>CP187939.1:112500-4912500 GCA_044772375.2 Bradyrhizobium sp. RDT10
GCGCTTCGCATTTTGGCGCCAGTAAACGTGCCGTGCGGCGGCCCGAACGACAGGCGCGATCGCCGATCACCAAACTCTGAACGTGTCGTGATCATTCGGCCACGATTCGGCATCAGCTTTCGGCAAAGTTCACGGGCCATTCATTCGGGTTCCCGTACCTCGTTTGCCCACGAAGCCCGAGCAGCGCCTTACCTTAAGGAGCCTTCCCATGCGTGAGATCTTTCGCCCCGTCGGCTGCGCCCTGAGCGCTGCCTGTCTCGCGTTCGCGTTGTCGGCCATTTCCAGCGGCGAGGTGCTGGCGCAGGCCAAGCAGGCGCCGCCGAAGCAGGCCGCGCCGGCCCAGGCCGCGCCGCCGCCGGCAGCCGCGGAGGCTCCCGCCATCAAGCAGATCGCGCTGACCGAGAAGCAGATCGAAAGCGTGCTTGCGGCGCAGAAGGACGTCGACGCGATCACCGACAAGATCCCCGACAACGCCAAGCCGGACCCGAAAGTCGACGCGCAGCTCGACGCGGTCGCCAAGAAGAACGGCTTTGCCAGCTACGACGAATACAACACGGTGGTCGACAATATCAGCCTGGTGCTCGGCGGCTTCGATCCTGCGACCAAGAAGTTCGTCGGCGCCGAGGCCGTCCTCAAGTCGCAGATCGCCCAGGTCCAGGCAGACAAGAAGATGCCGGCCAAGAACAAGAAGGAAGTGCTCGCCGATCTGAACGAGGCGCTGAAGTCGCCGCCGCCGGCGATCGAGAACAAGGGCAACATCGATCTCGTAGCGAAATATTACGACAAGCTCGCCGAGGCGCTCGGCGAGGGCGAGGAATAGCCCCGAAGCATTTTCAAGCGAAGCATGCCCTCGGACGCGATCTGAGGGTGGACACCGGTTCGCGTGAAGAAAACGCGTCAAAAATAGAGTACTACCCCTCAACGAAGAAGCCCCGGAGAAATCTCCGGGGCTTCTTTTTGTTCGCGATCGTGCGCCTCAGGTGCGGGTGCGCATCCGCATCATGAAGCTGTCGAAGCTCAATTCAGCGACCTGCATCCACGCCACCGACTCGGCGCGGAACGCCGTCAGGCTCGTGTACATCTTGCTGAAGTGCGGATTGTTCTTGGACAGATCGTTGTAGATTTCGGTAGCGGCATTGTAGCAGGCCTCCAGCACTTCCTGCGGAAACGGCTTCAGGATGGCACCCGCCGCGATCAATCGCTTCAACGCTGCTGCATTGACGTAATCGTATTTGCCGGTAACCCAGCTGAACGTATCGTAGGAAGCGGTCTCGATCGCGGCTTGATATTGCTTCGGCAGGGCGTTGAATTTGTCGAGGTTCATGATGTTGTGACCCTGGCCGGTGCCTTCCCACCAGCCCGGATAGTAGTAAAACTTCGCGACCTTCACGAAGCCGAGCTTCTCGTCGTCGTAGGGTCCGACCCACTCGGCTGCATCGATTGTGCCCTTTTCGAGCGCCGGATAGATGTCGCCGGCCGCGATCTGCTGCGGCACGCCGCCGACCTTGGCGATGATGGTGCCGGCAAAACCGCCGACGCGGAATTTCAGGCCCTTGAAATCCTCAACGGATTTGATTTCCTTGCGGAACCAGCCGCCCATTTGGGCGCCTGTGCTTCCAGTCGGAACGCCCACGCACTTATACTCTTTCAGGAGATCGTTGAGCATATCCATGCCGCCGCCGAACCGCAGCCAGGAGATATGCGCCCGCGTGTTGAGGCCGAACGGCAACGAGGTGCCGAAGGTGAAGGCCGCGTTCTTGCCCCAGTAGTAATAGAGCGCCGTATTGCCCATCTCCACGGTGCCGTTCGAGACGGCGTCGAGCACCTGCAAGGCTGGTACGATTTCGCCTGCGGCGAACGGCTGAATCTGGAATTTGTTATCAGTAATTTCGGCGACGCGCTTGGTGAAGTATTCGCAACCGCCGTAGAGCGTATCGAGGGACTTCGGCCAGCTTGCCGCAAGTCGCCACTTTATCTCAGGGTTCGATTGCGCAATCGCAGGCGCGGCCACCGCACTCGCGGCGAGACCAACGCCGCCCACCTTCAAGAAATCACGACGCTTCATTTGCTCTCCCTCTATGTTTTTGCCGATACCGACCAAGGGACAACGATCTGGTGTCGTCTTCTCTGGTGTGCCGATGGCCGGTGCTGGACTGTTGTTTAGGAATGTGGGCCCTGAAACCAAGGCTCTTGGTTTTTCGAATGCAATCAATTTCCCGGCTTTATGGACCTGCGGGCAGGATGACGAATTGGTGATTGATAATCAAGGGTTCTGGTTTGGCCGCAGTTGCGAGAGCTGCCTGAATACCGAGCGATTGAGTGCTTCACCGACGAAAGGCTAGGGCCCCGGGCGAAAAGCGGATGCGCGACCAGGCAATCGGAAATGCCGCATTGCGGCAATTCAGCCGCGCGAGCGCTCGCGACGGCGCCCGCAGACCTGAACATGCAGGCGAAGGGCGGTGGACTTCCGGCTGCCGCGCGGCGCCGATACGCGCCGCGCGATTATCGTCGCGCTGAGAATGCCGCTTCCATCGCCTTGCGCGTCTTGATGGTGTCGTTGTTTTCGTCGACCTCGACATCGCTCCAGCGCACCACCGCGCCATGGGCGACGTCGTTCTTCATCTTGACGCGATGGGCCAATCCGATCGGCAGCGCGCCGGCGGCGAGGCTTTTGGACGCCGGCATCAGCTTGCCCCACACCGTGTAGCCGCCTTCGCCATCGAGCATTTCGCCGGCGCGCAGATCGCGCTTGGCGACCGCTGCGACGTCGCCGCGAAAATCATGTGGCTGCCCGGTCGGCTCGTTGCGCAGCACCGCCGACAGGATGGAGATGTTCAGTTCGAGTCCGATCAGATGATACGGCTTGTACATCGCCGCATATCGGCCTGAAGCATCGGTCTTCAGCCCATACTGCTTGAAGCAATCGGCGGCGTAATCGTTCGGCGCTTCCAGCACGACATAGACGCCCCAGCGCAGATCCCTGAACACAGGTCGGCCGTCGCGCTCGAGCGACGAGACGACTTCCGCGAGGCCGGCCTTCTCCAGCACGCCACCCTTGTCGCGTGGCCGCATCACATGCGGCAAATCGTCGACGCCGCAGGGCGGAAACAGCAATCCATCCGACGGCACGTCGAGCCCGCAAGCGTTCGCAATCGCCGCCATCTCGATCGCGGATTTGGTGCCGTCCAGAAACGAGTTGAACATCTGCGGGTTCATGCCGGCCGATTGTGCTTCGCCCGCCGTCAGTCCGTAATGGCCCCAGACGCCATCCGGCGTCACGTCGTGATAGGGCGGCAGATACTTGGTGCCCTTGCCGGCGGCGACGACGCGAAAACCGGTCGCACGCGCCCAGTCCACCATCTCCGCCGTCAGCGCCGGTTGGTCGCCATAGGCCAGCGAATAGACCACGCCTGCCTTGCGTGCTTCCTCGGCCAGCAGCGGACCCGCCAGCACGTCGGCCTCGACATTGACCATGACGACATGCTTGCCGGCGGCAATCGCCGCGCGGGCATGCCTGATGCCGACGGCGGGATTGCCGGTCGCTTCCACCACGACGTCCATTGTGCCGCCGGCAATCGCGCGGATGCCGTCGTCGGTGAAGGTCGTTCGCGCGATCAGCGCCTGGTCCCAGCCGACGGTGCGACACGCCTCGCGGGCGCGGTCGCGATCGAGATCGATGATGACGGACACTTCGAGTCCCGGCGTATGCGGCACCTGCGACAAAAACATCGAGCCGAATTTGCCGGCGCCGATCAGCGCGACGCGAACCGGCTTGCCGGCCGCAAGGCGGGCGTTTAGGAGGCGATGAAGGTTCATGGAGCGATCCGATCGGATTGAGGCGTGTCCCGGACGCGGTGCAGCGTTCTTCACGCTGCTCCGCAGAGCCGGGACCATGCGCAGCCAAAAACGAATGTGGGCCCCGGCTCAGCAGCGCATCATTTTCATGATGCACTGCGTCCGGGGCACGATCGAGGGATGCTACTCCGCCGCCTGGCGATGCGCACGCGCCAATCGCAGCAGCGCATCGTCCTCCACCGTCTGGATCGGCGTGAAGTCGCGATGGGCGATATATTCCGGCCGCGTCGGGGTGCGGATGTAGTTCGAGACCGCGTTCAGCGTCAGGTAGACGATCTTGCGCGGATAGGGGGTGATGTTTCCGCTTGATCCATGCACCAGATTGCCGTGGAACATCAGCATGCCGCCGGCCTTGCCGGTGGGTGCGACGATGCCGCCTTCCTTCACCAGCCGGGTGACGGTTGCCTCGTCCAGCGTCCACAGCGGATAGGAGGTGGTTTCCAGGTCATGCGACGCCTTGAGGTCGCCGGCGTGCTGGCTCTTCGGCACCAGCATCAAGGGGCCGTTGATCGGCATCACCTCATCGAGGAAGATCGCGATGTTCATCGCGCGCGGCTCGGGCATGCCGTCGTCACGCTTCCAGGTGCCGTAATCCTGGTGCCACTGCCACACATCGCCCGTGAAGGCGGATTTGGCGTTGATCTTGTATTGGTGCATGTAAACCTTCTCGCCAAAGATCTGCTCGACCGGCTCGATCATGCGGGGATGGGCGCCGAGAACGCCGAACGCTTCGTTATAGAGATGCGCGGCAAAAGCGGTGCGCGGCGCGCCGCTCTTCTCGCGCCACACCTCCGGGCGGTCGGCGTCGTAGATGCTGATGGCCTCCCGGGCGAGATAATCCACTTCCTCCTGGCTGAACAGCTCGGGCAGAAACAGCCAGCCTTCTCGATTGAAGAATTCGATCTGCTGTGGCGTCAGTTTCATGGCGTTCTCTCCTGTGATTTTAATTGTCGGCGGTTATGCCGCCTTGTCGTCAGTTGCCCTCAGTCTCTCCTCCGTCATTCGTCCGGCAGTCTGCGCGTGCGCCTGCGCCGCAGCTTCCGCCGCCTTGGCATTGCCGGCGAAAATCTGCGCGGCGATCGTCTCGTGTTCGCTCCAGGCACTCTCGCGGTAATCGAGTTCGGCCAGCACGGTCGCCATCGAGCGGCGCATGTGCGGCCATTGCGGCGCAATCATTTCCTCGATCGCGGGATTGCCCGCGAGGCGATAAATCGCGCTGTGAAAATCGACGTCGAGCGCGATCAGCCGCGCCAGCGGCGTGTCCTTGCCGATGGTCCGTCCTGCCTGCAGCGCTGCGTCGAGTTGCGCGCGTCCCGATGCATCGGATCTGGCGCGTCCGGCGGCGAGCCGTGCGGCCAGTGCGTCGATGGCGCCGCGCACCTCGTAGAGCTGGCGGATGCGCTCCGGGTCGAGCCGGGTGACTTCAAAGCCGCGACGGCCGCTTTCGGCGACGAGCCCTTGACGGTGCAGCAAGTGCAACGCGTGGGACACCGGCTGGCGCGAGACGCCGAGCTTTTCCGCAAGCTCGTTCTGCCGGATGCGATGTCCGGGCGGCAGCGAACGGTCGGTGATCGCCTCGAGGATCCGGGCATAGACCTGGTCGATCAGGTTGGGGAGCGGATCCAATGGAATCATCGCCAGTCGCCCATCTTGGAATACGGAATTCCGAATTCGGAAGCTAGCGACCGGTCCTGGCTTCGTCAAGAGCTTGTGGGAAGACCCACAGTGCAGCACGCCCGGCGGGCTATACTTGGCGTGATCGGAGGACGGTCATGGATAACAACAACGCCGCGAGTTTCACGGGCAGCATCCCGCACTATTACGATCAGGGTCTCGGACCGGTCATTTTCGTCGAATATGCCGCTGACATTGCGCAACGCGCAGCGGCTGGCCGCCCGGCGCGGGTTCTGGAGACGGCGGCCGGCACCGGCATCGTTACGCGCAAGTTACGCGATGCGTTGCCGGCCGATACCCAACTTACGGCGACCGATTTCAATCCGCCGATGCTCGATATTGCCCGCGCCAAGTTTCAGCCCGGTGAGCAGGTCGCCTTCCAGCCCGCCGATGCGGTCGCGCTTCCCTTCGCCGATGCAAGCTTCGATGCGATCGTTTGTCAGTTCGGCCTGATGTTCTTTCCCGACAAGGCAAAATCCTTTTCCGAGGCCTATCGCGTCCTCACTCCGGGCGGCTGCTACGTGCTCAGCACCTGGGACTCCCATCGCTACAATCCGTTCGGCCGTATCGCGCACGAGGTGGCGGGGCGTTTTTTCCCACCGACCCGCCGCAGTTTTACAACGTGCCGTTCTCCTGCTGCCAGATCGATCCGATCAAGGAGATGCTGATCACGGCGGGCTTCGGCGAAATCGGCATTGCTGTGATCAGACAGGTACGAGAACTCCCTGACGTCGCGAGCTTCGCGCGGGCGGCTGTCCACGGTAACCCGCTGATCGATCAGGTCCGGACGCGGGGCGGCGTCGACCCGGATCAGATCGTCGACGCGCTGGCGCACGAGCTTCGTCGCGAATTCGGCGATCCCGGCCGGATGCCGCTGCAGGCCATCGTGTTCTCGGCAGTGAAGAGATGACCCTGCTCACGCGAGCACGGTGACGTCGAACGAACCGAGCCGTTCGGCGTCCGCCACCGCCTCGACCGCCGATATCCGCTCCCCGCTCAGGGTAAGGTGCAGCACGATACGCAACTGTCCGCCGACAATGACGGCGACCGCCAGCGTACCGTCGACCAGCGCCGGTTTGGCGGCCTGCGCGCGTCCCTTGAAGGTTTCGGCCACGGCCGTGGCGCCGCGGATTTCGGCGAGCGAGCCGAGCCGCTGGGCGCCAGCATCGGCGCGGAACACCACGTCGGGATCCAGCACCGCGAGCAGCCCTTCGAAGTCGCCTTCGCGCGAGGCCTTGAGGAAGGCGTCGACGATCTTCTTCTGCCGGCCGAAATCGGCGTCCGGCGGCGGCGAGCCCTGCACCCGCCGGCGGGCGCGGCTGGCCAATTGCCTCGCCGCAGAAGGCGTGCGGCCGACGATCGGCGCAATCTCCTCGAACGGCACGGCAAACATGTCGTGCAGCACGAAGGCAAGCCGTTCGGCCGGCGCCAGGGTTTCCAGCACCACCAGAAGCGCGGCGCCGACGGAATCGGCCATCTCGGCATCGCGCCCATGCGCATCGTCAACGACAGGTTCCGGAACATGCGGGCCCATCGGCTCCTCGCGCCGCGATTTCCGCGAGCGCAGCATGTCGAGGCAGACGCGGGCAATGACCGTGGTCAGCCAGCCGCCGAGGTTTTCGACCGCACTTGCATCGGAACGGCTCAGCCGCAGCCAGGTCTCCTGCACGGCATCGTCGACCTCGCTGGTCGAGCCCAGCATGCGGTAGGCCACCGCCCTCAGGCGGGCCCGATTGGCCTCGAATTGCTCAGCCAGAAACTTTTTCTCGTCCATTCGGTCACATTCCCATATCGCGTTCCGTCTTGGCTATGACGAACGAGACCGCGCTGATGTGACAGCAAATCGGCGCAAGTGACGTCAAAACAGAATAAACCGTACGGAGAGCAAAATGATGCACGCACGCATGAATCACCCGGTCATGGTGGTTCCCGATGCATGAAGGCGCTGCAGGCGCTGGGTGAATTGACCAAGAACTGCCTGCCGGAAAAACTGCTTGAACTGGTGCATCTGCGCGCCAGCCAGATCAATGGCTGCAGCGTCTGCGTCGACATGCACCCAAAACTCGCCAAACGGGCCGGCGAGACCGATGAGCGCCTGTTCGCGGTGGCCGCCTGGCGCGATACGCCCTATTTCACGGAAGGCGAGCGCGCCGCCCTTGCGCTCACGGAAGCGCTGACCCGGCTCAACGACCGGCCCGATCCGGTGCCGGATGAGGTCTGGAGCGAGGCCGACAAGCATTTCGACGAACAGGAGCTGGCGGCGCTGATTTTGGCGATTGCCAATATCAATGTCTGGAACAGGCTCAACGTCGCCGTGCGTCAGCCGGCTGGCGTCTGGAAGCCGTAGCCGGGAGGGTATCGGGAGGGTATCCCCAAAACTATGACCAATTTTAACGCACCGGATCGTGCTTAATTCACCGGAGCGCGCTAAACAACAAGCCCGGCCGGATCGGCCGGGCTTTCGCTTTGTTTGCCTTCATCCCGTTTCCGATCATGTCCGTAGCTTTAGAATATGCATCCATGCTGCGACCGAGCATCCGCAAGCAGAATCCTTGGCATCGCCCTGGGGCTGATCTTTCTGATGGTGGTCACCTCGGCGCTGTCGACGGTGATGACGCGAAAAATTGCGCATCAGCTCGATGAGCTGACGACAAAATACGTCGAAGCTTATGGGCATCTGGCGCGGATGAACGTCCGCACGCTGGAGCAGGCGGTGGTGGTTCGCCGGATGGTGGCTGCCAAGATACAGGTGCCGCCGGACGAGACTGCCTTCGCAAATCAGCAAACCGTCTATGAGGCGAAAGGCAAGGAGATTGACCAGGAGGCGCAAGCCGCACGCGCCTTGATCATTGCCATCATTGATGACCCCACCACCGTTTCCGACGATGCCAAGCTCGGGCGGATCGAGAACCGGATCGAAACCGTAACCAGCGATCTTCACCGTTATCTGGACGAAGAGAACAAACGGATGTGGCCGCTGCTCGAAGCCGGCAACATGATGGAAGTCCGGGCCAGCCTCGTTCGGGCCGACACACTCCGCGACGAATTCAATCAGAAGATCGAGGAAATCCGTCACGACATGCTGGGGCAGGTCCGCAGCGATGCCAGCGTGACGATGCGGGACCAGCAGCGCGCGATTATCGTTTCCGCGATCGTGACGACGCTTGCGGCCATCCTTGGACTGACGTTCGCGTTCTTCGTCTCTACCGGCATTACCCGCCCGGTCCGGCGGCTCCTGGATGGCACCCGCGCTGTCGAGGCCGGCCGGCTCGACGGGTCGATCGACGTCACCACGCGCGACGAAATCGGCCAGCTTACGGCCGCCTTCAACAAGATGGTCGAGCAACTCCGTCACAAGGAACGCTTGCGTGAAACCTTCGGCCGCTATGTCGACCCGCGTGTCGTCGAAGGCCTGATCGATCCGCAATCGCTGGCTGCCAGCAACGGCGAGCGGCGGGTGATGACGGTGCTGTTCTGCGACATGAAGGGGTTTACCGGCCTGAGCGAGGGCATGACGCCGCAGGGCCTCGTCAAGGTAATGAACCATTATTTGTCGACGATGTCGGGGCCGATCCGCAGCCATCGCGGCATCATCGACAAATATATCGGCGACGCGATCATGGCCTATTGGGGACCTCCCTTCACGGAGCATGGTGAGCAAGCACGTCTGGCCTGTCTTGCCGCGGTCGAAATGGCGGATCGTGGTACCGCGCTGCGCACCGAACTGCCTGAGCTGCTCGGCGTGCGCACCGTGCCGAGCGACTGCGAAGTGCGCATCGGCATCGCGACCGGCGAGGTTCTCGTCGGCAGCATCGGTTCGGAATTCATGATGAGCTACACGGTGATGGGTGATGCGGTGAATCTGGCGTCGCGCCTCGAGAACGCCAACAAGATCTACGGCAGCCACTCGCTGGCGTCGGAGCCTGCGATCACTGCGGCCGGCGATGCGGTGGAAACGCGCGAGATCGATCGGCTGGTGGTCGCAGGCCAGACCCGTCCCGAAGCGGTGTTCGAGATCTTGGGGCGCAAGGGCGAGCTCGGCGAGAAGCAGATGGTCCTGCGGGAGCGATACGCCGAAGGCCTCGTCGCATATCGGGCGCGCCGCTGGGATGATGCGCGCCGGGCCTTCCAGGCGGCGCTCGAGGCCGTTCCCGGCGACGGACCGTCCAACGCGATGGCTCAACGTGTCGAGAACTTTCAGGCCAACCCGCCTCCCGTCGATTGGGATGGTGCGTGGCGGCTGGATCAGAAGTAAACGGGGCGACGCGTTTACGCCGCGAGAAACTCCAGCACCACGTCGCAAAATTGCTGCGGCGCCTGTTCGAACATCCAGTGGCGCGTGCCCGGGATGACAGCGGTCCTTGCGCCCGGAATATGTTCAGCCAGCACGCGCCAGGTCACCGCCAGCGCGCCTTTGGTGTCGCCGCCGCCGATCAACAGCGTCGGCGTCCTGATCGATTCCGCTTCGCTTTTCAAAAACGGCTTGCGGTTCTCGCCGACCTGGCCGAGCAGCGTGTAGATGTTGTCGCGCAATTGCTGCCGCGGCGCCGCAGGCCACCGCGCCCACGCGCCTTCACCGTCGATCCCGTCGACGAACAGGGCCAGCGCGCCGTCGATGTCGCCGTTTTGCACCATCTCGGCGGCAATTGGAACGCGCGGACCCAACGGTACGGGACCGGGAGGCGGGGTGGTCGGCTGCAGCGCGGGTTCGAGATCGCCGCCCGGCTCGGCAAGAACGGCCTTGCGCAACAGGTCCGGCCGCGCCTGCGCCACCCGGAAGCCGATATGACCGCCGCGGGAATGGCCAATCAAATCGACCGGCCCCACATTCAGCTTTTCGATGAAGCCGATGACGTCGGCTGTGTGCTGCGCCATCAGATAGTCGTTGCCGATGCCGTCCCAATGCTCCGGAAAGAAGCGGCGCAGGCTTGGCGCAATCACGCGATGCCTTTTCGACAGCGGGCCCAGCACGGCATTCCAGGTGCGGAAGTCGCCGAGTGTGCCATGCACGAGAACCAGTGGCGGGCTGTTGTCGGCACCTCGGCCGACATCGAGATAGGCCATGTCGTATCCGTTGACGCTCAAGGTCTGCATGGTGATCAATCTCCCGCGAGATAAGTCAAAACGATCTCGCAATATTTCTGCGGCGCCTGTTCGAACATTGGATGCGTGGCGTTCGGGATTATCTCGGTGCGCGACCCCATCACGTTGGCCGCCAGCGCATGCAGCACCCGCGGGAACGTGCCCTTGGTGTTGGCTCCGCCGATGAACAGCGTCGGTGTTCTGATCGCTTCCGCATCCGCCCTGGAGAGCAGCGGGCGCTGGTCGCGGGTTTGCCCGACCAGTGTCGTGGCGTTGTCGCGCAAAAGCTGTTTCGGCGTCGCCGGCAGGCGCTTCCAGGCGCCGGGCCCTTCCAGCGCATCCAAGAAGGTCTGCAGGCCGCCGTCGATGTCGCCTTTGACGATTGCCTCGGCGGAAGCCGCGATCTGAGCGGCCAGCGGTGAGGGGCCGGGCTTGTAGTCAGGATCGAGCGTGGCGTCGAGTTCGCCCCCGGGCTCGGCCAGGATCAGCTTGCGCAACAGATCAGGCCGCCGTTGAGCGACGCGAAAACAGATATTCCCGCCGCGGGAATGGCCCATCAGGTCGACCGGTCTGCTATCCAGCTTCTCGATAAAGGCGATGACGTCGTCGACGTGTTGCGCGGTGGAGTAGGTTTCGCCGACGCCGTTCCAGTGGTCGGGGAAGAAATGCCGCAACGACGGCGCGATCACGCGGTGCTGGCGCGTCAGCGGACCCAGCACGGACGACCAGATCCGGAAATCGCATAGCGAACCATGCACGCAGACCAACGGCGGACCATTGCCGGCGCTTTGGCCGACATCGAGATAGACCATGTCATAGCCGTTGACGTTTATGGTTTGCATGGGATCTCGTGAGGGTGGGAATGAGGCCAAAGGCCTTCGAAGGGCGCTGGCGAGACCCCCAGATCAGCGGAAGTTGTTCATGCCGTCAAGTTCCCTCAGGTTTCGGGTGGATAGCAATAATCTCCAAGCCTAGATTTGGGCTCAAGAGCAAGTTGGGTGGCATTGAGCAGGAGAATATGGAGCCAGCCATGACCGGGCACCATTTTGCGATATTCGACACCGCGATCGGCCGCTGCGGCATCGTCTGGGGCGAGCGCGGCATCACCTCCGTGCAACTGCCGATGGGCGACGAGAAGAAGACCCGCGCCCGCCTGCAGCAGCGCCACGACGACCTTGTCGAGGCGGAGCCGCCCGCGAAGGTGCAGGCCGCGATCGAAGGGATCAAGGAACTGCTCGAGGGCAAGCCGAACGACCTCGCCGACGTCGTGCTCGATCTCGACGGCGTTCCCGAGTTCAACCGCGGCGTCTATGACATCGCGCGCACCATTCCGCCGGGCAAGACCATGACCTATGGCGATATCGCCAAAAACTCGGTGGCGTCGAGCTGTCGCGCGACGTCGGCCAGGCGCTGGGCCGCAACCCTGTCCGATCGTGGTGCCGTGTCACCGCGTGCTGGCGGCCGGCAACAAGCCCGGCGGCTTCTCCGCCAATGGCGGGGTGGTGACGAAATTGAAGATGCTGGCGATTGAAGGCGCGGCCGTGAACCACACGCCGAGCCTGTTCGATTGAGGATGTTCAGCGCCCCTTGAAATTGGGCGGCCGCTTCTCGTTGAAGGCCAGCACGCCCTCGCGGCGATCCTCGGTCGGGACCATGCGGTTATAGGCCTCGATCTCGAGCGCAAGGCCGTCCCGCAGCGACAGTTGCAGCCCGCGATGGATCGACAGTTTTGCCTGGCGGACGGAGATCGGCGCGTTGCAGGCGATCTGCGAGGCGGTCGCCAGCGCCGCCGGCAGCAACTCCGGCAGCGGAAACACCTCGTTCACAAGACCCCATTCACGCGCTTCGGCTGCGGTAAACGGTTTGCCGGTCAGGATCAGCTCCTTGGCGCGGCGCTCGCCGACGGCACGCGGCAGGGTCTGTGTGCCGCCACCGCCGGGCATGATGCCGAGCGTCACCTCGGTCAACGCGAAGCGGGCGCTTTCCGCCACGTAGAGAAAATCGCAGCATCCCGCGATCTCGCAGCCACCGCCATAGGCTGCGCCGTTGACCGCGCCGATGATCGGGACGGGGCAGTCGATCAGCGCCCGCACCATCCGCTCGAAAATGACGTGCTGGCGCGTCCATGCCTCGTCCGTCATGCCGCGGCGCTCCTTCAGGTCGCCGCCGGCGCAGAACGCCTTGTCGCCGGCACCGGTCAGGACAATGCAGCGCAGGCTGTTCGGATCAAGCGCCGCGTCCTCGAAATAGCGCACGAGGTCGCGGCCCATCTGGGTGTTGAGCGCGTTGGACGCCTCCGGCCGATTGAGCCTGATGATCGCCACATGCTCGTCGACCGGTTCGACCAACAGCGTTTCGAAAGCGGACGGGTTCGAACTCATATCGCCTCGCAGGAGAATCCGTTGCCCTTGCGCCGGATCTTTCCGACCGACGGGGAGGGAAATGCGCGGTGCAGCACAGCGTATCGGTGTCGCAGTAGCGCTCCAGGAAGCCGCGCCGCGTCGCCGCCGCCTGCGCCTGATCGACGTCGAACTTCACGGACAGTTCCGGATAGCGCGTTTGCAGCGGCGAATGCATCAGGTCGCCCGAGAACACCGCGTCGTCCTTGCCGCGGCCGAAGGTGAAGGCGACATGGCCGGGCGTATGGCCCGGCGTCGGCAGGATGCGGGTGTGATCGCCGATCCGGTAGTCGCTGCGGACGATCTCGGCCTGTTTCGCCTCGACCACCGGCAGCACGCTGTCGCCAAACGGCGGCACGGGCGTTTTCGCGTGCATCTCGGTCCAGTAGTCGAACTCGGTCTTGTCGAACACGTAGCGTGCCTTGGGAAACGTCGGTACCCAGCGGCCATTGTCGAGCCGCGTGTTCCAGCCGACATGATCGACATGCAGGTGTGTGCACATGACGTAGTCGATGTCGCCGACGGAAATCCCGGCGTCGGCCAACCCGCGCGCATAGGTATCGTCGGTCTTCATGTTCCATTTCGGCCGCTGCGGCCGCGGCTTGTCGTTGCCGATGCAGCTATCGATCAGGATGGTGTGGTGCGGCGTCTTCACGACATAGGACTGGAAGCACAGGATCAGCACGTCCTTGTCGTCGAGCGCACCGGCATCCCGCATCCACGCCCGGTTCTCCGCCAGGACTTCCGGCGTCAGGCCCGGCAGCATTTCCAGTGCCGGCAGGAAGGTGGTTTCCTGCTCGATGATGCGGTGGATGGTGAGATCGCCGACGGTGAATTTCAGGCTCATGGTCGATCCTTGTTGTCGCGGACGGATGGAAGGATGAAGTTCGCCATCATGTCGAGCGCCCCATGTCGTGCTTGGCCATCGCGTCGAAATCGTGCTGTCCGCCGCTCTGGCCCCAAGGCTCGTCATATCCCGCAACGTATTGTTCGAAGACGAGTTTGCCGTGACGGACGATGACCACGGCGTGAACGTTGGCTTCGGTTTCCTTCAGCCGCGCTGCGATAGTGCAGAGCCGTGTGCTGTCAAGGCCGACGCTTTCCGGCGTCGCGGTGGGCCAGCCATCACCGATGGAGGCCGGGCTTCCACAGGCGAGATTGCGCTGGTCGGTCGAGAATTGATTTAGCTGCGCGCTGGCGGTGGATGCCGTGAGCGCGAAGACGGCGGCAAAGCCGAGGCGGCGCATTCCATTGCCAACCTCGCACATTCCGCTGTCTCCTGCTCTGATGTTACGCCGGCGGCGGCACCGAGATTTTCACCGACGGCCGCTCCATCATCTTCTGATGGAAGGCGTCGAGCTTCGGATAGGCCTTGCGCCAGCCGCAATCGGCAAAGCGGAAATCGGCATAGCCAAGCACGCAAGTAAGGCCGATCTGCACGATGTTGAACGGCCCGGACAGCACGTCGGGCTTGCTCTCGAATCGCGCCATGCCGGCCCACGCGCGGCTCCAGTGATCGTCCGACCATGCCTTCCACCGCAGCGGCTCCGGCCGCACCATGCCCTCGTAGCGGCACAGCAGCATGGCATCTAGCATGCCCTGCAGCAGCGAATGGTCGCTCTTCACTTTCCATCGCTCGGGGCCGGAGGCGGGAATCAGCTTGCCGCCACCGGCGAGCTCGTCGAGGTATTCGACGATCACATACGAATCGAGGATGACATCGCCATTGTCGAGGATCAGCACCGGCAGCTTCTTCAGCGGCGTGATCTTCGAATATTCCTCATTGGCCTGACCCGGCGCGACGGTCGCGGGAACGAATTCGATCTTGTCGATCAGGCCGGTCTCGATCGCGGCGATGCGGACTTTTCGGGCGAACGGCGAGGCGGGGAGAAGGTGAGTTTCATTTTCTTGTTTCCTTGGGTGGTTCCTCCGTCATGGCTGGGCTAAAGCGCGAGGCGCGTCTTCGCGCTAGATGTCCCGGGCATCCACGTCTTGCTGTCGATAGAAAGACGTGGATGGCCGGGACAAGCCCGGCCATGACGAGCTATTGCGAATGTCGCACAGCGCTCACGCCGCGACGATTTCCTGGCGCTGCTCGCCGAGCCCTTCGATGCCGAGCGTGACGACGTCGCCGACGTTGAGGTATTGCGGCGGCTTCATGCCGAGGCCGACGCCGGGCGGGGTGCCGGTGGTGACGATATCGCCGGGCAACAGCGTCATGAACTGCGAGACATAGGAAATGCACTTCGCCATCGAGAATATCATGGTCGAGGTCGATCCGGTCTGGCGGCGCTGGCCGTTGACGTCGAGCCACATGCCGAGCTTCTGCACGTCAGGGATTTCGTCCTTGGTCACCAGCCACGGGCCAAGCGGGCCGAAGGTGTCGTGCGATTTGCCCTTGGTCCACTGGCCGCCGCGCTCCTGCTGAAAATTGCGCTCGGAGACGTCGTTGCAGACGCAATAGCCGGCGACGTGGTTCAGCGCGTCGGCTTCCGAGACATATTTGGCGCGGGTTCCGATGATGGCGGCGATTTCGACTTCCCAGTCGAGCTTGGTGGAGCCGCGCGGCTTTTCGACGGCGTCGTTCGGGCCCGACAGCGAGGTGTTCGCCTTGATAAAGAAGATCGGCTCGGTCGGGATCGGCGATCCCGTCTCCTTGGCGTGGTCGCTGTAGTTCAGGCCGATTGCGACGAATTTCGAGATGCCGGTGACCGGCGCGCCGAGGCGCTGCTTGCCGTCGACGGCGGGAAGCTTGGACGTGTCGAGGCCGGCGAGCTTGGCCAGCGAGGCGGGCGAATAGGCCTCGCCGTCGAGGTCCTTCACCTGGGCCGAAAGATCGCGCAACTGGCCGGATTTATCGATCAGGCCGGGCTTTTCCGCACCCTTGGCGCCGTAACGAACAAGCTTCATTTTGTCACTCCCTGCGGGGTTATCAAACTTATTGGTGGTATACCTCGGGACGTTTCATGGAACAGCGGGGCAGGAAATTCAACTGCCGAAAGCGCAGGGTAGACGGGCAAAGGTGCCGTTGCACCGCGCAACGATGGGCACGCGTCGCCGGGAAGCTCGCCTGAGCCTTCCCTACAGCGCCACGAACCGGAAGGCGTCGCCGTCGCGCTTGATGTGACCGGCACTGAAATGGCCGCCGATCACCAGCGTCGGCGTGTCGGCAAAGCGCGAGAACAGCTCGCGGCGGGTTTCGGCTGATTGCCTGCTATCGGAATCGGCCGTCGACGACCAGTCGAGATGGGCCATCTGGCAGGGATGATGGGCGACGTCCCCCATGAGCAAGGCCTCTTCGCCGTCCGAACTGATATGGATGCTCATATGGCCGGGGCTGTGGCCGGGCGTCGGGATCAGCGTGATTTCGTCCGAAAGCCTTTCGTCGCTGGCGACAAGATCGGCCTTGCCGGCATCGGCGATCGGTTTCACGGAATCGCTGAACACCGCGAGCTTGTCCGACGCATCGCGGTAATCGCGCCAATATTCGTACTCGGTCCTGCCAAACACATATCGGGCGTTGGCGAATGTTGGCACCCATTTGCCGTCGACGAGCTTGGTGTTCCAGCCGACATGGTCGACATGCAGATGCGTGCACAGAACGGTATCGATGCTGTCGGGCGAGAAGCCCGCCGCCGTCAGCTTGTCGAGGAACGGATCCTTCCGGTTGTTCCAGGTCGGCACATTGCGGCCCTGCTTGTCGTTGCCCAATCCGGTGTCGACGATGATGCGGCGCGACGGCGTTTCCACCAGCAGCGAGTGGATCGACATTTTCAGCTTTCCTTCCTCAGTCGCGAAGGGCGGGATCAGCCAGGGCAGCTTCTGGATCTCTTCATTGGTCGCGAGCGGCAGGATGAAGCGCGTGCTGCCGACGGTTTCCATCTCGATGACCTCTGTGATTTTGACCTTGCCCACGGTCCAGTGCATTGGCGCTTCCTTTATTGATGTTGTTGGCCACGAAGATGCGTGTTTCCGCTAGCTGGCGCAATGGATCGGATGGCCCGATGGAACGTTATCGGGACGTCAGACCAGGAGCGCGGCGATGCCGGAACTCGGGATTTCGACGGAAAAAGTCGGTTTTTTGATTGAGAAGGCCCGGCAATTCGACGTGAAGGAGGCCACGTCCGATCCTGATTCTGGATCGAACGCCGCCGATGACGACATGATCGATGTGCTGCAGGACAATGGGCAGGATCCGGTGTTCCGCGAGATCACCGGCTTCATCAACGCGCTCTCCGAAGAGGAGAAGGTCGATCTGGTCGCCCTGATGCGGCTCGGCCGTGGCGACGCCTCCATTGATGAATGGGAGGATTTGCGTAAGGAAGCCGCCGGCCAGCGCGAACGTCACACCGCGCGTTATCTCCTGGGCGAGCCGATGCTCGGCGATTTGCTGGCGCAAGGCCTCGACGAGTTCGGCCTGACTTGGGGCGAGGAGCGAGCCACGGCGGATTCCTCCAGTGTCAGCCGGCGGGAAGAAGACGAGCGCAATCGACGATAACGGTGCCGAGCTTGTCGCCTTTCTCCACCGCAAGATGCGCCTGCGCGGTATCCGAGAGCGCAAACTGCGCCGCGACGTTATGGATGCGCGGACCTGCCGTCAGCCACTTTGAAATGTCCGCCTGTGCTGCCGCCAATAGCGGCTGCGGCAGCGCGAACAGCACCAGCGCGCGAAGCGCGATGCATTTTTCCATCAATTCGCGCATCGGCACCACAGGCGTGCGGTTGCCATTGCTGGCGTAGACCGCGATCGTCGAATTCATGCCCATCAGTTTCAGCGTGGTGTCGATATTGCCGCCGAAATCGACATCGATGACGCGGTCGACGCCGCGCTGCCCGGTGAAGGCCATCGCTTTGACGACGACATCCTCCGTCTTGTAATTGATAACGAGGTCGGCGCCTGCAAGCCCCGCCTGTTCGGCCTTGGCCGCCGAACTCACGGTCGCGATCACCTTGGCGCCGCCCCATTTGGCGAGCTGCACGGCATAGTGACCGACAGCGCCCGCGCCGCCGGTGACCAGCACCGTCTGTCCCACGATCGGGCCGTCGCAGAAAAGGCAGGTCCACGCCGTCATGCCGGGGATGCCGAGGGTGGCGCCTTCTGCAAACGACAGACTATCGGGCAGCGGCGTCACCAGATGTTCGGCGAGCGCAATATATTCAGCCGCCGTGCCGAAGGCGCGGCCGTTGCGCTGGCCGTTGAATAGCCAGACGCGCTGGCCGGCCTTGAGCCGCGTGACGCCGTCGCCGACCTGGTCGATGATCCCTGCACCGTCGCTATTTGGAATGACGCGTGGATATTCCATCGGCCGGTAGCCGCCGCCGCGGCGGCCGACATCGGCGGGGTTGACGCCGGACGCCTCCAGCCGCACCCGGACTTCACCCGGGCCGGCTACCGGCGTTGGCATCTCGCCATAGGTCAGCACCTCTAACGCACGCCCCGTTCGCTCGTACCAGACCGCCTTCACAGCGTGCCCGGGAAAGCGCCGCCGTCGAGCAGGATGTTCTGGCCGGTGATGAAGCCGGCCTTGGCACCGCACAGGAACGCACAGGCATAGCCGAACTCGTCGGGCTCCCCGAACCGTCCGGCCGGATTTTGCCTGGCGCGCTCGGCAAACACCTGGTCCGGCGTGATGCCGCGCTTCTCGGCTTCCGCTTTCCCCACGCCGCGCAGGCGGTCGGTGTCGAACGGTCCCGGCAGCAGCGCATTGATGGTGACGTTGCTGATCACGGTCTTGCGCGACAGCCCGGCGACGAAGCCGGTGAGGCCGGCACGCGCGCCGTTGGAAAGGCCGAGGATATCGATCGGCGCCTTCACTGCGGCGGAGGTGATGTTGACGATGCGGCCGAATTTCCGCGCCATCATGCCGTCCACCGTCGCCTTGATCAGTTCGATCGGCGTCAGCATGTTGGCGTCGATCGCCTTGATCCAGTCGTCGCGGGTCCAGTTGCGGAAATCGCCGGGCGGCGGGCCGCCGGCATTGTTGATCAGGATATCCGGATCGGGGCATGCCTTCAGCGCGGCCTCGCGTCCGGCCGGCGTGGTGATGTCGCCGGCGACTTCCGTGACGGTGACGCCGGGATTGGCTTTGCGGATTTCGTCGGCGGTCTTCTTCAGCGCCTCGGCGCCGCGCGCAGTCAGCGTGACATGCACGCCTTCATTGGCCAGCGCCATGGCGCAGGCGCGGCCCAGGCCCTTGCTCGATGCGCAGACGATGGCGCGGCGGCCTTTGATCCCAAGATCCACTGTTTCTCTCCCGTTGTGTCAGGTGATTTTGTCGTAGTCCGATGCGGCTACTCTAGCCAAGTCGCGTGCCGCTGATAAGCCGTCGATAACGCATATTGCGGTCCCGGAAAGCCGTGTGTGTATTCCCTCGGTGTCATTGCCGGGCTTGACCCGGCAATTCATCACAACACTAGATTCTCTTGAAGATGATGGATGCGCGGGCCAAGCCCGCGCATGACAAGTGAGGCGCTGCAACGAAA
This sequence comes from Bradyrhizobium sp. RDT10, assembly GCA_044772375.2. Lineage (GTDB taxonomy): Bacteria > Pseudomonadota > Alphaproteobacteria > Rhizobiales > Xanthobacteraceae > Bradyrhizobium. The sequence goes on from CP187939.1 coordinate 131,994, forward strand.
ATCAATTCGCCCGCATCTCCGCCTTGATCATGTCGGCGGCCTTTTCCCCGATCATGATGGTCGGCGCGTTGGTGTTGCCGCCGATCAGCGTCGGCATGACCGAGGCATCGACCACCCGCAATCTCTCGACACCGTACACTTTCAGCTTCGTGTCGACCACGGCCAGCGGATCGTTGACGCCCATTTTGGCTGATCCGACCGGGTGATAGACGGTGTCGACGCGAGCGCGCAAGAGGTTGCGGATGTCGTCATCGCTATGCACGCCTTGCGTGAACATCTCCTTCTTCTGCAACGCGCGCAGCGCCGGCGTCTCCATCAGCCGCCGCGTGGTCTTGAAGCCCGCGACCATGGTTTCCAGATCATCCGCCTCGCCGAAGAAGTTCGGGTCGATCACCGGCGCTGCGACCGGATCGGCACTTCCAAGCGAAACGCTGCCGCGGCTCTTCGGCCGCAGCAGGCAGACGTGGCAGGTAAAGCCGGTGCCGCGATGGCGCTTGCGGCCGTGATCGTCCGCCAGCGCCATGCCGAAATGGAGCTGGATATCGGGGATGTCGAGCTCGGGCCGGGTTTTCAGGAAGCCGCCGCATTCGGCGAAATTGGACGTCATCGGCCCGGTGCGTTCACGGCGATACTGGCGGACGGCCCGCAATAGCCGTGGCAGCGCTTTAAGCGAAATGCCGTTGAAATTGGGATTGTCGGACATGTAGCCGAACACGAAGTCCGGGTGATCCTGGAGGTTCTGGCCGACGCCGGGCAGATGGTGCACGGTGGCGATGCCGTGCTTGCCAAGCGCCGCGCTGTCGCCGACACCGGAGAGCATCAAGAGCTGCGGCGTCTGGAACGCGCCGGAAGAAACGATCACCTCACGCCGGGCGCGAATTTGCTTGAGCTCCTTGCCCTGGCGGTATTCGACGCCGACCGCGCGCTTGCCTTCGAACAGGATGCGGGTGGCATGGGCATGGGTCTCGACGCGCAGATTGGTGCGACTTCCCATATGCGGGTGGATGTAGGCGCGCGCGGCGCTGCAACGTTCGCCGTTCTTCTGCGTCAGTTGGTAGATGCCGAGACCCTCGTGCTCGTCGGCATTGAAGTCATCGCGCAGGCGAAACTGCGCTTCCTGTGCGGCCTGCAGGAAGATCTGTTGCACCGGATTGCCGGTGCGCGACTTGTTGACGGCGAGCGGCCCGCCCTTGCCGTGATATTCGCCGTCGAAATCGGAATTGTCTTCGGCCCGCTTGAAGTAAGGCAGCACGTCGGCGAACGACCAGCCGGCGTTGCCGAGCGAGGCCCATTGATCGTAATCAGCGCGGTGGCCACGGATATAGACCATCGCATTGATGGCCGATGAGCCGCCGAGCCCCTTGCCGCGCGGCTGATAGCCGATGCGGCCGTTGAGGCCCTTTTGCGGCACGGTGTTGAAGGCCCAGTTGTTGACGTTGCCGGCGACCATCAGCACGAGTGCGAACGGTGTCGTGACCACCCAATTGTCGTTCCTGCCGCCGGCGTCCAGCACCGCCACCGAAATGTTTGGATCCTCCGACAGCCGCCCCGCCACCGTGCAGCCGCCCGAACCGCCGCCCACCACCACGAAGTCGAATGTATCCGTCACGCTCATTCCCCCGGATTTTTGTTCTGGCGGCCTGCCTGGCCGCGCCTTGGGGCGCAAAACTCCGCTTTTGCAGCGTTTCTGGCAAGTGCGGTTCCACGAAGCGGTTTTGGCACTCCAACCCCTCGTTTTTGCTGTCATAAAATCTGCAAAAGGGGGATCTTGCCCCTTTCCAAAGCAGGGCGACGTTGATACATACCCCTCGCACCCGATTGGCTTTGCCCGGGTTGCCTTCTCAGGAAGCCTCCGGACGGGATCGATCGGCGCCGAACACGCGCTGGCCGGTTCACTTCCGGTCCGGTTTTCGAAGGCAGTGCAACGGTTTAACGCGGGGTGGAGCAGCCCGGTAGCTCGTCAGGCTCATAACCTGAAGGTCATAGGTTCAAATCCTATCCCCGCAACCAAGTTGATAAAGATCCCAGCAATCTCAAAGGATTGCTGGGATTTTTTGGTGTTGGAATCGGCCCTGAACAACATCAATGACTTCGCTGGTCGGTTCAAATTACCGCGCGACCATTCGCTCACAATAGTAGGGAGCCCGCGGCATCGCGTCGTCGACATTTCGTTTCACTGCCGATACAGCCAAAGCCGACGAAGATTGCGGTTGGGCTAGGGTTCCCCATGGACCGGACGCGGACATCGGCCGCCCCAAATTTTGCAGTGCGCGCGTAACTTCCTCCGGCTCCGCAGCGAAACTCCAAGGCTGGCCATCCTGGCTTCTCGGAGATAGATCGGACATGTTGTTGAAATCCTTAAAGACGCTGACCGCACTCGCATTCCTTGTCGGGACGTCGCTGGTAGCCCAGGCCGGGCAACCGTTCGATTTGAGTGCGTTCCAGCAAGCGCAGGCGGCTGGAAAGCCCATTCTCATCGACGTGACTGCGCCCTGGTGTCCGACGTGCAAGGTGCAACGGCCAATCGTTCAGGAAATCGAAAAATCGACGCCGAGATCTCGTCGTGTATCAAGTAGATTTCGATAGCGCGAAGGATGTCCTGAAGCGCCTTCGGGTCCAAAGCCAGAGTACTCTCATCGTCTTCAAGGGCGCCACCGAGGTTGGCAGGTCAACCGGCGACACCAATCCCGCCAGCATCAGGGCCCTTGTCTCGAAAGGGTTGTGAGGGTGCCCGAGATCGCCAACCTGGCGCTCAGCTACGCCGCAGGCGCGCTATCGACCCTCTCGCCATGCGTGCTTCCATTGCTGCCGATCGTGCTCTTCGGCGTGCTTGAGAGGCATGCCTGGGGACCGGTTGTCCTGGCTGCCGGTCTTGCGACCTCGTTCGCTGTGCTTGGCACCACGATCGCCGCGGTCGGTTTCAACATCGGTCTGGATCCCGCGATGCTCAGAAACGCTATCGCGATGCTCATGCTGGCCATGGGCGTTGTACTGCTGATTCCTGCTCTGCAGGGAGATTGGCGGCGTTCGCGGCTCCCGTCGCAACCGGCGGCCAGACATTGCTCGATCGCATTCAGCCATCCGGCCTTGCGGGGCAATTTGTGCTCGGTGGTTTGCTGGGCGCAATCTGGTCGCCGTGTTCCGGTCCAACTCTTGGAGCCGCGATCGGACTTGCAGCTCAAGGCGACACGGTGATCAAGGCGGCCGCCGTGATGGCGGTCTTCGGGCTAGGAGCGGCGACGCCCATCCTGGCGCTCGCCTATGGTTCCCGGCAAGCAATCTTCGCCCGGCGAGATCTGTTGGCGAGGACGTCGCGCATCGCCAAGCCTGTTATGGGCGCGGCATTCGCGTTCGTCGGCGCATTCGTGCTCACCGGCCTCGACAAGATCGTCGAAACATCGCTTACGAATGCCATGCCCGATTGGCTGACAACTCTCACCACTCGTCTCTGAAATCCATCCGACCACGGCCAGACGGGCTGAAGAAACGGGCTGAAGAACCTGGCAGACTTTGTCACATAAAGTGAAAGGACAGACCATGGCACGACTGGCGCTTTCAATTGCAGTACTTCTCATTGGCCTTTCGGCAGCTTCCGCAGGCACCGTGAAGGCGCGGGCAGGGTGGGTCGTCGTCGACACACGGCAATCTTTCCAGGCGTTGGTCGAGCGGCTTGAGGCAACCGTAAAATCCGAAAAAATGGGAATCGTAACGTCGGCGAGCGCGTCCGAGGGTGCGAAGGCGGCGGGCATTACGATTCCGGGCAACAAGGTATTCGGCGTTTTCCGAAACGACTTCGCGCGACGGATGCTGGGCTCGAGCGTAGCCGCCGGCATAGAGGCTCCCATTCGCATCTACGTCACAGAAAATCAGGACGGTACGGCGACGCTTTCCTACAAGAAGCCCAGCACCGTGTTTGCGCCATATGCCGATGAAGGCGGAGATGCTCTTAAATCGGTCGGCGCAGAGCTGGACGAAATATTCGCCAAAATCGCCGAGCGGGTAACTTTCGACAAATAACGCCTTTGCCAACGCCTGGGTCTCCTAGGGTATTATCGAAGTTTGGCGACCGTTTCGTCACATAGAAGACGTGCAGCATCGGTGACGCCGCACATCTTGGCCGGGATCATGCCGTAGGCTGGTGACCTGACCGAGCAGGTTCGGCTCGACGTCCAAAATATGTCTCCCGCCATCCGGCGACTGCAGCCTGTATCTTGCCGAGCGTGAAGAGGCTGCCGCCGCCGAAGGCGGCGATGGCTCCAGCCGCAGCTAGGAGTGCAAACTCGCGCTTCACCCCGTTGAAGAACGCGATGACGCCGGTTGCAGCAAGGAGTTTCGTCACCATGAACCACAGCAATACGGCGCAAGCCGCCGTTGCGAACCACCGCTCGCCGACACCCGCAATGAGGCCGAGGCCGATGATGGCCAGCAGCCAGCCCGGTGCGCCGAAGGTGATGATATTGTCGTAACCTGCAAAAAGGCCGCCCACGAGAAATACGGCACCGAGCGATACGCGTAGCAACAGGCCCATGGGCTCCCAGTCACGGCCAAGCGTCTCAGGTACGAGGTAGCGGCGCGCGTCCATGCTGCGAGCGCCGGAACCAAGATTGTACAGAACGAAGAAGAAGCCGGAGAGCGCTATATCGCGAATCTGGATGAACTCGGCTGGCGATTGATAGGTTTTCGCCGTTAGAGTCACACCCGGCGTTGTCACGACCGGTAACGAGACCACGAAACTCCACAGCAGCAATGCCCACACTGCACTGAGCGGCCGCACCATCAGGCCGACCACCAGCATAACACCCGAGATCAGCTCGAAGGCCGACAGCACGGTGAGGAAGTTCCACGGCGTGAGTACCATTCCGAGAGGACTCGCGAACAGCCAATCGAGAAAGGTCTGGTTGATGTAGCCGAGCGGCCCGACATACTGGTCGACGATCCCTTTGGCTTTCATGGGCGTAAGCAGGCGCTCCAGCTTGGCGATCCCGCCAGCAATAAAGACGAGACCGAGGCCCACGCGGAGCGCGAGCGCGATCTGCGCCTGAGCGCTCGATGATTGTGGATTGGCGAAGGTGAACATTCCGGAAAACTCCTGTCCTTGGGTTGAAGGTCGATGCGACGAGAGGAAAGAGTTGGTTCAGCCTGGATGCCGAGCGGCAATTCGAACGTGCTTGGGCAGGGATTGAGCGGCCAACTCCAGTATGCGATCGAACACAGGCTCAGCGGCGACCAGAACGAACACGAGATCGTTTTCAGTCCAAACAGCCACGCCATGACCCTTGTACTGCGCCACCGCCACATGGCGATTGCCGCCGATCACCCGGTCCGGTGGCGGCAGCGATAGTCTCCCGGCTTCCATGACATAAAGCACTGCGCGATCATCGCCTGTCGCGTAAGTAACGCCAACCAGGCGCCGCTCCAGCAGCCAGCAGAGCCGCACGCCGCCGACTTCGAAAACGCCAATCCGGTCCCTGACCGGCGGCACAGCGAAGGGCACGCGCGCCTGCGCCCACTCTGTCACCGTCCGGCCGTCCCGGGCGGCAAGATCGACGGTCCAGCCCTTGGCGCGATAGGTGACGAAATCCTCGACAGACGCTTGCACAACATCGCGGCTCGGCAGCATCGTCACGACGATCGCAAATGTCGCGATCAGGATGGCACAAGCAATCGCGGCGATGCGCCAACCCGGTCGTACCCGTCGTGCGGGTTCCGTCGCATCGGCCTGCTCCAGCCGTGCTGCGATACCCGACCACAGATGCTCTGGCGCGCGCTCCTCGGAGAGCGCGCGCAAGGACTGATTGATGGTCGAGAGATCATGCGCCAATGCGCGGCAAGAAGCGCAGGTGCGCAGATGCGTGCGAACGTCGTTGGCTTCCACCTCATCCGCCTCTCCATCGACAAAGGCGCCGATGACCATGCGGAGTTTGTCGCAAGCAGTCGTGTCTGTTGGGTGCATCGTCATTCAAGACCTCGCTTGAGATGCTGGGCTGCCTGCGCCGCGACCGGGTCGTTATGCTCGGCGAGGCGTTGCCGCAGCAGGTCGCGGGCGCGAGACAATCGCGAACGCACGAGATCGTCGGTGATCGAGAGAGCTGCCGCCGTGTCGGCGTAGGACGCCTCTTCGACAAGGACGAGGACGGCAACGGCGCGCAGATCGATCGGTAATGCTGCAAGCGCCGCCTCGATGGCGCGTCCCGTCTCGCGGCTTGCAAGGGCGCGGTCCGGACGGGAATGAACTTCAAGATCGACCTGAGCTGCCGTAATCAATTCGGCGTTGCGCGTTCCGAAAGCCTCCCGCTTGCGGTGGCGGGCATGATCAACTGCGCCGTTGATGAGGATGCGGAAAAGCCAGGGGCGGATCTGTCGAGGTTCATCGTCCGGCGAAAACGCCTTATAGGCCTTGAGGCAGGTATCCTGGACAAGATCCTGAGCCAACACCGCATCGCCCGTCATCCGCCGAGCTGTACGAAACAACGCATCGAGCTCTGGTCTTGCCAGCACCTCGAACCGTCGTCGCTTGCCCCCGTCGTGCACTCGCCTTCGCCCCCTTTGCGGATCGTCGCTCGCCGCGCCCGAATTCCGAAGTTAAGACGACGACGCGGATAAATCCTCCGCTGACCCAGGCTCACAAATTCGTGAAGGTAGGACCGAAGCGCTTGGCGCATTCCCACCCGTTCCGCGAACGCGCCGATCCGCGATGTTTGTGCCTCGTTCAGGAACCTTTGTCCGGGCTTTGATTTGGCCCGGGAGGGCGAAATGGCATCGGCCGATGGGGCTGCATGCCGGTTCGTCGCAGGGCCGCATGGCGTGCGCCAGCGGCGGCTGAGACCGACGGCTGACCACTTGAAATTCAATGCTCATCGGATGCTGGGGCGCCCGCGAGGCGGTTCCAGAATAGGCGATTTCCAGGAGACGCCTCATGACCGAAACGCGTACCGCCAACAAGATGCGCCGCGTCACTCTCGCTGCCTCTATCCTTGCGATCGGAATTCTCGGAATCGGAGCGGCCGCGTGGCTGGCCGGATCGGGCGTCTCGACGTGGAGAGAACTGCACTCCTGGTACAACCCCTCGGTTGGCTTTCAATCTGCCGCCCTGCCGGTGGGGTTTGAAGATCTCGTGGACCGCGTCAAGCCGACTGTCGTGGGCGTGCGCGCGAAGGTAGAGCAAGATGCGGACGAGGACGAACGGCCTTCTGGCCGTGGTGGACCCTCGAATCGTTCCGATGTGCCGATGGGCGGCCCAAGCGCGTCGCGTATCGCCACCACTCAGGGGTCAGGTTTCTTCATATCATCGGACGGATACGCCGTGACGACCAGCCACCTCGTCAAGCGCAGTGAAAAAATTGAGGTTACCACCGATGACGGCAGGACTTACGCTGCGAGGTTGGTGGGCGCCGACCCGAAAACAGATCTCGCGCTGCTCAAAGTTGAGGGCGGAAACGAATTCCCGGTTGCCCGGCTCGGCGACAAGGCGCCCCGGATCGGCGAGTGGGTTCTTGCCGTCGGCAACCCCTTTGGACTCGGCGGAACGGTGACGGCTGGAATTGTCTCGGCCCGCGCGCGAGACATCATTAGTCCCTACAACAACTTCATCCAGATCGATGCGCCGGTCAATCAGGGCAATTCCGGTGGACCGACCTTTGATGCCAGTGGCAAAGTCATTGGCATCAACAGTGCAATCGTTTCGCCGACAGGCGGCTCGGTCGGTGTCGGCTTTGCCATTCCAGCGGAAACCGTAAAGACGATCGCGGCCAGACTTAAAGACAAGGGTACCGTCTCCCGCGGCTGGATCGGCGTCGAGGTTCAGCCTTTGAACTCCGAAATCGTCGAGGGTCTCGGTCTCAACAAACCGGTATACGGCGTCCTGGTCGCCGAGATTCAACCTGACAGCCCGGCTGCGAAAGCCGGCATCGCGCCGGGCGACGTCATTACGTCTATTGCGGGCCAGCCGGCCAGCGATGATCGCGAGTTGATCAAAAAGGTCAGCGATATGCTGCCCGGCAAATCGATCGAGCTTGGCCTGATCCGTCAGAACGAGAAGAAAAATATCAACGTAACGCTGGGCGAGCTTCCGGTTCCTCGCAATGAGGGCCCCCTAAGTACCGAAAAGCAAAAATCACCAGCGGCAGATGGAGATAAGCCAAACATCGGACTGACTCTGATGCCTGCGGAAAACCTTGGACACGGTGTCCGAGGTGTCGTTGTCGCCGATCTTGATCCTGGGGGTGTGGCGGCTGAAAGCGGACTTTCAACCGGGGATATTATTCTCGACGTAGGCGGCGACGCCGTGAAGACACCCGTCGACTTCTACAAGGCGCTGACCGATGTTCAAAGCAAGGGCAAACGCATTGCATTGGCGCGGGTAAAGTCAAGCGAAGCAACCCGATTTGTGGCTATTCCCATCGGTTGACGAAGTGAAGTTGCGGCGGGCACACGAAGGTGAGTCGAGGGTGGGCCGTCGTGAAGGACGAAGGGCTGAGGATCCCCGCCTTCGCCGCTCGATCTTCGCGAGTTCGGTTTCGAGACTCCGGTCCAGCGTCCCGGGTTCCTCGAAAAGGTGCGTCGCGCCCGGCACGACGCTGAGCTGCTTTCCAGCACGCGGCGGCTAAGCGCCAGTAGCTCGGTGTCCGCGCCGCCCACGATCAGCAGCGTGGATGCCTTGACCCGGAGCAGCCGATCGCCCGCAAGATCCGGACGGCCCGCTTGCGGTGCAGCCAGGTTCGATCGCGACCTTCCGTCCAACCAAGGTTTGCCTCATCAAAGGATCAGATCGTCACATCGATGGTTATTCCCTTGACTGTATCGGCAACACGATGACACGGGGCGGCGTTCCAACCAGGAACTTGTCCGCCGGCATCCGTTGCGGAATACCTTGCCGAGGCGGTGCGCAAATGTCTGAAAAGCGAGATTCGACACGTCGACATTCGGGTGGTCTCCGAGCCTATCCCGGCGAGAAGGCGCGGCAGGGCGAGATCATCCTGCGCAAGCCGTGGATGCGTGTGGTTTTCATAGCCGGCCTTGTGGGCTGCGTTCTTCTGGCCCTGGGCATTCGCATCGCTGCGGGGCTGTGATGGAGAGCCCGGTCATCTTCGCCCTCGAGGCCAGCCGTGCCGAAGGCGAAGGCATCGCCCGCTGCCTGGGCGCTGGCCTGGCCGAGCATGAAGAGAAGCGCTTCGTTGATGGCGAATGCAAGCTGGGGCCGCTGGCGGACATCCGCGGCCGGGATGCGTTCGTCGTCCAGTCGCTATATGACGGGCCGTCGCGCAGCGTGCACGACAAGCTATGCGATGTGCTGATTTTCGTGGGCGCCCTGAAGGATTCGGGCGCGGCGCGCGTGATCTTGATCGCGCCCTATCTTTGTTACGCGCGGCAGGACCGGCGCGCAAAGCCCGGCGACCCGCTGTCGCTGCGGTATGTTGCACAACTGCTCGAAGCCGCCGGCGTCGATGCGATCGTGGCGGTGGACGTGCACGATGTCGCCGCTTTCGAGAATGCGTTTCGGATACCGGCAGTGAACGTCGAATGTGGCCCGGTGTTCGCCGCGCATTTCGGCAAAGCGCTTGCCGACCAGGACATCGAGGTCATTTCGCCCGATATTGGCGGAGTGAAACGCGCCGAGCGCTTCCGTGATGCCCTCAGCACAACCATGAATGAAGACCTCGAATTGGGCGCGCTGGGCAAACGGCGACTGGATCACATTGTCGGCGACGAGGAAATCCCGGGCGGCGTCCGTGAACGAACGGTGGTCATCTTCGACGATATGATCGCTACCGGCTCCACCATGATGCGCGCCGTGAAGGCTTGCCGCAGCGGCGGTGCCGCCTATGTTATCCTCGCGGCGACGCATGGCTTGTTTCTTGAAGGCGCGCAGGAGCTCGTTGCGAGCAGCATGGTGGACCGGATCATTATCACGGACACCATACCGCCCTTCCGTCTCGCCCCCGCCTGGCTGCGGAGAAAGTCACGATCCTGCCCGCAAGCCAGCCGATCGCGGATGGGATTCGCAATATTGCCGCCGTCTAAGTTTCTTATCAGACGAGCGACAGCGAATTGTCCGGATTGAGGACGACATGGCTGCCGAAGGCTGCGCTTTCTCGCTCCAGTCGTTGCTGAAGCCATTGGGCATCACCGGGCGCGGCGTGGTTCAGCCGGAACCTGCGCATCTGAAACGGAACTATCCTCAGCATCGAAAGCTCGCCGGTTTTCCGAAATTCGGGGAGATACATCATGGAAAGATCGCCCCGGAATCGCTCGTAGCCGCTGATGCCTTCATAGTCGGTGATGAAATCGCCGCAGCCATAGAGGATCAACCGGCCGCGGTAGACTTCGATCGCCTTGGCATGATGCGACGAATGACCGTGAACAACATGAAATCCTGCGACGTCAATCAGGTCGTGCGCAAAGGCGCGTTGAGCAGGCGGAACGGTGTAGCCCCAATTGCCGCCCCAGTGGATCGAAGCGACGCAAACGTCACCCTCGCGCGCGAACATCTCCACCTGCTTCGCAATGCGCCCAACTGCGCCTTCGCTGGCTTCTGCGACGAAATTGACTCCCGGCCCTGATCCGGCCGTCCAGGCCGGCGGAATGCCGCTGCTTTCGAAACCGAAGGCGAAGACCAGAATGCGCCGTCCGTCCAGAAGTGCGATCCGTCCCGGTGCGGCAGCTTCGTGAAAATTGCGGCCCGCACCGGCGTGTAGAACATGCGCGGCATCCAGAACATCGAGCGTTTCTTCGAGACCCGTTTCGCCCCAGTCCAGAACGTGATTGTTGGCCAGCACGCAGCAGTCGATCTTCGCTGTGGTGAGTACTTCGGTGTTGCGCGGGTTCATCCGATAATTGATGCCCTTTGCCGCAGCATCGCTGCTGGTTGTGATGGCGGTCTCCAGGTTGACGATCCGTGCGGCGGGCGCCGCGTGCTCCAGTTCAGCAAGCGAATCGCCCCAGACATACTCATATCCAGCGGGTTGCGGGATTGCGCCGTTTGCGCATTCGGCAAGCTCGATGTACGTCCGGGCCGACTTCACATGCCTCTCATGGAGCGCGGGGTCGCCCGGGTGAGGCAGGACTTGATCGATCCCGCGGCCCGTCATGACGTCGCCGCACAGGAACAGGCGCAAGCTGTCCGGCCGCGATTGGTCGGAACGGCCTTCACCGCGCGGCGCGGCTGAATGGAATAACTCCCGTGTCATCAGGCCATGCTGTGGCGGCCGCCAGCATCTCCAGTTCCAGATTGAGAAAACGCCTCCCGCTGCAACTATGCGCGGGTTTGTGAGTTCCCGGAACCAGCCCCGCGGGCGGCTGAATGGATGGCGTGTAACCGGAACGGGTCAGGCCATCAAAAGAGCGGACGATCGGCGTGCACAATCGACGCAACTCACGTGCTGGTTAGACGTTGCTTCGTATCGCCGCTTCGCGGGCCGGCCTCCGCGAGCGATCCGTCGATCCAAAATGTCACGACAGAACAGTGCAACTTTGAACTCATGCCAAGCGGCAAGCTTGTTCATTCCAACCGGTCTAGGAGAATCTGGAGATGACGTTTAGCCTGAAAAGCCCCGCATTCGGCGATGGCGGGCCGATCCCGCCGAAGTTCACAGCCGACGGCGAAAACCTCTCGCCGCCGCTCGAATGGTCGGACCCGCCCGCAGGCACCAAGAGCTTCGCCTTGATTGTCGAGGATCCCGATGCGCCATCCGGCACGTTCCGGCATTGGGGCCTCTACAACATCATGGGCGAGCGGACATTGCTGCCGGAGGGAATCGGTCATGGCCCAAAAACCGAAAAGCTTGGCAAAGGCGTGAACGACTTCGGTGAGTCGCGCTACGGCGGACCTGCCCCGCCAAAGGGACACGGAACCCATCACTATCACTTCAAGCTCGCGGCTCTGGATGTCGAACAGCTTTCTCGCGCGCCAAGCATGCCGGTAGCCGACCTTTGGAAGGCCGCCGAAAAGCACATGCTTGGCCAAACCGAACTCGTTGGCACGTACCAGCGGTGACCCCGATTATCGACGGCCTGGAGGCGCGCGCGCATGCCGGAATGGCGCCGAGGGTTAGCGCCATTCCACCTTGCCGACCTTGTAGGCCCGGACGCCGCCGGGTGTCATGACTTGAACGGTCGCGTTTTTGGTTTTGCCGATGAGCGCGCGGGCAAGCGGCGAAAAGATCGAAATCTTGCGCATCTTTGCATCCGCCTCAGGCTCGCCGACGATCTGCCATACCTGCTTTTCTTTGGTGTCCTCGTCGATCACGGTCACGATGGCCCCGAATTTGATCGTGTCGCCGGAGAGCTTCGATACGTCGATCACTTCGGCACGCGCGAGCTTGTTCTGAAGTTCCGCGATACGGTTCTCATTGACCTCCTGCTCGGACTTGGCGGCTTGATACTCCGCATTCTCGAGCAGGTTGGGGTCATCCGCCATGGCGTCCTTGATGCGTTCGGCGACGCGCGGGCGATCGAGCTGGATGCGGCGCTTCAGTTCGTTTTGCAGCGTTGCGTAACCCTCGGCTGTCGTGGGCAGCTTCTGAAATGGCGCTTCAATATTCTGATTCATTTGCCGTGCCTAAATCCGATGTGCGGCTTACATTCGGACGCTGCCCCGCGAAGCTCTGCCGCAGGGAACCTCGGGTACAAAGGGAACCGTATGGACCAGCGCCCGCTTTGCCCAACCGCCGCAGGGTACAATGTTTCGCGTTCGCAGGGTATTTGGATTGGAACTGCTGCACGCGTGAACGCGAACGTCTAGTTCCCCACTCATGGGCCAATCAGGGCCTGGTCACCAATTCCTTTGGATAGGTGCGCGGTGGTGGTTTGGAAGAGCTGCTGCTCTTATCCGCTTTACCGAACTGCGAGTTCGCCGGTAGCTGCAGGATAGTTGCCCGCTGCCCCTCTCTCAGCCTCGTCACGAGAACAACCCTGCCGTTGCCAAGCTCCAGTGCGTCATGATGCGCATGCGTTTGGCGGCTGTTGACGCGTCGAAACCGGGCAAGTTGTCCGCCCTGCATGCCAAACCCGAAGTTCGGCAGAAACCGAGCGAAGGCGTGGACGGTTTCGATCTCGCGCTCGAAGACGAGTTCGGTGCCTGGGAGAACACAGACTGCCACTCCCGGCTCGCCCACCGCAGCGAAGCCACGCGTTTCTGTCCCGGGAAATTTGGCTGAAATCAGCCGGTCGCCCAGCCTGGCCGCCCGCGATCTGACAGTGTGAAGACTATAGTCGCACATTGAGTATTCTCCCTGGACCAGAATGAACGTCGCCCGCGAAAAATAGTTTCACGTGCAATCCAGCGAATCATCCTCGCGCCAGGCGCAGCCAGCGCTCTCGTCGACCGGGCCGATCGCGTAGTGAGCTTACCCATCGCAACTGAATTGCCGGGCTTGCCGCTACCGTGGGCAGTGGATCTGGGAAACATGAAAAGAATCAATAAATTGATGCCGTCGTGAGATGGTCGACGCCACCTAGGATCTCAGCCGTCAACGAATGTCGCCAAGGCCATCAACCGAAGAACCGCGCTTTGCCGCCAGGCGTGGGAAGTTCGGCGAGCAGCCAGCGTTTGAACACCTGAAGCGCGCGGTTGCGCTGCGCACCCGGCGGATGGACGAACCAGTAACTCCGGTCGGATACGCCAGCGAAAGCGGCCGGCAGATCATGCCCTGACGTTCCCGCTCGGTGATGAACGGCTCCAGTCCGAGCGCGACACCGGCGCCTTGCTCGGCAGCCTGCATCGCAGCGACAAAGCTGTCGACCGAGATCGTCCGTGCCGGCTTCAGTTTGGCGACGCCGGCATGCTCCAGCCATAATGACCACGCAGCCGGGAAAGCCGTGACGTGAATCAGCGCGGCGCGCCTGAGGTCGCGGGGTTCACGCAGGTTCAGTCGGCGCACCAGCGCCGGCGCCGCGATCGGTGTAGTCCTGATCGCCGCGAGATGGTGCGCCGTCATCCCTTCGAACGTGCCGTCTCCGACGCTGATCCCGGCGTCGAAAGCCTCCAGTTCGAAATCGACGTTGCGGCTGGAGCTTTCAATCGCAAGGTCGATGTCCGGATGCCGCGTCATGAAGCCGGCCAGGCGCGGAATGAGCCAGGCGGAAGCGAACATCGGCAGCACCTTGAGCCGAAGCCTTTGGCGTGCCGCCCTGCCGGGTGCGGACGATCCGACCCGCGCCAGTCCGGCAAAGGCCCGGCCGGTCGCGGCGGCGAGGATTTTCCCTTCCGCGGTCGCTGCGATGGCGCGGTGCGTGCGCACGAACAGCGCGACGCCGAGCGCCTGCTCGAGATTGCGTATCCGATGGCTGACCGCCGGATCAGCTTTCCGTACCGCCCGATCGAGAAGCTTCGGAAGGTGCCGCCAGCCGAACGCAAGACCACGGGAATGCTGACCCATGTCTACCATCTGAAAATTTTGTGCGAAACAACAGGGCGGGTTCGTGCGTTGCGTTCCCGCATGCCCTCACGGTGGCGTCTGGCTGCAGCTGCCTGCGACATCCACATTGCAACCATCCGAATTGTTCCCGGTCCCGCATTGTTGCGCTGCCAGTGCATTCGAAATAGCATCGATCGCGAACCAGGTGCGGGCAGGGCGGAAGAAATGACATACGAGGCCTTTCTTTGCAGCTTTCCGCCGTCGATCGCCCGGTAGCGAATACGGAACCCGCACACTGGAAAAAGCGTCTTCGCTGCCCTCGCTGTTCGTCGGCGCTGCGGAACGTGTGGTCACAGCCGTCCTGCTCGAACCGTGCCTGCGATTATAGCAGGTCCGGGTTTCCCATGATCGGCGCGCAGCCGGTGCTGATCGATTTTGCGGCAAGCATTTTTGAGCGCCGAATGTACGATGCCGCGAACGGCTCGGTGCTGCCGCGGGATGTCAGCCGCCGTTCCATGGGGTCGCGGCTGCATCGCTTTACCTTCGGGGGCAATCCCGTTGCTGTCTCCAACAGCATGAAGTTCATCGATCTGTTGAAGCGCGAGTCGAGACGGCCGGTTGTGCTCGTGGTCGGCGGCGGCACGATCGGTTCGGGCGCGGAGGAACTCTACCGGGATGATTCCATCGAACTCGTCGGTACCGATGTCTACGCCTCGCCGCACACCGTGCTGGTGGCGGACGCCCACAGGCTGCCGTTCGAAGACGGCGTGTTCGATGGCGTCTGGGTGCAGGCGGTGCTGGAACACGTGCTGGAGCCCGCAACCGTCGTTGCCGAGCTGCATCGCGTGCTCCGGCTGGAAGGCCTGGTCTATGCAGAGACGCCGTTCATGCAGCAGGTGCATGAGCGGGCCTACGACTTCTCGCGCTTCACGCAGAGCGGTCACCGCTGGCTGTTCAGGCGATTCTCCGAGATCAGCGCCGGGCCGGTCGGCGGCGCCGGCGTGGCGCTTGCATGGTCGATCCGCTATTTCGCGCGCGCGCTCGGCGCGGGCAACAAGCCATCACGCCTGATCGTGCTGCCCTTCTTCTGGGTCAGATATCTCGACGCCTTCGGCCGTGGCCGGGCCGCGGCAGACGCCGCCAGCGGCTTCTTCTTCTCGGCCGCAGGGCCGAACAGGCGATGGATCCGCACGCCATGCCGGAATACTACAACCGGCAAAAGTGAGGTTCGACAGGCGGCGCGCGGGCCTTACGAAAGGCCCTTGATTTTCTTGCATGGCGTCGAAGAGGTCGACGACATCCGCGCGACGTCGGTTACGGAACGGATGGAAAGCTTTTCCTTAGCCGTGATGAAGCGCAGCACGCCGCGCGGATGAGCGTCGCAGAACTGCGCCAACGTGGCGGCCGTTGCCGGAACGCTATCCTGCTTGGGGATCACGGCGATGCCGCCATCCCTCAGCATGTACGCGTCCTTCACGTTGGGCATAGCCGATGTCGCGATGCAGACCTTGAACAGTTCA
The DNA here is from genome assembly GCA_044772375.2 of Bradyrhizobium sp. RDT10. Taxonomy (GTDB): domain Bacteria; phylum Pseudomonadota; class Alphaproteobacteria; order Rhizobiales; family Xanthobacteraceae; genus Bradyrhizobium. The sequence goes on from CP187939.1 coordinate 147,868, forward strand.
TTGTAGCCCTGGGGCGTCAGGGCCTGGTCGCCGCCGGGAGTGCCCAAGAGGTACTCGCGGCTCTTGCGACAGTTCTCGTTATCCGCCCGCGCCGTACCGGTCGCGAGCGCCAGCAGCATAGCGGTCGCGACCATCTGCTTCATGCCACTGTTCCGATGGCGCGGCCCGCGGATGCCCGCTTGCCGGCATAGGCCAGGCCATAGGTGGTCGCCGCGCAGCGTTCCCATGAAAGGGCGCGGGCATGGGCGGATGCACCCGCCGCGAGAATGGCGCGCAGGCCCCGATCTGCCGCGAGCTCCGCGATCGCTGACGATATGCTCTCCACCGATGGCGGCACGAGAATTCCGGTCTCGTCGGCGAGCACGGCGTCCGGCACGCCGCCGACGTCGGTCGCGACGCTCGGCAGGCCGGCGGCTCCGGCCTCGAGATAGACCAATCCAAATCCCTCCACCCGGCCGGTCGTGTCAGGCAGCCCCGTCAGGCAGAAGAAATCCGAAGCCGCGTAAAGATCGCGGATTGCCTCGTTCGGCTGCGGGCCGAGGAAACGGATGTCGCAGGCCGCCTGACCGGCTGCCCGTCGCAGTTCGCCGACATAATCGGCTTCGCCGTCCGGTCCGATCACGAGCCATGTAATGCGGTTGCGCAGTTCGTCCGGAAGCTGCGACAGCGCGGCAAGGGTCAGATGATGTCCCTTGCGGCGCGTGATCCGCGCCACCGTGATCATCACCAGCCGCTCTTCCGAAAGCCGATAGGCCAGCCGGACCTCCCGGCGTTTCCGTTGCGCGCCGAACCAGAATTCCGATACGCCGAGATTGATCGCGCTGATCCGGCGCGGATCGACGGCAAACCGCTCGCGGAACAGCGTCTCGGTAAAGCGGCTGTTGGCGACGACCTCCGTCCGCGGTCCGAACACACCGGCGCCGCGTATCGCCATGCGTTTCAGCCGCGTCTGCGTCTCGTTGATCTCGGTGCCATGCACCGTCATCAATACCCGCGCCGGCGTTCGCCATCTCGAAAGCGCGAGCGGGATGAAGAACGGCCAATCCGCAGCATGGACCACGTCGTAGCGATCACCGCGGACGCCGCGGCGTGCCAGCAGGATCTTGCGCGGCAGGTCGCGCATGGAGTGGAGGCCGCCGCTGTAGCGAACGACATCGAAGGGCAGGGTCCGGTCGTCGTCGTCGGTCTGCCGCGCGTAGTCGGGCGCCACCACGGTGACCTTTGCGCCGAGCCGGCTGGCGGCCGCCGCGATTTCGCGGGCGTAGGTCCCAATGCCTCCCATCGCGGGAGCGAACTCGCTGGTCAACAGAAGGATGTTCAACCCGGCGCCCTCAATAGGTCGGCGCCGCGGCGGCAAGTCCGCGCGCATCCTGAATTTCCTGATGATAGCGGAACACCCGCGCGAGCTGGGTACTTGGGGTGAACGACCTGATGCTGTCGGCGATCTGTACCGGATTCATCACGCCCGCTTCGATCGCCGTCCTGATATCGACGAACCGCTGGACGAGCGTATCCGCCATGTCGTCGCGACTGCCGTCCCGCGCCACCAGATAGCCGCTGACGCCAGGGCGGATCACGGGCTCGAGCTGCGGCAGGTGCATGGCGACGACGGGACGGCCCACCGCCAGGGTCTCGAGCACGCAACGCGGCATGCCTTCAAACTCGGACGTCAGGATTCCGGCATGTGCACTCGCCAGCGTCTCCGCCATTCCCGCGGCGTCCTTGAAGCCGTGGCGCACGGTGATGTCCTCGATATCAGCAAACTCCTCGAATCGGTGAGGGTCGCTGGTGCCGATGTAGTGAAACCTGACATCGCCATTCAACCGCCGCCGCAGGCGATCGATCGTGCGAAACATCAGCGGCGGATCCTTGAACTCGTCGAGCCGGCCCGCGAACACGATCTGGAACGGTGACGAGTTCAACGGCCAGAGTTGCGGCTTGAAGATATCCGTATTGACCCATGTCCAGAGCGTGTCGATCTTGTCCTTGCGGCGCGGATAGGTCTGCTGCAGCCGCTCGGTGATGAACGGATTGACGCAAAGAAACTTCTCGCTCATGGCGACCGCAAACCGCTCGCCGGTGTTGTGGACGAAGGCATATTTCCGCAGCAGCGAGTCCATCTGCAATTTCGGCGCGCCCTCGCCGTGAAGCATCTGCACGAATGGAAGCCGCAGGATCGCCGGCAGCCAGGAAAATTCAACCCGCCGCAGATCGACCGAACATCGCCTGGCGCGGATCAGCCTTGCGATCGGGCCAAAGTAACGGAGTAGCGCCATAAAGAATTGGCCGGTCAGCGAGGTGCGGATCGTGCGGGCCGCTTCGCGCGCCTGCTGGTCCGAATAATGCAGGATGGGCAGGAAGTCGAAGCCGCGGCCGCGGAATGTCAGCCGGTGAAGTTTTCCCAACTCCAGATCGCCCGTCGAGTCGACGCCGATAAAGAGGATATCGGTGTCAACAGGATGAAACGTGATGAAGTCGCGGATGTAGGTTTCGAGACCGCCAACCTTCTGGCCCCGCGGGTCGAACGGATGGATCAGGCAGATCTGATAGCGCGGCTTGATACGGCTGGTGTTTCGCGCCCGCAGCGCCAGGGTCAATGTTGAAGTCATGCGGCTTTCCTCATGCGTGCCTGAACAATTTGCGGAATAGTTCGCGCAACGAGACGCGGAACCACGCTCATGCATCTGACATAGCGGGGGCCGAGCCGCCGTGGCTCGCGCAGCATGCGCCACGCCCATTCCAGGCCGGTTCTGCGCGCGATGGATGGTGCGCGGCTTTGCGTGCCGGCGATGAAATCGAGCGCGGCCCCAATGCATAACATGCCGGTTCCATTCAGCTCGTCGAGGCATCGCGCCGCGAACAATTCCTGCCGTGGCGCGCCGAGTGCGACGAAGCAGAGCCTGGCGCCCGAGGTGCGAATGCGCTCGATCGCAGCATCGGCTTCGCTGGAATAGGGATCAAACCCCGGTCCCGGCGCGAGGCAACCCGCGATCTGCAATCCCTTGAATCGTTCCGACAGACGCCGCGCCGTCACGTCCAGCGTGAGATCGTTCGCACCCAACAGAAAGACCGGGAGTCCTTTCTTGCGCGCCTCCGCACAGACGGGTTCGACGAGATCGGCGCCGGTCGTCCGCTCGATTCGTGTGCCCATGAGACGGCTCAGCACGACGATCGGGAACCCGTCGGCTGTGACAAATCGGGCACGGCGATAGGCGGCACGAAAGTTCGCGTGTTGCTGCAACTGGACAACGTGATCGAGATTGAGCGTGCAGACGCTGAAGTTGTCGCCATGTTGCGCGGCCGACACGATCGACGAAACCGCCTCCGGAAGCGACGGAACATTGATGGTGATGCCATCGACAGTGAGGCTCGGCTGCAACGATATTGGCGGTTCCGACATGTCAATCCCCTGATGATGATTTGATCGAGAGACGCATTTACGCTGGACTATCGACATGCCCGCCGCTCGCGACGGGAACTGCGTGCCGAAATATTCTCGACCGGCATCGTCACGAAATCGAACTAATGCGACGCAACGATGGCGATGTCGCATTGCGAACAACGAGACGTGGCGACGAATCATTCACATGATGGAGATCAGCTATGCAGCAGTGGTCGAGGCGAAATGCGCTCGCTCTCATCGCAGGCGCAAGTGTTGCGTCGTACGAGAACAGGGTATTCGCCGCGCAGCCCGCACAGAGTCTCGGCGCCATCGCAGCTCGCAACGGGATCGTGTTCGGCGCGGCTGCAGGTCCGGTGATCGACAAGGATCATGCCTATCGCGAGCTCTATCAGACGCAGACGCGCATCATTACGACTGACATTGCGATGAAGATGGGCACCATCGCGCCGCAGCCGGGCCCAAAGCGGTTTGAAAGCGCGGACCGTCTGCTGCAATTCTGTGCAAGCAACAACATTCCGATGCGGGGCCATTGCCTGATCTGGAACGAGTGGGTTCCGCAATGGATCAGGAACATGAGCGGCGCCGAACGCGAGAGGTTCTTCGATTCCTATATCGAGGAAGTGGCTGCCCGCTATGTCGGCAAGCTGCATTCATGGGATGTCGTCAACGAGCCGTTCTGGCCCGGGCACAAGGCGCCCGGCGGTTACAGGCTCGGCCCATGGTACGACACGTTCGGCACGGGGTATGTGCGCCGCGCCTTCGAGCGCGTGGCGATGGTCGACCGCAAGACCAAACTGGTTCTCAACGAAGCCCAGAGCGAGCGCGACGATGATGTCGGCCTCGCGGTTCGCCGCGGCTTGCTGCAACTGGTCGACGAATTGAAGCACGCCGGCGTGCCGCTGCACGCCGTCGGATTGCAAAGCCATCTGCAGCCTCGGTACCCGCACGACCCCGGACGTTTCTCCGAATTCCTTCACGCGCTCGCCGGACGTGGCGTCGAGATCTATCTGACCGAATTCGACGTGCGCGACGACACGTTTCCGGATGACATCGCGGCCCGCGATGCCATGATCGCTGAGACGGCCGAAAAATTCCTGAACAACGCGCTGCGCGTTCCCGCGGTCAAGGTGGTGATTGCCTGGGAGCTCGCCGACAACTACTCGTTCTATACCGATGCGGCGAAGAAGAAGGATCCGCTCGCGCAGCGGCTGCCTCGGCCACTGCCGTTCGATCTCGTCGATGCAGAAGAAGCCGCTCTGGTTCGCGATGGCGCGCGCGTTCGAGAATACCAGGAAGTCGTAGGCGCCGATCGTGCCTGATACGCTCACGCTCCCGAATGTTGGGGGCGTGGGCGGAGTATTCGCAGCAGCGTCGGTGCGTAGAGCAGGGCAAGCACTCCGAAATAGGCGGCGACGCCTGCCGCGACATGCGCCGCCAACACCGCAATGGTGCGGGCTTCCGGGAAGATCCGCAGCAACGCCGCCATCGCAATCGTGGCCAATGCGATGCGCACGAGATGGCCGACCGGAAGGCGCAGGCCAAACCGCGTAAAGCCGATCGAGAAGCTGACGATAGCCGCGGCCAGCGCCGCCAGCACGGTTGCGCCGGCTACTCCTGCGAGTCCCCAGCGCGGCAGCAACAGCGCGCTCAGCACCACGGTCATCGACGCGTCGATCGCTGCAATGGCCATCATCCAGCGCGTGCGGTTTTGCAGGAGAAAACCTGGTCGCCGAAATGGGCGCGCAGGTTTCGGATTGCGCCGGCAAGCGTGGAGAGTGGCAGGATGGCGAGCGTCACCTGCTGGAACGGCGCTGCGATCAAGAGATGCACGATCTCCGCTCTCAGCATGAATATGCCGGCGAGGCTCGGCGCCAGAATTGCGACAAGCAGCGCGCTGTTGGCGGCAAGCTGGCGCATGCCGGCCTGGCTGCCTTCCTGTTCCATGCTCTTTACCGCGAGCGGGAACGCGGCGGCCGTCACCAGCATGGCCGCGACCGCCGCGGCGCGTTGGCCGAGGCCGTAACCCACCGCGAAGAGTCCGGCTGCGGCCACTCCCGACATTTGGTTGACGATGAAGCGCGACGCATTGAGGCCGATCCAGCCGAGCGCACCGCCGACAATCAATGGAATGCCGTAGCGCAGCGCGTGCACGACGATCTCGCGGTCGACTGGCCAAAGGCTGTATCCACCGCGGATCCGCGGCAGAACGATCAGCACGGCGATCAATTGCGCCATCGCATAGCCGGCAAGTGGCCATTCTGCCGATTTGCCGAATAGTCCGATCAACGCCAGGCCGGCGACAAATCCGACCGACGGCCCGAATACCTGCTGGATCGTGTAGACCCCTATCTGCTGCTGCGCGCGGGCGCGCTCGCCGATGTAGAAGTTGAGAGAACGGGTCATCACATAGGCGACGGTGGCAACGAGAAGGCCCATTCTGGCGCCGGGCGCGATGACCAGAAGCAGAATTCCGATGACGGCCGCGCTCTGCAACGCAACGGATGCCAGCAGGACCGCGTTTTCGGTGCGGTAGAAGCGCGGCGCGTCGTTGGCGTCCCGGTAGCGTCCGAGGAAACGCAACGCATATTGCGACCACCAGGCGAGAAAGCCGATCTGCAGCAATTCGTGCGTGGCCGTGATCAGCGTGATGATGCCGAGCGTGTGCTCATCGACGACGTGCGTCCATACGATCATCGCCAGAAGCTGGAACAGCGGTCCGACGAATTGGGCGGGCAGATAAAGCAGGGTGTGTTTTAAGAGCATCGCTCAGGCCCCCAGCCAGCGGCAGAGCCGAGGGAGGCCAGTTGCCGGACAGCCAGCAGTGCGGCGGCGCTGACGAGGACGGTCAAGCCCCAGCAAACGGCAAAGCTGGCGACGCCGCCGAGCTGGCGCAGCGGGGCGTGATCGCGCAGCGCCATGACGATGAAGATGTGCGAGAGATAGACGAAATAGCTGCCCGAGCCGATCCATCCAAGCAGCGGCGAATTCGGCTGGATAGCGAACAGCGCAACGCAGAACAGGGCTGCATAGAGGAAGAAGGCGGTCGAATCGTAGGTGGCGGCGTCGCCAAGGCCGAGAATGCGCACGGCGGCATAGATCAGGTAGGCCGCCAGCATGGCGCCAAGCAGCGCGCGGCGCATGCCCTGATCGCTCAGGTCTGCGAACATCGCGGTCAGCGCGCCGAGCGCGACGAACGAGAACCAGAACGGAATGTCGCGCATGCGGACTTCGTCGAGCAATGCGTCCGAGGCACCGAGCCTGGAGATGGCCGGGTCGAGATAACTCGCCGGCAAGCAGACCGCAGCCGATCGAGAGCAGCAGCAGAGCTGAGATCCGTCGTCTCGAAGCCGGCTGTCCGTCTCCGCCAGCCGCAAAGACGAGCCACAAACCGAGCGTGCAGCAGACATAGACGAAGACGTAATAGTAGACGAATACGTATCCCAGCCCGAACCGGGCGAGCGTCGTGCCGATGCGATGGTCCATCGCCGGATTATGCAGCGCCATGTAGGCATAGGCGGCGGCGAACGCGATCGAATAAGGGATCAAGGCCGCCCTCAGCCGTTTCACGAGCGGCACGCGGCCGGAAAGCGCCGTCAGATATCCTGATACGAACAGGAAGACCGGTACGCAGGGCCGCAGCGCCGCGTCGAGGGATTTTGCCCAGATAGCATCGAGCGGCTGTGGCAGCGAATGGATCCTGATCACCATCACGATGGCGATGCCGCGCAGGGCGTCGACGACGCCATCGCGGCTTCTGGCCGCCGCATGCGCGACGCTCAGGGATTCCGTGTTTGCCGGTATGCGCTCCACGACCGTCATCGTGCGCCCTCCTGCTGCGAGATGGCCGGGGACGGTGCGGGCTTGATAGCGCGGCGGTCGTAGGCCTCGGTCATATATCGCCGCAGCGGCGTTTCGAACGCGCGCAGCGAGACGATACACGCGAATGCAAGAACGATGATCGCCACCGGCGCGAGAACCAGCCGTTCAAGCGGCGACAACGAAAGCAGCCGCGATCCGAAGGTGATGATGACGGTCGCAACCGGAATATGCAGCATGTAACAGGAGTAGGTCAGCGGCGACCAGCGATCGAAGCGGAGCTGCGACAGCAGCGTTTCACGGCCCGCGCAGTCTGCCTGAACGGCAAGCAGTGCGATGGCGTAGATCGCGACCAGGGCGGTCATCGTCGGCAGCATGGAGCCGAGTACGATAAACGCCGCCAGCGATGCGGCCAACGCGCCGGGAATCGCGGGCCAACGCGCGATCTGGTCGCGAAACAGGTAGCAGGCCATGCCGAGATTGAAGGCCGGCAGCGCCCTGAAGCCGCCGCCCTGGTTGATCCAGTCGGCCCACGGCGTCGTTCCTGCTGCCCATGCCCAAAGGGAATTGGCGAGCGCGGTGATGGCCACGAGCGCAATGATCGCTTCTTTACGGCGTTGCGCGATCAGCGCGACGAGCGGGAAAAGCAGATAGCAGAACATCTCCGCCGACAGCGACCAGCTCGGGAAATTGAACGTCAGGCGCTCGCCGATGAAGGCGTGAAGCAGCAGGAACTGCGCAGGAAGGTCGGAAAGCGGGTAACGGGCGGGGTTGTCGGTCCGGGCGGCGCCGAAATGAAGTGCGCCGGCAAGCGCTACATAGAAGGCCAGCGTGGCGAGATGCAGCGGATAGATGCGGGCGATGCGACGCCAGAGAAAGCGGCCGATCGATGCGGCATCGTTGACGCGGCCGAAATATTGACGGGCAATGACAAAGCCGGAGACCACAAAGAACAGATCGACGAACAGATTGAAGTGCCAGGTGTGAGCGACCATGAAACGGCCGATCGTGACGTCCTTGAAGTAATCGGAATAGTGAAGGATCACCACGGCGCCGGCCGCAATGATCCGCAGCCCGTCCTGATGCCTTGTGGTGCTGGTGTCATTCAAGGCTGCGGTACTCCGGACTCGAATTTCCTGAAAGGGCGAGTGTCAGGCCGCAAGACGCGCGATCAGGCTGATGACCGTTTCGCGGTCGCCGCGCGCCAGATCGTTCCAGCGCGCCAGATTCCGCACCGCCATCGCCACATACCGGGCGCGCCAGTCCTCGTTCGACAGGGCAGCCGCGATTCGCGCGGCCGCAGACGCAGGATCGGCGGCATCGATGTGGATACCGGACTCGCCGAGCACCTCGCGGAAAATGGCGGCATCCGGGGCGATGATCGGGAGGCCGGCGTACTGCGCCTCCAGCAGGGGCAACCCCAGGCCTTCGTCATGGGAGGTGCAGATGAAGAGGTCGGCGGCGTCAAGCAACTGATTGACCCGGTCGGCGGACTGATATCCGTGCAGCGTAACGCCCGGTTGACCCTCAAGCGCTCGCCAGTCGTCGCCCCATCCCGGTCTACCGACGATGTCCAACGTCGCTTCCGGAAATCCCTGCATGCGCAACGCGTCGAGGATTTTCGCTGCCGCTCTGAAATTCTTGCGCGGCTCGACCGTGCCCAGCGCGATCAGCCGAAGCGGTTGGGGCTGTCCGCTGCGTTCGCCGCGTTGGCCGGGGGCGAGGCCAAACACGTTGCGGACCGAAGGCCGATAGAGTGTCACCTCGGCATCGGGCCGGCAATGTGCGGCAAGTTTGCGCCTGGTATCGCCGGAATTTGCCAGGAAGCGCGGGTAGTGGCGCAACGCGAGCTTGAAGGGTCCGGCCATGTAAAGTCGGGCCCGCATGTTGAGCTCGGCGCGTCGCGTGATCAGAAAATCATCGTGGATATAGGGCAGCACCCGCGATGCGAACGGCCGTAGCAGCGGGCTCGGCGGAAAGCCGGGACACAGCAGGATCGACGACGAAGCCGCAAGCCGCATCGGCAACCCCAAGGTCTGCGTCGTCAGCATCTGGCGAAGACCCTGCGCCTTCACCGGCACGACATCGAGCGGGGCAAGCGCGGCTTCGGAGAACAGCTCCAGCGTGATGCGCTCGAGACCGGTGACGTGACGTCCGAGATGGGTGTTGTCGACATAGATGGTCATGCGAAAGGGAATCCCGAGTTATGCCGGAACGGACCGGTAGCTGACAGGGTTGCGGACTTGCTGGGACGCGGCAACGCGCCGCGGCTCGCGCGGCAGCAAGACCGAAATGAGGATCACGAACTGCGCGAGCTGAATGTTCTTCGACGAGAAGCTCACCGAACTGGCGGCGATGATGACGATCAGCAGCACGATGGCCCATGCCGCCCGGCTCGAACGGCGCAGCAATTCGACGAAGAAGCAGACCAGTCCGACCGTCATCAGGACGCTGTGGACGAGGCCGAACTGAACGACGGAGGCGATCCAGAAATTTTCGATGCCGTAGTTGAGGCCGAGCTGTGACTGCAACGCATTCACCCGAACCGGGTTGGGCCCGAGAATGAGTTCATGCCAATCGAAATGCGAGAGCAGGCTGAAGGTGGCGTAGCGCGCCAGCGTGCTGCCCTTGTCGGAGGAGAAACGCAGCAGCATCTTGTCGAAAATGCCGAGGTCGAGCGCGGCGAATACGATGGCGCCTGCAGCAAACAGCACGCAGATTGCGAGAATTGCCGCGGGAAGCGGCATTCGCCGCCCCTGCATCAGGCGGAATGCCTCAAAGCCGCCGACCAGCCCGATCATCGCCAGCACCGTGACCAGCGACGTTCGGCCGCCAAAGGCCATCAGCGATCCCAAAGCGAACGCGATCAGCGGCAGCCGCACCAGGAGTGGCGGACATATCGCCGGACGGAGCACCAGCGCCAGCACGTAGGCGCCGACGATGCCGGATGCCGTGAGCGGATGGCCCAGCAGCGCCGCGGAGCGCCATTCGCCCATCACCACGACGTCACCGAGCGTCAACGGGATCAGCCGGTGGCCGGAGAAATACTCGTAATAGCCGAGCACGACATTCAGCAGGATCGTGAAATGAACGGCCCAGGCCAACGGACGTTTTTGCGACGGTGACAACTGCCACATCACCATCGCGATCAGGATCGGCAGCAGAAACGTGTCGATGATGACCGTGAACGGGCGTTCGAGCACGACCACCTGGATCAGCAGGAAAAGCCAGCAGAGCAGATAGGCCAGCAGTAGCTTCGATTGGGAAAACATCCGGTTGATCTCGCCGACCGGGCCGCGGCTGCGTATCGACAGGAGAGAGAATGCGAGCAGCGTGAAGTAGGTCGCCGGGTGCAGCTTTTCGAGAAAATTGCCGCCCGCCGTCAGATAGTGAATTTTCCAGTTGGTCAGAACGGAGGACGAGAGCGTGAATGTTGCAATCACGGCCAGCAGTATCAGGCCGGCCGCGATCCGTTCGATGAACGCGTCGGCATTCGCAACGCGCCTATATGCATGGGAATCCGGCCGCGGCGCCGGTGACGCTAGCGGGCGACGACGCAGCTGTGCGACGCCGGCTGGTTCGTTCAACGGTCCGCGCATTTTCACCGCGCCGCTCCGGCATGGAGGCTCGCGGCGCCGTAGGCTTGAGATAGGCGGAGCTGCGGTAATAGTCATAGAACTGCAGGCGGCTGAGATCGACGCGGGTCAACACCGTGCCCATGATCCGGTCGCGGACCGGGGACAGCAGGTCCATGGCATGGGACAGCACTTCGCCCGGAGTCTGGTCCCAGGCCAGCGCCAGAATGATGCGATCGGCCAGCTCGGCGAGCGCGCGGCCATCGACCAGCGGTACCAGCGGCGGCGAGTCGATCACGATCAATTCGTAGCGGTGGCGGAAGTAATCGAGCACATCGACGATCCGGTCGGAGAACATCAGCTCCGTGATGTATTCGACCTGCTTGATCGCGGTGGACGGCAGAACCGAAAGCCCGGTGCTGGAATCGACGAGAATGGCGCGCTCCGGCGGTACCTGGCCGATTGCAACTTCCAGCAACCCGGCATCGGCCCGCGGGCAGAGTGCGCGGGTCACTTGCGGGTTGCGGAGATCGCCATCGATGAGGAGCGTTCGGATGCCGAGCATGGCCAGCGACTGCGCCAGGTTGATCGCAAGCGTGGTCTTGCCCTCGCTGTCGAGCGCGGAAGTGACCTGCACGACCTTCACCGGTTGCGATCGCATCGTCCGTTGCAGCGCGAGGCGAACGGAACGGATCGCTTCCGCGAAGAATGTGCCGGGTTCGTCGATCGCGTAGCGCGTCAAAGGCGGCTGCAGCGCCGCCGGCAGAAGTTTCGTGGTCTTCGGGTCGTAGCGGCCGAGTTCGTTGCGTCCGCGCCGGGCGAGGCCGGCGAGCTCGCGCGCACTGATCAAGGGAACCGCGGCAAGGGCGGGCACGCCCGCAATGGCTTCGGCGCGTTCGAGCGTTTTCACACGGTCGTCGAGATAATCGGCGAGGAACGCCAGCACACTGCCCGCGCCGAGGCCGAGCATCACGGCAAGACCCAGGATCAGCATCGTCTTCGGCGATGACGGCCTGATCGGAATGCTGGCCTTGGTCACGATCCGAGATCCGGCATCTCCAGGCTCTCTTGCGCCGTCGTTTCCTTGGAGCGCGCCAGATAGGATTCATACTGTGTGCGGTTGGCCTCGGCCTCGCGCTGCAACTCGCGCAAGCGCACCTGCGCCTGGCCCGACGAAGTGGACACGCCTTGAAGCTGGTCGAGGCTTTGCTGCAGCGACGCTTCGCGCGAACGCGAGACGTCGTAGTCGTGCTTCGTGCTCTCCAGTATTCGCCGGATTTCCTCGTTGATCAGCCTCTGGGTGTCGCGCCGCTGCGCCCGGACATTGGCGACGAGCGGATGACGCGCGCCATATTTGCTCGACAGGTCAGCTTCGTTCTTGGCGATCTCGGCGAACTGGGTACGCAGCTTCGTGATCATTTCGGAGGAAATGGCCGCGTTGATGCCGCCGGGGTCGCCGCCCGATTTGGCGATGTCCTGGACCTGTTCATACTTGGCCCGCGACTCCGCCGTTTGCACACGCGCGGCGATCAGCTTGTTGTTGAGGTCAGTGATCTGCTGGTCATTGAGGGTTACACCTTGGGACACCATCAGATTATTGGCGGAACGATAATCCTCGATCGCCTTTTCGGAGGCGACGACCTTCGACTTCAACTCGTCGATCTGGCCGTTGAGCCAGTTCGCGGCAATGCGGGTGGCGTCGTATTTGGCGCGAACCTGCTCGTCGAAATAGGCGTCGGCAATCGCGTTGGCGATGGTTGCGGCTTTCTGCGGCGATTCCGAACTGACGGCGATGTCGACGAGGAAGGTAGTGCCCTGCCGTGTGACCTTCATCCGCCTCTGAAGGATCTCCACCGATCGCGCTCTCGCCGCGTCTTCGGGGCTGGCGCCGTCGCTCGGCCCGCTGCTGCGGAACAGCCGCTTGATCGGGTCGAGGAGGCCGGGCTTTGGCTGGAATTCCGCATCTTCCGTCAGCCTCAGCTTGCCGACGACGCGCACCAGTATCGCTACCGATTGGATCAGCAGCGTCTGGCTTTCGATGGTCGCATCGTCGGTGCCGAAGTTCGACAGCACGGACTGGTTGGTCTCGACGACATTGGCGCGGCGCGGATCGACCAGCACGGTCGATGTCGCCGTATAGAGAGTGGTGGTGGACAGCAGGTAGATCACCGCCAGCCCAAGCAGGGCCAAGGCCGGCAGTACCGCCATCTTGTAGCGGCGGCGGAGAATGCGGCCCATCTCGCGCAAATCGACGGTCGGATATTGCCAGCTTTCGGCCGGGCGGCCGACAGGCTCGTCGGGGATGACATAGGGCAGGTCAGAATTGCGCTGTAACATTCATGCCTACCAGGTGTTTGTCGAAGCTGAAGGTGGAGACGTCACTCTCGCGCTTGGTGTAGCGGTAGTAGGCGGACACGGCCGCGAAGCGGTTGACGAGGTATTTGACGCGCGTGTTCGACGTCAGCACGTTGTCCTTGCGAAGCTGGCCGAAGAACTTGTCGTTCTCGTAGCCACCCGCGAGTGACACGATGACGTTGCGCCGCAGTTCGTAGTCGAGGCCGAGTTGCACCGCGTTCGCGAGCACGCCGGTGGCACTGGTGTCGGTGGTCTGCGTGACGAGCTGCTCGGCATTGAAGTGCACATCGAGCAGGCGCGTTGGCCGCCATGTCAGCCGCGCGCGGTAGGAGGGCCTTCGATGGTGCCGATCGAAGGATCGTCGAAACGCTGCTGCACGTAGCCGGCGCCGAATTCACCGGTAACCAGATTGCTTAAGCCGATCGTGATGCCGGACAGTGCGCGGTACCCTTGCGAGTCCAGGGTATGGCCCGGCGTTCCCCTGATGTCGCGTTGATTGCCTTCCACGCCGCCGAACCAGCCGAGGGTGGACGAGATCGCATAGTCGATCCGGCTGTGCAGCGCGTAGATCTGTCCGTCGCGGGCGTCCTGGTTGATGACGGTGCCGTCCTGCGCGCGCGTCGATCCGTAGTCGTAGGAATCGGTACGGAAGCCGACCGATGTCGTCAGCCGGTTGAACTCCTTGCGCAGCGTGACGTCGCCGGACATCAGATTGTATGGCGTCGGCGATATGGCGTTGGCGGGGGAAGTGAGCGTGCCGACGCCTTCGTTCAGATGCGCGATCTGAAAGCTGCCCAGCAGCATCGTGTCTTTTGTGATGTCCAGCCAGCCATTGCCCTTCAGGCTGGCATTGGTCTGGTTCAGGCTCGAAAACTGGCTATAGGCCGTCGACTGCGCATTCAACTTCAGATCGACGCCATGCCGCCCCCATAGCGAACGCGCGCGCAGCGTCGGCTCGATCACGGCCGCGATATCGGAACTTGGCGCGGTGTTCGACGCAAAGACGTTGCTGTCATAAAAAGTGCCGGCGGTCAGCGACGGGTTGAACATCCAGGAGCCGGAACGAATGCCGACAGGTTCATAGCCCGGCTGTTGTCGCTTCTTCACCGGCATATCCTCGGGCGGTATCTCTTCGCGGTTCTCCGGATCGGTCCGGTCCGGCAGCGACGACGGTTCGAAGATCTTCTGTGCGTTCCAGGGCGATGCGAATTCTCCGCTGGTCCACGGGATCGCTTGTGCATGCGCTGACGATCCAAGACCCAGCAAGATTGCGGCCGCTGACGCCGGCAAGGGATTGAAGCGGCGTCGACCGGGCACGCGTATGGAGCGGGATCGTTCTCCGCTTCCTTCGGATGCATTGAGCGATGCAAGTGCAGACTCCGATCCCATCACCCATCCCTTGCGGGGATGCGAAGGCGGCGAACACTTAATGGGCGAAGCCCATCGCTCAGAAAATGATCGTCGACTGCGCATAAGAAAGGCAGGCCTCTACTCGGTACTCGGGCGCAAGGTTTTGAATTGTGAGATTGAAGTGATGCGCTCGCTTGCAACGCGCCTTGCCGGAAAAAGTTTTCCTCGCGTCGCAAAATATTTTGCATCGCAAAACGCTGTGACGACAACGCAACACACACACGTCGTCATCAGCTCGCGAGCGGCATGCACTTCATCTGGTTCCGCAACGCTAGAAGTAGCGTTCCGGAATCCGAATGTTGTCGCCCGGATAAACCGGAACAGGAGCGTCGAGAGGCAGGATCTCCTCTGCACCGGCGCCTGCCCGGCGCAGATGGACCTTGTTCTCGTTGGCGCGATACGTGAATCCGCCGGCGCTTGCGACCGCGTCCATGACCGTCAGGCCATTGCGATACGGGTATTCGCCGCTCTTCTTGACTTCGCCAAGAATGTAGTACGGGCGATACTGCGCGATCTCGACGTTCACGCGCGGATCGCGCACGATCCCCTTTGCAAGCGCGGACGCGATCGACTTTTCGAGCTGCCGCGTCGTGGCACCCGCAGCCTTGATATGGCCCGCGAGTGGAATCGAAACTTGACCGCCATTGCTGATTTCATATTCGCCGGTGATGTCGGGCTCACCGTAGACCTTCAGCCTGATTCTGGTCGTTCGGGCCAAGAATGTAACCTTCCGCAGATGATGCGGATGGCGGTGTCTGTGCTGAAGCATGAATCGAAACACCGGCACTGATGCCGGCGATCGCAAGGACGAAAAGAAGAAAGTGAAGCGTCAGGCCGGCGCTGGACGACCGTAGCTGCATGGCTGCATCTCCGTGAGTGCATGTAACAGCCGTCGATCATAAAGAAGCAAAAAAGGCGAAAGAATGTGAGGCGTGAGTTCCGTGTGCCCAAGATGCGCGCAGGTTGGTCACAACTCGTTGCACGACTGTCACAAGAACAGGATCGTCGATTCTTCAATCGCAATGCAGGTCAGGGTTCCCGTTCGCCACGCGCCAGTATCGATGTTGATTCGGTTGTTCCGAATATCCGGATGCGGCACCGGCGTGTGACCGTGCACGACGAGGCGTTCGTGACTCCGCGTGGAGTCGAGGAACTCGTTCCGAATCCAGATCAGATCGTTAACATCCTGTTGCGCGATCGGAATTTCCGGTCGAATGCCGGCGTGCACGAACAAGAAATCGCCGCAGCTGAACTGATTGCGCAAACACTGCATGAACAGTTCGTGTGCACGCGGAAACGCGTCGAGAAAGCGGCGACGCAGGTCAGAGGCCGTCTCGGTCTCGTCACGCAGCTCGATGCCATAGGATGCCAGCGTCTGCACGCCGCCCAATGGCAGCCAGTACTGCAGGATGGCGGGGTCCTGAAGAAACCCTTCCATCACAGCTTCGTGGTTGCCGCGCAGACACACCGCGCGATTGGCAACGAGCCGGACTGCGAGCAAATCGATCACCGTCCTGGAGTGCGGTCCGCGATCGATGTAGTCGCCGAGATAGACTTCGACCGCATGCGCGATCGGCCTGCGCCGGATGTCGTCGTCGATGCGCGCAGTGATCTCGCTCAACAGATCGGCCCGGCCGTGGATGTCACCGACCGCATAGATGCGTGTATCGGCTGGCGCTGAAGCATTAACGGAGCGCGAAGGTGCGGCGGACAGTTGTTGCATGGTGTGCGATGTCGATCATGGAACCGGGTGGCGGTCAATCCATCGCGCAACACGCCGAAGCGAGGTGTCTAGAAAAGAGCAGGCGAATCAGGATGACGATCGCAACCCACGCTATCGCGTTTCCGATAATGATTCGGTTCCTGAGCCTGCGGTCAGGCGACGATCTCGGCAATCTGTCGTGTTGCACCAGCGCGCGGCTATGCAGACGTTCGGCCATCATGGGCGCCTCCCCGGAATTGTTCCGTGAAGTGGACGGCTCGCGAATCGCTGCCGTCTCTGTTTTCTTCCGAAGCCTTGCGACGTCAGTACCAGCCTGTGCGCCTCAATCACTCCATCGCCAGGCTGTGGCAGATCGCTTTAGCGTTCGATGAACAATCTCGTACAAAACAACGACGAGACGGCCATTTGTTGCCATCGCCGCGACGCCGAGTTTGTTCAGTTGAACGTCGAGAATCGAACAGCGGATTTTGTTCCGCGATTTTCGATTATGCATGGCAGCGTCGAGTCACACGCAGATCATTAACCAGGCAAATCGCAACTAAGCGTCTCCGAACAAAACGGAATATCGCGTCGCACAAATCTCGTTAACGATTCAGTTACGACGTCACGCGCGACATTTTCGCTTTCGCGCCAAATTTCGCTCAAGATTCTGGAAAGTCTTAGCGACCGCGAAGGGCTGACGTTCGCTGCTGCGGAATCGTCACGCTCTGTCCGAGCAACTCGAACATCCCTCGAGTCACAGTCCGGTTCCAGCAGAGAGGAGAGTCATGGCCTCGATCGTGACAGCCAACTTCGATCGGAACAACGTCACGCCGATTCGGAGAGAGCGGACCGAGATATCGGTCCGTCCTGTCGAGTTTGCCGGCGGCGGTACGCATGGTGCGTATCGAGGCCGCCGGCGTTCGCGCCGTGTCGCGCGGACTGAACCGTCGTCATCGATTGCGAAGCGCATCTTCGATATCGCCGCGGCAAGCGGCGCATTGCTGTTTTTCGCACCTCTCTTGATCGCGATTGCAATCGCGATAAAGGCGACGTCGCCGGGGCCGGTGCTGTTCTTTCAGTATCGGTACGGTTATCGAAACCGCCGTTTCAAGATCTACAAGTTCCGCACCATGCGCAACGATGCCGGCGATGTGCGCGGCGTAAGGCAGACGGTGCAGGGCGACGCCCGCGTGACGCCTGTGGGGCGAATTCTGCGCAAGACCAGTCTCGACGAAATTCCGCAACTGATTAACGTGATCAAGGGCGACATGTCGCTGGTCGGGCCCCGGCCGCATGTGCCGGGAATGCTGGCGGCGGATCTGCCCTACGAAGACCTGGTGCCATACTACTTTCAACGCCATACGGCGCGGCCGGGCATTACCGGGCTCGCGCAGGTCAGCGGCTGCAGAGGAAGCACGGCCCAGTCCGGGCCGGCGATTTCGCGGATCGATTACGATCTCCACTACATCGAAAGATGGTCGCTGCGCCTGGACATCATGATCATCATCCGCACGATCCGCAAAGAGTTCCTGTCGGGAAGCGGATTCTGACCAACGTCAAGACATCGAAGGACCATGCCATGGCGATGATCGAGCCGCGCGGCCGTATTGTGCCCGTTCTCCTTTCCGGCGGCGCCGGCTCGCGGTTGTGGCCGCTGTCGCGTGAGACCTACCCCAAGCAATTGCTCTCGCTGCTCGGTGAAAACACCTTGCTGCAGCAGACGGCGCTGCGGGTCGACGACCGCTCGATGTTTACCGAGCCGATGGTGATCGCAAACGCCGAGCACCGCTTTGCGATCGGCGAGCAGTTGCGCGCGGTCGGCGTCGATCGTCCAACCATCGTGCTCGAACCGTTCGGAAGAAATACCGCTCCGGCCGTTGCGATTGCGGCGCTGCTCGCCAGCGAGAACGATCCCGACGCCGTGATACTGGCGATGCCGGTCGACCATTGGGTGCGCGATCACGCCGCGTTTCGTGCCGCGATATCGACGGGTGTCACGGCGGCGCGGTACGGTCGATTCGTCCTGTTCGGCGTTCGGCCTTCATCGGCGGCGACCGGGTTCGGCTACATCCGGATGGGCGACGAACTGGAAGCCGCGTCGCCCATTCGCAGCGTTGCCAGCTTCGTCGAGAAGCCGGATCTGGTGACGGTGGAGCGCCTGTTGGCCTGCGACCAGCATGTCTGGAACAGCGGGATATTCTTGCTGCCGGCGCGCCAGTTCATCGGCGAGTTGGCGCATCGGGCGCCGGAGGTTCTTGCCGCCTGCCGCAAGGCGCTGACGGATGCAACTCGCGATCTCGACTTTCTTCGGCTCGATGAACGCGCTTTGAGGCCTGCCCGTCCATCTCGATGGACTACGCGATCATGGAGAAGACCGACAATGCCGTGGTCGTGCCCGCGACGTTCGACTGGAGCGATGTCGGAAGCTGGTCGGCCTTGTGGTCGATGGCGGAAAAGGATCCGTCGGGCAATGTGGTGATTGGCGATGCCGTGATAGAAGACACCTCGGGCTGTTATGTCCGCGGCGACGGGCAACTGGTCGCAGCACTCGGGGTCGAAGATCTCGTCATCGCCACTTCGCCTGACGTGGTGCTGGTAACCAGCCGGAAGCGCGACCAGGATGTCGGAAAGCTCGTCGAGCGTCTGAAGGCAAACGGCCATCGGTCGGCGACCCAGACCCACAGCGTCCATCGCCCCTGGGGCTATTATCAGTCGATCCATGCCGGCGAGCGGTTTCAGGTCAAGCGAATTACCGTCAATCCGGGCGCCAAGCTGTCGCTGCAGAAACATTATCATCGCGCCGAACATTGGGTCGTGGTGAACGGCACCGCGATCGTCACGCGCGACGACGAGGAAATCCTGCTGCGCGAGAACGAGTCGATCTTCGTGCCCTTGGGTTGCATGCATCGCCTGGAGAATCCCGGAAAGGTTCCTCTCAATCTGATCGAGGTCCAGTCCGGCTCCTATCTCGGGGAGGACGACATCGTCCGGGTCCAGGATATCTATGACCGCGTTTGAGGTGCGGCTGGGGGAGGCAGAAACCGCATCGAGGACGACGCACGTCGCAGCGAAGGCTGTGTGTGCGACACCAAGGGAGGCAGCGATGAACGCAAAGCAACAGGTCAAGGAGCTGGTGAAGGATGCGTTTCCTCGGTATGGCTGCAATGGCATTTCATGAAGCGCCCCAAATCGGCGGAGCGGGAGCTGTCCTATCTCGACAAGGTGATTCCCGATGACGCGGTGACAGTGGACGTCGGCGCCAATTGCGGCCTGTACACGCGGCGGCTGGCGCGCCTTTCCAGGCAGGTTCACGCCTTCGAGCCCTCGCAGCAGATGGCGAGACTATTGCGCCGAACTTCAGCACGGAATGTGAGCGTCCACGAGATCGCGCTGTCGGATCATGACGGCGATGCCGAGTTATACATCCCGCAAGGCGACGACGGCCTGGTCTACGGCCTGGCCTCGCTGGAGGCACGAACCGATTCATCGGCCAAGTTAGTCTCTGCCCATGTGCCGATCGCGCGGCTCGACGCGGTCATCAATCAGGATGTGGCGTTCGTGAAGATCGACGTCGAAGGCCACGAGTTGAACGTTCTGAACGGCGCCGTCGAACTTCTGGAGCGTTGCCAGCCGGTATTTCTGGTGGAGGCGGAAGACCGCCATCGCGCCGAGGCGACGCGCTCGGTGTTCGAATTCTTCCGGAGCAAATCCTATCGGGGGTTCTTCCTTAAGGACAACGACGTGATCGGCGTCGAGCAGTTCGATTCCCGCAGGCTCCAGGATGCGGGTGCGCTGCGACCAGACGGCGGCCGCAAGGACGGACGATTCTACGTCAACAACTTCTTCTTCTTTCCCCGTCATCTCGACGGTGAATCGATATTGAGCAGCTAGCCCGTCGTTTCACCTTCCATCTCCGTCGGCGCGGCCACGGCCGCGCGCGGCTTTTCAGACAGGAACCGTAATGCATATAGCGATGATTGGCGCCGGCTATGTCGGGCTGGTGTCAGGGGCATGTTTTTCCGATTTCGGGCATCAGGTCGTCTGTATCGATAGCAACGCCGAGAGGGTTGCGAGGCTCAAAGATGGAGAGATGCCGATCCATGAGCCCGGGCTTGCCGAACTGGTGGCGCGAAACGTGGGGCAGGGACGTCTGTCATTTTCAAGCGACCTGAAATCGGCGGTGAGCGGGGCGCAAGTCGTTTTCATCGCCGTGGGCACGCCGTCGCGCCGCGGCGATGGCCATGCCGACCTTTCCTTTGTCTATGCGGCCGCGCGCGAGATTGCAGGCGCGCTTCCGCAGCAGGCGGTCGTGGTGACCAAATCGACTGTTCCGGTCGGCACCGGCGACGAGGTCGAGCGCATCATCCGCGAGGAGAATCCGGATGCGAAGGTTGCCGTCGTCTCCAATCCCGAGTTCTTGCGCGAAGGCGCCGCGATCCGGGACTTCAAGCATCCGGACCGGATTGTCATCGGTACCGACGATCCGCGCGCCCGCGCCGTGATGGCCGAGGTGTACCGTCCGCTTCACCTCAATGCCTCGCCGATTCTCTATACCGACCGCCGCACGGCCGAACTGACGAAATACGCGGCCAACTCCTTCCTTGCCACCAAGATCACCTTCATCAACGAGATCGCGGACCTTGCCGAGAAGGTTGGCGCCAATGTGCAGGAAGTCGCGCGCGGCATCGGCCTCGACAACCGGATCGGGCAGAAGTTCCTGCACGCCGGGCCGGGTTTTGGCGGATCCTGCTTCCCGAAGGATGCGATGGCATTGATCAAGACCGGCCAGGATAACGAGTCGCCGCTGCGAATCGTCGAAACCGTGGTCGCCGTCAACGACCAGCGCAAGCGGGCGATGGCGCGCAAGGTCGCGAACGCGTTCGGCGGCAATATCCGCGGAAAATCGATTGCGGTGCTCGGCGTAACCTTCAAGCCCGATACCGACGATATGCGCGACGCGCCGTCGATTCCGCTTGTAACCGCGCTGCAGGACATGGGCGCCGAGGTTCGCATTTTCGATCCCGTCGGCATGGAGCAGGCGAAGAAGGTGTTCGAGAACGTCACCTTCAGCGAGAACGCCTATCGTTGCGCCAAAGGATGCCACGCGCTCGTGATCGTCACGGAATGGGAGCAGTTCCGGGCGCTCGATCTCAAGGAATTGTCCACCATCATGGCCTGCCCCGTCATCGTCGATCTGCGCAACATCTACTCTCCGGAGGAGGTGGAGCGGAACGGCTTTCTGTACTGCGGCGTTGGTCGGCCGAAATCGATGGCCTACTGATACCCATGCGCCGCCATGACATCGGCTGGTTAGGGATGCACGGATGATAATGCCGGATCAGGCAATTCTGGTAACGGGGGCCGCGGGCTTCATCGGATTCCATGTGGCGCAGCGGTTGCTGCAGTCCGGCCACCGCGTCGTTGGGATCGACAATCTCAATGCATATTATGATCCGCGGCTGAAGGCGGCCCGGCTCGATATCCTCCGCAACGATCCGCGCTTCCAGTTCGAGAAACTTGATGTGGCGGATCGCGTTGCGATACCGGGGCTGTTCGCGCGGTATCGGTTTCCTGTCGTCATCCATCTGGCCGCGCAGGCGGGCGTGCGATACTCGCTCAGGGATCCGCACGCTTATGTCGACGCCAATCTCGTCGGCTTCACCAATGTCCTGGAGGGATGCCGGCACAATGGCTGCCGTCATCTGTTGTTCGCATCCTCGTCGTCCGTCTATGGGGCCAACCGGAAGCTGCCGTTCTCGGTGCATGACAACGTGGATCACCCGATCAGCCTTTATGCCGCGAGCAAGAAGGCCAACGAGTTGATGGCGCATTCGTACAGCCACCTCTACGGAATCCCGTGCACCGGCTTGCGGTTCTTCACGGTATATGGCCCCTGGTATCGCCCGGACATGGCGCTGTTCGTGTTTGCGGACGCGATCGTCCGCGGCGATCCCGTCAAGCTGTTCAACGGCGGCCGGATGCTTCGCGACTTCACCTATGTTGACGATGTGACGGAAGCCCTGGTCCGCCTCATTGATCGCGCGCCGCAAGTTGGGCAGGCTGGGCTGGGCGGAATTCAGGATCCGGGATCGAGCATCGCCCCTGGCGCATCTATAATGTCGGCAACAACAAGCCGCAGGAATTGATGCTCGTGCTCGGTCTCCTCGAGCAGGAGCTGGGGCGCAAGGCCAACAAGGAACTGCTGCCGATGCAGCCGGGCGACGTGCCGACGACCTATGCCGATGTCGATGATCTCGTGCGTGACGTAGACTTCCGCCCGGCGACCCTGATCGAGGACGGCATCCACAGGTTCGCCAGCTGGTATCGCAGCTACCGCGAGGCTTAGTCAGACGCGGTTCGCTGCCCTGGCGGCACCTGCGGGCTGGCGCGAAAGTCCCGTGGCGTGGCGCCAAATTTGTCCTTGAACGTGCGCGTGGCATGGGCGGCATCGGCGAATCCGCACTGATGCGCAAGTCTCGCGATCGGAACGTCTGCAAGCGAAGCCTGCCGCGGCAGGTCTTTGAACAATTCGACACGATCGCGGATGGCGGCTGGCAGGGCTTCTACCAGGGGCCGGTCGCCGCCGAGATGGCGCGCTTCTCAAAGGAAAACGGCGGCCTGTTTCGCCTTGCCGATTTCGGCCGGCAAAGGCCGCCTGGGGCGAGCCGCTTGTTGGCCGCTACCGCTACGTCACGGTCTTCAACACGCCCCCGCCGACGCAGGGTTTTACCGTGCTCGAAATGCTCAACCTCGTCGAGCCGCACGAGCTACACCGAAAGGATTTCCTCGGGCCCGACCACGTGCATCTCCTGGTACAGGCCAAGCAGACTGCCTACCACGACCGCGATCAGGTGCTCGCCGATCCCTCGTTTGCCAGTGTGCCGGTCGAGCGGCTGATATCGAAGCAATACGCGGCCGAGCGCGGCCGGCTGATCGACGAAACGTCTGCATTGAAATGGGACATGGTGCCGTCCTTCGGCAGCCTGTCCGGCGATACGGTCTATGTCGCCACCGTCGATCGCGACGGCAACGCCGCGTCGCTGATTCAAAGCCTGTACGGCGCGTTCGGCTCCTGCGTGGTTGCGGGAAACACCGGCGTCATCCTGCAAAATCGCGGCGCGTATTTCTCGCTGGATCGCAACCACCCCAATCGTCTCGAGCCGGGCAAGATCCCGCTGCACACGCTGATTGCCTCGATGGCCAAACGCGACGGCAAGCTCTGGAGCGTGCTCGGCTGCATGGGGCGGATGGCCAGCCGCAAATCCAGATGCAGCTCTATTCGGCGATGATCGATTTCGGTCTCGATATCCAGGAGGCGATCGAGATGCCGCGGTTTCTTTCCGACCGCTTCGCGCTCGGCGAGGCGCGCGACACGCTGCATATCGAAAGCCGCTTCCCCGAAGCTACGATCGACGCGCTCGCGCGACGCGGCCACACGGTCGATCGTTGGGACGCCTGGAACGAAATGGCCGGTCACGCGCACGGCATCACTATCGACCAGAGGAACGGCATGTTGAGCGGCGGTTCCGATCCGCGCAGCGATGGCGCGGCGATCGGGTATTAGCACGAGGCTGTCATTGGCCCGCCTATTTGTTTTGCGCTACCACTCCCCTCGACAGGAGTAATGCCGATGCCGTTATGGACCTGCGAGCAATGTGGTGCCCAGTTTCCCGAAAGCGCGGAGCCGCCGCAGGCCTGCTTGGTCTGCGAAGACGAGCGGCAGTTCGTGAACTGGAAGGGCCAGGCGTGGCTGACGCGTGAAGAGCTGGCGAAAGATCACAAGCTGGTCTGGCGCGACGACCTCGGCATTGCCGGCATCGTCGTCGAGCCGGGTTTTGCGATCGGGCAGCGCGCGCTGTTGGTCCCCGAGGCCGATGGCTGCGTGATGTGGGACTGCCTGCCGCTGGCCACCCGCGAAGCCGTCGACTACGTCCGCTCGCTCGGCGGCCTGAAGGCGATCGCCGTCTCGCATCCGCATTACTACGGCGCGGTCGCCGACTGGAGCGAGGCGTTCGGTGGCGTGCCGGCCTATCTGCATGGCGACGATCGCGCCTTCGTCACCCGGCCGCATCCCGCCATCGTGCCGTGGACCGGCGATAGCCACCGGCTCTCCGACGACATTCTTCTGCTGCGAACCGGCGGACATTTCGCCGGCGGCACCGTGATGCATTGGCGTGCGGGCGCGGAAGGGCGGGGCGCGCTGCTCACCGGCGACGTCGCGATGGTGGCGATGGATCGCCGTTCGCTCAGCTTCATGTACAGTTTTCCCAACTACATTCCGCTCAACGCCGCGGCGGTGCGCCGGGTCTGGGCTGCGGTCGAGCCGCTGGCGTTCGATCGCATCTATGGCGCGTGGTGGGGCCGCAACATCGCAGACAATGCCAAGGCGGCGTTCGAGATGTCCGTCCGACGGTATATCGCGGCGATCTCCGGCTAACGGTTGCCGGCGCCAACCGCGGCTACGCCTCGTGGCATCGGCGCGGGCTTTCGCGCCGGCTGCATCGGGACGGATCCGCTTTTGGGTTCGTTGAGCCAGCCGGTGAGGCGCGACATCAATCCTGCCTGTTCGGCCGTCCGCGGCTCCTGCACGAACGGGTCGGTGTAGCACCTTGCGCCCGCGGCCTTCGCAATCTGCGCCACGGCGTCCGTCATCGCCGGCGCGCCCGCGGTGTAGACCACGTCGTCCGGCGATAGCTTCGGCAGATGATCGGTCGGCCGGCCGCTCTGAATGGCGTGCGAGATTTGTTGCGGCTCCGACACCATCGGGATCAGCGTGACGTTGGGAAACAGCGCCAGCCGGCACAGCGCCGTGTGCATGTAGAGCGAGCGGATGCTGCGGGCCTGCACGATGAAGACCATTTCGCGCTGCGGCTGCTCCATGATCGCGGCGACCGCGACCGACCACATCGGGGCGAAGCCGGTGCCGCTGGCGACGAGAACGATGCGGCCGGCATGGCCTTTCCTGAAAAAGGCGCGGCCATACGGTCCCGTCAGTCTCGACGCGGTGCCCGGGGCGGATCTCGCGGCCAAGCGCCGAGGATACCAGCCCGTCGGCGACCTTCCGGATGTGAAAGTGCAGCACGCGATCGTGGGGAGCGCCTTCCAGCGGAAAGGTCGGGCTGTAGGGCCTTGCAGGGAATCCCTGAAACTGCAGCTTGCAATACTGGCCAGGGAGGTAGTCGAGCGGCTTCGGCAGTTCGACGTCGACGCCCACCACGTCGGGCGCGAGCTGAACGGTTTGCGCCACTTCCGCCGACAGTGCCACCGGCTCGGGAGCGGCCTCGATCGCAATCTCCAGATCGGAGACGATTCGGGCCTGGCAGGCATGAATCATGTCGTCGCCCCGGCTGTGGCCACCGAACACCGTGCCGTCGACGAGGCGTACGCGGCAGGCGCCGCAAATTCCGGACCGGCAATCATGCGGAAGATCGACGCCATTCATCAACGCCCAATCGAGCAGAAGCTCGCCGCGATTCGCCAGAAACGGCTCGTCGTTGATCGTGACTTTGCAAATCTTTGACATTTATTCCACCTCGATACGGATCGGCCGAACATGCCGTGTATGTCTGATCTGGCTGTGGTCGAAAGCGGCGACCCGCATGAAGACGCCGGTCTTGATCGGCACGTCAAACTGGCTTGTGGTGTCGAGCCGGCGTTTCACCTCGAGCGCCCAATGGCCGGAGGCCCAGCGGGCTGCACTTCGAACGTCGGCGCGGTCGCCTGAAAATTCGCCGCTCAGGATGACGCCCGGGATCACGGTCCCCGTCGGGATGCGGGCGTCGGCGTCGGTCGAATAGGGAGCTGAATCCTGATCGGTCATGAACCAGCGCGCGCCGTCGCTCTCGCCATGATTGGGATCGAGGTCGATATCCCCCAATGCGGCGGTGGTGGCAGCGACGACTTTGGGCAGGCGCAGCGGAGCGACCAGGCGACTGCGGCGCGGACCGCCTGACGTGTCGGCCTCGACGGTGAAATTGTCCCGGTAGCTTGCCGTTCCCGGGTCGGGCGCGAAGCCGCCCTTGTACGGAACGACGTTGGCCGCCTGCATCGGGGTCGGATTGAGCGGAGGCCCGAAATGCGCGTCGTCCATCGATCCGGTCGCGCCGCTCGTCGCCTTCCACTGCCAGACATCGGCGTAGCCTGTGTCCGTGTAATGCAGTCCGCGGCCGCTCATGGTGGCCGGCGCGCCGGCGACCGGCTGTGGCCCTGGATGAAAGGTTCGGCCGCCGGCCAGCGTGACATCCGACGTGGTCAGCAGCACCGAAAACTTGTCTTCGTTGTATTGATGCTCGTCGCCGAGCTGAAAGCCGGAATGAAGCAGGTGCCATCCGTCGGCTTCCTTGACGAGCGGCAGGTGCTTCAGCGAACGCGTCGAATCCTGCCAGGTGAAGAGGAAGTACGCATAGGTGCCGTCGTGCACCGCTCGAATCTCGATTCTGGCTTCTCCTTGCCGTCGAAATTTCCGCCTTCTCCGGTCAGCAGCGAAAACGGCTTGACGCCGCGCCAGGCGCGATCGGAGGTGTCGCCGTCGAGGATCGGAGCGTCTGCGGCGTTGATGCGGCGAATCTGCACACTATCCACCGCCAGCCGATCGGTAGCTACGATGAGCGAGGCGCCAGTGATCGCGGCGGCGGCCGCGACGACGAACGCATTGGCCTGCAGGGTCGGGTTTCGCGATCGCGCGGGACCGGCCTTGGGTTGGTCCTTGGGGCGCGGCGCCGGATCAGGCTCGCCCGTTCGGTCGCGGCGCGCCTCTGTGCCCGGTTGCAGCGGATGCGATGAGACCTCGGGCGGCGTGTCGAAATTTTCGGATTCCGGCGGGCGCGCCGACCGCTCGGCCAGCAGGCCCAGCAGTTCGACGGCATCGAGCCGCGGCGGCGGCGCAGGCAGCGGGGCGGGACGAAAGATGCGCAGCAGCTGCGAAACGCCGCCACTCTTGTACTGGGTCAGGACATGAAGGACGACAAAGGCGAGGATCACCCAGGTCCCCACCCAGTGCAGCATCGCCACGTCATAGCCGGAGTAGAAACCGAAATAGAGCGCGCCGCCGCTGACCAATAGCCCGAACATCGTGACAAAGAAAATCCAGTACATCATGGCGATCACGGCGCTCAACCTCGCCTGCCCGCGGCCGACGAACAGCCCCCGCAGGCGAACCTTGTCGAGCTGGACGCGGCGCCCGAGTCCGGAGCGGAGCATATAAACGATGTAGCCGATCGCCACCGCGACCAGGACGATGGCGGCCTGCATATGGGCGATCCATACGCCGTCACGCGGCAGCACGGCATCGAACCAGTTGATCCAGGTTCGGTCGGGCGTTTCAGTCGCGATGCGCAAACCGGTGACGAGCGCAACGGCGAAGGCTGCGACGAACGTCCAGTGTAGAATGATGGTCCCATAGTCCGTCTTACGCTTCCTCACGCCTACGCCCCGCTACTTCACTTCCCGGTCAGCAACCGTTGGCGTCGTTTCCCCAACCGCCGATGTCGCTGCCGTACCAATGATGGTCCCCAAAGCCGTCGTTGAGGCCATCGTCTAAGGATCGTCCTTTGCGAGCGCAGGCCGATGAAAAGGTCTTCTGTGCGCCCGTCGCGTGAGCCGGGTCGGCGAACGCGTTTCTTGATGTGATGCATTGGCCTCCAGCGCCGCGAGAGCGTCGGCGACGCTGGAGGCCGCGCCGCGCGCCGCTATCCCCACATGTGATGTAAATGATGTGTCAATTCGGGCGCGCCCGAATGGCTGTGATCGACGACGATCGTGGGGCTTCCGTCGTTACAATCGCGACCGGCACATCGCCGATCGCGATGGTGGCAACTTGCGGCGAGGCCTGGGTTTCGCTGGCGCCGGCGATGTTGACGGCCTGCTGTGCAGGCGAGTTCGGCTGGCCTTGCGCAGTCATGCTTGCCAGATTGATATCGCCGGTAACGATATCGGTGATATCGCCACTGCTGTCCTGCGCCGCACCAAGAGGGACGTCCCCGTTGTTGATATGGCTGAGTTCGAGCTGGATCTGGTGCACGATCTCGTCGGCATCGTCGGCGGTCAACCCAACGAACAGGTCAGGGTTTGCAGCTATCAACGCTTCCAACTCTGCGATCGCAGCATCGAGGTTCTCGTCGATCTGCGCCGCGTTCTCGGCGTCGCCGGCCTCCGCCAGATTGGTGGTCTCCTCCGAATTGGCGTCCGGCGCGGTCGCCGCCGTCGTGCCAGCGCGGACAGCCTCGGGCGCTGCGATTGGTTCGGTTACCCCGTTCTGCGGCGCCGGATTCGCCAGCACGGGATCGGTGTTGACGGTATTGATGATGCTTAGTTGACTGGCGCGGAGCGCTTGTTCTGCGCCGGGCATGCCTCCACCACTTCCCGAGGCGTTGGCTGCCGAGATGGCGGTGGTAATGTCGGACAAGATCGCCTGAACATGGCCGAGCGCGGCGCCGGAAAACTGGCCTGTATTGAGTTCGGCCAGCACATTGTTCTGTACCGTGGTGAGAACGTTGGTGTGCTGTGAAATGATGCCAGCTCCCTGGCCGCCTTGATCGGGGGCGCTTTGCGGCGAAGCATCCATCGGCGGCCGAGCCATGCCGTTGAAGGTGGCGCCGAGGTCGGAGAAACTCGAACCGATCGGTCGTGTCGTCGTTTGGTTGGCCGGCAGCGTTTCCTCTGATGGCGTCGTGGACGGCGAAGCCGGAGCGACCGACGGACTAGCGGCTTCATCGATCGGGAGATCGAGATCAACGTTGGGTTGATGTCCGTGAGTAAAGAGAGCCATTATTACCCGTCCCCCGCTATTCGGTGGAATTTATGACGTGTGGGCGCACGCATCCGCCGGGGAGCAGGATGTGCGCAGGCTGAAGGATCATTGAGCTTCGTGGCGTCATTCGGCCGACACAGCGACCAATGAGCGCCTAAGCAAGGTGATAGACGGACGAATCCATGACGCGCGCCGCGCTGAAAAACGACGAAAGACGCGCGCCCGAAAGCTAAGGATATCGCAGCCTTGTCTGTGTCCGTTGCGGGAGTCCACGGCGCTGTCCCTCCCATGCCGAAATCTTGCTCGCCCACGTGCACGCGGGATTGGCGACAACGAGGCCTTTGCCATCGTTCTACCCACGAGCGAACTTGAACAATCGGCGTTCGTCGCATTCTTGCCGAAAAATGGTCTGCATCGCCCGTCAAGGAGATTTGCAGGGAGACCCGACGCTCGTGCGGGTCGAAGGGCAGTTCAATGGGTATCGCTCAGGGTCAGGCACAGAACCGAGCGCGGGCAGCGCCGACGCCCCGCGCAATTTCGGGTCTGCTTTCGACGCTGGCCGCCGACGATCCCGTCGCGAGCGCGATTCGCGCGAGCGCGCGCCGCATGATCGGCGTCGCCGTCTTCAGCGGCGTCATCAATATCCTGATGCTGTCGGGCTCCCTCTATATGTTGCAGGTGTACGATCGGGTGATTCCGAGCCGTAACCTCGCGACCCTGTTCGGCCTGTCGTTGATGGTGCTGATCGCCTACCTGGTGCAGGGATATTTCGATGCGATGCGGTCGCGGATGCTTTGCCGGATCGCGACGCTGTTCGATGGCGCGCTGCAGGGATCGATCCATTCGGCGCTCGCCACCTTGCCGCTGCGCGGGGTGAAGCCGGTCCTGATGCAGCAGCCGCTGCGCGATCTCGATCAGGTGCGCACCTTCATGTCGGGCATGGGGCCGACGGCATTCCTGGACATGCCGTGGATCCCGGTTTTTCTGATCGGGCTGTTTCTGTTTCACCCGCTGATCGGCTTCACGGCGCTGCTTGGCACCGCAGCCATCGTTGCCATGACATTGGTGACCGAACGGATCTCGCGCGGCGCGACCAAGGCGGCGATGGACTTGAACGCGCAGCGGCAGGTGCTGGCGGATGCGACGCAGCGCAACGCGGAAATAGTTCGCGCGCTCGGCATGACCGATCGGTTGACGGCGCGGTGGTCGCAGGCCAACGAGCGGTACCTGCAGGAAAACATCCGCGCGACCGACGTCTATGCCAATCTCGGCTCGGCTGCGAAGGTGCTGCGCTACATCCTGCAATCGGGGATGCTGGGCATAGGCGCCTATCTCGTCATTGCCGACAAGGCGTCCGGCGGCATCATGATCGCGTCCTCGATCCTGATGGGGCGAGCGCTAGCGCCCGTCGAAATCGCGCTCGGCACCTGGAAGCAATTGGCCGCCGCCCGCCAGGGTCTCACGCGCCTGCGCGACATCTGCAAGGCGACCGCGCCGCCTCCGGCGCCGCCGGTCATGCTGCCTCGCCCCTGCCGCGAATTGTCCGTGCAGAATCTCGCGGTGGCAGCACCAGGCTTCGACATGCCGATCGTGTCTGGCGTCACGTTTTCGCTCAAGGCCGGTGCGGGACTGGCGCTACTGGGCGCGAGCGCGTCGGGCAAAACCTCGCTCTCCAAGGCGCTGGTTGGAATCTGGCCGGCGCATAGGGGCGCCGTGCGGCTCGACGGCGCGTCGCTCGATCAATGGCGCAACGAGGATCTCGGCCGGCATATCGGCTATCTTCCGCAGGATGTCGGGCTGTTCGACGGCACCGTGGCCGAGAACATCTGCCGCTTCGACGAACACGCGACCTCCGACGCCATCCTCAAGGCCGCGCAGATCGCCGGTGTCCACGACATCATCCTGCGCCTGCCGGAGGGCTACGCGACGCGAATAGGGCAGGGCGGCATGTCGCTGTCGGCTGGCCAGAAGCAGCGGGTTGGCCTGGCGCGGGCGGTGTTCGGAGACCCCTTCCTGCTCGTGCTCGATGAGCCCAACGCCAATCTGGATGCTGACGGTGAGAACGCCTTGACGCGCGCCATCGGGATCATGCGTCAGAACAAGTCCATCGTCGTCGTCATCTCGCATCGCCCGAGCGCGCTCTCCGCGCTTGATATGACGATGGTGCTCTACGAAGGCAAGGCGATCGCGTTCGGCCCGAGTGCAGAAGTGTTCGCGCGCGTCCGCAACGCTAACGGCAAGGGACCGCCAGGATCGCCGCAGCCCCGCCGCAGGCCAAGGCAGAACAGCGTGCATCACTTGCCGAGAGTGTTTCATCATGAAGAGTTTTGATCAGGTGCATGCCGATGAAAGAGTTGCGCGCCACCGGATGGGCGGGACGGATGAGGACGTCGCGGCGCCGCAGGGCCAGGCGCTGATCCTCGAACTGCAGCGATTGCGGCAGGCCTTCGAGCACGACAATCTGCAAGACCAGCGGCCGCCGCTTCGCCGCCCGGCGAATGACGAGCCACGCCAGGGCGCGCGGCATTCGCGCCAGGCCCGGCCGAAGCGGTCGAAAAAGAAAGGCAAGATGGGACGGGTGCTGGATTGGCTCGGCCCCTTCGGATCCCAGTCCGACGGCTTCGATGCCGAGCCTCCGGCGGTGCGTGGCGGACGCGCCACGCGTGAGCCGCAGTTCATGGCCCCGCCACCGGCCGGCCGCGCGCGTGGCCCGGCGGGCAATGCTCCGGCAAACAATTCTTGGCTGAATGAACGGCAGGCACGCGGTCCGATCATCGCGCCCGACGATCCGTCGCTCATGAACATGCCGAGGTCGAGGCCGGAGGTTATTCCGATCGACGACCAACGGCTGCCGCCCCGCATCGAGGCTCCCCAATTGGCGCCGCCGAGCCCGGCGGGCGCGATACCGCGCAATCGTTCCGTGACGGGGGTCGTCCGCAATGGCCTGACCGCTGGCGTCGCATTCCTTGCCAATCGCGATGGATCGGCGGATGTGGCGGGCGCGCCCGGCGAAAGCATCGTCGTCCGGGCGGCGCGCGCCTTTGAGAGCGAATTGCGCACAGGCTTGCGGGCGCTGCTCGTTGTCGGCGGGTTGGCAGGCGGCTGGATGACGCTGGTGCCGTTGTCGGGCGCCGTCGTGGTGCCGGGCAATCTGGTGGTGCAGTCCAACGTCAAGACCATCCAGCATCCGACCGGCGGCGTGGTCGCGCAGATCCCGATCCATAACGGCATGCGGGTCAACGCCGGCGATCTGCTGCTGCGGCTGGACTCGACGCAGGCACAGGCCAGCCTTCAGGTGGTCAGCAAGCAACTCGATGAGATGCGGGCGAAGATCGCGCGGCTGGTCGCCGAGCGCGACGGTCTGCCCCGGCCGGCGATCCCGCCGGAAATGTCGGCCCGGCTGGACGACAACAGTGTCAAGACGCTGCTTGCTTCGGAGGCGTCGCTGTTCAGGGCGCGGGTGACGGCCCGCGAGAGTCAGAGGGAGTTGCTCAAGAGCAAGGTATCGCAGCTTGGCGAGGAGATCGTGGGCCTGGAGGCGCAGGTCGCCTCCAAGGCCAAGCAGCTGGACCTGATCACGGGCGAGCTCACGGGAGTGCAGGAGCTGTTCGACAAGCGCCTCGTGCCGATCGCACGGCTCACGGCCTTGCAGCGCGAGAGCGCCAGAATCGAAGGTGAGCGCGGCCAGTTGATCTCAACCATCGCCGAGACCAGAACCAAGGTCGACGAGGCGAAGCTTCAGATGGTCAGGCTCGACCAGGATGTGCAGACGGAAGTCGTCAAGGAGCTCGGCGAGGCGCAGGGCAAGGAAGCCGAACTCAGCGAACGAAGCGTCGCAGCGCGCGATATCCTCGAGCGCATCGAGATGCGCGCCCCGACGTCGGGTGTGATCCATCAGCTGACCGCGCACACCATCGGCGGCGTCATACGCGCCGGCGACGCCGTCATGGAGGTGGTGCCGGATTCCGATGATCTGCAGATCGAGGCGCGATTGCAGCCGAATGACATCGACCAGGTGCGGAAAGGCCAGCAGGCTTTTGTCCGCTTCTCGGCCTTCAACCAGCGGGTGACGCCGCAGCTGATCGGTCAGGTATCGTATGTCTCGCCCGATACCACCCGTGACCAGCAGACCGGCACGTCCTATTTCACGGTCCGGATCATGCTGCCGGAAGAAGAGCGCCGCCGGCTGGCCGGGCTGCAGCTCTCCTCGGGCATGCCCGCGGAAGTGTTCATGCAGACCGGCAGCCGGACCACGCTCAGCTATCTGTTCAAGCCGATCCTGGATCAGTTCCAGCGCGCCTTTGTCGAGCGGTGAGGGGGCGATATAGGGTTGCAGCGAGGCTAAATCTTGCCACTCCAGATGGTATCGCTATATCAGGGCTTTGCTTTTTCCCTGTTCCCAGCGAGCCCCGTATGACCACTACGACTGCCCCCGAATCCCAGCCGTTCCAGGCCGAGGTCGCCGAACTTCTGAACCTGATGGTGCACTCGGTCTATTCGGAGACCGATATCTTCCTGCGCGAGCTGATTTCGAACGCATCGGACGCCTGCGACAAG
Source organism: Bradyrhizobium sp. RDT10 (assembly GCA_044772375.2). Taxonomy (GTDB): domain Bacteria; phylum Pseudomonadota; class Alphaproteobacteria; order Rhizobiales; family Xanthobacteraceae; genus Bradyrhizobium. The sequence continues at coordinate 181,437 of CP187939.1, forward strand.
CTGCGCTATGAGGCGATATCCGCGCCCGATCTGATCGCCGACGGCGCGCCGCCCAAAATACGCATCGTGCCGAACAAGGCCGCCAATACGCTTTCCGTCGTCGACAGCGGCATCGGCATGGACCGGCAGGAGCTGATCGATAATCTCGGCACCATTGCGCGCTCCGGTACGAAGTCCTTTCTATCCCGCCTCACCGAGGCCAAGGACGGCACCAATCTGATCGGCCAGTTCGGGGTCGGCTTCTACGCGGCGTTCATGGTTGCCGAGCGCATCGTGGTCGCCAGCCGCCGCGCCGGTTCGGATGAAGTCTGGGTGTGGTCGTCCTCGGGCGGCAGCGGGTTTGAAATTGCGCCTGCCAGCGAGGAGGACGCCGGCCGCGTCACCCGCGGCACCGAGATCGTCCTGCACCTGAAGAAGGACGCAGCGAAATATGTCGAGACTTGCGAGATCGAGCGCATCGTCCGCGCCTGGTCCGACAACATCCAGTTTCCGATCGAGCTGGTGCCGGAGGAGGGCGAGCCGCGCCAGATCAATTCGGCCAGCGCGCTATGGCAGCGGCCGAAATCGGAACTCTCGTCGGAGGACTACAAGCAGGCCTACCAGCAGATCGCCGGCGCGTTCGACGAGCCGGCGATGACGCTGCATTATCGTGCCGAGGGCCGGCAGTCCTATGCGGTGCTGCTGTTTGCGCCGTCGACCAAGCCGTTCGATCTGTTCGACCAGGCGCGCAAGGGCAAGGTCAAGCTTTATGTCCGCCGCGTCTTCATCGCCGACGACGCCGATCTGTTGCCGGCTTACTTACGCTTTGTCCGCGGCGTGATCGACAGCGAGGATTTGCCGCTCAACATCTCGCGCGAGATGCTGCAGAACAATCCGCAACTCGTGCAGATCTGCAAAGCGGTCACCGGCCGCGTGATATCGGAGCTGGAAAGCCTCGGCGAAAAGGAGCCGGAAGCGTTCGCAAAAATCTGGGACGCGTTCGGCCCCGTGATCAAGGAAGGCATCTGGGAGGACTTTGAGCGCCGCGAGAAATTGCTGTCGCTGTCGCGCTTCACCACGACGAAGGGCGAGAAGCGCTCGCTCAAGCAATATGTCGAGGACCTCAAGCCGAACCAGACCGACATCTATTACCTGACCGGCGACAGCATCGAACGGCTGAAGGCGAACCCGAAGCTGGAGTCCGCCGCCGCGCGCGGCATCGAGGTGCTGCTGCTGACCGATCCGGTCGATGCATTCTGGACCTCAGGCCAGCTCGATTTCGGCGGCAAGCCGCTGAAATCGCTGAGCCAGGGCGATATCGATTTCGCCCTTATCCCGCTGCTGGATGACAAGGCCGAGGACAAGAAGGACGCCTCCGGCACCGACGAGGCCATGACGATTGCGCTGATCAAGGATGCGCTTGGCGAGCGCGTCTCCGACGTGCGCGCCTCGCAGCGGCTGACCTCGAGCGCGTCATGCCTGGTTGCCGGCGGCGACGCGCATGATCGCATGCTCGAGCGGCTCTTGGCGATGCAGAACAAGGCGCCCACCACCAAGCCGATCCTGGAGATCAACATGCGCCATCCGCTGGTCGCGGCGATCGCCGGCGACAAGGATGCAGCCAAAGACCTGTCGTTCCTGCTATTGGAGCAGGCGCAGATCCTCGACGGCGAGTTGCCGGAAGATCCGGCGGCGTTTGCGAACCGGTTGAACCAACTGGTGCTGCGCGGGATCGCGAAGGGGTAGGACATTCAGCCGCGCGCCTGAACCGGATTGCAAATACGACCGTATCTGCCTCAACGCTGGAACCCGGGGTAGCCCAGATCGCCATGACGACGCCCGACGGCACCGACATATTCTATGGCTCGATCCCGGTCTTTCGCGGCTTTGGCAGCCTGATGGACCCCGCGATGTATTCGCCGTTGCCGGACGACTGGACCGTCGGCGTCGCCGATATCGTGGAATCAACCAAAGCGATCGCAAACCAGCGCTACAAGGCGGTCAACATGGCGGGTGCCGCCGTGATCGCGGCTGTCACCAACGCGCTCGATGGCCGCGAATTTCCGTTCGTGTTCGGTGGCGATGGCGCCAGCTTCGCGGTGTCGCCCTCAGACCTGGCGCGCGCCCGCGACGCGCTGGCGGCGACGGCGGCATGGGTCCGCGAAGATCTCGATCTGGCGATGCGGGTGGCGCTGGTGCCGGTCAAGGACATCCGCGCGCACGGCCTCGATATCAAAGTCGCCCGCTTCGGCGCGTCGGCCAATCTGTCCTATGCGATGTTTTCCGGCGGGGGTTGGGGTGGGCGGATGCTGCGATGAAGCGCGGCGAGCTTGCGGTGCCGGCGGCAGCGCCGGGCACGCAGCCCGATCTGTCCGGCCTGTCGTGCCGGTTCGAGGAAATTCCTCCGCGCGCGGGCTCATTCTGTCGGTGCTGGTGGTGCCGGCCAAGGGCGCCGATCCGCATCATTTCCGCAAGGTGATCGAGGACATCATCAGGCTGGTCGAACAGTCTCCGGATGCCGGGCGGCCGGTGCCGCCGGGTGGGCCGCCGTTGCGCTGGCCGCCGGCCGGCGTGGAGTTTGAAGCGCGCGCCGCGCGCGGCGGGCCGCTGTTGAAGCGGCGCACCGTCGTGCTGGCGGTGACGCTGTGGGCCTATGTCGTGATGCGCTTCGGCATCAAGGTCGGCAATTTCGTGCCGAAGAATTACGTGCAGCAGGTGGTGGAGAATTCCGACTTCCGCAAATATGACGACGGCTTGCGGATGATCCTCGATTGTACGGCAGAGCTGGAGCGCGCGCTGGCAGAGCTTCTGGCCAACGCGGCTTCGGAGAGGATCGTGCGCTACGGCCTGCACCGGCAGGACGCGGCGATGATGACCTGCTTCACGCCGTCGGTGATGCGCAGCGATCACGTTCACTTCATCGACGGCGCCCGCGGCGGATATGCGTCGGCCGCGACTGCGCTGAAGGCGATGGCGGCGTGATTTGTCGTAATCCGTAGGGTGGGCAAAGCGCAGCGTGCCCACCATCTCTCCAGATCCGTTGCTTTGAATGGTGGGCACGCTTCGCTTTGCCCACCCCTACAAACCAGCGATCGAAAATCGATACTACCGCCCAACCCGCGTCCAGGTCTCGCCGCCGCAGAGTGCGCCGACGCAGCCTTCGACCTTGAGCGTATCCGTCCCCGCCACCGAGACACTGCTCGCATAGGTGCCGCCGTCATCGGCATTGTAGATCTGGCCCGACCATTTGTTGGGACCGCTGGGACTCATGCCGCTGAACAGCGGCAGGCCGATCATCGGCCGCTTCTTCAGGGCCGGATTGGGATCTTGTCATCGATCTGAGGCTTGCCGGTGGCGGGATCGATCGGGTCTTTGAGGCCGACGATCACGCCGCAGATGCCGCCGCCGCATTTGCTGACTTTCACCCGCGCGTCGCCGGACTGCGTCTGCCAGACGCCGGTCGGTTCGCCGGCGCCTTGCGCCAGGACGGATGGTGCGGCCAGCAACGCCGCCGAGATCGCGATGATGAAAGCCGTTCTGCAAGCCATGATTCATTCCCCAAAAGCAGGCCTGCATAAGCAACTAATCAGATTTGTGCAATGTCGGATTGAGTGCAATTTCGGCCGATCATTTGCCCCAGCGGGTGAGGCGGATCGACAGCGCCGTACCGAGGCCGTAAACGACCATTGCCGCGCCGACCAGTGCGAACAGTGTCCATGCCGGCGCGCCTGCTGAGGCCAGCCACCAGCCGCCGCCGCCGACGATCAGCAATCTCGCGGTGCCGGCTATCACGGGGCCGCCGACCTTCGCGGCACCCTGCGAAGAAAAATAGAGGCAGACGCCCATCCCGAAAAAGGCGAACGCCGGGCCGGCCCAGACGAGATAGGAAGAAGCCGCGGCGGTAACGCCGGCGTCGCTGGTGAACAGCGAAACCCAGAGCGACGGCATTACTGCGACGATCAGCCCGATGGCGCCCACGGTGATGGCGGCAGCTATGCCCGCAGTCCACGCCACCTGACGCGCGCGCGTCACTAATCCTGCGCCCATCGCCATGCCGACCATCGGCACCGAGGCGACGCCGAATGCGAACGCGATCGGCGTCAGCAGGAATTCCAGCCGCGAGCCCATGCCATAGCCGGCCAGCGTCTCGGTGCCGTAGCCGGCCAGGATTTTGGTGAAGATCAGCACCGTCAGCACGGTCTGCAGCGGCGACAGGCAGGACACCGCGCCGACCTTGAGAATGTCGAGGAACATGTCGCGCTGGAATTTGAAGCCAGCGAAGTTCAGCGTCAGCCGGCTACGGCCGCTGATGAGATACCAGGCCAGGAACACCGCCCCCAGCGTGAACGCGACAAGCTGGCCCGCGGCGACGCCGCTCATGCCGAATTTCGGCAGGCCGAACAGCCCAAAGCCCAGCGCGCCGCCAACGGCAATCTGCACCAGCGCGGTGCCGATCAATGTTACCGATGGAATTCGCATGTCGCCGGTGCCGCGCACCACCGAGGCCAGCGTGTTGACCAGCCAGATCGCGATCGCGCCGGAGAACAGCACGTGCGAATACTGCATGGCCTGTTCGAGCACGCCGCCGCGCCCGCCGAGCAGCGTGTAAAACGCGCGGCCGAAAATCAGCATCATCACGGTGAAAAGATCCCGGCGCAGGCGCCGATCATCGCGGCATGCAGCGCCAGCGTCGCCGCGCGGTCGCGATCATCGGCGCCGATCGCCCGGCTGATGGCGGAGGAAACGCCGCCGCCCATCGCGCCCGCCGACATCATCTGCGTCAGCATGACGAAGGGAAACACCAGCGCGATGCCGGCGAGCGGCTCGGTGCCGAGCCGGCCGATATAGGAGGTCTCGGCGACGGCAACCAGCGTCGTGCCGGCCATGGCGATCGCATTGGGCAGCGTGAGCTTCAACAGCGTCGGCAGGATCGGCGAGGTGAGCAGGCCGTTGGCCGGCGCTGATGGAACCGCAGCGGCGGGGCGCATGTCGAGCGGGGCTTCAATGGTCATGCGTCGCCGGTCATCCAAAGGAATAAATTATGGATGACATATTATCCGACCGGCCCCGTGCAAGCCACCCGCGCGCGGTGCAGGGGTCACCACGGCAGGCCGCATAGGTCGATGACGCCGTCGCGCGGCTTGCGGGTAAAATCGAACACGAACGGCGCCATCGCCTCGAAACGAATCCGTCCCTGCGGCTGTTCGGCATAGACCTCGCCTTTGAAAGGATGCCAGCCGCGCGCCTGGTAGAACGCTTCATTGTGCGGCTCGCAGAACAGCATTGCAAACCTGACAGCCTCGTGATCGCGCAGGGTCCTGATGGCGGCGTTGAGCGCCAGCGTGGCGTAGCCGCGTCCCCGGCAGTCGTCGCGGGTCGAGACGCCGCCGATGCCGCCGATATGAACCTTGCGCCCGTCCCAGGTGGCGTCACGGAAATAGATCCCGACATGGCAGGCAAGCCCGGGCTGGGCCGCGTCCTCCGGCGCATCAATCAGCACGCGCAAATCGGCATGGGCCCATTTGACGTGACCCCACGAAAGCTTTTCGACCACATGCGCCGGCCAGACCGCCTGCATCAGCGGTTCGGCCCTTGGCCATGAAGCGTCCCCGTTCAGGATGTCGATCTCGATGCTCATTTCATTCCTCATCGCGCCAAAACCGCGTAGGCGCCATATCCGTCATACGCCGGACGCGGAGGAGCGTTACCCAGAACCTTGGGCGTTCTTGCCAAATTGCGGTGTTTATGCGCAATGGAACCTTCTATAACGGTTCCCGTTAGACCAGACCACGTCTCCCAATCAGTTCGGACATCACCCCATGACCTTCACGCTGCCCAATCTGCCCTATTCCCACGACGCCCTTGCGCCCCACATGTCCAAGGAAACGCTGGAATACCACCACGACAAGCATCACCAAGCTTACGTGACCAACGGAAACAACGCGATCAAGGGGACCGAATTCGAAGGCAAGTCCCTGGAGGAGATCGTCAAGGGTTCGTTCGGCAAGAATCCGGCCGTGTTCAACAATGCCGGCCAGCACTACAACCATCTGCATTTCTGGAACTGGATGAAGCCGAACGGCGGCGGCAGCAAGCTGCCCGGCCGTCTGGAAAAGAAGATCACCGAGGATCTCGGCGGTCTCGACAAGTTCAAGGCCGATTTCGCCGCCGCCGGCGTCGGTCAGTTCGGCTCCGGCTGGTGCTGGCTGTCGGTCAAGAACGGCAAGCTCCAAATCTCCAAGACCGCGAACGGCGAAAGCCCGCTGGTCTACGGCGCAACGCCGATCCTCGGCTGCGACGTCTGGGAGCACTCTACTACATCGACTATCGCAACCGCCGTCCCGACTATCTGAAGGCGTTCTGCGATAACCTGATCAACTGGGACTATGTCGACGAGCTGTTCGGCAAGGCCGGCCAATCTGTCGACACCATACGACTCTTCACCCTCCCTGGAGGGGTCCGAGACGAGCGAAGCTCGTCGTGGGTCGGTTCGCATGCAGCGAAGCGGAATGCGAACCGGGGTGGGGTGATCTCTCAACTCGGGCACCGTTTCGAGTGGAGAGACCTTCACCCCACCCCACCGCTCATTTCATTCGCGTCGACCCTCCCCTCCAGGAGGGTGAACACCGGGGCAATATTTGGGTAACGCGGCAAGCTATCTACTCGTCTTTCTCGGTGGCGGGCTTGGCGCGAGTCTGCGCCATCTCATCAATCTCACCTGCGCCCGCACTCTCGGCACCGGCTTTCCTGGGGCACCTTCATCATCAACATCACGGGTTCGACCGTGATGGGCCTGATCGCGGGCTATCTCGCCTTCAAGGGCGAGGCGTCGCAGCCCTGGCGGCTGTTTTTGATGACCGGCATCCTCGGCGGCTACACCACGTTTTTCGGCCTACTCGCTCGATGCGGCGCTGCTCTACGAGCGCGGCGAACTCCGCATCCGCGGCGCTTTACGTCATTGGCACGGTCGTGCTCTCGATTGCCGGGCTGTTTGCCGGCCTTGCGCTGGTCCGCCAGTTCGCTTGAGCGCCGGAATCGAAATGGCTTGGCTCGTCATGCCCGGGCAACAGCGCAAAGCGCGTCTTCGCGCTAGATGTCCCGGGCATCCACGTCGTTGCTTCCAACGCGCAGGAAAGACGTGGATGGCCGGCACAAGCCCGGCCATGACGAAAAGGGACTCCAGGAGCTGCCTCGACATCCTCGCATGGGCATGCCTGAGATGCGCATGGCTATCGTTGCGTCGCCACCATCGCGGGACTAAGCAGGATGGATTCTGCTTCACCCGCCGAACCCATCGCCCTTGTCAGAGCCTCCAATAAAAGACCCGGCGCCTGCCGACGACGCCGAGCCGAAGCCGCGGCGCGCCCGCAAGCCGGTCGGCTGGTCGATGATCGTGATCGGCGCGCTGGTCGCGGTTTGCGCAGGCCTGGTCTGGCGGCGCGACGGCATCGATGGCGTGCTCAAGATCCTCACGCATGATCTCTGGCTGTTCGGGGAAATCATGCCGCGCGTGCTGGCCGGCTGCCTGCTCGGCGGATTCATCGCGGAAATCCTGCCGCACGAAAAGTCTCGCGATCGCTCGGGCCGTCTTCAGGCCTGAAGGGATTGCTGATCGGAACGGCGTTCGGCGCGATCCTGCCCGGCGGTCCCTTCACCGCCTATCCCGTGGCGGCGGCGCTGCTCACGGTCGGCGCCGATTTCGGCGCGACCATAGCCATGGTGGTGAGCTGGACGCTGATCGGCTACGGCCGGGCGGTCGCCTGGGAGCTGCCGATCCTCGGCACCGAGTTCACGCTGTGGCGGATCGTGATCTCGCTGCCGATTCCTGTGCTGGCAGGCTGGTTCGGCCGCTTCATCTTCGTGCGGATGTATCCGAAGGGCGAGCCCTCGTGAATATCTCCGCGCTGATCATCGACATCACCCTGTGGGGTTCGGTCGCCGTGCTCGGCTTCATGGCCTGGCAGCGCGGCCGCGTCGTGCTGGTGTCGTCGGTGCGCGAAGGCAGCATGGATTTCATCAACATCGTGCCGCGCATCGCGCTCGGCGTGATCGGCTCGGGCTACATCGCCGCCGTCATCCTGCCGGAAGTCATCACCGGCTGGCTCGGCCCGGACAGCGGCTGGTTCGGCGTGCTGACCGCCGTGATCGCCGGCGCGGGCCACCCCGGGCGGCCCGGTGGTCGGTTTCTCGATCGGTGCAGTGGCGCTGAAGGTCGGCGGCGGCCCGCCGCAGGTGATCGCCTATGTCGTCGCTTGGGCGCTGTTCGCCTTCCAGCGCATGATCCTCTGGGAAATCCCGTTCATGCCGGCCCGCTTCGTCTGGTTTCGCGCGCGGCAGTGTCAGTGCCGTTTCCGTTCCTGGCGGCGGCGATCGCGATGGTGATTGGCAAGCCCTGACAGTTCGAAGGGCTTCCTCAAGCTATTGAAAATAAAACGTTTTCCATCCCATAAGGAATGAGCAAAGGAAGCCGCGTTTTGAACTGCCCGGAGACTGCGGTTCTGGTAGAATGCGCCCCATGGACAAGCAGGACATCCTGGCCAGATTGCGCGAGCATGAAGCCGCCTTGAAGGCTCAAGGCGTCAGTCATCGCCGCCTTGTTCGGCCTCGCGCGCCCGCGGTGACGCTCGCACCGACACCAACGCCGCCGTTACGGCGAAGTCGTGGGTTCTGGCGCCGCGGTGCTGGCGCTAAGTTTCGCGAGTTAGCTCGTGGAGCGACGGTGGCAAGAAAGCCGTTCACCGGGAAGAGCACGAAGTAAGCCGTAAAGCCATTGCGCAGGGAAGGCCGGAATGCTCCCGCTGCCCTGTATGCTCGTGTGCAGTTTTGTTTGCGCAAATCGCACGCGAGACCGCGGGTGCAGCAAGCACCCGGTCTTCCCTGCGCCCTCTCTTTCGGGAGGGCCACGAATTCGAGCAAACCTCGGGCAAAGCGCGTCGCGAGATCGCGAAGGCGTGTCTGTCGTAGGATCTAAACCTGTCCGGCCACCACGTGGACTCCCGTAATGTTATAATGTAACATTTTTCCATGCCTCACGACCATTCCCACGATCACGCGCATCATCACCACGGCCACGCGCATTCCCATGGCCCGGCGACGCCGCATCCGGCGCAGGCCGCGCCCTGGTCGATCCTGCGCATGACCGTGACCGCGCGCCTTGCCGCGGCGCTCGCGGTCAGCGCTGCCCTCTGGGCCGTCGTGCTGGTGGCGATGAGGTGAGCATGGCTGCGCAGATAAAATTTCAGAACGTCACGCTCGGCTATGACCGGCACCCGGCCGTGCATCACCTCGAGGGCGAGGTCGCTTCCGGCGCGCTGGTGGCGGTGATCGGGCCGAACGGCGCCGGCAAGTCGACGCTGTTTCGCGGGCTCGCCGGCATCTTGAAACCTCTGTCGGGATCGATCGATCTCGGCGGGCTCGACATCCGCGACATCGCCTATCTGCCGCAGACCGCGGACATCGACCGAACCTTTCCGATTTCGGTGTTCGATCTGGTCGGCACGGGGCTGTGGCGCAGGACAGGATTTTTCGGCGGCATGGGCAAGGCCGAGCGCGACAAGATCACGCGGGCGCCTCGCCGCCGTCGGCCTCAACGGATTTGAAAACCGCTCGATCGGCACGCTGTCCGGCGGTCAGATGCAGCGCATGCTGTTCGCGCGCGTGCTGCTGCAGGACGCGCGGCTGATCGTGCTCGACGAGCCGTTCAACGCCATCGACACCAAGACCTCGGCCGATCTGCTGGCACTGGTGAAGCGCTGGCACGGCGAGGGCCGCACCGTGCTGGCGGCGCTGCACGACATGGAACTGGTGCGCGACCATTTCCCCGAAACGCTACTGCTGGCGCGCGGGCCGGTGGCCTGGGGCCCGACCGCAGAGGTGCTGACCGCGGAAAACCTGATGGTCGCCTTGCGGATGTGCGAGGCGTTCGACGATACCGCTGCCGCCTGCGCGGACGATATGCCGTCACGGGCCGCCTGATGCTTTACGACGCGCTGATCGCGCCCTTCACCGAATTCGAGTTCATGCGCCGGGCGCTTGCCGCCGTGATCGCGCTTGCACTGGGGGCGGCGCCGATCGGCGTGTTCCTGATGCTGCGCCGGATGAGCCTCGTCGGCGACGCCATGGCGCATGCGATCCTCCCCGGAGCCGCGATCGGCTTCCTCGTCTCCGGCATCAACCTGTTCGCGATGACGACGGGCGGACTGATCGCAGGCTTTACGGTTGCGATCCTCGCCGGCGTAGTGGCGCGCAATACGGAGCTGAAGGAGGACGCTTCACTTGCGACCTTCTATCTGGTGTCGCTCGCGCTCGGTGTCACCATCGTTTCCATCAAGGGCACCAATATCGACCTGCTGCACGTGCTGTTCGGCAACATCCTGGCGATGGACGACCAGACGCTGCTGGTGATCGCCTTCAACGCCACCATCACGCTGCTGGTGATGGCGGTGATCTTTCGGCCGCTGGTGATCGAATGCGTCGATCCGGTTTTCCTGAGCACCGTCAGCCGCGCCGGTGCGCCCGCACATCTGGCGTTCCTCGCGCTGGTCGTCATCAACCTCGTCAACGGCTTTCACGCGCTCGGCACCCTGCTCGGGGTCGGCCTGATGATCCTGCCGGCTGGCATCGCACGGTTCTGGTCGCGCGAGATCACCGGCATGATCTGCATCGCGGTCGCGAGCGCCATCCTGTCGGGCTATGCCGGGCTGGTGCTGTCGTTCCAGACTCGCATCCCTTCCGGTCCTGCAGTCATTCTGATCGCGGCAGTGCTCTATGTAGTGTCGCTACTATTCGGCAGTGTCAGCGGCCTGGTCCGGCAGATGTTCCCCGGCCGTCACCTCGAGGCATAGTCATGATCCGGTTCTGGCTAATCGCTCTCGCCCTGATCGCGGCTGTTGGCCCGGCGCGCGCCGCGGATCGCCTCAACGTCGTCGCCAGCTTCTCGATCCTCGGCGACTTCGTCCGTAACGTGGGGGCGAGTACATCAGCGTCACGACGCTGGTTGGGCCTGACGGCGATACACATGTCTACATGCCGGCACCGGCGGACGTCAAAAGGGTCGCCGACGCGAAGCTCGTTTTCGTCAATGGGCTTGGCCTGGAAGGTTGGCTGTCGCGGCTGGTGAAGTCCGCCGGCAGCAAGGCTACCATCGTGACCGCGACATCGGGCATTACCCCGCTCAAGCTCGGCTCGGGCGCCGATCCTCACGCGTGGCAATCGGTGGCCAATGCGAAGGTCTATGTCACCAATATTCGCGACGCATTGGCGGCGGCCGATCCCGCTAACGCCGAGGTCTACAAATCGAATGCCGGCGCTTATCTGGCGCAACTGGACGCGCTGGACCGCGAGGTGCGCGAAGCGGTTGCGCAAATTCCGCCAAGCCGCCGCAAGGTGATCTCCACTCACGACGCCTTCGGCTATTTCTCCGCCGCCTATGGTGTCGAATTCATCGCGCCTGTCGGTGTCTCGACCGAATCCGAGGCCAGCGCCCGCGATGTGGCCCGGATTATCACCCAGATCAGGGCCGCTAACATACCAGCCGTTTTCATGGAAAATGTCAGCGATACCAGGTTGATCCGCCGGATCTCGGCCGAGACCGGCGCCAAGGTCGGCGGAACGCTCTATTCGGACAGTCTGACGGCCGAAAAGGGCGATTCTCCCACTTACATTGCAATGGTCAGGCACAATATAAAGACCCTCACCAGCGCGCTGAGCCCATAGGGCAGGGGCCTCCTGCTTGCCGGTGCGCGCTACAATTCCGCTCCGGAGCGACTATGCCTGAACCTTCGTCCCAAAAATTCCAGTGACCGTGCTGACGGGCTATCTCGGCGCCGGCAAGACCACGCTGCTCAACCGCATCCTGTCGGAAAATCACGGCAAGAAATACGCCGTCATCGTCAACGAATTCGGCGAGATCGGCATCGACAACGACCTCATCATCGGCGCCGACGAGGAAGTGTTCGAGATGAACAACGGCTGCGTCTGCTGCACCGTGCGCGGCGACCTCGTGCGCATCCTGGACGGCTTGATGAAGCGCAAGGGCAAGTTCGACGCCATCATCGTCGAGACCACGGGTCTCGCCGATCCGGCCCCGGTGGCGCAGACCTTCTTCGTCGATGAGGACGTGCAGAAGAACGCGCGGCTCGATGCGGTGGTGACCGTCGCCGACGCGAAATGGCTGAGCGACCGCCTCAAGGACGCGCCCGAAGCCAAGAACCAGATCGCGTTTGCCGACGTGATCGTGCTCAACAAGACGGACCTCGTCTCCAAGGCCGAACTGGCCGAAGTCGAGGCTCGCATCCGCGGCATCAATCCGTATGCAAAGCTGCATCGCACCGAGCGCTGCAAGGTGGCGCTTTCGGATGTGCTGGAGCGCGGCGCGTTCGATCTCGATCGCATCCTCGAGATCGAGCCGGAATTCCTCGACGCTGGCGACGGTCACGATCATCACCATGACCACGATCATCATCACGGCCACCATGATCACGGCCACAGCCATGGCGGGCTGAAGCATTACCACGACGAGGACATGCAATCGCTGTCGCTGCGGTCGGACAAGCCGCTCGACCCCACCAGGTTCATGCCGTGGCTGCAGAACCTCGTCGCCACCGAGGGCCAGAAGATTTTGCGCTCGAAGGGCATCCTCGCCTTCACCGACGACGACGACCGCTACGTGTTCCAGGGCGTGCACATGATGCTGGAAGGCGATCACCAGCGGAAGTGGAAGGACGGCGAGGCGCGCGAAAGCCGCGTCGTCTTCATCGGCCGCGAATTGCCGGAGCAGATGATCCGTGAAGGTTTCGAAAGCTGTATCGTCACGTGATGAAAGAGTTTGATCCAGGCGAGGCGCCCTCCATCGCTTCCATCACCGACCAGGTGCGGGCGTTGCCGGTCGGCATGCCCGTCACCTCGATCTATTTCCTTGGCGATACCGCGGTGTTCGTCGGCGTCGAGGAAAACGCGGCGGTGGTGAACGAAGCGGGCGAAGTTTCGAAAGTCGCCATCCATGGCGGCGCCGTCCTGTGCGCGGCGTCCGATGGCAAGCGCATCGTCAGCGGCGGCGATGACGGCAAGGTCGTCGCGCTGAACGCAAAGGGCGAGACGTCGGTGCTGGCGACCGATGCAAAGCGGCGCTGGATCGACAATGTCGCGCTGCATCCCGAAGGCGCGGTGGCGTGGTCGGCGGGCAAGACCGCGTTTGTCCGCAGCGGCAAGGGCGAGGAGAAGACTTTCGATGCGCCCTCGACGGTCGGCGGCCTGGCATTCGCGCCGAAGGGCCTGCGCGTGGCGGTTGCCCATTACAATGGCGTGACGCTGTGGTTTCCCAACATGGCCGCGAAGCCGGAATTTCTCGAATGGGCCGGCTCGCACCTTGCCGTGACCTTTAGCCCCGACAACAAATTCCTGGTCACCGCGATGCATGAACCGGCGCTGCATGGCTGGCGGCTTGCCGATAACAGGCACATGCGGATGAGCGGCTATCCCGGCCGCGTCCGCTCGATGTCGTGGAGCGCAGGCGGCAAGGGGCTCGCCACCTCGGGCGCCGACAGCGTGATCATCTGGCCGTTCGCCAGCAAGGACGGGCCGATGGGCAAGGAGCCGGCGATGCTGGCGCCGCTGCAGGCGCGCGTCTCCATGGTTGCCTGTCATCCGAAGCAGGACATCATGGCCGCAGGCTACAGCGATGGCACCGTGCTGATCGTGCGGCTCGAGGACGGCGCGGAAATTCTGGTGCGCCGCAACGGCAGCGAGCCGGTTTCGGCGCTGGCCTGGAACGCCAAGGGCACGCTGCTGGCCTTCGGCACCGAGGACGGCGACGCCGGGCTCCTGGAATTCTAGGCGCCTCGGACGAGCCCAGGTTCCTCACGGAACCATGCGCCTTGCCGGCCGTTGACCTCGCGAACAATTTCGTGGGTTGAACGATATGCCTGCCGATGACGACAAGCGCGAATACCGACGGGATATGCTGCTCGCATCCGCGCTGATCGTGGCCGGGCTGGCCATTTCGGCGCTTGCGCTGACCGCGATCAGCTCCCGCGATTCCCAGCACATCGCGCAAGCGACGCCACCCACACAATCGACGCCGGGCGCGGAAACAAAACCACCCGCACCCGCGGAGAAACCGCCCACGCCCGCGGAGCCGGCACGACCGGCCAGAGGCCGTCAGATATTCCGCCGCAACCGGCCCGTCCTGACCCGGACGCGCAGAAGGCGGGCGCTCAACCCGCGCTGCCGCCGGCGCCGGCGGAGAAGGTTGCGCCGCCGATCCGCGAGAAATGATCCCACTTTCGCCGCCCCGATTGTGCAATCGCAAAATTGGTGGGCCGGCGAAAACCTGCGGCGCGCGCCCTGACGCACCATTGTGCAGCCATGCGACCCCGATTCCCTCGTATCAATTTGTATGAGGGGCGCAGGCGGCGCCTCCGGACGCCTTGTGTTGATCCCCAACAAGCGGTTAGGCTTACAGCAATAACAGCCGGCAGGTCGAATAACAGCCGGCAGCTCAGGGAGTGACGCATGCGTGAGCTGACGCCTGAAACGATCACGGACGCCGTGCTCGACCAGATGGCGACAACGCCGGACCCGCGCCTGAAGGAGATCATGGCGTCGGCGGTCAAGCACCTCCATGCCTTCGCCCGCGAGGTCAATCTGACGCCGGCGGAATGGATCAAGGGCATCGAATTCATGACCGCTGCCGGCAAGATGTGTTCGCCGGAGCGGCAGGAATTCATCCTGCTGTCCGACACGCTCGGGCTCTCCGCGCTCGTCAACGGCCTGCACGACGCCACCGCGCTGGAGGAAGCCACCCACACCAGCCTGCTCGGCCCATTTTACCGCGAGACCACGCCGACCCTCGCCGCCGGCAGTTCGATCGCCAAGAATCCGAAGCCGGGTAGCGAATGCGTGCTTTACGGCCGCGTCACCGATGCCACCGGCAAGCCGGTCGCTGGCGCCACCGTCTCGATCTGGCAAACCGGCGCCGACGGCCTCTACGACATCCAGGCCAGCGCGACATCGGTCGATTATCGCGGCGTGTTCGCAACCGACGCCGATGGTCTCTATGTGCTGCGCACCGTGAAACCACTCGGATATTCGATCCCGATGGACGGGCCGGTCGGCGCCATGGTGAAGGCGCAGGCGCGGCATGGCATGCGGCCGGCGCATATTCACTTCCTGGTCGGCGCGTCAGGCTATCGCGAACTCGTCACCGCGCTCTATCTGCGCGACGATCCGCATCTGGCCGACGATGTCGTATTCGGCTCGTCGGGCGATCTCGCCGTCGACGTGGCGGCAAACGATCCGGACTGCCCGATCAAGGGGATGCCGAGCATCCGCTTCGACATGCGGCTGTCGCGCGAAAGCGCGGCCGACAAGACCAGTGGGCGCGTCGGCGCCGATCCGTCGGCGATCATGAAACGATCGGCCAGAAATGAACCCGCTCCAGCAGGGGCTGCCGAATAGTCTCAGCCTGACAGAATCCTTTCGCAACAGCCGGGCAAAGATCCGGCGGAACCAGAATGACAACGGAAAACGGCACATAGGGGGAAGCAATGAAACGCAGGACATTTCTCGGCGGAGCGATGGCGGCTGCCGTACTTGGACAGGGTTCGAGCGCTCATGCCCAGCAGCCGCCGATCAAGATCGGCATGTCGATGCCGCAAACCGGCGGTCTCGCCGGCGGCGGCAAGGCTTCGCTGCTTGGCATCGAAATCTGGCGCGACGACATCAATGCCAAGGGCGGCTTGCTCGGCCGCAAGGTCGAACTCGTCGTCTATGACGACAAGTCGAGCGCATCGGAGACGCCGGCGATCTACGCGAAGCTCGTGGATGTCGACAAGGTCGATCTCCTGTTCGCGCCTTACGCGACGGTGCCGACCGCGCCGATCATGCCGTTCGTCAAGCAGCGCGGCCTGCTGCTGATGGGGAATTTTTCGTTCCAGGTGAACAGCAAGGTCGGCCACGACATGTGGTTCAACAATGCGCCCTGGGGACCGGCCGACAGCTGGGCGGCCTCGTTCCTCGATCTGGCGCAGAAGGCCGGCGGCAAGAGCATGGCGCTGCTCACGGCGGATCAGGAATTCGCCCAGAACCTCGCGCTGACGGCGAGGGATGTCGCCAAGAAGCGCAACATCCCGGTTGTGTTCGATCAGTCCTATCCGCCGAACACGGTGGAATTCGCCTCCATCATCCGCGCGCTCAAGGCCGCCAAGCCCGATATCGTCTATGTCGCGTCGTATCCGCCCGACTCGGCCGGCATCCTGCGCGCCGTGAACGAGATCGGGATCGGCGACGATGTCAAGATTTTCGGCGGCGGCATGGTCGGCCTGCAATTTGCCGCCGTGATGTCCAACCTCGGCTCGCTGCTCAACGGCGTCGTGAACTACAATACCTGGCTGCCGGAAAAGAGCATGTATTTCGACGGCACCAAGGAATTTTTCGACAAGTACACAAAGCGCGCCATCGAGGCCAAGGTCGATCCGCTCGGCTATTATCTGGCGCCGTTCGGCTACGCGATGGGACAGATGATCGAGGCGGCGGTCGGTGCGACCAAGTCGCTCGACCAGAAGGCTATCGCCAAATATCTGCGCGAGAACGAGCACAAGACCATCGTCGGGCCGATCGCGTTTTCGGCGGATGGCGAGCGCAAGGAAACGGCGACGCTACAGGCGCAGTTCCGGGGCGTGAAGGACAAGGACATCGAACAGTTCCGGTCGTCCGGCAAGCAGGTGATCCTGTTCCCGGAAAAGCTGAAGACCGGAAATCTCATCAGTCCCTTCGAGGCGGCCCGAAACTAGGCCTCGTGGCTTTTCCGGCCCGGAGCCAAGGGGGACCTGACGTGTTTTCGATGGACCTGCTGCTGGGAGCAGTGGTGCTTGGGGTGCTGCTCGGCTGCTTCTATGCCGCCGTCAGCGTCGGGCTATCCGTCTCGTTCGGTTTGCTCGACGTTCCCCATGTCGCGCATCCGGCGTTCCTGGTGCTCGCGTCCTACGGCGTGTACCAGCTCAACGAAAGCTACGACATCGATCCGCTGCTGGCCGGGCTCGCGCTCACGCCGCTGTTTTTCCTGTTCGGCCTGCTCGCCTACCGCGTTTATTACGAGACCTTCGAGCGGCGCGGCAGCGACGCCGGCGTCCGCGGCATCGCGTTTTTTTCGGCATCGCCTTCATCATCGAGGTACTGATCATCCTGCAGTTCGGCGTTGACCAGCGCTCGGTCTCGGCGACCTATATCGGCAAGTCCTGGCGGTTCGGCGAGTTTCGGATACCGATCCGGCAGCTCGTCGCGTTCGCGGTGGCTCTGGCGCTGACGGTGCTGCTGGCGGTGTACCTGTCGAAAACCTTCATGGGGCGTGCGATCCGCGCGGTCGCGCAGGACGAGGAGGCGCTGCGGCTGATGGGCGCCAATCCGGTCCGCATCAAGCAGTTTGCCTTCGGCATCGCCACCGCCGTGCTCGGGATCGCCGGTGCGCTCTTGATCATCGTAGCGCCGGTCGAGCCGACACTCGACCGCGCCTATATCGGGCGTACCTTCTGCGTCGTGGTCATGGCCGGGCTCGGCAGCATCAGCGGCACCCTGATCGCCGCCATCATCCTCGGTGTCGCCGAATCGATTGTGCTGACGATGTTCGGCGCCTCCTGGGCGCCGGCGATCTCGTTCGCGATGCTGCTCGGCGTGCTCGCCGTCCGGCCGCAAGGTTTGCTTGGCCGATGACGAAGTATCGCAACAGCATCATATTCTGGGCCGGCGTGGTCGTCTTCCTCATCGCCGTACTGTCGATGACGCAAATCGTCCGCAACGAATATCCATTTTTTGCCGGCTACGTCATCCTGCAATTCATCGCGCTCGCGGTCGCCTGGAGCATCCTTGGCGGCTATGCCGGTTACGTCAATTTCGGCACCAACGCCTTTTTCGGTGTCGGCGTGTACACGGCAGTCGCCCTGTTCAAGGCGACGGGGGCGCCGCTCGTGGTGCAGATCGCAGCCGCCGCGGTCGTCGGCATGACGCTCGGCTTTGGTGTTGGCCTGTTGACCTTGCGGATGCGCGGCATCTTCTTCTCGATCGCGACCATCGCGCTTGCGATCATCATCGAGACCTTTGTGATGAACTGGCGGTTCGTCGGCGGGGCGGCCGGCATCCAGTTGCAGCGGCCGCCGGTGATGGCGCCGTTCGACAGTTACGTGAAGATGCTGTTTTTCGTGCAGGCGCTCCTGGTGGTCATTGCCGTATCGATCGCACGCTACATCCAGAACTCCCGGATCGGCCGCGGCCTGCAGGCGCTCAGGGACGACGAACTCGCCGCCGAATGCACGGGCGTGCCGACCCTGAAGCTGAAACTGGTCGCCTGCATGATATCGGGCGCGCTGATTTCTGCGGCCGGGGCGCCTGCCGCCATGTACCTGCAATATGCCGATCCGTCCTCGGCGTTCAATCTGAGCTACTCGGTGTCGGCGCTTGCGATGGCGCTGATCGGCGGAACCGCGCACTGGATCGGCCCGGTGCTCGGCGCCATCCTGCTCGGCTCGACACAACAGCTTCTCGCCGTGACCATCTCCTCGGAAGTCAACGTGCTGGTGCTCGGCATCATGCTGGTGCTGTTCGTGGTCGGCGCGCCCAAGGGCATCATCGGTCTGTTGCGGCCCCGCTATCGCCTGCGCGCGGGAGGCAAGCCATGACGGTGACAGCCGCGCCTGACGCGCCTCTGCTGCAAGTCGGAGCCCTTACCAAGACCTTCGGCGGCTTCACCGCACTCGACAATATCAGCGTCGATATCCGGAAAGGCGAACGGTTCGGCCTGATCGGGCCGAACGGCTCGGGAAAGACCACGCTGATCAACTGCATTTCGGGCGCGCTGCGTCCGCAGGTCGGCAGCGTGGTGTTCTGCGGCGAAGACATTACCCAACTGCCGCCGCATCTGCGCGCGCGCCGTGGCATCGCCCGCAGCTTCCAGATTCCGCGGCCGTTCAAGAGCATGACGGTGCTGGAAAACCTCATGGTCGGGCTCGACTTTGCTTCCGTCGGTTCGAGCCTGCCGGAGGAAGATGTCGCGATGTCGATCCTGACGCGGATGGGACTTGCCGCCAAGGCCGGTGCGTCGACCGATACGCTGAGCCAGGTGGAATTGCGCAAGATGGAGCTCGCGCGTGCGATGGCGGTGCGGCCGAAACTTTTGATTTCGGACGAGGCGATGGCGGGACTTTCCTCTTCCGAAGTCGACGAGGTGCTCGATCTCCTGATCAGCCTCGGCGAGGAGGACATCACCATCATCATGATCGAGCACATCATGCAGGCAGTGATGCGCTTTTCGGAACGGGTGATGTGCCTCGACGCGGGAAAAATCATCGCGATCGGCGCACCGGCCGAGGTGATGGCCAACAAGCGGGTGCAGGAGGCCTACCTTGGCACTTAGCCTAGCCATCGAGCGCCTCGATGCCGGCTACGGTGCCGTCAAGGCGCTGCGCGGCGTCACGCTCCATGTCGAGGCCGGCGAGACGGTGGCCTTGCTCGGCACCAATGGCAACGGCAAGAGCACGCTGATGAAGTGCATCATGGGCCTGGTCCGCCCGGACCGCGGCCGGCTGTCGCTGACGATCGACGGCCATGCGCACGATCTCACCAAACTTTCGGCGGAAGAGATCGTCGATCTCGGCGTGGCGCTGGTGCCGGAGGGACGGCGGCTGTTTCCCAAGCTGACGGTCGTGGAAAACCTGATGCTGGGTGCTTTCCGCAAGGCCGCTCGCAGCGCCATCGATCGCAATCTGGCGCTGGCCTATGAGACGTTTCCCGCGTTGCAGGAGCGCCGCAGCCAGCTCGCCGGCACCATGTCCGGCGGACAGCAGCAGATGCTCGCGATTGCGCGCGCGCTGATGTCCTCGCCGCGGCTGCTATTGATCGACGAACCCTCGGTCGGCCTGTCGCCGCTATTGGTGTCGCAGACCATCGCCAAGATCGGCGAACTCAAGCAGCGCGTCGGTCTAACCGTGCTGATGGCCGAGCAGAACTTCAACCAGGCGATCCGGATCGCCGACCGCGGTTACATCATCGTTCACGGCGAGATCGCGGTGGCGGCGCAGTCGGTTGACGAATTGAAGGCCAACGACATCGTCAAGCGGCTCTATCTCGGCGGCGTCGTCTGACGGCGAGGTGCCGCCGGCGTGCGATCAAATCGCGCCCTTGAGAGTGCATGCGGTTGAGCAGGTCGTCATCACGCCGCGCTCGCAGGCGATGCAGACGGCGACGCACTGCTTCTTGTCCTTGGGATTGTACTGGCTGTAGAGCTTGCGGGCGCAGTCTCCGACCGAGCCCGTAACGTCGTTGTTGCTTTCAGGCGTGCATGCGGCTAGCGCAGCGGCCGACAGGACGATGGCAATAATGACGCGCATGTTGGTTGCCCCAACCGGGAGCCCTCGCTCGAAAAGCTGCGGTGACGGCCTTGGGCCGTCGCAGATAATTACCCTCAGGGTCGCGCGATTGAATTAATCGAGCGTTACGAGGGGTCGGGTTTCCGTGCGTAGTTCTACGCCCGGAATCGCGCCGCCTGCTGTGCACTGCAGCAGGAACCGCCGGGCGGCTGCCGCTCCACGCGGCTACGCACCACTCGGTTACTTCTTGAGATTCCTGAAGGGGTCGAACGCGTCCTTGCCGGACCCCAGATTTTCGTAGACCGACGCGGATTTGTTCATCAGGTCGTAGGTCTGGTCCCGGGCTGCTCCGGCGCGATCTTTCTGGAAGGTCGACACGAGCACGATCGTAGTCAAGTAGTTTCCGAAAGCGACCTGCTCGGCCGCGAACAGGTCTTTGAGACGCGCGTCGCGGGAAAAGAACTCGGACAGCGTCTTCTTGATACCGTCGTCCTGCGCCGCCAGCGATTGCAGGGACCAGATCGCCGTCCCCAGTGTCATGACCCGAAGGAATTTGGTGTGGTCCGCCTTGCAGTCGTATTTGGTGCAGGCGACCTTGATCATGACGCTGTCGCGTCCCTTCGGCGCGAGGCCGGGACCGAATTTGCTCATCATGAAGCCGACGCGCAAGCCGTCACTGACCATGCCATCGTCGGCGCCGGAATAATTGTCGAGAATTCGCTGGATATGCGCCGTGTTGCCGGACGCCATGTAGGCGCCGATCAGCAAGTCATTGTCGGCCGGCATCGAGGATGGCCTCACGGCGTCCAGCGGTGGCATCCGCGCTGCCCGCAATCTGTCCGACAGGCTGGAAAGGTTGTTGGTGGAGGCAAACTTCTGCGCCTCGTCGGGCAAGCCCGCCCTGTACAGGCTGATGACATCTACCGACTTCATGTAGTTCGAGGGCTCGGCCTTGAGGAGGCGCTCGCGCTCCTGCGGGGAGGTCCTGAACAGTTCGGCGAGAAAGCCGATGATGGTGTTGGGTTCGGCCCGCCCGCTTGCGGCCGTTTGCCGGAGCTGCGCCAGCGTGTCGTCGACGCAGGAAGGCTGCTTGCTGCGGTAGTAGCTCGCCATGCATCCTTCCCCGGCGGCGAGAGCCGCGCCGGGACAGAGCGATGAGAACATCAGGGCGATTGCTACGCCGGCGTTTATTAGCTTCGCGGAACGGGCTGCGTTTGAATTTCGGCTCATTGTCACCGGCGCGACTGTCAGGGCGTCACGTTGTGGTTGTGCACCCTATCAGCCTCACCTCGATTTCGACAATGGTCTTCGCATCACCTCGCGGGCCTGTGCCGTGCCGGCGCTATCGCACCAGCACATTCCTGAATTGCCAGGGATCGGACGTGTCGATGTCTTCCGGGAACAGACCGGGCCGGTCCGACAGCGGCGTCCAGTCGGTGTAATAGCCCTTCACCGGGCCGAGATACGGCATCTGGATTTCGAGGCAGCGGCGGAAATCCAGCTCGTCGGCCTCGACGATGCCGGCTTCGGGGTTTTCCAGCGCCCACACCATGCCGGCCAACACGGCGGAGGACACCTGCATGCCGGTGGCGTTTTGGTAGGGGCAGATGCGGCGGGTTTCCTCGATCGAGAGCTGCGAGCCGTACCAATAGGCGTTCTTGCCGTGGCCGTAGAGCAGCACGCCGAGTTCGTCGATGCCGTCCTCGATCTCATTCTCGTCCAGAATGTGCCACTTCGGCTGCATCTTGCCGGTGGCGCCAAAATCTCGTGCAGCGACAGCACGGCGTCGTTGGCCGGATGATAGGCGTAGTGACAGGTCGGGCGGTAGACCACCTTCGCGCCGTCGCGCACGGTGAAGTAGTCCGCGATCGAGATCGACTCGTTGTGGGTGACGAGGAAGCCGTATTGCGCGCCGGGCGTCGGGCACCAGGAGCGGACGCGGGTGTTGGCACCGGGCTGTAGCAGGTAGATCGCGGCGCCACAGCCCTCGGTATGCTCTCGGCCGTTGTCCGGCATCCATTTCTCATGGGTGCCCCAGCCGAGTTCGGCCGGCTGCATGCCCTCGGAAACGAAACCTTCGACCGACCAGGTGTTGACGAACACGTTCATCGGCTTCGGCTTCTTGGAACGCTGGGTGTCGCGCTCGGCGATATGAATGCCCTTGACGCCGAGCTTCTGCGCGAGCTGGCCCCAGCCTTCGCGGCTCTTCGGCTCGTTGACCTCAACGCCCGTATCGCGGGCGATATCGAGCAGCGCCTGCTTGACGAACCACGACACCATGCCGGGATTGGCGCCGCAGGTGGAGACCGCGGTGGTGCCGCCCGGGCTCTTGTGCTTGGCCGCCAGCAGCGTCTCGCGCAGCGCGTAGTTCGAGCGCTTCTCCGGGCCGATCTTCTTGTCGAAATAGAAGCCGAGCCACGGCTCCACGACGGTGTCGATGTAGAGCGCGCCGATCTCGCGGCACAAGGTCATGATGTCAACCGACGAGGTATCGACCGAAAGGTTGACGCAAAAACCCTGGCCGCCGCCTGCGGTGAGCAGCGGCACCAGCACCTCGCGGTAGTTCTCGCGGGTGATACCCTGCTTGATGAAACGCACGCCGTGCTGCTTGGCGAGTTCGCCATCCTCATGCGGATCGATGATGACGAAGCGCGACTTGTCATAGTCAAAGTGGCGCTCGATCAGAGGCAGCGTGCCCTTGCCGATCGAGCCGAAGCCGATCATGACGATGGGGCCGGAAATTTTCGCGTGGATCTGCGCAGGCGGGTTCATCAGTGGGGTCTCCGGAAAACGGTGTCAGTGTTGGGGGATCAGGGGTGCGGCGCTTCGCGGTCACTTCGATCTCGACCTTCATCTCGGGCTTGTAGAGCCCCGCGACGACGAGGAGCGTGGTGGCCGGGCGGATCTCGCCGAACGCTTCGCCGCAGACCGCGAAGAACGCGTCCGCATCCGCGAGGTCGGTGATGTAATAGGTCGCGCGGACGATATCGGCCATCGCGAAGCCGCCTTCCTTCAGCGCAGCCTCGATGTTCCTAAAGCAGTTACGTGCCTGGCTTGTGACATCGGCCGGTATGACCATGGTCGTGTAGTCGTAGCCGGTGGTGCCGGCGACGAAGGCAAAATCGCCGTCGATGACGGCGCGGCTGTAGCCGGCGATCTTTTCGAAAGGCGAGCCGGTGGAGATCAGGCGACGGGGCATCGGAACCTCGATCGTGGAAGAAATGGGCATGATCCGGGGGCGGGTTTGGCGCGGTTTAAGGGCTTTTCGCCTGCGCGCGCACCCTCGCGGGGCTACCTGGATGGTCTGGCAACGTCTGAGGCCGGGGGCGCGGAGCCGCCCCAGCGACGCACGAGGATGTCCCGCCCGATCATGACCGAGATCATGATCAGGAGCACTGCGGTGATGACGCTGCGGAAGCGCGGGCGCGCGCCGCTGCCTGGCTCGGGAAGGCTCTCCGGCATGGCATCAAGCCACGCGCGGCACGAGCAGCGCTTTCCTGGTGCGGCTTGCCTTGGGTTTAGGCAGCGGCGCGCCGGTCGCGGCGATCATGCCCCAGGCGCCGTCGAGCGCGCCTGCGCTAAGTTCGAGGCCGAGCAGCCGGTCGCGTTCGAACGCGCTCGGTAGCGCCAGCTCGCCGGTCTTGGCGGCCGAGAAGCCGAAGCGGGCGTAATAGGGCGCGTCGCCCAGCAGGATTACCGCGCGATGGCCACGCGCCTTCGCCGCCGCGAGCGCGTGGTCCATCAGCGCAGCCCCGACGCCGAGCTGGCGGGAGGATGCCTCCACCGCCAGCGGGCCGAGCATGAGCGCCGGGATGCCCCCGGCGCTGACGTGCCACAACCGCACGGACCCGACCAGGCGGCCCTGGCGCACGGCCGACAGGGCAAGGCCTTCGGCGGGCGCGCGTCCGTCGCGCAGGCGCTGGCAGGTGCGCGTATGGCGGTTGTCGCCAAAGCAGGCATCCAGCAGCGCCTCGCGCGCAGCGACGTCCGAGGCTCGCTCCGCACGGATCGCGAACGGAGCGGCATCGGGGGTGAGGGCAGTGGTGGTCTTCCGCAAAGCAGTCATGGCACGTCAGTCCCCGCTCGCAACGGCAGGCTGCCGCGCAAAGCGTTGTCAGAAAGTCGGCAAATGAGGGGAGGGAGCCGGCGCACCGGCTCCCGATTAGTCGAGCCTCAACGAGGCGTCAGATGTGGTAAGTCCGCAGCGGCGGGATGCCGTTGAACGCCACCGCCGAGTAGGTCGACGTATAGGCCCCGGTGCCTTCGATCAGCAGCTTGTCGCCGATCTCGAGCGTCACCGGAAGCGGATACGGCATCTTCTCGTACAGCACGTCGGCCGAGTCGCAGGTGGGGCCTGCGAGCACGCACGGCGTCATGTCCGCGCCGTCATGCGGCGTGCGGATGGCGTAGCGGATCGACTCGTCCATCGTCTCGGCGAGACCGCCGAACTTGCCGATGTCGAGATACACCCAGCGCACCTCATCCTCGTCGCTCTTCCTGGAGATCAGGACGACTTCGGTCTCGATGACGCCGGCATTTCCGACCATGCCGCGACCCGGCTCGATGATCGTTTCCGGGATCTGGTTGCCGAAATGCTTGCGCAGGGCACGGAAGATCGACCGGCCATACTGCAGGACCGGAGGAACATCCTTGAGGTACTTGGTCGGGAAGCCGCCGCCCATGTTGACCATGGACAAGTTGATCCCGCGCTCGGCGCAGTCCCGGAACACCGTCGAGGCCATCGACAGGGCACGGTCCCACGCCTTCACCTTGCGCTGCTGCGAGCCGACATGGAACGAGATGCCGCACGGCTCCAGGCCCAGACGCTTGGCGAGGTCGAGCACCTCGACCGCCATCTCCGGGTCGCAGCCGAACTTGCGCGACAGCGGCCACTCGGCGCCTGCGCAGTCATAGAGAATGCGGCAGAACACCTTTGCGCCGGGGGCGGCTCGGGCGATCTTCTCGACTTCGGCGGCGCAGTCGACCGCGAACAGGCGAATGCCGAGCGCGAAGGCGCGCGCGATGTCGCGCTCCTTCTTGATCGTATTGCCATAGGAGATGCGGTCCGGCGTCGCACCGGCAGCCAGCGCCATTTCGATTTCGGCGACGGTTGCGGTGTCGAAGCAGGAGCCCATCGAGGCGAGCAGCGACAGCACTTCCGGCGCCGGGTTCGCCTTCACGGCATAGAACACACGGCTGTCCGGCAGCGCCTTGGCAAAGGTCTGGTAATTGTCGCGCACGACTTCGAGGTCGACAACGAGGCACGGCTCGGTGTCCTGGCCCTCGCTGCGGCGGTTACGCAGGAATTCCTGAATACGTTCGGTCATAGCACCCTCCAAACGGCCCAGCGACGGGACCCGTTCAAATTTTGATCTCGGACATGAGTGCTTCGGCGTTGTCGCACGATGGAGACGCGACAAGGCCTTGAACTCAGACCGAATTGTGCTGCCGTGGATTGGTCGGGAATCTTCCCGCCCGCACACCTGGCAATGAAGGACAAGCCTTTTCAGTAGCCCGCGCCGGCGTTGGAATGCCGGTAGAGACCAAAAAAGCCCGATCCGTCGTTGCTTTAAGTCGCGTCCCCCGTTGAGAGCGGGGTGCGCCGGTTCGCCTCCGGCTGCCAGTCACGGTTGCAAAGGATAGAGAGACCTTCAACGGCATCTCTTGAGAGATGCTGGCCGCTTATGGAGCGACCCTCGGTTCTTCCATCCCTTGGCGGCTGTCCGGCCTCTTGTCCGGATACCTACCGACTGACACACGACCACAGGCACGTGCGAAATTGGGCAAGCTGGAAATAAGACTTTTGATTTCGCTTCGCAACAATTTTTTAGGCTGGGGACAAATTTCCCCGACGTGTGCTTACAAATTCGTTCTCGGCGCGCGCTGCCGATGAACAAACATGAACGGACGTTAAGATTTCTAAAAGATGCGTGAGTGCTTCAGCGCCTGTGCCGCAGCGCTTTCTTGAACGCGCGTCAGGCGCGCTTGAAGAACGGTTCGATGCGTTGCGCGGCGCGGATGAACGCCACCATGATCAGCACGCCGATCCCGAACAGCACTGCCTGCAGGATGTGAGCGCTGGTGTCGTCGAGGCCGAACAGGATCGCGAGCGCCCAGCCGCCGGCAAACGCCGCGCCGAACACTTCTGCGCCGATCAGGATTGCCGCCGAGATGACGGTGACGACGCTTGGCCAGGCGACGGCGCGGGAGGAGGTGGAAGCGGGCTGTGGGCTCATGGAAAAGGTCCTGTTCAAGGGGCGCAATCTCTCCGAAAAGGCCCCATCTATCAAGCGCAAAAGGCCCAAAAATGCCGCATCGCGTGATATAGATTGCCGCATATTTTCAAGGAAAAGACGGGAATTGTGATGTCAGAAACCCTGCAGACGGCGGCCGCTCCGGAAGCTGGAGCAAATCCGCTGCTCAAGCCGTGGCAGACGCCGTTCGAGACGCCGCCTTTTGCCGAGATCGAGCCGGAGCACTTCCTGCCCGCCTTCGAGCAGGCCTTTGCCGACCATGCCGCCGAGATCGCGGCGATCACCCACGATCCCTCGGTGCCGGACTTCGCCAACACCGTCACGGCGCTGGAACGCTCCGGCAAGCTGCTCTCCAAGGTCGCAGCCGTGTTCTACGACCTGGTCTCGGCACACTCCAATCCGGCGATTCTCGAGATCGACAAGGAAGTCTCCTTGCGGATGGCGCGGCACTGGAACCCGATCATGATGAACGCAGTGCTGTTCGGCCGCATTGCGATGCTGCACGAGAAGCGCGCCACGCTCGGCCTGACCGGCGAACAGATGCGGCTGCTGGAGCGCACCTACACCAATTTCTACCGCGCCGGTGCCGGCCTCGACGAGGTCGCCAAGAAGCGGCGGGCCGAGATCAACGAGCGGCTGGCCCAGCTCGGCACCTCGTTCAGCCACCATCTGCTCGGCGACGAGCAGGACTGGTTCATGGAGCTCGGCGAGGACGATCGCGCCGGCCTTCCCGAGGCCTTCGTCGCCGCGGCCAAGGCGGCTGCGGAAGAGCGGGGCATGGCCGGCAAGGCGATCGTGACGCTGTCGCGCTCCTCGGTCGAGCCGTTCCTGAAGAGCTCATCCCGCCGCGACCTGCGCGAGAAGGTCTTCAAGGCCTTCACCGCGCGCGGCGACAATGGCAACGCCAACGACAACAACGCCACCATCGTGGAAATCCTCGCGCTCCGCGAGGAGGCCGCCAAGATCATGGGCTTCCCGACCTACGCCGCTTACCGGCTGGAGGATTCCATGGCCAAGACGCCGGAGGCGGTGCGCAGCCTGCTGGAGCGGGTCTGGAAACCGGCCCGGGCGCGGTCGCTCGCCGACCGCGACGCCCTGCAGGCGCTGATCGCGGAGGAGGGCGGTAATTTTGCGCTCGCCCCGTGGGACTGGCGCTACTACGCCGAGATCCTGCGGCAGCGCCGCGCCAATTTCGACGACGCTGCGATCAAGCCCTATCTCGTGCTCGATCACATGATCGAGGCCGCCTTCGACTGCGCCACCCGGCTGTTCGGGATCACCTTCTCGGAGCGGAAAGACATCCCGGTCTGGCATCCCGACGTCCGGGTCTGGGAGGTCAAGGACGCCGACGGCAAGCACAAGGCGCTGTTCTATGGCGATTACTTCGCCAGGCCCTCAAAGCGCTCCGGCGCCTGGATGACCTCGCTGCGCGACCAGCAGAAGCTCGACGTCGAGATCGCCCCGCTCATCATCAACGTCTGCAACTTTGCCAAGGGCGCCGGCGGCGAGCCGTCGCTGTTGTCGCCCGACGATGCGCGTACGCTATTCCATGAGTTCGGCCATGGCCTGCACGGCCTGCTGTCCAACGTGACCTATCCCTCGCTGTCGGGGACATCGGTGTTCACCGACTTCGTCGAGTTACCCTCGCAGCTCTACGAGCACTGGCAGGAGCAGCCGCAGGTGCTGCGGCAGTTCGCAAACACTACCAGACCGGCGAGCCGCTGCCGGACGACCTGCTGCAGCGCTTCCTCGCCGCCCGCAAGTTCAACCAGGGCTTTGCCACCGTGGAGTTCGTATCCTCGGCGCTGATCGACCTCGAGTTCCACACCCAGCCTGCCGAGGCCAGCCGCGACGTTGCAGCGTTCGAGAAGGCGGAGTTGGAAAAGATCGGTATGCCCGCGGAAATCGCGCTGCGGCACCGGCCCACGCAGTTCGGGCACATCTTTTCCGGCGATCATTATGCGGCTGGCTATTACAGCTATATGTGGTCGGAAGTGATGGACGCCGACGCGTTCGGCGCCTTCGAGGAGGCCGGCGATATCTTCGATCCGGCGGTGGCAAAGCGCCTGCACGACGATATCTATTCGTCGGGCGGCTCGCGCGAGCCGGAGGAGGCCTATGTCGCCTTCCGCGGCCGCGAGCCGGAGCCCGACGCGCTGCTGCAGCGACGCGGCCTGCTCGAAACAACACCGGCGGCCTGAGGTGATATCAACCATGCATCGGTTACTCGGTTTGCTTCTCCTCGCTGCCGGCATCATGCTCGGCACGGCCGCCGCCCACGCGCATCCGCATGTCTGGATCGAGGCCAAGAGCGAGGTGGTCTACGCGCCCGACGGCTCGATCACGGGGGTGCGTCACGCCTGGACTTTTGATGAGATGTTCACAACCTACGCGCTGCAGGGCATCACGACCAAGACCAAGGGCGTCTACAACCGCGAGGAACTGGCGCCGCTGGCGCAGACCAATGTCGAATCGCTGAAGGAGTTCGCCTACTTCACCTTCGCCAAGGCCGACGGCAAGAAGACGAAATTCGAGGAGCCGACCGACTACTTCCTCGAATACAAGGACAGCGCGCTGACGCTGCATTTCGTTCTGCCGCTGAAGGCGCCGGTGACGCCGAAACAGCTCGCACTGGAAGTGTTCGATCCCTCCTATTTCATCGACTTCAAATTCGACGACAAGGATCCGATCAAGCTGGTCGGTGCGCCTGCCGCCTGCCGGATCCAGTTCCAGCGGCCGAATGATGACACCGCCAACACCCAGCGCCTGAACGAGCAGAACTTCATGAGCGGCGACAATTCCAATTACGGCGCGATGTTCGCCAACAAGATCACGGTGAATTGCCCGTGAGGTGGATGCCCGCCGGCCTTGCGCGAGGCATCACCTTCATCGTAGCCGCATTATCGGCTGTTATTGTCCTGGACGCGGCCGTGCACGCCTTGATGGCGCAAAATCCGTTCGGCGGCCCGCGGCCTCCTGCCGAGCCGCAGGTCGGCGGCATCATCGGATGGATCCTCGCCAAGCAATCCGAATTCTATCGCGAGATGTCGGCGACGATACGCGCCGCGAAGTTGGATGGCAGCGCGGTCTGGACGCTGCTTGGGATTTCCTTTGCCTACGGCATTTTTCACGCCGCCGGCCCCGGCCACGGCAAGGCGGTGATCTCGTCCTATCTGGTCGCAAACGAGGAAACCGCGCGGCGCGGCATCGTGCTGTCGTTCGCGTCGGCGCTGCTGCAGGCGCTGGTGGCGGTGGCGCTGGTTGCGGTGCTCGCCTGGCTGCTCTCTTCGACCGCCAAGACGATGTGCTCCGCGGAGAAAGCGATCGAGATCGCAAGCTACGCCCTGATCGCGGCCTTCGGCGCCCGGCTGGTCTGGACCAAGGGCGGCGGCTTTATGCGTGCGCTGCAGGCGAAGCCGGAGCCGGCGTTGGCGACGGCGCACCATCATCATGATCATGGCCATGACCACGGCCATCATAATCACGATCATCACCACCACGATCATCATCACGGCCACGACCATGTTCATGACGAGCATTGCGGCCATTCGCACGGACCGACGCCGGATCAACTCGCCGGCCCCGGCGGCTGGCAACGCGGCTTGGGCGCGATCTTCGCCGTCGGCATGCGGCCCTGCTCGGGCGCGATCCTGGTGCTGGTGTTTTCGCTGGCGCAGGGGCTGTTCTGGGCCGGCATCGCCGCGACCTTCGTGATGGGGCTCGGCACCGCGATCACGGTCGCGACCATCGCCGTCGTTGCCGTGTCCGCAAAGGGCTCGCCCGGCGGCTCAGCGCAGGAAGCGAAGGCGGCGGCACGCTGATCATGCGCGGCATCGAATTCGGCGCGGCTGGCCTCGTGCTGCTGTTCGGCCTTGGCCTGTTGTTCGGCTACCTCGCCGCCGAACGCGCGACGTGTTTGTGACCAAGCGCATCGGCTTTATGAAACTGAATCGGTAAGCTATGCATGCAGCCGAACACGCATAGCCGGGAATCCCATGTCACGCGAGCAATTCTGGTTCTTTCACCCGTTCCGGGTGCGCTATTCCGAAATCGACGGTCAGGGCGTTGTCTTCAACGCGCACTACCTGACCTATTTCGACACCACCATCACCGAGTATTTTCGGGCGCTCGGCTACGATCAGTATGCCGACGCCAGGCAGAACGGGCGAGGATTTCCACGTCGTCAGATCGGTCATCGAATACAAGGCGCCGGTCCGGTTCGACTGGGAATTGGACGTCGGCGCGCGCGTGGCACGGATCGGCAATTCAAGCCTCACCTTTGAGCTCGCCATCTTCTTGAAGGGCGGCGCTGACGCGCTCGTGACCGGTGAGACCGTCTGGGTCAACACCAACCAGCAAACCCATCGCCCGGTCCCGATATCGAAGGCGATCCGGGACCTGATCGCGGCGCGCGAACATCATCTTGGAGCATGATCCTGCGGTTGATTTGCCAGCAGCGTCAGTCGAGATCGCGCCGTTGCAGTCTTGCCGTCCGGCGCTGTGAGCTGAACCGCCCCCTTGGGATTGGTCGGCAGGGCCGTGGCCGCTGTTCCGCTCAGCACGTTCTTTTCCGAAGGCGCGAGCGGGATGCGTTCGGCCTTTCCTCCCAGACTGAAAATGGCGACGCCCTTGAAACCCTTCGGATCAATCGGCTTGTCGTTTTCGCCCATGAGGAAAACTTCGATCGCCGTGTCCTTTGCGACGAGTTCGACATGGTATGGACCGGCTTCGGCGACACGTCCGCCATGGGACGCTTTCGGCTCGTGTGCGTAGGCCGGCAGGCCGGCCAGCAAGGCAATGCCGAGGGTGAGATATCGGAACTTCATGCGTAGTCTCCTTACAACGATTAGTAGGAATGCGAGGCGGCATGATCCGCCAGACGCTCCTCGGACTGCCGTTGCATCAGTCGCATCAGCGGCTTCCTGCCGAACATGAGAAACAGCACGGGCGTGATCAGGGCATCGAGCAATGTCGCGCTGACAAGTCCACCGAAGATCGTCACCGCGACCGGGTGCAAGATTTCCTTGCCCGGATCGTCTGCCGCGATCAGCAGCGGCAGCAGCGCCAGCCCCGCGGACAGCGCGGTCATCAGCACGGGCGTCATGCGCTCGAGGCTTCCGCGGATGACAAGTGCCGGCCCGAACTCCATCCGCTCTTGCAAGGCGAGATTGATGTAGTGGCTGATCTTGAGAATGCCGTTGCGGGTCGCGATCCCCGTGAGGGTTATGAAGCCAATCATACTGGCGACAGATAGCGGCTGGTCGGTCAGCGCCAGCGCCGCGACCGAGCCGATCAGCGCCAGCGGCACCCCGCCCATGATGATCGCGGCCAGCACCGCGGAGCGGTAGCGGCTGTAGAGAATCGCAAAAATCAGCGCGAGAGAAATGACCGAAAGGATACCGATTCTACGGCTGGCTTCCTCCTGGGCCTGGAATGTACCTTCAAGGCTGGCGGTGACGCCCTGCGGCAGGCTCGCCGCATCCAGTTCACCGCGAATGCGCCGCACGATCTCAGCCATGTCGGTCTTGCCGTCCGAGTTCGCGAGTATGACGATGCGCCGGCGGCCGTTCTCTCTCAGGATTTGATTTGGCCCATCGGTCTCCTTTACATCCGCGATCTGACGCGCCGGGATCCACCCCGATGGGGTCTTGATCAGGAGGTCGCCCAGCTTCTCGGTGGTGCGAAGCCGGTCTGGCAGCCTCATGACGACGTCGTAGCGCTTGTAGCCGTCGACCACGCGCGAGATGACGCGCCCGCTCGACAGGCGCGACAACTGATCGGTCACGGCGCCAGGCTGCACGCCGTACAAAGCAGCTCGCGTATAATCGACGCGGATTTCGAGTTGCGGAATCCGAACCTGCTTTTCGACCTGCAGGTCCTGGATGCCTTCGATCTTCGAGAGCCGCAGGCGGAATTCTTCCGCGCTGTTTCGCAGCGTGTCGAGGTCGTCGCCGAACAGTTTCAGGGCGAGCTCGGCACGAACGCCCGAGAGCAGATGATCGAGCCGGTGCGATATCGGCTGCCCGACATTGACCGAGAGCGGCAGTACCGAAAGCCGGGAGCGTATATCCGCGACGATCTCGGATTTCGGCCGCTGCGAGGCTTTGAGGTCGACGTCGATTTCAGACGAATGGACGCCCTCCGCGTGCTCGTCCAGTTCCGCGCGCCCCGTACGCCGCCCGACGCTGATCACTTCCGGGACATCAAGCAAGAGGCGTTCGGCGATCGACCCCACCCGGGTCGATCTCGGAAAGCGAAACGCCGGGGTTGAACGCGAGATTGATGGTGAAAGTGCCTTCGTTGAAGGCAGGAAGGAACGCGCGCTTCAGGCCAAGTGCGCCCGCACCGGCGCCCAGCACCGCCAGCGCCGTGACGCCGAGCAGCAATCCCTTGTGGGCAAAGGCAAACCCGAGCGCCGCATGGTTCGCAGACTTGAGCTTGCGGACCAGCCAGCTCTCCCGTTGCGCGAGGCGTTTCATCCCCGGCAGCAGGTAATAGGCCATCACCGGGGTGAGGGTGATCGAAACCAACAGGCTCGCGAGGATCGAGATGATGTAGGCGTGACCGAGCGGTGCGAACAGCCGCCCCTCGATGCCCGACAGCGCAAACAGCGGCACGAACACGAGGACGATGATCATCGTGGCGTAGACGATGCCCGACCGCACTTCGTTGGATGCCGAAACCACCACGTCGAACAGGGATCGGGGACTGCCTTGTTCCTTGTTTTCGCGCAGCCGGCGGAAGATGTTCTCGACATCGACGACGGCGTCATCGACCAGCTCGCCGATGGCGATCGCAAGGCCGCCGAGCGTCATCGTGTTGATCGATAGGCCAAGCAGCTTGAAGATGATGGCCGTGGTCAGGATCGAGACCGGGATCGCCGTCAGCGAAATGGCCGTCGTGCGCCAGTTGAGAAGAAACGCGAACAGGATGACGGCCACGACCAGGGCGGCTTCAAGCAACACCCGCTCCACGTTCTGAATCGAGTTTTCGATGAAACTGGCTTGCCTGAATATGATCTCGTTGGCCTTGACGCCGGACGGCAGGCTGGGCTCCAGCTCCGCGAGCACCTGCGTGATCTGTTGCGTCAATTGCACCGTGTCGACATTGGGCTGCTTCTCGACCGAGACGATCACGGCGGGCTTGCTCATATAGCCGGCGTCGCCGCGCTTGACCTTGGGCGCAAAGTCGACGTTCGCCACCTGCCGCAGCAGGATGGGGCGTCCTTCGATGGTGGTAACGACGATGTTGCGCAGGTCTTCCAGGCTCGTGGTGCGCCCGATATTCCGGATCAGGAATTCGCGGGCATTCTGATCGGTGAACCCGCCGCCGGTGTTGGTGCCGAACTGCCTTAGCGCCTGCTCCATTTGCTCATAGCTCACGCCGAGCGCGCGCAACGCGGAAGGCAGCGGCGCAATGCGGTACTGACGGACCTCGCCGCCAATCGGGATGACCTGCGCGACACCGGGTATCGCGAGCAGCCGGGGCCTGATCGTGAAGTCGGCGATCTCGCGCACCTCCATCGGCGATGCCGTCTTCGACGTCACCGCGATCAGGAGATCTGGCCCATGATCGAGCTGATGGGGCCGATCTGCGGGGTGACGTTTAGGGGTAGCTGGCTCTGCACTTGCGCGAGACGTTCCGCGACCAGCTGACGGTTGCGGAAGATATCGGTTCCCCAATCGAACTCGACGTAGACGATCGAAAGCCCGATGCCCGAGACCGATCGAACCCGGCTGACACCGGGTACGCCGTTCATCTGGGTTTCGATCGGGAAGCTGACGAGCTGCTCGACTTCCGGCGGGGCGTAGCCTTCCGATTCCGTCATGATGGTAACGGTCGGACGGTTGAGGTCCGGGAACACATCGACGGGCAACTGGCGCGCGGTATAGGCGCCCAGAAGAACGAGGATACTCGCCATCGCAAGAACGAGAAGGCGATTGCGGAGCGAGGCGCTGACCAGGAATGTGAACATGCGCGTGCCCCTCAGCGTACGTGATCGAGAAGGTCCGCGCCTTGCGACACGATCCGCTTGCCCGGAGTGAAGCCGGACACGATCAGCACACGATCGCCGTCGAGGGGCTCGGTGCGCACGCTCCTTGCCATGAACCGCTCGGGGGCTATGTGCTCGTAGACGAAATCCTGGCCGTTTGAGCCGCGCACGACACCGCCGCGCGGCACCGCGAGGCCTTGCTTCGTATCGTCGGTCGTGACCAGCACGGTCAGGAACTGGCCGGCTCGTAGCCCTGCCGTATCGCCGGTCACGGCGAAATGCACCGGCACCGATTGGCTGCGATCGGCGAAGCCGGTGCCCTGATAGACAAGGTCGTAATTCCTGCCGGTATATGTCGACGCCCGCGCGCCCCGGGACGGTTCGAGGCTCTCGAAGCTCAGCGCCTCGACCCACAGCCGCGACGGATCGATGATGTTGAAAACGATGGAGCTCGGCTGAACGATCTGGCCCGCGACGGCGCTGCCTTCGGCGATCACGCCTGCCACCGGCGCGATCAGCGCTTCGGGCTCGCGTCGCGATTTTTCGATCGATGCGCGCCGCTCGCGAAGTCCTTCCAGCTCGAGTCGAGTGTCCTCGAGTTGGGTCCGCGATATCGCGCCCGACGGCGCGAGCTGCTCATAGCGGGCGAACCTGCGTTCGACGATCGAGATCTGCTGGTCGAGTTCGCCCTGGCGCTGCCGCATGTCGGAAACATCGATCGCCGCAATGGGCGGCGTGACATAGCCGAGGATGTCGCCTTGCTTCACCCGTGTGCCCAATCGGGGAAAGCCGCCTGGCGGCGCAGAAAGTCGGCCACCGACGGCGGATTGCACATATCCGCTGGCATTGGGATCGGGAATGATTCTCCCCGGAAGTTCAGTGGCTTTCCTGTGCTCGGCGTTTTCGGCGACCAGCGTCCGCAGCGCAAATATCCGCTGCACTGTTTTGGGCACAAAAACCGCCCCATCCGGAAGGCGCTGGGCGCGTTCGCCTGAGACGGTGTTGATCGCGACTTGCGCCTTTTCTTCCTCATGGCCGTGGCCTTCATGCGCGACCGGTTCGCGCGCACCCATGAGCATGGAAAACACCGCAACAAGGGCTGCTGTCCTGCGGCCACCGCGCAATGCGATGGCAGAGAGCAGCGCCCCCACGAGCGCGCCGCCTAACACGAGAAGAACCGAAACCTTGCTGATATACCCGCTGGAAGCCGTATCGCGTTGCGGTGCGCTTTGCGCGGCGCCTGGAGCCGTCTGAATCGTCAGCGGCAGAATGTCGGTGGTATCTCCCGCCGTGACCGTGAAGATCAGGTCCGTACGCCCGCTCTTTGCCAGCCACGGTGCTGCCACCCGGTATGTGCCATCGGCACCCTCCGCAGCTTTTACGGAACCGCTTGGGGATTCGACTTCAAGCGTTGCGCCGGTCACCGGCTCGTTGGTGGCGAACCGGTCGAGATAGATCTCGAGATTTTCGCCGCGGACAATCGCAACGATCTCGAACGCATCGGAAGCGGCCTCGCCGCGTGGCAGCGCGCCTGCCGAAACGGGCTGCTGCTCCTCGTGGTCATGGCCCTCGTGGGCGGAAGCGGGGTGATCGCAGCGCATAGAACTGCGGTCACCGCTAGAGCACGCAGGGCACGCCCAAAATGGGAAAGCATACCGGTATTCCTTCAATCTGAATTGCCGTAGCTTGCGGGCAGCACGCGGCATGCCTCGCAAACTCATTGTTCGGTTGGATTCAGATGAAGTATTTGGGAGGGCGCCTGAGCGACTCTGGCGCGCGGTCTGGCCATATCAGTGACAGCGCAAACGCAACACGGGTTATCGACTGGGGAAAAGGGTCGAACGCTACAGGGCTAGGCAACCCGGCCGCGCAGCCGCATGCGAACAAGCAGCAGCCGCCGGTGCAATTCCGGTCCGAAGCCGGGAGTGTCCCGGCCTGGCCCCACTGAGCCTGCTGCAACGATGCAGGCGTGGCCGGCCGTTCGGATGCATGAGACTCTGTTTGAGAAGCGGCCTGGTCCTGGCTGCCATGGACGGATGCCTGGTGCTGATGGCCGACATGGGCCTGGGCAACGGACGGCGCGAACGAAAGCACGATCAGGACGATCGCCGCTCCGAGAATTCGCATGGTCTGTCGCTTCAGCATGATGGCTCTATTGTAGCACAAGTCTCTCCTAGATATCGCCGGGGAACCGGGAATTCAAGGTTTTCGAGAGAGCCCGACCCACGCCGTCATATGACGACCTTACGCCGGCAGATAAGCTCTGATCGCCGGCAGAAAGAAAATCGCGATGTTGATCGCGAACCCGATGCTCCAGAGAATCGAACGCAGCGTCGGGCGGTTGCCGAGATAGGTGAAGACATAGGCGATCCGCACGATCAGGAAGAGAACCGCGAGCTCGTCGATCAGGTGCTGCGGCCCCAGGCGGAATTCCGCCAGCAGCACGGCGACCGCAAAGAATGGAAACGCCTCGATGCCGTTCTGGTGGGCGCCGAGCGCGCGGGCACGGATCGCGTCCTCGTAGAAGGCGGGATCGCGCGGTCGGGCATTGTCGAAATGGCGATGCCCGGCCCATTTGACCGAGGCGATCGTCAGTAAATACAGCATCAGCGTTCCGAAAACGCACCATTCGGCGATCGTCATGGTTCCTCCCGCCCGGAGCAATGTGCGAAGCGTATCGAACCGGCCATTATCTTGACAAGGATGGTGCAACGCGCGAAGCCATCGAAATCATGACCGCGGCCGTCCCCATTGGAAATCCAAAGCCGGCATCGGCAGCCCAGCCGCAACGCGTCGGCGTGCTGCTGGTCAATCTCGGCACGCCTGACACTGCCGACGCGCGGGGCGTGCGGGTTTACCTCAAGGAATTCCTCTCCGATCCGCGGGTGATCGAGGATCAGGGCCTGCGCTGGAAGCTGATCCTCAACGGCATCATCCTGCGCGTGCGCCCCGGCCGCAAGGCGCGCGACTACCGGAAGATCTGGAACACCGAGAGAGACGAATCCCCGCTCAAGACGATCACGCGCGCGCAGG
Source organism: Bradyrhizobium sp. RDT10 (assembly GCA_044772375.2). Lineage (GTDB taxonomy): Bacteria > Pseudomonadota > Alphaproteobacteria > Rhizobiales > Xanthobacteraceae > Bradyrhizobium. Next base: position 219,050 of record CP187939.1, read on the forward strand.
CTGAGAAGCTCGCCGAGGCAATCGCCGATCACGACCACGTCGTGGTCGATTGGGCGATGCGCTACGGCAATCCGTCGATCCGCTCGCGCATCGATGCCTTGGCCGCGCAAAGCTGTGACCGCCTGCTGGTGGTGCCGCTCTATCCGCAATATTCCGCAGCGACCTCGGCGACCGTCTGCGACGAGGTGTTTCGCGCACTCGCCGGCATGCGCGTGCAGCCGACGCTGCGGGTGAGCCCGCCTTACTACGACGATCCCGATTACATCGAGGCGCTCGCGGTCTCGATGTCAGCGCATCTGGCAACCTTGCCGTTTCAACCCGAGCTGATCGTGGCGTCGTTTCACGGCATGCCGCAGAAATATGTCGACAAGGGCGATCCTACCAGGCGCAGTGCGTCGCAACAACCGACGCGCTGCGCCAGCGCATGGGTCTTGATGCCTCCAAACTGGTCCTTACATTTCAGTCACGCTTCGGCTTCGACGAGTGGCTGCAGCCCTATACAGACAAGACCATCGAAAAGCTTGCAAAGGGTGGTGTGAAACGCATTGCTGTCGTGACGCCCGGATTCTCGGCTGATTGCCTGGAGACGCTGGAGGAGATCGCGCAGGAAAACGCCGAGATCTTCAAGCACAATGGCGGCGAGCAATTTGCCGCTATCCCTTGCCTGAACGACAGCGATCCCGGCATGGACGTCATCCGCCAGCTCGTTTTGCGCGAGCTTCAAGGATGGATATAGCTTCCTGATAATTTGCCGATAGCTTGCCGCCGTTCGGACCAGAGAACATCTGGTGGCCGCCAAGCCGTTCCCCAGCTATATAACCATCACTTGAGAACAGCCCGGCTGAACCGGCGTCGCGGCGTTGCCGACAAAAGAGATGGCGCCCGGCAACGCACCTTGCCGGCTTTGGAGGGAATTTATGAGCGGTTTCGACATCTTCGCGATTGCCTTTGTACTGCTCGTCATTGTCACGCTGTTTGCGGGCGTCAAGACGGTGCCGGAGGGCTATGACTGGACCATCGAGCGGTTCGGCAAATACACCCGTACGCTGGCGCCAGGGCTCAACATCATCGTTCCCTATTTCGACCGCGTCGGCCGCAAGGTGAACATGATGGAGCAGGTGATCAGTATTCCCGAGCAGGAGGTGATCACCAAGGACAACGCCACCGTGACGGTGGACGGCGTCGCCTTCTATCAGGTGTTCGATGCCGCCAAGGCGAGTTACGAAGTATCCAATCTCGATCAGGCGATCATCGTGCTGACCATGACCAATATCCGTTCGGTGATGGGCGCGATGGATCTCGACCAGGTGCTGTCGCATCGCGACGAGATCAACGAGCGGCTGTTGCGCGTGGTCGACGCCGCGGTCTCGCCATGGGGGCTGAAGGTCAACCGCATCGAGATCAAGGACATCGTGCCGCCGGCCGATCTGGTGGAGGCGATGGGACGGCAGATGAAGGCCGAGCGCGTCAAGCGCGCCGACATTCTGCAGGCGGAAGGCCAGCGCCAGTCGGAAATCCTGCGCGCGGAAGGCGCCAAGCAGGGTCAGATTTTGCAGGCCGAAGGCCGCAAGGAAGCTGCGTTCCGTGACGCCGAAGCGCGCGAGCGCTCCGCCGAAGCCGAGGCCAAGGCGACGCAGATGGTCTCCGAGGCCATCGCCAAGGGCGACGTCGCCGCGCTGAACTATTTTATTGCCGATAAATACATCAAGGCGTTCGGGCAGCTCGCGGATTCGCCGAACCAGAAGATCGTCATGCTGCCGATCGAAGCGATGAGCATTTTGGGATCGCTGGCCGGCATCGGCGAGATCGCCAAGGCCACCTTCGGCGAAGCCGCGACGTCGGCGGCAGCCGCACGGCGGACGTCATCGGTGCCGAACACCGGCCCAACGCCGCCGCCGGTCGCGCCACAGCGATAGGGGCGGATCCGGAAGGTCATATTGTTTGATTAGAGGTTCGTGTCATGACCGAAATGTTCTCTACGTTAGGCACCTGGAACTGGCTGATCTTCGGCTTCATCCTGATGGCGCTGGAACTGCTGGCGCCGGGCATTTTCCTGTTCTGGCTCGGGCTTGCGGCGTTGCTGGTCGGATTGCTGTCGTTTGCGATCAATCCGTCCTGGCAGACGCAACTGTTGTTGTTCGCCATCTTCGCCGTCGCCGCCGTGCCGGCCTGGCGACACTTTGCGCGCAGCGCGGAAGCCGCAGCGTCAGCAACCCGTTCCTCAACAGGCGGACCGAGGCGCTGATCGGCCGCGAATTTACCCTGGAAAAACCGATCGTCGACGGGACAGGCACGGTGCGGATCGACGACACGATCTGGCGCGTCGCCGGCCCCGACGCGCCGGCCGGCAGCCGCGTCCGGGTCGTGCAGGTCGACGGCGCGAGCCTGACGGTGGCGGCGGCGTAGGGAGACCCTCTCCCCGTTCTTCACATGGACCTCTCTGCGCCTAGCTACAAATAGTGTAGCGTCATGCTATGATATTTGTAGCACCGGAGTCCGCCGTGTCCCAGACCACGCCGCGCATCGCGCCGCTGCAGCCGCCCTATCCACCTGACATTGCCGAGCAATTCGACCGCATCATGCGCGGCGCGCCGCCGCTGGTGCTGTTTCGCGTCATGGCCGGCAACGCCCGGGCCTGGGAGAAATTCCGCGCCGGCAGCCTGCTCGATCGCGGCCCGCTCGGCTTGCGGGAGCGTGAGATCGTCATCGACCGTACCTGCGCGCGAACGGGATGCGAGTACGAATGGGGCGTGCATGTCACGACGTTCGCGCAAGCCGCACACCTGACCGAGCAGCAGGTCCGCGCCACCGTGCGCGGCGCCGCCACGGACGGATGCTGGTCGGAGGCCGAGCAGGTGCTGATCGCGGCCGTCGACGCGCTGCACGACCGCGCGACCCTGAGCGATGCCGAATTCGCAGCGCTGTCGGCGCATTACGACGAGGCGCAGATATTCGAGATCATCCTGCTGTGCGGATTCTACCGCACAGTGTCATATCTCGCGAACGGGCTGGCGCTGCCGCTGGAGGAAAAGGCGGCGAGGTTTCCGAAGTGACGGAGCCGTAGGGTGGGTTAGAAGATCCGTAGGGTGGGCAAAGCGAAGCGTGCCCACCATCCTGCTTGCGTCGTGTTGTGGTGGGCACGGCGCAAGCGCGCTTTGCCCACCCTACGGGACCGTTGAACCTACGCCACGCCCGCGCGCAGGAAATCGTGCAGATGCACGATGCCAACCGGCTTGCCGGCGTCGGTGACGATCAGCGTCGTGATCTTCGAGGAGTTGAGGATTTCCAGCGCCTCGCCGGCGAGCACGTCGCGGTCGATCGTCTTCGGATTCTTCGTCATCACCTCGTCGACGGTGGCCGTCATCAGATCGGGCCCCATGTGGCGGCGCAAATCGCCGTCGGTGACGATGCCGGCGAGGTGTCCACGCGCATCGACGATGCCGACGCAGCCAAAGCCCTTCGACGTCATCTCGACGAGTGCTTCGGACATCTTGGTGCCGAGCGGCTTCAGCGGCACGGCGTCGCCGGAATGCATGAGGTCGCGGGTGTATTTCAGCAGCGCGCCGAGCTTGCCACCCGGGTGCAGCACGCTGAAATCGATCGAGGTGAAGCCGCGGCCTTCCAGGAGCGCAATCGCCAGCGTATCGCCGAGCGCCAGCATCATCAGCGAGGAGGTGGTGGGCGCGAGGTTGTGCGGACAGGCCTCGCGTGCCTTTGGCAGCGTCAGCGCGACGTCGGCCGCCTTGGCGAGCGAGGATTCCCGCTCCGCCGTCATCGCGATCACGGCAATCCGGAACCGCGCGGCGTAGCTGATCAGGTTTTTCATCTCCGGCTGCTCGCCCGACCAGGACAGCGCCAGGATGACGTCGTCGGCCGTAATCATGCCGAGATCGCCATGGCTGGCTTCGGCGGCATGAACGAAGAACGCCGGCGTCCCGGTGGAGGCGAAGGTCGCGGCGATCTTGCGGCCGATATGGCCCGACTTGCCGAGCCCGGTGACGATCAGCCGTCCCTTGGCGTTCCGGATCAGGTCGGCGGCGGCGACAAAGGGCGCGCGGAGATCGGATTGCAGCGCCGCTGATAGCGCGGCGATCCCGCCGCCTTCGGCATCGAGCGTGCGCAGGGCCGACTGAACGGCGGCGTCAGCGGTTTCAGTGCCGGATGATTTTGCCATCAGCGGTTTCGGATTGGCCATGTCTGTCCCAGGGGAGGAGGGCGCTTCGCCCCCAAACCCGTCCATAGCATGGCCTGCGCGGCGATGCGACGTGCGCGGCACGGCTCTCAACGGCTCATTAACCATAATTGTTTTAACTCCATTAACGACGTGCTCCCGCGAGCGCTCGGTGCGTACTGTTCAAATATCTGTTTTTGTTGGAGTATCTCTTGTCGTGAGGGCGGGGCCAGTAACCGGCCGGGGCAGCCGCGCGCGCGTCTTTCGCGCAGCCTTGCCGTGCCTTGTGCTGATCGTCCTGACGGGAACCGCAGCCGAGGCGCAGATCGTCACGCCGGACCTGTTCAGCTCAAACCGCACCAGCCAGGTGACGTCGCCGGATTCGCCGCTGCGCCGGACCGCGGCCGAGGCGAACGATCCGCTCAATAGTCCGAAGCTGCAGGAGCGTGACAGGCCTGCGCCGTCGCGGATCGGACAGATCCCGAAATACGGTCTGCCGGCCGCGAGCGGCGCCGCCGATTCCGGCTACGACTCGCTCAACCGCAAGCGCAAAAACCGAAATACTATCCGGGGCAGGCCAAGCCGAAGCCGCCGGTCGGCCCCGGTAGTCCACCGCCGCCGATTGCGTCGAACACGCGGTTGCGGCTTTCGATTCCCCGTCGGAGTCGGCGCACAAAACGCCGATCCCGCCGGCGATGGCGGGCATGGTGATGGGACAGCCGCCGCGCAAGCGCCTCAGGATCGACGACGATCCGTTCGGCGCGGTCGGCGATTACGCCGGCGGTTTCCTGATCAAATCCGCGGTCGAACTCAGAGGCGGTTACGACACCAATCCCGCGAGAACGTCCGGGCCGCGGGGATCGCCGTTCTATGTGATCGCGCCGGAATTCGTTGCATTCTCCGACTGGGAGCGCCACGCCCTTGTCGCCGACCTCAGGGGCTCCTTCACCGGCTACACCAACACGTTTCCGCCGGTGGGCGGCGTGGTGTCGTCGGCGCCGACGAATATCGACCGTCCGGATTTCATCGGCCATGTCGATGGCCGTCTCGATGTCACCCACGACACCCGCCTGCTCGGCCAGGCGCGATTGCGCGTCGCGACCGACAATCCCGGCAGCCCGAATGTGCAGGCCGGCCTGTCCAGATATCCGGTCTATGCGACGTTCGGCGGCACGCTTGGCGTCGATCAGAACTTCAACCGCCTGCAGCTTTCCGCAGGCGCGGAGGTCGATCGCACCATCTATCAGTACTCAGAGTTGACCGACGGCACCTCGACCAGCAACGACGACCGCAACTACAATCAGTACGGCGGCCTTGGCCGCGTCAGCTACGACCTGATGCCGGGCTTGAAACCGTTCGGCGAAATCGTGGGCAATATCCGCTCGCACGACCTTCTGGTCGATCGTAACGGCTATCAGCGCAATTCCAGCGGCGGCAACGTCAGGGCCGGCACCAGCTTCGAGTTGTCGCGGATGCTGACCGGCGAAGTCGCGGTCGGCTGGGCGGCGCGCACCTATGAAGATCCGCGGCTGCAATCGTTGCAGGGCCTGCTGACATCGGCCTCGCTGGTGTGGGTCGCAACGCCGCTGACATCAGCAAAACTCTTCGCCACCACCTCGATTGACGAGACCACCGTGCCCGGCGTATCCGGCGTGCTGACGCACACCTACACCGCCGAAGTCGACCACGATTTCCGCCGCTGGCTGACCGCCATCGGCAAATTCACCTGGGGCACCCAGCAATACCAGGGCGACGACCGCTTCGATCGTTTCTATTCGCTGTCCGGCGACCTGATCTACAAGCTGAACCGCAACATCTGGCTCAAGGGCACGCTGCGCCGGGACTGGCTTGATTCGAACCAGCCCGGCAACAGCACGGCATCGACGGTGATGATGATGGGCGTGAGGCTGCAGCATTGAGCGGCGCGATGTGCCCACCTCGTCATTGCCGGGCTTGACCCGGCAATCCATCCCTTTGCAAGAGTCTGATGAAGATTGATGGATGCCCGGATCAAGTCCGGGCATGACAGTTGCGAATGCCGCCCGTCCCGCTTCTCGCTACCGCGGCAGCGTCGTCGTCCCCATCAGATACTGATCGATCGCCCGCGCGCACAGACGTCCCTCGCGGATCGCCCATACCACCAGCGACTGCCCGCGGCGCATGTCGCCGGCGGAAAACACGTTGGGCAGCGAGGTCTTGTAGTCCTGCATATTGGCGCGGACGTTGCCGCGCTGGTCGAGATCGACGCCGAGGTTCTTCAGCATGCCCTCGTGCACCGGATGCACGAAGCCCATGGCGAGCAGCACGAGCTGTGCGTCGAGTTCGAACTCGGTGCCGGGCAACGGCTTGAACTTGTCGTCGACGTGGACGCAATGCAGCTTCTGCACTTTGCCGTCGACGCCGGAGAATTTCTGCGTCAGCACGGCGTATTCGCGCTTGGCGCCTTCGGCCTGGCTCGACGAGGTCCGCATCTTCAGCGGCCAGTTCGGCCAGGTTACGCCCTTGTTCTCATGCTCGGGCGGCGCCGGCATGATTTCGAGCTGGGTGACGGATTTCGCACCCTGCCGGAACGAGGTGCCGATGCAGTCCGAACCGGTGTCGCCGCCGCCGATCACGACGACATGCTTGCCTTCGGCGAGAATGTCCTTGACGTCGCCAAGCGGCTCGGAGGAGACGCGGCGGTTCTGCTGCGGCAGGAAATCCATCGCGAAATGGATGCCGTCGAGGTCGCGGCCGGGGATCGGCAGATCGCGGCCGGCTTCCGCGCCGCCGGTCAAGGCCACCGCGTCATACTGGTTGAGCAGTTCGCGCGGATCGATCGCGCCTTTCGAGGTGCCGCCGACATGGACGCCGTAGTGGAACGTCACGCCCTCGGCTTCCATCTGCGCCACGCGGCGGTCGATGATGTGCTTTTCCATCTTGAAGTCGGGGATGCCGTAACGGAGCAAACCGCCGGCCTTGGCAAATTTTTCGTAGACGTGGACGTCGTGGCCGGCGCGCGCGAGCTGCTGCGCGGCCGCAAGGCCCGCGGGTCCGGAGCCGATGATCGCGACCTTCTTGCCGGTCTTGGCAGGCGCAATCTCCGGCTTCAGCCAGCCATTGTCCCAGGCGCGATCCACAATGGCACATTCGATGGTCTTGATGGTGACCGGGTTGTCGTCGATGTTGAGCGTGCAGGACGCTTCGCACGGGGCGGGGCAGATGCGGCCGGTGAACTCGGGGAAATTGTTGGTCGAGTGCAGGTTGCGCGAGGCTTCTTCCCAGTTGCCCTGATAGACGAGGTCATTGAAATCAGGGATCTGGTTGTTGACCGGGCAGCCCGGCGTGCCCGGCGCCACCGAACCGGTGCCGTGGCAATAGGGGATGCCGCAATTCATGCAGCGCGCGGCCTGGTCGCGGGTGTCCTTCTCGCTTAAGGGAATGACGAATTCGCGGTAATGCTTCACGCGCTCGGCGACCGGCGTGTACTTGCGCTCGTTGCGGTCGATCTCGAGAAAACCTGTGATCTTGCCCATTAAACCTGATGCCCCTGCATCTCTCGTTCGTATCTGTCTGTTTTCCGTCACCCTCCGTCGTTGCGAGGAGTGTTGGCGACGAAGCAATCCATGGTTCGGCTTGTGGCGCTATGGATTGCTTCGCTGCGCTCGCAATGACGGGCTCGTGTAACTAGGCCCCGATCGCGATTTTTGGCTCGGCGTCGGCGTTCGCCTTCAATTCCTTCAGTGCGCGGCGGTATTCCACCGGCATCACCTTGCGGAATTTCGGCAGCCAGGCCTTCCAGTTGGCGAGGATCTCGGCGGCCCTCTTCGAGTCGGTCAGCTTGGCATGACGCGTGATCAGCACGTGCAGCCGCTCGACGTCGGAAGCGAGCAGGTCCTGGAACACGTCGACCCGGCCATGCTGCTCGAGATCGCCAGCGTGGTGATAGGTGTTCTGGTTGATCATCTCTTCCGAGAGCACCGGCTCCAGATCGACCATCGCCATGTTGCAAAGCTTGGCGAAGTCGCCGGCCTCGTCCAGCACATAGGCGATGCCGCCCGACATGCCGGCCGCGAAGTTGCGCCCGGTCTTGCCCAGCACCACGACGATGCCGCCGGTCATGTATTCGCAGCAATGATCGCCGGCGCCTTCGACCACCGCGACCGCGCCGGAGTTACGCACCGCAAAGCGCTCGCCGGCGATGCCGCGGAAATAGCACTCGCCCTCGATCGCGCCGTACATCACCGTGTTGCCGACGATGATGGACTCTTCCGGCACGATGCCGGAATTCCGCGGCGGCTTGACGATGATGCGGCCGCCGGACAGGCCCTTGCCGACATAGTCGTTGCCTTCGCCTTCGAGATCGAAGGTGACGCCGCGGGCAAGCCACGCGCCGAACGCCTGGCCTGCGGTGCCCTTCAGGCTGACTTGAATGGTGTCATGCGGCAGCCCGGCATGGCCGTAGATCTTGGCGACCTGGCCAGACAGCATCGCACCCGCAGAGCGGTCGGTATTGTTGATCTCTTCTTCGATCTTCACCGGCGCGCCGCGATCGAGCGCGGCCTGCGCCTTGTCGATCAGGCGGCGGTCGAGCACCTTCTCCAGATGATGGTTCTGGGCCTCGGCGTGATAGATCTTCTGGCCGGGCAGTTCCTTCTGCCGCACGAACAGCTTCGAGAAATCGAGCCCCTTGGCCTTCCAGTGCGCCACCAGCGTGGACTGGTCGAGCATCTGGGTCTGGCCGACCATCTCGTCGAACTTCTTGTAGCCGAGCTGCGCCATGATCTCGCGGACTTCCTCGGCGACGAAGAAGAAGTAGTTGATGACGTGCTCGGGCTGGCCGGTGAAGCGCTTGCGCAGCACCGGATCCTGCGTCGCCACGCCGACCGGGCAGGTGTTGAGATGACACTTGCGCATCATGATGCAGCCAGCCGCGATCAGCGGCGCGGTAGCAAAGCCGAACTCGTCGGCGCCGAGCAGAGCGCCGATCACGACGTCGCGTCCGGTGCGGAAACCGCCGTCGACCTGGACCACGATGCGGCTGCGCAGTCGCTCGCGCACCAGCGTCTGATGGGTTTCGGCAAGACCGATTTCCCACGGGGAGCCCGCGTGCTTGATCGAGGTGAGGGGGAGGCGCCGGTGCCGCCCTCGAAGCCCGCGATGGTGACGTGGTCGGCGCGTGCTTTCGCGACGCCCGCGGCCACCGTGCCGACGCCGATTTCGGAAACCAGCTTGACCGAGACCTGGCCGTCCGGATTGACGTTCTTGAGGTCGTAGATCAGCTGGGCCAGATCCTCGATCGAATAGATGTCGTGATGCGGCGGCGGCGAAATGAGACCGACGCCCGGCGTCGAATGCCGCACGCGCGCAATGATCGCGTCGACCTTGTGGCCGGGCAACTGGCCGCCTTCGCCGGGCTTGGCGCCCTGCGCCATCTTGATCTGCATCATGTCGGAGTTGACGAGATATTCCGTCGTCACGCCGAACCGGCCCGAGGCAACCTGCTTGATCGCCGAGCGCATGCTGTCGCCGTTCGGCAGCGGCTTGAAGCGATCGGATTCTTCGCCGCCTTCGCCGGTGTTCGACTTGCCGCCGATCCGGTTCATGGCGATTGCCAGCGTCGTATGCGCCTCGCGGGAGATCGAGCCGAAGCTCATCGCACCGGTGGCAAACCGCTTGACGATGTCCTTAGCGGGCTCGACCTGGTCGAGCTTCACCGGCTTGCGCTTCTCGTCCTCGGCAGTCTTGATCCGGAACAGGCCGCGCAGCGTCAGCAGCCGCTCGGACTGCTCGTTGAGGATCTTTGCAAACGCCCGGTAACGCTCCAGCGAGTTGCCGCGCACGGCATGCTGCAGGGAGGAAACGGATTCCGCGGTCCAGGCATGGTCCTCGCCGCGGGTGCGGTAGGCATACTCGCCGCCGACATCGAGTGCGGTCTTGTAGACCTGGGCGTCGCCGAATGCATCCGTATGGCGTCGCGCGGTTTCCTCGGCGATCTCGGCGAGGCCCACGCCCTCGATGCGGGTGTGGGTGCCGGCGAAATACTTCGCGACAAAGTCGGCCTTCAGCCCGACGGCGTCGAAGATCTGCGCGCCGCAATAGGATTGATAAGTCGAGATGCCCATCTTGGACATCACCTTCAACAGGCCCTTGCCGATCGACTTGATGTAGCGCTTGACGATCTCGTAGTCGTCGAGCGCGCCGGGCAGGCGGTCCTTCATCGCGATGATGGTTTCGAACGCCAGATACGGATTGATCGCCTCGGCGCCGTAGCCGGCCAGGCACGCGAAATGATGCACTTCGCGCGGTTCGCCTGATTCGACGACGATGCCGACCGAGGTGCGCAGGCCGGTGCGGATCAGATGATGATGCACGGCGGCGCAGGCCAGCAGCGAGGAATCGGAATCCGGTCCGAGCCCGCCATGCGGTCCGACAGGATGATGATGTTGACGCCTTCGCGCACCGCGCCTTCGGCGCGCGCGCAGAGTTCATCGAGCACCTGTTCCATCCCCGCCGCGCCGAAGCCGGCATGGAAGGTGGTGTCGAGCGTGCGCGACTTGAAATGGGTGTCTGCGACATCGGAGATCGAGCGGATCTTTTCCAGGTCCGCGTCGGTCAGGATCGGCTGGCGCACCTCGAGCCGCTTGGTCGAGGCCATGCCCTGCAGGTCGAACAGGTTCGGCCGCGGCCCGATGATCGAGACGAGGCTCATCACGAGCTCCTCGCGGATCGGATCGATCGGCGGGTTGGTGACCTGCGCAAAATTCTGCTTGAAATAGGTGAAGAGCGGCTTCGGCCGGTCCGACAGCGCCGAGATCGGCGTGTCGTTGCCCATCGAGCCCGCGGCTTCTTCGCCGGTCGCCGCCATCGGCGTCATCAGGATGTTGATGTCTTCCTGCGAATAGCCGAACGCCTGCTGCCGGTCGAGCAGCGGCAGGTTCGAGCGGATGCCCTTGGTCGGCGCGTCAGGCAATTCCTCCAGCACGAGCTGGGTGCGATGCAGCCAGTCGCTGTAGGGATGGCTCTTGGCCAGCGTCGCCTTGATCTCGTCGTCCGGGATCAGGCGTCCCTGCTCGAGGTCGACCAGCAGCATCTTGCCGGGCTGCAGCCGCCACTTGGTGACGATCTGGTCCTCGGGGATCTTGAGCACGCCCATTTCGGACGCCATCACGATGCGGTCGTCCTTGGTGACGAGATAGCGCGCCGGGCGCAGCCCGTTGCGGTCGAGCGTGGCGCCGATCTGGCGGCCGTCGGTGAAGGCGATCGCTGCGGGGCCGTCCCACGGCTCCATCAGGGCCGCGTGATATTCGTAGAAGGCGCGGCGCGTCTCATCCATCAGCGGGTTGCCGGCCCACGCTTCCGGAATCATCATCATGACCGCGTGCGGCAGCGAGTAGCCACCCTGCACCAGGAATTCGAGCGCGTTGTCGAAGCAGGCGGTGTCGCTCTGGCCTTCATACGAGATCGGCCACAGCCGGCTGATGTCCTTGCCGTAGAGCTCCGAATGCACGGAAGCCTGGCGCGCCGCCATCCAGTTGACGTTGCCGCGCAGCGTGTTGATTTCGCCGTTATGGGCGATCATCCGGTAGGGATGCGCCAGCGACCAGGTCGGGAAGGTGTTGGTCGAGAAACGCTGATGCACCAGCGCCAGCGCGCTCTCGAAATCTTCTTCATGCAGGTCGGGATAGTACTTGCCGAGCTGGTCGGCGAGGAACATGCCCTTGTAGATCAGGGTGCGGCACGACAGCGAGACCGGGTAGTAGCCGGCCATGCCGCGGTCGCGGCGCTGATAGATCGCCTGCGAGATCGACTTGCGCAGGATGTAGAGCCTGCGCTCGAACTCTTCCTCGGTCTTCGCCGTGCCGTTGCGGCCGATGAACACCTGCATGTGGTAGGGTTCGGTCGGCTTGACGGTTTCGCCGAGCGAGGCGTTGTCGGACGGCACATCGCGCCAGCCGAGCAGCACCAGGCCCTCTTCCTTGATCTGTTCGGCGATGATGCTCTGGATCACCTTTCGCCACGCCGTCTCCTTCGGCATGAACAGTGCGCCGATCGCATAATGGCCGGGCTCCGGCAGCTTGAAGCCGATCTCGGCGGCCTTGCGCGCGAAGAACGCATGCGGGATCTGCACGAGGATGCCGGCGCCGTCGCCGGCGCGCGGATCGGCGCCGACCGCGCCGCGATGCTCGAGGTTGCAGAGAATGCTGATCGCGTCGGAGACGATCTGATGCGACTTCTTGCCCTTGATGTTGGCGATGAAGCCGACGCCGCAGGAATCCTTCTCCATCGAGAGGTCGTACAGGCCCTCGGCCGGCGGACGCCAGTCATGCTCGCGCGGAGCAACTTCAAGCAAGGCGTCGGCCGGTTTCGAAGCCGCGGTCGCCGACAGTGTTTCTGCCACGATGTTTTCGCGCTCGAATTCCGACCCGCTCATCTCATTCCTCTCAAAAAGGCTTAAGGGCCTCACCGCATCGTCGGCGCACCTTGGACGCTTGCGGCACCCACCGGGCCACCGCTCGTCCTCCGCGAGCCGCAATTTCTTAAATTCAGGCTTGGCGTTCAACGTCCCTGAGGAACGGCCTTGCCTGCACTGCCCTGGAGCTCGTGGCGCCACGGTTTCGTTGCAATCCCTGTGCCGGGACCGCCCGCAATTGAGACAGTGATACTGTCCTAACTTCGACCATGCCAAATTTTTCTTTATCACACAAGCGCGTGAAAGTCCTCGCCCGCATGCGGATTGACGCTTGGCGGCCGGGGAAAAAGCCGCCGGCGCGGGTTTGCGGCAGCGGCGCCCCGATCCGGCCCAAGGACCGCCGGATTTCGCAATGAAATATTGGCCCGGGCCGGCGGGCGAGCGAGCGAAATGCTCCCGCTCGGCCCAGTGGCTGCGGGGCTTACAGGAGCTTTCGGTGATGAAGTTGTTCACGGGATCTTTGGCGGCGGGACTGGTCCTTCTGGCGGGCAGCGCGCAGGCGCAGGTGCCCGGGCCTTACACGGCGGCGTCGGATTTCGATTCCCCTATGCGGTGGCACCTCCCCGGTTCCCGGGCCGCAGTATGTACCCGGTCCACGCTACGCACCCGGGCCGCAGTACGGATACGGCCCCGGCCCCGGCTTGCTGCCGTCGACGGAAGTCTATTCCGTGCTGCGCGACAACGGATTCTTGCCGCTCGGCATCCCGAGGCTGCGCGGCGCCGTCTACACGATTGCGGTGCTCGACCGCGGCGGCGAGGACGGCCGGCTGATGATCGACGCACGCAACGGCCGGATTATCCGTTTCGTGCCGGGCTACCGCATGGGCGACAATTACTACGAAGACCAGAGCGTTCTCCGTGGGCCCTCTGTGGCTCAGCCGCCGCAGGCCCAAGCGCCGGATCAGGTCCAGGCTGCGCCGCGGCCATCACGGCCAGCTCCTCATGTAGCTAGCCGCACGGTGCCGATGCCGAAGGCCAATCCGCTCGCCTCCAAACCCGCTGCCGCGCCGATCAAGCAGGCGGCCGCGCCTGCGCCGAAGCCGGCCGAGGTGCCGGCGGCCGCCCCGGTGACAACGGGCTCGGTTCCAGCCAAGCCCGCCGCGCAGATTGCACCGACCCAGGACATGCCCACGGTGCAGGGGCTGGAGTGAAGCACCCGTTGGCTCCATCCGAACCTTCGAACCAAAAAAACGCCCCGGTTTCCCGGGGCGTTTTCGCATTCAGCCAATATCGGCCGAAGACTTGACCTGCGTTACGCAGCGACCGAAGCATCGACCACCTGCGGGGCCTGCGCGCCGGAATTGATCGGAATGCTGCGCGGCTTCTTGGCTTCGGGGATCTCGCGCACGAGATCGACGTGGAGCAGGCCGTTCTCGAGCGAGGCGTTCTTCACCTGCACGAAATCGGCAAGCTGGAAGATGCGCTCGAAGGCGCGCGCCGCGATGCCGCGGTACAGCACTTCGGCATTGTCCTTGCCGTTCTCGTTGGCGGTTTTCTCGCCCTTGATAGTCAGCGTGTTTTCCTTCGCGACGATCGAAAGCTCGCCTTGCGAGAAGCCGGAGACCGCAACGCTGATGCGGTAGGCGTTCTCACCGGTGCGCTCGATATTGTAGGGCGGATAACCGGGGCTGCCGTCTGACGTCACCTGATCGAGCAGGTTGAAGAAGCGGTCAAAGCCGACGGTGGAACGATAGAACGGAGTGAGATCGTAGGTACGCATGGGTAGTCCTCCATTGAGCGACTGTTTCAGTTACCCGCCCGCCATCGGGCCGGGCTTTAGTCCTTGTGCAGCCTTCGTGTTTCGGTTCCGAAACACTGGTAGCGGCCTGCACAGAAATGATATGGGAGGGGTGAAACGGCGTTCAAGTGGGGCGAAACAGGCCCCTTTTTGCGCTCCCGCCTTGATTTCCAGCCCTTTTCACCTAGCCGGTTGCTTGTCATGACGCTCGTCTCTATCCCCGCCAATCCGGTTCCGGAGGACGTCGTCTCAGGCACCATCAAGACGCCTGACGGCGCGGAATTGCGCTTCGCGCGCTGGGCGCCGCCGGCGGGGCGCAAGGGCACGGTCTGCGTCTTCACCGGGCGCAGCGAGCCGATCGAGAAATATTTCGAGACAGTGCGGGACTTGCGAGACCGCGGATTTGCGGTGGCGATGATCGACTGGCGCGGCCAGGGCATTCCTCGCGCCGCCTGCGCGATCCGCGCAAGGGCTATGTCCGCGACTTCTCCGATTTCGAGGTCGACGTCGAAACCTTCGTGCAGCAGGTGGTGATGCCGGATTGCCCGCCGCCCTATTTCGCGCTGGCGCATTCGATGGGCGGGGCGGTCATGCTGCGGGTGGCGCGTGCGGGAAAACGCTGGTTCGACCGCATGGTGCTGTCGGCGCCGATGATCGACCTGCCGGGGCGCAGGACCGCGCTTCCGACGCGGGCGTTGCTTCGGGTCATGCGGCTGATGGGGCAGGGCGGCCGCTACGTTCCCGGCGGTAGCGACGCGCTGACCGGAACGGAATCCTTCATCAACAACCCCTTCACCAGCGATCCCGTGCGCTACGCCCGCAACGCCGCGATCCTGGAAGAAGATCCGACGCTGGGCATCGGTTCGCCGACGGTGGCCTGGGCCGATACCGCGTTCAGGGCGATGCATACCTTTCGTGGCGTGAACTACCCGTCCGAAATCCGCCAGCCGATCCTGATGCTGGCCGCCAGCAACGACACCATTGTTTCCACGGCCGCGATCGAGGAATTCGCCTATCACCTGCGCGCCGGATCGCATCTGGTGATCGCGGGCTCTCGTCACGAGATCCTGCAGGAGCAGGACCGCTACCGCTCGCAATTCTGGGCGGCGTTCGACGCCTTCGTGCCGGGCACGCCGCTGTTCAAGTGATGTTCAGCGCGAGGCCGTCTTCGGCAGCCGCGCCGTGATCCGCTCGGGCAGCCGGCGTTCGACGAATAGGGTTCGAACTTCGACGACGCTGAGGTAACGCTCCTCGCCTTCGCCCTTGCCAAGGATCTTCAGCAGCACCGGCCATTCGCCCTTCATCAGGAGGGTAGTACCAGTGCGCCGCATCGCCGTCGCGCTTGAGATTGGCCTTCATGAAGGTGTCGATCTCTTTCGCCGTCAGGCCGCGCTCGATGCCGCCGGCAGGATCCTTGCGGTCCTTGCCGAAGCCGGCGAGCCGGGCAATTTCGTCTTCATGGACCTTCGCATCGACGTCGAGGATGCGCGAGCCGCCGCCATGCTTGTCGAGCGGGCCGTCGCGCAGGTCGTCGAGCACGGCGCCGGAGCTTGCGCTTTTCAACACGCGCAACGGCCCGAGACCGTTCGCAATGACGGCGACCAGCCAGGTTGCCAGCCGCACCTTCTTTTCGCCAAAGCCGGTTTGCCCGCTCGCGTCCCCGACGATTTCGGACAGTTTCGAAAGCGGCACGACGTGGCCGCCGACATAACCATTGGCGACCAGCGCACGCAAAAACGGGCAGGGATTGTTGGGTGAAACGGGGATCTGTCCGGCTGGTTTGGTGCCCGTAGCGGTACCGATGCGGTCGTCAGGCATGGGTTAAATCCTCAAAGGCATCGAATATGAAAAAAGCATCCGCTCCGATCGAGAGCGAAAAACGGTCAAAAAGGATTTCAGAGACGCGCTACTTCAGCGTGTAGGGAAGTCTTGGCGGAATTCGACGCCGTGTCAACCGACGGCCTGTCCCATTCTCAGGAATCTGCGGCAAGCCTTGGAGAGGATCTCGACGAGGGTCAATCTGCTGAACGGGATGCCGGCTTTCAAAAGGCCATCGCGGTAATGGGCAATGTCGGCCGCGGCTTTCCAATGAAAATTCCGCAAGTAGCGCTCGACGGTCAGGGTCGGGTAATTGCTCAAGAGAACCTCGGCCGCGTTTGCCGCTTCCGCAGTTCGTCCCAATTGCGCCAGCGCTGCCGCCCGTATCGCCAGCGCCTGGAGGTGATTGGGATTCACATAAAGCTCTTCGCGCGCCCAGGACAGCGAAGCGTCATATTGCCCGAGCAGGTAGTGGCTGAAGGCGTTCACTGCGGCCCATTGGTATCGAGGGTCGTTGTTGCCTTGCTGCGCCGCCATTGTAAACAGTTCGATGGCTTGCCGGTGTTCGCCGCTCATGAGGTGACAAAAGCCGAGCACTCCGCGGGCGCCCATGTCGTACGGATTGAGCCCGACGGCGCGCTTTGCGGCATCCATCGCCGCCTCGTAGTGTCCTTCCACCGCGTGCAGATAGGCCAGAATCTGAAACGCAAAAGACGAACGGGGTCGAGCCGGACGCTGCTTTTCCGCGAGGCTCATCGCGGATTCCCACAATTCGCGCGTGCTCTTGATCCATCCGAACTGCATGCCTTGGATCTGGATGGTGGCGAGATAGGCGCGCGCGATCGACAGCGTCGGATCGAGCGCGATGGCTTCCTGAACAGGCCGATCGAGGTTTCGTAATCCGCCTTGGTGTGCAGGTAGTAGTAGGACAGCCCTTTCAGGAACCGATCCCAGGCAGTGATGTCGTTCGACGACGAGCGTGGTGGGGCGGAGGCCTCCGCCCGGTAGATCTCGGCCGCGATTGCGGCAGACAGGCTCGTGGTAAGTTCGTCCTGCATCGCGAACAGGTCGCCGATGTCGCGGTCAAACCGGCCAGTCCATAATTGCTCGCCGGTCTCGGGCGCGATCAATTCGGCGGTGACGCGGATCTTGGTTGCGGCGCGCCGGACCGAACTCCTGGATCAGATAGGTCGCGTCGATCTCGCGCGCGATCAGGCGCGTGCTGACATTCTTGCCCTTGAACGAGAACGTCGCATTCCGGCTCAGCACCCGATAGAACGATTGCAGCGAAAGGGCGTGGATCAGGTCCTCGGTCAGCCCGTCGGAAAAATACTCGTCGGCGCTCTCGCTCAGATCTGCGAACGGCAGCACGCCCACGATCGCCGTCCGGTACTGGGCCGGAAGATTGGTGACCGATGTTTCGGTCGAGGCCTTGGGCGCAGGGCCGCTGGCGTCGGAGCCGGCGGGTTGCCAGGTCCAGACGTGGATCGGCTCGTCGATGTTCTTGAACCGGTGGGGACCGGCATCGGCGAGCGTGACGCTGAGGCGCTTGCCGGCCTCATGGCAGGCCTTGCCCGAAACCGCCACGCCGCCGGGAGCGGCGACCGATTCGAGGCGGACGGCGATGTTGACGTCGTCGCCGAACACCTCGTCCTCGTCGGCCATCACGTCGCCCATGTGGATGCCCATGCGGAACTGCATGGATCGATCGGCAGGGAGGTGCTCGTTTCGCTCGGCCATCACCATCTGCATCGCGATCGCGGCCTCGATGGCGCCGACGATGGAGGGAAATTCAAGGAGGAAGCCGTCGCCGGTGTTCTTCACCAGGCGGCCGCCATGATTGAGGATGATCGGGTAGATCGCAGCGCGATGGGCCTTGAACGTGGCGTGCGTCCCCGCCTCGTCGGCACCCATCATACGGGAATAGCCGGCGACGTCAGCGCAAACGATGGCTGCCAAGCGTCTTTCCATGTCCCCAGTATATCCCCAACGGCGCCGGAATGGGCGGGATAACCACTACGTGGTCGGCCGACCGATTCCAATGTTTATAAAATATGAGCAATCTGGTGGAAGCTCGATTTGCTCATGATAGTACTGCAAACCGTCTAGAATTGTTACACGCGCAAATAGGGGCAGGTATGGCCAGGGAACCGGTCAAATGATGATGGTTGAGACGCTCGGCATTCATGAACTCTGGCTTTTCATCCTCTCCGGGCTCCTGCTCAACGTCACCCCAGGGCCGGACACGGCCTATATTGTCGGCCGCAGCATCCAGTTGGGCTGGCGCGGCGGTGCGGCGGCGGCGATCGGGATCTGCTGCGGCTGTCTGGTCCATGTATTCGGCGCCGCCATCGGCCTGTCGGCGCTGTTGATGGCGTCATCGACCGCCTTCACGGTCCTGAAGTGGGTCGGTGCAGCCTATCTCCTGTTTACGGGCATCCAGATGTTGCTGTCGCGGCCGCAGCCGATTGTGGCGGCGGCAGCGGCCGAGACGTCGCTTTCCCGTGTGTTCTGGCAGGGCGCGCTGACCAACGTGCTCAATCCGAAAGTGGCGCTGTTCTTCCTCGCCTTCCTGCCGCAATTCGTAGCCGCGGACTCCGGCCACAAGACGCTGGCCTTCCTGGCTCTGGGCCTGATCTTCATCACCAGCGGCACGCTGTGGTGCCTCGGGGTTGCGGCCTTCGCGGCAAGGGCGGCTCGCCGCATCAGGCAATCGGCCAACGTGATGGCCTGGATCAACCGCGTACTCGGCGGGCTGTTCGTCTATCTCGGCATCCGCGTCGCAATGCTGGAGGCGCGCTAGATTCAGCCGTCCGCCTGTCTGGAAATTCCTCCGCAAGGAATTTGCGGATTTCCTGGAGAAAGTTACGGCATCAGTTTCGCAACCGCATTACCGGCGAGGTAGAGGCCGAGCACAATCATGCCGATCTGGAACCAGCGCCGAAAAATATCCGGCTGCAGCCGCGTCCGCACCGCCTGTCCGATAAACATGCCGGCAAACGACGCCGCCAGGGCGACCGCGCCCGGCAGTGCGGTCGCGGTCGTCAGCAGGCCGGCGCCGGTGAGGTTGAGGCCGAGCGCCAGGGTCGCGACCGTGAAGAACACGCCGAGGGCCTGGATCAGTTCTTCCTTCTCCATGCCGATCGCCTGCAGGAACGGCACCGACGGAATGACCTGCACGCCGGTTGCCGCCGAAATCATGCCGGTGATCAGCCCGACGATGCCGCCGACCCATTTTTCGTTTTGGCGGGCGACGGTGAAACTAAATTTGCTCAGGCCGATAATGGCATTGATCGCCAGCAACAGGCCGAGCGCGATCGTGGTGTAGCGCGCATAGGGTCCGGTCAGCGACGCCGCGTTCAGCCAGATCCCGCGGCCGTTCCTGCCAGCAACGGCCATAGCCGTCGGAAAATATCGCGCAAGTAAGGACCGCCGAAGGTTTGCCAGATGTTGGTGACGATCGCCGGCACGATGACGATGGCGATCGCCTGGGCCGGCGGCATCGACACCGCAAGCAGGCCCATCGACACCGTCGGCAGGCCGAGCCCGAGTGCGCCCTTCACGAAGCCCGCGATCAGGAAGGTGGCGGTGACGAGGAGAAAGAGATCCAACATGGTCGGACCTTGACCCATCGACGCATCGGGCACAATCTGGAGGTTACGGAGACAGCCTTCGGCAAAGGCGAAGGCACGCCGCCTCCTTCGTCATTGTGAGCGAAGCGAAGCAATCCATGTCGCGGCACAAAGAAAGATGGATTGCTTCGTCGCTTCGCTCCCTTGCGCAAACGCTTTGCGTTTGTCGCAGGCAATGACGGCCTCAGCGCAGATCACGCTCAAGGAATCCCGATGCGTTTCGATCTGGTCGATCTTCAACTCTTCATCGCGGTGGCGGAGACGCGCAGCATCACCAATGGTGCGGAGCGGGTTCATCTGGCCCTGGCGTCGGCGAGCGCGCGGATCAAGGGGCTGGAAGAGGCGCTCGGCGTTGCGCTGCTGACGCGCGGCCGGCGCGGCGTCGATCTGACGCCGGCCGGCGAAAGCCTGCTCGATCATGCGAGGGTCGTGCTTCACAATGTCGAGGCGATGCGCGGCGATCTGGCCGACTTTGCCCGTGGCGCGAAGGCCACCGTCCGCTTCCTCGCCAACACGTCGGGGCTTTCGGAATATCTGCCGAAGGCACTGGCTGCCTTCCTGGCCGCACATCCTAACATTTCGATCGACGTCGAGGAGCGCGAAAGCGCCGAAATCGCCCGCGCCATCGTAACTGGCGCTGCCGATCTCGGGCTCGCCGCCGAGCACGCGCTTGCAGACAATATCGAACGAAGCCCGTTCAGCGAAGACCGTCTGGTGCTGGTCGCCGCGCGGGATGACGAACTGGCGAACCGGCGGCAGGTCGATTTCAGCGAAGTGGTGGAGCGCGAATTCGTCGGCCTGATCAACTCGATCGCGCTGCACACCCATATTAGCGGACATGCGGCCCGTCTCGGCGCGCGCCTTCGCTTTCGTGCACGGCTGAACAGTTTCGATGCGATTGGCCAGATGGTCGCCGCCGGCATCGGGATTGGCGTGATGCCTGAAGTGGCGGCAAAACGATGCGCGCGATCAATGAAGATCAATGTCATCAGGATCAGGGATTCCTGGGCCAACCGGAAGCTCGTGATCTGCGCGCGGAGTTTTCGGGCGCTGCCCAAACCCGCGCAACAACTGGCGGAGCACCTGCGCAAATCTGCGCCGCGTTGAACATGTGAAGGAGGGGAATTACGCGGGCGCCTGCTTGATGCCTGACAGGAACGCCGGACGTTACTTGCCCGTGGCAAGGCCGGCGGCCTTGATGACGCGCGCCCACTTCTGGGTCTCGGCTCCGATGTAACTACGAAAATGCCCCGGCGTGTCGCCGGCGACCGTCAGTCCTTGATCGGCGAGCTTCTGCTTCACCTGCGGGTCGTTCATCGCCTCGTTGGCGAGGCGGTTCAGCGTGGCGACGATCGGCTCGGGCGTTCCGCCCGGCGCGATCATGCCGTACCAGTTTTCGATCAGGAGGTCCGGCATGCCGACCTCCGCGGTGGTCGGCACGTCAGGCGAGGTGGGCGCACGTTGCGGAGCACCAAGCGCAATCGGGCGCAGGGTGCCGGCCTTGATATGCGGCAGCAGTACCGGCAAATCGAGAAACGCCATCTGCACCTGCTGGCCGAGCAAGTCGTTCACCGCCGGCGCAGCGCCGCGGTAGGGGACGTGCACGATGTCGATGCCGGCAGTCAGCTTGAACAGTTCGCCGGCGAGGTGCGGCAGGCCGCCGACGCCGGCGGATGCGAAATTGAGTTTTCCCGGCTGGGCCCTGGCGAGCGCGACGAGCTCACGCATGTCTTTGGCGGGAACGTTGCTGGCGACGACAAGCATTTCCGGCACCGTCGTCACCAGCGTGACGGGTGCAAAGTCCTTCGTCACGTCGTAGGGCACCTTTTCCATCGTCGGGTTGATGACCAGCGAACTCGCACTCACGATCCCGATCGTGTAGCCGTCGGGCGCTGCCTTTGCGACCGCATCGGTGCCGAGCACGCCGCCCTGGCCGCCACGATTGTCGATCACAACCGGCTGCTTGACCAGTTCCGACATGCGCTGTCCGACCACGCGCGCGATGATGTCGTTGGGGCCGCCGGCCGGGAATGGCACGATCAGCCGGATCGGCTTTGCGGGAAAATCCTGTGCCGAGGCCAGCGCCGGCAACAACAGCACCATTAGCCCCGTCAGCAGTCTGCCGATAGATCGCATGAATGCCTCCCCGCGGTCCCGCGTCTATGCGCGCGTTCGAGTGCGATCCTAGGGGATGGATCATTCGATGCATAGTTCCGAGAGTGGTCGAATGAAGCGAGTTGTCTTCGCTAGCGCAGGAGTTCGTCCGTACACGCGAGCCTGACCGATCGCTCCGTGATCAGATGGCTCCAGACCCAGTTGTGATGACGAATGACGCTCGCCGCGTCGAGGTGGGGACGGTCATTCAAGGTGTGGGCATCGGTCACCACGACGACGTCGTAATGATTTGAAACGGCCGATCGGACGGTTGCGTCAACGCAAAGATCGGTTGCCCATCCCGTGATGAGGACGCGCTCCGGCGCAATTTCTTTCAGGCGCGCCGCGAGGTCGGTGCCGACGAAGGGATCATTCAGGGTCTTGCGAATGACGATGTCGGCGGCCGCCCGATTGAGTGCTGGCAGGAGCGCCCAGCCCGGGGTGCCCAGCACGAAATCGTCTTCCGCGCCACTGCAATGCTGCACGAAAATCACCAAGCCGGACTGCTCGCGTACCTTCGCGGCGAGCCGGTTGATGCGTTCGATGACGCCGCGCAGATCGTGCTTCGGCTTCCCGTTGAGGAGCCCGACCTGCATATCGACGACGATCAATGCATCCATCGGGGTCCTGTGTGGCTGTGCCCCTAGCTATTGAGCAGCTTCAGCGCCGCCTCATGCACGCGGGCGTCGCCGGCGGCGACGATGCGGCCGCCGCTCTGGGCGGGCTTGCCTTCCCAGTTGGTGACGATGCCGCCGGCGCCGGTGACGATCGGGATCAAGGCCGCGATGTCATAGGGCTTGAGCTCGGTTTCGACCACCAGGTCGAGATGGCCGGCCGCCAGCATGCAGTAGGAATAGCAGTCGCCGCCATAGCGCGACAGCCTCACTGCGCTCTCGACCCGGCCGAAGATCTCGCGGTCGGCAGCGTTCATCAACAGCGGGCTCGTAGTGAAAGAGGTCGCTTCCTTCAGCGAGGCGCAGCGCCGCGTCGTCAGCCGCCGCTCACCGGACGGCCCGGAATAATGCGCCGAGCCAGAATCGCCGGAAAAGCGCTCGCCGATATAGGGCTGGTGCATCATGCCGAACACCGGCGTGCCCTTGTGTAACAGCGCGATCAGCGTGCCCCAGATCGGAAATCCCGCGATGAAGGATTTGGTGCCGTCGATCGGATCCAGCACCAGACATATTCGGCGTCCTCGCGTTCGTTGCCGAACTCCTCGCCGACGATGCCGTGCTGGGGAAAATTGGCCTTGATCAGGCGGCGCATCACCGCTTCCGCGGCGCGGTCGGCCTCGGTGACCGGATCGAAATCGCTCGCGCTCTTGTTGTCGATGGAGAGCGAGGTCCGGAAGAACGGCAGGATGGTTTCACCGGACGCTGTCGCGAGGCGGCCGATGAAGGCTGTGAAATCGATGACCGTCACGGCTGTCCCTTACCGCACGAGAGGAAGAATACTGCCACTTGCCTAGCCCAATCCGCAGCGTCGCGCACCGCCAACGGTGCGTTATTCCCGTTCGTATTGCGCAGCGGCTTTCGAGATCGGCTTTCGAAAAAGCTTCGTTTAAGGGTGGATTTTCGGTTAGCCCTGCCATCACGAAGTTGCGAGTTTTGGCATACCAGCACTGCAGTGGGGCGAGGGCTTCCACAAACATCCACGTAAGCCATTGATTTTTATAGAATAAAAGTCATCGGTCGGCAGTGTTGCTAATCCGCCAGCCTGTTCCAGTTTGGGCCGGAACCCATCCAAAAACTCTTGCGTTTTGTGCAGCGCGGCCGCATATTGTTGCGGTGCGGTAGCGCCTGGCGCTATCGCTGCCCTCCTTGGGCGTTTCCTCCTAGACTTGGGCCGCTTGTTCATTCAAGCGGCCCTTTTTCTTGGGTGAATGCTGCTCGTCATTTCGGATTTCTTGCTTCGTCACCGGGCTTGCGCCAGGAGGCGCGCCCCGGAATGACGGTGCTCAATCTTACTCCGCTGCCGCCTGGAAGGGGCCGAGACCCCCGAGCGGCACCTGCGCCAGCGCGGCGGCGAGCGCGGCGAAATCGGCGGCCACTTGCGCAAAACGCGGGCTGCGTTCGCGCCGCCGCTCGTCCATATAGATCGCGCGATTGAGCTCGAGCTGCACGGTGTGCAGTCCGCTGGCCGGGTTGCCGTAGTGCTCGGTGATGAAGCCGCCGGCATAGGGCTTGTTACGGCCGATCGAATAGCCGAGCCCGCTCATGATTTCCTCGACGACATCGGGCAGCAGGCTCGCGCAACTGGTGCCGTAGCGGTCGCCGATCACGATGTCGGGCCGCCGCGGCTCGTCGCGCGACACCCCGACCGACGGCATCGAATGGCAATCCATCAGGATTACGGTTCCGAACGCCTGATGGGCCTTGTTGATCAGCCGCCGCAGCGCCCGGTGGTACGGCTTGTAGAGCGCCTCGATCCGCCCCAGCGCGTCGTCGACGGAAAGCCGCTCGCGATAGATTTCCTGCCCGTCGCCGACCACGCGCGGAATGGTGCCGAGGCCACCGGCAACCCGCATCGAGCGGGTATTGGCGAAGCTCGGCAGGCGTCCGGTGAACATTCGCGGATCGAGCTCATAGGGCTCGCGGTTCACGTCGACATAGGAGCGGGGAAATTGACCCGGACCGTCGGAAAGCCCTGTTCGCTCAGGTCGCCGATCAATTCGTCCATGAACGAGATCCTCGGAGCGGCGCAGCGCGGCGAGGTCGATCCGGGAGGCGTTGAGAAATTCGAGCGGATAGACCGAGCCGGAATGGGGCGAGTTGAAGATGATCGGGGCCCGCCAATGCGCCGGCTCCACGATCTCGAACGGGGGCGACAGCTCGCCATCAAACTGGGTCATCGTCGGGCGCCGTCCCTTGAATGTCCGTATTCCCTTGGGCCGATCGATCATGCGACTGATTCTGCCGGCGAAGGGCTGGGCTTTGTAAGGATGTATTGTCCGTAATCGTAATCATTCTGCCAAGGGAAAAAGCCGCCGTCCTCGTGGAAGGTGTCGCAAACGCCTGAAAAGCGCCGCCTTGATCGATCTTGGTAAGCTTCGATACAGAAATAGCGCCGTTCGCCACCGCCAAGAAGCAATTACCTTTCACCCGAAATTTACCCTCTGTCGGGCTTAGTGGGCGCAATGATCCTCCAAGCCGGGTTCGATGACTGACCGCCATGCACAAGATCCTCCTCGCCGAAGACGACAACGACATGCGCCGCTTCCTGGTTAAGGCGCTGGAAAACGCGGGGTTTCAGGTCTCGCCCCACGACAATGGCTTGTCGGCCTATCAGCGGCTGCGCGAGGAGCCGTTCGAGATGCTGCTCACCGATATCGTGATGCCGGAAATGGACGGCATCGAGCTGGCGCGCCGCGCCTCGGAACTCGACCCCGACATCAAGATCATGTTCATCACCGGCTTTGCCGCGGTGGCGCTGAATTCCGATTCGGCAGCGCCCAAGAACGCCAAGGTGCTGGCCAAGCCGGTTCACCTGCGCGAACTGGTCAGCGAAGTGAACAAGATGCTGGCGGCCTGATTCAGCGTCGATTTCGTTCAAAACACACCAGAAATTACGCCCAAGCGTCCTTGCCCGAGCGCGTTGGAGCCGATATACGGACCCCACCCAATACGATTAAAGCTGGAGCGGGATGATCGGTCATCCCATTCTGGGGCGCGTAGCTCAGCGGGAGAGCACTACCTTGACATGGTAGGGGTCACAGGTTCGATCCCTGTCGCGCCCACCAGCCTTCGCTCGCGAAGCAAGAGAAGGCTGCAACGCCGAAGCCACTTGGCGAAGGCGGGCTATGTTGCCGCGAGCTACGGCTCGGCAAGCCACGTTCGCGACCCTTGGCGCCGTCACCTCGACAAGGTCGAGCGCTCAGCCATTCCATTGCAACCACCGCAACCTCACTCCGGTAGCCCCGCCTTGAGCAGCCCCGCCTCATGGCGCGCCCGGTCGGCGTCCTGCTTGTAGTGCTGGGTGGCGAGATAGCTGGCTACCGAGAAAGTCGGTTCAAGCTTCACGACCTCAGCGGCATGGGCGGCGGCGGCAACGGTGTTGCCCATCTGCGCGAAGATGGCCGCGAGGAAGGCGTGATGGGTGTGGTCGGGCCGCGTGATGCGGGCGAAGGCTTCGGCCGCTTCCGCAGAATCTCTCGGCGCAGTAGAGGGCACGGCCGAGGTGGTTCCAGAAGCGCTCGGGATGGTACGGATTGAGGCGCATCGCCTTCCTGATCCACTCGATCCCCTCTTCCGGCCGTCCCAGCCAGGTCAGAAACTCGCCCTGC
This sequence comes from Bradyrhizobium sp. RDT10, assembly GCA_044772375.2. Classification (GTDB taxonomy): domain Bacteria; phylum Pseudomonadota; class Alphaproteobacteria; order Rhizobiales; family Xanthobacteraceae; genus Bradyrhizobium. The sequence goes on from CP187939.1 coordinate 245,297, forward strand.
TGCACCACGACCAGATCATAGTTCGGATTGAGCGCAATGGCCCGTTCCTGATGATAGGCCGCCTTGTCATGATCGTCGCGCGTCAGGTTGACCGCAGCCAGGATGCGGTGAACGTCGCTGTCATTGTCATCCTGCGCTAGCGCAATCTGCAGCTCGTCGACGACCTGCTGGAAGGTGGCCTCGCGGTCCGCGCACCATCCATAGACCCAGGTCTGACCCAGCACGCAGGCTTTCCAGGCATGCGCGTGCGCATAATTGGGATCGAGCGCGATGGCGCGATCAAGCAGAAGCTGCGCCTCCGCATTGGCGTCGCGCTGCGAGCGGTGGTGCAGCACCTTGGCGGCTAGGACGCATTCATACGCGGCCATGTTGTCGGTTGGCTTGCGCTTTACGCGTTCCTGCGTGGCCGCTTCGACGCGGCCGGGAAGCGTTGCGACGATCGCGCCGGTCACTTCGTCCTGGATGGCGAAGATGTCTTCCAGTTTGCGGTCGTAGCGCTCGGCCCAGATGTGCCGATCGGTTTGCGCGTCGATCAGCTGCACGGTGACGCGGACGCGATCGCCGACCTTGCGCACGCTGCCTTCGAGCACATATTCGACGCCGAGCTCGCGTGCGACCTCCTGTACCTTTACGGCCTTGCCCTTGTGCACGAAGGTCGAGTTGCGCGAGATGACGAGCAGGTCACGGAAGCGCGACAGCTCGGTGATGATGTCCTCGGTGAGGCCGTCCGCAAAGAATTCCTGCTCCGGATCGCCGCTCATGTTGACCAGCGGCAGCACGGCGATGGATGGCTTTCTGGTAACTGACGTCGCCGATGCCTCCTTGGCACTTTCGAGCGCTGCGATCGTGGCCGACTCGAGCCGCACCCGGAAGACATGGATCGGGCGGGTGATATTCTTGACGCTCTGTTCGCCGAGATCCTCGAATGCGATCTCGTCGAGCCGATCGCCGACTTGATCGCGCACTGCGCCCGAGATGCAGATGCCGCCCGGCTCGGCAAGCACCTGGAGGCGCGCCGCGACATTGACGCCGTCGCCGAAAATGTCGTTGTCCTCGACGATCACGTCGCCGAGATTGATGCCGATGCGGAACTGAATCCACCGCGCCGGCGAAACGTCGGCATTGCGCCGCGCCATCCTGCGCTGGACCTCGGCCGCACACAGCACCGCGTCGGCAACACTCTGAAATTCGACCAGCAGGCCATCGCCGGTTGTCTTGATGATGCGACCGCGGTTCTTGGCGATGGCCGGATCGATGAGCTCAAGCCGGTGGGTCTTGAGACGTGCGAGCGTGCCCGCCTCGTCGACCTCCATCAGCCGGCTGTAGCCGACCATGTCGGCGGCAAGGATCGCTGCTAGTCTTCGCTCCGGTCCGGGCGCTTGCATTTTCGGCCTCGCTGCGGGCAGTCTAGCAGATTTGCCGCGCAGGCCAAGAATGAGCAGCGGGCGACCGCAGCGTCACACCGGCGCGGTCCCACCTTAAATTGCAATGATGAGATGCGAAATGTGAAGTTGGCTTTCAGGCTCGATGCTCGGGCAATGCCAACAAGCTCCCGAGTATCGCGGGCGCATTGAGCACCACGAACTTCTCGCGCTGGCTCAGATATCCTGCCGCCTCCTCGAAGGTTTCGGCGTCTTCGATCTTGGCACGCGCGATCGCCAGATGAGGATCGACCTCGCCGCGGTTTCGCGGCCTTTGACCGGAAAGGTTGTTCGTGTGCGCCTCGCGCAAATCCGCGTCGCGGTGCAGTTCACGCAGCGGGCAGGAAAGCGGCGAATGCGGCACGCTGGCCAGTTCATTGGCCCTCGCCAGCACACGCGGCGGCGCGGTCTGCTCGGGGGTTCGGAACAATCCCGGATTTGGTTCTGAACCGGCCGATGACGACAGCATGGCGATCGGAACGGCCAGCAACAGGCCGAGGATCACCGGCATCATCCAGAGCAGCAGCGGCAGCGACACGGCAAAGGCGCTCACCGCCATGACGATCCCGATCAGCGTCGGCACCGAATATGTGCTGACGATGTCTCGGCGCGAGACCTCGCCGTCGTCCCGGCGCTGAACCTTCCATCCCGCGTCGCGTCCGAGCAGGATTTCGCCAACGGCGGAGGATTGGAAGATCATCATGACGGGCGCGGTCAGGCCTGACAGAATTGTCTCGGCCACGATGCCGGCAAGCACCCGAAAGCCACCGCCGAATTTCTTCCGCGTGCCGCGATCGGTCAGCAGCACGGTGAAGGCGAGCAGCTTCGGTGCGATCAGCATTCCCATCGTGCCAACGAACACCCATGCCGCCAGGATCGGATCCTGCGCCGGCCATGTCGGAAACAGCGAGTATCCCTTCGGAAAATACTCGGGCCTGACGAATTGCGCCTGCAGCGATACCAGGATTCCAACCACCAGAAAGATCAGCCAGAGCGGCGCGGTGAGGTACGATCCGATTCCGGTCAGCAGGTGCAGCCGCGAGACCCAGTGAAAGCCGCGCGCGGGAAGCAATGCCAGATGCTGCAGATTGCCCTGGCACCAGCGCCTGTCGCGGGCGGCAAAATCCGAAAGCGTCGGCGGGGATTCCTCAAAGCTGCCTTGAAGCGTCGGCGCCATGTGGATGGCCCAGCCGGCGCGGCGCATCAGTGCGGCCTCGATGAAGTCGTGGCTGAGGATATGCCCGCCAAACGGCTTGCGTCCCCTGAGTTCGGGGAGGCCCGCATACTGCGCAAAGGCGCGGACGCGAATGATGGCGTTATGTCCCCAGTAGTTGCCCTCAGAGCCGTGCCACCATGCGATCCCCGCGGCCAGCATCGGACCGTACAGACGCCCGGCGAATTGCTGCCATCGCGCAAACAAGGATCGCGCATTGACGACGACAGGCAGCGTCTGGATCAGCGCGACCTTTGGATGCGCTTCCATCGCTGCGACAAGGCGAACGACGGTGTCGCCGGTCATCAGGCTGTCGGCATCCAGGATCAACATGCACTCGTAAGCGGAGCCGAACCGCCGGACCCATTCCTCGATATTGCCGGACTTGCGCGCGGTGTTTTCCGGGCGGTGGCGGTAGAAAATTCCCGCCGCGCTGCCGACGTCGCGTCGAAGCTGCAGAAAGCACTTTTCCTCGGCGATCCAGATCGCCGGATCGGTGGTGTCGCTCAGGACAAACCAGTCGAACTGAGAACCGTATCCGGTTTCCTCGACCGATTCATAAATCGCGCGTAGCCGCGCCAGCACGCGATAGGGTCCTCGTTATAGGTCGGCAGCAGCATCGCAGTCCGGCTGTGGATCGCGGGCAGGGAGCGCCGGGAGCGATGCCAAGCTCATCCTTCCTTCGGAACAGCAGCACGGCAAAGCCGGCAAGGGCGGACGTGAAGGAAAAGGCGATCCAGGCGAACAGCAGCACGAACAGGGCAAGAATGATCGACTCCAGGACTGTGACGCCGCCGACCTGAAGAACCCGGTACATCTCGTAACAGCCCGCCGCGGTCAGGATGGCCGTGCCGGCAAGGATGTATGCCCGCCGGGCCCGCATCGGCGCAAAGCGCGGGGCTGGTGGCGGCTCAAACCGCCGCAGCGGCTGGACCGCCATTTCCATCGGCGATTCCGCAGGCAGAAACTCGTTCAATGGAATATCGCGCGTCCCGGGCGGTGCGCGGTTCTTCGCTATGGTGTCCATCGATAGACCCAGATTTCCGATACCGCCTCATTTTCCTGCATGAGCGATGCGCGGATTTCGACCGGGGCCTTTTCCTTCAACAGCTCGAAGCTCAATCGCCAGCCGCCGGTCGCCGGGTTTGGCTGGGTGACGATGTTCTGGATCTTCGCCTTCTCGGCCGACACGACACCGCGCAGGATTTTCGGATCGACCGACTTCAGCCGATCGCCGGTTATATCGAGCACGAAGATCGTGGCGTTGTCGCCTCGCGCGCCGATGCCGGTTCGGGAAAATCGCGCGAGCGAAGTGGGCTTCGGTGCATCGGGTCCCCAGTGCAGACGATAGGTGTAGGTGTGCTCGCCCTTGGCAGGTAATGGATTTTTGGAATCCAGAATGTGGCGATGTTGTCGTGAATCTCTTCCTTGGTCGGGATTTCGAGCAGCTTCACCGCGCCTTCGCCCCAATCGCCGATCGGCTCCGCCCACAGGCTCGGCCGGCGCTCGAAATTCGATTCCAGGTCCTGGTAGGCGGCAAAATCCTTCTGACGCTGCATCAGGCCGAAGCCGCGCGGGTTGAGATCGGCAAACGAGGAGACTTGCAAGTCCCGCGGATTGTGCAGCGGCCGCCAAAGCTCTTCGCCCCGGCCGTTGAGGATCGCAAGCCCATCCGAATCATGGACCGAGGGACGGAAGTCCTCGACGTCCTTGCGGTCGTTCGGTCCGAAGAAGAACATGCTGGTCATCGGCGCGAGGCCGGCATGAGTTAGATCCACGCGCGGATAGATCGCCATTTCGACATCGAACACGGTGCTGTCGCCGGGCCGGATGGTGAAACGATAGGCTGCGGCTGCGCTCTCGCTGTCGAGCAGCGCATGCACAACGATGGAATTGGCGCCTGGTGCCGGCTTCTCGATCCAGAACGTCTTGAAGAACGGGAATTCCTCGCCCTTGGCTTCGCCGGTGTTGATCGACAGGCCGCGCGCCGAAAGGCCGTAGAGCTGGCCCTTGGCCACCGCGCGGAAATAGCTCGCGCCAAGAAAGACGCAGACCTCGTCATAATAGTCGGGCTTGTTGATCGGCGCATGAAGCCGAAAGCCGGCAAAGCCGAGATCCACCGCAGGTCCCGGTGGCGCCAGATCGCCGAACGAAAACAGGTCGGGCTGGTAGGGAATGATCGATGCTTTGCCGTCCTTCACCTCGAAGATGTCGACGCGGTTCTTGTAGAAGAACCCGCGATGGAAGAACTGCACCTCGAAGGGAACTTTTTCGCCACGCCAGAGCGCGCGCTTCGGCAAGAACCGGATCGCCCGATAACGATCGTAGTCAATATTGGCGAGATTGTCGGGCAGCTTCTCGCTCGGAGCCTTGTACGGCTTGCTTGCGAGATCGCGCGCTATTTGCCGGACGATGGCTCGGTCGAACGGCGCCGGCTGGGCATGGGCGGCGGACAGAAGCCCGGGTGCTACGCCCGTTACTAATGGCAACGCGGAAGCAGCGAGGAAATCCCTGCGATTCACGAAACAACCTCGCGGTTACTAACGGCGACCCTCGGCAACGCAGTGCACGCGCGGGGGTTCCGCACCTGGGAACAGAACTGCCGATTTTTCCCGATTCCTAAATCCGGTCACGCGGACCACGCTAACTTCGCAGCGTGTGGCTTATCCGCGTAACCACACTGTCCCACTGGTGCTTTTCGGCGACGGGATAATTGATCAGCACGCAATTCATGGTGCCGTTGCCGCGATTGCAGCGGTTGTACCAGATCCGGTCTTCGCGAATGCTGGACACCACGAAGAAATCGGACGTGATCCGTTTGTAGATGATGCCGGCGGGCGGGCGCTTCCTGGTCAGGAATGTGGCGGGCGAATAGTTCTCCGGATTGGGAACGGATTGCACCGTCAGATCGGCGCGGCGGTCTTCGGTGAAAAACCGTCGTCCGGTTCCGCCTTCCGGCGGCCCGGCGTCGCTGGTGAAGATCGAGACCGGCATGTCGACGCTGGTCCCGGTGCTCGGGATCACGTAGCGCCGCCACTCGGTATCGCCGGCAAAAGCGAGCGCGGGAGTGAAAGCCACGATGGCGAGGGCTGCGGACAGGCGGTACGCGCGCATGGAACGGTCTCCGGTTCGATTCGAGACAATCGAATCGATCGACGTTCGTTCCAGCTCCAAACGATTTCTAGGGCGCAGCCACTCCCGCGATATGCTTGCCCGCGATGTAGCCGAACGTCAGCGCGGGTCCGAGTGTGATGCCGGCGCCGGGATAGTTGCCGCCCATGATGCTGGCCATGTCGTTGCCGGCGGCATAAAGGCCCACGATCGGCTGGCCGTGTTCGTCGAGTGCACGCGCGTGCGCGTCGGTCCGGATGCCCGCATAGGTGCCGAGATCGCCGACCACCAGCTTGATCGCGTAAAACGGTCCGTCCTTGATCGGCGCGACGCAGGGGTTCGGACCATGCAGCGCATCGCCCTGGTAGCGGTTGTAGGCACGCGAGCCCTTGCCGAACGCGGGATCGCGGCCTTCCGCGGCTGAGGCGTTGAATTCGGCAATCGTGGCCTCGAGTCCCTGTCGATCGATGCCGGTGCGGTCGGCGAGTTCAGCGAGCGTGGTGCCACGTTTGAGATAGCCGGTCGCGAGATGATGGCGCAGCGGCATCGGAAACGGTGGCACGCATCCAAGGCCATATTTTCGCAAGGCGCGGTGATCGCACACGAGATACGCCGTGATCTCCTCGCCCGGCTTCGCCGCCTTCACCATCGCCTGCACGAAGTCGTGGTAGGAATTGCCTTCATTGGCGAAGCGCCTGCCGTCGCGCATCACGGCAATGACGCCGGGTTTGGCGCGGTCGATGAAATGCGGCATCACGCCCTTGCTGCCGTCCTTGCGTTCGGTAATCGAGACCGGCACCCAGGCCGCGGCATTCGGCAGCGTGTCCTCGATACGGCCACCGGCAGTCTCCGCCAGGCGCAAGCCATCGCCGGTGTTGCCGACAGGACCCGGCGAGAAATGCTCGGCGCCGCTGGGCGCGTGCGGGAACATCGCCTTGCGCCTTGCGACGTCGTGCGGGAAGCCGCCGCAGGCCAGCACGACGCCGCGCTTGGCGTTGACACGGATCAGCTTTCCCTGGCGTTCGACGACCGCGCCACGCACCGCGCCGTCCTCGATGATCAGTTCGTGCACCGGCGACGACAGCCACAGTGGTATCTTCAGGTCGAACGCCGACTTCGCCAGACGTCCCGCGAGCGCATTGCCATTTGTCAGCGTCATGCCGCGGCCATGGCGCAGCACGTCGATGGCATGCTTCGACAAGCGCCTGGTGACGTAGGCCGCCGAGGCCAGCGATTTGGTCGCGCGCATGAAATGGATGATTTCCTTGCCGGAGCCCAGCATCATGCCGAACACCGTGAGTTCAGGCAGGGACTGCCGAGAGTCTTGATGTGCTCTCCCAGTTCGCGGCCGTCGAACGGCCGCGTCACCATCGAACGCCCGCCCTGCGCGCCGCCGGGGGCTTCGGCGTGATAATCCGGAAAGGTCAGCGGCATGTCGAAGCGCACCGCCGTCTTGCCGGTGAAAAAATCCACTGCCTTCGGCCCTTCGCTCAGGAACGCATCGACCCGCGCGAGATCGAAACTGTTGCCAGCCTCATGCCGGAGATAGGTCTTCGCCTGCTCCGGGCTTTCCTCGATGCCCCAAGCCTTCGCCAGCGAGGTGCCGGGAATCCAGAGCCATCCGCCGGAGCGCGCGGTGGTGCCGCCAAAGCGCGGCTCCTTCTCGACGATCAGAACATTGAGGCCATGATGCCCCACGGTGACCGCCGCCGACATCCCGGCGCAGCCGGAGCCCACCACCAGGGCGTCGCATTCGTAAGTTTCTTGTTCGCTACCCGCCACGCGATCCGCCTTGCTTGATATTCCTGGGTGGGCATTTGGATGGGGAAAGATTTACCTGTCAATCGCGCGCGTTGCTTCCTTCTCCCACAATGGGAAAGGGAAGCGCGATCGAGACCTAAGCCGGCTTGGCCGTCAGCCCATCGACCATCGCGCCGACGATGGCCGCAATTTCCTTCCGCAACGCATTGACCGGCACTGCAATCAGCTTCTGTTCCAGACCAAGCAGCACCATGCCGTGCACGGCGGAGAACAGGCTGCGCGCCGTCACGCCGAGTTCGACAGGCGTTCGCTTTGGAAAAGCGCAGCGAGCGGGTGGTAGATGTGCCGAAACAGATTCATCTGTTCGTCGACCGCCCATTCCGGAACGGGCTTGCCCGGCGCCATCCGGTGTTCGAACAGCGCCCGCCACAGTTCGAGATTTTCCGCGGCGAAATCGCAGTAGGCGACCGCGATGCGCACCAGCGTGTCGCGAGGGAGGCGGGGCCCTGTGCTTCGGCCGCGGTGAGGAAGCATCCAGCCGTGCAAGCGTCCGCGATCCCACCCGCAGTATCAGTTCGTCCATATCGTCGACGAGATTGTAGACCGCGCCGTTGGCGACGCCGATTTCCCGCGCCAGCTCCCGCGTCTTCAGGCCAGCCAATCCGCCTGCGGAAATGCTTCGCTCCCCTGCCAGGACCAGCTCTTCGCGAAGTTTCGTTCGTCTTTCCAGTGCTTTAGACATTCTTTACCAACTTCTTGAGCGCTGCTCAAAATAGTTCTTGAGCAACGCTCACGACGGTGCTACAACTAATTAATGAGCAATGCTCATAACACAGGAAGCTACTAATGTTCAAAACTGTTTTGACGCTCTTCCGGGGCAGCGTGGCTGCCGCGGGGAAGAACTGGAAGACCGCTCGGCGCTGCTCATTCTCGACCAGCAGATGCGCGATGCGGCCGCGGCCGTCGAACGTTCCAAGCGCACGCTGGCACTGGCGATCGCAGGCGACCGGCAGGAAGGTCGTCGTCTCGACGCCACCAACGCCCGGATCGCCGATCTCGAAGTTCGCGCCACCGCCGCACTTGATGGCGGCCGGGAAGATCTCGCCCGCGAGGCGGCGCAATCGATCGCCAGTCTCGAGGCCGACCGCGACGCCGCGATGACCGCGCGGACGCCGTTTGCGTCGGAGATCAGCCGCATGAAGCGCCAGGTCGCCAGTGCGGAGGCGCGCATCACCGAGCTCGATCGCGGCCGCCGTATCGCCCGCGCTTCGGAGGCGGTTCGCAATCTTCGCAGGGGCGGCATCGAAGCCGCGCGTCCCTACGAATCCACGTTGCCGGAAGCGGAGAACACGCTGAAGCGTTTGCGCGAACGGCAGATCGAGGCCCAGGCCGCCGCCGACGCGTTGATCGAACTCGACGCCGCCAGCGGCCCGCTGGCGACCGCCGAGAAACTCGCCGAACAGGGCTTTGGGCCACGGCTCAAATCGACCGCGGATGACGTGCTCTCGCGGCTGAATGCCAAACGCACGCAAGCTGCCTGAAACTGAATTTGATCGATTAAACCCATATCAACAGGAGATTATCATGAACCAGAACGTCCAACCCCACAGCGGTGCCTGGGTTACCTTCACCTATGTTTCGTTTTCCGCCTCGGCCTTCATGGTCGCCGTCGGCGTGTTCTTCCTGCCGCTCGATCTCTGGATCAAGGGCTATCTCGCGATGGGCATCGTGATGCTCGTCCAGTCCTGCGTCACCCTGGTCAAGACCGTGCGCGACATGCACGAGAGCGGCAAGCTGGTGAACCGCATCGAGGACGCCAAGGCCGAACGGCTGCTGATGGAAGTTTCCAAGGCTGCTTGATTTCAAGGCTGGTTAGTTTCCAAGGCTGCCTGAATTCCAAGGCCGCGTAACCTGTGACGCGGTGCTGGCGAAGGCAGGCGGCGGGTGCCTCGGCACCCGCCGTCTGTTCGCCCGCTTCGATGATCAAGTGGCTTAAGGTTTTGCTGGAAGGACTGCTTCGATGAAAAGAGCGTTTGTATTCCTCCTGGCGGCACCGGTGTCGGTGTTCGTCATGGTCTTCTTGTCGTGTGTCGCCCTCTTTGGTGGAAAATCGGCGGACCTCGCAGCCCTGTGCGCGATGGTGCTGGCCGTCGTCACCCTGCCTGCATCGGTGATTGCCGCCCTTGCGGATGGATACCTTCGCATTCTACCGATCTCCTTGCGGGCATACCTGACCGCGATGGTCGGGGCGGCGATTGCCACGGGCGAATCCCTTAGTGCTGTTCAGCAGTCTGTTGCCGCCATCAATCGTGCTGACGCTCGCCCTTGGCGGCGGGCTCGTCATGGGCGCGTGTTCGTTGTTGTCGCACGACTATAGCGACCGGCAACGGCACTTCGCTGAACCGGTCAGCGCGTGAAAAGTGGGTTGGCGTGAACCGGTTCGGTAGGTCGTCCGCAAGTTTTCATCGCCGCTAAATGCATCGTTTACCCTGTCACAACCTGAAGGTGCTCGGCTCATAGCTCATTAACTCGCGCGGGCGCAGAAATGCGAGCCGGCTGAAACTTGCGCAATGGCTGCGCGAAACGGGAGCAACCAGTCAGCGACCTTCGATTGTCACACCTGCGTCAACAGGACGGCGCCATGAATCAGAATATCGAGCATCACAGCGACGCCTGGACGACCTTCACCTACGGCTTAGTCTCAAGGACGGCTTAGTTTCCAAGACTGTTTAGTTTCCGAGACCGCGTAACCTGTGACGCGGTGCTGGCGAAGGCAGGCGGCGGATGCTTCGGCATCCGCCGTTTTCCTGTCTTACTGGAATGTTTGACGTCACCAACACATCGTTTACCCTCCTGCCACCGTAACGTCTCGCACTCATGGCTCCTTAACGGGCCCGGCGCACAAATCCGGACCGGGTGCGGGCAAGTGGCATGGCGTCTTTGAGCAGCAGCAATTCGGCGATCCGTCATGCCTTTGGGCAGACCTTGGGGCAGATCCGCTCCGCGGCCGCACGTCTGGGCGGCTATGGCGTCTTCTGGCTGAAGGCGCTGCGCCAGCCGACCATCGATCTCACCCTGCGCACCCATACCGGGCTGATCACGCGCATTGTCGAAACCCCCGGCCTGTCGCTTTCCGAAGCCGAACTCGGCGAACTGGTATCGCAACTGCGCGTCGTGGCCGCCAAAACGCTGCCTGAGGAAAGCCTCCCTTACGGCATTTTCTCCGGCGAGCGCGAACGGCTGGCGCGCGCCATCGTCACGCTGATCTCTGAGGAAGCCACCGGACGGCCGATCGCCTTCAACGCGCTGTCGGTGATGGATGTCGAACTTGATGGCGAACCTGCGGAAGTCACCCATCTCGGCCTCGTGATGGTCGATCCCGACGAACGGGGCGGGGGCTGTCCTGGGTCCTCTACGGCCTGACGGCGCTGGTTCTTTTTGCCCGTGATGGGCTGCGCCCGGAAATGGATTTCGAACGTCACCCAGGTGCCGTCAGTGGTCGGCATGGTCAGCCAGACCTTTGCGGATGTCTTTCCGTCGCCGCACCCGGACGCACGCCAGAGCTTTGCGCATCTGCAACTGGCGCGCGGCATCATGTCGCGTCACCGCGCCGTGTTCGGCGTGGGTGCGGAAGCCGGCTTCGATGAAGCGCGGTTTGTCATCACCAATGCCTATACCGGTGGATCGGACGCGCTGAAGAAAACCTTCGAAGCCGCGCCAAAACATCGCGACGAGCAATACAACGCGTTTTGCGCCCGGGAACTGGACTACGCCAGGGGCGACGACGTCCTGCAGCTCGGCCGCATCGACCTTGCCGGCGCGCGCCGCTATCTCCTGAGCGAAGTGCCGCCTGGTTCGCTGCCGGCACTGCTCGGGACTGGCGCCGCGCTGGCCTTGCAGCGCCTGGTGCTTCCCGCCATTCACTGGATGGACGATACGCGGCCCTTCGGCATCTTGCGGCCGCGGACGCCGGCAAATGGGAACGGCCCATGACGCCGGGGATGATCGCCGATTCCATCGTCAACCTGTGCGGCGCGATTGGGCTTGGCGTCGCCATGGTCACGCTCTACCGGCGCGATCCCAGGAGCCCGCTGACCCGGCGCCTTCTGGTCGCGCTTGGCATCATCGCGTTGCTGTTCCTGGTACGCGGCGTGGCGTGGTGGAGCGGCAGCGGGGTGCTCGACAATCTGTCGACCGTTCCGGCCGCGCTGATCCCGCTCGGCGCCTTGCTCGTCACCGAAGGGATCCTGCGGCGTCACGCGCCGCGGACGGCCAAGATCGCGATTCTGACCGGCGGCATCGCGCTCGGTCTCGCCGGCGCTGTTGGATCGGAGCGCTTTGCTGCGCCCTTTGCCATCTTGCTTGTGCTTTTCCAGCTCGGTGGCTTTGCAATTTGCGCCTGGCTGCTGGCGACGCGCGACCGGACCACGCTGATGGCGTCCGAGAATCGCAGCATCGGTCGCCTCGCCGTCGGCGCCGTCCTCGTCATTCCCTTCATCGTCACCGATTTCAGGGTGCTGATGCCGGATATCCCGGTCAGGCTCGGGGCATTGGGGGCACTGCTCGTCGTCACCGCGATCCTGATCGCGGAACGCGGCGCGGAGACGCAGCGTCAGGCGCTTCTGATGACGGCGCTGCGGCTCTCGAGTTCGGCGCTTCTCGGTATTGCCGCGGCGTTTGTCGCGCCGGATGTCGATATGGCGCAGGTGATGCGATTTTGCGCCATCGCGATCGCGGGCGTTCTCACCATTGGCTTGATGGTGGACGCGCTGCGCGCTTACTTCGAATCTCAAGTGCCCGGCGTTCTCAATTCCGTCGCGGCGTCGCCGGCCAGGACGCGCGATGCGCTGATCGCGGAACTCGCGCGTCACCCGATCTTCGAGAGCGCCCGGCGCTATCGCGAGCGAACTCCTGACGTACGACCCGCCGCTGCTGCGCGATTTCCTGTCGACGCGGCGGGTGCTGCGCCGCCCCGACGCGCCGTGGGGCCTGAAATTGTCCGATCCCGCCGTCGAGCGCGTGATGTCGTTGCTAGCCGCCAACAGCGCGACGCATCTCATTGTCCTGTCGCACGATCCGATCGACGTCATCGCCCTTGCGGTTCCCGTGATTTCGGCCGATCCAGCCACGGAAACCGCGCTCGCCCTGGTGCGGCGCCTGCTGGCGCTGACACCGGAGACCATCTGACATTCCGTCGCGCAAATTTTCTTGACCGGCTTACGAACTGCATTGTGACTGTGATAAGACCGCCGCCGTAGCGGTTCATGACGGGGCAGGCCGATGTCGAAGCAAGCGATGCGCGAGGAGGCCGAGCGCCTGATCCGCGAGACGATGGAAAAGAAGGCCCTCGTCGTCAAACAGGGCAACACTCGGATCGAGGCGGTCTGCGGCAAATGCGGTGCGCCGAACCGCGTCCAGGCGGAAAAGGGCGCAACCCGCGTCAAATACGTCTGCAAGCAATGCGGCGACAAGCAGGTGACGTTGTAGGCGATTTCGTAGTTCGTAGGGTGGGCAAAGCGAAGCGTGCCCACCATCCATCGACAACGGTGCAAGAAGTGGTGGGCACGGCGCAAGCGCGCCTTTGCCCACCCTACGAATTGTTCATTCCCCCTTCACGAACCTCGCAAACGCCTCTGCATAATCCGGATGCCAGCGCGATAGCGCGGGACGATTTTCCACAATATCGCCGGCAGCCCACAGCATGCGGCGCTCGTCGAGCTGCCTGGGCACGTCGTTGTCGGGGCAGAGGATGTAGAAATCGCCGGCATCGATGCGCGCGATCATGAAGTCGACGGTCTGCTCGGCCGTCCAGGCGCCCGGCGGCTTCTCGGTACGGCCGCGCGCGGTCAGCGCAGTGAAGACGTGGCCGGGGATCATGAGATGCGCTGATATCCTGCAGCCCGGGATGTTGCGCAACTCGTGTTGCAGCGCTTCCGTCTGCGCCTTCACGCCGGCCTTCGAGACGTTGTAGGCGGGATTGCCGGGCGGCGTCGTGATGCCCTGCTTGGAGCCGGTGTTGATGATCAGGCCGGGGCGGGCGCGTTCGATCATGCGCGATGCAAAAGCCTGCGTGCCGTGAATGACGCCCCACAGGTTCACCGCGAGGATGCGCTGCCAGTTCTCCAGCGGGCCAAGGCTGGTGCTGTCGGGGCCGATGCCGGCATTGTTCATCAGGATGTCGGTGCCGCCGAACCGCTTCTGCACCGCGGTCTCCAGGCCAACGACATCGTCGAAGCGGCTGACGTCGACGGACGCCGTCATGATATCGGCAGCGCCGCCCTTCGCGACGGATGCCAGTTTGGCGGCGGCCTCGGCGAGCCGGTCAGCGCCGATGTCGGCGATGCAGACCTTCATGCCGATGGCGGCGAAACGCGTGGCGGCGGCAAGCCCAATGCCGGACGCGCCTCCGGTGATCACGGCGACATTGTTCGGCGACATGGCGGGATGGGGCATGCAAAGTTTCCTGGACTGCTTGGGGAGGGGCGACCTCAGCGCGTCCAGTTATCGCATACTTTCCGCTTGTTATCAGCCCGCGCGTTTCTTCGCCCGGCCGATATCGGATCGCAATGCCTGCAATTCCTTGCGCGCCGCGCTTGCGGCGCTGCGCTCGATCTTGCGGTAGCGCGCGACCAGCGAGAGGCCGAACGGCGTCAGTGCCGCGCCGCCGCCATTCTTGCCGCCGGCCTGCCGCTCTACGGCGGCCTGACGGCAGATGCGGTTGATCTCGTCGACCAGATCCCATGCCCGCTTGTAGGACATTTCCATGGCTCGGCCGGCGGCGGAAATCGAGCCACTTCGATGGATCGTTTCGAGCAACTCGATCTTGCCGGGACCGATACGCCCCCTGCGTCGATATCGATGCGGACGCTGAGCGAAGGACGGGGCTTGCCGTTCGGTTTTTGCATGGAAGATGTGCTCACTCGCTTCGAGGCTACACGTTGCGTCCCAAACCATTTACGAACAAGCTGAAGCGGTTACATATCCGTATCACCACGGGGTTCTGGAATAGACATGAATTATCCATCGTTGTTTTCGCCGCTCAAGGTCGGCCCCTATCAACTCCAGCACCGCCTCGCGCTGGCGCCATTGACGCGGATGCGGGCGGCAAAACCCTCGCTCGCGCCGCGGCCGCTGAACGCCGAGTATTACGCGCAGCGCGCGACGCCTGGCGGGCTGCTGATCGCCGAGGCCTCGCCGGTGATGGAAACAGGATTCGGCAGCCCCGGCGTGCCCGGCATCTACACCGAGCAGCAGATCGCGGGCTGGCGCGAGGTGGTCGACGCCGTTCACGCCAAGGGCGGCGTGATCTTCCTGCAGCTCTGGCATGTCGGACGCGTCTCGCATTCCTCGTTCCAGCCGGGCGGCGTGTTGCCGGTCGCGCCGTCGGCGGTACCGATCGCCGATCTGAAAACCGGGACCGCAGACGGCAAGGCGGTGCCTTATGAGACGCCGCGCGCCCTCGAGACATCGGAAATCCCCTTGGTGGTCGACGCCTATCGGCAGGCGGCGAAGAATGCGCTTGCGGCCGGCTTCGACGGCGTCGAGGTGCACGGCGCCAATGGTTATCTGATCGAGCAGTTTTTGCAGTCGCGCACGAACCTGCGCACTGACCAATACGGCGGCTCGATCCCGAACCGGGTGCGCTTCCTGATGGAAGTGACGCAGGCCGTGGTCGAGGTCTGGGGCGCGGATCGCGTCGGCGTGCGGCTGTCGCCCTATGGCGTCGCCAATGGCAGCGGCGAGTCGGATCCGATGCCGCTCTATACCTATGCGGTCGAGCAGCTCAATCCGCTGGGCCTAGCGTATCTGCATTTCATCGAGCCGCGCTCCTCCGGCGCCGGCCGCGCCGAGGTCAACCATCAGAACGTGCCGTCGGCGATGGTGCTGTTCCGCCCGATCTGGAAGGGCGTGCTGATCGCCGCCGGCGGCTTCACCGGCGAGACGGCGGATGCCGCGATCCGGGATGGCCATGCCGACGCGGTCGCGTTCGGCCGTATCTTCATTTCCAATCCGGACCTGCCGCGTCGCCTGCAGCGCGGCTTCCCGCTGACGCCCTACAACCGCGCGACGTTCTACGGCGGCGACGTGGCCGGCTATACGGATTATCCGGAGCACAACGAGCTGGAGCAGGCGTGACACGATCGTAGCCCGGATGGAGCGCAGCGAAATCCGGGGCCAACGGCACCAGCATTCCCGGATTTCGCTGCGCTCCATCCGGGCTACATGATCGCCGAGAGGGTTCGACCATGTTTCCCGAAGAGGAATCCGAGAAGAAGAAAACCAAGGCGGTCGCGCTCGGTAAACCCGCCGCCGGCCAATGCCTGTGTGGCAAGGTCGCCTTCGAGATTGACGTCCCGGCGCGCTGGGCCTGGCACGATCATTCGCCGTCAAGCCGCCGCGCGCACGGCGCGGCCTACGCGACCTATGTCGGAAGCTGGCGCAAACGTTTTCGTATCATCAAGGGCAAGGCCAGCCTTGCAAGTTATGAAGACGAGGCCACCAAGACCGTGCGCAGTTTCTGCTCGAACTGCGGCACGCCGATCATCTATGAGCGCCCGCGCTCGCCGCACATGGTCAACATTCCCCGCGCGCTGTTTTCGGGCCGCACCGGGCGGCAACCGCTCTATCACATCGCGATCGAGGAACTGCAGGAATGGGCCTATACCGGCGAGCCGCTGGTGCCGCTGAAGGGATATCCCGGCGTGGTCTGGCAACGCTCGAAGAAGAAAAAGCGCGCGAGCCGGGAAGGGATGGTCTAGGGCAGGTTGAGATCAGGTTGGGCCGTGACGACGGACCGTCTCGTGCCCTGGACGCAAGCGGCCTGAGTGCTGCACGCCGGGGCCCATTCTACTTTGCATGGGGTTGTTTTCGCGATTTTGTGTCTGGGCCCTGCTTGTACACCGAAGCGTATCTGCGCCGCGTCCGGGACACGGGCGTAGCCGTGCAGAGCAGCCATGACCGGGCTCCATTGCGCGCGTCGTTCAAGTTTGGTCATGTGCCTTCATCCCGCGGGTTAACGAACCGGCGGGCAGGAGGAGACATGAAGAACAAAATCACCGGCCGCTCCGCATTCCTTGCATTGCTGAAGGACGAGGGCGTCACGCATCTGTTCGGCAATCCCGGCACCACCGAGCTGCCGATCATGCACGCGCTGAAGGACCATCCGGACCTCACCTATGTGATGGCGATGCAGGAAAGCCTCGTCGTCGCCATGGCCGACGGTTTCAGCCGTGCCTCCGGAAAACTCGTCGCCTGCAACGTCCATGTCGCGCCCGGCCTCGGCAACGCGATGGGCTCGCTTTACAACGCAAGCTTTACCGGCACGCCCTTGATCCTGACCGCCGGGCAGCAGGAGCAGGGCCACGGCCTGACCGAGCCGGTGCTCTACGGCCCGCTGGTGCGGATGGCGGAACCGCTGGTGAAATGGGCCGTCGAGGTGACGCGTCTGGAGGACTTGCCGCGCATCGTGCGCCGCGCCGCCAAGATCGCGACCACGCCGCCGACCGGGCCGGTATTCATCTCGCTGCCGGGCGACATCCTCAATGCCGAGGCCGGCATCGAGCTTGGCCGCTCGACCCGGGTCGATACCCGCGTCAAGCCGTCGGACGAATCGCTGCAGGCGTTGACCGCGCGCATCCTCAAGGCAGAGCGGCCCGTGATCATCGTCGGCGACGAGATCGTCAAGAGCGACGCATTGCAGGAGGCCGCCCAACTCGCGGAAACGCTGGGCTGCCCGGCCTATCAGTCTTCGACGCCTTATGGTGCGCATTTCCTGTCCGAAAGCCCGTGCTTCATGGGCGCGCTGGCGCGGATCCAGAAGGTCGCCCGCGAGACGCTCGCGCCTTACGACCTCATCATCGCGCTCGGCGGCGATCCGCTGCGGATGTCGGTCTACAGCGAGACCGACCCGTTGCCTGACGGGCTGTCGATCGTGCAGGTCGGCCTGGTCGATTGGGATCTCGCCAAGAACTACGGCGCCGAGATTGCGCTCAAGGCCGACGTGAGAGAAACCCTGCGTGCGCTGCTGCCGGCGCTGAAGGCTGCGGGCGGCAGTGCGCTTCAGGCGCGGGCGAACCGGGGATTGGACGCGCTGGCGTCGAAGAACTGGACAGCCAGGCGCCAGCCGCTGATCGAACAGATATCGAAACACGCCAACACCTCGCCGATCGATCCGGACTGGCTGGCGCTGCAGGTGGTCGAAGCGATGCCCGACAACGGCATCCTGGTCGACGAGGGGCTGACCTCGTCGCGGCAGATCATCGCGCTGCGCCCGCATCGCGACCGCTACGGCTATCACGCGCTGGCCTCCGGCGGCATCGGTTGGGGATTGCCGGCGTCCGTCGGCGTCAGTCTCGCCAATCCCGAGCGGCCCGTCGTGTGTTACTCCGGCGATGGCAGCTCAATGTATTCGATCCAGTCGCTATGGACGGCGGCCAACCACAAGCTGCCGCTGACATTCGTGATCGTCAACAATGGCGGCTATCGCATCATCAAGCAGCGGCTGCTCGCCTTCCACGGCGACGATCACTATGTCGGCATGGATTTCATCGATCCGCCGGTGGATTTTACGGGACTGGCGAAATCGCTCGGACTTGAGGCGACACGGGTAACCGATCCGTCGCAGTTGAAGTCCGTCTTGTCATCCGCCTTCAGCCGCCCCGGCGCCAAGCTGATCGAGGTGGTCGTGAGCAATTCGGTGAATTGATTTCGCCGTCATTGCGAAATTGTAGGGTGGGCAAAGCGAAGCGTGCCCACCATTCAGAATGGCAATGTGGGTAGGTGGTGGGCACGGCGCGAAGTGCGCCTTTGCCCACCCTACACGTTACTCCGCCGCAGCGCCTGGCTTCACGCGATACTGCGCCGCCGGATGCGTCTCGTTCAGCCGTGCACTCCCCGCGCCGAACAGCTTCTCGCGCAGTGTACCTTCCGCATACGCGTTCTTGTATCTCCCCCGCTTCGTCAACTCCGGCACCAGCATGTCCGCGATATCCTCGAAATCGCCGGGCGAGGTGGCGAACGCAACATTGAGGCCATCGACATCGGTCTGCTCGAACCAGGCCTCGATGTCATCGGCGACCTTCTCGGGCGTACCGACCACAACCGGCCCGGCGCCGCCGATGCCGACGTGTTCAACAACCTCGCGCACGGTCCAGATCCTATCAGGATCGGCACGCGTGACGTTGTCCAGCGCGGTGCGGCCGGCATCGTTCTGGATGTGGCGCACCTCTTGGTCGAGGTCGTAGCCCGAAAAATCGATACCCATCCAGCCCGACATCAGCGCCAGCGCGCCCTCGGGCGCGATGTGCGCGCGATAGTCGGCGTATTTTGCTTTCGCCTCGGCCTCGGTGCGGCCGAGAATGATCGTCATCATCGAGAACATCAGGATCTCGGCCGGATTGCGCCCGATTTCCTTGCTTGAGCGCGGATCGCCGCCACGCGCGGCCCGATGATCTTGGCCGACGGGCCCGACATGAACACGCATTCGGCGTGCCGGGCGGCGAATTGCCGACCGCGCGGTGAGGTGCCGGCCTGGTACAGCACCGGCGTCCGCTGCGGCGACGGCTCGCTGAGATGAATGGCGTTGAGCCGGTAGTTGGCGCCCTCATGCTCAATGCGATGCACCTTGGAAGGATCGGCGAAAATGCCGCGCGCACGGTCGCGCAGCACCGCGCCGTCCTCCCAGCTTCCTTCCCAGAGCTTGTAGACCAGCTCCATATATTCATCGGCGATCTCGTAGCGGTCGTCATGCGCGGTTTGCTTGTCCTTGCCGGCGCCGCGGGCAGCAGAGTCGAGATAGCCGGTCACCACATTCCAGCCGATCCGTCCTTCGGTCAGATGATCCAGCGTCGACATCCTTCGAGCAAACGGGTAGGGCGGCTCGAATGAAAGATTGCTGGTGACGCCAAAACCAAGATTCTGCGTGACCGACGCCATCGCCGGGATCAGCATCAGCGGCTCGTTGGCCGGCGTCTGCGCGGCATTGCGCAGCGCGGCATCCGGGCTGCTGCCGAACACGTCGTAGACGCCGAGCACGTCGGCGAGAAACAATCCGTCGAACCGGCCGCGCTCCAGCGTTTTCGCCAGATCGAGCCAATAGGGCAGACGGTTGTAGCCGAGGGTGCGGTCGCGCGGATGGGTCCAGAGCCCCGGCGATTGATGCGCCACGCAGTTCATGGCGAAGGCGTTGAGCCGGATTTGTTTTGTCATGACGCGAACCTCGGTGCGTGCAGGGTTCCCTCTGCATTCGCTCGGTTAAACGCCGGGCTGTTGCCTGAAATTGTTGCATCCTCGCTGGCTTTAGCAAGGCCCATTCGGCAGGCCGTGCCACTTCCAGCGGGCGGCTTATCCCGATAGGTTGCGCTCCACAAAGTAGCGAACAAGGGAAAGAAAATGGCGACAAGAGCCGACGCGATTGCGCGGGTACGTGAGCATCTCCATTCCGGCGCGTTTCTCGCCGAGCTCGGCCGCAGGGTCGGTTATCGGACCGAAAGCCAAAATGCCGGCAGCGGCGAGGCGCTGCGCGCCTATCTCGTCGATGACCTCCAGCCCGCCTTCGCCGCGCTCGACTTCTCCACCCGCCTGATCGAATCGCCGACCGGCAAGGGGCCGTATCTGCTGGCGGACTATCGCGAGGATGCGTCACTGCCGACCGTGCTCACCTATGGCCACGGCGATGTCGTCGACGGCATGGCAGGCGAGTGGCGCGACAATCTCGATCCCTGGAAAATCACGACCAAAGGCGAGCGCGTCTATGGCCGCGGCACCGCCGACAACAAGGGCCAGCACAGCATCAATCTCGCGGCCTTGCGCGCGGTGCGCGAGACCCGTGGCGGCAAGCTCGGGTTCAACGCCAAATTCATCATCGAAACCGGCGAGGAGATCGGCTCGCCCGATCTGCGGCAGGTGTGCGAAGCCCACCGCGAGGAGCTGAAGGCGGATCTGTTCCTGGCATCCGACGGGCCGCGGTTGTCGGCCGATCGGCCGACCATTTTCCTCGGCTGCCGCGGCGGCAACCGCATCCACCTCGATGTCAATCTGCGCGAGGGCGGAAACCATTCGGGCAATTGGGGCGGCGTGCTTGCCAACCCCGCGACGATCCTTTGCAACGCTATCGCAAGCCTCGTCGACGGCAAGGGGCGGATGAAGCTCGATGCGCTCAAGCCGCCGCGGATTTCGAACGCGGTCCGCGCGGCGCTCGCGCACGTCAAGATCGAGCCGACCGCGGACGAGCCGGCGCTGGCGGCCGACTGGGGCGAGGAGGATTGTCGCCGGCAGAGCGGCTGTTTGCCTGGAATACGCTGGAAGTCCTGGCGATGTCGTCAGGCAGTGTCGAGAAGCCGGCCAACGCCATTCCGGGGCGCGCCAATGCCGTGCTGCAGCTTCGCTTCGTCGTCGGCACCAGATATGAAGAGGTCATCGACGCCGTGCGCGCGCATTTGCATGCCAACGGTTTTTCGATGGTAGAGGTCAGCGGCGCGCAGCGCTTCGCCGCCTCGCGCACCGATGTCGATAGTCCCTGGGTGAACTGGACGGCGGACTCGATCCTGAAGACCACCGGCAAGGTGCCGGCGATCTTGCCGAATTTCGGCGGCTCGCTGCCCAATGATGTGTTCGCCGAAGGGCTGGGGCTGCCGACGATCTGGGTGCCGCATTCCTATCCCGGCTGCTCGCAGCACGCGCCGGACGAGCACATCCTCCTGCCGGTGACCGAGGAAGCGCTCGCCATCATGGCGGGGGTGTTCTGGGATCTCGGCGAGATGAAGCGGGCGTTCTAGCTGCGGCTCACACCTCTTCGTCGAGCGCGATCAGTTCGCGTTTCTTGCGCAGCGCCGGCAGCAGCGGGCCGACCAGCAGCACGACCGCGAACGCCAGGCAGACGGCCGAGATTGGCCTTTCAATGAAGGTCATCAGATCGCCCTGCGAGAGGATCAGCGACTTGCGCAGATTGTTCTCCAGCATCGGCCCCAGCACGAAAGCCAGCACCAGCGGCGCCGGCTCGTAGCCGAGCTTGCGCATGAAATAGCCGATAATGCCGAATGCGATCATCACATAGACGTCGAACACGTTGTTGCTGGAGCAATAGACGCCGATGATGGTGAACAGGATGATCAGCGGGAACAGGATGTTGTAGGGCAATTTGAGAAGCTGCACCCACATGCCGATCATCGGCAGGTTCAGCACGAGCAGCATCAGGTTGCCGATATACATGCTGGCAACGATGCCCCAGAACAGGCCCGGGTTCTGCGTGATCATCAGCGGACCGGGCTGCAGTCCGTGAATGACGAAAGCGCCGAGCAACAGCGCCATCACGACGTTCGGCGGAATGCCTAATGTCATCAGCGGAATGAAGGCGCCGCCGGCCGCGGCGTTGTTGGCGGCTTCGGGACCCGCCACGCCCTCGATCGCGCCCTGGCCGAACCGTTCAGGCGTTTTGGACAATCGCTTCTCCAGCGCATAGGACGCGAACGACGAGATCACTGCGCCGCCGCCAGGCAGGATGCCGAGGAAAAATCCGAGGATCGTTCCGCGCGACATCGGGCCGGCGCTGGCTTTCCAATCCTCTTTGCTCGGCAACAGGTGCGTGATCTTCGTGTTGATGACGTCGCGCTTGATGACCTGCTCGGTGTTGAACAGGACTTCGGCCACGCCGAACAGGCCCATGACCACGGGGACGAGACCGATGCCGTCGATCAGTTCCAGGCGCCCGAAGGTCAGGCGCGGTTGCGCGGTAATGCTGTCGAGCCCGATCACGCCGAGCACGATGCCAATGCAGGCCATCAGCAACGCCTTCGCCATCGAGCCCTGCGTCAGGAAGGTGAGGACCACGAGGCCGAGAACCATCAGGCTGAAATACTCGGCCGGACCGAAAGCGATCGCGACGCTGGCGAGCTTGGGCGCAACCAGCATCAGCGCGATCAGCGCGAAGGTGCCGGCGAAGAACGAGCCGAATGCGGAGATGCCGAGCGCAGGTCCGGCGCGGCCTTGTTTCGCCATCTGGTGGCCATCGATACAGGTGACGACGGAGGCGGCTTCGCCGGGAATGTTGACCAGGATCGAGGTGGTCGAGCCGCCATACATCGAGCCGTAATAGATGCCTGCCATCATGATGATGCCGGATTCAGGCGTTCCCGACAGCGTGATCGGCAATAGCAGTGACATCGCCGAGATCGGGCCGATGCCCGGCAGCACGCCGACCAGCGTACCGATGAACACGCCGATGAAGCAGTAGATCAGATTGACGGGCTGAATGGCGACGCCGAAGCCATGGGCGACATTGATGAGTGTGTCCATGGTGCGATCAGCCGATTTCGAAGATGCCCGAAGGCAGTTGGATCAGGAGCAGGCGTTTGAGGACCCACCACATGCCGAGCGGAACGAGCACTGCAATCGGAACGGCCAGCGGCCAGCGGACCGGGTCGACCACGCGCAACAGCAGCAACATCAGAGGAACTGAGGACAGCAGAAAGCCGAGCGGGTTGAGGGCGAAGGAAAAGGCGATGAGGCAGACGATTACGAGCAGCGGCTTGGTCCAGCGCGTGTTCACCCAGCGCGAGCCAAGGTCGGCCCGCCCTCGGTCAATGCGGCAATGATGATCGAGGCGGCGAATAGGCACATCAGGATACCGGTATAGAACAGCACGAACCCGGCGCCGGGATCGTTGACGGTGCCGAGCTTTAGCTTGAGCCCGGACCAGACGACAAATCCGCCCAGGGCGAGCCCGATCAGCCCGCCCCACAATTCGGAATTGTTGAGACGGAATTTGACGTTGGATTGATCACTCATTGATACTCTTTCTCAGCCGTTCCCCGGACGCTGCGCAGCACGAAGTAGTGCGCTGCTGAGCCGGGGCCCATGTGTTTGGGTGCGCAGTGGGTCCCGGCTCTGCGGAGCAGCGTGAAGAACGCTGCACCGCGTCCGGGACACGGCCGAAGCTAGTTCGTCTTCTTCGCCAGACCGAGCTTGTCGACCACCTTGCGCTCTGACTCGGTAACCTCGACGACGAACTTCTTGTAGTCCTCGGTGCTCTTGTAACTGGGCACCATGTCGAATTTCGCCAGCGTGGCGATCACGGCTGGATCTTCCAGCGCCTTCTTGAAGGCGTCGTGCAGCTTGGCAACGATCTTCGGGTCCATGCCCTTCGGACCGGCAATGCCGAACGGCGAGATCATAGACCATGGGATAGCCGAGCTCCTTCAGCGTCGGCACGTCGGGATAATTCGGCGAGCGCGCCGCGGTCCACACCATCAACAGCCGCAGCTTGCCGGCGTCGACCAACGGCCGCCAGCCGGTCGAGTCCGCCTGCAGCATGGTGTGCTGTCCCAGCACCGCGGCATTGGTTTCCGCGCCGCCCTTGAATGGCACCTGGGTCAGCTTGATCCCCGCCATGCTGGCGATCTGCTCCATCCCGATATGCAGCGATGTGCCGGCGCCGGGCGTCGCATAGGTTACCTTGCCGGGGTTCTGCTTGGCGTAGTCTACGACGTCCTTCCAGGTCTTGAACGGCGACTCGGCGCTGGTGGTGACGCCAAAGGTGTAGCCGGTGAGGTGAACGATGTAAGTAAAATCCTTGGCGGGGTCCCAGGAGACCTCCTGCATCAAAGGCAGGCGGAACACGGTGATCGGGATCTGGGCGATGGTGTAGCCGTCAGGCTTGGCGCCTGCCGCCATGGTGGCGGGGCCGACGGTGCCGCTGCCGCCGGCCTTGTTGTCGATGGCGATCGGCTGCCCGAGCAGCTTGGAGGCGCTTTCGGCGATCGCGCGCATCGAGATGTCGGTCGAGCCGCCCGCCGGCCACGGGACGATCAGCGTGATCGGCTTGGTGGGATACTCCTGCGCGCCGGCGGCTGCCGATATCAGCATGCCGATGGCAGCGACAGCGATCGTCAGACGGCTGCGTCGAACCATATCAAATCCTCCCCGGCGGCCTCTTTAATGGCGAGGCGCGTTTGCTTGTTTTTCCCGGGCACGATCTTCCCCGAAATCGCCTGAGAAGAAAAGGCATATTGACCGCAGCGAGGGGCGCCGGGGCGGGTCGCAATCGGCCGGAAATGCGCCATGCGACAATTGGTCAGCCGCGTCCTCCCGAGGCATGGAATTATGCCGCGGGGCGTCAGGCCATCGCAGCCGGTCGGGTGGGCCGGCTCCGCATTTCCGCGAATGCCGGTCGGCACCCTACGCCCGTTTCAAGCCGCGCGCCGCAGGGCAAACGCGCTCGCGTCGTTGGCCTCTGGCTTGCGATCGATCATATCGGCCGTCAGCCGCGCGCTGCCGCAGGCCAGCGTCCAGCCGAGCATGCCGTGGCCTGCGTTGATGAACAGCCCGTCGAGCGGCGACCCGCCGATGATCGGCCGGCTGTCCGGCGTCATGGGGCGAAGCCCGCACCAGGGCTTGACGTCGCCGGCAGCGTCGATGCCGAGCAGTTCCACTGATGCGCGGCGCAGGATGTCGACCCGTCCGGCATCGATCCTTGCGTCGCCTTCGAGATCGGCGATACCAGCAACTCTTATCTCCGTCCCGCCATCGCGCGCGAGCGGGGCGAACACCAGCTTCCGTTCCATGTCCGTTACGCTGTGCCGAAGCATGCGCGCACCGGGAGCCGGGGTCAGGGTGATGCTGTAGCCCTTGAGCGGATAGATCGGCAGATAGAATCCGCACGCTCGGGCAAACGCGCGCGATGCTGTCCCCATGCACAAGACGAAATGATCCGCCCGCACATGCCCCTTGGTGGTGTCGACCGCGACAAGCCGGCCGCCGGAGCGAACCGGCCCGATTACTTCCGTGCCGAGCAACCATTCGACATTGCGTTGCCGTCTCAGGCGGAACGTAAGCCCCGCACAGAACGCCGCGCAATCTCCGATCTGTTCGGAGGCCGTGAAGATGCCGCCTGCGAGTTCGCTGGCGTCAAGCCTGAGCGCAGGCTCCAGCGCCAGACATTCGGCCGGCGTTAGCACCCGCTGGCCGTCCTCGTCAGTCTTATCGGTGGCCGCGCGCCGCGCCGCGTCGAATTCCCGGCTGCTGCGGAACATCACAAGCTTGCCGGCGGTTCTCAATCCGAACGAGAGCATCAGGGTCTGTGTCAGCCGCGCCAGCTCGCCCCGGCTCAAGGCGGCGAGCGCGAGCTGCGCTGCAATGGTCTCGCGCACCGCTGCCGGCCGGCAGGCGAGCAGGAATCGCACGCCCCAGGAGATCAGGGCGGGATCGAGGCCGGCGCGGATCCGCATCGGCGAGATCCGGCGACAGCAGCAGCGATGGCAGCTTCAGCAAGGTTGCCGGAGACGCCAGCGGCGCCACGAACGCGTAAGAGAGTTGGCCGCCATTGGCGGCGCTGGCGTCCTTCGCGGTGGAAGCGTGCCGGTCGACGATGATGACGTCGTGGCCGGCCTCAGCCAGGCACCATGCGGTCGTCAGTCCGATAACGCCGGCGCCCAGTACACAGATTTTCATTTCGCGGTCTCGCCTTAAGTGATCGTCCGATCGGAACGCGAGAACCGATCGGGCGAAGGGTTGTCGCGCACCAGGTTAAGGCACCCGGACGCCGCCATTGATGCCAAGTCTGCATGATGCAAAATTTGCATAACCTGCCCGCAGCGTGGCAGGCTAATGAAGGCGTGACCTCATGGGTGAAAGCGGACCGGCTTATATGACTGGGCGAGGAACGATCGGGATTGTCGCGCTGATGACGGCGAGGTGTGCTGATGCAAAGCTTGCATTGGCCAGCCTGCCGGCCGATCCGCTACGTTTCCTGGCATGGGGCTTCACATTCCGTATCGAGAACCAGCGCCGGTTGGCGTCCGCGGCCTTGCGCCGCCCCGAGGCGAGCGTTGCGGCCGCGCGGCGGTCACGGCCTGCATCAAAGCGGGGAGCATGATGGAGCTTCGCTGGCTTCAGGATTTTCTGATGGTGGCCGAGACCGGCAATTTTACGCGCGCCGCCGAGAAACGAAACACGTCTCAAGCCGCGTTCAGCCGAAGGATCAAGTCGCTCGAAGCCTGGCTTGGTTTCGACCTGATCGACCGCAGCGTCTACCCGACGCAGCTCACGCTGCAAGGCGAGCGTTTCCGCGAACATGCCGGCGAGTTGCTGCGGCAGATGCTCGACAGCCGCGGCGAGCTTGGCGGCAAGCTGCTTGGCGGCAACGAACATATCCGCATCGCCTTGCCGTTCGCGATGGCCACCGCACGGCTGCCGCATTGGTGGCAGGCCTGGTCGCAGGAGCGGCGGTTGAGCTGTTCGGTGGTCGTGGGCAACATCCACGATCTCGTCACCTCGCTGGTGTCAGACAATGTGGACCTGATGATCTGCTACCATCACGCCCAGCAGCCGATCCATCTCGATCCGGATCGCTACGAGCGTGTGATCCTCGGCACCGAATTCCTGCGGCCCTATGCCAGTGAAGCGCTGGTGGCGAAGGGAGGCGCGTCGCTGCCCGGACGGGCGTCGCATCCCGTGCCGCTTCTGATGTATTCGCCCGGCGTCTATTTCGCCCGGCTGGTCGATCTCATCCTCGAGAACGCCCCCATTTTCGGCACGCGGGTGATCGAAAGTGACATGTCCGACGTGCTGTGCGGGATGGCGCTGAGCGGTCGCGGCGTGGCTTGGTTAACGGAGGGCACCGTGGCGGCTTCGGGCCGGAAGCGGCTGACCCCGATCGGCGGAGACAAATGGGCGTTGCCTTTGTCTTTAGTCGCATTCAGGGGTCGAATGCATGATGGTCAACGGGCACTAAATCTGTTTTGGTCCGAATTGTGCAGGCATAGTGCCGGGCACGTCGGGGGCGGTCTTGCGAAGACAGGTCCGAGACCGCCGGCCAAACGGCCCGGCAAGTTGCTGAGTTAGGGTGGATGAGCAATCATCTGAAACCTTTTGGAGGGAGAAGTTACGTGAAACATCGTCAGATTATCGGCTGCCTGTTCGCGGGTGCGTTGTGCACCACCCCGGCAATGGCGCAGGAACTCACCGGGACGCTGAAGAACATCAAGGACACCGGCGCTATCACGCTCGGCTTCCGCGACTCGTCCATTCCGTTCTCCTATCTCGACGACAACCAGAAGCCGATCGGCTACGCCATGGACATCTGCTACAAGATCGTCGATGCCGTGAAGAAGGAGCTCAAGCTCGACAAGCTCGAGGTCAAGCTCAATCCGGTGACGTCGTCGACCCGCATTCCGCTGCTCGCCAACGGCACGATCGACCTCGAATGCGGCTCGACCACCAACAATGTCGAGCGTCAGAAGCAGATCGCCTACACCAATACCCACTTCCTGACCGCGAGCCGCTATGTCACCAAGAAGGCGGCCAAGATCAATTCGATCGACGAACTCAAGGGCAAGTCGGTGGTCTCCACCGCCGGCACCACCAACATCAAGCAGCTCACCGAAGCCAACGCGGCGCGCAGCGCCTAACATCAACATCATCCCGGCCAAGGACCACGCCGAGGCGTTCCTGATGGTCGAGACCGACCGCGCGGTGGCCTTTGTGATGGACGACATCCTGCTGGCGAGCCTGATCGCCGGCTCGAAAGCGCCAGGCGATTACGTGATCTCCAAGGACGCGTTCTCCAAGCCCGAGCCCTACGGCATCATGCTGCGCAAGGACGATCCGGCCTTCAAGAAGGTGGTCGATGCCGCGACCGCGGCGCTCTACACCGGCGGCGAGGGCCAGAAGATCTACGACAAGTGGTTCATGCAGAAGATCCCGCCCAAGGGGCTGAACCTCAACGTGCCGATCAGCTCCGAGCTGAAGAACGAGTTTGCGAAGCCGTCGGACTCGCCGGATCCGGATTCGTATAAGTAAGCGTTTCCACGCTCATGCAATGGCCCGGTCATTGCATGAGCGTGCTCTATGCGGCGACGCGGTGGATGGTAGGGGCCCGTGAACTATAACTGGAACTGGCACATCTTCTTCGAGCCGAACCCGACCGGGGCCGGCACCTATCTCGACATGCTGGCGTCGGGGCTGGTGCTGACCATCAAGACGGCGCTGCTTGCCTGGGTCATTGCACTGATCTTCGGTACCATCATCGGCATCTTGCGCTCGCTGCCGTCGAAGACCGCATCCTGGATCGGCTTCGGCTATGTCGAATTCTTCCGCAACATGCCGCTATTGGTGCAGCTGTTTCTCTGGTTCTTCGTGCTGCCGGAACTGTTGCCGCGCGCGGCAGGGCTGTGGATGAAGCAGCTCCCCAACGCGCCGTTCTGGACGGCGGCGATCGGGGTAGGGCTGTTCATGTCGGCGCGCGTCGCCGTGCAACTCGCCGCAGGGATCGCCTCGCTACCGCGCGGGCAGAAGCAGGCAGCGACCGCCCTTGGGCTGACGACGGCGCAAGGTTACCGCTATGTGCTGCTGCCGATCGCGTTCCGCATCATTCTGCCGCCGCTCACGTCCGAATTCCTCAACACCATCAAGAATACCTCGGTCGCGATCACCATCGGCCTGATCGAACTGACCGGCCAGGCGCGGGCGATGCAGGAATTTTCGTTCCAGGTGTTCGAGGCCTTCACCGCTGCGACCGTGATGTATCTCGCGATCAACATCGTCGTCGTCACCGGCATGCGCTTCCTCGAACGCAGCCTGGCGATCCCCGGCTACATCGCGGGGAAATGACGATGTTCGACAATCTCGATTTCGACGTCATCCGCCGCTCGCTACCTTATCTGTTTCTCGACGGCATGAGTTTCACGCTGATGTTGACGGGACTGGCCGCGCTGGGTGGTCTCGTTTTCGGCACGCTGATCGCGCTGATGCGGCTGTCGAGCTACAGGCTGCTCGGCCGCATCGCGGGGCTTTACGTCGACTTCATGCGCTCGCTGCCGCTGGTGCTGGTGATCTTCTGGTTCTATTTCCTGGTGCCCTATATCGGGCAGTGGGTGACGGGCGCGTCGCGGCCGATACGCGTCGGCGCGTTCACCTCAACGCTCGTGACCTTCATCATGTTCGAGGCCGCGTATTTCTCCGAAATCATGCGCGCCGGCATCCAGTCGATCTCAAAGGGACAGCCGGCGGCGGCGAGCGCGCTCGGCCTGACCTACGCTCAGTCCATGCGCTATATCGTGCTGCCGCAGGCGTTTCGGAACATGCTGCCGGTGCTGCTGACCCAGACCATCGTGCTGTTCCAGGACACTTCGCTGGTCTACGTGCTGTCGATCCCGGACTTTCTCGGGGCCGCCAGCAAGGTGGCGCAGCGCGACGAGGCGGCTGGTCGAGATGTATTTGTTCGCGGCCGCCGTCTATTTCGCGATTTCCTGTCTCGCGTCCTACGGCGTCCGGCGCCTGCAGGCGCGCATTGCCATTGTTCGGTGAGAGCCCATGATCGAAATCAGCCACGTCAATAAATGGTACGGGCCGACCTTCCAGGTGCTGAAGGACTGCACCACCAAAGTCGCCAAGGGCGAAGTCGTGGTGGTGTGCGGCCCATCGGGCTCGGGAAAGTCGACGCTGATCAAATGCGTCAACGCGCTGGAGCCGTTCCAGGAAGGCCAGATCATCCTCGACGGCATCAAGGTCAACGATCCCAAGACCGATTTGCCGAAGCTGCGCGCCCGCGTCGGCATGGTGTTCCAGCACTTCGAGCTGTTTCCGCATCTGCGGATCATCGAAAACCTGTGCCTGGCGCAGGAGAAGGTGCTGGGCCGCTCGCATCAGGAGGCGATGGCCAAGGGCGAGAAATTGCTCGAGCGCGTCGGGTTGACGGTGCAAGCCAACAAATACCCGGCCGAATTGTCCGGCGGCCAGCAGCAGCGTGTCGCGATCGCGCGGGCGCTTGCCATGGATCCGATCGCGATGCTGTTCGACGAGCCAACCTCAGCGCTCGATCCTGAAATGATCAGCGAGGTGCTCGACGTCATGGTCGATCTTGCTCACGAAGGCATGACCATGATGGTCGTCACCCACGAAATGGGTTTTGCCAGCAAGGTCGCGAATCGTGTGATCTTCATGGACAAGGGCGAGATCGTCGAGGACGCGCTGAAGACTGATTTCTTCGGCAGTCCGCGCAGCAGCGCGCGCAGCAGTTCTTGTCGAAGATTCTGTCGCATTAACGATTTGGGTATAGTAAACGCGGCGCAATTGCTTCGCGCCGCCAGGAGACTCTACTTTGGAACAGATCGCTTACGTCAACGGTTCATACGTGCCACTTTCAGAGGCGAAGGTCTCAATCCTCGATCGCGGATTCCTGTTTGCCGACGGCATCTATGAGGTCGCCGCCGTACTCGACGGCAAGCTGATCGACAATGCCTCGCATCTGGCGCGGCTGGAGCGCTCGGTCGGCGAGATCGAACTGGCCTTGCCGGAAACCACCGCACGCATCCAGGAGATCCAGCAGGAACTGGTCAAGCGGAACAATCTCGTCAACGGCATGGTCTATCTGGAAGTGACGCGCGGCGCCGATACCGGGCGCGATTTTGCGTTTCCCAAGGGCATCAAGCCGACGCTGATCATGTTTACGTCCACGAAGGACATCATCAATGCGCCCTCGGCCAAGACTGGCATCAAGGTGATCACGGTGCCTGACCTGCGCTGGGCCCGACGCGACATCAAGAGCGTGGCGCTGCTGGCGCAGGTGCTGGCCAAGCAGGCCGCCGCAGTGGCCGGCGCCGGTGAGGCCTGGATGATCGAGGACGGCAAGGTGACCGAGGGCGGCTCGTCGTCATGCTTTATCTTGACCCAGGACGACGTGATCGTGACGCGGCAGAACGGCAGCGAGATCCTGCCCGGCTGCACCCGCAAGGCCGTGGTTGCGCTGGCCGAAGAGCGTCAGCTTCGGGTGGAGGAGCGGGCGTTTTCGGTCGAGGAGGCGCTGGCCGCCAAGGAAGCCTTCGTCACCAGCGCCAGCGTGTTCGTGCAGGCCGTGGTATCGATCGACGGCAAGATGGTCGCCGACGGCAAGCCGGGCCCGATGACCAATCGGCTGCGCGAGATCTACGTGGAGTTTGCCAAGGCGACAGCGGTGTAGGCCAGCCTCATCGTCTCCGATTCCGTCATTGCCGGGCTTGGCCCGGCAATTGCCACGGTCATCGCTGCCACACGACGTATCGTTATTGTCATGTCGGCCTCCTCGCTTTAAGCAACCGCCGCCTTGGCCTTGACCGGGTGTACCGCGCGAAAAGCGATGGCCAGCCTGTTCCAGGCATTGATAGCCCCGATCAGCATGGTCAGATTGACCGTCTCCGCTTCCGAGAAGTGGGCGCGCACGTCTTCGTAGAGATCGTCGGGGGCATGCGTTTCGGCAATCAGCGTCAGCGCGTCGGTCCAAGCCAGCGCCGCGCGTTCGCGATCGGTGTAGAGCGGCGACTCGTGCCAGGCGCTCAACAGATACAGCCGCTGTTCGGTCTCGCCCTGCTTGCGGGCGTCCTGGGTGTGCATGTTGATGCAATAAGCGCAGCCGTTGATCTGCGAGGCGCGCGTCTTGACCAGCTCGATCAGCGACTTTTCCAGGCCGGAGGCGACGATCTGGGCCTCCAGCGCGACGAGCGCTTTGATGGTGTCAGGCGCGGCTTGGTAGTAGTTCATCCGGGGCTTCATGCAATTCTCCTCTCTGGACGTTTTCAATTTGAGGCGAATGTCAGCGCATCCTGAGCTGAATGATAATCACCATCTGGATCGATGTTGCCAGATACAATAGCGTGAACCGATGCAACAGGGGAGGCGGCGGATGTTATCGCGCAAGTCGGTGTCGGCGGGCCCCTGTACGATGCCGCTGGCCGCAGGCAACCAGGCCAAAACGGCCTCCATACGTCTGGTCGCGTTCGACCGCGCGCGCACCTTCGTCACGCTATTGGTGCTGATCCATCACGCCGTGGTCAATTACACCCATTTCGGCAGCGGCGACAAAATGCGCTGGCTGGGATTCGACCTCGTCGTGCTGTTCAACGACAGCTTCTTCATGGCCTGCATGTTCCTGATCTCTGGCCTGTTCGTTCACGACAGCCTGACCCGCAGGGGAGCGTCGAACTTCCTGCAGCATCGCGCGTGGCGGCTCGGTATTCCTTTTCTGGTTTCGATCTTCGTGCTGATGCCGATTGCATATTATCCGACCTTTCTGCGCTATCATCTGCCCGGCACCACCGATTTCAACTTCTTTCATTTCTGGTGGCGCACGCTGACGGTTGGCCCCTGGCCGTCGGGCCCGGCATGGTTCCTGTGGGTGCTGCTGGCGCTCGACATCGCCGCCGCGGTATCGCTGGCGCTCGCGCCGCGGATGCTGAAGATGTTCGGCCTGCTGATCTTCTCGCTGCGCACGCGGCCGTGGACGGCGTTTGCGGCGTTTCTTGTCGCCTCGGTCGTTATCTACGTGCCGATGCGGCTGATCTTCGGCGATATGAGCTGGCTGGAGCCGGCCGGCTATCCGCTGCCGATCCAGACCAGCCGGATTTTGCTCTATGCCGGCTATTTCCTGATCGGTGTCGGCGTCGGCGTGGTCAGCCTTCGCGCCGGAATCCTCAGCGAGGAAAGTGCGCTCGCCAGGCGCTGGCCGCTCTGGCTTGCCTTTGCGTCGTTGTTCTATGGCGCCATCCTGCTGATGGTCTATATCCATCACAACTGGATCGCGGATTTCGATTCGCCTCCGCTATCCTGGCAAATCGGTTATGGCGTTGCCTTTGCGCTGTTCAGCGCCGCGATGACGTTTACGGTACTGGCCGTGTCCCTGGCGTTCGCCTCATCGAGCATGAGGCTGCTCGATGCCATGCGGCCGCAGGCGTATGGCATCTTTCTCACGCACTACATCTTCATTCTCTGGCTGCAATACGCCGTTTACGATTATTCCTGGCCGGCCTTCGCCAAATTTGCCGTCGTTTTCATCGGAACGCTGGCGTTGAGCTGGATGGTTACGCTGCTGCTGCGGAAAATTCCAGTCGTGGCGCGGATGATCTAGAATGGATCTCATGCATCTGATGGAATTAGACCATGCAAGCTCAGCATAAAGCGAAAAGTCTGGCGGCGCTGTTCGTGCTCGCAACCGCCATGTTGCTTTCCGGCATGCCTGCCTTTGCCGCCTATCCGGATCGCGTCATCAAGATTATCGTCCCCTTTGCGCCAGGCGGCGGCACCGACGCCATCGCGCGTGTGCTGGCGCAGGAGATGGCAAAGGATCTCGGCGCCAGCATCATCATCGAAAACAAGCCGGGCGCGGGTACCATTATCGGTGCGCAGGTGGTTGCGACCGCCGAAGGCGATGGCTATACGCTGCTGATGGGGACGTTTGCCCATGCCGTCAATCCCAGCCTGAACGCCAAGCTGCCGTTCGATCCCAGCAAGGATTTTTACCCGCGCACTGGTTGCGCGCTCTCCCAACATCGTTGTCGTGAATCCAAAGTCGCCGTTTCGCTCCATCGCCGATCTGGTTGCGGCGGCGAAGGCCGAGCCCGACAAGATCTCCTACGGCACGTTCGGCACCGGCACCTCGGCGCACCTTGCGGGCGAAATGTTCAAGCACATGGCCAAGGTCAACATGACGACGGTCCCGTACAAGGGCTCCGCGCCTGCCATCACCGACCTGATCGGTGGGCAGATCCAGGTGATGTTCACCACGGTCGCAAGCGCGGCGTCCCTGATCGAGGGCGGGCAGTTGCGCGCGTTGGCGGTGACCACGGCAGAACGCTCGCCCGCCTTTCCGCAATTGCCGACGGTCGCCGAAACCGGTCTTCCCGGCTTTGAAGCGGAAACCTGGTACGGCCTGCTTGCGCCGGCGAAAACACCGCCTGATATCATCGACCGCCTCAACAAGTCGGCGGCAAAGGCCGTGCAAGTCGCCGCCTTCAAAAAGCTCAGCGTCAATGAGGGCCTCGTCCTGATTGCGGCGCCGCCGGAGGAGTTCGGCCGCTACTACCGCAGCGAGGTGGAGCGCTGGCGCAAGGTGATCGAGGAAGCCGGTATCAAGATCGAATAGGCGGCGGGGTGGCGCGAACCCGGTTCCCCTGATGGCGGTTCCCCGCTAGGATGGCCCGCATGTATGTGAGCGCTTCCGAGAGCCGGGTGCTGGCGCGCATCTTCGGGCTGCTGTCCGAAGACCTCAGCGAGCGCGACGTTCGCGAGGCGGTCGGCCGCCATCTGCTGGCGTTGCTGGAAGCCGATCACTACGCCTCCTTCGTCTGGCAGGATGTGACCGGCCGTTTTGAGAAGGCCGTCTACCTGAACATGGACCCGGACAACATCGCGGCCTACGGCCGCTATTATCAGCAGCACGACCCGATAACCTCAAAGCTTCAGGCCCGCCGCGAGGCCACGCTGGTCACGCAGGTGATGCCGCAACGCGAGCTGATGCGGACCGAGTTCTTCAACGACTTTCTCGCCCGCGACGGATTGCACTGGGGCGTCAATGCCTACAGTTTCGTCGGCGGCCGCAATATCGGCGACGTCAGGATCTGGCGCGGCCGGCGCCGCGAGAATTTCGACGGCCATACGCTTGAATTGTTGCGGCTGATCGAGCCGGCTTTCACCGGTGCGCTGGTCCGCGCGGCCGGTGGAGTGGTGGCCATTGCGGCGGACGGCTCACCGATCCTGAAACTATCGGTGCGCGAATTCGAAATCGCGCGCATGATATCGGACGATCTGAGCGACAAGGAGATCGCTCACCGCCTTCGGGTCGAGATTTCGACCGTCCGCACCCATATCGAGCGGATTTTCGCCAAGCTCGGCGTCCGCCGCCGCAGCGGAATCGCCAGCCTGTTTGCACGGCATTAGCCGCTCCGGCTAACGCGAGGCGGCGGCAGCCGGCCGAATATCCTCTCCATCGCCATGCCGACTGCGAGCAATCTGCGATCGCTCCCCGCGGGGCCGTCGAGTTCGAGACCGACAGGCAGTTTGCTCGACGCGCCCAACGCAATCGGAAGCTGGACGCCGGGGACGCCGGCATTGCTGCCGGGATCGGTGTTCTGGATGAACAGCACGAAGTTGGCGAGGCTCGATGAATCAGGATTTGAAGCAATCGCGACCTTCGGCACGGTCGGGAAGGCGATGGCGTCGAGCTTGTTCTTGGCAAACGTGTCGCGATAGAGCGCCTGCAGCGCCGGCCGGGCAGTCTTCATGGCGGTGTCATAGGCGGGCTTGGCGTCGGTACCGGTATTGTTCGGTCCCGGCAGCTTCCGTGGAATGACCAGCCCGTCATAGGTGCCCTTCACGTCGGGGCTCGCGATCTCCTTGGCGAGGTTCTCGATGCTGACGCCGCTGCCGCTCTTCTTGAGATAGGCGACCATGTCGTCATAGGCCTCATAGAGCGCGAGCGGAAATCCGACCTGGCCGTTGAGCTCGGCAAGTTTTGGCATTTCGATATCGACCACCGTCACGCCGTTGGACTTGAGCTTCTCCAGCGCGGCTTTGAATGCGGCTTCGGTATCGGCATCCAGATTGGCCAGCATGGATTTGTCGACGCCGATGCGCACCTGTTTCAGCTCCGCGGGCGCAATCGCGCCGCCTCCGGCGATGACGCGGTCGAGGACCGCGACGTCGGCCATCGTGGAAGCCATCGGGCCGGCGGTGTCGCGGGTGTGAGAAATCGGCGCGATTCCTTGCTGCGAATAGCGGCCGACGGTCGGACGCAGGGCGGCGCAGCCGTTGAGTGCGCAGGGCACCCTGACCGAGCCGCCGGTATCCGTGCCGAGGCCCGCGGTCACGATCCGCGCGCCAACCGCAGCCCCGTTCCTGACGACGAGCCGCCGGCGATTTTCGTCGCGTCATAGGCGTTGCGCACGCCGGTTTCCGCGCCGGTCTTGAACGCGGCGTTGTAGCCGGAGATGCCGAAGGCAAGCTCATGCATGTTGGTCTTGCCGATGATGATGGCGCCCGCCGCGCGCAGTTTCGCCGCTACCGGCGCATCCTTCTTTGGCACAAAACCCTTCAGCGCCGGCGTTCCCGCGCTGGCGGGAAGCCCGGCCACCTCGATATTGTCCTTGATCACGATGGGAACGCCGCCGAGCGGCTTGCACGAACCTTTCTTGCGGCCGGCGTCGAAGGCCTCGGCGGCTTTCATCGCGCCGGCCTCGTCGAGCGTGATGAAAGCATTGAGCTCGGGCTTTGCCTTGGCGCGCGCCAGCGCCGCCGTGGTCAGCGCCTTGCTGGTGATCTTGCCGGCGCAGAGATCGGCGGCGGCCTGTGTAGCGGTCAGTTGATCCAGGTCGATCGCCGGTTGGGCTGCGGCTGGAGACGTCGCGGCGAGGGCGAGGCTCGTGAAAGCCGAGCCGAGCAGGACTGAGCTGCGAGCCATGATGATCCTCCGTGCGAATAGCTACTCGTCCGGACGAACCTTACCAGCCGCCGGCTCCGGCGCCTGTCCTTATTTCTGAGGACGCCAGTGGCACATTGCTCGTCATGCCCGGGCTTGTCCCGGGCACCCACGTCTTTGCTTCATCGCGGCCAGAAGGACGTGGATGGCCAGCACGAGCCAGGCATTGAACTTTAGCCAGCGCATGAAGTGTCCGTTGCATTATTCGGCCGCGGCCTGCGGGCTGGTTTTCCAGGCGCGGGCGGCAGGCCGCGGCAAGCCGAGATTCTCGCGCAACGTTTTGCCGGCGTAATCCTTGTGAAACAGGCCGCGGCGCTGCAATTCCGGCACGACATGCTTGACGAAATCGGCGTAGGAGCCCGGCACGATGGTGGCCGCGATGACAAAGCCGTCGCAGCCGCGCTCGACGAACATCTCCTCCAACCTGTCCGCGATCTCCTTCGGGCCGCCGACGATCGCGTCCTGCACCTGGCCGCGGCCGGAGAACGTGACGAAGTCGCGCGCACTGGGATTGGTCTTGCCTGAATTCTTGAGCACGCCGTCGCGAATGCCCAAAATGCCCTGCATGCTCTTGAGCTCTTCGGATGTCAGCGGCTCGTCGAGCGGCTTGGAGGCGAAGTCGTAGTTCAGCGCTTCCGCGAGCAGCGACAGCGCATCGATCTGCAGCGGCAGCTTGTTGATGACAGCCATCTT
Organism: Bradyrhizobium sp. RDT10; assembly: GCA_044772375.2. Lineage (GTDB taxonomy): Bacteria > Pseudomonadota > Alphaproteobacteria > Rhizobiales > Xanthobacteraceae > Bradyrhizobium. Next base: position 282,711 of record CP187939.1, read on the forward strand.
GTCCTCGGCCTCAGTCTTGGTCGCGCCGCAGACGGGCGTGGTAAGGTTGCAGAGGTACATCTGGTCGGGATCGCGGCCGGCCTTCGCCGCCTCGTTGCGGACCGCCGCATAGCCTTCCTTGGCGGCGGCCACGTTGCGCGCGGCGGTGAAAATCACCTCGCCCCATCGCCCTGCAAAGCGCTGACCGCGGCCGGACGCGCCGGCCTGGATGATGACGGGATGGCCCTGCGCCGAGCGCGGCACCGTGAACGGCCCGCGCGACTTGAAGAATTCGCCTTTGTGGTCGAGCCGCTTCACCTTGGCCGGATCGGCGAAGCGGCCGCTGTTCTTGTCCATGATCAACGCGCCATCTTCCCAGGTGTCCCAATGGCCGAGCACGACTTCCATGAATTCATCGGCGCGATCGTAGCGGTGGTCATGTTCGAGATGGGCGTCCTTGCCCATATTGTGGGCCTCGCCGTCATTGAGCGAGGTGACGACGTTCCAGCCTGCGCGTCCGCCCGACATCAGGTCGAGGGTGGCGAAGCGGCGCGCGACATCGAACGGCTCGTAATAGGTGGTCGAGCAGGTCGATCCCAGCCCGAGCTTCTCGGTGACCATGCCCATCGTGGTCAGCACGATCAGCGGGTCCATCTTCACGCAGCGGATGCCGTATTCGACGGTGTGGGCGTGGTCGTTGCCGTAGCGGTCCGGCATCGCCAGTCGGTCGTCGAAGAACGCCATGTGGAATTTGCCGGCTTCGAGAATCCGGGCGATCTCCTGGTAATAGCCGGCCGACATCAGATCGTCGCGCGATTCCGGGTGTCGCCATGAACTCGGCAGATTGGTGCAGTTCTGCGCTTGCAGGAATCCAACCAGCGCCATTTGCCGCGTCATGCCGTTCTCCTTTTGCGCGTGGGATTCGATTTCATTTCAGGTCGAGTTCGACGGCGAGCTTGTAGTCAGTAGCCAGCGCCTTCAGCTTGTCCCAAGTGTGGTCCTCGACCTCGATGCCGTCGCGCCGGCGCTGTTGTTCTCGGATGTGCTCGATCTCGCCGGGATAGAACACGCCGGGTGAGCCTTCCGATGGCGGCGTCGATTTCAGATAGCGCGCGAACTCGCCGACTTCCTTCTCGAAATCCGTCAGGGGCGGAAGGCTGCGACATTGAACACTGCCATGAAGCATCCGTCGTTATGACGGCCGGTTGGCTCGACGCCGAAGCCGAGCCCGGTGAGCAGGCCGCACAGCACCTCGACCATCGCGGCGAGGCCGCTTCCTTGTAGCCCTCGCTGCCGCCGAGCGGCAGCAGGGCGCCGCCCTTGCGATACTGGGTGGGGTCGGTGGTGTGCCGTCCCTCGGCGTCGATGATCCACCCCTGCGGGATTTGTTCGCCGCGCGCGACCGACAGCGCGATCTTGCCGGCCGCGACCGCCGAGGTCGCCATATCAAGATAGAACGGCGCATCGAGGTCCGACGGCACCGCAATCGAGATCGGATTGGTGCCGAGCCTTGCTTCGCGGCCGCCGAACGGCGCGACATGCTTCGGTGAGCGGCCAGAATCGGCGGTGGCAATGCCGATCATCCCTGCCCGCATCGCCATCAGGGGATAGGCGGCGAGCCGCCCGACATGGCTCTGCCGAAACACCGTGCAGGCGGCGACATTGGCGGTCTTCGCCTTTCGATCGTCAACGCCATCGCCTTGGCGTTGACGTGGAAGCCGAACCCCCAATGGCCGTCGATCACGGTCGTGGTTGACGATTCCTGGATGATGGTCCATTTCGCGCCGGGCACGATATGGCCGGCCTTGATACGGTCGACATAGGTCGGGATCGCGATCACCCCATGCGAGTCATGGCCGGCCAGGTTGGCGTTGACGCAACCGACAGCTACCGCATCGGCCTCCTCCTCCGACGCGCCGGCGGCCCTGAGCAGCGCCGCGCCGATTCGCGTGAGACGGTCGGCCTGGACCATCGGCATGGGAATTTCCTCGCCTTGAGCGCCCGCGCGAATGGCGGGCTTTGCTTGTTGCCGCAGCCGGCATGCTCTCAAAGCGGCATCGGCAGGGCAAGCGTGGAAATATCCTGTTAGCCATGCCGCTGGCACGGTCCTCGAGGGCTCGGCATTTCATCCTGCAAAGTTAGACGATGGCCTTCGGCGGGCCGGCTTCCCGCCCGTCGGCGCGCCGGCGGTATGGCTGACAAATCGTGAATTGAACCGTAGTTCTCCGGAGCGACGTCGCTGTTCGTTGGTCCAACATTTACTCTGAATCGCAACTTCCGGCCGCCAATAACGAGCATTTAGGCCCCTTGCACGCATAAAATCCGCAAGGGGCAGCCCGGCGCTGCCGGCAGGGAGCTTGGGGACGGTGAAGACCGATATCGCGCGCACGTTTGCGGCGTTGAATGCGACCAACGAAGCGATTCTGTACGCCAAATCACCCGAAGAACTGTACGCGAAGGTCTGCGAAGCCGCGTTCTCGGTCGGCGACTTCCTGGCTGTGGCGGTCTTCCTGCTTGAGGCGGAAACCAATCTGCTGCGTTTTGCGGCCGGCTGCGGCGATGACGTGCCCCGCCTGCGCAGCATCGACATTTCGGTCGTGGCCGGCACGCCCGAGGGGTCCGGGGTTGCCGGGCAAGCCTTCCGCGACCGGCGAATATGCGTCAGCAACGATTTTCTGAACGACCAGCGCTCGCTGGCCTGGCGCGATAGCGCCAAGGCCAACCAGGTCGGTGCGGCGGCGGCCCTGCCGCTGACCTGCAATGGCGAGAGCGTCGGCGTGTTGCTCGTTTCGCGTCGCGAGGCGCACTCGATCGACGGGCAGCTCGTCTCGATGCTGGAGCGCGTGTCGGCAAACATTTCATTTGCGCTCGACAATTTCGACCATGAGGCCGCGCGCAAGAACGGCGAGCGCACCATGCGGCGGTTGAACCGGATGTTCGGCGCCATCAGTGCGACCAACGAAGCCATTCTTCGCGCCAAGACCGAACAGGAACTCTATCAGCGCGTCTGCGATGCCGCGGTACACAGCGGAAAATCCGCAGCTACGGTGATCCTGCTGGCGCAACCGGACTCGATCTGGTTGAAGCCGGTCGCCGGCACGGGCGCCATCGTCGAACAGATCATGCGGGCGCCGTTCTCGATCGATGCGGGCAACCCGTATGGAACGGGCGTCTGCGGCAGGGCATTCCGAACGCAGCAGCCGGCCGTCAACAACGATATCCTCAATTCGACCCAGGGGCAGCCCTGGCATCAGGCCGCGCGCGAGACCGGCGTCACCGCCTGTGTCGCCGTTCCCCTGATCAAGGCCGACGAGAGCATCGGCGTGTTGATGTTCTTTGTCGGAAAGCTGTGGGCGGAAGACGAAGAGATCGTCGCCCTGATGGCGCGGATCGCGGAGAACGTCTCCTTCGCGCTGGACAATTTCGAGCGCGCCGGCGAAAAGGCGAGAGCCGACGCCCAGAAGGAGCGGCTGAGGCGCATGCTGGCGGCGCTCAGCGCGACCAACGAAGCGATCATTCGTGCAACGTCGCGGACGGAGCTGTTCGAGCTGGTATGCGAAGCTGCCGCGAACGGCGGCCGGTTCAATTCGACCAGCATCATGCTGGCCAGATCCGACAGCGACTACACCGACATGGTGGCCGTGGCGGGGCCGACGGCCGGCAATATGCGCCGGGTGAAGGTTTCGATCAACGCGGATCATCCGGAAGGACGCGGGCTGTGTGGCAACGCTTTCCGCTCCCGCCAGGCCAGCATCGCCAACGATTTGCGTGCTGACCCGCGCGGGTCGGCGTTTCACCAGTTCATTCACAGCGACGGCGCGATGTCAGGGGCGGCGTTCCCGCTGCTGGTTTCCGGTCAGGCGGTCGGCGTGATGTTCTTCATTTCCTCCGAGAAGAATACGTTCACGCCCGAATTCGCCGAACTGCTGCAGCGTCTCACCGACAACGTGTCATTCGCGATCGGAAACTTCGATCGGGCCGACGAGAAGGCCAGGACCGAAAGCCAGAAAGAGCGCCTGACGCGGATGTTCGCCGCTCTCAGCGCAACCAACGAAGCCATCATGCGGGCCAAATCCCGCAACGAACTGTTCGATATGGTGTGCGAGGCGGCGGCGAACGGCGGCCGGTTCACCTCCGCGACCATCGCATTGGCCGATTCCGGCAGCGACCTGCTGGAGAATCGTCGCCGCCTCGGGCCCGGCCGCCGAGACGACGCGGCACGTCAGGTTGTCGGTGGATGAAGCCCGTCCCGAGGGCCGTGGGCTCAGCGGAACGGCGTTCCGAACCGGGCGGCCCTGCATCACCAATGATTATGTGACCGACCAGCGCGTCGCCGCCTTTCAGGCCATCGTCGGCAGCTACGGCGCTCAGTCAGGCGCCGCCTTTCCTTGCTGGTTCGCGACGAGCCGGTCGGCGTCATGATTTACATGTCGCTCGACAAGGACACCTTCACGCCCGAATTTTCGGAATTGCTGCAACGATTGGCGGACAATGTGTCGTTCGCGTTGGAGAATTTCGACCGCGCCGACGACAAGGCACGGACCGAAATTCAGAAGGAGCGCCTGACGCGCATGCTGGCGGCGCTGAGTGCGACCAATGAGGCGATCATCCGCGCGACGTCGCGGGCGGAATTGTTCGATCTGGTGTGCGAGGCCGCGGCCAACGGCGGCAAGTTCACCTTGACCTCCATCACGTTGATGAAGCCCGACAGTGATTATCTCGACGTTGTAGCTGCCGACGGTCCGACTGCCCTCAGCGCCCGCCTGGCAAAGATATCGGTAAATGAGGCACACCCGGAGGGACGCGGGCTATGCGGTCAGGCGATACGTTCGCAGCGGGCCTGCATCATAAACGATTACCTCGCTGATCCCTGCGCCGAGGCGTTTCACCATAGAGCGCGCCTTGATGGCACGAATTCCGGCGCCGCATTCCCCCTGTTCACGCAGGGGCGGGTGGTCGGCACGATGGCCTTCATGTCGCGCGAAAAGGATACGTTCACGCCCGAATTCGCCGAATTGTTGCAGCGGCTCGTCGACAACGTGTCCTTTGCGCTGGAGAACTTCGATCGCGCCGATGAAAAGACCAAGGCCGACGAGCGGATCGAGTATCTGGCGTCGCACGACAGCCTGACCAACCTGCCGAACCGGGAAATGTTCAACGGCATGCTTCGCCGCGCGATCGATTCGGCCGCGCGCTACCGGCGGCAGTTCGCCCTGCTGTTCATCGACCTCGACAGGTTCAAGGTCATCAACGACTCGCTGGGACACGACGCCGGCGACATGCTGCTGGTGGAGATCGGCGGCAGGCTGCGCCGTGCGCTGCGTTCGAGCGATGTCGTGGCGCGGCTCGGCGGCGACGAGTTCGTGGTCATTCTGGAGGAGACCGCCGAGCGTCACGAGGTCGAGCACATCGCCGGCGAGCTGCTCTCCGTGCTGAGCCAGCCGCTGCAGCTCAGCGGCCACGAATGCCACACCACCGCCTCGATCGGGATCGCGATGTATCCGTCCGACGGCACCGACATGCAGACGCTGACCAAGAACGCCGACATGGCGATGTATCTCGCCAAGGAGGACGGCAAGAACGGCTTCCGCTTCTTTACCAAGGAGATCAAGACGCAGTCGATCGAGCGCCTGATGCTGGAGAGCGCGCTGCGCCGCGCGTTGGAGCGCGACCAGTTCTCGCTGCACTACCAGCCCAAGATCGACATGGCGAGCGGCCAGATTACCGGCGTCGAGGCACTGTTGCGCTGGAATCACCCCGATCTCGGCACCGTGTCGCCGGGGCAATTCATCCCGCTGGCCGAGGAGACCGGGCTGATCGTTCCGATCGGCCGCTGGGTGCTCAAGGAAGCCTGCGCGCAGAACATGGCCTGGCAGCGCCGCGGCCTGCGGCCGGTGACGATGGCGGTCAACCTGTCGCCGCGGCAATTCGCCGATCCGCATCTCTTGCACGATGTCGACGAGGCGCTGCTGGCAAGCGGCATGTCGCCGGTGCTGCTGCAGCTCGAAGTCACCGAAAGCATGGTGATGCGGAACGTCTCGCGCGCGATCAAGATACTCGACGCGATCCAGAGCCGCGGCATTCGCCTTGCGATCGACGACTTCGGCACCGGCTATTCGTCGATGTCGCTGATGAAGCAGTTTCCGATCGATACCATCAAGATCGACCGTTCCTTCGTTCGCGACCTACCGGTGGATTCCGAAGACCAGGCCATTGCCCAGGCGATCATCAGCATGGGCAAGGCGCTTGGCATGACCGTCATTGCGGAGGGTGTCGAGACCGTGGAGCAGGAGACCTTCCTGCGCAACCATGCCTGCGACGAAATGCAGGGTTTTCTGTTCTCCAAGCCGTTGCCCGCCAAGCAAATGGCCGATCTGCTTCGTGCCGAACCGCGGCTCGCCTCGCCGCCGTTGCAGCCGGAAGCCGGGTCAGGGTTGAAAAGCGCTATCGTCTGACGGCTGCGGGTGCAGTTCGCGGACCGCCGGGTCCGGAATTTCGGTTTTGCAGGGGAAATCATAAGGCCAAGGCAGCGACGTCTGCCCTGCGAAGGTCCCAAGGAAGATGTCCGCGGCGGACGCATAAGTCGCCCGGTCTGGCAATCCGAGCTCGACGCACCATTCGGCCGGGAGCGGCTGGGAGGAGGCGCGCAACTCCATTGCGGGTCCCCACCACCACGCTGGCGCCGGCGAGCGTTCCGTCTCCGGAACGGCACGCCACGTGTTGTATTCGCCGATCATACGCTCGAACTGCAGTACCGCCGCCGGATGCATTCAATCTCCTGAAGCCTGATGATATCCGCATCCACGGGCGGCGCAATGCATGTTGGCGGTTATTGCCGGCCGTGTTGCCAATGGAAGGTCACATCCGCGCCCGATTTGTTGAGGTGGACATGCTGATCGACGTGGTCGACCCACGACATCGGAATGAAGTGATGATGCTGGCCATCAGGCGAACTCTGTTTGGTCAGCTTGATCTTGTCGGTTCCTTCCAGACGGTCGACCTTGCCGACCGTCTTCCTGTCCGACGAGATGACGTCCATATGCTCCCGGATCTGCGAGGCAACGCCCATGTTCAAATCCTCCCTGGTTTAGACATGAAACGCGCCGCCGCCGAGATGGTTGCTGGGCCGTCATGCGGCCAGCCCACATCAGGGCGTTCGCCGCGTCACCGGATGATCGATGTCGCGATGATATGCCGAATGCTTGACGAAGCTGCCGGCCGGCGTCGGTGTCGAGTTGGCCGGATCGAATTTGAGCCCCGAGTGCGCGCAACGCACTGCAGCATGAAAAACGGATTTACGCCGCGCGTCGCGGTGATAGGTTGCCGCGCAACCAAAAGCAGCCATGGGAGGGTTACGTTCATGAAGCGTTTGTCGATACTTGCCGCCGGTCTGTTGATCGGCGCCGCCGCTATTCAATTTTCCAGCGTGGCGTCCGGCCAGAGCGCTGGCTGGGTGACGCTCGTCGATGGCACCAAGATGGGCGACTGGACCGAGGTAGGCAAAGCCAATTGGGCAATGAAGGACGGCGCGCTCGTGGCCGACAAGATCACCGAGGGCAAGGATCCCTCCTATCTCGTCAGCAAGGAATCCTACAAGGATTTCGAGATGAAGGTCGAGTTCTGGGCCGACGATGATGCCAACAGCGGGATTTTCATTCGCTGCGACCAGTCGGCGAAGATCGACGCCAAGATCTGCTACGAGGTCAATATTTTCGACAAGCGGCCAGATCCGACCTACGGCACCGGCGCGATCGTCGATGTGGCCAAGGTCGACCCGATGCCGAAGGCGGGCGGCAAATGGAACACCTACGAGATCACCGCCAAGGGGCCGCATCTCGTCGTCGTGCTGAACGGCCAGAAAACCGTCGATGTCCAGGATTCAAAACACGCCAGCGGCCCGTTCGCGCTGCAATACGGTTCTGGTGTGATCAAGTGGCGCAAGGTGCAGATCAAGCCGCTGTAGGCCGAATGGCGGTTGGCCGAATTACTCGCGACCCGGCGCATCCGTCTTCAGCGGGTGCGCCTTCTTGTGCCACGCCCAAGCGGTGCGGATGATCGTGGCCAGGTCCGAATGGGCGGGACGGAAGTTCAATGTCGCGCGTGCGGCGGAGGGATCCGCGACCAGATAGGTCGGATCGCCTGATCGCCGAGGCTTGACGACATGCGGGACTTCGCGGCCGGTCTCGGACGCGATCGCCGCGAGGATTTCGCGCACCGAAAACCGTTGCCGGTGCCGAGATTGAACGCGCCGCCTGAATGTCCCTCAAGCAGCAGTTTGAGCGCCAGCACATGGGCAGCCGCGAGGTCGGTGACATGAATGTAGTCGCGGATCGCCGTCCCGTCGGGCGTGTCGTAATCGTCGCCGAACACCGCAAAGTCCGGCACATGCCCTGCAGCGCCATCATGGCGCGGGGAATGAGGTGGGTTTCGACCTCGCGCAGTTCGCCGATGCCGCCGGCAGGGTCGGCGCCAGCGGCGTTGAAGTAGCGCAGCGCGAATGAGCCGAAGCCATAGGCTGCGCGATAATCCGCCAGCACGCGCTCGATCATCCATTTCGAGGCGCCATAGGGATTGATCGGCGCGCAGGCGTAGTCCTCACGCAGCGCCTTGCTGTCGGCATTGCCATAGACCGCGCCGCTCGACGAAAACACCAGGCGATGGCAGCCGGCCTCGCGCATGGTCTCGAGAAGCGACAGCGTGCCGGCGAGGTTGTTGATGTAATATTTCTGCGGATCGGTCACGGATCTCGCCGACCAGGCTCGACGCGGCGAAGTGCATGACGGCGACGATGTCATGCTCGGCAAAGGCCCGTGCCAGCGTTGTCTTGTCGGCGATGTCGCCGACCACCAGCGTGTGCGCGGCGAAGCTGCGGTGGCCGGTCGAAAGATTGTCGTAGGTGACGGGCTGGTAGCCCGCCGCATCCAACGCCCTGCAGCAGTGCGAGCCGATATAGCCGGCGCCACCGGTGACGAGAATAGCTGGACGGCTGCTCATTGGTTGTGTGTCCTGCCGATATCAGTCGACCGGCTCCTGTTCAGCAACAGATAGAGCGCGCGCGGATTGGTAGTCAAATAGCGCCAGAACAGGCGGCGCGGTTCCAACCAGATGCGCCAGGCCCATTCGAGACTCGCATGCTGCATCCACAGCGGCGCGCGGACGCGGCTGCCCGACAGGAAATTGAACAGCCCACCTCGCGGTCTTGATGACGCCGACATTGCAGAGGTCGGGCGTGAATTCCTCGACGAATGCCTGTTCATAGGGAATGCCGAGCGCAACCCAGAGATAGTCCGGTGCCAGTGCGTTGATTTCTGCGACCTTGGCGCGCAGCGCCTCGCCCCGCAGATAGCCATGGCATCGTCCGACGATCTTGAGATCGGGATATTGCTTGCGAACGCAGGCGACCGCGGCGGCGTTCTCCGCCTCATCCGCGCCGAACAGGTAGAAGGTCAGGCCGGCGGCCTGTGCCTTGCGCGCAACGACGTGAAACAGGTCGGTGGTCGCGACGCGCTCGGGCAGCGGCATCGACGATTTGAACCGCGACACGGTCACCAGCGGTTGGCCGTCGGCATTGATCAGATCGGCGGCGCGAAACAGCCGGTCAGTCATCGGTTCGGTCGAGCAGCGCGCCAGCACCTCGCCATTGGCCGAGGTCAGATAGAGCGGACGATTAACGCGGCGTTGCGGGAACACCATTTCGATCATGAAGTTCGCGGTCTGCTCGAGATCCAGCACGGCGAGCCGCAGGCCGCCCAGTGTGATGCGGGGTACGTTGGCCGTGGCCGCTCTCCCGACGGGATTTGCACGACGCTCACGCATATTGCTTGTCTCGCTGCGGGCTCGCGGCCGTCGGGTTGACTTCGCTGAGGACGACACCGACCAACTTGCACTCGGCCCCGCCGAGGGCTGCGATGATATCTTCCATGCTGTCGTTGATGTCGAGATGCACCGGGAGAATCCCAACGAGCCCCTCGGCGATGTCGAGCAGTCTGCGGTCGATCGGGCTCCACGGCATGGCCGGCCCGTCGAGAACCACGAGGTCATAGCCGTCGGCGGAACGGGCCTGCGCAACGGCCTTGCGGATGGCGTCGCAGGCTTTCGCGTCGGCGGCATCGAGGGCCGGCAGGATCGAAATTCCGTTGGCGGTCGGAATCGCGCGGGCGGCCTTGGCGCCGATGCTGAGCCAGCCGAAACGGCTGGGCTCGCTCTTGATGAAGTGCCTCACCTTTTTCGAGAGTGCGCGTTCCTTCAGATCGGCATCGATCAACAGCACCTTGACGCCGTCACGCGCCGCGGCGAGCGCGATGTTCAGCGCGGCGATGCTGCGGTCCTGATCCGGGCCGGCGCCGATCACGGCCATCACGGTCAGCGTTTGTTCGCCGACGCGTCTGGCCAGCGCCGCGCGCATCTCGCGGATGGCATGGAGGACAGTCATCAGCGGAAAACCCGCGCGCAGCGTCGGCCAGCCCAGCCGCGCGACGTCGGCGGTGCTATCAGTTGCAAGGATGCTGCCGAGCGTGCGCATCACGTCGGCTTCCTGCAGCCGGGCGATGACAGGCTTTTCGATCAGGCTGACCGCGGCTTGCGGCCGAGGTTCGGCGGCGGGCGGCTGCTTCGCGGTCGCAGGAATGGTAGGTTCCCTGGAAGCTGCTGCCGGCGCGCTGTCCCGCGGCTGAACCGGGTTCGTGCCCGGTATCAACTGGTTGAGCGCAACGAACCAGCCGGCGGCTGCGAGCCCGCCAAGGACGAAGCCGATCATCGCGAGCAGGCTCATGGCCGGCGGGAAGGTGCGCCGCTGCGGCACGGTGGCGTCGCCGATGATGCGTGCGTTCGAGGTGTTCAGGCTCTCCTGCTCCTCGGTTTCGCGCGACCGCTTCAGGAACGACTGATAGACGTCGCGGCTTGCCTCCACCTCGCGTTCGAGTTCGCGCAGGCGCACCGAGGCCTGGCTCATCTGGACGCTCTGGCGCTTCTGGGCTTCCAGCGCCTTGTTGAGCGAGGCTTCATAGTCGCGGGCGCGGATCACGTCGTTCTTCGCGGCCTGCGCGTAGCGCTCGACCTCTTCATTGATGGCGCGGCGCAGGTCCTGCACCTGTTGTTCCATCTGGCGCAGCGCCGGATGACGCGGCCCCAACTCGCTCTGCAATTCCGCCTGGCGCTTCCGCGCCTCGGCATATTGCGCGCGCAGATTGGCGATGGTCTGCGACTGCAGCGCCTCGGGAATGGCGCCGGCATCGGAGGATGCCTTGCGGCTGGCTTCGATCTGGTCGAGTTTGGCCTGCGCGTCGAGCGTCAGCGCGCGGGCGGCGGCGAGCCGCTGGTTGCTGGCGGAGAGCTGCTGGTCGCTGATCAGCGTGTCCTGGGTGCCGACGAAATTGTTCTGCGCCTTGTAGATCGCGAGCGTGTTCTCGGCGTTGCGAAGCCGTTCCTGCAATTCCTTCAGCCGGCCGGAAAGGTCGCTGGTTGCGCGCCGTGCGGCGGCAGCCTGCGACTGCTTGGATCTCGGCGAGATAGGCCTTCGAGATTGCGTTGGCGAGCATCGCCGCCTTGGCCGGCTCATACGACCAGACGTCGATATCGACGATGAAGGTGCGGTCGGTCTTCTTGACGTTGATGTGGCGATTGAGCGCTTCCAGCGTGCCCATCTCGATCTGCTTCTGCTGTTCGGCGGTGGGCCGCAGCCCGACCCCGAACAGGCCGAGCAGCGATCCCGGAATGCCCTTGGAATCGCCGCCGCCGAACTCTGGATCCTTTTCCAGATTTGTGTCGCGGATCACCTGCAGCAGCACGTTGTTCGAGGTGATGACGCGCGCCTGGCTCTCCACCACCATCGCGAGGCCGGAAGTATCCTGGGCGCGCGGCGTCAGTTCGCGGTCGACCAACTGCAGTTCGCGGGGATCGACGTAGAGCTGGGCGGAGGCGGTGTATTTCGGCGTCAGGCCTTTGCCGATCGCAACCGCGACGCAGGCAGAGATCAGCGCCGCGGAGGCGATCGCGACCTTGCGCTGCCACAGGAGCTGGGCCAGATCGAGCACGCTGAAGCCTCCCGGCGCGGCCGCCGCCGGTCCGGCCTCAGGCTTCGCCCGGCCTATCGGCTGGTCATAGATAAGCATCGACCCCAGCTTCCATTCGAACTGCCGTACGCTTCGGCTGAGGGGTTACTCCTCGGGTTACGCCATGGGCGCCGAAAAAAGCGCTGAACAAACCCAACAGGGAAAATTAACCATACTCACTGAGGGACTATTCCCCGAATTGGCAAACAAAGCGTTTAAGCGCGGGCGCATCGCATCGCCTCCGCCATGGTGAGAACCGGAATTTTCCGCCGCGATGCCGCTTCCAACGCATGCGCGAGCAGGGCGGGCGAACAGCCATAGGGACTCGGCCGGTCGGTGACGTCGTGACCGTAGAAAATTAACCATCCGTTATTGGTTTGCGCTTCGTCGAACGCACGGTCGATCCCGTCGCAATCCATCTCGCGATCGATCAGCGGCATGGCGCGCAGGAACTGCAAGTCGACGCTGCCGGTGTTGACGCCCTGCACGATGCTGCGGCAGGTCTGGAACGCCTTCTTGAGCTGATGCTTCCGGGCGTAGGAGCCGTATCCGAACGGGTAGGCAAAGCTATCGACCCGTATCGAAGGATCGAGCGCGCGAAGGTAAGCGCCGTTGCGCGCGATTTCCTGCCGCATCGCGGCCTCGTCGAGATCGCAGGCGCGCTGATGCGAGAACGTGTGGCAGCCGATCTCGTGACCCCTGCGGTGAAGCGCGACCACGTCCTCGGCATCGCCCGCCACCCAGTCCGGCGCGTCGGCGCCGACCAAGCTGCCCGAGACGTAGAACGTCCCGCGTGCGCCATGTGCTTCGAGCATCTCGGCGCCGGCCGTCACCGCGCTCTTTGGAAGGTCATCGAAGGTGAAGCTGACCATCGGCGTGCTGTTGCGCAGCCGGAACAGATCGACGCGCAGATGCATCGCCAACCGGTGGCCGACCTTCGCCCTTGCCTCTGCCAACATCGTATTCATGGTCTCAACGCTTTCGCAGGATCACGTGGTAGTCGCCGTGCCGCACGTCGATGCGGCCGGGCAGGAAGAAGTTCATCACCGTTGCCGCGGCATCGACCAGGGCGGCGAACAGAGGCTTGCGCAGCCGCATCTCCGGATAGCGCGGGCTCTCATACTGCTTGCGGTAGATCATTTGCAGGCCGTGCTGCTCGGCGAACGCCTCCAGGTTGGAAAGCGTAACCAGCGGATGGAACAGCGTTGGGAACGGCGCGTGGCCGGGCAGGCCGGCTTTCTTGTCGCCGCGGATATGGCGATAGAACCAGACGTGGAACCAGTGCGGCGAATGTTTGGTGACGACGCCGGACAGCGACCTTGGGTTCGGCGCGCCGATCAGGATCATGCCGTTCGGTTTCAGCGACTCGCAGAAGTTCAGCAGGGCGGCTTCGACATCGGGCACGTGTTCGATCACGTTGTAGCAGATCACCAGATCGAAGCTGTTGGCCTTGAAGCGATAGGTCTGGATGTCGCCGAGGATAGCCTGCTGCGCGTAGTCGTTGTTGCGGATCTGATCCTCGTCGATGTCGACCACGGTGACGTGGGCGCGATGCAGCACCTTGAGCGGCAGGAAGCTGGTCGAGCCGCCACCGGCCTCGTAGATCGAGAGTTCGCCCGCGGGCAGTGTCGCTTCGAGGATGCCGTGGACGGTCAGCAGGCTCTGCCGTGCCTGACCGTGCGCCAGCTCGAGCAGCGCCTGCGGATGCTGCACGGTCTCAGTCGCCTGCCCGTGGTCGATCGTGGCTGCCTCGTTCATCGACTTCATCCATTCTGCCGTGGGGGTTGCCTTGTTCATTTTAGTTTTCCCAGTCGACGCGCTGAAAAGCGTCCATCAATGCCTGGTCCGCCGTGTGAACCTGCGGATCGAACGGCACGCGGTGGGTGCGCTGGTATTTCCAGTTGCTGCCGATCTCGCGAAAATGCCGAAACGAAAAGTCCCTGATGCAGAAATAAGACGCCCACCAGGAGAAGATCGAATGGACATGCCATTGCGCATGCGGGGGCATCGGGCGGGAACCACCGTCCATTTCGGCAGGCACGCGTTAGCGTCGCGCCGCATCACGAGTCTTGAGAACTCATAATTGGGCGGCATGAGAATCGAGAAGTCGGCGTGGCGATGGGGCGCCTTGCTTACGCTGTCGCGGATCCCATCGTCGATGCCGATGATCCATCGCCCGCGATATCGGACAAGCCCGGTCCACGATTGTTCGGCGGCTTCAAACACCGACTTTCCCGTTTTTGACAGGACCAGCTCGTCGATGTCGGAGTTCATGGCGCTCCGGGCATTCTGCAGGAAGCGCCATCTGGCGTGCTCCCACGCCCCCAACTGGCAGAAATCAGGAATCCCAGTGATCCCAGCTGTTCGCGCCCTGCGGACCGTATTTGAAAGGCCACTCCATCACGACCGAGCATTGGATGCCCGGGACCGAGCGGAGCGCCGCGCTCAGCGTGGCGCTGTCGTAGGCGCTGGAGCCGTTGTCATAAATCAGAACGGCATCTGCGCCGTGAATGTCGCGGTTGAACCTCACCCAGTCGAGGATCCATTCGATCGGATTGTCCTTCGACATCGTGAAGATGACACGGCGATCCCGGAACATCTCCGACTCGTTCGGCGATACCGAGAACGTGAAGCTCCCGAGTTCGCCCAATGCCTGGATCGGGCCTGCACGCTCGGGAATGTCCAGCCACAATTGGGCGTGGCGGTCGAGGTGCCTTGTGCGCGCCTTGCGGGTCCCGGCTCCGCTGATGAAGGTCGTCGTCGCGACGCCGCGCGCGAGGTTGAAGAATGGCGGTGCAAACAGGGCAATCCTTGATTTGCTCACCTGCACCGCGTCGTAGAACAGCGTATTGCTGTCGAAGTCGCGATCGAAATTCTCGCGCCGAAACTCAGGCGGGCGTGTCGCCTCGCGCCGCTTGTCGGTAAAGTCCGAGAGCGACACCGGGTTGGTTCGACAGATGACATGTCGATTGTCGGCTGCAACAAACTGGTTCTTGCTGGCCAGCCGCATCATGATTCTCTTGTCGACATGCTGGGTAGTCCCGTGGACGGGGCGGCGATGGACGGGGCCGGGAGATCGCGCCGCGCGGTGTAGGCGATCACGGCCTTACGCAAGCCGGCGATGTCGAATGCGAAGGCCGCGGCGACGTAGACGAGGCAGCCGGTCGCGGCCAGCACGCCAAACGAGACCACGCCGATCGGAAGCAGTGGTTTTGCGAACGTCAGCACCAGCGCCATGATCGCCGTCGCCGCGACGATGCGCAGGACCTGGAACGCGTTGAAGGGAAGCGGAAATGCCTTCCGCGTGAGATACCAGCCGAAACCCGCGCCGAAAGCTTCCACGATGACGAGGCTCGACGCCGCGCCGACCAGGCCAAATCTGGCGAGCAGGATCGGCATGACCAGCAGGTTCGCGATCAGCATCGCGATGCTTTGCGTCGTCATCAAGAACGGCGTCTTGGTGAGATGAAAGCTCGCGTGAATGTAGGATTGGGAAATCGATTGAAACAGCCAGGCAAAGGCCAGGATCGGCATGATCTGCGCCGCGGTCTCCCTGAACTCGCTGCCGAGGATCACGCCGGCGATATAGCTGCTCGTCAAGGCCACGCCGACCACTGCCGGCAGGACGGCCGCCAGCAGAATTTCGAGGCTGAATTCCAGATGCGGCCGTGCCTCGCGGACTCCGCCGGTGGCATACGCGCGTACCGCCAGCGGAATCGTCGCCGATGCGATACTCACAGCTGGGATCAAAATGATCTGCCGCACGAGATCGGCGGATGCGCCGTACTGGCCAGCCGCGTGGTCGCCCATGAAATGAAACACCAGCATCCGGTCGAGCGCGGCGTGGATCGCAAAGACGATGCCGGACAGCGTGATCGGAATGCCGAAGGTCGCAAACGTCCGCAGATCGGAAATCTTCGGGCCGGCGACGGGGATCGCAGGATCGTTCCCGCAAACAGCGTCGTCGTAACGAAGTAGGTGATGGTCACCATCGCGAGCTGGCACAGTCCGCCGCCGCCCAAAAGCGCTGCGGCCAGACACAGCGTGAACGCCAGGCAGGCGCGAATGATCGAGGCCGACATGAACGCGAACGATTGCAACCGCGCCTTGAGCAGTTCCTGCCCGAGTTCAAAGAGACCGAGCCCCAGGGCGAAAAAGATGGCCGCGAGATTTCGCTCCAGCGATAACGAAGTCGTCAGCGTGGCAACAAGGAGCGCGATCGGTGCGGCGAGGGCAGAGACGAGATAGGCGACGAAGATGGTCTTCCGGACGTCGACCGCGCCGCCTTCCGACTGGAAACGCAGCGCAGAGACGCGAACCCAGGTGAACAGCAGCGCCGAGACGATGCCCGCGGTGCTCAGGCCGACGACGTACACTCCATACTCTTCGGGCGAGAGCAGCCGCGTGAACACGACCGCGCTCAACAAGCCGATCGCGGCCGATACGACGCTCGCAACCGAATAATGGAACGTTTGGCTGAGCATTATACTTTCGGCCTTGGAAGCGTGGAATGTCGCTTCGGCAATGGGGTCAGGGTTAACGACACGTCGCAATTCATCTCAACAATCTGCCGGTGGCTCGCCGTTATCAGGCGCAGAACTTCCGCAGTGCCCATGGAGCAAGATCAGTGCCGAACCGGCGCAGTACGTCTTGCGGTGCGTCGGCGTGGTTAACTTGCCGATTTTTCCCTCTTTGCGGGTAAAGCACCGCCGCCCGCGAGGCCCGGCATGTCCGGTACATCCGGCCCGTCCACGGTGTCCGCATTTGCAACACACCGATGCCGCTCCAGCTCAGCGGTAACCATGGCGCAGGCGCCGTTCGGGCATGCGCGCGTACTGGACCGGATATTGCAAAGGCGGTAGCTGACATCGTCGACCCCGTCGGCGATTGGATTTCAGATGACCGATTTTCGACGAAAACTCTTTTCGCAAGAAGCGCCCTGCATGCCTCCTGTTCTTTTTGGTACAGCCGCCCTGTCCGGCCTGTATTCTTTTGCGACGGCGAGAGCCCACGATCGCAACGGCTTCTTGCTATCGGCCGCCTTTGCCAGAAAGCATGCGATGGCAAGCGATGTTTCGAACTGATCCAAAGCGACTCAAAAGGCACGGCGTGAAGCGGCTGGTGCTGTTTCTGGCGGCCTTTGCCCTGACCGTGCTGCTGCTGGCGCGCGTCGACAGCAATGCCGCCTCGCGCGCCTCCTCCAACCCGTCGAAGTTCGCAGGCGCCTTCGTCAATTGGGGGCCCGTCGGGCGCGAGCATACGTTGCAGGCGTGGGAAAAATGGCTGAAGCAGAAGCCGTCCTCGGTGCTGGGTGTCGACTTCTATGGGCAATCGACCTGGGAAGATTTCTCCAGGTTGAGCTGGGTTCCGGGCGTCTGGAAGAAGCTCAATCCTGCGCGCAATTTGGTCTGGTCGATCCCGCTGACAATGAAAGGAACGCCTCTCGCCGACGTCGCCGATGGGCTCCACGATGCCGAATTCGAAGCCGCTGCCCGGGCGATTTCGGAGGCGCATCCGCAGGCGATCATCCGGCTCGGCTGGGAGATGAATCTGTCTGAAATGGCGTGGTTCGCCAAAGGGCATGAAGCCGAGTACATCAAGGCGTTCCGGCGCGTCGTGGAAATATTCAGGCGCCACTCACCAGGCTTCAAGTTCGACTGGTGTCCAGGGTGGGGGCCGCAGGAAATGCCGGCGGACACGAGCTATCCCGGCGACGACGTCGTCGACTACATCGGTCTCGATGTCTACGACTTCAAGCACGAGGGCACGCCTGAGGAGCGCTGGAACACGTTCTACGTCAAGGCGCCGTTTGGCCTGGAATGGCACCGCGAGTTTGCGCATCTGCATGGCAAGCGGATGAGCTACCCCGAATGGGGCGTGGGCAATGCCGGCGACAACCCGTTCTTCATTCAGCAGATGCACGACTGGTTCATGAAGAACGAGGACAGGATCGCCTACGCCGCCTACTTCGACGTCGACGGTGCCTGGCCTACCCAGATCGACAACGGCCAGTTTCCGAACTCGCAGCGGCTGTTCCGAAAGCTGTTCAGCCGCTGATTTGCGGCTGGCTTTCGTTCAGCGCTGATTAACTCCGTCCATTAACCGTCGTTGGAGTTCGTTGCTTCACGCTTCGCGGCGGGACCGAATATTGCACCGCTACGCGCGTTACGTTCGCAAAGCCCGGATCAATCCCGGAATGAACGACCTTATCGAGACGGAGGTGTCCCGGCATGACGCCGGCAATCCCGTTTCGGGACGATGAGACATATTCGTGAACGACCTGAGCGTCATGGCAGAGATTTCGACCAGCGATCTCCGGATGGACCGGCCTGATCCGTCGGTCAGGGCTGTGCGCGCGTTGGTGGCGGCCTCGCCGGCGCTCGATCCCACGACCGAAACCGTCGTTTGCATCCCCTGTTTCCGCCGGCCTCAGTACCTGCGCCGGACGCTGGAGTCGCTTGCCGCTCAGCGCACCAACCGTCGCTTCGCCGTCGTCATGGTGGAGAACGATGCGTCGAAGAGCGAGAGCGTCCCCGTTGCCACAGAGTTCCTGGCGTCGGGGAAATTCGCAGGGCTATGCGTGATCGAGCCGCGGCAGGGCAATTGCCACGCGATCAACGCCGCCTTCGAGACGGCGCTGCAGATGTTCCCGGCGGCAACCAGCTTCCTGATGATCGACGATGACGAAATCGCGTCGCCGGACTGGCTGGAGCAGATGGTAAGGACGGCCAATGCGACCGGCGCCGACATCGTCGGCGGACCGGTATTCCCCGAATTCGATGACGAACGAAAGCGCGGGCTGCGGCGCCACCCGGCGTTCGCGCCGGCTTACGACGCCTCAGGCCCGGTGCCGGTGATTTATGGCTGCGGCAACTGCCTGATCCGGCGCTCGGTGTTTGACCGCTTGGGCATGCCGGCATTCGACCTCCGTTTCAATTATCTCGGCGGCGGAGATACCGATTTCTTTACCGTTGCCGAAGGCTCGGTTTGCGGTTTCATTGGGTGGCCGAAGCCGTGATCAGCGAGACCGTGCCGCAAAGCCGGACCAGCCTGAAATGGCTGGTGATGCGCGGCCTGCGGATCGGCGCGATCAATTATCACGTCCAGCGCAAGGCGACGCCGACGTTCTGGCTGCGCGCAAAGCTGACCGCCAAACTGCTGGCAGCCTTGCCGCTTTCTTTTCTATGCCGTGCACGCCATCCTGACCGAACGTGAGCGGACCATTGCCATGCATCCCGTCACGGTGGCGATCGGCAGCGCGCTGGCCGCGTTCGGCCTCGAGCCGCAACCCTACAGGGCATCGAAGATCGTGTCATGAGCCAGCTCGTCGACACATTCGAAATCCGTAAGCTGGCCGCCGGGATAGAGCGCCAGCAGGTGATGGATATCGTTCGCGGCGCGACCTTTGTCGGAACGCTTCTGCTCGGCTGGGTATCGCTGCATCCGTTCGTCAGTCTCGGCGACATGTATATCGGCGACGTCGGCACCGGCAACGAACTGGCGACCTATGCGATGTTCGGCGCTCTCAGCGTGCTGACGGTTGCATTGGCGATGCGAAATGACGTGCGGGGATTGGCGACGTTGTTGTCGCCGGCGTTCGTCCTGTTCGGCGCCTGGGTGCTGGTGACGGTCGTATTGTCGCTCGATCCGACAACGTCGATCAAGCGTCTTTCGTTGACGATCTGCGTTATCGCAGTGACCGCCGCCCTGATGCTGCTGCCGCGGTCGCAGCAGGAACTGATGCACTGGTTCACGATCGCGGCGCTCGCATTGTTGGCGATCTGCTATCTCGGAATATTGCTGGCCCCGGATCTTTCGATTCACCAGGCGTCCGATCCGCAGGAGCCTGGCCTTGCCGGCAACTGGCGCGGTGCGTTCGGCCACAAGAACCAGGCCGCAGCCATCATGGTGATGGTGCTGTTTCTCGGTGTCTACATTATCCGTTCCGGCCTGTGGATGTCGGGCGCTGCGATCATCGCGCTTGCCTCGCTGTTTCTAGTGTATTCGGCCGGAAAGAGCTCGCTGACCCTGTGCTTTGCGGTGCTGTTGCTGACGTCGGTCACGTCAGTCATCCGCTCGTTCTGGCTTCGCGCCATCATATTGCTGACGCCACTGGTGCTATTGAACCTGCTGAGCGTCGGCACGGTGATGTTCGAGGGGCTTGCCGCGATCTCCAAGCTGCTGCCGTTCGACTCGACATTCACCGGCCGCACCGACATCTGGGCGTTTGCGCTGCAGTCGCTCCATGCACGATTGCTCACCGGCTACGGCTTTGCGTCCTTCTGGGGCAGCAGCGCCATTCAAAATCTTCCCGAGGGCAAGGAGTGGGCCAGCTTCGCCGCGCACAGCCACAATGGCTATCTCGACACCGCGCTGGGCATGGGTGTTCCCGGGCTGCTCTTGCTCATCCTGGTGCTGGTGATCTTACCTTTGCGGAATTTTCAGTGCGCCGACGAGGGCGGCAACAACGGTCCGCTGGCCATGATGCTGCTGCGGATCTGGCTGTTCGGGCTTTATCTGTCGGCGATGGAAAGCTTCTTCCTCGACCGTGCCGATCCCCTGTGGTTCACGTTCCTGCTGGCGGTGTTCGGCCTGCATTATCTCGCGCGGTTCCGGGCGCGAGCCTGACGGTGGCGTGTCCCGGACGCGGTACAGCGCTCTTGGCGCTGCGCCGCAGAGCCGGGACCCACTCCGGCCGAAAACTTCATGGACCCCGGCTCTGCAGCGCACTACGCCGCGAGGCGGCGCACTGCGCTGCGTCCGGGGAACGCATCCTACAACTGCGCCCGCACCGCGTCGGCCACATCCTTCCACCAGCCGTCGAAATCGAACGGCAACGGTACCGGCGGCCGTTTGACCGCCGCTGCGATCCGGTCGGCAAAGGCCTCGTTGTCCGAGCCGCGCGCGACCAGCACGACGGCGCCGCGGCCGATCAATTCCTTGAAGCGAGGATGGTGGTCGAATTCCTCCGGCAGCACAGGGCCGGCAACGATCAGCGGACGGCCGGATTGCACGCAGGTGAGAATGCTGGAGCGCCGCGCGGTGAGCCCTTCGTCGAGCGGATAGCAGAATGCGTCGATCTCGCTGAACAGGCCGAACACCTCGTGATCGGAGGCGACGAAGCCGGAGACGATCACGTCGTCGGCGATGTCGAGTTCTCTGGCGCGGGCATGAAACTCCTCCTCGACCTTGTCGACGCCGCGAATGAAGGAGCCGATATAGACGATCAGCGGCTTGAGCCCGCGTTGCTTCAGAATGGCGCCGATCTCGAGCAGCGCGTTGGGTTGCTTGCCCGGATAGATCGATCCGAAATGACCGATCAAGAGCCGCCCGTCACCTTTCGCGGCGACGAGGCGGCGCCGCAATTTCGAATCTTCAATTCCTGCCGGGGCCTCGATGTTCGGCGGCAGTGGCGCCAGCACGCTCTTTCTGGCAGTCCAGCCGAGCAGGGGATCGCCGGCCAGCTCGCGCCGCACCAGCGGCGAGAACATGACGATGGTATCGGCAAGCAGCAGGGCCGGCATGTAGGTGATGCGGCGCAGCCAATGCAGCCCGTTCCATTCGTGCTGGATCAGGACGACTTTACGCCGGCGCAGCCGGGCGATCACCATCGCCGCGAGCGGTGCGAACATCACGCGCTTCCAGGCCACGATCGGAAAGTTGCAGACCACGCTCTGCGCCGAGCCGACCGCGCGCCAGATCTCGGCGAGCGAACCTTCGCTGCGCGTTAGCGTTAACGTTGCGCTGGTTCCAGGATCGAGCTTTTCGATCGTCTCCTGCAACAGGCGCGTGAACTGGCCGACACCGCAATACATGTGCGGTCCCGCGCCGAGAAGCAGCGCCCGATATCGGGTTTCTCCAGTCATCGTGAGGCGGCGGGGTTTCCAGGAACGGTCGGCGTTAGCCATACATCCCAGACATTAGCTTCCGGTAAGCGGCGGCGTCCGCCCGGCACTGTTCTTGCCAATCCGACCATGAGGAGCGTCCGGCCGTCTCATAACGGGACATCGGGCGGTCACGGCAATGGCGGAAGGCTGCAATTTCGGGACAGCCCGGAATAGGCGGCGGCCAGGCACGGAAGCAGGAGCGCGGCGATGACGGGCAAGATCTTTGGCACATGGGATGAGACGCATTCCGAGCTTTGGAGCCATCAGCCGATCCGGCTCGAACACCAGATGCATAAATCGCCGGCGTTCTCGATGGATGATCTCGCCCAGCTGATCGAGAGCTATCCCCGCGAGCACTACAGTCTGGTGAAGACGGGCGCCAAGGGATCCAGCCGCGTGTGGCGCGAGGGCGATATCGGTAACCTCTCCGGGCGGCAAGTCATCGAAGCGATTTCCCGCGGCGGCCTCTGGCTCAACATGCGCGACGTCGGCGCGGTCGATAGCCGCTACCGCAAGCTGATCGACCGGATGTTCGAGGAGATCGCGGCCAAGGTTCCAGGGTTCGTGGTGCCGAACCACCAGGCCGGCATTCTGATCTCTTCGCCGGATGCGCAGGTCTATTATCATGCCGATTTGCCGGGGCAGGGCCTGATCCAGATCGCCGGCCGCAAACGGGTCTACGTCTATCCAAACACCGCGCCGTTCATCAAGCCGCACCACCTTGAGGACATCGCGCTGTTCGACGTCGAGGTCGACCTGCCTTACGCGTCCTGGTACGACGCGCATGCGCAGGTGTTCGATCTCGAACCCGGTCAGATGCTGAACTGGCCGCTGAACGCGCCGCATCGCGTCGAGAATCTCGGCACCGTCAACATCTCCATGACGGTATCCTACGGCAACGACGAGATCCGTCGCGCCCAGATCGTCCACCTCGCCAACGGCCTGCTGCGTCACCGCTTCAGCTACACGCCGAAGACCAGCAATCTGCGCGGGCCGTCTTTCTTCGCCAAGAAGGTGCTGCAAAAACTCGTGCGCGACAGCAAGTGGGTCAAGCGCGAGCGCAACGCGCGCCGCGCGATCGATTTCCGCCTCGACGCCACTGAGCCCGGCAGGATCGTCGATCTGCCGAAGGCGGCATAAGTCGCAACGCCGATGACGGTGTTGACGACCAGTCCGGGGCAACTGGCGGCGAGGTCCACAAGCCGCGCGGCCGGATTCCGCGTCGAGCTGTTGCGCGACTGGAAACAGGCGGTTGCGCGCTGGCACGACATCAGCCCGTCGACGCCATTCCAGCACCCGCAATGGTATGACGCGTGGTACGCCGCGTTCGCCGGGGCCGAGGGTATTGAGCCGCTGATCGCTGTTGTCACTGACACATCGACCGGCGAGCCGGCGCTGCTGCTGCCGCTGATCCGCCGCCGGCAAAATAATATCGCCATCGTCGAATTCGCCGATCTCGACCTGACCGACTACAACGCGCCGATCCTGGGCAGCGCCGCGCCGCGCGATGCCAGGGCGGCGCGCATGCCGTGGCGCAGCCTGTTGTCGGCGCTGCGCCGGATGCCGGAGACGGCCGATCTCATCCGTCTTCGCAAGGTGCCAGTCGATCTCGACGGCAAGACCAACCCACTGGCTTTGCTCGGCGCCGGCGGTCCGTGTGCGCTCAATGGCAATCTCGTCACGTCAGGCGAGGATTACGACGACTGGCGCCACACGCTGGGAAGGACCGTACGCAAGGAGCTGGAGCGGAACTGGCGTGTGTTCACGCGCGATCCGGCCGCGTCCTTTGCGATCATCGCCGATACCAGTGAGGCGTTGCGGATACTCTCGATCACCGAGGTCCAGCAGGGCGCACGGATGCAGAGCCTCGGGCTGAACTACATTCTCAATGACGAGACCTGCGCGGCGTTCTACCGCAACCTGGTGCGCGACGGCGTTGGCAACGGCTACGCGGTGGTGTCGGCGCTCATGGTCGGCGACGAGATCGTGGCGACGCTGCTCGGCATCAGGACCGGCTCGCGCTACGTGATGGTCCGCATCAGCAATGCCGGCGAGAAGTGGTCGAACTGTTCGCCGGGCCGGCTGATCATCGAGCGCTCCATGGCAGCCCTGCATAGGGATGGCGTGCGCGAGTTCGACTTCAGCGTAGGCAACTACGCCTACAAGCGCCGCTTCGGTGTGATGCGGATCCCGCTGATCGACATCAGCGCCGCCTTGAGCTGGCGCGGATGGCCTTACGCGCTTCGCGATCGTGTGGTGCGCGAATTGCGCAACTATGCGCGGCTCGATGCCTGGCTGAAACGCGCGCTCGGTAAGCCGCTATCACGCGAAGAGAGCTGACACATTGTTGCCGCACGGGAACGACCGTGCAAATTTGCAACACATGCCAGGATTGTGCGAATGTTCTTCCTGTGTTCGCGAGAGTTCATGATCGCCTTGGCGCGATGGGCTTATGCTCTGCGCTGGGTCAGGGACCACTGGTGAATGCTTTCTTGAAAGCTTTCTTGGGGAGAGCCGACATGCCAGCCTATATCCATCAGCACGATATCGAACCGGCCTTCGTCATCTGTCCGAGCTGCGTCGGACTACCGATGTATGTGCGCGATATCGAGCCGCATTGGAGCATGGCGAAGATCGACTTCACCTATGAATGCGCCGACTGCGGAACCGAAGTTCGCCAGACCATCGTGAAACCGCAACTGCAGCATTAGCCCGAGATTTTGTAGGGTGGGCAAAGCGAAGCGTGCCCACCATTCTCGACATTCGTACGTGTGGTGGTGGGCACGGCGCGAAGTGCGCCTTTGCCCACCCTACGCGGTATCAATAATCTTCGCGTCGTATCAGCCATGCAGTTTGTTCGCGGTCTCCGCGATCACGCGTCCTTGATAGCGCGCGCCGGCGAGTTCGTTTTCGCTCGGCTGGCGGCTGCCGTCGCCGCCGGTGATCGTGGTGGCGCCGTAGGGCGCGCCGCCGGTGACTTCGTCGAGCTTCATCTGACCGGCGAAGCCGTAGTTCAGGCCGACGATCGTCATGCCGAAGTGCAGCAGGTTGGTGATGATCGAGAGCAGCGTGGTTTCCTGTCCGCCGTGCTGGGTAGCCGTTGAAGTAAAGGCGCCGCCCACCTTGCCGTGCAAGGCGCCCTTGGCCCAGAGGCCGCCGGCCTGATCGAGGAAGTTGGCCATCTGCGACGCCATCCGGCCAAAGCGCGTGCCGGTGCCGATGACGATCGCGTCGTAATTGGCGAGATCCTCGATGTTGGCGATCGGCGCGGCCTGGTCGAGCTTGTAATACGAAGCCTTGGCGACCGCTTCGGAGACCAGCTCCGGCACGCGCTTGACGTCGACGGTGGCGCCTGCCTTGCGCGCACCCTCTGCGACGGCATTTGCCATCGCCTCGATGTGACCGTAGGCGGAATAATAGAGCACTAGAACTTTGGCCATGATGGCTTTCCTTTGAGTTTGATGTGAGGGACGAAATTCCGTCGTCATGCCCGGCCTTGTGCCGGGCATCCACGTCTCGCTTTACGTCCAAGGCGTGGATGGCCGGGACAAGCCCGGTCATGACGTGGAGGGTGTGACGGCGTAGCGCTACGCCGCGTCGACCAGCACCAGTTCGGAATCTTCCAGCGCGGTAATCGTCAGCTTCGCCTCGTCGCGGATCGCGGCGCCATCGCGGGCGTTGACGCGCACGCCGTTGACTTCGACGCTGCCGGCCGCCGGCACGAGATAAAGATGACGCGCCTTCTGCGGTGCGTATTCCGCGCTCTCGCCGGCCTTCAGCGTGGTGGCGAGCACCCGCGCATCGGCGCGGATCGGCAGCGCGTCCTTGTCGCCGGCAATCCCGCTGGCGATCGTCACAAGCTTGCCGGAGCGATCCGACTTCGGAAAAGGTTTCGCGCCCCAGGTCGGCTGGCCGCCCTTCGTGGTCGGCTCGATCCAGATCTGGAAGATCTTGGTCTTCGAAGATTCGAGATTGTATTCGGAATGACGAATGCCGCTTCCCGCGCTCATCACCTGCACGTCGCCGGCTTCCGTCCGGCCCTTGTTGCCGAGCGAGTCCTGGTGCGTGATCGCGCCTTCGCGCACATAGGTGATGATTTCCATATTGGCGTGCGGATGGGCGGGAAAGCCGGTGTTCGGCGCGATCTCGTCATCGTTCCACACGCGCAATGCGCCATGGCCCATATTGTCGGGATCGTAATGGCTGCCGAACGAGAAGTGATGTTTTGCTTTCAGCCAGCCATGATCGGCGCTGCCGAGTTTTGCGAATGGCCTGAGTTCGATCATCGGATATTCCTTATCGTTTGAAAGTTTCTGAATTAGACGGCCGGGCGGCATGCGCCCGGCTAGGCTTGTTGGAGTTACGCACCGAAGCCGCCATCGACGTTGAGCACCGTGCCGGTCACGAACGAGGCCTCGGGGCTCGCGAGGAACAGCACGCCAGCCGCGATTTCTTCCGGCTTGCCGAAGCGCTGCAGCGCGTGCTGCTTGCGCTGGAGGTCGGCGAAGTCGCGGTCGTCGTCCGGGTTCATGTCGGTGTCGATCGAACCCGGCTGCAGCACGTTGACGGTGATGCCGCGGGGGCCAAGGTCGCGCGCTGCGCCCTTGCTGTAACCGACCACCGCAGCCTTGGTGGCGGCGTAATCGGCAAGGCCGGGGAACGAGGCGCGGGTCGCGATATCGGAGCCGATCGTGACGATGCGGCCGCCTTCGCCCATCAGCTTCGCTGCCGCGCGAATCGCGTTGATGACGCCATCGACGTTCACGGCGCTCTGCCGGGCCAATGCCGCGGTGTCGGCGTTGGGATCATCGACCGCGCCGCCGATGGCAACGCCGGCATTGTTGACGAGGATGTCGAGCCGGCCAAAATCTTTGGCAACATTCTTCACGAGTTGATCGACGTCGACGGAGGACGCCTGATCAGCCTTGTAGGCGCGGGCATTGACGCCCTTGGCCTTCAGTTCGGCGACGACGGCTTCCGCCTTGTCGGGGGATGCCACGTAGCTGATGGCGACGTTGGCGCCTTCTGCTGCGAGGGCGCGGGCAGAAGCCGCGCCGATGCCGCGCGAACCGCCGGTGACGAGGGCTACCTTGCCTGAGAGCTTCTTGGTCATTGGATTTCTCCGTTGCTTGAATTCCGATGGCCATTGGATATGCCGCCCGGCGTGGTATAGAAATAGAAACTATTGAAACTCATTGTTTCCAAAAATGGCCTTGAGGGCGATCCGAATGTCAAAGCTCCCGGATTTCGAGGCGCTCGCGATTTTCGCAAAAGTCGTGGAGTTACGGTCGTTTGCAGCCGCGGCGACCGAGCTGGCGCTGTCCAAGGCCACGGTGTCCAAGGCGGTCAGCCGGCTGGAGCAACGGCTCGGTGCGCGGCTGTTCAACCGCACCTCGCG
Organism: Bradyrhizobium sp. RDT10; assembly: GCA_044772375.2. Classification (GTDB taxonomy): domain Bacteria; phylum Pseudomonadota; class Alphaproteobacteria; order Rhizobiales; family Xanthobacteraceae; genus Bradyrhizobium. The sequence continues at coordinate 310,025 of CP187939.1, forward strand.
GCGGCTGGCGCTGACCGATGCCGGGCAAAGGCTCGCCGAGCGCGCCGCGCGCCTCCTGGCCGATGGCGAGGACGCCGAGAACGAAGCGCTGTCGCAATCGATGGCGCCGCGCGGGCTGGTGCGGCTCGCGGTGCCGATGACATTCGGGGTGAAGGCCGTCGCGCCGATCCTGCCGGAGTTTCTCGCGGCTTACCCGGAAGTCTCGATCGATCTGCACCTGAGCGACGCAACGGTGGACCTGATCGGCGAAGGGTTCGATGCAGGCCTGCGCATCGCGCGGCTGCCGGACTCGTCGCTGATCGCACGGCGGCTGTGCGCGATGCCGCGCTACACGGTGGCGGCGCCTTCCTATCTGAAGCGACACGGCAGGCCGACGCATCCGATGCATCTCGCGGAGCATAAATGCTTCGGCTACGCCTATCTCTCGACGGCAGGCGTCTGGCATTACACGAATGCCTCTGGCGAGCAGGCGAGCGTCCGGCCCGCGGGCCAGCTCCGCGTCAACAATGGCGAGGCGGTGTTGCCGTCGGTCATCGCCGGCCTCGGCATCGCCGACCTGCCGGACTTCATCGTCGGCGACGCGATCGCCTCCGGCGAGGTCGAAGTGATCCTGAAAGGCTGGCACCAGCCGGAAGGCGCGGTGCATCTGGTAACCCCACCCGGCGGCCCGCGGCCCGCGCGCGTCGAAGTGCTGGCGGAGTTTTTGGCGAAGCATTTTGCGAAGGGAAAGAAGCGTAGGCCGTGAAGTGTGCTGAGCGCGCTTACCCTCCCTGGAGGGGAGGGTCGCCACACACATGGAGCAAAGCGACATGTGTGGCGGGGTGGGGTGATCTCTCAACACGGGCACTGTTGGGCGTGGAGAGACCGTCACCCCACCCCGCCGCTACGCGGCGACCCTCCCCTCCAGGGAGGGTGAAGCGTCCGGCTATCGCAACGTCCCCAACTTCGGGTTAGGCTGTCCTCAACAACGAAAACAAACGCTGGGGAGAAACCACCATGAACCGTCGCGAACTTCTCAAGGCCGCCGCCGCACTGCCGCTAGCGCACACCGCGCTCTCCAGCGCCGCCTCCGCGCAAAGCCCATATCCCTCGCGCAACATCACCATGATCGTCCCATTCCCGCCCGGCGGCCAAGCCGATCTCGCCGCACGCCCGATCGCGCAGGCGCTGGAGCGGATTCTCGGCAAGCCCGTGATCGTCGACAACCGCGCCGGCGGCGGTGGCGGATCGGTCGGCAATGCGGCGGCGGCGCGCGCCGAGCCCGATGGCCACACGCTATTGATGACGCTGTCCTCGCTCGCCGTATTGCCCGAAGCCGACCGTTTGTTCGATCGCCCGGTGGCGTATGAGGTCTCGCAGTTCGCGCCGATCGCGCGCGTGCTCGCCGATCCCACGCTATTGGCCGTGCCGGCCTCGGCGCCGTGGAAGACGCTGCAGGAATTCGTCGACGATGCGAAGAAGCGTCCCGGGCAGATTCCCTACGGCTCATCCGGTCCCTACGGCACGCTGCATGTGGCGATGGAAATGTTCGCGGCGAGCGCCGGCATCAAATTGCTGCACGTGCCGTTCCGCGGCGCCGGCCCCGCGCTGGCTGCGCTGCTCGGCGGCACCGTGCAGGCGATGGCGTCGGCGCCGGGCACGCTGAAGCAGCAGGTCGATGACGGCAAGATGCGGGTGCTCGCCAACTGGGGCGCGGAGCGCATCAAGAGCTTCCTGATCTGCCGACCTTTAGGGAATTCGGCTACAAGGATGTCGAGTTCTACATCTGGGCGGGATTGTTCGCGCAAGCAGCCTTGCCGGCGCCGATCATGACGCGGCTGCGCGAAGCAATGGCGCAAGCGGTGAAGGCGCCGGAGGTGGTGAAGACGTTCGAGACCGCCGGCAGCCCGGTCGCCTATCTCGACGCGCCGGAATTTGCAAAATTCGTTGCGGAAGACAGCGCGCGTCTGGTTGCGGCGGTGAAGAAGATCGGCAAGGTGGAGTAGGGAACCCGCTTCACATTTTTGTTCGCACCAACGTCGCGTGGCCGCATTCACTCGACAGGCTTGATGCCCATCGCCGCGCGGGTTCCCGCGCCAAACGAAAATCGAATGAAAGGACCTTATCCATGCGAACGCAGCGGATTGTCCTCAGTGTTGCCGTTGCCATCGGCGTAACGGGCGCGACCGCTCCCGCGTCGTCGCAGGAATACCGCGGAACCTGGGAACAGCAGATGGCCTGCACGCCGGATGTCTGGCGGCTCTGCGGCGACCAGATCCCGGATGTCAGCCGGATCGTGGCCTGCTTGCGGCAGAACACGCCGCAGCTCTCCAGCAATTGCCGCGCGGTATTCGAATCGCAGGCCAATGCGCAGCAGCCGACGCAGCGTGTGCCGCAGCAGGCGGTACCTCGTTCGCGCGCGCCGCAACAAGTGCAGCCGCAGGCGATTCAGCCCCGGCCAAAACCGTTCTTTGAGGAAGACGATTAGGCTAGCGCCTGTGCGGGCTTGTGCTCGCAGACATCGACCCACTCGGCCGACGTCAGTTCCGCCATGCGCGCCGGTGTGATTTTCACCGCGCTATGGGTCGAGCCCGCGGCCGGCACCACGATATCGAACGCCTTCAGCGACACGTCGCAGTAAACCGGCAGCGGCGTCTTCAATCCGAACGGACAGACACCGCCGACTTCGTGCCCGGTGATCCCGGCGACTTCCTCGAGACCGAGCATTTTCGGCTTTACCCCGAACAGCGCCTTCACCTTCTTGTTGTCCATTCGCGAGGTGCCGGCGGCCACGATCAGCACCACGCGATCGCCGATCCGCAAGCTCAGGGTCTTGGCGATCCGCGCCGGCTCCACGCCATAGGCTTCGGCGGCCAGCGCGACGGTGGCGGAGCTCATGCTGGATTCGATCACGGAGATATCGGGCGCCTTTTCTGCGAAGAAGGCGCGGACGGACTCAAGACTCATTTCAGGACCTTTGGGCAGACACCAAGGCGGGGAGCTCGGCGAGGCCATGGATGCGATGGTCGGGCGCAACGCCGAGTTCATCCATCTGGGTACGCAACGCCCAAAACATCGTCAATGGCGGCAGCGTTTCGCTTTCGAGGCAGGCCAGCGCCATCGCTTCCGGCGTCACCCGCTCGATCCAGGCGACGTTGAGCCCGCACGCCTTGGCGCCGCAGGCGTCCCAGGGATTGGCCGAGATGAACAGCACCTCGCCGGGCGGCACATGCAACACCTCCTCGATCAGCATGTACGCTTCGGGGCTGGGCTTGAAGATCTTCCTGGCGTCGACGCTGATGACCGCATCGAGCACGCGGTCGAGCCCGCTGTTGCGCACCAGCGCATCCAGCATATCGGGGCTGCCGTTGGACAGGATCGCGAGCTTGCGGTCCTTCATCGCCGAAAGCGCCGCAAGCGCATCCGGATAAAGATCGAGATGCAGGTATTTGTCGATGATGCGCGTGAACGTGTCGTCGTCATATTCGAGCCCGAGGCTATCAAGCGTGTAGGCCAGCGAGTCGCGCGTCACTTCGGAGAAATCCCGGTAGCGCCGCATCAGCGAGCGCAGCCAGGTATATTCGAGCTGCTTGATACGCCAGACCTGGGTGATGATCCCGCCATAGCCGGGAAACGCATCCTCGGTGACGTCAGCCACCGACTGGATGTCGTAGAGCGTTCCATAGGCATCGAACACAACGGCTTTGATGGTCATGGTTGTTTCTCTTGCCGCCGATAGTCGCATACAGGAATTTCCGCAAGGCGTCGACGGAACGATCCCGCGCCTCCTCGTTGAATTCGAGGTGATGGCCCACGAGCTTCTGGGGCGTGCGGAAAAGCGGCACGTCGAAATCATGGTGAGCGCCGGGATAGACGGTGATCTCGATCGGAATCCCCTGGCCCTTCTCGCGCGAAATGCCCCAGTCGTCCCGGCCTTCGGCTAGGTTGCGGCACTCCTGGGCCGGCGTCCAGTGGTCGAGCTCGCCGATCAGGATCAGTGTAGGCACCGTCATGTTGCCCTTGAGACCACGGCAGGGCGGATAGAAGTCGACTGCTGCGCGGAATTTTTCCTTGGCGCTGCGTTCGATCTGACCGCGCTCGACCGCAAGCAGCGCCAGCATGGCGCCTTGCGAAAATCCCACCACGGCCACGCGGTTCGGGTCGACCGATGGCTGTTCGACGAGGAAATCCAGCGCGCGATAGGCATCGTACAGCGTCGACGGCGGCAGTGCGGCCGTGCAAGCGTGCGTGATGGCGCGCGTGCCAAACCGGTCGATGGTCAGCGTGACGTAGCCCCACTGCGCGAGCAGCTTGCCCCAACGCTCGTCCAACCCTCGCCAACCGCCGCCGCAGCCGTGCAACAGCACGACCGCGGGCGAGGGCCCGGGACCGTTGGGCAACCGCAGGTAGCCCTGCAACGCTTGCGGCCCCGCCAGCGGGCTTTCGAATTCGACAAGGCGTGGCGGCTTGTCGGCCGCCGGCGCAAGGTTTGCGCTGGCGCCGCAGACCGAGAGCGCGATGAGCAGGGCGGCAATTCTGGCGAAGTTCGTCACGGATCACCTCGCGGGTTTGCCGCCGATGATACTCCTTTAGATGCCCAAAATCTTCCGCGCGTTGGCCTTCAGCACCTTCGGCCGGATTTCCTCCCGGATGTCGAGCTTGGCGAAATCCGCCAGCCAGCGGTCCGGCGTGATCACCGGCCAGTCCGAGCCGAACAGCATCTTGTCCTGCAGGATCGAATTGATGTAGCGCACGAGAATCGGCGGAAAATATTTCGGCGACCAGCCGGAGAGGTCGATATAGACGTTGGGCTTGTGGGTCGCGACCGACAGCGCCTCTTCCTGCCAGGGGAAGGAGGGATGCGCGAGGATGATTTTCAGGTCGGGGAAATCCGCTGCTACATCGTCCATGTACATCGGGTTGGAATACTTTAAGCGCATCCCCATGCCGCCGGGCATGCCCGAGCCGACGCCGGTCTGCCCGGTATGAAACAGCGCGATCGCGCCGCCGTCATTTATCGCTTCGTAAAGCGGATAGGCCATGCGGTCGTTGGCGTAAAAGCCCTGCATGGTGGGGTGGAATTTGAAGCCGCGGACGCCGTATTCCTCCATCAGCTTCCTCGCCTCGCGCACGCCAAGCTTGCCCTTGTGCGGATCGATCGAGACGAAGGGGATCAGGACGTCGAGATTGTCGGACGCGACTTCCAGCATCTCGTAATTGTTGTAGCGGCGGAAACCGGTTTCGCGCTCGGCGTCGACCGGGAAGATCACGGCCGCGATGTTCTTGGAGCGGTAATAGGCCGCGGTTTCCGGCACGGTCGGCGGATGCTTGTGCGGCGACTTGAAGTATTCCGCCATGCGCTCCTGGAAGTCGTCATAGCCGTCGTCGCCATGCAGGCCGCAGGGCTCTTCGGCGTGGGTGTGGATGTCGATCGCGACGACTTTTTCGATATCGGGCAGCTTGAGCTTGGGCATCTTGAGGTTTCCCGCCGGCTTGATTTTTGGGTCTGGAAAATTGATTATACTATATAACAAATTCCGCAAGACGGCAGAAATAAATGAGCGAAAACAGGGAGGACGGCATGGCGCAGCCTGAGGCCTTCGAGACCGATTTCTGGAAAGACGCTAACTTGCGGAAAACATGGGACGACATCGTTCCGGGCGAGCCGCGCACGACCATTCCCTACACGCTGACCAAAGAGGCGATCGAGCTGTATTGCAAATCGGTCGGCGAAACCAATCCGATCTATTTCGACGAGGCCTATGCCAAGACCACCCGCTATGGCGGCCTGATCGCGCCGCCCTCGATCCACATCCTCCTGATGTTTTCCTGCACGCCAGCCGACGACTGGATGCGCTCGCCCGGCACTGTCAATGCCGGACAGTCCTGGAGCTACAACGTTCCAGCGCGGCCGGGCGACATCATCACCTTGCAGGCCCGCGCGCTCGACAAGTTCATCAAGCGCGAGCGGCTGTTCGTGGTGCACGACAACGTCTTTTTCAATCAGAAAGGCGACGTAATCTGTTCCGGCCGCGGCTGGACGATTCGGCCGAGGTGAGAGAGGAGCGATCAATGACTGCCACGTTCGATAATCTCTCCGCCGGCGACGTCATCGACGGCCCGAAATTCGCGGTCTCACGCGAATCCATCCGCCTGTTCTGCGATGCCTCGCTCGACTACAACCCGCTGCATCTCGACGACGACTACATGAAGGGCAATTTCGGCAAGACCAATTTTGGCGGCATCATCATGCACGGCATGAACAATTTCGGGCTGATCTCGCGGATGATCACCGATTGGGCCTGTCCCGCCGGCGCGGTCCACCGGCGGCTGGAGACGCGTTGGGTCAAGCCGGTCCGGCCCGGCGATACCATCCAGCCCTCGGGAATCATCAAGGCCAAGCAATCGACTGAAAAATCCCGCTGGGTGTTGATCGACGTGGTGGTGAAGAACCAGGCGGGCGAAAAGGTTGCGACCGGCGAGGCCCTGGTCGAATTTCCGCGCGACCTGTTTTGCCAGTGATTCCGAGGGTTCGGTCGAAACGTCCGCGCCGCTGACGGAAAGCGCGACTAATGCCGGGTATCGATCTCCCCAGCGTTAGGTCCGGAACGGGACAGATGGAGCCGAAAACGGCCCCATTCGGATTGACATCCGCGCCTGCGATGGCTTAGAAACCGCCCCGTCCCGGGCGGTTGCCGCTTTTCGGGATAACTCCCATTTCGCCACTTTCGGGTAGCTCAGGTTCGGCCTTCAACACGGCCTTTCGAAGCATCAGGATTGTCCCATGAAGGTCCGTAACTCCTTGAAATCGCTGCGCGGGCGTCACCGCAACAACCGTCTGGTCCGCCGCAAGGGCCGGGTTTACGTGATCAACAAGGTGCAGCGCCGCTTCAAGGCCCGCCAAGGTTAAGCCTGGCTGAGCCGGCTTTTCGTTCCTCGTTTTCACATGTCTTTGACGACGTGCCGCTTTGCGGCGCGATTTTGTGCGTCTAGACTTGCCGCCATGCCTTTGAGATTCTCGGGCGCCCGTAACTGCCGGATCGTCATCCTCACCGCTGTCATGACAGCCGTGCCGGCGGCCGCTTTTGCGCAGAACAACACCCAGGTCGTTCCCCCGCCGAAAGCCCAAAAGAAATTGCCGGAAGCGCCGAGCAAGCTTCCCAACGTCGGCGCCGATCGCACCCGCGGGCTGGATTTCCTGTTCGGCGCACTGAAGGCCGCCCCCGATGAAGCCAGCGCCAAGCATGTCGAGGCGCGGATCTGGGCGCTGTGGATGCAGACCCCGAGCGACACGGCTGCACTGTTGATGCTGCGCGCCAAGGCCGCGATGGAAGCGCAGAAGGTCGACGTCGCGTTGAAACTGCTCGATGCGGTCGTCAAGCTGCGTCCCGATTATGTCGAGGCATGGAACCGGCGCGCGACGCTGCATTACCTGAAGAACGACTACACCCGTTCGCTGGAGGACATCCGGCAGGTGCTGATCCGCGAGCCCCGGCATTTCGGCGCGCTGGCAGGCCTTGGCATGATCATGCAGGATGTCGGCGACGAAAGGCGCGCGCTGGAAGCGTTCCGCAAGGCGCTGGCCGTCAATCCGCATCTCGAGAAGGTGCCCGAACTGGTCAAGACGCTGACCGAAAAGGTCGAAGGCCGCGATATCTGATCTTTCGCGGTTAACCTTGATTCCCGACTAGCTGGTTCACGCAGGAACGTCGCGCCGCTAAAGCGCTATTATTGGCTGACCGCGTGACAGGAGCGAGCCATGAAATCATTGCTGCTGGCCGGCGCGATGATTGTCGCGACCGGAACCTGCGCTTTGGCGCAAGGCGGCTATTGGGTGGTCGGCGACCGCGCGACCGGCAAATGCGAGATTGTCACGAGCAACCCCGCCATCAACGCCCAGGTCGGCGGAAATATCTGGTTCGGAACCGGACCGTACAGATCGAACGACGATGCCAAGCTGGCCCGTTCGACCATTCCCCAATGCCCGGTCGTGCCGGAATCTCCCGCAGAAGCGCCGGACGAGGAGAAGCGATAGGCACGGGTCTAGTGTATGGCGTTGCTGCCCCGGGCCATGCCGTCGAGACCTACCGCCGCGTAGAATTGCGCCAGCTCCGCCTCGAGCTGTTCGTTTACCCGCAGCAGGGCCTTGAGTGCGCCGCGGATGTCGCCATTGCAACTCGCTACGATCTGATCGATGGCGGCTTCGCTTGCGTCGGAAATCATGGGGCAGTCCTCCGATGATACGCTGGAACAATTTGTAGTGAGCGCCCTTGTTCCTGTGGATGTTGGGTACAATGCAGCGCCCGGCTACCCCCTAATCAGGCACGCGCACACATGGCGAAAGTGTCAGCGCCACTGTACAAATTCGTCGATGACATCAGTATGACCCCGCTATCCACAGGTTCGAGGCCCTGTGGACAATTTCGAAACCCGCAACCGATCCGGGCCGTAGCTCGCCGGTGCAGAAAATAGGCCGGAAATTCGCGATGGCGGTAGTGATTGTAGTGGCGGCGCTGGCGCTGCTGGTGCTGGTCACGCAAATCGGCGTCTTTCTCGCGCAGCGCGCTCATCCGGCCCAGGGCAGGATGGTCGAGGTGGCGGGTGGGGCCCTCCACATCCTCGAAATCGGCCCGCGCGACGCGGCCGGTCCGCCGATCGTGATGCTGCATGGCGCGAGTTCCAATCTCGAGGTGATGCGGCGGCCGGTCGGGGAACGGCTCGCCAGAAAGCACCGCGTGATCCTGATCGACCGTCCCGGACATGGCTGGAGCACCCGCCTCCGGCTGGAGGATTCGACGCCCGAAATCCAGGGCAGGATGATCGGGGAGGCTTTGGCAAAGCTCGGCGTCGGCCCGGCGATCTTCGTGGTGCATTCCTGGGCGGGCGCCCTCGGCCTGCGGATGGCGCTGGATGAGCCGCAAATTATGGCGGGCCTCGTAATGCTGGCGCCGGTCGCCTATCCCTGGCCGGGCGGCATCGGGCGATACAACAAGATCATCGCGACGCCGGTGATCGGCCCGCTGCTCGCCCATACAATCACGCTGCCGCTCGGCCATCTCCTGGCCGAACGCGGCGCGCGCGTCGTCTTCCTGCCGCAGACCATGCCGGACGACTTTGTCAGGAACACCGCAACGCCGCTGCTGCTGCGGCCGCGCGAATTTATCGCCAATGCGCGTGACTTCGTGACGTTAAAGGCGGCGGTGGCCGAGCAAGCGCCGCGCTACGCCGAGATCACGGCGCCGATGACGATCATCACGGGCGATGGATCCGACAAAACGGTCTCGACCCACATCCATTCGCAACCGCTCGCCGCCACTGCGCCGAACGCAAAGCTGATCGTGCTGCCCGGCGTCGGTCACATGGTTCAGCAAGCGGCGCCCGATCTCGTGATCGCAGAAGTGGAGGCGATGATGGCCGCGATGACGCTGAAGGCGGCAGCAGCGGCCCATTGATGGGAACGGGAGCCCGGATACTTTCGACGCGCGTTTTTCTCGCGATCAGGGACGACGGTGACGCCGTACGTGGCCTGACGGCTCCGGATCGGATACGATCGGTGCGCGCGGGATTCCGCTGCTCGTCCCGCCAGGGATGAAGCTAGAGCATGATCCGGAAAAGTGGGTACCGGTTTTCCGAAAAGATCATGCTCAAATCAAAGAGATAGAGCGGGATGACGATTTGAAGAAAAGTCATCACGCTCTGGGAGTCGCGATATCGGGCAGCCGACCGTCGAGGAGAGCGCCATGTACGCCGCCATTCGTCAGGGCAAGGTCAAGGCCGGCAAGGCCGAAGAGCTCACACGCAGGATCAAGGAAGGCGCGATTCCCGTCATCAGCGGGGTCAACGGATTCATGGGCTATTACGTGGTCTATGCGCCCGACGACACCGTGATCGCGATCAGCCTGTTCAACAATTTTGCGGCTGCCGAGGAATCCAACAAGCGCGCGCTGGCATGGATCGAGCACGATCTGGCGCCGCTGCTGACCGGGCCGGCCACCGCGATGGCCGGGCCGGTGATCGTGCACACGCTGCCTTGATGCGGCGAGCGTTGGAAGCTTCTTAAATCGGACCAGGCCGCATTCTCACCCTCCCGGGGAGGGTGAAGAAAACGCCGCTCTCACTTCTGCTTGCCGTCCTTGTCGAACGAGGAGACATAGGTCCAGAGATCGTTGGCCTCTTTCTCGTTCTTGATACCGGCGAACACCATCTTGGTGCCGGGGATCTTCGCCTTCGGGTCCTTGATGTATTCGAGGAACACGTCCTTGTTCCAGGTAATGCCGGAATTCTTGTTGGCGTCCGTATAGGAGTAACCCTCGATGGTGCCGGACTTGCGGCCATCCAGCCCGTTCAGCACCGGGCCGACCTTGTTCTTGGCGCCTTCGCCAATTGCGTGGCAGGCCAGGCATTTGTTGAACGAGGTCTTGCCGGCGGCGGCGTCCTGCGCCAGCGCGCCGGATGCCGCGGTCAATGAGGTAACGAAAACCAGCGCGCTCAAAGTCGATGTTTTCATGTGGTGCTCTTCGTTTCTTCCCGGGTCAGAGAGGCGAGTTTCTTGTGGCAGGCCCGCTTGGACGGGACAAGCCACGAAACTTTGACAGGTTTCACCATTGCAGACTTGTCCCAGAGAGAACTGATCGTTTGGACCGTGGCAATCCAACCTTTGGATGGCCTACCCAAACCCTGGTAGACGTGCTTGATTTGTCACCATAAATCGTTAATTCGCGGGGCTTGGAGGAGACGCATGGCCATCATGATGCCGGCTGCCGATCAGGCGGTTCTCGGCCGTCGCGGTGAAATCGTCACAGCCCTGCGCGCGATCGTGCCGGGTGAGGGCGTGATCGACGGCGCGGCTGAAATGCTGCCCTACGAGTCCGATGGGCTGATGGCGTACCGGCAGCCGCCGATGGTCGTGGTGCTGCCGGACACCACGGAACAGGTCTCGCAGGTCCTGAAATACTGCTTCGAGCAAGGCATCAAGGTGGTGCCGCGCGGCTCCGGCACATCGCTATCAGGTGGCGCGCTGCCGCTGGCCGATGGCGTGCTTTTGGGGCTCGGCAAGTTCAAGCGCATCCGCGAGATCGATTTCGACAACCGCGTGGTAGTGACCGAGCCCGGCGTCACCAACCTTGCCATCAGCCAGGCGGTGGCGCATGCCGGCTTCTATTATGCGCCCGACCCGTCGTCGCAGATCGCCTGCTCGATCGGGGGCAATGTCGCGGAAAATTCCGGCGGGGTGCATTGCCTGAAATACGGCATGACCACCAACAACGTGCTGGGCTGCGAAATCGTGCTGATGTCGGGCGAGATCTTAAGGATCGGCGGCAAGGCTGCGGAGAACTCAGGCTACGACCTGATGGGCATCATCACCGGCTCCGAAGGGCTGCTCGGCGTCATCACCGAAATCACGGTGCGGATCCTGCAGAAGCCGGAGACGGCCCGCGCCCTGATGGTCGGTTTCGCCGAGGTCGAGGCCGCCGGTGAATGCGTGGCACGGATCATCGGCAATGGCATCATCCCGGGCGGCATGGAGATGATGGACAAGCCGGCAATCCACGCCGCGGAAGCCTTTGTTCATGCCGGCTATCCGCTCGATGTCGAGGCGCTTCTGATCATCGAGCTCGATGGCCCGAGCGTGGAGGTCGACGAGTTGATCAAGCGGATCGAGGCGATCGCGCAAGCCTGCGGCTCGACGACCTGCCAGATTTCCACGTCTGAGGCCGAGCGCAATCTGTTCTGGGCCGGCCGCAAGGCGGCATTCCCGGCGGTGGGCCGGATTTCGCCCGACTATCTCTGCATGGACGGTACCATTCCGCGCGGCGCGCTGCCGAAGGCATTGGCCCGCATCCGCGACCTCTCGGCCAAATACGATCTGCGCGTCGCCAACGTGTTTCACGCCGGCGACGGCAATCTGCACCCTGATCCTCTACGACGCCAACCAGCCCGGCGAGATCGAGCGCGCGGAAGCCTTCGGCGCCGATATCCTGCGCGCCTGCGTCGAATTCGGCGGCGTGCTGACCGGCGAACACGGCGTCGGCATCGAGAAGCGCGACCTGATGGGCGAGATGTTTTCCGAGATCGACCTCAACCAGCAGCAACGGCTGAAATGCGCCTTCGACGCGCAAGGCCTGCTCAACCCCGGAAAAGTGTTTCCGACGCTGCACCGCTGCGCCGAGCTCGGCCGCATGCATGTCCATGCCGGCAAGCTGGCGTTTCCGGATATTCCCAGATTCTAGCTCCCGCGAGGTGATGCGGAGGGTGACGACAAGCAATTGCCTCCCCCGCACCGGCTTGAACGGAGGCAGCCTCACATCAGCGCATATTGCGTACGCTCGCGCCGCGCCAGCAGCGGCAGGGCTTGCCCTGCGATATGGGTCTTGAAGTGCGCGCTGTCCTGATGCGCCTTGAAGGCCGCTTCATCGCGGAACAGCTCGTAGAACAGAAACTGCGCCGGGTTCTCGGTCGCGCGGCTGATCAGGAAAAGTTTTACTCCGGGCTCGCTTTGCGCCTTGGGAAGAAAGTCGCGCAGGATCTCGGCGACCCTGTCGGCCTGTCCCTCGCTGGCTTCCCATTGCGCCACAACCAGAAGCCCTCCGCCGCTGATCGCCTCGTTGATGATTTGGTGGTTCATTACCTGCTGGTTCATGGTGGAACTCCTCTTCGCAATTGCCCCCGATTGCCGCGTTGCATCGCGGCGGACGTGAGGGGACAATTCGACAGATAGCGAAATTTGCACGTCAATGCTTCGATAAACGCCGAAGTAAGGATGTCACGCACGTGGCCGGCGGACGTGATCGCCCGAAGCGGTCCCGAGCGCCGGTCCGCCGCAACCAGCGTGGCCGCCGCTTCGCGCATGGCGCGCCGAAGTTTGATTTCCGCCGCAAATTTCGCTACCGGCTAACTCGTGGATACTCTCAAGGTACGTGACGCCAAAGACGTCGAAGAAGCGGTCCGGGCGGCGATCGCCGGCGACCAGCCGCTGGAGATCATTGGCCATGGCACCAAGCGCGCCATCGGCCATCCGATGGCGACCAACGCGGTGCTCGATGTGTCTGGTCTGAATGCGGTCTGTGCCTACGAGCCGAACGAGCTGATCATCACGGTGCAATCAGGCGCGCCGCTCGCGGACGTGCAGTCGCTGATCGATTCCAAGAACCAGCAATTCGCCTTCGAGCCGATGGATACTTCCGCGCTGCTGGGCGTGTCCGGCAACGGCACCATCGGCGGCATGATCGGCGCGGGGCTCGCCGGTCCCCGCCGCATCAGGGCCGGCGGCGCGCGCGATCATCTGCTCGGCGCGCATGCGGTGTCCGGCTTCGGCGACAGTTTTAAAACCGGGGGTAAGGTGGTGAAGAACGTCACCGGCTACGATCTCTGCAAGCTGCTGGCGGGCTCGTGGGGCACGCTGGCGGTCATGACGGAAGTCACCCTCAAAGTGATGCCGAAGCCGGAGAGCGAGCGAACGCTGCTGCTCGCGGGGCTGGACGATGCGACCGCAGATCGGGCGATGACGGCGGCGCTAGGCTCACCCTACGACGTCTCGGGCGCGGCGCACCTGCCGAACTCGGCATTCCGGCCCGCGACCGGCGAGCTCGCGGGTTTTTCGACGCGGGGCCGGGCGGTCACGCTGCTGCGGCTCGAGGGCATTGCCGCCTCGGTGGCGGATCGCGCCAATTCGCTGGGCAAGACGCTGGCGCCGTTCGGGTCTGTGGAAATGCTGGAGGATGCGGCCTCGGCAACGGTTTGGGGCGCCATCCGCGACGTCGAGCCCTTTGCTGCCAGCGGCGCGCTCGGCGCATGGCCGGTGTGGCGGATCGTCTGTCCGCCGGCCTCGGGCGGCGCGCTCGGCCAGGCCCTGGCGCGCGACACCGGAGGCGATGTGATCTATGATTGGGGCGGCGGCCTGATCTGGGCGGCATTGCCGCCCAAGCCGGATGCGCAGGCCGCGCTGGTGCGTCAGCGCGTCGAGGCTGCCGGCGGCCACGCCTCGCTGATCCGGGCGTCCGAGCAGACCAGGCAAAATGTCGACGTCTTCCATCCGCAGGCCGGCGGCCTCGCCGCGCTGAGCCAGCGCGTGCGCAACAGTTTCGATCCCAGGATCATCCTCAACCGCGGCCGGATGCTGCCGATGTCAGCGCCATGAAAACCGAATTCTCACTCGCCCAACTGGCCGACCCCGATATCGCGGAAGCCGACAAGATCCTGCGCGCCTGTGTGCATTGCGGGTTCTGCACCGCGACCTGTCCGACCTATGTGCTGCTCGGCGACGAGCTCGATAGCCCGCGCGGGCGCATCTACCTGATCAAGGAGATGCTGGAAAAGGACAAGCCGCCGACCGCGGAGGTGGTCAAGCATATCGACCGCTGCCTGTCCTGCCTTGCCTGCATGACCACCTGTCCGTCGGGGGTGCACTACATGCACCTGGTCGATCAGGCGCGGGTCCGGATCGAACGGGATTTTCCAGGCCGCTGGCGGAGCGGGCCTTGCGCGCGGTGCTGGCGCTGGTGCTGCCGCGGCCAAAGCTGTTTCGCGCCGGCATGATCATGGCGCGGTTCGCCCGACCGTTTGCGGCCCTGCTGCCGGCGTCAAAAACAGCCGCGACCCCCGGCCTGTTGCGGCGGATCAAGGCGATGCTGGCGCTCGCGCCGAACGGCCTTCCGGCGCCGGGGCCCTCGGGCGGCAGCGTCTTTGCGGCCACGGGCGAGCGGCGCGGGCGGGTCGCGCTGCTGCAGGGCTGCGCCCAGCAGGTGCTGGCGCCGCGCATCAACCAGGCGGCCATCAATCTCCTGACGCGCCATGGCGTCGAGGTCGTCCTGGTCAAGGACGAGCAATGCTGCGGCGCGCTCACCCACCACCTCGGGCAGGACGGCGACGCGCTGGCGCGGGCGCGCGCCAACATCACCGTGTGGAAAAAGGAGGCGGAACAAGGCGGCCTCGACGCCATCCTGATCACGGCATCGGGCTGCGGCACGGTCATCAAGGACTATGGTTTCATGCTGCGCGAGGACCGCGATTTCGCGCAAAGCGCGGCGCAGATTTCCGCGCTGGCAAAGGATATCACCGAGTATCTCGCAGGCCTCGCGCTCACGCCATCGCGCCAGAAAGGCGACGTAACAGTGGCCTATCACTCGGCATGTTCGCTGCAGCATGGACAGAAAATCACAGGCCTTCCGAAAGAATTGCTTTCCAAGAATGGATTCGTGGTGAAAGATGTGCCCGAGAGCCATTTGTGTTGCGGTTCGGCGGGGACCTACAACATTCTCCAGCCCGACATTGCGAGCAGATTGCGCGATCGGAAGATCGCCAATATTGCGACAGTCAAACCGGACATGATCGCTGCAGGCAATATTGGATGCATGGTTCAAATTGCCGGCGGTACGTCAGTTCCTGTGGTGCACACGATTGAGCTTCTCGATTGGGCGACAGGAGGTCCAAAGCCTGGATCGATCGGCCAGGATTGAATTGATCGATCGGCCTACGGGCGTGATCCGGAAAGCCTGCCCTGCATGTGGATGGCGGGATCGGTATCCGGTTTCCTCGGGACCAAGCGCGAAGCGTTTGCCCGGAGATCGCGCCCGGACAAGGGATGGAGCGGGAGGGCACTTCGAAGAAGTGTCGCCCCGGTCTGGCCCGCGGACTATTCGAAGCGCTCGACAGACATGGACAGCGGCAACAGGAGGACCAGATGGCGAAGGCGAAGAAGAGCAAGAAGGGCAAGAAGGCTAAAAAGGCCAAGAAGGCCGTAGTGGCGAAGAAGAAGTCCGCCAAGAAGGCATCGAAGAAGGCCGCCAAGAAATCGGCGAAGAAGGCTGCCAAGGGCGCAAAGAAATCCGCCAAGAAGGCTGCCAAGAAGTCAAGGCGGCCGCCCCGAAGGCCGCAAAGAAGAGCCCGGCGAAGAAAAGAAGGCCGCTGCCAAGCCTGCCGCTCCCAAGGCGGAGCCCGCGATGGCGGCGCCAGGAGCCGGAACCCGCGCCGGCGCCAAGCTGGGCGACCCCGGAACCCTCAGCACCTTCATGGGGGGCGGGCTCGTCCAACGGCGGCGACCACAACTAGACGGTCGCCTGCGCGGAAATAGCGCTTCTAGAGGCCGCAGCGTCCACCGCTGCGGCCTTTTTCGCGCAGGCTGTCCCGAGTTCGTGAGGGCTGTCCCGAGGCGACCGGAGCCGTGTTTTCACCGGGACATTGATTCGCAAAAGCACGCTCTCCGGCATCTCGTCCGCCGCTGCTTCTTCCGGTCCCGGTTGCCGTCCGGCGGCACCAAAGCCTGCAAAATTGTTGTGGGAATGCAACACGCGCGGAGAAGATTTAATCGAAACGGCCCGAACGCCTAAAAAGGCGGCACATGCTTGCCTTTTTGCTTCACGATCGTGGCGCCGCAGACCACTGTGTGACCACGTTAAGACATTTGGTCGCAGTCGGTTGTCGCTTGCCCTGGGGGGCCGGAACGGGACTGTCTAGAAGGGTGATGGGGATCGACATGAAGAAAGTGGCTTTGTTGGCAACGGCGCTGGCAATGGTTTCGGGTTCGGCTCTCGCTGCGGATCTGCGGGTGAAGGCCGTCAAGGCGCCGCCGCCGGTAGCCTTCGATCCCTGGGACATCGCTTTCGGCGGCGGGATCACCAACGACTACATTTTCCGCGGCATCACCCAGTCCAATCACAAGCCCTCGGTCAACGTCTATTTCGAGCCGCGCTACAACGTCACCAAGGACTTCCAGCTCTATGTCGGCGTGGGCGGTGCGAGCATCTCGTTCCCGAACCGTGCCGCGGCTGAAGTCGACGCTTACGGCGGTGCCCGCCTGACGGTTGGCCAATTCGCCTTCGACGTCGGCGCCTGGGGCTACATGTATCCGGGCGGCACCTGCCATTACGGCGCGCCCACCGATACCGCCGGCGTCCCGCTCAGCCTCGAATGCCAGACCAACGCGCTGATCAACGGCAACGTCATCAAGAAGGACCTCAGCTTCTTCGAGGTCTATGGCAAGGTGAACTACACTTTCAACGACAACTTCTCGATGGGCGGCAACGTCTATTATACGCCGAGCTACCTCAACAGCGGCGCCGAAGGCACCTACGCCTCGATCGTCGGCAAGGCGATCGCGCCGAGCGCCTGGTTCGGCGCCAGCGGCATCGGCATGTATGTGTCGGGTGAGTTCGGCCGTCAGTGGCTGGGCACGTCGAGACTCGTTCTACGGCGTCCCTGCGTTCCCGAACGGCATCAACTATGCCGACTACAACACGTGGAACGTCGGCATCGGCTTCACCTACAAGGTGTTCACGCTGGACTTCCGTTACTCCGACACCAACCTGTCGAAGGGCGATTGCAACGCCTTCACCAGCGACTTCTCGGCTCGCGGCAACCTCGCTGTAAACCAAGGTACCTTCGTCACCCCGATCAATCCGACCGGCGTGGGTTCGAACTGGTGCGGCGCGGCCGGTATCGTCAAGCTCTCGGCTGATCTGACCGCGATGACCAACCTGAAGTAAGATCTTCCTGTCGAAGATGCGGGGCGGCAGAGCAATCTGCCGCCCCTTTCTTTTGCGGGGCTGTTGAATGAAACGGGACTGGCGGCGCGGGCTGCGGAAAGCGATCTCCCGCAACGATCACCGCAGCGTCGTGGCGGGCGCGGTCGCGGGCCTCGGCGGCGCGATCGCCATCGGCGTCATGGAGTTGTTCTCGTTCGCCGCGCATTATCCGCTCGCGGTGATTCCGTTCGCCACCTCGATCGTGCTGGTGATCGGATCGCCTGATGTCGAGCCGGCGCAGCCGCGTGCCCTGATCGGCGGCCACGTGATATCGGCGCTGGTCGGCCTCGCCGTGCTGAAGCTGACCGGGCCGCAAGCCTGGGCCGCGGCCGCCGCCGTCGGCCTTTCCATTCTGGCGATGTGCGTGACCGGGACCTTTCACCCGCCGGCGGGCATCAACCCGTTGCTGGTGGTGTCAGGCAATCTGCCCTGGACGTTCCTGCTGGCGCCGGTGCTGGCCGGCGCGGTGCTTTTGACCGCGTTCTGCTATGTCTGGCATCGCGGGGTGCGCGGCCAACCCTGGCCGCGGCGCTGGTTGTAGAGTTACGTCGCTACGACGCAGCAGCGCTCTTTCCTTTCTGCAGCGCAAATCGATCGCCGTCACGGGCGAGCACGATGTTGCGCTGGTGGAAGGCATCCAGCGTCGAGCGATGACCGATCGAGACGATGGTGGTCGCCGGCAGTTTCTTCTCGAGCAGTTGATACAGCATTGCCTCCGACGGTTCGTCGAGCGACGCCGTCGCTTCATCCAGGAACAAATACTGCGGTGCGTGCAACAGCGCGCGGGTCAGTCCGAGACGCTGCTGTTCGCCGAGCGAGAGCGTCCGGTTCCAGTGCCCATGTTCGCCGAGTTGCGATGCGAGCCTCGGCAATCCTACCTGCTCGAGCGCGTCGGCGATTTGAGCGTCGGTGAATGTCCCTTCCTTGGCGGGGTACTCGATCGCGCCTCGCAGCGGTCCGGTCGGGAAATATGGTCGCTGCGGCAGCATCATCATCGTTGTTCCGGCCGGAATCGTGATGGAGCCGGTCCCGAACGGCCAGATGCCTGCAATGGCCCGGAACAGCGTCGATTTGCCGGAGCCGGAGGGACCCGTCATCAGCGTGCGCTCGCCCTTGCGCAAACTCAGTCCATTCGCGTTCACCAGCGGCGTTCCGTTCGGCAGCCGCAGCGCCAGCTCCTTGAGGTCGATGGCGCCGTCGCCGGCCTCGGTGACGTGAATCCGATCGTCGCGGGTGGCGAGTTCGCGCGCTGCCACGATGCCTGCCTCGAACCCGTCCAGACGGTTCACCACGGCCTGCCATTCCGCCAATTGACGGTAGATGGTGATGAAGAACGAAAGCGCGCCCTGAACGTTCGAAAACGCCGATGCGGTTTGCATCATGCCGCCGAGCTGGATCTTCTCCGCGAAGTAGGCCGGTGCCACCAGCACATAGGGAAAGATCACCGAAGCCTGATTGTAGCTCGCCGTGAACGCCGTTATTTTCTTGGTCCGGTTCATGATGGCGAGCCAGTTTTCAACAACACGTCCGAAGCGAACCATAAGGCGCTCGCGCTCGGCCTGCTCGCCGTGCAATAGCGCGATCTGTTCGGAGTTTTCCCGCACGCGCACCAGGTTGAAACGAAAATCCGCTTCGTATTGCTGCTGCCGGAAATCGATGCCGACCAGCGGCCAGCCGATCAGATGGGTCAGGATGGTGCCGAGCACCGAATAGATCAACGCGCCCCAGACGAGGTACCCTGGAATCGGATAATCTTGGCCGAACAGGTGCAGCGGTGCGGCGTTCGAAAGGCCCCACAGGATCGCGACAAAGGACGCCAGCGTGACAATCGAGTTCAAAAGGCCGACGCCGATGTTGAGCGTGCGGTCGACGAACAGCTTGACGTCGTCGGTCATGCGCTGGTCGGGGTTGTCGGCAGCATCCCCTGAAGCTGCATCCGGTAGTGGTTGGCCTGATGCAGCCAGTCGCCGAGATATTGCGCCGTCATCCATCGTCGCCAGCGGATCTGCAGCCATTGATTGAGATAGAGCTGATAGACCGCCAGCACGATGAAAATGGTGACAACGACGCTGAAATAGATGATCTCGCTGACGAAGGAGTCCCAGTTTCGTTCCTGCAGCGCGTTGTAGAAGCGGGCGTTCCACTGATTGATCAGGACGTTGATGCCGACGATCGCAAGCTCAATGGCGATCACGGCGGCAAGCAGCCCGCGGCCGGCCCATTTGTCCTCGGAGCTGAAATAGAGGGCGGCGATGCGCCATACCGTGGTGAGCTTCGGGCGGATGTTGTTCACAGATCACCGTCTCTGGGGAGGGCCTTCAAAGGCTTGAAAATAGCACAATCGGGGCTTGGACTGGCTGAAGTCGTGCGGCTCTTCGATGAGGGTTGGCTTGTCCCCGGGTTCGAGTCAACCCTAGCACGGGGGCGACGGCCGGGAGCGGAGCGGTGTCGCGCTCGCGAGGTTGTGAGCGGATCGGCCGCGCGGACTTCGCCGCCAGCCGGTCTAGCCAACGGCATACTTGTTCAATAGAAGAGCGCGCGATGTTGGCTTGTTCGATTTCGAGAGGTTGCATGGTTTCATTCGCACGTATGTCCCGGGCAGGCGCCGCTTCGCTCTTGCTGATCGCCACCGCCCTGCCGTTCAGCCCGGCGTTGGCCGATGACGGCTTTCCATTCGGAACCGAAATGCAGCTCGACGTGAACCGCCAGCCCGGATCCAAGCGGATCCCCAACCTGGAAATTGGCGATGCCGGCGAGGTGATCCTCGAACTCTGGTGCAAGGGCGGCAAGGGGCAGTTTTCGGTGGCGGGCAACACCGTGATCTTCGTTGCCGGCGCGATGGAAAACCGGCCCTGTCCGCCGGACCGGGCTCAGCAGGATGATGAACTGATCGCGGCGCTAGCTGATGCGGGCACCTGGAAACGGCAGGGCGATTTCGTATCGTTCGTCGGCGCAAAGACGCTGCGGTTCCGCATCAACACCAACTAGGTCGGGGCGTTACTGCGTCGCAATCAATCCGCTGGCGGTGGCAATGACCCAGCGGTTGCCCCAGCGCACGATGGATTCCACGCGTCCGATTCCGGGAATGGTGTCGCCGCGTGCGGCCATCCTGATGCCGTCGGGACCTTCGAGAACGGCGGTGCCGTCCCGGACATCGACAACCGTCCAACCGGGAATCGTCGCCGGCCTGGTTTCCGGCGCCGCCACCAGGGGCTGCCGCATCGCGATCGCGGCGGCGGAAGGGCTCGCATTTGCCTGGGAGGCCGGGCTCGCAGACGGGCGTGCACCGCCCGGCAACAGGGCCGATGGCTTGGGAATGCTTCCGACAATGGCAGGCGCATCTGACGCGGATGCCGTTTTCGAGTGCCTTCAATCCTGCCGCTCGATCGTGCTTCAGAAATTCGCGGCGAGGGCGTTTCTATCTGCGCAACTGCCACAGGATCGAGCGCGCCTGCGAACTGGGGCCAATTCAGACCGCCGGCCCATCCCAGCCCAAAGCTTGCCACCACTGCTGCAGTGACCAGCAAAGCGGTGCGTGCCCGATCGCCAAATGGCTCCCGCACCACCAACACTTCGTCGCGATCGGGCTTCACGAAATTCCACAGGCTCGCGCGTTGCTCCCGCCACTGGCCGGCAACCACATTCCCCGACAAGATGCTTTCAACGGTACTCGGCTCGCGGTCTTGCATGGCGTGACCCACATTTCGGCGAACCGATGATGTTCCTCTAAGCTGAATCGAGATCTTAACAATCGAGGCATGGGACCAGATCATTGCGCACTGTACCGCGGCGGGAGGCGTTGATACGTGCGCAGCCTGCCGATCGCCCTATCGTGCTGGCATGCGGATTACTTCCACACGCTCCTGTCGGCGTCCCAGCGCTGGCCCTTGAACTCTTTTGCCAGCGCCTCGACCGAGCCATTGTCGTCCTTTGGCTCGCCGCCTTCCTCGTCGCCGGTGGACTCTTCCGACAGGCTCAGCTTGGGGCCGGCGCCTTCATCCGCGGTCGTGATCACCGGGCTCGAGATCCACAGCATCAGCCGGTCGGTTGCGCCGGGTTTGTCCGGCGAGACCAGCGCGGTGACCTCGACATCTTCTGTGAGGCCGAGCGGCGGATAGATCGGGCTCGGCCGCTTGAAGGTCAATGTCAGTTTTCCGGTGTTGGCGTTCCAGTCGGTGCCCGCCGGCTTGGCGGCAAGCGTTTTCGCGAGCACGCCCGATATCGCCGATGCGATCTTGTCCTTGTTGATCTTGTCGCCGTCGCGCCATTCGGTCGCGGCAAAGCGGATGGTGCGGTCCATCTCGACAGAGCCGCTGGTCCATCCCGCCGCGACCACGCCCGGCATCGATTTGGCCTTCGCGATCAGCGCCGCCGTGCGCTCCGGATCGGCCGTGAGGTTGATGGTCTGCTCGCCGGCGCGCAGCGCGTCGCAGGAGATCGAAAGGCTCGAGAGCCCGACCTCGACGGCCTCGCCCTTCAGGCTTTTGAGGAAATCGAGCGCGGCGTCGAGCTTGACCCGCACGCCGAACGCCTCAGGCGAAACGTCGGTAAAATCCTTCGGCGCAGGCGTAATGCCGTCATCGCTGGTCTGGTTGTCGAAAAATTCCTTCTCGCTGAGATCGGAATTGTCCGTCGAGGTCACTTCGGTCACGGCGTGGCCGATCGTGATCTGGCCGCGGAATTCGAAGGTGTCGCCGACAGGCTTGCGCGATAGCTTGACGGTGACTGGCAGCTTGTCACCGAGGCTCTGCGTGGTGCCCGTCAGGTTCTGCCCGTTGAGGACGGCGAGGTTGGCGACGAAGCGGTCCTTGCGGTCGGAGCCCTTCGCGGCGGGGTAGCAGACGTCGAGCACGGCCGCGGTGACGTTCTTGCCCTGCCGGGTTTCCTTGAGGATGACGTCGGCATTGCCGTCCATCAGACCGTCGATCGCGGTGAAATAGCGCGTCTCGATCGCGCCGGGCGCGGTCTTGGAGGAAGTTTCATCTGGGCGAAAGCGAGGCTTGGGGAGACCGTGATCAGACCGAACAGGAGGAGGAGCGCACGCGCATATGAAATTCCCTGACACGATGGAATCGGCAGGGGTCGTAAGTAGCAAACCCCGGCAGCGTTTTCGAGCCAAGCACGTTCGGAACCGATCGGGCGTGCTTCATCGCCAAAAAGCCAAAAGAAGGCCGCCCGGAGGCGGCCTTCGATTGATTGATCGGGAAAGCCAGGCCTTAGAAGCCCATACCACCCATTCCACCCATGCCGCCGCCACCGCCGGGCATTGCCGGCGCAGGCTCCCTCGGCAGTTCGGCGACCATGGCTTCGGTGGTCACCAGGAGGCCCGCGACCGACGAAGCGTCCTGCAGCGCGGTGCGAACCACCTTGGCCGGGTCGATGATGCCCTTGTCGACCATGTCGACATATTCCTCGGTCTGGGCGTCGAAGCCGAAGGTCTCGGACTTGTTCTCGAGGATCTTGCCGACCACGATCGAGCCCTCGACACCGGCATTCTCCGAGATCTGGCGAACCGGAGCTTCCAGCGCCTTCAGCACGATATTGATACCGGCCTGGACGTCGGAATTGTCGTTGTGGATGCGGCCGACGGCCTTCTTGGCGCGCAACAGCGCCACGCCGCCGCCCGGCACGATGCCTTCCTGGACGGCCGCACGGGTCGCGTTGAGGGCGTCCTCGACGCGATCCTTCTTTTCCTTGACCTCGATCTCGGTCGCGCCGCCGACGCGGATCACCGCGACGCCGCCGGCGAGTTTGGCCAGACGCTCCTGCAGCTTCTCGCGGTCGTAGTCCGAGGTGGTTTCCTCGATCTGCGCCTTGATCTGCGTGACGCGGGATTCGATATCCTTCTTTTGCCGGCACCTTTGACGATCGTGGTGTTTTCCTTGTCGATCACCACCTTGCCGGCGCGGCCAAGCATGTTGATGGTGACGCTTTCGAGCTTCATGCCGAGTTCATCTGATATCAGCTGACCGCCGGTCAGGATCGCGATGTCTTCCAGCATCGCCTTGCGGCGATCGCCGAAGCCCGGCGCCTTGACGGCGGCGACCTTCAGGCCGCCGCGCAGGCGGTTGACCACCAGCGTCGCCAGCGCCTCGCCCTCGACGTCCTCGGCGATGATCAGCAGCGGACGGCCGGACTGCACCACGGCTTCCAGCACCGGCAGCATCGACTGCAGGCCGGAGAGCTTCTTCTCGTGCAAGAGCACGTAGACGTCTTCGAGTTCGGCCGTCATCTTTTCGGCGTTGGTGATGAAGTAGGGCGACAGGTAGCCGCGGTCGAACTTCATGCCCTCGACGATGTCGACTTCGGTCTCGAGCGACTTGTTCTCCTCGACCGTGATCACGCCTTCATTGCCGACCTTCTGCATCGCCTGCGCGATCATCTTGCCGATGGCCGCGTCGCCGTTGGCGGAGATGGTCCCGATCTGGGCGACTTCGGACGAAGAGGCGACCGGCTTGGCGCGCTTCTCGATATCCCTGACGACGGCGTGAACCGCAATGTCGATGCCGCGCTTGAGGTCCATCGGGTTCATGCCGGCGGCGACCGACTTGGCGCCTTCGCGCACGATCGCCTGCGCCAGCACGGTCGCGGTGGTGGTGCCGTCGCCGGCGGTATCGTTGGTCTTGGAGGCGACCTCGCGCAGCATCTGCGCGCCCATGTTCTCGAACTTATCCTCGAGCTCGATCTCCTTGGCGACAGTGACGCCGTCCTTGGTGATGCGGGGAGCGCCGAAGCTCTTGTCGATAACGACGTTGCGGCCCTTGGGGCCGAGCGTCACCTTTACCGCGTTGGCGAGAATGTCGACGCCGCGCAGCATGCGGTCGCGGGCGTCGCCGGAAAATTTAACGTCTTTGGCAGCCATGGTTCTAACCTCTGATTGATGGAGTACAAATGCCGGCTGCGCTCTCTGGTGTCATGCCCGGACTTGATCCGGGCATCCATCACTCTTAGAGGATGGATTGCCGGGTCAAGCCCGGCAATGACGGAGGAGCGCACCGCGGCTCCGTGTCTTTTGCTTTAGGTCAGCACGCCCATGATGTCGGACTCCTTCATGATCAGGAGTTCCTCGCCGTCGAGCTTGACCTCGGTGCCCGACCATTTGCCGAACAGCACGCGGTCGCCGACCTGAAGGTCGATCGGAATCAGCTTGCCGGCCTCGTCGCGACCGCCCGGGCCCACGGCGGTGACTTCGCCCTGCGACGGCTTTTCCTTGGCGCTGTCGGGAATGATGATGCCGCCCTTGGACTTCTCTTCGGCATCGATGCGCTTGACCACGACGCGGTCGTGCAGCGGACGAAATTTGGATTTGGCCATGACGTCTCCTCTTGAAGTTCCTTTGGAAGGCGTGGTTTCAGGTCTGTGCCATCGAAAATGGCTGGGAATACCGGGTATTCGACGCCGCCCCGGGCGGGACAGCACGACCCTTAGCAATCTTTGTATTTGAGTGCTAAACGTGGAGCCGGGGAATATGGCTTGGCGCCGATCCTGTCAAGCAAACAAGGGGGTTAAAGCCTTGGTGAGGCCAATATAGGATGGTGCTTCGGAAACCAAATCGGCGCAGCGGCGTAATTTTAACTGACGTCATTGCTCCGGCAGGCTTTTTGCGGTTGGTTGCTTATCGGCTGCTGCTTCTCGGCTGCTTGACGGGAGCGGCCAAGGATTTGCCAAGGAATTGCTCGGGGGAATGCGATGATCAGCTCACGTAATGCGCGTACGGTTGCCAATCTGGCGATCGCGTCGGCGCTGACGATCTTGCTGGCGGCGTGCAGCAGCATGAGCCTGCCGTCGCTGTCGTCCAGTCCGCCCCCGACGCCGAGCCCGGCCTCGCGCCGGAAATGCCGGCGACCATCCGCTCCGACGAGATCGTCGGCCGCTGGGGCCTCGCCTCGTTCCAGAATCCCAACGACCGCGCCCGCACCGAAGCGGCGGCGCGCGGGCAGTGCAAGCAGCCTTATGTGATCGGCGCCGGCGCCAACGGCGGCGTGGTCATGCATCTGGCCGACCAGGCCACTCCGCAGGAGCTGCGCCTCAAGGGCAGTCCGGGCGGCAAGAACTATATCGGTCCGCCCGGTCCCGCCGGCGGCGACCAGGACCGCGAGATTGTCTCGTTCGACGGCCGCGTGCTCGTGACCCGCTTCATCGAAAAGGATGCCGCGGTCCGTTACGGCAACATGGTCTATGTCCGCTGCGCGCCGCGGGCGTGAGAGGGCGACACCCTTGCTCGTCATGCCCGCGAAGGCGGGCATCCAGTACGCCGCGGCCTCTCCGCTGAAGCGCTGACGTCTCTGGAATACTGGATCGTCCGCTCCAGTGCGCAATTGCGCACAAGGCGGACGATCCACAAACGCCGGCGTGAAGCCGGCGTTTTGTTTAGTCAGCGTTAACCAGTCCGATCAATCGAACAGGGCGTCGATGTCGTTCTGCGAGGCGTGACCGTCGTCGCCGTCCAGCTTCGGGCCGTTCAGCAGCTTGGCGTCGCCTTCGCGGGTATCGACGATCGGGGGCGTGCGCCTTGATGGCATCGACGCCGCCCCAGATATCCATCATCGCATTGATGTGCTGTTCGATGAACTTCATCGTGCTCATCACTTTGCTGATGCGCTGGCCGGTGAGATCCTGGAAGTTGCAGGCCTCGAAGATCGCGACGACGCGTTCCTGGATATCCTCGCTGAGCAGCTTTTGCTGGTCGGGCGAGATGTTCTTGGACAATGCGGTGGCGGCCTGGTCGATCGCCTCGACGGCCTCGAGAATCTGCTGGGTGGCCTGTTCGGTGCCGCCGACGACGGCGCCGAGCTCGCCATTGACCTTGGCCATTTCCTGGCCGTCAAAGCTCTTGCCGTGCAGCGTGGCGATTTCGCGCTTGGTGCGGTTGATCGCATCGTGAATGAGGTCAAGCTCGACCTTGAGCTTCGCGCACTGCTCGATCTGGGCGCGATAGGTTTCCAGCAACGCGTGCGATTCGGCAATCTCGCGCGTGGTGATCCCCGACTGCTCGGTCGAAGCGGCGGGGGTGTGGCCGAAGCCCGCCATCTGTGCGCGGATCGCGCGCAGCTCGGCCATGATCTCACGATGCATCGGGCCGATCTCGCCGCCTTCGATGGCAGGCATCATAATTGGCGCGTCGCCCAGAATGGCTTGTTCGATACGAAAACGTTTGCGATTGACCGACATGAGTTTTTCCCACCCCTTCACTTCGCGTGTTTTAAACCGATGCGATTTAACGTGAGGTTCACGCCGGAACATCGCGTATCGGCGCTTTGCCCGCGGACGCAAACCAACGATTAACCATGAGCGGGGCGCGTTCACGCAAAATAAACGCTACCGGACAAATCCGCGCGCCATTGCCGACGTGGTGAATCGAAACGCCTGATCTGTTTACCAAACCGATTAGGTTTTGATTTGTATTGACCGCGCGCCGCGGCGTTCGTCGAGCCGCCGCCAACCCGCAATGACGAACAGTACAGAGTACGTCGATGTCCGGAAAAATCTCCCTTGCGCTCCTTGCGAGCGCGTCTTGCCTTTGCTTCACCAGTGAGGCCTTAGCGATCGACGCCTCGCCGATTGCCGAACCCAACGTGATCTACGCCCGCCAGCCCGCGCCGGTGCGGATGGCCGCTGCCGAACGCTCGCAGATGGGCGGCGGCTTCATCGAATTCCTGTTCGGCGACCTGCCGCAGGGCGGGCGCTATCAGCAACAGCCGGCCTATCAGACGCAGCCCGATTACGGTTATGGCGGGCGGCGCGCGCTGCTGCCGCCGATGGATCCACAGCAGTCGATGCGCGGGGAGGAGGAGCTCGACCCCGCGCAGCGTCCGCTCGATCCGAAATACGAGAAGCAGGTGGTCGAGTATCACGGCAAGGAAAGCCCGGGCACCATCGTGATCGACACCCCGAACAAATTCCTGTTCCTGGTGCAGGGCGACGGCAAGGCGCTGCGCTATGGCGTCGGCGTCGGCCGCCCCGGCTTCACCTGGTCGGGCGTCAAGACCGTCTCCGCGAAGAAGGAATGGCCGGCCTGGACGCCGCCGCCGGAAATGCTGGCGCGACGCCCCGATCTGCCGCGGCACATGGAGGGCGGTCCGCAAAATCCGCTCGGTGCGCGCGCGATGTATCTGGGTTCGTCGCTCTATCGCATCCACGGCTCCAACGAGCCCTGGACCATCGGCACCAACGTGTCGTCCGGCTGCATCCGAATGCGCAATGAAGACGTCATCGATCTCTACGGCCGGGTCGGCGTCGGCGCGAAGGTGGTCGTGATTTGAGTATCGGCACGATGTCGTCCCTGCCTAGTGCGCAATTGCGCACGGACCCATAACCCACAAGTCTACGTCGCTGAAGGAAGTCGTCGATCAACGCTCAACAATTATGGCCGCGGAGTATGGGTCCCTGCGTTCGTTCGCAGGGACGACAGGTGAAATAAAAACGGCCGCCCGATCGGGCGGCCGTTTTCTTCTCACGTTTGGCGCCGCTCACGCGTAATCGCTGTCGCCGCCATCGTCGCCGTCGAAGCCGTCGGAATCGTGGTCCATGTCGTTATCATCGTCATGCGAGGCCTGATCGAAGAATCCTTGCCGCGAACCGGAATCGTTATCGTTGTTGTCGGCGCGCCGGCTCGACGAACCGATGTCGTTGATCCCGGCGTCCCGTGCCAGGTCGCCGCCGGACTGGTCGCTCGACGGCCTGCGGTCTTCGATGCCGCCGCTGTGGCCCGCCGTGTCGCCGAACGCCTGGTGGTTACCGCCGCCGCCCATCATCGAGCGGATGCTGCCGGCCAGCAGCGATCCGCCGACCACGCCGGCCGCCGCCGCCGCCGCCGTTCCGAGGAACGAGCCGCCACCGCCGCCAAATGCAGAAGGCTGCTGCTGTGCGCCGCCATAGGGCTGGGCGTAGCCCGGTTGATTATATTGCCCGGGCGCCTGGTTCTGCTGCAGCACCTGCCCGGTGTTCCAGGCCGGCCGGCTGCCGGCCATATCGGGCGCACGCACGTTGGGCACCGAACCCTGCGGCTGGTTCTGTCCGAAGATCGCGTCGCGCATCGAATCGAGGAAGCCGCCGGATTGATTTTGCTGACCCGCTGCCGCTTCCAATTCCTGGATGCGCATGTCGGCGCGCTTCAACGCTTCGTCCTGCACCAGCGCCGTCTGCACCAGCGCATAGACCGCATTGGGCGCGTTGCGCAGGCCCTGCATGATCGCTGACATCGCCTCCGGATCGCGCTTGGCGCTTTCCAGCTTGGCGAGCCGGTCGAAAAGATCGTCAATCAGTTGGCGTTCTTGCGGTGTCATGGCCCTCTCCTTCGCGTCGGATCGTCGTCAACGCGTCGGAGAGATGTAGGGCGGGCTTTGTGTCGCAAGTAGTGGGCGGCCAAATTAAATTTTGGTATGCGACAAAACGCCGGGCGAATTTGTCGCGTCTTATTAACTCCGAGTCTTGTCAACTCAATGTAACTTTATTCGCCACAAGTAATGTCGGGAATCGATCGCTGGCCAGAAACGCGTGTTCCGCCTCGCGCTGGGTGGTGAGGGGATCGAGATTCTCGAGCGTCTGGTCGACGAAACCAGGGTGGCACATCACAAGCCCGCCTTCCGGCAATTCCTGAAGGAACTCACCCATCAGCACGGCGAAATCGGACGCTTTCGAAAAATCATAGGCGCCGGCGAAGGCGGGGTTGAACGGGATTTTGCGTCTGTGGCGCGCTTGCGGAATTGCGCGCTGAGAACGTCGAGCACCAGGGCTTTGGGCGCGCCGACGAGCTTGGCCAGCGGCTTGCGGCGTCCGCCCTGGCGGACCCAGGCGCCGGGGGCGGCTTCCTTCACCGCGCGCAGGAAGGCGTCACGCACCTGCGGGAAGAGTTGCACGTGCTGGTGGCCGTCGACGAAATCGGGCGCGCGGCCGAACAGCTCCTTGAAGGCTGCAAGCTGGGCCAGCAGCTCGTCCTCGATCAGTTCTGGATCGAGCAGCCGCAACAGCCCCGATCGCAGCATGGCCGGAAACGGCAGGAACAGACCGCCATTGAGCGGCCTGAAATGCATCGTCAGCGGACGAAACGGCGCGGTGAGCGTCGTGTGCAGGCCGATCGCGCAACGCGGGCTCGCCGCCGCGATGTCCTGCAACGCGGTGACCTCGGCACGCCCGATCGCCAAGCCTACCACCATCACCGAGGTGGCATTGAGACGGCCGCGGGAGATCAAATCGCGAATGGCGCGGTTGACGCCTTCGGCCAGCCCGTAATCGTCGGCGCACAGCCAGATCCGGCGCAGCGCGTCGTCGTTCATTCGGCGGCGGTCCGCTCAGCGGCGCTCGCCGCCGTCTCGCCATCGGCACGCTTTTCGGAGTGCTCGGCGACGAAGTAGATCGGGCGCGCCTTCAACTCGGACAGGATCTTGCCGATATATTCGCCGACGATGCCGATCATGATGAGCTGCACGCCGCCGATCGTCATCAGGCCGATCATCAGCGAGGGATAGCCGGGGACCTGCTTGCCGGTGGTCCAGACCTCCCAGAGAATGGTCAGGCCGAACAGGAAGGCGCTGATCGCCAGCAGCACGCCGAGCAGGCTCGCAAGCGCAGCGGCGCCACCGAGAACGACGTCAATCCCTCGATCGACAATCCGATCAGCCGGCCCGGGCTGAACGTCGTGACGCCATGCGCGCGCGGCGCCGGCTCGTAATCGACGCGGATCTGGCGGAAGCCGATCCAGTTCGACAGGCCCTTGAAGAAGCGGTTGCGCTCGGGAAGCTGCCGCAGCGCCGTGGCCGCGCGCGGCGACAGCAGGCGGAAGTCGCCGGCATCCTCGGGGATCTTCTGCCGCGCGCCCCAGTTGATCAGCGCGTAGAAGCCGTGCACCGCCTGGCGGCGCAGGAACGATTCATTGTCGCGATGCGCCTTCGCCGTATAGACGACGTCGTAGCCGTCATCGATCCAGTGCGCGACGAGCTTTTCGACCAGGCTCGGCGGATGCTGCCCGTCGCCGTCCATGAACAGCACAGCGCCAAGGCGGGCATGGTCCAGCCCCGCCATCAGCGCAGCCTCCTTGCCGAAATTGCGCGACAGCGACACCACCTGGACGTCGAGCGCGTCAGCTGCGAGCGTGCGCGCGATCGCCAGCGTATTGTCGGCGCTGCCGTCGTCGACATAGACCACTTCGCTGGCGAGCCCGTAACGTGCCTTCAGCGTGCGGGCGAGGCCGACCAGCCGCTCGTGCAGCAAAGCGAGCCCCGCCGCCTCGTTGTACAGCGGCACGACAATCGACAGGCCTTGCGCGGCGGCGCTGGCTGCGGTCGTCGACAGGCGGGAAACGTCAGAGCCGAGCATCATCGATCAGGTCCCAGATTATCCAACCGTATATGTTACGCGCCGCCACCTGTCGGAACGATGAACGAAACGGCAGCCTTATTGCCGCAAGAACGCCTCGAGCCTGGCAAATAGCGGGTTTTCGCGGTCGAGCACATAGTCGAGCGAGGCGATCGAAACCGTGTCGGCGCCATGTTCGCGCAGGAAGCTGCCGAGCGCGTAAAGCTGCATCGGCGGGCAGTGCAGCGTGATCATGCCCGAGGAGGTCGGTCCGCCGAACGGCGCCACCACGCCAAAACGGTTATGGGCTTCCGCCAGCAGCGCATCGTTGCAGCCGGCGAAACGCGTTCTGACTTCGCGGTATTTGCTGGCCCGCGCCCGCGCGGCGATGTGATCGAGGATGACGCGCGCGGTCTCGCGGGCGTCAGTCGACCAGTCGGCGTCTTTGGACGCCACGAGATTGGCCTGGCTGCGCAGGATCACGCCGTCGTCGAGCACCTTGAGCCCGTTGGCGGCGAGCGTCGCGCCCGTGGTGGTGATGTCGACGATCATCTCGGCGGTGCCGACGGCGGGCGCGCCCTCGGTGGCGCCGGCGCTTTCGACGATGCGGTAATCGACCACGCCGTGCGCGGCGAAGAAGTTGCGCGTCAGGTTGATGTATTTGGTCGCCACCCGCATCCGCCGGTTATGCTTGGCGCGGAAGCCGGTGGTGACGTCGTCGAGATCGGCCATGGTGCGAACGTCGATCCAGGCCTGCGGCACCGCGACCACCACATTGGCGCTGCCGAAGCCGAGAGTGTCGATCAGCAATATGCGCTTGTCGGCGTCGGCAATGCTTTCGCGGAGCAGATCTTCGCCGGTGACACCGAGATGCACCATGCCGCGCGAGAGCTGGAAAGCGATTTCGCTCGCCGAGAGATAGGCGATCTCGACATTGTCGAGGCCCGCGATGGTGCCGCGATAGTCGCGCGCGCCGCGTGGTTTCGCCAGCGAAAGCCCAGCGCGGGTGAAAAACGCCTCAGCGTTCTCCTGCAGGCGGCCCTTGGAGGGAACGGCGAGAACGAAGGGGGCGGTCATGCGGCGCTCCTTGTTTGCCGAGTTGCGTCAAGGCTTCGATCCACACCGAAAAGCCGACCGCCGGGATCGGCGTGGGCGAGCCGAGCTGCGTCATCAGGCCATCATAGCGCCCGCCCGCCACCAGCGGTTCGACGCCGTTACCCCTGGTATTTCCGTTGGTATTTCCCTTGGCGTGCAGCTCGAATTCGAAGCCGGTGTAGTAGTCGAGCCCGCGGCCGAACGAGGTGGAAAACCGCGTCAGCTTCGTGTCGATGCCGCGTGCGGCCATGAAGCCGATGCGGCTTTCGAGTTGATCGATGGCGCCTGCGAGATCGAGCTTGGCATCGGAGGCCAGCGCACGCAGCTGCGCCACCGATTCATCGGGATCGCCCGCGATCGCGAGGAAGCGCTTGATGATGTCGAGCGCGTCGCGCGGCAGCGCGCCGCCCTTCAGCGTCGATTGTTCGAGGAAGCGGTCGGCGATTTCGGCCACCGTGCGTCCGCCCACATTGGTGGTGCCGGCGATCGACATCAAATCGGTGACCAGCGCCAGCGCCGCCTTGCGGTCGGAGCCGGCAAGAGCCGCCAGCACGCCCTCATATTCGTTGCGGCCGGGCGCGGTCGAAAGCGTCAGCCGCTCGATGTCCTCGGCGAGGCTGATCTTGCGGTTGAAATCCTTGACCAGCCGCCGCCGCCAGACCGGGTAGAGATTAAGCGCGTCGATCAGCGCGGTGAACAAAGCGACGTCGCCGGTGCGGATTTCGACGTCCTTCAATCCGAAGGCGGTGGTAGCTTCGAGCGCCAGCGCCAGCATTTCCGCATCCGCCGCGGCGCGGTCCTGCCGGCCGAACGATTCGATGCCGGCCTGCAGGAATTCGCTTGGGCAGCCGCCGCGATAGCGAAACACCGGCCCGAGATAGCTGAAGCCCGCGGGCTGGCCGGCGCGCCCGGAGGCGAGATAGTCACGCGCCACCGGAATGGTGAGGTCGGGCCGCAGGCAGAGCTCCTCGCCGGAGGCGTCGGTGGTGAGGTAAAGGCTCTTGCGAATGTCCTCGCCGGAGAGGTCGAGGAACGGCTCGGCCGGCTGCAGGATGCCGGGGTGGGCCTGGACGTAGCCGCCTTGTGCAAACGACAATAGCAGGGCGTCCGCCCAGGCGGCGGATCCGGCGGCACCTCTGACGGCAGCGGTCGCGGTCATTTCAGGTCCAAATGCCCGGAAAAACCGGGTTCCAAGGTTCGTTTGGGCTCATTGGCGCAGGCCTTACCACGGCCGAACCGCGGTTTCGACAGGGATTGGCGAAGTGGCTTAATGATTGGGAGCGTTAACGATTTTAAGACGGCTTGGCTAGCAGGAGCGTCGGACGCTGGAACCGCGTTGGTTGGATGGCAAAGATTGCTAAAATCTGTGGTCGCATCCATATTTGGGGAAGGGAGGTTTCCGCTATGAACATGAATGTCTCGCTGACTGACGAACTGAGCGAGTTCGTCAAAGCCAAGGTTTCGAGTGGCCGCTACACCTCGGCAAGCGAGGTTGTGCGCGAGGCGCTGCGGATCATGGAGCAGACGGAAGAAGCCCGGTTGGCCTTCCTGCGGAACGCTTGGGCGGCAGGCCAGGCGAGCGGCGACGCAGGCCCGGCCGACTTTGCTGGTATCAAAGCGCAAGGCCGGGCGCTGTTGAAGGCGGCGGGCAAGTAACTTGGGAGAGGTTCGCCTTTCCCAACTCGCGCAGCGTGATCTCCTGGAAATCTGGTTTCACATCGCCGCCGACAAAGGTCCGCATACGGCTGACCATTGGATTGATCGTATTGAAGCGCGGTGCCGCCAATTGGCGGAATTTCCCGAGTCGGGACCGCCTCGCCCCGACATTGCCGGCAATGCGCGAATGCTGGTGATTGTGCGATGGCTGGCGCTTTACGAGATCACGACGGGCGGCGTGCGTATCATGCGCGTCGTCGATGCCGCGCGCAATCTGGGCGAAATCGACTTATCCGGCGAGTGAGGGCGTGCGGCTCCGTATCGGAGTGGCGGCAACTCCTCGGAAAACCTGGAGCCTCGATAGGATTATCCTTCGCCTGATCTCCGCCAGTCCCCCAGCGCGGCCTGCACCAGGGCCAGCGCGGCGACACCGGCAGTGTCCGCGCGCAGGATTCGGGGGCCCAACGACAGCCGCAGCGCCCTGGGCTGCCGTACCAAGAGCGCCCGTTCTTCCTCGGCAAATCCGCCCTCGGGGCCGATCACGACGTCGATACCCTCAGCGGCGGTCAAGCCCAGTTGCAGCGCCTCGATGGGATTGCCGATGTCGGCCGCCTCATCGCAGAACACCAGCAGGCGGCTGGTCTCGCGCTGTCCGAGAAAGCGGTCGAGCGCGATGGGCTCAACAACCGCGGCAAGGCTCAGGATGCCGCATTGCTCGGCGGCCTCGATGACATTGGCGCGCATCCGCTCAACGTTGACCCGCGAAATCTGGGTGTGCCGCGTCAACACCGGCTGCAGCCTTGAGGCTCCCATCTCGACTGCCTTCTGCACCATGTAGTCGAGGCGGGCGTGTTTCAGCGGCGCAAAGACATAGGCGATGTCGGGCAGGCGATCCTGCGGCCGTGTCCGCGCGACGATCATCAGACTGTCGGGCCGCTTGCGGCCCTCGATCGCAGCCTTCCATTCGCCGTCGCGGCCGTTGAACACCAGGATCGATCTCGCCGGCCGAAAGCCGCAGCACATTGCCCAGATAATTGCTCTGGTTGCGCTCCAGCGCGATTTTCTCGCCCTCGCGCAAGGGGGCAT
Organism: Bradyrhizobium sp. RDT10; assembly: GCA_044772375.2. Lineage (GTDB taxonomy): Bacteria > Pseudomonadota > Alphaproteobacteria > Rhizobiales > Xanthobacteraceae > Bradyrhizobium. The sequence continues at coordinate 344,653 of CP187939.1, forward strand.
CGACGAACAGGCGAGGGGCGCGAAAATCGAGTTCGGGCATCGGTAAATGTTCCGTTTCCGGGCGCTTTTAGCCTAAAGCGCTAGAATCCGGAGGCTATTTTTGCCGTTTCGGCGGCCATGCGCCGCGCTGCTGCCCCAATCAACGGCTTGTTAAGCGTCGGCAGGAATCGTAAAAATGCCCATTGCAAATCCGCTTCGTTCGGAACACGCCGGGGCTGCCTGGACCTCGCCGGAGATACACCCTTGATGATCCGCCGCCTGATTGTGCCGCTGACCGCTGCCGTCGTGACCGTTCACGCCGGGCAAGTGCTTGCGCAAGGTGCTTTTCCGGCGCCATTGCCCAACCAGAGCGCGGCACCCGCGAATGCCTCGCCGTTTCCGCCGGTAAATGGCGCTGCGCCGTCGGCCTCGGTCGGCGCCCCTTCGGCGTTCCCGTCGCAAGGTGCCGCCCCGGTTTCCAGCGGATTCAGTGGGCCGCCGCCACAGGCCAGCGGTTCGGCAGACGCCTGCATGAAAGGGTTCGTTCCCTTGCGCGAGGAGGCCGAGCGACGCGGCAAGATGATCAAGGCCGCGAGTGATCGCAAGGCGCCGCCGGACGAGGCCTGCAAGCTGATAGGCAATTTCGGCCAGGCCGAAATCAAGATGATCAAATATGTCGAGACCAATGCGGCCAAATGCGGAATTCCGCCGCAGATCGCCGACCAGCTCAAGAACGGCCACAAGAACACCGAGAAGATGCAGAAGCAGGTCTGCGGTGTGGCGGCACAGGCGCAGGCGCGAGGGCCCGCCGGTCCCAGCCTCAGCGAAGTGCTCGGCTCTTCGGCGGCGCTGCCTGAGGCGCAAACCGTGAAGAAGGGCGGCAGCACCTTCGATACGCTGAACGGCAACGTTCTCGCGCGATGATCCCGCTCCGATGAGCGACGCGACCACCCGCGTTGCCGACGCCACCGGCAACTGGGTCGATACGCGCGCGCCGGCCTGGTCGCGGCCCTATTTGCGGCTTTCCCGTTTCGACCGTCCGATTGGCTCGTGGCTGTTGCTGATGCCGTGCTGGTGGTCGGCGGCGCTGGCCGCCGGCATCGCCCGCGACGTCTCGCAATTGCCGCTCGTGATCGTGCTGTTCTTCATCGGCGCCTTTGTCATGCGCGGGGCGGGGTGCACCTGGAACGACATCACCGATCGCGATCTCGACGCCAAAGTCGAGCGGACGCGGTCGCGGCCATTGCCGGCCGGGCAGGTCAGCGTGACGCAGGCGTTTGCCTTCCTGGTCCTGCAGGCGCTGAGCGGACTTCTGGTGCTGCTGCAGTTCAACCGTTTTGCGATTCTGACCGGCATTGCCTCGCTCGTCATCGTTGCGGTCTATCCCTTCATGAAGCGCATCACCTGGTGGCCGCAGGTCGTGCTCGGGCTGGCGTTCTCCTGGGGCGCGCTGATGGGATTTGCCGTTACGCTCGGCCGGATCGATCTCACCGCGCTCGTGCTCTATGCCGGCTCGATCGCCTGGGTGATCGGCTATGACACGATCTACGCCCATCAGGACGCCGAGGACGACGCGCTGATCGGCATCAAGTCGACCGCACGCCTGTTCGGCGCGCGTACCCATCGGGCGCTCGCGGTGTTTTATTCGCTGGCGGTGGTCTTGATCGGCGCAGCGTTCGTGTTGGGTGGCGCGCGCTGGCCGGCCTGGATCGGGCTGATCGCGTTCGCCGCGCATCTCGCTTGGCAGATCAGGCGATTGGACATCAGCGATCCCGCGCTGTGCATGCGCGTATTCTGGTCGAACCGCGATGCGGGACTGTTGCTGTTCGCGGGATTGCTGGTCGATGCGGTGATGCGCTCGTAGTTCGTAGGGTGGGCAAAGGCGCGCTAGCGACGTGCCCACCATCCATCACCAATCGTGCAGCTTGATGGTGGGCACGCTTGCGCTTTGCCCACCCTACGACTGCCGACTGATTTGCTTCGCGCGCAAGCGCAATTCATGCCGCGGCCTGCGACACGATAACGCGACGGGCAAATCACTTCTGATTTTCAGAAATCGCGTCAAGCCCAGGAAACGATAAGAATCAAAAATTTTCCGCTTTGGTTCTCACCCAAATCAGCGGCATAACTCCGCCAGTCTCACCCGATTGAGGGGCGCTCGCGATCGTCACGAACGTGCGGTGAGATGCGATGGACGCAAGAGGCGCGCTAGACGTACGCGCCTTGAGCGTACGGTGAAGTCGTGTGGTTCGGACGCCGCGGTGCTGGCGTTAAGCGTGCGATAAGAAGCGCAGGCGACGGAGGCAAGAAAGCCGTTCTCCGGGAAGAGCACGAAGTAAACCTAAAGCCATTGCGCAGGGAAGGCCGGGATGCTCCCGCCGAACTCTGTATGCTCGTGTGCGTTCTTTCTATACGCAATTGCACACGAGACCGCGGGTGCGGCGCGCACCCGGTCTTCCCTGCGCCCTCTGATAAAGAGGGCGGGAAGTCGTATCCGCGCAGGATGGGTAGAGCGAAGCGATACCCATCGCCACACGCACTGGCGTTGATGGGGTATCGCTTCGCTCCACCCATCCTACGGGACTGCTGGGCAGCGATCGCTGCCGTGACAGAGGGGCTAACGGCTACATTGCATACTGTTTCGTTTCACCACGTCATTCTCCAGAATCTTCGATGCCTCCGCCGAGCCTTTGATGCGGTTCAGTTGATCGCAGAGCCATCCGGGATGGTGGTTTTCCATCAGCTTCAAGAAGCGGTCGATATTTTCAGATGTGGGCCAAGATGTTGCGAGGGCAGCAAGAGCGGTGCCGGCGAAGTCGTCGCGGAAGGTTGGATTGTTTTCCATTTCGTCGAGAACTGCGCTCGACGTCGCAAAAGTCCGTGGAAGTGGGCTGAGCCGGTTGGGAAGACCAACGAGACTGGCAGGTCGTTTCGCCGCCAGCAACGCAATCAGAGATCCCTGCAAGGTTGCGGTTCGGGTGCGACTTACGACCAGGTCGGCCAGCGCCTGATCGGAATTAGCAGGATCGAGCAGCGCGTCGCGCAGGCGCGCCAAGTGAAAGTCGAAGTCGGTGTTCAACACCTTGGATAAAATCTCCAGCGCTTGCGCCGGTGTTGGGGAAGAAGTTCGGAGCGTTGGGGAGGAACCACGGGATGATCGGGCGGCCCGAATACCTGCTCGAACAGCCATTTTGGATCACTTACCGAATTGTCGTCTCCACCCCAAGTGAACCAGCGCCAAAATCCGCAACCGGTGTCGCCCGGTGGCATGATCCAGAGCACGTTGTCCGGTCGGTCCCAGCAGCCGATCAACAGCGGCAGGCCAAGCAGGCCGGGCGCCTCGTAACGATAGGCCGAAGCAAGCACCGTGGTGCCGGCAGGATTTCGGTTTTGTACCTCGATCCCAGCGAAGCGAATGACCGGGCCAGGTGGCGCCTTGACCAAATAGGTGGGTTTATAGGCGCGCGCCGGCTCCTGACGGTGACGAGAGTCAATTCCCTGATCAGGAAGACTCCTCAGTGGGGACATCGACTGGTTCGACCCGTGGACAGTAACCAGACCGCCGCTGCGTTTCGCTTTGGCTTGCACGTGGGTCGTGAGTCGGATTCGCGCGCTCGCCCGGGCAGGTGCCCGGAAGCGTCCAGCCGGCGTTGTACCGGATAGAGGTGGTTACGCTTGCGGACAGCGGATGACGAGGTCTGACAAAGATAATTTCATCGACAGCTCCTGTGATCAGCCAGTCGTGGCATTTTGCGTCACAGGGAACGTCGACCAGCACGAGGCGACGCGGCAGCGGAATCTGCTGCGTAATGGCGGGACCCTTGGACAGGCCGTAAGCGAACAGGACGCGGGGCAACGCGAAAGCGGTGTCGACTGCATAGGCTGCCAGCAGCGCCAGGAGGATTCGGTATTTGTAGCGTGCCCACAACCCTGCCCATCTGAGCAGAGGAACAAGCACGATCAGGGCAAGAAGAGTGACCAGGATCGGGTGAAAGACAACAAGCCAGACGTAGATTGGCATGGGAGTCCGCGCGGCCCTGAAGAGTCTACACTAATCCCGCGCGATGATCTCGCGTTCGCCCTGATGGATATTGGCGGGGTTGAGCAAGTTACCGGCGCGGCGGCGGACCAGAAATTTCGGGCGGCGGGCGCGGATCGCGTTGTGGCGGCGGCGGCGGGCGGCCGGTTCGCTGTGGTCGTCTTCCGCCAATAGCGGCAGCGCGAAGATGTCGCTCCACATCTGCCAGGCGGAGGCGATCTCCTCATGGTCGGAGCTCACGCACAAGGGAATGTTCAGCGATGGGTCGCGATGCGCCAGCACCAGCATCTGCGCATCGTCGTCGAGGCCACGCAGCGCAACGCCGAGAAAGTCGCTGACGCGGACGTTGATCGCCATCCGCATGCCCTTGACGGCACGGTGCAGCACCACGCGTTCGCGATGAAGTTCTATCCTCCGTACGCCGCCGTCTGCGCGGGTGTCGTGCGCATGGAAGCTGAGCGGCAGAGAAGAGGGTCGAGCCGCAGTGCGCGGCTCGACCCGGCGGCGGGATTGATCCCGCTTGTTGCTGTTTGACGCCTCACGGCTCTCATCTCCCCGCCGGGATTATGTTCCCGGTCGATACGCGAGACCTTAGCCGAGCTATTTCCGTTTCGCCTTAAAAAGCCTGGTTAAGGAGTTGTCACCCGCCCTGGATCTCCCCGCATGATTGACAAGACCTTGCGCAAATGCCGAAATTGTTTGGCAACTGGCATCGTAAAATGCTTGAAATCCCTGTGAATCAGGCACATCTGAGGGCCTTGTCGATTTGCGTTCCCGCCCTCTTCAATGTCAGGGATTTTGTTTGTGAACTCTTCACCATCCAGCACGTCACAGCTTTCCCAGAAGGCCTCCGACGCGACCTCCGACCTGTTCGACCAATCGGCGCTCTCGACGCTGGCGCAGCGGCTGGTCGAGGCCGCCAAGCGCGCCGGCGCGGATGCCGCCGACGCGGTCGCGGTGCGCGGCGTTTCGCAGGGTGTTGAGGTGCGCGACGGCCGGGTCGAGGAATCCGAGCGTTCGGAAGGAGACGATGTCGGATTGCGCGTATTGGTCGGACAGCGCCAGGCGGTGGTCTCGACCAACGATATTTCCGGCGATGGCGTCGCCAAACTCGCCGAGCGCGCGGTTGCGATGGCCCGCGTCGCGCCCGATGACAAATATGTCGGCCTCGCCGATCCCTCGCTGCTGGCGCGCGAGTTCGCCGATCTCGATCTGCTCGACCGCAATATTCCGACCACAAGCGAACTGGAGCGCCGCGCCTGCGAAGCGGAAGCCGCAGCTCTGGCGGTCAAGGGCGTCACCAAGTCGAGCGGCGCGTCCGCCTCGAGCGGCATCGGCGGCATGGTGCTGGTGACCTCGACCGGCTTCCACGGCTCATACCTGCGCTCCAGCCAGGGCATCTCGGTGACCGCGATCTCGGGCGAAGGCACCAGCATGGAGCGCGATTACGATTTCACCTCGGCCCCGCATGCGTCCGACCTCGATCTGCCCGAAAGCGTCGGCCGCAGGGCAGGGGAGCGGACCGTGGCACGGTCCAATCCACGCAAGGTCGAAACCTGCAAGGTGCCGGTGGTGTATGACCCCCGGGTGTCGGCTTCGCTGGTTGGCCATCTCGTCGGCGCCATCAACGGCGCCTCGATCGCGCGCAAGACGAGCTTTTTGAAAGACCGGATGGGCGAGCAACTGTTCGCGAAGAATATCCGTATCATCGACGATCCGTTGCGGGTGCGCGGCCTGCGGTCGCAGACCTTCGACGCCGAGGGCGTCAAAGTGAAGAAGATCGCGCTGATCGACGAGGGTGTTGACCACGTGGCTATTGGATTGCGCCACCGCGCGCGAGCTCGGGCTGGTCACGACCGGGCATGCCCATCGCGGCGTATCGTCCTCGCCGTCGCCGGGATCGTATAATCTGCACCTCGAGCCCGGCGAGATGACGCCGAAGCAGCTGATCTCCGATATCAAGCAGGGCTTTTACGTCACCGACCTGATTGGCTCCGGCGTCAACGGCGTGACCGGCGATTACAGCCGCGGCGCCTCCGGTTTCTGGATCGAGAACGGCGAGATCACTTACCCCGTCAGCGAGGTGACGATCGCCGGCCATCTGCTGGCGATGTTCAAATCGCTGGCTCCGGCCAATGACCTGGAATTCCGCTACGGCGTCAACGCGCCGACGCTGCGCATCGAGGGCCTGACGCTTGGCGGACGCTGATATCGCCGACAGGATCTGGGCGCGTGATGCTGCGCTGTTGCGGGACACCGTGCGCGAGGCCGGCGCGCTGGCGCTGTCGTTGTTTCGCACCGAGCTGAAGAACTGGACCAAGGGCGCCTCGTCGCCGGTCTCCGAGGCCGACATCGCCGTCAACGACCTTGTCGAGCGGCGGCTGCGCGCGGCGACGCCGGATTATGGCTGGCTGTCGGAAGAGAGCGTCGACGACGACACGCGTCTCGGCAAGGAACTGGTCTGGATCGTCGACCCGATCGACGGCACCCGCGGCTATCTCGCCGGCCGTGAGGACTGGTGCGTGAGCGTGGCGCTGGTTGCGGGCGCCACGCCGGTACTGGCGGCGGTGTTCGCACCCGCCACTGACGAATTCTTCTTCGCGACCCGTGGCCAGGGCACCACGCGCAACGAAAGGCTCGTGCAGGCGACCGGGGGCACCGAACTTGATTTCCCCCGCATGGCTGGACCAAAGCCGCTGGTGCAGCGGCTGAGTTCGTCACCGGATGAAATCACGCTGCATCCGCGAATCGGATCGCTGGCGCTTCGGCTGTGCCGGGTCGCCGACGGCAGCCTCGATGCCGCTTTTGCAGGCGGTCAGAGCCGCGACTGGGATCTTGCCGCGGCGAATTTGATCGTGCAGGAAGCGAATGGTAGGATGACCGCGCTCTCGGGGGATGCGATTGCGTATAATCGCCGGGAGGTGGTGCACGGGGTGCTGGTGGCGGCGGGATACGATCGGCATGCGCGCATTGTCGAGCATTTCCGAAATCGTCCGCTGCCCTGAATCGGTCTAAATCCGTGCCACAAATCATCCCGTCTACGCCGCGATAGACGTTGTCGCTCTTGGTTGCCGGGCACCTCATTAGGAAAGACCATCATGCCAGATAGTGCCCCGCAGCAATTGCTTCATCTCGTCATCGGTGGCGAGTTGACCGATCTCGAACACACCACGTTCAAGGACCTCGACCAGGTCGACATTGTCGGCGTGTACCCCAATTACGCGTCCGCACACGCGGCCTGGAAGGCGAAGGCGCAGCAGACCGTGGACAACGCCCACATGCGCTACTTCGTGGTTCACCTCCACCGGCTGCTCGATCCAGGTCAAGACACGAAGTCCTCCAGTTGAAACGATTCCTTCGCGATTTGCTGCGCAGCAGCTGGGTTCAGCGCGCGCTGGGGGTGCTTGCGGCCGAATATCTGCGGCTGGTCTGGCTGACCAACCGCTTCAGCTATGATCCGGCCAACGTCTACGACATCGTCGAACCGGAGATGCCGGCGATTTTCGCGTTCTGGCACGGCCAGCATTTCATGACGCCGTTCATCAAGACCAAAGAGAGCCACCGCGCCAAGGTGCTGATCTCGCGGCATCGCGACGGCGAATTCAATGCCATCGCCGCCGAGCGGCTAGGCATCGGAACCATCAGAGGCTCCGGAGATCATGGCGGTGCCTTTCACCGCAAGGGCGGCGTCGGTGCCTTCAGGGAAATGCTGCAGGCGCTGGAAGAAAAGTGGAACGTCGCTACCACCGCCGACGTGCCGAAGCGCGCGCGGGTGGTGGGACTCGGCATCATCATGCTGGCGCGGGAGTCGGGCCGGCCGATCATGCCCTTTGCGATGGTGACCTCCAGGTTCATCCGGTTGAAGAACTGGGACTCCACCACCATCAATTTGCCATTCGGGCGCGGTGCCGTGGTAGGCATTGAACATGTATACGTGCCGCCGGACGCCGATGCCGAGACTATGGAAAAGTTGCGCCTTCAGGTAGAATCTTATCTGAACGAAGCGACCCGTCGCGCCTATGCGGCCGTCGGGCGTCCGGAGGCCGCTCTTGGCTGAGTCTCTGCCGATGACGTTGCGCGTTTACCGGAAATTGTCGTCCGCGATGGTGCCGCTGTCGCCTGCGTTGATCAGCCGGCGGTTGAAGCTCGGCAAGGAAGACCCGGCGCGGGTCGGCGAGCGCCGCGGTCTGAGCGCCGATATCCGGCCCACCGGGCCGCTGGTGTGGATTCACGGCGCCAGCGTCGGCGAGGTGCTGGCGGCGGCGGCGCTGATCGAGCGGCTGCGGGCGCTCAATTTGCGCATCCTCGTGACCTCCGGCACGGTGACCTCGGCTGCGATCGTCGCCAAGCGGTTCCCCGCTGACGTCATCCATCAATATGTGCCCTACGACTCGCCGCGCTACGTCACGCGGTTTCTCGATCACTGGCGGCCCTCGCTGGCGCTGTTCATCGAATCCGACCTGTGGCCGAACCTGATCCTGTCGAGCGCCGCGCGGCGGCTGCCGATGGTGCTGATCAACGGACGGATGTCGCAGCGCTCGTTTCCGCGCTGGCGCCGGGTCGCAGGGACGATCTCGGCACTGCTCGGCAAGTTCGACGTCTGCCTGGCGCAATCGCAGACCGATGCGGATCGTTTTACCGCGCTGGGCAGCCGCAACGTCATCGTGACGGGAAATCTCAAGCTCGACGTTCCAGCGCCGCCAGCCGACGGCAACAAGCTGGATATGTTGATGTCGATGACGCGCGGCCGACCGGTGGTGGTTGCGGCCTCCACGCATCCCGGCGAAGAGGAAATCCTCACGGAAACCCACCGGACGCTCGCCCGCTATTTTCCAAAGCTGTTGACCGTGATCGTGCCGCGGCATCCCGATCGCGGCGAGGCCATCGCGCGCATGATCGCAGCTTCCGGCCTCAATCCGACCCTGCGCTCGCACGAGGACTTGCCCACCGCCACGACCGACATCTATGTCGCCGACACCATGGGCGAACTGGGCTTGTTCTACCGGCTGGCGCCGATCGTGTTCATGGGCGGATCGCTGGTCGAGCATGGCGGGCAGAATCCGATCGAGGCGATCAAGCTCGGTGCCTCGATTGTCCACGGCCCCCACGTGTTCAATTTCACCGATGTGTACGAGGCGCTCGATTCCGCCGGCGGCGCGCGGCGGGCCGATACGGAGGAAGCGCTGGTCAAGCAGCTTGGGCAGATGCTCGCCGATCCCAACGCGCGCGAAGCCGTTCTGGCTGCGTCCGAGCGCGTGGTCGGACAGCTCGGTGGCGCGCTGGAGCGCACGCTCTCCGCGCTTGAGCCGTATTTGCTGCAATTGCGGATCGAGATGGGAGCGGCCAATGCGTGAGCCGGGCTTCTGGCACGGCCCGTCTTCGCTCAACGCGCATCTATTGAAACCGCTCGCCGCACTCTATGGCGCCGTTGCCGCAAAGCGCCTGCACCGCAAGGGACTGAACGCCGGCGTTCCGGTGCTCTGCGTCGGCAATTATAACGTCGGCGGCGCCGGCAAGACGCCGGCCGTGCTGGCACTGGCGAAGCTGTTGTGCGAGCTCGGCGAGACGCCGGTCGTGCTCAGCCGCGGCTATGGCGGCGAATTGCGCGGTCCGGTCAGGGTCGATCCTGTCAGGCACGCAGCTTCCGATGTCGGCGACGAGCCGTTGATGCTGGCAGGCCACTTGCCAGTCGTGGTGTCGCGCAAGCGCGCGGACGGCGTGCCGCTGGCGCGGTCGCGAGGCGCCACCGTGATCCTGATGGACGATGGCTTCCAGAGCCCGGCGATTGTCAAGGACGCTTCCCTGATCGTGATCGATAGCGAGCGCGGAATAGGCAACGGGCAGGTATTTCCCGCCGGCCCCTGCGTGCGCCGCTACGGCCGCAACTGGCGCGCACCGACGCGCTGATCGTCGTCGGCAACGGCGGTGCTGCCGAGCCGGTTGCGGCCGAGATCGCGGCGCAAGGCAAGCCGGTGTTATCGGCACATCTGAAGCCGGATGAGGCGCAGGTCGCACAGCTTCGGGGCAAGCGCGTGCTGGCGTTTGCCGGCATCGGCGATCCCGCGCGATTCTTCAACACGCTGCGCGCCAGCGGCATCGAAGTGGCCGGGCAGCGCGCCTTCGCCGATCATCATCCATATTCGCAAGCCGAGATCGAAAGCCTGATCGCCGAGGCCGGGCGCGATGGGCTGACGCTGGTGACGACGGAAAAGGATCTGGCACGGCTGCGGCGCGGCGGCAGCCTGCTGGATTGGGCAAAGCAGATCGTGCCGTTCGGCGTAGCGCTCGAATTCGATGATACTGCGCTGCTGCGGAAGTTCGTATCGGCGCGCCTGTTCAAGGCGCGCGAGCGGCAGGCAGACTAACTAGCCTTGCGTCTTCAGCGCGCCGGGAAAGTGCCGCTGCAGCACGGCGGTCGGAACCGAATAGGCCTCCTGCAGATCGACGCTCCAGTACTTCAATTCGTCGAGCGGGATCCGCACGTCGGTGATGGCGCAGCGCACATAGGTTCCGGGCGAGATCACGCGGAAATCGCCGTCCAGATATTGCACCTGCGCTTCGCCATGGCCCGAGGGGCCGAATTTATTGAGCACCGTCAAACTCTCCGATCGACCGGCCCGCGCGGACTGGCCTTAAGTGTATTTTCCGGATTCTGATCTATCATAAATAGGTCGTACTGTCCGCCCCGGAAACTGACCTACTTGTGATGATTTTGTGCCGACCTGCATGATAGCGTGATTTTCACTGTGCCCGCAGCGTCATACCGATCCGACAGAGACCGATGCGCCTGTTGTCAGCAACGCTATCCCTGACGCTCCTTGCTGCGGCCTGCACGGCCGGTGCCGCGCCGTTGCCGGCCCCGCGCCAGGTCGATATCCCGGCCAGCGGTCTGACCCTGCATGCACAGCTCTACAAGCCTGCTGGTGACGGCCCGTTTCCACCGTGATCGCGCTGCATGGCTGCGGCGGATTGAGCGGGCAGTCGGAGCCCGTGCTGCCGCGGTACCGCGACTGGGCGGAACAGCTGTTGAAGACCGGCCATGCGGTGCTGCTGCCGGACAGTTACGGTTCGCGCGAGCTCGGTCCGCAATGCAGCGTCAAGGAACCTCGTGTTCTCGCCCGCCGCCAGCGGGTGGCCGACGTTAAGGCATCACGGCAATGGCTGTTGCAGCAATCCTGGGCCGCCCCTGACCGGATCAGCCTAATGGGATGGGCGAACGGCGCCAGCGCATTGCTGTGGGCGGTGCGTCCGCAATTGTCGCCGCGCGGCACGGTGCCGGATTTCCGCTCGGCGATCGCATTCTATCCGGATTGCCGGATTTCGTCCGGTCTCGGCTGGAGCGCGCGCGTGCCGACGCTGCTGCTGATTGGCGCGAACGACGAGGTCAGTTCGCCACAGGCCTGCCGTCAGATGGTGGACGGCGCCCGCGGCCTGCAGCGCGCTGGCGCGGATCGTGGTCTATCCCGGCGCATCCCACGATTTCGACCGCGCCAACCTTTCGCTGCGGGCGATCGCGGGATCCGACGCCGCGTTGCCCGAACGCGGTCATATCGGCACGGATGCGGACGCGCGCAGGGACTCGCAACGGCGCGTTGCGGAGTGGCTGGCGCGTTAGAACAGACTTCCCTGATCAACCGGCTTGACCACGCGCTTCGGCGCCGCCGACTTCGCCTCGTGCGGCGTCGCCTTCGGCGTATTCGCAGCGGGAGTCGTGGCCTGCGGCCGATCGGCATCCGCGGTAGCGCCGACGCGGCCATCGGCGAATTCGATCGACAGATGTGCACTCGGTCCGATCGCGGCGGCGGCGTGCACCGCGTGTCCCTGCGCGTCGCGCACCAGGGCAAAGCCGCGCGCGAGCACGCCGCGGTACGACAGCGCCGACAACAATTGGCCGCTATGGGCGACGCGCGCGTCGAGACGCTGCAGAGCGGTCTCGAGTGCGCGGCGGGCACGCTCCGCCAGCCGTTGCGCGCGCTCGCGGTCGCGCGCGATCACGTTGCGCTGCGCCTGGGCGTTGGAGAGTTTTGAGGCCTTCAGCCTGACCTCCAGCCCGGCAAACCGGTCCCGCCGGTTGCGCAGCAGCGCACGGGCGGACAGCCTGATGCGTTCGCCCGACACCGTCAGGCGATGATTGGCCTGCGCGACCTGTCCGCGCAAAACCTTCAGCGTCAGGCCGGCGCTCAGATGCGAAAAGCGGCGGTGATGGGCGTGCGTATTGGCCTTCAAGCCGCGGGGCAGGGCGGCGCCGAGATGATCCAGCCGTTGCCGTGGGATCGCGAGCAGTTCGCTCGCCGCGGGCAGCGCGCGGGCCGCGGCGCGCAATTCATTGCGCCGGCTCTCCTGCCCGCGCTGCCAGCACACCATCGTGCGCCGCGCCAGGCTTTCGACCTCGACGAACAATTCGCTACGGACGGGAACCGCCATTTCGGCCGCCGCCGTCGGCGTCGGGGCGCGCTTGTCGGCGGCGAAATCGATCAGCGTGATATCGGTCTCGTGGCCGACGGCCGAAATCAGCGGGATCACGCTGTCGGCTGCGGCGCGAACCACGATCTCCTCGTTGAACGACCACAAATCCTCCAGCGAGCCGCCGCCGCGCGCGACGATCAACAGATCCGGCCGCGGGATCCTCCCCGCTTCGGGCAGCGCGTTGAAGCCGCGGATGGCCGCCGCGATCTGCTCGGCCGAGCCTTCGCCCTGCACCTTCACCGGCCACACCAGCACGCGGCGCGGAAAGCGGTCCTGCAGCCGGTGCAGGATGTCGCGTATCACAGCACCCGTCGGCGAAGTGACGACGCCGATCACCTCCGGCAGCCAGGGCAGCAATTGCTTGCGCGCCTCATCGAACAGGCCCTCGGCGGCGAGCTTCCGCTTGCGCTCCTCCATCAGCGCCATCAGCGCCCCGATCCCGGCGGGCTCGAGCGCCTCGATCACGATCTGGTATTTCGACGAGCCCGGATAGGTCGTGAGCTTGCCGGTGGCGATGACCTCGAGCCCCTCCTGCGGCTTGAACCGCATCCGGGCGTGCGCGAATTTCCAGATCACCGCCTCGATCTTGGCGCTCTCGTCCTTCAGCGCGAAATAGCAGTGGCCGGAGGAGTGCGGCCCGCGGAAGCCGGAGATTTCGCCGCGGACGCGGACGTGGCCATAGGCGTCCTCCACCGTCCGCTTCAGGGCGGAGGATAGTTCCGAGACGGTAAATTCTGGTGCGTTGATCAGGTTTTCGGCAACTGGCATCGGCAACTGATTCGGGCGTTGGAGGCGTTGCCGCAACGTAGGGATTTTTAACCATCCCCGCCAATCCGGCTCTTGTGGAACTCATATACTCTGTTGTACAGAGTTATCTGTATTGTTGGCCGAGGCGATATCGATGTTAAAATTCCTGATCCGCGGCTCCGTGAGCCTCCTGAAATGGGTCCTTTGCGGCGTCGGCGTGCTGGCGCTCGTGGTGCTGGCCCTGCTGGCAACGCCGCTGCAGCCGGTGCCGGAACTGCAGGCAATCTCGCGGGCGCGAGCCACCGTCGATCTTTCCAGCCTGCCTGCGATTGAGCGGTTCCAGGGCCGCGACGGCACTTGGCTCGGCTTCCGCCATTATGGCGCAGGCGGCGCGCCGACAGGGCGCGCGGCGATCGTGATTCATGGCTCCTCCGGCTCCAGCGGTGGCACCATCCATGCGCTCTCGCAGGCGCTGGCTGCGCACGGCGTGGAAACCTTTGCGGTCGACATGCGCGGCCACGGCACGTCAGGCACGCGCGGCGATATCGGCTATGTCGGCCAGCTTGAGGACGATCTCGCCGATTTCGTCGCGGTGTTGCGCAACACCGTGCCGTCAGCGCCGCTGACGCTGGTCGGCCATTCCTCCGGCGGCGGCTTTGCGCTGCGCGTGGCCGGCTCGTCGATCCAGAACCTGTTCGAGCGCTTCGTGCTGCTCGCGCCCTATCTCGGCTACGACGCTCCCTCCACCCGGCCGGGTTCCGGCGGCTGGGCCAGCGCCGATATCCCGCGCATCCTCGGCCTGCTGGCGCTGCGCAAGCTCGGGATCACCTGCTGCGAGGCGCTGCCGGTGCTGGCGCTCGCGGTGCCACCGAATTCCGAGAAGACGCTGGTGTCGACCTATACCGACCGGTTGATGCGCAACTTTGCGGTGGGGGCGATTTCCGCCACGATCTCGCCGCCGCGACAAAACCGCTCACGATCATCTCCGGCGCCGACGACGAATTGATGTTTTCGGACAAATACGCCGAAGCCGTGCGTGGCGCCAAGGTCGCGGTCGACGTCAGGGTGCTCGACGGCATCAATCACATGGGTATCGTCGCCGCGCCGAAGGCGGTATCCCTCGTTGCCGAAGATGTTGCCACGCGCGCCATGGCGGGGTCATAGCGCGGATGGGCAACATGATCGACAGCCAGCAAGCCTCCGAGGCGCTCGACGATATCAACGAGATCGCGCGCCGCGTCCGCCAATCGACGATCTACAGCCTCAGCAGTCAGATGCTGATCATGTGGGGCGCACTGGTGTTCGCTGGCAATATCGCATCATTCCTGTGGCCACGCACGGGCGGCTATATCTGGCTCGCCGTCGAGGCGGTAGGCATCGTCGGTTCGTTCGCACTTAGCGCCTATGGCTACCCGAACACGCGAATCCGCGCCTTCGATATGCGGATGTTCGCTGCCTACCTGCTGGTCCTGGCATTCGGCATATTCTGCTGCTGGTTCGGCCGTTTCACGCCGCGCCAGATCGGGACGTTCTGGCCGATCTACTTCATGCTGTTCTACACCATCGTCGGACTGTGGTTTGGCCGTGCCTATGTCGTCATCGGCGTCGGCATCACCGCGCTTACACTGATCGGTTACTTCTTCGTCGGCGACTGGTTCAAGCCGTGGATGGCGGTCGTCAACGGCGGTGGGCTCGTCCTCGGGGGCTTGTGGATGCGCCGGAGTTGATATGGCCGGGCTCGACGAGATCATCCACCAGCCGCTGCGGCTGCGAATTATGGCGGCGCTGAACGCGTTGCCGTCGGGCGTGGGGCTTGAATTCGCCAGGCTGAAAAAGCTTACCGGCGCCACCGACGGCAATCTTGGCGCCCATATCGAGACGCTGGCCAAGGCCGATTATGTCGCGGTGGAAAAGGCCTTTGTCGGCAAGAAGCCGCAGACCACGGTGACCGCGACTGCAGCGGGGCGAGTCGCTTTCGCCCGCCATGTCGCGATGCTGCAGGAAATCATCGCCGCCTCGGGTGGTCAGTAGCACCGAAACACCTCTGCACAACGGCTATTCTGCGTCCGGTCCCCTTGCGGCGAGGGGGCGTTTTGTGCGACCGAAGCCGCATCTCATCCCGCACTTGGCTCCTGTCATGAACATTCTCCTGCTCGGTTCCGGCGGCCGCGAACACGCTCTCGCATGGAAGATCGCAGCTTCCCCGCTGCTCACCAAGCTGTGGTGCGCGCCCGGCAATGCCGGGATCGCGCGGGAAGCCGAATGCGTCGCGCTCGATGTCGCCAATCACCAGGCGGTGATCGAGTTCTGCAAAAGCAACGCTGTCGACCTTGTGGTTGTTGGCCCGGAGACGCCGCTGGCGGCCGGGATCGTCGACGATCTCGCGGCGGCCGGCATCAAGGCGTTTGGCCCGAGCAAGCAGGCCGCCCAGCTCGAGGGATCCAAGGGATTTACCAAGGCGCTCTGCACCGAGTTCAACATTCCGATCGGCGCCTACGGCCGCTTCACGACGGCGGACGATGCGCTGGCTTATGTGCGCGCGCAGGGCGCGCCGATCGTGGTCAAGGCTGATGGCCTGGCCGCCGGCAAGGGCGTTGTCGTGGCGAAAACGCTTGATGAAGCCGAGGCGGCCATCGCCATGATGTTCGACGGCGCGTTCGGTGCGGCGGGTACGGAAGTCGTGATCGAGGAATATCTCGAAGGCCGCGAGATCAGCTTCTTCGCGCTGTGCGACGGCGAGACCGCGATCCCGCTGGCATCCGCCCAGGACCACAAGCGTGTGTTCGATCACGACGAGGGACCGAACACCGGCGGCATGGGCGCCTATTCGCCGACACCGTTCGTGACGCCGGAAATTCACGACCAGATCATGGCGCGGATCATCCTGCCGACCGTTGCAGGCATGAAGCAGCGCGGCATGCCGTTTCGCGGCGTGCTCTATGCCGGCGTGATGCTGACCGAGCAAGGGCCAAAGCTGTTCGAATACAACGTCCGCTTCGGCGATCCCGAGTGCCAGGTGCTGATGCTGCGGATGATGTCCGACATCGTACCGGCGTTTCTGGCGTCCTGTGATGGCGAACTGAAGCATTTCGACCTGCGTTGGTATCCGGAGCCTGCGTTGACCGTGGTGATGGCGGCGAAAGGCTATCCCGGCGACTACAAGAAGGGCACGCGCATCGAGGGCCTCGATGACGCCGCCAAGATCGAAGGCGTCGAAATTTTCCACGCGGGCACGACGGCGAAGGACGGCGCCATCCTCGCCAATGGCGGCCGCGTGCTGAACGTCTGCGCCATGGGCAAGACCGTGCTGGAGGCGCAGCAACGCGCCTACGCGGCCGTCGACCGCATCAAATGGCCTGATGGTTTCTGCCGCCGTGACATCGCCTGGCAGGCGGTGGAGCAGGAGAAGGCGACGGGCTGACGCAAAGTCGGCAAACGGGATCGGCACCCGCGACAGCTAATGCCAGTTGCAGCGTTGGCTTCGCTGCAGACTGCTTGCCGAGCGGACGCGGTCGTCAAAGCATGTTGCCGACGGCCTTCGTCATTTCATCTGCAGAAAAGGCCCGCAACGATTCGGTTCTAACATTGCCGAGCGCGCCGAGACTCAGCGTGAGCGACATGAAGGATGACTCATCTGGCGCATCGACGATGGTCACAATGTCATATCGCCCCTGCGTCCAGAGTATTTCCTTCACTGTCACTCCGAACGTCTTCGCCATTGCCTTGAAGGCTTCCGCGCGCTTCGGCGACTCCTTGGCGTTGCGGATTCCCTGGTCCGTGAAATTCCCGAGCACGACGTAAGCTACCATGGCCATCCTCCCCGGTTGGTACCCTCTACGATTGGGATGAGGAAGTCGCTCGAGGAGCTTGCCACAGCACCTGCGGCACTGCCAGCGGTGGAATCGGAAAGGTCAGCGGGCGTGACTTATCCTGCCGTGTCGGCGCGGGGAGCTATGCCGACGAAGGCCGCAAAGGCCGCGCGAAGCTGAGCTCGTGCCCATCGGGGTCGGTGAGATGAAAGTAGCGTTCCCCCCATTCGGCATCGCGGGGCGCGGTCGTGGGCTGGCACCCCGCCGCCAGCGCACGGTCGTAAAATGTATTGACGTCGGCGACGTAGAAAATGACGCGCCCCCAGCAGGACCAGCGCCGTTGATCAGGTTGGGCAATCAGGTTGAGATAGCCGGTCCCTGCCCGAAAGCTCGTAAACGAAGACACTTCGCCGCCGTACGCGATGTCAAACCCCAGTGAGCGGTAGAATTGGACGGCGCGTTGCATGTCGTGGGTGCCAAGTGTGATTGCGCTGATCCCTTCGATCATGATGGCGCCTCCAGGTGATGAGATTGGCTGAACGATTAGGTGGGGGTCTCATCGGCGACATTCCAGCTGCCGTGGACCACGGCCGTGATATATTGGGATATGGCAGATGGTCAGGTCGTACTGGTGACAACTCAACCGTTGGGAGGCGGTTCGCCCATCCGCTCGGTCTATTTTGTGGCTGAACAGGATCCGGAGAAGGCGACAGCAATTATCGCGGCTGTCATGGCTCCGAATGAGAAGGTTGAAGCGTGGGGCCGGCTTCCCGAGGCAGCAGTCAAGGCGCTCGGCCTGAAACATAGCGACTTTACGCGCGGCTAACCGGCATCAAGTCGTAGCACGGGCAAAACCAACGGGTCGCGCAAGCGAGGGCCCGATCAGTGGCCCCACCATTCAGTCGCGCTGCCGATAGACGGTGGGCACGGCGCACGAGCGCCTGTGCCCACCGTACGCAACGACATTCAGAGCAAATCCCCGCCGGCCGCACTTGCCGTGGTGCCGTGCTCGCGGAACGCCTTGATGACGTTCTTGCCGATCCGCCACTTGTGCACCTCGTCCGGACCGTCGACCAGCCGCTGCGCGCGCACCTGGGTGTACCATTTGGCGAGCGGCGTATCCTGGCTGAAGCCGAGCGCGCCGTGGAGCTGGATCGCGGTGTCGATCACCTTGTGCACCATGTGCGCATGGAAGATTTTGGCGATCGAGTTCTCCTGCCGGATGTCGAGGCCCTTCTCCGCCTTGTAGGCGATATGGAGCAGCATCAGCCGGCCGATATAGAGTTCGCTGGCGCAATCGGCGAGCATGAACTGCACCGCCTGCCGGTCGGCGAGCAGCGTGCCGAAGGTCGAGCGTTTGGTGACGTGGGCAACCGCCATGTCGAGCGCGCGTTGCTCATTGGCGACGTTGTGCATGCCGTGGCGCAGGCGGCCGTAGGCGAGGCGGTGCTGGCCCATGGCAAAGCCGTTGCCTTCGCCGCCGAGCAGGTTGTCGGCCGGCACCTTCAGATCCCTGATCTCGATTTCGGAGTGGCCGCCGTGGATGACATCATCATGCGGCCCCTCGATCGCCATGTTGGCGACGTTGCGCTTGATCTTGTAGCCGGGGTTCGGCAGTTCGACGATGAAGGTCGAATACTGCTTGTGCCGCGGCGCGTTCGGATCGGTCTTGGCCATCACCAGCGCCAAGTCGGCAACGCTGGCGGAGGAGGAAACCACTTCTCGCCGTTCAGGATGTAGTTCTCGTTGCCGTCCTTCACGGCTGTCGTCTGCATGCCCGTGGCGTCGGCGCCGGCGGCCTTCTCGGTCATCGAGAAGCAGATCCGCTTGTCGCCGTTGAGCAGGGTTTAAGGAATTTCTCCTTCTGATATTCCGTGCCGTGGGCGAGGATCGTCATCATCGAGGCGTCGTCGGGGCCCTGCGTGTTCATCGACAGCGCCCCTAACATGCTCTCGCCGAGCTCCATCTGCACCAGCGCGTTCGCCAGCGGACCGAGACCCATGCCGCCATATTCCTTCGGCACCCACGGGCACCACAGGCCGCGCGCGCGGGCCTTGGCCCGCAGCGGGCCGAGCACTTCGGCGAGCGGCTTGGTGTCGAGTTCCTTCTCCGCGGGGATACATTCGTCATGCACCCATTGGCGGACTTTTTCGCGGATCGCCTTGGCCTCAGACGGGATTTCGAAATCGATCGACATCGGTGGTTCCTCGCGTCTTGTTCCTGTTGGTCGGGCTTGAGGGATGGCTTAAACCTGCAATCTGCCTGCGGCAACGCAAACAAAGTTTGAAGCAATAGAAGCAGCCCACGAGGGAGCGCGCCCATGCCCGATCTTGCCGATCTGTTTCCCGGATACGCCTCCGAATGGATCAACACCTCATCGGGCCGCATCTTCGGCCGCGTTGGCGGCAAGGGGCCGCCGCTATTGCTGCTGCACGGATTCTCGTCCACGCATGTGATGTGGCATCGGGTTGCGCCGCAGCTTGCAGACCAGTTCACGCTGATCATCGCCGATCTGCCGGGCTATGGCTGGTCGGATATGCCCCGCAGCGACGAAAACCATACGCCCTACACCAAGCGCGCGATGGCGAAAGTGATGGTCGAGGCGATGGAGCAGCTCGGCCATGTGCATTTCGCGCTCGCCGGCCACGACCGCGGCGGGCGCGTGTCGTACCGGCTGGCGCTCGATCATCCCGGCCGGCTGTCGAAACTCGCGGTGCTCGATATCGCGCCGACTTATGACTATTGGGAGAAGCTGAACCGGCTCTCCGCGCTGAAGATCTATCATTGGGCATTTCTGGCGCAGCCCTATCCGCTGCCGGAGACGCTGATCGATGGCCATGGAGAGTATTTCCTCGAGGAAAAAATGGCGAGCCAGACCAAGAACAAGACGCTCGACGCCATTGATCCACGCGCGCTGGCGCACTATCTGGCGCCGTTCCGCGATCCCGCCCGCGTGCACGCAATGTGCGAGGATTACCGCGCCGGCGCCTATGCCGACTACGAGATCGACAAGGCTGATTTCGAGGCCGGCAAGAAGATCACGATCCTGATGCTGGCGCTGTGGGGCGATGCCGGTGTTGCGAGCGCTGCGACCACGCCGCTCGATACGTGGAAGAAATGGGCGACCAATGTGAGCGGCGCGCCGGTGGATTCCGGGCATTTCCTCACCGAGGAGAATCCGGATGAGACGGCGAAATTGTTGCGGGAGTTTTTTCTGGCGGTGTGACTTCGTAGCCCGGATGGAGCGAAGCGCAATCCGGGACAACTCTATCCGCTTGCGAGAACCCCGGATTGCGCTTCGCTCCATCCGGGCTACAGGCCCATCACCGCCTCACCTTGAAAAACTCCTTGAGCAGCGTCGCCGCTTCGGTCTCCCCGACCGCCGAATAAACCTCCGGCACATGATGGCAGGTCGGCTGGGCAAAAACCGCACGCCGGAATCCACCGCGCCGCCCTTGGGATCGGCGGCGCCGTAATAGAGCCGCCGGATCCGGGCAAACGAGATCGCGCCGGCGCACATCGTGCAGGGCTCCAGCGTGACGTAGAGGTCGCAATCGACCAGCCGCTCGGTGCCGATGGCCTCGGCCGCCTGCCGGATCGCCAGAATCTCGGCATGGGCGGTCGGATCGCGGTCGGTCAGCGTCCGGTTACCCGCCGTGGCGATCACCTCGTAACCCCTGACGATTACGCACCCGATCGGAACTTCTCCGGCTTTTCCGGCGTTTTCGGCCGTTTTCAGCGCCAAATCCATGAAAGAAGGGACAGTCATGCCTCGTATCATCGGAAGAAACCTGCTATGAGAGCCGCCTTCAGCAAACGCGGATACCAGTTTTGCGTGAGAATGCGCCTTGAGCAAAGTGCGCGCGCGTTATCGCTATGACAGCCCATCCGCTTCCTGATTGCCAATTCATCTGTACCCGAGAGACCATTCATGCCCCGCGATAGCGACAAAAACAACGATTCCCGCGGCCGGCGCGACCGTCCTGGCAGCAGCAAGGGCCGCTCCGGGGCGGCGAGGGGTCCGGAGAAGAAATTCGCCAAGCGCGGGTTTGCCGGCAAGGGGGACGGTGACAAGCGCGACGACGAGCGGCGTCCCTATGCCGGGAAGTCCGACGGCGCGAAATCGTTTGGCAAGAAGCCTTATGCGGGTGGGGCAAGCCCTACGCCGGCAAGCGCGACCGCGACGGCGATCGTCCGCCGCGCCGGGATTTTGGCGATGCGCCGCGCCCGCGCGGCGATCGGCCCTTTACTCGAGATCGTAACAGCGACGCCGGTGATCGTCCGGACCGCGGACCGCGTAAGGATTTTCGCTCGCGCGATGATGCTGGCGGCGAGAAGCGCTCATTCAAGCGGCGCGGCGACCGGCCGAATTTTAATCGCGACGACCGTCCGCCGCGCCGGGATCGCGACGATGCGCGTCCGGCTGGACGTTTCTCCGATCGGAAATTTGGCGACAGGAAGCCCTATACCCCGCGAGAAGGCGGTGGCGAGAAGCGGCCCTATGCGCCGCGTGGCGAAGGCTTTCGCAAGGACGGCGATCGCCCCCGTGGTGATCGGCCTGGAGAGAAAGTTTGGCGGCGATCGAAAATTCTCCCGAGGGGCGCCCGACCGGGGGCCGCGAAAGGATTCGGTGACCGTCCCGATCGTGGTCGGGACCGCGGCGATCCAAGCCGTGGCAGAAGCGCGAGGATCGCGGCGAGCGTGATTCCGTCCCGCCCGTGACGGTGCGCGCAATTTCGACAAGCCGCGCTTTGACCGGCCACGCGACGACCGCGGCGGCGAGGAGCGTCCGCGCTTTTCGCGCTCGCGCGAGGATCGCCCGAAATTCGATCGTCCTCGCCAAAGGCCCGAAGGCCGCACCGACTGGCAAGAGCATCCGCGCAATGAAGCGGGTGACGATCGGCCGCGCCGCGAGAACGAGGACGACAGCAAGATTTTTGCAAAACGTCCGGCGTTCGGTGGCCGTGGCGCCTACCGTGAGCGCAAGCCTGAATTCGACAAACGCGCGCCGCAGCCGCCGCGCGTCAAGAAATCCGGCGAGCGCATTGCCAAGGTGGTTTCCCGCGCTGGCCTCGCCTCGCGCCGCGATGCCGAGGAATGGATCACGCAGGGCCGCGTCACCGTCAACGGCCGCGTGATCAATTCACCCGCGCTTGATGTCACCGCCAACGACGTGATCGCCGTTGACGGCAAGGTGTTGCCGCCGCGCGAGCGGACGCGGCTGTTCATGTATCACAAGCCGCGCGGCCTGATGACCACGCATGCCGACCCCGAGGGGCGGCCGACCGTGTTCGACAATCTGCCGGAAGGCCTGCCGCGGCTGATTTCGATCGGCCGGCTCGACTTCAACACCGAGGGGCTATTGCTGCTGACCAATGACGGCGGACCGCGCGCGCGCTCGAACTGCCTGATACCGGCTGGCTGCGGCGCTATCGCGTGCGCGCCCATGGCGAGGTCACGCAGGCGCAGCTCGATGAGTTGAAGAAGGGCGTCGAGGTCGACGGCGTCAAATACGGCTCGATCGACGCGACGCTGGAGCGCGACCAGGGCGCCAATGTCTGGCTGGTATTTGCGATCCGCGAAGGCAAGAACCGCGAGGTCCGCAATGTCATGGCCCATCTCGGCCTCGAGGTGAACCGCCTGATCCGCGTCTCCTACGGGCCATTCCAGCTCGGCGAACTCGCGGAAGGCGAGGTCGAGGAAGTCAAGACCCGCGTGCTGCGCGAGCAGCTCGGCGAAAAGATCGCAACGCTCGCCGGCGCCGATTTCAACCGGCCGATGCCGGGCGAAAAATCTGACGAAAAGTCCGGCGACGAAGAGACTGACGCGCCACGCGGCAAGAAGCCGTTCAAGCCGGCCGGGAAGAGCGCGCTGATCGCCGACCGCAAGGGCCGCCGCGTGCTGGTGCAGCGCACCGGCAGCGAGGAGGCCCGCGCCCGCAACGAGGAAGAGGCCAACGGGTACGGCCCGCCGCGCCGCCCCAAGCGCGGCTATCACGGCAAGCGCGATCTGACGCCGCGGGACGAGTAACGTCAGATGGTTCGGACCAGGCCATTGTATCCAACGCCGTCATGGCCGGGCTTGTCCCGGCCATCCACGCCTTCCTTGCTTGAAGGGTCGAAGAACGTGGATGCCCGGGACAAGCCCGGGCATGACGAGACCCCGTGATGCGCGTCGTCGGCGGACGATTGAAGGGCCGTAACCTGGCTTCGCCCTCATCGCAGGAGATCCGCCCGACGGCGGACCGCCTGCGCGAGTCCGTGTTCAACATCCTGATCCACGCCTATGACGACCCGATTCAAGACGCGCGCGTGCTCGACCTGTTCGCCGGCACCGGGGCGCTGGGCATCGAAGCAGTCTCGCGCGGTGCCGGCTTCACGCTGTTCGTCGACAACGGCGCCGAAGCGCGTGCGCTGTTGCGCAACAATGTCGAAGCGCTGGGCCTGGGCGGAATGACAAAAGTCTATCGCCGCGATGCCACCAATCTCGGCCCGGCGCATCCGATGGAGCCGTTCTCGCTGGCCTTTCTCGATCCGCCCTACGGCAAGGGGCTCGCGGAGAAGGCGCTGGTCTCGCTGCGCGATGGCCGCTGGCTGACACCGGGGGCGCTTGTGGTGGTGGAGGAAGCGAAGGCGGCAGCGTTTGCTGCGCCGGATGGATTCGAGGAGTTGGAACGCCGCGCGTATGACGATACGGAGTTCGTGTTTTTGCGAGCTGCAGCTTCGTAGGGTGGGCAAAGGCGCTCTTGCGCCGTGCCCACCATCAAGCAGCGTGCTCGTAACGGTGGGCACGCTTCGCTTTGCCCACCCTACGAATTCCTTCAACGTCGCCCGAACAGCTTCTCGATATCGTTCAGTTTCAATTCCACATAGGTCGGGCGGCCGTGGTTGCACTGGCCGGAATTCGGCGTGTCTTCCATCTCGCGGAGCAGCGCGTTCATCTCTTCCGGCTTGAGGCGGCGTCCGGCGCGGACCGAGCCGTGGCAGGCCATGGTGGCGGCGACATGCATCAGGCGGCGCTCCAGCGGCAGCGCCTCGTCCCATTCGGCCATGTGCTCGGCGAGATCGCGGAGCAACCCTGCAGCGTTGGCTTTGCCGAGCAGCGACGGCGCCTCGCGCACCGCGACTGCGCCGGGGCCAAAGGATCTCGATCGCCAATCCAAACGATTCCAGTTCGTCGGCGCGTGCGAGCAGCTTTTCGACCGTGGCCTCATCCAGCTCGACGATCTCGGGGATCAGCAATATCTGCCGCTGCACGCCGTTCTTCGTCAGCGACGCCTTCAGCTTCTCATAGACGATGCGCTCATGCGCGGCGTGCTGATCCACCACGATCAGGCCGTCGCGGGTCTGCGACACGATATAGGTCTCATGGATCTGCGTCCGCGCGGCGCCCAGCGGGCGGTCGAGCAGATCGGCGGAGGGGTGCGCCTCGAAGCGCACGTCGGCGGTCGGTGTGCCGACATCGAAGGCGGCCTGGCCCGCTTCGGCGAGCGCAGACGCCACCGAGCCTCCGAATGAAGGCGCGGGGTTGACCGGATAGGCCGGCGAACTCCGCCAGTCCCAATTGCTCGGGCGCGGCGCAAACGACGGGCGGAACGCCGACAGCGCCGCGCCGTCGGTATTGGCGGCGGTGCGCCGGCCCTCGCGGGCGAGGCCGTCCTTCAGCGCATGCACGATCAGCGCGCGGACGAGGCCGGCGTTGCGAAACCGCACCTCGGTCTTGGCGGGATGCACGTTGGCATCGACCTCCTGCGGCTCCAGCGTCACGAACAGCGCCACGACAGGATGACGGTCGCGCGGCAGGTAATCCGAGTAGGCCGCGCGCACCGCGCCGAGGATGAGCTTGTCGCGCACCGGACGGCCGTTGACGAACAGATATTGTCCGAGCGCGTTGGCGCGGGTCAGCGACGGGGCTGCGGCAAAGCCCTCGACCACGACGCCTTCGCGCTCGGCGCGCACTTCAATGGCGCTTGAACGAAAATCGCTGCCCAGGATATCGCCGAGCCGTGTCAGTCGCCCTGCGGTCCCCGGCAGCGCCGCGGCCCAGGTCACCGGCGCGCGTTCTTCGCCGGCAAGCGTGAACGCGATATCGGGCCGCGCCATCGCCAGCCGCCGCACCACTTCACGGATCGCTTCGGCTTCGGTGCGGTCGGTCTTGAGGAATTTCAGCCGCGCCGGCGTCGCGTAAAAGATCGCTGACTTCGACGCGGGTGCCTTGCGACAGTGCGGCCGGCATGATCTGCGATTTTACGCCGCCTTCGACCGACAGCGACCAGGCGTGCGGCTCGCTGGCATGGCGCGTGGTGATGCCGAGACGAGCGACCGCGCCAATCGATGGCAGGGCCTCGCCGCGAAAGCCCAGCGTGCGAATGCGTAAGAGATCCTCGTCGTCGAGCTTGGAGGTGGCGTGGCGGTCGACGGCAAGGGCAAGGTCGCCATGGGTCATGCCGCTGCCATCATCCGTGATGCCGATCCGCCGCCTTCCGCCGCCGTCGGTAAAAATGTCGACGCGGCTGGCGCCGGCATCGATGGCGTTTTCGACGAGTTCCTTGACCACGCTCGCAGGACGCTCGACCACCTCGCCGGCGGCGATGCGGTTGACGATCTGTTCGGGAAGCTGACGGACGGGCATGAGGTCTCGGATCGATTCGAAGCTGGTGGGCGATTTTAGGTGGCTACCGGATCAAATGCATGTGTCAAAATATTTTTACGGAACTTTTCTGGAGCTGCGGAAGCGTCGCATATGCGGTCGGTCCGTGGCCAAAGATCCGCAAAATGACCCCGAAATCCCTGCACGATCACCACATCGCGCGGCTTGCATGGCGGGCGCGCCGTTCGTTGATAACGACTGATCCGGCGATGAGCATGTTCGGGTTGTGAACGGCGCCTGAAGAAGCCGAACTGTTCGTCGTCAACCAAACCTTGGAGAAATGGATGAAGCTAGTGAAAACCTCGGCTATCGCGGTTGCAATCTCGGCTCTGCTTGCCGGTCCGGTACTGGCGCAAGGCGCCTCATCCGACACCCAAATCCGCGGCGGTGCAAAGGGCACGACCCAGATGCAAGGCGGACCGTCAGGCAGCATGGACGAGGACGCCGACGCGCCGGCAGCCGGCCAGAGGGCCGGCGCGAAGTCCGGCAAGGGTACCGTCGGAGCCGGCAGCGGCGCGCCCCACGCAGCGCCCAAGGCCACCGGCGGAGCGGCCACCCCGCCGGCGAGCGGCCGATAAGCGTCAGGAGGACACCCGTCTCCTCCGCCGGGTTGCTCTCCAAACAGAACTCCGGCCGCGATGGGCGGCCGGAGTTTTTTGTACTTTTGCCGGAGGTCCGCGAACCGAAAGCCAGCCCGGGCGGCTCTATTGGGAGAGAACGCATTGAAGTTCTCTCGCTGAATCAAAGGGAGCTGTTATGTTTTATCGCAAGAATTTGCCGGGCTGGGAGCGGGCGATGCGGACGATCGGCGGCGTTGTGATGATCGCGTACGGGCTGCTCGGCATGCCCGGGCTGCTCGGCATGCCCGGGCTGCGTAGCATGCCCGGCACGACGGCCGGCTATTTGATCGCGGGCACCGGCGCGGTTGCGATTCTGACTGGCTTTTTCGGCTTTTGCCCGATGTGCGCCATGGTCGGCCGGAAGCTTCCTTCGCCATGACCGCGCTGGCCGGGGCAACGCGGTGCGATCCCTCGCTGGTCGAGGCCGCCCGCCGCGGCGACGCCGATGCGCTGGTGTCGCTGATCGCGGTCGCACAGCCGGACATCCGCCGTTATGCCGCGCGCAATTGCCGCGCGGCGGATATCGATGACGCGGTTCAGGAAACGCTGTTGCTGCTGTACCGGCGGGTCGGCACGCTGCGCGCGGTGACGTCGTTCTCGGCGTGGCTGTTTGCGGTCGCCCGCCGCGCCTGCCTTCGCCTGCTGCGCCGATCGGCGGGAATCGCGGACACTCCGGCTGACGATGTGGAGATGCGGCTGGCGCATCTTGTGCCCGAAGACATTCGCATCGATCTTTCCCGCGCCATCCAGTCCTTGCCCGATCACTACCGCGAGGTGATCCTGCTGCGCGATATCGAGGAATTGTCGATCGACGAGATCGCTGAAGTTCTCGCCCAGACGCGCGAAAGCGTCAAGGCGCGCATTCACCGCGCGCGGTTGATGATCCGGGAATATTTGATCCGGGATTGAGGGACCTCAATCGTCGAAGCGCGCGGTATTGCGCTTCGCCTTGACGTCGCTGCGGCGCTTCTTGCCTTCGAGCCTTCGCTGCTTCGAGCCGAAAGTCGGCTTGGTTGCTCGCCGCGGTATCGGCCTTACCATGGCTTCGCGCAGCATTTCGAGCAGGCGGTCGATGGCGTCGGCGCGGTTGCGCTCCTGGGTACGGAAGCGCTGGGCGTGGATCACGATCACGCCTTCCTTGGTCATGCGCTGGCCGGCAATCCGGTTCAGTCGCAGAGCCGCGTCCTCCGGCAGCGTGATCTTGCGCGTATCGAAACGGAGCTGCGCTGCGGTCGAAAGCTTGTTGACGTTCTGCCCGCCCGGACCGGAGGCGCGGACGAAGCCGATCTCGATGTCGTTCTCGTCGATCGTAAGGTCGCGGGAAACCCGCAGCATGGCGTTCACCGAAAGGATTTCTCAAGGCGTAAACAGGCGTCATCCTGAGGCGCGAGCCTTCCGGTGCAGTTGCACCGCTGGGCGAGCCTCGAAGGATGAGTGTGTAGCACATCCTTCGAGACGCGCGCGAAGGGCGCGCCCTCCAGGGTAAGCGCAATTGCGCTTATCCCGGGATGACGTCGGAGCTTGTGGAGAAATCCGGCTGCTAGTTCGCCTTCGGCGGCGCCGCGGCGGGCTGGGCAGCGGCTTGCGGGGCGCGGCCCACGATGACGGTGAGCAGACCCTGGCCCCACAGCTTCTGTGCGGCCTTCCTGGCGTCGTCGAGCGTCACGGCGTCGACGAGGGCGTTGCGCTTTTCGATGTAGTCGATCGGCAGCTTGTCGAGTTGGTACTGCAGCAGCGCCTGGGCGAGCTTCGAGGAGGTATCGAGCGCCAGCATCTGCGAGCCCTTGAGGTAGGACTTGGCCTCGTCCAACTCGTTCTGGGTCGGACCTTCCTCGGCCATGCGGCGGATTTCCTTCTCGATGGCGTCGACGGTCTCGCCGGCGCGATCGGCGCGGGTGCCGGTATTGCCGATGAACAACGCGGAGCGATCCATCCAGAGCAGGGATTCATAGACCGAATAGGCCAGGCCGCGCTTTTCGCGCACTTCCTTATAGAGCCGCGACGACGATCCGCCGCCGAGGATGTGGTTCACGACATAGGCGGCCATGAAATTCGGATCGTGGCGG
Organism: Bradyrhizobium sp. RDT10; assembly: GCA_044772375.2. GTDB lineage: Bacteria > Pseudomonadota > Alphaproteobacteria > Rhizobiales > Xanthobacteraceae > Bradyrhizobium. The sequence continues at coordinate 373,028 of CP187939.1, forward strand.
CGAATGCCGGGGCCGCCGAACGTCACCACGGTCTGCGGCACGTCGAGCGGCACGAACGCGCGCTGCGGCGGCTTGGTGGCCTCGACCTCGGCGACCTGCGTCAGGCTGGCCTTGGCCGGCAATCCGCCGAACGTCTTGTCCAGCAGCTTGCCGAGCGTGTCGGCATCGACATCGCCGACCACGGCGATACGCAAGCTATCCTTGGCGATGACGCGGCGAACGTAGTCCTTCAGGTCGGCGGCGTCGATCTTCGGCACGCTGTCGAGCGTGCCGTTGCCATGCCTGCCATAGGGATGATCGCCGAAGGCGACTTCGAGGAATTTTCGGCTCGCCAGCGAGGTCGGGTTGGTGGTATCGCGCCGCAAGCCGGAGAGCACCTGTGCGCGAATGCGCTCGACGTCGGTGGCGTCGAAACGCGGCGAGGTCAGCGCCAGGTGCAGGAGGCCGAAAGCCTCGTCCTTGTTGTCCTTGAGCATGCGCAGCGAGCCGCGGAAGTAATCGCGGGTCGACGAGAAGCTCAGTTCGATGGCGCGGCGCTCGAGGCGCTCGCGAAAGGTCTTGGAATCGAGATCGCCGGAGCCCTCGTCGAGCAGGCCAGCGACCATGTTGCCGACGCCGGACTTGCCTGATGGATCCTGACCTGCGCCGCCGCTGAAGGCATATTCCATCGCAATCAAGGGCACGGTGGCGTCCTGCACGAACCAGGCCTCGATGCCTCCAGGCGAGACCAGCCGCTGGATCTTTGCCGCGGCGTGCGACGGCGTCGCCGCCAGCAACAGCAGCACGGCACCGGCAATCAGGCCGGATACGAGGCGCTGCGCGCCAATCGAAATACGGATCACGAGCGCTTCTCCTCGCGTTTCGGCGCGGCATCCTTGATCAGATAGCCGGTCACGGAGCGCTTCTTGTCGAGCCATTTCTGCGCGGCGTCGCGGACCTGTTCGGTGGTAACGGCGCGAATCCGGTCCGGCCAGCTCCTGATATCGTCGATGGAAAGCCCCGTGGTCAGCGCGCCGCCATACCAGCGCGCCAGCGTGGCCTGGTTGTCCTGGGCGTAGATCGCCTCCGCAATCAACTGGGTCTTGACCCGTTCGAGATCCTCGGCGCGGGCCGGATTCTGGATGACGTCCGCAATCACGCCGTCGATCGCCTGCTCGATCTGCGAAAACTCCACGCCGGGTTTTGGCGAAACCGAGATCGAGAACTGCGAGGGATCCAGCGAAGTGCCCTGGTAACCGGCGCCGGCGCTGATCGCGAGCGGACGGTCGATCACCAGCGCGCGATAGAGATAGGAGTTGGAGCCGCCGCCCATCAGTTGCGCGAGCACGTCGAGCGCGGGGCCTTCGCCGGCCGCAGCCGTCGCGGAGGAGGGGACGAGATAGTAGCGCCGCAGGCTGGTCTGTTCGACGCGTGGGTCGGACAGCGTCACCGTGCGCGGCGCGGCAGGCACCGGCTCCTGTGGGCGGATGCGATGCGCTGATATCGCCGGCTGCGCCGGGATGCCGCCATAGGCCTTTTCCACCATCGGGCGGACTTCCTTGGCGTCGACGTCGCCCGCGATCACCAGGATCGCGTTGTTCGGCGCGTAGAAGCGCTTGTAGAACGCCAGCGCATCCTCGCGGTCGAGCTTCTCGATCTCCTGGCGCCAGCCGATCACGGGGCGGCCATAGGGATGGTTGAGATACAGCGCCGCCATGATTTGTTCGGTCAACCGCGCGTCCGGATTGTTGGCGACGCGCATGTTGAATTCCTCGAGTACGACGTCGCGCTCGGGCAGCACGTTCTCATCCTTGAGGATGAGCCCGGTCATGCGGTCGGCCTCGAACTCCATCATTTTCGCCAGCTGCTCGCGCGGCACGCGCTGGAAATAGCCGGTGTAGTCGAGCGAGGTGAAGGCGTTTTCGTTGCCGCCGATCCGCAGCACGGTCTGGGAAAATTCACCGGCGGGATGTTTGGCCGTCCCCTTGAACATCAGATGTTCGAGGAAGTGCGCCAGTCCCGATTTGCCTGGTGTCTCGTCGGCGGAGCCGACCTTGTACCAGATCATCTGCGTGACGACGGGCGTGCGGTGATCCGGGATCACGACCACTTGCAGGCCGTTGTCGAGGGTGAAGCTGGCGGGACGTTCTGACGTGACCGTGGTCTGGGCGAATGCGCTACCGTTGGAGAAAGCAAACGTCGAGATGAGGGCTGCAACGAGAGGAGCGGCAAAGCGGTGTGGGGACATCATGACCTATCTGGCGCGCTCATTCCGCAAAACTGGTTACCGGTCTTGCGACGGGAATTCGCGCAAATGTTAGAAGTAACCCGACAAATCCGTTCGGGATCAAGCCGCGGCATCGTACACCGCGCCGGTACCAGCAATCGTCACGAAGGCGAGAGATGAGCTTAACTATTCGCCATACTTGCCGGCGGCCGGATTGTATTCCTTGTTGAGCGATTCCTTCGGTCCGGTGCCGTAGGCATAGTTCGACGACGGCGTCTGGTAGCCGGGCGGCGGCTGCGTCAGCGAATCCCGCGTCGGCTCGCCCTTGAACGGAGCCGTCTCGGTCTTGCTGCCGCCGAACAGGCCGCTGAAGCCGCCGTTATAGCCGAGCTGCGACGGGCTCAGGATCGGATTGTTGTTGTTGGTACCGGGTTGCACCGGATCGTTGTCTTGGCGCGAGGGCGCCGCGGTCTTGCCCACCGCGAGTTCGGCTGGCGTCAGGACGCGGGCCGCTTCGCGCGGGTCCTTGTTTTCTTTCTTGCGCCGCGGCAGCCGCCTTTCGGCGCTGCAGGTCGGGATCCTTCGGCCAGTTCGGCGCCGTCACTTCGGCCGAGGCGCCGGCCGGCGGCGGCAAATCGAGCTTGGGGGAACCACCAGGGGAACGCTCGCGGTACTCGATGCCGCGGTTTTCCATGTTGGTGCCGCCGAGGCCGCGCATGATGCCTTCAATGATCTTTTCCTCGAAGGTCTTGTCGTCTTCGTCCTCGTCATCAGCCGCGCGCACGGGGCCGACGGCCATTACGAGGCCTATGCCGAGGGCAATGGCGGCAAACCGCAGGGCCCGGCTCAGCGAGCTGGTCTGCAGCATCCAGAAGCGGGCTTCGGTCTCGCGCATCGCGCTGTTCCCATTCACAATTTTTGCAACACGCGGGGGCCGGTTTAAGGGGCTTGATGGCTCCATACCGCAGGGTTCGTATCGGCCGGGATCAGGGCGCTTTTGCGGCGGGTGCCCCCAGGAACGAGTCATACAATAGGCCCGCTACCCCGGCAACAATGGCCACATCCGCCAGGTTAAACACATACCAATTGAAGGTTTTTCCCCCGATCTCGATGTGGAACAGGGCGAAATCGACTACCGCGCCATGCAGGAAGCGGTCGATGCCGTTGCCGACCGCGCCGCCGATGATCAGGCCGAGCGCCAGCGTTGCCAGCAGGGTGCTGGAGCGCGCCATCCAGATCCCCAGCACGATCACGGCGATCGCCTGGATCGCCATCAGCGCGAGTTGGGCGAGCTGGTTATCGCTTTGGAACCAGCCAAAGCTGATCCCGACGTTCCAGGCCAGCACCAGGTCGAAGAACGGCGTGACCCTGACCGCGCCGCGATGGGCGAGGTCGAACACGTAGAGCAGCCAGAGTTTCGAGGCCTGGTCGATCACCAGCGTTGCGATCGCGGCAATGGCGCCGACGCGGAGGTGACGGGTCACGAAGCGCTCCTTGCCGGACACTTATCTGACCTTCTTTTCTTCTTTTTGGCGTGGTCGCCGGCGGCTTCCTTCCCGGCTTCGTGGTCGTCTTTTTCTTCTTTGCCCTCCTGGCCACCGTCTTTGCAGCCGCCTTCTTAGCCCCCTTCGTTGCCGAAGATTTGGCAGCTTTCTTGGCCTTGGCTTTCTTGGCTACGGCTTTTTGGTCGTGGCTTTCTTGGCCTTCGCCTTCTTGGTTTTGGCCTTTTTGGCATTGGGCTTCCTGGCTTCGGCTTCAACGGTTTTCTCGGCTTCGACGGCCTTCTTGGCCGCTACGACCTTGTTGGCTTTGGCCGGTCTCTTGGCTTCGTCAGCCTCCGCGTTTTCCAAAGTCTTCTTGGCCCGGGCTTTTTGTCTGGCTTGGCAGCCGTCACGTTTCCCGAATTGGCTTGCTCTGGCGTTTTCTCAAATTGCTGCGCTTGTTCGACGTGTTGCTTCTCGATCAACCCGACAGGCTCGGCGGGCTCTTCGACTGCATCAACCGGCTTCTCGCCTTCGGTAAGCGCCTTCCATTCGCGCAACGCCTGCGCATCGCGCGGGGAGACGTCGGGATATTCGGCGTCTTCACCGACGGTCGGCAGGATCTTCCACGACCGTGCGCATTTGGTGCCCACGGCCTTTTCAACCACGACCGCGACGCCGGGCACGTCGGCGAGCTTGAATGCGCTGGCCGGCGCCTCGTCGTTGGTCACCATCGCATTCGAAGTGATGCAGACCTCGGCGAGGTCGACGTCGAACAGCGTGTTGAAGATGTTGTTGTCCGACACATAGACCAACGGCGAAGCCTCCAGCGAGGAGCCGATATTCTTGGCGGCGCGTTCGAGCTCGAGTGCGCCGGTGACCACGCGCCTGACGTCGCGGATGGTTTCCCACTTGGCGGCAAGCGCATTATCGCGGAACTGGTCAAAACCTTCCGGGAACAACGTCAGGTGCACCGAAGCTTCCGTGTTCGGCCTGTACATCCGCCACGCCTCTTCGCAGGTGAAGCTGAGCACCGGCGCCAGCCAGCGCAGGATCGCATCGCAGATGATGTCGATCGCGGTCAGCGCCGCCTTGCGCGCGACCGAGGACGGCGGATCGCAATACAGCGCGTCCTTGCGGATATCGAAATAGAACGCCGACAATTCGGTGTTCATGAACGCCGCAAGCGTCGCGACCACCGTCTTGTAGTCGAACTCGGCATAGGCCTGGTGCACGATGGAGGCGCGTTTCGCGAGCTCGTGCAGCATCAAGCGTTCCAGCTCGGGCATGTCGGCATGGGCGACCGCATCGGCAGGATCGAAATGATGCAGCGTGCCGAGCATCCAGCGGATCGAGTTGCGCAGCTTGCGGTAGGTTTCGATAGTGTTCTTGAGGATCTCCGGCCCGATGCGCTGGTCGTCGGCATAGTCGGTGGCGCTGACCCAGAGGCGGAGGATGTCCGCGCCCGAATCCTTCATCACCTTCTGCGGCTCGACGGTGTTGCCTAGCGATTTCGACATCTTGCGGCCGTTCTCATCCAGCGTAAAACCGTGGGTGAGCACCACGTCATACGGCGCGCGGCCGCGGGTGCCGGCGCTTTCCAGCAGCGAGGAATGAAACCAGCCGCGATGCTGGTCCGACCCTTCCAGATACATCACGGTATCGTCGCCGCCATCGATCTTGCGGACGATGTTGCCGAGATTGGGGAAATTCTGGCGGTCCTCCAGCACGAAGGCATGGGTCGAGCCCGAATCGAACCAGACGTCGCAGATATCGTCGACTTTCTTCCATTCCTCAGTCGAGCGCGATCCAAGAAAGCGCTCGCGCGCCCCGTCCATGTACCAGGCGTCGGCGCCTTCCTCCATGAAAGCTTCGACGATGCGCTGATTGACGATTTCGTCCTGCAGGATCTCGGCGGAGCCGTCGCCCTTCTCGCGCACGAAGACGGCGATCGGCACGCCCCAGGCGCGCTGGCGCGAGATCACCCAGTCCGGGCGGCCGGCGATCATGCCGTTGATGCGGTTTTGTCCGGCGGGCGGCACCCATTGCGTCACCGAGATCGCATGCAGCGCGCGGGCGCGCAGCGTGTCGCCCGGCTTCGCTTTGCCGTCGACGGCGATATCCTTGTCCATCGCAATGAACCATTGCGGCGTGTTGCGGAAGATCACCGGCTTCTTCGAGCGCCAGGAATGTGGGTATTGATGCTTGAGTCGGCCGCGCGCCAGAAGCTTGCCGGCCTCGACCAGCGCCTTGATCACGGCCTCGTTGGCGTCGCCCTTCTCGCCCTTGTCGTTGATCACGCGTTTTCCGACAAAGCCCGGCGCGTGATCGGTGAAGGCGCCGTTCTCATCGACGGTATAGGGGATTGCGATGTTGATGCCGCGCGGCTCCAGATCGCGCGCGTTCGCCATCCAGACGTCGAAGTCCTCGCGGCCGTGGCCCGGTGCGGTATGGACGAAGCCGGTACCGGCGTCGTCGGTGACATGGTCGCCGGGGAGCAGCGGCACCGTGAATTCGTATCCGCCGCTGAAGCCCTTCAACGGATGGGCACATTCCACCGCGTCGAGTGTGTCGCCCGGCAGGTCGCGCACCTTCTCGTAGGCCGTGACGCGCGCCTGTTTGAATACTTCTCCTGCGAGCGCGTCCGCAAGGATCAGCACATCGCCGGTCTTTGCCCAATTGTCTCGATGGCGCATCGGTCACCTTGTAGAGACCGTAGGCGATCTTCGGCGAGAACGAGATGGCGCGGTTGCCCGGCAGCGTCCACGGCGTGGTGGTCCAGATCAGCACGGAAGCCTCGGCCAGCGCGCCATGCGCCGGCGAGGTGACCGGAAACTTCACCCACACCATATCGGAGGTGTAGTCCTCGTATTCGACCTCGGCCTCGGCCAGCGCGGTCTTCTCGACCACGCTCCACATCACGGGCTTGGAGCCGCGATAGAGCGTGCCGTTGGCGGCGAACTTCATCAATTCGCGCGCGATCTGGGCTTCGGCCGGATAGCTCATGGTGGCGTAGGGGTGGTCCCAGTCGCCGATGATGCCGAGCCGCTTGAACTCCTCGCGCTGGACGTTCAGCCAGTGCGTCGCATAGGCGCGGCACTCCTTGCGGAATGCCACCATCGCGGCGGAGTCGCGGAAGTCCGGCTTCGGCTTGCCCTTGGAGCGGTAGTTCTCTTCCTCGATCTTCCATTCGATCGGCAGGCCGTGGCAGTCCCAGCCGGGCACGTAGTTGGAATCGAAGCCCAGCATCTGCTGGCTCTTGGTGACGACGTCCTTGAGGATCTTGTTTAGGGCGTGGCCGATATGGATGTTGCCGTTGGCGTAGGGCGGGCCGTCATGCAGCACGAATTTGGCGCGGCCGGCGGCGTCCTTTCGCAGCTTTTCGTAAAGGTCGATCTCGTTCCAGTATTTGAGGATTTCCGGCTCGCGCTGCGGCAGGCCGGCGCGCATCGGGAATTCCGTCTGCGGCAGGAACAGGGTTTTTGAATAGTCAGTGACGTCGGACTTTTGCGGCTTTTGGGACATGAATGCTCTGGTTTGGCTCATAACGGCGCTGAAACGCGGGGAAAGCGGCTGAACAGGAAAAACCCGGTCTTGCGCCGAGCGGATCGCTCAGGCGGAAGCCGGGCTGCTAATGCTGATGGTGCGCCGCGCAAACATGGAGCTTTCCATAGCAGCCAACCGGGAAATCGCAAAGCCCCGGTGCGGCCGTCCGGTCAGGCCCGACGCGGCCGGGCCGGGTTTCCGGTAACTGTCTGACCCGAGGCGACATCCCGCGTCACCACACTACCGGCGCCGATCACTGCACCGTCGCCAATCGTGACGCCGGGGAGGATGATGGCGCCGCCGCCGATCCAGACGTCGCTTCCGATCCGCACCGGGCGGCCGAATTCAAGGCCGGTCCGCCGCGTCTCGGCGTCGCGCGGGTGGTCGGCGGCGTAGATTTGCGCCGCCGGTCCGATCTGGGTGCGGTCGCCGATGACAACTTCGACGACGTCGAGGATGATGCAGTTGAAGTTGAGAAACACCTCGTCGCCGAGCCGGATGTTGTAGCCATAGTCGCAAAAGAACGGCGGGCGGATCACGGCGCCGGTACCGACACGGCCGAGATGAGCTGACAGCAGCGCGTGACGTTCGGAGACGGGCGCTGCCATTGCCGCATTGTAGCGCGCGAGCCAGGCTTTGTTCGCAGCGGCATCCGCCTGCAGTTCTGGGTCGCCGGGACGATACAGTTCGCCGGCCAGCATCTTCTCTTTTTCGGTCATGCTTAACCGATTACTCCGAGCTTGGGGAATGCATCGGGCGCGGCGGCCAAGGCCGCGCGGGCTCGCGCGCTGTCTTCGTCCATTTGGCGGATCAGCGCGTCGATTGAGTCAAACTTAAGTTCGTCGCGGATGAAGCTGATAAAGGCGACGTCGAGCGGGGTGCCATAGAGATCACCCTTGAAGTCGAACACGAACACTTCGAGCAGCGGTGCGCCGTTATCAAAGGTCGGGCGGCGGCCGAAGCTCGCCACGCCATCGAGCCGCACCTGATCCTTTCCCCGCCCGCGGCCGACTCGCACCGCATAGATGCCATGCTTGAGGCTGCAATTCTTGTCGAGGCGGATATTGGCGGTGGGGTAGCCGAGATCGCGGCCGCGCTTCTCGCCATGGATCACCTCGCCGCTTACAAACCACGGCCCGCCCAGCATGGCGGTGGCTTCGTCGATCTGGCCCTCCGCAAGCGCCATGCGGATCGCGCTGGAGGACACCGGCCGCTCCTCGATATCGACATGGGCCTGGACGTCGACTTCGATGCCGAGCCGCGGCCCCTCGCTGACCAGGAGGCTCGGCGAGCCGGCACGGCCCTTGCCGAAATGAAAGTCGTAGCCGACCGCAATGCCGCTGACGCCGAGGCGCTCGATCAGGTCATGGTGAATGAAATCTTGCGCCGAGGTTCCGGCGCGGGTCTTGTCGAAGGTCATCACCACGGCACCATCCAGCCCCGTCCCGGCCAGCAGCCGCAGCTTGCTGGCCTCGTCGGAGAGGCGGAATTGCGGGCTGTTCGGGCTGAAAAACTGCGTGGATGCGGCTCGAAGGTGACGGCGAAAGCCGGCTTGCCGTGGGCGCGGCCCATCCGTAAGGCAGCGTCGATCACAGCCCGGTGGCCCAGATGGACGCCGTCGAAATTGCCCATGGCGACCACGGCCCCGCGGGGATCTCGGCGGCAGGGGTAGTATCGCGGATAACGGTAAAACCAGTCGTCATTTCAGGGTTTCTGCACGGATTCTTCAGGGATTCTGGTCTTGGTGAACGCGGCCGGACCGTGACGCGGTGCCCCCGTCGAAGTCAAGCGGGCCGGGTCGGACCAAAACGGCTGCAATCCGGTGTCGCCCGGTTAACGGGCTGTTTAACGGCAGATGCTAGAGGTTGGGGAGGACTGCGGGTCGCGCAGGCCTGCCGAATATTTGTGGCGTAAGCATTGAGTGGGGAAAGATGGCGGTTGATTTGTCCATGCCGGTTCTGGTGGTTGATGACTACAGCACCATGATCCGCATCATCCGAAATCTTCTGAAGCAGCTCGGCTTCGACAACATCGACGATGCCAGCGACGGCTCGGCGGCGCTGAACAAGATGCGCGGCAAGAAATACGGGCTCGTGATTTCCGACTGGAACATGGAGCCGATGACCGGCTACGACCTGCTCAAGGAAGTCCGTGCCGACCCCAATCTGGCCACCACGCCCTTCATCATGATCACCGCGGAATCCAAGACCGAGAACGTGATCGCCGCCAAGAAGGCCGGCGTGAACAACTACATCGTCAAGCCGTTCAACGCGGCGACGCTGAAGACCAAGATCGAGGCGGTCTTCCCGGACATGGCGACGGCGTAACGCGCCTAGTCTCCAGCTCGCTCCAATTCTCGTGATGCCCGGCCCAATCCCGGGCATGCTGCGCTCTCATGAGTCCACGCCCTGCCAGGTCTTGCGTTTTCGGATGATGTAAGGCCCATTCCTACTTTGCATGGGGTTGTTTTCGCAATTTTGAGTCCGGTGCAGCGATGCACCTACCACCGCAGCTCCCGCATCAGCGCGCGGGGTGGATGTCCGAACAGCTCCTTCACCGAGGCCGGGTCGAGCTGGTCGATGCCCTCGAACTCCTCGGAATGGATGCCGCGGGTAAGGAAAAGACAATCGATTCTGAAGCCGAGCGCGCCGGTGAGATCGGTCCGCACCGAATCTCCGATCGCCAGCACCCGGTCGAGCGAAGTCGGCTGGCCGCGGCGTTCGGCGGCGAGCGCCATGGCGCGTTCGTAGATCGGGCGATGCGGCTTGCCGTAGAAGATCACCTCGCCGCCGAGTTCGCGATAGAGCTCGGCGATCGCGCCCGCGCAATAGATCAGCCGGTCGCCGCGTTCGACAACGATGTCAGGATTGGCGCAAACCAGCGGCAGCTTGTGCTCGCGCGCCTGCAGCATCATGGCGCGATAGTCTTCCGCCGATTCGGTTTCGTCGTCGAACAGGCCGGTGCAGATGATGTAGTCGGCCTGCTCCAGCGGTGCCATCGCGGCGTCAAGCCCGCGATGGATCGACGAGTCTCGCTCCGGACCGATCCAGAACATCTTCTTGCCGGGATGGCCCGCGACGAAATTCCGGGTCAGGTCGCCGGAGCTGACGATGGCATCGTAGGTTTCGTCGGCGACGCCGAGCTTGCGCAGCTGGCGCTGCACGGAATCGGCCGGCCGCGGCGCGTTGGTGATCAGGATGACGGTGCCGCCGCGCTGGCGATAGGTGTGCAGCGCCTCGCAGGCTTCGGGAAACGCCTCGAGCCCGTTATGCACCACGCCCCAGATGTCGGAGAGGATGACCTCCACGCCGTCCACGAGATCGCGCAGCCGTTCGACAAACCGCAATGAGGTCATGATTGCGGAAGCCCGTTAGCCCGGTCCCGCGGCACGGCGCGCCAGTGCGGCATTGCCGGTCGCCCGCATCGGGGGCTCGGCGGCCGGGCCGGCGATGGGAGCGGTGTTGCTGGAGCCATTGAGAGTGCCGGATTCCTTGTTCGCTGTCGAACCGGCCGTAGCAGATGCCCCTCGGGCCGCAACGGCCGCGGCGGCGCAAACAGGAAGCCCTGTCCAAACCGCACGTCATAGTCGAGCAGGTCCACCACCGCGCGCTCGCCCTCGATCTTTTCGGCGATCAGGTCGATGCCGAAGCGGCCGAGCAGGTCGGAAAGGTCGGAAGGGTGGATGTCCGAGGTCGAACTCTGCTTGGGATCGAGCAACAGTGCCGCCGGCACCTTGATGAAACGGACGCCGCGGTCGGCGAGGTCGCGCGGCTCGATCCGCAAGTCGGTGACGTGATCGATCGAGAAGCGGTAACCGCGCTGCGACAGCGCGGCGAGATTCTCGATTTCGGTTGGACCGAGGTGGCGGAACGCCGCCTGCTTGAATTCGAGCACGAAGGACGGCGCCAGCGCCCGATTGGCCTCGAGGAAGTCGAGGCATTGCGCGAAATTGGCGGGATTGCCGAGCGTCGCCGCCGAGACGTTGCAGAACACACCGACGTCCTTGTTGCGCACCATCAGGCGGCGCAACACCTGGATACAGCGCAGCATCACCATGTGATCGATCTTGCCGATCAGCCCGCCGGCTTCGGCGGTGGCGATGAAATCGTCGGCGGCGAGGATCTGATCCTTGTCGTCGCGCAGCCGCGTCACTGCCTCGTAGAACCGCACCTTGCGCTGCGGCAGCGTCACCATCGGCTGCAGGTAGATGTCGAGCCGGTTTTCCTCGACGGCGTTCTTCACCGCGGCAAGCAGTTGCGGCTGGCTGCGCGAGGCAGACGTCGCTTCTGCGGCAATTGCCGCTGGCGCCGGCTTTGTGGCAGCAGCCGGCGTGGGCCTCACGGCAGGCGTAGGCTGCTCCGCGGCGAGCGCCGGTTCGTTCGGCGGTTCGGAATGCTGCACCGGGGCGGGGCGCGGTCGCCGCGCCCGAAGCCAGCAGATCCTCGTGGCTCGCCACCGAGATGGCCAGTTGCTTGACCAACCCGCCGAGCTCGTTGATCTCGCCGAGGACGGCCTGGATGCGGTCGGAGCTTGCAGAGTTCGCCGACACCACCCGGCCCTCGACCGCGGCGAGCCGGCGGCCGAATTCGGCAACCTGGCGGGCGAGGTCGGCGGTGCCGCGGGAAAGATCGGCGATCTGGCCGCCGACGTCGGAGCGGTCGCGCAGCCGCATCGAAACGGCGTTGTAGAGGATCAGGAAGGTCAGCGCGGTGAGCGCCACGATCGCGGATTCGGTGCCGTTGAAGCCGGCCACCGCATGCAGGACGAGGCCGAGGGAGGCTGCAACCAGCACCATGCAGATGGCGATGAAAACCGTCGAAATGCAGATCATGTCGCGCGCTACGCCCTCAGGTCCGAACTGTATTCACCCCGGGAAAACACGGAAGTTTCAGGCGTGTTCCGCCTTGCGCTCCCCGAGCGGCGCAACCTTAGCATCAATGTTGATTCGCAGAGCTAGTGTTCTTTTGGCACGGCCGGAACTGGCTTTCGTGCTGGCGATCACGCGCGGCCGCTACCTGCCGGCTTGGCGCCCCCGAGCGTCTGCGGTCGCATGGTGCTCGATCTCCGAGTTCAGCTCTGCCCCGAACAGCACGATCGTTGCCGATATCCACATCCACATCATCAGGCCGATCGCGGCGCCAAGCGAGCCGTAGGTCGCATTGTAGTTGCCGAAATTCGAGAGGTACCAGGACAGTGCGGCCGAGCCGGCGATCCAGAGCAGCGCCGCCGCGAGCGTCCCCGCGCCCAGCCACTCCCACCGCGCCGCGGGCCGGTTGGGTCCAAACCGGTAGAGCAGGCTCAGCGCGACGAGCAGGACCGCCAACAGCAACGGCCAGCGCGCCAGGCCGAGGATAAGCCCACTCTCGGGCGGCAGGCCGAGATGATTGAACAGCAGCGGAAACACCACGACCGCGCCGACCATCAGCAGCAGGGCCACGATCCCGCCGGTCGTGAAGGCGAGCGAAAGCAGATTTAGTTTCAGGAAGTTGCGTGTTTCCGCACCTCGTAGACGACGTTGAGCGCGTCGATGATCGCCTTGACGCCGGCGTTGGCGCTCCACAGAGCAAGGGCGAGGCCAAACAGAAACGTCCCGCCGAGCGCAGCGTTGCCCTTGTCGAGCACGCGGGCAATCTGGTCCTGCACGATCTGGAACGAACCTTCGGGCAGCATCAGCGCCAGCGTTTGCAGATTGGCGCCGATGGTTCTGGGGTCGGCGAACAGGCCGTAGGACGAAACCAGCGCCGTTATGGCCGGAAATATCGCGAGCAGGCCGAAGAACACCACGCCGGCGGCGGTGGCGAGCAAACGATCATCATTGGCGCGTTCATAGATGCGCCACAGGATGTGTTTCCAGGTCGCCCAGGAAATTGCAATCCAATTGACCGTAGGCGGGCTACCCGTTCGGGCACCGGGTTCCTGAGCCTGTTCGCGCGCGGGCGAGCCGGGTTGCGCGACCAACTTTTCGGAAGAACTTGCTTTTGCTCCGGCCTGAAAAAAGCGCTGCGCGGTCAGGACGAGAATGGCGGTCGCCGCGATCAAGCGCAGATTGTTGTCGGGGCCGGATCGCGCGCGGGGCATCAGATGTCCGTTTGTCGCGCTTGCCGCCGCCGTCGCGTTGCCGCCCAGCCCAGCAAGGTCGCCATCAGGATCAGGCCGGCCTGCATCTTCCTGTTGTCGCGACCCGTCCGGGATCGCTGCCTGCGACGATCGCCGGCTGGAGACGCCGACGGCGCCAACAAGACCGACGCGGCGGTGTCCCGCGCAGCTTCAAGCTGGTCCGGTTGGAGTGGGTTGGCCTTGATCGCCATGCGAAGGCGGCTGGTGAACGAGGGAAACTGCGGCGATGGTTTTCTGAGTCTGGCCGCGGCCAATCCGGCGCAGATTGCGGCGATCGCGAGCAGCAACGCGCCGATGGCGCCGAACGCCCAGAACTGCCCGTAATGATTTCGATCCAGCGAAACAGCGCCGTGGCGCCGACGAGGCAGGCGGCAATGAGGAAGGCGCCGGCTGCGCCGAGCAGCCCGGCGGCGACGGCATAGGACGTGATGGTCCCGCTCGCCTGGTTGGTCCGGTCGCGCAGGTAAGATCGTGTCGCCAGCTTGATCTGGTTGAGCTTCAGTCCGATCCCGACGCGCAGCAGGTCGCTCGAAGGCGCAAGCATCTCTGCAATACCTCCTCCGGCGGTGACATGATCGTCGCCGCCGGAGAATGAACGCCGCTTGGTTTTGAATGTTCCTGCGGCGGCTCAGGCCGTCGCGCGGATCACCTTGGCGACCTTTTCGACGATCTCGCCGATCTGGTCCTCGGTCATGATCAAGGGCGGGGTCAGGCACAGCGAGTCGCCGGCAACCCGCAGCATCAAATCATTGTCGTGGAAGGCGCTGTCGAGCCCGGCGAAGCCGCGCTTGCCCGGCGCGTCGGCGACCGGCGCGAGGTCGATGCCGGCGGTCAGGCCGACGGTCCGGATATCCACGACGCCTGGCTCGTTCCGCAGCGACATCACCGCGTCGGCGAATTTCGGCTCGAGCCCATGAGCGCGCTCGAACAGCTTTTCGTCGCGGTAGATGTCGAGCGTGGCGAGACCCGCCGCGCAGGCCAGCGGATGGGCCGAGTAGGTGTAGCCATGGGCCAGTTCGACCACATGTTCCGGACCGCTCATGAAGGCGTCGTGGATGGTGTCGCGCACCAGCACGCCGCCCATCGGGGCGGCGCCATTGGTGACGCCCTTGGCGAAGGTCAGCATGTCCGGCGTCACGCCATAGCGTTCGGCCGCAAAGGCGAAGCCGAGCCGGCCAAAGCCAGTGATGACCTCGTCGAAGATCAAGAGGATGCCGTGCTTCTGGGTGATCTCGCGCAGCCGCTTGAGATAGCCCTTCGGCGCCGGCAGCACGCCGGTCGATCCGGCCATCGGCTCGACGATCACGGCAGCGACCGTGTTGGCGCCGTGCAGGTTGACGATGCGTTCGAGCTCGTCGGCGAAATGCGCGCCATAGTCGGGTTCGCCCTTGCTGAAGGCTTGCTTCTCGCGGTCATAGGTCGCCGGCAAATGATCGACGCCGGTCAACAGCGAGCCGAACAGCTTGCGGTTGCCGACGATGCCGCCGACGGAGGTGCCGCCAAAGCCGACGCCGTGATAGCCCCGTTCACGGCCGATCAGGCGGATACGGCTGCCCTGACCGTTGATCTGGTGGTAGGCGAGCGCGATCTTGAGCGCGGTATCGGCCGCTTCCGAGCCGGAATTGCAGAAGAACACATGGTCGAGCCCGGCGGGCGCCAGTTCCGCGATGCGGCTGGCGAGTTCGAAGGCCTGCGGGATGCCGAACTGGAATGGTGGGGCATAGTCCAGCGCCTCGGCCTGCTTGGCGATTGCCGACGAAATCTGGGTGCGGCCGTGGCCGGCATTGGTGCACCACATGCCCGAGGCGCCGTCGATGATCTTGCGGCCGTCGACGGTGAAGTAATGCATGTCCTTGGCGCCGGCGAGCAGCCGCGGGTTCTTCTTGAACGCCCGGTTCGCGGTGAACGGCATCCAGTGCGCGGCGAGGTCGTTCGGAACCGCGACTGGGGTGGGACGGGGGCTCTTGTCCAGCATGGAAGGCCTCTCTTCAGCTTGAACGTCGAATTTGCCCCAAGATATCAGTTTCGTCGCGACACGGGAACGCCGCCACGACGTGATATTTTTCGCGCAATCGGACAGTTCAGAGATCGGCGGCGGCGATCCAGAATACTTCGCCCTCGGAATCCTCGGTATCGAGCCAGAGCAGCGGCAGTTGCGGATAGGCGGCTTCCAGTTGCGGACGGCAGCGGCCGATCTCGCATAACAGCCCGCCCTGCGGCGTCAGGTGCGCTTCTGCCTCGTCGAGGATGCGCCTGACGATGTCGAGCCCGTCGGCGCCGCCATCGAAGGCAAGCTTCGGCTCGGCACGGCATTCGCGCGGCAGGTCGGCCATGCCTTCCGCATCGACATAGGGCGGATTGGAAATGATCAGGTCGTAGCGCTTGCCGCCCAGTGGCTTGAACAGATCGCCACGGTACAGCTTCAAGCGATCCTGTAGCCCGTAGTCTCCGACATTGCGCGCGGCGACCTCGATCGCGTCTTTTGAAATATCCACCGCGTCGATTGTAGCATTCGGAAAATTCCTGCTTGCCAGAATGGCGAGACAACCCGAGCCGGTGCAGAGGTCGAGCACGCTGCGTATCGATGCCGGATCGCCGATCAGCGAACCGTCTTCCTCGTCATACTCTTCATTTTCCTGGCGACCGAAATGCGAGTCCAGCAGTTCGCCGATGAACGAGCGCGGCACGATGGTGCGCTCGTCGACATAGAAAGGCAGGCCGCGCATGTAGATCTTGTTGACGAGGTAGGCTGTGGGTTTTCGCGTCGTGACGCGGCGCGCGATCAGGTCGAGGATCTTTCGGCCTTCGGCGGCGGTGACGCGCGCGGTGGCGAACGCCTCGAACTGGTCAGGGTGCAGATGCAGCGTCTCGCAGACCAGGAAGACGGCCTCGGCCACCGGATCGGTGGTGCCATGGGCAAACACCAGCTCGGCCTCGGTGAAGCGGCTGACGGCGTAGCGGACGAAATCGAGCAGCGTCAGCAATTCGCCGGCGCCGACTTTGGGAAGTTTCGATGTGGTCTGGCCACGCTTTGCCGCCGGCTTCGTGCGTTTGGCCATCAGGGCTTGGTCCAGCGCGCGGCGGCGGCATCATCATGGTCGCGCGCCTCGACCCAACTGGTGCCTTTTTCGCTTTCCTCGCGCTTCCAGAACGGAGCGTTGGTCTTCAGATAGTCCATCAGGAATTCCGCCGCTTCGAACGCTGCCTGGCGATGCGACGACGCCGTCACCACCAGCACGATGTTCTCGCCCGGCGCGATGCGGCCGAACCGGTGAACGATGGTGAGCCCCTGCAACGGCCAGCGCGACAGCGCCTCGTCGGCGTGGCGCCCGATCTCGGCCTCCGCCATGCCGGGATAATGCTCGAGCGTCAGCGCGGCGATCGGCTCGCCGTTCTCGCTGCCGCGGCAGATGCCGCTGAACGTGACGACGGCGCCGATATCGGTACGGCCTTTGGTGAGCGCCGCGATCTCCTGCGCAGCGTCGAAATCGCCTTCCTGGATGCGGATGGTCGCGGTGACGGACATGGTTGAGGTCAGCCGCCGGTCATCGGCGGGAAGAACGCAATCTCACGCGCGCCTGATATCACGGCGTCCGGCTTGACGTGAGCCTGGTCGATCGCGGCGCGGATCACCTTCGGCTTTTCGAAGGCGTAGGCATAAGCCTCGCCCCGGCTGGACAGCCAGCCGATCAGGTCGTTCACCGTTCGCACGTCGGCCGGCGGCTCAGCGGTTTCCTCCGCCACGCCGACCCGCTCGCGTACCCAGGCGAAATATTTGACCCTCATCCCTCATCCTCCTTGATGAGATGATGGATGCCGGCGCGAAAATAGTCCCAACCGGTGTAGATCGTGAAGATCGCCGACAACCACAACAGAGCGATGCCGATCAGGGTCGTTGCGGCAAAAAGCTGCTCGCCCGCTTCGCCGGCGATCAGAAAGCCGATCGCGACCAACTGAATGGTGGTCTTCCATTTCGCAAGCTTGGTCACGGGCACGCTGACCCGCAGCGCGGCGAGATATTCCCGCAAGCCCGAGACCAGGATTTCGCGGCACAGGATCACGATAGCGGCCCACAGCGTCCAGCCATGGATGCTGCTATCGGCTGCCAGCATCAGGAGGCAGGACGCCACCAGCAGCTTGTCGGCGATCGGGTCCAGCATCCGGCCAAAAGCGGATTGCTGATCCCACATTCGCGCATAGTAGCCATCGAGGTAGTCGGTCACCGCGGCAGCGATGAAGACCGCCAGCGCTACCCAGCGCAGCCACAGCGGGCCGTCCAGGATGGACTGGGCGAAAACGCAGCCGACCACCACCGGAATGGCGGCAATGCGGGCGTAGGTCAGGATATTCGGCAAGGACAGGGTTTTGGCCTGTCCCCTGGTTGTTGCGATGTTCATCCGTCTTACCAATACCGCTGGAGCGTGAAGGTCAACCGTGTGGACCTAGATCATCTGTCGCAGGCGACGCCCAAATGACATGCCTCTCGATTCGAAGTCCCTCAACCCGGCTGCGCGTGGAAAAACTCGAAAATCTTGCGGGCGCTTTCGGCGCTAACGCCTGGAACCTTGCCGAGGTCCGCGATCGAGGCCCGCTCGATCTCCTTCAGCGTTCCGAAGTGATGCAGCAAGGCACGTTTGCGTGACGGGCCGATGCCCGGGATTTCCTGTAAGCCCGCTTCCTGATGTCTTTTTTCGCAGCTTGCGGTGCGAGCCGATCACGAAGCGATGCGCTTCGTCGCGCAGCCGCTGGATGAAATACAGCACCGGATCGCGCGGCTCGAGCTTGATGGCTTCGCGGTCCGGCATGAACAGGGTCTCCCGCCCGGCATCGCGGTCCGGGCCTTTTGCCACGGCCATCAGGGAGACCTGGGTAAGTCCCAGACCCTCGAAAATCTCCCTGACGGCGCTGAGCTGGCCGCGGCCGCCGTCGATGATGACGAGGTCGGGCCATTGCGGAAACGAATCATCGTCGGCCTTTGCCTTGACGGCGTCGTCCTCCGGCGGTTTCAGGAGCCGCTTGAAGCGCCGTTCCAACACCTCGCGCATCATCGCGTAGTCGTCGCCGGGCGTCAGTCCCTCGGACTTGATATTGAACTTGCGGTACTGGTTTTTGATAAAACCATCCGGCCCCGCCACGATCATCGCGCCGACGGCGTTGGTGCCCTGGATGTGGCTGTTGTCGTAGACCTCGATGCGCTTCGGCACGTGCGGCAGTCCGAGCGTGGCGGCCATCCCCTCCAGCAGCCGGCTCTGCGTCGCAGTGTCGGCGAGCTTGCGGCCGAGCGCCTCGCGCGCATTGGTCAGCGCATGCGTGACCAACTCCTTTTTCTCGCCGCGCTTGGGCACCGAGACTTCGACTTTGTAGCCGGCCTTCACGCAAAGCGCGTCGGCAAGCAGTGCTGATTCCTCGATCTCATGCGACAGCAGGATGAGTCTCGGCGGCGGCTTGTCGTCGTAGAATTGCGCGAGGAACGAGGCCAGCACTTCCTCCGGCGTGAACGATTTTTCCGCGCGCGGAAAATAGGCGCGGTTGCCCCAGTTCTGGCCGGTGCGGAAGAAGAATACTTCGACGCATGAATAGCCGCCCTCCTGATGGATGGCGAACACGTCGGCTTCTTCCACGGTGCGCGGATTGATGCCCTGTTGCGACTGGATCGCCGACAGCGCGGCGAGGCGGTCGCGGTAGAGCGCCGCGGTCTCGAATTCGAGTTCGGTGGACGCCTTCTCCATTTCGCCGGCCAGCTGCTGCTTCACCAGATGGCTGCGGCCGGACAGGAAATCGTTCGCTTCGCGCACCAGTTCGGAATAGCCGGGGAAGTCGATCTCGCGGGTGCAGGGACCCGAGCAGCGGCGGATCTGATAGAGCAGGCAGGGGCGGGTGCGGCTCTCGAAGAAGCCGTCGGTGCAGGAGCGGATCAGGAACGCGCGCTGCAGCGCCGTGATGGTGCGGTTGACGGCGCCTGCGGATGCGAACGGCCCGAAATATCGTCCGGGTCTGGTTTGCGCGCCGCGATGCTTGAGGATCTGCGGCGCCCAATGATCGCCGGTGATCAGGATGTAGGGAAACGACTTGTCGTCGCGCAGTTGCACGTTGAAGCGCGGCCGCAGCTGCTTGATCAGGTTGGCTTCCAGCAGCAGCGCTTCGGTCTCGGTCGTGGTGGAGACGATCTCGACCGTCATGGTTGCCGCGATCATCCGCAGAATGCGCGCCGGCAGCGGCGCGTTGACGCGGGCGTAGGAAGCAAGCCGCTTGCGGACGTTTTTCGCCTTGCCGACATACAGCACGTCACTGGCGGCATTGAGCATGCGGTAGACGCCGGGAGAGGTCGGCGCCAGCCGCACCGCATTTTCGATGGCCGCGTGGCCGACCGCCAGCCGGCCTTCGGCGATCGCCTCGGCAGCTTCCTCTGGGGCTTCCGGCAGGCGCGCCTCGTCGTCCTCCTCGGCGGCGGATGTCGCGGGATCGACGTCGGCGGCTATCAGGTCCTGCGGCGGCAGATCCGGCTGGGAACCCCGCCGCGCCTTGCGCGGGGGCTCCGGATGGTCGGTAGAATCGTGATCCATAAGCCTAAATTAAGCGCTGCAGGGCCCCATCGCCAGCGCTCGCGGCGCGCTCTCCCGGGGGAAGTTGCCGGTAACGCTTTCTTAAGACTGATGAGCGGGCGGTAATCCGGCTTAACAACCCTTTAACTTAAAACTCTCGATAAATCTTAGCGGAAATAGCTGGAGTTCCGTAACCAGGCCGGTCTTTCGCCGGGCATGGTCGCGGCAGGTTGCGTGGGGTTGCGTGATGAGCAGGTTTGTGTTGGGCGCCCTGGCGCTGATCGCTGCAGGCTGGACCACATCGGCACGGGCGGCCGACCTCTACGGATCGCGCCCGCCCTTGACGGTCAACCAGACGCAGTTCGGTCCCGATAGCTGGGCCGGCCCCTATCTCGGCGGCAACCTCGGCTATGCCTGGGGCTCGGTCGCAAACAATCCGACCAAGCCGTCCGGTTTCGTGGGTGGTGTTCAGGCCGGCTACAATTGGCGGAACGGGCCGTGGGTGTTCGGTCTCGAAGGCGACATCCAAGCGACCGGCGCCGAAGATACCTTTGCACCGTGGAAATTCTCCAATCCCTGGTTCGGCACGGTTCGCGGCCGCGCCGGCTACGCGTTCAACAATGTGCTGTTCTTCGGCACCGGCGGTCTCGCCTTCGGCGAGCTGCGCGCCACCACCTTCGGCGTGACGGAGTCCCATACCAATGCGGGCTGGACGCTCGGCGTCGGCGCCGAGATGGGCTTCGCCCCGAACTGGAGCGCCAAGGTCGAATACCTCTATGTCGATCTGGCCAACAGCAACTTCGTCGTTACAGGCGCGTCGAACGGTTACCGGTTCGGCTTGATCCGGGCCGGCGTGAACTATCATTTCTGAGAACAAAGAAACTGTCGGCTACCACCTCCCGGCGGCAGCAAGTCGCCGGGATTTTTTGCCTTCGGGCCGGGGTTAGGTTACGCTCGCCGCGCACCTCAACGCTCGGGGCGGCCAGCCGTGCCCAGCGCAATCTTCGCAGCGGGAGTTCAGTCCGCTTCCAACGCGAGCGTCGGCTTACGATGAAATCACCAGGTTGACCGCCTTGGGGCCTTTGCCCTTCTTGTCCGGTTCGACCTCAAACGTAATGCGCTGTCCTTCTGTCAGATCCTTCAGTCCGGCCCGCTCGACGGCGGTGATGTGCACGAACACATCGCGGCCGCCATCATCGGGCTTGATGAAGCCGTAGCCGCGTTCTCCGTTGAAGAACTTGACTGTTCCAGTCATGGCCATCGGGAAACTCCTCCCCGTATTGCTCTGCCGCTACGCGCATCCCGCGTATCAGCCGACCGGACATTCGCTGCCGGAAGCTTGGCCACCTGAGCCGATCGGCTTCACGTCCCCGACCGACCTGGATTTTATTTCGGCCTTGATCACTCCGCCGCAACCATTCGCGGAAGCGGAACGTAAAGCCAGTCCCAACGGCCTGAGCATAATACGGATTTGCGCGAATTGCCTATGGCCATTCGCACTTTTCACCTGATGCGCCGGGTCCTCATGGCTTGGGCGTCTCCAGCCTGAACCGGCCGGCGCCGCCCTGGCCGAGCGGCTTTTCGAGTTCGGGTAGAATGGTCTTCAACTCACCCGCCAGCGTCCACGGCGGATTGACGATCAGAAGCCCGGTGGAGGCGAGGGGACCGCCCGGCGCCTGCGGCGCGACGCTGAATTCGAGCCGCAGGCATTTCCCGGCCGGCTTGCCGGTGGCGGCAGCGCCCGCGACAAGGCGCGCCAGGGTGTCGGTGGCCCGCCGGCTCTTCACCGGATACCAGATCAGATAGCTGCCGGTCGGCCATTTCGCGTAAGCTTGGGCGAATCCGTCGGCCAGCTTCTCGAATTCGTCCTTTTGCTCGAACGAGGGATCGATCAGTACCAGGCCGCGCCGCTCGTTGGGCGGCACGAAGGCCGGCAACGCCATCCAGCCGTCGAGATCGACCACCCTCGCCTGGCTGTCGCGGCGCAGCGCATCAATCAGCTGCCTGCGGGCGCCGGGCTCGATTTCGCAGGCCGTGAGACGGTCCTGTGGCCGCAGCAACGCGCGGGCAATCAGGGGCGATCCGGGATAGGCCTCAAGCTTGCCCGGCGCGTTGAATGCCCTGATGATATCGAGATAGGGGGCAAGCAGCGGCAGCGTGTTTTCCGAAAACCGCGCCTGCAGCACCCGCGCAATACCGGTCAGCCATTCGCCGCTGCGGCGGGCTTCTTCGCCGGTGAGATCGTAGCGCCCGGCGCCGGCATGGGTGTCGATGACGCGAAACGGGGCCTGCTTTTCCTGCAGATAGGCCAGCATGCGCACCAGCACGATGTGCTTGATGACATCGGCAAAGCCGCCGGCGTGAAAGGCGTGTCGGTAGTTCATGGCAGTCCGCTGACCATTGGAGAAGACGTAGCGTCTTCTACGCGTCACGGCCGGGATTGTCCCGCTTCGCAAACGCCCCCGGCGCAGGGTTGAAGACTCGACGCAGCTTTTGCGTAGAGGGTCCCGGCCATCCACGTACCTTGCAGACGACAATAAAGCCGTGGATGACCGGGAACGCAGACAACTCTGGGCAGTCTGCGCAGGGCGGATTTCTATTTCTGGGCCTGCATGATGGAAGCGGCTACTCAGCCGCCCCGCACCGGCGGCATCACAACTTCGTCGCGCCGGCAGGCGCGGCGGTCGGTTTCCTCGCAGGCACGGAATTGCATGTCCTTGCTCAGGCAGATCCGCACCTCGCTCAGCCGCCGGCTCGAGCAGGTCACGGAAATCGCCGAACGGCTCAAGCCCGGGTTGATCTTGATGAAGGCCTCTTCGAGATCGCCGGGGGCAATAGTCTTCTGCTCCGACAATTGCAGGAATTCCTCGGGGATTTTCACCGCCGCACGCGCCTTGCGGACGCTCTCGAAATAGGCTCGCGCACCAAGGCCCGAACAGGTGCCGTGCTTGTCCCACTCGTTGAAGATCAGGCCGGGCGCCGGCATCAGGTCCAGCATCGAGGTCATGATATTGCGATCGAGCCGCGGCGAGGGCCGCTGGCAATATTCGGGAAAACCGCGCTCGTATTGCGGCCACAGGCCGTGGACCACGAAGGAAAAGGGCCGTTCGCACTGGGTCTGTGACCGCCCGCTATTGCCGCGCTCGGCCGCCGCCTCGCAGAACGAAGGCGACCACGAAAGGGCAAGGACGTAAAAATCGAACTCGCCCGGGGCGTTCTGCCGGCGGTCCTGCGCGGACGCCATCCCGACTGAGACGACAACAAGAGCCAGCGAAATCAGAAGCCGCGAAATGATGACGGATCGGTACATCGAAAGCCCCTCTACTCGACTACCGGGAGTCTAGCAGGGAACCGGAACATTTCAAGAACAAATTTGAATGGCCCGGGAAGGCGGCCGGGGGCCGATCGGCGAAGCTGAACGGGATCAGGGCCGGGCGGCCCGGCAGCCGGGGCTATAGGCCCAGTTGCGGTCAAGCCCGGTTATGCACCATTCGACGCCCTGGTCGAAGCCGGCAAAGCCGCCATCCTCGATGATCGAGTAGTGCACGGTGCGCAGCTTGCCGTCGCTCAGCATCACGTCGCCGCTGCAGTAGCGGCGCGGAATGTTGTCGGATTGCCAGGGCCGAAACGCGGTTTCATGGATCCGGCCAAAGCCGGTGATCGTCAGCGTCGAATTCCAGAACTTGCCCTCCTTCTCCTGGAATCGCGACGCGATGGTCGACAGCGCCCGCTCGCACTCGGCGACGCGGCCGTCATACTTCGGGCCGAACAGCCCGAAATTCAGCTCCATCGGGTTGGCGGCCTGGGCGGCATGGCTGGAGACCAGCAGGGCGAGCGCCGCCGTCATCGGGCCAAGTGCTCTGGGGCCAAGTGTTCTGGGACCGAGTGCTCTCAAGGATTTGAACAGGTTGCGCATGGGGAATCCGCCGGTAAGCCAACACGCGAGACGGTGCCGCGAAGCCCTGACAAGGTCAAGTGCAGCGCGGCAACACCTGACGGCCAAGTCCGCCTCGTGCTGCAACCATTCTTTTCACGGCGATCGGCGCACACTATGGTGGGCTTCGAGCGAAATGGAGTCTGCGATGCGAAGAATTGTGGCCGCGTGCCTGATTGCCATGTGCCTGGTAGTCTTGGGCGGAATGCTGTCGGGCGCGCCTGCGCAGGCGCAGTGGTGGGACATCGACACGGTGCCGCCGTTCAAGGGCAATGACACCGGTGGCATCATCGCCTATCCGCTCGCGATGCAGGCCGATGCCCGGCAACTCGCCGTCGACCACTGCGCCCGTTACGGCAAGGTGGTGAAATTCCTCGGCGTGCAGCCGAACTACGGCGGCTATGTTTCCTTTGCCTGCCGCTGGGTGCCCTATGGCGCCGCCGAGCGGCCGCTGCGCACGCTTTACTGAGCGCGACTCGCTAGCTTTCCCCGGCTGGACATGTTTTCGCCACGCGAAGCGTTCACTTCGCGTGCGCACAATATCGTGGAAGAATTCAGGGGAGCACACGCATGAGACGACTGCTTCTGTGTCTTGTTCGGCCGCTGGCTTGCTGGCCATGTTGCCGGTGAACGGCGCGGTCGCCGTGGAGCTGCCGGTGCGCAAGGCCGGTCTGTGGGAGATGAAGGTGCTGAGCACAGGCGCGCCGGTGCCTGAGATGACGATGCAACAATGCACCGACGAGACCACCGACAAGGACATGAGTACAGCAATGTCGCCGATGGCCAAGGAGATGTGCTCGAAGCAGGATATCCAGAAGACATCAGCCGGCTATGTCACCGATTCCGTCTGCGGCATCGCCGGCATGACGATCAAGTCACATGCCGAGATCACCGGCGACTTCAACTCCGCCTACACCGTGAAATCGACCTCGCGCAGCGAGGGTGGCCCGGCGGGTGGGGGCGCGACAACACCACGACGATCGAGGCCAAATGGCTTGGCGCGTGCAAGAGCGATCAAAAGCCCGGCGACACCATGATGCCTGGCGGCATGAAGATGAACATCAAGGACATGGAGAAGCTGAAGTCCATGATGCCGAAGAAGTAAGCGGGCTACATCGCCCAACTACACCGGCACCCTTACCGCCGCGCGCAGGCCGCCCATCGGGCTGTCGCCGAGCGTGATGTCGCCGCCATGCGAGCGGGCGATGTCGCGGGCGATGGCCAGCCCTAAGCCCGTGCCGCCTTCGTCCTGGTTGCGGGCATCGTCGAGCCGCAGGAACGGCTTGAACACTTCCGCGCGCATATTGGCCGGAATGCCCGGCCCGTCGTCGTCGACCGTCACCGTCAGGTAGCGGTGATCGCGGTGACCGGTGATGGCGACCGTGTTGGCGTGGCGCGCCGCGTTGGAAACGAGGTTGGCGATGCAGCGCTTGAACGAGGCCGGCTTCACCGTCACGACCGGCAGGCCACGGAACACCACGGTCGCGGCATGGCCGTGGCGTTCTGCATCGCTGCGCAACTCTTCCAGCGCCATCGCCATGTCGGTCGGCTGCGCAACCTCGCCGCTGTCGCCGCGCGCAAAGGCGAGATAGGCCTCCAGCATGCCGGACATTTCATCGACGTCCTTGCGCATGCCGTCGACTTCCGGGCTGTCGCCGATCAGTGCCAGTTCGAGCTTGAAGCGGGTCAGGATGGTGCGCAGATCGTGGCTGACGCCGGCCAGCATCGCGGTGCGCTGCTCGATCGAGCGCTCGACGCGCGCCTTCATTTCCAGGAACGCCTGCGCCGCGCGCCGCACCTCCCCGCGCGCCGCGGGGACGGAAATTCGGCACCTCGCGGCCCTTGCCGAAACTTTCGGCGGCGTCTGCCAGCCGCAGGATCGGCCTGATCTGGTTGCGCAAAAACAGCACCGCGACGATCAGCAGGATCGAGGAGGTGCCGAGCATCCAGAAGATGAAGATCTCCGAATTCGAGGCGTAGGCAGCGCTGCGCTGCGCGAACACCCGCATCACGGAATCGTCGAGCTGGATACGTATTTCGACCAGATTGGACTTGCCGACGGTATCGATCCAGAACGGGCGGCGGATCTGGCGGCCGATCTGCGTCGACAGGGTCTGGTCGAGCAGCGAAAAGAACGGTTTCGGCCCGGGCTGCGGCATATCGCCGACGGGAAGAAAATCGACGACCAGTTGCAGCCGCTGTCCGATGAGGCGCAACTGCGAGCGCTCCTTGTCCTGCGGATAGAACTTGTAGACGTCGATCAGGCTGGCGATGTCCTGCACCACGGCAGCCGACAGGCGCCGCGTCACCGTGTTCCAGTGCCGCTCCATGAACACGAACGCCACGACCGTTTGCAGGATCACCATCGGCACGATCATGATCAGCAGCGCCCGGGCATAGAGCCCGGTCGGCATCCAGCTCTTGAACGCGTTGCCCATCCAGCCATTGGCCCTGGAGACGCGTTGCGACGCATTGCGGATGAACGTCAGGCCGGTGTCGAGCGTGCTCATGAATTGGCTCAGGGCGAGGCGACCAGGCGATAGCCGATGCCGCGCACCGCCTGCAGGAACAGCGGATTGGCGGGATCGCGCTCGATCTTGCGCCGCAGGCGGTTGATCTGCACGTCGACCGCGCGCTCGTTCAC
Organism: Bradyrhizobium sp. RDT10; assembly: GCA_044772375.2. GTDB lineage: Bacteria > Pseudomonadota > Alphaproteobacteria > Rhizobiales > Xanthobacteraceae > Bradyrhizobium. Next base: position 399,498 of record CP187939.1, read on the forward strand.
CGTGCCGCCCCCGGTCAGCGCCGCGCGCGGAACGGTTTCGCCAGGGCTGGCGGCCAGAATGCGCAGCATTTCGCGCTCGCGGTCGGTCAGGTGAATGATCTCTTCGCCCTGACGCAGTTCGCCGCGGTCGAGATGATAGACGTAGGGGCCGAACGCGATCTGCTCCAGCGCCTCCACTGGCGGCGGCGCGGAGCGCTTGAGGATATTGCCGATCCGCAAGACCAGTTCGCGCGGCTCGAACGGCTTGGCGACATAATCGTCGGCGCCGATCTGCAGGCCCTCGATCCGCGCCTCCGCCTCATGGCGCGCCGTCAGCATGATGATCGGCACCGAGGAGGAGGTGCGAATGAAGCGGGCCAGATCGAAGCCGGTTTCGCCGGGCATCATGACGTCGAGGATCAGGAGATCGAAATGCAGGCCGAGCAGCTTTGCGCGCGCGTCGTTCGCGCTTGAGGCGGTGGTGACGCGATAACCCTCACCCGACAGAAACCGCGACAATAGATCGCGGATACGGCGGTCGTCGTCGACCAAGAGCAGGTGTGGGGCGTCGTCGGCCAGCTGCCGCGTTGCCCGCGCGGTGGCTGCAGCGATGGTTGCTCCTTGCGCCACGGTCACTCCCTTGGCTTCTGCTGCCGGTCCCGAAGATCGCCTCTAACACCTTGTCGGGGTCGTCGCGATCGATCATCGCGCGCAGGAACTGGCTGATAGCAGCGACGCCTTCGGGATTGATGTCCCGGAGCGCGCGGGTGATGCGATCGGTCTGCAGCCCTGCGAGCTTCGCCACCAAGGCTTCGCCCTTGGGGGTGGCGTAAAGAAGGCGCTGCCGGCGGTCGTTATTGCCGGTCTTCTGGACGATGTAGCCCTCATCGAGCAATTGCTTGAGGACCCGGCCAAGCGACTGCTTGGTGATCCGCAACACGTCCAGGAGGTCGGCGACCTTGAGGCCGGGATAGCGGTAGACGAAATGCATCACCCGGTGATGGGCGCGGCCGAACCCGAAAGCCTCGAGCTCATGGTCGGCATCGCCCACGAAATCGCGATAGGCGAAGAACAACAGTTCGATGATGTCCCAGCGCAATTCGCCGGCCCGTTGGGCAGGGGACGCGCCGGCGGCTCCCTGCGAATCGGGGTCGGCCGGGCCCTTGAGAAATTTACGTCAGTCATGTTGACATATCTTGGGTTCAATGTTACAAAACTGCCAGCCACGACGAAACTTTAAGTCGTTTCGAACTTGGTGACGTGTCAGGCAGCCGGAAAAAGCCAGCGATGGCGGCAACGGCCGTAAATGAACTACCGTGCGATTGTCGAGCGGCATCTCGGCAAACATACTGGACTTCGGCATCCCGCAAAAGCATGTCCTCAGTCCAGACCTATTAAGCCAGCAGGCCCGGAGAGGCAGGCCGGCGCCAGAAATCGCGCCGATTCCGACAGCAAGGGCAGGAAGCAAGGGAATGAGCTTGAAATTCGAAATCCACCCGGCGGCGAATCCGACGCCCGAGCAGGAGCGCACGGCAAGGCTCGCGGACCCGGGCTTCGGCCGGATCTTCACCGATCACATGGCGATCGTGCGCTACAACCAGGCCAAAGGCTGGCATGACGCGCGCGTCGAAGCCCGCGCGAATTTCCCGCTCGATCCGGCCACCGCCGTCCTGCACTACGCGCAGGAGATTTTCGAAGGCCTCAAGGCCTACAAGCGCGACAACGGCGTGAACCTGTTCCGCCCCGACGCCAATGCCCGGCGCTTCAGAAACTCGGCCGAGCGAATGGCCATGGCGCCGCTGCCCGAGCCTGTATTCATCGAAGCGGTCGAGCAGCTTGTGCGGATCGACAGCGCCTGGATACCGGGCGGCGAGGGCAGTCTCTACCTGCGGCCCTTCATGATCGCGAGTGAGGTCTTCCTCGGAGTGAAGCCTTCCGCAGAATACATCTTCGCCGTTATCGCTTCGCCCGTCGGCTCCTATTTCAAGGGCGGACCTGCGCCCGTGTCGATCTGGGTGTCGGAGAACTACACGCGCGCCGCGATCGGCGGCACCGGCGCCGTCAAGTGCGGCGGCAATTACGCCGCCAGCCTGCGCGCGCAGGCCGAGGCCATCGAGCACGGTTGCGATCAGGTGGTTTTCCTCGATGCTATCGAGCGCCGCTACATCGAGGAACTCGGCGGCATGAACGTCTTCTTCGTGTTCGACGACGGTTCGCTGCTGACGCCGCCGCTCGGCACGATCCTGCCCGGCATAACCCGCGATCTCGATCATCGCGCTGGCAAAGGATTCCGGCACGCGCGTGCGCGAGGAGGCCTACACGATCGACCAGTGGCGCGCTGATGCCGCCAGCGGAAAGCTGAAAGAGGCCTTCGCCTGCGGCACGGCGGCCGTCATCTCGCCGATCGGCAAGGTGTGTTCGGCGAGCGGCGAGTTTTGATCAGCGGCGGCGCGGCCGGTCCCGTCGCCATGGGGCTGCGCAAGAAGCTGGTCGACATCCAGTACGGTCGCACGGCCGACCCGCACGACTGGATCAGAAAGGTCCTGTGATCCGGAGAGAGACCATGGGAGTTTCGTTCGACAAGATCGATGGCGTCATCTGGTATGATGGGAAGCTGGTGCCGTGGGCCGACGCCAACGTGCACATTCTCACCCATGGCCTGCACTATGCGAGCTGCGTGATCGAGGGCGAGCGTGCCTATGGCGGCAAGGTCTTCAAGAGCACCGCGCATTCCGAGCGGCTGAAGAACTCGGCCAACATCCTCGACTTCGAGATTCCCTATTCGGTTGCCGAGATCGATGCCGCAAAACAACTCGTGATCGACAAGAACAATTTGCCGGATGCCTATCTGCGTCCGATCGCCTGGCGCGGCTCGGAGATGATGGGTGTGTCGGCGCAGACCAACACCATCCATCTCGCCATCGCCGCTTGGGACTGGCCGAGCTATTTCGACCCGGCCGAGAAGCTGAAGGGCATCCGGATCGGCATGGCCGAATACCGGCGGCCCGATCCGGCGACGATTCCGGCGATGGCGAAGGCGTCCGGCCTCTACATGATCTGCACCATCTCTAAGCACAAGGCGGAGCGCCAGGGTTATGCCGACGCCATGATGCTGGACTGGCAGGGGCGGGTCGCCGAATGCACCGGCGCCAACATCTTCTTCATCCAGGACGGCAAGATCCACACGCCGATCGCCGATTGCTTTCTCGCCGGCATCACCCGCGCCACCGCGATCGACCTCGCCAGGCGCCGCGGCATCGAGGTGATCGAGCGCCGCATCATGCCGGAGGAACTCAATGGCTTCACCGAGTGCTTCATCACCGGCACCGCGGCGGAAATAACCCCGGTGTCCGAGATTGCGAATTGGAAATTCACGCCCGGCAAGATCTCCGAGCAGTTGATGGCGGATTACACCGCCGAAGTGCAGCCCAAGGACAAGGCGGCTGCAGCGTAGGAACCACTACGATCCCGATCGCAATTCTCCGTCATGCCCGGGCAGAAGCGCGAAGCGCGTCTTCGCGCTAGATGTCCCGGGCATCTACGTCTTTGCGGCAAGGAAAGTCGTGGATGGCCGGGACAAGCCCGGCCATGACGAATTCTGGCGCTAAGCAGGCGAGCCGTGCTTGCCGGGTCCGCCGAGCGCTGTTAGGACCGCTGCATGCGTGATAACACCCAGAAACCAAAAAACCCCAAAAACTCCGGGCCCGCCTGCCGCGCGGGCTGGAGGATCGCGGCCCGGCCGCGATTGCCGCCACGCGCCAGATGGTCGAGAAAATCCGCGAGGTCTACGAGCGCTACGGTTTTGAGCCGGTGGAAACGCCGGCGATGGAGTTCACCGATGCGCTCGGCAAGTTCCTGCCCGATCAGGATCGGCCGAACGAGGGCGTGTTCTCGTTCCAGGACGACGACGAGCAGTGGATCTCGTTGCGCTACGATTTGACCGCGCCGCTGGCGCGCTATGTGGCAGAGAACTTCGACGCGCTGCCGAAGCCGTATCGCAGCTACCGCGCCGGCTACGTCTATCGCAACGAGAAGCCCGGCCCCGGCCGCTTCCGCCAGTTCATGCAGTTCGACGCCGACACGGTGGGCTCGGCCTCGCCGGCGGCCGATGCCGAGATGTGCATGATGGCAGCGGATACGATGGAAGCGCTCGGCATTCCCCGCGGCAGCTATGTGGTGAAGGTGAATAACCGCAAGGTGCTGGATGGGGTGCTTGAGTCTGTGAACCTCGACGGTGCCGAGAATGCAGCACAGCGGCTGACGGTGCTCAGAGCAATAGATAAGGCAGACAAATTCGCGCGCGCCGAAGTTCGAAAGCTTCTTGGTGCGGGCCGTTGGGATGGTGGAGAAGAAGGCAAAGGTGATTTTACTAAAGGCGCCGGGCTTGCTGATGAGGCCATAGATCGGGTCCTACGTTTTGTCCTTCCCGAGTACGATATCGAGCATCTTACGTACATTACGCCTGAGGACCCCGCGCCTACAAATGATGAGCACATCTATACCGAAGGCGGTACGCCTAATTTCCCTGACTTCGGAAAGACTTTAGAAGCTTGGTCTAGCCTTGTTGGTAACAGTGCTGTTGGACAAGAAGGCATTCAAGAGCTTGCGGCGATGTTGAGTCTTTTTCGCGCCGCCGGATATGGCTCGAAACGTGTTCGCATTGAATCCTCCGTCGTCCGCGGCCTCGAATATTACACCGGTCCCGTCTACGAGGTCGAACTCACGCTCGAAACCAAAGACGAAAAAGGCCGACCCGTCCGCTTCGGCTCCGTCGGCGGCGGCGGGCGTTACGATGGCCTCGTCTCGCGCTTCCGCGGCGAACCGGTGCCGGCAACTGGATTCTCCATCGGCGTGTCGCGGCTGCAGGCCGCGCTGACGATGTTGGGCAAGCTCGACACGCGGCCGGAGTTCGGGCCGGTTGTCGTCACCGTGTTCGACCGCGACCGCGTCGCGGACTATCAGCGGATGGTCGCGCAGCTCCGCAATGCGAACATCCGCGCCGAGCTGTATCTCGGCAATCCCAAGAACATGGGTAACCAGCTCAAATATGCCGACCGCCGCAACTCGCCTTGCGTCATCATCCAGGGCTCGGACGAAAAAGCGCGTGGCGAAATTCAGATCAAGGATTTGATCGAGGGCGCGAAAGCCGCTGCTGCGATCGCCTCCAACCAGGAATGGCGCGAGACCCGCCCGGCGCAGTTTTCCTGCGGCGAGGGCGAGATCGTCACCAAGGTGCGCGAAGTCTTGGCGCGCCATGACGTGAAGTGGGGATAGCCATTCGTTCCAGGCGTCGTGCCCGGGCTTGTCCCGGGCATCCACGTCTTGTTTGATAAAGAAGATCGTGGATGGCCGGAACAAGTCCGGCCATGACGGAAACAAAACGGGAGAAAAAATGCCTGAGATCACCGTGAGCATGGCCGCCGGCCGCACCGACGAACAGAAGGCCGGCATGATGCGCGACATCACGCAGGCGCTGGTGAAGAACCTCGGGGTCGATGCCGATGCGGTGGTGATCCAGATCAACGAAGCGCCGCTGGCCCACAAGATGAAGGGCGGCAAGACATTTGTGGAGCGTGCGGCGGCGGCTGCCGCGGCGAAGAAGTAACTCTCCATCGTCGTCCCTGCGAACGCAGGGACCCATAGCCACCGATGTTTGTTGTTATGCCGGGCTGGGGCTCCAGCTTGCTTCAACATTGACATTTGTGGTTATGGGTCCCGGCTCAAGGCCGGGACGACGTAGTGGTGCCTCAGGATTTTCCATGGATGCACGCGACTTCATCAAGATCGGCATGAGCGCCGAGCGGACGCTGGTCGTGCCGGCCGAGCGCACGGTCGGGCATTTCGTGCCCGGCATGCCGATGGTCTTTGCGACGCCGATGATGATCCTGGAAATGGAGATGGCTGCGAGCGACGCCATCAGGGGCCATCTTCAGCCGGGCTGGATCACGGTTGGCACCGAGGTCGATATCCGCCATCTCGGCGCGTCGCTGATCGGCGCGACGGTGCGCGTCACGGGAAAAGTCATCGCAGTGGAGCGCCGCGTGATCCGCTTCGAGGTCGAAGCCTTCGAGTGCGAGCGCAAGATTGGCGATGGCCGCCACGCCCGCGGCCTCGTCAATGTCGAGACGTTTACAAAGCGGCTTGCGGGGAAGTAGCGGCAGACTTCGGCGCGTAGGGTGGGCAAAGCGAAGCGTGCCCACCATCAACAGCAGCGCCGATAAATGGTGGGCACGGCGCAAGCGCGCCTTTGCCCACCCTACGATTCCACTACTTCGCCAACTCCTTCGATCGCTTCGTCGCCGCGGCGATGGCGCGGATCATCAGCGGCTGCATTCCGTCCTTGCCCATCAGCACTTCCAGCGCGGCCGCCGTGGTGCCGCCGGGCGAGGTGACGTTCTGCCGTAGCGTGGCGGAATCCTGTTCCGAGCGATGCAGCAGTTCGCCGGAGCCGGCGACGGTTTCGCGCGCGAGCTTCGTCGCAAGTTCCGCCGGCAGGCCGGCCGCAACGCCGGCGCGCGCGAGTTCTTCGGCGAGCAGGAACACATAGGCCGGGCCGGAGCCTGACACAGCGGTCACCGCATCCATCAGGCTTTCATCCTCGACCCATTCGACCGAGCCGGTGGCGCGCAGCAGCGCATCGGCGGTGGCGCGCTGCGCGGCGCTGACATTCTTCGCAGGCACAGCAACCGTGATGCCGCGGCCGATCGCGGCCGGCGTGTTCGGCATGGCGCGAACCACCATGCCGCCGCAGACTTCTTCAAGTGCGACGACGGTGATGCCTGCCATGATCGAAACGACGAGCGTGTTCGCTCCGACGAAGGACTTCAGCGCCGGTCCCGCTTCGCGGAACGTCTGCGGCTTCACCGCCACGACTAGCGTATCGACTGCGCCGGCGTCCTTCGGATTGAGACGGACGCCCTTGGCGGCGAGCGCCTTGATGTGGTCGGACGGGTGAGGCTCGACCACCACGACGCGGCTTGCGTCGAGGCCGCCGGCCAGCCATCCGGTCAGCATCGCGCCGCCCATCTTGCCCGCGCCGGCAAGCGCGATGCTGCCGTGGAGGTTTTGAAGTGCGCTGGTGTTCAAGGTGTCACCACAAATTCTGCCGTCGTCCTCGCCGAGTGCGCGGTTGCGCACGGAGCAGGGACCCATAACCACAGGAGTTTTTAGTGAAGCGCGAGACGGGCCACAAGCACTTTGCTTGAGCCTCAGCGGTCACGGCGTATGGGTTCCTGCTCCCGTGCGCAATTGCGCACTAGGCAGGAACGACGCTGAGTGCGCGGAAGCGGCGCGGCTTCTACGCCTCGCCCTCGGTATCGAACATCGCCGCGCTCATCGCCTCCGCAGCGGTCTTTCCGGCCCAGACCACGAACTGGAACGCAGGGTAATAGCGCTCGCAGGCGTGGATGGCGCCAGCCAGCATGACTTCGCATTGCGCGGTCGAGGCGGTCAGCCCGCCCGGCAGCACCAGCGCCTGCCGGTACATGATCATGCCGGTGTGGGTCCAGATGTCGAAATGGCCGACCCATAATTGCTCGTTGATCGCCGCGATCAGCCGCTGCACTTCGGCGCGGCGCGCCGGCGGAATCTTCATGTCGAAGGCGGAGGCCAGATGCAGCGCCTCGATCTCGGCCATCCAGGTGAAGGAGAGCTGATAGTCGGTCCAGTTGCCTTTGGAGACAATGGTGACTTCGTCTTCGCCGGAGCGCTCGAACGCCCAATTGTTTTCGGCGGCAATATCCTCGATCGCCGCGAGCGGGTTGTTCCGGGAATCGATAATGCCTTCGAGGAGGGACATGCCGTCTCGACCTTGTTTTTGAATTCTTGTGATACGCACGCGGAGCACGGCGGGCGTTGAACTGCGTCGCCGTCGGCTGCAATCCCGCCGATCGCTGATCCTCCCGGGGCTGCCGAGGCTCAAGTGATGTGATTTGCGGAATCCGCGCAACTGACCCCTGAGTCCGTCCACAGGCCAAAGCGGCGTCGTCCACAGCAGATCGCGGCCACAGTTATTAGTTTGAGAACAAACCGGAATCGGATCTCGAGCGCCGCGGAGTCCGGCGGCCGGAGAAATCGGGCCAGTCTGCCACAATGGTTAATTTTTTCTTAATTTTCCCGGGATGACCTAGTTTCGCGTCCGCCGCTGCGGCGCGCGAGCATGTTGGCGGCAAGGCAGGCCTTCCGTTTGCGCCCATCAAAGCCCGGCGTTGGAGGTTTATCCTCGCAATCGTTCAGCCAATATTCTCGAAACCCTGGCGCCATACGGGCTACATCGCGGCGATGCAGGCCATTGCCCGGATCAATGAAAAGGATTGCAATTGACAGCCGCTCGGACCGGGGCGCATATTTTCCACCGGGTGGATACGACCCGCTGCTTGCGCCCGTTCAGGGTACGGTGAATGTATCGAGCCGCTTCAGGCACTCTTTGCCCAAGCGAACGAGTCAGTAACGCAAGCGCCTGACATTTCTCGTTCGCCAATGCAGAGGATCATCCCCATGCGCGATTTCCGCGATGCAAAGGCTATGGCGCAAACCCTGCGCGAGGCCCTGAAGGCCAAGTCTGTTTCCCTGAGCCACAGCGAGAGTCTGGAATTGGTTGCCAAAGCGCTGGGTTTTCCCGACTGGAATTTTCTGGCCGCAAAGATTCAGCACGGTCAGCCGACATCCGCGACGTCGGCGGCGCCGGTTCCCGACGCCGGCTTGGCGGCCATGCCGGCCGGAGCTGTCGTCCCGATCGTGCCGATGCGGGATCTCGTCCTGTTTCCGCAAATGATCGCGCCGATCTTTGTCGGGCGCGACAAGACCAAGCGGGCCATCGAACGCGCTTTGGCGACCGATCGGCGGGTTCTTGTGCTTACGCAGCGGCGCTCAGCCGACGATGATCCCGCGCTGGACGCGCTATATTCGGTAGGCGTGACAGCTAGCGTGGTCAATTGCAGCACGCTGCCGGATGGAACCCTCAAGGTTTTCGTCTCCGGACTCGAACGCACCGCGGTCGTCAGGCCGATTGAGGAGGAATTCCTGGCGGCCGAGATTGCGCCACGCGAAGAGAGCCGCAGCCGGACGGCGGAGACCGCTGCGTTGTCGGGCGCCGTTATCGACGCGTACCGCCTCTATGCGAACCTCGACGACGCATCCCTGCCCAAGCCGCTTCAGGCTCGGTTGCGCCTGCCCAGCATCGACGACCCCGGCATACTGGCCGATTCAGTTGCGCCGTTGCTGTCGGCCGGAATCGACCAGCGGCAACAGCTTCTGGAAATCACCGACGTGGCCACGCGGCTGGAGAAAATTCTCGAGCTGTTGAAGGCAGACCAAGAGGCGGCTTGAAGGACTGGCGGGAACGCGGCCTTACTTCTCACGCGCAGCCGTCCGCGGATCACGCTGGTGCGCCCTGTTCCGGCGGCATGGGGACATGCCGTTTCCCCATGTCTAAGGTGCTTGCCCCTGTCGCGGCGTTTCGTCATATTTCCCGGCAGGTCGTCCATTCCGGGCGGCCGATGTTCTCAGGGCGGGGTGAAAATCCCCACCGGCGGTAAGGGTGACGTAGCCCAAGCCCGCGAGCGCCTTCTTCTCACCTGAGCAGAAGGGTCAGCAGATTCGGTGCGATTCCGAAGCCGACGGTTACAGTCCGGATGAAAGAGAACGGTTTGCGGCGGCCTTCGCACGTTTGCGCGTGGGCCGGTGTCGTTCCGTATGCCCTGGTTCTGGTCCTGAAAGAGGAAAGCCATGAATCAGATGTTGCAAGAGCCTGAAGTCCAATCCCCACCCCAAAATGTCGAAACGAGCCACGTCCCTGACGTGCCCGAGCGACCGCCGGCGCCGGTGCATCCGCGGTTCGTCAAGCCGCAGCGCGTCGCCTTCGTGCAGTCGTCCTGGCACCGCGACGTGGTCGAAGAATGCCGCATCGCCTTCCTCGAAGAGATCGAGGCGCGCCATATCTCGCGCGCGCAGGTCGATCTGTTCGAGGTGCCCGGTTCGTTCGAAATCCCGCTGCATGCGCAGCTGCTCGCCAAGACGCGGCGTTACACTGCGATCGTGGCCGCCGGCCTGGTGGTCGACGGCGGCATTTACCGCCACGAATTCGTCGCCGACACCGTGATCAAGGCGTTGATGGACGTGCAATTGCGAACCGAAGTGCCGGTTTTCTCCGCGGTGCTGACGCCGCAGCAATTCCACGACAGCGCCGTGCATCACGACTTCTTCCGCAAGCATTTCGTCATCAAGGGCGTCGAGGTCGCGGAAGCCTGCGCCAACACCTTGCACAGTTTGGAAAGACTGCGCGGACAGGTAGCCGCGGGGATCGTGGGGTAGCGGCGGGTAACAGATGCCGTCATTGCTCTAGCCAACGGGTCGGGCGAATGCCCGCCCGATGACAGCGCGTAGGGCGGATTGGAGCCGAAGGCGTAATCCGCCGTTTCGCCGACGATAAAGTGGCGGGTTACGCTTGCGGCTATTGTGATATAGCGACGCTGGAGGAGGCCAAGGACGTTTAAATTAAATGGCAGACGAACCGACTAAAGACCTAGAACAAATACGGGGCCATTGCCCCAACTGCGGACCGGATCGTTTTGCCGACGTAGTGGCCGAATACAGGAACACAGAGACCCTGGATTCTGAGCACGGAATGTGGGCAACCACCGAATCACGCACCCTCCGCTGTGGTGGCTGCAAGGCTGTCTATTTTCAAGAAGTGTACACTTTTTCCGAAGACTACGACTACGAACATGACGGCGAGATAATCTACAACGAAACCATTACCTACTATCCGGCACCAGCCAAACGCACACGGCCGGAATGGCTGCACCGGGACATCGATGGCAGCCTCTATGACTTGCTTGACGAGACCTACAATGCGTTAAACGTTGACGCTCGTGTTCTGGCGGCAACCGGCGCGCGCACGATCTTCGACCGAGCGTCCGAACTTCTTGGTATTGATCCGGCCATCACATTCTCAGAGAAGCTGGACCTTCTATTGGCGAACGGACACATCGGAACGTCTGAACGAGGAAATCTTGACTTACTGACCGATGCAGGCGGCGCTGCCGCGCACCGGGGGTGGAAACCAACCCTTGAACAGCTGAACACGGTCATGTCCATCTTGGAGGCGTTTATCTATCGAGCTTTTGTCCTCGACGCAGAGGTCAAGAAGTTGAAGACCCAGATCCCACCGCGCCAAAAGCGCGAAAAGAAAAAGCCAGATTCTCCATGACTCAATAAATTGAACTCTTTGAGGTTTCCCATGGTCCATCAGCTCGCATTTCCCATAGCGAAAGTTATCAAGGATAACTTGTCGCTCGTGATGATGTTTGCCTATTCCCAACCGCCGCTTCGAGAGTTTCGCCGCAGTCAATTCACGGGTGGTTGGCCGCACGTAGATGAGGTGTTGTTTGCGATTCCCGAGCAAGTCGCAATCCGCGCCTTCTTAGAATTGGCGCTGCTCTTCCGCACACTCGACGATCAAGAAAACATAGACGACGGATCGCTCGGTGCGTCGTTTGGAACGCTTTTCCTAAAAGGCACCACTACTCCGCTCCACATGCGTGATGTGGCCAACAAGATAATTCACGCTCAAAGGCACGAGTGGATATTTACTGATGCTCAGCAACCGACGCTGAGGGCCATTGCCGATCCAACCGCTAAAGAAAAGTGGACGCACGCTGACATCGACATCAAGACATTCGCTGTCGGCTGCGGAATGTTGATGAGCTAAAATCCGGCCTCCTCTGAATCCTAGGGATAGAGGGGTCAACTGCGCAGACATCGGAATCTCGCTTGGTCTGCCTGCGCTTTCGGCTAAGCTGTTCGGCGTCAGTTCACCAGATAAGAGTGATCACATATGACTGGGACGGATTCTGTCGGATTGGCTCGGCCTATCAGGCCGCGTTTGCGTAGTGACAGGCGGGGAGGCGGCATCGGCCGCGCCGTCGCCGTTAGTTTCGCCCAGGCGGGCGCCCGCGTCGCCGCGATCGATCTCGATGAGCGCGGCCTCGAGGCCACGCGCGAGGAACTCGGCAAGCTTGGCGCTGGCCACGTCATCGCGCGCTGCGACACTTCTGATGTCGAGAGCGTCACCGCCGCATCCGAGACCATCGAGAAATCGCTGGGGCCGTGCGCCGTGTTGGTCAACACCGCCGCCGTGTTGCGTCCCGGCGCGCTCGACAGTTTGACGCTTGCCGAATGGAACGCCGTTCTCGCGGTCAACCTGACCGGCTACTTCGTCTGCGCGCAGGTTTTCGGCCGGCAGATGCGGACGCTTGGCCGCGGCAGCCTGGTCCACGTGGCGTCGATCGCCGGCAGCAACGCGCAGGGGCAGAGCGGCGCCTACAGCGTCAGCAAGGCCGGCGTGATCATGCTCTCGCAGCAACTTGCCAACGAATGGGGACCGCACGGCATCCGCAGCAACGTCGTCAGCCCCGGAATGGTGATCACGCCGATGAGCCAGTCGTTTTACGATACGCCTGGCGTGACCGAGCGACGCTCCGCCGTGGTGCCGATGCGGCGGGTAGGCATGCCGCAGGATATGGCTGACGCGATCCTGTTCCTGGCGAGTGACCGCGCGTCCTATGTCAACGGTGACGAGATCACCGTCGACGGCGGCTACGCCAATATGCTGATGAATTTGGTGCCGCGGCCGGGATTTGAATAAGCCGTAGGGTGGGCAAAGCGAAGCGTGCCCACCATTCAGGATCACGGTCGAGGATAAATGGTGGGCACGGCGCAAGTGCGCCTTTGCCCACCCTACAAGCCTTAATCGAACAGGCTCGACACCGATTCTTCCGATGCGGTGCGGCTGATCGCTTCCGCGATCAGGGGCGCGATCGACAGCGTGCGGATGTTGGCGGCCTTGTTGACCGCTTCCGTCGGCAGGATGGAATCGGTGATGACGAGTTCCTTCAGCCGCGAGCTGGCGATACGCGCCGCTGCGCCGCCCGACAGCACACCATGGGAGATGTAAGCGTAGACATCCTTGGCGCCATTGGCGAGCAGCGCGTCCGCTGCGTTCACCAGCGTGCCACCGGAATCAACGATGTCGTCGATCAGGATGCAGGTGTAACCGGCGCAGTCGCCGATCACGTTCATGACTTCGGACTCACCGGCGCGCTCGCGGCGCTTGTCGATGATGGCCAGCGGCGTGTTGATGCGCTTGGCCAGTCCGCGGGCGCGCACCACGCCGCCGACGTCGGGCGACACCACCATGACGTTGGAAAGGTCGAAGCGTTCCTTGATGTCGCGCACCATGACCGGCGAGGCGAAGAGGTTGTCGGTTGGGATATCGAAGAAGCCCTGGATCTGGCCGGCATGCAGGTCGAGCGTCATCACGCGGTCGACGCCGGCGCGGGTGATCAGATTGGCCACCAGCTTGGCCGAGATCGGCGAGCGCGAACCGACCTTGCGGTCCTGTCGCGCGTAGCCGAAATAGGGAATCACCGCGGTGATGCGGCGTGCCGAAGCCCGGCGCAGCGCGTCGGTGATGATCAACAACTCCATCATATGGTCGTTGGCCGGAAACGACGTCGACTGGATGATGAAGACATCCGAGCCGCGGACGTTCTCCTGGATCTCGACGAAGATTTCCATGTCCGCAAAGCGGCGGACGTTGGCCTTGGTCAGCGACAGGTTCAGCCAGTCGGCGATTTCCCGGGCCAGTACCGGATTGGAATTGCCGGCGACCAACTTGATCGAGCCGTTCTTGGCCGCCATCGACGCTTCTCCTCGCGCCTTGCTGGATACGACGTTCAGCATATCGAGAAATCCTCGGAACCGGCGCTTTTGATGGGCGAGGAGATATCAGGCAGGTGGCTCGGCTGGCAACCCATGGCCTTGGTTTTCCCGGCGAAAAATAGGCCGTTACCGGACTATTTCGGGGCCGATTTATTGGGCGCTGTAGCCCAGCGCCGTGACGCCGGCCGCATCCTGGGCGGGTGCCGTGTCGGCCGCACTCGCAACCGCCGGACCGCCCCGCGCCGGGCCCGGCGGGGGTGCGGCATCCGGGGTTCCATTGATCATGCCCGAGAGGCCGCTGAGGCCGGCCTGCGCAATTTTCCGCAATACGAGGTCGTCGGCCGCCGTCCAGGCGTCGCGTCCGGCCTTGCCGGCCGCTTCCTCGCCGGAAAGCCGCAGCGCGCGCTGCTGGTTGTTGTCGTAGACGTCCCAGACCCAGGCGATCACGGTTTTGCCGCGAACCACCTGCGCCGAGAGGTAGCTGCGCACGCGGTAGGAAGCCGCGCCCTCGCGCGAGACGATCGATAAATTTCGCAGCTTCGATCTGCTGTCGAGCACGCTGACCATCCGGTCGAACACCTGCGGCGGTGGACCGTCGATCGATTCGAACGCCACGGTGGGACCGCTACCCGTCGAAGCCATCGCGTACGAGCCGCTGCCCGTTGCGCCGTTGCCGGCGCAGCCGCCAAGCGCCGCGGCGGCGACAAGCAATGCCGCGGCGATCATGGCGCGCGGGGCTTTCAGGCACGAAGCTGTCAGGGCATCCCTCATTGCTTCCTGCGATATCGTTAAAATGTGTTAAGGTCTAGGGCAGCGGGTGCATCGGCCCGCCAAAAAGATTGCGTCGAGCTTCTCCCGCTTCACCTTGTTGTTGCCAGAATTTCCTCAACCCGCAGGCACGACATGCGAGCCTTTGTTCTCGACGGCTATGGCAAGATCGCCGACCATGTCCGCCTGGCCGAAATCGCCGATCCGGTCGCGGGCCCCGACGACGTCCTGATCGAAATTCATGCCGCCAGCCTTAGTCCGATCGATTTCAAGATCGTGCCCGATGTGCTGACCTATCTCGAAGCAGGCCGGGCGCGGGCAAGGTGGTGCTGCGGGTAAGGTAGGGAATTACTCGCCTGTCAACGCGATCGCGTGGACATGGCGGCCGTAGTCCGGCTCTTTCCGGTGCACCGAGCGGCGGTAGCTGTAGAAGCGCTCGTCGGAATAGGTGTCGACGCCGATGTCGTCAATCATGAGCACGCCGGCGTTTTCCAGCCGCATGCGGATGAAGCCGGCGAGGTCGAACATGGCGTGGCCTGCGCGCACCGAGGGCATGAAGAACACGCCATTCTCCGCGTCGGCATCCAGGAAACGCTCGACGAATTCGCTGCCGACTTCATAGGAGTGCTGGCGGATCAGCGGGCCGATGGCGGCGACGATGCCGGATCGGTCGGCGCCGAGTTTTTCCATCGCGTCGATGGTGGATTCCAGCACGCCGGTCAGCGCGCCCTTCCAGCCGGCATGGGCGGCGCCGATCACGCGCGCGCCTGCGTCGGCGAACAGGATCGGGCCGCAATCCGCGGCGGTGACGCCGATGGCGATGCCTTCCGTGCGGGTGACGAGCGCGTCTGCGCGCGGCTTGTCGCCTTGCCATGGTCCGGTCGCCACCACGACGTCGGGTGAATGGATCTGGTGCGCGCTGAGCAAACGGTCCGGCGCAACGCCCATCTGCTCGGCCATCCGGCGGCGGTTTTCCACGACATTGGCGGGATCGTCGTTGGAGCCGAGGCCGCCATTGAGGCCCTGGTAGATTCCGCTGGATATCCCGCCTTCGCGGGTGAAGAAGGCGTGGCGCAGGCCGGGAATGGCCGCGAGCAGCGACGATCCGAACGTCATGCTGTTTCGTCTCCCGGCGCCGGCGGTTCGTCGCTGAGGCCTGCGACCGCGGTGAGATTGGGTTCCGTGACCGCAAGCACCTTGAACATCGATCCCATGCCGCCGCGGCCGCTGTCGGTCAGGCGCTTCAGCGCGGCTGAAATATCGGCGGAAACTTCCGGCGTGGTTTTTCCCATCAGCGTGACGGCCCGCGTCTCGATGCCGAGCCGCTTGAGGAATTCGCCTTGCGTCACCGGGCCATGAACGCGCGCGCCGACGTCTTCCGCCGCGCGCGCCAGCGCCTGGAAATCGACATGGGCGGTGACGTCGGCCTGGCCTGGATTCTTCAGGGGATCGGCAAAGCTGTGGCGGGCGATCGCCTGGAAGGTGTCGCCGGCGTCGCTGCGCAGATGGCCGTAATCGATGATCAGCGCCGCGCCGTCCTGGTCGCGCACCCGCGTGGCGATCTTCATCATCTCGGCGTCCGGCCGCCATTCGAACACGGCGCCGACGGGGGCCGCGCGCACCAGCGGCGGCAGCAACACCTCGAAGCGCGGCATCGGCTCGTCCGAGGCCGCGAACACCAGCTTGCCATTGGCGTCGAGGTTGACCACGCGCTCGTGCCAGCCGGCCTCGCGTTTGACCACTTGATGGATCGGCAGCACGTCGAAATATTCGTTGGCGAGAATGACCGCGGGGCCCTCGGGCACGTCGTCGATGCTGTCATGCCAGCTGATGTTGCGCGCGCCGGACAGCGTCGCCCGCTGCTTTTCGCGCAGCACCGGGTTGATCTCGACGAGATGGACATGGAGCGATTGATAGAGCGGCGGCAGCACCCGGACCGCGCGGAGCGCATCCGCCATCATGGTGCCGCGGCCGGGGCCGAGTTCGACCAGCCGCAGCATCGGCGGCGACCCGATTGCCTTCCACACCGAAGCCGCCCATAGACCGAGCAGCTCGCCGAACATCTGGCTGACCTCGGGCGCAGTGGTGAAATCGCCCTCGCGGCCGAGCGGATCGCGCGACACGTAATAGCCGTGCTCGGGATGCATCAGGCACAGCTCCATGTATCGCCAGACCGGCATCGGTCCTGACGATCTGATCAGCTTGTGGATCTCCGCCTGCAACGGTGAAAATTCGGTCACGGCCTGCCTTAAATCGACTTCTGTGATGCTCCGGCGCCTTGCGGCGCCATGCCATCATAATCAGGATGGCCCCGGCAATGATCATTGGTACCGACAAAAGCATACCCATGGTCAGCCCGCCCCACAAAAATCCGAGCTGGGGATCGGGTTCGCGGAAAAACTCGCCGGTAATGCGCGCAAGCGCGTAGACGGTGATGAAGCTGCCGAGGATCAGGCCCGGCCGTTTCAAGGCGCCCATCCGGATCATGACCGCCAGGACCGCAAACAGCAGGATGCCTTCGAGCGCCGCTTCGTAGAGCTGGCTAGGGTGACGAAAAAGTTGAGACGGGTCATCGGGAAAGACCATTCTCCAGGGCACGCTGGCATCCGCCTCACGCCCCCACAACTCGCCTTTGATGAAGTTGGCGAGCCGCCCGAGGAATATTCCGATCGGAGCGACCGCGGTCGTGATGTCGCCAAGCGACAGGATGGAGATATTGTTCTTGAGCGCAAACAGCATCACCGCGGCGACGCAGCCGAGAAAGCCGCCGTGGAAGGACATGCCGCCCTCCCACAATTTGAGAATGGCGGCCGGATGCTGGATGAAGACGGCGGGGTTGTAGAACAGCACATAGCCGGTACGGCCGCCGACGATGATGCCGATAGTGACCCAGAGAATGAAGTCGTCGAGTTGCACGGGCGCGATCGGCGCCGGTCCGCCCCACAATTTCTCGCTCCTGATCAGCGCGCGCGCATATATCCATCCGAGCACGATGCCGCTGATATAGGCCAGCGCATACCATCGGATCGCGAGCGGTCCGATCGAGATGGCGACAGGATCGATTGCCGGAAAGGTGATGGTGAGGAATTGCATCTGGCTCACAGGGCTTTAGTGTAGACCGCGTAGGCTACGCCGAAGATCGGCGGGGCGTCATAGGCTTTAACAAACCCCATCTTCAGATACATCGGCAAGGCAACCGACATGATCGGACTGGTGTGGAGCGCAATGATCGGCGATCCATCGCGTTCGGCTCTCGCAACACACTCATCGCTCAAGGCTCGCCCAATTCCTTTTCCGCGAAACCCGGGGTCGACGACCAGCATGCGAATGATGGACCAGCGTTGATCGAAGAACGCAGCTTTTTGACTGTTCGGCCCGAAATAGGCGACGGCGCCGGCGAATTTGCCCTGGAGTTCGGCAATAATGATTTCTCCGGTGGCGCTGAGCGCCGAGGTCTTTGACAGGCCGGCAAGCATCGCCGGCCAATCTTCATAGTGATGTCTAAACTGATCAAAGGCCGATACCGCAATCCGGTTCAGGGTTTCCGCGTCTGTACTTTCGTAATCTCTGAGTCGGATTTCAGCCATCGCTATTTTGCGATCATGTCGACAGGTTGCGGCGGTAGAGCGCCAACAGACGCTCCCAGTGCCGTTCGGCTGCATCGCGGTGGTAGACCGGACGCTTCGGGAAGGCAAAACCGTGATTGGTGCCGGGGTAGATCTCGACCTCGTTGTTCGAGCCCTTCATGCCGGCCGCGACCTTGTCGATAATCTCCTGCGGCGCATAGATGTCGGTCTCGGCGCAGGCGAAGTAGAGTTCGGCCTTGGTCTTCGACGCGGCAAGATGCGGACTGTCCGGCTGGTCGGTTGCGAGATGCGTACCGTAAATTGAAGCGGCCGCCTTCACACGATCCGGAAAATGCGTCGCCGCGTTGACCGCGTAGCGGCCGCTCATACAGTAGCCGACGGTGCCGACGATCTTCGTGTTCGCCGCTTCTTGCGTCTCGGCAAAGGCGAGCAGGGCCTTGGTGTCCTCCATCACCATGGAAATGTTGATCGAGTTCATGAAGCCGAACATCCGCTTGCGCTCGGGCGCCTCCGGGTCCGGCGGGATCGGCCCCAACTCCATGACGCCGGAGCGGTAATACATATTGGGCAGCATCACGTAGTAGCCCGAGGTGCCGAGCCGCCGCGCCATGTCACGCAGTTCCTCACGGATCGCGGGAGCGTCCATGTAGAAGATGATGACCGGAAACGGCCCGCCGCGTTCGGGATGGGTGATGAAGGTCGTGGTCTTGCCGTCCTTGGTCGCAATATCGATCTGCTGGTCGATCATGGGCGTTTCTTCTTGCTTTGTGATTCTGGTGTATGGCTGGGCGTTCGATACGATTGCAAGGAAAGGCGAACATGACAAGCCGAACGGCCTTGAACGGCGCATCCGACCCTTGCCCTTGAACCTTGCCTTTGAGATCGCCATTGTCATGTTGGTGACGATCAATTTGCAGCGACCGGAGCGTTTCAGATGACCCAGACCAGCAATCGGTTTTTTGACGAGATCGGCCGTCTGATGAACGACGCCGCCGGCGCTGCCCAGGGCGTCAAGCGCGAGGTCGATACGGTCATGCGCAACCAAGCCGAACGCATCCTGCGCGACCTCGACCTCGTCAAGCGCGAGGAGTTCGACGCGGTCAAGGACATGGCCCGCCTGGCGCGCGAGGAGAATGAGGCGCTGAAGAGCCGGATCGCGGCGCTGGAAGCCAAGCTCGGCATTTCGCCGGCCGCGCCGGACACCGGCGCAGTCTGAAGACGGACGGGTAGGAGACCCCCGCGATCGTTCTCTCCGTGATGCCCGGGACGAGCCCAGGCATGACGGCTTAGGCCTCGGTGGCCTGCCCCCAAATCCGCCAAAAAATCCCTTCATTTCCTTGTCATTTGGCCCCTTTGGGGCTAAAAGCCCGCCACGTCCGCAGCCCCCGCACCCCTGGAGGCTTGCTGTGGGACGCCAGCGGGCCGCGATGCGGCCTTTAACTTTTTAGAAAACAAGGACTTAACACGATGGCGACCGTCAAGGAATTGAAGGCGACCGCGCGTCCGCAGAGCGGCAAGGGGGCCGCCCGGGCAGAGCGTCGCGCCGGGAGAGTGCCCGGAGTGATCTACGGCAACAACCAGCCCCCGTGACCATTTCGGTCGACGACAAGGAACTGCGCCAGCGCATCCTGGCCGGCCGCTTCCTGACCACGATTTACGACATCGATCTCGAGGGCAAGAAGCACCGCGTGATTCCGCGCGACTTCCACCTCGATCCGGTGCGTGACTTCCCGCTGCATGTCGATTTCATGCGACCTCGGCGAAGGCGCGACCATCCGCGTCAGCGTGCCTCTGCACATCGTGAACGGCGAAACCTCGCCCGGCGTCAAGCGCGGCGGCACCGTCAACATCGTCACCCACACCATCGATCTCGAATGCTCGGTCGACAATATTCCGCAGTACATCGAGGTCGATGCCGGCGCGCTGGAAATCAGCCATTCGCTGCATCTGTCCGAGATCAAGCTGCCGGCCGGCGTGAAGTCGCTGTCGCGTGAGGACGCGACGCTGGTGACCATCGTGCCGCCGTCCGGCTACGCCGAAGAACAGAAGGCTGCGGCGGCTGCTGCGGCTGCCGGCACGGCCGCTCCGGCGGCGGGTGCCGCGGCGGCGCCGGCTGCTGCCGCACCTGCGGCGGGTGCTGCGGCGCCGGCGGCTGGCGCGAAAGCGCCGGCTGGTGGCGACAAGAAGAAGTAAGCAGCGGCGGGATGCCGCGTCATGCGCCTGTTTGTCGGTCTAGGTAACCCCGGTTCGAAATACGCGAACAACCGGCACAACATCGGGTTCATGGCCGTCGATGAAATTGCGCGGCGTCACGGTTTCGCACCGTGGCGCCGCCGTTTTCAGGGCGAGACTTCCGAAGGCACGCTCGATCGCGAGAAGGTCGTTCTGCTGCGGCCGGCCACCTACATGAACGAGTCCGGGCGCGCGGTTCAGGAAGCCGCGAACTTCTTCAAGCTGTCCGCCGGCGACATCACCGTGTTTCAGGACGAACTCGAACTGCCAGCGGCGAAAGTCAGGGTCAAGATCGGCGGCGGCATCGCCGGTCATAACGGGCTGCGCTCGATCTCCTCGCATATCGGCAACGACTACCGCCGGGTGCGGCTCGGGATCGGTCATCCCGGCGTCAAGGAGCTGGTGCACAGCCACGTGCTGTCGGACTTTGCCAAGAGCGACCGCCCCTGGGTGGAAGCTTTGTGCGAAGCGGTGGCCGAGAATGCCGGCTTGCTGGCGACGGGTAAGGATCTGACGTTCCAGAACAAGGTTCATCTGGCGCTGCAGGCCAAGGGACTTTTTCCATCAAATGAGGACAACGGCGAAAAGCCGGCGTGACCTCTCCACCGTCATGGCCGGGCTCGTCCCGGCCATCCACGTCCTTGGCGCTGAGAAAGGACGTGGATGCCCGGCACAAGGCCGGGCATGACGAACACCGAGATTGAGGACGAAATGGGATTCAAATGCGGTATCGTTGGCCTGCCCAATGTCGGCAAGTCGACGCTGTTCAACGCGCTGACCGAGACGGCGGCGGCGCAGGCGGCGAACTATCCGTTCTGCACCATCGAGCCGAACGTCGGCGAGGTCGCCGTGCCTGATCCCAGGCTCGACAGGCTGTCGGTGATCGCAGGCTCCGCGCAGATCATCCCGACGCGGCTGACCTTCGTCGATATTGCGGGCTTGGTGCGCGGCGCCTCGAAGGGCGAAGGCCTCGGCAACCAGTTCCTCGCCACCATCCGCGAGGTCGACGCGGTTGCGCATGTGGTGCGGTGCTTCGAGGACTCCGACATTACCCATGTCGAAGGCAAGATCGCCCCATTGGCCGACATCGAGACCATCGAAACCGAGCTGATGCTCGCCGACCTCGACAGCCTGGAAAAGCGGGTCGACAACCTCGCCAAGAAGGCCAAGGGCAACGACAAGGACGCCAAGGAGACGCTCGATCTCGTCAACCGCGCTTTGGTGCTGCTGCGCGAGGGCAGGCCGGCGCGATTTCTCGGGCGAAAGCCCGAGGAGGAGCGCGCGTTCAACATGCTCGGCCTGCTGACCTCGAAGCCGGTGCTCTATGTCTGCAATGTCGAGGAAGGCTCGGCCAAGGACGGCAACAGCTTCTCGAAGCAGGTGTTCGAGCACGCCAGGAAGGAAGGCGCGGTCGCGGTGGTGATATCGGCCAAGATCGAATCCGAGATCGCGACCCTGTCACGCGAGGAGCGCACCGAGTTTCTCGAGACGCTGGGTCTGGAGGAGGCCGGCCTCGACCGCCTGATCCGCGCCGGCTACCAGCTGCTCGACCTCATCACCTATTTCACGGTCGGCCCGAAGGAGGCCCGCGCCTGGACCATCCACCGCGGCACCAAGGCGCCCGCGTCGGCCGGCGTGATCCATACCGATTTCGAAAAGGGCTTTATCCGGGCGGAGACCATCGCCTATGCCGATTACGTCGCGCTGAACGGCGAAGCCGGTGCCCGCGATGCCGGCAAGCTCAGGCTGGAAGGCAAGGAATATGTCGTCGCCGACGGCGACGTGATGCATTTTAGGTTCAATAACTGAGATAACGCGGGTTCATTTTTCCGTCATGCCCGGCCTTGTGCCGGGCATCCACGTCTTTCGCTGAACTTGCGAGAATGAAGACGTGGATGGCCGGGACAAGCCCGGCCATGACGACTTTGTCGGGGGTCTACCGCATCTGCCCCTGATCGCGGATCGCGCCGAGATGCTCGTTGATGCGGAAGACGATCAGGATGAATTCCGCGGCGATGCGTGAAAACACCACGCCGACCACGACACTGGCGATCGAGCCCAATAGCAGGATGAAGCCGTAGAAGGGGCTGATAGCCATCGCGGAGAGCGCAGACAAAATGCCACCGATGCCGAATAGCACAATCAAGCTGATGACCAGCCAGTAGAAAGTCTTGATGATCGTGGGCGTGATGAAACGGTCCCACTGAAACAGATCCTGAAAATCGAGCATCGATGGTTCTCCGGCGAGTCAAAAACCTGGTCCCAGCTAGCACAGGGCTAGCCCCGAAAATTGCTTCGGGCAAGTCAGGGTGAGCGCCGGGAGCGGTACTCGCCACTGGCGAACGAGCCATGCGGGTGGACGGGTTGAGATTGCCGCAAATAACGGCCACATTCAGGCTTCCCCGCCGTCCTCAATCCAAATCACTGAATAGATGACAACACTGACCTTCGAAGACTTCACGCCCGGCCATTTCGGCACGTTCGGACCGCGCCACGTCACGCGCGAGGAGATTTTGGCCTTTGCCGCCGAATTCGACCCGCAGCCGATGCATCTGGACGAAGCGGCCGCCAAGGCCTCGATGCTGAAGGGCCTGTCCGGTTCGGGCTGGCATCTCGGCTCGATCATGATGCGGATGCTGTTCGACGGCTTTATCGGCCGCACGGCGTCGATGGGCTCGCCCGGCGTCAACGAGATGCGCTGGCTGGCGCCGCTGCGCCCGGGCGACGACCTGACGCTGGATGTCGACGTCGCGGAGGCCAGGATTTCGAACAGCCGTCCCGAGACCGGCATCGTGACCTTCAAGGGCACGATCCGTAACGCGGCCGGCGTGGTGCTGTGCGAGATGGAGTCGCCGATCATCGTGCGCCGGCGCGTCGAAGCGGGAGCGGAGTAGCGATGCGTTTCTTCGAGGACATCGAGATCGGTGCGCAGCGCGAGTTTGGCTCGTTCACCTTCACCGCCGACGACATCAAGAAGTTTGCCACGCAGTTCGACCCGCAGCGCTTTCACCTCGATGAGGAGGAAGGACGCAAATCGCTGTTCGGGGGACTGGCGGCATCTGGCTGGCACGTTGCCGCGGTCTGCATGAAGCTCCTGGTCGCCGACGGCAAGCGGTTGACGGCGGAGGCCGTCGCACGTGGCGAGAAGGTCGCGGTGTGGGGGCCGTCGCCGGGCTTTCGCGAACTGCGCTGGATCAAGCCGGTGCTGGCCGGCGACACCGTCCGCTTTTCCAACCAGGTCGAAACCAAGCGGACTTCGGAGAAACGCCCCGAATGGGGCATTGTGCAGGCCCGCAATACCGGCGCCAACCAGCGTGGCGAGGTGGTGTACTCGTTCCTCGCCACCGCCTTCGTGCCGCGGCGGAATGTGAGGTCCTGACTGCGCCAATATGGTTAGCGAATTGTGCCGTTAGCTCCTCGTAATCCATGACTCCACGGAACGGATTTTTGCTAACGCATTTTGAACTTTCTGCCTGCCAAATGCGTCTCAGGGGAAGTACCGAGGGGAATGATTATGGCAGATCGCAGCGGCCTGAAATTCGTCGGCTTTGTCTTCGCAACCGTCACGCTGGCGGTGATGCTGACCGCCGGAATGGTGGTGAAATCCTATGCCGACGGTGTCTACACGATCGAGGACACCGCGTTCGTCCGCCAGTAGTTGCGGATCGGATAGCCATCAGCGCTGAAGAAGTTCAGCGGCTCCAGATCAGCGTCATTGCCACGACCGCAAGCGTCAGCAGTCCGACGAAGCGGATCACGATCGTGCCCACGCTATGCGACGATTGCCGCAACGGCATTGAATTCATGTTGTCTGGCTGAACGTTTTGCATCGGCGGTGTGTCCCCAAAAGATTGCCTGCCGCCACGTGACGACATCCGTCCCTGGACGCGACCGTGCTTATAAAGTTCAGATCGAACGCTGCCAAACGAAACCGCCGCGCTCCGTTACGGAACGCGGCGGAGTGTTAGATTTTTGCAACGATCAGGATCAGCTGTTGCGCAGGCCGTCGGCGGCACGCTTCCACTGCGTGACGTTGTCGGCGATCATGCGCGTCGACTTCATCGCAGCCTGGCTGAGTTGGGCATAGCCCGAAATCTCGCGCTGGACGCGCTGGCCTTCGGCATGCAGCAGGTCGCGGAGGCTTTCGAGTTCGGAAATCAGCTTCTCGATTTCCGCCAGCGAGGTGCCGGCGACGCGCTGGATCAGCGAATTGACGTTGTTGACGGTCGCTTCGGCATTGGCGTCGAGCGGCGCGGCCTCTGCGGCGACTGCCGGCCGGCGCAGATATGCGATGTCGTTGCGAACGAATTCGCGGATGCCGGCCTCGACTTCGGATACGGCGGCGAGATCGCCGTCGGCTTCCGGGTTTTCATCAATCTGTTCCGGACGAATACTGGCGTTCATCGGCAATTCCTCTGTTTCGCTTTCAGGCGAGCGCGGAAGTCCCCCGCACGACGAAGTGGAGCGGCTCCCATCTGTGCTGCCGATTTTGGCCGCATCTGGGCCAATCTGCGGCAATGGTGGATCATTCTCGGGGGCGGTGCCTGCAGGCCCGAAAACGCGTCAAAACGGGACAACTCCGGGCCCTTTACCAGCTGCGTTTGAACCCTGCGCTCAGGCTCGTGTTGGCGGCGCCGGACGGCGTTTCGCCGATCGAGCCGGAAATGGTGACGCCGTCGAACAGCTTCTGCTCGGCGCCGACCTTGCGCAGCCATTTGTCGTCCGACGTCGACAGAGTCTGGCCGGCGATCAGGCTGGTGCCGGTGTCGGCGATGCTGAGCTTTGCCGATTGGTCGGTCTCGTAGCTGCGCGCCGGATGGCTGACGAAGCCGGGCACCGGCACGATGCCCTGCTGGATCAGGTTGTAGTCGTTCTTCAGGGTCACCGAATATTGCTCGCTGAGCGGCAGCGATTTGCTTAAGGAGGTGCCGAGCCTGCTCTGCTCGGATCCGGGATCGACGCGGGCTTCGATGGAGGTCTGGTCCCAAATCGAGGCAACGCCGGGGGCCGTGATCGCAGCCCATGCGGTGCCGGACGATTGCGGCAGGCTGCCGCCATTGGCGAGTTTTTCCGAGAGCAGTTCGGACGTCGTCGCCGTGCCTTGCCTTGCGACCGTCATGTCGGCGCCGATGCGCGTATCCAAGAACGGCGAGATGGATTGCTTGACCGACACCGCGGAGGTGCCGTTCGCCCTTTCATTGGCGGACCATGCGGCATCCACGCTGGCAGCGGCTTTCGACGCGGCGCTTCGGCTCGGCGCCGGACCGGTCAGGGTCGACGCATCGACATTGAGCAGGCTCCAGTCGAGCTTGCTGACGTCGATGTCCTTCATGATGTCAGCGTCGTTGACGCTGGGAGCCGCCTCGGCTTCTTCTGCCGCGGGCTCGTCCGGATCGTCGTCCGCCGGCGGCGTTTGTGCCGCTGCCGCCAGCATCGAAGCCAAACTTACGCCGGCCACCAGCATTGGCAGCCGTGCCCAGCCAAATCGCATTTTGGGAATCATTGCCCGCCCGCATTCCAAGTCGCGCCTAGAATGCGTTCGCTCTGTCGCAAAATTATGGCGGGTGTTGATGACGACGCGCCTAAACCGCCATCCGCGGCAGGTGAATCGGATAGCCCACGGTTTGCTCGACCAGATCGAAGCTATCGACCAGCACGCGGAAGTTGGTCAGGCGGCCGGCCCTGAACTGGGCGAAATGGGCGATCCGCAGGCTGATCGGCTTGTTCGAATCCAGCGCCGTCAGCGAATAGCGCATCATCGAGGCGGCCGAATCCACCCCCAGCATGATCGATCTCGCGGTCGAAGCGGTGGACGCGGAAGTTGTCCGCGATCTGCCTGATTACCTCGACCACGGCCGCCTTGCCGCGGCGCGAGCCGAAGAACGGATACATGTCGATCGGGCCAAAGATCGCCCAGTCGACGTCCTCGTCGAGCAGGGCTTCGAGATCGGCGGGCTGGCGTTCATTGATCGCGCGATGCAACGCGCGTGAAAAACGCCAGAGACTATGCTCTGTCATTTTGGTTTGGTCCTTGAAACTGGATTTAATAAGCGGCAATCGCGCCCAAACGCGGCGTCTTCATCGGCGCCGGGCCGACATGCCGAACTTCACCGTTGCAGCCAGAAATAGAGCAGTCCGGCCGAAATGCAATTGCCGTTTTTGCATTGCACAAATGCGGCGATTCCATCCGGTTTAGCGGTCGTGGCGGCGTACCGGCTCGCGCTCGATGGCGATTTCGGCGTCGCGAATGGCGATGATGCCGAACAGCAGGGCGCCGCCGATGCCGCCGATCGCGGGCCCCAGCGGCATGAAGGTGAAGAACACCAGCATCCCGCTATAGCCTTCAAAACTCGTGGTTTTGAAGATTTCCAGCCAGGCAAGGCCAGCCCCGATGCCCAGTGCCGCGCCGCCCAGCGCCCCCAACGCCAAACCAAGCAAAGCCAGCAGCGCGATCTTCATACGTTCTTCGTGTCCGGAAACAGCCTTGTGGTGTGTCACGGACAGAGCGGTGAGGTTCAATGGCGCGGGGAATACCCGGACGTCATTCCGGGCTCGGTGCTTTGCATCGCCCCGGAATGACGATCCAACACATCAGCTAGATCGGGTCCGGCCGCCTGCCGGTCAGGATCGCGGCGACATCGCGTTCGAGCAGTTGCTGGACCAGATCGAAGGTATCGATGATTTCCCTGATATGGCTGATCTTGCCGCCCCGCAGCGTGTAGAAGCCGGCAATGTCGAACTGCACCATGCGCTGATTGATGGTTTTCCGGAAGAACACGCGGATAAACGCCGCCGCCTTGTCGCCTTCGACCACCAGGATCGGTACCTCGCAGCGCAGCTCGGAATAGCGGGCGCGCACCGCATCCCACATCTCGCGCAGTTCGGCCTTGCCGCGGCGATGGCCCATATGCGGCAGGATATCGATCGGAGCGTTGGCGAGAGACTCGACGTCGTCGGTGCAACGCGCCAGCGCGGCTTCGACGTCGCCGGAATACAGGACGTTGAGGAAATCCAGCACGTGCTGACGGTTTGATCCCTCGGTCATTCGCCCACCTTACCTGTGCTCGATCCGGCTCTTGCGGCGGACCCATTGTGAAGGGATCGGCAGTGGGATCAATCCGCAAAAAGGACTCACAGTATGTGACGCGGTGGTTTCCAAAAGGTTCACCGTTTTGCGGCCGGCGGCAATGCACGCCCGCTGGTCCCCGCGGAACGATCTCGTCGCGGCACGCGTTGACTTTTTCCGTTGATAACGGAGACCATGATGACGAAACGCGTTCCGCCCGTCCCCCCGGACAACCAGAGCCACAAAGGCCCCGGCAGCGCGCCAAACGTTCCCCTCGATACCACCAAGGGCCATCGCGACGACGAGAAGAACAACATCCGCGAACAGGCCGAGCACGGCAACCTGACGCAGAACACGAGTAACCGCCGGTCGGGGTGAGGGGTGGGCCGCGGCGCGTCGTTTCTGATCTGAATGCTCAAACAGCCAGTTTGCCGTCATCACCCGCCTTGTGCGCAATTGCGCACTGGAGCGGGTGATCCAGTATCCCAGAGACGCCCGTGCTTGAGCCGGGAGGCCGCGGCGTACTGGATGCCCCGCCGGAGCCTGTCATCGGGCTCGCCAAGGCGAGACCCGGTGGCGGGCATGACGACGGAGAAGACACGCCTTGGCATTCTCGCGGCGCGACGCGCCCGAAGTGATGCGATCGGCGATGCCCTCGAAAAACGAAGAGGGCGCAGGGAAAGCCGGGTGCCCTCAGCACCCGCAGTCGCGCACAAAATGCACACGGGTGACCACAGGTGCGCCGGAACACCCGGCCTTCCCTGCGCAATGGTTTTACGGCTTATAGCGCGCTCTCCCCGGAGACGAATTCCTCTTGCCTCCGTCGCTGACGGATAGGCGATTCCTCGAAGCCCGGTTGGGCCCGACAAATCTCCGCCAGCTTGACACCAGCCACGGGTGCCAGGACCACACGCCTTTGCCGTCCGCGGCTTCCTCCACCAAAACGCTTCGACCGGCTCATGTGCTGCCGACCGAGATCCTGGCGAAGGCGTTTAAGCGCCGTCCGTCCGCGCGCCGGCCGGTCGCTCACGGAAATCCGCCCTGCAACCCCTCGCGCGCCCGACGCTGCCGCGTCTATCGCATCCCGCGCCCAACGTCCGTGACGATCGCGATACGCCCCTCTTGTGGGTGCGGGATGGCGGGAGTTGTAGGGGTGGTTTGGGGTAACGGCGAAGTGGAATATTTTTTGCCGGGAGCACTGGACCAAGCCCATGCGTGATTTGCCCGGCAGGCAACGCAATCGGTAGTAGTGCTCCCGCGAGCGCCGCCCGGGTTCGTTCGTTTCTGGCGTGCGCGCGAAGCGCAACGAGAGTCACCTCGCCCCGTGCCTGCGGGGAATCTGAGTATGGATTCCGGGCCCTGCGCCAAGAGGCGCAGCCCGGAACGACTCAGTCGTCAATTGATGCCAGGAATTCCTCAGCTTGGGCACGCGTGGGAAAACGTCCAAGTTGCTGATAGTCAGGATCGTGTTCCGCTGAACCTGGCGACCGAATGGCAACGAACTCCTTGCCGTCCTGAGCGACAATCTCGGTCAGGTTCTCGCTGTCGAAAGGTGACATATGCCGCGCACCGCAGTGCGGGCAGTCGTCGTCACATGTGCAGGACCATTCGTCGGTCCAGATACGCTCACAGCGGGCACATCGATAGAGGTTGAGAAACCAGGCCATGCGAGTCTCCTAGGATCGCAAACGATAACTGCCACGCGACACGAATTCGATAAATCCGCGGTCGCGCAGGTATTGAAGCTGCTGCCGTATCTTGGGTTTGACGTTCTGATTGCCCGGGTAGAGATCGCCAAGGTGCCGTTCGAAAGCATAGACTTCCTCAAGCGTGAAATCACGCTTGCCGAGCGACTCCACGCATTTCATGACGTCAAGTAACCAGCCCCGGGTCTCCGGGGATTCACTCCTGAGAAAGAGCGTCTTCTGCCACTCTTCGAGAACGTCGTCTTTCGGGCGAACGACGCCGTTTTTCACGATGTGAATCTTGCCGGACTTGGGTACGCGCGACAGAATGATGTTCGATCCGATCCAGCCGGCCCGTCTCGCTGTAGACGCCAAAGGCTTCCGCTCTTCGATTATCTCGCGGACGAAGAAGTGTTTTGGAACGATCAGGAGATTGACGACCGACAGAGAATTGACGTCGTAGTTCATCAGCAGCAGGTTGGGATTGTTGCTCGCTGCGAGCCGTTCGCATTTTGTCTTGTACGCGCCGTCGGCGACCTTCGTGCCGAACTTGCTCTTCTGGCTCTTGAGTTCGAATTCCTCGCTGCATGATCCGCAAAGGAAGTCGGCGAGGGGGCTGTTGCTTGGGAATTGCGACATCTTCGCATTGCCGCAGTGCGGACAATACGCCCACGCGCTTACCCAGGCTTCGGTCCATGCGCGCGCCTTCTGCGTGCCGCTGGTGTAGAGCGATTGGGATTCTTCGAAGCCGAATTTCATAGCGCCAGCGTAGCGCAATTACGTCGATTTGCTAGGGCCTCTCGATCTTAGATTGAATCAGCGGGTCGGACGTGTTTTGCGTCATTGCGAGGAGCGCGAGCGACGAAGCAGCCAGTTTTCCATTTTGCGGAGGGATGGATTGCTTCGCTTCGCTCGCAATGACGGTTCATTGCCGTCAACTCGTTTCACGCTGCGTAGTCTGAATCTACCTCTTCTTCCACCCACCTCGATGCCCCGGCGCGCCGCCGCTGGAGCGGGGGCGGGCCCGAACTCGGGGCCGGATTGGCGGGAGTCGGTGGGCTGGAAGATTTTGCTGCCGCTGTCGGGCGAGGGTTTGCGCGGGGTGGCGCGGTCGGGGCGGAAGGGCAGGGATTCCGGGCCGTGCATTTCGTCCAGGTGGGGTTTGTGGACGTGCGAGGTCGAGGGACCGCCGCTGCCGAGAGACTTCACCCCGCCCCGCGCGCCTGCGGCGCGCGACCCTCCCTCCAGGGGAGGGTGAAGGGGAGGCACCGCCGCGCTTCTTTAGCGCCGAGGTCGGAAGATTGGCGGCTTCGCCATACTTCTTCGTCCCCGCATAGGCGCCGGCCTGTTTCTGTACGCTCCGCTGTTTGGCGGTAGGGTCGTCGACTACCGCCATTTCCGTCGCACGAAGGCGTTTGACTTCGTCGCGGAGTCTCGCGGCTTCCTCGAAGTTCAGGTCGGCGGCGGCTTCGCGCATGCGGGTTTCGAGGTCGGACAAGACAGCCTCGAAATTGTGACCGATCGAGATCACATCGTCGGCCATGCCGCCGTCGCCGATCTCGACCAGCACGTGGTCGCGCTCGTAGACAGAGTTCATGATGTCGCCGATCGACTTCTTAATGCTCTCCGGCGTGATGCCGTGCGCGGTGTTGTATTCGACCTGCTTCTCGCGGCGGCGGTCGGTCTCGGCGATGGCGCGCTCCATCGAGCCGGTCATCTGGTCGGCATAGAGGATCACCTTGCCGTCGACGTTGCGCGCGGCGCGGCCGATGGTCTGGATCAGCGAAGTCTCGCTGCGCAGAAAACCTTCCTTGTCGGCGTCGAGGATCGCGACCAGCGCGCATTCGGGAATGTCGAGGCCCTCGCGCAGCAGGTTGATGCCGACCAGCGCGTCGAACGCGCCGAGGCGCAAGTCTCGATGATCTCGATGCGCTCGATGGTGTCGATATCCGAGTGCATGTAGCGGACGCGAACGCCCTGCTCGTGCAGATATTCGGTGAGGTCTTCCGCCATGCGCTTGGTCAGCACCGTGATCAGCGAGCGATAGCCGGCTTGTGCCGTTGCACGCACCTCGCCGACGAGATCGTCGACCTGCGTGCGCGCCGGGCGGATGTTGACCGGCGGATCGATCAGCCCAGTCGGGCGGATCACCTGCTCGACGAACACGCCGCCGCTTTCGTTCAGCTCCCAGCCGCTCGGGGTCGCCGACACCGCAACCGTCTGTGGGCGCATCATGTCCCATTCCTCGAACCGCAGCGGACGGTTGTCCATGCAGGAGGGCAGGCGGAAGCCGTATTCGGCGAGCGTCGCCTTGCGGCGGAAGTCGCCCTTAAACATGGCGCCGATCTGGGGAACGGTCACGTGGCTTTCGTCGGCGAACACCAGCGCGTTGTCGGGCACATATTCGAACAGCGTCGGCGGCGGCTCGCCGGGGCGGCGTCCGGTGAGGTAGCGCGAATAGTTCTCGATGCCGGCGCAGCTTCCGGTCGCTTCCATCATTTCGAGATCGAAGGTGGTGCGCTGCTCCAGCCGCTGCGCTTCCAAAAGGCGGCCGTGGTTGTTGAGCTCGTCCAGCCGCAGCTTCAATTCGCTCTTGATCGACTTGATCGCCTGCACCAGCGTCGGGCGCGGCGTCACATAGTGCGAGTTGGCGTAGATTTTGATGAATTCGAGATCGTCCTGCTTGTGGCCGGTGAGCGGATCGAATTCTTCGATATTTTCCACGGTGTCGCCGAACAGGTTCACGCGCCAGGCGCGGTCTTCATAGTGCGCCGGGAAGATGTCGATAACGTCGCCGCGAACCCGGAAGGTGCCGCGGGTAAAGTCGGCCTGGGTGCGCTTGTATTGCAACGCCACGAGGTCGGCGATCAATTGCCGCTGGTCAATGCGCTCGCCCTTCTTCAGCGCAAACGTCATCGCGGTGTAGGTCTCGACCGAGCCGATACCGTAGATGCAGGACACCGACGCGACGATGATGACGTCGTCGCGCTCCAGCAGCGCGCGCGTCGCCGAGTGGCGCATGCGGTCGATCTGCTCGTTGATGGACGAGTCTTTTTCGATGTAGGTGTCGGTGCGCGGGACGTAGGCCTCTGGCTGGTAGTAGTCGTAGTAGGAGACGAAATACTCGACCGCGTTGTCGGGGAAGAAGCTCTTGAACTCGCCATAGAGCTGGGCGGCCAGCGTCTTGTTCGGCGCCAGGATGATGGCGGGGCGCTGCGTGGCCTCGATCACCTTGGCCATGGTGTAGGTCTTGCCGCTTCCGGTGACGCCGAGCAGCACCTGCGTGCGGTCGTTGCGGTTGATGCCTTCGACTAATTCTTTGATCGCGGTCGGCTGGTCGCCCTTTGGCTCATATTCGGACTTGATCTCGAAGCGGACGCCGCCCTCGGATTTTTCCGGGCGCGGCGGCCGGTGCGGGGCCCAGACTCTGATCTGGCCGTCATCGCCCTTGAATTCCGGACGGCCGTCGCGGATCAGATTCTTCCAGCGCATCGGCGGTGGCCTTGACGCCGAACGCTTCCATCTTGCTGCGCGGCGGGCGGGCCAGCGCCTCGTCGTCGTCTTCCGCCGTCGGCAGGCCGAGCTGGCGCGCGAGTTCGGGGTCGAGCGTCGGGATGGTCGCCGAGGTGCCGTAATTGGCCTGGGGGCTTCTTCGAGGCCTTGCGGGGATGCATCGCGTTTGCCGACGTCCGCGCTGGTTTCCTTCGTCGAAGCGCGCGCGATGCGCCGCCGCCTCGCCGCCGGCGCGGCGGTCCCACGAATTGTCCGGCGGCGGCTGCAGGCCGGTGCCCGAACCCATACCGGCATCGCCGCGGTTGATCGCGGGATTAAGCAGTTCGGCCAGCGCCGGTCCGATCGGCTGCACGTCGGGCCGATGCGCCTTGGATTTGGGAGTTTTGCCGGGCTTTTTGGGGTGTCAGGTTTCTTCGCCATCCGGCGAATATGGGGCGAGTCAGCCAGCGAGAAAAGGGCAAACGGCCTCGCGCGCGCTGCTGCGCGTCGCCATGTCAGCAGGTGTCAGCAAGCCGATTCGGAACCGTCGCGCCTTACGCCGTCAGCGGGGCGGTCGATGGGTTGACGATATCCAGATGGATCCCGCCGCAACGGGGGCATCGCATGGTCCAGTATTCGGCGCCGGCGCGGCCGGAGATGATGCGCAGCACCGCGAGCGAGGCGCTGCAATCCGGACAGTTCGAGAGCACCGGCGTCGCCTGCAGGGTCTGTTCGGCAAGGGGTACGGAGATCTGGCCAGCCAGCGCGTCGCCGGTAGTTGCGCCAGTGGCGCTTACGGATCTCGCGAACCGCGGCTTGAAACGATCGATATGGGCTTTCGCGTCCGCAATCGCCGCTTCCGGATCCGACCACGCGAAACCGACTTCGAGCGTCGGAAACGCCATTCCATCGATTACCACCGGCTCCTGGTCGGCCCGTTGAATCCTGGCGTGCCATAGCCCTCTCCCTGCTTCGAACGACTGAATTTTAAAGCCGCCATAGATCATGGCGTGTCCCCCGGAATTGCGCATGGCGGCAGAAGAACACGGCTGGGTCAGGGATCTTGTGAACGGGTTCACATGTCCGCTGATTTTTGCGGGGTGCGTTCCCCGGATGCGGCGCAGCGCCAACAGCGCGTTCACGCGCGTCTTCGACGCGCTATGCCTTGCGGCGTGGTGCGCTGCTGTTCCGGGGTCCATCGGTTCTGGCGAGAGGTCGTGGGTCCCGGCTCTGCGGAGCAGCGCTGAAGTAGCGCTGCACCGCGTCCGGGACACGCGAGCATTTCACCGCCGCGCGAGAATATGATCGGCCAGCACTTCCGCGTCGTCGCCGACGCCCGACAGGAACGAGGAGTTCATCTTCGACAGCCATTGCAGGCCGAGGAAATACAGGCCCGGCACGGCGGATATGCCGTTGCGGTGGACGGCCTCGCCTTTGGCGTCGGTGACCGCAAGATCGATCCAGCCGAAATCGACGCCGTAGCCGGTGGCCCAGATCACCGCGGAGATGCCTTCCGCGGCGAGGTCGAGGCGCGTGAGCGGTGCGGTGACACAAGGCGGGTCGGCGAACGTCGCGCGGGCGTCGGGGTCTTCGGGCAGCTCCATGCGGCGCCGTTTCACATACGCGTCCACCGTATCGAGGAAGGTGGTGTAGACGAGGTCGCCGTCGGCAAGGCTTTCGGCGAGGCCGGGTGCAATCTCGAGCACGCCGCGATGCGCCGCCTCGATGCGTCCCAGCAGGATCACGCCGTCGGCAGCGAAGTTGCGGAAATCGATGGTGCGGCCGCCATAGGCGCCCGAAATCACAGGGCCGAGGCGCGCCGGCCCACGCTCCTCCGGCGTGACCTGGTCAAGGCGCATGTCGGCGAGCCACCAGATCAGGTCGCGGCCGCGGTAGCGGCGCGGCAGGCGGCGGTGCCTTCCGACCGAGAGGTAGACGCGGCGGCCGGCCTGCAACAATTCCTCGGCAATCTGCGCGCCCGACGCGCCGGCGCCGGCGACCAGCACCGCGCCCGGCGGAAGCTGTCCGGGATTCCTGTAGTCGGCGGCATGGACCTGGAACACGGGATGATCGGCCAGCAGGTCCGGGACGAGGTTGCGCTGATAGGGACCGGTGGCGACGACGACATTGTCGGCCGCGATCGTGCCGTCGGAGGTCTCGGCGATGAAACCTGCGCCGTCACGCTGCGACAGCCGCGTCACCGCGACACCGCAGCGGATCGGGGGCGCGACGAAATTGGCATAGGCCTCGATGTATCTGATGATGTCGTCGGTGTTCGCAAACGCATCCGGATCGCTGTGCGGAAACGGAAAGTCCGGCAGCCGCACCGACCAGTTGGGAAACTGGAATTTCAGCCCGTCCCAGCGTTCGCTGCGCCAGCGCTCGGCGATCCGGTGGCGCTCGAGCACGAGGTGCGAAAGCCCGCGCTCCTTCAGCCGGTGGCTCATCACGAGGCCAGCCTGGCCGCCGCCGATCACGAGCGTTTCGATTTTTTCATCCGGCATGTTTCTGGCCCTGCGGCGCGCGGCGGGTTCTGCCGCTGCGCGAATAATCCAGCGCCGGAACGCGGCGAAATCGCGCTGCCCCGTGCTGAAGCCGCGATAGACCAGATACCAGCGCATGCCTTTCGGCACGCTTAACGCAAACGGCGCGACCAGCCGGCCGGCCGCGAGGTCGTCGTCGATATAGGGGCGGATGCCCATGGCGATGCCGAGACCGTCGACGGCGGCCTGCAGCGCCTGGCCGTAAAATTCGAACTCCGGTCCGCGGGCGGTGATGCGCCCTGTGCCGGCGGCCACGAGCCATGACGGCCAGTCGTCGGGCGAATGCACAACCCGCAGCAAGGTCGGCCCCTTCAGGTCGCCGGGACGTTTGAGCGCGGCCGCAAGGCGCGGCGCGCATACCGGCAGCAGGTCGGCGGCGAATAATGGTTCGGCGATCAGGCCGGGCCATTCGCCGCTGCCGAGCTTGATGCCGCAGCTCCAGTCCTCGCCGAACGGCACCGCGGCGCCGCCGGTGGTGATGCGGACGTCGATATCCGGCTCCTGTTTGCGGAAATCCGCCAGCCGCGGGATCAGCCACTTCATCGCAAAGGTGGGACCTACGCCGACGGTCAGCACGCGCACGCCGGAGGGCGCGGTGACCTGCGCGGTCGGACTCGCCAGCGCGTCGAAGATCGGCGTCAGACCGCCCTGATAGGCGCGGCCCGCCGCCGTGGTGACGAGGCGGTTGGCCTTGCGCTCGAACAGCGCAACCCCGAGCCTCTCTTCCAGCAGATGCACCATCCGGCTGACCGCGGCGGCGGATACGCTGAGCTCGGCGCCGGCGGCGGCAAAGCTGCCGGTCCTGGCCGCAGCCTCGAACGCCTTGATACCGTTGAGAAAGAGCAGCCGCCGCACTTAACCCTCAGGAAAACTGATGCCAGGGCAAGATAACTCAGTTTGCGCGCGCGTCACAAGCGCGGCAGATAGGTAGCCGGAGAGATTTCAATGACCTCGGTGATGATCGCAGCCCTCGGTGCGTTGATGGTCGCGACAGCGTTCCTGTCGGGCCTGTTCGGGATGGCCGGCGGAATGATCCTGATCGGCGTGCTCCTGATGCTGATGCCGCTGCCCACCGCGATGGTGCTGCACGCGATCACGCAGATGGCGTCGAACGGCTGGCGCGCCTTTCTGTGGCGGGCGCATATCCGCTGGCGTCCGGTGTTCGTCTATCTGATCGGCTGCGCGCTCGCGCTCGGCGTCTGGTCGATCGCCCGTTACGTGCCGGACAAGCCGATCGCGCTGCTGCTGCTCGGGGCGACGCCGTTCATGGCGCGGCTGATGCCGAAGAACCTCAAGCCCAATCCCGACAGCATCTGGCAAGGCTCGTTCTACGGCTTCATCTGCATGGGCCTGATGCTGATGACCGGCGTCTCCGGCCCGCTGATGGACACGTTCTTTCTCGGCGGCAATTTCGGCCGCCGCGAGGTGGTCGCCACCAAGGCCACCTGCCAGGTCGCCAGCCATCTTACAAAACTGATCTATTTCGGCGGCATCGTCGACCAGGCGGCAACGCTCGATCCGCTGCTGGCTGCGGTCGCCATCGCCGCCTCGATGCTCGGCACCACGCTGGCACGGCGCATCCTGGAAGCGATGAGCGACGCGCAGTTCCGCACCTGGGCGAACCGGCTGATCACGACGGTCGCGGGCTACTACATCCTCTACGGCGGCTGGCTGTTGTTCACGCGCACCAACGCGATGGCATTTTGAGTTTGATCGCTTCTGATGCGGAGGCGCTGATGAACGAGACGACGGACGCACTGGTGCTTGACCTCGTCGAATGGATCGGCCGCGAGCCACGACTCTATTCCGAGGTGATCGAGACGTGGCGCACCTCATGCCCGCGCCTGACCATCTGGGAGGACGCCGTCGATCGCGGCTATGTCACGCGCGAACCTGTGGCCGGCCGCGGCGCATGCGTCGCAATCACCGAACGCGGCGCCGAACTCCTGCGCGAGCACGGCCGCAGCGCCTGAGACATCAATCACATTCGCGCGCGCGGGGCCGGCGCCAATTGACTTGCGCCGGCGATCCGCCCAAAATTCATGCAGTCGCATCTTTCTTGCGAAAACAACAATTCAGCGCATAGCAGGATCGCCCCATGATCGACCTTCACTACTGGACCACGCCGAACGGCCACAAGATCACGATGTTTCTCGAAGAGACCGGGCTTCCGTACACGATCTTTCCGGTCAACATCGGCAAGGGCGAACAGTTCAAGCCGGAGTTTCTGGCGATCGCGCCCAACAACCGCATTCCCGCAATGGTCGATCACGAACCGAAGGGCGGGGAAAGCCGATCTCGATCTTCGAGTCGGGTGCGATGCTGCTGTATCTCGCCGAGAAGACCGGCAAGTTCCTGCCATCGGATCTCTACGGCCGCTATGACGCGATCCAGTGGACGTTCTGGCAGATGGGCAACCTCGGCCCGATGGCCGGGCAGAACCATCACTTCAGAAATTACGCGGTAGAAAAAATCAAATACGCCATCGACCGCTACGTCAACGAGACCAACCGTCTCTACGGCGTGCTCAACAAGCGCCTGTCGGACCGCGAATTCATCGCCGGCGACTATTCGATCGCCGACATGGCGAGCTATCCCTGGATCGTGCCGTACAAGAACCAGGACCAGAACATCGACGACTTCCCGCATCTGAAGCGCTGGCTGGAAACCATCCGTGCCCGGCCCGCGACGGAGCGCGCCTATGCCAAGGCGAAAGAGGTCAATCCGAATTTCGGCCAGCCCGTCAACCGCACCGAGGAGGAACGCAGGATCCTGTTCGGCCAGACCGCGGCAGTGGTGCGGTAGGGTTGGCTGGCGCGATGAAGCCATCTCGTCATACGCGGGCTTGACCCGCGCATCCATCTTCTTGAAAGTTGGATTGCCGGGTCAAGCCCGGCAATGACGACGTCGGTTTCGGCTCACTGGAGCTCCGCCCATGCCACTCAAACTCTACGAACTCGTCGGCACCGACCCATCCCGCCCGTTCAGCCCGTTCTGCTGGCGGACCCGGATGGCGCTTGCGCACAAGGGGCTGTCGGCGGAAACCATCCCGTGGTGCTTCACCGATAAGCAAGCGATCGCGCCACACGGTTCGGAAAAAGTGCCGGTGCTGCTAGACGGCGAAAATGCGGTCGTCGATTCCTGGACCATCGCTAACTATCTCGAAGACACATATCCGGACCGGCCGTCGCTGTTCGGCGGCGAGGGCGGCCGCGCCGTGGGGCGGATGCTGAACTGGTGGGGCGACGGGGTGATCGGCGGCATGTTTCCGCTGATCATTGCCGACATCCCGCTCAACCTGAAGCCGGAGGACGCGGCCTATTTCCGCAAGACGCGCGAGGCGCGTTTCGGCAAGCCGCTGGAAGAAATCATGGCCAGCCGCGACAGGGCGGTCGAAGGCTTTCGCAAGTCGCTCGACCCGCTGCGGCTGACCTTGCGGACGCAGCCCTTCCTCGGCGGCGCTGCTGCGAACTATGCGGACTATATCGTGTTCGGCGCGTTCCAGTGGGCGCGGGTGGTCAGCCCGTTCAAGCTGCTGATGGAAGACGATCCGGTTTATGCCTGGCGCGAGCGGCTGTTCGATGCGTTCGATGGGCTGGCGCGAAAGTCGCCAAGCTATCACGGGTAGGCCCCGCTCAGCCTTGGCAACCTTTTCCCGTGACGCGCTCGCTCTTGATCACCGTTGCTACCATCTTGGTTGCCACGCCGCCAAAGTCCGAGGGCTTCAGATATCCCTTGGAGTAAGCTTCTTGCGTCAGTCTTTCTATCCGCTGGTCGTCGGTCTTCGACCATTGTGTTGCGATATAGTCGGCGCCGGCTTTGCCGTAGGACTCGGGATAGCTCTCCGTCTGGCGCTGGCGATGGTAATAGTAGTCGTCGAGGCCACTGATAAATTGCTTGCGATCATCGCCGCTGCAACGGCTGCCCCACGGCATGTCGAGCGCCTTGATGGCGGATTGTCGTTGCTTCTCTCTGCCTTCCACCAGATATTTCTCGTTGGCGCCGAACGCCTGTCCGTCTCCTTGCGATGATTTTGGCGGCGGGCTTGCTGGGGCGAGCGCCCAGCTACCGATCTGCCAGACCACAACCGCGCATAATGCCAACCACAGTTTGCTCATCGGGCACCCCTCGCGGTTGGCCGCATTTGGGGCACGCAAACAGCAGAAGACTCATCGCGGGCCCAGAGGCCGGGGCCTGCAAACTGAAGCATGTCGAAACGAACCGAGGC
This sequence comes from Bradyrhizobium sp. RDT10, assembly GCA_044772375.2. GTDB lineage: Bacteria > Pseudomonadota > Alphaproteobacteria > Rhizobiales > Xanthobacteraceae > Bradyrhizobium. The sequence continues at coordinate 438,800 of CP187939.1, forward strand.
TGGAAAATCCGTTTTTGCGATGCCGGGCTGCGTGAACGCCTTCTCAAGGGCTTCCCTGACACGCAGATCGAGCGGAGTAGAAAAGCTTCGGCCGCGGCCTTCAGCTTCTCATCGTTGCAAAGCATCTTCACCGGACAATCCAACTTGGTTTGCCAGGCGCGGGTATAGGCCGTCAGCGCCTCGATGAGATTCTTCTTCATGGTGCTGTCGCACGGCGACATCTCGAAGCCGGTGGCGGCCTGCAGAGCTTCAAGCCGTATCTTGTCGAGCGACGGATTCGTGTCGCTTTGTGCGGTGTGTCCGCCCTCCCGCTTCTTGCGTTCGTAATCCTGGGCGCTCTGGTCACCGAATGTCGAGGTGATCGTCGGCTGCAATGAGCTTAACGGCCCGGACCAATGCATGGGGAAACCGCGCGCGGCCCATGATACGGCGACAAACGAGATGGCGAAGGCTATGACGACATAGAAATATAGACGGGTCATTGGATTGCTCGCGCAAAAAGTGCATTAGCAAACTACTTGCAACCCCTTAACGAGATCGAGTGTTGCCGGCTTCTGACCGACCGAAAGGTAACGCGACCGTAAACGCGTTGCGGGACTTTCTCGGAGAATTGGAGCCTTGCCGCGCGCGGACTGGCGCGGATCCCCGCGCCGTGGGGCGGATGCTGAACTGGTGGGGCGACGGGGTGATCGGCGGCATGTTTCCGCTGATCATTGCCGACATCCCGCTCAACCTGAAGCCGGAGGACGCAGCCTATTTCCGCAAGACGCGCGAGGCGCGTTTCGGCAAGCCGCTGGAAGAAATCATGGCCAGCCGCGACAGGGCGGTCGAAGGCTTTCGCAAGTCGCTCGACCCGCTGCGGCTGACCTTGCGGACGCAGCCCTTCCTCGGCGGCGCTGCTGCGAACTATGCGGACTATATCGTGTTCGGCGCGTTCCAGTGGGCGCGGGTGGTCAGCCCGTTCAAGCTGCTGATGGAAGACGATCCGGTCTATGCCTGGCGCGAGCGGCTGTTCGATGCGTTCGATGGGCTGGCGCGAAAGTCGCCAAGCTATCACTGCTAGCGTCAGCGGGGCGCGTAGGTCACCGGGATCGCCGGCCAGAGCCAATCGCGGCGGCGTTGGTTGACGGCAGCAATGACGGCGTTCGCCGACGCAAATCAGCAGGTAACGATTGCGCGACTGTCCGGCCTATCGCCGAGGCTGTAAATTAGTTCTATCCGATAACGATGTTAGCTGTGACGTAAAATGAAAGCGTAGTCTTATCCGGTTGGTGGTTGTCAGGGGAGACGCGTCATGACCGACTTTGAAGCCAAATTGGAGCGGTTCGAGACTCTCGCGGCAGAATGCGATTTGATCGGCAAGTTGACGGCGGATGGGGCGAAGCGCGAGCTATATCTGCGCCTCGGCCAGCATTACCGCGAACTGGCTGATGACATGCGAACGGTGATTGCGACCAAAGACGCCGCTTAGCCCGCCAGAAGTAAACTGCAGCAGGGCTAATGCCTGGCGTCAGTAACCGCGATAGAGCGGCGGCCCGCGCTCAATCCAGGCATTGATGCCTTCGCCGAGATCGCCGGTCGGCACGAGCGCGGCGAATTGCTCGCTCTCGACCTGCAGCCCTTCGCCGATGCCCATGTTCAGCCCGCGGGTCACCGCCGTGATGATGGCCCCGATCGCGAGCGGCGAATGCCTGACGATACGTGCTGCCAGTTCGCGCGCGGCCGGCAGCAGCGTCTCGTGCGGCACGACCCTGTTGATCAGCCCGATCTCCAGCGCCCGTTGCGGCGAGAACGGATCGCCCGTCAGGAGCAGTTCGAGCGCGCGCTTGCGCCCGGCGAGCCGCGGCAGCCGCTGCGTTCCACCGAAGGTCGGCGGCATGCCCAGATTGATTTCCGGCTTGGCGAAGCGGGCGCGCTCACTGGCGATGGCCAGATGCACGGCCTCGGTGATCTCGCATCCGCCGCCGAACGCCAGGCCGTTGACGGCTGCGATCACCGGCTTCCTGAAGGCTTCGAGCCGCGCGGTCAGGGCCTGTCCGCGCCGGACGAAGTCCCGCACGGCCGTGTCGCGACCGCGACGGACGCTGCCTGCGAATTCGTGGATATCGGCGCCCGCAGAGAACGCACGTTCGCCCGCGCCGGTCAGAATTACCGCGCGCGCATCGGCGTCCGTCTCGATTCGATCCAGTGCCGCCATCAGGTGGTCGATCAGATCGTAGTTCAGGGCATTGAGCTTGGCAGGGCGATTGAGCGTGATCAGCGCGGTCCCGTCGTCGATTTCGAGCAGTATGGGGTCGGACATCGTGGCGTCTCCCGCGAGTATCGGTTGCAGCAAGCACCTTAGGAGTCCGTTCGCATTGTGTATATTCACTGGTTGGTATACATAGTTGATATGGCACGATCCGGCATCCCGACGCGTGAGCGCATTATTTCGGCGGCGAACGCGTTGTTCTACAATGACGGCATCAGGGGCGTCAGCGTCGATGCGGTGGCGGCGAAGGCCGGCGTCACCAAGCGAACGCTGTATTATCATTTCAAGAGCAAGGACGACCTCGTCGCGGCGTATCTCGCCGCCCGCGATCAGCCCAATCTCGCGCTGTTCCGGCAATGGTTCGCGGAAGCCGACGACGGGTTGCCGGCCCAGGTCGAGCGCATCTTTCGCAACCTCGCCCGTTCGGCGCGGCATCCGAAGTGGAAGGGATGCGGGTTCCTGCGCACATCGGCCGAACTCGCCAACATGCCCGGTCATCCCGCGATGAAAATCGGCGCCGCGCACAAGAAGAGGTTCGAGGAATGGCTGCGTGTGACTTTTGCTTCGGCCGGGATTGCGCAGGCGTCGCAGCTCGCCCGCCAGATCCTGCTGCTGCTCGACGGCTCGTTCGCCGTCGTGCTGCTGCATCGCGATCCCAGCTATATGGAGACGGCGGGTGAGGCGGCGCATGCATTGATTGAGGCCGCGCTTACCGCGCGGGTGAAGCGGCGAGCGCGGTAGCGTGCCAGAGCGTCCGATATGGGCCCATGCCCTCGTGTCCCGGACGCGGAGCAGCGTGTAACGCTGCTCCGCAGTGCCGGGACCCATCGCGCGGAAGGATGGACCCCGGATCAGCAGCGCATCACCATAGCGCGTCGAAGACGCGCGTGAACGCGCTTATCCTGCGCAGCATCCGGGAACGCTCACTGGAAGCGGCGTTCAAACCCGCCGCGCTCGCGCAGCACCTCGAGCACGGCACCGAGATCCGGCACGATAGCGGCGCATCGCGCGCGTGACTCGTCCGTCGGCGTCACCATGTCGGGCACCATGATCGTAATCGCGCCGGCGGCGTGGGCGGCGGTCACGCCGTGGTTGGAATCCTCCACCGCCACGCAAGCCTCCGGCTTCAGGCTGAACCGCGCCGCCGCCAGAAGATAGAGATCGGGGCTCGGCTTGCCGCGGACGACATCGTCGCGGGTCAGGATCGTCTCGAAACGGTGGCGAATGCCGGCAAGCCGCAGATGCGCATCGGCCGTGCGCAGCGATGAGGAGGTGACGATCGCCATCGGGCACTCGGCGGCCTGCAGCGCATCCAGCAGTTCGACCGCGCCGCTTTTCACCGGCAGGCCAAGCTTGAGAATTTCGTCGCGGTTGCTGACGAAAGCCCTGCTGATCTCCGCAAGCGGAAAGCTTTTCCCATAGCGCGCGTGCAACATGGCCTCGCATTCTGGTCCGGGAAGACCGACCATCGCCTGGCACAGCGTTACGGTGTCGTCGGTGTAGCCATGCGTATTCAACGCCGCGACCAGGCTGTCGAGATAGACGCGCTCGGTGTCGAGCAGCGTGCCGTCCATATCGAGGAGGACGGCGCCGACGTTCCATCTCCCGGTCACGTCGCAACTGCGCCTGCGCGCTGTTCCGCGAGTTTGCGCAGGCAGGCCGGACAGAGACAATCGCTGCCGTCCACCGGCGTCGGCAGGCGGAACGCTTCATCGGAACACCAGCACGGCCCCGACAGGCTGCAATTGAATTCAGTGCCGCAAGCAGCGCAGGCGAGGCGGCGGGAAGGCTGATTTTCTAACCGATTTGTCATGAATCGGGCGGCATCCCCTAAGTGGAATTAATCTCGGGTTGACGGCGAAGCGCGGTATAATCAGTGGCAATATACGCCCGCGAAACACCCAAGGGAAATCCGATGGCCCGCGATTCGCAAGCAGCCCTCGTTGCGCTCAATCGCTTCGGACTGGGCGCGCGCGGCGGGGCGTCCGGCGATTTTCTCAATGCGGCCTCCGATCCGCGCGGCTTCGTCAAGGCCGAACTCGGCCGTCCCAATGGCGTGCTGCTCGAAGTGCCGGGATTGCAGTCGACGCCGGCGCTCGGCAAGGCCGTGTTCGACTATCAGTTTGGGATTCAGCAGGCCCGCGACGCTGCCGCCAAGCAGACCGCGCCGGCGCCCGCGACCGAAGGTCAACCGCCGGCGGATGCGAAGGCACAGCGGCGGAACCTTTCGCTCAACAGCATCGCCATGGATATGGCGCCCAGAGAACCGTCAAAGGAACCGGCGAAGCCGCCGGAAAATCCCGATGCGGCCATGGCGCCCGCCGAGGCGATGCGGCCGAGTGCGCCAAAGCCGCCGCCGCCGCTGAACGTCATCCAGAAAACCTTTCGCGCCGAGGCGCTGGCGCGGCTGCAGCGGGCCGCCATCGCCGATTGCGGATTTGCCGAGCGGCTGGTGGTGTTCTGGTCCAATCATTTCTGCATTTCCGCCAACAAGGGCGGGCCGGCGCGGATGTGGGCCGGCTCGTTCGAGCGCGAGGCGATCCGGCCGCACGTGCTCGGGCGTTTCGCCGACATGCTGAAGGCGGTCGAGCAGCACCCGGCGATGCTGTTCTTTCTCGACAACCAGCAATCGCTGGGTCCGGATTCGCGCGCCGGGAAAAACCGCAACCGGGGCCTGAACGAAAACCTCGCTCGCGAGATTATGGAACTGCATACGCTCGGCGTCGGCGGCGGCTATTCGCAGGACGACGTGACGTCGCTGGCAAACATCATCACGGGCTGGACCTATGCTGGGAGGCTGGGCCAGTTGGGGCCACCCGGCAGCTTCGTGTTCAATGCCAACGCGCATCAGCCGGGCGCGCAGCGGGTGATGGGAAAAATCTACAACGCTCCCGGCGTCGCGCAGGGCGAGGCGGTGCTGGCCGATATCGCGCGGCATCCCTCGACCGCGAAATTCATTGCCGGCAAGTTCGCGCGTCACTTCGTGGCCGACGATCCGCCACCGGCTCTGGTGGCGCGGCTTGCCGATGTCTTCACGCGAACCGACGGCGACCTCAAGGCGCTGGCGACGGCGCTGGTGGATTCCGACGAGGCCTGGAAGGCGCCGCTCGCCAAGATGCGCTCGCCTTATGAATTCCTGGTCGCGTCTGGCCGGTTGCTGGCGCAGATCCCGAACGATCCCGGCCGCTATCTCGCCGGCCTCAACGCGCTGGGCCAGCCGCTGTGGGCGCCCGCCGGGCCGAACGGTTTCCCCGATACGAATGCGGCCTGGGCGGCGCCGGAAGGCATCAAGCTGCGGCTCGATATATCAGCGCAGATCGCCTCACGGCTCACTGAGGGCGTCGATCCGCGCGACCTGCTCGAACTCGTTGCCGCGGATGCGGCATCGTCGGAGACACGACGAACCATCGAGCGCGCGGAATCGCGGCAGCAGGCGCTGGCGTTGTTGCTGATGTCGCCGGAATTCCAGAGGAGATGACATCCATGGAAACCACAATAGGTTGCTGTGAAAGCCTGGCGTCATCGGTAATCTCGCGGCGCGCCGTGTTGCTCGGCGGCGCGTCTTTTGCGGCATGGGCCTACTTGCCGAAATTTGCGCGCGCCGCCGACGGCCGCGATCCGCGGCTGGTGGTCGTCATCCTGCGCGGCGCGCTGGACGGGCTCGCTACCGTCGCGCCGATCGGCGATCCTGATTATGCCGGCCTGCATGGTGCGATCGCGTTGTCGTCGAGCGGCCCGAACGCGGCTTTGCCGCTCGACAATTTCTTTCGCTGCATCCGGCGATGCCGGAATTTTCGCGGATGTATCGCGAGAAGAAGGCTGCCGTGATTCACGCGGTAGCGACGTCCTACCGCGACCGTTCGCATTTCGACGGGCAGGATGTGCTCGAGAGCGGCTTTGCAGGTCCCGGCCGGGTGCAGTCCGGCTGGCTCAACCGCGCGCTGGAAGGCGTGCCGAAAGGCGAGCGGGTGACCAGCGCGCTGGCGGTCGGCCCGACCACGCCCTTGGTGCTGCGTGGTGCTGCGCCAACCGTCGGCTGGGCGCCGGTCGCGGTGCCGCAGGCTGCGGAAGATACCGCGATGCGGCTCCTCGAACTTTATCAGCACCGCGATCCCGCGCTGGCGAGCGCGTTGAGGCAGGGCCTGGCACTCGACAAGGCCGCGCAAGGCGACGACATGAAGCCGAAGCCTGGCACCACTGGGGCCGGCGCGATGCGGCTGGTGGCGCGGGGCGCGGCGAAACTGATGGCGGCCGACGACGGTCCCCGGATCGGTGCGCTCGCCTTCGACGGCTGGGACACGCATGCGAACGAAGGCGGGCCGGTGGGCCGGTTGGCGCAATTGCTCGGCGGCCTCGACGGCGCGCTGGCGGAGTTCGAAACGGGGTTAGGGGCGCGCTGGCGCGATACCGTGGTTGTGGTCGCCACCGAATTCGGCCGCACTGCGCGCATCAACGGCACGCAGGGCACCGATCACGGCACCGGCACCATCGCGCTGCTCGCCGGCGGCGCGGTGAAAGGTGGGCGCGTGATCGCGGACTGGCCGGGGCTGAAGCCCGCCAATCTCTATCAGGGCCGCGACCTCGCGCCGACCGCCGACCTGCGCGCGGTCATGAAGGGCGTGCTGAAGGATCAGTTCGGGCTGGCGGAGAAAGTGCTGGCGGAGAACGTGTTTCCGGACAGCAGCGCCGTGAAACCGATGCAGGGGTTGGTCGCTTAACTATCCAATGCGCCGTCATGCCCGGGCTTGTCCCGGGCATCCACGTCCTTGGAGCTTCAGCAAAGTTAAGACGTGGATGGCCGGGACAAGCCCGGCCATGACGAAACATGGAGTGCAAGAGCTGAGGGGAGGGAGCGGAGAGAACTGCGTGCGCTATCCCTTCGTGATCTGATCGATCTCCGCGATCTCTTCCGCGCTCAAACTCCAGCCGATTGCCTTCACATTCTGCTCGACCTGTTCGACGCGCGTCGCGCCGGCGATGACGCTCGATACCTGCGGGCGCGCCGCCAGCCAGGAGAAGGCGAGTTCGAGCATGGTGTGGCCGCGGGCCTGCGCGAAGGCCTGCAGTTTTTCGACGATGTCCTCGTTGCGCGGCGTGGCGTAGCGGTCCTTCAGGGCGGGCGCCTTGGCGAAGCGGGTGTCGGCGGGGCGGCGGCGCCGCGCTGGTACTTGCCGGTGAGCAGGCCGCTCGCCAGCGGGAAGAACGGCAGCAGGCCGAGCTTGTATTCCGTTGCGGCGGGCAACAGATCCTTCTCGATGCCGCGCACCACGAGGCTGTATTCGTCCTGGCAGGAGACGAAGCGGTTGACGTTCATCTGCCGCGCCAGCATTTCGGCTTCCGCGATCCGCCAGGCCGGAAAATTCGAGTTGCCGATGTAGCGGACCTTGCCCTGGCGGACGAGATCGTCGAGCGCGCGCAAGGTCTCCTCCATCGGCGTCAAGGATCGTAATCATGCTGCTGGTAGAGATCGATGTAGTCGGTCTTCAGCCGCGTCAGGCTGGCCTCGACGGCGGACATGATGTAGCGGCGCGAGGCGCCCTGCCTGGTGCCGTCATTGCTCATGGGTTTGGCATATTTCGTCGCCAGCACGATGTCCTTGCGGCGGTCGCCGAGCACGGTGCCCAGCACGGTCTCGGAGCCGCCCATGCCCGCATAGATGTCGGCGGTGTCGAACAGGGTGATGCCGAGGTCGATCGCCTTGTGGATCACCTTGCGCGAGGTCTCCAGATCGGTGCGCTGGCCGAAATTGTTGCAGCCGAGGCCGACGGCGGAAACGCGCAGGCCGGAGCCGCCGAGGTTGCGAATTTGCATGGATCGATCCTGTGGGAAAAGTCGCGGGAGGGAGCGCATTGTGGCCCGCGCCACTTCGCCCCGCAAGCAGCGGTACGATCGGCCGCCACGCCTGGCAGCCATGCGGCTCAAAAAGATGCGGCCCCGGTCAGACGCGGCGACTGACGGGGGCCGCTTTGGGGCGCGTGATCCGAGACGGGGGCCTGATCAGACGCGGGGGCAGGCTAGCCGCGCTTTGTTACGCCGCCGTGACATCAGGACTTATCCACAGGCGGCCCGATGGGCACGTCTTCACAAAAGCCTGTCAGAACAGCTTGCGGTAAACGACGAAGCCGGAACGCTCCGCCACCTTGTCGTAAAGCTGCATCGCGGTGTGGTTGGTCTCGTGGGTCTGCCAATAGACGCGGGAACATCCCGCGAGCTTCGCCTGGTCGTACACGCCGCTGATCAAGGCGCGGCCGACGCCCTTGCAACGTGCCGCCGCGCCGGTGAAGAGGTCCTGCAGATAGCACGTCGGCTCGATCGCGGTGGTGCTGCGGTGAAACAGATAGTGCGTCAGCCCAAGCAGCTCGCCGCCGCGCTCGGCGACCAGCGCATGCATCGGCTCGTAGGCGTCGAAGAAGCGCGCCCATGTCATCGCCGTGATCTCGGGCGCAAGCGCGGTCGGCCCCGAGCGGCCGTAGAAGGCGTTGTAGCCGTCCCACAGCGGAAGCCATTGCGCGTAGTCCTGCCGGGTGACGAAGCGGATGGTGAGGTCGCCGGACATTAAGCGATTCCGTTTTGCTGGAAGGTGACGCGCCGGGGACGCGCAGGAGAAGCCTGCCATTTCTACAGACAGGGTAGAAGGGGATCAATGTCGCAATAGCGCTGGCGCTATTCCGCGGCGCCGAGGTGGTGGGCAAGGCTGCGATAGCTGCCGCGTAACGCTCGGTAGTAGTCGGCGCTGTCGGGATCGTCGCTGTGGCGGACGAGGTCGGTGACCGGCGTATAGCTCAGCATGCGTCCGCCGTCGGGCAGCGCCGTGCAAATGAAGCGCAGCACCTGTCCGTCGGCGAGATTGATGTTGATCGGCGTGGAATCGCCGGTCCGGATCATTTCGGTGCGCTTGGCAATGAACGCGCTCAACTCGTCCTCGGGCAGTTGCCAGGCGCCGGTATCGCGGCCGTGATACATCAGCGCAATGAAGGGCGGCTTGCTGTCGGCCTGCTCGTCGGACAGCGCGAAATAATCACGGAAGGCGCGGTTGATGAATTCGGCGCGGGTATCGGCATCGAGCAGCACGATGCCGATATCGACCTGATCGAGCGCGGCCGACAGCCGTTCCGCCGTGGCATGATGTTTCTTATCCCATGCGAACGCATCGACCCATTTCTGTCGCAAGAGGCCGGTGATGAGCGCGGTGCCGCCGGCGGTGGCCGCCAGCAGCAGCATGCGCGCCAGGTCCGACATGTCGTAACCGGGTGTGGCGCGGTGATTGAGGAAGAACAGCGCGGAAGATGCCACCGCAATGGCGGCGCTGGCCATGCCGGAGACGATGCCGCTGACGGAGGCGGCAAGAGCGACGATGCAGACGAACAATGGCGCGGGATTGGGGACGGGAACGAAATGCCGATCGACCAGGAAAGCGACCAGCGCCGTCGCTGTCGTAAGAGCCGGACCGGAGATTGCGCGCCAGTTCAACTTCATGCCCGTTCTCGCCACTTGCCGGGAATAAGACGCAAGCATGCCTGATTGTTGCGATTGTGCACGCCTTTCTGCCGCCAGTCTTAAGAGAGCGTTGCAGGGATGCGGCAGGCTTTCGCATTCTTGAAATCAAATGATATTCGAAAGCCCGAGAAACGGCTTACGAAGCCCGCTGGTCAAGCCGCACGACATTTTGCAAAGAGGACATCGATGCCCACTGTTTCCCCGACGCTGCTGCCGATCCTGATGCTGTTGGCCTCCAATGTCTTCATGACCTTTGCCTGGTACGGCCACCTGAAATTCAAGGAAAGCCCGCTGGCACTGGTCGTGCTGGCGAGCTGGGGTATCGCCTTCGTCGAATACTGGCTGGCGGTGCCGGCCAACCGCTGGGGCAGCGCGGTGTACTCGGCGGCGCAGCTCAAGACCATGCAGGAGGTGATCACGCTGGTGGTGTTCGCCTGCTTCTCGGTGCTCTATCTGAAGGAGCCGCTGGCGTGGAATCACGCGCTCGGCTTTGCCTGCATCGCCTTTGGCGCGTTCCTGATTTTTCACAAATGGGCGTGAATTCGACGAACAGTCGCTGACATGTGGCGGATCCACCGAGACAGAACACCGGAATACTTACGCGATCACGCGCGCCGAGACGATCGAGAACTCAATTTCTTCGGCAAACTGATCTGCCGCGGAAAGGCGGGAAAGACGTTCGCGAAGGTCATCTTCAAACGACTTCTGTAGATTTCCCAGCACCGCGCGCGATGCGAAGGAGGTCGAATACAGATAGCCGACGATGCTGTCGGCGGTCCAAATGTGCGTTTTATTGAGCCGCTCCGGCGAAGAGATCGTTCGCTTGTTCCATAGGATCAACGTTCATCGTATAAGCTGCTGAACTTCAAAAAGTAGCGAAGAGAAAGAAGACTGAGAAAATGGCCAGCTAGTAATGATAGCGGCACTGAGCAATATCGAGTTGCTGAGTGTCACCTTCTCCAGAAACGCGATACACCAAGCGATGTTCGCCTGAAATTCGGCGCGACCACCATCCCTGGAGCGCATGTTTAAGGGGCTCTGGTTTCCCAAGCCCCTTGAACGGATCTCGCTTAATATCTTTGATTAGACCGTTTATGACTTCGAGGATCTTTTCATCATCTTTTTGCCATTGAAGATACTCTTGCCAGGCATCTTCCGTCCAAGCAGTTTTCATGCCTTTGCCGAACCTGCCTTTGTTGGCTCGATCAACTCGTGTCCAGTTAGTTTGCCCTCGTCCGCATCCTTGATCGAACGTAGGAGACGTACTGCATTGGCGGGACTCTTCAGGAGGTGGACGGTCTCCATGAGACTCTCATACTCATCCTCAGCCATGAGAACGACGGTGCGGGCATTCTGTCGGGTGACGAACAGGGTGCGCGGTCATCGCAAACCTCGTCCATGTAGGACGCGAGGTTGTTGCGCAGTTCCGTGTAAGAAACGTGTGCCATCTCTCCCATTCCTTTGTTGCACCTAGATATGTACATATATATGTACATATCTGCCCAGTGTCAACATGAGGTTTAGTTCCTCATCAATCTCACCCAGTGCGGCTTGTCACTTCGCGGCCGGCGTCACCCGCAATACCCGTCCGTTCGAACTATCTGTGAGCAGCCACAGCGCGCCGTCCGGTCCCTGGCGGACGTCCCTGATACGCTCATGCAGGTTCTCCAGCAGGCGTTCCTCCGAGATGACAGCGTTTCCGTTCAGCGTCAGCCGCACCAGCATCGCGCTGCGCAACGCGCCGGTGAACAGGCTGCCGTTCCATTTCGGAAACAGTTTTCCGGTGTAGAAGGCCATGCCGGATGGCGCGATCGACGGCACCCAGTATTTGAGCGGCTGCTCCATGCCGTCCTTGGCCGTGCTGTTGTGGATTTTCGCGCCGGAGTAATCGATGCCGTAGCCGATCACCGGCCAGCCGTAATTCTTGCCCTTACCGACAACATTGACCTCGTCACCGCCGCGCGGGCCATGCTCGATTTCCCAGGGCTCACCGGTCGTCGGATTGATCGCAAGTGCCTGTATGTTGCGGTGCCCGTAACTCCAGATTTCCGGCTTGGCATCGGCGCGGCCCGCGAACGGATTGCCCGGGGGTACCGATCCGTCGGGCGCGATACGGACTGTCTTGCCGAGATGGTTGCCGAGATTCTGCGCCTGGTCGCGGTGGGTGAAGTGATCGCCGAGCGCCACGAACAGATTGCCGTCGTCGGCCTGTGCGATGCGGCAGCCATAGTGATTTCCCGAAGACAGCGGCCCTTGCTGGCGGAAGATGATCTTGACCTCGTCGAGGCGGCCGTTGCTGTCGTTCAGTTTGGCGCGCGCAGTCGTAGTGCGTCCGCCGCCCTCGGTGCGTTCGGCGAAGCAGAAATAGAGGGTCCTATTCTGCGCAAAGGACTTGTCGATGATAACGTCGTGCAGGCCGCCTTGGCCCGAGGCCCAAACGTCAGGCACACCCTTGAGCGGCGGCGAGACCTGTCCTTCCGCGCTGACGATGCGCATGCGACCCGCCCGCTCGGTCACAAGCATCTTGCCGTCGGGCAGGAACGCCAGCGCCCAGGGATTAGCAAGGCCTCTGGCGATGGTCCGGACTTCGAGTTCGCCCGCCGATGAACCAAATGCCTGCTCCTGGCCACGCGTGCCGGTGGCGATCAGGAGCGAGACAGCGAGCAGGATCGCTACCGCCAGCGCGGCGGTCACAAGGCCGACAGGTGTCTTCATCCTGGTCGTCCAGTCGCGATGCCGATCATCGCGCGTTCGCTAATGATGCAAACGAAAGGGCCGGAGCTGTCACGGAATGGGCATTGCGACGGTGGCCTTGATCGACAGCACCGTCAGGGTGACCATGACGCAAAGCGATAGCGTGCCGATCGCGAGCGAGGTGGCGATGGCACCAAGCAATCGGGAAGAAGCGACGGGCGCGCGGCTGCTCTCGAAGCCGACCGCGCCGGGTGACCGAATCATTGGCCTAAATCCTTGTAACGCGGGACGAATCACCCGCGACTCACTCGACGTCAGGAAAATCTTGCAATGATCACCGGCAACATTACGGCGTCCGGCCCCCGAAAATGGCGGAATCGCGGCAAAGGTTAACGTTATGCCCGCTATTGTTAACCTTTGGCGGCATACTCGCGCGAAAGTGAGGAGACCGGCTGCGGGCGTGGCGGCGGTTATGCGCCGGCGGCGATGCCGGCCTGGTCGTCGACCTCGGCCTCCGGCCGCCAGTCCATGGTGACGAAGCCGGGGTCTGCTCGACCCGCCGCAGCCAGGCGCGGATGGCCGGGAAGGTTGCCAGATCGTAGTCGCAGCGGTCGGCGAGGTGGGTGTAGCCGTACAGCGCGATATCGGCGACCGTCAGTTGTCCCGCGGCGAAATAGGCGCAGCTCTTGAGATGGTTTTCCATCACCTGCAGCGCGGCATAGCCGCGCTCCATCCAGTCCTCCAGCGCATGCGTCTGCAGGTCGCGGCCGCCCTTGACCAGGCACAGCCAGAAATAGGCCGCGCCGATATTGGGCTCGAGCGCGTGCTGCTCGAAGAACATCCACTGCAGCGCTTCGGCGCGCTCGACCCGCGACTCCGGGGCCAGCGAAGTGCCGCCGCAGACATACCAGAGGATGGCGTTGGACTCGGCGAGATAGCGTCCGTTGGCGACTTCCAGCAGCGGCACCTGTCCGCTGGGATTCTTGTCCAGAAAATCCGGCGTGCGGCTTTCGCCTCGGAGAATGTCGACTTCGATCGCCTGATACGGCGCGTTGAGCAGCGCCAGCGCAAGGCGGACCTTGTAGCTGTTGCCGGAGCGCTGCATCGAATAGAGCTTGTACATCGTCTTTGGAATTCACTCGGTCGAGGAGAAGCACGCACGCTGAAGCACGCACGCAGCGGACGCAAGGCTTTCGCGCCGCAACGCGGCTAAACAATGATGCCGTTATGAACGCGTCGCAAGACCCGCGGAATGGAAAAAGTCGAAAACCTCTACCGCACTGCACGCGCGCAGAATGATTCCATCAACACATCGGAACAATTAAGATCACGCTTGCGCGACGCGGTGTGCGCCAACCGCATGGCTCGCGCGATCGAGCGCCGCGCGCCGCAAGACGAAGGCATAGAGGGCCAACTCGACGAATAGCCCCAAGGGTATGAAGGTGACCCCGGCGATGCTGCGCGACAACAGCGGTACGATCCAGGCCGCGGCGAGCAGGCTGATCTCGAAATCGCGAAAGCCGTGGCGCAGACCATACCGCGCAACGAATGCGATCGCGACCGCGAGCACCACGAGGTCATAGTCGAGCACATAGGGCGTCGCGAGCAGGCTGCCCAGCGCCAGCGCCGCGGCCTTGAGTTCGAAGGCAGCATCGCCGTGCCACAGCCAGGCGAGCGTAGCGGCGAGCATGGCGAGCAACGAGGCCTGCACCGCATAGGCGATGGGCACGCTCGCGCCCCACGCTCGGACGGCCGAGAAGATTGACTGGATCTTCTCCCAGCCGGTGCCGCCCTGCTCGAGCACGACGGTTTGCGTGAAGTTCATCGAGTCGATGAAGGCGTGCCAGATGCCGCTGCCGAGCAGCGCGAAGCTGACCGCGACTAGCGCTGCAACGGTGGCCGCCGCCGCGCCGATCGTGCGCCATCGTCCGCCCGCCAGCAGCGCGATCGGAATCAGGACGCCGAATTGCGGCTTGTAGGCCAGCAGGCCGATCAGCACGCCGGCAAGCCATGGCCTTCGATCGAGCCAGTGCAGCGCGCCGCCAAGCAGGGCCGCGGTGAGGAATCCGTTCTGGCCGTGGCCGACATTGACAAACACGGCCGGGAAGGCGGCTGCGACCAGCAGCGTTTCCTGACGCGGCAGGATGGCGCGGATCGCTGTGAGGTAGGCCGCAAAACTCGCCACCAGCCAGATCGCCAGGCCCCACGCGTAGGGAACGGCGGCGACGAGTACGGCAATCGCGAAGAAGAACGGCGGATAGTGCCAGCCATAGAACGGCACCTCGCGGCCGTCGAATACCGCCTTCTCCGCCGCGTGCTGGAGCGCGGGAGCGTAAGCCTCCGCCGAGCGGCCCTGCCAGGTCAGCGTACCTGCCGCATAGACGTTGGAAAAATCGGTGCCGATCGGCTTGCCGTTGCGGTCGATCAGGCCATCGGAAACCGCGAACCATCCGGCGAACAACAGGACCGAGAGGCCGAGCAGGATCAGGCTGTAGGCGCGCGTTCGCGCCGTCGTCAGCCACTCGCCGGTTCGCAGCCCTTGCCAGATATGAGTCATTTCACCGCTGGATTTTTACGAATATTGCGCCGTATTGCTCCGACCGTACCGAACCCGCTTTAACGTTCCCTAAAGTTGGGCCTTATCGGGGCAAGCTTCTTGCGATGCAGCGCGCCGCGTCTTAGGGTGCGCCGATCCCATCAGAAAGAGTCGTGGATTCCAGTGTTCACGACGTTTGCCAGGAGATGATGATGCCCTTCCTGTCCGCCTCGCTCGCCCGTGTGAAGCCGTCCGCCACGATCGCGGTCACGGATAAAGCGCGCGCGCTGAAAGCGGCGGGCCGCAACGTCATTGGCCTCGGTGCCGGCGAGCCGGATTTCGACACGCCGGCCAACATCAAGCTGGCGGCGATCCGCGCCATCGAGGCCGGCAAGACCAAGTACACCGATGTCGGCGGCATTCCCGAGCTGAAGGAAGCCATATCAGCCAAGTTCCAGCGCGAGAATGGCCTGACCTACAAGCCGAACCAGATCATCGTCGGCACCGGCGGCAAGCAGGTGCTGTACAACGCGCTGATGGCGACGCTTAACCCCGGCGACGAGGTCATCATCCCTGCGCCGTACTGGGTCAGCTATCCGGAGATGGTGGCGCTGGCCGGCGGCGAGTCGGTGCCGGTGGTGTGCCCGGCGTCGAGCGGCTTCAAGCTGCGTCCTGAAGATCTGGAAAAGGCGATCACGCCAAAGACCAAGTGGATCATCCTGTGCTCGCCGTCGAACCCGACCGGCGCCGCTTACACGCGCACCGAGCTGAAGGCGATCACCGATGTGCTGGTGAAGCATCCACATGTCTGGGTGATGACCGACGACATGTACGAGCACCTGGTCTACGACGACTTTCAGTTTGCAACGCCGGCGCAGGTCGAGCCGAAACTGTACGAGCGCACGCTGACCGTGAACGGCGTGTCGAAGGCCTATTGCATGACCGGCTGGCGCATCGGCTATGCCGGCGGTCCCGCCGACCTGATCAAGGCGATGGCGACGATCCAGTCGCAGTCGACGTCGAACCCGTCGTCGATCGCGCAGTGGGCCTCGGTCGAGGCGCTGAACGGTCCGCAGGACTTCATCCCCGTGCACAACAAAGTGTTCAAGGAGCGCCGTGACCTCGTGGTGTCGATGCTGAACCAGGCCAAGGGCATCGACTGCCCGCGGCCGGAGGGCGCTTTCTACGTCTATCCGTCCTGCGCCGGCACCATCGGCAAGACCTCTCCCTCCGGCAAGGTGATCGCCAACGACGAGGACTTCGTCACCGAGCTGCTGGAGAGCGAGGGCGTCGCCGTCGTGCAGGGTTCCGCGTTCGGGCTTGGACCGGCGTTCCGGATTTCCTACGCGACGAAAACCTCCGACCTCGAAGACGCCTGCAAGCGCATCCAGCGCTTTTGCGGCAATTTGAGATAGAGCGTTTTCAAGCGAAGTGGGCTTCCCGGTTCGCGTCAAGAAAACGCGTCAGAAAAAGGCGCGTCAAATCACAACAGGTCGTGATCGCCTGATGTTTTGACGGCTTCTTGAGGCAGCGCCATGTTTTCGACACGGCGCTTCCATCCTGTCCGCTCCGCTGAATTTGTTCATCAACATGCGGAGACTGGGACACATGCGACTCCTGACATTGACACTCGCCACGCTTTCGCTGCTGGCGCCGATCGCCAGCGCTGACGCGGCGCCGCCGGTGGTTCGCGCCGGCATCCTGCAATGCCAGGGCGGCCAGAATGTCGGCTTCGTGGTCGGATCGGTGACGAGCCTCGAATGCGTGTTCCGCAGCGAAGGCCGCCGACCTGAACCCTACATCGCTAGGGTGCAGCGCATCGGTCTCGATCTCGGCGTCACCGAGCAGACGCAGTTGTCCTGGGCGGTCAGTGCGCCGAACAGCCGGCTCGGGCGCGGCGAACTCGCCGGCAGCTATGGCGGCGTCGGCGCCAATGCATCGATCGGCGTCGGCGGTGGCGGCAACTTCCTGGTTGGCGGTCCCGCCAACGCCTACGCGCTGCAGCCGATCAGCGTGCAGGGACAGACCGGGCTGAACGTCACGGCCGGCATCGCCGGCCTCGAACTGCAGCCGTTCCACGGCAACGGTCCGCGCCGGCACGTGCGCCGCCATCGTCATCGTGGTTGAGGATATGACACGTTAAGGAAAAGGCCCGCGCAAGCGGGCCTTTTTATTGATGCCATTTGCGGGTGAATGCTCTTTGTCGCTTGGAATGACGCTCGCCCCATCTGCCAAATCTGGCACGGCCTGTGATGTTGTGGCATAGAATGGCAAGCGCCGCGGGCACGGCCTTGTTCTTTATTCTCTGCTCGCATCACAGTTTTTCAGCCGGAGATTTCTTCATGGGTCGTTCTCTCGTTCTTGGCTTTACCGCGCTTGCCATGCTGGCCACTTCCATCGGCGGCGCCCATGCGCAGCAGGCGCAGCGCGTGCAGGTCGGCGTGCTGGAATGCCGCGGCGGCGCCAGCGTTGGGTTTATCGTCCGTTCCGTCACCCATCTCGGCTGCGTGCTGCGCACCGAAGGAATGCCCGAGGATCGCTATGTCGCCACCATCCGGAAAGTCGGGCTCGATCTCGGCATCACCCAGGAATCGGCGCTGGCCTGGGGCGTGTTCGCACCTGTAGCCCGCCTCGGGCCGGGCGACCTTTCCGGCGATTACGTCGGCGCGCAGGGCAGCGCGACGTTCGGCGTCGGTGTCGGCGGCAACGTGCTGGTCGGCGGCTCCGCCAATTCGATCGCGTTGCAACCCTTGAGCGTGCAGGGCCAGGTTGGCGTCAGCATTGCTGCCGGATTGGAAAGCCTGGAACTCCGGCCGGGGCGTTAATTCTGCGCCGGCGCTTCGATCGCGCTCTCGATGCAGCGCAGCGAATTTTTCCTGCTTGCCAAAATCACGGGACAGGCGGAGCATCAGAAGTCGCCGACCCAATCACGGGCCGAGCTCCAAAAATAAGGAGGCGGCAATGGGACAAGACGTCAGAAGTCCCCGCGGTCCACGGTGCATCGCACTGGTGGGCCCTTTCCAGAGCGGTAAAACCACACTTTTGGAGGCAATATTGGCGCGAACGGGCGCCATTAAAAATGCCGGCAGCGTCGATGCCGGAACTTCCGTAGGCGATGCCAGCCCCGAGGCACGTCACCACAAGATGGGCGTGGGCCTCTCCGCCGCTACCACCACGTTCATGGGCGATAGTTATACTTTTATCGATTGTCCCGGCTCGATCGAGTTTGCGCACGACATGCGCGGCGCGTTGCCCGCGGTCGATGCTGCGGTCGTGGTCTGCGAGGCGGACGAGAAAAAGCTGCCGCAACTGCAGATCATCCTGCGCGAGCTGGAGGATCTCGGCATTCCGCGTTTTCTGTTTTTGAACAAGATCGATCGCGCCAACAAGCGCATCCGCGAGACGTTGGCGACGCTGCAGCCGGCCTCGCGCGTGCCGCTGGTGCTGCGGCAGATCCCGATCTGGAACGGCGAGTTGATCGAAGGCTTTGTCGATCTCGCGCTGGAACGCGCCTTCGTCTACCGCGAACACAAGCCGTCCGAGGTCATCGCATTGGACGGCGGCAATCTTGACCGCGAGAAGGAAGCGCGCTTCTCGATGCTGGAAAAGCTCGCCGACCACGACGACGCGCTGATGGAGCAGTTGCTGGAGGACATCCAGCCGCCGCGCGACGCCGTGTTCGACGACCTCGCCCGCGAATTGCGCGAGGGCTTGATCTGTCCGGTGCTGCTCGGCTCGGCGGCGCGCGAGAACGGCGTGCTGCGGCTGATGAAGGCGCTGCGGCATGAAGCGCCCAGCGTTGTCGAGACCGCGAAGCGGCTCGGCGCGTCGTCGCAGAAGGATGCGCTGGCCTATGTGTTCAAGACCCTGCATCTGCAGCACGGCGGCAAGCTGTCGCTGACGCGGTTGCTGGCCGGCCACCTCGATGACGGCGCGACGCTGCAATCCTCCTCCGGCGAAGCCGGGCGGGTTTCCGGTATTCTCGCGGTGAGCGGCGGACACGACACCAAGCGGGCCGCGGCCGAGGCCGGAGACACGATCGCGCTCGGCAAGCTCGACGCAATCAAGACCGGCGACACGCTGTCGAGCGGCAAGACCGCGCCGACGGCGCTGACGCGTCTCGAGCCAGCGCCGCCGGTGCTGGCGATGTCGCTCGGGGCGAACGACCGCAAGGGCGACGTCAAGCTCGGCCAGGCGCTGTTGCGGCTGAACGAGGAAGACCCGTCGCTGACGATGATCCAGAATCAGCGTACCCACGACATCGTGCTGTGGGGACAGGGCGAGATGCATCTGCGCGTCGCGCTCGAGCGGCTCAAGGACCGCTTCGGCGTCAACGTCAAATCGCAACCACCGGCGATCGGCTATCAGGAGACCATCCGTAAACCGATCACCCAGCGGGGCCGCCACAAGAAGCAATCCGGCGGCCACGGCCAGTTCGGCGACGTGGTGCTGGAAATCAAGCCGATGCCGCGCGGCTCGGGCTTCGATTTCCACGAAAAGGTGGTCGGCGGCGCGGTGCCGAAAAATTATATCGGCGCGGTGGAAGAGGGCGTGTTCGACGGCCTCGCCAAGGGCCCGCTCGGTTTTCCCGTCATCGATGTTGAGGTCACACTCATCGACGGTTCCTATCACAGCGTCGACTCGTCCGATCTTGCGTTCCGCACCGCGGCGCGAATCGGCATGACTGAGGCGCTGCCGCAGTGCCAGCCGGTGCTGCTGGAGCCGATTCACATGGTGGAGATCGTCTGCCCGACGGAAGCGACAGCGAAGATCAACGCGATCCTGTCGGCGCGACGCGGCCAGATTCTCGGCTTCGACACCCGCGAGGGCTGGCCGGGATGGGACTGCGTCCGCGCCACCATGCCGGAGGCGGAGATTGGCGATTTGATTGTGGAGTTGCGCTCGGCCACCGCCGGCGCCGGCGGGTTCACCCGCCAATTCGACCGCATGGCCGAAGTAACCGGCCGCGCCGCCGACCAGATCATCGCCGCGCATCGCGTCGCGGCGTGAGATTGCCGACGGGCCGCCGCAGCTTCGTCTGCGGCGGCTCGCGTTCGGCTTGACACGGCACAGCAGAAGATAATTGATCGTCGTGGCCGGGTTGATCCCGGCCATCGACGTCTTTGGGAGATTTCCGCCGTGACCAAGCCCCCGCCGCTTGCCTGATCGGATGGCCGGCTGCGCATTCGCGCTCGCCGCTGATCCATCATTACTGGCTGCGGACGCTCGGCATCGAGGGCGGCTATGTCATCGAGGCGGTGCCGCCCGACGAGTTTCAGGATTTCGTGTTTCGGCTGTCGCTGCGCGGCTTCGTCGGCGCCAACGTCACCATTCCTCACAAGGAGCGCGCGCTTTCGCTGTCGAAGCCGGACGAGCGGGCGCGCGCGGTCGGCGCGGCCAATACGCTGTGGTTCGCGGATGGCGAACTCTGTTCGACCAACACCGACGTCGAAGGTTTTATCAACAATCTCGACGCCTGTGCTGATGGATGGGACAGGTGCGAGGATGCGCTGGTGCTCGGCGCCGGCGGCGCGGCGCGGGCGGTGGTGTTCGGCCTGCTCGACCGCGGCATCAAGCGCGTGCATCTCGCCAACCGCACCGTGGAGCGCGCCCGTGCGCTGGCTGACCAATTTGGCGCGAGCGTTCTTCCGGTGGCGTGGGATGTGCTCGGCGATCTGCTGCCGCGCGCCGGGCTGTTGGTGAATACGACGTCGCTCGGCATGAAGGGGCAGCCGCCGCTCGAACTCGATGTCGGGCAGTTGCCGTCACACGCCGTCGTCGCCGATCTCGTCTACGTGCCGCTCGACACGCCATTGTTGGCGGCTTCACGCGCGCGCGGACTGAAGACCGCCGACGGGCTCGGCATGCTGCTGCATCAGGCGGTGCGCGGGTTCGAATTGTGGTTCGGTCGGCGCCCCGAGGTAACGGCGGAACTTCGCGCGCTGGTCGAGGCCGATCTCACAAATGCATGATCGGCAAATCGCGGGGACTTGAGCCGGAATTTTTGAAAGACCGGGGTCAATGGCTACGTCAGGACCGCCACCGGAGACCCCAGCATGTCCGTCAGTCGCTTTCAACTCGTTCGTCTGCTTGCCGCCATAGCGATGGTCGCGGGCTCCACGCTTTACGCCATTGCGCAGCAACCGCCCACGCCGACGCGCGTTCGCGGTACCATCGAAGCGGTCGACGGCCCCATGCTGTCGATCAAGTCGCGCGAGGGCACCGACATGAAGGTGCGCGTCACCGACAATGTCGCGGTGTTCGGCGTTGCCAAAACCGAACTGTCCGGCATCAAGGAAGGCTCCTATATCGGCGTTACCGGGATGCCGGAGCCGGACGGCACCCAGAAGGCGGTCGCGGTGCATATCTTCCCCGAGAACCAGCGCGGCGCGGCCGAAGGCTTCCGGCCCTGGGACCAGCGCCCGAACTCGACCATGACCAATGCCACCGTCGCCCAGACGGTGAAGGGCACCGATGGCCAGAACATTCTGGTCAAATACAAGGACGGTGAAAAGAAAGTCGTGGTGCCGGAGGGGACGCCGATCGTGACCTTCGTTGCCGGCGACAAGTCCGAACTGAAGCCGGGCGCCAAGGTGATTATCTTCAGCGCGGTGAAGAAGGACGACGGCACGCTGGAGGCGGCTCGCGTCAACGTCGGCCGCGACGGGATCACGCCGCCGATGTGATGCGACGCCCTCCAACCCTCCCTGGAGGAGGGTCGTCACGCATCGCAAGATGCGGGGTGGGGTGATCTCTCAACTCGGGCACCTTCCGAGACGAGAGACCTTCACCCCACCCCGCCGCTCCTTTCAGTCCGCTGCCACCTTCTCCCACAAGGGGAGGGTAAGCAGCGTCACACTGCCAGCACGTTATCGTCGATCTCGGCGATCGTGTTGACGCCGCACAATCCCATGGTGGTGAGCATTTCCTTGGCGAGGATATCGATCGCCTTGGCGACGCCGGCCTGTCCGCCGGCGCCGAGGCCATAGGCATAGGCGCGGCCGATCATGCAGGATTTTGCGCCCAGCGCGAGCGCGCGCACCACGTCCTGGCCGGAGCGGATGCCGCCGTCGAACATGATTTCAATCTGCGAGCCGACCGTGTCGACGATTTCAGGCAGCACCTCGATCGACGACGGCGCGCCGTCGAGCTGCCGGCCGCCATGGTTGGAGACGACGATGGCCTGTGCGCCGGTTTTCGCAGCGAGCTCGGCGTCCTCGACGTCCAAAATACCTTTCAGGATCAGCTTGCCCGGCCAGATCGAGCGGATCCAGTCGATGTCCTTCCAGTTCAGCGAAGTGTCGAACTGCGACGCCGTCCATTCCGACAGCTTGGTGAGATCCTCGGTGCCTTTGACGTGGCCGACGATGTTGCCGAAGCTGCGGCGCTTGCCGCGCAGCACGCCGGCGACCCATGACGGCTTGCTGGCGAAGTCGAGCAGTTTCGACAGCGACCATTCCGGCGGCACCGACATGCCGTTCTTGATGTCCTGGTGGCGCTGGCCGATGACCTGCAGATCGACGGTCAGCACCAGCGCCGAGCATTTCGCCGCGATCGCGCGCTCGATCAGCGCCTTGATGAAGCCGCGGTCCTTCATCACGTAGAGCTGGAACCAGAACGGCTTGTCGACGGCGGCGGCAATGTCTTCGATCGAGCAGATCGACATCGTGCTCTGGGTGAAGGGAATGCCGGCAGCCTGCGCGGCGCGGCAGGCATGAATCTCGCCGTCGCCATGCTGCATGCCGAGCAGGCCGACAGGCGCGAGGATCAGCGGCATCGCGGCCGGCTCGCCGAGGATCGTGGTGGAGAGATCGCGCTTGGAGACATCGACCAGGATACGCTGGCGGAACTTGATCTGGCGAAGATCCTCGGAATTGGCGCGCAGCGTGTCCTCGGTGTAGGAGCCGCGGTCGCAATAGTCGAAAAACGCCTTGGGAACCCTGCGCTTGTGCAGCTGGCGCAGATCCTCAATGCAGGTGATGTGCTTCATGGACGTCCCGGCCCTTCTTGATTTTCCTGGCGGTGTCGTCATCTAGCATGGTTGGATGGCCAGCCAAATCGCATCTCCCAAATCGCGTCTCTGGCGCCATTCCCGACGGGAGGACATCCCATGACCGGACCGCGCAGCGTTGCCCCCGTCGAGACCGGCTCGGCCGTTTCAGAGGAAAAGCGCCGGCTCGACGACGCCCTGGAGGAGGGTCTGGAAGAGACCTTTCCGGCGTCCGACCCGGTCAATGTCACCCAGCCAGCGCCCTCGAAGGGGGACCGCCACATCAAGCGAGGAGGCAGCCCGCCTGATCCCGGGTGAGCGGAAGAAGGATAATCTACAATAATAACAAATGCTTATGTGTTGATCGGGGCCGCTTCCGGCGGTAATGATTCATCATATTTTTTGAAGCCATTTTGACGGCCGAGGGATTATAACCCATGCACGCTACGATGGAGGGCGTTCGGGGGATTCGTGGCCTTGATGGCCTGATGAAGACTCTGGAACGGCTGGGGGTCACATGAGTCGCAAATATTTCGGTACCGACGGAATTCGGGGCCGCGCCAATGGTTTGATCACGCCGGAGCTCGCGCTCAAGGTGGGGCAGGCGGCCGGCCTGGTGTTTCAGCGCGGCGACCACCGCCACCGCGTCGTCATCGGCAAGGACACCCGTCTCTCCGGCTACATGATCGAATACGCCATGGTGGCCGGCTTCACCTCGGTCGGCATGGACGTGCTGCTGCTCGGCCCGATGCCGACGCCGGCGGTCGCGATGCTGACCAAGTCGATGCGCGCCGATCTCGGCGTGATGATCTCCGCCTCGCATAATCTGTTCGAGGACAACGGCATCAAGCTGTTCGGTCCGCAGGGCTTCAAGCTTTCCGACGACGTCGAGAAACAGATCGAGCAATTGCTCGACGAGCCGATCGACCGTCGTCTCGCGCAGAGCGCCAGCCTCGGGCGTGCCCGCCGCATCGACGGCGTGCATGACCGCTACATCGAATTCGCCAAGCGCACGCTGCCGCGCGAGCTCTCGCTCGACGGCCTGCGCGTGGTGGTCGATTGCGCGCACGGCGCGGCCTACAAGGTGGTGCCGGAAGCGCTGTGGGAATTGGGCGCCGACGTCATCGCGATCGGCGTCGAACCGGACGGTTTCAACATCAACAAGGAATGCGGCTCGACCTCGCCGGAGGCCCTGGCGAAAAAGGTGCGCGAGATGCGCGCCGACATCGGCATCGCGCTCGACGGCGACGCCGATCGCGTCATTCTGGTCGATGAGCGCGGCCATGTGGTCGACGGCG
Source organism: Bradyrhizobium sp. RDT10 (assembly GCA_044772375.2). GTDB lineage: Bacteria > Pseudomonadota > Alphaproteobacteria > Rhizobiales > Xanthobacteraceae > Bradyrhizobium. Next base: position 463,066 of record CP187939.1, read on the forward strand.
ATCAGTTGCTCGCTGTGATCGCGCAAAGCTGGAAGGAAGACGGCCGTCTCGCCAAGCCTGGTATCGTGGCCACCGTGATGTCCAATCTCGGGCTCGAGCGCTTCCTCGAAGGGCAGGGCATCGGCATGGTGCGCACGCCGGTCGGCGACCGCTACGTGCTCGAGCAGATGCTCAAGCAGGGCTACAATCTGGGCGGCGAACCCTCAGGCCATATCATCCTCTCCGACTACGCCACCACAGGCGACGGCTTCGTCGCCGCGCTGCAGGTGCTGGCCGTGGTGCAAAAACTTCGCCGTCCGGTGTCGGAAGTCTGCCACCGTTTCGATCCGCTGCCGCAGATCCTCAAGAACGTGCGTTACCGCTCAGGCAAGCCGCTCGATCATGCCGAGGTGAAATCGGCGATCATGGACGGCGAGAATCGCCTCAACGGCCACGGCCGGCTGCTGGTCCGTTCGTCCGGCACCGAGCCGGTGATCCGCGTGATGGGCGAGGGCGACGACCGCATCCTGGTCGAGGACGTCGTCGATCAGATCGTCACCGCGCTCGGTCACGCCGCGGCGGCATAAGCCAGCTTTATCCTGATGGCGCGGGATCGCTGATCGGTGGTGCGGCAACGCATCGCAGCCATAAGCTATTGATGCTGGTCGCGACGATGGCCCGGCCGTAGAACACGAGACATTGCCTGTCCGCGATTCTTTTCGGGAATGCGCCCTTGAACAAGCCCGTCATCGTCTCAGACGAAACGCTGACTGCGCCGGTAGTCGTGCCGGACGCGGCGCCGGGCCTCGCCGCCAAGGCGGCCGTGGCGGGGCCGGCCTATGTCGTGCTCGCCGGCATCAGCTTCTCGCATTTCCTCAACGACACCATGCAATCGTTGATCGCCTCGGTCTATCCGATCCTGAAGGATGCTTACGCGCTGGACTATGGGCAGATCGGCATGATCACGCTGGCGTTCCAGTTTACCGCGTCGCTGCTGCAGCCCGTCGTCGGGCACTTCACCGACAAGAAGGCGCAGCCGTTCTCGCTTGCGATCGGCATGGGCTTCACCTTCTTCGGATTGCTGCTGCTCAGCGTCGCGGCGCGCTACCCCATCATCCTGATCGCAGCCGCCCTGGTAGGCCTTGGTTCGGCGGTGTTCCATCCGGAGTCGGCGCGGATCGCGCGCCTCGCCTCGGGTGGCCGCTACGGCTTCGCGCAATCGGTGTTTCAGCTCGGCGGCAGTTTTGGCACCTCGATGGGGCCGGTGCTGGCGGCGCTGATCGTGGTGCCATTCGGCCAGCCGAGCATTGCCTGGTTTTCATCGATCGCGTTTCTGGCGATCGTGATCCTGTGGCGGATCGGCGTCTGGTACAAGCCGCAGATCGCGACGAAGAAATCGGCGGCGGTGGAACGTCATCCGGACCTGCCGGATTCCCGGCGCGTGAAAATGGCGCTCGCGGTGCTGGTCGCACTGCTGTTCTCGAAGCAGCTCTATGTGTCGAGCCTGTCGAGCTATTACATCTTCTATCTGATCGACAAGTTTCAGGTGTCGACGCAGGCAGCCCAGCTCTACCTCTTCCTGTTTCTCGCGGCCAATGCGGCAGGCGCGTTCTTCGGCGGGCCGCTCGGCGATCGCTTCGGCCGCAAATACGTCATCTGGTTCTCGATCCTTGGCGCGCTGCCGTTCACGCTGGCGCTGCCCTATGCCGGCCTGATCGGGAGCGCCGTGCTGACGGTTTTCATCGGCCTCATTATTTCCTCGGCGACGTCGTCGATCATCGTGTTCGCGCAGGAACTGATGCCGCACCGCTTCGGGATGATCTCGGGCGTGTTCTTCGGCGTTGCCTTCGGCATCGGCGGACTTGGCGCCGCCGTGCTCGGCAAGCTCGCCGATCATACCGGGATCGCCTTCGTCTATCACCTCTGCGCGTTCCTGCCCGCGCTCGGCCTGCTCGCGGTGTTCCTGCCGAAGATGCCGAAGCACGTCCGTTGAGGTCCGCGCTGAGCACGCGACGTGTTTCTGTGGGGTAGGGTGTGTCGACCACGTCAACAAAATCTTAACGGCGCGCCGGCGAGCGGATTTCCCTCAATACGTCGTTAGGATGTGTGACGGTTTCGCGATTTCTCGTGTTTGCAAAATGCATCGTGAGTCGCGTCCGCAAAACCGCGCGAGGAAAAAGTCAGAGATTGTCAACCTTAATAATTAGGGTTAAGCGCCGCTTAAACATTTGGTGCCATCGTCCGTCCGTGAGTTTTTGAAGTGAGGCCTTTTTTGCAGTCCAGCCTCACCGGACAAAAGGACGAAGCCAATGCGTAGCGTTAAGTCTTTCATTGCCGCCGGTGCGGCCACTTTGTTGTCCCAGGCGGCGTTTGCTGCTGACATGGCGATTGCGCCCCTCCGATGTATGCTCCCCCGGTGGTCGAGGATTTCGGCGGCTGGTATCTGCGCGGCGACATCGGCTTCAGCAATCAGCGCGTCGATCGTCTGAACAATGCGCTTGATGCCACCACCACCTCCTCGGTGCAGACGAACAGCTTCAATACCGCCGGCATCTTTGGCCTCGGTGTCGGTTACAGGGTCAACAACTGGTTTCGCGCTGACGTGACCGGTGAGTATCGCGGCAACTCGCAGTTCTTCGGCAAAGACGCCATCACCTTTCCGGGTGGCTTCGGCACCGATACCTATCACGCCAGCAAGTCGGAATGGGTGGTTCTTGGTAACGCCTATGTCGATCTCGGCACGTGGTGGTGCATCACCCCGTTCATCGGCGCCGGTGTCGGCGGAGCACGGGTTTCGATCGCGAACTTTACCGACCAAGGCATCACAAATATTGGCGGCATCACATCGCCCAGTCTCGCGTTCGGCGACAACGTCGCGAAGTGGAATTTCGCCTGGGCCGCGCATGCCGGCCTCGCCTACAAAGTCACGCCGAACTTCACCGTCGAACTTGCCTATCGCTATCTCGACATGGGCGACGGCCTGACCGGCGATCTCCGAACCTTCGACGGCACCAACGGCATCAACAACCCAACCACCTTCAAGAACATCACCTCGCACGACCTGAAGCTCGGCGTGCGCTGGGATCTGACCAGCCCGCAGGTCTACGCGCCGCCACCGCTGATCCGCAAAGGTTAATTCGGACTTTCATTCGTTAACGGTTGCGAGACGGCGCGGGAGTTTTCCGCGCCGTTTTCTTTTTGGCGCATGACGATGCCCGAGCTGCGGCTGGCGAAAATGTTCGGCGGTTTTCCGGCAAGATCATGCCCAATCGGTGCACGCGACAACGATTGGTTAAGGTTAACAGGCGATGATCAGACCAAGTTCAGAGTGTCGGATGGAGCGTTGCGATGCGTCGATTGTTGCTGGTGGCTGTGATGTGCGGAGCAGCGAGTGTCGCCCAGGCGGCCGATATGCCGGACCTGCCGTTTCTCCGCGGCAGCTTCACCGAAGGGCTGAGCACCAGCACGGTGAACTGGCAAGGCGGCTACATCGGCGGACATGCCGCCTATGGCACTTCCAACATGAATTTTACGGGTTCGACGAGGACCGTCGCGGCGCGCCTCCTGGACGGCACGGAGATGGAGCAGGTCCAGCGAATATCTGAGTGGCCGATCATGGGAAAAGTTTCGGCTCACGGAGAGGGGTTCGGTGGATTCGTCGGCTACAACTCCCAGTGGACCGACGTCGTCGTGGGCGTTGAACTGAACTACACGCACGGCAAGTTCGGCGGCTCGCAGACCGGCAGCATGTCGCGGATCTTCACGCTTCCTTCCGGATCCACGGATGGCGTCACCTATGAGGGGACCGCGCGGATAAATATTAAAGACATGGGCACGCTTCGGGTCCGTGGCGGCTACGCGTACGGCTCGTTCCTCCCTTATATGTTTGCCGGCATCGCGCTAGGGCAGGCCGATATCATTCGCACCGCCCGTGTTTTCGGCACTCAGGTCAATCCGGCCGCTCCGCCGCCATTCGACAACGTGCCATTCGATATTAGCGCAACCGACGCCCAGTATAGTCATTTGATCTACGGCTATTCGTTCGGCATCGGCACCGAAGTGATGCTGATATCGGGCCTGTTCATGCGCGCGGAATGGGAATACGTGCGCTTTGCCACTTCGGTTGACACCAGCATCAATACCGTACGCGCCGGCCTCGGCTATAAGTTCTGAACTTGCAAGATGCGGCGTCCGATCGCCGTTGACAGATTTGCCGCCGCCTGTTGCAGTGTCGCTCTAAACGAGGGCGGCGCATGAAGGTCTACGGCGATACCAATTCCGGCAATTGCCTCAAGGTGAAGTGGGTGTGCGACCATCTCGCGCTGCCCTACACCTGGATAGCGGTCGATACGCTTAAAGGCGAGACGCGGACCGCGGAGTTCCTCAAGCTGAACGGCGCCGGGCAGGTGCCAGCGATCGAACTCGACGACGGCCGCACGCTGGCACAATCCAACGCCATCATCCGTTATCTCGCGCGCGGTTCTCATCTCATTCCGCAGGATGCGTTCGCAGCAGGGAAGATGGACGAATGGCTGTTCTGGGAACAGTACAGCCACGAGCCGTACATCGCCGTATGCCGCTTCCAGATGTTCTATCTGAAGAAGCCGGCTTCCGACCTCGATCCCGACAAGGTCAAGCGCGGCTATGCGGCGCTGGTGCGGATGGAGCACCAACTCGCCATCACGCCATTTCTGGTGGGCGATGCCGTCACCCTCGCCGACCTATCGCTGCTGGCCTATACCCGCGTGGCGCATGAAGGCGGCTTTCATCTCGACGGCTACGCCGCGGTGCGCCGCTGGATCGGCGCGACCGAAAAACTCCTCGGCCTGCCGCCGGCGCGCTGACTTCACTGGAAATCGTCATGTCTGCCATCTCAGAGGTCGCCATCCGCCGTGCCCGCCGCGACGACGTAGGTGCCATCGTCGCCATGCTGGCGGACGATCCGCTCGGCGGCGCCCGTGAGCGGATCGAAGACCCGCTGCCGCAATCCTATTTCGCGGCATTCGAAACGCTACAGCGCGACCCGAATATCCTCCTCGTCGTCGCCGAGGACGGCGAGGGCGCCGTCGTCGGTTGCCTGCAGCTATGCATTCTGCCGGGGCAGAGCTCGCAGGGCGCCTCACGCGGCCTGATCGAGGATGTCCGCGTTGCCAAACGCTGCCGCAGCCGCGGCATCGGCGAGCAGATGGTGCAGTGGGCGGTTGCCGAAGCGCGGGCCAAGGGATGCAAACTGGTCGAACTGCTGACGCATCATACCCGCGTCGATGCGCAACGATTTTATGAGCGGCTGGGCTTTGCGCGCAGCCATGTCGGCATGACCTTGCGATTTTGATCGCCATAGCGTTTTCGAGCGGAGCATGCCCTCGGACTTGATCCGGGGGTGGAAATCCGGTTCGCGTAAAGAAGCGCGTCAGAAAAAGGTCCGCCGACCGCGGTTGAAGCGTAGTTGCGATGAATGCTGAGGTAGTCGTCACTCTACGATCCGGTTAACAACCGAGAAACTACGCGTGCGTCCGTGATTTTACGGACCGGAACGTCTCCGCTATGCCGACGTCTCCCATGGGGCTTGGGGCAGCTTGGGGATTTCCGATGAAAAGATATTCGATTGTCCGGATCGGAAGCGAATATGTCGTGCAGGCCGGAAAGACCAGCATTCTGAAGGTCTCGAGCCGGCGGGAGGCCGACAAACTGGTCACCGACGCCGCCGAACTTCTGCAGCAAGAGCCGGCATCTTCCGAGGGCGAACAGCCATCAATCGGGCGTGAAGCTCCCGAAGTTTCTTGACGATCGGGCCCGCTTACCTTATGCACCGCGGCGGGACACCTCCCCCAACGGGAGGCTTACTATCTGGAAGGATAGATCATGACCGTAGCGAAGCCCGCTTCGCGGCCCAACGTGCCGCATTTTTCCTCCGGCCCCTGTGCCAAGCGCCCCGGCTGGAATCCCCAAAATCTCAAGGACGCTGCCCTCGGCCGTTCGCATCGCGCGAAGATCGGCAAGGCCAAGCTCAAGCTCGCGATCGAACTGACGCGCGAAGTGCTTGAAGTGCCGGCCGACTACAAGATCGGCATCGTGCCGGCATCCGATACCGGCGCGGTCGAAATGGCGCTGTGGTCGCTGCTCGGCGCGCGCCCCGTCACCACGATCGCCTGGGAATCCTTCGGCGAGGGCTGGGTCAGCGACATCGTCAAGGAATTGAAGCTGAAGGACGTCACCAAGCTGCATGCCGGCTATGGCGATCTTCCCGATCTCGCCAAGGTCGACCAGGCTTCCGACATCGTCTTCACCTGGAACGGCACGACGTCTGGCGTGCGCGTGCCCAACGCCGACTGGATCAGCGCGGATCGCCAAGGTCTCACGATCTGCGACGCGACGTCGGCTGCGTTTGCGCAAGCACTCGATTTTGCAAAACTCGATGTGGTCACGTTCTCCTGGCAGAAGGCGCTGGGCGGCGAGGCCGCGCACGGCATGCTGATCCTTTCGCCGCGCGCGGTGGAGCGGCTGGAGACCTACAAGCCGGCCTGGCCGCTGCCGAAGATTTTCCGCCTGACCAAGGGCGGCAAGCTCAACCAGGGCATTTTCGAGGGCGAGACCATCAACACGCCGTCGATGCTGTGCGTCGAGGATTATCTCGATGCGCTGAACTGGGCGAAGTCGATCGGCGGCCTCAAGGCCCTGATCGCGCGCGCCGACGCCAACACCAAGGTGCTGTCGGACTGGAAGGCGAAGACGCCGTGGATCGATTTCCTGGCGAAGGATGCCTCGATCCGTTCCAACACCTCGGTGTGCCTGAAGTTCGTCGATCCCGCGATCACCTCGCTGACGGCCGATGCGCAGGCCGAGTTCTCCAAGAAGCTCGTGGCTCTCGTGGAGAAGGAAGCCGCCGGTTACGACTTCGCCTATTACCGCGATGCGCCGGCGGGATTGCGGATCTGGTGCGGCGCCACCGTGGAAGCCTCCGACGTCGCCCTGCTGACGCAGTGGATCGACTGGGCGTTCGCCGAGACCAAGGCCGCGTTGCCGAAGGCGGCTTAAGTTCCTTTCTTACCTCGCCCCGTTCTTACGGGGAGAGGTCGGCGCATCGCGCCGGGTGAGGGGCTCTCTCGGCTAGCACCTCGCCTGTGGCTGCCCTCACCTCGACCCTCTCCCCGTAAGAACGGGGAGAGGGAGAAGAAATCGCTTCCGAAGACTTTCACCATTTCGGCCTTGAAGGCCGACCTTCCGTTAGAGAAGGCCAAGGATCACACCAATGTCCAAACCCAAAGTTCTCATTTCCGACGCGCTTTCCCCGCTGCCGTGCAAATCTTCAAAGACCGCGGCATTGAGGTCGATTTCCAGCCCAATCTCGGCAAGGACAAGGACAAGCTCGCCGAAATCATCGGCAATTACGACGGCCTTGCGATCCGCTCCGCGACCAAGGCGACGGCCAAGATCATCGAGAAAGCAAAGAAGCTGAAGGTGATCGGGCGCGCCGGCATCGGCGTCGATAACGTCGAAATTCCCGCGGCCACCGCCAAGGGCATCATCGTGATGAACACGCCGTTCGGCAATTCGATCACGACCGCCGAGCATGCCATCACGCTGATGCTGGCGCTGGCGCGTGAAATTCCGCAGGCCGACACCTCTACCCAGGCCGGCAAGTGGGAGAAGAACCGCTTCATGGGCGTCGAAATCACCGCCAAGACGCTGGGCGTGATCGGCTGCGGCAACATCGGCGCGATCGTCGCCGACCGCGCGCTGGGCCTGCGCATGAAGGTGATCGCGTTCGATCCGTTCCTGTCGCCGGAACGCGCCAAGGACATCGGGGTCGAGAAGGTCGAGCTCGATGATCTACTCAAGCGCGCCGATTTCATCACGCTGCACACGCCGCTGACCGAAAAGACCAGGAACATCATCGACGCGGCGGCGCTCGCCAAGATGAAGAAGGGCGTTCGCATCATCAACTGCGCCCGCGGCGGCCTGGTCGACGAGCAGGCGCTGGTCGATGCGCTGAACTCCAAGCATGTCGCGGGCGCTGCCTTCGACGTCTTCGTCGAGGAGCCCGCCACCAAGAACGTGCTGTTCGGCCATCCCAACGTGATCTGCACGCCGCATCTCGGCGCCTCCACCACGGAAGCGCAGGAGAACGTCGCCCTTCAGGTCGCCGAGCAGATGTCCGACTATCTCCTGACCGGCGCGATTTCGAACGCGGTGAATTTTCCGTCGATCACGGCGGAAGAAGCGCCGAAGCTGAAGCCGTTCATCGAGCTCGCCGAAAAGCTCGGCTCGTTCGCAGGCCAGCTCACCGAGAGCGGAATCCTGAAAGTTCAGATCACCTATGAGGGACACGTTGCCGAGATGAAGATCAAGGCAATCACCTCGGCGGTGCTGTCGGGCCTGTTGCGGCCGATGCTGGGCGACGTCAACGTGGTCTCCGCGCCGGTCGTCGCGAAAGAGCGCGGCATGGTGGTCGATGAAATCGTGCGCGCGGCGCAGAGCGACTACGAAAGCCTGATCACCGTCACCGTCACCACCGAACGGCAGGAACGCTCGGTGTCCGGCACCGTCTATCACGACGGCAAGCCGCGGCTGGTCGACATCAAGGGCATCCGGGTCGACGCCGAGTTCGGCAAGTCGATGATCTATGTCACCAACGAGGACAAGCCCGGCTTCATCGGCAGCTTCGCCGGCCTGCTCGGCGCGGCCCAGATCAACATCGCCACCTTCCATCTCGGCCGCACCAAGCAGGGCGGCGACGCCATCGCGCTGGTCGAGATCGACGGGCCGGTCCCGGCGGACGTCCTTAGCAAGGTGCAAGCCTTGCCGCAGGTGAAGCAGGCCAAGGCGCTGGTGTTCTAGGTTACGCAGACTTCGAGGCGCTTTCCGCAGGGAAGGCGCCCTATGCTTTCGCTGCGCCATGCAGCGGCGAAAGAACATGGAAATCTCGATCGAACCGGTTGCTCATTCGCTGCGTCTCATGACCGGAGTGGTGGGCGTTTTTGCGCGTCGCTGTCCGGCGACCGGTTCAGGAGAGTATCCATGCGATTGATTACGAACGGTTTTTTAACGACGAGCCTCGTCGTGTTCACGGGGCTTGCCGCCGGCGAGGCGCGGGCGGCGGACGTGGCCGCCAGCTCGGCGGTCGATGCCGTCACCGTCTATCCCGATGGCGCCAGCGTCACGCGGATCGTCTCGCTCGATCTGCCGGCAGGCGAGAATTCGGCCGTTCTGAAGGATTTTCCGCTCACGCTGGATCCGTCATCGCTCCGGGTCGAGGGCGAGGCGGGCGCCAAGCTCACGATCGGCGCGATCGACGCAAAACCGCCGCGCGCGGCGCCGCCGGTCAACCTGCCCGAACTCGACAAGCGCATCGAGGCGCTGAAGGACGAGCGCGTCAATCTGCAGGGCGCGATCGATGCGGCGACCGCCCGGCGCAAATTCGCCGAGCGATTTGCGAATACGTCGCCGGCTGGAATCGGCGACAAGGGCGAGGCGCGGCCGATTGCCGAATGGCGCGCGGCCTTTGCCGCGGTCGGCGAGGAAATCGCCAGCGCAGATACTGCCATTCGCGACGCCGTGCGCAAGCAGCGCGAGCTCGACCGCGAAATCGCGCGTCTCGAACAGGACCGGGCGCAGAAGCCGCCGAACAAGCTGGAAGTTAAAATCGAGCTCGCCGCTGCCGCCGCGACCAAGGCGACGCTGCGCGTGACGTATGCCGTACGCAACGCGCGCTGGACGCCGCTCTACGACGCCCGTCTCGACACCGGCGCCAGGGACCGCAAGCCCGCGCTCGAACTGGTGCGCCGCGCCGAAATCACCCAGGCCACCGGCGAGGATTGGTCGAACGTCGCGCTCAGCGTCTCGACCGTGCGAACTGCGCGCGGCGGCAACGCGCCAGATCTCAATTCGCTGATTGTGCAATATCCGCAACCGCCGCGTCCTGCCCAGTCGGTCAGCGGCGGCTTGATGGATAATGCGAAGCCGCTGCTGCGCTCAGCACCGGCGCCTCAGGTAGCGGAGGCGGTCGCCGGGAAGGCCGAGGAACAACAGGCCTCGGCTGATGTCAGCGGCTTCCAGGTGGTGTTCAAGATTCCCGGCCGCGTCAGCCTCAGTGCCAGCGAAGGCGCCAAGAGCCTGCGCGTTGCTACCGCCACCATCGCCCCGGACCTCGCAGTGCGCGCCGCGCCGGTGAAGGACCCGACCGCGTTCCTCGAAGCGAGCTTCAAGCAGACCGAAGACGCGCCGCTATTGCCGGGCCGGGTCGCGATCTACCGCGACGGCGTGTTCGTCGGCCGCGGACTGATGGCCGCGGCAAGCAAGGACGAGACCGTGCGGCTCGGGTTCGGCGCCGACGACAAGATCAAGATCGAGCGCACCGTCCTCAAGCGCAACGAGGATCGGCAGGCCTGATCGTGACAACATCGAAGACCGACGAGCGTGCGTTCAAGACGACGATCCGCAACGGCCATGATTTCCCGATCAGGATCGCGATCGAGGATCAGTTGCCGGTCAGCGAGAACGAGGACATCGTGGTCGAGATGCTGTCGTCGACGACACCGCCGACCGCGACCAATCTGCGTGACAAGCGCGGCGTGCTGGAATGGGCTTTCGAGGCCAAGGCGGGCGAGGTCAGGGACATCAACTTCGCCTGGCGGATACGCTGGCCCAAGGACAAGGGCGTCGTGATGGTGCCGGCGGGTTGAGGCTTGCTGCCGTGGATATCTCCTCTCCCGTTCTTCACGGGGAGAGGGAGAAGTGGCAGCGTCACTTTGCTTTCAAAAACTCGCCGACCTCGATCAGCACGAATTCATTGTCATCCGCCTTGTTCGGCTCGCGGCTCGACGAGAACGGCAGATTGTTGTCGTTGCCGACGATGATGTGCGTATCGTCGACGCGATCGACGTTCTCGATGGTGAAGAACGGGAACGTCAAGACGCCGTCATTGAGCGGCTTGCGGGCCTTCTTGTCGGGATCGCGGATCTTCATCAGGTCGATATAGGCGATCTTGCGCACCGGCTTGCCGACATTGGCGTCGGAAAGCTCGACCTTGTAGACGCGCTTGAATTTAGCGAGATCCGGGAAGCAGTTCTCGCCGCGCTGGCCGGCCGGGCAGGCCTTGTCCGCGGTGCCCTCGCCATTGTCGCGCTCGATGATCAGGCCGCTTGATCCATCGATCATGTTGAAATCGCCGATAGCGTTGCCGTTCTGCTCGAACACATAATGCCAGTAGCGCCCGGTAAACTTCTCCGCGGCGACGTCGAATTCGAGAATCCGCGCGGCTTCCTTGCCATCGACTTTTTCAACGTCCTTTTTTCGGTGTCCCACAGCGGGCCTTCGAGCAGGCCGTACAGGAATTTGCCGTCCTTCGAGGCGGCAAAACCTTCATAGCCCTTGGAGCGGCGCAGATTGACCGTGGTGTAGCTCGCGCCCGGTGCTGCCGGCGACTGCACCGACCAATGATCGGGCGAGCGCACCGGCTTGCCGTCGGCGGTGGTTTCGAACACGGCCAGGATCTTGCCGGTCTTGTCGGCCTTCAGCACATAGGGGCCGAACTCATCGCCGATCCAGAAGGTGTCGCCGACGATCTGAAAGCCTTCGGTGTCGAAGTCGGCGCCGGTGAGATAACGTTTTGCCGTGTCTTCATGCAGGATGCGGAACGGCACTTTCCTGTCGGGGTCGTGCAGGAAGATGGTTTCCTGCCGCTCGATCTTGCCGCTGGCCCAGTCGATCTTGTGGCGGTTGAGATAGAGCATCGAATCCGCCGAGTTGTAACGCGAGCCCATGCCGTTGTCGGTGAGCACCCAGAACGAACCGTCCGCCGTCACCTTGATGCCGGAATGGCCCTGCAGCGGCTGGCCCTTGAATGGCAGCGACACGCCGGTCGGGCGCTCATAGGATTTGCCCATCACGGTGCCTGTGGCGTCGACGCGGCGGCCTGAGGTGTATTTGCCCGCGGTCTTGAGATCGTCAGGCGCGTCGGCGGGTGCGTCGATGAAGGTCTGGGCTGGCAATACGGCGTGCCCCTTCAGCGTGGCGGGAAATTCGCCTTCGCCTTGCGCAAATGTAGCACTGGCCAGAAAGACAGACGCGACGGAGCAGAGCAATGACACGCGCATGGCGGATCTCCTGTGGATGACGATGCGCCTGTCTTGCGGAGCGGCTGTTACAATTGGCTGACAGTTCCGTGAAGAACCTGTAACGCCGTGGGATAAGCCTTGCGGCGTTATGCCGTCGGCGGGCCCGCGGGCCGCATCGTTTGCGGCAGCAGGAACGGCACGCCCTGATCGGTATAGTCGATCGTGACGTCCACCTCAAAAATCCGGCGGATGGTCTCGGCCGTGATCGCATCGGTGCGGCCGCCGTCGACGGCTAGCCGTCCGCGGTGCAACAGCACGATCCGATCGGCGAAGCGCATCGCCAGATTGAGGTCGTGCAGCACGGCGATCACGGCCGTGCCATTCTGCGCACGCCGCTTCGCCGTTTCCACCAGGTCGATCTGGTGGCGCATGTCGAGGCTGGAGGTCGGCTCGTCCAGCAGCAGCAGCCCCGGGCCGTGCTGTTCTTCACCGCAGGCGAGCTGCACCAGCACGCGGGCAAAATGCGCGCGTTGCTGCTCGCCGCCGGACAGCGTCGGCAATTGCCGGTGAGCGAAATGCGCCAGATCGACTTCGCCGAGCGCCGCATCGACCAGCCGCTGCGCGGCGGCGCGGCCGCTATCGCCGGCGCCCATATGGACGATTTCCTCCACCGTGAACGGGAAGGTGACGTTGACATGCTGCGACAGCATCGCGCGGTGGTGGGCGAGAAGGCGCGGCGCATAGAGATGGATGTCGCGCTGCTTCAACCTGATCTGGCCGCGCGTCGGGCGGAGATCGCCGGACAGCATCCGCAGCAGCGTCGATTTGCCGGCGCCGTTGGGGCCGACGATCGCGACCATCTCGCCGGCTTTGATGAGCAGATCGATGCCGTCGACCAGCGTGGCGCCGCCGATCGTCATCGAGATCGACTGCGCTTCGAGAAGGGCGGTCATAGCGAAACCAGCCCGCGCTGGCGCAACAGCATGCCTAAGAAGAACGGCGCGCCGATCGCCGCCGTCAGGATGCCGATCGGCATTTCCGCGGGCGCCACGATGGTGCGGGCCAGCGTATCGGCGCCCACCAGCAGCACCGCACCCAGTAGCATCGAGGCCGGCAGCAGCAGCCGGTGCGCCGGCCCGATCACCAGCCGCAACAGATGCGGCACCACGATGCCGACAAAGCCGACCACGCCGCAGACCGAAACCGCAACGCCCGTCATCGCCGACACCAGCACGATCGAAATCCGCTTCAATCGCTCGACGTCGACGCCGCTGTGAAACGCCTCGGCCTCGCCGAGCACCAGGACATCGAGGCCGCGCGCGATCGAGACGCAGGCGATCAAAGCGAGCGCGAGCACCGGCGCCAGCGTGGCGAGCTTGGGCCAGGTCGCGCCGCTCAGCGAGCCCAGCATCCAGAACGTGATGTCGCGCAACTGGCGATCGTCGGCGATGAACACGAGTAGCCCGATGCCGGCATTGGCGATGGCCGCGATGGCAATGCCGGCCAGCAGGAAAATCGCGATCGACGTCCGCCCCGAGCGGCTTGCGATCGAATAGAGGATGATTGTCGTCACCAGCGATCCCGCAAACGCCGCGATCGGCAGCAATTGATGCTGCATGAAGCGGAGGCCTTGGCCGATCTGGCTGTCGGTGAACACGATCGCGGCGGCAGCCGCCAGCGCGCCGCCGGAGGAAACGCCGACCAGCGCGGGGTCGGCCAGGGGATTGCGAAACAGCCCTTGCATGATGGCGCCCGATGCGGCGAGCAGGGCGCCTACCATCGCAGCCGCCGCGATCCGCGGAATCCGGATCGACCACAGCACGAGCTGGTCGCGCGCAAGCATCGGACCCGCTGCAGCGTCGCCCCACAGGCCGAGCGCGGCCGGCAGCCGCGCCAGCGGAATTCCCGCGGCGCCCACCGTGAGTGCGATCAGCGCCGCACCGGCAAGCGCGACAAACAGGCAGATCAGGGTCAGCGAAGCCGGCGGGCGCAATGCATACCCGCTGCGGCGCTTCGCACGTTCGGTGCTGTCGGCTAGCGCAGTCACAGCCGGCAGTTTGCGGCGAGCACCGCCGGCTTGAAATTCTCGGTCTGCGGCGCCAGCGCCGGATAGAGCTTGATCGAGAGATCGCGGGCGGCGGCCGCCGTGCGCGGCCCGAAGCCGAGCAGATAGAGGCCATCCATGGAAATGAACGCCTTGTTCGCCGCAACCGGCGTCATCGCGAAGGCCGGATGGAGGTACACCGTTTCCGCATCCAGCGAGTCCTTGCTGCGCTGGATCGAAAGCACCACGTCGGGTTTAGCCGCGACGATCGCCTCGTCGTTGATGATCTTGTAGCCTTCATAGCCGTCGATCGCGTTGACGCCGCCGGCGAGCGCGATGATCTCGTTCGCCGCGGTGTTTTTCCCGGCGGCCATCGCCCGCCCGTTCAGCAGCGACATCACGAACATCACGCGCACCGGCTTCGTCACCTTGGCGCGCAGCTCGCGCAGTTGCGTCAGATCGTCCGTTACCGCCGCGGTCAGGCACTCGGCCCGCTTGTCCGCGCCCATGGCGTGGCCGACCAGTTTGATCTTCTCGATCAGGCCTGCTTCCGAAAATGTTTCCGGCACCAGCACCAGCGGCACCTTGGCGGCCTCCAGCACGTCCATGGTTTCCTTCGGCCCGGACCCTTGCGCCGCCAGCACCAGCGAGGATTGAGCCCGAGCACTCCCTCGGCCGAAAGCTGGCGCATGTAGCCAACATTCGGCTTGTCGCGGAGCGCCGCGGCCGGGTAAAGGCTGGTCGAGTCGACACCGGCGAGGCGGTCCTCAAAGCCCAGCGCATAGAGGATTTCCGTGATCGCGCCGCCGATCGAGACGATCCGCGCGACATCGCCGATCGTGACATCGCGGTTACGGGCATCATGTACCGTAATGCCCGCGGCGAGCGCTGTGCCGCCGAGCAGGAAACAGCCTGCGGCGGCCGACAATACGAGCGTGCGACAAAATGTCATTGCCGGTTCACCTGGTTAGGTTCTTTTGGTGAGGTTCACTTGGTCAGAATCAGCTTGTTCTGCGACGTCAGCCGCAGGCGATAATTGTCCGCGCCATGCGCGATGATGATTTCGCGCTCGGTCGCGAACAGCTCGCGGCTGTCGATGCGGCTGCCGTTCATGGTGAGAAGGCGCGTCGCAGACGACGGCTTTTCGGCATGCTTTCCGGCGCCTCCGACATTATCTCCTGAAGGTGCCGCCATAATTGCTGCTGTGTCCCCAATGTTCCCGACCAGCTGCTTGTATAATTTGATCGACGCGCAATCCAACTGCTGCACTTTACAATCGATATAAAGTGCACCGTGCCGTTATTGACCGGTTCCGCAACGCGGCGTAACCAAGATGAATGCGATACGGGCGGGGTGCCCGGTCGCGAAAATTGGTAGCCAGCAAGCAGCCGCTCATCACCCGCGGCGCCCGCCAGCCAGACCCAAGAGATAGAACAACAGGTTGGGGCAGTATGGCTTTCGGGGCTAGGCATTCGCGCGCCTTGGTTTTGGGCGCGTCGGCATTTTCGTTCGCAATGATGTCGTCAAGCGCAGCGTTCACGCAGGCGCTCGAAGCGGAGGCCGTCACGCGCCCTGCCGAGCAGAAGAAACAGAAGCAGGCCAAGCGCCAGCAAGCCAAGCCGCAGCAGGATACGCCGGCGATGAATGCGCGGGCGCAGATTGGGGTCGCGCCGGTGCAATCGCTCGATACGATTACGGCAGTCGCGACCAAGACCGAGGAGCGCGCGATCGACGCGCTCGCGCCGGTCAGCGTGGTGACGCTGGAGCAGATTCAGGGTCTGCAGCCGAACCGGCTGTCCGATATCTTCTACAACGTGCCAGGTGTTTCGTTCCAGGAGCGCGGCGACGACCCCTCGACCGTCATCAACATCCGCGGCTTGCAGGATTTCGGCCGCGTCGCGGTCGTCGTCGACGGCGCGCGGCAGAACTATCAGCGCACCGGCCATAACGCCAACGGTTCGTTTTTCCTCGATCCCGAACTGGTCGGCGGCGTCGATATCGTGCGTGGCCCGACCGCGAACATCTACGGCTCCGGCGCGATCGGCGGCGTGGTCTCGTTCCGCACCAAGGACATCGACGACGTCGTGCGCCCGGGTGAGCGCGGGGGCGTGGACATGACCGGCTCCGGTGGCACCAACAATGCTCGCGGCCTCGGCTCGATCTTCGGCGGCGTGCGCGCCGATCCCAATGTCGATGTGTTCGGCGGCGCGGTCTACCGCACGCAGGGCAATTACAAGGACGGCAACGGTACCGAGATCGGCAACACCGGCAATGAGATCGCGGCCGGATTGATGAAGCTCACGGTGCGGCCGGCCGACGGCCACGAGGTCAAGCTCGGCGGCATTTTCCAAGACTACCAATACAGTATCGGCCAGTTCAACCGCGGGCCGGTGCTGACGGCGGCGCAACGCGCGCTGTTTCAGGGGTCGTCGGTCTACGCCTCAGACGTCAAGAACTACACGGGAACGCTGACCTGGAAATACAGCAAGCCGGATGACAATCTGTGGGACTGGAACCTGTCGCTCTACGGCAACCGCACCGACAACGACCAGATCAAGACCCATCATAACAGCGCCACCGCCGCTGGTGCGGCGTTTTGCGGCAACGGCAGCTTCGGCAACAACATCTCGGGCTGCGTCGGCGACAAGCGGGGCTACGTGCTCGATACGCTCGGAATCGATGTCTACAATACGACGAGGTTCAATGTCGGCGATTGGCGCAACGCTGTGACGCTCGGCGTCGATGCTTTTCAGGATGACGTGAAAACCTTCGACAGCCGCGGCAATTCGAACATCACTACGCCCGGCGGCCTGCGCACCGTTTCCGGCGGGTTCGCGCAGTTGAAGCAGAACTATTCGACCTGGTTCGAAGCCATTAGCGCGATCCGCTACGACCGCTACGACCTGCATTCGCCGCTGGTGGCGACCGGTGGCGGTGGCGATCGGTTCTCGCCGAAGATCACCATCGGCGTGACCCCGGTGGCGGGCTTCACGCCCTATGTCAGCTATGCCGAAGGTTATCGCGCGCCTTCGATCACCGAGACGCTGATCGCTGGTGAGCACGCCACCGGCGGTGGTCCGGCGCTCTTTCCCTGTCCGGGCGGCACTGCGGGGCTATTCTGCTTCCTGCCCAACCCGAATTTGCGGCCGGAGGTCGGCAAGAACAAGGAAGCAGGGCTTAACCTCAAGTATAATGACGTGTTCACCTCCGGCGACAGCTTCCGCGCCAAGTTCAACGTGTTCCGAAACGATGTCTCTGATTACATCGATCTCGTTGGATCGACGCCGCGGCCGCCCATCCTCGTCCCTGCTCCGGGCCTCTTCAGCCAGTTCTTCCAGTACCAGAACATCGCCCACGCCCGGATCGAGGGCGTCGAGGCCGAGACGGTGTATGACGCGGGCTTGTGGTATGTCGGCGTCGCCGGCCACCTGATCCGCGGCAAGAATGTCGCCACCAATATCGGGCTGGCGACCATCACGCCGCGCAAGATCACCACGACCGGCGGCGTGCGGCTGCTCGATCGCAGGCTGATCCTGGCTGCGCAATGGTCCTCGTTCGGCGCCAACAACGACGTGCCCGTCGGCTACCTGCCCTCGACCGGGTATGAGCTGGTCAATCTGTATCTGACCTGGAATGCGACCAAGGACATCGTCTTCTCGGCATCGATCGACAATCTGTTGAACCAGTATTACCGGCCCTACGCCATCCCCGGCAGTTCGAACGACGGCACCCCGCAGAACGACGTGTTGTGGTCGAGCCCCGGACCGGGCAGGGTCTACAAGGCCGGATTGAAGATCCATTTTGGCGGAGCGTAGTTCGACGAACTGACAAACCAATAAAAGTCGCACCGGGCCGCGCTGATGCTCCAGCGCGGCTTCGGTGCATCCATGTTTCCAACCAACTCAAACGGTACGCCAGGCGCACCCCAGCAACCCAGCAAGGAGATTCTGAAAATGTTTATCGCAATGAACCGGTTCCAGGTGAAGATTGGCTCTGAAGCGGCGTTCGAGACCGTCTGGCGCACGCGCGAGTCCTATCTCAGCAGCATGGCCGGCTTCGTCGAGTTTCATCTGCTCAAGGGGCCCGTCGCCGAGGATCACACGCTGTATTCCTCGCATACGGTCTGGGTCGACAAGGCGGCGTTCGAAGCCTGGACCAAATCGGAAGAATTCCGCCGGGCCCACGCCCGCGCCGACAACAAGACCGGCGAAAGCCTCTATCTTGGCCATCCCAAGTTTGAAGGATTTGAAGTGATCCTGAGCGAGCGCAAATCCAGCGCCGCCGCGTAAAGGGGAGGGTGCGATGTTGAGCACGGAGCTTGCCGAACTCAAGGCGTATATGGCGGAGAATCCCGGTGCCGTCATCGAGGACGTGGCGCGGGAGCGGAAGGTCACCCCGCGCGCCGTGCTCGAGGCGCTGCCGGACACGATGGTGCGTATCGGTGGCGGCAGCGAATTCGCCACCGCGATGGCCGACATCGCGCAATGGGGCGAGGTGACGCTGATCGTCCATACCGACGATGCGATCTTCGAATTCACCGGCAGCGTGCCCACGGGCGAGATCGGCCGCGGCTATTTCAACCTGATGCAGCCGAAGGGGCTTCATGGCCATCTCCGGCATGAGCGCTGCGGGGCGATCGCCTTTGTCGAGCGTCCCTTCATGGGCAAGTCGTCGGCCTTCATCGCATTCGTCAATGTGGATGGCGGCATCATGTTCAAGGTGTTCGTCGGCCGCGACGAGACGCGCGCGCTGCGCAGCGACCAGTTGCAACGCTTTCATGCGCTTGCCGAGAGGATCGCGCCCGCCCGCGCGGCGTAGCCGATGCGCGTTGTCAGCCCGGGAGATGATCATGCAGCATAGAGTGCTTGATGTTATGATCCGTTGGTGTGGCGCGGCTGGCGTGGCCATCTTGCCGAGTGCGGCGCTCGGCGCCACCGACGTCGCGCTGCTGCCGCGCAACCTGTCGCCCTGGAACATGTTCGTAAATGCGGACGTCGTGGTGCAGGCGGTCATGGTGGGCTTAGCCTTCGCCTCGCTGGTGACGTGGACGATCTGGCTTGCCAAGACCATTGAAGTCCGCCGCAAGACCGCGACCGCCAGGCGGCGCCTGAGCCTGCTGGAAACCGACACCGTGCTCGCCAAGGCCGAGCAGGAAACCCGTGGCGGCAACGACGCCGTGGCGCAGATCATCCAGTCCGCCGCGCGCGAGGCCAGCCTCTCCGGCGGCCATTTCGACGACGGCCTCAAGGAGCGCGTCGCGCTGCGGCTGGAGCGGGTCGAGGCGGCGATGTCGCGGCAGATCGCGCGCGGCACTGGCGTGCTCGCCACCATCGGCGCCACCGCGCCGTTCGTCGGCCTGTTCGGAACGGTCTGGGGCATCATGAACTCGTTCATCGGCATTTCCGAAGCCCACACCACCAATCTCGCCGTGGTCGCGCCGGGCATCGCGGAGGCGCTGCTGGCGACGGCGCTTGGTCTCGTCGCGGCAATCCCGGCGGTCGTGATCTACAACCATCTCACCCGCACCATCGCGGCCCATCGCGCGCTGCTCGGCGACGCCTCGGCGATGGTGCTGCTCCTGATCAGCCGCGAAGGCGACCGTGGCTCGTTCCGGCTTGCGCGCGCCGCCGAGTGAGCAAGGGAGTGTGAGCGATGGGCGCGAAGCTCGGTCAAGCAATCGGCGGACGGGCGCGCGGCGGCGACGATCTTGTCGAGGCTCACGAGATCAACGTCACGCCGTTCATCGACGTGATGCTGGTGCTCCTGATCATCTTCATGGTCGCCGCACCGCTCGCAACCGTCGATCTTGGCGTCGATCTCCCGGCGAGCGCGGTCGAGCCGTCACCGCGGCCGGACAAGCCGGTGTTCGTCACAGTGAAGCCGGATCTTTCGGTCGCGGTCGGCGAGGATGTCATTGCGCGCGACACGCTGACCTCCACGCTCGACAGCGCCACGCACGGGAAAAAGGACGAACGCATTTATCTGCGCGCCGACAAGGCCGTCAGCTATGGCGACCTGATGGAGGTGATGAACCTGTTGCGCAACGCCGGCTATCTCAAGATCGCGCTGGTCGGCCTCGACGGCCGCAGCTAGCGCCATGAACGCGTTCGCGCTCCACGATGTCTCCGATCAGGCCGCTGTCCGGCGCTGGGGAGTTTCGGCGATGGCGATCGTGGCTGCGCATGCGGCGCTGATCGCATTGGCCATGAATTGGTACAGCCAGCGGCCGGAGCCCGGCGTCGCGATGCCCGTCATCATGGTCGACCTGGCGCCCATCACGTCGTCACCCGAGGTGGCGCCGATGGATATGATGCCCGGACCTGAGATGCAGCAGGCGGATGCATCGCCGCCCGAGCCCGCGGCCGCGGAAGCTGTGCCGGAGCAGATCGCGCCGACCCCGCCGCAGGAGAAGCCGGAGGTCGTTGCGCCGCTCGAGCAGAAGCTACAGCCCACGCCGCAAAAGCCCGAGCCGGCGCAGATCGTTCCGGACCAGAAGCCGCTTCCGGTGAAGCCGAAAATCGTAAGGCCGGACGCCAAGAAGCCTTCGGAGGCACCACCGGCGCCGCGCACCAGCGCGCCACCGCGCGCCGAGCGTCAGGCGCCTGCCGCGTCGGCGATGAGTGCGGGTGCCGCGGCTTCAGCGATGGCGACCTACACGCAGCGGGTCCGCGCGCATTTGTTGCGCTTCCATAAATATCCATCCGGCGGCAACGGCCAGCGCGGCGTCGTCAGGTTGTCCTTCACGCTGGGCCGCGGCGGTCAGGTACTGTCGAGCCGCGTCGGCGGCTCTTCGGGAGTTCCTGCGTTCGATGCCCTGGCCATGGCATTGGTTCGCCAAGCTCAGCCATTCCCTGCATTTCCGCCCGAGATCAATTACGCGACGATGCCCATTAACGTCCCGGTGGAGTTCAAGCCCAAGTAGGGCGGGACCGCACGCAGGCGGTGCCTTACTCCTTCACCGCGCCCGTCAGCGACGAGACGTAGTAATCCACGAACAGCGAATAAAACAGCGCGACCGGCAGCGAGCCGAGTAGCGAACCCGCCATCAGCGCGCCCCACTGATAGACGTCGCCGGTGACGAGCTCGGTCAGGATCGCGACCGGCACCGTCTTGTTGGCACCGCTCTGGATGAAGGCAAGCGCGTAGATGAACTCGTTCCACGACAGCGTGAACGAGAAGATGCCGGCCGAGATCAGGCCGGGCACGGCAAGCGGCAGCGTGATCCGCCGCAGGATCTGCAGCCGCGTGGCGCCGTCGACCAGCGCGCATTCCTCCAGCTCATACGGGATCGACTTGAAATAGCCGATCAGGAGCCAGGTGCAGAACGGCACCAGGAAGGTCGGATACACCAGGATCAGCGCCATCGGCGAGTCGAACAGGCCGAACTGCACGATCACGGTGGCAAGCGGAATGAACAGGATCGAGGGCGGCACCAGATAGGCAAGGTAGATGCCGAGCCCCACGTAGGGGCTGCCGCGGAAGCGCAAGCGCTCGATCGCGTAAGCCGCAAGCGTCGAGGCGAACAGCGACAGGAAAGTGGAGCCGATCGCCACGAACATCGTGGTCTTCAGCCAGGTCGGATAGGCGGTGTTGAACAGCAAATGCTTGATATGGGCGAGCGTCGGCGAGGAGATCCAGAACGGATTGTGCTCCTTGTAGTTCAGAAGCTCGGCGTTCGGTTTGAACGAGGTGATCGCCATCCAGTAGAACGGGAACAGCAGGATCAGCACGAAGCAGGACAGCGGCAGGTAGATCATCATCACCCGCCGCGCGCGGAATCCCACGCCATCGTATCCGGCGTGGCGCTGGCGACATTGGTCGATTGTTGGGCGGTTGCGTCAGTCATTGGCTTCTCCCTGCTGCCATTTGCGGCGCGCGAGGCCGAAGTAGCTGAACAACGTCGCGAACACGAGGAACGGGATCATCGACACCGCGATTGCCGCACCCTCGCCGAGCTCGCCGCCGGCGATGCCGCGCTGGAACGCGAGCGTCGCCAAGAGATGCGTGGAGTTGACCGGCCCGCCGCGGGTGATGGCGTAGACGAGCTGGAAGTCGGTGAAGGTGAAGATGATCGAGAACGTCATCACGATCGCCAGGATCGGCATCATCATCGGGAAGGTGATGTAGCGGAAGCGTTGCCAGGCGCTGGCGCCGTCCAGCATCGCCGCCTCATAAAGCGAGGGCGAGATGGTCTGCAGGCCCGCCAGCAGCGAGATCGCGACGAAGGGAATGCCGCGCCAGATGTTGGCTACGATCAGCGAGAAGCGCGCCGGCCAGGCCGTGCCGAGGAAATCGATATAGGTGGTGCGGATGTGCAGCACGTCGACCAGGAGATAGGAAATGATCGAGAACTGCGGATCGTAGATCCACCAGAACGCCAGCGCCGACAGCACCGTCGGCACGATCCACGGCAGCAGCACGATGGCGCGCAACAGGCTCTTGAGCGGGAAGTGGTTGTTGAGCAGCAGCGCCAGCCAGAAGCCGAGCGCGAATTTCCCGAAGGTCGCGATCGCCGTGTAGAACACGCTGTAGAACACCGCGCCCCACCACAAGGGATCGGTCCACAGATACTGGAAATTCTCCAGGCCGATAAAGATGCCGCGCTGGCCGATCGTGGTGTCGGTAAAGGCGAGCCAGACGCCGAGGCCCAACGGGTAGGTGAGGAACACCGTCAGGAGCCCGATCGCCGGCGCGAGGCACATCACGATCAGGAACGGCTTGTAGTCGAACAGGCGCACGATCCAGCCCGGTTGCCGGTGCGCTACGCCGCGCGATGGTAGAGACGTTACAGACATCAACATTATCCCGATGCGAGCTATGTCAGGTCGACGTCATTGCGAGCGAAGCGACTTGTCCGCCGAAGCTTTAGCGAAGGCGGAAGCAATCCATGCATCCAGGGAAAGAAAGATGGATTGCTGTCGCTCCGCTCCTTCCTTGCACAAACGCTTCGCGTTTGTTGCAGGCAATGACGGCCGCTGCGTTCGGCGTTACCGGCCCTGCCGCCGGAAATACCGCTTCGCGCGCTGCTCCGCCTCCGCGGCGGCGGCCTCCGGGGTCGAGGCGCCGGTGGCAACCGCTGCACACATCTGGATCAGCACGTAATCGGCACTGACCGCACCGGTTGCAGTCGAGATCGGTCCCTTGTAGCCATCGTAATAGGTGCTCTTCATCGTGTTCTTGAAGATCGAGACCTTGGGATCGCCAGACCAGACCGCGGCGTCGGCATAGGCGGTGAGCGGCTGCGACCAGTAGCCGGAGTTGGCGTTGAGCCACGGCTCGTATTGTTCCTTTTCAAGCATGAATTGCAGGAACGCCTTTGCGGCATTGGGATACTGGCTATGCTTGAACAGCATGGCGTTGAGCGTCAGGCCCGCCATCGGCGAGACCTTGGCGAGGCCCTTCGGCAAGAGCTGATGCTCGCTGTCCTCGGCGATCGCCTTGGTGGCCGGATCGTTCTTCAGCGAGAAATACAGCGAGACGCCGTTGGCGGTCAGCGATATTTCCTGCGAGGAGTAGGCGCGGTTGTTGCTGACGTCGTTCCACGATGGCGTGCCGGCAATAAAGGTCGGGTAAAGTTCCTTGACCCACTTCAGCGCGGCGATGGTCTCCTTGCTGTTGATGACGATGTTACCTTCTTCATCGAGCAGGAAGCGTTGTGCGACCACAGCGCCCAGTTGGCAAAGCCGTTGCCGTCGCCCTTGGCATTGCCCAGCGCGAAGCTGGCCGGCTTGCCGGCCTTCTGCAGCTTCTGGCACAGCTCCACAATTCCGGCATGGTCTTCCGGAACCTGGTCGTAGCCGACCGATTTCAACACCGATTTGCGGTAGATCAGGGGGCCGGCGGTGGCGCCGAACGGCAATCCGATCCAGGCGTCGCTCTTGCTGCGCTTGCCGTATGTCTGCGCCAGCGGCAGCCAGCCGCCATAGCGCTTGCCGAGATAATCGGCGACGTCGTTCAGTTCGACCAGCTTGTCGACATAGATGTGCGGCGCGTCGGAGAAACCGATGATGATGTCGGGGCCGGCGCCGGAATTCGAGGTCACCGCGGTCTGCTGGCTGATGTCTTCCCAGCCGACGAAGTCGACCTTGACGTCGATGCCGGTCTCCTTGGTGAATTTGGCCGCATTGGCGCGGAACACGTCCTCGTCGGCCTGCACGAAGCGCACCGGGCGCAGCATGCGCAGGCTCGCGCCTTTCTCGATCGCAAGCTTGGGGGCCGGAACGTCGGCGGCCTTGATAGCGGATGTGGTTTGGGCAGACGCGCCGGTCGCGGCCAGCGCGGCGGCGGAAACGCCCAAAGCCAACGCTTCACGACGGGTGATGTCGTTCTTCATGGTTCTCTCCTGTTCTTGTTCCCGGCGTTGAACCGCCGGTGAACGTAGTCGGAACGCTTTTCCAGGGCGGGATAACGATTCTCGTCATCCCGCCCTGGTTCTCTTGTTTGAGCATGATCTTTCGGAAAACCGGTACCCACTTTTCCGGATCATGCTCTAGCTGTTCGGACCGCGATCCATGCTGACGGGTTGCCAGCGGCGGAGCGAGGTGTTTTGCAGCACCGACGGATTGACGCAGCTTACCGGCCACATCCCCTGCAGGACCAGTGACAATTCGTAGCCCACGCGGCGCTTGCGCGCTTCGTCAAAACGTGCCGATGCCGAGGCCACATGGGCGGTCAAAGTGACGTTTTCCATCGAAAGCATCGGGTTGTTGTGGGACGGCGGCTCCTTTTCCAGCACGTCGAGGGCGGCGTGGGCGATCCAGCCCTCCTGCAGCGCCTTGATCAGCGCTTCCTCGTCCACCGTGGCGCCGCGGCCGGTGTTGATGAAGACGGCGGATTTTTCATCTGGCGGAAATGCTTCTCGGTGAGCATGTGATGCACCTCGGGCCGGGCCGGCGCATGCATCGAGACGAAATCCGACTGCGACAGCACCTCCGACAGGGTCGAGGGCATCACACCGTGATCGTACATCAGCGTTTCCTGGATGAAGGGATCGTAGGCCATCATGCGCAGGCCAAAGGGCGCCGCGCGCTTGGCGACCGCGCGCGCCACCCGGCCGAAGGAGATGAAGCCAAGCGTCTGGCCCATCAGCCGCGGGATCTTCAAAGCGCCGGCCGGCCTCCGACCAGCGGCCGGCGCGCACCATCTTGTCCTGCTCGACCAACCGCCGAAAGCCCGCCAGCAGCAGCATCATGGCGTGGTCGGCGACCTCCTCGATGAAGGTGTCGGGGATGTTGGTGACGGGAATGCCGCGGGCGGTGGCGGCCTTGACGTCGACACTGTCGACGCCGACGCTGCCGAGCGTGATCACCTTGCAGTTTTCGAGGGCGTCGATGACCGCTTTCGTGATCGGCATGCCCTTGGCGTAGATCGCGTCCGGCGGTCTTGGCGGCGGCGATGAATTCCGCCTCGTTGGCCGGCGCTTCGATGATTTCGGCCCCGATTGGATCGAGCGCTTCGTTCTCATAATCGTAGCCGCCGCCGGCGACCGTGAAGCTCGCGCCCTTCGGCGTCACTACCCTGAATTTCGGCATTTGCTGCTCCCGATTTTATTCTTCGGTGTTGGTTGGAGGCGGCGAGCGCCGCCACTTTCTTGTGCGTGACTTTCGTCTTTTACGCGACCTGATCGCGGCCTGCTACAATCGCCGGTTGCTGCCCAAATCGGAAGCACCATTTCCGCTGGCCTCCGTAACAAAGCGCTAAAGGGTCTCACGATATTGTGCGCCGAATCAATCGGCCAATCGCGTGCCACGCGCCTATTTCCGGAGATCCCCGTGAAGCTGACCAATCTCAAGATCACCCCCAAGCTCGGCATTCTGGTGGGTGTGACCCTGCTCGGCCTCTGCGCCGCCGGCGCACTCGCGGGCTATCTGATGCAGCGTGAGATGCTGAATGCGCGGATCGAGCAGACAAAAGCGATCGTCGACATGGCGCGCAACATGGCGCTCGGCCTGCAGAAGCAGGTTGCCGCGGGCCAGATGACCAAGGAGGCGGCGATTGCCGAGTTCAGCAAGCGCGGCAATACGCTGACCTTCGACAACGGCAACGGCTACGTGTTCGCCTACACGATGGATGGCGTCGCCGTGCTGGCGCCGGTTCCCAGCCAGATCGGCCAGAACCGCATGGACATCGACACGGGTGGCAGAAAACTCGTGCGCGAACTGCGCGACGGCGTCGCGGCCAACGGCGAAATCATGCTGCGCTACGAATTCCGCAAACCCGGACAAGAGGAGCTGATCCGCAAATTCTCCTACGCGGTTCCGATCCCCGGCTGGAACATGTTCGTTGGCACCGGCGCCTATCTCGACGATCTCGACACCAAGATGAAGCCGATCGCGATGGTGCTCGGGCTTGCCATTCTCGGCATCGCGGTGATTGCAGGCAGCATCGCCTGGATGATCGGCCGCAGTATCTCGAAGCCGCTCGGTCAGCTCGGCGCCCGCATGCAGGATCTGGCCGAGGGCCGGCTGGACGGCGAAATTCCCGGCATCGGCCGCGGCGACGAGATCGGCGCGATGGCCGCGACCGTCCAGATTTTCAAGGACAACGCGGTGCGCATCCGCGGGCTCGAACAAAAGGAAGCCGAAGTGCAGGCGCGCGCCGAGGCCGAGCGGAGGGCGGCGATGGAAAGCATCGCCAGCGACTTCGAACGCAGCGTGACCGGCATCGTTCGCTCGGTGTCGACGGCGGCGGCCGGCATGCAGACCACCGCGCAGTCCATGACCACGACCGCCAGCGACGCCAGCGCGCGGGCTGCGACCGTCGGCGCGGCATCGCAGCGTTCGTCCGACAATGTCGGCACGGTCGCCTCCGCTGCGGAAGAACTCTCCAGCTCGGTGACCGAGATTTCCCGTCAGGTAGCGCGCTCCAGCGAGATTGCCACCAAGGCGGTGAGCGACGCCGAGCGCACCAACGCCACCGTTAGCGCGCTCGACCGGTGCGGAGAAGATCGGCGAAGTGGTCAAGCTGATCCACTCGATCGCGGCGCAGACCAATCTGCTCGCGCTCAACGCCACCATCGAAGCGGCGCGCGCCGGCGATTCCGGCCGCGGCTTCGCGGTGGTGGCGTCGGAAGTGAAGGCGCTCGCCAACCAGACGGCGAAGGCGACCGAGGAAATCTCCTCCCAGGTCGCCGCCATGCAGTCCTCGACCAGCGAAGCCGTGGCCTCGATCGGCGGCATCACCGAAACCATCGCGCAGATGAGCGAGATCACGGTCTCGATCTCGACCGCCGTCGAGCAGCAGGGCGGCGCCACCCGCGAGATCGCCCGCAACATTCAGTCGGTGGCGGCCGGGTCGAACGAGATCTCCGCCCATATCGGCGGCGTCACCACGGCGGCGGCGGCGACCGGCAAGGCGGCGTCCGAGGTGCTGGCGAACGCCCGCGAACTCGACAACCAGTCCGGCATGCTGCGCAGCGCGGTGGATGAATTCCTCGGCAAGGTGCGGGCGGCGTAAGCGGCAGCCGTAGGGTGGGCAAAGGCGCCCTGCGCCGTGCCCACCATCTATCAACGAATCGTAGCTTGAATGGTGGGCACGCTGTCGCTTTGCCCACCCTACGAAGCGACAAAGTGCGGGCCTCTACTGCTTCTCGATCCCCGCGCCCGCAATCAGCTTCTCCCACACTTTGAGCTGCTCCTTCACGAAGGCGTCGAACTCCTCCGGCGTGCCGGAGAATGCTTCCATGCCGCGCTCGGCGAGTTGGCTCTTGATGTCGGGGCGCTCGACGACCTTGCGGATTTCCGCGTTCAGCCTGGTGACGATATCCTTCGGCATGCCGGCCGGGCCGAAATAGCCTTGCCACGAGGTGATGTCGAAACCCTTCACCGTGTCGTTCATGGTCGGGAGCTCGGGCAACAGCGCCGAGCGCTGCCTCGGTGGTGACCGCGAGCGCCTTCAGCGCCTTGGCGTTAACGTGGGCAGGCCGGTCGGCACGTCGATGAACATCATCGAGACGCGGCCGGCGATCAGGTCGGTCAAGGCGGGCGGCGAGCTCTTGTAGGGGACGTGAAGCAGGTCGATGCCGGCGAGGCTGGCGAATGTCGCACCCGACACGATCGCCGCGGAGCTGCCGCTGGCATAGGAGTATTTGCCCGGCTCTTTCTTTGCCAGCGCGATCAGTTCGGCCACCGAGTTCGCCGGAATATCCGGATGGATCACCAGCATGAAGGGCAGGTCGCCGGTCCGCGCGACCGGGGTGAAATCCTTGACCGGGTCGTAGGTCATGTTCTTCATGAGATACGGATTGGCCGAATGCGGCGTGTTGGTCGACACCATCAGCGTGTATCCGTCAGGCGAGGAACGGGCGACCTGGCTCGCCGCGAGCGAGCCGTTGGCGCCCGGCTTGTTTTCGATCACGATGCCGACGCCGAGCGCGGTGCCGAGTTCCTTGGAGATGATCCGCGTCGTGGTGTCGGTGCCGCTGCCGGCCGCGAACGGCAGCACCAGCGTGATGTTGCGGTTCGGGTAGGGCGCCTGCGCGGAAGCCGTGGCGATCATCGCCAGCATCAGGGAGGCCGTTGCAACGACGTGCCGGTACCGTTTCAATAACGCAAACATAAAGTCGTTTCCTCGTTTGTTCTTATGTTGAATTGGCCGGCAAGCTAGCCTGCCGGGATTGAAGATGGAAGCGGGGTAAGACGCCTTGCGGCAGATACTGCACCTTTCCCGGGCGCGGTGCACCACGAAGTGGCGCGCCGCTGAACCGGGGCCCATCGCGCTGGGTCCCGGCTCTGCGGAGCAGCGCTGAAGTAGCGCTGCACCGCGTCCGGGACACGTAGTCTCTCACACTTTGGCTGAAGCCCGCCTGGAAGCAATGACGACGCCGGCCAGCACCAGCGCATAGCCCACCAGATGGAATAACCGCAACTGCTCTCCAAGCAGCAGGATCGCCATCGCCGAGCCGAACACCGGCACCAGATGAAAGAACGGCGCCGCACGATTGGGCCCGATCAGCGCCAGCCCGCGGTTGAAGAACAGATAGGCCAGCGTCGAGGGAAAGATCACGGCATAGCCAAGCGTCGCCATCGAGATCATGTCGAACTTCAGTGTCGCGCCGGTCGAAAACTCCCAGATCGAGAACGGCAGCAGCATCAGCGCGCCGCAGCAGGTGGTGAATGAAATCAGCGATAGCGCGTGCGTCACCGGCCGGCGCGGGATCAGCGCCGAATACAATCCGAACGACACCAGCGAACTGGCAAACATCAGGTCGCCGCGGTTGAAGCTGATGCTGGCGAGCGCGCCAAAATCGCCGCGCAGGATGATGGTCAGGACGCCGGCAAGCGAGATGGCGATGCCGGCGAGCTGCGCACCGGTCAGGCGGATGCCGAACAGCGCCAGCGACCACAGCGCAACAAACAGCGGTCCCGCCGACTGGATCAAAAGCGCGTTCAGCGCCTCGGTATATTGCAAGGCCCAGTAGGAGATCGCGTTGTTGTAGGCGAACCCGACCAGCGACAAAAACAGCATCATCGGCAGATGCGCGCGCAGCACCGGCCAGTCCTGCTTCAGATGCGGCCAGGCAAACGGCAGCAGGATCAGAAAGGTGCCGATCCAGCGGACGCAGGACAGTGTCAACGGCGGTACATGGCCGGCGACATGGCGTGCCAGCACGATGTTGCCGGCCCAGAACAGCGAGGTCAGGCTCAGCAGCAAATAGGGCTGGTTGTTCAGCCACCGGACCGGATCGAGGGCAGGCGGCGCTGGTGCGGGCTGGGTCATGGTCGCGGGTGCAGATAGGGCCGGATTTTCCGCCGCGCGACAAGTCCCATGCATGCAATGCTACATTGCCTTGCGTGTTGTCTTGCGCTCTTGCCTTCGTGCCGCTGCGACCAGCACTGCGAGAAGTACCCGGCTGTCATGCTCCGCGAAAGCGGGGCATCCAGTACGCCGCGGCTTTTCGGCTCCGACTCCGGTCTCTGGAATACTGGATCACCCGCTCCAGTGCACATTGTGCACAAGGCGGGTGACGACAATTTACTCGATGGGAGCGTCGCGCCTCAAAACATCCTTACCAGTCCGGCGTGATCTCGCTGAGCTTGCGAATACCGAGCATTGCCGCTCAGATGCGCGGAATGCCGGCGTCGTTGATGACCTTCGACCACCTGTCGATTTCTGAGGTGATCAACGCTCGCATCTCCTCCGGCGTGCTGCTTCGAGCCTCGCCGCCCGTTGCGGTTTCAAGCGCCGCTTTCGTGGCGGGATCCGCCAGCATCGACAGGATTTCCGCGTTCAGCCGCTTCACGATGTCCGGCGGCGTGCCTTTGGGGACCAGCAATCCGGCCCAGGTCCGGACGTCGTATCCTTTCACGCCGCCTTCCTGCGCCGACGGCACGTTCGGCAGCAGTTTCGTGCGTGCGGGCGAAGTGACAGCGAGACCGCGAATGGCGCCGCTCTCGATCTGGCCTGCGAGCAGCACGGTTGTTCCGACGATCACGGGAACGTCTCCGGCGAGCAGGGAGGTGACCGTCAGTGAGTCACCGCGATAGGGGACGTGCACCATCTTGGTGCCGGCGGTGATATTCAGCAGCTCGCCGGCGAGGTGATGCGTGCTGCCGAAACCGACCGAGCCATAGCTCAGGTCATCGGGATCTGCTTTCGCCATCGCAATCAGGTCCGCCAGCGTCTTCGCCTTATGGTCGGCGCGAACCGCGATCACCAGCGCGTAATACACCATCGTCGACAGCATATCGAAACTGTCGGTGGGGCTATAGGCGAGCTGCTTGTAGAGCGCGCCCGAAATCGCGTGCGCCCCCGTGACGAGCCCGATCGTGTAGCCGTCCGGCGCGGATCTGGCGACGGCGTCGGCGGCAAGGTTGCCGCCCGCGCCGGGCTTGGCTTCCACCAGCACCGGCTGTCCCAGCCGCTTGGAAAGGCCGTCCGAGACGATGCGCGCCATGGTGTCGGCGGCGCCGCCCGCCGCAAAGCCGTGCATCAGCCGGATCGGCCGGTTCGGGTAGCTTTGCGCTATGACCACGGAGGGCGCGAGGCACGCCAGACTTACTGCCGCGACTGCGATGTAACGCAGGGCACACCATCGTCCGCGCAGAACGTTCAACAATCGAGCCATCTTGTTTCATCCCTGAAGTTTTGTTTTTTGACGTCGGTTTCGGCTGGTGGCGACGCGGCGCGATTACTTCACGCCGCGGATCGTTGGAGAAAACTCGGTAGCTTGGTGGGCCGGACCGACGCCCCAGACGTCGCGCGGCGGTCCCACCCAGGTGACGTGTCGCAGTCGCTTGACCTTGATCATCTCGTGACCTCTTGAATTCAGGCAAACTTCCGGGCTGTGCGGGGCGCCCCATTCACTCCGGGGTCATCACGATCTTCCCGAACGCGGCGCCTGAATCGAGAAGTTCATGCGCGGCGCGCACTTCAGAGAGCTTGAAGCGCTTGAAGATCGAGGGGCGGATGGCGCCGTCGGCGAGGTAGCCGATCATCTTCCGCATGATGTCGCGCCGGCCTTCGCGGTCGTGATCGTAGATGTGAAAGGAAAAGCACCGGATCGCCGGGCAGATGTCGAGATACTTCCGCATCTCGCCCATCAGGTTTTCCGTCGGCAGTCCGGCAAACGCGTTGTAGGAGACGATGGTGCCCCATTTATCGAGCGCGCCGAGATAGGAATAGAATTCCGGCCCGCAGACATGATCGAGCACCAGGCTGACGCCGCGTCCGTCCGTCAGCGCGCGGGTGCGGGCGACCACATCCTCGTCGCGATAGAAGATGGTTTCATCGGCCCCCATCTGGCGCGCGAAGGCGGCCTTCTCCGCCGTGCTGACGGTCCCGATCACCTTCATCCCGGCGATTTTCGCAAGCTGTACCAGCGAGGTCCCGACCCCGCCGGCCGCGCCGATGACGAGGGCGGAGTGGGCCGGCGTGCTGGAGCCGCAATTGTGGAGCAGCGCCCAGGCGACCTGGTAGTTCGGTAGGCAAACGGCGTCCTCGAACGCGACGTTCCCGGGCAGCACGTGCACGGCGTCCGCAGGCGCGGTGACATATTCGGCGTAGCAGCCGCCGCGCTGGGCGAGGTCGCGCGCGCTCAGCAGCACCCTCTGACCGACGGAAAGCCCGCTCACCTGCGCGCCGACGGCTTCGATCTCTCCGGCGACGTCGTTGCCAGGATTGGCCGGCAGTGGCGGCATCCATTTGTAGACGCCGCTGCGGATCAGCTTGTCCGGCTGGCCGACGCCGAAGGCCTTCGCGCGGATCAGGACGTCCCGCTTGCCCGGGGCCGGCATTGGAACCTCGGTATAGTCGAGCGCCTCCGGGCCTCCCGGACGATGCACCAATACAGCCTTCATGCGCACGTGGCCTCCCCAAGCTTTTCTATCGAAATTCTCGTATTTTCGAAAATATTGCTTATTACGAAAATTAGTGCAACCAAAAATCCGACGCCTCGTTCCTGATCTTCTCGATTCCGCGGCTGATCGACCCACGCGCGTCCGAGATATTCGATCTGATGCCGGGCGACGTCATCGCCACGGGCACGCCGGCCGGCATCGGTTTTACGCGCAAAGCCGCGATGAGGCAGCGCAGTGACGGCCTTCATCAGGGAAGACGCAAGTCTCGATCGAGCGGCGATCCGCGAAGTGCAGGGCAGGCGGAGGTTTCGGCTGCTAGAACTTCCGCACCAGGTCCGGCGTGATCTCGCTGAGTTTGCGAATCCCAAGCAGCGCGAGGTCGCGGTCGATTTCAGCCTTGAGCAGCGTGATCGCGCGCTGTACGCCGGCTTCGCCGCCGGCGATCGCGGCATAGAGGAAGGGACGGCCGACCCAGACGAAATGCGCGCCGAGCGCGAGCGCCTTGATCACGTCGGTGCCGCGGCGGATGCCGCCGTCGACCATGATCGTCATGCCCTTCGCTTCGGCCGCGATCTCCGGCAGCGTGCGCAGGCTAGAGATCGTGTAGTCGAGCTGGCGGCCGCCATGGTTGGACAGCATCACGCCGTCGACGCCGCTCTCGCGCGCCATTCGCGCATCCGCCGGCGAGACCAGTCCCTTGACGACGAGCTTGCCCTTCCAACGTTTGCGAATCAGTTCGACGTGCTTCCACGCGAGCTGGTCGCGATGGCCGATATTGCGCATCAGGTTTTTCGCCAGCACCGGCGGGCCGCGTTTGGCATCCATGTTCTCGAAATGCGGCATGCCGAAATTAATCACGGTGCGTGCCCAAGTGCCGAACAGCCAGTGCGGATGCGTGACCGTGTCCCAGAAGACGCGCGGCGTGATCGCGAGCGGCACCTGAAAACCGTTGCGTATGTTGTTCTCGCGGTTCGGCGGCACCGGCACGTCGGCGGTGACGACGAAGGTGTCGTAGCCGGCCGCCGCCACGCGATCGACCAGCGGTTCGATCCGCTCCGGCAGGCCTGCGAGATAGGCCTGATACCACGCCGCCTGATTGGCGGCGCGCACGTCCTCCAGCGTGATCAGCGACGACGCGCTGAGAATCATCGGCACGTTCTCGGATTTGGCCGCCCGCGTCAGCACGATGTCGCCGCGATAGGCGCACAGCGCCGAAGAGCCCATCGGCGGAATGCCGAACGGCGAAGCATAGGTCTTGCCGAACAGCGTGGTGGTCTGGTCGCGGCCGGAGACGTCGTTGAGCACGCGCGGCACGAAACCGTATTCGTCGAAGGCCCTGCGGTTGTCGCGCAGCGCGGCATCGGTCTCGGCGCCGCCGGAGATGTAGCCGTAGAGGAATTTTGGAATCCGGCGCCGCGCGGTCGGTTCGAAATCGTCGAGCGAGAGATATTTTTGCAAAGCCCGCGGCACCGCGCTCTCGGTGCGGGTCACGGTCGTGGGCGGCACGGTCACATCGGCGGATTTGTCGAGCACGTCGGGCGTTCCAGTTTTCTTGGTTGTTGTGCGGAGGAGGCGGTTAGCGGCGGGGTGGCGGTCCGCCAAATTTCTGGCCCGCCTTGTTGACGGACGCGCTGACGTCGCCGAGCATTTTCCGCGTCTCGGCAATCAAGTGTCCGGATTTCTTGTCGAAGCTTTCGATCAGTTCGCGCATCGAGATCACGGTCGGCAGCAGTTCGCCGCCATATTTGTCGCTGGCGAGCCCGCCGAGGAAGTCCTTGGTCCTGGTCAGCGCGCCGTCGACGGCGTTGACGCCGGATTCGGCGGTCGCGATGATGCTGGTGATCCTCTCGCCATTGCCGGACAGCGAGGCCGTGAACGTCTCGAAATTCCGCAGCGTGTCTTTCACCGCCACTTCATTGTCTGATATCACCCGGTCGACGTTGCGCAGCGCCGCGCGGATCTTTTCCTGGGTGTTGAGCGTCCCGTCCGCATCGGCGGTCAGCTCGGCAATGCCGTCCGCGCCCTTTGGCGGCGGCGGCGCCTCGTCCGATCCGCCAGTAAACGAGACCGCCGCGATCCCCGTCAGCCCCTGGAATTCGAGCCCGACTTGCGTGTCGCTTTTCACCGGCGTGTTGCCGTCGATCATGGCAAGGGCTACGACGCGGCGCGGATGGTCGAGCTTCAGCGACACCACCTCGCCAACCCGAATGCCGGCGAAATTCACGCTGCCGCCCTTGCGCAGGCCGGACGCCGAGCCCTCGAAGATCACGCGGAACGGCACCTTCTGCTTGGTGCTGACGAACTTCTGGTAGCCGAGAAACCCGCCCAGCGATCCCCCGATCAGGGCCAGGACGAGCGTGCCGATCATCAGATTGCTGGCGCGAACCTTCATCGAAACCTTCCGAAGCAAGAAATAGCGGATTTGGCCCGGCAAGTCACCGCAGCCTTCTCAACCTCGCCCCGCAAGGAGCGTTCAGGCGGAAGCTTTCCGCGACGCCACGAACACCCCGGCCAGCACCAGCGCGAAGCCGATGAAGTGGAACGCTTGCGGATGCTCGCCGAGGAAGACGATCGACATGATGGTTCCGAACACCGGCACCACGTGGAAGAACGGCGCGGCGCGGTTGGCGCCGATCAGCTGTACGCCGCGATTGTAGCAGAGATAGGCGATCGTCGAGGGAAACAGCGCGACGTAGGCGAGCGTCAGCAGGTTCGCGGTGTCGATCTGCATCAGCGGCCGTGCGAACAACTCCCAGATGAACAACGGGATCAGGCAGGCCGCGCCGGCCCCGAAGGTGAAGGCGACGAATGACAGGCCATGGATATCAGGGCGTTTTAGCGACAGCACCGAATAGATCCCGAAGATCGCAAGCGCGACGATGAAGATCAGGTCGCCGATGTTGAAATCGATGCCGGACAGCTTGGTGAGGTCGCCATGCATCAGGATGATCAGCACGCCGGCCATCGACAGCAGGACGCCCGCGGCCTGCGCCAGCGTCAGCCGTACGCCTAGCAGCAGTAGCGACCAGACCGCGACCACCAGCGGGCCGGCCGACTGCAACAACAGCGTGTTCAGCGCCTGGGTGTGTTCGAGCGCCCAGTACTGCAGGGTGTTGAAAGCGCCGATGCCGGTGATCGAAAGCAGGATCATGATGCCGAGGCGGCTGCGGATCGCGCCCCAGTCGCGAACCAGATGCCGCCAGGCAAACGGCAGGATGATCAGGAACGCGAACGACCAGCGCAGAAACGAAAGTGTCACCGGCGGGATGTGGCCGGCGGCCAACCGTCCAACGATAGCGTTGCCGGCCCAGCACAGCGCGGTGATGCTGAGCAGCAGATAGGGCTGGTTGGTGAGCCAGCTCCCGGATCGGGCGGACGAAGTCTGTTCGGTAGCCGTCATTTAGGGATAAGGCCCGGTTCATGGTGCCGCGGCCCGCCCGGCTGACGTCGCCGGGCCGGAAATGTTGCCCGGCCCCCGTCACAGACACGGATTTGCGGCGCTCATCAATGGTGCAGGATGCATCGCGACCATGCAGCCCGCCTCGGCTGTTTCCTTTGCCTGTTCCTCGCCTGTTGATTGGGGTTGCAAACGGGCGGGCAAATATGCAATCAAAGGACGATTGATTCATGCAGCCCAACCTTTGTTTGTTTTTCGGGTCGCATGAGGTTTTTCCGGGCAATTTTCAGTATCAGGCGTTCGATCGTTGGGACCGCGGGTTTGCGGGCGGCTGCGTATTCGGCAGCTTCCTTGGCCCGTGAGGTCGAATTTCTAGAGATGATGGGTCATTCCTTTGAACAAGCCGATGTCGGCCGAAGAAGCCGAAGCCGAAACACGTCACCAGTTTGCCGTGCGCGCCAATTCCATTCTGGCGTTCATCGAATGCGATGAGGAGCAGCGCCCGAAACTGCGCGAGGCCATCATCGAGGCGATGCTATGGGCGCAGACGCAGCCCACACTCACCAGGTAGCGGCCTGCCGACGCGACGGCCGCTCACGCCACGAGCGTGCGCGCGATCGCGCCAGCCGCCTTCACGGCGTCGTTGGGGTCGAGTTCGATCTGCAAGCCGCGCTGGCCGCCATTGACGAACACGCTCGCATGGCCGAGCGCGGCTTGCTCGATCGCGACCGGTACGCGCTTCTTCTGCCCGAACGGCGAGATGCCGCCGACATGGTAGCCGGTCAGCCGTTCGGCATCCGCCGGCCGCATCATCTTCGCCGCCTTGGCGGCGAAGGCGCTCGCGAGCTTTTTCATGCTGACCTCGCAGTCGGACGGCACCACGGTGCAGACCGGCTTGCCGTCGACCTCGGCCATCAGCGTCTTGAGCACGCGCGCAGGCTCAACGCCGAGCGCGTCCGCCGCCTGCAGCCCGATGCTCGCCGCATCCGGATCGTAGTCGTAGGCATGCAGGGTGAATTTCACGCCAAGCTTTTCCAGCGCCTGGGTCGCACGGGTGGTTTTCGACATGGCCTTTCCGTCATTGCCGGATGTTAATGCGTCTCTCGCCCGGTGGTTAGGAATTTTACGGGGATATCAATGGGTTGGAGCCTTTCTAAGCCCCCTTAAAGATGCCTTCCTGCTTGCCTAGAGCAGCCGCTTCCTTTATCCGGTGGGGCTGCCTTGCATGCGAACGGCCCCGGCCGTGATTTGGGCTGGGCAAGCTAGCGCATGATCCGGAAAAGTGGAGACCGGTTTTCCGGAAAGGTCATGCTGGGACCATCAGATTTGCGGGGAACATCTTAGAAATGGCCAATGTTGTCGTCGTCGGCGCCCAATGGGGCGACGAAGGGAAGGGCAAGATCGTCGACTGGTTGTCGGAGCAGGCCGATATCGTCGTGCGCTTCCAGGGCGGCCACAATGCCGGCCATACGCTCGTCATCAATGGCGAGACCTACAAGCTGGCGCTGTTGCCGTCCGGCGTGCTGCGGCCGTCGAAACTCGCCGTGATCGGCAACGGCGTGGTGTTCGATCCGCAGGCCTTCCTCGATGAAGTTGCAAGACTGAGGGGCCAGGGCGTCGCCATCAGCCCGGAAAACCTGCGGGTCGCCGAAAACGTCACGCTGATTCTGCCGCTGCATCGCGATCTCGACGCCTTGCGCGAATCCTCCAACGCAGTCACCGCGATCGGCACCACGCGTCGTGGCATCGGCCCCGCCTATGAAGACAAGGTCGGCCGCCGCGCCATCCGCCTGATGGACCTTGCCGACCTCGACACGCTGCCGCACAAGATCGATCGCCTGCTGGCGCATCACAACGCGCTGCGCCGCGGGCTCAATCTGGAGGAGATCGACGGCGGCGGGATCCTGAAGGAGCTCACTGCACTCGCGCCAAAACTGTTGCCCTACACCGAGACGGTGTGGCGGCTGCTCGACATCAAGCGCCGCGAGGGCAAGCGCATCCTGTTCGAGGGCGCGCAGGGCGCGCTGCTCGACGTCGACCATGGCACGTACCCTACGTCACCTCGTCCAACACGGTGGCGGCGCAGGCGGCGACCGGCACCGGCATGGGGCCGGCCTCGGTCGGTTACGTGCTTGGGATCTGCAAGGCCTACACGACCCGCGTGGGGCAGGGACCGTTCCCGACCGAGCAGGACAACGACATCGGCCGCAAGATCGGCGAGCGCGGCCGCGAATTCGGCACCAATACCGGCCGCCCGCGCCGCTGCGGCTGGTTCGACGCCGTGCTGGTGCGGCAAACCGTCCGCACCTGCGGCATCACCGGGCTCGCACTGACCAAACTCGACATTCTCGACGGGTTCGACACCATCGAGGTCTGCACCGGCTATATGCTGGACGGCAAGGAAATCGACCATCTGCCGGCGGGCGAGGGCGCCCAGGCCCGGGTGGTGCCGGTGTACGAGACCATCGAGGGCTGGAAAGAGCCGACCGCCAAAGCCCGTTCCTGGGCAGATCTGCCGGCCCAGGCGATCAAATATGTCCGCCGGGTCGAGGAACTCGTGGGTTGCCCGATTGCATTGCTTTCCACCAGCCCCGAACGCGAGGATACTATTCTGGTACAGAACCCATTCGAGGCTTAACGAGATGTTACCGTCGGGCCTGCAGTATTGAAGAGAAATGGCTGATTATTACCCGCTGATCGCACGTGCTATCGCCGGCCTGGACCCCAATGCTCCAGGTGAGAGCCGCCGTGCGCTCTATGAGCGGGCTCGCACTGCGCTGATCGCGCAGTTGCGCAGCGTTCAGCCGCCGCTTTCCGAATCCGAAATCACTCGCGAGCGGCTGTCGCTGGAAGAAGCCGTGCGCAAGGTCGAATCGGAAGCCGCCCAGCGCGCCCGCGAGGCTTCGCGGCCGGGCGGCGGTGGCGGGGCCGCGCGTGGCGGCGACGCTTTCCGCCGCGCCAACGCCCGACCGCCGGAATCCGCAGGCCCTCCGGGTACGCCACGTCCGCGTCCGCCTTCTCAAGGCCCCTCGCGCGAGGCCCGACCGCCGCTTGGCCAGGACGAACAACGCCCGCCGCGCAATCTGCGCGCCGATGCGCCGCCGCCCGGCGCGCCGCGCCCGCAGCCGCCGCAGATTCCGATGCAGGATGCCGGGCTGCCGCCACCGCCGCCCCGCGAGCGCGGGGCGGCGCCCGCCGCGGCCCCGACAACGGCCCGCAGCCGCCGCAACCGCCCGGCATGCATGGTTTCCGCGACATCGCCGCCGACGCCGACGATCTCGGCCGCGCCGCGGCGCAGGCCAATCGCGCCGCGCGAAAGACCTATGCCAACGTGCCGTCGCCCTCGCCGGAATTCGACCGGCTCGAGCCGAGCATGGAAAACCGCGGCGCCGATCCCGACGCGCCCTATTCCTATGATGAATCGCTGGAGGAGGCGGACCGCTACGCGCCGCCGCCGCCGCCGTCGCGCGACCGCCCGCGGCTCTCGCAGGATCGCGACCGCGAACCGAAGAAGCCCGCCCGCGCAGCCGCGGTGTTTCCGTTCAAGAGCGCGATTGCGGTCGGCATCGTGCTCATTCTGGTCGGTGCCGGCATCCTGTGGGGCAGGTCGGTCGTGACGGCCGTGAGCGGCCTGTTCAAATCCTCGTCCGTGGTGGAAGCGCCAAAGGATCCGGCCGCGCCGCAGTCGCGCCCGAAGATCCCCGATCGCGTCGGCCAGCCGTCGTCGGAGAACGTCGCGCCGGTGGCGCAGCGCGTCGTGCTGTATGATGAGGACCCGTCCGATCCCAAGGGCAAGCAGTATGTCGGCTCGGTGATCTGGCGCACCGAACCGATCAAGGCGAGCGGCAACCAGAAGCCTGATGTCGCCGTGCGTGCCGACATCGAGATTCCCGACCGCAAGTTCAAGATGACGATGTCGTTCCGCCGCAACACCGACTCGTCGCTGCCGGCGAGCCACACCGCGGAATTGACCTTCATCCTGCCGCAGGATTTCTCGGGCGGCGGCGTCGGCAACGTGCCGGGCATCCTGATGAAGTCCAACGAGCAGGCGCGCGGCACGCCGCTGGCCGGTCTCGCCGTGAAAGTCACCGACGGCTTCTTCCTGGTCGGCCTCTCCAACGTCGATTCCGACCGCGCCCGCAATTTGCAGCTCCTGAAGGAGCGCTCCTGGTTCGACGTGCCGCTGGTCTACGTCAACCAGCGCCGCGCCATCATCGCGATCGAAAAGGGCGCCCCCGGCGAACGCGCGTTTAACGATGCGTTCGCGCTGTGGGGGAGTAGCTACCGGTAGCGCAGCAGATGCGCTCTCAAACCTGAGCTGATCTTCGTTGAGTCAGGAAATTGATCGCTAATCGCTCGCTGCGCGGCGTACCGACAGAGTCCAACAGGAAAACGGCCTCAGCATTGCACGCAGCTCTGCTGAGGCCGTTCTGCGTTCGTCTTCGAGCGAAACAAGCTGCTACTCAGCGGCGGCGGCTCGCCTCCGCGCGGCGTGCTCGCGGTCCATCACGGCACGGCAGCCTGGACTGACCTGGGCGCGGTGCCTGACCATGCAGGCGGTGATCTCGCTGCACGTTAGGGACTTCATGGCCGCACAGCCGCATGGCATCGCCCGTGCACATCTGCTGCGCCTCCGAGAAGGCAAGGCTCGGGCGTGCGGAAAGCGCTGTCGCCGCGAAGGCGATGGCGAAGAGAAGTGCGATTCTGCTGGTACGATGGAAAGTCATCGATGCGTTCCCCAAGGTTGCGCGCGCGGTGCTGGCCGCTGTTCATTGGGGGCGCTGCACGCGGTTTGCGCTGCCGCACGCGTCATCCATCACCCGGGAATCACCCGGTGTGGTTGCTCGAATTCTGCCGATGTTCGAATCAAAAGTGCTGCGCCGCCCCGCCGTGAATTATGCGCCAATGCTGCGAAGCTGCAATGGCTCGCACCAACACTTCCTGGACTGTTGCGTGCGCGCCACGTCGACCGAAGCGCCTCCGTGTCGTGCGCCGCGAAGGTGGGTATCCAGTACGCCGCAGCTTCTCGATGGACCACGAGCGCCTCTGGAATACTCTGGATCACCCGCCCCAGTGCGCAATTGCGCACATGGCGGGTGATGACGGTCTGGCGCGGATTGTTCCGATGAGGCCTCCGGAAGCGGACGTTGCCCGGCCCGGCTGCCCAGGCCGGCCGGGCGCGCCTTCCGCGCCGCAAAACTCAGTATAAATGCGGAAAATCCCCGTTCCGGAACAACCACCCGTTAGGGAAGCCCGGGTATGATCAGCGGCTATTGCTCGCATGCGCGCCTCATTGCTTTCGTTGGAGTGAAAAGGCTGCCGAAACCAGCCTTTCGAGTGGCACTCAAATGCTTGTTTATTCCGCTGCCAATGGATCCACGAAGCTACCGGCCATCCGCGCGATGGAATGGCCGCGGCCGGAGGCGTCGCGGCGAGTCGGGATGACCGGTGCGGAGGCGGGATAGCCATGCCTGCCGCTTCGCCGGATCTGCGCGCGGAATTGAACGGCGCCGAAGAGGATGGACCCGAGCACGATGCCCGAATTTTCGGGGAGGTGACGGACCTGTTCCTATCCAATGTCGATCGCCTCGGTGACTCGCAGATCGCTGCGGTCGATGGCGTCCTCGCCCACCTGATCGAGCGGGTGGACGCAACGACAGTGATTCAGCTCAGCGAGGCGCTGTCGACCATCGACCGGGCCCCGCGCCAGACGATCCGCCAGCTTGCGTTCCACCAACAGCTCCAGGTGGCCGCGCCGGTTCTGGAGAAGGTCCAGCTGTCTGTCGGAAGCAGACCTTCTTGAAATCGTCAAAAGCCGTGGCCAGCAGCATTTGTTGGCGATCTGCGACCGAAGGACGCTCAATGAAGCGCTGACCGACGCGCTGATGAGATTTGGCGACGTCAACGTCTCCAATGCGCTTGCGCGGAACGCGGGCGCGCGTTTCTCCGAATGCGGCTACGCAACGCTGGTCGGACGGGCAGAGCGTGACGAGGGGCTGGCGGAAAAGCTCGGCGTTCGCCTGGACATTCCCGGCAGCTTGCTGCGGGAGCTCATTGGCAAGGTTGCCGACGTCGTCCGCGCGCGTTTCCTGACGGCGGCGCGGCCTGTCATGCGCGAGAAAACCCAAAATTCTGCTGCGGCGATCGCTGGACAGAGCGGCGCGGCCCGGAAGGCGACTGACTACACCCAGGCGCAAAGCGACGTCGTCGCGCTCAACCGCACCGGCAGGCTGAATGATTCAATCGTCAACCGGTTTGCGGTGAGGGCGAATACGTCCACGTGGTCGCGGCCCTCGCCTTGAAGGCCGATGTCAAGGTCGAGGCGATCGAACCCTTGCTCGAACCCGACCGGGTGTATGGACTGATCGTCGCCTGCAAGGCCGCCCGACTGACCTGGTCGACAACGACGATGATCGTCCGCAACCGGCCCGGCTGCCCGCCATCCACCGACCGCGAGCTCGAGCAATGCGTGGCGGTATTTGAGTCCTTGTTGCTGTCGGTGGCGCAATGGACGATCCGGTTCGGGTCGGATCGGATTCTTGCAAAGAAGAACGAGCCTGCAGCGGTCGCATCGGCTGCCGATGGCAAACTGAGCCGGTCTGCCTGATGGCGGCTTCAGCATCGGAGGCCGCCGGCCTCTTGACTCCGCCCTGACTGGATTTGAAATTGCGTACGGCCAAGGCGCTGTCGAAGCCGGATATGTCTGGTCACGGAACCATGCGGTTGGTCCGATGGTGAAGTCTTCCTTCTCGATCCATAGGCTCAACGCAGAGGTCGCCATGAAACGCTATC
The DNA here is from genome assembly GCA_044772375.2 of Bradyrhizobium sp. RDT10. Lineage (GTDB taxonomy): Bacteria > Pseudomonadota > Alphaproteobacteria > Rhizobiales > Xanthobacteraceae > Bradyrhizobium. The sequence continues at coordinate 505,630 of CP187939.1, forward strand.
TGATTTTCGGAGCTATCGGCCCGTTCGTCGGCGGGTTTTTGATGCTGTTCGCGACCACGGTGACTTCGGGCTACTGGACCGAGACCAACTGGTCGGAGATCGGAAAATTCCTCGCCGCGTTCGTCAAGACGCTGCAGTACAGCTATCTGTTCGGCATCGTGCCGGCGCTGATGATCGGCGCCATCGACGACATTCTCTTCACGTCAAGCGCATTGCGCCCGTGGCGCGGATACTGATCGTAGCCGTGATCGGCTTCGCGGCATCCTCATTGCTCTATGGCTCGCGCGGGCCGGATACCGGCGTGGTGCAGTTCCTGCTCTATGGCATCGTCGGGATGGTGCCTGCGATGCTGTCGTCCTGGCTGGCGCACAGATATGCCGACGCGCCGCGGCCGGTGCATTCGACGTAACGCTTCGCATCGAATACAGAATCGCCGGGCGGGCAAAGGCGCGTTAGCGCCGTGCTGTTCTCGCGGAGCCAAGATGCAAACCTCGGGCGATCAGCGCCGCGAGATCGGAAAGTCATGTTTGCTCTTTGAAAAGGCAGGTAAAGTGCCTGCCCGCGGCCGCGTGACGCAACTTGCGCCTCGCCTTCGCGTTACCATGTGATGGCCATGTCAGACGACGATATCTACACGCCGCAGCGTTCACGTTCCGGGCAGTCTTCCCGGACGCGTGCGCCCGGGCGCGGCCCGGTCATCGACCAGGAGGGCGCGAAGTCCCCGAGGCGAACCTGCACACGCGGTTCGAGGGATTGCGGTTCGATTTCGGTCATCCCGCCGCCAATCCGTTCGGCGATCTGACGCGCGAGCAGCGGCTGGCGCGGCTCGATGCCATCGCCAAACTGCTGGACGTCGCCTTCATCGTGCCCGGCACCAATTTTCGCTACGGCATCGACGGGTTGATCGGGCTGATCCCCGTGGTCGGCGACATCATCACGACGGCGATTGCGCTGTGGGTGGTGCGTGAGGCGCGTGCGCTCGGGGCGCCCTGGCACATCACGGCGCGGATGCTCGCCAATGTCGCCGTCGACGGCGTGGTCGGCCTGGTGCCGGTCGCGGGCGATGCCTTCGACGTCATGTTCCGCGCCAACGTCCGCAACGTGCGCATGCTCAAGCGCTGGCTCGACCGGCAGCCGCGCTAACAAAAACGCCCCGGGAATGATCTCCGGGAGCGCGCTGTTTGACAATATGGAGGTTAGGCCGCGTCGGCCTTGTCTTCAGCGCTGGCGGGCGCACGCGGACGGCGCGGCAGCGGAAGGCTTCGCTTTCATAGAGCGAGCGGATGCCGCTCTGGTCGAAGCGGGCTTCCTCGACCTGCAGATAGGCGCCATTCAGCGAGTCCGCCGGCAATTCCTCGATCGCGAAGCGAACCGCTTCGGCCGCGGTGCCAAAACGCCGATAGGCAAACCCGGCCCGCTTCTTCTTGCGGATCGCGGCGGGAAACAGTTCGGCGGCGGTGTTGTAGCTGAAGGGACGCATGGACGGTGACCTCAATCTTTTTCGGCTCTTGCGTGTGAGCAATGGGGATTGGATGACGGTGTGCCACATTCGCGGGCCGCACCGTGCACGTCATTTCAGGGCCCAATATAAGCTTCTTTGACAAAAATGCGACCCCTGAACGTGCGGATCGGGGGTGATGATGAATCCACGCATGGCTGCGGGGAACAAAAATTTAATCAAGTTTTTTCAATGACTTAATGGCTCAAATCTTGCCGAGCAGCAGCAGAATCAGGAGCACGATCAAAATCACGCCGGCAAGCCCCATGCCGGAATGGCCGTAGCCATAGCCATAGCTCCCGATGCGGCCGGAGAAGCCGCCGAGGAGGAATATGATCAAGATAATGACGAGTATCGTCCCAAGCGACATGGCGCGCTCCCCGGAGGCCCGCGGGTGTCCCCTCAAACGCTCCCGCGGCCCGGATCAAAGCATATTCCGGATCGCGAGTCCTTGGTCGATCCGCCGAATGGGGTGAGGCGCGCTTTCCTTCTTCCCTGGTGGGAGAAGGGATGAAGTCACTTCTTCGTCTCGTCGATCGGCAGCACCTTCAACGGCGTCGCATAGGGCTCGACGCGAAGCGAGTCCTTGGCGATCAGGCCGACCTTGTGCAGCGGCGCCTGCTCGAGATTGCCGCCGGCGGATTTGCGCACCGCGTATTGCCACGCGCTCATCGTGCCCTTGGCGACCAGCATTTTGGCGACGCCGCCGGCGTTCTGGCCTTCCATCTGGGCAAGATCGCCCTCGCTGATCCCGATCACGATCTCGTCCTTGGCGGTGATGACCTTGAACAGGGAGACCTTGTCGGCGGCAAAAGCGGGCTGGATCACAACGCTCTCCATGATGAGGGCGGCAAGCCCAAGACCGAACAGCAGACGTTTGGAAATGTGCATTTCGAAGTTTTCCCCGAATTCCGCGCCGGGCAGGCTGGAAAAGAAGCGTCCCACCAAACAAAACCCCGCGCGACCAGCTCTTGGTCGCACGGGGTTGGAACAAGTTCGACGGCTGCCGAAACTATTTCGGCTGCAGCTTCAGGGCGGCCGAGTTGATGCAGTAGCGCAGGCCGGTCGGGCCGGGGCCGTCGGGAAAGACGTGGCCGAGATGGCCGTTGCATTTCGAGCACAATACCTCGGTGCGGACCATGCCGTGGCTGATATCATGCTCCTCGTCGATATGGCTGTCGACGGCAGGCGCGGTGAAGCTCGGCCAGCCGCAGCCGGAATCGAACTTGGCATCGGATTCGAACAGCGTCTGGCCGCAGCCGGCGCAGGTATAGGTGCCCTTGCGGTGCTCGTGCTCGTATTCACCGGAGAACGGCCGCTCGGTCGCCTTCTCGCGCAGCACGGCGTACTGCATCGGCGTCAGCTCGCGGCGCCACTCGGCCTCGCTCTTGACGAGCTTGCCGGATGTTTTGGTGTCGGACATTTAGCCTCCTTAATTAGTAGCCTTTCAATTAGTGGCCTTGGCGTTGCTCACCAGCGTCGGCTTCTCGATGTAGTTTTCTGCAAAGATCTTCTTCAGGTTCTCGATCTTCGGCATGTCGTTGAAGACAATATAGGGCTGCTTCGGGTGCAGCGTCAGGTAGTCCTGGTGATAGTCTTCCGCCGCATAGAACGCCTGCAGCGGGCCGACCTTGGTCACGATCGGCTTCTTGTAGACCTTGGCGGCGTTGAGTTGGGCGATGTAAGCCTCCGCCACCTTCTTCTGCTCGTCATTGGCAGTGAAGATCGCCGAGCGATATTGCGTGCCGGTGTCAGGGCCCTGGCGGTTCAACTGCGTCGGGTCGTGCACGACGGAGAAGAAAATCTGCAGGATCTTGCCGTAGCTGATCTTGTTCGGATCGTATTTGATCTCGACCGCCTCGGCGTGTCCGGTCGTGCCGGTGCCGATCATGGTGTAGTTCGCGGTCATCTTGCTGCCGCCGGAATAGCCGGACACCGCGTTGAGCACGCCGGCGGTGTGCTGATACACGCCCTGCACGCCCCAGAAGCAGCCGCCGGCAATCACGGCGGTCTGGATGCCGTCGGTCGCCTGAACGTCGAGGGCGGGGGCGGAATGATGACGGCTTCCTCGGAGGCGCGCGAAGGGGTGATGGCGAATGCGGCAATGGCCAGCGCGCCGATGGCGGCAGCGCACAGCGACAGGCGGCTGAGATGGCGAGGGGACATGGTTTCCTCTTTCGGCAATGGTTGGGGGCAGTCTAGAGCGGGATCGGCATTTCGCAATTGGCTCAAGGCGTTCCGATGCCCTAGATACGGCCCTGGCTGCGGATTGTTACGGCGCGCGCCAGCGGATTGTTACGGCGCGCGCCACACGAGTTCGTGAATAACGCTGCGCCCGCGCAAGACCTTGAGGAAGGCGGTCGGTCACGCTTGACCGGTGCGGCCCTCCCTTTCCACAATGAACCGCCGGTCGCGCGCCGCGACCAAAAATCCATGCGCCGGAGCGTTCCGCCGATGTTGCGGGCCTTATTGCTGGGTCTCGTCATGTTTATCGCCGCCAGCCCGGCGCGGGCCGCGGGCGATGTCGAAACCTGCCAGAATTCCGCGGCGGAACCGGCTGCGCGGCTCGCGGCCTGCGAATCTGTGATCGCCGACGAGAAGATCACCGGCACGTCCAGGGCCGCTGCCTTCTGGTTTCGCGGCGACTCCCTGATGAAGAAGCGCGATTACGATGGCGCGATCGCGGCGTTCACCGCCTCCCACGAGATCGCGCCCCAAAATATCAATGTCATCAATGCGCGCGGCAACGCCTACAGCAACAAGGGCGACGACGAGCGAGCGCTGGCCGATTACGATCTGTGCCTGCAGCTACGCCCGACTTTCGGCACCGCCTATAACAACCGCGGCGTGATCTTCATGCGCAGGGGCGAGCTGCAGCGCGCGCTCGATGAGTTCAACCTGGCGGTCAAACATATCTTCAACGATCAAAGCCGCTACCTGCACCATTACAACCGCGGCCGCCTGCAGGGATTGATGAAACTGTACGACGCCTCGCTCGCCGACTTCGCCGAGGCGCAAAAGGTCAATCCCGACGGTCCGCAAGTTCCGGCCTACCGGTGCGTTACCTACACCGGCATGGGCAGGTTCGATGACGCGCTCGTTGACTGCAATGCGGCGCTGGCGAAGTCGCCGAACAATGTTTACGCGCTGACCAGCCGCGGCAATGCCTATCTCGGCAAGGGCAATCTCGACGCCGCCCACGGCGATTACGACCAGGTGCTCAAGGTCAATCCGAACTACGTTCGCGCCTATGTCGGCCGCGGGCAGCTTTTCGAGAAACGCCGCAACCTCGCCGCCGCGCGCTCCGATTATCGCGCAGCAGCCACCGCCGTGCAGGCGCGGCGCGAGGATATCGACACCACGCTTGCGCGCGCCATCGCCAAGGAACGGCTGGAGGCGCTGTTGGGCACGGCGTCGTCGGCTCCGGAAGGCAAAGCCACACCATCGGCGGCAGCCGGCCCGCGCAAGGTGGCGCTGATCGTCGGCAATGGCGCCTACCGGAACGCTGCGCCGCTGGACAATCCACCGCGTGATGCCAAACTGATCGCATCGACCTTTCGCGAGCTTGGCTTTGCCATCGTGACGCTGGCGCCCGATCTGACGCGGGACAAGTTCTTTGCCGCCCTGCACGAATTTGGCCTCGAGGCCGAAAAGGCGGATTGGGCGGTGGTCTATTATGCTGGCCACGGCATGGAGATCGGCGGCGTGAATTATCTGATCCCGGTCGACGCCAGGCTGAAGGCCGATAGTGACGCGGAGACGCAGGCGGTCGCCCTCGAGCAGGTGATCGCAGCCGTGGCCGGCGCGCGGAAATTGCGCCTGGTGATGCTCGACGCCTGCCGCGATAATCCCTTTGAAAAGACCATGCAGCGGAGGATTGCGCTGAAACTGGTCAACCGCGGTTTCTCCAACATCGAGCCGGAAGCCGGCTTCATGGTGGTCTACGCCGCCAAGCACGGCGAGACCGCACTCGACGGCGACTCCGTCAACAGCCCGTTCGCCACGGTGCTCGCGCGCGTCATCCGGGAACCGAAGATCGAAGTGCGAAAGCTGTTCGACATCGTCCGCGACGACGTCTGGAAGGCGACCAATCGCACGCAGCAGCCTTTCACCTACGGCTCATTGCCGGGCCGCGAGGATTTTTACTTCGTGGCGGGGAGGTGACGCGCCAGCGCCCTTGCGAGGAGCCGTGCACCCTCTCAATCCTCATGGTGAGGAGGCGCGTTAGCGCCGTCTCGAACCATGCGGCCCCGATTTCGCCCGCGGCCCATCCTTCGAGACGCGCGCGGTGCGCGCTCCTCAGGATGAGGTCTGAATGCGTTGCCCTACACCACCACGCTCAGCCGCTTCGCCGCGCGGGTGATGCCGGTGTAGAGCCACCTCGCCCGGCTGTCCTGGAACGCAAAGCTTTCGTCGAACAGCACCACGTCGTCCCATTGCGAGCCCTGCGACTTGTGCACGGTGAGCACGTAGCCATAGTCGAACTCGTCATACGGCTTGCGCTCCTCCCACGGGATCGCCTCGATGCCGCCCTCGAAACAATCATGGCGTACCGAGACCTTGGTCACCTTGTGGCCGAACTCCTCGTCGGGCGACAGCCGCATGGTCAGGATTTTTGATTTCGCCCGCGGCTGGGTGCGCGACTTGACGCGCCATAGTCCGCCGTTGAACAGACCCTTCTTGCGGTTGTTGCGCAGGCAGACCAGCTTGTCGCCGGCCACCGGAAAGGGGTCCTCGATGTTCTGTTTCTGGCGAACGCGCTTGTTGTAGGCGCGGCGGGTGTTGTTGCGCCCGACCAGCACCTGGTCGGCGCTCATCACGCGGTCCGGATCGAGTTCGCTGCGCGGGACTACCTCGCTCTCGCCATGGCGGCCGATTTCGAGTTCGCGGCCCTCGCGGATATCCATCGACATCCGCACGATCGGGTCGTCCTGGGCCTGGCGATGCACCTCGGTCAGCATCGCATCGGGCTCGCAGTCCGTGAAGAAACCGCCGCCCTGGATCGGCGGCAATTGCGCGGGGTCGCCGAGCACCAGCAGGGGACAGTCGAACGACATCAGGTCGCGGCCAAGCTCCGCATCGACCATCGAACATTCGTCGATCACGATCAGCTTTGCTTTGGAAGCAGGCGCGTCATCCCACAGTTCGAAACTCGGCTGCTCGACGCCGGATTCCTTGGCGCGATAGATCAGCGAGTGGATGGTGGAGGCGTTGTCGCAACCCTTGTTGCGCATCACCAGCGCCGCCTTGCCCGTGAAGGCCGCATACTTCACCTCGCCATCGACGCCGTCGGCGATGTGGCGTGCGAGCGTGGTCTTGCCGGTGCCGGCATAGCCGAACAGCCGGAACACCGGCGGCGTGCCGCCCCGGCCGGGCTTGGCCTTCAGCCAGTCGGCAACGGCCTTCAGCGCGGAATCCTGATGCGGCGTGAACGTGGTCATAGGGTCCAGATGGAGAGAAGAGCGGGCGGTGAGGCCGCGACTCAACGGAAGCGTAAAACTAACCATTCGCGCGTTCGTTGCAAGGCTGCTTCCATGCCACGGAATTGCTGTTTCGCGGTCGAGGCTGGACTTGGGATGCATGGCGAATACACTGACCGAAAACAACAAGCGGTCTTAACGAGCGCTCTTGGGAGGCGTCATGAAATTCGGCATCTTTTACGAGCTGCAACTGCCGCGCCCATGGGAAGAGGGCGACGAGCTGCGGCTCTACCAGAACGCGCTGACCCAACTCGAGACCGCAGACCGGCTCGGCTATGACTACGCCTGGGTGGTGGAACATCATTTCCTCGAGGAATATTCCCACTCTCCCTCGCCGGAATCGTTCCTCGCCGCGGCCAGCCAGCGCACGAAGAAGATCCGACTCGGACACGGCATCTTCCAGCTCACCACAAACCATCCCGCCCGGGTCGCCGAGCGGGTTGCGGTGCTCGATCTCCTCAGCAACGGCCGCTGCGAATTCGGCATGGGCGAAAGCGCCTCGATCACCGAGCTGACGCCGTTCGGCCGCGACATGGAAACCAAGCGCGAGGTGTTCGAGGAGGCTGTCGCAGCGATCTTTCCGATGTTCACGAAAGTGGGCACCGAGCATCATGGCAAGTATTTCGATATCCCGTTGCGCAACATGGTGCCGAAACCGGTGCAGAAGCCGCATCCGCCGCTGTGGATGGCGTGCTCGCAACTGCCGACCATCGAGCGCGCCGGCGAGAACGGCTTTGGCGCGCTCGGCTTCCAGTTTGTCAGCGCCGAAGCCGCTCATGCCTGGGTGCATGCCTATTACAACGCAATTACCAAGCGGCTGAAGAAACTCGCCGATTACGAGATCAATCCGAACATGGCGCTGGTTTCGTTCTTCATGTGCGCCAAGACGGATGAAGAGGCCCGCGCCCGCGCCGACGGTGCCACCTTCTTCCAGTTCGCGCTGCGCTATTACGGCGCGTCGCAGAACCGGCAGCGTCCGGACCCCGGCACCGTCAACATGTGGGACGAATACAACAAATGGAAGCGCGACAATCCGGAAGCACAGGAGGCGGCGCTGCGCGGCGGCCTGATCGGCTCGCCGGAAACCATCGCTAAGAAGCTCCGGCGTTTCCGCTCTTCACACATCGACCAGGTGATCCTGCTCAACCAGGCCGGCAAGAACACCCACGAGCACATCTGCGAGTCGCTCGAACTGTTCGCCAAAGAGGTGATGCCGGAGTTCCAGAACGATCCCGAACATGCTGAATGGAAGAAGGGGGTGATGAGCGGTGCGATCCAGCTCGAGGAGATCGACACCGAGGCTTTCAAGGACCGTTACGGCAAGCTGGCGATCAATGTCGCGCCGGCGCAGAAGGTGGCGGCGGGATAGCGGCTGGGCCGATGCACCACGGTGTGTTAGCCTTGCGAAGGCTCAACGTGGTGCGGCTGTCTGATGAAGCGATTTGCGACCTGGGTATTTTACGGCATCGGCGCGGTCGCGATCGCCTATCTTGCACTATACGCCTATGCGGTTTTCACCGGGCGCGACCTGCAGCCCGGCGATCCCATTCATATTTTCCGCAAACCGGATGCGCCGAGTTATTCGTGATGCATCGTGTCCCGGACGCGGTGCAGCGTGGCAACGCTGCTCCGCAGAGCCGGGACCCATCGTTAGCCATAAGTAAGTTGGGCCCCGGCTCAGCAGCGCACCGCTGCCGCGCTGCGCTGCGTCCGGGGAACATACGGCTCAGCCCGCCGTCGCAAACCGCTGATGCTCACCCGCGCCGGCCGGCGTGATCGGGATGCCGCCGTCGGCATATTCGTTCAGCTTGTTGCGCAGCGTGCGGATCGAGATGCCGAGGATGTTGGCGGCATGGGTCCGGTTGCCCAGGCAGTGTTTCAGCGTCTCCAGGATCAGGTCGCGTTCGACATCGGCGACGGTGCGGCCGACGAGCGCACGCGTCACCTGTTCGGCGGCAAAGGTGGCGTGGGCCACGGCGGGCGGGGTCTTGGCAAGGTCGAGGCGGTCGCCGTCCGGCGTCAGGATCGCGTCGGCTCCGATCTCGTCGCCCTGCGCCATCAGCACCGAACGATGGATGGTGTTTTCCAGTTCGCGGACGTTGCCCTGCCAGCGGTTCGAGGTTAGCACTCGCCGCGCATCGGCCGAGATCGGGCGCAGCGGCACGCCGTTGGCGTCGGCATATTTCTTGGCGAAGTGCTGCGCCAGTTCGAGGATGTCGGCCGGACGGTCGCGCAGCGGCGGGATCTTCAAATTGACGACGTTGAGGCGGAACAGCAGGTCCTCACGGAAAGTACCTTCGCGCACGGCATCTGCGAGGTTGCGGTTCGAGGTTGCGAGGATGCGGATGTCGACCGGCACCGGCTTGGTGCCGCCGACGCGATCGATCACGCGTTCCTGGATCGCGCGCAGCAGCTTGGATTGCAGGCGAACATCCATCTCGGAGATTTCGTCGAGCAGCAGCGTGCCGCCGGTGGCCTCCTCGAACTTGCCGATGCGGCGGGCGACGGCGCCGGTGAAGGCGCCCTTCTCGTGGCCGAACAATTCGGACTCCAGCAGATGCTCGGGGATAGCCGCGCAATTGATCGAAATGAACGGCCGCTTGGCGCGGTTCGAGCGGGAGTGGACATAACGCGCCAGCACCTCCTTGCCGGTGCCGGATTCGCCGGTGATCATCACGGAGGCGTCGGAGCCCGCGATCTGCTGCGCCAGCTTGACGACCTTGCCCATGGCTTCGTCGCGATAGATCAGATCGCGTGAATCATTGGCGACGGCGGCGAGCACGGCGGCGATCAATTCGGGATCGGGCGGCAGCGGGATGTATTCCTTGGCGCCGGCGTGGATCGCGGCCACCGCCGCGCGGGCGTCGTTGGAGATGCCGCAGGCCACGATCGGCACGTGGATGTGCTCGGCTTCCAGCCGCATCACCAGGTCGCGGATATCGAGCGCGACGTCGACCAGCAGCAGGTCGGCGCCCTTGCCGCCGCGCAGCACGGCCATCGCCTGTTCGATCGTCTCGGCGTGGGTTACCGATGCGCCGTTTTCCATCGCGATCTTGGTGGCGGTCGTGAGCTGGCCCTTCAATGTGCCAACGATGAGAAGCCGCATTTTTTATCTCCTGTTCGTCTGTTCGCGCCGTTCACGGCGCGTATCGCCAAAATTGTTAGCTGCGTTCAGCCTTGATGATTTCCGTCATGGTCACGCCGAGCTTGTCTTCCACCAGCACGACCTCGCCACGCGCCACCAGGCGGTTGTTGACGTAGATGTCGATGGCTTCGCCGACGCGGCGGTCGAGTTCGAGCACGGTGCCGGGTCCAAGCTTCAACAGTTCGCCGACGTCCATCTTGGAGCGGCCGAGCACGGCCGAGACCTGCACCGGCACGTCGAACACGGCCTCGAGATCGGCCGCGATGCGCGAGGCCTGTTCGTCCTCGTTGTAGGCCAGATCGTCGATCGGCGGGGCGTCCGCGGCGTTGAGATCGGGTAGCGGTACCTGTCCGTCGGTGTCACTCATGGTTCAGTCCTCATGGCCTTTACGTTCCGGCCTGATCGCGGGACGCCAGATAGCGCCCGACCAGTTGGCTGATCTTCACTTCGATGGCCGCGCGTTCCAGCACCATGCCGCCGTCGGCCCATTCGATCCGGCAGTCGCCGGTGGCAATGCCAGGCTCGGCCAGGATCACCAGGCGGCCCTCGAAGCCGCTCTGGGTCGCCTGCCGTTCGATCTTCTCGCGGGCGGCCTCGTAGAGCTGGTCGTTAATGCGGACGACGAGATGCGGGATTGCGACCAGGTGCGAGAAGCAGTCGCTGACGAGGGCAGTGATTTCGCCGAGCGGTTCGCGGACGATCAGTTCGCTGCACAGCTTGCGTGCCACCGCGACCGCGACTTCGACGGCCTCGGTCTCCATCCTGGCCTCGATGCCGGAGAAACGCGTGGCGATGCCCCTGATGGCGATGCCAATCTCTTCCAGCGCCAGCGCCGAGCGGCGGTCGCTCTCCACCCTGGCCTCGCGCTGGGCCGCCTCGTAGCCGGCACGGTAGGCGCGTGCCTCGGCCTCCGCGATCTTCTGCGCGATCTCGGTGGCCGTTGCCGCACGCTCGCGCGCCTTGTCCGGCGCCGCGAAGTCCGTGTCGAACAGGAATTTTGCGGGTGCGGCCATCAGTACACCAGCTCGTCGTCGGCGCGGTTCTTGGTCAGCGTGATTTCACCCCTGGCGGCCATGTCCTTGGCAAGGTTGACGAGCAGTGCCTGCGCCTCGTCGACATCACGCAGCCGCACCGGTCCCATCGCGGCCATGTCGTCCATCAGCATCTTGCCGGCGCGCGAGGACATGTTGCCGAGGAAGAAGGCGCGCACCTCCTCATTGGCGCTCTTCAGCGCGATGCCGAGCTTGTCCTTGTCGACGTTGCGCATCAGCGTCTGGGCCGAGGCGGAGTCGAGCTTGATGAGATCGTCGAAGGTGAACATCAGCGCCTTGATGCGCTCGGCGGATCTCGCGGTTTTCCTCTTCCAGCGAGGTGATGAAGCGGGTCTCGGTCTGGCGATCGAAATTGTTGAAGATTTCGGCCATCACCTCGTGGGCGTCGCGGCGGCGGGTCTGCGACAGGTTGGACATGAACTCGGTGCGCAGCGTCTGCTCGACGCGCTCGATGACTTCCTTCTGCACCGCTTCCATCTTCAGCATGCGGCCGACCACGTCCAGCGCGAGATCCTCGGGCAGGATCGCCAGCACGCGCGCGGCGTGCTCCGGCTTCAGCTTCGACAGCACCACCGCGATGGTCTGCGGGTATTCGTTCTTGAGGTAGTTGGCGAGCACCTCTTCCTGCACGTTGGAGAGCTTCTCCCACATGTTGCGGCCGGCGGGTCCGCGAATTTCATCCATGATGCCGGTGACGCGCTCGGACGGCAGATATTGCTGCAACAGCCGTTCGGTGGCGTCGAAGGTGCCCATCAGCGCGCCGGAGGCCGACATCCGCGAAACGAATTCGAGCAGCAGATCTTCCACGATGTCGGCTTCGACGGTGCCGAGCGTCGACATATGGATCGACAGTTCGCGTACCTCGTCATCATCGAGCAGCGACCAGACCTTGCCGCCATATTGCTCGCCCAGCGCCAGCATCAGGATGGCGGCGCGCTTCGGGCCGCTCAGCGGCTTGCCCTGGGCCGGCTCGCCTGACGGCTCGCCAGCGCCGAGATGACGGTGGTGATGTCGTTGGCGTTTGAGGTTTGCGGTACGGCAGCCATGTCAGTTCTCGACGGGTTCGCTGAGCCATTGGCGAACGATGGAGGCGGTTTCGTTCGGATTACGTTCGGCCAGCTCGCCGACCCGGTGCACGGCCTGCGCGTGGACCTGGCCCTGAACCTGGGCGACGTCGATCAACTGGGCGGTGCCGCTGGTGCCGGCGATCAGGGCCTGGCCGGGGCCGAGTTCGGCCTGCGTGCCGTCGGTCAAAGCGAGCGCCGGTTCGGGCTGCGCGGGAACGACTTCGGCAGCCAGGATGCGCTTGACCAGCGGGCGGATCACCATGAACAGCACCACGAGGCCGAGCAGCATCATGACGCCGAGCTCGATGACGTACATGACGTCATCCTTGGTGAACTGCAGCATGCCGAGCAGCCCGCCCGGCTCCACGACCGGGGGACCGTCGGCGCTTCGGCAAAGCGAAGATTGACGACCTCGACCTGGTCGCCGCGCTTCTGGTCGAAGCCGATCGCCGAGCGGACCAGGGTGGCGATGCGGTCGAGCTGTTCCTTGCTGCGGTCCTGATAGACCAGTTCGCCTTTTTCGTTCTTGGTATAGGCGCCGTCGACCAGCACCGCGACCGAGATCCGGTTGACCCGTCCGGCCTCGGTGACCTCGGTCTTGGTGGTGCGGGAAATCTCGTAATTGTTGGTCTCTTCGCTCTTCTTGCTCTGGTCGCGGGCCGCCGGACCGGTGGTGTTGGTCTGGTTGCCGGGCAGCTCGTTGGCGACCGTCACCTGGCCGTTGTTCTCGGCGGTGAGCGAAGATCCTCGCGGGTCTGGGTGGAGCGCAGCACGCGGCCTTCGGGATCGAACTTGTCCGAGGTCTGGGTGACCTTGTTGTAGTCGAAGTCGGCGGTGAGCTGGACGCGGGCGCGGCCCTGGCCGACCACCGAGGAGACGATCGCCTCGACCTCGTTGCGCATGCGCTTCTCGAAGGCCGTGCGGCGCTCTTCACCGACAGCGATGTCGGCATCCTTGCCGGCGCCGTCAGCCAGCAACCGGCCGGCTTCGTCGACGATCGACACCCGCTGCGGCTTCAATCCGTTGACGGCGGAGGCGACGACGTGGCGGATGGCGCGGATCTGCTGCGGTTCGAGGCTGCCGCGCACCCGCACCACGATCGAGGCCGACGGCTCCGGCGCCTCGCGCGCGAACAAGGCCGTTCCGGCAGCACCAGATGGACGCGGGCGGCCTGGATGCGGTCGATGGCGCGGATGGTGCGGGCGAGTTCACCCTCCAGCGCGCGCAGATGGTTGATGTTCTGGACGAAGCTCGTGGTGCCGAGCGCATCGGACTTGTCGAAAATCTCGTAGCCGACGCCGCCGCCCTTCGGCAGGTTGCTTTCGGCCAGCTTCATCCGCAGCCGCGTGACCTTGTCCTTCGGCACCATGATGACCGCGCCTTCGTTGCGCAGCTCGAAGGGAATGGCCTGGCGCTCCAGATCCTTGATGATACCGGAGGAATCTTCGGTGGAGAGGTCGGTGAACAGGGTAGTCATCTGCGGCGTCGTGACGCGCATGATGACGAAGGCGAAGAAGCCGATCAGTGCGGTCGTCACCGCAACCATAGCCATCAGCCGTGCCGCACCCAGGCCTTTCAGGAAAGCAACGAGACTTTGCACCAACCGCCCCCAGGGATTCGGCCCCAGGGACCGACTGGGCAATTATTGCCTAGGGGATGGTTTCGATATGGTTAACAACCGTTAAAGCCGTCGCGATTAGTTCCGACATGAAAAAACCGGCTTCGCAAATCGAAGCCGGTTTTCATCAAATCTTTCGGTTCGGGAGGGTTTACTGCCGATATTGCTGGATGCGGGTGGTCCGCAAACCGGCCAGGCCATGCTGATCGATGGAAAACTGCCAGGACAGGAATTCGTCGACCGTCAGCGTATAGCGACTGCAGGCTTCCTCGAGGGAGAGCAGGCCGCCGCGGACCGCCGCAACGACCTCGGCCTTGCGGCGGATCACCCACCGTTTGGTTCCGGGCGCGGGCAGGTCGGCAATTGTTAATGGACTACCGTCAGGCCCGATGACGTATTTTACCCTCGGGCGATGGGGTTCTGTCATGGCGTACTCACAAACTCTCAACCACTGAACTCACGGTAGTAAACCTACGCCCCCGGCTTAAAATTTGCCTAAGCCTACGGCTTCAATACGAATCTCCTTGAAAATGACGGAAAATAGCTTCGGCCCGGGTTCCCTGTGACGCTTTTGCGTACAATCAGGGATTGCCGGACTGGAAGTGGCGGATCAAACGATGGAGCGGTGGGGCGCTAGCTGGAGGCGCCCGGACGGACCACGCGCTTGATCTTGTCGGTGGTGTAGCTCTGGCCGCCGATCGACAGCAGCGGCGGGGAGGCGCTGAGATCGACTGAGTCGACGATGCCCTGGACCTCGGTGGAGATCGCCACGTTGTTGCCGGAGCTGTCCTTGCCGGTGGCGGTCAAGGTGTAAGTGCCGGCCGGCCATTGGACGCCATCATTACCCTTGCCGTCCCAGACGAAACTGGAATTGCCCTCTTTCAGCGTATAGGAGCCGGAATAGGCGGTCTGTCCGGCCGAATTGGTGATCGTGATCGTTGCGGAGGTGTTTTTCTCGGAGTGAAAATTCCAGGTCGCCGATTTGTCGAACTGCGCCTTGCTGCCGTCGACGGCAACGGTATTGCCGACATAGACGAGCGCCTGGGTCGCCTGCGCGCTCTTTTCGATCTCCACCAGCGCCTTCAACTGTTCGTTCGATCTGAGCTGCTGCTCGACGCCGGCAAACTGCACGAGCTGCTGGGTAAACTGATTGGTGTCCAGCGGATCGAGCGGATTCTGGTCCTGCAGCTGCGTGGTCAGCAGCGTCAGGAAGGTCTGGAAGTTATCGGCGATCCCCGTCGTCTTCGTCGAAGAGGTGGTGTTGCTGGTGCTGGTGCCGGTCCCGGCCGCCGAGACGATCGTCGTCGGCATGGTTGCATCGACTGCCATGGCGGTCTCCCTTAAACTCTGATGTCGACACCGCCGCTCGAACCGAGCATGCGGCCATAGCCGCGGCCGGCGACGACGGCCGGCACGCTGTCTTCCTCGCTGACGACGAGGCGATGCGCGTTGGGATTGGACTGGTTGCCGTCGTTCTGGCCTTGCGAGGATTGGTCGCGCAGGCTGAATTGCAGGCCGCCATTGCCGGTCGAAAGTCCGGCATTGTCCAGCGCGCGCTGCAACTGGTTGGCGTCCTGACGCAGCATCGACAACGTTTCCGGCCGTTCGACCGTCAGGTGCGACGTCATCTGGCCGTGGCGATCGATATCGATGCGAACATCGATGCGGCCGAGTTCGGCGGGATCGAGCCGGATTTCGAAGCGGGTCTTGCCGCTCTTGGCAGACGCGGCGATTTCCATCGCAAGTCCGCTCACCGGTACCGGCGCGCTTGCGGCGGCCGTGGCGGTAAGCTGGGTCGCGGTAGCCGGCGTCGTGGCGGGAGCGGCCGATTGCTGCGCCTGGATTGCGCCGGCGGCCTGCAGGCCGTTGCCGGAGGAATTGACCGGCGACTGACCGACATCAAGGGCGGCAAGATGCGCGTTGGCTTGGGCGGCCGGCGGCGCGATGGAATTGCCTGACGCGTCGGCCTTCACGGCTTCGACGACGCCATTGTCGGACTTCGGCTTGCCCGCGGCTTCGGCCGGCGGCGTGACGGCGGGCACAATGGTATCCGCGGCAGGTGCTGAGGGGCGGCGGTATCGGTGGTGGCGGTCTGCTCGACCGCCGTCGTGGCGCCCTTCCTGGCGAGATCGGGGCTCTTGAGCGGCACAGCGGATTTGGTGGCGGCGGGCGTCGCCGCGACCACTGAAGCGGCCTGAGCAATACCGGTTGCGATGGATGGATCGGCGGATGTGGCCTGGGCGCTGACGGCCTGGCCGACGCCGCCTTGCGCGCTGGTCTTGGCGCCGACGTTGGCCTGCGCGGCGGTCGCGGTCGCGGGCTGGGTGGCGGCGGCCTCGGTGGCTTCAGCGGCGGGAGCGGCCGGCGCGGTCTCGGCGGCGAGCGAAGCGGAGGCTGCGATTGCCGCCGCTGCGATGGCAAGCGGCGCGGTCGCCTTGTCGGTTGCGAATGACGTGGAAGCTGTCGCCGCCGGCGCTGCGGCAGCAGGGATGGCAACGGCAACGGCGTCGGCCGTCACCACGGCCGTTCCATCCTGCGCCGTCTCGGTCTGATCGGCTGCCGGGGAAGCGTCGCCGGAAGATGCCTGCGTCGTCTCGTCGGACTTGGCGCCATCGGACTTCGGGGCGTCGGACTTCGATTTGGCGCGGCGGTTCATCGCGGCCTTGGTGTCGGCATCGGTCTTGGTATCGGCATCGGCGTTGCTGTCGGCTTTGCCGTCGTCGCGTGCCTTGTCGCTGTGTGCTTTGGCTGCGGCGTTGCGATCATTCGAATCGTTGCGCGCGGCCTTGTCCGCCTTATCAGATGCGGCAGCATTGTCGCGCGCGCGGTTGTCGGATGCGGTTTGCGCATCGTCGGAGCGGCGCGAGGCGGGCGCGTTGTCCTGGGTGCGATTGTCGTTGTTGTTGGCGGACGTATTGCTGTCGACCAGCGCCGCGAAGCTGTCGTTTCTGGCCGGCGGCTCGGAATCCGGCCGGGCGGACCTCGCCGCCGCATTTTGAAAAGATGTGTTTGCCGATACTTCTGACGTGACACTAACCACGGGCGACCCTCGCGCTGAGCTCTCGGCTACCATTCAGCAAGGACCGGGCCACCCGTTGCGGCAAAAAATATCACGTTATTTCAAGAACTTATGGGGATGGTGGCCAAATTGCGGGGCATGATCGCAACCCCTTTTCTGCCCGGCGGCAAGATTTGCCGTCCTGGACCCTCTCCAAAATGGGGATCGGCTGATTGCCTCGCGGGAATACGGCCTATATTAAAGAGCGGCGTCCGATCCGGCCCGGTATGGCCGAATGCCGCCCTAAGGCCTTATGGTAAAAAGGCTTTTAACCCTGGCCGCGAGCCGCGTTAGCGCGCGCTTGCGATTGAAGTCGATGACCCCTGGCATGCGAAACAGTCTGGATCTCGAAGGCCGTCCGCAGGATACGCGGATCGTGGTCGCCATGTCCGGCGGCGTCGATTCCTCGGTGACGGCTGCCTTGCTGAAGTCCGAAGGCTATGACGTGGTCGGGATCACGCTGCAGCTTTACGACCACGGCGCGGCCACCCATCGCAAGGGCGCCTGCTGCGCCGGCCGCGATATCCACGATGCCCGCAACGTCGCGGAGCGGATCGGCATTCCGCATTACGTGCTCGACTATGAAAGCCGCTTCCGCGAATCCGTGATCGATAATTTTGCCGACAGCTACGCGCTCGGCGAAACGCCGGTGCCCTGCATCGAGTGCAACCGATCGATCAAGTTTCGCGATCTCTTGGCGACCGCGCGTGAGCTCGGCGCGCAGGCGCTCGCGACCGGGCATTATGTCGCCTCGCGCCGCCTCGCCGACGGGTCGCGCGCGCTGGTGTGCGCCGCGGATTCCGATCGCGACCAGAGCTATTTCCTGTTCGCAACCACGCGCGAGCAGCTCGACTATCTGCGCTTTCCCTTGGTGACATGACCAAGCCGCAGGCGCGCGAACTGGCGCGTCGCTTCGGCCTCGAAGTCGCCGACAAGCAGGACAGCCAGGACATCTGTTTCGTGCCGACCGGGCGCTACACCGATGTTATCGGCCGCCTGAAGCCGGGTGCGATCGAACCCGGCGACATCGTCGATCTCGACGGCCGCGTCATCGGCCGTCATCAGGGCATCGTTCATTTCACCGTCGGCCAGCGCAAGGGGCTGGGGATCGCCGCCGGCGCGCCGCTCTATGTCGTCAAGCTCGATGCGGCCAGCCGCCGCGTCGTGGTGGGGCCGCGCGAGGCATTGCGGATGGATCGCATCCGCCTTCGTGACATCAACTGGATCGGCGACGGGCTGCTGGATCGCGTCATCGGTGACGGCATCGAGATGTTCGTACGCGTGCGCTCGACGCGCGCGCCGCAGCCGGCCTGGCTGCGCGCGGTCGACGGCGGTTATGAGGTCGAACTCGTTGCCGGCGAAGAGGAGTTTCACCCGGCCAGGCTTGCGTGTTTTACGATGCGTCTGCGGGACAGGCGCGCGTGCTCGGCGGCGGATTCATCAAGAGCGCGACTGCACGCCATGCGGCGGCGAGGGCAGGGGCGCAGCAAACGACCGCGCCACTCGCCGAGGCAATGCGCAGCTAGGAAAAAATCGGGGCAGGGGAAATGGCTGGGGACATCGACCGCGAGGGGGTCGAAAAGGCTTATGGGCGCTGGGCGCCGGTCTACGATCTCGTGTTCGGCAAGGTGTTCGACCACGGCCGCCAATCGACCATCGCGGAAGCCGACAAGATCGGCGGGCGCGTTCTCGATGTCGGCGTCGGCACCGGCCTGTCGCTGTCGGAATATTCGCGCAACACGAAACTGTGCGGCGTCGATATTTCGGAGCCGATGCTGCGGCGGGCGCGGAAGCGCGTGCGCGCGCTCGGCCTGACCAACGTCGAAACGCTGGCGGTGATGGACGCCAAGAACCTTGCGTTCAAGGATTCCTATTTCGATGCGGTGGTGGCGCAATATGTCATCACGGCGGTGCCGGATCCCGAGGCGACGCTGGATGATTTCATCCGCGTCCTGAAACCCGGCGGCGAGCTCATCCTGGTCAATCACATCGGCGCCGAAAGCGGCCCGCGCCGCGTGTTCGAACTGGCGTTCGCGCCACTGGCGCGGCGGCTCGGCTGGCGGCCGGAATTCCCGTGGGAACGCCTGACTAACTGGGCCGCCAAACATGGCGGGGTCACCCTGACCGAGCGGCGGCCGATGCCGCCGATGGGACATTTCTCGCTGATCCGTTTTCGGAAATCGTGAAGCGCATAGCGTTTTCGAGCGAAGCATGGCCTCGGACTTGATCCCCGGGGGTGGAGGCCGGTTCGCGTTAAGAAAACGCGTCAAGCAAAAAGCGACAGTTTGACTGCGGAACCTCCGCAAGTGCAGGCCGTTTCCTCTGCATGGCAATGAAACGCGCCCTTCTGATCTCATGTGTGTTGATGGCGGCCGCTGATGTGGCGGTGGCACAGGCCCCGCCAGGTCCGACCACGCCGCCGGCTCCGACCGCGCCGCCATCGCCGCAGCGCGCCGCCGATTGCGCGCCTATGCAGCCGTTGCCGAAGCCCGGTGAGAAAGCTCCGGAGGGAACAACCACCGGTCAGCGAGCCGAGCCGCTCGGCGACAAGCTGGCCCGCTCGGAGGGCGTATTGTGTCCGCCCCCAGGCGTCGATCCCGAAATGCATGCGCCGACGCCGGACGCCGGCAAGACGCCGGTGATTCCCCGCCCGGCAGCCCCGGCGGCGACCAGACAATCCGGCCGAAATAGCGCTATTTTGCAGGCGCTTGGCTGGACCGCTGGCTTTGCTTGACAGGCCCTTAAGCCACTCCTTATATGCCGCGCGTTCGCGAATGCGGTAGAGTGTGCCGCGATGGCGAACCGTGGCGAGGTAGCTCAGCTGGTTAGAGCACGGGAATCATAATCCTGGGGTCGAGGGTTCGAGTCCCTCTCTCGCTACCAACTTTTCCCACACTCCTCGAATGTTGTGGGGCAGGCCTGCTCCCCAGCAATGCGTTCAAGCATCCGACAATCTCAACTGTGACCCCGCCTGGGTGCCTGGCTTGGTGCGCTTCGCTATCGCTATCCCAGGAATGACTTACGCCGGTAACTTCGCTGCCCACTTTTTCGCCCAGACCCCAAGAGGAACAAGCAGGGCATAAAGTTCATGTCCGGTCGGTGTGGCGCGATAGCCCTCGTGAGAATGCTCGACCAGGCCTGCTTCACGCAGTTCTTTCAGACGCGAATTGAGAACCGTAGGCGAGATCGCTTCGCACCGTTCTTGCAACTCCCGAAAAGTGCAGGGTCCGCCTTTGCCGAGGTTCCACAGAATTGCCATCGTCCAGCGCCGCCCCAACAAGTCCAAGAGCGCCATGACAGGGACACCTGATCGTGAGCCTCGGACAGGCATCCCGGGTTTTGGAGTTCGGCTCATGAGGGCATCCCCTTGCTACTAAATGGGTAGCATCTCTCTGTGTCAGATAGTACGGATGGCACTACTCTATCCGTAGCGTCGTCAGGAGTACACGGGATGCCCACTATTGCGGTCGCTGCGGCACTCGGCGCTTCTTTGTGCTGGGCGCTCGGTTCCTTGATAGCTCATCGCCCTGCGACACAGCCCGGCGCATTCGAGTTCACAAGAACGCAACTGATCAGTTCATTCGCACTCTTGATCGTCATCGTTACGGCGCTCAATGGCTGGCAAAGCGTTACCTGGATGCACTGGCCATCGTTCGTGGCGGCCAGTCTGATCGGCGTGGTCTTCACTAATCTCGCGATGATCGCCTGCCTGAGACGGGGCGGGCCGCAGGCTGCAATCGGCGGCGGCTTCGCGCCGCTCATCTTCGCCACGCTGTTGAGAGATTATCCCGACACATATGCGATGCCGGTCTACGTTACCGGCGCCCGGTCGTCGGCTCGGCAATGCAACTTTGATATAGCCGGTTTTCACAGTCGCTAATTCAGCAGTGACTGCTTGTCGGCTACGGTCGTTCGCCAGCTCTGCTGCTGCCCACCCGTTCATGATCCAATGAGGTCCACCACATGCGTCTGTCATTGACCATGCTTGCCGTTGCCCTGATCACCGCCCCCGCAAACGCTACCGAGCTGACCGGGACGCTTCAGAAGGTCAAGGAGACGAACAGGATCGTGCTTGGCATCCAGGAGGCCTCGGTGCCGTTCAGTTATCTGGACGGCGACCAGAAGGCGATTGGATACGCCGTCGACATCTGCATGAAGATCGTGGACGCGGTGAAGCGCGAACTGAAGCTTTCAAGCCTCAACGTCGAGACGAACCCCGTGACGTCGTCCAACCGCATTCCGCTCATGATGAACGGCGCGGTCGATCTGGTCTGCTCTTCCACCACCAACAATGCGGAGCGGCAGCGCCAGGTGTCCTTCACGAATTCGCATTTCCTTTCGGCGACACGCTTCGCCGCGCGAAAGGCCGACAACGTCGCCACGATCGACCAGTTAAAGGGCAAGCCAGTCGTTGCGATATCGGGCTCGACCAACATGGTGCAGCTCAACCAGGCCAACACCGCCCGAAATCTCGGCGTCACGGTGCTGGCCGCCAAGGACCAGGCGGAGGCGTTTCTGATGCTGGAGACCGGCCGCGCCGCCGCCTACGTGCTCGATGACGTCCAGCTCGCCGTCGCGATCGCGCGATCGAAGGACCCGTCCGCCTATATCATCAGCGAGGAAACGTTTTCGAAGGCCGAACCCTACGGGATCATGCTGCGCAAGGATGATACCCCGTTCAAGGCCCTGGTGGACCGCGCGACGGCGGAGCTGTATCGCAGCCCGGAGATCGCAACCATCTACAAGAAATGGTTTGAGTCGCCGGTACCCCCGAACGGCCTCAATTACAAGACGCCGATGTCCGCGGTGTTGCGCAGCGCGTTCGCAAATCCGTCAGATAGCCCCGACCCGGCAAGCTACGAGCGCTGAAAGGCCGTCGGGCTAGAGCACGCCGGTTGGCCCTGCCGACTGAGACGCCCCCGGATCGTCGGCGTAAGTTCGTGGTAATCGAGGGCGGGAAGTCGTGACGTGCTACAATGAGTTGCGGATCATCCGATTCGCAACTCATGCCACGAAAGGGCATCACCATGGGAAAGAACGAGAAGACAGGTAAAGGCACGGGATCGCTGGCATCGAAGGCTATGCGCGCTCCGAGCACGCTGTCTAATAAGGAAATCAAGTCGCTCGGGGCTTCGGCCCTTACGCAGCGGCCAGACCGGAAGTCGCCTCCATCGCGCAAGAAGTAAGCCGCTCGATCTCGAGTGACTGCGGCTGTTGGGATCGTCATCAGTCCCGACGCTTGATCCCAATCGTCATTACCGCAACTTGCCCCCAAGTTCGGCGCGAGAACCTTTGTCGCCTCGTCATCCTGCACGAGGAAGCCGACCGAGACGCATTTGAGGGCTTTGCGCGGCTCCAGCCCGTCCAGCCATTGCCATCCGGGTACGGGTTGGCCGCTATCGACCCATTCAATCAGAACCAGTTGCGGGCTCTCTGCCATGACTGAAATCTCGCCAGTTTATGGTTAACCACTAGTTAAAGCCGCCCCGCGCGAGTGGCCTATTTTGGCCAGCACCTGATCGCGAATGGGAACAAACTGAGAAACAAGAACGATTTCGATCTCGATTGCCGACCTTTGCGAAAACAAGTCATTCGATCGCTTGCACCAATTTCCGCGCTTCGCTCAACAAGGCCTGAATCCGCCTTCGCTCGACGATCGCGTCCTTGGTGAACAGGCCGTGCTTGCGCGCGTTCAGGTTTCCCATTGGGGCGCCGGACCCCGGTGCCCCGCCATGCATGCGACAGCGCTTTTTGCCGCGCACCGCCGGCGAGCGGCAGGCGCCGCGGGAACGGATTTTGGCGCCGCAACGCGGGCTCGCCAGCATTGCTCCGGTATTGCGGGCATGATCGCTCATGCCTGTGCTTTCCGCTTGGCGGCCATCCGCGCAGCCGGCGCCGCGGACGCCGGGCTTTTGTCCGAAACGATCACGCTCGCATGCTGGGTGACGTTGCCGACAATGGCCTTGCCGCCATCCCCGACCGACACGTTCTGCACGGTGATCGCAGGCTCGCCATGGCTCCGATAGCGGTTGAGCGCCTCGATCTGGGCGGGAAAGGTGCGGGCGAGCCTGCCCAATGCGCGCCCGGCACTGTCTTGCCGAGCGACGTCTTCCGCATTCGCGAGGTGATAGGCACATCGCATCGCCATCGCATGAACGGAAACCATCTGCGCCACCAGCATGGCCTCGATGGAATCCCTGGGCTTGATGCTTTTCACCATTGAAATCATGAAGGCGAGGGTGACTTCGTCGGGCTGCTGTCCGTTCACGCTGGCCTTCACCAATTGTCGGAGGATGCCGTGCATCGCATCGCGATCGGCGACTCCCAATGCGTTCGCCAGGAGCTGTTCGCCAAGCTCAGGATCTGAATGATCGATGGAGAAACCATGTGACGAGAGCTTTATCCGCGGCGTTGCGGCGGCCTTTGTCGGATCGGTTGCGGCTGTCGCCGTCGGCAGATTGAGGTCCGGAGCGGTGTGCATGTCGATATTCCTCGGCACGCGCCGGAAGCGCGCGGTTCGGCAACGCGCAGGCGACGGCTCGTTGCGGCGACTTTCAATTGTCAGAAGGATTTTGTGTGCAATCGCGACGAGGGGCGGCGTTTACAGCAGGCCCATAGGTAGTCTGCGCGATGATGGAGTAGTGCCGCTGATTTGCCCGACGTGTCAAGTGTTCGCGGAACTGCTCAAGGTATCATGCCTGCGACTATTGCTACTTTGCATGGGGTTGTTTTCCATATTTCGTCCACCGTCGCGATGCGGTCGAGCGTGCCGGTTTCGACCAAGCGGCTTTCGTCCACTACGCGCGTGCCCCGATGGCGTCGTATGTCGGCATGATGTCTTCTCCTGATGTGAAAGGTCAGTCTGCGGCGGGATCGAGGCGTATCGCAAGCCATCGCAGGGGCCGTACCCGGTTGAATCGGCTTTGCAATCCGGCCGGGCTTCGATCATAAAGGCGCCGGATCTTCAGCCGGCCCATTCGCCATCCGGCGACAATAAAAGAGGGAGCAAGTCTCGTGGCATATTCCAATACTCAATTGTTCATCAACGGCAAATGGCGGCCGAGCCAATCGGGCAGGACCATCGCCGTGCTCAATCCGGCGACGGAGGAAACCATCGGCACTGTCGCGCATGCCGATCGCGCCGATCTCGACGAGGCGCTGGAAGCAGCCGCCAAGGGGTTCAAGGTCTGGCGCGCGGTGGCGCCATTCGAGCGCTGCAGGATCATGCGCAAGGCGGCCGCGATCATGCGCGAACGTAATGACGAGATCGCACCGCTCATGACGATGGAGCAGGGCAAGACGCTGGCCGAGGCCAAGATGGAAGCCATGGCCGCCGCCGACGTCATCGAGTGGTTCGCCGAGGAAGCCAAGCGCGCCTATGGTCGGGTGATCCCGGCCCGCGGCCCCGGCATCTACCAGATCGCGGTCAAGGAGCCGGTCGGCCCGGTCGCGGCCTTTACGCCGTGGAATTTCCCGATCAACCAGGTCGTGCGCAAGCTCTCCGCGGGCCTCGCGGCCGGCTGCTCGATCATCGTCAAGGCGCCCGAGGAAACGCCGGCGTCGCCGGCGCAACTGATCAAGGCGTTCGTCGATGCGGGCGTGCCCGATGGCGTCATCAACCTGGTCTACGGCGTACCATCGGAGATTTCGGAGTATCTCATTCCGCATCCGGTGATCTCGCAAGATCTCCTTCACCGGATCGACCGTCGTAGGCAAGCAGCTCTCCGCACTGGCGGGCCTGCACATGAAGCGCGCCACCATGGAGCTGGGCGGCCACGCACCGGCCATCGTGTTCAAGGACGCGGACATCACGTCGGCGGCGAAGATTCTGGCGGCGGCGAAGTACCGCAACGCCGGCCAGGTCTGCATCTCGCCGACCCGCATGCTGGTGCAGGACGACGTGTTCCGCGAATTCGTCGACAAGTTCGTCGAGGGCGCCAGGTCGATGAAGGTCGGCAACGGCATGGATCCGGATTCGAAGATGGGTTCGCTCGCCAATCCGCGCCGCGTCACCGCCATCGAAGGCATGGTGCAGGACGCCGTGGGCAAAGGAGCAAAACTCGAGACCGGCGGCCACCGCATCGGCAACAAGGGATACTTCTACGAACCGACCGTGGTCAGCGATGTGCCGAAGGATGCGCGCGCCATGAACGAGGAGCCGTTCGGCCCGCTGGCGCTGATCTCCCGGTTCTCGACGTTTGACGAAGTCGCCGAGGAAGCCAACCGCTTGCCGTTTGGCCTGGCGTCCTACGCATTCACCAGCTCGACCAAAACGGCGACCGCGATCGGCGCCGCCATCGAGGCCGGCATGGTCTCGATCAACAGCTTTGGCCTGGCGCTGCCCGAAGTGCCGTTCGGCGGCGTCAAGGATTCCGGCTACGGCTCGGAGGGCGGCACCGAGGCGATGGACGGGTACTTCAACACCAAGTTCATCACCCAGACCGGCGTGTGAGCCGGATCGCGAAACCAACGCGGTTGGCTTCGCTGACGTGACATAGCCCGACGCTCCACCGGAGCGTCGGGCTAATTTCGTACCGACCATGCCAGAAGCAGGATGACAAGCACGATCAGGCCTGCCGACAGGCTCTTCCAGAACACGAGCGGATCGCGGTCGTAGAGCGAGCGCCGTGACGCGACGGCGGGCTTCGCCCACATCGCGCCGTTCTCGAGCTCGTGCGAGAACTCGATGACATCGCCGTAGCGTTGCGCCGGATCGACGTTGAGCGCCTTGCCGATCACCGCATCCAGCCAGGCCGGCAGGTCGGGGCGATAGCGCGAGAGGTAGGCGGGCTTGCCGAAGCGGGGCCGCGAGAATGGCTCGATCTCGCCATAAGGGTAGGCGGCGGTGAACATCCGGTACACGGTGACGCCGAGCGCATAGAGATCGGAAAACTCGTCGCCGGGCCGCCCGCCGAACAGCTCCGGCGCCATGTAGCTCGCCGTACCCGGAATATCCTCGGCCGGGAAGTCCTCGAGCAGCGGTACGCGTGCGACGCCGAGGTCGACCAGCCGCAATCCGCCGCCGTTCAACAGGATCACGTTATCGGGCTTGATGTCGCGATGGATGATGCCGGCCCGATGGAGCGTCGCAACCGCGCGGGCCAGCTTGGTCGCGATTCCGATGCCTTCGGCCAGCGAAAGCTGTGGCGAGCGATTGAGCCGCTGTTCCAGCGTCTCGCCTTCGTAAAGCGGCATCACCGAATAGAGGCGGGTCTGCCGTTCGGCAGGCAGTTCGACGATCTCTCCGATCCACAGGCTTCGCACGCGAGCCGCAACCCACGCCTCGCGGACGAAGGCGAGGCGATAGGAGCCCTCGCTGGCCACGCGCGGATGCGGAAACTTCAGCACAAGCTCGCGACCCTGCCGCTTGTCGACGGCCTTGAACAGCCGGCTGTAGCGGCCATCGGATAGGATTTCACCCAGCGTAAAATCGTCGATGACATCGCCGGTTTCAGGCAGATCCAGAATAGGAAGCGTCGCGATCGAGTGGGTGAGCTCGTCGCGGTCCGCGGGCGGCAGGTCGACGACGTCGAGCACCAGCGCGGTCATGTTGTCGGTGGAGCCGGCATCCAAGGCGGCATCGACCAGTGCGCGCGCGGATTCTTCCGGCGAGGTGCGCTCGCTCAACAGCACCTGCAGCCGGTGATCGGTCAACACGCCATGAACGCCGTCGCTGCAGATCAGGAGCCTGTCGTGCTGGCGCAGTCCGACGGTGGCGTAGTCGAAGCGGGCGAAGTCCTCGAAGCCGATGGCACGGTTGAGCAGATGCGCGAGATCGCCGCGTCCGGCGATGTGGTCCGTGGTCAGCCGCTCCAGGCGCCCCTCGCTCAGGCGATAGGCGCGGGTGTCGCCGATGTGAATGACGTGGCACTGCCGCCGCGACAGGATGATCGAGGAGAAGGCGCAACTCATGCCGCTGAGCAGGGGATCGGTGCGGCCTTGCGTGTAGATCCAGCTGTTGGCGGCTTCCAGCGAACGCGATGCCCGGCGGCGCACGCCGAGCGTTTCGGGGAGCGAATAATAGGCGTCGATGAAACAGCGAACCGCGAGCTCGGCGGCTTCGCGCCCGCCCTTGTGTCCGCCGACGCCGTCGGCGACCGCGGCGACAATGTCGCGGTTGCTGCCACCGGACCGGCCGAGGCAGGTCCCGACGTAATCCTCATTGGCAGAGCGCTTACCGGTTTCGCTGACGAAGCCGACGCGAACCCCGAGATTTCGTTGCGAACCGATCGTCACCCGCGGCCTGTCAAGTTAGCAGCGCCGGTCGTCAGACCCGCGCTCCCGATGCGGCGCCCCATGTGGTGCGCCAGCGCACCTTGACCATGGCAAGTCCGAGGAAACCAAGCAACGCCAGCAGGCCGAAAAACACGAAGCCCGCGCCAAATCCGCCGGTCATTCCCTTGGCCATGCCGAGCGCCTTGGCAAGGAAGAAGCCGCCGATGCCGCCGGCGCAGCCGACCATGCCGGTCATCAGGCCGATCTCCTGACGGAAGCGAAGAGGAATGAGCTGGAACACCGCGCCATTGCCCATGCCGAGCGCGAGGACCCCGATCGAGAACAGCAGCACCGACACCCAGGCGATCCGCGGCATCTCGGTGAGCGCCCAGCCCGCAGGCGCAGGCGCGGCAGGCCCCTCCGGCATGAAAGCAATGACGAGATAGGCCGCCACGACGACGCCAAAGAACATCGACAATGAGCGGATGCCGCCGATGCGGTCGGCGATCAGTCCGCCGACCGGACGGAAACCCGAACCGAAAGCGACGATCAGGGAAACCAGCAGTCCCGCCGCGACGCCTGACACGTGATACTGCACGGAAAAATACAGCGGCAGCGCGTTGGCCAGTCCGACGAAACCGCCGAAGGTGATGAAGTAGAAGAACATGAACCAGCGGCTGTCGGGATCGCGCAGCAACGCACCATAAGCCTTCAGCGAAACCGGCTTCCGCTCTCCGGGTGCATCCTTGGCGGCGTAGATGTAGTAGGCGAGGATCAGCAACATCGGAACGAGCAGCACGCCGAACACGGCTTGCCAGCCCCAAAGTTCGGCGATCGTCGGTGCGAACATCGTGTCGAGCACGACACCCATATTGCCCGCGCCGGCGATCCCCATCACCACACCCTGATATTGCGGCGGATACCAGCGGCTCGCCTGCGGCAGCGCCACCGCGAATGAGGCGCCGCCGATGCCGAGCGCGAGACCGAAGATCTCCACCGACAGCTTGGTTGGAAGGCCGAAGTAGCAAACCCACGCGGTCGCGGCGATGACAACTATTTGCGCGACAATTCCGGTCCGTTTGGCGCCGAACAGATCGGCGAGCAGGCCCATCGGCACCCGCAGCAACGCGCCAGCCAGAACCGGAATGGCGACAAGCGTGAACTTCTCGTCGACGGCGAGGTTCATGTCTTGCACGATGTAGACGATCAGCGGACCGAGCGCGACCCAGGCCATGAAGCTGATGTCGAAATAGAGGAAGGCGGCGAGCAGCGTGGGCCAGTGGCCGGCCTTCTTGAATTCAGCAAACTTCATCGAGCAGCCTCGAACAGCGGCACGTGATCACCGCGCCAGCCGCGCGGCGATCTCGGCACAAAGGGATGGATTTTTGAAAGCGAGAGGTCGTCTCGTCGTTGAGACACATACTCCGTGCCGTAACGTCAGCAATTCGTGTGCCAGAAAAACGAGCGCGCCACTTTGCATGTATTTGCAGTGCCTTGCTGCGCGTGGATAACCAGCCTCGAACGCGCTCGCTGCTCCGTTTGTTGGCAAAAACAGCCGCCCGAACGTGCAGCGTGGTGTTTTATTATGCGGTGGCGGGTATTTCCGGAAAAACGCTCCTGAAGAGCCGCATATCTGCGTAGTGCCATTTCCGGGGGCAAATTGACGCCGGATCGTGGTTAAGCATTCGTGTTGTGCACAATGGATAGCCCGAGAGGGTGATTTTTTGGGCATTCATGCACGCGCAGGTGCAGCCAATTTGGCTGAAGCCGCGCGTTGCGCCCGGAAAATTACGGGTCTGGTGTTGGCACGCCTCTTGAATACGGGAAATCATCGATCGTCATAGTCGACGATTATCTGCCCGCCGATGGGCACTCCCAATCATTCAATATTTCTTGCCAATCGACGATGCAGAGCTGCGTCGCCGAGTGAGACCATCGGAACCCGGATTAGAAGGCAGAGCATGCTCGAGAAGATAAACAAGCAAAAGTTGGTGGTGATCGGCAACGGCATGGCCGGCATTCGCACGGTCGAAGTGCTGCTGGATCGTGCCCCCGACCTTTATGACATCACCGTCTTCGGTTCCGAGCCCTACGGCAACTACAACCGGATTCTGCTGTCGCCCGTGCTCGCCGGCGAGAAGACGGTCAATGACATCATGCTCAACACGGAGCAGTGGTACGAGGATAACGGGATCACGCTGCGCAAGGGCGAAATGATCGAGATGATCGATCGGCGTACCTGCGAAGTCGTCACCGCGGATGGCGCGCGGGTGCCCTATGATCGCCTGCTGATCGCCACCGGCTCGAACCCGATCATATTGCCGCTTCCGGGCAAGGACCTCCCGGGCGTCATCGGCTTTCGCGACATTCAGGACGTCGAGCGTATGGTCCAGGCCTCGACGAGCTACAAGAATGCCGTCGTGATCGGCGGCGGTCTGCTCGGTCTCGAAGCCGCCAACGGACTGATGAAGCGCGGCATGAACGTCACCGTCGTGCATCTGCTCGACACGCTGATGGAGCGCCAGCTCGATCAGGTTGCGGGTGGATTGCTGCGCAAGTCGCTGGAAGAGCGCGGCATGGTGTTCAAGATGCCCGCACAGACGGAAGCGATCATGGGTGAGGACCGCGTGACCGGCGTGCGCTTTGCCGATGGTGAGGAACTTCCCGCGGACCTGGTTGTGATGGCGGTCGGCATTCGCCCGAATATCGAGCTGGCGCGCAAGGCAGGCCTCTATTGCGAGCGCGGCATCGTCGTCTCCGACACCATGCAGACTTACGACGGGCGCATCTATGCGGTCGGGGAGTGCGTGCAGCACCGTCGCCAGACCTACGGCCTCGTGGCTCCCCTGTTCGACCAGGCCAAGGTTTGCGCCAACCATCTCGCCATGAAGGGCTTCGCCACCTATGACGGTTCGGTCGTTTCGACCAAATTGAAGGTGACCGGGATCGACCTGTTCTCCGCCGGTGACTTCGCGCCGGGCGCGGACAAAGAAGAGATCGTCATGCAGGACGCTTCCCGCGGCGTCTACAAGCGGATCATTCTGCGCGACAAGAAGATCATCGGCGCCGTGCTCTATGGCGATACTATCGACGGCCCGTGGTACTTCCAGCATCTGCGCGACGGCACCGACGTTTCGCAAATGCGCGAGCGGCTGGTGTTCGGCGCCGCCAATCTCGGCGATGGCGGCCATAGCGGCAAGAACTCGGTCGCCGCCATGAGCGACGACGCGGAAATCTGCGGATGCAACGGTGTCTGCAAGGGTACGATCGTCAAGGCGATCAGCGAAAAGAAACTGTTCACGATCGACGATGTGCGTGCTCACACCAAGGCATCGTCGTCCTGCGGTTCCTGTACCGGTCTGGTCGAGCAGGTGCTGGCCTTCACGCTCGGCGGCGACTATTCGGCGGCGCCAAAGGTCAAGCCGATGTGCGCGTGCACCGATCACAGCCATGACGACGCGCGCCGCGTCATCATCGAGAACTCATTGAAGACCATTCCCGACGTCATGAGGTTCATGGACTGGAAGACGCCGAACGGGTGTCACTCCTGCCGGCCCGCCCTGAACTATTACCTGCTTGCCACTTGGCCCGGCGAGTATCGCGACGATCAGCAGTCGCGCTATATCAATGAACGCGTCCACGCCAATATCCAGAAAGACGGAACATATTCGGTCGTGCCCCGGATGTGGGGCGGCGTCACGACGCCGGATGAATTGCGTGCCATCGCCGACGTCGCGGACAAGTTCAAGATTCCGACCGTCAAGGTGACCGGCGGACAGCGCATCGATCTTCTCGGCGTAAAGAAGGAGGATTTGCCCGCTGTCTGGGCCGACCTCAACGACGCCGGCATGGTATCCGGCCACGCCTACGCCAAGGGGCTGCGGACGGTGAAGACCTGTGTCGGTTCGGAATGGTGCCGTTTCGGCACGCAGGATTCGACCGGCCTCGGGATCAAGATCGAAAAATTCATGTGGGGCTCGTGGACGCCGGCCAAGGTGAAACTTGCGGTGTCCGGTTGCCCGCGCAACTGCGCGGAAGCGACCTGCAAGGACGTCGGCGTCGTCTGCGTTGATTCCGGCTTCGAGATCCATTTCGCCGGCGCCGCTGGTCTTCACATCAAGGGAACCGAGTTCCTGGGCAAGGTTGCGACCGAAGAGGAGACGCTCGAAGTCATCGCCGCGCTGACACAGCTCTATCGCGAGCAAGGCTGGTATCTGGAGCGCATGTACAAGTGGTGCGACCGGGTCGGTCTCGACGCCATCCGCAAGCAGGTGGTCGACGATGTCGCCAACCGCAAAGCCCTGTTCAGCCGTTTCGCCTATTCGCAGCAATTCTCGCAGAGCGATCCCTGGGCGGCGCGCGCCAAACGCGGCGTCGATCGCAACGAATTCACCCCGCTCGCGGAGCTGGAACTGGCATGAGCCACTGGATTGAAATCGGGACGCTGAACGATATTCCCGTTCTCGGCTCGCGCGTCGTGCGAACGGCGTCCGGAGACATTGCGGTATTTCGGACCGCCGACGACGAGGTGTTCGCGCTGGACGATCGCTGTCCGCACAAAGGCGGACCGCTGTCGCAGGGCATCGTCCATAACAAGCGCGTCACCTGTCCGCTGCACAATTTCGTCATTGAGCTCAAGAGCGGTACGGCGGTCGCGCCGGATGAGGGATGCACGCGCGCGCATCCGGTCAAGGTGGAGAACGACATCGTCTGGCTTTGCGTCCAGACGGCGGCGGCCGTGCCCGCCGAGTGAGGATGATCGCCCGTGCCAGTGAAGACAACCTGTCCGTATTGCGGTGTCGGCTGCGGCGTCATCGCTGACAGGGATTCCGCCGGCGCAGTGACCGTCCGCGGCGATCCGCTTCATCCCGCCAATTTCGGAAGGCTGTGCGCGAAAGGCTCGGCGCTCGCCGAGACCATCGGCCTCGAGGGGCGGCTGCTCGCTCCTGTGGTCAACGGGCAAGAAGCGAGCTGGGATAGCGCGATCGATCATGTCGCGGAGGGTTTTGCCAGAATCGTCCGCGAGCACGGGCCGGATCTCGGTCGCCTTCTATGTCTCCGGCCAGATTCTGACCGAGGACTATTACGTCATCAACAAGCTCGCCAAGGGCTTCATCGGCACCGCCAACATCGACACCAATTCCCGGCTGTGCATGGCGTCGAGCGTGGCGGGTCACAAGCGCGCGTTCGGCAGCGACACCGTGCCGGGCTGCTATGAGGATCTCGAAACCGCCGATCTGCTGGTCCTCGTCGGCTCCAACGCCGCCTGGTGCCATCCGATCCTTTACCAGCGCATGGTGGCCGCCAAGGCCAGCAATCCCGCGTGCCGCATCGTCGTCATCGACCCGCGGCGGACCGCGACATGTGACGGCGCCGACCTGCACCTGCCGCTTCGCTCGGGCAGCGATTCGGTGCTGTTCAACGGGTTGCTCGCGCATCTTGCGTCCCGCAATGCCATCGACCGCGCGTTCGTGGATGGATCCACCACCGGCGCCGAAGCCGCGCTGCAACAGGTCGCCGGCCAGACGGTTGCGCAGACTGCCGAAATCTGCGGCTTGACCGAGGGCGCGGTGGCGTTGTTCTTCGACTGGTTCGCCAAAACCGAGCGGGTCGTCACGCTCTATTCGCAGGGCGTCAACCAATCGAGCAGCGGCGTCGACAAGGTCAATGCGATCATCAATTGTCATTTGTTGACCGGCCGTATCGGTCGGCCCGGCATGGGTCCGTTCTCGTTGACCGGGCAACCCAACGCCATGGGTGGCCGGGAGGTCGGCGGGCTGGCCAATCAATTGGCCGCCCACATGGAGATCGAGAACCCGCAGCACCGCGACCTGGTCCAGCGTTTCTGGCAGTCGCCAATTATCGCGGACAAGCAGGGCCTCAAGGCCATCGACATGTTCGACGCGATCGCCGACCGGCGCATCAAGGCGGTCTGGATCATGTCCACCAATCCGCTGGTCAGCCTGCCGGATGCCGATCGCGTGCGCCGCGCGCTCGATGCATGCGAGCTTGTCGTCGTCTCCGATTGCATGCGCCATACCGACACCACGCATCATGCCCACGTATTGCTGCCTGCGCTGACCTGGGGCGAAAAGGACGGCACCGTCACCAACTCCGAACGCCGCATCTCCCGGCAGCGGCGGTTCCTGCCGGCGCCCGGTGCTGCAAGGGCCGATTGGCAAACGGTCTGCGACGTCGCCCGGCGCATGGGTTTTTCGGGGTTCGACTATCCGAACGTTGCCGCGATCTTCCGCGAGCACGCGAGACTCTCCAGCTTTGAGAATGAAGGGACGCGCGATTTCGATCTGTCTGCCCTGAATACGCTCGACAATCGCGCCTACGACGCGCTTACGCCGATCCAGTGGCCGGTGACGCGCGAATATCCGACCGGCACGCCGCGGATGTTCGAAACCGGAAAATTCTTCACGGCCGACCGCAAGGCGCGTTTTGTGCCGGTGACGCCGCGTGCCGCCGTGAACGCGACCAGCCGGGACTATCCGCTGGTGCTCAACACCGGGCGGGTCCGCGATCAGTGGCACACCATGACGCGGACGGGAAAATCGCCGCGGCTTTTGGCGCATGCTTTCGAGCCTTGTGCCGAATTCCATCCCGACGATGCGCGCATGGCAGGCGTCGAGAATGGCGGGCTCGCGCGACTGACGAGCCCGTGGGGCGAGATGGTGGCGCGCATTGTCGTCACCGCCGAGCAGCGGCGCGGCTGCGTGTTCGTGCCGATGCACTGGAACGGCGAGTATGCCGGCGAAGGCCGGGTCAACGCGCTGGTCAACCCGGCCACCGATCCGATCTCCGGACAGCCGGAGTCCAAGCACACGCCGGTCAAGGCGGCTGCTTACTTGCCGAAATGGCATGCCTTCATCCTCAGCCGCCAGGAGATCGAGCGTCCCGAAGCGGGCTACTGGGTCGGCGGGCTTTCAGGGACCTGCTGGCGGATGGAGCTTGCCGGCGACGAGCGGCCGACGAGCTGGCGCGACTGGGCGCGGGCGCAGCTCCGCGTCGGATATGACGATATTGAGTGGATCGCCTATCGCGATCCGAAGGCTGGCCGGTTCCGCTACGCGGCTGTTCGCGACGGCCGGTTGGAGGGCTGCGTGTTTATCGCCCCCGATCACAAGTTGGTCTCGCGGTCGTGGCTGTCAGGGCTATTCGCAGAACAGGCATTGTCGCCGAACGCGCGGATGTCGCTGCTGACAGGGCAGCCGCTCGATGCCAGCCAGGATGTCGGGCCGATCGTCTGCTCGTGCTTCGGCGTCGGGCAGCATCAGATCTCGGCCGAAATCCTCAAAGGGGCAGCCAGCGTCGACGACGTCGGCCGGCGCCTGAAGGCTGGGACCAATTGCGGCGCCTGCAAGCCGGAGATCGGCAAGCTGCTGCGCGGCGCGGCCGTGCGGGATCTCGCAGCCGGCATGAGCGTCTAATTCCTGATCGCGTAGAGCGGCGTTCGCAGCGTTAGCTGGTACGACGGTTTCGGTGTCCAGGCGATCTGCGCGGTGACGCCGAACAGGCGATTGTCGTCGTCGTCCATGCGGTCGAGGTCGAAGCGCACGATCGGCTGCGTGAACGCAGGAAACGGCGTCAGGTTCAGAAGATGCGCGCCGCCGAAGTGTTGCACACCGACACGGCCGGTGAACTTCCAGTTGTTATCCCACTGATAATAGCCGCCGACATAACCCATGATATCGGGGTTGACGCGGGCGAGCGGGGTATCGACCAGGACCTTGGCGTACTGCATTCCCGCGAGCAGCCCGCGCGTTTCATCCGCATTCAGTGCGTAGTCCGCCTCGACGATCGTGTTGTAGGTGGTGGAGGCCAGCGGGGCATCTGAAGTCGAACGCGACGCGTTGGATTGGACGGTGATGGTCGGAAACATTCCGCCGTTCTGCTGATAGATGTCGGCCTGGAAGCCGACGGTAAAGCTGAAGATCGTGAACGCCGTCCAGGGATCGGTACCCGCCTGCGACGTGGCTCCGCTGACGCCGCCATAGACCGAGAGCCGATCGTTGACATCGACGGTCAAGGGCAGGTCGACCGAGAGGCTTTGGCTGGATGGCGAGGTCCGGGTTCGGAGCGAGGAAAGGTTCGCCAGCCTCGATAACAATGGAGGCGTGCTGAATCCGATCGAGAGCGAGCCGGCGGGTAGCGTCGCGTAGATGGTTCTCATATCGAGGTAGAAGTTCGGGAGGGCAGGTTTTGCCTTGGCGGCATCCTCCTCACCGTCGCCATCGTCTTTTCCAAGGGCAAGGCCTGCAGCGCAAAACGACACCAGCATGCCGAGCGCTACGCCTCTGGCGAATCGCGTCGGGGCGAACGGCAGACCGCGCGGTGCAGTGGATCTGGTCAGATTCAGGCTCAATCGACGGCACCTTTGATTGGCCAAGATGACCATTTGGCCGCGGCGAATACAAGAAGCCACGACCACGCGGGCTTCGATCCCATGACGGGTGTGGCGCATTTGCGTCGCCGCTTCTTCGTCGCCGTTTCGCCGGCGGCCTCATCGAGAAGGTGAAGTCCCGCTCGATCGCCCGATCGCCAAGAATATCAGCGCGGCGACGATGCCGGACAGCAGCGAAGCCGCGAGGACGCCGAGCCGGACTTGCGTCAGGATCGTTTCGTTGTCGAAGGCCAGCGTTCCGATGAAGAGGCTCATGGTGAAGCCGATGCCGGTCAGGACGGCTATGGCATAGAGTTTTGCCGCCGTTGCGCCTTCCGGCATCGCAGCCAGGCCCAGCCTTAGTGCAAGCAGCGCAGCGCCGAAGACGCCGATCTGCTTGCCGATGAAGAGCCCTGCGATGATGCCCAATGGTATCGGCGCCGCCAGCTTTGACAAGGTCAGCCCGTGAAGCGATACGCCTGCATTGGCGAAGGCAAAGATCGGCACGATGGCGAAATTGACCCACGGCTTGAGCGCGTGTTCGGTGTCTTCAAGCAGGCTGTGGCCGTCCTGCCGCGTCAGCGGCATCGCGAAGCCGACGGCGACACCGGCGAGCGTCGCATGCACCCCGGATTTGAGCACGCAGACCCAGGTGAACAGGCCTGCGATCAGATAGAACGCGGGCTTGCGCACATCGAGCAGGTTGAGGACCACGAGCGCGGCGACGCCGAGCCCGCCGAGCGCCAGCGCCAGACCCGAAAGGTCGGCGGTATAGAAGATCGCGATGACGATGATGGCCATCAGGTCGTCGATGATCGCGAGCGCCAATAGAAAAGTTTTCAGCGAAGCCGGCACCTTGCGTCCCAGCATCGCGCAGACGCCGAGTGCAAAAGCGATGTCGGTGGCTGCCGGTATGGCCCAGCCGCGCAACGCGTGGGCGTCGTCCCAGTTTACCGCGGCAAAGATCGCGGCCGGCGTGACAAAGCCGCCAAACGCGGCGATCACGGGCAAAGCCGCTTTCTTCGGGCTTGCCAGCGCACCCTCGATCGCCTCGCGCTTGATCTCGAGGCCGACCAGCAGAAAGAACACCGCCATCAAGCCGTCGTTGATCCAGTGTTCGAGCGTCTTGCTCAGTCCGATCGATCCGATCCGCACCTCGCCGGTCGTATGCAACAGCGCCTGGTACTCAGGCCCGATCGGCGAGTTTGCGACGATGAGGGCCGCGGCCGCGGCGACGCCGAGCGCGATGCCGCCATAGAGGTCCGTGTTGTCGGCAGCGCGAGGCGCGGCCACTGGCGCCTTGGCCTTCACTGGCCGGCCGCCTTGATGGCGACCGACAACGCGAGCTTGGTCTCTTGCACGATGTCCTCGACCAGTTCTTCCCGGCTGACATGGGCAACCTGGCCGGTGAGCAATCCCTGTTCCGCGAGCATGACCACGCCATGTAGCGAGGCCCAGACCTTCAGGGCGCTACGCTCGCGCAGGAGCCCGACGGCCGGCGCCTCCAGCGCTTCCACCAGGAGTTCGAAGGTTTCCATTGCCGCGCTCTGCAGCTCGCTGCCTTTCGGCGCGCATGCCATGGTTCGCGACGCAAACATCAGGCGATAGATGCCGTTGCGGCGCAGGCCAAAATCAAGCGTGAGCTGCGCGAAGCGCGACAGCTTCGACTGCTTCGACGGCTTTTCGATCGCCGTGCGCATCATGGCTGAGAACTGGCGGAACGCTTCGGCCGTGACGGCCGTCAGCAGCGTCTCGCGATCGGCAAAATGCTTGTAGGGCGCCGGCTGAGAGACGCCGAGTTTCTTGGCAAGCGCGCTGATGCTGATCGCTTCGGGACCGCCGAGTTCGACTTCGTGCAATGCGGCCTGAACCAGGGCATCACGAAGATCCCCATGGTGATAGGCGTTCAGTGCTTTGCGTGCGGGTCGAGGCGGCATTCAGTTCCATGATCTATAACTTTTGCCTTGACAGCACAACGGCAACGCGAATGTAATACGATATAACTTCGCGGTGAGCCGGCGGGTCTGCGCCGTCGCGCCAAGAGAAGGCAGCGCGAGAAAATGCGCGCCATAAAGGGAAAACGCTGCGATGGCTGGAAAGCTGAAAATCCGCGTCGACCAGGACAAATGTCAGGGCCACGCGCGCTGCAAATCACTGGCACCCGAACTGTTCGACCTCGACGAATTCGGCAACGCGCACGAAGTCGGCGACGGGTCCGTGCCCGCGGGCCTGGAAGACAAGGCCTGGCTCGCCCAGAGCAACTGCCCCGAGATCGCGATCGAAGTGACCGAGGAATAGTCCGGCCGCACGATCTTTAATCCACCAGGATCTGAACGAACCAAGCAGAGGAATTGCTCCGATGTCCGATTCCGCCAGCATCATGCCCGAACATCCCCCGGTTACCGACTGGGTCAACGATTTCGACCACACCGATCCGACCTGGACGGAAAACCCGTTTCCGATCTGGGAAAAATTGCGCGAGGCTTCGCCGGTCGTTCACACCGAGCGCTTCCTCGGCTGCTACATGCCGACCACCTACCAGGCGGTGAAGGAAATCGCTTACGACACCGACCATTTTTCTTCGCGGCGCGTCATCGTGCGCGACATTCGCCCGGAAATCACGGCGCGGGCGCCGCCGATCACCTCCGATCCGCCCGAGCACAAGCCGGCCAAGCAGTTGCTGCTGCCGCCGTTCACACCGGACGCGATGAAGAAGCTCGAGCCGCGGGTGCGCGCCATCTGCAACGAACTGATCGACGAGTTCATTGCCGACGGCAAATGCGACGCCGCCGCGCGATACACCAAGCATGTTCCGGTCCGCGCCATTGCGCACATGCTCGGGATCCCCGAAAAGGACAGCGATCTCTTCATCAAGTGGATTCACGGCATCCTCGAACTCGGCATCAAGGACGACAACGCGCTGATGGACGCGGTGAGGAGATGACCGGCTATTTCGCCGGCCACATCGAGCAGCGCAAAAGAATCCGACCGACGACCTGATCTCGACGCTGATGAACGCGAGGGACAAGGACGGAAACCCGCTGGCGGATGAGCATGTGCTGGGTTCGCTGCGGCTGCTGCTGATCGCCGGCATCGATACCACCTGGAGCGCGATCGGCTCCTCGCTTTGGCATCTGGCGAAGACGCCGGCGGATCGTGAGCGCCTTGTCGCGGAGCCCGAACTGATGCCGCTGGCGGTCGAAGAACTGCTGCGTGCCTATTCGCCGGTGACGATGGCACGCGAGGTGATGAAGGAGACCACGATCAGCGGCTGCCCGGTCAAGCCCGGCAACATGGTGCTGTTGTCGTTCCCCGCCGCGAACCGCGATCCGGCGATGTTTCCCGATGCCGAAAAGGTGGTGATCGACCGCAAGGAAAATCGCCATGCTGCGTTCGGTCTCGGCATTCACCGCTGCGTCGGCTCCAACCTAGCGCGCATGGAAATGACCGTTGCGATCGAGGAATGGCTGAAGCGGATTCCGGATTTCAGGCTCGATCCGGCCGGTAAGGTCACCTGGTCGGAAGGCACCGTGCGCGGCCCGCGCCAGTTGCCCATGCTGTTCGGCAAGGCGAACTGAGCATTCAGCGTCGGATAGGTGTCGTGTCCCGGACGCAACGCGGCAAGAAGTGCTGCGGTGCTGAGCCGGGACCCATTCCCGCGCGTTGAGATGGGTCCCGGCTCTGCGCGGCAAGAAGCGGTCGGGCTGACGTCTACACATGACCGTGCCACATTGACCACGCGGCCGGTTGCAGCGATCATCGGGCGGTTCGAGGGCAACAATGGCGCGGAGCGTGCAATGACGGGTGAGCCGGGGGCGGACGGTCCGCGACCATTGCGGGAGATCGCGAGCTACCACGCCCATATCTACTACGATCCGGCGACCACGCGGGCCGAGGCCGAGCAGTTGCGCGCCTGGATCGGCGAGCGGTTCTCGGTCACGCTCGGACGCTGGCACGACGTCAAGGTCGGCCCGCACGATCAGGCCATGTACCAGGTGGCCTTTGCCCGGGAGGTTTTCCCGAACTGGTCCCATGGCTGATGCTCAATCATGGCAATCTAAGCGTTCTGGTGCATCCGAATACGACCGATCCGCGCCGGGACCACCTCGCCGATCCGATCTGGATCGGGCCGGCGCTCGCCGTGCATGCCGACAAGCTGCCGGAGCACGCCGAGATGGAAGAGGCGCCCGCGCCGAATACCAATCCGGTTCTGCGGCCCTGAGCGCGGTTTAGCCGGGAAATCCCGGCCCGGTTTGCCATTACTTGGCTTGAATCCCTGAATTCGGCCGGTCATGATGGCAGCGAGCGCCTGTCTCGATTATGCCTTACTTTGGTTTGCATTATGGTGGGACTTATTCGGTGAATCCATTAGGAATCAGACGTGATCCTGAAGCGCCGAGCCGGGGACGGATGGATAGAGGGACGACCAGCACAGCCGGGCTTGCTTCGAGCCGCGGTACCCGTTTGCTCCGTGAAGCGGCATTCGGCACGGCGGCGCTCGCCATGGCGCTGGGACTGGCCGCGTGGGTGACCGATTTCGACCTGGCCGCCTGGGTCAAGCCCGCATCCGCGAATGTCAGCAGCACTTCCTCGTTCGACGAGCGCTTCGGCCCGGGCTCGGTGCGCCGTTCGCTGGCCATCAATTACCCCTGGCGTCCCGCCGCCCGTTCGGGGCGCTCGGATTTCGATGCGGAGTTCGGGCACATCGAAAGCCTGTTGGGCGGACCATCGCGCGAGGAGCAGAATATTGAGCCCGCGCCATCCGCCACCTCGACAGCCGAGGCGGCAATCCCGCTGCCGAGAGCCCGGCCGGTCCTGGCCAATCTTCAGTCGGTGAGGAGCGATCCGGCGCCGGTTTCGTCTGACAACCGCACCATGTTCGAGAAGCTCGCCGACCTGGTGCCGATGCGCTTTTCGCTGGCATCGCTGACCCCGGGGGACGGGCTGCTCGGTGAGCGCAAGGACCTGACGGCGCTCGGTTACGACAGTCAGACGGCAGTCTACGACATTTCGGCCCGCACCGTTTACTTGCCGAACGGCACCAAGCTTGAGGCCCACTCAGGGCTGGGCGGCCTGATGGACAATCCGGCATACGTCGACAAGCGCATGGTCGGCGCGACACCGCCGAACGTCTACGATTTGAAGCCGCGCGAGAAACTGTTTCATGGTGTCGCGGCGCTGCGTATGACTCCCGTGGGCGAAAACGAAATGCACGGGCGAACCGGCCTGCTCGTGCACAGCTATTTGCTCGGCCCCAACGGCGATTCCAACGGCTGCGTCTCGATCAAGGACTATGACAGGTTCCTGGCCGCTTATCAGAACGGCGAGGTCAAGCGCCTGGTCGTGGTACCGAGCCTGCGCGAAGGCCTCACTGCGTCGCGGCGTTCACCGTCCCCGTCATGAGCGCAGTCGCAGGCGATGCCGCCGATTCCGACACGCCGCTGCGTGCGGTTTTCAAGATCAACCTGAACGGCAAGACGGTGTCGATCGCAACGGTCGGTCAGGCCTATCGCTTCATAAGCAATCTCAGCTCGATCGAGTGGATCGAATTCCGCGCGCTGCACGCCGATGCTGTCAGTGCACTGCAGGGTGCCGCTGATAATGCGATGCTGACGGTGCAGGCGACCAACGCCCTGCGTGCACTGTTCGTCCGCGCGAAACTACTGTGAGTCCCATGCCCGCAAGCGAGATTGAAGACGACCGCCTGATCCGGCAATTGCTGCAGAACTGGGCGATCTGGCGCGATGCCGGCGACTGGGAGCGTTTCCGCACGGTCTGGCATCCCGACGGCCGCATGATGGCGACCTGGACGCAGGGCACCGGCGACGAGTTCATCGAGATCAGCAAGCAGGCCTGGGCCAAGGGCGTCAGCATCCTGCATTTCCTCGGCGGCATCTCGGTCGACCTCGCCGGACCCCGCGCGATTGCGCAGACCAAGATGACGATCTCGCAGCGCGCCGAGGTCGAAGGCGTGCTGTGCGATGTGCTCTGCACCGGGAGGTTCTACGATTTCCTTGAAAGGCGCGGGGGACGCTGGGGCATCGTGCTGCGCCAGCCGATCTATGAGAAGGATCGGATGGACCCTGTCACGCCCGGCGCGGTGCCCGTTCTCGACAAGACGCTGCTCGAGCAGTTTCCGCCGGGCTACCGCCACCTCGCCTATTTGCAGACCCGCATCGGCTACACGGTGAAGCGCGACATGCCCGGCCTGAAGGGGCCCGAAGTCGAGGCATTGTATGCGCGCGGCGCGGCGTGGCTCCAGGGCAAGCCGCTTAGCTGATCTCCTTGCGGACAGCGGCGGCTGCGTCGCACATCGCCTTGAGTTTTCCGAACGCTGTATGGCGTGGCATGTATTTCATGCCGCAGTCGGGGGCGACGACAAGGCGTTCCGCGGCGACGTGCTTCAACCCGTTGCGGATCCGGTCGGCCACCACATCGGCGGATTCGATCTCGGGATTGCCGAGGTCGAGCACGCCGAGCATGATCTTCTTCGACGACAGATCCTTGAGTACACCGAGATCGAGCCTCGGCTGCGCCGCCTCGATCGAAATCTGCTCGGCATTGGTGTCGGCGAGTTCGGCGAGGAAGGAATAGCCGGCCGGCTTGGTCGAGCCGGGCACGACCGCGGCATAGCCGAAGCACAGATGCACTACCGTCGGCACCGTGATGCCCTCGAGCGCGCGGTTGATCGCCTTGACCGCATAGCGGCGGGCAAGGTCCGGATTGTTGCGCGCCCAGGGCTCGTCGAGCTGGATCACGTCGGCGCCGGCCTTTTGCAGGTCGAGCGCTTCGGCGTTGACGGCGGCGGCGAACGCCATCGCCAATTCCTCGTCGTCTTTATAGAACTCGTTCTTGGCCTGCTGGCTCATCGTGAACGGGCCGGGCAGGGTGATCTTGGCCGCGCGATCGGTATTCTCCCGCAGGAACTCCATGTCGTGCAGCTCGACCGGGCCACGCCGCTTTACCGGGCCGACGACGCGCGGCACCGGT
This sequence comes from Bradyrhizobium sp. RDT10, assembly GCA_044772375.2. GTDB lineage: Bacteria > Pseudomonadota > Alphaproteobacteria > Rhizobiales > Xanthobacteraceae > Bradyrhizobium. Next base: position 548,142 of record CP187939.1, read on the forward strand.
GTCTGGTGTCCGCTGCGCGAGGTGATCATTGCCGGCTTTTCGTCGTCGATGCCTTCAAGCGCTGTGGCGAAACGGTTCGAATAGCTTCACGGCGGATTTCGCCGTCGGTCACGATGTCGATGCCGGCGCGCTCCATGTCCCTGATCGCGACAATGGTGGCATCGTCCTGCGCTTCCTCCAGATGCTCGGCCGGCAGCCGCCACATCGCATGCATGCGCGTGCGCGGCACCACTTTCGACAGCATCGCGCGATCCACCAGCCATTCCGGCTGCGGGTAGCTGCCGACGACGGTGGTCGGCAGCAGGTGCTTTGGCAGGTTCATGATTGTCTCCTTGCTCTTGTTTTTGCCGCTCACTTCAGGCGGCGCGTGTCGCGGTGGCCGCGGCCTCATCCCTGACCGGATTGTGCAGCACGCCGATGCCGGAGACCTCGACCTCGACCACGTCGCCATCCTTCATCCAGAGCGGCGGCGTACGGTAGGCGCCGACGCCGCCGGTGGTGCCGGTCACGATGACGTCGCCGGGGACGAGCTCGGTGAAGGTCGAGCAATAGGCGATCAGGGCGGGGACGTCGAACACGAGGTCCGAGATTGGTGCTGCCTGCACCTCGACGCCGTTGAGGCGGGTCGCAATCGTCTGCTTGCTGATGTCTGGGATTTCGTCCGTCGTGACCATCCATGGTCCGAACGCGCCGGTACCGACGAAATTCTTCCCCGGTGCAAATTGCGAGGTGTGGCGCTGCCAGTCGCGGATGCTGCCGTCATTGTAGCAGGCATAGCCCGCGACATGCGCCAGCGCCGCCTCGCGCGAAATGCGCCGGCCGGCCTTGCCGATGATGACGGCCATCTCGCCCTCGTAATCGAACCGCTCCGACTCCAGCGGCCGGATCATCGGCTGACCGCCGCCGACCTGGCTGTTGGCAAAGCGGGTGAAGATCATCGGGTGCGGCGGCGTGGGATGGCCGCTTTCGGCGAGATGCGTGGCGTAGTTGACGCCGATGCAGAAGATCTTGTCCGGATCAGGAATGGTCGGCAGCAGCTCGATCTCGGCGAACGCGTAATCGGGACGTTCGCCTTGCAGCGCGCTCAAGGCGTCGAGCGATTCGTTCGCGAGCAACGTCTTCAGGGTTGGCCAATCCTTCAGCCGCTTGCCGGCGTCGATGATGCCGGCATTTGTCACCAGGCCGTATGTTGCCATCGGACCTGCCTTGAAACTCGCGATCTTCATTCTTCGCTACCTTCTTCGATAGAGGACACATAGGGTTCGATGGATCGTACGATTTCGCCCGAACGAATCGGAACGCAATCAGGCGGAAAGTCCTGCTGGAAACGCGCGCCGGCTTTCCCGGCGCGGTCGATAAAGCATTCGAGGTGATCCATCGCGCCACTCGGCAGATCGTGCAGAACCATGAGGCTCCACGGTTGCGACCGGCACAGCTCCAGGGCCCGGTCGGCCCACCCGTCGGGATCGTCCCAGTCGCGCGGGATCGCGTTCCAGAGCACGCAGCTATGCTTGTTGCGCGCGAGATATTCGACTACGGAAGGCTTCAACAGCCGATCGTCGAGATGGCCCCCGCCGCCGAACGGCCGGAACCAGCGATTGGCGTGCGCGAGGTTGCCGATCGCATCCTGCGTCCGGCCGATCTCGTGCTGTGCCGCTTCCGGATCCCGTTGCTGCCCGAGCGGCACCGTGTGCGTAAAGTGTGATTGCCGATCCAGTGGCCTTCGTCGTGGGCCCGCGCCGCAAGCCGATAGCGTTCGGGGTCGCCAAGCTTCTCGCCAATCACGAAGAAGGTCGTCTTGATGCCGTGTTCGCGCAGGATGTCGAGCACGCGCGGCGTCACGCCGGGCTCGGGACCATTGTCGAATGTCAGCGTCAGGTCGAACACGCTCATTCCCCGTCAGGTCGCAGGCTGCAGGGTGGGTGCGATTTCTTCCGCGGCGTTCTGCCCGGCGCGGGTGCCGGTCTGCCAGATAGCGGCCTTGCGCTCGATCCATTTGATGGCGGCGTTAAAGGCAACTGCCATCGCAAGCACCAGGAGAACGCCGGCGAAGACATGCGGGCTGTCGAGAATGGTGCGGTAGCGCGAGATCAGATAACCGATGCCGGCGGACGAAATCAGCATCTCGGACACGACAACGCCGACGATCACGAGCGCACCGCCGACCCGCAGTCCCGACAGCACGGTCGGGATCGCCGCCGGAATGATCACGCGAACCAACCGCTGGCTCAGTGTCGCGCCCATGCTGCGGGCGGCCAGCAATAGCTGCGGATCGATGGTCTGGATCCCGGCGGCAGTCGCCAGCATCGTCGGCAGGAATCCATAAATGGAAGCGAACGCGATCTTGGATTCCGAGCCGATGCCGAGCCAGACCGTGAAGACGGGATAGAGGATGACCAGCGGCACCGCATAGAGGCTCGATACCATCGGCATGATCAGGATGCGCGGCCGCGGCAGGCTGCCGACGATGGCCCCTAACAGGATGCCGCCACCGCAGGCGAAGGCCATCGAGATCGCGACCTCGTAGAGTGTCACGGCGAGCGCGTGGCCGTATTCGCCCGCTTCGTTCCATCCGGCCGCAAGCGTCGACGACAGCGACGGCAGGAACAGCTCGGGAATTAGCCCGCGCGCGGCAGGATTTCCACAGCGCGATCAGGCCGATCACGATCAATCTGCGAAGCGTTGCCGCGGTCATGTCTGCCTCACGCCGATTTGCGGATATGCCGCCAGATGCGGTCGCGCAGGCTGCCGAACGTGTCGCCGCTCAGCATTTCGTAGGTGCGCGGCCGGGGCAGCGAGACCTGCAGGTGATCGACGATGCGGCCGGGGCGCGGCGACATCACGATCACCTCGTCGGCGAGATAGACCGCTTCAGTCAGGCTGTGGGTGACGAACACCACCGTCTTGCCGGTCGCCGCCCAGATCCGCAGCAGCTCGTCGCCCATGGTCATGCGGGTCTGTTCGTCAAGCGCGGCAAACGGTTCGTCCATCAGCAGCACCGGCGGGTCCTGCACCAGCCCGCGCGCGATCGAGACGCGCTGCTTCATGCCACCGGAAAGCTCGTGCGGATGGCGCTTGCCGAAACCGTCGAGGCCCACGAGCTTGAGGGCATCCTGCGCCTTGGCGCGGCGCTCGTTCTTGCCGACGCGGCGCAGCGCCAGCGGAAATTCGACATTCTCTTCCGCCGTCAGCCAGGGAAACAGGCTGGCTTCCTGAAACACCACGCCGACCCGGTTCGGATCGGGCTCGGGGATCGGTGCGCCGCTGATGGTGATGGTGCCGGAGGTCTGTTGGCGCAGGCCGGCCATCATCATCAGAAGCGTGGACTTGCCGCAGCCGCTCGGGCCGACCAGCACGACGAAGCGGCCGGGTTTGACGTCGAGCGAAACGTCTTCCAGCGCGACGACGTCCTGCGTCGTGGTCTTGAAGATCTGCCCGACGTTCCGGACCTCGACCGCGCCGGCCGGCTTCAGCGGGGTTATGTTCGCCAATGGCTGCATCGTGTTTCCACCCATCTGACCAGTTCATTGAAGGCGATCGCGATCACGGCGATCATCACCACGCCGGCCAGCAACTGCTTCATCTGGAAGTTTTCGCCCCAGGTCGCGATCTGATGGCCGATGCCGTCGCGCGAGGCGTACATTTCGGCGAGGATCACGCCGGTGAGGTTGAAGATCATCGAGATCCGCAGCGCTTCCAGCAGAACGGGGAGCATGCTCGGCAGATAGACGCGGAAGGCGGTCTGAACAGGCGTTGCGCCATAAGAGCGCGCGACGGTCAGATGCTCGACCTTGACCGACTCGACCGCGGTCGTGGTCGACATGATCACGATGAAGATGGTCGAGAAGAACCCGAAGCCGACCTTCTGCGCAAAGCCGACGCCGAACACCAGGATGAACATCGGCAGGAAGATCGATTTCGGAATGCTGAAGGCGAAGAACAGCAGCGGCTTTGCCACGTCGGCAAAATAGCGGTTCTCCGCGATCAGGAATCCGATCAGTGCGCCGACAGGAACGGCGAGCGCGAACGCTGTCACCACCTCGGTCGCGGTGACGGCGAGGTCCTTGCGCACGCTCGCTCGCTGCAGCAGCTCGACGAGCGTTGCCAGCGTGTCGGACGCAGAGGGAAGCAGGCGCGGATTGACGACGCCGGTCCGCGACAGGATTTCCCATATCGCAAACAGCGTCACCACAATGGCGATCCGCGCCGCCTTTACGCCTAATCCGCGCATCGCGCCGCCTCAGGGCTTGGTCGGAACCGGATTGAATTGCGTCGAGATGATCTCGGCGGCGGGCCCAAGGTCCTTCATGCCGCCGGCCTTGGCCATGTCGAGTGCAAGCTGAAGCTGCTCCGGATCTTCGGCCCGTCCATGCTGCCGTCGGTTTCCAGCTTCATGATCGTGTTTTCATATTCCAGCGCCGCGATCTCGGCGGGGATTTCATAGAGCTCGGTGATCAGTTTGACGGAAGCGTCCTTGTTGGCGCGCATGAACGCGAGCGCGCCGTAGAGCGCATTCAGCGTCTTCTGCACCATCTGCGGCTTGTCCTGCACGTATTTGTCGAGCGCGATCCAGCCGGCCGCGAGGTTCGGCGGCACTTCCTTGGAGAAGTCGAGGATGGTGCGCGCTTCGCCCGATTTGGAGATCTGGAAGCTCAGTGGCGAATAGACCACGGCTGCGTCGACATTGCCGGCGAGCAGGTTCGGCACCAGGCCACCGCCGCCGACGGGAACGCGGGTGAACTCGATCTTCTTGTCCTGCTGGGTCCACAACGCCAGCAGGTCCGAGCCGGAGCCCGCGGAGGTGATCGCGACCTTCTTGCCGTTCAGGTCCTTCACCCCGAGCGTCGATTTCGAAAGCGTCATCAATTGCCAGCCGTAATAACCCATGGCAGCGTTCGCGAGCACCTTGGAATTCACGCCCTTCTTGCGTCCGGCTGATACCAGCGAGGTGGCGTCGAGAATGACGTCGGCGGCGCCCGCCGCCATCGCCTCGAACGTCTCGGCGCCGCCGCGATAGATCGTCAGTTCAGCCGTGATGCCTTCCTTCTCGAACAGTTTTTGCCGCACCGCGGTTTCCGCGATCGTGGTCGGCCAGTAGGTTTTGTCGGAAGCCCGATGCGGACGGTATCGGCGGCCTGCACAGTGGATGATGCGCCAAGCACGGTCGCTGCCGTGATCGTTGCCAGGATGCGGCGTCGCGTAATTTTCATTGTGACGTTTCCCTTTGCTTTTTCTTGATTGGTTTGGTCTTCGAGCGAACGATCAGCCGGCGTCCTCACCCCGGAAGCTTGCGCTGTAGCGAGCTCGACAAGGTGCATGGTCGTCATGAAATGCGTCGAGAGCGCCGCGACCGCGGCATCGGCATCGCGCTTGAGCACGGCATGCACGATTGCCGTGTGTTCCGCCTCGACGTTGCGGGATTTTTCGCTGTTACGTCGGATCGCGAGCCTTCGATACCGCTCGCTCTGCTCGTGCAGCACATCGCGAAACCCGAGTAGCCATTGCGAGCCACAGGCATTCACCAGTGTGCGATGAAAGACGCGGTGCCGCACCACCCATTCCTCATAGTGATGGGTCGGATCGTCGGGATAGGTGTGAGGAACGGCGCAGAGCGTTGCGAAAGACCGTTCCACCGATGACAGCCATTCCTGGTCGCCGCGTTCGATCGAACGGCGCAGCGCCAGTCCTTCGATATCGACGCGGGTTTGGGTCACGTCCCGCAGATCGGCCGGGGAGACCGGGCTGACGCGAAAGCCGCGCTGGTCGGATGCCTGCACCAAACCGTCCGCGACGAGCCGTGACAGCGCCTCGCGCACGGCGGCGAGGCTGACCGAAAACTGCTTGGCGAGGCCGGCGATATGCAGCTTCTGCCCCGGCAGCAGCCGGGTCGAAAGAATGTCCGCGCGCAGCCGCTCCTGAACGGCGGACGTCAGGCTTCGAGGCCGTTCGCCGGCAAGGCTCTCACCAAAACTCAACCCGATACTGCTCATGGCGGCGGAGATTGGCGAGAGAGGGCGATGTCGTCAATCGAAAATCGATTTTTCTCTAACCTGCTGCCTTCGCTACGCTTTCAGGCGGATCGGCTCACCTGCGGTGGCGGTCCTTTAGATACCCCGACGCACACCGCCAAAATCGTCGTGACAATTTGCCTGGAGTGACGTAAATAGTTCGCATGCGAAATAAATTGGCTTCGTCGAAGTGACTCCGCGTCGCGAGCACCGCCTGGTTTTCCTGCTCAACGTCGCGCAGCGCCGGCTGCAGCGTTGGCTCGCGGCGCAAACCCAGCAGAGCGGCGTCACGGCCGCGCAGTCGGGGTTGCTGTTCGTTCTGGGCCAGCGCGACGGCGTGCTCATGGGCGAGGCCGGTGCGGCGCTCGATCTCGGTCCGCCCGGCATCAGCGGGCTGGTGGACCGGATGACGGCGGCGAACCTCATTAGGCGGCGCGCCGATCCGGACGACGGTCGGGCATGTCGGCTGTGGCTGACGCCATCCGGCCGCGCCGCACTGGCGCAGTCGAAAGCCGGGCTCGTCGAGGTCAATGCACGCCTCACGGAAGGATTCAGCGAAGCCGAGATCGATGTCGTGGCGCGCTGGCTCACCAGCATGCAAAGCAAGTTTCCCAGAGGAGAAGATGAATGACCGAGCATATCAAGATCGAGAAGAACGACGGGATTCTAAGCCTGACGATGGCCCGCCCCGACAAGAAGAATGCGTTGACCAACGCGATGTATGGCGCGCTGGCTGATGCGATCGAAGCTGCCGAAGCCGATGCTTCAGCCCGCGTCCTGCTGATCCGCGGCGAGGGCGACATGTTCACCGCCGGCAACGACGTCGGCGAATTCGCCGCGATTGCGACCGGTGCTTTTCAGGGCGAGCGGCATGTCGGCCGCTTCCTGCAGGCGCTCGCGCATTCGAGCCGCCCGCTGGTCGCTGCCGTCCAGGGACGCGCCGTCGGTATCGGCACCACGATGCTGCTGCATTGCGACCTGGTCGTGCTGGCCGAGAACGCCCTGCTGTCGACGCCTTTCGTCAATCTGGCATTGGTGCCGGAAGCCGCCTCCAGCCTGTTGATGCCGCTTCGCATCGGCTATGCGCGCGCCTACGAGATGTTCGCGCTCGGCGAAGCCGTCGATGCCAAGTCCGCGTTTGCTTGGGGGCTCGCCAACCGGGTGGTGCCGCTGGACAAACTCGACGCTGAAGCAAGAGCGCTCGCGTCCCGGCTGGCGAAACAGCCGGCGGGCGCCGTCAGCACGACGAAGCGGCTGATGCGCAATCCGGAGCTTCTCATGGCGCAGATCAAGGCGGAAAGCGAGCAGTTCGCGGAGCGCCTGAAAACCGCCGAGGCGCGCGAGGCCTTCGCCGCGTTCGCCGAACGCCGGCCGCCGGACTATTTGAAATTCGCAAAACAGCCGGCGTAGCGCTTTCTCCCCGCCCGCGACCGGGAGGCAATTGACCGCCCGTGACGGCCCCGCTACCTCTTTCGGGTCGCGTGCGGGGAAACAAATGAACAAGAACAATGACACTTCCGAATTCGATTACGTCATTGTCGGCGCCGGCTCGGCCGGATGCGTGCTCGCCAATCGCCTGAGTGCCGACGGCAAGCACTCCGTGTTGCTGCTGGAGGCCGGACCGAAAGACAGTAATCTCTGGATCCATGTGCCGCTCGGCTACGGAAAGCTGTTCAAGGAAAAATCCGTCAACTGGATGTACCAGACCGAGCCGGAACCGGGATTGAACGGCCGGCAGGTGTTCCAGCCGCGCGGAAAAGTGCTCGGCGGCTCGAGCTCGATCAACGGCCTGCTCTATGTGCGGGGCCAGCACGAGGATTACGATCGCTGGCGCCAGCGCGGCAATGCCGGCTGGGGCTATGACGACGTGCTGCCCTATTTCAGGAAGGCCGAGAACCAGCAGCGCGGATCCGACAAATATCACGGCACGGGCGGGCCGTTGCCAGTGTCGGATTGGCGGCACGCCGATCCCTTGTCGGAAGCCTTTGTCGTCGCTGCGGCCGAGACCGGCATTCCGACCAATCCCGATTTCAACGGCGCGACCCAGGAAGGCGCGGGATTTTTCCAGACCACGACGCGGCGCGGCCGCCGCGCCAGCACTGCGTTCTCCTATCTGCGCCCGGCAAAGAAGCGCAGCAATCTGCATATCGAGACCTCGGCGCTGGCGCAGCGCATCCTGTTCGAAGGGCGGCGCGCCAGGGCGGTCGAATACAAGCAGGAAGGTCGCATACGCACCGCGCGGGCACGCAAGGAAATTCTCGTCAGCAGCGGTGCGTATAACTCGCCGCAGCTGCTGCAGCTCTCCGGCGTGGGACCGGCGGACCTGTTAAAGCAGCATGGCATCGAGATCGTGCTCGACGCGCCCGGCGTCGGCAACGATCTGCAGGATCACATGCAGGTCCGGCTGATCACACGCTGCGCGCAGAAAGTCACGCTTAACGATGTCGTCAACAATCCGTTTCGCCGGATGATGGCAGGCATTCAATACGCCGCCTTGCGCAAGGGACCGCTGACAATCGCCGCCGGCACCTCGGGCGCATTCTTCAAGACCAGTCCTCGGCTGGCGTCGCCCGATATCCAGATTCACTTCCTGCCGTTCTCGACCGACAAGATGGGCGAGAAACTGCACGCGCTTTCCGGCTTCACGGCCTCGGTCTGCCAGTTGCGCCCGGAAAGCCGCGGCTCGCTGCGCATCAAGAGCGCCGATCCTTCCGTCCCGCCGGAAATCCGCATCAACTATCTCGCGACCGAAACCGATCGCCGCGCCTTCATCGACGGCATCCGCATCCTGCGCAACATCCTCGCTGCACCCGCGCTGAAGACCTACGCGGTCGCGGAGGTCGATCCCGGTCCGAAAGTGCAGGGCGACGACGAATTGCTGGACTTCTGCCGCCGCACCGGCAGCACGGTCTATCACCCGACCTCGACCTGCCGGATGGGCAGCGATGCGCTCGCCGTCGTCGACCAGCGCTTACGCGTGCGCGGCATCGACGGCCTGCGCGTCGTCGATGCCTCGATCATGCCGGACCTGATGTCGGGCAATACCAACGCGCCGACCATCATGATCGCTGAGAAAGCATCCGACATGATTCTGGAGGACGCACGGTAGGCGACGTACGCTACCCTTGTACGCCCGCACCCGCTTCAGCATCTGCTCGACATGCGCGATCGGGGTTTCCGGCTGGATGCCGTGGCCGAGGTTGAAGATCAGCCGTCCTTGCGCGTAGTTCGCCAACACGTCGTCGACGGCGCGGTCGAGCGCCGCACCGCCCGCGATCAGCGCCAAGGGATCGAGATTGCCCTGCACCGCGACACGGCTTTGCACGCGTTCGCGGATCAATGACGGCTCGGCCGCCCAGTCGATGCTGACGGCATTGACGCCGGTCGCTTCCACATAGGCCGGCAGCATGGCGCCGGCGCCGCGGGGAAAGCCGATGATTTTCGCGTCAGGCACTTTCGCGCGCACGCCGGCGACGATGCGTTTCGCGGGCTCAATCGACCAGCGCTCGAATTCGCGCGGCGGTAGCACGCCGGCCCAGGTGTCGAAGATCTGCAACGCGTCCGCGCCGGCCTTGAGCTGGCCGAGCAGATACTGGATCGAGTTCTCGACCAGCACGTCGATGATTTCAGCGAACGCCTCGGGATGACGATAGGCCATCATCCGCGCCGGCGCCTGGTCGGGTGTGCCCTGTCCCGCAACCATGTAGGTCGCGACCGTCCATGGCGCGCCGCAGAAGCCGATCAGTGCGATCTCGGGTGCGAGTTCTCGGCGTACGCGGCGCAGCGCCTCATAGACCGGCTCAAGCTTGCCGAAATCAGCCGTGCGCGCCAGCGTCGTCACCTGCTCCGGCGTATTCAGCGGATCGAGCCGCGGGCCTTCGCCGGCCTCGAAGCGCACGGAGCGGCCGAGCGCATAGGGGATCACGAGAATGTCGGAAAAGATGATCGCGGCGTCGAAGTTGAAACGGCGGATCGGCTGCAGCGTCACCTCGGCGGCATATTCCGGCGTGAAGCAGAGGTCGAGAAAGCTCCCGGCCTTGGCGCGCAGCTCGCGATATTCGGGGAGATAGCGGCCGGCCTGGCGCATCATCCACGCAGGCGGCACCTGTTGCCGGCGGCCGGCCAGCACTTCGAGGAAGGGTTTAACGGCGGATTTCTGGGGCAATCGAAAGTTCCTGCACGTGGCGATATTTGGCGCCTCTGATACACGCAGGTTCCCGATTGGCCAAGCAGGGGATACGAGCGGCAAGTGGAACTGGCGTAAAACCGGGCCGTTATCTCCGGCATGGAGGTACCCCATGGCCGAGAAATTCAATCCTGCGGCACATGACAAACACGCCGAAGATCCCCGTAAGGCACAGAAGGCCGACCGGGAGATCAGCGAGAAGCTCGAAGCCGGCCTGGTGGATACCTTTCCGGCGTCCGATCCTGTGAGCGTCGCGCAGCCGGCACCGTCGAAGGTTGACCGCGATCGCAAAAAACGAGTCGCTGTGAAGGTTCGCGTTGTTGTCCCCTGACGAAGGTCGCCTCGGTCAATAATGCGGTGGCGGCTCGTGCGCCGAGCCTGGCACGTGGCTTTCGGCTTCCCGAAGGCGCTCTTTCAATTCAGCGACCTGCCGCGTCAGTCGGTCGATCTCGATCCATTGCGCCGTAATCGTCTGGTTCAGCGTCTCGATGGTCACGTCCTGGTAGGTCAGCCGCATCTCCAGCGCATCGATGCGCTCGCCGAGCGCGGTAACATCACTGTTGACATCAGTCTTGGGCGCCATCGTTCACCTGTCGCTGCCGCAGGCCGTGACCCAGCGCCACCCGTTCGTCGAAAACGAAACATTCGCCGCGCCAGCGGCTTTGTGTTTCCGGGACGCCTTCCAGATACCGCAGGATGCCGCCCTTGAGGTGATAGACCTCGTCAAATCCACGGGCCAGCAGATAAGCGCTGGCCTTCTCGCACCGGATACCGCCGGTGCAGAACATCGCGATCCGCTTGTGCTTCGCCGGGCCGAGTTGCTGCGCGGCGAATTCCTTGAACTGCCCAAAGCTCTTGATGCCGGGGTCGATCGCGCCTTCGAATGTGCCCATCGCCACCTCGAAGGCGTTGCGGGTATCGATCAGCAACGTGCCGGGCGCTGCGATCAGTTCGTTCCAGTCTGACGGTTCGACATAGGTGCCGACCTGCCGCGTCGGATCGACGGCAGTATCTCCGAGCGTGACGATTTCCTTTTTCAGCCGGATCTTCAGCCGCTGAAACGGCATGGCGGAAGCGCTTGAAAACTTGAGGTCGAGATCGTCGAGCCGGCCGCCGAAAAGGGCGCCTTGCTGCAACTCGCGGACGAACGCGTCGATGCCCTCATCGCTGCCCGCAACCGTGCCGTTGATGCCCTCATGCGCCAGCAGCACGCTGCCCTTCAGCGTGAGGCCTGCGCCGAGCGCGCGCAGCGGCTCGCGCAGTTCCCGGAAATCCGGCAGTGCGGCGAATTGGTAGAAGGCGGCGACCTTGAGCGGCATGGCGACCGTTTATCAGGCAGACCGCGAAGGGGAAACCCCGTATTCCCCCACGTATTCCGCGCATTGCTGCCGGCCAATTCGTTGGCATGCCAGCCATTGCCCTGCCCGGGATGAATATGCCAAGAACGCTGGCTAAGCCCGCCCGATGCCCTCCTGCGGGATGCCCAAGAAATATTGAAGAAACGCTGAAAAGAAAGCACTCGCGATGAGGAATTTCCATTTCGCCGGCCGCTCCACGGTCCATGCCCAGAACGCGATGGTGGCAACCTCGCATCCGGAGGCCGCGTTGACCGCGATAGACGTGATGCGGGCGGGCGGCACGGCAGCGGACGCCGCGGTCGCGGCCTGCGCGCTGCTCGGCGTCATCGAGCCGCAATCGACCGGCATCGGCGGCGATTGTTTTGCGCTGATCCAGCCGAAGGGCGAGGGCAAGATCGTCGCCTATAACGGCTCCGGGCGCGCGCCGATGGCGGCCAAGGTGGAATGGTATCTGGAGCGCAATATCCACTCGGTGCCGCTGACCTCGGCCCATGCGGTGAGCATTCCCGGCGCGATCGATGCTTGGGATACGATCCTGCGCGACCACGGCAAGATGGGGCTCGACACCCTGCTGCAGCCCGCGATCAAGGCTGCGGAAGAAGGCTATGTGGTCGCGCCGCGCATCGCCTTTGACTGGAAGAACCAGTTCGAGAAGCTGAAGAACGGCACCAACACCGAGCGCTATCTGTTGCCGCACGGCAAGCCGGCGGTGGCGGGCGACGTGATCCGCCAGCCCGAATTGGGCAAGACGCTGCGGGCCATCGCCAAGAACGGCCGCGATGCGTTTTACACCGGCGAGATCGCGGCCGACATGGTGGAAACCTTGCGCGGCATCGGCGGCCTTCACACGCTGGAAGATTTCGCCGCGCACTCGACTGAAGCAACCTCGCCGATCGGCACGATGTACAAGGGCCATGACGTCTGGCAGTGCCCACCGAACGGCCCGGGCATCACCATGCTTGTCATGCTGAACATCCTCTCGCGTTTCGATCTGACGAAGTTCGCGCCGCTCAGCATCGAGCGCTTCCATCTCGAGGCGGAGGCCGCCCGCATCGCCTACATGATGCGCGAGCAATATATCGGCGATCCCCAGCAGGTTCATGTCGATGTCGCCGGCATCCTCGCCAGGGAATTCGCCGAGGAGCACATCAAGAATATCAGGATGGACCGGCTGCTTGATTTGCCCAACGTGGCGCCGCCGATGAATCCGTCCACCGTCTACATCACCGTGGTCGACAAGGATCGCAACGTCTGCTCGTTCATTAATTCGATCGCGCATTCCTTCGGCTCGGCGATCGTGTCCAACAAGACCGGCATCCTGCTGCAGAATCGCGCCGGCGGTTTCCGGATTCAGCCCGGCCATCCCAACTGCATCGCGCCGGGCAAGCGGCCGCTGCACACGATCATTCCGAGCCTCGCCACCAGGAACGGCCGCGCCGTGATGCCGTTCGGCGTGATGGGCGGCCAGTATCAGCCGGTGGGGCAGACTCATGTGCTGACCAACATGCTCGACTATGGCTGCGACGTGCAGGAAGCCATCGATATGCCGCGCGGCCTGCATTACGAGGGCGTCTACCAGCTCGAGGACAGCGTGCCGGCCGAGATCGTCGAGGGCCTGAAGAAGATCGGGCACAAGACCACCAGCGTGGTCGGCCCACTCGGCGGTGGCCAGGCGATCTGGATCGACTGGGACAAGGGCACGCTGACCGGCGGCTCCGATCCCCGCAAGGACGGTTGCGCGCTGGGCTATTGAGCGTCTAGAAGCTCCGTCTCTCCAAGAAGAGGTTCAACAGATGCGCTTCTCCCGACGCACGATCATCCGGACCGCATGTGCCGCCGTCGCGGCCGCGGTTGCCACGCCCGTTGCCATCAGGATGGCTTCGGCCCAGACCGCAGGAAAACCCATGACCACAGCTTCAGGCTTGCAGATCATCGACAGCAAGGTCGGCACCGGCCCTTCGCCGAAGCCCGGCCAGACTTGCGTCATGCATTATACCGGCTGGCTCTACGAGAACGGCCAGAAGGGCAAGAAGTTCGACTCCTCCGTGGACCGCAACGAGCCGTTTGAGTTTCCGATCGGCCAGCGCCGGGTGATCGCCGGCTGGGACGAGGGTGTTGGCTCCATGAAGGTCGGCGGCAAGCGCACGCTGATCATTCCGCCTGAACTCGGCTATGGCGCGCGCGGGGCTGGCGGCGTCATTCCGCCGAATGCGACGCTGATGTTCGACGTCGAATTGCTGGCGGTGAAATGACCGCGCACTGACAGGGGAAGCGCATCGTGAAGGTTTCGATCCTCGACGATTATTTCGACACGTTGCGCACCCTCGACTGCTTCGGCAAGCTGGCCGGACACGACGTCACCATCTGGAACGATCACGTCCAGGACGTCGACGTGCTGGCGGAACGCCTGCGAGACACCGAGGCGCTGGTGCTGATCCGCGAACGCACGCAGATTCGCAACGCACTGCTGGAGCGCCTGCCGAAACTGAAGCTGATCAGCCAGCGCAGCGTCTTTCCGCATATCGACATCGACACATGCACCCGGCTCGGCATTGTCGTGTCATCCAGCCAGCACGCCGATACGCCATCCTATGCGACCGCCGAATTCACCTGGGGCCTGATCCTGGCGGCGATGCGCGCCATCCCGCAGCAGATGGCGGCGCTCAAGGCCGGCAAATGGCAAATCGGCGTCGGCCATACGCTGCGCGGCAAGACGCTCGGCATTTATGGTTACGGGCGGATTGGCGCGGTCGTCGCCGGCTATGGCAAGGCGTTCGGCATGAACGTGCTGGTGTGGGCGCGCGAACCCGCAATGGCGAAGGCCCGCACCGACGGCTATGAGACCGCCGCCAGCAAGGCTGATTTCTTCGAACGATGCGATGTGCTTTCGCTGCACATGCGCCTGGTCGACGCCACGCGCGGTATCGTCAAGGCGGAAGATCTCGCGCGGATGAAACCCTCGGCGCTGCTGGTCAACACCAGCCGCGCACCGCTGATCGAGCCGAACGCGCTGGTCAATGCGTTGCACGCCGGGAGGCCCGGCATGGCGGCGATCGATGTCTATGAAAAGGAACCGCTCCGCGACGTCAACGATCCCCTGCTGACCATGGACAACGTGGTCTGCACGCCGCATCTCGGCTACGTCTCGCGCGACGAATACGAAATCCAGTTCACGGATATTTTCGACCAGATCCTGGCCTATGCCGCGGGGACGCCGACGAATGTCGTCAATCCGGATGCGATGTCCAGGCGGCGCTGATGCGCAGCAAGCGCCTGGGGCGTGGATAGGCGAAGGACGAGCCCGGCCATGACGAAAGCCGGGGCGCCTATGCGCCGTGGGCTCCCTTAATCTTCTGGTTTGCGGCCCCACTTTTCGGTACCGTTCGGACGAACGATATTTCGAGAAGGCGCACAATGACCGGCACGCACGACCACACCCATTCCCACGATCACGACCATTCGCACGGCGATGCCGAGCGCTGGAAGCATGACGGCGTTCGCGTCATTCCCGGCAATCAGCTCGATCCCAACGTGCCGTCCACCGCCGGCATGGACCGCAAGGCCGCGATCAATTTCGCCCGCGTCGGCGCGCAGAAACTATGGGCGGGCACGGTGACGATCCGGCCCGATGCCAAGACCGGCGCGCATCATCACGGCCATCTCGAAAGCATCATCTATGTCGTGAAGGGCAAGGCGCGGATGCGCTGGGGCGAGCACCTGCAATTCACCGCGGAGGCCGGCCCCGGCGATTTCATCTTCGTGCCGCCCTACGTGCCGCATCAGGAGATCAATGCCAGCCGCGACGAGGTGCTGGAATGCGTGCTGGTGCGCAGCGACGGCGAGGCGGTCGCGATCAACCTCGACATCGAGCCGGTGGAAAAGCCCGAGACGGTGCTGTGGGTCGATCCGGTACACCGCGATCCCGCCGAGAAGAAGTAATAACAAACGCCGCCTTCGTGCGGATGTCGCGGGGAATGCCATGAAGCTTGTTCGCTACGAGAGCTCGGGCCACGTCGCTACCATCACGATGGATCGCGCGTCGGCGCACAATGCGCTCAACAATGCGCTGTGCGACGAGCTGCGCGCGGCCTGGCTCCGCTTTCACGAAAGCGATGACCGTGTTGCGGTGCTTGCTTCATCCGAAGAGAAGTATTTTTCGGTCGGCGCCGACGTCAGGGATCTCCCCGCCAACATGTGGCACGCGGTGCCTGGATTGGGCGTCGAACTCGACAAGCCGGTCATTGCCGCGACGTCCGGATGGGTGGTCGGCGGTGCCTTCGTGCTGGTGCAGATGGCGGACATGTGCGTAGCGTCGGAGACGACGCGCTTCATCTATCCCGAGGGCAAGATCGGTACCACCGCCGGCGGCATCTCCTCGGTGATGGCGCGGATGCCGCACAAGATCGCCATGGAGTTTCTTCTGGTCGGCGAGGAAATGTCGGCGGAGCGCGCCTGGCAGATCGGCTTCGTGAACAAGGTTGCGCCGAAGGGGCAGCATGTCGCACTCGCCCAGGAGATGGCGGCGAAAATTGCCGCCAGCGCGCCCCTGGTGGTCCGGGCGCTGAAAAAGCTCGCCCGCGACGCCATGCCGAAGGGCCCGCTGGAAACGGTTGCCGAGGTGCGGCGGCTGCTCGATGCCGTCAGGGACAGCGAAGACCTCAAGGAAGGCGTCAAGGCGTTCGCCGAAAAGCGCAAGCCCGACTTCAAGGGCAGATAGCGGCCATTCGCCGCCGGATGCCAGCGATGGCACGCCGTTTCGCCGCCTGAAAAAATTTGAAAAACGATGTCGGATCCGTCTCCGCGGGTTCGTCCTTGGCTTGAGCCCCTCGAAAGGAACCGATTATGGCCAAAATGATCTTCGTCAACCTGCCGGTCAGTGACCTCGCCCGCTCGACCGCCTTCTATCAGGCGATCGGCGGCGAAAAGAACCCGCAATTCTCCGATGACACGGCGTCCTGCATGGTGTTTTCCGAGAGCATCTACGTCATGCTGCTCACCCACGACAAGTATCGGCAGTTCACCTCGAAGAAGATCGCCGACGCCAAGGCGACCAGCCAGGTCCTGCTCTGCCTGTCCGCCGACAGCCGTGACGCGGTGGACGACATGGTCGGGAAGGCGCAAGGCGCGGGCGGCGGCGCCGATCCAGGCCCGAAGCAGGACTACGGCTTCATGTATGGCCGCAGCTTCGAGGATCCCAATGGCCACCATTGGGAAGTGATGTGGATGGACGTCGCGGCTGCAACCGCCGCACCCGTCACCGCCTGACACGTCGAGCGCATCAGCAACCGGAGTTTATCGATGTCCAAGATTTCTCCCTGCCTGTGGTTCAACGGCGAGGCCGAGGAGGCTGCGAACCTCTATGTTTCACTGCTGCCGGATTCCCGGATCGAGAAGATCCAGCGCAATCCCATCGACGGCCCAGCCGGCAAGGCCGGCACCGTGTTGGTGGTAGACTTCACGCTGGCCGGCCAGCGCTTCATGGCGCTGAACGGCGGCATGAAGATGGAATACACGCACGCCGTTTCCTTCCTGATCGACTGTGCCGATCAGGCCGAGGTCGACAGGCTTTGGGATGCGCTACTGACCGACGGCGGCAAAGCCGAACAATGCGGCTGGCTGAAGGACCGTTACGGCGTGTCGTGGCAGATCGTGCCGACCGCGCTGTCAAAATATCTCGGCGGCGCGGATAAGGCCGGCGCGCAGCGCGTCATGCAGGCGATGTTGGGCATGGTCAAGCTGGATATCGAAGGCCTGAAGCGCGCGTATGAAGGCAAGAGCGCAGCGTAGCGCCGTTTCTTACAGTCATCGAGTGGCATTGGCGAAGGCGACTGCGCCAACGCCGATTGTGCCGGCACGAGTGAAAGCAGGGCGATGGCCGCAAGCACGGCCGATAGCGTGAAGCTGCGAACGTGTCCTGCCATCGTCAGCGCCCGCACAGCATACCAGTGGGATCGCTGCCGTCATCGACGATGGCGGGCGCCGCATCGGCATATTGCGTATTGCTGCAAATCCCTGCCGCGGCGCCGCAGTTGCGGCAAACGTCCATGGCGGGTTGTTGGTCTTCCTGACCGTCGATCTGCTGCCGCCGCCCGAGGTGATGATGGCGGTGTCGCCGGGGCGGGTGAGCTGGATGCATTCAAAGCTGACCGTGCAGACCGAGGCCGCAACGTCCTGCAGGTTGACGATGGTCTGGCCACGCTGCGAAAGAATATCGAGCGTGGTGCCGCGCACACCAATGGTCGCCAGCGGCGTCGTGATCTTGTAGGCGGCCTTGTCCGAGCGGCCGGTGACGAAACGAAACGCACCCGACGTTATGCGCACCGCGACTTCGCGATAGTGATGCTCATCGTCGAAAACGGTGCGGTCGAGCTTGAGCGTCGCGTTGGGTCCAAGCGAGAGGTTGGTGCTGTCGGCCATCACCAGCCGCGTTGCGCTGTCGATTCCGGTGCGCACGGTTTCGTCGCGGAGCAGTCCATCGCCGACCTTGATCTGGGTGGCCGAAGGTTCGGCAACGCGGAGCACTTCACTCTTGACGACGGCCGCTTCGCCGACGCGCGTTTGCGCATACGCGGGAGCATCGAACGCAGTTACCAGGCCAATTGCAATTAGCGAACGAACGCAGTCACTGAAATTCAGTTCAAAGCCGATCGATTTACCCCGACATCGCACCGGATCGCGCGCGCGTGCGATGTGGCAGAATTATCACTTGCGCGGCTTGCTCGCCCGTCGGTTAGTGATTGCGGAATCGTTCAATGCGATGGACATAAAAATCCGGAACCATCACACTCAATTTTGCCGCAATGTCATCCAGTCCCTGATTTCGTGCCAGATTGTCCGTGAAGCCATCAGCCCCATCACATTCCGTTCTGTCCGATTCGATGATGCGCACGGGCATCGTCGCGGCAGTCCTGTTTGGTCTCGCGCATTTCGCGATGCTGATCGGCGTCACCACACCGGAGAAATTCTATTTCGACGAGGTGCATTACGTGCCGGCGGCGCGCCAGATGCTCGAGCCGGCGATGCGAGAGCCGATGCTCAACCCGATGCATCCGCCGCTTGCCAAGCAGTTCATCGCGCTGTCGATCCATTCGTTCGGCGACGGGCCGTTGGGCTGGCGCTATCCGGGCGTACTGTTCGGATCGCTCGCCATCGTCGCGGTGTATCTGTGCGGGCTGGCACTGTTCGCAGCGCAAGGGCCGGCCATTGCAGCGAGCCTGCTCGCCTTTTTCAACCAGATGCTGTTCGTGCAATCGCGGATCGCGATGCTGGATATTTTCGCGCTCACCTTCAGCCTGTTCGCGATCGCGGCGTTCATGCATGGCTTTCGGAAGCAGCGGCCGCATCTGTGGTTCGCGCTTGCCGGGATCGGCTTCGGCCTGTCGATCGGCTGCAAATGGAGCGGGCTCTTCGTGCTCGCGGTCTGCATTGCCATCGTCGCCGTGGTCCGCCTGATGCAAAGCTGGCGCACGCAATTCGCCGACGCCAGCCCTGATGATTGGTACCGGCCTGGTCTCTGGCCCGGCTTCAGGTGGTGGCATTTCGCCAGTTGCTTCGTGCTCATTCCGGCGGCCGTCTATCTCGCGACGTTCATTCCGCTCTACGGTTTTTCGTTCCCGGATATTCTGCAAGCGCAACGTCGGATCTTCAGCGACAACACCACCACCGCGATCGCGGGCCACACTTATATGAGTTCGTGGCCGTCCTGGCCGTTCCTGGTGCGGCCGGTCTGGTATCTCTTCGACAAGATCGACGACGACCGGATCGCCGCGGTGGTCTTCCTCGGTAATCCGCTGATCCTGTGGCCGGCGCTGATTGCGGTCGCGATCTGCCTGCGCGACTGGATTGTGACGCGGCGGGTCGATGCCTTCCTGGTATTGGCGTTCTATTCCGGCCCCTACCTCGCATGGGCGTTGCTGCCGCGAACGCTCGGGTTCCTTTACTACTATCTTCCGGCGGCGACCGCGGCGAGTCTTGCGCTGGTCTATGCCTTGAACCGCGGCGGCGTCCCCGCTGGTTGCTGTGGGCCTATGTTGCGGTCGGTTTTGCCGGCTTTGCCGGAATGTTGCCGATATCGGCCGCGTTCATTGGCACCTCGATGGCGACGTTCAGCCGCCTGATGATCTTCCAGAACTGGATTTGAGGGGGCATCGGACCGATCGCCCAACGAGCAGTCGAATGACGGATCCACTTGTACGGGTTGTGGGCTCGCTGGCGGCAAAGATCAGGGAAATTCTCGACAAGTCGTAGAGCGAACGAATAAGTGCGTCGTGCTTCTCGTCCGCAATGGAAATCCGCCTGCCGCAAACGGCAGGCGGATTAGCGTTCAAGACCTCACTTCGACGCGGTCTTGGTGTCCATGTTGACGACCTGAACGCGGCGGTTGGCCGGATCCATCGGAGCATTGGCATCCTTCGGCTTGCTCTCGCCGTAACCGACGGTTACGAGATTGGAACCGGTGATACCGTACTTTTCGGTCAGGTACTTCTTGATCGTGTCGGCACGACGCTCGGAAAGATCCTGATTGTACGCCTCGCCGCCGATCGCGTCGGTATGACCGGCAACCACGAAGGTCGAACCTTTCAGGCTCGCGTCGGAGAGCGCCTTGCCGAGCTCCTGCACGGCGGTCACCGAGCCCTTGCTGATGTCGGCCGAATTATAGTCGAACTGGATTTCGAGATCGATCTTCGGCTTGCTCGCGGCAAGTTCGGCAATTTCCTGGCGCTCGCCGAGCGACAGCGACCGCGTCTTGCGGTTGCGCAGCGTGTTGACGAAGCCAATTTCCTTGGCCTGTGTGGCGGCGTCCACCGGCTGCTGCGGGCCGGTCGAAAGGCCGCGGGTCGCGCCCGGCTTCGGCTTCAGGGCGTCCAGGATTTTGTCGGCCGAGACGGTGTCGCCGGCGACAGCCAGGCCCGCCGTCATCGACAGCGCGGCGCCGATAGTCATGATGGAAAGAAAGCGGGTCATTGTCTTAGTCCTCACTGTTAACGCCTGCAAACTGGCGTGCATGACGTTTTGATGCTGCGAGCATAGGACGGGTTCAAAGTGGACAATGTGATTCAAGTCACATTGATAATGCCAGCTTTCTGACTAGGGTTGGCTTTGAGCCGGCATCGAGGGTGTTTGAAGCCGCTACGCCGTCATTTTACGTCTCGCGGCATCTTCAGTAGACATCCAATCTTGCTTGCGTGATCTGAATCACCCTTTCGATCAGCGACCGGAAGCGGTCGCCTTCCGCAGACGCTACCCGGGCCGGAACCGTCTCAGCCGCAATCCTCTGCCGCGATGTCGTGACGCCGCCTGGCCGGCCTCGACTTCGACATCAGGGCCTCCGGCAAGTTCGGTGGAGGCAACTCGCGCTGCCTGGCTCGGCAATCTCAATGTTCCGCAGCACAACGCACTGCAGTGACAGCACGGTGCGGACTGGGACAAGCGAGCGCTGCATCACTTCCGGCCGCTGATTTCAGAAAAGAAAAACTGTGTGCCGTCGCGCCAGCGCCGATCTGTGGACAACAAATCGGCCAGATGCGCGTCTAGCAAATCTACTCACAAAAAATCTGAAGAAGAATTCGTTCGGGGCAACCAAACGGGCGGGGCGGGTGTTACAGTCAGTCAAGCGTCAGCGTGAGTACCTGGGTTATCGTGCCAGCGCATCGGAGCCTGCCGGTTCCGGAAGTTCTTCAATGCCAACACTGATCGGCGCGGCGATGATCGCCGCTGCAATTTTGCTGTCAACGCTGATCAATTCGCTTGGCAGCCGCTACGTTGGGTTCGAAAGCCCGACGGAGGAGAGCGCGTGGCTGGTCGATCGTCTCACCGGCCATGTCTACAAATGCCATGCGCCGCAGCCCGGCCGCGCCTCCTGCGAGGCCGAGATCGCAACCGGCAGTGTGGGGGAGCGGCCGAAGCGGTGAGGTAAGTTCGCGCCGCGGGCCGGCGACCACGGAACCTGAGGACTCCCCACGCGCAGATCCCGCTACATTGTCGCGCGATGCCCCGCGCGACTGAACCCCGACCCCTGACCAAAACCGAGGCCCGGCAGATCTGGCTGCATGCCCAGCGGCTCGATACAAGCGATCCGTTCGGCGTCGGACCGCAGGCGGTTGCGGCGGCGGTAGACCATCTCGGCTATGTGCAGATCGACACCATTCACGTCATCGAGCGCTGCCATCATCACATTCTCTATAGCCGTATCCCGGCTTACGCCCGCACCGACCTGCGCCAGGCGCAGAGCGTCGACAAGAGCGTGTTCGAGTACTGGACGCATGCGCTGTCCTATGTGCCGGCGAAGGATTTTCGCTTCTTCGTCCCGGCGATGCGAGAGCATCGGCGCGAGGGCCATCGATGGTTCGCCTCCGTAAAGCCCGAGGACACCCGCAAGGTGATGCGGCTGCTGCGGCGCGACGGTGCGCTGACCATCCGCGACATCGAGGACGACGTTCTGACCGAGAAGGAACATCTCTGGCAGAGCCGAAAGCCCTCGAAGCGGGCGCTGCAGCTTGCCTTCTACACCGGCGAGGTGACGATCTCCGAACGAAACGGCATGCTCAAGACCTATGAGCTGATGACGCGGCATTTCGGCTGGGACAAGCCGCCGAAGCCGGCGACGTCGGCGGAAATCACCGCCTACCTGCTTGATCGTGCGTTACGTTCGCAAGGCGTTGTCAGCCTCGATTCCATCTGTCATCTCGACGCGCCGAGCAAGGGAGCGGTGCGGCGCCTGATCGAGGCGCGTGTGCGGCGCGGGGAATTGGCGCCGGTTGCGCTCGAAGGGGCCGGCAAGCAGGAGCATTGGGCTCGGCCCGAAGTGCTGGAGGCGAATCCGCCGGCAGACGCCGGCGATGGCCCGGTGCACATTCTCTCGCCGTTCGATCCGCTTGTTATCCAGCGCAAGCGCAGCGAGTTGTTCTTTGACTACGGCCACCGCTTCGAGGCCTATGTGCCAAAAGACAAGCGCCTGTTCGGCTATTTCGCGCTGCCGGTCCTGGTCGGCCAAGACATCGTCGCCGCCATCGATCTGAAGACCGACCGGCAGAACAAGAAATTGCTGATGCAGAAATGGAGCTGGGTCGGCAAGGGCGCGGCACGGGCCGCGCGCAAGGACTACAAGCGCCGCATCGAGGAAGAATTGGATCGCTTTGAGCGGTTTCAGTTGGCGGAGTGAGGTTTCCGTCCAGGAACCCGGCGGCGCCGGGTTGGTTAGTTCCATGTCGGGAAGCTGAGGGAGACGACATGGCCAAGGACAAAGACAAGGACAAATCGATTCTGGAAAAGTTCACAGACACGGTGAAAGGCATCGCCAGCACCGCGACGGAAGCCGCAAGCCAGGCGTTGAAGGCGGATGAGCCGGGCTTGAGGGCGGACGAACGCGCGGCGGCCTATGTGCCGCTCGCCGCCGACGGTCTCGTTTCCGATCCGCTGATGGTACCGCCAGTCGCAGCCGCGCCTGCACGGCGAAAGCGTGTAGCAAAGAAGCGGCGCAGCGCAACGGCAGTCAAGGCAACGAAAGCCAGAGCGGCCAATGCAAGCACAACGAAGTCTGGGAGTTCGAAGAATACGGCTAAGGCGGCCAGCAAGAAATCGAACAAGAAGTCCGGTCCTGCGCGGAAGGTCGCGAGGAGCGCCAGAAAGAGCGTTCCTACGAAGACGCGCAAAAAGCTCGCCGCGCCCGATAAATGGCGGCGGGTGTCGGCCGAGTAACCGAAGCAGGGCGCGTAGCCCGGGTTTCGCCGCGCTCCATTCAAGCTACTTCACCGGGGACGGGTAGGCGGACACGGTTTCGGCTGTCCTGTCTCCATCGGTTTCCAAGGAAGGCAATTACCTCTTAACCTATTTCCTATCACGAAATGATGACCACTGACGAATGTTGACATTCATCAGTGAGCATTCAATACTCTTCATCAGATCCCGAGATGGAGAGTCCGATGTTTGCCCGTTCCATTTTCTCTAGCTATTACAGGCTCTTGACGGGAGCGTCGTTGGCCTTTGCCGTGTTCGCACTGGCCGGCTGCAATGAAAAGGCCGCCGAAACGGCCGTTCCCGGACGCCCGGTTCTGGTCGCCACGGTGCATTATGCGGCCGAGACGCCGGAGCGCAGCTTTGTCGGCACCATCAGGCCCCGGATTGAGACTGACATGGGCTTCCGGGTTCCCGGCAAGGTCGCCAAGCGCCTGGTCGAGGTTGGCCAGACCGTCGATATCGGCCAGCCGCTCGCCACCCTGGACGAGGTCGATCTGAAACTGCAGGCCGAGCAGGCGGAGGCCGAATTCCGTGCCGCTACCGGCGTGCTGGCCCAGGCTGGCGCCGCCGAGCAGCGCGCCAAGGATCTGCGCACCAAGGGCTGGACCACCGATGCGCAGATGGATCAGAGCCGCGCCGCCGCCGATGAAGCGCGCGCACGGCTTAATCGCGCCGAGCGGCAGGTCGAACTCACCAAGAACTCTCTTTCTTATGCGACGCTGCTGGCCGACAGCCGCGGCGTCGTCACCGCGACCCTGATCGATCCCGGCCAGGTCGTTGCCTCCGGCCAGACCGCGGTTCGCGTCGCGCGCTTTGCCGAGAAGGAAGCCGTGGTCGCGATTCCCGAAACGCTGGTCGGGCGCGCCAAGTCCGGTACCGCCACCGTAACGCTATGGTCGGATGCGGAGAAGAAATACACTGCGAAGCTGCGCGAGATCGCGCCGTCGGCCGATCCGGCGACCCGGACCTATCTTGCAAAATTCTCGTTGCCGGAAGCCGACGACAAGGTCTCGCTCGGCATGACCGCGACGCTGACATTGGCCGATGCCGCGACCGAGCGCGTGGCCAGGCTACCGCTGTCGGCGCTGTTCAGCCAGGGCAGCAACCCCTCACTCTATATTGTCGATGATGCCGGCGCGGTGAAGCTGCAGCCGGTGGTCGTGAAATCCTACGAGAGCAATTCGGTCGTGATCTCCGGCGGCGTCAATGACGGCGCCAAGGTGGTCGCGCTCGGCGTGCAGAAAATCGATCCGGCCCAGAAGGTCCGGGTGGTCTCGTCGCTGTCGTTTTAATCCCGTCATTTGCGAGCGCAGCGAAGCAATCCATGTCGCCACAAGGAAGTATGGATCGCTTCGTCGCTTCGCTCCCTTGCGCAAACGCTTCGCGTTTGTCGCAGGCAAT
This sequence comes from Bradyrhizobium sp. RDT10, assembly GCA_044772375.2. Lineage (GTDB taxonomy): Bacteria > Pseudomonadota > Alphaproteobacteria > Rhizobiales > Xanthobacteraceae > Bradyrhizobium. The sequence goes on from CP187939.1 coordinate 572,831, forward strand.
GACGGTCACAACAAGTTGCACCTTGGCAATTCGGTTCGTTGGAGAGTGACATGAAGCGCTTCAATCTCTCGGGCTGGGCGGTGAGCCATCCGACCCTGATCCTGTTCCTGATGATTGTGCTGGGTGCGGCCGGTTTCTTCTCCTACCAGCGGCTTGGCCGCGCCGAGGATCCGTTCTTCACGGTGAAGGTGGTCAACGTTTCGGCGATCTGGCCGGGCGCGACCGCGCAGGAAATGCAGACCCAGGTCGCCGACCCCATCGAGAAGAAGCTGCAGGAGCTGCCGTTCTTCGAGAAGGTGCAGACTTATTCCAAGCCGTCGTTCACTGCGTTGCAGGTCACCTTCAAGGATTCGACCCCGCCAAAGGACGTGCCCTATCTGTTTTATCTCCTGCGCAAGAAGCTCGCCGACGTGCAGGGTCAGTTGCCCGCGGGCCTGCTTGGCCCGAACGTCAACGACGAATTCTCCGATGTCGATTCCATTCTGTATATGATGACCGGCGACGGCGCGGACTACGCGCAGTTGAAGAAGGCCGCCGAGGGCATGCGCCAGCGGCTCTTGAAGGTGCCTGGTGTCACTAAGGTCAATCTCTACGGTACCCAGGACGAGCGCATCTACGTCGAATTCTCCCACGCCAAACTGGCGACGCTCGGCATCACGCCGCAGGCGCTGTTCGATTCGCTGGCCAAGCAGAACAACGTGACGCCCGCCGGCACGGTGGAAACCTCCTCGCAGCGCGTGCCGCTGCGTGTCACCGGCGCGCTTGATGGCGTCAAGGCCGTCGCAGAGACGCCGGTCGAAAGCAACGGTCGCGTGTTCCGGCTCGGCGATATCGCGACCGTCACCCACGGCTTCGTCGATCCGCCGACCTTCGTCGCCCGCCAGGCAGGCAAGCCCGCGCTCGGCATCGGCGTCGTCACCACCAAGGGCGCCAACATCCTGGACCTCGGCAAGGAGGTCGAGAAGGCGACCAACGATTTCATGAAGGCGGTGCCGCAGGGCATCGAGGTCGAGCAGATCGCCGACCAGCCGAAGGTGGTCGAGCGGGCCGTCGGCGAGTTCGTGCATTCCTTCATCGAGGCGCTGGCGATCGTGCTGTTCGTCTCCTTCGTGGCGCTCGGCTGGCGCACGGGAATCGTGGTCGCCATGTCGGTGCCGCTGGTGCTCGCGATCGTCTTCATCGTCATGAACGCCATGTCGATCGACCTGCACCGCATCACGCTCGGCGCGTTGATCATCGCGCTCGGCCTATTGGTCGACGACGCCATCATCGCGGTGGAGATGATGGTGGTGAAAATGGAGCAGGGCTGGGACCGCGTCCGCGCGGCCGCCTTTGCCTGGGAATCAACTGCGTTTCCGATGCTCACGGGAACGCTGGTCACGGCCGCTGGCTTCCTCCCCATCGGCTTTGCCAATTCGGCGGTCGGCGAATATGCCGGCGGCATCTTCTGGATCGTGGCGATCGCACTGGTCGCCTCCTGGTTCGTCGCGGTGATCTTCACGCCCTATATCGGCGTCAAGCTGCTGCCCAACATCAAGGTTCACCACAACCACGATCCGCACGCGGTCTATGAGACACGCATGTATCGCATCCTGCGCAGCATGGTGCAGTGGTGCGTCGACCACCGGGTCAAGGTGGTGGCGGCAACGGTCGGCGTGTTCGTGCTTTCGATCGTCGGCTTTGGCCAAGTGCAGCAGCAGTTCTTCCCGCTCTCCGAGCGGCCCGAGCTGTTCCTGCAGTTGCGCCTGCCGGAAGGCACCGCCTTCAACGTCACCGAGAAATCCGTCAAGAAGGCGGAAGCGCTGCTCAAGGACGACAAGGATATCGCGACCTACACCGCCTATGTCGGCCAGGGCTCGCCGCGCTTCTGGCTCGGCCTCAATCCGCAACTGCCGAACGAGGCCTTCGCCGAGATCGTGATCGTGTCGAAGGACGTCGAGGCCCGCGAGCGGATCAAGGCGCGGCTGGAGAAGGCGGTCGCCGGGGGTGATCTGAGCGAAGCGCGCGTGCGCATCGACCGCTTCAATTTCGGACCGCCGGTCGGTTTTCCTGTCCAGTTCCGCGTGATCGGCCCCGACGCCAACACCGTGCGTGACATCGCCTACAAGGTGCGCGACGTCATGAAGCAGAATCCGAACGTTCTGGAGCCACAGCTCGATTGGAACGAGCAGTCGCCCTACCTGAAGCTGGTGGTGGATCAGGACCGCGCCCGCGCGCTCGGCCTGACGCCGCAGGACGTCTCGCAGGCGCTGGCCATGCTGATCTCGGGCGCGCAGGTCACGACGATCCGCGACGGCATCGAGAAGGTCGGCGTGGTCGCCCGTGCCGTGCCGTCCGAACGGCTCGATCTCAAGAGCGTCGGCGACCTCACGGTGACCTCGCGCAACGGCGTCGCCGTACCGCTGCAGCAGATCGCCAAGATCGAGTATTCCCATGAGGAGCCGATCATGTGGCGGCGCAACCGCGACATGGCGATCACGGTGCGGACCGATGTCGTCGATGGCGTCCAGGCCCCGACGTCACCAACCAGATCTGGCCGAAGCTGAAGGAAATCCGCGACCATCTCGAACCGGCCTACCGGATCGAGCCGGGCGGCGCGTTCGAGGAATCCGCCAAGGGCAATGCCTCGATCTTCGTGCTGTTCCCGCTGATGGTCATGGTGATGCTGACGCTGCTGATGATCCAGTTGCAGAGCTTCTCGCGCCTGTTCCTGGTCTTCCTCACCGCGCCGCTCGGCATCGTCGGCGCCTCGCTCGGCCTCAATATCGCCAACCAGCCGTTCGGCTTCGTGGCGCTGCTCGGCCTGATCGCGCTGGCCGGTATGATCATGCGTAACGCGGTGATTTTGGTCGATCAGATCGAAACCGATGTTTCCCAGGGCCTGACACGCAAGGAAGCCATCGTCGAGGCCACCGTCCGGCGTGCCCGGCCGGTGGTGCTAACGGCGCTGGCTGCGATTCTCGCCATGATCCCGCTGTCGCGCTCGGCCTTCTGGGGTCCGATGGCGATCACCATCATGGGCGGTTTGTTCGTCGCAACCTTCCTGACCTTGCTGTACCTGCCGGGCCTCTATGCCCTGTGGTTCAGGAAGAGCCTGGATGAAAGCGGCCAGGCCGAGCAGCCTGATCTTGCGCCGCAACATCAGATCAAGGGCCCGCACGCAATTCCGCTTGCCGACGCCGCAGAATAATTGAACATTGAGAGCTGACATGACGCTGATTTCAGAGCACATCGAGACCGACACCCGGGAAAGGATTCTCGTGGTGGCGGAGCGTCTGTTCAGGCAGATCGGCTACCAGAAGACCACGGTCGCCGACATCGCCAAAGAACTGCGCATGAGCCCGGCCAACGTCTATCGCTTCTTCGATTCCAAGAAGGCGATCCACGAGGGCGTGGCCCGCGTCCTGATGGGTGAGGTCGAGCAGGCCGCGCAGACGATTGCGGCCGGCCGCGGTCCGGCGGCAACCCGCCTGCGCGAGCTGATGATCTCGATCCACCACATGAACGCGGAACGCTACGTCGGCGATTCCAAGCTGCACGAGATGGTTGAGATCGCGATGGAGGAAAGCTGGGACGTCTGCGTGGCTCATATGCTGCAGATCACCGAAACGATCGGCAGCGTGATCGGCCAGGGCGCAGCGTCAGGCGAGTTCGAGGTCGCCGACGTGCCGAAGGCCGCGATGTGCGCCTGCACCGCGATGATGCGGTTCTTCCATCCCCAAATGATCGCGCAATGCGCCACCAAACCCGGCCCCACGATCGACGAAATGATCGATTTCGTGATCGCAGGCCTCTCGCCGCGTGCTAAGGGAACGGTCCGGAACTAAGCAATCGCAACAAGGACCGCAGCGTGACCGCGACAGACCTGCACTATTACGAGCCGAAAAACGGCCACGGCCTCAAGCACGATCCCTTCAACGCCATCATCGCCCCGCGTCCGATCGGCTGGATTTCCTCGCGCGACACCAAGGGCAACGTCAACCTGGCGCCTTACAGCTTCTTCAACGCCTTCTGCTACCACCCGCCTATCATCGGCTTCTCTTCCACCAACTGGAAGGACAGCGCCGGCAATATCCAGGATACCGGCGAATTCGTCTGGAATCTCGCCACCATGGATCTGGCGAATCAGATGAACGCGACCGCGGCCCACGTTGCCCGCGATGTCGATGAGTTCAAGATCGCGGGGCTTACCGCTGCGCCCTGCAAGCTCGTCAACGTGCCCCGCGTGGCGGAAAGCCCGGTTGCCTTCGAGTGCAAGCTGACGCAGATCATCCAGTTGCAGGGCGCCGACGGCGAAAAAGCGCAGGCCTGGCTGACACTGGGCGAGGTCGTCGCCGTGCATATCGACAAGGCCATGATCGAGAACGGCGTCTACCAGACCGGACGGGCCCACCCGATCGTTCGCGCCGGCCGCCGCGGCGATTATTTCGAGATCAGGCCGGAAAACATGTTCGAGATGATCCGGCCGGATTGATTGTCGACGTACGGGCTGTGCGGCTCTCCTTGTGCCAGCCGCCAGCACGGAACTCCGACCCTCCAAATCCTTATTAGATGGTATTTTGGAGATTCCCGATGATCCGCCTTTTGGTCGGAATGGTCCTGCTCGCGTGCCTCGTCCATCCGGCCGTTGCCGGCCCGGATGCCGCCACGATCAACAAGGCGGAGTTCAAGGGCAAGGCGCCGACCGACGACAAGATTCATCCGGCCATCGTCAAGGCGCAGGTGCTGCTCGACCGCGCCAATTTCTCGCCCGGAGAGATCGACGGCAAGCTTGGCGAAAATGCCGAGAAAGCCCTGAAGGCGTTTGCCGAAGCCGAGGCTCTGGCTGTGAACAAGCTGGCCCTGACTTCCGAAGTCTGGGGTGCGCTGGTCGCGACCAGTGCGGATGCCATCATCGTCGACTACAAGATCACGGAAAAGGACGTAAAAGGGCCGTTCCTGGAGAAGCTCCCGGCAAAGATGGAAGACATGAAGAGCCTGAAGTCGCTGGGCTACACCAGTCCGCGCGAAGCCATCGCCGAAAAATTTCACATGAGCGAGGCGCTCCTCGCAGCTTTAAACCCCGGCAAGAAATTTGACGAGGCGGGTCAAACGATCTCGGTGGCAAACGTCGCGGCGAGTGAGACGAAGGCGAACGAGACGAAACCGGATGTCACGCGCGTCGAAGTCGACAAATCGTCCCAAACCATCAAGGCCTTCGCGAATTCCGAATTGATCGGCTTCTTTCCGGCGACTGTGGGCAGCGAAGAGAAGCCGACTCCCAGCGGCACGCTCAAGGTGACCTCGATCGATGCTTCTCCGCATTATCGCTACAACCCGGATTACAAGTTCAAGGAGGTCAAATCCAGGCGAGCTTTCACCATCAAGCCGGGCCCTAACAACCCCGTGGGCATCTATTGGATCGGACTTTCAGCGGAAGGATATGGCATTCACGGGACGTCCAACCCGTCGAAGGTCAGCAAGGCGGAATCGCACGGCTGCGTGCGTCTCACCAACTGGGACGTCGACAAATTGGCAAAGCTTCTGAAGAAGGGCGTCGAAGTGTCGTTCATCGAGCGCGCGGCGGCAAACCGGAAGTGATGTCTTCCTGCGAGTGGCTTAGGTAAGCCGACTCCTCTTCGCGCCACCAGTATCATTGCAATCAAGCGTCTGAATGGTGAAGATAGCGTCATGTCATTTGCCTCGCTGCAAAAGAACATTCGACGCCTCTATGAGGGCGCCACGCCGGAGGGCGTTCGTTTCCGCTATGCCCTTCTGGTGTTCGATGTCGTGACGGTCCTGTTCATCATCGCGACCTCGTTCCTTCCCTCCAACAATATCACTGAAGCGCTGGACGTTTTGTTCGGCGTCGTGATCCTCACGGACTTTGCTGCACGCCTTCTCGTCAGCCGGCATCGACTGCGCGATTTCACCCACTTTTCGACCTGGACCGACATTGTCGCGATCATTTCGTTCCTGGCGCCGCTTGCCGGAGAAGCCGGCGGCTTTCTGCGGATCTTGCGAACATTGCGGCTGTTGCGCGACTACCAGATGCTGGCTCGGCTGCGCGAAGACAGCACGTTCTTCCGGCGCAACGAGGAAGTGATCTTTGCCGTCACCAACCTGGCGGTATTCATCTTCGTGATGACCGCGATCGTCTATGAGACCCAGAAATTCCGCAACGCTCAGATCTCGAACTACGCCGACGCGCTGTATTTCACAGTGACGGCGCTGACGACCACCGGCTTCGGTGACATCACCCTGTCGGGGACGACCGGCCGCATGATCACCGTCGTCATCATGATCTTTGGCGTTACACTGTTCTTCAATCTGGCCCGCGCGCTGCTCTCGCCCAACAAGGTGCGTTTTTCTTGTCCGACCTGCGGCCTGCAGCGCCATGACAGCGATGCGGTCCACTGCAAGGCGTGCGGCACGGTATTGAATATTCCCGACGAAGGTTTGACGTAAAGCGCTGCGGCGTATTCCGGTGGGCAAGCGCCCAAGCCGCTCGCCGGCCGCGCGTGGCAGAGCCTCCCGATGGACATGAGTTAGACGAGGTAAGGCCATCTTGCATTGCAAGCCTCTCGCGCGGGAAAAAGATCGAAAGCAGCTCTCGCCACCGGCGACGGAGCAGAATAACCTTGAGTTGCCAGGCCGGGATCAACGGTGGCGTACACATTGGGAGGATGCGATGACACGCCAACAGCGGGGCGATCCACAACAATTGCGCGATCCAGAAGGCATGATTTCACGACGAACACTCGTCCATGGTCTGGCGGCATGCGCCGGCGCCACCGTGGCGGGCGTCAGTTCCGCGCTGGCCCAGGGCGGCCCTCAGGGCGGCCCGGTGGTGCCGCCGTCGACGATCACCAGCCCGCCGCGAGATTTCAGTCCGCGCGGCGCCCCGACCACCTATTTCTGGGATCCCGACATCATCGCCGTCGATCCATCTTTCAACAATCTCGCCCAGCCCAACACCGCGATCAAGCGTCTTCATACCGGGCAGTTGTGGGCGGAGGGTCCGGCCTGGAGCGCGCAGGGCCGTTATCTCCTGTGGAGCGACATTCCCAACAACAGGCAGATGCGATGGTCGGAGGACGACGGTCACATCAGCGTCTTCCGCGCGCCGTCCAACAACAGCAACGGCAACTCGTTCGACTTCCAGGGCCGACAGCTCTCCTGCGAACATCTCACCCGCCGGGTCGTGCGCTATGAGCACGACGGCACTGCGACCGTGCTTGCCGACTCCTACAACGGTAAAAAGCTCAACTCGCCGAACGACGTCGTCGCGCATCCCGATGGCAGCTACTGGTTCACCGATCCGCCTTATGGCGGCATGCTCTATGAGGGCGAGCCCGACGTCGCGGGAGGACCGAGCAACGCTGCCGGCAAGCTCAATCCACGGATCGGACAGCCGGCCGGCTTCGTGCCGGGCAAGCGCGAATTGCCGACCAATTGCTATCGCATCGATCCGTCCGGCCGCATCGACCTTGTGGTGACCGAGGAACAGGTGCCCGATCCCAACGGCCTCTGCTTCTCGCCCGACTACAAGAAGCTGTACGTCGCCTCTACTGGCAAGGGACCGGGCGATACCGGTCCGGGCGGCAAGGGCGACATGTTCGTGTTCGACGTCGGCACCGACAACAAGCTCAGCAACCACAAGCGGTTCAGCGACTTCATGGTCGACGGCGTGAAATGTGGACCGGACGGCGTGCGCTGCGACGTCAATGGCAACGTCTGGTGCTCGAGCAATGCCGGCCGCGCCGTCGGCTATAGCGGCGTGACAGTGTGGTCGCCGGAGGGCAAGTTGATCGGCCGCATCCGCCTGCCAGAGGTCTGCGGCAACATCTGCTTCGGCGGTCCGAAGCGCAACCGCCTGTTTATGGCCGCGAGCCAATCGCTCTATGCCGTGTACACCGCCACGCAGGGCGCGGGACCGGGTTGAGCGGCTCTGCAGTTTTCCCGACGATCGAGCGCCGGCACAACCCGCGCCGGCGCTTGATCGTTCGGAGCCTTGGTCCGCATCCGCCGCTGCGTGGCTCGCGCGAAAAGAAAGGCCGCCCTTTGGCGGCCTCTCAGTTTGGGATCGATCGCCGTCAAACCGCTTCGAGCGCCGGCTTGTTCCTTCGCCGATACGTCATGAATCCGAGACCCGTGAAGCCGAGGATCATCATTGCCCAGGTTGAGGGCTCGGGGACGGCAGAAATGCCATTGTATTCGACAATAAACCCGCGAGCAGGACCACCGTTTCCGTCGCCGAACGAAGGATTGGGAAGGGCGGTATAGTCGTTAATTCCTCCGCTGTTCCACCATGTAATCGCAAACCCCTCTGGCGTTCCGTTAAAATATGTATTGTTGAATCCAAAGTCCGAGCGGGGAACCACTGGATCGTTAGGCGACACTCCGAGCCAGCTTTCACCTGTGATCCAGCTCCATCCGCCATACGGTTCAGAATAGTTCGCAGCATTCAGGCTCTGGTATGCGCCGAGCCACAGCGCGTTCAGTGCGGAGCCCCTCCCAAGTTCTGAATTACAAATTCCTGTTCGCTACGGGTAGTGAAGGTTGCGAGATGTCCCGATGAGCCGTTGAAGGACAGCGCGGCTGCTTGGCCAAGCGCATCAAACCAAGTCGGGTTATTTGAAAACACCACGTCGTAATAGTGGCCGTTTCCTCCGCTGCTGGTTGTCCACTGTATTGGACTAGCAACGGCCATTCTTTGAAGCATGATGCACGCCACCAAAACGACAATCGAACAATTGAGCCACGAACGTTTCATCTTATTCCCCTCTGAAATGCCATGCGTCTGGAGAAGCCTTCGCGCCGACCATCAATCATTGGTGGCGCGCATGGCGCATGACCCAAACAGGCTAGGTGTTTCGCTTCCTACGGATCCTTCACGCCGTTGGTTGGGGTACGCCGCCGTGGTGACGGTGTCTTGATACCGCAAGCTTTTCGCGCGCTTTTCTTAGGCGCGCTTTTCTAGGCGGCGAACGAGGCTCGGCGCTTGCTCCTTCGCTAAACTCAAGCAGACTGGTTCAGCCGGTCGACGGAGCAGCGGGGGTTGGGAATTTGTTTGACGTTCGAAAGCTCGAAGATGCCGGCAAGCGCCTCGGTGACGCCGTCCTGGAGCCGCTGATCTGGCGGGAACTGATGGAGGACATATGCCAGGCTGCTGATGCCAAGGGCGCGGCTATGCTCCAAAGCGACGTGCGGACCGAAGACATTCCAAGGACCGAAGCCGTGTCCGAGTATATCGACAACTACTTCCATCATAAATTCCACGTGGCCGACGTCAGGGCCGCGCGAGGCGTTCCGCTTCTTCAGGCCGGCGCTAATGTGGTTACGGATGCCGATTTGTTCAAATCGGAAACCGAGATGATGCGCGATCCGCTTTACGCAAATCTCGCTGGATATGGATTGAAGTGGTTTGCTGCGGTCGGTTTCAGGGCTGGTCCGGCCCTATGGGGACTATCTCTTCAGCGCACCCCCAAGGAAGGAATGTTCGAGCGCGACGAGGTGAAAGCGCTGTCGCAGCTTTCGCGCCGGCTTACTGAAGTCGCCACGCTTTCTAACGCCGTTGGCCGGGCCGCAATCTTGAGCGTGACGAACGCCCTTGACCTCGTGCAACGACCTGCGATGGCGCTTGATCGCAATGGAAGATTGCTTGGCGCGAACAGGCAGATGGGGGTCTATGTTGGCCGCGAAATCCTCGTTCGAAATAATCGGCTGGCGCTTCATGATTGCCGTGCCAATTCCGAACTTTCCGGAGTGATCGATCGTCTTAAAGAGACGTCGGACATGCAAGCTTGTCGCTTCGATCCGGTCATCGTAAGGCGGGAAAGCAAACGACCTCTGGTGCTGAAGGCGCTACCCGTTCCGCCGGCGGCGCGAAGCCCGTTTCTCGGGGCGCGCGCCGTGCTTGTAGTAAACGATCTCGAAGGCACTGCAGCCGTCAATCCGGATATGCTTGGGAAAGTCTTTGAGCTCACGCCGGCACAAGCCAAGCTCGCGGGAAAGCTCGCGACAGGCAGTTCAGTGGAGACTGCTGCGGCCGAACTGGGCGTCACTGTGGAAACAGCCCGAAATCATCTCAAGGCAATTTTCAACAGAACCGGCACGCACCGCCAGGGCGAACTCGTGGCACTTCTTAACAGGCTGTCTCGTTAGTCAATTTTTTAGTCGGATTTTTCGTCCAGCTTTGGCGAGGCCCGAAAGGGCTTTCCGTGGGACGCCGATGTTCACGGTCGTCGCGGCGATTCATTAAAATTCGCCACAAATTGGCAACCGCCAGCCAACTGTTCCGGCAAAAGCTGGGCGCCCTTAAACCTCAGCTTTATTGCGAGCGGCGCACCCTTCTCTCCAAGAAGGAGATTCGTCTATCAATGCCCATTTTCAAATATTTTACCTACGTCGGATCGGCGTTGCTCGTACTGTTGTTTGTTTCAAACGCTTATCTCACCGACGACGAGAGCAATTTGCGGTTCGACGGAACGCTGTACGGGAGCGCGCTTTACGCGCCTCGCGTGGAGGAAACCCAGACGACCGCGGAGCGTCGTTTTACCCGCGATGTCACGCCTGCCGTTCGCGTCAGGGAAGTGTTTGCCGTGTTCGTCCCCAATGAGCGGCGACGCAACAAGCGTGATTCATAACACCGGCGTGCCCGCGGGTTGAGAGCTGTGGGCACTCCGGACGGGCAACCATCCGGTAACGTCGGGTCTCTAGCCGCCGGACAATAGGGCCATTTTGGAACGGGCCCGGGCCTCCGCCGTTATCTCCTGGTTTATCAATTTCGCTGCATTCCCGATGCGAGGCGTCCCCGAAACCCGTGCTTTTCAGCTAGGATGAACTGACGTTTGGCACAGGTGAGGCGCGACGTCGCGTCCCCGATCATGAGGAGGTCCCCATGAGCTTTCGCCGCGATTTGATCAGCAAGCCGATCTTCGCTTTCGCGCGTGGCGCAATGCCCGCGATGTCCGACACCGAGCGCGAGGCGCTCGAGGCGGGTGATGTCTGGTGGGACGCGGATCTCTTCACCGGCAATCCCGACTGGTCGAAATTGCTGGCGACGGCGCCGGCGACGCTGACTGATGAGGAAAAGGCGTTTCTCAACGGCCCCGTCGACGAACTCTGCGCCATGCTCGACGAATGGAAGATCAATTGGGAATGGCGCGATCTGTCGCCGGAGGCGTGGGCCTTCATCAAGCGCCACAAATTCTTCGGCATGATCATCCCCAAGGAATTTGGCGGGCTCGGCTTCTCGCCCTATGCGCATTCCGAAGTGGTGCGAAAACTTTCCTCGCGCTCGCTAACCGCGGCCGTCACCGTGATGGTGCCGAACTCGCTCGGGCCGGGCGAACTGCTGATGCGTTTCGGCACCAAGGAGCAACAGGATAGATGGCTGCCGCGGCTGGCCGAAGGTGCCGACATTCCCTGCTTCGGCCTCACCAGCCCGGAAGCGGGCTCCGATGCGGCGTCGATGGTCGATACCGGGATCATCTGCAAGGGCCATTTTGACGGCCGCGAAGTGCTGGGCCTGCGCCTGAACTGGCACAAGCGCTACATCACGTTGGGGCCGGTCGCGACGCTGCTCGGCCTCGCCTTCAAGGCCTATGACCCCGATCATCTGGTGGGAGATCAGGAAGAGCTCGGCATTACTGTCGCGCTGATCCCGACCCATCTGCCCGGCGTCGAGATCGGCCGCCGCCATCTGCCGGCGATGCAGGTGTTCCAGAACGGCCCGAACTGGGGCCGCGACGTCTTCATCCCGATGGACTACATCATCGGCGGGCAGGAGCGGCTCGGGCAGGGCTGGAAGATGCTGATGACGGCGCTCGCCGCCGGCCGCGGCATCTCGCTGCCGTCGTTGTCGGCCGCAGGCGCGGCCTATGCGGCGCGCACCACCGGCGCCTATGCCCGCATCCGCGAGCAGTTCGGCATTTCCATCGGCAAGTTCGAAGGCATCGAGGAGCCGCTGGCCCGCATCGCCGGCACGGCCTATCTGCTCGACGCCGCGCGGCGGCTAACCTGCGCAGCGCTCAACCAGGGGCATCATCCCGCCGTCATTTCCGGCATCATGAAGCTGCACGCCACCGAGCGGATGCGGATCGTGATCGACGACGCCATGGACATCCATGGCGGCAAGGCCGTGATCGACGGGCCGCAGAACTATCTCGGCAATCTCTATCGTTCGGTGCCGGTCGGCATCACCGTCGAGGGCGCCAATATCCTCACCCGAAATCTCATCGTGTTTGGTCAAGGCGCGATCCGCGCGCATCCATTCCTTCTTGAGGAAATGAATGCACTGGGTGAAGCGGACCGTGCTAAAGGCCTCGACGCCTTCGATAAGGCGTTGTGGAAACATGTCGGCCACAGCTTCAAGACCATGTTCCGCGCCTGGGGTCGAAGCTGGAGCGGCGGCCTGTTCGCGCCGGCACCCAAAGCCGGAGAGGCCACGCGGTTCTATCGTCAGCTGTCGCGCTATTCCGCAGGCTTCGCACTGTGCGCCGACATGGCGTTGTTGACGCTGGGCGGTGCGCTCAAGCGCAAGGAAATGCTCTCGGCGCGCTTCGGCGACATTCTGTCTGAACTCTATCTGCTGTCGGCTGCGTTGAAACGCTGGCAGGATGAGGAGGGCAAAGGGAAGATTTCGCCGCGCTCGAATGGTGCATGGCCAGCGGCTTCCGCACCATCGAGAACCGTTTTGCCGAAATCCTGGCCAACCTGCCGAATCGGCTTGTGGCCGTGATCCTGAAATTCCTGATCCAGCCGTTCGGCGCAAGGGTGCTCGGCCCGTCCGACCGCGTCGTGCATCAATGCGCGCAGCTGGTGCTGGAGCCGTCGGCGGCACGCGACCGGCTGACGGCTGATCTGTCGCATGTCGACGACGACGGCGGCATCGCCCGGCTGGAGAAGGCGTTCCTGCTGGTTACGGCGGCAGAAGATATTTCCAAACAGATGCGCGCCGCGCGCCTGCATGACTGGAAAGAGGCGGTGAAGAAGGGCGTCATTACGCAAGCCCAAGGTGAGAAGCTGCAGGCTGCGCATGAAGCCGTTGCGAAGGTGATTGAGGTCGACGATTTCGCACCTGAGGCGTTGTCGCCGATTTACAGGAAGGGCGCCGACGTGCATCAATTCTTCCAGGAACTGGGTGAGCAGAGGGCAGCGAGCTGATGGCGCGACCGGTCTTTATCGTTGACGGCAGCCGGACGCCGTTCCTGAAAGCGCGCTCCGGTCCCGGGCCGTTCACCCCGGTCGATCTTGCGGTGCAGTGCGGCCGGCCGCTATTGGCGCGGCAGCCTTTTGCGCCTGACGCTTTCGATCAGGTCATTCTCGGCTGCGTCAACGTCATTGCCGACGAGATGAACCCGGCCCGCGTCGCCGCGCTGCGGCTAGGCATGGGCGAGAAGATGGTCGCCTTCACGGTGCAGATCAATTGCGGCTCCGGCATGCAATCGATCGACACGGCTTACCGCTACATCCGCGAAGGCGTCTCCGACCTGATCCTCGCCGGCGGCGCCGAAGCGCTGAGCCACGCGCCGCTGGTGTGGCCGCAACAGGGCGTGCGTTGGTTCGCGGGCCTTGCCGGAGCGAAAGGCATCGGCGCCAAGATCATGGCCGCGCTGAAGGTGAAGCCGAGCTATTTCAAGCCGATCATCGGGCTGGAGCGCGGGCTCACCGATCCCATCACCGAACTCAATATGGGCCAGACCGCCGAAGTGGTCGGGCATCTCTTCGGCGTCACCCGCGCGCAGTCGGATGCCTATGCCGCCGAAAGCCACAAGCGGCTGGCGAAAGCGCAATCGGAGGGTTGGCTCAAGGGCGAGGTCGAGACCGCGTTCGCCCGAGACGGAAGATTCTACGATCACGACGACGGCGTGCGGCCGGACTCGACGCCGGAGAGCTTAGCGAAACTGAAACCGGTGTTCGAGCGTCCCTGGGGCAAGGTCACTGCCGGCAATTCCTCGCAGATCACCGACGGTGCGTCGTGGGTAATCCTGGCGTCCGAAGAGGCGGTTGCCAAACACGGGTTGACGCCGAAGGCAGTCATTCTCGACAGCCAGTGGTCGGCGCTCGATCCCGGCATCATGGGCTTGGGCCCGGTGCTATCGGCAACCGAGCTATTGAAGCGCAACGAGCTGACGCTATCGGATATCGAGACCTGGGAATTGAACGAGGCGTTTGCGACGCAGGTGCTGGGCTGTCTCGCCGCCTGGAACGACGAAAAGTTCTGCAAGGAGATTCTCGGTCTCGACGGCGCGGCCGGCGAACTCGACCAGAGCAAATTGAACGTCGATGGCGGTGCGATCAGCCTCGGCCATCCCGTCGGCTGCAGCGGCAACCGCATCGTGCTGCACCTCGTCAATGCGATGAAGCGGCTGGGCACACGGCGCGGCATCGCCACCGAATGTATCGGCGGCGGGCAGGGCGGTGCGATGCTGATAGAGACGGTGTGAGCATGGATAGCCAGATCATGAACGTTCTCGGCGATCGCGTGCTTGAACTCGGGCCGAAGTCCGATGCCGATGGGCCGTACAAGAATTTCAAGCTGACGCGCGATGCCGATGGCGTCGCGTGGCTGTTGTTCGACCGCGAAGGCACCAGCGCCAATACGCTTTCGGCCGACCTGATCGAGGAGCTCGACAAGGTGCTGGCGGAGCTGGAAAGCCAGCGCCCCACAGGTCTCGTCATTCGTTCCGCCAAGAAGTCCGGCTTCATTGCGGGCGCCGACGTCAATGCCTTTCGCGGCGCGACCGATTCCGCCGCCGTCGAGACCGAGATCGGCCGCGCACATGCGGTGATCGACCGGCTTGAGGCCCTGCGGGTTCCGAGCGTGGCCGTGATTCACGGCTTCTGCCTCGGCGGCGGTCTTGAAGTAGCGCTGGCCTGCCAGATGCGGATTGCGATCGAGGACGCGCGGTTTGGTTTCCCTGAGGTGATGCTCAGCCTGCATCCAGGCCTCGGCGGCACCGTGCGGTTCACGCAGCTCGTCAATCCGATGCAGTCGATGCCGTTGATGCTCACCGGCAAGACCATCGATGCGCGAAAGGCGAAATCGCTCGGGCTGGTCGATGCCGTGACGCAGGAGCGACATGTTCGCAATGCCGTAAAGGACGCCGTATCAGGCCGTCTGAAGCGGACGCGGCCTGGGCTGCTTAACAATTTTCTCAGCCTCGGTCCGGTCAGGGGATTCCTCGCCGGGCGAATGCGCAGCGAGGCCGCCAAGGCCGCGCCGGAAGCGCATTACCCCGCGCCTTACGCCTTGATCGATCTCTGGGAAAAGCATGGCGGCGACCGGCGGGCGATGCTCAGCGCCGAGAAGGCGTCCTTTGCCAAGCTCATGGTGACGCCGACCGCGCAGAACCTGATCCGCGTTTTCTTCCTGCGCGAGCAGATGAAGAAGCTTGCGGGCAGCGGCAACAAGATCGAGCACGTCCACGTCATCGGCGCTGGCGCGATGGGCGGCGACATCGCCGCCTGGTGCGCCGGCCAGGATTTGCGGGTGACGCTCGCCGACATGAAGCCGGAGCCGATCGCGGGCGCGATCAAGCGCGCCGCCGATCTCTACGGCAAAATCCTGCGCAAGCGCACTTCTGTGCGCGACGCGCTGGACCGGCTGATGCCGGATATGCAGGCCGAGGGCGTCCGCAACGCCGATCTCATCATCGAGGCGGTGCCGGAAAAGCTGGAGCTGAAGCAGAAGGTTTATGCCGCTATCGAGCCTGTCATGAAGCCCGGCGCAATCCTCGCTACCAATACTTCCAGCATCCCGCTGCAAGATCTGCGCACGACGCTGCAGAAGCCCGAGCGGCTGCTTGGGCTACACTTCTTCAATCCGGTATCGCGGCTGCAGCTCGTCGAGGTCGTCAGCCATGACAGCACCGATGCGCAATTATTGAAGGAGGCGCTGGCGTTCGTCGGCGCCATCGACCGCCTGCCGCTGCCCGTAAAATCCTCGCCCGGCTTTCTCGTCAACCGTGCGCTGACGCCGTACATGCTGGAAGCGATGGTGATGCTGGACGAGAAAATCGACAAGACCGTCATCGACGCCGCCGCGAAAAAATTCGGCATGCCGATGGGTCCCATTGAACTGGCCGATCAGGTCGGCCTCGATATCTGCCTCGACGTCGGCGACATGTTGCGCTCGAAGTTCGGCGACATGTTGCCGCCGACGCCGGCGTGGTTGCGCGACAAGGTCGCCAACGGAGAACTCGGCCGCAAGACCGGCAAGGGCTTTACACCTGGAAGGACGGCAAGGCCGACATCGGTGGCATGTCCGTGATCTCGGAACCGTCAGCAGAAATGATCGACCGGCTGATCTTGCCGATGTCGAATGTCTGCGTCGCCTGCTTGCGCGAGGGTATCGTCGACAATGCCGATGTGGTCGACGGCGCCGTTATCTTCGGCACCGGCTACGCGCCGTTCCGCGGCGGTCCCCTCAACTATGCGCGAACCCGTGGCGTGGAAGACGTGGTCTCGACTCTGGATGCCCTGACCGACAAATTCGGCGGCCGGTTTGCGCCCGACGCCGGTTGGGAGACTTTCAAGTGACGGAGACCCATGTGCACGCGCCGGTCAACAGCGAGACCGAGCCGCGCGGCGATCTCTGCATCCGCACGCTGGCGATGCCGGCCGACACCAACGCCAATGGCGATATCTTCGGCGGCTGGCTGTTGAGCCAGATGGATATCGGCGGCGGCGTGTTCGCTTCCAAGATCGCGAAATCCCGCACCGTGACGGTCGCGATCGAGGCGATGAATTTCCGCAAAGCGGTTTATGTCGGCGATCTCGTTTCGGTCTACGCCAATCTGGTGCGGGTCGGACGCACCTCGATTACCGTTCACCTGGAAGCCTGGGTGGTGCGGCGCAAAGAATTGCAGTCGATCCTCGTGACCGACGGCAATTTCACCTACGTTTCGATCGATGACAACGGCCGTCCGCAGCTAGTTAGCCCGGACGGCGTGATCGCGACCTGAAGCTTACGGGCAGGGACGCTCGTAGCCGTCACGGCCAATGAACGTGCCGCGGCGCGGATCATAGGAGCGGTAGCGCGTGCAGGCCGGCGCATCATAGACCGGCGCGGGTGCGTATTGCGCCTGGACACCGCAATAGCGCGGCGAAACTTCCTGCCACCCGCCGGGCTGTTCCACGTAGCAGCCGCCCTGGTAATAGCGATAGCCGCCGGCCCGCGGTTCGCCCTGGGCGCCGATCGCGGCGCCCGTCGTAGCGCCCACGATCGCGCCGACCGCAGCCCCACGGCCGCCGCCGAGCGCGCCGCCGACAATGGCGCCCGCAGCGCCGCCGAACAGCGCGCCCCCGAGCGTGCTTTCCTGTGCCGCCGCCTCCTGGAGCGGTGCGCAGACCGCAAGGGCAACCAGCATCGAGAGCGCGAATTTCGGCATCATGTCAGTTCTCCAGCCATTTGAACGATTCGCCTGCGTATTCCACGATCAGCTTTGACATAGGTTGGCCTTGCGGCGCAACGCTGGAAGCGGGGAACGATTTGCCCGGCAACCCGTTGTAGGCCCGGAAGAAATCAGAGGCTGGGCCATGTCGGACACCTATATCATCGAAGTCGGCTCGCAGCCGGCAGGCATTGTTGTGCGCGTGCCTGGCGGCTATCGGTTCTTTGCTGCCTCGCACCGTTTCAACCGGCTGGAGGGGCAGATATTCCGCAATGCCCGCGAGGCCGAGCACGCGGCCCGGCTTCTCGCCAACGGGACGGCGCTGGCGGCGTAACCGCCAGCGCCCATCGTCCAACGGTCAGAGCTTGGTGGCCGACCGCGACAGCAGCTTCCAGTCCGAACCCTGCTTCTGCCAGTTCATCAGGATGGCAAGGTTCTGCGGCACCTTCTTGCCGTCGGCCGCAAATTCCTGCTCGCCAACAAAGTTGAAGCGCACGATGGCGGCCGGGCCGACGACACGGATCGTGGGGTTCTTGTACTCAAGCGAGGTCCATTTGTATTTCGCATTCTTGACGCCCGCCAGCAGTGCAGCTTTGTCGTCGACAGCTCCGCTGGAGTGGCTGTAGCTGAGTTCTTCTGCGCAGAGCGGGGCGATCCCCTCGGCATTGCCGGCAGCCTGCGCCGCACGGAACGCTTCGACGTTCTTCGCAATGGCATCCTCGTCCGCACCGGCAAACGCGGGGACGACGCTCATGAGCCCAAGTGTCAGCCCAAGTGCGAGTACAGGCAAGGCTAGCTGACGGCGATCGATGTTCATGGTTTCCTCCATTCGTTTCTGGTTGTGATCACAGTGTTGCAGCCACAAATTGCTTTGTCGAGCGGGCTCGCATGGCTTCGGGCGCGGTCGCCTTAACCAGATTCCCCGTTCCGCTCCGTCAAACGCCTTTGCGGCCGCTCTCCGTCGTTGACCGCGGCCCCAATCAGCCGCACCATAACGGCAACTTTGTGCCCCAGATGCCCCAAGCAATTGCCCCAAGGGTGCCGCCATGGCCGGACTGTCTCACCGCCAGACCGAGATTCTCAACATCGCCCGCGCCTCCGGCCGCGTGATCGTGGAAGACCTTGCCCGGCGTTTCGAGGTTTCTGCGCAGACCATCCGCAAGGATCTCAACGATCTCTGCGACCAGCGTTCGCTGACCCGCATCCATGGCGGCGCCATCATCGCCTCCGGTGTCGAGAACCTCGCCTATGAGGCTCGGCGCTTCGTGGCGGCGGAAGAGAAGCGGGCGATTGGTATCGCCGCGGCGTCGCGGATTCCGAACGGCTGCTCGCTGTTCATCAACATCGGCACCACGACGGAAGAAGTCGCAAGCGCACTGACATCGCATGAGGACCTGCTCGTCATTACCAACAATCTCAACGTCGCGATGCTCTTGTATCGCCATCCGCGCATCGAGGTGATCGTGGCCGGTGGTGCGGTGCGCCGCGCCGACGGCGCCGTGATCGGCTCGACGGCGATCAGCCTGATCGGCCAGTTCAAGGTCGATTACGCCATCATCGGCGCATCCGCGATCGACGAGGAGGGCGCGCTTTTGGACTTCGACTATCGCGAGGTGCAGGCAGCGCAGGCGATCATCGCCAATGCGCGCAGCGTCATGCTGGTCGCGGACTCGACAAAACTCCGGCGCAGCGCCCCGGTGCGCATCGCCCATCTCAGCCAGATCCAGACCTTTGTGACGGATGCGCCGCTGCCGGCGGGCCTCGCCAGCATCTGCAGCCATCGCGGCATCGAAGTGGTCGAGGCGATGGACAAACCGGCGGCGGATATCGACGAGCCGGGCGGCGAGTCCGCACCAGCGACGCTGAGGAGCGTGTAGCGCGCCACCCTCGGCTGGGCCCAAGCCGAAGAGTCGCAATTCAGTAAAGTTTTAGCAAATTTCTTTCACGTGCGTTTCGAAGCGTGCGCTACCTGTCCTTGCAAGCAGGAGCAGGCACGGTGACCCGTTCGATTGTTATGCGATACAAAGTTCTAACGTCGCTCTTGTTTGGAGTGATGTTTGGAATCGTTTCGCTCGTCATTGGATTCGGCATAGGAGGGGCGATCGCGTCCGCGTTGGTCGGTGCAGCCTCGGGCCTTGCCTTTTTCCAGCGTTCGTTTGGTGAGAATGACTCCCCATCTCGCGGGTTGCTGAAGAATGCGTTGCGCGCCGCACCCCTGCGACGGCGGACATTTGGCTGCTCCAATCTGCAGCGCCGCCAGATCAGCGTGGAGCGGCAGGAAAATTGCTCTATGTGCTGGCGTCGGTACTTCCTGCGGAGGCGCCCTATCGTGCCGCAAGCGTTGCCTTTCTTGTGCAGGCCGCGATCAGTGCGCTGGCTATCTTCCTGTTCTGGATCGCGCAGGCCGCTGGTGTTGATATGCGGCTCGTTGACCTCGATTGGCTGAGAAGCCTGCTTGCCGGTGTTTTCCCAATTCAAGAAGAAGCGACAATTGCGAGAACAAGGTTCGACAATCTTTTCCTGCCGCTAGTCTTGCTCTACACGATCTCGTTTCTGCTCTTCGTCGTTGCGTTCCTTCGTGCCCTCGGCCCGATCCTCGGGAATATGAAAGCGCATTCGAAGTTTCTTTGGGGAGTACCTCTGCTCACAGTTGGGCTGTGGCTATTGCTCTTCTATCGGGGTTCGTCGCCACACAGCCTGCAAAGACTTGTTATCGAGGGGTACGTTTGGGGTTACTTCGGCTTCTTCGTCCTTTTTCCGATCTTCTTCTTCATGCTCTCGGCGTCGTTGCCAAAGTACCGTCCGCGCTAATGGGTGCGAGAAGCGTTGCTGATCTGAGAAAATAGGATTGCTGCGCCTTTGCGCACATCTGAGCTCCCATCATCCCAAGGCCCATACGAAAGTTCTCCGCTTTCACCTTGCTTTCGTTTTTCTTTGTGATTAACTCCCATCCGAAAGTAAAATCGCCGAAGTGAAGAGGCGGTCGCCGGGGAAGCGTTTCGTTGGACAGGGTATTCGATCTCGCCATCATCGGAGGCGGCATCAATGGCTGCGGCATCGCGCGCGATGCTGTGGGCCGGGGCAATTCCGTTTTCCTTTGTGAAATGAACGACTTGGCGAGCGGGACGTCGTCCTGGTCAACCAAGCTGGTGCATGGCGGGCTGCGCTATCTCGAATATTATGAGTTCCGGCTGGTCCGCGAGGCATTGATCGAGCGCGAAATCCTCTGGCAGATCGCGCCTCACATTATCAGGCCCCTGCGTTTCGTTTTGCCGCACCACTCCGGCTTGCGTCCGGCTTGGCTGCTCAGGCTAGGGTTGTTCCTGTACGACCATATCGGCGGCCGGCATCTGCTACCGCCGACCCGCTCGGTCGATCTGGTCCATGACGAGGTGGGCAAGCCCTTGATCGCCAACCGTTACAAGCGCGGCTTCGAATATTCCGATTGCTTCGTCGACGACGCGCGCCTCGTCGTGCTGACCGCGCGGGACGCCGCCGATCGCGGCGCCGAAATCCACACCCGCTCGCGTGCGGTCGAGATCAGCCAGATCGATGGCATCTGGCAGGTCACCGTCGAAAACACGATCAGTGGAGAGCGCACGACCATCAAGGCCCGCGCGCTGGTCAACGCCGGCGGCCCCTGGGTCGAGCAGGTGCTGTCTTCGGGCTCCGGCGTCAACGCGCGCGCAAAAGTGCGGCTGGTGCAGGGCTCCCACATCGTGGTGCGCAAGCTCTATGACCATGACCGCGCCTACATGTTCCAGAACGCCGACGGCCGCATCATCTTCGTCATTCCCTATCAGGACGATTTCACGCTGATCGGCACCACCGATCGCGATTACGAAGGCGATCCGGCCAACGTGAAAGCCAGCCCTGAGGAGATCCAATATCTCTGCGCATCGGCCAGCGAATATCTGAAAAAGCCTGTGCTGCCTGCGGATGTCGTCTGGACCTATTCCGGCGTGCGCCCGCTCTATGACGATGGCGCCAGCGAAGCGAAAGCTGCGACCCGCGATTACGTATTCGAACTCGATACGCCCGGCAATGCGCCGCTGCTCTCCATCTATGGCGGCAAGATCACGACCTATCGGCGACTCGCCGAGGAAGCGCTGGAGCGGCTCTCGCCGTATTTGCGCAGCGCCAAAGCCAAAGAAGGCTGGACCAGCAAAGCGCCGTTGCCCGGCGGCGACATGGATGTTTCGGCGGTCGCCGCGCTGACGGCGGAACTGACGCGAGAATATCCGTTCCTCGCCGCGGCGCATGCCAACCGGCTCGCGCATGCCTATGGCACGCGTGCGACAAAATTGCTCGGCAACGCGAAATCATTGGCCGATCTCGGCCAGTCGTTCGGCGCCACCTTGACCGAGAGCGAAGTCAGGTACCTGATGGCGAACGAATGGGCCTGCACCGCCGATGACGTGGTATGGCGAAGGTCCAAGCTCGGATTGCGGCTGTCGCCGGGTGAAATTGCCGCGCTCGACGAGTGGATCAAAGCTCATGGCGCCCCCGGCGAACGTCTCTTGCGTGAAGCGGGAGGGCGGCCATGAGCGTCATGCTCGAACATGTTACGCGAACCGTGGACGGCATCCCGACCATTCGCGATGTCTCGCTGACGCTCGAGCGCGGCACGCTGAGCGTGCTGCTCGGGCCGACGCTGTCAGGCAAGACCTCGATCATGCGGCTGCTTGCCGGCCTCGACCGGCCGACGACCGGCCGCGTGCTGGTCGAGGGCAAGGATGTCACCGAGTTCGACGTGCGGCAGCGCTCGGTCGCGATGGTCTATCAGCAGTTCATCAATTACCCTTCGCTGACGGTCTATGAAAACATCGCTTCACCGTTGCGGGTGCAGGGCAGGCCGCGCGAGGAAATCGACCGGCGCGTCCAGGAAGCTGCGAAGCTGCTGCGGCTCGAGCCCTATCTGAAACGCACGCCGCTGCAATTGTCCGGCGGCCAGCAGCAGCGCACGGCGATCGCGCGCGCACTGGTCAAGGGCGCCGATCTGGTTCTGCTGGACGAGCCGCTCGCCAATCTCGACTACAAGCTGCGCGAGGAGCTGCGCACCGAACTGCCACGCATCTTCGAGGCGTCGGGCGCGATCTTCGTCTATGCGACGACAGAACCGTCGGAAGCGCTCCTGCTGGGCGGCAACACCGTCTGCATGTGGGAAGGCCAGGTCTTGCAGGCCGGCGACACATCAAAGGTCTATCGCCAGCCCGATACGCTACGGGTGGCGCAGGTGTTCTCCGATCCGCCGCTCAACATCGTCGGTATCGAGAAGAAGAACGGTTCTGTGCAATATGCCGGCGGCATACAGGCGCCGGCCACCGGCCTCTATGCGCAGCTTTCCGACGGCCCCTACCGCGTCGGCTTCCGCGCCCATCAGCTCGAAGTGGCCAGCGGCATCGCCGGGCGGCACGCGTTTCACGCCACCGTCACCGTAACCGAGATCACGGGCTCTGAGAGTTTTGTGCATCTCAATCGCGGTACCTCCAACTGGGTCGCAGTGCTGCCGGGCGTGCATGAATACGAGCCCGGCCATTTGCTCGACGCCGTCCTCGATCCCGACAATGTCTTCGTGTTCGACGCCGCTGACCGTCTGGTCGCCGCGCCGGGCCCCACCTGAGGGAGATGCGACATGGCCCGCATTGACCTCGTCGATCTCGCGCACTCCTACGGCGGCAATGCTGCGCCGTCGGAATCGTTTGCGCTCAAGCCGGTGACAATGACCTGGCGGCAGGGCGGGGCGTATGCATTGCTCGGCCCGTCCGGCTGCGGCAAGACCACGCTGCTCAACCTGATTTCCGGCATCGTCACGCCGTCGCGCGGAAAAATCCTGTTCGACGGCGCCGACATCACGCCGCTGTCAACCCAGAAACGCAACATCGCGCAGGTGTTCCAGTTTCCGGTGATCTACGACACCATGACGGTCGGGCAGAACCTTGCATTCCCGCTGCAGAACCGCGGCGTGCCCAAGCCCGAGGTAGACGCGCGGGTGAAGCAGATTGCCGATCTGCTCGATCTCACGCCTTATCTTGGTCGCAAGGCGACGCGCTTGACCGCGGACGCCAAGCAGAAGATTTCGCTCGGCCGCGGCCTCGTCCGCTCCGACGTCGCCGCGGTGCTGTTCGACGAGCCGCTGACGGTGATCGATCCCGAATTGAAATGGCAGTTGCGCTCGAAGCTGAAAGCGCTGCATCGCGAGCTTGACCTGACGATGATCTACGTCACCCATGACCAGACCGAAGCGCTGACCTTCGCCGACACGGTCGTCGTCATGCATGACGGCCGCGTGGTGCAGAGCGGCACGCCGGCCGAATTGTTCGACAAGCCCGCGCATACTTTCGTCGGTTATTTCATCGGCTCGCCCGGCATGAACATCGTGCCGGCGGTCGTGAGCGGGCGCGAGGCACGCATCGACGGCCACGTCATCGGCCTGCATCGCAATTACGGTGTGCTGCCGGCCGGCGCGAAGATCGAGATTGGCGTACGGCCGGAATTCGTCAATATTGCCGCTCCCGCATCCGGCCTGTTGTCGGCCACCATCGAGCGCATCGACGATCTCGGCCGCGTCCGCTTCGCCCGCGTTCGCATCGGCGACGCCAAATTCGCCGCCCGCGTGCCGCCGGGATTTTCCGTTCCCGACAACATGGTCGGGCTCGTGTTCGATCCCGCGCATGTTCACGTCTATGCCGACAGCCGTCTGGTCGAGGGGTTGCCTGATGGACAAGACCATCAACCAGAAAGCCTGGTTCCTGGTGCTGCCGGTATTCGCGGTGGTCGCGTTCTCCGCGATCCTGCCGCTGATGACGGTCGTGAACTATTCGATGCAGGATACGTTCGGCAACAACCAGTTCTTCTGGAACGGCGTCGGCTGGTTCAAGGAGCTGCTCGATCCCTCGACCGATCTCGGCGGGCGCTTTCTGGCCTCGCTCGGCCGCAATCTGTTGTTCTCCGCCATCATCCTGGCGATCGAGGTGCCGCTCGGCATCGTGGTGGCGCTGTCGATGCCGCGCGAGGGCTGGACGGTTGCCGTATGCCTCGTGATCCTGGCGTTGCCGCTGCTGATTCCGTGGAACGTGGTCGGAACGATCTGGCAGATTTTCGGCCGGCCCGACATCGGCCTGCTTGGTTATACGCTCAATGGTCTCGGCATCGACTACAACTACGTCTCCAACGAGTTCGATGCCTGGGCCACTGTCATCGTGATGGACGTCTGGCACTGGACCAGCCTCGTTGCGCTGCTGTGCTACGCCGGGCTGAAGTCGATCCCCGACGCCTATTACCAGGCGGCGCAGATCGACGGCGCCTCGCGCTGGGCGGTGTTCAAGGCGATCCAGTTGCCGAAGATGAACCGCGTGCTCTTGATCGCGGTGCTGCTGCGGTTCATGGACAGTTTCATGATCTATACGGAGCCGTTCGTGGTGACCGGCGGCGGTCCCGGCAACTCGACCACCTTCGTCTCGATCGAACTGGTCAAGATCGCGCTCGGGCAGTTCGACCTCGGCAAGGCCGCGGCACTTTCGCTGGTCTACAATCTGATCATCCTGATCGTGTGCTGGATCTTCTACACCGTGATGACCAACGCCGGGGCCGAGCGTCCCGCCAAGAAGGAGGGCGCGTGATGAATTCGATTCCCGGACGCCGCCTCATCATCTCGCTGTTCCTGATCTTCCTGCTGTTGCCGATCTACTGGCTCGTCAACATGAGCTTCAAGACCAATACCGAGATCGTCACGACGATGACGCTGTGGCCGCACCAGCCGACGCTGGAAAACTACAAGCGCATCTTCACCGACGAGAGCTGGTATTCCGGCTACATCAACTCGCTGACCTACGTGCTGATCAACACCGTGATCTCGATCGCGGTGGCGCTGCCGGCGGCTTACGGCTTCTCGCGCTACCGTTTCCTTGGCGACAAGCATTTGTTCTTCTGGCTGCTGTCGAACCGCATGGCGCCGGCGGCGGTCTATGCGCTGCCGTTCTTCAATCTATATTCGGCGATCAATTTGTTCGATACGCCATGGGCGGTCGCGCTCGCGCATTGCATCTTCAATGTGCCGCTGGCGGTCTGGATTCTCGAAGGCTTCGTCTCCGGCGTGCCGCGCGAGATCGACGAGACCGCGTTCCTCGACGGCTATTCGTTCCCGCGCTTCTTCATCAAGATTCTGGTGCCGCTGATCGCGAGTGGCATCGGCGTCGCTGCGTTCTTCTGCTTCATGTTCTCCTGGGTCGAGTTGCTGCTGGCGCGCACGCTGACATCGGTCAACGCCAAGCCGATTTCCGCCATCATGACCCGTACGGTCTCGGCCGCCGGCATGGATTGGGGCCTGCTGGCTGCGGCGGGCGTGCTCACGATCATCCCCGGCGCCCTGGTGATCTGGTTCGTCCGCAACTACATTGCGCGCGGTTTTGCGCTGGGACGGGTGTAGCCATGGAACATATCGCATGGATGGCCTGGACGCTGCCAACCGCGATCTTCTTCGTGATGCTGGCGCTGACGCTCGGTACCATGACATGGCTTGCGCTCGCCTATCCCGAAGCCGAGCGCGTCGGCATCCTGCGCATTCCAACCACGCGCGGCGACCGGCTGTTCATCTCGCTGGTGCTCGCCGCCGTCATCCATCTCTTGTGGATCGCCTTTGCCGGCACCGACCCGATTCTGACGCTCCCGATCGGAGAGGGCGTTGAAATATCGAGCCTGTGGCTCGCAACCGTGATTTCGCTTCTATCGGCCGTTGCGATTTTCCGCACCGTCTAGGAGGCGAAGAAGAGCAGATCCGGGATCAACCCGGGCCTGAGTTTGTGTTTGTCGCTGCAACCGGAGGATACAACATGCGACGCTTGAGAGGAAGGAACGGTCCCTTGACCAAGGAGAGCTTTCTGACGATGACCAGCGCGGCGGCGCTGATCGCGGCTTCTGTGACGATTGCCGCACCCGCTCGTGCGGACGACGCCGTCAATCAAAGGTGGATCGACAGCGAATTCCAGCCCTCGACCTTGTCGAAGGCCGACCAGTTGAAGGAGCTGCAGTGGTTCGAAAAGGCCGCAGCGCCGTTCAAGGGAATGGAGATCAACGTCGTGTCGGAAACGATCACGACGCACGAGTATGAAGCTCGCACGCTGGCGAAAGCCTTCACCGAGATCACCGGCATCAAGGTCAAGCACGACCTGATCCAGGAAGGCGACGTCGTCGAAAAGCTGCAGACCCAGATGCAGTCCGGCAAGAACGTCTATGACGGCTGGATCAACGACAGCGACCTGATCGGCACCCACTTCCGCTACGGGCAGACCGTGATCCTGTCGGACTACATGACCGGCGAGGGCAAGGACGTCACCAACCCGCAGCTCGACGTCAACGACTTCATCGGAAAATCCTTCACCACCGGCCCGGACGGCAAGCTCTATCAGCTTCCCGACCAGCAGTTCGCGAACCTTTATTGGTTCCGTTACGACTGGTTCTCCAATCCGGACTACAAGGCCAAGTTCAAGGCCAAGTACGGCTACGATCTCGGCGTTCCCGTGAACTGGTCGGCCTATGAAGACATCGCCGAGTTCTTCACCAACGACATCAAGGAGATCAACGGCGTCAAGGTCTATGGCCACATGGACTACGGCAAGAAGGATCCCTCGCTCGGCTGGCGTTTCACCGATGCCTGGCTGTCGATGGCTGGCAATGGCGACAAGGGCATCCCGAACGGTAAGCCTGTCGATGAATGGGGCATCCGCATGGAAGGCTGCCGTCCGGTCGGCTCCTCGGTCGAGCGCGGCGGCGACACCAACGGTCCCGCCTCGGTCTACGCCATCGCGAAATATCTTGACTGGATGAAGAAGTATGCCCCGCCGCAGGCGCAAGGCATGACCTTCTCCGAATCGGGACCGGTGCCGGCACAAGGTGCGATCGCCCAGCAGATCTTCTGGTACACCGCCTTCACCGCCGACATGGTGAAGCCGGGTATTGCAGTCGTGAATGCGGACGGCACGCCGAAGTGGCGCATGGCGCCGTCGCCGCACGGCTCGTACTGGAAAGAGGGCATGAAGCTCGGCTACCAGGACGCCGGCTCCTCCACGCTCCTGAAGTCGACCCCGCCCGATCGCCGCAAGGCGGCCTGGCTCTATCTGCAGTTCATCAACTCCAAGACGGTGTCCTTGAAGAAGAGCCATGTCGGCCTCACCTTCGTTCGTGAATCCGACATCTGGGACAAGTCCTTTACTGAACGTGCGCCGAAGCTCGGCGGCCTGATCGAGTTCTACCGCTCGCCCGCGCGCGTGCAGTGGACCCCGACCGGCAACAACGTGCCTGACTATCCGAAGCTCGCGCAATTGTGGTGGCAGAACATCGGCGATGCGTCGTCGGGTGCGAAGACCCCGCAGGCGGCGATGGATGCGCTGGCCGCAGCGCAGGACTCGGTGCTCGAGCGTCTCGAGAAGTCCGGCGTGCAGGGCGCCTGCGGGCCGAAGCTGAACAAGAAGGAGACGGCCGAGTTCTGGTTCGCCAAGGCGGAGAAGGACAAGACCATCGCGCCGGCCCGCAAGCTGGCGAACGAGAAGCCAAAGGGCGAGACCGTCGACTACGACGCGCTGATCAAGTCGTGGCCGGCCACTCCCCCGAAGCGCGCCGAGGCGAAGTAAGCTTCGCAAATTACGAGTGATGCAAACAAGCGAAAGGCCGGGAGAAATCCCGGCCTTTTTCTTTTCGCCATTGCGAGCGGAGCGAAGCAATGACAGGCGCCCTCACTCCGCCGCCTGCGCGGCGGCAAGCGTCGGATAGTCCGTGTACCCTTTAGCGCCGCCGCCGTAGAACGTCGCCTTGTCCCACTCGTTCAACGGTGCGCCCTTCTTCAGCCGCTCGACGAGGTCGGGGTTCGAGATGAACGGCTTTCCGAACGCGATCAGGTCGGCGGCGCCGGCCTCGAGCACCTTCGTCGCGAGATCGAAATCATAGCCGTTGTTGGCGACATAGGCGCCGCCGAAGCGCTTGCGCAGGCTTGCATAGTCAAACGGCGCGATGTCGCGCGGGCCGCCGGTCGCGCCTTCGATGACGTGGATGTAGGTTAGCTTCAGTGTGTTGAGCCCGTCCACGATGTAGTCGAACAGCGGCTGCGGATTTGAATCGGAGACGTCGTTGGCGGGCGTCACCGGCGAGATGCGGATGCCGGTGCGCTCGGGGCCCGCAACCGCGGCCACCACCTTGGAAACCTCCAGCATCAGTTTTGCGCGGTTCTCGATCGAACCGCCATAGGCATCGGTGCGCTTGTTGGTGCCGTCCTTGGCGAACTGATCGAGCAGATAGCCGTTGGCGCCATGGATTTCGACGCCGTCGAAACCGGCGGCCAGCGCATTCTCGGTGCCGCGCTTGAAATCCTCGATGATCCCAGGAATCTCCGACAGCTCCAGCGCGCGCGGCTCGGAGATGTCGGTGAAGGTGCCGCCCACAAACGTCTTGCCCTTGGCGCGGATCGCGGACGGCGCCACCGGCTTGCCGCCGCCCGGCTGCAGCGTCGAGTGCGAGATGCGGCCGACATGCCAGATCTGGATGAAGATGCGCCCGCCGTTTTCGTGCACGCGGTCGGTGACCTTGCGCCAGCCTTCGACCTGCGCCTTCGAATAGATGCCGGGCGTATCCTGATAGCCCTGGCCCTGCTGCGAAACTTGACTCGCTTCGGTGACCAGAAGGCCGGCGGAAGCGCGCTGGCCGTAATAGTCGACCGCGAGCGGGCTCGGCACCATGCCGGGCGGCACCGCGCGGTTGCGGGTCAGCGGCGCCATCACCAGGCGGTTGGGAAGCGTTATCGGGCCAAGCTTGAAGGGCTCGAACAGTTTGGTCTGGCTCATGTCGGGGACGTTCCGGGTCAATGATGATAAGAGACAGTTGGGCATTGCGGGCAATTCTCGCAATCCCTGAAGCCATTCGGCTTGCGCAGACGAGCTGCGCTCGATCCGGCGGCCGGCCGCCGCCGTCGGCGCGCCACACACTATTCCGCCGCAAATCCCATTCGCCTGTTGTCGAATTCTGCGATGGGCCCCGCGGAATCGACCTGCAGCAGCTCAAATGTCAGGCATTCGCACCCGATGGCGCGGAGCACCTGGTTGGCGGCCTTCTGCGCGCTATTGCCAAAGCTCTGATGATCCATCTGAATTTCGAGGCGAGGTTTGCGGCTGCATACCGCCTTCACGACCGATTGCAACCGGATGGATATCTCGTCGCGATAGTTCTGCGTGCTTTCGAAAGCCGCCCTGGGATCGACGATCTGAGTCCGGGCGACATAGACGAGGTTGACCGCAATCCGGTCCGCGGAAACGGCGCCTTGCGCAAATCGAAACACCTCGGGGCGCCTGTCGATCCGCGCCAGCTGGCGGCTGCCGGCGCGGATCCGGTGCCGGCCGGGGGCAGGGCCTTTTCAAAGCGGCCGTTCCGGTAGAGCAGGACGGTCTCAAACTGCTGCACACAGACCCCATCGAAGCCGAGCAGTGCCATGATCCCCTTCCTGAACAGCGTCGAAATCCAGGCCCAGGCGCCTGCGATCACGGCGATGACGATCAACGAAAATGCGATTGACCCCAGAAGTTCACCCACGTTCTTCCTTCCCCCTGCCGTGTTTTTTATCTTGTTGGAGACGCCGCGAATGCCGGTTCTTCTCTTTGCTTTTTCTTGGCTTTTCCTGCGTCGAAAATAAGTCATCGCCAGTTCAATCAGAAGGTGTAAACAAAAAAATAATCAGACTGTTGCCCGGTCATTCGCATTTTAAATGAAGGCATTGTGACGCCGGATTGCGCGCGGCGCATGCGGGGGATCCAGTACGCCGCGGCTTCTCGATTCAATCACTGGCGTCTCTGGGAATACTGGATCGCCCGCTCCAGTGCGCAATTGCGCACAAGGCGGGTGACGACAAGTGGATGTGACCTCGCGATCTCGCGACGCGTTGCGCCCGAGGTTTGCTCTTGACCTTGCCCTCTTGAAGAGAAGAGGGCGCAGGGAAGAACCGGGTGCACGCTGCACCCGCGGTCTCGTGTGCAACTGCGCACAAGGAACGCGCACACGAGCATACAGGTACAGGCGGAGCATCCCGGCCTTCCCTGCGCAATGGCTTTACGGCTTACTTCGTGCTCTCCCCGGCGAACGGCTCTTTTGCCACCGTCGCCCGCGAGAAGCTTGGCCTCCCGCGAACTTAATGCCAGCACCGCGACATCAGGACCACACAACTTCGCCGTACGCTTGAGCCACACACGTCAGTCGCAGCTCTTGCGTCCATCGCATCCCACCGCGCGTTCGTGACGATCGCGACCCGCCCCTCTCATCGGGTGAGACGGGCGGAGTTATGCGACTGATTTGGCCTGCGCGTTAAGCGGAATATTTTTGTGCGAAGGGCTGGACAGGTTTTGGGTGATTTGCCCGTCGTGCCAATTGGTCGCAGACCCTGCACAGGATTTGCGCTTGCGCGGGAAGCAAATCAGCCCGCAGCGCGCAGGCCCGTAGGGTGGGCAAAGGCGCGAAGCGCCGTGCCCACCAAGTCACGCGTGCCCATCATGGTGGGCACGCTGTCGCTTTGCCCACCCTACGCTCTACGCGGACAAGCTACTTACTTGTCCTGCACCATCATTGCCTCTCGCCTGTACCGGCATATGATGACGCGAACATCGCGTGATGAGAGGTGTTCACGATGGCCACCAACAAGGACAAGATCGACGACGCGGCGCTGGCTCTTCTCTACATAACTCTGCATGACGACAACCGGGCATGGAAAGGTATGGATTGGGGCGTTCTCGGCCGCCTGCACGAAAAAGGGATGATCCACGATCCCGTCGGTAAGGTGAAGTCGGTGGTTTTCACTAACGAGGGTCTGGAGCGGGCAAAGA
Organism: Bradyrhizobium sp. RDT10; assembly: GCA_044772375.2. Taxonomy (GTDB): domain Bacteria; phylum Pseudomonadota; class Alphaproteobacteria; order Rhizobiales; family Xanthobacteraceae; genus Bradyrhizobium. Next base: position 604,065 of record CP187939.1, read on the forward strand.
GACTGTTCAAGGAAATGTTCGAGGAATAGGCGACGAGAGTAGGATGGGTAGAGCGAAGCGAAACCCATCGCGCCGTGCACGCGATTGATGGGTTTCGCTTCGCTCTACCCGTCCTACCAACTGCGCTTTCAGCAAGTGTATGCATGGGCCAACGGGTCGCGCGAACGCGCAACCGGATGACGGCGAAACCTGCTCGACCTAGCTGTGCGCGGGAATGTCGACGCCATCACTCGCATACTGCCGGATCTTGTTCCGCATCGTGCGCACCGAAAGCCCGAGCACGCGCGCGGCGTGGGTGCGATTGCCGTGGCAGCGCGCCAGCGTCTGCAGCACGAGCTCGCGCTCGATCGCCTCGACCGTGGAGCCGATCAGCATCGGCACGATCTGGTGGGGTGAAAGGGTCTGAGAATCCGGCAGCGGAATCTCGCCCGCGCGGTCGCACGCCGCGCCAACGTACACGTCACCAAGGTACTCCCGGGGCATCAACACCTCCCGAACAACGCTAGCTCCGAAACGCGGAGCTGAAGCATCAGGAATCAACGGCCCCCTGCCGTAGAGGAGGTGGACGCGTTTGGTTAACGGAAGATTAATGAGGCCGTAATATTACGGTATGCGGCTTTTGGCGGTCCGCTAATCCGGCCCACATGTGCAATGACCTCTCCGCGTCGTCCCTGCTCACGCAGATCCGCCGTGCTCTCGTTGCGAAGATGGCGGATTACGCTTTCGCTCTGCGAGCTACGGCGGACAAGGTCGCTAATCCGCCCACGTGCTGGTTGTCGACAATTGGCTCGTCATCATTTCAACCATTCGTAGCCCGCATGAGCGGAGCGATATGCGGGACGGCTTTAACCCCGGATATCGCTCCGCTCATCCGGGCAACGCTTTGAACGTCGAACCTTCTAAGATAGAGTAAGGCATGTTGCCGCCTCGCGCACACTAGGATCTCTGTCGATCAGGATCGTGATATGCAAGACTTCGTTCGTTCAGTGGACTTGAAGCTAGCACGTGCACGCATGCAAGCGAGGACACTTGCTAATTCAATATCTATCTGGGCTTCCGAAAATCCTATTGGCGGGAGATGCGAGTTACGAGAATCGAGATTGGGTTGTCGCCTGGTAGTCGAAGATTTCAAGAAACCGCCTATGGTTGACGACTGGGGCCTGTTGCTCGGCGAATGTATTCACAACTTGAGAAGCTCTCTTGACAATCTTGCTTTTGCTCTTGCGAGACTTTGCCGTGATCCCCCAGAAAAGCCCTCTAAAATTGCGTTCCCGATCTTTGAAGCAAGGGCGGAGTTCGAAAGGCGTGGCCGCGCTAACATTGATCAATTGCCTGATCAAGCAGTGACCCTCATCGAGTTGATCCAGCCTTTTCAACGTAATAGTTCTACAGAAAAAGATAGTCCCGATCTTGACGCCCTTGTTCATCTACAAAGGCTCAACAACACCGACAAGCACCGAATTCCTTCCGTAGTTCTGATTGCGCCAACGAACGTTGCTCATTCGGTTCAGGTCGAGTTCGGCTCGGAAGAAGATGCGGCGGCGAACACGCCTCCCGACACGACGCTATGGGCTGGGCCTCTTGAACCCGGCGTGGTGCTTCTTGACTACAGGACAAACCGTCCAATTGTTTCGGTGAAAGGTCGATTTGATGGTCAGGCCGTTGTGGCAATCCAGACCTCGAAGGGGTTTGCGCAAGTAGATACGTACGTTCAAGGCATCGCACATTACACAGGATTGGTCGTTGAGCAGTTCAGACCGTTCTTCGCATGATATGACGGCGCGAAACAATCGCGGCTCGGTCGGAAGAAAAAGCCGGGCTTCCGCCCGGCCTTTGACTTTCCGATGAATGCCCAGGTCAAGCCCGGGCATGACGAGCGGCGGATGCCTCACAACACCCGATTACTCTCCTTCACCTTCTCCGCATCCAGATACACGCTGCTCCCCATCTCCTTGAACTTGGCGCTCATCGCCGCCATCCCCTCCTTCGCCAAGGCTTCGGAGGGCAGGCCATCCTCAAGCGTGCCTGACACCGACATCCCCACTCCCGCCGGATCGTTCAACGTCGCCGCATAATCCCTCACATCCTGCGTGATCTTCATCGAGCAGAACTTCGGCCCGCACATCGAGCAGAAGTGGGCGACCTTGTGGGCTTCCTTCGGCAGCGTCTCGTCGTGGAAGCTTTTGCGGTGTCGGGATCGAGGCCGAGGTTGAACTGGTCGGTCCAGCGGAAGTCGAAGCGGGCGCGGCTCAGCGCATCGTCGCGGAGTTGCGCGGCGGGGTGGCCCTTGGCGAGATCGGAGGCGTGGGCGGCGATCTTGTAGGTGATGACGCCGACCTTGACGTCGTTACGATCGGGAAGGCCGAGATGCTCCTTCGGCGTGACGTAGCAGAGCATGGCGCAGCCGAACCAGCCGATCATGGCCGCACCAATGCCCGAGGTGATGTGGTCGTAGCCGGGCGCGATGTCGGTCGTCAGCGGGCCCAACGTATAGAACAGGGCTTCGCCGCACTCCTTGAGCTGCTTGTCCATGTTGATCTTGATCTTGTGCATCGGCACGTGGCCGGGGCCCTCGATCATCACCTGGCAGCCTTTTTCCCACGCGATCTTGGTGAGCTCGCCGAGCGTCTCCAGTTCGGCGAACTGCGCGCGGTCGTTGGCGTCCGCAATCGAGCCGGGACGCAGGCCATCGCCGAGCGAGAACGAGACGTCATACTTGCGCATGAGGTCGCAGATCTCGTCGAAATGGGTGTAGAGGAAGCTTTCCTTGTGATGCGCCAGGCACCACTTCGCCATGATCGAGCCGCCGCGCGACACGATGCCGGTGACGCGGTTGGCGGTGAGGTGGATGTAGGGCAGGCGCACGCCGGCGTGGATGGTGAAATAGTCGACGCCCTGTTCGCACTGCTCGATCAGCGTGTCCTTGTATAGCTCCCAGGTCAGCTTGACGGGATCGCCTTCGCACTTCTCCAGCGCCTGATAAATCGGAACGGTGCCGATCAGGATCGGCGCGTTGCGCAGAATCCACTCGCGGGTGGTGTGGATGTTGCGCCCCGTGGAGAGGTCCATCACGGTGTCGGCGCCCCAGCGGATCGCCCACACCATCTTGTCGACTTCCTCTTCCACCGACGAGGTCACGGCCGAGTTGCCGATATTGGCGTTGATCTTGGTCAGGAAATTGCGGCCGATGATCATCGGCTCGAGTTCGGCGTGGTTGATGTTGCAGGGGATGATGGCGCGGCCCCGCGCGATCTCGGAGCGAACGAACTCCGGCGTGATGAAGGCGGGAACCTCGGCGCCAAAACTTTCGCCGTCGGCAAGGGCGGCTTCCGCGCGCTCAAGCTGCTGCTTGCGGCCAAGGTTCTCGCGCTCGGCGACGTAGATCATCTCTTTTGTAATGATGCCGGCGCGGGCGAATTCGAGCTGCGTGATCTTGTGGCCATCGAGGCCGCGCAGCGCGCCTGTGATGTGCGGTGAAGGCCTTTGCGGCATGCGAGGCACCGACATTGCCGTTGTCCTCCGGCTTGATCTGGCGGCCCTCATACTCCTCGACGCCGCCGCGCTCCTTCACCCAGGCGAGGCGGTTGCGCGACAGGCCGGCGTTGACGTCGATGGTCACGGTCGGGTCGGTGTAGGGGCCGGAGGTATCGTAGACCGGCAGGTTCGGCTCGCCCGCGCCTTCGCTCAAAATGATCTCGCGCAAGGGCACGCGCAGGTCGGGCGCAGTTTCCGGGGTGGCAAAGATTTTGCGCGACGAGGGAAGGGGCCCGGTGGTGACGGCGGGAAGGGTAGTGTCGGGATTGGAGCGGATGTTCATAACGTATCCTCCGTTAAATTCTTCTGGTTCAAGCGGCTTTGGCGGAATGGCCAAGCCATTGTCTGACCCGCGCGTCGGGGTCGGCATTCTGGGTGACGTCGCTGACGACGGCGATGGAATCCGCGCCCGCGGCAAAGATCTCGGCCGATTGTTCGAACTTGATGCCGCCGATCGCGACCAGCGGGATGTCGCCGATGCGCTGCTTCCACTCGGTGATCTTTGCAATGCCCTGCGGCGCAAAACGCATCGATTTCAGCGTGGTCGGAAAAATCGGACCGAGCGCGATATAGTCCGGCTTCGCTGCAAGCGCGGTCGCCAGTTCCTCGTCATCATGGGTGGAGATGCCGAGCGTCCAGGCCGGCTTTACGGATTTCGCCGAGGTTGGCATCGGCGAGGTCTTCCTGGCCGAGATGCAGATGTTTTGCGCCGGCGACGATCGCCGCGCGCCAGTAATCGTTGACCACGAGTTTTGCCGGCGTGCCCTTGATGGCCTCCAGCGCGTCGGTCACGATCTGCAGCGCCTCCGACTCATTGAGGTCCTTGGCGCGCAACTGGATGGTGCCGGCGCCGAGCAGCGCCAGCCGCGTCACCCAGGCGACGTTATGAACGACGGGATAGAATTTATCAGGATATGGCATGCCAGAACGGTGTCCCGATCACAGGGGTTGAAGGCGAGGCGAAGTCGCGGGCTTCCATCAGGCCGGCCTCGTAGGCGGTGCGGCCGGCCTCGACGCCAAGGCGGAAGGCGTTGGCCATCGCGACGGGGTCGGCGGCTTTTGCTATCGCCGTGTTGAGCAGCACGGCGTCGTAGCCGAGTTCGAGGGCGTGGGCGGCATGCGAGGGCGCCCCTAAGCCGGCGTCGACCACCAGCGTGATATCGGGCAGGCGCTCGCGCATCAGCTTTAGCGCATCGCGGTTGGTGATGCCCTTGGCGCTGCCGATCGGCGCGGCCCACGGCATCACCACCTTGCACCCCGCGTTTCGACCAGCCGCATCGCGACAGAAAGATCTTCGGTGCAATAGGGGAACACCTCAAAGCCGTCCTTGATCAGGATGCCGGCGGCTTCCACCAGGCCGACCACGTCAGGCTGCAGCGTGTCGTTGTCGGCGATCACCTCCAGCTTGATCCAGGGCGTGCCGAAAGCTCGCGCGCCAGCTTTGCGGTGGTCACCGCCTCGCGCACGCTGCGGCAGCCGGCGGTGTTCGGCAGCACCGTCACATCAAGCTCACGGATCAGCGACCAGAACGCATCGCCGGTCTTGCCGCCGGCAGCCTCGCGCCGCAACGACACGGTGACGATGTTGGCGCCCGACGCGCGGATCGCGTCCTGCATGATCGCGGGCGAGGGGTAGAGCGCACTGCCGATCAGCAGGCGGGAAGAGAAGGTCTTGCCGTAGAGGTTCAGCATGGTGTTGCAACTTTCCATCCGTCGTCCCTGCGAACGCAGGGACCCATAACCACCGGCCTTCGTACTGACGGAAGGTATCTGCGACCGCGCCAACACGAGACATTACGCGGTATGGGTCCCTGCGTTCGCAGGGACGACGGGGAGAGAGTTTGCGCGCAAAATCATCCTCACCCTCCCTGCCGCGGCGTGATGATCTCGATTTCATCGCCGCTCTTCAGCACAGTCTCCGCCCAGCGGCTTTTCGGCAGCACGTCGTAATTCACGGCAATCGCGAAATGCGTACCCTCGTATTCGAGCTCGGAGAGCAGCGCGTCGACGCTGGCGGAGGTGATCTCCCGCGCTTCGCCGTTGACGGTCACACGCATCGCATCACCTCATTGTCGAGCGCGCCGCGCTGCACATAGGCCAGCGTCAATTCCGCCAGCGCCGGCGCCAGCAGGAAGCCGTGGCGGTAGAGGCCGTTCACGGCGATCTTGTTCTTGCTGACCGTGATCCGCGGCAGATTGTCGGGGAAGGCCGGACGAAGCCCCGAGCCGAACTCGACGATGCGCGCCTCCGCAAACGCCGGATGCACGGCATAGGCCGCGCCGAGCAGCTCCAGCGCCGAGCGCACGCTGACGCCGGTGTCCTCGGCCTCGATCGAGGTCGCGCCCAGCATGAACTTGTTGTCGCCGCGCGGAATGACGTAAAGCGGCCAGCGCGGATGGATCAGCCGCACCGGGCGCGCCAGCTCGACCTCGTTCGTCTCAACGATGATCATCTCGCCCTTGACGCCGCGCAGTTCCGGTTGCTCGTCGCGTGCGGACAATCCGCGGCAGTCGATCACGATGCCGTCGAGATCCTCGGCATTCATATCGCAGTCGAACTTGATGGTGCCGCCGGCGGCGCTCGAGTCCGGGCATGCAGTTCGGGGAGCACGCGGCGCGGCTCGACATGGCCTTCGTCGGCATAGAACAGCCCGTCGCGGAAACGGCCGTCCAGCGACGGTTCGAGGTCGCTGACGCCTCGGGCGTCGAGCCTGACATGGCCGGTGGTCAGCTTCGCAAAACGTTCGAAATCGGCGCGGTCGCGCGCATGCGCCACGACAAGCGATCCGTTGAACAGGGTTTTCGGAAAAAGCTCGCGCCACAGATCGAGCGAGCGGGTACCGAGCCGGCCGATCACAGGCTCGGAGGCCTCAGCCTCGCAATACGGCGCGAGCATGCCGCCGGCCCAGTGGCTGGTGGAAAGCGTCATATCGGCGTCACTGCGCTCATACAAAGTGACGGCATGGCCGGCTTGGGCGAACAATAGCGCCTGCCATGCGCCGGCAATGCCCGCGCCGATGATGGAAACGGGGGAATCCCCGCGTAGATCTGACTTCTGGTACATCCCTGTCCCTTCGCCGGCATGACCCGGATCAGGTTCAAAGGGTCACCGCGGTCTCGGACCTCTACTTTGAAGAAGTAGCACTGCCCAAGCTTGCGGTATCTCAGCTCCTCATCGGAGCACCCCTCGGAACAGGGCTAATGTAGGCAGATAAGCCTGCGTGTCAACGCGGCTTTGCGGGAACTGCACCGCTGCCGTGCCCCGGACGCGGCGCAGCGCCTCTTGGCGGTGCGCCGCTGAGCCGGGGCCTAAACGGTTGCCTTCGGAGGTCCCGGTTCTGCGGAGCAGCGCTACCGGACGATGCTTCGCATCGCCGGGAGCGCCGCACCGCGCCCGGGACACGAGATTTAGCTATTCGGGGGCCTGCAGCGCATTCGCGTCTGCGGGCCTGGCGACGATTTTCGGCGGTGCACCACTCGCGAGCACCGGCGCGATCTGCAGCGGCCGCTCCTGCCGCTGGCGCTTTGCAGCGTAATAATAGCCGCTCGCATAATAACGCATGGCGCGGCTGTGATCGCTGTTGGCGGCGCGGTAGGCGCCGGCCAGATACTTGATGCCCCAGGCGAGGTTGGTGTCGGGATCGCGCAGGCCCGCGGCGTCGCCGGTGTAGCCGAGGCCGCGCGCGGTCGGCAGCTTGATCTGCATCAATCCGATGGTGCCGCCGCGCCCGACGAGACCAGGATGATATTTGCTCTCGCGCACGATCACCCGGTGCACCAGCGCTTCCGGCACGTTGTTGGCGCGCGCATGGCTAGCGACCATGCTCTCATACTGCGCGCGGCTCTGCGCCATCGCATCGGGCGAAACCAGCAGCGTCGCCATGGCCGAGAGCCAGACAAACTTCGGCGCAAACTTCGGCAAACTTTTCATAAAAACAACCTCAAGGCGAGCGGCGCGGTAACGATCTGCGATTTCGGTTAGTTCCATTACCGGGCGAGGATGTGGCGAAAAGCCGACGACATCGCGGCGAGATGTCTGCGGCTGACGCACGCGCCAACGAACGCGACCAGCGTAACGCCTACGTTGTGCGTGCGATGCATCGCGTCTGTCGACGCGAAGCTGCGTCATGCGGACGCGCAGGATTGTCGTGCAAAGGACGCAGTCAAGGTGTAAAGAAGTTTTCCCGACGGCAAAGCATTCATTCCGACAGTAAACCTGTCTCATTCCATTAAATAATAAAACATAACAAAAGTCAGAAGGGAGATGCGCCCATGGCTCGACTCGATACCAGCTCTCTGCCTCGCGGTAATCCCTGTGCCCAGTGCGGCAAGCCGATCCCGGAGACCCGATTGGGTCGAGAGCAGTCCGGGCCGCACGTCCTTCCTCTGGTTCTGCCGCGCCTGCGACTATCGCTTCGAGGCGATCGCGATCTACGAAGAAGCCGATCCCGACGCACTGGCAGCCTGACGCAATATCGATGCCGCGGAGCGGCCGCTGTTCTGGTGCGTTGGCAATCGCATGCGAACCACCAGTCCGTGCGGCTGCCGGTCGTGCAGCGACAGCGTGCCGCCATGCGCTGCTGTGCGATGGCGTTGGTGATCGCAAGACCAAGGCCGAACCCCGCCGCTTCATCCATGTTGCGGGCCTCGTCGCCGCGCACGAACGGCTCCAGCATATTCCGCTTGAGCGCATCCGAAATGCCGGGGCCGTCGTCTTCGACGTCGATGGTGAGCTGATCTGTCGAGACGCGAAGGCGGATCACGGCCTCGGCGCCGAACCTCACGGCATTCTCCACCAGGTTGGTAACGGCGCGGTGCAGGTCGTCCGGCCGCACCGTGGCCATGGCATGCGCGGGGCCGTCATACGCGACCTTGCGTCCCATGTCGCCGAACTGGTCGGCGATGAGCTGCAGCGTGCTGGCGACGTCGACCAGCGTCATCGCTTCCAGCCGACGATCGTTGCGCAGGAACGACAGCACCGATTCCAGCATCGCGCGCATCTGGTCGAGATCGTCGAGCATGCGGCTGCGATGGGTCTCGTCCTCGATGAATTCGGAGCGAAGACGCATTCTTGTAATCGGCGTGCGCAGATCGTGGCTGATCGCGGCGAGCATTTTGGTGCGGTCGTCGATCAGCCCGGTGATGCGCTGGCGCATGCGATTGAGCGCGCGCGCGACCGAGCGGATTTCCTCCGGCCCGCGTTCGGGCAGGGGCGCCGCGGCGCCGTTGAGGCTAAAACTCTCGGCGGCCTTTGCGAATGACGACAAGGGCGCGGTCAAGGCTCGCGCCGCCCACAGGCCCAGCAGGGTGACGCTGATGACGGCGAACAGCAGCGTCATCATCCAGGGACCGCCGAGAAACGGCGGCCGCGGCCGCTCCGGCAGGATGTTGGCCGAAATCATTATGCCGTCAGGCAAACCGATGCCGAGCTTGCGCGGCTCGTCGCCCGCAAGCTGGAAGACGCGATAATCGCGGCCGAGGCGCCTCTGCAGCCCGTGCAAATTGAACCCGTCGGGCTCGCCCGTCGCAGGCATCGGTCCCGGCGGCAGGATTTCGATGCCGAGCTGCGGAAAGGCGCGCACGATATCGGTGGACAGCCGCGGACGTTCGGAAGCCGGCGCTGTGCCGAGCAACTGCACGACTGCTGCAAGCTGGCCGTGGCCGCGGTCAAACGACGGATCCGGCTGGTCGGGCCGGTGCAGCAGGAAACTCGCGGTGATGATCAGATGAAGAGCGGCGATCGAGACGACGACGAGCGCTGCGATCTGGCCGCTGATGCCGCGCAGGTTCAGGAGGCCCGACAGTCTCATGATCAGTGGCCGGCGGCGGTCACCGCCTCGACGCTGATTGCTTCGACGCGCGGGGTGAACATGTAGCCGCCGGAGCGCACCGTCTTGATCATGGTGGCGGCTTGCGGATCGGGTTCGATCTTGCGGCGGATGCGGCTGACCAGCACGTCGATCGAGCGCTCGAACGAGCCGGCGTTGCGGCCCTGCGTAAGGTCGAGCAGGCTGTCGCGCGACAGCACACGGCCGGGCCGCTCGCAGAAGGTTCGCAGCAGATCGAACTCGGCGCTCGTCATCGCCACGCGGGCGCCGTCGGGATTGCGCAATTCGCGCAGCCGCAATCGATCCGCCAGCCCGCAAATGTAAGCGCTGTTGCGCCTTCGACGGCGCTGGCGGTGTAGGCCAAGGCCTGCCGGCGCAGCACCGCGTTGATCCGGGCCAGCAATTCGCGCGGGTTGAACGGTTTGGCGAGATAGTCGTCGGCGCCCATCTCTAAGCCGAGGATGCGATCGATGTCCTCGCCGCGCGCCGTCAGCATGATGATCGGGGTCTGCGATTGCGCGCGCACCTTGCGGCAGAGGGTGAGGCCGTCCTCGCCGGGCAGCATGACGTCGAGGATCAGGAGATCTATTCTGCGGTCGGTCATGGCGCGCGCCATCTCGCGGCCGTCGGCCGCCGTCGTGACGTTGCAGGCGTTGTTGCGCAGGTATTTTGCGATCAGCGACCGTGTCTCGCGATCGTCCTCGACGACGAGGATGTTGGGTATTGCCTGGGCCATGCCGACCTTTTGTCGGTGATTCGGGCGTGCGCGCGAAGGATTTTTGTTTCCGGATGTTTCTGGATGACTCGGGGCAACACCGGGCAACAGGCGCGGGGGCGGGCGAAAAGACCTCGTTAAGACGCAGAGCCCTACGGTCGATGCGTCTTCCACGAACCCCTCGACGAATCACCTGACCATCACTGACCACCCCTGGAGCTATCATGACCTCGATCTCGGCGGCCTCCATCAACACCTATCAATCGCCACTGCAGAAGTTGCAGGATGAGTTGCTCTCTGAAGTCAATTCCGGCGCCATCAGTTCATCGGACAAGGACGCATTGTCGGCGGCCCTGACCGATATCGATTCCGTGCTGCAGGCGAGCCGCGCCAGCGACCAGGCCAGCGACCAGGCCAGCGGGACGCGGCCGTCGCCCGACCAACTCAAATCGAAGATCGACGATCTGATCGCCGGCGAAGTCTCCAGCGGCAAGCTGACCAGCGATCAGGCCACCGAGCTGCAGGGCATCTTCAAGGCCGCCTTCGCCAACGGCCCCGGCGGGGCTGGCGGCCCCTCCGGGTGGCCCCGGCGGTCCGCCCTGCGGATGGCGCGTCCTCGAGCGACGACTCTTCGTCGAGCACGACTTCGATTGACGACATTCTCAAGCAGTTCCTGCAATCGCTGCAGGATCAGCTGTCGGCTTCGTCATCGACGACCTACGGTGCGACCGGTAGTTCGAGCGTGAGCAGCGGCGGTTCCTTCTCGGCATTGCTGATCGATTATCAAAGCTGAGCCCGCGGATCGCGTTCTAGCGCGAAGCGGAAAGGGCGACGCAGCAACCATCCTTTCCGAAAGGGAAGGATGGTTGTCTCATTTTTCGTCCCGTGGAACCCGAGCGCGGGTCGTCGCGTTGATTCCCGATTCATGTGGAGGGTCCGATGGCAAGTGACGTCATGGCCAAGCCGCATCCTTTGATCGCGAGCGACCGTGTCGAGGGGACCGCGGTGCGCCGACCGAACGGGGACATGATCGGCCATATCGAACGGGTGATGATCGACAAGGTCACCGGTAAAGTATCCTACGCAATCCTGAGTTTCGGCGGGTTTCTGGGCATCGGGGCCAATCTGATTCCGTTGCCGTGGGGACGGCTTCGCTACAACACGAAGTTCGAAGCCTACGAACTCGACATCGACGATGAAGAGCTGAAGCGCGCGCCGTCATTCAGTGCCGACAAGGATTTCGACTGGGGCGATCGCGCGAAGGAAGCGGAGCTGCATCGCTACTACGGCATGCCGCCTTACTGGGGCGGCTTCTGACCGCAGTGCGGCGCGCGGGTTCCGCGCGAAATGCGTGGAACACTTGTTGAAGTGACGGGTTCTTCCAGAGCGCTTCTGAAATGAGGAGATGAGGAGAACCGCTATGTTAACCAAAACTGCCGTTGCCGGCGTCGCGGCTTCCGCGCTGCTGGCGAGTGTGGCGTTCGCGCAAAGTCCTTCGGCAACGACTGACCGCGCCACCACCGCCGCGCCTGCGGCGGCGTCCGATACCTCGTCGTTCAAGGGCAACTGGCGTACGTCGAAGCTGATTGGCCTGAATGTGTACAACGACAGCAACGAAAGCCTCGGGTCGATCAACGATCTCTTGGCCGACAAGAGCGGCGACATCAAAGGCGTGGTGATCGGCGTCGGCGGGTTCCTCGGGGTCGGCGAGCATCTGGTCGCGGTACCGATCGACAAGGTGAAGTTCGTCGAGGAGCCGATTGCCTATACCGGCACGGCCGGCGCGCCCGCCACCGGTGGCGCAAGGCCTGGGACGACAGGCACGGGTACGACGACCGGCGCTGCACCGCCCGCGCCTGCCGCCGCGCCCAAGAAGAATCCGTGGTATCCAGATCACGCCGTGTTCAGCGCGACCAAGGATCAGCTGAAGTCGATGCCGGAGTTCAAGTACTCGACCGAGTGAGGCATCGGTCGCGCAGCAACGACTTTCACAAATGGCCGGACGGCGTGATCGCCGCCCGGCCATTGTGTTTATGGGCGCACGCCGGCGCGTGAACGAACGCTCGTAATGGTGCGGCGCATCCTATCAGCGCGCGTCTCCCGATGTTAGGTTGTATCGCGGCAGGCGCGCCTGCGTCCTGCCTGATAGCAACGGAGGACGACATGGCTGATAGCGTCTACAAGGTCATCGAGCTGATCGGCACCAGCACGGAATCCTGGGAGAAGGCCGCTGCCGCCGCGGTCAGTCGCGCTGGAGAGTCGCTGCGCGATCTGCGCGTCGCCGAGGTCATGAAGCTCGATCTGCAGCTGGACGCCAGCGGCAAGGTAGAAGCCTACCGCGCCAAGCTGAGCCTCTCGTTCAAGTTCGAGGGCTCGTAACGGCGGCATGATGCATAAGGGTGGGCGCGCTGCACGCCGTCACCGCGCCGGCAGCGCGCTTACAGACGTTGATCGCGCCTTCGGCATCCGCGATCACGCGCAGCGTTTTGGAATCGAAGGCGATGTCGGCGAGCCGCAGCTTGCTGATCTCGGCCGAGACCCGCAGGCCGTCCTCGTTCTTCTGGAAATCGGCGATCACGGCCGCAATCTTTTCTGGGCGTTGCTTGCGAACGGCTTGAGGTCGACGGTCGCCTTTTCCGCCAGCGTCTTCTGCAAGTGCGGGATGGCCGCGCGCGCCGCGGTGCCCAGCAGCCCGAAGGCGGCCTCCGACTCGACGGCGAGCTCGATATCGGTCAGCCGCAGCGTCTGCTCGGCTTGATCGAGCACTGGCCTTCCCCAGATATGCACATTGGCCTCGCCGCCGAGGCCTAAGAAGCTCTTCTTTTCCTTGGCGCTCACCAGCAGCGAAATCAGCAGGCGGTTGCCCGACGCCGCGACGCTGGCGCGCCTGACGGTGACGTCGACAGAGCCGGAACCATCTTCCGGAAAGGTCTTCCCGGCGAACTGCGCTTCCACGATTTTCGTGATCTCGGTGAAGGGCATGTCGATGGGAACGCCGATCGCGACCCGTCCCGGCGTCGGCGGCACGATGGCGATCGTGGCGGGGAACGGGCAGGACGGCTTGGTCTCACTCGGCGTGATGCGGGTCTCCGCTTCGATGCCGAGCGTCAGCGTGAGGTTCGAAGCATCGACGCGCGGCTGCGCGGCAATCGCGCGTGTGGGGCGCAATTCCAGCCACAGCGCCGGCATTGCCGAGCCGGCGGTCGCGCCCTGCAGCGGGATCGAGCGGCAGGCCTTGGCCCATTGCGCCCGCGCGTTTTGTTCAAAGGTCGGATCGTTGCGCATGCGCGCCTGCACCAGCGCGATCTGCTCGGCGACGTTCTTGTCGATCAACGGCTTCACCTGCGCGGGCACGTTGACGCGCGCGCCAGCCACGCTGAGGCTACTGTCGCCGAGATTGACCTGCGCTGCGAGGTTCGGCTCGATGCGCCAGTTCGCGGCGATCTGCGGCCGCGCTGATATGACCACGTTGCCCTTGATCTCGGCGCTGGCGTTGAGATTCTTGATGTTCACGCTGCCGATCTGCCTGGCGACGTTGCCACCGAGCAGGCCGCCGAGCGCGTCGCCGACCGCCCCGGTCGCCTTCGCCGACAGCGAGCCGGTGACGTTCAGTGTGCCCGTCAGCGGCGTCGCCAGCGACAGCACGTCCTGCGCGCCGGTAGCTACGATCGGCCCGCGCGAGGCAGTCCAGCCGATATCGGCATTCTGCAGGATCTGCGATATCGGATTATCGGCCTTGCCGGTGAAGGAGCGCGGCGCGCCGCGATCGGCGGCGTCGCGGATCGCCGACAGCGTAACCGCAATCGGCGCCATCACCGTGGATGCGCGCGGCGCCGGCGGCAGCGGCGGCAATTCGGCAAGCGCAGGCGGCCGGTTCGTGGCGCGCGGCGCGACGAAGTCCATGACCTTCAGGCTGGCCGCAAACGAGACGATGACGACCGCGAGCGCAATCGAAATCGTCTTGAGATGCATCGGCAGACGCATCGTCCCCCGGATTCCTGTTGAATCGCCCCGAAATGTTTTACAGGGAAGGCGAGAGTCGCGCCAGTGGCGGCGGGTTCCCGTGAGCGGACATCGCCGGACTTGGTGTCGGCTCGACCCGATCGCGAATAAACCAAATCCGACATTTGTGGGAACGGTACGGCCCGAAGGCACCACCATCCTCCAATAGTTGACTCCAGATTTTATACTGGTTTACTATAAAAAATGTAGTAGAGTCGGAGTTGCCCGATGTCAGCGGTATCTTACGTTGCTCGTCCGGCCGGCGCCCGCAGCTTTTGGCTCGGCTTTGCCGCCTATCTTCTTCCGTCCTTTCCGATCGCCTTCGTCTGGCATCTTGTTCTGTTCGAGCAGAAGTATCACGCGCTCCAGATCTATCGCGACGAGCCGGTGATCGCCTTTGGACTGGGTTCAATGATCATCCAGGGCGCGATCTTCTCGTGGTTGTTCCCGCGTGTATTCACGCAAGGTAGCGGCTCCTTCCTGAAGGACGGGCTCCTGTATGGTCTTGGCGCAGGCCTGTTGTCGTGGTCGTTCACCACGCTCGCCGTCGCAGCCAAGAATGTGATGGTTTCCGTGCCGGACTATGTGTTGCTCGAAACCGCGTTTACGATCCTGCAGTTCGCCGTCGTGGGTCCGCTGATCGCCCTCGCTTACCGAAGATGATGCGGAGGAACTAATCTCGAAGGCATGAGCAATCTTCACTATCCGCAATTCTGCGCACTTGCCCGCGCGGCGGAAATCATCGGCGAGCGCTGGACCCTCCTGATCATCCGGGAGCTCCTGCTTGGGCCGAAGCGATTTGGCGATCTCCTGGATCATCTCGACGGTATGAGTCCCACCTTGCTGACAGCGCGCCTTACCAGCCTGATCGAGTGCAACGTCGTGCGGCGAACGGCCTTGCCGCGGCCGGTCAATGCGCAGGTATACGAACTGACGGAGATCGGCCGGGAAGTTCAGCCCGCGATCCGGGAGTTGATCCGCTGGGGCGGTCGCTTCCTGTTCCCGCCGGTGCCGGGCGACACGTTCGAGCCGGACTGGGTGATGCTCGGCCTTGACGCCATTGCGAAGCGTTCACCCGTGCCGGAAATCAACGTCGGTCTCGTGGTCACCCATGGCAAGAAATCGGCAGGCTTTACCGTCGCGGGCAGCGGCTCGGGTACGGCCATTCAAAGAGGCATCACGGATTGCAAGGGGTACTGGAAGCCCCGTTCGACGCGGTGCTGCAGATTGTCGGGATGAGCGTATCCCTTCAGGACGCAATTGAGACGAAGCGCGCCAGAGTCAGCGGCTCCATAACGCTGATCTGCAAGCTTCCCCTTCTGTTCGACCTTGCGGAGCGCAGGCGTATTGCACCCCTGCAAACTGAAAGTAAGTCCGATGGCTTGGACGAAATCACCACAGTCGCTAATCGATCTGTTCGACAAGTCGGTCCCGCCGGGCGCAAACATTTCCCGCCGCAAGATGTTCGGCTACCCGGCGGCCTTCGCCAATGGAAACCTCTTTATCGGGCTGCATCAGAACGATTTCATCATACGGCTACCGGAGCAGGATCGCGCCAGGTTTAGCGCCGAATTCGGCGAACGAACCTTCGAGCCCATGGTGGGTCGGCCGATGCGTGAATATGTGCGATTGCCCGAGGAGCTACTGGCCGATCCGCGCAAGCGCGCATCCTGGATCGATCTTTCGCTGCGGTATGCCGAGGCAATCGCGCCGAAGGCGAAGTCCCCAAAGAGAAAGCAGATGCCCCGCTCGGTGAAAAGGAGTCAAACATGAAGAAGTTCGTGCTGCTGCACTACGGATTTGAAAAACCCACCCCGGAAATCATGGCCGCCTGGGGCAAATGGTTTGAGGCAACCAAGCCGCATACCGTAGACATGGGCGGCTTCGGCAATGGTCGCGAAATCTCGAAGGGCGGAACGAAGGACCTTGCGCTCGGCCCCGACGCCATTACCGGCTTCACGATTGTCAACGCGGCAAATCTCGACGACGCGGAGAAGATGGCGCAAGGCAACCCTTTCATTTCGAGCATCCGAGTCTACGAGGTAAGATCGGGCTGACCTTCTTCATTGGCGTCTTCATCAATTTGGAAGACGATGCGAAAGCGGCCCCGGCAATGCCGGGGCCGCTTTTAGCGTGCGAACTGTTTTACGGTTAGCGGATGGTCCGGCCGAGATCGGCGCGGCGATCCGTCATCGGCAGCACGATCACCTTGGTGCCGACGCTGACCCGCGAATAGAGGTCCTTGACGTCTTCATTGGTGAGGCGGAGGCAGCCTGAGGAAACCCGGGTGCCGATCGTCGAGGGGTCGTTGGTGCCGTGGATGCGATAGATGGTGCCGCCGAGATACATCGCGCGGGCGCCGAGCGGATTGCCCGGGCCGCCGGTCATGTGGCGCGGCAGATAGGGCTGGCGGGCGATCATTTGCGGGGGCGGGGTCCACGCCGGCCATTCGGCCTTGCGGGTGATCGTCTGGGTGCCCGACCAGGTGAAGCCGTCGCGGCCGATGCCGATGCCGTAGCGCATCGCCTGGCCGTTGCCGAGCACGAGATAGAGATAGGTGTTCGGGGTATCGATGATGATCGTGCCCGGCGCCTCGCGGGTATAGTAGTTCACGACCTGGCGGCGCAGGCGTGCCGGCAGCTCGAATCGCTCTTCTTCCTGGGGCGTAGCCGCAACCGGCGGCGAGGCCGCTTCGATCTGCGGCAGGAAAAACGGAAACAGCGGCAGCGGAGCCGCTGCGGCGGGTGCGGAAAATGCGGTCGCGCCGATCGCCAGCGCGCCAAAAGCGGCGGCAGCAAAGCGGCTCAGTCTGAATGAATTGGACATGCTCGTCCCCCT
Organism: Bradyrhizobium sp. RDT10; assembly: GCA_044772375.2. Lineage (GTDB taxonomy): Bacteria > Pseudomonadota > Alphaproteobacteria > Rhizobiales > Xanthobacteraceae > Bradyrhizobium. The sequence continues at coordinate 620,980 of CP187939.1, forward strand.
GTTTGTCGCACCAGTTCGGCGCGTCGTTGGGGAGACCTGTACCGATGAACCGTTTCAGGACATTTGCACGAAATCGCCAAAATGGTTTCGTCGCGTTAGGGAATTGTTTCATTAAGGTTTCGTTGACGGCCTCGGGACGGACGTGCAAGCCGGCAGGACTGAGTGGGCGCTCCTTCTCCCCTTGTGGTGTCCCCTCCTGCTTTGTTCCCAAACACGCGCATCTGAGAGCGCTGGGCGAGGTCGCTGATGCGTCGGGGCGCAGGGCGCAGTCTCAACTGCGCCCTAGCTAGATCATCGCGCTTATCGCACTCGGCGCTTTGGGGCGGGTCAACAGCAGCATCTCCCAACTCTAGTCCCCAACTTAACATTTGTTAGTTCAGCTCCCCTGTTCTCCGTGCCACGGTCATGGAAAATTAAGACACGCAGGGAACGATGAAAGATTATCAGAACCATCTGGAGGAGCTGCGCAAAGACGCGGCCGAATGCGCGCTTGTCAGGAACTTGGCTACCGACAAAGCGAAGCGTGAAATGTTCGACCCGGCTTGCGCGACATCTGGATCAACTAGCCGAAGAGGTTGAGCGAGTCATGAATGCTCGAAAGACCGGCTAAAGGTAGCGGTGCGAGTATGCGGGCGAAAACGCTACTCGTTCTGTTGGGAGCCACTGCGCTAGGGGCTTACTATGTAGGCCGCCACAGCAGCCCCGTTAATAATGCGTCAGTCGCAGCGGTCACGCAGCCGCAGCCCTCGGTGGCCAAGCCCGTTACTTTCACGGCCTCTGTATCACCTCCTGTTGCCACGACCGCTACCCCAAGCGCGACTAACAATTCGGCGCCTACCCTCAAAACCCAAACCGAGAAGGTCGCGATCCCCACGCCCCGAGAAGCCCGCACCGCCTGAGACCAAGCGCAAGGCTGAGATCGCACTGACCGCCGCGGCTATCGCTGCGATCCTGATCAAGGCGAGCCGGGACAGCGCGGCGGTCCCAAGGCGGCGACGGCAAGAAAAGGCGCCGGCTGGCGATGGAGAATGCATTGTTGCCTCGCAATTTCGCGAAGCTCCGAGGCCCAAAGGGCGGCCGAACCAATCAGGTGACTTACCCGACGCGCATCCGCGGCATGCCGGCCTCGCCGACGCTGAGCACGACGCGGCGGTCGGCGACCGCGTGATGGAATTGCTCGAGCGCCAAACCGATCACCGACAGGTCGCCATCCTCGACCGCGCCGTCGTCATAGCAATCGAACGCGTGACGCAATATGCCGTCGGCTGTGTTCTGCATCTCTGCCAGTTCTTCCGGCGTTTCCGCCTTGCGTACCCTGGAAATCAGGTCGAGCAGTTCATCGCGATGGCCGACATACACTTCGCGTTCGTCCCTGTTCCAGTAGTGCTTGAACCAGGCGCCGACCGACCCCAAGCCTGAGAGAATCAGGATCGCGCCCCAGATATAGTCGGTGTATTTTTCGAGGAACGTTCGCTCGTTGCCGTCGATATAGGCCGCTGCTCCCGCATGCGCCGGCAAGGCAGCGTCCTTGTCGGTGTCGGGCTTCTCGATCTGCGAAGCGGTCGGCAATTCGCGCGCCAGTTGCTGGCGGTTGGTGAAGAGCTGGCGGGCGAAGGCGGCGACCGCCGTGTCGGACAACGACTTCGGCGCGATGATCAGGTGGTTGACGGCAACGGTGTCGACCTTGTCTTCCGGCCGCTGCGGCGAGGAGCCGAAGATGCTGGCGGAATCTCTTCGGATTCGTAGATCGGGTTTTTCTTCGCGATCGCATCGGAAACCTCGATCGGCAGGAATTTCGGCTCGCCGCGAGCGGCCGCCGTCGCCGCGATGGCGTCCATGGTGATCTTGCTCTTGAGCGGGCCGACCGCCATGAAGGCGTCGACCGACTGATCGCGCGCCATTTCGCCGATCTGGTTGGTGGCGAACTGGCTGATCGTGACCTTGTCGGGGTTGATGCCTGACTCTTTCAGAATACTGCGCAGCAACGCGACATTGGCGTGCGTCCGCCCGATCACGCCGACGCGGTGGCCGGCCAGCTCATCGAGACCCTTGATCTTGGGTGTGGGCTGCTTCTTCGAGCCTTTGGCGGGAAGACCGGAGGGCGCCCACAGCACGACGACATTCTTGCGCAGGATGGCGACCGACTCGGCATTTGCCGGCAGGTTCAGGTCGCCGCGCGCCACCGCGAGATCGGCCTTGCCGGCAGTGAACAGCGCGATGCTCTCCGCCGCCCCTTCCGTCGTGATCGGCGCCAGCCGCACCGAACCGCTCTCGCGCGCAAGGTCTGCGCCATCAACTGGATCAGTTTCTGGTCGTCGCTGCCGGCAGGCCCCACCGCAATCCGCAGCGTCGTCGGCCGCAGCACGTAATACAGCGTGCCTGCGGCGACGCAGAATGCGAGCATGCCGGCGGCAAGGATCAAAAGCGCATAGCTCTGGCGCTTTCGCCGTCGGCGGGATCGCGCAGGATTGTCGTTTGTGTCTGACATCGTTCTGTCACGTTACACGAAAATGCGTGGAGGTGAGCTTAAAAACATCCTTACAGAACGATGACGTCATACGCTTGAAATATCCATGTCCCAACGTCGGATTTGAGAATCATTAATCTCGGGTCCGGGACATGAAGATACTGATTGCGACCGATGCATGGCATCCGCAGGTGAACGGCGTCGTCCGCACGCTGACGTCGCTGGCGCGCAGCGCCTCCGCGCTTGGCGCCGACATCAGCTTTCTGACCCCGGACGGATTTCCGTCGATGGCGTTGCCGACCTATCCGGGCTTGCGCATCGCGCTGCCGAACCGGCGCGAGATCGCGCGACGGATCGAGGAGGCGGCGCCGGACGCCATCCACATCGCGACCGAGGGGCCGATCGGCTGGATGGTGCGCGCCTATTGCCGCCGCCGCAAGCTGGCGTTCACCACGTCCTATACGACGCGCTTTCCTGAATATATCGCCGTCCGCACCGGGCTTCCGGCCAGCGTCGGCTATGCGGTGCTGCGGCACTTTCATGCCGCGTCTTCCACGACCATGGTCGCGACCGATTCGCTGCGGCAGGAACTCGGCGCACGGGGATTCCGGAAACTCGGTTTCTGGACCCGCGGCGTCGACACCGAGCTGTTCAACCCGCATACGCCGGCAGTGCTCGATCTGCCGCGGCCGGTCTTCATGACCATGGGCCGCGTGGCGGTGGAAAAGAATCTCGAAGCGTTTCTGTCGCTCGATTTGCCGGGGTCGAAAGTGGTCGTCGGCGACGGGCCGCAGAAGGCGCAGCTCGCGAAACAATATCCCGACGCGATCTTCCTCGGCGAGAAGAAGGGCGCGGACCTGACCGCGCATCTTGCCGCCGCCGACGTCTTCGTGTTTCCGAGCCTCACCGACACCTTCGGCGTCGTGCAGCTCGAGGCGCTGGCCTGCGGCACGCCGGTCGCGGCGTTCCCGGTCACCGGTCCGAAGGATGTCATTGCCGATCATCCGATCGGCGCAATCGACACCGATCTGCGCAGTGCGTCCTTGCGCGCGCTGACGATGTCGCGCGAAACCTGCCGGAATTTTGCGCTGGCGCGTTCCTGGGAAAACAGCGCGCGGCAGTTCATCGGCAACCTGACGGCGCTGCAGCCGAGCCGCGCGCTGAGGCCGGTGCGCCGGGCGCCCGCCGCGAGTGCCGTGCAGGGTTGAGTGCAAAGACCATAAATCCAGTCATAAGCGTGAGACGAGAAGGCAGAACGAACCATGGCAGACATCATCAAGCTTGACGGTACCAGGCAGCTCGATTTCGACCGCGAAACGGTCGAGCTGGCCTATGATCGCTGGGCGCCGGTTTACGACCTCGTGTTCGGCGGCGTGTTCTCCAAGGGCCGCAAGGCGGCGATCCAGGCCACCAACAAGATCGGCGGCCGCGTGCTCGAGGTCGGCGTCGGCACCGGCATCTCGCTGCCGCTATACGCGCCGCATCTGCGCATCTTCGGTACCGATATTTCGGAAGCCATGCTGCAGAAGGCGAAGAAGCGCGTCGACGAACTCGGCCTGAAGAACGTCGAGGGCCTCGCGGTGATGGACGCCGAAAGCCTCGAATTCCCGACGATTCGTTCGACGTGGTGATGGCGCAATATGTCGTCACCGCGGTGCCGAACCCCGAAAAGGCGCTCGACGAATTCGCCTCGCGTGCTGCGGCCGGGCGGCGAGCTCATCATCCTCACCCGAGTCAGCGCCGATGCCGGCATGCGCCGCTTCATCGAGCAGCGTCTGCAGCCGGTGGTGCGCCCGCTCGGCTTCCGCACCGCCGAGTTCGCCTGGTCGCGCTATGCGCAATGGCTGGCGGGTGCGCGCGGTATCGAACTGGCGGAGCGCCGCCTGGTGCCGCCGCTCGGGCACTTCTCCCTGGTACGTTTTCGCAAGGTCGACGTGGCAGCGGCCGCCTAGTGCGCGGCCGTTGACGTTGCGTCACCGCGCCGCTGCGTTCAGTCACATGTCAACATCATGATGTCACATGCCGGACATCGAATCCCGGTAAACACAAACAGATGAGAATTTGGGGGTAGAAGATGATCAAGAACTTCTTGCAGGAACTGCGGACCCAGCGTTGGGACGACCATCGCTACTATCACCACAGCCGCATCAACCAGTCGCTGCACTTCGTCAGCGCGGCGAGCTTCCTGTTCGCTTACGCAATGCTGTTCTTCGATCCCGTGGTGTCGGCGCTGGTCGGCTGGCTGGTTTCGATGACGACGCGGCAGGCCGGTCACTTCTTCTTCGAGCCGCGCGGCTATGATCACGTCAATCACGCGACCCACGAGCACAAGGAGGAGATCAAGGTCGGCTACAACCTGCAGCGCAAGGTCGTGCTGATGGCGATCTGGGCGCTGTCGCCGCTGGTGCTGTACCTCGACCCGACGCTGTTCGGATTGTTTACGCCCTGGACTTCGACCGCCGACTTCATGCGCCAGGTTGCCAAGGTGTGGCTCGCGGTCGGCATCGGCGGGCTGCTGTTCCGCACGGTCCACCTGTTCTTCATCCGTGACGTCGAGACCGGCTTGGTCTGGATGACCAAGATCCTGACCGACCCCTTTAGCGATCTCAAGCTGTACTACAAGGCACCGCTGTATCTCATGAAGGGCGAACTGATCGATCCCGGCCTCGAGAAGCACGTCAAGCACGCGTGAGTGCTCGGCGTCATCCGGAAAGCCGTACTGAAAACCGTCATGCCCGGGCTAGTCCCGGGCATCCACGTTCTTAAGCGCCAAGTGACCGCGATGTTCGGAACAGGAAAGACGTGGATGGCCGGGACATCTGCGCGAAGACGCGCTTCGCGCTTTAGCCCGGCCATGACAACGCTCCGGGCGATCAATTCACCCAAACTTCTTCCGGATCATCTCTTTCAGGATCTGCCGCTTGATGTTCTTGTTGGTCAGCGAAGCATCGTGCCACCACCAGCCATCGCGCTTCATCTTCTCGGCCGCGGCGACAAAGCGATCGGCGACTTCAGTGAAATCGGCTTCCGTGTAGTTCAGGCTGAAGATCAGCCGGCCGGTGCCGACCCAGCTCAGCGCCAGTCCTTCGGCGCGCAGATAATATTGAAGCATCCAGTTGTAACGGGACGGCTCGGTATATTGCACCATCCAGATCGAGGAGAGATTGCTGACCCGCGCCGGGAGATCGTTCGTGGCCAGCCGCGCGTTCAGCGCCTGGGCGCGGCCGTTCCAGGTCTCGTCGAGCCCCTGGTAGACGGCATTGAAGTTCGGGCTGGCGAGGCGGCTGAGGAATTCATCCATCGCCGTCATCACGTAAGGATGCGAGTTGAAGGTGCCGCGGGCAAAGCAGACGTCGGCGGGGCGGTCATCGCGAAAACGCCGCATCAGATCCTTAGCGCCGCAGACCACGCCGACGGGGAGGCCGCCGGCGAGGCTCTTGCCGTAAGTGACCATGTCGGCGCGAACGCCGAAATATTCCTGGGCGCCACCGGCGCCAAGACGGAAGCCGACGAACACTTCGTCGAAGATCAGCACGATGCCGCGTTCGGTACAGACCTCGCGCAGCTTCTTCAGCCATTCGCCATAGGCCGCGCGGTCGAAATTGCCTTTGCGCGAGCTGTCGATGAGCGCGGAGTCGCCCGGTGCATTGGCATTGGGATGCAGCGCCTGCAGCGGATTGACCAGCACGCAGGCGATGTCACGGCGCGTGCGCAGCACATGCAGCGTCCGCTCCGACATGTCGGCCAGCGTATAGGTCTCGTGCGGCGACACTGGATTTCCGACGCCGGGCTGCACGTCGCCCCACCAGCCATGATAGGCGCCGGCAAAACGGACGAGATGCGAGCGCTTGGTGTGGTAGCGCGCCAGCCGCACCGCCTGCATCACCGCCTCGGTGCCGGACATGTGGAACGAGACTTCGTCGAGGCCGGAGATTTCGCACAACCGGCGGACGTTGTCGGTGATAACGGGATGGTAGGGACCGAGCACGGGCCCGAGCGCGCGGGCGCGCTTTTCGGCTTCCGTGATGCATTCCTTGTAGAAGTCGTTGCCGAAAATGTTGACGCCGTAGGAGCCGGTCAGGTCGTAGAACACATTGCCGTCGACGTCGGTGACGGTGACGCCGGCGGAGGACTGCATGAACGCGCCGGTGCCGAGATTTTCGCGAACGAGCCGGCTGTACTGGAACGGCACGCGGTAGTTTTCAGTGAACTGCAGGTCGGAGATGTGCTTCGCGGCGTCCGCCGTCATCTGCCGGCCCTTGGCATAGCGCTCCTCATAGAGGCGGGCGAGCCGGAAGAAAGCGTCGTGGCGCTGCATGGCGACGTCGGCGGGGGCACCGTCGGAACGGAAGAAGTCGTCGATACCAAACTCGTAATGCGGCACCAGCCGCGCGACCATTTTGGACATTTTGGAATGTCCAGTCAGCGAGCGGTGCTTGGCGCGGGACAGCGCCAGCCGCGCCTGCAATTTGGGGAAGACTGCCGCGGCGCTAGCGACCGCAGCGGCGGACAGGGAAAGAATCGGAAGGGACGAGATCCATGCCTGAAGCGCTAGCCAATCCTGCTGACAGATTGATGACAATCCGGGGCCTGATCGCCCGCTTCACGCAACAGGAGGATCTGAATTTCTTGCTGACCAACCGCATTCCGCGGGCGGCGCTGACGCGCTTCATGGGCTGGTTCAGCAAGATCGAGAACCCTTTTGTGCGCGATGCCTCGATCGCGTGCTGGCGGCTGTTTTCCGATCTCGATCTGTCGGAAGCCAAAAGACCGAGTTCAAAAGCCTGCACGATTGCTTTACGCGGGAACTGCGTCCAGGGCTGCGGCCGGCCAATCCCGATCCATCCGTCGTGGTCAGCCCCTCCGACGGCATCGTCGGCGCCCTTGGGCGCATCGCGGATACCGAGCTGTTCCAGATCAAGGGCGCGCCCTATTCGCTGCTCGATCTGCTCGGCGATCCCGCGCTGGTCGAGAGCCACCGCAACGGCCGCTTTCTCACGCTTCGGCTGACGTCCAGCATGTATCACCGCTTTCACGCGCCGTATGACGGCAGGATCGAGCGCGTGACGTTCATTCATGGCGACGTCTGGAACGTCAATCCGATCGCGTTGAAGCGGGTCGAGCGTCTGTTCTGCAAGAACGAGCGGGCGGTGCTCGAGATGCGGCTGCCGTCGGGCGAAGCGCTGACGCTGGTGCCGGTCGCCGCCATTCTGGTGGCCAGCATCCGGCTGCATTTTCTCGATGTGACGCTCAATGCGCAGAGCAAGGGGCCGACGGTGTTTCCCTGCGATGCGAAAGTCAGCAAAGGCGACGAACTCGGCTGGTTCGAGCACGGCTCGACCATCATCGTGCTGGCGCCCGAGCATTTCGAGTTCGCCGACAATGTCGTGGAAGGCGGGCGCATCCACGCAGGAGAGCCGCTGTTGCGGAAACCGTGATTCCTCATCTCGATTTTGCGGCCGCTTGTCGCTATATGGTCGCGAGATTCGAAATCGGAAAACGGGAAGATTGATGGCGCGAACGCCCGTGCTGGCGGCGGGAGGCATTGTGCTGCGGCGGGCGGAGCCGCCGCTGGTCGCCGTGGTGCGCCTGCGCAAGCGCAATGAATGGGTGTTGCCCAAGGGCAAGCTCGACGACGGCGAGACGCCGCGCGCCGCGGCCGAGCGCGAGGTGATGGAAGAGACCGGGCACGATGTTTCCGTGCACGAATTTCTGGGCACGCTGGTCTATGAGTCCCGCGGCGGTTCCAAGGTCGTGCACTACTGGCGCATGGAAGCGTGCGGCGATGCGGTCCATGAGCTGATGCGGGACGTGAGGGCGGTGGACTGGCTGCCGCTTGCAGACGCTGTCGACCGGCTCTCGCGCAGTTACGAGCGCGCGTTTCTTGAAAATGTAGGTCCGATTGCGCTGGCCGCGGCCGCGCATGCCGCGCCCGCCCGGAAAGCGCGGGCCAAACAACCAGCGCTGGAAAAGCGCCGGCCGCGGCGGACCGGCGAGACAGCGCCTCCGGCCGCCGCGCCCATGCCTGCGTCGCCCCAGCCCGATCAGCCCTCGTCGCCGGTTGCGCAGGATGACGAGGTGACGGTGGTGATCGATGCGACCGCCGGTGCATCCGTTGTTGAAGCCGAGCCCGCCATCTCGCCGTCATTTGCGCCGGAGATAGAGCCGGTGGCCGTCGATGCGGCCCCGATGCGAACGCGACAGCAGCCGCCGAAAAATCTGCTTCAGAGAGTGCGGGACTGGCTGCGGCGCGCAGCCTGATCCCATCTTCTAAGCACTATCGCGATTCCTTCGGCAGCGGCTTGCCCCGTTGCGGCGCGGCCGCCACGCCCGGAATGTCCGGACATGGCGCTTACTTTTCCGCAACCTCGCCCAAGGTTGGCAATGTCCCTTTGCCACGGATCGGCTATAATCTAATTCTGGCGCGGCCCATGCCTCCCCCTCCGTCGGGAAAGCATCATTCATGCGGGGCCATTTCCACCATCGAACCAACTGTTCGAGCACCAAGCATAAGGAGGGGTTGTGACAATTGCTCGCAATAGGAGGTTCTTTCGATGAAGCTGTCTGCGCCCCTTTATCATTTGAAGCGCAAGGCCAAACTTCTATCCCGTGCGGAAAATATCCCGCTGCACGAGGCGCTCGACCGCGTTGCCAGGCTGGAGGGTTTCAGTGCCTGGAGTTTGCTCGCGGCCAAAGCAACGGCCACCGCGCCCGCCGAAAAACTGTTTGCGCGGCTGGCTCCCGGCGACCTGGTGTTGGTGGGTGCGCGCCCGGGGCAGGGTAAGACCCTGATGAGCCTCGAACTCGCCGTGCAAGCCATGAAGTCCGGCAGTCGAGGCGTGTTCTTCACACTGGAGTACACGGAGAAGGATATGCTGGATCGTTTCCGCGCCATCGGCGTGGCGCGGGAGGATTTTGCCGGCCTGTTCGAATTCGACAGCTCCGATGACATGAGTTCGGATTACATCGTCAAGCGGCTGGCCACAGCGCCGCGCGGCACCCTGGTGGTCGTGGACTATCTGCAACTGCTCGATCAGAAACGTGAGAATCCGGAATTGATGGTTCAGGTTCGCATCCTGCAGTCGTTCGCACGCGATCGCGGGCTGATCTTCGTCTTTATCTCCCAGATCGATCGCTCCTACGATCCATTGAAACCATACCCCGATCTGGAAGATGTCAGATTGCCGAATCCGCTGGATCTGAGCCTCTTCACCAAGACATGTTTCCTGAACAACGGTGAGGTTCGGTTCCGGGCGGCAAGCTAGGATCAGGACTCATTGCCCGAGCCAGCGCCGCAGCCAATGGTTTTGGCCAGGAGGAGCCTCACGATGACCATCACCATTACCGCCTTTGAACGGTCACCCGATGGCGGCAAGGGACTGGCGCGTGATACGCGCGTTCGCTGGGCGCTGGAGGAAGTGGGCCAACCCTACGAGGTTCGTCTTGTTTCGTTCAGGGCGATGAAGGAACCCGCACATCTGGCGCTTCATCCGTTCGGGCAGATTCCGACCTACGAAGAGGACGATCTCGGCTTGTTCGAGACGGGGGCGATCGTGCTCCATATCGCCGAGCGCCATGCGGGCCTGTTGCCAGACGATGCGAATGCAAGGGCGCGCGCGATCACATGGATGTTCGCCGCGCTCAACACGGTGGAGCCGGCGATCCTTGAACTCGCAACCGCCAGGATTCTGGAGGACGATAAGCCCTGGAGTAAGGAGCGCCTGCCTCTGGTCGAGGATCGCGTCCGCGACCGGTTGAAGCAACTTTCCGCTCGCCTTGGCAGTGCTGACTGGCTCGATGGTGGGTTCAGCGCGGGTGACCTCTTGATGGTGTCGGTGCTGCTCAGGCTGAAATCGTCGGGCATTCTGGACGAATATCCGAACCTCTCCGCCTATGTGGCGCGCGGCGAAGCGCGGCCCGCCTACAAGCGTGCCTTTGATGCTCAATTGGCAGTTAACACCGGCAAGCAACCGACCGGCTGATTGAGGTCCGGCTCGAAGTCGTCATCCGAGTTTTTCGTTCGGCTTATGGGCCCTGACCCTAGCGATACGAAGCGTGGTCTCGCGTCGAGCACCCCGGCGCGCAGCGATCACGCCGCAGTGGCTTCACTTTTTGCTCGCTGAGCAACGCGAACGCGCCACCAGCAGAGTGGGCGTATTGACGCGAACAAATTAGTATTGACTAATCAATTAGCATACGCTATTGGTTTCCCATGACCGAAGCCGCTCCCATCAACGCCGTCATGCGCGCGCTTGCCGATCCCACACGGCGGGCCGTGTTTGAGCAGGTCGTCAGCTCCGACGAGATCACCGTCGTCGAACTGACGCGAGGAGCGGCGTGACGCAGGGCGCCATTTCTCAACACCTCAAGGCCCTGAAGCTGGCCGGCCTGGTCGCCGAGCGCCCCGAAGGCCGGAAAGTCTATTACCGCGCCCGGCCGGACGGCCTCGATCCGCTGGTCGACTGGATGAGCCATTACGGCGTCTTCTGGCGCGAACGCTTTGCAAATCTCAGAACACTGCTGAAGGAAATCGATCCATGAACGACGCCGCATTGAAGCCCGACACGCAAGACATCGTGGTCGACGAGGTTTTCCCGCATACGCCGGAGACGATCTGGAAAACGCTGACCACGGCCAATTTGATGGGCCGCTGGCTGATGATGCCGGCCGGCTTCGAGCCCGTGGCAGGCAACCACTTCACCTACCAGACCACGCCGGCCGGCGCGTGGGACGGCACCATTCACTGCCAGGTGCTGGAGGTGAAGCCGAACGAACGTTTTGCCTATGCCTGGAAAGGCGGGCATGAGGAAACGTCGGATACGGCTCACGACTCGACACCGTGGTCACGTTTATCCTTTCCAAGGTCGAAAACGGCACGCGCCTCCGCCTCGTCCATTCCGGCTTCGTCCTGCCGAAGAACGATACTGCCTTCAATAGCATGAGCGAAGGCTGGACGAAGGTAGTCCAGAACATTGGCGCTATCGTCGACGGGAAGGACTGAAGCGACGGAAATCGCCGTGGGCCAATGCAGCGCTTTATTGGGAGAGAGACATGAGCAAGCCTTACACCGGCGGATGCGCCTGCGGCGCGATCCGCTATGAAATCTCGGCCGAGCCGATTGCGATGAACGACTGCCAGTGCCGCGACTGCCAGAGTACGAGCGGCACCGGGCACGGATCCTATCTGACCTTCCCGAGCAGGAGGCGGTGAAGCTCGCGGGCGAAGCGACGCATTGGGACATGGTCGACGACAACGGGAACGTGAAGACGCGCGGATTCTGCCCCGCCTGCGGGTCGCCTGCCTATCTGACCTTCTCGGCCATGCCGGACTTCTTCACCATTCACGCCGCGAGCCTCGACGATCCAGGCCGATACGAGCCGCAGATGGTGACGTACACGGTGCGCGGCCATGCCTGGGACCGGCTCGATCCGGCCGTGCCGAAATTCGAGAAGATGCCGCCGATGTGAAGCTAGCTAGGCCGACAAAAAGCGGCAAGAGTCTCGCAATTGCTTGGTCTTCAGTTTGTGCTTCCCAGGCGCAGCACACTACGAGGGGAACCTCTCACAGGATATTGGACCGTGGTCCAATATCGAACCCAACGGATGCTCGGTTACTGTCGCAAAAATGCGGTGGATTTTACGGATCCAAACGCAGGGGCGCAGCTGAGCGTTAGAAGCTGGGAAACCAACCCATTGGCCCAAAGATCAACACGACGGACTCACGGTAGAGATTTCGTGGCGAAAATATCCCATGGATTCTACCTGAAGGGTGGAGAGATGGGACCAGACATTGGGAGGGCATTATGAAAATTCACCGGATGGCTCAAGTCGCTTTCGTCGCCCTATTGCTGCTCATGGGTTTTACAAGGGTATGCTTCGCTGAAACCGGCACGGTGAGTGTCGTATTTACCAAGGGCGGTTTTATCGTCGATGTCGGCGGCGGCCAGGGTGTACTAACCTTTCGTGGCAAGAAGTATCCCTTCACAGTTTCGGGCATGAGCTTGGGCCTTCAGATCGGCGCCTCCACCAGCAAGTTCGTAGGCAGGGCACTGAATTTGCGGCGCCCCGGCGATCTTGCGGGCAGCTATGCTGTCGCCGGCGCAGGCGGTGCGATCGCCGCCGGAGCTGGGGGCGTGCAGTTGCAGAACGCCAACGGCGTCATCCTACAGCTCAGTGGTGCCCGGGTCGGTGCTGAGGTGTCGGCTGCGGTGGGCGGGGTGACCATCACAATGCAATAAGAAGCAGGTCCGCCGACTGGAGTCCGAACCTCTGCAAACGTGCTGTGGCGGCCTGGAACATTCGGCGGCGCTGAGTTTTTGGCCGGGGCGCCCGGCAAATCATTGCATCACGCTTGGGAGCTGCAATGATGAAGTGCACCAAATCGACGAAAGAGAAGCGTCAATGAAAAGCGCTGCCATTAGAAATGGCCTAATCGCACTTGCTGGCATGGTTGCGGTGTTCGGCAGCGGTGCGCCGGCGCAGACACCACCAGTCGCGCCCACTGGCTCGGCAGTACTGGCATTTAGCGTACCCGTTGGCCGGTGGGCGCGAACCGAAGGCCCATACGTAATCAACATCAGTGCGGTTGATGAAAACGGCAAGCTTGACGCCAGTTATGCCAATCCGAGGCCGCTACCTTTTCACACCGCAGAAGTTACCCGCGACGGAAACGCGCTCAAGCTGTTCTTTGAATTGCGCGCTGGCGGTTACGGCGGCTCAACTTACACGCTCAAATATGATGCCGCGAGCGACAGTCTGAGAGGCGTCTACGACCAAGTTGTCGTAAAGCAAAAGTTCGACGTGGTTTTTAATCGTACGAAGTGACGGTACCCGGCGTAATTTGACGATGCGCATAAAGACGATGCGCATAAAGAAGGCCCTGTGGCGAACCACAGGGCCTCAAGTCTCGGGGAGAAATAATCAGCTCACGCGCTTCCAGGTCTGGCCGCCGCAGAACATGCCGCCGAAGGCGCAGCCCTGGACCTTGAGCGTGCTGGCGCCCTTCAGCGCAATCGTCGAGTCGTAATTGCGGCCGCTGTCGGGATCATGAATCCGGCCGGTCCACTTGCTGCCTTGCGGTTTCATGTTGATCAGGATCCTTGCGCCGGTGTTGACGGCATAGCCGCACAGATTGGCGCCGCATTCCTCGATGCGAACGTTGCCCTTGTTCTCTTCCGTAGCCCAGATGCCGACCGGCGAGTTCAGGTCGGGCGCGGCTGCTGCGGTCGCCGGAGCCGGTTGCGGTGCGGGCGCAGGCGCGGCCGCGACCGGTGCGGGCGGCGGAGGCGGAGCGGGCGGCGCAGCTTCGGTCCGTGCCGGCGTCGCGGCTGCGACGGTCGTCTGAGCGGGGCGGGCGTCACCGCTGTTGCGGCGGGAGCGGCGGGCTGCGGCGCGGCGGCCTGGGCCGGAGCCGGAGCGGGTGCGGCCGGTGCCGCTGGTGTGGTGTCGGCGACGTCATCGTCGTCCTTGCTCTTGGAGCCCATGCCCTTGAGATCGATATTGCCGAGCGTGCCGTTATAGCCGGGGGCGGTGATCTTGATGCAGGAAATGCCGTTGCAGTTGCGCGGCGATTCCACGCGAATGCGCTCGCCATTGATCTGGAAGGTAATTCCGCCGGCATGCGCCGAGGTGGTGGCCATCAATAATGCGGCGAGGATGTAGAGCTTCTTCATGACAGCCTCCTGAGCGGCTTGTGAGCAGGTCGCGGTGAACATGGGCGGACCCTACGCGGCGCGAGGGACAGGTTCTGTGATGCACGTCACAAGGCGCCCGGAAGCGCGGCGCGGCCCGGTGATTCAAATCACATTCAGTCGAGTTTCCGCGCGGCTAGCTTTCCGCATCACCTGCGGGAGGCTTCGATGAAACGATTTTGTTTTCTCGCCGTGCTGATGGCGCTTAGTTCTTCGGCCTATGCGGGGCGTTCGATTTCATTCAGCGTCGGCGGCCATCGGGTGCACGTCGAGATCCTCCCGGCATTGCCGTTCGGCCTCGTGCGCCTCGGTGTCGATCTCCAGAAGCCTCGACCGGCGCCGCAAGCGTGACCGCTATGAGGACGATCGCGGCGCGGCAGCACCGGCAAAGCCTGTGCCATCAGCACCACAGACGGGTTCTCCGCCCGCCCCGCCAGCGACGACGGCGCCCGCCAAGACCATCGTCGCCGCGCCGCCGCCGGCCGTCTACACGACGGCCGCATCGAGAAGCCAGATCGTCGCTGCGTCTCCGCCACCTGCGCCGCCCGCCCCGCCACCGGTTCAACAGGTTTCGATTCCTGTGCCGCCGCCTCTGCCGGTCGAAAAACCGGTCGAGACCGCGCAGCCTGCGCCGCAGGTCGAGCGCGTCTCGCATCAGGCCGAGGAAGAGCTGTCCGATTCGCCGATCGGTGATTGGCAGACCGAGGGCAAGGGAACGGTGCGGATCGCAAAATGCGGCAATGCACTGTGCGGCTTCGTGCTCGGTTCATCGAACGAGAAGGGCGAAGCGATCCTGATCAACATGAAGCCGAAGACGGAAAGGCAATGGACCGGCGGCGTCTACAGCCAGGACTCAGGCGAGACGTATTACGGCACGATGTCGATGAAGGCGATCAACACGCTTCGCGTAGAAGCCTGCGCGCTCGGCCGCTTCTACTGCTCCGGCAACAATTGGAGCCGCATCACGCGCCGCGCCGACAGCCTGGCGACGTCGCGGCAGGTATCCGCCGAGCAGCGCTCGTAGCCGCTCGCGAAAACGCCCGGTGACACGGCCACCGGGCGTTCAGGTCCATCTCTGGACGGAGGTCTAGAACACGCCAAGCACAATCGCGCCGACGAAAGCGAGTGCAACATACGCGGTTACAACGCTAAGTCTGCTGACGAGAGGACTTACGAAATCCATTGGGAGAGCTCCCTGGGTTCACGTCGTGCCCGCACATAACACTTAAGGTTAGCAAAGCGTTCCCGGCCCAAAAAGGCAGCGTTGCTGTCTATCCCGCCCTTTCAGGGCGGGTGCAGCGCGGCAACGTGGTAAAAAATTCGTTAAATCAACATATTGAAGAGTCTTTAAATAAATTAGTTGAACGTGCGGGCGATGACGCGCGGAGTTCGTTTGTATCTCGTCGGCTCCTTCGTCCTCGTCTCGCTAGCGGGTTGTGGCCGCGGATTTTTTCAGTCCGCCGAGCGCGAACCGTGGCGTACCGAGGCCGAAGTCGCTTGCCTGAAGTCCGGCGCGGTCAAGGAGAGCCCGGAATTGGTCCGGATCGATCCGATCTCCGGTCCCGGCGTGTGCGGCGCGGAATATCCGCTGAAAGTGGCGGCGCTCGGCGAGAACATTACCTCTTTCGGCTTTGCCGACGAAAGCCTGCGGCCGCCCGGAAATATCGGCAATCAGCCACGCTGGCCGATCGCGCGCGCGCCGGCGGCAGCTCCGCCCCAGGAAACTATCAAGGAAATTATCAGGGAAGCCATTCGGGAGGTTATCCGAATCCGGCGCCGCACCAGCCGACCTATGCCGCGCCGTCGAACGGTCCGATCTCGCTGTCCGCGCCGGGCATCGCCGCGCAAGAGGATGACGTCGATCTGCCGCCCGAAGGCACGCCGGCATCGCGCGACGGCGGCTACAGGGCGGCGCCGTCCTATCCGCCGCGCGAGCGTTACACGGCGCCTTCTTCCCCGCAGCCAACCTATTCGCCATCGCCGGCGACGCCGGCCGCGCCGCGGCTCGGGCCCGCGCAGGGCAATTCCGTCAGCGCCTTCGGACAGGTCTCGATGAAGCCCGCGGCAACGCTGGCGTGCCCGATCGTCTCGGCGCTCGACCGCTGGCTTATCGATTCCGTACAGCCGGCGGCGATGCGCTGGTTCGGCGTGCGCGTCGTCGAGATCAAGCAGATCTCGGCGTATTCCTGCCGCGGCATGAACGGCAGTCCGCACGCGCATATTTCCGAGCACGCCTTCGGCAACGCGCTCGACATCGCGGCCTTCACGCTCGCCGACGGCCGCCGCATCACGGTCAAGGGCGGCTGGCGCGGCATGCCGGAAGAGCAGGGCTTTCTGCGCGATGTGCAGGCGGCCGCCTGCCAGCAGTTCAACACTGTGCTGGCGCCCGGATCCAACTCCCACCACGAGGATCACATTCACGTCGACCTGATGCGCCGCCCCTCCCGCCGCACGATATGCCAGCCGGCCGCCGTGTCGGGCGACCAGGTCGCCGCGCGCGCCGGGCAGCGTAACCCTACGCGTCACGCGATCCCTATTCGACGGGATCGCTTGGAGCCAAGAAGTCGGTGTCGCGCTGGTTCAGGGGCAACAGCAAGGTCAACGAGGAAGACGAGTTCGAGGATCATCATCATTAGACGGAAGTTGCCGCGCGCTTTTGGGGTAAGTCATTGAGAACAGGGGATAAAGCGCCTTCGACGGTCTGCGTTGTACCCATGTAATTGGTGTTTTCCGGTTGACGGATGCGTGCGGCTGTGATTCAAGCTTGCCATGTACGTCGAGCGCATTCCCAACCGCAATTCGCCGCCGGCGATCTTGCTGCGCGAGAGCTATCGCGACGGCGACAAGATCAAGAAGCGCACGCTCGCCAACCTTTCGGATTGGCCTGCGGCAAGATCGAGGCATTGCGCCGCGTGCTGCGCGGCGACGCTGTGGCGGCGAGCGATCCGAAGGCGTTGACCCTGCTGCGCAGTCTGCCGCACGGCCATGTGGCGGCGGCGCTGGGGACCCTGCACAAGCTGGGGCTCGATCGGCTGCTGGCGCAGGGCGGCCGGCAGCCAAAGCGCGACGTCGCGCTGTGCACCGCGATGATCGTGGCGCGTCTGGTCGATCACCGCTCCAAGCTTGCGACGTCACGTCTGCTTGATGACGAGACTGCCACCTGCTCCCTGGGGCAGGTGCTCGGGCTCGGATCGGTCGACGAGCAGGAGCTTTATGCCGCACTCGACTGGTTGATCGGGCAGCAGGACCGCATCGAAGCGGCGCTGGCCCGGCGCCATCTGAAGAACGGCATGCTGGTTCTCTACGACGTCAGTTCGACCTATTTCGAGGGCCGCACCTGTTCACTCGCCAAATTCGGCTACAACCGCGACGGCAAGAAGGGCAAGCTGCAGATCGTGTTTGGACTGCTGTGCACGGCCGACGGCTGCCCCGTTGCAGTCGAAGTGTTCGAAGGCAATGTCGGCGATCCGTCGACACTGCAAAGCCAGATCACCAAGCTCAAGCAGCGCTTTGATCTCGAGCGCGTGGTGCTCGTGGGCGATCGCGGCATGATCACCGCAGCACGCCTGGAGGAGACCATCAAGCCGGCCGGGCTCGACTGGATCACCGCACTGCGCGCCCCGGCGATCCGCGCTCTCGCCGAGGCCGGCACGCTACAGCTCTCCTTGTTCGACAAGCGCGACCTCGCCGAGATCGCCTCGCCCGACTATCCCGGCGAGCGGCTCATGGTCTGCCGCAATCCCTTGCTGGCCGACCAGCGTGCGCGCAAACGACGCGAGCTGCTCGATGCCACCGAACGCAAGCTGCACGACGTTCAGGCCCGCGTTCGCCGCGATAAAAGCCGCTCCGTGGCAAGGACAGGATCGGACTCGCCGTCGGCGCCGATCTCAATCACTACAAAATGGCCAAGCACTTCGTCGTGACCATTACCGACGACGACCTGACATTCTCGCGCAACACCGCACAAATCGATGGTGAAGCCGCGCTCGACGGCGTCTATGTGCTGCGCACCAGCCTCGCGCCCGAGGCGCTCGACGCCACCTCGACCGTCAAGGCATACAAACAACTCGCCGGCGTCGAGCGCGCCTTCCGCAGCATCAAGACCGTCGATCTCGAGGTGCGGCCCATTCATCACAGGCGAGCTGACCGCGTGCGTGCCCACGTCCTGTTGTGCATGCTCGCCTACTATCTCGAATGGCACATGCGCCAGGCGCTCAAGCCGATCCTGTTCGATGACCATGACACGCAGGCCGCCGAAGCCGCGCGCAGTTCCATCGTCGCCAAAGCCCAACGCTCCGAAGCCGCACAGCGCAAGGCCGCCACCAAACAAACCGACGACGGCTTGCCGGTCCACAGCTTCCGCTCGCTGCTCGACGATCTCGCGACCGTCACACGCAACACAATGGCAATGGCGCAAAACCCGGACGCCTCGTTCGTCCTCTATCCGCAACTCACGCAGATCCAGGCGCGCGCCTTCCAGCTCCTCGACGTCGCCGTCAAGTCGTAGCCAGTACCCAAACCGACGACATCCCAATCCGTGAGTCGGATCAACCGCTTGCGCTTTTCAAAGGAGCAACTTCCGATTAGAGCCGCGGACAGCCCGTAGGACGGGTGGAGCTAAAGCGATACCCCATCAATCCCGTTCGTGAAACGATGGGTTTCGCAAGGGCTCACCCCATCCTACAGGCTACGCCATCAGCCGCTCCAGCAAGTCCTGCACGACGCCCTTCAGCAGATCGAGTTTGTATCCCGTCATCGGCAGCGGTCTTGCACCTGATGTCGCTCGTTCTGCGGCAACGGCAATCGTTGCTATGTTGGTCGGTTTGCCCTGCAATGCCGCTTCCGCCGCGGTGAGCCGCAGCGGCACCGGGGCGATGCCGCCGGCGGCGAGGCGGACGAACTGGAACGCGCCGTCCTTGATCACGGCGCGCGCGCAGACCTCGACCAGCGGCCATTCGGCATGGGTGCGGCTGATCGCGCGCTTGTACAGTGCGCGCTCGCCTTGCAGCGGAACGGGCAGCTCGATGCTCTTGATCATCTCGCCCGGCTGCAGCGCGTTGTCGGCGGTGCCGTTGGAGCCGTCGCCGAGGAGATCGCCGATCGTCAGCGAGCTCCTGCGGTCGGTGGTCACTTTCGCTTCATAGGCGAGCAGCGCGGCCGCCATCGTCGACGGATGCGGCGCCACGCAGGGGCCGAGGTCGAAGACGACGTGATAGAGATGATTGCCCGATCGCGCCGGACAATCCGATCCGCCCTTCTTGAGGCAGGCGATATGCGGATTTCGAAAATACCAGCAGCGTGAACGTTGCGCGAGATTACCGCCGAGGGTGGCGAGGTGACGGATCTGCGGCGTCGCCAGACCTTGCGCGGCGGCCGCAATGCCCGGATACGCCGCGGCGAGGCGCGGGTCCGCAGCGATGGCGGCAATGGTGGTGAAGGCGCCGATGCGCAAACTCCCTCAGTGCCCCAATGCATCCCGATCGTGTCGGGCGCAGCTGATATATCGATCAGCGGTCCCGTCGAGACGCCGCTGCGCCGCCGCTCGCTGAGGTCGGTGCCGGCGGCGCGGAATTCGCCTGCCTGTGTGGCGGTCATGGCTGTCGGTGTCATGCGGCGGCCCTCCCTTTGAGCGCGGCGACGAGACGATCAGGACGGATCGGCAGTTCGGTCAGCCGAACGCCGGTGGCGTTGAGAATCGCGTTGGAGACCGCCGGCGAGGTCGGCACGGTTGCGACCTCGCCGATGCCGACGCTGCCGCCGAGCACGTGATCAAAGCCGCCCTGGTCGAAATGCACGTCGATCATTGGCGTGTCGGCGATTCCTGGAATGCGATAGTCCTCCATGCCGCCGCTGAGCACGTCGCCGGTACGGAATCGACTTCGCGCGCTTCATAGAGCGCGTAGCCGATACCCTGGATGACAGCGCCGGCGGCCTGGCTTCGCGCCAATGCCGGCGCCACGATCCTGCCGACCGCAATGCCGGTGTGAACGTTGACGACGCGCACATGCCCGAGCCAGGTATCGACTTCGACTTCGACAACCTGCACCGAACTCGGCACGCCGGCGCCGATCGCAAGATTGGAGAAGCGCCGCATCATCCAGCCGAAGATCATGCCCATGAAGCCGGCCTGCTTGAGCGGCGACTGGACGCCCGGCGCCATCTGCCTGGAGTCTTCCGGCCGCACGCGGGAAGCGGAGAGATCGGGCGATGCCGCGAGCATTTCGCGCCATGGCGCGTTGGAGCCGGGGACCGGTTGCCGCTTTGCATTTTGCTGGATCGCGGCCTTTAACTGCTCGATCGCCAGCAGCATCGGCGGAATGACCGACGCCGTGACCCGGCTGCCACCCGAGCCCGGTCCTTCCGGCAGTTTTGAATCGCCGATCCTGACTTCGATTTCATGCGGCTCCAGGCCGAATTCGCGCGCGACCGTATTGGCGATCACGGTGCGGGTGCCGGTGCCGATGTCCTGGGTCGCGGTGCTGGCGACGAGACGTCCGGCCTTGACTGCCATTTCGACCTTAGAGCCGGGCTGCCACAGATAAAGCCAGTAGCCGGTGGCGACGCCGACGCCGCGTCGATAACGGCCGCTCTGCGCGGCTATCGGTTTCCGGTTGCGCCACACGTCCAAGCTTAAGGCCCAATCGTACAGCCTCTGGCGGTTGGGATCGGGGTCCCAGCGTTTGCGCAGCGCGATCGGATCGACGTTCATGCGCCGCGCCGCCTCGTCAATCGTCTGTTCCAGCGCAAACGCCATCGGCGGCCCGCCGGGCCCGCGGAAAGGTGCGCCGGCCGGCAAATTGCTGATGACATCGAAATCGGCCAGTTCCTTGCCTTCCGCGGGATAGATCAGGCGGGCGAGTGCGGCGATGGTCGAATTGGTCGCGGCTCCTGTGTCGGCATAGGCGGTTAGCGAAAGTGCTTTCAGTTCTCCTGCTCGGACGGCAGCAGCGCGATCTTCATTTCCGTCGCCGGCCGATAGCCGGTGACCGAAAGCTCCTCGTGCCGGTCGTAGGCTACTCTGACCGGCGCCTTGGCTTCGCGTGCCAGTTCGATCGCGGTGGTCGTTTCCACGCCAAGCGCAGCCTTCGAACCAAAACCGCCGCCGACATGATCGGCAATCACGCGCACCTTGTCGTGGCCGAGCTTGTAGCGCTTGGCGATCAGCTCCATCACATGAAACACGGCTTGCGTCGAGACATGCACGGTGAGGCGGTCACCATCGAAACGCGCCACCGCGGCGTGCGGCTCGAGACAGGCGTGCTGTTGCGTGCCGGTGCGGAAGGTGCCCTCGACCAGCAGCGGGTTATTTGCCGCGCGCGCGTCGTCGACCCAGCTCCGCACCTTCTTCGGCTTCTTGGAGAACGCCGCCGACGGTCCGCGGATATTGCCTTTCCAGGCGGCCGGCGCACCGCCACCTTCGGAAACGTTGCCGGCCTTCTTGCGCGCGGATTTTTCGAACACCACCGGCGCATCGGCCCTGCGCGCCTCGTCGAGCCCGATCGCCGACGGCAGGCGTTCGCTGCCGAACTTGATGGCGGCGATCGCGGCCAGTGCGGTCTTGCGATCCCTGGCCGCGACGGCTGCGATCGGTTCGCCGACATAGCGGACGATGCGGTCGTCGCCGAGCAGCGAGATCACAGCATTCACGCCCGGCATCGTGCGCGCCGGCGCGAGATCGAGTTCGCCGATGCGCGCATGCGCGAACGGCGAGCGCAGGATCACGCCCTCGAGTTGGCCGTCATGATGGATGTCGACGGTATACTTCGCCGATCCCGTCACCTTGTCGCGCGCTTCCATTCGCGGCGGGAGGATGTCGTCGCCGTCGAAGCGGCCGGCGCAGGCATCCGCCACGGCACGGAAGATGCCGTCATAGGCGCCGCAGCGGCAGAGATGGCCCGACAGCGCTGCGCCGATTTCCTCGCGCGACGGCACCGTCGTTCCCTTTGCCGCGCGCCAGGAATCGTGAAACGCCGCGGCCTCGACGATGAAGCCCGGCGTGCAGAAGCCGCATTGCAGGGCGTCGTGCGCCATGAAGGCCTTCTGCACCGGGTGCAGTTTTGTGGCGCCGATGCCTTCGACGGTGGTCACGTTCGTGTTCGCGGCTGATCGAGCCGGCATCAGGCAGCTCACGGCGGGCTCGCCATCGACCAGCACGGTGCAGGCGCCGCAGACGCCGGCGCCGCACACCAGCTTGGTGCCGGTGAGATCGAGCGCGTCGCGCACGACATCGACCAGCAGCGCATCGGGATCGTCGGGGAGGGAGCAAGCTTGCCGTTGATCGTCATCGTGCTCATCTGCGATCTCCAGGTTTGCGGGAAATGGGTTTCTTCGACGGTGCTGACCTGCCGGGCAGCTTCTTCGGCGCCGCGCTCACCGCGCCGGCGACGAGCGTGCGCAGCATGATTTCCAGATCCTTCAGGAAAGCTCCCGCCGGCTGCATCGCCGGGTAGGCGGACTTGGTGCCGTTGACCGCCATCTCGACGCAACGCGCCAGCTCGCGCGGCGTCATGCCGGCGTTGAGAACGAGGTCTTGTTTGCGGCAGACGCGCGTGATCGTCGCGGCGACGTGCTCCGCATAGGCCGCGGCATATTTCTGATAGAGGTCGCGGGCCTGCAGGAGATGTTCGGAGAACAGCTCCTCGACATGGGGCGAGCCGTCGAGCGAA
This sequence comes from Bradyrhizobium sp. RDT10, assembly GCA_044772375.2. Classification (GTDB taxonomy): domain Bacteria; phylum Pseudomonadota; class Alphaproteobacteria; order Rhizobiales; family Xanthobacteraceae; genus Bradyrhizobium. The sequence continues at coordinate 643,802 of CP187939.1, forward strand.
GCGGCCAGCTGTCCAAGCTTGGCGGAGACTGAAGCGACAAGAATATCGGCGAGGCTGCCACCGGCTCTTTCGGCGGCGGCGGCTGCTGCGATTTCAGCGGCAAGCGCCTCCTCATGCAGCCGCTCGATGACGGCGCGGAACAGCGCTTCCTTGGACTTGAAGTGATGGTAGAGCGCCTGCCGCGTCAGGCCGGCGGCCTCCGCCGCCTGCTCGATCGACGAGCGCCGGAAACCGTGCCGGCGGAACACCAGCATCGCGGCGTCGAGAATTCGGGTACGCGGGCCCATTTGACGATTTTGACAAAACTGGATGAAATGTCAAATCTTGAGATCGCGGACGGGCGTTGTGCAACAGCGGCCAGTCCGATGTCACTGATAGGACGGCACTTTATGTGTCCGGCAATCGTACGTCCCGTTCGCGTTGCGGCCGGCCGCCTTGATGTTCGCGTTGAAGAACCGGCTCGTCGAGGGCGCGAGTGGTGGGTGACGCCAGCGTCCATCGTGCTCGCGCAAAATCGCGCGTCGTGCGCAACTACAACTGTCGCGCGGTTTGTTTAGATCAAGACTAATTCTAAGTCATCCGTTTGATGACCGTTGTTCAAGCAGCCTGGAGCAATACTAATTCTAAACGTGTGATTGATACGCCGCTGTATCCTTCACGCACTTCATCGCAGTGGTCGCGCTTGTTACTGGTCCCGCGCGAAGCGATGAGGACTGGAAATGAATGCATGCTTGAAGACCGCGGGATGGCTCGGCGCCGCGCTGCCGATGCTCGCCGCGATGATCGATGTGACGCCGGCGCAAGCGCAATCGTCCGCGCGCGAATTGCCCGCCGTCGTCGTCGACCAGCCCTCACGTCCGCCGGCCGCGCGGTCGCGCCCCGCACCCAGACGGCAATCCGCGTCGGCCGCAAGCCGTCGTGCAGCCCAGCGCGCGCAGACGGCGCCTGATGCCGCGGCGGCCGCCGGCGCGCGCGCTGAGACGGCGACCGGCCCGGTGCGCGGTTATCTCGCGGGCCAGAGCGGCACCGGCACCAAGACCGACACGCCGCTGCGTGAAACGCCTCAATCGATCACGGTGGTCACCGCCGACCGCATCACCGACCAGGGCGCGCTCACCGTGCAGGAATCGCTGCGCTACGTGCCGGGCGTGTTCGCCGACGCCTATGGTCCGGATTCGCGCGGCGACTATCCGCGCATTCGCGGCCAGGATCCAAACATCTATCTCGACGGCACGCGCATGGTGAACACGTGGCAGTTCAACGAATGGCGGCCCGATCCCTACACGCTCTCGCGCATCGAGGTGCTGCGCGGTCCGGCATCGGTGCTGTATGGCGACACCTCGACGGCCGGCCTGTTGAACCTGATCTCGAAGCGTCCGCAGGTGGAGGCCTTCAACGAGATCGGCGTGCAATTTGGCAGCTTCAACCGCAAGCAGGTGCAGATCGACTCGACCGGCAAGCTGACCAAGGACGGTGAGTGGCTGTATCGCTTCATCGGCGTGCTGCGCGACAGCGGTACGCAGACCGATTACGTGCCGAATGATCGCATCGTGCTGGCGCCGTCACTGACCTGGCGGCCGACCAACAATACCAACTGGACCGTGCTCGGCACCTATCAGAAGGACAACACCGGCGTGTCCACGGCATTCCTGCCGCACGAGGGCACACTGTATCCGGGGCCGAATGGCCTGATCCCGGTGCGGCGTTTCGCCAGCGATCCGAATTTCGAGAAGTACCAGACCGAGACCGGCGCGGTCTCCAGCCTGTTCGAGCATAGCTTCAACAACGCGGTGAAAATCCGGCAGAACGTTCGCTTCGCACATGTCGAAGGCATTTACCGGTCGGCCTACCCGAATGTCTATGGCGATCCATACGATCCGCCGAATCCGAATTTTCCGTTTCTCGATCCGACCCGGCGCACCGTGGAGCGATTTATCTACAGCCGCGAAACCAGCAAAGACAGTTTGACCTCGGACAGCAACGTCGAGCTGAAATTCGGCACCGGCCCGGTGCTCCATAAGGCGCTGGTCGGCCTCGACTACCGCGTTCTCAAGGAGCGCGCGCGATCCGGCTCCGGCTACGACACCACGCCGTTCGACCTCTATGCTCCGGTTTATACGGCTCTGACCCCACCAGTGCTTTCGCCCGAGCCTGACCTGCGGCAAAGCCAGCTCGGCCTTTATGCGCAGGACCAGATGCGGCTCGGTCCGTGGCTGGCGGTTCTCGGCGTTCGTCAGGATTTCGTCGGCAGCAATGTGCAGGGATTGCCGAGTGAGGACAGCAAGGCGACCACCGGCCGCGCGGGACTGATGTACGAACTGCCGTTCGGGCTGACGCCCTACGTCACTTACGCGCAGTCGTTCACGCCGGTCTTCGGCTCCACCTGCGTCGGCGGTGCCTGCAAGGCGCAGCAGGGCGAAATGGTGGAGCTCGGCTTCAAGTACAATCCAATGCCCGGCACGGCGATCAACGGTGCGATCTTCGACACCACCGAGAAGAATCGGCTGGCGAGCGATCCCGGCGGCTCAGTTTTCTCAACCCAGACCGGCAAAGTCCGCATTCGCGGTGCCGAGCTCGAACTGATCAGCCGCGTGACGCCGGACCTCGACCTGATCGGTGCCTATTCCTACCTCGATGCCACGGTGGAAAGTGGCGACAATGCCGGCAAGCGTGTCGAAACCGTTCCCGAACAGCAGGCCTCGCTATGGGCGAAGTACCGTCTCACCGCGCTCGGCCTGCCGGGCCTGACCATCGGCGGCGGCGTGCGCTACATCGGCGAGTCCTGGGACGGCGCCGACATCATCCGCACGCCTGATTACACCCTGTTCGACGCGATGATCCGCTATGAGACCGGCCCGTGGCGGTTTCAGGTCAACGCCAGCAACCTTGCCGACAAGCGCCATGTCACCACGTGCCTGGCCCGCGGCGACTGCTTCTTTGGCATCGGCCGCACCGTGCTGGGGAGCGCGACATACAGGTTCTAGGCACGCCCTCCAAGGGGAGGCCGGTCCTACTTCGGCTTCACCCGGTACGTCTGCAAAAACAGCCGCGTCGCGCTGTCGACCACACGCGCGATGCGCTCCGCCGATGGCGCCGGCTCTGCCTGAAACACGAACGGCAGAAACAGCGTCGCCTGGCACATCTGCATGAATTGCGCGGCGGCGAGGCCGCAATCGTCGATCGCAAGATCGCCCGGCCGCACATGGGCCCGCAGGTAGTCGGCGAGACGGTTGATCGTCTTCGCCAGCACGTTCTCGTAGAACCGGCGGCCGACCTCCGGCATCCGCTCGGCGATCGCCATCACCGTGCGGATCGACGATCCGCCGCCTGGCCGGCACATCGAACTGATGTAGGCTTGGCCGAATTCCCGCAGCGTGGTTTCGACATCGCGCTTGGGATCGAGATTGTACGCGATCTTGCCCTTTTCGAGCGCTTCGTCCTCGACGATGGCTTCGAAAAGCCGGCTCTTGTCGGCGAAGTAGACGTAGAGCGTGCCTTTGGAAACGCCGGCAGCGCGCGCGATCTCGTTCATGCTGGCCCCATCAAAGCCCAGATCCATGAACACCTTTCGCGCGCCGTCCAAAATCTGGCGGCGCTTCGAACCATCCTCCTCGCCAAAGGGGTGAATGGTGTTTGGTGGAGATGCAACCATTGGTTTATCTTCTCGCGCAAGAATTCAACCCGCGATAGGACACGGAGCTTTTCTCGCGTTATGGTCTTATCGTAGCAATGTATATTGACCGAACCGTTCGGTCAATGCTAGTTTTCGATCAGCGTGCCAATGCGGCCGGTTTTCGTAGGCCTCACGTGCCGTGGCATTTTGGAGTGGGGAGGCCGGCAATGGCCGCAGCAAGAGACCAGGCCGCGCGCATCGTCCGCACCGGATCGGAAACGGCGCAGGACGAGGCCGCACCCGAGTCCGCCGCGCAGCTTGCGGACCAGTTGCGGGCTCACGTTGCGGAAGAAACCAGGCGTCACCCCGCCGAGGCGCCCGGCGCTCCCGAAGCCGAGCGTCCAGACACACCGCCCGCCGGTGCCGCCGACGTTGCCGTGGCCAAACCGGGCAAGCGCAAGTTCGTCATGATCGGTGCGGTCGCACTGCTCGCGCTGGCGGCGATCGGTTACGGCGTCCACTTCGTCCTGGTCGGGCGCTTCTATGTCTCGACGGACGATGCTTACGTTCGCGCCAACAACACCACGCTTGGCGCCCGGGTATCGGGCCATGTCGCGGCAATCCTGCCCCGCGACAATTCGATCGTTCGCGCCGGCGACGTGATTTTCAGGATCGATGACGGCGACTATCGCATCGCCGTGGATGCCGCGCGCAGCAAGATCGCGACCCAGCAGGCCACCATCGATCGCATCGGCCGTCAGGTCACGGCGCTCGAAAGCGCCGTCGAGCAGACCAAGGCGCAGCTCGCTTCCGCTGAAGCCGCGCTGAAGCGCGCCGGCCTCGACTTCGATCGCCAGCAGACGCTGAGCACCAAGGGTTTTGCTTCGCGCGCCGCCTTCGAAGTCTCAGAAGCCAGTCGCGATCAGGGCGTCGCTGCGGTGAGGTCGGCGCAAGCGGCCTTCGACGCTGCGCGCGACAATGTCGAGGTGACAAAGGCGCAGCAGGCCGAGGCCCGCGCGCAGCTTGCGGAATTGCAGACCCAGCTTGCCAAGGCGGAGCGCGACCTCGCCTTCACCTCGGTGCGCGCGCCCGTCGACGGCACCTTCTCCAACCGCCTCGTCAATGCCGGAGATTTCATCCAGGCCGGGCAGCGGCTCGCCAATGTGGTGCCGCTCAACGACGTCTTCATCGACGCCAATTACAAGGAAACCCAGCTCAAGCGGATCCGTCCCGGCCAGCCTGTGAAGATCTCGGTCGACGCCTACGGTCACCGCAAGTTCGCGGGCGTCGTCGACAGCATTTCACCGGCGGCGGGATCGGTATTCACGCTGCTGCCGCCGGACAACGCCACCGGCAATTTCACCAAGATCGTGCAGCGGCTGCCGGTTCGGATTCGCGTGCCGAAGGAAGTCGCGAAGCAGAACCTGCTGCGCGCCGGCATGTCGGTCTATACCACCGTCGACACCCGTGAGGGCGCGGCCGACGCCGACAGCGAGGCCGACCTCGATGCGCCCGGAATGGTTCAACCGCAGTAATTTTTCCTTAAAGCCCGCGGGCGAAAGCCCGGCGCCTGTTCCGAGCTGATCATGGCCGACGCCACCGCTGCATCGCCTTCCACGATGAACGCCGCGGCCGACGACCGCATCCCGCCGCGGCGGCTGTTCGCGTTTCTCATCATGGTGTTCGGGATGTTCATGTCGATCCTGGACATCCAGATCGTCTCGGCATCGCTGCAGCAGATTCAGGCCGGCCTTTCGGCCAGTTCCAGCGAAGTGTCGTGGGTGCAGACTTCCTACCTGATTGCCGAAGTGATCGCGATCCCGCTTTCCGGATTCCTGTCGCGCGCGTTCGGCACGCGTTTGCTGTTTGCGATTTCCGCCTCCGGCTTCACGGTCGCGAGCTTCTTCTGCGGCTTTGCCTCGACCATCGAGCAGATGATCCTGTGGCGCGCGATCCAGGGATTTCTGGGCGCGGGCATGATCCCCACCGTGTTCGCATCCGCCTACACGGTGTTCCCCGTTCGAAATTCCATATCGTCGGTCCCATCATCGGCCTGGTCGCAACGCTGGCGCCGACCATCGGGCCGACGGTCGGCGGTTTCATTACAGACATGATGTCGTGGCACTGGCTGTTCTTCATCAACGTCGTGCCCGGCATTGGCATCACCATCGGCGTGCTGGCGCTGTGTGATTTCGACAAGCCGAACTTTGCGCTGCTCGAGCATTTCGACTGGTGGGGCCTGTTGTTCATGGCCGGCTTTCTCGGCACGCTCGAATATGTGCTGGAAGAGGGCCCGCAGTCGCAATGGCTGGAAGACACGTCGGTCGCGGTCTGCGCGGCGATCTGTGTGGTTTCGGCGATCGCCTTCTTCTGGCGCGTGCTCAGCGCCAGGGAGCCGATCGTCGACCTCAGGACCTTCACCGACCGCAATTTCGCTGTCGGCTGCCTGATCTCGTTCTGTGTCGGCATCGGCCTTTACGGCCTCACGTACATGTATCCGCGTTACCTTGCCGAAGTGCGCGGCTACAGCCCGCTGATGATCGGCGAGACCATGTTCGTCTCCGGGATCGCCATGTTCCTCACCGCGCCGATCGTGGGGCGGCTGATGGCGAAATACGACATGCGTTACCTGATCGCGATCGGTCTGGTGCTGTTCGCGCTCGGCTCCTATCAGATGACCTGGATCACGAAAGAGTATGATTTCTACGAATTGCTGCTGCCGCAGATCCTGCGCGGCGTCGGCATGATGCTGGCGATGGTGCCGACCAACACGATCGCGCTCGGCACGCTGGCGCCGGAGCGGGTGAAGAACGCCTCGGGCCTGTTCAACCTGACGCGCAATCTCGGCGGCGCGGTCGGTCTGGCGCTGATCAACCAGGTGCTGAACGAGCGGACCGACCTGCACATCTCGCGCCTGCACGACCGCATCAACTGGGGCAACGCCACCGCGGTCGAGACGCTCAACATGTTTACCCAGCGCATGCAGGGCATGGGTGACGCCGCGCTGATGGCGATGAAGCAATTGTCGCAGATCGTGCACCGCCAGGCGGTAGTGATGGGCTATGGCGACGCCTTCTTCATGCTGACCGTGTTCTATTTCGGCCTCAGCCTGTCCGTGATGGTGTTGAAGAAGCCGTCCGCGACCGTGCTCGGCGGCGACGCGCATTGAGTGACGCGGCAATACGCGATCACGCGGTTGTCATGTTGCAAATCACCCGCGATGCATTTATAAGCAGCGCATTGTCACTCGAGCCGGGGAGATTTGCATGATTTCGATGTATTCGCAGATCGCACCCTCGTGTCCGATGCTCGTGCTGGTATTTCGGTCGCGTCACTGAGCGCGATCTCCGCCGGCCCTGATCGGGTCTGACGCCCGATCTCCAAAGCTTCCCAACGACTTAACGCTATTTTTCAACGACGCTTGCGTTCGGCCTGAGGCCACCGCGCGTCAATTCAGATGGAGCCGGCGTTTGCGTTCGCGCAGCCGGATGACGCCATGACCGTTCAAACAGATAAACGTCCCGCGGCAATACGCGTGGTTATCCCGTTCGTGTTTCGCCACTGGCTGCAACAGCCCGGCCGCGCCGCTATCGTCGCCGGCGGCCTGTTGGGGGCGACGGCGGCCGACCTGTTCATGCCGATCTTCTCCGGCCGCCTGGTCGATGCGCTGACCTTGGGCGCTTCGGATGCGGCGGCGCGGCATGCCGCGTTCGTTGCCTTCGGCGGCATTGTGGCGCTTGGCCTCGTGTCGATGATCCTGCGGCTGACCGGCCTGCAGGCGATCGTACCGTTCACGCTGAAGACGATGTCAGACGTGTCGCGCGACGCGTTCGCGCGCGTGCAGCGCTTCTCGACCGACTGGCACGCCAACAGCTTTGCCGGCTCGACCGTGCGCAAGGTCACGCGCGGCATGTGGGCGCTCGACCTGCTCAACGACACCATCCTGATGGCGCTGGCGCCGTCGCTGCTGGTGCTGCTGGGCTCGATGATCCTGCTCGGGCTGCACTGGCCCGTGCTCGGCGCGGTGATTGCGGTCGGCACTGTGATCTATGTGTCGATGACGCTGGCGTTCTCGATGAACTACATCGCCCCCGCTGCGCGCGTCTCCAACGCCTGGGACACTAAGGTCGGCGGCACGCTGGCGGACGCCTTGACCTGCAACGCGGTGGTGAAATCCTTCGGCGCGGAAGCGCGCGAGGATGCGCGGCTGGCCGGCGTCATCGGACGATGGCGCACGCGCGTGCAGCGGACGTGGTACCGTTACAATTACACCTCGACGGCACAGCTCGCGGTGCTGCTGTGCTTTCGCGCATCGGTGATCGGCGGCGCGATCCTGCTGTGGATCGCCGGCCGCGCCACGCCGGGTGACGTCACCTATGTGCTGACCAGCTACTACATCATCCACGCCTACCTGCGCGATGTTGGCATGCACATCAACAATCTGCAGCGTTCGGTCAACGACATGGAGGAGCTGGTCGCGATCCATGGCGAGCCGATCGGCATAGCGGATGCGCCTGATGCGAAGCCGATCGATATCCAGGGCGGCCGCATCGTGTTCGACGACGTGACGTTCCACTACGGCGGCCATCGGGCGCCGCTGTATGACGGCCTGTCGGTGGAGATCCGCGCCGGCGAACGGGTCGGCCTGGTCGGCCGCTCCGGCTCCGGCAAGACCACCTTCGTCAAGCTGGTGCAGCGGCTCTACGACGTCAGTGGCGGCAAGATCCTGATCGACGGTCAGGATATCGCGAAAGCTGAGCAGCATTCGCTGCGCAGCCAGATCGCGATCGTGCAGCAGGACCCGATCCTGTTTCACCGCACGCTGGCCGAGAACATCGCCTATGGCCGGCCGGGCGCCAGCATGGCGGCGATCGAGCAGGCGGCGCGGCTCGCCAACGCGCATGACTTCATCCTGCGGCTGCCGAAAGGCTACGGCACCCTGGTCGGCGAACGCGGCGTCAAGCTGTCGGGCGGCGAACGGCAACGCGTTGCGCTGGCGCGTGCGTTCCTGGCGGACGCGCCGGTGCTGATCCTGGACGAGGCGACCTCGAGCCTTGATTCGGAATCGGAAGGGTTGATCCAGCAGGCGATGGAGCGGCTGATGAAGGGGCGCACCTCGATCGTGATCGCGCATCGGCTGTCGACGGTGCGCAGCCTCGATCGCATCCTGGTGTTCGACCGCGGCGAGATCGTCGAGCAGGGGACCCACGCGGCGCTGACGGCACGTCCGGGCGGCCTTTATCGTGGGCTGTTCGAGCTGCAGGCGACCGAGTTCGGCCGCATCTCGGCGGCGGAGTGAGTGCGTTCTTGCGATCCTGCTCGGTGCCGGAATATGCTTCCGGCACCGACGAGGGCCTGCACGATGCGCTGGTTTCGCAAGGATCGGCCGCCGGAAGTTTGGGAAACCGATGTTCAGCCCGAGGGAGACATCGAGGCGGCGCAGAGGATTCGCGAGATCTGCGTCTCAGCCGCTGATATCGTCGAGAGAATGGCGACGCTGCGCGGCCCGAAGGCGGAAACCGAGAAGAACGCCGAAGGCGAGCGGTATCAGGCGGCGATCAGATGCGCGCTTGAGATCGCCAAGAAAATGTCCGACAACGCGATGCGCGACGTCTCGGTCAGCCAGATCATCCGGCTGTGCATCAAGGCAGACCATCTGAAAGCCGCGAGGGTCCTGCTTCGCGCCATCCAGTCGGAAAAATCAGGGACGATCTGATTGCGGACTGTCCGGTCCTGATCGATCAGGATGCCGCCAACCGAGGCGGCTCGCGATCGCGTTGCGGCGGCGACGGCGCGGCCTTGGCGCGCGTGCGCGTCGAGATCGCGACCGTTACCACGACGGCGGCGGCGAATAGCAGGATCTGCAGCGTGATGGTTTCGTCGTTGAAGAACGCCGCGAGCGCAAAGGTGACGAAGGGTTGCAGCAATTGTATCTGCGACACCCGCGCGATGCCGCCCATCGCCAGCCCCGCGTTCCATGCGAAGAAGCCGATCCATTGCGAGAACAGCGCGACATAGAGCAGCCCGAGCCATGGCTTCAGGGCTATCTGGCCGACATCGTGCGGCATGGTCAGCACTGCCGCCGGCATCGAGAGCGGCAGGCCGATGACGAGAATCCAGCTAATGACCTCCCAGCCCGGCATCTGCGACGTGAGCCGGCCGGAGAACGCATAGCCGATCGCGGCCACGGCGACGGAGGCGAACAGAAACAGGTCACCGGCTGCGAGTGCACCGCCGCCTTGACGCAATGCAAACATGATCACCAGCGCGGCGCCGGCGACGGAAGCGATCCAGAACAGCAGCCTCGGACGTTCATGGGTGATGGCCACGGCGGCGAGCGCGGTGGCGATCGGCAACACGCCCAGCACCACGCCGCCATGCGAAGCGTCGACCCGCTGCATCCCGAGCGACATCAGAAGCGGAAACAGGATAGCGACGCAGAGCATGGCGATCACGAGTTGCGGCCACAGCGCGCGCGGCGGCAGCGGGCGGCGCAACATAAGCAGGAGCGCCAGCGAGCACAGCCCGGCGATCGCGGTGCGCAACGAGGTCAGTGCAATCGGATCAATTTCCGCGACCGCAATCCGCGTCGCCGGCAGCGTGCCGCCGAAGATCGCCATGCCGACAAAACCCAGCAGTAGACCGAGACGTTCGCGCGACGCAGGAGAGGACATGACGGGATTGGTTAGCTGCTTTGCAAGCTAGCGTACAGCAATCTACTCGGAGCACATGGCGGCTATGCGCCGCTATCTCGGAGCAATGCTGCTCCACACCAATCCGAGCCCCGATAGAAACAGCAGCGCCAGCACGACGTCGTAGAAATTTCGGTCGTTCAGGGCGTGGTAGGTGCGCATGCCGAGGCGGGCGCCGATCAGCGTGCCGGGTAGCGCCAGCATCGCCAGCCAGAACACGTCCAGTTTGACGAAACCGCTGGCGATCTGCAGGCAGAGCGCGGCGCCGAGCACGCTGCCGTTGAAGATCTGGAAAACGCCGCGGCGCTGATCCTTGGTCCAGCCGCGTATGCTGGCCCACAGGGTCGGCAGCGGGCCCGACAGCCCGGCAAGGCCGCCGAGAATGCCGCCGGCAAATCCGACGCAGGCGTCGGCGATGCGGCCGCCGAAACGAAAGGCCATCGGCTTGCGGATGAAATAGAGCGCGGCCGGAAACACCAGCAGCATGACGCCGACGCTCAGCTTGAAAGTCTGCGGATCGGCGCGCGCGACCAATAGTGCCCCGATCGGCATGCCGAGGAGTCCGCCGGCCACGAATGGCAAGGCCAGCTTGAAGTCGAGCAGCTTCCACATCGACGGCAATGTCGAGATCTGCGAGCTGACCGAACAGATCAGCACCAGCGGCACGGCAATCGCCGGCGGCAGGATGTAAAGCCAGATCCCCAGCGCCATCAGCGCCGTGCCGAAGCCGGCAAGTCCGGAGACGAAACCACCGGCGAGCGCGCCGGCAAGCAAAATCGCGTAGGTGGCGACGTCCATCACTGTGTCTTTTTCTTGATCATTGCCGCGACGTTTACACGACGCGGCGGACAGGTACTATCGCAATTGAAGTCTTCAACTACAACCTGGTGGAAACGACCCTATGAGCGCAGGTCTTCCGAAAACCTTTCTCGTCTGTCACGGCGCGTGGTCCGCAGGCTGGGCCTGGAAGAAGATGCACCCGCTGATGCTGGCGGCTGGGCATCGCCTGGTCACGCCGAGCTACACCGGGCTCGGCGAGCGCGCGCATCTGGCTCACCCGAGAATCGATCTCGATGCGCATATCGAGGACGTGCTCAACGTCATCAGGTATGAGGATCTACGCGACATCGTGCTGGTCGGCCACAGCTATGGCGGCATGGTCGCGACAGGTGTTGCCGACCGCGCGCGCGACCGGGTCAAGCAGTTGATCTATGTCGATGCCTTTGTCCCCGGCGACGGACAGTCGCTGCTGGATCTGAACGAAGCGGCAGTGCTGCGGATGCAGGAGCTGGCAAACTCCGGCGGCTGGCGTGTGCCGCCGAATCCGACTCCATCGGATACGTTGCCTGCCGATGTCGAATGGCTCTCAACGCGTCGCGTCGACATGCCGATCAAATGCTTCGAGACCAGGCTCAAGCTGCAGGGCGGGCCGCTGACCCTGCCACGCAGCTACATCTACGCCACGCGCATCACGCCGGCCGATACGTTCGGGCCGTTCGCCAAGATGACAAAGGGCGATCCCGCCTGGAGCTATTACGAGATCGACGCCAGCCATTCGCCGAATGTCACCGCGCCGGAAGCGTTGATGGCGCTGCTGCAAAAGATCGCTGCCTGAGGTTGCGGCCGCCCGGCAGCACCCAGCCCGGCATACCGATTGACTCTCCGCTATCCGCCCAACAAGCTGGCGAACCGGTGGTCGGCGTCGATCGCGGAGGGCGGATCATGACGGCCAGAACGACGGCAGGCATCGAGACTTGGTCGACGGGTCTGGTCGAGCCTGAACGGCGCCTGGACTATTGGATCGGCGCCGTCTGCGAATGTTTTCTCGAAATGGATGTCACGACGCAGGTCCGCTCGGGATTCGACTGCTCGGTTCAGCGCGGCCAACTCGACACCATCGGCATCAACCGCGTGCAGGGATCGGCGCAGCACGTCTACCGCCGCAAAGCCAGCGTCGCCCGCAGCACGGCCAACTACTATTACCTGCTGTGCAAGACCGACAACGACTGGACGGTCATGCAGAACGGTCACGCGGCGCGGATGCGGCCGATGGATCTCGTGCTGCTGGATTCCCGGCGCTGCTATGAATTCAACTTTCCGGTGACCGCGGACACGCTGTCGCTGGAGCTGCCGATCCACTGGGTCGAGATCGTGGATATCAGATCCCGAACGGCGCATCGGGCAGCGCATCGACGGTCGCGCCGGCTGGGGCGCAGCGCTCAGCGCATTTGCATGCCAATTGACTCCGCAGCTTGCCACGGATCAGCCGCTGCCGGCGCGGGTGCTGACCGACCAGCTCGGCGCGCTGCTGGCGCTTGGGTTCGGCAGCGAGATTCCGGCCACGCCCGCCGAGCAGCGCGATGCCGCAAAACTCCTGGACCAGATCGGCCGTGTCATACGGCTGCGCTACGCCGAGCCGGGACTGACGGCTGTGGCCGTCGCGGAGGATTTGCGGGTCTCGGAGCGGACCCTGCACCGCTGCCTCAACAAAGCGGGCCTGACGTTTAGCGGGCTGCTCAACGATTGCCGAATGGCGGCGGCGCGCAGGATGCTGAGCGAGCCGCGGTTCGATCGCATCAGCATCAGTGGGATCGGGCTGCGGGTCGGCCTGTCCGATCCATCCCACTTCATCCGTCAATGCCGCAAGTTTCTCGGCATGACCCCGGGCGCATTCCGGCGGCATCGCTGAGGCGCCATTGCAGCGTCCTTGGCGCAATCCGGCGATGACGCTGGCCGAATCCGGCCATCGGGGCCGAGACGCCGTCTCTATCAAGGTTCGATTTTTCGAAATCGAGGGGAGACGGGAATGGCAGACACTTACGTTCTGGTTCACGGCGCTTGGCACACCGGCGCCGAAATGGAAGCGGTGGCCGGGCATCTTCGCAAAAGCGGCCACGTCGTGCATTGCCCGACGATTGCTGGCAACAACAAGGACGACGATCGGGAGACGATTGGTCTCGAGCAGGCGATCTCGTCGATCGTCACTTACATCGAAGCGAACGATCTGCGCGATGTCCGCCTGGTCGGCCACTCCTATGGCGGCATGGTGATTTCGGGCGTCGCCGACCGCCTGACTGATAGGATCAAGCGCCTCGTCTATGTCAACGCCTTCGTTCCGCTGGACGGGCAGTGTCTCAACGACATGGTGCCGCCGCACTATGTCGGCCTGTTCGACGCGGTGGCCGCCGCCAACAAGGGCGCCGTCATGCTGCCGTTCGAAATCTGGCGCGACGCCTTTATCAACGACGCCGACCTCGAACTGGCAAAATCCGCCTTCGCCAAACTCAATCTGCATCCGTACAGGACATTCACCGACAAGATCACGCTGAAGCATGCGTTGGCGGAACTGCCGGTCGGCAAGTCCTATGTCAATTGCCGGCAAGACACCGCCCTGCCGCACGGCATGCCATGGCACCCGCGGTTGTCGGAACGGCTGGGGCTTTTCCGGCTGGTCGAATGCGACGGCAGCCATGAAATGTTCTTCAGCAACCCGGCGCGGCTGGCGCAGGCGATCGCGGAGGCAGGGCGCGATTGAGGCTTCGCAAAAATGGCGAGGGGTCCGGCGTGTTCGCGCCGAACCCCTCATTCACAATAATCAGCCAGCCTGTAAGCCGGGTTCTGTAGGGCGCCATTCTTGCGAATGGTACGTGACGGCCATTCCTCTGGGACCATGTTTGCACATGGCCTCGAGCAACCTACCCGGACGGCGAGCCAGACATCGCCCTGCGGGCGTTATCGCTTGCGCGAACAGCCCCGCGTTGCCGTCCCTATTCGGTTTTGCTCCCGGTGTGGTTTGCCATGCCGGTTCCGTTGCCGGACCCGCGGTGCGCTCTTACCGCACCTTTTCACCCTTACTTCCCCCTCCCTTAATCCCTCCCCGCAAGCGGCGGAGGGTAGGCGGGAAGCGGTTCGTTCTCTGTGGCACTTTCCTGGGGTCACCCCGCCGGACGTTATCCGGCACCGTATGTCGATGGAGCCCGGACTTTCCTCCCCGCAGCCTTTCGACCATAGCGGGAGCGGCCGTCCGGCCGACTGACGCCTTACGAATGGGGATTTCGGTGCGCCGCGTCAAGGGAAAGCGATGGTTAATCGGTTCCATGCGTGCGATTTTGACAGAAGCGGCACGGCGGCATTGGATGTTGGCTGATCGATTTGAGGTGAGTACCGGTGACACGCGATGAACATTCCTGCCGGTCTTGGTGAAGCCCTGCTGCACAGCGCCTCCGACGCGATCATCGCGACCGATCGCGACGGACGCATCACATTCTGGAATCCCGGCGCCGAGCGGATTTTTGGATTCCCGGCGGGAGAGACCATCGGCCAATCGCTTGACCTGATCATCCCCGAGAATTTGCGCGCACGGCACTGGGCAGGCTTTCGTCATACGATGGAGACGGGAACAAGCCGCTACGATCACGGCGATTTGCTGTCGGTGCCTGCGCTGACCAGGGACGGACGGCGCATCTCGGTCGAATTCACCATCGTGTTGCTGCGAGACGAGTCGCAGCAGGTGGCGGGCACCGTGGCGGCCATGCGCGACGTGACGAAGCGGTTTGAGGAAGTCAGGGAGTTGAAGCGGAAGCTTGCAGCGGCCGGCGGGAAGTCTTGAGTTACAAAATCCTCCCTCCCGGAGGGGCCGCCCTCCCGCCAAAATAAATTTCCGGGACGATGTCGTTTGGCGTTGGCTGCGTTCGACTGGGTGTCGGCGATCCAGCCGAACAATGGGAGTAATGAGATGCAGTACCTGCTGTTGATCTATCAGAACGAAGCCGAAATCGGCAAAATGGGCCCTGCCGAGCGGAAGCAAGTGACCGCCGACTACGGCGCATTCACCCAGTCCATCGTTCAGAGCGGCCATTTCAAGGCCGGCGACGGCTTGCAGCCGACGACGACCGCGACCACGGTGCGGGTTCGCGACGGCAAGATGCTGACCACGGATGGTCCATTCGCGGAGACGCGCGAGCAACTCGGCGGCTACTATCTGGTCGAGGCCAAGGATCTCGACACGGCCCTCGGCATTGCCGCGCGCATTCCCGGCGCCAAGTCGGGTTCGATCGAGGTCAGGCCGGTCATGATTTATGACTGACGGCGAAGCCGTCATTCCGGGCTCGAAGCGGTAAACCAAATGACTCCGGTCGAGATCGAAAAAATATTTCGCGACGAGGCGGGAAGGACGTTGGCGACCCTGATCCGCCTCGTCGGCGATTTCGATCTCGCCGAGGATGCCTTGCAGGATGCTTTTGCGGTGGCGCTGGAGCGCTGGGCTAACACTGATCTGCCTTCCAATCCGCGCGCCTGGCTGGTCAATGTCGGGCGCAACAAGGCGATCGATCGCATTCGCCGCAATGTTGCGTTTCGCGGCAAGCAGCAGGAACTGACACGCGAAATCCTGCTCAATGCGTCGGCGCCATACGAGGCCACCGACAGTGTGCTCGACGACGATATGTTGCGGCTGATCTTCACCTGCTGCCACCCGTCCTTTGCCGCCGAGGTTCAGGTCGCGCTCACATTGCGCACCGTGTGCGGGTTGACGATGGCGCAGGTGGCGCGGGCGTTTCTCGCAGGCGAAGACGCGATGGCGCAGCGCCTGGTGCGCGCCAAGCAGAAAATCCGCCTCGCCGGCATCCCTTATGAAGTTCCGGAGCGCGACGCGCTGGAGCCGCGGCTGCGCGGCGTGCTCGCGGTGATCTATCTCGTCTTCACCGAAGGCTATGTCGCAACCTCCGGCGAAGATCTGATGCGGCCTGATCTTGCGCGCGAGGCCATCCGGCTGGCGCGGCTGCTCGACGCGCTGATGCCGGGACGCGGCGAGATCAAGGGGTTGCTGGCGCTGATGCTGTTGCACGATTCCCGCCGCGCGGGCCGCGAGACCGCAGGCGGCGATATCGTGCTGCTGGAAGAGCAGGACCGCACGCTGTGGGACAAGAGCCAGATCGCCGAAGGCTTGATGCTGCTGGAAGACGCGTTGCGGATGCCTGGGCGGCCGCAATCCTACGCGGTGCAGGCGGCAATCGCCGCGCTGCATGCGCGTGCGCCCAGTTACACGGATACCGATTGGCGGCAGATCGCCGGCCTTTATGAAGTGCTGCTGCAGATCAGCCCGTCGCCGGTGATTGAACTCAACCACGCCGCCGCGGTGTCGATGGTCGACGGGCCGGCGCGGGCGCTCGACCTGATCGATGCACTGGAGGCGCGCGGCGGCCTAAAGGGGTATGAGCTGCTGCCGGCCGTGCGCGCCGACCTGTTGCGCCGGCTCGGCCGGCGCGATGCGGCGCGGGAGGCATATCAGGCGGCGACGGCTGCAACGCAGCTTGAGCCGTTGCGGCGGTTTTATGCGCGGCGCATCGCGGAGATGGGGTAGCTTTCCACCTCGCCCCGCTTGCGGGGCGAGGTCGATTGCGAAGCAATCCGGGTGAGGGGTACAGGTCCATCCACTGACCGCAGCGCCCGCGGATAGAGCCCCTCACCCCAACCCTCTCCCCGCAAGAGCGGGGCGAGGGAGCGCAGCTACCTCGCCGCGATCACTGTCGTCGTCGCGTCCGCCGGCAGGCTCGCCAGCAGCGCGTGCAGCGTGCTCATGGTCGAGTGATCGGCGATGCCGTCGACGCGCGCGGGACGGAAGTGGCGCTGAAACGCGGTGACCACTTCCATGGTCGGACCGTCAAACTTGCCGTGGGTCGGGATATTGTAGCCGTACTTGGCAAGCGCCGCCTGCATACCTGCGACATCGTCGCTGATGCTGCCGAGCTTGAGCGTTTCGCCACGCACGATCGGCGCCGGCTGCACCCAGTGGCCGACGCCGGAATTGGCCAGCGAATGCCACGGGAATTTTTCGCCGGGATCCCTTTGCGCGCCGGCGCGACGTCGGAATGTGCGAGCACGCGGTGCGAAGGTATCTTGCGTCGGAGCATGATGCCGCGGCACAGCGCGATCACGGCAGCGATCTGGCGCAGCGGGAAGTCCGGATAACCCCAGTCATGGCCGCGATTGATGATCTCGATCCCGATCGAGCAGGAATTGATGTCTTCCTCGCCGGCCCAAGAGGATACGCCGGCGTGCCAGGCGCGCTTGGCTTCCGGCACGCATTGCACGATGCGGCCGTCCTCCAGCACGATGTAATGCGCTGAGACGTCGGTGCCGGGGTGCAGAGCTGGGCGATTGCGCCTTCCACATCCGGCATGCCGGTGTAGTGCAGCAGGATCATATCCGCGATGCGGCCGTTGTTGCGCTCGCCATAGTTCGGCGACGCGATGACGTCGGAAGCGATCGAGGAATCGGGGTAAAGGTCTTCATGTCGGCGTTGGCCCTGAGAACGGGAAGGGCGCGTTGACGCCTCGAATCAATACCAGCAGATGCGAACGAACCAGTAGCCATTTTTTAAACCCAAACCGGGCGGGAGAGCGGCAACATCGTGGTTTAAGCGGCAATACCGTTTACTATTCATTTACCTCGCGGCCGCGCAATCCGGCGGTCGAGTTCCGGTTCGCATTTTGCCCGAGTGTGTGCGGGGTGCATCACCGGCTTTCGATATCCAGAAAGCGCGCAAAAGCGTTCGTTGATCTTCAACGCTTTCTTAACGCTAAGTGCCGTTACTAAGTGGTGAAGAGCCGAACCGGATTGGGGACGGCCGAGGCCCTCTTTCGCGCTCGAAATGCCATGGCAACCCAGCAAATTCCGTCTGGAAATGAGGGGCGCAAGGCCGGGCCAGCAACGGTAATCGCGCCGAGTCGTGGCTTTTTGGCCGGAATAGCCCGGCGAAGCGCAGAGATTTGAGGCGCAATGAGCCCGTTCGCGTCCAGTTTTTGTTCCATCGACTGGAAAATGCCGGGGGACGGCGCATGAGCCCGGCTGCGCCGCGACATATCTCGGTGCTCGGCCGCGAGGCGGTCGAGATGCTCAACCCCAGAGACGGCGGCATCTATGTCGACGCGACCTTCGGCGCCGGCGGTTACAGCCGCGCAATCCTTGCCGTCGCGGGAACCCGGGTCATCGGCATCGATCGCGACCGGTCAGCGGTTACCGGCGGATTCGATCTGGTCGAGCAGTCCGGCGGCCGGCTGACCCTGGTCGAGGACCGATTCTCCAACCTTGCGGACGTATGCGCGGCGCAAGGCATAGCCGCAGTGGACGGCGTCGTGATGGACGTCGGCGTTTCCTCGATGCAGCTCGACCAGGCCGCGCGCGGCTTTTCGTTCCGGCTCGGCGGTCCGCTCGACATGCGGATGGGCCATGACGGGCCGACCGCGGCTGATGTCGTGGCGAAGGCCTCCGAAGCCGATCTCGCCAACATCATCTATATTTTCGGCGAAGAGCGCCATTCCCGCGCCGTTGCACGCGCTATCGCGGCGGCGCGGAAAGAAGCGCCGATCACGACGACGCAAGCGCTGGCCGATATCGTCGGCAAGGTGGTGCGCTCTAAACCGAACGAGATTCATCCGGCGACGCGCACGTTCCAGGGCTTGAGAATTTTCGTCAACGCCGAGCTCGACGAACTGCATCTGGCGCTGGCGGCGGCCGAACGCGTGCTGAAGCCCGGCGGGCGGCTGGTGGTCGTGTCGTTTCATTCGCTGGAAGACCGCATCGTCAAGGATTTTTCAACGCGCGCGGCAAGAGCGGCGGCGGTTCGCGGCACTTGCCTGAGCTGGCGCAGGCCGCGCCGAGTTTCCAGATTCTGACCAAGCGTCCCGTTACCCCCGGCGAAGCCGAAGTGGCCGCCAACCCGCGCGCGCGTTCCGCAAAACTGCGCGCTGCCGAGCGCACCACAGCGCCCGCGCATCGGGCAGACCGCCTGCCGGCCTGGCCCGTTCTCGCCGACGTGATGAGGAGGCTGACCATGCGGATCATCCATTTCCTCGTCATCGGCGTACTGGTGTTCGCAGCGGCCTACGTCTATCGGATTAAGATGGAATCGACCGCGCGCGTCGAGCGCGTGCTGCGGCTCAACGCCGAAATCCGCGAGCAGCGCGACGCCATTGCGGCGCTGCGCGCGGAATGGGCCAAGCTCGATGCGCCGCTGCGGCTGCAAGGCCTCGCCGAACGCCATCTCGGCCTGAAGCCGCTCAACGCCACGCAATATGATCAGTTGAAGAATTTGCCGGAACGGCCGCCGGCCTTTGCAAGGCCCGGTGCGCCCGATCCGATCGGCGCGATGATCAATACCATCGAGGCTGCCGCCGAAGCACCGCCCACAACCGGCTCCGTGCCCGCACCGGGAGATCAACAATGACCGGCCGGGCGCTCACAAACATCAGGCGGCCCACGGAGCCGTGGCGGCAGCGGCTGATCCGCAGCCTGCTCTACGGGCGCAACGTCGATCGCGCCGCCAAGGCCCGGGCCCGGGTAGGATTGGCCATCCTCCTTTTCGCGGCGATCTATGCGGTGCTGGCCGGACGTCTGGTGATGTTCGCGGTCGGCGCCGACAGCCACGGCGCGCGCCGCGCCGGCTCGCAGGACGCGATTGCGACCGCGCGGCCCGATATCGTCGACCGCAACGGCACGGTGCTCGCGACCGACGTCAAGAGCCCGAGCCTGTTCGGCGAGCCCAGGCGCATCATCGACAAGGACGAAGCGATCGAACTCCTGACCGCGGCGCTGCCGGATCTTGACACGGCGGAGGCGCGCACGCGCCTGTCGTCGCGCAAGGGTTTTGTCTGGCTGAAGCGCGAGATCACGCCAAAGCAGCAGCACGACATCCACAAGCTCGGCATTCCCGGCATCGGCTTCCTGCGTGAGAACAAGCGGGTCTATCCGACCGGCGCCGCCGTCGCGCATTTGATCGGGCTCGTCAACATCGACAACCAGGGCATCGCCGGGATGGAAAAGTGGCTGGACAATAATGGTCTGGCCGATCTGCACCGCGCCGGCTTTGCCACCGATCGCCTGCAGCGGCCGGTGGAACTGTCGATCGACCTGCGCGTCGAACATGCGCTGCGTGACGAATTGCTGAAGGCGAAAGAGAAATACAAGGCCAAGGCGGCGTCCGGCCTCGTCTCCAACGTCCGGACCGGCGAGATCGTGGCCCTGGTGTCGCTGCCGGATTTCGATCCGAACAATCCGAAAGAGGCGCACGATCCCGAGCGCATCAACCGCCTGACCACGGGCGTGTTCGAAATGGGCTCGACCTTCAAGGCGCTGACGCTGGCGATGGCGCTGGATTCCGGCAAGGCCAACCTCAACACGCTCTATGACGGACGCGGGGCGCTGAAGTTCGGCAAGTTCACCATTCACGACACCCATCCGGTCGGCCGCCAGATCACGCTGTCGGAAGTGTTTACGTTCTCCTCGAACGTCGGCGCGGCCAAGATCGCGCTGGCGCAAGGCGTCGAGGCGCACAAGGCGTTCCTGAAGAAGCTCGGCCAGATGGACCGGCTGCGCACCGAACTGCCGGAAAGCGCCTCGCCGATCGTGCCGAAGCGCTGGAGCGAGCTCAACACCATCACGATCGCTTTCGGTCACGGGATCGCTGTGGCGCCGCTGCAGGCGGTGATGGGCATCAACGCCTGCATCAATGGCGGTCTCCTGATTCCCCGACCTTCCTCAAACGGTCGGAAGAGGAGGCGAGGGCCATCGCCAAGAAGGTGCTCCGGACCGAAACCTCCGACAAGATGCGCTATCTGATGCGGCTGAACGCCGAGATCGGAACCGCCAAGAAAGCCGACGTGAAGGGCTATTATATCGGCGGCAAGACCGGCACCTCGGAAAAGGTGGTCAACGGGCGCTATTCCAAGAAACAGGTGCTCAACTCGTTCACCGCGATCATTCCGGCCGACAATCCGCAGTACCAGTTGCTGGTCATGCTGGACGAGCCGAAAGCGCTGCCGGAAACCCATGGCTTCATTACCTCGGGCTGGAACGCGGTGCCGACCGGCGGCAAGGTGATTGCCCGCATCGGCCCGCTTCTGGGCATCGAACCGCGCTTCGATCTGCCGCCGTCCGACCGCCTTATTCTTGCGGCATCGAGGACAACCCAGTAAGGCGTAATATCACGCGCGCCAAGCTGCGCCGGGCCGGACTGGAGCACGATGAAACTTCGCGACCTCTTCAGCGATGACGCTGCGATCGAGCCGCAGGCGGAAGCTGTCGATGTGAAAGGCCTTGCGGTCGACAGCCGCGCGGTGAAGCCGGGCGACCTGTTCTTTGCGCTGGCAGGCAGCAAGACCGACGGTTCCCGCTTTATCGATGCCGCGATCGATGCGGGCGCAGTTGCGGTAGCGGGTGACCGCGCTTCGCCGGACCGCCGCGTGCCGTTCGTCGTCACGCCAAATCCGCGCCGTGCGCTGGCGCAAGCCGCGGCGCGATTTTATCCGCGTCAGCCCGCGACCATCGCGGCGGTGACCGGGACCAGCGGCAAGACCTCGGTGGCTGCGTTCACGCGCCAGATCTGGGAACGGCTCGGCCACGCTTCCGCCAGCATCGGCACCATCGGCCTCGTTTCGCCGAAGCGCACGGTGTACGGCTCGCTGACGACGCCGGACCCGATCGCGCTGCACAGGCAACTCGACGAGATCACTGGCGACGGCGTCACGCATCTGGCCTTCGAGGCATCCTCGCACGGGCTCGACCAGTTCCGGCTCGATGGCGTGCGCATCGCCGCCGGCGGTTTTACCAATCTCACGCGCGATCATATGGACTATCATCCCGACGTCGCGCATTACCTCGCCGCCAAGCTGCGGCTGTTCCGCGATCTGGTTGCGCCTGATGGTGCGGCGGTGATCTCGGCCGATCATGAGTGCTCGCCGGAAGCGATCGAGGCGGCGCGGACGCGGGGCTTGCGGATCATCGCCGTCGGCCGCAACGCGGATGGCGCCGGTGAAGGCATCCGCCTCGTTGGTGCTACCGTCGAAGGATATGCACAGAATCTTGCACTGGCAGAATCGCGGGCGCAATTACACGGTCAAGCTGCCGCTGGTCGGCGAGTTTCAGATCGAGAACGCGCTGGTTGCCGCGGGGCTCGCGATCGGCACCGGCAGCGAAGCGGATGCCGTGTTCGCGGCGCTCGAACATCTCGCAGGTGCCAAGGGGCGGCTGGAGCGGGTCGGCGAACACAATGGCGCGCCGATCTTTGTCGATTACGCGCATAAGCCGGATGCGCTGGCGAAGGCGCTGCAGGCGCTGCGGCCTTACGCCAAGCGCAAACTCGTCGTCATCTTCGGCGCCGGCGGCGATCGCGACGCCGGAAAACGCCCGATCATGGGCGCGATTGCGGCCGAGAATGCGGATCAAGTCATCGTCACCGACGACAATCCGCGCAGCGAAAATCCGGCCACAATCCGCGCCGCCATTCTGGCGGCGGCGAAGGGCGCTAGCGACATCGGCGATCGCGCCGAAGCGATCAGGGCAGGGATAGCAGCGCTGCAGCCCGGCGATGCCTTGCTGATCGCCGGCAAGGGGCACGAGACCGGCCAGATCGTCGGCGACAAGACCTTGCCGTTCAGCGATCACGAGGCGGTGGCGGCCGCGCTCGCAGCGAGGGTGGCATGAGCACGACGCCATTGTGGACCATTGCCGAAGTCGCGCGCTCGCTCGGGCTTTCAGGCGAGTACCCGGATAGGCCGATTGATTTCGTGACGCAGGACAGCCGGCTGGTGAAACCGGGATGCCTGTTCGTGGCGTTGAGCGGCACGCCAAGCGGCGGCTTCATCTCCAGCTTCGCCAGCGCGCGCGACGGCTGGGAGTTCGCCGACAAGGCCGAGGCGGCCGGTGCGGCGGCGATGATCGTCCCGCATCGGATCGACGGCGTCAGCGTTCCGCAGTTGATCGTCAAGGACACGCTGATCGATGGCCTGTGGCGCCTTGCGCGCGCGGCGCGGGCGCGGTTCAACGGTCCGGTGATCGGCCTGACCGGCAGCGCCGGCAAGACCAGCACCAAGGAATTCCTCGCCGCGTATCCTGCCGCCTATGCCAGCCCGAGCAGTTTTAACAATTTCTGGGGCGTGCCGCTGACGCTGTGCAATGCCAGCCCTGGCGCCAGCGTGTGGGTCGTCGAAATGGGCATGAACCAATCGGGCGAGATCGCGCGGCTCAGCGAATTGACGAAGCCGACCGTGGCGCTGGTGGTCAACGTGCAGCCGGTTCATCTGGAAAAGCTCGGCAGCCTGGAAGCGATCCGGCGCGAGAAGGTGAGCATCGCGCAAGGTCTGCCTGACGATGGCGTGCTGGTGCTGCCTGATGATGTCGAGGCGCCGGAATGGAACGGCAACGTCGTTCGCTTCGGCGAAGCGTCAGAGGTCCGGGAGTTGAAGCATACCGCCGAGGGCGAGAGCTGGAACGTCACTGCGCAGGTGAACGGCAAGCCAATCGAATTCGGCCTGACGCCCGGTGCGCCGCATCGGCTGCAGAACGCGCTTGCCGCGCTGGCGTCCATCCATGCCGCCGGGCTCGAACCGGCGGCGCTGGCCAAAGAGCTCAGCCATGTCGGCGTCATGACTGGCCGCGGCGTGGAGCAGGCGGCCCGCGGCGTCACCCTGATCGACGACAGTTTTAATGGCAATCCGGCCAGCATGGTGGCCGCGCTCGGCAGCCTGAAAGCGCGGCCGGTGAAGGCCGGCCGGCGCATCGCTATTCTCGGCGACATGCTGGAACTGGGCGCCGATGCGCCCGTCTATCACCAGAAGCTCGCCGCAGACCTGCCTGATATCGACGGCATTTACTGCGTCGGCCCGCTGATGCGCCATTTATACGATCTCGTGCCGGCGGAGCGGGCGCTCGGCTGGCATGAAGACCCGGCCACGCTCGATCCCCAGGAAATAGCCGCATTGCTGCGGGACGGGGACGTGGTGGTCGTCAAGGGCAGCAAAAAGATGTTCTGGGTGAACAAGTTTGTGCCGAGGCTGCTGGCCGCCTTGCAGGCAAAGGCGTAAACTGGCCGCACCAGACGGGTGCGTTGCGTCCGCGAGAGGCAATTCGTCAATACCCCATGCATGACCAAGATTTGCTTGGTTTGGGGATGAAAACGATTATCAAGGCGTTCCCGGAATGCAGTCGTTCCCGGAATGCAATCGTTCCCGGAACGCAGGCGTTCCCGGAGCGCTTCCCGCGAAGACGGCGCAACCAAGCCGCGTGATAGGGCCTACCTGAATGTTTTACTGGCTGATCGAGCTTTCCAACACCGTCCCCGGTTTCGGCATCTTCCGCGGCTTCTTCAACGTGTTTCGTTACATCACCTTCCGTACCGGCGGGGCGATGGTGACGGGCGCGCTGTTCGTGTTCCTGTTCGGACCCTGGATCATCGATCATTTGCGGCTTCGGCAAGGCAAGGCCAGCCGATCCGCACCGACGGCCCGCAATCGCATTTGATCTCCAAGAAGGGCACGCCGACGATGGGCGGGCTGATGATCCTGTCGGGCCTCGTGGTCTCGACGTTGCTGTGGGCCAATCCGCTCAACCCCTATGTCTGGATCGTGCTCGCGGTGACCCTCGGCTTCGGCTTCGTCGGATTCTATGACGACTATCTGAAGGTGACGAAGCAGAGCCATAGCGGCTTCGCCGGCAAGCTGCGGCTCATGATCGAAGCGGTGATTGCGATCGCGGCCTGCTACGCGCTGGTGCGGCTCGGCCGCGATGCGACGTCGACGTCGCTTGCGATACCCTTCCTGAAAGACGTGGTGATCAATTTCGGCTGGTTCTTCGTGATCTTCGGCGCGTTCGTGATCGTCGGTGCCGGCAATGCGGTGAACCTGACCGACGGTCTCGACGGGCTTGCGATCGTGCCGGTCATGATCGCCGCCGCAAGCTTTGGCATGATCTCGTATCTGACCGGCAACGCGGTCTTTTCGGATTATCTGCAGATCCGATATGTCGCCGGCACCGGCGAGCTCGCGGTGCTGTGCGGCGCGGTGCTCGGCGCAGGACTCGGATTCCTCTGGTTCAATGCGCCGCCGGCTTCGATCTTCATGGGCGACACCGGCTCGCTCGCGCTCGGCGGCATGCTCGGCGCGACGGCGGTTGCGGTCAAGCATGAGATCGTGCTGGCCGTGATCGGCGGGTTGTTCGTGCTGGAAGCCGTGTCCGTGATCGTGCAGGTGGCTTCGTTCAAGCTGACGGGAAAACGCGTGTTCCGGATGGCGCCGCTGCATCATCATTTCGAGCAGAAGGGCTGGACCGAGCCGCAGATCGTGATCCGGTTCTGGATCATCTCGGTGATGCTGGCGCTCGCCGGCCTCTCCACGCTGAAGCTGCGGTGAGCCGAACGCGATGATCCCCGTCACTTCATTCGCGGGCAAGACGGTCGCCGTCTTCGGCCTCGGCGGCTCGGGCCTTGCGAGCTGCCACGCGCTGAAAGCCGGCGGCGCGGACGTGATCGCCGGCGACGACAGTGCCGACAATATCGCCAAGGCAGCCCAGGCCGGCTTCACCACCGCCGATCTGCGCACAGTGTCGTGGTCGAATTTCTCGGCGCTGATTTTGACGCCCGGCGCGCCGCTCACCCATCCGGCGCCGCACTGGTCGGCGCTGATGGCACGCCAGGCTGGCGTCGAGGTGATCGGCGACATCGAATTGTTCTGCCGCGAGCGCCGCCGCCATGCGCCGGACGCGCCGTTCGTCGCGATTACCGGCACCAACGGCAAGTCGACCACCACGGCCCTGATCGCACATCTGATGAAGGTTGCCGGCTACGACACCCAGATGGGCGGCAATATCGGCACCGCGATCCTGTCGCTGGAGCCACCACGGATGGGGCGCGTGCACGTGGTCGAGATGTCATCCTACCAGATCGACCTTGCACCTTCGCTCGATCCGTCGGTCGGCATCCTTCTCAATGTCAGCGAGGACCACATCGATCGCCACGGCACGCTGGAGCATTACGCTGCGGTGAAGGCCCGGCTTGTTGCCGGCGTGCAGCCGCAGGGCACATCGATCGTCGGCGTCGATGACATCTGGAGCCGCAACATCGCCGACCGGCTCGATCAGGCCGGCAAGCGCGTGGTGCAGATCTCCGTGAAGAACCCGCTGCCCGACGGCGTCTACGTCGAGCGCGAAACCATCGTGCAGGCCTCCGGCGGTGCGCGCAGCGAAATCGCAAGGCTTGGCGGCATCGGCTCGCTGCGCGGCCTGCACAACGCGCAGAACGCCGCCTGCGCGGCGGCCTGCGCGCTCGCGATGGGCATCTCGACCGATACGTTGCAGAACGGGCTGCGCAGCTTTCCGGGGCTCGCGCACCGCATGGAGCAGGTCGGCCGCCGCGGCAACGTGTTGTTCGTCAACGACTCCAAGGGCACCAACGCGGACGCCGCCGCGCATGCGCTGTCGTCCTTCGCCGACATCTTCTGGATCGCCGGCGGCAAACCGAAGCAGGGAGGCATCACGGGTCTTGCCGAATATTTCCCGCGCATCCGCAAAGCCTATCTGATCGGCGAAGCCGCGCAGGAGTTCGCCGGCACGCTGGGAGAGCGCGTGCCGCACGAGATTTCGGAGACGCTCGATGTCGCCGTTGCCAACGCCGCGCGCGACGCAGAAGCCTCGGGGCTCGCCGATCCCGTGGTGCTGCTGTCGCCCGCCTGCGCGTCGTTCGACCAGTACCGCAATTTCGAAATCCGCGGCGCCAAGTTCCGCGATCTGGTCATGGCGCTGCCGGGCGTCAAGCCGGTGGTGTGAGGATGCGGATCGCCTAGGATGGGTCGAGCGCAGCGAAACCCATCGCTGCGATACCGGATTGATGGGTTTCGCTGCGCTCTACCCATCCTACTCCCGCTCATTCGAGGGCGTCGTAAATGGCAACGCATGCTCCGGCACGTACCCGTGTTCGTTTCGCTGTTGCGGTACTTTCGGCGGCCTTCGCGTTTCCTTCCGTCGTAGATGCGGCTTCGCCGGTGTCCGACAGGGTGACTCTCAACGAGTCCACGATTTCGTGGAGCACCGTCAAATACGCGACCTCTGCGGAGAACGGTTTCGTCAACGGGTCGCTCGACAAGAAGACCATTATCGATCGCGCGTTCAAGACCCACGTGCTCGAGAATCGCTATCTGAAGGTAACGCTCGTGCCCGAGTTCGGCGGACGCATTCTTTCCATCATCTACAAGCCGACCGGCCATGAACAACTTTATCGCAATGAGGTAGGTGTGCCTTACGGGATCAACGCCAGCAATTTTTATTACGACTGGCTGATGGTGTATGGCGGCATCTTCCCGACGTTCCCTGATGCCGAGCACGGCAAGGCGTGGCTGAAGCCGTGGGACTTCAAGGTCTTGAAGGAGAGTGCTGGCGAAGTGACAGTGTCGATGTCGCTCAAGGATGATTTCGCGTATTCCGCGGCACCAGCGCAGTTCCTCAAGGGTTCGACGGGTATCGAAGCGACTTACTACGTCACGCTGAAAGCCGACCGCGCCGCGCTGGATACGCGCGTGGTGCTGAAGAATCCTCAAGCCCAGACGGTCGATTACGAGTACTGGACGTGCACGACGCTCGCGCCGGGATCGGATCCGAACAATCCCAAAACGACCGGCGGCGCCGAAATCATCGCGCCGATCCTGGCCTACAGCACGCCCGCCTGGTCGGCCAATCTGTCCGGCGGCGACGAGAGCTTAGGTTCGGGCAGGAGCCGTTTCGAAAAACTGCGCTACTTCAAAAACTGGCCGACGATGGGCATCGCGTACGCGGCGCCCGATATGCAAGGCGGGAATTTCTGGGGTGTGATCAACCACGACAACGAGGAAGGGATCATCCGCATCGCCGACAACACGGTTACGCCGGGCCTGAAGATGTGGACGTGGGGATTTCCGTCGTTCACGAACGAAACCGACGCACGCAAAGACCCGAACGAAGCGCGGCCCTACGTCGAATTGTGGGCGGGCGTGTCGGACCAGTTTTTCCACCGCGCCAGGCTTCCCGCGGGCGGCGAAGTGTCTGTTACGGAGACCTACAGCCCGACCGTCGGCATGAGCAGCGTGACGGCTGCGAACGAAAATATCCTGATCAATTTCTCGGCTGAGGCATCGAGCGTGAACCTTCAGTTCTTCAGTATCGAACCGGCCACGCCTTTGCGTGTCACGTTGAAACGCGGCGATGCGATATTGTTCAACGACGCCGTGAAAGCCGACCCGAAAAACGGAAATCGCATTTCCGCGGCGCTTCCCGTTGGCGGCAGCGGCGAACAGGTGCGGCTGACGATCGCGACCGCTGGAGGCAAAGAGCTGATCGCGGCCGAGACAAGAATAAAGTAGCTTGAATGTAGGATGCGTTGCCTGCCGAGTGTGAAGCCCGATGGTGCGATAGTATCGTGTCCCCGGACGCGTTGCGGCACGCAATGCCGCTACGCTGAGCCGGGACCCATCTCAGCACTATGGGCCCCGGCGTAGCAGTGCACCGCTTCGCGCTGCGCAGCATCCGGGGCACGAGATTCCATTCAAATCATCTGCAATTCATTAACCCCCATAAACCATCCTGCCCCACCAATGGGCGTTATCTCTGCCATTTTGGGGACGCCCATGCTCGCCCGTGACCAACGCACGCCGTTTTCGGACTGGTGGTGGACCGTGGATAAGCTGCTGCTCGGCGCGATCATGGTGCTGATGCTGGGCGGCGTCATCCTGTCGCTGGCGGCGAGCCCGCCGGTGGCGACGCGGATCGGGCTCGATCCCTTCCATTTCTTCGGCCGGCACGTGCTGTTCCTGCTGCCTTCCCTGATGGTGCTGATCGGGGTGTCGTTTCTGTCGCCCAAGCAGATCCGCCGTCTCGCGCTGCTGGTGTTCGTGGTCTCGATCTTGCTGATCGTGGCGACGCTGGCGTTCGGGCCCGAGGTGAAGGGATCGCGGCGCTGGATCACGCTGCTCGGCGTCAACATCCAGGCCTCCGAATCCGCAAAGCCCGCCTTCGTGGTCATGGCGGCGTGGCTGTTTGCGGAATCGACCAAGCGGCCGGAAATGCCGGCGACGTCGATGGCGATCGTGCTGTTGCTGACGCTGGTGGCGCTGCTGGTGATGGAACCGGACTTCGGACAGACCATGCTGATTCTGATGGTGTGGGGCGCGCTGTTCTTTATCGCGGGCATGCGGATGATCTGGGTGGCCGGCCTTGCCGGCGTCTCGGCGGCCGGATTGTTCGGCGCCTATCTGCTGGTGCCGCACGTCGCGGGCCGCATCAGGCGCTTCATGAATCCGGCCTCCGGCGACACGTTTCAGGTCGACATGGCGATGGAAGCGTTCTGGAACGGCGGCTGGTTTGGGCTGGGACCTGGCGAGGGCGTTGCCAAACGCAGCCTTCCAGACAGCCATACCGACTTCGTGTTCGCGGTGGCCGCCGAAGAGTTCGGCATCATCCTGTGCCTGGCGCTGGTTTCGCTGTTCGCCTTCGTCGTGATCCGGACGCTGACGCGCGCCTATTCGAGCGAGGACATGTTCGCGCGCTTTGCGGCGTCGGGGCTTGCGATCCTGTTCGGCCTGCAGGCCGCGATCAACATGGCGGTCAATCTGCAACTGATCCCCGCCAAGGGCATGACGCTGCCCTTCATCTCCTATGGCGGCTCGTCGATCATCTCGCTGGCCTATGGCGTCGGCATGATGCTGGCGCTGACCCGGCAGCGTCCGCGCACCGAGGTGGAATCGATGAACGCCGCCGGCGTGGCGCGCGGTTACGCCTAGAACATGCTCCAGGTTGCATGAATTCTTAAGTAAAACTCAGTAGGACTCCAATCCGATTCCTAAGCGATTTTGTCGCAAGCCACCAACCGTGGCGTGCAGGAAAGGTTTTGGTATATGGGAACGCTTCAGGTCGACGGCGAACATGGAGCCGGGCACGCCAATCGCAGACTCGTCCGGTTCTTCAGCATCTGCCTGGCCACCCTTCTGTTCGTCTATTCCATCTTGGCGTTTCAGCTGTTTCTGAACCATGGGGCATTCGAGGCCGTCGATTTGTTGCTGATGTCTGCTCGCGTCCTATTGGGCGGGGTGGCGCTCCTGGTCGTCGTCGATCCGCCCTGGCTGGCTCGCCGGCTGGATCGTCAAATCGATTTGATGGGCAGCCTCTTTGAGCAGGCATTTACAAATTCCAGCACGAAGGAAAAGATCAGATTGATCGTGCTGGTGACGATGGTCAGCCTGCTCCTCGAACTGGTCATGATCCGCTGGCTGGCATCGGTATTCCCGGTGTTTTCGTTCTTCAAGAATTTCACCCTGCTGGCCTGCTTCCTCGGCCTGGGCGCGGGATACGCGGTTGCGGACAAGCAGCCCTGCGCGCCAGCGCTGGTGTTGCCGATGCTTGCATTGTTTGTCGGCGTCGTCACGCTGCTGCGTTACGACGTCAGCGCGGCCAATGGTTTCTTTGCAGCCCTGCCGATGCACGAGCAAACCGCTGTCGGTGGCACAACGGACGGCCCAGACTGGTTGGTTCTGCTCAAGTCGGGCGCGCCGGTGTATGTGCTGCTGGCGATGAGTTTTGTGCTCTGTGCGTGCATCTGTTATCCGGTCGGCCAGCTTTGCGGCAAGTTGCTGCAAAGCACCGACGCATTGAAGGCCTACAGCCTCAATCTGGTTGGCAGCATTCTCGGCGTCGTGGCGTTGTGCGTGATGAGCCTGTTCTGGCTGCCCCCGGCAGTCTGGTTCACCGTGACAGGCGGCATCCTTCTGGTCTTCGTGTTGTCGCACGATACGCGCCTGCCTGTCGGGGTGGCCAGCTTTTGCCTGCTGCTCGCAGTCCTGTCCTGGCCGGTCCAGCAGGAAATCCAGCGGATCTATTCGCCCTATCAATTGCTGGAGCGCATGGCCAAATCGGACGGGCTGATGAACCTGTTGTCGGGAGGCGCCTACTATCAGAAGGTGTTCAACCTGGCGGAGAGCAATCGCGGCCATGAATCCGAGGAAGACCGTTACGTTCGCGCGTATTACGAATTTCCGTTCAACTTCAAGGACAGGCCACCGCGCGTCGCGATTGTCGGCGCCGGCAGCGGCAACGACGTGGCGGCGGCGCTCCGCATGGGCGCATCACACGTCGATGCGATTGAAATTGACCCGGCCATTGCCCATCTCGGCAAGCACTATCACCCTGAGCATCCTTATGACGATCCGCGCGTCACGCTGCGCATCAACGATGCGCGCAACTTCTTCCGCACGGCGGACCAGCAATACGATCTGATCATATATGGCGTGCTGGATTCCACACGGCGCTAAGTCATGCCTCCAACCTGCGCGTCGATTCCTACGTCTACACGCGCGAGGGAATTGCAGAAGCCTTCAAGCTGCTCAAGCCGGACGGCGTCATGTCCGTTGCGTTCGCGCTGCCGAACGAATCGCTCGGGTTCAAGCTGTCGCATATCCTCCAGGGGTTGCCGGGCGCCGGCAAGCCGCTGGCGGTTCGCGTGCGTTACGATTCGAGCACGACCACGGCCTTCATTGTGCAGAAGGGCAGGGACGTCGCCATGCCCGACGTAAACGCGTTCGCCGCGATCGGATTCACCGACGTCTCGAAGCATTTCGCGCAGCCCTATCCGGAGGCGAGCATCCCGACCGATGACTGGCCGTTCTTCTACATGATCGAGCGCACCTATCCGGTCAGCTACATGATTGCGCTCGGCA
This sequence comes from Bradyrhizobium sp. RDT10, assembly GCA_044772375.2. GTDB lineage: Bacteria > Pseudomonadota > Alphaproteobacteria > Rhizobiales > Xanthobacteraceae > Bradyrhizobium. The sequence continues at coordinate 675,610 of CP187939.1, forward strand.
TGGTGCTGCTTCTGAGCTACATGTTCGTGCGCAAGACCATCGGGCTGACGGGCCCGATCGAACGCGGCTATCTGCCGTTCTTCTTTCTCGGCGCCGGTTTCATGCTGGTGGAGACCAAGGCCATCACCGAATTGGGACTGCACCTCGGCGGCACCTGGTTTGTCATCGCCGCAACCATCATTCTGGTTCTTGTGATGGCGTTCCTGGCCAATCTGATGGTGCAGGGGAAGGTCGTTCAGCACACTGGCCTTGCCTATCTCGGGCTGCTGGTCAGCCTGCTCGTTGGATATGTCTATGCCCGCAACCACGGAATGGTCACCCTGGGTTCGCCTCTGGTGAGCCTGGCGGTGAGCTGTGTACTGCTCACTCTTCCGTTGTTCTTTTCGGGCATTGTGTTTTCGACCCTGATCAGCAGGGCCGATATCAACATCTCCACCGCGCTTGCCTACAATCTGATGGGAGCTCTGTTTGGCGGGTTGATGGAATACAACTCGATGTATTTCGGATTCTCGTTCCTGTATCTGCTGGCGATGGGTTTCTATTTGCTGGCATGGATGTTTTCCTGGGATCCGGCAGCGGTATGGACGCGGCGGCGGCTGGGCATTGTTACGCAGGATTCAGCGCCTTAAGAACGTCAAGACACCGAAATATCCGTCATGGCGCCCCGATCGATAGGTCGGGGCGCTCGACGTTTGGAACGCCTTGATGACGAATACCGCGCCGTCGGCTATCTGAAGCCATGGACAATGCCCCTTTGATTCTGCTGGCAGCCGGCGGCACCGGCGGTCATCTGTTTCCCGCCGAGGCGCTCGGCGTCGAGCTGATCAAACGCGGCCTGCGTGTGCGTCTCGCAACCGACGCCCGCGCGCTGCGGTACAGCGGCCTGTTTACCCGGGACAATATCGACGTGGTGCCGAGCGAGACCGTGCGCGGCCGCTCGCTGCTGTCGCTGGCGCGCACCGCTTACATGCTCGGTTACGGTACGCTGGTTGCTGCCAGGCTGGTGCGGCGGCTAAAACCTGCCGCCGTGGTCGGCTTTGGCGGTTATCCGACGCTGCCGCCGCTGATGGCGGCAAGGCTGCTCGGTGTGCCCGGCATCATTCATGACGCCAATGCCGTGCTCGGCCGCGCCAACCGCTTTCTCTCCCGCCGCGTCAACGCAATTGCCACCTCGCTGCCGGGCGTGCTCGATCGCGATCCTGATCTCGCGGGCAAGACGACGACGGTCGGCACGCCGATGCGCCCCGCCGTCCTCACGGCTGCCGCTGTGCCGTTTGCGTCTCCCGAACCGAACGGGCCGCTGCGCCTGCTGGTGGTCGGCGGCAGCCAGGGCGCGCGGGTCATGAGCGATATCGTACCGGGCGCAATCGAAAAGCTGGAGCCGATGCTGTGGAGCCGCCTGATTCTGACGCAGCAGGTGCGCAAGGAGGACATGGGGCGGGTGCGCTCGATCTATGAGCGGCGCAGGATCAATGCCGAACTCGCGCCATTCTTTACCGACCTGCCGGCGCGGCTGGCGTCCAGCCACCTTGTGGTCTCGCGCTCCGGCGCCGGCACGGTGGCGGAACTCGCCGCGATCGGCCGGCCCTCGATTTCGGTGCCGCTGCCCGGCGCGATCGACCAGGACCAGTTCGCCAATGCCGGCGTGCTGGCCCAGGTGGACGGAGCTTTACGGATTCCGCAGGCCGAATTCACGCCCGACCGGCTGGCGGCGGAAATCTCCGCTTTCGCCGCCGAACCGGAGCGGCTGACCGCGATGGCATCAGCCGCCCGCAAGGTGGGCCGGCTCGACGCCGCCGAACGGCTGGCCGATCTGGTGATGAAAATCGCCGGAATCCAGGCAGTTGCCCGCAAAATTGCCCCTTGTCATGCCCCGCGAAAGCGGGGCATCCAGTACTCCGCGCGGCTGATTTGAACCTCGGCTTCGCGGAACACTGGATCGCCCCGCCCTTGTGCGCAATCGAGCAAGGCGAGCGATGACGGCCAAGGAAACATTCATGAGACTGCCGCGCGAGATCGGACCCATTCACTTCGTCGGGATCGGCGGCATCGGCATGAGCGGCATCGCCGAGGTGCTGTGCAATCTGGGCTACACGGTGCAAGGCTCGGACGCCTCCGAGAGCGGCAATGTCGCGCGGCTGCGGGAGAAGGGCATCACAGTCTCGGTCGGCCACAAGGCGGAAAATGTCGACGGCGCCGACGTGGTCGTGGTTTCGACCGCGATCAAGCGCAACAATCCGGAACTGATGGCGGCGCGCGCGCAGCGCATTCCGGTGGTGCGCCGCGCCGAAATGCTGGCCGAACTGATGCGATTGAAAAGCTGCGTCGCGATCGCGGGCACCCACGGCAAGACCACGACCACCTCGATGGTCGCAGCCCTGCTGGATGGCGGCAATCTCGATCCGACCGTGATCAATGGCGGCATCATCAACGCCTACGGCACCAATGCGCGGCTGGGGGCGGGCGACTGGATGGTGGTCGAAGCCGACGAGAGCGACGGCACGTTTTTGAAATTGCCGACGGATGTCGCCATCGTCACCAATGTCGACCCCGAGCACCTCGACCATTTCAAGACGTTCGAGGCGGTGCAGGACGCGTTCCGCAATTTCGTCGAGAACGTGCCGTTCTACGGCTTTGCCGTGATGTGCACCGATCATCCCGTCGTTCAATCGATCGTCGGCAGGATCGAAGACCGGCGCATTATCACCTATGGCGAGAACCCGCAGGCCGACGCGCGGCTGGTCGATCTGACACCGACCGGCGGCGGCTCCAGATTCAAGGTCGTGTTCCGCAACCGCAAGACCGACGCCACCCACGAGATCGCAGACATCATGCTGCCGATGCCAGGACGGCATAACGCGTCAAATGCGACAGCGGCAATTGCGGTGGCGCATGAGCTCGGCATCCCCGACGAGGCAATCCGCAAGGCGATCGCAGGCTTTGGCGGGGTGAAGCGGCGCTTCACCCGGACCGGCGAATGGAACGGCGTCACTATAATCGACGATTACGGCCATCACCCCGTCGAGATATCAGCCGTCCTTAAAGCGGCGCGTGAATCCACCAACGGCAAGATCATAGCCGTGGTGCAGCCGCACCGCTTCACCCGGCTGCAATCGCTGTTCGAGGAATTCTGCACCTGCTTCAATGATGCCGACGCGGTCATCGTCGCCGAGGTCTATCCGGCCGGCGAGGCGCCGATCGAAGGCATCGACCGCGACCATTTCGTACTCGGCCTGCGCACGCATGGCCATCGCGAGGTGATCCCGCTGCAGAGTTCGGCGGAGCTTGCCAAGGTTGTTCACGGAATTGCGCATCCGGGCGATCTCGTCGTCTGCCTCGGCGCTGGCAACATCACGCAATGGGCCTACGCCTTGCCGGGCGAATTGAAGGCGCTGGGGTAGCCGTGACCTTCCCCGACATCACACCCGACCTGAAAGCCGCAATGCCGCAACTGCGCGGGCGGCTGCTGGCGAATCAGTCGCTGGCGGTGCTGACGTGGTTTCGCGTCGGCGGGCCGGCGCAGGTGCTGTTCACGCCGGCGGATGAAGACGATCTCGCGTACTTCTTGAAGCTGCTTCCGAACGAGTTGCCGGTTTACGTCGTCGGCGTCGGCTCCAACCTGATCGTGCGCGACGGCGGCATGGCGGGCGTGGTGATCCGGCTGTCGCCGCGGGCGTTCGGCGAGATCCTGGCTTCAGGCGATATCGTCAGCGCGGGCACGGCCGCGCTCGACAAGCGCGTGGCGGAGACCGCGGCAGCCGCCAACATCGGCGGCATGGAATTCTTCTTCGGCATCCCCGGCACTATCGGCGGCGCGCTGCGGATGAATGCCGGCGCCAATGGCAGCGAGACCAAAGACGTGCTGGTCGAAGCAACCGGCATCGACCGCAACGGCACCAGGCATGTCTTCACCAATGCCGACATGAAGTTCGTCTATCGCAACAGCGGCGTCGACCCGTCGATCATCTTCACGTCGGCACGTTTTCGCGGCGCGATCACGGACGCCGAAACCATTCGCGCGCGGATGAACAAGGTGCAGACCCATCGCGAAACGGCTCAGCCGATTCGCGAAAAGACGGGAGGATCGACCTTCAAGAATCCACCCGGCAACAGCGCCTGGAAACTGATCGACGCCGCCGGCTGCCGCGGCTTGCGTGTCGGCGGGGCGCAGGTCTCGGAAATGCACTGCAATTTCCTCATCAATACCGGTAACGCCACCGGGCATGATATTGAAACGCTGGGCGAAACCGTGCGCGAGCGGGTTAAAGCGAATTCTGGCATCGAGCTACACTGGGAAATCAAGCGGATCGGGATCGAGCAGGGCTGATGCGGATTACCATTCTCTTTGGCGGCACCAACAAGGAGCGGCTGGTCTCGGTCGCGAGCGCCCAGGCGCTGCATCGGGCGTTGCCGGAAGCCGATCTCTGGTTCTGGGACATTGCTGACACGGTGCATGAGGTCGCGTCGCAGAAGCTGCTTGGGCACGCACGTCCGTTCGAGGATGAATTCAAACCCGGCAACCGCGGCCTGCCGCTAGAAGCGGCGCTCGACAAGGCGAAGTCCGAGGATCGCGTGCTGGTGCTCGGCCTGCATGGCGGCCGGGCGGAGAACGGCGAATTGCAGGCGATGTGCGAACTGCGCGGGATTCCCTTCACCGGCTCCGGCTCGGCGTCGTCGAATCTCGCTTTCGACAAGGGGGCGGCGAAACGGTTTGCGGCGATTGCAGGTGTCGCGGCCCCGGCCGGTGTCGCCTTGGAAAACCTTGACGCGGCATTTTCCGAATACGGCAGGCTGATCGCAAAGCCGGCGCGGGACGGTTCGAGCTATGGTCTGATCTTCGTCAATGCGAAGCAGGATCTCGTCGCAGTCCGCAACGCCGCCAAGACCGAAGAATATCTGATCGAGCCGTTCGTCGCGGGTGTGGAAGCAACCTGTGGCGTGCTGGAGCAATCGGATGGCACGTTGATGTCGCTTCCGCCGATCGAGATCGTCCCGGGGAAGGCACCTTCGACTACGCGGCCAAATATCTGCTTAAATCGACTCAGGAAATCTGCCCTGGGCGCTTTTCTCCGGAAATCAGTGCGCAACTGAAGGACCAGGCGCTGCGGGCGCACCGGGCGCTGTCGTGCAGCGGTTACTCCCGGAGTGACTTCATCGTCTCGGCGAAGGGGCTGGTTTACCTGGAAACCAACACCCTGCCGGGCCTGACTGCGGCCTCGCTCTACCCGAAGGCGCTCAAGGCCCAGGGCATCGAATTTCCGGATTTTCTGCGTGATCAGATCACGTTGGCCGAACGGCGCAGCCGGGAACGGGCGTGACCGGCCGGCCGGCCGATTAACAGGCCGTTAACCGGGGACTAACCTCGCCACGAGAATTGTTGCTAAAATCCTAAGAATTGTCCGGCAAACCACTCAAAAGACGCACCAAAGCGCGTCCGCAGCGCCGCGAATTTACACTTTGTTTACCAGGAAGTCCGAAGGTTAACGCTGGCGGCGCATGTTGCGCTTGGCTCCCGGGGCGTGCGCTGTTCCGACTTTAGATCAGCACCAAGTCCGGCAAGACCGAGGCGTCATATGGGCCGGAACCCGCAAAAACGCTTGCGGGAACAACACTTGGACAGGCTCGTGCAATGGATGGTGCAGGACGCCTCGCTCGGTCGCTGAGATCGCTGGGGCCCCAAGCTGACCTGAAGGCGGCCGCTATTGGAGCGGCCGTGCTGCTGCGCGAGCGGCTGGGCGTTCGTGCCCGCGTCCCGGCGAGGTCGGTGATCGATCGCGCGCCGCCGAATCGCCTGGTCCTTCTGGTCGAACGTTACCTTCCGAACCGCGCAGGCGTCGCCTTGACCGTGCTGATGCTGCTCGGCAGCGCAGGCTTGGGCATCGTCAAGGGCGGCCATGTCGACGACTTCATGGTTGCGCTCAGCGATACCCGTAATGCGCTCGCCAATTCGGCCGGATTCCGCATCACCACAGTCGCCATCAACGGCCGCAAGCAATTGAGCCAGGACGAGGTGCTCGCGATCGGCGGCGTCAATGGCCGCTCCTCGCTGTTGTTTCTCGACGCTGCCACCGTGCGCGACAAGCTCAAGGCCAATCCGTGGATATCGGATGCGACCGTCCTGAAGCTTTATCCCGGCCAGCTGCAGATCGACATCGTTGAGCGTACGGCTTTCGCGCTGTGGCAGCAGGACGGCCGGCTGTCCGTGATATCGGAGGACGGCGCAGTGCTGGAGCCCTACGTGTCGCGCCGCTTCGTGACGCTGCCGCTGGTGGTGGGCAAGGGCGCCGACGTCAAGGCCCGCGACTTCCTCGCCCTTCTGGACCGCTATCCGCAGGTTCGCATCGCGACCAAGGCTGCGATCCTCGTCGGCGAACGGCGCTGGAATCTGCGGCTGAAGGACGGGCTCGACATTCGCCTGCCGGAGAACGACGTCGGCAATGCGCTTGCCATGCTGAGCAAGCTCGACAAGGACGACCGGCTGTTCTCGCGCGACATCGTCGCCGTCGACATGCGCCTGCCGGACCGACTCACCGTGCAATTGTCTGATGACGCGGCCAAGGCCCGCGAAGAACTGTTCAAGGACAAGAAACCCAAGAAAAAGGCCGGTGACGCATGACCGGCCTCGATCGCAACCAGACCCCGAAGACACGCCCCGTCGACCACAAGCGCACGGCGCTGGTGGCCTCGCTCGATGTCGGCACCAGCAAGATCGCCTGCATGATCGCGCGGCTGAAGCCGTCTCCGGCGAACGACGCGTTGCGCGGCCGCACCCATGCGGTGGAATTGATCGGCTACAGCCAGATCCAGTCGCGCGGCGTCAAGGCAGGCTCCGTGGTCGATCTCGCCGAATGCGAGCAGGCGGTGCGCCAGGCCGTGGCGCTGGCTGAGCGCATGGCCAAAGTGCGCGTTGAGTCGGTATTGCTGTCGGTTTCCGGCGGCCGGCTGCAGGGCCAGCTGGTCGAGGCCGCCGCCGATATCCGCGGTGGCGCCGTTACCGCCGATGACGTCACCCGGGTGACCTCCACCGGCATGCGACATGCGACCGGGGAGGACGCACGGTGCTGCATGCGCTGCCGGTCGGCTACGCGCTGGATGGCGTCAAGGGCATCCGCGATCCCCGCGGCATGGTGGCCCGGCAGTTCGGCGTCGACATGAACGTGGTGACGGCGGATGCGACGGTCGCCCGCAACCTGATGCTGGTGGTCGAGCGCTGCCATCTCAATGTCGAGGCCATGGCGGCGAGTCCTTATGTCGCAGGCCTGTCCGTGTTGACCGACGACGAGGCCGATCTCGGCGCCGCCGTGGTCGAAATGGGCGCCGGATCGACCACGATCGCGACCTATTCCGCCGGCCGCTTCGTTCATGCCAGCGGATTTGCGCTCGGCGGGCAGCACGTGACCATGGATCTTGCACGCGGCGTCGGCGCATGCATTGCGGATGCCGAGCGAATCAAGACTTTATACGGGACCGTGCTGACCGGCGGGTCCGACGCGCGCGAGTTGATGTCTGTTCCGACTGCAGGCGAGGAACAAGATGCGCCGCAGATCGTCTCGCGCGCCACGATCGCGAACATCGTCCGGCATCGCGCCGAGGAGATATTTGAAATGGTCCGGGACCGGCTCGCGGATTCCCCTTTGCGGCAGAGCCGCGGGCGCGGGTTGTCTTGAGCGGCGGCGCGTCCCAGCTGACCGGCACCGTCGAACTCGCCACCCGCATTCTCAACCGGCCGGTCCGCATCGGCCGTCCGCTCGGCTTCGGCCGGCTGCCCAACGAGGCCAAGAGCGCCTCGTTCGCGGTGCCGACCGGCCTCCTGGTCTATCCGCAATACGCTCATCTGGAACACGTCGAACCGCGGCATACGCGGCAGCTCAGGACAGGGACTGACGGCTATTTCGGAAAGGTCGGACGATGGCTTCGCGAGGGCTTCTGATGACCGGTCCAATGACCAAACGATTTTCACCAAATCCCGCGGCCGTCGGCCGGGGCGAACCAACGCGCGCGTCGTAGGAGAGGCAACCATGGCACTCAATCTGACCCCCTGACATCAGCGAGCTGAAACCGCGGATTACCGTCTTCGGCGTCGGTGGAGCAGGCGGCAATGCCGTCAATAACATGATCACTGCCGGGTTGCAGGGCGTCGATTTCGTCGTCGCCAACACCGACGCGCAGGCGCTGACCATGTCGAAGGCGCAGCGCATCGTGCAGATGGGCACGCAGGTGACGCAGGGCCTCGGCGCGGGGTCCCAGCCTGATGTCGGCGCGGCCGCAGCGCAGGAGGTCATCGACGAACTTCGCGACCATCTCTCGGGCGCCAACATGGTGTTCGTCACCGCCGGCATGGGCGGCGGCACCGGCACCGGCGCAGCCCCTGTCATCGCCAAGACCGCGCGCGAAATGGGCATCCTCACCGTCGGCGTCGTGACCAAGCCGTTCCACTTCGAAGGCATGCGCCGCATGCGCACCGCCGAGTCCGGCATTGCCGAACTGCACAAGGTGGTCGATACGCTCTTGATCATCCCGAACCAGAACCTGTTCCGGGTCGCCAACGAAAAGACCACCTTCGCCGATGCCTTCGCGATGGCCGACCAGGTGCTCTATTCGGGCGTTGCCTGCATCACCGATCTGATGGTCAAGGAAGGTCTGATCAACCTCGACTTCGCCGACGTCCGCGCCGTGATGCGCGAAATGGGCAAGGCGATGATGGGCACCGGCGAAGCGACCGGCGAGAAGCGGGCACTGACCGCGGCGGAAGCTGCGATCGCCAACCCGCTGATCGATGATTCTTCGATGAAGGGCGCCCGCGGCCTGTTGATCTCGATCACCGGCGGCAAGGACCTCACGCTGTTCGAAGTCGACGAAGCCGCCACCCGGATTCGCGAGGAAGTGGATCAGGACGCCAACATCATCGTCGGCGCCACCTTCGACGAAACGCTCGACGGCATCATCCGCGTCTCCGTCGTCGCCACGGGTATCGAGCAGGCGCAGATCGCGCGCAATGCCGCCGCCGTCCCGGCGGCGGTCGCAACCACTGCCACCGCCACGTCCTCGCCCGACAGCCGTCTGGCCGAACTGACCGCTCGCCTTCGCGCCGACAATGCGCGCCTCGCCGAACGCGCCCAGAAGCTCGAGCCGGCGACGGCTCCGCAAGCTCCGGCTCCCGCGCAGGCCCCTGCCGCCGTCTCGCCGGCGCAACGTTCGTCCAGCAATGTCGAGCGTGCTGCGCTCGCCGCGATCGCAGCGGCAGTTGAGACGCCGCAGCAGGCTCCGATCCAGCCGGCGTCCTATGGCGACGTCACGGTCCGCCCGATCGCGCAGAAGCCGACCCTGTTCCCGGATCATAACGAGGCCGCCCGCGTCGAGCCCGAGCAGCCCCCGACGCCCGACACCTTCATTCCGCAGGCGGCCGAACGTCCGCCGTCCCGCTCGCCGCGAATGCCGAAATTCGAGGATCTCCCGATGCCGGCGCAGGCCGAAATTCGGCAGGCCCGCGGCGACGGAGAGGAGGAACATCCGCAGAAGACGCGGCTGTCGCTATTGCAGCGGCTCGCCAATGTCGGCCTCGGCCGCCGCGACGAAGAAACCGAGCCGCCGATCGCGGCCCGCGCCTCGGGTCCCGCGATGGCGCCGCTGCCCGATCGCAAGCCGCAGCGTACCGTCGCGCAGCAAATGGCGGCGAATCAAGAGCCGGTATCAGAGTACGCAAAACGCCCGGCACCGCAAGGTTTGGACGTCCATGGCCGCCCGGCACCTGTTGCCCCGGCGCCACAGGGCGACGACCATCTTGATATCCCGGCCTTCCTCCGACGCCAGGCCAACTGAGGTTTTGTTACAATCGAGGTGGGCCAAGGGCCCCGGCTGTTCCAGCCGGGGCCCTTCTCTTGGCTTTGTGCCGAACCTCGGTCCGCCGGCCAACCAACTGATTTTAAATCATTAATTATTCATTCCGTGATCAGATATCGCGTCTGAATCCGCGTCCGCCTGTGCCGGAGTTTGGTTAACCCTTGGCGCGATTGCGGCAGAGATAGGGTAACAATCAGTAAAGAAGCGTGAGTTGGCGCGCTTCGGGGCGGTGACTATGGTCTGCCGTGACTTGGGGATGCCTAAAACGCGAATCGGCGCTTACGCCCGGTTCCAAGTCTTTAGGTAAAGTCGGTAGTGGGCAGTTAGCGAATGAAATTCAGCCGTCAAACCACGCTTCGGGCGCAAGCCACGGTAACGGGCGTCGGCGTTCATTCTGGTTTACCTGTTAGCCTGACGCTTGGACCTGCTCCTGTGGATGCGGGTTTTATTTTTGTCCGTACCGGCCTTGATGAGGCCGACCGCGAAGTTCCCGCAGTAGCGGAATCCGTAACCGCCACCGATCTTGCTACCGTTCTCGGCGACCGGGAAGGCCCGCTGGTTTCCACCGCCGAACATGTGCTTGCTGCCTTGCGCGGCATGGGCGTCGATAACGCGATCATCGAAGTCGATGGTCCCGAAGTTCCGATCATGGACGGCAGCGCGGCGGCCTTCGTTGCCGCCATCGATCAGGCCGGCATCGTCACCCAGTCGGCCTCCCGCCGCTTCATTCAGGTGCTGAAGCCGGTACAGGTCGCGATCGGCGATAGCTTCGGCGAACTGCGCCCGCATGCGGGCGGGTTCCGCGTCGAGGTCGAGATCGACTTCGCCAATCCCGTGATCGGCCGCCAGAATTTCTCGCTCGATCTCAACCCCGAAAGCTTCCGCCGCGAGATTTCTCGCGCCCGGACTTTGGCTTCATGAATGACGTCGCGCGGCTCTGGAGCGCCGGTTTTGCGCGCGGCGCCTCGTTTGAGAATACAGTGGTGCTCGATGACGCCCGTCTGCTCAACACCGAAGGGCTGCGCTTCAGCGACGAATGCGCCCGCCACAAGGCGCTGGACGCGGTTGGCGATCTAACCCTGGCTGGTTTGCCGCTGCTTGGCGCCTACCGCTCGGTGCGCGGCGGCCACAAGCTGAACCACGCTGTGCTGACGGCCCTGTTGGCCGATCACAGCGCCTGGCGGTTGGTCGAGGCCGAACCGGCTCGCCGTCCCCGCGGCCATGTCGAGGCCGGCGCGGGCATGGTGGGCGGCTTGATCGCCCCGGCCTATGGCCCGGATGTTTCCTGACCTTCGCTTGCGAATGTCCGGACTTTCGCTTGCGAAATGTCCCCGACTTTCGTCTTCGAAATGTCCCTGACTTTCGTCTTCGAAATGTCCCTGACTTTCGTCTTCGAAATGTCCCTGACTTTCCAAGCTTTTTCGCGCCATATGGACGCGTTTTCCGTAGTAACCACAATTGGTAACGCTGTCGTCCAGCCGCCTTAATCCGGGCGAATTGGCTGCGTATTCGATTGGTCGAGGACCATTTTTCGGCTACAGAGGCCTGCGGTTGCACGACAGGGCGCCACGAGGCCTGAAAGAATTGTGCACCAAACGCAATTGTGCACCAAACGCATTGGGGCACGGGGAATATGACGTCTATGACCGCGGTTCATGGACGGGCGGGCTCAGTCATCAACCGCATCAAAGGCGTCAGGTCACAGATTCCATGTCGGCACAGCGTATGACGCTCGAATCACGCAAATCACTTGGGCTTTCCAGCCTCGCCAGGGCCGGACGGGCGCTGCGGCTGGCGGCGAGCCTGATTGCGCTCGCCATTCCCTTGAGCGGATGCGGCACCGGCGCGCTGTGGGACAAGTTCGCCGCCAAGGACGACACCTTCAACGAGGAACCGGCGGACAAGCTCTATAATGAGGGCTTGTACCTGATGAACCAGCGCAAGGATAACAAGGCGGCGTCGAAGAAATTCGAGGAAGTCGACCGCCAGCATCCTTATTCGGACTGGGCGCGCAAATCGCTCCTGATGTCGGCCTATTCCTTCTACAATGCCGGCGACTACGACAGCTGCATCGGCGCAGCGACCCGTTACGTCACGCTGCATCCCGGCAGCCCCGATGCGGCCTACGCGCAATACCTGATCGCGGCCTCGCATTACGACCAGATCCCGGACATCTCCCGCGACCAGGGCCGCACCGAAAAAGGCGATCGCGGCGCTGGAAGAGGTGATCCGCAAATATCCGACCTCGGAATATTCGACCTCCGCCAAGGCCAAGCTCGAAGGCGCGCGCGACCAGCTCGCCGGCAAGGAAATGGACGTCGGCCGCTACTACATGGAAAAGCGCGACTACACCGCCGCTATCAACCGCTTCAAGACGGTCGTCACCCGCTACCAGACCACGCGGCATGTCGAGGAGGCGCTGGCGCGGCTCACCGAGGCCTATATGGCGATCGGCATCGTCGGCGAGGCGCAGACGGCGGCGGCCGTACTTGGGCACAATTTTCCTGATAGCCGCTGGTACAAGGACGCCTATAATCTTGTAAAGTCGGGCGGTCTCGAGCCGAGCGAGAACAAGGGTTCCTATATTTCCAGGGCCTTCAAGAAATTGGGTCTCGGCTAGGAATTTACTTCGCATGCTGGCGCGTCTGTCGATCCGTGACATCGTCCTGATCGAACGGCTCGATATCGAATTCTCCCGTGGCCTCGCGGTGCTGACCGGCGAGACCGGCGCGGGCAAATCCATCCTGCTCGATGCTTTCGCGCTGGCGCTCGGCGGCCGCGGCGATGCGGGCCTCGTTCGCCATGGCGCGGAGCAGGGCCAGGTGACGGCCACTTTCGATGTTCCCAGGGCCATCCGGCGGCAAAGATACTTTCCGAGAACGGCCTCGACGACGCGAGTTCTCAAGAGTCTTGCGAGATGATTCTTCGCCGCGTGCAGCTAGCCGATGGCCGCACCCGCGCCTTCGTCAACGACCAGTCGATCAGCGTGCAGACGCTGAAAGCCGTCGGCGCGGCGCTGGTCGAGATTCACGGCCAGCATGACGAGCGCGGCTGGTCGATGCCTCGACACACCGGCAGCTGCTCGACGCCTTTGCCGGGCTGGAGAAAGAGGTCTCGGCGCTGGAAACGCTGTGGGAGGCGCGGCGTACCGCCAACACCGCGCTCGACGCGCATCGCGCCAGCATGGAGCGCGCGCGCGCGAGGCGGACTATCTGCGCCACGCCGCCGACGAACTCAAAGCGCTGAAGCCGAAGGACGGCGAGGAGACGGCACTCGCCGAACGCCGCACCACCATGATGCAGGGCGAGAAGATCGCAAGCGACCTGCGCGAGGCGCAGGAGGCGGTCGGCGGCCCCATTCGCCGGTGCCTGCGCTTGCGGCCGCAGTACGCCGCCTCGAACGCCGCGCTGCCAATTCGCCAGCGCTGGTCGAGCCGGCGGTGAAGGCGATCGACATCGCGATCAACGCGCTGGAAGAGGCCGACCAGCATCTGAGCGCAGCCCTGATCGCGGCCGATTTCGATCCCGCCGAGCTGGAGCGCATCGAGGAGCGGCTGCTTGCGCTGCGCGCCGCCTCGCGCAAATACTCGACGCCGGTCGACGGGCTGGCGGCGCTCGCTGCCAAATTCGCCTCCGACGTCGCGCTGATCGATGCCGGCGCGGATCAGTTGAAGAAGCTGGAAGCCGCGGCCGATGAAGCCGACAAACGCTACGGCGCGGCTGCCGAGAAACTGTCTGCGGCCCGCAACAAGTCCGCCGAGAAGCTCAACAAGGCGGTGAACGCCGAACTCGCGCCGCTGAAGCTCGAACGCGCGAAATTCATGACCCAGGTCGAAACCGACGCGAAGTCGCCGGGACCGCAAGGCATCGACCGCGTCGAGTTCTGGGTGCAGACCAATCCCGGCACCAAGCCGGGTCCGCTGATGAAGGTCGCCTCCGAGGTGAGCTGTCGCGCTTCCTGCTGGCGCTCAAGGTGGTGCTGTCCGACCGCGGCTCGGCGCCCACGCTGGTGTTCGACGAGATCGACACCGGCGTCGGCGGCGCGGTGGCGGACGCGATCGGCGCGCGGCTTTCGCGGCTGGCCGGCCAGGTCCAGGTGATGGCGGTGACCCACGCGCCGCAGGTGGCCGCCAGGGCGAACCAGCATCTCTTGATTTCCAAGGACGCGCTCGACAAGGGCAAGCGCGTCGCCACCCGCGTCAACGCGCTTGCCGCCGACCACCGCCGCGAGAAATCGCCCGCATGCTGGCCGGCGCGGAGATTACCGCGGAGGCGCGGGCGGCGGCGGAGCGGCTGTTGCGCGCGGCGACAGCTTAACGGTGGTGCGCAGTCATGGCTGTGAAAGCGAAGAAGCGCTGGTTGACGTGGCCGCGCTCACCAAGGCACAGGCCAAGGTTGAGCACATGCGGCTGGCGCTGGAGCTCGAAGGCCACGACAAGCGTTACTATCAGGAAGATGCGCCCAGCATCACGGATGCCGAATACGATACCCTGCGGCAGCGCTACAACGCCATCGAGAAACGGTTTCCCGAACTCGTCACGCCGGAATCGCCATCGCAGAAGATCGGCGCCGCGCCATCCGGGCGTTTCAAAAAGTCCGCCATGCGGTGCCGATGCTGTCGCTCGACAATGCGTTCGCCGAACAGGACGTGCTCGACTTCGTCGGACGCATCGAGCGCTTTCTCAAGCTCAGCGACGACAAGATCGATTTTTCCGCCGAGCCGAAGATCGACGGGTTGTCGATGTCGCTGCGCTACGAGGGCGGCGAGCTTGTCACGGCGGCGACCCGCGGGGACGGCGCCGTAGGTGAGGATGTCACCGCCAACATCCGCACGCTGGAAGATGTGCCGCAGAAGCTGAAAGGCCGCAACGTGCCTGATGTCTGCGAGGTGCGCGGCGAAGTCTACATGACCAAGAAGGCTTTTGGCGCTGAACGAGCGCCAGAAGGCCGCGGGCGATACCATCTTCGCCAACCCGCGAAATTCCGCCGCCGGTTCGCTGCGCCAGAAGGATCCATCGATTACCGCGTCGCGGCCGCTCGGCTTCTTCGCCTATTCCTGGGGCGAAATGAGCGCGATGCCGGAAGGGACGCAATCCGGCATGATCGGCTGGTTCGAGCGCTGCGGATTCAAGACCAATCCGCTCACCAAGCTTTGTCACTCGGTCGAGCACTTGATCGCGTTCCATCACGAGATCGAGGAGCAGCGCGGCGAGCTCGATTACGACATCGACGGCGTCGTCTACAAGATCAACCGGATCGATTGGCAGGAGCGGCTCGGCTTCGTCTCGCGGACGCCGCGCTGGGCCATTGCTCACAAATTCCCGGCCGAGCGCGCCATGACGGTGCTCAAGGACATCGAGATCCAGGTCGGGCGGACCGGATCGTTCACGCCGGTCGGCAAGCTCGAGCCGGTCGGCGTCGGCGGCGTAATCGTACAGAACGTCACGCTGCACAATGAGGATTACATCAAGGGCATCGGCAACAAGGGCGAAGTGTTGCGCGAGGGGCGCGACATCAGGCTGGGCGATACCGTCGTGATCCAGCGCGCTGGCGACGTGATTCCGCAGGTGGTCGACGTCGTGATCGACAAGCGGCCGAAGAACGCCAAGGAGTTTCACTTCCCGAAAAAATGCCCGTGCCCGCTGCACACCGATGTCGTGCGCGAGGAAACGGCAACCGGCGAGGAAGGCTCGCGCGCCCGTTGCACCGGCGAGTTCGCCTGTCCGTTCCAGAAGATCGAGCATCTCAAACTGTTCGTGTCGCGCCGCGCCTTCGATATCGACGGGCTCGGCGAGAAGCAGCTTCAGTACTTCTTCGACGAGGGGTGGGTGAAGGAGCCCGCCGACATCTTCACGCTGCAGAAGCGCAACGCCAAGCTGAAGCTGGAGGAGATCGAGGGCTACGGCGAAACCTCGGTGCGCAATCTCTTTGCCGCGATCGAGAGCCGCCGACGTATTGCGCTGGAGCGTTTCATCTATGCGCTCGGCATGCGCCATGTCGGCGAGACGACCGCGCTGGCGCTGGCGCGCGGCTACGGTTCATGGGACGCATTCCACGACGCCTGCCTCAAGGTCGCCAAGGGCGACGAGGAGACTATTGCCGAGATGGATGCGCTCGATCAGATCGGCGATACCGTGATCAAGAGCGTTGCGGCCTATTTCGGCGAAAGCCATAACCGCGGCGTCGTCGAGCGGCTGACGAAGGAAGTCACGATTATCGACACCGAGAAGCCCAAGAGCAATTCGGCCGTCGCGGGCAAGACCGTGGTGTTCACCGGCTCGCTGGAGAAGATGACGCGCGATGAAGCCAAGGCGACGGCCGAGCGGCTGGGCGCCAAGGCTTCCAGTTCGGTGTCGAAGAAGACGGACTATGTCGTTGCGGGTCCCGGCGCGGGTTCAAAACTTGCAGAGGCCAAGAAACATGGCGTTGCCGTGCTGACCGAGGACGAGTGGCTGAAGCTGATCGGGAGTGAGTGGCGCGCCCACGCACTCCGTTGTCGTCACCCGCGGAGGCGGGTGACCCAGTATCCCAGAGACATTCGTTTCTACCCCATAAGCCGCGGCGTACTGGATCGCCCGCCTTCGCGGGCGATGACAGTTGAGTGAGGCGCTGTCGTCGCCCGTATCCCTCACAACATCCCGCTTTCTTCCTCCTCCGCCTTCTTGATCAATTCCTCGCTGACCACGACCGTTGGCCGCGGCACGAGAAAGAACATCGCGGACGCACACGCGATCGACAGCGCAAAGATTGCGGCCGTCAACGGCAGCGTGGTGGTGGAGTGGCCGCCGAGATAGGCGCCGAATTGCGAGACCAGCGCGCCGATGCCCTGCTGCAGGAAGCCCATCGCGCCGGCTGCGGTGCCGGCGGCCTCGGGCCGCACGCTGATAGCGCCGGCCGCCGCGTTGTTCATCACGAAGGCATTGGCGATCATGACGATCATCTGGGTGCCGAACAGCCAGACCGGCGCCTGGTTGATCCCGACGATGCTGAAGGTCAGGTTCAGCAGGGCACCAGCGAACTGCAGCGCCAGCCCGAACCAGATCAGCTTCTCCAGCGAATGGCGCGGCGCGAAGCGGACGCAGAACAGGTTGCCGACCAGATACGCAAATCCGGTGGTCGCAAACCAGGCGCCGTATTCGGCGGTGGTTCGGCCCATCTGCGTCACCACGATGTAGGGCCCGCCGCCGGCAAAGGTGAAGATGATCTGCGAAGCCAGCACCTGGCACAGCACATAGCCGAGAAAGGCGCGGTCGCGAATCAGCTTGCCGACATCGCCGCGGAAGCTGCTGCTGACGCCGCGCTCGCGGCGCGTCTCGGGCAGCGCAACGGCGATCAGCACGGCGACACCGAGCGAAGCCGCGGTAATGAAATAGAAGATCGCGCGCCAGCCGAACGCAGTCTCCAACAGACCGCCGGCGAGTGCGCTCAGCATCTGCGCCACCATCATGACCCCGATGACGAGGCTGATCATGGAGCTGATGCGGTCGCGGCTGTAGAGATCGCGGATGATGGCGCGGCTCACCACCATGCCGGTGGCGCCGCCGAGCGCCTGCAGGAATCGCGCGGCGATCAGTTGCGGCAGCGTCTGCGCCAGCGAACAGCCGATGCTGGCCGCGACCATCAGGGCCAGGCCCGCGAGCAGCACCGGACGGCGGCCGAACTTGTCCGATAGCGGCCCCATGATAAGCTGCGAGCAGGCGATGCCGACCATGTAGAGCGACACCGTCATCTGCGCGATCGAAATGTCGCCGTCGAACGTCGTCGCCAGCACGGGCAGCGCCGGCACCAGCATGTAAAGCGAGATCGGCGCGACGCCGGTCATCGCGACCAGCATCAGCAGCATGATCTTTGAAGTCGCGATGGCGTTGTTGTCCGCCGCCGCGCCGGGCGGCTTGCCCACGACGCCGTGCATTCAGTCCGATCCTCTGCTGGTTGAATCAGACTGTAGCGCGATGGCTCATGGCGGATACGGATGTTTCAGCATGCGGCCATGCCCTCGTCGCATCCGTCATTCCCGGGTTGCGTCTTCGTGCGCCGGAATGACGATTAAAGCGGCAGCAGCGCTGCCGTTGCCTCATCCAGCCACAGTTTCGTGGCGTTGTCGTCGAGATGCGGGCGCACCGCGCGGTTGACGCGCTCGTGGTAATCGTTCAGCCATTTCAGCTCTGTTGCGCTCAGCATATTCACGTCGATCAGGCGGCGGTCGATCGGCGCCAGCGTCAGCGTCTCGAACGCGTTCACCGGCTTGTCGGCGCCTGATACGTCAGTGCCGATGACGAGTTCGAGGTTCTCGATCCGGATGCCGTAGGCGTCGGTCTTGTAATAGCCGGGCTCGTTGGAAAGGATCATGCCGCGCTTCAGCGGCGTGGTGCCGAGCTTTGAAATCCGCGCCGGGCCTTCATGCACGGATAGATAGCTGCCGACGCCGTGGCCGGTGCCGTGCTCGAAATCGAGGCCGGCCTGCCACAGGAATTGCCGGGCGAACGAATCGAGCTGCGCGCCGGTGGTGCCGTCGGGAAACACCGCACGCGCAATCGCGATGTGTCCCCGAAGCACGCGGGTGAAGCGGTCGCGCATTTCGTCGGTGGGCGTGCCGATCGCAATCGTGCGGGTGACGTCGGTGGTGCCGTCTTCGTATTGCGCCCCGGAATCGATCAGCAGGAGATCGCCGGGCGAAATCCGCCGGTTGCTCCTGCGGGTGACGCGGTAATGCACGATCGCGCCGTTCGGCCCGGTCCCGGCGATGGTCGGAAACGAAACATCCTTGAGCGCGCAGGTCTGGCGCCGAAAAGTTTCCAGTGCCTCGACGGTGTCGATCTCCGTCAGCGCGCCGGAGGGCGCCTCGCGGTCGATCCAGGCGAGGAAGCGTGTCAGCGCCACCGCGTCTCGCTGGTGCGCGGTACGCGTGCCCTCGATCTCGGTGATATTCTTCACCGCCTTCAACAGGCTCACCGGATCGTTGCCGCGCACCGGCTTTCCACCGGCCCCTGCGATCAGGCGGCTCAGCGCGTCCGCGGCGGTGGCGCTGTCGAGGGCGATCGCGACGCCGCTGCGCGCCAGCTCGGTCAGATCAGGCACCAGCGCGTCGGGGTCCCCGACATCGGCTGATTGTTCGAGATGGTCGCGCGTCAGGTTGGAAAGCTTGCGCTGGTCGATGAAGACGGTGGGGCGGCCGTCCTTCGGCACCAGCGCGTAGGACAAAGGCAATGGCGTGTGCGAGACGTCGGCGCCGCGGATGTTGAAGGTCCAGGCCACCGCGTGGCTGTCCGACAGCACCAGCGCCTCGACGCCGAGCTTGCTCATCTCGAGCCGGATCCGCTTGAGCTTTTCGGCTTCGATCTCGCCGGAAAACTGCACGCCGTGAATGGCGACGCGGCCGAGCGGCGGGGCCGGGCGCTCGGTCCAGATCGAATCCAGGGGATTGCTCTCGACCGCGATCAATTCGGCGCCGGCCTTGGCGCAGGCGGCGGCCAGGCGCTCAGCTGCCGCGGAAGTGTGCAGCCACGGGTCAAAACCGAGGCGGTCGCCGGCCGAAAGGTGTTTCCCCAGCCAGTGTTCCGGCGGTGGATCGGCCAGCGGCTCGATCTGCCAAGCCTTGCGGTCGACCTGCTTGGCGGCTTGTAGCGTATAGCGGCCATCGACGAAAACGGCGGCCTCGCGCGTCAGGACGATCGCCATGCCTGCTGAACCCGTGAAGCCGGTCAGCCAGGCCAGCCGTTCTTCGGAGGCCGGGACATATTCGTTCTGTTGCTGATCTGCTCGCGGAACCACAAATCCTGTCAGCTTCCGCCGCGCCAGCTCCTCGCGGAAGCGGGCCAGCCGCGCGGTCAGCGCCACGCCACCTTCTGGTTCTTCGAATGTCTGGAAATGGGCTTCGAACATCGCCTGGTCACTTTAGGGTTGGGTGGAGCGGTCCGCAATGCGGCGGTGTCCGCCACAATTTGGCATAATCTGTGCTTCAATATGTCCGTCCGCGCTAGTCGGATGAACGGTTTTGCGGTGCAGGCTGTTCGGCTCAAGATGCCCGGGAGGCTCCAGGAGTGTTTCAACTCAATGAAGAGGGATACACCATGCCTGCGTTCACGTTTGAGAAGATTTCGCCGCCGGATAACCGCGGCCCCGCCCCGCCCGTCGCCAACAAGAAACAGCGCGGCGTCGTCGTGCAGATCCTCGACCGGCTCGCGGAAGCGCGCGTCAAGCGATCGTTGAAGAAAGAAAAGGGCGTGATCGCCAGCAATCGTCACAGACCGGCCGGCTAGAGCATTATCGGTTCTGATTGAATCAGAACCGAAGCTCTAGATTCTTGTTTTGACGCGTTTTCTTCACGCGAACCGGTACCACTTCGCTCGAAAACGCTATGGAATTTCAATTCACCTTGCGCAGCAGGAGGCTGCTCCAGCCTTCGATGCGAAGGTGCCGCACCGGCACCAGCCCACGGGCGCGATAGGCGGCGATGACAGCGGGCGCCTGATGCGTCAGCAGGCCCGACAGAATAACCAGGGCCGATGGCGCCAGACACCGCGCCATCGGCCCTGCCAGTTGCCGCAACGGATTGGCGAGGATATTCGCCAGCACCAGATCGAACGGCGCGGCCTGCGCGAACTGCGGCGCGGAGAAACCGGTGGCGCGGATCGCCTGCACCAGGGGCCCGCTACATTCAGCCGCGCGTTCTCGCGGGCGACCTGCACCGAGGGCGGATCGATATCGCTCGCCAGCACCTTTTCATGCAGCGCCTTGGCGGTCGCAATCGCCAGCACCCCGGTGCCGGTGCCGAGATCCAGCACGCGGCGCGGACGCCAGGCTTTCAGGACACGATCGAGCAGCAGCAGGCAGCCGCGCGTGGTGCCGTGGTGGCCGGTGCCGAAGGCCAGCGCCGCCTCGATTTCGATGCCAATCTTGTTGGGCGCGATCCGCTCGCGGTCATGCTGGCCGTGGACGACGAAGCGCCCGGCGGGGACGGGAACGAGGTCTTCGAGGCTGGCCTTGACCCAATCCTTGGCCTCGATCGTGTCAAAGGCGATGCCCTCGGCAACTTCCCGACCTGCGGCATTGGCCACGAGTTCGCGGACCAGTGCCTGATCGGGCGGCTCGGCAAATGCACCGTGACGTCCCATCGGCCATCGGGCCGTTCGAACGCGGCGATCGCGGCCTGGCCCTCGAAAAAAACTTCGGTCAGGGCATCGACGACGCCTTTGGCGGTGTGCTCGTCGCCGATTGCAAAGCTGACGCGGTGCGTGGAGGCGATAAAAGTCATTGAAGGACCTGGAGAAAAGCGGGAGGACGCAAATGGGGAAGTAGCGTTTCATTCAAATTTGAGCAAATTTCATGTCGCAATATCCGGAAAAGTTGGGTTCCCGCTGTTAGAACAACCTCAGATTAAGGGCGAATCGGGAGCCACGGCCTTTTCGGGGGCATTTCGGGGCCGGGCGCGCCAAAGCGCCAGCACCGTCAATTTTTAGGTCGGGATTTGCGCACGCCATCTCCACCGACTATCCACCGCCGAGCGGGGCATCTGCCAACCGGGTTATCTGCGAAGCATCCCGATGCTTTCCACAGGCGCTGCGGCGAGGTTTCCACAGCCGCCACGGTAAGTTTTCGACAACCAATCCACAGGCCTTTCCCGCCGTTACCCACCGGCTTTACACGCATTGTCCCCATCCGCCGGATGATTTATCCGAACAGCGCGCGGTGGTCGCCGAGGATCACCTTCGCGGCGTTGTGGCCGGGGGCGCCGGTGACGCCGCCGCCGGGATGGGCGCCCGAGCCGCAATGATACAGGCCCTTTAGCGGCCCGCGATAATCGGCATGGCCCAGCATCGGCCGCGCCGAGAACAGTTGGTTCAATGTCAGGGCGCCGTGAAAGATGTCGCCGCCGAGCAGGCCGAACTGCCGCTCGAGGTCGAGCGGCGACAGCACCTGGCGGCCGATCACGCTGGCCGCAAAGCCCGGCGCGAATTTATCCACCGTCGCGATCATGAGGTCGGCGACCTCGTCGCGATAATCGTCCCATGATTTCCCGTCCGGCAATTCGGGCGCGACATGCTGGCAGAACAGGCTCGCGACATGCTGGCCCTCCGGCGCGAGCGAATCGTCCAGCGTCGAGGGGATCAGCACTTCCACCACCGGCTCGCGGCTCCAGCCATAGCTGCGCGCATCCTGCCAGGCGCGGTCCATGTAACCGAGGCTGGGCGCGAGGATGATGCCGGCGGTGAGATGGTCGCCGGCGCCTGGCAGTGCGGTGAAGGAAGGCAGGGCGTTCAGCGCGACATTCATCCGGAAGGTGCCGGAGCCGTTGCGCCAGCGCCCGATGCGCTCGAGAAATTCGGGCGCCAGCGCCCCCGACGGCACCAGCCGCGTGTACAGCAACTTCGGATTGACGCCGGAGGCAATGTACTTCGCGCGAACGGTCTGGCCATTGTCGAGGATGACGCCCGCGGCGCGCCCGCCCTCGACGATCACTTCGCGCACGCCGGCCTCCGTTTCGATCTCGGCGCCGTGCCCGCGCGCCGCGCGCGCCATCGCCTGCGTGATCGCGCCCATGCCGCCGATCGCGTGGCCCCACACGCCCTTCTTGCCGTTCACCTCGCCGAACGCGTGGTGCAGCATCACATAGGCGGAGCCGGCGGCGTAGGGGCTGGCGTAATTGCCGACGATGGCGTCGAAGCCGAACAGCGCCTTCACCAGGTCGTTCTCGAAGCGCTCGTCGAGCATCTCGCCGGCCGAGCGCGTGAACAGGTCGAGCAGGCTGCGCTGCTGTTCCAGTGAAAGCTTGCGCAGGATGCTTGCGGTGCCCATGGCGTTGAAGGCTTCTCGGATCGCGCCGATCCCAAAGCCCTCGACGACGTTCGGCGGCGCGCGCAGCACGAATTGCCGCAGCACGTCAGCGATGGCCTCCAGCTCGCGCGAGAAGGCGTCGATACTGATAGCATCGTGCGGGCTGAGTTCTTCGACCGATGGCCGGGTGCGGCCCTCGCCGGTCAGGAGATAGCTGCCGTCGGGCGCGGGCAGAAAATTCTGTGCGCGGCGCTCGACGATGCGCAGGCCGTGATCGGCGAGCTTCAGGTCGGCTGCTATCTGCGGGTTGAGCAGGCTGACCGTATAGGCGGCCACCGAGTTGCGGAAGCCGGGGTGGAATTCCTCGGTCACGGCGGCGCCGCCGACCGCCTTGCGGCGCTCCACCACTTTCACGTGCAGGCCGGCCATCGCGAGATAGGCCGCGCAGGTGAGGCCGTTATGGCCCGCCCCGATGATGACAACATCCGTATCGTTCATGCCAGCTTCAGCTTCAAGAAGGTTTGATCGGGAAGGGCGCAAAGCGCCCTATCCGTGCTTTCTTATCCCGCATTGCTCGCCGTGTCGCCCTATGCTCCATTGCGCCGCTCCGGCGGCCCTGCCGGGCATCCCGCCACCGGCGCCCGCCGGTTTCCAGCCGGAGTTTTGATGACTTCTCCCGATCTGTCCGTTTCAGCGGACCAACCTTCCGAAAGCCGGAACCGGCTGGTCCTGGTCATTTACACCGCCGCGATCTTCGTCAGTGCGCTGCTGCTGTTTTCGGTGCAGCCCCTGTTCACCAAGATGGTGCTGCCGCGGCTCGGCGGCTCGCCGGCGGTGTGGTCGGTGGCGATGGTGTTCTTCCAGTCGCTGCTGCTCGGCGGCTATGCCTATGCGCATTTTCTGATGCAGCTCCGCAACCGCATGCTCCCCGTGGCGATCCATCTGGTGCTGCTCGCGGTCGCGATGCTGACGCTGCCGTTGTCGATCTCGGGCGGGTGGGGCGATCCGCCGACGTCAGGCTATGCGCTCTGGCTGCTCGGTCTGTTTGCGGTGTCGATCGGGCTGCCGTTCTTCGCGCTTGCGGCCAACAATCCACTGCTGCAGGCCTGGTTCGTCCGCACCGGCCATCCTAACGGTCCCGACCCGTACTTCCTCTACGCCTCCTCGAACGTCGGCAGCTTCCTGGCGCTGTTGTCTTATCCGGTGCTGCTGGAGCCGATCTTCACGCTGCGCACGCAAAACCTGATCTGGAGCGGCGGTTACGGCCTCTTGATCGTGCTGATCGCAACCTGCGGCGTCTTGCTGCTGCGCTCGCCGGCGAATGCGGCAAAGTTGAACATGCCGGACGACGATACCGACGCGCCGGCGCCGCCATGGATTTTGCGCGCCCGCTGGATTTTCCTTGCCGCCGTACCGTCGGGGCTGCTGATCGCGGTGACCGCGCATATTTCCACTGACGTCGCCGCCGCGCCCTTGCTGTGGGTGCTGCCGCTGTCGCTCTATCTCTTGACATGGGTGCTGGTGTTCCAGTCGCGCCCGCTGTTGCCGCACAAGTTCATGCTGATGCTGCAACCGTTGGCGATCATGGGGGTGATTCTGCTGTTGGCGATAAGCCGCGAGCAGAACCTGTTGCTGACGCTCGGCGGCCACCTGCTTTGCTTCTTCATCATTGCGATGGCCTGTCATGGCGAGTTGGCGCGCACCCGCCCCGCCGCGAAATATCTCACTGGTTTCTATGTCGCGCTGTCGTTCGGCGGCATGGTCGGCGGACTGTTCGCGGGACTGATTGCGCCGTTCACGTTCTCCTGGGTCGCGGAATATCCGGTTCTGGTGGCGCTGGCGGTGCTGTGCCGGCCGCCGGCTGACGAGCGGTGGCCGCAATGGACCCGCTGGTTCTGGCTGCTGCTAGCCATCGCCGCGGTGGCGCTGATCGCGCCGTCATACAGCAGCGGCAAAATCTTCACATGGCTGGAGACCAATCGAGTCTACGTGGTAGGCGCAGTTGCGGCCGTCTCGATGATGTTGGCGATCCTGCTCAAGGCGGATCGCTGGAAGCTGACCGCCGTGGTGACGTTGGCGCTGGTGCTGATCCGGATGTATCCGTCGGACGACGGACGGGTGGAGACCGTGCGCAGCTTCTTCGGCGTCCACAAGATCGTGGTGACGCCGAACGGTCAGTATCACGTGCTGATGCATGGCACCACGATCCACGGCGCCGAGAAATTCAAGAACGACGACGGCACGCCGGTCACCGGCCAGCCGGAGCCGATCACCTACTATTATAAGGACGGCGGTATCGGTCAGGCGATCTCGGCCATTCGTGAACGGAAGGGCGCCCGCTGCGCGTGGCGGTGATCGGGCTCGGCTCCGGCACGCTGGTCTGCGCCTCCGAGCCCGGCGAGGAGTGGAAGTTCTTCGAGATCGACCAGTCGATGGTCGATACCGCGCGCGACCCGAAATACTTCACCTATATCAAGGTCTGCGAGCCGAATCTCGAACCCGTGATCGGCGATGCGCGGCTGACCTTCGCGCGCGAGCCCGATGGCGTCTACGATCTGATCATCGTGGACGCCTATTCGTCGGATGCGATTCCGGTTCATCTGGCGACCGAAGAGGCGATGGAAATCTACAAGTCCAAGCTGGCGCCGCAGGGCGCAGTGGTGATGCACGTTTCCAATCGGCATCTGGAACTGTCGAGCGTCGTCGTCGGCATCGCCGACGCCAACGACTTGAAGAGCTGGGTCTACAGCGAGGATTCCGGCCGCGACAGTGAATACATCTTCTCGACCTCGGTTGTGGTCTCGGCGCGGGAAGAGGCCGACGTCGGCAAGCTGGCCTCGTCGGATCAATGGACGCTTACCGAGGCCGAAGACGACCAGCGGGTCTGGACCGACGATTATTCCAACGTGCTGGGCGCCGTGTGGCGGCGGCTCCGGAAGGGCGAGGAATAGACGGGTTGCGGTCAGGCAAGGCGCGCCTATGATTGAATGCGCCCCAATGAAGGAAAACCCGTCATGGCCAATTTCACTCCGGTATCGGCCGCGATCGGCGGCGTGCTGATCGGGCTTTCCGCCGTCCTGCTGATGTTGTCGACCGGCCGAATCGCCGGCATCAGCGGCATCTTCAGCGGCCTGTTGAATTTGCGCGGCGAGGACAAGGGCTGGCGCATCGCTTTTATCGTGGGGCTCATTCTGGCGCCCGTGATCGCCGGCCTGATCGGTTACGGAATGGCGCAGCCCAAGCTGCCATCGAGTTGGGCCGTCATTGTCGCAGCAGGACTGCTGGTCGGGTTCGGCACCCGGCTTGGCGGCGGCTGCACCTCCGGTCACGGCATCTGCGGAATAGGGCGGTTGTCGCCGCGCTCGATCGCCGCCACCGTCGTCTTCATGGTGACGGCGGTCTTCACGGTCGCGATCACGCATCACGTGGTGGGAGGGTGAGCCATGTGGATCATCGCCCCCTTGTTGTGCGGCCTGATCTTCGGTGCGGGCCTGCTGATTTCAGGCATGGTGCAGCCGACCAAAGTTTTGGGTTTTCTGGATATCTTCGGCGCGTGGGATCCGAGCCTTGCCGTGGTGATGGCTGCGGCGCTCGCGGTGTCGGTGCCGGGCTTCATGCTCGCTGATCGCAGCGTGCGGCCGTGGTTTGCCGGGCAATATTTTCGGCCGGGCAAGTCGGGGATCGATCTGCCGCTGGTGGCGGGTGCCGCGATATTCGGAATCGGGTGGGGCCTTGTAGGCCTGTGCCCGGGACCGGCGCTGGAGAGTCTGGCGACGCTGTCGCCCGGGATCGTCGTTTTCGTTGTGGCGATGGCGGTCGGTATGATTGCGCACGACGCCTGGCAACAGTCGCGGCTGACGGCGCAACGCGACCGCATGCTGGCGAGCGCAACGGACGGCTAGGATCGCGGCCGCGGATAATGATCGCGATGAAGTCGCCGGCTAATCCTGGTAGGTGAACAGCCCGCGCTGCTGATAAGTCTGCCGCGGTTGATAGTAGTAGCCCTGCGGCGCCGGCGCATAGCCGCGGTTGTCGTAATATTGCTGCTGTTGCTGCTGCTGATAGGCTTGGGTGTCGTAGACGCGGCGGCTCGGCGCCGGATAGCGCGCTTCGTTCGACGTGCCATCAGCGGGATAGATGTAGCCGTCGTCGGCCCGGGCCTGCGGCGCCACGCGCTGTTGTTGCGGCGTGATCACGACGGGATCGCCGGCGGCGGAATCATATTGCTGCTCATATTGCGGCAGTGGCGCGCGGCGGGCGACCGCCGTGTTGCCGCGCGGCCGCGGATTACGCGCCAGCGCGACCTGCGATGAGCCGGTCAGCGTCACCGTGGTGTTGAGCACGCCTTGCTCCTTGACCAGCGCAAATAGTTTTGCGGCATTCTCGCGCGACAGCCGCACGCAGCCATGCGAAGCGGGAGAGCCGAGACGGTTGACGGAATCAGTGCCGTGGATGGCGTGGCCGATCTTCGTGAAGAAGATCGAATGCGGCATCGGCGCCTCGTCGAATTCCTTGGAGTAGTGGTCCTCCTCCATGCGAAAGGCGCGGAAGCTGCCGTTCGGCGTCTCGTAGGAGGGAAGGCCTGACGACACCGGCCACCGGTACGTTTCGACGCCGTCGACGGCGACGGTCATCTGCTGGTTGTCCTTGTCGACTGTGATCGCGACCTTGGCTTGGGCCGTGCCCGAAGCAAACAGCGTCAGGGCGGCGACGGCAATGAGGAAGGAACGCATTTTACCTTTGGCCTCCAGGCCTCTGACTAAAGCTGCCGGCTCTCCGTCCCCGGCATCCAATATGCCCGGAAACCGGCACTGGTTCCAGTGGCCTGCGCCCGCAATCGTTAACGCCCGCCGCGGCGCAAACAAGGCGGCAGGACGGCGCAATCGGCGGCAAAGTGCTGACTTTTTCGCGAGCGGGGAGATGGAGGTGCCACTGAGTTCGTCATGCCCGAGCATTGGGCAAGAACGTGAATGGCCGGGCATAGGCGAGCGTAAGCGCCGCCGTCCTTAGACGGCTATGCCCGGCCATGACGGTGGAATGACAATTCAGGCGTCAATTCTTCAGCCGGTAACCGGTCCGGAAAATCCACCACACCAAAACCATGCAGATGGCGAGGAAACCGAGCGTCATGCCCAGGCTCAAGGCCACGCTGACGTCGGCGATCTCGTAGAAACTCCAACGGAAGCCCGAGATCAGATACACCACCGGATTGAGCAGCGTGATGGTGCGCCAGCCCGACGGCAGCATGTTCACCGAGTAGAAGCTGCCGCCCAGGAAGGTCAGCGGCGTCACGATCAGCATCGGGATCATCTGCAGCTTTTCGAATCCGTCGGCCCAGATGCCGATGATAAAGCCGAACAGGCTGAAGGTCACCGCCGTCAGCACCAGGAAGGTCAGCATCCACCAAGGGTGATGGATATGCAGCGGCACGAACAGCGCCGCGGTCGCCATAATGATCAGCCCGAGGATGATGGATTTGGTCGCGGCCGCGCCGACATAGCCGATCACGATCTCGATATAGGAAACCGGCGCCGACAGGATTTCGTAGATGGTGCCGACGAATTTCGGGAAGTAGATACCGAACGAGGCGTTGGCGATGCTCTGCGTCAAGACCGACAGCATCACCAGCCCCGGCACGATGAAAGTGCCGTAGCTGACGCCCTCGACCTCGGTGATGCGGGAGCCGATCGCGGCGCCGAACACCACGAAATAGAGCGAGGTGGAGACTACCGGCGAGACGATGCTCTGCAGCAACGTGCGCCAGGTGCGGGCCATTTCGAACAGGTAGATGGCACGGATCGCACGGTAATTCATGGCGCCCTCACCAGGCTGACGAAGATGTCTTCCAGCGACGATTGGCGGGTATCGAGGTCCGAGATACGGATGCCGGCGTTCCTGAGGTCGTTGAGCAGGCTGGTGATGCCGGTGCGATCGCCCTTGGTGTCGTAGTCGTAGATCACCGCGTGGCCGTCGTCCGACAGTTCGAGATTGTAGGCGGCGAGCGAGGCGGGGATCGCATCGATCCTGCCTTGCAGATGCACCTTCAATTCTTTCTTGCCGAGCTTCTGCATCAGCCCGGCCTTGTCTTCGACCAGGATGATCTCGCCCTTGTTGATGACGCCGATGCGGTCGGCCATCTCCTCGGCTTCCTGGATGTAATGCGTGGTCAGGATGATGGTGACGCCGGAAGCCTGGAGTGTGCGCACCACGTCCCACATGCCCTTGCGCAATTCGACGTCGACGCCCGCGGTCGGCTCATCCAGGAACAGGATCTGCGGCTCGTGCGACAGCGCCTTCGCAATCATCACGCGGCGCTTCATGCCGCCGGAGAGCGTGATGATCTTGGAATCCTTCTTGTCCCACAGCGACAGGTCCTTCAGCACCTTTTCGATGTGCGCGGGATTCTTCGGCTTGCCGAACAGGCCGCGGCTGAAGCTGACGGTCGCCCACACGGTCTCAAAGGAATCGGTGTGCAGTTCCTGCGGCACCAGCCCGATCAGCGACCGCGCCGCGCGATAATCCCGGTTGATGTCATGCCCGCCCACCGTAACGCTGCCTTCGCTCAGATTGGCGATGCCGCAGATGATGCTGATCAGCGTGGTCTTGCCCGCGCCGTTCGGTCCGAGCAGCGCGAAAATCTCGCCGCGCTTGATGTCCAGATTGATACCGTTCAGCGCCTTGAATCCGGAGCCGTAGGTCTTTGAGAGATTGGAGACGGATATGATAGGGGGCATCGCGAGCATGGCAGTCTGAAACGGAAATGCGAACGACGCAGCGGCGCTTTCGGCCGGAATCGACGCGGGGACAGGCGGGAACCGGGAGATAGGAACGCGGAGGGCCTTCCGCAATGCGTAGAACTGAGAAAAGCGCCTACTCCGCGGCGCGAGCGGCCAGGCCGTTCAGACCTGCGCAACGCTAGAGCGGGATGGGTTGGAGTCGAATCGATCTGCCACTAGCGCGAAGCTAACGATCTCGTGTCCCGGACGCAGTGCAGATACTCTTCGGCGGTACACCGCAGGGCCTAGACACAAAATCGCGAAAACAACCCCATGCAAAGTAGAATGGACCCCGGTTCGCAGCACTCACGCCGCTTGCGTCCGGGGCACGAGATGGTCCGTCGTCACGGCCCAGCCTAGTCTCATCCTGCTCCAGGCAATGGTCAAATCGGTAGCGTCGTTTACGCCACCTCGTTTGCCTGCATCTCGCCGACGAAAAGCGCCTATTCCGCAGCGTGAGCGCGCGCAGGCAGTTCGATCAGGGCGACCATATAGGTCTTGAGATCGCCTGCGATTGCGGGGTCGGATTTCAGTTCGGTCAACGTCCGCGGGCGGGGCAACGATTTGCCGTCCTCTTCAACGCTTTCCGCATATAGCTCCAGCGCTTCGGGCGCGTTGCGCAGTGCTTGGTCAATATCGTCGCCTCCCGAGGTGCAGCCAGGCAGGTCCGGAAACCAGACGCCAACAGCGTGCTCCGGTCCGGCCTCTTCAATAAGGGCGATGTAGTGGGCCATGGTCAATCTCAGTCAGGTTTCCATCCTGCGCCCTTATAAATGGCACGGACTAGACAACGATCAATTCGCCGTCGCGCCCCTACACCCGCTCCACGAAACTATCGACTACCTTCTTCTCGCCGGCCTTCTCGAACGCAATCGTCAGCTTGTTGCCGTCGATCTTCACCACGTTGCCGTAACCGAATTTTTGGTGAAACACGCGATCATCCAGCGAGAATTCCGAAACCGTGCCGGTGGATTTCGCGACCAGCTCGCCTTCGATCACGATCGGGCCACGCCTGTTGCGTGAGGAGGAGCCGGAGAAGGCATCGCTGCGCGAGCCTGAAAATGACGACTGGCTTTCCTCGAAACCGCCGCGGGCCTGTCCGCGACCGCCCTGGCCGCGGTTGCGATTGGCCTGTGCGCGCTGCCAGCCCGGCGTGGTGTAGCTGGAGCCGAAGGATTCGACGTTGTCGAAGCGCGAGGGGCCGTAGCCGCCACTGCCGCCCCAGCCGGAGCCGCCCTTGGATTCCGTGATCTCGACATTGGCGGCCGGCAGTTCGTCGAGGAAACGCGACGGGATCGTGGTCGACCAGGTGCCGTGAATGCGGCGGTTGGTGGCGAAATAGAGTTTGGCGCGGCGTCGGGCGCGGGTCAGGCCGACATGGGCGAGGCGTCGCTCTTCTTCGAGGCCGGCGCGGCCCTGTTCGTCGAGCGTGCGCTGGCTCGGAAACAGGCCTTCTTCCCAACCAGGCAGGAACACATTGTCGAATTCGAGCCCCTTGGCCGAATGCAGCGTCATCAGCGACACGGCTTCCTCCTCGGCGCCGCCGTCGCGGTCCATCACCAGCGAGATGTGTTCGAGAAAACCTTGCAGGTTCTCGAATTCTTCCATCGAGCGCACGAGTTCTTTCAAGTTGTCGAGCCGGCCCGCGGCGTCGGCGGAGCGGTCCTTCTGCCACATCTCGGTATAGCCGCTCTCGTCCAGCACGATTTCGGCCAATTCCGTATGTGCGGTGACCTCGCGCTGCGTCCGCCAGCGGTCGAATTGCGCGACCAGGTCGCGCAGGCTCCCGCGCGCCTTCGGTTTCAGCTCGTCGGTCTCGACCACGGCGCGCGCCGCCTCGAACAAGGGAATACGGCGCTTGCGGGCGTGGTCGTGCAGCATCTGCACGGTGGCGTCGCCTAGGCCGCGCTTGGGCACGTTGACGATGCGCTCGAAGGCGAGATCGTCGGCCGGTGAATTGATCACGCGCAGGTAAGCCAGTGCGTCGCGGATTTCAGCGCGCTCGTAGAACCGGGGCCGCCGATCACGCGATAGGGCAGGCCGAGCGTGACAAAACGGTCTTCGAACTCGCGCATCTGGAACGAGGCCCGTACCAGGATCGCGACCTCGTTGAGGTTCTCGCCGGCGCGCTGCAACTCCTCGATCTCTTCGCCGATGGCGCGGGCTTCCTCTTCCGAATCCCAGGAGCCGGTCACCGTGACCTTCTCGCCGTCGACGTCCTCGGTGCGCAACGTCTTGCCGAGACGGCCTTCATTGTGCGCGATCAGATGCGAGGCGGCGGCGAGGATGTGGCCTGTCGAGCGGTAGTTGCGCTCGAGGCGGATGACTTTGCGCCGAGAAAATCGTGCTCGAAGCGCAGGATGTTGTCGACCTCCGCGCCGCGCCAGCCATAGATCGACTGGTCGTCGTCGCCGACGCAGCAGATGTTCTTGAGGGAGCGGCGGGGGCGCTCTGCTCCCTCTCCCCGTCCTTCACGGGGTCGAGACGAGCGGAGCTCGCTCTTAGAGGGTCGGGGTGAGGGGCTGTCTCCGCGAGTTCAGCACGTGGAGAGTCCCCTCACCCGGATTGCTTGCAATCCGACCTCTCCCCGCAAGCGGGGCGAGGTTAGGTCCCCGGAATGATCGCCGAGAGCGGCACCCCGGCCGCGACGGCGCCTGCGACAACAGCCGCAGCCAGAGATACTGCGCCACGTTGGTGTCCTGATATTCATCGACCAGAATGAACTTGAACCGGTTCTGGTACTGCCGCAGCACATCGGGGTTTTCGCGGAACAGCCGGATGTTCTCCAGCAGCAGATCGCCGAAATCGGCGGCATTGAGGATTTTCAGCCGCTCCTGGTAGCTGGCGTAGAGCTTGCCGCCCTTGCCGTTGCCGAACATCGCGGCTTCGCCCGCCGGCACCTGGCTGGGCGTCAAGCCGCGGTTCTTCCAGCCGTCGATCAGTCCGGCCAGCATGCGCGCGGGCCAGCGCTTGTCGTCGATGTTCTCGGCCTGCAGCAATTGCTTCAAGAGCCGCACCTGATCGTCGACATCGAGCACGGTGAAATTGGATTTGAGCTGCACCAGTTCGGCGTGGAAGCGCAGGATGCGGCCGCCGATCGAGTGGAAGGTGCCGAGCCATGGCATGCCTTCCACGGCCTGGCCGAGCATCTGGCCGAGGCGCAGCTTCATCTCGCGCGCCGCCTTGTTGGTGAAGGTCACCGACAGGATTTCATGCGGGCGCGCGCGGCCCTGGCTCAGGATGTGGGCGATCCGCGTGGTCAGCACGCGGGTCTTGCCGGTGCCGGCGCCGGCCAGCACCAGGACCGGTCCGTCCAGCGTCTCGACCGCCTCGCGCTGTTCGGGATTGAGCCCGTTGAGATATTGCGGGCCGGCCGCAGCCCGCGCACGCGCGGCGATGCCGCCAGCCGCTGGCTGGTGCTCGGGGACGCCGCGATGGGGCAGTTTGCTCGGCTCGGTCATGCTCGAATCGTGTTGGCCCCACGATGGCACCGTGAGGCGATAAAGGGAGCCTTCTTAGCAGGGATTAAGGGCCATATAGGGTTTCCCGGCCGTTTTGACAGGTTTTATCCGATCGCGTTTGCAGGCCGGATTTTGAGGCTGCGCTGCGATTTTGTTCCGTCAGGAATCGTCAAATTTCGCGATTTTGCCGCCCGGAACCAACATTACCGGCCCGGATTGGTCCTGCAGGCGATGCGCGGCGTCTCAGTCGCCGCCATCGCGAGAGCAACAGCCAATTGAGGTCGTGTCATGCTGAGCTGGGTCGTTACGTTTCTGATCATTGCGTTGATCGCGGGTGTTCTGGGCTTCGGCGGCATCGCCGGCGCTTCCGTCGAAATCGCAAAGGCGATCTTCTTCATCGCCGTGGTCCTGTTTCTGATCTCGGCCGTGGTCGGGGTGGTGCGCGGACGCAGCAACGTCTAGCGACCGGATGGCCTATTTCGCAGGCATCGCGACCTTGCGGCCGATGCCCTCGGCCGCGGCACGGCTGCATGAGAATCCACCACCGCCTGGATGCGGGCGCGGATATCGGGCGGGAAGGAGCCACTTTCCGCGCATTCATGTCCATATGGAGCGTCATGTTTTCCGACGTCGCGGAGAGCCAGCCTTCGGTCGCGTGCCGCAATTCCTCGAATGTGTGCAGCCGCTTCTCGTCATGACCTAACAGATAAACCGAAATCTGAACGGGATCGCCAAGGTGAATCTCGCGCAGATAGCGAACATGGCATTCGGCGGTGAAGGTCGAGCAGTGACGCTCCTTCATGTAGGCCGGCCCGATCCCAAGCTGCAGCCACATCTCGTCGATCGCGCGGTCCATCATCACGTTGTAATAGGCCATGTTGAGATGGCCGTTATAGTCGATCCATTGCGGTTCGATCTGCATCACCGAGGACAGGAACGGGGCGGGCGGCAGCGGCATATCCTTCAAATTGTCCCTCAAATCATCCTTGGCGGCGGCAGCGGTCGTCATCATCCATCCCTTTGTTTTTACGGGTCTCTTGACCCCCCTTATATCCTTTGCCACGGTCCGCTCAAATCCGGAGGAATTTGGCGTGGCGACGACGATATCAGGAAGTGTGAAGCGGCCGGAGCCGCAGGCGCTGGCAAGCGCCATTGAGGCGCTGGCGGCGCGGTTCGGCAACCGGCTGATCACCTCGCAGGCGGTGCGCGAACAGCACGCCCATACTACCACCTGGTTGCCGACGCAGCCGCCCGATGCCGTGGTGATGGCGCAGGAAACCGCCGACATCCAGGACGTGGTGCGGATCTGCGCCAAACACTCCGTTCCCGTGATCGCCTTCGGCACCGGCACTTCGCTGGAGGGCCAGGTCAATGCGCCCGCCGGCGGCGTCTGCATCGACCTGCACGACATGAACCGGATTCTCGAAGTTCATGCCGAGGACCTTGATTGCGTGATCCAGCCGGGTGTGACCCGCAAAGCGCTGAACGAGCATTTGCGCGACCAGGGGCTGTTCTTCCCGATCGATCCCGGCGCCGACGCTTCGCTCGGCGGCATGGCCTCGACGCGGGCCTCAGGGACCAATGCGGTGCGGTATGGAACCATCCGCGACAACGTGCTGGCGCTCAAAGTAGTGCGCGGCGACGGCGAGATCATCACGACCGGTACGCGGGCGAAGAAATCATCGGCCGGTTACGACCTGACGCATCTGTTCGTCGGCGCCGAAGGTACGCTTGGCATCATCTCCGAACTCACCATCAAGCTGCGCGGCATTCCCGAGACGATCGCAGCCGCCGCCTGTTCGTTCGAAACCGTGCGCGGCGCCTGCCAGGCGACCATCTTGGCCATCCAGACCGGCATTCCGCTCGCGCGGATCGAACTGCTCAACGCCGAGCAGGTCCGCGCCTGCAATGCCTATTCGAAGCTGACCCTTCCGGAGACGCCGCTGCTGCTTCTGGAATTTCATGGCAGCGAGGTCGAGGTGGCCGAGCAGTCCAGGAATTTCGGCGAGATCGCCAGGGAATGCGGCGGCGGCGATTTCAGCTGGACCACCAAGCCCGAGGACCGCACAAAACTCTGGCAGGCGCGGCATGACGCCTATTGGTCGGTCAAGGCGCTGCGGCCAGGGGCGGGCGTGGTGGCGACCGACGTCTGCGTGCCGATCTCAAGGCTGGCAGATTGCGTCACCGAGACCGAGGACGATCTCAAGCGGCTCGGCCTGCTGTCGCCGATCGTCGGCCATGTCGGCGACGGCAACTTCCACTGCTCGCTGGTCTGCGACGTCGACAATGCCCAGGAAATGGCGCGCGGCGAGGACTTCATGCATCGCCTGGTCGAGCGGGCGCAGTCGATGGGCGGCACCTGCACCGGCGAGCACGGCATCGGACAGGGCAAGCAGAAATACCTCGAGGCCGAGCTCGGTCCCGAGGCGATCGACACCATGCGTGCGTTGAAGCAGGCGCTCGATCCGCAGAACATTTTCAATCCCGGCAAGATCGTGCCGGTGAACTAGCCGCGCTCGAGCCCGCCACCTTCGTGTTGAAACCACAGGTGGCGGGCGAGCGCTTGCAGCGACGTTCTTCCCCCAATGGTTGCACATTGTGGCGGCCATCGCAGTTTGGTTCCAAACATAGCCTCGTTTCACCACAGCGCCGCCCGACTTAAACATCGTCGCGCCCGAAGTTCCCTCTCCAGCTTGGTTCCGCAACATGTGTTGCGTGTGCGTGCGTGATGAGGTGCGTTGATGCGTTTTGTTTCCTGGGGGATTGTTGCGGCTTGTGGCTTTTTACTGGCGGGACCGGCGGCTAAGGCTGCCGAAATCCGTATTCCGGACCTGCCTTCGCCTCACTACAACTGGACCGGATTTTATGCGGGCGTTTACGGTGGCGGAGCGTATGCAGCGTGGGCCGCCGATCACTGCCGAAATGGTGCTTGCCGTCATGCGGAGGGGCAGGCGGGCGGCTTCGCCGTCGGCGTCTATGGCGGCTATAACTATCAGTTCGCCAACCGCTTTGTGATCGGCGGCGAATTCGATTGGGGCAAGTCCACGTCGTCACAGGACGAGCACGTCTTTGGCGACAGCGCGTTGCTGTCGAGGTTCGGCGCATTCGGCTCCGCGCGCTTGCGCGCAGGCTACGCGTTCGATCGCCTGCTGGCGTTTGGTGCGGTCGGTGTCGGCGTAGCCAGCATCAGCAACGGCTACCGCTATACGGTTCAGAAGGGTTGTGACACCCTGGAGCAGGTTATCTGGGACGAACAGGTCAAGGCCGGACTGATCGCGGGCGGCGGCGTCGAGTATGCTTTCACCAAGCATTTCGTCGGGCGCGGTGAATATCTCTACGCTAATTATGGCAGCGTCACGCTGTCCAGCCGGGACCGCACCCGGGCCGAATTCCGCAACGAGATGCACTTCGTGCGCGTCGGCGCCAGCTATCGGTTCTGATACTCCGCTTGGGATGGTCCGGCGGCGATTGGCTGCCGGATCATCAAGTCACGCTTCTTTAGGCTTTATTGTACGTGCGGCGCGGTGATCGCCTTGCGGATCGCCGCGAGCGGCGCGGCGTCGTCGAATTCAATATCTTCGCCAATCCGCTTCAATCCGAGGTCGCGCCATAGCGCTGCGAGATCGGGGGTCACGGGCTTCGAGCCCATCTCGTTGTGAAGCCGGGTCAGCACGTCGACGCCGACGGCCTTGTCGGCCGTTGCAAGAATGCGCTCGATCGGCCAGTCCTGCTCGTGATTGCCGCCGGCGGCGAGCACGCCGCGCATCGCGTCCTGCAAGCCGAGGCGATTATTGGTGCGCTTGCGGATTTCGATATCGGCCAGCAGGCAGAACATCGCGCCGCCCCAGTATTTGCGCCCCCAGGTGCCGGTGTTGTCGAGGCCCTGATCGCCGGCCTGCGGCAAACCTTTCGGCATGTCGCGCATCATCGCCTGCCAGATTTCCCGCGCCGTGAGGTCTCCGGCCTGCACCCGCGCGACCGGCTCGACATAGACGGCCAGTCCCTCCGACAGCCACGCGTAGCGATCGGGCATGTCGGGCAGGGCAGTATGCACCATCTCGTGCACCATCACCCAGTCGCGCTGCAAAACATCCTCGGTGGAATCGCGGCCGAGCGGAATGCGAATGGCGGCGCCGCGATAACCCCACGTCGTGCCGCCGCGGATGCGCCCGCCATCGACCGGCACCAGTAATAGCCGCAGCGAATTGACGGGAAACCGTCCGTAATAGGTCGTGACGGCCCGGGCCGACATCCTGATCCAGCCGAGCAGTTTTTCTTTTGGCAACGTGATGTCGCCCGGCGCGAACGCGACATGGATGGTGCCGCCGGGCACGTCAAGATCGGTCCTGGGCAGCCGGTCGAACGCATCGTAGGGCATGCGGCCGCCGCGCATATATTCCGATTGCGCGTCGGCGCGGAACGATAGGGCGCTTGCCAGCATCGCGCTGAGGACGGCGGCGGCAACGGTCCAGCGAGCGGCGCCGGCAGCTTTCATCTCAGCACGCTTCGGGCCGCGGCCGATCGGTGCTCCTCGGTGCCTTGCGCGATGAACGCGGCAGCCTGTTCGTGGAGATCGTCGAGCATGGCGGCGAGCAAGGCTTCGCCCTTGGCCGATGTCGCCCGTGTCGGATCGCCATAGCTGCCGGAGCGGCTGTAGTTCGGCGAATTCGGGTCCGACGGCGTCAATGCGCCCGGCGTCTCCTGTTTCAGGCCGGGGCTGGCTTCGGCGCGCGTCATGTCGACAAGATGCGGCGCCAGCGCCAGCATCAGCGACGTTTCCAGTTCGTCGGCATGGCTGCCATGGCTCTGCTCGGCCAATTGCCTGGCCACGCGGGGGTAGCGCGGACCTTCGTGGATCCACAAATGCCTGACCCGCTCGCTCGCGAGGCGTCCCAAGGCGCGGTCGACCGGCGCCAACGTGCTGATCCCGGTATTGAGCACGAGCAGCTTTGGGCATCCGCTGCCGAGGATCTGCCCCGCAACCTCGCGCACGAGCGCCTCGAAGGTCGAAATCGAAAGGCTGCTGCTGCCGGCATATTCGACGAAGGCGGGGTAATGGCCGTAGGTCAGCGTCGGCCAGATCAGCGCGTCGATTTTTCCCGCCATCCTGCCTGCGAGCCATTCGGCCTGAATGCGGTCGGTATTGAGGGGAGGTGGAAGCCGTGCTGCTTGGCCGCGGCACCGATCGGCAATATTGCCACCGCGCCATCACCGATGCGCCGCGCGACTTCATCCCAAGGCATGCGCTCGATGAAATGGCGATCGGTGTCAATTTCCATTCGCCGGGCGCCCCTCTTTACGAGCCGACGGAAACATCCGTCAAAAGTCCTGCCGTGATCCAGCCATGCAGATAACCCGCGCCGCGTCCCGCCGCGCTGTCGGGATCGTCGTATGTCGCGAGCATTTCGCAGAGCACGCCGAACGGAATGCCGTTCGCAGCCTCATCCCACATCATCGCTTCCTCCGCCAAAAGTTCGCGGAACATCGGCGTGACGTCCTGGCGCCAGATCAAGAGATGTGCCGGCTGCTTCAGTCCAGTCGCGTCCAGCGGCGCTTCGTCGTTCTTGAGCGCGAGCCAGATCGCAGCCGCGTTGGTCGCCAGCTCGAGCCGGGATGCACTGGGATGCGGCCGGAATCTGAGGCCCGACCAAGCTTCGGGCGCAAAGCCCGCCATGTCGGTCAGCTCGACAACCTTGCCTTCCGCGGCGTCGAAGGCGTCGTTGAGCGCCTTTTCGAGGGCTGCGAGATCGGACAGCACGGGATGGTCGGAGTAGGGTGCGGTCGATTTCAGGAACTCGGGCAGACCTTGCGAGAACCAGCGCAGGTTCGGATGCCCGGACGGGCGCGCCTTGACGTAAGCGTGGCCCATCTCGTCGAACATCTCGTCGCCAAGATAGAGATGCAGCAGCTCATGGTCGTTGCGCATGGCCTCGACCAACCGCGAACTATAGGCATAGCGATAGACTCCGAAAAGCGTTTCGCGCTTCTCCCGCGGGCTGTCGAGGATTTCAGTCAGCACCGTGTCGTCGCCATCAAGGATGCCGCGCTGAAACTCGGCCTGCTGTCGCGCGAAGTCGCTCATTCCGCCTGCTTTGCCGGCAAAACTTTCTCCGCCATCTCGCGGGTCCTGACAACCTCGACCAGCAGCTCGTCGAGCGGCGGGATGTTGTCGTCGCGCTCGATCATGGTCGAGACCCGGCCGAAGCGCTTCAGGGCTGCGGCATAGAGATCCCAGACATCCTCGCAGACCGGATGATCGTGGGTGTCGATGATGTGGGTGCCCATATGGCTGTGGCCAGCCATGTGAAACTGCACCACGCGATCTGCCGGAATTCCATTGAGGAAGGTCATCGGATCGTAGCCGTGGTTGAAGGCGCTGACATAGACGTTGTTGACGTCGAACAACAGCCAGCATCCGGAGCGTCGCGACAACTCGGACAGGAATTCCCATTCCGTCATTTCGGAATTGTTGAACTGGACGTAGGTCGAGACATTCTCGAGCACGATGGCGCGGCCGAGAAAGTCCTGCACCAGCTGGACGCGGCTGACGACGTGATCGAGGGCTTCCCTTGTGTAGGGGATCGGCAAGAGATCATGCAGGTTCTTGCTGTGGACGCCGGTCCAGCACAGATGGTCCGACACCCATTTCGGCTCGACGCGCCGGGCGAGGTCCTTCAAGGCTTGCAGATATTCGAAATTCGGAGGCGCGGTGGAGGCGATCGACATCGACACGCCGTGCATCACCACGGGATAGCGTTCGCAGATGCGATCGAGCGTGCGCAGCGGCTGGCCGCCGGGCAGCATGTAGTTTTCGCTGATGACCTCGAACCAGTCGATCGGCGGATTACCGCTCAGGATTTCGTCGTAATGCTGGTGGCGCAGGCCGAGACCGAAGCCGAGGAAGGCCGGCTTGGCCGATTGCGCCGGACGGTCTGCAAGCGCGGCCGCCGAGGTCTCAGGCAATCTGCTCGCGACGTTCATCTCGTCTCCGCTCGAACGGGTCAGCCAAACGAGGCGTGTCCCAGACTATGCCGTCAACCTACCATGGATACGAGGCCCGGCCTACGCCGGGCCTCGATCGAACCGTCGCTAGGACGGCATATACTTGCCCTTGGCGGCGTCGCACTTCTCCTTGGTCATGGCCGAGAAGCCCTGGCCCTTGCAGGCGTTCTGGCCCTTGCAGGCGTTTGCCCCGCCCTTGCATGCACTCTGGCCCTTGCAGGCATTGGCGCCGACGCACTTACCTTCGCCGGCAGCGTAGGTCACGGTCGACACGGTGGTGCCGGCCAGGAACAGAGTGGCAGCAGCGGCGGCCAGCGCGGCGCCGGACTTGGATGTTAGCTTCATGGGTATCCTCCAAAAGAAGTGAGGGTGCATCGCCCGCAAGCAGCGACAGTTCCAGCCGACAAACGGCACCCGGAGATTGTTACGCGATGGATCTGGCCTTGGTTACACGCGGGGCCGAATTTATTTCAGCCGCCGGATCGAAACAACCAGGGCCCGGCAGCGCGCCGGGCCCTCCTCGCACCTGATCCGATCGATCAGCCCTTGACAAACTTGGCGCCCTTGGCGGCGCACTCCTTTTCGGAGGCCATCGAGAAGCCGGTGCCCTTGCAGGCGTTCTGGCCCTTGCAGGCATTGGCCCCGCCCTTGCAGGCGCTCTGGCCCTTGCAGGCGTTACCGGCCATGCACTTGCCCGCGGCGGCGTTCGCTGATGTCGACACCGTCGACACCACCGAGCCGGCGAGGAACAGGGTGGCGGCGGCAGCGGCGAGCGTCGCACCGGACTTGGAATTCAACTTCATGACGATCTCCTCGATGATGATTGTTTGAAGACAAAAGTCACGCCGTGAGATCTGTTGATCGTTCGATCACAGACCCCGCCGGCGCAGGGATGGACGGATGCCAGTCAGATCGCGGGGGCTTGCTGGGAAACGTCAGGTCCCCGTGATTTGAGTGCTCATCCGAGACTAGCTACGGGGCATCGGGCGATTTGGTTACAGAGTTTCAAAAGAAAATTTTCTTTTTGCATTGGACATCCCGTCCATCTCTAACCCCGGCGGCTCCAGAGTATTTCGTTGCGCGCAGCCGTGGCCTTCGTGGCCGCGCGCGCCGCTTGGAAAGCACGGCGCTTCAATGGATTAGCCGGGATGTCGACGGTCAGTTGCTTTGCACAACGAGATTCTGACCGAGCTATCCCCGCGCAGGTTTCAGCCTGGCCATCTGCGCAACCGTGGCCCGCAACTCCTCGGCATTGAAGGAGGGAAACGAACAGATGCGGTTGCTGCAGGCGAACGCCGCGGGTTCGCCGAGGTCGGGATATTCGACGTCGGGGTTGGGTAATGTTCCCTCGCGCAGATCCAGCCACTCCAGGCGCTTGTAGCGGGCCGGCAGCGCGCGAGCCAGGGTATGCAAGGTTTTCGCGCGGGCATCGTCCTTGTGTCCGACGATTGTCATGTGGGTGGGCTCGATCGCGAGCTCTTCGTCGGCGAGCAAAATACCGGGCAGCGGACGCATCATCCCGGCCGAGGCGCCGGCGAGATACCGCATCGCGTGCGCGGCCTGCTCGCGATAGTTCTCGTTGCCGAAGTAGCGGTTGAGCAGGTTCATGAACCTTGCGACCTGCACCTGGTCGTCAATCAGCCTGGCGGGTTTTGCGAGCACGCCGGTCTTGCCTTCCGCGGTCTTCGAGGTCACGAAGCCGCCGGCCTCATCCCGGAAGGTCGCGACGAAATTGCCGGCCTTGGCGGCGGCCGTGAGCCAGTCGCGATTTCCGGTGGCGGCATAGAGATCGAGGAAGGCCTGACCCATCGAGAGCGTATCGCCCAGAAATGGTCCGCCGCGATCTTTCTCGCCGTGACGGAAGCCGCCATCCGACAGCGCGCGGTTGTCGATCACCCATTTCGCCGCGCGTTCTGCGATCGCCAGCACCTT
The DNA here is from genome assembly GCA_044772375.2 of Bradyrhizobium sp. RDT10. Taxonomy (GTDB): domain Bacteria; phylum Pseudomonadota; class Alphaproteobacteria; order Rhizobiales; family Xanthobacteraceae; genus Bradyrhizobium. The sequence goes on from CP187939.1 coordinate 717,394, forward strand.
GGGATCGTTGGTGACGTTGTAGTACGCGGCAAGTCCTGAAATGGCCCAGCCATTTTCGCGCGCGTATAAATTCTTGTCGATGCGCGGCATGCCCAGTTTGCGGCGCTCGCCGTCCGGCAGCGCGTAGTAGTTGTGCCCGTCGGTATCGTGATCGAGATCGGCGTCCTGGCTGACATAGAACGCGCCGTCGGGGCTCGTCAGAAATTCGGCGAGATAGCGTTCGATGTTGCGTGCAGCGGCAAGATATTTCGGATCCTTCCACAGCGCATAGGCCTGGCTGTACTGCCGGAGATATTGCGCCTGGAACGACATGATCTTTTCGAAATGCGCACGCGTCCAGGAGCCGCCTTCGGAATACTGGTACACGCCGCCCCACACCGGATCGATCAGCGCAATGGCTGCATCCAAAGTCTGCCGGGCGCGCTTGATCGCCATGGCATCGCCGGCCTCGGCGCGCGTGATCGCAAGATCCATGCTGTCGGCGTCGATGTATTTCTGGTTCTCGCCCCAGCCGCCGAGTTTGTCTTCGTAGGATTCGTCGACATTCCTGGTCAATGCGACGCGCTGTTCCTTGTCGAGGAAGGCGGAGGTCGACGGCTTAACCTCAAAGGCTTCGCCGACCGACGGTCCCGGCGAAGGATCGTCGATGATGGCCTTGAGCAGCGCCTGCATCCGTTCCGGCTCGATATATCCTCTGATCTTGGCGATCTCGGTGCCGTCGGGGCCGAACACGACGGTCGCCGGCCAGCCCCAGTCGCCATAGCGGCTCGACAGATCGGGGTTGGCGTCCTGGTCGACCCGCACCGGCAGATATTTCGCGGCCAGCAATTCCCTGACCTCGGGATTGGCGTAGGTCGTCTTTTCCATGACGTGGCACCAGTGGCACCACACCGCCTCGAGATCGAGAATGACGAAGCGCTGCTCGGCCTGCGCGCGGGTGAACAGATCGTCGCTCCATTCGCTCCATTTGGGCCCGTCAGCGGCAAACGATGGAGACGCCACAAGCGTGGCGAGGGCAACGGCGGCAATGCGGACGAACTTCATGGCGACTCCCGGAAGCGCTGGCGTTTCGACAGCTACGCGCGCGGCAAAATCCCGGCTCAGCTTTTCGGCGATGTCACGGGATTGTGAGAGCCGGCTTCTCGCGGTGTCCGGTCGCATTCACCAGCAGCCGGTCGAGCGACGCCGCGCCGGGGCCGGCGATCGCAAGCCACATGAAGCCGGCGAAGTAGGTCGCTTCCTCGAACCCGAGCAGCGTTTCCAGCAGATCGACGTCGCTCCATTTCGCCGCCTTGATGGCAACGATCATGACCACCGCCAGCATCGCGGCGGGAATTCGCGTGAACAGGCCGACGATCAGCATGGCGCCGCCGAAGAATTCGACGCCGGATACGAAAGGGTGAGGATGTTCGGGAACGGAATGCCCCACCCGACAAAGTTCTCGGTCACCTGCTCAAGATGGGTGAGCTTGCCCCAGCCGGACAGCATGAAGGTGTAGCCGACAATGATCCGCATGATCAGTGGTCCGGCCCAGGAAAAATACCATGCGATTTGCGCGGGCAGCAGAATGAGCAGATTGACGATGAAATACATGCAAAGCCCCCTTAATATTCTGGCGACGTGAGGCCGCGACCTGCGGCTCTTCTGTCCAGTTCACGCGGAAAACGTCTTGGCCGCGGTGGCGGCAATCTGGTCCTGACAGGAATTTCGCAATGGCCGGCCCGCTTGTTACGGGGCCTTAGCCGAAATTTTGCAGTGCGGGGAAAGTCTCCAGCAGCCAGATGCTGACGCTGGTGACGGAGCCGGTCAGGAAGCCGATGCCTGTGATTACCATCAGGATGCCCATGGCGTGCTCGACCTTGCTCAAATGCCGCTTCATCCGGGCGAACAGCGAGGAGAACTGCTCGACCATGAAGGCTGCCAGCAGGAACGGGATTCCGAGCCCGGCGGAATAGACCGCGAGCAGCCCGGCGCCCTTGGCGACGGTGGCCTCAGCCGCCGCAATCGACAGGATCGCCGCCAGAATGGGGCCAATGCAGGGAGTCCAGCCGAAGGCGAAGGCAAGCCCCATGGCATAGGCGCCCCACAGCCCGACCGGCTTCGGCATCGGCATCCGGCCCTCGCGCATCAACAGGCCGATCCGGGTGAGGCCGAGGAAATGCAGGCCCATGATGATGATTACGATGCCGGCCACAATGGACAGCTCTGCCGACCATGCGCGGATCAGGCCGCCGACCAGGAGGCGCTGGCGCCGAGCGCCACAAAGACGGTGGAAAAGCCGAGCACGAACATCAGCGCCGAAGCCATCACCGCGCGCTTGGAGGCCCGCGTCGGTCCGTCATTGGCGACATGCTCGATGGTCGCGCCGGTGAGATAGATCAGATAGGGCGGCACCAGCGGCAGCACGCAGGGCGACAGGAAGCTGACGAGACCGGCAATCAGGGCCGCCGGGATGGAAACATCGTGCATTGCATGACCTTCGAGAATTGCCATAAGGCATAGCGCCGTCCTGGCTTGTACGGAACAGACAATTGATAAGTTTCGTCGCCATTACGGCTCAACTGCGGTCACAGAGCCGTGTCCAGGGCGCCGAAATGGCCTCGCTCGCGAAACAGACGCTGGTATGGTCTCGTAAGGCTGGTAAGCGTCCCCGCGAAACTGGACCCCTGCATGCGCCTCGGCATCCGCACCGCCATTTCCGCCCTCGTGCTGACGTCCATCGTCGTCAGTACCGTCGGCGTGCATTTGTTGTGGTGGCGCACCGCCCATCAGGTCAGCCAGACGCTCGCCAACACCATCAACGACCAGATCGTGTCGGCCGTGGGCGACGAATTGCAGTCGGTCACGACGGAGGCACGCTCGTCCATGATGGCGGTGCGAACGCTGCTCGCCGAGAAAGTGTTCGAGCCGCGCGACGCCAGGAAACGCGAAGTCGTTTTCCGGTCGCAGTTGCTGTCGCAGCCGACCATCTCCTGGGTGGCGTTCGGATGGCCGGACGGATCGTTCTTTGCCGGGCACAAGGCCGGCGATGGCGTCATCGAAATGCTGGAGATCACCCCGGATCGCAAGATGCGAACCGACCGTTATGAATTCGTCGGCAACGATCTTCAGCTCAAGAACAGCCATGTCGAGGACACAAGATATTCCGTCACCGATCAGGAATGGTTTCGCACCGCCATCGAGACCAACGACGAACTGTGGGCGACCTTCACGACGCATCCCAAGGGCGAGCGGCTGGCGGCGGCCTTCGCGGCGCCGATCGATATCGACCAGAAGCCCGCCGGCGTCATCGCCATCATCATCGAACTGACGCGGGTGTCGAATTTCCTGTCGCAGCTGACGGTCGGAAAATCGGCCGGCGCCTTCATCCTCGAGCGGAACGGCAAAGTGGTCGCAGCCCCCGATCCGAACGCCAACGAGGCGGTGGCGCTGAAAACCGATCATCCGCTGTTTCCCATAGCGGTCGAGGCGATCCAGAATGCCAGCGCTTACAATCCCGGCGAAGGCGAGCCATTTCATACGCACGTGACACGGGACGGCAAGGCCTATCAGGCGGTCATAACGCCGATCTCGTTTCCGGGCTGGTCGCTGGTGACGGTGGTGCCGGAATCGGAATTTCTCGGTCCGGTGCAGATGACGATCCGGAATTTGCTGATTGGCCTCGCGGTGTTGATCGTTTGCGCCGGCTTGCTGTCGGCATGGCTCGCCCAGCGCCTGATCGCCGCGCCGCTGATCAAGGTGATGAACGAGATCAGGCATGTCGAGCGTTTTGACCTCGACAAGGTGCAGCGGCATCCGTCGCGGCTGACCGAGATCGGAAATCTTTCCGGCGCGATCGGCGACATGGCGCAGGGGCTGGCCGCGTTTCGGAAATACATTCCGGCCGATTTGGTGAAGCGGCTGATCAGCGACGGCAACGGGGCGCGCCTCGGCGGCGCGGTGCGGCCGATGAGCGTGATGTTCATCGATCTCGCCGGCTTCACCGGCATGTCGGAGCGGCTCGGCGACCGCATCATTCCGCTGTTGTCGCGCTATTTCGACAGCGTCTCGGCGGAAATTCAGAGCCACAACGGCACCATCGACAAGTTCATCGGCGATGCCGTGATGGCGTTCTGGGGCGCGCCGTCGCCCAATCCGGATCATGCCGTCGATTGCTGCCGGGCGGCCCTGGCATGCCGGCGTGCGGTGGAGGAGGCGAGTCTCGTCAACGACCATGGCGAGCGCGTCAAGATCTGCATCGGCATCAATTCCGGCGACATGCTGGTCGGCAATATCGGATCGGAAGTGCGGCTGAACTACACCGTGATCGGCGACGCCGTGAATATTGCGAGCCGGCTGGAGAGCACCAACAAGGCGTACGGCTCCACGATCATCATCGGCCCCGAAACGCGTCGGCTGGCGGGGAAAAGCATCGTGGTCCGCGAACTCGACCGGCTGGCGGTCTACGGCCGCGCGGGTGGACTGCAGATCTATGAATTGCTTGGTATGGCCGACGAGTTCGGCGGCGCGCTCGACTGGGTGGCATCCTATGAAGCCGGCCTGGCCGCCTGGCGCGCGCGTGATTTCACCGCCGCGATCGGTGCCTTCGAGCAGGCGCTGGAAAGCCGCAAAGACGATGCGGCGTCGTCGGCGATGATCGAACGCTGCCGGCAGCAGCTCGACAATCCCGCCGGCGAAGATTGGGACGGCACGACGATAGCGCGGACGAAGTAGGCGGCTTGCGACACCGCCTTGCGCGAGGCGGCTCTTTGGCGATAGATGTGCCGGCCGTGAGCCGCATGCCATCGCGATCAACAGGGAAATCGTCAGCATTGAAAATCCTGCTGACCCACACGCCACAGTCTCGCGCCCAGTATTACGGCGAACGCAGCCTCGGCGGGCTGCAAGCCATCGCGCAGGTCAAGCTGCATGAATCGAACGATGCGCTCGACGCCGCCGGCCTGGTCGAGGCCGCGCGCGACGTCGACATCATCGTGGCCGACCGGCTCACCGCGGGTCCGGGCGAGATATTTCCGGCGCTGCCGAACTTGCGCGCCTTCGTTCGCTGCGCGGTCGATATCCGCAACATCGATGTCGGCGTCGCCTCGGCCGCCGGTGTCCTGATCACGCGGGCTGGGCCGGGCTTCGTCCAATCGGTCGCCGAACTCGCACTCGGTTTCATGGTCGATCTGTCGCGCGGCGTCTCGCGCGCCACCGCCGACTACCATTCGGAGCGCAAGCCCGAGGTCATCATGGGCCGGCAATTGGCCGGCAGCCGCCTCGGCATCATCGGCTATGGCAGCATTGGCCGCTACCTGGCTGAGATCGCGAAGGTGCTGGGCATGGAGGTTCTGGTCGCCGATCCCTTTGCGACTGTGAGCGATGCCACGATCCAGCATGTGCCGCTCGACGACCTGCTGGCGCGCGCCGACTACGTCGTCTGTCTCGCGGTCGCCAACGAGCAAACCGAAAACCTGATCGGGCCGGCAGCACTGGCGCGCATGCCGAGGCATGCGTTCTTCATCAACATGTCGCGCGGCAACCTCGTCGACGAGGCGGCGTTATCGGCGGCATTGCGCGAAAACCGCATCGCCGGCGCCGCGATGGATGTCGGCCGCGCGCTCGATCAGATGCCGTCGCCGGAATTGGCAAAGCTGCCGAACGTGATCGCGACGCCCCATATCGGCGGCCTGACGCCGCCGGCGATCGAGAGCCAGTCGCTGGAAACGGTGCGGCAGGTGGAAGCCATTATTGCCGGCGAGGTGCCGGCCGGCGCGGTCAATGCCGACCATTGGAAGCGGAGGTGATTGTCACGCTTGACGCCAAACGCGCCCGCTACGGCGGGTCTATATTGCCGCCACCTCGTTTGTATTCCTCGATTAGCGTGCCCGGGATGTCGTGCGCTGGTGGGATCGGGGGATCCGCAACGTGCCGTGCCAGTTGCGGTGCCGCGGTGCTGGTGCCTATCAGGCGAAACACGCTGCCGCTCCTGTTGCCTCCGGCACGTATGCCCTGAAGGGCGTACGACTCGTCGCAGGGCAAGAGGTAATCGGGACCGAGGCGGGGCGAGTCGGGGCGCGCTGGGCCGGCCGACGAATAGGTCGACTTGCGTTGATTTGCGACAATGTAGCCGCCGGCAACGTGCACACTATCGTCCTTGGCCGTCGCAATCCCGTTGAGGGTGCCATAGCGATCGATCAACGAGCCTGTTTTGTCGAATTCTCCGTTGTCGTACTTGCAACTGGCCTCGGCCGAGCGGGTTCGCTCCCACTCGGGGTCGACAAAATGCGAAAGCTTGGCGCCTGTGCGAACGCCCATGTTCGGGTCGCTGCGTGCGACATATGCGTGCACATCGGCATCGTGGTGATGGGGAACGCCGGCGACGCTGATCGTGTAGTCCCCATGCTCCGCCACGAGTCCGGTCGAAGCGATAGTGGGTTTCACTCGAAGCAGCCACATCGTGTCATCGCTGCTCCATGCGATCGGCACCCCGGCAAGGGTCTGACCGCTGGGTGATGTTAGGGTCACACTGACACTGCCGGCATGGACTGTCTTCATCCACACCTCGCAGAAGCAAAGCACCGTATTGTCTGGAGGAAGGCGCCAGATCCATTCGACGTGGTCAGGCTGGTTATGGTCGTGCCTGCGGAAGACCACGTGGCCCTCGGTGAGGTAGGAATTGCCCGCCGCGAGGAAGATCTCAAGCTTGGGCCTCCCACCGGTTCCATCGTAGTAGGCAACGAGCGCAGTCAATGCCTCCTCCAGCAGCGCTGTGCCATCGTGCGGTCCGGTCGTCGGCCCGTAGCTGAGATTGATGATCACGCGCTCGGTGACGGACGGCGTGGCAAACGACAGCACGTACTGGATGCCCTGGACGACATAGGTCGGGAGCCAGACGCCGGTCGCGTCACGTATGTTGTCCTCCGAGAACTGCACGAACACCACCTCGGCGCTCGAAGCAGCGTCGGTGCCCGGCCTCCAACTCGGCGGGTCGCGCCGGTCACCCGGAGGCAAGGGACCAATACGCGAAGAGGTCGGGATCCGCCCCGCGAGCACGTCCATCACATGTGCGCCGTGTGATTCCCGGCTCTTGAGTCGCGTGAAGTCAGCCTCCGCGTAACAGTGATCCTCGTCGATGCTGTTTTGTGGCGTCGAATGCAATCCTATCCAGTCGTCAAGACCGATTTTCCCGGGCGCAAGCGCAGATGAGAAATCGCGCCGATACTCGAGACCGTAACCGAAATCCGTTAGCTCCATGCCGAAATCGCGTCCATTGATTGTGACCGGCTGCTTATCCTGGTTCTGGTCCCAGATGCCCCGCACCCGCGTGCTGACGGCACCGGTCGTCTCGAGAAAATGTGCCGCGGCGAACGGGCAGCCATCGTCGAGCATGCCGATCAATAGTGATCCGGGCGAATCCTTGCCCTCATCGTAGCGTTCCACAAGGTCAGCCTTCCTGTTACGCGTTCCCGGCGACGATGGCCTCACCGGAAGCGACAACTCGACCCTGGAGACAAACTCCCTCCAGATGCGGAATGCTCCAAATTGGTTGGTCACCGCCGCTTTGCGGCAGCGCATCGTGACATATCGGGTGTTGCCGACGTCCGGGCCGAACTCGGTGCCGAACTCATCGCGCGCGCCCATTGCACTCTCGAACTTGTCCACGAATTCAGGCTGCTTCAGCTCTACTAGCAGGAGCAACCTGAAACGATCTTCGTCGAAAAACTGAAACTTCTTCCCGAAATCCTCGAAGTCTGTCGAGAAGTTCTCGAAGTCTGAATCGATTGCGTACCGGAGGTACGGGCCAAAGCAGATTGGATAGCGCTCGCCGTCGGGCATGGAAGGTCCTCCGCGTCGGGTTTACGGGACGCCAAATTTGCCGCTCCACTCCGCCTGTGCCACAACCCATAGATAGTACATCAAATTGGATCGCGTGATGTTCGCTCCGGCTAGTTGATAGTAGAACGGCGCCTGGCCGAGATCCTGGACCGGGGCAATCGTCGTGTTGAATGGATTGAAATCCGTCGTGGGAGAGCCATCGATTCCCGCAGCAAGGAACTTCCGGTTCATGAACGTCGGGTTGCCAGTGCAGCGCCCGACAAAGTACTCGCCTAATGCCACGCCCAACATGCGTCCTGCCATGCTGTCGACCGGGAAATGGACTCCCGCCACGACACGGTTGGTTGCGATGCGCGCCGCCTGGCGGTTGAGCTGTTCGATCGCCGTTGGGTACCCCGCACCCGTATCGAGATTTAGCAGCTCTTTCAGCACGTAGGCTACCGCATACACCTGCGTTGCGTGTCCGCTCGGGAAGGCTCCATGCCCCGGGGTCGTGATCATCGGCTGGACCTGGGCGTTGTATTCGACCGGGCGCCAGCACGCCAGCGCATGCTTGAAGCGCATTTCCACATACACGCAGAACTGCAACACCATGTTGATGAGTTCGAATGTGCGCCTGGTCCGGTCGGGATGCATGTAGACGATCGACGACCAAAAAGCGTACGTGGGATCGATCTGCGCCAGGATTTCGGTGGCACGTTCGTTACGAAGTTCGGCCCAGCTGAGTACCATCGGGATTTGTGCCTCGAACGTCGATTTTTGCGGACGTCCGATTTCGGCGATCAACGTTGGGGAGCCGGAAGACGATGCAGAAGAGAAGACCTGGAATCCATCGTCCGTCGTGCCCGTTGTCGTTTTCTGAAAGCTGATCCCCTGCAACATCTCGCCGATCGCGATATAGGCGCGAACCCATGGCTCCCAGCGTTCCATTTGCGGCGGGTCGTCGATGGTCGTCGGCAATGTCGGTGCGTAGGACGTAAAGTATGGGGACGTCGGATTCTCGGGAATAACGATCGTTCCTTCGCGCCCACGGATGAGCGCATCCACCATGATCGGATTGGCGTAGGCGTCGGCCATTGTGCCAAGGAATGACCCGCCCGCCCCGCCGGCGCCGCCGGCCCCACCAGCTCCGCCTGCACCGCCTGCGCCGCCCGCGCCACCAGCTCCGCCTGCACCTCCCGCTCCGCCCAGTTGAGCCATTTCTGCCTCCTCTGTGAGTAAGTCAGCCCTGTGAGTAAGTCAGATTTCCGCCAGTAAGCGCGTTAATTGCAATTTGCGCGGTTGGGTTCGTTCCGAATGTGTACTGCTTCACACGAGCGAGATATTTTTCTCCGAGATCAATGCCGGATTGAGTTGCCGTTTCCCGAGGGGAGACCTGCCATGGCCAGGCAGCGCGCCCATTGCCGGCCGGTTTCGAGCTCAGCATTCGGCATGCGCGCAAGATATCGCTCCACCGTCAACTGCGGCTCGAGCTGTCGCATCCTGGCGAGCGCCTCGCGCGCTTCGTCCATTCGCTGCTGCGCGACAAGCGAGATCGTCAGAGCCCGCCACGTGGAAGGGTGCATGCGGTGGTGCACAAGCGATGAGCGCGCAAGCCTTTCGGCATTCTCGTATTGATGTGCGGAAAGCTCCGCCGCCGCGCCAAGGCACTCGAAATAGTAGCGTTGCGGATCGAGCGGAGAGGCTCTATCGCGCGGCGCGCCGCGTCCACAGCCGCTTTTCCTTCCCCCATGAACGCGTTAACGGTACCAAGATAGAGCCAGCCGAGGGCGTGACTGGGATTGGCATTCACAGCCTCGTTGCAGCGCTTGCGAGCGGTCTCCAGGTCCTTCAACAAGTGACAGTAGACGAAACCTTCGGTCGCCAGCGCCAGCGCATCCGACGGATCCCTGTCGAGGGCGGCATGTGTTGTGCTTAAGGCCTCGACCGCTTCGCGCTTGCGGTCCTCAGACCAGCCGCGTGTCACCTGCAGAATGTACCAGTTGCCGAGCCACGCGCGCGGGGCCGCGATCCGACTATGCCGGTTGATCAACTCGTCAAGGATTTTGCGCGTCTGAAGAAACTCCTCCTTGCTGGAGCGGTGCATCAACTTGATGCTGCCAAGCAGCAGCGAGTAGCTCTCGAGAGTTGGCAGCGGCTGGGTCAGAATATGCTCGACCTCGGCGTCGAGTACGGACAAATGCACGGCCTGGGCGATACGGTCCGCCAGTTCGCTTTCCGGCCTCAGCAGATCGCCGATTTCGCCGTTCAATCGGTCGGTCCAGACCACCTGGTTGTTGCGCGCTTCGGAGAGTTCGGCAGTCACCATGATCTTGCCTGCATCCGCAACATAGGCGCCGCCGAGGACATAGGTGGCGCCTAGATGCGCCGACACCTCTCCGACATCGTTCACCCGGCCGCGGAACACGACAGTCGACAGGCGTGAAATCACCTTCAGGTCCGCTGCCTTCGACAGTCGCCAGATCACGCTGTCGGCAATCAGGTTGCCGACATCGAAAAGCGCTGGGCTGTCACTCCTCGCAGAGAAGGGGATCACGGCAATGGTCGGCTGCATGACCGTTCCATAGTGGTGCCGCCGAGCAAGGCTTGGATGCGGACCAGCCGGGCCAACGCGATATGCCCGAACCGGCTTGTCAAAATGTTTGAGAATGCATTCGCCAAGGTCTTCGCACGACGCATCGACCCCGTGCGTAAGCTCGTCGCGCGCCGCGGCGCTGCCGATGGTCTCTCCGGGATTCGCCAGAGTGGCCAAGCCCGCCGCCAGTTGCTCGTGGGCCGACGCGCTGGCAATCGTCTCGCCCGGGCCGGCCAGCGTTGCCAGCCGCGCCGCCAGGTTTACGCCGGTCCCGTAGATATCGATGCCGTCGCTCCACGCCATCGCGGCGTTGATTCCGGCGCGCAGTTCGAAATGCTGGTCTTCGGGCATGCCGACGTTCTGCGCGGCAAGTGTCTGGTGCATCGCGGCGGCGGCATCAGCGGCCTCAGGCACCGTCTCGAAACGCGCCAAAAGGCCGTCACCCAGACTCTTCACCAGGACACCGCGAAAGCGCGGCAGTATCTCAGTAGTGACGACACCGACAAAGTCTGCCCATCGGCGAACGGTGAAGGCTTCGTGCTCTCGCATGAGCCGCACCGATTCCACGAGATCGACCAGCAGCACGACGGTCTCTTGGCGCACGAGTGCGACACCTGCGCCCGGAACAACAAATCGCCCAGTCGGGGCGGCTTGTTCTTCGCCTTTGTCCACCGCCTCATCGTTCATGTTGAACCAATTTCGCGATCCTGGCTCCTACATCTTAGATGGTATGAAACCCCACGCAAGAGCCGCGCAAAAGCACTCGGAATCAAGAGCTGCCGGCCACGGCGAGGCCTCGGCGAGCAAGACCGGTCGAGGGTGCGTCGCAATTCTAAAGCGATCAAACGGTGCAGCGCTGGATCAGGTTGTGCATCGACTCACATCCCGGTACGGTCCCGAGAAATTCGTGTCATCCTGAGCCGCGGATGAAGGGTGAGGCTGATCAGACTATTGCCAAAAACATCGAATTGCCGAGACGTCGAAGCAAATCCACACGAAAAGCCCCCGATGCACCTTCCCTTCTTCTACGGCTGGCTGATCGTTGTGGTGACGTTCGTCACCATGGCGATCGGCGTAAATGCGCGAACGGCGTTTTCGCTGTTCTTTCCGCCGATCATTTCCGAGTTCGGATGGGAGCGCGGCGTCACCGCGGGCGCGTTTTCCTTTGGCTTTGTGGTATCGGGTGCCGTCAGTCCGCTGATCGGCCGCATGATGGATCGCTTCGGGCCGCGCGGGGTGATGGAGCTCGGCGTGGCGCTGATGGGCGGCGGGCTGTTGCTCGCGCCGCTGACGACGCAGCCCTGGCATCTCTATCTCACGATCGGCGTGATGGTCGGCGCGGGCAGCGTGTGCCTCGGCTATTCCGGCCAATCGCTGTTTCTGCCGAACTGGTTCATTCGCCGCCGCGGGCTTGCCATGGGGCTGGCCTTTGCCGGCGTCGGCATCGGCTCGGTGACCTTGCTGCCATGGGTGCAGCATTTGATCGAGCAGACCGGCTGGCGCACCGCCTGCACCGCGATGGGCATTCTGGTGCTCGCGGTGCTCGCGCCGATCAATCTTTTGCTACGAAAGCGGCCCGAGGATATCGGGCTATTGCCGGATGGCGACGCGGCGCCGTCGGCGACATCGGCCGCACCTCGCTCGAACGTCGTCGATCCCGTGTGGGCCAGCACCGACTGGACACTCCGCCGCGCGCTGCGCACCGCGCGGTTCTGGTGGATCTCGCTCGGTTACTTCTGCGGCCTGTACGTCTGGTACGCGGTGCAGGTGCACCAGACCAAATACCTGCTCGACATCGGTTTCAGCGCGAACGTCGCGGTGTGGGCGCTCGGCGTCGTCAGCCTGCTCGGCATTCCCGGGCAGATCTGGCTCGGGCATCTTTCCGACCGGATCGGGCGCGAATGGATCTGGGCCATCAGCTGCGCCGGCTTTGCGATCTGTTTCGCCGCGCTGATCGCCTTGAAATTCGCAGCCGTGTTGCCGCTGGTCTATCTCATGATCTTCACGCAAGGCGTGCTCGGCTATGGCCTGACCTCGATCATGGGCGCGGTGGTGCTCGAAATATTCCAGGGCAAGCAATATGGCAGCATCTTCGGCACCATCATGCTGGCGGCGCTGGCCGGAGGCGCCGCAGGCCCGTGGGCGACCGGGCTCCTGTACGATCTTTCAGGCAGCTATACATCAGCCTTTGCGATCGGCATTGCCGTCAGCATCCTGTCGGCGGTTGCGATCTGGCGGGCGTCGCCGCGCAAGGTGAGGGCGGTTGCGGGACAAATGCACAAAAACCAGATCAAGAGCGAGGCGGGCTAGCCGCCGTTATTGCGAGGCGCCCGATCCCGGCTCACCGCGGGCGCGCTTCAATGTCGAACGGTTTTCGCAGCACGCCTCACGCCGCTGAAATTCCCATCGCCCGCTGCAGGTCGCCGATGGCGCGAAAAAAGCTGTCGGGCGACGTGGTCTCGGGATCGATCAGGCGGTGCAGGCGAAAGCCGTCTTCCAGCGCCAGCACCAGCGCGCCGGCCCATGTCGGATTGAGAATTGTCGTCCTGCCGCTGTTCCGGGCGGTGGTCTCGATGATGTCGGTGACCAGTTTTCGCCGGGCGCGCAGCCGCTTGGCAAGTTCAGGCCGGCGCTTTTCGGCGCGCGCCACGAACAGGATCATTTCCATATGCAGCAGGGGAGAGCGGCCGAGCGGATCCTGCTGGCTGCGGTCCATGGTCTTCAGCGCGTCGATGAAGTCCGCAAGGTTGCTGTGCCTGTCGAGCAGATCGCGGATGCGCCCGATGGATTGCTCGACGTGATCCTCGAGCATGGCGATGATCAGTTCGTCCTTGCTCTTGAAGTTCGAATAGAACGCCCCGCGCGTGAAGCCGGCCGCCGCCGCGATCGCCTCGATGCTGGCGCCGCCGATGCCCTGTTCCTCGAACACGCGCGCCGCCGCCTCGAACAGCTTTTCGCGGGTGTCGTCCCTTGTGGGTCTGGTTCGCACTCTTGACATCTGCCCAGTTTAGGCGAGAATGCAACTCAATACAATAATGTATCGAGTTTCGATCGATCGGCCGGGGGAAAACGCGCTGAACTGCGCACAGCCAGCAACCAGTTGAGGTCACCATGAACGAGCATGTTCAGACTGCCAGTAGCGCGCCCCTGTTCAATCCGCTGTCCCCCGATTTCATTCGCGATCCCTATCCGCATTATGAGCGGATGCGCACCACCGATCCGGTGCACCTGACGCCGCTCGGCGTGTATGTCGCCAGCCGCCACGCCGAGGTCAGCCTCGTGGTGCGCGACAAGCGGTTCGGCAAGGACTATGTCGAGCGCACCATCCGCCGCTATGGCCCCAAGATCATGGACGAACCGGTGTTCCGCAGCATGAGCCACTGGATGCTGCAGCAGGATCCGCCGGATCACACCCGCCTGCGCGGGCTGGTGGTGAAGGCCTTCACCGCCCGCCGGGTCGAGGACATGCGCCCGCGCATCCAGCAGATCGTCGACGAGACGCTCGACCGGATCATTCCGCAGGGCAAGATGGACCTGATCGAGGATTTCGCGTTCCGCCTCCCGGTCACCATCATCTGCGACATGCTCGGAATCCCGGAGGAGCATCGCGAGGTATTCTATACGAGCTCGCGCGATGGCGGACGCCTGCTCGATCCGGTGCCGCTGACGCCGGACGAGATCAAGCAAGGCAACGCCGGCAATGCGATGGCGGCGATGTATTTCCAGCAGATGTTCGAGCTGCGGCGGAAGACTCCCGGCGACGACCTGATCACGCAATTGGTGCAGGCCGAGGAGGACGGCAGCAAGCTCTCCAACGAGGAACTGACCGCCAATATCATTCTGTTGTTCGGCGCGGGCCACGAAACCACCGTCAACCTGATCGGCAACGGCTTGCTGGCGCTGCATCGCAATCCCGACCAGCTCGCGCTGCTCAAGGCCAAGCCCGAGCTCACCACCAACGCCGTCGAGGAATTCCTGCGCTACGACTCGTCCGTGCAGCTGACCGGCCGGGTGGCGCTGGAAGACATCGACGATCTCGGGGAAAACGCATCCCGAAGGGCGAGACCGTGCTGTGCCTGCTCGGCTCGGCCAACCACGACCCCGCGGTCTATCCCGACCACCCGGAGCGCCTCGATATCACCAGGCCCAATGTAAGGCCGCTGTCCTTGGCGGCGGCATCCACTTCTGCCTCGGCGCCCAGTTGGCGCGGATCGAGGCTGAAGTGGCGATTTCGACCCTGCTTCGGCGGATCCCGGACCTGCGGCTCGATGACGCTGTCAATCCGGAATGGCGGCCAACCTTCGTGCTGCGCGGCCTGAAGCGCCTGCCCGCGAGCTGGTAACGCCTTGGCGAGCCCCGGATCCGGTGCCCGGAGCCGGGCGGGGCGCCTGTCAGTATGACGCTGTGACTTCGCCATACTTCACTCTATATTCCGGGCAGCTCCGGGGCCGGGTTCGGCGTAGCGCGGCCTGCGCGCCGGGGCGGTTCAAGGGAGATACCGTGCAGACGACGCTGCTCGGCCTGGCAATCGCCTTCATCATTGCGCTGATCGCCGCACTCGTCGGGCCGTATTTCATTGACTGGAACCAGTTCCGGCCGCAATTCGAGGCCGAGGCGACGCGGATCATCGGCGCGCCGGTCCGCGTCGGCGGCAAGCTCGACGCGCGGCTGCTGCCGGCGCCGTCGCTGCAACTGCACTCGGTCGTGGTCGGCGGCGCCAACGATCTCGGCAAGGTTCGCGCCAACAAGCTCGATGTCGAGTTCAGCCTCGGCTCGCTGATGCGCGGCGAGGTGCGCGCGACCGAGTTGACGATCAACGGCATGTCGGTCGATCTCGGGCTCGACGCGAAGGGGCGCATCGACTGGCCGTCGACGACCGGGACGGTCAATCTGCGCTCGCTGGCGATCGATCGACTCAATCTCACCGGCCGCATCGCCCTGCATGACGCAGCCAGCCGCAGCACGCTCGAACTGAACGATATCGCCTTCAGTGGCGACGTGCGTTCGCTGGCCGGCTCGATCCGCGGCGACGGCAACTTCATGCTGTCGGGCACGCGCTATCCGTTTCGCGTCTCCTCGGGGCAGGGCCCCGACGGCAACGGCACCCGTGTTCATCTCAATATCGACCCGGGCCAGCGCGCGCTCGCAATCGATCTCGACGGCGTCCTGAATTTCGATGCCCGCGCGCCGCGCTTCGAAGGCGCGATGACGCTGGCTGCTCCCGCCGCCCAAAAGGGCAAGGGCGACGAACTGCCGTGGCGCATTGCCGCGAAGGTCAAGGCCGATTATTCGGCGGCGCGGCTCGAACAGGTCGAGGTGACCTATGGCCCGGAGGAGCGCGCGCTAAAACTTTCAGGCAGCGGCGACATCCGCTTCGGCGCGGCACCGCTGTTGCGCACGGCGCTGTCGGCGCGTCAGCTCGATGCCGACAGGTTCGTCGGCAAGGACAATGCCAAGGACAATTCCACTGAGCCGGTTCGCGCGTTACCGACGCTGCGGGCGCTCTCCGCTGTCATTCCGCATCTGCCGATCCCCACGCAGATCGAACTCGCTTCCGAGCAAATCATGCTGGGCGGACGCCCGTTGCAGGACATCGCTGCCGAGCTGGAAGGCGATGCCAAATCCTGGCGCATCCACAGGCTGGAGTTCCGCGCGCCCGGCGCGACTAGGGTTTCGCTCAGTGAGACCAGCGGGAAGAGCGTTGCGCCGGACCGGTTCAAGGCCGCGCTCAGCGTCGACTCCTCCGATCCCGAGGCGCTGCTGACCTGGCTGCAGGGCCGCGGCGAGATCGCCTATCGCAGCCAGAAGCCGCTTCGCCTGCGCGGCGACCTCACCGTGGCGCCTGAAGGCTTTGCCATCGACACCATGAAAGCCGACATCGATGGCGGCACGGTGGAGGGGCGGGTGGTGGTGTCGCACCGGCAGGCAATTCACGGCTCCCGGGTCGATGCGGAACTGAAGGCGGAGCGGCTCGATCTCGATGCCGCCCTAGCCTTTGCGCGGTCGCTGGCGGGGCCGCAAGGCGAGTGGCCGGACGAGGAAAGCTTGCGCTCGAAATCGGCCGCGCCACCTCCGCCGGGCAGGAGCTCAGTCCGCTGCTCGTCAGACTGGCCTACTCGCCGGTGAAGATATCGCTCGAGCAGTTGAAGATCGGCCAGCTTGAAAGCGTGACGCTGGACGGCGCGGGCAATTTCGACCGCGTCAACGCAACCGGATGGTTCGCGCTCAATTCGAGCGCCGCTTCGCTCGGTCGGTTGACCAGCCTGATCGTTCCTTTTCACCGGCGCTGGCCGCGCGGCTCAGTGCGATGGGGACCACCCGGGCCCGGCGCGCCTGAAACTGGCGCTCGATCTCAGCAGCAATGCCGGGCAGTCCGACCGCGTCCAGGCGCGCGCCACGGCCGAGCTCGACTCGCTGCTGCTCAAGGGCGTCACTACGATCACCGCAAGGCCAACCGTGGCGGCAATCCAGGGCGTCGATCTCGCCGCGCTCCGGAGCAGCGGCGTTGGGATCGAGTCGAAATTGTCGTCCGAGCAAGGCCGCGCCTTGCTCGTTTTGCTCGGCCTCGATCGCGCCGTCACGGTAGGCGACGGCCCGGCGCAATTCGAGGGCAGCGCGACGGGCGCGTGGGGCGCGCCGTTGCGCCTCAAGGCAAAGATCTCGGGGACGGGACTTGAGGCCGAAGCGGAAGGCTCCGCCGAACCATGGGCACAGGAGGCCAAGGCCAGTCTCTCGTTGAAGGTTCGCAGCGCCGATTTCGGGCCGCTGCTCGATCTCAAGCCGGGGGATACGCTGGCGCAGAAGATCGGCCTGTCGTCGCGCGTGCAGCTCGCCGGCAACAGGCTGACCTTCGACGACCTCGACAGCAGCATCGGTGGTTCGCGCCTGCGCGGCAACGTGGCGGTGACGCTCGGCGAGGAGAAGGAGATCGAGGGCGAAATCGGCGCCGAGCAGCTCGCGCTGGCGCCGGCCTTGCCCTGGCGCTCGGCGCCGCCGGACACGATGCCGCCGAGCCGCTCGGCACCGGGCTCGCGAAGGGATGGCGCGGCAGGATCGCGTTTCAGGCGCTGCGCGGCCTGCTGCCGGGCGGAAGCGAATTGCAGCCGGTGAGCGGGGTGATCAAGAGCGACGGCCGGTCGCTGAGCTTCGATACCATCAAAGGCAAGATCGGCGGCGGCGATGTCACCGCCAGTATGGATGCGAAGCCAGGCGCGAACGGAATTGCGTTGAACGCGAGCGTCCAGTTCTCCGGCGTCGACGGCACGGCGCTGCGCTATCGCAACCTCGCGATGCCTGCCGGCCGCGCGTCGATGCAGATGACGCTGACGAGCCAAGGCCGCAGCGCCTCGGCGCTGGCGGGCGCGCTGTCCGGCAGCGGAACGCTGACGCTGGAAGCGGCCAGGATTTCAGGCCTCGATCCGCGCGCTTTCGAAGTGGCGGTCCGCGCCAATGACAACGGGCAGGCAAAGGACGACGTCCGACTGAAGCAGATCGTCGAAGCCACCTTGCCGGCCGGCGCACTTGCGGTTCCTTCCGCGCAGATCCCGTTCACCGTCAGGGACGGCCGGCTTCGCGTGGGGGCCACGACGCTGGACGGCAATGGCGTGCGGGCCACCGTTTCCGGCGGATACGATATTGCCGCCGATCAGGCCGATATCCGCGCCGCCCTTTCCTTGACGATGACGACCGGGCGTCCGGAGATTCAACTGCTTGCGGTGGGCACGCCCGACGCACTCAGCCGCAGCGTCGACATTGCCCCTTGTCGTCGTGGCTGGCGGTGCGCGCGATCGATCACGAGACCCGAAGGCTCGATGCGATCGAGCGTGGCGAGCCGCCGCCGCTGGCACCGCCGCCAATCGTGCTGCCCGCGGATGGACAACCGCCGATTCCGGAAACGACGCTGCCGCCCGCGCTGGTGACCCCAAAGGGCCGCGACCCGCGACGGCCTCCGGCGAAGAAGGCGACGGCGCCGCGTCCACCCGTCGTCAATGCGCCGCCCGCGCCCATCGCAGGCCAGCCGCAGGTTGCGCCGCTGCCGCCGCCGATCGACGTGAGGCCCGCGCCGGGCCCCGCCAAGCCGAGGCCGCCGCGTCCGCCGCTCGCGCTGACGCCGCAGGTCGCCAATCCGCCGCCGCCGCGTTCCAACTAGCCAAGCGCAATCTCCCGGCCGATTGCAATCGCCTTCAGAAACGCCTCATCGTGGCTCACCACGATCAGCGCGCCATCGAATCCTTTCAGTGCATGTTCCAGCTCCTCGATCGAGGCGAGATCGAGATGGTTGGTCGGCTCGTCCAGCAGCAGCAGGAACGGCGGTTGCGGGCGTGCGAAGACGCAGGCGAGGCCTGCGCGCAGCCGTTCGCCGCCTGAGAGCGTGGCCGCGATCTGCAGCGCCGCCCGGTTGCGGAACGCAAACCGCGCCAGCGCCGCGTAGGCCTCGTTGGCCGACAGCTCCGGATTGAGGCGGCGCAGATTGTCGAGAATGCTCAGCCCGGGATCGAGCAGGCCGATATGCTGATCGAGCACGGCAATGCGGTCGGTGAGGCGGCCGACGTCGCCGCTCGCAGGTTTCAGCTCGCCGGTGATCAGGCGAAACAGGGTGGTCTTGCCCGAACCGTTGGCGCCGCGGATCGCGATCCGCTCCGGTCCGCGAATCTCGAGTGACAGCGGTCCGAACAGATGGCGCTCTCCGAAGGCCATCACCACGTCCTTCAACGCGATGAGTTCGCGACCGCCGGGCAGACGGGTGCGCGGCAAGTCGATCGAAAGCGGCGTCAGGATCTCGACTTGCGCCCTGGCCATTTCCAGCGCCTCGGTGCGCTCGCCGAGCAGGCGGCCGGCGAGCTGGCTTTCGCGCGCGGCGCTGTTCTCGGCGCGCTCCTTCTCGCGGTCCATGAACATCTTGTCCTCGATGCCCTTGGCGCGCCAGGCGCGGCCGGCCTTGTCGCGGCGCGCCTTCTTTCCCGCGCCTTCTGCAGCGCACGTTCGGTGTTGCGTAGCGCATCCGAGGCGCGGTCGAGGTCGGCAGCGGCGCGGGCACGGGCGGCCTCACGCACTTCGGCAAAGGCCGACCACGCGCCGCCGAATATGCTGATGCCGATCGGCGTCAGTTCGACGATGCGGTCGACGCGTTCCAGCAGCGCGCGGTCGTGGCTGGCGACGAGGACGCCGCCCTGCCAGCGTTCGAGCAGCTGCGCCACCGCCTGCCGGCCGTCCGCGTCGAGGTTGTTGGTCGGCTCGTCCAGCAGCAGCACGTCCGGCGTCTCGATCAAGAGGCGCGCCAGCGCGAGGCGCGTTCGCTCGCCGCCGCTCAAGGAGACGATCGGGCGATGCAGCGGCAACGACGGCAGTCCGGCTTCGGCCAGCGCCGCCTGTATCCTCGCTTCCAGCGTCCAATCCGCTTCCGTCGCGTCGTCAAGCGATCCTTGAATTGATCCTTGGCCGCGTTCGAGCCGGCGCAGGCGGGCAAGATCGCCGGCGACGCCGAGCGCCTCGTCGACCGTCAGCCGTTCATCGGTCAGTTGCGCGAGCATGCCGATCGAGCCGATGCGTTGCAGCGATCCGCTTGCAGGTTCGATCTCGCCCGCGATCAGGCGCAGCAATGTGGATTTGCCGCAGCCGTTGCGGCCGACAAGGCCGGTGCACTCGCGCCCCATGGCGAGTGTCAATCCATCGAACAGCGGGCGTCCGTCAGGGGTGGCGAGGAGATGGAATCCAGAACGAGAAAGGCAGGCATGGAGAGCTTCCGAAAATGGACTGAGGTCGCGGGGCGCGGTCAGCTTTGCGATGTCCATTGCTCTCTCCAGGCTTTCTCAGTGACGGGCCTTCTTCCGTCCGTCTTCGTCTTCAGTAAGTCTTCGTCTTCCGTCGGTCTTCGTCGGGTTCCGCCCGCCGCTTTTGCGGGAACTGCAACGAGCATCAATTAGATACGTATTGCCGTCATTCGTCCAGCCTGCCGCAACGCGCGACGCTTCCGCTGGTCCGGCGGGAATACTTCCCGCCCGGCGGGGTCTGTACCTGCGGCTGGACCATGGATTCACTCACGCAGGAAGACCGGAGGTTCGCACGATGAAATCAGCAATCAAGCTCGCAACGTTGGCACTGTTTTCGATGGCCCTGATCGCATCGCCGCCATCCGTGCCGGCCTTCGCCGCGGGAGGCGGCGGTGACCCGCCTTCGGCCAACCCGCCGCCGCCGGACACCAGATCCGCTCCCAAATCGACTTCGAAGTCCAAAAGAAGGCCCCCAAACAGTCGAGCGCCGACGATGACGCCTTCCGGCAGGGGTACCGTGCCGCGCATGCGACGATCTACGAGCGGAACGACTTTGCTGGAGCCATCGAGCAGCTAAAGGCGCTCGGCCGTGACGACAATGCTGATGTCGCCAATCTGATCGGCTATTCCTATCGCAAGCTCGGCGACTACAGGCTGTCGCAAGCCTGGTACGAGCGCGCGTTGAAGGCGGACCCGAACCACGTGCTGACCTGGCAGTATTACGGCCTGTGGCAGATCGAGCAGGGCAATCGCGACCAGGCGTCGTATCATCTGACCCGGATCGCGTCGATTTGCGGCACAGGCTGCGACGAGTATCGATCGTTGGCCGCGGCGCTGGAAAAACCGCCCAGGACCGGACTCGTTTATTGAGCTTGCGACATGATAGGGCGGGCGCGCCTTGTAACGCGCTCGCGTGACTCGAAGCCTTAAGCCTGCGGCCGCGGCGCGTCCGGCGCGGCGGCCGGCATGGCGCGGGTGCGGAAATAGTCCAGCACGAAGAGACGGATCGCCGAGGACAAATTGCCCTGCTGGCGATTGCTGTCGATCTCGCCGACCAACTCGGACAAGGTCATATTCCGCAGCCCCGAGATTTCCTTCATGCCGTTCCAGAAAGCCTCTTCGAGGCTGACACTGGTCTTGTGGCCGGCGACCACGATCGAGCGCTTGACGACGGGTGACTTCATGACGCGTCTCCGTCATCGAGCTTGTGCTGGTCCAAAGATCGCCGGCGCGATCCTCGCGGCGGTCATCGAGCGCGCGTTCGGCCTTGGTCCGGCCAAACCGAGCGCGGTTGGCGTCGGCTTGCCTTGCCGATTGTTCCCGTTCGTTGCGCTTCTTGAATCGCTTCAGATTGATCACGTCTCGCCATGTTCGCCTCCATCATCCGGCGACTCGAAGGCATGATAATTCATTGGCTGGAAAAACGTCGGCTGGAAAAATGTCGTCGTGTCGTGCGCCGGCAAATTGGATGGTCATTCGGAATCCCCGTGTAGTGCTCTCTGATAGCATCAAAAATATGTTTCGCTCTGCGAAAACCGAATAATTCCTGCTCGTACCATGCGTCACCGCAACCGCGATAGATGATCAACCTCATTCCTCAGGTATGATCCATAATTTATACTTCTCACCCGTAGTTTCCCGGGGGCAGGCGCGGCGATCAGCCCGGGTGTGTCATTTTGTCCGGCTGCACCAGGCGTTCGAATTCGGCGGCGTTCACAAACCCGAGGCGTACGGCTTCTTCCTTCAATGTTGTTCCGCGCGCGTGCGCGGATTTGGCGACGTTCGCAGCGTTATCGTATCCAATCTTCGGAGCCAGCGCGGTGACCAGCATCAGCGAGCGCTCCATCAAATCGCGAATTCGCTTTTCGTCGGCGCGTATGCCCACCACGCAATGTTCGGTGAACGAGCGCGCCGCATCCGACAGCAGTTGAATGGAATGCATCATACAATATGCCAGTACGGGCTTGTAAACATTCAATTCGAAATGTCCCTGGCTCCCGGCAACGGTGACGGCTGTCTGGTTGCCGAACACCTGGCAGCAGACCATGGTCATCGCTTCGCACTGGGTCGGGTTGACCTTGCCGGGCATGATCGACGAGCCCGGCTCGTTTTCCGGCAGGATCAATTCGCCGAGGCCGGAACGCGGGCCGGAGCCCAGCAGGCGAATGTCGTTGGCGATCTTGAACAGGCCGGTTGCCACCGAATTGATCGCGCCATGCACCATGACATAGGCGTCGTTGGAAGCCAGCGCCTCGAATTTGTTGGGCGCGCTGGTGAAGGGCAGCCGTGTGATTTTCGCGACGTGCCTGGCAACCAGTTTTGCAAATCGCGGCTTGGAATTGAGACCGGTTCCAACCGCGGTGCCGCCTTGCGCCAGCGGGAACAATTCCTTCACCGCGGTTCGCAGCCGCGCGATGCCGCTCTCGACCTGCGCGGCGTAGCCCGAGAATTCCTGCCCCAGCGTCAATGGCGTTGCGTCCTGGGTGTGCGTTCGCCCGATCTTGACGATTTTTGCGAAGGCCTTTTCCTTCTTGCGCAACTCGCGATGCAGTTCGGCGAGCGCCGGAAGCAGGTCGGCGATGATGCGTCCCGCAGCGGCGATATGCATCGCCGTCGGAAATGAATCGTTCGACGACTGACTCATGTTGACGTGATCGTTGGGATGAACCGGCTTCTTGGCGCCGAGCTCGCCACCCAGCATCTGGTTGGCGCGGTTGGCGATCACCTCGTTGAGGTTCATGTTGGTCTGGGTGCCGGAGCCGGTCTGCCAGACGACCAGCGGAAAGTGATCGTCGAGCTTGCCTTCGATCACCTCGCGTGCGGCACGGACGATGGCGGCGGCGCGGCGCGCGTCGAGCAATCCGAGTTCGCGATTGGTTTGGGCAGAGGCGAGCTTGACGATGCCGAGCGCATGGACGATCGCCATCGGCATGCGATCCTGGCCGATCTTGAAATTCTGTCGCGAGCGTTCGGTCTGCGCGCCCCAATAACGGTCGGCGGGAACATCGATCGGACCGAAGCTGTCGGTCTCGCTACGGGCAGATTTGTTTCCGGATGTTGCCGATCGAGCCATAAGTAATGTCCGTTGCGCCGCGAGATGACGGAGCGTGTACATTACAGTGTCGCGGGTTTTCCCGCGCGTAGATTATTTCTTGCGAAAGCGATCCAGCCGCACCACTTCCGCGCCTTCGCTCGTCTTCGCCGGCTCGTCCTTGCTTTCCGCGGCGGGCTCCGGCGCGGCGACGGGCAGAGTGGACGGAGCGGGGACAGCCGGCAGCTTCGCTGCAGGTGCCTCTGCCGTGGCTTCCGACGGCTCGAATTGCAGGCCGAACTGCACAGAAGGATCGAGAAAACTCTTGATCGCCGCGAACGGTACCACCAGCCGCTCGGGAATGCCGCCGAACGACAGGCCGACCTCGAAACGATCCTCCGTCACCACCAGGTCCCAGAACTGATGCTGCAGGATGATCGTCATCTCTTCCGGATATTGCGCCAACAGCCGCGGCGACAGCTTCACGCCGTCGGCGGTGGACAGGAAGGTGATGAAGAAATGATGCTCGCCCGGCAGGCCGTGTTCGGCGGCGTCGGTTAGCACGCGGCGCAGCACCCCGCGCAGCGCGTCGCGCGCCAGCACGTCATAACGGATATGATCGGTCGCCATGGTCGTCCTGTTACGTTGGATGGCCGCCGGTCGCCCGACTCGCCCTTGCCTCTATGCTACCCCGGCGGGAGCCGCAGGTCAGCAGGCACGACGGAGCGAATTTGCGGCAGAATGGCGCCGTCGGCCGGAAATGAAGAGAATAAAGTGGAGGCTTCTGTTGCCAGGTGCCTCCGAACCCCGCCTGGCGGAGCTTAACCCACCAGGACTTTAGACTTGGTCTTTCAAACTGCGTTACGCAGCCTGAGCAACCGGAGCATAGTTGTCGTTTGCAACTATTGCATAGCCCGATGACGGCGGAACCATACCGGGAAAAACTCGTCCTTTACGCCCTCGTCGATCCTGGTTCGCCCCCGCCGAAACCCATCCTGAAGGAGTGGGCTTGGGTGGAGGCGCCGGGTACTGCCCCCGGGTCCGAATGGTTTATTGCGACGGTCATTTATTTCCATAGCCGGCGAACCGGCACCCCCAATATAGGGTGCAAATTTGGAGAAAAACAGGGCCGAGGGTGCCTGAACAGGAGGGGAACACGGTGTCCTGGACTTTCGGTTTGATGTCGCTCAGTTGCGATTTGGCCACGAATTCGATCGTTCCCGAAATACGCGATGTGCCGATCGCGTCCCGGCGCGGCATAAATTTTCGCTGGCGTGGACGCCTGGATGGCGCTGCTGCTCGGCTGATCGCTCGCGTATTGCGGCGCTACAGTCGCAAAGGTTGCGATCTGCGGCTCCCTTGGTGGGCCTGATTGCAACTTTGCCGCTTCATTTGCCATCCGGCTCGGAGGCGCTTTGGGTTTTGCTGGCGTTGTCTGAGGAAAATCGCTAGCAAGTTTCCGGGACAAGCATCCAGGTTATCCAAACAAACGGGCGAGAAGCCCGCTTTTTGGGGAGGAGATATCCATGAACGCCACGCCGGGCCATGCGCCGGTCAAATCCATTATGCCGAAATGGGTTCGCAACCCGCAGGAATTTGTCGGCGGAATTGCCTTGATGGCGATTGCCGTGTTCGCCCTTTGGGCGTCGAGCGACCTGCAGGGCATGCGCGGATTTTCGTTCGGCGCCGGCACCGCGCCGCGGATGTTCGGATTCTTGCTGCTGGGCCTGGGCGCGCTCATCACTGTTGTCGGCGTTTTCACCGAAGGTCCCCACCTCGCGAAATACCATTGGCGGGGACCCTTCTTCGTGACGGCCGCGATCTTGACGTTTGCCTTCACGATCCGGCCCATGGGAATGATCTTTGCCGCCATGGCCGCTTTCTTGATCGCGGCAT
This sequence comes from Bradyrhizobium sp. RDT10, assembly GCA_044772375.2. Lineage (GTDB taxonomy): Bacteria > Pseudomonadota > Alphaproteobacteria > Rhizobiales > Xanthobacteraceae > Bradyrhizobium. Next base: position 742,484 of record CP187939.1, read on the forward strand.
GCGGGTCACCGGAAACCCGGTGGACGGAGACGCTGATCGTTGCCGTCTGCCTGACGGCGTTTTGCGCCCTGTTGTTTCCATATGCGCTCGGTCTGCCTTTGCAGCTCCTGCCGACTTTCATGATCCGGTGAGGGCGTGATGGGAGATATCTTTTCAAATCTTGGACTCGGCTTCGGCGTCGTTTTCCAGTTCGTGCAGTGGACACCCGCCTTTCTTGGCGGAGTCTCCATTCCAATCCCGGTCAACATTCTGCTGTGCCTGATCGGTGCGCTGGTAGGCACGCTGGTCGGTGTGCTGCCGGGCATCGGCACCATCGCCACGGTGGCCATGCTGCTGCCGATCACCTTTGGCCTGCCGCCGGTCGGCGCGCTGATCATGCTGGCTGGCATCTATTACGGTGCGCAATATGGCGGCTCTACCACCTCGATCCTGGTCAACATTCCAGGCGAGGCCGGCTCGGTGGTCACCGCGCTCGACGGCTTCCAGATGGCGAAAAAGGCCGCGCCGGTCCGGCGCTCGCGATCGCTGCGATCGGATCGTTCTTCGCCGGCTGTGTCGCGACCGTGCTGATCGCCCTGCTGGGCGCGCCGCTCACCAAGCTCGCGCTGGCGTTCGGTCCTGCCGAATATTTCTCGCTGATGGTGCTCGGCCTGATCTTTGCGGTTGTGCTCGCAAAGGGGTCGGTGCTGAAGGCGATCGCGATGATCGTGTTCGGGCTGCTGCTGTCCATGGTCGGGTCCGACATCGAGACTGGCGCCTCGCGCATGGCCTTCAACATTCCCGAACTGGCTGACGGTCTTGGTTTTGCCACGCTGGCGATGGGACTGTTCGGCTTTGCGGAGATCATTCGCAATCTCGATGCCGGCGGTGAAACCGATCGCAAGCTGGTTCAGGAGAAGGTTTCGGGACTGATGCCGACGGCGCAGGATCTCAAGGAAACGGCCCCTGCGATCCTGCGCGGTACCGTGCTCGGATCGATTCTCGGCATTCTGCCGGGCGGCGGCGCCGTGATCGCATCGTTCGCCGCATACACGCTCGAGAAGAAAGTCGCGAAAGATCCCTCGAAGTTCGGTCATGGCGAAATCCGGGGCGTTGCTGCACCCGAGAGTGCCAACAACGCCGCCGCCCAGACCTCCTTCATCCCGTTGCTCACGCTCGGCATCCCGCCCAACGCCGTCATGGCGCTGATGGTCGGCGCAATGACGATTCACGGCATCGTGCCGGGCCCACAGGTGATGCAGAAGCAGCCGGAACTGGTGTGGGGCATGATTGCGTCGATGTGGGTCGGCAATCTAATGCTGCTCATCATCAATCTCCCGCTGGTCGGGATCTGGGTGCGGCTCCTGCGCGTGCCATATCGCCTGATGTTCCCTTCTATCGTGGTTTTCTGCTGTATCGGCATCTACTCGGTGAACAACGCGCCAACCGACGTCATGCTCGCAGGTGCGTTCGGCCTGGTCGGCTACTGGCTGATCAAGCACGACTTCGAGCCGGCGCCGTTGCTGCTCGGGATGGTGCTCGGACCGCTGATGGAAGAAAACCTGCGCCGCGCACTCCTGATCTCGCGCGGCGATTGGTCGGTCTTCCTGACGCGTCCATTGTCGGCAGTGCTGATGGCGATTGCCGCCGCGTTGCTCATCCTTGCGGTGCTGCCATCGCTACGTAAAAAGCGGGACGAGGTGTTTGTGGAATCGGAGAACTGACCTGCGGCGGTGCGCCGCAGCCCGAAGTCTGGTCGACTTCGGGCTAATTTTCTATGCCATGGAAAATGCCGGCGGGCATGTTCGGCATTGCAACGATTTCGGGAGGAGATCAAAATGAATTGGTACGGTCGCTCGCTCGCGAGCGGTTTTCTGGCTGTGCTTGCCGGGCTGGGCCTGTCCTCTTCCCAGGCGCAGGCTCAAGCCTATCCGACGCGCAGCATCACCATGATCGTGCCGTTTGCCGCGGGCGGTCCGACCGATGTCATCGCACGCATCGTCACCGGCCATATGGCGCAGACGCTCGGTCAATCCATCATCATCGAGAACGTGGTCGGCGCTGGCGGCACCACCGCCACCACGCGCGCCTCGAAGGCTGCCAATGACGGCTATACGTTGATCACCGGGCATATGGGCACGCATGCGGCTTCCGTGCCGCTTTATCCCAAGCTTGCCTATCACCCGGAGAAGGATTTCGAGCCGGTCGGCCTGCTCGCCGGCACCCCGATCCTGATTCTGGCACGGAAGGATTTCCCGCCAAAGGACCTCAAGGAATTCATCACCTATGTGAAAGCGAATGAAGCCAAGGTCAACGCAGCACACGCCGGCGTCGGTTCGGTCTCGAACGTGTCGTGCGAGTTGCTGAACTCGATCCTGGGAGTCAAGCCGATCGGCGTTCCGTTCAACGGCACGGGACCTGCGATGAACGCGCTGGTGGGCGGGCAGGTCGATTACATGTGCGACCAGATCGTCAACGCGGTGCCGCAGATCAACGGCGGCACGATCAAGGCCTACGCGGTTGCGACGGCCGAGCGTAACCCGTCATTGCCCAATGTTCCCACCACCACCGAGGCGGGCCTGCCGGCCTTCCAGGCCCAGGCGTGGAATGCGATTTTCGCGCCGAAGGGGACGCCTGCGGACGTCGTCGCCAAATTGAACGCCGCGGTCGTCAAGGCGCTGGATGACGAGGGCGTGCGCAAGCGCCTGCTCGATCTCGGCAGCGTCATCCCGGCTTCCGCCGACCGCACCCCTGCCGCGCTGGGAACGCTGGTGAAAAATGAAATCGCCAAATGGACGCCGGTGCTCAAAGCGGTGAATTAACCCACACAATCACGACAATGGGCGAGGGGCGGGACGCAAGTTCCGCCCCTTGTCGTTTGTACCGGGGGTGATCATTTTTCCGGGTATAATCGCTGTGAGGAGCCGAATCGGCGTATTGATGGCGGTCCCTGCCGTTAAAATTCGCCTTCCAGAAAGGCCCGAAACTTAGCCATGAACCAGTACCACGACCTGCTCGAACGTATCCTCAGCGACGGCGCGGAGAAGCACGACCGCACCGGCACCGGCACGCTGTCGATCTTCGGTCACCAGATGCGGTTCAACCTGTCGGCCGGGTTTCCGATGCTGACCACCAAGCGGCTGCCGCTGAAGGCGATCGTGCACGAATTGCTGTGGTTTCTCGCCGGCGACACCAACATCAAATATCTCAGGGATAACGGCGTCTCGATCTGGGATGAATGGGCCGACGAAAACGGCGATCTGGGTCCGGTTTACGGATCACAGTGGCGCTCCTGGCCGGCGCCGGACGGGCGCAGCATCGATCAGATTTCCAACGTCATCGACATGATCAAGCGCAACCCGGATTCGCGGCGGCTGATCGTGAGCGCGTGGAATCCGGCCGACGTCGACAAGATGGCGCTGCCGCCCTGTCACTGCCTGTTCCAGTTCTACGTCGCCAACGGTAAGCTATCCTGCCAGCTCTATCAGCGCTCGGCCGACGTGTTCCTCGGCGTGCCCTTCAACATCGCCTCCTATGCGTTGCTGACGATGATGGTGGCGCAGGTGACGGGCCTGAAGCCCGGCGACTTCGTGCACTCGCTTGGCGATGCGCACCTCTACACCAACCATCTCGAACAGGCGCGGCTGCAACTGACGCGGCCGACGCGGGCGTTGCCGATCATGAAGATCAACCCGGCCGTCAGGGACATTTTCGCGTTCCGTTACGAGGACTTTGCGCTCGAAGGCTACGATCCGCACCCGCACATCAAGGCCGAAGTTGCGGTATGAGTAGCAGCGGTGTGAGCATCTGATGTCCCTTACGATCCGCCGCGCGCGGCCGGACGAGGCGGGGCTTGTCCTGTCCTTCGTTCGCGAACTCGCTGAATACGAAAAGCTGCTTCACGAAATGGAGGCGACGGAGGCCGACATCGACGCGGCGCTGTTCGGCGCCAATCCGCGATTGTTCTGCGAGATCGCCGAATGGGACGGGATGCCTGCCGGCTTCGCCGTCTGGTTCGTCAATTTCTCGACCTTCAGCGGCCGCTCCGGGATCTATTTGGAAGATCTGTTCGTTCGGCCGGCGCTGCGCGGCAAGGGTATAGGCAAGGCGCTCTTGGTACATCTCGCAAAGCAATGCGCGGCAAACGGCTGGTCGCGATTGCAGTGGTCGGTGCTCGACTGGAACACGCCGTCGATCGAATTCTACAAATCGCTCGGCGCCGAACTGATGGACGAGTGGACGGTTTGCCGGGTCGGCGGTCCGGCGCTGACGGCGCTGGCGCAAGGGACGCGATAATGGAAATCGTCCTCATCGTTGCGGTCGCGGAGAACGGCGTGATCGGGGCAAGTGGCGCCATTCCGTGGCGGCTGAAATCCGACATGGCGCGTTTCAAGGCGCTGACGACGGGAAAGCCCGTGGTGATGGGGCGCAAGACCTTCGTCTCGATCGGCCGGCCGCTTCCCGGACGGACCAATATCGTCGTCACCCGCGATTTGGCCTTTCGCGCCGATGGCGTGGTGGTCACCCATTCCTTCGCCGATGCGAAGGCGATCGCCACCGGCGATGCGCTGCGACGTTTCGCCACTGAGATCGCTGTGATCGGCGGCGCAGAAATCTATGCCCAATGGATGGACAGCGCCGATCGCCTGGAGTTTACCGAGGTGCATGCCCGGCCCGACGGCGACACGCGTTTCCCGGCCGTCGATCTAACCGCATGGAAGAGGCGGCGCGCATGCGGAATCCGGCCGGTCCGCACGACAGCGCCGATTTCTCCTATGTGACATTTCGTCGGCGCAAACAGCGTTAACCTCGCTAACCAATGTTTGCATTGACAATTATGGCCTCAGCATAGCTGCTCGGAGAGGTAAGCTTGCGTTGTAAGGGACCTCAGCGGTCCCCTATAAGGCCGGGCAGATATGCGAGGCTAGGCATCCTGCCCAACAGGCGGAGCCGGGGCTCCGCGGGAGGAGAGTTCATATGCCGTGGAAAAATCAAGGCGGGGGCCCATGGGGCTCAGGTCCGAAGGGACCGTGGGGTTCGGGTCCGCAATCGGTCGGGCCGAGGCCACCCGATCTCGAGGATCTCTTGCGGCGCGGCCAGGACAAGCTGCAGCAGCTTCTGCCGGGCGGACATTTCAGCGGCATGGGCATCGCGCTGGTGCTGGCTGGCGCGCTGGCGATCTGGGGCTTGTCCGGATTCTTCCGCGTGCAGTCGGAAGAGCTCGGCGTCGTGCTGCGCTTCGGCAAGCATGTTCGCACCGTGCAACCCGGCCTGAACTATCATCTGCCCTATCCGATCGAGACCGTGCTGCTGCCGAAGGCACTGCGCGTCTCCACGATCTCGATCGGGATGTCGCTGATCGACGATCCGGCGCGGCGCGGCCGCACCATGCGGGACGTGCCGGAAGAAAGCCTGATGCTGACCGGCGACGAAAACATCGTCGACGTCGACTTCACCGTGCTGTGGCGGATCAAGCCCGACGGCGTCGGCAATTACCTCTTCAACATCCAGAACCCCGAAGGCACGGTGAAGGCGGTGGCCGAAAGCGCGATGCGCGAAGTGATCGGCCGCTCCTTGATTCAGCCGATCCCTACCGGCGCCCGCACCACGAACGAGCAGGGCGTGCAGGAACTGATGCAGAAGACGCTGGATAGCTACGGCTCCGGGATCCAGATCACGCAGGTGCAAATGCAGAAGGTCGATCCGCCCGCGCAGGTAATCGACTCGTTCCGCGACGTGCAGGCCGCGCGCGCCGACTTTGAGCGGCTGCAGAACGAGGCGCAGACCTATGCCAACCGCGTCATCCCCGACGCCCGCGGCCGCGCTGCGCAGATCCTGCAGGTCGCCGAAGGCTACAAGGAGCAGGCGGTCGCCGAGGCCAAGGGCCAGAGCTCGCGCTTTTCGAAGGTCTATGACGAATACAAGAAGGCACCCGACGTGACGCGACAACGAATTTATCTGGAGACGATGGAGCGGATTCTCGGCGGGTCCGAGAAACTGGTCTATGACGGCGGCAACTCGGCACAGAGCATCGTGCCGTATCTGCCGCTCAGCGAATTGACGCCGCGCCGTCCGGCGCCGGCGGCCGGTCAGCAGCAGAGTGGAGGCACCCGATGAGGTCTCCGGTTGCAGGTATTGCCACCCTGATCCTGCTGTTCCTCGTGGTGATCGTGGGCTACAGCTCGATCTTCACGGTGTCGCGGACCGAACAGGCGCTCGTGGTCCGGCTCGGCCGGCCGGTCGACGTCGTGTCCGAGCCGGGCCTTAACTTCAAGGCGCCGTTCATCGACACCGTCATCAGCATCGACAAGCGCATCCTCGATCTGGAAAATCCATCCCAGGAGGTCATCGCTTCCGACCAGAAGCGGCTCGTCGTCGACGCCTTCGCCCGCTACCGGATCAAAACCCGTTGCGCTTCTATCAGAGCATCGGCTCGATCCAGGCCGCCAACATCCAGCTCACCACGTTGTTGAACGCGGCACTCGCGCCGCGTGCTGGGCGAGGTCAACTTCATCAATGGTGCGCGACGAACGCGAAGGCCTGATGACGCGCATCCGCGACCAGCTCGACCGGGAGGCCGACCAGTACGGCATCCAGGTGGTCGACGTGCGTATCCGCCGCGCCGACCTGCCGGAGGCCAACAGCCAGGCGGTCTATCAGCGCATGCAGACCGAGCGGCAGCGCGAGGCGGCGGAGTTCCGTGCCCAGGGCGGCCAGAAGTCGCAGGAGATCCGCTCCAGGGCCGATCGCGAGGCCACCGTCATCATCGCGGAGGCCAATTCGACCGCCGAGCAGACGCGCGGCGTCGGCGACGCCGAACGCAACCGCCTGTTCGCCGAGGCCTATGGCAGGGATCCGGAGTTCTTCGCCTTCTATCGCTCGATGTCGGCCTATGAGACCGGGCTCCGCTCCAACGACACCCGTTTCCTGCTGCGGCCTGATTCCGAGTTCTTCCGCTTCTTTGCCAATCCGTCCGGCCACCGCCGGCGGCTGCGGCTGCGGCTGCGGCGGCGAAGCCCTAGACCTCCTCGGGGTCGGGATCACGCGTTACGGCGAAGCGGGTTCGCTTCGCCGGCATAAAGCAAAAGGCGCTGGAATAGCGGGGGTTGCCATTCGATGAGGTCCATAGCGTTCGCCGACTTCCTCATCGGTGTGGGCATCCTCTTTGTGCTCGAAGGCCTGATGTTCGCCGCCAGCCCGGCCTGGATGCGCCGGGCGATGAAGAGCGCGCTGGCGACGCCGGACAATATCCTGCGGATCGTCGGCATCGTCTCGGCGGTCGTGGGTCTGCTCCTGATCTGGTTCGTCCGGCGGTAGGGCGGTTCCGTCATTTCGGGATGATCCGAAGGACGGACTTCGGATGTGCAAGTGCACATCGCAGATGTGCGATTGCACGTCGGGGATATGCCATTGCACATCGGGGAACCTCGAGATTTTGCGCCGTGCAATTGCAGCCTTAAGTTTGCCTCGCGCCCGGCAATGACCGACGCCCTCTGGGCGCAAGTAGCTGTGGCGTCAACGCAATCGTGAGCCGTCCGGGGCCGGTTTTGCCGGAATATCAGGCGCAGATGCTTGCGCCTCGGACCCGTTCGGGCGCACTGTGGACCCGAATTCGACCCTTTGGAGACAAGCTGACATGACCGGTGCCAGACTCGCCTTGACCAGTCGCCTGCGCTTGATGGGAATTGCGATCTCACTCAGTGCCGCCAGCATTCTGGCGACCGCGCCGGTCAGCGCGCGCGGCCGGACGGCATCGCCGACATTGCCGAGAAGGTGATCGACTCCGTCGTCAACATCTCGACCTCGCAGAACGTCGAGGCCAAGGGCGGCGGCAACAACAGGGAAGCGATGCCGCAACTGCCGCCGGGCTCGCCGTTCGAAGAGTTCTTCGATGACTTCTTCAAGAACCGGCGCGGCGGCGCCCCCAAGGACGGCGACAAGAGCGGCGAGATGCAGCGCCGCAAGACCACTTCGCTCGGCTCCGGTTTCATCGTCGATTCCGAAGGAATCGTCGTCACCAATAATCACGTCATCGCGGACGCCGACGAAATCAACATCATCATGAACGACGGCACCAAGATCAAGGCCGAGCTGGTCGGCGTCGACAAGAAGACCGATATCGCGGTCCTGAAGTTCAAGCCGGTGAAGCCGGTGAACGCGGTGAAGTTCGGCGATTCCGACAAGCTGCGGCTCGGCGAATGGGTGATCGCGATCGGCAATCCGTTCAGCCTCGGCGGCTCGGTCACGGCCGGTATCGTATCGGCGCGCAACCGCGACATCAGCCAGGGGCCGTACGACAGCTATATCCAGACCGATGCATCCATCAACCGCGGCAATTCCGGCGGACCGCTGTTCAACCTCGAAGGCGAGGTGGTCGGCGTCAACACGCTGATCATTTCGCCGACCGGTGGTTCGATTGGGCTAGGCTTCGCGGTGCCCTCGAAGACGGTGGCGGGCGTGGTCGATCAGCTCCGGCAGTTCGGCGAGCTGCGCCGCGGCTGGCTCGGCGTGCGGATCCAGCAGGTCACTGACGAGATCGCCGAAAGCCTCAACATCAAGCCTGCCCGCGGCGCGCTGGTTGCGGGCATCGACGACAAGGGGCCGGCCAAGCCCGCCGGCATCGAGCCGGGCGACGTCGTCGTCAAGTTCGACGGCAAGGACGTCAAGGACCCGAAGGATCTCTCGCGCGTCGTCGCCGACACCGCGGTCGGCAAGGAAGTCGACGTGATCATCATCCGCAAGGGCAAAGAGGAAAGCCGCAAGGTCACGCTCGGGCGCCTCGAGGATACCGAAAAGGTGCAGCAGGCCGCCGTCAAGGGCAAGGAAGACCCCGTCGAAAAGCCGGTGACGCAAAAGGCGCTCGGCCTCGATCTCGCCGCGCTGAGCAAGGACCTGCGCACGAAGTACAAGATCAAGGACAGCGTCAAGGGCGTGATCATCACCGGTGTCGATGGCTCCTCCGACGCCGCTGAAAAGCGGCTCTCCGCCGGCGACGTCATCGTCGAGGTGGCGCAGGAAGCCGTCGGCAACGCGGCCGACATCAAGAAGCGCGTCGATCAGCTCAAGAAGGACGGCAAGAAGTCGGTGCTGCTGCTGGTCTCGAACGGCGAAGGCGAATTACGCTTCGTCGCGCTGAGCGTGCAGTAGGGCGTCCAGGTCGACGTGACCGTGCTGGCTACTCCGAGTGACCATGTCGTCCCTGCGAACGTTCGCAGGGACGACGTAGATCTTATCCCCCCACAAACTCCTCGCGCCGATAGCCCTGCGCATATAGCAGCGCGGTGAGGTCGCCGTAGTCGATCCGCGCGGCGGCAGCGGCGGCGACGGCGGGCTTGGCGTGATAGGCGACGCCGAGCCCCGCCGCCTCGATCATGCCGAGATCGTTGGCGCCGTCGCCGGTCACCAGCGTGTCGATTTCGTCGAGGTCGAAGGATCTCGCGAAGTTCGATGAGCGTTGCCAGCTTGGCGGCGCGGCCGAGGATCGGCTCGGCCACTTCGCCGGTGAACTTGCCGTCGCGGATCTTCAGTTCGTTGGCGCGGTGCTCCTGGAAGCCGATTTTTGCGGCGACCGCATGGGTGAACAGCGTGAATCCGCCTGAGATCAGGCAGGTCCAGGCGCCGTTCGCGCGCATGGTGGCAACCAGTTCCCGGCCTCCCGGCGTCGGTATGATGCGTTTTGCCAGCACCTCGTCGACGACGCCGACCGGCAGGTCCTTCAGCAGCGCGACGCGCTCGCGCAGCGCCGGCTCGAATTCGATTTCGCCGCGCATCGCCCGTTCGGTGATTCCGGCAACATGCGCCTTCAGCCCGGCGAAATCGGCCAGCTCGTCGATGCATTCCTGGCCGATCATGGTGGAATCCATGTCCGCCAGAAAAAGCTTCTTGCGCCTGAAGGCGACAGGCTGCACGACGATGTCGATCGGCAGGTCGCCGCGCGCCTGTTGCAGGCGGGTTTCGATCGCCTTGATGTCGTCCGGGCTCTTGACCCTGCTGTCGAAGGGAATGTCGACTGCCACTTCGTCGAACAGCCATTGCGCTGTTCCCGGCGAGGAAGGACGGCCAGCGCGCCGTCGACGATGGTGGTGTCGAGCGCAGGATTGGCCGGGTTACAGATGAGCGTGGCGACGAGGGACATGCAGGCGTATCAGCTAGATTTGAGCAAGGCCGTGCTTATCGCAGGGCCGACCGCCAGCGGCAAGTCGGCCCTGGCGCTCGAATTGGCGGAAAAGACCGGCGGAATCGTCATCAACACCGATTCCATGCAGGTCTATCGCGATCTCCGCATCATCACGGCGCGGCCGACACCGGAGGAGGAGACCCGCGCGCCGCACCGGCTCTATGGCCATGTCGACGCATCGGTCAATTTCTCGGCGGGTGCCTGGGTGGCGGATGCCGGAAAGGTGCTCACCGAGGCGCGCGCGGAAAAGCGCTTGGCCGTCTTCATCGGCGGCTCCGGCCTGTACTTCAAGGCGTTGACGCACGGTCTCTCGGCGGTGCCGCCGATCTCAGCCGAGATACGCGATGCCGTTCGCGCGCGGCTGGAACGCGACGGTGTCGAGGCGTTGCACGCTGAGTTGGCACGCCGCGATCCCATATCGGCCGAACGCCTGAAGCCGCGCGACCGCACGCGGATTGCCCGCGCGCTGGAGGTCGTCGAAGCCACCGGCCGTACACCGCCCGACTGGCACCAGGAAGGCCTGCCGCCGCTGCTGCCCCGGAGCGAATTCACCGCCTTGTTCCTCGCGCCCGAACGCGATCAGCTTTATGCGCGGATCGATGCGCGGTTCGACGCGATGCTGGACGCCGGCGCGCTGGATGAGGTCGCGGCGCTGGCCGCGCGAAAGCTCGATCCCTTGTTGCCGGCCATGAAGGCCCATGGCGTGCCGGCGCTGATCCGCTACCTCGGCGGCGAGATCACGCGCAAAGAGGCCGCCGAAATCGGCCGCGCCGATACCCGCCATTACGCCAAGCGGCAATTCACCTGGTTCCGGCATCAACTGCCGGAGTTTGAATGGGTGAAGCCGGAAGCGGCGAGGGGTGGCTTCGGACCATCCCGGAATGATAACGAAAGTGGTGAGGCGGACCGCGCGCATGGCTGCACGCATAAAATTCCCCTCGCCGAACCGCCGGAACGCCGCTAAGCTGCAAAAATCGCGCCGAAGGCGCCATTGTCTTGACATTCAGGGTGGGGCGGCTATGTTCGCGCAACCTTTGGGAAGTACGAGCCGCCAAATGCGTAATATTATTACCAAACTCCTTATCGTAGTCGTACCCAGGCGCACCGCCGGGGTGGCTGAGGCCATCCCAAATTCAGGCGGTGTGCATTGGGCCTCTCGGGCCCTTTTTTATTCCCTCAAGAACTCGAAACCGAAGAAAGCCGCGCCAACCGCGCATCCGGAGCAGACCATGACCGACAAGAGCCACGATCCCAACCAGATGACCGGCGCCGCGATGATCGTGCGCGCGCTCATCGATCATGGTGTCCAGCACCTGTTCGGCTATCCCGGCGGCGCGGTGCTTCCGATCTATGACGAGATTTTCCAGCAGAGCGACGTCGAGCACATTCTGGTGCGGCACGAGCAGGGCGCCGGCCATGCGGCCGAAGGCTATGCGCGCTCGACCGGCAAGCCGGGCGTGGTGCTGGTGACGTCAGGCCCCGGCGCCACCAATATGGTGACGCCGCTGACCGACGCGCTGATGGATTCGATTCTCCTCGTCTGCATCACCGGGCAGGTGCCGACGCATCTGATCGGCAATGACGCATTCCAAGAATGCGACACCGTCGGCATCACGCGTCCCTGCACCAAGCACAACTGGCTGGTGCGCGACGTCAACGATCTCGCCAAGGTGCTGCACGAGGCGTTCTACGTGGCGACCACGGGCCGCCCGGGACCCGTCGTGGTCGACGTGCCGAAGGACGTGCAGTTCGCAGTCGGCACCTACCATCCGCCGCGCAAGTCCGACGTGCATGTCTCCTACACGCCGCGGGTGAAAGGTGATCCGGCGCAAATCCGTAAAGCTGTGGCGCTATTGGCATCGGCCAAGCGCCCGGTGATCTATTCCGGCGGCGGCGTCATCAATGCCGGCCCCGAAGCTTCGAAGCTGTTGCGCGAGCTGGTCGAGGTTACCGGTTTTCCGATCACTTCGACCCTGATGGGCCTCGGCGCCTATCCGGCGTCGGGGAAGAACTGGCTCGGCATGCTGGGCATGCACGGCACCTACGAGGCCAACATGGCGATGCATGATTGCGACGTCATGCTGTGCGTCGGCGCGCGCTTCGACGACCGCATCACCGGCCGGACCGATGCGTTCTCGCCGGGCTCGAAGAAGATCCACATCGACATCGATCCGTCCTCGATCAACAAGAACATCCGCGTCGACGTGCCGATCATCGGCGATGCCGCCAACGTGCTCGGCGACCTGCTGCAGGTGTTCAAGGCGGAAGCGAAGAAGCCCGATATCAGGATCTGGTGGCAGGAAATTGCAAAGTGGCGCGCGCGCAATTCGCTCGCCTACAAGAAGAACAACGATGTCATCCTGCCGCAATACGCCATCGAACGCCTGTTCGCGGCGACGCGAGGGCACGACACCTACATCACGACCGAAGTCGGTCAGCACCAGATGTGGGCGGCGCAGTTCTTCGGGTTTGAGGAGCCGCACCGCTGGATGACGTCGGGCGGTCTCGGCACCATGGGCTACGGCCTGCCGGCGGCGCTCGGCGTGCAGGTCGCGCATCGCGACAGCCTCGTGATCGATATCGCCGGCGACGCCTCGGTGCAGATGACGATGCAGGAGATGTCGACGGCCGTTCAGTTCGAACTGCCGATCAAGATCTTCATCCTGAACAACCAGTACATGGGCATGGTGCGGCAGTGGCAGCAGCTCCTGCACGGCAACCGGCTGTCGCATTCTTACTCCGAAGCGCTGCCGGATTTCGTCAAGCTGGCGGACGCGTTCGGCTGCGTCGGTCTGCAGGCGATCAAGCCCGGCGATCTCGACGGCGCGCTCAAGGAAATGATCAGCGTCAAACGCCCGGTGCTGTTCGATTGCCGCGTCGCCGCGCTGGAAAACTGCTTCCCGATGATTCCGTCCGGCAAGGCGCACAACGAAATGCTGCTGCCGGTGGAAGCCACCGACGAGGCCACCGCCGCGGCCTTTGCTGGCGGCAAGGCGCTGGTGTGAGGTGAAACAGCAAAATGTTTGACCTCAGGGAACTCGAACGCGCGCACGAGATCGTGGGGCAGGCGGTGCCGCCGACGGCAGCGCATGCGTGGCCGTTGCTTGCCGAACGGCTGGGTACGCGCGTCATCGTCAAGCATGAGAACCACACGCCGATAGGCGCCTTCAAGGTGCGCGGCGGGCTGGTCTATCTGGACCGGCTGAAGCGGGAGCGGCCGAATATGCCCGGGATCATTTCCGCCACGCGCGGCAATCACGGGCAAAGTCTCGCGTTCGCTGCTGGCCGTCACGGCGTGCCGGCGGTGATCTATGTGCCGCAGGGCAATTCGGTCGAGAAGAACCGCGCCATGCGCGCGTTCGGCGCTGAACTGGTCGAGCATGGCGAGGACTTTCAGGCGGCAGCCGAAGAAGCCGCGCGCCGCGCCCAGTTCGCCGGCCTCCATATGGTGCCGTCGTTCCATCCCGACCTCGTGCTCGGCGTCGCGACCTATGCGCTCGAATTGCTGCGCGCGGCGCCTGATCTCGACGTGCTCTATGTGCCGATCGGGCAGGGTTCGGGAATTTGCGGCTGCATCATGGCGCGCGATCTGCTCGGGCGCACGACCGAAATCGTCGGCGTGCAGTCGACCGAAGCGCCCTCCTACGCGCTGTCGTTCGCGGCTGGCACGGTCGTGACCACGGAGACCAGCAACACGCTGGCCGACGGCATGGCTACCCGCGTTCCCGTTGCCGAGGCGCTTGCGGTCATTCGCAAGGGCGCTTCGCGCGTTGTGCAGGTCACGGATGACGAGATCGCTTCGGCGATGCGCGCCTACTGGACCGACACACAATCTTGCAGAAGGCGCCGGCGCAGCCGCGCTCGCAGCCGCCTTGCAGGAGAAGAAGATACTTCAAGGCAAACGCGTCGGACTGGTTCTGAGCGGTGGCAATATCGATTTCGATCGGTTCCGCAACTGGGTCGGTACGGATGCTGCTGCCACAGAGCAACGGGCCATGGCGTGACCGAGAAAGAATCCAAGGGGAACATAATGAACCAGCCCGCATCAGCCTACTTCCTGGAAGATCGCCACGATCCAAACGAGACGCACACGCTCTCGGTCCTGGTGCAGAACGAGCCGGGCGTGCTCGCGCGCGTGATCGGCCTGTTCTCCGGCCGCGGCTACAACATCGAGAGCCTCACAGTGTCGGAAACCGAGAGCCAGAAACATCTCTCGCGCATCACCATCGTCACGACGGGCACGCCGATGGTGATTGAGCAGATCAAGCACCAACTCGATCGCATGGTGCCGGTCTATCGCGTCGTCGACATGACGATCACCGGCCGCTCCATCGAGCGGGAACTCGCGATGGTGAAGGTGCGTGGCCGTGGCGACAGCCGGGTCGAGGCGCTGCGGCTGGCGGATGCGTTCCGCGCCCGGGTGATCGACGCCACGACGGAGAGTTTTGTGTTCGAGATCACAGGCAATTCCACCAAGATCAGCCAATTCATCGACCTGATGCGCCCGCTCGGCCTTGTCGAAGTGTCGCGCACCGGCGTTGCCGCGATCGGGCGCGGGCCTGAAGGGATGTGAAACATGCTGGCGCGCGACTGGTACTACAATCAACGGAGACAGCTCGGCCTCGATTCCGCGGTCGCCTCGATCTACGACCGGCATGACGACAGCGACCTCCGGGCACGCGCGGCGCTGACCATGCTCGGCGTGCAGAAGGGCTGGCGGGTGGCCGATATCGGTTGCGGCAACGGCGTCCTGGCCTGCGAGGCGGCGCTGATGGGCGCCGAGGTCGACGCGATCGACATTTCGCCGGCGATGCTGGCGCTTGCCAATATCCAGGCCCGCGACCGCAAGATCGCGATTCGGACCCAGCCGGCCGGCATGCTGAGCTTCGCCTACCAGCCGAATTCGTATGATCTGATCGTCAGCGAGTTCACGCTGCATCATTTACCGGATTTCTGGAAGGCGGTGGCGCTGGCAAGAATCCATGCGGCGCTGAAGCCAGGCGCCAATTTCTACCTGCGCGACATCGTCTTCGTCAGCATGCCCGACGGCGCTGAGCGCGATGTCGAGCAATGGGCCGATTTCACCATCAAGAACCACGATTTCCAGCGCGAGGGCGTGGTCACCCATATGCGCGACGAATACTCGACCTTCGGATGGGTCATCGAGCGCATGCTGACCGATGTCGGCTTCACGCTGGAATCGGTCGACTATCACGCGCCGCTCCACGGCACCTATCTGCTGCGCAAACCAAAGCCGGACCAACAGAGCTAGAAAAAATGAAACCGGCCGATGTCTGCATCGCCGTGCTGGTGGCGGTGATCTGGGGCCTTGCCTTCGTGGCAAGCCGGATCGCGCTCAACGAGTTTTCGCCGGAACTGATGACGACGCTTCGCTTCGCCATTGCGGCATTGCCGTGCCTCCTGGTGCCGCGGCCGAAGGTTTCATGGGGCGTACTGGTCTCGATCAGCTTCACGCTGTTCCTCGGGCAGTTTCTCGCCCAGGCCTTTGCCATCGCCCACGGCGTCCCCGTCGGCCTCTCCAGCGTAATCGTGCAGAGCCAGGCGCTGTTCACCATCGGCTTTGCCGCGCTCCTGTTCCGCGAACGGCCGGGCGCGTGGCAGACCGTCGGCATCGGCGTCGCCACGGTCGGCCTGCTGATGATCTGCGGCACCGTCGGTTATGATTTCAGCGTCAGTGCCTTCGCCATGTTGATGATCTCTCCGCTCAGCTTCGCGGCCGGCAACCTGCTGCTCCGGCGCGCGCCTGATGTGCCGATGTTCGATCTGTTCGCGTGGCTGTGTCTGGTCGCGGCGGTCCCGTTGCTTGCACTGACGCTGGTCAGCAACGGCCCGCAGCCGACCTGGCATGCGCTGACCCATATGTCGCTGACCGGCCTGATGTGCATGATCGGTCTCGGCGGGGTCTCCACCAGCATCGCCTACTGGCTGTGGGGAGGCTGCTGCGGGACTATCCGGCGGCGCAGGTGGTGCCGTTCGCGCTGCTGGTGCCGTTCGTTGGTTCCGCCGCGTCCAGCGTGGTGTTCGGCGAAACCTTCGGGCCGCTGCGGCTGGCCGGGATGGTCACGGTGGTGGGCGGCATTGCCGTCATGCTGCTGTCGAAGCGTCCCAAGACCTTAGAAAAACAAGTTCTGCCAAAGATCGCGTGAGGTCCCATGTCGCACTCGCTTTTGATCGCCTTCGTCATGTTTGCCACGGTGATGTTCTTCACGCCGGGGCCGAACAACATCATGCTGCTGTCGTCGGGGCTGACTTACGGTTTCCGCCCGACCATCCCGCACATCATGGGGAATCACGGTCGGCTTTGCCTTCATGGTCGGCGCGGTCGGTCTCGGGCTCGGGACCGTCTTCATCGCCTATCCCGTGCTGCAGACCATCCTGAAATATGCCGGGGTCGCCTACCTGATCTATCTGGCCTGGGCGATTGCGATGTCCGAACCGCCGTCCGCGGATCAGGATAGCCGTGGCCGCCCGATGACGTTCTGGGGCGCGGCCATGTTCCAGTGGGTCAACGCCAAGGGCTGGGTCATGGTGATTGGCACCATCACCGCCTATGCGGCGATTGCGGCCTATCCCTGGAACATCGTGATCCAGGTCGGCCTGAGCTTGATCCTGGGCATCCTGTCCTGCACCGCTTGGGCCCTGTTCGGCACTTCGCTGCGGCCGGTCCTGACCTCCCGGCGGGCGGTGCGGGCTTTCAATATTGTCATGGCGGTGCTGCTGCTGGCCTCGCTCTACCCCGTCTTCATGGACGCATGATACCGCAGTGCGCCATGCATAAACGGGTTTCCCCTGAAGCGGAAAATGCTCTAGACAACGCCGGAAATTCGCGGGCGACCGGCGGTCCTATTCCCCCAAATGCCTGATTAACCGGCCGTTTTGGCCATCGATTAAGGAAACGACCCATGCGTGTTTATTACGATCGCGACGCCGACCTGAACCTGATCAAGGGCAAGAAGGTCGTCATCGTCGGCTACGGCAGCCAAGGCCACGCCCATGCGCTGAACCTCAAGGATTCCGGCGTCAAGGAAGTCGCGATTGCGCTACGCAAGGGCTCGGCCTCGGCCAAGAAGGCGGAAGCCGCCGGCTTCAAGGTGATGGAAGTCGCCGAGGCCGCCAAATGGGCCGACCTCGTGATGATGCTGACCCCGGACGAGCTGCAGGGCGACATCTACCGCGAGCACCTGCACGACAACATGAAGAAGGGTGCGGCGCTCGTGTTCGCCCACGGGCTCAACGTCCATTTCAACCTGCTCGACCCGCGCGCCGACCTTGACGTGCTGATGATCGCGCCGAAGGGCCCCGGCCACACCGTCCGCTCGGAATACCAGCGCGGCGGCGGCGTGCCCTGCCTGATCGCGATTGCCAAGGACATTTCAGGCAACGCCCATGACCTCGGCCTGAGCTATGCCTCGGCGATCGGCGGCGGCCGCGCCGGCATCATCGAGACCACGTTCAAGGAAGAGTGCGAGACCGACCTGTTCGGCGAGCAGGTGGTGCTCTGCGGCGGCCTGGTCGAGCTGATCAAGGGCGGCTACGAGACGCTGGTGGAAGCCGGCTACGCCCCCGAGATGGCCTATTTCGAGTGCCTGCACGAGGTGAAGCTGATCGTCGACCTGATCTATGAAGGCGGCATCGCCAACATGAACTACTCGATCTCCAACACCGCCGAGTATGGCGAATACGTCACCGGCCCGCGCATCGTCACCGCGGAGACGAAGGCCGAGATGAAGCGCGTTCTCGCCGACATCCAGGGTGGCAAGTTCGCCCGCGACTGGATGCTGGAGAACAAGGTCAACCAGACCTCGTTCAAGGCGACCCGCGCCAAGCTCGCCGAGCACCCGATCGAGGAAGTCGGCGCAAAACTCCGCGACATGATGCCGTGGATCAAGAAGGGCGCCCTGGTCGACAAGACCAAGAACTGAGGCTGGGTCGGATCGGGTAGGGTGGGCAAAGCGCAGCGTGCCCACCATGCAGATGATCCGGTGGATAGATGGTGGGCACGGCGCAAAGAGCGCCTCTGCCCACCCTACAAAGTTGGCGCGCTGCATCGCGTCCGGGACATGAGAGCATCCAAGCGCAGGTTCGGTGTTACCGACAAAACCAATAATTAAACCTTCGACGCTACGTTCGGGCGAGATCGCGAATGCGGTCTCGCCGTTTCTTTGAAGAGTTGATGGGCTCAACTATATTCTTCAACGCGCCGCGCCGAGTGCGCCAGCCGAGCCGAAACAAAGAACTGACGCTTCATGCACATTCTTGGTGCGAAGCAATTCAACAATTACATTAGCGGCGGAAAAGCCAGCGTTTACCGAGTCAAAGCGCGGTTGCTTAATCTGCATTCTCGTTCGCGAAACGAGATCGGCGGTTCGCACGGCAGATCGGGAATCGGTTTCCGCGCTTCCGAACATTTCATGTGCTGGATCAGCAGCGAACCGGCCTTGACCCTGTATCGCTTGCCAGCGATGCACGTTCCATCGTCGGAACGCGCCGCACTCTCCAGCATTGCGTGGCTTTTATTGGGCCGGGAAGTCGACGCCGCGAAGCGTCACGATCGCGACCGCGCATGGCGTCTCCACCCCGTCGGCCAGCGATGCCACGTCGACATGCGCCACGCCAATCGTGCTTCCAACCTGAAGCGCGCGGGCGCGCGCGATCAGCGATCCGCCTTTCGCCGGGGCGAGGAAGCCGACCTGCAGGTTGACGGTCACTGCGAACCGGCCGGGCGGCATGGCCGTGGTCACGGCCCCGCCGCCGGCATGGTCCGCCAGCCCGGCGATGACGCCGCCATGAAAGAAGCCATTCGCCTGCAGCAGATTTTCGCTCTTGGCGAGAGACATCACGACGTAGCCGGGTTCCGCGCTCTCGACCCTGGTGCCGACGGCACTGGTGTAGCCGGGGGCGTAGGTGATCCGTTCGACCAGTTCGCGGATCGGATGATTCATAAGTCCCTCCCGGCTGTTTGACCGGCGTCAATGCTCGGACCGGGGAGAGGCTTAGGCAATCGCGATTGTTCCGATATCAAGCCATAGGTATTCTCTATGGATGGACTTCAAGCAGATCAGGTATTTCGTTTCTGTCGCCGAAGCGGGCAGCTTCAGCGCCGGCGCGCGCCGGGCGTTCGTCACGCAGCCGACGCTGTCGGCCGCGATCGCTTCCTCGAAGCCGAGCTGGGGTTCGCCTTGCTGGAGCGTCATGCGCGCGGCGTGCGGCTCACGCCGAACGGCGAAGAGGTGCTGGAAACCGCGCGGTCGATTCTGCGCCAGGCCGAACAGCTCAAGGCCGCGTCCGGCGGCAAGCCGCCCGGCAGGCCGCTGCGGCTTGGAATTCTGCCGACGATTTCGCCGGCCTTCGTGGCCCAATGCATTGCGCGGTTGCGGGCGATCGAGCCGGGACGGTCGTGGCGAACCGAGGATGCTTCCTTTTCCAAGCTCCAGCAGCGGCTTGCCAACGGCCGCTACGATGTCGTCCTGACTGCGCTGGGATCGGCGGCACGCGGCCATCGGCAATCGGAGCTGGCGGCAGACCGGCAGGCGCTGGCCGTTTCCGCCCGCGCGTTCCCCGTGGTCCGGTCTCTCCGGAGATATTGGCGGGTCAGCCCCTGATCGTGCGCGTGCACTGCGAGCAACTGCAGTCGGCATCGCGGATTCTCGATGCGTGGAAGGTGCGGCCGAGAGTTGTCGCACAGACCGACAGCGATGCGCGGGCGCTGGCGATGGTGGCGGCTGGCCTCGGGTTCTGCCTGATGCCGGACAGTTTCGAACACCCCGAGGTGCGGATGCTTCGCCCAGAGGGTGTCGATTTGCCTCGGCGGCTGGGTTTTGAATGGGTCAGGGGCGGCGGCGACGGCTGGCTGGATCGCGCGCTGGATCGATTGTGATCGGTCCGGACCTCCCATGCCGAGAGCCTGACCGAAAAGCAATCAATGAAATCGCGCGCAAGTATCTCTGCTCGTCATGCCCGGCCTTGTGCCGGGCATCCACGTCCTTGGCTGCGGATGCAAAGCAGGACGTGGATGGCCGGGACAGGCCCGGCCATGACGGGAAAGTGGAGGCTCAATTCGGCCGTCCCGGCTACTTTTCGATCCTGTTGTGCAACTGCCAGAAGCGCACGGTGCGCTGGGCCGTCTCCATCGACAGCTTCCGGTAATCGCGCTCCGCGACCTCCAGCGTCTGCTCGTTGACCGAAGGCATTACCGGCCGGTTGCGCAGGATCGACTCGACCGTCGGCCAGTTCAGACGGGCCGACCGGCAGGGAATGAGGAGGAGGTCGGCGCGGGGGCCTTCCATCAGCCGGGCCACCATTTCGATTGGCATCTCATTGAGAACCGCGATCGCAACCGTGACTTCGTCGAACTTTTTCGACTCGGCGAAAGTATAGACCGCCGCATCGTCCAGCTCGTTCAACCCCTTCATCAGCTTTACGTACTCCTCGGCGACGCCGAAGCTCCGCCCTGGGGGCGGCGTTTCGCGGGCGATCGTGTTCAGGACCTTCTTGATCTCCTCCTGAAGCGCGGGCGGCGCGATGGCCAGCAGGCGGGCGCGGACCGCGTCCTTGGCGCGTCGCAGCAGATCGCGCATGCAATTTTCCGGCAAATCGCCGCGAAGGCCGAGAATCTCGACCAGTTCGTCGTCGGCGGAGGCGCGGGCGACGATGTTGGAATAGCCTCCTCAGAAAACTGTGCGCCGGCATTGTTGGCCAGTTTGCGGATCACCTGGTTTTCGCCGCGATCGACGATGACGTCGGTCACGGCCGCGGGCAGGTTGGGCCGGCCGGAAATGGCGAGCAGGTGATCCTGCCCCTTGCTGCTGGCGATCTCGACCAGCACGTCGGTCCCGAGCCGGCTGGAATTTGCAAGCACACTGCCGGCGACCTCGATCTCGTCGTCCCAGGCGAGATGCTGGATGACCTCGAACGGGGCGTAGTCGAGCGGCGCCAGCCGCTTGGAGAGTTCGGCCTTGGCCCGCGTTTCGACGCGCGCGATCAGGAGGCAGAGCACGTCGTCGAAGACCTTGACCTGGTCGTCGCTGAGGCGATCCCCGTCATTGAGGAAAAGATCGGTGACCTGCCGCAGGGTTTCCACCCGCTTGGCAGATGAACCGCCTCTGACGGCATCTTCGAGTTCGGCAATGATTGAGTGCGCCGGCTGTTGCACCATTGTGGGCAGCCTGTCTGGTTGTTGAAGGGTTGGCGCACACAATGACGAGCCGAGCCTTACACTGCGTTAAAGGCCGGAACCGGTAGAAATACAGATCGACTGTACCTGAAATGGGCAATGTTATCGGCTGCGGCGCAGCAAGCGCTTCGGCGTTGAAGCACGCCGCGTATTGCAAATGTCGCGGTCCGAATTATTTACCAACGCGATCGGAGGCAAACGCTGCGATTTCACGCGATAAATCGCCGATGTCGCACTGGATCTGACATGCGGCACCGCTTCCGGTAGTCCGGTCCGGCTGCTATCCTCTCCAAACCGTTTCCAGGAAAAATCGAATAGCAACTTGCCGAACAAGACGCCGTCAAGGCTGGCCGCACCCGCGGAGGAAGCTGACGAAGCCAGTGCTTAAGCATTCCTTCACGACGAACTTCATTAAACCTCTCACAAGGGCTTAGGTCATGAGATCTGTCGTCATCACCGGCGCGTCCACCGGCATCGGTTGGGCCAGCGCGAAACTGCTGGTTGACCGCGGCTTCCGCGTGTTCGGCAGCGTGCGCAAGCAGGCCGACGCCGATCGTCTCAGAAACGAGTTCGGGGCGAACTTCACGCCATTGACCTTCGACGTTACCGATGAGGCCGCCGTGCTGGCCGCCGCGCGCGAGGTCCGTAGCGCCCTCAACGGCGAAACGCTCGCCGGTCTCGTCAACAATGCCGGCATTGCGGTCACCGGCCCGGTGCTCGAACTCGCCGCCGACGAATTCCGCCGCCAGATGGAGGTCAATTTCATCGGGCCTGTTATCGCGACCCAGGCTTTCGGGCCGTTGCTCGGCTCCGATCCGACCCTGAAGGGACCAAAGGGACGGATCGTGATGATCTCCTCGGTCTCCGGCAAAAGCGGCAGCCCGATGACGTCAGCCTATGCCGCCTCCAAGCATGCGATCGAGGGACTGTCGGAGAGCCTGCGCCGCGAACTGATGCTGTTCGGGATCGACGTCATCATCATTGCGCCGGGCGCGGTGAAGACGCCGATCTGGAGCAAGGCCGAGGAGGTCGACATCTCCGTCTACAAGAACTCGCCGTATTTTCCGGCGCTGGAGAAAATCCGTGCCTTCATGCTGAACCTCGGCGCCACCGGATTGCCGGCGGAGACAATTGCCGAGAAGGTGTTCGGGGCATTGACGCTGCCGAAACCCAAGGTGCGCTACGTGATCGCGCCGGATCCGATGCGGCAGTTCATGGCAGCCGTGCTGCCCAAGCGCACCCTCGACAGGATCATCGCCAAGCGCCTCGGGCTGACGCCGCAGGGATGAAGTCGGTCGCAATGACGCGCATTGGTAAGACCCACGCCGAGTTGACCCTGCTTGCCAACGCGGCGCTTCGCGCACAACCCGGGTGCGAAACCGCTTCCGTTCCGGCACTGTCGGCGTTGCCCGTCCGCGAGGGGCGAAATTGGGAGATTCCCAACGTCGTACTCGGCGACAGCCTGATCAGCGATGTCGATCGTGCCGTTATCACGGTTCACCATCAGCTCGGCCGCAAGTTTTACTTGCTGGCGGATAACTAGATCAACCGGCCTGAACGGTCTGCTTGGCCCGCGGCGCCATCGCGATCATCCGCAGCGCGAACACCGCCACTAGCGGAATCAGGAACAGCGCATAGAGCGGCATGTCGGGAATCCGCTTGCCGAACGACACCATGAACTGGAACAGCAGGTAGTAGCCGCCGACGAGATGCAGCCGGCGCCAGGCGCGTGCGCCGATCGCGGCCGCGGTGCGGTCGAACGAGGTCGCGGTCATGGCGATGATGAAGGCGTAGCCGATGCCGCCGAAGATGTAGGACGCGATCGAGGTCGCCGCGGCGTATCCGGCGGGATCCATGATGGCGAAGGCTAAGATGGCGACCGCGTGGATGGCGTGCGAGGCCGCAAAGCTGACGCCGAGATAGCGGCGGTTGCGACGCAGCCATCGAGTCCACGCGTTGGGCCATATCAACGCCAGCGCTGCGGCCGAGAAAGCGAGGCAGAACAGCACCAGCGAGGTTCGCGCGGTGAAGCGGATCACCATGCGCACGCCGTCGACCTCAAAACCCCGCATGCCGGCGATCCAGACGCTCAGGGCAAGCAGGGTCAGCGAGAGCAGGGCGAACAGCCGCCAGCCATCGAACCAGTTTTGACGCGTCGGCATGTTCGTCCCCCAATGTTTGTGCCGTCATTGCGAGCGAAGCGACTTGTCCGCCGTAGCTCACAATGACGCGGTTGGTAATGTAATCACCAGTTACATATACTTTGCAGGTCAGGTCAATCCGTGTAATCGATGCTTACATTCACAAGCCGGTGATGGTAGGAAGAGGACATGCGTCCTGCCGCCAAATCGTCCGCCGCGAAATCCCCCGCCGCCAAACCGCGCCGCCCCTCCCGTGCGACCGCGCCAAAACCGTATCACCACGGCGATCTCCGGCGCGTCCTGCTCGATGCCGCGCTGCAATTGGTCGACGAGGGCGGGGCGGAGGCGGTCAGCGTCCGCGAGGCCGCCCGCCGCGCCGGCGTGTCGCCGGGGGCGCCGTTTCGGCATTTTCCGAGCCGCGACGCCCTGATGCAGGCGGTGGCGGAGGAGGCGCAGCGCCGGTTCCGCGCCGAGATCGAGGCGGCGCTTGCCGCCGCCGCCCCCGGCGATCCGCTCGGCCGTTTTCGCTGCCTCGGGCTCGCCTACCTGCGCTGGGCGATGCGCAACCCGACCCATTTCGAGATCATTTCCAGCCGCCGCTTTTTGAGCACGACAAAGCCGCCGCCATCTCCCGCGACAATGCCGAACTGATCGAACTGACCGAGCAAACGCTCGCGGAAGCCTTCGCGGCGGGCCAGTTGCGACCAGCGGACCTCAAGCAGGTCCAGATTGCCGGCCGGGCGCTGGTTTATGGCTTTGCCCGGATGAATATCGACGGCCATTTTCCGCGCTGGGGGTGGCCGGCCCCGAGGTCGAGCGAACCGCCGAGGCAATTCTGGATCTTTTCATCGAGGGGATTGCCAGGAGGCCGTGACGCGTGCCGGAATGACAGCGCCAAATTTACTCTGCCGCGTTCGCCCGGCGGCAAATTCATTGCGCGTTCATGACGATTCCACTACGTTTTTGTGACACGATCCAGGTTCCGGATGGGTCGTGCGTCTCCTGGTCGTCACCAGCCAAGGCTTTGCATTGCGCCGGGTCATGTTGCGTTGTTTCCCATGGCGCCCGCGCCAAATCCAGGGCCCTCCGCCACCACCCTTGTCGCCGGCCTTGCCGCCATTGGCTTCTGGCGGCTTTCGGCTGTCGCTGTACCGCACATGGCAGCACTGGCGATCCTGCTGCAAACCGAAACCGATTTCGGCGGCCGCATGGGTTTTGCGCTGGCGTGGGGCATCCTGAACTTCTTCTTTATCGCGCTGCTGCGGCGCCCGGCGCTGTCGGGGGCGCTGTCGCTGACCCTGGTGGTGCTGCTGGTGCTGCTATCGCGGCTCAAGCACGACGTCGTGCAGATGACCGCGAACTTCGTCGACCTGATGGTGATCGACCGCGACACCGCGGCGTATCTGTTCACGATCTTTCCCAACCTGCGCTGGAGCGTGGTCGGCGCCGCGCTCGTTATCCTGCCGCTGATGTACGCGCTGTGGTGGCTCGATCCGTTCCGCATCCGCCGCCTGCCGGCGGTTGCCGGCCTCTTGGCCGGTCTCGCCGCGCTGGCTGGTTATTCCATCACCTGGCCGGATGAAGCCTGGCGCGGCTATTACGACGACGGCTATTTCTCCAAGTTCGCCCGCTCGGGCGTGACCGCGGTTTCCGACTTCGCCAATTACGGCTTCATGGAATCGGAGGCCGTGACCGCCGAGCGGCTGAAGATGCCGCTGGTCGATTCCTGTCATGTCGCCGGCCGCCGCCCGCATCATCATGATTCATGACGAGTCGAGCTTCGACATCCGTCAGGCCGCCGGCGTCAAGGTGCCGCCGGGCTATGGCAGCCACTTCAAGTCCTTTGACGGCCGCGAGCGCAAGTTCATGGCCGAGAGCAGCGGCGGCGCAAGCTGGATGGCCGAGTACAACGTGCTGGCCGGCCTATCGTCGCGCTCGTTCGGCCGCTTCTCCTATTTCGTCACCCGTATCGCGTCGGGGCGGGTCGAGCGCGGACTGCCGCTGGCGCTGCGCCGCTGCGGTTACAGCACCATCTCGCTCTATCCGGCCTATGGCGCCTTCATGGGCGCGCGCGGCTTCCAGACTTCCACCGGCATCCAGCACTTCTATGATGCGCGCGCGCTCGGCGCGAAGGGCATCGAGCCGGACAGCTTCTTCTACGACAAGGCGGTCAAGCTGATCGCCGAGCAGCCGGCCAATACGCCGCTGTTCACCTTCGTCTATCTCGCCGCCAACCATTTCCCCTGGGAAACCAAATTCCGCCCGGACCTGCTGCCCTCCTGGCGCATGCCCGGCAACGCGCCGGTGGTCGACGAATATCTGCGCCGCCAGACCATGAGCGCCGGCGACTATGCGGGCTTCATCGCCAGCCTGAAGAAGAAGTTCCCGGCGCAGCCATTCCTGATCGTTCGCTACGGCGATCATCAGCCGGAGTTCTCGTCGAACCTCTTGGATCCCGGCCTGGATGAAGCCAGGGTCGCCCGCAAGTTCACCACCTACGACCCGCGCTACTTCACCACCTACTACGCGATCGACGCCATCAATTTCGAGCCGGTGAAGAGTTCCGCCGTTATGGACACGATCGACGCGCCTTATCTGCCGCTGGTGATCCAGGAAGCCGCGGGCATTCCGCTCGACCCGTCGTTCGAGGAGCAAAGAACATCATGCTCCGCTGCAAGGGTGTATTCTACGCCTGCAAGGACGGCGCCGAGGCGCGCAGGTTCAACCGATTATTGATCGAGGCAGGGTTTATCAAAGGGCTCTGAGGACAAATGTCAGCCGTTGCGGGATCCGGCATGAGCGAAAGCGTCCGCGCGGAATCGCGCGGCGCCGGATTCTTTGCTCTGGCCGGCCTGATCGTTGCCGTGCATCTGGCCGCGCTGGCGATCCTGTTGTTCACCGAGTACGGGCCGTTTGCGATCACGCTGTCGCTGCTGGCGTGGGTATTCGTGAACTGCCTTTGCTGTCCATGCTGCCGCGGCCCGGATCTGCGCGGCGCTGGCGCTGGCCTTGATCGTGATCCTGATCGCGCTGTCGCACTTCAAGTTCGGAATTCTGCAGCTAACGCTGACCTTCCTCGACTTCCTGATCATCGACCGCGATACGTTTTCGTTCTTGCTCTCGGTGTTTCCGCGCTTGCAGATGCAGTTGATGGTGGCGGGGCTGGTCGCAGCGCCACTGCTGTGGGCGCTCTGGCGCTTCGATCCGTTTCGCGTGCGCCGCCGCTCTGCGCTGACGGGAATGGCCGCGACGGTCGCATTGATATCGGCGATGGCGGTCGCCTCGCCCGAGCAGGCATGGGAGCCGTTCCAGGGCGTCAATCATATTTCCAATCTGGCGCGCTCGGGCGTGGTCGCGGTATCGCGGCTGGCTTCGACCGGATGGATCGAGGTCGATCCGCCGACGAATGGCCCGCTTCGCCTTGCGGGAGCGCACGCTGCCGGCCTGCCCATGCTGCCGCCCGCCGAGACCTGCGACGCCACGGCAAAGCGACCGCACATCATCATGCTGCTCGACGAGTCGAGCTTCGACATCTCGGCCGCGCCTGGCATCAAAGTGCCGCAAGGGTACTCCGACTACTTCAAGTCCATCGACGGCAAGCAACGAACCATGATCGCGGAGGCAACCGGCGGCCCGACGTGGTACACCGAATTCAACGTCTTGACCGGCATGTCGGCGCGGTCGTTCGGCGATCTGAAGTTTTATGTCACAAGGATCACCGCGAACCGTGTTGCGCGCGGATTGCCGCAAGCGCTGAAGCGTTGCGGATACAAGACCTTCTCGCTCTATCCGACCTATGGCAACTTCCTCGGCGCGCGCGCATTCCAGAAGGGTACTGGCGTCGGCCACTTCATCGACATGGCGGATATGGGCGTCGCCCAGGATATGCAGCCCGACAAGTTTTACTTCGATCAAGCCTTGAAGGTGTTCGCGCGGGAGCAGCCGCAGCAGGCGCCGGTTTTCATGTTCGTGTATCTCACGGCCAATCATTTTCCCTGGACTGACGTCTATCGGCCCGATCTGACCCCGCCGGACTGGACGCCACCGGGAAACACGGCGGAGACCGACGAATATATTCGTCGCCAGGTCATGACGCAGAACGACTACCGCGAATTCATCGCTGCCCTTAAGCGCGACTATCCGGATCAGTCGTTTCTGGTGCTGCGTTTCGGCGATCACCAGCCGGCCATCTCGCAAAAGCTGCTTGAGCCCGGCATCGATCAGAAACTGCTGGCGAAACGCTTGATGGCAGCCGATCCGCGCTACTTCTCTACCTACTACGCGATTGACGGCATCAACTACCGGCCGGGCGACCTCTCGTCGGCGCTTGATACGCTCGATGCGGCCTACATCCCGCTCGTGATCCAGGAAGCCGCCGGCGTCGCGCTCGACCCGTCGTTTGAGGAGCAGAAGAAGATCATGCTTCGCTGCAACGGCGTGTTCTATGCCTGCCGGAAAGGCGCGGAAGCGAGACGATTTAATCGACTCCTGATCGACGCCGGGATGATCAAGGGGCTGTAACTCTCCGCTCATCATGCCCGGTCAAGCTCGGGCATGATGACGGGGCTACTTTTTCCCCACCTTCTCCCACAACCACTGCGCGACCGCGTCCGGCGAGCTCGCCGCATCATTGCCTGCCGCGCGCAGGTTGGCCTCGCGCATCGTGGCGATGTCGATCTTTCCGATGAGCGGCTGAAGCGCTTTGCGCAGCGCTTCGTCATCGGCGCGCTTCGGCGCGAGCAGCACCATCGCGTCGTAGGGCGGGATCGCGCGCCTGGTGTCGCCCAGCGTCACCAGATCGTATTTCGCGATCAGCCCATCGCTGGTGTAGCCGGCGATGACATCGACCTCGCCGGAGGCCACCGCCGCATACATGAAGTCCGGCTGCATCTGCCGCTGGGCGCGGAACGACAGGCCGTAAGCCTTGCGCAGCGCGGTCCATTCGGGCCGCGAGAAGAATTCATAGTCGCCCGCGATCGACATGTTCGCCGCGCGCGAGGCGAGGTCGGCGATGGTGCGGATGCCCAATTGCTCGGCGCGCTTGCGCGGCATCACCAGCGCATAGGCGTTCTCGAAGCCGAGTTCGCCCAGCAGCGTGATGTTCTGTTTTGCCAGCATCGTCTTCAGCTCGGCCAGCAGCTCCTGGCGCGGCCTGATGTCGGTGCGGTGGAACTGGTTGGCCCACAGCGTGCCGGAATAGTCGACATAGACGTCGATATCATCAGCCGCCAGCGCCTCGAAGATGACGTTGGAGCCGAGGCCTTCCCGCGTCGTCGCAGGAAGCGAGGCGGCTTTCAGCCGCTGCGTCATCAATGCCGACAGCACATATTGTTCGGTGAAGGTTTTTGCGCCGATGACGTAGTTGGTCTGCGCGCGCATCATGGCAGGCACCAGCGTGGCCGCGACGAGCGCGGCGATGCCGGCGCCGCCCAGCGCCGCGCGCAGGCGGCTGCGGTAGCGCAAGCCGCTTTCGATCAGCGCCAGCAGTTGATCGACTAGCAGCGCCAGCACCGCGGCGGCAACGCAGCCGAACAGCACGAACACCCAGTTCTGGGTCTGCAGGCCGGCAAAAATGTAATTGCCGAGGCTGGTCTGGCCGATCGGCGTCGACAGCGTTGCGGTGCCGATCACCCAGACCGCTGATGTGCGGATGCCCGCCATCATCACCGGCAGCGCCAGCGGCAATTCCACCGTGAACAGCGATTGCCGCGGCGTCATGCCGACGCCCTGGGCTGCTTCCAGGATCGAAGGCTCGACGCCCTGCAGGCCGGTGATGGTGTTGCGCAGCACCGGCAGCATCGAATAGAGCGCCAGCGCCAGCACCGCGGGCAGGAATCCGAAGGCGGAGAAGCCAAAGCCGAACCACGACAGCGAGAGCGCCGCGAGCGCCAGCAGCAGCGGATAGAACAACGCCAGCAGCGCCAGCCCCGGCACGGTCTGCACGATGCTGGCGAGCCCGAGCAGCGCGCCGCGCGCTACTCGACGATTGCGGGCCGCAATCGCGAGGGGCAGGCTGACCAGAAGTCCGAGTGCCAGCGCGGTGACGCTGACGCGGACATGGTTGCCGAGATAGTCGGGCAGGTGACCCAGTGCCTCGCCCCAGCGTGGATCTGTGAAGAGATTCATGCCGCACCGTCCCGCGGCAGCAGGGCGCCGAGCCGCTCGGCCTGCCGGCGCGGCGTGCGCATGAGTTCGCTGACGTAAGCGTCGTCGCTTTCGGAAAGCTCTGATGGCGTGCCCTGCGCCAGCAGCCGGCCGCCTCCCATCACCGCGATGCGGTCGGCGAGCAGGATGGCTTCCGTCATGTCATGGGTGATCATGACCGTGGTCAGGCCGAGCGTGCGATGCAGCTCGCGAAAATCGTCGCCGAGGGCGTCGCGGGTTAGGGGTCGAGCGCGCCGAACGGCTCGTCCATCAGCACGATGCGCGGCTTTGCGGCGAGCGCGCGCGCCACGCTGACGCGCTGGCGCTGGCCGCCGGAGAGTTCATGCGGCAGCCGGTCGCGGTATTGCGGCCGGTCGAGCCGCACCAGATCGAGCAGTTCATCCACCCGCGCGGAAATCTCGGCGGGCGGTGTGCCCGTTAGCTTCGGCGTAATGCCGATATTGTCGGCGACGCTGAGATGCGGAAACAGCCCGCCGCTCTGGAAGACATAGCCGATCCGCCGCCGCAGCAGGATCGGATCGACCTGACCCACGTCCTCACCCTCGACCGTGATCGAGCCGGAGTCCGCCTCGATCAGCCGGTTGGCAAGCCGCAGCAGCGTGGTCTTGCCCGAACCGGAGCCGCCGACGATGGCGAGGAATTCGCCCTCGGCAACCTCGAGCGAGACGTCGTCGACGGCAACGACGCGGCCATCGTCAAGGTCTTGCCGACATTGCTATAGGCGATCAGAGGAGCGGTCATGCGATCTCAAATCCTTGTCACCCTCCCTGGAGGGTCGAGACGAGCGAAGCTCGCTCTTGGGTCGACGCGACTGAAAGGAGCGGCGGGGCGGGTGACGGTCTCTCCCTCGAACAGTGCCCGAGTTGAGAGATCACCCCACCCCGTCTCGCATTTCGCTGCGCTCCATGCCGAGCCGACCCACGAGCGAGCTCCGCTCGTCTCGGACCCTCCAGGAGGGTAAGAGATCAACTAGCACGTCGGGATGCCGCGTTGAACTTATCCTTGGTAACCGCTAAGGCATCCGTCCAAATCTTGGGGAGAAAGCATGGCGGATACCGCAGAGCCCGTGGCGGTCGCCCTTGGCGACGCGACGGTGGCGTTTCGCGTGGCCGGGGATCGTGTCTACACAGCCGTGGAACAGGCCAGCCTGTCCGTCGCCCATGGCGAGTTCGTCGCCATTGTCGGGCCGACCGGATGCGGAAAATCGACGCTGCTCAACGTGGCGGCCGGGCTTTGAAGCCCGCCGCGGGGTCGGTGAAGATTTTCGGTCAGCCGCTGACCGGCCTGAACCGCGATGCCGGCTATCTGTTTCAGGCCGATGCGCTGTTTCCTGGAAGACCGCGATCGACAATGTCGCCATTGGCCTCGACATCAAGGGCGCGCCCCGCGAGCAGGCGCTGCAGCGCGCGCAGGGCTGGCTCACCTCGGTCGGGCTCGGCGCGTTCGCCAACCGCTATCCGCACATGCTGTCCGGCGGGCAGCGCAAGCGCGTCGGGCTGGCGCAGGTGCTGATCCGCGATCCAAAAATCCTTTCAATGGACGAGCCGTTCGGCCCGCTCGACGCCCAGACCCGGCAGATCATGGGCAATCTGCTGCTGGAATTATGGAACGCCGACCGCAAGGCGGTGCTGTTCGTCACCCACGATCTCGAAGAGGCGATCGCGCTCGCCGACCGCGTCGTGATCATGTCGGCAGGGCCATCCGCGCGCATCATCGGCGACTGGCGGGTGCCGCTGCCGCGCCCGCGCGACATCTCGGAAGTGCGGATGGAAAAGCAATTCCACGAACTGCACCGCGAAATCTGGAGCGTGTTGAAGGACGAAGTGATGAAGGGCTATGCGCAGTCGACGCTAAGTGCGGAGGCCGGCTGATGTCGCGCCTGACACTGCTGTTCTGGCAATTGATGGTGGCCGTGGTTGCACTCTCGCTGTGGCAGTTCCTCGCCACCGTACCGGTGTTCGGCCGCGTCCTGCTGCCGCCGTTCTTCTTCTCCAACCCGGTCGACGTCGCCAGCCAGATCGTCAAATGGTTCGCCTCAGGCGTAATCTGGAAGCATCTGATGATTACGCTGTGGGAGTCGGTGCTGGCTTTCGTGATCGGCTCGGTCAGCGGCGTGCTGGTCGGCTTCTGGTTCGCGCGCCAGCCGCGCGTCGCCGCGGTGTTCGATCCCTACGTCAAGATGGTCAACGCGCTGCCGCGCGTGGTGCTGGCGCCGATCTTCACGCTGTGGCTGGGCTTAGGCATCTGGTCCAAGGTCGCGCTCGGCGTGACGCTGGTGTTCTTCATCGTGTTCTTCAACGTCTATCAGGGCGTCAAGGAAGTCTCACCGACGGTGCTGGATAATGGCCGCATGTTAGGGATGAGCGAGCGTCAGCTGACGCGCCACGTTTACTGGCCGTCGGCGCTGTCGTGGATGTTCTCTTCGCTGCACACCGCGGTCGGCTTTGCCGTGGTGGGCGCCGTGGTCGGCGAATATCTGGGATCGGCGGCCGGCCTCGGTTACCTGATCCAGCAGGCCGAAGGCGTGTTCGATGTCGCCGCCGTGTTCGCCGGCATGTTCGTGCTATCAGCCTTCGTCATCCTGATCGACATGGTGGTGACACTGGTGGAAAAGCGGCTGCTGGTCTGGCGCCCGGCGGCCGAAAGCCACACTACGTGACGACATCGGATGCCATTCGAAATTGCGGAGCCAATTTCACGTCAGCGGTAATCGAGTTGGAAATGAAGCAGTTTTCCTTCACCTCGGCCATAATTGTGCGGGCGGCCTCGATATCGGCCTCGCTTCTCAAGACCAGGGTTGGCCGGACGCTGGCTTCAACAATCCGATATTTGCCGTCGACGTTTGCCAGCAAACCTTCTGCGGCGCTTTCATAGGCCACAAACTTCAGCCCCTTGCTTTGGGCGAACGATACAAACGTCAGCATCATGCAAGCATTCAGCGCGGCGACCAACATTTCTTCGGGAGCCCAGACGCCCACCTCTCCCTTGAATTCAGGAGGACTGCCGATCTCGATGTCGGGTTTGCCGGGTGCGGACGTTCGGCCGCGGCGAGCGGTGTCCCACACCAGGTTATTCCTGTACTGAAAGGACTTGTATGTTTTCCCTGTTGCCACGTGATCCTCCAGGGTGACCTCATCGGAACGCGCAGATTTTGTAGGCCGATGCTAGGTCGACAAGCTGCGGTTGGCCAGCAGTAAAGCCACCTTCTCAACGCCGCTGCGCTGCTCTATCTTGCCGCCCAACAATGGAGGAAACCATGAAGAAACTGTTCGGCCGGCTGGCCGCTTCGCTGCTGGTACTGGCGCTGACCTCGGGATTTGCCGCAGCGCAAAGCAAGGTGACCGTCGCGATCGGCGGCGGCTCCTGTCTGTGCTATCTCGCCCACCGTGCTGGCCAGGCAGCTCGGCGAATACGAAAAGGCGGGACTGGCCGTCGAACTGGTCGACCTCAAGGGCGGTTCGGACGCGCTGAAAGCCGTGCTCGGCGGCAGCGCCGACGTGGTGTCGGGCTATTTCGACCATTGCGTCAATCTGGCCGCCAAGAAGCAGGAGCTGCAGTCGTTCGTGATCTATGACCGGTATCCCGGCCTGGTGCTGGTGGTCTCGCCCAAGCACACCGGTGAGATCAAATCGATCAAGGATCTGGCCGGCAAGAAGGTCGGCGTCAGCGCGCCGGGCTCCTCGACCGATTTCTTCCTGAAGTATCTCCTCAAGAAGAACGGCCTCGACCCGACCAGCGCCGCTGTGATCGGCGTCGGCTTGGGTGCGACCGCCGTGGCGGCGATGCAGCAGGGACAGATCGACGCAGCGGTGATGCTCGATCCCTCCGTCACCGTTTTGCAGGGCAGCTATCCCGATTTGAAGATACTGGCCGACACCCGCAGCGAGAAGGACACGCTCGCCGTGTTCGGCGGGGAATATCCCGGCGGCGCGCTCTATACGACCACGGCGTGGATCAAGTCGCACGAGAAGGAAGTGCAGGCGCTGACCACGGCGATCGTCAACACGCTCGCCTGGATTCACTCGCATTCGCCGGAAGAGATCATGGCGAAGATGCCCGACGAAATCGTCGGCAAGAACAAGGAGCTTTATCTGGCGGCGCTGAAGAATACGATCCCGATGTATTCGCTGACCGGCAAGATGGATCCCAAGGGCGCGGACGCGGTGCTGGCGGTGTTCAGCGAGAGTTCGCCGGAGATCGCCAAGGCCAATATCGACGTGACCAAGACTTACACCAACAAATATGTCGATCAGGTCAAGAAGACCACCGGCACGAATCCGAAGTAAGGTCTGGATAGGATCGGGTGATATCAAGCGAAGTCATGCGATGAGTGGCACGACACCTCCGGTCATTCATCGCGTCAGCGCGCTCGACCTCGTTGTCGAGGCGTGGACGTGGCCGTTTGCCGAAACGCGGCGCGCGGAGATCGCGGCGCATTTCGCCGACAAGCAGCGCGAAAAGCCCGCCCTGTGGAACGGCCGCGTCCTGCTCGGGCGCAACCCGGTGTTTTCAGGCGACCGCTTGAGCGCCAGTTATTTCGAAACCGATTTCGCAAGTTTTCTGGCGTGGCGCGACTGGGGCTTTCCTGACCCAAGCGTGTTCAACGGCTTCGGCATGGGTGCGCTCTGTTGCGCCGACGGTGCCTTTGTGCTCGGCGAGATGGGCCAGCACACGTCGAACGCCGGGCGCATCTATTTTCCTTCCGGAACGCCCGACCTCGACGACATCAGGGACGGTGCGGTCGACATATCGGGCAGCGTCACGCGCGAACTCGAGGAAGAGACCGGGCTGACGCCCGGCGAATACGCAAGCGAGCCACATTGGTACTGCATCTACACCGGACATGCGGTTGCGATGATCCGCATGTTGCGGGTCGATATGGCGGGCGAAGCCTTGCGCGCCAGGATCGTGGCCAATCTTGCCGCGCAGCGCCAGCCGGAACTATCCGCCATCCACCTCGTGCGCGGCGTGCGCGATCTCACCTCGGCAATGCCGCGTTTTGTCACGGCGTTCATCGAGGCGCAGTTCGCTTCCGAGCCCTGACGCAGCAATACGCTTGACATCTGGTGGCGCTACCAATGTGATAGGCGACAACAAGAACAAGAAAGCGCAGTGCACAAAAAATAATCCAGGAGGATTCCATGCCGGGGCGCAAAGCTGCACGCCTTCTCGTCGGGCTGTCTGCCGCAATTGCGGTGCTGGGGATGGCGGTTACCGCCGAGGCTCAGGAAAAGAAAATCAAGATCGGCGTGATCTACGACCTCACCGGCCCGCTCGCGGGCGGCGGTTCGGAGCTGCAATATATCGGCGCCAAGATCATGCTCGACCAGTACGCCAAGACCGGCGTCGAGGGTTACAAGGTCGAAGCGGTCTATGCCGACGCCCAGAGCAAGCCCGACGTGGCGATCAACGAGGCCGTCCGGCTGATCGAGCAGGAAAAGGTCAACATGCTGCTCGGCTTCTTCTCGTCTGCGCAATGCGTGCCGGTGGCCGCGCGCGTCGAGCAGCTCAAGAACTTCATGTGGATCACCACCTGCATTTCCTCGGCTGTGCTGTCCGACAAGAACTTCAAATACGTGTTCCGTCCGCAGGCCTCCGGCGACCAGTTCGGCATGATGACGATGGATTTCATCGCGCAGAACTCCAAGGAGAAGCTCGGTAAGGAGCCAAGGATTTGCGGGTTGCCATCATCCACGAGGACGGCGCCTATGGCGTCGACGTGGCGAAGGGCAACGAGGTCGGCGCCAAGAAGGCCGGGCTTAACATCGTGATGAAGGAAGGCTATTCCGCCACTGCCCCGATCTTTCCGCCCTCGTCACCAAGCTGAAGCGTGCGCGGCCCGACGTGATCTTCCACACCGGCTATAACCCCGACATCACCCTGTTCGGCCGCCAGGCGCGTGAGCAGGGCCTGAAATTCCAGGCACTCGTCGGTCACGGCGCGGGCTACGGTGTCTACGAGAAGCTGAAGGAAGGCTTGGGCGCCGACGTCAACTACGTCTTCAACACCGATCCGATTTCGATCTGGCTCGCAAACCAGAAATCCATGGATCCGAAGTTGCCGCCCGTCATCAAGATGGTCGGCGAGGAGTTCGACAAGGCGAAACCCGGCGTTGCGATCCGCTCTGCGCATGCCGGCATGGCCGCGTCGAACACCTACGTGTTCCTGACCGAAGTGCTGCCGCGCGCCATCAAGAAATATGGCGGCGTCGATCCCGAAGCGCTGCGCAAGGCAGCGCTCGAGGTCGACATTCCCGAAGGCGGCACCATGCTGGGCTTCGGCGTCAAGTTCCACGGCGAGGGCCAGCAGATGGCCGGCCAGAACGAGCGCTCGTTCCCGGTGGTGATCCAGTACATCGACGACAAGTCGTATGTGGTGTGGCCGAAGAGCCAGGCGCAGCGCGAGGCTGTGCTGCCGCTGCCGAAGGGAACCACGTTCAGCAACCAGTAAGCGGACGGAGAATCCGGCGTGCTGACTGTAGAAGGGTTGGTGAAGCGCTTCGGCGGCTTCACCGCTGTCAACAACGTGTCGTTCAGGGTCGAGCAGGGCGAGATTCTCGGCCTGATCGGCCCCAACGGCTCCGGCAAGAGCACGATCTTCAACATGCTGTCGGGCACGCTGACGCCGACGGCGGGATCGATCCGGTTCGATGGCGCGGAGATCGCGGGCGTGGCCCCGCACCGCATCATCAACCGCGGCATCGGCCGCACCTTCCAGATCCCGCGACCGTTTCACCGGCTCAGCATTTTTGAGAACGTGGCGCTGGCCGGATATTACGGCAGGGGCAGCCACAGCCGCGCCAGGGCGGACGAGGCCGCCGAACATGCGCTCGGCATGGTCGGGCTGCCGACAGACCGGCACGCCAGCGTCGATGGGCTCGGCGCTGCCGGCCTGAAGAAGCTCGAACTGGCCAAGGCACTCGCGACGGGACCAAAGCTTCTGCTCGCCGACGAAAGCCTCGGCGGGCTCGACGAGCACGAGATGGACCAGGCCGCCGATATGCTGCGCAAGATCCGCGACGAGCTCGGCATCACCATCATCTGGGTCGAGCACATCATGGGCGTCCTGATGCGGGTGGTCGACCGCGTGATGGTGCTCGATCACGGCGAGAAGATTTCGGAAGGCCTGCCAAGCGCGGTGGCCGGCGATCCCCGGGTGATCGAGGTCTATCTCGGCACCGACGCGGATTCGAGCCAGATTGCGGCCGCGGAAGCGCGCCGCAAGGCAGAGTCCAGCGCATGCTCGAACTGAAATCGGTCGACGCGGGCTACGGCAGCTTTCAGGCGCTGTTCGGGACCAACCTCGAGGTCAAGGCGGGGAGGCCGTCGGCGTGATCGGTCCCAACGGCGCCGGCAAGACCACGCTGATGCGGGTGATCTCGGGCCTGATCCGGCCCACCAGAGGCGCGATTGCGATGGAAGGCCACGACGTGCTGGCGACGCCGGCGCATCGCATCGTCGATCTCGGCATCGCCCACGTACCGGAGAACCGCCGGCTGTTTGCGCGGCTCACCGTCGACGACAATCTGAAGATGGGCGCCTACATGCCGGGCGCGCGCGCCAAATATGCCGAGCGGCTGGAATTCGTGTTCGATCTGTTCCCGCGCATGAAGGAGCGGCGCAGCCGGATGGCCGGCACCCTGTCCGGCGGCGAGCAGCAGATGTGCGCCATCGGCCGCGCGCTGATGTCGGACCCGAAATTGTTGCTGCTCGATGAGCCCTCAGCGGGCCTGGCCCCGGTCGTGGTGCAGCAGGTGTTCGAGCTGGTCAAACGCATCCGCGCCAGCGGGCTCACGGTTCTGATCGTCGAGCAGAACGTGCAGCAGGTGCTGAAGGTGGTCGACCGCGCCTATTTGCTCGAGGCCGGCACCATTCGCGCGTCGGGCACGTCGGAAGAGATGCTGTCGACCGACACGATCAAGCAAGCCTATCTTGGGGTCTAGAGCATGATCCGAAAAAGTGGGAACCGGTTTTCGAAAAGATCATGCTCAAAAAATAGGGCAGGCAATGCAGGCGTTTCTGGACATCTTCGACATCTATCTGCTGGAGGCCGTGGTCAACGGCATCCTGCTCGGCGGCGTGCTGGCGCTGCTCGCGCTCGGGCTCAACCTGATCTTCGGCGTCATCGACGTGACCTGGATCTGCTATGCGGAGCTGGTCATGATCGGCATGTACGGCATGTACTACATGGTCCAGGTGTTCGGGCTGCCGTACTGGGTCGCGGCGCCGTTCGCGATCCTGCTGGTCGCAGCCCTTGGGGCGGCGCTGCATTACATCGTCATCGCGCCGCTGCTCACCGCGCCGCCGATCAACCAGTTGCTGGCGACCGGCGGCGTGCTGTTCATCCTGCAGAGCTTTGCCACCGTCGCCTTCGGCATCGACTTCCGCAACCTCGGCATCCGCCTGCCGGTGCTGGCGATCGGCGAGATGCATTTCAGCTATTCGCGGCTGCTCGCATTCGCCGCCGCCCTGATCGGCATGCTGGTGGTCTACTTCTTCATGACCCGCACCTATACCGGCACTGCGATCCGCGCCATCTCGCAGGACCGCCAGATCATGTCGCTGATGGGGGTGGATACCAAGCGCATCTATCTCATCACCTCGGCGCTCGGCGGCGCGCTCGCCGGCCTCGCCGCCTGCCTGCTGGTGCTGCAGTATGACGTGCATCCGTTCGTCGGGCTGTCATTCGGGCCGATCACCTTCCTGATCTGCGTGCTCGGGGGCCTCGGCAATTTCGTCGGCGGCTTCATCGCGGCGTTCGTGTTCGCGGAGATCATTTCGCTGGGCGGCCTGTACTCCGACCTCGAATGGGGCTACGTGCTGGCCTTCGCCTTCTTCATCGTCATGATGTTCATCCGGCCCGCGGGCCTTTGGCGAGGCGCTCGTGAACAAGCGTTATGCGGCCTGGGCCATAGGACTTGCAGCGCTGATCGCGCTGCCCTTCGTCTATCGCGATGCCTACCATCTGCACATCTTGGTGCTGATCCTGATCTGGTCGTTCGCCTACACCTCGTGGTCGATCATGGGCCGCTTCGGTCTGGTGTCGCTCGGCCATGGCGGCTTCATGGGCGTCGGCGCCTATGTCACCGCGCTGCTCTGGAACCATCTCGACGTCTCGCCGTGGATCGGCATTCCCATCAGCATGGTGGCGGCCGGGGTGCTGGCGCTCGTCGTCGCCTATCCCTGTTTCCGCTTTCGCATCACCGGGCACTATTTCGTGCTGGTGACGTTGGCGCTGTCAGGCATCGTCCTTCAGGTCATCACCGCGACGCGCGACTACACCGGCGGCTCGCTCGGCTACACGCCGAACCGCGCCCGCAGCGGCTCTGGATTGATGGCGCTGCAGTTTGACGACAAGACGACATGGTACCTGATCGCGCTGTTCGTCTGGGTGATGGGGCTGTTGATCTGGCGCTGGGTCGATCGCAGCATGAGCCGCTACGCCATGGAGGCGATCTCGGAGGACGAGGACGCCGCCGCCGCCGCCGGCGTCAACGTCACGGCCGAAAAGCTCAAGATCACGCTGATCTCGGCGCTGATGACGGCGCTCGCCGGCGCGCTCTATTGCCAGTACCAGATGTTCATCTCGCCCGACACGGTCAGCGGCATTGCGGTGTCGCTGCAGATGGTGTTTGCCGCCATCGTCGGCGGCCTCTATGTGTCGCTCGGGCCGACGGTCGGCGCCGTCATCACCATCATGCTCGCCGAAGTGCTGCGCATCGGGTTCGGCACCAAGGCAGTGGGCTGGGACAATTTGGTCTACGGCGTGCTGCTGGTCGTCTTCATCATATTCCTTCCCAAGGGCATTCTTGGTAGCGTTCTCGACCGACTGAAGACGCAACCGAAGAAGACATGAGGATCGGCCAAATGGACCCTATCTCTCCGTCATGGCCGGGCAGGAGCGCGAAGCGCGTCTTCGCGCTAGACGGAAGTTGCCGCGCGCTTTGGGGTAAGTCATTGAGAACAGGGGATAAAGCGCCTTCGACGGTCTGCGTTGTACCCATGTAATTGGTGTTTTCCGGTTGACGGATGCGTGCGGCTGTGATTCAAGCTTGCCATGTACGTCGAGCGCATTCCCAACCGCAATTCGCCGCCGGCGATCTTGCTGCGCGAGAGCTATCGCGACGGCGACAAGATCAAGAAGCGCACGCTCGCCAACCTTTCGGATTGGCCTGCGGCAAAGATCGAGGCATTGCGCCGCGTGCTGCGCGGCGACGCTGTGGCGGCGAGCGATCCGAAGGCGTTGACCCTGCTGCGCAGTCTGCCGCACGGCCATGTGGCGGCGGCGCTGGGGACCCTGCACAAGCTGGGGCTCGATCGGCTGCTGGCGCAGGGCGGCCGGCAGCCAAAGCGCGACGTCGCGCTGTGCACCGCGATGATCGTGGCGCGTCTGGTCGATCACCGCTCCAAGCTTGCGACGTCACGTCTGCTTGATGACGAGACTGCCACCTGCTCCCTGGGGCAGGTGCTCGGGCTCGGATCGGTCGACGAGCAGGAGCTTTATGCCGCACTCGACTGGTTGATCGGGCAGCAGGACCGCATCGAAGCGGCGCTGGCCCGGCGCCATCTGAAGAACGGCATGCTGGTTCTCTACGACGTCAGTTCGACCTATTTCGAGGGCCGCACCTGTTCACTCGCCAAATTCGGCTACAACCGCGACGGCAAGAAGGGCAAGCTGCAGATCGTGTTTGGACTGCTGTGCACGGCCGACGGCTGCCCCGTTGCAGTCGAAGTGTTCGAAGGCAATGTCGGCGATCCGTCGACACTGCAAAGCCAGATCACCAAGCTCAAGCAGCGCTTTGATCTCGAGCGCGTGGTGCTCGTGGGCGATCGCGGCATGATCACCGCAGCACGCCTGGAGGAGACCATCAAGCCGGCCGGGCTCGACTGGATCACCGCACTGCGCGCCCCGGCGATCCGCGCTCTCGCCGAGGCCGGCACGCTACAGCTCTCCTTGTTCGACAAGCGCGACCTCGCCGAGATCGCCTCGCCCGACTATCCCGGCGAGCGGCTCATGGTCTGCCGCAATCCCTTGCTGGCCGACCAGCGTGCGCGCAAACGACGCGAGCTGCTCGATGCCACCGAACGCAAGCTGCACGACGTTCAGGCCCGCGTTCGCCGCGATAAAAGCCGCTCCGTGGCAAGGACAGGATCGGACTCGCCGTCGGCGCCGATCTCAATCACTACAAAATGGCCAAGCACTTCGTCGTGACCATTACCGACGACGACCTGACATTCTCGCGCAACACCGCACAAATCGATGGTGAAGCCGCGCTCGACGGCGTCTATGTGCTGCGCACCAGCCTCGCGCCCGAGGCGCTCGACGCCACCTCGACCGTCAAGGCATACAAACAACTCGCCGGCGTCGAGCGCGCCTTCCGCAGCATCAAGACCGTCGATCTCGAGGTGCGGCCCATTCATCACAGGCGAGCTGACCGCGTGCGTGCCCACGTCCTGTTGTGCATGCTCGCCTACTATCTCGAATGGCACATGCGCCAGGCGCTCAAGCCGATCCTGTTCGATGACCATGACACGCAGGCCGCCGAAGCCGCGCGCAGTTCCATCGTCGCCAAAGCCCAACGCTCGAAGCCGCACAGCGCAAGGCCGCCACCAAACAAACCGACGACGGCTTGCCGGTCCACAGCTTCCGCTCGCTGCTCGACGATCTCGCGACCGTCACACGCAACACAATGGCAATGGCGCAAAACCCGGACGCCTCGTTCGTCCTCTATCCGCAACTCACGCAGATCCAGGCGCGCGCCTTCCAGCTCCTCGACGTCGCCGTCAAGTCGTAGCCAGTACCCAAACCGACGACATCCCAATCCGTGAGTCGGATCAACCGCTTGCGCTTTTCAAAGGAGCAACTTCCGGCTAGATGTCCCGGCCATCCACGTCTTTGCTCGGTCTCGATCGGGAAAGTAAGACGTGGATGCCCGGGACAAGCCCGAGCATGACGAGGAGAGATTGATGAGCAAGAAATCGCCGCAGCCGCTGGCGGATGAATTGAAGCCCTACGTCGCCCCGTTCCGCTACGACGGGGCAGGCGAGTTTCACCTGAAGTCGCACAAGACCAACGAGAAGGGCGGGCTCGACAAGGACAAGGCGACCAGGATCATCGAGGCCAACCGCGAGCATCTCAACGATTTCCAGGAAAAGCTCTACGCGCAGGACCGCTGGTCGCTGCTGCTGATCTTCCAGGGCATGGACGCCGCCGGCAAGGATTCTGCGATCGAGGCGTGTTCGAGGGCGTCAATCCGCAGGGCTGCGAGGTCACCTCGTTCAAGCAGCCTTCCACGAAAGAGCTCGACCACGATTTCCT
Source organism: Bradyrhizobium sp. RDT10 (assembly GCA_044772375.2). Lineage (GTDB taxonomy): Bacteria > Pseudomonadota > Alphaproteobacteria > Rhizobiales > Xanthobacteraceae > Bradyrhizobium. Next base: position 784,458 of record CP187939.1, read on the forward strand.
GTGGCGCAGCATGATCGCGCTGCCCGAGCGCGGCCGGATCGGTATATTCAATCGCTCCCATTACGAGGAATGCCTGGTGGTGCGGGTCCATCCGGAGATTCTCGCGAAGCAAAAGATTCCGCAGCGGCTGGTAACCAAGGACATCTGGAAGGAGCGTTTCGAGGATATCTCCGCGATGGAGCGCTACCTCGCGCGCAACGGCACCGTGATTCTGAAATTCTTTCTCAACGTCTCGAAGGAGGAACAGCGCGAACGCTTTCTCGAGCGGCTGGACGAGCCTGCCAAGAACTGGAAGTTCTCGCTGGCCGACATCGGCGAGCGCAAGCTGTGGGCGAAGTATCAGGCCGCCTACCAGGACATGATCCGCCACACTTCGTCGAAGCAAGCGCCGTGGCATATCGTTCCGGCCGACCACAAATGGTTCGCCCGCGTGGTGATCGGCTCGGCGATCGTCGGCGCGCTCGACAAGCTCGACCTGCATTTCCCTGATGTCGACAAGGCCGACCGCAGCGAATTCGTAAAGGTGCGCGAGGCGCTGCTGGCGGAAGAGAAGGCGACCAAGTAGGGAGGGCCGACAGCATCAGCCAGGTCCGGAAAGTTGGCGAAACGCACGCAGTTCCTTTGCGGCCGCTTTCATGAGAGGCCTTGCCTGCTCATCCTCGCGGCCAACGATAATACCTGAAACAAAGGCGCGGGCGCGCCCGTCTTGCGGTGGCGCGTGGAGCGCGGCCTCTGCCGCCATCTTTCGATCCGCAATGAAATCGTTGAGCGAGCCCAGCGCGTCCTGAATCTTCTTCGCATGTTTCGATAGACGCGCGAGCGCCTTTCGCTCGCGTTTGTTGCGGAATAGGCTTTCGAAGAACTCGGCCGCGTACCTGATCTTCTTCATCCTGATCCGGAATTTGTGCCGCTCGGGTGCCGTCATCTCCTGCAGCTTCCCTGCGTCCTTGTGCGTTCCTGATGCGCCGATCGAGCAGTTTCGCGGCGAACCCGCCAAGTTTGCTGTTCGCGGCGTCTGTCCGGCCGTGCTGCGCCTCGATCCACTCGAGCACATCGATGAGCAGCGCGCGGCATCGCGGCGAGATCGACAGCCTTTCTCGCCCGCTCGAGCGCCTCGGCACGTTTGTCGGCAAATTGCTTCGTTATGGCTTTGCCGCCCCGCCGCGGTGTTATTTCGCGAGCGACCGGGCCAATCCTCTCCTCCAGGAATACGTGGAGTTCGCGCGCGTGGGCAAGCTCGCTTGTCAGCCACCGGAGTTCTGCCTTGATCTCTTCGGTTTTCGTAGCCGGCAATGCCTTCGAAAACAGCGAGATGGCGGCACGCAAGCGGCGCAAGCCTACGCGCATCTGATGGACGCCTTCCGGATCAAGATTACGGACGGCATCGGCGTTTCCGGAAAAATGGCGAAGGGCGGAGCGGGCGATCACCCGGAAACCCTCGATGGCGCTCATTCGCTTCTCAAGCTCGATCGGTTCGGCGAACACAGCTTGAGCGCCCTTGCCGTTGATCAGGTCGTAGCCCTGGTCTGCCTTCGCTCTCAAACAAAGCTCGGCCGCGAGCTTTCGCTCCAACGCCTTCGCGACGCGAAACAGATCCCTTGCTGGACCTTTTTCAATTCGAGTTCAACCTCCTCGATGCGGCTTGTCCGCCCCGCCGCAGTGATCTTGCCGTGATCAATGGCAAGCTCCAGCTCGCTCCGTCTGGTGCGGACCGGCAGGGTGATGCGATGCACCGAGGTCTCGAAAATCGGCTTCAACTTGCGCCGCAGCTTGTTCGAGGCCAGCCGCTCCAGGGGCGTGCCGTTTGCCTCCCCAAGATCAGGCGTGCGACCTCTTATTTCGGTTTCCCACTCGCCGCGGCCGAACTGCGTGCCGGACGTCTTCTTGATCGTTTGTACGTGCTTGCCGTCCGCGTGCCTCACCCGGAGCAGAAGTCCGCGCCGCTTCAGCTTCTGCTTCGGTGTGTCGAAATAGGTCGATCGGAGATCGCTCTCCGCGCGCGCGCCAACTTTGCAGCCGGGCACCGTCAATCTTGGAGAGGATCCGAGATTGCGTTTGGGCATGCGGAACTTGATTTCGGTCTCAACGCCCATTCTGCCGCTCGTCCGATACTGTGGGCTGATAACGCCGGAACGCGTTTCCGGGTGCCGGCCGCTCCGCATCCGACTTCCATTAGGTCACCCCTCCTGACCATCTTTTGGCATTGCGGCCGGCCATAATTCTCGTCTAGAACGGCCTCTGGGCGTGCTCCCGGCAACGAACCGTCAATGGTTTTGGCTGAGGATTTGGCCGTCCAAAGGGTCTGGCAATGCTGATTCGCAGCAAAAAGTACGGAGTTCGGGGTGGAGCGGCCAAGGCTGCCCCGCGATTCCGGCTGCGTCCGCGCCCACCCTGCTTCTTGGCGGGCTTCTGCTTCTTATCGGCCCCTGAGGGCCGTCTGGGCGGTTTGCGCCTGGGCACTCAGGGGTTCGCGCGAGATCACCAGACCCTTCGGCGCCCGAGAAGCGGCGCTACCACTCAAAGGAATTTCAGAGATGACGTCAGCCAACAAGTCCGAGAAGGACCGCGTAATCGTATTCGACACCACCCTGCGTGACGGCGAGCAGTGCCCGGGCGCGACCATGACGTTCGAGGAAAAGCTCGAGATCGCCGAAATGCTCGACGACATGGGCGTCGACGTCATCGAAGCCGGCTTCCCGATCACCTCGGAGGGGGATTTCCAGGCAGTCAGCGAGATTGCCCGCCGCTCCAAGAATTCCGTCATCGCGGGCCTGTCGCGCGCGCACCCGAAGGACATCGACCGCTGCGCCGAAGCGGTGAAGTTTGCCAAGCGCGGCCGCGTCCACACCGTGATCGCGACCTCGCCGCTGCACATGCGCGTCAAACTGAACATGACGCCGGAGCAGGTGGTCGAGCTCTCGGTCGCCAACGTCACCCGTGCCCGCAACCAGGTCGACGACGTCGAATGGTCGGCCGAAGACGGCACCCGCAGCGAGATGGATTTTCTCTGCCGGATCGTCGAGGCCGTCATCAAGGCCGGGGCCACCACGGTCAATATTCCCGACACGGTCGGCTACACCGTGCCGGAGGAATACACCAGGTTCATGCGGACGCTGATCGAGCGGGTGCCGAATTCCGACAAGGCGGTATTCTCCGTGCATTGCCATAACGACCTCGGCATGGCGGTGGCGAATTCGCTGGCCGGCATCGCCGGCGGCGCGCGGCAGATCGAATGCACCGTCAACGGCATCGGCGAGCGGGCGGGCAATGCCGCGCTGGAAGAAGTCGTGATGGCGATCAACGTCCGCAACGACGTGTTTCCGTGGTGGAACAAGATCGACACCACCATGCTGACGCGGGCCTCGAAACTGGTATCGGCGGCGACCTCGTTCCCGGTGCAGTACAACAAGGCGATCGTCGGCCGCAACGCGTTCGCGCACGAAAGCGGCATCCACCAGGACGGCGTGCTGAAGGACGCATCGACCTATGAGATCATGCGCCCCGAAATGGTCGGCCTGAAAAAGTCCTCGCTGGTGCTCGGCAAGCATTCCGGCCGCCACGCTTTCGTGCACAAGCTGGAGGAGATGGGCTACAAGCTCGGCGACAACCAGCTGGAAGACGCCTTCGTGCGGATGAAGGCGCTGGCCGACCGCAAGAAGGACATCTACGACGAGGACATCGAGGCGCTGGTCGATCAGGAGATCGCGGCCTCGCATGACCGCATCAAGCTGGTCTCGCTGACGGTGATCGCCGGCACCCATGGTCCGCAGCGCGCCACCATGAAGCTCGACGTCGAAGGCCAGATGAAAATCGAGGAAGCCGAAGGCAACGGTCCGGTCGATGCCGTCTTCAACTGCATCAAGGCGCTGGTGCCGCACGAGGCCAAGCTGGAACTCTACCAGGTCCACGCCGTCACCGAAGGCACCGACGCGCAGGCCGAAGTTTCGGTGCGGCTCGCCCATGAGGGCCGCTCGATGACGTCGAAGGGGGCCGATCCGGATACGCTGGTCGCCTCGGCAAAAGCCTATCTCGGCGCGCTGAACAAGATCGTCATGAAGCGCCAGCGCGACATGCCGGCACAGGCGGCGAGCTGAAGCTTCGCGCTCGTCAACGGGCTAACGAAACGCGGTGCCACAAGCGCCGCGTTTTTCTTGCATTGGCCTCTCCACGTCATTGCCTGCGATAGCAAGGCAAGGCAATCCAGCCAGCGCGACATGCCGTCGGTGGTCGCGGCGAGCTGATCGCTCGACAAGTTCGTCATTCCGAGACGGTCCGAAGGACCAGCCCCGGAACTTTGGCCCGGAGCCGAACCGGCCTCTTTCGGAATTCCTGCAACCGGCAAAGATACCTTTGGAGCATACGTTCGATCTGGTAGAGTCCACACCAGCCAGGAGTAAGGCCGTGGACGAGCTGGAGCGCTGGCTAGTGCCGCTCGGTCTGGTGCAACTCGCACCCGCGTTGCGGGCGAACGATGTAGATCTCAAGATCCTGCCCGAGCTGAGCGAGGCGGACTTGGAGAAGCTCGGTCTCTCGCTTGGCCAGCGCAAGAAGTTGCTGAAGGCGGCCGCATGCCTGCCACAGCCCTCAACATTGGCAGGTCCGAGCGCGACGCCGGCATCAACCCTGAGTGCAGTCTCTTCGGCCGAACGGCGGCAGCTCACTGTGATGCTCTGCGACCTCGTCGGCTCGACCGCGCTATCGGCTGGTCTTGACCCCGAGGACCTGCGTGAGGTGATTGACGCCTATCACCGCTGCGTCGCTGAGACGGTCGCCCGCTTCGACGGCTTCGTCGCCAAGTACATGGGTGACGGCGTACTGCTTTATTTCGGTTACCCGCAGGCGCATGAGGATGATGCCGAGCGAGGCGGTGCGCGCCGGTTTGGCGCTCATCGACGCCGTCGACCAACTGCAGACATCCGAGCGTCTTCGGGTCCGCATCGGTATCGGCACCGGGCTGGTCGTGGTCGGCGACCTGATCGGCTCCGGCGAGGCCCAGGAACGCGCCGTGGTGGGTGAGACACCCAATCTTGCGGCGCGCCTGCAAGCAATTGGCGAGCCGAACACCATTGTCGTCGGCCCCATGACGCGCCACCTGCTGGGCGGTCTTTTCGAGTACCGCGATCTCGGCACAGTCGCGATGAAAGGCTTCCCGCAGCCGGTCCAAGCCTATCAGGTGCTTCGGTCGAGCGCCGTCGAGAGCCGGTTTGAAGCCTTCCACTCGGCCGGTCTGACTCCGCTGGTCGGCCGCGAGGAAGAGCTCGAACTGCTGCTGCGCCGGTGGCAGCGCGCGACCTCTGGCGAGGGGCAGGTGGTGCTGCTCTCAGCGGAGCCGGGGGTCGGGAAATCGCGCCTCGTGGCGGCCCTCCAGGACAAGCTCCAGGCCGAACCGTACTCGCGCCTGCGCTCTTTCTGCTCGGCGCACCACCAGGGCAGCGCGCTATACCCCGTCATCAGGCAACTGGAGCGAGCGGCCGGGTTCATCCAGGACGATCCACCGGCGGTCAAGCTCGACAAACTCGAGGCGCTGTTGGCGGGCGCCGCGACCGCCGCCGAGGCCGTGCCGCTGCTGGCCGAGCTGTTGTCGTTGCCTTCCGACCGCTATGGCCGGGTATCGCTCAGTCCGCCGGCGAAGAAGGAGCGCACGCTTCAGGCGCTGGTTCGGCAAGTGGAGGACCTGTCTCGGCGCAATCCCGTGCTGTGGGTCTTCGAAGATGTGCACTGGATCGACCCGACCTCGCTCGAGCTCCTGCAGGTGACGGTCGATCGCGTGCAGCAACTGCCAGTGCTGCTACTCCTCACCTTCCGACCGGAGTTCTTGCCACCGTGGGTTGGCCAGCCGCACGTCACGATGCTGGCGCTCGGTCGCTTGAACCGGCGTGACACCGCAGCTCTCGTGCAGCGGGTGGTTGGCAACAAAGTGCTGCCCAGCGCCGTCGTCCACGAGATCATCGACCGCACGGACGGCGTGCCGCTGTTCGTGGAGGAACTGACCAAGGCTGTGCTAGAAGCGGGAGCCGAAGGGGACGCCCAAGCCGTGCTTTCGCGAACCTCGCCGGGTGCACTCGCCGTCCCGGCTACCCTCCACGCCTCGCTCCTGGCCCGTCTCGACCGTCTCAGTCCGGAAGCCAAAGAAATCGCCCAGAACGGCGCCGCCATTGGCCGGGAGTTCACCGACGATCTGATACGGACCGTGTCGCCGCTGCCGGAGGCGCCCTTGCAGTCGGCCCTTGAACAGCTCGCCGCATCACAGTTGATTTTCCGTCGTGGTTCATCGGCCTATAGCTTCAAGCACGCCCTCGTTCAGGACACCGCCTACGGCACGTTGCTGCGCGGCAAGCGGCAAGCGCTGCACGCGCGTATCGCCCGTGCGCTCGAGGGAAAGTTCCCGGACATTGCGGCTACCCAGCCAGAGGTGCTGGCGCACCACTTCACCGAGGCTGGCCTCACGGAAAATGCCGTTACCTACTGGCGCAAGGCCGGCCAGCGCGCGGCCGAGCGCTCGGCGCACGCGGAGGCGATCACCCATCTCCGCAAGGGGCTGATGCTCGTCGATCGGGTCGCCGAGCCGGCGGAACGCGCCCACCGCGAACTCGACCTGCAGCTCGTGCTTGCGCCGGTGCTGATCAGCACGAAGAGCTGGTCGGCGCCGGAAGTGGAGCAGGCATACCTGCGCGCCCGCGACCTGTGCCGGCAAGCCGGCGATGTGGCGCAGCTCTTTACCGTGAGCTGGGGTTGTGGCTCGTTTACCAGCAACGCTGCGAGTTTAAGACGGCTCGCGATCTGCTGGACGAGCTGTTCGCACTCGCGCGGCAGAGCACAGATCCGGCGCTCCTCCTGCAGGCGCATCATGCCGCATGGACAACCCTTCTCAATCTCCCGGATCTGACGGCGTGCAGGGCGCATCTCGAGGCGGGATTGGCGCTCTGTCGGCCGGACGCGTACCGTGCCCATAAATTCCTCTATGGCAGCCACGACGCGGCTGTCTGCAACCGTTACACCGAGGCTGCCACGCTGTGGCCGCTTGGCTTCCCCGAGCAGGCGCTTGCCGCTGCGCGCGAAGCTGTGAGCATGGCGCGGGAGCTGTCGCATCCTTTTAGCCTTGTTCTCGCCCTGGTGTTCGCAGCGATGATCTACCAGCATCGGCGGGAAGCCGAGCCGGCCCGGGAGCAAGCGGAAGCCGCGATCGCGGTGTGCGCCGAGCACGGCATCGCACCGCACTTGGAGGCGGCTGGGAGCATCTTGCGGGGCTGGGCGATCGCAGTACGTGGACAGGCAGTGGAAGGGATCGTGGAGGTTCGCGGCGGTCTCGCCGCCGTCCAGCCGACGGGCGTGCGCATCCGTCGGCCCTTTTATCTCGCGCTGCTGGCTGAAGCTTCGGCGTGGGCTGGAGAAATCGAGCAAGGATTGACTGCGCTGGCCGAAGCTGCGGCCGCCGTCGAGGAGACAGGCGAGCGGCGATGGGAGGCGGAAATCTATCGCTTGATTGGGGAGCTGACGCTGGCGAGGCGAGGCGGCGACGGGACCGAAGCGGAAGCGTGCTTTCGGCGTGCGCTTGACGTGGCGGGTCGCCAGAGCGCCAAGGCCTTGGAGCTGCGCGCTACCGCCAGCCTGGCCCGGCTCTGGCGTGATCAGGGCAAGCCGCAGCAGGCCCATGATCTCCTCGCGCCGGTCTATGGCTGGTTCACGGAAGGTTTCGACACGCCCGATCTGCGGGAGGCCAGGGCGCTGCTTGATGCGCTCCGGTGACGCTCCTGTGGTATCAATCCATGAGGGACGTTCGATGACCGCGCGCGCCGCCGATCCGGATACGTTGGTCGCCTCGGCAAAAGCCTATCTCGGGGCGCTCAACAAGATCGTCATGAAGCGCCAGCGCGACATGCCGGCACAGGCGGCGAGCTGAGGCGCCAGCCCGTTGTCATTCCGGGGCCCTTCGGGCTGCCCCGGAATGACGTCGGTGGGTAGCTCTGCCAAAAGCGTACACCGTTAGATGACTGACGCAGGTCAGCCGAACGCCTCGATTCATGTCATCTTGGCGAGATCGGCGATCGTCTTGCTTTACTAGTGCAGGCGGTGCCCGGAACGAAGCTGGCTGTTCGAGCCGGCTGCGTTCCGCCGATGCTCCGCGCGCGGCGTTGTCGATCCCTGTGCGATTTCCTGCAATGCGCGACGGCCAACGGCCTCCAGGCCGACGAGCGTCGTGTTGCCTCTCTTCGCGGCTTGAACCAGTTTCTGCGCAACGAATTTCCGCGTTGCGTGATCACCTCCGCTGTTCGGTAGCCCGCGACAGACATTCTCGAGTACGACATCCATATTGGCGATGGTGCGCCCATCCAGCTTTGTCATGGCAATGGCTCCAAAATACCGGTTACTCAATAGATCCGGCCCACCGTTCCGTTCACGCGAAAGAAGGATAGCCGGGCAATACGCGTGCTATGATTTGGGTAAGTGGCGCAATTGACTGTCCACTGCCCGACATTATTTTCATTTTTTGCAAGGTCGCGAACTGAGCCCGGATCGCAACCGAGGGCCGCCAAAGCAGACACTTCGCTTTGCGCACCTACGGCTGCAAACTGATTTGCCTTTCCTGCAAGCGCAATCTCGCGTGCATGCATGCGACAAACTGGCCCGACAGGCAAATCACTTCTGATTTTCAGAAATCGCGTCAAGCCCAGGAATCAAAAATATTCTGCTTTCGTTCTCACGCAAATCAGTCGCATAACTCCGCCCGTCTCACGGCAGATGAGGGGCGCTTCGCGATCGTCACGAACGCGCGGTGAGATGCGGTGGACGCTGAGGGCGCGCTAGACGTACGCGCCGGAAGCGTACGGTGAAGTCGTGTGGTTCGGGCGCCGCGGTGCTGGCGTTAAGCGTGCGATAAGAAGCGCAGGCGACGGAGGCAAAAGAGCCGTTCTCCGGGAAGAGCACGAAGTAAGCCGTAAAGCCATTGCGCAGGGAAGGCCGGAATGCTCCCGCTGCCCTGTATGCTCGTGTGCAGTTTTGTTTGCGCAAATCGCACGCGAGACCGCGGGTGCAGCAAGCACCCGGTCTTCCCTGCGCCCTCTGTTCTCAAAGAGGGCAAACGAAGATGCAAACCTCGGGCGATCAGCGCCGCGAGATCGCGAAACTATATCCACCGTCATTGCGACCCGTTGACTCGCAACAGCAATGACGCTGCAAGGCCGCGTACTGGATCGCTCATCCTACGGGCTGGCGGGCACAATGTTGCGTTTTGCATTGCAGCAAAGCTTTCGCGAGGGCACCCTTCTAACGGGCAATGGCAATTCGGTTGGCTTGTCTGTATTGGTGCAACAGGCAGGCAAGCCTCGGAACCCGCGCTCGCGTGCTCCGAGGAAATGAAATAAAGGAGGAAATATGCGCAAGCTGATTTTGGCCGCGGCATCGATTGCGGCACTGACTCTGGCCGGACCGGCCGCGGCGCAATCGCCGATCGTGATCAAGTTCAGCCATGTGGTGGCGACCAATACGCCAAAGGGGCTGGCGGCCGAGAAATTCAAGGAACTGGCCGAGAAATACACCGCCGGAAAGGTCAAGGTCGAAGTCTATCCGAACTCGCAGCTCTACAAGGACAAGGAAGAGCTGGAGGCGCTGCAGCTCGGCGCCGTGCAGATGCTGGCGCCCTCGAACGCCAAGTTCGGCCCGATCGGCGTCAAGGAATTCGAAGTGTTCGACCTGCCGTACATCCTCCCCGACCTGAAGACGCTGCGCAAAGTCACCGACGGACCGCTCGGCACCAGGCTGCTGAAGCTGCTCGATGCGAAGGGAATGACCGGTCTCGCGTACTGGGACAACGGCTTCAAGATGATGAGCGCCAACAAGAAGCTGGTGGCGCCCGCGGACTACAAGGGTCTGAAGTTCCGCATTCAGTCCTCCAAGGTGTTGGAAGCGCAATTCCGGACACTGGGTGCGATCCCGCAGGTAATGGCGTTCTCCGAAGTCTATCAGGCGCTGCAGACCGGCGTCGTGGACGGCCAGGAGAACACCTGGTCGAACATCTACACCCAGAAAATGCATGAGGTGCAGAAGTACATCACCGTCACGAACCACGGCTATATCGGCTACATCGTGGTGGTGAACAAGAAATTCTGGGACGGCATTCCGGCGGATATTCGCACCGAGCTGGACAAGGCCATGAAGGAGGCCACCGCCTACGGCAACGGCCAGTCGGCGAAGGAAAACGACGACGCGCTGGCCGAGATCAAGAAGACCGGCAAGAGCGAAATCGTGTCGCTGACGCCGGAGCAAGACTCGGCGATGCGCAAGGCGCTCGAACCGGTTTACCAGGACGTGGCCAAGCGCGTCGGTCAGCCCCTGATCGACGAATTCCTCAAGGAGACGAGGGGCGCGACGAACTAAGCGTGTTTTGCTGCAGGCAATAATAATTGCTCTCCGTCATGGCCGGGCAAAGCGCGAAGCGCGTCTTCGCGAAGATGTCCCGGCCATCCACGTCTTTCTTGTCGAGGCGCGATCAAGACGTGGATGCCCGGCACATAGGCGAGCGGAAGCGACGCCGTCTTTCAGACGGCTATGTCCGGGCATGACGAATAGCATTGGGTGGGGGAAATTTGATGCTGCTTCGCATCCTCGATCGGCTTGAGGAGATATTGATCGCGACGCTGATGGGGCTCGCGACCTTCATCATCTTTCTGGCGGTGATGCACCGCTATCTTATCGGCATTCCGGTCCTGTATCCGATCCTGTTCCCGATCCATATGTCCTGGGCGCAGGAACTGTGCATCTACATGTTCGTGTGGGTGGCCAAGTTCGGCGCGGCCTATGGCGTGCGCACCGGCATCCATGTCGGCGTCGACGTGGTGGTCAACCAGCTCAGATCGCCTTGGCGCAATGCGGTGGTGCTGTTCGGGCTGTTCTGCGGCGCGTTTTTCACCGCCGTGATCGGCACCATGGGCGCGAAGTTCGTCTATGGCCTGATGCACACCGACCAGGTCTCGCCCGATCTCGAGATCCCGAGCTGGTTCGTCTATCTCTGCATTCCCCTGGGTTCGTACCTGATGTGCTTCAGATTCCTGCAGGTCGCGTACGGCTATTGGCGTACCGGTGAGCTGCCGCATCATGATCACGCCCATGTCGAGGGCGTCGAGATCGAAGAGCCCGGCGTCGGCGCGGCGGGAGTTACCCGATGAGCGCCCTGATCATTTTCACCCTGCTCGTCGCCTTGATGCTGACGGGCATGCCGATCTCGATCGCGCTCGGCATGACGGTGCTGACCTTCATCTTCACCATGACCAACGTGCCGACCGAGTCGGTGGCGCTGAAGCTGTTCACCGGCATCGACAATTTCGAGATCATGGCGATCCCGTTCTTCATCCTCGCCGGAAACTTCCTGACCCATGGCGGCGTCGCGCGCCGCATGATCAATTTCGCGACCTCGATGGTCGGGCACTGGTATGGTGGGCTCGGGCTCGCGGGCGTGATGGCTTGCGCGTTGTTTGCCGCGGTGTCCGGTTCGTCGCCGGCGACCGTGATCGCGATCGGCGCGATCATGTTGCCGGCGATGGTGAAGCAGAGGATTCCCCAAGCGCTTCGGGGCCGGCGTCATCGCCACCTCGGGTGCGCTTGGCATCCTGATCCCGCCGTCGATCGTGATGGTGATCTATTGTGTGGCGACCGGCGGCAGCATTGCGCTCGATCCCGCCGGGCATCGCGTTTCGTCGGCGTCTGTCGGTCAGATGTTCATGGCCGGCGTCATCCCGGGCGCGATGCTGGCGACGTTGCTGGGCTTGACGACCTTCTACCGCGCCTGGAAATACGACTATCCGAGGCTGCCGCGGGCAAGCTGGAGCGAACGTTTCACCGCGTTCCGCAAATGCATGTGGGGATTGCTGCTGATCCTGATCGTGCTCGGCGGCATCTATGCAGGGCTATTCACGCCGACGGAAGCCGCCGCCATCAGCGCGGTCTACGCCTTCGTCATAGCGGTATTCGTCTATCGCGACATGTCGCTGAGGGATGTGCCGAAGGTGCTGCTCGGCTCTGCCAATATGAGTGCGATGATCCTCTACATCATCACCAACGCGGTGCTGTTCTCGTTCCTGATGGCGAACGAAAACATTCCCCAGCAGATCGCAGCCTGGATCACCTCGGTCGGCGTCGACTGGATCATCTTCCTCCTGATCGTCAACGTGCTGCTGCTGATCGCGGGTAACGTGATGGAGCCGTCCTCGATCGTGCTGATCATGGCGCCGATCCTGTTTCCGGTGGCGGTCAAGCTCGGCATCCATCCGGTGCATCTCGGCATCCTGATGGTTGTCAACATGGAGGTCGGCATGTGCCATCCGCCGGTCGGCCTCAACCTCTACGTGGCGTCCGGCATCGCCAAGATGGGCATCACGGAGCTGACGATCGCGGTATGGCCCTGGCTTTTGACCATGCTGATCTTTCTCGGCATCGTGACCTACGTGCCGGAGCTTTCGCTGTGGCTGCCGCGTGCGCTCGGCATGCTGTAGCCATCAGCGCATTGCGCTGCATCAAACGGTCTCGCATTACATCTTGGTAAGGAAGCCTCCCTTGCCAACCTTTAAGTTGAAGGCCGGCTGAGGCCAGCCCATCTTCAGGCAACCTTTCACAGGAGGTTCGCATGAGGAAGTTCGCCATCGCAGCGGTCGCGGTTCTTGCCATCGCCGGTTCGACCGCCGTCTATGCCCAGCATCGTCATTGGGGCCACGGCTTTTCGCGGATGAGCCCGGAGGACCGGTCGGCCTATGCCGACGCCCGGATCGCCGCCGTGCATGCCGGCCTTAAACTGACGGCCGATCAGGAAAAGCTGTGGCCGCCGGTCGAGGCCGCGGTGCGGGAGTTCGCCAAGCTCAGAATCGATCGCGCCAACGCGCGGATGAACGCCCCGCGGGACGATTCCAGCCAGAAGCTGGAGGATCCGATGGCGCGGCTGCGTGACCGGGCCGAGAATATGGCGGCCTCGGCGGCGGCCATGAAGAAGATCGCGGATGCCGCCGACCCGCTCTACAAGACGCTGGATGACGGCCAGAAGCGCCGGCTCGCCGTTCTGACCCATATGGGCCGGTTCGGGGGCAGGGAAGGCTGGCGCCATCACCGGTTCGAGCGCGAAATGGACAGGGACCGCGACTTTGACCGCCACCACGGCTACGGCCGCGACCGTTATGACCGGGATGGCGGCCCGGACCGGGGCGGCCCCGAACGGCTGTGATCGCCGCCTGCCCGTGACCTCGGCGGAAGTCGCTGAAATCCAGCGGCTTTTGCCGTGGCGAGGAGCCGCCAAAGCCCGGGAAAACTTGCTCCGGCTTGCTGGACATCCCGAGGTCGCTTTGCTAAACGACGCCCTCTTGCAAGGACCTTCCGGATCAAGATCCGGGCGCATAGCTCAGTTGGTAGAGCAGCTGGACTCTTAATCAGCGGGTCCCAGGTTCGAGCCCTGGTGCGCCCACCAAGCCTTTCAAGAACCTGGCGCAATGCGCATCAGAACGGACCTTTCGGTTTGACGTCCGGTTTGAGAAATTTGCTCGTCATCCGTACGCCTGCTCAGGGAGTGGCGGGATGGCTGCGCGTTGCCGCAGCGGCGAGCAGGAGAGCAGCCTGCAGCTCGACGGACGCGACACCGCAGAAGGCGCGGATGTCGTCTGCAGTCCACGCTATCTCCGACCGATCAGTTTCATAGAGCCGGCCACCGCGCTCGCAGACGTTCACCGCGATCTTGCCACGGTCCTTCGCAACCGACAGCACGCGCGCAATTGTCGTCCAGACCGCCTTGCGCGGCGTGTCGGAAAATGAATCACGAAACTCGTTGAAGTCACCCCGCACACGCCCGTCTTCGAGAGCGCCGATATCGTCGCCTCACTGACGATCGATATCTCGACGCGAATAGCGAGGTTGACCTACGTCAACAGCATGGCGTTCACGCTTGAATAGCATGCTCATAGCAGCAGGAAGATTGAAATGCGCGTGCATCAGATTATGACCCGCAAGGTGATTACAGTGAAAGGCGATACGTCGATCCGGGATGCTGCACATCTCATGCTGCAACAGCACATCAGCGGACTTCCCGTGGTAGATGGGGCTGGCAAATTGATCGGTATTGTCTCGGAAGGGGACTTTCTTCGCCGTAGCGAGATCGGCACGCGAGACACCGCGAGATCAGGTGGCTCGACTTTCTCATGGGGCCGGGAAAATCCGCTGTAGATTTCGTTCGCGAGCACGGTCGTAAGGCAAGCGAGATCATGACGCAGGACGATCTCTGCACTGTGACAGAGGACATGCCGTTGGAGGATCTGGTGCAATTGATGGAACGGAGGAATGTTAAGCGGGTCCCTGTCGTGCGCGAAGCCACTCTAGTCGGAATTGTGACGCGGACTGACCTGCTTCGCGCCGTCGCAAGTCTTGCTCGGGACATTCCCGATCCGACTGCCGACGACGATCACATTCGTAGTAGTGTAATTGCATCCATTGAGAAGAACGAGTGGCAGCCGGCGCGAGCTTGGTGTAACGGTGCGTGACGGGATCGTGCATTTGAGTGGCTTGATTGCGGATGAGCGCTTTCGGCAGGCGGCGATCGTCGCTGCTGAAAATGTCGAAGGCGTGAAGTTGGTCCACGATCACCTCTGTCTGAGCCGCATTCCAACTAGCTAGGGCTATTACCCAATTTAACCCGGCGTGCGCAACATTTTCGAGCAATGGCGCGCGATCATGGTCTCCTCGCTTGTGGGTATGACACGAACCTCAACCATGCTGCCCTCAGTGTCGATGCATTCGCTCGTCCGATCATTTGCCGAATGATCGATGCGCACTCCCAGCCATTGCAGCCGCTCGCATATTAGCTCTCTTATTTCGGCGCTGTGCTCACCGATGCCGCCCGTGAAAACCAGGCATTCCAGGCCGCCCAGCGTGCTGGCCATCGCGGCGACTTCCCTGGCGACGCGAAACGTGAATAACTCGATCGCCTCAGCAGCCTGCGGATCGTCGCTGGCGAGCAAGACACGCATATCAGATGAAAGACCGGAAACGCCAAGCAATCCGGATTCCTGATAAAGCAGCCGCTCGAGTTCATTGAGTGACATGCCCTGCTGCTGAAGGTAAAGCAGCACGCCAGGATCGATGGCACCGCCCCGCGTTCCCATCATCAACCCGTCCAGCGGGGTAAGGCCCATGGTGGTATCGAGACTTCTACCGTTGCGCATCGCGCAGAGGCTTGCTCCGTTGCCGAGATGCGCGGTCACGGTGCGCTTAGCTGCCAGGCCCGGCGAGATCTCAGCCATGCGGTTGGCGATAAATTCAAAGGAAAGCCCATGAAAGCCGTAGCGCCGGATACCCATCTCTTCGAACCGCCGCGGGATCGCAAAGCGGGTGACGGGCGGCGCAAGGCCGTGATGGAAAGCGGTGTCGAAGCAGGCAATTTGCGTGAGCCCGGGCTGCAGCAACCTGATGGCCCGAATCGGCGAAAGGCAGCGTGGCTGGTGCAACGGTGCGAGGGGCGTCAGGGCGTCCATCGCCTCGATGATCTTGTCGGTGACTTGGGCTGGACCGTCGAAATCGCGTCCACCGTGAACGACGCGGTGCCCGACTGCGACCAACGTGCCGCCGGCGAGATGGTCGTTGCTCCAGTTCAAGATATCGGCAAGCAGAGCGTCACCGTCATCGCGGGCTGGCGCGGTTCGCTTTTCGAACAAATGATTGCCGGTGGCGTCGATCACGCTGAAGCCTGGCTTGGCCTCGTGTTCGTCGAGCAGGCCTTTGCAAAGCAAGCGCGGCTCAGTCTCCGAAATATCGAACAATCCGAATTTGATGCTGGAAGAACCGGCATTCAGGACCAGGACGGCGTCGGGCATCATCGATATTCCTGAGATGGCAGGCGAGGCAATCGTCAGTCTCCGGCTGGGGCCGAAGTTTGCTCAGCCGTGCTGCTTGGCCAGACCCAGTTACGGATTCGCGGCATGTCTTCGCCGTGCTCGCGGACGTAGTGCGAATGTTCGATCAATGCATCGCGAAACTGCTGCTTGATATGGGCAGCAGCGACGCCGAGGCCGGGGACACGTTCGATGACCTCAATCGCCAGGTGAAATCGGTCAAGCTCGTTCAGCACCACCATGTCGAACGGCGTCGTCGTGGTGCCTTCTTCCTCAAAACCGCGGACGTGCATTCCGGCGTGGTTGGTGCGGTTATAGGTCAGGCGATGGATCAGGTAGGGATAGCCGTGATAGGCAAAAATCACCGGCCGGTCGCGGGTGAAGATGCCGTCGAAATCGCGATCGCTAAGGCCATGGGGATGCTGCTCCGTCGGCTGCAGCGTCATCAGATCTACCACGTTGACGACGCGGATTTTCAACTCAGGCAAGGATCTTCGAAGCAGGTCTACCGCGGCCAGGGTTTCTAGCGTTGGAACGTCGCCGGCACAGGCCATCACGACATCCGGCTCGGAGCCTTCGGTTTCGCTACCAGCCCATCTCCAGATTCCGATGCCTGCGTCGCAATGCGTCGCCGCCTGCTGCATAGTCAGCCATTGCAGCGAGGCCTGTTTGCCAGCGACAATCACGTTGATCCTGTCATAAGTCCGCAGACAATGGTCGGTGACCCAGAGCAGAGTATTGGCGTCAGGTGGAAAGTAGATGCGTACGATGTCGGCCTTCTTATTGGCGACGAGATCGACAAAGCCCGGATCTTGATGGCTGAAACCATTGTGATCCTGCTGCCAGACGTGCGATGTCAGGAGATAGTTGAGCGAGGCGATTGGGCGTCGCCAGGGCAGGCTGCGCGAAACCTTCAACCATTTGGCATGCTGGTTGAACATGTGGATGAAGGCCTCGTAGCAGGAGAACAGGCCGTGCCGGCCGGTAAGCAGATATCCCTCCAGCCAGCCTTGGCAGAGGTGTTCGCTCAAGACCTCCATCACCCGGCCGTCCTGGGCCAAGTGAACGTCGTAAAGCTCGGTGCTCTCCATCCAGACCCGTTCGGTCACCTCGAACACCGCATCGAGGCGGTTTGAAGCGGTTTCATCTGGTCCCACTATCCGAAAGTTCCGAGCTTCGGCGTTCAGGCGGAAGACGTCGCGGAGGAAACGCCCCATGGTGCGCGTTGCCTCGGCCTTGACGCCACCAGGCCGCGCCACATCAACGGCATAATCGCGAAAGTTCGGCAGCTTCAGGTCGCGTTTCAACAATCCGCCGTTGGCATGCGGATTGGCGCCCATTCGCCGCTCGCCGGTTGGCGCAAGAGCCTGCAATTCGCGAAGC
Organism: Bradyrhizobium sp. RDT10; assembly: GCA_044772375.2. Taxonomy (GTDB): domain Bacteria; phylum Pseudomonadota; class Alphaproteobacteria; order Rhizobiales; family Xanthobacteraceae; genus Bradyrhizobium. The sequence continues at coordinate 801,695 of CP187939.1, forward strand.
AGGCGACCGGTGTCATCGAATAGGGTTTCGGGCTGATAGCTGCGCATCCATTGATCAAGCAGCGCCAGATGCTTGGGATTTCCGCGGGGATCAGGGATCGGGACCTGATGTGCCCGCCAGAAGCCTTCGACCTTTAGGCCGTCGACTTCCTTGGGGCCGGTCCAGCCTTTGGGGCTGCGGAGCACGATCATCGGCCATGTCGGGCGGTCGCTCGTCTTGCGTCCGTCTCGCGCGGCTCTCTGGATCGCATGGATGCTCTCGATTGCCCGATCCAGTACCCAGGCCATCTGCCGATGCATCAGCCTAGGCTCGTCACCTTCCACGAACAGGGGTTCGTGACCATAGCCGGCAAAGAGCTGACGGATCTCTTCGTCGTCCATCCGGCCGAGCACGGTCGGGTTGGCGATCTTGTAGCCGTTAAGATGAAGAATCGGCAGAACCGCGCCGTCATGGACGGGGTTCAGGAACTTGTTGGAATGCCATGAGGCCGCGAGCGGCCCGGTTTCGGCTTCGCCGTCGCCTACCACGCAGGCAACGACCAGGTCAGGATTGTCGAACGCTGCGCCATAGGCGTGCACCAGCGCGTAACCGAGTTCGCCGCCCTCGTGGATCGACCCCGGCGTCTCCGGGGCGGCGTGACTGGGGATGCCGCCCGGAAAGGAGAACTGCCGGAACAGACGCCGCAGACCATCGGTATCCCGACTGACGTCGGGATAGATCTCGCTGTAGGAGCCTTCCAGATAGGTATTGGCGACCATGCCGGGGCCGCCATGGCCGGGTCCGCAAACGTAGATAACATTGAGATCCAGGGCACGGATCGCACGATTGAGGTGAGCGTAGATGAAGTTTAGCCCGGGTGTCGTGCCCCAATGTCCCAGCAGGCGCGGTTTGATGTGCTCTGGCCGCAGCGGTTCCTGCAGCAGCGGATTATCGAGCAGATAGATCTGACCGACCGATAGATAGTTGGCCGCACGCCAGTAGCGGTCCAGTAAATCCAGGGCGGCCGCATCCAGCAGCTTATCGTTCGCTTGTGTCGTTCCCATCTTTGTCCCTCCCTGGACGGCCTTCACATCAACGGGATCAAAGGCCGATAGATCCGTCTTGCCAAAACACAGATCTGCATCGCGCGGGAGCAGGGCAGGTAAGAGACGCGGTCGGCGTGCTGCAACTAGAGTTCACGTCCTGCTTTCCAGGCGATGGCGATGGCAGCGGCGCCGATGATCAACGTGATCATCAATAAGGTTTGCATGATGCCAAAATTCAGTGCGTCGCGCGCAACGAACAGCGAGGTAATCGACGCGGCAACGACTGAGAGAAGACGAAGCAGCCAAGCCATTTGCAAATCTTTCGATATGGCAACGGCGTCAGCTCGCGGGCTTCATGTCCTCAGGCGATTCCATGTAGAAGCCCGACCAGGTATCGACAAAGCACAGATGGTCGTGCACGTCCTTGACGCCTGCGGTGTTTTCCGCCGCGACGATCGATGCCCGGCGCGCGCTGTCGTCGTTGATGATGAGGCCGTGCAGGTGAACGACGCCATTGCGGACGGCGACCTGAAGCCCGGTCGGCCGCCAGTCGGTGGCTTCCAGGGTGCGGACAAGCCGGTCGCGGATGTGCGCATCATCCGCCGTGGGATCGGGAATCTCCTTAGCCATGCCGGCCACGGCCTGAAGCAGATTCGCACGGGTGATAATGCCGACCAACTTGCCGTCCCGCAGTACCGGCAAGCGCTTGATGCCATTAGTCTCCATCAGGTGTACCAGTTCATCCAGCGGCGTATCTTCGCTCGCCACGATGGGATCACGGCTCATGACGTCTTCGACCTTACGGCCGTGTTCATGAATGAAGTCGTTGGCAGAGTGAGCCGGGCTGAGAAAGTACTGAAGCCAACCCGGCCGTTTTCGCTGGGTGCCGATCTCCGAACGCCGCAAGAAGTCACTTTCCGAGACGATGCCGACGAGCGTGCCCGATGCATCGAGCACCGGCAATCCGCTTACATGGTTTTCGATCATCTTGCTGGCCGCCTCGAGAATGGGCGTCTCAGGCAGCACAGTGATGGCCTTTCTGGTCATGATCTGGTGCGCGCGCATGGTGGTCTCCTTTGCTGGGAATATAGGGAGACGGACGAAGTCCCATTTGATCTTCATCAATGCCTGCAGGCTTCCCGCCAGCGCCACGATCAGCCAGTGCACCAGCGTGGCGATGCCGACATCTGTCGCAAGGAACCGGGTTGCCAGTTCTATCGCTGCAGCCGCGGGCGCAGCACCGGCTTCAGCATTTCAAGTATGACCAGCGCGACCACGCCGGCGCCGAGCGTGAGGGCGAGATCGCCGGCGTGCAGCGGTCCGAAGGTAAAGAGCGTGCTTGCAAACGGCCACAGCAAGATGAGGGCCAGGATGGCGGCGACGGCGGCGAGCACCGCCGCCAGGGTCCGATTTGGCCGCCGCAGCGCGGTCAGCAATGACGCGCTGAAGGAGCGGTTGACGAGGATCAGGCTGACGATCACCACGATCAGCGAAGAGAACGCCAGCGCCCGCACTTCCGGCACCGGCATGCCCGATTGGAGCGCCATGACATAAATTGCGGCCACCAGCACAAACGCCAGCGATCCCTGTAGCACGCTCCAGCCGATCAGCGCCCATGAGAACAGCGGGTCGTCGGGTTCGCGCGGCGGCCGCCGCATGACGTCGTCTTCCTCGGTTTCCGCCTCGAACACCAGGGAGCAAACGGGATCGATAACCATTTCGAGGAAGGCGATATGGATCGGTCCGAACAAGAGGGGCAGGCCGAAAACCAGCGGCAGCAGCGCCAGCCCTGCAATCGGTACGTGGACGGCGAAGATGAAACTCATGGCCTTGCGCAAATTGTCATAGATGCGGCGGCCCAGACGGATCGCCTTGACGATCGAGCCAAAATCGTCGTCGAGCAGCACGATGGCCGAGGCCTCGCGCGCGACATCGGTTCCGCGACCGCCCATCGCGATGCCGATATGGGCGGCCTTCAGCGAAGGCGCGTCATTGACGCCATCGCCCGTCATCGCAACTATCTCGCCATTGCTCTTGTAGGCATTGACAATACGAAGCTTCTGCTCCGGCATGATCCGCGCGAAAACGCTTGCTATCTCCACTCGGCCTGCCAGTTCAGTCTCGCTCATTTTCTCTAGTTGTTCGCCGGTAATGAGTTCGCCGCGTTCGAAGCCCGCCTGATGTGCGATTGCATTTGCGGTCGCCGGATAGTCGCCAGTAATCATGACAGCCTTGATGCCAGCCGACTGGCATTCGCGAACGGCTTCGACAACGCTGGGGCGAAGCGGATCGGCAAGGCCGACAAGTCCGAGGAACTCGAAAGTCAACTCGCGCGGTGAATCCGGCCAGTTGGCCCCAGTATGCGTGGCGCGCGCGACGCCCAGCACGCGCAGACCGTTGGTGGCCATCGCGTCGATGGATTGCGTCAGCGCCGCGCGGTCCGTGGCACCCAGCTTGCAGAGACCGGCGATTGCCTCGGGGGCACCTTTGGCGGCAACGATATACTCCTGCCGCGAGCTGTCCGGCTGCCAAACGTGTGTCACAGCCAGCAGGTCGGGACGGAGACCATAGGCGTGAACGAGCTTCCAGTTCGGGTGCCGATACATAGCTTCTGTCAGCCGCTCGCGCGCCAGGGTATGGAATGCCCGCTCCATCGGATCGAACGGCTCCGGTGCGCTCGAGAGCAAGCCGAATTCGCTCAAGTCGCGGAATTGCGCAGGCATTTCCGTCCCGTTGCCGGGTCGAAAGCGGTCTCACCTTTCAGCCTCAGTTCGACGATCGTCATCCGGTTCTCGGTGAGGGTGCCCGTCTTGTCGGTGCACAGTACGGTGGCTGAACCCAGCGTCTCGATGGCGGCCGCGCGCCGCGTCAGCACGCGCGCCAGCGAGATCGCCATGCGCCCATGGCCATGAAGACGGTCAGGACGACCGGGAATTCCTCCGGCAGCATCGACATGCCAAGCGCAATTCCGGCCAGTACAGCGTCCAGCCAGCCGCCGCGCATGGTTCCGTAAAGCAGGACCGCCAGCACGCTGACCGCGCCGCCCAAAACGGCAAACAGCCTTACAACACGCCGGGTTTGCGTCTGCAGGCACGGCGGTTCGGTTTCGAGCCCGGCTAGCGACTGGCCGATCTTGCCGATCTCGCTTCGCACTCCGGTTGCCGTCACTTCCGCCAGTCCCGAACCTCGCACCATCAGCGAGCCGGAGAATACCTGAGGCAGATCGTCGCCTCCCGGCCGCTGAGGTCCGGACCCGGTACGATCGTCCCACGCGACCTTGCGCACGGGGACGGATTCGCCGGTCAAAGTTGATTCGTCGGCTTGGAGATCCTGGCACTGGAGGAGAACGGCATCGGCAGGAACCCGGTCCCCTTCGGAAAGGACGATGAGGTCGCCCCGCACCACGTTGCGGCCTGCGATCCGCTTGCGCTCACCGTCGCGAATGACCAGCGCGCGGGGGCTTGTGAGGTCGCGCAGCGTCTCCAGAACGCGCTCGGTGCGGGTCTCCTGCACCACAGTGATCACGATCGACATCGTCGCGAAGGCGACCAGGATGGTCGCCTCCTTCAGGTCGCCAAGCGCCAGGTACACGATCCCGCCGACCACGAGCAGTGCCAGCATCGGTTCGCGCAGTACTTCGACCGCTATTCGAAACGGCGTGCGACGGTCGGGTTGTGGAAGCTCGTTATGTCCCTCAGCCTTCAGCCGGGCCTGGGCATCCGCTTCACTGAGGCCGCGGTACCGCCCTTGCGATTTCAGAAAATGAAACACTATGCCTCGTGATCTGCCTGGATCGATTTGAAGATGGAGGGTGTCTCGACCTTGATGGCGTACGGCTTGAGCTCGACGCTTGCTACCGAGAGACGGTTAAACAGATCGCGTCGGCGCGCGAGCGGCCACCAATCGTAGAGGAAAATTTCGAGAGGTCGCCAGTTGGCCACCCAGCCGAGGATCAAGAAGCTCTCTTCAGCCAGTCTCTTGAACGCGGATTCCGTCAGATAGCCCCCAGCTAAATGGGCCAGCAAAAAGCAGGCTCCAAGTATTGAGGCGCCAATCGCCAGAGAGCGCCGGCCTACTCGAAATAGCTCATTGAGATCACGTTGAACGACGACGGCGCGGCCGGCAAAATAGCGATTGAATGCCTCAGCAAGCTCGTTGGAAGTCATTATCTGTGGATGCGTGTCTGGAATGTGCACCCCAATCCTGATGGGGCGGTTAACCGGCATCTCCTGTGCCCACCCCACGATGTAGTCCTCGGCCTCATCAGCGAGATCTTTTTCCCGAAACGGAAAGGGGTCGAGCGTGTGAAGCAGCTGCGCGATGTCGTTTACGCGAATTTCGATCAGGTTTTCCGTGGCCTCAGACGCCGGCTCGCTGTTTGTCGCCATAGACCGTTGCCTTGCTTTGAGTTTCCGGACTGCTAAGGACGTCAGGATGCAAAAAGGGAGGCGGAAATGCCCCTGGTGCTCAGAGATACGACATTGTCGTTATGCGGTAGGTGTGCATCTTGCCGCGCTCGTTGATTGAAACATATTCACCGACGACAAAGCGCTCATCCGCAAAATGATAGCCGACTTCATCGGGCACACTGGTTTCGCCGTCGTCATAGTGGAAAGCCCAGCCGCCGCCCGACCCACGAACGAGGTGACCATGCTTGTCTGCCTCGTCCGGGCGCTGGCGTACGACCCGGCAGGCGTCGCGATGTTCGCGCCAAAGCCTTGCGTCGATGCGGTCCTCAGGATCGAGGGTGCCACGAGGATATAGGCCACTTCGGCATCGCCTTCGGGATGCCCGGGCTCGCGGGCCAGCGCGAGGCGGAATTGCCAGAGTTGCGCCGGCAGGGACGCGTTCAGGATCGGCTTCGGCTGGGTCTTGGTTCTGGTCTTGGACATCTCGTATGGCTCCTTGGTTTTTCTGGCATGAGGCTGCTGCCTCCGCCGTGATCAGCTCGGCTCAGCCGTGGCCTTTGCCGCAGGGGCGGTTGCCCTGGATTTCTTCAGGCTCTTGACGATGATCGTGACCAGCGGCACCAGCACCAACGGCAGCACGCTGTTCAGGGGATGGTGAACCATGCCGGTGAATTGCGATTGCAGCGCGCGTGCCTCGCTCTGCAATGCCTCGACCGCGGAGCCGTGGATTTCGGTCGCCAGTTCGAGTTCGCGGCCTGCGGGCGGCCTTCCGCCAACGACGAACAAGACCGCTGCGATCACGAAATTGGCGACGCCGAGAATCGCTGCCGCGGAAATCGCACTCCAGATCTGCACCAGCGCGAAATAGGCCGATAGCTCCAGCATCAACAGGCCGAAGGCCGCGATCAGCGCGGCAAACGCCCGCAGGCCGAGCCCGACCAGCATGTGCCGCATCCGGATTTCCGCGATGATGCGGTCGGTGCGCCACAGCGCGCGCAGCTGCTTGACGACGTTCTCGCTGTTCACGTCAATGCCTCCTCAGCATGAAACCGATGGCAACGCCGAGCGCAAAGGCGGATGCCAGCGCCGCAATCGGCCGCTCCGCGATCAACCTCTCGACATGCTCCTCTTCTTCGCCCAAGGTTTCGCCGAGTTCGCTCAGCGTCGCCTTGATCTGATCGGCGAGCGCTTCGGATCTATTCCTCGCGGCCTCAAGCACGTCGTCGGCAGGCATACTCCAGAGGCGCGATATCTCGCTTTTGAGCGCCAGCAGCTCGCCACCCAGCTCGCCTGATTTGAACATCGCGCACGCTCGCTTTCCTTGCGTGTCAGAATTGTAGGTGAGGCAGCAGCAGCGCCATTTGATTTGGGTCAACCGCGATACACAGTCGGATCTGGTGCCTTGAGGCAGGTCAACATGGGTGCCGCGCCCACGTCCTAGAGAAAAAGGGCGCTATCTGATTGAGGAACATCATCTTGGCGACGGCACCTCTGTTAACGGCGACGCCAGCGGACGATGCGCTCGAACTCCGTCCTGCCGGTTCCTGGACGGCTGCGAATGCGGCGACGCTCGAACGGCTTTCCATCGACATTGCGCCGCAGCTCGATCGGGCAGCCGCCGTCAAGGTCGACATGGCCGGGGTGCGCGAACTCGATACGCTCGGCGCCTGGCTGCTGGAAAAAATGTCGCGGCGGGCCACTTCCGCCGGTCACCGCGCCGATATCATCGGCATCTCCGACAATTACGCCGGCTTGATCGACGAGGTCCGTCAGGTCAACCGGCGGACGCCGGCGCCGGCCCCGGCGCGCAATCCTGTCGTGGCGAAGCTCGGCGATATCGGCCGCGCCACCATCGGTGCGAGCGAAGACGTCGCCGCATTCCTGCAGATGCTGGGCGCGCTATGCATCGCTATCCTGGGCATCCTGCGCCGGCCGCGATCGTTGCGGCTGACGTCGCTGACCTACCAGCTCTACCGCGTCGGCTGGCAGGCGATACCCATTGTCGTGCTGATCACCTTCCTGATCGGCGCCATCATCGCGCAGCAGGGCATTTTCCATTTCCGCAAGTTCGGCGCGGACTCTTACGTAGTCGACATGGTCGGCATTCTCGTGCTGCGCGAACTCGGCGTTCTGATCGTCGCCATCATGGTCGCCGGGCGTTCGGGGAGCGCCTACACCGCCGAACTCGGCTCGATGAAGATGCGCGAGGAAATCGACGCGCTTTCGACCATGGGACTGGACCCGATCGAAGTCCTGATGCTGCCGCGGATCCTCGCGCTGATATGTGCGCTGCCGATCCTGAGCTTCATCGGATCGATGGCTGCGCTTTATGGCGGCGGCCTCGTCGCCTGGTTCTATGGCGGCATGGGTCCGGCGATTTTCATCGCGCGGCTGCATGACGCTGTTTCCATCACCCATTTCGAGGTCGGCATCATCAAGGCGCCGTTCATGGCATTGGTGATCGGCATCGTCGCCTGCAGCGAGGGCATGCGGGTGAAGGGCAGCGCGGAGTCGCTCGGCAAGCAGACCACCACGTCGGTGGTCAAGTCGATCTTCCTGGTGATCGTGCTCGACGGGCTGTTTGCGGTGTTCTTTGCATCGATCGGAATGTAGCGATGCAGGATACCGCTGAACAATTTGCCATCCGGGTGCGCGATCTCGTGGTCGGCTTCCGCCGTCATGTCGTGATCGATCACCTCGCACTGGATGTACGCCGTAGTGAAATCCTCGGCCTGGTAGGCGCTTCCGGCGGTGGCAAGTCGGTGCTGATGCGGACCATCATCGGCCTGATCCCACGGCAGGGCGGCGAGATCGAGGTGATGGGTTCGCCGATCAACCACGACCGCACCACGCGGAACGCAGCCGGGCGATGGGGCATCCTGTTCCAGCAGGGGCGCTGTTCTCGTCGCTCACCGTACGGCAGAACATTCAGTTTCCGCTCCGCGAAAATCTCGTGCTGTCGGACGCCCTAATGGACGAAATCGCCACCGCCAAGCTCGAAATGGTCGGGCTCAAGCCGGAGGACGGCGACAAGTTTCCCTCCGAGCTATCCGGCGGCATGACCAAGCGCGTGGCGCTGGCGCGTGCGCTCGCGCTCGATCCCGCAATCGTGTTTCTGGACGAGCCGACCTCGGGGCTGGATCCGATTGCCGCCGGCGATTTCGACGCGCTGATCAAGACATTACATAAGACGCTGGGGTTGACGGTGTTCATGGTCACCCACGACCTCGCCAGCCTCAATACGGTCTGCGACCGCGTCGCGGCGCTGGCCGACGGCAAGATTGTCGCCATCGGACCGATGCGCGAATTGCTTCAATCCGAGCATCCCTGGGTGCGGGCCTATTTTCACGGCAAGCGTTCCCAGATGCTGCTACCCAGAGCGAGCTAACGAGATGGAAACCCGCGCTCCCTTCGTCATTGTCGGCGCCTTCGTCTTGGCGGCCATCGTTGCCGTGTTCGGCTTCGTCTACTGGCTGCAGAACACCGGCGGGCTCGGGCCACGCTCCAGCTATCGCGTGCAGTTCGAGGGCTCCGTTCCGGGTCTGCTTGTTGGCGCGGCAGTGCTGTTCAATGGCATTCGGGTCGGCGAGGTGACGGAGCTAGGCCTCGCACATGGCAATCCGCGCGGCGTCAATGCGACCATTTCGGTCGCTTCGACGACGCCGGTGCGCGCCGACACCAAAGTTGGTCTGGAGTTTCAGGGTTTGACCGGCGTTCCCGTTATCGCACTCGAAGGTGGCACTCAGGGCGCCAAGAGCGGCGAGGTACTGACGCTTGTTGCCGAACCCGGCGCGGGGCAGGGATGACACAGGCTGCCCGTGATGCGTTGCGCAAGGTAGATTCGGTGCTGACGGAAAATTCGGGGGCGTTGAAGGACACGATCGCCAACTTCAAGGTGTTTTCGGAAGGTCTGGCCCGCAACACCGGCAAGCTCGACGGCATCGTCGGCGGTCTCGAGCGGATGACTGGCGTCACCGGCCCACCGCCGAAGATCACCTATGATCTTCGCGCCCTGCAGGACTTAGGACCAGCGGGCAAGGTTATAAACGTGCAATGGGCGATCCCGGAGCCGACGGCGGTTGCGATGTTGGAGACGCAACGCTTCCTGTTCTCGCCAGCGCAGGAATATCCGGGATTCGCCGAGGCCATGTGGGCCGATGCCTTGCCGAAACTGATCCAGGCGCGCCTGATCGAAAGTTTCGAGAATTACGACATCGCGCATGCGCCGCTGCGGATGGCAGATGTGGGGCAGACCGAATTCCAGCTGCTGCTCGATGTCAGGCGATTCCGCATCGCCATCGAGTCCAGGCCTGCCGCCGAGATCGGTTTTTCGGCCAGGATCGTCGACAAGAACGGCAAGGTGGTCGCCTCGCGGCTGTTCGAAGAACGCGAGAAGTTTGCGACCGTCACGCCGCCCGAAGCTGTCGCCGCGTTCAGCGTAGCGTTCGGCCGAATTGCGAAAGACATGATCGCCTGGACGGTGCAGGCGCACTAGCCAGGGCGCGTACTCCAAATTCTGCATCGCTGCGAAATGACGCGATGTGCTGCCAGAACGGAAATCATCGACCACAGGTCCACACAGTCAGTTTGCGTCAAGTCAAGGTGCCCTCATTTCGAACGTGGTTTCTTGTAGCGATCCGAAGCGCAAGCAGCGGCTTCATCGCTTCACTGTCAATGTTTTTCTGAGATCGACATCAGACCCTACAGAGTACCCGGGCTGCGTAGGAGCAAGTTTGAGCACGTCTGCTCAGGGTCAGTCGACCGGGTCAAGCTATCAGCAAGTCGGGCCGTGCGGGTCAGCAAGGCAATGTGAAAGGCTCGATCTTGCTTGATCCACGTCAAGATACCATGCGCCGCGCTGCGCTGGTGACGCCCGATCCTGCAGGGTCCGGGAGAGGAGGCGACATGGCTCCACAATCGCGCGCCGAGATTCACGGCTATGTCGAGGCAGGCTTCGAGGCCGTGCGCTTGGCATTCGCCGACAATTTCATGCTACGCCGCGAGCTTGGTGCGGCCTGCTGCGTCTATCGGCACGGCGAGAAGGTCGTTGACCTGTGGGGCGGGTTTCGGGATTCGGCCAACCGAACGCCCTGGGCCGAGGACATGATGGTCATGGTCTATTCGGCGACCAAGGGGTTGGCGGCGATGGTCATGGCGCTTGCCCATTCGCGCGGTTGGCTTGACTATGACGAGCGCGTCTGCACGTATTGGCCCGAGTTCGCTCAAAACGGCAAGGAGCGCATCACCGTGCGGCATCTCCTGTCGCACCAAGCGGGACTCTTCGCCCTCGACGAGCCGGTCGACAGCACGATCGTCGCCGATCTCGATCGCCTGGCGGCAGTGCTTGCGCGCCAGAAGCCGGCTTGGGCGCCCGGCGAGCGCCAAGCCTATCACGCTCTGAGCCTGGGGTTTTATGAGGGCGAACTGCTGCGCCGCGTCGATCCCGGGCACCGCAGTCTCGGGCAGGTTTTCCAGAATGAGATCGCCACGCCCCTGGGATTGGACGTCTATATTCGCCTCCCGGAGTCGATACCCAACGCAAGGCTGGCGCCTTTGGAGCCGCCGAACATGCTGGCGATGCTGCGCGGTATGCCGCTGCCCGTGATGCTGGCGTCTATGTATCCGCGTTCGAACATCTATCGCGCGCTGGCGGTCAACCCCGGCAGCGCCGTGGCGCTCGACAAGGAGCGCATTTATGCGCGGAATATCGAAGTGCCCTCGGGCGGCGGCGTCGGCACCGCGCGCGGGATCGCCCGGGCTTATGGCGTCTTCGCCGCGGGCGGACAGGGGCTTGGCCTGCGGCCCGAAACGCTCGTGGCGCTGATGTCGCCCGCCGAACCTTCCAGGCATGGGTTCTACGACGAATGCATGAAGGGTGAGGCCCAGTTCTCGCTCGGCTTCATGAAGCCGAGCGCCGCATGGCCGTTTGGCAGCCCAGCGGCGTTCGGGGCGCCTGGCGCGGGCGGCGCGCTCGGCTTCGCCGATCCGCAAACGGGGATCGGTTACGCCTATGTCACCAACCGCATGGGCGCGCATCTGACTGGCGACCCGCGAGAAGTCGCGCTGCGAGAGGCGGTAACTTCATGTGTGCGAGGGGCCGCCCGAGCTTTTGGCCGGCCTTTCAGATCCCGAGACGTCGAAAGGCAAAATTTTTGAGATTGAATCATGCTCGGTGGAGAGCGTCGCTGGCCGCCCGTTTATTCAGATCGAGCGCCACCACTGCTTTGTAGCCGGTATTGCATTCCGTCGTTCTTCAGCCTTCCACTCTCGTGCGGAAATGCCGAGATCTACACCGAGCAGGCCGATGGCTCGCCGGACCATGTGATCGACCGCTTCAGCCAGCGTGGCCGGCCGGGCGTAGAACGCGGGGACCGGCGGCGCCACGATTGCACCGAATTCCGTCACCGCCGCCATCGCCCGCAAATGACCGAGATGCAGCGGGCTCTCGCGCACCATCAGCACCAGCCGGCGGCGCTCCTTCAACTGGACATCGGCGGCCCGCACCAGGAGATTGTCGGTGGCGCTGGCCGCGATTGCGGACAAGGTGCGGATCGAACAGGGCGCGACAATCATGCCCGCCGTTCGATATGAACCGCTGGCGATGCTGGCGCCGATGTCGGCGTGCGCATGATGTCGCGCCACCATCGCTGCGATACGAGGCAGGGCATCGTCGCCGACCTCATGCGCCAATGTCCGCTGCCCGGCGGGTGTGACCACCAGATGCAATTCGCATTGTCCGGTCGCGGCCAGCAGTTCGATCACGCGCACGCCAAGCGCGGCGCCCGATGCGCCACTGATGCCGACGACGATCCGGGGCCGCGCCGTCATCGCGCCTGCCCTTGCGAAAGCGCCTGGGTCAAACCGAGGCGCTGCCATAGCTCATCCACACGGGTGACGACCGCTGGGTCCATCTCTAGAACGCGGCCCCATTCGCGCGCCGTCTCGGCGCCGGTCTTGCGGGTCGCGTCGATCCCGAGTTTGCCGCCGAGGCCCGGCTTTGGCGAAGCAAAATCGAGATAGTCGATCGGCGTGTCGGTCAGCGTGACCAGATCGCGGGAGGGATCGGAGCGGGTCGAAATGGCCCAGGCGACGTCCGCCCAGTCGCGCACATTGATATCGGCATCGACGACGATCAGAAACTTGGTATAGGTCAGCTGCGGCAGCAACGACCACAAGGCGAGCATGATGCGGCGTGCCTGACCCGGATAGCGCTTGTCGATCGACGCAATCGCGATCCGGTAGGAGCAGGCTTCCGGCGGCAGCCAGAGGTCGACGATTTCCGGCAACTGCTTTCTGACCAAAGGGACGAACAGCTCGTTGAGCACTTCGCCAATGCGCGACGGCTCGTCGGGCGGCCGGCCGGTGAATGTCGACAGATAGACCGGATTGCGCCGCATCGTGATCGCGGTGACGCGCAATACCGGAAAATCCTCTACAGCATTGAAGTAGCCGGTGTGATCGCCAAACGGCCCCTCCGGCGCGGTCTCGTCCGGCGATACCAAGCCCTCGATGACGATCTCGGCATCCGAGGGCACCATGAGCGGCACGGTTACGCATGGCGAAAGCCGCAGCCGTTCGCCGCGGATGAGGCCGGCAAAACGGAACTCCGACAGCGTCTCCGGCAGGGGCAGCACCGCGGAGAGAATGGTTGCGGGATCGGCGCCGATCGCCACCGCGACCGGCATGTCCTTTCCTGCGCTTTCCACCGGTGATGGTGACGCGCGCCGCCGCGATGGGCGAGCCAGCGCATGATGGCGCGGTCGCGGCCGATCACCTGCATCCGGTAGACGCCGACGTTGATCTCGTCGCCGGTTTGATCGTCCGGCGGCCGCGTAATGACCAGCGGCCAGGTGAGCAGCGGCGCCGGCTCGTCCGGCCAGCAAACTTGGGCCGGCAGTCGGGTGAGGTCGATCTGCTCTCCGCGCCACACGATGTCCTGCACCGGCGGTGCGTGAACCGTCTTTGGCCGCATCGTCATGGCGGCTCGCGCGAGCGGTATTTTCGACATCGCGTCGGCGAAATCGCGTGGCGGCCGCGGCTCCCGGAGCTCCGCCAGCATTTGTCCGAGCGCGCCGAGTCCCGCCGGATCAACACCGAAGCCCCAGGCGATCCGTTCTGTGGTGCCGAACAGGTTGACAAGCATCGGCATTTCGCTCGGGCCCCATCGGGCATGATCGGCGCTTCGAACAGCAAGGCCGGACCGTTGGCGCGCAGGGTACGCCGATGAATCTCGGTCATGTCGTGCACGACCGACACCGGCTCCCGGATGCGGATCAGGCGCCCCTCGCATTCCAGATGGGACATGAAGCTTCTGAGATCGCGGAACGGCGGCAGGTCGCGACGGGGCACGGATACCTCATGGAAAAAGCAACCCTTCACGAGATTTTTGCGGTCGTCTTTGTTCCAGGACAAAGATGGGTCGCCACCGCCAACGGTAAACACCGCCGCGATGGACGTGCCATTCCGGTCGCCCCGTGCCTGCAATGAGGCTGACTGCGTGAGGATGTCGCCCGTACCGCCCCTTCCGCGATTGATCGCCCGCACCCTGCAGCCATTACCGCTCGCGCCACTGCAATTGCCGCTGGCGCTGATGCTGCGGTCGGTGGTGGCGCGTCATCCGCGCATCTTCGAGCGCCTCGGCGAGCACGCCTGCAAGCACTTTGGCCTCGAGCCTACCGATTTGCCGTTCGCATTCGTGCTGGCGCCGCACCCAAAAACGCCCACGCTGATCGCGGTGCGGAGCCTGCCCGCGGGAATTTCGATCCGAGATCGCCGGTCCATTGCTTGCCCTCATGGGGCTCATCGATGGATCCTATGACGGCGACGCGCTGTTTTCTCGCGCGACCTCGTCGTCGAGGGCGACGTCGAGGCCGTTCTCGCGCTGCGTAACGCGATCGACGATGCCGAGGTCGATCTGGTCGCGGACACGGCTGCCCTGTTCGGGCCGCTGGCGCCAATGGGCAAAAGGCTGCTGGGCGGGGCGCTCTTGCAGTTGAAGGCAGTGGCGGCTGCCGCGAAACGCGAGGGGACGCGGTCATGGAGCTGATTTGTCCCGCGGGAACGCCTGCCGCGCTGCGCACCGCCGTCGATGCCGGCGCCGACGCGGTCTATTGCGGCTTTGCCGACGCGACCAACGCGCGGAATTTTCCGGGCCTGAATTTCAGCCGTCGCGAACTGAGCGAGGGCATTGCCTACGCCCATCGCGGCGGCGCCAAGGTGCTGGTGGCCATCAACACGTTTCCGGCGGCCGGCGCCCAGGCGCTTTGGCACCGCGCCGTCGACGATGCGGTTGCCGCCGGCGCGGACGCGCTGATCATCGCCGATGTTGGCCTCATCGATTACGCTGCGCGCACCTATCCGGGGCAGCGCTTGCATCTTTCGGTGCAGGCCGCGGCCTCAAATCCCGATGCAATCGGCTTCTATGTACGCCATTTCCGGAATCCGGCGCGTCGTGCTGCCGCGCGTTCTTACCGTCTCGGAAATTGCGGCCATCACCCGCGCGATCGATTGCGAGACGGAAGTCTTCATCTTCGGCGGATTGTGCGTGATGGCGGAGGGCCGCTGCTCGTTGTCCTCTCACGTGACCGGACAATCGCCCAATATGAACGGCGTCTGTTCTCCGCCAGCCACGTCGCCTATCGCGAGGAGAGGGGAATGCTGGTATCGCGCCTCGGAAATTTCACGATCAATCGCTTCGCCAAAGGCGAGCCGGCCGGCTATCCGACCCTGTGCAAGGGCCGCTTCAAGACCTCACTCGGGTCTGGATATCTATTCGAGGATCCCGTCAGTCTGGACGCTGCGGCCATTCTGCCTGGCCTGCGCGCCGCCGGTGTCACCGCGCTGAAGATCGAGGGGCGACAGCGCAGCCGGACTTATATCGAGGGCGTGGTACGCGGCTTCCGAGAACAACTCGACGCACTCGATGCCGGACAGAAGCCGCCGGCGGACCGTCTGGCCAGCCTCACCGAAGGGCAAAGCTCGACTCTGGGCGCCTACCGGAAGAATTGGCGATAGAGATTTGGCGATGACAAGACCGATGAAGCTTACGCTCGGGCCGATCCTGTTCAACTGGGAGCCGGACGTCTGGCGCGACTTCTATTTTCGTGTCGCTGACGAGGCCGCGGTGGATGCGGTCGCGGTCGGCGAGGTGGTATGTTCCAAGCGAATGCCGTTCTTCGACGATCACCTTCCTGCCGTGCTCGAGCGCCTGACCGCGGCTGGGAAAGAGGTGCTGGTGAGTTCGCTGGCGCTGATCACGCTGGAGCGCGAACGTCGTCGTACCGAGGAATTGGCGCGCGCCGGCGAATGGCTTGTGGAAGCGAACGACATTTCCTGCATCGCGCACCTCACCGGGCGGCCGCATGTCATTGGGCCGTTCGTGAACGTCTATAATGAGGAACGGCGCAGTGGTTCGCCGCGCAGGGCGCCAGACGGATCTGCCTGCCGCCGGAGCTGCCGCTGGAGTCCATTGCGGCCATTGCAGCCGCGACACCGCAGGCCGAGATCGAGGTCTTTGCGTTCGGCCGGGCCCCGTTGGCGATCTCGGCCCGGTGCTATCACGCGCGGCTGCACAAACTTGCCAAAGACAATTGCCGTTTCGTGTGCGCGGCCGATCCGGATGGCTTGCCGGTGGACACGCTCGACGACGAACGGTTTCTGGTGGTGAACGGCGTTCAGACGTTGTCCTATGCGTGTACCAATTTGATTGGGGATCTCGACGACCTCGCGCGGGCCGGCGTCGCTTCCTTGAGGCTGTCGCCGCAGCATTGTGACATGGTTGCGGTGATCAGTACTTTCCGTGAGGTCCTCGACGGCAAAGTGCTCCCCGAAGCGGGGCTGCAGGCGTTGACGTCGATCTACCAAGATATACCGACAACCAACAATTTCCTCAGAGCGTGCGCGGTGGCTCCCAAGCCGTCCGCGCCGGCCTGAACCCCTGAGCCCGACATGATGACGGTGCAAGCCAGGACCGACTTGGGATTTGCGGCGTGCAATTGACATGAAAAATGCCCCGCAACGCTCGGTCTGTGGTGACCGGCGATGACGGGGCAGTCTTAGGAGAAAGCGGCGAGATCGCCGAATGATGATGCAAGACATCCTTGTCGGGCATCATGTAGGCGCATAATTCAGCCGTTTCGCGACGCTCGCATTGACATAGATCAACCGGCTGTTCGCGGGGATTTACGGGGTGCGAAAAATTTGCCTCCTCGCACTTCAGTTTGACGTGGCTCAAACTTCGACCAGGCATTCCGGGCGATCCATACCCTTGGCACACCAGCTGGCGAGGGGATCATCATGGACGCAACAACCACTGCGCATCAAGGCCGGGCGCTCTGGCTTTCTACCATCGCTTTCACGATCTGCTTTGCAGTCTGGACAATCTTCTCGATCATCGGCATCCGCATCAAGCAGGAGTTGGGGCTCAATGACACCCAGTTCGGGCTTCTCGTCGGCACGCCTATCCTCAGCGGATCGCTGATCCGGTTGCTGCTCGGCATCTGGACCGATCAATATGGCGGGCGGCGGGTCTACACCGTCGTCATGCTGGCCGCAGCACTCGCAACCTACCTGCTGACCTGGGCGACCACGTATCCCGAATTCCTGGTAGCTGCGTTCTTTGTCGGCATCGCCGGCGGATCTTTCGCGGTTGGCGTTGCCTACGTCTCCCGATTTTACCCCGCGGGCAAGCAGGGTACGGCGCTCGGCATTTTCGGTGCCGGGAATGTCGGAGCTGCTGTCACCAAATTCATCGCGCCCTTCGTGCTGGTGGCCTATGGATGGCAGACGGTCGCGCAGGTCTGGGCGCTGGCCATCGGCCTGATGGGCCTAGCGTTCTGGTTCTTCTCTGAAGAAGACCCCGTCGTCCGTGCGCGGCGAGAGAAGAATGAAAAGCCGAAGAGCGCATGGCTGGAGCTCGAGCCGCTCAAGAACATTCAGGTCTGGCGCTTCGCGCTGTACTATTTCTTCGTGTTCGGCGCGTTCGTCGCGCTGGCGCTGTGGCTGCCGCAATATCTGATCAAGGTCTACAGCGTCGACATCAAAACTGCCGGCATGGTGGCCGCGATGTTCTCGCTGCCGGCTAGCGTGTTCCGGGCCTATGGCGGGCACCTCTCCGATCGCTTCGGCGCGCGGCGCGTCATGTACTGGACCTTCCTGGTCGGCGTCGCCACGACCTTCGTGCTGTCCTATCCGCCGACCGATTATCTGGTGAAGAC
Source organism: Bradyrhizobium sp. RDT10 (assembly GCA_044772375.2). Taxonomy (GTDB): domain Bacteria; phylum Pseudomonadota; class Alphaproteobacteria; order Rhizobiales; family Xanthobacteraceae; genus Bradyrhizobium. The sequence continues at coordinate 819,344 of CP187939.1, forward strand.
GATCAACGGCACGGTCGGCTTCCACCTCGAAATGGGACTTGTGCCGTTCACGGTGACCGTGTTTGTGCTCGGCTTCTTCATGGCGCTGGGCAAGGCCGCCGTCTACAAGCACATCCCGGTTTACTATCCCAACAATGTCGGAGCCGTCGGCGGCCTGGTCGGCATGATTGGCGGCCTCGGCGGCTTCGTGCTTCCGATCGCGTTCGGCGCACTCGTCGACCTGACGGGTCTGTGGACGAGCTGTTTCATGCTGCTGTTCCTGCTCGTCGCGGGTTCGCTGGCCTGGATGCACATGGCGATCCGGCAGATGGAACGCGGCGTGGTCGGCGAAGCGCTGAAGCAGCTTCCCGAACTTCCCGAAATGGAGGAGATCCACAAGCCCGAGCACGTCGGTGCACTGTCTGGCGTCGTCCTGACCGACTGGCGCCCGGAAGACAGGACCTTCTGGGAGACCACCGGGCGTGCGATTGCACGCCGCAATCTCTGGATTTCGATCCCGGCGCTGCTGCTGTCGTTCGCAGTGTGGCAGGTCTGGTCGGTGGTGGTGGCGAAGCTGCCCTCGGTCGGCTTCAAGTTCACCACGGCCGAACTGTTCTGGCTGGCGGCGCTGCCGGGCATTTCCGGCGCGGTGCTGCGGATCTTCTACTCCTTCATGGTGCCGATTTTCGGCGGCCGGCTCTGGACCACGCTTGCGACCTGGTCGTTGCTGATCCCGGCCGTCGGCATCGGTTATGCCGTGCAGAATCCGTCGACGCCTTATCCGGTGTTCCTGGCGCTCGCGCTGTTGTGCGGGTTCGGCGGCGGCAATTTTGCTTCCTCGATGGCCAACATCTCCTTCTTCTTCCCGCGGGCGGAGAAGGGCAACGCGCTCGCGCTCAATGCGGGCCTTGGGAATCTCGGCGTCTCCACCGTGCAGTTCGTGGTGCCGATCATCATCACGGTCGGCGTGTTCGGCTGGTTTGGCGGCGACCCGGCAACGGTCACCAGCGGAACGCAGACGTCATCGCTGTGGTTGCAGAACGCCGGCTTCATCTGGGTGCCGTTCATCATAGCCAGCGCGTTCGCAGCGTGGTTCGGCATGAACGATATCGCCTCGGCAAAGGCCTCGTTCGCCGACCAGGCGGTGATCTTCCAGCGCAAGCATAACTGGATCATGTGCTGGCTCTACACCGGGACCTTCGGCTCCTTCATCGGCTACTCCGCAGGTTTCCCGCTGCTGGCCAAGACTCAGTTTCCGATGGTCGATGCGCTGCCGTTCGTCTTTCTCGGACCCCTGGTCGGTGCGCTGTCACGCTCGGCGACGGGGTGGATCTCCGACAAATGGGGCGGGGCGCGCGTCACCTTCTGGGTATTCATCCTGATGATGCTCGGCGTGCTCGGTATCCTCTACTTCATCGGCATCAAAGACCAGCCGGGAGCGTTCTGGGGCTTCTTTGCGATGTTCCTCGTCCTGTTCTTTGCAACGGGCGTCGGCAATGCATCGACCTTCCAGATGATCCCCAACATCATGCGCAAAGAGATGGACCGCCTGATGCCGACCGCCGACGCCTTGACCCGCCAGCGCCAGGCCGAAAAGGAATCGGCCGCCATCACCGGCTTCACCTCGGCGATCGCAGCGTTCGGCGCCTTCTTCATCCCGAAGTCCTACGGGACCTCGATCGATCTCACCGGCGGCGTCGAGGGCGCGTTGTGGGGGTTCTTCATCTTCTACGTGATCTGCGTCGCAATCACCTGGACCGTCTACACCCGCAAGGGCGGACTGCTGCATGACGTCGAACGCGGCGTCCGCATTTCGCCCGTCACACAAGCTGCCGAATAAGGAAACGAACGATGAGTCATTTTCTCGACAGGTTGTCGTTCTTCACGCGCCCCAAGGCTGAATTCGCCGGCGGGCACGGCGTGATGACCACCGAGGACCGTTCCTGGGAGGACGGTTACCGCAAGCGCTGGCAACACGACAAGATCGTCCGCTCCACCCATGGCGTGAACTGCACGGGTTCCTGCTCGTGGAAGGTCTATGTCAAGGGCGGCATCGTCACCTGGGAGACGCAGCAGACCGACTATCCGCGCACCCGGCCGGACCTGCCCAATCACGAGCCGCGCGGCTGCGCCGCGGCGCGAGCTATAGCTGGTATCTCTATTCCGGCAACCGGGTGAAATACCCGCTGGTGCGCTCGCGCTTGCTGAAACTGTGGCGCGAAGCCCGCGTGCTGATGACGCCGGTGGCGGCCTGGAAATCGATCGTCGAGGATCCGAAGAAGCGCGCCGCCTATGTACAGAAGCGCGGCCTCGGCGGCTTCGTTCGCGCCAGCTGGGCCGAAGTCAACGAACTCGTGGCCGCGGCGAACGCCTATACCGCGAAGACCTATGGCCCCGACCGCGTGTTCGGTTTCTCGCCGATCCCGGCGATGTCGATGGTGAGCTACGCGGCCGGCGCGCGCTATCTGTCGCTGCTCGGCGGCGTCTGCATGTCGTTCTACGACTGGTACTGCGACCTGCCGCCGGCCTCGCCGCAGACCTGGGGCGAACAGACCGACGTTCCGGAAAGCGCCGACTGGTACAATTCCGGCTTCCTGATCCTGTGGGGATCGAACGTTCCGCAGACCCGCACGCCCGATGCGCACTTCTATACGGAGGTTCGCTACAAGGGCGCCAAGAGCGTGGTGATCAGCCCCGATTATTCGGAAGCCTCGAAATTTGCCGATCTCTGGGTATCGCCGAAGCAAGGCACCGACGCGGCGCTCGCGATGGCGATGGGCCACGTCATCCTGAAGGAATTCCACGTCGACCGTCAGGCCAAATATTTCAACGACTACGTGCGCCAGTACACGGATATGCCGATGCTGGTGCGGTTGGTGAAGCAGGGCGACACCTACGTGCCCGAGCGCTTCCTGCGCGCATCCGACTTCGTGAAGGGAATGGGCGAGGCCAACAATCCGGAATGGAAGACGGTCGCCTATGACGAGACCTCTGGCGAGATCGTCGTGCCCAAGGGCTCGGTCGGTTTCCGCTGGGGCGAGAAGGGCAAGTGGAGCCTGGAAGAGAAAGCCTCCGGCAACCAGGAAACCAGGCTGCTTCTGTCGCTGGACGAAATCAAGGAAGGCACCTCGTCGGTCGGCTTTCCGTACTTCGGTAACCGTGAGCATGACCACTTCGCGGGCACCGATCACCCCGATGTGCTCAAACGCAACGTACCGACCAAGACGCTGCATCTCGTCGACGGCGAAACGGTCGTGGCGTCGGTGTTCGATCTGTTCCTCGCCAACTACGGCGTCGATCGCGGGTTCGGTGGCGAGAACATCGGCAAGACCTACGACGATCTGGAACCGTATACGCCGGCCTGGGCCGAAAAGATCAGCGGCGTGCCGCGTGACCAGATCGTCACGGTGGCGCGCGAGTTCGCGCTCAATGCCGAGAAGACCGGCGGCCGTTCTATGGTCATCCTCGGCGCGGGGCTGAACCACTGGTACCACATGGACATGAACTACCGCGGCATCATCAACATGCTGGTGATGTGCGGCTGTATCGGGCAGTCCGGCGGCGGCTGGTCGCATTATGTCGGCCAGGAAAAGCTGCGGCCGCAATCCGGCTGGACGCCGCTGGCGTTCGGCCTCGACTGGGGCCGTCCGCCCCGGCAGATGAACTCGACGTCGGCGTTTTACGCGCACACCGACCAGTGGCGTTACGAGACGCTCGATGTCAGCGAGATCCTGTCGCCGACGGCGCCTGCCGGTCCCTGGGACGGCGCGCTGATCGACTACAACGTGCGCGCCGAGCGGATGGGCTGGTTGCCGTCAGCTCCGCAACTTCAGAGCAATCCGCTGGAAGTCTCCAAGCGCGCCGCGGCGGCAGGAATGGAAGCCAAGGATTACGTCGCCAAGTCGCTGAGGTCGGGCGATCTGCAATTGTCCTGCGAAGATCCCGACAACCCGAAGAACTGGCCGCGTAATCTGTTCGTCTGGCGCTCGAACCTGCTGGGCGCATCGGGCAAGGGCCACGAATATTTCCTCAAGCATCTGCTCGGCACCAAGCACGGCGTGATGGGCAAGGAACTCGGCGAAGACGGCAAGAAGAAGCCCATGGAAGTGAAGTGGCGCGACGAGGCGCCGGAAGGAAAGCTGGACCTGCTGGTCACGCTCGATTTCCGGATGTCCACTACCTGCATGTATTCCGACATCGTACTGCCGACGGCGACCTGGTACGAGAAGAACGATCTCAACACCTCAGACATGCACCCGTTCATTCACCCGCTGTCGGCGGCGGTCGACCCGGTCTGGGAATCGCGCAGCGACTGGGACATCTACAAGGGTATCGCGGAAGCGTTCTCGCGGGTGGCGCCGGAAGTGCTCGGCGTCGAAAAGGACGTGGTGCTGACGCCGATCATGCACGATACGGCCGGCGAGATCGCGCAGCCGTTCGACGTAAAGGACTGGAAGAAGGGCCAGATCGATCCGATCCCCGGCAAGACCATGCCGGCAGTAACGGTGGTCGAGCGCGACTACCCGAACCTCTACAAGCGCTTTACCTCGCTCGGGCCGTTGATGAACAAGCTCGGCAATGGCGGCAAGGGCATGAGCTGGAATACCGACCATGAGGTCGAGCTGCTCAAGAAGCTCAACGGCGTCGTGACCGAGGAAGGCGCGAGCAAGGGGCTTGCCCGCATCGACAGCGCGATCGACGCCTGCGAGGTGATCCTGAGCCTTGCGCCGGAGACCAACGGAGAGGTCGCGGTCAAGGCTTGGGCCTCGCTCGAAGGCTTTACAGGGCGGGACCACCAGCATCTGGCCATTCCCAAGGAAGACGAGAAGATCAGGTTCCGCGACGTCGTCGCGCAGCCGCGCAAGATCATCTCCTCGCCGATCTGGTCCGGCCTGGAATCGGAGAAGGTCTGCTACAACGCCGGCTATACCAACGTCCACGAACTGATCCCGTGGCGGACGCTGACCGGCCGCCAGCAACTCTATCAGGATCATCTGTGGATGCGCGCCTTCGGCGAAGGGTTCTGCGTCTATCGGCCGCCGATCGACACCAAGACCGTCAAGCCGGTGATCGACCGCAAGCCGAACGGTAACGGCTCGGTGGTGCTGAACTTCATCACCCCGCACCAGAAATGGGGCATCCACTCCACCTATACCGACAACCTGCTGATGCTGACGCTGTCGCGCGGCGGGCCGATCGTCTGGATCAGCGAGGTCGACGCCAGGGCCGCCGGGATCGTCGACAACGACTGGATCGAGGCCTTCAACACCAACGGCGCGCTGGTCGCGCGGGCGGTGGTCTCGCAGCGGGTCAAGCAGGGCATGTGCATGATGTACCATGCCCAGGAGAAGATCGTGAACGTGCCCGGCTCCGAGCAGACCGGGCAGCGCGGCGGCATCCACAATTCGGTGACCCGGGTCGTGACCAAGCCGACGCACATGATCGGCGGCTACGCCCAGCAGTCCTACGGTTTCAACTATTACGGCACGGTTGGCGCCAACCGTGACGAGTTCGTCATTGTCCGGAAGATGGCGAAAGTCGACTGGCTCGACACGCCCACCGCCGATCAGCCTGGTACCCCCGTTTGGAGGCCGCAGAATGAAGATCCGCGCTCAAATCGCCATGGTGTTGAACCTCGACAAGTGTATCGGGTGTCACACCTGCAGCGTCACCTGCAAGAACGTGTGGACCAGCCGTGAAGGCATGGAATACGCGTGGTTCAACAACGTCGAAACCAAGCCGGGCATCGGCTATCCCGAGGATTGGGAAAACCAGGCGCGCTGGAAGGGCGGCTGGAAACGCAAGCGCAACGGCAAGATCGAGCCGCGCATCGGCGGCAAGTGGCGCGTGCTGGCAAACATCTTCGCCAATCCCGATCTGCCTGAAATCGACGACTATTACGAGCCGTTCACCTTCGACTATGCGCATCTCCAGCAGGCCAAGGAAATGCCGGCGATGCCGACGGCGCGGCCGCGCTCGCTGGTGTCGGGAGAGCGGATCGAGAAGATCGAATGGGGCCCGAACTGGGAGGAAATCCTCGGCGGCGAGTTCGCCAAGCGGTCGATGGATTCGAATTTCGAAGGCGTCCAGAAGGACATCTACGGGCAGTTCGAAAACACCTTCATGATGTATCTGCCGCGGCTGTGCGAGCACTGCCTCAACCCGGCCTGCGTCGCGGCGTGCCCGTCGGGCGCGATCTACAAGCGCGAAGAAGACGGCATCGTCCTGATCGACCAGGACAAGTGCCGCGGCTGGCGCATGTGCGTCTCCGGCTGCCCCTACAAGAAGATCTATTACAACTGGTCCTCGGGCAAATCCGAGAAGTGCATCTTCTGCTATCCGCGCATCGAGGCCGGTCAGCCGACGGTATGCTCGGAAACCTGCGTCGGCCGCATCCGCTATCTCGGCGTGGTGCTCTATGACGCCGACCGGATTGCGGAAGCCGCCAGCAAGCCCGACGAGCGCGATCTCTACCAGGCACAGCTCGACGTCTTCCTCGATCCCAACGATCCCAAGGTCATCGCCGAGGCGGAGCGGCAGGGCATTCCGCATGCCTGGCTCGAATCCGCCAAGGCCTCGCCGATCTGGAAGATGGCGATGGAATGGAAGGTGGCGTTTCCGCTGCATCCGGAATACCGCACGCTGCCGATGGTCTGGTACGTGCCGCCGCTGTCGCCGATCACCTCGGCCGCCTCCGCCGGCAAGATCGGGCTCGACGGTGAAATGCCTGACGTGAAATCGCTGCGCATCCCCATGAAGTATCTCGCCAACCTGCTCACCGCGGGCGACGAGAAGCCGGTGACGCTGGCGCTGGAGCGGATGCTGGCGATGCGCGCCTATATGCGGACCAAGACCATCGACGGTGTCGTGGACGAAGTGATCGCGCGACGGGTCGGGCTCACGCCGGCACAGATCGACGAGATGTACCAGATTATGGCGATCGCCAATTACGAGGACCGGTTCGTGATTCCGACCGCGCACCGCGAACTCGGTGCGGATGCTTACGACATGCGCGGCTCCTGCGGTTTCACCTTCGGTAACGGTTGCTCGGGTGGTGAAAGCGAAACCAATCTGTTCGGCTCGCCGCGCAAGGCCAAGAACCCGATGGAGATGGCGTGATGAAGACGTTCAAGGTCCTGTCGGCGCTGCTCAGTTATCCGACCCAGGGGCTGATCGGTGCTGTGCCAGAGTTCCCGGCGATCCTGGACGCCGAAAAGGTGGTGCCTGCGGCCTGTCGCGAAGCGCTGGACTTGCTGATCGAGGAAATCGCGGTCGGCGAGGTCTACGATCTCCAGGAGCGCTTCGGCCTGCTGTTCGATCGCAGCAAGACGCTGGCGCTGCATCTGTTCGAGCACGTCCACGGCGAAAGCCGCGACCGCGGCCAGGCGATGGTCGACCTCAAGGCGATGTATGAGAAGGCCGGCCTGTTCATCGCGGCCAGCGAACTGCCCGACTACGTGCCGCTGTTTCTCGAATTCCTGTCGACCCAGCCGCTCGCTGAGGCCCGTGAGCTGCTGGGCCAGACTGCCCATATTTTCGCAGCGCTGGCCGAGCGGCTCGGGCGGCGGCAATCGAGCTACAAGGCGGTGTTCGATGCACTGGTCGCCATCTCGGCCGCAGCTCCGTCGCGCGAGATTGTCGACGAGTTGTTGAAAGGCATCGATCCCGATCCGATGGACCTCGAGGCGCTCGACGCGGCCTGGGAGGAAGAGGAGGTGCGGTTCGGTCCCTCAGCCCAGGGGCAAGGCGGCTGCGGCCATGAGGGTCTGATCGCAAAACTTCGCCATGCCAGGCGCGCGGTCGATCCCGCGCCACGTCCGCAGTGAGGAGAGAGCCATGCAAATGCTCAATTCAATGGTCTTCGGCTGGTATCCCTATCTGTGCCTGACCGTGTTCCTGTTCGGCAGCCTGTTCCGGTTCGACCGCGAGCAATACACGTGGCGGAGCGGATCCAGCCAGTTGCTGCGGCGTCGGCAACTGACATGGGGCTCCAACCTCTTCCACGTCGGCATTCTCTTCATCTTCCTCGGCCATTTCGTCGGCCTGCTGACCCCGATCTGGGTGTTCGACACGCTCGGCGTCTCGCACGGCTTCAAGCAGATGCTGGCGATCGTGGCGGGCGGGGTGGCGGGCCTGATGTGCCTGGTCGGCATTGCGCTCCTGACGCATCGCCGCCTGTTCGATCCGCGCATACGCGCCAACTCCTCGTTCGGCGATACCGCGATCCTGTTGTTGCTGTTCGCGCAGCTGCTGCTGGGGCTTGCGAGCATTCCAGTTTCGATGGGCCATCTCGACGGCCATGAAATGGTGAAATTCATGAACTGGGCGCAGGGCATCCTGACGCTGCAGCCGGGCGTCGCCGCCAACATTCTGGACGTGCACCCGATCTTCAAGGCCCACCTCGTGCTCGGCATGACGCTGTTTCTCGTCTTTCCGTTCACGCGGCTGGTCCACATCTGGAGTGCGCCAGTCTGGTATCTCGGCCGCCGCGGCTATCAGGTCGTCCGCAGCCGCAATGGTTCCCTGCGGCCGATTCAACCGGCGGAGTAGGTCATGGATTGCTCGGTGACGAATGCGCTGCCCAAACCCAAGACGATCAGCGTCAACGGCAAGGTCATTCCGCGCGAGGTGATTGCCCGCGAGGTGCAGAACCATCCGGCGGAAAAGCCGATCCTGGCGTGGCAGGCGGCGGCGCGGGCGCTGGTGGTGCGCGAACTGCTGTTGCAGGAATCCGCGCGGCTCGGAATCGAAGCAGAGCCGCTTTGCGATGCCGAGGGGCGTTCCGAGACCGACGAGGAGGCGGCGATGCGGGCGCTGATCGAGCGCGAGGTCGCGACCCCCGAGCCGGACGAGGCGGCTTGCCTGCGGTTCTACGAACAGAGCCGCCAGCGTTTCCGTTCGGGCGACCTGTATGAGGCGGCGCATATCCTGATCGCCTCGCGTCCCGACAATGTCGCGGCGCGCATGGAGGCGCGCCGGACGGCCGAGAACATTCTGGCCGCCGTCAGGTCCGATCCGGCGCTGTTTGCCGAATTCGCCCGCAGCCATTCGGCCTGCAAGACTTCGGCGCAGGAGGGCGGCCGGCTCGGTCAGTTGACACGTGGCCAGACGGTGGCTGAGTTCGAGGCGGCGCTGCAGCGGATGCGGCCAGGCGAATTCGCCATCGCCGAGACCCGCTACGGCTTCCACATCATCCGTCTCGATCAGCATGCGCCAGGGCAGGTGCTGCCCTTCGAACTCGCCCGCGACCGCATTGCTGATTATCTCACGGCCAGCGTTCAGCACCGGGCTTTGGCGCAATATGTCTCGGTGCTGGCCGGTCGGGCCGAGATCTCGGGCGTCACGCTCGCCGCGGCGGCATCGCCGCTGTTGCAGTAGGAGCGACCGATGCAACTCGGCGACATCATCCGGAGTTTCAGCGAGGACGCGGCCGCCAGCGAGGCGTTGCTCGCCTGCAACGACATCGTGCTGTTCGCCCGCGTCGGCGAAGCGGCCAATAGATTCGAGGAGACCGTCGGCGAATACGCCTCCGGCGCCGTCAGGCGTTTTGCCAATCTCGCCGGCAGCGAGGACTGGCTTGGCCTGATGAATGTCGTCGAGCGTACCGACGATCCCGGCACCGGCTGCCTCGTCTACATGGTCAACTGGTCGCTGAAGAAGGACGAGACGCCCGAGCTGCCCGCCCATGCAGGCTGCACCTGTGGCGGCGGGGAGGCTGCTCATGAGGTCGCATCCCTTGAACGCCGATGCGATCGGCTCTGGATCGTGACGCTGCCATGATCGACGAGCTGTTCGACCGTAACGTGGCGTGGGCGACGGGCAAGACCCGCAGCGATCCCGATTACTTTCGGCGACTCGCCGAGCAACAGGCGCCACGCTATCTCTGGCTCGGCTGTTCGGACAGCCGCGTTCCCGCCAACGACATTGTCGGCCTCGATCCCGGCGAGGTGTTCGTGCACCGCAATGTCGGCAACGTGGTTCATACCGGCGACATGAATCTGCTGTCGGTGCTGGAATTCGCGGTTGAAACGCTGCAGGTGAAGCACGTCATCGTGTGCGGCCATTATGGCTGTGGTGGTATCCGCAGGGCGTTCGAGCCGCCTGATGGCGGTGGGCTGGTCGATCACTGGCTGGCGCCGGTGCGGGAAATGTGCCGGCGATGCGTCGACGATCTGGCGCGGCTTCCAGATGAAGCGGCCAGAATGGATCGCGCCTGCGAGCTGAATGTCGAGCTTCAGCTACGGCGGATCGCCGCCACGCCGATATTGCGCGGTGCGTGGCAGCGCCAGCAGTCCATCACGGTTCACGGCTGGATCTATGGCCTGGGCGACGGACTGTTGCGCGATCTCGGGCTGAAGCTGTCGTCGCTCGACGATGCAGAGAGCCTCGATCGCGAAGACGATTATGCGGGGCTCGCCGAACCGATCACCATGGTGCGTCGTCATGCGGAGGAAGCGTTCGCGGGCCTGTCGATGCTGGAGCCGCAGCTTCTGGAGGAGGGCTGAGATGCCGGACAATCTGCTGGCGCGAATTGGCGTGCTGACGATATCCGACCGCGCCAGCCGCGGCGAATATGAGGACATCAGTGGCAAGGCGATCAACGATTTCCTTGGCCGGGCGGTGCGCTCGAACTGGGTCGCTGTGGTCAGGATCGTTCCCGACGGCACTGACAGCGTGGCGCAGGCGCTGATCGAAATGGTTGAGCGCGAGGATTGCGACCTGATCCTGACGACCGGTGGCACCGGGCCGGCGCCGCGGGACCTGACGCCGGAAGCAACGCGGATGGTCATCACCCGCGAACTGGAAGGTTTTGGCGAACTGATGCGCCGGATCAGCCTAGAACAGGTGCCGACCGCCATTCTGTCCCGGCAGACTGCCGGAACGCGCGGAAAGTGCCTGATCGTCAATCTGCCAGGACGCCCCTCGGCCATCGATGTCTGCCTGAACGCGGTGTTTCCCGCAATTCCCTACTGCCTCGATCTGATCGGGGCGCGACGAATAGAGGTCAATCCAGATGTATGCGCAGCATTCCGTTCCGCCGCATAGCACAGTGCGGCCGCAACAGGCGTTGGTGGCGATCGTCTACGCCAACGAGGCCTATCCGCAATCAACCTTCGAACGGATCGTTGAGGATTGTCGCCGTCGCGGGCTCAGGGTGGCCGGCGTGCTGCAACACCCGGTCTGCTCGGAGGTGGCCGGTCATTGCGATGTCGCGCTGGAGGAGCTCACCACGGGACTGCGGACGGATCTGTTCGAAGACCGCGGCCCCGGCGCCAGCGGATGCCGGCTCGACGAGGCCGCGCTCTCGGAAGTGAACGGGCAGGTGGCGCGTTCGCTCGATGCCGAACCGGATCTCCTGATCCTCAACAAGTTCGGCAAGGTAGAGGCCGAAGGCCGCGGTCTGCTCGACCTGGTGGCAATGGCGGTCGATCGCGGCATTCCCGTCGTCATCGGGGTCCCGATCCGAAACCTCGATCCCTGGCGCCAATTTGCCGGCGGCATGTCGGTCGAGTTCTCCAGCGATCCGTTGGAGATGGCGGACTGGCTCAACAGAACCTTTCCTGTTGCGATAGCGCAAAGTCCGGAGCCGGCGGCCTGCTGGACAGACGCTGCGTCCATCGAACAGGACTTGCGGAGGCAAAATGCCGGCGTTGCTGCAAACAGAAATCGACGCGTGCCTTGCGCCTGCCAGCGGAGACCTTGTTTCAGTGGAACAGGCGCTTGCCATCGGCCTGGCCGAGGCGCGGCCCATCGCCGAGACCGAACTGGTCGATCTCTCAGCCGTAGCGGGGCGGATCCTCGCCCAGCCCATCAAGGCAGATGCGCCGCTGCCGCGGTTCGATTACAGCGCGATGGACGGCTATGCGGTCGATACGTCCGGCCTGCCCGCGGAATTTCCAGCCCGATTGAAAGTAGCCGGCAGCATCGCCGCGCGCCGCACCGTTGGAAACCCGGTGCTGCAGGACGGCTGTGCGTTTCGCATCCTGACGGGTGCGCCGATCCCGGCCGGCGCCGATGCCGTCATCGCCCAGGAAGATGTCCGGCGGGAGGGTGACCGCATCGTTCTTTCCCGTGCACCGCGAGCGGGCGAGAACATCCGGAAGCGGGGCGAGGACGTCCGGCCAGGCGACAGCCTGATCGAGGCCGGCACGGAAATCGGACCGTTGCAGGCAGGCGTAGCAGCAGCCTGCGGCTATCCCGGTATTCGCGCATTCCGCAGGCTGCGCGTGGCAATGTTCACGACCGGATCCGAGCTTCGGCAGCCCGGCGAAAACATCCAGCCGGGCGAAATCTACGATGCCAACCGCTTCGTGCTACGCGGCCTGCTCGCAAAGCCATGGATCGAGATTGTCGATCTCGGAAGTGTCGTCGATAAGCCGTCGCGGTTGCGGACCGTTTTCCAGACGGCAGCGGCACGCGCCGATGTGATCGTCAGCGCCGGTGGCGTATCCGTGGGCGACGAAGACCACGTCGTGGATGCGTTCCAGCGCTGCGGCGGCAGGCTGTGGGTTCGCAAGGTCGCCATCAAGCCGGGCAAGCCGCTCGTCCTCGGCAAAATGGCCGACGCCACCTATATCGGACTTCCCGGCAATCCAGGCGCGCTATTCACGACGTTTAAGGTCATTGTCGATGAGATTCTGGCAGCTTGCGCGGGGATAAGACCTGCTGGCGACCGCGATTGTGCAGCCATTGCGAATTTCGACTGGAAGGGACGGCCTGGCCGCACAACCTATCTGCCCGCCGTTCTGACGGGTGAGGTGCGCGGCCTGCCATCGATCGAGCTATTGCCGGACGCCAATTCCGGCAAGCTGCATCAGCTCAGCCTCGCCGGCGGATTCGTCGTTGTCGCGCCGGAAGTGAAATCCATCGAATGCGGTGCGCAGATAAGCTGGCGGCCGTTTGCAAGATAGGAGTTTGGCTACCGTCACGCTGCCGGCCATTGTGGTCGACGCTGGGAGGCGGTGGTATTCACCGATACAGCACCCCGGGCGGTGCCTTGATATAGCTCAAGCAAGGCTTGCGGCTTGCGCCTATCATTACCGAAGGGCTTCACGGGATAGACATTCCGGGCTGCATCGAAACTGCGGAAGTCTCGATGCTTGTCAAATGTGGGCTGGAAGTTAATGAAGGTCGAGCTTGCACTTCCACCGTCGAAGCGAGATCTGCGGCTAGACCTGTTTCGCGGCCTCGCAAACTGGGCGATGTTTCTTGGCCATGTCCCCAGCAGCGTGCTGGCGTGGTTTTCGTTCCGAAACTACGGCTTCAGCGACGGCGCCGATCTGTTCGTGTTCATTTCTGGATACACCTCGGCGCTCGTCTTCGGCAGAAGAATGCTCGAGGGCGGCTTTGCTTTCGGAACAACGAGGCTGATGCGGCGTGTGTGGCAGATCTATACCGCCCACGTCTTGCTGTTCGTATTCTACCTCGCTTCCGTCCATTTCCTGTCAAACTGGTTCGATGCTCCCGATTTCATCGATCAGTTCAATGTCGCTCCCTGTTGAACGCGCCGGTTGAAACCGTCACGCAAGGGCTGTTGCTTCGATACAAGCCGCTGAACCTGGACGTGCTGCCGCTCTACGTCGTCTTGATGGGCGCCTTTCCGCCGGTGCTGTGGCTGATGCTCAGGCACCGCAACTGGGTGATGCTGGGATCTGTATTGCTCTATTTCGCCGCCCGGCAGTTCGGCTGGAATCTCTCCTCCTATCCGTCGGGGGTTTGGTATTTCAACCCGTTCGCATGGCAGCTGCTTTTCGTGCTGGGCGCGTGGGTGGCATTAGGCGGAGCCAATACGCTGCATTTTCTGGTGCGCTCGAGGACCGTCCTGGTTTTCGGGTTGGTTTATTTGCTCTTTGCGGCCGTCATGACGTTGTCCGCGCAGATACCCGAGCTTCAGAAACTGTTTCCGCGCGTTCTGTTCGAAGCCTTTAACCCAAACGACAAGACCAATCTGGCGCCCTATCGCTTCCTGCATCTGGCGATCCTGATCATCCTGGGTGCGCGGTTCATACCGATCGATGCGGCGGGACTGCAGGCCGCCATCTGGAAGCCGCTGGTCAAATGCGGCCAGCAATCCCTCGAGGTTTTTGCGGTCGGCATCTACCTTTCATTCATCGGGTACCTTGTGCTGCAAGTGACTTCCAGCGGCATTGTCGCTCAATTGCTGGTTGGAACCGGCGGCATCTCGATCATGACGGCGGTCGCTTACTATCGGTCGTGGTCGAAGCGCGTTGAAAAACATGCTTACGGCCATGCCAATCAGCCTGCTGTCCAGCCTCACGCGCCTGCTGGCGAACTGGTCCAACAAGACGATAAAGTGGCCGTCGGCGCCGCCTGAGCCTGCAGGCGGTACGGCTTCGCAGCGGCCACATCGGTCACAGCTCGCATCTCTCCTTTGAATTCTCCTGAAGTCTATCAGGAAGAATCCCAGTTTATATTTAGTACCTGCAGACGCCATGGTGCCCGTCTTAGTCCAGCGAATTGATCCATCACAATGTCGGCCAACGGTTTTCTGTCAAAAAGCATTCCTCAATCGCGGGATTTGAGATGTCCGCCAACGTAGGAATGATTGATCGCTCCGTGTGCTTCGCAATTCGCATCGCGCCGATTGCTGGTGCAATTCCTCGCGGCTTTGCACCTACGGGCCAGAACTTGCGCGGCTGGATCGGCGTCATACCGCTCGCAATCGCAATTTTCGGCTTCTTGTACACCGTATCAGGCGTCTCGGCTTACCCGTCAAAGCGTGTGGGGATGGGGTGATGTCGCTCGCACTGAAGTCGACGGGCGCGATCGTTGCAGTTCTGTTCATCCTGGCCGGTAGTTATTACTGGCGTTTTGTACGCGAAATTCCGGTGCAGACGATCGCGCCCCAGCAGAACCTGGAAGTCCGCGTCTTCGGGATCGGGACCATCGAGGCGCAGGTCGTTTCAAAGGTCGGATTTCAGATCGCGGGAAAAGTGGTTGCCGTTGAAGCGGATCAGGGCGACTTCGTGAAGGCTGGGGCGCTGCTGGCAAAACTTGACGATGACGCGCAGCGCGCCAAGCTTAGGAGAAGCGAAGCCGCCCAGCGGCAAGCCGCAGCCAATCTGAACAAAATTGAGGCGCAACGCGAGCGCGCTGAAGTTAGCTACCAGCAGAAGAAGAGCATCAATACGCGGCGGCAAACGCTTGTCGGTCGTGGGAGCGTGTCGCAAGAGGCCGCCGAGGATGCACAAGCCGCCGAAGAAATTGCTCTTGGCGACGCCAAAATCATCGAGGCTGACACCAAGGTCGCCGCCGTGTTGCAGGAAGATGCCGCGTCTCAGCGTCAGATCGATGCGGTCATCCTGGCTCAGCATGAGTTGCGGGCGCCTTTCGATGCGCGAGTTATCGCTCGCAGCAAGGAACTCGGCGGGATTGCAAGTGCGGGCGAAGCCGTGTTCACGCTGATCGCGCCCGATTCGATCTGGGTAAGAGCCTCTGTCGATGAAGCGTTGGCGGGAGGCCTGAATATCGGCCAGTCTGCCTTCGTGCGCCTGCGATCGGAACCAGCCCGCATATTCGAGACGGAAATCGTCCGTATCGATCAGGAGAATGATCGCCTCACCGAAGAGCGCCGCGTCTATGTGCGTTGCCGCGTCTGCAATCCGCAGCACCAGCTCCGATACCTTGGCGAGCAGGCGGAAGTAGAGATCGTCAAGGCGGTGATTCCGCACGGCCTCTTCGTTCCGCTCAAGTTCGTGGAAGGCTACGACGGGCGGTCAGGCGCGATCTGGTCACTGCAGAATGGCCGGCTCGCCAGGCAGCGGGTGCAGTTCGGCGAACGCCTGCTCGATGGGCGCATCCAAATTACCTCCGACGTGCAGGGCCAAGTGGTGGCCGATGACCGGACCGAGCTGCGCGAAGGTCGCGCCGCGCGCCCACGCAACGGGTCATGACATGAACCTCGCGCTGAAGGATATCAGCCACAATCTGGGCCGCTTTCTGCTGACCTGCCTCGGTCTCAGCCTGCTGCTCGGCATCGTGCTCGCCATGGTCGGCATCTATCGCGGACTGATCGTGGAATCGCTCGGCCTCGTGCGCGCGGCGGGTGCGCAGGTCTGGGTCGTGGAAGGAGGCACGCGAGGCCCCTTCGCCGAGGCTTCACGGCTTCCTGGCGACACGCGCGAAGCCATGGCAGCGCAATGGGGCGTTGCCGCGGCCGGCGGTGTCTCCTATCGGAACGTCGAGGCCCAGCATCGTGGCCAAACCAAACGCCTGCTGGTCGTTGGCGCGCAGATCGCGCGGCCCGGTGAGGTGCCATTTGTGGTCGAAGGCCGGCCGATCCTGCGCAGCCGCTATGAGGCTGTCGCGGACCGCGGCGCGGGGCTCGCGCTCGGAGAGCGGATCACGCTTGGGCGCAACACGTTCACGGTGGTGGGATTAACTCGCAATCTCGTGGCCTCGGGAGGCGATCCGGTCATATTTATTGCGCTGCGAGATGCCCAGAAACTGCAATTCGACCTGACGCCAGCGGCCGCCCGGCGCGAAGCCGTACGCACGCCGGGCGTAACCGGAACAACCGACACGGTGAACGCGGTTGTAGTAAAGTTGCTGCCCGGCGTCGATGCCAAGCGCTTTGCGCAGGATATTGGGCGCTGGAAGCATCTTGCGGCGCTCACCCAGGAAGACCAGGAGTCCGTTCTCGCAGGTTCCGTCATCGACCGCGCACGGCGCCAGATCGGCTTGTTCACGACCCTGCTGCTCACGGTGTCGACCGTGATCGTCGGCCTCATCATCTACACCATGACGATCGACAAGAAGAAGGCGATCGCGACTCTCAAGCTGATCGGGGCGCCTGATCGGCGCATTGTCGGGCTTATCGTTCAGCAGGCTCTTGCCATGGGCATCATCAGCTTTCTCACCGGTGTCGCGCTAATCAACGCCGGTCAGGGTATTTCCCGCGCCGGGTGGTCCTGGAGCCTGTGGACGCCATGACCCTGTTCGCAGTGGTGCTCGTCGCGTGCCTGCTTGCAAGCGCACTCGGCGTGCGCACGGCACTCAAGATCGATCCTGCTTCGGCGCTCGCGGGGTAACCATGGCCGAGCAGCCAGTCGTCGAAGTCCGGGGCATCAGCAAGCATTTTGGCGAAGGGCCAGTTCGTGTCGATGCGCTTCGCGAGGTTTCGCTCGATGTCTTTCCCGGAACCGTGATTGGCCTCCGCGGCCCCAGCGGATCTGGCAAGAGCACCCTGCTTAACGTAATAGGCTGCATTCTTGAACCAAATTCAGGAAGCATGCGGCTCAACGGCGAATTGGTGTACGACGGAAAATGGCTGCGCGCAGATCTGCGCAGTTTGCGGCTGGAGAAGATCGGCTTCATCTTCCAATCCCATAATCTTCTGCCGTTTCTCAATGCTTGGGAGAATATCGCTGTTGCGCGCATTCTGGCGGGCGCCAGCCCGGCACAAGCCAAGAGTCGCGCGCTCGAACTGCTCACATATCTCGGGATCGAACGCCGCCAAGATGCTATGCCGGGCGAGCTTTCAGGTGGGGAGGCGCAGCGGGTCGCTATTGCCCGCGCGCTCGCCAACGATCCACGCATAATTTTGGCGGATGAGCCAACTGCTGCGCTCGATTCGCAGCGCGCCGGGGCCGTATTGGATCTGTTGAGGAAGGTGGCCACGGAGCGCCACACCGCCGTGATCGTGGTCACTCATGATGAGAAGATCTTCAACCGGTTCGACCATATTTACTCGTTGCGAGACGGAGCGCTTGAGATGACTCGAGCCAGCGCGGCGTGACCAATGACTGCGGTGCACCATGACTGAACCCCTGATCGGGATTCGGTCTGCTTAGAGGTAGGCCTCGGCATCACCTTTCAGTTTCACAGGAATCAGGAGATAGCGCACTCCGTTGGCTTCCTTCGGCGGGAACTTTCCTGCGCGGATGTTGACCTGAATGGAAGGGAGCAAAGCCGCGGCGCGGACAGCGTCGCATCGCGCTTGGACCGCATGGCGACGAATTCGTCCTCCGTCACACCTTCCTTCACGTGAACGTTCTTTTCGCGCTGTTCCTTGACGGTCGTCTCCCATGCAAACTGATCGCGCCCAGGTGCCTTGTAGTCGTGGCACATGAAAAGGCGAGTCTCGGGTGGTAACGCCTGCAGCCGCTTGATAGACCGGTAAAGTTGGCGCGCGTCGCCGCCGGGAAAATCTGCACGTGCCGTCCCGTAATCCGGCATGAACAGTGTGTCGCCGACAAACACCGCATCCTCAACCCGGTAGGAAATGTCCGCCGGCGTGTGGCCGGGCGTGTACAGGACTTCGGCAGCCAGCGTGCCGATCATGAAGCGTTCGCCATCCCTGAACAGATGATCGAAGTCGCTTCCGTCGGTCGCCAGATCGGTCGCATTGAAGACCGGTCGGAAAATCCGCTGAACCTCCTTGATGTGTTCGCCGATGCCGATCTTGGCGCCGGTTTTTGCCTTGATATAGGGCGCGCCGGACAGATGGTCGGCGTGGGCATGCGTTTCCAGCACCCACTCGATCACATATTCGGCCTCGTCGGCCGCTTTTAGCATCGCCGTAACCGAGCGCGTGTCGACCGATCCATCGTTCGGATCGTAGTCGAGCACGGGGTCAACGATGGCTGCCTTTTTCGTCGCCGAGTCCGCCACCAGGTAACTCACCGTGTTGGTGGGCTCGTCGAAGAAGGCCCGGATGATGGGCTGTTTCGTCATGGCTTTAACCTCCTCGTAAAACCGAGCGCTTTCGCGTCTTGACATATATATTAGAGAAACCTAATTAAGCAATACCGAAAATAAGAGAGTGAGACGTGCCATCCAAGACCTTCAACCCTCAAGGGATCGAAAAGCCGCGGCCGAGGTCGCGAGCGCATTGCGCGCGCTCATCCAACGAGCGGCGCCTGACGATCCTCTGCAAGCTTGTCGAATGGGGTGAAGCCAACGTGTCGCATCGCGGATCCCCGGATTGAAGAGTTCTTGGCCACTCTGCACAAGCTCTACTGCAAGCAACTCAATCGACGCTAAAACACGGAGTTAGTCATGTCGCTTCCAAGAATTGGACCTGCCGAAGCCCGGCGGCTGCTGCAGCAGGGCGCAACCCTGGTCGACATCCGCGAGGCGGATGAGCATGCCCGGGAGAAGATCACCGGGGCGCACCATCTGCCGCTGTCCAAATTGGAAGAGGCCAACCTCGCGCTGCACGAAGGCAAGCCCGTCATCTTTCATTGCAAGAGCGGTGCGCGAACGGTGGGCAATGCCTCCCGGCTCGCACAGAAGGTGGGTGGATCTTGCGAAGCCTTCGTCATCGAAGGCGGTCTCGACGCCTGGAGGAAGGCAGGGCTGCCCGTTGCAGTCGACCGTCGTCATCCGATTGAGCTGCAGCGCCAAGTCCAGATTGCCGCCGGCAGCCTGGCATTTTTCGGAACGATGTTAGGTCTGTTCGTTTCGCCTTGGTTTTTGGCGGTACCTGCGTTCGTCGGCGCAGGATTGATGGTGGCCGGCGCGACTGGATTTTGCGGGATGGCTCGGATCCTCATGCGGGCGCCCTGGAACAAGACGACCTATGACGCCCCGGCGCAAGGCAAGGCCGTCTAACAATCGCGGCCGTCTTGGAGCAATTGCGATGGTATTGAGTTTGACGCAAGCCGCACTTGCGATCGCCTCCGGCACCGTGGTCGGCTTCTCGCTCGGGCTCGTCGGTGGCGGTGGCTCGATTCTGGCGGTCCCGCTGCTGGTCTATGTGGTCGGGCTGGATGATCCGCATGTCGCGATCGGCACCAGTGCGGTAGCGGTTGCGCTGAACGCCGGGGCCAATCTCGCGATGCACGCCCGGGCTGGAAACGTGAAGTGGCGTTGCGCGACCGCCTTCACGGTGGCCGGTGTCGCCGGTGCATTCCTCGGCTCGACCCTCGGCAAGATGATGAACGGGCAACGGCTACTTGCCCTGTTCGCGGTCCTGATGATGGTGGTTGGTACGTTGATGTTGTGGGATCGCGCCCGCACAGGCGATCCGACCGTCAAGTTGTCGCGGGAGAATCTGCCGAAGCTGCTGGGACTTGGCCTGTTGGTCGGATCGCTATCAGGCTTCTTCGGAATCGGAGGCGGTTTCCTCATCGTGCCTGCACTGATGCTGGCAGCCGGGATGCCGATGCTCGATGCAATCGGTTCGTCGCTCCTGTCCGTCACCGCTTTCGGTTTAACCACGGCTGGAAACTATGCCTGGTCCGGCCTGATTGACTGGCCGTTGGGCGCGCTCTTCGTGACAGGAGGCGTACTCGGTGGATTGCTCGGCGCGAATTCGGCAAAATTGCTTGCCAAACGACGGGGTGCGCTGACGAAGGTGTTCGCGTCGCTGATCTTTGCTGTGGCAATCTACATGCTGGTCCGCAGCCTCAATCTGATCTGAAGGAGGTTTTTCGAGATGCGAGGTCCGGTTTCGCTCGTCGCTTGAGGTTCCGGGAAGAAGGTGTCACGGCGTTTGGATGCGCCACCTGGAACATGGATTTGTCGCCAGTGAAGTCCGCGGGTCAAAATTCTCTTGATGTTGCGGCGCAGCGAAGGCATTATCCAGGTCTCGTCGGACCCGATTTGATCGGGTGGCTCGGCCGGGCGCCTATCCCCCGGAAACCCCTCAGCGCATAGCCATCTACCTATTCAAGGCCGATCGGGCATTGCCCGTCGCCTCGCTGGTCATTTTGGTTCTAGAAAATGAGATTCCTCCAATCGTTGCGCCGCGAGTGGCTGACGAACATCCCAACCGAATTGCTGTCAGGCGTGCTCGTCGCACTGGCCCTTATTCCAGAGGCAATCGGGTTCTCTATTGTTGCTGGTGTTGATCCTAAGGTCGGCCTCTATGCCTCCTTCTCTATTGCCTGCGTAACCGCCATTGTAGGTGGCCGACCGGCCATGATCTCGGCGGCAACCGCTTCTACCGCTGTTCTCATGATCACGCTGGTGCGAGACCACGGCCTGCAATACCTGTTCGCAGCCACGGTTCTCATGGGAGTGATCCAGATAGCGGCCGGAGCCTTGCGCCTCGGTCTGCTGATGAAGTTTGTATCGCGCTCGGTGATGACTGGCTTCGTCAATGCGCTTGCCATTCTGATCTTCCTGGCCCAGTTGCCGCAGCTGATGCACGTCGGTTGGGAAACCTATGCGATGGTCGGCGTCGGCCTCGCGATCATCTATCTTTTCCCGTACGTCACGAAGCGGGTGCCGTCGGCTCTTGTCAGCATCGTGGTCCTGACTGGCTTCACGATCTATTCCGGGATCAAGCTGCGCACTGTCGGAGACATGGGGAATTGCCGTCAAGCCTTCCCTTCTTCGCGGTGCCTGACGTCCCGCTCAATCTGGAGACGCTGAAGATCATCCTGCCTTATTCGCTGACGATGGCTGCAGTGGGATTGCTGGAGAGCCTTCTGACCGCTTCGATCGTGGATGACATGACCGACACGGGCAGCCACAAGAACAGGGAATGCGTCGGCCAGGGCGTCGCCAACTTCGTCACGGGCTTCTTCGGCGCGATGGGCGGGTGCGCGATGATCGGCCAATCGGTGATCAATGTCACCGCCGGTGCCCGCACGAGACTTTCGACATTCTTCGCCGGTGCATTCTTGCTGTTCCTGATTGTTGTTCTGGGCGATTGGGTCAAGCAAATCCCCATGGCGGCACTGGTCGCCGTGATGATCATGGTCTCCATCAGCACGTTCAACTGGTCGTCCATAACCAGTCTGCGGTCGCATCCACTGAGTTCGAGCGTTGTGATGCTGGCGACCGTCGTCGTCGTCGTGGCCACCGGAGACCTGTCGATGGGTGTCCTCACCGGCGTCGTCCTGAGCGGTGTATTCTTCGCTGCCAAGGTTGCCCGGTTGCTCGGGATCATCACCGAGCTGTCGGAAGACGGTCGCGAGATCACCTATTTTGTAACCGGACAGGTGTTTTTCGCGTCCTCCAATAGCCTCGTCGATGCCTTTGATTATCAGGACGTGCCAGAGCGCGTCCGCATTGACGTGAGCGACGCGCATTTTGGGACATTACCGCAATCGGCGCGCTAGACGATATAGTTCTGAAGCTTCGTCGCCACGGTGCCCATGTTGAAGTGATTGGCCTGAACGAGGCGAGCGCGACTATGGTCGAGCGGTTCGGCACTCACCATAAGCCGAATGTGCGGCAGAAGTTGGCGCACTGACAATGGTCAGGAGGCGGACTTGCACCCCTGGCTCTTGGCCACCGGCGAGCAAGCCGGATGGAAGGCTGTCGGTCATTAAAGCGCGACCCCCGCCTTCTTGGCGCTCACGGGACGTCGCTGTTCTCGCGCGAACTTTCCGCTTCCGGGAATTAAGCATACCAGGGCAGGGAGCTATAGGCCCTTAAGCCGCCTCTCGATCGACCATAAGCAGCCGATAAACGTCAGATGGGCCGAACTGGTGCCCAGCCGAGTCTGTAATATGAACCCGCCAACCAAGGCGTTCGAGCAGACGAGCCTTGTCGACAGCAGCAACAGGGCTGATGCGAATGGTGACGACGCTTTGTCCGTCTCGTGATGCGTGAATGGCGTATGGCATGGCATCCTCACCGGACACAAAGCCGTTGAGCGAGCGGCCGAAATTTCGGTTGCCGTCGCGTTTGCCTGATCGGAACCGAGACGGCGTCTGGAAACGAGAGTGGCGGCCGCGAGCGCGTCAGGGTTTACCTGACCTCAGTCGCCGCTATGGGGCTTGGCAGACTAATGTCAGGCTGGTCCGATCCGGGAATGCAACGTAAGGAAGCCTACAGCATCATCTGGCCGGCGAAATATGCGCGCATCCGTGATTGCGGACTTAAGTAACAGGCTTTCATTTGGCTCAGCCCGCGCGAAGGAAGCGGTTTGGCTTTTCACCGCGCTTGTCCTGACAGCCGCCATTCCGGTCCTGCTTCTCGGAGGATGGATGGCCTATATCACGGCTGACCAGGAACGAAGCTACGCCCGCAAGGCTGCCACGGAAGCGCTGACGCAAGTTGCGCATCGGATTGAAGGTGAAATTGCTCAAGAAATGCAGGTCGCGGAAACGCTTGCAAGCTCGGCCGCGCTTGACCATGGGAATTTGGGTGATTTCTACCGCGAGGCAACACGAATAGTGGCCGCCCGCCCGCTATGGGAGACCGCTGCTCTGACCAAGCCGGATCAGGAGCAGGTACTGAACGTGCTGCGGCCGCTCGGTGCTCCGCTCGGACCAGTAACCGACGCCGAAAGTTTTAGCGCGGTCCTCCGCACGCGAAAGCCGGTCCTGGGTGGACTTGGTCCGTACCAGGCCGCAATAGGTAAACAGCTGGTGTCCCTGCGTATCCCGGTTATCAGGGATGGCGAACTCCGCTACATCCTGACGATCGGATTGTTGCCCGACCAGATCGGCACGATCCTTGGTCAAGCCGGGCTGCCCGCCGGATGGGCAGGCACCGTGATTGACGCCAGGGAAAAGATCGTAGCGCGCACGCCTGATACGAAAACCGCCAGTGCAAACCCGAAAACACCTGCGGTGCAGGAAGCCATTGCTCGCGGCGGCTCCAATTCGCTGCGAACGCAGACGCGTGAGGGCATGGACGTTGAAACCGTCCACCGTGTCCTGGCCGGCACCGAAGGATGGTCCGTACATGTGGGAGTTCCCGTCGCTGAACTGAACGCTCCCGTATCCCGCTCCTTACGGCTGTTGTTTGGCGGAACGGCGGCAAGCGTCGGGCTCGCCATCGCACTGGGTCTGGTGATCGCCCGGGAAATTGCCCAGCGGCGTCGCATGGAAGCGATTCAGTCGGCGGCAGCCCTGTTGGACAGCGAAAAACGGGGGCGCTGGCCATCGATGCAGCCGAACTCGGTACTTGGCGCTGGGATTTGCACGCAAACGAGTTCAGTGGCTGTAGCCGCTTTTGCGCGCTAATGGGCTTACCAAGCGGCCGATCGGGGGAAACAAAATGGCCTGCCGATGAGATTTTCGCGGTGGTCGAAACATCACATCGCTCGGCACTGGCCTCGTTTGGTTACGCCTGCCTGGAGAGCGGCAAGTCAAGCAGCGTTGAATTCCCGATTCGGTCAGCCGATCGCGGCGAATATTGGTTGCGTGCGGCAGGGAGGGCGGAAGGCCCGCCCAACCGGCGTCATCTGATTCACGGCGTGCTGGCCGACATCGATATTCTCAAGCGCGCGGAGGCCGAGCGATCTCATTTGCTTCGTCGCCTGGCTTCGGCGCAGGAAGAGGAGCAGCGCCGGATTTCGCGAGAGCTGCACGATCAGATCGGCCAGACGGTGACGGGATTGTCCCTTGGCCTGAAAGCGCTTGAGCAAGGATTGGCTAACGGCGACGCAGGGGCGACGACCGAGCATGTACGATGGCTGGAGCAGCTGGCAGCACAGATCGGCCGTGACATTCATCGCACGGCCTCTGACCTGCGGCCGACGGCCATTGACGACCTCGGAATTTTCAGGGCGATCGAAGCCTACGTTGCGGAGTGGCAGGAGCGCTATGGCGTTCGTGTCGATATTCAGACGTTCGGGCGAGACAATCCGCTGCTTCCTGATGTGGCGGCGGTGCTGTACCGGTTGGTGCAGGAAGGATTGACCAACGTTCTGAAGCACGCCCAAGCCGGTAAGGTCAGCATTGTGCTCGAAAGGAAATCGGAAGGCCTGGCGCTGGTTCTCGAGGACGACGGAATAGGTTTCGATCCGGAAAACGTCGAACGGGATGTCTCGGGCGGAGATCGGGCGCCCGGATTGGGCCTCTCCGGCATGAAGGAGCGAGTTGCGCTTCTCGGCGGCACGATTGCGGTGGAATCCACGCCAGGAAAAGGGAGTACGATTTTTGTCCAGATACCGCTGGAAGAGCCGGTGAACGTCACATGACTCCCATTCGCATCGCCCTTGTCGATGATCATCCTGTCGTGCTGGCCGGCATTCGAGCGCTGCTGCAGGGCATCCCTGACGTCGAACTTGTCGGCGAGGCGAATACGGGGGCAGCGGGTTTGAAGGCGATTTGCGAATGCTCCCCGGATATTGCGGTAATCGATCTCTCGCTGCCAGATTTCAGCGGCATGGAACTCGCGCGCCGGGTAAGCAAGCGATGCCCAGAGGTAAAGATCATTGCTCTGACGGTTCACGAAGATCGTGCCTATGTTCATCCGGCTCTTGAAGCGGGCGCGAGGATATCTCCTGAAGCGATCGGCTGGAGACGAATTGCTTCGCGCCATCCGTGCCGTCAATCAGGGAGCAATCTACCTCGATCCTGCCATAGCCGAGAAGGCATCGACGAAGGCACCCGAACTCGCCCTGGCGAGCGAGGGCGATGGCGGTGAGCTCAGCCGGCGCGAAGAGGATGTGCTCAAACTCGTGGCGCAAGGATTCAGCAACAAGCAGATTGCCGGACAGCTCGAAGTGAGCGTCAAGAGCGTCGAGACCTACAAGGCGCGGGCATCCGAAAAGAAGGGCTGCATAGCCGGGCGGATATCGTTCGCTACGGCATCAAGCAGGGCTGGCTCACGACTCCAAATTGAGCGTGCCGGAACACGTGGGTAGCGAACGCGCTTCCCGCGGCGTTCTGAGATGGCGCATGAGAGGCGTCTTCCCAGGCCGTTCGGGCCAAATGTCAGGATTAACCTGTCAGAACGATCTCGCTGCGGGCGCGTTTGTCGCTCGAGCTTGGCGATGAGACTCACGAAAAGGAGCATTCAGATGCAATTGTGGAAAATTGTTTCGGCTGCCATCGTCGTCGGGGCCTCGTCCCTGATCTCACTACCGCCTGCCGCCACTACGCCGATGACGTCGGCCGCCGGAGAGAGAGGCTTGCCGCGGGATCAGCCCGGCCGCTTGAGACCGTACAGTATCGTCGCTGGCATCACGGACACCGCCATCACCGCTGGCACCATCGCCGGCACCACGGCACAGGCGCGGCTGTGCTCGGGGGCTTGCCGCTGGCGCCATCATTGGCGGGGCCATCGCCGACAGTCAGGCAAGGGCCAACGATGCGGTCGCTTACTGCGCGCAACGATATCGTTCGTACGATCCGGCATCGGGCACCTATCTGGGATACGATGGCTATCGGCATCCCTGTCCATGAGGAAGCGTGCCGGGGCCGCGGACGATCGCGCGTGGCCTGTATTGCACCATGACAATTCCTCGGCTACCTCGACGCCCCCGAGCGCGGGACGCCATGCAGGTCACTCATCGGCACGCAGCTCTTCTTCCGCCGTTGATTTCGCGGCGACCCCTGCACCTTCAAGACCTTGCCCGCCGAACACGAGCCGTTATCGACATAGATTGTGGAATACGGGTCCATCATCGGCGGTTCGTAGGAGTAAAGCTTTTGGGCAGAGGACGGATGCGCAACGAACAACGCTGCCAGAATCACGCCCGAGCCAGCCAGCTTGTGCCAAACCCGCCGTAATCCCGCGATGGATACGGCGTCGTAAATGCGAGCGCTGCACACGGTCGCGGGCACTTTATCGGTCCTTTCGCAGCCGTAGCGGATCGGCCGTTGAGGGACCTTCTTGGGATTTGCTGTGAATGACATCTGTTACCGGGACGAGGCAGCGGGCGTACACTTCCTGAAGGTTTCGAATCATCTCAACATTTTCTGCTGACGCGTTCAAGCAGAAGACCCCATCCGTGCAAACCAACAACCCGTCGGCACAAAGCCCGTGGAGCGCCTTCGCCGTTTCCGCCTCGCTGGTGTAGATGCGGGCTGCAATCTGAGGCACTCCCCAGCGCTCCTCCGGACCGGACCAGATGAGAAGCAGCGCTTCGATTTGCGCCACTGAAGCGATGTGCTTCAGTATAAATTCGCGAACCGGGCCGGGAACGTGTTGCATTGCCATGACTTGGGCTGACGTTGCGTGCCTGAACCGGCTGAATCAGTGATCTTCTTCGAAAATTGGAGGGGTGAATCCGTTTGCGATGAATCACTCAGCCAGTGAGCTCCGGATAAGCGTTACGAGCCTTCGCCAGCTCTCGCGCTGTTGCGGGGGTCTCCATCTGTGTCTCAGCTCGCGCTGTTTCGCCTTCATATTCGTCGGCCAGCGCCTGAAGCATAGCCGCAAATTTGGGGTCGGCTGCGCCCAGTGCCAGATGCTTGCAGAAGGTCGCCCGCTCATGCAGTTGCTTGGATCGAGATGGCTGGATCAACTTGCGGTTGGTTCGGCCCACCTTCGCACTCCCCGTTCTATACGTGCCGTCGCTCGCCGACTGCGGCGCATCCTAGAGCGCAACGAAATGCGAGCGCGTCAGGAAAAACCTGTCAGGCTATCATCCATGCTGCGAGTCCTCCGTTCAGCAGAAAGGAGTTGCGGCCATCGGTAAGTCGCGGGGCGAGCGCCGGAGATACTCATGGAGACGGATACGATCCCGCCGCGATCTGCGGAGCCGTCTCGCTGCGTGAATCATTATTGCAAACCAGGCAGACAGCCCTGGATGTCAACCGTCCATCAACGCCTAACCGCTCGTATCGGTGCGGCGTTCTTTCCGAACACGGAACGCAGTACGCCAAAGGTCGACTATTGACTATCTTGCTATTGAACATTTTCAAGCCCCCGATCTTGAACTACGACTATCGCGATAAGTCTCCAGCTACTTTTCTCTCTCGTCAGCTCCCCCAAACATCGCCACCACAAGCACGAAGCTAAGGGCACCAGCCGAGATGAGAGCATTCAGCCTCAATACTGCTGGAGGGACTCCCAGCCCGTAATGGATAAGCAGTACCGTCAACAACGCGGTCACGCCGGCACTTCCGATAAAGACGGTGAGCGCAACAGCCAAGTCTATGATTCTCATCGTCGGCTCACCTGCTATCTCTCCGTGCTCGCGAGCATTTCGATCACGACAAGGCCCGCAACAAGAGCCGCGCAGATCAACGCTTGCTCCCGAAGCGCGGAGCGCGCAAATCCCAAATCGTAGTGTGCGATGTGCGCGATCGAGTACGCCACGATCGCTCCACTGCCCAGGGCAAGAAGGAATGTGATTGCGAGATGGGCGAATCTCTTCACCTGTATTCACCTCGTGCTGTAGCCATACCCGAAGATGGTTTTGATTTCACGGATCGGTCCATGGCGAATTCGATCCGCTGCTTCGCACACCGAAGGCATATTAAAACTGGTGCCTGGATCGAGGATGTCAGGAAAAGCCCGTCAGGGCGTAGCGGCAGACCTTTCGGCGGCATTTGGGCGGCCAGCGGACCCAGCCACGTCGTTGTCGAGGGAGAGTGGACGAGGGCAGGGCGCTATTCAGATTGCGTTATTGACGCAAGGCAAACCGGATTGCGGCTTGATCGTCGAAGCTCCTGAATGTGCTTTCATAGTCGTCATCCATAGCGACCCGGTGGCCTCATATAGCCGTCGTGTGCGGGTTAGTGCCGCGACGCGCTGGCTGCGCTTGGGAATTACTTCGTCGCAATCGAGGCCTAACGCAGTTTTGGCGACAGATTCAGTAACAGGGTAAAGTTAGAGACGTCGTTGAGACGGCGCCGGCGGGATTGTTGCCGTGACGGCATTTTCTGGAGCCTCGTTCAATTCTCGCTCAGCCTGAAGGTAGAACTCTTCGTCTCTGTCTTTCGGCTCGCCTGCTTGCTGCCACAGTTCGTAAGCTCGCCGTGTGATCTTCATCTTCTGGGAATCTGCCACTGTGATCTCCTTCGAACCGATTAGGGGACGACCAGAACTATGGGCGTGTCCCAAGTGCGCGCTCGACCAGAGAGTTTCTGAGCCGGTAACATGAAATTTGCGGCTTGCACGTGAAACCAAAGATATCTTCCCGACAACTGCCGGAGTTGCTATCAGCGGTGGAATTCTCCGCACCGCAGACCGAAACTTTGTCGGATGCCTTATTCGATGACTGTTACACATCATAACAACAGCGGGTTTCGCACGGTAGTTAACACGAACAAGGAAGTGCTTAGAATTGCGCCACAGATGACATTGCGGGACAAGGACACCGGCGGGCGCGGGGTGTCAGGAATTTCCTTACATGAAGAAGCAGCGGCCGCAGTGCCCGGGTTATCTTTGTAGGCATCGCGTTTCCGGGAGGGGACCAGGTGATGCTTTATCGAATAGCTAGACCGATAAAGTATGTTGGGATCGGATTCGCGGTGATCGTCGTGCTTGCGCTCGCAACCGCCCCGTTCTCGAAACGGCTGATTGAACAATGGTCGCGCAGCGATGTGGAAGCTCGGTCGCGACTCGTCTACAAAGCCGTTCAAAATCCGGTGGTCCGGGCAATCGCGGACAACGAAGTGTCACGACTGTCGGCCATTTTCGAGAACGTCGCCCTCGATGATCGGATTTTAGCTGTCGGCCTGTGTGATGAAGTCGGCAAACTGCTCAATCCTACCAAGCTGATGCCGGCGACGTTCTCGTGCGACAAGGTTGCGCGGTCGGAAGCCGAAAGCTTCTCCACCATCGTCAATGACGGACGACGTATCCTGGTCGGCGCGTTCCCTATCGTAGAGCGTAACAAAAAGACCTATCTCGTTATCCTCCACGACCTTAGCTTCATTGATACCCGTTCGGGCGAAGCCCAGGTCTTCGTGGTCGCGGCGCTGGCCGGGGTCGCGATCGCGATCGCCGGCGTCGCGGCGGTGTTCGTCGTCGTGATGCTGCGCGGCTGGATGACTTCATTACGTCGTGCGGTAGAAGAGGTGCGATCCGGTGCTACAGCGTTGCAACGTGCGCCCGACAGATCTGCGATCGACGACCAGATCAAGAAGCTGCTTGGAGAAATTGAATTCGGCCGCGAGACTATCAGGTCCGGACAAATCGACTGGTCTCCGGCCGCGCTGCAGAAGCTGCTTCATAAGACGTTACCGGGCGCCGAGGTGCTGGTGATTTCCAACCGCGAGCCATATATTCACAATCGGATAAACGGTGAACTTTCCCTACAAACACCGGCCAGCGGTCTTGTATCGGCCCTTGAGCCGGTGATTCGTGCATGCGGCGGAACATGGATCGCTCATGGCAGCGGGAATGCCGACCGGGAGACGGTGGACCGTGATGACAAGATCCGTGTCCCACCGGATGCGCCTTCCTACACGCTCCGGCGAATATGGATTTCGGAGGAAGAGCAGGACGGCTACTACTACGGTTTTGCCAACGAGGGCCTCTGGCCGTTGTGCCACATCGCATTCGTGCGGCCGCAGTTTCGCAAAATCGACTGGCAGCAGTACCAGTCGATCAACGCACGGTTCGCCGATGCCGTCGTCGAGGAGGCTAAGACCCTGGATCCTATCGTTCTCGTCCAGGATTACCACTTCGCCCTAGCGCCCCGGATGATCCGGGAGCGTATGCCGAGGGCCACAATCATCACGTTCTGGCATATCCCCTGGCCCAATGCGGAAACATTCAGCATCTGCCCCTGGAAGGAGCGCATCACCGATGGATTGCTGGGCAGCACAATCCTCGGCTTTCACACGCAGTTCCATTGCAATAATTTCTTCGAGAGTGTTGACCGCTTTGTCGAAAGCCGTATCGATCGGGAGCACGCCACCGTCACATCGGGCGGCCATGAGACGATGGTGAGAGCCTACCCGATTTCAATCGAATGGCCGCCCAAGGCGCTCTCCGGTCAGCCCCCGGTCGATGTCTGCTGCTCGCAAGTGCGGCAAACGCTCGGGATTGCACGGGACGTTAAGCTTGCGGTTGGCATAGAACGCTTCGATTACACCAAGGGAATTCTCGATCGCCTAAGGGCAGTGGACGATCTGCTGACCCGCGATTCGGTATGGAAACGGCGATTCACGTTTATCCAAGTAGCCGCCCCAACGCGAAGCAAGCTTGCGAGTTACATTATGCTGCAGAGCGAAGCCGTGGCCCTCGCGAATGATATCAATTCGCGGCATGGCGACGATTCCTACCAGCCGATCGTGCTGTTGATCCGGCATCATGAAGCGGCGGAGGTCTTTAAGCTGTTCAGGGCAGCGGATGTTTGCATCGTCAGTAGCCTGCACGACGGCATGAACTTGGTGGCCAAGGAATTCGTCTCCGCGCGCGACGACGAGAAAGGCGTGTTGGTGCTTTCCAGCTTTACGGGGGCCTCGCGCGAGCTATCTGAGGCACTGATCGTCAATCCCTACAACATTCACGAAATGTCATCTGCGCTGGATATCGCCCTTCGCATGCCGGACAACGAGCAACAGGAGCGAATGCGGCTGATGCGTCAGCAGGTCCGGGAATGGAATGTGTACCGTTGGGCCGGACGAATGCTGATCGATGCGGCGGCAAGCCGGCAGCGCCGACGAATACTCGACATCAGCGAGGAAAATCTAGCTCGCTGAGCTTGCCCGTTCTCCACGCCGATAGGGGATCCCATGCCAACGCCAATTGACAATTAGGGCGCGTTCAGTGGGTTCTGGCCTCCAAGCTGTTCTGAGACATTCTCAGGCGGCGACGAACCTCGATAAGAAAACAGTGCTTCGCCAGACGCAGGCAATCTTGGCACGAAGCGTGTTTATATCTGTTCATCCAAATGAATGACCTTGGCGGCGAACTGGTAGCCGCCATTGCGAACGGTCTTGAACATGGCAGTTGCGCCGCTGTCCGAAAGTTTGCGTCGCAGGCGGCTGATCAGCACATCGATCGAGCGGTCCAGGACGTCTCCATCGCGCCCCCGTGTCAGATCGAGCAATTGATCTCGCGAGAGCACGCGGCCGGGACGCTCGAGAAAGGTCAGAAGCAGATCGAATTCGGCGCCTGTGAGCTCGATATTGCCACCGCCCGGATCGACCACCGAGCGGGCAAACGGATCGGCTGCGAAGCCATCAAAAAGATAGCGTCCCCTCCCGCTCTGTGCGGAACGGTCATCTTGACCGCGACGAAGGACTGCGCGGATGCGAGCGACAAGCTCGCGCGGATTGAATGGCTTTCCCAGGTAGTCGTCGGCCCCGATCTCGAGGCCGATGATCCGGTCCACGTCTTCCTTCAGCGCAGTGAGCAGAATGATCGGGATAGTCGACCGCTTCGACCGTAGATCGCGGCAAAGATCGAGCCCGGATCCATCGGGCAACATGACATCGAGGACAATGAGATCGATCTGGTTGATAGCAATCCGTTCGCGTACTTCCGCACACTTGGAGGCAAGCTGCACACGAAATCCCTGCTCCTTGATGTAGCGAGCCAGAAGCTTTCGAATCTCAAGATCGTCATCGACAACGAGAATTTGCGGTACGTGCATGGGAAACCGGTTTAGTCACATCGGAGCAGTTTGGAGTGAAAGATTTGTAACGAAGGCTGTCCTCAACCCACTTGGACATCTTTCGACACAAAGGGCGGTCGAGCAGCAACATTCGGTCATTTGCGGCCAGATTCCGAGCCATGTGACTCGTCTATCAAGGGCGCAGGGTTTAACTTTCAGGGGGTCTGAATGCGCTCCGCGGCCACCTTCAATCAATCTTATAAGACGTTTCCCGTCTACCGACCATGGCGGGTCAAACGTCGCGCGTCGCGCTTGATCCGCTTTCTGTGGAGACCGTGTTCTTCCAGCGCATATCAGCAGTTGTCGGGTGTGATGACTGCCTTGATGTCGGTTGCTGCAATACGATTGGCAACTTTTGCGGGCGGAGGCTTGGCAGCGGCGCTTGTTCAAGTGCTTTTCGCCGCGAGACCCACAAGGTCGCCACCGAAGCCGAGGCTGGAGTGCGAGATCGGACGCTGCTCCGTATCGGAGTACCGGCCATGGATCGGAATCGAGGTAGGTTGGAGGCAATCGGCCCGTGGGCTGCATTACTCAATGCTTCTCGCGATGTTGGCCATTGTTACCTTACTCCCAGGCTGCGCGACGGCCCCACTTGTACAAGGTGCCGGTCTATCGTCCTACGAGGGACTGAAACCGTCAGATGGTAAGATCACGAAGTCGCGCCTTCACGTAAAAAAGGAGCAATTGGCGGCGGCAAAAACGATCAACATAGCGCCGACAGCCTTCCCGCCTCACGTCGCACCGACGCTATCAAACGAGCAGCGGGTGCTGGTGGCGAACGTCCTGAACCGCGCCCTGTGTGTGAGCCTCAGCGATCGCTTCAAAGTTGTCATGCCCGACGTTCCGGCGGACTTGACCGTGCGCGCGGCCGTTACCCATGCAACAGAGACAAACGAGGTCGCAGCGGGCGTCTCGGCTGCGACCTCGATTGGTGCAAGTTTTGTGGATACCAGTGTTCCGATCCCGGTCCCGCGCATTCCGATCGGCTTGGGAGATCTCTCTATTGAAGCTGAAGCGGTCGACCGCTCGGGCCAACAGCAGGCGGCCATGGTCTGGGGTAGAGGTGCGACCGTGTTTTTCAGCACGCCTAGGGCATCGAAAGCGAGCGACGCTTATGACCTGGCGGGGGCATTCGGCGATGACTTCGCAAAACTGCTCAGCAAGGGTGAGAGCCCTTTCGAAGGTGTCGGCATCGATATTCCTTCTTGGCAAAAGGTCAGTTCGAACATGGGCCTCGCTCCGAAGTATGCAGCGTGTGAGAACTACGGCCGCGCTCCAGGCATTGCTGGCCTGGTCGGTGGCAAGCTCGGGCTTCCGCCCGAATGGACCGATGATGGTCCGAAAGTAGCTCGAAAGCCGTAACAAATTGGCCGTGCGGTGGTCGGATGATTGCCGCGCGGCCTCTTCGGCTCGGCGCGTTTCCGTACGCACATAGAAGCAGAATTTGCAGCCGGATCAGGCGGAAAACTCTAGATGTGCATCGCTGGCCAGCCGGGCCGACCGCGACGGCCGGGAACGGGAAATGTCGAGCTGGAGAGCTCCGCTGGACAGCAAAGGTCGGACATACGCCCAACGATCGTGACAGCGGCATCCACGCCGACAAGGGTGTTTCGTATTGCAGCCCTGCTTGTATTTGCCGTGGCCGGCGCTGGATGCGCAACCATGATTCCCCGCGATGTCGTACCGGAGCGGCTTGCAGACGAGGCTCAACTTGCCGGCATGCCGGACATCCGCGTCTGGGGAGACGGGTCGGCCAGATCTCTCACTGTCCTCTCCAGAACCAAAAACCAAAGATCGACGCGTTCGTCGAGGCGCGGAGACGGTCGGAGCAGCAATCGCGGGAGGTCAATATCCTCGCGATCTCGGGCGGGGGAGACAACGGTGCATTCGGGGCCGGCCTCCTGGTCGGCTGGGGCGATGCCGGGACTAGACCCGATTTCGATCTCGTCACCGGCGTCAGCGCCGGCGCGCTCGCCGCTCCGTTCGTCTACCTGGGACGAAGCCGAGATGCGGAGTTGAGGGAAGTGTTCACCAAATACAAGCGCAGCGACATCTATGATCCCGGTATCGTGCCGGCGCTATTGGGATCCGGCTTGGTCGATAGCTCTCCGCTCGAAAACCTGATCGCAAAATATGTCGACGACCGCTTCCTCCATGACATCGCCAATGAACGTAGAAAGGGACGGGTGCTGCTCATCGGCACGACGAACCTGGACGCGCAACGTCCGGTCCTTTGGGACATGGGACGAATCGCAATGAGCGGCCATCCGCAGGCCCTCAACCTTTTCCGTAAGATCCTCTTGGCTTCCTCGTCGATACCAGGGGCTTTCCCCCAGTGCGCATCGCGGTTCGGGTCGGAGGCCGCACCTATGAAGAGCTGCATGTGGATGGTGGAGTAACCCAGCAGGTTTTCGTGTCACGTCCTTCGCCGGTCTTTCGTGACGGCGACCTCTCGACAAAGCGAATTGCAACGCACCTCTTCATCATCCGAAATGGAAAAATCAGCCCGGAGTGGGAGGCCGTTGAAGGGGAATCTTCTCGATCTCCCAACGTTCGATCTCTACCCTCATCAAGAACCAGAGTATCGGAGATATTTACCGTATCTATGCCAAGGCACAGATCGACGGCACCGACTTCAACCTGGCGGCCATCCCGTCGAAATTCGGTGTGACGAGGGCGGGATCGTTCGAACAAAAATACATGCAGGCACTTTACGACGAAGGCTATCGTTCCGGTTTCCAGGGCTACCAATGGATGAAAGCGCCGCCGGGGTTGGCTGACAAGCGCAACCTCACGGTACCCCAAGACAGGAAACCTCCGGATGTGGCCTTGTCGCTGCCGAACTGAAGACGCGCGATCTGTTGAAGGTCCCCGATTTTCTCAGGCGTCGGTCGGACGATGCGCCGCCCGAAAACTTCGTCTTGCTCTTGCAGAAAATGATTTCATTTCAGGCCCTGCCGCAGGCGGCGGGGCTGATCGACTTCACGTCTAGAACGGTTCCGGGGTCCCCAATCAGGGATCGAAGGAGCCGGAAGGCTGCATCTCCTCAGCCGGCAGCTTTACGGTTTGCAGCAATCCTCGCAAGGGCCGTTTTCAATCCTTATGCTGCCTCCGGCTCGTTGCACGATCTCATTAGCGATCGTTAGACCCAGCCCTGCACCATCGAAATGCTTGGTGCGCGCGCGGTTGGCGCGGAAGAATGGCTCGAAGACCTGTCCAATCAGATCCGGCGGGATCCCCGGGCCGTCATCGGCTATCACGACGATCACCTCCGACGGCCCGCTCTCGACGGCGACGCGCGCCCGCGTCCCGTGGGTGGCGGCATTGATGATCAGATTTCGAAACGCGCGATTGAGGCCAGTCCGGTTTGCGCGCACGACCCCGGCCGTGGAGCGCGTGAGGGTGACGTCGTACGAGTGCGTCCGCAATTCATCCACGATTTTGGAAATCAGCATGTCGAGTCTGAGAGATTCGGGTGCCGATTTTCCGGATTCTTCCCTCACCAGCAGGATTGCACTATCCGCAATTCGATCGAGCTCGTCGATGTCCTTCAGCCACATCGCGCGGTCATCGTCGTCTTCGACGAACTCCGCCCTCAGACGCATGCGCGTAATTGGTGTCCGCAAGTCGTGTCCGGCGGCGGCAACGAGTCGCATCCGAGCTTCCATTGCTACCTTGAGGCGGGAAGACAGGGAGTTGAGTGCCCTGGCGGTGACGCGGACCTCTGCTGGACCTGCCAAAGGAAGCTCGGGCAGCAGGGCGTCCGGCCCGACCGACTCGATAGCACGCTCCAGCACAACGAGAGGCTTGACCATGCGGTTGGCAAAGAAAAGGGCGACTGCCAGCGAGCCAAGCGCGATGAGCGAATGCCACATAAGAAGTAGATTGAACAGTCCCCCTTCGGGAGGCAGGTCGGGGATCTGTGTGATGATCCAGCCTTGATCCACGGGAATGGACAACAGAGGCACGTCGTTCTTGCGAGACACCACGACATTGCGCGATAGTCCTCGAGCCTTCAGCGCGTCGCGCAGCCAGGCGGTGAGGTCCTTTGCGATTTCTCCACCGGCTGGCTCCCGCTGAATCGTAACCAACGTTGGCGCGATGTGCACGACCTGCTCGAGCAACTCTACCTGCTCGGTCATAGCACCGATCGCTTGCCGTTCGTCCGGCGGGTTGAACAGGTACATCAGGACCCCCGTCGAAACGCCGACCACGGAAACGATGACCACCGCGATGAGCATGGCGAGTTTGGCCCGCAACGTGTTCACGATGGAAAGTCCCGGAGCTCGACTTTCACCGCGAACTGATAACCGCCGTTGCGAACGACAAGATCGATCCGACCGGTTGCCAGGCGCCCGCGGAGTTCGCTGCAGCTTGATGCCAGCAGAACGCGAAATGCCTGTCCTTCGACATAGCGGGCGAGCAGTTTTCGAGATCTCAGGATCGTCGTCGACCACAAGGATCTGCGGCGTTTGTTCGCTCATGGGCCGTCGTTCGCGGATGGCTCGGAGAGTACCTTCTACAGTGAAGTAGGGTCGAGAGAAGCCAGGATTCGTAACAAATTACCGTTTCCGACCAATCCAGCAACATTTCGACATAAATCGGCTTCCGCCGAGACAATCCGACACGAATTGTCCTACGCGAGCAAAGCTCTCGTTCTAACCGGATATCTGCCAGCGGACCGCCGAAACTGGAAACAAGACGTCAGGCTGACAAAAGAGCGCAGAGGAAGGTGTAGAATGATCGCCATTACCGAACGCAGGCGCATGAGGATCGCTACCATCGCGGCCTTCCTGTTGCTCCATTCCGCTGCCCATGGGCAGGACACCTCCGCGGCAATGACGGTCATCGCTGCGTCGGTCGAGAAATCTGAGGTCACCAGGAGCATTACCGCCACTGGAAACGTCGTCGCCTGGCGCGAGATACCGGTCAGCTCCGAGGTCGGCGGACTGACCGTGACCGAGATCGCGGTCGATGAGGGCGACTTCGTCGCGAAGGGCAGGTATTGGCGCGCCTCACTCGGGATCTTACGGTTGCGGCAATATCGAAGCAAAGGGCGGCAGTAGACGAACTGCAGGCGAGTCTTGCAATCGCCAGGTCGGACGCTACGCGGGCGCATTCCGTCTCGTCAGGAGTGATCAGTGCGCAGGTGATCGAGCAGCGCGAGACGCTCGTCAAGACGACGGCAGCAAAGTTGGTTGCCGCACAGGCGCAGCTCGAGGAAGCCGAAGCGCGGGACCGGCAGACGGTCATCGTCGCTCCTGTCGCAGGCATCATCGCATCCCGATCCGTGTCGATAGGCCAGGTGGTCCAGGCTGGAGTCGAGATGTTCCGTCTCATGCAGGACAACCGCGTCGAGGTTGATGCCCGCGTGCTCGAGTCGGATCTGCTCGCCGCAGCGGCCAGGCAACCCGCAACTATTTTCGGACCTACCGGCACGTCCGAGCAGGGAACCGTGCAGAATCATTTCGCCGATCGTCGACCCCAAGACCCGCTTGGGTACGGTCCGCATCGCGCTGCCTGGCGAAACGCATCTGAAGCCCGGCATGTTCGCACGCGTGGAGATCGCGGTCGAGAGCAAGCTGGCACTCACCGTTCCGCTCAAGGCGTTGGTCTGGCGCGACGCGAGGGCGCACGTGTTCAAGGTCGGACGCGACAATCTCGTGTCGCTTACCGAAGTGGGGATCGGCTCAGGGGCAGCCGACAACATTGAAGTCGTACGGGGCCTGGATGCGGGCGATCGCATCGTGACCCAGGGCGCCGGCCTTCTGAACGACGGCGACGCAGTAACGTCAAAACCGCGTCCGTGAGACGCGGTGCCGTGCGATGAACAGGATTTCCAGTTGGGCAATCCGCAACCCGGTTGCAACTACGATCCTGTTCCTGTTGCTGACGCTGTCTGGCTTGGTTGCGTTCCCGAAGCTTCGGCTCAACAGCATGCCCGATATGGACATCCCGACGGTGACCGTCAGTGTCGCCTGGGCTGGAGCTGCCCCGACCGAGATCGAAACGCAGATTACGCGCTTCATAGAGGACAGCGTCGCCGGATTGGGGACCGTCAATCGCACGCGTTC
Organism: Bradyrhizobium sp. RDT10; assembly: GCA_044772375.2. Lineage (GTDB taxonomy): Bacteria > Pseudomonadota > Alphaproteobacteria > Rhizobiales > Xanthobacteraceae > Bradyrhizobium. The sequence continues at coordinate 857,573 of CP187939.1, forward strand.
GACCGTGAACGAGGGTCTCTCCATGACCATGGTCGAGTTCGCGCTCGGGACAGACATCGATAGGGCAACGAACGACGTTCGAGATGCCGTCGTGTCCATTCGTTCGAAATTGCCGCAGGGCGCCCTCGACCCGATGATCCGGCGTGTCGAGGCGACGGGACAGGCCATCCTTACGTTCGTCGTCGACGCGCCGACGATGGCCCCGGACGATCTGAGCTGGTTCATCGACAACGACATCGCCAAGGCGGCGCTTGCGGTGCCGGGCGTATCCAGGATTTCGAGATCCGGCGGCGTCGATGCCGAGATTACGATCAAGCTCGACCCCGACCGGCTGATGGCGCTCGGCCTCACGGCCGTCGAGGTTTCCGACCTGATCAGGAGCCAGAACATCACCCAGCCAGGTGGCCGCGTGACGCTCGGCGGAGCCGAACAAGCGATCCGCACTGTCGGGACCGTCGCGGACGTCGCACGCCTGAAGGACATGCGCATCGCCTTCAGTGACGGACGGAGCGTCAAACTTTCCGAGTTGGGGACGGTCGAGCGGTTCTGGGCGGAGCCGCGTCAGAGGGCACGGCTGAACGAGCGGGAGGTCGTCGGTTTCAGTGTCTATCGGGCAGTGGGCACCGGCGAGTTTGCGGTGACTCGCGATGTCCGGAAGCGGATTGCGGAATTTGTCGCCGCCCGTCCCGGGGTGCGCATTTTCGAAGTAACCTCGTCGACCGACGCGGTCGTCGAGGGATATGACGCGGCTATCGAGGCGCTTGCGTTGGGTGCGCTGCTGGCCGTTCTGGTGGTCTGGGTGTTCCTGCGGGATGTCCGCGCGACATTGATTTCCTGCGCGGCGCTGCCGCTGTCGCTGATCCCGACATTTGCAGTGATGTATGCGCTGAACCAGTCTCTGAACAACGTCACTTTGCTCGCGATCGCTCTGGTCGTCGGCATCCTCGTCGACGATGCCATCGTGGAAATCGAGAACATCGTCCGGCACATCCGGCAGTCCGGAAAAAGCGTCTACGATGCCGCCATCGATGCCGCCGACGAAATCGGCCTGGCTGTCGTTGCCACGACATTCGCGATCATCGTGGTTTTTGTGCCCGTCGGACTGATGCCGGGCATCCCGGGCCAATTCTTCAAGGCCTTCTCGATCGCCGTATGCAGTTCGGTGTTCTTTTCGCTGGTCGTCGCGCGTCTTCTTACGCCTTTAATGGCAGCATACCTTCTGAAGGCAACCGGCAAGGAGCACCGTGATCCGGCATGGGTGCGGCACTACACCCGAATATTGAACTGGACCCTGCGCCACCGGTGGATCACGATCTTCGCGGGCGTGGTATTCCTCATAGCCTCGCTGTCGCCTCGTTCCATCTCTTCCCACCGACTTCATGCCCGCAGCCGACCGAAGCCGGACGATCCTCACCGTCGAATTGGCGCCGGGCGCGACCTTGCAGGAAACGGATCTTGCGACACAGAAGGTCATCTTCTTGCTAATGGCGCGGCCTGAAGTAGCGTCCGTCTACTCGGCGCTCGGAAACGAGACGTCGACGTTATCCGGACCCGGCGATCTGTCGACAACGGTCGGCGAGGTTAGAAGAGCGACGGTCACGGTCAACCTGATCCCAAGGAGCAAGAGAGCTGTTTCGCAGCAGGCGTTCGAAGCCTCGATCGGGCGGCAGCTAGCGACGGTTCCCGGCGTTCGGATACGTCTCGGAGAGGATGGATCCTCCGGCGCGAAGATACAGGTGTCGCTATTGAGCGACGACCCCGTGGCGCTCGCCGGTTCGGCCCGGAAATTGGCGCAGGACATGCGTAAAATACCGGGCTTTCATCGCGCGAGAGTAACAAGCAGCTTCGCGAGACCCGAGCTGCAGATCGTCCCCAAAATGGATAAAGCGGCGGTCCTTGAGTCTCCACAACGACGCTCGCGAAAACCGTGAACATCGCTACCGTGGGTGACATCGAACAAAACCTCTCCAAGCTCAGTCTGGGCGCCAGACAGATACCCATCCGTGTGTTGTTAAACGAGGATGCGCGCACCGATCTTTCTCGCCTGTCGATTCTTCAGGTTCCGGCCTTCGAGAAGCCGGTGCCGTTATCGTCGGTTGCCGACATCATCTTCGGTTCGGGGCCGATCCAGATCGAGCGGACGGATCGCACCCGAAGCGAGACCGTAGAAGCGGAACTGAGCGGGCTCACCGTCGGGGAAGCCGAACGTCTGGTGGCGAATTTGCCGTCGATCAGGCGATTGCCGACAGGGGTAGTCTACAAACCGGCGGGCGACTCCGAACGCATGCAGGAGTTGTTCGATGGCTTCAAGCTTGCGATGGGTTCGGCTATAGTTCTGCTCTTCGTCGTTCTTGCCCTCCTGTTCAACGGATTCATTCAACCCGTCACGATCCTGACCGCGCTTCCTCTGTCCGTTGGTGGAGCGCTCGGTCTGATGCTTCTGACACGAACGTCGATATCGATGCCGGTGCTGATCGGCTTCCTGATGTTGATGGGGATCGCAGCGAAGAATTCGATCCTCCTGGTCGAGTACGCGATCGTCGCCGGGCGAGATGACGGCCTTGATCGCGTACACGCACTGCTTGAGGCAGCTCGCAAACGAGCTCGACCGATCGTGATGACTACGGTCGCCATGAGTGCCGGGATGCTGCCGATTGCGCTGGGAATTGGAGCCGACGCAGAAAGGCGCGCACCCATGGCGATTGCCGTAATCGGGGGCTAGTCAGCTCGACAGTTCTCAGTCTCGTTTACGTCCCTGCCTTCTTCACCGTCATGGACGATTTGCAGCGCTGGATCACGAAACGCCTTGGGAGGCGAAAAACGTAAACGGCTTGACGAAGTGAACGGTTGCAAGGAAGTTTCTCTTCGAAGTCGAACAATCGGGCCGATGAAGATCGCGCCGGCAAGGGAGCAAGATCATGTCTGGACAGGGGATACTCATCTTGCGGATTCTCGGATGGCCACTGCTGATGGCAGTCGTAGCCATCACGCCCGCTTGCGCGCAGCAGAGATCTGATGATCTGGCTGGTTCATGGTCAGGTGCGGGGTCGATGAAGCCTTCGGATGGACCGCGCGAACGTGTCCGTTGCAAGGTCAACTACATAGTTAAGAACGAGGGGCAGTCCGTTAAAATGAGCGTGCGCTGTGCGAGCGATGCTTACAAAATGGAACTGAGTGCCAATATTGATCAAAAGGGCTCAGAGCTTTCGGGTAACTGGTTTGAAAGCCAGTACCGCCAGGGAGGCAAGATTTCGGGCCAAAACGTTAATGGTCTCATCGGTGCGAAAATCGAGAGCGATACGATCACGGCATTGCTGAACGTTCGTACAAAAGGAAACCGCCAATCGTTCACCATGGAATCGCCGGGGGCGTGGGTTTCACAAGTCTCGATTGATCTTCTTCGCGATACTCAATGAATCGCCCTGAGGCTCGGGAATGGCTCGCTAGGCGGTGAAGTTTCTTGCGCGCCGCGATCGGCTGCCGGCGTCCCGATGGCCTGAGCGTCCAGCGAGCAGCAGCGCCATTGGACCAATGCATCCAAATTGAGCCGGCCCCGCAAAACCAGTCATCGACAGAAGGCCTGGATACGATTTTCGTGGGTGCCCTTGTGTGTCCTCTTGATGTCGTGTTCTACGAACCCGGCACATCTGTCTTCTGACACGATCAGTGCGCCTGACCCATCGAAGGTCACCGAGTCGCTCAAGAAGGTTGCCGCTGAAGCCAAGCTGGAGGAGCCCCATGAGATTTCGGCGCCCATCCGGGCCCATCCGATATCTTCCGTCCCGTGGGTAATATGTCTCCGGAGCGGCGCTACGGAGCTCTCAAAGAGGCGCCCTTATGCGGTCTTCTATAAAGGCAATGATCATGTAATGGCCCGAATGTCGGTCATTGTTGACCGTTGCGAGGGTCAGGAGTTCACTCCGTTGACGAAGTGATAGCAGGAGCGCTGCACTTTCCAGAATGCCGTGGCTACTCGGATAGGCGTGGCCGTGGCAGGATCGCGATATTTGCTAATAGGTCTGCGAAAGCGACCGGAACGTCGTCCATTATTATAAATGCCATTGCTCGTTGGCCCATCCTGTCGGACCGAACGGATATGTCAGCTTTCAGAGGCCCTTCCATAGCTTGCCCGGTCAACGAACGGTAACTGACGATGTCGTTCAGTCGCAGTTTGACTAGGGTGTGGCAAATCCTGGTCGCTCTCTGCTCCAGCCCGAAATGAGCGTTCTTCACGGACAACTGAGTAGAAGCCAGTTGTTGGAACACACGCTGAGGTGCTCCTTGCGTTTTGGGCCTCGATAGGTTTTAAGCCCGGTAGCTTCATGACCATGGGCATGAACGAGAAGCGTGCTGCGTGGCTTTGCCGCGTTTCAGAAAGAGTGACGCACCGAGCGCCGCTCACACGCTTTAAATTGTTCTGAGCCCCTACAAAGGAACCCTTGATGGCCAAGATGACCAAGAATCAGCTCATTGATGCAATTGCAGAGGGGACGCAGGTTTCCAAGGGAGACGTAAAGGCCGTCATCGAGCAGATGGCGACTGTAGGCTATAAGGAGCTGAATGAATCCGGCGAGTTCGTCATTCCCGGCTTCGTCAAAATGTCGATCGTGCACAAGCCTGCTACTGAAGCTCGCAGCGGTATAAATCCTTTTACCAAAGAGCCTATGGAATTCGCGGCCAAACCGGCGAGCAAGTCGGTCAGGGCGTCACCCCTGAAGGTTGCCAAAGACGCTGCTTGAAGCGGCGGCTTGGCTGAGGTGGGTTCGTTCGTCTGAACTGTGGGTATTCCATCACCCTGGACAGACCTCCACCCGCAATCTATCCACTGCGAGGCACAAATCCGCTTTCCCCGGCCGAGCAGCCAAACACCGGCAAAGAAGAAAGCCGTTCCGCAACCGGTCGATACGGAAATACGCTTCCATTCCGTGGTTCGAAAAAGCAAATCGCTTCCATTGCTCCATCCGCCGGAAACGACGACATTTGTCCCGGAAATCAATGGATTGGCCGCGCAATGGAACGCTTGCGATACGAGCCGTTTGGCGAGCGCCTGGTGCCCGAAGGGGAAGCAGCAGGGCCGCGTTCGCGCGCCTCCAAATATCTGTTGTGGGCGGGCACAGGCCTGTTCTGGTCGCTGGTTGGGGCCATCGTGATCGCCCGCGCCGTCTTCTTCGAGCCGGGTGTCTTTGACGGTTTCAGCCGCGTCGCGGCGCTGGCCAGGGCCTTGATCTTCTAAAAAGGCCGCGATCTTCTAAGCCACTTCCGCAACGCGCTTGTCCTGCCAGATGATCCGCTCGAACGCGGTCGCCGCAGGGATTTCTATTCGCCCGGGTACCTTCAATTGCCACAGCGTGCGCTCGATCTGCAGATCGCTCATCTGCACGACCTTGAGCCGGCCGAGCGTGACCTGATCGGAAATCGCGGCGCTGGAGACGATGGCGACGCCGAGGCCGGCCGTGACCGCCTGCTTGATCGCCTCGGTGCTGCCGATCTCCAGCGTGCGCCTGGGTTCGATGCCCTCGGCAGCCAGCGCCTGCGCCACCACCTCGCGCGATCCGGAACCGGGCTCGCGCACGATCAGGACTTCATCGCACAGCGCCGCGCCGTCGATGGCGCGCTCGGCCGCCGCGAAGCGGTGCCGCGCATCGACGATCAGGCTCATGACGTCGGTGCGCCAGGCATGGCTTTCGAGCTCGTCATCTTCAACCGGACCTTCGACCAGCGCGATCTCGATATCATGCGCCAGCATGAGATCGGCGATGTCCCTGGTATTCGCGATAATGAGATGCAGGTCGATTCCGGGATATTTTCGGTGAAACGTCCCGAGATAGTCCGATATCATGTAGGTCGCGATCGTGGTGGATGCGCCGATGCGCAGCGACCCGCTGTCGAGATTGCGCAGCGACAATAATTCGTCCTCGGCCGCGCGCTCGGCCGCAAACAGCGCCTCCGCATGCCGCACCAGCGCCTTTCCCTCCCGCGTCGGACGCACGCCCTTTGGCGTCCGATCGAGCAGGCGGCAGCCGACCTGAAGCTCGAAATCCCGCACGCCCTTCGAGATCGCCGGCTGGCTGATATGGAGGGCGTCGGCCGCGCGCGAGAAGCTCCCGGTTCTCACCACCGTGGTGAACAGGCGCAGCAGGTGCAGGTTCAAGGACATAACTTCCCTTTATCGAGCCAGATCGAAAATATATTACCTAACTATCGCGCTCTGGCGCATAAATTTTCTCCCGGGAGAGATTAGTGCCGCAGGACGAGGAATTTTCCGCTCCAGGAAATGGATCGGCCACCAGCGTCAGCCGCCTTGCAGGGCTCATTCCCGGCGTTCTGCTTTGCATCGTCGTCGCCGGCGTTTCGGCAGCCCTCGAAGCCGCGGAACGGCGCTTGTTCGCGCACCCCTATGTGGAAGCGCTGGTGCTGGCGATCCTGCTCGGCATGGCCGTGCGCAGCTTCTGGAATCCGTCCGAGCGCTGGCAGGCCGGCATCGCCTCTAGCGCCAAGCAGCTGCTCGAGGTGGCCGTGATGCTGCTCGGCGCGTCCATCAGCTTCGCCGCGATCGCGGCGTCCGGCGCTGCCTTGCTCGGCGCCGTTGCCGCGACTGTCGTCGTAACCCTGGGACTCAGCTTCGGCGTCAGCCGTATGCTCGGCCTGTCGACGCGGCTCTCGATCCTGATCGCCTGCGGCAATTCCATCTGCGGCAATTCGGCGATTGCAGCGGTCGCGCCGGTCATCGGAGCCGATGGCGACGATATCGCGTCCTCGATCTCCTTCACGGCGATACTCGGCGTGATGATGGTGTTGGGGCTGCCGCTGCTCATTCCGCTTTTGCAATTGTCCGCGACGCAATACGGAATTCTCGCCGGCCTCACGGTCTACGCCGTCCCGCAAGTGCTTGCCGCAACCGTGCCTGCGGGGCTCGTGAGCACGCAGATCGGAACGCTGGTGAAGTTGGTGCGCGTATTGATGCTGGGGCCGATCGTGGTGGGGCTTTCGTTGCTCGCGCCGCGTTTGCGTGGCGGAGCGCAGGGCAAGACGACGGTTGGATTCTTCCGGCTCGTGCCCTGGTTCATCCTCGGCTTTCTCGCTCTATCCGTTCTGCGCTCGCTCGATATCGTACCGGCAACGGTGATCGGCCCGCTGACTGCGATCACTGGATTCCTCACGGTCGTATCGATGGCGGCACTCGGCCTCGGCGTCGACGTTCGGGTCCTCGCCACCGTAGGCGGCAGGGTGACGGCGGCCGTGACGCTGTCGCTGATGCTCCTGCTCGCGATCAGCATCGGCCTGGTTCATCTGTTCAACCAACGCCCCGCTCGGGTGGCCGCGCGGATCGTTCGAACCGATCAGTCCAGCCTGAAGCCGATACGCCTCACATAGGCGCCGAAATCCGCGCGCTCTGGGCGCGCATATTGCCGCGCCTTGTCTTCCGACCAGCCATAGGTTTCGGCCAATCCAAACTCCCCGACGTAGCGTTGAGCCGCGTAGGCTGGGCTGCCGCGCGGCGCCGATCATATGCCTCGATGGCATCATCGAGGCCGTCTTCCAGAAACGTGTTGTGATGCACTGTCACGGACAGCGGAAGCCGCATGCTGAGCCGCGGCGTTTCGGCAGGATATCCCACGGCGAGTCCCGCTACCGGGAAAACATGATCGGGAAGTTTCAGGAGCTCTGACAGCACGTCGGAGTGATTGCGGACCGCGCTGACTGGACAGACGCCCAGGCCTCAGCCTCAGCCGCGATCACGAACGCGGACAGGGCAATCGCGGCATCGACAGCAGCATTGAAGAAGGCATCGAGGTGATCGTTGGCGAAATGCCTGTCGCGCAGTGTGTGGATCTGACGCTGCCGCCGATTGTTGCCGCAGAAGATGAGAAGGTTCGGAACGTTTGCCAGCCATTTCTGGCCTAGCGGCCCGTCTGCCAGGAGCGCGCCGATCCGGGATTTCAGGGACGGCGCGTCGATGATGATGATGTCGCGTTGCTGGAGATCGCTTTTGGTCGGAGCGCATAGCGCCAGGGCACATAGCCGCTGCAAGGTCGGGTGCGGAATGGTATCGGACCGGAATTTTCGTACCGAGCCGCGAGCCGCCAACTGACGGAGGAGGGACGGTGCGTCGCCGCCGAATTCCACATCCGCAGCGTCAGGACCGAAGCGATCGACAAGCGGGGTTCTCGAATTGGACATCTCGAAGGCCTCCAGCGGCGCTGCTCATCAACGTCAGGTCCGCACGAGAGATCATAAATTATTCGGTTGCGTTTTGCAGCGCTTCGGAGCCGAATGATCGAAAAGACCGCGCCGCTTCTGGGGAAGGATGATTGCCATGGATATGAAACTGTCGCCCGAGCAACTCAAGCTCCGCAGCGTTGCGCGTGAATTGGCCGAAACCGAATTCGCGCCGAAGGCCGCGGAGATCGACCGAACCGAAGCCTACCCTTTCGACAACGTGGCTGCTCTGAAGGCCGCGGGCTTCATGGGCTACACGATTCCGAAGCCCTATGGCGGTCGAGGAGGAAGTTACTTCGAGGCCGCCCTGATCATCGAGGAAATGGCGCGGGTATGCGGGGCGACGGGGCGCATTACGGTCGAGGCCAACATGGGCGCCATCTCCGCGGTCATGCAGTATGGCTCCGAAAAGCAGAAGCGGCTGGGAGCTGATCTCGTTCTTTCGGGCGACAAGCCCGCGATCTGCATCACCGAGCCGGAAGCCGGATCGGCGGCGACCGAGATGACGACGCGCGCAGACAGGCACGGCAACACTTACGTCATCCGAGGCAAGAAGCACTGGATCACGGGCGGCGGGGTCTCCACGCTGCATCTGATCTTCGCCCGTGTATTCGACGAGCGGGGCGAGGAGCAGGGATCGGCGGCTTCCTCGCACTCAAGGGGACCTCGGCTTGATCATCGGCAAACGCGAACCCGCAATGGGCCTCCGCGGTATCCCCGAAACCGAGATCATCTTCGAAAACCTGGAAATCCCTGAGGATATGCTGGTGCTGCCGCCGCGCGGGCTCCGGCGCGGCTTTGCCGACCTCATCGACGCCTATAACAGCCAGCGGGTCGGCGCCGGAACAGTCGCGCTCGGGCTCGCGCAGGGTGCGTTTGAGAAGGCCGTGACCTTCGTGAAGGAGCGCAAGCAGTTCGGACGTCCGATCGCCGAATTCCAGGGCCTGCAGTGGATGCTGGCCGACATGGCGGTGGCGCTCAATGCAGCGCGACTGTCGCTTCATCAGGCTGCGCTTAGCGCCGATCCTTTTCCGGATCCTCTTCGCGGCGCAGGCGAAGATCATCGCTTCCGAGACGGCCAACACGGTCACGAACCAGGCGCTCCAACTGTTCGGTGCCAGGGGCTACTCGCGGGATTATCCGCTCGAACGGATGGTTCGGGATGCGCGCATGTTCACGATTGCCGGCGGCACGGCGCAGGTGCTGAGGACGCTGGTGGCGTCCAGGATTCTCGACACAAAAATCCCGCAGACCCGCAACGGATATTTGGAGACGATTCAAGCTCCGTCCCTCGCGGCGAAGTAATCATGACCAGACCGCGCGGTATGCGTTGCTGCGGAATGCGCAAGTAATCAGAGAAGTCGCTGAACGGCGTCGTACCTGCACCGGGAAAGCCGGCGGCACAGCCTGGACTCCTCCCGCATTGCTGCAATCGGAGCGAAACGAAAGGTAACGGGATGATGCTGCAAGGCGAGCATGGTTGCAGCGCACAAACAGTTTCGCTTTGAACAAGCTCGAATCTAGGCAAAGCTTCGTTAGCGACATGTCATTGGGGATGAGCATGGACGTTGTAGAGCTTGTAATTTACGGCTTGCTGGCCATTTGGGGGCCGCCTTTGCTGTTTGTGGCCTTCCTGCTGAGGCCCATCAAATAAGCTGTTCCACGATCCAGACGATGAGGAATAGCCAGCCGGCCATGGCAACCACGACAGCGATCAAGTAGCCTGCTTTCATCCATGTGTAGCGCACTGGCGATCCAAAGAACAAAGCCGCCAAGCGGAGTATATTCGCCTGGCGGCTTTGGTGTGGGCCCGGACGCTTGGGGAAATTGTCCGGTACTCAATCCATAGCCCGGCTTGAGGACGGTGCAACCGAACTCGCGCCTTAACCTAACCAGTCAACCTTACCGATCGCCACTCTTTGGGAGCGTTTGCTTCACACCGCGCGGCTATGCGTTGCGGCGGAATGCGAAAGATGGGCATCGAAAGCCGATGCGACGCTTCGCACCAGGAATTCTGCGCCGTCGCTGATGGAAAGCCGATCGTCAATGATCGTCACGGCGCCGTCGGCGATGAGGCTTTCGATCCGCGAGCGATCGATGATCGCAGATCGCAGGTCGCGGCCGTGCAACCGGGATACCCGGGGCAGGTCGACGGCAAGATCGCACATGATCCGTTCGATGATGTCGGCGCGGAAGCGGTCTTCCCCGGTGAACAGATATCCCTTGGCGGTGGCGAGCCGGCCCTCGGCGATGCGCGCGAGATAGTCGCGTGTCGGAACGGTGTTCTGCACGAACCCCTGCGGCATGCGGCCGATCGCGCTGGCGCCGAGGCCGATGAGCGTGTCGGCGGAATCGTCGGTGTAGCCCTGGAAGTTGCGCTTCAGCCTTCCTCCTGTCTTGCGATGGCCAGACTGTCGCCTGGAAGGGCGAAATGATCGAGGCCGATGCGGACGTAGCCGGCGTCCAGCAAGGCTTCCGCGATGGTTTCGGACTGCAGGTGCCGCTCGATGCTGTCAGGCAAGGAGTCTTCGGCGATCTTCCGTTGATGCTTCTTGAACGAGGGCACGTGGGCGTAGCCGAACACCGAGAAGCGGTCCGGCCGGAGCTCGACGCATTTGGCGACGGTGTCGAGACACGAGTCCACCGTTTGCAGCGGCAGCCCGTACAGCAGGTCGAAATTGATCCGGCCGACGCCCGCCCGGCGCAGACGCTCGACGGAAGCTGCGGTTTGTTCGAAGCTCTGCAGCCGATTGATCGCCCGCTGTACGGCGGGGTCGAAGCTCTGGACGCCCAAACTTGCGCGGTTGACGCCGCGGTAGCCGAGCGTCTCCGTCATCGGCTCCGTCAACGTGCGCGGATCGATCTCGACGGCGATTTCGGCATCAGGAAGCATGAAAAACGAATGGCGTAGCGCGCCGACGAGGTCCGCGAACGCCTCGGGCGACATGATCGTCGGCGTACCGCCGCCGAAGTGAACGTGAGAGATCGGCAGTCTTTGGCCGATTGTCTCGGCGACAAGCTGCGCTTCGGTGCGCAGGCCCGCTACATAGGTCGCGATCGGATCGTCGCGCTTGGTGACCGAGGTGTGGCACCCGCAGTACCAGCACATGGATCGGCAGAACGGCACGTGCAGGTAGATCGAGGCCGGCTCACGGACGGGCACCGACTTCAGCCAGCTCCGATAGTCCTCCTCCCCAATGGCCGACGAAAAATGTGGAGCCGTGGGATAGCTGGTGTAGCGCGGCAGCCTGTCCTGCCCGTAGGATTTCGCCAGGTCCGATCGCATCTGCTGTTCTCCTTCCGCCTTCGGAATCAATTACCGGACTCGTGGCGGAGAACTTTGCGCTGGCTCAACCCACGGCCAATCGCCGGGCGTCTATGTTTGCCGCAGCAGCTTCGCGACGTTCCGGACGACGGATGTGGCGACCGACCGGGAGGGTTCGACGACGAGCCTGAAGCCGAGATTGGCTGGCGGGACGCCTGCGGCGCAGCCGCCGGACCTGGGATCGCGGATGAAGTCGGTCATGTAGGAGCGATGGGCCCCTGCACGACGCGGACGCCGCAATTGGTGTTGGTGATCCGCTCGCGCTCGCCGTCAAGCGAAACGCGCACGAAGCAGCTATCCGTCCACTCCCAGACATTGCCGGCCAGGTCGTCCAGCCCGTTGCTGTTGGTGCCGAACGTGCCTTCGGGCTGAGCGGCCGTCGCGGCCGGCCTGGAGCGGGCGGATCTCGGCTTCATAGCGCGCGATCCAGGCCTGCGCCGGATCGGAGGGATCGACGAGCGGCATCGCTTCGTCGCGCGCCTTCTCGGCGGCTGCGAATGTCCACTCCTCGTCAGTCGGCAGACGATGGGCGATACCGGTCTTGCGCGACAGCCATGCGGCGTAGGCCGACGCATCGTGCCAACTGACGCCGACGACGGGTACGTCCTGCGCGCCTAAGGGAATGGCGACGCGCGGGCAGGCGGCTTCGTCGACGCAGCGCGCGTACTCGGCGACCGTGACCTGGCGCTTCATGATGATGAGATCAGCGGGAAGGCGCAGTTCGCGCAGCGGTCCTTCGACCGGCCGACCGTTCCGTGAGAAATCGCCCGCGGCCCGGTAGCTGAAGGAGGTGGACGCCAGGCGCAAGGCTCCGTCCTGGTCGTGGAGGAGCGGGCGCGAACGCGGTCGCCAAGATCGGCGCGGCCAGCGCGCCCGCGAGCATTGCCGTCTTCATTTTTATCAGGATGAGCACGACGTCGGCTCCTCTTCGTGCGACGGCCCGCAGTCGGAACTGCGGGCCGTCGTTTCGGCTCCACCTAGCGGGTGACGGCCACCGGGTCGGCGGCGCCGACCTTGTCAAGCGGGATCGGGCCGGGAGGGGAGACCTGCTTCATGAGATCGTCGTTCCACTTGCCCTCCACCTTGATGTGGGCGCTGGCGCCGAGTTCGACCGCCTCGATCAGGTTGTGGTTGACGTAGGCGTAGATGCCGGGTTCGCGGAAGGTGTAGAGCGCAGCCCCGGCCGAACCGCCGCGAACAAACCAGGTCTCGAGGTCCTTCTGCGGCGGATTGTTGAATTTGCCGGCCTCCCAGACGTAGTCGCCATGCCCGCCAATCAAATGGGGCCGGGTGTCGCGGTTGGCCTGCGAATGCACGAGCATAACGGTCTCGCCGACCTTCGCGGTCATCGCGTTCTTGCCGGTGAGCGATCCCACCCGTCCGTTGAACACCACGTGAGTCGGGATCAGCTTGCGCATGACCTCGGTCGTGTCGGCAAAGGATTCGCCGATGGTTTCGTAGGTCTTGTACTTGCCGTTCGCGTCCTTCGGCACATAGAGGTCGTTCTCGCCGATGTAGAAGATCTTGTCGTAACGCAGCGCCTTGCCTTCGGCGTCCTTCAGGCCGTCACGCGGCAATACCATCACCGTGCCGTGCATGCCGGAGACGACGTGCCAGGGATCATGCCTTCCGGAGCGCAGTGATAGACGAAGACGCCGGGCCGCGTTGCCTTCCAGCGCAGCACCACCTGTTCGCCGGGATTGACGTGAGTCAGCGCGCCGCCACCCAAAGCACCAGTTGCCGAATGCAGATCGATGTTGTGCGGCATCGCATTGGTCGCGGGGTTGACCAGCGTGAGCTCCATGTAGTCGCTCTCGTGGAGCACCATCATCGGACCCGGCATCGATCCGTCGAACGTCATCGCATGGAATTTTGTGCCGGCATCGTCGATGACGACTTCTTCTCCCGGATCGTCAGCTTGAACTCGACAATCTTCGGTCCCGTCTTGGTCGCCTGTTCGTGGGCGTGGACGAAGGGCGGGGCAACCAACTCGACTTTCTTGCGCGGCAGCTTCAGATCGTCCGCCGGTCCCGCCACGGCCGGCGCGGCCATCATCAGCGCCGCGATAGCGGCGCCCATTAAAGCAGTCCTTCTCGTCAGCATGATGCTCTCCATCGCTTCGATCGTTCTAATCCAATGGATGCATCATGCGCGATGTGGCGGCGACACCTTTGCGCTGCAACAAGGAAAGACGCTTTATTGTTCGACGAAGAGGACCGTTCGGGAATTTGCGCGGGAGCAAAGAGGGCTGGTAACCGCCAGGTTAAGGTCGTTGCATGAAAACGGATGCAGTAGTGCCCGCCGCGGATCTGATGGTGGACGAGGTGATGCGTCGATGGCCATCCACGATACGCGTCTTCCTCGACTTCAGGATGCGGTGTATCGGCTGTCCGATCGCCACCTTCCATTCGGTCGATGAGGCATGCGACGAACACAGCGTCGACGCAGCAGCGTTCCTGTCGAAGCTCCGGGATACGGCAAAAGCGGCGGCCTAGGGCGCGGGCTTGCGTGTCTGAGCGGCTTGTTCGCCTTCGGCGAGGCCATGCAGCCTGTGCGCATCGCGCAGCACGATCCGCTGCCTGCCTCCCTCGACCAGTCCCTGCTGCTCCCACGCGCTGAGAATCCGGCTGACGGTGTGCAACGTCGTCCCCGTCATCTCGGCGACGTCCTGCCGGCTAATGGGAAAGTCGATCTCGACGCCGGCGTCGACCTTCCTTCCGGCCTGCTTGGCCAGGCGGAGCAGCGCATGCGCCACGCGCTGCTCGACCTGCTCGTTCGACATCTCCATGACGCGGGCCTGGGTATCCTGCAGGCGGCTGCCGACGGTCTGCAGCGCGCTCGAGGCGAGGCTCGGATATTGGGCGATCAGGCGATTCCAGGACGACGAGGGCCAGGCGAGCGCGATGCTGTCAACGGCGGCGACGGCGGTCGCCGGATAGTGCGTCAGGTTCATGGCCTGCGCGACGCCGAACAGTTCGCCGGCGGAGACGTAGCGCACGACGGACTGCTGTCCCTGCGGCGTTATCTTTTCGACGCGAAGATGTCCGTGAAGCAGGAGGTAGAAGTGATCCGCTTCCGCGCCCTGATCGAAGACCGCGCTTCCCTTCGTGTATCGAATCGAACGCGCTTCCCGCAACAGCTCGTCCTGTTCGGCGGGCGCAAGGCCAGCGAACATCGGCAGGTTCGCGACCAGGGAGCGGTCGACTGAGGCCATCGATATCCTCGTTCCAATAGGCCGCGGAGAGTATCCGCGGCCGAACCAAGCCTCAACGGCTTGCCAATCTCTTAGCCCAGGATTTTGCGCGGAGATTGCGCTGGCGCAACATCGGCAGGACCAGGCAGCGATATCTGATACCCGGGAGCCCGGTAGAGAGACCGGGCGCAAAGTTCCAGGAAACGGAAAGAAATGGGAAATATGAAAAAGATTGCAATGCTGGCCGCCGCCGCGGCGGTTCTGGTTCTGACCGGGGCGCCCGGGCGGCGGAGGTCGAAGTCAAGCTCCTCAACAAGGGAGCCGATGGCGCTGTGATGGTGTTCGATCCGGCCTTCGTGAAGATCGCGCCCGGCGACACCGTCAAGTTCGTGTCCACGGACAAGGGCCACAACGCGGAATCCATCAAGGGCATGCTCCCCGAGGGCGCCGCGCCATTCGTCGGCAAGAACAACGAGAATATCGCCGTCAAATTCGAGCAGGAAGGCGTCTACGGTATAAAGTGTCTGCCTCACTACGGCATGGGAATGGTTGCGTTGATCGTGGTCGGAAAGCCCGGCAATGTCGATCAGGCCAAGTCCATTCCGCAAGTCGGAAAGGCAAAGCAGGTCTTTACGGCGCTCTTCGACAAGCTCGAGGCCAGCAAAACCGCATCCAGATAGCGGTCTTAGCGCCAGCTTCTCCAGTGGGTCGGATGGATGAGCAACGCCTCGTCCATCCAGACACTGTACCAGATGCCGGACTTGCGCCGGCACGGAAAACGCAACGCCTCGATCCCGGCCGCGCAGATGTAGCCGAGTTCGAGGTCGCAATCATCAGGGGCAAGCGCGATCGGAAGCCAGTCGCGTCGGGTAGCGCTGCACATCAACGATCATTTTGCCGCCGAAGCGGCAGGCGCATATTGATCTGGCGCAAAGCCGGCCTATTGAGGCGCCTTTCTTCGGCCGAGCAGCAGGAACAGCAATTGGCTTTGCTCTCGGTGAAGACCGGGATCGAGGTTTCGTCCTCTAGTTTCCGCAAGAGATCATCGGTGATGGCCTCGAAAAGTCTGCGTTCGATGGCGCTATCGCTTCGGCTTTGTCCTCGCAATCTCTCGAAAATCCGCATCGCGTCCTCCGTTGATGACGGAGCCGACAATGCAGATCGAGCCGAGCGCAGTCTTTGTCGGAGATCAAACACGCCGGCGAACGATGCTGCAATTTGTGCCCCGACAAAGAGCTTCGGGCGGACCGGCTTATGATTACAACGAATAAACGAGGAACGCTGATGACGACGATGCAGAAACTGAGGGCCTACCAGGGGCCGGCGCTGTTCTCCTACGGCTTCCGGCCGTTCTTTCTGTTCGGCGCCATCTATGCCGGTGCCATGGTTCCGCTGTGGCTTGCGGTATTCGCCGGCCATGTCTCGCTGCCGACCGCGTTCACGCCGCGGGACTGGCACGTTCATGAGATGCTGTTCGGCTATGTGGGCGCCGTGATCGCAGGTTTTCTCCTGACGGCGGTGCCGAACTGGACCGGCCGCCTTCCGATCCAGGGGAGGCCACTCGCGATCCTGTTCGCCACCTGGCTTGCCGGGAGGTTGGCTGTGACTTTCTCCGGTTTCATCGGCTGGGAAATCGCGCTGGCGGTCGACGCCGCCTTTCTGCTGTTGCTCGCTGCCGCGGCCGCCCGCGAGATCGTCGCCGGACGCAAGTGGAACAATCTGAAGGTGGTCGGCATCGTCTCGCTGCTGGCTGTCACTAACGTCGCGTTTCATGTCGAGGCGCACTTCAACGGTCTGGCGGATTATTCCACGCGGTTCGGCGTCAGCCTCGTGGTCACGCTGGTCTGCGTGATCGGGGGACGGATCGTTCCGAGCTTTACGCGCAACTGGCTGGCGCGCCGCGAACCGGGACGGCTGCCCGTTCCTTTCAACCGTTTCGATGCGGTCACGATGGTCGCGGGCGTTTGCGCCATGATCGCGTGGGTGGTGGCTCCTTCGGGCCGTTTGGTCGCAGCGGCGCTCGGCGTCGCCGGTTTGCTCCACGTCGTCCGCCTGGCGCGCTGGGCCGGCCATCGGACCGTGTCGGACCGCCTCGTGATGATCCTCCATATTGCCTACGCATTCGTGCCGGCCGGTTTCCTGCTGGCGGCGCTGTCTGCAGTGGACCTTGTCGCCCAGAGCGCCGGCATCCACGCCTGGACCGGCGGCGCAATCGGTTCGATGACGATCGCTGTGATGACCCGGGCCTCGCTCGGCCACACCGGGCAGGCGCTTTCGGCGTCCATCGCCACCCAGCTCGTCTACGCCTCCATCGTCGCCGCCGCACTGGCGCGGGTATGCGCGGCGCTCGAGCCGTCCCATTCGGTCCCGCTCCTGACCATCGCGGGTGTCGCGTGGGCGGGGCGTTTCTGGGCTTCGCGCTCGTCTACGCGCCGCTCCTTTGCGGCGCGCGCAAGTTCTGAAGGGATAAGATGATCGGCGCCGGCATATCACGATGGACGATGAGCTACTTCGCGATGGCACTCGCGTGGTTGTTCGTCGCGCTGGCGCTGATGGTCGCGGGCTTTGGCTTTCCGGCCGTGCATATCGCATCGCCCGATACTCTCGTCCTGGTGCACGTGGTCAGCATCGGCTGGCTCAGCGTGGCGATGTGCGGCGCGCTTTTTCAGTTCGTGCCTGTCCTCGTGGCAAAGCCGTTGTTTTCGGAGAAGTGGACTTTGCCGGCGCTTGGCCTGTTGACCGCCGGTCTCGCCGCGCTGCTCGCAGGCTTCCTGGGATTGGAAGGTCGGCTACCCGCCTGGCTCTGGCTTCTTCCGGTTGGCGCAGTCCTGCTCATCGCTGGCTTCGGCCTGGTCGTTGTCGGTCTCGGGCTGACGGCATGGCTGCGGCCGGTGGGTCCCGCACGCTTCGTCCTGGTCGGATTGGCCTCGCTCTGCGCCACCGCAGCCTTCGGCGCAATCTTTGCGTTTGCGCATGCGGGGTGGGCGGGGTCGATCGGGGAAAAGATTTTGGCAGCCGGGGTTCCACTGCACGCGATCGCCGGCCTTGGCGGCTGGCTCACGTTGACGGCCATGGGTGTGAGCTACCGGCTGCTATCCATGTTCATGCTCTCGCCCGATGTCGACGACCGGAAGAGCAACGTGACGTTGGCGGCCGGCGCGCTCGCCATCGCCGTCGCGATCGTCGGCGGAATTCTCGCGATCTGGCTCGTTTCCGGATTGAACGTCGTGTTGTCGATCGCAGCCGCCCTCGGCTTGGCGACGATCGCTCTGTATGGCCGCGACGTGATCGGAATCTTCAGCGGCCGCAAGCGGCGGCAGCTCGAACTTAACACGCGAATGGCGGTACTGTCCTTCGCCAGTCTTGCGGCGTCGGCCCTCCTGGGCGTGGTGCTGGTCCTGACCGGCGCTTTCGCCGCGTATCTCGGCGCGTTCGCCTTTCTCGCGATCTTCGGCTGGCTGTCGGGCCTGGTCCTCGCCAAGCTCTACAAGATCGTGGCGTTCCTGACCTGGCTCGAGACCTACGGGCCCGTGATGGGACGGGCGCCGACACCCCGCGTTCAGGACCTCGTTTCCGAGGCGAGGGCCTCGAAGTGGTTCGTGATCTACTACGTGGCCGTCTGGTTCGGCACGCTGATGCTGCTCGCCGGCCAACCGTCGGCATTCCGGGCGGCCGCAGCGATGATGACCGTCGGCCTCGTCGGCATCGTCCGGGAAGTGATCCGGACGCGGCGGCTTGCGGACGTCGAGATGCCGCTGCGCCTTCCGGACGGCGCGTGCGCGCCGCATCTGCTGTTTGCGAGTAACTGAAGATGAAGCGAAAGGAACAAGCATGACCGAATATATCGATGTCGACGTCCGACCGATCCTGCGCGCAGGTGGCGAGCCGTTCTCGGTCATCATGTCCACGCTCGAACGCCTCAAACCGGGGCAGGGGCTCCGCCTCTACGCCACGTTCAAACCGGTTCCGCTATTCGCCCTCATGGCGGACAGAGGATTCGCCCATTCCGCGCAACCGCTCGACGCCGGCGAGTGGGAAGTGCTGTTCACGCCCGCGGCAACGAAACAGACGGAGCCGCCCTCCGGCACATCGGATTTCGACGATTGGCCCGAGCCGGCCGTCAAGCTCGACAATCGCGACCTTGATCCTCCGGAGCCGATGGTCCGGATCCTCGCGGCCGCCGAGAAACTGGAGCCCGGTGAGACGCTTTCGGCGCTGCTGCGACGCGAGCCGGTCTTCCTGTTCCCGCAACTCGAGAAGCGTGGATTTCGCTGGCTTGGCGGGTTCTCGCCGGACGGTGCCACTTACGAACTGACCGTCAGGGCTCCGTCATGACGGACAAACTCGTCGACCGTATCCGGGACGCGCTGCGCGTCGTGATCGATCCCGAGCTTGGTCACAACATCGTCGATCTCGGCTTCGTCTACGATATCTCGATCGTCAATGGCGTCGTTCGCATCACAATGACCGCGACCACCCCGGGATGCCCCGCCATCCATTTCCTTGAAGAGGGCGTGGCAAATGCTGCCGCACGAGTGTCGGGCGTCAGCTCCGTCGACGTCGTGATGACGTTCGATCCGCCCTGGACACCTTCGCGCATCGCGCCGGTCGTGCGAGCCTCGCTCGGTTTTGCCGCGGTGAACTAGAGCCGGGAAATGGCGCTTACCATCGAGATCGATCACGCGAAGACGCGCAGGGTCGCTGCAGCGGGATCGGGCCAACCGGTCATGCCGCAGGCCGTCAAGGGACGAATCCGCCGCATCAAGTGGATCATCCTGCTGCTGACGCTCTCGGTCTACTACGTCACGCCGTTCCTGCGGTGGGACCGTGGCCCCAACGCGCCGGATCAGGCGCTCCTGCTCGATTTCGCCCACGGACGGCTCTATTTTTCTTCGTCGAGATCTGGCCGCAGGACCTCTATCTGGTCACGGGACTTCTCGTTCTGGCCTCGACCATCCTGATTCTCACCAACGCGCTGGCAGGACGGCTGTGGTGCGGCTTCGCCTGCCCGCAGACGGTCTGGACCGACTTGTTTCTGCTCGTCGAAAGGCTGATCGAGGGCGACAGGCGCCAGCACTTGAAGAACCTGGACGCTCCGCTTGACGCCAAACGGGCGATGCAGATCGTCGCGAAGCATTCCGCCTGGCTCTTGATCTCGCTCGCTACCGGCGGCACGCTGATCTTCTACTTCACCGACGCACCGGAACTGCTGCGCAGCTTTGCGCACGGCGACGTCTCCGCCAATACGCTCGGTTGGATCGTCGTCTTCGCCAGCACCACCTACGGCCTGGCAGGTTTTGCACGCGAACAGGTCTGTACGTTCATGTGCCCATGGCCGCGCCTTCAAGGCGCGATCTGGGATCCGGAAGCCTTCACGGTCAATTACCGGGACTACCGCGGTGAGCAACGAACGTCGGCCAAGAAGGCTGCCGAACTCCGCCTGCAGGGCAAGCCGGCGGGAGATTGCGTCGACTGCAATCAGTGCGTCACGGTGTGTCCGATCGGCATCGACATCCGGGAAGGACCGAACTTCGCCTGCATCAATTGCGGGCTGTGCGTCGACGCCTGCGATAGCGTGATGTCGAAGCTTGGCCGCCCGCGCGGCCTGATCGACTACGAAAGCTGGAACAACATCGAGCGCGGCCGCCGCGCCGAGCCGCCGGTCTCCCGGCTGGTGCGCCTGAAGACCGTCGGACTGACGGCGGCTTGCCTGGTGTTGACGGCTGCGATCGTCTTTTCCTTCATGACCAAGACCAGCGCCACGCTTTCGGTCCAGCACGATCGCGATCCTTTGGCGGTCCGGCTCTCGGACGGATCGGTGCGCAACGCCTACACGGTCAAGCTCTTGAACAAATCGTCGGCCGCTCACGCCTACACACTTTCGGTCAGTGGCGTGGATGCCAAAATGGCCATCATCGGCAACGAGAGCCTGGCGCCGATCGAGGTGCCTGCCGAAGGCTCCGAGGCTGTCCGGGTCACGCTCACCGCAATGAACCCCGGGAGGCCGACGTGGTGTTCACGGCGCGCGATGAAAGCGGCACGACGATTCTTTCCGCGAAAGACAGGTTCGTAGAGCGCTAAAGCGTCGTCGAAAACCCAAGCGGAAAGTTGCTCTGATCAGCTTGCGCCCTATCAAGATCGGGAAGGCCGAGATCTGTGACATTTGGATTGTGGAATCGATCTTGCCTGATCGCGCTATTGCGTCGTGAACAGGACCACGGCAATGGCGATCGATAGTCCGACGGCGGATACGGTGGCCGTGTTGGACAGGACGCCCATCGCCCTCAGTGCGCCGGCAAAGGCGATGATGATGGGGGTGGCGGTAAGCAGGCCCAGTTGTGCGTCGCTCATGGCGTCCTCGTTGATTTTAGGGTCGCTGTATCTAGCCGCCACGACCGGCCATTGACATTGCGCCCCGTCAAGGAACGGCGCGATAGGCGCGACCGTCCCTCTGTTTGCTCGGCGACAAAGACTGCTTTCTGCCGGGGATGATAGCCGTCGACCGGGAGATCGAATGTCGATAGCTGATTGCGAACGTGAGGAGTCGGGATGGGGTGTCCTCGAAGGGCTGCCGGGCGACCCGATGATGTGGGTGCTCGTCTTCAGCGAGCTCGTGGCCTTCGGTCTTTTCCTCGGCGCATTCATCGTCGCCCACGCGGTCAAGCCCGCCGTATTCGCATCGGGACAGACCGCGCTCGACCTGACGCTTGCCGGATGCAACACGATTGTCCTGGTGACCAGCGGCTGGGCCGCGGCGAAGGCCGTGGTGGCGGCGCGCACGGATGAACGCCGTCGCGCGCGACTCTGGCTGCTTCTCGCCATGATTCTCGGCGGCACGTTCGTGGCGATCAAGCTTGTCGAATATGCACGTGAGATTGGTGCGGGGGTCGGTTTCGAGACGAGCGTGTTCTTCACGCTGTATTTCCTCCTGACCGGATTTCATCTGCTGCATGTCGTTCTCGGAATCGTCATTCTTGCAGTCGTCTGCCGCCGCGCCGATCCCGTCCATGTCGAGACCGGAACGGTGTTCTGGCACATGGTCGATCTGGTCTGGATCGTGATGTTTCCGATCGTCTACCTGGTGCGCTGAAGCATGCGGTACTCACCCGACCGTCTGGACCTCACCTTGATCGCGCTGATTGCGCTTGCTTTCGCGACCATGGCGCTCACTGGCGCTGGCCGAGACCTGGTGCTCGCCGACGGAGCCGTTCTCGCCATTGCTGCAATCAAGGGCCGACGAATCCTGCTCGATTATCTCGATTTGCGGGCTGCGCCGCCGCTCTGGCGCTGGCTCGCGACCGCGTGGCTGATGCTCATCGTGGGCTTCGCCTGGGCGGTATCCGCCGTCTCGGTCCTTCTGTCCTGACCGCAAAATCCCGGGGAGCGATCCGGGATCGTCGAGATCCTTGATCCGGCACAAAGAGCGCCGGACGCAGGTGAATAGATTGGCGCGACCGCAACGACAGCACACGAACCGGAAAGGATCCGTAATGGCTGAACGCCTTACCAAATCGGCGGCCCGCAACGTCTTCTACGGCGGATCGGCTTTTTCTTCGCGATCTTCCTCGGGCTGACGGCGCACAGCCACTACTACATGGTCACCACGTCGACGGACGAGAAGACGCTGACCAGTTCGGTGGCGCGCGGCAAGCACGTCTGGGAAAAGCACTCCTGCATCAACTGCCATACCTTGCTGGGTGAGGGCGCGTATTTCGCGCCCGAGGTCGGCAACGTCTGGGATCGCTGGGGCGGCAACGAGGATCCCGCCGCCGCCAAGGAGATCCTGAAGTCGTGGATGCAGGCGCAGCCGTCGGGCGCGCCGGGCCGCCGGCAGATGCCGCAGTTCAACCTCACCGACCAGGAACTCAACGACCTCGCCGATTTCCTGCAATGGACCAACAGCATCAAGACGCAGAATTGGCCGCCGAACAAGGCCGGCTGAGCATCCCACCCCGACAGCCCGTTTTAGGAACCTCACGATGAGATATGAAACCCAGAAAGTCGCGATGCTGTATTTTTATGGCGCGCTGACGCTGTTCCTCGCCCAGGTGCTCTTCGGCGTTTTGGCCGGAACCATCTACGTTCTGCCGAACACCTTGTCCGCTCTGCTGCCGTTCAACATCGTCAGGATGATACACACTAACGCGTTGATCGTATGGTCGCTGATGGGCTTCATGGGCGCGACCTACTTCCTTCTGCCGGAGGAAACCGAGACCGAGCTGTACAGCCCTTTATTGGCAAAGCTCCAGTTCTGGCTGTTCTTCGGCGCGGCCGGCATCGCCGTCGTCGGCTATCTCTTCCAATACCATGAGGGGCGTGAATTCCTCGAACAACCCTTTGCCATCAAGGTCGGCATTGTCATCGTCTGCCTGATCTTCCTGTTCAACGTTACGATGACGGCGCTCAAGGGCCGCAAGACCACGGTGACCAACGTCCTGCTGTTCGGTCTTTGGGGCGTCGCGATCTTCTTCCTGTTTGCGTTCTACAATCCGAAGAATCTTGCGGTCGACAAGATGTACTGGTGGTACGTCGTGCACCTGTGGGTCGAAGGCGTCTGGGAACTCATTATGGCCTCCGTGCTGGCCTTCCTGATGATCAAGCTCAACGGAATCGATCGCGAGGTGGTCGAGAAGTGGCTCTATGTCATCATTGGCCTCGCGCTGTTCTCCGGCATCCTGGGCACCGGCCACCACTTCTACTGGATCGGCGCGCCCGGCTACTGGCAGTGGATCGGTTCGCTGTTCTCCACGCTCGAGGTCGCGCCGTTCTTCACCATGGTCATCTTCATCGTGCAAATGACCTGGAAGGCAGGACGCAAGCATCCGAACCGGGCCGCGTTGCTCTGGTCGGTCGGCTGTTCCGTGATGGCATTCCTTGGCGCCGGCGTGTGGGGCTTCCTGCACACCCTGTCCTCGGTGAACTACTACACGCACGGCACCCAGGTGACGGCGGCGCACGGACATCTCGCGTTCTTCGGCGCCTATGTGATGCTGAATCTCGCCGTCATGGCCTACGCGATCCCGCAACTGCGCCAGCGCGCGCCGTACAATCAGTTGCTCAGCATGGCCAGCTTCTGGATCATGTGCACCGCCATGATGACGATGACCTTCGCGCTCACCTTCGCCGGCGTGGTCCAGGTTCACCTGCAGCGCGTGCTCGGTCAGGGCTTCATGGAGGTGCAGGACCAGCTTGCGATGTTCTACTGGGTCCGGCTCGGCTCCGGCATCTTCGTGCTGATCTCGGCGCTGATGTTTGTGTGGGCGGTTCTGGTGCCGGGCCGCGAACGCCAGGCGGTCGCGTCGGGCGCCCTACAGCCTGCCGAATAGACATCAGACGGCCGGTCATCGACGTGGCCGGCCGCCGCTTCAATGCTGGAGAATTAACATGAAGGGCGTACTTCACGCCGTCGGAGCGCCGCTCGAGCTTCCGGCCTATGTCCCGAGCGGCAACGAGTGCACGCTGTTCGAACAAGCCTGGCGGCGTCGCCTGCCGGTTCTGCTGAAAGGGCCGACCGGCTGCGGCAAGACCCGGTTCGTCGCCCACATGGCGGCGCAGCTCTCTTGCCGCTGCACACTGTCGCCTGCCATGACGATCTCACGGCGGCCGATCTCACCGGACGCTATCTGCTCAAGGGCGGAGACACGGTTTGGGCCGACGGTCCGCTGACCCGCGCCGTGCGCGAAGGAGGCATCTGCTATCTCGATGAGGTCGTGGAAGCACGCAAGGACGTCACCGTGGTGCTGCACCCGCTGACGGACGATCGGCGCATCCTTCCGCTCGAGCGCACCGGCGAGGAGTTGGTCGCGCCGCCGGGCTTCATGCTGGTCGTGTCCTACAACCCCGGCTATCAAAGTCTCCTGAAGACCTTGAAACCGTCGACGCGCCAGCGCTTCGTTGCGATCGAATTCGGCTTCCTTCCGGCAGAGCAGGAGATCGAGGTAGTCGCCGCCGAGAGCGGACTGGCGCCCGACCGCGTGCGTCCGCTGGTGACGCTTGCAGGCCGGCTGCGTGCGCTCAAGGGACAGGATCTCGAGGAAGGCGTATCGACGCGGCTGATTGTCTACTGCGCGACGCTGATTTCGGCGGGAATCCCGACCGTGGATGCCGTGCTTGCCGGCATGATCGAGCCGCTCACCGACGATGCCGACGTCAAGGCCGCGCTGCTCGACGTGGCCCGTGCCGTGATCGGATGAGGCATGCTGGACTTCCTCGAACTTGAAGAAACGGTTGGCCGCGCCTGGCATCGTTTGGTGGGTGCTACGGCGAGCTATCCCGTTTATGCCGAGGAGGCTGCGACGCTTGCGGAGGTGCAGGGACAGATTGCGATCATGTTCCGCGCGCTGGGCGGGGAGGCGGGCGTGCAGGTCGCGGGCGCCAAATCGCGAAAGTCCGGCCATCGGCTCGGCTGGCGACAGCGCATCGGGCTCGGCGATGAAAGCATCGATCATCCCGGCCGCGACGGGGCAACTGTCTTCCTGCCGGACCGGATCGCCCTGTTTCCGGACCGCCAGCTCAACGCCTTGCTTTATCGCTGGCTGGCAGCGTGGTTCGCCACAGCGTCGGTTGCTGCGACCGACGAGATCGACCCGCTGCGGCACGATCTCGTGACCTTGCGACGTGCCCGCGAGACGGTCGGAAAAGTGCAAGCATTATTCCCTGGCCTGGTCCGTCCCTACGAAAGGCTGGCCGCGGCTACGGCGCAAGCGCGCCCCCACAGACCCCTGCCGCGGGCCGAGCAGGAAGTCGAACGGATCGTGCTCGCACTGCTCGGCGTCGATGCGCCGCCGGCAGGCCGGCTGTGGCCGGCCGTGATCGGCGCCGGCGACCTGCCGGCGAAAGCGCCGCCCGGATATCGACCAATGCTGCCTTGTCCGCTGTGGGGCGATTGCTGGACACGCGAGGCCGTTCCTGCCGAGACCAGCGACGACGACGCGCCCGGGCCGGGCGACGAGGCTGATATGCCTGATACGCGCAAGCGCCGGGCCGTCCGCGAACGCGACGACGGCGGCAAGCGCGATCCGTTCATCCTGAACCGCTTCGAGAAGATACTCGCGATGGCGGAAATGGTGAATGTCGACCGCCCGTCGGACGACAGCGAGGATGAGGACGCCCGCAAGGCAGCCGACGACCTTGACGAACTCGCGATCGGCCGCCGCAGCGGCAAACCTGCTACAAGGCTGAAGTTCGACCTCGATCTGCCGCCGCAAGCGCTCGACGCTACGCGTCTGGATAGCGGCCGCCTTTATCCGGAGTGGGACTATCGCGCCGGGGTCTATTTGCCGGATCATTGCCGGGTGTTGACGGGCCAGGCTTCGGAGGATGGAGAAAGCTGGACGCCGGATGCGAACATCCTGCGGCACGTCCACTATGTGCGGCGGCGCTTCGAGGCGTTGCGGCCGCAACATGACGTGATGTGCGGCCAGGCCGACGGATTCGACCTGGATCTCGATGCGCTCGTCCGCGCGAGATGCGATCTGCGGGCGGGTAGCGGATCGCTCGATCGGGTGCATGTGGCGATGCGGCCGCAGCGGCACGACCTCGCAGCGACGCTGTTGGTCGATGTCTCGCTCTCCACAGATGCGTGGGTCGATGGCCAGCGCGTTCTCGATGTGGAGAAAGAAGCGCTACTCGTCCTTGCGCATGGGCTTTCCGCCTGCGGGG
This sequence comes from Bradyrhizobium sp. RDT10, assembly GCA_044772375.2. Taxonomy (GTDB): domain Bacteria; phylum Pseudomonadota; class Alphaproteobacteria; order Rhizobiales; family Xanthobacteraceae; genus Bradyrhizobium. The sequence continues at coordinate 883,972 of CP187939.1, forward strand.
ACCATCACAGCATCCTGACTTTCACCTCGCGGCGGCGCTCCTGGGTACGCATCGAGACCGTCAAGTCTTTCGAAGAACCGATGGGAGCGGCCGTCGAGCGGCGGATCGGTGCGCTCAAGCCGGGCTATTACACGCGCATCGGCACGGCGGTGCGCCATGCCGCCGCCCAGCTCGCCAGTCAGCCACAGCGCAAGAAGCTGCTGCTGGTGCTGACTGACGGAAAGCCCAACGACGTCGATCACTATGAAGGCCGCTTTGCGGTCGAAGACACCCGCAAGGCGGTGCAGGAAGCGCGACGGCTGGGCGTTGCGGTGTTTGGCGTCACGGTCGACGCAAGCGCCCAGTCCTACTTTCCTGCCCTGTTCGGGCGCGGCGGTTACGCCATCGTCGGCAACATCCGTCGATTGCCGGCGGCGCTTCCATCGATCTACCGGCAATTGGCCCGCTGAAGCGCGGCCACTCATTCGTCCCACGGGTTGAACAGCGGCACGCCAAATGACGTAAAATCCTTGATGTTGCGCGTGACTAGCGTGAGGTCTTTGGCGAGCGCGGTCGCCGCAAAGAACCCATCCATAATGGACAGCGCAACGCCGCTTCGACGGCCCTGCGCCATTAGGTCGCCCCAGTGCTCGGCAACCGCGTGATCGATCGGCAGGATCCGCTCGGCAAAGCGTGCCGGCAGATCGTTGGCGAGCCAGGCGGCCAGTGCGGCACGTCGGCGGCCGTCGTCCATCAAAGCAATGCCGCGCCGAAGTTCAGCGATCGAAGCGACACTGATGAACACCCGGTCCTCGTCGACGGCATCAAGCCAGCCGAGCACCTTCAGATCGGGCGCCGGTCGCTGCACCTCCGACAGCACGTTGGTATCGAGCAGGACGTTCACAACTTCACGTCACGAGGCGTGTCGCGCTGGCGGTCCAGCTCGAGATCGGCACCGCGCAGCGGCGATGCGAGCAGGAACTCGGCCAGGGTGCCTTGCGCGCCGTCTTGCGCGCCCATTCCTCGGCGGAAACGATCACCGCGCTCGGCTTGCCGTTGCGGGTGATGGTTTGGGGGCCGGCCTGGGCACGATCAACCACCTCCGAGAGCCGGGCCTTGGCACCCGCGAGAGTCCAAGTGCCGCCAGGAGGCGGCGAGGAGGGTGTCTTTTTGACATTTGGCATGTCAAACCTCGAATGACCAATATGACTATGATGACTATATATTCGCCGAACGCGCCCGCGCAATAGGTAAGTTACGCCTCAGAAAGGGTAATCCGTCCAAGGAGACGGTGCTGAACGCATCCGTGTCTCGGCGCGGATCCCGGCGTCCGCCTGCCGTGCGGCCTGGCGGTGCGACGGCTTTGACGTGAATCGGCGCGGCCGTTGACCCCCAATCGGCGCCTAAGGCAAATTCGACCGAGTTCATTAGCCTCAAATTATCGATGTCGGGGAGGTGCCCGCCCCCGCATTAGAAAACGGCGAGTTGGATAAAACTGTAACGGTCGGTTTGAGCGGCGGGCAATAGTCTTCCCGCCAAATGCCCCCGAGGAGCCCGCGAGAGGCTCGTTGGGGTGTTTTGATGTTTTCACGTGATCTGGCCGGCCCGACAAGCAGGGATGCGATTGACGGCTTCGATGCGATCGCGAATGCGCTCGATCAGGGGTTCGATCCTGCCCACAGCAAGAGTTCAAGGTTGGGCGATTTCCTCGCCATCGCGGCAGGCTGGCTCGTTCTTGCGGCGATTATTCTTTACCCCGGTCTTCAACTCGCGGCGATCGTGGTCTGCGCGGCCTTCCTCGGCACGCGCTCGTTCGCCCGTCTCATCCTTGGCCCCAGTCCATCCGCTACGCAGCAGCGCGAAAACCAGGCTCTGCTGGCCGCCTAGCTATTCGGCTCCCGCGCCATCGGCGGCTACGGCTGTTCGCGGCAAGGTGAGGTCGCCCATGTGAACCGGGTAGGAGTGGGATGTCTTGTCCCAAACGAGGGCGGTACCGGATATCCGGTGGCTGGCGTAGATGCGCACGGCGCGCCACGTTGCAAAGAAGTTGACGAAATTGCCGACGACAAGTCTCGGCGCGGCCATCAGGGCATGACGCACATTGTAAATCATGCCCGTGAACGTCATTCGGTTGAACAAGCGCCAGACCAGAAACAGGAAGTTTGCGAAAAACATCCATACCGCCCAGTCCTGGGACAGCAGGGTATAAACAAACTGCTTCTCGGGATCGAAAACCGCCCGATAGAGTTCGAACACGGTCAGGTTGGCGAGCGCAAAATAGGCGAGCATGACGGCCGGGCTGGTGATCACGCCCTTTCTGTCTCGCGCCAGAAAATACTTGGTCCCGAGCGAGCCTTTCCAGCCGTGCTCCTGGGAGCCCTGGAAAACGATGCCGAGCAGCCAGCGCGCGCGTTGGCGATAGGCGGCCTCGAGGCCTGACGGGAAGAATTCGCGGGTCGCCACGGGAAGGGTCCGGTAAAGAATGCCCGGATTACCGCTGTCGATATCGATGTCGATCGCATAGTTGGCCGGATAGGCGATGAATGCGGAATTGAATCCGAGCTCCGAGACGCGAAACGCGATGTCGTAGTCTTCCGTAAACGATGACGTGCGGAAAGCTTCACCCTGATTCTGATCGTTGAGATGCTGGATCGCCTCCCGGCTGAAGCATGCGGAGACGCCGGCGCAGGGAATGACGCCGCTGATCCGCTGCCGGACCTCGAGGTCCTTGGTGTGCATCTCGGCGAATTCATCCATGTAGAGGCCCGCGATCATCGAAGTGATCGGCCGGGAGAACGAGTAAACCGGCAACTGAATGAAGTGGTAGATGTCGACCAGCTTGTTGAAGAGCTTCAGCTCCAGCGGATGAATGAGGTCCTCGGAATCGTGCATCACGATTCCCGCAAACTGGATGTTCTGCTCGGCCTCGAACATGAAGATGTCGGATATCGTCTGGTTCAGGCAGTCGGCCTTGCTGGTCGGGCCGTCATGCGGGACCAGCACCATATGGATGTTCTTGTACAGCCCCTGCGCCTTGCGCACCTCGGCCTGGGTCAGGGGATCGTTCAGATATACGCCGACGAAGTAATGCGCGTGCTCGTAGCGTACGAGCCGGGAGTTCGACGACAGCATCGAAAAAATGACGTCGTGCTCCTTCCAGCACGGCACCATGATGGCGATGGGGCGCTCGGGGATTTGCTCGAGAATCTCCACGCTCGGCAATTCCTTGGACTTGCTGTCCGACGTGCCCATCAGCCTGCTGCTCCAGTACAGCAGGTCCACCACGAGGTCGTCGATGCTGGAGATCGCGATGATCACACCCGCGATCAACATCAGAATTTCGACGACATAGAGATATTGAAAGATGAAGGAGGCGGCTTGTGTCATGAGTTACGACGCGTGGTGAAGCTGAATGATTTCGGCAGAGCGCATTTGCGGCGCAACGGCGGTTTGAAGGACGAATTGCCGATAGAGAGCCTCGACGATCCGCTTGCTGGCGTGGCCATCGCCATAGGGAAATACCGGCCGGGCCATGCGGGCGTATTTGGCGCTGTTCTTGTGCAGCCCGAACAGGGCACCGAATACCGCCTCGCGCGAAGTCCCAACCAGTTCGACAACCCCTGACGCCACCGCCTCGGGCCGCTCGGTTACCTCGCGCAACACCAGAACGGGCTTGCCGAGCGCAGGCGCTTCTTCCTGAAGGCCGCCGCTGTCGGTCACCACGCACCAGGCGTTCTGTATCGCGGCGACGATGTCGCGGTAGCCCAGCGGATCGACCAGCTTGATCCGGGGATGCCCCGAAAGAATTTCGATGGCCGTTTCGCGTGCGTTTGGATTGGGATGAACCGGAAAATACACCGCGACGTCCGGGGTGAGATCGACGAAGGCCCTGATCGCGGTGAACGCATCCCGCAGAGGCGCGCCAAAATTCTCGCGCCGATGTGCCGTGAGGAGGATGGTCCGCAGCTTGGGAAAATCGGCGGGCGGCGCCGGCCTCGAGGCCGCGACTTCGAGCAATGAGTCGATCACCGTGTTTCCCGAAACGAGGATCTTGTCCCGCGAAATGTTCTCTCGCACGAGGTTCTGTGCCGCGGCCGATGTGGGCGCGCAGTGAAGGGATGTGGATACGGCGATCGAACGGCGGTGAAATTCCTCGGGGAAGGGCGCGTCAAGGCTTGGCGTGCGCAGCCCGGCCTCCACATGCACAAAGGCGATCCTGCGGTAGAACGCCGCAATCGACGACACGTAGGCGGTTGTCGTGTCTCCCTGGGCCAGAACGCAATCCGGCCGAACCTCGCCGAAATATTTGTCCAGGCGGCGAATGAGCAGGCTGGCGAGAACCGCCGGCGTGCGGCAATTGCTTCGATGCGGGATGGAGAAGTCCGGACGGAGGCCGAATTCGGCAAGCGTGCTGTCGAGCAGATCGCTCTGCTGGCCGGACGTTACGATCCGAACGATCGCCCACTCGGCTTCGCGCAAGCGGCGGATGATCGGCGCCACCTTGATGACTTCAGGGCGGGTGCCAATCACAAAGACAAAAGTGCGGACGGGTCTTGAGTTGCTGAAATGCTCTCTGCGAGGGTGATGCATACCTTGCTTTCAAACACGCATCGTCCCCACGATACGAAATATCAATCGAAATGCCGTCCCCATCGCGTTGACCCGACGGCACGATTCGAAAAACGCTGCCATTTTATCCCGCAGCCCTAAATCGGACAATTGATTTAAATGAATTTTCGGAGATTGCCGTGGAAATCCGGAGGAGACTTGATGCATGGTAAACGCCCGCGCCCGTATTTATACGTGCAGCATAATGTTTGACCATCAGTTTTGTGCGTCAGAATCGAGTTTGACAGGCGGGGATGGCTGGTCGATCGGTGCAGGGAGCGTTGCGGATTATGTAATTGGTGGCCAAGCTCAAGCGGTTAATTCTGGCCTTGTTTTGCAATAGGCATTGGTGGATTGGTCGCCTGCGGGCACGGGCGTTCATGAGCCCGGTGTGGCAAGGGCCGGTTCGGCGGACGCGCGAAAGAAACGTTGAGAGCGAACTCCACCTTTCGAATTTCCTCGCGAAGCTGCTGAATCTCGAAATAGGCTTTTGCAACGTCGACCGGCATTAATTTGATCTCGACCCACATTCGAACCACAAGCGCAACAATGGAGCCGGCAACGACATCCAAGTGCAATGCCATAAAAATGGGCTTGCTTAATGTCCGCGGTTTTCTCGCCGCACACGCTATGGCGATGCAAGCTCAATGCTTGCGGGCTGTCCGCTCGTTTAGCGCAGGACGCCACTCTTTACTGCAAAGACGAAGTGATTGACGAATGCCTCGAGGCCGTCGCTTCGATTTCCCTCGAGGTTTTCGGCGGCCGAGCGAAGCGAAGGATGCGGCCGTTGTTCAATGGCATCCAAATCCGCGGAAACCGCCTCGAGGGCGTATCGCAATCGTCTCAAATCGGAGCTGAGTTTGGTATCCACGGCCGCCACCGTAAACCCCTCAAATTAACCAATTAAAGGTAAAACATATGTGATAATATTGTGGCGGTCAACGCGACAATTAAAAAGTCATCAGCGATTTTCGAAGCTTACCGGATAAAATCGCCCTGCCGCATCTGATTTGGCAGTGCCTCGCCGTCGCGAAATTCTCGAAGTTTGATTGAATCTCAAAGGCGGGACGTCCGGACTGCCCGCATTCCAGCTTGGCTTCCGTGACGTTCGAGCGTTGGTGGTCGGCACGACAAGCCCGTTTCAGTGTCCCCAGACCCGATAGCGCGCCGGACTGAGGCTGATGGCTTTGCTTCCAAAGCGACGTATTTGCTGAGCAGCAGCGGTCCAGCACGGTACAAAAAGCCGCCTTGCGGCGGCTTCTCAAATCCAATGGGAGCGCTGATCAGGCTGCGAGCGTTGCGCCGTTGCGACGGCGATAAGCTATAAAACCTACACCAGCGAAGCCAAGGATCAACATCGCCCAGGTTGAGGGTTCCGGAACGGGCGCCAGCACGTCGAGCGATACGTTGTCGAAGTACTGCGAGGTAACGCCACCACCGGGTGCGAATATACGCGTGGCCTGTAGCTGGATGGTATGCTGGCCCGCCGTAAGGTTGGTAGTGAAGTCCAGCGTGTTGCGCAGTGTGGTCGACGTGCCGGGGCCGATGAAATCAAAGCTATCCAACACCACGCCATCCAGCAGGACGCTCATCAACCCGAACGCCGTGAGACCATTCACGCGGGTAAATGCCGCAATGTCGGCCGAGAATGTCGCCAGACCACCCGTCGTCGTGAACGTCTGCGAGACGCCACCACCTTCCCCAGGCGCGGAATTATAGGGAGGATTGATCTTGCCTGCGTTCAGGAACAACGCGTTCGAGGCGCCGGAACCGGTCACGTTGAAAGAGGCGACCGAGGCATTCTGCGGCTGCGGAGCACCTGGCAAGCTCGGAGTGGCCGCGATCGTCCCGTTCGCGGTAGTGTACGAGGTCCATCCTGTCAGACCCGATTGAAAGTCGCCGTTCGTGATCACCTCGACAGCCTTGGCTGGCACAGCGGACACAACAAGAAGAACAGCGCAAGACAGTTTAGCGATAGTACCAACCATTTAACCAATGCTCCCGTTGAGAGCCCGCGCCGAACACTGAGTGTTCCCGCGCCAGGCTCGGTAGATGACTGCGTCCCAAGGCTGGCCCAAGTGTTTTATTTCAAGTGTTTTATTTAAAGTTGCCAGCTCCGAATGCTATCTAATGTTGTATTATGACGTGTTAATGATACTTTTACTGTGTTGGTCGCCGATGCCTCAGGCAAGCAAGGCCTCTGCTCGCGCAGCACGTCCGTCGAGCAAAGGTCTTGTCAACTCGAACTGTCCGCGTTTCCTCGCAAGGTTCTTGAGGGCATTCCTGAATACAGGCGGCAGCTTCTAAATTTTCCAGCCGATATTTTTTGGCTCTCGTTCATCGCATTCTGTCAGTACTGATGTTGAGGCGGCAACAGGAGCACCCTTAAGGGGGTTTCCACTTTAAATTGTGGCTGCGGAGTCGCTGCGGCGCCAGGGCAGCCGTCCGATCACCGTGATCGACGGAACGCTCAAGCCCGCATTCGGGGGGCCTTTTTCGCTGCTCGCAATCGCGCCGCATGAGGGCGCGAATAGTGGGGTGGGCGGGCGCAGGCGCGCGTGGCTTAAGAGACCGTATCCCGCCACACGCTGGCTTCGTAGCCATCGATGACTTGCGTGGTGTGGGTAAATTCCTCAAGCTGACGCAGCGGCTCGATGATCTTGCGTGCCACCAGCACGGTATTCGGCTCGGCGTTCTTCTGCATGTGCCCGGCGACGTCGATGACGCGGTCCGAGATCGTCTCGAGCGGAGTAGAGTCGTCGAAGTAGACCAGGCCCGCATTCACGCCGCAGCGAACGGCGAAATCGGCTTTGGACACCTTCACGTCGCGGTTGAACACCTTGAGACTCTTGATGACGTCCTTGCCTGACTGGCAAGCGTCCTCCACATGGGCGAAACATGCCATCACGCCGTCGGGCGTCCATGCCGTCTTCAACACGCCCCTGGCCCGAAAGATACGCTCCACGAGCTTTCGATACTCTTCGAAGTCATATTGAACTGAAGCAGGGTCTTCGCCAGTCTTCATCCCTGTTGAGCCGACCACGTCGATGGCAAGAAAAGCCACTTCACGGCCGAAGGTGTCGAGCTTCTTCTTGGTTTCGGCAAACACCCTCAACAACTCCTGACGGTTCACGACCTTGCCGCTTTCCGCCATTCGCAGCGTTGTTTCCAGTTCGGCATCGAGCTTGGAGCCCGGCTTCACACCCTCTTTCCGGCGCCATGCCTGGGCCGACTTTCGCAGAAGCCGCCGGTTCGAGGCGGTCTGCATACGCTGGGCGAACGCGCCAGAGAAAATAGTGATGACGATGGCGAGGCCAATGAGGATCCAGTCGGAGCGATCGCTGCCGGCAATGTTGGTCGGCACGTATCGATGCAGCACCGGCAACGATTTACCGAGAACGTATTCGCGCGCCTCGAACAGCTTGGCCGGGACCGTTGCGTTCTTGGGATTGTCGAACAGGACAAACAGCTTCGGGCCCAAGAGAACAATTATCAGGGCGAACGTCGCGACACCCAGAAGTTTCCTCAGTCCAAACAGCCCGTGAACCAGGATCGATTTAGGAGCTTCACGATGAACCACTTTGATTGTCCCCAGGCAGCGCGGACGAGACGATCCGACAACCGCTCGATCAGCTTATAGCTTGCCATCCGCTTTAGTGGCAAATCACCCCGTCCGATCAGGTGCATGCCGGGCCAGTGACTTCGGCGGCCCGTTCTTTCAGCGGCGCTTGTGGTCAGGTCGACAGCGGCTTTTCGTCCGCGCTGGCAGCAACCGGCCCGAGGGCAGACATCGCCGCGGCCTTCAGGCGGATTGGATCGCGCTCGCCGTCGCCGGCCACCTTCAAGATCGTCGCGGCGATCAATCGAAGCCGCTGGTCCGATGCCGGTTCGGGCAATGAAACTTCGGCTGCTTCCAGCGCCTTCGACATCAACTCGATTGTTTGCGGACCGAACGAGGGCCGCCAAATTGGCCATAGTCCAACTCCTCGATAATCCGGCGGGCCTTGCCGCCTTGCACAGCTTCTTCGGCCTCGAGACTTGTCGCGACATTCTGCGAAGCTTTAGGCTTCGGATCGGACGCGGAACTCCCGCCTGGGTGCATGAGCTTCTCAGGCACAAACAGCTCAAGAGCAAATTTCAAGGTATCTCGAAATCTCATCTTGCTTCTGTCCGGTCATCACCTCGGCATATGCTTGGCAATCCTATACGCTTGCACGGTCGTTGCTATTGCAGAAAATCCGAGATCATCTAGGAATCCTAGCCTTTCGTTTTTCAAAAAATGCAACGTTGTTGATCGGGCAGCGGTTCGATAGGCTGTACAAAACTTCCTTTCCAACGGTGGTCCAGCGGTCTGCCGGTCCAACGAAGCAGGACAGCGAAAACCGGTAGGCCTAAGGAGACTCGATATGGCACGAGCTTTCAAGGTTCGTTCCGCTGAGCGCGATGCTCAGACCGACAGCGAACGGCTCGGCTCAATTTCGGCCGCCGTTGAGGCCGCAGTCGCGTCGATCCAGAAAGAGAGGGACGCCCTGCGTGCGCGGGTCGATGCGGCGCGCGATCAGGCTGCCTTTGCCACGGGCACTGATTATGATGAATATCTGACGCGCGACGCCAAGGACGCGGCCAGGATCAAGGAATACGAGCAGCAAATGGCAAGCGGCGAAAAACGCACGCAGGAGCTTGAGCGCCAGCTCGGCGGTCTGGGCGCCATTCAGGAAGTCTTCAGCCGCTATTTCGCGGACAAGGTGCGGTAGGGACCATCAGCCGCGGAAATTGCGGATAATCCGCGTTTAAATCGTATTCTCGGGATTATACCCGCTCTGAGTGCCGAATATTGAGCCGGGAGCGCAGGTGCAAATAGGCCGGCCGGGTCGTCAGCCCCAGAAAATACCCTACCTGAACGGTGATGATTGGAAGTGCCACGACGGCTAAACCGTCCAGCAGACCCTGGCCGTTGGCCCAGGCCGAGACGATGTACGCCCCGGCGCCCAATACAGAGAGCGGGAGCAGCGCCAAAATATTAAAATGAAGGCCCACATATATGCCGGCACCGCAGGCGAGGATGGGCAGCATGCGTCTACTCGCTCCATAATACGGTTAAAGGTGCATTCAAACTGATTAAATGTTGCGTCGCACTCCGGCCGAGTGTATGGTCGCTGATATTAACGAAGAGTTACTTAGGCCTTTGATGGTCTGTCGGATTTATGGTCTCTGGCCAATAATCAGTCAGTTGGTATCAGTGATACTGCGCGGGCATTTTTCTCATGTCGATTGGAGCGGATATTGGCGACAAGGTAGGCCAGCTCGACAATTCCGCTGGCGGTTCTCCCGCTCGTTTCTCCAGCAATGCAGTCCCCTATCTGTTATCGACCGCAGATGCCTTCGTGATCCTGTTGTCCAGCGTGGCAGGGGGATCGGCTATCAGCTATCTGTCGGCAACGACGTGCCGAACATTCTCCCGCATTGCGCAGTCGGGTTGCTGGCCAGCTTCATTCACATCCTGCGCATGAGCGGCAGCGGTTATTACGATTTTCCTGACAGCGCCAAACCGCGCGTCGAGATCGGCGAAATACTGATCTGCTGGTTTACGACAGGGTTGCTGCTCGCCTTCTTTGCGTTTCTGCTCAAGGTCGGCGTCGATTATTCGCGCGGCGCCTTTGTGGTGTTTTATTTTGCTGCGCCGGCAGGATTACTCGTCGTCAGGAAGGCTACCAAAGTGGCCCTGGCGGCTGCCGTTTCGCGCGGCGTAATCGGCCGGCGGGACATCGTGCTGATCGGCGATTTCCACGAGATCGCCGCGTTGGAGCCGCGAGATCTCCTGGTTTTCTTCGGTACTTCCGAAGTCAACCGCTTCATGCTCAGCTCGGAAGACGATCCGGTGAAGCGCGACTCCGCCGACGTCAGCGTTATCAACTCAGCCGCAAACTTCGTCAGGCGCAACAATTGCAGGGAGGTCTTGCTTGCGATGCCCTGGGAGGATGCGCCCCGGCTGGAGTTTATCCGCGAGCACGTCAAGACACTTCCGGTAGCGGTGCGGCTCTTGCCCGACATGCGGGTTCGAACGTTGACGAATTATGCGTCGTCGGCGCGTCAGCGCGTCCTCGCCATCGAAATTCAACGTGCGCCGCTCAGTGCCGCGGAACGGTTCGTCAAGCGCGTGATGGACATGGTCATCGCAGGCCTGGCGCTGCTGTTCTTTCTGCCGATCATGGCGCTCACGGCTATCGCCATCAAGCTTGACAGTCCCGGGCCGGTTATTTTCCGGCAGTTCCGCAAGGGATTTAATGGCAAGCAGTTCATGATGTTCAAATTCCGCACCATGACCGTCCAGGAAAACGGGCACGCTGTCGTGCAGGCTACGCGCGACGATCCCGGGTCACGTCCATTGGCCGTCTGTTGCGATCGGCAAGCATCGATGAATTGCCGCAGTTACTGAACGTCCTTAAGGGAGATATGTCGCTGATCGGTCCGCGGCCGCATGCGCTGGCCCACGACAATTATTTCGAGACAGTGTTGAGCGAGTATGCGTTCCGGCATCACGTCAAGCCGGGCATGACCGGCTGGGCGCAATGCAACGGAGCGCGCGGGGGCACACCAACGATCGAGCACATTTCCGAGCGCGTAAAACTTGATCTCTGGTATATCAACAACTGGAGCTTGTGGTTGGACATCCAGATCCTGATCAAGACCTTTTTCGAGGTATTGCGTAAGCGCAACGCCTACTGACCCACCAACCGAGGAGCGAGTCGCCGCGTGCCAAACACTGGCGGTTGTCGGTCACGTGGCGGGGAACCTCGCCATATGCGGCCTAGTGACACTTCGCCCGTCTGCGCGATGTCGGCGAGCCTCCCGGAGTTGCGGGACTGATCACGATTTGAGAGATATTTGAACCACTTAGGTTTTGATTTCCTGCAAACCCGGGTTTTTGCGGAGATTTGTCTGCCAAATCTACAATTTTACTGGAAAGGGCCGGCGCTGGACTTATAGTTTGTCACGAATCGTGATGTTCGTAGTTCGTCACGAATCGTGATGGTCACAGGCGGGATGAACAAGAAGCCAAATTTCGATGGAATGTCAGTAGACGAGTTATGGCAGCTCCACGAGGAGCTCAGTCAGATCTTGTCGGTTCGATTGACGTCGGAAAAGCGCGAGCTTGAGAAGCGGTTGGCGCAACTTCGACGCGAGAAAGAGATGCGCCAAACGGGATCCGCGGATACCCGAAGTGCGCCTCGCGAACGCCGGAAGTACCCGCGCGTATTCCCAAAATACCGAAATCCCGACGAGCCTTCCGAAACCTGGTCAGGGCGCGGCAAACAGCCTCGCTGGCTCACGGCCGCCCTAAAGACCGGTCACAAGATCGAGGAGTTCGTGATTGGCAAGCCGGAAGCCGGCGGCGAAGGTCCTCGCCGCCGCCGCGCATAGGCGTCTTTTGGCAGCCGCGAAGGCCGTGCAATCGGAGGTCTCCATGAGGCTCGTGCTCTGTGCAGTGTTATCCCTGCTGCTTGTTGGAACCGCCGCTGCAGGCCAAGGCAACGTCTCGATCGGTAAATTGCGCCTGGCCGATGCCGCCACTGACGCCTGCTTTGCCAACTGCGCTAGCCAGAGTGATGCTTGCAAGCGCGTATGTCCCACCACGCTCGGCGCACCCTGCCAGAGCGCATGCGACAGCCAGGCCCAAACGTGCAGGCAAAGTTGCCGGAGTAGTAGCAGATAGAGTTTGGTCACGGCCCCATGTGGTCGTGGAGGCGCAGCTTCGTAGTTATTTTGCGGCCTGCCTATAGAATTCGGCTTCGGCATCCCAGGCCGATGTTTCGCTCCAGCCCAATCCCGTCCCATCGATCCGGTCGGTGTTGATCCGGATCATTGGTTCGGTGAAGTCCTCCTGCTGCAGCAAGGTGACGGGGCAGGCAACCCCAAGGCGGGATGACATTTCAGTGGCGAAGCGTTGAGCAAAAGCGCCCTGGCTCTCGACATAGAAGCTCGGATGGAGCTTCGTTATGCCCCGATGCAAGGGCACGCTCTCAGCAAAGGTTGCGTAGGCTTTCGCCAGCAAATCAACGTGAATGTTGTCCCGGACGTATAGAGGCGTCCGTACCGCCGGAACTTCACCCTTGAACCAGGAGCGTATCAAGTAGCTGCAAAACCGCGGCTCCTCGAACGGTCCAATGGGGTTCGCGATCACGAGCTTCCCAAGATTGAAATGCAGGGTCTCGCTCAGGAAGCGATAGTATTGCCAGGTGAGGCCTTTCGAAAGTCCGTAGGGCGAAAAAGCTCTGAGCGGCGCATCGCCGGCCCCTTCGTCCTGTTCGAATACCGAGCCGGTGAGCACGACGCCGGCCAGGCCGCGACCCATCATCTTCTTCAGGACCGCGACAAGATTTTTCGTATTGTCGGTGACGGCGCCAACGACGTCGAAATCCGGATTGCGGTAGTCGCCGGTTTGCGCCGCATGCTGGCACAACAGTTCCCATGAGCCCGTTCCTGCAAGATCGAGAAAGCGATCCGAGCCAAACGGGCAGTCCTCGATGACTTCGGCTACCCGGCGAAGCTCGGCCACGCGACTGCCGCGCAGGTTCGAATAATCGCTGCCCCTGAGCGGCGCGACGACAGTATGACCTTTCGCGGCAAGGCTGCGCGCAAACCATAGACCGGTAAACGAGCTGCCGCCGGTCAGAAGGATCTCACGTCAGGCCTCGCAGGGATTCGATGCCATGGAAGACAGGGTCGAAGTCCGGCCAACTGCTGTCTTTGGGCGAAACTTCAACAGGCTGCCGCGGCCACTCAATCCCAAATCGCGGATCGTCGAAGCGCAAGCCTCGCTCCTGCTCGGGAGCATAGAACGCATTCACCAGATAGAATGCTTCGGTGTCGTCGGTGAGCGTCATGATGCCGTGCGCGAAACCCTGCGGAACGAAAATCATCCGCCGGTTTTCTGCGGTGAGCTCAACGCCGAACCATTTGCCGAAGGTCGGGAGTCCGGTCGCAGATCGACGATGGCGTCATAGAGGGCGCCGCGGATACAGCGCACCACCTTGATTTCTGCGGCCGGGGCCAGCTGATAATGCATCCCGCGCAGGGTGCCGGCTTTCGCACTCAGGGAGTTGTTGATCTGAACGATCGACATCGGCACGCCGGCCGCTTCGAACTCCTTCTGGCAAAAGAAACGCGCGAAAAAGCCCCGGTCATCACCGCGCTTTTCGAGTTCGATCGTGTAGGCGCCATGAAGCGGCGTTGGGTGAAACTTCACGATGTAAGCCTTTCAGGATTACTGCCAGCGGAGGTCGGCAGACAGCCGACCCACCGCAATGTGGTCCTTGAGCGTCTTCAAGCGCATCAGGGAGGATGTGCGAAATTCCTTGTCCGAGAATCCCATTCCGTTCAGTCCGGCTGAGAGGTTGCGGACGGACTGAGCGAGCGGGACCGCGGGGAGATGCGCAGGAGCCAGTTCGGCAAAAAGCGAGAAGTCAACCTGATAAGAGCGCAGGTCCGGCGGCGCCGCCGTATTGATGCTGACCCGGGTTCCGGGCAGTTCAGCAGCCACAACCTGGGCCAGATCGCGGACTTGATAGTTTCCTGCATTGCTGCCGGCATTGACCACAAGAACCCGTCCGCCTCGGCGGGTATCACGTCCGATGGCCCATTCAATCGCCCGCGCCATATCGGAGACGTCGATCAGCGGTCGCCACGGCGTGCCGTCGCTGAGCACGGTAATCTCGCCCGTGGCCAGTGCACTCGCGACAAAGTCGTTCAAGACCAGATCGAGCCGCAGGCGGTCCGACATGCCGCAAGCGGTCGCAAACCTCAGGCAGGTGACCGTCATTTCGCCCGCGTTGCTGGCGCGGAGCGCGTTTTCCATCGCGACCTTGGACCGGGCATAGGCGGTGAGGGGATTGAGCGAGTCGCTTTCGCGCTTGGGGCGACCTTCGGCGGCGCCATATATGCTGCAGCTCGAGGCGAATACGAAGCGGCCGACGCCGTGCTGCTCCGCCATCTGCGCAAGTGCAGCGCTGGCCTTTTCGTTGATCGCTTCGGTGACGCCTTCGAATTCCTTCCCCATCGGATCGTTGGAGATCGCCGCCAGATGGACGACGACATCGACACCATCGAGCAGTTCCGGCGGAAAGTTTCTGATGTCGCCGAAATGCACGCGATCCAGAAGCGACTCGGGCAACCTGGCCGACCCAGTAAGATTGTGGGCAAAGAATGCAGTATCGAAGCCGATCAATTCGGCGTCTGGAAATTTCTGCCGGAGGTGACGCGTAAGAATGGGGCCGACATAGCCCATCGAACCGGTAATAAGAATACGCATGGAATCTTTCTTCTTTACCATTTTTTCCAGGGAGCCTTATTGCTTGACCAAAGATCTTCCAAATATCGCTTGTCCCGCAACGTATCCATCGGGTGCCAGAAGCCGTCGTGGAGGAACACGCTGAGCTGGCCGGCCTCCGCCAGCTTCGTCATCGGTTCTTTTTCCCATACGGTGGCGTCGCCTTCGATGTAATCGCCGACTTTGGGCGAAAGCACGAAGAAGCCGCCGTTGATCCAGTTGCCGTCGCCGCGCGGCGTTTCCTGAAAGCCGGTGACGCGGCTGCCTTGATGGTTGATGGCGCCGAAACGGCCGGGCGGCTGCGTGCCGGTTACGGTCGCCAGACGGCCCTCGCGGCGATGGAAGGCGATGCTTTCGGTGATGTCGATATCGGCCACGCCGTCGCCATAGGTCAGGCAGAACGCGTCGTCATCGCCGATATAGGGAAGGATTCGCTTGATGCGCCCGCCGATCATGGTCTCTTCGCCGGTGTCGATCAGCGTCACCCGCCACGGCTCGGCGTGCTTCTGCAGAACTTCCATCCTGTTTTCGCGAAGGTCGAACGTGACGTTCGACTGATGCAGGAAGTAGTTGGAAAAATATTCCTTGATCACATAGCCCTTGTAGCCAAGGCAGATGATGAAGTCGTTGATGCCGTGGCTAGAGTAGATCTTCATGATGTGCCACAGGATCGGCTTGCCGCCGATTTCGATCATCGGCTTGGGACGAACATCGGTCTCCTCGGCAAACCGAGTTCCCAGGCCACCCGCCAGCAATACTGCGCGCATTAATTTGCCATTCAATACGTTGAGATTAATAGGTTTGCCGCTATTCCCACATGAAATGGCGAGGCCATGCGAGGCCGTGCCGTCATTTCGTGACAGAATGGTTTATTTGATTTCGCCCGTCAATTTACGGGGTTCCCGTTAGGGCAACGAGGCACGAAATCGATTCCGCGGGCCACGCGTGCGCGCGTTGAGGTTGAGCGCAGCCGAGTAAGGTTGACGGGTTAGCTTAATTGACGACTTTAATTGAGCCGCTCACGGGCGAAGCTATAATGAAGCATGAAGCGAAATCGCCCGCGTCGGAAGGTTATCACAAAGCGTAAATCGCGGGCCCGGCCCGAAGATCTCGCGCAAAGATATCGGGAAGTGTGCGAACTCCGGCGCAAGCTCGAATGCGTTACAGCCGAGGTGTCTTCCCTTCGTTCCAGACAAATTGAGGTGTGAACGCGCCATCGGCTTGCGTCGGCGCGACATGCTTTCAATGCCGGAGTTCAGTTCGATGAGCCGTTATAATCCGTTTCAAGTTACGTCGTTCAGTCCCGAGCGGGCGTGGGCGGACACCTGGCATCTCTGGATGATCATGGTGCCGAGGCGTTCGATCACAGGGCGGCTGTTGTGGGGCAAGGTATGGCGCCGGCACGACGGCAGACGCTGGATCTACAAGAAGTTCGTCGAATACGAACCCGACGATCTCGTCTGACTGATTGATTGCTTCGCTCAGGCGTTGCGGGACGCGCCGTTACTACGTTCTGAGCGAAATGCCAGTGCAACGCCGATGGCGATGACGGTCATCGTTGCCAGCAGACTGGCCGGAGCTGTGCAGTTGATGCACGTCCCGACGATCGAGAAGGTCTCGCTCACGGGAGCTGTGACAAGGTTCATCATACCGTATTCCTGACATTCAAGGCCGAGAGCGCAGGGCCGGAATTAAATATAGCAGCTCCATCCCGATCCAGCCAGCCGTAGCCCACGTTCTGGTCAGATCAGCGGTGAGCTGATCCGCTCGGTGTCGGATTTAAATTGATGGGGCCGAAACGGGCCTATTATCCCTCCTGATTATCCTCGTAGCCAGCTCTTCCCGGGGCATCATGGCGCGGCGCGCCTCCCACGGTTCCAGCCGATTTACTGTCGATTAACCACAATGTTTTACCGATTATTTACGCGCCAAAATCGTCCACGGCGCTAAGTCGTTGGGGGTTTGCCTTTGTTGCCTTCTCGTAGCCTTGCGACGAGGTCAGCCGCCTGTTGGGCGGCAATACTCGTTGTGTCGGGCTGCACCACCACCCCCATCGCGACGCCCTTGACCACGGTGTCACAGCCCAGATTGGCTGCAGGACAGCCGGTTTCCCTCGAGCAAACCTATGCGTATGACGGCGGCCCTACCGGTGCTGTGCCGCTTCCATCCCCTCATCGCCGGCCGTTGCCGTCATGGATGGCGGCAGCGGCAGCATGATCGGCGGGACGTATTCGAAGCGGAAGACTGCCGGCGCTGACGGGAACGTGGTTCTCAATCTGGCAAGCGTCCCGCTTCAGCAGGCCGCCAAGACCGTTCTCGGAGACATGATCGGCGTGAACTACGTCGTCGACCCGCGCGTCGACGGAGTCATTTCAGTGCAAACGACGCGTCCGGTCAGCAAGGCCGAGGCGCTGGAGATGTTCCAGACGGCGCTGGCGCCGATCGGCGCGGTGCTGGTGCAAAGCCGCGGCACCTACCGGATCGCGCCGGCCGACCAGGCCGCCACGGGTGTGATCGCGACCGGCGACGGTCCAGCCGAGAGCGCTATCGCCGGCAACGGCATTCGCGTGGTTTCCCTGAAATACGTTTCCGCGACCGAAGTCGCCCGCGTGCTGGAGCCGATGGTGCCGAAGGGCGCGATCGTCCAGGCCGACGATGCGCGCAACATTCTCGCGCTCAAGGGCTCTCCTGCGGAAATCGAAAGCATGCTCGACTCGATCTCGGTATTCGATGTCGATGTCATGAAGGGCATGTCGTTTGCCGTCGTTCCGGTGAAAACGCCGCAGCCGGAAAAAATGGTCGACGAATTAAAAGCGATATTCGCGGCCGAGAAGGAAGGGCCGCTCAAGGGCCGTGTCAGGTTCATCGCCAACACGCGGCTTGGCGCCATTCTGGTCGTGACCTCGCAGCCGAGCTATTTGCCGAGGGCGCAGACCTGGATCAGGCGGCTCGACGCCAAGGCTGCCGGCTCCGAGCGGCAGCTGCACGTCTATCAGGTGCAGAACCGGCCCGTGGTCGAACTCGCCGGCGTGCTGCAGTCGATGTTCTCGAATGAAATGAAGGTGGTGAAACCACCGGCGCGCAGCGTTTCGCCGCGATCGAAGCAGGCGAGTTTTTCTGGAAGCTCGGCAAAATCGCCCGGACCGGGCGGCGCGACGCCGGATATCGATCAGGGCGCAGGGATCGGGCTTCGCGGTGTCAGTCCCGGCAACGATCTGCAAAGCCTGCAGCGTGCACTGAACAACGAGCCGGAAGCGTTGGCTCCGGATTCGATGGAGCCATCTTCGTCGTCTTCGTCGTCCAACGGGGCGGGCGGTGAGCCGCCGCTCAAGATTGTGGCCGACGAGACGAAAAACTCGCTCCTCATCATGGCCAATGATCGGGACTACCAGCGCGTGCTTCGCGTCATTCAGGGGCTCGATGTCGTCGCCAGCCAGGTGTTGATCGAAGCTGTCATCGCGGAGGTGACGCTGAACGACAAGCTGCAATATGGCGTGCAATGGCAGCTATCGAAGAAGGGCACGCCGACCGCCTCGTTCTCGAACGCGCTGACCGGCGGCGTGGCATCCGTCTTTCCCGGGTTCAACTATGCCGTCAACGCAGCCAGCATAGCGTCGACGCTCAGCGCGCTGAACGCGATTACACGCGTCAACGTCATTTCGACGCCTTCGCTGATGGTCCTGGACAACAAGACGGCCCGGCTGCAGATCGGCGATCAGGTGCCGATCACCACGCAGACCGCCACCAGCACCGTGACGGCGCAAACGGCGATCGTCAATTCGATCACCATGCAGGACACCGGTGTGATCCTTTCGGTAACGCCGCGCATCAATGAAAGCGGCAGGGTGCAGCTCGAGATCGAGCAGGAAGTCAGCGCCGTGGTGAAAACCACGTCATCCGGGATCGACTCGCCGACCATCCAGCAGCGGCGCGTGAAGACCACCGTCGTCGTCAACGACGGCGAGGTTTTGGCGCTCGGCGGCATGATCCAGGAACAGGCCAGCAAGACCAGCAACCAGATCCCGCTGCTCGGCGACATCCCCGGGCTCGGTGCCGCGTTCTCCAATCGGGGCGACCAGGTTCAGAAGACCGAGCTCGTCATCCTGATCACGCCCAAGGTTGTTCGCGACGGCACGGAAAGCCGTCTCGTGACGGAAGAATACCGGCGGAAGATGCATGTCTACATGCCACACACGACGTCGCGCGAGCGTACGCCGGCCAATACGATGCAGCGGATAATTTCACAGTGAAGCGCCGATCGGCCATAAGAAATTTCTGGCTGTTGTCGAGCATGGCCTGCTCGCTGGCGGGCTGCGTGACCTATGCCTATCCGATCGAACCGCCGCCGCCCTATGCCGTCCTGCCCGTCGATGAATCGATGAGCTGCAGCGGTATCGCTGCCTCCTTCCGTTACGCGGCGCGGCGTGCAGCCCGGCTGGAGTATTGGCTGGCAGTGGGCCCCTTGGCCGGCTACGGCTACGAAAGATATCCGCTGGATGCGCCCAAGCAGCTCATCGATGAACGCAGGCGGCTCGACGCGCTGGCGGATCTGCAGCGCTACAAGGGCTGCACCGTGATGGAGCCGGGCCCTGCCGTGGTCGAGGAGCGCTTGAAGCTCGAAGGCTCGGTCCGTCCGCCGCCTCCTCCGCCGCCAGCCCCGCCGGTCGTGCTCAACTCAAAAGGCTAGACGCCTGACTTAAGGGACACTTCCGGTAGTGGCACCTTTGAGACATGCCCGCCTATCCTAAGAATGTCCGTTCACCGGGGTAGACCGGAAGTCGCCGTGGTCCGGCCAACCGACGCGAATGACCCATTGCGGACCTCGGGCGCTCGTTGCATTGTCCCACAATGCCGCAACATATCGGATACATTGCGCTACTTGTACGTGAGTACGACGAAGCCATTTCCTACTTCGTCGAAAAGCTAGGCTTCACGATCTCCGAAGATACTAACCTTGGTGGCGGCAAGCGTTGGGTTTTGGTTGCCCCGCCGGGGTCGGTCGAGACTCGGCTTTTGCTGGCAAAGGCAGCATCTGCGGACCAATCGCCTCGCATCGGGAATCAGACCGGTGGCCGCGTCTTCCTATTCTTGCACACTGATGATTTCTGGCGCGACTACCAAGCCTATCGCTCAAGAGGTGTGGTATTCCGCGAGGAACCTCGGGAAGAACAGTATGGGATCGTTGCGGTGTTCGAAGATCTTTATGGAAACCGTTGGGACCTAATGGAGCTGAAGCGATAGCTCCGACGCGATTATGCGCGAGGACTTGTAGCTGCCCCGGACGTGTGCGACAGCACGTCCGCAGTTGGCACCTTTGAGACATGCCGACGCACCCTGCGAATGTCTGCTTATCGGGGTAGATCGGAAGTGGTCAGTGCACCGGCAAATCGCCGCGAATGACCCACCGGATATCGTTGCGTCGCGAGACCCGCACTGCGTGGGGACGTCCTGTTACCCAAAGTGCGGACATCAAGAGCCAACGGTTAAGCTATATCATCCGTGGCTGGAGTCTGCCGCGCGGCTTTTTCTTTTGCGATAATTCCTTCTAGCCGCGAGATGTTCTCCAGCAGGCGCTGGCTGGTCAGCACGAGAAAGTAGTAACCGAATTGCGGATTTTGAAAGTAGATCTCGAGCAGCCTATCATAAGTTATAGTCATCACCTGCCCGTCTTCAATGCATTCGACGGTCGCGGTTCGCCGTTTATTGGGAGTAAGGAAACCAAGCTCGCCCATCAGTCGTCCCGGCGGAAGTTCGACGTCGATTTCCCTGACCAAAAACTTTCCTGTGACCGTCAAGAACATTTCGGTGGCCGCATCATCCTTCTTGAACAATTTATCGCCCCGGCGATATTTACGCTCGGTCATGAAAGGTTTGAGCCATTCCAATGAGGTATCGCCCTCCGTCGCGATACGTGCCCTCTTGATCAGATTGAGCATTTGACGGAGGCGAATTGCATTGATAGGCAGCAACAGCAGATACAAGATAAAAGTCGCGACGTTTCCTGAAAGCGCGCCAAAGGCGACGAAGAATGTACAGCCGGCCATGTTCGCGACGCGCAGCGGCACCATTGTATGCATCAGCAAGGTAGCGACAAGAAAGATGGCGCCAACCAGAGCGAACATGTTGGCAAGCGTAATGTTGGCTAGCACAATTTCCAGCAGCCGATTGAATAGTGCGTCGTAGGTGATGCTGTTGGGATCGAGGCCCATCTGAACCAGAATCTTTGCGATCCTGAGGTTGTCCGCCGCCGTATCAAGAATGCGGTTTAGTATCGTCGAAAAATCTGCACTGCTCGACTCCATCGGATCTTCCCCGCGCAAAGCCGTCGGTATTTCGGTCGGATAACGCTTGCTGAGAACGCTGTTCAAAGAACGCAGCGCTTCCGACGAGGTGATCGATTAACCCTTAACGTTTCGCCTGCCATTTGGGCTCCTTCAGGAGCATTCGTTTGACCTTCTTCTCCGCACGCTTCTTGAGATCGGCCTTAATCTTATCGATCAAAGTCCGTGTTCCCGGCGTCCAAACTTTGAGGGTCGAGTTCACTTTCGCCTCGACTTCATCGCTTCGTTTTCTTTGCAACCTTCTTAGCGGTCGTTGCTGACTTCTTGACGGTTTTCTTAGCCGCGTTCTTACCAGACTCTTTTGGCGCGTTCTTCGAAGTTGATTTCTTTCGACGAGGAATTACCACAAATGGCGGCATCATAGGGTCGGCTAGTAAACCGTCACCGGCCATCGGCATATAGGTAACGGGTTGTTCGCCCGGCTTCACGGGGTCTGGCTCCATTGCATGTTGCACGGCGTCCGATACCGTGGTTGTTATGTTTTCGACGGCGTCGTTGATCTTATCGACCAACTTCTCGATTACGTTTTTATCCTTGTCGTCGTCCATCGCGCCCTCCAGGAGTGGAATGCGGGCATGACACTGTTGGCCGCCCGTCGGTAGCTATTGATTCTTTGCTGGTGCGCCCGGAAGCACGGCTGCCACACCTTCCGGATTGATGTTGAAGGCCAAGAATATCAACGGCTCGTCGCCTGGGTTTCCCCATTGGTGCACGAGGCCGTAGGGTTCATAGATCAAAGAACCCGGTCCCCTTGCTTCTGTCTTACCGTCGACCGTGTTGGCCCCGGTGCCGGAGATGATAAAATATAGAGCCGCGCCTGACCGATGGTGTGGAGGGTTGGAGGGCATCCGCGCCGGAAATGTGACTCGCGTGAGATTGAGATCATAACCGCCTGGCTTCAGGTCGGGGATCGGATTCGCTGTGCGATACAATTCTCTCACGGCGGCAGGTGCCGTCTCGGCAGGCCGACCCAAGTCCACGGCGGGCGCGAGGAAGAAGTGGAGGAAAGTCGATGGCCCTCCGCTGCCCGCCGTTAGCGCCGCGGTCTTTCCGCCGGCGATGAACAGCCCCTCTCCGGCGTTGAGCATTTTGGCCTCGCCATCGAGCGCGACCTCGGTCGATCCTGACATCTGGTAGAGGATGCCGTTGGCTCCCAAAACGCCGCTCTTCTCATCCGGCTGAAGAGTGACGCTCACTGCTTTGAAATGGAGCGGCACGTCTGTGACGGTCGGCAGTTTGGTTGCGGCGATCACTGTTCGTGTAATTGCCGGTGGAGCGGGGTGATTTGTGCGGTCCCGGAGGCGGGAAGCGCCATCGCGCCGAGCAACAGTAGTCCGGTTGTCCTGAATTGCATGATTGCCTCCCAGGTTCAGCGGATAATCGGAGCACCATACGCTCTCCCAGCGCTTCTTGGAATGGGAGGCCGCTTCGAGCTGCTATTGGACGGAAACCGGGAGCAAAGGCCGAGCGAAACTGAGTTCGTGGCCGTCGGGGTCAATTAGGTGGTCGGGGTCAATTAGGTGGAAGAAGCGCTCACCCCATTCGGCATCGCGGGGCACGGTAGCTGGCTGGTATCCCGCTGCGAGCGCACGGTCGTAAAGTGCGTCAACATCGGCAACGTAGAAGATTACCCGCCCCCACCAGGACCAGCGCCGCTCGGCTGGCTGGGCGATGAGGTTAGAAAGCTCGCCCCTGCTCGAAAGCTGGTGAGGGACGACCCTTCGCCGCCATGCAGGACCTCAAACCCCAGCGCGCCGTAGAACCGGACAGCTCGTGGCATTTCGTGGGTGCCCAGTGTGACCGCGCTGATCCCCTCGATCATGGACAGAACTCTCCTGTTTCATTTCCCCGCGCCGCTTGTAGCCGACACTTCTCCACGGGTCAGAACAAAGCCGAGTGCGCGACGTACGGGCTGACCGTCGCCTCATGGATCGACTGGGGCAGGAATAACCGCAATGGACGAAGCCGGTTCATCGGATAACCTAAACGAACGGCGCTCAACAGCTAGTGGCCACGTCGTCGCTTGCGCAAGAGTTGGCGTCGAACAGCCAGCCTGCATCAAGGGTTCAGATCCTCAGTGGTCACTACAACACCGCGGTCAGAGTGCCCCTCCCGCTGCAACTTCGCGCGAGCGAGATGTTCGATCTCGGCTCGGTGCCTTACAAAGATAGCGATGAGTTGTGCATGGCCTGCGTCCCTTCTGCTCATACGCTCTCTGGTCAGAAGGGCAGTCTCCGTTACCCGGCACTTTTCGATTTTGCCGCCGTACTCCACCACGAAATGGACGTAATCGCCGCCAGCAACAACCATGAGAATGGTCCTCAGACGGGGGTAAGACTAACATATGGTGGTTTATCCGGCCTCCTACAAGCGAGGGCTGCATGAGCGCATCAATCTGCCAGCGCCCATCTTCCCTAGACCGCCGCGATAAGCGTTTGGGCAATGGCCAAGCCCGCTCGCGTCGGCATCGGATCAAGCCTGCCGTAGGTCCAATTCGGCCCCGTTCCTTTAGGGAACAGGCGAATTAACGCGCTAAATGCATCGCGTGTGCGGATCCATCGCCAGAAGCCGAAGGCACTCGGCCAAAAGTTCGGCTGCGGATTTATGCGGCATCTCTCCATCAAGGTTCTCCGGCTTCGGGAGTGCTGCGGGGTGCCGTGGCGCGCCTTTTTCTTTGCAGTAATGGGTTGCTGCCCGGACCGGAATCGCACCAATCTAATAGGCATCGCTTTATATGGAGTAGCAGCGATGGCAGGGCTCAAGACCCCGCGTCAGCTGGCTGACCGGATGCGCGATCATCGCGCGCAGCACCGCGCCCGCGATGGTTTCGTGCGAGAGACCTTCACCCAGCGCCGTGACGACGCCCGCCAAACGGTCAGGGAGTTCCTCGATCACTACCCGAAGCCGGCCTACATGAGCGAGGTCGAGCACTGGCGCGAGCTGCCAGGCGGGGAGATCGAGTTCACGATGAGGCGGCTGCGAACGGCAGTCTGAACGGGGACGACCCCGAAATCAGATAGTCGCATCGTGCATGAAGAGACCTGTGGAAATTGCCGCTGCTGCCGCAGCTCTAGCTTCGGCCGTCGTGACGCTTGCATCCTGCCGGCTTGCATCCTGCCGAATTCGGATCGTTCGTGGTCATGGTGAACCGCCCCGAAACTGCGGGACGATGGCGCCTGAGGCTGGTTGGCTGCGGCCGGCATGACGAAGGAAGCAGCGTTGCTGCTTTTTGACTCAGTCCCTGTCACCGTAAGCACAATCTGCCGGATCAGCTTCGTGTGCGCCCAAGCTCGGATCGAAGCGGAATAGCGTCGAGCAATAGGGGCAGACGATCTCACTGGCATCGCCCATCTTGAGGAAGATGTGTGGGTGATCTTGTGGCGGTTTATCCCCAATGCACTTGAACTCGCGGCAGCCAATGCGGACGATCGGCACCCCGACTTCGTTATGAAACGTCGGATAACTTTCCATCTGCAGTGCGCGGCTTAGGCGCCCGATCGATGATGCGAAGTGCCGTGCATGGATCGTCGAGCGAGGGCTCGATCAGCACCCGGTGAGCGGCGCCTCTCGCGTCGTTCGGTTGCCGTAAAGCGTACCCATAGCGACACGTCCATCGTTCAGTTTCTCCCACCAAGGGAGAGGGTTGAAGCTAACGCACCTGTAGAGACGCCGGGGTCGCCATCGCCGCGACGGGGTGCTTCACTGCGTTCTGCACCTTCTCGAAGGCGCTCACCTCGATCTGGCGCACGCGCTCGCGCGAGACGCCGAATTCCTCGGCCAGCTCCACAAGCGTGATCTGTTCCTCGGCGAGCCGGCGCGTCTCGAAGATGCGCCGCTCGCGCTTGTTGAGCACGGTGAGCGCATCGGACAGCGTCTTGCGGCGGTTATCGAACTCCTCGCCCGCGGCGAGCGTCGTCTCCTGGTCCGGGGATTCGTCCACCAGCCAGTCTTGCCACTCGCCGGAATCGCCGTCCTCGCGGATCGCAGCGTTGAGCGAGGCGTCGCCGCCGAGCCGCCGGTTCATGCAAATCACGTCCGTTTCGGTGACGCCGATCCGCCGGGCGATGATCTTCACCTGGTCCAGCCGCATATCGCCGTCGTCGAGGATGGAGATTTTGCTCTGGGCCTTGCGGAGGTTGAAGAACACCTTCTTCTGGTTGGCCGTGGTGCCCATCTTCACCAGCGACCACGAGCGCAGGATGTACTCCTGGATCGCCGCCTTGATCCACCACACGGCGTATGTGGCGAACCGGAAGCCCTTCTCCGGCTCGAAGCGCTCGACCGCCTGCATCAGGCCGACATTGCCCTCGGAGATCGCCTCGGAGATCGGCAGGCCGTAGCCGCGATGGTCCCTGGCGATCTTGGTCACGAGCCGCAGATGGCTGGTAACCAGCTTGTGCGCCGCGTCGCGATCGCCGTGCTCGCGCCAGCGCTTGGCTAGCATGTATTCTTCCCGGCGTTCCAACATCGGGAACCGCCGGATTTCCTCAAGATAACGGGTGAGGCCGGGTTCGGCTGTAAGGATCGGCAGGGCCGCGTTGCGGGCCATGATCAAGCCCTCAAACTAGTTTCGAAACAAAATTATCTGCATTCAATCAGTTGTCAAGTTAATTTCGAAACGCTATTATATCTCGAAGAGGCAAACATGTCAGCGCGCGAAACGGCAGAGCTCCTGCTGCAGGCGGGACGGCTCGTACAAGCTGAGGGCTATGACGGCGAGCTCAGTCCGGCCCAATGGATGGCGCTCCGCTTCTTCGCCCGTGCCAACCCGTTCTCGCGGACCCCGTCGGCATTCGCGGAATTTCAAGCGACAACCCGCGGCACCGCGACACAAACCATTAAGGCGCTTGAAGCGGGTGGGTACTTGGTCCGACAGCCATTCAAGACGGACGGGCGAAGCGTAAGTCTGCGACTGACGAGCAAGGGCAAAAAAGCGCTTGCACGCGATCCGTTCGAAGTTCTGGTGCGCGCCGTGGATTCGCTCGACGCGACAGAGCGAACTGCGATGCGTCGCGCGCTGCACCAAGTGCTGTCCACTCTAGCGACGAGTGATGCGCATCGGCGCTTCGGTGTCTGCCAGGACTGCACGTACTTCGGCAGAGAGATGTGCGGCAACCTGCCGAGCACGGGCCCCTCGGCCACTGAATGCCTGCTCCTCGGTGTTCCGATTCAGCCAGAGGACGTAGGTCTTCTGTGCGTCCATTTTCAACCAATGAACGAGCACCGCAAGGACGGACACCATGAATGAGTTCACCACTGCGATCTGCTGAAAGGACGCTTAATTGACCTTCGTCGTCAACGAGAGGGCGCAGAGCTTTGGGGTGATCTCTGTCGCTCATGCGCAAATCGCTTTCGGGAAATCTACTCTCTTCACGCGGGCCAATTCGGCGAGATCACAATCCCGCATTTTCTGTTCGCCGAAGTGATCGAATAATTTTAGTTGTTTGCTGCGGTGCATGAGTCTCCGAATCTGGCACGAGACGGACATCGCATCGGCTGTCGCCGATGTCCGTTCTTCGGGGTAGAGCGGAAATCGCTGGGATTTGCGCCGAAGTCCGAAGGTGACTGCGATAAAGCAGACATAGGAATGGAGCTAACGGGCTTCCGATGATCGTTTGTTCCTGCAACGTCCTAAGCGACACCGAGGTGCGAACTGTCGCCAACACTGCGACGCGCCGAACCACCAGCTATGTCTATAGCTGCCTTGGCTGCAGAGCCCGCTGCGGTCGCTGCGCCCGCAACATCCGAGAAATCATGGACGAGGTTTTTGACGGAGCGAAAGTCGGTCGTGCGGATGGCGGCGCCGTACTCGCTGCGCCCGCGGACAAGCAGCCCTAGGCTTCAATGGTGCCGCCATCCAGTGGCATCGTTCAGACTAAATTTTCTAGAGTCTGAACCATGGCCAAAACAGGAGCGTGGTTATGAAGGGTGATGCAAAGGTCGTCGAATTTCTAAATAAGGCGCTGCGGCATGAATTGACCGCGGTCAACCAATATTGGTTGCACTACCGGCTGCTCGACAATTGGGGTTACAAGGATCTGGCCAAGCAGTGGCGTAAGGAATCGATCGAAGAAATGGAGCACGCTGACAAGCTGGTCGTGCAGAATCATTTTCCTCGAAGGTTTCCCGAACCTGCAACTGCTCGATCCCCTGCGCATCGGTCAGAACGTCAAAGAGGTGCTTGACTGCGACCTGGCGGCGGAGATTTCCGCCCGCACGCTCGACCAGGAAGCCGCGACGGGTTGAAATTCCGCAGCGCAGGGTCTCCTGCACCACCGAGGTGTGCTATCCTTTCCCTGGAGGACAAGAGGCCGACCAGGTGCGAATGAAACGACGCGCGTTCATCACGCTGCTCGACGGCGCTGCAGCCGCGCCGGATTGGCGTCATGATCGCCCTCCCGGAGGGAGATCCGGAATTGAAAAAGCGGCTCGCGGCGTTCCGGCAACGGCTCCGGTCAAACTGAGAAGACGCAGCACCACGACGGCACAGCGAGGAGCCTAGCAAGATGGTCTAGTAGGGGCCTCCATTCAAAGGTACTCGCGCTGAATGACTAGACTCTGCAACACAAGGAGGAAAAAATGAAAATGTTACCTCAAGTCTTGTTTTGGTTGGGACTAATTTCTATCCCGCTCGCATGGGTGGTATGGTACTTTGGGCCACAGCTTGAAGTCCTAAGGCCAGTCCTTGCCAGTATTAGCGATCCTGCTTTAAGAGCGGCTTTGCAAGAAGCCCACGCAGAGCGGTTGGGAATTTGGGTCGGTGTTTGGCCAGTATCACTCCTGGTATTGAGTCAAATCCTGGAAACGAAAATGCGGGGATAAAAACGCCGTCGCCGCTGCTGACGAACGATTGGCTCTCGATTGGTAGAGTTGAACGATCTTCGCGTATGCGCGGCAATATCCCGAGCACTTTGGAATCGAGCGCAATGTAGTTGGGTATACGTCTGCCCCAGCGTTGCGCGAACTCGATCGCTTTCGGAGGAGATGGAGAGCTAGACAAGCCGGTCGCCTTCCTCCACGACGACCTCCATCGCTTTCGTATCGACCATCCGCTCTTCAGCGCCAAGACCAATCGGCGGTTCCCGCCCGTCGCACTGCCCAGGCTCGATACCAGCACTATCTCTTTCCATCGAGCGTGACGCAGTAGAACAGCGCCGATCAGTATCGAGGCAAAAGGAATTGTCATCGATACTATGAAGATCAATGCGATGATCCCGACCGTGAGGAGCAGGTAAGTGCGCTCGGGCATCGCTTCCTGTAGATAAAACTTGCATCGCAGTCTCTAATTACGATGCGAGGACCAAATATTAATACGCCCCCAAGCACCAATAGAATTGACCTGGCTCAAAGTGCACATCGAGTAAAATCACTGCAATCCTATGCACGTCGTTTGCTGCGGTGCATGAGTCCGGAATTGGCACGGAACGGACAGTGGGCCGGTCTGGCGATGTCCGTTGATTGGGGTAGACCGGAAGCGGTCGGCAGAGAGTCAAATCGGGGCTTTTGACCCAGTACGCAAGTCGGCATTCAAGCAACCCTTGAGAGTTGCCCACGGCCGCCAGCGCTGCAGCCGTCCGAGTGTCAACGGGAATAACTTTTCGTGCTAGGTTTCCAATCACACCGCGCGAACAGTGTGGCCCGCCGGCTCGAACAAGCCCACGTCGAAACTCAGTGTGAGGATCTCATGACAAGTCAGGGCCGGCGCATTGCTGGTTGCCACTTGTTGCTGCGAGGTAACCGCTGGATGCCGATAAGCGCGAATAAAGCGCTTGGAGCCAAAGATCGTTGTTCACCGGGCAGTGCGGTGATTTCCGCATACCTCTCTGCAGTTGTTGAAGGGGACACAATTGTTGGCTGGACAAAAAGCTCAGCGTTCTCGGTTCAAGAGGTGCTGCCCGATGGCACACTAGCCCTGCTCGATCTAACTCCCGCGAAACTGGCGTTGCAAGCTGGTAGCGCCGACATGAAAGCGAGCAACGCGGGAATAGTTGGCATCAGTTCGCTGATCGCGGGGCGTCGCATTCAGGAACAAAATACTGGAAACCTTCCTTTGAAGTTGCGTGAAGCTGCATTCGAACGCGCTACGGTACAGATACTGGACAAAATTCAGGGCCATTCCGTTGTCGGCGTGCGTCTGTACGATTGCTGAAACGCGAAAATTCAGCTTTTGATCGTGTTAGGTAAGCAGCTCTCGGTTATCACTTCTGTGCTGGCACCCAGAGGAGAAAGTTCCTGCGTGGTCGCTTGCAAATATTGCCAACCCGTTACCTCCAGATGGGGCGTGACCCGGTGATATTGGGCCGGGCAGAGCGTGTCCGCTCTGCCCGGGGCCCGAGAGCATCAGATGTCGACCTGTTCCGCTATTGCCAGGGCGTCATCGACCTCAATGCCGAGATACCTGACCGTGCTTTCGATCTTGGAGATTGCCTGTGCGCCGATAGATCAGGGTGACTTTTGTGCGTCGCAGCGAATGCGTCCCAAACAGCCTCGGGTCCAGCCCGACGCTTCCGATCCACTCCGATACGAGGCGCGCATACTGGCGGGTGGTCATGCTGGCGTTCGCACCGCGACGACCTGCGAATAAGAATTCGCCCGGCCTTTTGTTGGCGGCCTTTAGATAATCATCGATGGCCTGGCCGGTTTGCTCGCTCAGTTCAAATCTGACGGGCCGCCCGGTTTTCCTTTGCCGGACGGTTGCGCGATCCGCCGTGTACCCGCCGGCAGCAACATCCTCGACCCGGATGGCGACGACATCGCACCCACGAAGCTTGCTGTCGATTGCCAGATTGAACATGGCGAGGTCGCGCGTGCGGCCTTCGATCTGGAGCTTTGTCCGAATCGACCAAACGTGTTTTGGTCGCAGCGGCGGCTTTGCCCCTGTTAGCTTGCCTTTGTTCCACGGCACTCGCCTTTCGGACGCGGGGTTCGAATTCGCTTGATCCTGCATGGCCATACTCCTCGGCATCGGTGATGGAGGGAGAAGCATGTGCCACCGGATTGGGCATTGGATCAGGTCGGTTTTCGGACCAAGGCGGACTTCGCTTTCAGCTGGTCGGCACAGGGTCTGTAGCGAAGTGACCCAAAGCGGCCATCGAAAGAGCCGGAGAAGCTCAGTGGCTGAGCGTTTGACCTTCTCAGAATGCTGCCCGATGCGCCGATTAGTTCAGTGCGTATCAGCACCATGGAAAGAGAATTTTGAGATATCGGATCTCATGACGTGGAAGTCGTCGTGGTGAACCGGCGGTACCGGAATCGCGAGCAACGGTCAATTCGGATAGCACGCTTGTGCCGTCAACGTCAGTGGGTCGAGGGGGATGCCGTGAAATTGGAAGGAATAACTTCCATTCACCTGATTTCCGCAAGCCGGTGTGCTGTGGGTGAAGGCCGAAGCCGGCAGACTCAAACCCAGCGCCTGCTGGGTCGCGTAGCCGGTTATTGCGCTCGCATTGCCGTTTGGACAAAGAGAAGCGTTGATACTGGCGCATCGCGCGGCCATCTCTGCGCCATGCTGTAAACCGATTTGGGTCCAAAACAGTAATCCGACTTCGATGACCCCGAAAACAAACAAGAAAAACACTGGCGCGGTCAAGGCGAACTCGACCGCGGACGCGCCGCACGGATCTCTGAGCAGCTTTACAAATTTCACTGCAGCCTCACGGTGGACTGACTCCTGAAATCATAGTTTTGGGGCACGACCTGATAATTCAGAAGCGTGTTGTACGTCGCCTGCGCTGAAACCGTGGTGTACGTTCCAGCAACCGCTCCTCCCGGACATGTCGTACCACAGCTCATCGCAACAATGCCGGAGCTCGTCGCGCAGCCGCAGAACTGTACCGGCGCAGGAGATGCCGTTATCGATGAAGAGTTCGCAGCGCTGACGACGGCGTTGGAGATCGCGTTGGCGTCAAAGCCGTTTCTGGTGGCGTAGTGGGCACCGGCCTGGGCAGCGTTCTCGACTTGCATCTTGCGGTAGATGCCGAAGCCGATATCGATCACGGAGACCATCATCACCGTCAAGACCGGGGCAAGCAGGGCCAACTCGATGGCTGCCGCCCCACTTTGGTCGCCCGTCACACGGGCAAAAAGCGGCGCGGCATGCTGGCTCGTCGATGAATCCAGTATGAGGATTTGGACGTTGTCATTTCATACGCCATTTATTCGACCAACTGCGCTGTGCTGATACCGATCGCGGCGCCGCCAAGCGCGCTGCAATTGACTTGAAGATTCGAACTGCCGGTGAAGGTGATCGTATCCGCGACGACTTTCGTGCACGAGGTGGTCGTGCCGTTGCCTCCGCTGAAACTCAGGTTTGCTTTTGGCAAGTAGATAGCGCCTGCAAAATTTTGCGTGCCGCCACCGGCCAGGTTGAAAGCTGTACCAGCCGGCATCTTGCGGTCACCATAAATGACGATGCCCTGGGTCGGCCCGGAGCTTGGCGCCGTCAAATTGACAATCGCATTGCTGCCAATCGAGGCCGTACCCCAACTACTGCCCGAACCGGTAAAGACGAGAGTGACGCCGGTCCCGGTTATTGTGGCATTGCCTGCGACGTTCAAGCTGGCGCCGTCCAGGTAGTAGATGCCTGGGCTCAGTTTTAGCGTTGCACCGGCATTGACGGTGATACTGCCACTATAGCAGCCGGGGTCGAGCGAGGTTGTTTTGCCGGCGGCGTTCACGACGATCTTGGCGCTGTTGCAGCTCGGCTGCGCGGGTGGCGAAACGCTGGCGTAAGGATCGGCGACAGGACGCACGCCGGTGC
This sequence comes from Bradyrhizobium sp. RDT10, assembly GCA_044772375.2. Lineage (GTDB taxonomy): Bacteria > Pseudomonadota > Alphaproteobacteria > Rhizobiales > Xanthobacteraceae > Bradyrhizobium. Next base: position 915,986 of record CP187939.1, read on the forward strand.
GAATGCCGTTAGTTGCTGTAATGTTGCTAGCGCCGGAAATACCGCCGACCACCCCAACGTAATTGGCAGCAATCGTAGCGCTACCGCCTACGTTCATCGATGGGTTCGCGCTGGAGTTGCTGTAGAGATTGCAGCCGATCAGATTGACTTTGTTAGTGCCGCTGAGGTTCACGGCCGGGCTGGCACCCGAGTTTAGCGCGAGCACACAGCCGGTTCCGGCGTTTGGCACTGCCACGGCGCGCGCAGCGATGGGAACGGGACCTGTACCGAACAGCGCCGACAACAGGCGGGGCTGTGGCTGGCCGACAATCACTTCGACGGCTTGCGGGTTTGTTGCAAAATTGCCCGTGGACGGCGGCTGGTTCACGGTGACAGTGACGTTGTTCACCCCATTCGCGTAACCATAGGCCGCGGTCACCGCGTTGGCTTCGACGTTGAGATTGCTGCCTGCGCTCGCCGCGCTCACGGCTCCGGAGTCCGCCGCGCTCTGCATGTTCTTGTGCTTGTATAACCACCAGCCCCCTCGGTGCCCAGGCCGGCGGCCCCGACCAGAACAGGCAATACCAATGCGAACACGATTGTGTGGTTGCCGGACTGATCGTCAGCAAATCGCCGTAGCAAGCTGTTGCAGTTTGGATTGGCGGGAGCACGCACGGGTACGCTCCCTGATTGAGTACGGCAGTTGCTCGTGGATATCATGCCTCCCCCTGCGTTTGCTTAGTCCTCGTTGCCACATTTGCCTAGTTCTGTTGCCACATTTTCCCGCCAAGCTATTTAGATTGTCTAACGGCGGTGGCAGAAAATTAGCGTTCTTGAGAGACCTTTGGTTATCCATAATTGCAGGCTTCGGCTGAGATACGCATCCGACCAATAATTGCTGTCAAGCCGAGAGCGAAGCGTGGTTTCGAGATCCAGACGCGAGCGCTTGCTTATGTGGCGCGCACGCTCTGAATGATGTTCGATTTCAGGAGTGCGTGCGCCGCTTACCGAAAGGTTGTACAGATGGCGCCGGGGCCGTCCTCTCAGGACTTCGGGTGCCCTTTGCCTTTAGCTCTGCAATGCGTTCGTCTATTCGGCGCATGTCGAACGTCGAGTTCGAGGTCGAATCTGTGGGAACACTTCCATCCAGCCTGGAGAGAGCACGCGCCAGGGCGCGCACAATGCTCCTGAACCAGGGCGTCGATTTGTCCGGTGTGCTCATGGTTTTCCTTTACGTTTGGCTAACCAGGTGGGCGCATTTTTGCCCAGAGAAGGTTAAAGCGATCTATGGGTGGTCAGTAAACTCGGCCATCCTTATCAGTCCATAATTATCCATGATTTCAGGTGTTTCGGCCGATTACACGTCCAATCATTTCCGGGGTTGCTGCTCGATCTCAGCAGCTGCCGCTTCGGCTGCCCAAACGCGAGTTTCTGCTTTCAGAGAGAAGGTCAGAATCTCAGAGCGTCGCCGATACGTTTCACTCGTCGGCGGTGCGGGGACCACGGTTGGATCCGCACGAGAACGACCGAAGGCTTCCTACTGGATCTGAAGTGGCACGCACTGTCTGACGCCGAACAGCTCGCGCTCTACAGATCGCTTTTCACATTCAGTGGCAGATACCGACTTTTTGTTTGTCGGGGGCACTTCCGGTTTTTGGCACATTTCGGACGTAGCGCGATGTCTCAGTTGAGTCCGTTAGGCGCTCCGGAGCGGACGTGGATTATCCTCAAAATAGTTGATGTCGGCTGCCCCTGATTTTGCGGCCCCAGTGGCATTTACTTCTCCCGCGGGCATCCCCACATAGTTACCGTGACCCAATGGCAAAAATCTAGCTCTACGCGGGAGCCGCCGAGACGAAGGCTGAGTTGCGCCAGATGCTGACCGAGGCCGTCCGCAACACGCAGCCCAGCGCGGAGAACGGGTCGAAGCGCCCGAAGGCCAAAAATGATCGCGGCTAGGGCGGCCTACGTCGATTAGATTTGCTCGGGCCATAAGATAACCACCCCGGGATTTTCGCGCGTCCACGGCCAAGCAGCAAGTCGCTGACTAGTTGATGCCGCGCGATCCTAACTGATTCCGGCAGTCGGACGATCTGTTCGGTCGGCCGTCGGACTTTGCCGCGCGTTCCAGCAGGTTGAGGAGAGGGATCATGTGCGCCGATTCTCTGTTCAATGCTTTCGCTCGGTCCTTTGAGGTTCGAAGCGAAACCGACATGTCGATGGCGGAATATCTGGAATCGTGTCGAGGCGATCCGATGCGATATGCCGATGCGGCCAAGCGCCTGCTAGCTGCGATCGGTGAGCCTCAAATGATTGATACGGCCAAGGACGCCCGCCTTGGCCGTATCTTTTGAACAGGACCATGCGCGCCTATCCGGCCTTCGCCGGATTCTATGGCATGGAAGAAACCATCGAGCGCATCGTCGGCTTCTTCCGGCACGCAGCTCAAGGTCTGGAAGAGCGCAAGCAGATTCTCTATCTGCTGGGGCCGGTGGGCGGTGGAAAATCGTCGCTGGCGGAGCGGCTGAAATCGTTGATGGAAGTCCATCCCATCTACGTGCTGAAGGCCGGCGACGAACTCAGTCCAGTGTTCGAGAGCCCCCTGAGCTTGTTCGATCCGGAATCGCTGGGGCCGATGATTGAAGAAAAGTACGGCATTCCGCGCCGTCGCCTCCATGGACCGATGAGTCCGTGGTGCTACAAACGGCTGGAAGCATTTGGCGGCGACATTTCACGATTCCGGGTCGCCAAAATCCAGCCCTCGCGCTTGCGGCGGATCGCGGTCGCGAAAACCGAGCCTGGCGACGAGAACAATCAGGACATCTCCTCGCTGGTCGGCAAGGTCGACATTCGCAGGCTGGAGACCTTCGCCCAGAACGACCCTGATGCCTATAGCTATTCCGGCGGCTTGAATCGCTCCAACCAGGGCGTCCTCGAATTCGTCGAGATGTTCAAGGCGCCGATCAAGACGCTGCACCCGCTGTTAACGGCGACCCAGGAAGGCAACTACATCGGTACCGAGAATATCGGGGCCATTCCATTCACCGGTGTCATTCTCGCGCATTCGAACGAAGCCGAATGGCAAAGCTTCAAGGCCAACAAAAAGAACGAAGCCTTCATCGATCGCGTCTGCGTCATCAAGGTGCCGTACTGCTTGCGGGTGACCGAGGAGCAGAAGATCTATGAGAAACTTATCCAGGGATCGGAACTCGCTTCCGCGCCGTGTGCGCCGGCAACCCTGGAAACGCTCGCGCGCTTCTCGGTGATGTCACGTCTTCGCAAGCACGAAAACTCGACCCTGTTCGCGAAAATGCGGGTCTATGACGGTGAAAGCCTCAAGGAATCCGATCCGAAGGCCCGCAGCGTCCAGGAATACAAGGATGCTGCCGGCGTCGACGAAGGCATGGCCGGCGTCTCGACGCGCTTTGCATTCAAGGTCCTAGCCGCGACCTACAATCACGATACCGCGGAACTTGGCGCCGATCCCGTCCATCTGATGTATGTGCTCGAGCATTCGATCCGCCGTGAGCAGGTTCCTGAGGAAGTCGAAAAGCGTTATCTCGAGTTCATCAAGGCCGAGCTCGTGCCGCGCTATGCGGAATTCATCGGCCACGAGATCCAGAAAGCCTATCTGGAATCCTATTCGGATTACGGTCAAAACCTGTTCGATCGCTACGTGGATTATGCCGATGCCTGGATCGAAGATCAGGACTTCAAGGACCCCGATACCGGCCAGATGCTCAATCGCAACCTTCTCAACCAGGAACTGACCAAGATCGAGAAGCCTGCGGGCATCACCACCCCGAAGGACTTCCGCAACGAGGTCGTCAAGTTCTCGCTGCGGTCGAGGGCACAGAACAGCGGCAAAAATCCGTCCTGGACCAGCTATGAAAGGATTCGAGAAGTCATCGAGAAACGGCTATTTTCGCAGGTCGAAGACCTTCTTCCGGTTATCTCGTTTGGCTCGAAAAAGGACGGCGATACCGAAAAGAAGCACGGCGAGTTTGTCGCGCGCATGGTGGGACGCGGCTATACCGAGCGTCAGGTTCGCCGCCTCGTCGAATGGTACATGCGGGTGAAGCAAGCCGGCTGAGGCAAATGCAAGGGTGGCTATGCACATCGTCGATCGGCGCCTGAATCCGGGCAGCAAAAGCCTTGAGAACCGCCAATTTGTGACACGCTAATCGAAGGCTTCAGCCACTTCGTTACCTCCACGACTGCTCCGATTGCTTCCGGTTGGAGCGGTTGCCGGATGGGATTTGCACCCACTGGAAAGCGCCGCCTTTGCACGGCGCACACCCAACCCGGACATTCCTCGACCGACAGCTTTTGGCGCAAAGCGGTCATTCCTTGGATACCGCGACAGGATATTTTGATACGGCGTTTTGTTGTTCGGCAACGGACTTGCTCGTGAGCTAGAGCTTCTGCCCATCGCGCAAGGTATGCAGAGTTATCTCCGGCGGGCAGTTTAAGCGGACCGGCAGAAGGCTCGTGCCAGCGCCCACCGAGGTATATCCGACCATGGCGCCATGGCGCCATGGTCCAGCGCCCATGAATCTAGGTAATGCTGCCTCCAGCTTGATCGGAATTCCACCGGGTAGGCAAAGCTGGCCTCCGTGGGTGTGTCCGCATAACATGAGATCGAATCTGGCGCTCATCGCTCGATCGTAAACTTCCGGCGTGTGCGCCAACAAAATCGAAAAGGCATCTGAAGGAATTTGCGACGCGGCTTTCTCAATGTCGTCTGCCCGATAGAAATGCGGGTCGTCAACGCCGGCCAGGAAAATACGTTGTCCGTCACGAACAATTGGTTCGCACTCGTTGAACAGCATGCAGATTCCCATGGCTTGCAGATTCCCATGGCTTCCATTGAAGGGGCCATACGGATGCTGTCGTGGTTACCAAGCACCCCATAAACTGGCCCCTTCAATTTGGCCTGCAGTTCATCGATGATTTCTAGACTTTTTTCGAATGGACCATATGTCTTGCCGCGATAGTCGCCGGTTAAGACGCAAATGTCGTATTGAAGGCCGCCGACCACGCTAACCAGATGCCGCATCGCGCCTACACTTATGTCGGCATGCAGATCGCTGATGTGAAAGGATAGTGAAATTGTCAAATGCCGGGGAAGATTGGCGAAAGCCACGCTATGTTGTTTGACAACGACGTGGTCAGCGTTTCGACGCGCACGGCCATAAAGTCCAGTCAGCTTCAGCGCAGTTCTGACAATCCACGGCGCTGCGTACCAGTTTTCAAGATTAAAGAAGATCAGTCCCTGTCCAAACAGCTGGGCCTCATGCTCGACTTCGATTTTCAGTCGCCGCTCAACATGTTCTGAGCCAATTCGCTCGATCAGGTCTTGCAGAGTAGGATCCAAATTCTAGTCTCTCGAGTCGGAGGGCGTTCCAAACAAAAGCAGGGATAACATGATAGGTCCATTGTAGTCGGCCCCGGCCGGCGCGCCATTTCAGGCCATGGCTTAGATTGAGGCAGGCTAGTTGGAAGTGGTCGGTTAGCCGGCAAGCTTTGCCGATGTCCGCTTTACCGACGATTGTGTTGAAAAAGTCCTCTCCGGTGTTGGGACCAATTTTCTAAGAGCCGCTGGTGAGCTTTGCCTTTTGGGACGTGGGGAACCGCTTCGACTTGAGCGGATTCATTCAGCGGCCTTCCCACATACTCTGGGAGGGCATCGCCAGCCGAAGTCGGCGATCAACTCGCTTTTGCGCGAATTCTGCTGACGCAGCATTTTCGACTTTTTTCAACACAATCCCGACAGTAGCAGACCCAGCAGAGCGCTGGTTCGACGTCCGATGTTGGTAAGTCCGCAGGATGTTGCCAGCCGAGTGCACCACACGGTGCGGTCTCTCGGGGCGAGCATTGCCAAATCGTCTTATTAGTCAATATCTTATAATGAGAGTTGGCAAGGAGGCTCGCCGGGTTGTTTCTGTCCAGCCCGATAGGGAGTGGCAGTGCCGTTTAGCGTCACCCAATGTGTCCGCAAGCAAAATGCCTGTGGTAACTTGATGATGATCATCGGGCATTCGCAGGCTGGAAAATGGCGATAGCCCACTGCCTGCCAGTTCGCTCCAACTGGAGTGACGAAACATGGATCCATCAGTCACTGATTTCATCGCGAGGAAGCGCGCTTTGGCACCCAGAACTACGAACCGCTCGGCGTCGTTCTGTCGCGGGGCGAGGGCGTCTTTGTTTGGGATACGCAGGGCCATCGCTACCTCGATTGCCTCTCCGCCTATTCCGCGGTGAATCAGGGCCACTGCCATCCGAAGATCTTGGCCGCGATGGTGGAGCAGGCGGGCCGGCTGACGCTGACGTCGCGCGCCTTTCACAACGACCAGCTGGCCCTCTTTACGAAGAGATCGCGGCGCTGACCGGCTCCCACAAGGTGCTCCTGATGAACAGCGGTGCCGAAGCGGTGGAGAGTGCGATCAAGTCGGTGCGCAAATGGGGCTATGAGGTGAAGGGAGTGCCGGACGGGCAGGCCGAAATCATCGTCTGCGCCGATAATTTTCACGGCCGCACCCTTGGCATCATCGGCTTCAGCACCGACCCGGCGGCACGTGACCATTTCGGACCGTTCGCGGCGGGCTTCAAGATCATCGCCTTCGGCGATGCCGCGGCGCTGAAGAAGGCAATCACGCCCAACACGGTCGCCTTTTTGGTCGAACCGATCCAGGGAGAAGCTGGCGTCGTCATCCCGCCGTCAGGTTACTTTACAGAAGTGCGCGAACTCTGCGCCGCGCACGACGTGATGCTGATTCTGGACGAGATCCAGACCGGGCTCGGTCGCACCGGCAAGCTGCTCGCGGAACAGCACGAGGGCATCGAGGCAGATGTCACGCTGCTCGGCAAGGCGTTGTCCGGCGGCTTTTACCCAGTGTCGGCCGTGCTTTCGAACAACGCGGTGCTCGGCACCCTGAAACCTGGTCAGCACGGTTCGACCTTCGGCGGCAATCCGCTGGCCTGTGCGGTGGCTCGGGCCGCGCTGCGCGTGCTGGTCGAGGAAGGGATGATCGAGAACGCAGCCGCCCAGGGCACCCGCTTTCTCGATGGCCTGAGCGGCATCCGCAGCAACACGATCCGGGAAGTGCGCGGACGCGGGCTGATGCTGGCCGTCGAGCTTCATCCGGAAGCAGGCGGTGCACGTCGCTACTGTCAGGCCCTGCAGACCCGAGGCATCCTCGCCAAGGACACACACGGGCACACGATCTGCATCGCCCCGCCGCTTGTTATCTCCAGCGATCAGGTCGACTGGGCGCTGCAACAGATCGCCGCCACACTGAGGCAGGATTTCTCGTGACTACCGGTTGGCGCCGCCGACTGCCGTCGTTCTGTTAGTCCCAATACGATCTTCGCAGATGCGATACTCACGTCGGCAAAATGGTCGGCAGTAGCTGTCTCAAAAGTGCCAGAAGCGGTCGTTCGCAAGAGGGCAGCTTTTGACCCGACTCGGACATTGGGGTCACTGGCCGAATTGTTTGTGCCGCGCCCCCGCCAATATGAGGTCTTTTGGATGGGCGTTGGATCGTGTAGGCTTCTTTAGAGCTGCTCTTCGAGACGGGACGTGCCGACGTCTCCGTTCGAGGCGAAGGGGCAGCGGGGAATGCCGTCGGCGGGCATCGCACTCTCAATAAGAAGCGACAGTCCTTTTGTGCCGGTCTCTCACCGAGCACTCGTCGTGCGCACGGGCACGCGAAATGCTTACTTTGACCGCAACGAGGGAGCGCCATGAAACCAAAATAGAATCTTGCCGGGGCTTGTGTCCGAGGGAGGATCCAAATGACTACGGTGCGACAGCTGCTTGATCAGAAGGGCAGGAAAATTTGGTCTATTCACCCAGATGCTACCGTCTTCGACGCCATCGCGAAAATGGCTGAAAAAGACATTGGATCGTTGGCAGTGATGGAAGGCGACGAGTTCGTTGGCATCATCACCGAAAGGCACTATGCGCGGAATGTTATTCTCAAAGGTAAAACGTCTCCCGCAACGCACGTGCGGGACATCATGGAAAGACACGTCGTCATTGCACGGCCGGAACAATCGGTTGACCAATGTATGGCCCTCATGAGTGAGAAGCGCGTGCGCCATCTGCCGGTGTTTGAGGGAAAAAAGCCAATTGGCATTGTTTCAATCGGCGATCTTGTCAAAAGCACAATCGGTGATCAGAAGTTCATGATTGATCAGCTCGAACACTACATCCGCGGTGAACGGGCCATTGTGGACGGCTGAATACAATCCCGAACGACCTCAGCGCTCGGAAGCATTACAGCCGAACATCACCGCGCCGCCGGTGCCGTTTGCGCTGGCCGACGAGGTGAACGAATGAGGCGGGCACTTCCGTTGTGCGCACCTTTGAGACATGCCAACCGGCTTGGAAATTGTCCGCTTATCAGGGGAAGACCGGAAATGAGCGGCGCGCGGTCAAAGTAGCGCGTTGACCCCAACCCGACATCAGTGTCGCAAACGAAATTGGTGCCGCGTCATCAGGCGCGTGGTAGGTTGCGGCGGCCGCGTCGATTTTGCCTGGGAGTTCCACATGTCCCACCGAACCGGTTTCGTCGTAGCGCTTGCGCTCCTAGCAACGCCGTTGTGTTCAGCGACGCTGAACGCGCAGTCGAGGGTGCCGGATCTTGAGCAGGAGATCCGGCAGCGGGCCGCTCAGATCGAGAGCAAGCTGATTGCGTGGCGCCGCGACATTCACGAGAATCCGGAGCTCGGCGAACAGGAAAACCGTACGGCAGCCCTTGTCGCGGAACATCTGAAGAAACTCGGCCTCGAGGTGAGAACCGCCGTGGCCGGCACCGGCGTTGTTGCAGTGCTCAAAGGCGGCAAACCCGGGCCCGTCGTGGCGTTACGCGCAGACATGGATGCGCTGCCGGTCAAGGAGCCGGAAGGGCTTTCGTTCGCTTCAAAGGCCAAGGGTAAATATCTCGGACGCGAGGTCGACGTTATGCACGCCTGCGGGCACGATGCGCATACGGCGATCTTGATGGCCACCGCCGAGGTGCTGGCCGACATGAAAGACAAACTGCCCGGAACCGTCAAATTCCTGTTCCAGCCGGCCGAAGAGGGTCCGAGCCTCTACGCCGCATTCGCTGGCAAGAGTTGGGGCGCGAAACAGATGATTAAGGAAGGCGCGCTCCAGGACCCGAAGCCCGACGCCGTGTTCGGCCTGCACGTCAGCTCGGGACTTCGCAGCGGCCGGATCGGCTACCGCGCGGGTGCCGCAATGGCAAGTTCCGACGAGGTGCGGATAAAGGTCACCGGACGGCAAGGGCACGCGGGATTTCCCTGGCGTACGGTCGATCCGATCACCACCGCCGCGCAGGTAGTTCTCGGCGTCCAGACAATCGTGAGTCGACGCACCGATTTGATGAAAGCGCCGACGGTTGTCAGCATCAGCACGATCAATGGCGGCTCACGCTTCAACATCGTGCCCGAAACGGTCGAGATGACGGGTACGATTCGCACCTACGACGCGCAGGTGCGGACGGGCGTGCATCGCGACATCCGCCAGGTCGCAGAACACATCGCTGCCAGCGCGAACGCCAAGGCCGAAGTCGAAATCATCGAACTTTACGATCCGTTGGTGAATCACGACAAGGTGACCGCGCGAATGACACCGGTGCTGATGCGTGCAGCCGACAATGACGCGGGGGTTGTCCCGCCGAGCGGAGCGGCCGAGGACTTCTCCTTCTTCCTCAATGAGGTGCCTGGCTTGTTCTTTTTGTCGGCGTCGTGCCACGCGATCAGGATCTGGCCACCGCGGCGCCAAACCACAGCCCCAATTTTTATGTCGACGAGAGGGCGCTGGTCACCGGTGTGCGCGCTCTTGCGATGGTGACTGTGAACTACCTCGTCAACGGCAAACCGGATTGACCGAAAGCTCCGACGCAGCTTTAGAGCGCCTCGTCAAAAACCCAAGTCGGCTGTTGGCACTCTTGAGACATGCCGACGGACCCCGCGAATGTCTGCTAGTGGGGGAAGACCGGAAGTAGTTGGCCCACGGTCAAGACGACGAGATTGACCCAACTGCGACATCGATGATCCAACATCCCAAGCGCTTAACGACGATCGATCTACCTGAAACGCTGTGCCCTGCCGGGGTGTCTGCGCTGCGCGGACTGAGACCATACCCGTTGAACCTGTCTGGGTCATTCCAGCGAAGGGAGCCGACCTTGACTGTCATTCACGATCCGGAACTGGAATGCTTGCTGACGGGCTTACATGCCAGAAGCGACGAGCAGGTTGCGGCGATGAGAAGCTACGACGCTGAGCGGACTAAGGAAGCGCATATCCTCACGGAGGACGAGGTTAAGGCCTTTCGGAGCGACAAGCTTGTCGCGCTTGACCGTAACAAGGCGGAATTTTGCTATCAGCTTTGCCGTGCAAACAATGCGCGCCGAATTGTCGAGGTGGGCACGTCCTACGGTGTTTCGACGCTCTACCTCGCCGCTGCCGTGCGTGACAATGTCGACGCCGCGGGCGGCGACGGCGTGGTGATCGGCACCGAATACGAGCCAAGTAAGGCCAGCGCCGCAAGAGCGCATTTCGAGCAGGCGGGCTTGAGCCGTTTCATCGATCTACGTGAAGGCGACCTGCGCGAAACACTCAAGCACATCAATGGGCCAGTGGATTTCATGCTGGTGGATATCTGGATCGCCATGGCGCGACCGGCACTGGAGTTGGTTAACCCCTATCTGAAGTCGGGCGCCATCGTGGTCTGCGACAATACGGAGCAGTATCGAGGCGACTACGCGGACTACTTCGAATTTCTTGGAGCTAATGGGTTCCGAACGATGACGCTGCCATTCGACGGCGGTCTAGAATTGTCTGTGCGCTGCTGGCCCTGACCACGGGTAACTCTAGATGGTGTTGAATGTCTCTTCATTGCACGTTTGAGACGTGCCGATTGACCTTGGGAATGTCCGTTAATCGGTGGATCGGAAGTGATCGGACCATGGCCAGAACGACGCGATTGACCCGGAACGGACATTCGATCGGCATGTGCTGAATTCAGGAAGGTTCTGGGGTTGCCAAGTTGTTCCACGCGCGGCCGGGTATTGGCCTGTTTCCGGCCTCAGTGGCCTAAGTTGAAATAGCGCGTGGCCTATCTTGATTTTCTATCCGCGGCCCGACAGACGGAACGAACGGCTCCGATCTAGATTGGAGACACAAGGAGCCGCGATGGGTCGCTTTTACTTCCATGTTGTTGAAGGTGCGGAGTTACTACATGATGTGGAAGGGCTGGACCTAAGGGACGCTTTAGAAGCCAGGCAGGTGGCATTACGTTCGGCACGGGAGATTTTGGCTGACGCTATTCGGGGCGGCAAGAACCGGGTTCCTCAGGCGTTCGTGATTACGGACGAACAGGGGCGAGCTATTGAGACCGTCCCGTTTGCCGCTGTTTTGCCAGATCCGCTGAAGAAGTAAGGCCGCCTCAATTGGCGGATATGTGTCCCGCACTTCTTCAAGAGGGCAAGTAGAATCCGCCAGACTGTCGGATACCCGACTTATCAGCGCACAATTAACTAGCTCTTGCCCCTCTTTGCGCCCACCGTGGTCTATCACCGAATTCGCCCTCAGGTATCGGTGACAGAGAGAGTTGAAGCTCCCGCCTGGTTTTGTGCTGGAGCTAATGTGGCCGCTGAAAATCACCTTTTGAGTTTGCTCGACTCTTCGACGCGATCCCTATTGGAACCTCACATGAGGACAATTGCGGTCGAGCATGGTCAGGTGCTTCATGGCTCCTCTTCGGATATCGAATTCGCCTACTTTCCGCAATCCACCATCATCTCGGTCCTCGCACTCACCGAACAGGGCCACACCGCCGAGACTTCCATCGTTGGCCGAGAGGGAATGATCGGTTCGTCTTCTATCCACGGTATTATGACTTCATTTGCCGAGTGCGTCGGCGAAACTGTGCGCGTCCCGGCGTCGGAAATCCACCGCGTCGGGAAAGCCAGCGAAAGTTTCCGAAAGGTCATTGCGCTGTTCGATTTGTCCCTGCTCGCGCAAGCGCAGCAATCGACTGCCTGCCAGGCGCTGCATCAAGTTGAGAGTCGGGCAGCAAGGTGGCTTCTCCAGTGCAGTAAACGGTTGGGAAGCAATGACATCCAGCTGACGCAGGAATTTTTCGGACAGATGCTTGGTGTCCAGCGAACCACGATCAATCTGGTCGAGCGCACCTTGCAACATGCCGGTCTTATTCAAATCGGCAGGGGTCGCATCTCCATTCTGGACATCGAAAGCCTCCATGCAGTCGCCTGCGATTGTTACGATCGGATAGAGCGGCGCTATGATGAACTTCTCGGTCCCCTTCAGCCCAATTCTCCTTGATCTTGGAACTATTGGTCGGAAATGGCCACGCACGAACTACGACGTGCTCGTTGCCGCTGTCTGTTTCTGGCACCTTTGAGACATGTCGGCACACGGCAACGATGTCCGCGGCGTCGGCATTCGCGAAGACCCTGAGGTGATCGGGGTCTCCGATCTGCTTGCTCGTATCCACGTAGATAAGCACGGTCATTGGTCCCTCTTGAGCTTCCGCTTCCCCCAATGTCTCTTTTCGATCCGGATTGAACACCCGCTCGACATGACGGTTCAACGCCTTCATGACCCCGATCCGCGCCATCATCGTCGGACCGCCGCGGCTGCACAGCATCAGCGCTTCGATCGCCGTTTGCCATTCTGGCAGGTCGGATTCCTGTTTGGGCAGCTTGTTGATGTAGTCGGCCGCGTCCTTCAGCGTCAGCAGCTGCCGGCCGTCGGGCAAAATGATGGGATCCTCAAACGGGGTCGACCAGGGCACGGCAAAAGCTATTCTAAAATGGGGGTGGGGCCGCCTCTTGGGCACGAAGCGGCCCCTAATCGCGCAGTACGCAGGCGGGGACTAGTCGCCATCTGCGCGACCTGCTGTCACGCTAGACCTGTTTAGATCGGCCGCAATGAAACTCGCGTGTTAAGCTTGATGTCCGCGTTGCGGGTTAATTGTGCAACACAAACCAATCGGCTCATGCCCTGCGCCGGGCCAGAACTTTAGGAATATGATGCGTGACCATCGGGAGGTTTACGCATGGCAAAAGAACCGCACCAAAAGACCAACGCCGAACTCGCGCAGGATTTGTCCACACGGCCTGACAGTCTCATCCACCTCACCGCAAAGGCCGAAATGGCACGAAGAGCCGCCGTACAGGACCAGTGGCGGAGCTGGATCATGTTCGCTTCCGTGGTGATCGCAGCGCTCGCGGCCGCCGCTTCGGCCTGCTCGGCTTACTTCGCCTATCTCAGTTCGCTCCATAAGTGAGAACGTCAGAACGCCCCGCGCGAAAAGGTGGTGCATAGGCGCCTGTCTTCACTCCACCTCATACTGGAACGCCACGCCTTCCGGGCATTCTCCTGAAGCCATGTCTCGGCGGCTTTCTCGCTCGCAAAGATCTTTAGGTGTTCCTTGTCGCCGACCTGCTTACTGGCCTGTTGATATCGTTGGGGCGCCAAGAAGCTACAAAGCCAGGTCGCCCGTGAAGTCCGGTAGTGTCTCAGTTTGAAAATAATTGCCCTTGACCATAGGGCGACGCGCCCTAGCTCCCGTGATATGCTTAGCGGAAAGCAGGGAGAAAAAAGCCATGCCCGTTGGGCTGTTTCGGAGTGACGGCGGATGGGTGCAGGTCGATTACGGGACCGGAACTACCATCCCGGTCACGCGCTCAAAATACGAGGCAAATGGATATAAGCCCGATTTCGACAAGCTTCCCTCGGAAGCCGAGTACCAGGCCGCAGAGAATAAGAAGGAAGATCATGCCAAGAGGCCCTAAAGGTGAGAAGCGCCCCGCCCACGTAGCGACGAGGCCAGCAAGGGATGCCGCTCAGGACCCCGGCAATCGCTTCAACAGCCGGGCGGCCGTGGCGCGAGTGTCCACGAAGGCGGGCACGGCTCTACAGCCGACGGCGGTAAGATCCGCCGAGCAACCGGGAAGGTTTTGACAGTATCTTCCGCGTCAGCAAACCTAATCCGAACAGCAAATCGGAATTCAAGCCCAGGCGTGAACGTGTCGTCTTTGCCGTCAGTAACCCCGGACAATGTTGCCTTCAAAGTGCCAACGCCTTTTGGTACTACCGGTCCCATTGGTGACAAGCTCAATGCGGATTTCAGCAGATCAATGCTCTGCTTAGCAGAGGAAAGGTATAGATCTCCGATTTCAAACGAATGCTCGACCGTGATGTCCAGCGGCGTAATGTTGACGTCAGCGCGATTGAGCACCGAAATTGTTATGGAGGCAGTCGACACTCCGGCTGGGCGCACCTGCACATCGATCGCAGGCTCTTTGTCCCTCAGTTCGCGCTCGTCCTTCGCGGCGCTAAGGTCAAGAGAGCGTTTGGAGATGTAAAGGCTGCCGCCAGAAACCAGCAAAGCGATCGCCGAAATAATCACTGCAAAGTGCGCGGTGTTAAATTGTCGCATCGCCTACCTTTTCCCCAGACCCTTTCCATCCAACCGCAACCGGAGGGCGAGGGCAATAGTGGGACGCCGCATCGGTACTTCTACGGTGCATTTCTTCTGCGCTGCATCCAACCCGGTGACTAGCGGGTAGTGTCTCAGTTTGAAATTTAGAACTTGCCTTCCCGTCTGAACTTGGCGGCCAATTCAGGATCAAGCTTTTCAATCCGCGCTATCGTCGCTTCCCGTTGCCACAATTATCTGCTCATTCGTCTCCATTCACTCACCGCGCGACGAATGAGTAGATAATCCAGATTACGACGAGAGCCGCTAGAACAAGTATCCAATTGGGAATTTGACTACCCGCTATCGATGTCTTCCGGCTAAACCATTCCATGGCCTTCCTCCCAGATAGACCGCCTCACTTGGGCGACCTCCCACGCTTCCAACACCCCAACGATATCACCGATTTCCCAAGGCCGCTTGGTAACATTCGCGGCCATCGCTGAAAGAGCCCACTACCGCATTTGCCCCTCCCTTGCGAAGCTTACCGCTAAGCATTACCTATAGCTGGGCTTATCGCAATGCAGGAAGTGGAAATGGGTCAAAGCAGGGTATTGCACAGCCACATGTCGAGCCAGCGCGATTCTTGGTGGTATTTGGTACAAGACGACAATGGCGCGCTGTTCATCGATTATGAGAATGACGTCTCCCCTGAGGACGGCAGGACGCGCACACCTATCAACGAGTTTATTGCCAAGGATAGAAACGGTGCAGTGGGTAAAGCCATCCAGTTGCTAATCGACCGCATGTTCGAGGATAGAGATGCCAAGGGGTCCTAAGGGCGAGAAGCGGCCGGCCGACGCCATCGGCAACGCCATCATGATCGCCAAGATCGCAACCGGCGAGATCGAGGACATCACCACCGAGGACGGCAAGAACGCGGCCGCCGTGGCGCTGGGGCGCATGGGCGGCAAGGCGCGGGCCGCGGGCATGTCGGCGAAGAAGCGGAAAGAGATCGCCAAGAAGGCTGCGGAAAAACGCTGGGGAAAGTAAAGAGTCTGCTTGCAAGCAAGCAGAGGCGCCCAGGAAGGGGATGGATTTTTAAGTGTGGCCGAAAGCGCTCAGGAGCCCGACCGCTATGGGGATGAGAGCAGCGCAAATCCATAAAGCGGGCACACTGGAGCTTAGGCCGGCAATAAGGATCCAAAGACCGAAGCCGACGATGAAGGCCGAGATCGCATAGGCGGCCGCCTTTTCCATGTTCGATCAACAGCAAAACCGGGATCGATCGCCTCTACGACTCGCTACGGGCTAAAACGTTTCGGCGCGCGCGAGCGACCGCCCCGGGCGGGGAATTGTTAATTGAAAAATCACCAAATCAGGCAGTCACAACCTCGAGACTAGGATTAATTTTTCGAGCTCATGGCGACCGTCCGCGTGAGCTTCCTGCTCGGTGGCGAACGATTCTATGGAAGACTGAATAGGTCTTCCGTTCTCTCTGATGTCCCAGCGAAAGCGACCCGCGTGAATCGTGCAGGGCCGGGTTACAAGGTCATAAGGCTGCGGCGACTGAGCCATACCCGACAATTGCAGAGCAGTTATCCGCGCCCGAAATCTCTCGATCTCCTGAAGCGCGTTGTGGCGGTCCTGCCCCGATGGAAGCTTGCTAGCGGTCTCTAATAGCTTCGCCGCCATTTCTTCCAGTTCTTTCAATCTCGCTGCGCTCATTTCTACACCTTAAAGCCGGCGCGACCAGGCGGCACATGCTTAGAGCCCGCCCATGACCTTGGTGTAGAGCTCGAGGATCCGATGTGCCAGCTTCGTGCCGTCCTCCGTTGAAATCTGGCGAGGGGTATAGCCTCGCTCGGAGGACAGCGGCGTTGCAAACATGATCGCCTTGATTTCCCCGAGTTCCTTTCGATGCTCTTCAGGAACCTCATGTTCTTGAAGATGGGCCAAATAGTTACCTGCGTGCGTCAGACGCTGATCTAAGTCGCCGGCGCCGACCAAATCATGCAGAGCCTGAAAAAGCTTTTGCTTGAGATATCCGCTCATTTCCCTTTGGCCTTCTTCGTCGGCTTCTCTCCCGGTTGTTTTGCGAGGATGTGCAGCATCGCATCGATCATGCCGCGAATTGCCTCGGGACGGGTGACGGGCGGGTCCCGATCGGGACGGCATTGCTCCAGAGCTGATTGCATTGGCGCCTTCTACCGCGAACTAAGAACCATAGCCCGCCGGTTCACGCCGGCGGGTTTGATATCCTCAAGCCTGTGGCAATCTTGGCGATCATGACGGCGTTGCCGATAGCGTCGGCTGGACGTTTCTCGCCTTTAGGGCCTCGGGGCATCATCGTCCTTCTTTTCCTCTGCGGCCCGGTACTCAGCTTCCGAAGGAAGTTTGTCGAAATCCGGCTTAATATCCGTTTGCCTCGTACCTTGAGCGCGGGATCGGAATAGTAGCACCGGTTCCGTAATCGACCTGCGCCCATCCATCCTCGCTCCGAAACAGCCCAACGGGCATATGCTTTTCTCCTTGCTTTGCGCTAAGCATAGCACGCACACGCCATTGAAGCATTGCCCATCAAAGCGCGGCCCGGGCGGTTAGACCCTCTGGGGCTCGCCGAATTAATGTTTCTTAAGTCGACTCCCGGACGGATGGGGAATCTACTGATCCCCATCACCGCACCTCGCAACCAAATCGGTTTGCGAAGGTTCGTGATTTGGGGGTGACGGTTTATAGGAGGCGCATCCATGTGCGATTACAGCTTACATGCGGTCGCGACTCGTCCAGCTGAGGTCGCGGAAACGTTGGTCTCGACCAACTTTTCTACTGGGACTCACGGCTTTGCGAGCCCGGACGATCCGAAAGTCGCGGTCTGCCTTCGTCCTGGGACCGAGATAGCATTCGAGAATGACGTTCAGACTGATGGCATGATGTTTTGCAAGAACATTGGCGATCGACTCGCGCGCTATCGCCAAATAAACCTCAATAAGCCATACCAACATCACGACGCGCTGGAATTCTCAAACGGTACAATCGTTCTTGTCACTGACCTCGCTGCGGGGCAGAGGGCTACCGTACTGCAATTGCCTGCAAGCCCAATCGAGGAAAAGCCTCAGGCGTCCCAACCTGCAGCTCGGTATGAGACTGCCTAGGACAGCGAGGCCGTTCGATGGGAAGCAGCGATGCGGTAGACACAAACTCACACCGCTAAAGGCAAACTTCGAGCCCGCCGGGTTGAGTCGGCGGGTTTTTCTTTGGCTTTTGCCGCGCGGTGCGCATGATCAAGCTGACCGAGACGCAGGAGATCACGCCCTGTGGGTGCGATGGCGACGATAGACGGTGACGTCGATCTCGGTGAAGCGCGCGATGAGAGCATTCGTCGTCGGGAATAGGCTGCTCAAAGTTTTTTGATGATCTTTTCGGCCGTCGACTGGGCGTCTACATCGGAAGCAAGATCCTCCGGCGTTACGATGCTAAGTACCGTTCCGGTTTGGGTGGACGAAACAGAACGCCGAATAGGGGTTATTGCCGCGCGCCATTGCCCCGGTTTGCGCTCATAAGTCACTATTGAAAACTTGGAGATGTCGGCCATGTGTTGGTTCCGAAATGGACCCCGCGCTTGTCAAGGCGCGATGTCAATGGCGACGACGATGGCTCTGGCCCCACTTCCGGTACAATGGCACAAAGCAGGCAAGCTGAAGGCCGGCCCAGATGTCCGCTTCTGTGCGTAATGCGGACATCGCCAAGTCCTGCGGCGTTTCGGGATTTATGAGTACACGCCTAGTTGCAGCTTTATCGTGGATGCGGAAGCTCAGCTTGCCGCTGCTTCGCGAACCCGCAGGCACGCGCGCGACGTGCCTTGGGGGCGATCCTGCCGCGCGCTTGATGAATCGATATCCCCGCGCCGCCATTCGCGGATGATGTAGGGGCGCCCGTTTCCGCCCTCCAGCGAGACCAGCGCCTCCCGTATGAAGCGTGTGCCGTCCGAGGCGCTGATATCCGCGCGGATGGTCATGCTGCCGGCCGTGGGTAGTCCTCGCTTGGCGGTCCCTTGCTTCGGCTCGACATTGAGCAGCCTAAGCATGGCGGGAGAGGCGGCTTCCATGTCGGGCTCCGGCCGCCCGGAGCGAACCGTGACATGGCGAAGCGCTGTCCGGAACAGCCGGGGCGACATGCCGTCGATCTGGTCCAGTTGCATCACGGTCGTGAAGCGTGCTTCAGGCGGCTTGGGAGCCGCTGTGCTCTGTGTCCTGGGATTGCGGAATTCGATGATCTGCGAGGCGATGCGGCCTCCTTTCGATTGATCGCCCGTGAGCGCGGTGAAGAGGCGCATCAAGGCGGCCGGGCTCGCCGTGTTCAGGTCGATTTTTCCGGTCTCTTCCTCGACGGTGATCGTGGCGCGTTCGCCGCCGGGCAATCGGCACCGTAACGGAAAATTCACGGCTTGTTCGGGCGCAGCAGTCAGCGCCGTGGCAATCGCCAGGTTGACGGCGCTCTCTGCCGCCATCTCGGCTGCGGTCACCGCGGCGTAGTTCGACGACGTCTTGGTGCGGTAACGCGCCCCGACGATGACAGCCATTCCAAGCAGCGTAATCAGGCCCAAAGTCCAGATCACCGCGACCAGCGCGAAGCCCGATCGGCTGCCCCCGGAGCGGGGCAGGGAAAGCCATTCCGGCCGGTCGGGGGCAGGAAGTCGGTGCGTTCGAGCCTTTGGCCGGTTTGCCACGTCGATAAGCCTTGCTGGGCCGGCCAGCGGCCTGACCTTGCGTCGTCGGTCGATATTTACGCAGGAATGGCAAACAAAGCGTCAAACAGCTTTGTGTTAATCAAAACCCCTAGAATCGCGCCGACGGAGAACCCCCGCGAGACAGCCGAGCGCGCGAATGTCATTCGATATCCAGCAATTGTTGCGCCCGGCTGCGCCTCCAGGCCGGGGACCGGAATTGCCGAGGCCAAGGGACGCCGGCTTCGCGCAGGCATTTTCCGATCTTCTGGTCGGCAAGGACCTGGTCGATCCCGCCGCCATCGGCCGGGCCCGGCGGGCCGCCGAAGCAGCCTCCGAACGTTTCGATCTCGTGCTGGTCAAGCTCGGCCTGATTTCCGAGGCCGACCTCTGTCTGGCCTACGCTACCTATTGCGGTCTTCCTCTGATCGAACCGGCGGGTCTCCCGGCCCGGCCCGTCCTGGCGGACCGCTTGCAGGTCCCTTTCCTCAAGACCAATCGGATCCTGCCGATCTCGTTCGACGGCCGTCGCCTGCTGATCGCAACTTCTGATCCCTTTGTCGACGAGATCCGTAAAGGCCATCAGCTACATGCTCGACGTGCGCGTCGATCTCGCGGTGATTGCTCCGGCGGAAATCGAGCGCGCCTTGCGGACGCTGTATCAGGACGCGGCGTCCGGGATGCAGTCTGAGGAAGCCGACGACATCGCGATATCAGGCAACGACGGCAGCGAATTCGACGTCGAGCGCCTGCGCGATATCGCCAACGAAGCGCCGGTCATCCGGCTCGTGAATCAGATCATTGCGAGAGCCGTCGAGCGTGGCGCATCCGACGTGCACATCGAACCCGGACGCGATGCCGTCGCCGTTCGATACCGCATCGACGGATTTTTGCAGCAGGAGCGCCTCGTGCCCGCGACGTTGCGGGCCGCACTGACGACGCGCGTGAAGATCATGGCCAAGCTTGACATCGCCGAGCGGCGATTGCCGCAGGACGGCCGCATCAAGACCGTTGTTCGCGGCGTCGAGATCGACATCCGTGTCTCGACCTTGCCGACGGTGTTCGGCGAAAGCGTCGTGATGAGAATCCTCGATCGGACCCGGGTGGAGCTCGACTTCACCAAGCTCGGGCTCGACGGCAAGACGCAAGCATGTCTCCAGCGCCTGATGGCGCTTCCGAACGGCATCATTCTGGTCACCGGCCCGACCGGCAGCGGAAAGACGACGACGCTCTACACCGCTTTGAAGGATCTCAATCGACCTGAACTGAAGCTGTTCACCGTGGAAGATCCGATCGAGTATCAGCTCTCCGGAATCAACCAGATCCAGGTCCAGCCGCAGATTGGTCTCGACTTTCCCACGGCGCTTCGCTCGATCCTGCGCCAGGACCCTGATATCGTCATGATCGGCGAAATCCGCGACCTCGAAACCGCGCGCATCGCCATCCAGGCGTCGCTGACCGGCCACCTGGTATTCTCGACCTTGCACACCAACAGTGCGATTGCCGCGATTACGCGCCTGATCGACATCGGACTGGAACGCTACCTTCTCGCCTCGACGATTGCGGGCGTGATGGCACAGCGTCTGGTCAGAAAGCTTTGCCCAATCTGCTCGCGACCGCACAGCGACGGCGAGCGCGCGCATGGCAAGCTCAAGATGGCGATAGCAGGCAATCCTGCGGTGGATTGGTCGCACAGTCGGGAGCCGGTTGGCTGCGAGGCGTGCGGCAACACCGGCTATAGCGGCCGCACGACGATATCGGAACTGCTGGTCATCGATGACAGCGTCCGCGAGGCAATCGGACGAAGAAGCCAGGACCAGCGCACGGTCGAGCAGCTTGCGCGCAAAGCAGGCTTTCACACACTCTACGAGGATGGCCTCGTGAAGGTCGGGGCCGGCGAGACTTCGCTCGAAGAAGTCCTTCGCGTCACCCGCGCGTCCTGAGGGAGTACCAGCCCTTGGCAACATTTCACTACAAGGCATACACGGAGCGAGGCGCGGTCACCGTAGGGACGATCGTTGCCGAAGGTCTCGATGCGGCCATCGACGCGCTCTACGGCTCGGGGCTGACGCCGTTCGAAACCTATGGCGTAGCCGACCACACGGTGGAACGGTCGAGCCAATCATCCGCTCCGTCGCGGGAAGCTGAGACGTCGATCTGGAAGCGGGAGCTCGTTCAATCGAACCGCTTCAGCCTGAAGGAATTGACGGCTTTTACGGTTGAGCTGGCTTCGCTGACCAATTCCGGGCTGACGCTCGATGCCGCGTTCCGGATCATCGCAGGGCCGGGCGCCGCGCCGAAAACCGCGCGTCTCGCCAACGGGCTTCTCAAGGACGTGCTGGCCGGATTGCAGCTTTCGGAAGCGATGGCGCAACGACCGGAGGTGTTTCCATCGGACTACCGGGCCATTCTGGCCGCCGGCGAAGCCGGAGGGGTGACCGGGCAGGTCCTCAAGCAGATCGCCGAATTGCTGGCGCGCCGGCTCGAGATCCGCAACAAGATCGCCTCCGCGCTCGTCTATCCCATGATCCTGATCCTGATGTCGCTGGTATCGGTCGTGGTCATCGTGTTCGTGCTGATACCCAGCATCTCGCCGATCTTCGTCGATGCCGGCTTGCCGCTTCCGGGCATCCTGCATTTCTTCGAAGAGGTTCAGGATAACTGGTTGATGGTCCTGCTGGCAGTCGCTCTTTGCGGCGCAGCGGGTTTCGTGTTGTGGGGCAAGGCGAAGCAACATCCGGAAGTCATGCTCGGTGCCGATCGTTTGAAATGCTCGGCGCCGGTGATTGGTGCGCTCATTCGAAACCGCGAAGCCGGTGGCTTTGCGCGGGCGCTCGGCACGCTGCTCGTCGCAAGGGTGCCGTTGATGTCTGCGATGCAGACCGCGCGTGCGCTGGTCACCAACCGGCACCTGAATGCGCTCTACGAGGGCGCCATCAAGCGTGTTCCGGAAGGCACGCCGCTGCATCGCGCGTTCGATAGCGACGGCCTGTTGCCGCCGGCATCGCTTCGCCTCGTCGCCGTCGGAGAGGAATCCGGTCAGCTCGGCCCCATGCTCATTCAGGTGGCTAGCGTGATCGAGGCCGACCTGCAGCGGCGCATCGAACGCATGGTCGGCCTGCTGACGCCGGCTTTGACCCTGGTCATCGGCGGAAGCATCGGCGGGCTCATCATGCATGTGATGAGCGCCGTGCTGTCGATCAACAATCTCGCGTTCCAATGAAACGCCCTGCACGATCGTCAGCCGGGTTCACGCTGGCCGAGTTGCTCGTGGTCATCGGCATCATCGGGTTTGTCCTTGCCGGCACGCTGTCCGCCAAACCGAAGGCCGTGGCCACGCGTGTCGCCGTCACGGCGCGCTCCGTCACGGCGACGCTTCAGCTGGCTCGTGCGCAGGCGATGTCGAGCAATGCCGAAACACTGTTCCGGATCGACGTGGACAAAGGCCGGTTCGGCTTGCCGAATTCCATGCACGCATTGCCGCGTGGAATGACTGCCGCGGTGGTGGTTGCCGAGACGGAGCGCTCCGGCGATTTGGGCGGTATCAGATTCTATCCGGACGGCCAGTCCTCCGGCGGCGAGATCGCGCTGACGCTGGATGGGCGATCGGCGCGCATCGCCGTCAAC
This sequence comes from Bradyrhizobium sp. RDT10, assembly GCA_044772375.2. Classification (GTDB taxonomy): domain Bacteria; phylum Pseudomonadota; class Alphaproteobacteria; order Rhizobiales; family Xanthobacteraceae; genus Bradyrhizobium. Next base: position 938,776 of record CP187939.1, read on the forward strand.
TGGCTGACCGGCGAGCCACGGTTGATCCAATGATGGGTGCGCGATCCAGACGAATGTTGGCGAGGCGTGACGGCGAGCGAGGTTTCGCGCTCATCGAGATCCTCGTTGCCTTCGTCATCCTGGCGCTAGGGCTCGGTGCAATATCGACCGGCGTGGTGGTGGCGATGCGCTCCGATGCACGCACGCAGGCCAACCGCGCTGCGCTGCGCGTCGCGCAGTCCCATCTCGAAGCCGCCGGCATTTCCGAGGCGCTTGCACCTGGCTACCGTGAAGGTTTGGTTGCGAACAAATTCCGGTGGCGGCAGACCGTCACGGAACTTCGTCCCGCCAGCGACACGCGATCGGCGCAAGGCGCGCGGCCAGCGCCTGCAAATGGCGCCTTGAAGTCGTTCTGGGTTGAAATCGCCGTCGAGGCGCCGGACGGCACTGCCATCAAGCTCGCGGCGTTGAAGCTTGCGACCGAGGCGGAGCCATGACGCGCGCAGTCCGTAGCCGGCTGATCGCCCGCGTTGCTGCGCGCCGGAGGGGCGAGCAGGGGCTGACGCTGATCGAGCTGCTGTTGTCGCTCGCCATCCTGGCGATCCTGACCGGCTTTCTGGCCGGCGGGCTGTCGATGGCACGGCAGGCTTTCGGCGCCGATCGCGCCAGCGAGATCGGCAGTGAGACCAGTGCGGCGATCCAGACCGTAGCTGCCCTGGTGGGGTCAGCGCTGCCGGTCCGGGCTGACGGGGCAAGCCCAAAAGACGCCATTGGGTTCGACGGTCGCGGCGAAGCGATCTCCTTCGTCGGGTTGAGCGAGGGGCGGTCGTTGCGAGGCGGGCCGCACAGAATCGTCTTGCGACGAAGCGGCGGCGATATCGTCGCTGATTTCGTGGCGTTTAACGGGGCGCGCGCGAAGGAGAATCCCGAACCAGCCGCAACCCGGGTCGTGGTGCTCAGCGGCGTGCGTGAGATCCGTATCGGGTATTTCGGTACCGTCGAAGCCAAGGTCAAGCCGGCCTGGCGCGCCGATTGGATCTCGCGCCGAGCGGCTGCCGGATCTGGTTTCGATCCGGATTGAATTCGAGGACGAGCGGCGTAACGAGCCCGCCGTCGTCGTGGCGCTGCGCCAGGGCTAGCGCATGTTGAGACTAGGTTGGGCTGTGACGACGGACCATCTCGTGCCCCGGACGCAAGCGGCGTGAGTGCTGCGAGCCGGGGCCCATCTACTTTGCATGGGGTTGTTTTCGCGATTTTGTACGCATCCCGCTCTAACGCATGATCCGGACTGGATGCCTGTTTCGAATAATCGCGCCTAAACAAGACGGTAAACGAATGATCAAACCAAGTTAAAGCAAGTACTGAGGGCCGCCGGGCACTTCACGCAGCCAGTGAACGGCCGCTCGTTACCCTTCGTAAAGAATTAGTAAATAGGCTTCCCCATTCGAATCGAATGTCCCGATCACGCAAGTGACGATCATGCCTGTCGCCGATCTGCCCGCAATCCGAGCCGGTGGCCTTCACGTCCTCACGGCGTGGGGCAAGGGCTTTGCGCAATGGTGGCTGTCGGGCTTGCGCGAGGCGGTCCCGGCGCGCTGGCGCGAATGGGCCGAGGGCGAGGCAAGGCCGCAGGTCACGCTTTGGCGGGATGGCGACAGCGTCACATGCCGACTGGCGTCTGCCAAGAGTTCAGCGGAAATCCGGATTCCATTGCCGCTTTTCAACGCGGCCGCACTCGAACAGTGGCTCACTGAGCAGGGCGTGACGCGGGAAGCGACGACCGTGGCACCGGTGATTTCGCGCGAGCTTTTCTTTCTGCGCGAGTTGAGCGTGCCCAAGGCCGCCTTTGGCGCTCTACCCAAGATCCTTGACCAGGACATTTTGCGGCGAACGCCATTCCAGCTTTCGGACATCTGGCATGCCGCAACCGCCGTCGGACAGGGATCGGACGGCGTCGTGTCGATGTGTCACTGGATTGTCAGGCGTGATCGCGCCGAGGCGGCTTTATCGGAACTCGGTCTGGCGTCGCGGGATGTCGACTGTCTGGCGGTGGCAGACGCCGGCGGCGAGGCCGTACCCGTCATCACGTTCCGCGCCGTCAGTGAAGAAGATCCGGCGTGGGCGCTGCGGGCGGTCCGGCTGCTGGCAGTCGCCGCGCTCGGCGCCGTCCTGCTCGGCCTGGCCGTCTTCGAATGGCGCCAGGCCGGCGTCGCCGCGGCGCTGGAGACGGCAGTTGTAGAGGCCCGGCTATCAGCTCAAAGCGGTCGGGACGGCCTGGATCCCGCGGCGCGTTTGTTCGCGATGAAGGCCGACACCGGCATCCTTGCTGTGTGGGATGAGCTGTCGCGTATCCTGCCCGATCATACTTTTCTGACCGAGACCCGCATCGCCGACGGCACCGTGACGCTGTCAGGGTTTTCGGCGGATGCCGCACGCCTGGTTCGCATCATCGACCAGTCTCCGCTGTTTTCGGGCGCGACGCTTACTTCTGCGATTACGCCGGATGCGAACGAGCGCAAGGATCGCTTCAGCATCGTGTTCAAGCTGCGTGGCGCCCGTGCGGCGACCGCACGATCCCGGGCCGCGCCATGATTCAGAATCTGAAATTGGCGCGCGGGACGCCGTTCCTGGCCTTCAACGCCGCCGCCATACTCTTCGTCGTCGTCTTTCTCTTCGCACCGATCCTGGCGCACTTTGCCGCGAGGGGCGAAGACATTTCGGATAACGCAGCGCAGCTTGCACATTTCCAGAACGTGACGCGCACGGCAAAGAAGTCGGCCGGCAGCGTCGGGCGATCCGGCGATCCTTTCCTTCCCGGCAGCGAAGAGCGCGTCGCCAGCGCCGATCTGCAGGCCAGCCTGAAGTCGATGGCGGCAAATGCCGGCGTCAATCTGCTCACCATCCGAGGGTTGCCGAGCGGGCGGTCCCTGCCGTTGCACATGATTGCCGTCAGCGTAGAACTCGAAGGGCCGCTGAAGGCTGTCAGGGACATGATCTTCACGATCGAGAATCAGACGCCGCTATTGTTCGTCCCCTCGGCCTCGTTCCGCAGCCTGGCGGACGGGGAGGACGGTCCGATCAGGGCGGAGCTCAGGGTTCAGGGCGCCATCCGCAACGGTTCGCAGCCCGCCGGAAGGGAGGCGGCCATGGGCGGCCGGCAAGTCGGTCCTGGATCGGCCCCGGCAGAGCGGATGCCATGACGTCGTTGGCGCAAATGGTGCAGCTTCGGCTGGCCGGTTCACCGCGGCAATTCGCGGCGTCCAGGCTTGCCGCAATGCTCGGGCGGACCGACCTGCCCAGCCGGAGCGAATTGGCGGCGCTGCGGCCTGCGACGCGCGTTCTCATCGTGGGTTTTGCGGCCTGGATCGCGCTTGTTGGTGTGATGACACTAAGCGCGGTGATTTCGCTTGAGCTTTCGACGGTCACGGCCCCGACCTGGTTTGGCAGAAGTGGGCCGGTCGCCAAGGCCACCGAAGCGCGCGCCGCCGCAGGCTTTGAGAATATCTTGCAGCGTCCGCTGTTCTCACGGAACCGGCAGGGTTTTGTTGCGGCCGAGCCAGCTTCTGCGCCACCCCCGACGATGGCGACGTTGGATTCGGGAATAACCCTCAAGGGGGTGTTCATGAGTGACGGGGTGGCGAAGGCGTTCCTGATAACGACGCAAAGTCCGCTGGGCGTGTGGGTTCAGGTCAATGGGCAAATCGACGGCTGGCGCGTCGCCGCGGTGACCCCCGAGCACGTCGTGTTGGAGGGGCAGAGCGAGAAGCTGACGGTGCCCCTTCATGCGAGCGGGAGATGATGCGCTCGCTCCGCAGGACCGGTGACCGTACCGGGCGTTTTTCCGCGAAGCGCTGGCATGGCGCTCGCCAGGGCGGCCATACGTTGTCGTGGCGTGGGCCTTGATCGCCGGCGCGGCCTGGTTCGCAATAGGCCTTGCAGGCGATCCCGCCTGGGCACTGCCCGCCATCGCAGGCTGCTACCTCGTCGTCCTGTTGGCCGCTGTTTGCGCCATTGACGGCCGCTACGGGATCATCCCGGACAGCATGGTCCTGGCGCTGGCCGCCGGCGGAGCGCTACAGGCCTATCTGTGGAGCCCGGCGGACTTCTGGTGGCGTGGATTGGAGGCTGCCCTGGTCTTTGCTGCCGCATCCCTGTTCCGCGCCGGCTATCGCTGGCTGCGGGGCTATGACGGCCTGGGTTTCGGCGACGTCAAGTTCGTCGCGGCGGGCACCCTTTGGATCGGCGCGGAAGGAATTCCCGGCTTGCTCTTGATCGCAGTGGCGTCCGCCCTGGTCAGTCTGCTGATCCTGAGAGCGCAAGGACATGACCTGCACGGCAAGCAGGCGATCTCGTTTGGGCCTCATCTTGCCATCGGCCTTTGGTGGGTCTGGGTTTTGGGACCGCAGCCGGTTTAAAGCTGGGATGGTTTTCAGGATTGCCCGCTTCGTGCATCTCAACTCAATGAGTGCAAAGAAAAGCCGCCCGAAGGCGGCCTTTCGCATCACTAACGAAAATTGGGGTCAGGCGGCCAGCGCAGCCGGCCGTGACTTCCGGCGATAGGCCATGAAGCCGATACCGGCGAAGCCAAGGATCAACATCGCCCAGGTCGATGGTTCAGGAACGGCATTGACCTGGATCGAGACGTCGCCCAGTAGCTGGTCGTTTGCGCTGAAGAGCTTGAGATCGAAGGTATAGATGCCGGAGACATTGGGATTAAAATTCAGCGGGCCTCCGAGAAATGCGAAAGCGAGGTTTTCGCTGTTCTGATAGAGCGGGCCGCCGATCGGGGTATTGTCTGGTATTAGCTGCGGATTGAACGCCAATGACCCTCCGGGACCGGTGATGGTCAGCAACGAATGGGTACCGACCAGCGAACCGGGATTGACCGAGAACTCGAAATTCCACAGCGCCTTGCCGGATGAATTGCCCGCTGGCGCAATGTAGAGATTTCCTGTCGGTGTGATCGGCCCGACAAATCGGATAGAAGCACGCAATCCGAGTTCGACCCCATTATCCTCCGTGTCGACCGCGAAATGGCCGTTGCTGGTACCGCTCCCTTGCGTCCAGCCCGACGCCAGATCCTGATTAAACGTGATGACCGCCGAGGCACTGCTGACAAACGACGTCAGCGCAAGCGCGGTCCCCAGACCGATCAAACCCAGCGACGAAAACCGCATGATTCTCCCCCGTTTATTATTGGTTGTATTTTCGTTAAACACGTTCTTTTAACTAGAGTCAATCTGCGGTGGGGATAACACCTCTTTGCACGTGAACCTACCAGCCATCGCTCCTAGCGCTGGTTTGGAGTTGGGACCGCAACGTGAAATTGGACTGCTAGCCTTCGAAGCTTCATATCGGGAGCCGCGGAACCAGCGGTTTAAGTCAGGAGAGAGCCCGCCAATGGCTCAGGACGGCTTATCCTTGGCGAACCACAACCGATGCGTGATCCTCGCGAACAGGATGCCGGCCGCTCCGCCTGCCATCTTCTCCAGCGCATCGACCATTGTCCCGTGACGATCCGGCGTCATGGTCTGCGCAAGTTCAAGAAGGACGGCGCCGCCGAGCACCACACAACAAACCAGCAGCAGCTTGTGGGGGTAGGCGTAGGCAAACAACGCGCCGAGCAGGGCGAACGCCAGGACATGCTCGAAATGGGCATAGGTCCTCATTTCCGGACCCATCAAGATCGGCGCAAGCTTGAAATAGATCGAGTACACGAATCCGACGTGCGTCAACGTCGCGTAAGCGATCGTGATGACGGCAACCCACGCGGCTATCGTAATAAGCTGGGTGACAATCTTCCGGTTCATGCTGAACTTGTGCAATGGCGTTCGCTTCTGCGCGAATGAATTGGCGGCTTAACCTTACCGTGCGAGACATTCGGGTGAACGGTCTTGCTTGTCGATCCTCGCACTCGCCTTCAGTAGCTGCAGTTCTTACGCGCGGGTGGCAAGTGGTGATACTTTTCCGCTCGCGGAGTTGCCTTTGAACTTTACGCTGGCGCCGGGTTTTGGTGAGCACGCGGGTTGGGATTCCCGGTCGGCTATTCGGGATTAAAGCTGAAGTTTAATATAATTAAATAAAACACCAGCGCGGCCTGTGGCTGGGATCTGGATCAGCCCCTGTGTAATCAAGCTGCCGGACAAAAGAAGCCGCCCAATTGGGCGGCTTCCAATTCGGGTATGGCCGCAATCATCAAGCGAGACGAAAGCCGATCTTCTTCGGGGCTTCCCTGCGGCGATAGGCTAGAAAGCCAACTCCGACGAAGCCCAGGATCATCATCGCCCAAGTCGACGCCTCAGGGACAGCCGCCACCGACGCGTTATCGACCACAAAGTCTCCCGCGGGAATGCCCTGCCCATGGAAATTCAGTGAGAAAGTGTAGGGGCCAGAGCTAGCCGAGAAAATAGCCGAGTAGATGGTCCATCCGCTCGCCAACGTCTTGGCCGTGAAAAGTGGAGAGAGCACTCCGTCCACGCTCGACTGGAGGGTGGCATCGAATGCGTTACGCCGGCCATTGTTGGGGAGTACACTTCGAAGCTCACCTGGTAGCTCTGACCCTGCGTCAGACTGATCGACTGCGAGATCGATTCGTTGGTGTTGTCCGAAACAAAATAAGCGCCATAGTTACCACCATTGGGTGCTGTAGGGATCGGCTCTCCGAATGCGCCGGTGGGGTAAGCGCCAGGTTGATTATAGGCAATCACGACCTGCGGGTAGGTCGCCTCACCACCAGTATTCACCGCCCAGTTGGTGAAATCCCCTGATTCAAATCCGCTATTCAGAAGCACATTCGCCTTTGAGGCGCCGCCCTGAAGGAGAACGCCAATTAAAACAGCGCCAGTTAAATTGAGCAGCCTATTCATTTTTTCACTCCTGGAATTTAATAAGATATTAATATCTGCGAATTCTGGCCAAGTCAACCGTGGCGGACAACATTCCAATAATTCGCGCAACAGTTTTTTTAGGCAATTTTTGCCCACTTTTGAATTAGGACGGTCAGTTTCGCGACAAGTCCTTATTTGGCCTCAATTTTCGGCGGCCTCCATTTTGTCGTTCCAATGTGGCAGCAGGGTATTCCCATAGCAATAACTAAGCTTGTCTCGGCAGACATTATTCAAAATTTAGACCACTTTTCAAGGGCAATTAACTTTTTCCACCTTATGGTGCCGTAGACTCGTGCGGCGCAATAGGCACGGTTACTTCCACTAGGCAGAAACCGCGTGCAAATGTGCAAGTTACTGCGCGGAGATCGAAATCGTCAAAAAGCGAGACCAAAACTCGGAGGCTGACGCGGCCAAATGGCTGTTGTCGAAGTAGGCCGGTCGCCCTTCGATCGTTGCCGAACAGGAACCAGTTCGGCAAAGAGCCCCGGAAGGTGAAACGGTCGCGTCTATCTGTGGCCTGCTTAGCTCCAGGGCTTCGAAGAAGAAGTCGAACGTTGACCGGTATTGTTGGCTTGTGAACTCCAGCGATTGGGGAGGCGGACTGTTGGGGTAGGCCTTGGCTAGCGCCTCAGGAACGTTTTGCTTTGCGCCCGGTAGAGGCTCCCATATCACGACGCGCATCCCCATTTTTTTAGATGGGCGACCGTTGCCGGAAACTGGCGCTTGAATAGCGCGATCGATTCTTCCCTGGGCAAGGTTATTGTTTCCGAGGTGGTGAGAAATCCCTCTCGCGCCTGCCGCCACGTTGAGACCAGCAATGTATTTTTGATCTCCGGCGATCTGTTAAGAAAGTCAATCACTTCATTGTTGAATTCAAAGCAGCCGCGATTATGGACGAGGTGAATTCCTTGCATTGGCGGGCAGGAGTGTCGAAAGATAAAGAAGGCGGATTGCCCAGTCGAGTTTAGCCACCTGTCGAAAGCTCCATATGCAGCCCATGCATGAGAGTCCCCGTAAATCAGCCAGGTAGGCTTTGTGGCGGCCGCTCCAATCTTGCAAAAACTGGCAAGATCGATTTTGCCTGTCTTGAATTGGCATGGAAGTTCGCCGGTTTTGTCGGCGGCAAAGCCGGCCAATTTGATTGCCTCGGGAGCATAACGTTGTGGGAGGCCGTTCCCTGCGTAGATGCCGAAACAAACGATGGCCGTTGCCGCAATCCCAGCAAGATAGCCGGTGCGCAAAGACCGTGCCGACCTTAAAATGCGGTTTGTGCGAACCGGCTCTTCGACCATGTGGAAGATAGCGGATGCAATCGCCAGCGATAGTGCAAACGCGAACCATTTGGCCGGCTTATTGTAACTTTCCTCCATGAGCCGCGCGGCAAAAATATTGACTGGCCAGTGCACCAGGTAGAGCGGGTAGGAAATTTTGCCGATATAGGTGGCCGCCGCATTGCTCATGCAAGTTGAGAATAGCGTTGTTTGACCAGTCGATGCCAAAATTACGAGCGCCGCGCCGATCGTCGGCAATAGGGCAAAATAGCCGGGAAAATAATAAGCTTTTTGATAACCGAACAGGCCCCAAGCGATCAGAGCGACGCCGGTGAAACCCGCAATCTGGCTAACCAGCGGCCGAAGCGTGAAGCGGGTGCGCAGCCATACAATCAACGCTCCCAGCAGCAATTCCCAGGCGCGCGTCGGCAAGAGATAGAAAGTAGCTTCCGGCTTGGCGTGAACAAACAGTATGTTCAGGCAAAATGAGAAAATACAAATAGCAAGTATGATCTGCCAAACATGGCGCCTCGCGTATCGATGGGCTACGATTAGAAAGAGCGGATAGATCAGATAGAATTGCTCTTCGACGGCGAGCGACCAGGTGTGGAGCAGGAAGGCTGAGCTGCTATCGAGCCCGAAATAGTTTACAGTTCTCCAGTAATAGATATTAGCAACGTAAGTTTGCGCTACGAATGCCTGCTTCGACAGTTCGATCAAAGTGGATGGATAAAGCCAGACAAAACCCGCCAGAATAACGATGAAGAGTGTGGCAAGGAGCGCGGGTGCCAAGCGGCGAATACGATTCAAGTAAAATATGCCAAGGTGGAACGAGCCGGCGTTGATTTGCCGACTGATGATCGACGTGATCAAGAATCCGGAGATTACGAAGAAGACATCGACGCCCGTGAATCCGCCATGGACCGATTCCAGCAAGTCAAAATGGAATATCAGGACCATCAAGACGGCGATTGCCCTCAATCCGTCGATGGCCGGAAAGTAGTGATCACTCCGTTCGCGATTGGCGGTCATGAGCTTGCTGTCGAACATGAATGAGAAGATGTCTTCATTAGCGGATGCGGCGGCTTCTAAAAAATGAGGATTGTTCGAACAGGGTTTTGAAGATCGAATGGCTGGCCTAATGCGGCCTCCTACGGTGCGCTCATCGTCAGAGTCGACGGTGGTGTAGTCGGTCAGCCCAGGTGTCCCCCGGCCGCTTTATTAATAAATAAAACGGAATGTTCGTATGATCTGTGCTTGCATCCAGATGAGCCTCGAGAATCATTTTGCAAACGACGAGCTGCCTCAATTGCTTGATCTATGTCTTGATCTGATATTCTCGCAGCAAAGATATAGTTCTCAATTGTTCGGCCATTCGGTGATTTGAGGTAAGGACGACCCAACCCCTCCTTGCGCCAGTTTCTTCCTTTGATCGAGTTGTGGGGTAGAAGCACGACAGTTTCGGGAGGTCGGAATTCCGAACATAGGCGAGGGTTAGCTTCTTGTCCGGCGCGTAGTGGTCGAAGCCATAACCCGGGTCATCCTCTACCTCGAAATCGTCGATCAGGACGACGGCGTTGGTATAGTGATTGAAAATCAGTTCGAGTTCCTCGCGCAAGGGGAGATGGTTTTCCCAATGAGAATCCAGATAGAAAAATTGTCGCGCGTCCTTCTCCGCCGATCCGAGGGCAATCCGTTCCTTCAAAAACGGGACCGAGGATTGCAAGTAAATTTTCGCGTTCGTGAATCTGGCCAGCCGAGCGCGTGAAAAAGTCCAATAGCGTTCCGTAAGTTCGACTGTTTCGAATGGAAGGCCAAATTGAGCAAACCATTCAGCCGTAGTGCCGCGAAATGTTCCAGTCTCGACAATTCTTTCAATGGCGAGCGAGTGAATGATCTGGCGCGTGGCCTCCAATCTGGAGGTCATGCCGTTCATCGCAAAACCCCAAGGATAAAACTTGCCTTTGCTGCGAGAATAGTAATCCGCAAGGCCAATGACGCGTTGAAAATTCATAACCCCACCGCAAAGTGATTATGCAGAGTAACCATATACGACGCTTTTCTGCGCAGGTAATCCCGGGAGATACGCATGTTTAAATGCCTGAAAACAAATCCATCGGTAAATCTGCCGTAGATTTGGGTCGATTTGAATAACCCGTCGTAATGCTGTCTGCTGAACGATCGCGATACATATCACCGCAATGCCGCACTTGATAGCTGTGCCTTCTCATTTTGGCACCATGTACCGTTTCGGGGCTACTTTCGAGGCAATTGAATCTTTAACCTTACCTTGGACGAGACAAGTCAGAGGAATTTGCCGAGCCTCGTTGGCCAGCGGCGGCGGTAAACTTTCCAATAAGGGAAACCATCGATTGCGGGCCGATCGCTTAGGCGAAGTCCAACGGATTTTCGATAAGATTGCCGAAAGACAAAATCAACAAATACGGGTGGGTCGGGTGTTTGCGGATCGGCGAAAGAGCGAACGTCGCTCCTGTCAGGGGGCGGCCAAGATTCAGTTTGGGGTCGGCTCTCTGCCGCGCGATTGCACGATCACGGACATATTTGATGGCGGCGTGCGGGTTCTCGCTGAAAATCTCGACGTGCCCGCGGAGTACACGCTGATTCTTTCAACGGGCCGCCCGCGCCTGTGCCGACTGGCATGGCGTATCGGGTGCGAATTCGGCGCTCAGTTTATCGACCATCTGGCCACGGCTCCGTCGCAACATTCCGCCCCGCGGGGTAGCGCGAGGATACCGGAATATGCGTAAGGCACATTCTGCTCTGTTTGCGCTTTCCTTGGCGTTCATGATCGTCCCGGACATTGCGGCCGCAGGCGGCGCGTTTGTCGCCGCCCCGGGATTTCGCGGGATTGGCTATCCGGGCGGGTACGGCTATGCGCGCCTCTACGGTCATCCATTTGACGATGGCTACGACTATCCGTTCGGCTATGGCGAGTATGCCGAGTACGGTCCATGGGCCTACCGCGGCGATGGTGCGTGCTACGCGCTGCGTCGGGTATGGACCGTAAGGGGTTGGCGGCAAAGAGCGGTGAGAGTCTGCGATTAAGCGCAAGGTTCGATCCAGCGCGATCCCGCCCGTCTGCGGAGGCGCCTAGAAGTCAAACGCCCAGGCGAGGCTATGCAGCAGCAGCCACGACCAGCCGATCATGGCTGCGGCGATGACAAACAGATAGGCGAACCTGGCAGCGCGTGAGCGCATGACGCTACTTCGACGCAAGCCGGTTGACATCGGCTGGCGCCCGTAGCGCGGCCTGGGTCCGGAAGACGGCCTGGCGCAACCTCACCACTTCTGCGTAACGGTCGCTGAGCGACTTCGTGGCCGGCAATTCCCGGATATTTTTTGGTTTGCTCAAACGCTGTCGCTTCACGAAATACTCCACCGTTCATACAATCAATTTGGCCGAATACGGCAACTCAAAAACAACCATAGTTTCTTACGGGTCGTTCGCAACGCAACTCGCGCGTTAAGCTTGATACCCGCGCAAAACGTTAAACCGGGAACCTCGCTACGGCGCTTGCGTGATGTACTGTCGATCCCGGATGCTCGAAACATCGCCGCCGTTTCGCAGAAGGCAGTGCAGTACGATCGCTGAACGGATGCTGAACGATCAACCCTAATGCGCGGCACGTTCCGAAGCCGGCTTATCTGGACGATGCCGGCGGTGCTCCGCCGGCATTCTTGTGCCGTGGCCAGGTCGAAAGGATGCGCTCGGCGTCGGCTTCGAGAAGCTTTCGCTTCGCGATGACTTCTTCCCTCACAAGCCGGAGATCTTCGTCCTGATAGAAGAAATCGGAGCAGCGTGAATTGTAATCATTTGCAAGTGCGTTATAGGCGCGGATGTCTTCAGGGCCCCGGACCTGTTGCTTGACCACACGCAGCCGTTCTTCCTGAAAGTGACAGTAACGAACATATTCTCGCGCAAAGCGTTGGCCCTTGCCGACCGGGGAAGCAACTCCGGCTCCGTTTTCGGCTGAGGCGGATTACGTGCCGAGGCGACGGAGAATGCTGCTCCAAGGTCAAGAGTCCGATACGCAACCAAAAGTCCAAGCATGGCCAGTAGCGCCGCAGCCGCGAGCATGGCTTTTTTGATGTAACGGAAGCTGCTGCCGCTGCTTTCTGCCGGCACCGTAAGATCCTGGTCTGGATCGATACCTTTCGAAACGGCGCGATGCATGTCGCGCAGTATTTCTCCGGCTTCGGCAAGCCGCGCGGCCACATCGGGAATTGATCCGAAAGCGTCGAGCGCGTGATCAAGAACCTGCTGCGCCCTAAGGTAATGGTGCTGGTTGCTCAGATCGCCGAGCAGGCCGAATATGCGATCGGGAGCGGCATTCATCTCCGGGTCGCTGAACCCTTCATGCGCGTTCAGCAATAGCAGGGGCTCGCAGAGGAAGGCCCAGCGGTGCAGCGCATCGGCCAATCCCTCAATCGAGGATGGATCGTCCGGTCGCTGTTCCATCGATTGGCAGGCATCGTCGACCTGCTGTTCAGCTTTGGCGCGCATCCCTCCAATGGCGCGCCGATAGGCTGCCAGCAGGAGGGAATGCGTTTGGACCAGCGGCCGTTCGCACGTTGCGAGGATCTGGCGAGTAGTCTCCAGCAGCGGCTCTGCAGCGCTTTCAACCGGATCGTAGGCGTCGATAACGGCTGCGCAATGGGCGTTAAGCAGATCATTCAAGCCATCCCTTACGCTCGCTAGCGATGGTGGAGCCCAGCCGGCGCGATGCCGGAGCGCCTGCAGGGCCTGATAGATTTCGATGGCATCGATGGAATTGTGCGCGTCAATCAAGGCAACGAGCAGTTCGCTCGACGCGCCGCGGCGAGCCGCGTAACGTGCAATGAAATTGGCCCTTGAGATCGGTGCAAACTGAGCCGACGCTTGCAGTATGTCTTCGTCGGAAGCGTCGGCAGGCAGCTCGGCGTAAAAGAGATCGACGCGATCGGGCGTGCTGCCGAGGGGATAGGAGAGTTCGCCCGGCAGGCGCCGGACCGGATCCAGGAGATTTGCATAGGCCTCCGCCAGGCGCGCCTCCGGCGCGATGCGCGTTTCTCGTGCGCGCGCGAGAGCGGCCTCGATCTCCAAGGCCGTTGCGCCAGGATCGATTCCCAGGAGGCGGAATGGCTGAGCTGACGGATCGGATCCGGAAGGCGAAGTATTGTTGGCTGAGCTGATTGCCATGTCCAGGGTATCCGACGTGCTTTCGCTGGCGCAACCTCTATGGAACAGAGCGACTACATCGGACCGCTTGTCGAGATGGATGATTGATCAGCTACGTCGAAGTCGTTTCTGAGCCGCACGCCGATGTCGTGCACCCGGGAACACCAGAGCTTGCGATCAATGCGGGGGCCGGCTTCCGGTCGTATTGTCAGCATGGCGTTCCACGGATTTAATCCATAGACCGTAACGATAAATCCGCGATTGGGGCAACCGTCGATGGTGCGCAGCGACTTCATGATGATGCCTGCGATTTCTTCTGCGCTACGAACCTGTTTGCCGCCTGCGTCGGAAGGCAGGGCAGGCTGAGCGTCCGTATCGGGTTGATTGCCGGCGGGAAGCGGGGAGGCAGGCTCTCGCTGCCGACCTCGGCTGCGGTCGGCGGGGCCGCGCGGGAGGCCTCTGCAGCCGATTCAGCAGAGGGGCTCTCATCTGCAATTCTTTTCGGTATCGCCGCGATCTTCTGAGCAAATTCTACCAGACTTCGATCAATCTCGTCGTCGGTGGGCATAAATAATCCCAGAGCGGGTTTGAAATTAGGAGGTCAGGGAATTAGGAGGTCAAGGCCGGATTCTTGACGTCGGTCACCTTGAAGCCCTTCAAAAATACGCTGTGCCGGACTGAATCGGAAAGGTGCTGCGGAGGTGTGGTGTCTTCCTTTCCGGTAAGAAGAACCCGCAATCGCCAAAGCGACAGGCCGACGATTCTGCAAGTGTCGACCATGGCCGCGTAGAACGCGCCGTAATTCTTCAGGAAGTGGCGCCTGCGTGCTTCAAGGAGATAGGGCGGCAAACGCCTGGGCTTGTTGTTCACGCCGGTCGATTGACCGACCAGGTGGACCACGCGGCTTGCCGGAACGTACCAGGTCGGCCATCCCTGCTTCCTGGCATTGAAGCAATAGTCGATGTCGTCGAAATAGGTGAAATAGCCTTCGTCGAGCAATCCGGTCGCTTCCATGGTCTCGCGCCGGATAATCATGCTGGCGCCCGCAACCCAATCAGTTTCGAACGCGTAATCGACCACGGGAGGAGCTACGATCCAGCGGCTTAGCAACCTGCTCACTGGCCTAAGCTTCAGGCTGCCTTCGAGTTCTCCAAGCGGTGACTGAAAGCGGAACGCGGACCGTTGCGGCGTGCCGTCGGGCTCTTCGAGGCGACTGCCGGCGATGCCGACTTCCGGATTGTTGTCCATGAAGTCGACGAGTGCCTTGAATGCGTTCGGCCGGACGATCGTATCGGAATTGAGCAACAGGAAGTATTGCGGTTTGTCGACCGATTCCAGCGCCGGACGCAGGATCGCATTGTTGCCGCCGGTAAATCCGAGGTTTACCTTGAGTGCAGTGAGGGTGCACCAGGATGACCAGCCGTTGTCGTTGATCGCCCGCTGGATGAGTTCGGCGGAATCGTCCCCCGACCCGTTCTCGCAGATCGCGACATGGGTGCCGGGGACGCTGGCGATCTCCTTTGCGACCGAATGCAGGCAATCGATCGCAAAATGGGTAACGCGGTAATTAACGATAACAACGAGCAATTTCACGGTATGAGACCAGTTGGTGCAAACAATTGGCGATCATTAGTCTTGCGGATCGGAAAAGAAAAGGCGTCTTTGGGGCCTTGTTTAATGCATTTGGATAAACGCTAAAGGCGACAGTTGTACCGGCGGCGTCGAATCCGGGTACGACCAAGCTCGGCAAGTAGCCGCGTCGGACAGCCGGCCTATCGCAATGCCGACGGAGACGATGACGATATCGACGCAAGCGCGCCGCGGGATCCCAGTTTTCGGCGCAGCCGGTCGATCAGGAGGTAGATCACCGGCGTGGTGTACAGCGTCAGGATCTGCGAAACGAGCAGTCCGCCGATGATGGTGATGCCGAGCGGCCGGCGCAGCTCAGTGCCGGGGCCGGTGGCAATGACCAGCGGAATGCCGGCAAACAAGGCCGCCATCGTCGTCATCAGGATTGGCCGAAAACGGGCGCGGCACGCTTCGAAGATCGCGTCCGCCGACGACAGGCCGCGGTTGCGCTCGGCATCGAGCGCGAAATCGACCATCATGATACCGTTCTTCTTGACGATGCCGATCAACAGGATGATGCCGACAAAGGCGATCACCGTCAGCGGCGTGTTGGTCAGCTGCAGCGCCAGCAGTGCGCCGAGGCCTGCCGACGGCAAGGTCGAGATGATCGTGATTGGATGCGCCAGGCTCTCATAGAGCACGCCGAGCACGATATACATCGCCACCAGCGCGCCTAGGATCAGCAGCGGCTGCCGCCCGCTGGTCTTGCTGAAATCGCCGGCATTGCCGTCGAAACTGCCGCGGATGCCGTCCGGCATATGCAGTTCCTCGACCGCGCGCTGGATGTTCGAGGTTGCGACCTCCAGCGGTACATTGGGAACGACGTTGAAGGACACCGTGGCCGATGGGATCGACTGGGTGTGATTGATCGCCAGCGATGCCAGACCGCGGTCATAGCGAACGACGGCGGACAGCGGCACCTGGGCGTCATTGGCGCCCGCCACATAGATGCGCTCGAGATTGGAAGGATCGCTCTGGAACTTTGGGTCGATCTCGAGCACCACCATGTATTGGTTGCGCTGGGTATAGATGATCGAGATCTGCCGCTGCGCGAACGCATTGTTCAAGGCGTTGTCGATGTCCTTGACGCGGACGCCGAGTGTGGCAGCGGCGTTCCGATCGATCACCAGCGTGAGCTGCAGCCCGGCGGCATCGCGGTCGGTGGAAATGTCGGTAATGCCCTCGACTGTTTCCATGCGCTTGGCAACCACGGGGCCCATTTCTTGAGCAGGTCAACGTCGACACTGGAAACCGTGTATTGGTAGTTGGAGTTGCTTTGACGTCCACCGGCACGGACATCCTGGGCGGCGACCATGTAGAGCCGTACGCCAGGCATTGTCTCCAGCTTCTTGCGCAATCGGTCGATCACGAGCTGGGTGGTCAGTCCGGCTCTCTCCTGCGGCGGCTTGAGGCTGATGAAGAAGAGTCCCCGGTTCGCCGTCATGCTGCCAAGGATCGATCCGACCCCTGCGACGGCGTCGTCCGATTCAATGGCGTCCTCGAGTTGTTGCTGAAATCTAGTCATGGAATGGAACGAGGTATCCGATGAACTTTGCGAAGCGCCGACGATGAGGCCGCTGTCGTCGATCGGGAAATAGCCTTTTGGGATCTTGATATAGAGCACCACGGTCAGCGCGATGGTGGCGAAGAACACGATCAGGGTCAGGAACGGAAAGCCCAGCACCGCCCGCAGGGTCCAGGTGTAGAAGGAAACGATGTGCGACAGCGTGCCCTCGACCAGGCGGTCGAACCAGGTCGCCCGGTCCGACGTCGCTTCCTTGATGTAATGCGCGCAGATCATCGGCGTGACCGTGAGCGAGACCACGGTCGACACCACGATGGCAAAAGTCAGCGTCAGCGAGAACTCGCGCAGCAGCCGGCCGACGATCCCGTCCATGAAGATCAGCGGCGTAAACGCTGCGATCAAGGACAGGCTGATCGACAGCACGGTGAAGCCGATCTGCTTGGCGCCTTCCAGCGCCGCCGGATACGGCGCCATGCCCTGTTCGAGGTTGCGGTACATGTTCTCGATCATGACGATGGCGTCGTCGACCACGAATCCGACCGAGATCGCGAGCGCCATCAGCGACAGATTGTCGATCGAGAATCCTGCGAGCCACATGCCGGCGCAGGTGCCGGCGAGCGCCAGCGGCACCGAAACGCCGGCGGCAATCGTCGGCGTCAGCCGCCGCAGGAAGAAGAACACCACCATCATGACCAGGAAGGCGGTCGCCAGCAGCGTGTACTGCATGTCGAGCACGCTGGCGCGGATGGTGCCGGTGCGGTCGACCAGCGTTGAAATCTCGAGGCCGGCGGGCAGCCAGCGCTTCAGCTCCGGCAGCAAGGCCTTCACGCGATCGACAGTCTCGATCACATTGGCGTCGCCCTGCTTGGTGATCTGGATCAACACCGCCGGCTGCTTGTTGAACCAGGCGATCGAGCGGTGGTTGCGGACGGAATCCTCAACCTCGGCGACGTCGGCCAGGCGGACGAAATTGCCGGCCGAACTCTTGATGATGACGTCGCGGAATTCGGCCGCGGTGCGCATCTGCTTGTTGGTCGAAATCGTCTCGCTTTGGCGGCCGCCGTCGAAGATGCCGACCGGCCCCAGCGGATTGGCGTTGATGATGGCGAGCCGCACGTCGTCGGTCGCGATATCAGCATTCGACAGCGCCACCGGGTTGAGCGCGATCCGCACCGCCGGCTGGTCGGCGCCGCTCACGGAAACCTCGCCGACGCCCGGCACCTGCGATATCCGCTGCGCGATCACAGTATCGGCGACGTCGTACATCGCGCTGGTCGTCAGTGTCTTCGATGTCAGCGCCAGCACGAACATCGGCGTCGCCGAGGGATTGGCCTTGCGGAATCGCGGCAGCGACGGCAAGTCGCTCGGCAGATCGGCCAGCGACGCATTGATCGCGGCCTGTACGTCGCGCGCCGCGCGGTCGATGTTGCGGCCGATCGAGAACTGCAACTGGATGCTGGTCGTTCCGAGTGAACTGGTCGAGGTGATCTGGTCGATGCCGGCGATCTGGCCGAGCCGGCGCTCCAAGGGTGCTGCGACGGTGGCCGCCATCACGGCGGGATCCGCGCCGGGCCGTGTGGCGGATACCCGGATCATCGGGAAGTCGACATTGGGCACCGCCGAGACCGGCAGGAAGACATAGGCGACCATGCCGACCAGAAAGAGCCCGATCGCCAGCAGCGTGGTGCCGACCGGCCGGCGGATGAAGGGCTCGGAAATCGAGGCCATGCTCAATCTCGTCCATGGCGCCGGTGGAGCGGGCGCCGCATGTGGATGCTCCAGTCTTTCGAATCTGCCGGAATCCCGGATTAAATGGTTGGTCGGGACAGCGTCATTTTAATTTGGTATTTACCAGACGGCCGCGCCCCTGAATAAGCCCTTCCGCAAATATAATTAGCTTTCCCGATATCCGTTACTTGACGTTGACCGTCTTCCCAGCGGGTTCCATTCGTAAACCCTTTGAACACCAGTGGCCAACACTATCGCTTCCGGAAATTCACGAAGATGAATTCAAGGGCGATCAGGATGTTGGCCAAGATACTGGACCGGGCGAGACGCCGTGTCGGAAGGCGGTTCCGGGGCGGAGCCTTGCGGTCCCGCGACCGTAGAAATGCGGGCTATACGCTGCTCGAATTGCTTGTCGTGATGGGTATTCTGGCGGTTCTGACGGCAATCGCGACGCCGCAGCTGATGGGTTATTTCGGTAAGGCCAAGACCCAATCGGTGCAGCTCCAGATCGAGAATATCGGGACAGCGCTCGAGCTCTATTATATGGAAAATGGCGCCTATCCAAGCGCCAGCGCTGGCTTGAAAGCCCTGGTCGAGGCGCCGCCCGAGGCGCCGCGCTGGAACGGCCCGTATCTGAAGAAGGCGAAGAACCTGCTTGATCCCTGGGGCCGGCCCTATCAATACGCCGTCTCCGACGGCCAATACGAGGTCTATTCGCTTGGGCCCACCGGCAAGGCCAAGTCCGCCAACGCCAGCACGGCGCCGGCGTTCCGGGGTGGTTAACGGGCCCGAATTAAAATGGTTCCCGGAATTGACATGCTAGCGTGGATGACGCGGCCTGCGGTAAAATACGATTGGTCGCTTAATCAATCGTCTCGAATTTATCCCTAACCGATGATTGGACCTGACTATGACGTCGAGAATGGACCGTAGAACATTCCTGCAAGGCACGAGCATCGCCGCCATTTCCTCTCTGCTGCCGCTCGGTACCGAAGCCGCCACACTCGCCGTGCCGCTCGCTGGGCCGACGCGAGGAGTCGCTGTCACAAGCGCCGGCGTCGCGACCAAATTCAACGGCGGTCGGTCCCAGGTCAATTTCAACTTTCTGTCTTTTGGTGCGGCATACCCGTTCCTGAATTGCATGAAAACCGCGCAGAACTGGACCCTCAGGGACAACAGCGGCTGGCCCACACCTGACACGCTCGATTCCGACGGATATCCCATCAAGATCGTGAATGGTGGTGTATACACCGTCTTCGACGTCCCCTCCCAGGCTGCGCGGCCAGGGAATTATGTGATCACCTGGAACGGTAACGGCACGATTTTCTGCGGCATGAGTAATGTTGCCGTCAGTGGAAGCAAGACCAGCACTAATGGCAGCGGCCGATACGTTTTCTCGACGACCGCGTCCCAGTTCAGCGTCGGCATTTCCGCGATCGGAACTCCTCACATCACCAACCTGCAAGTTTTTCACATCGACGACGAGGCTGCGCTGAAGGCGGGTCAGGTTTTCGGGACGAAATTCAAGCAGAGATTGCTCGAAGCCAATTTTGGCACCATTCGCTTTCTCAATTGGCAGTCCGGAAACACAACCAACGTGACCACTTGGGCGACACGGAAGCCCGTATCTTACGTCTTCTATGCGGGTCACGAGTTCCGTTCCAGCCTCTATGCCGGCCTAACGACAAATTCTGGTGCGGCATATGCTGCAACGCTCCTTGGCTTCAAGCTGGTCGACAAAGCAACCGTTACCGTCAAGTTCAACGCCAGCTATAACGGCCCATGCACGCTGAACGTGAATGGAACGGGGCCTATCAATATCCTGAGCGAATATTCGCAGCCTCTCAACTGGAGTTCTTATCCGATCGGGGGAACTTGGCAGAGCTTCGCGACACTTGTTTATGATGCCACTTTGAATGCGTGGATCAAGCACGGCGCTGACAACGCGCGAGGAAGTTGTGGTATTGACAGTGGTTGTCCGCCCGAGCTGATGGTTCGACTTTGTGCGGAAGTCGGCGCACATCCGTACTTTGTGACGCCGGCATTGGCAATTGATCCCGCGACTGATTATATGCCGAGCCTCGCTGCATTTTGCCGTGACTACGGTCCTGCCTGGATGATCCCGCGTTTTGAGGGACCGAACGAGACATGGAATAACGCCAGCGGTTTCTATTCGACGAAGTATGCTATCGCTAAGGCTACAGCGTATGGATGGGGCGCCGACGTACACAACTGGTACGGCAAGGCCATGTCCGTGCTGGGTCAAATCGTAAGTATTGCTTACGCCGGAAATCGAGCCAGATATCAGGTCCTGTGTGGAGTGCAGACGGCAACTGGCGCGACCCCTCGGGTACTGCCTCCAGCAACGCAAGGCTTGCCTCTACCAAGTATCTTGCGCAGTCGGGTCCATCGCAGACTCCTTATACCAAGAGCGCGGCATCCAACTGGGTTACGCATGTCTGCACGGCCCAATATGTTACGCCTTCTGCCTATAACACGGCGGAAGAGAGTACATATGCAGCCGCGTACGCGGCTGCCGCCGGAAATTCGAGTTTGCAGATGGAAATCGCAACCGCGTATGCGAACACGGTGAATAGCGGCACGGGCCTCTATACGCTCTCTAAGGTGGCCACCTGGTACCCCAACTGGAAAGCTTGGGCGTTGGGTTTTGGCATCACCAAGATGTGCGGCTATGAAGGAGGGTACTCCCCGATTACACTGGTGGAGGAAAGACCGCCGTAGACATTCTTCGAGCTGCTTCCAAGAATGCTGCGTCACTGTATGGATTCACTATGACCAATTATAACAATTTCGTTGGGTTGTCAGACAGCAAGTTCAATGCGGAATTCCCTCCTGTTTCCAACTGTCGGGAAGAGCGCCTTCCAATGGAGCATGGTCTGTGCTTGAGGACATCTACCAGTCGCCTAATCCGCCGCAGTGGAATGCCATCGTGGCGTTCAATCGTGTTTAGTTGCACACACTGGTAATTCGGTTGTCGGCTTGGCGGCGCCAAAAAGATCAAAGAATGCCTTCGAGCGCCTTCTTTGACTACCTTTGACCGTGTCTCGATAATCCATTTGCCAGAGCGAACCGATGGTTGAGCATGTTGACCTGAGAACTGGTTCGGGTAGGATTCGATGTGGCAACCGAAAGTATCAATTTCGGTCGCGCCTAAGCCGAACGCGAACAACGACTTTCGATAAGGAGCTTCTGGAAATTTTCAGAGCTGCCTCGAAATCATTCAACAGGCCTATGCCGACAATCTGAAGGCGCGCTGATCATGGAAGGTCATGCGATCTTAGTCGGCAGTTCAAGAAGGTGCAGCCAACGTTGGTAACCACATGGATAAGACTTTTCATCGAGCTACTCCATTGCGCGGGGGCCTCCTCCTTCCAAGTGATGAATGCTAGGCGAAGCCAAGCAATCTTGGAGTTTAGAAGTTTGGCGGGCATCGCCGACTGACTAGCTCATGATCTCCGTGTGGCCAGCGGGTTATATTTACCACAGCCAAGTTATTCCTTAGAAGAGGAAGCGTGTCCTCATAAAGTCGGCATGAGCTTCGATCGTCAATTTATAGCGATTTACCGTTTCTTGGCGCGCCTTGTGATCCAAGACGTGGCAGACATACATCGCAGAGTACCAGCCGTCCGCCTTTTTGGGCCGGTGGCCAGGTAGGCTTCGATCGCTTCCAATCTTTCGCATTTCGTGCTCGACGTTGAATTCGGCGATCGCCGCGAGTTCTCCACACCATTCGTTCGCAAAAAGAAGCCAACATCGTCAAAATACATGCTCACCGCGGGCAAGTATTGCTCCGGCCGGCCAGTTAAGCATCTTAGGGCCGATTTCGTGGCCGAATAAATATCGACGTCTATGGAAACGAACCCGACTGGAGCTTCTGGGTCGATGGCTGAGGTGAACGCGTCAACGGTGTCGGCAATGTCGCCCCATATGATTTCTGCCCGACCCGCCAGTTTGCGCGACAGCGCGTCTCTGTCTTCCATCGCGAAGTCGCCGGGATTCCATATTTCTGGATGGTCTCTGTAACCCTGAACCTGCGGAAGGCCACGGCCAGTATCAAAGCCGACGATACGAAATTCGACCCCGGTCTCTGCCTGAATCAATTGCGCCACATCGGCCATGTTTAACAAGCCAGCGCCGCTCGCGACCCCAAATTCGATTGCGGTGACGCGGGTTTTGCCAAAGTATTTGGCACAATCTGCAGCGCGTAGCATGCCATAGATATAATTGGGACGGCTGATCAATCCGAACCGTTCGCGATCCCTGAACGTCCCGTACCGGCCGATCCACGAATCCTCGCCAAGCAGTCGGTTCCACAGCTTCCTCTTTATAGCTTCCATTGCCAGAACCACCAACGCACCTTTTCAAATCGATTTAGCGACCAAAAGCGTCGCAAATGCCAGTTCAACCGCGATGTGATTGTCCAGGATTGCCGTCGTCTCCCATTTGAAAGTCGACGCTGTGTTGGACACCCATTCGCATAAAGGCGTGTATATCAGTCGTTCGGCGGCCATGCGCTTGGTATCTTTCAGATTGGTTAGCATGCCCTGGCGATTATGCCAAAGCTGGCCAAATAATCTGTGACCGTTCGGTCAGCTCGAAGCCGGATACTCGGCTCGGGAAAGCGCGATTTGCTGAATTAAGCTAGAAATGCAAAAGTCATGGTCGTTTTGATCTTGTTTCGGTATTTTGGTTCCTGAATGCTCCGGACAACGTTCAAACCGTAGCAAAGAAGTTCTTAGGTCAGCTGATATCGATGAGTGCCAACTGGTTTGCCACCGTTGCCATTTTTACGTGGCCGATCGTCGCGATTATTTTGTATCGAACGAGACCATTTTCGGAAGCAACCCTCTGGATCATTTTGGGTGGGTTGCTGCTGCTGCCATCAAATATAGCCATCAAACTGGAGATGATTCCGGCGTTTGATAAGAATTCCATACCCAATCTTTGCGCATTGGCCGGATGCATCGTGCTGGGATCGCGTCAGGGTACCGCTAAAGCAGGGTTTGGCGTAGCTGAAATCCTTGCGGTTGCCGCCATCGTCGGGCCAGTATTCACTTCGATTAGCAATCACGACACCCTGGTTTATGGACCTACGGTCCTTCCCGGCGTTGGGTATTATGACGGTATTTCGGCCCTGCTGAGCCAGCTATTGTTTTTGCTGCCATTCTTTATCGCTCGTCGTTTTCTTCAGAAATCCTCAGATACCGAGGCGATCATGCGCGTCCTTGTGATCGCTGGATTGCTGTACTCCGCTCTCATGCTTTTCGAGATCCGGATGAGTCCTGTGCTTTCCAATTGGGTGTATGGCTATTTCCCTCCGGATTTGTCTCGGAAATGCGCTACGGCGGGTTTCGGCCCGTGGTGTTCATGAAGAACGGTCTAACGGCAGCCTTCTTCATAATGACAGCTTTCCTGGCAGCGGTCGCATTTTGGCGTCTCAAGTCAGGCGCAGTCAGATTGTTCCCGCCTGTGGGCGTTTCCGCGTATTTGAGCGTCGTTATCATACTTTGCAAATCGGCCGGTGCTCTTATTTATGCGGGCTGCATCGGATTTTTGTGCGGTGGTCGAGGCCGAAAACGCAAATGCGAATAGCGGTCCTGATTGCCACGATCGGGATATTCTATCCCCTGCTTCGGATGACCGACATTTTTCCGACTAATACGTTGCTAGAAACGGCAATGACATTCAGTCAAGAGCGCGCGGAATCACTGAAAGTGCGCTTCGATCAAGAGCAGCAACTTCTGGCGCATGCTTCGCAGCGCTTTTTGCTGGGTGGGGACGGTACGGGCGCAATCGCCTCTACGAGGAGAACTATGGCAAGGACATAAGCATTACCGACGGCGCATGGATCCAGATATTGGGACAGTTTGGGATCATGGGCTTTCTGGCACAATTTGGTTTGCTCGCTCTGCCGGTTTTTCGGGCGATGTCGGCTTTAAGATTCACATCGTCGGCACGCGACAGGGTTTTTCTGGCAGCGCTTGCGCTAATCGTTGCGCTAAACCTTATTGAACAGATACCCAATTCATCGATGAGTTCGTGGAATTGGCTTCTCGCAGGTGCGCTATTGGGCCGTGCTGAATATCTTAAAGCCGTCGCGAATAGTCCGAAGAAGCCATTTGGTGCTGCAAGCTTTGGTGGACATCCCTTGAGGGTAGGAGTGAGACCTCCGTTGCGATCCGCATGGCGTCTGGGGCCGGAAGAGTATCGGGCCGAAAATCTGTCAACCGCCTCATTTCGCGTTACGAGAAGCCCGATGCTGTCCTGCCAAATTGAACGATTGTCCTAGAATGTCTTTATCCGAGCAAATCTCCCTCAAACAACGGGTGGTGAAAGCGGGCATATGGAGCCTGGCGGGGTTCGCACTTTCGCTGGTGATCCGCCTTGGCAGCAGTTTGCTGATGACTCGTCTGCTCGCTCCAGAAATGTTCGGAGTTATGGCTGTCGCTTCGACCCTGATCGTCGGCCTTGCGATGTTCTCCGACGTGGGATTGAAGCAAAACGTCGTGCAGAGCAAACGCGGCCACGAGACCGCCTTCCTGAACACCGCGTGGGCAATCCAAATTTTGCGAGGCGCTCTGCTATCGGCGGGCGCGCTCGCTCTATGCGTGGTTCTCGTCATCCTTGGTCAGTTCGAGCAA
Source organism: Bradyrhizobium sp. RDT10 (assembly GCA_044772375.2). Classification (GTDB taxonomy): domain Bacteria; phylum Pseudomonadota; class Alphaproteobacteria; order Rhizobiales; family Xanthobacteraceae; genus Bradyrhizobium. The sequence continues at coordinate 963,636 of CP187939.1, forward strand.
ATACCCGCAAACAGCGTATATGCGGCTCCTGTCTTGCCATATGTTGTTGCCGTCTTGTCGCTCTCGATGCTGATCGCTGGCTTCGAGTCCACCAAGGTGCTGGAGGCCAATCGCAGCATTCTGCTCGGGCGCATAACCGGTATGGAGGTTGTTTCTCAGGCGGTTGGGTTGAGCTGCATGCTCGGTTGGGTTCTGATCGATCGGTCGATCTGGGCTCTGGTGGCGGGTTCGATCTGTTCGTCTCTGATCAGAACTGTCGCAAGCCACGTGTGGTTGCGCGGGGTCACAAATCGCTGGCAGTGGGACAAGCAGGCCGCGTACGAGGTCATCCACTTCGGCAAGTGGATCTTGTTGTCGTCGATTTTCGGCTTCCTTGCGAGCAGCGGCGACCGTTTGTTGCTTGGTGGGCTGGTGAACTCGACTGTAATTGGCCTTTATGCGATCGCATCTTTGTTTGTGATCTCGGCTGAAGGGGTTCTATCCAAGATCATGACCGATGTGGCGTTTCCGGCCCTGAGCGAGATTGTTCGAACAAAGGAACGGATCTAAAGAGGAATTACTACAGGCTCGTCGCGATTATCGCTTTGGTCTCGTATTTTTCGGCGGGCTTTCTGATGACCTTCGGCCCCTCATTGATCCGATTGCTGTACGATCCCCGGTACTACGAGGCAGGCTGGATGCTGGGAGTTCTTGCCGCAACCCTGGCGACTATGCCGTTTCGTCTGGCAGTCCAAGCATTCTTGGCTTTGGGAATGCCAAAGATTCAGTCAAACGTCATCCTGGTCCGGCTCGTTTCACTATATGTGCTGGCTCCCTTGGGGTTCTACTTTTTCGGCCTGGAGGGAGCATTGGCAATGATCGTCTTCAGCCAATTTTCGTATCTTCCCATCATCATCTTTTATAGCGTTAAGCATAACCTGTTCGATTTGCGCAAGGAGCTATATTTTCTTGTCTGGGTGCCGATCGGACTGCTGGCTGGTAAGGTTTCTGCATTGCTAATCGGGCATTTGCTATGAACATGAACGCTTGGTAGCCGGATCGAGAGGAGCGCACTTCGCCAATTGAGCGATCATGCATGTTACCGCTGCGCCACATGTCACTTCGAACTGAGGGCCGCCGTTCGTGGCGGGGTACGAATTCCGATGAACAAACTGAAGACCGCCGTAGTCGAAGCCTTGAAGATCATCTTACCTGACCGGATCAAGGCGTCTCTCCTTCATCTTTCTTTCAATCTGGCCAGGGATGAGTTCGATCGTTTTGCCTACGACTATGGCTTCGCGCCGAGCATGAAGTTTGGCCTGAGCGCTATGGCCAAGCGCGGTTTTTCCCCGAGAACGGTTGTTGACGTAGGTGCGTTTGAAGGAGATTGGAGCAGGCTTGCGCGAGAGATATGGCCTCAAAGTCGAATATTGATGTTTGAGCCCAATGTTCAGAAACAAGCTCGTGTTTCCGTCGTTGCCAATTCGCTTGGTGCGTCTCTTTTCTGCGAGTTGCTGGGAGCCGACGACGGCGAGCCGGTCTCGTTCAATGTGATGGAATCGGGCTCTTCCGTCCTGAGTGAGCGAAGTCCGCTTGATCGGACCGTCGAGCACCGCAAGCTGCGTCGGATAGACACGGTAATCGAGGATCTGGAGTCGCCCGTATTCGTTAAGATCGATACGCAGGGTTACGAACTAGAGGTTCTAAAAGGCGCCCAGAGGATCTTGCCGAAAATCGATGCGATTTTGCTTGAGGTCGCAATCATTGAGATAAACGAGGGCGCGCCTCTCCTGGATGAGGTGGTTGCATTCCTCAAGTGTCTTGGATTCGTAACCTACGATATTCTTGAATTCCACCGCCGGCCTCTTGATGGGGCACTCAATCAGATCGATATCTTGTTTGTCCGTGAGAATTCGCCACTCGTTGCGGACAAGCGTCACTTTGCATGAACAACCCGTTTCGTACTTCCACATGATATCTAGGGATTAGCGAGCTAGCATTGATGCGCATCACGTTCGTTTTGCCGACGGTTTCAATGGCAGGAGGTATCAGGGTCGTTGGCGTTTATGCGCGCGAGCTGATGGAAATGGGGCATACCGTGTGCCTTGTTTCTCCGCCGCCGAGGACCCTGTCGCTCAGACAAAAGTTTACGTCATGGAGGAAGGGAGGCGGCTGGCCGAAGGAGCAGGCCGCGCTGTTATCTCATCTCGATGGGTGCCGGCTTGATCATCGTGTACTTGATGTATGGCGTCCCGTGAACGACGCTGACGTTCCGGATGCCGATGTCGTCGTCGCGACCTGGTGGGAAACAGCCGAATGGGTTGACGCGCTCAGCCCTCAAAAGGGAGCTAAAGTCTATTTCATCCAGCACCATGAGGTATTCTTCTATTTACCCGTTGAACGGTGTCGGGCCACGTACCGACTGCCGATGCACAAAATTGTCATTGCGCGCTGGCTCAAGCAGATCATGGAAACGGAATATGGCGACAAAGTCGTCGATCATGTTCCAAACAGCGTTGACAAGAGTCAGTTCTTCGCTCCGGCGCGCGGCAAGCAGGAAACCCCGACGGTCGGTTTGCTCTACTCAAGTGCTTCATTCAAGGGGCTGGATACCACATTTGCCGCGCTTCGGGACGTTCGCAATAAGATACCAAATTTGAGAATAGTTTGTTTCGGGAGCGAGTATCCGCGTAGTGAGCTGCCTCTGCCTGCCAGTACGGAGTTTGTCCTATCCCCTCCACAGGATCAGATTCGAGAGATTTATGCGCGTTGCGATGTGTGGGTTACCGCGAGCACAAGTGAAGGTTCAACCTTCCTGCGATGGAGGCAATGGCTTGTCGAACTCCGGTCGTGGCCACGCGAACCGGATGGCCCGATGAGGCGATAAGAACAGGGTGGAACGGTGTTCTCGTGGATATCGAGGACGTGTCCAGACTTGCTGACGGTGTCGAGTGGGTGCTTACACGAAGCGAAGAAGATTGGAGAGGATTGTCCTCGAACGCTTACGCGACAGTCGCGGCAAGTTCTTGGAAATCGAGCGCATCCATGTTCGAAGACGCGTTGAAGAACGCTTGTCGCCGGGCTGCGCGAAAAGAAATTGGTGGCGATTGCGCCGTTTGCGAAGCGAATGTCGGCGCCTCACTCGATCGCGGCGGAATAGTGGGTTAGTGAGTTGGTTAAGACAAGCAGGGTCGACCAGTTGGCAAGCATGCAGGAGGCAGAAAGATGAGGCAGCTGCAATCGTTCTTGAACCGTCGCAACTTTTCGGGTCTCTCGCGGGCGCAGCCGCGACATTTGTTTTGGGAATTCGAGCCGGCCGCGGTCACGAGCCTTTACCGCCTGCGCCCGTAATGGATAAAGCGGAGATGGAGTTTGAGATTGTGAAAGGCTGGGTTTTGCGTCGCCAGGACATCGCAGCCAGGAAATGAACCTCCGATGATCTTTGACTTCAACGAAGCCTGGACTCGTGTTTCCGAAAGCAATTACGACGTTTGCGTCTGTGGGACGGGGCCAGCGGGAATTACAGTTGCCAGGAAGCTTGCTACTCGCGGCAAGAAAGTCCTGTTGCTCGAGGGTGGCGGTCTCGAATACAGCGATCAGTCGCAACATCTTTACGACGGCAAAAGCGTTGGAAGGAAATACTGGTCTGTCGAAAGCACCCGGCTTAGATATTTTGGCGGCACGTCCAATCATTGGAGCGGGCGGTGCGGTGTTTTCGATCCAATCGATTTTGAGGCCCGCGAATATTTCGGGATGCCGGGATGGCCGATTTCGCAGGATCAGGTCATCAAGGGCATGGAAGAGGCTCAGGAGATTGTGGACATCGGAGGTAAGGACCTCTCGCCCTACGATGATCCTCGCTTTGCGTCTCAATTGTTCAGGCAGAGCGGCTTTGCTCTGAGCCCTCCTACCCGTTTTGCGGAGAAATACGACGGCGAAATTCGCGGATCGGAGCGAATTGATCTCTTTACAATGCCAACCTTACCGACCTGAAGTTAAGCGATGACTTGTCACGAGTCCGCAGTCTTGTGGTAGAGAATTTCAATGGTCAGAAGTTAAACGTATCGGCGCGAAGATATGTTGTGGCGCTCGGGGCGATCGAAAATGCCCGAATCCTGCTGAACGCCAATCGACAAATGTCGCAGGGGATTGGCAATGGTAAAGGGTGGGTCGGTCGCTGTTTCATGGAGCATTTGAACGTCCCCATTGGACGCTTCATCGTAACGGACACGCAGTTCTGGCAAAAGGAGACTGCGCTGGTTCCGACTGCGGAGTTCTTGCGGCAAAGCAACATTGGCAATGGCATCGTGAGCCTCGGCCCTAATTCGTCGCCGCAAAGCTATGGACGGCTCCGTGTACTGAAGCAATTTGCCAGAGAAACGGGGTGCGCCTTGCCACGTATGGCGGAGGTCATGAGGCAAGTGGTAGACTTCGACTGCCCCGGTGATGGTTTGGTCACGTCGTTGATCGAGCAGTCGCCCAATCCCGACAGCCGAGTTAGCTTGATCAACGACACCGACAAATTTGGATTGCGTCGGATCCAGTTGAACTGGAACGTGAACGCGCGTGACAAGAAGACGATACGTCTGCTTGCGATCAAGACGGCCGAGGAGATGGCCAGGCTTGATCTTGCACGCGTACAGCTCGCGCCGTTCATAACGAACCCGAATTTGGACATCGAGGTCGGAGCTCATGCTCACCACATGGGCACTACACGCATGGCGGCAACCCCGGATTTCGGGGTTGTAAACGAGAATTGCCAGGTTTTCGGGGTGGAAGAATCTATATATCGCTGGCAGTTCGATTTTCCCCACCGGCGGCGGCACCAATCCGACGCTCACGATAGTGAAGCTTGCTCTTCGCTTGGCGGAGTTTCTGGCTTCGCGAGACTAGTCGCGTTTGTTATAGCCAAGCTGCCGTCAAATATTTCGGCGGCATTCTCTCAATATCCTTCCGGCCATGGTGTCGCCGACACCACGGTGGAGGAGGCCTCGCCCTTTGGGCCGACACTGATTAATCCCCGACGCCAACATTCGTCGCGAAAGTTCCTGGCCATTGCGGCCAATGCCATCGTAGGGCCTGACCGGTAATACCACGGAGCCGAGTTTAGACTACTTTGGGAGCCCTTCTGAATGCTCAGGCATGGGGAACTTACGAGGCAGATTATTTCGGGGTTGCGCCGTCGGAAAAGCGTATGAGCGGCGTCGATATATAGTTTCCCGCCATCGGCGTGGCCTGCCGGCCGTTCGGTGGTTTCTCGAAAGTATTCCACCATCCTCGGCATGATCCGGCGGTGTACAGCATAGCAGTGCGCCCAAAGAAAATCTCCGGAAAGCTTCACGAGTCCGGATTTGGATGACGGAAGCCCACTCGTGATGGAATGACCGAGGAACAGCTCATCCCAATCGTGCGACCGTAGATGGCTGGCGATGGAGGCCTGAAGACGATTGAAAGAGCGGCTGAACAGGGCGTCGTCTTCGAGAACAAGAACGGAGTTGAGCCCATCCTGATAGGCGCGCTCAATGATATCGAGATGACTGAGGAAGTTGCCGTACACCCCACGAGATGGAAAGCCGTTTGTGGTCTCGGATCTGGGGGCCTTCGGAATTCGGACCTTAGGGCCATCGATGTCCAGCCCGACGCGCGCCAGTTCGGAGTGCAGTGCTGCCAAGCGGTCAGTTCGTTCAGGCAAATGGATGATCTCGATGCGATCAAAATATTCAAACAATGCGCCCGTAGACATGTCGTACCTCATGTGAGCCGTTCCGCCAGGACCCGGTTTCGGCGCGGATCCATTGTTGGTCTGCCCGATCTCACCTCAATGTTTCACTTGTACTCAATGATTCGGGACGGAGATCGCAGGAGCCTATCGCGAATGAACTTGAGTTGGCCGATGCTTTCAGGAAATCGTGAGAGCAGCTCAAAGAAAGCCAATTGAACTCGAGCACGGCGCGTTCCCGGAATGCGAAAGATTCTGCGCCCGAGCTGCAGCGGATAAATGAGGAAGGCCAGGAAACCTGGCAATCCAAAGGCGGCGGTAAGGAGACGCATATCAGGGGGTTACTAGGCCCCACAATATGGCGCGCCGGCTTTCCCAAACCCAAAGCCGTTCGGGGGCGACCCATGGAGATGGGCCCCGTTTGCAAAAGCATATCCGCTGCGTACGTGCCGACGCCACCATTGCTCAGAATCGAGCAATCGCGGCGTCATGCAGGGTCATTTCCTCGTCGATTCGCCAGATCAGCCAGCCGGCAGCGCGAAGTCGAACGCTGAGCTCCGGCTCCTCACCCGCGATCAGTTCGTCGAGATATCCTCCAGCCACCGTGAGGGCAGCGGTCCTCATCATTACGTCGCCGCCGAAGAAGCGAGCTTCTCCGATCGGCACGTTCCATTCGCGGTCGCAAAGTTCATTGTAGAAAGAATGTTCCGGATGACGCTCGCGACGTCGGCCAAATACGGCGCAAACCTTTGGGTGTTTATCCAGAAAAGCAATAGAGCGTTCGGGCCATTGCTTCGCTAGTTCGCAATCACCGTCTACAAATTGCACATACTTCAGGATCAGGCCGCAGCTCCATTAGGCGGGAAAAACCAGCGTTGCGTGCCCGAGCGGCGGTGAAGCTTGTCTTCATGTCGAGTTCTACGACTTCGACGCTGCGGCTTGCAGCCCAAGCGACCGAGCCGTCTGTCGAGTTGGAATCGACGTAAACGGTTAAATCGGAGCTTTGCGCGGACATCAGGCATTTCTTAAGGCGCTGGCCTTCATTGCGGCCGATCGCGACGACGCCGTAGCGGTATGGCCAGTCAGCGGGCGTCACGAGTCGGACGCTGCCGTCGATTGCTGGCGACGCGGCTTGACGACAGCGGGCACGCCGATAGCTATGCTGTTTTCAGGAACGTCCTCGATCACGACCGCGTTAGCTCCGATCAATGAATTATCGCCGATCGTAATCGGGCCAAGGAGTTTTGCTCCTGAACCGATATCCACATTGTTGCCGATGACAGGAGCAACGGGCTCATCGACGCGCCGCAGGCCGACCACCACGCCATTTCGGATGCGGCAATTGTCTCCGAAGCGGGCGTAGCCGCTCACAATGATACCGCCAAAATGATCGATAACGAAGTTGCGACCTACAATCGCCTCGCAAGGCAACTCTATTCCCGTAGAATCTGAATTATCTTGTAGAGTAGCTTGTAGACGAATGAGCATAGCTTGCGTAGCAGTGCCGGTCGTACGCTGTAGCGCCACCGACCAAATCGATAGACTATCATGACCCAAAACCTTGGGCGCCAACGTTGCGGCCGTGGGCTTCAAAATCGGCACGAATATTTTCAAACATTGCGATGGCGCGCCGATGATCGGCTTCCCGATTCGAGGAACCATATGATCTCCCACCATTCTGTGCCCGGCAAATGTGCTGGCAGCTCATAGGCGGCCGATCAACCGACGCCTACGTATCACGAACACAATTGCCTGATAGGATTATCGCGCAGCGTGGTGAATTCTCTAAGATACCTGTCGCCAACAGGGTTCGCGCATATTCCCTGACCTTTACAGGCCGACGGTATGGCGTCCGGTCTCCCATAGGCGCAATTGCGTCATTACAATTACCACGCTAAGGTATGGTGGGTACAGATGTAGTTGATTTCACCATTCATATTTAATGCTCGAGTCTTTCCGCAGAGTCTGGTCAATGTCGAAGGTCGTCTACAGCGGTGGACGCGTCGACACTCTGCGACGGCTGTCGCTGATAGCCAAATGCTATAAGCATCGTTCAGACCTTGGAAACCTGTTTGGGGACCAGTCGAACGCTAGTCTGGTCCGCCTATTCAACGAGCGCCCTGAGACTATCGGAGTGCTAATCTGGCCGTACCAGTGCGCCTCTTGGGACACTCACATGAGGTTGGGACGGCTCAGAGCGCACTGCGATTGTGTCGAAAAACTTGCGGCACCTTTTAACCTTGGGCCGAACGAACGGATGGTCTTGGCGGACCTCTCCTTTGTCAGGGCGGGGCTTCGAGTTGTCATTGATCAGCCTATCTGGTTCCTAAGGGAGGGCAATCTCGTCATAAACTTCTTTGTTGACCGCGTGAGGATGTATTCGTTGGCATTCTCACTTTACGAGAAGGAAGGAGCTTTAACCGCAACGATAGGTAGTATTCAGGGTCGTGACCGGGAGGATGCTGCTGGGGAATACCGAAACCTGACCAAACAAGCGCATGGCATGAGACCAAGGGATTTTCTTTTCGAAGTATTCTGTATGGTGTGCTCGTATGTGGCGATCGAACATGTGTACGCCGTGACCAATGAAGACCGGCATCATGTTCATCCATATTTCGGGAGCAGAATCCAAAAGACATCCGCCGACTACAACGAAATATGGGAAGAAAGAGGCGGCGTTCGATTGAATAACTCGTTTTATTTGCTCAATGTGACCGAGCGGAGAAGAAATCTGGAGGAGGTCCCGCAGAAGAAGCGCGGTATGTATCGTAAGCGGTATGAGATGTTGGATTTGGTTCGAAAGGCGCTTATGGAAGGCTTGGAGCAATTGAAAGTAAATCCAGTATCGGCGCCGCACGAACAATTCGATCTATGAATTACATGTTCAACATCAGTTCGATTCTGCTTTCAGCCATCGAGCGTTATCAATACTACCGGGCGCGTGCGGGACTTCCAGCGCGGATTGCGCAGAAGTACTTTATCTTTAAGCATTTGTTTTTCACTATCATCACCGGTTCCGATATTAGTCCTCATGCCAAGCTTGGAAAACGGCTTTTTCTTCCGCATCCAAATGGCGTGATCATTCATGCGGACGCAATCATCGGAGATGGTTGTATCATCATGCAGCAGGTGACCGTCGGTCAGCTCTCCGTTGGTGGCGTTCCATCTGTCGGAAATAACGTCTACATCGGCGCAGGTGCGAAAGTCCTGGGACCGATTTCTGTCGGCGATAATGCCAAGATTGGGGCCAACAGCGTTGTTTTGAGCGACGTTCCGGCAGGTAGGACAGCCATCGGCATTCCGGCAACCCTCACCGCGCAGCTTCCTACCCCTGTGACGGTTGCAGAGCGGTCGGAGTCCTAGACTAAGCCATCACTCCTTCCCGACACGGTATTAATCACGTATATTAAATCGATTTCACTAAACAAGATTTTCGTAGTAAATCGAATACTATTCGTTAATCATATGATGGGCCCCGCGGTGCGCCCCGGGCGAATTTTGAAGTTCGTGGAGCTTTTATGTTGAAGACGCTGCGCACTCCTCCGGCCTCGTCCGATTTTGCCGAGCGATCTGCGGACCCGCGATCGGCATGCGCTTCTCCGGACGACCTCTCCCGCAACGTATTTGGCCTCCTCGGCATTCCAGTGGATGCGCTCGATTTTCCCTCGCTGCTGCGATCGATGGACCTCGCAACGAATGCCGGCTCGCCATTTCTGATTTCGACGCCCAACGTCAATTTCCTCGTCAAGAGCCAAATCCCCGGCCCGTTCCGGGAGTCCATGCTGCTGAGCGATTTGTGTCTTGCGGATGGCATGCCGCTGATATGGATCGCCAAACTGCTGCGCATTCCGATCCATGAGAGAATTGCAGGCAGCGACCTGTTCGGCCGGCTCAAATCGGCCAATGGGACAGGTCGGCGTCTGCGGGTCTTTCTGCTGGGCGGAGCCGAGGGGCTGGCGGCTGCGGTCGGCGCCAGGCTGAACGTCGAGCGGGGCGGGCTGGAATGCGTCGGCGTGCTCAATCCCGGTTTCGGTACGATCGAAGAGATGAGCTCGCCGAAAATAATCGATGAAATAAATGCCAGTAACGCAGATTTAATTGCTGTGTTTTTCGGCGCGGAGAAGGCCCAGGCCTGGCTGCTGCATAACCATTGGCGGCTGCGCCCGCCCGTTCGCGCCCAGTTCGGCGCCACCATCAATTTCGAAGCCGGAACCGTTCGGCGGGCGCCGCCGATGCTGCGCAGCACCGGGTTCGAGTGGCTATGGCGCATTAAGGAAGAACCCTATCTCTGGCGACGCTACTGGAGCGACGGTAAAGCGCTGCTCGCGATGCTCTTCACATGCGTGCTGCCCTTGATGCTGAGCGAGCGGCGGACGCGAAACTTGAACAGGCTGTCGATCGCAAGGAGCGAAGACCACGGGTCCGTGACCCTTACCCTGTCCGGGGCCGCCGTGGCCGCTCACGTCGACGGCGCGATCGAACAGCTCCGCGACGCACTCGACAGCGGCAAACGGTTGATCGTCGACGTTTCGGATACGCAGTATGTCGACGCAAGGTTCTTCGGGGTGTTCCTGATGGTTCGAAAACAATTGGCCAGCCGGGGACAGAAACTGCTGTTCACGGGCGCGTCCGCAGGCCTGCGGCGAATATTCCGCCTGAACAGATTCTGAATTCCTCCTGTCACAGGAAGTGTGATAGCGGAGGAACCAGACGATTATCCAGCCGGGTTCGGCCGTGTGACACTCATTCAGGGTCAAAGATGAAGCAGCCAGTCGGTCAGACTTTTCACGTTCGCCGCGGACTTGCACTCCTGCTCGTGACGTTCTTAGCGGGCTGCGGATCGCCCGAAGAACGCGCGCAAAGTTACTATGAGAGTGGAATGGCTCTCATCGAAAAGAAGGACGACCTCGAGGCGCGGAAGGAACTCCTGAAGGCTGTCAAGTACAAGAGCGATAAGGTCGAAGTCTGGCGGGCGCTCGCAGGCGTCGACGAACGGACAAAGTCGACTTCACTCTTCCTGGATCTGCGTCGTATCGTCGAACTGGATCCGAACGATCTGAATGCGAGATTGAGGCTTGCGCGGATTATGGTGGGCGGCGGGGCCGCCGAGGCCGCGCTTCGGGTCGTTGATGCCGCGAACGAGGGCGACAAGCCGAATGCGGAGCTCCATGCTTTGCGGGCGATCATTCTTCTGCGAACAAACGACAATGCCGGCGCGATCCGTGAAGCCCAGCGAGCCTATGAGATCGACCCGGCAAACGTCGATGCGATCTCGTTGCTTGCGTCGAAAAAGTCGCAGATGGCGATCTGGACGGCGCACTGAAGCTTCTGGATTCTATTCCTGCGGACAAAGACGAAACGCGCATTACACTGCAGAAGATCGACACGTACGCACGCAAGAAGGATCTGGCAAAGGCGGAAGAGTTGCTGCGCAAGCTGATCGCGCAGAATCCTCAGGAAGGCGCATACCGCGCTCAGCTTCTGCAGTTTCTCGTCGCGCAGCGAAAGTTCGTCGAGGCCGAGAAGGAATTTCGGGCGAGGGCCGAAGCCAACCCGACCGATAGCAAGATCGGGCTCGACCTAGTTCGCTTTTTGGCTGCGACGAAGGGCGCGGATGCCGCCAGAGTGGAGTTGGAAGCACGGATCAAGGCAGGCGGCGATGATTTCGATTACCAGATCGCATTGGCCGAATTGAACCAAGGGCAGAACCGAACGGCCGATGCCGTGCAGGCTCTGCAGAAGCTGACCACCACGGCAGCCACCCTCGACAAGAAGCTCGCCGCCCAGGTCAAGCTTGCGGAGGTCTATCTTGCGAAGAACGACAAGGCGGCCGCCGAGCCCTTGATCGCGGACATCCTCTCGAAGGATCGCCGAAACGCCGGCGCGCTCCGGCTGCGGGCGGCCCTGAGCCTCGATAAGGGCCAGTTCGACAGCGCCATTTCCGATTTACGCGAGGCGCTCAACGATCAGCCGAAGTCGGTTGATCTGCTGTCGCTGATGGCAGTGGCGTATGAACGCAGCGGGAAGGCCGAGTTAGCCGATCGTCAGTATGCCGACGCGCTGAAATCATCCAACTCCAATCCAGATGTCGTCCTCCGATACGTCGCGTTTCTGCAGCGCAAGGGCGACGCGGCTCGCGCCGAAGAGATTCTAACGGATGCTGCCAATCGCAATTCCGGCAACCTCCAGATCTGGTCGTCGCTCGCGCAGGTCAGATTGAGCCGGCAGAACTGGTCGGGAGCCTTGGCAATCGCGGACGCCATCGGACGCGTCGATGGGGGCCGCGTGACTGCCGAACAGATCCGCGCAGCAGCGTTCGCGGGCCAGAACAAGATCGAGGAAAGCATCGCAGCGCTGGAGGCTGCGCACAAAGCGGCGCCGGACGCGCCTCAGCCGGTGCTTGCACTTGCCTCGGCCTATGTGAAGCAGGGCAAGCCGGACAAGGCCGCAGCGCTGCTGCAGGCGATGAGCAACAAGTTTCCGGCTAATGCTCAGCTTCTCGTGTTTCTGGGGCAGGCCAAACTGGCGGAAAAGAAGAATGATGAGGCGCTGCAAAGCTTCAAGAAGGCAGTCGAGCAGCAGCCAAAAGAGCCAGCGGGATACACTGCGCTGACCGAGCTCTATGTTCAAAGCAAGGACTATGATGCGGCTGATAAAGTGCTCAAGGCTGGACTTGCGGAGTTGCCGGGCAATGTAGCTTTCCGCCTCTCCCTGGCGGGATTGCAGATCCAGCGAGGGAACAACGACACCGCGATATCCCAGTACGAAGCGATTCTGCAGGACCAGCCGAATTCCCTGGTTGCGATCAACAATCTCGCCAGCCTGCTACTGGACAATCGGAACGACAAGCCGAGTCTCGAACGTGCGTTTGAGCTGGCGGAAAAGCTTAAGAGCTCCAACGCGCCGCAGTTTCAGGATACGTGGGGATGGGCTCAGTACAGACGCGGCGATATCAAGGGAGCAATCGCCACGCTCGAGGCGGCGGTGGCGGCGATGTCGAACCTTCCGGCGATCCACTATCACCTCGGCATGAGCTACGCGGCTGCGGGGCAAACCGAAAAGGCGGCCGAGCGGTTCAAGACCGCATTTTCGCTGGAGCCGGACGGCACGACGCTCAAGGACAGCATCCGCTCAGCGATGAAGTGAACGCTGGCTGGAGCATGATCAGCAAAAGCGGATAACGGTTTCCGCTGCGGACAACCGCGAAGCGTTTGCCCGGAGATCATTCAATCAAAGAGATGGAGCAGGGTGATGATTCGAGGGAGAGTCGTCACGCTCTAATTGCCCGACGGCAGCACAGTCCAGTTGTGCGTCACGACGAACATCAGGCTGTGGGAATCTGCGGGTCCCGTGCCGGAAACCGTTGGCGTGCCGGTAAGCGGATCGAAAACGGCGGTACCGGTGCTGGCAAACCGATGCAGGTATCGGTAGGTGGCCGATGCCAGCCATTCCCGGGTCAGATTGTAGCTGTAGGTCGCCGACGCCGAAGCGAAATCCGTGGTTGTGGTCGATATCTGCCGGTTGCCGCTCGCTGAAAGCGAGAGGGTGGATCGTGAATTGATGCTGTGGCTCAGCGATGCCGTGATCGAATCCCGCTTGAACAGCGAGCCGACAACGCTCGGTCCAACCGACTGGCTGGCGATGACGGACAAGGTCGTGCTCTTCAACATTCGATAGGTCAGGACAGCGTCGCCGATCCAGTCGGCTACCGTGCTCGATACGGGTGTAGCAGACGTTGTGCCCCCGATTGCAGAACTCGAAACCCCTCGATCGGTCACCAGATAGGCGACGCCGGCATTGGCGCGAAAGGAAAGCACCGCAGACAAAGTGGTGTCGAACCCGGCCTGCTCACGAAAAATCTGGACCTGGGTGTTGAACGCGTTGCCATATTCGAGCAGTTCATATTCGGAGGACAAGTTGATCGCCGTGATCGAACTGAGCGAACGCCGCCAATTGCCGCGCGCAAGTGTATCCGTAAATGGCGTGCCACCACTAGACGGCTCGTAACTCGTGTGGCTGGACGTGGCGAACAGAGACACTGTGTCAATTGCGGTGATCGAACGGTCGATTCCACCCGTTGCCGTAAGCCGATCGATGAAGCCTGAAGCCGGCGTGGAAACGCCGAGATCGTTCAGGATCGCAAGAGCGGTACTTTGCTGTCTCCAGCTTGCCTCGACATATTCCCGGTCGAACCTGTTTTTTCCTTGAGCTCGTAGCGCGCCTTGAAGCCGTAGTTCAAGAATTCTGACGCAGTGCCGGCGACGCCCGGACCCCAATATTTCTTGTAGGTGCCGTCGCCGGTGAAATTGAACAGGGACGTTGGAGTACGCGCTTGTGCGTCAGCATTGAGCGTCGTGTAGGAACCCACCGATCCCGCGGGGGAGGCTCGCAAGAACTGATTGCTGTTCAGTTCGACGGTTTCGCTTTCGCTGGCCTTTATCGACCAATCGAACGCAAATGCCACGGACGGCACCATGCCAAAGCACACCGAGACTGCTATGGCAGCTCTCTTCACGTTGCTTCTTGCCCCCTGCCGAACGTCAGACCTCACTCAAACAAGCGTCGTTCTGGAACCATGATGACGTCGCCGGCCCGCAAGGTGATGTTACCTTCCAGATCGTTACCGGCCTCGTAAGCGCGGTAGTTGAACATGAAAATTGTTTCGTCGCCTCCGGGGCCCTTGCGCCTTACCTGGATGCGGTTCTTCGCAGCAAAAGGTCCGACGCCGCCAGCAAGCGCAATAGCCTGCATCAAGGTCGTTTTCTGTCTGACGACATAAGAGCCCGGCTTGATGATTTCGCCGGTGATGAAAATCTTGGGCTTGAGGTCGTCCTCGGGGATCTCCTTGGGAGCGTTCAGGACAGCGACCGTAACGTCCAGATTCTCGTCCTTATAGTTGTTCTTCAGCTTGTTCTTGAGAATGTTTTCTAGCGCCAACGGCGTCAGCCCGCGTGCCCGGATGTGGCCGGCGAGAGGAAACGCGATTTCACCGGAGGGATCGACGACAACGTTCCGATCGAGCTTCGGGTCCTGCAGGACCGAGATACTCAGGCTGTCGCCCGATTTCAGGGTCTGCGCTTTGGCCGCCCCCGCGGTCAGGAAGGCAACACACAGCAGTGCCAGCAAGATTCGCATGTCATTCCCCCTAAACGATCGGCAAAAAGCCCGTAAACAAAGACACTTGGGCCGTCGTGTGGGGTTCACCCGAACACGCAGCCATTATTCAGCCCTAGGGGAAACTAATAGGATACAAGGACTTAGGGAACCCGAGAGAACTTTTTACCGGAAAAATGCTGTACTGTTGCTTATCCGCAATAACGTCCCGAACAATCTGATCCGAAATCACCCGTTGGTCATTGGCAAAGCCATAAACCAGCGCAGTGTCGCACAAGACATTAATCATTCGGGGTATTCCGCCGCTCGCGGAAGCGATCAGCGAACAGGCTTCCTGGGTGAAGAGGGGGCGGCGGGCCCCCACCGCCTGGAGCCGGAACGCGATGTAATTGGCGACCTCCCTGTCGTCGAGAGGGCGAAGGTGGAAGTCGGAGGAAATCCGCTGCGCGAACTGATGCAGTTTTGGCGCCAGGAGCAGGTCGCGCAGCTGGGGCTGGCCGACCAGAATCAGCTGCAAAATCTGAAACTTGTCCGCATTAATATTTGAAATCATGCGCAAATGTTCGAGCGCCTCCGGCTCGAGATTCTGCGCCTCATCGATGATCAATATAGTCCGTCTTCCGTTAGCGAATTGACCATACAGAAAATCTTGTAACTTCTTGAAAAGATTCGGATAATCCCCATCGAACGGTTGCCCGAGCGACATCAGTATCCATTGCAGCAATTCCTGCCGCCCTTGCGGGGAGTTCGAGATCAGGCCGATGGTGATCGCCGGGCTGACCTTCTTGAGCAAATGCCGGACCAGGGTTGTCTTGCCGGAACCTATTTCACCGGTAATGACGGTGAACCCGGCGTTATTCATGACGCCGAACTCCAGCATCGTGAACGCCATGGAATGCATTTTGCCCCAATAAATCAGGTCGGGGTCGGGGAGAATTGAAAAAGGTTTCTCCCGGAGCTGATAAAACGCCTCGTACATTGAACTTCCTTAGCCCGGCTACAGACCCTTATAGCGTAATTCGGGAAATTACCTTGCCTCCCTCAACCCATTTCTCCGATCTACGTAAATTTGGCAAAGCGGCGGCCGATGGAACCACCATTAAGATTGAAATTTGAAACTCTTGGTGATGAGCAACTATTCATTAAATCCCCGCAAGATCGATGCTAGGATTGCAGCTCGGAGCGAAGCACCCACCGATCATTTCGTGGTCCTATTAGCCTAGCAGGCTCGGAAACAGACGCTCGGACGGTATATGCTGCAAAAAGTTGAATTTGAGGACGATTTCCAGGCGCCGCAAGAGGACCGTAGCCATCTGTTGCGGCCCGCTTTTTATTGGGAACTGTTCAAGCGGCGCTGGGCCTATTTCGTACTGCCGTTCGTCACGATTCTGGCCGCGGGTGCCGCGGCAGCTTTGCTGTGGCCGCCTACCTATCTCTCCGAAGGACGGATCCTCGTTCAATCGCAGCAGATTCCATCCGAACTTGTCCGGCCCACGGTTACCAGCGCTGCTCAGGAACGTATTCAGGTTATTCAGCAACGGACGATGACGCGAGATAATCTCATCTCGATCGCAGACAAATTCAAACTGTTCCCGGACAAGCGTACGCTGATGTCGCCGACCGAGCTCGTTGCGGAGGTCAAGAAGCACACGAAAATCGCGCCGGTCGACCTACAATTGGACTTCAAGCAGCGGACGCGCGCTGCGATGGAAAATCCTACGATCGTCTTCTCGGTCGGATTCGAATACAGCAATGGTGCGGTGGCTGCGCAGGTCGCCAACGAGTTGATGACGCGGATTCTGAACGAGGATCTTCGGGATCGCACCAGCCGCGCCACGGACACGACCAAGTTCCTGGCGCGAGAGGTGCAGAGACTTCAGGCGGAGAACTCAGCACTCGATGCCAAGATCGCTCAGTTGCGGCTCACGCAGGGCAAACCGGCATCGTCCGGCGGCTCCGATCAGCCGACGGCAACCCTTACGCAGCTCAAGTCCGAACTGATCCAGAAGGGCGCTCTGTACTCAGAGCGGCACCCTGTGATCCAGTCCCTGAAGAAGCAGATCGAAGCCTTGGAAAAGGTGGCCGCTGCGCCGGCGCCCACCAATGACGCGGCAACGGCTGCCAGTGTCGAGATGATGGTTGCCCAGCAGGAGAGTCTGCAAAAGAACCTCGATGCCGCCTCGGCAAAATTGGCGGCCGCGCGGCTCGGTGAAAATCTTGAAAAGGACCAGCAGTCCGAGAAGCTCGAAATCATCGAGCAGCCCACAGTTCCGCAAGAACCGGTCAAGCCCAATCGGCTGAAAGTCATTGCGCTGGCCTTCGCGGCCGCGCTTTTGGCGGAGCAGGGCTGACAGTCCTGGTCGAAATCCTGGATAAGGGAATCCGTAGAAGCAATGACCTTCTGTCTGTTGTCGATGGCCAGTTGATCGTTTCAATTCCCTACATCACGACGGCAGCCGAATTGCGTGCGAGGCGGCGACGGATATTGGCTTTTGTGGGGGCATTCGCGCTGGTGGTGATCGGACTGTTGATCGTTGCCTACCTGTTCCTTCCGCCGCTTGACCTGATGATTGCCAAGGCCAGGGTCGGGCTGTTTCGATAATTTGCGGAGTCACGCAGTGGATTCAATAAAGCAGGCTGTCGAACTCGCGCGAGCTGCGGAGGCGGTACACCGTCCGGCCGCGTTGAGCGGATCTCCCTCGCTGCCGAAGGGCTGCTGCAGCGCTCTGCCGAGTCGCCGTTCAATGAAGTGCGCCTCAGCGCGGATCACCTTGAAGCCAATCGAATAGTGGCCTACGGCACTTCCAGTCCGAACGGCCGCTACTACGACATGCTGCGCACGCAGGTGCTGCAGGAGATGGACAAGAAGAGCTGGCAGTTTCTGGCCGTGACTTCGCCGACCGCCGGGTGCGGAAAAACGGTGACGGCCTGCAATCTTGCGCTGAGTATTTCCCGGCTGCCGGAGCGGTCGGTACTGCTGGTCGATCTTGATTTGCGCCGGCCAGCGGTTGGAAATTATTTGGGTGTCGGCGGCGGCAACGGTGGCGTTCTCAACGTGCTCGAAGGACGCGCGCCACTTTCGTCAGCGGTTCTGCAGGCAAGCATCGGTCCGAATAGCATGCTGGTGCTGCCCGGATCGGTCTCGTCGAACTCTTCGGAATGGATGGCCTCGCAGACGATGGGGGCGCTGCTCCAGACCATCAAGCGAGACTTCCGGTCGCGGATTGTCATCTTCGATCTTCCGCCGATGCTGCTTGGCGATGATGTGATTTCCATTCTACCCAGAATAGATGCGGCGCTGCTCGTTGCGGGGATTGGAAGTACGACGGTTTCTGACGTCAAGGAATGCCAGCGGCATTTGCAACGAACAGCTGTTCTCCGTGTCGTTGTAAACAAGTCGACCGAGACGGCTGGTTCGTACTACGGCTACTATTGATTTCGAGATCCGGCCGTGACTCCGAAACGGCGTGAGGATTCGATTGCGCGTCTTTCGGAATGACTATTGTCGTCCTTCACTCAGGAACGCCTGATAGGCGAGCCTGATGCCCTCCTCGAGCGAGGTGCCGGCGCGCCAGCCGAGTTTGGCCAGCCGGCTGACGTCGAGCAGCTTGCGCGGCGTGCCGTCTGGCCGCGACGTGTCGAAGGAGATATCACCGGCATAGCCGACGGTGGCCGCGACCACGCGGGCGAATTCGGCGATCGTGATGTCCTCGCCGGTGCCGATATTGACCAGCTCATCGCCGGAATAGGTCTTCATCAAATGGATGCAGGCATCGGCCAGATCGTCGACATAGAGGAATTCGCGCCGCGGCGTGCCGGTGCCCCAGACCACGACTTCCCTGGCGCCGGACATCTTTGCCTCGTGGAAGCGGCGGATCAGGGCGGCCACGACGTGGCTGTATTCCGGATGATAATTGTCGCCGCGGCCGTATAGATTGGTCGGCATCACGCTGATGAAGTCGGCGCCATACTGGCTGCGATAAACCTCCACCATCTTGATCCCGGCGATCTTCGCAATCGCATAGGGCTCGTTGGTCGGCTCCAGCGGGCCGGTCAGCATCGAGTCTTCGTGCAGCGGCTGCGGCGCCAGCCTGGGGTAGATGCAGGAGGAACCCAGGAACATCAGCTTCGCGGCGCCGTGGACATGCGCCGCATGGATCACGTTGGTCGCAATCGCCAGATTGTCGTAGAGGAATTCGGCGCGCAGCGTGTTGTTGGCGACGATGCCGCCGACCTTGGCGGCGGCCAGAAACACCACCTGCGGGCGCTTGGCGGCGAACCATTGGTTGACCGCGGCCTGATCGCGCAGATCGGCCTCGTGCCTTGTCGCGGTCAGCAGCTCAACCTCTTCGCGCGCCAGCCTGCGCACCAGCGCGGAGCCAACCATGCCGCGGTGCCCCGCGATGTAGACCGTCTTGCCTTTCAGCTCAAACGGAAGGCTTGCCATTGGCGACCTCCCGCCTTGCGTCTTGGAGATCGCTCGCGACCATTTCCTTGACCAGTTGGGCGAACGACGTCCTGGGCTGCCAGCCGAGCTTGTCGCGCGCCTTGCTGGCATCGCCGACCAGAAGGTCGACTTCGGTCGGCCGGAAGTAGACCGGATCGATCCGCACCACGGTCTTGCCGGACTTGGCGTCGACGCCGGTCTCCTCGACACCCTTGCCGCGCCATTCGATGCGGCGGCCGACTTCGGCGAACGCCAGTTCGACGAACTCGCGGACCGAACGGGCCTCGCCGGTCGCCAGCACGAAATCGTCGGGGACCTCGGCCTGCAAGATCCTGTGCATGCCCTCGACATAATCCCGCGCGTGCCCCCAGTCGCGCTTGGCCTCGAGATTGCCGAGATAGAGCACCTCTTCCAGGCCGGTCTCGATGCGGGCGACGCTGCGCGTGATCTTGCGGGTGACAAACGTCTCGCCGCGGATGGGGCTCTCATGGTTGAACAGGATGCCGTTCGAGGCATAGATGCCGTAGGCCTCGCGGTAGTTCACCGTGATCCAGTAGCCGTACAGCTTGGCGACGCCGTAAGGCGAGCGCGGGTAGAACGGCGTGGATTCCTTCTGCGGCACCTCCTGGACCAGGCCGTAAAGTTCCGAGGTCGAGGCCTGATAGAACCGCGTCTCCTTCTCCATGCCGAGAATGCGGATCGCTTCGAGCAGCCGCAGCACGCCGATGGCGTCGGCATTGGCGGTATATTCCGGGCTTTCGAAGCTGACGCCGACATGGCTCTGGGCGGCGAGGTTGTAGATCTCGGTCGGCCTGATCTGCTGCATCAGCCGGATCAGGTTGGTCGAGTCGGTCATGTCGCCATAGTGCAGCAGGAACGGCACGTTGCGGGAATGCGGATCCTGGTAGAGGTGATCGATGCGGGCGGTGTTGAACGAGGACGAGCGCCGCTTGATGCCGTGCACGGTGTAACCGAGGCCGAGCAGATATTCGGCCAAATAGGCGCCGTCCTGGCCGGTGACGCCGGTGATCAGCGCCACGCGCCGCTGTGAATGTTCATTCGTCATGCCAGCTCCAATACTTCTTCCCGCGCGAAGGCGCCAAATTTATTGAACGCCGACGCCGTGATTTGCCCCAATGTGCGGACGATCGATCGGCAGAGCCAAGGGGGCTGACTAGAGCTGCAAATGGGCTGGCAAGAAGGCCGCAATTTCCGAGGCCGATACAAAATATTTGGCAATATCACGCGTTTCCGTCTTTCTGGTATCAGGTCGATAATATGGTTGCGATATTTTTCGGCTCATTATGCCGAGCAGGCATTTGCGTTTGACATCGAATACGCCTGATCCGGAATTGCCGGTGCGAGCTACATCGGCGATGACCGTGCTGAACCGGCTGCGGGTTCCGATCGGCAGCTGATCGGGCGCCAGGATGTGGGAGCGCACGGCAGATCCCGGCACAATGGTCACAACCTCTTGTCCCGGCTTGGGCGGTTCGGCGCAGATCGAATTTCGCCGAAGTCGCAAGCGCGCCGGAAGCAGCTCTTCCTCGACCGATAGCAGCGTGAGATCCGTTCCCTCGAAACTGCCTTCCTTGACGACACGGGTAGGATATTCCGAGCCGGCAATCGCGATCTTGGGCCGCGTCAGCCAGGTCCGGCCTGCGACATGCGCTGCCGTGACGAACAGACCTTTTCCGAGATAGATGCCGGATCCCGGTCCCCAGCTCTGCATCGGCGTCTGATGGATGTGCACCGCATATGGCAGCAGCGTATCGTCAGCGCCTTGCGCGCATGCCGGCTGCCACAGGACCGCCAGAAGAAGCGCGCCCTGGAGAAATGGTGCGCACAGCAACTTTGCGGTGGATCGAGCGAACGCCAAAATTACCTGCCAGATTTGCACGCTCGTTTGTTAGCAATCTTCAGCTCGCGCCGGTAAAGAATTTGAGTTCCTGAGGCGGAATGGCGGCAAGCAGATCGCGGATAAATTGGTCCTGCAGCTTGAATGATACATCCTTCGGTAGACCAATCGTGGAGACCCTGATCAGCGCACCATCGGGAATGATCCCGCGGAGACCATACTTCAATCGGCTGAGTTGATGATCGACGACCCCATTGGCGATGTCATTGCCGATCCGCAGCCAGTAGGTGACCGGCTCGAAGCGCGACTCCTTGCTGCAATCAATCTCGTCATCTTGATGGGTTGCGCGCCGTCGCGATAGCTGACCGCGGCGTCCGCTTTTCCGAGATCCGAAAGCCATTAGCCGTGTAGCAAATCTCCGGGCGGTGGGACTTCAACCGATAGTTCTGCACCGGACCGTATGCGACCATCAGCATGACGATATTGCCATGCCCGTCGGTATAGCCTCGACCGACTTCCTGGCTGTAGATCTTTCCTGCGAGCGGGTCCGGCTGAACGTAAGCGTCCGGATCCGCCGGGCGGACCGGGCTGATTTCCGGAACCAGCGTCCAGGTTCCGAACTGACGGGGAATGACGGTTTCGAGGCTGGGGAGGCCGATGTACGGGCCATCAGTTGGCTGGGCGCCAGCACGGTCGCAAGCACGGCGCAGCCCACGATTGCGATACATGCCAATATGATCTGAATTCGAGGGTATTTCATTGAGGCCACGCGAAATCTTCAAGAGTTAATTGGATCAGTCGTGCTGGACGAGGATATACTCCAACAGGCTCATTTGCAGTCAAAAGAAAGAGATAATCGGCCCCCTTAGCGAAATTAACATAAATAACGGAAACCGCAGTGAAAAAGCGTTATTGGCTCGACCCGGGGCAGCGGGCTGTTTAGTCATAGCAAGATTAGGGCACGGCCAGCCTGTTGTATATGCTTCTCGGCCTATTTGGATGCACGGAGTTCCTGGATGAAGGGTATGTCCATCAAGATCGCCCGGCTTGCCGTTTTGCTTGCCTGTAGCGCGGTCGCCTTGGCCGGGTGCGGCAAGAAAAGCGATCAGCCGGCCGCTTCCAAAGGGCAGGTCGTTGCACGTGTCGGTGAGGAAGTCGTAACCGTCCAGGATCTCGAGAATGAGTTCCGCTGGGCCAACGTAACTCCGGACAAGCAGAAGGAGCCCGAGATCGTCAAGCGCGTCCTGGGTGAACTGGTCGTGCGCAAATATTTGCTCCGCCAGGCCATGGCGGCGAAGCTCGATCGCGAGCCGGGCGTGCTGCTGGACCTGCTGAGATCACGCGAGCAGATCCTTGAGAATGCGTATCTGCAGCGAACAGCGGCAGCCAAGGCGCCAGGCAAGGTAGATGTCGACAGGTACATCGCCAACAACCCGGCGAAATTCGCCGGCAGGAAATTGCTCAGCGTTGAACAGATCGCATTTCCAATAGGGCCGTCCACCCAGTCGTTCGTCGAAGCGAACAAGGGTGCCAAATCGCTCGACGAAATCGACCAGAAGCTTACCGCAGCCGGAATCCCCACGGCCGACAAATGGGCGCGCTGAACAGCGGCGATCTCCCTCCGGAGTTTTACGGTTTGATCGAGGCCAAGAAGGCGGACGACGTGTTCTTCGTTCGCGCCGGCCAGAACGGGATGTTCTTCAAAGTCAAGGGCGAGGAGCCACGCCCGCTCGAAGGAGAGCCAGCGGCCAATCTGGCGCGGCAATTGATGCGCGCGGATGCGGTCAAGGCCGAACTGGGGATTGCGGCCTACTCGGCGAACCTCGAAGCGAAATATGAAGGCGAATACGCAAAGATCATGCAGCCGGGAGACGGCAAGAAAAACTGAGCGCAGGATGTCAGCGCGCCGCCGTAAAATGTTCCTCAGGGCGATATCGACGTGAAATGACAACGTTTTTTGATGTGTTGACCGTTACCTGTTTCGTGGCGCTGGTGATCGCGTTCTTCCAGTTCACCGAACGCGACAATCGAACGTTGCTGCATTTCATGCTGGCCGGCATCTTATTCGCCGTCGCCAACCAGGTCGGAAATGCCGGCTCGTTCTACCTTGCGCTGATCCTGATCCTTGCTGGCGCTGGTTACGCGGTTTTGATAGTGCGGAGATAAGCGGCTTGTTCCTTTTAATGCTATCAGTAAACTAGGTTTTGGAACCTGTTGGTATTTGAATGACATATTCGCAAGTAATGCCATCGGCGAAGGCAGGTTTCCTTGGCCCTTTTTTGTGGCCGGCGCTGCTTGGCGTGTCCGTGATCGTTGCCTATGCCCAGACCGTTCTCAGTTTGATTGATGGGCCTTGGCAAACGGAGCAGGAGGGCCATGGCCCTCTGATCATTGCGGCCTCGCTCTGGTTGACCTGGCAATCGCGCGAGAAGTTGAGGGCAGTGGAAATTTCTCCGGCTCCCGTCACGGGCTGGCTTGCCCTCCTTGCCGGCCTGGTCCTGCTCTATCTGGCCCGAATCCAACAGGGTCTAGTTACCTTCGAAACCTTTTCCTTGATCCCCGTTATCGTCGGCTGCGTCCTGATTTCGGCAGGATGGTCGGTGTTGAGGGTACTCGCGTTTCCGATCGGCTTCCTGATCTTCGCAGTGCCGATGCCCGACTGGCTCGTCGATGCCGCCACGGTTCCGCTCAAGGTCTTTATTTCGAACGTCGTAACCAACGTGCTCTATGCGACGGGTTTTCCGGTTGCTCAGAACGGCGTCATGATCATGATTGGAACCTATCAGCTCCTGGTAAAGGACGCCTGTTCCGGAATGAATTCGATTTTTGCATTGTCCGCGATCGGCGTTTTTACGCCTATGCGTTTCGCTGGCAGGAGAAAATTCGAAGCCTGTTCCTTCTCGCGGCGATTATACCCATTACCATCATTGCAAATTTCTTTCGCGTTTTCGCGTTGGTCCTGATCGCTTATTATCTGGGGCCTGACATGCTCGAGGGAATTCTGCACGATCTCACCGGCATCGGCCTTTTCGTCGTTGCGGTTATTCTGCTGTTCCTGTTCGATGCCTTTCTGGGTCTGTGTTTCGCGCTTGTGCGCCGGGTACGCAACCGCGCCGCAGCGGCGACGCCCGTTTAGCTTCGAACATCTTCACTGCGCCTCGTGAAATTATCCGTTGAAGCGCTTTGCTCTTGCATGCGCTTTCTGGGAGGTGGCTCGTTCGCGGCCAGCTTGCTAAGCTCGTTCCAACTTCAAGACTGATTGTTGACGAAGGTTGCCGTGAGCCGAACGTACGCCATACCCGACCTTCATGGCCGGTTGGACCTGCTGGATCGCGCCATTGACGCGATCGCCCGGCGTGCGGAAGGGGTGGCTTCCACGATCATAACCCTGGGCGACTACGTCGATCGTGGGCCGCAGAGCAGACAGGTCATCGAGCGTCTCATGAGCTGGCGACCGGATGAATCGAAGGTCGTCAATCTGAAGGGCAACCACGAAGCCATGATGTGGGCGGTCTGTGAGAATAGGGCCGAACTCGACTGGTGGATCAAGAATGGGGGAGGCGAGACGCTGGCATCGTATGACCAAAGTCCGGCGCTCCCCGATTTGCGCGCAATCCCGGCCGAACATCTGGATTGGATCGTCAATCTTCCGCTGATGCATGTGGATCGGCACAGAATATTCGTTCACGCCGCGGTCGATCCGAAAATTCCGCTCGACCAGCAGAATGAGGAAACGTTGCTCTGGAAGCGTTATCCCGGCGGTGCCGATGTCGGCCACAGGCATCGGCACGTCGTACACGGTCACCATGCCGATGCCCGCGCGCCGATTGCGGGCAAACACAGGACCAATCTGGACGGACTGGCCTGGAAGACCGGGCGGTTGGTCATCGGGGTATTCGAGGACGACCGGCCTGGCGGCGCCTCCGAGTACCTGGAAGTATTCGGCCGCGAAATGTAGGACTGGCCGTCGCCGGCCGCGGAGATGCGCGCCAGGCCGCTCCGCCAGCGGCAAGTCGCATAATCCGGTCTACCCTGCGGACGACGAACAGGCATTGAATTTTGAATAAAGTCCGTGCCGCGTTGGTCGCACCAATCCCCAATTAAAGTTTAATTCCTTTTCTGTGATGGCCCGTTTCCGCTAGTATCTAGCAACGAATCAGTGCCGCGTTCGTTTTCACACAAAATTTTGGGAACCTTGATGTTCACGAAGATGAACCCGGCTGCCTTAGGGGCGGCGCTGATGTTGTTTGCAGGCACGGTCAACGCAGACGCCGGTTTGGTCACTTACTCTGACTTGTCTTCGTGGAATGCCGCAACGGCTAGCTACACGACGGTCACTATTCCTGATCCGTCTTCGCCCGCCGGATTTGACAGCTTTCCGGGTGGCAGCGTCAGCTATGGTGGCGTGACGTTTTCGTCAGATTTAACCAAGTATAATGGCGGTTTCTTCAATGTTGGGCCTGTATTTAGCAGCCAGCCCGCTGTGCTTGCCGCGCAGCAGCTAGGTTTTGATCTGGTAAATGTCCTGATTACCTTCGCGGGACCGGTGACCGCGTTCTCTTTAGATTTTGGCACATTCGGCGGCTACGACGTTACTTTCCTTCTTTCCAACGGCCAGACATTTACAAAGTCCACCACGTCTGGCGTTTACGAAACCAAGAATTTCTTCGGTGCTACGGATTCAACTCCTTTCACCTTCGTCGTGCTTACTTCGGCAGACGAAAGCCTCTTTCTGAACAATGTAAAATTTGGCGCGGCCGTGGCAGCTGTCCCCGAGCCTTCGACCTGGGCGATGATGATTCTGGGTTTTGCCGGCGTCGGCGCGCTGGCCTATCGGCGGCGCAGGAAGGGTTTTGTCACCGCTTGAGCGATTGGAAGTCAGGGAATGCGGGGACCGCCCACGGGCGGTCTTTTGCTGTCTGCTAACACGATCGGAGGCCGACCAGAGGAAAACACATTGTTCTAAAAGCAGCGGCGTCCCTGACTGTCATGGAGCACATAATCCGTTCCAGGCGGGGGATAGTGGAGTTGCCCACACGAGCCGGAATTCACTGGATAGCCCAAAATATCGAGCTTTCTGTCCAGCGCGTTTGGCGAAGCGGTCTGATCGCTGCTCCCCGCCCGTAATACTGTCCGCTGTATTGTCCGCTAAATTGCCCGCCGTACTGTCCGCCATATCGGCCGCTGTACTGCATGTTGACCTGACCGACGGCCGGCTGCATCGCGCCGATCATTGTCACAACCGCCAGCAGGGAAAGCAGCATCCTCATCGCACTTCCCGGAAGCATGAGGCTTGGCGCTACCGGGGTCGCCGACAATTATCGGCCCGCTGCCCGGATTAGGCTTCGATCAGTTCGGCCAGCTTAGCCGCTTCCTTGTCCACATCATGGCGTTGCAGGACCCGTTGACGGGCACTTTCTCCCATTCGCGTGATCGCTTCCGGCGCGGTGTTGAGACATTCCTCCATTGCCGCGGCCAAACTCTCGAGGTCGCCGGCAGGAACCAGCCAGCCGTGCTCGCCATGCTGAATCAGTTCGGGGATGCCGGCGACGAACGTTGTGATGACCGGTCTGCGCAATGCCATGGCTTCCATGATAACGACCGGCAGGCCTTCGGCGAAGCTCGGCAACACCAGCGCCCGGGCTGCGAGAATTTCGGAGCGAACCTCGTCGCTACTGATCCAGCCTGTTATTCGCACGATACCCGTCAACTTGTACTTTGCGACAAGCGCCTCGATCTCGCCGCGCATTTCGCCATCGCCGGCGAGCACCAATTCGAACCTTGCCCCACGCTCCGCCAGCAGCCGCGCTGCCTCGATCAGAAGCAACTGCCCCTTCTGTTCACACAGGCGGCCCACGCAAACTAGTTGCCGTTCGCCGCCCGCCGCCGTGGTGGCATCGGTTTCATAGAAGGCCGGCTCGAGCCCGCAATGGACCACCTTTATCTTGGGCCAATAGGAGTGGGGGACATTGCGAAAGAGCTGGCTTCGCCCGAATGAACTGACCGCGACGACAAAGCGAGCCCGCCGGATTTTCTCAGGCAGCGAGATGAACTTCGGCTTGTCGAATTCTTCGGGGCCGTGGGCGGTAAAGCTCCAGGGTGGCCCTCCCAGTTCGTGGACCAGCATCGCAACTTCGGCGGAGTTGGTTCCGAAATGAACGTGCAGGTGCTGGGCTTTTTCGCTGCGCAACCACAGGGCCACCTGACACGCTTCGAACAGATAAATCAGATGAACGGGCAGGGGCGCTCCGCCCGCAGACCGACCTTGAACGTTAGGGCGATCGCGCGAAACAGGCCGGCGGGATTGGTTGCCAGGATGCGCAGGAATGAAACCAGTAGCGGCACCGCGCCGCCGCGCAGGACGTAGCGGGTGCGCGCCTGCTCCAGCTGATCTTCGGCGCCGCGCTGCGCGTCGGCCCAGCCCCGCACCGATATTCGCAGGATCTCGTGACCCAGGCGTTCGAGCGCCAGGATTTCGCGCCGAATGAAACTGTGGCTGATCGCCGGATAATGGTTAACCAGATAGGCGATCTTCATAAAGGGTGCTCTGCCTGACTTATCCGAAAGTAGGCCCGATAAAATACGGGTCCCGCGTCCTATTTATCTATTTGGGAAATATAGTAGTAATCGAGAGGGAAACAGGATATTTATACCCGACTTCCATACTCACTTTTTTGCAAAAGCGTTAAGTCAAACGTTTCGAGATCGGTATTTGTGAAATGTTGATCTTGGCCGCACTGGCTGGGTTGCTCAGCGTTCCCGTCGCTGTCCTGCTGGTCGAAGTCCTTGCAGCTCTCAAGGCGCCAAAGCTGGAGCCTTTCGAGGCCAAAGAATTAAATATCGAGAAGCGCGTTGCGGTAATTGTTCCTGCGCACAATGAGAGCTTGGGACTTATTCCAACGCTGCAGGATATCAAGGCGCAGCTAGGCGTCGGAGATCGCCTTGTCGTCGTCGCCGATAACTGCACCGACGACACCGCGGCGGTTGCGGCCGCATCGGGTGCCGAGGTCATTGTCCGCAACGACCCCGAAAGAATTGGCAAGGGATTCGCGATGGGGTGGGGCATAACCCATCTTAGCCAGGACCCGCCCGATTTTGTTCTCTTTGTCGACGCCGATTGTAGGCTCCAGGCCGACTTGATCGAAGGGCTCAAGCGAACCTGTCACCAGGTTCAGCGGCCGGTACAAGCGCTGTTCATGATGCGAAGCGCTGAAAATTCGCCCATCAATCACAGCTTCGCGGAGTTCGCCTGGGTTCTCAGGAACTGGATTCGTCCTCTTGGACTAAGAAACCTTCACGGCCCCGTTCAACTGATGGGGACAGGAATGATGTTTCCGTGGAGTGCGATCAGCTCCGTCCCGCTGGCTAGCGGGCACCTCGTGGAGGATTTGAAGCTGGGGCTCGATCTGGCGGAAATAGGCAAAGCTCCGTACTTCTTTCCGTTCGTGAGCGTTACCAGCACGTTCCCCACAAGCGCCAAAGGGACCGAGAGTCAGCGTCAGCGCTGGGTACAGGGTCATCTCGCCACAATCGGGAAATTCGTCCCGCGACTTCTCGCTGTCGGGTTAATGCGCGGCGACATAAAGGTCCTTGCGCTGGCGCTCGATCTTCTGGTGCCGCCGCTCTCTCTCCTGGCGCTATTGATCGTCGGGACGACGGTCCTGACTTCGTCCGTTGCACTGCTGGGAGGGCCGTGGCTGCCCGCCCTGATCGCAAGCGGCAATCTCGGCGGATTTTTCTTATGTGTTGCTCTGGCTTGGTTTAAATTTGGACGTCAGGTTTTTCCTGCGCATGAGGCATTATCGTTCGGCACTTTTGCATTGAAAAAATTCAGTTCTACGGCCGGATGTTGATCGGCGGCGCCGCATCCCAATGGATACGGACCGACCGATCAACCCCAAATTAACAACAGGCCCGCGGGTTTTTCCGCGACTTCCCCCAAATGGGTCACGCAAGCGTTATCGAACTCCAATAAGAACGCGCCGACAAAGATTAGTCTGGTGTACTGGTCGCATCACCCAAGTTTGACTGGCACATCGTTTGCTTGAGTTTCTCAGGCAGAGCAGGGGGTACCCATGAAAGCGCGCAGTCGCACGACCGTGGATGTTCTGCCGAAATCAAAGAAGCCGAGGAAGGCGTTGAAAAAGCCCACGGCTGTCAGCATTACGGAGCGGTACCTGGAATTGCGACGCCTTCGCGAGCGCTTGTCCGAGGCGGAAGCTTTGCGAAGTTCGCAATGAAAAAGTTCGGTCAGGGGCTGGCTCCGCCGCTTTATCTGGCAGCGATCGGGATCGCCATGGTCGGCTGGCTCTGGGCGATATTTGCCGGCGTGGGATGGCTTTTGGGGCTTAGCTGGCGCTCCCGGATGTCCGCCATCGGCGTGGTGCACCGTCCAGCCTGGCCAATTCTGTCCCTTGCACAGTGGTCCCGCGCAAGGCGGGTTCCAAGGCTAGTCCCCGGTACGGGCGCTATTCGTCATCATGTAGTTGGAAAAGGTACAGCCAAGCCGGTAGCCGGCTTGCAGATCGCTGCGCGGTCGGGTTCCCATCCTAGATGGTGTCGGAGCGACGAGCGTCCTGGGGTAGGTTGCGTCGCCGTTTTTCTTCGGGCTTGTGACCGCCGGGGTGGGCTGCCAGGTGGCACGAGAGGATGGGGACCTATGCCGGACAGGCTGACGAGCGCGCTGCTAGCCGCGTTGAATGAATCGACCGAGATCAAGGAGAGCGATTGGCTGCAGCTCGAAAGAGCATTGCGCGGTCAATTGGACGGGGTTGATCGCAGGCCAGACGTCGACCCGGAAACGGGCCCGGAAAACAGGTTCGCCGCCACGGTATGCTCGGGGATGGCCAAGGTCCGAATGAATTCCTGACCTTGCGCCCCGTTATGGCGACGCTGGGACCTGCGTGATAGCCTTGCAGAACGTAGATCCGTCGGATCTTACGGTCCCGTGACTGCAAGATTGCCGTCCGCTTCTTGTGTCAGAAAGCTATGTGGAAGCCCTTCGTCGTCCCGGCGGCTCTAATGTTGAGTGCTGCCGCGCATGCACAGGAGAGCGTACGCATCCGGCGGCCACCGCCCTCTGCCGCCGAGGCCGCGCGGATCGCCTCGGATATGGCCATGAACGATAGCCTGCTCCAGAAAGGCGACATCGTGGTCACGGACCGCGGCTACTTCGTTTTTCTCGGGCCGGCTCCGGATGGCGTGACCAACGAGTTCGCAAGGGTACCCAATCCTGGCCCTGCCGGCAAAGCAGCCCGATAATCTCGCGGCTGGGCTGTCCGGACCGTCGGTGGCAGAACTAATCCGATCGCGTAATGGTTTTAACTCGGGAGCGAAAAGCTCCCGAAAGTCAATTTAAATGAAGATTAATAAAATGGAAGGCCGGATGCCGAATCAGATCATGCAGATCGCCAGCTCGGAGTCGCATGCAGAAGGGGCAGGATTTCCATTGGCGACCGGTATTCCGACGGGCTCCCAGCCAGCGGTCGCAACGATAACCATATTGAGTGCGTCCCGATGTCCCTTGCGAGAGCGAAGCGTTCGAACTCATTTCGAGAGCCGTTTGGAATCCGCCGCTTAGTTAGGCTTCAATTAAAGGCCTGCCAGTGCTGCCAAGGCAGTTATTACCTCTTTTTGAGTATTGAACTCCCGGTCCACTAAACCGAATCGAGCCGCGTTCAGACAAAAGGAGGGTTAATCCAACTGATGGGTGCGTGCAGGTGACCTTTTGCAACAACCTGCGCGTTCAGGCTGTTAACGATAAACGTTGCCGCAGAAGATGCGGCTTGCATCAGGTAAAGCCCGTGGTAATAGTTTGGTAACAATAAACGATGGTGTTCGATTTAATTGTTCACCTCTTGAGGAATTTAATATGCCGCTGCGGTCTCGTTTGCTCATTGCTCTATCGACTGCCTTTCTGGGTTCTACGGCTGCATCGGCCGGTCTGGTCACCGTCACCAGTTACGAGATGAACAACGGCAACGGAACGGTTTCGCTGGGCACCTACAACTACTTGGACGGGGCGTACGTAGGAACTTCGCCGGCCGTGAACTCGATTACGGAAGCTGCACCCTTGACGGGAGGGACTGGTATCCTCACCAATGGCGTCGCTCCAACGACCGATTATACGCTCGGTCCTCAGCAATATGTCGGCTGGAAATACACCGACCCGGTCCTGAACTTTTTTCTGAAGCCCGGATCCCAGATCAGTCAGATCACGCTCTATTTCGCCAATCCGTTGCAAGTGGCGAACACCACTCAGGGCGGTCTCGTTGGCTTGCCCGGTCAGATCAGCCTCACCATTGGTGGTAACACGCAGGCGGTGATCCCGACCTTCTCAGCTCTTTCGTCGGTTGTC
The DNA here is from genome assembly GCA_044772375.2 of Bradyrhizobium sp. RDT10. GTDB lineage: Bacteria > Pseudomonadota > Alphaproteobacteria > Rhizobiales > Xanthobacteraceae > Bradyrhizobium. The sequence continues at coordinate 995,110 of CP187939.1, forward strand.
GAAAAAGCGACGTTCACCTTCGATACGCCGATTAACTACGATCAAAACACTGACTTCCAGTTTCAGCTTTTCCGCGGCGGTCTTTTGGCGGACTCGATTTATTACCATAGCCTGTATCCCAATGATGAGTTGTTCAACGCCAACGCATTCAACGTAAACAAGGAGCCATGGATCATGCTCAGCGAGGTGGAGTTCACTGCCGCCGTGCCTGAACCGTCCACCTGGATCATGATGCTTCTTGGATTTGCGGGGCTAGGTTTTGTGATGTATCGGCGCAACGCCCGACCTGTGCCAGGCGTGGCATGATCTGAGCTCTGCGCAACGACCGAAAACGATGAAAGCCACCGAAAGGTGGCTTTTGTTTTGGATAGCAGAGCTGGCTGAGTTGTTCGGTCTGATCCGAGCGTTTCATATCCACTAAGGTATGAGACCCTCGGCGACCGCGATTTTTGATTGGTAGAAACGGCAGCAATCAAGCGAGTTCAGATGTGCGCCCGTTCAATAATTTATCGACGTCTGAGCGAAGATGCCCTGGGCCCGCTGATCGCCGGCGAGGCGCCAGCGATATTGCAGCGTCAATTCCCAGTAGGAAGGCGGCGCCATGTATTTTGTCTCGCCGAACCAGTAGCGCAACGAACCGCCTGCGCCGGCCGAGTAGGCAGAACGGTTTGCGAATGAGTCGTCGTAGTTTGCGGCCAGCACGGCGTGCGGGAAGAATACCAGTTTGCTGCTGATGGGATCGAGCCGGAAGCTTCGTCCGAAACGGCCTTCCATGATCGCCACTAGCTGTCGCTTCTCGAGGAAGCGATCCACTTCCGCGTAGACGTACCAGGTCGGCCAGCTCGCATCCAAAACACGCAGATCTGTACCGACCGTGTAGGAGTAGAGCGCGCGCAACAGCGTGTCATCGCGCGCCGCATCGCCAAGCGCAATGAGCCTGTCGACTTCAAAGACCAGGTTGGCATTCGAGAACGGCTTCCAGCGGGCGCCCACCATACCCTGTGTCGTGCGTCCGCCCGTTGGGCCGCCGGACTGGTCATAGAGGGTTTCGAAAAGGCGACCGAACAGCTCGAATATCGCGCCATTCCTGTATCCGAACCCTTCAGGACGATAATAGAACTCGGTTCCCAATTGCGATGTATAGCTGCTGGGCGCCGTTGTTATCAGGAACGGATTGGGCGCCGAACCGACTTTGCCGTATGAAACGGAAGTATTGATGCCCCACACGCGAGCCAGATCGGAAACCGTCCGCCGCGTCTCGAACAGCTTCTGATCGTCAAGATAGATCCGCCCGTCTGCCTTGGCGTCGATCCCTTCCATGAGATACGCGATCGCCTTTGGATTTTCGAACCGCCGCATGGCGGTATATCCCGCATCGATTGTCGCCCGAGCCGGCAATTGTCCATTGGCATGCGCCCGATCGAAGCGCGCCAGCGCGATCTCATCGTTGCCGACCGCGGCGGCGAGGTAGCCAACGTCAGCGTCCCGGATGGAAGTCAATTTGCCATGGGCTATCGCCTGATCGAACAGGACGCGGGCTTCTGGTTTGCGGTCTAGCTCGACCAAGGTGTTGATCTGCGCCCGCAACGCGCCGTCTCTGGACAGCCGTGGTTGCCAGCCGTTCGGCTGTCCTGAACTCAGGAAGCGATTCTTCCTTTCGCCCGAGCGCCTGCAGCGCATAGGCCTTGCGGATCGCCGTGTCATAGCTGACGGCCAACTTCTGCAACGCGCGCAACGCCCGCAGGGGCTCGTTGGAAGTCAAAGCGGCATCGGCGAGCGAAAGCCTGATGTTGCGGGCTTGACCGGAAGGAAGGCCCTGCTTCAGGGCGGTTTCCCAGTCCGACATCGCACCATTGAAATTCTTGAGCTTGCTCCTCGCATAACCGCGTTGCGCGTAGATTTCAGCGCTCGCATGTCTCGCATTGATTGCCTTGGTAGCTTCTGTCTCGGCCTCCGCGGGGCGGCCGGCAGACATCAGGATGTTGACAAGCAGAAGCCGGCCCGCAACGGCATCGGGCTCAAGCTCCACGGCTTTGCGCGCCTCAGCGACCGCTAATTTGTAGTCCTTGTCCCGTTCGGCCCGATAGGCGCGTTCTTTCGCCTCATAGAGTTCTGCTGCAGCTTTCTCTTCAGCAGATGCAACGGGAGTCAGAATACTCGAGACCAGAGGTGCCTCGAGTTCGCAGCGAACGCCACCGGCATTGGTTAAACAGTTCTGTATCGGCGCCGGCACGCTACTGCCGTTGCTCAGTAGCACCCCGATGCGTTGGCGTGCGCCTTCGGCGTCGGTCAGTCGGGTGATGACTTTGGGATCGGTGCGCGAATAGCTGCCTAACAAGTCTATCGCGGCGTTGAAGTCCCCCGATGCAAGAGCTGCATCCGCGGCGATCAGGCGGATATTCTTTTGCTGTGGCTCGGTCAGGCCCGGTGTCGCGAGAGCAGCGCTAAAGTCAGAAACGGCGTCGCTGCGCCTTCCCAGGCGCTGGTTGATATGCCCACGCCATACCAGGGGGACATAGTCTGCCCGATCGAGCGCAATAGCTTCCGTGGCGGTCGTCAAGGCGCCGGGCAGATCATTGTCCGCGAGCTGGGCGCTCAGCAACAACAGGCGATAGGACATCGAGTCCGGCGCATATTCGACCGCGCTGCGCGCCGCCCGGACCGCTGCCTTGGCATCGCCCTTTTCAAGCGCTTTGTAGCCTTCACTGGCCGGCCGCTGGGCCAGGCGCTGCCGAATATTGGCTTGCCGGCCTTCGAGATCCTGATTGCCGGCAAACGCCGCCGATGCGGTCTTTGTTGCCTGCTCCGCCTGGGTTAGGTCACCCGCGGCGACCAGGGAATCAATCAGGAGAAGGTGCAGGCGCAGGAGATCAGGACGGAGCGCCACAGCCTCTGCGGCGCTTGTTGCGGAAGCCTTGTAGTCGCCCTGGCCGAACGCCTTGTAAGCGGTTTCCGCCGCCGTGTAGGCATCCCCCTCCAGCGGAGGACCGCTATCAGCGACCTGGGCACTTGCTCCGGCGCACAGCACCACGGCGAGCAAAAACGCTCCCAGCGCTGCCCGAAATGCCGTCTGGTTCAGGTATTTCCCGCCCCAATTCCCCATGCAACCAGCGCTACGCCAATCCCGTTAAATTATTACGCTGAACTGTAACCGAGGCGGCGATTCAGCGGAACGGAGATTTGGTTGTTCGATGGCACAGCAGGCCTTGATGTCTTTCATTTTTCTCACTTTTTTGGGGGATGTGATGTTTTTGCTGCGTACCGTCGGGCAAAGCCACCACGCTGCGCGCGTTAACCATTTTTCTAGACACGTGAGTCCCATTCGGTAGGGCCGATAATGCTTGGAGCGGCCCACTCCCGGATAGCGTCAGGCCCATTTTGAAGCTAGGCCTCATTAAGTTGCCAGACCACGAATTGGGGTGGATCATCGGTGAATTCTGTCAGCTTAAGGTCCACAGCATGAGATTTGAAGAACGAAGCTAGGCTTTCAGATCGCGTTGCGCGCTCGCCTTCATCGCATGGCCGCCCCCATTAGGGTTAAATGCGCTCAGCCGTTGCAGGACGCAACAGGAACCGGGATTTTGAGCCGTGAGCGGCGCACGGGCCGGTTCTTCAGGTTTTTAGCTGTGCATTTTTAACCGTGCAATCGGCAGATTGCTGCAGTCCGAATGGATAATTCGACATGGGTGTTGAAACGAGCGTCACCCTGATGGGTGGCCAAACATTCAAGCTGGTTTGCGAACAATGCGGCAGCCTGACGGTTGCGTTGCCGATCGAGGCTCAGCCGGATCCATGCTCCATTCTGAAATGTGGGCGGTGCGGCTCTCCGCGAGGAACGCTTCAGTCGCTGCGCGACACGTCAGTTCAGGCGGGCATTCGGCATCCGGTATAGCGGCGCGCTAGCCGACAACCCTGGAAAAATACGGGTAGGAGCCTAGTCAGCATTCGGCCAAGCGGGTAGGCTCGATCAAGAGGAGCTTCGGTTGGGCTGTTTGTGAGGCCGAGTACCCGAACACTGCGCTGGGGACGTGAGACCAAAACATAGAGTCGGCCGTAGCTAGGTGAGGTGGAATTGATCGCCGGCGGGTTAGCCGTGTGAGTCCTGTATTTCGAAGCAGCTAGTAAATTCGCGCGAGGAGAGAAAGAAACATGCGAACGATCTGTGCGTCCGTGCTGGCGGCCGGCCTTTTGATTGCTACCAATGCCGATGCGGCGCCGCTTCTAAGCCATAGTCAGCCTGCCCCGGATTCGTTGGTCACGGCCGCGAAGGTCATCTGCGACGAGGCGGGAAACTGCTATCGACCGAATGTGCGACGGCCCGTCGCCAGATGGGTTTATGGCGACAAGAATTTCTATGGACCGTACGCCGGGCCTGGCAACTACGGTAATCCGCGCTATCGTTACAGCTGGTGGCCCTGGTACTGATCCTGTCTGCCGGACATCATCGCTGCATGGGGCCGTTAGCCTGCCGAAAGCCAATGAAAGAACGCGGCGCAGCCGCAAATGAGTTGCGATGCCAGCAGCAAAACGGCCCATGAAACGAACAGGATTCGAATAACCATCCGTGCGCTCTCGACCGGCTGCAGATCGCTGATTGGTCGGGCACAACGCACCAGGTTCGAAATTGTTCATCATCGTCGAGGCACGTGGGAAGCGCGACCTCGAACTTCGCTTTGCCTTAACTCCTTGAAGCGCAGCGAGGCGCGCAAGTATTAAGGCGGTCGTTCGAGGATGGTTCCGGTATAGAGATTAATAGAAGCGGTTTAAATAATTATAGTGGGCCGAGCAGCCGGACCCCATCGGATCAGGGCGAGTGCGGACGCCGCCCTATTTTTACTGCAGATTATCTCCACAGATGGGGTTCATGTGGAACCCAAATTAAGTCTGCTCCAGCCTATAAACGGTATCAAATCGCTGCTATAGCATGGCAGAATGCCGCCGGTACCGGGTCCGCCACCAGCTGCCGATGTTGCCAAGGCGTACGATCATTGGTTTTAAAGACAATCACGTTGTTCAATTATCATGGCTATTAAAATGAACGGTGCGGTCCCGCGAACCACGGGTTCTGGAGATGTCGGGTCAGGCGACAATTCCGATTTGGCTGCTATCTCTGAAGGTATGCGGCATGACCTGGAGTTCGATGGCATCGATTGGTCAAAAGCGGCGCCGGGTTGGGTTTCAATGTTTACGGGACTCTTTTGCCGTTGCTTGCTCTGGGTTTGCTGGTTGTTTCCATCGATCTTGCTTTGGGTTGGTCGTTTGAAAGATGGGCCGGCCCTTCAAGCATGTCGCCTTTGCTGCTTGCCGCGATAATGCTTCCGCCGGCGCTGATAAGCGCTTTTGGCTGCTGTAAGCTTTTCCTGCATTTGAAAGACAGGCTGCGGTGAGGACGGCTGCTCGATCCCGCAACCGAGAGAGTTGTCTGAGCGGATTGATGGCCTGCTGCATCGTCTGACAGATTCGAAGTCCGTGCGAACGCGAGTGGCTGTCACGCATGAACCGCAACCTTCAATGCCTCGGCACGGATCTCTTCGACGAGCCGTTCTTTCAGCCTGACGAATTCGGGCGCGGTCCGCTTGGCGACCTCGAGAGCCGGACGAGGGCGAGCCCCGCCAGGCTCTCTTGACCGTATGACCGACGAAACGCGATGGCTAACCACTTCGGTTTGGGCCAACAGCCGCAGCGCAGCCACACAGGTTTTCCGGGCCTTTCGCTAATCCGCGGGCTGGCGGACCTCACTTCAAGGTCTGCTTTGGGGTCATCGGACTAAACCGCTCGCGCGGTAGGGCACTGCGGCGGGCATCATGGCCAATGGGATAGCGCAACGGGACGTCCTGTCTTGAGATCGAGGGGTTTCGACAACCTCACTCAGGAGCATGCCCATGGTGTACCGACCATCAATCAGGCATCCTGCGCCAACGTGGAAGCACTATCGGGGCAGGATGCTGGGTCAGAAAATAGTTTCTAAAAGCGGGCAAGTTCTTAGTCGCGCATCGATAGGGATATTCCAAGCTTTGCTGCCATAACGGTCGTCGCACCGGGAGTCCGCTTCAACGCTTTTGCGATCTTGGCGACGCCTGACTTTGCCCTCGCCATGGTCTTCATTATTCGAACATCGTCCTTTGTCCACGCGCGGCGAACTACTTTCTTAGCTTTTGCCATTCTTTCTCCGAATCGTACGGGGGCGGAACCGGGCTTCTATCATGACCGTCCACGTTGGCGACAATGAACAAGACTACATTGCGAAAATGTGAATGCGACTTCGCCACGTGAAATTCAAATGTGTGAACTAGATTACTGTTTCGGCCGGAAAAAACGGGCATGTAACCTCTCGTTTCGAGGGGACCATTCCAGCATGGATGACCGATTTTATAGGGATAGGGCGCGCGTCCTGCGGGATCTGGCGGATGAGGCAGACCCGTTGATTAAGCAACGGCTTTTGCGTCTTGCGAACAATTACGACGATATGGCCACAACGAAGACGACGACACGTAATCACGCCGAAGAACGGCCTGAGCCAGGTCGATGTCGAGAATGAGCGATCTAGATACCACGCATCTTATGATCGGCCCAGTTCTTGAGATCGCCTACCGTTAGTACCTCAAGGAATGGGTTAGCCTTGACAAGTTTTTGGCGGGTGGTTCGACCGGTCGCGTCAGCGGCGGCCATAACGGATGCGGCGTCGGCATGTTCTGCGCCGGATAGCAAAGCCACGGCGCCAGCTGGTCCAGCAAAATAGGCTAGATAGAGAGAACCGGACGTGAGGGGCAGACCCTGTTTTTGCAATGTCCTGGCATATTGCTCAACCAGCCGCGTAATGATCTCCCGAGTAAGTTCTGCGTCCCGCCGTAGCTTTAGGATTTCTCTATCGTTGCGGCCTTTGATCAGATCGCGGCGGTGCTTTCGGACGGCTTCGAGCCATGTGTCATCAAGAAATTGACCCGCCCCTGTGGCACTGGAAAGCTTGTTCCTTTTATTCGCAATTCCCGTCGATTCGACTTTGAGGATGCGCTCCACCAGAGCCTTGACGTCAATTGCCTCGATTGTCTGCCGGTTTGGATGAGTACTGCGAAATATGTGGAGGCTTAAGATAACGGCCAACGCAATCGCCGCCGTTAAAGCGATCGCGGCGAGTGCAATGTAAAGCGAATCTCGCGATCCATCAGTAGCGCCCCGCTCGTCCAGGCGAGGCGGCCTGATTTCGTCCACACTCTCTGCGCCCCTTGGGGTACGAGCGAGGTGAGTCGTTTCGACGCCGGTTAACTCGACATTGCACGAAAACCTTTGTGCTAGGTCTGGCATCGGGAGGACAAGTTCAATGCTTGAAGCAGACTATCGAAAGCATTTGGACGACACGGTTTGACCTCGACCGTCGCCTTCGACCGATCCATCCTTGCAGCTTTGTTGGAATGTGTGGGCTTAGGCTTAGGCTTGTTGGGCTCTGTGTACTTGGGTCCAGGTCTTAACTTCCTGACCACGTGCTTTTTGTCGTCTTTACCGCTCCCAACAGTGCTCGAATCCGTTTCTGGAGTTATGGCCGCCGTCCCATCCGATGGCAGTGCTGGTTCGGCAGGTGAGATCGACTGAACCGGTGCTTCATGCTGCGAATGGTGGATTTCGCGCCGATCAGCCGTCTCCAACGTGTCGCCTGATACGCTTACGTCGACTGTTAGTTGCTCGAACGGATCTGGCGCACTTGTCTTCGTGCGCGGTGGTGTCCCCAGCTCCATGATAGTCAGTGCGCTGAGGCCAACAACGATGAGACCCACCCTCATCATGATCTACTCTTCCGGAACGAAGATGCTTGCCCGAGTCGGGGGAATAATCTGCCCGATGTCGCAGAACGATTTCTAGGATCCAATGAGGCGGGTTAGCGGCAGAATTGACTTACGCGCAGCAGCGACGAGGTAAGTCTACTAATAGGGTTAATACACCGAGCACATACCCACTCCGACGTCTCGCTCAACTGGAGATCTGGAGCATGTAGCCTGGTACGCGTTCCGGCTCCTACAGGCCAACTGTCAACTCCAGCTGCTGCCCTCCGGATGACGTTCCGCGAGATTCTGAGATCACCGCGTCAATCGTGGGAACTTAGAGGCGTCGGGGAAGTTCCCCGTTCGGCACTGAACTTCTAAGAGTGAAGACGATGACCGGTCAGCTATGCCTCGCCTTGGCTATCCTTTGTCTATCTGCACCGGCATACGCCGAAACTTGTGTCGCTTCCCGCTACGGGTACGGCGGGGGCCGAACTGCATCTGGCGAACGGATGAATCCGAGCGCTATGACCGCAGCGCACCGCTCTAGACCGTTCGGCTCTCACGTCACAGTTACCTCACATTCAAGCGGCCGAGCTGTTACGGTCCGGATAAATGATCGCGGTCCGTTCGTGAGGGGACGGTGCATAGACCTATCCAATGGGGCCGCCCGTGTGCTCGGCATGGGAGGTACTACGATGGTGTCTCTTCGCTGAGCGAGAACGAGCACCGCCATCACCAGTCCGTGTTCGGTTTCGCAACTGACCGACACGCCGCTTCCCGGAACGTCTCGCCCAGGCGGACAAAATCCGCTTCCTCCGCGAAGGTGTCCAGGATTCACGGCAAGTCACCACTACCCACATCCGAACGGGCGTAGCTGATATCATGTCAACCATCCGAACGTTTGCGGTCCGAATTGACGACTCGGCTTTTGGCTTGCCGCGGTGACATTCTTTCTGGAGTTCGGGAGCGTCCGGTCCAGTCGGCGCGAAGCGATTTCGGTAGGGCAGCAGTCATGGGTGTTCGGGGTTTATCGGACGGCGTTTACCTCGGCAGCAGGTATCCATACGAGGCCGACGCGCCAGTCTCGTGGTGGCTTTCCACTGATCTCGCGGCCACTCTTCCCGGGCCATGCTTGGGGCATCAGCGAAGACCTTGGCATCAAGGCCTGTTTCGCCCGGAGCCCGATCCACAGCAGCTACGCTGCTTCCGAGCCGCTCGAGGTGACGCAGGCGGCCATCCGTACAACTGCCGTCGCCGATCAGACCAACATCGCCTATTTTGACCAGTCCGCAACCCAGATCGCGGGAGTTGGCGGTGATGGCGGCAATTGGAATGCCGCATTGGGCGGAAGCGTCGGCGCGTTCGGGCCTGTCGGCCCCGGCGCGATCGCCACCGGTGGCAACAGCGCCGGCAATGGTGGCGATGGCTACTTCTTCGGAGCTATGGTGCATGCTCCCGTCGCGGTCTATGCCCCGGTCAACATTGCGGTGGCGGGATACAATTCCAGTGCCCACGCTGATCAGACCAACGATGTCGTATTCGATCAATCCGCGTTTCAGATGGCCGGCGTCGGGGGCGATGGCGGGAACGGCAATGCCGCGATTGGCGGAGATGTGTCGGTTTCCGGAACTGGCCACGGACCCCACCAAACCATCGGCGGGTCAGGTCTCGCGTCCGACCACGGCGGGATTGGCTCCGATGCGATCGCGAGCGGGGATAACCACGCCGGCAACGGTGGCGACGGATACTTTTACGGGGGCATCGTTCACGCGACCTTTGCGTTTTACTATCCGATCAACATCGCGGTGGCGGGATACAATTCCAGTGCCCACGCTGATCAGACAAACAATGTGGTGTTCGATCAATCCGCGTTTCAGATGGCCGGCGTCGGGGGTGATGGCGCGAACGGCAACGCCGCGATTGGCGGAAGTTCGGACATGTTCTCTTCCATCTTCGAATTGATCGGCTCTGACGTCATCGCGACCGGCAACAACGGCGCCGGCAACGGCGGCAACGGTTCCTTCGCAGGTAGCCTCGTCGACATCAACGTGGCTATTTACGCCCCGATCAACATTGCAGTCGCCGGCTACAATTCGACAGCCGAGGCTCATCAGAGCAACAATGTCCTGTTCGATCAGAGCGCGATTCAGATCGCTGGAATCGGCGGTGACGGCGGCCACGGCAACGCTGCGCTTGGTGGCGATTTCGCCATGCACCTGTTGGCGGACCTTCACTTGCTGGATCATGGCTAGGCCTTTCGGTTTCGATAGAATCGAAACGGAGCTCCAGGTTTTTTGATTTGACGCGTCTTCCTGGCGCGAACCTCTCCGCTTCACTTGAAAACGCTCGATCGGCATTGCAGCTGCCCGTATCCCGGTGGCGAGAGGGTAGCATTTCGGGCGTACACGTTCGCTTCGGATGGCACCAGCATTGGCGGCTAGACCAATCCAGTGTCCAAATCCAAGATCGTTGCTGTCCACATTGGGACGCACAGTGTGCAAACCAGATCAGGGAGACTCGCATGGCAAAGGCATCATTTCCTTCCGACACGATCACGTTCAAGGCTTCGACCGGCGGCAACAGCGCAGGGAACGGTGGAGACGGTTATAACGAGGGCAATATCATCAGTAACCCGAGTATCCACTTCAACCCGACCAACAAGGCGGAAGGCGCCGACGTCCACGTCAAGAACGGCGATGACGTTTACCAGAAGGCATACTGGGACGCCGGGGGCGCGAATGCGAAGGCGGAGAAGTATTCCAAGGCAGAGGGCGGAAAGGCCGTCTCGAATGGCGACCAGGAATCGGAGAGCGGCCATAACAAATCCGACGTGGATGCCAACACGACGGCCTACCAGGAAAACTGGCTCGCTGCGGACCAGAGTCAAACTGTGATGGCCGGCGTCGGCGGCGACGGCGGAAACAACAACAAGGCGGAAGGTGGAGATATCTACTTCAAGGCCAGCATCGAATCCGCGAACCTGAACGACGTGCTTAACGATTCCGAGCACTTCCATATCGACGATTCAGGCATGTTCAGCTGATCGACGCTTGTGAGGGTGAGGCCGGCGGCGCAATGCCGCCGGTTCTCAATTCGTCGCGGAGTCGACGAATAATGGCGCGGAAGGTTCGGACTTCAGATCTCTGGCGGGACCGCAATGCTGATGCCACCGCTCCGGCTGCAGACGATGCCACCACCGCGGACGCCGTTGAAGTCGGCGTTGCTGGTCTGCGCCGGGTCGTTCGGACTCGTTTTTGCATATAGCTGCAGCTACAATCTCCTTCTTCTCGCGCCTTCCATCTATCTGCTTCAGATCTATGATCGCGTGCTGTCGAGCCGCAGCGGCGCTACGCTCCTGATGCTGACGCTCATCGTTGCGTTTACCGTCGTGGTTGGCGGAGTGCTTGATGCACTGCGCCGCGCTGCATTGGGCCGGATGGGCGAGTGGCTTGAAGAAGAACTCCATCCGGCAGCGCTCTCTGCGTGCTTCAAATGTGCCCATGCCGATCGGGCGCGGGCATCGGAGGCATATCGCGATCTTGCGATCCTGCGTCAGTTCGCTCAGTCCGGAGCCTGCTCGACCTTGTTTGACGCGCTCTGGACGCCGCTCTTCCTCGGCGTTCTCTTCCTCGTGCATCCCTTGCTCGGAATGATAGGCGCGCTCAGCGTGCTTTTCCTGCTGGGTCTGGGGCTTGTCGAAGACTGGCTCACGGAAGCACCGCAGGCGCGGTCAGCGGGCGCGCTGACGAGGAGCCAGGGATGGTTCGGCATGGCCGTCGGAAACCTCCACGTGATCAGGGCGATGGGAATGCTCGACGGCGCCGCGCGCCTGATCCGCCAGGCTGAGCAGGATGCCAGGAGCGAGCAAGCGGTGGTCCAACGCCGCCACGAAACCATCACGCTGATCTCCAAACCCGCGCGGGCGCTGGCGCAGGTACTGATCATGGGCACTGCCGCCTGGCTCGTCCTGGAGCAAAGCAGAAGTCCCGCTATCATATTTGCCACGACCCTGTTGTTCGGACGCGCGCTCGCGCCCGTTGAAGGGGCGGTTGCAGGCTGGAAGGCATTCGCGATGGCCTTGGCCGCCTACCGCCGGCTCGACGACATCATGTCCGCTGTCACCACGGTTGCAAACGTCAGGGCTCTCCCGGAGAGCCCGAAGGGTGGCCTCATCGTCAACAATGTTGGCGTCGCCGTGCCGGGATCGGACCATTGGATGCTGAAGGATGTGTCATTCAGTCTCGCACCCGGTGAATGCCTGGGCATCATTGGTCCATCAGGCTCCGGCAAATCCACGCTCGGCAGGATCATCACTGGAATCTCCGCACCGACGGCAGGCTCGGTCCTGCTCGATGGCATCGACATTCTAGCCCTGCACAATTCGGGCGGCGGCGGGCGCCTCGGATATCTGCCGCAGGATATCGATCTCTTCGGAGAAACGGTAAGGGACATCATTGCACGGCTGGACGACGGCGATCTGCAGAAGGTCATTGAAGCAGCAAAGCTGGCCGGCCTTCACGAGACGATTATTCGGCTGCCGCAGTCGTATGACACGGTCGTCGTTGGCGGAGGGGCCAATCTCCCACGTGGGTTTCGCCAGCGCCTCGGCCTTGCACGGGCGTTCTTTGGCGACCCGCACCTCGTAGTCCTCGACGAGCCGAACTCCAGCCTGGACGCTCTCGGCGAGCGCATGCTCTTCGATGCCATTGAACGGATGAAGGCGGCCAATACAACTGTCATCATCATCACCCACCGGATAGGGATCCTCGGCGCAACGAACAAGCTTGCCATCATGCAGGGCGGCGCGGTCAGCGCATTCGGTGACAGCAGGGAAGTTTTCGAAAGGTGTGTGGCAAGACCCCAAGTTACTTCGCGCGAACCTGTCTCATGAAGATTTCATTCGCTCACGCCGGCGTCCGGGAGGTTCCGCGATGGCTGAGATCGGCGGCGCCCGCGCTCTGCAACCGGCTTCGCGGCGTCAGCTGGATCAGCATTAAGCGTTTACACCGTAGCTTGGCCCAACGGGGATGGGCTCGTCTGAAAATTGCATTCGCTCAGGTCGAGATCTGGGAGGTCCCACGGTGGTTGAGATCGGCGCCGCCGGCGCTCCGCGACCGACTTCGCGGCATCACCTGGACTGGAAACCTGCTGGTTTGCGGCTTCGTCGTTGGTTTCGGTACATGGTCGGCCTATGCCCCGCTCGAGAGCGCCGCGATTGCTGTCGGCACCGTCGAATCCGAGTCGAGCCGCAAGACGATTCAGCACCTTGAAGGTGGCATCATCAGGGAAATTCTGGTCGCGGACGGTGACATTGTCCGCGCCGGACAAACGCTGATCTCGTTGGAGGACACCAAGGCCCGCGCCGAAGCCCAGAGCCTGCAAGGCCAGTTGTGGGAGGCGATGGCACGGGAAGCTCGCCTGCAGGCGGAACAGCATGGAGAAGAACAAGTGTCGTTTCCGGCCGGGTTGGAGATGGCGCAGAAGGCGAGTCCCTCAGTCGCGGATGTCCTTGCGGGTCAGCAAGCAATCCTCGAAACGCGTCGGCAGGTCTTTCAATCGCAAGCGGCCGTAAATCGGGAAAAAGATCGCAGGTGGAAAAAGAGATCGAGGGCCTCAGGGCGCAGGAAAGCGCGGCCTCAAGGCGCATCGAAATCGTTCGCGAAGAAGCGGTGATCGTCGCCATGCTCGTTAACAAGGGACTTGAGCGGCGCCCGCGGCTTATGAACCTCGAGCGGGAGATGGCTGACATCGAGGGGCGGCGGGGTGAGATTGTTGCGCAGATATCGCGCGCCGGGCAGGTTATCAACAGATCGCAGGCAACTCTTCTCAAACTCGAGAACGACCGCCAGAACGAGATCGCGCAGTCGCTGCGCGAGGTGCAAAACCAGATTTTTCAGATACGCGAACGACTGCAGGCGGCCGACGACCAACTGTCACGAACGGCGGTCAAGGCGCCTCAGGATGGCGTGGTAACGGACCTGAGGATTCATACCCGAGGCGGCGTCATTGGCGCCGGCGCACCTCTCATGGACCTGGTTCCCCGACAGGATCGGCTCATCGTAATTGCGCGCGTCAGGCCTGAGGACATCGATGTGGTCCGTCCCGGATTGAGCGCCGACGTGGATCTGTTGCCCTACAATCAGCGCCGCGTACCACGGCTCCTTGGGACCGTGACGCACGTTTCTGCCGACCGCCTAGTCGATAAGCGCACCGATCAGCCCTACTACGCAACGAAGATTCGCGTGCAGGATCCGGCAGGAGTCGGGATCGATGGTGTCCAGATTATTCCGGGAATGCCGGCCCAGGTGTTCATCAAGACGGGGCGCGGCACCGTGGCGCTCTACGCTCTCAGGCCTCTGCTCGACAGCTTCCACGGCGCGTTCCGCGAGGACTGAGCTGCGACCGGAACGGCGAGCGCAGGCAGCCCTCAGGATGACCGCACGCGTCAGGGCTGCGCATGACCGTTGGCTCGCCGGCTCCAGCGAACGACCGCCTCGGTACGGTTATGCGCGGAGCATTTTCGCATGATGCGTTGAATATGCATTTTTACGGTGTTTTCCGAAAGGTTGAGCCTGACGGCAATCAACTTGTTGGGAAGACCGAGCTGCAGCGCCTCGAGCACATGTTGTTCGCGTGGCGTAAGGTCGATCATCGTCTTCTCCGGCACAGCCCTGGTAGCGCCGTTACCCTCGTTAGTTCCCAATAGCTCGGGTGCGTCCGAGCATTCCGATATCGCCTTGGGGCTCGACGCTCCATTTTGCTCAATGATCGGTAACGGTCGGTAGACCCCACCGGCAAGAACCAGGCGTAGCCCGGCGATAGCGACTTCGACCGGGATCGATGTCGGAAAAGCCGCGCACTCCCCGTTGCATCGCAGCTGAAGCCGTCGCGTCGTCGTCGCGATTTGACAACACAGCAACGGACGCTTTCGGGCAGGATTCCGCGAGGAGGGCGAGGCTATCCTCGATCGAAGGGTCAGTGATTTGCTTGTCCCCGATATTCAGCGCAATCAAGCGGATATCTCTGCCTGATAGCCAGTTCAGGCCGCTCGTCGTTTCCATCTCGACGATCTCGAATCCAGTGAGTTCTCTCTTGAGGATATTGAGGATGCACGTACGCGCCAGGACATGCTGCTCGATGATCACGATCACCGGCGAGTTTTGTGATACCAGGGCTGGCTCCGCGGGATTAGAAAAATCGTCCATGATGTCCCCGAATTCAGAGAAGGGCTTGAGTCACTCCACCAGTTTTGATTTCCATTTTCCATGGAGCAAAGTCTGCCCCACACACTCTGCAGCGAATTGCTGCTGATTGCGACGTTGCTCCCGACTTTCGAGTGCGTTCGCAGGAACGTCGTCAGGACCTTCTGGTCCGCGGCAATAGATCTTGGCAGCGGTTCTGTTGTTCCAGGCTAGCTGCAAATATTGCGATACGCGCTCGCCGCCGCCGACTTCGCGGGGCCATCGACGACGTATGCTTCGTCTTCCGTCACGAGATATAGAAACGGCCTGTCTCCGGTATCTTCGCCCGACGCTTTCTTTCCTTTGACACGGCCGCAAATGGTATCGACGGACTGCCCGAGCGTATTTTTGCGGATGGCCCGTTTCATCTCACCGAACTCGGCGGACGCCGGGTCCTCGAACTTCGCAGCAATCGTGGTCCTCGCCTTGATAATGACCGGATCGGACGTCTCAGCGGGCCGACCAGATGCCGGAGCCTCGACTTTCGCTTCGATCATGGCGGACTTCGCCTTTTTCTCAGCGAGTTGGGGCCTGTCGGGGACGTGGGCAATCGACGGCTTGTCCGTCTTGGTCGCGATCGTGGACTTGACTTTTGTTGTCGCGGAATTGGACTTGGATGACGCTGGCACCGGTTCAATCGACCGACTGACCGCCATCCCGTTGAGACAGCCGGACCCGCTCGCGTCCGTGCATGCTTCCATGCTCGCTTGCGGCGGTAAAAGGCAGCTACAGCCAACCAGGGTCGCAGCCAGAACACCAATGAGAAGCGTTCTCATGCTAATCCCTCATAAGGGGCCTGAGTTCCGCTCGCACTTCTTGCGGCGATCAAATGTTGCGCTGGTTGTCTATCATTTGCGCAAAAGTATTAACTGCTGCTTAAGCGCCCGTCCGTGACCGAGCTCGCCTGTGAGTTCTCGATCATGTGGCATAAGCGCCGCACCAGCGGTCCAGAAAATTTGTGCTCAGTGATCCGAAATGAGTTTTACAACGGTATCTGCACGAAAGCAGACCTGAACATCGTCCCGATGAAAGTCCGTTGTGGTTCGACCACTCGACGTAGTCTGGCTTGCAGCGCACTTCAGGAAATTCTCTGCCTTGAACGCCGGCAAATTGGGAATGCTGAAAGCAAACTCGTCCGCTACCGACATCGAGCTGCGAGCGGGGCTGGTAACGAAGTTGGCCGGGCTTGCGATGTTGGCAAACAGAGCGAGCGCCGGCCCGTCGGCTCGCGCGGGTGGCTGTCAGGCATGAGCCGCAACCTTCAATGCCTCGGCACGGATCTCTTCGACGAGCCGTTCTTTCAGCCTGACGAATTCGGGCGCGGTCTTGATCTTGTAGGATCGCGGATGGGGTAGATCGACCGCGATCTCGGCCTTGATGCAGCCGGGACGTGCGCTCATCACGATGACGCGGCTGCCGAGGAAGATAGCCTCTTCGATATCGTGCGTAACGAACAGCACGGTCTTCTGGTCGCGTTCCCAGATCCCGAGCAGCATTTCCTGCATCAGCGCGCGGGTTTGATTGTCCAGCGCCCCGAACGGCTCGTCGAGCAGCAGGATCTTGGGATCGTTGGCGAGGGCACGCGCGATGGCGGTGCGTTGCTGCATGCCTCCGGACAGTTGCTTCGGCCAGTGATTTTCAAATCCCGATAAACCGACCCGCTGGATGAACCCATCGGCGATCTTGCCGCGCTCCGCCTCGGAAATTCCGCTTTCGCGCAGGCCGAACGCGATGTTTTCGCGCACGGTCAGCCATGGGAACAGCGTGTACGACTGAAATACCATGCCGCGATCCGCGCCAGGTCCGGTTACCTCGACCCCGTCCAGGATGACGCGGCCGCTTGTCGGCCGATCAAGGCCTGCGATGATGCGCAGCAGCGTGGATTTTCCGCAGCCCGACGGGCCGAGGATGGTGACGAAGTCATTGTTGCCGACGCTGAGGTCGGTCGGTTCCAGCGCCCGCGTCGGCGCATTGCCCTGGCGCGCAGGGAAGATACGAGTGACCTGATCGATCTTCAGCTTGGTCATGCCAGTTTCCACGGAAACAGCCAGGCGTTGAAAGCCTTGAACAGGAAGTCCGACACGAGACCGATCAGTCCGATGACGATGATACCGAAGATGATCTGACCTGTATTGAGCAGAGCCTGGCTGTCGGTGATCATGTGGCCAATGCCCGACGATGAACCGATGAGCTCGGCGACGATGACGTAGGTCCACGCCCAACCCAGGACGAGCCGAAGGATTTCCGCGATCTCGGGGGCGGACGAGGGCAGCAGCACGCGGCCGATGATGCCGCGGTCGCTGGCGCCCAGCGTGTAGGCTGCTTCAACGAGGTCGCGCCGTGTGCTGCCGACGTTCACGGCGATCATCAAGATGATCTGGAACACCGAGCCGACAAAGATAACCAGCAGCTTCTGCAGCTCGCCGATGCCCGCCCACAGGATCAGCAGCGGGATAAAGGCCGAGGCGGGCAAATAACGGGCAAACGAGACGAACGGCTCCAGGAACGCCTCGATCGGCTTGTAAGCGCCCATCAGAACGCCGAGCGGCACCGCGATGATGGCCGCCAGCACGAAGCCGCCGACAACCCGCCAGATCGTCATGCCGATGTCGAACAGGAAGCCGTGCTTGGTCAGCAGTTCCCAACCCTCCTGAAGCATGGTCAGCGGGTTGGCGAGAAACGTTTTCGAGACGTAGCCGCCAAACGTTGCCCATGCCCACAGGGCCACGAACAGCACAAAGAACGCAAAGCCGTAGACCGCACGCTGCTTCGATGTCACGGGATCAAGAGGACGTATCACAAGGCAAATTCCTCAAAGCGGTACGCTGATCGTGGAAGTCCCGCTCCCTCACGTGTGGGAAGCGGGACCGGCGCGATGCCGACCGAACCTACTTGATGTAGCTCGTGTCAACGAGGTCCTCGATTTTCGGAATCGATTTGATGATGCCGATCTCGAGCAACAGGTCTGCGGCTTCCTTGGTAAAGGCCTGGAACTCGCCCGCGAAGAATTTCTGGTTCGCGGCCTTGTCCTGCCAGCGCAGATATTTTGCTGAATTGCCGAACTGCTCGCCGGACTGCTTCACATCGGAACCCATGATCTCGTAGGACTTGGCCTGATCCTTTTCAATCAGAGCAACCGCCTCGAAATAGCTGTCGGCGAGCGCTTGCGCGGCTTTCGGGTTATCGGTCAGGAATTTCGGCGTGCAACCGAACGTGTCCATGATCATCGGGTAGTCGAGCGTGGTGGCGATGATCTTGCCCTTGTCCGGCGCAGCACGCACCGTCGAAAGGTAAGGCTCATACGTCATGGCTGCATCATTCTGGCCGGACACGAATGCCTGAGCTGCCGCGGCTGGCTCCAGGTTCACCACGGTCACGTCCTTGACCGAAAGGCCGTTTTTCTTGAGCATCCAGGCCAGCGTGAAGTAGGGAGCGGTGCCCGGCGCGGACGCAGCGACCGTCTTGCCCTTCAGATCCTTGATCGAGGCAACGTCGTTTCGCGTTGCCATGCCATCGGCGCCGTAGCTCTTGTCAAGCTGAAAGATCTGCTTGGTCGCGATGCCGGCGGAATTCCAGGAAATCCAGGTCTCGACCGTGGTCGCCGCGCACTGGATGTCACCTGAGGCAATGGCCAGATGCCGGTCCTTCTGCGGGATCTTCTTGATCGTCACATCGAGGCCGTTCTTCTTGAAGATGCCCGCCTGGTTGGCGAGCGTGAGCGGCGCAAACCCGGTCCATCCCGAGATGCCGATGCCGACCTTGACGTCTTGTGCGACGGCCGGCGCGGACACTAGAAGAGCGGCGGTTGCGGCGAATATTCTATAACTAAGCATGATTGTCTTCCTTCTGCCGGGTTTATGGATTGGATCCTGTTCGTCCTACTGCTGCATAAACTGCTGCATAAATTGTGCCGTGCTTCACACGCATTGGTCTGCCTTTCAGCTGCCCTTGAAGCGGGCAACCAGTTTGTGAGACTCGCCTGGATAGAGCAGGCGCACAGCAGTCAGCGGCCGTGCGCTGCGCCAGGTATGCCGGTCGATCACGAGGCACGGTGCGCCGATCGCGATGTCCAGCGCCGCCGCGGCCTGTTGGTCGGCCACAATGGCGCAGATCGAATGTTCGGCTTCCGTCCAGGGGACATGGTGAAGCAGCCATGAGCCGGGCGGCTCGGTCGCAAAATCTGCCGTAGCCGCCTCGGGCACGGCGTCGAGATCGATCAGCCTGTCCTCGATGGCGAAGGGTACATCATCCGCGCTGTGCCGGCACGCGATCGCGATCACTTTACCGGTCTGCCGTGCCCCGAGACGGGCACGGTCGGCGGCGGTTGCGGCGCGGCGCGAGCACTGGATCAACTCATAGCCATAGCTGCGGCCGAGCGCGGTGATCTCCGCGCGGATGTCGGCGATCTTGAGCACGGCCGACAGGAACGTGGGACGGCGTACAAAGGTGCCGGCCTTTCGCCGCCGCTCGATCAGATCGGCTTGCGCCAGTTCCGACAGCGCCTTGCTCACCGTCATGCGCGAGCAGCGATAGCGCGCCATCAGCTCGTGCTCGAACGGGATGCGGTGACCCGGGGGCCATTCACCGGTCAGGATCCTCCGTTCGATGTCGAGCCGGATCTGCTTGTACAGCGTCGGCTTGTCGGCCGCCGGGAGTTTCTCGCGGTCCGTGGCGAGGCTCATGCCACGAGCCTCCGTACTACAGCGTTGAATGCGGAGCGCGCCTGCTGGCGGAGGCGGTGACGTCCATCCTCGACGACTTTGTTTCCGCCCGCCCAGACACTGGCGACGGCACCCGAGCCCGCTGCAAAAATCCAGCCGTCGAGGACGGTATCCCCGTGGCGTCCGGCGAGCGAGGGATGCGTGGTGTCGAGGGTCACGATGTCGGCGCGCGCACCAGCCTGGAGGCCGACGACCGGTTGCGCGAGCGCCTGGGCGCCGCCGGCGACCGCAGCGTCGAATAGCGCGCGACCGGTTGAGACGCCGGGACCGCCGGATAACACATTGCGCTCCCGGTGTTTTAGCCGCTGGCCATATTCGAGCTGACGCAATTCGTCGGTGACGCCGACCAGCACGTTGGAATCGGTGCCGACGCCGAACCGGCCAGCTGCATCGAGGAATTCGCGGGTTGGAAAAATGCCGTCGCCGAGGCTCGCTTCGGTAACCGGGCAGAGCCCGGCGACCGCGCGGCTCCCCGCAAGCGCGGCGGTTTCCGTTGCGGTCATGTGGGTTGCGTGAATGAGGCACCAGCGCTGATCGACGGGCGCATGTTCGAGCAGCCACTCAACCGGCCGCCGCCCCGACCAGGCGATGCATTCATCGACTTCCTTCGTCTGTTCGGCGGCGTGAATATGCACCGGTCCGCCTTCGGCCAGCGGTGCAATGGCCGCTAGTTCATCAGGCGTCACGGCCCGCAGGCTGTGCGGCGCGACGCCGACATTGGCGCCCGGCAGCGTGCGGATGGCCGTGCGCGTGGCGGCGGTCAGCCTGGCAAACTGGTCGACCGAGCAGATGAAGCGGCGCTGGCCGGCATGCGGTGGCGCTCCACCGAACGATCCGTGCGCGTAGAAACTCGGCAGTAGCGTGAGCCCGATGCCGGAGATTTCGGCGGCCCGTGCAATTCGCGTCGCCATCTCCGCAGGGTTGGCATAGGGCGCGCCATCGCGATCGTGATGCAGATAATGGAATTCCCCGACGCGGGTATACCCATGCTCGAGCATCTCGACATAGAGCAGCGTTGCGACGGCTTCGGTGTCTTCCGGCGTCATCTCCAGCGCGAAGCGATACATCGTCTCCCGCCATGTCCAGAACGTATCCGCGGAATTGCCGCGTATTTCGGCGAGCCCTGCCATGCCGCGCTGGAACGCGTGGCTATGCAGGCTCGCTATTCCGGGATTGCCAACGGGTGGCGTTCATCGTGCGGTCCCGGCGCCACACCGGCCGTAACCTTCGTAATGGTCTGATCCGTCACCACCACCTGCACGTCATCGGCCCAGCCCGAAGGGAGCAGTGCTGACCCGAAATGCAGAGTGGACATGTTTCAAAACCGGCTGGACAGAATACCACCACGATTTTATGTATAGACATATAGATACGTCAAGCTCCTGCCGCTTAGGAGAGCTGCATGGCCGAGCGCTTCGATCGAGATCTGGCTCAACGCCCGGCTCGCCACAGTCCGGGAGGATCTGCCCGGGCTCGGCGTGATCGAGGATGGCCTGATCGCCGCGCGCGACGGCCGCATCGCCTTCGCAGGCAGCCGCTCCGACTTTTCATCGGACGCCGATGCGGCCGAACGGATCGATTGCGCGGGGCGCTGGATCACGCCCGGACTGATCGATTGTCATACCCATCTGGTATTCGGCGGAAACCGCGCGCACGAGTTCGAATTGCGGCTGCAGGGAGCAAGCTACGAAGAGATCGCGCGCGCGGGCGGCGGCATTGTCTCGACGGTCGCAGCGACGCGAGCATCCAGCGAGGCCGAACTTGTTGCCGGCGCGCTGCCGAGGCTTGACGCCCTGATCGGTGAGGGCGTGACGACGCTGGAGATCAAATCCGGCTATGGGCTCAATACGGACACCGAGATGCGTCAGCTGTCGGCCGCGCGTGCGCTGGGCCGTAACCGGCCGGTCACGATCCGTACGACGTTTCTTGGCGCGCACGCGCTGCCTCCGGAAGCGGAGGGCGACAAGGATCGGTACATCGATCTGGTTTGCCAGGACATGCTGCCGGCTGTGGCGAGCGCCGGGCTCGCCGACGCGGTTGATGGCTTCATGGAAGGCATCGCGTTTTCAGGCGAGCAAACGGCGCGCGTGTTCCGCGCGGCCAAGGTGCTGGGATTGCCGGTCAAACTGCATGCGGATCAGTTGTCGAACCTCGGCGGCGGCGCGCTCGCCGCGGAATTCTCCGCCTTGTCCGCCGATCATCTGGAGCATACGGATGAGGCCGGTGTTGCGGCCATGGCGCGGGCAGGCACGATAGCGGTGCTTCTGCCAGGTGCGTTCTACTTCATTCGTGAGACGCGGAAGCCGCCGATCGAACTGTTCCGTGCCCATGGCGTGAACATGGCGCTGGCGACCGATTGCAATCCCGGCAGCTCGCCGCTGACGTCCCTTCTGCTCGCCATGAACATGGGCGCGACGTTGTTCCGGATGACCGTTGCCGAATGCCTCGCCGGCGTGACCCGGGAAGGCGCGCGTGCGCTGGGTATTCTCGGTGAAACCGGCACGCTTGAGGCCGGCAAAGGTGCGATCTCGCGATCTGGGATATCGATCGGCCTGCCGA
Source organism: Bradyrhizobium sp. RDT10 (assembly GCA_044772375.2). Lineage (GTDB taxonomy): Bacteria > Pseudomonadota > Alphaproteobacteria > Rhizobiales > Xanthobacteraceae > Bradyrhizobium. Next base: position 1,017,388 of record CP187939.1, read on the forward strand.
GCTGATCTACCGGATGGGCTTCAACCCGCTACACCGCCGGGTGTGGAGGGGACAATGAGCGACCGGGACACATCCATAGTTGTTTCGCCCGGAAGGGTTGGCCTCGACGAGCTGGCGCAAGTGCTTGCCGGCGCTGCCGTCGTGCTCGATCCGTCATTCTGGCCGCGCGTCGAGGCAGCATCGGCCATCGTTGTGCAGGCTGCGGAAGCGCAAGCGCCGGTTTACGGTATCAATACCGGGTTCGGAAAGCTGGCGTCGAAACGAATTCCTCCGGCACAGACGGCCCTGCTGCAGCGTAATCTCATCGTGTCGCATTGCTGCGGGGTAGGGGCCCCTACGCCCGAACCGATCGTGCGGTTGATGATGGCGCTGAAGATCATCTCGTTGGGACGAGGCGCCTCGGGCGTACGCCGCGAAATCATCGAGCAGCTCCAGGCCATGCTGGCGCGAGGCATTTATCCGCTGGTGCCGCAGCAGGGATCGGTGGGAGCGTCCGGCGATCTGGCGCCGCTCGCACATATGACCGCCGTCATGATCGGCGAGGGGCAGGCGCTCGTCGATGGCAAGGTTTTGCCGGGCCTTGATGCGCTAGCCGCCGCCGATCTCACGCCGTTGACGCTAGGGCCGAAGGAAGGTCTTGCCCTGATCAACGGCACGCAGTTTTCAACGGCCTATGCCATTTCCGGGTTGTTGCGCACCTATAGCCTCGCCTGCGCTGCGCTGGTGACGGGGGCGTTGTCGGTCGACGCTGCCATGGCGTCGACGGCCCTGTTCCGTCCGGAGATCCAGCAACTGCGGGGGCATGCCGGGCAGATCGCGGCCGGCGCAACGCTTACAGCGCTGCTCGAGGGCAGCGATATCCGCATGTCGCATCTCGAGGGCGATGAGCGCGTGCAGGATCCCTATTGCCTGCGTTGCCAGCCGCAGGTGGCCGGCGCTGCGCTCGACCTGTTGATGCAAGCCGCCCGCACGTTGACGATCGAGGCCAACGCCGTCACGGATAATCCGCTGGTGCTGGTTGAGACCGGCGAAATCGTCTCCGGCGGAAATTTTCACGCCGAGCCGGTCGCCTTTGCTGCCGACCAGATCGCATTGGCGTTGTCCGAGATCGGCGCCATCAGCGAGCGGCGCATCGCGACCCTCGTCGATCCCGCGTTGAACTTCGGCCTGCCACCGTTCCTGACGCCTGATCCTGGCCTCAACTCCGGCTTCATGATTGCGGAGGTGACGGCGGCAGCCCTCTATGCCGAGAACAAGCAACGCGCCACGGCCTGTTCGATCGATTCGACGCCGACCAGCGCCAATCAGGAAGATCATGTGTCGATGGCCGCGCACGCTGCGCGCCGGTTGTCTGACATGGCTGACAATCTTGCCACCATTCTCGGCATCGAGCTGCTGGTTGCAGCGCAAGGCATCGGTCTGCGTGCACCGCATTCGACCAGCCCTGCGCTGGCGGCGGTGATCGCAGTATTGCGCGAGCAGGTGCCTGCGCTAGGTGGCGATCGCTACATGGCCGGCGATCTCGCGAAGGCAACAGCGCTGGTTGAAGCCGGCGCATTGCCGGCCGCCGCGATTTCGGTGCTTGAGAGCAACCCGTTTCCAAAACTTGCCGAGAGAGGCCATTTGTCATGAACCGCCGACTGGACAACGACCGCATGATCCGGGCGCCCCGCGGGTCCGAGATCAGCGCCAAGAGCTGGCTGACGGAAGCGCCGCTCCGAATGCTGATGAACAATCTCGACCCTGATGTTGCCGAACGGCCGAGCGAACTCGTCGTCTACGGCGGAATCGGCCGTGCCGCCCGCGACTGGGAGAGTTTCGACCGCATCGTCGCCTCGCTGCGCAAGCTCGAGGGCGACCAGACGCTGGTGGTCCAGTCAGGCAAGCCGGTCGGAATTTTCCGCACCCATTCCGACGCGCCGCGCGTACTGATCGCGAACTCGAACCTGGTGCCGCACTGGGCGACGCTCGATCACTTCAACGCCCTCGACAAGCAGGGGCTGATGATGTTCGGGCAGATGACGGCCGGATCGTGGATCTACATCGGCAGCCAGGGCATCGTGCAGGGGACGTACGAAACATTTGTCGAGGTGGGGCGGCGTCATTACGGCGGCAGCCTCGCGGGCAAGTGGATCCTGACCGCGGGTCTCGGTGGCATGGGTGGTGCCCAGCCGCTTGCCGCGACGATGGCCGGGGCATCGATGCTCGCGATCGAATGCCAGCCGAGCCGCATCGAGATGCGGTTGCGCACGGGCTACCTTGACCGGCAGGCGAGCACGCTTGACGAGGCGCTATCGATCATGGCGCAGGCAGCGGAGAGCAAGCAGCCGGTCTCGGTCGGCCTGCTTGGCAATGCCGCCGATGTTTTTCCCGAGCTGGTGCGCCGCGGCGTCAGGCCGGACATCGTCACCGACCAGACCAGCGCGCACGATCCGATCAACGGCTATTTGCCGAAGGGATGGACGCTCGCTGAATGGGAGTCGAAACGCCAGGACGATCCGAAAGCGGTTGAAGCCGCCGCCAAGACCTCGATGGTCGGCCACGTCCAGGCCATGCTGGATTTCCACGCACAGGGCATTCCCACGCTCGACTACGGCAACAACATCCGCCAGATGGCGAAGGACATGGGATTGAAGAACGCATTCGACTTTCCCGGCTTCGTTCCGGCCTACATTCGTCCGCTGTTCTGCCGTGGCGTCGGGCCGTTCCGATGGGCAGCGCTATCGGGCGACCCTGAGGACATCTTCCGGACCGATGCCAAGGTGAAGGAGCTGATGCCGGACGATAAGCATCTTCACAACTGGCTCGACATGGCGAAGGCGCGGATCAAGTTTCAGGGGCTGCCGGCGCGGATCTGCTGGGTTGGCCTTGGCGATCGCCACCGGTTGGGCCTGGCGTTCAATGAAATGGTGGCGCGCGGCGAACTGAAGGCGCCGATCGTCATCGGTCGCGATCATCTCGACAGCGGCTCGGTGGCGAGCCCGAACCGGGAAACCGAAGCGATGCGCGATGGCTCGGATGCGGTGTCCGACTGGCCGCTGCTCAATGCGCTGCTCAACTGTGCCAGTGGGGCCACGTGGGTCTCGCTGCATCACGGCGGCGGCGTTGGCATAGGCTATTCGCAGCACGCCGGGATGGTGATTGTCGCCGACGGAACTCCGGAAGCTGCGCGCCGCATCGAGCGCGTACTTTGGAACGATCCGGCGAGCGGGGTCATGCGCCATGCCGACGCGGGCTATGAAAGCGCGATTGCATGTGCCCGTGCCAGCGGGATCGATCTGCCCAGCCTGGCGTTGTAGCGCACCGGAGAGTTTATGCCGCCGATGGTGTGCGCCGGGCTCGATGTTCCCTCAAACAGCGAGAGAGGCCATGGTGAAACCGTTTCCGTCGAAGACCCACATCGGCAACCACGTGCTGCATCCCGAAACGCTGATGCTGAACTACGGCTACGATCCGCAACTGTCGGAAGGAGCCGTCAAACCACCGGTCTTCCTCACCTCGACCTTCGTCTTCCGGACCGCCGAAGACGGACAGGACTTCTTCGATTTCGTCTCGGGTCGGCGCGAGCCGCCCGAGGGGACGGGTGCGGGCCTGGTTTATTCGCGGTTCAATCATCCCAACAGCGAGATTGTCGAAGACAGGCTCGCGGTCTACGAGCGCGCAGAGTCCTGTGCGCTGTTCTCGTCCGGGATGTCGGCGATTGCGACCACGATTCTCGCGTTCGCGCGGCCGGGCGACGTGATCCTGCATTCGCAGCCGCTCTATGGCGGCACTGAAACGCTGCTTGCGAAAACGCTTGCCGGCTTCTCGATCAGCGCGGTGGGCTTTGCCGACGGCATCGACGAAGCCGCTGTCGAGCTAGCGGGGGCGATGCCATGCGAAAGGGGCGGGTTGCGATGATTCTCATCGAAACCCCGGCAAATCCCACCAACGGCCTCGTCGATATCGCGATGGTCCGCCGCATCGCCGACAATATCGGCAAGGCGCAGGGCTACATGCCGATCGTCGCGTGTGACAATACGTTGCTCGGGCCGGTGTTCCAGCGGCCGATCGAACATGGCGCGGATCTCTCGTTGTACTCGCTGACCAAATATGTCGGCGGTCATTCCGACCTGATCGCCGGCGCTGCGCTCGGCTCAAAGGCCCTCATGAAAGACATCAAGGCGTTGCGAGGCGCGATCGGCACCCAACTGGATCCTCATTCCTGCTGGATGCTCGGCCGCTCGCTCGAAACGCTGAGCTTGCGGATGGAAAGGGCCAACCAGAATGCGCGGCTCGTAGCGGATTATTTGCGCGACCACGACAAGGTAGAGAGGGTTCACTACCTCGCTCATCACGACGAAGCCTCCCCCGCCGGCCGTCTGTTCGCGAGGCAATGCCTTGGCGCGGGATCCACGTTTTCGTTCGATATTGTCGGCGGCCAGGCCGCCGCATTCAAATTCCTGAACTCGCTGCAAATCTTCAAACTGGCGGTGAGCCTGGGCGGCACGGAGTCGCTTGCCAGTCTGCCGGCAAGCATGACCCACTCCGGCGTTCCGGTTGAGATCCGTCAAAAGATCGGCGTTCACGACTCCACGATCCGACTGTCGATCGGCATCGAGCACCCGTCTGATCTGATCGCGGACATTGCGCAGGCTTTGAATGAGGCATAGCTGCATGCGTGCGCAATGGGTCAGAAAGGGCCGGTTAACATGAAACCAGTGTTCGCAGTGCCGCGCCGGGCCCTTGGTCGGACGCGGCTTCAAGTTTCAGCCCTGGGATTCGGAACCGCGCCGCTTGGCGATCTCTACGTGCAACTGGATGACGGCACGGCCATCGATACGGTGAGACGCGCGTTCGAGCTGGGCATCAATCTCCTTGATACTTCTCCGCACTATGGCAATGGCCTCGCCGAACATCGTTGTGGTGCCGCAATCAGGCGGGGACCGCGGCAGGACATCGTCGTTTGCACCAAGGTCGGTCGCTGGATGGACCCGTTTCACGCGCGACGCGACGGCTCCGGCTTTGTGGGTGGGCTGCCGCACCGGGCGGTGTTCGACTATTCCTATGACGGCACCATGCGCTCGGTGGAACAGTCGCTGTTGCGGCTAGGGACCGACCGGCTGGACCTGTTGCTGATCCACGACGTCGACGTCTGGACTCATGGCATCGACGCGATCGACGAGCGGTTTCGCGAAGCGATGGCTGGCGCGTACGTCGCGCTGGACCGGCTTCGCGGGGAGGGCGTTGTTGCGGGCATCGGGATCGGCGTGAACGAGGCCGAGATGTGCGTGCGTTTCGCGCAAGCCGGGTCATTCGATACCATGCTGCTCGCCGGGCGCTATTCCCTGCTGGAGCAACCGGCGCTGACGAAATTTCTGCCGCTTGCGCAGCAACAGGGAATCGGCGTGTTGCTCGGCGGCGTATTCAATTCAGGTATTCTGGCGACCGGCGCGGTGAGCGGTGCCAAATACAATTATAGGGATGCGCCACCTGAGATCCTGGCAAAGGTGGCGCAGATCGAAAGCGTCTGTGATGCGCATGGCGTTGCCCTGCCAACCGCGGCGTTGCATTTTGCTCTGGGCCATCCGGCGGTGGCGAGCGTTGTGCTGGGGGCCAGAGTCCGCTGGAGGTCGAGCGCAACGTCGCTGCGCTGTCCAGCAAGGTGCCAACCGCGCTTTGGGCCGATCTGAAGGCTGAGCGTCTGCTGGATGCGGAGGCGCCCGTTCCGCAGTCGGTAGCCGGCTGATGCGGATCGATGCGCATCATCATTTGTGGCGTCTCGCCCGGGGCGATTATGGTTGGCTGACGCCCGCGCTCGCACCGATCTATCGTGACTTTTCCTTTCGGACCTGGCGCCGCACCTCGCCGCCGCTGATATCCAGGGGACGATCTTGGTGCAGGCTGCACCGACCGAGACGGAGACCATGTCTCTGCTCGACATCGCGGCGAAGGCGCAGGTAGTGCGGGGCGTGGTCGGCTGGACGGACTTTAACGCAGCCGACGGCTCTCTTCTCGCTGCGAACAACGAGATCGCGGATCGACTCCCGTGAGATATTGCCGATCATTTCTGACGCGAAACTGACCAACGTCCTCCTGATATGCGCGCCCGTGAAATACATTTGTCACAAACGTGCAAGCGCGTCTTTGCTCGTGCTGTGCGTCAAGCGTGGGAACCAAAAATGCATGTCGCGATTACTCCACGCTTGCGCAACTTGGGCTTGAGCTGTTCGAAAATACTTTTATGCCTGCTGACGAATGATCTTAGTCTCTCCACGATTGATAGACAGATTCATCGGGCGACGATGTCGCTTTCTGAAATCGGCTGTCATCGTGATCGTCCGTAACGCCGCACTGCCATTCGATCCGGTCTTCGCAATCCAGCGTTCGGCTGAGCGGTCCTGCATTGTTTCCGGTGGGAGCTGCGCCGAATGCTGATCGAAACTTCAGCGCCGCGGATCATGGATCAAGCGAGCGATCTGGCTGCGAAGCCCAAAATTCTGATCGCCGACGATGATCCGCGGAATTTGATGGCGCTCGACGCGATGCTGGCGGGACCTGACCGCGAGGTCGTCCAGGTGCGATCCGGATGGGAGGTGTTGCGCCGCGCGCGCCAGAATGATTTCGCGGCTGTTGTTCTTGATATGCGGATGCCTGATCTTGACGGGTTTCAAGTGGCCGCACGTATGAAGGCGGATCAACGCATTTCGCGGATTCCTGTTGTCTTTATCATGGCTTACGGTGGCGACGAATTGCAGATCGCGAGCAGCGGTGCCGCCGGCGCAATCGACTACATCTGCAAGCCGATCAATCCAAGACTTCTCCGCGCGAAGATCGACATCCTCATCGATCTCTTTCGAAAGACCGAGGAAATACGCCGGCTCACCGACCAGAAAAAGCGGCTGCTCCTGGAGAATTTGCGCATTCAGAAGGAAAAGCTCGCTGCCGAGCAGCGGCTACGCTACCGCGAGGAGCATCAATCACTGGTGTTGCAGTCGTTGCCGATCGCGCTTTACACGGCAAACAGCGGCCCCGGTTTGCGACGGCTGCGCTTCACCAACGACGGCATCCGGCGTCTGTCGGGCTTTTCGAGTGCGGATTTCCTGAAACAGCCAGATCTGTGGGAGGCCAGACCTCAATCCCGAAGAACACGGGCGGGTGATCCAGGCGTTTGCGAAAATCGAAAAGGCCGGCTCCGCAGGCGTCGAGTACCGCTGGCGCTGCGCGGACGGGACCGAAAAGCATGTCTTTGACCATGCCATCCTGAGCGAGAAGGACGGCCACCGCGAGCTCTTCGGGTTCTGGCTTGATGTCAGCGACAGGAAGTCCCTCGAGACGGATCTGCTCCACGCAAGCAAGCTGGAAGCCGTCGGTCGCCTGACCGGAGGCATCGTTCACGACTTCAGGAACATGCTGAGTGTGGTGATCGGCAACCTTGATTTGCTTCATCCGCTCATTCGCGACAACAGCGGCGCCTGCCGCCGCCTCCACTCGGCGCTCGAAGGCGCGCAGACCTGCGCCGAGCTGACCAGCCGCCTGCTTGCCTTCGTGCGCCACCGCGCGATCGAGACCGATGTCGTCGACGTGATCGAAACCGTTGAATCGATCATGGATCTGCTGACGTGCGCGCTCGGCGCCAACATTCGGATCCGCACCAACTATGACAGGGATTGCTGGCCTGTTTGCGTCGACCGGCCGCAGCTCGAAGCTGCGATCGTCAATCTGGCGATCAATGCGCGCGATGCGATGCCCAATGGGGGACAGCTCGGCATTTGTGTGGAGAATGTTCGTCATGCGACCGATCACCGAGGTCAGGAGGCTTCGCAGTCGCGCGAATATGTGCGTATCACGGTGAGCGATACGGGTGTCGGCATGTCGGCCGAGATCGTGGAGAAAATGTTCGAGCCGTTCTTCACCACGAAGAACGCCAGCAAGGGAAGTGGCCTGGGCCTTAGCATGGTCAGGCACTTTGCCCGGCAGTCGAACGGCGACGTCACCGCGCGAAGCACTCCTGGAACCGGAACTGAAATCTGTCTGGATCTTCCGCGGGCGCAATTGGAGGCTCCGCAGGAAATCGAGCAGACTCTGTTTGATCTATCCGCATGACAGCCGCCCGGTGCGAGCATGCCAAGCGGGTTCGCCCCGGTGGCTTCATTAGAACGTCACTTAAAAAAGGTTCAACGCTTCCTGAAATGCTGAGTGCGCACGTTCGGGAACCCGCTCAGAAGCAACGATACGCGCCGTCTTCCAAGTGCTGCGTGTTCAGTTGCAGCTGAGTGCAGGGTTGTCGAACCGATGCGGCATGCAGTTGCCTTGGGAGGACAAGAGATGCGGGTGCTCCTGGTCGAGGACGAGCCGAAGGTTGCCGCCGTAATTTCCGATATCTTGAAATTCAACGGCTTCACGGCGGATTCGGTCGGCACCCTGGAGGACGCATCCGAGTCTGTCGCGGTAGTAACCTATGACGCGATCCTTCTGGATCGCAAATTGCCCGATGGCGATGGACTCCATTGGCTTCGCCACCGGCGGCGGTCGGGATGGCTCGTGCCCGCGCTGATCCTGACGGCAGAAATGGACAGCGTCGACGACCGCGTCGAAGGCCTGAACGCAGGCGCCGACGACTACATCTTGAAGCCCGTCAACATGGAAGAGCTGATCGCGCGACTGCGCGCCGTGTTGCGGCGGCCCACCACCGCGTTGGGACCAGTGATGCGCGCGGGCAATGTCGAGTTCGATCCCGGTGGAAGGCAGGTGTGGGTCAACGGCACATCGGTCAAGGTGCCGCGGCGCGAGATCTGTCTGCTTGAGGTGCTGATGCGTCGCTTCGGGCGCGTCGTTCCAAAGTCCGCGCTGGAAGAGGTCTGTTCAGCTATGACAACGAAGTATCTTCCAATGCGCTGGAAGTCGGCATTTACCGGCTGAGGAGCCACCTCTCGAAATCGGGAGCGACGGTTTCGATCAGGACCGACCGCGGCATCGGCTACATTCTCGAACTTGCACGGTCACCTGTTTCCGACACGAAGCCTGTGAGCGGCAGCAGCACCGAGGTCTCTCGCGCCTGATGTAACAGAATCGTTTCGTTCAGGTGGCACGAGCATGGCGGCTGAAGGGCGGATTGATGAACGTGTGTTCTGTCGACCACACGTTGTTTCGTTTAGAGCATCTGAAGCACGTCACGAGGTGACGGCACATCGCCGGGTCATTAAGGTCACAACGTGCAATCCAAAACTCCACGCGCGCTCATTTGCGTCGGAGTTCTGGAACGCATGCAGGGACTCGAAGCTCATCCGAGCGCCAGGAGTTGCAGTCGCGCTTACGACGCCCAGTGAAGCGTGAATCTCGAAAAGGCCGGCGACAAGTGCTGATGAAGCTTCGACCATCAAGAGCCCGGACATTGTTGCTCTGCGTGCTTCTTGGCGCTTCCTGCAGCGAAACGTTGGCGGCCGAACAGCCATCTGTGCGCATGGTTCCCTTGCGCAAGCCGGCAACGCAAGACTCGATGCCCGCCGTCTCCGATCGTGGCCAGATTCGCCTGGATGTGTCGCGCGGGCAGACGATACGGCTTTCGCAGACCGCGAAGACGATGTTCATTGCCGACCCTGCCATCGCCGATATCCAGGCGCCGTCCAACGACGCGGCCTTTGTGTTCGGCAAGAAGGCCGGTCGAACGAGCTTCTTCGCGCTCGACGACAATCAGCAGGCGATCGCCGAGTACGAAGTCATTGTGACCCAGCCGATCAAGGATTTGCGCGAAATGCTCCGCAGCGAGATCGGCGATTATGCAATCCAGGTTTCGTACACGCCCAACGGCGCCGTGTTGAGCGGCTCGTTGCCTAACGCCACGCTGGCGGAAAGCGCAAAATCCATCACGGCGCAGTTTCTGGGGCCGGGCGCCATCATCACCAACAAGCTGCGCGTTGCCGGCGCACTGCAGGTGAATCTCAAGGTCAGGGTTGCGGAGGTCGCCAGGAACGTCGCCAAGGAGTTCGGTTTCAATCTCAATGCGACCGCTGAAACCGGAAGTTTCCGTTTCGGTCTGGTGAATGGCCGAACGGCCGTCGGCCCGACGGGGCAGGTCATCCGATCGCCGACCGGGGCCGGCTCCGCTTTTGTCGGATTTGGCTCGGGTGGCACGAACATCTCCGCCGTGCTCGACGCGCTCGCTGCCGAAGGCCTGGTCTCCATTCTGGCGGAACCGAACCTCACGGCGGTTTCCGGCGAGCCTGCAAGCTTTCTCGCGGGCGGCGAGTTTCCGATACCGGTCGCGCAGGGGCTGGACCGTTTCAGCGTCGAGTTCAAGCGTTTCGGCGTCAGTCTTGAATTCATCCCGACGGTTCTTGCTGGTGAGATGATCAGCGTTCGGGTGAAACCGGAAGTCAGCGACATTTCGACTCACGGCCAGGTTCAGATCAATGGCTTTACCATCCCCGCCCTTTCGACGCGGCGGGCCGATACGGTCGTCGAACTCGCGAGCGGGCAAAGCTTTGCGATCGGCGGCCTGATCCGCAAGAGCTTCAGCAACAACATCTCGGCGTTCCCCTGGCTGGGCGACATCCCGGTGCTCGGCGCGCTGTTCCGCTCGAGCAACTTCCAGAAGGACGAGACCGAACTCGTCATCATCGTCACGCCCTACATCGTGCGGCCAGCCGTCAGCACAACGCAGATGCAGGCGCCGACCGATCGTGTCGCGCCGGCCTCCGATGTCGACCGCGTTCTTCTGAACCGGGTTGCGTCGCCGCCGCCGGGGCGTCAGGCGCCCAAAGCGAAGGTTACGCGGCCGCTCAAGATGGCTTCATTCTCGAATGACGAAGGGAATCCGGATGCGCACGACCATCACGATTCTGGCTGTCGGCGCGTTCGCGCCGCTGCTCAGCGCCTGTCATGCCTATGTCGAGACGCCGCCGGCTGCCCTGGTCGAACCCGCACCGCATATTCTTCTGCTTTCCAGCGGCTCGGGTGGGGCCCTGACGGCGGCGGACCGGCGCCGGCTGGAAGACTTCATCTATACCGCCAGCTATGGCCGGCTCGATGCCATCCATGTGCACGTCATCGGGACCGATCCGCGCGCACGCTACGCGGTGGTGCGAAGCGCGATGCGCATGGGCGTCACGCCGTTCAAGGTGAAGGAAATAAACGAGCCGGCCGACGAGCGCTACCGCTTCGCGATCCGCGTCGTCGCGGTGCGCTACACCGCACTTGCGCCGGGATGTCCTTCGCTGGAGATCACGGCGTCGCCGAACGACAATCACTCTGAGCCGACGCTCGGCTGCTCGAGATCTTGCGAACCTCGCCGCCACGGTCAATGACCCGAAGGATCTGCTCGTAAGTACCGCGGTGCCTCCGTCCGACGGCGAGCGTGCGGCCATCCCGGTGACGCGCCATCGCGGCTTCAGCGGCAATGCCGCGCTCTCCCCACAGGTGGGACGCGCAGCAACGGTCATCAGCGTGCCCTTCCAACCCCGCGACGCCGGCGGGTGGCGCAGGCACTGCGCCCGCACAGTAGCGCCATCTGGACGAGGCCGGCGGCCAGCATGGCGCGGGCGACACGTTCGAACTGCTGGCTGGCGATGGCGCTACCGAGCCGCGGCTTGCGCCGCAGGCGCGGAGCAAGCGCCGCATCCGGGACAACGGGAATGCGGGCGGATCCTGCAATGTCCAGAAGCGATTGGGCGGCTGCGCCCCTTGCGCGGCAGACCACGATCGGCACGGACGTTTCGCCCCTGATATAGCGAAGGCCGACCACCACGCTCTCGCCACGCACGAACAGTGTGGCATGGCGCGGGCCCATCGGAGGCTCGCGGGCCAGCTCCTCGCGTTGACGCCGGCGCGTGCTGCGCACCAGCGGATTGCCTTCCTGATCCTGCCGCTCGCGCTTGCTCTCCGTGATCGTCATGCGCATCTCGCGCAGGAACAACCAGCGCTGAAGCAGAATGTCGACCAGGCCGGTCGCCAGGAGGAAGGCAATGCCGATGCCGAGCAGCAGTTGCGCCATGCTGCCGAACACGAAGCCGATGCAGCCTTCGCCGCAGATCGGCAGCCGAACCAACGTGTTCACCGTGCCTGCCACGACGATGACCAGGGTGGATCCGAGCAGAACGCCCTTGACGACAGTCTTCGCAAGCTCGATCCAGTTCTTGAGACCGAAGATGCGCTTGAACCCGGTGAACGGATTGATGTGTTCCAGACTTGGCGTCATCGGCGCAAGCGAGAACAGAAATCCTCTATTGATGGCGATGTTGGCCAGCATCGCCGCGGCGACGGTGACCGCCAGCAGCGGCAGAACTGTGCGCCAGCACAGCGCGATCAACGCCGCGCCCAGTTGCGGCAGCGCCACCTGAAACGGCTGGTTTTGCATATCAATCGCGAGCAGCAGGGCTTCCCGCCAAAGGCCTATGATATTTCCTGCAAACGACCACAAATATGCAATCGCCGCCACCGCGCCCACCGCGCTGACGAAGTCGTGGCTGTGGGAGATCTGGCCTTTCTCGCGCGCGTCCTGAAGCTTCTTTACCGAGGCCGGCAGCGATTTCTGCTCACTGGTGTCGCTCATTGCAGAAAACGTTCGAACTGGCTCTTGATGCCGTGCGTTCCCGCAAGCTCGCCGCGCATATAGTCCATGAGGTATGTCGCATAGATGCCGATGAAGACCACGAACACGACGTTCTTCAGGGTGGGCGGCAGATCGTAGGCGTTCAGTTGCGGGGCGGAGCGGCTGATCAGCATCACCGACAGGTCCAGCAGCAGGAACAGCGCGATGACCGGGCCGCCGACCAGCAGCGCGTATCCGAGGATGTGATCGAGCGTCCTGCCAATCGAAAGGGCGCTGTCGAGGGTGAGCCTCGGTGTAAAGCTCGTCACCGGCCAGATCGCATAGCTGTCGTAGAGGGTGCCGGCCAGGATGCGCATGCCATCCGCGGCGACGAAGACGGCGATGGCGCTGATGCCGAGAAAAATGCTCAGCGACGACGCTTGCGACCGCGTTGCGGCGTCGGTGGCGTCCTCGTTGGTCACGCCGCGCTGTTCGTCGATCAATTCGCCCACCGCCTGAATGGCCCAGAACGGCACGCCGAACATGAAGCCGATGAGCGTGCCCACCATCAGTTCCTTCATGGCGATCAGCACAAGCTGGGCGCTCTGGTGCGGTCCCAGCGCACTGATGCTCTCGGTCGCGTGCCACATCACGGGAAGGCCTAGGGCGAGCGCAAAGCCGGTACGAAGGACGCCGCCGAGTTCCGCCTTTGTGAACACGGGAAACACCAGCGCGATGCCCATGGTCCGCATGGCCGCGATGCCAAGCCCCAGCAGCGCACTCAATGCACCGTCGATGAACTGCTGAAAATCCGCCGTTGAAAGCAGTGACGTCATCGCGGCCGACTATCCGTCACAAACGCGTGGTGAGCGCTGGAAATTCCGTAAACAGGCGCCGGGCGTGGTCGATCAGCGGGCCGGCAAGCAGCGGAGAAAGCAGGCCGAGAACGGCGACGACGACGAGCAGCTTGACGGTCTGCGGCAACGTCTGGTCCTGGATTTGCGTGGCGGCCTGCAGGATCCCGACGATCAGGCCGGCCACCAGCGCCGCCAGCAGTGGCGGCAGCGTCAGCACCAGAAACAGGCTGAGCGATGTGCTCATGTGCGTTAGAATGCTGGCTTCTTCCATGATGGCGCTCTCCGGCTACTGCGCGTAACTCAAGACCAGCCCGTGGATCAGCCGCGACCAACCGTCGATCGCGATGAACAGGAACAGCTTGAACGGAACTGAAATCACCGTCGGCGAGACCAGCGACATGCCCATCGCCATCAAGATCGTCGTGACCACGAGATCGATGGTGATGAACGGAAGATAGAGCAGGAATCCGATCTCGAACGCTCGTTTGAGCTCGGCGAGCAGAAAGGAGGAGCAAGGATCGAGAGTTCGTCCTCGGTGGCGCGATTACGCATATCAGCCGGCCATACGCGTTCGGTGGCGGAAAGAAAGAACTGCCGCTCCTCCGGCCTGGTAAAACGTTTCAGATAATCCCGCACCGGCTCCTGGGCGCGCTTCACCGCAACGCCCCAATCATCGAAGGTCCTGTATTGCAGGGTCGGGTCGTTGAGTTGCACGTATACCTGCTCGATGATTGGCGAGCTGATATACATGGTGAGAATCAGCGCCGCGCCATACAGAACGATGTTCGGCGGCACTTGCTGGACGCCAAGCGCGTTACGGACGAGAAACAGCACGACCGAAATCTTCAGGAACGAGGTCGTCGTCACGACAACGAAGACCAGCAATCCCAAGCCGAAGGTGATTGCGATAAGCGCGAGGATGCCGGGCTGTATCTCAGCCATGATCGAACAGGCGAATGAGGCGAACGCCCAGACCGTCGCCAACACGCACGATCTCGCCGCGGCCGATGCGGCGCCCGTTGGCGACGATGTCGACCGGATCATTCGGCGATCGCCCGAGTGGAAATACGTAGCCAGGCGCTATCGTGCGAAGTTGCTCGAGTTCGACCGTCTGTCGGCCCAGCTCGAAGGTCAGTTGAATTTCGAGATCGCCAAGATCTTCCGTCTCGACGACGCGGGGTGCGCCTTTGCCCTCCATTGCATTGATCTCCTGAATGGACTTGCTGTGCTGAAGCGCGGATCGAACGCGCGCCCCGGTTTCGTCCAGGCGTGCGATCGCCCGATATCGATGGCCAAACGTGAGAGCGGCCTCACCGCGCTCGAATGGAAATTCGTCCGGTATCAGCACGTCGCCATGGTGCAGGTCTTGCAGGGTGCGAAGGGGTAGCCGCACTGCGCCCGCGGAGACGATCGCGACGACCGGCACGAATGTCTCCGCGAGCGGTAATCGCGCCGGCGCGGCATGTTGCAGGAGTTTTACGAAGTCTTCGAGGGCTGGGGCGTCCAGTTCAAGCTCAAGCTCAAAAGGAATGCTGTCCAGGGCGCCGTGGAAGACAAGTCGGCGCGACCGCGGACCAGCCGTTGTGAGGTCGCGCGACGCGCGGCGGGACGATGAAGAAGCCTAAGGGACGCCCCGGTCGCAGTCTCGATCTTCTCCAACAGCGGAGCGAGCGCGAGTTCGACGAGCATGGACAAGGTCGGCTCGCCCGGGAGATCGTCGGAAAGCCCTGGCTGAATCCGGTCCAGGAGACGGGCCATGGTCGCGTATCCAACCGTGGCTTTTGCGCCGGCTTGGCCCCAGGTGTAGCTCGCTTCGAAGCAATCACCGTCGGCCGGGCCGGACTCCGTCGCGTAAGCAGGGGACAGGTCGATGTCGATCGGCAGACCTTCGACCGACCGTTTGAACGGCGCGCGCCGCATGGAACAGGCGTTCAGGACAGCCAGGTCCGACGGCTCGCACAGCATTCGCGGCTGCCATGGCGCGACATCGGCGTCCTGCGGCTGTTCTTTATGGGGCGCACGCGCGCCATAGGCGTCCATCACGGCCGTTCACTCCGGCCGCTGGGTTTTGTTCGCATGCCGGATGCTGCCTTGCTCTTCCGCATCCAGCTCGTCGATTAACTCCATGTGAGAGCGCATGGCATTCTCAAGCTTGTCCCGCACAAGGTTCGATTTCCTGACTTCGCGAAACCGTGCGCGATACTCGGCCGCGGATCGAAGCAGCGCCTGCTCGCAATGCGCGAGCTTTGCGCTCGCCGCCTCGGCAAGGCGGTTCGCGCCCGCCACGGCTTGGGCCAGTCGGGCCAGTTCATCATGCCCGCGATACAGCATTTCGATCGTAACGCTCGCGGTGGATGCGAGATCGCGGTAGTGACGCTGTTCGCCGCGGCTTCGATCGTTCTCCGCGCAAGCAAGCGCGACCGCCGCCGCCTCACTTGCCTCGCGCGCCCTGTCGCGCGCCGCGGCATCCGCCTGCATGAGGCGACAGGCCTGCCGCTCGCGCAGCGCGCGATAGCGCGACAGCGCGCGCACGTTGGTCATGCTCATGAGGCGAGGCGCGCCATCCATCGTCTGGTTTCCTCGAAGGTTGTTCGATCGTCGGCCGGCTGCCGAAGGAACGATCTGATGTCGTCGATCTTGGCGACGGCCTCGTCGGCAACTTTGTCCGCACCTTGCTTGTACTCGCCAACCTGGATCAGAAATTCGATCTCGGCGTAGCGCGCGAGCAGGGCGCGCAGCCGCGCCGCATCGATGCCATGTTCGCGGGTAATCACCGCCTCCATCAGCCGGCTGCGGCTTGCAAGGATGTCGATGGCCGGAAAGTGGCCGGAACTCGCGAGCACGCGCGACAGAACAATGTGGCCGTCGAGAATGCCCCGCGTCTCTTCTGCGATCGGATCGCCGGTGCCGTCGCCTTCGACGAGTACCGTGTAGAAAGCCGTCACCGAGCCGCGCTCACCCATGCCAGCGCGCTCGATCAATTGCGGCAGGGCCGCGAAGATCGACGGTGGGAAGCCGCGACGGGTGGGCGGCTCGCCCGCGGCCAGACCGATTTCGCGGGCCGCGCGCGCAAAACGGGTGATGCTGTCGATCAGCAGCAGCACGCGGCGCCCGTCGTCGCGGAAATGCTCGGCAATCGCGGTCGCGACATACGCCGCCTTGAGCCGTTCGATAGGCGACCTGTCCGACGTGGCGACGACGAGGACGGCCCGCTTCAGTCCCTGTTCGCCGAGTTGGCGCGTGATGAACTCCGCACCTCGCGCCCGCGTTCGCCGATCAAGCCGATGACCACGACGTCGGCGTCTGCATTCTTGACGATCTGGGCGAGCAGCCAGGACTTGCCGCTTCCGGTTCTCCGTAGATGCCGACACGCTGGCCTTCGCCGCAGCTAAGCATCCCGTCGATCGCACGCAATCCAACGCGGAACGAACGATCGATCAGTTGCCGCGACAGCGGATTGGGCGCTGGACCATGCAGCGAACGCACGCTTTCGCGGCGGTTGATCGGCGCGCCACCGTCGAGCGCACGCCCGAGGCTGTCGATGACGCGTCCAAGAAGGGCATCGCCGACCGGCGTCGT
The DNA here is from genome assembly GCA_044772375.2 of Bradyrhizobium sp. RDT10. Lineage (GTDB taxonomy): Bacteria > Pseudomonadota > Alphaproteobacteria > Rhizobiales > Xanthobacteraceae > Bradyrhizobium. The sequence goes on from CP187939.1 coordinate 1,034,332, forward strand.
CATGCTCTGGCCGGTCGGTATCACCTCGCTGCGCATGGACAGCCCATGCAGTTCGCCGATCAGGTGAGCAGCACGCCATTGCTGGTGAAGCCCACGACCTCGGCGGTGATCGAATGCCCGGCCTGCGCGTCCGCTATCGTGCACAACTCGCCGATGCTGACGTTGGGCACGACCGCGTGGACGAGCGTGCCGACCGCCTTGGTGACGCGGCCCCTGACCGGTCGGGTGTCGATCTGCTTGACCGCGTCATGCAGCCTCGGCAGTTGCGACGCGAAGCAGATCGATAGCCGTTCCTCTGTCATGAGGCGCGTTGCCAATTGGCGCCGGCGATCTCGATCGCGCTCAGCCGTTGCTGCAGGTCGTTCCGCAGCGCCCGGCTCTGCGCGGCAAGGCCGACGTCGATGTTGCCGGTCTGGGTCACGATCTGGCAGTCGCCGGGCTTGATGCCGGCGTCAGCCTCCACGCGCAGCAGGCGGGCGTCGCGGGAGCCGTCTTCATCAAGCGACCGGCGCAGCGGCTCGACCATCTCGGGTGCGACGCGCAGGCGAATGTCGGTTCCCACCAGCGTCGTCACCGCCTGTCGAACGGCCCGCGTTACGAACTCGGTCTCGTCGAACGCGCCGAGAATACGCTCGACGATGACAATGATCATGGACGGAACGGTGCGCTCGAGTTCATTGAGATAACGCGCGGCTTCGCCTGCCAGATTGGTTGCGACTTGCGCGGCCTCGCTGGCGCCGGCCTCGCGCCCTCAAGAAATCCCCGCTGCTTCTCCTGCTCGTAGGCAGCCTGGGCCAGTTCCTGCATCGATTTCAGATACTGGTGTGCCGCATCGACCGCGCCTGTGGCCTCGCGCCAATGATTGAACTCCTCGGCGCGCACGACCGGGCCGCACGGTTTCAACTTAGGACGTGCCGGCGGCTCATTCGGAGACATTCGTCGACCTGTCGAGTTCTTGCAGCACAGGATCCATCAGGCCGAGCGCCAGGCTCTGCTGCGCGTCGCTCCATTCGGCACGACCGGCGCTTTCGGGCGGGAGCCGAACATGCAGGTGCTGCCGCATTGGCGGTGGAAAGGACGAAATCCAGGCACCGAGGCACGCATATCCATCGCTTGCGATGCGTTCAGCCAAAGCGGCGGGCGCGACGGAACGCAGCGCGGGCGCGACGCCATCACGGCGCAAGCCGAATGCGTGGGCGCGCTGCCCGATTTGCGCGACCAGATCGGCGACATCGCGGCCGCGGATCATTTGGCGAAGCGACAGGCTGTGCCAGGCAGCGCCGGCCAGAGACGATGCTTCTTTCAGATCGACCTGGAACAGACGCTCGAATGTCGCTCGCCGCTCCGCAAGGGCGGTCGCATCGTCTGCCGGCGCATCGTTCGAACCGTCGGCTTGCCGCTGGATCAGCAACGGCGCAATTCGGTCGTGCAGGCGAGCGCAGCTTTGCAGGCGGTGGACAACAGACGCGGAAAGCCGGCTATCGAGCGTATCAGCCAGTCTGCGCGGATGGGCAGCGAGGACTATCCTCGTGGCATCATACCAAGGCACTTCCCTGGATTCGGAGCGTAGGGTCGATGTGGTCGACATGAAGTCCTCTGCCGGAAGCGCCAACCTCAGGCAGCGCGCTGCGTGACCGTCCGGTCGATGTCACGATCATTCGGGGAGAGACGATTGATTCTTGGCGGGTCATTTCGGGCCGCGCCGGGCACCGGTGATAAACCGCCGTGCGCATGTCGTCCTTGGCGGCGACCGAGCCAGAAGGCCAGGGCGCCGGTCAGGAGCAACGCGGGGAGGCCCGCGAGCGAAAAGTAGAGCGCCTGAGACGAACCACCGGCCGTCCGTGGTGCCATCAGTCCGGCGAGTTAGTCCGGCTTGAGTTGCTGCGCCAACCGTCCCTGGCGCGGCGGTGTCGATGGACGGGCGTTCCACCGGAACGAGCACCACCGATACCTTCTCGTAGGACAGCCCTTCGATGCTGTTCGCCACCAGCATCTTGACATGCGGAAGCAGTGATTTCAGCGGCGCGCGAGAGTCATGACGAATGAACACGGATGCAGATGACGGCGTCGCATCCTGGCGCAACAGATCGTTCTTCGGAAGAACCACATGAATTCTCGCCGAAAGAACGCCGTCGATATCGGAGATCGTCCGCGACAGCTCTTCGCTCAGCGCGTAGATGAAGCGCGCGCGTTCCTCCGTCGGTGACGAAATCAGGCCGCTGCTCTTGAAGACCTCTCCCATGTTGGTGAACGTCCTGCGCGGCAGGCCGTTCGCCTTGAGGAGCTCGATCGCTTGCGGGAGTTGGCGTTCTTCGACGCTGATCTGGCTGGTGCCGTCCTTGGCGAACGAGCGCTCGGCAGCGACGCCGTATTTGTGCAGGAGCGCAATCATGTCGTTTGCTTCGCGCTCGTCCAGTTTGGAGTAAAGCTCCGTCTGGCATCCCGCCAGCGTGCAAAGCACGAGCGCGAGCGCAGCGAGTTTCACCATTTTATGGACGGCGATCATGTGCGTCTCCGCTTGAGATCCAAGAAGCCCCGGCGGCAGCTCACGCCGAGGACATCAATTTGTTCATCGAGGTAGTGAAGGCACCGGTGCTCTTGGTCATCAGGCCAACTTGAATGGACTGTTGGTAGACCTGTTCGAAGTTGCGAAGCATGACGTCGAAGCCATCGGTCGACTTGGCGGCTCCATTCAGCGGCGCTGCGGCGGGGCCGCGCGGCAGTCCGGCGCCGGCGAGCGCAACCGCCGGCGAGTCGGTTGCGGAATGTGCATTTGGCGTGCGCAGCCGCTGGTCACCGCGATAGAGCGTTTCCAGCCGGTCCAGCACGTGGTGTCCCACTCCGTCCTGCGGATTTTTCGGCAACGACGTCAGCTGATACTCGCGTACCGCCGCCACACGCGTAGCCTCGTGCCTGCTTTGTTGCGCGCGCGCCGCTGCGTGCGATGTCGCCACATTGTTCGCGTCCGACGATGCGTTTGCGACAACGCGGGTGAATGCGCCGGCGGCATCGCCGGTCGTCGGCGCGGCGCTGCCGGACAGGGGCACCGTGTTGGAAACCGCGCCGTTGATGGCCGTCAGCGGATCAAAGGTCATGTTTCGACTCGGCTGAAAGTTCGAGGAGCAGTTTTCGCATCGCTCACGATGCGGGAAAGGCTATTGAGGCTAGCTGACCGGAAAGTGACGAAGTCAGCGGCCGCTGTTCCGGCGCTCACGTCATCAATTCGACGCATGTCATCGATTCGATATGTGCGTCGGATAACGATCAAACGACGAGCTTGCGCAAACGATGGACATATGTCGCCAAGAACGATCCCCGAGCAGAGTTTCAGCCCCTCGCGTGGCAGGGGACGCCGTTTTGTTGCTGCGAGCCTTGTTGTGGCAGGGTGGGGCGCATCGGCAGTGCTTCTGCTGCCGTCGACGACGCTCGCGGCGCAGCTCAAGCTGCCTGATACCACCTATACCTACACGATTATCAATCAGGATTTGTCGGCGGCACTTCAGGAATTCGGCAGCAACCTCAATATCAAGGTCAATGTGAGCCAGGAGGTCCGCAGCCGTATTCAAGGCCGGCTTCCCGATCTCCCGCCGCTGGCCTTCCTGAACCGGCTCGCCTCACTTTATAATCTTGAGTGGTACTTCGACGGACAAGTGCTGCATGTCACCTCCGCCCGCGAGTCGCAAAGCAGACTGCTTGTTCCGGGCCCGGTACCGTTTGAACGACTTGCTTCCACGCTTGCGGCGTTCGACGTCGCCGACGAGCGATATGCCGTGCGGCCGGCTCCGAACACCCAACTGGTGCTGGTCACCGGGCCGCCGCGATTTGTGGCCTTGGTCGAGCAAACTCTCAGTGGATTGATCGCCGAGGAGCAGGCGCGCCCGAAGCCGGCTGAAGCGCGAGTGGGGCCGCCGCCGCTTCCGCATGATACGGTCCTGACCGTCTTTCGCGGTTCTCAGACGACGATCCTTCGCAACGGACGGCTGGAAGCTGCTTTCGGCTCGACCGAGCCCGCCGATGCATCGGCCGGACGCGAGCAATCTGGTGGACCTGACGGCGATCCCAATACGCCTGGCCGGCGCGAAAATCCGCGCTAAGCTTCTGTCCGCGCGTCATCTATCGCTCCTTCCTCAAAAAGTCGACCTCTCGTCAGCTTCCTGAAAGCTGGCGCCCATAGCGTCACGCCAGATGAGCGAAGGAGAATTCGTCATGGGTGTACTCGGAGCGATTGGACAGATCGCAGGCGGCATTTTCGGTGGCCCGGTCGGCAGCATGGTCGGCGGCGCCGTCGGTGGCGCGATAGACGGCAACGGTGGCGGTGGCGGCGAAGCTTCGCAAGCCTTCGAGGCGGAGCTGCAGAAGGCCATCGGGATGATGTCGGTGCAGCCGCTCGTGGACATCATGGACATGGGCCGGGAAGCGCTAGAGGAAGAAGAGGATTCATAAGGTTTGGGCGTCGTTCGCAAAAGAACATGCGCTCGGACAGGTGCAATTCGAACGGCAAGCTGCCTTCGGAGCACAAGGCGTCAGGTTGCTGCCTTCGCGCGGCAACCTGGTGGACGTTGCGTTGGCCATCAACAGCAATCGAGGCCATGGCGTGACGCAGACGCGAAGACATCAAGGACCAACGACAGGAGATTGAACTATGGGCGGAATACTTGGTGCTGTCGGCAACGTTGTGAACACGGCTGCAGGTGCAGTCGCTGGCGGCGGTAACGGCGGTGGCGGAGCGGCCGGCGGCGACTTCCAGGGGATGATGGACCAGCTCAAGCAGACGTATCAGGAGTCGATGCAGAAGAGCATGGAACTGCGTCGTCTGCAGGTCGATCAGAATACGCAGAAGAAGGTGGCCGACGAGCGCGTTCAGTAATCTTCGGCTTCAGCATCGCGGTGCGCGCTTCACTGCGCGCACCGCGCACGCGTCTTCTTCCGCCGCGGAACAGCCTTGCAGAACGTCTGGCTTCCAGCCAAGAAAATTCGGAGCGAACCATGTCATTGCCGTCCAATTGTCTGACGATGTCAATTGAGTCCGGGCTGTATGCCGGTTCGTCGCATGAATTCGCGCCGGGGCGTTATACGATCGGCAGCTCGGTGGACGCCGACATCGTGCTGATGGAGGCGGATGTCGAGCCTCTTCATGCCCTGATCGATGCCACCGGACCCGAAATTCAGGTCGAGGCGCTGGCCGGCAGGATTTCGGTCGGCGCGCAGAAACATCTCGCAACCGGCGCGCGGCAGGCCGTTGCGACGCCGCTGCGGATGAACATCGGCGACGTGCAACTGCATTTCAGCCGCGCCGACGATCTGAACCCGCAATCGCAAGGCGGCCCGTTCGGCGCTTCGACGTCGCGGTCGCGTCTGCTAATGGGTGTGGGACTGGTCAGCATCGTCTCGATCGCGCTGATGATGCACTCGATGGCGGATGTGCCGATCTCGCAAACGACCGGTGCGCTTCACGGCGACGTGCGGCCGGTGTTGCTCGCGTCGACGGCGAACGTGCCTGACATCGCGCCAGCTGAAGTTACCCCGGCAGCTGTGCCGCGTGAGCGGGAAGGCGGCGCAAACGTTCCCGATCTCGCATCCGACAAGGTCAAGGCCGCAGCCGACGCCATGCGGGCGGAAGTCGAGCGCATGGGCATTCTGAATGTCCTGGTCGAGCCTGGCGTCGGGATCGTCGCAGCGACCGGGACCATCGATCCGAAGGCCGCGGCGCAGTGGCAGACCGTTCAAAGGTGGTTTGATGAACGCTTCGAAGGTGACATCACGCTGGTGAACGGCGTCAGCATCAAGACGGAAAAAGTGCCGGTGTCGTTGTCGATCGAAGGCGTGTGGCGCGGAGATCATCCCCACCTTCTGATCAGAGGCCAGAAATACCTCGAGGGCGCCATGCTCGATGGCGGGTGGGCGATCGAACGCATCGAGTCCGAAAAAGTGCTGTTGCGGCGCGAGGGGAAGCTTGTCGCGGTTCGCTACTGAAGTGATGCATTTCACCTTGACCGGAACCGGTGCGGACGATGCCCAAGCTGACCAGCCTGCCACCTGGTGTACGCCTCGACGCGGCGATCGAACGAACACTGGCCGCGCCAGGCCTTGATGGCGTCACCCGCAGGCATCTGGATGAAGCGCAAACCATTATATCGCAGACCGATCAGCCCGGCGCCGTTTCGGGCTTTGCGGGCCGGAATCTGGTCGACGCGTTGATGACATTCGTGATGCCGCGGCTGCGCAATCCTCACGTCCTGCAAGCCGAGCGCTATCGCGCGTTGCTCGAGCAACTGCAGTCGGACCTGGCCGGCAGCGCGGACGATCGAATCGTTCGCGAGGAGTATTGACCATCCGGCGCGAACTCAAGCGGCTGTCGCAGTTGCGCCAGAACAGCAACAGCCTGGTCGAAGGTTAGCCCGGGATGCGCGGCGTGATGCGGAAGCCAGACCCCTCCGATGATCCGCCGCAGCAGCGATCCGGCGCGATGGTCGGGGCCGATCAGCGGGATCTGCTGTGCGCGCTTTCCTATGTCTACGTGGCGTGCGGACAATGCCGCCGCGCGCTTGCCCTGCTGCGCCTTGTCGAGCGGGCACGGCCGGATGACATCGAAGCGATCCGGCTATTGGCGTACGCGCATCTCGCAAACAAAGACGGGGCGACCGCGCTTGCGGCAATCGATCGCCTGGATGCGCTGGACCCCGATCCGGCGTCAAAGGCGCCGCTTCTATTGCTGCGAAGCCATGCGCTGCGTCTTGAGGGGCAGATGGTCGACGCACGCCTGCGGTTTGATCAGTTTGTGTTTGCCCGGTCGCAAGGAGGCCGCGCATGATGGAAAGATTGAAGACGTTGATCGCGCGGGCTCCAGGCGGCCCGGATCTGATGATCGCGCTGGTGCTCGTGCTCACCGTCGCAATGATGGTCCTTCCGATGCCGTTGCTGCTGGTCGATCTGTTGATCGGCTTCAATCTCGGATTTGCAGTGCTGCTGCTGATGGTGTCGCTCTATGTGCTGAGTCCGCTCGAGTTCTCCACATTGCCGGGCATCATCCTGCTGTCGACGGTCTTCCGGCTGGCGCTTACCATCACCACGACGCGCCTCATTCTCACCCAGGCCAATGCAGGCGACATCGTCCGGACATTTGGTGAATTTGTCATCGCCGGCAGCGTTCTCGTCGGTCTGGTGGTATTTCTCATTGTCACGATCGTGCAGTTCATCGTGATCGCGAAGGGTGCGGAGCGTGTCGCCGAGGTGGGGGCGCGCTTCATTCTCGATGCGTTGCCGGGAAAGCAGATGGCGATCGACGCCGAATTGCGAAACGGCGACATCGACCAGCCCGAGGCGAGGCGCCGGCGCGGCCGCCTCGAGCAGGAAAGCCAGCTCTACGGCGCGATGGACGGCGCAATGAAGTTCGTCAAGGGCGACGCCATCGCCGGGCTGGTCGTCATTGTGGTGAACCTGATCGGCGGCATCGCAGTCGGCACCTTGAGCCGCGGCATGCCGTTCGTGCAGGCCGTGCGAGAGTATGCGTTGCTGACGATCGGCGATGCGCTGATCTCGCAGATTCCCGCGTTGATGCTTTCGATTACGGCGGCGACTGTCGTCACTCGGGTCACGGGCGACAGCAAGCTGGATCTCGGACGCGATATCGCCAGTCAGCTTTCCGCAGACCGGCGCGCGCTACGGCTCGCTGCGATCGTCCTGCTTGCCATGGGCTTGGTCCCCGGATTTCCGACCGCGGTGTTCGTGGTGCTGGCACTCGCATTCGGCGCGGCTAGCCTGGTGGCAGGAACGAGATCGAATGCGGGCGATGAGGATGCCGCGATCTTCAGGGACGGCATGGGGGCATTAGCCGAGGCGCGCGCGGGTGCCCCACAACGCCCGCGTGAGATACGTCAGGCCGCGCCGGCAGAAGTCCCACCGGTCGTCGTATTGCTGTCGGATAATCTGCGTTCCATCGCGGAGATGCAGAATTTGCGGACGAAGCTCGATGAGTCGCGCGCCACTCTGGCCGATACGCTGGGCATTCTGATGCCGGACGTCGGCGTCGTTTTCGATCCTCGCTTGGAACATCACGATTTCGCATCGAGGTGGAGGGCGTACCGGTTGAGGAAGGTTACGTCGATCCGCAGCGGCTGCTGTTGTGTGACGATCCCGTGAATTTGGAACTCGCCGGCATCCCAGCGCAGACGGGTGGCGATGGCAAATCTGCCGGGCGGAAGTCTTCCGAGCAGATATGGATCGATGCCGCACACGAGAGTTCGCTGTTGGCGGCCGGCATCGGCTACCAGGACTGCACGGATGCCGTTGCCGCCCGTACGCGGGACGTGCTTGCGCGCAATGCTGCCCGATTTGTCGGCATTCAGGAAACCAGGGCACTGCTCACGCGGCTGGAAGGCCGGTATGGCGATCTTGTGAAGGAAGTGATGCGGACTACGCCGGTACAGAGGATGGCCGATGTGCTGCGGCGTCTGGTCGACGAAGGCGTTTCGGTTCGCAATCCACGGCTGGTGCTCGAAGCGCTCGCCGAATGGGGCGAAAGGGAAGCGAATGTCGTGCTCTTAACGGAGTACGTCCGCGCCGCGCTGAAGCGGCAGATCTGTCATAAATATGCCAATGCCCACAGGATCGTGCCTGCTTACCTGATCGAGCGTGCTGCAGAGGATACCATTCGTGGCGCAGTTCGCGATACCGCCGTGGGCCCCTATCTCGTTCTCGATGATAAAGTTTCGGAAGGGCTCCTGGAAAGGATCTGCCGCATCGGGGCGAATGCGCATTCGGATCGCAATCGGCCGGTGATTTTGACGTCGATGGATATCCGCCGCTTCGTGCGCGGATTTCTCGTGCGCAACGGTCTGGACATTCCGGTGCTTTCGTATCAAGAGTTGGCAAGCGACTTTACTATTCAACCGATCGGTACGATCGGACTCGCTGGCAGCTTTGGTTCCGATTCGGCTCCGCGATCTGGATCGTTTCCGCAAGGTGTCGTACCGGCCGTCGGCTGACCGCATGGCTGGATAGCCGTGAGGTGCGTGTTGAGTAACGGTCCGCAGCCGTCAGGATTGCGCGCGGCATCGAAGTGGTTGCGTTCGCTCGCAGCATCGTTGCTTGCCCTCGGCGTCAGCGCATGCGCAAGAGCGCAGCTCGACACCGTCGCCGGATCAGCCGACCCTCCGACCGCCAGCGCCGATCTCGATACCGCGGCGCTGACGCGGCTGGCGCAGGCTGCGGAGAACAACGGCAACGCACTCAATGCGGCAAATATCTATCGTCGGATTGCGGAACGTCAGCCGTCCGCAGCACAGCCCAAGATCGATCTCGGGCGCGCGCTGATGCGCAATGGCGACTTCGATGGGGCTGACGCCGCGTTTCGCCAGGCGCTCGCGATAGCCCCGGGCAATGTGGATGGGCAGGTCGGCCTCGCGCAAGTTTTGCTCGCGCGACAGCAGCATGCGGAAGCCCTCGCTGCGTTCGGCGCCATTCTCGAACAGTATCCAAAAACATCAAAGCGCTCAACGGCGCCGGAATAGCATTGGACGCTGTCGGTCGACACAGGGAGGCGCAGGAACACTACAGTCGCGCTCTCGCGGTTGCGCCTGACGATCGCGCGGCGCGTAACAACCTTGCACTCTCGAAGACGCTGGGGACCCCGAACGTTCGGTAGTTCGTCCGGCCTTCTGGTGTCAGTTTCACATCAGCTTTGGACGCTAGCTTTCGTGCGACTGTCACGGTCGCCGATCAGTGCCTATGGATCGGCAAGCCCGGCCGTGGCGCGAATTGATCGACACTCCGCAGACACACGGAGGCAATATGTCGCCACGAGCCAGTGCCGTCGCAGCCGATCGGCGCGACACGCCCCGCAGCGAAAATCGATCGGAAGCGCCGGACGCGGCGTTCCAGGACGCCATCGACGCGGCGCGGGTGTCCTCGGAAGAAACGAGGCCGCCTGCCAACGCGAGCGATACGCCGATCTGGAGCGCCAACGACAATGCCGCGGATGTCGTACTGGCGGCGGCGCCGGACGTCTCGCTGCAGCGCCGGCAACAACTCGCAGAGTGGGTCGAGCGGCAATCGGACCCCAGCGGAGGTTTCCTCGGGATCGGTCAGACGTCGACGACCGAGAAGGTCATCGGTGCGCTGCGCGGCCAGTCCGAGCTTGGAGCGCTCGACCAGCAACAGCAACGATTACTGATGGACCGGATGCTCGATCGCTGGACTGCGGGCCGCGGCGAGGGACCGGGCGGCGCCGCCCGTCTTTCGCGGTCGCTGGGCGACGCGCCTGAACTGCGCGCGGTCGTCGCCGAGCGCACGGCGCTGGAGGCGGCTGAGCTTGCGCGCGACCCCGCGATCGCCACCGCGCGATCCGGCGAAGAGTGGCAGCGCCGAATGACGGCTGCGTCCTATGCCGTCTCCGCCATCACGGCCGTGTCGGGCCCGGCGGGGAGCGCGCCTGCGAGATCTCGAGCCGCTACGGAACATGCTGAACGGGCTGCGGCCCGAGGATGCGGCCGACTTCGCGCGTGCGCTCTCGACCGATGCATCGGCGGGCTTCGCCGGACAGATGACTGCGTCGATGCGCGAGCGCGCATTGGCGGCGCTCAATCAGGGACCTCAGTCGGAAGCAGCGAGCGCGTTCGTGCAGAACGCTTTCGCCCGAACATCGGCGACCGACTACAGCGCCGTGCCGGCCCTGCGCCCGACGATGGCGCACGCGCTCGCACGCGAGTGGTATCCCGATGATCCTGCCCGGCAGCGGGCGGAGGCCGAGCGGCTTGGCGGCATTCTCGAAACCCGGCAGGGGCGCGAATTGCTGGGCTCGCAGGGCGCCGACAAGGCGCCGCTTGCGGCGCGCGTGAATGCGCTCGCGACCATCCGCATGAATCCGGCGATCACCGCCGATACGCTGCGGCAGACGGACGATCCCTGGACCAATCGCGCGATCGTCGAGCCGCAGGCGCAGGCATCCGCCCAACGCTTGCTTTCCACGCGTGGCGACACGCCACAGCGCCTGCGCGGAACGGATCTGGACAACACCATCGGCTTTGCGATGGGCATGCCGCCGGCGCTGCCGCCGGGTACAAGCTTTGCGCAAGCCCAGGCCGGCGCCTCCCGCGGCGAGCTCTCGCTCTATGCCAGCGGCGAACATGCAGGCGCGGTTCGCGCCGTCACCGACCAAATTCGCGCCGTGGCGGGCGCCGATGCACAGGTGACGGTTCTGCCGGTCACCTATTCGAGCGCGGAGACGGGCCCGGTTCAACTGCCGCTCTTTCGTGTTGCCGGCGCGGATGGGCGCGAGCGTTTCGTCGACAATATCGGACGCGCTTACGACAGCTTCGATGACTGGCGGGAGAACAACCAGCTTCCGCCGGGATCGATGACCTATCCATCCGGCGGACATCTGGCCGCCCGTCCTGACGGAACGGTCGCGCTCGAGCATGGCAACACGCCAAAGACGGTCGATAGCTTCGGCGAGCACTTCACCCAGGTGGTCGACAAGGTCGCGCTGGTCGGTGGTGTCGTCGCCGGCGGCGTTCTGATCGTCGGCACCGGAGGTCTCGCAACGCCGATCGTGATCGGGGCAGGCGCGGTTGCCGTTGGCGCCGGCGCATGGGGCGCATACCGCAGCGGCAGTGAACTTGCAGACCGCGCCGGTCATGGCCAGTCGATCGATCCTTTCAGCGACGAGGCCGCGCGCGGGCTGTGGCTGAATGTCGGGGCGAGCGCGTTGTCGATTGGCGCATTTGGCAGTGCCGCCCGACTGGCCCAACTGGGGCGCGCCGGCCGCGCGATCGCGCCGGTTGAAGCATCGCTTCATGGTTATGTGCAGGCGGGCGCGGCGATCGTCGATACGGCGGCGGTCGCCAACGAGAGCATCTCACTGTCGCGCCACTGGAACGAGATGTCGGGCGAACAGCGTGCGCAATCGCTGTTGTCCATGGGGTTCTGGGCCACCGGCACCGGCGCCGCCATGCGCGCCGGCGGCTTGCGGCCGGGCGACATGTTCAACCCCATTGCCGTGCGCGACGGGCTGCTGCGCAACTTCGCGCCGCACGTCACGCCCGACGGCTCACTGCAGGGGAATGCGGTTCAGATCGACTACGATCCGGCGACGGGCGCGGTCCGGGGCATCAGGCATTCTCCGCAAGCAACAGCGGTCGATATCGACCTGCATGTCGCGACCGCGCAAAATATTCAGCGAAGTCTCACGCTCGAGGGCCAGCTCCGAACTTTCTTTGCCGAGCATGGCGAGCCGCGAGCTGGCACGGTCGGCTGGGCGGCCCTGATCGATATCAGCAAGGTCCGCGAGCGAATGGAGATGCGATCGCGCGAGCTGGCCGATCCTGGCCTCAGCGCCCAGCGACGGGCTGACATCATCAGCGAGAACGCCCTCGATCAGCAGCACCTGGATCAGTTGGCGGAAGATGTCAGCTCGTTCGTGCGCGATCCCGGCCGCTCGGTGATCGAAGCGCGAAACACACGCAGCCAGCCTGGTGAGCGCCCACGCATCGTGCTCGAGCCGGGCAACAAGACCGACGGCTGGAACCAGGCGCTGAACGGCGAATTGGTACCCAATACCGATTATGTCGTGGGACGCTACACCTATACGACGGATGAGGCCGGCCGGGTGGTCGAAGCCAAGGGACGGGTCCGCCTGAACCGCCACGACCGCAACACGCATCAGCAGGGCAAAGCGGCGGAGGCCGGCGGTATCAAGGACGCCGTCGACGGCGACCAGGGCGGACACTTGTTCGCGGCGATGTTCGACGGTCCCGGCGAGCAGATCAATTATCACCCGATGACGCGCGAGTTGAACGGGGGTGGCGGCGACTGGTATAACATGGAGCAGGAGTGGCGGACCGCACTTCAGCAGAACAGGACGGTCGATGCGCAAATCCGTGCCGAATTCGATGGCGATTCGAAACGGCCGGCGGCGTTCCGGGTGACGTTCTGGATCGACGGCAAGAAGCATACGCGCTTCTTCGAGAATACGTCCGAATAGGCTAGACGACACCGACGGGAGCAGATGCCATGGCTGAATTGAGTACCGTCGAGGAAATCTACGAGTTCGTCGCGAACGCGCTGGCGGCCGCGGTTGACGAGCCGTGGAGGGAAATTCGGTTGCAGGCCGAAGTCTGGAAGACATCAACAGGATTTACCGGCGACTTCACGCGCGACCCTGTGGAGCGCGGCGTTGCCGATCTGGACGTCGATCGTCTCGACTACGCGGTCGCCAAGGCCATCAAGAAGCTGCAGACGATCATGACCTCGAGCGCGCACGAGCCGTGGAACAAGGCGACGTTTCGGGTAACGCCGGACGGCGAATTTTTCGCGAACTTCGTTTACGACGCCGAGCTGTCGGCGCGCTTGGACGCGGCGGCTGTAAGCGCGCGCCAACGATGATCGCGTAAGCCCGGCAGCGGCGGGCGGCAATTGCCGGCTCCGTGGGACGTTGCGTCGGTGCGACTGCGATAATCTTTCACTCACAATCAATCGCTGCGAGGCGAGTCTCGCCGGCGTGAGGTTCGCAACCGACTGCCGCGATGGCTGCCGGCCTGCGGAAATCCGCATCTCCGTCAGGTTCTCGAAAGCTTGCATGCCTATCGTACGACCATGAGCCGGCGTGCGGCGGTGCCCACGCTTTCAAGGTTCATCGATTAAATTGATCCGCGGCCTGCACGGAACGAACGCCGCGCCAGGTCGGGTAGGAACCAAGTTCGGTCGTTTTTGCGGCTGACCAATCACGGGATGCGAAGGAGCAAGCAAATGATCACAGACGTCGCACAGCGTATGATCGGGGACGCCGATCGTCTCAGGCAACTTGCGGGCGGAGGAGTCCAGCAGAACGAGCACCAGGACGTGGCGTCGATCTTCTCGAATATCCTGAAAAGCGCCGGCCAGTCCGGCAATCAATGGAGCGATGGCGAGCGCGTTCGGTTGATCACGGGAGCGCTCGATTTCGTATCGGCGGGCCAGGATCCGAATGCGCAGGGTTCGGCGCTCCAGAACTTCTCCGGGCTCGTACGCAGGCTTGCCAGCGACGATGTCCTGGGCGGCGGCGGGCGCCGGCCCGGTGGTCATTGTGGCTGCGACGGCAGCGGCGGGGCCGAACCGACCGAGCCGACCATACCTCCGAGCTCCGGCGGCTCGTGCGGCGGCTCATCCGGCGAGCCGTTCAAGGTCAACGGCAACACGGTCGACACCGGCCGCTACTGCATCACCGCCAGCAATGAACATAAGGGCCAGCTGGAAGTCACCGACAAGCAGACCGGCAAGAAGTTCAAGGTCTGGGGTGATCCCCACATCGAGACCGGCGACGGTGACAAGACCGACTTCCATCGCAAGGCCGCGACGTTCGACCTGCCGGACGGCACCAAGATCACCATCGATCCGACCAATGGCGAAGGCAAGACCTATATCGAGAAGGTCGCTATTACGCGCGGCGATCGGGCCGCCGAAATGACCGGCTTCCGCGGCGATCTGAAGACCGAGCTGAAGTCCGGACAAGGGCAGGCGCTCGATCAGCAGTATGAAGACGGCACGGTTCTGAAGACCAAGAATGGCGAGATCGATGATCTCGTGCTGCCGAACGGCCAGGAGATCACCGGAAACAACATCAAGGACATTGATAAGTTTGCGGGGACCGGGCCGACCCAAGGCGCTGGCGCCGGCCAGGGTACTGACGATCAGATCCTGCAGGATCTCAACGGTGTGATCGACGGGCTGAACCTCTCGCCGCAGGAGAAAGAAGCGCTCAAGACGGTGGTGTCGCTGCTCGGCCGCGTGATGAACGGTGCCGGCAGCTCTGGTGGCGCCCAGCAGCCCCAGCCCATCGCGGCCCCGCGGACCGATGAGGAGGTGAGGCGGCTCCGACCCAGCAGCAGTCCGGGGCAGGCGGCGGCCCGTTCGACCAGATCATGAGCGCGCTCTCGTCGTTGATTGGTCGTCTCAACCTGCCGCAAAATGAAAAGGATGCCTTGACGACGGTCGTATCGCTGCTCGGGCGTTTGCTCGGTGGAACGGACGGCGGACAGCAGGACATTCCGCAGGCGGCCTGATTATCGCCTGACTGACGTGAAGTGATTGGCCCTGACGGTCTGTTCCGTCAGGGCCTGCGTCGTTTCCTCGAATGCGTTCTGCGAAGGAGCGTGGTGGTGTTGAGGCGATCGATCCGCGTGTGTCTTGATGTGTGGCTTGCGCTGGCGCTGATCGCGCCGGCCGCAGCGGAGCCTTTGCGCGATGAAAGCACCGGACTGGCGATCAATCCTCCTGAAGGCTACATCGCCCGCACGATCGCTCCGACGCCAACCTTTGTCGTGCGGTTCGAGGTCAAGAAGTCTTTCGACCGCGATACGGGCTGTCAGGTCGCGTTCACACCGCTTCCGCAAAACGCCGAACTCAAACAAAGCGACATCAACGACATCGTCGAAGGGCCGCGCTGGATCGATCTTGCGCGGACGGCGGTAGCCATCAACTATGATGTGTCCGCTATCGATCGTTTCAATGTCAATGGGATCGGCGGCATTGCGATGATCGGAGACTTCAAGTCGCGTCCCGGTCTGCCGGCGCGGGCGCGCGACGTTCGGACCCTGTTCATGCTGGTCGAGACGCCGAAGGGGCGAACGACCACGATTTGCGTGGGCGAAAAGCAGGATTTCGACGCGCGCCGGGCTGAATTTGAATTGGTCGCGCGCTCGGCCTCGCCGCCGCGTTGACGCTGCCTGCGGGCATATTGCCCACGTCAGCTTGTCATCAGCTTCACTAGCCAAAAATTCGCTGATTGATCGGCATCGGCCGAATGTCGATGCCTTGCGGCGCAAACGGCCGAAGTCAAGTTGAGAGGCGCCGCGGGAATCAAGAACGCGAATGCGGCAGATGTCGCCGCGTCGTGGCGCCTAATTCTTGTTGAAGACCGGAGCGAAATCGATGTCTGGTGCAAGCCCTGCACGAAGTGTCACGGAAAAGCAGCGAACGCCTCCTGAGCAAGCTGGTGCAGATGATCGAAGAGCAGCTCCGGCAAACACCAACCAGGTGCAACCGGGCGCCATCCGCAACGACCGCGTCGCTGCCAGCGGGCAAACGGATCCTGAGTTCGACGCCGCCCTGCAGAAGACACAGCGGGAGCGCAGCCGCGTCGACGGAAATCCGCAGCACGTGCGAGGAAACGAGATCCCGCATGAGGTGAAGCCCGGCGACACGCTTTATGGAATTTCGCAGGAATATCGCGCGCCGTTCTCGGATGTTCTAAAGGCCAACAGGCAGTTTCGCGATCCCGACCGCATCAAGCCCGGCGACGTCGCCTTTGTGCCGAATGCCGATCCGCGCGTGATAAACGCGCGCGAACAGGTGGCTGGTGCCCATCGCGCGGAAGAGAACGTAGCGTCGCTCGAACGGTTGGCGCGCGATCCCAACTCCACGCCGTCGGCGCGCAAGCTTGCGAACATCGAATTGGAGGGCGCGCGCGGCGAGGTGTCGAAGCGCTGGGGCGACATTCAGCGTTCGGTGGAGAATGAGTTGCGCGAGGCGGGGCGCAACGCGCCGCTTCCGGATGTCGCGACAGGTCCGGCGCTCGATGAAATACGCGGCCGGGTTCCCGACGATCCGAAATATCAGGATATCGTGGAGAACGCGCGCGCAGCGGTCGACCAGGAATGGCGGCAGGCCGGAACGACCCAGGCCGAACTGAATGGACTGGTCCGCGATGCGCAGGCGGCCGACCGCTCGGTCGCGTCGTTGGAAGCGATGGCGCATGATCCGAATGCGACGCCGGGCGAGCGAAGGCTTGCCAGCATGGAATTGCAGGAGGCGCGAAACGCCGCAGGCGCGGCGTGGGGCAACGTGCGAACGGAGGTCGAGGGACAGCTTCGCCTCATCGGGGCCGGTAAGCCTTATCCTGAGGAGCTCGTTCGCCCGCAGATCGACGCGCTCAAGCGGAGCCTTCCTGATGATCCCAAGGTTGGGGAAACGATTGACGCCGCCTACCGCAACGTGACCGAGGATTGGCATCGCCAGGGTTGGACGCGCGACACGCTCGGCACCGTCGTGGACAAGTGTGGCGCGGTCGTGCAGGCGCAACGCGATGTCGATGCGGCGCGCAGCGCCGGCTCTGCCGGGCAGCCGCGGCTGGGCGGCCTCGAGCAGCATCTCGAAACGCAGCGGACGGCGCTGCGCGAGGAGATCGAGCGGCAGCTCGACAGCGTCGCCGGGCAAGTGCCGCCTGAGCAGCGCGAAATGGCCATCAGTGCGCGCGCCGCCTTGATCCAGGAGCACGGTCCGGACGACGCCGCGATCAAGGAGATCGTCGACCAGGCGACCTATAACAAGACCGTGCAGCCTGGTGTCGACGCCGTACGCAACGCCTACCAGACGGGCGGCGCGAAGGCGGCGGCCGAGGCGCTGCGTCAGCAGACGGAGAACGTTTCGCCGGAGACGGCAGAGCGGATCGTCGCGGCAAGCCTGCCGGCGATCGACAGCGTCGCCGCCGACATGAAGCGTAGCCTCACGGAAGGCGGTCCGATCGCGTATCAGGACGTCGCCGGCGTCTACAAGAATATTGCCACCGCCACCGACTACGCCGCGCGCGGCAACGATGGTGCTGAGGTGACGAGGCAGGTCGCCGACATCATGGTGCGGCAGCTGCCGAGCGAGAAATTCCAGCCCCACGTCCAGGACAGCCCGGCCTATCCGCTGCCTGCCTACCAGGAAGCCGTGATGCAATCGGTCAGCGACGGCACCGGCGCGACGCTGGCGCTGGAGATGGCAACGCAACTCAAGGACGCCGGCCGGACCGGCGAGGCCGATAGCCTGCTCAGCGCTACCCAGGTCGGGGTCGAGGTCCTGCAAGGCAGGATCGAAGACGATGTGAAAGCCTTCGGCGATGCGACGGCGGAGGTGAGCCGCCTGCGTGCCGACTGGTCGGGCACGATGTCGCCGGAGCAGCTCGATCGCGCCACGATCGAATATGTCGCCAACCGGCCGGATCTGCTGCCCGACTTCGATCGCACATATAACGCGGTCGACGGGCTTGGCTATGCCGCGGTGCGCACCAGCATGGCGTTGAACAACGCATTGCCGCGGCTGCAGGGCCTGCCGACCACAGAGCGGCTGATCGAGACGCGCAACGGGTTCGTCAGCAGCAAGGAAGCGCAGTTCGCGATGGGGCTGAGCGACAAGGGCAGCAAAGAGGTGCTGCGCATCGTGCTCGGACAGGAGGCGGGAACGTTGTCACCGTCAGCCTCGCCGAACTCATCGGTCAGCGGCACCAGGGGCTTTGTCAAGGAACTTGGCAATGCGTTGATGACTTCGCAGCCGTCCTCCTCGAGCGCGGTCGTCGATCTCGGTGCCGGCACCAGCGCCGCCATTCCGTCGGCGGGATCAACTGCTTCGAATACCGTCCGCGATATTTTCGGAACCGGCCAGGACGTCAAGCTCGATCCGAAGAAGGCATCCGCCTTCCTTGGCAGCATGAACGGCCTTGGTGCTGCCTTCAACGGCTATCAGGCGGCGCTGGCCTGGGACAAGTTCGCAAAGGATCCCGGCCATCTGCTCAACATGACCAAGGCGGTCTACTACTCCATCGGTACCGGCAAGGAGACCGCCGAGTTGCTCGCCGTCGGCGCGCAGCGCGGGTGGCTCGGGTTGGGCAACATCCCGGGCGCCGAACGCCTCTCGACATCCATCCTCGCGAAGGCAAACCGCACCGGGCTTGCGCTCGAGCCGGGATGGGTCAAGTTCAGCACTTACTTCAAGATCGGCGGCGGATTGATCGACAGCGCCTACGCCATCGACGCGGCCGCCCGCGGCGACTGGATTGCCTCCGGCCTCTATACGACGAGCGCCGGCGGCGGCTTCTTGATGGCGGCCGGCTCTGTCGCCTCGAGTGGCGGCTGGCTTGCGACCTGGGGTGGTCCGGTGGGTGCGGGCCTGGTGCTCGCGTCCGCGACCGGTCTCTACTTCTACAACGACGCCAAGGACAAGGCCCGGTTCGAGGGGCCGAGCCGCGAATTCCTCGAGGCGGCCGGTTATCGGCCCGAGATCGCCGCGGCGCTGTCCAACTACAGCAACAATGATGGCGGCAGTGCCGGGCCCGCGCTTGCAGCGACCGCCAGGCAGTTCGGTGTGACGCCGGAGCAGTTGATGGAGCGGCTCAATCGCATGGATCCCGAGAAGGTACGCGATCTCGTCGACCAGGCGCACACGGTCGATCAGGATGACCAGGGGCGCTTCCCGCTTACGGCCTCCAACGATCGCAATGTATGGGCGCCTCCAGGCAAAGATCCGGAGTTCGGCGGCAGCTACCTTTATGACCCGCAGGATCACCGTTTCCGGGGTGAGTATCGTGCCGTGCCGGGAAGCTGGTACCCGGCACGAATGGAGGATCCCAATCCGCGAAGCACGACGGCTCTCCGCGACTATGCACGTGTCCTGTTCGGCGAGGCGATTTTGGGCCGAGCGTGAATCGGCCGCCTTGGGTCGTCAGGTCGATGTCAGGTCAGTGCGCTATTCAATGCATAAGAGTTGGTGGGCGTAGCCACCTGCGGGTTCGTCGAAGCGGCGAATATCGTTAGCAACCAGCGGATGAGACAATGGCGAAGGTCATCGACAGGCCTCTCGCCGCCCGCGCGCAGCGGCCGGCGAAGAAGGAAGAAAGCAGCGACGCTCAAGCCTGGTCGGAGAGCTTGCAGCGCGCGACCCAACCGGAGGCCTCCCGCGTTGACGCTTCCCGCGTTGACCGCGCATCGGCACCTCAAAACGGGCCGGCCAGGTCCAATGCTGCCAATGACAACATCATCGAACACCGCGCCAAGGAAGGCGACTCGCTCTGGAGCATTTCTCGCCAGTACGACCGTCCCTTTCCTGACGTGCTCAAGGCCAATCCGCAGTTCCGCGATCCGGACGTGATCCATCCGGGCGACACCGTGCGTGTGCCGTTAGGTTCGCCGCCGCAGCCGAGTGCACCGCCTTCAACCGGGACGCCGAGCGTGCCGCCTCCCACTGGCGCCCCAAGCGCACCACCTTCTGTCGGGGCACCGAGTGCACCGCCTGCTGGCGGTGCGCCAGGCGCCCAGCCCGCGTCGGGTCCGGGTGTGCCGTGCGGCATCGATGCGAGCGCCGGCGCAGCCTGCGCAGTAAATGCAACCACGCCCTGCGGCTTCGATGTGGGTATCGGCACCGCCTGCGGCGCGAACGCATCGCCCTGCGTGGGCAAGCTCAGCGAAGGCACCGTCTGCGGAGCAAAGGGGAGCGGCTGTGCCGCCGTTGCGGGGTGGGCACGGTTTGTGGCGCTGACATTACCGCGTGCGGCGCCGCGGCGGGCGCCGGTGCAGGATGCGCCGCGAAGGCAAGCGCCTGTGCGGCGAATGCCAGGGCCGGCTCGGTCTGCGCTGTCAACTACGCGACCTGCGGCGCCAAGTTTACGGAAGGAAAAGCCTGCGGCATCGACGGAAGCAACTGCGGCTCGAAGTACAGCGGGCCGAAGCTCTGCGGGGTCGACGGCAACCTTGCCTGCGGCGCCAAGGGCAGCGCCGGCGCGTGCGGCACGGACGTTGCAGTCTGCGGCACCGACGGCACTATCCACGCCTGCACTGCCGATGGCGATGCCTGCGGAACCAACGTCGGGGCGGACGCCTGCGGCGTCGATGGCAACGCTTGCGGCGCAGATGCGACCGTCGAAGCGTGTGCGGCTGATGGCAACGCTTGCGGCGTCGACGGAGGCGCGGATGCCTGCGTCGCGGACGGCAATGTGTGGCGCGGATGCCACCGTCGAAGCTTGCGGAGCTGACGGCAATGTTTGCGGCGCCGATGCAGGCGCCGAAGCCTGCGCGGCGGACAGCAACGCTTGCGGTGCCGATGCGGCCGTCGAAGCGTGCGCCGCTGATAGCGCCGCCTGCGCGGCCAACGCGGTCGCTGAGGCCTGCGCGGCGGATGCCGATGCCTGTGCCGCCAACGCGTCTGCCGACGCCTGCGCCGCCGATGCTGATGCCTGCGCGGCCAACGCATCGCTCGATGCCTGCGGCGCCGATGCGGATGCCTGCGCCGCCAAGGCGGGCGCCGACGCCTGCGGTGTCGATACCGGCGTCTGTGCCGCCAATCTCGGTGGCGTCTGCGGCGTCGATGCGCCGGTGCTCGATCCAATTTCGTTCTGCGCGGTGAACGTCATCCCGGTGTTGCCGTCATGCTGATGATCGACATGCGCAACTCTACCGCGCGCATCACCATGCGCGAGATCACGGCGGCGGGCCGCCGCTACGCGTCGAGCCCGATCGCGCTATCGAGTTTTATGGCTGGCGTGCAGCTCACGCCGGAGGTGCTGCTGGAGGGGCGTGGCGGAGCTCAGCAGGGGCGGCGGGAAACTTCGCGTTCTTCCGCAATCTCATGCTCGGATTGCTGCCGCAGCTCTACGACGTACGCCACCTGGAGGCGCTGGGCGGCCGTTTCGCCCTGCGCGTGACGGGAATCGGCCGCCATGGAGATTTCACCACCATGGCCGTCAACCGGCGCGTGGTCACGCTGACCGGGTTGCCGCTCGATGAGGCCTCCGGCGCCGCCATCGCCGATGCCTCGGTCCGAGCGGACGTGTTTCTCGCCTTGTGGAACGACATGCTTGCCGATCTGGCGGAAACGACACTGGCGCACATCGCGGCGGCACGATCCGCCCGTCGCAGACGCGCTAAGCAGAACGGGGCCAGCCTATGCCAGATTTCGAATGCCAGATTTCCCAGGACGGCGAGCAGCAGGTCGCGTTGCTGGCGCAGGATTCCGCTCGAGCCGGTGCACTGGAGGTAGCGGCCCGGCAGGCGCTGTCGACCGTTCATGGCCGCCAGCGGGAGGCAGCGGCGAGCCGCTACAAGGTCTCGCGCTACGACATTCCGGTCAGGCTTGCCGATGGCGCCGCGCTGCTCTTCAATTCGCGGACACGGTCACTCATCCTGCTGTCCGATGGCGAGGCCCAGATCTATCGCGAGCTCGCCGAACGATCGGCCTTCTCAGGCCGTCAGGTGAGCGACCGACTGTTGCTCGAAGCACTCGTCGGCGGCGGCCACGTGGTGGGCGCGATGGTCGACGAGCTTGCCGTCGTGCGCGACAGCTACGAAGCGACACGGGGCGCCAAAGGCAGCCTCACGCTTACGATCGCGCCGACCATGGCCTGCAACTTCGCCTGCGGGTACTGTTTCCAGGGCCTGAACAAGCCGACGACGAAGATGAAGCCTGACGTGCAGAACGCCATCGTCGATTTCGTCAAGGCAAAAAGGACCTCAAGTCGCTGAGTGTCGTCTGGTACGGCGGCGAGCCCCTGATGGGCAAGGATTCGATCTTTCGCCTGTCAGATATGCTGATTTCCTACTGCGACAAGCACAAGATCGCGTACAGCGCCGGAATCGTCTCCAACGCCTGGTTCCTGAACGGCGAAATGGCCGCTCAGCTCTACACCCGCAGAGTCCGCTGGGTGCAAGTGACCGTCGATGGCGATCGCGGGACGCACGACAAGATGCGGCCCCTGACGTCAGGGCATGGCACTTTCGACCGGATCCTCGACAATATCGCCGAGGCGCTGGACCAGACTGCGATCTCGATCAATGCGCGCGTCAATGTCGGTCAGAGCAACGTCGACAATGTGGATGCCATGCTCGATTGTTTCGTCGAGCGTAACTTCGCCAAGCGCGGCAACTTCAGCGTCTACTTCGCGCCCATCGAGGCTTCGACGCCGGAGAGCGGCAGCGCCTACGAGGAGAGGCTCTCCCGCGCGGAATTCAATCGCAAGGTGCTTGCCCTGGAGGAGCGCGCGAGGCGTCTCGGCTTCGCGTCCATCCAGACGCCATCGGGTGGCTTCGCCGGGATGTGCGTGGCGGCCTCGCATGGCGGCTATGTCGTCTCGGGCGAGGGGACGTGCACAAGTGCTGGGAGACGGCGCACGATCCCAGCAAGCGGACTGGGAGCATCTTCGAGCCGGACAAGCTGCACGGCAGCGTCAACGCCAGCCTGTGGTCGCAATGGACGCCATTCGACAACCCGGTTTGCGCTTCGTGCAAGATCTTGCCGATGTGCGGCGGCTTCTGTGCACACCGCTTCATCTACAGCAATCCAACCGAAGCGGCGTTGCCCTGTCCAAGCTGGAAATGGAACACGGCCGAATACATCTTCAGTCGCGCCAAGGATTTTGGCGTGGTCTCGGCCGACAAATGGGTCCCTGAGGAAGCAACCGTTGAAGCCAAGCAATCCGGCGAGCGTCATTCACTGGACTCGCTGCAGGCAGCGCAAGCGCGCGTGCTGGAGAAGGTGAGCGTGCTGCACGGACGGCAGATCGACAGCGCGATGCTGTTTGCCGGCGAACCGGCGCTGGAGGCTGCGCCTTCGCACGCGCCGGTCGAGGCAGACCGGGCGCTGGAAAGCACAGCGCCGTGAATGCGATCCCTCCGGCCTGCGCCTTCGATTTGACCGCCGACAGGTTCGACAGCCATGTCTCCAACAGCTTTGCCGCCAGCAAGAGAGCCGCCACGTGCGCGACCGCCTGATCGCGCAGGTCGACGGAGGGCGCCTCGACCACATGCTTTGCGCGCGCGCAGCGGCATCATGGCCTTGTCTGATGCGGTCAACCGGAAAGCCGCGCTGAACATCATTGATTTCGCCTTTGAGCCGATCGTCATGCAGAACATGTCGACGGATCAGGCGATGGGGTATTTGGGCGCGGTGGAGAACACGCTCCACGTTCGCGAGGCGGGCGGGCTCGACCGCTCCGGTCCGCTCTGGGTCGACACGATCCACCATGTCTGCGTCTTCTCCGTGCTGTTTCAGCTTGCGGCGTTCCTTGGCAAGAACCGGAGGTTCGGTCAGGTGGTCCTGCTGCACCAGGGTCAGCGGCCGGAGCCTCGGCTGCGCATCATTGCCGATCTGCTGCGCCGGGCGCATGGCGTCGCCTTGGTGCTGCTCCCGCTCCAGGGGAATTGGTTCGCGCGCCTCGGGCGCCTTGATGACGGCAGACACCGCCATCTACTATCTGACCGACATGCCGCCGGAGGCGTTCCCACAGGCGGCGCGAAGAGGGCGGGGTCGATCGTGTCTTCTGCTCACCCATGGGCCGGAGCCGGCACTTCAGGTCGAAACGGTCTCCGGCTCGCAGAGCTTTGCCCGTCGGCTTGGGGCGACGCGCATCGTGCTCGACTACCCGTCGACGGACGGCCTGCGTATCCGGCCGGTCGGCGCGGACGAGGCCGCCGTGTCCCTCTGTCCGCTTGAGGATTGGGTGTTTTGGCCGCTGCTTGGGACGGCACGACAGCAGGCCGTCGCGCACCATGACGTCGCATTCAATTGAAGGAGACATCGTCAGCTATGCAGCGAGAGGCACAGGCACTTGTCGATGAATGGGCCCGGGCATTCAACACAGGAAGGGTCGCCGATCTGGCCCGCTTCTACACTCCGGATGCGCGGATCGTGCCGCCCGGACGACCGACTCTCGTCGGCACGGAAGCGATCTCAACGTTCTTCGCCGACATCCGCGCACAAGGCTTTCGCGATTATGCCGTAGAGGTTGGTGACGTGTTCGCAAAGGACGCGTCTCTCGTCGTGTCGGGTCGATGGTCACTTCAGGGACCCGACGGCCGTGGTCTGCGGCTCTACAACGGCAATTGGCTGAACCTGCTCGCGCACGGGGTGCGGGCCGGTTCATCTCCGTCCACATGTGGAACTAATTGAGCTCCGATTTGAGAGACGGGGCGAACCTGCACATCAGGACACCGGGACAATATCCAGGAGATCCCAAGATGACTCTGACGCGGTGTTCGGATTGTGGCCGGGAGATCAGCGACCAGGCGACGGCCTGCCCGGGATGCGGCAGGCCCTTGCAGCAACGCGGTCCTGCCATGGCTGCGAGCGGGGAGTGGGCAGGGCGGCCCTACTTCTATGAGTACAAGTCTCAGATCGTTCTTTTCGGCCTGCCGCTCATCCACGTCATCTTCGGCCCGACATGGCTCATCGGCTTCAGGCCTGCCCGCGGCATCGTTGCGGTGGGCAATATCGCCATCGGCTTCATCGCGTTCGGCGGCGTTGCGATGGGTTTTGCGGCGTTCGGCGGCATCAGCCTCGGCCTCGTATGCGCAGGTGGAATGGCCCTGGCGCTGGGGCTGGGCGCGGGCGGAATCGCCACGGGCTATTGGGCGCTGGGCGGCATCGCGATCGGCGTCTACGCGCTTGGCGGGCTCGGGATCGGCGCTCACACCCTGCAGAACGATCCCGATATGCTCCGCATCCTCAGCGCCCCGTTCGGCCGAGGAGCCAGCTAGCTCGCGCACTCGAGAACACCGGCGGACATCCGCTCGCGAGCGAGCTGACAAATTTCTCCAAGCATATCAGCGGTACGGCTCGGCAGCACGTCGCCAGAGGGTCTGCGTTGGACAATGCACAATGGTTAATAAACCGTCACCTCGCTGTAATTTACGCCAGTCTATATTCCCGCCGCTGACGCCCCACGTCCCCCTTTTCAATGCTGCGCGAGCCCCTCGTGCCGCTGCGGCAGGTCTTTGTCTTTTTTGCAATGGAGATCATACATGGCTCTCGGTCCGGGTTCGATTGCTTTCGTCGGTTTCAACGCGGACGGAAATGATGGCTTCGCCTTCATCGTCATCGATCCGATCGCTGCCGGATCAATCATCCGTTTCAGCGACAACGAATGGAACGGTTCAGCAATCGAATCTGGCGGTGCGTTCAACACGGGTGAGGGTGGTCTGACGTGGACGAATGGCGGGAGCGAACTCGCCGTCGGCACGATTGTCGAACTCCTCAATACCTCTTCCGCCAGTACCCGCAGCGCCAACATCGGCACAATCTCCGGCGGAACGATCGCGCTGGGTAACTCCGACGAGTCGATCTATGCCTTCGTTGGGGCCTCCGAGAGTGCCCCGACCACCTTCCTGGCCGCGGTCACGAATGCAAACGGGGGCTTCGGTTCCTCTGCCGGTGGCTCGCTCGGCGGTACCGGGCTCGCCCCGGGTTTGACGGCTCTGGTGCTCCCCGGACTGACGGGGCCGACGTCGCCGTTTACGACCCGACCCTCGGCGGAATCTCTTTCGCGTCCCGCGCCGCCGCCCTCGCAGCGTTCAATACGACCGCCAATTTTGTAGCACAAAGCGGCAGCGGGGATCAGAGTGCCGATGATATCACGCCCGACGCACCCTTCCTCACCGATCCGCAGTCTCCGATCGCAGGTGTGACTTTCAACATTCAGTCGGGCACGTCGCCGCAGACGGTCGCCTTCGCCACCGGTTCTATCTCCGTCACCCACGCTGAAGGCAACGCCGCAACGACGGCCTTCACCTTCACTGTAGAGCGTATCGGCGGCACCATTGGTGACGTCAGCTTTAGCGGCCAACTGACCTCGGCAGCAGCCGATGCCGCCGATTTCAATGGCGCCGCGGCTGTGCCGTTCGCGTTCAACGGGACGATACCCGCCGGCCAGGCTTCAGTAACCGTGACCGTCCAGATCAATGGCGACACCACGATCGAGCCTGACGAGAGTTTTACGCTGACGTTGCAGACAGCGACCAACAACGACGCTGCGGTTTCCACCTCGCTCGGCGCCCAGACCACTACAACCGGTACGATTCAGAACGACGACGCGCCCGCGGGCAATGTAATCGGTGGCATCACGATCCTGGACCAGGCGCAGTCGCTGGAGGGGTCGACCACGACGCCGAATGCAACCAACGCGGTTCAGCTCGTGCGGCTCGACAATTTCACGCCGTCCGCCGGCACCAATGCCGAAGTGGTCTCGTTCGATGCTTCAACCGGTCGCGCCTACGTGCTCAACACCGTTGGCAATACGATCGACATTGTGGCCATCAGCGCAAGCGGCGCGGTGAGCCTCGTTTCCTCGATCGACTTGACCGCCCTTGACGGGTTTGGCGGGGCAAGCTCGGTCGCGGCCAAGAACGGTGTTCTCGCCGTGGCCTATGCCAGCGATCTGCCGGGCACCAATGGCTCTGTCGCGTTGTTCGGCGCAAACGGCGCGCTCATCAGTACCGTAGAAGTGGGTGCTGGCCCCGACCAGATCGTCTTTAACGCGGATGGATCGAAGTTGCTGGTAGCGAACGAAGCCGAGCCTGTGTCGATCACGCTCCCCGGCGGCGGCTCGCAGCTGGTAAACCCGGAAGGCAGCGTGTCCATCATCAACCTTTCGAGTGGCGCCGCCAACGCAACCGTGTCCAACACGATTTCATTCGAAGGCCTCGACGGCTTCGAGGCGGTGCTGAAGCAGGCAGGCGTTGCGCTGCTCAATGGCCAGCCTGCATCCGCGGACATCGAACCGGAATACATCACGGTCTCGCCGGACGGAACCCGCGCGTATGTGACTTTGCAGGAAGTCAACGCGGTCGCGGTGATCGATCTCACCGACGCCGGCGCAACCAAGCCACTTGCAATCCTGCCGCTCGGCGGCGTCGATCGCAACCTGGTCGGCAACGCCTTCGACGGTATCGACCGTGGTGGGATCAATATCCAGACCGCCGACGTGGTCGGCCTGCTTCAGCCAGATGCGATCGCGAGCTTTGCGGTCGGGGGCGAGACCTATTTTGTCACCGCCAACGAGGGCGACGCCCGGGTGGGACTTGATGACGAGTCCAATCTCGCCAACGTGACGCTCGATCCGACTGCGTATCCGAATGCGGCGGCCCTCCAGGACAATACCACCGGCCTCGGCCGGCTTCGTGTCCGTTCGGATCTCGGCGATACCGATGGTGACGGCGACGTCGACCAGGTCTTCGCTTATGGCGGCCGCGGCATTTCGATCTTCAAGCAGAACGCCGACGGCACCATCACCAAGGTGCGCGAGACCGGTGGTGAGTTCGAGGCGATTATTGCGCGCGATTTCGCATCGCGCTTCAACATCGATACCGCCGAGGGCGGCGGAGGCGGCGCTACCGACAATCGTTCTGACAACAAGGGTCCGGAGCCGGAAGGCGTCGATGTCGGCGTCATCAACGGACGCACCTACGCCTTCGTTGGCCTCGAGCGCGTTGGCGGTGTCATGATCTATGATGTCACTGATCCGGCCAATGCCTCTTATGTCGGCTACCGGCCGCCGCTTGCTGGCGAAGGCAACGCGCCCGAAATGACCAAGTTCATCAGCGCCGCGGATTCTCCGACCGGAACGGCGCTCGTGCTTACCGCGAACGAAGGCAACTCGAGCGCCGGATTTGCGGGCGCTGGGTTGACCGTCTACGCGGCTCTTCCGCAGAATTACACCCAGGAGATTCGTGTCGCGTCATCATCGACCAGCGTATCGCAGGTGGAAGGCGACACAGGCACCACCGCGTTCACCTTCACGATCGAGCGCACCAATGGCACCATCGGCTCGGTCGATGTGACGCTGCAATTGGCGGCGGGTGCGAGCAATGGCGCCAACGCGCAGGACTTCGCAGGCGTCATGAACCTGCCGAGCAACGTCACGGTCACTATTCCGGCCGGTCAGGCGTCGGCGACGGTGACGGTCAACGTAGCCGGCGATACCGCATTTGAAGCCAACGAGAACTTCACGGCCACCATCACCAGTGCGACGACGACGCAAGCGGGCGTCACCGCTGCGGTGAGCGCCACCCAGGCGGTCGCGACCGGTACGGTTCAGAACGACGACGCGATGCATATCTATGATGTCCAGGGCGCCGGACACCGCTCGGGCTTCGTCGGCCAGCAGGTGACTGTTCGCGGTATCGTCACTGCTATTGATGCGTCCGGCACGGAGAATGGCGGCAATAACCCGGTCGGCTACTACATTCAGGATGCGGTCGGGGACGGCGACTACCGGACTTCGGATGGCGTCTTTGTTTTCCTGGGCACCGGTTCCGGTGTCACGATCCCGAACGGCATCGTCGTTGGCGCGGAAGTGCAATTGACCGCAACCGTCAGCGAGTTCGCCGGCACGAACCAGCTGTCGACGACGCAGCTCAATCCAGTGGCAGGCACGACGAGCGTACTGTCGACCGGCAATGCGCTGCCGACGGCGGTCCGCGTGGGCGATGTCGACAACCTCGCAACCGGCCTTGAGCGCAAACCGGCTCTGGTGTCGCTCGGTGACGATGATGTCGATACCGCTCCCCCGACAGGCACCTACGATCCGGCGAATCAAGGTTCGGATTTCTGGGAATCCCTGGAAGGCATGCGCGTCACGCTTGAAGATGTGCGCGTTACCACGCCCTTCCACTCGAACTTTGACGAGCAGTTCGTCACCCCGAACGTCGGCGATAACCCCTCCAGCAATTCGCGTGGCGGGTTGACCATCAGCGACACCACGCCCGGAACGACGCAGCCGGCCGACAAGGTATTCGACTTCAATCCAGAGCGTATTCAGCTGGATGATGAGGCGGGCGTGGCGCTGCCCACCAACCTTCAGACCGGTGACCGGCTGGGCGATGTAACGGGAGTCGTCAACTACGCAAATGGCCAGTACGAGGTCAACACAACCGAGGCCTATGGCCCGGTGACGGCTGCGAACTTGCAAAAGGAAACCACCACCATCGTGGAAAATCTGGACCGGATTCGCGTTGCGACCTTCAACGTTGAAAACCTGGCGCCGGTTGGCCAGCCGGTGGACGGTGTCGCGACGCCGGCAAGCAAGTTCGCCGGCCTTGCGGACGCTATTGTCAACAACCTCAAGGCGCCCGAGATCATTGCGCTGCAGGAGGTGCTGGACAATGACGGTGCCAGCAGCTCGAGCACGACAAGCGCTTCGCTGACCCTGTCGCAACTCATCGACGCCATTGCCGCTGCCGGCGGACCGCGCTATGTGGCTATCGACTCACCGCCCATCGACAACATCGGCGGTATCCCGAACGGCAATCAGCGTGTCGCCTATCTGTACGATCCGGAGGCGGTTTCGCCGACCGCGCGCAACGGCCTGACGGACATTGTCACCGATGCGGATGGCGTGAAGGTGCAGCAGTTCGCGAGCGCCGACCAGATCGGGCAGGGCAATACCGACTTCGCCGCCACCCGGAAGTCGCTGCCGATGGAATGGTCGCCGGTAGGCTACACCGACGACCAGGGCGGCACATTCTGGACCGTCAACAACCATCTCTCCTCGAAGGGCGGTTCAGCGCCGCTTTACACCACGCTGCTGGACCTGCCGCTTTACGCCGACCCGATCAACGGATCCGCGCAACAGACCGGCACTTCGAACGAGCGTGAAGGCCAGGCCGAAACGATCAACGCGTTCGTCGATGGGCTGCTGGCCAACGGGTCGGCGACCGACGATCGTATCGTGGTGTTGGGCGATCTGAACGACTTCCAGTTCTTCCCGGTGGTTGATCTCATCACGGGACAGCTCACTCGAACCACCGCGAGCCCGGACGGGACCCCGAGCATCTTCGCGCCCGGCACCGCGGTGCTTTCGGAACTGATCAGCAAGCTCCCCGAAAACGAGCGCTATTCCTACAATTTCGACGGCAACGCGCAGGCGCTGGACCACATCCTGGTTTCCAACAACCTGTTTGACAGCGCCCAGTTCGATATTGTGCACATAAATTCGGAGTTCATCGATCAGCTTTCCGATCACGATCCGTCGGTGTCGTCGCTGGTGATGTCCTGTTCGGCTGCGATCGCCACCGCGGGCAACGACGTGTTCGACCAGGCCGCGTATACTGCGAAATTCGGCGTGCGCGGGAGCCTCGCCGGCAATGACACGATCGACGGGCTTGGCGGCGATGATCGCATTGCCGGTGGCGGCGGCAATGACATTCTCGATGGCGGCACCAATGGTGCGGTTGGCGACATTGCGGTGTTCACCGGCGCACGTAGCAACTATACGGTTACCCTGCAGGGCGGTTCGTTCGTCATCACCGATACCCGCACTGGCTCTTCAGACGGCGTCGACACCATCACGAACGTCGAGAGGTTCGAGTTCGCGGACCGGACGCTCACGGCCGCTGAGTTGACCGATGCGACGGGTCCCACGCTCACCGCTGCGACGCCGGCGGACAATGCGACCATGGTCGCGGCTGGAAACAACATCGTGCTGACCTTCGACGAAGCTGTCGCGGCAGGTACCGGAAACATCGTCATCAGCAACGCTGCGGGAGACACGCGCACGATCGCGATCAACGATGCTTCGCAGGTCACGATCTCCGGCAACACCGTTACCATAAACCCGACGGCTGATCTGGCCGCCGGCGCAACCTATGACGTCACCCTGGCTGCGGGTGTGATCACCGACGCTGCCGGCAATGCGTTCACCGGCCTTGCGCAGGATCAACTCGACTTCACCGTTGCGGCGCCGCTGACCTACAAGCTTCAGATACTGCACGCCTCGGATTTTGAGGCGGGTCTGAAGGCGATCGATGATGCGCCGCGCTTCGCAGCCATCGTGGACCGGCTCGAGGATGCGTTTGCCAACTCGATCACGCTGGCGTCGGGCGACAATTACATTCCGAGCCCGTTCTTCAATGCAGCCAGTGATCCGGCGCTGGCGTCGTTCTTCCCGCCGAGCATTGGCCGGGCCGATATCCGCATCCTGAATTCGATCGGGATCGAGGCGTCTGTCATTGGCAACCACGAGTTCGATCCGGGCCCGCGCGATGTGCAGAACCTCATCCGTCCCGTAGCCGATCCCGACGGCGCCGGCCCGCTGAGCGGCTACGAGGGAACCCGCTTTGCCTATCTTGCCGCCAACCTGAACTTCGCGGGCGAGCCGGATTTGGCGCCCAACGCCCAGACCACGCCGCTGACTGAAGCGACGTTTGGTGTCGGCGCCAGCGGAGGCCGCCGCATCGCGCCGTCGACCATTCTCGAGGAAAACGGCGAGAAGATCGGCGTGGTCGGCGTCACGACCCCGGTGTTCGAGGACATCACGACGCCGGGCGGTGTCCGGATCGTCGGCCCGCGCACGCTGGAAACCGATGCCGACTTCATCGCGCTTGCGGCGGTTATTCAGCCGGCGATCGATGCCCTCATCGCCCAGGGTGTGAACAAGATCATTATCGTTTCGCAGCTGCAGGAGCTGAAGAACGAACAGAAGCTTATCACCTTCCTGAAAGGCGTCGACGTCGTGATCGCCGGCGGCTCGAACACGCTGCTTTCTGATAGCAACGACGTTCTCCGTCCGGGCGACGTCAGCGAGGGCGAGTACGCACAGATCATCACCAACGCGGATGGCAAGAACACGGTTCTCGTCAACACCGACGGCAACTACAAGTATGTCGGCCGGCTCGTGCTCGAGTTCGATGCCAATGGCGACATCATTCCCGCGAGCCTCGATCCGAGCATTAATGGCGCCTATGCCACTGACGATGCGGGTTTGGCGCGCGTCTATGAAGGCTCCGGCATCGATCCATTCGCCGAGGGCTCACGTGGTGACGCAGTGCGCGATATCACCACCGTGATCGACGGCGTCATTACCCAGAAGGATGCCGTTACCTTCGGCCGCACCGACGTTTACCTGGAGGGTCGCCGTGGCGAGGTGCGCTCGCAGGAAACCAATCTCGGTAACCTCTCCGCCGACGCCAACCTGTGGTACGCCAAGTCCGGCTACGACGATACCGTTCAGATCTCGATCAAGAACGGCGGCGGCATCCGCGACTCGATCGGGTCGATCAGCTCCGAGGGCGACGGCGCGGAACTGCCGCCGGCTGCGAATCCGGAAGTTGGCAAGGAAGCGGGCGAGGTCAGCCAGCTCGACATCGAGAATTCGCTGCGCTTCAACAACGCGCTCAGCCTTGTCACACTGACGCCGCAGCAACTGCTTGAGGCTCTTGAAAACGGTGTTTCCAATCCAGGCGGCATCTTCGCCCAGGTTGGCGGTCTCCGGTTCAGCTACGATTTGACCCGTCCTGCAGGTGACCGGATCTCGCTCGGTCTCGCTGGTCGATGAAAATGAGCATGTGATCGCGGTTATTGTCGCCGACGGTGAGGTGGTTGCGGATGCGCCGGCGGCGATCCGCATGGTGACGCTGAGCTTCCTGATCGGTGGGGCAAACCCCAACGCTCCGGGCGGGTTCAACCGGCCCGACGGCTTCCGGTTTGCCGAGTACATCGCGGCCGACCCGGCGTTTGCCAATCGCATCGACCTGTCTCCGGATAATTTGCCGGCAGACGACGTGGCGGCCCGCACCGGCGCCGGCAGGTTCACCGACGACGGCTTCGAGCAGGACGCACTGGCCGAATATCTCGCGGCGAACTTCTCGGATACCCCGTACGCGCAGGCGGATACGGCTCCGGCCCAGGATCAGCGCATCCAGAATCTGGTTGCAAACGGCGGTAACGACACCGTTCTGCCGATCATGGGAACCGACGGTGAGGATGACCTCTCCGGTACCGCCGCAAAGGACTCGATCTTTGCCAAGAATGGCGACGATCGCGTTCGTAGCCTCGGCGGCGACGATCTTGTGCTCGGCGGCGGCGGTGACGACGTCATCGAAGGTGGCGACGGCGACGACCGTCTCGAGGGCGGCGAGGGCGACGACTTCGTCTTCGGCGATGCTGGTAATGATACCGTGCTGGGCGGTGCCGGCGATGATCGTCTTCGCGGCAATGACGGCAACGACATGCTGGCCGGCGGCATTGGCAACGATAATGTCAACGGCGGTGCGGGTTCGGATGCTTATGCCTACAAGCTGGGCGACGGCTCCGACATCATTACCGAAGCGGCCAATACCCCGGCCGATACCGATACGCTGGCGCTGGTTGACATCAATGCTGCGGACGTCACGTTCCGCCGGTTTGGTAACGACACCCGGATCGAGCTGTCCAACGGCAGCGTGATCACGTTGAGGGATCAGCGCGTTGGCGGTGGCGTCGAGAAGGTGACCTTCGCCAACGGCCAGGAACTCGATCGCAACGGCATCAACGGCGCGATCGTTAATCGCGGGCCGGTGGCCGTCGACGACACGGCAGCTACCGTTGTGGAAGATGCGGCGGCGTTCGTCATTCCATTCGCCGATATTCTCGGCAACGATGCCGATGCTGATCTGGACGCCCTCTCGATCACGGCGCTCGCCAATGTCGTGGGCGGCACGGCCGAGATCGTGGCAGGTGGCATCCGGTTCACGCCGGCCGCCAACTTCAACGGACCCGCCTCGTTCGAATACGCCCTCAGCGACGGCAACGGCGGTTCGGCTATCGGCAAGGTCAGTTTCACGGTGACAGCAGTGAACGATGCGCCGGTGCCGACCACGCCGGTTGCGGTTCAGACCAACGAGGACACCCAGCTCGTTGGCCAGGTCGCAGTGATCGACGCCGAAGGCGACACGCTGAGCTACGCGGTCGGTACTACGGCTCAGCACGGCACGGTCAGCGTCAATGCGCAGGGCCAGTACACCTACACGCCGGCTCTGAACTTCAATGGCAGCGACAGCTTCATCATCAAGGTCAACGACGGTATTGCGCCGCCAGTTGACGTCGTGGTGAACGTGACGGTTGCACCGGTGAACGACGCGCCGACGGCGATCTCGCCGGTTGCCGCGAACACGAACGAGGATACCGAACTGGTCGGCCAGATCGTCGCAAGCGATGTGGACGGCAACGCGCTGAGCTACCAGGCTGGTATTGCCCAGCACGGCACGGTCAGCGTCAACGCGCAGGGCCAGTACATCTACACGCCGGATCAGAACTTTAACGGTAGCGACAGCTTCATCATCAAGGTCAGCGACGGTATCGCGCCGCCGATTGATGCGGTGGTGAACGTGACGGTCGCTCCGGTGAACGATGCGCCGGCCACGGTGGATGACGTCGCAACCGTCGGCGAGAACCAATCGATGGCCTTCGCCCTGACGGCAAACGACTCCGACGTCGAGGATGGCGTACCGCCGACCTTGACCGCCTTTGAGGTGACGGGGGTATCTGGCATCAATCTGAGCAACGCGAACGCGCAGTCCGCTTTCACGATCAATCAGAGCGGCCAGCTGCAGTTCAATCCGGGCAACCTGTTCGACAGCTTGAACACCGGTGAAAACGCCACCGTGTCTATCCGCTACACGGCGCAGGATTCTGCCGATGCCCCGTCGACCGGAACCTTCACGCTGACGGTCGCCGGTGAGACCGATGCCAACGTGATCAACGGCACAAACAGCTCCAACCTGCTGTTTGGTACTGAAGGCGTCGACCTCATCAATGCGCGTGGCTCGGCCGATTTCGTCTTCGGCCAGGGCGGCGA
The DNA here is from genome assembly GCA_044772375.2 of Bradyrhizobium sp. RDT10. GTDB lineage: Bacteria > Pseudomonadota > Alphaproteobacteria > Rhizobiales > Xanthobacteraceae > Bradyrhizobium. The sequence continues at coordinate 1,069,436 of CP187939.1, forward strand.
CGACATCGTCAATGCCGGGGCCGGCAATGACTTCGTGTTTGGCGGTTCTGGCAAGGACATCCTGCGCGGTGAAGCTGGCCGGGATATCCTGTTCGGTGAGAACGGAAACGACACGTTGGCCGGCGGCCAGGGCAACGATCAGCTCTTCGGCGGTCAGGGCAATGATACTTTCGTGTTCCAGCGAGGGGACGGACGCGATCTCGTGTTCGACTTCCAGTCTGGTGCCGGCTCGGATGACGTCATTCAGCTGGATGCTGCTGCATTTGCCGATTTTAATGCGCTGATGCAGTCGGGCGCGGTATCGAACACCCAGATCGGTACGGAGATCGGGTACAGCGACGGGTCCAGCATCACGCTCGTCGGGGTCGACAAGGCCACGCTCACGGTGGACGACTTCCGCTTCGCCTGACGTCCATCGCGGGATTGATCCTTTCAATGGGGCGCCCGCGCCCCATTTTGTGTTGTCAGATATCTGTAACAATTCTCGGCTACCGCCAAGGTTGGATGAGTGAGCGCAGCCATTGACAGCCAGTCGGCAACGATCCGGAGGTGCCCGCGGGGAGCTGGATACCGCGCTCGCGCGTTGCCGTTCGGCGTTCTTTGCTATCGCGGGATTCAGCGCGATCCTCAACATTCTGGCGCTGACCGGTTCCCTGTTCATGATGGAGGTCTATGACCGGGTCCTGCCCAGCCGGAGCGTACCGACGCTGGTAGGTCTGCTCGGGCTGGCGCTCACCCTTTACGTCTTTCAAGGATTTTTGGACGCACTGCGTGGCAGACTACTCGTTCGGATCGGTATCCGTCTCGACCAGGAAATGTCGGACCGCGTCTATGCGACGGTGATGCGCTTGCCGATCCAGGCGCCAAAGCGCGGCGAATCGATCCAACCGCTGCGCGACCTGGATACGGTCCGCGCCTATTTGTCCGGCCCCGGACCAACCGCCTTCTTCGATCTGCCCTGGGTACCTCTTTATCTCGCGGTCTGCTTTGCCTTCCATTTTTGGATTGGCGTCACGGTGCTGGCGGGCGCGTTGGTGCTGGTTTCTCTGACACTGCTGTCGGAACTGCTCGCAAAGCAGTCGGCGCTCGACGCCAATCGCATCGGTAACCAACGCGCGCGGTTGGCGGAGACAAGCCGTCGAAATGCCGAGGCGTTGACCGCACTCGGCATGACCGGCTGGATTTCCGGCCGTTGGCAGTCACTGAACCGAAAATTCTTGTCCGGGCATGCCGGATCAAGCGATCTCGCCGCGGGCCTTGGCGCCATGGGGCGGTCATTCCGGATGATGCTGCAGTCCGGTGTGCTTGCCGTCGGCGCCTACCTTGTGATCAACCAGCAAGCCACCGCCGGCGTCATTATAGCGTCGTCTATCCTGTCGGCGCGGGCGCTCGCGCCGGTTGATCTCGCGATTGCCCACTGGCGCAGCTTTGTCGGCGCCAGGCAGGCACGCGAGCGCCTGAACAAGCTGCTCGAGCTTCTGCCGGAACTGAGAACCCCGACATCGCTGCCTAGGCCGCAGCGCAGTCTCAATGTCGATAATGTCAGCGCGGCGCCGCCCGACGTCCAGCGCGCGGTCGTCCACGAAGTGTCGTTCTCCCTCAAGGCCGGCAACGGGCTCGGCGTGATCGGCCCCAGCGCGTCGGGAAAATCGTCGCTTGCCCGGGTTCTGGCGGGTTTGTGGACGCCCGCGCGCGGCACTGTTCGGCTTGACGGCGCGACGCTGGACCAATGGGTGCCTGATGAGCTCGGGCGTCACATCGGCTATTTGCCGCAGGACGTCGAATTGATCGAAGGGACGGTCGCGCAGAACATCTCTCGTTTCGACCCGAAGGCCTCGTCGGAGTCCATCATTGCGGCTGCGAAGGCGGCGGGCGTCAATGAACTCGTGCTTGCGTTGCCGCAAGGTTATGACACGGAGATCGGCGAGCAGGGCTCGGCCTTGTCGGCTGGCCAGCAGCAGCGCGTTGCCTTGGCACGTGCCCTTTACGGCGATCCGTTTCTGGTCGTGCTCGACGAGCCGAACTCCAATCTTGACGTCGAAGGAGACGAGGCGTTGACACAGGCCATTCTCGGCGCGCGGGCGCGGGGGCGATCGTGGTGGTGGTGGCACACCGGCCAAGCGCGTTGTCGGGAGTCGATCATGTGCTCGCGCTGAATGGCGGCCGCCAGCAGGCCTTCGGCCCCAAGGACGAGGTGCTGGCAAAGGTGCTGCGGCGCGACGGCGTCGTCAGCGCACCCAAAGTTGTCGCGGCCGCTCAAGGGTAAGGCGATGTCCGATACGGATTTAATTGACGCGCGCCGGTCGATCAGGCGGCATATCGTGGCGGGTCTGGCTGCCGTCATGCTCATTGCCGGCGGAATTGGCGGATGGGCCGCAACCACCGAGATTTCGGGCGCCTTGATCGCTGCGGGGAGCGTTGTCGTCGAGTCGAATGCCAAGAAGGTTCAACATCCAACCGGCGGCGTCGTTGGCGAAATCGCGGTGACCAATGGGATGAACGTGACGGCCGGGGATATCCTGATCCGTCTCGACCAAACGATGACGCGGGCAAATCTGCAGATCGTGTCAAAGACCCTGGACGAGATGACGGCGCGGCGCGCGCGGTTGCGGGCGGAACGCGATGGCGCATCGGAGGTGCCATGGCCCTCTGCGTTCAAGGACAGGCGGCACGAAGAGAGTGTTGTCGAGCTGATGGCCGACGAGCAGCGCCTTTTCGAACTGCGCAACACGACGCGGCTCGGGCAAAAACGACAGTTGCGCGAGCGGATCGCCCAGCTCAACGAGGAAGCCAGCGGGATCATTGCGCAACAAGCGGCGAAATCGCAGGAACTGGTCTTGGTCAATAATGAACTGGAGGGGTGCGGCAACTCTGGTCAAAGCAGCTGATCCAGATGAACCGTCTGACCGCGCTCGAGCGGGAAGCGGCGCGGCTCGATGGCGAACGGGCGCAGCTAATCGCGGCGGCGGCGCAGGGGCGAGGTAAAATATCCGAGATCGAACTTCAGATTACCCAGATCGATCGCGAATTGGCGAGCGAAGTCGGCCGCGAAATGCGCGAGATCGATGGCAAGGCAGGTGAATACGCAGAGCGGAAAGTGGCCGCCGAAGACCAGTTGCGGCGAATCGACATCCGGGCCCCGATTTCGGGCACCGTCCACGAACTGAACGTCCACACGGTCGGCGGTGTGATTAGCGCTAGCGAACAACTGATGCTGATCGTGCCGGCGGCCGATCGTTTGACGGTCGAGGCGAGGGTGGCGCCACAAGATATCGATCAGGTGCGGGTCGGTCAGGTCCTCGCGCTGCGATTTTCCGCCTTTAGCCAGCGCACGACGCCGGAAATCAACGGGGTCGTCAGCCGTGTATCGGCCGACGTGACCACCGAGCAGCGCACCGGCCTGACCTATTATACGGCGCGCATTGCCATCGGGCCCGACGAACTCGCTCGCCTCGGCGATGTCCGACTTGTGCCCGGCATGCCCGTCGAAGCGTTTATCAAGACGGCAGATCGGACGGTGGGCTCCTACCTTACAAAGCCGCTGTTCGACCAGGTTGCCCGAGCTTTTCGTGAACGATAGCCGAACGGCGTGTGCACGATGTGCGCCGAGAGGCCTGGAAAATCTCAAGAGCCCGCTTTTGGTGCTTTCAATGCGTTTGCTATCGCTACAAAATATCGCTCGTCGCGTTCGAGGTCGCCAAGTTGCGGCATCATGGTCGTTATTGATAGCGTGCAGATTGGATGGTCAGTCTTTCTCCGTCTCGTTTCGTTCGCGGGGCGCGCGCTTTCGAGTTAGACCCGATCGTAGAATGCGAGCCAAGCCCTGCTCGAACTCCGCGATCAAATTGTTGCTTTTCGCTTCTGGGTCCGGGTCCGAGTCCGGGTTGGGATCCGCCTCCTTGCTTTGATGCGTCGCGAGGTCAGTTCGTTTACGCATTGAATTCGCTCCGTGCGGTTGCGGCAAGTTTGGACGTTTGAGAAGAATGACGGGCTGGAATTTGCGAAGCGGCCTCAGCTTCATCTGCTTCCGATCGCAACTTACACGCCACGGCGGATCGCTTGATCTCTTCGATCATGAGCGCAGCGGTCTTGAATGAGACATTAATGGCCTGGCTCAGGTGATACGGCTTGATCGTTTCCTTACCACACCCTGTAAGGAAGAGGGCCTGCAGCCACTTGTGAAGCGGCACATGACTGCATTCAAAAATTGTTCCCGATCGGACGGAAAACAATCTTCTGCAGCGGTAGCATTTGCGCGTACCCGGCATGGTGCTGAGCCCGCGCAAAAGACCGGTCCGGCGAGTTTCCCGCAGTGCGGACACACAACGCCGTCGGGCCAAATATGCGCTTCAACCAAACTAAGCGCGGCACCTTCATCCTTGAAGCAGAGCAGCAGGTCGTTACGCATACGGGGCCTCGCCATGCAATTACTTAGCTGGAACGCCCCCGCCCCATTAAATCTTACTGCCTGGACTCATGCGAAAAACATACCAAGTCTTTGTGACGAGTGCGAGATGGAGCAAATGCCTAGCGTCTAGGCACTCGTACAGCTCCTGTGAACGAGCATCCGCGTTGTTGTAGTTCCAAGCAGGTTTCTTCTTGCGCGCAGCTTCGCCGCTGGGATGAAAACCTCAGTGCTTGAGTCGAGCTTCCCAATCAAGAGTGTCGGCTAGTCGTCACTGGAACCTGCACATCGAGCATTCAAGCTGCACAAGTCCCGATCATACGTGGGTTAGAATAATCAAGTTGCAGTGCACCAATACTTGAGCATTAATTAGTTCAACGAAAATTGCGCATTAATTTAAGCAAGGCGCTGATCGAAAAGGTCATTGCCGGCAACTGCCACAAAATAGCGAGACCTAAGTGAGGTCGCCGCGTAGCGATTCGCGGAATGAGAAGTGCTGGTCTGCATGTTCATTGTTGGAGCGTGTGTTCGAATGCAGCTTTTTCCATTGCCAAAGAGTGCGACGACCGACGTCAAGCTACTCATCGACAAGAATGTAACGCGGAGAACGGCGAGATATCCGATTGGTGGCTTCCCAAAACGGATACTGGACATAGCGATTTCATCAGCTGCTCTTCTAGCCTTCGCTCCGCTTTTTGGCTTCATAGCCTTGTTGTTGAAAATAGCCGATCGCGGTCCCGTACTTTTCCAGCAAACACGCGTGGGCTTTCGTTCGTCCGGTTTTGCCTGTCTCAAATTCAGAACGATGGTGATAGACGGCAACGCCGTTCTTGCACGGCATCTTCGCGAGTTTCCCGAAGCCGCAACCGAGTGGGCTGAAACACGAAAGCTCAAGCGAGATCCGCGAGTGACCGAACTTGGACGGGTGTTGCGTCAGCTCAGCCTCGACGAGCTACCGCAGCTCTGGAACGTTCTTCGCGGTGACATGAGCATCGTGGGTCCGAGACCAATCGTTTTCGACGAGATCAAGATGTATGGACCAAGCGCCGGGCATTACCTCTTGGCCCGGCCTGGTCTGACCGGTGCGTGGCAGATCAGCGGTCGGAATGACGTCTCCTACGAATGCCGTGTTTCGTTGGATCGCGACTACGTCGAAAATTGGTCGTTCTGGAAGGACCTCAAGATCATTGTGAAGACCATTCCGGTCGTGATCGCAGCCAAAGGTACGTACTGATGCGCGTTGCGATCGTACACTATTGGCTCGTCGGCATGCGGGGAGGCGAGAAGGTCCTCGAGGCCTTGTGTGAGCTCTATCCCACCGCCGACATCTTCACGCATGTAGTGGCGCCTGAAGCGATCTCCGCGACGATTGCAAGACACAGGATTTTCACGTCGTTCATCGCGAGGCTGCCGCGCGCAAAATCCTGGTACAAGAAGTACCTGCCGCTGATGCCGCTTGCGCTCGAGCAACTCGATCTTCGGGATTACGATCTCGTCATCAGCAGTGAATCGGGCCCCGCGAAGGGCGTCATCCCCGCCGCGCATGCCGTGCACGTCTGCTATTGCCACTCTCCGATGCGGTACATCTGGAACATGTACCATGATTACAGGTCGACGTCGGGCATCGTGACGCGGATGGCAATGACGTTGTTCTCCCACTATCTGCGGAATTGGGATCAAGGCTCGGCCGGGCGCGTGGATCTTTTTGTTGCGAACTCCCAAACCGTTGCGTCCCGAATCCGAAGATACTTTCGTCGCGAAGCCGACGTTGTATTCCCGCCAGTTGACGTCGACGCCTTCGAACAGGTGCCAGCCACGGAAATCGAGGACCATTATCTTATGGTCGGAGAACTGGTTGCATACAAGCGTGCCGACCTCGTTGTCGACGCCTTCAATGTGTCCGGCAAAAAGCTTGTCGTCATCGGAGGTGGAGAGATGTTCGACGCGCTCAAACATCGGGCGCGTCCGAATGTCGTCATGCTGGGACCTCAGCCATTCGTCGTTTTACGCCATCACTACGCGCGTTGCCGTGCGCTCATTTTTCCCGGCGAAGAGGATTTCGGCATCGTTCCGGTCGAAGCGATGGCCAGCGGTCGGCCGGTCATTGCGTTCGGCCGCGGCGGCGCCACCGAAACCGTCGTTGATGGCGTAACCGGTGTTTTCTTCGAAAGCCAGACCGTCGAAGCGCTTGAGGGTGCGATCACTCGCGCCGAGACGATCGACTTCATCACTGGCGATATTGTGAGGCACGCGGCCGGCTTCAGCCGAGAGCGCTTCAAGCGTCAGATAAAGGCCACGGTCGAACGGGCGCTGCGCGAAGATGCCACCGCCGTGGTCGGCCGCGGAAATCAGATTCCGTCTCGCGCGGAGCCGCGCGTTATCTATGCGAGGCGTTCGTTGAAGAGGTGAATCAGTAGCCGTTCCAGTTATGATTGGTGGAATACTATGAAGATCGTTACCTTCAACGTTAAGTATAGTCCGAACCTCGGCGATGGCGTGATCGCGGAGTGCCTCGAAGCTGAACTTGCGCGGCGGCTGACTTGCATCGACGTCGATGCCCTTGACCTTGCCGGTCGCACGGATCGCGACCACCGGGCAAAAACAGGCGGTCGTGTCCTTGCGTTGAAGGCGTTGCGGGCGATGCCGTCAATCCTGCGCGATGCAGTTGTCGAGGTTGTCCTTCGCCTCCGCTTGAAGAGGAAATGCCGATCGATCTGGCGGAATGCGTTGCGCGATGCCGATCTCGCGATCGTAGGTGGCGGCCAACTGATTCAGGACGGCGATCTCAACTTTCCAGTCAAACTATCGATTGTTGCGTCCGAATGCCGGCGGACCAATACGCCCATCGCGTTGTTCGGGGTCGGCGTCGCCGAGAGCCATTCAAGCCGTGGCGCAGCATTGATGTCGTCGCTGTTGCAGGCGGACCAGTTGGTGTTCGCTGGGGTGCGAGACACAGAGTCCGCGAGGCGGTTGCGTCTCCGCGGCGTCAAGGGCGTTGTCGTGACGCCGGATCCCGGCCTGCTGGCTTCCCAGGTTTGGCCGCTATCCGATCGGCCGCGCCTCGAACGACCTGTTGTTGGCGTCGGCATAACGCACCCCGTCGTATTGCAACATCACGGTCAGGGACAATCCGACGGTCCAACAATTGTGGAACTCTATCGAAGTCTCGTGCGCGAGCTGCTGGCGTCGGGATACGACGTGACATGCTTCTCGAACGGCGCCCGAGAGGATCAGACATGCCTGGATAACGTCGTCGGTTCGATCGACGCCGCGGGCGACCGGTTGACGCGCGCGCCGGATTGCAAGACACCGCAGGAACTCGCGCAGTTGGTTGGCAGCTTCGATGCCGTCATCGCGCACCGCTTGCACGCGTGCATCCTCGCTTATTCCTACGGCGTCGTTCACATTGGCTTGAATTGGGATCCGAAGCTCGCAGCCTTCTTCGCGAATGTCGGCCGCAGCCAGTATCTCGTAGATTTCAACTCAGAGACCGTGCGCACGTTGCCGGGGCTGCTGGACAGCGCTCGGGCGGAGCCAATCTGCGACGTTCAGCATGAACGCGTTTTGGCGTTAACCAATGCGTCGATCGATCGGCTGGCGCTGCTCCTGAAACGTAAAGCAAGGCCGAGACTCCTCAAGCATGCCGAATCCGTCTTGCACCCGATGCGGCTCAGCAAGGTAAGTTCATGACTATCGAGGTTATCGGTGCCTTGACTGTTTTGGCAGGTTTCTGGGGGCTGTGGCGGGGTCCGGTTGCGGCATTCTGGGTGCTGGCCCTTTCCACCTTGTTGGGGCTGCCGCCGCTTTCAAACTTCCGGCGCTGGGTGAGGCAAGCGTCCCTCCGGCTTTGGTCTTAACTGGCTTCTTTGTGCTTTCTGTCGTTCTGCGGGCACGCATGCGTGTGGCGGCAATCGAAAGCTTGACCACGCCAGGTCCCGGCTTTTGGATACTGTTGTTCTCGGTCTACGCCGTTGTTTCCGCCTATTTCATGCCGCGGTTGTTTCAAGGGCTGACATATGCCTATTCGCTTGCACGCAACGATGCCGGCATCGGAATTGTCAGCCTTCCGTTGAGACCGCGTGCAAGCAATGCGACGCAGGCAGCATATCTCGTCGCGAACCTTGTCTGCTTCATGGGTGTCTGGGCGCTTATGGTTCGCGGCGAAGCGAAGGCAATTACCAACGCGCTGCTTGTGAGTGCGGCAGCGCTCCTCTTCTTTGCCGTCGTCGACGTGGTCACGCACTATACCGGGACGGCTTTTATGCTCTCCTGGCTGCGCAACGCGAACTATCGGATGCTTGAAGCCGGTGAAATCGGGGGCCTCAAGCGTATCGTCGGCACGTTCACCGAGGCGGGCGCCTATAGCTACGCGGCGCTCGGCTTCTACGCGTTTTCGCTAAGTCTTTGGCTGGACGGATTTAGTGCTCGTCTTACCGGGGCGCTCTCGCTTCTTCTTGCGATATCGCTGCTGCTGTCCACCTCCACGACAGCCTACGGATCATTCGCGGTATTCACCTTGCTCATGCTGTTCGGTGCGCTTCTGAAGCTTGGCAGGTGTCAGGCCACGAAGAGGGATTGCGGCTATCTTGCCATCGTCTCATCGATCCCCGTTCTACTTCTGGTCGTTATCATGTTCATGCCGTCGGTATGGTCCGCATTGACAGGCCTGTTCGACGCAACCGTCTCGAACAAACTCGCGAGCCAGTCCGGAATCGAACGTATGCGCTGGAACCACTATGCCCTGCAGAATTTCCAGGACACCTGGGGCTTCGGCGCCGGGCCCGGTAGCGTTCGGTCGTCGAGTTTTGTGGTTGCGCTGCTCGCCAATCTCGGCGTGCTCGGTCTCATCTTGTTCGTTGTGACGCTGGCATCGGCATTTTCGACAGGCAGGCTAGTCTCGTTTGAGGATGTCGTGGCACGAGCAGGGTTTCGTGCGTGCATAGCACTCACAGGCGCAGCCTGCATTTCTGCAGCCAGCGTCGACCTTGGATTGGTGTTTGCCATCTTCTTTGCGCTTGCAGCCAGCAGGTGGAAACTGCGCGCGCATGTTGCACCGGAGCAGGCGGAAAGCCCCGCCTTGGTCAGTGCCTATCACGTCAGGTTGCAGGGGGCGCAATGAAGCAGTCATTCGTTTCGCCAACAAACGCCGAGCGAGAATCGCATAGTCGCGAGGAGGTGTTTGGTGTATGGCATATCGCTGCGTTTCTCATACAGAATCTCAGGACGATCCTTGTTTTCACGGCGGCGACCGTCTCTGCTGCCGTGATCTACCTGCTGACGGCCCAGCCGATATTCGTGGCCTCGACCAGTCTCATCATCGACACTACCCGCGGCGCGGAACTGTTCAACACGGTGGCAATGCCTTCCGCGATGACGTCGGACCAGTCTCGCGTCGAGAGCCAGATGGAGGTGATAAAGTCGGATCGCGTCGCCAATTCGGTGATTGGCCGGCTGAAGCTGGAGCAACGGCCAGAGTTCGCATCGTCGCCTTCGGTCGTCGAAAGAGTTCTGGCGTGGGTAACTCCGACCTTGCGGGCCTCGGCGGCGAGCGAGGCAGAGCAGGCAGCCCCCGAACCTGCGCGAGGCTGCATCACGTTTCGCTGACAAATTGTCGATTAGGCGGATTGGCCAGTCGCTTGTCATAGAGATCGCATTCTCCTCCACCGATCCAAACTCGGCCGCGGAGATCGCCAACGCGACCGCCCAGTCCTTCATCCGCGAGATTGTTGATGCCAAATCCAGGCTGGCAAGAGAGCAGGGCGAGTGGCTTTCCGAGCGGCTGGAGACCCTGCGGCAGCAGGCGTTCGAGGCGGCACGCAAAGTCAACAGCTTCCGGTCAGTTGGCGACTCTCTGTCCAGCCAGGATGCTCGTGCAAAGCTCGAGGAACTGGAGAGCATCGCGAGCAGCTATCGCAAGATATACGACGGCTTTCAGCATCAGTATAACGAAACGCTACAGCGTATCAGCTATCCAGAAGCGGACGTGCGGATCATTTCCCGGGCGTCAGCGCCGTTGGGAAAGAGCAGCCCTCGCACGTCGCTGGTTCTTGGATCTCGCCATCGTCCTCGGAGGCTTGAGCGGGACCGCGTTTGCAGCGGTGCGCGCCTCCAGCGATCGCGCCGTTCGCTCGCCGGAGCATTTGAGTGCGGATGTCGGCGTGAAGCCGCTCGGTCCAATCAGCGATCTTTGGGAGACAAGCGTCTGGCGGGATTGGAAGCTGCCGTTGCGCAGCAAGAACGCTGCGACACGAGGCGTTGCGGACATCCTGGGCGGTATTGCGGGAGGTCGCTCGTCTTTTTCGACGAGGACCGATTTCCGAAGAATAAGAACGGCAGTCGCGGCGCTGACGGCAAATCCAGGAGTTATGTGCATCGGAGTGATCGCATGCTCCGACGGAGACGGGTCAACGACCGTTGCCGCGTGTCTGGCGAATGACTATGCGAGGAGCGGCGCTCGAACGCTACTTGTCGATGGGTGCGCGGATAGCCGGACGTTGAGCCAGGAACTTGCCGGAACAGCGGTTGAAGCGCAACCGAACGGGCAGCCCGAGCGCGAAGCTGTGATCGAGCTTGGCGTCTTGACACTGGCCTTGTTGCCGTCCGCTAACAGCTACCTGCAGCAGGGCGAAACCGATCGGCACCTGATCGAGCGGACGACGGAGGTGTTGAAGGAATCGCGACAAAAGTTCGAACGGATCATCGTCGACCTCCCGGCATTGTTCTCGTCGGATCAATGGAAGCCGCTCATTCCGTACGTCGATCAGGTGATCGTTGTAACGGCTTACGGGAAGACCACGATCGACGAGGCGAAAGACGGTCTGGTCGAGTTGCACTTGGCAGGCGGAAGGGTGCTTGGCGCCGTTCTCAACCGCGTGCCGGCAATTGTCCGGAAGACCTGGTCATGACGACGGCGGGGCACACGGGAGGACGCGCATTGGCCAGCAGCACCATTTCGGTACCTTCGGCATCTACCGTGCTTTCAGCCATTCGAAATCGTCCCCGGCTCAAGGCGGCGATGAAGAAATGTCTCACGTCGATCGGCTACGATACGACGGATTGGGTGCGTGTGGCGATGTATCGCCACGCCTTCGAGTTCATCGAACAGCTTACGCCCGAACATCTGCGCGTGATGGAGATCTCGGCCGGTTCGCAATGGCGCAGCAGGTTTGCCTTTAAGTCGTTCACGGGGACGAGCTATCCGGCATTCGATATCTGCAAGGACATACTGACCGAGCAGTTCGATCTCGTCATCGCCGACCAGATCTTCGAGCATTTGAAATGGCCGGCACGGGCGGCGCGCAACGTCTACGCAATGGTGCGGCCGGGCGGGCACTTCATCATTGCAACGCCGTTTCTGGTCCGCTATCACCCGTCGCCGATCGATTGCAACCGTTGGACGGCCGAGGGACTTTCCTACTTCCTGCAAGAGGCCGGATTTCCCGAGGCCGGCATTCAAACCTTTGCTTGGGGCAACCGGGCGTGCCTGAAGGCGAACCTGTCGGCGTGGCGCAAGCGCGGATTCTTCGGATCGCTGCGTAACGAGCCCGACTATCCCGTCATGGTCTGGGCATTCGCGCGGAAGCCGTTCGAGCCGGTGGGGGCGTCCGAATGAACGGTGCTCCCTCAGATTGTCTGAAAAGCGAGTGCAAAACGCGCCGCTCAGGATTGCGGTAGGTATCGCGACATCAGGCCGTCCGCTCATTCTCGGGCGCGTGCTCGAATGCTTGCGTGAGCAGACGCGCGTCGCCGACGCAATCGTGGTCTCAGCGCCGTCGATGGCCGATGTCTCAGGCGTCGATACCGACCAGCAGGAGCTCCGCTGCATCACGGGCGATCGCGGGCTGACGATACAGCGCAATGCGATCCTCAGGGCGGTTGCGGACTTCAGCGTCGTCATCTTCCTTGACGACGATTTCGTGCCCTGTCCCCGTTACCTCGAAGTTGTCGAACAGATCTTCCAGAATGCGCCCGACGTCGTTGTCGGCACGGGCCGCGTCGTCGCTGACGGCATTCTTGGTCCGGGGCTTGATGTCGACGACGCGCTGAACCTGCTCCGTGAGGACGGCTCGGCCGACGCATCGACGCGAGACATTGCGAACGTTTACAGCGCATACGGCTGCAACATGGCCATTCGTCTTGACGCCGTGCGAGCAGGCGGGCTGACGTTTGACGAGGCCCTTCCGCTTTATGGCTGGCTGGAAGATGTCGACTTCAGCCGTCGTATGGCGGCGTACGGCCGGATCGTGAAGATCAACGCTGCGCGCGGCGTCCATCTCGGCGCGAAATCGGGCCGTCAATCGGGTCGCCGGCTCGGCTACTCGCAAGTCGCCAATCCGCTCTATCTGGTTCGCAAAGGCACATGTTCGCGCCGCAAGGCGCTGAAGCTCATGAGCCGCAATCTCGCAGCCAATATCGCGAAGACGTTTCGCCCCGAGCCCTACATCGATCGCGCCGGTCGGCTGATGGGCAACATTCGGGCTCTGCTCGACCTGATGGGCGGACGCCTTTCGCCGGAACGCGCCCTGAACTTGTAGAGTGTGTCATCGATGCTGCGAGTAGTTGACAACTATCGTCCGCCACTAGGGGAGCTGCAAGTACGTCCCGTGCCGGAGCGGGTCGTCATCATCAACGACTTGTCCGAACAGCGCGGTGGTGCCACCAACGTCGCGTTGCAGTCTGCTGCATTGCTGGATGGTGCCGGAATTCCGGTCACCTACTTCACCGGCGACCGAGGGGCACACTCCGATCTGCGGCTTCGCAAGGCGGATGTTGTCGCGGTCGGCGGCGAGCATATCCTTCGAATGCCGCGGCCGCGGGCGATGCTGCACGGGCTCTATAACGCCTCGGCGGGACAAAGGCTCGCCGACTGGATTGCCGCCAACGACACGCCCGGCACAGTTTACCACCTCCATGGCTGGTCAAAAATACTGTCGCCCTCCGTTTTCTATGCACTGCGTCCGGTCGCAAGGCGCCTCTTCGTCAGCGCCCACGACTTCTTCCTGGTCTGTCCAAACGGCGGCTATTTCGACTTCCGCAAGGAAAGTCCCTGCGATCTGCGCCCGATGAGTACGTCGTGCGTGCTTCGCTCGTGCGACCGACGCAACTATGCCCATAAGCTGTGGCGATCGGCACGTCAGGAAGTTCGTCGCGCTGCATTTGATTTCGTATCGACCGGTGCCAAAGTTCTCGCAGTGCACGAAGGCATGTTGCCGCATCTGGAGCGCGGGGAATTCCACGGACCCGGCTCGCGACGCTACGCAACCCCGTCACGCCGTGGCACGCTCGGCGCATCGAAGCCGAACAGAACAAGGCATTTCTGTTTGTCGGCAGACTCGAAGAAGATAAAGGCGTCGATCTCTTCCTGGCCGCAGCCCGCGATGCGAAGGTGCCGGTACGCGTGATCGGTGGTGGTCCACTCGAAGACAGTCTGCAAGACATCTATCCAGAGGTGGAATACATCGGATGGAAGAGCGCGAGTGAAATCCCTGCGTTCGTCCGCGATGCCCGCGCGCTTGTTATGCCGAGCCGCTACCGTGAGCCTTTTGGCCTGGTGGCGTTTGAAGCACTTGCCAGTGGCCTGCCCGTCGTTGTCTCCGGTTTTGCAATGATCGCCGATGAGCTGTCGGAAATCGGGGCAGGCGCGTCCTGCAACCCTTATGACCGCGCGGCATTCGCCGAGCTCCTGTCGAGTCTGGCATCCAACGACGATCTCGTCGCTTCGATGAGCGAGGTGGCCCATGGTAACGCCGCGCGCTTCTCGCTGACCCCCGCTGAATGGTCGCGAAGGCTCGTATCGCACTATAGCGATGCCTTGGAGGAGGCGGCAGCGCGATGAAAACGCTTTCCGCGATCCAGATATTGCGTGCAATTGCGGCACTGATTGTCGTGGTAGATCATGCGATCCTGCGGCAGGCGGAATGGGCGCCGACCGATCAGTTGACGAAAGAGATCGCCAACCACATGGGCGCCCTGGGCGTCTGGATCTTCTTTATCATCAGCGGCTTCATCATGTCGTACACGAACTACGACAACTTTGGTGTGTCCGGCGCTCCCGGGCGGTTCATGGCCAGCCGCATAATCCGGATCGTTCCGATCTATTGGCTGGCGACTGCGGTTGAAGTCGCGCTACGCCTTCGTCACGGCTCCGATCTTGACGTCCACAGGCTGATTTTCTCGCTGTTCTTCATTCCCGTCGCGGTCGAGCTGGGCACCACGGCAGCAATGCGGCCGACCCTCGGTGTCGGCTGGACGTTGAACTACGAGATGATGTTCTACGCATGCTTTGGCTCGGTCCTCTTCTTGTCGCGCAAGAAAGGGCTGGCTGTGCTGCTTCTTGCGATGACTGGAGCTGTCCTGGCCGGAACGTTCTTCAAGCCGATCGTCGAGACGCGCGATCCTACCAGCCTGATTGCATTCTATTCTGCTCCGATCCTTTTGCTGTTCGGCGTCGGCGTCTTGATCGGAGCGGTTGCTCGCTTCTTCGAAGGCGTGCATGCGCATGGCAGCAGCGCGGCCCTGTTGAGCGTACTGGCCGCGTTGCTGGTTGTTGATGTCTCGCTATTTGCAAGGTTCGTCGGGAGTTATCCGGCCCCCATCGAGTGGCTGGTGACATTCTGGATCATCAGTGCAGCCTGTGTGGTTCTTTGTGCGATGGTACGAATAGGCGACACCGGATGGTTTATCCAAAAGCTTGTGCGGTTGGGGGATGCATCGTACAGCCTCTATCTCTTCCACTTTTTCGCGATTGTTGCGGTCGAGAAGCTGTGGTGGTGGTGTTTTGGCGGAAATGGATCCTGGATCTTTGTGTTCGTTTCCGCCGCGGTTGCGATTCTGGCATCGCTTGCGATTCATCGTTTCGTGGAACAGCCTGTCTGCAATCGCTTGCGGAAACTGATTGCGTTGGTCAAGGCACGTCGGTCATTCCGACGCGGCGGCATCCCGGACCCGGCGCGGCGAGGGGCCGTCGAGACTACAGCCGCTGCCCGGAAAGGTGCCGAACGGCAGTTCGGGCCATCGCATCTAGCGGAGTCTCGTCGCACGAACTTCCTCCAAGACATCGCAGCCAGAAGGGTCCGCTAGTCATGCAGCACGCAACCTGGAGTACCATCGAAGCCTATCCCGCCGCGATGAGCGTCTATCGTAGTTACCGAAAAGTTGTTCCGCCATCCGTACGCGCGTTGGTACGCTGGCTTGCGATGCCGCGCTGGAATGTCGCCGCGGCACTGGTCCGGTACCGCGCGGCGAACACGGTGCTCTCCGGCCCGTTCAAGGGAATGCATCTGAGCCTTACACCGGTCTCGAGCCGAAATTTGCTTGGCTATCTTCTAGGCACGCAGGAAATCGAGCTGCATGACGTCGTGCGCCGCGTGATTGCACGTGGCTATCCGCGCATCATCAATGTCGGCGCAGCCGACGGGTACTACGCGATCGGCTTTCTGCGGCAAATGACGCAGACGAAGATGATCGCCTTCGAAGGGGCGCACGAACATCACGCCGGCTTGGTGCAGGCGGCTGAGCTGAACGGCGTGACCTCACGGTTCGAACTGAGGGGCTTTTGCCGTCCGGAAGATCTTGGCAGGGAACTTGCCGAACTCGACGGTCCGGCGCTGGTGCTTGCCGATATTGAGGGCGGAGAGGTGGATATGCTCGATCCCGTCAAGGTGGCGGGTCTGTCGGACGTCGATATCCTCGTGGAAACGCATGACGCGTTCGTGCCCAACTGCACAGCAAAGCTGATGGCACGCTTCACGAGAACGCACATTATCGAGCAGATCGTGGCGCGGCCGCGTTCGCTTGCGGATTTCCCGTCGGCAATCATCCCGGAGCTTTCGAGGTTCATGCCCCATACCGCGGTCGCGTTGATGAACGAGCGGCGAACTGGAACCCAGAAATGGCTTTATCTCACGGCCAAGCGGCAACCGGACGTCGAGGCCGCTAGAGCGGCAACAATGGCATCGACCAGGGGCAACTCGTGAACATTCTGTTTGCCAGCGGCACGTCATATCTTCCCTACGTCGTCGGCGGCCTGGAAATCAATACGCATGAACTTGCGCTCGAACTGAACCGACGTGGGGTCAGAACATCGGTGCTGTCACGATTGCCGTTGCGGCGGTTGGACGGCGCTCTTCGCGCCGCCGTCAATTTCCTCCGCGGCACTGACGTTTCAGTGGACCGGCAGCTTGGCTACGATGTCTACCTGTCGCGCAGGCCTTGGGACAAACTCGATGGACTGCCGCGGCCTCGCCTTGTCGTCGTACAGAATGGCAACATGATCGAGATTGCCAAGGCGTTCCTTCGCCGCGGCGTGCCACCGATTGCCTATCTGCACGGGCTTGAATTCGACATCGGCCGCAGACGCTGGACAGGATCATCCGCCGGTTTGCCGTTTCGTGCCTATATTGCCAACTCCGAATTCACTGCCGCGCGGTTCCGCGATCGGTTCGGCATTGAGGCTTGTGTCATTCCGCCGGTGTTTCGAGCCGAGCGATATTGCACCGCGGGTGATCGCCGTTTTGTCACGTTCATCAATCCGGTTACCGAGAAGGGTGTCGAGGTCGCCCTCGCAATTGCCGAACAATGTCCGGAAATTCCATTTCGCTTCGTAAAAGCCTGGCCGCTGGGAATCCGGCAGGCCGCGAAGCTGAACTCGCGCCTTCGCAGGCTGTGCAACGTCGAATTGGTCGAGCGCAGCAACGACATGTCTCCGATCTACGCCTCGACGCGCGTCCTGCTGGTGCCAAGCCAATGGGAGGCGGAGACCTGGGGCCGCGTCGTTTCAGAAGCGCAGTTCAGCGGCATCCCGGTCCTGGCAAGCGATCGGGGTGCACTGCCTGAAACGGTCGGCGCTGGCGGTGCCATCCTCCGGCACGATGCGCCCGCCGAATGCTGGGCCGCTGAGCTAAAGCGGATGTGGACCGACGATGCATATTACCAGCGGCTGCAACTGGCGGCGCTGGGACATTCGCGCCGTGCTGCGCTCGACTTCAATCGGCAGATTGACACATTTCTGGCCGTCGCGGCGAGGATAGCTGCATGACCGCATCAACGCTTCTGCCAGACCCGAACGTAGTCGACGTACATGTAGGACGGATTCGGCGCCTCCTCGATCGGCCATCCCGCACCAAGTCCCAGATCGATCAGCAAGTACATCGGCTGACGGTGCTCAGGAGGCGTCGGAACGCGCGCGACCTCGCGCCGATCAAAATAGAAGCATGTCCATTCGCTGTCGGTCTTGACGCCGTAGGTGTGGAAGCCTTCGTAGAGGGAGTTGAGCGGCACATTGATGCGCTGATGGATCGTGCGGGATTTCTTGGGCTCCTTGCGATCCCACACATGGACCGAAGCGGTGTATCGCGCCGGCATGTGCCCGTAGTGCTCGACCACATCGACCTCGGACGTGTGAGTCGAACGGTCGAGTCCGATCAGCCAGAATGCTGGCCAGAGGCCCTTGCCCGCCGGAAAGTTGGCGCGCATCTCGAAGTATCCGAACTGCTGGGCGAAGCCGGTCCCGGACCGATCGACGGATGCCAGCAGTCCGCTGCGCCATTTCCCATCCGTGCCCTTCGCGGCTTCGATGCGAAGGTGGCCGTCCTGGATGGTGAATGGAAAACCGGGCTTCGGATCCGCGAAAGCCGCGCTGCCAAAGTCCCCGTTCCACGGCGTGTGGGCGATCCAGCGCGTTCCCGGTCCCCACGCAGATACGTCGAGCGAGTCGAAGTCCTCGGTGAAGGTTTGCGTGAAGTCCGTAAGGTCGAGTGCGTCGCCGGTCTCCGCGCGTACGAAATTCGGGAATCCAATCAGAAGGAGAAGGAGGAAAAATCGTATGTTCATGTCACCGGCTCACGCTTTTACGGGGAAGCCTCGGGTTCGAACGAACCATAACTCTGCATGCGCGGGATGTCATTCATGGGATGTGTTGGAAGCGCGGGAGGCGTCTCGCTCGACAAGAAGACAACAAGCGGCAGGCAAGATCGAAGCTGAGCGGCGCTCCCGATGTCTAACCGCTTCGCAAAAATTCAATGCTTGGCGCGCTTGCCGGTGGGGCGGTCGCGCTGGCGAGCTTTTTCAGCAGCATTGCCGTGGCTCGGTCGCTCGGCGTCAAGGAAACGGGATCGGTGGCCTATGTTGTCTGGCTGGTGTGGATGGCTGCACCCTTTGTCGATCTGGGGTTATCGTCGGCCGTTGGACGGTTCGTACCGTTTCTGCGCGGAAGCGGTCAGACAGAGGTCGCGAAGCATCTGGGAAGGAGACTGGCGCGACGGCTCGCGATTTCAGCCCTGGCTGCGGCTGCCTGCGCCGTCATGCTGCTACACCTCTATGGCGACCAATCTGTCGCGGAGTTCTTGAACGGCGGCACGGCGCCGGGCGCACCGATGTCGCTTGTCGTACTCGTCATTCTGCTTGTCGTCGGCCAGGCGCTGACCACTTATGCCTATGCTCATTTGCGAGGACGGCAGGAATTCGGTGCGGCGGCGCGCATCGCGGGCGCGTCGCTGTTGCTTCAGGTCGGGCTGGTTACGATCGGATCGCTCCTGTTCGGGGTCACTGGTGCGCTGGCAGGTTATGCAGCGGGCATGCTGCTTCCAGCGGTCGTATGCGTTTCGATGATGCTCGGGCCAGCGTCAGTCGATCGTGCCCTCGGCCGACGCGTGACGTCATTTGCCCTCTTCTGCTGGGGCGCAAATGTCACCAGCGCGCTTGTTTGGTCACGGATCGAGTTGTTCTTTCTGGAGCGCTATTGGGGAATGGATTCAGTGGCGATGTTCGCCGTCGCACTGGCGCTGACCCAGCTTGCCATCCAGGGTCCCGTGCTGCTGACCAGCGCGGTGCTGTCATCGCTCGCCGAGAAGCGCGGCCGCGACGAGTTGGACGGCATGAAGGGCGATTTTGCCGCCGCCGTGCGGCTTTTGGCGGCGCTGGTGTTTCCGATCTGTCTTGGCACCGCGGCGATCATTCCCGAACTGCTGCCGGTTCTCTATGGCGACAAGTTTTCCTCCGCTGTGCCCGCCGCCATGGTTCTGGTTTCCGTTGCGGCGCTCAGCGTGTTGTCAACGGTTGCCACGAGCCTGGTACAAGCGCTGGAACGAAGTGACTTTATCTTTGCAAGTTCTCTTTGCGGCGCTGCATGCGCGCTGGCTGCCGGCTTCCTGTTCATTCCCGAATACGGCCTGATGGGGGCAGCGCTGGCGCGCGTCGCCATTCAGATCCTCATGATCAGCCTGGGCTGCTGGTTCGTGGTGTCGCGGCTTGGCTTCGCTTTTCCGGTGGTAGCCGTGCTTAAGCTCGGTGCGGCGGCGCTCGCCAGCGCTGCAGCGGCGTCGATTTGCATTAGAGCCATTGGCCACCCTTCAAGCATGCCGTTAGCCATCGTTGCGGGTGCAGTCGTTTATCTGGTCGCCCTGCGCGTAGCAAATGCGCTTGAGTCCAGCGACGTAGCTTTCCTGAGCAATCTCACGCGGCCATTGCCGCCGGCGCTCGTGGAAATCGCTACCCGCCTCATCGCCTTCGTCAGTGGACCGAAGCGGAACGAAAAAATGCTGCCACCATGAGATCAGCACGTAGGTAGCATGCGATTTGCAAGCGTTACGGAGAATAGTGATGACAAGTTCAATGATGTTCAGACCCGCCATGCCCAGGCGTTATGGCGCACTGCTTGCGGCCGTGGGCGCAATTCAGCTTTTCATCGCGCCTGCACTGAGGGCCGAATATCTGCTGGGCCCGCAAGACAAGCTTCGCCTGAAGGTTGTCGAGTGGCGGGCGGGCAAGGCAGAATACTATGAATGGACACCGTTCGGCGCAGAGTACACGGTCAATCCGGACGGCTGCGTGTCATTGCCTATGATCGGCGAGATCGCGGCGGAGGGGCGCACCAGCAACCAGCTCGCGCGCGCGATCACGGCCGAGTTGTACAAGCGTACCGGCCTGATGGGTGCCCAGGAGGCGGCTGTCGAGATCGTTCAGTATCGTCCGTTCTATGTGCTCGGTGATGTGGACCGTCCGGGCGAATTTGCCTTTCGGCCGGGCTTGAGCGTCTTGCAGGCGGTGGGTGTCGCCGGTGGACTGCACCGGCCGAGCGAAGCCGGGACGCGCGAACGGATAAACGCGACGGGGGTTTCCTCGCTGCCCGTCTGGAGCTGCGGCGAACATATATCCGCCGCGCCCGGCTCGAGGCTGAACTTGCCGAGCAGAATGTGATCGCGCTCCCGCCGGAGCTTGCCAATGACAAGGATGTCAGCAGCCTGCTGGAGGAGGAAGCAACAATCCTGACTACGCGGCGCGACGCGCTGCAATCGCAGCTCACTGCATTTTCGGAATTGCGGTCCCTGTATGAGAAGGAAATCGCATCGCTTCAAAGCAAGCGGGCGACTCAGGAAAAGCAAGTGGCTCTGGCGCAGCGCGAGCTGAAGACCGTCGGGTCGCTGGTCGAGAAGGGACTCGCGGTCACGTCGCGCGAGTTCGCGCTAGAGCGAGTTACCGCCGATCTGCAAAGCGCAATGCTCGACGTGGACACGGCCCTCGTGCGCGCCCGCGCGGAGATGCGGAAGGCCGAGCGCGACGCAACTGACCTCGTCAAAGACAGCAAGGCGAAAGCCTCGTCTGAGCTGCGTGAGGCCAAGGCGAATATCGAGCAACTCATCAATCGGATGGCCACGTCTGAAACCCTCATCGCTGAAGCGCCACCCGGCCCACGGATCGGGCCGCATGGGACTGTCGGAAAATCGCTGTCCTATTTTGTGCAGCGGCGCAAGGATGGGGTGATGGCAACGTTTGCCGCGGATGAGGGAACGCTCGTGCAGCCTGGCGATGTGGTCCGTGTCGAGGTCGACCGTACAGTATCGAACCCCATGGTATCGATGTCGGGCACGAGCGTCGCGACAACAGCGCTAAACAGCGAGGGCGGTATCACCACGGTTTCTCAATCCATTCGGCAATAGAAGGGCGAAGCTATGCCGCTATTCCGGATTCATCTCGTAGAATGGTCTGTCTTGCCAGTGCGAAGAAACTGCAGGCTCGAATACAACCGTCCAAATCCGGGCCAGCGCGCTTTCAGTTTCGCGAACAAAACGCGCGCGACGACGAACCCCGCGTATCCGATCTGCAGGAACAGCAGCGCCAACAGCAGCTCGATGGCCAGCACCTTCAATGAGGCGCCAGTCCACCAGAGCAGCAGGCCATATCCGGCAGAAAGCACTGCGAGGCCGAGTGCAAATCCGCCTAGTCGAACGATGAAGCCGCAGGCAAAGCCTGCGGCCGTGAACAATAGACCTGCGAGCATTCTCGATAGTCCTTGCGATGTATCGCGTCGGCGACACGGTCCGAGCGTGCTCCGCCCAGCGTCCATAGGACCGTCCTTCCGATCCCACGACAAATACTACTTTCAAGATGCATAAACAAATCAATAAGCGCGCCATGCCTAAAAACGCGGCAGGAACTGCATCGAGCGCGCCCGGAACGTATTTTGAACCCACGGCGACCCCTCTTTCGAGAGGATTGGCGGGTCTGGATGCGCCTGTAGCGGGCCCCAGAACGAGGGGACCGGTTTGATCGAGAAACGAAGAGTTGCTGGATGACAATTGCAGAAGACTTTGCATGCGATTGGTGCGGTTGTCCCTCAATTGCGCCGCCGCAAAGGCTCAGTGACAGCGACGTCGTCAGGTGTCAGCACTGCAAGAAGATCCTGATGACATGGAAGGCTTACAGGCTTCTCGACGCTCGCGACGCAGATGCGCTGGCGATCGGAAAACGTGCGGCGAATATTGAAAGCGACCACAACTGAGAACAGCAAGAAGGCGGAACGATGCAGGACTCCCGTGTCTTAAGACCGACGGATAGGAGCGGCATCCTTGTCACCGGCGGGGCTGGTTACATCGGAAGCCATGCGACCTTGGCCTTGCTGGATGCGGGGAACGGCCCGTCGTAATCGACGACCTGTCAACAGGGCAGCGGAGCGCGGTCCCGGATTGCGTTCCATTTTATCACGGAAGTTGCGGCAATGCAGTAATGGTTGCCGAGATCCTCCGAAGCCATGACGTTAGTACGATCATCCACTTCGCCGGCAGCATATCGATCGCGGAGTCCGTACGCGATCCCGGCAAATATTACCTGAACAATACTGTCAACACGCATACGCTGATTGCCGAAGCTATTCGCGCTGGAGTGCCGCAATTTATATTCTCTTCGACCGCAGCCGTTTACGGAGAGCCGCAAACAATCCCGATTGAGGAGAGTAACCGGACCCTTCCGATCAACCCGTACGGCCGTTCGAAGCTCGCCATAGAATGGATGTTGCGGGACGCCGCGGCGGCCGGTGCCATCAGGTATTGCGCGTTGCGCTATTTCAACGTTGCCGGCGCCGATCCGGCGGGCCGTGCCGGACAGTGCACGCGCAACGCTACGCATCTCATAAAGGTTGCTGTGCAGGCGGCGTTGGGTGTGCGGCAGGGTATGGATGTTTTCGGGAGCGATTATCCGACAGTGGATGGATCATGTGTTCGCGATTATGTGCATGTCTCCGATCTCGCCGGAGCACACCTTGATGCACTGAGATATTTGCGAAGCGGTGGCGAGTCCCTGACCTGTAATGTGGGATACGGACGCGGATACTCGGTCCTCGACGTGATCGACGTCGTCAAGCGCGTATCGGGCGTTGATTTCGACGTTCGGATCCGCGATCGCCGACCTGGCGACCCGGCAGTTCTTGTAGCGTCCAATACGACAGCGAAATCCATCCTGCGATGGACGTCGCGTTACCACCGTCTTGATGAGATGGTGCAGCACGCGTTGAGCTGGGAACGGCTACTTCAAATCGGCGTCCCGGCATGATCAAACGCCTTGCTCGCGGTTGGCACCGGACTCATCCATTGTTCCAATCCGCACTTGGGGGCCAAGCCAACAGGGCCGATACCTGGCTTCGTAGGACAAGGTGTTTTTTAAGACAGATCACGAAGGATCGTCAGGGTCAGACGGGAACAAGGGGTTGTTGATGCGCGCGTCCTATCTGTTCACAAGCGAGTCGGTTTCCGAGGGTCATCCGGACAAGGTTTGCGACCGGATCTCCGACGAGATCGTCGACCTGTTTTACCGCGAAGGCCCGAAGGCAGGCATCGATCCGTGGGCGATCCGCGCGGCCTGCGAAACGCTCGCCACCACCAACAAGGTGGTGATCGCCGGCGAAACCCGCGGCCCGGAATCGGTCACCAATGAACAGATCGAAAGCACCGTGCGCGAGGCGATCAAGGATATCGGCTACGAGCAGGAAGGTTTTCACTGGAAGACCGCCGACATCGAAATCCTGCTGCATCCGCAGTCCGCTGACATCGCGCAGGGCGTCGACGCCAAGCAGCCCAGCAACCAGGAAGAGGGTGCGGGCGACCAGGGCATCATGTTCGGCTACGCCACCAACGAGACGCCGGACCTGATGCCGGCGCCGATCTTCTACGCCCACAAGATCCTGCGGCTGATTTCCGAAGCGCGCCACGCCGGCCGCGAAAAGGTGCTGGGCCCGGACTCCAAGAGCCAGGTCACCGTGCAGTACGAGAATGGCAAGCCGGTCGGCGTCCGCGAGATCGTGGTCTCGCACCAGCATCTGGTGGAGAACCTGACCTCCAATCAGGTTCGCGACATTATCGAGCCCTATGTGCGCGAGGCGCTGCCAAAGGAGTGGATCAACGGCAAGACCATCTGGCACATCAATCCCACCGGGAAATTCTACATCGGCGGACCCGACGGTGACTCCGGCCTGACCGGCCGCAAGATCATTGTCGATACCTATGGCGGTGCGGCCCCGCATGGCGGTGGCGCCTTCTCCGGCAAGGATCCGACCAAGGTCGACCGCTCGGCGGCCTATGCCGCGCGTTACGTCGCCAAGAATATCGTCGCCGCCGGTCTTGCCGACCGCTGCACGCTGCAGCTCGCCTACGCGATCGGCGTGGCGCGGCCGCTGTCGATCTATATCGATACCCATGGCACCGGAAAGGTGCCGGAGGACAAGCTCGAGAAGGCGGCTGCGCAGGCGATGGATTTGACGCCGCGCGGCATCCGCACCCATCTCGATCTCAACCGGCCGATCTACGCGCGTACCTCGGCCTACGGCCATTTCGGTCGCACGCCCGACAATGAAGGCGGCTTCTCCTGGGAGAAGACCGATCTGGTCGAGCCGCTGAGGCGCGCCCTCTGAAAAATCCCCTTTGGACCGACCGGCATTGCCATGCTTCTACCGCTCGACGAGGTGCTGCTCTCCGGGGGCTTGAACCCGTTCCGCACAGCAGCGGGCCCGCCGAACTGAGCGTGCGCACGCATTGGACCAAGGCGGCTGCTACCGTTCTTCCTGACAACGCCGCAACGAAATCGCAACGAATTGGGTGAAATGACCGCGAACAAAACGCGGCGGAAACACCTGCCACAGCGACAAAAATCAACAACTTGGAAGATGTTCACTGCGTTCGGGACGCAATGAACTTGAAAGCAGGCAGCGAACCTTGTCGCTTTGCGGAAGACAGCCTGGGACTGGCAGGCAGCATCGGGACCTCAATCTGTGGGCGGTGCGGGTCTAGGCACGACAGGGCACGGCGCTATGTTGCTCCTGACCTCGATCGGCTCTCCAGCCTCTCCGTTCGAAGCCACAAGGAGCAAAGCGGAAGTGGCGGTGAGAGGTGCGCGCTACTCGCCAGCGGCGCTGGTTACTGCACGCGCTCAGCTAATACGGCAACACAGCGCTAGACTGGATAAAAACCGATGCAGGTAAGTTAATTGAAAAAGTCGGACTTGGTTCAACTAACAAATGCGCGATGATGAAGCGGTGCCGCTGATTTGCCCGACATGTCAAATACCTTCGCGGATCGCCAAAACCATCCATGCCAGCACCACTTGGCTACTTTGCATGGGGTTGTTTTTGATATTTTAGTTGAGGGTGTTGCGGGCCTCCGCCGACCAAAAACAGCTTTCACGGGATCTTGCTATAAAAGAAAATGAAAACAATATGTTAGATCATCGCTTTCCGTCGCGCCCATGATGGATTGGAGCGAGAGTTCAAGTTTTTCAATTAGATAGAAGGCGGTGTGTGCACGATGTGTGCACCGGGAGATCAAAGAAATTCTAGAGGCAACCAACGTGAGCAGGCTGAACTGAACGCGCTGCGGCGAGAGCGGCGCAGGGTGATGGCGGCGGGAGCCGTTCGAGTGGCCAGGATCGGCGCGGTGGCGGGGAGTAGGAACTCGTCGCGTGCGCCGCAGGGCCCGCGAAGTCGCAGCCGATCCAGCTTGAGGATGCGTTTGAGGTCAGCGAAGCACATCTCGACCTTCTTGCGCAGTCGCCGCGAGGTTAAGCTTGCGGCTGGCACACAGGCTGTTCACCCTGCGCTCGCGGGTACGGCGACGGTCGTTGTCGGTTGCCACATGAGCCACCCCGGCCTACAGAAGCCAGACCAAGGCCAGTAGGATCGATCCGAAAGGACAAATTAGAATTCAGACCGAGGCCGCTGTGGCGGTCTGAGGTCGGCGATGGATATCCTCACGCCAGTCTCCCGGACGCGAGCCGGATCCCTCAGCCATCCGTAGAAAGACTTGAGCGAGCGCAGGCTGCCGCAGCCCATGTCATAGGCCCGAGCGCACGTCGCATTGACTGCTTCGGCAATCCCTTCCCTTGAAATTGCCCCCACCGGTCGACCACGGAAGCGGTTCAATTCGACTGTCTGGAGTTTGGAGGCATAGTCCTTCCTAGTCGCTGGCCGATGAGTTGCCGCCTCCGGCTTCTTGCGATCGTACAAGCCGTCCAGAAAACGCTCGCGTGCGAGATCCCACGTCAAGTCGGGCCGCCGAGGCCGTAGCTATGGCAGCTGGTGGTGCGGTGCTTCCTGTTAAGCGGTCCAGGAACCGGAAATATCCCGCGCCGAGCCTGTTCTTTCGCCTCAAGCGCCAGTTCCTCCCGTCACGAATCCTTCGTGGTCGCGTTCGGCCGCGGCTCCCAAATCACAGCGGCGCTGTTGGTCTCCCTAGGGAGCGCCAAGCTTTTCATAACATATTGATATGGCTTGGTAACTTTCTCGATCTGGCAAACTGCCTGATCGAGGAGCGCCATCTCCGCAACAATATCACCGGCGTCGGGTCTCGATTAATCGGTTCGCCGAAGGACCTCAACCCATGTCGCATTCTGACCAGGCGCGTTCGGCCACTACCGAAGGACCGCGACACCGCGTCATCTCGGCAAGACTTCCTCCGGCACAACAAACCTCAATACGCTGTGCTATGCTCTGTGATCGCGCTGGGAGCACCAGCAGTCTCGAGATTCGATCGCAGCTATGCAGCCCCAGGGCCGCATGTAGGCATTCTGCCGATCCTCGCGCGGCCGGAAGCGCGGAACGCTGACGCTGATTGCGGCCAAGGCGCGCCCAGCCGATTGGGGATCGGCGCCTAACATCGTCGTCAACGAAGGCAAGACCGATGATGAGCATGCGAAGTAGTTCAAGCCTTGTCCACTCGCAGGCGAGGCCGGCCACCAGAACCGCCGACGACCGCACTGGCAGCGTCATTGCCGAAAAGGAATGGGAGGAGACAATGCAGAGCATTGAAAGGGTCCGACAACTGGCTCTGAGCGTGACCTGCGCCATTCTGCTCGCGGGAACCGTGGCCGGTGCGGCGGTTGCTCAGACCAAGGTTGTGCGGGTTTGGCATACCGAGACCGACCCGGCCTCGGTGAAAGCGATGGCGGAGATCGTCGCGCGCTTCGAGAAGGCGCTTCCGGACATCAAGATCGAGGCCGAGGCATTGGCCTGGGGCGACCTGGAGCCAAAGATACAGGCCGCACTCGCCGCGGGCGCTCCACCCGAGCTCTCACACGGTCAACCCATCACCTGCACAGCGCTGCAGCAACAAGGTCTGCTGCTGCCGCTTGACGACGTGGTGAAGGCCATCGGCGAGAGCAATGTCTGGGATCAGATCAAGAAGGTGTGCAGAGCTGACGGCAAGTATTATGGTCTCGTCCATGCCGCCGGCACATCACTGCTGATCTATCGCGCCGATTGGGCAAAGCAAAAAGGTTTGAAAGCACCCAAGAGCTGGTCTGACCTCATCGCCAACGCGAAAGCGCTGACGATGGACACCAACGGCGATGGCAAGCCGGACGTGTATGGTCTCACCATTCCGGGCGACAACCTGTTCATCAACATCCTCGTTGGCGAGCTGATCGCGGCCAATGGCGGTCGACTCTTCGATGACAAGAACAAGCCGCTGTTCACCGACAAGAAAATGATCGAGGTGCTGAATTTCTGGAAAGAGCTCACCACGGCGCTGCCGCCGGGATGGGAAGGTCACGGCTATCTCGACACATTCGCGAATATGTACGGTCAAAAGGCGGCAATGATGTTCCAGGGCTATGGCCGCGGCGCGTCGCTGATCGAGAAGTACGTTCCCAAGGAGATGCAGAATACGGATCACTTCGATGTCTGGATGAAGCCAATCGGACCGAGCGGCAGCAAGCCCGCCGTCCAGGTCGATGAGGAGCCCTGGATGCTGTTCAGGGGCTCGAAGAATCCGGAAGCCGCGAAGGAGTTCCTGAAGTTCTTCTACAAGGACGAGAACTATATCGAGTACATCAAGTCGGTGCCGATCCACTTTTTCCCGATCACCAAATCGCTTCGACAGTCGGCTGCTTACAAGGAAATCCCGATGGTGAGGCGCTGGGGCGGCTGGCTGCAAGTGCAGCAAGAGGCGCTCGACGGCGACCTCGCCCGGCCGACATTGGTCGTGGAATACGAGGACCTGAATACCAAACCTTACCTGATGCAGGTTCTCGGATCCGGCATCATCCGCGACATGGTGCTCGAAACAGCAGTGGAAGGGAAGAAACCGGAAGAAGCCGCAGCCAAGGCGCAGACTCGTGCCGAGGCGTTGATCAAGAAAGCCGGTTACGCCAGGTGGTGAAGCACGCGTGAGGCCGGAAGAGGGGCAAAGGCGCCACCCGCCACCGGCACAGTTGCGTTTCGCCTCACGCTCTTGAGTTGCACATCATGCATTCGTCGCACCGCAAACGAACGGCCAGCGTGCAGACGTCCCCAGCGAGACTTGGCATTCTGCTCTTGCTGCCGGCCATGCTCCTGCTGGCGGGGCTGACGCTCTATCCTGTCCTCTACGGGGTGTGGCTGAGCCTGCATCACAAGCATTCGTTCTTTCCCCAGCAGAGCTGGGCCGGTCTGGAGAACTATTGGTTCCTGATCACCGATCCTGAATTCAGCGAGAGCGTCTGGCGCGGCGTCGTCTATTCGGTTTCGACGATTACGCTCCAAATCATTATCGGCGTAGGGGCGGCGCTCGCTCTCAATCAGCACTTCCCCGGACGCAGTCTGGTGCGCGGGATCGTTCTTTTCCCGTACGTGATCCCGACCGTCGTGGCGGTGATCCTCTGGAAATGGCTGCTCAACAATCAGTTCGGCCTCATCAATTACGGCATGGTGATGCTCGGCCTCACTGACGAGCCGATCAACTGGATGGGCCGCACCTACATCATGACGTCCCTGATCCTGATCTCGGTATGGCAGTTCTTTCCCTTTGTCGTTCTCGCGGTCCTGGCACGCCTGCAGACCATTCCAACCGAGCTCTATGAAGCGGCGCGTGTGGATGGAGCAGGCGCGTTGAGCCGCTTTTTTCATGTGACGCTGCCGCAATTGGCATCGGTTCTCTTCATCGTCGTGCTGCTTCGCACGATCTGGATGTTCACCAAATTCGACACTGTTTGGCTGTTGACCCAGGGTGGCGGCGCGGAAAAGTATATCCGCACCTTGCCGGTCTACGCCTATCTGCGCGCCTTCCATTACTATGAAGCGGGCACAGGAGCGGCTGCTTCGGTGGTGATGTTCCTGCTGCTGGTGGTGTTCGCTGCCGTCTATTTCGTGATGTTCAGGCGAGAGGAACAGCTATGAACCGCGGTTTCGCGCTTTTTCTGCAGCGCTTTTCGCTCGCCCTGGCCATCATCGCGTTGCTGCTGTTCACGGCTTTCCCGTTCGCATGGATGGCGGCGACGGCATTCAAGCCGTCGCAAGAGGTGTTCTACTGGCCGCCGCGCTTCTTCCCCGAACAGGCGACACTATCCAACATCGTGCGGCTGTTTGAGGAGACGCGCTTCCTCGACTATTTCCGCAACAGCGTCGTTGTCGCGTCTGCGACGGTGCTGTTGACGCTCGCCCTGGCCACGCCCGGCGCGTACAGCCTGACACGTTTCCGCTTCCGCGGCCGCGAGACGCTGGCAGCGACGATATTGTTCACTTACATGTTCGCGCCGATCATGATCATCATTCCGTTCTACGTGATGGTGCGCTATTTCGGTATCGCCAATACCCATCTCGCCCTTGTTCTCGGATACACGGCGTTCAGCATGCCGTTTGCGCTATGGATGCTGCGCACCTTTTTCCAGAGTATCCCGCTCGATCTGGAAGAGGCGGCGCTGACTGATGGCGCCGATCGTGGACGTGCTGTTCTGTACGTCATTCTTCCGATGGCGCTGCCGGGCATTATCGCGACTGGCATCTTTACCTTCATCCTCGCCTGGAACGACTATATCTTTGTGCGCATCCTGATCACCTCCGACGAATTGAAGACGCTGCCGGTCGGCATTGCCGATCTCTACAATTCCAGCGTCATCGATTGGGGGATGATTATGGCCAGCGGAATGCTGGTGATCGTTCCCGTCGTGATCGTGTTCGCTTACATTCAGAAGTTTCTCGTCGCCGGCTGGGGCAGCGGCGGCGTGAAGGGCTAGGGACCGCAAGCGCATGACCGAGATCCGGCTTGAAAAACTGACGAAGCGCTTCGGCAGTGTCCCGGTGATCCATGGCATCGACCTCGTCATACCAGAGGGCGAATTTGCGGTCCTCGTTGGTCCTTCGGGCTGCGGAAAGACGACGACACTGCGGATGATTGCCGGGCTGGAGGACGTCAGCGAGGGTTCGATTCGTTTCGACGGCAAGGCGGTGGAGCATCTGGCGCCGAAAGATCGCGACATCGCGATGGTGTTCCAGTCATACGCGCTTTATCCGCACATGACAGTGCGCGGCAATCTCGCCTTCAGCCTCAAAATGAAGGGCGTTCCACAGGCGGAACGCGAACGCCTGGTGCAGCGGGCGGCGACAATGCTGGGGATCGAATCCTTGCTCGATCGCAAACCGCGGCAACTTTCGGGCGGACAGCGCCAACGGGTGGCGATGGGTCGTGCCCTCGTGCGCGAGCCACGTGCCTTCCTGTTCGACGAACCCCTGAGCAATCTCGATGCAGCATTGCGGGCTCAGATGCGGATCGAGATCAAGCGCATTCATCAGCGCCTTAAGACCACCGTCGTCTATGTCACGCACGATCAGATCGAAGCGATGACGCTGGCTGACAAGATTGTCGTTATGCGCAGCGGGCGCATCGAGCAAGTCGGCGATCCCATGTCGGTTTATCGGGCGCCGGTGAACAAGTTTGTGGCCGGCTTCATCGGTTCGCCGAAAATGAACTTCATCGCGGCGCGACTTGTTCTCGAAAAGGGCGAATTGAGAGCTGAACTGCGCAACGGCGCTGCGATTGCTTTGCCACGCGACCGGTTCGCCTCTTATCGCGCCTATGCGGGAGCTGAAGTTGAGATTGGCTTGCGCCCCGAGCATCTCACCGACCGTGCGGAGCCGCCAGATGGCGATTGCCAGTTTCTGGATGGCGTGGTCGACGTGATCGAACCGATAGGGGCCACAAGCCTGATCACCTTCACGCTCGCTGGCGCCGCCTATAATGCAATCGGCGACGCTGGCCGCGTGCGCGGCGCCGGCGAGCCTTTACGGCTATGCGCGCAGCTTCGGCATATGCACCTGATCGATCCCCAGACCGAACGCGTGGTGCCGCCGTTCGAAAGTGACACCGCGGCACCGGAACATGCGCACCGGCTCGCCGTCTGACTATCGCGAGGACATCCTATGGTCATTGATCATCGCACCTACACGATGCATCCCCTGAAACTTGGCAAATGGCTCAAGCTCTATGAGGAATTCGGCTTGCCGGTCCAGCTTCGACACCTCGGCAACTTGATTGGCTTCTTTCAGACCGAGATCGGTCCGCTGAACCAGGTCGTGCACCTCTGGGGCTTCGATACGCTTGAAGAGCGGCAGCGCCGCCGGGCGGCTATGGCTATCGACCCCGACTGGCAGGAGTTTCTTCGGCGCAACGAAGAACTAGGGGCGCTGCTCTATCAGGAGGACAAGATCGTGGTGCCAGTCAGCTTCTCACCCATCAAGTGATCACAGACATCATTTCCAACCACCGCACCTTGGCCCGTTGCAAAGGCCCGGTTGCCGGAGTTCCCGATGGCGAGAGCTTCGAATTGCTGGGAGCACTGCTTAGGCGCATCCGGATATCATTGGCGTGATAGCTGGCCACGCCATGGTCAGCATGGCGCCGGAGGAATTCTTCCACCAGCTCGAGCGAGTGCGCGAGATTTCCGGCATCGAACGTCGCGTAGATTCCTTCCCACTCGTTTCAGAACTGTCTTCCGACTCTGACGCGCATTCGCGCGTGCATCTGATCTCGAAGATCGGGATTTTTTCCGCGAAGCCCTTCGGGCTAATGCGATCGACACTACGAAACAGAAAATGAGCCTCCGCCCGCAATGATTTGATCACTCACCAGGGCCTCGGTGCCGCAGCTCTTGTTCAATGCCTCAAGCCGTGTCGCCAGATTCACCGTGGCGCCGAGCACAGTGTAATTCATGCGAATCGATATTGCCGACCACGATGTTTCCGACATGCAAGCCTAATGTGATCGGGATCCGCCGCCGGCGTCCGACATCGCCCATCACGGCATCGCCGGTGAACTTGTCGACGGTGCCTTTGGTTGACATGATGGCAGGGCAGTAAGGGACGAAATCGGCCGCCTGTGGCGGCTTGCAATCACCGTCCGGCGGCCTACCATGGAATGCGTAGCTCACCCTGCAGGAGCGCAGCCATGGAACTCACCGTGGTGCCCATCGTCAAGCCGGACGACACCAACTTCATCTTCGGCCAGTCGCATTTCATCAAGACCGTGGAAGACCTCCACGAGGCGCTGGTGGGCGCGGTTCCGGGCATCCGCTTCGGGCTGGCCTTCTGCGAGGCCTCTGGTAAGCGGCTGGTGCGCTGGTCGGGTAATGACGAACCCGCCCTCGCTCTCGCACGCGACAACGCGTTGGCCATCGGCGCCGGCCACACTTTCCTGATCTTCCTGGGCGATGGGTTCTTTCCCGTCAACGTGCTGGCTGCGGTGCGCGCGGTGCCGGAGGTCTGCCGCATCTATTGCGCGACGGCCAACCCGACACAGGTGATCGTCGCACAAACGGAGCTGGGCCGCGGCGTGCTCGGCGTGGTGGATGGCGCCTCGCCGCTGGCTGTCGAAACCGACGCCGACATTGCGTGGCGGAAAGACCTGCTGCGAAAGCTCGGCTACAAGCTGTAGTGGTTGGATGAAGCATGCCCGCGTTCGAGGTGACGAAGCTCAGGATCTCGCAGGTGTTCGAGGGCCGGCGCGTCTTCGAGCACCTCACCACGGAGGAGAACCTGATCGCCGGTGCACATCTGCAGCGCGACGCGGCGAAGGTGCGCAGCGGGATCGAGCGCGTGTATGGCCGCATCGTTCTGGAGGGCAGCGCCGAACAGCTGCGTTCAAACTCCGACATTCGTGAGTTCTACCTGGGACTGTATCGCGACGTGAAGCGCTGCAAGCGGCGCAAGCGTTGGCTTTCTTGATCGCGCACGCGCAGAACGCCGGCGTGAGATGGAAGCCTGATGGACGTGCTGGGAGCATGTGGGTCCGCGGAGCAAGCCGCCCTTGAGTACGCAAACCGAGATTTTCCGGCGCCTCGTACGCGACCATATGCGACCGCCGCCTGTGCGTGTTGCACCGAGCACGACGGTGGGCGAGGTCGTAAGCCTGATGACGGCGACGCCCGCGTCCTGTGCTGTCGTCATCGATGGTGCGGGCCGGCCCAGGGGCATCGTGACGGAACAGGACGTCGTGCGTCGGATCGCGTGGCGTACGGAGCCCGATCAAGGCGTCGAGTCGGTGATGACGTCGCCGGTCGTCGTGACGGGGGCCGACGACTACCTTTTCCAGGCGGTCGCCTTGATGCGCCGTAGCAAGCTTCGGCATGTTCCCGTCGTGGACTGGAGCGGAGCGATGATCGGCATGCTCGCCCTGGACGAAGCGCTCGCCTCTTTGTCGAGCGAGAGTATGTCGCTCATCGGGCAGCTCACGCACGAGGAGAGCGTCGAGGGCCTGCACCTCATAAAGCAGGCGCAGGCCCAGCTTGCCAGCGCACTGTTGGAGAACAACGTTCCGGCGCCGGAGGTGCAGTCGTTGCTCACGGAGATCAACAACGATATCCACCGGCGTGTCTTGAGGCTGGTCGAAGCGGCGATGCGCGACGACGGCTGGGGGAGCCTTCTGCGCGGTTCGCTCTCATTATCATGGGGTCAGGTGGGCGCGGCGAAAACTTTCTGGCGCCCGACCAGGACAATGGCTTCATCCTCGCTGACGACGTCGGCGGCCAGGGTAAGCGTGCGGACGCATATTTTCTGGAGCTTGCCGAGCGCATGACGCGGATGCTTGACGCGGTCGGCTTTCGCCTCTGCGTCGGCGATGTCATGGCCACCAATCCCGTCTGGCGCAAGAGCCTGTCGGACTGGCGCCGGCAGATCGATAGCTGGATCAGGCGGCGCGAGTCCGAGATGCTGTTGAACTGCGATATCTTCTTCGATTTCCGTCATGCGTTCGGCGATCCCGCACTCTCAAGCGAGCTCCGCACCCATGTCACCGCAGCAGTGTCGGAGTACCCTCAGTTCCTCCGACACCTGTTCGCCATCGAAGCCGAGCACAAGGTGGCACTCGGCTGGTTCGGACGCTTGCGCAAGGAGTACCATGGGGAGGATCGGCAGGGTGTGGTGAACCTGAAGCTTCGTGGAACGCTACCGCTCGTGGAAGGTGCGCGGCTGCTTGCGCTTAAAGCCGGCATTCCGGCCACGTCGACTCTCACCCGGCTTGACTGCCTCAAGGAGAAGGGGGCCATCAGCGCTGGAGATCATGAGGATCTTGCCGACGCGTTCAGGCATATGACCCGTCTCCTGCTGCGCCAGCAGCTGGAGGACTTCAAGGCCGGGCGCAAGATCACCAACTATGTCCCCGTGGCTGATCTCTCACAACGCGATAACAAACATCTCGTGGCGTCTTTCCGCGCCATCGAAAACCTGCGTGCAACACTGAATATGGAATTCGCGGAACGCTCGCTCTAGAACTGGCGCGCAACTCGCCATGTTGCGGTCAAGTGATTTCGCGAGCGGCCGTGGCCGGGCGGGGAGCTCGGCCGAAGAGGCGGCCGAAGGGATGCGGACGAAAAAGTCGCACCCTGGCCGAGTTCGCTCTCGACCCAGATGGTGCCCCCGAAGCGCTCAAGGATATGCAAGCTGATCGGCAGCCCGAGACCGGTGCCCTGCGGCTTGCCGATCAATGTGTCGCCCGCCTGGCGGAAGCGCTCGAAAATCTTCTTATGATCCTCCTTGGCGATGCCGACACCATTGTCACGCACGCTGATCAGGACGGACCCTATTTCTGCCCGCCCCACAATGGTTATCAAACCATTGTCCTTGTCGCAGAACTTGACCGCGTTGGAAATCAAATTGACCAGCACTTGCGTGATCCGGTCGGCGTCAACGAGAATCCTTGGCAGATCCTCGGCCACGCGACACTCAAGCTTGATGCGAGGGTTCTTGGCGAAGAGGCCGGCCGTTGCGGCGAGCGCGTTGTCGATCACCTTCCTTGGCTCGATCCTGGCCAGTTGCCAATCCGTCTGGCCGGCCTCCATCTTGGCGAGGTCGAGGATGTCGTTGACAAGCCTGGTCAGCCGCTCGGTTTCCTGAACGATAGTACCAAGGAACATCTTGCGCTGCTCGACGGGAATGTCCGGATTGTCGTGCACGATCTCACTGAAGGAGCGGATCGAGGTGAGCGGCGTCCTGAACTCATGGCTGATCGTCGAGACAAAGTCGTCCTTCATCTTGTCGAGCTCCTTGAGCCGCTCGTTGGCCGCCCTGAGCTCGGCCGTCGCTGCCTCGAGCTGCTGCGACTTCTCCTCCAGTTGGCGGCTGTAGACAACGAGTTGAGAAGCCTCGTCGAGGATCTGCATGACCTCGTCGATGTCGTGCATCTCCTCCTCAACACTGAAGCGATCATGATCCGCGCGGAGGCCGCGCCAATGGCGCCGGCGAGTTGCCGCTCCGCGTAATGCACGATGTCCGCGTCTGCCGCATGCGCATCGTCGAGCCGGCGCCCTCGGTCGCGCTCGAAGCGCTGGAGGGCTTGGTCCGTCAGGGCCTCACCGATGAAGCGCTTCGAGAGGCGACGGAGGTCGCCAATAGTGGCCGTGCCACGCCAAATGCGCGCGCCCTCGGATGGCTGCTTGAAGATGTCTACAAACTGTACGGCCTGGCTGCGCTCGATCATGGTCTGCGTCGTCATAAGCGACACAGCAACGTAGAGCCCGACATTGATCACCATGGTCCAGAACAGGGCGTGCGCGATGTGATCGAGGCCGGAAAGCCCGAGCAACGCATAGGGACTGAACAGCGCAAGCCCCCACGGACCGTCCTGCACGAAGCTCTCTGAGATCCACCCCGATCGTGCGAACGAAGGCAGCAGCAACGTGTAGATCCACACCAGGAATCCGGCGCTCAATCCAGCCAGAGCGCCG
This sequence comes from Bradyrhizobium sp. RDT10, assembly GCA_044772375.2. GTDB lineage: Bacteria > Pseudomonadota > Alphaproteobacteria > Rhizobiales > Xanthobacteraceae > Bradyrhizobium. The sequence continues at coordinate 1,105,566 of CP187939.1, forward strand.
AGCCGGGTCGCTCCTTCCACAGGATGCCGCCGAGGATGGCGGGTGCGAACTGTGCGGCGGCAACGAACGACATGAGCCCGATGGAGACCAGCGCGTAGGATTCGCCGATCAGCCGGACATAGGCGTAGCCGAGCAGGATCACGAAGATGATGGCGCTGCGGCGGATAGCGAGCATGAGGCCAGTCAGATCCTTGCGCTCCGAGAGATGCAGGCGGCCGAAGCGCAAGAGGAGGGCATGACGAAATCGTTCGACACCATGGTGGCCAGGGCAATGGTTTCGACAATAATCATGCCCGTTGCCGCGGAGAGGCCGCCGATGAATGCGAACAGCGCGATGGCCGGAAAATGCTCGGCCATTGGCACGGTCAGCACGAAGGTGTCGGCGTCGACGGTATTTCCGGAAAAGTGGAGGAGCCCGCCAAAAGCGATCGGCAGGACGAAAATGTTGATGAGCAGCATGTAGAGCGGGAACAGCCAGATGGCCTTCTTGATGTGGCGCTCATCCACATTCTCGACCACCAGCACCTGAAACTGGCGCGGCAGCAAAACAATGGCCGCCATCGAGACCAGCATCAGCGAAATCCAGCTTGAGTACCCACCAGCGGCCTCGAGCGTAAAAAGACGCGCGAGGGCCGGATCGGTGGCAGCGCGTGAGAACACTTCGCCGAAGCCGCCATAGATGCCGTAGGTGACGAACAGCCCAACCGCCAGAAAAGCGAACAGCTTGACCACCGACTCGAAGGCAATCGCCGCCACCATGCCCTCATGTCGCTCGCTGGCGTCGATGTGCCGCGTGCCAAACAAGATGGCAAATGCGGCCATGATCACGGCCACGTAGAGCGCCGTGTCCTGCAGGACCGGTGTCGAGCCAAGCTTGGCCGGCATCACGATGTCCGGGTAGTGCTGGAGCACGGCGAAGCTCGTCGAGATCGCCTTCAACTGTAGCGAGATGTACGGCATGATGCCGACGACGGCGATGATGGTCACCAACCCGCCCAGGAAGGAACTCTTGCCGTAGCGCGAGGCAACGAAGTCGGCAATTGAGGTAATGCGATTGACCTTGCTGATGCGGATGATCTTGCGGATCAGAAACCAGCCAAGGATGAAGGTCAGCGTCGGGCCAAGATAGATGGGCAGGAAACTGACGCCCGAGGACGCGGCCCGTCCGACGCTGCCGTAGAAGGTCCAGGCTGTGGCGTACACGGCGATGGACAGCGCATAGATATAGGGGCTCGCGATAATGCTCCGACCCTGATCCGCGCGGCGGTCGCCATAGTACGCGATGGCGAACAGGATCGAGAGATAGAGGAAGGAGGCCGTAACTATGACGTACCCGCCCAGCATGGCTCAGGCTCGCGGTCTGCGGTTGGGACCCTGGTCGGGATTCGGGCCAGGCTCGCTCTCGGCAATCTCCTCGTCGGGGTCCGGCCGCTCGACGATCAACACCGTGAGGGCGATCAGCAACGCCCAGGAGAGAAACAAATAGAGGTAGAGCGGTGGTATCCCACCCACGAAGGTGGCCTTGTCGAAGGCGCCGATCAGCGGCGGTGTGAGCAGCAGCAAACCGAACAGGAATAAGCCGATCAAGCGCTCGGCAATCAATCCTCGCCTTGGCATGTGTGTCACCTCTATCCGCTCTTCGCTGCGTTGCCGCCTCGGCAGCGCGAGATCATGTAAGTTGTGCCTGCTGACGACGCTGCTCCATCATCCGGCTTGAGATCCTGGCGGCTTGACCGAGCGTCTCGATCCCGCGGGCTCTCAACAGATCCAGGAGCTTCACGAAGATCGCTGCCGTGGTCATGGCGTCGCCGATTGCGGTGTGCCTGCGAATGACCTCAACACCCAGTCGTTCGGCAGTGGCGGTCAGCGAGAAATCGGACACATCCGGCTGCAGATACACGGACAGAAGCAGGGCATCGAGCACCGGGTTGTCGAATTTGACGCCTGCCTGCGCGGCTCCGTTCTCAAGGAATTTCATGTCGAACGCGGCGTTATAGGCGACGAGCACGGAGTCGCCGATGAAGGACTTGAACTGTGGCAAGATGACATGGGCAGGCGGCTTGTCGCGCACCATTTCGGTGGTGATGCCATGAATTCGCGTGGTGCTGGCCGGGATAATTCGGTGCGGATTGATCAGCCGCTCGAACGTCTCGCCCGTCAGGATGCGACCATTGACCACACGAACCGCTCCGATTGAGATGAGCTCATCGCCCTCATTGGGCCTGAGGCCGGTAGTCTCGGTGTCGAAGACGACCAGGCTAAGCTTGCGTAACAGCGTATCGCTGATTGCCTCGGTCGAAGGAGCAAACAGGTCGAAGTCGTATAGTTCCGGCATCGGCGCAACGCGGTCCGACCGTTCCGGGGTGCGTGGCTGCTCAGTCTTCCTTAGCGGCAATCTGAGGCAGGTGCGCCCCTCTGGCAGCGCCTGGCTCCATAGCTCGCTGCCATGTCGCTCCACGATCTGGCGGACGGTGCGGTTGCCGATCGTGCCCTTCAGCGGCTCCGCCAGCCAGGCGTCGATAATTGCCGAGGCGAGCGGTGCGCCGTCCCAAACCACCTCGACATAGACGTACTCGTCTCGCACCACCGCACCGATATCGAAGGCGGCTTTCGCCGTGTGCCTGGCAACGGCGCGGATGAGATGCTCGAGCGCAAGCACCAGCGAGTGGCTGTCGGCATGAATCCAGACCGGCACGCCCACGGGCGTGACCTGGATGCCGTCGGCGTCTGCCAAATGCCTGCTGACGGCGCGGAACAGATCCAGCGAGTAAATGTCGGCCAACGGCCACTGACCCGTCGCAAGGCGTTCGTAACGCTGCGCAATGTCGGCAAAGCTCCGATCGAGCGTTCCGACTTCCTTGCCAACGACGTCCTGAAAGACGCGGCGCTCATCCGCTTCGAGCTCTCCCGCCAGCATTTCGGCGGCGGCGCGCAAGCTTGCAAGTGGCCGTCGCCATTCGATGGCGACCTCACGCAAGAGCGCATCACGCTGGGCCACGTTTTCCAGCTCGGCACCGACGTCGGCAAGGTCAACACGTAGCCTGAGGCGCGGCCCGAAGGTTCGCGCACCAGGCTGAGCCTCGCCTGCAGCAAGGTAGCAAGGTCGACCGACGCACAGACGAAGCGGCGCGTCGTGGAATCGAGCGTCGATTCTCCGGCGGACCGGGCTTCGTCGCCGGCTGCGTCCTTGACCGTTGCAGGAGCAGCTCGAGCGTCAATAGCACGGGCTCTCGCGTCAGCACGCCGAACAATGAGCGGGCAAGCCCAAGCGTATCGCGCACGTTGAGTATCCGGGCGGCGGCTTGGTTGTAGAGGAGTATGCGGTGCTCGAGATTGCAGACGATCACACCTTCGGAGAGATCAAGCAGGATGGCCTCAAGCCGGCTCCTCTGTTCGTCCGCACGCCGGGTGGCAGCATCCACGGCCTCCTGTGTCTCGCCACGCGCGGCCGGAGCGCGCCGAGTATCTTGTCGACCGCCGCCGGGAGCCCATTGAGCAAGTGGCCGCGATCGACCGCGAGCGGTCGATCGACGCGAATCTGCGACTGCATCAGCAGCTCCCGCTTCAGGGCGGCCAGCGGCTTGAGGAGCTTGATATGCAGCAGGGCCCAGGCCAGCCCAACCAAAGCGGCGACGACGGCAAATGCGATGGACATGTGAACGCCGACCGCTCCGCCACCTTGCACCGCCCGCCACAGCGCAACGCCGGACACAGCGAAGGCGGCAAGCGCCAATGCTGCGAGAAGGATTGGTATCGCAACGACAGCCTGCATCGCATGCCCTTATTGCCCGGTTACGTGGCCGGCCCGATCAAGCGGTGACCCGTTCAACGACCTCGCGCGTCGAGAACGGTTTGGTGATGTAGTCGTCGGCGCCCAGCGCCAAGCCCTTTTCGCGTTCGATGTCGCGGCCCTTGGCTGTCAGCAGGATGACACGCACCGCCCGCCACTCAGGATTGGCCCGGATGGCCTCGCACACGTCGAAACCGTTGCGCTTCGGCATCATGACATCAAGGAGCACGAGATCCGGTCGCGCCTTGCCTATCTCTTCGAGCGCCTCCTCGCCGTCGCGGGCGAGGCGAACTTCGTAGCCGGCCTTCTTCATCAGGAATTCGAGGGACAGCAGGATGTTAGCCTCGTCATCGACCACGAGCACGCTTTGCGGCATTGCATCCTCCAGGGTTCGCCTTGCTCGACCGCGCGAGAGCGCGGCAAGCGAGGTGTGCTCCGCCCCTCCCGCGCCAGTTAGCTAGAGCATGATCCGGAAGAGTTTGCCCTCGACATGGTCGGGGGTAGGTACCGGTTTTCCCTCGCGACAAACACGGAACGCGTTTGCGCGGAGATCATGCTCAATCAAAACCCGGGTGCGATCGCGAGTCCATCTAATCCCGTCGCGCTCTAGCGCAGCAGGTACATGGCGACGACAGCCACGGCTGCCCCGATCGCAGCCCATATGAACTTGGGAACGAGGCCTTCGATGGGGTTCCACTCGAAGTAGCGCTCTTTGTTTTCTTGCCAGATTTCCTTTTTCATCGGTTCCTCCGTTTTTCGCTCTCGCCCTCCCAAAACCTCAGTCGAGCCCGCCCGACGATACAGCGACCCGCGGATCCTGCAGCAAGTCAGACTGCCGGCCTCCAAGGTCGCGCGAACTGACTTTACATGCTCCGCCCCTGTTTGTCCTTGCCCACCCATTTCCGAACCCTGGGCATCCGGCCGGAATGCTGCGGTGCCGTGCGTACAAGGCAGCCGCATGGTTCGACCTTCGTTGGATCGGGCAAATCGCAAGTTGCTGGAAGGCTCGTTTCCGCCGATTGCTGCACCGCGAGAACGCCTGCGCCTTCGAAAAAGCGGGCCAGCTGCCGTTCATCTTTGGCAGCCAGGGGCTCCGACACAAGGACTTATTGACTGGTTGCGGGAACGCGCAACCGGAGGCAGTTCCCGCGGACCCCTAGGCAACCGGGTTCGTTTTTACAAGTGAAGGCCGTCTCATTTGGCGGCCACGTGGTGAACCCGGGCGCGGGCACGATGGCTTCATCGCCAGCAAGCCCCGCATCGTCAGCCGTCACAGCCGTAGGGCACGCAATGAAAATCGACCAAATCAAAATCAAGCTGGGCGACAAGGCCGCCGTGATGTTCCGCGCCATCAACGCAACCGGCGAAGTGGTCCAGGTGATCGCTCTTAGTGCGCCCACAGCGCGGGATGTCAAGACGATCCAGCCTCTTGATGTAGCTCGCCACCCCGCATCAAGCGGCGGGCGATGTCGGCTGTCTGCAGTAACGCGCGTTCGGTCGGTGAATGGGCCGCCAGATAGCGGGCAACCGCGATGAGGATGTGCCGGCCCTCGTCCGTGTCGCCCCACGTGCCGAATTGCCGGACTCCCGCCTCCAGCATCTGATACGCATGGAAGCCTGCATCTTCGCGCAGCACCGCATGCGCGAGCGTGGCGATCAGCGCCTGCGGCGAATGGCCGAGCGTGAGATGCCGTGCCACCAGGCGTGCGGCGAGATCGACCTGTCTCTGCCGGTCGAAGGCGTCGAGCAAGGCGGCGCCGATCGTCTCTGGATCCGCGGGCAGATCATCGAGCTGCTCGCCGCCGTCGCCCGGGATGCGCGCCGGCGGCACGTTGAGATAGCGAGCAAGGTAGAGCGCCATCGCCCCGTGCAGTACGCCGCGGACGGCGGTGACGTGAGTGTCGCTGTTGGCAGTCCCGATGCGCGTCAGCATCTGGTGGACTGCGTTGGCGTAGGTGAAGACGTGATGCGCCGTCTCCCAGTCGGCGTGCTCGTTGGCATTGCCGAAGTGCGCCACCCTGAGTGCTGCCGCGTACGCGAGGGATTGGCCAAGGTCTTTAGGAGCGGCACCCGCGCGGATCGCCTCCTTGAGTGCGTCAACAATCCTGGCCGGATCGTCACCGAGCAGCCCTTGAGCAAGCGCTGCGTGGCCCGACCAATCACGTGAGCCGCGTTCGGCAGCGAACAGGTCCGCGAGTTCGCTGGTTGATTCCTCACACAACGCAACAAGGTCAACAGGCTGGCGCCAGGCAGTCGATTCCTCGGCGCCGCGGGCCGCTACCATCTGACCGACGACAGTCGGCAGCAGATCCGCCGCGTGTTGCCAGCCGATCAGATCGAGGCACTCGAACGCCTTGTTGATGAAGTCGAGCGAGTGCCCAGTGTCGGCGAACGTGCGTTCGGTTTCGGCGGCGAACAGGGCATCAGCGAGTTCAGCCGGGAGAAGCCGGCCGCAACCGCCGTGAAGGGTACGCTCGGCCGCCTCGCGATGGCGTACCTTTGTCCAACGCCGCAGCCAACGTTTGAGCGCGGCCGGATCCGGCCGGCTGCCAAGCGGCGCGCGCTCCCGCCGTGGCGCCTCGCCGTCGCAGTCCGCCGCCACGCGGCGTGCGCCGTGGAATAGGGCGAGATAGGCTTCCTCCTCCGGCAGCGCAGGCAGGATATTGGCGAGTGCCGTAAGGATCGTAAGACCCACGCCCCAGCCATCGCGATTTTGCGCCCCGAACAGAGCCACCTCCCGTACGATTTCGGCCTGCGGTACGCCGGCCGCGAGCTGACCATGCATGGCCTTGGCAATGACGAGGCCGAGGTCGTGGGCGAGGCCGCTCGCAAGCCGTTGACGCCAGTGCGCGGCGAGATCGGCATGGGTGAACGTGGTCTTCACCCAGACGGCTCCATTGCGCACCTCGACCGGGCAGATCGGCACGTCGTCTGCCCATAGGTCGAAGGTGCAGCCACTTTCGAGATCGAAGCGAGCGTGGTGCCAATGACAGGTCAAGATGCCGTCCTCGACGCTGCCGCGCTCGAGCGGGAAGCCCATGTGCGGGCACCGATTGTCGAGGGCGAAGACGCGCCCGCGGTCGTAGATGACGAGGATCGGACGATGGCCACCGTGCACAACGAGCCGCCCCTTGATCTCTAGCTCCTCAAGGCTGCCCGCCAGCGCAAATTCCTTGCTGGGCGCGTCCATGAGCATACCTCCCATTGTCGCTTTGGGGCCGCTGCAGGTACTCCGCAACCTAGGCATCCCTTCGCGCAAAGGCGAGAGGATGCCGTGGTTTAGGGGCTGCGCGAAAGGAACCGCACTGGATCATCAAGCGGTACGGAACTGAGGTACGGTTCGATCGCGTTTGGCAGTTTCGACACGAGCGTGGCGAACGACAGGCAGTAAACGTAGGGTCAAACCGCGTGACCATCCATTGTCGCACCGCCAGCGACTTGCCGAAATCGCCCGATTCAACCAGCGCTAGGCGCGTGCACTCTTAATTGATCATGTCCGCTTAGCCACCAGAAGCGGCGCAAAAGCGGACATCCCAATATCGACGCGACGGGCCATTTTCAGACTCATGCGCTGCGATAAGCAGAACGGGTATCCCCTCAGGCACCCCTGCCATCCGCATGCCCTCAATGACGCGTTCGCGCCCGGCAAGGAAGGCCGGATTCTCGCTCCATGTAATGGTCGTACGCAAGCGGCGGACAGTGAAGCTTGGATCCCGTCTGCACCACCGCCCGTGCCTGGTGCGCAAGCGCCGCGGCGAGATGGAAATGCGCGACTGAATAATTTCGGTTTGCCTCGAGGCCCCGGTGGAACCCGCGACCGGCTTTAATTGTCCTTCCATTTGATCGAACAGCCAATAGACGCCTTTTGGTCAGCCGGCGCCACACCGGTAGTCGCAATCGCACGCATAGCCTCGACAAGCTCTCGGGGCGCCCCGCGCGAGGCGGAGTTGTGCGGCCTTCGTCGAGCCGGCCGCGATACTTGAGCTCGCGGTCGGCATTGTAACCGAAGAAGTCCGGCGTACAGACCGCTCCATACGCCCGAGCGACTGTCTGGGTCTCGTCGTGGAGATATGGAAACGGGAAATCATGGGCCTTCGCGAAACGCTTCATACTTTCAAATGAGTCTTCGGGATAGCTCGCCGCATCGTTCGAGCAAATCGCCGCAAAGCCTACGCTCTCCGACATCAGCACGCGGGCGTCCGAAACCATACGGTCGATCACCGCTTTAACATAGGGACAATGGTTGCAGATGAAGACGACGACCGTGCCTTTTTCGCCCGCAACGTCGTCCAGTGCGTAAGTCTTGCCGTCGGTGGCCGGAAGCCGGAACTCCGCCGCCGGCGTATCAAGAACGACTTGGGTAGCTGTTGTCGCCATATCGCACCTCCTTGTGCCCAAATATATGCTGACGACGGCTTGCCGGGGCACAGTTTCCCAAGCCTGCTCGCCGGTCGCGTCGTTTTGGCCATACGTCAGCCATTTCCGGTCTACCCCTGACAGCCGACGTGGAAAGAAGAGTTCAGGTTGGTCGGTCAGGGCCACAAGCGGTCATTCGATCACCTCGTCGGCGATGGCGAGGAGTGCCCGCGGCAGTTCAATCCCGAGCGCCTTGGCCGTCTTCAGATTGACGACAAACTCGAATTGGTGCCGATGCGCGGCAACATGGTGTCGCCGCCGTCTGGACCCAAGAGATCGCGGCCGTGTTCAAGGAACGCGATGTCATTTACCTTGCGGACAACGACAAGCCGGGCGCGACAAAGCTGCCAGGGCGGGACAGGCGCTCACAGGCGTTGCCAGGAGCATTCGCATTGCGAGCTGCCGGTCTCCGGCCGAGCGATGTGGCCAGCGTGGATATTTCGTTAGGGCAGGATCGTGAGGTGTACCGTGTCGATCATTCCCTGGTTTTTCGAGCCGTTGTTGCCGCGTTCATTCCGGCTCGTGCTGATTGATCCGCCGTGGGAATTTCAAACCTACTCGCGTGCCGGACAAGGCAAGTCGGCTCAGGCACATTACACCGTGATGCCGCTCGACGCGATCAAGGCGCTTCCTGTCCGCGATCTCTGCCAGGATGACGCCATCGTGATGTGTTGGGCCACCATACCTATGCTGCCGGACGCGCTCGCCTGCCTTGAAGCGTGGCGTGTCAGGTATAAAAGTAACATCGTCTGGCGCAAGGTCACGAGGCGCGGGAAGCTGCGTATGGGTTGCGGATTTTGGACGCGATCAATGCACGAGCAGGTCCTGATCGGCACCATCGGAAAGCCGCCACTGATCACGTTTCCATCGATCTTTGACGGCATCGCGCGCCAGCACAGCCGCAAGCCGGATGAGCTTTATCAGATGATCGCGGATCGCACGCCGGGTTGGCGGCGCGCCGACATCTTCTCGCGTGAGACGCGCCACGGCTGGCACGCGTGGGGTAGCGAGGCTGGCAAGTACGATGATGAGGTGCGCGGCGCCCCAATCCGTCAGGCTGGCATCAAGCAGCGCCAGGCGCAAAAGAAAACGATAGGCGAAAGCGATGCCCCAAAGCTGGATTGTGTTCCGGCTCCGAACATTGACGCCTTTCGGCGTCCAACCTTGACCCCGGTCGCGGCAATCTTTTCGGATGCGGCCTCAATCAGTTAATCGAACCATAGTGGGGTCAATATTGGACGCCAAAAGGGGCAAACCAGACGCCGATCTACACCTTTGGATATGGCCGCTACTTTTTCATGCCGACGAGAATCGAGCGCGCGTGGTCGCCGAAATCGACACGCAGCCGTACGAGCCTCTCCGAATGCGCCACGTCCTCGACAGCGAGAATGGTCTCGACGCGGACGTCGATCTTGTCGAGGTCAGAGATGGAGATGAGGGGTTTGATGTGCGCCGGATTCATGTTCCACTCTTTGCTGAGGCTCGGTCGATCGCGTCGAATTCGGTCTCACTCAAGCGCCAACCGAGTGCATAGAAATTGGTCCTGGCGTGATGAGGCTTGGTCGCGCCGGGGATGGGAATCACGTGACTGTCGCGCGCCAACAGCCAGTTCAGGGCCACCTGGCTGATGCCGGCGTCGTGCGCGCGGGCAATATCGGAGAGACACGTCAGCAGCGCTTTCGTGCCCATGCTGTCCGACGGCTGCGTGAGGCGGCCGGACGCAAGGGAAAATACGCGACCAGTGCCACATCGAGCTCACAGCAGGCTTCGAGCACGCCATTGGTTTCCGCTGCTCGTCGGAGCAGGCTGTAGTCGACCTGATTGGCGGCGAGCGGAACGCCTGCCCTTGCGAGGTGATCGGCGATGCGGCGCATCTGGTCCGCATTGAAATTTGCCACGCCGACCGCGCGTGCCTTGCCGGACTTCACCGCTTCGACGAGACCTTCGGCGAACACTCCCACGTCGATCAAGGGCAGCGGATAATGAACATAATAGAGATCGATTGTCTTGAGGCCCAGGCGCGCGAGCGAACCGTCAAGCGCGCTCATCAGGCGGCGCGGAGAGGTTCGGCCCGGAAAGGGAAGGAATTTCGATGCTATCACCGCGCGGGTTGGACCGGCGCGCAAGCAGTCACCCACGACGCGCTCCGAGAAATAGATCTCAGCCGTGTCGATCATGCACGGGCCGGCATCATGAATGGTCCTGTATGTTTCCAACACGGCCCCACGATCGGCACGCCGCCACTTGTTCGTGCCGATGCCCAAGGGCAGCACATCGATGCCGGTTCGACCCAGAGGGCGCGTATCATGGCGCGTATCATGATCTGCGGGCATCGCTGGACCTCTCACAAGGCGAAAACGCCGTTGGCTGGTTGGTGTGATGACGCTGGCGTTAAGGTTACGCCATAGCGACTACGGCCGCATCATCTTCTGCGGCTACGTCCGTATCAGGACGACGCCAAGGATCAGGAAGGTTGCACCGGCAAGCCGGATCAGGCTCGCGGGGTGAACGGGAATGCCGAGCAGACCGAGGCGGTCAGATGAGGCAGAAGTGATGTCCGCTTGTCCCCCAATAGCGGGGCAAAAACGGACATGCCCGTGGGTCCGGGTTGGGCCAAACCCGGGCATTCGGCACTCTCCGTTAGCACGGCCGATCTCTAGAACCGCTCGTTGAGTACAGGCCCTATAGTCCTCTTGAGCGGTGGCCTACCAGTGCTCAGCCGCGCAGCAGCGGCGCGAGATCGGTGATCGCCTTGACGATTGTATCAACCTGGAATCCCAATTCCTCGGGAACCTCGACGGTACTGCGCTGAATCCAAAATGTCCGCAGTCCGGCCGACGCGGCGGCGACAGCGTCCCAGTTATTCGCCGAGACGAAGCCGAGCTCGGGGTTGCTTACCTTCATGCGCTCGGGCGCGAGGTTGTAGACGCGCGGGCTGACCTTGAAGATCTTCACCTCCTCGACGCTTATGATTTCGTCGAGCAGATCGCGGATGCCTGCGCTTTTCGCGGCCGCCTCGAGCATTCTGGGCTCACCGTTGGACAGGATAGCAAGCTTGATCCCCTGTTTCTTCAGTGCATCGAGGCCCGGCTTCACGTCCGGGAAGGCCGCGAGGTTCAAATAAGCATCCATCAGCTGTTTCTTCTTGTCGGCCGTCAGGTCGAGCTGGAGATTCTTGCTCGCCCAGACCAACCCGTCCTCGGTCAGGCCCCAGAAGTCGCGATGGCGGCCCATGAGGCTGCGCATTAGGCTGTATTGCAACTGCTTGAACCGCCAGATTTGCGCCAGCTGGTTGCCCTTGCCAGGGAACAACTGCTCGCACAACGCCGTAACTGAGAAGACGTCGAACAGTGTGCCGTAGGCATCAAATGCCAACGCCTTGATAGACTTGAACCGCCCGCTCATCTGGGCGGCGGCCGGTGTCGCAGCCCATGCCGTGCCCACGACTGCCGCCGTGGCACCGGCGAGTTTCATGAACTCTCTACGATCTTTCGACATTTTCGCCTCCTTGTGGATTGCCGTTACTCATTCTCTCAGAGGAAGGTCGAAAGTCGTTGGCGGTGACTTTACCCAATCTTCCGAGTGAGCCGAACGCCGAGCGTGAGAGTCTGCCTGCTTGGCTCTCGGTGCAAGGCCGATTGGCAGCGATCCATTCGGTGGCGCGCTCAACCCAGCTAAATGTTTGCTCCGAGTCAACGAGTCCTTTTGGCCACGAGACTTCCGTCGTGGGTCAAAAGCGGCGTCTTGCCTTTCGGCAACAGATTGGTGTTTGTCTCAAACAGCCCAAGAGCGGACCGGATTCTACATCCTCGAAACTCGCAAGATGGCAATCCTCAGCAATATGAGGAGAATAGCCGAAAGACTTTGCAACATCTGCGTCGAATGCTACGGGACGTGCCCCTTGGAATAAAGGCAAGCTGATCGGAGCCAAGCCTCCACTACGGCCCAAGCACGTTTGGTCGATCCGAACCAAGCTCCAGGTTGGCGGCTGGATCCGTGACCTTGCCCTGATGGACGCCGCAGGAACTAGTTAGTCCTCCTTTTGTCGCCGCGCCTTCCCTTCGGCTTTGGCGTATTGATCAATTTCGTCCGTATCGCTGTTTGTTTCGGTCCCGCTGGCGGTCATTGCGGTCCATCCCTTGAATGGCTTTGCACGCGTCCGCTACGCGCTGACTAAAGACGCTCGGACGCGCGCTTTTTCTGCCCTCTCACGCCAATGCTTCACGTTATCAAGGAGGTTCGTCTTATCCATAGCGTTCCCCGTTCTGCAAATTGTCGAGTGAGAGCCTGTTGTCTTGGCGGCCGCAGCCCGGGATGCCTTCCACAGTTCAATCGGGTTCGCCAACACGTCATCGTGGTCAGGTCTCCTTTCAATGGGATTGCGGTTGGTCAGGACTGTGCACGCTCCCATGCATTGCCTCGAACTCTCCAGCTTGTCCTCCAGCACCCGACGGTGGCTTTAGCTTGCCAATCGGCGGCTCAGGGCCAAAAGCCGATATGGTAAATACCGTTGACATAAGGAAAGACGTCGGTCCACCGCGGTAGTTTCTGACGGCGCTGATCCGCTCGGTCAATTATTCAATTATATTGAGGAGGAAGCCGCTCATCCCTCGAATGGATGCGCAAAATCGAGCACCCCGAAACCAGGAGGAATTCATGACACCACTCTCAGCCATGAAACGTCTTGTTGCGGCCGGCGCGCTCGGCTTGGCGCTGTGCCATCCGGCATTTGCGCAGCAGACCATCAAGATCGGTTCGATCCTCTCGATCACCGGCCCAGCCTCGTTCCTCGGCGAGCCGGAGGACAAGACGCTGCGGATGTACGTCGACAAGATCAACAGCACCGGCGGCGTCGGCGGCAAGAAGATCGAGCTCGTGATCTATGACGACGGCGGCGACGCCAACAAGGCACGCACCTTTGCCACCCGGCTGATCGAGGACGACAAGGTCGTGGCGATGGTGGGCGGATCGACCACCGGCACCACCATGGCGATGATTCCGGTGTTCGAGGAAGCGCAGGTGCCGCTCATTTCGCTCGGCGGCGCGATCGAAATCATTGAGCCGGTCCGCAAGTATGTTTTCAAGACGCCGCACACCGACAGGATGGCCTGCGAAAAAATCTTCGAGAACCTGAAGCAGCGCAACCTGACGAAGATCGCCATGATCTCCGGCACTGAAGGCTTTAGCACGTCGATGCGGGCGCAGTGCACCAAGGTGGCGCCGAACTACGGCATCCAGATCATCACCGAAGAGACCTACGGTCCGCGCGACAGCGACATGACCGCGCAGCTGACCAAGATCAAGAACACCGCCGGGATCCAGGCGGTGGTCAATGCCGGCTTCGGCCAGGGCCCGGCGATCGTGACCCGCAACTACGCCCAGCTCGGCATGACCGCGACGCCGCTCTATCAGAGCCATGGCGTGGCCTCGAAGAGCTTCATCGAGCTCGCAGGCCCGGCGGCGGAAGGCGTGCGCCTGCCGGCGGCGGCGCTGCTTGTCGGTGACAAGCTGCCGGACGGCGATCCGCAGAAGAAGGTCGTGGTCGACTATAAGAAGACCTATGAAGACACCACGAAGCAGCCGGTCTCGACCTTCGGCGGCCATGCCTATGACGGCCTCTTCATCCTGGTCGAGGCCATGAAGCGGGCGAATTCGACCGAACCGAAAAAGCTGCGCGACGAAATCGAGAAGACCAAGGGGTTTGTCGGCACCGGCGGCGTGGTTAACATGTCGCCTACCGACCACCTCGGGCTCGATCTCTCGGCGTTCCGCACGCTCGAAATCAAGGGCGGCGACTGGAGCCTGCTGGCGCCAGGGACCTGAAGCATGATCGCGTTCGAGACTCCAGGGCTAACGGCCTCATGGTTCGAGACGCGCGGCTGCGCCGCGCGCCTCACCATGAGGGAAGAGGGAGCGCGCTGCACTTGATGCGTCATTTCCGGACTTGATCCGGCAATCCATCTTTATTCAAGAGGATAGACGCGCGCCGCAAGAAATGGATACGCGGGTTAAGCCCGCGTATGACGCAGAAAATATGACACCAGACCCTCATCCTGAGGAGGCGCGAAGCGCCGTCTCGAAGGATGAGGCCACCGCAATGCTTGAACGCGCGGCAACGCGAGCCGCTGAGGTCATGGCCGAATTTTTCCAATTCCTGATGTCGGGGCTGACCGTGGGCGCGGTCTATGCGCTGGTCGCGCTCGGCTTCACGCTGGTCTACAACGCCTCCGACGTGGTCAATTTCGCGCAGGGTGAGTTCGTCATGCTGGGCGGCATGGTGACGGTGTTTGTTGCCGCCGCCGGCGTTCCGCTGCCGCTCGCGGCGCTCATTGCAGTTGTCGCCGCCGTTGCCGTCGGACTTCTGCTGTATTGGCTTGCGATCGAGCCAGCGCGCGGCGCCTCCGCCGTCACTTTGATCATCATCACCATCGGCGCTTCGATCCTGCTGCGCGGCGCGGCGCAGATCCTTTTCGACAAGCAATTCCACAAGCTGCCGTCGTTCTCCGGCGACACGCCGGTCAATCTGTTCGGCGCCGCGGTGCAGCCGCAGGAGTTTCTGGGTGCTCGGCGGCACCGCGGTGATCGTCCTGTTGCTGTACGCGTTTCTTGAACGCACTGTGCTCGGCAAGGCGGTGCTCGCCACCGCGGCGAACCGGCTGGCGGCGCGCCTCGTCGGGATCAACACCGCAACGGTGATGGCCTTGGCGTTCGGCGGATCGGCGGCCATCGGCGCCATCGCCGGCATCCTGATCACGCCGATCACCCTGACGAGCTATGACGTCGGTACACTGCTCGCGCTGAAAGGTTTTGCTGCGGCGATGCTCGGCGGCATGGGCAATCCGCTCGGCGCGGTGGCGGGCGGGCTCCTGCTCGGCCTGCTCGAGGCGTTCGGGGCAGGCTACATCAGCTCGACCTACAAGGATGCGTTCGCCTTCATCGTCATTCTCGTCGTGCTGTTCGCCATGCCGCAAGGCCTGTTCGGGCGGCGCGCGGTGGAGAGGGTCTGATGCCGGCATGGTTCGGCCATCGCAGTGTGACGCTGATCGTGCTGGCCGCGATCGTGGTCGTGCTGCCGCTGCTGTTTCCGTCCAGCTATTACTTTCGCGTCGCATCGCTGGTGTGGGTGTCGGCGTTCGCGGCGATCGGCCTCAACATCCTGATGGGGCAGGCGGGCCAGGTCAGCCTCGGCCATGCTGGGTTCTTCGGCATCGGTGCCTATGCGGTCGCGATCGGGCCGGCGCATCTCGGCCTGCCGTCGTGGGGTGCGCTGCTCATCGGCGCGGTGATCTCGGCAGCGTCGGCCTGGCTAGTCGGCCGTCCGGTCCTGCGCCTGAAAGGGCATTACCTCGCGATCGCGACGCTCGGCCTCGGCGTGCTTGTGGCGCTGGTGATCACCACCGAAAGCCGCTGGACCGGCGGGCCGGACGGCATGTCGGTGGCAAAATTGTCGCTGTTCGGATGGCGCGCCAGCGGATCGAGCACCTGGTACTGGATCTCCGGCGGCGTGCTGGTCGTCGGCACCTGGATCGCACTCAATCTCGGCGAAACGCCGACCGGCCGCGCCTTTCGCGCTTTGCACGATAGCGAAGTCGCCGCGCGCGTCGCCGGCATCGACGTCGCCCGCTTCAAGCTGCAGGCCTTCGTCATTGCGGCGGTCTATGCGTCGCTGGCGGGTTCCATGCTCGCCATGATGAACGGCTTCGTCAATCCGGATCAGGCCGGCTTCCTGCACTCGATCGAGCTCGTCACCATGGTGGTGCTGGGCGGGCTCGGCTCGGCGGTCGGCAGCATCGTCGGCGCCGCTGTCCTGATCACGCTGCCGCAGGTGCTGACGGTGTTCCAGGAGTATGAACATGTGCTGCTCGGCCTGATCATCATCGTGTCGATGATCTTCATGCGCGACGGCATCGTGCCCACCGCGTCGAAATGGCTGGCAAGGCGGGTGCGCGCATGACGATCCTGGCTGCCAGCAACATCGGAATTTCGTTCGGCGGCGTCAAAGCCATCGACGGTGTCAGCTTCGCTGTCGATGCGGGCCAGATTCTCTCCATCATCGGGCCGAACGGCGCAGGCAAGACCACGCTGTTCAATGTGGTGTCGGGTCTCTACGAGGCGGATCAGGGGCGCGTCGAGCTGGTGGGCGAGGACGTGACTGGCCTTGCGCCCGACATACTCGCCGCCCGCGGCCTGTCGCGCACCTTCCAGAACCTGCAGATTTTCCAACGCATGACCGCCGCCGAGAACGTGATGGTCGGGCGGCATTTGCGCGAAACCTGCAACCTGTTCGCCGACCTGTTCCGGCTGCCGTCGGTGACGCGGCAGAACCGCGCAACACGCGAGGCGGCGCTGGCGCTGCTCGACGGTGTGGGCCTGCGTGGCAGCGCCGATCAATTGGCCGGATCGCTGCCGTACGGCGCCTGTAAGCGGCTCGAAATCGCCCGCGCGCTCGCCGCCGAGCCGCGCGTGCTGCTGCTCGACGAGCCGGCGGCCGGCTGCAACGCGGTGGAAACTGAAGAGATCGATCAGCTGGTGCGCCGGGTTGCTGCAAAAGGCATCGCGGTGGTGCTGGTCGAGCACGACATGAAGCTGGTGATGAAGATTTCTGACCGGATCCTGGTGCTGGAGCGCGGCCGGCCGCTGACCGAAGGTACGCCGCGCGAAGTGCGCGACAACCCGGCGGTGCTGGAGGCCTATCTCGGCAAACACGGGACGGGGAGGCGGCACGTGCTTGAGGTTTCGAAGCTACACAGCGCCTACGGTCGCATCGAGGTGCTGAAGGGCGTCAGCCTCGAGGTGCGCACAGGCGAGGTGGTGGCGCTGATTGGCTCCAACGGCGCCGGCAAGACCACGCTGTTGCGCGCGCTGTCGGGCGTGCAGCCGATTAGCGAAGGCGAAATCCGCTTCCTCGGCACGCGCATCGACAAATTGCCGCCGCACCGCCGCGTCGAGCGCGGCATGACGCAGTCGCCGGAGGGGCGGCAGGTGTTCGGCCCCTTGAGCGTAGAGGATAATCTGCGGCTCGGCGCCTACATGCGCCGCGACAGCGAGATCGAGCAGGACCGCGAGCGGGTGTTTGAGATGTTCCCGGTGCTGCGCGAGAAACGCCATCTCGTCGCCGGCGGCTTGTCCGGCGGCCAGCAGCAGATGCTGGCGATCGGCCGTGCGCTGATGGGTAAGCCGAAACTGCTGCTGCTCGACGAGCCGTCGCTGGGGCTGTCGCCCATTCTCGTCGACCAGATCCTCGCCGCCATCGTGGCGCTGAAGGCGAGCGGCATCACCGTGCTGCTGGTCGAGCAGAACGTCACCGCGGCGCTCGAAATCGCCGACCGCGGCTACGTGCTGGAGACCGGCCGCATCGCATCGACCGGCGCAGCGGCGGCGCTGTTGTCCGATCCGAAGGTCAAGGCGGCATATCTCGGCGCGGATTGAAGCGGACCTTGGGTTCGTGGAATTGTGCGCGAGAGTTAGTGATCGGCTAGCCTAGAGCAGGTTCCTCTTAATCCAAGCCGTATCCGGCGTGAGCGAAGAAGTTTGCGCATTCGCCGGGTTTGAAGTGTTGCAATGCGCTGGCGGCGGCTCGATCGAGTGCATCGAGGGTTCGCGCGGCGGACTTTCGCACATGCGCCTTGAGTTTGGCGAAGGCGTTTCGATCGGCTTGAGATCGGGGCTGTAGGGCGGCAGATAGTAGAGTTCGGCGCCGCAGGCTTTCGATAGCTTGCCTGATGCCCGCGACCTTGTGGGCGGCCGGATTGTCCATGACGACGATGTCGCCTGGGCGCAAGGTTGGCGCCAACATCTGCTCGACCCAGGCGAGGAGGGATACTCCGTCCATCGGACCGTCGTGAAGGAGCAGCGTTGATTTTCCGCAGCCCGACGGGCCGAGGATGGTGACGAATTCATTATCGCCGACGCTGAGATCAATCGGTTCCAGAGCCCGCGTCGGCACATTGCCCTGACGCACAGGGAAGGTGCGAGAGACTGATCGATGTTCAGCTTAGTCGGAAGTTGCTCCCTTTGAAAAGCGCAAGCGGTTGATCCGACTCACGGATTGGGATGTCGTCGGTTTGGGTACTGGCTACGACTTGACGGCGACGTCGAGGAGCTGGAAGGCGCGCGCCTGGATCTGCGTGAGTTGCGGATAGAGGACGAACGAGGCGTCCGGGTTTTGCGCCATTGCCATTGTGTTGCGTGTGACGGTCGCGAGATCGTCGAGCAGCGAGCGGAAGCTGTGGACCGGCAAGCCGTCGTCGGTTTGTTTGGTGGCGGCCTTGCGCTGTGCGGCTTCGGAGCGTTGGGCTTTGGCGACGATGGAACTGCGCGCGGCTTCGGCGGCCTGCGTGTCATGGTCATCGAACAGGATCGGCTTGAGCGCCTGGCGCATGTGCCATTCGAGATAGTAGGCGAGCATGCACAACAGGACGTGGGCACGCACGCGGTCAGCTCGCCTGTGATGAATGGGCCGCACCTCGAGATCGACGGTCTTGATGCTGCGGAAGGCGCGCTCGACGCCGGCGAGTTGTTTGTATGCCTTGACGGTCGAGGTGGCGTCGAGCGCCTCGGGCGCGAGGCTGGTGCGCAGCACATAGACGCCGTCGAGCGCGGCTTCACCATCGATTTGTGCGGTGTTGCGCGAGAATGTCAGGTCGTCGTCGGTAATGGTCACGACGAAGTGCTTGGCCATTTTGTAGTGATTGAGATCGGCGCCGACGGCGAGTCCGATCCTGTCCTTGCCACGGAGCGGCTTTTTATCGCGGCGAACGCGGGCCTGAACGTCGTGCAGCTTGCGTTCGGTGGCATCGAGCAGCTCGCGTCGTTTGCGCGCACGCTGGTCGGCCAGCAAGGATTGCGGCAGACCATGAGCCGCTCGCCGGGATAGTCGGGCGAGGCGATCTCGGCGAGGTCGCGCTTGTCGAACAAGGAGAGCTGTAGCGTGCCGGCCTCGGCGAGAGCGCGGATCGCCGGGGCGCGCAGTGCGGTGATCCAGTCGAGCCCGGCCGGCTTGATGGTCTCCTCCAGGCGTGCTGCGGTGATCATGCCGCGATCGCCCACGAGCACCACGCGCTCGAGATCAAAGCGCTGCTTGAGCTTGGTGATCTGGCTTTGCAGTGTCGACGGATCGCCGACATTGCCTTCGAACACTTCGACTGCAACGGGGCAGCCGTCGGCCGTGCACAGCAGTCCAAACACGATCTGCAGCTTGCCCTTCTTGCCGTCGCGGTTGTAGCCGAATTTGGCGAGTGAACAGGTGCGGCCCTCGAAATAGGTCGAACTGACGTCGTAGAGAACCAGCATGCCGTTCTTCAGATGGCGCCGGGCCAGCGCCGCTTCGATGCGGTCCTGCTGCCCGATCAACCAGTCGAGTGCGGCATAAAGCTCCTGCTCGTCGACCGATCCGAGCCCGAGCACCTGCCCCAGGGAGCAGGTGGCGGTCTCGTCATCAAGCAGACGTGACGTCGCAAGCTTGGAGCGGTGATCGACCAGACGCGCCACGATCATCGCGGTGCACAGCGCGACGTCGCGCTTTGGCTGCCGGCCGCCCTGCGCCAGCAGCCGATCGAGCCCCAGCTTGTGCAGGGTCCCCAGCGCCGCCGCCACATGGCCGTGCGGCAGACTGCGCAGCAGGGTCAACGCCTTCGGATCGCTCGCCGCCACAGCGTCGCCGCGCAGCACGCGGCGCAATGCCTCGATCTTTGCCGCAGGCCAATCCGAAAGGTTGGCGAGCGTGCGCTTCTTGATCTTGTCGCCGTCGCGATAGCTCTCGCGCAGCAAGATCGCCGGCGGCGAATTGCGGTTGGGAATGCGCTCGACGTACATGGCAAGCTTGAATCACAGCCGCACGCATCCGTCAACCGGAAAACACCAATTACATGGGTACAACGCAGACCGTCGAAGGCGCTTTATCCCCTGTTCTCAATGACTTACCCCAAAAGCGCGCGGCAACTTCCGCTTAGTCGTGCCAATTTCCACGGAAACAGCCGGGCGTTGAAGGCCTTGAACAGGAGTCCGGCACGAGGCCGATCAGCCCATGGCGCCGAACGTGGTCGCGCCGTACCTCATCATGCTGAATGCGTTGGTCGCGCAGGCGATCCTGGCGGAGGCCTCGCTGTCGTTCCTGGGGCTTGGCGTGCAGGAGCCGACCCCGGCCTGGGGCCTGATGCTGTCGGGCAACGCCGCTGACTTTTACCGTTCAGGCGCCGTGGATGATTTTGTTCCCGGGCGTTGCCATCAGCATTGCAGTATTCGCCTTCAATTTGTTTGGCGACAGCTTGCGTGACCACCTCGATCCACGCTTCAAGGTGTAGCCTCGCGTTAAGCTCCGACATCCGCCGGTCGCGATTGCGCTCGAAATTGGCGGAAGTTGATTTACTCGGAGGCGCCGCGGGACTAAGATGTTGTAATAAGCCACGAAAAGGCCGGAGGTGTGTGCTCCGCGCGTGGCGGGAGCGTCGCACCCGACCCTCGAAACGGAGGACGGTCCATGACGCAGCAGAACCTGAATCGCAGAAATTTCCTGAATAGTCTTGGTATCACGGTAGGGGCCGCGGCGGCAACTTCAGTGCCGGCGATTGCTCCGGCCGTGGCGCAGGTCGCCAGGCCACCCAAGGGAAATATTCCCTCCACCCCGCTCAAGTTCGGTCACATGACCTACCTCACCGGCCCCGGGGCCGTGCTCGGTGATCCCTCGCTCAAGGGCCACATCCTGGCCGCCGAGGAGATCAACGCGCAGGGCGGCATTCTCGGCAAGCGCAAGATCGAGACCATCACGGCGGACGAGAACGCCGGCACCGACGCCAACGTGAAAGAGCTTCGCCGCATGAAGCTCTCCGAGAAGATCGACATGTTCACCGGCGTCATATCGAGCGGCAATACCCCCGCGCTCGGACCGGTCGCCGAGGAGCTCGGTCTGCTCACCATCTTCGTTGACGGTTGCACCGACTTCTTGTGGGACAAGGCGGTGCCGAACCCGAAGTTCGCGTTCCGCATCACCAACATCCAGTCGGCCGACGGCGTGACCTGCGCGGTCGCGGCGGCGCAGAACTTGGCCGACCGCAAAGAAGATCGCCCACATCCATCCCGACTACTCTTACGGCCGCAACGCCTTCGACCACTTCATGATCGCCTACAAGAAGATGGTGCCCGGTGCCGAGGTCGTGTCGGAAGGTTGGCCGAAGCTCGGCACGACTGACTTCACCGCGCATATCACAAAGACGATGTCGTCGAACCCCGACCTGATCGTGTCATCGGTGTGGGGCGGCGACTACGTGGCGCTTTACAAACAAGCGCTGCGCTATGGCATGTTCAATAATGCCAAGTTCGCGAGCACGATCGCCTTCGGCGTCGCGCCGCACGCCATCGGCAAGGATCACCCGGAAGGTGTCATCGCTGGCGTCCACTCCAATTACTACTTCACCTTCCCGCCGGGAAATCGCTGGCCCGCCAACAAGACCTTCGTGGAGAAGTATTTCAAGCGCTGGAACGAGTATCCGAACTTCCAGTCGGATGGCGCGTACCACACGCTTCATATGTACCGGACGGCGGTCGAGAAAGCGAACAAGCTCGTCGGCGGCTGGCCAGACGAAGAGGCGATCATCAGCCAGCTCGAAGGCATGTATTTCGAGACCGCGGCGGGCTATCTCTACATCCGGCCCGACAATCACCAGGGCTACAAGGATGCGGTGACCGGGTTCAGCAAGAACGTGGCCGAGTACCCGTTCCAGATCCTCGATCCGGACAGGATGATCACGATCCCGATCCGCAACATCACCGCGCCGCCGAACTGGCCGAAGCCGGGCACCTCGCACAACGATCCGACGTCGACCTACAATTGGATCAAGGAGACTTGGCCACAGGTGGCCTGAAGCTTGCCCATCAACCAACCATGCCTTCGTTCCGCGAGGGCGTGGTCGATTTGTTGCAGGGCCGGCGTTGCCTCGAGGGTCGTGATGTCCGTGTGGAGATCCCTCATGCAAAGCGGCACGCTCGCAGCGATGCTGCTCTGCGCCACTGCGCCGGCGGCGCAGGCCGGGCATGAGGTGCAGTACTATCCATCGTTCTACCCGCAGGAAATCCGCGTCGAGCCGCTCGATCCCGGAGCGGCGGTCCGCGAATTCAGCAACGCCAAGGACCCGCTCCACGCCTATCTCGGCGCCATCCCGCAGTTTTCGGGAGAGATGCCGTCGCACCTCAGGTCAGTCGTTTCACTCCGCTCACTCATCACCGTGAGCGTCAATCCAGAGCGCGCGCAGGGGCGTGAAGCGCGCTGTCGCGCGATCGAAAATGCCGCGAATGCTCTGGTGTCGCATCCGGACCTGGTTCCGCACCGCTACCCGATCACGCCGTATCATGCGGATTACATCGGTCACGTTGATCGTGGCACAGACACGAAGCCCACCGTCGGGGCTGCTGCAGGCGGGGTGCCTCGCTAGCCTTGCGCGCGCAAAACGCCGGCAGCGAGGACATGGTGCTTCACCGACTTGCGCTTCATCCGACCGACTGGGACATCCGCTTCGACGAGGTTGCCGTCAACGAGGTGCTGCGCGCCGCCAACGTCGGCTTTAATGCCTGGCCAGCACCGCCCTGGGTCAAGGAGGGCTGGTTCCAAGCCTATCACCTGCTGCGGCCCGCCGTCAGCGGCGCGGCCGAGCGTAAACACGGCGACGAACTCTATGGGCGGCTTGCCGAAGCGGATTACAGAGACCCGGCCGAGCGGCTCAACATCGCACGCGACCTGATAACGGAGCTGACCCGCGGTTGCGACCGCGCGGTGATTGGCTATCGGCTCCGGCGCGAGTTCTATAGCGACGACTTCTCCAACGGGATCGAGAATATAGCGGTCGACTCGCAGTTCGGATTCAACTCAGCCATCGTCCTGCGGACGCTCAAGCTCAAGGATCTGCCGTGGAACGGCTGGCTCCGACTGGGCATCGACATCCGCGCGACCGCAGCCTGGAACCCGGTTGCCGGGTTCACGGACGCGCCCGGCCGGCTGGTGTGGGCGATCGTCGGCGACGATGCGTTTTTAGCCGTCCCGTACAACAGTCTGTGGGCCCCAAATCGCGCGGAGGTTCGGCCTACGGAGCAATCGACGCTGCAATCCATCCGTGTCCCCGCCGATGCCCTGGTGCCGGAGCCCGGCACCGGCCGGCTCGTTCCGATCGACGTTGGCGGGAGCGCGATGACCAAAGTTGTCTACCGCGTCCTGGCATCGTCATTCCAGGACGGCAGCGAGATGGAGACCGCCGACCTGATCTACCCTTATGCCTTTGCGTACCGATGGGGTAACTCGTCGGCCTCCGCGACGTTCGATGCTGAGGTTTCCGCCGCAACCAACCTGATGCGGGAGCGCCTCAAGGGTGTCCGTGTCGTTGGCGTGGAGGAATCGAAGCTCCCGATCGGTGATCTCGTATTCACCTATCGCTCGCCGATCGTGGAGGTCTATGTTGACGCCATCCCCACCGACGAACATGAGAATGCGCTGGCGGCGCCGCCATGGAGTTCGGTGCCGTGGCACGTGCTGGCGCTGATGGAAGCCGCCGTCGAACGCGAAATCGCGGCTTTCTCGCAAAGCGAGGCCCAGCGGCGCAATTTGCCGTGGCTCGACCTCGCGCGCGATCCTGCACAGCGCGACAAGCTGCGCGCGTTGATCAAGGAATTCGCCACGGCCGGCTACCGACCGGCGGCGCTCGAAAGCTTCGTGAACGCGCAAGCCGCGACCGCACGCTGGCAGGCGCTCGATCAATTCGTCGAAGCCAATAACCACTTGCTCGTGACCAATGGTCCCTACCGGCTCAGGAGGTTCTCGCCTGACGTCTACACATTCGACGTCATTCGCGAGTTCACCTATCCGGTTGGCCTTGGCACGTTCGACTTCTATGCCTATCCAGCCAAGGCGTTCGTGACGCGGGTCGAGCACATCGGCAATCGCATTCTGGTGACGGCCGACGCCGAGATCGCCCTCAAGCAGCAGCGCGATCGCCGCATCGTTCGCGTGGCGCTCAAGCGCGACACGCTGCGCGAGATGCTGCCGATCCGGCCGGTGGCACGGTACGTTCTCCTCGGCGAGAATGGCAAGGTGGTCACAGCCGGGGGCGCGAGCTGGGAAGGCGATGGACGCTTTGCGGTGTCGCTGCCGCCGAGATCTCCCGGCAGGCAATTACACAGTCTTCTCGGCCATCTTTCTCGACGGCAACACGATCAATCCGACCATCGGCCGCATGGACTTTCGGAGTAACTGAGACAGTGGAGGGAATCCGAGGCGCCGCAGTTCGCGTGAGGAGATCTGAGACGCCGCAGATCGCGTGAGGAAGAACGGTGACGATTTTCATCATCCAATTGCTTAATTCATTCTTCTACGCGGCGGTCTTGTTTCTGATCGCCGCAGGCCTGAGCCTCATCTATGGCGTCATGCGCATCGTCAATCTCGCCCATGGGGCGCTCTACGCGCTCGGTGCCTACGTCTCGGCCTGGGTCGTCGGCGGGGCGGTCGGCCATGCGGCGAGCGGCACGCTCGGCCTTGCCGGCCTCCTGCTCCTGCTGCCTGTCGGCGCCGTCGCGATTGCGGTTGTGGGCGCGGTGATCGAGCCCACGCTGCTGCGTCCGCTTTACCGACGGACGGAAGAGTACCATCTGCTGATCACGTTCGGCCTGCTCATGATCCTCGAAGATGCCATGAGATTCCTTTTCGGCGGCACGCCGCTCTCGGCCGGATCGATAATGGATCAAATGGGCAGCATCCCCATCGGCCGGCTGCTCTATCCGACCTACAACCTGTTCGTCATCGCCATTGGACTGATCGCCGCTCTCGGCCTGTGGTGGATCATCTACCGCACCAAATTCGGCATCATCCTGCGCGCCACTTCGCAGGATCGGCGCATGGCCGCAGCGCTCGGGCTTAATGTCAGCCGTGTCTACGTGCAAGCCTTCGCCATCGGCTGCTTCATGGCCGGGTTGGGCGGCGCGGTCGTGGTGCCGGCGCAGGCCGCCGTGCTCGGCATGGGCATTGAGGCCCTAATCTTGGCGTTCGTTGTCGTGGTGATCGGTGGGCTCGGGAGCCTCGAAGGCGCACTGGTCGGTGCATTGATCGTCAGCCTCGTCCGCACCGCCGGCATCCAGTTTTTCCCCGAGATCGAGCTTGCCGTGCTCTACCTGATCGCGACCGCGGTCCTGCTCATTCGCCCGACCGGACTGTTTGGGAGGGCATGACGATGAGCCTCGCCGTCGCAAAAAAGGGCGTGATCACGAGCATTGGCCCGTCTGCTTGGCGGCCGGCCGTAGTTGCGATCGCAATACTCCTTATGCTCGCGGTGCTGCCGAATTTGGTGGATCCCTACCAGACGGTGCTGCTCACCTACGGCCTGATCATGGCCATCGCGGCGCTCGGCTTCAATCTGCTGCTCGGCTATACCGGACTCCTGTCGTTCGGCCATTCTGCCTATTTCGGCGCCGGCGCCTATACGGTTGCGTTCATCGTACGCGACCTCGGCGCGCAATCCATGGAGCTCTGCATCGTCGGCGGGCTCCTGGGCACGCTGCTCATCTCCGCGCTGTTCGGGTTCGTGTGCGTACGGCACACGCGCATCTTCTTCGGCATCCTGACACTGGCATTGTCGCAGGTGTTGTGGAGCCTTGCCTTCAAGTTCTTCTGGGTGACCGGCGGCACCGACGGCATCCGCGTCGCCTATGCCAAGCTCACACTGCTCGGCGGTCTCGTCAACTTCGCCGGCCCCGGCTCGTTCCAACGCTTCGTTTTCGCCTACTATTATTATGTACTTGGACTGTTCGCGCTGGCGACGGTCATCATGTGGGTCATCGTGCATTCGCCGTTCGGCAAAGCGCTGCAGGCAATTCGCGACAACGAGACGCGCGCGAGCTTTATCGGCGTATCAGTGCGGCACTACCGCTGGATCGCCTTCGTCATATCGGGCGCATTCACGGGGCTTGCCGGCATCCTCTGGGTTCCGCTCAATGGGCTGACCACGCCCGACATCCTTTATTGGCCGTTCTCCGGCGAGATCGTGTTCATGAGCGTGCTCGGCGGGTTTCGGACGTTCACGGGGCCGATCGTCGGCGCTGTGGTGTTCAACTATCTCAAGACCTATGCGGTCGCGAGCACGGAATATTGGCAGCTGCTGCTCGGCGTAGTGCTCGTAGTCCTGGTGTTAGCGCTGCCGTCGGGCATCGTGGGGACGGCCGCACGCCTTGCGGCCAGGTTTACCAGGAGGACCTCATGAGCCTCCTCGAGACGGTCCATCTCAAGAAGTACTTCGGCGATACGCATGCTGTCGACGACGTCAATCTGACCATTGAGGAGGGCGAGTTCATTTCGCTGGTCGGCCCCAATGGTGCCGGCAAGACTTCGTTCTGCAACATCGTGAGCGCATATTACAGCGCCGATTCCGGAAAAATCATCTTCCAGGGCCAGGACGTTAGCAACGCCTCGGTGACCCAGCGCGTCAAGGCAGGAATTGCGCGCAGCTTCCAGCTGGTGAATCTGTTCGACGACCTCACCGCCTTCGACAACGTCGCGCTGGCGATCTTTTCCCGCGAAGGCAAGACCCGCAATATTGCGGCGCTCGCCCGCCGCGACAGCGAGGTGACGCGGGAAGCCGACGCGGTGCTCGACCAATTCGGGCTCGCCGGCAAGCGCAACGAGCTTGCGCGCGGCCTCGCGCAAGGCGAGCGCAAGCTGCTCGACGTAGCGCTCGCCTATGCGCTGCGGCCCAAGCTCCTATTCCTCGACGAGCCCACGAGCGGGGTGAGCACGCGCGACAAGGGCCAGATCATGGACACGATCGCCTCGGTTGTGCGCGGCGAGGGCATAACAGCCGTGGTGATCGAGCACGACATGGACGTCGTGTTCAAATATTCCGATCGCCTCGTCGTGATGCACCAGGGCGCGATTCTCGCCCAAGGCACCCCCGCCGAGATCAGGAAGAATGAGCAGGTCGCGATGATCCTGATCGGCTCTTCGGGTCCCGACGCCTTTTCACGAAAGGATTGATCGTGCTCGACGTCAATGCGATCGATACCTACCGCGGCCCGGCCCACATCCTCAACGGCGTGTCGCTGCGCGTTGACAAGGAGGAGGTGGTGTGCCTCGTCGGGCGCAACGGAGCGGGCAAGACCACCACGATCGAGAGCATAATGGGATTTCTCCCCGTCCGGGCCGGACAGATCCTGTTCGATGACGAGGACGTGACAAGGCTCCCACCGCACGAGCGGGCGAAACGTGGCATCGGCTATTCGCCCGAGGATTGCGGGGTGTTTCCCGATTTGTCGGTGAGCGAGAACCTGATGATCAGTCGCTGGCTCGGCGATGAGGTCGCCAAGCGCCGTAACGGCGGTCAGCGGGTAGACCCCGAAACCCAGACGTTCAGCCTCTTTCCTGAAGTGCAGAACCTGCTCCAGCGTCAAGGCTTGCACCTTAGCGGCGGTCAGCGCAAGATGGTGGCGATCGCGCGCGCCATGATGCTGTCTCCTTCGCTGTTGTTGCTCGACGAAGCC
Organism: Bradyrhizobium sp. RDT10; assembly: GCA_044772375.2. Classification (GTDB taxonomy): domain Bacteria; phylum Pseudomonadota; class Alphaproteobacteria; order Rhizobiales; family Xanthobacteraceae; genus Bradyrhizobium. The sequence goes on from CP187939.1 coordinate 1,133,275, forward strand.
TTCGAGGGCCTGGCCCCGGTCGTAGTCAATCGCTTTGCCGAGGCAGTCACGAAGATCAAGGCGATGGGCGTTTCCATCCTCATGGCGGAATCAAATCTGGGTGCGGCGACGCGCATCGGGGACCGGCTCTACGCCATCGACCGCGGCGAGATCATCTTCCACGGGTCGCCGAGGAAGCGCTCGGCGACGAAAAAGTGATGAAGGCGTTGCGCGGCTAGCTGCGCGCAAGCCGACACGAGCGAAGCGCAGTGTCTGAACGTTCCGGATGGCGCAATGACCAGACGCAGCCTCCTCATCGCCGCGATGACGTCCATCGCGATCACGGTGGCCCGCAGCGGCCACGAGCTGCCGGTCTATCCGTCCTATTATCCGCACGAGATCGAGATCGCGACGGTGGCGTCCGAGCGCGCGGCGGACCTCCTGCGCGACGGCAAGATGCATGCTTATGTTGGCGGTACGCCGCGATTTGCTGGTGCGATTCCTGAGACCATCACCGCTGTCGAGTCGCACGGCTCGTTCGTGATTGTTCGTGTGAATCCGGTATCACCGCTGGCGAAGGACGAGGCGTCCATCTGTGCGCTTACCCGGGCCGTAATCCGCGAGGTCGGCGGCAAGGCCGGTGAACTGATCCTGCATCCCTATCCGGTCACGCCGTTTCACGGCGATTTTCTCAACCATGTCGATCTGGCTGCGGCCGCGAAGGCGCGCCTTCTCGGCAGCCCCACTGACGCAACCGGCGCTATCGTCGATGATTTGAAGGTGAGGACCGAAGGCGCGCTGGCCAAAAACCTCGTTCGTGCCGACTGGCAGACCGGCGAATCCGACTGGGATGTCGCGATCAATCAGGTGAGCGCCGACGACCTCGTGGCCTCGGCGAGCGTGGCGCTAAACGGCTGGTTTGGTCCGCGCTGGGCCAGGACCGGCTGGTTTGCCGCCTATCGGCTGCTCGCGGACGCAATCTCCGATCCGGCGCACCGCCGTCGCATCGAATCCGATGTCGAGCGCCTGCGGGCGGGCGACTATGACGGCGCGGTCGAGCGCATCAATCTGGAACGCGACCTCGTCGGCGCGCTCGTGGGCGGCTGCCGCAAGACCGTCGCTGGTTACACCGTCAAGCGGAATACTTCAATTCCGAGTTCTCGGCTGGCATTGAGAACATCGCGTATGACGCCCACGAAGGCTTCAATTCGCCGATGTTCATCCGCACGGTGAAGCTAAAGGATTTTCCCTGGAATGGCTGGCTCGCGCTTGGGGTCGACGGGCGGGCGCAGGCAGCGTGGAACCCGATCGCAGGCTTTACCGACCCGTTCGGCCGCCTGATGTGGTTCGCGCTCGGCGATCCGGCAGCTGTGCCGTCGCCATATGACGAGAACTGGGTGTTCAACCGGATCGCGGATGTCGAGTCCAAGCCGCGTCGATGAATGCGTCGGAGCCGCTCCATGTCGCAAATTCCGACCACGCTGCGCCGATGCATACTGCTGCTGCCAATTGTTGCGCTCGCGCCGAGCGTAAGCGCGCAAGCCGCGGAGCTGACGTTCGACCTCAAGATCGAGCACGGCAAGGTGGCGCAGAACATGCGCCTGATCCGTGTCAAACAGCGCGACGTGGTCAAGCTGCGCTGGGGCACGGATCAGCCATTGACCCTGCATCTGCACGGCTATGACATCGAGCAGAAAGTCGAGGCCGGCACGATCGCCGAAATGAAGTTCACGGCACGCGCGACCGGACGCTTCCCCATCCACCTCCATGATGCGCGCGACCGCGCAGGAGCCCTTCCCATCATGAGCCACCGCTTGTCCTTGTCGAGGTCTATCCGCAATAGCGCCGCCATGTTGCGGACGCTTGCAGCCGCGGCCTGTGTCGCTCTCGGCACTGCGGCACCTGCTGCCGCCCACGGCTTCGGCCAGCGCTATGATCTGCCGCTGCCGCTTTCGCTCTATCTCTTCGGAGGTGCCGCCGCGGTCGCATTGTCATTCGTCGTCTTCGGGCTGTTCGTTCGTCATGCCCCCGTCACCCGTCGCGGCCCGCATGTCGATCTGCTCGCCACCGCGCCCGGCCGGCTGATCGCATGGCCAGGTGTTGTTCTCCTGCTCCGGCTCGTCGCGCTTGGCGTTTTCATTGTCACGGTGCTTACCGGGTTCATCGGCGATCAGAATCCATACCGGAACCTTGCGCCAACGCTTGTGTGGATCATCTTCTGGGTCGGCCTTGCCTATGTTTCGGCCTTCGCTGGAGACCTGTGGCGGCTGATCAATCCGTGGCGGACGCTGTTCGAAGGGGCGGAGCGGCTCTATCGGCTGGCCACCGGCACCGAACTGTCGCGACGGCTGCCGTACTGGCCGGTGCTCGGTGTCTGGCCGGCGTGCTTGCTGCTGCTCGCCTTTGCGTGGATCGAGCTTGTCTACCCAAGCCCCGCCGTGCCGGCTCACATTGCGGGTTTCGCCGCCGTGTATTCGATCCTCACCTTGATCGGCATGTTCGTGTTCGGTCGTGACATCTGGATGCAGCACGGCGAGGTGTTCACCATCGTGTTCGGCACCTTCGCCCGTTTTGCGCCAACTCAGGCGAAGGTTCAGCCGCAAGGACGGAAGTTGTTGCTTCGACCATTCGGGGCAGGGCTGCTCGACGACGAGCCCGTCTCGACGTCCATGATGGCATTCGTGTTGCTCCTGCTCTCGACCGTGCTTTATGACGGGCTCATCGGCACCTCGACATGGTCGAACCTCGAAAGCTGGCTTCGCGCCACGCTCCCCGGCTTGGGCGAGCACGGCCCGGTCGCGATCAAGACAGCCGGCCTCGTGGGGTTCTGGCTTTTGTTCCTCGGCGCCTACCTGGCGATCTGCGCGATCATGGCGACGTTTATGGCCCGCTCGCCGCTGGAGCTTGCCCGCAGCTTCGCACTGACGCTCGTCCCGATCGCCATCGGCTATCACGTGGCACACTATCTGGTGTTCCTGTTGATCCAGGGCCAGTACATCGTGCCGCTCGCGTCCGATCCGTTTGGCAAAGGCTGGAATCTCTTTGGCACAGCCGGCTACCGCGTTGATATCGCGATCGTCGGGGTGCGCTTTGCCTGGTACGCGGCGGTTGCGGCGATCGTGACGGGCCATGTCACGGCGGTCTATCTCGGCCATACCAAGGCGATGCGTGTCATAGCGGTACGTGGAGCCGCGCTTCGTTCGCAAATTCCGCTGACCGCGCTCATGGTCCTCTATACCTTTGTTGGTCTGTCGATCACCGCGGAGCCCATCGTCGGGCAACGCGAATCCGTCCTGCCATCCGCTGTGGCGGAGGCGATCGATGTCCCTCCTGACGCGGTGTTGCCTGAGCCGGGAGATGGCCGGCTGCAGCCGATCGGCCCAAATACATCCGCTGCTGCAAAATTGACCTATCGTGTGCTCGGCTCGGCTTTTCACGATGGCTCACGCACGACCGCCGCCGATCTGCTTTATGCCTATATGTTCGCGTATCGCTGGGGCGTTCGCCGCGAGGGCGGTGAGGGCATTACGACCCCGTCGTCGACGCTGCAACAGCACCCCTGCGCCGGGCACTTGCTGGATTGCGGGTCGCGGACGCGGATATCACCTCCAAGACCTTCCGCATCGGCGATGTCAGCTTCGTTCGCGAACTGCTGGTCGTCGACGTCTACGTGACCATCGCGCCGGGAATCCGGACGAGGACGCTCTGGCGGCGCCGCCCTGGAGCACGCTGCCTTGGCATCTGGTCGCGCTCATGGAGGAGGCGGTCAGCCGCGGCTGGGCGGCGTTCTCGCAAGAAGAGGCCTTGCGTCGCAATGTCGAGTGGCTTGATCTAGTCCGCTCTGATGAACTCAAACGTAAGCTCGTGTCGCGGGTCGAGGCATTCGAGCGCGACGCATACCGCCCCGCCTCGTTGCGATCCTTGGTGACTGCGGACGAGGCGCGCAAGCGATGGGCGGCGCTCGTGGCCTTCTACCGCGAGCACGGCCATTTCCTAGTCACCAATGGACCGTACCGGCTGAAGAAATGGTCGGCCGACAATGTCGCGCTCGAGGCTTTCCGGGATCTGACCTACCCGTTGGGCGTGGGATCATACGACGCCTACGCGATCCCACGGCACGGCTATGTCACCAGGGTGGAATGGAACGGCGACCGCGTCACGCTCTCGGGCGAGATCGAGATGATCGATAGATTCCAGCGAAGCTATCGCCTGGTGCGGACGCCATTGCCGTTGATCGCACCCGTCGTGCGCAATCGTGCCGCACCGGAGTGTCGCTATGTGGTGATCGATGGCAAGGATCGAGTCGTGCTCGCCGATGTCGCGTTGCTCGGCGACGACGCGACATTCCGGATCGATCTGGGCGGCCGGCTGCCGGCCGGCCAGTACACCATGCTTGCCGTCATCGCGGTCAACGGCAATGTCATGAACCCGGATATCCGGCGTATTCCTGTCGTCATTGCGTCTGATCGATGATTGCGTGGTCGTAAGGATTGGTTCTCCCGGAATCTGGTGGTCGGGCCGTCAATTGAGGAAACTTTCGGCGTTGCGCCGACATTTTGCGATGTGTCGCGACACACATTGATGCTCGTCGGTTGATCAGTGCGACATCAATGTCGGTTTGGTCATCGAAGCAAGCATACCACGTGTCGTTCCGCCAAGAATAAATTCCCGCAGCCGGGAATGCCCGTACCCGCCCATGACAATGAGATCGGCACCTGCATCGGCTGCATATGACAGGATCGCATTTGAAACATCGATCTTGCTGACGGGAATGCGCTCAATCGTGGCATTTACTCCGTGACGGGACAGATGGGTCGCGATATCCGCACCCGGAGGTTCTGCGCTTTTGGCGCTCTGAGTGTCGGCAACAACAATACTCGTCTTGCCGGAGCGGGTAAGAAACGGCATGGCATCGGCGATCGCTCGCGTGGCTGCCCGGCTGCCATCCCAGCACACCATGACATGATCGAGTTTGAGGCGATCCTTCTGAATAAAAGGAACGATGAGCACCGGTCTTCCGGAGTCGAACAGCGCCGCCTCAATAACGATATTCGTTCGATGATCCCGGTCCCTTTCAAATTGGCCGATGACGGAAAGATCAGAATCGTCTTGCGATATGCGCAAATTGGGTTGGTACGTCGCCAATGCCAGCTTCAATCCTGCGTGTTTCGGCTGAAACGCCGGCGCGACGCGTCGCCTCGTCAAACGCGGTGGCCACGGACTCTGCCTGTTCTCGGGCTTCAGCTTGCTGGGCTCGAATAAAGTTAGCCGACAGGTCAACGCCACCGACTATTGTCGGATAGAAGGCGGTCCCCACGACGTGTGCACCGAAGGTCTCCGCAACCGATACAGCGTAATTGGAAACGCCATCTTGCGATGTCCCGTAAGACAGGTTGACGAGAATATCATTGATCATGGGTCTGCCTCCAGTTAGGTGATCGCGTATCGACACCGATTCCAGTGCCCACCTTTATCCCGGCTGGCGCACCATTCCCGTGTCCCGGGAGCTGCGTTCCGATGGCCACAGCCCTGCGCCTTGTCGTGATTGACCTGCGCCCTGTCGTGATTGATCCAGAGCCGCCTAGTGCAACCCGTGTCCGGAATGGCGCACCGCTCAGATCAGGAAGCCTAGTCCTATGCTATTGAAAAATCGAGTTAATTCATGAAAATCGACTGCGTGGGATTAATTCCGCTGATGACCATATGCACCTTTGCAAGTTTGCGACGCGGCACTACGGCTCGAGGATCTGTGCGACGAGCCGGGCCTGTTGGTCAGGGACAAATTCCGCTGCCATCCGGCAACAGAGTTCTTCTTGGATGAGAGCACCGTTGCTGCGTTGTCAACATTGCCGGTTCGTGGGATAGTTATTGTCAGCTAATGTCAGCGGGAGATTGTCTCAACCGTTTTGACCGGCACACAACCTCCCGCTGAACGATCAAGCAATGGGAGGGAAACATGTCATCCCGTGCATCTCGTCGCATTGGCCTGTCGCGCCGCGACGTCATCAAGACCGCTGTGGGTGCAGCCGCAGCCGTCGGACCGTTCTTCCACGTTACGCCGGCTCGCGCTGCCAAGACACTGAAGATCCTGCAATGGAGTCACTTTGTCCCCGCCTACGACAAGTGGTTCAACAACACCTACACCAAGGAATGGGGTGCCAAAAATGGCACCGAGGTGATCGTCGACAACATCAATCTTGCTCTTCTCGAGTCGCGCGCCGCAGCAGAGGTGTCGGCCCAGAAGGGCCACGACCTCTTCATGCTCCTCATGCCGCCTTCGGTGTTCGAGGATCAGGTTGTACCCATGAACGACGTCTATGCTGAATGCGAAAAGGCCAATGGCAAGGCGATCGATCTCGGTATCAAGAGCACATACAACCCGAAGACCAAGAGATACTTCGCCTTCTCCGACAGCTACGTACCGGATCCGGTGAACTACCGTACCGATCTCTGGGGTGACATTGGCATGAAGCCGGACACCTGGGACGACATCCGTGTCGGCGGCAAGAAGATCAAGGACAAGACCCGTATTCCGGTCGGCATCGGTCTATCCGCCGAGATCGACACCGGCGTGGCCATGCGCGCGATCATGTATTCGTTCGGCGCGCATGAGCAGGACGAGGCCGGCAACCTCACCATCAATTCCAAGAACACGCTGGAGGCGCTGCGCTTCGTCAAGGGGCTCTTTGAGGACTGCATGACGTCGGAAGTTCTGGCTTGGGATGCCTCCTCCAACAACCGGCAGATGCTCGCCGGCCGCTCCTCGCTGGTGCTCAACGCTATCTCGGTGACGCGCACCGGAGAGATCAGAAGATGGCGATTCACGAGAAGATCGCCGTGGCCAAGGCCGCCAGGGGTCCGGTGCGCCGCATGGGCCTCGAGCATGTGATGGACTGCTACGTGATCTGGAAGTTCGCGGAGAATATCCCGGGCGCGCAGAAATTCCTGGTCGACTACATTGCCAACTTCAAGGAAGCCTTCCTGGCCAGCGAGTTCTACAACTTCCCGTGCTTCCCTCAGACCGTGCCAGACCTCAAGCAGCTCATCTCCAACGACAAGAAGGCCGTGCCGCCGGACAAGTACGCGGTGCTCGAGGACGTGCTCGATTGGGCGACCAACATTGGCTATCCCGGCTACTCCACTGCGCCCATTTCCGACACGTACCAGACCTGGCTGCTCAACACCGCCTTCGCCGAGGCGGCGACCGGCGCGGAGACGCCCGAAGACGCCTTGAAGAAGCTCGATACCAAGATGAAGGCGATCTGGGCCAAGTGGAAAGAGCGCGGGATGATCTGATCGCGCGCATTGTGATCAGCGGGGCCCGGCGGCGGCCCGGCCCGTTTGACGCCGACGCGAGAGAGCCGAGAGGCATTCATGGCGACGGTCGAAGCACGGCACATATCGAAGCATTTTGACGAGGTGCGCGCGGTCGACGGCATCGACCTCCTCGCGCGCGAAGGCGAATTCCTCGTCCTGCTCGGCCCCTCCGGCTGCGGCAAGACCACGTTGATGCGGCTGATCGCCGGACTCGAACAGCCAACTGCGGGCGACATCGTCATCGACGGCCGCGTCGTCACCGACCTACCGCCGCGCGCGCGCAATGTCGCGATGGTGTTCCAGAGCTACGCGCTGTATCCGCATCTCACCGTCGCGAAGAACATCTCGTTTCCGTTGCGCGCGGTCGGCATGCAAAGGACGCGATCCGCAAGAAGGTGGACTGGGCGGCCCGCATGTTCGGGATCGAGCGCTTCCTCGATCGCAAGCCGCGCCAGCTCTCCGGCGGCGAACGTCAGCGCGTGGCGCTCGCACGCGCGGTGGTGCGCGAACCGGTGGTGTTCCTGCTCGACGAGCCTCTGTCCAATCTCGACGCCAAGTTGCGGAATTCCGCCCGCGACGAGCTCAAGCAGTTCCAGCGCGACCTCGCCACCACCACCATTTACGTCACCCATGATCAGGCCGAAGCCATGGGGCTCGGCGATCGCATTGCAGTGCTGAACCAGGGCCAGGTGATCCAGATCGGCACGCCGCAGGAGATTTACGGTAAGCCGATGGACACCTTCGTCGCCACCTTTATCGGCTCGCCGCCGATGAATCTGGTGGAGGATGGCGCCTACTATGTCGGCTTTCGGCCGGAGGCGTTTCTGCCGCGCGAGGTAGGCAATTCGGACGACAGCATCGGCTTTCCCTTCCGTGTCACCCGCGTCGAATATCTGGGCGCCGATCGGCTGGTCTACGGCGTGCTCGAAGGCCGCACGGCCGAGGCGCACGTGATCTCGAAGCTGCCGAACAACATCCGCGCCGAAGTCGTCGCAGGCGAGCGCTACGATTTCGTGGTGCGCAAGCGCGAGATCCATCGCTTCGAGCGGAACAGCGGCCGGCACATCGATGGGAGCGGGCGATGACGACGGCAACCGCTAACGCCTTCACCGCGAAAGCGGGCTGGCGCACGCGGCTTGCCGACAACGAGCGCCTGTTGTGGCCGCTGATGCTCGCGCCGGCGATCCTTTACATCGTATCGCTGGTCGGCTTTCCGTTTCTTCTCTCGCTGTTCTACAGCGTCTCCGATGTCACCGTCGGCGGCCGCAGCATGAACTTCGTAGGCCTGGAGAACTTCCACCGCGTGGTGGCATCCAACACGTTCTGGACCGCGCTCAAGAACACCCTCATCTTCACGATCGTCTCACAATTCTTCGTGCTTGTTTTCGCCAATATCCTTGCGATGGCGCTGTCGGCCGATTTCCGCGGCAAGTGGCTGGTGCGCCTGCTTATCCTGTTGCCTTGGGTCGCTCCGATTTCGCTAGGTGCAATCGGCTGGCTGTGGATCTACGATTCGATCTATTCGGTGATCAACTGGACCGGGCAGGCCTTGCGCATTCTCGGACCGAACGATTGGCCAATCTGGCTTGGCCAGCCCAATCTCGCCATGGCCTCGATCATCGTTGTGCAGATCTGGCGCATCGTGCCGCTCGCCACCGTGATCCTGCTTGCCGGGCTCACCTCGATTCCCCAGGACATCCATGACGCCGCCGCTGTCGACGGCGCCGGCTTCTGGCGCCGCACCTTGCAGATCACATTCCCGCTGCTGCTGCCGATCACGCTCGTCGCCGTGCTGTTCGGGATCATTTTCACCTTCACTGACATGATCGTGGTGTTCTTGCTCACCCGCGGCGGCCTCTATGACCAGACCCAGGTGCTCGCGACCTGGGCCTTCTTCACCGGCATTCAGGGCGGCGATCTTGCGGGAGGTGCGGCGGTGTCGCTGTTCCTGTTCCCGGTATTGGTGGCGGTGGCGATCGTGTTCCTGTTGCTTGCGCGGCGTTCGGAGGTGACGTGATGACGCGCCGCCCGTTCAAGCTGGTGCGGATCGCCAGGGCCGGCGGACATGCCGGCATCCTGGTCTTCTTCATCACCTTCCTTGCATTTCCGTTCTACTGGATGCTGATGACGACGTTCAAGACCACGATCGATCTGCACGACGTCAGCAAAAACCCGTTCCTGTTCAACGAGCCGCCGACGCTTGAGCATCTCGCCGTGCTGTTTCAGGACACCCAGTATCTGCAATGGCTGATCAATACCGGCGCGGTGGGGATCGCGGTCGTCTTCATCACGCTTGTACTGGCGGTGCCGGCGGGGTACGCGCTCGCGCGCATGACCGGCCCCTGGGCGCAGACGCTGGGCATCGCTATCTTTCTCACCTATCTCGTGCCGCCGACCATCCTGTTCATTCCGTTCGCGCGCATCATCGCGACGCTTGGCCTGCAGGATTCGCTTTGGTCTTTGGTACTCGTCTATCCGAGCTTCACCGTGCCGTTTTGCACCTGGCTTCTGATGGGCTTCTTCAAGGCGGTCCCGCGCGACCTTGAAGACGCGGCCATGATCGACGGGCTGAGCCGCTTTGGCGCATTCATCAAGGTGGTGATGCCGATTTCGGTCGCTGGAATACTGACGGCGGTGATCTTCGCCTTTACTTTGGTGACGCAAGAATTTGTCTATGGCGTCACGTTCATCACCGCGTCGTCGAGCTATACCGTGAGCGTTGGCGTGCCGACCTTTCTTGTGCGGGGCGATGTGTATTTCTGGGGCTCGATGATGGCGGCCTGCCTGATCGCGAGCCTGCCAATTGCCATCATCTATAATTTCTTCGTCGCTCGTTTCGTAGCTGGCTTTACCATGGGCGCGATCAAGTAACGCTCGAAACCAAATATGCTCTTCGTCATACATACCATGTCAGCTTCTGGCAGATTGTGTTGCAAAAGTCCCAGTATGCCGGGCAGTGTCGCGGCAATTCGGCGGCAGGATTCCGGTCGACGCCGGAAACCGGTGCGCCGGTTCTAGCCGACAGCGCGGCCGCCTTCGATTGCCGCATCATCGATGTCGCTAATGTGGATAAGCATGGCGTGCCGTTTTGCCGCGTGGTGGCGGCACTGCAGAGATCGGACTGTGCGGATAGCCTGATTTATTTTTGCTGCACTACCGTGCGGCTGGTCCGGACTGACAGCAGTCGGAACGATTTTAAGGGTCGCGCCGGACCGCGATCGAGGCGCAGAACTTCGAATCTTTCCCCGGGGGCGCCAGCTCTTCGGCGCGACGCCGGTGAACGAACGCGTTGTCGTCGATGGCAATTGGGTATCGGCCGTAGGCGCCACGCGTGTGCACTTCGACTTTCGAGTGCACGCTGTGTGCACTAAGAATGCCAAAGCGCGATTTTCGCTTCCAATCTCATCGGATATCACCTAGAAAAACCAATGTGCGGAAGCTTGGTCGCGCGAAATTCCTCAGTCGGTCCAATCACATAAAGGATCGAATGGAGACAAAATAGATCAATAAAATGAACGGCTTACGCTGGAAATTTTCTTGCGCCCCCATGATGGATGGGAACGAAGTACAATTTCCCAGAAGGCCGCGTGTGCACGACGTGTGCACCGGGAGATCAAGAAAAGTCTTATGACGGCTAATATTGGATAACAGCTGCGCTGTCTTCGATGCACAGGCGACGCCCGCGATGGCTCGACGGGTGGTAACGGACAAGCCGATCAAATACGCGATCCGAATTGCCGTGCTTGCGGATTTTCCACGTGCTCCGCCGCCCTGTGCCGTACGGCGCGATGGCTGTCGCGCCACTCGCAGTGCCGGCATGCGCGCTCTTCTTCAACTCCTCACGCCTACCGATCCGCGGTCAATGGTGAACACGCGATCGAGCAGGCCATGCGCGTGCGTCATGCTGGATTCGGCGAGAATCACTGACAATCCGGATTTGCGCAGCCCCGACATCACCTCGGCCAGACGCCGGGCCAGCACCGGCGCAACGCCCTCGAACGGTTCGTCGAGCAAGAGAAGCTTGCGTCCGGCCATCATCGCCCGACCCAGCGCCACCAGCTTCTGCTGGCCGCCCGAGAGCTGCAAGGCCTTGCGCGCACGCAAGCCCGTCAGTTCCGGGATGGTCTCGTAGATTTGCGCGAGCTGCAGCTTTGCGTCGTCCGCGTCCGCGGCCCAGGCAGGCAGCAGGATATTCTCCTCCGCCGAAAGGCCCGGCACCAGCCGCCGGTCCTCCGGCATGTAGCCGATGCCGAGCCCTGCGCGGCAGTGAGTCGGCAAGTCCGTCAGCTCCCGGCTCTCGAAGTTGAGCTTTCCGGAGGCCGGTGCCTGCAGCCCCATGATGGTCCGCAATAGGGTGGTCTTTCCTGCGCCATTGCGCCCGATCAGGCCGGCGAACTCCCCGGCGCTGACCTCGAGGTCGACGCCGCGCAGAATCGCCACCGCCTCGATCGACACAGAGACGCCGTCAAGCCGCAGCATGGGGTATCTCCTCGCCGATCACGTAGCGGCGCACGTTCTCTGCGCGCAGCACGGTGTCGGGCGATCCGTCCGCGATGATGCCGCCATCGTAGAACGCTACCACGCGCCCGGCAAATCGCGCGACGATGTCCATATCGTGCTCGACGAAGATCACCGTCACCCCGGCAGCACGCGCCGCGCCCATCACGACGTCCATGATGGCAAACTTCTCATCGGCGGAGACGCCACTGGTCGGCTCGTCGAGAAGGAGCAGCTTGGAGCGGCTGGAGAGCGCCATGGCAACGTCGAGCAGCTTGCGGATTCCTTCAGGCAACAGGCCGGCCTTCTGCGTAGCGTAGGGGGCGAGCTCAAACCGCGTTAGTGCCTCATCGGTCGCCGCCTGCGGATCGTCGGTCGCGGCAATACTCTCGGCGACCAGCAGATTCTCGCGAACGCTCAGCGAGATCGAAGAGCTGCGGTATCTGAAACGAGCGCGAGATGCCGAGCTTGGTGATCTGTCGCGGGCTGAAGCCCACGATGTCGCGTTCGCCGAACAGGATGTGACCGCTGTCGGGCCTGAGATAGCCCGTCACTATGTTGAGAAAGGTCGTCTTGCCGGCGCCGTTGGCACCGATCAGGCTGACGACGGTGTCGGGATCGAACGTCAGGCTGATGTCGGCCGCCGCCTTCACGGCGCCGAAGCTCTTCTGCAACCCTTGTGCAGTCAGCACCGCACTCATGCGGACCTCCGCCGCCGCTCGGCGAGCGTCCACAGGCCGGCCGGCAGGAACATGATGATGGCCAGCATGGCAAGGCCGAGCGACAACTGCCACACGTTGGGCGCGTACTGGCTGGCGACCGTGCGCAGAGCCTCGAAGATGGCGGCAGCCGCGAAGGGTGCCAGAATGCTCTGGGTGCCGCCCAAGATGGCGATGAACACGAACTCGCCCGAAGTCGTCCAATAAGTCATCTCGGGATCGACATGGCCGACCGCCAATGCCGCCAGGGCGCCGCCCAGACCCGCCATGGCACCCGCGATCAGGTAGTTGACGTACACCACGCGGTAGGGCGAGGCGCCGAGGTAGGTTACCCGCAACTCGTTGTCGCGCACGCCGGTGGCCAACCGTCCCCAGTGTCCACGGAACAGCCTGTGCATCAGCAGCGCCACAATCACTGCACAGACCGCGCCGGCAATGAGAAACACCCGCCGTTCCACGCCAGGAGCCAAGGCTACTCCGAAGAATGTGCGCGCATGTAGATTGAACCCGTCCGTGCTGCCGAGCGTGGCGCTCTTCACCAGCACGCCGTACAGGATCATCGAAAATGCCAGCGACAGCATGGCAAAGAAAATGTCGCGATACCTGGCGAGCAGCAGGCCCAGCAGAGCGGCCATCAATCCGGCGGCTGCGGCGCCCGCGAGCAGCATCACGGCCGCATCCGCAACATGCAGATGATGCGAGAGCAGCGCAGCCGCATAGGCGCCGATACCGAAGTACAGCCCCTGCCCAAACGACACGAGCCCGGTGCGCATCAGCACAAGAAGCCCAAGCACCACCACGCCTTTGGCGAGCGCCAGCATGGCCATGAATACCAGCCATTGCGGCGAGAGCAGAGCCAACCCTGTCAGCGCGACGAGAGAAGCGATTGCGACGATTGCAGCCTTCATATCTTGCGCGCCTCCTGCGCCGCGAACAGTCCCTTCGGGCGCGCAATGAGCACCATGGCCATCACCGCGTAGATGGAGAACAGCTCGGCCTCCGGCCAGTAGTGCACCGTGGCCGAGCGGACGAGGCCGACCAGAAGCGCGCCGAGCGCCGCTCCGCCGAGACTGCCGAGACCGCCGATCACCACCACCGCGAAGGCGAGCACAATCACCTCCACGCCGATGCCGGGCGTCACGGCTATCGTCGGCGCCGTGAATGCTCCGCCGAGCGCCGCCAGCGTCGCACCGACGGCGAAGGTGGCGAGATAGACCCGGCTCACGTTGATGCCCATGGCCATGCTCATCTCACGGTCGTGGATGACGGCGAGCAGCACCTTGCCCTGGCGTGTGCGATAGAGCGCCCAGGCAACGGCGAGCCCGGTCGCCAGCGCCAATGCGATCAGCAGTACGTTGTAGACGGGGTAAAGCAGGCCGCCGAGCTGAAAATTTCCGGGCAACGCGTAGGGCTCGGGCAGCAGCAGCGAGTCCACGCCCCACACCAGCTTGATCACGTCCTCCATGATCAGGAAGACAGCATAGGTGATCAGCACCAGCACCACCTCGTCCTTGCCGTACATCCACTGCAGCAGGCCACGCTCGATCAGCGGACCGACCAGGGAGCCGACGAGGATGGCCGCGAGCAGCAGCATGGCGAAACTGCCGGCGGCCGGCAGCCCGCCACCGAGCCATGCGCCGGCAAGCGAGCAGGCCGCATAGGCGCCCAGGGCATAGAGGCTGCCATGGGCCACGTTGAGGATGTGCATGACGCCATAGATCAGCGTCAGCCCGGCCGAGATCAGGAACAGCCAGGACGCATAGGCGATGCCGTCGAAGGCAATGGGCAGGATACGGCTCATCGGAAGCGACACGGCGGCAGCCCCAAGGCTGCCGTCCCTGATTGTTATTTCTTGAGGCCAGACTTGATCCAGGCTTCGCTTTTCACGCCGTCGGGTGGATTCACCTTGTCCGCGGAATAGCGCGCCATATCGACGATCTTGAGCTCACCGCCCTCGACCTTGGTCGTGCCGACGGCGGCATCCATGATCGCCTGATGGCCCTTGCCGAGCGCCATCTTTACCGGCCCACCGGGGCCTTGGAAGGTCAGGTTCTCGAGCGCGGCGATGATCTTGTCCTGGTCGGGTGCCTCCTTGCCGTTGCCCTTGGCCTTCTCGTAGGCCGCCTTCACGCCGAGGATTGCCTGCGTCATCTTAAAGGACGCATAGTTCGGCGGAACGTGGTAGCGGTCCTGGTAGGTGGTCTTCAGCCAGCGCGCGAGATCAGTGTCCGGTGCGAACGGCCCGAACGGACCACGCGCCCCCAGAATGGTTCCGTCCGGAATCCGCGTGCCCAGCCTGTTGATGGCAGGTTCGCCGGCTGACAGCACTACCTTGTGCTTCTCGAACAGGCCACGCGGTGCGCCCTGCAGCACGAGGCCCTCAAGATCGCCGCCCCACATGCTGGAATGGATCACCTCCGCCCCACTACCGAGAAGCGTGGTGATTTCGGCGCCGAACTGACCCGCAAAAAGCTTCGGCATCTGCGAGGTCCTCACCTCGATGCCAGGCTTGAGGGTCTTCATGGCGTTCTCGAAGTCCGCCCAGGAGTCCTGACCCCAGGCATAGTTCTGATTGAGGCCTGCAATCGACTTTACGTTGGGGGTGCGCTCCACCAGATAAAGCGCGACGGACACGTTATCCATCGTGCCGGTCGGACCGGTGCGGAATACATGTTTGTAGCTTGCGTCCTCGAAGATGCGCGGCGTGCCGCAGTCGAACAGGACGGTGAGCTTCTTCTGCTCCTCGGCAACGGGCGCAATCGCAAGGCAATCGCCGCTCGAGATATAGCCGATCACGATGTCGACTCTTGGCACGAGATTGCGGTACTCGGCCACCTACTTCTGCGGCCACCCGCCTCGTCGATGATGACGAGCTCGATCGGCGTTCCGCCGAAGCCCTTTGGGTATAGGGTGCGGGTACGGTGCCTGCGTTGAGCAACTCGGCCGTCAGCTCGGCCGCGTTGCGGGCGGGAATCCCGAACGGACCAGCGGCCGGACCGGACAGGAATGTCACGATGCCGACCTTGATGGGCTGTTGCGCCAGCGAAGCCGGCACCGCCAGGCGAACGCGGCCAAGGCCGCGCGCAACCCGAAGCTCGATAATGGTCGCATTTGTTTCGTCGTCCGTGAAGAATTCCCAAGCCGTTGATTTGGAATCCTGAAACGGCGTTTTGCCGTAAGTGGATTTGCCGGAAAGCGGAGCTTTGGAGCTGGATTCCTTGCAAACTTGATTTGTGATTCACTCGCCCCAGAACCGGCATTGGCGAGGGATTCGATGCGGCCACGGGAACGGAGCGAGACGGGAGAGCAGGATCTTTTCCGCTCGCGGCTCGATCAGATCATCGACTTGAAGCACCCGCTGGTGACGCTGGGCCGCACGGTGGATTGGGGGTTCCTGGAGGAGCGGTTCGGCGAGGTTTACGACGATGATCCCGGCCGGCCACCGCTGCCGACGCGCCTGATGGCGGGGCTGGCGATCCTCAAGCACACCTACGACCTGTCCGACGAGGTGCTGTGCGAGCGGTGGGTCGAGAACCCCTATTACCAATACTTCTGCGGCGAGGAGTTCTTCCAGCACCGGCTGGTGTTCGACCGCTCGTCGCTGACGCGCTGGCGCAACCGGATGGGCGAGGAGCGGCTGGCGGCGCTGATCCAGGAGAGCCTGTCGGTCGCCGTCAAGACCAAGGCGATCAAGCCGCCCGAACTGTCGCGGGTGATCGTCGACACCACGGTTCAGCCCAAGAACGTGACGTTCCCCACCGACGCGAAGCTTCTGAACCGGGCGCGCGAGAAGCTGGTGCGGCTGGCGCAGCGCCATGGGGTGGCTTTGCGCCAGTCCTATGCGCGGGTGGGCAAGTTCGCGCTGATCCAGCACCAGCGCTATGCCCACGCCAAGCAGTTCAAGCGCGCCAAGCGGAAGCTCAAGACGCTGCGGACCTATCTGGGCCGCGTGATCCGCGACATTGGCCGCAAGATCGAGGGTAACGGCGCGCTCGAAGCGGCGTTCGCAAAGCTGCTGGCGCTGGCGCGGCGCGTGCGCGAGCAGCAGCAGCGTCAACGCGGGCCGAAGGTCTATTCCCTGCACGCGCCGGAGGTCGAGTGCATCGGCAAGGGTAAGGCCCATCGGCCTTACGAGTTCGGCGTCAAAGTCTCCGTCGCCACCACGATCGGCCACGCCAGGGGCGGCCAGTTCGTCACCCATGTGAAGGCGCTGCCCGGCAATCCCTATGACGGTCACACGCTGGCCACCGTGATCCCGGACATGGAGGCGCTGATCGGCAACATCATCGCGCGCCTCCTCGCCGACAAGGGATACCGCGGCCACAACGCGCCGCCCGATTACAAGTTCAGGGTCTTCATCTCCGGCCAGAAGCGAGGGGTGACACCCAGAATCAAGCGCGAACTGCGCCGCAGGGCGGCCGTCGAGCCCGTCATCGGCCATCTCAAAGCCGAGCACCGCATGGGCCGCAACTATCTCTGGTTCCGCCGCGGCGACGCCGCCAACGCCGTCCTCGCCGCCGCCGGCTACAACTTCCGCCGCCTCATCCGCTGGCTCAGCCTTTTGCTGCGCCTATACCTGACCGCGCTCTTCCCTGGCCCGCTGAATAATCCAGCGTGAAATCGGTCTTCTTCACGGACGACTGTTTCCTCCTCCTCATTGTCGGTCTGATTGGACCCATGGACCTGTCGGTCCCTTGTAAGGCTGCGGTATCTCATCTGAGTTGCTGCCCCGATCCGGGGCCGGAAAGACCTTGGCGTGTGGAAAGACCATGTCCTCCACTACTTCTTACAGGCTTCGCGCGCGCTCCCGTAGCGTGAATTTCTGCACCTTGCCGGTTGCAGTCGTCGGCAGCGGTCCGAACACCACCGACTTCGGCGCCTTGAAGTGCGCGAGCCGGTCGCGGCAGAAGGCGATGATCTCGTTCTCGGTCGCCTGAGTGCCGGGCTTGAGCTGCACGAAGGCGCAGGGCGTCTCGCCCCATTTCGAATCCGGCCGCGCGACGACGGCGGCGAGCTGCACCGCCGGGTGCTTGTAGAGCGCGATCTCGACTTCGACGCTGGAGATGTTCTCGCCGCCCGAGATGATGATGTCCTTCGCGCGATCCTTGATCTCCACGTAGCCGTTCGGATGCTCGACCGCGAGGTCGCCGGTGTGCATCCAGCCGCCGCGGAAGGCGTCGAACGTCGCCTTCGGCTCCTTCAGGTAGCCGAGCATCACCGTGTTGCCGCGAACCATGATCTCGCCGATCGACCGGCCGTCGCGGGGCACCGGCTTCATCGTCCTGGCATCGGCCACCATCTGCCCTTCGACCACGGGATAGCGGACGCCCTGGCGCGCGACGAAGCCGGCGCGTTCTGCGAGCGGCAGCACCGACCAGTCATCCTGCGGCGCGCAATAGGTCGAAGGACCCTGCAGCTCTGTCATGCCGTAGATGTGCGTGACGCGGAAGCCGAGTTGCTCCATCGCTTCGATCACCTTGGCCGGCGGCGGCGAGCCGCCGGTCTGGATTTCCACCACATGGTTGAACCGGCGCAGTTGCTCGGCCGGCGCCGACGTCAGCATCGTCAGCACCGTCGGCGCGCCACACTGTGCGTTACGCCGTTGTCGACGATCATCGGGAAGATCAGCGCCGGATCGACCTTGCGCAGGCACATGCGTGCCGCTCATCGCCACCACCGACCATGGGAAACACCAGCCGTTGCAGTGGAACATCGGCAGCGTCCAGAGATAGACCGGCTTCGGCGGCATCGGCCAGGCCATCATGTTGCCGACGGACTCGAGGAAAGTGCCGCGGTGATGATAGACGACGCCCTTCGGGTTGCCGGTGGTGCCGGATGTGTAATTGAGCGCGATCGCGCTGCTCTCGTCGGCCGGCGCGCTCCAGGCGAAGTTCGGATCGCCCTTGGCGATGAACGCCTCGTACTCGAACTTGCCGAGCCGTTCGCCGGGCCCGGTATAGAGCTCGTCGTCAACATCGATCACCAGCGGCCGCTTTTTCAGCGCCGCAAGCGCGGGACCAACCTGCGCCGCGAACTCGCGGTCGGTGATCAACACCTTCGCCTCGGCGTGCTGGAGAATATAGGCGATCGTTGCTGCCTCGAGACGGGTGTTGATGGCGTTCAGCACCGCGCCGAGCATCGGCACGCCATAATGCGCCTCGACCATCGCCGGTACGTTCGGCAGCATGACCGAGACGGTATCGCCACGCTTGACGCCGGCGCCCGCGAGCGCCGACGCGAGGCGACGGGTGCGATCATAGAACTGGCGATAGCTGTAGCGCCGCTCGCCGTGGATCACCGCGATCCGATCCGGATAGATCTCGGCCGAGCGCGGCAGGAACGAAATGGGCGTGAGCGGGGAGAAGTTTGCTTCGCTGCGGCCGAGGCCGGAAAACACGCCGTTGCCGGCGCCGTCGCGCGACCGTCGATTGGACTTCGCCGCAGGCGCCTTGCGTGCTGGCCTGGAGATCGTTCGCTTGGGCCGTGCCGCACGCTTGCCTTGCGGTGATCGTACCATCGCTGCTCCTCCCGCGGCGCCCGCGCTGTGGCGAAGCGTCAGCGCGCGCCGTCCGATCCGGTTCTTTTAGACCAGGGCGCTGGGCATATACCAAACCGTGCCCCCATTGCCGGCAAGGCGACATTGTTGATCGCTGGCAAGGCTGACCCTTGACCAAGCCGTCGATGATGCCGATCCAGATGCTGGCGGCATCGCCCTTGCTACACCACCGCGCGCAGAGGTGGCGTGAAGGTCTCATTTCGTCCTGCCACGCCTCTCAAGCAGAAGCCGACTATACGAACTTTCGATTCCTGGCGGCCGCCGGATCGCCTGCCATTCGATTGCTGCGGCACGGCATAATCCCGCGCCGGAAGACAAGGGACTTGCAAACGGGCGTGACATTCCTCAGGCTTATCATCGTCCGCGGACGGTCAAGTACAGGGGTGCGACGCGGGACGGGCCTTGCAAATTCTCAACCACAAAGGAGGCGGAAAAACCGCCCGCTTTTCAGCAGGAGGAGACACCATGAGAATTGTCACTATTGCGACGGCCGCGCTGCTTGCCGGCTTGATGACCGGTCTTTCAGATGGCGCTTTGGCCCAGGAGGGTACAGTCAAGATCACCGGCTTCGGCGCCAAATCCGGCGTCGTCCGCGTGTTCGGCGTCAACAGCGAGGCGGCGATGAAGGCGGCCGTCGAGCAGATCAACAAAGCGGGCGGCGTCACCCTGGGCGACGGCACGAAAGCGAAGTTTTCGGTCGAATTCCTCGATGACCGCTGCAACGCAGAGGAGGAATCTCCGTCATCCGCCGCATCGCTTCGACGGATGCCTTTGTGGCGGTCGGGCCGACCTGCTCGAACGTTGCCGAGTCGCTATTCGGCATCCTGCAGAAGAAGGTGGGCGATGCCTCCGACAGCGGCCTGCAATTTCCCGTTTTCGCCGACGTCGCTGCCAAGGGCGGCCTCGCTGCGATTTCCGAGTGGGCGTTTCGCAACGTCCCGAGTGAGCTCGAAATGTACAAGTCGCTGTTCGCGTGGCTGAAGCGGGAGCATCCCAATCTGAAGACGATCTACGGCGGCGTCGAAAAGGACTTTGCGCATTCGAATGCCACCTACGGCGTGATGAAGAAGCAGGCCGAGGAGAACGGCTTCCAGGTGCTCGGGACCGGCGAGTGGCTGCTGAATGACACGACCTTCTCGACGCAGGTGCGCGAAATGCGCCGTGCCAATCCGGAGATCGTCGCCATTTCCGCCCACCCATTCACGACCTGCGGGGTGCTGCGTGAGATGGACCGCCAGGGCGTGAAGCCGAAACTCCTGATCGGCCTGACCAGTTCGTCCAGCATCGAGACGCTGCAGGGTTGCGCCAAGCAGGCGGAAGGCATCATCATACCGACCAGCTTTGCGCCCGTCACCCCGGAGGCGAAAGCCGCGGCCGAGAACGTCTCCAAGCAAGGCGGCAGCATGGATCTGCACAGCGCGGCGGCCTACGAGATCATGTTCATCCTCAAGGACGTGATCGAGAGCCAGAAGATCATGGCAAAGCCCGATACCGTGCAGGCCGACCGCAACAAGATGCGTCAGGGGTTGGCCGCGTTGAAGGAAACAAAAGGGCTGCTCGGCACGGTCGGGCGCACCAACGACCGCGAAGCGATCAAGCCGTACCTCTACGTGCATGCGAAGGACGGGAGCTGGCAGGTCCTGCACAAGCCTTCGTCGTGATCGCCGTCAATGACGCGGCGGGCCCGGCTGGCCCGCTGCATCCTGTCAACCTTGACCCTGTAGTGTAGGGGGCACCGCAGTGGACCTGCTTGATCTGATCGACGCCGTGCAGTCCGTCGCCGACGGGTTGCTGTTCGGCTCCACCTACGCGCTGCTCGGAATAGGTTTCACGCTCATCTTCGGTGTGATGCACAAGATCAACCTTTCCTATGCCGCAGCGTCGATCGGCGCTGCTTACGGAAGCCTGCTGCTTCTCAGCGGCTTCACAGCGCCGGCTATCATCGTCTTCATGGCCGCAGCGCTGTGCGGCGGGGTGATCGGCGCGCTCGTCTATTTCATCGGCTTCAAGTTCATCCCCGTCGCCAATCCGCTGGCCACCTTGATGTCGACCGTCGGCCTGTTGCTGCTGATCGACGAGATTATCGTGCACACGACCGAAGGCGTGCCGCTCGCCTATCCGGCGCTGTATTCCGACGTGGTCATGCGGCTTGGCCCGTTCATGCTGCGCGGCGACCTGATGTTCGTTTTCTTGCTTGGTTGTGCCTGCATGGTGCTGTTCCTGCTGCTGCTTTATCGGACCAGGCTGGGCATCGCCACGCGCGCCGTCTCGCAGCAGCCGATCGCCTCGCAGCTCTGCGGCATCAGCATCCTGCAGGTGAACGTTCTGACCTTCGTGGTCACCGGCATGCTGGGCGGCATTGCCGGGGCCATGAGCGGCGCGGCGATCGGCATGCTGTCGCCGCTGTTGGCTCAGCCGCTCACCGTCAAGGGCCTGATTGTCACCGTGATTGGCGGCCTCGGCAGCATACCAGGGGCGATCATCGCCGGCCTGATCGTGGGCGGGCTGGAGAGCCTGTTCCAGTTCCTGCGTGGTGTGACCGAACGAGACCTCTACATTATGATGCTCTTGTTCGCCTTCCTCGTGTTCCGGCCGGGAGGCATCTTCGCCAAGGCGCCCGGGCGCGACTGAGAGGGGGCAGGCATGGATTTCTATTTCGGTCTCGCGCAGGTCATCGGCGTCCATACGCTGCTGGGGCTCTCGGCTTACTGCGTGCTGCTCACCGGCCAGGTGAGCCTGGCGCAGGCGGCTTTCTTCGCCGTCGGCGCCTATGTCGCGGCGATCCTCACCGTCATCTTCAAGTGGCATCTGTTTGCCGCGCTCGGCGTTTCCGCCGTCGTTTCCGGCCTGACCGCCTGCGCCGTCGGCTTCCCGGCGCTACGCGTGAAAGGATTGATGCTGGTCGTCGCCACGCTCGCCTTCGGCGAGGCCGTGCGTCTGTTCTTCTTCAATTTCACCTACCAGATCCAGGCGGGCGAGCTGAAGATCGGTCCGCACGGCGCCGAAGGTTTTCGCCAGATCCGCTACTTCCCGGAGCATGGCTGGTCCACCTTCGACGTCCTCATGTTCATCTGGCTGATGGTGGCGATCGTCATGGCATGCCTGTGGTGGCTCGATCAATCGCGCGCCGGCGCCGTGATGCGCGCGGTCGGTGAAGACGAGGTTGCGGCGCACAGCGCCGGCATCAACGTCACGGCGGCGAAGGTATCTGCGATGACCATCGGCGGCGTCATCGCCGGAATCGGTGGCGGTATTTTCGCGCACTACACGACGCACATCGAACATGCGCAGTTCGGCGTCATTCTCGCGACCTTCGCCATCGCCTATCCGATCCTCGGCGGGCTTTCGAACGTGTTCGGCACGTTGCTCGCTGTCATCTTCATCCAGGGCTTCCTGATCGAAGGCCTGCGCTTTCTCGGTGATTGGCGCAATCTGCTGTTCGGCGCGCTGATCGTGCTGGCGATGAACCTGCGGCCGCGCGGTTTTCTCGACGCGGGCGGCATCGCCTCCTTGAAACGCATGCTGTTCGCAGGCAAGGAGAGCTCCGGTGCTTGACCTTCAGGGCATCGCTAAATATTTCGGCGGCGTCCACGCGGTGGACGGAATCGACCTGACCGTGAAGCGCGGCGAGATTCTCGGCCTGATCGGGCCGAACGGCTCCGGCAAGAGCACGATCGTCAACCTGGTCTCCGGCCTGTTTCCATTGACCTCAGGCCGGATTCTCTTCAACGGCGACGATATCTCGGACCTGCCGTCCCATGCGCGGGTGAGCCTTGGCATTGCGCGAACCTTTCAGAATATCCGGCTATTCGGGCAACTGCCGGTCTGGCAGAACCTGTGGGTCGCGCAGAATTCCCGGCTGCAGCGGCAGGAAATGTTCTTCAAGCGATGGTTCGGCGGCTCCGCAGGCGTGCAGGCGGAAATCGAGCGGACGCTCGAATTCTTCGACCTTGCGCACAAGCGTCACGAACTCGCCGCCAATCTCTCCTTCGGCGAGCAGCGGCGGCTGGAATTTGCCCGCGCCATTTCCGCCCGGCCCAGCCTGCTGCTGCTCGACGAGCCGGCGGCGGGCATGAATGCCGAGGAGGTGGATCAGCTCGATGCCCGCATCCGCAAGATGCGCGATGACGGGTTCACGGTCCTGTTGATCGAGCATCACGTCGAGCTGGTCATGTCGGTCGCTGACCGGATCGCCGTTCTGAACTTCGGCCGCAAGATCGCCGAGGGGCCGCCGGCTGCGGTGCAGGACGATGCTGCCGTGCGCGAAGCCTATCTAGGCACGCGGTGAGGTGAATCATGCTGAACGTGTCGGACCTCGTCTCGACTTACGGTAAGATCGAAGCGCTCAAGGGCGTGTCGCTGCAAGTCGAGGGCGGGAAGATCACCTGCCTGCTCGGACCGAACGGCGCCGGCAAGACGACCTTGATGATGACCATCGCCGGAATTCTCAGGCCCCGCCGCGGCTCGATCAAGCTCGAAGGCACCGAGCTGGTCGGTCTGTCGCCCGCGAAAATCGTCTCGCGCGGTGTCGCGCTGGTGCCGGAGAACCGGCTGGTCTTCCCGGAGATGTCGGTGCGCGAGAACCTGCTGGCGGGGGCATATCAGCGCAGGGACAAGAGCGAGATCGCCGCCGACATGGAGCGCATGTACGCGCGCTTTCCGCCACTGAAGGAGCGGAGGGAACAGCTTGCCGGCACGCTGTCCGGCGGCGAACAGCAGATGCTGGCGGTTGCTCGCGCATTGATGTCGCGCCCGCGCGTGCTGCTGATGGACGAACCCTCGCTCGGACTCGCGCCCCTTGTCGTGGCGGAGATCTTCGATATCGTCGCTGCGCTCAATCGCGACGGCACCACCATTCTACTGGTGGAGCAGAATGCACATATGGCCCTGAAGGTGGCGCACCAGTTTTTCCTGATGGAGCAGGGCCGCGTCACCTTCCAGGGCACGCCCGGTCAGCTAGCGGAAGACGAGGTGATCCAGCGGGCCTATCTCGGTACCCGCCGCGCCGCCGGATGAGCCAGCAAGGTCAAGAGCCGATGATCGATTTCATCCAGAATACGATCGACGGAGTGATGATCGGCTCGTCATACGGGCTGCTCGCGCTCGGCTTCACCGTCATCTTCGGCGTCATGCGGCGCCTCAACCTGTCCTACGGGCCCACGATCATGATTGGCGCCTATTTCGGCACCGTGCTCTATCTGGACTTTGGTGCCGGGCTGCTCGCGGTCGCCGCCGCCGTTGTCACCGGAGCGGTGATCTCCGGCATCTACGTGGAGCGGCTCTGCTTCGCACCGATGAAGGCCGGTGCCGGGATCGCGTCGATGGTGTCGAGTTTTGCGATCTGGATGCAACTGGAGCAGGCGGCGGTCCTGGTCCTGCCGCGTCACACCTACCCGTTTCCGCCGCTCGCGACCGGCGCCGCGCTCGAGATCGGTTCATTGCTCGTCCGTCCCGATCACCTGATCATGCTGGCGTGCGCGCTTCTGCTCGCCGCTGTTGTGCAGCTCGCGCTCTATCACACCCGCTTCGGTCTTGGCCTGCGTGCGGTGATCGCCAACCCGATTGCGGCGAACCTGGTCGGCGTGGATGTCAGGCGCTCGGTCACGCTGGCGTTCGCCGCGGCATCGGCTATCGGCGGCATGGCTGGCTTTCTCGTGCTGGCGGTCGACCAGCAGGTGACGCCGATGTTCGGCATGTGGGCAACGCTCAAGGGGCTGATCGCGATGATGATTGGCGGCCTCGGATCGATACCCGGCGCGCTGCTCGGCGGACTGCTGCTCGGCGTCATCGAGGTGCACAGCCACTGGCTGTTCGGCCCGCAGGTGCGCGATCTGTTTGCTTATTTCGTGCTGTTCGCTTTCCTTGTGGCGCGTCCTGGCGGCCTGCTCGGCCGTACGGCTGACGTCGAGCTGTCGCACAGGGCGTGACCAATGGACGACTATCTGGTCAGCGTACTGTCCAACATCGGCGTTATCTCGTTCGTCGCGCTGTCGGCCTATCTGCTGCTGCTCACCGGGGAAATCTCGTTCGGCCAGCAGGCGTTCTTTGCGATCGGCGCGTATGCGGCCGGCGTGGCTACCGCGATGTGGGGCTGGCCGCTTGCGCTGGGCATTGCCTGGGGCGCAGCGGCGGGCGCGGCTTGCGCCGTGTCGCTCGGCATCCCGACGTTGCGGCTTCGCGGACTTCAGTTCGCGATCGCGACGCTTGCGTTCGCCGAGATGGTGCGGATCCTGTTCGAGCTGTTGCGCTATCAGATCGACATCGACGGCGAACCAGTTGGCCCCAACGGCACTGACGGCTTTCGCAATATCCGTTACATCTTCGATCACAACATCGAAGCCCTCGATTTCATGATGCTGATCTATGCGATGCTGGCGGTCACGCTCGGGGGCTTCATGCTGCTCGAACGCTCGCGGCTTGGGGTCATCTTCCGCATGATCGGCGAAGATGCGACGCTTGCCTCGCTGCAGGGAATTGCGGTCGCCCGCTACAAGGTTCTCGCGGCCGGCATCGCCGGCGCGCTCGCGGCGGTCGGCGGCGGCCTCTACGCGCATCTGACCACCTATGTGGAGCCGCGAACCTTCGATGTCATGCTCGGGGTCCATTCCCTTGCCTATGGTCTGATCGGCGGGCTCGGCACTGCGCTTGGACCGCTGCTCGGGGTCGTCATCGACATCGGGCTCCTCGAGTCGGTGCGACTGTTTGCGGGCTACCGCATGATCGTTTTCGGCGGCCTGGTTGCGTTGCTGCTGATTGTTCGTCCGCGCGGCCTGCTCGATGAGCGACTGGTGCACAGCATTGGCCGCTTGTTCCGGCACGCGAAGTCCAGACCGACCCGAACCGGACGAGGACCGCTATGAGAACGATCGTTTGCATGCTTATTGCCGTGGCGGCACTGATGGCCGCGTATCCGCAAGTCGTGCACGGCCAGGTGCGCGCCAAGGCCGCTGTGACCTGCGTCTCGGCCGGGCAGGTACTGGAGTACGACTGCACCATCAGGCTCGCGAACGCGCGCTCCGGCGAACCGCTCTCCGGGCTGACCGTATCCGTCGGAGCGGACATGCCCTCGATGCCCGGCATACACAACGTGCGCCCCGTGAAAGCGACTGAGCAGGCGGAGAAGGGCGTTTATCAGGTCCGCCTTGAGCTTGAGATGCACGGCGACTGGGCGGTGCATATCGACCTGAGCGGGCCCGTGCGCGACCGCGTGATTTCGATGTTGCGCTTCGAGGAAGCGGAAGTCACTGACGTCAAACCATCGGGGCGGCGCGGGCATTGAAGCGCGCCCGGGGTGGCGGCCTGCGAAATCGGGACTTTTGAAGGGATGGTCATGCCGAGAACCGGAAGGAATATCGCAACTCCGCTGGTGTGGCGCTGGCGATCCCGGGAAGACTCGAACCCCCGATAGTCCCGAAAGGGATTCGTAATGGTTCTTTCCTATTGCGGCAGGCCCTTCTTAAGGAGTTATTGGCACACGTGCAGCGACAGACGACTCGAGGTGCGTTTGCGGCGCGCACTCGCGCTAATTAGGTCAGGTTGAGAAGAAGTCCGATCGGGGGTGTCGAAATCCGATTCGCTACTAATCGACACCGCTCTTTCGATTGCCGTTCCTCCATAATGACGTCAAGAGCGGTGATCCCAGATGCATCGCGAATGGCAATGCGAATGCGCCAGCGACATTTCTGAGGAGTTGGCTTTATATGGCTAGGCGTTCTCTGTGGAGGATATTGCCGCTATTGCGGACGGCTTTGGCGATCACGCGCGCGCCCGGCGGCTATACTATTTTCGCGGAAATAGTATAACGGGGCGAATGTTGAAGAACATGCGGTAACCAATTGAAATCGCAATATTATCTATTTTCCGTCGCACCTATGATGGATTGGAGCGAGAGCTCAATTCTTTCAATGTGTTAGAAGGCCGCGTGTGCACGATGTGTGCACCGGGAGATCAAAGAAAAGCTAGAGACAGCCAGAGTGAGCAGCCGAACTGGGCTTTAGTGTCGGCAGGAACTCGATGTTTCGAGAGCGCGCAATCCAGAAATTGGCAAGGCCGATCGTTGCCAAGACATTCGCTGAATTGATCGATTACGGAACGGGCGAGCGGGCAGCCTGCGAGCGTGCTGCTTGCGAAAATTATCTAAGTCGACACGGACTGAGCCAGGTCAACATCGCTGACTGGACCCGAGCGCATTCCTAAAGAAGTAGAGCAGCCATCTATGACTGGCGAGTGCGTCGTGGTGAAGTCTGTGCCGGGACCGCCTCTCGGTCAGAAGCGGGAACTTCGCGTTCGCTAAACATGATAAAGCACCGGATGCTCCAGGCTTGTCGAAGCTGCTGTTAATTGCAGCGCATTGGAGATTTCACCTCGCGCTGTCTATCTTGCAATTCGCAGTTCGACCAACTTCTTCATGATTCGCTCGGCTGGCTGTTCGGGCAGCTGGCCTACGGTATACAAACGGATTTCAGGATTTACGGGGGCTTCATTGCGTTGATCGTCCCCCACTTGCATTCTCGAGCCTTTGCCATGGCGCCGCGCACCGCCTCGGCGATGCGCTCGCCTGGCGTGTCGGCGTCAAAGCCGCGCACGAATTTGCCTTCAGCGTCCATCAGGTAGAGATAGGTGCTGTGGTCCATGACGTAATCGACGGCGCCCGGCTCGCTCCTACGGGGGGCGTAGTAGACTCCATACTCCTGGGCAACGGCAGCGATCTGCTGCCGCGTGCCCGTGAGTCCGACGATCCTCGAATCGAACGACTGGGTGTAGGTTCCCACTACGTCCGGCGTGTCGCGCTGCGGATCGACGGTGATGAACAGTGGTTGGAGCTTGTCGGCGTCGGGGCCGAGCTTTTCGAGCGCGACAGCAATCTCGAGGAGCGTCGTCGGGCAGCTATCGGGGCACGAAGTGAAGCCGAAATAAACCAGAAGCCATTTGCCACGGTAGGTCTGCTCGGTGACTGGCGTGCCGTCAGGTGAGGTGAGTGTGAACGGACCGCCGATCGTCACCGGCGAGTTGGCTGCGCGCACGAGCAGTTGGCTCAACACCAACGCGGTCGCGACAGCAATGCCGAAAGGGATTGCCCGTCCGAGATCCGAAAATATGGGACGGCGACGCATCAAATGCCTCTCCGCGGCGGCAGTGCTTAGCCACCACAAACTTCCCGCCCGCTTCAGCGGGTACTTCTTAGACGATTTTTGCCCTCAGGCTTCATAAGCTTTGCTTAAGGTCTCGCAAAGCAGTTCTGATTTTCCTAGTCCCTGCAAATAGCGGTTAGCTCTCGACGAAATTTCCTGCGGACGTCAAGATCAAGAGGGTGCTGTGATGACTGGCTTAGCCATTAAGTGGCTGATCGGGGCGTCGTCGATGGTCGCGGCGGTGGCAACGCCGCTTCCGGCGCTAGCCTACGAAGCGAGCGCGGTCGCCGGCGGCGGATCGATCACCGGCAAGATCGTGTTCAACGGAACCCCCGGCACCCGCAAGGTCATTCCGACCAAGGACATCGAGGTGTGCGGCGGTCCCTACGAGGAGACGCTCATTCAGGTCGGGCCGGACAAGAGCGTACAGAACGCCGTCGTGTATCTGACCGATATCACGAAAGGAAAGGCCTGGCCGGCGGACGCCAGAAGCCGGAAATCGATAACAAGAAGTGTAAATTCGAACCTAGCATTCAGGTGATACGGGTGGGCGGGCTGGACGTCGTCAATAGCGATCCGATGCTCCACAACACGCACGGCTATTACGGCAAGCGCACCGTGTTCAACCTCGCTCTGCCCAACCAGGGTCAGCGAATTCCCGTCGAATTGCCGCGGCCGGGCGAGGTGCGCATCGACTGTGACGCACATGGCTGGATGGAAGCGTTTATCTATGTCGCCGATAATCCCTACTACGCCGTCACCGGCGCCGACGGAAAGTTCACCATCTCCGACGTTCCGGCCGGAACCTACAAGCTGGTGGCGTACCAACCCTTCACCGGCCCGAACGAGCAGACGGTGACCGTTGCGGCGGGGAAGTCGAGCGATCTGAATATCGAACTGAAGAAGGGCGCCTCGCAGGTTCAAGGCGGCTCCGGCGCGCGGTAACGGGGTTCTGCGGCTCGACCCGTGACAATCGAGCCGAAGAAACAAGAAATCCGGCGAGGTGGTGAACAGCCGAAGTCGCCTCGGGGAGGGAGCGACGCCTTGTAACGACACTTCGCAAGGGAGGAAGCCCATGTCCGAGCTTGAGCGCGACCGGCGTGAAATAGCCGCGGTGCTCCAAGAGCCCGGGGTGCACCCTGACCCCTCGCTGCGGATTACGCGGCGCACGTTTGTTCACAGATCATGTCTCGTCGGAGCCGCGACCGTAGCCGAGACCTTCGCCTGGTGGCCGCTGCTCAACACCCTCGACGTCGCTTACGCGGCCGAGGCGCCATTCAAGTTCGCCTGGATTTCCGACACCCATCTCTATCCGAAATCACTCAATACGCGCTTCGTCGAGAAGACAGTGCGTGCCGCCAAGGAGGTGCAGGCGATGAGTCCGCCGGCCGACTTCCTGATTTTCGGCGGCGACCTGGCCCAGCTTGGCAAGGTCGAAGAACTTGAGCTCGGTGTGGAGATCCTGAAAGAAATCAACATCCGCAAGGTCTTCATCCCGGGCGAGCACGATTGGTACCTCGACATGGGTAAGAAGTGGGGCGAACTGTTCGGTCAACCCAACTGGACATTCGACCATAAGGGCGTGCGCTTTGTCGGGCTCGACACCGTCAGTCGCGGTCCGGACTATTGGACGGCGAAGAAGATGAGTCCCGAGGAGCGCATGGGTCACATGGCCACGCTCGACGGCACCGTCGCTGGCCCGTGGGCGGGCGTCGGCCGCGACCAACTCGACTGGCTGCAGAAGACGCTTGCCAATTGGGATCGGAACCGGCCGGTCATCATCTTCAGCCACAATCCGCTCTACGAGTACTATCCGCCGTGGAACTTCTGGGTGCGCGACTGGCGCGAGGTGAACGAGGTGCTCAAGCCCTACACCAAAGTCACCAACATTCACGGTCACACGCATCAGGTGCTCTACAACGAGATCGGCACCATGCGCTCGATCGGCATGCTGGCAACCTCATGGCCTTGGCCCTACGCGCCGGAAGGGTGCCGAAGCTTACAAGGCCGATGATCCGGGTCGACCCTGGTGATCACTTTGACGGGGTCGGTTGGGCCAAGATCGACGTCAGTGCCCAGGACAAAGTCGACGCCGAATACGTAATGTGGCGCAAGCAGGTGTACGCGCAGTCTCCAGATGATTATGCGAAGAGCATTCCCGAGGTTTTGCGACCCCGGATCGCTGACAGTATCTGGCCATATTAGGAGGAATGGGCATGACCGCGTCGATCACATGCCGTTTCATTCTGTTCCGCGCTGCCCCGGCGGTAGCGCTTGCCGTCCTGGTCGGCCCTGCAGGTGCGCACAAGGATCCGGTGACGCCGCAGCTGCTAAACTCCTACCAGCAAGTGTTCATGGAGGAGGTCCGCAAGGGCGATCTGCTGTTCCATGGTGATGCAGCAACCGAGCAGGCGATGGGCGTCGTGTTGTCAAAAACTGGAATGGCATGCGCCATGTGCCATCCCATGACGGCCGATGTTCACCCCGCCACGTTCCCGAAGTTCCAAGCGCAGATGGCCAAGTTTGCGACGCTGCGCGATATGATCAATTGGTGCATCGAGAAGCCCAACCAGGAGAGAAGATCGCCGATGACTCGGAAGCGATGAAGGCCCTGGAAGCGTACATCTACTGGTCGCAAACCGGCACGGTGCTGAATCCAGGCAAGTTCTGATTTCGATGCTGCGAAGCGAAGGCTTCTAGCGCGCGTCATTGCTGTCGAAGCTGCGTCTATCCGGGAACAGGAGAGAACGCATTAACAGGCAAGCAAGGGGGAATGCTCCATGGCGGAGGTGTTTCCTGCAGAGAGACTGCGCGGCAGGTTCAGTGGCGTCATCTTGGATGATCTGGTCGATTGGCGGGTGGTCCGAACCTGGCTTTATTGGGGCATGTTCTGGCTCCTCGTCACGCCATCGGTGGGCGTGGCGATCTCGGGTCTCTTCAACTATCCGGATTATCTTGGGACCAGTAATCTAGGGCTGACCTTTGGCCGGCTGCGGCCGGTTCATGTCAACGGCGTCATCTTCGGCGCCTTCTCCGCCCTCTTCATCGGCGAATGTCACTATCTGGTCCCGCGCCTCTGCGGCGTGCGGGTGCCATGGGCACAATGGGGCGTACCGCTAGCATGGCTTTATAACATCAGCTTGGCGGCGGGGCTCATCTCGCTGCCTTTTGCGCAGAACCATGGCCTGGAGGCAGGCGAGCTCCCGCTCTTCGCCGAGATTCCCATCTTCATCGTCATCGCGGCGACGACAGCACAGTTCCTCCTCACCATCGGACAACGGCTTGAGGCGCCGCTCTATGTGGCGCTCTGGTATCTCATAGGGGCCTTCGTGTGGACGACGATGAATCTCTTACTGGGTAGCTTCATCCTTCCCTACACGATTCCAGGCATCAATAGCGCCGCATTCCATGGCCTCTACATCCACTACATCGTCGGACTGTGGCTCACGCCCGCAGGCTACGTGCTGATCTACTATTTCCTGCCGGTCGCTGTGCGCAATCCGCTTTACGCACACCAGCTGTCGCTGGTGGGTTTCTGGTCGCTCGCGCTGTTCTATCCCTTCGTTGGCATCCACCACTATTTGTATAGCCCGATCGCCGACTGGACTGAGACTCTCGCGATCATCACCTCCATGTTGCTGATAATTCCCGTGTGGACCGTGCTGGTGAACTTCTTCGGCACCGTGAAGGGGCGTTGGGATGGATTCGGGAAGAATCTCCCCGCGAAATTCCTGATCATGGGCTCGCTGATGTACCTGGTCGGTTGCTTCCAGGGCTCAACCGAGGCGTTGCGCTCGATCCAGCAGCCCACCCATTTCACCGACTTTGTCATCTCACACTCGCACCTCACCGTTTTCGGCACGTTCGTGGTCTGGGCGATGGGCGGTCTAATTTACGTGTGGCCGCGCGCGTTCAAACGCGAGCTTTGGTCATGGACGCTTGGCAACTGGTCGTTCTGGCTGATCACCGTCGGTATTTCCACCATGGGTCTGGTGCTGACCGCCGGCGGTCTGCAGCAAGGCTTCGAATGGATGAATGGCACCGAGTGGCTCGACACG
Organism: Bradyrhizobium sp. RDT10; assembly: GCA_044772375.2. Taxonomy (GTDB): domain Bacteria; phylum Pseudomonadota; class Alphaproteobacteria; order Rhizobiales; family Xanthobacteraceae; genus Bradyrhizobium. Next base: position 1,165,532 of record CP187939.1, read on the forward strand.
GTGGTCCGAATGAAAGCCTATTGGCTGGTGCGTACCCTCAGCGGCATCACGATGGACCTCGGGATGTCCCTGCTCGTCTTCAATCTTATGATGACCGCACTCAGCCGACCGGCCGAGGAAAGAGGGCCCATTCCGGCTCCAGGTGCAGCCCCGATTCCTGCCGGAGGGTCAGCCGAATGAGTGCGCGCTTTGTCGCTCTGGTGGCCGGGGTCTTCTTCTTCTTCCTCGCCGTCGTCACCCAGGGCATCCTACCCTTTATTGAGCCGACGGCGCGGACGACCGACGTGACCGCCGTGGTCCGGACCGATTTTGGTCAGCTCAAATGGGTAGTGACCGAGGCCACCGATTATACGCCGCTGCAGCAGCTCGGTCGCCAGGTGTATCTGCGCGAGGGTGTTGGTACTGCCATTCGCAATACGTGCGTCCGGTGACCGGCGAGACGCGCCGTTGGGGTCCGGTCTCCGAGGCCGGCGAATACGCCTTCGATGTGCCGCACCTATGGGGCACCCGGCGTATCGGGCCGGATCTGACGCGGGTCGGGCTTAAGTACAGCGACGAATGGCATCTCGCGCATTTCTGGAATCCCCGAATGCTCTCGCCGGATTCGAATATGGCACCTTTTCGGGGACTGTTCGACACGCCCGCAGAACGGGTCAGGATTGTCGATGACGGAGCAGGTAATCGCAGCCTGGAACGAACGCCCGTTACTGAGAAGCTCTTTGCATTCGAAAGCAAGGAGCAGATCAAGCTCACGCCGAACGCCGATGGACTTCTGTTTGTGCCCATGGAGGCGCGCGGCAAGGCTCCGATCATCTGGACACCGAACAAGGAATATACCGGCGACACGGTCAACATCGCCGCCGAGACAGAAGCGCTGCAGGGTCTCATCGCGTATCTCCAAAAACTTGGCATGAATCGCGGCAAGTGGCGGGACCTGTTTGAGCCGCAAAAGCTCGAAGTTACGGATGCTACGGTGCCACGATCGAGCGAATGGATCGCCTACGGCAAAGAGGTCTATCAGCGCAGATGCCTCGGCTGCCACGGGGAGAGCGGTGACGGCAATGGACCGGCCGCAACCTTCATGTACAAGCAGCGCCCAAGGAACTTCACGGCAGCGGTTTTCAAGTTCAGGCTGACCAAGGAGCCGCTGCCAACCGACGGCGACCTTCTGCGCACCATTACACGCGGCGTCCGAGGCACGGCGATGCCCGGCTGGCACGAGCTGAATATAATCGACCGCCTCGCTGTCATTCAGTACATCAAGTACGAGTTGGCGGTCGACCGCTCGAGATCCGGCAAAGCCCTATGCCTATTTCAAGGAAGAACCGCCAGGTCCGCCCCTGTATATCGGGCGGCCACCTGTTCCGTCTGAGCAGATGCTCACTCGCGCCAAGGATGTGTGGCAGAGGGCAAAATGTTGGGAGTGCCATGGTCAAACCGGGAAGGGTGATGGCGAAAAGGCTCCCGGGCTGAAGGACGATCTGGGCTTTCCAAGCCCACCCGCGGACCTTACCGCCGGCCAATTCAAGTCAGGTCCTACAGTTGAGGATATCTTCCGCACTATGACGACCGGGTTGAGCGGCACGCCCATGCCATCCTACCGGGATCCGCTGTCAGAAGAGGACCGCTGGGCGCTCTCCTACTACGTGCTTGCACTATCGGCCTACAAGGATCCGCTGTCGGGCGAGCCGCTGCCGATCGCCCCCAGTGACCGCAGGGCACTCGACGATCCTGCGCTCGAGGCCGATACGCCGGACAAAGCCTACATCCTAAGCGGCCGCGCTGCGGCGAGCCGCGGCGGAGCTCACGCCCTGGCCGGCAAGGAGAATAGCGTGGCCAAGCAACGGGCCGCCAAGGAGTAATGAGCAATGACCATCTATTTCGAGATCGTCGGCCCCTACATTGCAGCCTTGATGATGAGTCTCGGTGCACTCTGCGTCTTCATTTGGGGCGTGCTCTCGGGCGCCTTCAGCGGCGCCAACGATGCATCCATACGTTTCCTGCAGAGGGAGATCGGCGATGACGGATCCGACGCGAACGCCAAGCACGACGGCGAATAACAGCTCACCCTCCGATAGGGAGGAGATGGAGGAGTATGCCGGCGGCACTATTCAGTCTCGCCACGGCTACATTCCCGTGTGGCTGCTGGTTGTCTATGTCGTCCTCTTCATCTGGGCGCTGTACTATCTCGTCGTCTATTGGGGTGGGCTGGGACCGGGACGTGTCTAGAGATCCCGACGCACGTGCAAGCTTGTGACTGACTGATTCCGATTCGAAGTAAAGGAGCAGGAATTGCCGGTTCAGAAGGAGCAGAAGGTGCTGGTAGCCAGGATCATTCTCGCCCTCGTGGCCTTGAATCTGCTGTTCCTGTTCACCGAGTTAGCCATAAACGTAGTCCGTGTCTATTTCGGCTGACCAGGAGGGCGCGCATGATCGAGAATCCGGTTTTTTCGCTCGCCGATGCGAGTGCGATCCAGATCATCGCGTTTGTCGGCTTCGCGATAGCCACCGTCGCCTTCTTCATTTGGGTCGCCTATCTCATGCGTGGGTAGCGGCGGCGAAGCGGTGCCGTCGCTGCATGCAGGGCAATGTGCCGATGACCGCCTATCTCGTGATCTTCGTCGCAGGGTTCGCCGGCAGCTTTCACTGCATCGGTATGTGCGGCGGGCTCGCCTGTGCGCTGGGCCGCGATCCGCAGGGACGCGGCGCGACAGTTCTGCGCCATTTGCTATACAATACCGGTCGATTGACGACGTACTGCTTTCTCGGCGGACTGGCGGGCGCCTTCGGCCAGGTCATATGCACGCCGCAGGGAGCGACAGTTCCGCTGCTGAGCGGTCCGCTTGACACCGGTCAGCGAATTCTCGCGATCCTCGCCGGACTGCTGATGATCGCCATGGCGCTGCAGTTCTTTGGCCTGCTGCCGCACCTGCATCGCGTCACCGCCGGCTTCGGCGCCAGTACGCTCGCGGCATCCCTGCACAGCCTGTTGACGGCGCCGGGACATGCCGCCCCGCTCGCGTTTGGCGTATTCAATGGCTTCCTGCCTTGTCCGCTGGTCTACGCCTTTGCCGCGCAGGCGGCGAGCACGGCCGGTGCGTTGCCGGGCTTTCTCACCATGGCCGCGTTCGGGCTCGGGACCTTCCCCGCGTTGCTGCTGACGGGAGGCGTCGGCCAGGCGCTGGCGCCGGCATGGCGGCAGCGCGGCGTGTGGCTGGCCGGCAGTTGCATTCTGCTGCTCGGTCTCGTCACCGTTGGCCGCGGCATCCTGCCCTTCGCCGTGCACTTCGCGCATGGTTGGACAGAGCCAGCATGACGGCCCTGGACCATGCGCTGTGCAGCCACTGCCTGTTACCCATCGGGCGGCGGGCGATGCGACGCACGGTGAACGGTGAGGCCTGCGCATTCTGCTGCTACGGCTGCTGTATCGCCTACCAGGTCAAGCACGGCAAAACCGAGGAGTGGGAAGCCGCCTGGCTGCTGATTCGGCTCGGTGTCGGCGGCTTCCTCTCCATGAATATCATGCTGTTCAGCCTGCTCCTGTACAGCGACGCCTTCAGCGGCGCGGATGCCGCGATGCTTCCCTGGATTCATCTTCTGCTCTGGCTGTTCGCAACACCCGCAGTGATCATTCTCGGCGGACCGTTTCTGCGCGAGATGTGGCTTCACGGCATGGAGGGGCGCCTGACTTCCTCGGCACTCATCGTGCTCGGCGTCGGCGCCGCCTATCTTTATTCCGCTTTTGCCACCATCGAGGGCAGCCCGCAGGTTTACTTCGATACCGCCACCATGGTGCTGATGCTGTTCACCGCGGGCTACTATCTCGACGCCGCCGGGCGTGCGCGGGCGGCGCGTGACCTGCAGCCGCTCTTGGCCGCGGAAAGTGAGTGGGCCACCGTCGTCATTGGTGACGGTGAGTACCGCCGGCCGGTGCGCGAGGTTGACGCAGGTGTGCTGGTGCGAGTTCGGCCGGGCGAACGCATTCCCGTCGACGGCGTGATCATGGAGGGCGAGATCGCACACCGACGAGGCCCTGATCACAGGCGAAAGCCGGCATATCGCCAAGGGCGTCGGCTCGCATGTGATCGCCGGCAGCATCAATCTTGACGGGCCGCTCCTGATCCAAAGCAGCGGCGTGGCAAATGCCACCCGCTGGGCGCAGATTTGTCGATCGGTACGGGATGCATTGATCCGCCGCAGCCCGAGCCAGCGTCTCGCCGACAACATTGTAGGCGTCTTCGTGCCGATTATTCTCGTGCTGAGCGTTGGAGCGTCGGTGTACTGGGCGCGGCACTTGCCGTTCGACCGTGCGCTATTGATCGGCCTTGCGGTATTGGTGGTGGCCTGTCCCTGCGCAGTCGGGCTGGCGGCACCGATGGCCACTTCGCTGGGCATCGGACGGCTGGCCCGACACGGCTGCCTGGTGCGCGACCCGGCCGCGCTTGAGGCGCTGGCGCGCATCCGGCTGATCGCCTTCGACAAGACCGGCACGCTCACCTCGGGTCAGGCGCGCGTTGTCGCTATCGACAGCGATGGAACCAGCGCCGATGTGGTACTCGCGCATGCCGCCGGGCTGGAGCGCCATTCCGAGCACGGCTTGGCCCGCGCTATAGCTGCAGCGGCAGCTGCGCGCGGGCTCGTGCCAGTCGCCATCCACGACGTTCGAGTCGTGCCGGGGCGTGGCATCCGTGGCAAGTCGGACGGTCGGATCGTAGCGGCAGGCAGCGCCGCACTGATGCGGGAGTTGGGTTGGTCGCTGACGCCAAATCTGGCTGAGTACGGGAGACGGCGTGAAGCGAGCAGCCATTCCGTGATCTATGTCGGCTGGGACGAGCGGGCATATGCTGTGCTTTCTCTTGACGATACGCCGCTGCCGGAGGCGCGCTCGACCGTCGAAGCGCTGCGCCGCCGTGGAGTGCGCGTGACGCTGTTGACCGGCGATCTTCCGGCAGCCGCAGTGCGGATTGCCGCTGCGGTCGGAATTGAGAGCGGCGATATCGAGGCGGGCCTCACACCCGATGCCAAACGCGCGGCGCTGGAACGCCGCCGGCATGACCATGGCATGGTAGCGATGGTCGGCGACGGCCTCAATGACGCGCCGGTGTTGGCCGGAGCCGATGTCGGGATCGCTGTCGGTTCGGCGACGGACCTCGCTCGCGAGGCCGCAGCGGTCGTGCTCCCACCCGGGGGCTACGGACGCTGCCGTGGGTGATCGACGTCGCTCGCGCAGTTCGCGCGACTATTCTCACCAACCTGGCGTGGGCGTTCGGTTACAATCTCATCGCCATTGGGCTGGCGATGGTCAGAGTCCTCCAGCCAGTGCTGGCGGCGGCGGTGATGGCCGGCTCAAGCATCATCGTCGTCCTGAATTCGCTGCGATTGGAGCGGCTGCCCGAACCAGTTCCATCCGCCGCGGCGGAGAGCGCTCCTGCACCTCGCAGCACGGCCACTTCAAATCAGAAAGCGGCATAGCCGAACGTGTCACGCACAAAGGCAGCGTACCAGCTTTGCGCCTCCCGTGCGGTCCGGTGGCGGGTTTCGGCGCTTTCCTGCACCTGACTGACGAAATTGTCGACGATCTTGATCGTTCCGGCCACAGGCTTGAAGCTGACAGCATTGCTCACCGCATCGTCGGGACCAAGATGAGTGTAGCAAGTGTTGAACAAACGAGGCGGAACGCGCTCGGACCCGGCAAGTGCCTCGGCGATCGCAAATGCACAGGCCTTGGCCTGGCTATTCGCAACAAACGCCGATTTCGGCATGTCACCCGCACTGGTCGCATCGCCAACGACATGGATTCCCGGCTGTAGCTTCGACTCGAACGTTATGGGATCGACTGGGCACCAGCCGGATTGATCCACCAGGCCGATTTGCTGTGCGAGCTGGCCGGCCATTTGCGGGGGATGACATTTACGACGGCGGCCTTGAATGTGTCGCCCGCTGTTCTGACGGATCGCTCCTTCACGTCGATTGCCTTCACTCCACCGGTGAATTGGGCAGGTAGCCATTCGATCATACCCCGATAGTGTCGCTCCCACGCATCCAGAAATAGATCCTGCGCGTTGAAGCTATCTTTCGCATCGAGGATCAGGATCCTCGAGTGCGGCTTATGCTGTTTGAAATAATAAGCGACCAGAGAGGCACGTTCGTATGGGGCGGGCGGGCAGCGGAACGGGTTGGGGGCGCGACGAGCACAAAGACGCCGCCATCCTCCATGCTTTCGAGTTGTCGTCGCAGCAGCTGCGTCTGTGGGCCTGCGTTCCAGGCGTGCGAAATGACATGCGTTGCCGCCTCGTCATAGCCGGCGAGGGCGTCGTAATTGAAAGCGATGCCAGGGGCAACGACCACGCGGTCGTAGGGCAATTTTGGTCCACTTTTGAGCCCGACGGTTCGTGCGACCGGATCAACCGCTGTAACGGAGTCATGAATGACGTTGATGCCGTATCGTTGCGCGAGCGTCTCGTAGCCATGCGTAAGCGACTCGAGCGAGCATAGCCCGGCGAGATAAAGGTTGCTGAAAAAGCAGGTGGTATAGTTCGTCTTTGGCTCAACCAGCGTGACCTCGATCGTTCGTGCGCCCGTGGCCAAATACTTGGCGGCCGTGGCACCGCCTATGCCGCCGCCGACGACGACCACTTTCGCCTTGGCCTCGCTTGCTGCCGGTCGAGGGCCGAGTGCTGCGAGGGTCATCCCTCCCGTCAAGTAGCCGAACTCTCGACGCGTCGGGGACTTCACGGCCTAACCTGCTTGTTCAGGGCTGCGAGATAGCGCGCCACGGTTGCGATTTCTTCATCACTGAGCGACAGGGCAATGGCGCGCATGATATGGCTTGGGCGCTCGCGCGATCTGTACGCAAGCATTGCGCGGGCGAGCATCTCCGGACTTATGCCAAGGATCGTCGGAATACCACCATCGCCGCCATCCAGACGATGACACGACGCGCACATCGCGGCGAGTTGGGCTCCGCCATCGCGGTCCGCTGCCTGGCTGCGATCGGCCAGAAAAATGAACGAACCTGCGGCAATCGAAACGGCGATGATTTTGTGCATGCTGAGACCGGCTCCATCCCGGTGTTTGCGATCGCCGATCCCTTGCTCATGGCGCGAAGGCGCATAGCAACATGACCACGACATTAGGCGACAGTGAGCTGGTGCTCCAATACATAGACGCCGCCGCCATCCTCTTCCCAAACGAACTCGAGCCGGCCGCTCTCCGTCGCGCGCAAGTAGAATTCGATAAAAGGATTCGCCGCCATGGCTTCGTGAAGATCGACGCTGAACACCACTACGCCATCGTGGCGACAGGTAAACTTGTTGATGATCTTGCGCGGGATGGCGTTGCCGCGGTCATCGTGTCGCAGCCCGGTCTCCATTTGATGGCTGATCAGGGTCTTGACCGGAAACAGTTCACCGTTCGTGACGGCGCTTGGCACTTGTACACGGGGTGTGGGAGCGAACATTCCGCACCTCCTTCCGGGATGTCATTTGCATCCATTGGTGGCGACCTCGACCCAGGTCTCGGTCATCAGCAACGTGCCGTCGTTCAATTCCGCCACCGCCAAGACATACTGCGGTTCGGCAAGGCGAATGCGCGTCGACACGCGGGGCTCGCTGCGTTGCGGGACGAAATGAAACGTGGCGACCTCAATTAGCGGGTTTCGTGGCGCCAGCACAGAAACGTGCCTGACGTGATCGGCTTCCGTCATGGGACCATCGATCGCGAGCGTAAGCGGCACCGTGTACCCATTCGGAAAGGTCCGCGGCATCACCAGATGCAGACGATCCGACGCGGTCGGGGTTTTTCCGGTCAGTTGTTTGACGAGGTCCACCGCGTAATCGTTCGGGGGTGGTGATAAGGCGAGAGCAGCGCTTGCAAAGCCGGTGCTCCCCGCAACGGCGGCGGTCAAGACGGTTCGGCGCGTAACGCCAAGTGGTTTTGTCTTCTCCAACGCGAGATCCTCGCTATCGACAGGCGGAACTCTCTAAGCGGGCGCTCGATATTTCTGACGTTAAAAATCTTACCATGGGTGCTCTCACAAGACGACTCCTCCTCGCGGGGGAGGGGGCGCCTGCGAGCATCGGCGCGGCCGAGGGGGCCGTGTGCGCGATCGCGATCGGCTCAGAATTCCATGTCGCGCCGATGATGGTCGTGGTCATGGCCCGGCAAAGGTGGCGGCGGCGGCGTCGGCAGTTCGGCAACCATGGCCTCAGTGGTGATGAGTAGGCCAGCGACCGAGACCGCGTCCTGCAGCGCGGTGCGCACCACTTTGGTTGGATCGATGATACCCTTGGAGACCAGGTCGCCGTACTCGCCGGTCTGGGCATCATAACCCCAGTTGTACTGCTCCTTCTCCAGGATCTTGCCGACCACCACCGAGCCGTCGCCGCCGGCGTTCAATACTATCTGGCGCGCTGGCCAGCTGATTGCCTTCTTCACGATGTTAACGCCATGCTTCTGGTCCTCGTTGGCAGGCTTCACCCGGTCGAGCACCTTGGCGGCGCGCAGCAGCGCCACCCCGCCGCCCGGCAAAATGCCTTCTTCGACCGCGGCACGGGTCGCATGCATCGCGTCGTCGACACGATCCTTGCGTTCCCTCGCGTCGATCTCGGTAGCTCCCCCGACATGGATTACCGCTACGCCGCCGGCGAGTTTGGCAAGCCGCTCCTCTAGCTTCTCGCGGTCATAGTCGGAGGTGGTCTCCGCGATGTGCTGCTTGATCTCGTTGATGCGGGCCTCGATGTCCGCCTTCTTGCCGGCGCCGCCGACGATCATGGTGCTCTCCTTGTCGATCACTGCCGTTCTGGCGCGGCCGAGCATGTCGAGCGTGGCGTTCTCAAGCTTCATGCCGAGATCTTCCAAGATGGCGGTACCACCGGTAAGGATGGCCACGTCTTGCAGCATCGCCTTGCGGCGATCGCCAAAGCCGGGCGCTTTCACCGCCGCGACCTTGAGGCCGCCGCGCAGTTTGTTGACCACGAGGGTGGCGAGTGCTTCGCCTTCGACCTCTTCTGCGATAATGAGCAGCGGCTTGCCCGTCTGCGCCAGGGATTCCAACAGTGGCAGCAGTTCCCGCAAGTCCGAGAGCTTCTTCTCATATGCGAGGACGTAGGGATTCTCCATCTCCACCAGCATCTTGTCGGCATTGGTGATGAAGTAGGGCGAGAGATAACCCCGATCGAACTGCATGCCCTCGACTATGTCGAGCTCAGTCTCAAGCGACTTCGCTTCTTCGGCCGTGATCACGCCCTCATTGCCTACCTTTTTCATGGCCTCGGCGAGCAACCTGCCGATTTCGGCATCGCCATTGGCGGAGATGGTGCCGACCTGCGCGATCTCGTCGTTGGAAGTTATCCTCTTCGAGTTCCTCTTGAGATCCTCGACGACAGCCTCGGCCGCAAGGTCGATGCCGCGCTTCAGGTCCATCGGATTCATGCCGGCGGCGACTGCCTTGGTGCCTTCGCGAACGAGGAAGCGGCCAGCACGATTGCAGTGGTTGTGCCGTCACCGGCGACATAGGAGGTCTTGCTCGCGACCTCGCGCACGAGCCGCGCCCCCATGTTCTCGAATTTGTTCTCGAGCTCGATATCTCCGGCGACCGTCACACCGTCCTTGGTAATGCGGGGTGCGCCAAACGACTTTTCCATTGCCACGTTGCGGCCCTTGGGCCCGAGCGTCACCTGCACCGCGTTGGCGAGAATGTCGATACCGCGCAGCATGCTTTCACGCGCCCTGCCGGAAAATGCGATTTGCTTGCCTACCATGGATGGTTCCCCGATTTGATCAGGTGACCTCGCGGGTGCCTTAGGGCGTCTAAGTCCGAATTTGCGGTTCTCCCTCTGATTGTCCGCACAACCGCGACCCTCGGAGCGTGCACGTGCGGCGCGCTTGCGCTGGTGATTTCAACCCACACGATTTCAAGCCGTCCAGTGTTTTAAGCTAGCGACCAAAAAGCCAATCAAATTGCTTTGCCGCGGCATTAAGAATATCTTATCGGGGTGATCACGACCCGGCAGCTATGTTATCTTGATGCGCTTGCCCGTCATCAACATTTCGGACGAGCCGCGGCGGAGTGTTGTGTCAGCCAGCCCGCTCTTTCAATGCAGATCCACGAACTGGAAGGTCTTCTCGGCATAGAGTTGATCGAGCGGCGCCCGGGCGCGCCGATGTTCACCGAACTTGGCATCGAGATCGCGCAACGCGCCGGAGCGGTCCTTGGTGCAGTGCGGGACCTGACAGACCTGGCTCAACACCGAGCCAAGGTGCTGAGCGGAACGTTGCGCCTTGGCGTCATCCCGACGCTGGCGCCGTATATATTGCCGCGGTTGCTGCCGCAACTGGAGCTCGGGTATCCCGATCTGCGCCTTGATTTGGTGGAAGCACAGACCAAGGTGCTGCTCGCAGATCTCGAGCGTGGCGCTCTCGAACTATTGTTGTTGGCGTTGCCGGTCAAGGCGGCCGCTGTTGAGGTTTTCCATCTTGTGAGAGATCGCTTCCTCTTTGCCGTACCCGCCGACGACCCCCTTCCGGAAACCGCGCGCGTGACGCCCTGCGAGGTGAAGAAGCGTAAGCTCATTCTGCTGGATGAAGGCCATTGTCTGCGGGATCAGGCGCTCGACTATTGTGCCAAGGGACGTTGGAATGTGGCCTCGAGTCTGAGTGCAACGAGCCTTGCAACGGTCATGCAGATGGTGGCGAGCGGATATGGCGCCACGCTGGTTCCAGAAGTAGCGGCCGATGTCGAGTTGCGCGACGACCGAGTGAAGCTCCTGCGTTTTGTCGAACCGCAACCGGGCCGCAGTATCGGGCTGGCATGGCGCCGGACGTCTCCACGCAAGGTTGACTTCCTGGCGCTTGGTAAGATGGTGAAGAACGCGCTGAGCGCACCCGCCCGGCCGCAATGTATCCGCCACGAGCGCACCGGCCTGCGAACGCAAATCTAGTAGAAAGCAGTCGAGGTCTCCAGCGGAACCGAGCAAGGCCCGAGGGGATCGCTGCGGCGGTTCGAGCTTCGTGATCGGCCGGCGGCCCGGGGACGACGAAAACCACGGCATTCTCTCGCCTTTGCGCGAAGGGATGCCTAGGTTGCGGAGTACCTGCAGCGGCCCCAAAGCGACAATGGGAGGTATGCTCATGGACGCGCCCAGCAAGGAATTTGCGCTGGCGGGCAGCCTTGAGGAGCTAGAGATCAAGGGGCGGCTCGTTGTGCACGGTGGCCATCGTCCGATCCTCGTCATCTACGACCGCGGGCGCGTCTTCGCCCTCGACAATCGGTGCCCGCACATGGGCTTCCCGCTCGAGCGCGGCAGCGTCGAGGACGGCATCTTGACCTGTCACTGGCACCACGCACGCTTCGATCTCGAAAGTGGCTGCACCTTCGACCTATGGGCGGACGACGTGCCGATCTGCCCGGTCGAGGTGCGCAATGGAGCCGTCTGGGTGAAGACCACGTTCACCCATGCCGATCTCGCCGCGCACTGGCGTCAACGGCTTGCGAGCGGCCTCGCCCACGACCTCGGCCTCGTCATTGCCAAGGCCATGCATGGTCAGCTCGCGGCCGGCGTACCGCAGGCCGAAATCGTACGGGAGGTGGCTCTGTTCGGGGCGCAAAATCGCGATGGCTGGGGCGTGGGTCTTACGATCCTTACGGCACTCGCCAATATCCTGCCTGCGCTGCCGGAGGAGGAAGCCTATCTCGCCCTATTCCACGGCGCACGCCGCGTGGCGGCGGACTGCGACGGCGAGGCGCCACGGCGGGAGCGCGCGCCGCTTGGCAGCCGGCCGGATCCGGCCGCGCTCAAACGTTGGCTGCGGCGTTGGACAAAGGTACGCCATCGCGAGGCGGCCGAGCGTACCCTTCTCACGGCGGTTGCGGCCGGCTTCTCCCCGGCTGAACTCGCTGATGCCCTGTTCGCCGCCGAAACCGAACGCACGTTCGCCGACACTGGGCACTCGCTCGACTTCATCAACAAGGCGTTCGAGTGCCTCGATCTGATCGGCTGGCAACACGCGGCGGATCTGCTGCCGACTGTCGTCGGTCAGATGGTAGCGGCCCGCGGCGCCGAGGAATCGACTGCCTGGCGCCAGCCTGTTGACCTTGTTGCGTTGTGTGAGGAATCAACCAGCGAACTCGCGGACCTGTTCGCTGCCGAACGCGGCTCACGTGATTGGTCGGGCCACGCAGCGCTTGCTCAAGGGCTGCTCGGTGACGATCCGGCCAGGATTGTTGACGCACTCAAGGAGGCGATCCGCGCGGGTGCCGCTCCTAAAGACCTTGGCCAATCCCTCGCGTACGCGGCAGCACTCAGGGTGGCGCACTTCGGCAATGCCAACGAGCACGCCGACTGGGAGACGGCGCATCACGTCTTCACCTACGCCAACGCAGTCCACCAGATGCTGACGCGCATCGGGACTGCCAACAGCGACACTCACGTCACCGCCGTCCGCGGCGTACTGCACGGGGCGATGGCGCTCTACCTTGCTCGCTATCTCAATGTGCCGCCGGCGCGCATCCCGGGCGACGGCGGCGAGCAGCTCGATGATCTGCCCGCGGATCCAGAGACGATCGGCGCCGCCTTGCTCGACGCCTTCGACCGGCAGAGACAGGTCGATCTCGCCGCACGCCTGGTGGCACGGCATCTCACGCTCGGCCATTCGCCGCAGGCGCTGATCGCCACGCTCGCGCATGCGGTGCTGCGCGAAGATGCAGGCTTCCATGCGTATCAGATGCTGGAGGCGAGAGTCCGGCAATTCGGCACGTGGGGCGACACGGACGAGGGCCGGCACATCCTCATCGCGGTTGCCCGCTATCTGGCGGCCCATTCACCGACCGAACGCGCGTTACTGCAGACAGCCGACATCGCCCGCCGCTTGATGCGGGGTGGCGAGCTACATCAAGAGGCCGGATCGTCTTGACATCCCGCGCTGTGGGCGCACTAAGGGCGATCTGAAAGCAGACCTGACGCGCTGCGATCTTCGCCGCGATCCTGGCGCGCGCTTCGTCGCGTTCGATGCGTGGCAGCGTCAGCTGCAGGTGCATCCTGTCGGCTTCGGCTTCATCCAGCCACTACAGCTTGTAGCCGATCTTGCGCAGCAGGTCTTTCCGCCACGCAATGTCGGCGTCGGTTTCGACACCCAGCGGCGAGGCGCCATCCACCACGCCGAGCACGCCGCGGCCCAGCTCCGTTTGCGCGACGATCACCTGTGTCGGGTTGGCCGTCGCGCAATAGATGCGGCAGACCTCCGGCACCGCGCGCACCGCAGCCAGCACGTTGACGGGAAAGAACCCGTCGCCCAGAAAGATCAGGAAAGCGTGGCCGGCGCCGATGGCCAATGCGTTGTCGCGTGCGAGGGCGAGGGCGGGTTCGTCATTACCCGACCAGCGCACCAGCCGCTTGCCAGAGGCCTCGCAGAAGGCCAGCCCGAAGCGGATGCCCGGAACCGCGCCCACCAACGCCTCGTGGAGGTCTTCTACGGTCTTGATGAAATGCGACTGGCCGAAGATGAAGTTGGTGTCGTCCGGCTTGACGATGGGCACCACGGTGAGTTCCATGGCTGCGCTCCTGTAGGGTGAGCTACGCGTTCCATGGTAGGCCGCCGGAAGGTGATTGCAAGCCGCCACAGGCGGCCGATTTCGCTGCCACCCACGCTTCGGCTTCCTCGCGGGTCTCGAACACCTGGACCACTTCGCCGGCCGCGTTGATGGCGCGGAACATCATGGCGGCCCGCAGGAAGCGGCCATGGTCGCGGCAGCAAGTCTGCGAGCTTTCATTACCGGGAATGATGAGCGATAATCACCAGCGGGATGGAAGCGGCGCACGGAGATGGTGAGGGCCGATGCCTGAGCAGACATACAGTCGAGAGAGCGAGATCGATGCCACAAGAGCAAGCGCTCGTTTGGCCGGCCTCGACATCGACATCATTCACCGGCAATCGCCGAATGGTGATTGGGAGCAGATATCAATCAACCTGCGGGCAACACCGTCCTTCGAAGCGCTCGGGTCCTCGTTCGAGGCAGCTAACCCTTTCACGTTTTGGGTGCAGGCCACACAATTTATGTGGATGCGGTGGCTGCTCACGGCGCAGACGATGATGCTGCCGGCAGGCCAGCCGCGAACGCTCCCGCGCGCGGTCCACCCAGAGCGAGAGGCGCCGACGGCTAACGGTTAGCGAGCCAAAGGATGAGGGAAAGGATCACGCTGACCAGCAGCGATGTTGCGAGCGGGATATAAACGCGGAAGTTATCGCGCTCGATGACAATGTCGCCTGGCAACCGGCCCAAGCCGATCTTGTTGATCACTGGCCATAGCAGCCCAAGCGCAACGAGCGACAAGCCGAAGATGATGAGCAGACGCGAGATCGACATTGCGCCGAGCCTACGATCACAGCGGGCGAGCCGATTGAGGGAGAGCAAGCGGGACTTGGCGTGCTGCTGTGACCGCGTCCGTCGCACGGCTCGGATGGGTCAGTATAGCGATTTCGAGCGAAGTGGACACACGCAGTTGGGCGAGTTGACACTATGATTGCGCTGTTCACGGATTTTGGGCTGCACGGCCCGTATACGGGTCAGATGAAGGCGGTGCTGCACCAGATGGCGCCGGGTATACCCGTTATCGACCTCTTCGCCGATGCGCCAGTCGGCAATCCCAAGGCATCGGCGTATCTGTTGGCGGCCTATGCGGCATGGTTTCCGGTGCGAACCGTCTTTCTCTGCGTTGTTGATCCTGGCGTCGGCGGGACGCGGCCATCCATTTTTCTCGAGGCCGACGGCCGCTGGTATATCGGCCCCGGCAACGGCTTGTTTGAGCTGATCCAGCGCAGAGCCCAAGAGACGCGCAGCTGGGACATCGACTGGAAGCCGAAGCATCTCTCGGCCAGTTTTCACGGGCGCGACCTCTTCGCCCCCGTGGCAGCCATGCTGGCGCGCGGTGATCCGCCCCCGGCCAGCCAGGTCACGATTGTGCAGATCGCCGGGCAGACTGGCCGGATGACCTCTGCGAAATCGTTTACGTCGATCACTACGGCAATGCCATGACCGGGCTGAGGGCGGCTATGCTGCCGCCCGGCGCAAGGCTGACCGCGGCAGGTCGGGTTCTGGCCCGCGCGAGGACCTTCAGCGATCTGCCGCCAGGCGCGGCTTTCCGGTATGAGAACTCCAACGGGCTTGCCGAAATTGCCGTCAATCAGGGGCGGGCGGACCGCGATCTCGGTCTTGCCATCGGCAGTCCGGTCGAGATTGTCGCATGAACGAAGGTCTACCGCTTTGACCCAAAGGCAACAACCGACCAAACAACGCCCTCATCCGCGTCGGCCGAAGCCGCCGGAGCGCGGCGACGAGCCGCAGGCGAGCACTAACAGGCGCCTTGCGGAGCAAACCCGCAAGATCCTGCGCAAACACTACATGAGCAAATATCGGGTGTAGTGAAATCGCGAAGACTGAACTTTGAAGCAAGCCTCCGGCAGTTCTCAAGCTTGCCACGAAGAGACATCGCGCGCGTGGCTTGACTGTGCATGTGTCGCGAAGGTGGAAGTGCTCCGCGACGTGGCAGTCGAGCGCGGACCGTGAAAGATGCACGCTCTTGAAGATCGCCGGTGGCTGCGCGATAATCTGCTGCTGGACGGCGCGTCGCTCCGCAGTCCGCGCGAGGATGCCGGAGGCATCCCAGTACAGGCCTTAACTGCCGTCACGATCCGCTCGGCCAAGCCTCCCGTCCCGACCTCATGCGGCTGCTGCGCCTCAGCCCTGTCCGATGCAACGACTCATGTTGCAGCTTGGTACGCCGGCCGCAGCGTCGGCGGCCTCCGCTTGGTGACCGTCGCGGCCACCGACCACCAGACGGTCCCCGACGCTTTAGGGCGAGCGGTGGATTTGAGAAGTCAACCCATTGGTCGAGGAGGATGTGCTATGAGAGCCTCGCCAGACTATTCGCGTCGTCGCTTCCTTCATGCCGGCGCGGCCGGCGCAGCAGCAACCGTTGTCGCCGCGGCGACAACGCCCGTTCGTGCGGCCGCCGAGGCGAGTACGCAACCGCCACCCCCGACGGCGACGGCGCCGCGGATTCTGCGCAAGCCACCGCTGCCTGAATTGGAGCGCATCGCCAAATCCTACAACTTGGCTCTCAGCCGCGACGATCTGACGTCGTTCCGCAACCTCATGGACGGCGTGCTCGCGTCGTACCGTCGCCTGGACCAGTTCGCGGAGCCGACATTGGCGGTGAAGTACCCGCGGGACGCGGGGTTCCGTCCAAGTGCCCCGGACAATCGGCTCAACGCTTGGTACTGGAGGTGCTCGATCAAAGGCGCAACGTCGGGGCCTCTCGCGGGCAAGAAAATCGCCATCAAAGACAATGTGTGCGTTGCCGGCATCCCGATGATGAACGGTTCCAACGTGCTGGAGGGCTATGTCCCCGACGTGGACGCGACCATTGTGACCCGCATCCTCGATGCCGGTGGGGAGATCGTCGGCAAGGCTGTGTGCGAGCATCTTTGCTTCTCGGGCGGTAGCCATACGTCCGACACTGGGCCCGTACTCAATCCGCACGATCCGAAGCGATCTGCCGGAGGCTCCTCCAGCGGCAGCGCGGCGCTCGTCGTCGCCGGCGAGTGCGATATGGCCATCGGGGGCGACCAGGAGGGTCGATCCGAATTCCCAGCTCTTTCTGCGGCGCGGTTGGCCACAAGCCCACCCACGGGCTTGTGCCATACACAGGTGTCTTCCCGATTGAATTGACGCTTGATCATACCGGGCCCATTGCCCGTACCGCCGGCGATGCCGCCCGGCTTCTCGAGGTGCTCGCCGGGTCCGATGGCCTCGACCCGCGCCAGCCGGCGGGACTGCGTACGGAAGCCTATACCAAGCAGCTCACCGGAGACGCCCGCGGCCTGCGGATCGGGATCGTTAAGGAAGGGTTTGGCTGGCCCAATTCCGAGCCCGATGTCGACGCCATGGTACGCGAGGCGGCGCAGCGCCTGATGCGAGCGGGAGGAACTGTGAGCGAGGTATCGATCCCCTCCACCGCGACGGCATCCATATCTGGAACGCTATCGCCGTCGAGGGTGCCACGGCGCTGATGGTCGCGGGCAACAGCATGGGAACCAACTGGAAAGGGCACTACACGACTTCGCTGCTGGACTTCTACGGCCGGAGCCGGCGGGTGCGCGCCAACGACCTTCGGAGACCGTCAAGCTCGTTGTCCTGCTCGGCCAGTACATGCAGGACAATTACCAGGGCCGCTACTACGCGAAGGCCCAAAACCTCGCGCGCGTGCTACGCGCCGCCTACGATGAGCAACTCAAAGGCGTCGATCTCCTGCTCATGCCGACGTTACCTTTGAAGGCCACGCTACTCCCACCGCCGGACGCGAGCCGCGAGGACTACGTTGCGCGGGCACTCGAGATGATTTCCAACACTTGCCCGTTCGACGTCACTGGCCATCCTGCCGCCACGGTTCCGGCAGGCATGTCGGCAGGGCTCCCTGTTGGCATGATGCTGGTCGGACGCCACTGGGAGGACGGCACGGTGTTGCGTGCGGCTGACGCGTTCCAGATTGTCGGGTAGACAGCAGCAGCGAATTGCCTGACCGACACGGGTGGAGCGGTGTGGAGTCTGGCGAACGACGCGAAGCTGGGCTGCCCTGACATCGATGTCAGGCTCGTCCGCCGACGCGGAGTCGGGGCCTCGTGTCGGGATCATGAGGAGGTCTGGCCATGGAGATCGAACGTACTACATTCGGCACCATCACGATTGACGGGAAAACCTATGAACACGACGTAATCATTCGTCTGTCCGGCGAAGTGGCACGGCGGAAGAAGAAGCTGTCGAAGAAGTACTATGGCACCTCGCATGTCCTCTCGAAGGACGAAGCGAAGTTCGTCTTTGAGAAGGGATGTGAGCAGCTAGTTCTAGGTTCGGGCCAGTTTGGCAATGTGCATCTATCGCCGGAAGCTGAGGCGTATTTTGCGAAAAAGGGTTGCATGGTCCTGTTGCAGCCGACCCCTGAGGCGATCCTTACGTTCAACAACTCGCGCGCAAAGAAGATCGGCCTTTTTCACGTTACCTGCTGAATCGGTGAATTACGGTCTGCATCCTCGAAGACCTGCTACTGCAAGTAGCGCGAGCTACGCCACCGTCGGTCGCCCGCTTTCTCATACCAACTGATACCCACCAACGGGTTCGGGTCGGTCAAGCCGGAACTTGTAGGACTTTCGATCCGTTGTAATGTAAGGGACGCATGCGGAATCCGTGTGGCTGCTTCCCGAAGGGCGCAGCGTCACCATAAGCAGGCGCGAACCAACGCGCCGGTTTTGGATAGAGACCGACATGGCCGTTGGCGGATCGTTTGACACGTTCCCCAAGCTGCTGGCGCGAAATGCCGCGCAGTTTAGCAGCCGTCCTGCGTTTCGGCACAAGGATCTCGGCATCTGGCAGACGTGGACCTGGGCCCAGGTCGCAGAGATCGTGCGCGCTTACGCTGCGGGCTTGCATCGACTTGGACTGCAGCCAGGAGACACGATCGCCATCGTTGGTTCCAACCGGCCGAAGCTCTATTGGACGCTGATGGCAGCGCAAGTGCTGCGCGCGATTCCGGTTCCGGTCTATTCGGATGCAGTGGCTGATGAGCTTGCTTATGTCCTCGCTCACGCCGACGTGAAGTTTGTTGCGGCGCAAGATCAGGAGCAGGTCGACAAGGTCTTTTCTGTATCCGACCGGGTGCCGAACCTGCACAGGGTCGTCTATGACGAGCCGCGTGGCCTCGATGACTGCGACCACGACCGATTGATCGCAATCCGCGATGTCATCGAAGACGGCCGCGCTGCGCTTGCGGCCAGCGCGGCGCTCGGCAGGCAGATCGATGACTTCATCCGGCAGGGCGAAGGTTCTGACATCTCGGTCATCCTCTACACCTCGGGAACAACCGGCGCGTCGAAGGGCGTCATGCTGTCGGCGCGAGGCTGCATCGATGCTGCGACGGATACTGTCAGGTTCGATCGACTGACTGACAACGACGTGGCGCTTGCCTACCTGCCGCTCGCCTGGGTAGGCGATCATTATCTCAACTATGCACAGGGCCTTGTCGCTGGTTTCTGCATGGCGTGCCCCGAGAGCGGTGAGACGGTCGAGCAGGATTTGCGCGAGATCGGACCAACCTTTTATTTCGCCCCGCCGCGCGTTTTCGAAAATATGCTGACGCGGGTGATGATCCGCATGGAGGACGCTGCGCCAATCAAGCGACGAATGTTCGACTACTTCCTTGGCATTGCGCGACGGCATGGCGAACAGATTTTGACCGGAAAGCCGGTGCCACTGTCAGGCCGGCTGCTCTATGCGCTCGGGCGCTTGATACTCTACGAGCCCCTTAAAAACGTTCTAGGCTTGTCTCGCGTACGCGTAGCCTACACGGCAGGTGAGGCCATCGGTCCGGATCTTTTCGCGTTTTATCGTTCGATCGGGTTGAACCTGAAGCAACTCTACGGTCAGACTGAAGCGTTCCTCTACGTCACCTGTCAGCCGGACGGGGAGATCTACTCCGATACTGTTGGGCCGGCGGCGCCGAACGTCGACATCCGCATTGCGGAATCAGGTGAAGTGCAGTTCCGCTCACCCGGCATGTTTGTCGGATATTTCAAGGATCAGGCGAAGACTGCGGAGACCCTGACGGCTGACGGCTACGTCAAGACCGGCGATGCCGGTTTCTTCGACGAGAAGACGGGACATCTGAAGATCATCGATCGCGCAAAGGATGTCGGCCGGCTGGTCGACGGCACGATTTTTGCGCCGAAGTATCTCGAGAACAAATTGAAGTTCTTTCCCAACATCAAGGAAGCGGTCGCTTATGGCGACTCCAGGAGTTCGTTTGCGCCATTCTCAATATCGACCCGGCCGCTGTGGCGAACTGGGCCGAACGTAACAACATCGCCTACGGTTCCTACCAGGAGCTGGCGGGGCATCCACTGGTCTATGACATGGTGGCGAAAGATGTTGCCGCGGTGAACTGCTCCCTCGCGGAGGAAAAGGTGATGGCGAGCGCGCAGATTCGCCGCTTTCTCATTTTGCATAAGCAACTCGACGCAGACGATGGCGAATTGACCCGCACGCAAAAAGTTCGCCGCGGGTTCGTCGCCGAGCGCTATGCTCCACTGATCACGGCGCTCTACGACGGTTCGCATGAAGCCGACATTTCCACCGAAGTCACTTTTGAGGATGGCCGCAAGGGCGTGATCGCGGCGCGGGTCAAGATCCGCGACTTACAAACAGTTGGTTCGACGGAATCTCTGGGGAAGGCCGCATGAGGACGCCGGACAACAGCGAAATCTTGCTTCAGGTGGAAGGAGTATCGCTGGCGTTTGGCGGCGTGAAGGCGCTGAGGGACGTTTCGTTTGACATCAGGGAAGGCGAAATTCGCGCCATCATCGGACCGAACGGCGCCGGAAAAACCTCGATGCTCAACGTCATCAACGGCTTCTATCATCCGAACCATGGCGCCATCACCTTCAAGGGTCGGACCCGCGCCCAGATGCAGCCGTACGAGGCATCCCGTGGCGGCATCGCGCGCACCTTTCAAAACGTCGCACTGTTCAAGGGAATGAGCGGACTCGACAATATTATGGCTGGCCGCACATTGAAGATGCGCCGGGGTCTTCTGTGGCAGATGCTGCGTTACGGCCCTGCGCTGGCGGAGGAGATCGAGCATCGGCACCGGGTCGAGGAGATCATCGATTTTCTGGAGATTGAGGCGATCCGCAAGGTGCCGGTTGCGCGTTTGCCGTATGGCCTGCAGAAACGCGTCGAACTTGGCCGCGCCCTTGCGATGGAGCCCGATCTTCTTCTCCTCGATGAGCCGATGGCAGGCATGAATCTCGAGGAGAAGGAGGACATGTCGCGCTTCATCATCGACGTCAACAATCATTACGGCACGACCATTGCGCTGATCGAGCACGACATGGCTGTGGTGATGGATCTCTCCCATCGCGTGGCGGTGCTCGATCACGGCGTGAAGATCGCCGACGGCACGCCGGATGAGGTCAAGGAGAATCAGGGCGTCATCGACGCCTATCTCGGCGTCGCGCACTAGGACTAGGGAGCATTGCGTGATCGGGTTGGGTCAATTTCTCGAAGTGCTGATCGGCGGATTGATGTCCGGCGTGCTGTACTCGCTGGTCGCGCTCGGTTTCGTGTTGATCTTCAAAGCATCCGGCGTCTTTAACTTTGCGCAAGGCGCAATGGTGTTGCTCGCCGGGCTTGCGCTGGTTCGCTCGCTCGACCTGCTGGTGGCATGGGGTTTCCCGCTTTGGGCTGCGATCATCTTCGGCATTGGCTTCGCTGCCGTGATCATGGCGATAACCGCCTGGCTGATCGAGCGGTTCGTGATCGGACCTCTTGTCAACCAGGACGGCCTCACGCTGTTCATGTCCACCATTGGCGTGACATTCATCCTCGAGGGTGCGGCGCAGATGATCTTCGGTTCCGACGCTTACCCTTTGCGGCTGTTTCCGACGGACGCCTGGTTCCTGTTTGAAAATTTCTTTCCCGGTGGAATTCTGGTCAACAAGCTGGATGTCTGGGGCGGCTTTATCGCCGGCATTCTGGTCGCGGGCCTCGCGATCTTCTTCGAGCGCACCAAGACCGGTCGCGCACTCAGGGCGGTTGCCGACGACCACCTGGCCGCGCAGTCGGTCGGGATTCCAATCAGCTGGATCTGGTTCGTGGTCTGGCTTGCCGCCGGTCTCGTTGCGCTGGTCGCGGCGACTGTGTGGGGTACCAAGCTGGGCGTACAGTTCTCCATCACCTTTCTCGCGCTGAAGGCCTTGCCTGTTCTCATCATCGGGGGCTTGACCTCCATTCCGGGAGCCATCGTCGGCGGGCTCATTGTGGGGGCGGGTGAGAAGATCGCCGAGGTGTTCCTGGGGTCGCATATTGGTGGCGGTATCGAATATTGGTTCGCCTATGTGCTGGCGTTGGCGGTGCTGCTCGTGCGGCCGCAGGGGCTGCTCGGCGAGCGGATCATCGAACGTGTCTGAGACGAGGAGCTAGTCGTGCTTTATCGCGAGGCAGGCCAATTCAAGACGACCTACGCGGAGGACATGGCGATCTTCCCGATCCGCCAGGATCGTATTGCGCTCGGTATCCTGCTCGCTATCGCCTTCATCGGGGTGCCGTTGCTGGCCGACTTCGACATTTGGCCGTTCGGCAGCGATTATCTGCTCCGCGCCATTCTGCTGCCCTTCCTGATCCTCGCGCTCGCCGCTATCGGCGTAAACATTCTTGTCGGCTACTGCGGCCAGATCTCGCTCGGCAGCGGCGCGTTCATGGCCATCGGCGCCTACTCTGCCTACAAGTTGGGGACCGGCGTTCATATTCCGTTTGCCTGGCTTGGCTTCGCGATTTCGATTCCGCCGTTGCCCGTACTGTTATCTATTTTGCTCGGCGGGCTCGCGGCGGCGGTTGTCGGCATCCTCTTCGGTGTTCCCAGTCTGCGGATCAAGGGCCTCTATCTGGCGGTCGCAACACTTGCAGCGCAGTTCTTCTTTGACTGGGTGTTCCTGCGGGTGTCGTGGTTCACCAATTATGCGCCGTCAGGGTCGGTCAATGCACCGACACTGGATTTCTTCGGTCTGAACGTAGGCACGCCGATCGAGCGCTATATGCTGTGCCTGATCTTCGTAACGGTGTTCGCGGTTCTGGCGAAGAACCTCGTTCGCGGCAATCTCGGCAGACAATGGATGGCGATCCGCGACATGGACATCGCCGCCGAGTTGATCGGTATCCGGCCGCTCTATGCAAAGCTCACGGCTTTTGCGGTTTCTTCATTTATCATCGGTGTGGCGGGCGCACTCTGGGCGTTCGTCTATCTCGGCTCGTGGGAGCCGCTCGCGTTCTCGATCGATCGCTCGCTGCAGCTGCTGTTCATGGTGATCATCGGCGGCCTTGGATCGATCATGGGCTCGTTCGTGGGGGCGGCCTTTATCCTCATTCTGCCGATTATGCTGAATCTGATTCCAACCCAGCTCGGTGTGCCGCTGTCGACCGAGACGATTACGCATCTGGAATTCATCATCTTTGGATCGTTGATCTGCTATCTTCTCATCAAGGAGCCACATGGGTTTGCCCGGCTCATATCGATTGGCAAGGAGAAGCTCAGACTTTGGCCGTTTCCTTATTGAAGAGCAATCGAGCTGGTGACGGCCGTTGGTAGAAGGAGTGAGAAAGCAAAGCCCCCGCGACACAAAAGAGGGGCTCAGAGAGGAGGACATCAATCATGCTACGCAACAAACTGATGCTGGCCGCAGCCATCCTTTCGGGCGGGGCATTTGCCTCTCCTGCTGCAGCCCAGAACGAGCAGTTCATCCCGATACTATCCTACCGGACGGGCGCGTACGCCGTGAATGGCGTGCCGTACGCAAACGGCGTGGCCGACTATTACAACCTTGTCAACGAGCGCGACGGCGGCATCAACGGCGTCAAGCTCTTGGTCGAGGAATGCGAAACCGGATACGCCACCGACAAGGGCGTTGAGTGTTACGAGCGTCTCAAGGGCAAGGGCCCAACCGGCGCGGCCTTTATAAATCCGCTGTCGACCGGCATTACATTCGCCCTCACCGAAAAGACCGCGACTGACAAGATCCCGATTATCACGATGGGCTATGGCCGCGCCGATTCCAAGAACGGAGCCGTCTTCGCGTACAATTTTCCGTTGCTCGGCACGTACTGGTCCGCAGCCGATATCGCGATCCAGCACATCGCCAAGGAGGTCGGCGGTTTCGACAAGCTGAAAGGCAAGAAGATTTCGCTGCTCTATCACGACAGCCCTTACGGCAAAGAGCCGATCCCGATGCTGCAGGTGCTGGCAAAGAAGCACGGCTTCGAGTTTACGCCGATCCCGGTCACGCACCCCGGTGTCGAACAGAAGTCGCAATGGCTGACGATCCGCCAGAACCGGCCGGACTATGTCCTGGTCTGGGGCTGGAGAGTCATGAACGGCACAGCGGTCAAGGAAGCCGCGGCCGTTGCCTATCCGCGCGACAAGATGATTGGTGTCTGGTGGTCAGGGGCGGAGCCGGATGTAACGCCCGCTGGCGATCAAGCCACAGGCTACAAGTCGCTGATGCTTCAGCATGGTGCAGGCAAATTCCCTGTGCATGCCGACATCGAGAAATACGTCTATGCAAGGGGCAATGGGGCGTCGGAGCCTGGCAAGGTCGGCGAAGTCCTCTACAACCGCGGCATGGTGAACGCTATGCTCGGGGTGGAGGGATCCGCAAGGCACAGGAAAAATTCGGCAAGAAGCCGCTCACGGGCGAGCAGGTCCGTTGGGGTCTGGAGAACCTCAACCTCTCTGAAGCCCGTATCAAGGAAATCGGCTTCGAGGGCATGCTGAAGCCGATCAAGATTTCCTGCTCCGATCACGAGGGTGCGCGGGACGGGCGCGTGCAGCAGTGGGACGGCAAGGGCTGGAAAGTCATCTCCGACTGGTACACGGCCAACCAATCCGACACCGAGCCGCTCGTCGACGAGGTTTCCGCGAAGTATGCCGCGGAGAAGAACATCAAGCCGCGCGACTGCTCGAAAGAAAGCTGAACGCTTCCCGGCGATCCGGGAGGAGCGTCTCCTCCGGATCCTTCGAAAGCTGCAACCGTTTGGAGAGGACCGCGTGTCAATCCCCAAGGCTTCTGCCCCAAGGATTCTACGGCGACAGAAGCGGCAGCGCCGTTTCTGTCGGTCAATAATATCGAGGTGGTCTACAGTCACGTCATCCTCGTATTGAAGGGGGTATCGCTGGATGTGCCGCGGGGCGGAATTGTCGCGCTTCTCGGCGCCAATGGTGCGGGCAAGACAACGACACTGAAGGCGGTCTCCAATCTGCTGCATGCGGAGCGCGGCGAGGTCACCAAGGGCTCGATCCTGTTCGACGGCGTCGAAGTGCAGTCCCTGTCGCCAAACGAGGTGGTGCGGCGCGGCTGCATTCAGGTGATGGAGGGACGGCGTTGCTTCGCTCACCTCACGGTCGAAGAGAATCTCCTGACCGGCGCCTTCACGCGCAGGGACGGCAAGGCCGCGATCGCGCAGGATCTGGAGCGAGTCTATGCCTATTTCCCACGTCTCGGGGAGCGGCGTAGTTCGACCGCCGGCTATACGTCGGGCGGCGAACAGCAGATGTGCGTGATCGGCCGGGCGCTGATGTCGCGCCCCAAGATGATCCTGCTCGACGAGCCTTCGATGGGCCTCGCGCCGCAGATCGTCGAAGAGATCTTCGAGATCGTGAAGGATCTGAACCTCAAGGAAGGTGTCTCGTTTCTTCTCGCCGAGCAGAACACCAATATGGCACTCAAATACGCCAACTACGGATATATCCTCGAAAATGGCCGCGTGGTGATGGATGGCAAGGCGAGGGCGCTCGCTGCGAATGAGGACGTCAAGGAATTCTATCTTGGCGTCGCCGGGGAGAAGCGAAAATCATTCCGCGATGTGAAGCACTACAAGCGGCGCAAACGCTGGCTCATTTAGGCAATGGCGCCAAGCGATCGTCGCGCGTTGAGTGGGCTCGCCGCGCGAGGCGCGGCGCAAGATCAGACCGTGGTTGGTCTCACACCGGCATCCGATCAGTGCGACATCAATGTCGGTTTGGTCATCGAGGCAAGCATACCACGCGTCGTTCCGCCAAGAATAAATTCCCGCAACCGGGAATGCCCGTACCCGCCCATGACAATGAGATCGGCACCTGTATCGGCTGCATATGACAGGATTGTATTTGAAACGTCGATCTTGCTGACGGGAATGCGTTCAATCGTGGCATTTACTCCGTGACGGGACAGATGGGTCGCGATATCCGCACCCGGAAGGTCTGCGCTTTTGGCGCTCTGAGTGTCGGCAACAACAATACTCGTCTTGCCGGAGCGGGTAAGAAACGGCATGGCATCTGCGATCGCTCGCGTGGCTGCCCGGCTGCCATCCCAGCACACCATGACATGATCGAGTTTGAGGCGATCCTTCTGAATAAAAGGTACGATGAGCACCGGCCTTCCGGATTCGAACAGCGCCGCCTCAATAACGATATTCGTTCGATGATCCCGGTCCCTTTCAAATTGGCCAATGACGGAAAGATCGAGATCGTCTCGCGATATGAGCAAACTGGGTTGGTACGTCGCCGACGTCAGTTTCAATTCTGCGTGCTTCGGCTGAAACGCCGGCGCGACGCGTCGCCTCGTCAAACGCGGTGGCCACGGACTCTGCTTGTTTTCGGGCTTCAGCTTGCTGGGCTCGAATAAAGTTAGCCGACAGGTCAGCGCCACCGACCACTGCCGGATAGAAGGCGGTCCCCATGATGTGTGCGCCGAATGTCTCCGCAACCGACAAGGCGTAATTGGAAACGCCATCTTGCGATGCCCCGTAAGACAGGTTGACAAGAATATCTTTGATCATGTGTCTGCCTCCAGTTAGGTGATCGCGTATCTACGCGTGTGCACTTCGACTTTCGTGTGCACGCTGTGTGTGCACTGAGAATGCGAAAGCGCGATTTTCGCTTCCAATCTGGACCTATTTGATCCTAGAAGAACTAGGATGCCGATGCTTGGTCGCGCGAAAATTTTTCAGTCGGTCCACTCACATATAGGATCGAGTGGAGGCAAGATAGATCAATGAAATGAACGACTTACGCTGGAAAATCTCTACAGCGCCCGTGATGGATTGGAACGAGAGTTCAAGAATTTCAATCGGTTAGAGGCCAGCGTGTGCACGACGTGTGCACGGAGAGATCAAAGAAAATCTAGCAACAACCAACGCCAGCTGGCTGAACTGAACGCGCTGCGGTCTCAGCGGCAAGTCGGTGTTTTGAGAGGCCAGCGATCTCGAGGGTAGCTACGAATTGCAAGCCGAACCTTGCGAAGAGGCAAATTCGCGGAATGGGCGGTCTTGAAATGACCGCAACTGGGGCGCAAAGCGGAGATCCGGAAAATTCCTGGACGTTGCGCGCTCCGAAGAGGACATAGAGTGGCGCTTATTTGGATGTCAGCCGGAGTAAATCGCGCCGTGATATTTCGGTTAAGCCACTTCGCAGAGCGAGTGGGCGTTCCCAAGTATTGAAATCACGCTCAAGTTGTGGACTCTTGGCGGCTCGCAGATCGCGCCGTGGCAATTCTTGCCCGGTCTTGGCGCGCATCCGACCCGGACGAGACTTGTTGACCGGTCAGCGATGATACTGGGTGGAGAAATGACGCTCGAACTGACAATTAAAACGGCCGATCAAAATGACCTGTTGTCGGTGTTAGAACTATACAAGCAGCTCCATCCTAATGACGAGATAATTCCGCTGGCAGTCGTGAGCAATATAACTAACGCAGTTCTTACGCTACTCGAGAAGCACCATTTTTCTCGGCCTTCGAGATGATGCCGTCGTTACGACCTGCACTCTGGTTATCGTTCCTAACCTTACGCGAGGCGGTGCGCCTTATGCCCTTATCGAAAACGTAGTGACAGATGCACAACATCGGAAGCGAGGATACGGCAAGCTGATTCTAAGAACGGCAATTTCCGCCGCGTCGTGGGGACATGACTGCTACAAGGTCATGCTGCTAACGGGATCGAGGGATCCAGCCACGCTCAAGTTCTATCAGGAAGTGGGTTTCGAGCAAAGCAAGACAGGGTTTCAAGCACGACGCATCCCTCCTCGTGAAGCGTAGGCGGATTGCTGGTTCTGATCTTCTGCCAATGAATACCCGGAAAATTGTGGTAGGTCAGTGTCTCGTGGACGGCCTGCTCGATGAAGTTAGCTGCTTACCCATTCGGCCCGCCCACAGGTTTACCGCAGTTCGGAGCCAATGAATTTCCGCAGCAGCTTGCGATGAGCTTCGATCTGAGTCTTGTGGATGCATTCGTTCGGCCGATGGACCGCGTTCGTTACTCGACCACCTGGAAGTACCCATACACCATCCAACTGTGACAGCCGTTGCCCTATAGGCGCGGCGAATGGAGCAAGAGGATAACTGGTGCCGCCGCGAGAGCCAACAATTGGCGGATAATTTTGCTTCAATTTCGCTCCATAGGCATTGACGAAGGCATTGCCTATTATCGGTCCTGGTCGAAGAAGCTCGACAAGCGGTCAAGATCACCGGCGCCGGGATACCCCTCGGACGAAGTCATCAGCGACGTGGACAAACTGGTTGACGCTCAAATCGCGAATCGGTTTAGGGCCGAGGATTCGAGAAGCCGATCGCCTTCCGTTTCAGGCCGGACGAAGCAGGTGGCTGCAACGCTTACGACGAACTGATCGATTTCCGCTTTTCCCTTAGGGCTTCAGCCATCCTGCGTAGAGGGCGGCCTGATAGAGGAAATAGAGCGCGACCGCGAACATGAGCGCGGCAGCGATCCGCTCGGCCCATAGCGTGAAGCGAAGTGAGTGTCTGAGAGTCGCCAGGCTGCCGGCCATGGTGGCGGCGACCACGATCGGAATTCCGCGGGCGAGGCCGAAGGTTGCCATCAACACTGCCCCCATCAGCGGATCGGCGGTTCCGGCGGCCGCGGCCGCCACCGGGAACAGCAGCGGCGTGCAGGCCGGGCAGCTCGACAGGCCGAAAGGAAGCCCGAGCAGATAGCTGCTGATGAAGCCGTGGATCGGCTTCGGCGATGGAGCAAGCACGGGGATGGCAATATGGATGAGGCGCAAAAGCGCGAACCCGGCGATGACCAGAATAACGGCGAGCACGACGTAGGCGAGGGCGAGGTAGCGCGCCAGGATACGCATCACGGCAAAGCCGGTGAGACCGAACAAGGCGCCCAGGACCGCGTCGACGGTGGCGATGCCGAGCACGAAGCCGACCGAGAGCCAGAATCCTTCAATGCGCCGCGAGCCGACGTTCGCCGCGCCTTGACCGGTCGCGAGGCCTGCCGCAACCGACATGAGGGGGAACGAGCTCGGTGCGATCCCGACGACGAGACCGGCGAGCGCCACCAGCGCGACGGCGAAAGGCGTCAGCGCCGTGATCTCCTGCAGCAATGGATCGAGGTCGATCATGGGCGCCGCTCGACAGGTTTGCCGACACTCAGGATCGCCTGGAAGAACAACGACGGCTGGCCCCACAGCGAATTGAAGAAGATCAGAGTCACGCTTACCGCCATCGCCGCCATCGCCCATACCGGATAGACAAGTCCGGTTGCTGCCAGCGGCACGCCGATGCCGTTGAAGAGGAAGGCGAGCGAGACATTCTGCACCATTTTGCGGTAGCTGCGGCGGCTGATCTCGCGGGCGGTCGCGATCCCGTCGAGCCTGTTGTTCAGGATGATGATATCAGCCGAATCGAGTGCGATATCGATCCCGCCGCCCATGGCGATGCCGACATCTGCCTGCATCAGCGCCGGTGCATCATTAATGCCGTCGCCGACCATCGCCACCCGACCGTCCGTTTGGAGCCGCCGGATAAGCTCTGCTTTCTCGCCCGGCAGCAGGCCGGCGTGGACCTCGTCGAGACCGAGATCGGCCGCGACCCGGCGGGCACTGCGTTCGTTGTCGCCGGTGGTGAGTACGGTCTTCAGGCCGGCTTGCTTCAGCGCGGCCATCGCCCCGGCGGCCTCGGAGCGCACAATGTCGCCGAAGGCGAGCAAGCCAAGCGGCCGCCCGCCGCGGCCGACGACAATCACCGTCCGTCCGGCGTTCTCAAGCGTCAGGATGCGGCCGGCCAGATCCGTCAGGTCAGTTTCGTTCTCGATCATGAAGCGCGGACTGCCGGCAAGCACCATCGTTGCACCGATCCGCGCCCTGACCCCTTGCCGGGCACAGCTTCGAAGCCGCTGACCTCAGGCGGCGCGACGCCACGCTCGAAGGCGGCGGCGACGATCGCTTCGGCCAGCGGATGTTCCGAAGCGGCTTCCGCCGCAGCGGCGATCCCGAGCAGTTCGTCGTCCTTGACGTCGATTGCTTCGATCTCGATCAGGCGCGGTCGGCCCTCGGTCAGCGTTCCCGTCTTGTCGAGGGCGATTTTCCGCACGAGGCGGTAACCCTGAAACGCCTCGCCGGTGCGCATGAGAATGCCGCGCTCGGCGGCTTCGCCCGCGCCGCGCACGATCGACAATGGCGCCGAGATTCCGACCGCGCAGGGGTAACCCATGACGAGCACGCTCAAGCCGGCGAAGACCGCCCGCTGCAGGTCGGGCGCAAGACCGAGGACCCAGGGGACCACAATCCAGCCAAGCACGGCCAGCACCGCGATCGAAAGCACCGTCGGCGTGTAGACGACGAGGATGCGGTCAACGAGATGCAGCAGACCTGGCTTCAGCGCTCGTGCATCCTCGACCTCGCGCGCAATCCGTTGCAGGAAACTCTCGTCCCCGACGGCGGTCACGCGGACGAGCAACGTGCCGGTGCTGTTGATCGATCCGCCGATGACGCGGTCCCCGACGCCACGTTCGATCGGAACCGGCTCGCCGGTAACGAGCGCCTGATCCACGGAGGAATGTCCTTCGGCGACCTCGCCATCGACGGGCAGGCGCTCGCCGGGGCGGATGCGCACGAGGTCGCCGAGCTTTACAGCATCAATCGAGATTTCCTCTTCCCGGCCATTCCGCACGACGCGAGCAACATCGGGCTGCAGGTCGAGCAGCCGCTTGACGGCTTGCGAGCTGCGCGTCTTGACGATGAGCGACAACCATTCGGAGAAGAGATGATAGGTGGCGACCATAATCGCGACCGCGAAGAACGGCGCCGTCGGGTAGTCCGGCCGATCGAAGACGAGCCCGATCAGGCCACCCACAAGACCGGCGAAAGCGCCGGCTTCCAGCAGCACATGCTGATTGAGAATGCCGCGGTGCAAGGCCTGGAATGCCATATTGAGGATGTGACGGGCGATGCCGAAGACAAGAACGACCGCAAGCGCGCCCACCAGCAGCGGCGTGACGGGCATCAGGCCCAGTGTCTCGCGGTAGAGAAGCAACGCGCCGGCAAGAACGCCAAGCCCGACGGCGCTCACGGACGCGATCCACAGCCCTTGCACACGAAGCACGAGGAATACGAAGCCGACGAGGCCGAGCGCGGCGGCAACCGGAAGCACAATCGTTCCGATGCCGGTCGGTGTTGCGATCAGCCCGATTGCGATCAGGCTGAAGGCCACTGCGACGAGGAAGCGCCTTCCCTCCCGCATGAGCTCGCGCTCTTCCTCCTCGAACGGGCGCAGCTTGCGCGGATCATGCAACGTGTAACCGATGTCGCGCAGCGTCTGCAGCAAATCCATGGGGTCTGTGCGCGCCGGATCATATTCCACCAGCGCCTGCTCGTGGGTCAGGCTCACCGCCACCTTGTCGACGCCGGGCTTGCGGCCGAGCGCCTTCTCGATGGTTCCGGTGCAGAGCGAACAATGCAGCCCGCCGATTCGGGCCCGGATGCGCGCGCGATCGGGACGGCTTGCAGGCTCCTGGGTCCACAATGGCAGGTTTGTCGGTCTCATCGCTGCGGCGATGGTCATGGTGACCTCCCTAGAGGTGGCGGGCCTGGAACGGAAAATCTATTGGGCTTCCGCTCAGGCCCACGACGGGCAGGCTGCACCCGGTACCAGCGTACGGAGTCAAGAGCGGACCGCACCTCGCGCAGATTTCCCGCTCACGGGCCCGCCACCGAATACCCGGCTTGCCGGATCGCCGCCTCAAGCCGATCCTCGCTTACGACCCGCGGGTCAAAAAGGATGCGGGCTTGCCGCGTCTTGAACGACACCGATGTCTTCTGCACCCCCGGTTCCGCTGAAACGACTGCGGCGACGGTGCGTGCACAACCGTCGCAGTGCATGCCTTCAACCTTGAACATGATTGTCTTCATCTTGGGGCCTTTCGCTGCTTGCCGCCGCGATTCACGGGAAGGCGGTCCGGTCGATTCCGACCGGTCGGCCCTCGTAGCGGCCTGTCCAGCCAGGGCATCGATGATGGTGCAGGCGCGCAGCGCGCCTCCGCCAGGGCAGGTGGCAATGAGCGCCTCGAGCGCGGCCCGCATATGCTGAAGCTGTGCGATTTTGCGGTCGACTTCCTGGCGCTTGGTCACCGCCTGCGTGCGGACATCGCCACAATCCGCGGCCGGATCGGCGCGCAACGAGAGCAGTTCGGTGATTTCGCGCAGCGAGAAACCGAGTTCCTGCGCCTGCCGGATGAAGCGGATGCGCTCGACGACATCTTCGTCGTAGCAGCGATAACCGCCATTTTTCGGCCGCTGCGGCTGCTTGACCAGCCCGCGCCGCTCATAGAAGCGAATTGTCTCGACGCCGACACCCGCCCGCTCAGCGACGCGGCTGATCGTCATTCCTTTAGCCATGGTGCGTCTCTTTGACTATTGTGCACACCGTACCACCGTACGGAGTCAATAGCGGATCGCGGCGTCCGGTTTGTCGCAAGTGGGCGCGTAACACGACGCTCCGGCCGCTTCGGTCTGACCGAGCAGACCGCTTGGTGATATGCATCCTTGCCCGATAGGGGTTCTGCCCCCGTTAGTTTAGAAATCCACTGCTCGTGTTGCGCTGCAGCGGGTCTCAGACGCAATGACAGAGCGCTCTGACCGGAGTTCAAGTCGGCTCACACAACGAGGAGGCAAACCAGATCTTCGCTGGTGGTAATTCCAATCCAGATGTCTCACCGAAAAGTTACTTCTACCCCTTCTTGGGGAAGGCGCGGCTCTGGCTATCCAGTTCATCAGTAAGTATCTTTTCGTCCATGTCGTTCAACGCTGTTCGTCGGCTGTTAGTCTTCGTGCTGGCGCTGTCCCTGACCTTGGGACCGGCGGTGAATCGTGTTCACGCCTCGTCGATGGGCATGACAGTAGAAATGATTTCCTTGGACGCACATCACCAGGGAAACTGTAAGGATTGCCCTGAAGGCAAGAACGGCTTGTCTCCTGGTGAGTGCTCCGCGTGTTGCACAGGCGTTTCCGGAGTGTCGGTTCCCGTGGCGGCGATCGACATCCTTCTGGCTGAAACACAACGGCACGTGACGCCGAGATCTTTGGCGGATCACCGCATGCCGCCCGATCCTTATCCCCCAAGACCCACCGTCCTGAACTGAGTCGCGTCCTTTGGGGCGCGGCTTGTGACGCGTGTCGACACATCGCTTGTCGCGTGCGCCTCCGATTCATGAGCCATGTCCGGTTGCGTCAGCCAACGCAATCTCAAGGCGTCATCAAGGACGGATATCAATGGTCTCCATTCGAAGGTCTGAAATTGACCGACGATCGCTTCTTATCGGCAGCGCTAGCTTGGCGGCGGCGGCAGCACTTCTTCGCGCTGGTCATGGCAGAGCTGTGGTTCCCGCGAAGGAGTTCGCGCTGACAGCCACGCCTGGCCGCGTTTCGCTGGTTGGGCAGCCCTATCCCGACACAGACGTCTGGTCCTACAACGCCGGCGTTCCCGGTCCCGAGATTCGGGTTCGCCAGGGCGAACGCCTGCGCATTCAGGTTGAGAACCAGCTAACTCAGGCAACAACAGTTCATTGGCACGGTGTGCGCGTACCGAATGCAATGGATGGCGTGCCGTTCCTGACTCAGAAGCCGATCGCTCCCGGTGAGAAGTTTGTCTACGAATTCGACGTGCCCGATGCGGGGACCTACTGGTACCATCCGCATCACCACAGCGCCGAGCAGGTTGGTCGCGGCCTGTCGGGAGCGCTGATCGTCGAGGAAATCGATCCGCTCGTAGTTGATCGCGATATCGTTTGGGTTCTTGGCGACTGGCGATTGGCGCGCAACGCCTCGATTGTCAACGACTTCGGCAATCGGATGGAAGTGACGATGGCCGGCCGAATTGGCAATACCGTCACGATCAATGGCCGTGTGCCCGAGACAATATCGGCCCGTTCCGGAGAGCGATTGCGCCTGCGGTTGATTAACGCCGCACCCGCACGAATCTTTGCGCTCGAATTCAAGAATCATCAGCCGCTGATCGTTGCGCTCGATGGCCAGCCGGTCGATCCGCATGAGCCTCCCAAGGGACGGGTCGTACTGGGACCGGCGATGCGCGCGGATCTCGTGCTCGACATGATCGGCCAACCGGGCGCAGCGAGTCCTGTGGTTGATCGGTTCTACCGCGATCTCAACTACAATTTGGTCGATTTCGCCTACAGCGACGAGCCCCCGATACGAACAGCGCCACTCGACCCGCCGTCGCGCATGCGCGCGAACACCATGCCAGAACCGGATATCGACAAGGCCGAAAGGCATGTCGTGACCCTGGAAGGCGGCATGATGAGCGGCCGAGGCATGATGATGGGCATGATGGGAGGCCACGGTATGGGATGGTCGATCAATGGGATTGCCGCGAGCGGCCACGACATGGCGCCGATGATTACTCTTTCACGCGGCCGTTCCTGCGTTCTCGCCATCCGCAATGAAACCGCCTGGCATCATCCGATACACCTCCACGGGCATTCGTTCCGGGTAATTACCCGCAACGGGAAGCCGACACGCGACCGCGAGTGGCTTGATACCGTCCTCATACCACCACGTGAGACCGCAGAGATCGCCTTCGTCGCGGACAACCCCGGCGACTGGATGTTCCACTGTCACATTCTCGATCACCAGGACGGCGGGATGATGGCCGTCATGCGCGTAGCCTGAGCTGGAGCGAGTCGATGAGCACAAAACACTGTCTTGCCTTCGGTGCTACGCTCTTCATCGCAGTCGCGTTCGGCCCAGCTCATGCCGGCGACAATCCGAAGCGCGGCGCCAAAGTCTATGGTGCATGCGCGGCCTGCCACTCTCTTGAACCCAGTTTGCACCTGACCGGACCGAGCCTTGATGGTCTGTGGGGAAAGAAGGCCGCTTCGGTAACGAACTTCCCAAGGTATTCGGGGGCGCTCAAGGAGCAGGGATTTATTTGGGATGAGGCTTCGCTCAATGCGTGGCTTACCGATCCCCAGGCCTTCGTGCCCGGCACCTACATGACCTTTCGCGGGATTGACGACGAGAAGGTGCGTGGCGATCTGATCGCGTTCCTCAAGATCGCGATGGCGCCGGACGGAGCCAAGTCGGTCGTGGCGCAAGGGTTGATCAACGCCGAGATCGCGCGCGGGCAGGCGCCAGAACCGTTGGCTACCGCCGCTCCCGAAGATCGGGTGACAGGCCTCCGGCACTGTCAGAGCACATTCTTCGTGGCCACCGCGGACGGCAAGCAACGTCCGTTCTGGGAGACGAACCTGCGCCTGAAGATCGATTCCAGTTCGAATGGTCCGAGCGG
The DNA here is from genome assembly GCA_044772375.2 of Bradyrhizobium sp. RDT10. Taxonomy (GTDB): domain Bacteria; phylum Pseudomonadota; class Alphaproteobacteria; order Rhizobiales; family Xanthobacteraceae; genus Bradyrhizobium. The sequence goes on from CP187939.1 coordinate 1,200,713, forward strand.
CGGCAAACCGGTGCTGGTACCCGGCGGTATGCAGGGCGACAGGGCGTCCATCGTGTTCTCGGATATCGAGGAAATCGGGCGTTTGGTCGAAAGAAAGTGCTGAACTTGGATCGGCGATTCCAGGGCGAAAGTGAACATGTTGGAGACCAGCAAAAAGGAAGGAAATCAATGTCGGACTATCGATCGATGAAAGTTCACCGCCGCTCGCTTCTTGTTACGATCGCGAGCATTGCAGCAGGTTTATCTGTTGCTCGTCATAGCTACGGTGCCGAAGCGGTTGCCGCAGACGACAAGGGCGGCGCGCCGCGCAAGAAAAACGAAAGTGACGCTCTACCGAAACCCCAATTGCAGTTGCTGCCTGGACTATGCCGCGTATTTGCGCGGCGGTGGCTTTGAAGTCACGGTCGAATCGAAGCAAGACCTGGCGGTTGTCAGGAAGCAGTTGCACGTCCCGGAAAAATTCGAGGGCTGCCACGTGTCCGTGATCGGAAATTATGCCGTGGAAGGTCACGTTTCCGCAAATTCCATCAGAAAGCTTCTGGCCGAACATCCGGCCATCGTCGGTATTTCGATTCCGGGCATGCCCCCGGGTACGCCGGGAATGACGGGCCATAAGACAAAACCTCTTCCGGTCTATGAAATCGGAAGCGATGCGGCGCCGGCAAAGGTGTTTGCGACCGAGTAGAGCAAGGACGGTCACGATGCTGCACATGAAGGAATCCAATCTGGGTTGGGAACTGGCCATGGTTGCGGTCACAGCCGCGGGCCTGTTCGTCATTTCGGTCGTCATGGTCGGGATCGCGCTACTGATCCGACAGTTCTTGCGGAGGTGGTCATTTGACGCGATCGGAAAGGTCATGAGCGCCCAGCCGGTCCTGGCAACCGGTGAGTCCGAGCTAAACAACGTGCGCCAACAGCCGCGGCGCATTGTCCTTCTCGTTCCTCTCATTGCGTTTTTGGCTGTGGCAGCAGCGCTTGCCTGGGGGTGACCCGCAGCCCGCGCACAATCCCGTCAGCGCTGCTTGGGAAACCGGTGCCTGATTTTACGCTGCCGCCGGTCAAGGGCCGCACACTTGGCCTGGCACGCGCCGATCTCAACGGCGAAGTATCGCTGGTCAACGTCTTTGCCTCGTGGTGCACGGCATGCCGGGAGGAACATCCGGTATTCATGCAAATGAAGGCCGATGGCATCGTGCCCATTCATGGCATCAACTACAAGGACCAGCCCGACGATGCCGCGAGATGGCTCAATACAATGGGCGATCCTTACACGCGGACCGGCGCTGATATCAGTGGCCGTACGGCCATCGATTGGGGGTCTACGGTGTGCCTGAAACCTTCGTCATCACGAGGAACGGCCATATTGCCCACAAGCACATCGGTGCGGTGACGCCGAAGGTTCTCGACGACACAATTGTTCCGCTCATCCGGAGGCTGCGGCAGCAATGACGTCAGCGAAAAGATCTATTGCGAAGATGTCGTTCCGCCTCACCGCAGCCGGACTGGTCGCTGCGAGCTTGTCAATTGCGGCTGCGCAGGAGCCAGGCCGGAGTTTCATCATCCATGAAACACCCAAAGCGGTTGCCGAGATCCAGTTCGAGGATGCCGATGGTCGGTCTCGGAGTTTGAACGATTTTCGCGGCAAGGTCGTGCTCCTCAACATTTGGGCGACCTGGTGCGTGCCATGCCGCAAGGAGATGCCGACGCTCGACCGGCTGCAAGCCGCGTTGGGGGAGATGACTTCGAGGTGGTCGCGCTGTCGATCGATCGCCGCATGGATGCGGTGCACAAGTTTTCGCCGAGATCGGAATCCAAAAGCTTGTGAAGTATTTCGACAGTTCGGCCAAAGCGACGCGCCAACTGGGCGCGGTGGGCCTTCCCACGACCCTGTTGATCGACCGCGAGGGACGCGAGATTGCGCGGCTCATTGGGCCCGCTGAATGGGACTCGCCCGAGATTGCTGCATTCATCAGCTGCGTGATTGCCGGAGACGATGCGGCACATTCCTCAACTGAATCAGAACCAACCGCGACGGCTCGTTGCGGCAGACGCAGCTTGGGCGCTCCCGCAATCAACACCGATCGCAAAAGGCAACCATGACGGAGAAAGTCTCATGACTGCACCACAATCCACTACCACGACCGAGCCATCGCTCGGGCGGGATGTTCTTAACGCGGCAAGATACTATTTCGGCAATCGATGGTTCCTTCTGGCGCTCGGCAGCCTTGCCGTCATCGCTGGCCTGCCTTTCGGCGGTTGGGCGTGGTTGGTAGCGGCTGGGCTCGCGCCGATCATCTTGAGCGCGCTGCCTTGCCTCGTGATGTGCGGGCTCGGTGTGTGCGATGTGCCGCTCCGGCAAAACGCAATCGACGGCGTCGCTCGATGCGGCGGACTCCGCGACATCGTCAACTGTACTTGGCGCCGCCAGGATGGAACAGCCAAAAGCCGCCGGCTGCTGTCACGAACAGGCCGCTGAAGTACCGCCACCACCAAAGGTAAAGCAACTTCAACCGACCGAAGAAAGGAGAGACTCTCATGCGTAAGCTGACAAGGGCAATACTGCCCACCGCCATTCTCGTGGCCGGAATTATAGCCGCTCCGGCCCTTTACGCCCAAAGCGACCGCGGCTCGTCGGGTTCAATGATGGGTCACGGGATGATGGACGATAACAATAGAAACGATGGCGGAGGGATGATGAAAATGATGGGGCAGATGAGCCGGATGATGGACCACTGCAACAACATGATGAGCGACAGCCGCCCAAACGATCAATGGCGGAAGGACGCGCCGTCAGAGCCGAAAAAGAAGGAATGATCGATGCGGAGGCACGCCATCCCGACCAGATGGCGCGCGCCTCCAGTTCTGGAGCGATCGAAACCCCTACAAGGGACATCAAAAATGAGACGCCTTGAGGATCTTGCACGTGGTCTTGGTGCCGGGGCGCTGGCCATCGCGCTGCTGTTCGGCGTTGGAGTTGCGGCGCGCGCTGCGGCAATTGCTCAGGATGGCGTCGTCGTTACGCTCGCCTACGATTCGGGCACACAAACGCTTTTCAAGGCTTATGCGCGCGGGCTCCATCGAAGCAGCGATGGAGGGCGGAACTGGCAGAAGATAGAAATCTCAGCGTTGAAAGATGGCCAGATTGCCAGCGTAGCAGTCTCTCCAGCCACGAATGGAGTGATGTATATCGCCGGGCCGGGAACAGGCGTGCTGCGGACCGAGGACGGCGGCCATAGCTGGATTGAGCGCAACGACGGACTTCCCAGCCGCGATGTTATCGCCGTTGCCGCCCATGCCACCCAACCAGACACTGTTTATATCGTGGTGCATGACCGGGGTGTGTACCGCAGTCAGGATGCCGGGAAGAGCTGGCGCTTGATGGAGCGTGGCTCTCAGGGCGGAATACGACAGCTGATTCATTCCGATATGCCGGGGAGCATGCAGACGGGCTGGCTGTTCGCCGCAACGCCCAAAGGTATTCGCCGCAACATGGATTGCTTCTGCCTCTGGCAGGATGCCGGAAAGCTGGAGAGCGAAGTTTACAGCGTCACTTATGATCCAGGTCATCCCGATCACCTCCACGCTGCTATCGAGAAGGGGCTTTTTCGCAGCACCGACGGCGGAGAGAACTGGGTTCAGACCACGTATCCGGGCTCAAAGGTGGTCGCGCTTGCGTTCGCGCGTACCGGCACCCTCTATGCTGTAAATGACGAAGGAATCGTGTTCCGCAGTGAGGATAACGGCGGCACCTGGAATCAGGTGAATGCGTAGATTGGCGGTGGGTGCGATGATTGCCGTGGCAAACCATGTTGCGATCGCGCGCGCGGGCGACGAAGCGCCGTCGCGCGATCTTGGTCGTACGGTCTACGAACAACATTGCGCGTCGTGTCACGGCGCCAACGCTGAGGGCGCGCCGAATTGGCAGGCGCGTGACGCGCATGGCGAGCTTCCAGCCCCGCCGCACAATGCGGAAGGGCACACGTGGCGGCATTCAGATGCCGATTTGTACCAAATGGTGAAGAAGGGTTGGCGAGATCCGTTCAACAAGACCCAGCGGCTCACAATGCTCGCCTTCGGCGAACAAATGTCGCCGGAGCAGATTCGTGCAGTCATCGCGTATCTGAAGACGTTATGGACGCCCGGACAACGCCAATTCCAATTGGAGGAGAGTCAAGGTCACCCGTTCCCTTCCGAGGCACGGTAACTCCGCGTCTAGGGCTCGATGGTGACCTGGGGAGGGTTTCGTAATGAGGCTGACATCTAATCGACCGAGACTGGTTCTCGCATCGGTAGCCGCGGTTGGTATCGCAATCGTCGGAATCTTGTTCGTGACGACCCCCGTGCCTCGGCTACCCACGTCGGGCCCCGCGGTCGTCGGCAAGGCGATCAGAACCGGCGCCCCCGAGATCGGCGGGCCGTTCACACTCGTTTCCACCAATGGCGAGACCGTCACATATCAAAGCTTCCGCGGGAAGTGGCTCCTCATCTTCTTTGGCTACACGTCCTGTCCCGACCTGTGTCCGACCGCGCTCACCAATGTCAGCGTGGCTCTCGAGAAATTCGGCGCGGATACTCGTCAGCTCCAGCCGCTGTTCGTCACGGTGGATCCCCAGCGCGACACGCGCGACGTCATGGCCGATTATCTGAAATCGTTTGATTCTGCGGATTCTCGGGTTGACCGGGACTCAGGCGCAGATCGACAGCGTGATCAAGGAATACCGCCTGTACGTCGCGCTGCAGAAATCAGAGACCGGCGCTGACGATTATCTCGTCGAGCACAGCGCCTACATCCATCTGATGGATCCTGATGGAAAATTCGTGAACGTCATCCAGGGCAACGAAGACGGCGATGCGATCGCAGCCTGGCTGCGCAAGGAAATGACTCCGGCGATGCGGTGAAGGAGACTCGGAATGAAATATACTGGCCATCTGACGTCGATCCTGCCGCTAATCTTGCTTCTTGGCGGCCAGGCGTATGCGCAAGCATCCGGTCAAAATGCGATTGTTGTTGAGCGTCCATGGGCGCGTGCAACGCCAGCCGGGGCAAAAACGGTGCCGCCTATGTGACCTTGATTAACAATGGCAAGGCCAGAGACAGTCTGCTGAGTGCGACAACGCCAGTAGCGGAGAAAGTCCAATTTCACAGCACCAGCGAAGAGCGCGGAGTATCTCACATGCGCGAGATGCATGCCATTGAGTTCGCGCCTGGAGCGAGGGTCACCTTCAGCCCGGGCGGCATGCACATCATGGTGGTGGGACTAAAGCAGCCGCTCAAGGAAGGGCAAACGTTTCCGTTGAGCTTGACTTTCGAAAAGGCGGGAAAGGTGGACGTGACGGTTTCCATTGCAAAGGTTGGCGCGATGCAAGGCGGAAGTATGGATCCGAAAATGCACGGGGCCGATGACCATATGAAGAAATGAGCCCGGTAATGATCGAAGGGCGGCAGAGGCAATGACACCGGCTAGAAGAAGGAAACCCGCTAGATGGGCGACCGGTCTGCGTTGAGATCTATCGCGCAAGACTCCGCGGTTCAGCATCGGAGGGAATGAAGGAGGCTCAGATGACGCGAATATGGGCGGGACGCTATGTCGCCTGGTTGGTTTTGCCGGTCATTTTGGCAGGTGTGGTCGCCGCGTGGCTCGCTGTCGATCCCGGTTTCCAGCGGAACCTTGGGAACGCTGGTCTTTCGACCGATGTGCCGAAGGACGAATTTGAGCGGCGCGTCCGAGATTATCTTTGGCCCATCCCGACGTCATCATCCAGTCCGTCAATCAACTCGAGGCAAGGCAGCGCGCCAAGGCAGAGACCGAAGTTCAGGAAATTATCAAAAGCCGCGCAGACGAGATATTTCAAGATGCAGCAGCGCCGACAGGTGGAAACCCGAATGGCGATACCACTCTCGTCGAGTTCTTCGACTACAATTGTGCTTATTGCCGCCAGGTGGCGCCGGTCATGGCGAAGGCGGAGGAAGCCGACCCGCAGTTGCGGATCGCCTATAAGGAATTCCCAATTCTGGGACCAAACTCAACCTTTGCTGCCAAGGCGGCACTGGCTGCGAACAAGCAAGGCAAGTACGTTGCCTTTCATAGAGGGCTTTATGGGGTTCGCGGCGCGGTCGACGCGGGGAAGGTGAGGGAAGTCGCGGCGGCAGTGGGACTGGATATGGGGCGCCTCAAGGCGGATATGGACGATCCCGCCATCCAGGACGCGATCGATCGGAATATTGCATTGGCCCAGGCGCTCCGAATCAACGGCACGCCGGGCTTTGTCGTCGGCGGTCAAATCCTGCGCGGCGCGACCGATCTTGAAACGCTACAGGCCATGATCCGCGCCGCGAGAGAACATCGGCAATAGATCCGGATGAAATGTCACGGTATCGGTGAACAATGGAACCTTCGATCGCCTCGATGACTGCTGTCTTTGCCGCGGGCATCATTTCATTCCTGTCGCCTTGCGTGCTGCCGCTCGTGCCCGGTTACGTGTCATATATTGCGGGGCAGTCGATCCCGGATCTCGAGCAAATCGAGACCGCTGATTGTCCGGGTTCAGGCACTGGCGCTTAGCGTGTGTTTCGTCCTGGGCTTTGCAACGATCTTTGTGATCCTGGGTGCAAGTGCGACGGCGCTCGGCCAGGCCCTGATTTCCTATCGGTATGAGCTGAACCTGATCGGCGGCGTCATTGTAATTGGCTTTGGTCTGTTCGCGACCGGGCTACTGCACCTTCGTGGCTTCAGCGCGATTTCCGGGTTGACATCGTGCTTCCGGGCGGGCGTCCGGCGGCCGCCTATCTCCTGGGCATGGCGTTCGCGTTTGGCTGGACTCCCTGCATTGGTCCCATGCTGGGGGCCATTCTCACCGTCAGCGCCGTCACAGCCACGGTAGCGAAAGGGGTAACGCTTCTGGCAGTCTACTCGCTGGGACTTGGCATACCTTTCTTGCTGGTGGCGCTGTTCACCGGCGGTCTTTTGGCAAGGATCAAGTTGATCGGCCGCGTCGGCCAGCTCCTGCAGATTTTAGCCGGTGGAATCATGGTTCTTATGGGAATAGCCATGATCACCGGCCAGCTGTCGAGGTTTTCGTTCTGGCTGCTGGAGACCTTTCCCTGGCTGTCGACCATCGGGTAGAACAAGGAAACAGCGTCAGCGCCGGGCTGTACCGTCGATCTCTTGGTCCAGAGTGTGCGGTGCAATCGCAGCCGTGCAGCAGTCGAGACGGCTTGCCTACGCACAAAAATAGGTGGCGCCCTTTTGGGTTCGCTACTATCCTGTTGGGATGCAAGTCATGGCTCGCTTGATCCCCTTGCTGTTGCTGACCTTGGCATTGACGTTGCCGACGGCCGGGCGGTCGAATGAACGTGCAAGTGCTCTGATTGAATCCTCAGCTACCATCGTGCAATCGGCACCACCGTTCGGCACACAGCGGACGGTGATGAAGTGCCATCGCTGCATATGGAAGGCTTGCGGCGCATCTGTCGCTGCTTGCGCGGCATATTGCGATGCTGCGAGTGCCATTACTCCTCCTGTCACTGTTCCTGCGACGATCCCACGGTCCTTAACAGGGCTGGCTGTTTTTCCGCGTCGTTCGAGATCATCGCGGCGCGCCTGATCCACACCCCCAAGACTTATCGCAATCAGCTAAGGCCGCGCTTGCGGCCGCCGTTGGCCTGCGCGCGTCAGACCGGATGTTCGGTACCTGAAAGCGCTCAGTGAGAACGGCCCGATCGGTCGTCCGTCTCGATTGGCTGACGGACGACGGTTCCGGTGCGCAGTGGGCTCAAATCGGCGGCCAACAGCCGAGTCCCATCTAATCGTCGGAATTGCGAGGGCACACTTTCTGGGAGGATGAAATGATAGCTTCACAAATCATTGCTGCGCTGGGAGGCCTTGTCGTTCTGCTGCCTGTTAGCTTGGTCGATCTGTCCAGCGTTAGACCCCCATCAGTGTTCAGGAGTGGCGAATCGCCGGCTGAAGTCACGCACGTAGATCATCGTCGAATTGTCGATGCACGGCTGTCGCCCTACTCGGCAGTTGGAAAGTTCAACGGGACGATGACCTGTACAGCAGCTGTCATCCTCGATCCGAGGATCATCATTACAGCGGGTCACTGCATCACGGAAAGGGATGGCACGGTCAGACGATCCAACTTGTCGTTCCAACTTGGCTATCAAACGGGAGCCGATCTTGGACGGTTTGAAGCGACCGTCTGGGCCGTCGGGGCGAAGCAAAGTTTCAGGCACGAATCAGTCCAGGAAGCCTCGAACGACTGGGCGATACTCGTTCTCGATCGATCGCCCGCGGGCGTCCACCCGTTCCTTCTGAGCGATCATTCGTCGGCAATCCTGAAATCGCTTGAGCGGCAAATCCTTTGCCCGCATATTCGAGCGATGTCGCCAGCGCCGAGGCTCTCAGCGTCGATCCGGATTGCGCTGTTCGTGAGCTGATTTGGGATTCGCTTCTCCATGACTGCAAGGCCCAGCCCGGTTCTTCTGGTGCGCCGCTACTGATGCGAGATGGGCCGGAATACATCGTCATCGGCATCCATAGCGCTTCGATGTTTGCGAGTGATGATGGCCACGTCGCACAGTTTGTCGGCAACCAGGCGATCGGCTCTTGGACGTTTCAGGAAGCGGCACGCGCGCTTTCCCGTCGGCTAAAGGCTGAGCTGGTCCACGATGCCGGCTCCGCTGAGTACTGACGCAAGCCACTTGAAAGCCATATGCCATCAGCTCGAAGGTGAAGCCCATGACAACGGATCAACTGATTAGTTTGCTCGCGGCGGACCTCAAGCCGGTCGATCCGAGACGCATCTTACGAGCAGTGATTGTCGCCTTGATAATCGGTACCGCCGCAGCTTTCGGCGTCGTGCTCCTGATTTTTGGTCTTCGCCTCGAAATGCCGGGCGTAAGAAATCCAGACCTCTTGGCGATTAAGCTGCTCTTCGCGTTCGCGGTCGTTGTGACGGGGGCCATATTTCTGCCTCGGCTGGCCCGTCCTGGCGCGGAAATGGGTAGCTCTTCCGTTCTCATCCTACGCCATTCGCAGCGATCGCCGCAGTTGCGGCGGTGGCGCTCGGATCGGCTCATTTCTCTGCCTGGACTGGCATGATCAATCGAAAAGGATTGGCTGACGTGCCTCCTCTTCATTCCGCTCCTCGCAGTCCTGCCATTCACAGCTCTCATCTGGGCGCTCCATATTGGAGCGCCGACGGATCGAACGCACGCTGGCGAAATCGCGGGCGGGCGGTCTGGGCGCAATGGCTTGTGCTTTCCCGTGTGCGGATGAATCGCTACCGTCGATCGCGCTTTGGTATGTGGTCTTCCGATCGTCATCTGCGCGACCCTCGGGGCAAAGCTGGGACCGAGCCTGCTACGGTGGTGACCCTTGCTCAATATCAAGCCATTCCCGATGCGGATGCCAATTTGATGCTGCCGGAGACGGAATGGTGGTCAAGCCCTCGACGAAGTACGATACGTCAGGATTTGTTAGTCCGCTGTCGCTTTCGGGCCGTCAAGCTTATCCGCCCCTTGCGTTTCCAATTCTCTCGAACAGCCCGGGCTTACTTGTGAATAGGGCTACTCGGCCTGAAAGCGTGGAATGCAAAGGCAAACGGGACGTCGTAAGGAATATCAGACAGCCTTCCCTCTTGCTGCCGCTGCACGACGACGTTTCCGATATCGCGGCCGCCAGCGACGGACGCTTCGTCGAGCGCAGATGTTTGTCCAGCTTCCCATTTGAGAATGATATTGCCACTTTCAATTGTGCCCCGCTCTCTGAGCAGAGGCAGCGACCAGGCTTCATGATAACCCGGCTTGGTCTCGACCGCGATCACCCGCTCCATGGGGTCGATGCCGTCGGGCAGGGAGCCATCGTACAGGAACGGCATTTGCCCTTTCGTGTCATATCCGACATAGGGATTCGCGCCGTAGTTGCGCGCGGCGGGGTCGTTCGGGATGAGCACGTGCCCCTGGGGGAAACGCTGACGGAAGCGGTCAAAAGATTCCAGGCGAGACGGGACCACACGAAGGCGTTTTCCATGCATGACGCCGACAATGGCGTCGCCCCCGAATTGTTGCCACCAGCTCTCGGTCTGCCGGTCGTACATCACGAGATCCGAGTTTCGGAGCTTGCCCGTCGTGCCGAAATCAAGGACGCGGTTCTCGACCGTGCGTTCGAAAACGACGGAGGCATTGCAGAGCGGGCAATAGGTGACAGCCACGGGGGTACCGCCAACGACGTCGTTCGCAATCTCGTGCCAGATCAGAACGCGCAGGGGTACGCGCGTGCATCGCCGCCGATGATGAGCGAGATGACCGGTTCCGCGTGGCCGATGCCGGCCGCCCATCCGGTTGCAATGCCATCTTTGAGTTGCTCGAAGCGAGGCTTGTCGATCGACGGAATGCCATCCTTGCGCGGGCCGCCCGACCTAATTTCCTTCCATGGAACGGTATGCTGGGCGAAATCAGTGCGAGGCCATTCCGCTCGCCAGCTTCGCGGATCCGCCTTGGCTGTACCAAGGGTTGTGCTGGTGGCCGGGGCAATGAGCACCGCCAACAGAACCATCGCTCGGATACGGTTTCGGAATCTCAATAGCTCCTCCCTGAGGGGGCTGCCTTCTCAGCGTCTCCAATGTGCGTCTATTTCGATATTCGCCCGTCGTCCGAAGAAGTTACTGGTAGGAGGCAGCAAATTTCGTCCGACGAGGAACCGGCTGAATTTTGATTGAGCCGAGCCAACAGCAACTTTCTAACAGAGCCGCCTACGAAGCTGTGCTCCGGAGGCCGCGGTGTCTCCCGGGGCGGCAACTCGGTGACTTCCGCTATCGGCGGATATCCGGAATTGCGGACCACGAGCGGCAAGCCGTTGCGGATCGAGGACGAGGTCCGACCCGTTCTGGTGCCCTCCCAAGCGCAAGTAGGTCGGTGAGGCCTGGCCAATCCTGGGCAGGCTTGGTCACTGCCAACGTCGAAAGATGATACTGGCGTTGACGCCTCCGAAGCCGAAACCATTCGAAATCGCATGCTCTATCGTCATGCGCCTGGGCTCACGCGAGACGAGGTCGACGCCTTCCGCGGCGGCGTCGCCATTTTCGAGATTGAGGGTGGGCGGCGCGACCTGGTCGCGTAGTGCGAGGATCGTGAAGATCGCTTCCGCTCCCCGGCTGCGCCGAGCAGATGACCGGTCGCCGATTTGGTGGCGCTCACGGCAATCTTTCCGTGCCGGCCAAACACGGCTTTGATCGCTTCCAGTTCGGAGACGTCGCCAACCGGCGTCGAAGTGGAATGGGCGTTGAGATGCTGGATATCGCCGGGCTCAAGGCCGGCCTGCCGCAAGGCGCCTTCCATGGCGCGGCGCGCGCCGTCGCCGTCCTCGGGTCCTGACGTGATGTGGTAGGCATCAGCAGTCGTGCCGTAGCCGGCGATTTCGGCGATCGGTTGGGCTCCGCGGCGGAGTGCGTGGTCGAGCTCTTCGATGACGAGGATACCGGCACCTTCACCCATGACGAAGCCGTCGCGGTCGCGGTCGAACGGCCGGGACGCACGCGCTGGCGTTTCGTTGAAGCCGGTCGAAAGGGCCCGGGCGGCGGCGAAGCCGCCGAGGCTCACGAGATCGATGCAGGCTTCCGAGCCACCGCAAATCGCAACGTCCGCTTCGCCGGTTCGAATGAGGCGTGCGGCATCGCCGATCGCCTGCACGCTCGCGGCGCAAGCGGTAACCGGCGTGCCGATGGGGCCCTTGAAGCCGTAGCGGATGGAAATATGACCGGCCGCGAGATTGGCGAGAAAGGACGGCACGGTGAAAGGCGAGAGACGGCGGACCCCGCGCTGATCGGTGGTGCGAACCGCCTCGACGATTGCCGGAAAGCCTCCGATGCCGGATGCGATCACGGTCGCCGTGCGCTCGAGCGAGTGTGCATCGGAAGGAGTCCATGCCGCTTGTGCAATGGCCTCGGCCGTGGCGACCAGTGCGAACAGGATGAAGCGATCCATCCTCCGCTGATCCTTGGGAGGAACGACCAGATCCGGATCGAATCCTCCATCCGGATCGTCGGCCTTTGTCGGCACGATTCCAGCGACCCGCGCGGGAAGGATGGCCGCCCATTCGGGAAGGGGAGCCAGCCCTGAACGGGCCGCGAGCAGGCGGGACCATGCCAACTCACTGCCGCAACCCAGAGGTGATACCAGTCCCAACCCTGTGACGACGACACGACGCATAATGAGTTACCTTCCAATCTTGGTCCATCGTCGCTGATGGCAGCTAAGCTGCCATTCGCAGCAGATCGATGATCTCGGCTTCGTTTTTGAAAGGCCTCGGATTGGCCTGTACGAAGCGATGATTGATTGCAATCTTGCTGATCTGATCGAATTTGTCTTCGCCTATGTCGACATCAGCGAGGCGGCCAGGTAGTCCAAGTGCTTTTGTGAATGCTGCAAAGGCGTCTGCAGCTTCGATACCCGGGGCGCCAAGAGCTGTCGCCAAACGCTTCTGCGCATCCTCGGTGAATGGCTTGTTGTAGCGAAGAAGGCTCGGCATGATGACAGGTGTGCAGTAGTAGTGGGAACCTCGAAGGTGCCTCCAAGCACATGGCCAATGCCGTGGCTTGCTCCCATCGGGACGCGTGCCTGGAGGCCATAAGACGCCAGCCATGAGCCGTATTGAGATTGTCGACGCGCCTCCAGATCATCAGGTTGCTGCAAGGTCCGGAGCATTCCCTCGCGCAGAATGCGGATGCCTGCCAAGACGACTTCGTCAGCCAACGGGGTGCCGGCGGGCGAGCACAACGCTTCGATACCGTGATCCATCGAGCGCGTTCCCGATCCCATCCAAAGGTTCGATGGCGTTTGAAGGGTGAGGGCAGGGTCGAGAATGATCGCCAATGGCATCATTTGGGGATGGAAGAATATCTGCTTCAACTTATGGCGCTCGTCGGTGACGAGCGCTGTTGCATTGTATTCGCCACCATTCAGCGTGGATGGTACCGCGATCTGTCGGACTGCAGGCGAGCGGAACGGAGAATAGTTCACGCCCGGGCCCATGGTGAAGTGATCGAAGCCCGCTTCATCGCGGATATCATGTTCCATCGCCATGATGACTATCTTGGCGAGATCGATAGCAGAGCCTCCACCAACAGCTACGACTAGATCAGCTCGTGCGTCAGTGGCTTGACGGGCAACCTCGGCAGCTTGCTTGCGCGTTGTGTGCTGTGCAATTCCATCGAAGGTCGCAACATGCTTGACGCCGAGCCTACGCCGAATCTTCTCGATCTCATCGGTCTTGGTGTTCAAGGTTCGACTGGCGAGAAGGAAGACGCGCTTTGCGTTCAGTCGCTCTGCCTCTTCGTTCAGAGCTTCAGACGCAGCTTTGCCATAGATGACACGATCAATTGCTGGAAAGTTGTGTACGCCAGTCTTGCGCATTTTTTGTCATCCCTAGAAAGCAAGTTACTATTTTATCAATAGTGATGGGTGCAACCGAGGACTTGGAGCGATGCGATCTCCCAGAAGCGCTTGAACATAGTTGCACACTCCTGTGTTTGATCATTGCGGCCATTCCGTCCCCGTTATCACGCGAGCCAGCTCCGACGGATTCTCAACAGCTGAGAAGTGGCCGGTATTTTTGAGCGTCACCATCTGCGAGGCAGGAATCAGCGACCGGGTGCGTTCGCGTTCATTTGGCCGAGACCAATCGCTATCGCCATAAATGAGCGTCACAGGCGCCGAGATCTGCCGATAGTAATCGCGTGCCTTGCTCCAGGATCGCCAGCCTGCCAGCACCTTGCGCGCGATCCGCTTGTATCCCGGGCGGTGGGCTACTTCATCGAACTCAGCAAGCAAGTCGGCCGGCAGTTTGCGCGGGTCGTGATATCCGCCGCCCATGATCTTGCCGAGAACCATCTTGTTTTCGAGCGATGCATTCATCGCGCCGAGTACCGGGATCTGCAAACTTCCGATGATAAAATTCGCGAACCAGTTGCCGCGTCGAATGCCGTCCCCGTAGCGGGTCTCGTAGTCGTAGGGGTTGATCGCATAGACCCGCTTCACCCGCGCCGGAAGCGCCGCCGCCACTGTAAGGGCCAATGCCCCGCCGATCGACTCGCCAACAACCGTGACGGCCGAGAGGTTTAGCTCCTCGATGAAGCGAATGACGGCCTGCCTGAAGTAGGGTTCGTCGAAGTTCGCGCTTGGATCTATTGGCGAGTGTCCGTGGCCTGGGAGGTCAATGGCGTACACCGTGTGCGACGTCGCGAGGAGGGGCGCCAGACTGCGGAAATATTCGAGCTGCGTCCGGATCGTATGTATGAGGAGTAATGGAGGCCCGCTGCCGATCTTTTGAAAACGCAGGCTAAGCGTATCCGATATTTTGAGCAAACTTGGTTTGGCTTTTGTTACGCTAAGCATTCGATCTCTCCTCTGAAGGGGGCCGATCTTTCAAGCGGCAGCGGCTTCGCGAACCTGTTCGACCGCCGCATCCAGAAAGGCCTGAGCCAGATCAGGGTCGTTGACGACGCGCGATAGCGTCACCGCGCCGACCATCGTCGAGAGAATGGCCATGGCCTTGCCACTGGACGCCTTGCCGCCGGCCCCAGCAATGAAGCGGCCGAGCACTTCGAGATGCGCCTTGATTCCCGCTTCGAATGCCTCCTTCACGTCGGATCCCTGTCTGGCGGCATCCGAGCCGAGCGCCACGATCGGGCAGCCGTCCATCCTTTCTTCGCGATGGTCGCCACTGAGGTAAAACGCGATCACCGCGCCGAGCGGATCATCAGGATTTTTCACGGCCGCATCCGACCATCGGCGGGAAGCGCCCTCCAATGCACGCTTGGACGCCTCTACCGCCAAATCCTCTTTTGACGCGAACTGCTTGTAGAAGGCGCCTTGGGTTAGCCCGGCCGCCTTCATCAGATCCTTGAGCCCGATGCCATCAAAGCCGCGCTCCCTGAAGAGGCGACTTGCCACATTGATCACGGTTTGGCGGTTCTCCGCGGCTTGAATGCGACTCACACGCATCGTGGACCTCCATTTGGATTTCACTCGAAATCTATATCATAGATAGAGTTCGAACGCAATCTATCAAGCGGCAGAGCTGGACTGGCGGTCGGCAGGGTCGAAAATGCCCGTTCCCGCAGATCACATTCTCGTCAGCGCTCCGATTTAGATTGCGATCGAACTCTAATACCGCTATAGAGTTCGAGCGAAATCTAAGTGGCCTGGAGATGGCAATGAAAAAGAGCAGACTTTTGGTCTTGGCAGGTGTCCTGATCGCGGCGTCCGGAGCGGCCGTCTTCGCTACTCTTGCTATTCCCGCCCAAGAGGCTTCCGCGGCGCGTGACCCGAGGCAGGAACCGCCGATGGTCAGAGTGGTGACCGCGGCGCCGGTGGCCGGATCCGAACGCGGCTTCACGGGCATTATCGGCGCGCGGGTGCAGAGCAACCTCGGGTTTCGCGTCGCCGGCAAGATCGTGGAACGGCTTGTGAATACCGGTCAGCAGGTCAAAGCCGGTCAGCCGCTGATGCGGATCGACGAAACCGACCTTCGCCTTGCAGTCACGGCGAAGCGGAACGCCGTTGCCGCAGCGCGTGCGTCTGTCGTTCAGACCGACGCAGATGAACAGCGATACGCCAAGTTGGTGAGCAACGGATGGGCTTCCCGACAGCGCTACGAGCAAGCGAAGGCCGCGTTGGATACGGCCGAGGCGCAACTCGCCACCGCCGAAGCGGATGCGCGGGTCTCCGAGAATGAGGCGACCTATTCGGTCCTGGTTGCGGACGCGGACGGAACGGTGGTCGAAACGCTTGGCGAGCCCGGGCAGGTCGTCTCGGCCGGCCAAACAGTCGTTCGGATCGCAAGGCCGGTCCCCGCGAAGCGGTGGTCTCGCTTCCCGAAACAATCCGACCGGCGATCGGCTCGGTGGCCGAGGCCAGCCTGTATGGAAACGATGGGCGCCGCTATACGGCACATCTGCGGCAGTTGTCGGATTCCGCCGATGCCCAGACCCGCACCTATGAGGCCCGCTATGTGCTCGACGCGGAAGCCGCGGCGGCACCGCTTGGAGCGACGGTCACCATTCGGCTTGCAAGCCAGGAGACTCGGCCGGAAGTCCAGGTGCCGCTGGGAGCTGTGCTCGATGACGGCCGAACGACCGGCGTTTGGGTCTTCGACAGCGGTACGTCGACCGTACACTTTCGGCCCGTCAAGCTTGCACGTCTGACCAGCGAAACCGCCGTGATCTCCGGATTGAGCTCTGATGATCGGGTTGTTTCCCTCGGCGCTCACCTTCTCCAGGAGGGCGCTCGCGTCAGGACTGCGTCTGAAAACAAGGAAACTAACGAGCTTCAATCTTTCCGCGATCACCGTCGGAGGGCGGCAAATGCTATACAGCTACATTGTCAAGAAAGAAATCCGAAAGACCTTCGACCACGTCAACAACCATCGCTGGGATGACGCGGTGAAAGCGGTCGCGCAGCATGTCCATCACCGCGTTTCCGGTGCCCACGCGCTTGCTGGTGAACGCCACGACAAAGAAGATCTACGCCGCTGGTTTGAGCGTCTTGGCCGTGTCCTGCCCACTCTCCATCTCACGGTCAACAACATCTGGGTGAAGGGCTGGCCGTGGCGTACCACCGTGTTTGCCGAGTGGGACGCCACCGCAACGCTGCTTAACGGCGACGCGTCGTACGTCAACCGTGGTCTCCACGTGTTCACCCTGCGGTGGGGCAGAGTCTATGCACTCGAGGAATTTCAAGATTCACAGGAAGCGGCCCGTGGGCTTGCCGCCCAAGCGGCGGCCGGCCTCAAAGAAGCTGTCGCCGAACCAATTGAGAGCTCGCAGAAGCGCAGTCAGAGGCCGCGCGCTTTTAGGTAAGCGCGGTTCACTCGGCGCCCATTTGCCGCAGGACGGGGCGAGCGTCAGCACGAACGTCGCAGAAATTAGGAGTGGCCAAATGTCGAATTTCAATCTTTCCGCGATCGCCGTTCGCGAACGGGCCGTAACCCTGTTCTTCATCGTCCTGCTGGCGGCCGCAGGCGCCTACGCCTTCCTCATGCTCGGGCGGGCAGAGGACCCCTCCTTCACCATCAAGACCCTGACGGTCACGACGGTATGGCCAGGCGCGACGGCGCGCGAGATGCAGGACCAGGTCGCCGAACCCTTGGAGAAGCGGCTTCAGGAGCTGACCTGGTACGACCGGGTGGAGACGACCACACGGCCAGGTTATGCGTACATGACGGTTACGCTGAAGGACAGCACACCGCCATCCAGCGTGCAGGAGGAGTTCTACCAGGCCCGCAAGAAGCTCGGGGATGAAGCGCGCAAGCTGCCCTCTGGTGTGCTCGGCCCGTTCGTCAACGACGAATATTCGGACGTGAGCTTCGCCCTTTATGCTCTCAAGGCGAAGGGCATGCCGATGCGGGAACTCGCCAGGCAAGCCGAAACCATTCGCCAGGACCTCCTGCACGTGTCCGGCGTCAAGAAGATCAACATCCTCGGCGAACGTCCCCAACAGATATTCATCGAGTTTTCCTACGCCAAATTGGCAACCCTCGGCGTATCGGCACAGGATATCGTTGCCGCCGTGCAGCGGCAGAACACCGTCACACCGGCAGGCTCGATCGACACCAAGGGGCCGCAGGTTTTCATCCGGGTCGACGGCGCTTATGACAGCGTCCAGGCGATCGCCGACACGCCGATCGTCGCTGCGGGACGGACGCTGAAACTCTCCGACATCGCCGAAGTCCGCCGCGGTTACGAGGATCCTCCCACCTACCTTATCCGACACCAGGGTGAGCCCTCCATCATGCTCGCGGCGGTTATGCAGGAGGGCTGGGATGGCCTCGCGCTTGGCAAGGCGCTGGAGGAGAGGTCCGCAGCCATCGCTCGGACTCTGCCGCTCGGGATGAGTCTGGCCAAGGTCAGCGACCAGGCCGTCAACATCACCTCGGCGGTTGACGAATTCATGATGAAGTTTGCGATGGCGCTCGGCGTCGTGTTGCTGGTGAGCCTGCTCAGCCTCGGCTGGCGCGTCGGCATCGTCGTGGCGGCTGCCGTCCCTCTGACGCTTGCCGTCGTGTTCCTCATCATGCTGGAAACCGGTCGGTTCTTCGACCGCATCACGCTGGGCGCCCTCATCCTGGCGCTTGGCCTTCTCGTGGACGACGCCATTATCGCCATCGAGGTGATGGTGGTGAAGATGGAAGAGGGCATGGACCGCATCAAGGCGGCGGCCTACGCGTGGAGCCACACTGCGGCGCCAATGTTGTCGGGCACACTCGTGACGGTCGCCGGGTTCCTGCCGGTGGGCTTCGCGCGCTCGACGGCCGGCGAATACGCCGGCAACATCTTCTGGGTCGTGGGATTCGCCCTCATCGTCTCCTGGATCGTCGCGGTGGTCTTCACGCCCTATCTTGGCGTCAAGATGCTGCCCGCGATCAAGCCGGTCGAAGGCGGTCACCACGCGATTTACGGCACACCGAACTATCGGCGCCTGCGAGCGATCATCACCTTCGCCGTGCGCCACAAGTTCGTAACCAGCGGCATCGTCGCCATCGCTTTCGCGCTTTCCGTCGTCGGCATGGGCGCCGTCAAACAGCAATTCTTCCCGACGTCCGACCGCCCCGAAGTGCTGGTGGAAGTTCGTCTGCCGGAAGGTACCAGCATTGAGACGACGACCGCTACAGTCGAGAAGCTCGAACACTGGCTGGACCACCAGTCGGAGGCCAAGATCGTCACGAGCTATGTCGGTCAGGGCGCTCCCCGATTCTTCTTCGCGATGGCGCCGGAGTTGCCTGATCCGGCCTTCGCAAAAATCGTCGTGCTTACACCGGATGAGGAGGCGCGCGAAGCGTTGAAGCACCGCCTCCGACAGGCGGTGTCACAGGGACTTGCACCTGAGGCCAATGTGCGCGTCACTCAGCTTGTGTTCGGACCCTACACGCCGTTCCCGGTCGAGTTTCGGGTCATGGGGCCTGATCCCGCGCAATTGTACGCTATCTCTGAAAAAGCACTCGATATCATGCGTGGCGTTGCCGATGTGCGGCAAGCGAACCGCGATTGGGGTAATCGCACACCCGTGCTCCGCTTCATCCCGGATCAGGATCGACTGAACCTCATCGGCCTCTCGCCAGCGGAGGTGGGCCGGCAGCTGCAGTTCCTCCTCACTGGCATCGCCGTTACGCAGGTCCGCGAGGACATCCGCAACGTCCCCATCGTGGCACGCAGCGCCGGCGGCGAGCGGCTGGATCCGGCGCGTCTGGCGGATTTCTCACTGATGAGCCGGGACGGCCGCCCGATTCCGCTCGACCAGATCGGCCATTCGGAGATCCGTCTGGAGGAGCCGATCCTGAAGCGCCGGGATCGCACGCCCGTCGTCACCATTCGCTCGGATATCAATGAGGCGACCCAGCCTCCGGAGGTCTCCAAGGAGATCAAGACGGCCCTTCAGCCGCTGATCGCATCGCTTCCGGCCGGCTATCGCATCGAATTGGGCGGATCGATCGAGGAGGCAACCAAGGCCAATGACGCGTTGGCGACGGTCTTTCCCGCCATGATCGCCGCCATGCTGATCGTCATCATGCTGCAGGTGCGATCCTTCTCGACGATGGCCATGGTCATGCTGACGGCACCGCTTGGCCTCGTCGGCGTCGTGCCGATGTTGCTCGCCTTCAACCAGCCGTTCGGATTCAACGCCATTCTGGGCCTCATAGGACTGGCCGGCATCCTGATGCGCAACACGCTGATCCTGACCGAACAAATCAAGGAGAACCGTGCTGCCGGCCTTGACGACTATCACGCCGTCATCGAGGCCACGGTGCAACGCACGAGGCCCGTGATCCTGACCGCACTTGCCGCTGTGCTCGCCTTCATCCCTCTCACTCACTCCGTCTTCTGGGGATCGATGGCCTATACGCTGATCGGCGGCACCGCGGTCGGCACGGTGCTGATCCTGCTGTTCCTTCCTGCGCTTTATGCCGCGTGGTTTCGGATCAAGCCGACTTCAGACGAGATCTATGAAGGTTCTACGGAGGAACCGGAATTGCGAACAGCAATGGCTGCCGAGTAGGGCCCTGAGGAGACGCTTCCAGGTCTCGCCCGCTGGGATGGGACCAAAGGCGGCTTGCCCACGGTTGCATATATCTCCAAGAGTGGCTTCGTTAATTCTAAAATGGAATGGTGAGGAAACTCCTGGAGAGCAACGGCTCGTCAGCCTTCTGCCTGGCATTCGGCGGGTGAGCGGGCGCGGCTCTCCGCGAGCTAACGGCTGCTGGAACAGAGAGCCTGTGTAATGCTAGAACTCACACGTTTCTGCGCACGCTGACGAGGTCCGTCGATGACCGGCCGGCGGATGATGATCTAAGTGCTTGACGAGTTCTAAAAAGAACTGTAATCTCACTCCGAGACGACGTGCCGCGGAAAGGTGCGCGTTTGGGAGGACGAGCAATGTTGGTGAATTGGAAGGCCGTTGCGGCTGTGGCTCTGCTTTTGAGCGGCCCGGCATTCGCGGCGGACGAGCCGGGAATCTCTGCTACCGAGATCAAGATCGGCGGCGTTTTTCCCTTCAGCGGACCGGCGTCATCGATCGGCCTCGTGGGCAAGGGAGTTCTCGCCTACATCCAGTCGGTCAACGACCGCGGCGGCATCAACGGCCGCAAGATCAACTACATTGCGTATGACGATGCCTACAGCCCTCCCAAAGCCGTGGAGCATGTCCGCAAACTTGTTGAGAGCGACGAAGTGTCGTTCATGTTCGGCCAGCTTGGCACTCCCGGCATCTCGGCTACGGCAAAATACCTGCGGTCGAAAGGGGTGCCCAGCATCGCAATTATCAGTGGGTCATCCAAGTTTACGGACGTGGCTAGTTACCCCTGACCACGACAGGTCTTGTCAGTTACGACACCGAAGGAAAGATCTATGCCAAGTATCTGACGAAGACATTGCCAAACGCCAAGTATGCCATCCTCTATCAGAACGACGATCTCGGCAAAGACTATGTCAGCGCGTTCAAGGCGTTTCTCGGAAAGGATTTCGACCGAAAGGTCGTGACGGCTTCCTATGAGGTCACCGAACCGACGGTTGATTCACAGGTGGTCAATCTGAAGAGCTCCGGTGCGGATGCCCTCGTGATCGCCGGCACACCGAAGTTCGCCGCTCAAGCCATCCGGCAGGCGTCGGTGATCGGCTGGAAGGCGACCGTAATCATCAATTTCCCATCCGGCTCTGTCGGAGGCACGCTCGCACCCGCCGGTCTCGACAAATCAGTCGGCGTGATCGTCGGCACGACCAACAAGGATATTCTGGATCCGACATGGAAAGATGACCTTGGCATGCAGACCTACCGGGCATTTCTGGACAAGTATTTGCCGGGCGTCGATATCACCAATGGCAGCTATCTGACCGGCTACCAGCAAGGCGTCCTGCTCGAGCAGATTCTAAAGCAATGCGGCAATGATCTGTCCCGCAAGAATATTCTCGCGCAGGCCAAGAACCTCAGGGATTTCGTGGTGCCGACTGTGCTGCCTGGCATCAAGGTCAACACCACCGACACGGTGAACATGATCTGGACACAGATGCGACTGCAGCGATGGACCGGTACAAGTTGGGAAGGCTTCGGGGAAGTGCTGGATGCCAAGTCCGAGTGAATTCACTGGGCGAGGCGACGGGGGCGGCAGTTGGCGGGCTGGTTGCCAACTGCCGGCTGGTCTGGCCCGAAAGCTCGATTGATCGTTCGCGCGATCCAGGCGGGTAGGTCCAGCGGACATGGCATCAGAAGCGACGAATCGTGCCCCGCGCGCTTGTCGACCATCACAGCGGTTCAGGAGATTGTTTCGATGTCGACGAAGCCACTGACGTTCGCGCCGAGGGAGCTTTCCATAGAGCGTCGAACCGACGGCACGCTCATATTGAGCTCGCCGCTTGAGTTAGGAAAGTGCGACTGGCGTATCACGGATTTTCTTCCGAACTGGGCCAATTCTGTTCCCGATAGAATTTTTCTTGCGCAACGCAATGCCGAAGGGGATGGGACGAGATCACCTATCGCGAGGCATGGGCACAGGTTCAGGCGGTTGGCCAAAGCCTGATCGATATGGGCGCAAAGCCGGCCGACAAGCTGGCGATACTTTCAGGAAACTCGATCGAGAACGCGGTGATCTCGTTTGCCGCGATGTCGATAGGGGTAATCCTGGCGCCGATATCCCCAAACTACACGCTGATGCCCGGAGGCCTGGCTCGGCTCAAGGATATAGCGGAAGCGCTGCGACCGAATTTTGTTTTCGTTCAGAGCGCGCGCGACTTCTCCGCGGGACGCTCTATTCCCGAACTGGCAGCGTCGACCTGGATCAGTGTCGATGGGGCGCCGGACACCGTGCCTTTCGGCGCACTGACATCCCGAACGGGGAGCGAAGGATTCGCGGATGCTTCGCGTGCGGTTTCCTGCGACGCTGTCGCAAAGATTCTCTTCACATCCGGTTCGACAGGTTTTCCCAAAGGCGTGCTCAACACCCACCGCATGATGGCGAGCTCCTTGCAAATGGGGAGTCAGCTGGTGTCTCCTCCGGATGCGCCGGTGCAGGTCGAGTGGCTGCCCTGGCACCATACGATGGGCAGCAACGTCATCCTTCACGGCATTCTTAAGAATGGCGGTACGCTCTACATCGACGATGGCCGGCCGCTGCCTCAGCTCTTCCACAAGACAGTCACGAATCTCAAAGAGATTTCGCCCACCGCCATGTTCAACGTACCTGCCGGCTATAATCTCTTGTGCGACGCGATCGAGAACGACCTCGATCTTGGCGCCAGCGTGTTCAAGCGGCTGGATCGATTGAGCTATGCCGGAGCTGCAATCTCGCAGGGCACGCTTGAAAAGCTCAATCGGCTGACATCGTCGATCACCGGCCGGCGCATTCCGGTCATGTCGGGCTACGGCACCACCGAAACGGCCCCGACAATCAGTACGACCCATTGGGCGACCGACCGGCCGGGCGAGATCGGTCTTCCCGCGCCCGGTCTGCGGCTAAAACTGATCCCTGTTTCCGACACCTACGAGGTAAGGGTGAAAGGACCCAATGTTACGCCAGGTTATCTCGAAAGGCCGGATTTGACGGAAATGGCCTTCGATGAGGAAGGGTTCTATCGCATCGGCGACACCGTCTCGTTTCTGGATCCTCAGAAGCCTGAGCTGGGGCTGCGTTTTACAGGCAGAATTTCCGAGAACTTCAAACTCGCGAACGGCACGTGGGTCTCGATAGGGAATATGCGTGCGGCAATCCTGGCGGCAACACGGGGCGTATTGCAGGATATTGTCGTTGCCGGAGAAAATCGTGAATCGTGCGCGCTGCTCTGCTGGTTGAATCCTACCGAAGCGGCGCGGATCTCGAAGACCCCAGGGTCCGATTTGACCTGCGACCCTCTCGTAGTTCACTTCCTGCAAGACCGTTTTCGGGAATACAATGAAACCGTCGGAAGCAGCGAAAGAATTTGTTCGTTCTCCCTGCTCAAGGATCCGCCGTCGATGGCGGCAGGCGAGATCACCGACAAGGCCTACGTCAATCAGCGGGCCGTGTTGAGCCACCGATCGTGGTGCGTCGAAAGGCTGTATGCAGAGCCGCCGAGCGAAGACGTGATAGTGATTTGAGCGTGAGCGGCCTGACGGACAATCATGCTGCTTGCTTGCGAGTCTTTGGCTTTGCGGGCTTGTCGCGAGAAATCCGTTCCGAAGGCGGGCGGGCCCCGGGGCCGGGGTGGGTGTGTACCTCCTTGGCCAAAAGCGGCTCGCCGCATTCGGAGCACACCATGACCGGATCGAAGTTCTTGCCGCATTTGCGGTGCTGATGCAGCAACGGCCGCCCGCGTTCGTCGACCATGTGGGTGTCGCCCCAATGGACGAGCGCCATCATGATCGGATAGAGGTCGAGACCCTTCTGCGTCAGGATATACTCATGGCGCTTAGGCGACTCCTGGTATGGAATGCGGCGCAGCACGCCCTGCCGAACCAGCTTTTTCAGCCGCTCTGCGAGCAAATGGCGCGTGATTCCAAGCGCTGACTGAAAGCCCTCGAAGCGGCGCGTACGCAGAAAGCATT
The DNA here is from genome assembly GCA_044772375.2 of Bradyrhizobium sp. RDT10. Lineage (GTDB taxonomy): Bacteria > Pseudomonadota > Alphaproteobacteria > Rhizobiales > Xanthobacteraceae > Bradyrhizobium. Next base: position 1,224,780 of record CP187939.1, read on the forward strand.
CGCGGAGGATCAGAAGCGTCCAACGGTCACCGATCACACCGATGGTTCGAGCCATCGAACATGGCTCTTGCTCAAGTTCATCCCATTTCATTCCTGCTCTCCGGTCGGCAGGCGCCTGTTCCATTCGAGATCAACCCAGGGAACCGCAGCCGCTTCTACCATTCTAGATAGGTACTAAATGCCAAACAATACCCCGCGACCAGTTAAAACCAGCAGAATTCAGCGCAGATTTGACAGTTCGTTTTTAGAACTGTATGACCGAATGGTAGCCGAGGTTCGGCTCGAAGATCACCAAACCCGACCACCCATTTCGCTCTGCGGGAGGAACTGACATGCCCCTGAAAGTTGAATTCCTGTTCGATTTCGGCAGCCTGAACGCTTACCTGGCGGAACTGGTCCTGCCGGGAATCGAATGGCGCACCGGCGTGAAATTCGAATACGTCCCGGTCCTGCTCGGCGGCATCTTCAAGGGGACCGGCAACATGTCGCCGTTCGACTCGCTTCGCGGAATCAAGAACAAGCCGGAATACCAGGCGCTCGAGACGCAGCGCTTCATCCGCCGCCATAACATCACGAAATTTCGCCAGAATCCGTTTTTTCCGGTCAACACGCTGATGCTGATGCGCGGCGCCGTCGCGGCTCAGCTCGAGGGCGTGTTTGAGCCTTATTTCCGCGCTGCCTATCATCACATGTGGGAAGAACCCAAGAAGATGGATGACCTCGAAACCTTCCGGAATGCATTCATCTCCTCAGGCATTGATATCGACCGGTTGATTGCGCGTGCGCAGCAGGATGACGTCAAGAAGGGGTTGATCGATCGGACCACCGACGCCGTTAACCGTGGAGCATTCGGCTCACCGACTTTCTTCGTCGGAAAGGAAATGTTCTTCGGCAAGGACCAACTCCGTGACGTCGAGGAGTCGATCGTCGAACAGACCAGTCAACTGGTTTCGAAAACGGCCTAAGGTTGGGAATGGAGGCCTGCAGAGCCAGGCCGATGTTCCGGGCCTGCATGGGGAAAACTCAGTCGGCCCAGCAACGAAGTAAACTCAGGGAGATGCCCATGCCTGGCCCACTTAGCGGTGTTCGAGTCCTTGATTTGACAGGCGTGGTGTCCGGTCCCTACGCGACCATGTTTCTGGCGGATCAGGGCGCTGACGTTCTGAAGATCGAGCCGATCGGCGGCGATATAACCCGGCGCAGCCGTGCCACCATTGACAAGGATGGCGAGTTCTCCGCGCTTTTTATCTCTTCGAACCGCGGCAAGCGCTCACTGTCGATCGACGTCAAGAGCGCGGCCGGCCGAGAGGTTCTCGCCAAGCTGGTCGCGCAGGCCGACGTCCTGGTGCAGAATTTCCGGCCCGGCACCATGGAACGCCTCGGTCTCGGCGCCGATGAGTTGCGCCAACGCCATCCGCGCTTGATCTATGTCTCGATCAGCGGCGTCGGCGAGACCGGCCCGTATGTGAAGAAGCGCGTCTATGATCCGATCATTCAGGCGCTGTCGGGCTTTGCCGATATCCAGTCGCAGCCGGTAACGAACCGTCCGCAGATGATCCGCACGATCGTATGCGACAAGACCACCGCCGTGTTTACCGCACAGGCGGTGGCGGCAGCGCTCTACGCCCGCGAGAAAACCGGGCAGGGCGATCATATCCAGGTTGCGATGCTGGATGCGATGATTTCATACCTGTGGCCGGAAGGCATGATGCAGTACACGGTAGTGGGAGCCGAGACCACCGCCGCAGATCCCAACGACCGGCCGGATCTCGTGTTCAAGACCAGCGACGGCTACATCACGGCCGGTACCATTTCGGATTCCGAATGGCAGGGCTTTTGCCGGGCCTCTGGCGATCCCGAGCTTGCCAACGATCCCCGCTTTGCGACTCCGGGCGCGCGCTCGGTCAACGCCACGGCCCGCATCAACAAGATGGCGGAATACATCGGCCAGCAGACCACAGCCGAATGGCTGGAGCGCCTCGACGCTGCCGACGTGCCCTGCGCGCCGATCCTGCGGCGAGGCGAAATCATCCACAACGAACAGGTGATCGCGCGCGGTATCATCGCGGAGTTCGATCAGCCGAAGGTCGGGCTGGTGCGGCAGCCGAAACCGGCGGCGCGCTTTGAGATCAATGAGGCCGAGATCGGTGGGCCTGCTCCCCGGGTCGGCGAGCACTCGCGCGACGTGTTGCGCGAACTGGGCTACGACGACAGCGCCATCGATCAGATGGTCGCCGAACGCAGCGTGCGAGTGGCGGTCTGACACCAAGCGGTCCTGTGCGAGTGGTGGGCGGTTTCTAAGCTTTCGCCGGCACCGGCGTGATCGGTACTAACGGGGCATTTGCCGCGACCGCTCGCTGGAAGGCTTCCCGTTTCTTGATGCGTTCGAGATAGGGCTGCGCGTTGTCGCAAATGCCGACGCCATAGGCGATGGCCCACTCAAGGCAGGTCGTGAGCAGGATGTCGGCGCTGGTAAACCGGTCGCCCATCAAGAATTGCCGACCGTCTGCGAGCGCGACTTCGACATGGCGCAACTGCTGGCGGAAATACTCGCCGGCCTGGGCGACGACCTCGGGCGCAATACCGTAGATCGGACCAAGTGCGTCGGCCCGATGTCGGCGCATCACGTAAAGGCTGGTCGAATCCAGTTCCGCGACGATAAAGAAGCACCATTCCAGCCACGCGGCATACTCACGGGTCGTTTCGGGAATCAGCGAGCGCTCCGTCGTGGAGTACATTCGCGACAGGTAGGCAACGATCGCGGCGCTCTCGCCGATGGAGAAGTCGCCGTCCTGAAGCAGCGGAATCTTCTGGCGCGGATTGAGCTTGGTGTATTCCGCCGTTTTGGTCTCGCCCGTCCGCGGTCCGATCGGCTTTGTCTCGTAGACCAAGCCCAGTTCGTGCATGGCCCAATGCGGACGGATGGTGCGGCTTGTCCCAACACCCCACAGGGTCAGGTTTGGTGTCGCGCTCATGTTACCACTTCTCCACGGACGGACGGAGATCGAGCTCGTGGGTCCAGCCATCCCTGCTTTGCTGGTGGGTGAACCAATAGGCCTCAGCAATGGAAGACGTCTTGGTCAGGCTATCTGGGGGAATTTCGCTTGCCTCGATCCCCTTCGCCGCTTTCATGCGCTGATGAATCGCCTCACTATCCACGCCTGCATCGATCAACAGATGCACAACATGAATATTCTTCGGCCCCAGCTCGCGCGCCATCGCCTGGGCCACCGCTCGAAGTCCGAACTTCGCTGATGAAAATGCCGCAAACCCCTGGCCGCCGCGCACGCTGGCGGTTGCACCCGTAAAGAAGATGGTGCCGTGTCCACGCGGAAGCATGACGCGTGCAGCCTCACGTCCGACCAGGAAACCGCCGTAGCAGGCCAGTTCCCAGGCCTTGAAGAACAGCTTCTCTGTGGTGTCCAGCAGAGGCTTGTTGACGTTCGAACCGGCGTTGTAGAGGCAGACTTCGATCGGTCCGAGCTCTTTTTCGATCCGCGCGAATATGCCTTGGACCTCTGCTTCCTGACGGGCATCGACGCTGAACGCGTGAATTTGATGTCCGGCATCCCTCAGTTCGGCGACAAGGCCCTGCGATTTGGACGCATCACGCCTGCAGATGCAAACCGTATAGCCGCCCTTGGCAAAGCGCCGAGCGACGGCCGCTCCGATGGCGTCGCCTGCGCCCACAAGTATCGCTACACCGCGGTTCGCCGTCATTCCATACCTCCCGTTCAGTTCCTATTTGATACTTTAATCGTATCGGTCGGATAGCGCATTGTAAACGACGGCTTTCAAGAATGAGTCGATCGCAATAGGTCAGTTTGGTTGCCCCTTCGTACCTCGTGAAGCCGGGACGCTGAATTAGTGATTGACGAGTTCTAAAAGAACGTTAGGTGCAACGAAGCATCCGCACATTGCGCGAGCGGGCAATCGTTGATGGGAGGTTAGTCGTGGCGGAGCCTTCAGAAGCGATCGATCTCGATGAGATTGCTGTCGGCTTGCCGCGTCGCATCCATGAAGTAACCGCAAGGCAGGTTGCCAAAGCCCCCGACCGGGTCGCGCTGATCGAAGATGGGGCATCCTGGAGCTATGGTGATCTGGAGCAGCGCGTTACCGAGATCGCCACCGTCCTCTCGTCGCTGGGGATCAGGCCGGGCGACCGGATGATCATTGTCAGCGAAAACTGTATTGCGCTTGCTGCCTTGCTGCTGGCGACGAGCCGGCTCGACGCTTGGGCGATCGTTGCTAACCCGCGATTGTCCGCACGCGAACTGGATCAGATCCGCGATCATAGCGGCGCGCGCCGGATGTTTTTCACATCAGGTATTTCGAAGGAGGCCGCGGCTCATGCCTCGCGCTGTGCCGCCCAGAACCGGCGAGTAGGCGCGTTACTGGAGATGGGTGTTGGTCCGCTCAACGAAAGCGCACTCGTCGAGCCGGTAGAGGCCGATCCCCTGAAACAGGTCGCGGTGCTGATCTACACCTCGGGAACGACGGGGACGCCGAAGGGCGTGATGCTCTCGCATGACAACCTGCTGATCAGCGCCAAGACCACCGCGCATATCCGCAAAATGAATGAAGACGACAAGATCTATCTCGTCTTGCCGATCTTCCACATCGTCGGCATCTCGCTCCTGATCATGACATTGATGGTCGGCGGCACGGTGCGGATGGTCAGCAAATACGATCCTGCCGCGACCGCCAGGGCGATCGCGGAGGAGGGCGTTACCATCCTCAACGGCGTGCCCGCCACCTATCAACGGCTGCTGGAGTACAAGAGCGTGTCGGGTGTGGAGCAGCTCGCCCGAGGCTCGTTACGCTTGATCGCTGTCGCTGGCGCACCCCTCGATTTGAATCTGAAGTCGCGTGTGGAAGAAGAGTTCGGCCTCCCGCTGCTCAACGGCTACGGGATCACCGAATGCTCGCCGGGGATATCGGGCGTGCGCTTCGATGCACCACGCTCCGACCAAGCGGTAGGCACTGTGCTGCCGGGAGTTGAGGCGCGGGTCAGAACGCTCGACGGCATTCCGACGGCGAGAGGTGAGGTCGGGGAGCTCCATGTCCGCGGGCGCAACGTGATGCTCGGCTACTATCGTGCCCCCGAGCTGACCGCCAAGGTCATCGACAGCGAGGGCTGGTTCAATACAGGCGATCTAGCTCGTTTCGACGGCGATTGTCTCTACATTGTCGGCCGCACCAAGGAGATGATCATCCGTTCGGGCTTCAACGTCTATCCCGCCGAGGTCGAAGCGGTCCTCAGTTCACACAAGGACGTCGTGCAATGCGCCGTGGTCGGCTGTGCCGCCGACGGCAATGAAGAGATTGTCGGGTTTGTGCAACTGCTGCCGGAGTCACGTGTGACGCCGGACGATCTGATGAGTTTCATCCGATTTCAGCTCACCTCATACAAGCGGCCGTCCAAAATCATCATGCTCGATGCGTTGCCGGCCACCTCAACCGGCAAGATACTCAAGCACAAGCTGGCGGAGTCCTTGCGTGGCGAGGGTGATGAAAGCCCTCCGGAGCGGGCGGCCGAATTTCGCAGACAACATGTCTAACCTGACCGGGAGAACACCCTTGCAGAAGAGAAACGCGACCGTGGCCGTGATCGGCGCTGGAGACTACATCGGCGGCGAGATCGCCAAAAAGTTCGCCTCCGAGGGCTTCACGGTGTTTGCCGGGCGCCGCAACGGCGCCAAGCTTGAGCCGCTGGTCAAGGAAATCGAGGAAGCCGGAGGCGAAATTCACGCGCGCTCCTCGATGCACGCAAGGAGGAGGAGATCGTCTCCTTCCTCGGCGACGCCGACAAGCACGCGCCGCTGGAGGTGTGCATCTTCAACGTCGGCGCCAACGTCAACTTTCCGATTTTGGATACGACCGAACGGGTGTTCCGCAAGGTCTGGGAAATGGCCTGTTATTCCGGCTTCCTCGCCGGCCGCGAGGCAGCTCGCCTGATGCTTCCTCGCGGGAAAGGCAATATCTTCTTCACCGGTGCGACAGCGAGCCTTCGCGGCGGGACGGGATATGCCGCCTTCGCCAGCGCGAAGTTCGGCCTGCGGGCCGTTGCACAGGCGACCGCGCGTGAGTTGGGCCCAAAGAACATCCACGTGGCGCATCTCATTATCGACTCCGGTGTCGACACCGAATGGGTGCGGCAGCGGCGGATCGAGGCGCTTGGCCCGAACGCGCTGGATGATCCTGATCTGCTAATGCCACCATCGTCGGTCGCGGAGTCCTACTGGCTGCTCTATCAGCAGCCAAAAGCGCCTGGACTTTTGAACTGGAGATTCGCCCGTTCGGCGAGAAGTGGTAGCGGAGCCTCTCACAATGGAACTCAATCTTTCCAGTGAGGAGGCTGCGTTTCGTGACGAGGTGCGCGCTTTCATCGCGGAGAACTATCCCGCGGAAATGCGCGTTCCCAATCCGGAAACCGACCTTTCCAAGGAGCAGATGCTGCTCTGGCACCGTATCCTCCACCAAAGGGATGGATCGCGCCGCTCTGGCCCAAGGAGCATGGCGGGCCGGGCTGGTCGATCACGCAGCGCTTTATCTTCGAGCAGGAAACTTCACGTGCCGGGACGCTGCCGCCACTCGCGTTCAGCGTAACCATGGTCGGCCCGGTTATCTACACATTCGGCAACGACGCGCAGAAACAGAAGTTTCTGCCGCGAATCCTCTCCGGTGAGGATTGGTGGTGCCAGGGCTATTCGGAGCCGGGATCCGGCTCTGACCTCGCGTCGGTCCGCACCAAGGCTGTGCGGGACGGCGATCACTACGTCGTCAACGGACACAAGACCTGGACGACACTGGCCCAGCATGCCGACTGGATATTCTGCCTGGTGCGGACCGATCCTTCGGCAAAACCTCAGGCCGGCATCTCCTTCCTGCTGATCGACATGAAATCGCCCGGCGTCACCGTGCGGCCCATCATCACCATCGACGGATCGCACGAGGTGAACGACATTTTCCTCGAGGACGTGCGCGTCCCCGTCGAGAATTTGATCGGCGAGGAAAACAAGGGCTGGACCTACGCGAAGTTTCTGCTCGGCAACGAGCGTACCAGCATGGCCGGGATCGGCCGGTCGACGCGGTATCTTGCGCGCCTCAAACATATTGTGAAGACCGAGATCGACGACGACGATCCGACTTTCGGGGAGTTCGTCAAGGACATCGCGCGCGTCGAGCTCGATGTGCTCGCGTTGGAGGCAACCGAACTGCGAATCGTCGCGCAGATGTCGCGTGGCATCGATCCGGGACCGGCCGCGTCGCTGTTCAAGATCAGGGGCACCGAAATATTTCAGCGCATTACGGATCTAACGCATCAGGCCATCGGTAACTATGGCCTGGCGATCCGCGAGCACCCGGCGAGCTCCAACCACTTCATGCCAGGGCCGGATTACGGGCACACCGCGACTGAGAAATATCTGAACTCCCGAAAACTCAGTATTTACGGGGGATCGAATGAAATCCAGCGCAACATCATCGCGAAAGCAGTTCTCGGTCTCTGACCACATCGCACGAGGCATCGGATGGATATCCAGTTGACGGAAGAACAGGAACTGCTCCGTTCCAGCATTCAACGCTTCCTGCGCGAGCAGTACGATTTTGACGAGCGTCGAAAAATTGTTGCGACGGATGCCGGCTGGAGCCGGAAGCACTGGAGCGCCTTTGCTGAGCTTGGGTTGTGCGCGGCACCGTTTCAGGAGAGTTCCGGTGGTCTTGGTGGCGGATCGCTTGCGACAATGATCGTGATGCAGGAATTCGGCCGCAACCTGGTCGTCGAACCGTACCTCGAGACCGTTGTTCTTGCTGGCGGCCTGATCGAAGACGCCGGCTCGCCGGAGCAGCGCGAGGCGTTCTTGCCGAAGATCATGGATGGCAGCGCCATATGGACGCTGGCCTGGGCGGAAGGGCGATCACGCTACGATTTTGACAACGTCACGACGACGGCGCGACGCCAGGGGACAACTTTGTCCTGAGCGGAACAAAGGCCGCGGTGATTGGTGCGCCGTGGGCCGACAAGCTAATCGTCTCGGCGCGAACGTCCGGTGGCCCCCGCGACCGTGCCGGCGTAAGTCTGTTCGTCGTTGATCGCCATTCTGCCAATCTCCACTTGCAAAGCTTCAAAACTGTCGATGGTCGGCGCGCCGCCGAACTGACGCTGATCGACGTCCACGTTCCGGGCAGCCAGTTGCTTGGTGCCGAAGGCGAAGGCGTCGCAGCGCTCGAAGCGTGCCGCGACCGTGCTATCGCTGCGCTCTGCGCGGAAGCCGTCGGCGCGATGTCGGTGCTGAATTCGGCGACGCTTGAATATAGCAAAGCGCGCAAGCAGTTCGGGGTCGCCCTCGGGACGTTTCAGGTGTTGCAGCACCGCATGGTCGACATGTTCATCGCGCTCGAAGAGTCGATCTCGCTCACGCAACATTTGAGCCTCAGCCTTGCGGCTCGGGAGCCAAATGGATCGAAGCTGGCGTCGGGCGCGAAGTCGAAGGTTGGCAACGCCGCCCGCTTCGTCGCAGAGCAGGCTGTGCAGCTACATGGAGGCATGGGTATGAGCGACGAATTGAACGTCGGCCATTACTTCAAGCGAATAAACTCCATCAACGTTCAATTTGGCGACCCCACCTACCATCTGATGCGGTACGCGCAGCAGAGCTAGTCCTTCCAACGCAGCAAATCGACTACCGCACCCGACCAGAGGTAAACAATGACCGAAGCCGTAATCGTCTCGACTGCTCGAACCCCCATTGGCAAGGCCTACAAGGGCGCCCTCAACACTACCGAAGGTGCGACCTTGCTGGGCCATGCTATTTCCGCTGCATTGTCACGAGCCAACGTCGAGGGTGCCGAAGTCGAGGACGTTGTGATGGGGTGCGCCATGCAACAGGGTACCACGGGTACCAACATTGCACGCAAGGCGTTGCTGCGCGCCGGACTCCCGGTCAGCGTGGCCGGAACCACCATCGACCGGCAATGCGCGTCTGGCCTACAGGCGATTGCCTTGGCTGCGCGCTCGGTCATCTTCGATGGCGTGGAGGTTGCCATCGGCGGCGGTGGCGAATCTATCAGCCTGGTCCAGAACAACCAGTTCAACAGTTTTCATGCCGTCGATCCCGAACTGCTGGCGATGAAAGGGGACGCCTACATCGCGATGCTGGATACTGCCGAAATCGTAGCGAAACGCTACGGTATCTCGCGCGAACGACAGGACGAATACGGCCTCGAGAGCCAGCGCCGGACGGCAGCCGCCCAGCAGGGCGGCCGCTTCAACGACGAACTCGCACCGATCAAGACCGCGATGGCCGTGACGGACAAGGCGACGGGTGCCGTGTCATATCAACAAGTGACGCTATCAGCGGACGAGGGCCGCGTCCCGATACCACGGCCGAGGGTCTGGCTAGCGTCAAGCCGGCTAAGGGGCCGGGCTTTACCATCACGGGTGGCAACGCGAGCCAGCTTTCCGACGGCGCAAGTGCCGCCGTCATCATGAGCGACAAGCTCGCGGCGCAGAAGGGGCTCAAACCGCTGGGCATTTTCCGGGGCTTCGTCTCGGCAGGCTGCGAGCCGGACGAGATGGGAGTGGGGCCGGTCTACGCCGTGCCCCGGCTCCTCAAGCGTCACGGACTCAAGATCGACGATATCGACCTCTGGGAATTGAACGAGGCTTTCGCGGTACAAGTGATCTATTGCCGCGACAAGCTCGGGATCGATCCGGAAAAGCTCAACGTCAATGGCGGCTCGATCGCGGTTGGCCATCCCTACGGCATGACCGGAGCCCGGCTGACCGGCCATGCTCTTATTGAGGGTCGTCGGCGCAAGGCGAAATATGCCGTCGTCACCATGTGTGTCGGTGGCGGCATGGGGGCCGCGGGGCTTCTGGAAATCGTTCATTGAGAGAAAAGCGCGACAGAAAAGCAGGAGATCCTCGTGAAAACAGCAATTACTGAATTGTTCGGCATAGAACATCCCATCATCCAGGGCGGCATGCATTATGTGGGCTTTGCCGAAATGGCCGCGGCCGTGTCCAATGCTGGCGGGGTCGGCCTCATCACCGGATTGACGCAAAGAACGCCTGAACTGCTCGCAAAGGAAATCGCGCGCTGTCACGAAATGACCGATAAGCCATTCGGGGTGAATCTGACCTTTCTGCCGACCTTCAGCGCACCTCCCTATCCGGAATACATCGCAGCCATCAAGGAAGGCGGCATCAGGATCGTCGAAACCGCAGGGCGTAGTCCCGAGCAGTACATGCCGGCCTTGAAGGCGGCAGGCATCAAGGTCATCCACAAATGCACTTCGGTTCGCCACTCGCTGAAGGCCGAGCAGATCGGCTGCGACGCGGTTAGCGTCGACGGGTTCGAATGTGGCGGCCATCCCGGCGAAGACGACATGCCCAACATGATCCTGTTGCCGCGTGCAGCCGAGGAACTGAAGATACCGTTCGTTGCCTCCGGCGGTATGGCGGACGCGCGCAGCCTAGTCGCGGCGCTGGCGATGGGCGCCGCCGGCATGAACATGGGAACGCGCTTTATCGCTACCAAGGAAGCGCCGGTACACCAGAACGTCAAGGATGCGCTGGTGAAGGCAACGGAACTCGACACCCGTCTGGTCATGCGCGGGCTCCGGAATACCGAGCGCGTATTGAACAACAAAGGCGTCGAGCATCTGCTTGAGATCGAGCGAGAGAAGGGCAAGCAGCTCAAGATCGAAGATATCCACGATCAAGTGGCGGGCGTCTATCCCAAGGTGATGATCGACGGCGACATGGACGCTGGCGCTTGGAGTTGCGGCATGGTCGCGGGCCTCATTCACGATATTCCGACGGTGAAGGAACTGATCGACCGCATCATGGCGGATGCCGAGCAGATCATCCGTCAACGCCTGACTGGGTTCCTCGATGGCGCCGAGCAAAGGCCGGCTGCCGCCCGGGCGATCGCGTAGCCGGATGTTCTAACGAGGCGATACCCACGCACGGTTGTGCGTGGGGTGATTGTTATGGTGAAGCTCGATTGACCAGCAATGGATGGCCTTCGGCAGTCTCGGGGAAGGGAGTTTATGGATCTGGCCGACTTCCACTACTACGAGCCTTCGAAGGGCCACGGACTCCGACATAATCCATTCAACGCGATAGTCGCGCCGCGCCCGATTGGTTGGATTTCGTCGCGCAATGCGGCTGGTCAACTGAACCTCGCTCCATACAGCTTCTTCAACGCGTTCCTCTACGACCCGCCGATAATCGGGTTCTCGTCAATTTCGTGGAAGGACACCGTCAAGAACGTCAGCGAGACCCGCGAATTTGTTTGGAATCTGGTTACGATGGATCTTGGCGAGCGCATGAACGTGACGGCGACGCCGCTCGATCACGGCGTGAGCGAGTTCGAAACAGCAGGGCTGACGCCAATCCCCGGGCGCCACGTAGCGGTGCCGCGGGTAGGCGAGAGCAGGGCCGCTATGGAATGCAAGGTCACCGAGGTCTCTCAGCTGACGAATGCGCGCGGTGAGAAGGTCGAAGGATGGTTCGTGCTCGGCGAGGTCGTGGCAGTATACATCGACAAGTCCTTGATCGAGGACGGTGTCTACAACACTGCACTTGCGCGTCCCATACTGCGCGCCGGCCGTGGTGGAGATTACCTCGAGGTCAAGACGGAGAACATGTTCGAGATGAAGCGCCCGCCAGGCAGCAGCAAGCCGGAGTTCCATGGCACCTAATGGGGAGCAGCTGACCTCAGGCCCCACGCATACAGGCCAAGAGCCAGCAGTGAAAACGCGCTCAACACAGCGCCGAGCGCCAACATTGCTTCATGCGACACTGTGGCGGCAAGCCATACGCCGATTGCGGCGTTTATCATCTGCCAGAAACCCAACAGTGCCGAGGCCGCGCCGGCCTTCTCCCCGAATGGAGATAGCGCCCGCGCGGTGGCCAGTGGACTGACGACGCCCATGCCGAGGAGAAATACGCACATCGCGGCCAGAAACGGCAAGAAAGTCGGGCTGATCATCGAGATGAGCAGGATCGCAAGGCTGCTGGCGGCGGTCGCCCACAGTCCTGCCCGGATCGGGCGATCGAGCCCGTAGCGTGGTGCCAGTTTCGTCGCCAGCATGCCCGCGGCGAATACGATAAAGACGGTGCCGGCGAAGAAGAGGCCGAGCTGGATCGGCGTGAAGTGCATCGCTTCAATGAACAAACGCGGTGCAGCTGAAAACATGGAGAATAGCCCGCCTATGATCAGGCTCGCGGTCGCAGCTGGGATAGCGAAGCGACGATCGCCAATCAGGCCAACATAGGTCCTGGCGATGGCGACCGGATTGAGCGGAGTGCGGATCGAGTTGTGGGTTTCGCCGAGGACGATGCCGTAGGCAATGGCGCCAGCTCCGGCAAACGCCGCGACAAGAGCGAATTCGGAGCGCCAGCCAAAACTGTGATCGAGTGCGCCGCCAAGCAGAGGCGAGAATCCCGGCGCTGCGGACATTACGATCATGATTAGAGCCATCGCGCGCGCCAGCGCCGGCCCACTGAACATGTCGCGGGCGATCGCGCGAGACAGCACTGACGTCGCGCAAGCGCCAGCAGCCTGCACGATGCGGCCGACCAGAAGATTAGGTAGGTCATTTGCCAAACCGCACCAGACGCTGCCGCCGATGAACACGGCAAATCCGATCAGGACTGGCCAGCGTCTTCCGTAGCGATCCGAAAGCGGTCCGACGAGGAGCTGGCCTATCCCGAACACCGCAAGAAAGACGGTGATGGCGGACGTGACCGCCGCGCTGGTCACATTCAATGAGATCGCAATTTGTGGCAGCGACGGCAGCAAGATGTTGGTTGCGAGCGTTCCCGTGGCGGCCAGGACGGAAAGGACCGCGATCGCCAGGCCGCTGGAGACGGGAACGTCCCGCGGCACGCTCTTGGTCGTTTGGCACTGGTCAGCCATGGGAACTTTCGCGCTGATAGGGATAGGCAGGTTACAAGGCGGCGAGTGACGCGGTTCGCGCCGCTCGCCGAGCCCTTACCTGTCGGATCGGCCGTACTAGCTGCGGACAACACGCTCGATCGCGACCGCAGTGGCTTCTCCACCGCCGATGCAGAGGGCGGCCACGCCGCGCTTGAGGTTTTGGGATTCGAGTGCATGCAGCAGCGTGACGATCAATCGCGCGCCGGTGGCGCCGATGGGATGACCGAGCGCGCAGGCGCCGCCATTGACGTTCAGCTTCTCGCGGGGATGCCGAGATCCTTCTGCGCCGCCATCGCCACCACGGCGAAGGCTTCGTTGATCTCGAACAGATCGACATCGCCGACGCTCCAGCCGACCTTGTCCAACAGCTTGCGAATGGCCGGGATTGGTGCCGTGGTGAACCATTGCGGCTCCTGGCTGTGGGTGGCGTGGCCCTTGATCTCGGCCAGTACGGGGAGGCCATCGCGATCCGCGAGCGAGCGTTTTGCGAGAATGAGCGCCGCGGCGCCGTCGGCATTGGCGGAGGAGGCGGCCGGCGTGATGGTGCCGTTGGCACGGAACGCGGCTTTCAATCCGGGAATCTTGGCCGGGTCCACTTTCAGCGGATGTTCGTCGTTCGCGATGATCCGCGGCCCGGCCTTTTCGGTCAGTGTGATCGGCGCGATCTCGGCTTTGAATGCGCCACCTTCGACCGCCTTGCGGGCGCGGGTCAAGGTCTCCATCGCGTAGGCATCCTGGTCCTTCCGGGTGAATTGATAGGCTTCCGCGGTGGCCTCACCGAAATCGCCCATCGAGCGGCCGGTCTCATAGGCGTCCTCCAGCCCATCCATCATCATGTGATCGATGATGCGGTCATGCCCGGCGCGGTAACCGCCGCGCGCCTTGGCCAGCAGATAGGGCGCATTGCTCATGCTCTCCATGCCGCCGGACAGCACGATTTCGGCGGAGCCTGCATTGATGATGTCATGGGCCAGCATGGTCGCCTTCATGCCGGAACCGCAGACCTTGTTGATGGTGGTGGCGCCAGTGGCATCCGGCAGTTTGGCGCCGCGGGCGGCCTGGCGCGCCGGTGCCTGACCTTGTCCGGCCGGCAATACATTGCCCATGAAAACCTCATCGATTCGCTCGGGCACTAGTTTGGCCCGTTCAAGCGCCGCGCCGATCACGTGGGAGCCGAGCTTGTGGGCGCTGAGAGGCGATAGCTCGCCCATGAAGCGACCCAGCGGCGTGCGGGCGGCGGAAAGGATGACGACGGGGTCGGAAGCAGCGGCCATGGCGAACTCTCCTCTTGATAGATGTTGTTATATGACGATAGTCATATAAGATAGCCGGCATTGCAATGAAATGTTGCCGTGAACTTCAAGGAAGCGCGGTTCCAGATTTGCTTCGAGGGGATGGGGACGGGTTGTGCAGCCGATCACCTTAGGACCTTGCACGGAGTGGCAATGCGATACGTAGAAGACCACAGGCGTCAAACCCACGATCGGATCGTTGAAAATGCCTCCTACGGTTTGCGCCAAAGGGCGCGGAAGGGCTCAGTGTTGTCGACTTGATGAAGCTCGCGGGTCTGACCCACGGCGGCTTCTATAACCATTTCGAGTCGCGTGCCGCGCTTGTCAGCGAGGCGATCGCCTTTGCAATGGACCAAACGACTGAGCGATGGAAAAAACTGGCGAACGGGAAGGCCAACGGGGAGCGCTTCGAGGCGTTGATCGCCGATTATCTTAGTCCCCGGCATCGCGACAATCCTAAACACGGTTGCGCGCTTCCAACCCTGGCCGTCGATGTCGCGCGATCGAGTCCGAGCGAGCAGCAGGCCCTGGCTTCCAAACTGGAGAAGATGATCGATGCCCTTGTCGAGTTGCTTCCCGGTGAGCCACCTCGACAGGCCCGCCAAATCGCGACGGGCGCTATCGCAACCATGGTGGGATCGATCGTGCTGTCGCGTGCCGTCGGCGCGGGGAAACTTTCCGACCGCATCCTCGAATCCGGCCGCAGGACCGCCGGCGGCCGGATTCGGAAGCCGAAACGAAGAACAACAAAGGCGACGCGCTGCGAAAAATCATAACAAGGGAGGTCTCCATGACGGCCGGCAAATGGCTCAAGACAGCCTGCAATCTGTGTTACATCAATTGCGGGATTGAAGTCTTGGTGAATGACGGGCGCCTCGAGAAAGTGCGGGGCGACCGCTCGAGCCCGAAATCACAGGGCTATCTGTGCAACAAGGCGACCCGAATTCCATATTATGCGCATCACAGGGATCGGCTCACGACCCCGCTGCGCCGTCGCGCGGACGGCGGCTTCGATGAAATCGAGTGGGACGTGGCGATCGCAGAAATCGCGGAGCGGCTGAGCGACATCGTCGACAGATATGGCGGCAAGAGTATCGCCCTTTACGGCGGTGGCGGGCAGGGCAATCACGCCGGCGGCGCCTACGCCAGTGGATTGTTGCGCGCGCTAGGTTCGCGCAGCGTCTTCAATGCCCTTTCGCAGGAAAAAACCGGCGACTTCTGGGTCAACGGTCACATGTTCGGCAGCCAGACGTGCCATACCGCCGAAGACGTGCATCATTGCGATCTCTTGCTTGTCATCGGTGCCAATCCCTGGATCGCGCACGGCTTCCCCAATGCGCGCGATCATCTCAATCAAATCCGCAAGGATCCCGCACGCAAGCTGATCGTCATTGATCCCAGGCGAACCGAAACCGCCGAAATGGCGGATCTGCATCTCGCGGTTCGTCCCGGTGCCGACACGTTTCTCCTAGGCGCGCTGCTGGCCACGCTTGTCCGGTCCGACCGGATCGATCATGCCTTTATTGAGGAGCACACGATCGGCTTCGCGGAAGTGAGGCAGGCGCTATTAGATGTCCCCGTTGAAGAATGGGCTGCTGCCGCCGATATCTCGATCGCGGACCTGGAGCGTTGCGCCGCGATGATCGTGGCGGCGAAGGCCATGGTGGTGCGGGTCGAGCTTGGCATCCAGCAAGGCATCAACTCGACGCTCAACTCCTATCTCGAAAAGCTTCTAATCATGCTTTCCGGCAATTTCGGCCGTAAAGGTACCAACCAATTGCATAGCTGGCTTCAACCGCTATGGGGAAATTCTCCGAACCAGACATTCGCACCGACCGGCGACGCAATTATTGGGGGCCTGTTGCCGCCCAACATTTTTCCCGAAGCGGTGCTCAAGGACCATCCTGACCGATTACGTTGCGCCTGGATCGACAGTTCCAATCCCGCCAACACGGCCGCAAACACCGAGGCTGTGGAACGCGCGCTGCGCTCGCTCGACCTATGCGTTGTAGTCGACGTTGCGATGACCGAAACCGCACGGCTCGCGCATTACGTTCTCCCGGCATCCTCGCAATTCGAGAAGACTGAATTCACCCTGTTCAACTTCGAATTTCCGACGAACTATTTTCATGTTCGTGCCGGTGTATTGCCGCCGCTCGCCGGCACCATGCCGGAGCCCGAGATCTACACGCGGCTTGCCATCGCCCTGGGGCTTCTGCCAGGTGACAATGTGCTCGCGCCCTGCGGGAGGCAGCGCGGCGTTCGCGAGCCGAGTTCGCCGTCGCCTTTCGTGGTTTCATCGCAGAAAACCCCGGCGCAGTCGCTGCCCTGGTGCTCTACCATACGCTGGGGCAGACGCTTCCGGACGGCACGGCGGCCGCAGCTCCCTTGTGGAGCGCGGCTTTAGCTTGCGCGAAGCGATCGCCGCAACCGGTGCGGCGGGCGATCGGCGCGTCCGACGAGGTGGCGGATCATCAGCTCGGCGATCTGCTATTCGACACCATCGTGGCCACCCGGCAGGGAACGGCGGTTACCCGGCACGACTATGACGAGGTCTGGTCATTGATCAGCCATTCGGATCGCAGGGTTCGGCTGGTGGTCCCGCAAATGTTGGAATGGCTCGCGCGGCTCGATCCGCAGGCAGCGGGCGCGCCAAAGGAGTTTCCGTTCATGCTGGCGGCCGGTGGCCGCCGCATGTTCAATGCCAACCAGATCTTTCGCGATCCTGCGTGGCGTCGCGAGGATCCGGACGGCGCCATGCTGATCAATTCCAGCGATCTGAGCGAGTTGGGCGCAGAGGATGGTGACTGGATCGCCGTCGAGTCGGTGGTCGGGCGGCTGGTCGTGCGCTGCAAGGTCGACGACGCCATGCGGAATGGCCAGCTGGCGCTGCCGCACGGTTACGGTCAGGCATACCCCACGTCGGACGGAGAGCGGCTGATCAACGGGCCGCGCATCAATCTGCTCACCGAGAGCGGCAACCGCGATCCCATTGCAGGCACGCCCTACCACAAGAACGTCGCGGTTCGTCTGGCACTGGTTTCCGCGCAGGAGGCCGCCGTCTATCAGTCGCAGTCCGAGCGAATTCATATGAGAGCGGCTGGATAATCGCTCGAAGGGAGCATCGAATGACCGAGAAACCAATCGCGATCGTCACCGGGGTAGGGCCGGGCACGGGAGCTGCCATCGTCAAGCGGTTCTCTGCAGGCGGATTCCGTATCATAGCGCTTGCTCGCTCAATAGAGCTCATCAATAGCCTTGCGCAAGAGCTTCCCGATGTCCACGCGGTGACCTGCGACGTCTCAGATGAGAGCCAGGTGCGGACCGTGGTTACTGACGTAAAACGCCGTTTCGGCGCGGCCGAAGTTCTCATCCACAACGCGGTCGGAGGAGGCTGGGGAAGCTTTCGCGAGATCGACCCGAAGATGCTGAAGGGCAATTTCGAGGTCAACGTGATGGGCTTGTTGTACCTGGCCCGCGAAGTGGCTCCTGACATGATCGATCGAGGCAAGGGCGCGATCCTGGTGACCGGAAACACGTCTTCGATCCGAGGCAAAGCGAACTTTGCCGGCTTCGCTCCGACAAAGGCGGCGCAGCGTATATTGGCCGAGTCGATCGCGCGTGACATGGGGCCTCTCGGCGTGCACGTCGCCTATCTTCTCATCGACGCCGTGATCGACACGCCTCGGATGCGCGGACGCATGAGCGACAAACCGGATGAATTCTTCATCAAGCCTGCCGCCATCGCCGACGAACTGTACCATCTCTACGGTCAGGACCGATCGGCGTGGTCATTCCTCACGGAACTGCGGCCATTCCGCGAAAACTGGTGACACCCTGGCCGGTGAGAAACGCGGTTGCAGCTGGGTAGCGTGGTTACTCATTCAAGAGCGCCGTAGACGCTGGACCTGAAAGGTCAGAACCATGACTGATGCGGCAGTCTCGATTGATACAGGGACGGGCGAACTGCTGTGCGCGATCCGGGATCGCGTTGCCGTGATCACCTTGAATCGGCCCGAGGCGCGAAATTCGCTGTCCGACCATCTCACGCCGGCGTTGCGGCGAATGATCAAGCAGAGCGGTGATGATCCGAACGTTGGCGCACTGCTGATTACCGGTGCAGGCAGCGCTTTCTGTTCGGGCGGCGATGTCAAGGGGATGGGCGGCAATTCGGCCGCACCGGCCATGTCATTCAGCGACAAGGTTGCGCGATTGCGGGAACGCCAGCGAACCCTGACCGGTGTACTTGTCTCGGTGCGTAAACCCACCATCGCGGCCTTGCCGGGACCGGCGGCTGGCGCTGGGCTTGCGATCGCGCTCGCTTGCGACATTCGTATCGCAGCCAGATCCACCATCATGACGACTGGTTATGCCAGAATTGCGCTCACCGGCGATTACGGTATTTCGTGGCTGTTGACCCGGCTGGCCGGAACGGCGCGCGCCCGCGAACTGATGTTCCTGTCCGAACGGATCGATGCACGCCGCTGCGAAGCACTGGGGCTGGTCAATCGCGTGGTGCCTGATGTTGACCTGCAGAAGGAAGCGTTCGCATGGGCGAGGACGTTGGCGAACGGTCCGGTGAGTGCGTTTGCCTCCATCAAGGATAATCTCGACCTTGCGCTATCGGCTGACTTCCTGACGTCATTGGATCACGAGGCCGAGAAGATGGTCGTTGCGGCGGGTACGGCGGAGCACACCGAAGCCGTGCGAGCCTTCATCGAGAAACGCGTTCCCAATTTCAGGTGAGACTAATCGGCAGAATGAAACGCCAAAAGCCTTTTGCTGCCGCGTTGAATCACGCCTTGGCCGATTTGTTTGCCGGGGATGGTCCGGCAATATCCGCCACCACGGCAGCAATCAGCGATTCCGCAAGAGGGTATCCGCAATCACCCGAGACAATATGACAGCGCCAACCATCTCCGAGAGGATAGCCGCGGGATGTCTGCTGCCGGTGGCCCTCGGGGTCGCGGACGACAGTTTCCCAATCTGTTCGAGATAGTCTTGAATCGCCGTGGTGAAGACAGCGCGGAGAGCGGGGTCGTCGCTCCGCGCGGCGTCCACGGCCAATGCCGGCAGAATGCACCCGGAACCTGGATCGTCGCGATGGGCCGATGACACATAGCGTTCGATGAGTTCGCGAAACGGATCTTTGGGCTGTTGGGCCAGTCCATCCTTCAGCAACGCTGTCGTGTCCGCGATCGCACGTTCGCTGGCCTTGACCGCCAGATCATCCTTTGAAGCGAAGTTGCGATAGAAGCCGCCATGAGTCAGCCCGGCTGCTTTCATGATATCGGCAACGCCGATCCCATCGAAACCATGCTCGCGCAGCAGCGCGCCGCAGTTTCGATGATCTGCTCGCGGTTCTCCAGCGCCTTTTCGCGCGACACCCTCATGGTTTGCTCACTCCGTTGGTCGCAGGACCTGCGTCTGCTGGTCTTGGCCACGGCCGAGCGATCTCAGATTCGCAAAAACTCCGCTTGACATTTTTCATGACGATCATCATCTAACACTTAAGATGACGATCGTCATCAAAAAGTGAAACGAACGACCGCCGCCAGACCCTGAAAGCGGACTGTTTCACAGCTGAGAGGTAAAATAATGCCGGGCTTGAGAGCGCTGGAGCGCAAGAAGGCAGCATTCCTCACCGGCGCGTCGAGTGGCATCGGCAAGGCCGCGCGGCAGGTCGCATTCGCCCGGCGTCCTCGGGCGCTGTTCGACAAGATTCTGCGATCGCAATTCGGGCTGGCGTAATCAGCACGTGTACTGGCGCAACTAGAGAGCCGTGCCGTCCGGCCGATTATCCGTCCCAACTTGGAGTTTTCGGTCCGAGCCGGACTAGGGAGAAGACCATGTCAAGTACTGTTACTAACCTCGGGCGAGGGGTGCGCTACATAGATGCACCCACGCTCTCGATAAATGTCGGGGGACCAGTTTCGTCTACCGCGACATCGGTCCCCGCACCGGCGTGCCGCTAATTCTTCTCAACCATTGGGGCGCGGTTCTCGACAATTTTGATCCGCGGATTGTCGATGGTCTCGCCAGCAAGCATCGCGTGATCGCGACCAATTACAGGGGTATCGGTGCATCGGGCGGAACAGCGCCCGTGACCATCGATGAAATGGCGCGGGATGCGATTGCCATGATCCGCGCGCTGGGCTTCGAGAAGGTCGATCTGCTCGGCTTTTCCCTCGGGGGATTTGTGGCGCAGGACGTCACATTGAAAGCACCGGACCTGGTGCGAAAGCTCATTTTGACTGGCACGGGGCCGGCGGGTGGCGAAGGTATCGACAAGGTGTGGCCGGTATCCTGGCCGTTGATGATCAAGGGCTTTCTGACGCTGCGGGACCCAAAATTCTACCTGTTTTTCACGTCCACGGCCAATGGCCGCCAAGCGGCGACAGCCTTCCTGAAACGACTGAAAGAGCGCAAGGCAGGCCGGGACAAAGGACCTACGCCCGGCGCTTTCATGCGGCAGGTCAAGGCGATCACTGCTTGGGGCCGACAGGCGCCTCAAGATCTCGGGAGCATTCGGATCCCGGTACTGATCGCGAATGGCGACAACGATATCATGGTGCCGACCGCAAACAGCATCGATATGGCGCGCCGTATCCCGGGCGCGCAACTGGTTATCTACGAAGATGCCGGGCATGGCGGGATTTTTCAGAACCACGCCGATTTCGTGCCGAAGGCCCTGTCCTTCCTCGACGCCTGACGCCGCGACATATTTCAGTTTGGAGAAGACACCATGAAAGCATTCGTTGTCGACAAATACAAAAAGAAGGGCGCTCTGCGCTTAGCCAAAGTGCAAGAGCCGGAGGTGCGGGACGATGATGTCATGGTTAGTGTTTACGCAACCGGTGTCAACCTTCTGGACTCCAAGGTCAGGAACGGAGAATTCAAAATCTTCCTGCCGTATCGCCCGCCTTTCGTTTTGGGCCACGATGTTGCCGGGATCGTCACCAGGGTTGGCCCCAAGGTCAGGCGGTTCAAGGCGGGCGACGAGGTCTATGCACGGCCGCGCGATCATCGGGTCGGAACATTCGCGGAATTCATTGCGGTGAATGAAGCCGACTTGGCGCTAAAGCCCAAGAGCATCAGCATGGAGGAAGCGGCCTCCATCCCGCTGGTAGGGCTGACCGCGTGGCAGGCGCTGGTGGAGGTGGCCAAGGTGAAGCCCGGCCAGAAGGTCTTCATCCAGGCCGGCTCCGGTGGCGTCGGGACATTTGCCATCCAGCTTGCCAAGCATCTCGGCGCGACAGTCGCGACGACGACGAGTGCGAAAAATGTCGAGCTGGTCAAGAGCCTCGGTGCGGATGTGGTCATCGACTACAAGACGCAGGATTTCGAGAAGGTTTTGTCGGGCTACGATGTGGTGCTGCATAGCCAGGACGCCAAGACGCTTGAAAAATCTCTGCACGTGTTGAAACCGGATGGCCTCCTCGTTTCGATTTCGGGGCCGCCGGATCCCGAATTCGCCAGCGAACAAGGGTTGAACTTGTTCCTGAAGCTGGTGATGCGCCTGCTGAGCCGTGGGGCGCGGAACAAGGCCCAGAGTCTTGGCGTGCGCTATTCATTCTTGTTCATGCGAGCGCAGGGGCAGCAGCTCAACGAAATCACATCGCTGATCAGATCCGGCGTGATCCGTCCGGTCGTGGATAAAGTCTTCCCGTTTGAAAAAACCGCGGATGCTTTGGCCTACGTCGAGACAGGACGCGCAAGAGGCAAGGTCGTCATTGCAGTGAAACAATAGGTTTCGTAATGGCGTCGCCTGAGTTGCGGCGCCACGACGCCGGTCGGCCACCAAACGCATCCGAGGAAACAGCATGACTCAATCCAACCGCGACACCCAAACTTCCGTACAGGACGTTGCACTCATTGTCGGCGGCGGTCCGGGCATCAGCTCGAGTTGCGCCAGGCTGTTCGTGGAAAGCGGCATGCGAGTCGGCGTCGCAGCCAGAAATCCCGAAAAAGACGTCCTTGAGACCCTCGAAAAGACACACGGTGTGCGTCGGTACGCCTGCGATGCCAGCGAACCGGCGGCCGTGGCGCAGCTGTTCGAGAATGTCGTTCAAGGCATCGGGACGCCGAGGCTTGTCGTGCATAACATCGATGGCCGGGTTCCCGGCATCTTCCGCAAGAGCGTTATCGAAGCCGATCCCGTGATGGCGCTCGAGACGCTTCGAAACTCAGCGTTCAGCGCGTTTCTGGTTGGTCAACAAGCCGCCAGGCTCATGCTCGGAAACGAACCCGACGCCAATGGCGCGAGGGGAACGATCATCTTCACGAACGCCAGCGCGGCGCTCAAAGGCTTCCCATCAAGTGGCGCCTTTGCAATGGCATGTCATGCCAAGTCCGGACTCGCGCAAAGCATGGCAAGAGAACTGATGCCGCAGGGATCCACGTTGCGAATGTGCCGATCGACGCCGCGATCGGCTGGACCCAGGAGGACGGGACCCGCGCGCACCGGCTGGCGGGCACGACTGTCGATGACAACATGGCCGACCCCGTCCATATCGCGAAAACCTATCTTCAGCTTCATCAGCAGCATCGGTCAACCTGGGCGTTCGAAGTCGTGCTCCGGCCGTGGGCCGAGAAATGGTGACCCGCATTTGCCTCGGTGGGCATCTACGAAGCGACTGACTAATCCTTTCGAATTGACGTGGCTCTCGCCGACATCGACCGAGTGGTCATCAACAAGAAGGCGGAGGTCGCCGCTTGACGAGGCTTCGGCGGCCCCGGACGCTTGCGTCCGGGGCCGTCTCAATCCATGCGCATCTTGCTCTCTATTCCTGGCGATCCCAAATCTGCGAACGTCCCAGCATTGACACGCCAACGTAGCCGCGCACGTTGAGCTTCTTGCCGCCGTCGGTCAGCTGAATCTTGCTGCTGTAGACCTTGCCATTGTCCGGATCGAGGATTTTGCCGGCGGTATATTCGGCGCCGTCCTTCTTCAGGCCACTCAGGATTACCAAGCCGATTACCGGCACATCCTTGAGCGCGCCCTCGCATTTTTCACATTTCGGGTTCCGGTCTTCGGACGGGGTGCGGAACACCTTTTCAATCTTGCCCTGCAGGGTGCCGTTCGATTCCGTGATACGGATAAGCGCTCTCGGTTTGCCGCTGACGTCATCGACGTTTCTCCACAAGCCGACTGGTGAGGCATTATCCGCCCGGGTCCCGGAGGACATGAGTACAGCAGCCAAGGTGAGCGCGAGGGTGCTTGATCGTTTCAGAAAGCGCATAATGGTCTCCAAGAGGGTTTTGCTGTCTTGTTGCCGCGCGGTCCGATTTTCATCGAGGCGCGGCCAAGCAAGTCCGGTCGCGACATAGCTACGCATTCACGTCGATGACCGTGCGGCCCTGCACCTTCCCCGCGAACATTTGGCGCACCACGTCGGGAACCTCTGCGAGGCCGACCACCTGCATCGTTCGGGCGAGCTTGTTCAGGTCCAGGTCGCGAGCCAAACGCGACCATGCCTCGATTCGCGCCTCCTGCGGGGCATTCACCGAGTCGATTCCAGCAAGTGTGACGTTGCGCAGGATGAACGGCAGAACCGTTCCGGGAAGATCGACACCCTGAGCCAGGCCGCAGGCCGTCACCACGCCGCGGTACTGCGTCTGCGCCAATACGTTCACCAGCGTATGACTGCCGACGGAGTCGACTGCTCCCGCCCAACGCTCGCGCGCGATAGGGGCTCCGGGCTCCGAAAGCGTCCGCCGATCGATGACGTCGGCCGCACCGAGGCTCCGCAGATAATCGGCTTCTTCAAGACGTCCAGTTGATGCAACGACGCGATAACCGAGATCGGTGAGGAGAGCGATCGCGATCGAGCCAACGCCGCCATTCGCGCCGGTCACGACGATATCGCCACGCTGCGGTGTGATTCCGCCATGTTCGAGCGCCAGCACCGACAGCATCGCGGTGTAACCGGCCGTGCCGATTGCCATGGCATCCTTCGTGGATAAGGGAGCCGGGATCTTCACGAGCCACTCGCCTTTGACCCGCGCTTTCTGGGCGTAACCGCCATGGTGAGTCTGGCTCAGTCCCCAGCTGTTGGCGACAACGCGGTCTCCGACGGCGATGCCGGGATAGGAGGATGCCTCTACTGTTCCAGCAAGATCGATACCGGGAATGAGGGGAAACTGGCGAATGATCTCTGCGCGCCCGCTAATAGCCAGCGCATCCTTGTAGTTCACGGTCGAATAATCCACGGCAACCGTAACGTCGCCGGGCATGAGATCCTGGTCGTTCATTTCGACCACGCTGGTCGAAATCTTATCACCTGTCTTTGCTGCCAGCAGCGCCTTGAACGTCATCGCCATATCCTAGATTGGAGTTTCGCTGTCCACGCACCTAGGGTCGCGCCGCTTGATCGCAAGAAGGCACAATTAAAGCGGATACTATCATTTATGGACGTACCCGACGCGTGCCAAAGCGCGAAGCCGGGCCTTGGCCGATATGACAGCGAGCCTGACATGGCGACGCAGTGGCCCAGAGGGCGAGCAGGCAACCTGCTACGCCGAGGCTCATCCGCGCGGTCGCTCTGGCGCGGGCTGTCGACGAACTCTCTACCCAGGTCATGCCGCTATTTGAAGGAGGGTATCTATTGTATTAGGATCGTCATGTGATAGCATATCTGGGTCTAAGCATCGACGGCTACAGAGCCTTCAAAGTGGACGTGACCGAAGCGTTCGGTGCCATCGAATAGGCTTCAGGTTGCGGACCCGTGTCCTGCATGCCGTTAGAACGTACGATCATTTATGGAGGTCTCCATGCGTCCAAAAAGGTTTGACGCGAAAAGCGGATGCGCGGTCGGGGTGACGCTGTCCGTCATTGGCGGCATGTGGAAGCCGCTGATCCTGTTTCATCTCTTCGCCGGCAAGAAGCGGTTCATGGAACTGTCACGAGCCATCCCTAACGCCACGCAGAGGATATTGACCCTACAATTGCGCGAGCTGGAGGCCGACGGCGTGATCGTGCGTCGTGCCTATCCGCAGATTCCTCCGAAGGTGGAATATGAAATCTCGGCCTTCGGCCAGAGCCTCGGGCCCGTACTGCTTTCGCTTCGGGGTTGGGGCAAGCAATATGGAGGTTCAATTGAAGGCGTCCCTCAGCCACACTTGGCGCCGGACGATCGGCAGCTAAACGCATGCGCTCTGTAACGGTTGATTGAGTGATCGCGGAAACCTGTCCTGCATACACATCGTCTGCATCGCTCGACTTGAGACGTCTCACGCTCGCGCCACTTCCGTCGCCGGCTCGGGTTCTTCCTGTCGAACGCTGACGCGCTCTATCATGAGCGGAAAGCTGTCGCTTCAGGTGGTACGGCTCTGCCGCTTTCGCCGGCATGTGCCACAGGCGAGCCTGAGCCCACGGATTTATCCGAACGACTTGCGTCGTGACTTCGAATTCAAATAGGAATTAGAGGCGTCCGATCGACGTAGGATTTCCCTTCAAAGGTGATAAACAACCATCCGACTTGACAGTTCTATTTTAGAACTATTTACTCACCTGCCGATGGGTATGAAGGAGCGGACCTGCCCGTTTGAGGGGCCGCGCAGCGCTCCGAAAAGAGGGCGCAAGGGAGGATGGCATGAGGAGCGTGGACGAACTCACTGCGGCCGAATTGCTCGATGGCCTGCCTTCAAGAGTGCACGAAGTCTACGCGCCCTTCGTGCGGGACATTCCGGATCATCCGGCGTTCGTGGAAGGGGGCGTTCGTGGAGCTACCGGCAGTTCTCGGAAGCCGTCGACGCCGCGGCGAAGGACCTTTCCGATTTGGGGATCAGGCCCGGCGATCGGGTGATGATTGCGAGTGAGAACAGCGTGGCCCTCGGGGCGATGCTCTTCGCGGCGAGCAAGCTCGATGCTTGGGGCATTGCGGTTAATCCCCGCCTCTCGGCCAGGGAAATCGACCTGATCGGGACGCACAGCGGCGCCAGGCGTGTGCTGTTCAACTCGGCGCTTTCGAAGGAAGCGTCCGATCACGCCAGCCGCGTCGGCGCCAAAATAGACGCTGTGGGACCGTTCGGTGGAATCGGTATTGGTCCACTCAATGCGGATGCGCAAGCGGAGCCCGTCGAGAAGGATGGCGCCCGCCAGGTCGCGGGCCTCCTGTACACCTCGGGCACGACCGGTGCTCCGAAGGAGTCATGCTGAGCCACCGCAATCTGCTCTTTACCGCAAGGACTTCAGGAATTCTTCGCCAAAGCGGTCCCGCCGACCGCATCTACGGCGTGCTGCCGATGTCCCACATCGTCGGGTATGCGATCCTGCTGATCGCCACGCTGATGCACGGCGGCACATTGTATGTTGTTGCCAAGGCCGATCCCGCTGCGCTGGCCCACGCCATAGCCGAGGAGGGGATCACGAGCCTGTTCGGTGTTCCCGCTACATATCAGCGGCTGCTCGAACACAAGGCGGTCAAGGGCATCCAACGACTCGAGCGAGGCAAGCTGCGGATCACGGCCGTCGCCGGCGCTCCGCTCGACCTCGATCTGAAGAAGAGGATCGAGGACGAATTCGGAATCCCGCTATTGAACAATTACGGCATAACCGAATGTTCGCCGGGCCTATCGGGTGTCCGATCAGAACGTCCTGTCTTAGACGAGTCGGTCGGCCCCTTTCTTCCCGGTATTGAGCACCGGATCGTGGACAGGCAGGGCAAGAAGGTGGCGACCGGCGAAGTGGGCGAGTTGCATGTCCAAGGCCCCAACGTGATGCTTGGCTACTATCGCGCTCCCGAGCAGACGGCCGCGGCGATCGATGACCAAGGATGGTTTAACACAGGGGATCTCGCCCGGGTGAACGGCGAGGGCCATCTCTACATCGCTGGCCGCACCAAGGAACTCATCATCCGCTCCGGCTTCAACGTTTACCCCGCCGAGGTGGAGGCGGTGCTGAACGCGCACGACCAAGTCGTCCAATCAGCGGTGGTGGGACGACCGGTTGATGGCAACGAGGAGGTCGTTGCGTTCGTGCAGCTTCTCCCCGGCGCCAGTGTCAGCGCCGAAGACCTGAAGGCGTACACGGCCCAACAGCTCACTTCGTACAAGCGTCCGACCGAACTGATCGTACTCGATGCCCTGCCCTCGGCCTCCACCGGCAAGATACTCAAACACAAGCTGCGAGAGATGGCGATCGAACGGACGGCGGGAAAGACGTCCGATGCCGCAGCAGCGGGCTGAGTGCTGCACTGCAAGGAATGGGGACGAAGCTACACGGGAGCCGGTCGCCGAGGCCGTACGGAAATTCAACGATTGATGAGCGATCCAACCTGTCGCCGCACAAGGGAGAAGTCGATGTTCAGGAAGTCTATACTGGCAGCCGCGATCGGCGTGACGATCGTCGGCGCGCAGGCGCGTGCGGAAACGCCCGGCATCACGAGCGCCGAAGTGAAGGTGGGGGCTACGTTCCCGTTTAGCGGTCCCGCGTCGCCGCTCAGCAATACCGGGAAGGGTCTGATCGCCTACATCAATTCGATCAACGAGCGCGGCGGCATCAACGGCCGCAAGATCAATCTCATCACCTACGACGATGCTTACAGTCCGCCCAAGACGGTGGAGCAGACCAGGAAGCTTGTCGAGAGCGATGAAGTGGCCTTCCTGTTTGGCCCGCTAGGTACTCCCGGCATCGGCGCCACCATCAAGTACGTCAACGCGAAAAAAGTGCCGCATCTGTTTGTCGTGAGCGGAGTCACCAAATTCACGAACTTCGCTGAATTTCCGATGACCACCACTGGGTTGCCCAGCTATGACACGGAAGGCAGAATCTACGCGAAATACATCACCCAGGCCCGGCCGGACGCAAAGATTGCGATCCTGTATCAGAACGACGATTTGGGTAAGGACTTCCTCAATGCATTCAAAGGCTATCTGAAGGACGACTTCGACAAGAAAGTTGTATCTTCCTCCTATGAAGTGACCGAGCCGACGATCGATTCTCACGTGGTGAAGTTGAAATCGTCTGGTGCAGAGGCGTTTCTGGTTGCCGGCACGCCGAAGTTCGCGGCGCAGGCTATCAAGAAGGCCGATGAGGTCGGTTGGAAGCCTCTGTTCCTGATCAATTTCGTTTCGAGCTCAGTCTCTTCAACCATCGTTCCCGCGGGACCGGAAAAGGCTGTGGGCATCATCGCAGCAACGATCACCAAGGATCCGAACGACAAGAAGTGGGCCGACGACCCCGGCATCAAATGGTACCGTGAGCATTTCGCGAAATACCTGCCGGGCGCCGACATCGGCGATGCCAATTATCTGTTCGGTACGCAGCAGGGACAGATCCTGGAGCAGGTACTCAAGCAGTGCGGTGACGATCTCTCGCGGGAGAATATCGTCAAGCAATCGCGGAACATCCGAGCGTTGTCGCTCCCCACGCTCATCCCGGGTGTTACGGTCAACACCGGCCCGGAAAGCAGTATGGCGTACACGCAGCTGCAGTTGCAGCGCTGGAACGGCAGCACGTGGGATCAATTCGGGAAGGTTCTCAGCGCCGAGGAAAAGTGAGCTTGCCTTTTGAACCAGCAATGCGTGTGATCGGAGCCCGCAGAGCGACCAACTGACTCAGGAAGTCCAAATGTCCAGCGACGCACTTTTCCGGCCCTTCAAGCTGAAAGGGCTGAACTTGCCGAACCGGGTGGTGCTGGCGCCGATGACGCGCTCGTTCTCTCCGGGCGGAATTCCGACCGAAGACGTCGCGCAGTACTACCGCCGCCGGGCCGAAGGGGCGGTCGGGTTCATCATATCGGAGGGGACAGGCGTGGAACGTCCGGCATCCCTGAACGACCCGAATGTTCCCCGCTTTCATGGCGATAAGGAATTGGCGGGGTGGCGGCGTGTGGTCGACGAGGTGCACGCCGCGGGTGGCCTGATGGCGCCGCAGCTATGGCATGTCGGAGCCGTTCGCACGCGCGCCCAGAATTGGTCTCCTCCGGTGCCTACGACAGCCCGTCCGGCCTGTCGCGACCGGAGAAGAAGTTCGGCGAGCCGATGAGCGAAGAGGACATCGCAGACGCCATTCGCGCTTTCGCCGACGCGGCGCTTGCGGCGAAGCGCTTGGGATTCGACGCCGTCGAATTGCACGGTGCGCACGGCTATCTGATCGATCAGTTCTTCTGGGAAGGTACCAATCGCCGCGAGGATACCTACGGAGGCAAGGACCTGCCCGGCCGGGCCCGGTTTGCCGCTGATATCGTTCACGCGGTGCGCAAGTCGGTCGGGATGGATTTTCCGATATTGCTCCGGATCAGCCAATGGAAGCAGCAGGACTACGAAGTGAAGCTGGCCGATACGCCTCGCGCATTGGAAGCCTGGCTCAAACCTCTGGTCGACGCCGGCGTCGACATTTTGCATTGCTCGCAGCGGCGCTGCTAGGAGCCGGAGTTCGATGGCTCCGATGTGAACTTCGCAGGATGGGCCAAGAAGGTGACGGGAGTGCCGACGATTTCGGTTGGGTCGGTCGGTCTGACCGGCGAATTCATTGCCGCATACGGCGGCGAGTTCCCGTCCGGCGTCCCTCGACGAGTTGATCCGCCGCCTCGATCGCGAGGAGTTCGATCTCGTCGCGGTGGGCCGGGCGCTGCTTCAGGATCCGCAGTGGCTCCTCAAGGTACGTGACGGCCGGACGGATGAACTGATGGCTTTCGAACGGACCGCGTTCGCGGCGCTGAGCTGAGTTGAGCGATGAAAGGTTCGAGGCAGGGCGCATCGCCACTGAATAAGGGCTATCCAAATGTTTGGTAGCCGGTGTTTTGGCGACCGTTCCAAGCTGGTTGGCAAGAATAATCGGCGGCACGCCAGTCTACCCGGAAAAGCCTGCGTGTGGTTGCGCAGTCACCCGGAAGCAATTCGGAGACCAGCAAATGAACGACACTAAAACCCAAGTCGGGCAGATCCGCACCGAGGTGCATGGGCACGTCTTCAAGATTATCATCGACAACGTGGCGAAGAAGAACTCGTTCAGCCCGCAGATGATGGCGCAGATGTCGGACGCGATGACGCTTCTGGACCGAACGGACGACTACTGGGTCGGGGTACTGTGCGCCGAAGGCCCGGATTTCACGGCCGGACTGGATATGCCGAAATTCTTTGGGCCCAAGGCTCAGAATACCGAGATCAAGCCTGGCAACATCGATGCGTTCGCGCTCAAAAGCCGGTGCCGCAAGCCGATCGTCACGGCTGTGCAGGGGATCTGTTTCACGATCGGTATCGAAATGATGCTGGCTGGCGATATCGTCGTCGCGGCCGATGACGCCCGGTTCTGCCAGATGGAATCCAAGCGCGGAATCGCGCCGCTCGGCGGCGCACACTTCCGGTATTTGACCCGGGCCGGCTGGGGAGATGCGATGTATCACCTGTTCCTGTGCGACGAGTTCAATGCGGCCCGGGCGCATAAAATCGGATTTGTTCAGGAAGTCGTCGCTCCCGGCGAGCAGATAGGTCGCGCGATGGATATTGCGAATCTGATCGCCAAGAACGCACCGATCGGCATTCAGGTGACCAAGGAAGCCGCGCTGAAATACATCGAGGCCGGCGAGGCAGCTGCGATCGATTACATTCCCAAGATCAAGGATCGCGTCTTCAGCAGCGAAGACATGAAAGAAGGCATCCAGTCTTTCGTGGAACGTCGCTCGGCCGTATTCCGCGGCAAATAGTGATCCCGCGGATCCCGACGTAACCGCGCAGCAGAACTTTGCCCACCAGCTTGAGGATTTGACTATGGGAAGCATCAAGAAGGCATTCGATCTCACCGGCAAGAATGCCCTCGTTACAGGCGGCTCCCGCGGCCTTGGGCTGCAGATCGCCGAGGCGCTAGGGGAGCAAGGGGCGCGGGTCGTGATTTCCTCTCGCAAGGCGCCGGATCTGGAAAAGGCCCAGGCGCATCTTGCCGGTCTCGGCATCAAGGCAGAGTGGATCGCAGCTGACAATTCCAGGGACGAAGACGTCAAGCGGCTCACTGACGAAGCGATCAAGAAGCTCGGCCGGGTAGACATTCTGGTGAACAATGCTGGCGCAACCTGGGGCGCGCCGACGGAAGATCACCCGATCGAAGCCTGGGACAAGGTGATGAATCTGAATATCCGATCGCTGTTCCTGCTCAGCCAACAGATTGCGAAGCACTCGATGATTCCCAACAAGTATGGCCGCATTATCAACCTTGCGTCGATCGCGGGCCTGTTCGGAAGTTCCGGAGATATGCAGATGATCGCCTACAACACGAGCAAGGGCGCGGTGGTTAATTTCACGCGAGCCCTGGCGGGTAGTTGGGGACGCTACGGAATTACGGCCAATGCTCTGGCGCCCGGCTTCTTTCCGTCGAGGATGACGAAGGGCACGATCGAAGCTGTCGGGGTCGAAAAGCTCGCCGCCGGCGCGCCGCTGCGCCGCATCGGCGACGAGGACGATCTGAAAGGCGCCGCGGTTCTCTTCGCCAGCGCCGCCGGCAAGCACATCACCGGTCAGATCCTTGCCGTCGACGGCGGTCTGACTTCGGTGATATCGGGCTAGGGAACCACCAGCGGCAGCGTCTCGGCAGCCGGGGCCGGCGTTTGGCTGTTCTCGATCTCAAGTATCGCGCGATCTCGTTTTCCGGCGGTAGCTCAAACGGTGGGTTTTGGCCTAGGAAGGTCGAAAATGCTTGATCTTTCAATGGGGATTGACTGACACTCTCTCCGCCAGCTTATTGAAATAAATGTTTGTTTTTCGATGGTTGATTTCCAGGATCTGCTTCTGAACGGGACGGGTCTTGGAAGCCCGCGTGATCCGTTCTGAAATTCGGTCGTGAGCCGAGCTTAAATGCGCTTTGCCGTTGTTTCTGCACCTCCACACCAACGAAATACCGCGCATTGGTACAGGTCGACTACGCGCGTGTCGTAGATTTGGATAGCGGGGCGAGCAAATGGACAATCTGCGCAATCAGAGTGGTCACCATTTTGGATCGCGCCGGCAGAACTCGAGCCAGCGGGTCGGTGTAGAAACAGCTATGGAAAGCGTTGAGTCTACCGGTCGCCGGCGACGAATCGCTGGAACAACTCCAAGGTCGGCACTGGGTCAGTGACCCAGTCCCAAGGTCGGGAGGCGAGTCCTTTCCCGCTACCAACGCTCAATGAAACTACGATATTCTGCGGTCGCGTACGATTGATGGTAGCACGTAAGCCGCGGGCGCGCGTGCCATGTGACGAGAAGTCTTCGCCTGATGCGTGGTAAGCGAACGGCTGCTCGTGGCGCAATGCGGTCATTGGGATGTAGGAACCTAGATTTCGTTGCCTATCATTGGCTGGACCTAGCTCAAACTTCCCCATGATGGATTGGAACGAGAGTTCAAGCTTTCCAATCGGTTAGAAGGCTGCGTGTGCACGATGTGTGCACCGGGAGATCAAAGAAAATCCTAGGACGAACATCTTGAGCAGCCTCAAGCCCGGCAACGCTCAAGATACATTTCGGTCCAGCGAGCGGCTCGCTTGCCGGACTTCATTGAGAAACGCCTTGGCCAGGCGTGATAACGGCTCCGCCTCAGACCACAGCATATAGGCAATAGCCACCGTCTTGGGCGTGAAAGGCCGAACGAGCAGGCCTTGGCCGCCGCTCTGGCGCGGTGAAAACGGATCGACGACCGCCGCGCCCACGCCGGCGGCCGCGAGCACGCAGGCCGTATTGCAGTATCGCACCTCGACGCTTGGCTGGAATGGCGCGCCGGCTTGCGCAAAGCTCTCGCGCACGGCCTCGCCCAATCGCGTGCCGCGCTCGAGCCCGATGAAGGGCAAGCCGACAAGATCGGACGCGGAAATGACCGGTCGTTCGGCCAGCGGATGGTTCGGCGGCAAGACGCAGACCATTTCGCCGGTATGAACCACCTCATGTGCAATGCCGGGATGATGCGACAGTCCGAGCGCGAAGCCGAGCTCTGCAACCCTGCTCGACACGCCGTCGATGATTCCCTCGTAGCGCCTTACATCGAAGAAGACGCGCGTCTGCTGACGGCGGCGCAGGAAGTCCGACAAAGCGCGCGGAATGATACTGTAGGCCAGCGGCGGCGTCGCCACAATCGATAGAAGGCCCGAGCGGCACTCCCTCAAGTCGCGCACGCGATTTTCGAGTTTGGCGTGGAGCGCAAAGATCGCTTCACTTTCCTTGTAAAGCGCCATCGCCTCTGATGTGGGGAACAGCCGGTTGTTGACACGCTCGAACAACGCGAAGCCCGCCTGCGCCTCCATTGTCTTCAGCGCGTTGCTGATCGCCGGTTGCGATAGCGCCAGTTCGTCGGCCGCCGCGACCGTGGTGCGATGGCGGATAACCGCACGCAGGATCTCCAATTGGCGCAGGTTCATATAACTACCGGTTATTGTCTCATCGAGAATATCATAGCACGAGTGATTGCGTTTAGGGCTGCGCTTCCGCGTAATCACCCCTGCATCGGAGCGCTATCGGAGCGGGATCATCCGCCTCTTGAGTAAGCAGTCCGCTCAGATTGGAGGCAATGTTGGTTCGCGTTCTCCGCGGCGCCGCCGCTCAGATGGGGCCGACGCAAAAAGCTGATACGCGAGAGCATACGCTTGGCCGGATGTTGGCGTTGCTGGAGGCGGCGGCCGCGCGCGGCGCAACACTGGTTGTTTTTCCCGAACTGGCGTTCACGACCTTTTTCCCGCGATGGCTCATCGAAGGCGACGCACTCGATCGTTACTTCGAACGCGGTATGCCGGATCCGGCCGTGCAGCCCTTGTTCGATCACGCCCGGGTGCTCGGCATCGGCTTCTACGTCGGTTACGCCGAACTGACGTCGGACGGTCGGCGCTTCAACTGTTCGATCCTGGTCGATAGCGACGGCGAAATTCTCGGCCGCTATCGCAAAGTGCATTTGCCGGGTTCGGTCGAGCCGCGCGCCGGCGCAGCCCACCAGCAACTCGAAAAGCGCTATTTCGAATATGGCGATCTGGGATTTCCTGCCTTTAGGGCGGGACCGGACTGGCGCCACGCAATCATGGGCATGATGATCTGTAATGATCGCCGCTGGCCGGAAGCCTGGCGCGTGCTGGGCCTGCAGGGCGTCGAACTGGTTTGCGTCGGCTACAATTCCGCGGCCTACGATCCAAACGGCGGTTTCTCCGAAGATGCAGCGCTGCGCACCTTCCATTCCAAGCTGGTGACACAGGCCAACGCCTACATGAACGCCACCTGGGCGATCGCGGTCGCCAAGGCGGGGAACGAGGATGGCTCCGGACTGATCGGTGGCTCCTGCATCGTGGATCCGAACGGCCGGATCGTCGCCGAAGCGCAAACGCTCGCGGACGAAATCATCGTCGCAGACATCGACCTCGATCTCTGTCGCCAGGGCAAGGACAAGATGTTCAATTTCGCCGCGCACCGGCGGCCGGAACAATACTCAGCGATTACGGAGCGTGCCGGTGTTATCGAGCCGGCCGCGCTCGATGCGGTCAAGTCGCAGTGCGGGCAGAAGGAACTGATATGACACGTCTCTTGTTCTCCGTTGTGTTCGCCGTGCTCCTCGCCATCACAACGGCAGGGGCCGCCGAACTGCCGGAAGCGATCAAACAGGCGGGCACGTTACGGCTGACGGTCAACTCGACTTACGCCCCGATGGAATATCGCGATCCCACGACAAATCAGCTCGTTGGGCTCGATATCGATCTCGCAAACGAACTCGCAAAGCGGCTCGGCGTGAAGATCATCTGGAGCGAAACGCCGTTCGCCGAGCTTATTCCCTCATTGCAAACCAAGCGCGCCGATTTCATCATCAGCGGCATTTCGGACCGCAGCTCGCGGCGTGAGACCGCCGATTTCATCGACTATCTGGCGACGGGCCCGCAGTTCTTCGTCCTGACGGAAAACGCGGCGAAGTCCCCATCGATCTCTGCGGCAAGAAGGTTGGAACGACACGCAGCACCAGCTTCCCGGTCGAGATCGAGAAATGGAGCAAGCAGAATTGCGAGGCGAACGGCAAGCCCGCCGTGCAATATGTTCCGGGTGAGAACAGCATCGACGTCCGCAACCAGCTCAAGCAGGGCCGCATCGATGCCGCGGTGCAAGGCACCGAGACGCTGCCCTACGCCCAACAGCAGGAGGCGGGGAAATACCGTGTCATCGGAGAGCCGTTCGCCACCGGCTATCAGGGCATCATGTTCCGGAAAGACGACGTGGCGCTCCGCGAGATGGTGACGCAACACCTCGCCGCTATGATCGCTGACGGCTCCTACAAGGCCATTCTCGACAAATACGGATTGGGCGCGAACGCGGTGGCCCAGCCGATGATGAATGCGTCCACGCAATGAGAGCAGCGCCCACGTTAGCGGAGCGTTTTCCCGATATTTCGGGGATGACGATCGCGCGTCAGGTTCATTGGCAGCGATGGCTCGCTGCGGCAGCGATTCTCGTCGTGCTGGCTGCGATCGGTCGAGCCTTCGTCAGCGGTCAGATCGAATGGACCTATGTCAGCCGCTTCCTGACCGCGAAGGTGATCCTCGAAGGTATCACCAACACCATGGTGATGGCGGTGCTCGCGATGGCACTTGGCATCGTCTTGGGCGTCGTCGTCGCAGTCATGAGGCTCTCGTCCAATCCGGTATTGGCGTCTGTCGCCGCCGGTTATACGTGGCTGTTCCGCGGTACGCCGCTGATCCTGCAATTGCTGCTGTGGTTCAACCTCGCGCTGGTGTTTCCGACGATTGGCATTCCGGGCCTGTGGTCGGCGCGGGCGGTCGATGTCATGACGCCATTTCTATCAGCGCTGCTCGGCCTGGGCATCAATCAGGGCGCCTACACGTCCGAGGTGATGCGGGCGGGCATGCTGTCGGTCGACGTCGGACAATATGAGGCCGCGAAGGCGATCGGCATGGGACGGCTGCGCGCGTTGCGCCGGATCATCCTGCCGCAGGCGATGCGGGTCGTAATCCCTCCGCTCGGCAACGAGTTCATCGGCATGGTGAAGGCGACGTCGCTCGCAAGCGTCATCCAGTATCCGGAGGTGCTGCACGCCGCAGAGAATATCTATTACGCGAATTCGCGCGTGATTGAACTCCTGATCGTCGCCGGCTCCTGGTATCTGCTCGTCGTATCAATTTTGACGCCTCTGCAGATGCTACTTGAGCGCCGCTTCGCGCGTGGAGCATTGCAGATCAACCGATGACCGAGCCCCTTGTCGCGATCCGTTCGGTTAGCAAGAGCTTCGGGGAGTTTCAGGCCCTGAAGCAGGTCTCGCTGGACGTCTGGGCAGGCGAGGTGCTCTGCCTAATCGGCGCGTCAGGATCGGGCAAGACGACGCTCCTGCGTTGCATCAATCAGCTTACGTCGATCGACAGCGGCGGCATCTGGCTGGATGGCGAGTTGCTGGGCGTACGAGAAGAGGGTGGGCGATTGCATCGCCTCACCGAGCGGCAGATTGCCCGCCAGCGCCTGAAGACCGGCATGGTGTTTCAGCGTTTCAACCTGTTCCCGCACAAGACCGCGCTTGAAAACGTCACCGAAGGTCCGGTCCAGGTGCAGGGCCGTAGCCGCGAGGAGGCGCGGACGGAGGCGATGGAGCTTCTCGGCCGCGTCGGGCTGGCGGCGAAAGCCAATGCCTATCCCTCACAGCTTTCCGGCGGGCAGCAGCAGCGCGTGGCGATTGCCCGCGCGCTCGCCATGAAGCCCATGCTGATGCTGTTCGACGAACCGACGAGTGCCCTCGATCCCGAATTGGTCGGAGAGGTGCTCACCGTCATGAAGGAACTTGCCCGCAGCGGCATGACGATGATGGTGGTGACGCACGAGCTCGGCTTCGCGCGGGAGGTGGCGGATACCGTTGTTTACATGGACCATGGCGCAATCGTGGAATCCGGCCCAGCGGCAGAGGTTCTCGGTAAGCCCCGTGAAGTACGCACTCAATCCTTTCTTTCCGCGGTGATCTGATGGGGCGATTGTCATGATGAAATGGTTTCTCGCTGCCGCGCTCACTTGCGCCGCTATCACTCCGGCCATGGCGATCGAACTGCCTCCGGAAATCGCCAAGCAAGGCAGTATCAAGGTCGCCATCGTGCCGAACTATCCGCCACTGGAATTCCGCGACCCCGCGATCAACACGCTGACCGGTTTCGATGTCGAGCTTGGCGAGGCGCTCGGTCGCAAGCTTGGACTCAAGATCGACTGGCAGCAAACCAGTTTTGACCAGATGATGCCTGCGATTTCGACGGGGAGGGTGGATGCGATCCTGTCCGGCATGACGGACCTGGCGAGCCGGCAGGACACGGCAACTTTTGTCGACTACCTGCGCAATGGGCCCCGATTTTTCGTGCAGCAATCGCGCGCCGCCGAGTTCAAGGACACGTCAGCGTTCTGCGGGAAGAAAGTGGGCGCCAGCCGGCGCACGTCCTTTCCGAAGCTGATCGCTGCCTGGAGCGAGGCGCATTGCGGCGGCAACCCGATTCAATTCGTCGGCACGGAAGGATCGGCCGATGCCCGGACCCAGCTAAGGCAGGGACGGATCGACGCGGCTGTCCAGGGTGGCGAGACGCTTCCCTACATGATGGACCTCGAGCCGGGCACTTATGTTCCGATCGGCGATGTGTTCGCCGTCCAGTTCACCGGGCTTGCTTTAAACATCAAAGAGAAGGCGCTCCAGCAGGCGGTTGTGGAGGCCCTGGACTCGTTGATCGCGGACGGCACCTATCGTGCTTTGCTGGCGAAGTGGAAATTGACCGACTACGGCGTAGAGAAGGCGACCATCAATGCTGGACAGTAAAGCGCTTGCGAGCATTCCGCTCGCTCCCGCAAACACCGCGCCGCCGGCCCCGGACTATCCGTGGCCCAAGCCCTATACATCAGCGATGTTCCTCTCCTTTGACGTGGATGCGGAGAGCGCCTGGACCAGCAAGGACGCAGCTCACGCCCAGCGCCTCATCACGATGAGCTATGGCGGCTACGAGGCGCGCGTCGGCACGCCGAAACTCCTGGAGCTGCTCGATCAGCTTGACCTGAAGGCGACGTTCTTCGTCACCGGCTGGTCGGTGGATGCGCATCCGGCGATGGCGGAGGCCATTCTTAGGGCGGGCCATGAGATTGGCCACCACGGGTATCACCATCTGCTGCCGGATCCGGGCGATCCCTGGATCGAGGAGGAACTGGAGCGGGGTTTTGAGGCGCTGAAGCGTCGGCTTGGCGTCAAGCCGACCGGCTATCGGGCGCCTTACGGCGAATTCACGGAAGAACTGCGTGTGGCGCTAGTGCGCCACGGTATCGTCTACACCTCATCATTTCGCGACGACGTGCGGCCTTACCGCCACCGCCTTGCCGATGGCAGGCCCGGCACGATCGAGCTTCCGGTGACCGCAAGCTACGACGACTGGATGCACGGACTGTCCGCCCGATTCAGCCCGCGGCCGATCTTTCCCAAGGAGCATGTGCTCTCGATCTGGAAGGATGAGCTCGATGAGGTCAGGGACTGGGGCGCGATGGTCACGACCGTGCTGCATCCGCAATGCAGCGGTCGTCCGATGCGGCTTCGGCTGCTGCGGGAATTTCTCACCTATGCGAAATCCTGCCCCGATCTGTGGATCACAACAGGAGAGGAGATCGCGGTGAATTTCAGAAGTCACGAAGCAGCCGCCCTCTGAGAACTGCCGATCAGATATCCCTGGAGTTATCGATGCTCGTTTCCCGTCGTTCACTGATAAAGGCCGCCGCCGCAGCGCCGGCGTTGTCGCTGCCGGGAATCCTGCGGGCGCAGTCGCAGACCACGCTGCGCTTTATTCCGGTGATCGACCTGACCTTTCTCGATCCGATCTATTCCACGGCGCAGGTTTCCCGAAACCACGGGTTCATGGTCTACGACACACTCTACGGCATGAATTCGGCGCTCGAGGTCTCGCCGCAGATGGTGTCCGGACATGTTGTGTCCAACGACGACCGGCAGTGGGACCTTACGCTGCGCGAAGGCCTGCTGTGGCATGATGGCGAGCGCGTATTGGCGCGCGATTGCGTCGCGAGCATTCGCCGATGGGCGGCCCGCGACGGGTTCGGCGCCGAGCTGATGGCCGCAACCGACGAACTGTCGGCGCCTGATGACCGCACCATCCGTTTTCGGCTGAGCAGGCCTTTCCCTCTGTTGCCTGCGGCGCTCGGCAAGGCCGCGATCCAGGCGCCGTTCATGATGCCGGAGCGGCTGGCGAGCCAGGGTCCGTTCAAGCCGCTGGGCGAGGTCGTGGGCAGCGGTCCCTTCCGCTTTGTGGCGGATGAGCGCGTGCAGGGCGCGCGCAACGTATACGCTCGTTTCGATCGCTATCAGCCCCGCCAGGACGGCAAGCCCGATTGGACCGCAGGTCCCAAGATCGTTCATTACGACCGCGTGGTCTGGACGACGATGCCGGATGCCGCGACGGGGGTGGCAGCGCTGCAAACGCGCGAGCAGGATTGGCAGGAGACAACGCCGCACGACCTGTTGCCGGTGCTGAAACGGACCGGCGGCATCACCACCCGGATTCTCGATCCGCGGGGGTACACCTGCATGCTGCGCGTGAACCATCTGCAGCCGCCGTTCGACAATCCCGCCATCCGCAGGGCGCTGCTGGGCGCGATCGACCAGTCCGCCTTCATGACGGCGGTTGCAGGCGACGATCCTGCTTACCAATCCTCACCTATCGGCTTCTTTGCACCGGGTACGCCGATGGCGAGCGATGTCGGCCTCAATGTGTTCCGCGGGCCGCGCGACATGGCGAAGGTCAAGGCCGACCTGAAAGCGGCTGGTTACAATGGCGAGAAGGTGGTGCTGCTCGTTCCCACCAACTCGGTTGCACAAAAACCGCTCGGCGACATCGCAGCCGACATGCTGCAGCAGGCCGGCATGAACGTCGAATATGCCGGACTGGATTTCGGCGTGGTGTTGCAGCGGCAGTTGAAAAAAGATCCCATCGCCCAGGGCGGCTGGAGCGCCGGCGTCGGCAACTGGCAAGGCATTGATTGGCTGAACCCGGCCGGTAATTCCAACCTGCGCGGCGACAGCAAAGTGGCCGGCTGGTACAAGAGCGAGAAGATGGGGGCACTGCGAAGCCAGTGGCTCGCTGCCGGCAATCTTGCCGAGCAACAGCGCATCTGCCGCGATATCCAGGCACTATCGTTCGAGGAAATTCCTTACTTCCCGATCGGTCAGTACAAGCAACCGACGGCGTACCGCTCCAACATCACCGGCATCCTCGATGGTACGGCCGTATTCTGGAATGTGAAACCGGCATGAGCACGATCGCGATCTTTGGCAGCTATGTGTTGTCGCGCAGGGATGGCGTGCAGGAGGTGCTGCGCGATCACTGGGTGTTACTGGAAGGCAAACGGATCGCGGCCGTCACGCGCGAGCGGCCGTCCGCCACCGAGGTATTCGACAGGCCGGGCCGCTTTGTGCTGCCCGGACTTCTGAACCTGCACAACCACTGCTTCAGCGAAGCCGTCGCGCGGACGCATACGGAGGACGGCTATGGTCGCCGGAATAATCAGAGCATCGTCTATACGGTGCTGCTGCCGCTGACCAAGCGCGGCGCCGACCTGCTGTCGCCGTTGGAGCGGCTCGCCATCGCGCGGCTCGGCATTCTGCAATTGCTGAAGGGTGGCGCCACCACGGTGATGGAGCCGTTTCGCAACACCATTCCAGAGATGTTCGACGCCGCCGAGGAAATGGGCATCCGCTTCTACGGCGCGCCGTATCTGTTTTCGACCTCGGATGCCAAGGCGGGGCCGGATGGCGTGGTGCATTACGCGGGCGATGACGGCCAGGCCGATATGGACACCTGGAACGCGCTCCATCAGCGCTGGAACGGACGCGGCGACGGCCGGATTGGCCTTGCGATGAGCCCACACGCGACCGACACCTGCGGTCCTGATCTGCTGCGGGCGTGTGCCGCCCGGGCGCGCGAACTCGACATTCCCATCACCACCCATCTCGCGCAAAGCCAGGCCGAAGTCGCGACGATCGGGAGCCGTCACGGCGGTCGCACGCCGGCCGAATATCTCGACTGGCTCGGCCTTCTGGCGCCGGATCTTATGGCGGCGCACTGCATCGCGAGCACCGACAATGATCTGAAGCTGATGGCGGCGAGGGGCGCCACGGTGCTGAACTGCCCGCGCGTATTTGCGCGCTCAGGCGTTACCGCGGCGTTCAGCCGGTTCGCGGGGCATGGCGTCCGGACGGTGGTCGGAACCGACGGCTACAACATGGACCTGCTCGGCGAACTCAACGCGGCGTCGATGATCTCGAAGATTGCGTCCGCCCGCGCGGATGTAGCTAACGCACCCGAGCTGATCGACTCGGTCACGGCAACCGCGGCGGCGGTCATCAAGCGGCCGGACCTCGGGACGATCGCGCCAGGAGCAACCGCCGACCTCGCCGTTGTCGATCTGACCCATCCCCATTTACAGCCGCTGTTCGATCCGCGGCGCGGGCTTGTCGCACTCGGAAACCGCGCCAACATCGATCAGGTCATCGTTGACGGGCGTCTACTGATAGATGCGGGCCGGT
Source organism: Bradyrhizobium sp. RDT10 (assembly GCA_044772375.2). Classification (GTDB taxonomy): domain Bacteria; phylum Pseudomonadota; class Alphaproteobacteria; order Rhizobiales; family Xanthobacteraceae; genus Bradyrhizobium. The sequence goes on from CP187939.1 coordinate 1,266,509, forward strand.
ACATTCACGGCGACGAAACCGCGATGATTTCGGCCGCGTCAGCGGCAATCGGCAAAATCTGGGATCTGCCGGAAGCCCAGGCGGCCTTCAATGGTTGACGGCTCATCGGTGCACGCGCTTTCGTGGATGGGCGAGGCGGCCTCGCGCGGCTTCCCTCATTTCAGGAGATAATGATGCCTATCGATTTGATCCTGCGCGGCGGCCGGGTGATCGACCCCTCCCAGAAGCTCGATGCCGTGACGGATGTCGCCTTTGCGGGCGGCAAGGTGGTCATGGTCGGAAGCGAGCTCAAGGCCGATCCCGGAACCGACGTGCGCAACGTGTCTGACTACATCGTCACCCCGGGTTTGATCGATCTGCACACCCACGTCTATTGGGGCGGCACCTCGCTCGGCATCGACGCCGAGGAGTTCTGCCGCACCTCCGGCGTCACCACGGCGGTCGACACCGGCAGCGCCGGTCCCGGCAATTTCGCAGGCTTCCGCAAGCACGTCATCGAGCCGAGCCGGGTCCGCATTCTGGCCTATCTCCACATCTCCCACGCCGGCATCTACGGCTTCTCGCATCGGGTCATGGTCGGCGAGAGCGAGGAGATGCGGCTGATGAATCCGATCGACGCCGTCGCGGTTGCAGATGCCAACCGCGACCTCATCGTCGGCATCAAGGTGCGGGTCGGCCTCCACGCTTCGGGCACCTCGGGGATCGTCCCGCTCGACATCGCGCTTGCGGTCGCTGAAGAGGTAGGCATGCCGCTGATGGCGCATATCGACCACCCGCCGCCAAGCTATGAGGAGGTGCTCGTCCGCCTGCGTCCAGGCGATGTTCTCACGCACGCGTTCCGGCCGTTTCCCAATACGCCCGCGACCGCCCAGGGCACAGTGAAGAGGGTGGTGCTGGAGGCGCGCGAACGCGGCGTGTTGTTCGACATCGGTCACGGTAAAGGCTCATTCGCTTTCAAAACTGCACGCGCAATGCTTGCCAATGGCTTCTATCCCGACACCATTTCCTCTGATGTCCACGCCCTGTGCATCGACGGGCCGGCCTTTGATCAGGTGACGACCATGTCCAAGTTTCTATGCTTGGGCATGCCGCTCTCCGATGTGGTTGCGGCCTCGACGGTCAATGCGGCGATGGCGCTGCGGCGCCCTGAACTCGGCAGCCTCAAGCCGGGAAGCGCGGGAGACGCCACTCTCATCTCGGTCCAGCAAGGCCAGTTCGACTATTGCGACGTCGTCGGTGAGCACCTGATCGGCGACCGCAAGATTGTGTCTGAGGGCGTTGTCATTGGCGGCGCTTGGTGGCACCCGCAACAATCGCCGAAATTCAAGCAGCTTGCAGGTTAGGCAGAACCGCAGATGCATGTAACCGCGCGAAATTGTGATCGCGAGAAAGTGCTTCCCGTGTGGGCAGCCGGAAATTGGCGGGCACGCGAGTGGGCCGTGCTGGCACACCGCTTGCAGGCGAAAGGGGACTGATTGGCATCGGTTTGACTGGCCCGTTTCACCTCACGTGGCGTCGAACCTTCGGCCATCGAATGGGCCGGAATCGCCGTGACAACTCAAGACTGGGAGAGCTCCATGGATCGCAGGACTGTGTTGAAGGGATTGGCCGGGGTAGGCAGCCTGGCGGCGACGAGCGGCCTTTCGATGCCGGCGCTTTCCCAAGGTGCCGCCGCGCGCACCTTGCGCTTTGTCCCGCAAGCCAACCTCGCGAATTTCGATCCGATCTGGGGGACCCAGTATGTCGTGCGCAATGCCGCCGCGCTGGTGTGGGACACTCTCTACGGCCTCGACGCCACGCTGCAGCCGCAGCGCCAGATGGTTGAGTCAGAAGAGGTGTCCGATGACGGGCTGGTCTGGACCTTTCGGCTCCGGTCGGGACTGAAGTTTCACGACGGCGAGCCGGTGCTGAGCAAGGATGTAGTGGCGAGCCTGACACGCTGGTCGGCGCGCGATCCGATGGGCCTGATGATCAAGGCGATCCAGAACGAACTGACCGCGGTCGACGACAGGACCTTCAAATGGGCGCTGAAGGCGCCTTATCCGAAAATGCTGCTGGCATTGGGCAAGAACAGCACGCCCTGCGCGTTCATTATGCCAGAGCGCATTGCCCAGACCGACCCGTTCAAGCAGATCCCCGAATATATCGGCTCGGGCCCCATGAAGTTCGCAAAGGGCGAATGGGTGCCCGGCGCCAAGGCGGTGTTCGAGAAGTTTGCCGATTACACGCCGCGGCAGGAAAAGGCATCCTGGCTCGCCGGCGGCAAGCAGATGCTGGTTGACCGCATCGAATGGGTGGTGATCCCGGATCCTGCGACGGCGGCGGCAGCACTTCAGAATGGCGAGGTCGATTGGTGGGAGAGCCTCATCACCGATCTCGTGCCCTCGCTCAAGAAGAACCGCAACATCAACGTCGACATCGCCGATCCCCTCGGCAACGTCGGTTCGTTCCGGATGAACCATCTGCATCCGCCCTTCAACGATGTGAGGGTGCGACGTGCCGTGCTCGCGGCGCTGAGCCAGGAAGACTACATGCGCGCCCTGGTCGGCGACGATACTGCGCTCTGGAAGCCGCTGCCGGGCTTCTTCACGCCGGATACGCCGCTTTACACGGAAGAGGGCGGCGAGATCCTGAAAGGCAAGCGCGATCTCGCAATGGCCAAGAAGCTGCTGGCCGAGAGTGGCTATTCAGGCCAGCCGGTCACCTGCGTCGTGGCGCAGGACCAACCGATCACCAAGGCGCAGGGCGATGTCACCGCGGATCTGTTGAAGCAAATCGGAATGAATGTCGACTTCGTTGCGACCGATTGGGGCACGGTCGGTTCCCGCCGCGCCCAGAAAACGCCGCCGGGCCAGGGCGGCTGGGGGATGTTTCATACTTGGCACGCTGGCGCGGACTGCATCAATCCCGCCGCCTACAACGCCATTCGCGCCAATGGCGACAAGGCGTGGTTTGGCTGGCCCACCAGCGCAGCCGTGGAAAAGGAAGTCCTGGCATGGTTCGACGCCAAAAATCTCGATGAGGAGAAGGCTGCGGCCAAGCGCCTCAACAAGGCGGCGATCGAGGATGTCGTCTATGCGCCGACCGGCTTCTTTCTGAGCTACACGGCGTGGCGCAAGAACGTCGCCGGCATCGCCAAGGGACCGCTGCCCTTCTTCTGGGGCGTATCGAAGACCGCATGACGGCGCAGTAAACCCACATGGTCTCGTATATCCTCCGGCGCGTACTCTCGACCTTGCCCGTGATGGGGATCGTCGCGCTGTTCGTCTTCAGTCTGCTTTACATCGCGCCGGGCGATCCGGCGGCGGTGATAGCAGGCGACCAGGCGAGCCCCGCCGACGTTGAGCGCATTCGCCAGGGCCTCGGCCTCGACCGGCCGTTTCTGGTCCAGTTCGGGACCTGGCTCTGGAACATTCTGCGTGGCGATCTCGGCACCTCGATCTTCACCAACCTGCCGGTCGCCTCGATGATCGCGCAGCGCATCGAGCCGACGCTCTCGCTGATGGCGATTACGCTCGTCCTGACCATCCTTGTCGCGGTGCCGCTCGGCGTGGCGGCGGCGTGGAAGGCAGGAAGCTGGGTGGACCGCACCATCATGGCCTTCGCCGTGTTCGCCTTCTCGCTTCCTGTCTTTGTTGTCGGATACGTGCTTGCCTATGTGTTCGCGCTGCAGTTCGAGTGGCTTCCCGTGCAGGGCTACACGCCGTTGACCGCGGGCTTCTGGCCATGGCTGCAGAACCTCATCCTTCCTGCCTTGGCCCTCGGCTCCGTCTACATCGCGCTGATCGCGCGCATTACCCGGGCCTCCATGCTCGAGGTGCTGCAGCAGGATTATGTCCGCACCGCCCGCGCCAAAGGCCTCGGGCAGCGCAACATCCTGTTCGTTCACGCGCTGAAAAACGCCGCCGTTCCGATCGTGACGGTGATCGGTATCGGCATTGCGCTACTGATCGGCGGTGCGGTGGTGACCGAAAGCGTGTTCGCCATCCCCGGGCTTGGCAGGCTCACGATCGACGCGATCCTGCGCCGCGACTACCCGGTCATCCAGGGCATCGTGCTGCTGTTCAGCTTCCTTTATGTGCTCGTCAACCTGATGGTCGACGTCACCTACACCCTGGTCGATCCGAGGATCCGCTATTGAGCGTCTCCACGTCAAGCACGGCACCGGTGCCGCCGGGCCTCGTCATTGCGCCGCAACTGCCGGACCTGTTGATGCCGGTGGCAATCCGGCGCGGCGTCCTCGGCTTCCTGCGCAATCATCCGACGGTTGCGATCGGCGGCGCCTTGCTGCTCTGCCTCGTATTGATCGGGATCTTCGCGCCCTGGCTCGGCACCGTCGATCCGACCGCGCTTGCGCCCGCCAAGCGTACGCGATTGCCTTCCGCGGAGTTTTGGTTCGGCACCGACTTGCTGGGCCGCGACATCTATTCGCGCGTGCTCTACGGGGCGCGGGTCTCGCTCACCGTAGGCTTGTCGGTCGCGGTGCTGGCCTCGCTCGCCGGTCTCGCCATCGGCCTGGTCTCGGGTTTCGTGCGATGGGCGGACGGCATCCTGATGCGGTTCATGGATGGGCTGATGTCGATCCCGCCGATCCTGCTCGCCGTCGCGCTGATGGCGCTGACACGCGCGAGCGTCGGCAACGTCATCCTGGCCATCACGATCGCCGAAATCCCGCGGGTCTCGCGGCTGGTGCGCAGTGTCGTGCTGTCGCTGCGCGAGCAGCCCTATGTGGACGCTGCCACAGCCTCCGGTACGAGAACGCCGATGATCATCCTGCGCCACATCCTGCCCAACACACTGGCGCCGATGCTGGTCCAGGCAACCTATATCTGCGCCAGCGCCATGATCGTGGAGTCGATCCTCTCTTTCATCGGCGCCGGCACGCCGCCCACCATTCCTTCCTGGGGCAACATCATGGCCGAGGGCAGGGCGCTGTGGCAGGTCAAGCCTTACATCGTATTCTTTCCCGCCGCCTTTCTGTCCGTCACGGTGCTTGCCGTCAACCTGCTTGGCGACGGCCTGCGTGATGCGCTCGATCCGCGAATGGCCAAAAGCCTCTAGCGCATGATCCGGAAAAGTGCGTACCGGTTTCCCGATGAGGTTCTGATCTGATGGCGTTGCTCGAAGTTCATAACCTGCAGACCCATTTTCGAACGCCCGAGGGTATCAATCGGGCAGTTGACGGCGTGTCCTTCCATGTGAACGAAGGCGAAACGCTGGCTATCGTCGGTGAATCCGGCTGCGGCAAGTCGGTCACCTCGATGTCGCTGATGCGGCTCATCGCCGAACCTCCGGGCAAGATCGCGGGTTCCATTCGCTTCCAGGGCAAGGATCTGCTGCAACTCTCCGAACGCGAGATGCGCGCCATTCGCGGCAACGACATTTCGATGATCTTCCAGGAGCCGATGACGAGCCTCAATCCAGTGCTGACCGTCGGCCGCCAGATCGGCGAGACGCTGCGGATGCATCAGGGGCTCGACAAGCAGGCGGCCGAGGCGCGCGCCATCGAGATGCTGACATTGGTCGGCATCCCGGAGCCGGTGCGGCGCGTGCGCGAATATCCGCATCAGCTTTCCGGCGGCATGCGGCAGCGCGTGATGATCGCCATGGCGCTCGCCTGCAATCCCAAACTCCTGATTGCCGACGAGCCGACCACGGCGCTTGATGTCACGATCCAGGCGCAGATCCTGCAATTGATGCTGGACCTCAAGCGCCGCGTCGGCGCGGCGATCGTTCTGATCACCCATGATCTCGGCGTGGTCGCTGAAATCGCCGAGCGCGTCATGGTCATGTATGCCGGCCGCAAGGTTGAGGAGGCGCCGGTGGCCGAACTGTTTCGTTCGCCCCGTCACCCCTATACGCAGGGCCTGCTCGGCGCGGTGCCCAAGCTCGGCTCGTCGCTCACAGGCGCGGCGCGGCGGCTCGCCGAGATCCCGGGGCAGGTGCCCAGCCTCAAAGGGCGGATCGAAGGCTGCGTCTTCGCCGGACGCTGTTCGCTGGCGACCGATCTCTGTCGGCAGGTTGCCCCGGGTCTCGAAGAGAAGGGTCCCCGCCACATCGCGGCGTGCCATTACGCGCGCAAGGAGGCGGCCGCGGCATGAGCGCCCCACTGCTCCAGGTCAACGATCTCAAGAAGCATTTTCCGGTTCGCGGCGGGCTGTTCAGCCGCAAGTCCAACTGGGTCTATGCGGTGGACGGCGTCTCCTTTGAAGTCGAGCGTGGCGAGACGCTGTCTCTCGTCGGCGAATCCGGCTGCGGCAAGTCGACGGTCGGCCGGGCCATCCTGCGGCTATTCGACATCACCGCCGGCCAGGTGGTACTGGATGGTCAGCGTATCGACGATCTTTCACCCGGAGGGCTACGCGGCATGCGCCGCCGCGTCCAGGTGGTGTTCCAAGATCCGTTTTCCAGCCTCAACCCGCGCATGCGCGTTCGCGATATCCTGGCCGAGCCGATCCGCAATTTCGGCCTCGCCAAATCTTCTGCCGAACTCGATGCGAAGGTTGCGGCGCTGATGGACACCGTGCGCCTGCCGCGCGATGCGCTGGGCCGCCGGCCGCACGAATTCTCGGGCGGCCAGCGCCAGCGCATCGGCATTGCCCGCGCGCTTGCTGCGGAACCCGAACTGATCGTCTGCGACGAGGCGGTCTCGGCGCTCGACGTTTCCGTCAAGGCGCAGATCGTCAACCTGCTGCAGGATCTGCAGCGGGAGTACGGCCTCGCGCTGCTCTTCATCAGCCATGATCTGGCTGTTGTCGAGCACATGACGCATCGTGTTGCCGTCATGTATCTCGGCAAGATCGTCGAGATGGCGTCAAGGCAGCAAATCTTTACCGCGCCGAGGCATCCCTACACCAAGGCCCTGCTGTCAGCCGTGCCGGTGCCGGAGCCCGGAGCCATTCGCAACCCGATCATCCTGAAGGGCGACGTGCCGAGCCCGATCAATCCGCCCAGCGGTTGCCGCTTCCACACCAGATGCCCATACGTGTTCGATCGCTGCCGGACAGAAGAGCCGGAGCTGCGGTCGGCCGAAGGCGGTCAATGGGTGGCGTGTCATCTCGACGTGCTGCCGGAACAAAACTGATGTGCGTGTCGCGGAATGTCTCTGGAATTGACTTCGAGTGAACCAAAACTTTAACTGCTGGCTTCGATTGAGCCGGATAGAGAGCCGATCTCCGCAGACTGCTTCACTTTCATGCAAACGCCGCCTTATTGGAAGCATCCAGAAAGTCATCCATGCGCGTCATCAATGTTGCCGCTGCCCAGTTGGGCCCGATCCAGAAAGCCGAAAGCCGTGATGCCGTCGTCAAGCGTATGATCGCGCTGATGGATGAAGCCAAGGCCAAGGGCGCCGATCTGATCGTCTATCCGGAGCTCGCCCTCACCACGTTCTTTCCGCGTTGGTACATGGAGGATCAGGCCGAGGTTGACACCTGGTTCGAACGCGAGATGCCGAATCCGGCGACAAGACCTTTGTTTGAGCGGGCCGCCCACCACAAGATCGCAATGAATTTCGGCTATGCCGAACTGACGCCGGATGGGCATCACTTCAACACTTGCATCCTCACCGACATATCCGGAAAAATTGTCGCCAAGTACCGCAAGGTTCATCTGCCCGGCCATTCGGAGTTCGACACGAAACGCGCGTTCCAGCATCTGGAGAAACGCTACTTCGAGCCGGGCGATCTCGGGTTCAACGTCTGGCGCGCGCTCGGCGGCATCTTCGGCATGGCTGTCTGCAACGACCGGCGCTGGCCGGAGACCTATCGCGTGATGGGCCTGCAAGGTGTCGAGATGGTGCTGATCGGCTACAACACGCCCTCGATCAATGCCGAGAAGCCCGAGGAGGGGCCCGAAAAGCGGCTGTTCCACAACCGGCTCTCCGCGCAGGCCGGTGCCTACCAGAACTCGACCTGGGTCGTATGCGTTGCAAAGGCCGGCATCGAAGACGGCCATCCCTTAATCGGCGGCAGCCTGATTGTCGATCCGGACGGCGAGATCGTCGTCGAGGCCAAGACCGAGGAGGACGAGCTGCTGGTTTACCCCTGCGATCTCGACGCCACCATCTTCGGCAAGAACACGATCTTCAATTTCGCCCTCCACCGCCGCATCGAGCATTACGGCCTGATTACCAGCCGCACCGGCGCGGTGCCGCCTCCGGAAAACTAGATGTCCGGTATCTCCTGGCTCGCGCGCAACGGAGCGGCCGAAGCGAGCGACCAAAGTCAGTGATGCGAGAACTGCACCGTGCCCAGCGCCATGGTCACGGCCGCCTGGGTCGGATCGATCACGGGAATTCCGAGCGCCTGCTCCAGCGGTCGGCGGTGACGCGCCATGCCGGCACAGCCCATCACGATGGCGCCGGATCCGTCTTCGTCCTTGAGCGCGCGTCCGACCTCGATCATCTTCGCGAGCGTTCCTTCGCCCGACGCTGTCTCCGCCACGCTCATGTTGAGCGGCCGCTCCCTCGTCAGGCGATCCATCAAGCCCATCTGCCTGAGGTAACGGACATGGCGGCGAATCGAGCGCTGCGTGATCGCAATGACGCCGAAGGTTTCAGCGCGCGCGAGCGCCGTCAGCACGCCGCACTCGGCGATGCCGAACACGGGCCGATCGGTCGCTTCGCGGCAGACATGCAGGCCCGGATCGCTGTAACAGGCAATGACGAAGGCGGCCGAATGGTTGTCGCCTTCGACGAGGCGGCGCAGCGGCAACGCCACGCCATCGACATCGGCCTGGCTCTCGATCCCGTAGGGGCCCTCGGTCAGCGTTTCGCAGACGATCTCCGGTCCGCCTTCAAAGTCGAGCGGCTTCAAGGCTTGTTCCAGCCCTTGTGTCACGAGATGGTTGGAATTGGGATTGATGACGAGAATGCGCGGCCGGGACATGGTATTTTCCTGCGGGATGACGCGTCTGGATACAGCGAGACCGACGCGCAACAAGACGACAATGGAAGCAATGACCATGCCATCCAGTGATGCATGGTCCACTGTCTGCTGCGAAAGCGCAAGGGAGCGAGCGGCACGATCCGTGCTTTGTCCAATCAAGTGTCCAGTCCAATGCAAGCATCCGATGAATACAAGACTTAGGATTCAGGACTCAATAGTTGGGAGTTTGCCATGACCGAGCCCGCCTACGACCTTCTCATTCGCGGCGGACGCGTCGCGACCGTAAGCGACGTGTTCGAGGCCGACGTCGCGATTTCCGGCGAGACGATCGCAGCCATCGGCCGCGGGCTGCCGGGCGCGCGGCGGGAGATCGACGCGCGGGGCAAGCTGGTTCTGCCCGGCGGTGTCGACAGTCACGCCCATATCGAGCAGCTTTCGGCTGCAGGCATCGTGAACGCCGACACGTTCGAGAGCGCAACCGTTTCGGCGGCCTTCGGCGGTACCACCACCGTAATCCCGTTCGCGGCCCAGCACGTCGGCATGAAACTGCCCCAGGTGCTGGAGGAGTACCACGCGCTCGCGAGAAAGGGCGCCGTGATCGACTATGCCTTCCACATGATCATCGCCGATCCGACCAGGGAAACGCTGGAGGTGGATCTGCCCGCGCTGATCAAGCAGGGCCATGGCTCGATCAAGATCTTCATGACCTATGATCGCCTGAAGATCGACGACGAACCGCTGCTCGACATTCTGCTGGCGGCGCGCGACGGCGGCGCAATGCTCTGTGCGCACGCCGAGAACCACGGGATTATCTCGTGGATGGTGAAGCGGTTGCTCGCGCGCGGCTATACCGATCCAAAATATCACGCCATCAGCCATGCCCGCGTCTCGGAAGCTGAGGCCTTCAACCGGCTGATCGGCATGGCCGCGCTGATCGACCAGCCGATCATGATCTTTCACGTGTCGACGGCGGAAGGCGCCAAGGTGATCCGCGATGCCCGCGGGCAGGGGCTGAAAGTGTTCGCGGAGACCTGCCCGCAATATCTTTTTCTCACCGCCGACGATCTCGACAAACCCGGCGTGGAAGGCGCCAAGTGGATGTGCAGCCCACCGCCGCGCCGCGCCGCCGATCAGGAAGCGCTATGGCAGGCGCTTGCGCTCGGCGATCTACAGACCGTTTCATCCGACCATGCGCCGTATCGGTTCGATGAAACCGGCAAACTGCGCGCCGGCCCTAATCCCAATTTCAAGCAGGTGGCCAACGGCCTGCCGGGGCTGGAAGTCCGCTTGCCGCTGCTGTTCGACGCCATGGTGTCCGGGGGCCGCCTGGGGCTCGAAAAGTTCGTCGAACTGACCGCGACCGCACCGGCAAAGATCTACAATTTGCATCCGCGCAAGGGCTCGATCGCGGTTGGCGCCGATGCCGATATCGCGATCTGGGACCCGGCGCGCGAGGTCACGCTGAGCGACGCGACGTTGCACGACCTTGCCGGTTACACGCCGTTCGCCGGCCGCAAGCTGCGCGGCTGGCCGATCACCGTGCTGTCGCGCGGGCGCGTCATTGTGGCGGACGGCAAACGTTCGGTCGAAGCGGGATCCGGGCGTTTCCTCGCACGCACGGGAGGGGAGGCTGCGAAACCGACCGGCCGCCTGATGCCGGACATGGATCCCGAGCAGAATTTTGGCGCGACCCTGCTGTGATCCATCGGTCGAAATGTCGGATTGAGCGATGAGGATCCTTGTCTTCGGCGGCACCGGTTTTGTCGGGCTCAATATCGCCGCGGCACTGCTGGCGCGCGGTCATGCGGTGACATTGTTCGACCGCGCCGGCTTGCCGCCTGACGCAAGGAAAGATTTTGTCCCTCACGGCGATCGGCTAACGGCTATCCAGGGCGATGTCAGGGATAGTCAAGCCGTGGAAGAGGTGATTGCCGCGGGATATGAGGCCATCGTCCTGGGAGCCGCGATCACCGCCGGACCGGAGCGCGAGACGAGCGATCCCGAGACCATTTTGCGGGTAAACTTGCTGGCTCAGACGCCGATCCTGATCGCGGCACGAAGCAGCGGCGTTAGACGCATCATCAATCTGTCGTCCGCGGCAGCCTACGGCGCGAGTGCATTCCGGAACGTGCTGCTCGATGAAGAGACTCCCTGCGATCCGGTCTCGCTCTACGCCATCACCAAATTCGCGTCCGAGAAGGTCGCTGCGCGTCTGGCCGGTCTCTGGCAACAGGAGATCATCAGCGTGCGGCTGAGCGCCGTGTTCGGGCCTTGGGAGCGGAGCAACGACGTGCGCGACACACCGAGCCCGCAGGCGCAGATTCTGGCGGCGATGCAGGAGAGGTACGAGGCCGTTCTATCGCGTCCGGGCGTCAGGGACTGGACCTATGCCGTGGATGTCGCGGAAGCCGTGACATTGCTGATCGAGGCCGCGAACCCGAGGCATCAGCTCTATAACATTTCAACCGGCGTGGAATGGTCGGCGTTGCAATGGGGCCGGGAGCTTGCCGCGTTGCAATCGGGCTTCATTTGCCGGCTGACTGATGCCGGTGAGGTGGCAACGATCGACCTGCATGGTGCGGCCGATCGGGCGCCACTTTCGGTTTCGCGCATGGCAGAGGAGTTCGGCTGGCGCGCGCGATTCGGCTGCGCCGATTCCGCCGCCGATCTGATCCGCTGGTGGACCGAGCATCGAGGGGAAAACCTGACATGAGACTGGCAGGACGGACCGCGATCGTGACCGGCGCCGGCTCCGGCATCGGCCGGGCCAGCGCGGTGCTTTTCGCGCGAGAAGGCGCCTTTGTCGCTCTGGTCGATCGCGACAGCGCGGGCTTGCAGGAGGCGCTGACAGCGATCGACGGCGTGAAGGGCGAAGCATCGATCCATGTCGGCGATGTCAGTGAGGCCGATTTCGCGAAAGATACCGTGAGCGATGTCATGGCGCGGCGCGGCCGCCTCGATGTGCTGATGGCTGCAGCCGGTTTCTCCTGCGGGGGCACGGTGCTGACCACCGATCCCGCTGATTGGGATGCGGTGTTCCGCACCAACGTCGGTGGCACCTGGCTTTGGTCGCGCGCGGCGGTGCCGGAGATGCAGCGGCAGGGCAGCGGCTCGATCATCACGCTGGCATCGCAGCTTGCGATCGCCGGCGGCAAGGGCAACAGCGCCTATATCGCCGCCAAAGGGGCGATCATCAGCCTGACTCGGACGATGGCGCTCGATTTCGCCACGGATGGAATTCGCGTCAATGCGATTGCGCCCGGTGCCATCGACACACCGATGCTGCGGCGCAGTTTTGCCCGTCACGCCGACCCCGAGCCAGTGCGCGAAGCGTCGCGCAACCGCCATGCCATGAAGCGGTTTGGCAAGGCGGAGGAGGTGGCCGAAGCCGCGCTCCATCTCGCCAGCGATGCGTCTTCCTTTACGACCGGCACGGTGATGGTGGTCGACGGCGGTTGGCTCGCGGCATGAACAACCCCCTTATCGCTCTCGAAGCCCACGTTCGCGCCGATCTTGCCAAGACTGCGCATCCGAATGCTGCGTGGCTTACGCCTAAGCTCGGGCCGGACGGCAGACCGGCACTGGACGTGCTCGTGGTGGGCGCCGGGCAATCGGGTCTCGCGACGGCGTTTGGGCTGATGCGCTCGCAAGTGAGCAACATCCTTGTGGTCGACAAGTCCGAGGAGGGGCAGGAAGGACCGTGGCTCACTTTCGCGCGCATGCATACGCTGCGCAGTCCGAAGCATTTCACCGGTCCTGATCTTGATATTCCGAGTCTAACCTACCAGTCTTGGCACCAGGCGCGCTTCGGCGAGCAAGATTGGTGGAACCTCGACCTGATTTCGCGCGAGCTTTGGGCGGAATATCTGCTCTGGTTCAGGCGTGTCCTGGACCTGCCGGTGCGCAATGGTTGCGAGGTCATCGAGATCTCGCCTGCGGCAGGTGGATTGCTCGCAGCGAAGGTACAGACCGTTGCCAAAGTCGACATGGTCTTTGCGCGCAAGATCGTGCTGGCGACCGGGCAGGAAGGCATGGGCGACTGGACCATTCCGGAGTCGCTGCGCCATCTGCCGTCGTCGTTTTGCGTGCGTGCGGCGCAGCCGATCGACTTCGCGGATTTGCGCGGCAAACGGGTTGCCGTGATCGGCGCCGGCGCCTCGGCCTTCGACAATGCCGCGACCGCACTGGAGGCAGGCGCGGCCGAGGTGGATCTGTTCTGCCGCAGGGCGGAGATCCAGGTGATCCAGCCCTATCGTTGGCTCACCTTCCGCGGCTTCCTTCGCCATTTTTGCGATCTGGATGATGCCTGGCGCTGGCGCTTCATGCGCGCCGTCCTGGAGATGCGGGAAGGCTTTCCGCAGGCGACCTACGATCGCTGTGCCCGCCATGTCAATTTTCGCCTGCAGGAGGGCGCGCCGATTGAAGGCGCCAAGGAAATGGCTCATGGCGTCGAACTGCAGACGCCGAGGGGCGTGTTTGCAGCCGACTTCGTGATTTGCGCCACAGGGATCGACATGAATTTTGCGGGCCGGCCCGAATTACGAAACTGCGCCGCCAACATCGCGACCTGGGCCGACCGCTACCAGCCGCCACCGGACGAGCGCAGCCCGCGGCTCGAGCGTTTTCCCTATCTCGCTGACGACTACGCGTTGATGGAGCGCGTCGCCGGTGAAACACCGTGGATCGGCGACATTCATGTCTTCGCGATTGCCTCCACCATGAGCTTCGGTGCTTCGGGTTCGTCGATCAATGCGATGACCACGGCAGTGCCGAAGCTGGTGCATGGGCTGACGCGTGGCCTGTTTCGCGCGGACATCGAACGGCACTGGGCTTCGTTCAGGGCGTATGACGTGCCTCAGGCCGTCGTCGTGCGGTCAGCGCTCGCTACGGGCGAGGAGCTGTGAACCGTTTTGCGATGGTGTCGGGAAGCTTGGCTCATACCTCCTATGCTTGTCGTTGCCGCCGATCCTGTTGGCATATCCTTTGCTTTAAGTTGATGTTCTCATTCAGAAAATAACTTGGCAAAACAGGGAATAAGTCCGATGAGCGTTACAGGATCCAGGCGTCTGCTTGCGGTGGTTGCCTTTATCGCGGTTTCACTGGCGGCCGGATCGGTGCAGGCGCAAACGCGCTCCGAAACCTTGCGCTATGTAACCGGCGCATCCGTCAATACGCTCGATCCGAATATTCCAGGGTCGACCCGCGAAGCCTTCGCGGTGAGTCTGAGCACCTACGACCGGCTGGTTTCCTTCGGCCGCAAACAACTCAACGGCAAATGGGTGTTTGATCTCGGCAAGATCACGGGGGAGCTGGCGGAATCCTACGAAGTCAGCCCGGACGGGTTGAAGATGACATTTCGCCTGCGCAAGGACGCCAGGTTCCAGGACGGCACGCCGGTCACGGCGGAAGATGTCAAATGGTCGCTTGACCGCGTCGTCACGGCGCCGGTGCTCGGCAAGGCACAGCTTCTCACGGGATCGATGACATCGGCCGACCAATTCAAGGTGATCGACCCCTGACCATCGAGGTGACGCTGCCGAAACCGGACAAGCTTGCCTTGCCCAATCTCGCCACCGTCTATCCGATCATCATCAACTCCAAGGTCGCCAAGGCGCATGCGACGGCAGACGATCCCTGGGCATTGGCATGGTTGAAGGAGAACACGGCCGGCAGCGGCGCCTACAAGATCGAGAGTTTCAAGCCGGGCGAGCAGGTGATCATGTCCCGCAACGCGGCATGGAATCGCGGCACGGCGGACAAGTCGGCGTTCTTCAAGCGCGTCATCGTGCAGTCGGTGCCGGAGCCCGCGACACGCGCCAATCTGGTCGAGCGCGGCGATGCCGATCTCGTCATCGATCTGCAGGCAAGCGACGTTCAGTCGCTCGAGGCAAAGGGCAAGCTGAAAGTGATCTCGACGCCCCAATACAATGCCGTCACCTTCGTCTCGATGAACAACCAGATCCCGCCGTTCGACAACGTCAACGTGCGTCGCGCCGTCGCCTTTGCGTTGCCCTATGACGATATGTTCAAGGCGGCGCTGTTCGGCCGCGGCTCGCCGCTGTTCGGCGCGACATGGGCGGATGGCAAGCCGTCGAGCGGCGCCTATCCGATCCCGCAGCCGGTGAAGCTCGACCTCGATAAAGCCAGGGAATATCTGAAGGCGGCGGGGATGCCTGACGGCTTCTCGACCACCTTCAGCTTCAATGTCGGTCAGGCTTCGACCGCCGAACCGATGGCGGCCCTGGTGAAGGAATCGCTGGCCAAGATCGGCGTCAGGGTCGATATCCAGAAGCTGCCGGACGCCCAGATGTCGACGCAGATCAATGAGAAGAAACTTCCTTTCTTCACCGAGGGCATCGTCGCCTGGCTGCCATCGACCGACTATTTCTACCGCAACTTCTACACCGGCAATCAGCGCTGGAACTACTCATCGATCAACAATCCGGAACTGGTGGAGATCGCGCAGAAAGCCCGTTTCGAACCCGATGCGGCCAAGTATGAGGAAGACGGCATCAAGCTCAACGCCATCCATTTCAGCGAGATACCGCAGATACCGCTCTGGCAGCCCAGCCAGGACGCCGTGATGGCGCCCTCGGTCGAAGGTTACACCTACCAGTTTCACCGCCAGGTCGATTATCGCGATCTCAATCGCAAGTAACGGTAGTTCGATGCAGGCCCCTGGAGCAACGGTGATACGGGCGGGTAGGCGCTTTCTGTCCTCGCTGCCGGCGCTCTTTGGCGTGCTCGTCTTCACCTTCCTCTTGATGCGGGTGCTGCCGGGCGATCCGGCGGTGTTCTTCGCTTCCGGGCCGAATGCCGGCAAGGAGGAGATCGAGGTCATCCGCAAGCAGATGGGCCTCAACAAGCCGTTGCCGGAACAATTGATGCTGTATCTCTATGATGTCGGCAGCGGCAATCTCGGCAGATCGATGATGACCGGGCAGTTGGTCACGAAAGATCTCCGCGAGCGGCTGCCGGCTTCGCTGGAGCTCACCGTCACGGCATTGTTGATCGCACTGCTGTCGGCCGTGCCGCTCGGTGTGCTGGCGGCGTTGAAACCGGGCTCCGTCCTCGACCACGGCGTGCGGTTTTTCTGCGCGCTCGGCGTCTGCGTACCGACATTCGTTTCGGGCCTGTTGCTGATCTATGTCTTCTATTACCTGCTCGGGCTTGCGCCCGATCCGACCGGCCGGGTCGATATCTTTGCGTCACTGCCGCCAAGGCACACCGGTTTCCTGTTGATCGACTTCCTGGTCGCAGGCGATTTTGATGGATGGTGGGCTGCCTTCAGGCAATTGATCTTGCCGGCGCTGAGCATGGCGCTGTTCGTGGTGGCGCCGCTGGCGCGCATCACACGCGCCTCGATGCTGGTTTCGCTTGGCAGCGATTTCGTGCGCACCGCGCGTTCCGTGGGTCTTCCCTGGTGGAAAATCGTTGTCACCTATGCGCTGCGCAACGCCATCCTGCCGGTCATCACCATCGCAGGCATCGTGTTTTCGACCATGCTCGGCGCCAATGTCCTGGTGGAGAAGGTTTTCTCCTGGCCGGGCGTCGCTTCCTACGCGCTCGACGCGTTGCTCTCTTCCGATTATGCGCCGGTACAGGGTTTTGTGCTGCTGATGGCCACCGTGTTTGTGATCGTCAATCTGCTGGTGGATATCCTCTATGGCATCGCCGATCCACGGGTGACAATCGGATGACCTCAGCGACGCTTCGCCATGCCGGCTGGATCCTGCGCGGCAACCCGCTCACCGCCGTTGCCGCTGCCGGCGTCTTCCTGCTTGCGCTCATCGCCATTTTCGGGCCGTGGATCGTGCCGTATGATCCGATTGTATCGAACGTGTCGCAGGCCCTGATGCCGCCGAGCGCGGCACACATCGCCGGCACCGATCAGCTCGGTCGCGACGTGTTCAGCCGCCTTATCGTTGCGGCACGGCTCGATCTCGCCATCGCGGTCTCGGCGGTCAGGATCTCCTTTGCCATCGGCGCCGTCATCGGCGCGATCTGCGGCTATACCGGTGGCCGGCTCGATCGCGGGGTCGGCCGCTTCGTCGACGTTCTGATGGCGTTTCCGCTTTTCGTGCTGGCAATGGCGATGGTTGCGGCACTCGGCAACCGGGTCGAGAACATCGTTATCGCGACCGCCATCATCAATCTGCCGTTCTACATCCGCTTTGCGCGGGCGGAGGTGAATGTCCGTCGCAATGTCGGCTGGGTCGAAGCGGCGCGCGCCTGCGGCGACAGCCACCTCTCGGTCGTGCTGCGCTTCCTGCTGCCGAACGTGCTGCCGGCCATGGCGGTGCAGATATCGCTCAATCTCGGCTGGGCTATCCTTAACGCTGCCGGACTTTCCTTTATCGGCCTCGGCGTCAAACCGCCGACCCCGGAATGGGGCATCATGGTTGCGGAAGGCGCGCGCTTTATTTCCACCGGAAAATGGTGGCTGGTCGCCTTTCCGGGCCTGGCGTTGATGCTGACGGTGCTCTGCTTCAACCTGCTCGGCGACGGGGTGCGCGATATTCTCGACCCCCGCATGCGAACATGACCCCATCGCTGCTGGAATTGAGTGACCTGCACGTCACCTTCTCGACACGGCGTGGCCTTGTCGAGGCGGTGCGTGGTGTAACGCTGTCGCTCGGTGCGGGCGAGATGCTCGGCCTTGTCGGCGAGAGCGGCTCGGGCAAGTCCGTCACCGGCTTTGCGATCACGCGGCTGCTCGATGCAGCCGGGCGGATCACGGCAGGCGACATCCGGTTTCGCGGACAGGACATCACGCGGATATCGGGAAGTGATTTCCGCCATCTGCATGGCGCGGCGATGGCGATGATCTTCCAGAACCCGCGTGCAGCGCTCAATCCGATCCGTGCCGTCGGGGACCAGATCGCCGATGCGATTACGGCCCATAAGCGAATGCCCCGCGATGAAGCGCGCGCGCAGGCGCTGGAACTGCTACGCGCAGTACAAATTCGCGATCCCCAGAAGCGGATGGCCGCTTATCCGCACGAACTCTCGGGCGGCATGTGCCAGCGCGTGATGATCGCCATGGCGATTTCCTGCAACCCGGCGCTTCTGATCGCCGACGAGCCGACCACCGGCCTCGACGTCACGACGCAAAAGGTCGTGATGGACCTCCTGACCGGGATTGCGGCCGAGCGTGGCATGGCGACGATCCTGATCACCCATGACCTCGGTCTCGCCGCCCGCTACTGTCGGCGCGTCGTGGTGATGGAGCAGGGCCGGCTGGTCGAGGAGGCCGAACCAAAGACGCTCTTCCGCGCGCCACAGCACCCTTACACCAAACGTTTGGTGGCGGCTTCACCCACGGCGAGTTCGCGGATCGCGGATTTGGTGCCGGAAGAGGAGCGGGGCCGGCAGGTTGCGATGCACGTCGCGCCAAGGCCGCAGCCGGCGGCCGGTACGCCGCCGCTGCTGGAAGTGCAGAAACTCGCAAAGCGGTTCGATCAGGGCGCCGCGGCTGTAGCAGACTTTTCAATGACGATCAGCGCCGGCGAGAGCGTCGGCCTAGTCGGCGAATCCGGCTCCGGCAAGAGCACGACGTCGCGCATCATCTGCCGATTGATCGATCCGAGCGAGGGCGAGATCGCATTCGAGGGCCAGTCGATCGGTCATATCCCGGCCCGCGATTTTCACCGGTCACCGTTCCGCAAGGACATCCAGATCGTCTTTCAGGATCCGAACGACAGCCTCAATCCGCGGTTTACCGCCTTTGACTGCATCGCCCATCCGCTGCTGCGGCTTGGCGGCATGCGCCCCGGCGACGCGTTGCGGCAGCGGGTGGAGGAGTGCGCGCAGCGCGTTGGACTGGGAATCGAATTGCTGACGCGCTTCCCGCATCAGCTTTCGGGTGGTCAGAAGGCCCGTGTCGGCATCGCCCGCGCGATCGCATGCCGGCCGCGCCTGTTGGTGCTGGACGAGCCGACGGCGGCGCTCGACGTCTCGGTGCAGGCGGTGGTGCTGCAACTGCTCGACCGGTTACGGCGCGAGGATGACCTGGCCTTCCTGTTTGTCAGCCACGATCTCAACGTCGTTCGCATGATGTGCGACCGGACCATCGTGCTGCAAACCGGCCGCATCGTCGAACAGGGCGAAAGCCGGGCGATGTTCGACAATCCGAAAACCGCTTACACACGCGAGCTGGTTGATGCCGTGCCGCATATCGAGCCAAAATTGGCTGCAAGCTGATCGACGGGCACCACGCCGGCAAAGAGACACTTTCGTTCGATTGCCGGTAGCGGTTACAGCGGCGCTCTGTTGCGTCCAATGGAATACAGCGTAGATGCCGATGATTACAAATTATGCAGATCGAACCAAAAAAGCAGCAGATCGCATCGAGCCGCTTAATCGAATATGGCAGTAGCGCTGTCGCGATTGGAGTGCGCCGCAACGATGCGTTGCATCATGTCGACGAATGCGGCTTGCTCCCTTTCGCTTAAATTGTCGAGCGTGGCGCGGTGCGCGGCCCGCGCCGAGGCCTCGATTTTTGCCAGAAGCGCCGCTCCTGCCGGGGTCAATTTACAGAGCCGCGCGCGGCGGTCCTCATCATCAACAGCTCTCTCGACGAAATTGCGGGCGGCCAGCCGCTTGAGCGCTCCGGTCGTCGTCGTCCTGTCCAGTGCAATATCGGCCGCCAATGTGGTCTGATCAGCGGTTTTTCGCACCGCAAGCGCGGAAAGAAGGCTGTATTGCAGTGGCGTGATTTCGAATTCGCCACATGCTTCCTGGAACAGGGCGACATGGATCTGATGCAGTCGCCGGATCAGAAATCCCGGCCGTTGTGACAGCGGCCAAGGGCGGTGCTTGGTCTCGCCGCGACGATTTTTGCCTTCCGCAACGCACTCTCCCAGCCTTGGAACCCGGCGCGAGTAGCCCGATTCGGACCGCCAGTGCCACGATTAGATCATGGCACGAGCTTTGCTTTTGTAAAATACGAAGTATGCTTCGTATCTCGACAGGAGCGGGGAATGAACCCGCCGGCGAAAATAGAGGAGATCACCATGTCCATCAGCGCCAGCTTCGACCAGCTTCTGCGCGGCGGCCGCGTGATCTGCCCGGCTTCGGGCATCGATGCGATCAGGGATGTCGCCATTCGCAATGGCAAGATCGCGGCGGTGCAGAGCGACATTTTGCTGACCAGTGCCAGAGAGGTGATCGACGTGACCGGCAAGCTGGTATTGCCGGGCCTCATCGATACCCACGCGCACGTCTATCAGTATGTCACCGGCCGCTTCGGCATGCATGCCGACATGGTGGGCGTTCAGTCCGGCGTGACGACACTGGTCGATCAGGGCGGTCCGTCCTGCATGACGCTGCCCGGCTTCCGGCACTTTGTCGCCGAGCCTTCGAAGTCGCGCGTTTTTGCCTTCCTGTCGGCTTACCTGGTCGGTGGGCTGGAGGGGCATTACTATCCGCAGCTCTATAGTCCTGAAGGTGTCGATATCGACGCCACGGTGAAGGCGGCGACGGCTAATCTCGACATTGTTCGCGGTATCAAGGCCCATGCGGAGATCGGCGGTTTCGCGCGCTGGGGCATTCGCGTCATCGAAATGGCAGCCGAGATCGGACGCCGCGCCGATCTGCCGGTCTATGTGCATTTCGGTCAGCTCTGGGGCCTGCCCGAAAGCGGCACCAACGGCGAAGACGTCGATACGATTTTAGTGCGTGTGATTCCTTTGCTGCGAGAGGGCGACGTGCTGGCGCATCCGTTCACGCGGCATCCCGGCGGTTTCGTCAACCGCGAGGGTGAAGTGCATCCGGTGATACAGGCGGCGCTCGATCGCGGCTTGAAGATCGACGTCGGTCACGGCAGTCATTTCTCCTATCGTCTCGCTAAAAGCGCTCGCCGCCGGAATTGTTCCCACTACGCTCGGCGCGGACATTCACGGTTACAACACCCACGTGCCAGCGCCTGCCGGCACCCCGGACCAGCACGAGGACGACGAAAATCATCCTTTCGCCGGTCAGGCCAAGTTCAGCCTTGTTCAGGCGATGAGCTCGATGATGGCGCTCGGCCTCGCGCTCGAACAGGTCGTGCCGATGGTGACGTCGAACCCGGCCCGAATGCTCGGCCGTGCCGACGAAATCGGCGCCCTTAGGATTGGCAGGGAGGCCGACGTCTCGGTCCTCACGCAGCAGAGCGGACGATTTGTCCTTCGCGACAACGAGAACAACGAAGTCATTGCCGAGCATCTGCTGCAGCCTGAGTTCTGCCTGCGCGCCGGTGCGCGACACGACGCAGTAGCGCCAATTCTGCCGCAGGCCGTTGCAGCGTAGGGAGATCAGCGTCAACTCGATCGAGGAGAACGTCACCGTGCGCAATGAGCGCGAGTTTCCTTCCGAAGGTGGAGCGGGCGCCGGACAAGGCGTCGGCGCTCGGCTGCCGCGAAAGGAAGACGATCGGCTGATGCGTGGCCGCGGCCAGTTCGTGGCCGATATTCGCCTGGCCGGGTTGCAGGACGTCGCGTTTGTGCGCAGCCCTTTGGCGCACGCGCTGATCCGCAGCATCCATGTGCCGGAGCGTTTTCGCGGGAGCGTCTTCACTGCGGCGGATCTCATCGGCGTCAATCCGATCCGCGCAGTCTCAGGGCTGCCAGGATTCAAGATTTCCGAGCAGCCGGTGCTTGCCACCGGCAAGGTGCGTCAGGTCGGCGAGCTCGTCGCCATGTGCGTGGCGCCGACGCGGGCCGAAGCCGAGGACATCGCGGCGGCGGTGACGCTCGATCTGGAGGAGCTCCCCGCCGTCTACGACATGCGCAAAGCGCGCGAGCCGGGCTCAGTGCTGGTGCATGAGCATTGGGGCGACAACGTCTTTCTCGAAACCAGTTTCGAGGTCGACATCTCCGGGGCGCTGGATGCGCCGATCAAAGTGTCGCGTGAGATATCGACCGCGCGGCAGTGCATGTCGCCGCTCGAGGGGCGCGGCGTGGTTGCGACCTTCGATCACCGTCTCGACCAGCTCACGCTTTATTCCTCGGCCCAGATGCCGCATGTCACGCGCAGCGGGCTCGCCGAATGCCTCGGCATGGAGCAGGGCCGAATCCGTATCGTTTCGCCTGACGTCGGCGGCGGCTTCGGACACAAGGGCATCTTGCTGCCGGAAGAAGTCTGCCTTTCCTGGCTGACGATGCGTCGCAGCCATCCGGTGCGTTGGACCGAGGATCGCCGCGAGCATCTCACCGCGAGCTCCAACTGCCGCGAACACCACTACAGGATCACCGTCTATGCCGATCGCGACGGCCGGCTGCGCGGCATCGACTGCGAAGCGACCGTCGATTCCGGCGCTTACTCGTCCTATCCGTTCTCGGCGTGCCTTGAGGCGGCGCAGGTCGCCAGCATTCTGCCTGGACCCTATTTGATGCCGGCCTACCGCTGCCGGACGTTTTCGGTCGCGACCAACAAGTGTCCGATCCTTCCCTATCGCGGCGTGGCGCGTACCGGCGTCTGCTTCGCGCTGGAGCTGATGCTCGATCTGGTCGCGGCGGAAGCCGGGCTGGAGCCGGGCGAAGTGCGCCTGCGCAATCTGGTGCAGCCCGGGCAGATGCCGTTTGACAACATCACCAACAAGCACTTCGACAGCGGCGACTATCCCGAGGCGATGCGACGGGCGCTTGCGTCCATCGACGTCGAGGGCGTGCGCGCGCGTCAGCGCAAGGGCGAGGCGGACGGGCGCCGGATCGGCGTCGGCGTCTCCATCTATTGCGAGCAGGCCGCGCATGGGACTTCGGTCTATTCCGGATGGGGCATTCCAATGGTGCCCGGCCACGAACAGGCTTCTGCGCGTCTGACGCCGGACGGCGGCCTCGAGCTTCGTGTCGGTGTGCATTCGCACGGGCAGGGCATGGAGACGACGCTCGCGCAGGTCGCTCATGAGATGCTGGGCGTCGACATCGCCAAAGTGCGCATCATCCTCGGCGATACGGCGATGACGCCGTATTCGACCGGCACCTGGGGCTCGCGCTCGATGGTGATGGCAGGCGGCGCAGTCGCAACGGCCTGCCGCGAGTTGGGCGAGCGCGCCAGACGCATCGGTGCCAAGCTGTTGCAGCACGATCCGGCTGCGGCCGTGCTGCAGAACGGCGAGGTTCGCGGCGTCAACGGCAGCGTCACCTTGAAGGAAATCGCCCATACCTGGTATCGCCGCCCGCAGGATCTGCCTGCTGACGTCGATCCCGGCGGACTGGAGGTCACGGCGGGCTACAAGCCGCGGCGCGATACCGGGACCTTCAGCTATGCCGCGCATGCCGCGGTCGTCGCCGTCGATCCTGATTTGGGAGAGGTCGAGATTCTTGATTACGTGATCGTCGAGGACGGCGGCGTTCTCGTCAATCCGATGGTCGTGGACGGCCAGATCTACGGCGGTCTGGCCCAGGGCATCGGCACCGCGCTGTATGAGGAGATGCCGTTCGACGCGGCCGGTCAACCGCTGGCAACGACGCTCGCAGACTATCTGCTGCCGGGGCCCACCGAAGTGCCGGCGCCGCGTCTCGATCATATGGAGACGCCGTCGCCTTATACGCAGTTCGGCGTGAAGGGCATCGGCGAGGGCGGCGCGATCGCTCCGCCGGCTGCGATCGCCAACGCCGTCAACGACGCGCTGCGGCCGCTTGGCGTGGAACTAATGCAGTCGCCGATTACGCCCTACCGCGTCGTCGAGGCGGTTCTGGCCGCGCGCGAAGCAGAAAGGCCGGCGGCATGAAACCGGCGCCTTTCGGCTACGAGCGTCCATGCGACTTGCAGGCGGCACTTGCCGTTCTCGGCGAGGCCAAGACTGCCGCCAAGGTCATTGCTGGCGGCCAGTCGCTTGGTCCGATGCTCAATCTGAGGCTGGTGGAGCCGCAGTTGATCGTCGACATCAGCGGTCTTGCCGAGCTCAAGCAGGCCGAGCGTCGTGGCGACGAACTCGTGCTGGGGGCCTGTATCACCCACGCCGATATCGAAGACGGACGCATTCCAGACGTCACGCGCGGCGCCATGCAGCGCGTCGCCGGCAACATCGCCTACCGCGCCGTGCGCAATCGCGGCACGGTCGGCGGATCTCTCAGCCATGCCGATCCTGCGGCAGATTGGGTATCCGCGCTCGCGGCGCTCGGTGCGCGATTGACGCTGCGAAGCCGCGCGGGTGCGCGGATGGTCGCTATGGAGGACTTCATCGTCGGTGCGCTCGAATCCGCGCTGCGCGATGGCGAGATCGTCGAGACCATTCACGTCCCGGCGGTGCCGGCATCGGCGCACTGGGGCTATGCCAAGAGTTGCCGCAAGACAGGCGAATTCGCGCATGCAATCGGCGCTGTTCTGATCGATCCGAGCGCCGCAACTGCCCGCGTCGTGATTGGTGCGATCGATTCCGCGCCGATCGTCATCACGAATGCGGCGGAATTGTTCGGTGGACGCATTGCCGGCGACTACAAAGATCACTTCGATGCGCGTGTAGCCGATGTCCTACTGGCGAACGCGGGCGTCTCGAACGCGGCACGTCGCCATATTCATGTGAACGTGCTCAAGCATGCGGTCAGCGAGGCCGCCGCATGAGCATGATCGCACTCACCGTCAACCAGCGCGCGGTGCGGATATCGGCGGAACCGCGCACCAATCTTGCGGACTTCGTCCGTGAGAAGCTCGACCTGACCGGTACGCACCTCGGCTGTGAGCATGGCGTCTGCGGGGCGTGCACCGTTCTGCTCGATGGCGTGCCGGCACGTTCATGCATCACCTATGCCGTTGCCTGCGAAGGGGCTGAGGTCACCACGATCGAAGGGCTCGACGAGGACGACGTTACGACAGAACTTCGCGCGGCTTTCACCCGCGAGCATGCGTTGCAATGCGGCTATTGCACGCCGGGAATGCTGGTCTCGGCGCGTGATCTCGTGCTCCGGCTGCCGCAAGCCGACGAGCGCCTGATACGCGTCGGATTGAGCGGCAATCTGTGCCGGTGCACCGGCTATGTCGGCATCGTGCGGGCGGTGCATTCGGTGATCGAAGCGCGGCGTGCCCGCAATATCGCGCCCGAACCGGACGGAGGCCGGAAGATCCTGGGTCCCGTCGGCTCAGGTCGACGCGTGCATGACGGTGCCGACCGGGTCGAACGCCTCCGGCCGGCAGCAAGCGAACAAACGTCATCTGAAACGGAGAATGCGATCCCTTCGATTCGGATTTCATCCCGGCCACTGTTCTGAAGCACGAGTTCAGCGTTGCGCACCAGCCCGAGCAGGTGTTTGCGTTGTTCGACGACATCGCAGCCGTCGCGGCCTGTCTTCCCGGCGCATCGTTGACGGCGCCGCCGAAGCCGGAGCGTGTCGAAGGAGCGATCCGTGTCAGGATCGGTCCGATCGCCGCGACGTTCCAGGGCGCCGCACGCGTCGAGCGAAGCCCCGCCGATATGTCCGGCCGCATTGTCGGCATCGGCAACGACCGGCGTAGCCGGTCTTCGACGCAGGGCGAAATTCGTTATCGGCTGGTGCCCACCGAGCAGGGGACGCGTGTCGATCTTTCCATCGGGTACACGCTGACGGGCATGCTGGCGCAGGTCGGAAGGCCGGGGCTGGTGCGCGATCTCGCGGCACGACTGATCGCGGAGTTTGCCGGCAGTCTCGACCGCCGCCTGTCGGGTACGTCACCGGGTGAGGCCACGGCGGTCGAGTTGAACGGAATGGCACTGCTTTTCAGTCTTTTGCGCGCGCGGGTCGCGGGCTGGGTTG
Source organism: Bradyrhizobium sp. RDT10 (assembly GCA_044772375.2). Lineage (GTDB taxonomy): Bacteria > Pseudomonadota > Alphaproteobacteria > Rhizobiales > Xanthobacteraceae > Bradyrhizobium. Next base: position 1,292,109 of record CP187939.1, read on the forward strand.
GTCGTTTCTCGTCCAACAAGGACGGAGCGACGTGATGGATCGAAGTCTCCGCGTGACGCGGAAACGACGAGGTTTGGACTGCGGATAGATGAACAGCGTGAAATTGGAGAACCACATGACACGGACTTTCAGAACTATTCCGGCGATTGCGCTGGCGGTCGGCTTGCTGGGTGGTGCCGCCGAGGCTCAGACCATCAAAATCGGCGTCAATGAGCCCCTGACGGGTGCGTTCGCCGCGTCCGGTACCTACGTCGTCAACGGCGCCAAGATCGCGGCCGATGAGATCAATGCAAAGGGCGGCATTCTCGGCAAGAAACTTGAACTCGTCATCGAGGACAACAAGAGCAATCCGACGGAAGCAGCCGCCGTCGCCGAAAAGCTGATCACGAGCGATAAGGTGCCGGTGCTGATGGGAGCATGGGGCTCGAGCCTGACGCTTGCCGTGATGCCCAAGCTGATGGAATACGAAACGCCGATGGTGGTCGAGACCTCCTCGTCGGGCAAGATCACCACGACCGGCAATCCCTATATCTTCCGTATCTCTCCGCCGTCGGCGATTGAGGCCGCGGCGTTCAGGGGATCGTCGACAAACTCGAATTGAAGAAAGTCGATTTCCTGGTCATCAACAATGACTGGGGTCGCGGTACCGCTGAAGACTTCAGCAAGATGATGAAGGAAAAGGGGATCACGGTCGGGGCCGTCGAGACCATGGATCAGGGCGCCCAGGACATGAGCGCGCAGCTTTCCAAACTGAAGGGCACCGATTCCGAGACCATTATCGTGACCACAGCGGTGGACCAGCTCACGCTGATCTTCAAACAGGCCGCAGCACTCGGCCTCAAGAAGCGCATCATCACCACCGGCGGTTCGCAGAATCCGGATCAGATCATCGCGCAGGCGGGTGCCGCGGCCAACGGCACCATGCATCTGACGACCTTCCTGCCCTGGTTCCCCGAGAAGACGCCGAACCCGGAGGCGACCAGCTATTTCATCGCCGAATGGAAGAAGCGCGGCTACGACTTCGCCGGCTGCACCGAAAGCTTCCGTGGCTATGACGGTATCCGCACCGCGGCGGCGGCGATCGAAAAGGCAGGCAAGGCGGAGCCTGCGGCGATCAAGGCGGCGCTTTGGGACATCAAGGTGAAGGGCCTTAACGGCGACATCGTGTTCCGCAAGTCCGGTCCGGAAGGCAAGGAAAGCGGTCAGAGCCAGCCCAACGTTTATCTGATCGAAATCACCGACGGCAAGATCGGCATGAAAGCGCTCTGACGTCACGTTACTGATGGCGAGGGCCGCGGCAGGCGGCGGCCCTCGACGGCATCAAGATATCTGGGAGCCACCTTGAGCGAGTTTCTGCAACATCTGATCAACATGCTGGTGCTCGGTGGCACCTATGCCCTGCTGGGCATCGGTCTCACCTTGATCTTCGGCATCATGAACGTCGTGAACTTCACGCATGGGGTGCTGTACACGTTCGGCGCCTACATCATGTTCATCGTGGTGCATCAGCTCGGAATTAACTTCTTTGGCGCTGCCGCTTGCCGTTGTGGCCGGCTGGCTTCTTGGGGCAGCGATCGAGCTGACTTTGCTGCGGCCGCTGCGTGGCTCCGACATCGACACGACCATGCTTGTCATGATCGGCGCCTGGATCGCAATGCAGTCCGGCGCCTTGTGGATATGGGGCGGCGTGGCGAAATCGGTGACCACGCCGTTCCCCGAGGCGCCGCTGGTACTGGGGCCGGTCTCGGTGTCTTGGCTGCGGCTGTTCGTGCTTGCGGCGGCGGCGATGCTGATCGTCGTCACCTATCTCCTGATCAACAGGACAAAGCTCGGCTGTGCGATGCGGGCGACGTTTCAGGATCAGGACACCGCCTCGCTGATGGGCGTCAATGTCGACCTGATCTACACCTCGACCTTCGCGATCGGTTCGAGCCTTGCCGCCGCGGCAGGCGCGCTGCTCGGTCCCGTCTACGTGATCTTCCCGCAGATGGGCGATCTCGCCGCCGTCAAGGCGTTCGCGATCGTGATCCTCGGCGGGCTCGGCAACATCACCGGCGCAGTCATTGGCGGCTTCATCCTGGCTTTGGCGGAGGAACTGGGCGCCGGCTATGTTTCGTCGGGGTACCGCGACGCCATGGGCTTCTTGATCATTATCGCGGTTCTGATCTTCAAGCCGACCGGACTTTTCGCGCGCTCGGAGCGGGTCGGATGAAGTCAGGGATCGCCATTCTCACAGTCGTCGCGTTCGCATCGGTGCCGCTCTGGCTGCGCGATCCGTATCTGATGAATGCGATGATCACGACGGGCATCTTCATCATCGGTGCGATGAGCCTCAATCTGCTGCTCGGGTTCACCGGCCAGCTCAGCCTCGGTCACATCGCGTTCTTCGGCATCGGCGCCTATGTCAGCGCATTGACGTCGCTTGGTTTTGATGTCGGCTTGCCCTTCGGCTTGCGCATTGTTCACGCTCCTGGCCGCCGATCGCGGGTTTCGTGCTGGCCGTTATCGCTGCGGGATTATGCGGATATCTCGTCGGGCTGCTATCGTTTCGCGTCCGCGGCGCCTATTTCGTGATCGTGACGATTTCCTTTGCCGAAGTGGTACGGCTGGTGGCGCTGAACTGGGTCGAGCTGACGCAGGGACCGCTGGCGCTGACCAACATTCCCTCGATTACAATCGGATTGCCAGGTCTTGGAGATCTGACCCTCCGCACCAAGCTGCAAAACTACTACCTCGTGCTTGCCGTCGCGGTCGTGACCTATGTGTTGATCTCGCGCCTGGTCCATTCACATTTCGGCCGCGCCATGCGCGGGCTGATGGAAAACGAAACACTGGCGGTATCCGTCGGCATCGACGTGACAAGGACGCTCACGCTGGCAGCGGTGATCTCGGCCGGGATCGCCGGCGCAGCCGGCAGTCTTTACGCGCACTACATCCGGATCATCGATCCCGAGGTGTTCGCCTTCATCAACACGGTGACGATGGTGATCATGGTCATCACCGGCGGCAAGGGATCGCTCGCCGGGCCTGTCGTCGGCGGCATGATCTTCGGGCTGTTGCCCGTGTTTCTGCGTCCGATCATGGCGCCGGAGGCGCAATGGATCGCCTATGGCGGCGTGCTGATCGTCATCCTGTTCGTATTGCCACGCGGCATCGTACCGTCGCTGGCGCTCCGATTTAGGAAACCGAAGAGCCGGGCTGAGACGCTTGCCCCGGTCGCCTTTTCCGAACGCGACGCCAAGGAGCATGCGTGATGACGGCGATCGCCTTGGAGGTCGAGAAGGTAGCCGTGCACTTCGGGGGGCTCGTTGCACTCTCGGACATGAACTTCACGGTCGGCGAGGGCGAGATCGTCAGCCTGATCGGGCCAAACGGCGCTGGCAAGACGACGGCGTTCAACGTCGTTACCGGCTTTCTGGATCCAACCCACGGCGCCGTGAGCTATCGCGGGACGGCACTCAACGGATTGAAGCCGCATCAGATCGCCGATCTCGGCTTGATCCGCACCTTCCAGCGCACCAGCGTGTTTCCGAACGACACCGTTTACGACAATCTGCTGGTCGGGTTGCATCGGCAGGGTAGGGTGAGCCTGCTCGAGGCTATTCTGGGCCTGCCGCGCGTCCGGTCGTCGCAGCGCCGTTTGCGGGAGCGCGCCAGCGAACTGGTCGAATGGGTTGGCCTCGAACGCCGCGCTCACGATCTTGCAGGCTCGCTGTCCTACGGCGAGCAGCGGCTTGTCGGTGTGGCGCTGGCGCTGGCAGCCGAGCCGTCGATGCTGCTGCTCGACGAGCCGGTCTCCGGCATGAACGCCTCGGAAACGCACACCTTTGTGCAATTGGTCCGCAACATCCGGGATCGCGGCGTCACCATCCTGCTCGTTGAGCACGACATGCCGATGGTGATGAGCGTCTCTGATAGAATCGTTGTGCTGAACTACGGCCGGATCATTGCCGAGGGCTCGCCGGACGTGATCCGGAACGATCCGGCCGTCATCGAGGCCTATCTCGGGCAGGGAGCGACACGTGCTTGAGATCCGCGACATGGTGTGTGGCTACGGCGGCGTTACGGCGCTGCGCGGCATTTCGCTGGAGGTCAAGGCCGGGCAGCTCGTCGCCCTGATCGGCGCCAACGGTGCCGGCAAGAGCACCACGCTGCGCGCGATCTCGGGGCTGGTTGCGCCGCGTTCCGGATCGATGCTGTTCGAGGGCAAGGAGATTTCGGGCGCCAAGCCGCCGCGCGTGGTGGCCAGCGGGATCGCGCATTGTCCAGAAGGACGGCGGGTATTTCCGCACATGACGGTCGAGGAAAATCTCGACATGGGCGCCTATCTGCGCAGCAGTGCCGCCGAGATCGCTGCGGACCGCGACCGCATCTATGCCGAGTTTCCGCGGCTTGCCGACCGCAAGCGGCAGGCCGCGGGCACCTTGTCAGGCGGCGAACAACAAATGCTGGCGATCGGCCGGGCGCTGATGTCGCGGCCACGCTTGATCATGTTCGACGAGCCTTCCCTTGGGCTCGCGCCCAACATCGTCGAGCGAACGTTTGCGATCATCCGCGGCATCCGCGATGCCGGGACGACGGTCCTGCTGGTCGAGCAGAACGCGTTTGCGGCGCTTGAGATGTGCGATCACGCCTATCTGCTGGAAGGCGGCCGCATCGTTCTTTCCGGGCCGGGCGCCGATATGATCGAGAACGAGCACGTGCGAAAGGCCTATCTTGGCGGATGAGGGGCTTGAAACGGCGGCGTTTTCGGGCGACGGGAAATGGATGCCGGTCTGCGGGCTCAGTCGGCTGATTTCGCAAGCGCTCGTCTGTGTCCGCGTGACCGGCGTCGATTTGATCCTGGTCTGGAACGAAGGACGTGCAGTAGCCTGCGAACGGTTGTGCCCGCACGAACAGGCTGACCTTAGCCCAACTTTCTCAACCCGAGAGAAAAGGCGAGCAAAATCAATAGGGGTCTATCGAAAGTCTCCACTACAAAACTGGGACTTGGGGGCGAGCGGACCTCTGCGAGGACGTGATGCGCGGCGGTGGCTGCGGAGGCAAATCGAGCTTGAGTTGCTTGAGCAGCAGCTTCTGGTCGGCGTTGAGCTCAGTATAGCGGCTGAGGATCAGCATGCGTCCGTCGGTTGTCGGGAAGTGCACGTCGAGCATCTGCACCGCGGCCATCTTGTCGAGCACCGCCCTTGATGTGAGGCCCGGCGCCAGCGGCTTCAGTCGCGCCCGCAACGTGACGTGCAGGCAATAAGCGAGGAAGGCGACGAAGATATGCGCCTCGACCCGATGCTCGACCTGATGATAGATCGGCCGCAACTGGAGATCGTCTTTCAGGTTTTTGAACGCAGCCTCGACCTCGGTCAGTTGAATGTAGAACTGCCAGAGATCGGCGGGATCGCGATCTCCGAGATTGGTGCGCAGCAAATAGCGCCCTTCACGTCGGCGCACCTGGCGCAACTTCTCGCGGTTGAGCGTGAAGCTGAACGCAGTCCCGCTGGAGGCGATATCGATGTCGATCAGCCGCCACGCCGCGCGAGCCTTGGAACGCGCGGCGCCGAGCTTCATCAGGAATTCCTTGCGCGTGAGCTTCATGCTCGCGATTTGCTTCAATCGTGACCAAAGCCATTTGAGCTTGCGCCGGCGCATGGCGCGTTCCTTGTGGATGCGGGCGCGGCTTTGCGCGAAGACGTAGGTCTCCTGGTCCTGCGGCAGCACCTTGACGTCGACACCCTCGCGCACCGCCTGCCAGGGTTTGTCGAGCAGCGCCTTCTCCAGTTTCGACAGCCGTCCCTTCGGCGTTCCGACCAGATAGGAGACCGGCGGATCGGCCTGCCGCATCTCCGCCAGCACCGCATCGGTGGGAATGCCGCGATCCATCACCCAGATCCGCTGGGCCTTGCCGTACTGAGTTTCGATCTTGTGCAAAAATCCCCGCAAGGTCGTGCTGTCCGCCGTGTTGCCCGGCAGCACTTCATAGGCGAGCGGGAAGCCATCCGGCGTGACGATCAGTGCGATGACCACCTGCACGCAATCGCTGCGTTTGTCACGGCTGTAGCCGAAGCGGCGCTTGTCGTTGTCGTCGTCCGAGGGCGCGGATCTCGAAATAGGTGCTGGTCAGGTCGTAGAGCAACACCTCGTACTTGGCGCCGAACAAATCCGCCCAGCGTTGACGCAAATGGGAAAACAGCGCTTGTTTGTGCGGCAAGAGCTTGTCGAGGCAGCGGTAGAGAGCATTCTTCTCCGCCAGCATGAAATCCGCGCCCAGCAAGTCCGCCATCGCGCTCTGTTCAAACCATTGCCGGTGCAGACGCCACTCGCTACCGGGATCGATCAACCGGTAGCACACCAGCGTCTGCAGGATATCGCACCAGTTCGTTCCCTCGCGCGAGGGCCGCAGGCGGCGCGCCCAGAACTGGTCAAGCCCAAGCTGTTCATAGAGTTCACACGAAAGCCAGCACGCGCCCCACTGCCGCGGCCGATGCAACTCCATCGCATCGAGCCGCACCTGTACGCCGTACCCTTCGGCCTGTCTGGGAAGTTCACGATCGGCAGAAAAAAGCGACAGCTGGGTGTGGCGTTGCGCATCCTCGTCAAACGCTTCGATTGCACGGCTCCAATCGTCATGTTGGCCGTCGCCGATCTCACCCAAATACAGCACCTGCCGCTGCACCACCTTGCCACTGGCACAGCGCCGGTTCTCGACGATATTCCAGTAGTGGTGCTCCTTGCCGTCCTTGAAGCGCCGATTCGATCGCAAAAACATGGCCCGACGAAGCTACGCCGATCGCAACAGGCCCAAAAGATACTTGGTCTACACTACACGCGATTCCTGAGACCCACACATTGATCCGACTCACCTTTTCGCCTCAAAACTCCCGAAAATTGTCGTTTTGGCACGCGAGTTGAGAAAGTTGGGTTAGTCACGGGTACTTGTCAGGAGGGCGCCTGTTCTGTCCCCGTCACGCGGCTTCGTTCGATCTCCGTAACGGCCGAATTTCCTACGGCTGGCCAAGCCGGCCGTTGCGGCTATACCCGGTCCGGATCAGGGACGATCAGATCTGGATCGACGCCAGGGCGATCAAGTCGCCGGCGACTTAGATGACTGCTACCCGACCAGCTTTCGGGCGATATCGACAAGAGCGCCGTCAGGACGCCGCAGTTCGCTGAGGATACTGAAATGGTCTGCGCCTTCAATCGGGAAGAGCTTGCCAGGCGCGTTAGCGGCGGCGCGAGCTTCATGAAGCTTGATTGAATCGAAAACCAGCGCCGGCAGTTCAGCCGTGCCATAGGCGATATCGAGCCGCTTGTGGACGGCGGGCAGGCGAAGCGGCGACAATGCCGCGACCTCCGCGCTGGTTAGCTTCAGCGCATTGTTAAGGCCCGTATCGCGAATGGGCCCAAGATCGTACACGCCGGAAATCGCCAGTCCCGCAGCGACGCGCGGATGATCGAGCGCCATTGCGACGAGGTGGGCGCCGGCCGACCAGCCCGAGAGCACGACGGGGCCGGAGATGCCGTATGATCCTCCATTTTTGGCCAGCCAATCGAGCGACCGGGATATCTCCGTCACGATGTCCGTCAACGACGCCTCGGGCGCCAACGAATATCCGGGGATCGCAACGGACCAGCCATGGGCTGCGACGCCTTCGACCAGCATGGCAAACGCTTCGCGCGAATTGCGCTGCCAGTAACCGCCGTGCAGAAAGACCAAGCAGGAGGCTGTCTTGTCGGCCGCCGGATAAAGATCGATCTTGGTCCTTTCGCGATCGCTGTAAGGTACATCAAGAAAGGAGTTGCGGCTGCCGCGCAGCGTCTCGGACATCTGGTTTCTTTCGGCGATCAGCGCTGCGCTGCGCTTTACCGCCGCATTGTTGTCATAGGCAGCGTCGCGCTCTGCCTGGGAAAGGGTTGCCCAGTTCAGCCGTGGATCGAGAGCTTTGTCCTTCGTCGCCGAGATATCAGTCACTCGTCCTCCTGCTGAACCAAAGCGTTCGCTGTTGTTCAAGTCCACTAAGGGACGATCATGAGTTTAATACGACCAAGCCGCACGCCCGGTCTCGGTATGCTGCCGGTGTCAGCGAGCGCAGCATGTGGATGTCCGGGTTGATCAGGTTCATGCAGGGCCATCATGCAATTTTCGTGCTTGGAAACGAAAGCGCTGCGCCGGTGTCAATATATGAGGTGTGGCTTCTGCGACCGGCGCGGGATGGTTTTCTGTGCTGCATAGGTACCCGGCAAAATAGCTGGATACGTCTCTGCCGGCGCAGTCAATGGCATGGCAATTGCTGAACTACAGAGCGAACCATCGTCGGCTGGCCGAGCAAGGCGATGATCGTGATCCCGCCCGTCTCCACTGCTTCACGAAGGTTGAACATTTCTTGTCACCTGCATGAAGTCCTTCCACGAGGACGCGATGGCCGGATATGCTTGGACGCGCTCTTACACCCGCTCGGAAATGGGCCACTGTTCTCCCGCAGTAGCCCCGAGTGGCTTTCTTATTGTCTTCGAGCGTGAACCATTTCCGGGATGAGCACGTCCTCGCCGGTCGCCATCAGCCGCTGGATGCTGAAGCGCTGGCGATCAGGGTCGATTACTTCCGTGATCAAGCGTAAGTGCAGTTCCTTGCCGTCGGGACCTGGACCCACAGACGATTCCGTGAAGACCTTGCCCGAAGCGTCGAACGTTCCCTCAGTCCGATACAAAGCAGGACTTCCGGAGTCCGCCCAAATACCGAGATATCTGCCCGCAAAGGGATCGTATCCAGTTAATCCTCGACCGTGAAACGCCAGTTCCGCGAAGTCGCCGGCATCATCCAATTGAACTTCGAACTCGCGATCAAAAATAGCCGCCAAGATTGAGCTTGGCGATATAGCGCCCGATCTTCTCCATCGGTGGTTGGGTGGATCAAAGTAGAATCGTACCTGAGAGTCCCACTCGCCCGTAAAGAGCGAGAACCGCTCCTGTTCCGGTCCAACTTTTGGGAAATTGTACATTGGTTTCTCCATGAGCCTGAATTGCATCCGCACGAACCTCACGGTCGCGCGGCTCTGATGGCCATGGTTAGACAGATTCTGGCTTGGGCGATTGGATAAATTTCAACCTAGCGGCTCAATGGAACGTGATTGTCATAGCGGCCCTCGGCTTCTCGGTACGCAGACGGTGTGAGGCAGGCCTTGAATTCGCGGATCATGTGAGACTGATCATAGTAACCGCAATCTAGAGCGACGCTCGTCAGATTCCGGATCTCGACATCTGTGCGAAGTCGCGCAGTATGCGGCGGGAGCGTAGCAGACGACAGTATAGCTTGGGCGCAAGGCCGACCTCCCGTTGAAACACGTCTATGAAACGATGCGAGCTCAGCTCGACCTCGGTCGCCACCGCCGTAACAAGGTCAATGCCGTCCCGCGTGTGGAACCGACGGATGGCGTGGGCGACGGCGGGTGCGAGCGGCGGTGAACTGCCAGCCGTGCCGCCATTGCATTCTCAAGAACGGCGATGCGTGCCTCCGGTGTCGTCGCTGTCATCGCTGCGTCCTGCAATTGGTTGCCGCGGAGCCCCAAAGATCTTCGAGAGGCACATGCCGGTCTCGCAACGCATCGGCCGACAGTCCAAAGATCGCGTATGCGCCGCCTGGACGGAACTTCGCACCCAAGAGTGAGGCTTGCTGGCCTGTGTCGATAACGTAGGGGCGGGTGTGGGCGCCTGCAATCAAAGGTCCTAAGAAAACGGCAGCTACATCGATGTTCTCGAGATCGTAAATACGGAGAACGCCATTCCGCGTGTTGATGACAAGATCGAACTCACCGGTGGGTAGAAAGCGCTCATGTGAATGGCCTGGTGCATTCTCACCGTACCAGAGCTGCGAGACAAACCGAGAGAGGGAAACCGCGGTTCACGCGCTGCATACAACATTGCAATACTTAACCCTATTTTTGATCGGCTGCGCCCATAAACCTAAGAAGTAGTCCAAAGTTATAGTGCCGCCGCAACCTTTATCGGTTTCGTTCACTCTGGACCTGAGTCTTGTTCACGACTGGCGGAGCGCCCCTCGCTGTCATCGCCTCGCCGTCGCCGCCATGTAGACAAAAATGTCGCCTGCGGCCAGCGGTAATCACCGAGCGCCGAAGACGCGCCCTGCTGCGATCGTGAGCTACCCGGCAGGCCGTCTGTCCGGCGCGCGGGCAGCAACGGCCTGGCACGGCACGCTCTCCGAAATGGGGATGGTGATGATCTCTAGCACTGTCGGCCCCATCGGACAGACTTTGTCACCTGAAGGCAAACCGATCGGCGAGGGCGGAAAGGCCCTTGAACAGGCATTCCCGCGCTTTGCCGACGATCTCATGTGGTGAGTCGAAGCGGGAAAGGCGCAGCGAGAGCGCAAGGAGCCACCTTATTGATCGCGAGTTTTGACCATCGGGCCGTATCTCCGTTTCTCCTCCGACAAGCGAACTCTTCCAGAGCTGTCTGGTATTTGCCGCAGAATGACCTTTGGTGGGCCTGAAGATTGCCTTCTGGTCAAAGTACGTCAGCCAAGGACTGCCCGTGCAGGTCAATATTGAGCCCCTGCAAACCTTGGTCGCTGATTTCGCCTCCCATTGCTTTCAGGCTTTCTTCGCGGATCAACGACATCAGGCCCCGTCTCAATGCAAGGAACTCCGACGACATCATCATCGATTGCTGGCGAGGCCGTTCCAGCGGAATGGGAATTTCCGCTTTGATCGAGCCGGGGCGAGCCGTCATGCAGTAGACGCGGTCGGATAGGAAGATCGCTTCGTCGATATCGTGTGTCACGAACAGAACCGAGATCTTCAGGCGTTGCCACATGTTGGTGAGAATTTGCTGCATGATGACCCGTGTCTGCGCATCCAGTGCGCCGAAGGGTTCATCGAGCAGAAGTACTTTCGGCCCAGTTGCCAAGGCTCGAACAATACCGACACGTTGCTTCATGCCGCCGGAAAGTCGATCCGGGTATTGCTTTTCAAACGCTTCCAGGCCGGCCAATCCGAGCAGGGTGCGCGCTGCTCTCTCGCGACGGGAACGGTCCATGCCGCGCATCTTTAGACCGAATTCGACGTTCTCACGGACAGTCTTCCAAGGGAAAAGTGAATATTGCTGGAAGACCATCCCGCGCTCAGCGCTCGGACCCTTCACCTCTTCGCCGTCGACCGTGACCGTTCCCGCGGTCGGCTTCAGGAAGCCCGCGACCGCGTTCAACAGCGTGGATTTTCCGCAACCTGACGGGCCAACGATCGAGATGAATTCGCCCGGCTTGACGTGGATCTGCGTGTCGGTAACGGCGGCGACGGACCCGTCGAGCGTCTCATAGCTCAGCGCGAAGTTCGTGACTTCGATGTGGCCCGCTGCGGCCTTCGCCTCGATCAGACTCATGCGCGCCCCCAAGGCATTGCGAGCTTGCCGGCGGACCGGATCAGCAGGCTGGACGTCAGGCCGAGCACGCCGATCGCGATCATGCCGAGCGCGATGTCGGCATACTGGACTAGCGAGTAGGCCTCCCAAGTGAAATAGCCGATTCCGTACTGGCCGGAGATCATCTCGGCTGCGATCAGCGAAACCCACGCAACGCCCATCCCGACGGTAAGTCCGGTGAAGATGTGCGGAAGTGAAGCCGGAAAATATACTTCGCGAAAAATCGAGGTTTCCTTGGCCCCGAGGCATCGCGCGGCGCGGACAAGAACCGGATCGACCAAGACCATGCCGTGCAGCGTGTTCACCAGGATCGGAAAGAACGAACCGAGGAAGGTGATGAAGACGATGCTCTGTTCGTTTGTCGGCCAGAGCATGATCGCCATCGGTACCCAAGCGATCGCCGGAATCGGACGAAGGACTTCAGCGACCGGGAACACCATTTCGTGGATCAGCTTGAAACGGCCCATAACGAGACCGAGCGGCACCGCGACGAGCGTCGCCAGTGCGAAGCCGAATATGATCCTGCGGCAGCTCAGCAGGACGTGCATCAGGAATTTTGGGTCGTGGATTGCGGTCGTGAAGCTTTCATAGACGGCAAGTGGGGAGGGAACGTTGGTAAACCGCACGAAAAACACAACGCGATACTTCGTCAGGAGGTGCCAAAGAATCAAAAATGCGACCAGGGAAAGCGCACCGATCAACGCAGCCCGCAGACGACCTTTGTTGAGCCGGAACCAGCGCGCGGCCAGCACGCCGGCCGTGACGGGCTCGTGAACCGGCTCAACGGCGGGCGCCGGTTCGGCGGCGATCCTGGCTGCTTTGTGCTCTGTCGGATGCAGGGTATGCGCAGGACTGCTGCTCATGTCCTGCCTCCGCTCACGGCCGACTTCACCGCCTCCTCGAAACCAAGAACCTTGCCGTTGTTCTTCGCGGCGAAGGCTTCGGCGTCCTTCTTCAGCAGGAACGGCGCGATATCGCCGCCGGCGACGGCAAAGAAGGCCTGGTCCGCGAACAATTTGATGCCGCGCGCCGTGTCGAAGACGTAAGTAACGTTGATCTTCTTTCCTTGGTCTTGAAATCCGCGTAGGCGCCGAGCGTACAGGTGGCGCTGCTGAACGGAAGGATGCCTTCATCCTCGACCCAGACCTCGCCGGATTTGCGGGAATCAGAGATCGGCTTCTTGCAGAACTTGTCGTCGCCGGAAATCTCGTAGTTCTTGGTGCTGGCGAGCTGGGCGCCGTAGTCCAGCTTCATGTCGGCATAGGCCTTGCGGATGTAGGAGTCGTCGACCCATTTCTTCGGATCGAATTCCTTCATACGCCCGAGATTCTGCAGCACCTTGACGTCGACTTCCGCAGCGTCGATCAGGGTTGGCTTGATGGTGGGGTCGGTGGTCATGTTGCCGCTGGGGCCGAGGAAGATGTAGACGACTTCCTTGCTGATGCCTGTCCATTCCGCGATTTTTTCCGCCGCCAGTTTGGGATCGGTGCGGAGCCACTGGTTGGCGGCGATGATCGCTTTCATGTAGGCGACGACGACTTCAGGATACTTCTCAGCGAAATCGGTGCGGACCACGACGCCGTGCCAGGTCGGCAGGTTGGTCTCAACGCCGTCGAAGATCTTGCGGGCAAATCCACGAAACGGCAGCAGTTCGGCGAACGGGACGAAGTCGGCGTGGCCGTCGATCTTCTTCTCCTGTAGGTTTGTCGAACCGACCTCGGGGCTTTGACTGACCAATTGGAAGAAATCCGCCGGATAGCCGCGGTCCTGCATCGCCTTCAGAACCATGCCATGGGCGGCCGATCCGAAGGGGACACTGATCAGCTTACCCTTGAGATCCGCCAGTTCGTAATAGGGCGAGTCTTTATGGACGACGAGGCCATTGCCGGAGCCGGACAGGCTGTAGGCTGCGACCGCGATCAGGCGGCTCTTGCTTTCAGGATTTTTCTCAAACGTGAACCCGTTGACGACGAGCGGATAGTCTCCCATGGCGCCGAACTGCAGCTTGTTGGCCATCATCCCGTTGGTGACGGGAGGACCCGAGGTGAAGTTCTGCCATTCGAGCTCGAACTTGATGTTGGCATACTTGCCCTCGGTCGGAAGATACTTCTCCAGCAGGCGCAATTGGCGGATGACGATCCCGGTTGTCACGGTGTTGGTCGTGGTGTCCTGGGTACCGATACCGATCTTGATGGTTTCGCCGCAGGCCGGCTGCGCGAGCGCCATGGCCACGGACGCTGCGGATATCGCTATCGAGAGTGATTGGACTCGGCGGACCATGTTCATCCTCATTCGGTTGGAAGCGTTGCACCATGATTGGTTGGGTCAACGTTCCCTGCAAACGCGGACTGGCCATCGGAGTAGATTAGTTGCCGTTAAAGGCCGGCTGCATACTCGTTGGGCAGTTTTGCAGTGCAAAGCCGCTTAGGTGTGCATCCGAACTCAATCCGATGCCTGACCGCGCATTTCCTCCAAAATATTTGGCAGGCAAACGACGATCTGCGACCGCTTCGTCAGCACAATCCGCTTTTGCTGCATTCGCTTGAGGCTGATCGTCACCCATTGCCGGGTTGCGCCCACCATGTGGGCCAGGTCGGCATGGGTAAAAGCAGCGGCGATGACGACGCCGTCAGGATCTTCCACCCCGTATAAATCCATCAGGTGCAACAGAAGGTGAGCCAGCCGCTGCGTGATCGAGCGCGTTCCCAGCATCTGCGCCAGCGCCGAGTAGCACTTGCCTTTGAACGCCAGCCCCTCGATCAGCCCGATCGCAAGGTTGGGAATTTCAGTTGCTAGCGTTCGCAGTTCTTTACCGGGAAGCTGCACGACGCTGCAATTGCTGGAGGCGACGCCGGACCACTGATGAATGCCGCTGTCGAAGACCTCCGGCCCGCCCACGAAATTGCCGGCGTGCCAATAGGCGAGGGTGATTTCGCGTCCGAGCGGTGAGGAATAGAAGACGCGGATGCGGCCGCTTTCGATCAGGAAAATGCCGTCATGTTTCGCGCCCTGACTGAAAAGAGTCTGTCCCCGGCTGAGGACCTTTCGGCGCCCCTGCTTCAACACGATGTCGCGTTCGCGTGTCGTCAGCTTTTCTATTAGCGACGGTGGGCCGCCGATCAATTGCTGATTCTCGGTGAGAAGTAGGGAGGTTGATTTCGCCGCCGCAGCCGCGGCCGAAGGCAGGCTCCCGCGCACCACATTTCCAGCCTGCAGCAGCATTGCCGATCTCCAGATCATCTAGAACTGATCTAAAAAGCAGCAATCTTCGTGCCAGATTGATCTTTTCGTCATCAATGACGCGGCCGAAAAGCCGAATGGAATCAATGCCCGGCCAAACTTGCCAGGTAACTCCTGGGATAAATCCTCTGTTGTGTCCGTCCGAGAACGAAATATTCAGGCCGTAGCCGAGGTCGGTGACTTCCACGATGGCGATGCCGGGGAACTGATCCGGGAAGCGGTCGTCAAAGCGCGCGCGGGTGCAGTGCGCGCATCTGCAGGACAGCCGAAGCTTCTCCGCCGCGAGCGTGACGCGCGATCCGCCGCTTGCGATCATCGATAACGAGGCGAGATCGGCGCTCACTTCGCAGGCCGACGACTCTGCGGCAATCGGTAGTGACATCGACATCCGACAGTCCCTCCTTCGCAAGGGCTACCGTCTGATGGCTCGCCCGGATAGCAACTAATTGCCGGCGTGCGCCGAATCGCGGTTCTGGAAATTACTTGCTTGTTCCCTCGCTATCGCGAACACGACTTCGCGCACATCGCGCGGGGCAGACAAGGCATGTTGCATCGATCCGGAGGGTTGAGCGAACCGAACCGGCCTTGGTGGGATCTTCCGGGTATCGCTCTCTGCGCGCTGATCGCCTGCGCCGCGACGTGGACGGCGCTGCTGGCGGGTTCTGCTGTTGTCTGGAGTTTGATCTTCGGTCTCGGTCTCGCAGCAATCTGGTCGCCTCCGGCGCTGTTTCAAACAGGCATTTCGTTTGCAGGGAGGCAAGTGATGCGCATCGGTGTCGCGCTGCTTGGATTTCAGATCCCGATTGCGACCCTGCAGATTCTGGATGTGGCTGACATCGCGGCACTTGCGATTAACGTGGCGATCGTTCTGTCGCTAGGGTGGTTCGCGGGGCCGATGCTTGGAATCACGAGGGAGCTGTCGCTGGTCGCCGCAGCTTCCGTCGCTATTTGCGGCGCGTCGGCCGCCGCCGCCGTTGCCTGTGTCGTCATGCGCAACGACCCCGCCGACAGAGATGTTGCCTGCACCATTGGCGCCGTCAGCATCATGTCGTCCCTGGCGATGATCCTGTATCCGCCGCTGGTTCAGATGGCCGGACTCGGCTCGGCAGCCGGCGGCATTTTCCTCGGTGGAAGTATTCACGAGGTTGCCCACGCAGTCGCGGCCGGCTACAGCGTCAATCCGGACACCGGCGATATGGCGACGGTGGCAAAGCTCTTGCGCGTGGCGCTGCTCGCGCCAGCCTGCATCGCCGTATCCTTTATCGCGCCGGGTAGCGGCGCTTCGCAAAAGCCTTCATTGCCGTTGCCGCCGGCTTTCTTGGTCGGCTTTGTCATGGCGGCGTTACTCAATGCCTCGGGGCTTGTCCCGCGCGAGCTGTCTCAGGCAAACGCGCCACTCTCGCGCTTCTGTCTTGTCATGTCGATGGCGGCGATCGGATTGACATTGCCTTGGAGAAGCATCCGCGCCTTCGGCCTGAAGCCCATCATGCTTCTCTTGATTCTTTCCGCGATCCTGATCGGGTTGTCGTTCATTTACGTTAAGCATCATTCGTTCAGGTGAAGTCCGCCGAAAATTAGAAACTAATCGACCAAGAACTGAACTCCGTCGTTGCGAGACTTTCCCTTCTCACCCAACGTTCCGCCATCGCGCTGACGCGCGCGTTCTGGCGATCGAACGATCGAAGGAGGAGAAGGACGATGAGCGCTTTTCAGAAGGAAACGGTTCTCTCGGTGAAACACTGGACCGATTCCCTGTTCAGCTTTACCGCCACGCGCGATCCGGGTTTTCGTTTT
The DNA here is from genome assembly GCA_044772375.2 of Bradyrhizobium sp. RDT10. GTDB lineage: Bacteria > Pseudomonadota > Alphaproteobacteria > Rhizobiales > Xanthobacteraceae > Bradyrhizobium. The sequence continues at coordinate 1,308,567 of CP187939.1, forward strand.
CAGAATGGACAGTTTGCGATGATCGGACTGGAGGTCGAAGGACGTCCGCTTGTCCGCGCCTACAGCATGGCGAGCGCCAACCATGAGGACGCCCTCGAATTCTTCAGCATCAAGGTCAGCGATGGGCCGCTGACCTCTCGCCTGCAGGAGATCAAGGAGGGCGACATTATCCTCGTCGGTCGCAAGGCAACCGGAACGCTAATCACCGGAAACCTCATACCGGGAACGCGGCTGCTGCTGCTTTCGACCGGTACCGGCATCGCGCCGTTCGCCAGCCTCATCAAGGATCCCGACATCTACGAATCCTACGAGACGATCATTCTTGCCCATGGCTGCCGCGAGGTTTCCGAACTGGCCTATGGCGAGCGCCTGGTGGAGAGGCTTCGAGAGGACGAGTTGTTCGGCCCGCTTCTCGCCGGCAAGCTGATCTATTATCCGACCGTGACCCGCGAGCCGTTTCGCAACCGTGGCCGCATTACCGACCTGATCGAATCGGGTCAGATCTTCGACGACGTCGGAGTTCCAGCGCTCGACCGGGAGACCGACCGCATCATGTTGTGCGGCAGCCCGGGCATGCTGACGGAACTCCGCGCGATGTTTACGGCGCGCGGTTTTGTCGAAGGCAATCACAGCGAGCCGGGGCATTTCGTGATCGAGAAGGCTTTCGTTGAGCGATAATAGTCTCGGTTGCCTGTTTGTTGTTCAAGATCTGATTTCGACTACGGCAAAGAGCCCAAACATTGAGTTTCTCTCTCCGGCGACAACTAATTGCTATCGTCGAAAGTCCAGCCAGACAAATCTATCGCCAAGACGGCGAACACGCCGAACCAGGAGCGAATGATGGCAATGGATGAGATCGTCGACGGGCTTTCGGAAGTTTCCTGCGATGTGCTCGTTATCGGCGGCGGTACGGCAGGACCGATGGCGGCGCTCAAGGCGAAACTGAAAAACCCCAAGGCCAATGTCGTTCTGCTCGAAAAGGCGAACGTCAAGCGGTCAGGCGCAATCTCGATGGGAATGGACGGGCTGAACAACGCCGTCATCCCGGGCTATGCGACGCCGGAGCAATACACGAAGGAAATAACCATCGCGAATGACGGCATCGTCGATCAGAAGGCGGTCTATAAGTATGCGCAGAATTGCTACAAGATAATCGAGGAGCTCGACAGCTTCGGCATCCGCTTTCTAAAGAACGAGAACGGCGATTACGCGGTCAAGAAGGTGCACCATATCGGCACCTACGTGCTGCCGATGCCGAACGGTGAGACGGTCAAGAAGGCCATTTACCGTCAGCTCCGGCGCGCGCGGATCCTGATCTCGAACCGCTACATGGCGACTCGTCTGCTGACGTCGCACGACGGACGCGTGGCGGGCGCGATCAGCGTCAATACGCGTACGGCCGAGATCCTGGTTATCAAGGCCAAGGCTGTCATCCTCTGCATGGGCGCCGCCGGCCGCCTCGGCCTTCCCACGTCAGGCTATATGTTCGGTACCTATGAGAACGCCGCCAATTCAGGCGACGGCTATGCCATGGCCTATCATGCCGGCGCTGCGCTTGCGAACCTCGAATGCTTTCAGATCAATCCGCTGATCAAGGATTACAACGGACCGGCCTGCGCCTACGTCGCCGGCCCCTTCGGCGCGTTCACAGCCAACAACGAAGGATCGCGCTTCATCGAATGCGATTACTGGTCGGGCCAGATGATGCTCGAGTTCTACAACGAATTGCTGTCGGGCAAGGGACCGGTGTTTCTTCAGCTCTCGCACCTCCACGAGAAGACTATCGAGGAGATCGAATCGACGCTGCACAAGGTCGAGCGGCCGACGCGCGGCCTGTTCCAGAAGGGACGCGGTACCGACTATCGGACCGAATCGATCGAGATGCACATCTCCGAGATCGGGTTCTGTTCAGGGCATAGCGCATCCGGTGTGTTCGTCGATGATTTTGCGCGTACAACCGTGCCAGGCCTTTTCGCCGCCGGCGACATGGCCAGCGTGCCTCACAACTATATGCTCGGCGCATTCACCAACGGTTCGGTTGCGGGCATCGATGCGATGGAGTTCGCGGACAATCACGACTTCGCCGCCTTCGATGCAGCCGACGTTGCCAGGGAGCGTGACCGTGTGATGGCTCCGACCAAGCGAGAGGACGGCATCCCGCCAAACCAGATCGAATACAAGGCCCGCCGCCTCGTGAACGATTATCTTCAGCCGCCGAAGGTCACGCGCAAGTTCCAGCTCGGCCAGCGCCGGCTGGCGGAGGTTCGCGAGGATATGGAGCACCGAATGATCGCGCGCAATTCGCACGAGCTGCTTCGCGCGCTCGAGACCCAATCGATACTCGACTGCGCCGATATGGCCGCCCATGCCTCGCTCTACCGCGAGGAAAGCCGCTGGGGCCTCTATCACCTTCGCACCGACTTCCCGAAGGACAACGCGAACTGGTTCTGCCATACGCTTCTCAGCAAGAGGGACGGCAAGATGACCAGCGAGAAGCGGGAAGTAGAGCCTTACGTCGTCCCGATCGCCGACGAAGAGAAGGATCTCTACGACAAGCAGCGCATCCGCGCCAGCGCGTAGCGGCCTGCAGCGAAGCACCAGGAGACTTAGCAATGCCTCTCGCCAGTTATCAGACTTCCGTACCGGTCGTTGTCGACGACGCCAAGTGTATCGCCGACAAGGGATGCACCGTCTGTGTCGATGTCTGTCCGCTCGACGTGCTTCGTATCAGCGACATGACCGGAAAGGCCTACATGGCGTATGACGAATGCTGGTATTGCATGCCATGCGAGGCCGATTGCCCGACCGGCGCCGTTACCGTCAACATTCCATATCTCCTGAGGTAATCATGTCGGGGCCCTTCGAATCCTATGACGACCTGGAAGACGCCGATGAGCGCCTCGGGGCTGCCGATCCGGCGGAGCGTCGCGTTGCGATCATCGCACTGGGCCATTCCGGGGATCCAGCGGCAGTAGGCCATCTGAGCGGCATGGTCGCCGATCCGGATGCCGGAGTACGTCAGCAGGTGGCGATGGCGCTGGGGGAGTTCGACGGTCCGGAGGCGGCGGCGGTCCTGGCGAAACTGTTGGTCGATCCGGAGCGGGCGGTCGCTTCCGCTGCGGCTGACAGCATGGCTGAACTCAAGGACCCGGCTTGCGCCGATACGATACTTCCCCTGGTCAAGCACGCGCACGCGTTCGTCCGCATGGGCGCGCTCCGTGCGCTGAAGGAACTGCGGCGCAAGGACACGCTCAAGCCGGCCTTGGAAGCGCTCAGGGACAGCGATACCGCGGTGCGCGTGCAGGCGATCGGCGTCATTGGCTTTTTGAAGCTCGAAGAATCCATACCAGCGCTCACCGCTTCCACGGGCGATCCCGATGCCCATGTCAGGCGCGCGACGGTTAGCGCGCTAGCGTTTTCCCAGATGAAGCCCGCAGCCGAATCGATCACCCGTACGCTTGGCGATGAAGACTGGATGGTCCGAGAGATGGCGGCGGAGACGCTGGGCCAGAACGCCAACGGCATGGTCGCGGCGGACCAATTGATTGCGGCGTTGACCGACGATTTCTGGCAGGTGCGGCTCAAGGCGATCAGAAGCCTCGGCAAGATGAAAATCGACCGGGCGGTCCTTCCGATTGGCAAGTGCATCACGCACGAGCAAGCCAATCTGCGTAAGGAAGCTGCGGCGGCGTTGGGCGAGATTGCCGATCCAGCCGCGGAACCGTTTCTGGTCCTTGTCGCCAATGATCCGGATCCCGAAGTCAGAAAAAACGCACGCTGGGCGCTTCAGCAGATCGTTGCCAGGAAGGCGAAGACGAGTTCTTAGCACTCTGAACGAGAGGATCACCCAAAATACTGGTCAAAGCGACGAGAGCCCCAGATGACCTATGTCGTCACCGAAGCCTGCATCAAGTGCAAATACACCGACTGCGTTGAGGTGTGCCCCGTCGATTGCTTCTACGAAGGGGACAACATGCTCGTTATCCATCCGGACGAATGCATCGATTGCGGTGTCTGCGAACCCGAGTGCCCAGCCGACGCCATCAAGCCTGACACGGAACCGGGCCTGGAAAAGTGGCTGGCTGTGAATGCTAGGTTTGCTGCGGTTTGGCCAAACATCTCCGACAAGAAAGAACCGCCTGTCGACGCCGAAGAATTTCAAGGCGCGGAGGGAAAGTTCGATAAGTTCTTCGGCGAAGCTCCGGGTCCAGGAAGTTGATCCAATGCTTCACAACAAGGCGGCGTTTGGCGGACTATCAAGGCGCCGCTGGGCCGGCTACGCTGCCCTCCAATAAGAAAGCTGGACTTCCGAAATAGTGGGTTTCGCGCTGTAGCGGAGAAGTCCGATCGGATAGGGGTGTCGAAATCCGACTCACTCCTCATCGACACCGCTCTTTCGATTGCCGTTCCTCCATAATGACGTCAATGCGCAGCTATCCCGCGCAAATGCATCGCTCGTTTCTGGGTCGATCGGGGGAGAATGGCGAAGCCCTCTGCCAGCGACGTTCCTGAGGAGTTAGGACTTCAAATGGCCGGGAGATTCCTTGTGGGGGATATTGCCGCGGTCACGGACGGCCAGACGATCACGCGCGCCTGCCGGCTATACTATTTTCGCGAAAATAGTATAGGGGGCGAGGAAGGTGATGGGGTACCCGATTGAAATCGCAAGATTATCTCTTCTCTGTGGCACCCATGATGGATTGGAGCGAGAGTTCACGATTTTCAAATAGTTGGAGAGCGGTGTGTGGACGATGTGCACCGGGAGAAAAAATCACGGCAACCAACGTGAGCGAGCTGAACTCAACCCTCTGCAGTGTCAGTAGCAGGCTGGATGCTTCAAGGGAGGGGCTACTTCGGAAACAAGGAAAGCGGATCTTTGCGACGAACTCATTTCGCGGGATGATCTGCTGAAATGAAGTGAAGCAAGAGCCGCGCGTACCATCGGGAAAACGCCGTGCTGCGAGCGAGTTCGCTCTACTGCGGAGTAATGCCGGCATCCTTGATTATCCGACCCCATCGGTCGATTTCACTCTTGAGGAGGGCTTCGAGCGCCGCTGGCGTCGCCCGTTCCTGCTCGACGGGAGCCATGCTGAGTTCAGCGAAGCGGTTGACCAAGGGCGGGTCCTTCAGCGCTTTTTGCAGAGCGTCGACGAGTGCGTCCATGATCGGCCTCGGCGTATTGCGTGGTGCATAGAGCCCGTACCAGGTCGTGACGTCAAACTTCGGCACTCCGGCTTCCGCCGAAGTCGGTACGTTCGGCAAGGTCGGCACCCGCCTTTTGCTGGTAATGGCGTAACCCGGGATGGTGCCGGCCTGAATATAGGGCGTCGGCCCGGTTGCCGGATCGCAATAGACATCGATGTGACCGGCGATGATATCGTTCAGCGCGGGGCCGCCGCCCTTGTAGTAGATCGGCGTGAGCTTGGCTTCGATGGCACTCATGAACATCAGCCCGCAAAGATGTGACGCGGAGCCGAGGCCGACATTGCCATAAGTAACCTTATCGCCCTGGGTCCGCACGTAGGCGACGAGTTCCTTCAGGTCCTTGGCTGGAAAATTCGCGCGCGTCACCAGGATCATTGGCACGTCGGTGACGAGGCCGATTGGCGCAAAGTCGCCGACGGGGTCGAACGGCAGCTTGGCGTAAAGCGCAGGCGCGGTGGCCTGGCCGACATGCATCAGCAGCAGGGTGTAGCCGTCAGGCGCGGCTTTGGCGACACGATTGGTACCGAGGGTGCCACCGGCGCCGACAACGTTCTCTATAACGACCGCCTGCTTCAGTGTCGCACTCATCGATGTCCCGAGCAGGCGGGCAATGACGTCGCCTGGGCCGCCAGCCGAGAACGGCACGACAAGCGTGATCGGCCGGCTCGGAAATTCCTGGGCGAATGCCGGCAGTACGGGCAACAGCAACAGCATCAGAAAAACGCGTTTTACAAACGTCATGGCAGCTTCCTATCGGCTTTGTGGCCCGTTGAAACGGCTTGATCGAAATAACGTTGGGTCATTCATCCGCGGTCGCCTTTTCGTTCGACGCAGATGATTGCTCGATCATGCTGAGCGCGGCCACGGCCGCCGCCTTGATATGATCGACGCAGCATTTCTCGGCGAGATCAGGATCGCCGCTCTGGATGGCGCGCCAGATCGCGGTGACCTCGCGCAGGCTCTTGTTGATGCGCTTCGGCTGCGACATCGAGGTAATTCGCAACAGCGTGATCCGGTCATGCAGCGGCCTGAGCATTCGTTCGATGAAGGCGTTCTGACAGCCGCCGATCAGGGCGGCGTAGAACTCCGTCTTGGCCTCAAGGGCCGTCATCAGATCGCCATCGGCGAATGCGGCCTTCAATTTGGAGAGTGCATCGCCGATCCGGCGAACGACCGCTGGATCGCGCAGGCGTGCGCATTCACGTCCGGCAAATCCCTCGAGAACGGCACGCGCAGCATAGAGCTGTTTTGCTTCCTCGAGACTGATGGTGCTGACGACGGGACCGCGATGGGGGACCGTGTTGACCAGGCCGTCGGCCTCCAGCAGCCGGAGTGCTTCGCGAATGGACGGGCGGCTCACGCCGGTCATCTCGCAAAGCTCACGTTCGATCAGGCGCTGGCCTGGCTTCAGGGTCCCGGACATGATCGCTTCACGCAGCTTTTGGGCGACCCTCGACCGGACGGTCGGAATGTCCTCGATCCGGAGCGTGGATTGCAATTCACCGCGTTTATCCATTGTCTACCGCCTTGGTACCGGCATTGGTTCAATAGCGATTTACGGGCAGAATCATCATCTCCGCAATCTGAACATGCGGCGGCTGGTCCAACGCAAAGACGATCGACCGGGCAATATCGGCCGGATCGAGCGCCATCTTGAACTGGTCGAAATAGTCCTTTTCCTTGGTCCGGTCGCCGCGATAGCGGGTGAGAATGATGTTGGTCCTGGTCAAGCCGGGCTGCATTTCGGTCACCCGGATCGCCGTTTCCGCCAGCTCTCCGCGGAGCGTCTCGGTAAACATGTGGACGCCTGCCTTGCTGGCGCTGTAGGCGGCCATGTCGGGAACGATGCGCACGGCGTTGATCGAGCTGATATTGACGATGTGGCCTGAGTTACGTCTGACCATGTCGGGCAGGAGGCTACGGGTTACCCGCATCAGGCCGATCAAATTGGTCTGTACGATCCCGGACCAATCGTCCGCCGCGCCGGCATCGAAACGCGTCCGGCCGCCGATGTCGTGACCGGCATTGTTAACGAGGATGTCGATCGGCTTGAAGGCGTCCGGGATGAGGTCGGGCAGGCGGTCTACGGCTTTGGCGTCGGTAATATCGAGTTCGATTGGGAATGTGTTGTCGCCCATTTCGGCGGCGAACTCGCGAAGGGAGGCCGGATCGCGGTCGGCAAGGACGACCCGTCGCCCGCTTTCGACCAGCGCTTTCGTAATGGCACGACCCATGCCACCGGCGGCGCCGGTCACTACGGCATTTCGGTTCGATGCTTCAGTCATTGTGTATCTCCTGTGGGGGACGGGCGCTCATGCGATGGACCAGCCCCCATCGATCGGCAGCGTTGCCCCTGTGATGTCCTGCGCGGCCGGGCTGCACAGGAAGGCCGCCATCGCACCGACGCCTTCCATGGCGATAAATCGCCCGGTCGGCTGGCGTGCCGCCAGATAATCGCGCGCCGCTTCCTCGACGGTGCTGCTGTCGGCGGCCGCGATCTCTGCGATTTTTGCCTGAATGGCCGGCGTGGGCAGCGTGCCCGGGCACAGTGCGTTGCAGGTAATTCCGTCCTTTGTGGTCTCGATCGCGACCGCGCGGGTCATGCCGAGGATGGCGGTCTTGGTGGTCACGTAATCGATGCGGTCCGCCACGGCACGGGTCGAATAGATCGACGCCATATTGATGATGCGACCCCAACGCCTTTGCTTCATCCCGGGCAACGCGAGACGGATCAGGTGGAACGGGGCCGACAGATTGACGGCGAGCGCTTCGTCCCACCGCTCCGGCGGGAGGTGTTCGACCGGTGAAAAATTCCGCACCACCGCGTTGTTCACCAGGATATCGACCGCGCTGGTGCGGTCGAGCAGGTCGTTCATCATCGCTTCTATGGCGGTGCGCTGCGACAGGTCGGCCGCGATGCTGACCACCTCGACGCCAAACTGCGTGCGAAGACGATCTCGCGTCTGCGCCGGTTCGTTCAGATCATGCAGGACAATGTTGGCTCCCGCGCCGGCAAGACTTTCGGCCACGGCCAGGCCCAGGCCTGCCGTCGCCCCGGTCACGAGAGCCCATTTGCCCTTCAACATCGTCTCAAGCTCCAGTTATTTCTTGTCCAGTTCGGCAAACACTTCCTTGGCGTTGCGGAAAGCGTCCACGCCGGCCGGCACGCCGCAATAGATCGCGACCTGCATGAATACCTCGCGTATTTCCTCCCGCGTGGCGCCGTTGGTCAGGGCGCCCCGCACGTGGGTCTTGAGTTCCTGCGGCCGGTTCAGCGCGCACAGCATCGCAAGATTGAGAAAACTGCGGGTCTTATGCGAAAGGCCGTCGCGGCCCCAGACGTAGCCCCAGCAATATTCCGTCGTGAGGTCCTGCATCGGACGATTGAAGTCGTCGGCCGATGCGATCGCCTTGTCGACGAACTCGTTCCCCAGCACACTCTTGCGGATCTGGAGGCCTCGATCGTATGTCGCCTTGTCCATATTGCCATCCAATCCTCAGCTAGTTTTTCGGCCAGAACGGCTGCGCGAGCGCCAGTTGCGGCGGGAATACCGTGACCGGTACGCCGGATTGCCACTGCACGATGGTCATCCCGGCGCCGACGCGGCGGCCCTTTTCGTCGAACTTGATTTCGCCGAGCGGATAATATTTCGAGGGACCGGCATCCATGGAACGCAGCGCATCGGCGACCGCAACGCGGTCAGCCTTGCCGGCTTTTTCGAGCGCGTCCTTGATCACCCACATGTCGCCATAGGTGGAGATCGCGTTCTGCGTCATCCAGGGCTCCTTGTAGCGGGTCTTGAGTTCGGCGATCAGCGCCTCGTGACCCTTGGCGCCCCAGCTGGCGACGCAGGTGAGCAGGCCCTGCAGCAGTTCCGGGCTTACGGTCTGCAGCATGTCGGGTTCGGCGATGGCGATGCCGAACGAGATGGTCGGGATCTTGCCTTGCCCGAGGCCGAACTCGTTCATCTTCTCGAGCAGCAGCTTAGCGTCGGAAATCACGGTAGGCAGGAAGAACAGAAGGTCAGGTTTCGCCGACCGAATTTTTGAACCAGCGGGGTGGCGTCGGCGAGCGGCGGGGTAAAGGTTTCGTCGACGATCAGTTGCAGCCCGTTTTCGGCGAGCAGGCCATCTCGCATCGCCTTTGCCGAGGAAATCGACGCCGCGGTGTTGTCGGTGATGATCGCGACCGTCTTGGGTTTCTTGCCTGACGCCGTTTCCGCCAGCTTCACGATCTGCGGCAAAGCCTGCTTTGCCTGCGACCCCGCCGTAGCCGATGTCTGGAAAACATACTTGAAGCCGCGATCGGTAATGAGGTCGGAGTAGGAGAGGGTGAGGACCGGAAGATTGGCCCGTTCCGTGACCTCCGTGACGGCCAGCGTGAATGAACTGAGATAAGCACCGCTTGCGGCCACCAGGTCGGTCTCCTGCGCGACCATGCGCTGCGCGGCGTTCTTGGCTTTCTCGGTCGTGTCGCCGGAATCGAGCACAACCAACTTGAGCTTGGCGCCGCCGAGCGACTTGATGCCACCCTGCGCATTGATGTGTTCCACCCCCATCTCGGCACCGTGGCGCATCACGGCTCCCGGGCGCGCATAGAGGCCCGAGATCGGCACCAACAATCCGACCTTCACTTCCGATGGTTGCTGAGCCCACACGCGAGACGAGATCAGACCGGCGGATGCGCCGGCGAGCAGGCTGCGCCGCGTCAATTTGGCCCGGGTATTCCTTGTCATGACTATTCCTCCCTGAAATTTTTGAGACGCGTTGCGGTCAAGATTTCTTCGGCCAGAATGGAGCAGCTAATGCGAGGTCGGACGGATAGACGGTGACGGGCACGCCGGATTGCCACTGCACGATGACAACACCGGCGCCGACACGGCGGCCCTTTTCGTCGAACTTGAGCTGGCCGCCGGGGTAGTGTTTTGAAGGACCGGCATCCAGTGTCCGGAAGGCTTCTGCGACAGCACGCCGATCGGCTTTGCCGGATTGTTCCAGCGCCGCCCTCATCAGCCACATGTCGCCATAGGTCGAGATGACGTTCTGCGTCATCCAGGGCTCCTTGTACTTTGCCTTCAATTCAGCGATCAGGGCTTCGTGGCCTTTCGATCCCCAGTTGGCTACCACCGTCATGATGCCTTGCACGGCTTCTGTGCTGACGCTTTGCAGCATGTCGGGCTCGGCAATCGTGATCGAGAAGGAGACGGTTGGAATCTTGCCCTGGCCAAGCCCGAACTCGTTGATTTTTTCGAGGCCGAGCTTGGCGTCGGAGACCGCGTTGGGCATGAACAGCAGCAGATCCGGTCGGGCCGACCTGACCTTCTGGATCAGCGGCGTGGCGTCGGAGAGCGGCGGCGTCCATACTTCCTCGACGACCAGTTGCAGGCCTTCCTGCGCAAAGATCTTTTCCTTGAGCGCCTTGGCGGTCGCAACCGACGTCGCCGTGTTGTCCATCAGCATCGCCACCGTCTTGGGGCGTTTGCCGGATGCGGCTTCGGCAAGCTTCATTAGTTCGGGCAGGCCAAGCTCCGATTGCCGGCTGGCGGGCGCTGCCGTCTGGAAGATGAATTTGAAGCCGCGCTCGGTCAAAAGATCCGAATAGGACAGCGTGAGGATCGGCAGTTCGGCACGCTCGGTAACCTCGGTCACCGCCAGCGTGAAGGAGCTCAGATACGAGCCCGTCGCGGCAACCAGATCGGGTTCCTGCGCCACCATGCGCTGCGCCGCGTTCTTGGCCTTTTCCGTGGTGTCGCCGCAATCGATCACGACAAGTTTCATCTTCGCGCCACCGAGCGATTTGATGCCGCCTTGCGCGTTAATGTGCTCGATGCCCATCTCGGCGCCCATGCGCATCACTTGGCCCGGACGGGTATATATGCCGGACAACGGCACGATGAGGCCGACCTTGACCTCGGCCGGCTGCTGCGCGCGCGCCACCGTCGACAGGCCGATTGCGGCCGCACCTGAGAGCACGGTTCGCCGCGTCAGCGACGTCTTCGACATCTTGTCGGATGCGTTGTCCTCGATCTTTTCCTGGCCCATTTTCGCCCTCCCAATGGTGTTGTTGGTTGTTTGTTACATGCCGAGATAGGCCTTGCGGATGCGATCGTCCGCCCGCAAGGTTTGGTTGTTGCCTTCGAGTGCGACGCGGCCGGCTTCGAGAACGTAGCCGTGGTCGGCGGATTCGAGCGCCTCCGCCACGCGCTGTTCGACCAGCAGGATCGTCAGGTTCGATTGCCGCCGGATCTCGATCAGCCGTTCGAAGATGAAATCCGCGATGGTTGGCGCCAGGCCCATCGAGGGTTCATCCAGCATCAGGAGTTTGGGCGAGGAGGCTAGTCCGCGGCCGATCGCCAGCATCTGCTGCTGTCCACCCGAGAGCGTGCCTGCGAACTGGGCGCGTCGCTCGGCCAGGATGGGCAGCCACTCGAAGATGCGCTCGATGTTGTGTTTCCAGTCGCGCAGGCCGGCCTCGGTCATCGCACCCATTTCGAGGTTTTCCATCACCGTGAGCGAAGGAAAGACCTGACGGCCTTCCGGAACGTGGGCGATGCCGAGATGTGCACGTTGCGCCGGCCGGATCGACAGCAGGTCGTGGTCCTCGAAGGTGATTGCCCCCGCACTCGGATGCACGATGCCGGAGATCGTTTTGAATAGCGTCGTCTTGCCAGCGCCGTTCGGCCCGACGATGGCGACGAACTGGCCCTGTTCGACTTTGATTGAGACGCCATTCAGCACGGGGATCGCGGAATAGCCGGCGGTTAGCCCTTCAATGCGGAGCATGGGCCACCCATTTTTTGCCGAGATAGGCCTCGATGACGCGGCTGTCGCGTGTGACGGCTTCAGGCTCGCCCTCGACGATCACGGCGCCGTGGTCGAGCACGAGGAAACTGTCGACCAGGCGGACCATCGCCTGCATCGTGTGTTCGATGATCGCGATCGTCGTGCCGTCGCGGGCGAGGCGCTGGATCACAGCGACGACCTCGTTGGCTTCGTCATGTCCGAGGCCTGCGAGCGTCTCGTCGAGCAGCAGGATACGTGGCTGTCCGGCCAGCGCGCGGGCAAGCTCCATCAGCCGCAATTCCTTGGTCGTGAGTTCACCTGCGATGCGGTCGGCGATTTCGGACAGGCCGACGCGGGCAATCGCGTCAGTCGCCAGTTGCCTTGCCTCGGCATCGGTCTTGGCGCGGACATAGGCCCCGACCACGACGTTGTCCGAGATCGACATGCGCAGGAACGGGCGCATGATCTGGAAGGTGCGGCCGATGCCGGCCTCGCAGAGCTCATGCGGCTTGCGGCCGGACATCTCGCGTCCGTCGAGGAGAATCTCGCCCGTACCTGGCCGCAGGAACCCGTTCAACAGGTTGAACAGCGTGGTCTTGCCGGCCCCATTGGGGCCGATGATTCCAAGGATCTCGTTTTGCCGCAGCTTGAAGCTGACATCCTGAACGGCTTTCAATCCGCCGAAGGAGCGCGACAGGTTGCGTACTTCGAGGACGACGTCACCTGTCCCCGGGGATCGGTCCGGACGCGGTGGCACCGGAGCGGAGGGGACCGCGGCGGCGACCAGCATATCCGGGCCGCTCGGTGTCGTCGCGACCGGCGGTGCCGACCGCTTGCGCAGGAAGTCCCGCACTTTCCAGAACAGGCCCTCAGGCGCGAGAAGGATGACGCATATGATGGCGAGGCCGTAGATCACCCCTGAATGCCGGGAAAGCGCGAGCCTGCTTCGGCGTTGAGCGTTTCGGCCAACGGGATCAGGATCACCGATCCGATCACCGGCCCCCAGACCGTTCCGACACCGCCGAACATGGCGACCGTCAACGCCTGGGCCGACACCAGCATGCCAAATACGGATTGTGGGGTCACCACCAGCAGCACGACCGCGTAAAATCCGCCAACCGCTCCGGCGATGGCTCCGCTGAGCGTGACGGCACGGAGTTTCCAGGCCAGCGTGTTGATCCCCGCGGCTTCCGCGGCGGCCTCATTCTGCTTGATCGCAAGCAGCGCCATGCCGAAGCGCGACCGTTCGATGGCGCGCGTCAACAAGATGGTGGCGAACATCATTGCCAGCGCCAGCAGCGTGTAGAGACGGTGATCGGCGAATTGCATATAGGCGATCGGATTGTCGCGCTTGATTGGCAGCGTGACTTCCTGAAGGCCGAGCCATTCGAATACGTAGAGAATGGCGAGCGGGTAGGCGAGCATCGCCAGCGCAAAGTAGTGTCCCTGCAGGCGGAAGGTCGGAAAGCCAATCAGCAGTCCGGCGATGCCGCCGAGGATGGCCGCGATCGGGATCGTGATCCACGGCGACAGATCGAAATGGACTTGGCCGAGTACGACGGCATAGGCGCCGACGCCGAAGAAAGCGGCGTGGCCGAACGAGATCAGGCCGGTGTATCCACTCAGAAGATTCCACGACAGGCCGAAGATCGCCCACACCGGAACCAGCGTCATCACCAGCTGGTAATAGGAATTGGTCACGCTCAGCGACACCGCCGCATAGAGCGCGGTGAAGACAATGATAGGCAGCAGTGATCGCCATCCGCGCATGGTCATGTCCTCTCGACCATGCGCCCGAAGAAACCTTGCGGGCGAAAAAGATGATCAGGAGGAAGACCACGAAGATCGCGGCGTTCTGCAATTGCGTCGGCAGGATCAGCGTCGACATCTGCTGGACCAGACCGATCGTCATGCCGCCCCAAAAGGCGCCGATAATGCTTCCCATGCCGCCGAGCACGACGCCGGCATACATGACGATGACGTATTCGACGCCGACAAAGGGGTGAAATGGATAGTTGGTGGCGAGCAGGCCACCCGCGATCGCGGTGATGCCGGTACCGAGCGCGAACGCAATGCGGTGCGCGCGGTCAACGTCGATCCCCATATAGGTCGCCGCGGTGGGGTTGTCAGCCGCGGCGCGCAGCGATTTTCCGATCCGCGACCGCGTGATCATTAGCGTCAGCAGCAGCATCGTCACCAGCGAGACAACGGCGTCGATCCCGCGCGCCTTGTTGATGAAGACGCTGACGTCATAAAACAGCGGTCCAAGCTCCCACGCCGAACTCGACAGCGGCGTCCGGATCGAGGCCAGTACCGAGCCGAACACGAGCAGCCCGCCGTTCTGCAGGATCAGCGCGATCCCCAGTGTCAGAATGAGCTGGGCATAATGACCCTCTCCCTCGAGCGAGGAGGTGCGCGTGCCTGATACACGCGAGATCAGGGTAAGGTGGACGAAGTAACCGAAGACAGCCAGCACTGGGCCGGCCAGCAGGATCGCGACGAACGGTCCGAAGGTGTTGCCGAACGCGGCTTGCACGCCGAGTGCGGTGAAGAAATAGAACGCCGCATACATGCCGAGCATCATGAAATCGCCCTGGGCGAAATTGATCACCCGCATGACGCCGAAAATCAGCCCGAGCCCGACGCACATCAGGCCGTAGACCGCGCCGATCAAAAGTCCGGCAGACAACGCTTGCAGGAAGCCTTCCAGCGCCTGGGTCACTGGAGACCTCGCGCTGGGAGGGAGTGTCCCGGCTTTTTGCCGGCTATCGGTGTGGCTTTCGCGGCCATCTCCGGTTTGAACATTGTGCTCCCCATTTTCCGCTTGTCATTATCGGTCATGACGCTGGCCGCAGTCGTTGTTCGGTCGGTTCAAGCCGGCACCGGGTGGCGATGACGCGGCTGTCCGGAAGCGACGTGCAATCGTCAACGAGTTCTTCCAGATGCCGCGCGCGCTTGTCGCCAATGACGTCGGAAGCGGCTTGCCGAAAGCGGGCACGGATCTCCTCCGGCGTCGCGGCAACCACATTCTCGAGACGCTGATGGATGGTGTTTCCGTCGCGCAGGCCTACAAGGACCTCGGCGCCCTGGTTCGCCGGAAATGCGGCGGTCAGATCAGGCGCGCTTTGCAGATCGGTCTGTTCGATGAGGTGAAGTATTCTGGGATCGTCGACTCGCGCGTAATTTTGCTCTTCGAGCGCACCGCGTGCCAGCACGGCAGCGACGCTGAAGGGAATGCTCATCTTGGCCTGCAGCGCGTTGTGAAATGGCCCCTTGGAGTCACAGCCGGGGTAGCGGGCCGCCGCTTCGGGGACCCGGATCGCAACGGTCGCGATGTCTTCCGATGTCCCGAGTTCGCGCGCGACGCGCAAGGCCGTCTGCGCCGCGGTCTGTGCAAAATTGCAGGCGGGAGCCGGCTTGTTGTAGACGGCCATGACCTCGGGCTGCGGGCCGGCAAACAATCGGATTTCGGACGGGGCAGGCTGACGGCGGAAGGCGGCGAACAATCCGGCCTCGCCCTCAAGGATCGTCTCCGAGGCGAGGGCGCCGGCTTCGGCCAGTTCGATCGCGGCAATTGCGTTGCGCGCGGCAAAGCCCGGATGGAAATACATCTCGGAGCCGCCCGCGCGCGGCCATTCGTTCAAGCCGGACGATGTGTTGGCGGCAATGGCGACTGCGCTGGTTGCGGCATCTTCGGTGAGGCCAAGAGCATAGCTTCCCGCTAACGCTGCGCCGAGCGGCGCAACAAGGCCGGTCGGCCGGTAGAGGCGGGCGAGGTCGGCGGTAAAGAGCGCGCGGCCGATCTGCGCGCCGGCCTCGTAGCCGATGATTGCGGCGCCAAGGAATGTCGCGCCGGACAGCGGCGTTCGTTCCGACAAAGCGAGCAGGGTCGGCCAGATCACCACGCCATGGTGGCAGATGCTGGCGGCGTGCATGTCTTCGCGCACCAGGCCGTGGCCCATGGTCGCGTTCGCGAAGGCCGCGTCGCCCGGCGAGGCGAGGGTGCGGGTGCCGATGACGGTTGCGCCGTCTCCGACCTTGCGTGCGATGCCGATCGCCTGGCGGCTCCACGGGTGATTTCGCGCCTCGAAGGCACAGGAGAGAAAATCCAGCAGGCAGATTTTCGCCTTGGCGATGACTTCGGCATCGAAGCGACCGGGATCGACGGCAAGTGCGGCGCGCGCCAGTGCTCGCGCCAATGAAACTTCGCCTGCTCCAGTAGATCCAACCGTCATGGCAATCGCCTCTCGCGCAACGGCGGTCCGGGTTCTAGCCGCGCATTTCCACGCCGGCCCATTCCTCCAGCACTTTCGCGATCGAGGTGAAGTCGGATGAGGCGCCATATTTGGCGTTGGTGATCGCGAGCATCTGCCGGACCACCGAGCCGCAGACCATCGGCACGCCCATGGCCTCGGCTTCATCGACGCAGAGCCGGACGTCCTTGTAGGAGAGGCCGGTGGTGAATCCGAAATCGAAGGTGCCGGGAAGCACGGCGCGGGGAATTTGTCTTCGGAGGCGCTGTTGCGACCGCTGCTGGCGTTGATGATATCGATCAGAACCTTCGCGTTGACGCCGCCCTTGACGCCCATCGCCACCGCTTCGGAGGTGATCACCAGCGCTGCGGCCGCCATCAGATTGTTGGCCAGCTTTGCCGTCTGCGCCGTGCCCGGCTTGTCGCCAGTATAAAACAGCTTTCCGAAATTCTTCAGGATCGGCTCAACCCTGTCATAGGTCGCCTTCGGACACGACACCATTACCGCAAGCGTACCGTTCACCGCGCCCTTGATGCCGCCACTGACCGGCGCATCGACCAGCGTCAGGTTTCGCGCTTCGAAGCCCTTCGCGATCAATTTTGCCGCGCCCGGCCCTGTGGTGGACAAGTCGATCAGGACCGTGGCTCGGCTTCCGGCAACAATTCCATCGGGCCCCAGCGCAACCGCCTTGACGATGTCGGGGGTCGGCAGGCTGGCCAGCACGATGTCGGCGCTCGATGCCACTTCGGCGGGCGATTTCGCAAGCCGTGCGCCACGCGCAACCAGCGCCTCGGTCGCCTCCGTCTGCGAATCGTAAACGCACAGCAAATAGCCGGCGTCGAGCAGACGCCCTGCCATCGGTCCGCCCATGCGGCCCGTTCCGACAAAGCCGATTGTTTCTGCTGCCATGGTTCGCTCCCTGTCGCGCCGCTAGCGCCTCTTGTTCTTGCCGCGGCAAGGTTCCCTGGCCGCGTTTCGCTGAATGTCCAGATTGTCAGTCAATCTGTCAAGCATAAGATCTCCTGTCGACAGACCACGCTGCGCCGGAATAGGGTCGGAAAAACAGGGTCCGAGGAATTCGCTCAGTGCGGCAAGATGAAGCGCAAGGCGCCGGCACAGTGCTTGCCGATTTCGTTGCCGGTACGGTATGGGCGGATGTCGCCGCGCAAAGTCACGAAGCGAAACGCTCGATCCTGAACTTTTTCGCGACCGCGCTGGGGTCGGCGACCGACCCGACCGCCACTGCAGCGTTGCGTACGTTATTGCCGTTCAGCGGTGCCGCGACATCCGCGATCATCGGCCGCGCGGAACGGCTCGATGCGCTGGGCGCATCGTTCCTCAACGCGGTTTCGGCCAATCTGCTTGATTTCGACGATACCCATCTGGACACCATCATTCATCCGGCGGCGCCAGTCGCGGCACCGGTGCTAGCATTGGCGCAAGCGCGGGGGTTTTCGGGGCAGGCTGTTCTCACGGCATTCATTCTCGGCGTGGAAATCGAATGCCGCGTCGGCAACGCGGTGTCACCGGGACATTATGCGCGTGGCTGGCACATCACCTCGACTTGCGGAGTGTTCGGTGCGGCCGCGGCCTGTGCGAAACTGCTCGAGCTTCCGGTGGACCAGATTTCAAATGCGATCGGAATTGCCGCCAGCCAGTCGGCCGGAATCGTCGAAAACCTGCCCAGCGCCGCCAAGAATGTCAGCGTCGGCAACGCGGCGCGCAACGGCCTGTTTGCGGCATTGCTCGCGGCGGAAGGCTATTCGGCATCGCCACGGGCCATCGAAGGACCGCTCGGCTGGGCCCGCGCCATGGGCGACGAACCCGATATTGCGCGCTTGACGGGCGGTCTCGGCAAGACCTGGGAGATCGCGAAGAATACCTACAAGCCCTATCCGGCGGGCATCGTGTTTCATACGGTGATCGATGCCTGCTTCAAGTTACGGGCGAAGCTGACCCGGCGCATCGATGACATCGCGTCTATCACGGTGCAGGGCTCGGCGCTTCTGCTGGCGCGCGGCAATCGCGCGGTTCGCAACGAACGTGATGCACGGGTCAGCATTCATCATTGTGCCGCTTGCGCGTTGCTGTTGGGGGCGGCCGGCGTCACCGAGTTCGCGGACGCGACCGTATTTCGGCCGGACATCGTGTCCCTGCGCCAGAAGGTGAGGGCGGCGCTTGACGCTTCGCTTCCGGACGGTGCCGCGCGCGTCATTATCCAACTGACGTCGGGAGAGTCGTTCGAAGAGGTTGTGATGGAAGCGAAAGGCAGCCTTGCCGACCCGCTGTCGAACCGCGATATCGAAGCGAAGCTGCGCGATTGTGCGCGGCTGGGTAGGACCGATTGGGATACAGATCGCATCATCGATGGTGTCTGGCGTCTCGACATGCTTGCGGACGTCTCGGGCCTGATGAGGGCGCACGGCTGAGCCGCGCCGCCTTGAAAAGCAGTTCTCAAACAATGGAAGGAACCAACGATGAGTGAGTTGTTCGACAAGGGCCTGAAGGTTCGCAAGGAAGTGCTCGGCGAGGACTACGTCAACAAATCCATCGCCGGCGCCGACGAATTCACCCGGACGATGGCGGAATGGTCGACCGAATTTTGCTGGGGCGCACTATGGACGCGGCCGGGTCTAGACCGTCGCACCCGCAGCATCGTCAATCTCGCGATGCTGGGTGCCATCAATCGGCCCCATGAGCTGAAGCTGCATGTCAAGGGCGCGTTGAAGAACGGCCTAACCAAGGACGAGATCAAGGAGATCCTGCTTCAGGTCGCCGTGTACTGTGGCGTGCCGGCGGGGATTGACGCATTCCGCAACGCGCGCGAGGCGTTCAACGAAGTCGAAGCGAAGTGATGGGGCCCCTGGTCTGTTGGGAGATAGCATGGCCGACCCGGAATACGAACTCTTCGCTATCCGCTATGCCACCCGCGATGCGCGGCGCAGCGAGCATTTCATCGGCGGCGATCCGCATGACGGTCCGATGCCGATGGACTATTTCATGTGGCTCGCAAGAGGAGGAGGTCGTACGTTCGTCATCGACACCGGCTTCAACGCAGAAGTATCGAAGAAGCGGAAGCGAACGTTCCTGCGCTGTCCGGTGGAGACGCTCGGTGCGTTCGACATCGATGCAGCCGCGGTCGAGGACGTTATCCTCACGCATCTGCATTACGACCATGCGGGAAATTTCGACCGGTTCCCGAACGCGCGATTCCATCTCCAGGAACGCGAAATTGCCTATGCCACGGGACGCTTCATGCGATATCCGCGGTTATCGCATTCGTTCGAGGTCGAGGATGTCTGCGGGATTGTGCGGCTCAACTATGCGGGCCGCGTCTTATTCTACGATGGCGACGCCGAGCTCGCTCCCGGGCTTACGATACATGCGGCCGGCGGCCATTCGGCCGGGCTTCAGTTCGTTCGCGTAAAGACCCGCCGGGGATTCGTCGTGCTGGCCTCCGACGTCAGTCATTTCTATGAGAATATGGCGAGCGAACGGCCATTTACGACCGCCCTTCATATCGGCGAAATGCTGGAGGGGTTCGACCGGTTGCTGAAGCTGGCGCCGGACGAGAGCCACGTCATTCCCGGCCATGATCCACTCGTGATGAAGCTGTATCCGGCCCCGAGCCCGGAATTAGAGGGCATTGCCGTACGCCTCGACGTGCCGCCATCGGGAGCCGCGCCCGTTCGCGCTGACTATCTGTCGGGGCACTAGCCGATCTCGATACGATTTCGACGGAGGCGAGCGCCTTCGAGGCGCGATGCCGTACTTATTTCTCCGCCGCGGCTTTTAGAATCGGCATTAGTCGCGCGGATTCTGCTTTTGACCAGATTTGCGAGGGCTTTTGGTCCGCGGCGGCTTTGCTCCACGCTCTCGGCGCCGAGATCGGTCAACCGCTTCTGCACGGCCTCGAGGCCGCGGCCTTGAGTTGCCTGAAGGCCGGCGCGCAGCATGGCATGCCGACGAGAGACGCGTTACGCGAGGTACCGCCGAGGGCTCCAACGACGGTTCCCCGCCTGCGCTCAAATGCGTGGATTTGACGCCGGCTTTTGCATGGCTGACATTCCGCTTCTTTCTTATCAATACCTTCGCCGCGCATGTGTTGGAAGTCAGGCACGCGATCCAGCATGCGGGCGCCGATGGGGGCGATGAAGATCGTGTCGCGTATTGAACGGCCGGCATCCTTGTCGGACAATGACGCGGCATTCTACAGCGTGGCGCAGCGGCCTGAACCGGAGAAGATGCAATGTCAGCGATTATCAGACCCGCCACCATGAAGGGGCCCGCAATTTTTCTGGCGCAGTTCATCGGCGATGCGCAACCGTTTGACAGCTTCGATGCCATCTGCGGCTGGGCGGCAGGACTCGGCTACAAGGGTGTTCAGGTCCCGACCTCCGATCCACGCCTGATCGATATCGACAAGGCCGCGGCCTCGCAGACCTATTGCGATGAAATCTCCGGCGTGGCTGCGAGCCATGGTCTGGTGATCACCGAATTGTCCACCCACCTGCAAGGACAACTCGTCGCGGTACACCCGGCCTACAACGAAGCCTTCGACGCTTTTGCACCGCCGGCAGTCAGGGGCAGGCCGAACGAACGTCAGATCTGGGCGGTAGATCAAATGATGAAGGCCGCGCAGGCGTCTCGCCGCCTCGGCCTCTCGGCCAGCGTGAGCTTCACCGGCGCGCTGGCGTGGCCTTTCCTTTATCCCTGGCCGCAGCGGCCGCCGGGCCTGATCGAGACGGCGTTCGACGAACTCGCGCGTCGCTGGCGTCCGATCCTCGATGCATATGAGGAATCGGGCGTCGACCTCTGCTACGAGATTCATCCAGGCGAGGACGTATGCGACGGCATTACCTTCGAGATGTTCTACGAGCGCACCGACAATCACCCGCGTTGCGCGATCAACTACGATCCGTCCCATTTCGTCCTGCAGCAATTGGACTATCTGGCCTTCATCGACATTTACGCCGAGCGCATCCGCGCCTTCCACGTGAAGGACGCGGAGTTCAATCCGACCGGGCGGCAGGGCGTCTATTCGGGGTTCCAGCCCTGGATCAACCGCGCCGACCGCTTTCGCTCGCTCGGCGACGGACAGGTTGACTTCAAGGCGATCTTCTCGCGGCTGGCTGCCATCGGATTCGACCGCTGGGCGGTGCTGGAGTGGGAATGCTGTTTGAAAAACGCGGAGGACGGCGCGCGCGAAGGCGCCGCCTTTATCCGCGACCACATCATCCGCGTCACCGAGCGAGCGTTCGACGACTTCGCCGGCGGCGCCAGCGACGAGACGCAGATCCGGCGGACATTGGGCCTCACTTGAGCGCTGGATGAATCGACAGGAGCGCGCGACATGGCCGAGCCACGCATTCGACTTGGAATGGTAGGTGGAGGGAAGGCGCCTTCATCGGCGCCGTCCACCGTATCGCCGCGCGCCTGGACGATCGCTACGAACTCGTCGCAGGGGCGCTTTCGGCCTCGCCCGATAAAGCGATCCGATCGGCCGCGGCTATCGGCCTTGGGTCCGATCGATCCTATCCTGACTTTCGGACCATGGCGCAGGCCGAGGCCGCGCGAACCGACGGTATCGAAGCGGTTGCGATCGTCACTCCAAACCATTTGCACGCGCCTGTCGCCGACATCTTCCTGGATGCGGGTGTTCATATCATTTGCGACAAACCGTTGACGACAACCCTTGAGGAGGCGCGCCGTTTGCGCGACAAGGCACGCACGAGCGGTCTGATATTTGCCGTCACCTATAATTATTCCGGCTATCCGCTGGTCCGCCATGCACGCGCTATGGTTCAGGGCGGCGAACTCGGCGCAATCCGGATCGTGCAGGTCGAATATCCGCAGGATTGGCTGGCCGATCCGCTTGAGGCCACCGGCCAGAAGCAGGCCGACTGGCGTACCGATCCGGCGCGCTCGGGTGCCGGTGGCTGCGTTGGCGACATCGGTACCCATGCATACCAGCTGGCGCACTTTGTCACCGGGATGATGCCTGAGCAGATTCTGGCCGAGACGACCATCTTCGTGCCGGGCCGCCGTGTCGATGACAACGTGCAAATTCTGCTGCGTTACGGGAACGGAGCGCGGGGTGCATTGTGGGCGAGCCAGGTTGCACCCGGAAACGATAACGGGCTGCGGTTACGGATCTTCGGTGAGAACGGTGGTCTGGATTGGCGGCAGGAAGAACCGAATCTTCTCGTCTGGTCGCCGCTCCGTGAAGCACCACGGTCGATCCGCCGTGGCGCAACGTCCATGAACGCCGCCGGTCAGCGCGTCAATCGTACTCCACCCGGCCATCCTGAGGGATATCTGGAAGCTTTCGCGACGATCTATACCGAAGTGGCCACAGCTATTGTGGCCGGTCGCACCGCCTCCCTTGCCGATCCGGAGCTGACCTTTCCAACGATTGAGGATGGCTTTGCCGGTGTTGCGATGGTGGACGCCGTCCTGCGCTCGAGCGCAGCCGGAGGGGTATGGATGCCGGTTGAATCGTGAATGCGTTCCCTATGTTCCGCGGCATCGGTTGGTCGCGAATCTCTGTCACCCGATTGTGTGACTGATCCGTAGGCAGTTGCATTTGTAAATGGATAGCGGCGCGGGTGAGGACATCGTTTCTTGCGCTGTTCGGGGCCGGATTTTTGGGCGTGTTTGGAAGGCGCTGCATTGTCCGATTTCTCTCTGGGCGCTGATCGATCTTGAACCGCAACGATATCCCAACGAATTGGGTGAAACGACCGTGAGCAAAACGTGGCGAAAACCTACCAAGCTTTTTTGGAATTGCTCCAAACACAATGTCAGCCGACTCGAGCCGTCGATGATCGAGACATTCTAAGTCGCAGCGCGCGCATTTGCATTGCGGTCACGATAGCGTCGCTCTATGAGGCAATGTGATCGCTAGCAGTCGAACGTTGCCGATAAAGCGCAGGCAACACATCCGGCGTGCGAGTCTGCGGAGGACCTGATTCACAGGGCCATAAGTGTTGGCCGTATTCGGACACGGAGAGCGGATCTTCGATCCACGGTCGTTGCAGGTCGAGCGTGAAGCAATTTCACGTTGGGCTACGTGCTGTTGATAAGGGACTTTCTGGAAATGCGACGTGCAGGTGGGGTTGAGGCGGTGGCTCGCTTTGGTGCGACACTGCTAGGTGGAGTGGCGTTGTTGGCGTGGTTCGAATCGCCCGCGCAATCACAAACACCGCAAGGCGGCAACTCCCTCCCGCCTGTTACTGTCGATGCGCCGGCGCAACAGTCAGTCCGCCGCGCACCGGCCAAGCAAAATGCCGGCCGGGTCCGATCGACTTCGCGGCGCGCCACGGTGCCTGCCGCCCCGCAGGCCGAACCCGTCGCGGTGCAATCGCAGCCGCCGCAGCCGGGTGTCGTACCAGCCTTTGCAGGCGGTCAGGTCGCTCAAGGCGCGCGGCTGGGAATGCTCGGCAACACCAGCACAATGAAGTCACCGTTCAACGTGACAAGCTACACGGACAAGTTCATCCGGGATCAGCAGGCGGCGACGGGTGCCGATGCCTTGATCCTGGATCCTTCCGTGCGCAGTACCCACCCAACGGGCGGTGTGGTCGATTCCTTCAACATTCGCGGCTTTCCGATCAACGAGGGCAACAATGGTGAGTTCGCCTTCGAGGGCCTCTACGGGATCGCGCCGAGCTACCGCATCTTCACGGATTACGTCGAGCGCATCGAGGTGCTCAAGGGTCCCTCGGCCGCGCTCTCGGGCATCGCACCCAATGGCGGCGTCGGCGGCGTCATCAATGTTGTGCCCAAGCGTGCGGGAGAGGACTTGACCCGCTTGACCGCGAGTTACGGTTCGGCCGCGCGTTTCGGCGGCCACTGGGACGTCGCGAGACGCTACGGCGACAGCAAGGAATGGGGCGTGCGCGCCAGCGGCAGCCTGCGCGGCGGCGACACGCCGATCGACCGTCAGTCTGAAACGACGGGCGTCGGAGCGTTGGCCCTCGACTATCAGGGCGAACGGTACAGGTCCTGGCTCTACCTTATCGCGCAGACCGATCGGTTCGATGCTCCGTCACGTCCGTTTCTCATGGCTCCCACGGCTCCCGGCCTGCAAGTGCCAAAGGCACCGGACGGCCGGTTGAACGTGACGCAACCCTGGGAATGGTCGCGCATCAACGATCAATCCGTCCTGTGGCGCAACGAGTACGATGTAACCGATCAGGTTACCTTATTCGCCGACGTCGGCGGATCGAAGACCAACGTCGAACGCTTCTTCGGACTCCCGACGATCACCAATGCCCTCGGCAACACCAGCTCGACGCCGGGATTCTTCGGGCTCAGCATCGATCGGCACACCTATGATGGCGGCGTCCGCGCCCGGTTCGATACTGGGTTCGTTCGTCATGCCGTCACCTTCCAGGGTTCGGTCTATCACGACGAACTGTTCCGGCGGACCACCAACGGCACCGCGGTGACGTCGAACATCTACAGTCCGACGATCGCGCCAACTCAGTTTGCAAACGAGATTCCCGGACGCCCCGACTCTCGGAAAGTAACCTCACGGCGCTCTCGATTGCCGACACCATGTCCGTGCTCGATGAGCGTGTCCTGTTGACGCTGGGGGTCCGGCGACAGGGCGTCGAGGCGACCAACTATATTCCCAATGTCGGAACGCTTGGGAATTCCTACGACAAGAGTGCGACCACTCCCGTGGTCGGTCTCGTCGTCCGGCCCCGGGACAACGTCTCCCTGTATGCGAACTATATCGAAGGTCTAAGTCGGGGCGATGTAGCGCCGTCGCAGCCGGGTGTTTCCAATAGCAGCGAACTGCTCCCGCCCCACATCGCCAAACAGTACGAGGCCGGCATCAAGGTGGACTTCGGCCGGGTCGCAACCACCTTCAGCGCCTTCGAGATCTCGAAGGGGAGCGGCGAACAGGTGGCTGGGCGCGTCGTGGCGACCGGCGAAACGCAGGTGCGTGGGCTCGAGTTCAACGTCTTTGGCGAACTCATGCCCGATGTCCGCGTACTCGGCGGCGTTTCGCTGCTGGATGGCACCCTGACGAAGTCTGCCATTGCGTCACGTGTGGGCAATACGCCCATCGGCGTTCCGAACGTACAGGCCAATATCGGCGCCGAGTGGGATCTGCCGTGGGTGAGCGGGCTCACCTTGAATGGGGCAGTGATCTACACGGGCAGGCAGTTCGTCGATGCGGATAACAAGCAGCCGATCCCGGATTGGACGCGGCTCGATCTCGGCGCCCGCTACACGACGGCGATCAACGGCAGGAAGACGATTTTCCGTGCCAACGTTCAGAATGTGACCGGTGAGAACTACTGGTCCAGCGTGGCCTCGTTCGGAACGTTCTTCCTGGGAGCACCGCGCACGTATCTGCTGTCGATGACCGTGGACATGTAATCGCTGCGCTTACAGTTCGGTGAGGCTTCATGGATGCTCGTGATGGCCCGGTCATGGGAGGAGGTGTCAGCGCATTTATTCGTGCGTTAACCCGACGCTGGACACGCTGATCGAGCAGTTCGTTCGCGAACGGCCGGCGTGCCTGCAAACCCTCTGTTCTTCTTGTCGCCGTGCATCGACACCAACGGAAGCAGTTCCACCCCGAAGGCGCTTCATGAACGGTTCCTGCTGAAAAAAGTCAGGCTGGTCGATATGCAAGTTTGCTTCCTTTCGCCAACATGCTTGATCCCGACCGAAGAGGTCGATTTCGACAGGGTCGCGGAGCTGCACGCGCAAATCCTCCGCACGGGTTGCTGGACTGTTCCGATCACGGTGGAGAAGGACGCCCTCTTCGTGATGGACGGTCATCACCGGCTAGCAGTCGCGCACCGTCTGCAACTGTCGCTGGTGCCGGTGATTCTCCTGGACTACAGCGCAGTGCGGGTGGAGAGTTGGCGCTCGGGCCAGACGATCACGCCTGCGTCCATCTTCGCGATGGCGCGCAGCCGCCGAAAATTTCCCTGCAAGACGACGCGACATATTTTTGATCAATGCCTGCCCAATTGCAACCTGCCGTTGGAGAGCTTGCGCCACCTTGCTCCGACAGAACGCGCCGTGGCCTATGCCAAAAGGGCGAGGTCATGACCTTGCATTGCCACAAGCCCGGCGCGGGCCTTTCACCGATTCTGCGGCCAGGCACGGCGGAGCTCCTGGCTGGCAACGGCCCGCTGCTGATCGATTGGGTCGCCCGACATGGGTCTCCGGTCAATCTGATCTGGCCCGATGAGCTGCAGAAGAACCTCGCGGTGCTTACAGGCGCCTTGCGAGAGAGCGGTGTCGCACACGCGCTCTATTACGGAGCGAAAGTCAACAAATCGCCCGGACTGTTGGCCGCAGCTCTGCGCGCAGGGGCCGGCATCGACGTCTCAAGCCTTTATGAGTTGCGAGATGCCAGATGGCTCGGTGCCGACGGCGCCCAACTTGTGGCGACAGGCCCGGCGAAGACGGCGGCATTCCACAACGAGCTTATCAGCTGCAACGCTCTGATATCGGTGGATTCACCGGAGGAGCTCGAGGATCTGATCCGCTGGCTTCCAGCAGGCGGCCCGGTTCAGGCAGTGCTGCTGCGTTTGCGTCCCACCAACCAGGCGCAGAGTCGCTTCGGCATGCCAGCAGCGGCCATCCGGCATTGTCTGTCGCGCATTGCCGGTGAAAGCCGGTTGCGCTTTGACGGGCTGCATTTTCACCTGAGTGGCTATAGCTGGGAATCCCGTGCGCAAGCGATTGGAGAAGTCGCCGGCTTGATCAGCGAATCCCGCGCCCAGGGTCTTGCACCGCGCATGATCGACATTGGGGGCGGGTTGCCGATCCAATATGTCGATCAGCGCGCCTATCAGGCGCATCTTGGGACGCAGATGCCCGAGGACTACCGCAGCGGGAAGGTGCCAAACTCGTTCTATCCCTACGGGGAGGGCTTTCCGCGGCCGAGTGGCTGCGCTGCCTGCTGCGCGCGCCGATGGCCGATGGCCAGAGCTTCGCGAGCTATCTTGTCCATGAGGGGCTGGTGCTCGGGATGGAGCCCGGGCGGGCATTGGCCGATCAGGCCGCGATTTCCGTCTTCCGGGTGTTGCGCGTGAAAGCCGTCGGCCCTGATACCCATGTGGTCTTTGTCGAAGGCAGCAGCTTCAGCGCTTGCGAAACCTGGTTTGGCTCCGAATTCCTGGTCGATCCGATCCTGGTTCCGGCCACATCGCCGCCGGTCGCCGCAAAACCTGTCCGAGCTTATCTGGCGGGCCACAGCTGCCTGGACGAGGACGTCCTTTGCAATCGATGGCTCACCTTTCCCATCGCTCCGCGAGCGGGAGACCTTCTGGTTTACGCCAACACCGGCGGTTACCAGATGGACCTCCTCGAAAACGAATTCCATCGCCATCCAATGCCGAGCCGCCTTTGCGTGGTTCAGGATGCAAAAGGGCAGCTAACGCTCGTTCCCGATACAATAGGAGAGGCACAATGCTCTGCACGACCGTAAGCCAGTTGATCGGACAAACGCCGGTGATGCCGATTGCCGTACCCAACAGCGATGCCACGCTGGTGTTGAAGCTTGAAAAGAACAATCCGGGTGGATCCATGAAGGACCGCATGGCGCGCAGCATGGTGCTTGCCGCGCTTGAGGATGGGCGGCTCCCGCCGGGTGGCACGATCGTCGAATCGTCGTCCGGAAACACCGGGATTGGACTGGCGCTGGTCGCATTGGAATTGGGCCTACGCTTCATTGCGGTTGTCGATCATCACGCCGCGCCGGACAAGATCCGCATGATGCGTGCGCTTGGCGCGGAAATTCGTTATGTCGAAGGCGATTATCGGGAAGACGAGGTTGCGGTGGTGGAGCGCCAACGGCTGGCCGCCCAACTCGGTGCCCAGCTTCCTGATGCGCTGTTCATGAACCAGTCCGACAATCCGGCAAACCCGGAAGGCTATGCCGGCTTCGTCGAGGAACTCCTGACCCAGCTTCCAGACGGCGTCGACGCCTATGTCGGCTGTGTCGGCACTGGCGGGTCAATGACCGGTATCGCCCAACGTCTGAAGCGGGTTAATCCTGCTGTCCGGACGATCGCTGTAGAGCCCGCCGGCTCGATCGTCTTCGGCAAACCCGGCCATCCCTACTACCAGTCGGGCACGGGAACGCCCGCCGGCGATGAAATCGGCAAGGTGCTCGACTATGGATGCATCGACGAAGGAGTGCAGGTCACCGACACCCAAGCCTTCGAAACAGCACGTTTTATCGCGCGGCGCTGCGGGATTCTGGTCGGGGGCTCAACCGGGGGACCATCTACAAGGCGCTGGAATTCATTGCGGCCGGCAAGCTGTCCGGCACGGTGGTCACGCCCGTTGCCGACGGCGGCGAGAAATATCTCAGTTCGGTCTTCGACGATGAATGGATGGCCAAGCGCGATTTGTTGAATCCGACAATCGCCGCACAGCTCGACGCCTGGCTACGTGGAAGGGCGCGCGCAGCATGAAGGTGACGATCTGCGGTGCAGGGCGCACGGGGCATTTGAATGCCGTGCTCTTCAAGCAGCGCCCAGGTATCACTGTCTCCGTGCTGACGGGGGCGGCTGCCGTTGCTGATCGGTGGACGAGCGGAGACGGCGTTTGGCGGGCTCAGACGCCGGACGCCAACGTCTTGAGCGGCCGGCCCGACTATGTCGGCACCGATCCGAGCGAGGCGCTCATAAACACGGACATGGTGATCGTGACGCAGCCGGCCCACGCTCGGCCTGCGCTTCTACACGACTTCGCACGGCATCTCCCCCGTGACAGGCGCGTCTATGTCGGCGCGATTCCTGGCTTCTGCGGCTTCGACTGGCTCGCAGCCAAAATCCTTTCGGGCACAGACAATGTGGTGATCTGGGGTATGAAGGACGTGCCCCATACGGCCTTTGACCTGGTCCCGGGCGACCGGGTGCGCATGGGGGCGCCAAGGCTCAGCTCTTCGCGGCGCTTCATCGCCGCGAGACCGCAGCGAGCCGCGCCAAGCTCCAGGCGATGCTGAGTAGCCTTTATGAAGCCCCGGTCGCCCTGCTGCAGGATTATCTGGAAATCACGCTGACGCCGGGCAACGCAATGATGCATCCCGCCGTGCTCTATGCCTTGATCGGCCCCGGCGCACCCTGGGAAAACAAGCCTTTTGACCGTCCCCTTTGCTGGTGGAGCGATTGCCCGCGCGCCGGCGCCGAATTGCTGGAGGCCTGCGATGCGGAAAACCAGGCAATCTGCCATGCGGTCGAGTCACGCCTGGGCATTGATCTGCGTTCGGTGAAGCCGCTCCGGCAGGAGTTGATCGAGGCTTATGGCAGCCAGATCGAGGACAACCGAACCATGTATACGCTGTTGCGAACCAACCGCGCCTACGCGGGCATTCGCGCCCCACTTGTTCCCAATCCGGACGGGCCTGGCCTTGTCATCGATCGCGCAAGCCGCGCTTTCCACGAAGACATAGCCTTTGGGCAGGCGCTGCTCGTGGAATTGGCCGCGCGGCTTGAAGTGGCAACTCCCGCGATCACGAAAACCTACAACTGGGCGCTCAACTACCACGGCGGGTTCACCGAAGGCCCGCCGGCCTGTTTGCCCGTCGACTGGCCGGAGGAAGCGTAATGGACGAGAGGATGTCTTCTTCCATGGATGTCGAAGCTCAGGCGCGTTCCGCGCAACTTCGGTTGGGCGCATCGCGCAATGCGCTCAACCGGTTGGTCCGCTGCCTGTTTGCCGAACGTCTTCTTGAACCGGATGCATTACTGTGGGCGCGTGACGGCAACCAGGCATGGCTGCCCCTCTGGCAGTCACGCCGGGTCCTGCATTTCACCGACCTGCGCCGTGCGCCTGCCGGAACATTGCAAAATCGTGGTTCTGTCGAAGTACTGGACGAGACCGGCGCTCGGTACCGGATCGATGATCCCTCCGACCTCATCGGGCGGGTCGCGCCCGTCTTGGCGATCTCACCTGCATCGGATGGCGTCCAGCATCTCATACGCGACGTCGAGGACAGCATGCGCAACGATGTCCTGGCGCGTCGTCACCGGGAGCACTGGAGCGCCGAGCTGCGAGGGAAAGTAGCTGAAGCAGGCGCGCAGGGTTTCCTCGCATATCTGGAAAGGAACCTGCCGCCGCATCTGGCGGCCATGACTCTCGATCAGTGGGGTGCGCTGGAAGGCCACCCTTCTATCCGACATGGAAGGCTAAATCCAACCTGTCACCCGAGGACGTCACTGCTTTGTCGCCGGAGTTCGGTGCTCGCGTGCGCGTCCGGATAGCAGCGCTGCGCAAGGAATGGTCCTACGTGGAAAAGATGCCGCATGTCGGCAGCTATTCGGAATGGTTCTCGCAAAATTTCCCGGAGCTCTGGCGCGATTGGGTCGAAGGATTGAATAGACGTGGAAGGTCGCCTGAGGACTGGCTGCCCCTACCTGTCCATATCTGGCACCTTGACAACTTCGTGCGCCGTGAATTCGCGTCCGAGATAGCTTCCGGAGTTTTCGACCCGGACGGCCCGGAGGTCGTGACGCTGCCGTCAATGTCGTTCCGCACAATGCTGCCGGACACACAGCAACCGAAGCCCTTTATCAAACTGCCGGTGGCGATCTGGATGACCAGCGAACAGCGCACTCTGCAGGCCAAGTCGATTCACATGGGGCCGCGTCTCAGCACCCTGATTTCCGATATTCTGTCAAAAGAGCGGGATCTTTGTGAGGGGTTGGAGATCTTCACCGAAGAGCTGGGCGCAATCCTGCACCACCCCGCAACGGGCGACGAGCATCCGGGCCGCTTTCTTTCGGTTGTCTACCGCAACGCCGACGCACTGGCGCGAAATGATGGACTGTTGCCGGTCACCGTCGCGGCACTCTTAACGGCAAGCCCGGTCGATGGCCGCCCGCTTATTTGCGAATTGATTGCGAGAAGCGGCGATGAAAGCGAAGCAGCCGTATCTGCGTTCTTCCGTGCCTATGTGAGGACCGTCGTCGGCCCAACGCTCGCCATGTATCTGCTTTATGGAATCGCCTTCGAGGCGCATCAGCAAAACAGCACGATCCTGTTCGATGAAGTCGGTCGCCCGCGAAAACTGCTGATCCGGGATTTCGGCGACGGCCGCAGTTTTGCACCCCTGTTCAGGGAACGAGGGCATCACCTCAAGCCCTTCACTCGCGCGGGGATCTTACCCACCACATTTGACGACGATATAAGTCTCGTGCGCTCATTCGTCATCGATGCCTGCTTCGTCTGCCACCTTCACGAGGTCGCACTGTGCCTCGACGAACAATATACAATGTCAGACACAAGGCTTTGGCGCATCCTCCGCGAAGAGGCCGAGGCAGTTTTCGACGCGCTCAGGCCGCGCATGTTGTCCGACGCGTTCTGGCTGGAAGAACGCAAGGCCTTTCTTGAGAAACCCTGGCCGAGCCGCTCGGTGCTGCGGATGCATCTGGAGCGGTATCACGACTATCGGGTTGAGCACGAACTTCCAAACCCACTGGCGGGAGCGGAATGACAAATGCTTCTGCCGCGCTTCGCGGCTTCGGACCTGTTTTTATTTTGTTGTTCGGGCTGCAATTCATTTCCATGGGCGCCATGGAAATGAGTGGTCCATTCTGGCCAATCCAGATCAAGGTGCTGAGCCCTTCCGACGGCGTCTTTGGACTCGCAGGCGTTGGTGTCTATGTTGGCCCGATGATCGGCATGTCGCTGACCAGCGCCTTTTGGGGCCGAATGGGCGATCGCTACGGCAATCGGCTGATGATGGTTCGGGCGCTCGGC
Source organism: Bradyrhizobium sp. RDT10 (assembly GCA_044772375.2). GTDB lineage: Bacteria > Pseudomonadota > Alphaproteobacteria > Rhizobiales > Xanthobacteraceae > Bradyrhizobium. Next base: position 1,340,555 of record CP187939.1, read on the forward strand.
GGTCTGGCGGTCACGCAACTATTTATTGCTGTTGCACAGGATGTCTGGACGATCATGGCGCTGCGTTTCTTGCAGGGCGCCTGCGCCGGTTATATCGCCCCGGCGCAGGCCTATGGCGTGCAGATTACCGGCGGGAAGGATCGCGCAAGCCTCTTCGCCTGGCTTCAGGTTGCCACCAATGTAGGCTCGCTGGGCGGCGCTTTCCTGGGCGGGCTCATTCTCGATTCCTTTCCTTTGCCGCAATAAATCTGACCGCTGGGGCAATTTGTGCGCTGTGCGCTGCCGTTGCCTGGTTGAGCCTGCCAGTACCGACGCCAGGAGCCGTTGCCGCTAATCCTGATAATGCGACTATCGCAAAGCCTGCGGCGTCGACAGGCGCTCCGATCGCAGCGCTTCTTGCCTTGATGGGAATGCTGCTTGCCAGCCGCATGGTCCTGCAGGTTCCTTTCTCACCGTACATGACCCAGGTGTTTGGCGCCCGACACTGGGTCGCCGGCCTCACTTACGGGCTGCTGGCGTGCGGCTTTGTTGTGGCCGCGCCGCTATGGGCGCGGTTCTTTGAGAATCGAACGCTATCCTATGTGCTGGGCGGGAGCGTGCTGATTTCGGCTGCGTGCGTTTTGGTTACGCATCTGGCGGGCAGCACGGACTCGGTTGCGGTATTCGCGTTCCTGTATTTTGTCTGGGGTATGCTTCTCGGGGAACGACGCCGGTCCTTCTTGCGCTTATTTCGGTCGCTGTGGCTAACGATCGGCAAGGTTCGGTTCTTGGCCTTGCGCAAGCTTGCCAGCAGGGCGCCTCCGCAAGCGGCATCATTGCCGGCGTCGTGATCACCCAGCTCTTTGGTCTCGAAGCCGCTTTCCCGCTGGTGGCCACGCTTTACGCCTTGTCATTTTTGTCGGCCCTCGGCATATGGCTCAAAACTTGGAACCCCACTGAAAAAGGAAGCCGGCCATGACGGAACACCGATCGCTGCTGCGTGCCGCGGTGACGGCGATTGTCCTGATCGCTTTGCTTCCAACAGCAGCATTTGCGGGCAAGCCTGAACTGTCACGGACACAAGCGCCGCTTACGCTCACCGATATCGCGGGCCGCCAGGTGACGCTCAACGCGCCGGTCAAGCGCATGCTTCTGGGCGAAGGCCGGCAGCTCTATCTCGTCGCATCGCTGGAACCCGAAGATCCTCTGGCCCATGTGGTTGCCTGGCGCACCGATCTGATCGCGGCCGACCCGGCCACTTACGCGCAGTATCTCGAAGTGTTTCCCGGGTTGGCGAAGCTGCCTTCCTTTAAGGGCCAGGAGGACAGCCTGATCGACATCGAATCGGCGATCATCCAGAAGCCGGATGTGGTGCTGCTCAATCTTGAAGCCATGCAGGCCAACAAGGACGCCAACTACATCGAGAAGCTCGCGGCACTGAACATACCGGTTCTTTATATCGATTTTCGCCACCGTCCCCTGGAGAACACCGAGCCGACCATTCGGCTCCTGGGCAGGATCATGGGGCGTGAGGCGCGTGCGGAGGAGATCATCGCATTCCGCCGCCAAGCCATGGCCGCGGTTACGGACGTCCTCGCCGCCAAACAACCGAAACGCCCGAATGTGTTCATCGAGCGGATCGGCGGCTACTCGCAGGATTGCTGCCTGTCTTTCGGCGCAGAGAATTTCGGCAAATATGTCGAACTCGCCGGCGGCCGTAATATCGGCAGCGGTATCATTCCTTCAACCTTCGGGCAGGTCAGTCCTGAACAGGTTATCGTCGCCGATCCCGAGCATGTGGTGGTTACCAGCGCCGACTGGCAAGCCTATGTGCCCGGCGGCTACTGGATTCCGCTCGGACCAGGGGCGGATCCTCGGGTGATGCGCAAGAAGCTCGAATGGTTCGTTACCCGCGACGCCTATACCGGTATCGCGGCAAGAAAGACGCGGAATTTTCACGGCATCTGGCACCAGTTCTACAATAGCCCATACGAATTTGTTGCCGTCCAACAATTGGCGAAGTGGTTCCATCCCGACCTGTTTGCCGATCTGGATCCCAATGCAACCTTTGCCGAATACCATCGTCGCTTCCTGCCCATAGACTACCGGCCCGGCTATAGCATCAGCCTTTCCGATAGCCAGCAATGACAGATCTCCATACCAAAGCACTGACCTTAGCCGGACGCGACGCCTATCAAGCGCTCAGCGCCAGGCGGTGGATCGTTCTCCTTGTGCTGGTGGTCGGGGTCTGCATCGCTTTGGTCGGCGACCTTTCGACTGGACCGGCCAGCTACGGGCTTGGAGAGGTTGTGCGCACGCTCCTTCTGCCAGCAGAGGCGGATGCGCAGATGCGCGTCATCGTCTGGTCGATCCGCATGCCATCGGCCCTTATGGGCATCGTGGTCGGCGTGGCGCTTGCCATCGGCGGCGCTCAGATGCAGACCATCTTGAACAATCCGCTGGCGAGCCCGTTCACGCTGGGCATTTCCGCCGGTGCAAGCTTCGGTGCGGCCCTTGCGCTCGCCTTCGGTGTCGCGCTAGTTCCCATGGCAGGCGACTACATCGTCGCGGCCAATGCTTTCGTCGTGGCCATGGCAACCGCGTTCCTGATCCATTTGGCCAGCCTTCGGCGCGGAGCCTCGATCCAGGTGATCGTGCTTTTGGGCATCGCACTGGTTTTCAGTTTCAATACGGCCCTCGCCATCCTTCAATATTTCGCCGCCGAGCAGGCGGTCGCTGCCATCATCTTCTGGACCATGGGCAGCCTCACCAAGGCAACATGGCCCAAGCTCGCTATCACCGCGCTCGTCGTGGCTATAACCTTGCCGGTCTTTCTGCACCGCCGGTGGCAGTTGACCGCGTTACGTCTTGGCGAGGCGCGCGCGGCGAGCTTCGGCATTCCCGTGCGGCGCCTGCGGCTCGAAACCCTGATCCTGGTCTCGCTTTTGACGGCGATCCCCGTTGCGTTTGTCGGCACGATCGGTTTTATCGGTCTCGTCGGCCCGCACATCGCCCGCATGATGGTCGGCGAAGACCAGCGCTTCCTGCTGCCCGCGAGCGCGCTGACCGGCGCGCTGATCATGTCGTTGAGTTCGATCCTGGCCAAAATCGTCGTACCCGGCGCCGTCCTTCCGATCGGCATCGTCACGTCAGCGATCGGATTGCCGGTCTTCCTTTATTTGATCCTGAGAAGCGGAAGAGAGATATGGTAGTGCTGAGCACGCATCGCCTCGGCGCCCGCTTCGGATCACGCCAGGTGCTACGTGATGTGACGCTTCCGCCCTGTTATGGCGGCGAGGTGGTGGCCGTCATCGGACCGAATGCTGCGGGCAAGTCGACGCTGTTCCGGCGCCTGGCAGCCATACTTTCCGGGTCCGGCGAGTGCCGGCTGGAAGGTGTGCGCGATGCAGATCGCGCCGTCGCCTACATGCCTCAGGACCAAACGGCAAGCGCAGTGCTGACTATATTCGAATCCGTCCTTCTTGCGCGCAAGCAGGTCAGCGGCTGGCGTCTGGAGAGGTCTGATCTGGTGGCGGTGGACCAGGCGCTGGCAGCACTCGATATGGGCGATCTTGCCAATGAAATCCTTTCCGAGCTGAGCGGTGGACAGCGCCAGCTCGTCGGGCTTGCCCAATGTCTCGTGCGCGAACCGCAGGTGCTGCTCCTGGATGAGCCGACCAGCGCGCTGGACATGCACCGCCAGCTGGAAGCGATGCGGCAGGTGCGCAGCCTTGCGCATGACGACGGTATGCTCGTGCTGATCGCGCTGCACCATCTCGACCTGGCCCTGAAATTCGCCGACAAGGTCGCTCTCCTCTCCAATGGAACGTTGCACGATTTCGGCACGGCGGCTGGCGTCCTGACGCCGGAAAACCTTGCCGCAACCTTTCGCATTAGGGCGCGTGTCGAATCCTGCTCGCAGGGCAAGCCACATTTGATCGTCGACGACGCGATCTGACGGCCGTGCGGATTCGCTCTTAACTAGGTCCGTGAGGGCTTTTGGTCCGCGGCGGCTTTGTTCCACGCTTTCGGCGCCGAGATCGGCCAACCGCTTCTGCAAAGCCTCCTCGTTGAGCCCTTTGCTCGGGGCGTCCGCGAAATCTTGGTGTCACAATGTTGCTTTGGGATCGCATTTTCTTGCCGATGCGCCGATGCGCCAAAAGCACCTTGCGTGAATCCCTCGTGGGATCGTTCTGGGACGAGAAGACGGATCCTGTTGACGCAAGATCACTCGCGCTGACGCATTCCGTCAGCATGCCGTCCGTTGGACGGATAATCCTTGATCGAATTGGCTCTTATAGGCCGGAGCTAGCTTAAACTTGCCCGTGATGGATTGGAACGAGAATTCAAGTTTCTCAACTAGTTAGCAGGCTGCGTGTGCACGATGTGTTCACCGAGAGATCAAAGAAGGTCTAGCGACAGCCGACGTGAGCGGCGCTACGCGCGTTCAGTTTCGCCAGACCACCTGGGTTGGATGACGAGGAGGTCGAGAACATGAAGAGCAGCGAACAACCTAGTTCCTCAGCGATCAGGCAAGCCCGTCATCCCGCCAGGAATCCGCCATCGACGGCGACCACCGTGCCGGTGGCGTAGCGCGATGCCGGCATGCACAGGAACGCCACGGCGCCGGCGACGTCGTCGGGCTGGCCCCAGCGCTTGAAAGCCGTGCGATCGGCGATCCGTTGATAGTGCGCTTGATCCTGGCGTCCGGTCTCGTTGAGGCTGGTTTCGATATAGCCCGGTGCGACCGCGTTGACGCGGATACCTTCGTTCGCCCAGGAAAGCGCCAGTGCCTTGGTCAGCATCACAACGCCGCCCTTGCTGGCGCAATAAGCGGGGATGCGCGGCAGCGCCAGCGTTGCGTTCATCGAGGCGATGTTGACGATCGAACCTTTGGATTGCGCCAGCGCCGGCCGGAAGGCCATGCAGGTCCGGAACGTGCCGGTGAGGTTCACGTCGAGCACCTTCATGAACGTCGCAATTTCATATTCCTGGTCGCGCGCCAGGATCCCTGCGCAATTGATCAGCGCATCGACGCGCTGATGTTCCTTGGCAAAAGCCTCGACCGCAGCATCATTGGTCACATCGAGCGGCCGGAGGGTGATCCCGGCGTGCGAGCGAAGCCGCGAGCCTCGCGATCGCGGCCTCATCGACGGCCGTGGCGGTCACCGTTGCGCCGAGATCGCAGAACAGGTTCGAGATCGCGGCCCCGATGTCGCCAACCCCGCCGATCACGGCGGCATGAAAGCCCGAAGGCAGGGAGAACGATAATGTCATTGAGTTTCGTTCCTCGATGAGCGGATGTCAGGTGCGGGCGGCGCGGTCGATTCGCGGACGATCAGCGAGTAGTCGACTTCGTGATGCATGATGGTCTGTTCGCCGGCGAGATGGCGAACCAGATACTCGCCGGCGCGCTGCCAGGTCGCGCCGGTCGGCACCTGGATTGTCGTCAGGCTGGGTCTCAGGTGGCGGCTCCAGTCGAGGTCATCGAATCCGACAACCGATAGGTCGCGCGGGATGGCATAGCCGCTGCGCTCGGCCTCAAGTAGCACGCCATAGGCGATCACATCGTTTCCGCAAACGAGCGCGGTTGGCCGCTCGTGCAGGCCAAGAAGATACCGGGCGGCTTCGCGCGCATCGTCGAGCGTGTACGGCACCTCGACATGCCATTGCAGCGGCAACTCGATGCCATTCTCGGACAGCGCGCGGCGAAAGCCGTCGACGCGCGCGCTTGCGCGATCGTTGTTCCGCTGCAGCGCCGACACGATCCCGATCCGGCGGTGGCCGAGTTCGACGACGTGCATGGCGGCGCGATAGGCCGCGGCTTCATTGTCCGTGCCGACGCAAGGATAGGGGCGGTCCGGCCGATATACGCCGACATTAATGAAGGGAATGGCGTTGTCGGCAAGCATCTTCCGCAGGGCGTCGCGATGGCAGTCCCCGCGCAGTACGAGACCGTCGACGCCGCGGCTGATGAGGTTGTGCGCCTGTTCCAGTTCGGCATCGAGATCGTAGCCGCTGGTCGTCAGCAGCAGCATATAGCCGACCGACGACAGATACTTCTGCAGTGACGCGATGCCGCGTGCGAACATCGTATTGTCGATGGTCGGGATGATGGCGCCCAACGTGCGGGTACGCCGCGACGACAGCGCGCGTGCCGAGGCATGCGGAATGTAGCCGACCGATTGCACCGCCTCGGTGATGCGTGCGCGCAACTCGGCGCTGACGGAGTCCGGGCGATTGAGCGCGCGCGACACCGAAGCCGTCGAGACGCCGGCGCGCGCCGCGACCGCCCGAATGCCCTGTTTCGACGACCTTCCGGATAGCGTCTCCACAACCGTTCTCGTCCGATCCAGTTCTGTAACGTTACATGGAAGATGATGGGGCCGATCTAGGGGTTTGTCTAGTGAGAAGCATCAACAAATTACAGAGATACGTCGGTCCGATGCCGAAAACCAGTCGGCTTGACAGAGCTTCTTCACGGCGTAAGATGTAACCGTTTACATGATCTGGGCGAACCAGACGACGTGGACGCAACAGGGAGGAGCCTATGTCCGGAAACGCCATCGCGACGCGGGTCGCGGTTACAGCCATTGCATTGGGAGCCGTCACCACGGCGGCCGGCGCCGCCGATTTCGACTGGAAGAAATTCCAGGGCAAGACCATCACCTTCCTCGCCAACAACAACCCAGTGTCACAGGCGCTTCTGACCAACAAGGGTGATTTCGAAAAGCTGACTGGTATCACGCTCAAGGTCGACGGCTACCAGGAACAGCAGATGCGCCAGCGGCTGGTCACGGTGATGAACGCGCGCAGCGATGAGGTCGACGTGTTCATGACATTGCCGTCGCGCGAGGGCGAACAGTTCGCGGCGGCAGGCTGGTATGGCGATCTTTCGGCGATGGCGAAGAGCGAAGTGTCGAAGGATTATGATTTTCCGGGTCTGAGCCAGGCGCTGCTCAAGGCCGGTACCTTCAAAGGCAAGCTGACCAGCATGCCGATGAACATCGAGGGGCCGATCCTTTATTACCGCACCGATATCTTCAAGAAGTGCGGCGTCGAGAAGCCGGCGACCATCAAGGACGTCGAAGTCGCGGCGCAAAAGATTAAGGCCTGCGACAGCAGCATCACCCTGTTCGTCTCGCGCGGGCTGAAGCCGGCGATCGCCTACACCTTCAGCAACATGCTGCACAACATCGGCGGCAGCTACATCGAAAACGGGAAGTCGAATCTCTGCTCGCCAAAGGGCAAGGAGACGCTGGATACCTATAGTCGCCTGCTGCGCGATTACGGTCCGCCCGGTGTCGTCAATTACAGCTTCCAGCAGATATCCGCACTTTATCGCAGCGGTCGTGCCGCAATGTCGTTCGAATCCTCCAACGAACTGCGCACCGTAATGGACGGCGGCGAGCGACTGAAGGATACCGGCCTTGCGCCGTTCCCGGCTGGCGAAGCCGGGCAGGTGCCGACCGCGATCGGCTGGGGCATGGCCGTCTCCGCGCACAGCAAGCAGCCCGATGCCGCCTGGTACTTCGTGCAATGGGCAACCAGCCCGGAGATCCAGAAGCGCATGGCAGTGCAGGGGATCGCGCCGCCGCGTCCGGCGGTCGCCAACGACCCTGATTACCGCAAGTGGATCGACGAACAGCCGGTGCGCAAGGAATGGCAGGCGGCGCTCGACGTGCTGGCGACCAAGGGCTCGTCGGAGGTTGGCTACCCCATCGTCGCCAATCCGGAATCGCGCGAGTTCATCGGCCAGGCGGTGCAGGATCTGATCCTGAAGCAAAAGACCGTCGATCAGGCCTGCGCCGATGCTGACAAGGCTCTCGACATGCTGATTGCGCAGAAGTAGCGACGTCAAAGTATTGGCCTGCTCCGATCACGATCCGTGACGGCAGCAGGCCGGAGGTCCCATCGCAGACGTTCATCACACGGACCATATGATCATGGCATATGCCGCTAACGCAGTAGCGCCGGACCGGCAACGCGCCGAACTCGCCGCGTTGTCGGCGCCTGCCGTTCTGTTCACGCTGGCGATGATCGCATTTCCTGTCATCTACACCGTCTGGCTCGGTTTCCACTCGTTTTCCTCGACCGGACAGCAGTCGTTCGCTGGCCTTGGCAATTATTCGAAGCTGATTGCTGACGGTGAGTTCTGGCATGGACTCTGGGTGACGCTAGCGCTCTACGTTCTCTCGCTTGTCTTGCAACTTGTCTTGGGGATCTGGCTGGCGCTGTTGCTGTTTCACGCCAAGCGTCTGCCGGGATCGTGCGCTCCCTGTTTATTTCGCCGTTCATGATGCCGCCGGTGGTCGCCGGCCTGATGTGGCTGGTAATCCTCGATCCCTCGCTCGGCGCGGCCAACTATATTTTGCAGAGCATCGGATTGCCGCCATCCGAATGGCTGGCGTCGCCGACCTGGGTGATCCCGACGGTGGCGCTGATCGACACCTGGCAATGGGCGCCCTACGTCGCGCTGATCGTGCTCGGGGGGCTACAATCGCTGCCGCCCAGTGTTTATGAGGCCGCGCAAATTGACGGCGCGTCGCCGTTCACGACATTCAGGCGCATTACGCTGCCGCTGCTGTTGCCGACCATCGTCACGGCGACGATCCTGCGCAGCGTCGATCTGCTGCGATTCTTCGACATCATTTACATCACGACGCAGGGCGGACCCGGCAATGCCTCCAACACGCTCAATATCTACGGCTTCCGCGTCGGATTCGAGTTCTTCAACATCGGATATGCCAGCGCCTTGATGTTGACCTTGACCGCGATCGTGTTCGGCGCGGTGCTCGCCTTCAATCGCCTGCGTGGCGCGGTCGCCTGGTGAGCATCCGATGAATGGCACCCCGTTGAGCGAGTCCTGGATCAACCGGTTGAATGTCTTGCAATTGGTGCTGGCCGGCATCCTCGTGATGACGCCGACGGCGTGGATGGTTTTGTCGTCGTTCAAGCCGTCGTTCGAAGTCACTGCCTATCCTCCGACGGTGATCTTCTCGCCGACGGCCGAGAACTACAGCCAGTTGATGCGGACGACGCCGTTCTTCTCCTACGCGATCAATAGCCTTATCGTGACGCTGGGATCGGCGGGGCTTGGCTTGTTGTTCGGAGTTCCCGCAGCGTTTGCCGTGTCATGGACCCGGATATCCTGGCCGGCGGTGCTCACTTTGGCAGCACGCATGGCGCCGGGCACGCTGTTCCTGCTGCCATGGTACATGATGTTCCGGCAGGTCGGGATGATCGGCTCATATACGGCACTGATCCTCAGCCATGCCGTGATCACGCTGCCTATCGTGATCTGGGTGCTGCTGCCGTCCTTCGACAATATTCCGCGCAGCATCTTCGAGGCGGCGCAGGTCGATGGCTGCAGCGTCACGCGCATTTTGTGGAAGATCGCGATGCCGCTGGTAGGGTCAGGCATCGCGGTGGCCGCGATCCTTTCGTTCGTGTTCTCTTGGAATTACTTTTTGTTTGCGCTGGTGCTCTCGAACGGCGACAGCAAAACGCTGATCGCCGCCGCCTTCAACTTCGTCGGCGAAGGCTCAACCCAATGGGGAGCACTGATGGCGGCGGCGACGCTGATTGCGCTTCCGCCACTGATCATGGCCGCGATCGTCCAGCGCTGGCTGGTGTCAGGGCTGACACTTGGCGCGGTGAAAGGTTAATCACGGGCATTAAGATGGCAACCACCGATCAAACCAACGCCACCATGGAAGCGGCCGTGTTCCACGGCAACGAGCGCATCACGATTGAGCGCATAAGGATACCCGATGTCAGCGCAGGTGAAGTGCTGGTGCGCGTGTCGCGCACGGCGCTATGCGGCTCGGATTTCAAGCTTTGGCACAAGGGTGCGGAGTTCACGGCCGGTCACGAGATTGTCGGTGTCGTCGAGCAGCCCGGTCATCGCATGCACGGCCGGCGCTGCGCGGTCTACATCCCCGTTCATTGCGGCCACTGCGCCGCCTGCCGTCGCGGCGATACCCAGATGTGCCTCGAAGTATCCAGCCTGATCGGATGGAACAGGCCGGGCGGTTATGCGGAATATCTGCCGGTTCCGGAAAACTGCCTACTGCCGGTAACCGATGATATCGAGGATAGCCTGGCGCCGCTGTTGCTGGATACGATCGGCACGTCAGCCCATGCGGTCCGTTTCGTTAGCCGTGTGATGGTGCCGCAGGAAGCCGGGCCCGTGCTGGTCACCGGTGCCGGACCGGTCGGGCTCGGCGTCATCCTGGCGCTGCGGGATGCCGGTTATGGCGACATCCACGTGTCAGACCCGAACGCGGAGCGGCTGAAGATTGCGCAGGCGTTCGGCGCCAAAGAGCATCCAGTCGGCGATACCAGCCGGCGCTTTGCGCTGATCATGGAATGCTCCGGCGCCCACGCCGCGCGTAATCTCGGAATCGAGGTCGTGCTGCCGCGCGGCGCGCTGGTGCTGGTGGGCGAAAACGCGGCGCCCTGGACCATCGAGGAAGGAAAGGTGTTTCGCCGCAAAGATTTCTACATGATCCGCACCTTCTATTTTCCGCTTCTCGATTTCGAGCGGAATATCGCACTGCTGCGCCGTTACAAGGACGAGTATCGCATCCTGGTCGACGGTGAATTCGGATTGTCGGAGCTGCCGCAGAATTTTGCGCGGTTCGCGGAAGGCAAGCTGATCAAGCCGGTACTGGCGCTGGAACCACGCTGATGGCCGCGATCTCGATCCGCAACCTCGTCAAGCGCTATGGGAATTTCACGGTGGTTCCCGATCTCAGCCTCGAGATCGCAGACCATGAGTTTGTCGTCTTCGTCGGACCGTCGGGATGCGGCAAGTCGACGTTGCTGCGTATCATCGCGGGGCTGGAGCCGATCACGAGCGGCGAGCTGTTGATCGGCGACAAGCGCGTCAACGGCGTTCCGGCCGCCCAGCGCGATATCGCGATGGTGTTTCAGGACTACGCGCTTTATCCGCACATGCGCGTCTACGACAACATGGCGTTTGCGCTTGAACTGCGCGGCATGCCGAGGCCGGAGATCGACGCCCGGGTAAGGCAGGCGGCGGCGCTGCTGCACATCGAGGCCTATCTCGATCGCAAGCCCAAGGAGCTCTCGGGCGGCCAGCGCCAGCGCGTCGCCATGGGCCGCGCCATCGTTCGCAACCCTCAGGTATTTCTGTTCGACGAGCCGCTATCAGATCTCGATGCGAAGCTGCGGGCGCAGGTGAGGGCGGAGATCAAGTCGCTGTCGCAACAGCTCAAGACCACCATGGTTTTTGTCACCCACGACCAGATCGAGGCCATGACGATGGCGGACAGGATTGTCGTGTTGCAAAGCGGGATCGTGCAGCAATACGACACCCCCGAAATTGTCTATGAACGGCCGGCAAACCAATTCGTCGCGGGATTTATCGGTTCGCCGACGATGAATTTCTTTCCAGTCGAATTGCAGGGTGAGGCTGCGGTATTTTCTCACGACAGTACGGCCGTTCCACTCGATACCGCAGCCCGTGCACGACTGAAGGCCGCGGCAGGGAAGGCTGTGTTCGGGGTGCGGCCCGAGCACTTCGATATCGTTCCGGCCGAATCTTCCGGCGTCGCTGTTGAGGTCAAGCTGGTCGAGCCGCTCGGCTCGGACACTTTGATCCATTTCGACGTCGCGGGCGCTTCGGCCATTGCGCGCGTCGATCCGTCGCTAAAGCCGAAGGTGAGCGAGCGACTGTTTCTCAAACCGCGGGCCGACAAGGTACATCTGTTTGACGTTGCGACCGGCCGGGTATTGCCATGAGCGCGGACGGCAGGCCGAGTGTCGGGAGGCAAGCGGCCGTCGCAGCCGACCTTGCGGCGCGTGCGCGCCAAACGCGGGTGATCTGCCTCGGTCTTTCTGCGCTCGACCAGATCTGGCGTGTCCCGGAGTTCTTCTCGGGCGGAAGCCAGAAGATCAGGAGCCTGGAATACGCCACCATGGGCGGCGGAATGGCCGCAACCGCTGCGGTCACGGTCGCACGACTGGGCGGCATCGCTGCATTCTGGGGGCGCGGCGGTGAGGACGCGGCCGGCCGCGAGATGCACAAGGGGCTTTCGGATCAGGGCGTCGATGTCAGCCAATTTCGCCTGTTTCCAGATGGCCGTTCGTCGGTATCGGGCATCCTGGTCGACAGCTCCGGCGAACGGCAGATCGTAAATTTCCGCGGACAATTCCCAGAGCAGGCCGATTGGCTGCCGCTCGGCGAGGTCGGAACCGCTTCGGCCGTTCTGGCCGATCCACGCTGGCTGGCAGGGGCGGTCTCGCTGTTCAAGGCCGCGCGCGCGAAGGCGATTCCGACCATCCTCGACGCCGATGTTGCCGATGCGGATGTGTTCGAAACGCTGCTGCCGCTCACCGATCACGTGATATTTTCGGAGCCCGCATTATCCGGCTTTGCGGGTTCGGCGGACGACGCTGCTTTGGCCGGAATTGTGAGGTTCGGCTGCGGCGTGGCTGCAGTTACGCGCGGTGCCAAAGGTGTGGCGTGGCTCGCGAACAATGTCTTGCTTCGCCAGCCGGCGTATGCGGTCAACGCCATCGATACCACCGGGGCTGGCGACGTCTTCCATGGCGCCTACGCCCTTGCGATCGGGGCGCGTCTCGAGGCGGCCGACGCCATGTCGTTCGCCGCTGCCGCGGCTGCACTCAAATGCATCCGGCCCGGCGGGCGCGCCGGCATTCCCTCACTTGAAGATTGTCTTGCATTTCAAAGGAACGGCCAATGAGAACGATCGGTAAGACACGTGGTCTTGCGCGGCTAGCAGATAGGGACGGCCACTTTCGCATGGTGGCGCTCGATCAGCGGCCGCCAATGTTTGAGGCGATCGCGCAGGCCAAGAAGATATCCAAGGAACAGGTCGCCTATGCGGACGTGACGGCCGCCAAGCGCCTGCTGGTCGAGGCGCTGGCGCGGCATTGCAGCTCGATGCTGTTCGATCCAAATTTTGCCGTGCCGGCCGCGATCGATCTTCTGCCCGCGCACTGCGGATTGATCATGACGCTGGAAGAGCATCGGGTCGAGGAAACCCCCGGCGGACGCAAGTCGCGTGTCATCGACAACTGGAGCGTCGCCAAGATCCGCGCCATGGGTGGTGATGCCGTCAAGGTGCTGGCGTGGTATCGGCCAGACGCAGAGGCCGGTGTGATAGCGCATCAGAAACGGTTCGTTCGTGAAATCGGCGACGAGTGCCGCCGCAACGATATTCCCTATGTGCTCGAGCTTCTGGTCTATCCGTTTCTCGGCACCGCCAATCACACCGCCGACTATGTCGAGTCTCCCGGCAAGCTGCCCACGCTGGTGATCGAGAGCGTGCGCGAATTTGCCAAGCCCGAATATGGCGTCGATCTCCTGAAGCTAGAGTGTCCGCTTGCGGCCAACAGTCTGCCAGAACGTGACGGCAGTGCTGCCGCAATGGCCGCGCAAGGCGAGTTCGACGCCATCGGTGAAATCTGCAGCGAACATGGCATTCCCTGGGTTTTGCTTTCGGGGGGCTGCGCCTGAAAAATTCGAGCGTGTGCTCAAATACGCCTATGCGGCCGGCGCCGGCGGCTTCCTGGCAGGCCGTACGATCTGGCTGAATGCGGTACGAAGGCATTTTCCAGACCTCGCGGCGGTCTCGGCCGCCTTGAACAAGGAAAGCGTCGCGATCCTGAACAGTCTCAGCAAGCTGACGAAGGCGCGGGCGCATTCGTGGCAGCCTCGCTTCCCGACGTTCGACCATGTTCGCCAGGAGGGTGATTTCGCGCGCGCATATTGATCGAGCTGGAGTGTGGTTACGGGCGAGGGAAGGCGAGCGAAGCAATACCATTGCTGATAGGTTTTCGTTGGACTCCGGCGATCTTCCAGGCCGATTTCCACCTTTGGCCGACGACCTTTCATGGGGTCGAGAACTACCGCGTCGCGCTAACGGCGGCGCCGATGTTCCGCTTCCTGTTGAACGGGCTGTTCGTGTGCGCAGCGATCTTCGCGCTGCAGCTCCTTGTCTGCATTCCCTGTGCCTATGCACTTGCGAAGCTATGTTTTCGCGGCAGGGACACCTTGTTCTCGGCGGTGCTGGTCGGCCTGCTACTGCCGCCTCAAGCTCTCGCCATACCGCATTTCGTCCTGTTGAACGTGTTTGAGCTCCTGGACACCTATGCCGCGCTGATCCTGCCGTGGGCGATCTCTACTTTCGGCATTTTCCTGCTGCGGCAGTTCTTTCGGTCCATACCCGACGAGATGATTCACGCAGCCCGCCTCGATGGGCTCGGCGAGTTCGAGATCATCTGGCGCATCATGATCCCCATGAGCGCCCCGGCGCTAGCTGCCTTTGGCATCTTCTCGGTCGTGGCCCATTGGAACGACTTGTTCTGGCCGCTCATCGCGGTGCGCCGCGAGGAAATTTCCACGCCTGCGCTCGGCATTCTGCTCTTCCGTGACGATGAAGCCGGGCAATTCTTCGGTCCGCTGATGGCCGGCGCCGTGATTATCGTAGCCCCACTCCTCGTTGCATTCCTGATCACGCAGCGCCGATTTATCGACGGCCTGGCTGTGACGACCATAAGGTAATCCAAAATGGAGACCGCCATGATTGATCAAATCGTAACCAAACTTGGTCCAATGCTTGCCGGGGCTGCCGTCCTCATGGCGGTCGGCGCGACTTCTACGCGGGCAGAGGTCACGCTCGACGTGCTCTACACCACACCCGGCACCTTTAATGCGTTGCATCAGGAATTGGCCAGGCGCTTCACTGAGGCGCACCCCGACATCAAGGTGAAATTCCGCAATCCCGTAGCGGGCTACGAGGGGGCCGCGCAGCAGATCCTGCGTGACCAGATCACCGGCCGCCTGCCGGATGTGGCTTTCAACGGGATCAACCAGATTGGATTGGCCTGTTCGTGGATCGGGGATTAGGCACGCCGCTGGACGGATTCGCCGCGGCAGATGGTGGGCTTGCCGAACTTGGCTATTACCCGACGCTTGCGGAACTCGGAAGATACAAGGGCAAGCTCTACGGCCTGCCGTTCGCTATCTCGACGCCGGTGCTCTACGTGAATGCTGATCTGCTCGCAAAGGCTGGCACCGATGTGTCAGCGCTTCCAGGACCTGGCCAGAGCTTCTAGCTCTGGGCAAGATCATCGAGACGAAGGCGGGCACCGGGGTTACCGGCTTTTATTATCAGTGGGAGCAAACCGGAAACTGGTTATTCCAGTCGCTGGTGACGAGCAAAGGCGGCCGTATTCTGAAAGCCAACGGGTGCAGCATCGCCTTCGACGACGCAAACGGCATGTGGGCGCTGAAGACGCTCGAAGCTTTCGGCAGATCGGGCATGCCGAATCTCGGGCTCGGTCAGGCCCGGCGATCATTCGTCGCCGGCACGATCGCGATACTTGCGGATTCCACATCCTATGTGGCCGCGGCCGAGCGGCAGGTCGGCGGTCGGTTTCAGTTCAAGACCGTCGCCTTCCCCCTCGCCGTCGCCGACGGGCGCCTTCCCGCAGGCGGAAACGTGGCTATGGTTTTTGCAAAGGATGCCGAACGCCAGAAGGCGGCCTGGAAATACTTAAGGTTCACGACCGGGCCGGTCGGCCAGACCGCGATGGTCAATTCCACCGGCTATATGCCCGGCAACGAGATCGTCGTGAAGACGCCGGACCTGCTCGGCGCTTTCTATACAAGGAGCCCCAGCCACTTGACCAGTATCCAGCAGTTACCGTTGCTGACGGAATGGGCGTCCTTTCCAGGTGATAATTCGCTGAAAATTATTGAGGTGATCAAGCACCGTATGGAGAGCCTAGTGACGGGCAAGCGTACGGCGGAGCAGGTGATGCCTGAGCTGGTTGGAGATGTGTCCAATCTTCTGCCAAAGTGCGGCGACTAGCCAGCGATCGAACGAACGGGGCTCTAACCGCCGGGTTTTTTGCAAATGGCTGCCTAATATTCTCTTCGGTCGCGCGCTAGCGATAAAACTGCGAATTCCGCATTTCCTGGCGACCGTACCGGCGAAGCGGTATCGTGGAGATCGGCAGCTCGACCAGTTGCCCTAAAGGGCAATATCAATCCGACATTTGCCGATGCAGTGTTTCCGTTGTGAGCCGTTAATGGCGCGTCCGCAATTGGGGCTGCTGCAAATGTTCAATTGTAACGGCACTCCATCCGTGGTCCTCACGCTTGGCAAGCGGGTGGGCAAGCCAAACCACGAACTGGTCGAGCAGGCTGAGAGATTTGCCTTGGCCAACTTTCAAACCCCGCTCGATATTCCAACACTCTGTCGAGCACTGGCCGTCAGCGAGCGAACCCTGCGCAAAGCTTTTCAGAAGATCCGGGGCCTACCGCCCTGTCGACGCCTGCGGATGTTGAGATTATTGGGAGCAAGGCGGGCGCTGCTGTTGGCCCGCGGTCGTTTTGTGACCGTCACCGAAATCGCGACCTCATTTGGCTTCGTTGAGCTTGGGCGCTTTTCCGTCGAGTACCGGAAAACATTTGGTGAAAGTCCTTCGGAAACGCTTGGTCGGCGTTCCGCAACCCACCGGTGCTGCCGCAGCACCTCTCACGGTCGCGTGGGGGTCGCCGGGTCTGATGCTGGCGAAATATCATATCTCTAGATCGCGAGGCATCATGGGGCGTTTTTCATGCGTCGTGCTACTTGCGACAACTCAGTGCAGCCTCGGCCTGGCAGGATCGGCCGCCGACCTTCCGCCGCGACGGTTGGCGAAATACGATACACCGCGGTTACCGGTGATTTTCTTACGGCGCATAGCAAGTGGGGCGGCTCGGTCCGCGGGCGGCTCGGCTACGCGGCCGATCGTGTTCTGCTCTATGTGGCGGTGGGCGCCGCGTTCGTCTCGAACGAGACTTCGATTCCCCTTACCGGGATATCAATCGGCGGCGATCACGCGAGCGTGGGTTGGACGGTGGGAGCTGGTGTCGACTACGCCTTCACGGACAACTGGTTTACAGGAGTCGAATACCGCTACTCGCGGTACGAAGCCAAGTCCTTTGCGTATCCGATACCAGTACTGAATCTTGGCCTCGTCGGGTTCAAGCAAGAGCTGAGCAACTATCAGGTTACGACGCGCATCGGCTACAAGTTCTGACACGGCTGCGTTTCGTCAACTGGTGTTGGCTGACAATGCCTCCTTGGCGCGGATATCGGCGGCTTCGGGCGCCAGCCGATCTGCAACTCTGAGCCGCTAGAATCAAAGACGCCTTGACGGTGTGCGGCTTCACCAGAGAGCAGTTCTTGATGGCGGCCGTGGTTTGATTTCTGAGCCAAGGTGACCGTCTAGTTTCTCTATTCATTTCGAAACATTAATTCTCTGGCCAGCATAGCGTAATGCGAGAGCCCGTATCGGAAGCGGCATAAGCGCGCGCAACTGCGCGCTGAATTCTCAACCTGGAGCTCTCTTATGACGGACCAACGCAATTCTGCTTCCTCTCATCGGGAGCAGGCGCGCTCTCTCTCTCGGCACGAAAACTGGTGTTGATGGCATCGGTGCTGACTGGGCTCGCGGTGTATGGCTTCAGCTCGTCGCCCGGTCGCTTTGACATCTTTAGTGGCCCGGCTCACGCCCAAGCGGGTAATGCGGTGTCGAGCGCCGTCCAGCCCTTTGGCTTTGCCGATGTGGTGGAGCGGGTGAAGCCGTCGGTGATCTCAGTCAAAGTCACGATGAAGAAGGCCACTGACGCGAGCGACAAGGACGACGCCGACGAGTCGGGCTCGCCCATGGAGCGCTTCTTTCGTCAGTTCGGCGGCCCGAATAACGAATACCAAAATCCCGGGCGTAACGGTCGGCATGGCATGATGGGGCAAGGTTCCGGATTCTTTATTTCATCCGATGGCTACGCAGTTACCAACAACCATGTCGTTGAGGGGGCCGACAAAGTCGAGGTAACGACGGACGCTGGAAAGACTTATACGGCGAAAGTAGTCGGGACAGATCCTCGGACGGACCTCGCCTTGATCAAGGTCGAAGGCGGTTCAGATTTTTCATTTGCGAAGCTTTCTGCGGGTAAGGCCAGAATCGGTGATTGGGTACTTGCAGTCGGCAACCCATTTGGCCTGGGTGGTACCGTAACCGCCGGCATCGTTTCGGCTAGCGGCCGTGACATCGGAAGCGGTCCTTACGACGATTTCATTCAGATCGACGCGCCCGTTAACAAGGGCAATTCGGGTGGCCCGGCTTTCAATATGCAGGGCGAGGTCGTCGGCGTAAACACGGCGATCTATTCGCCATCCGGCGGCAGCGTCGGCATCGCATTTTCGATCCCGGCAATGACTGTAAAGAACGTGATCGCTCAGCTGAAGGACAATGGAAGCGTCAGCCGCGGTTGGATCGGTGTTCAGATTCAGCCGGTAACCCAGGATATCGCCGACGGCATGGGTTTGAAGCAAGCGCAGGGTGCGCTGGTAGCTGATCCCCAGAAGGATGGACCTGCAGCAAAGGCCGGCGTCGAAGCAGGCGACGTCATTACTGCGGCAAATGGTCAGTCGGTCAAGGATGCCCGTGAGCTCGCCCGCATCATCGGTGGCTTCGCACCTGGTAGCACCGTCAAGCTGGACGTCCTGCACAAGGGCAAGAGCAAGGTCGTCAGTCTGACCCTTGGTCAACTGCCAAATGCTCAGCAAGTGAAGGCCGACATTGGAGCCGATGGCAAAGGCTTCACCCATGGTACCGACATTCCGCACCTGGGCCTCACCCTTGCCCCGGCGAGCCAGGCAGACAGCGCAAGCAAGGAAGGCGTCGTTATCACGAAAGTAGACCCGAAGAGCGCGGCTGCCGATCGCGGGCTTAAAAGGGCGACGTGATTCTGGAGGTTGCCGGAAAGAACGTTACGAAACCCGGTGATGTCGGCGAAGCGCTTGAAACCGCACGCACCGACAAGAAGGGCAGCGTGCTGATGCGCCTTCGCTCCGGCGACGCGTCCCGTTACGTCGCTGTGCCCTCGCAAACGGCTAGGCAACTCAATGGCTGGCAGCGGCATTTTTGTCGCTGCCAGCCATCCCGTGCCGCGGCGCCCAGTTCAGCGTCTTTCGGATATCGCGGATCACTGATGGCTAACAGCAGCGAAACTGGTTCTGCCACCCGCTCAGATGTGCGGCAGGGGTGGTCTGATACTTGGCATCTCTGGCGGGTATTCATGCCGAGACGATCGATTGCCGGTCGGCTCGTTTGGGGAATGGTATGGCGGCGCAACCGTAGAGGACGCTGGGAATACAAAAAATTCGTCGAGTATTCGGATGACGGTGATCCGAAACCCGTCCCCTAGACCAAGGCACAGGCTCCTGCCGGCCAGCTCAATATCATCTCTCGCGCGGCAGGCCACCTCTCGAAGAGAAGTCATCGTTCCACGACGCAGCGATGATGGAAGTCATCAGTATTCAGCGCTCCGAGAATGATCGTGTGCAAAGCAGACACGATGGCAAGCAAGATCCGCTCGCGTAACTCGGAAAATCCCAGGTGCCGAAATTGCATAGTCATCTGGTGGCGTTTACCGTGGCGGTATCTACTGTGGCGGCATCTACCGTGGTGTACGCCCGGGAGTGGCGGTGGGCATCGGTGCTGCTGCGGTCGGTGCTGCTGCCGCGGGTGCTTATTACGGCGCTCCCGCCCCGGTCGGTTGTCCATATGGCTACTATTATTATGCCCCTACAACCGCTGCGTACCGACGCCATAATCGCTGCAATACGGGCGGACGTTGGAAGAGCGGACGCAAATGGCCTCCGCTCTTTCGAACAATCTGAATAAATGTGCTCTTTGCGAAGCCACTGCCTAAATTTTTCGGTCACCAGGGTGAAAGCAGCCGTGGCGAAGGTCAGCTTAGCGGGGCCGCTGGCGAGCGGCTCGCGTACTCTAGCGTCGGCCACCCATCAGGCGTAGCATCATCAGGAACAGGTTGATGAAGTTGAGATAGAGCGACAGCGCGCCCATTACGGCCTTGCGGCCGGCCGAAGCGGCGTCATCGCCGCGGTCGTATATCCCCTTGATCCGCTGGGTGTCGTAGGCCGTGAGGCACGCAAAGACACTGACGCCGATAATGGAAATCATCCAATCCAGCCCGCTCGATCTCAGAAACAGATTGATCAGGCTAGCGATAATGATGCCGATCAGGCCCATGAACAGGAAGGTTCCAAATCCCGACAAGCTTCGCTGGGTAGTGTAACCCCAGATGCTGAGCGCGCCGAAGGCCGCCGCCGAGATAAAGAACACCCGCGTGATCGAGGACTCGGTGTAGATGTGGAAGATGGTCGACAATGAGATCCCGACAAGGGCCGCATAGAGGAAAAACAATCCTCGCGCAGCTTCCACCGACAACGCGTTGATTCGGGCACTGATAAAGAACACCAGTCCCAGCGGCGCCAGCATCAACACCCACATCAGCGGGCTTTGAAGCAATTCAGGGCCGGTGAACTGGTAGGTCAAAAACGCGGCAACGCCGGTCAAGCTAACGCCGGCGGCCATGTAATTATATACGCGGAGCATGAAAGCACGAAGGCCGACGTCTATCGCCGTGGCGTCGTTTGCGGAGAAGCCGGGCGCAGCTGCATTTCGATCGTAGTTCGACATGGGTCGTATCCTTCTTGATAGAACTCCTGCGGGAAGCAGCGAGCCGCCGCTTAACTCCGACAAATGAGGTGGACGATCGCGCGTTCCGTCATGTGAGCTAATCTTCGCGGAATATCAGCAGCTTCGCCAAAAGACTGCGACCTTGACCGACTTGACAAATTAAGGCGGAACCAAATGGGATACTATGCGATTTCGGCAGGAAGCGGATAATTGCGCTCTAACGTCCGAAAGTCCGGTCGACCACTTGTGTCGCCTGTTGGGGCCCTTTCGGCGACGGCGTCAAATATCTGTCGCGTGGCGAGCGAAGGGAAGCGGAAGGGAAGCGAATGACGCGAAACCCTAGTCTTCGTAAGCTGCCGGACGAGGAGCGGCGGTTCAGCGTCGCTGATGCGACGTGGCAATGGGCCAGCTCGATCGGGCTCGCCATAGCGGTTGGTATCGTATACTTCCTGGCGGCGCGGTTTAGCCTTTCGCTGCTGACAAAACCTGATGGCGTGGCAGTATTCTGGCCAGCCTCCGGTGTTGCGGCAGGCGTCCTGATTGCCCTTGGTCCCCGTGCGAAATGGCCGGTGGCCGTCGGAGCGGCTGCGGCAACGATCGCGGCCAATCTTTTGGGAGACAGGAGTTTCGCGGGCGCCGTCACTTTCGCGTTGTGCAATGCCGGAGAAGCGATGATCACGGCGGGCGTTATCGAGCGCCAGTTTGGTTCGAGTTTCGCCCTCGACCGCGTGCGACAAGTCTTAGGATTGCTAGCGGCAGCCGTGTTGGGGAGCGCTATCTCGGGAATCGGTGGGGCTCTGGGCTTCAAGTTGTTTCACTTCTCGACCGCGCCGATTTTGACCGTCTGGCAGCACTGGTTCGCATCCGACGCACTCGGCATTCTAACGGTTGCGCCGCTGCTGATCGGAGCTGCAGCGGCCGCGCGCGACCCTCCGCCGCTGAACCAGACTCTCGAAGGGCTGCAGCACTTTTCGCGATAACACTGACGATCACGCTTGTTATCTTTCTACCGCGCGCATCATTCGCGACTGTGGTGCCGATTGCCCTGCTGTTTCCCCTGTTACTCTGGCTAGCGGCCCGTTGCCGGCCGGTTTTCGCCGCGGCGGCTGCGTTCGTTGTTGCACTGACGATCGTGTGGACGACAACTTTTGGCATTGGATATTTCGGTGACCCCGAGCTTCCAATCGAAGACCGTATCGTGGGCGCCCAAGCGGGCATCTTGACAACATCGCTCTGCACGCTCGTTCTTGCTGCGCTGTTCGCAGAGCGGCGCCACCAGGAGGCTGCGCTCAGGGAGGGTGCTACGCGTTTGGAAAAGGCCCTTGCGGCCGGGGCGGTGATTGCTTTTGAGTGGGATGCCAAGACCGGTGCATCACATCGCAGCGAGAACGCGGCGAGTATTCTTGGATACGATCCGCAAGCGCCCCTTTCGGCGGCTCGCTTTCTTGCAATGATTCATCCGAATGACCGAGCGCACTTCAAAGCGCAAGTGAGGAGTGTCCGACCTGAAAATCCGTCCTATGCCGTCACATTCCGCGTGATCCGCCCCGACACACAGGAAATGTGGCTTGAGGAAACAGCAACAGCAGAGTTTGATGTTGATGGGAAATGCCTGCGTATCGAGGGCCTGACCCGTGACATCACGAAAAGCAAGCGAGCCGAAGAGCACCAGCGCATGCTGGTCGCAGAGCTTGACCACCGCGTCAAGAACGTGCTTGCCCGCGTCGGCGTGGTTGCCATGTATACGCGCGAGGGTAGCGGCACAATCGACGAGTTTATCGAAGCACTCGATAGACGCATCCAAAGCATGGCAGTTGCGCACGAGCTGTTAAGCCAAGGTAACTGGTTGGGTGTTCGTCTTGCGGATCTTGTTCGGCACCAACTAGCTCCCTACGCGACGGACGCAAATACGGCGACTAGCGGCCCGGACATCGCGCTCAACGCCGCGGCAACTGAGGCGCTAGGAATGGTGCTGCACGAGCTTGTAACCAACGCCTCCAAATACGGCGCGCTGTCGATCCCCGAAGGTAGGGTGTCTGTAAGCTGGGAATGCCGAAACAGCGACGCAACGTTTGGTCTGATAATCTTGTGGCGCGAGACGTGTGGCCCGCCCGTATCAGCTCCATGTAAGAGCGGGTACGGAGTTAGCCTGATTTGCGAACTCATCCCTCACGAGCTTGGAGGTACGGTCGACCTCGCGTTTTCATCTGAAGGCGTGTCCTGTACAATCGAAATCCCCCTCAAGCAGCTAGGTAGCCTTGCGTGAGAGGATCTCTCATCGATTCGGCAGCCGAGCAACGATCGGGCGCAAGATCGCCAAAAACTGTTCGACGCTGACGGGTTTTTGCAGGATGGCTTCGACCGTTCCAGGTTGTAGAGAAACTTCCGTGTAGCCCGTTATGACGATGACTGGAATGCCTTCTTCCTGGAGCCGATCAAGCAACGGGTTAGCCCGCTCGCCATCCCGCAAATTGATGTCTACGATGGCCACGTCGGGCTTGCGCTCGGCAACTAGGCGCTCGGCGTCAGCTATGGTGGCAGCCGGACCCGACACGTCCGCTCCCAGTGAACGAAGCAGACGCTTGATGGCATTGCCGACGTGCCAGGTATCCTCGACTAGCAGAATACGCGCACCTTTCAGTTCCGACGAGATCAGATGTGGGTACGCCAGGAGGGATCGAGGTGGGTTTCATGGCTGCCATTTCAGCGGCACGAAGCGTGAATGCTGATCCACCGCGTTCGCTGGGCGTGGTGGGTTGCTCAAGCGACCCGGGATACCAACGAGGCCGCGAATTCCTTTCCCAGGTGTTCAAATACTAGCTGCCACGCTGGCGGTTGCCTATGCAGAATAAGGCACTTCAAAGGTAGCTTGGTGTTCGCTATGGCACTTAAGCTCTTCATGGCCGAGCCGGCTCAGGCCCTTGATATCAGCCTCATGTGCGGCAACTATTTCTGCTCGTGAAGTCGGTCCCGGCAGCCTCGGCTGGGGTACGAAAGGGCTTTCATGAGCGCTGAAATCAAACCCTATCGCATTTCGGTCGGCGACGATGTGCTCGACGATCTCAAATCGCGGCTGCGCAACACGCGCTGGCCGGAAGCCGAACTGGTCGAGGACTGGAGCCAGGGCGTACCACTTAAATGGATCAAGGACATCTGCCGCTATTGGGCGCAAGAGTACGATTGGCGCGGGCGCGAGGCGCGGCTCAATCGCTTCGCGCAGTTTACTACCGAGATCGAAGGGCTCGACATTCATTTCCTGCACGTCCGTTCGCCGCACCCGGAGGCGATGCCGCTGGTCATCACACATGGTTGGCCGGGTTCGGTGGTCGAGTTTCACAAGGTGATAGAGCCTTTGACCGATCCGACCGCGCATGGCGGCAACGCCGCCGACGCGTTTCACGTCGTTTGTCCCTCACTGCCGGGCTTTGGCTTTTCTGAGAAGCCGAAGACAACCGGCTGGGGCGTCGGTCGCATCGCGTCAAGCTGGGCGGTGTTGATGGACCGCCTCGGATATTCGCGCTATGGCGCGCAGGGCGGAGATTGGGGATCGGCGATCACCACCGCGATCGGCGCGCAGGACTCGAACATTGCGCCGGCATTCACATCACGCTGGCGATGTCGACGCGGCCCAACGTGGAAGGGCAGCCGACTTCAGAGGAAGCCCGCGCCCTGAACGGCATTCAGTATTACGCCGATTGGGATTCCGGATACTCCAAGCAGCAATCGACCCGGCCACAAACGCTCGGATATGGGCTGACGGATTCTCCGAGTGGGCAGGCCGCGTGGATTCTGGAAAAGTTCTGGGCCTGGACCGATTGCGGCGGCCACCCCGAGAACATCCTTGGCCGCGATGAACTGCTCGATAACGTCATGCTTTATTGGGTGACGGCGACCGCCGCCTCGTCAGCTCGCCTGTACTGGGAGAGTTTCGGGTCCAAGCGTCGCACGCCGTTCAAGGTGACGATACCGACGGGCGTCGCGGTCTTCCCCAAGGAGATCGTCACGCCGGTGCGAAAGTGGATGGAAGCGAGCTACCCGAACATCCAGCATTGGAGCGAAATGCCGAAGGGCGGTCATTTCGCTGCGTTCGAGCAGCCGGATCTGTTCGTGCGGGAGGTGCGGGATTTCTTCGGGACGGTGCGAAGGGCCTCGGCATAGGGCCGTCTGGCGCACGCAAGGCGGCTGAACGCGCCTTCAGAGATACCAGGCGAGCACCGCCTTGAGCAGAGCGTTTTCGATCACTGGCAGCACAACGATCTGGTTCATGCCGGCCGCGCGCGCCTGCCGCGCCGCGATCGATTCATCGACCTTCAGATGTTCGTTGATGGCCGGCATGCCCGTCGCCCAGGCGCCGCCGATGCTGCCTTCGCCCTTGCGGATCGTCTTTGACACATAAAGCGAGGTCAGATCGGCATTCTTGCTGCAATCGCCGGACTGAAACACCAGTTCCGTCCGCGATGGGTTCGGCACCCAGATCTCAAACCGTCTCGCGATTGGCGTCGCCTGCGCGGACAGGAAGGTCATGACCCAAGTCTGATCCGACGGCGTGGTGTAGGGAATGCCGATGCCGCAATTGATTCCGATTTCGCTCGCTTCCTCCCAGCGCAGGAAGCTCTTGGTGTTGTGCAAATCCTTGATGATGAGCGGCATGCCGGCTTTCCAGGCACGGCCGGGCAGGCCGAACCCTCGCGGGAACTTGGTGTGCCGGGAGTTGAATTCGAATATGTCGGCAGTGCCGTAATAGCCGTCGACCAGTCCCATCTCGTGGGATTTCTCCGGATCATTGTGCCAGAGTTCGATGGCGCCGACGTGCTTTTCGTCGTCGCCGCAGAACAGCACCATCACAGCCGTCAGGAATTCGCCGGCAAAAACCGGCAGCGCCACACCGCAGGTCAATCCGGCTTCGATCGCTTCGTCCGTGCGCTTGAAGTAGGAGTTTGCGAACTCCGTGAGAATAACGGGATGACCGCTGGCCCAAGCCTTGCCCGGCAAGCCTTCATCATAGGCGAACAGCGCATTTTCGCTGACGGCCTTGAACTCCGAATACTCTTCGCTGCAAAGGCAGCCGCCGAACTCCAGGCGCGTGCGGGTTCGATTGGGCACCCATAATTCAACCACGCGAATGAATGTCTTCATCGGACGCACCCGTCGCAACGCCTGACGTCAGCATCGGCGATTTAGCGGCGGCATGTACGATCAAAATAGAGGCAAGCTCCGCCCAAAGATCGTGCGGAGGCGGCGTGCCTGACCAACGGATGAACTTTCAGTCTCGATAAGACGGATCAGTCCGGTCGAGCTTGCGCAACAGCGCCGGCCAGGCGAGGTCGCCGTTACGGGCGCCCCGGCCTGGCTTCGGCTGCATCCGCTCATAGGTGTCTTCGAGGATAGCTTTCGGCGGGTAGATCAGCTTGGTGTTACAGGACAATGCCATGACCTGCACCTGGCAGGCGCGCTCAAGGCGGAACAGCACATTGAAGGCTGCCGGCACGGTACGCCCGACAACGAGCAGGCCGTGATTGCGCAGGATCATAGCTTCGTTGTCACCGAGGTCCCTCACCAGTCGCTCGCGCTCGTCGACATTGTCGGCGATGCCTTCGAAATCGTGATAGGCGATGTGGAGAAACCGCATCGAGGTCTGTGCCAACGGCAGCAAACCGCATTCCATGGCCGAGACGGCCATACCGGCCGGCGTGTGCGTATGCGCCACGCAATCCATGTCATGCTTGGCCATGTGGATGGCGCTGTGAATGACGAAGCCGGCGACGTTGACGTCATAGTCGGAGGCGTTGAACAGCGTGTTGCCCTCGACATCGACCTTGATCAGGCTGGAAGCGTCGATCTCCTCGTAGAGCATGCCATAAGGATTGATCAGGAACTGGCCGGTTGTTCCCGGCACGCGGCAGGAGATATGGTTGGCGACCATCTCGGTCATGCCGTACATCGCGGTGAGCCGGTAGCAGGCCGCGAGATCGACCCGCGCCTGCCATTCCTCCGCGCTCACCTGTTCGCGGACCGATTTTGCGACCTTGACGGCGGGCGAACTGACGGGAGGGTTCATGGCGTTTCTCCACGGTTGAATTATTGGGGCGGGGCCGGGCCGGATCATTAGCCGGCAGGATAGCGGCAAATTTCGCTGCGCCGCAAGGCGAGCGCCGCAGGCGCTATTGCAGGTCTGGCGGGTGAAATTCGAATGCGCTATGGCACGGGACGAGGTGAATGCCATGACCGAAGGACGCTACCGGCTGATCGGCTCAACCGCGTCGCCCTACGCCATCAAGTTGCGCGCGCTGTTGCGCTACCGGAGGATTCCGTTCGATTGGGTCATCATGACCAAGGCGCTGCGCAAGGCGACCGAACATTTGCGGCCCAATCTGATTCCGGTCCTTCAGTATCCTGACGGGACCTACCGCGGTGAGACCACGACGCTGGCTTATGATCTGGAGAGCCGTCACAAGGAACGCTCCGTCGTTCCCGATGACAAGGCGGTCGCGTTTATCTGCGATCTCCTGGAAGACCTCGCCGACGAATGGGCGGTGAAGCCGCTGTTTCTCTATCGCTGGTGGGATCCGGAAGATCAGGCCTATGTCGCGCGCTGGGCCGGCGAGGAGTGGTCAGTGTCGGAGGCCGAAACCGGCAGCGCGGAGGAAATCGAGCAATTCCGCCAGCGGCAGATTTCGCGCATGGTCATTCTCGGCGCGACAGCGGAAAACAAGCCGCTACTGGAAGAGAGCTATCTGCGGATTCTGGCGGCGTTCGAGCCGCATGTCGGCATGACCAATTATCTGTTCGGCAGCCGGCCGTCGCTCGCCGATTTCGCCTGGTTCGGCCAGCTCAGCGAGATGGCGACCGATCCAACGCCGATGCGGATCATGCGCGCGAAAGCGCCGTTCACCGATCACTGGGTACGGCGGCTGGATGATGCCTCCGGCGTGGAAGGCGAGTGGTATCCGCGCGAACAAGCGCTTGGTGGCATGGCCGAAGCGCTATTGAGAATTGCCGGCGAACTCTATCTGCCGTTCCTTGTCGCCAATGCGGAGGCCTTTGCCAAAGGCCTCGAGCGGCTGGAGATCAATGTTTGGGGCCGGCCCTATGCGCTGGCGCCATTCAAATATCAGGTGAAGTGCCTGCAGCAGCTTCGCCGCAAGTTTTCATCGCTCGATGCGGACAACCGGACTGCGTTGCGGCCCGTGCTGGAGTGCACGGGGTGCTGGCAGCACTTGGCCAGCGGCTAGCTAAAAGCACGAGGCCGCTTCACGCCCGGTGACGGCTACCCAGCGCAGTTGCGATCGATTCCGGGTTCCTGATGCGCTCGATCAACATGTCTATGCGATCGCCGCCCCAGAACAATTCGCCGTTGAACACCATGGTCGGCACGCCGAACACACCGAGCGCTTCCGCTTCATCGATGATGCGGTCGTGCTCGGCCCGAGCAGGGCCGTGGACGTAAGCCTCGAATTCTTGTGCCGAGCCGCCGATCGACGCGATCACGCCCGAAATGTTCGACAGTTCGTCGATTTCGAGATCGTGACTCCAGAAGCGACGGAATACCGTGTCGTGGTAGGGGCGGAACAGGCCATGACGCTGTGCGAACAGCATGCCGGCGCTGGAATAGAAGGCGTCATAGATACGCCGCGGCCCCTTCATGGTGAGGCCCTGTGCATTGGCATGGCGGCGCGCGTCCATATAGGCGTAGCGCACCTTGCGCCAGAAATGCGGCGTGCGCTCCTCCACTGTTCCCATGAATTCTGGAATGCGCAGCGTGTAGGGCAGCCATTCGAGTTCGACGCCTTGAGTTTCCTCCAACTCGAACAGCCGCTTGTTGGCGACGAAGGCGTAGGGGCTTTTGTAATCAGTGTAGATTCGTACGCGCGGTTTTTCCATGGCGTGTCCTTGTTCGATCGGATTCCGATCTGAACAGAGCATGGAACCATGCGACGCGGGTAGCTATTCCAAAACGAATGGGCCCCGGTGCATGAGAGCATCGCGGGGCCCGACATCTTCGTTATAGGCGAAGGATTTCTGGTAGACACCAGTAGATCTCAGGATCCGGCAGCGCGTGGCCTTGGCGCTCCAGTCCCGCGGATATGTTCGGATTGTTGAAGGCGCGATGAGGCTGGCAGCTGCTTATGACCTCAGCCGCACCTGGACCTTGCGCTGAGCAAGGTCACCGGTCTGATCCGGTGGCGTCATGCTCCTCTCCAAGAGTTGGCCAACGGACTTGTGTCCGCTCCCGCTGCGTGTCGTCTCGATCATTTAACCGCGGCGCCAATGCCTGCGGAAGTGGGGAGCCACCCGCTCCGCGACTTCAACAGGTGCAGCATTGAAATGCTGCGGCAGATGCCGGCCGCTGTCAAGCCATCCCAAAGCCGGGTCGCAAACCGGTTCCCGGGGAACTGCGTCAAGCCTTTGTCTGGCGGTAGTCCCGTAGGTCGGGATCGTGCGTCATCGCCCAGTAATCCACGAACCGCCATGGCATTGCGGAAAACACCCGGCCCTGGTTGTTGCGGTAATAGGTGGTCATGCCGGGGTGAGTCCAGATCAACTGCTCATGCTCGGCGTCAACTTTCCTGATGTACTGATCGTGCACTTCCGGACGAACGTCGATCGCGGCGATGTCCTGCTCGATCATTTCGACGAGGCAAGCCGAGATGTAGCGGCTTTGGCATTCCGACTGGAAGATCACGCTGCCGCCATGCGCCGGGCCTGTATTAGGGCCGAGCATCACGAAGAGATCGGAAAGTCCGGTACGGCAAGCCCGAGATAGGCAGTCGGGTTGTCATTGGCCCAGGCAGTTTTAAGATTCTTGCCGTCGCGTCCGGTGACGTTGAGGCGCGCCGCCATTTCCGTGACCTTGAAGCCGGTGGAGATCACAATGATGTCCGCCGGCCGCAATTTGCCATCGGACGCAACGATCCCCTCCGGTACAAAATGATCGATCTTGTCGGTGACCAGTTCGACATTCGGTCTGGTCAGCGTCTTGAACCAGTTGTTATCGAGCAGGATGCGCTTGCCGTAGGGCGGATAGGTCGGCACGCATTTCTCGATCAGGTCAGGGCGGTCCTTCAATTCGGACAGGATGAAATCAGTCAGCTCCTCGCGATGCCGGTCATTGCCCTTGTTCACGGCGCGCTGGGGATGCGGCCAGTCGGGATCCTTGCGCAGGAATGGCAGCAAGCCGTCGCCATAACGCCAGAACATGTTGAAGCGATACCACTGCACATAGAACGGCAAATGCGCGAGCAGCCATTGCGCGCCCTCGGTGATGGGATCGGAATAGCCTGCAACCGGACGCGCCCATTGCGCGGTGCGCTGATAGACGGTGACGGACGCCACACGATCGGCGATCGACGGAACCAGTTGCATGGCGGTCGCGCCGGTGCCGATGACGGCGACATGTTTGCTGTCGAGCTTGATGCCGTCGGTCCACAAGGCTGAGTGCAGTGTCTCGCCCTTGAAATCATCCTCGCCCTCGAAGTGCGCAGGCGAGGGTCGTTGAGCTGGCCGATCGCGCTGACCAGCGTAGTCGACTCAAATGTCTCCTCGCCGTTGGCGGTCTTCAATGTGGAGATCCAGCGCCGCTTGTTCTCGTCCCAGCGCGACGACGTCAGTTCGGTGTTGAGGCGCAGATGTTTCCGGATGTCGTATTCGAGCGCGACCTTTTTGAGGTAGTTGAGCAACTCCTGGCGCTGGGCGAAATAGCGCGTCCACGGATTACGCCGGCCGAACGAGAAGGAATACGAATGGTTCGGCGTATCGACGCCGCAGCCGGGATAGCGGTTGACATACCAGGTGCCGCCGAGTTCGTCGTTCTTCTCGACGATGGTATAGGGGATGCCGAGTCGGCCAAGGGCGACGCCCAGTGCGATGGCGCAGACGCCTGCGCCCACGATCAGTACATGCTGCTGCGCCAGCTTCTCGTTCGATGGCGGTTTGGTCCAGCGCGCCTCCCGGGGAATGAAGCCCATTTCCTCGCGCATCAGCGGCGCATATTCCGGCGCGACGTCCTCGCCGAGCGTGATGCGCATCATCTTCAGCATCAACTCGTTGCCGGGGTCGGTGATGACGGGCTTCGGTTCGCCGTTCGCGAACAGCTTCAGCATTGCGGCGCGGATTTCAGCCTGGATCTCCGGAGGGACACCAGCGTGCGGATCCGGGATCAGGCGCACGTCGCGCTTCGGCCTGTAAGGCTGCTCCAGCCAGCGCTCGTCGCCGGTCATGTGGACCAGCACCATCAGCAGCACGCGGATATCGCCCTCGGCAATCGCCGACGACAAATCGAGTTTCTTGCGCGGCAGTTCGATATTCATGCTCGTGTCCTCGTTTACGCGCCTGGTGCTTCCGGCAGGCCGCCATAGGCGGCCCAGGTGGTGCCTGCGATGTATCCAGCGTCGACAGGCAAGTTGATTCCGGTGACGCCACTGCTTAACGGCGAAAGCAGCCACGCGATTGCGTGCGCGACCTCGATCGGCTCGACCAGCCGGTTCATCGCGGTCGGACTTTCGAGCCATTTCTTGTTCAGTGCGCCCGAGGCGATGCCGGCTTCCAGGGCGACGGTGCGGGTGAAGCCCGGCGAGATCGCATTGACGCGCACGCCGCTGCGGCCCCATTCGGCGGCCAGCGTCTGCGTGATCTGGATGACGCCGGCCTTCGCCGCCGTATAGGCGTGGATCGGGCCTGACGTCATACCGGCAACGGAGGCGACATTGACGATCGCGCCATGCCGGCGTTCGGCCATCTTCACGCCGACGCTGCGGGCGACCAGAAATGTGCCGCGCAGGTCGATATTGACCTCGCGGTCCCATTGATCCATCCGCACGCGTTCGATCCGGTGCATCTTGCCGAAGACGCCGGCGGCGTTGACCAGGCCGGTGATCGGGCCGTGCGCGGTTTCAATATCGGCGATGCCGCTGACGACGGCGCATTCGTTTGCGACGTCGAATGGAGCCGGCCACAGGACGACTTGCGTTCCAGCCAGCGGTTCTGGCGCGATGTCCGTTATCACCACGCGCCGGCCCTGTTCGGCCAGCAGCGCCGCAGTGGCAGCGCCGATGCCGCGGCTGCCGCCGGTGATGAGGACGATACCCTCAGCGGTCATGGTTATTGCCTTTTTCCGGCGAGAACAGGCCGCGCGTCACCAGCTTCTGATAGGCAGAGATGACGTGATCGGGTACGGCCGTGACCGCGCCGCCTGAATAGGAGTAGCGTCGGCTGAGATAGCCGCGCGCGCCCATCAGCATGTGGACGATGGCCTCGAATTCCTCGTCGCTGAAATCCTCAATCGCGCCGGCCAGGCGCGCGCGCTTCAGAATCCGAACGTATGCCGTGGACATATTGTCGAGGTGCTTCTGGTAGCCGACCGGCGCGAAATATTCGGCCTCGTTGAGGATACGCAAGAATTCCGGCACCTCTCGAATGAAATCGAAGAAGGCGCTGAACCGCTCGATTTCCTGCCTGGCCGCCTCCGCCGTGCCGGTGCGCTCGCGGATGAAATGAACCATGTCGATGCCGATCTTCGGCAGCAACTGGTCGAGCAGTTCCTGGCGGTTCTCGAAGTGATTGTAGAACGTTCCCTGGGCTACGCCGGCTTCCTCGGTGATGCGGGCAACGGAAGCCTCGGCGTAACCATATTTGCCGACGACCTTGGTCGCTGCGTCAAATATCTTTCGCTTGGTCCAGGCGTTGCGCTCGACACGGTTGAGTTTTGTCACTTTGCGGGATGCGGCTTGCGATGATTGCGTCATGCGTGGGATTCCAGTTCGGCGCGTAGCACGCGCTTGAGAACTTTTCCGGAGGGTTGCGCGGCAGGCTGTCGCGGATGATAAGTTGCTTCGGCACCTTGAAACCGGCTAGGCGCGCGCGGCAGTGATCGGCGAGATCAGATAATTCCAGTGCGGCGCCATCGCCCAGCACCACGACCGCCACTGGCTTTTCGCCCCAGCGCACGTCGGGTAGGCCTACCACGGCGACTTCGCGCACCTGCGGCAGTTCGTAAATGATGCGTTCGACTTCGGAGGATGCGATATTCTCGCCGCCGGAAATGATCATGTCCTTCTTGCGATCGGTCAGGTAGAGAAAGCCGTCCTCGTCGAGATAGCCGACGTCTCCGGTGCGAAACCAATCGCCGAAGAACGCAGCCGCGGTCTTCTCGGGGTCCTTCCAGTAGCCTTGCGTCACCTTGGGCCCGCGCAGGCAGATTTCGCCGTTCTCGCCGCATGGCAGACGATTGCCGGCGTCGTCTCGGATTTCGATTTCGACATGGGCGGTGGCGCGGCCGGTCGAGCCGATCTTTTCGATTTCGCGTCCGGCTTCCATGAAGGTGTCGCCGCCGCAGCTTTCCGTCAGCCCATAGGCGTCGATGTAGCGGGCGTTCTTGAAATAGTCGGAGAAGGCGCGGATGCGTACTTCCGGCGTCTTCTCGCCGCCGCCGATCGCCCATCGGAGGCTGGAGACATCGTAGCGGTCGCGGGTGGGGCAGGTGAGGATCGCGGTCGTCATGACGGGCGCGAACCATGCGGCGTTGAGCTTATCCGCTTCGATCGCGGCGAGCGCCTGCTCGGGCTCGAAGTGGCGGTGGATGGAAAGCATGCCGCCGTACCAGAGCACCGCGATGCCCGGCAGATCGAGCGCGCCGACATGATAGAGCGGACCGACCACCAGCAATCGCGTGTCGGCGTTCAATCCAAGCACGAGCGTTTGATCGGCCGACTTCCAGTAGATGTTCTCGTAAGTCAGCATAACGCCCTTGGGCCGGTCGGTGGTGCCGGACGTGTACATCAGCCGCATCAGGTCGCGTGGTTGGCGGACGTGCATCGGGGCGGGCGAGATATGAGACGCAAGGCGCGTGGCGTCGGATTGTGTGGCTTCGTCGAGCAGCACCACTGGCGCGCCACCGGTCGCGATGCCTGCAAGCTCGTCATCCGCAATCAGGATGCGCGCGCCTGAATTGCCGACGATGTAGCCGACCTCTTCGGCGGATAGCCGATAGTTGATCGGCAGAAACACCGCGCCGATGTGGCTGGTTGCAAATACCAGTTCGAGAAAGGCGGTGCTGTTCTTCATCAGCACTGCGACGACGTCGCCCGGGCCTATTCCGCGTGAGGCGAGCCATCCGCCGATCCGGCGGATACGGACGTCGAACGCGGCATAGGAGACGTCCTCGCCGCGGTATTTCAGCGCACAGCGATCCGGCGTCCGCCGGGCGTGAAACGCGATGAAGCTGGATAGATTGATCATTATCCGCCCAAAAGCCGGCTTCCGGCCTCGTCTCTCCATAGATGAATTGTGACTCGTAATTCATCTTTGGCTTGACGTCACCCCTTTGCTCTGAAATCCTCAGCCTGCATGGAGGCGACACGACCTCCGGCAGGGATTTGGGAACGCAAACCCCACAGGGAGGAAGCAATGACGAGAACCCGCAAACCGGGCGTAAGCCGCCGTGCGACGTTGGCCATGATGGGCGCTGGGGCCGTAACATTCGCGACGCCTTGGGTGGCGCGTGCGCAAGCCAAGACCATCAAGGTCGGCATGCCGACCATTCTCTCGGGGCGCGTGGCGCAGCTCGGAACCTCATCGCGCAACGGGGTGATGCTGGAAGTCGAAAAGGTCAATGCTGCCGGCGGGTTGGCCGGACGCCAGATCGAAATGGTGATCCGCGATTCCAAGGACAGCCGCAGGAAGCCGCCCGCGTCGCGCGCGAACTCGTCAACACCGACGGATGTGAAATCCTGATCGATGCAGAAGCGTCGTCAGGCGCGTTTGCCGTGCACGAGGTGGCGCGCGATCTCGGCGTGCTCTGCCTTCACACCAACTCGGAAACCTCGGCGCTGACCGCCGATCCCAAGCAGCACATTCCCAACGCGTTCCGTACCGCGCGGCAGGGTGTGCATGACTCCATCGTCGGCGGCGGCTATGCGGCGGCAATCTCCAAGGCCAAGGGGCTGAAGAAATGGGCCACCTGTTCGCCCGATTACGCTTATGGCCGCGACACGACCGGCGAATTCACGACCTATCTGAAGCGCTTTGCGCCAGACGTCGAAATCATCAGCGAGTCCTGGCCCAAACTTTTCCAGCCTGACTACACCGAAGTCGTGACCAAAATCCTGCAGGCCAAGCCGCAGGCGCTGTATTCCTGCCTCTGGGGCGGCGACCTCACGTCCTATATCGATCAGGCCAACATCTACGCGCTGTTCAGCCAGATGGAGGTGTTCGCGGTCAACATGGCCGACTACACCGCGCTGACGGTGGTGAAGAACCTGCCGAAGGGCATCCACTCCGGCAACCGCTACATCAAGACCTTTCCCGCGACCGCGGAGAACGCCGCGTGGGGCGACGCTTACAAGGCGAAATACAACGAGTATCCCACCAACTGGTCGTGGGAGAATGCGACCGCGATCATGCTGCTTGCGGAAGCGTCGAAGAAGGCGAACTCAGCCGACGGCAAGAAGATTGCGGAGGCGCTGCGCGGCCTGAAGATCAAGTCGCCATTCGGCGCCGACGGCACCGTCACGATGCGCGCCGAGGATCAGACGCTGGTCGGCTACGCGATCGGCTGGGGGACGACGATTCCGCAGGAACCATATGTGCCGCAGGTTCAGGCGGGCGACTGGAAGACGATCTTCGAGCTTGAAGCCGAGTGGAAGAAGAGCAAGGGCTATACCTGATCGATCGGCGGAAGCGGAGGTGGCGTAAACCGCCTCCGTTCGCTGCCGAATGTTTTCCGCCCGTTCCGGCGCGCTGTAATGGATGCTTCCCTGGATATCGATGCGCTTACCGGCTGTCTCGCCAGTTCCGCTTGCCTGGTGACGCAAACCACCAGCGGCTTCATCATCGGCATGTTGCTGTTTCTCGTCGCCGTCGGGCTGACGCTGATCTTCGGCGTGCTCAAGGTCGTCAATTTCAGTCACGGCGCCTTCTATATGTTCGGCGCGTATTTCGCGATGTCGGCCTACCAGTACACCGGCAGTTTTGCGCTGGCGATGCTGTGCGGGGCGGCCGGCACGGCGCTGCTTGGCCTGATCTTCGAGCGCGTGTTCATGAGCCGGGTCTATGGCTCCGACGTACTGATGCAGTTGCTGGTCTGCTACGCCTTCGTGCTGATCTTCGATGACGTCGTGCGGATGATCTGGGGACCGGAATTCAAGTCGATGGGCATGCCGGCGGCGTTCCAGGTGGCGCCGCTGTTCATCGCCGGAGGGGTGGTGCCGCCGTATTATCTGCTCCTGATCGGCGTTGCGCTGGTGGCTGCCGTGGTTCTCGGGCTCGGGCTGGCGCGCACGAAAATCGGCAAGGTGATCCGGGCGGCCGCGCATAATCCGGGCATGGTGTCCGCGCTCGGCATCAATACCGGATTGATTTACGGCGGCGTGTTCGCGCTCGGCGGCATGCTGGCGGGTCTCGCCGGGGCGCTCGCCGCACCCGTGCGCTCGCTGACCCCGGGCATGGGATTTTCGGTCCTGATCGAATCCTTCATCGTCACGGTCATCGGCGGCATGGGCTCGATCCTCGGCGCGCTGATCGGCGCCATCCTGATCGGCATGATCCGCTCGTTCGGATCGCTCGGCTTTCCCCTGTTCACGGAAGGCCTGATGTATCTGTTCATGGTGATCGTGCTGGTGTCCCGCCCCACCGGTCTGTTCGGCAAGGAGGTCGCATGACCGAGCTGCAGGCCGAGCAGGCCGCCGTAGTGCCGCAGATCGAGTCCCAATCGCAGCGCTCGCGCTATCGCGACGTGCTGATCGCGCTGGCGGCCTTTGCCGTGCTGGCGATCCTGCCGATGCTCACCGGCAGCAAGGCGCTGCTCGATTTTGTCATCCGTTGCTCGGCGTTCGGATTGTTCGCGACCTCGCTGAACCTGCTGGTGGGTTACACAGGCATGGTCTCGTTCGGACACGGCATGTTCTTCGGCCTCGGCGCCTACGGCTTTGGCCTCCTGATGCAGCGCACCGGACTGCCGGTTCCGGTGGCGTTCGTCGCCACACTGGTCATCACAACCATCATCGCTGCCGTCATCGGCGCGATCTGCGTGCGGCTGAAGGAGATCTATTTCGCCTTCGTCACGCTGGCGTTCCAGATGCTGATCCACAGCACGATTCTATCCTGGGTGTCGCTGACCGGCGGCGACCAGGGCTTGCGCGGCGGCATTCCGCGCCCGGCCTTTTTCGGCATCGATCTGTCGAACCATGTGCATTTGTACATCGCGAGTTGCGCGCTGCTGGTGATCGGCCTTCTTCTGATGCGCCAGATCGCGCAATCGCCGTTCGGCTATACCTTGCGGATGATCCGCGACAACGCCACGCGCGCCAGCTTCATCGGCATCGACGTCTGGCGCGCAAAACTCACGATCTTCGTGCTGGCGGCGCTGTTCGCCTCGACCGGCGGCATCATCATGGCGCTGTTCGTGTCGGGCGCCTATCCCGAGTTCGCTTACTGGACGATCTCAGGTGAGGGTATCTTCATCAATATGCTCGGCGGCGTCACCACGTTCCTGGGGCCGATGGTCGGCACAGTGCTGCTGTTGATCCTCAACGACACCGTAACGCGGCTGACCGAGTATTACGGCATCGTGCTTGGCATCGTGATTCTGTTCTTCGCGATCGGCCTGCGGAAGGGGCTGATGGATTTTGTGGTCGAGTGGTATGCGCGACGCCGCGACGGGCCAGAGGAGCGCGGCTAGCCATGCTAGAGATACGCTCCCTTTCCAAATCGTTCGGCGGCGTCAAGGCGACAGACAATGTCACGCTCGATTTTGCCGACGGTTCGCTCACCGCCGTGATCGGTCCCAACGGCGCCGGCAAGAGCACGTTCTTCAACCTGATCACCGGCGCGCTGAGACCCGACTCCGGCCAGATACTGCTCAACGGCGTCGACATGGCTGGGCGGTCGCCGCCCGATATCGTGCGTCACGGTATCGGCCGGGCATTTCAGGTCGCGAGTATTTTCCCTCACTCACGGTGCATGAGACGATGCTGGCGGCGGTCTGCGCCGATCAGCGCCGCGCCAGCGTGCTTCACCGCCGTTTTCCGCTGGCTGAAACCCGCGACCGCGCCGAGCATGCGATGGAATTGCTGGGGCTGGCTGGCAAGCGCAATCGCACCGCAGCGACGCTGTCGCATGGCGATCAGAAGCTGCTCGATATCGCCCTCGCACTGGTGCTCGATCCCAGGGTGCTGCTGCTCGACGAGCCGACCGCGGGCATGGGCACAGAGGAGCGCTGGCGGATGATCGACAAGGTGAGGAGCTCTGGGAGAAGCAGAAGATCACCGTGGTGTTCATCGAGCACGACATGGATATCGTGTTCAAGATCGCCCCCGAGATCGTCGTGCTCTGCTACGGCCGCATTCTTGCAACCGGCACGCCGGATGCGATCCGCCGCAACGAGGCCGTCATCGAAGCCTATCTCGGCACCGAACATCATGCCGGAGCCGCGGTATGAGTGCGCAGCCGGTCGTGCAGGTCGAGGACCTCGACGTCTACTACGGCACCAGCCAGATTCTGTTCGGCGTCGGTCTTTCGGTGCGGCAGGGCGAGACCATGGCGCTGCTTGGCCGCAACGGCGCCGGCAAGTCCACCACCATGAAGGCGATCATGGGGCTCGCTCCCGCACGCCGCGGCAAAGTTACCTTGCGCGGTAAAGTAGTGTCCGGGCTGAAGCCGCATCACATCGCGCGCGCCGGTCTCGGTTTCGTGCCGGAGGATCGCCAGATATTTCCGGAGCACACGGTCGAGGACAACCTGGTCATCGGCGCCAAGAAGGGGCCTAATGGCGAGGACGAGTGGTCGATCCGGCGCATTTATGATGTGTTTCCGCTGCTGGAGCCGCTGCGCAACCGGATCGCAGGAAGGCTGTCGGGCGGCGAACAGCAGATGCTGGCGATTGCCCGCACGCTGATGGGAAATCCCGCGCTGCTACTTCTGGACGAGCCGAGCGAGGGGCTGGCGCCGATTATCGTGCAGCGGATCGGCGAACTGTTGCGACAACTCCGCGGCACCGGCGCCACGGTGCTGATCGCCGAGCAGAACATGCATTTTTGCCTTGGCCTTGCGAGCCACGCGACGGTTATCGACAAGGGCCAGATCGTCTACACATCCGGGATCGAAGAGCTGAAAGCCAACGATAACATTCGTCAGCGCTACCTCGCGCTATAGTTTTCGGCCCGGCCGGGGACGGAATGACCACCGAACGCAAGCTATCGCCGACGCATGAGGCGCCATATGCTGGGCTGCGTGTGCTGGATTTCGGGCAGGGCATCGCCTCGCCCTATTGCGCGATGCTGCTGGGCGTCTATGGGGCCGACGTCATCAAGGTCGAGCCGCCGGAAGGCGATTGGTCGCGATTTCTCGGCACGACGTATGGAAGCCATACCACGCTGTCGGCAGTCTATAACCGCGGCAAACGCAGCCTCTGCCTCGATATGAAACACAAGGACGGGATCGCAATCGCCCGGCGTCTGGCGAAAG
The DNA here is from genome assembly GCA_044772375.2 of Bradyrhizobium sp. RDT10. Classification (GTDB taxonomy): domain Bacteria; phylum Pseudomonadota; class Alphaproteobacteria; order Rhizobiales; family Xanthobacteraceae; genus Bradyrhizobium. Next base: position 1,379,546 of record CP187939.1, read on the forward strand.
ACTGCGACGTCCTGATCGAAGGTTTCCGGCCCGGCGTCGCCGCGCGGCTCGGGATCGGCTACGAGGAATTGTCCCGCGACAATTCCGGGCTGATTTATCTCTCGGTCAGCGCGTTCGGGCAGAGCGGCCCCTACTCGAAGCGGCCAGGCTCGGATTCGGTGGCGCAGGCGTTTTCCGGGCTGGTATCGATCAATGTCGGCAACGACGGCACCCCGCACCGGGTCGGCACCACAATCTCCGATATCGTCACCGGCGTCTACGCCTTCCAGGCCATCGCGACGACGTTATTCGCGCGGGCCACCGTCGGTACCGGGCGCTGGATCGACGTCAACCTTTGCCAGTCGACTTCTGCCTTGCTCGGCCACAAGGTGGCCGAGCATATTCTGGAGGGTGGCGTGCCGCGTGCCCTTAACGTTCCGGCGGGTTCATACCAGACCGCCGATGGCTGGATGATGGTCACGCTGGTGAACGAACCACAATACAAGCGGCTGTGCGCGGCGATCGGCCGCGACGATCTCGCCAGCGATCCGCGCTTTGCCGATTTCGCGCGGCGCGCGGATTCCGTGGATGCGCTGATCCCGCAGTTGCGCGAGGTGTTCCTGACCCGGCCGACGGATGTCTGGCTGTCGCGGCTGCATGCCGCCGATCTCATTGCCGAACGGATCCTCAATCCCGGAGAGTGGCTGCACAACGTCCACGTCGAGGCGACACGGGCAGCGGTCTGCCAACAGACGCCTGGCGTGGGCCCGGTGTACTCACCGCGGACGCCGGGCATTGCGAGCTTCTCGGAGGATGACTTGCGCGCCGCACCTGATATAGGCCAGGACAGTTACGAGGTGCTGCTGGAAGCGGGTTTCGAGCGCGGCGCCATCGACGATCTGGTCAAGGCCGGCGCGGTGCGTCAGGCCAAGGGAGGCACGGCATGAGTACCGATCTCGTTCGTTATTCCGTCTCGGGCAATATTGCCGAGATCATGCTGGACCGTCCGCCGGTCAATGCACTCAGCATGGACCTGATCGATGCGCTGCTGGCGGCGCTTTCGAAGGCGAGGGACGACAAAGCGGTGCGCGCCGTCATCATCGGCAGCGCGCACAAGGTGTTCTGCGCCGGGCTCGATCTCGATATTATCAAAGGCAAGCCCGGGATCGAGACCAAGAAATTCCTCGAGCGGCTGTATTTCGCGCTCAACGATACCCAGTATCGCATGGGCAAGCCGACTATCGCCGCGATCGACGGCGCGGTGCGCGCGGGCGGCATGACGATCGCGATCTCCTGCGACATGATCATCGCTGGCGACGCATCCACCTTCGGCTATCCGGAGATCGATGTCGGATTGATCCCCGCGATTCACTTCGTGCAGTTGCCGCGGCTGGTCGGAAAGCACCAGGCGTTCGGGCCGTTGTTCCTCGGCGAACCCTTCGATGCCGCTACCGCCTTTCGCATGGGTCTCCTGAGCGAGGTCGTTCCAAAGGGAACTGCGCTCGATCGCGCGCGCGAGATTGCACGCAAACTCGCCACGAAATCGCCCGTCGTCATGAAGATCGGGCGCGATGCCTTCATGCGGGCGGTCGACGCCGATTTCCGCCGCTCGGTCGAGAACGCGGCCGAGAGCTTTGCGCTTGTCGCGACGACGGAGGACTGTCAGGAAGGCTTGAATGCGTTCGTTGAAAAGCGAGCGCCGAACTATAGGGGCGCTGATGGCCGGATTGTATTTCGAGGAATTCGAGGTCGGCCGTGAATTCCATCATGAGTTCAGCCGCACCGTGACTGAAATGGACAACACGCTGTTCAGCCTGTTGACCATGAATCCGCAGCCGCTGCATATCGATGCGCGTTTCGCCGAGAATACCGAGTTCGGCCAGCGGCTGTTCAACAGCCTCTATACGCTCGGCATCATGATCGGGATGAGCGTCTACGATACGACGCTCGGTACCACGGTCGGCAATCTCGGCATGACCGATGTCAAATTTCCAAAACCGGTATTTCACGGTGATACGCTCAAGGCGCATACGAAGATTATCTCGAAGCGCGAAAGCAAGTCGCGACCGAACCAGGGTATCGTCGAGTTCGAGCACACCATGACCAATCAGCGCGGCGAGGTGGTGGCAAGTTGCCGCCGCACCGGCCTGATGCACTGCAAACCGAAGGCATAAGCCGATGCGATCGTTTCTGTTCGTTCCCGGCGACAGCCAGCGCAAGTTCGAAAACGCCAAGAAGACCGCGGCCGATGCGCTGATCCTCGATCTTGAGGATCTCGATTGCGCCGGATGAGAAGGTCGGTGCGCGGCGCACGGTGCGCGAGATGCTCGACGCCCGGAATCCGAGCCAGAAGATCTATATCCGCGTCAATGCGCTCGATACCGGCATAACGCTTGGCGACCTCGCAGCCGTCATGCCGGGCCGGCCCGACGGCATCGTGCTGCCGAAATGCGCAGGCACCACCGACGTCAATCGCCTCTCGCTGTATCTCGATGCCTTCGAGGCCGCTGCTGACATTGAGCATGGCACGACGCGCATCGTCACGGTGGCGACGGAGACCGCGAGGGCCGTTCTCAAGCTGCTCGACTTCGAAAACATGAGCCCGCGGCTATGGGGCATGATGTGGGGCGCCGAGGATCTCGCAGCATCGCTCGGTGCGTCGCGGAATCGGACGGGGGCCGCTTCCACGGGCCGTTTTTGCTGGCGCGCGATCTCTGCCTGATCAGCGCGGCGGCGGCCGGCGTCGTCGCCATCGACACCATCGCCACCGACATCAACGACCTCGATGCGCTGCGGGAAGAGTCCATCGCTGCCCGTCAGGATGGGTTCCTCGCCAAGGCGGTGATCCATCCCAAGCATGTCGACGTCGTTAATGCCGCGTTCATGCCGACGGACGAGGAAATCGCCTGGTCGGAGAAGGTGGTCAAGGCGTTTGAAGATAACCCAACTTCAGGCGTCGTGAAGATCGACGGCAAGATGATCGACAAGCCGCATTTGCGCGCGGCGGAAAAGATCCTGGCGCTGCGCGGGCGGCGATGATCTAGCCCGGATTGACTTTGTCGTTCGATCGGCAGCAAATGCAGCCAAAATCAATAAGCCTTAAGGAAAACACCATGGCTGACGCGCTGATCATCGACGCATGCAGGACGCCACGTGGCATCGGCAGAGCCGGCAAGGGCGCGTTGTCGGGCATCCACCCGCAACAGCTAGGCGCAACGGTATTGCGCGCACTGGCCGATCGCACCGGTATCAACACCGCTGACGTCGACGACATCATCTGGGGTACCAGCTCGCAACAGGGACAGCAGAGTGGCGATCTCGGCCGGATGTCGGCGCTCGATGCCGGCTATGACGTGCGCGCCAGCGCCGTCACGCTGGATCGGTTCTGCGGTTCCGGCATTACCAGCGTCAACATGGCGGCGAGCGCGATCATGTCGGGCTTCGAGGATCTCGTGATCGCCGGCGGCACCGAGATGATGTCGATGGAAGGCCGCCGCGGCGAAGGTCCGTTCATGATGGACAACGGCAATCTTCGCCTGCGTGCCCGCCATCCGCAATCGCATCAGGGTGTATGTGCCGATGCGGTGGCGACCCTTGAGGGCATCACGCGGCAGGATGTCGATGAACTCGGCCTCGAAAGCCAGAAGCGCGTTGCGGCCGCCATCAAGGGCGGCCATTTCGACAAGAGTCTCGTGCCTGTCTACCGTGAGGACGGCAGCCTTGCACTCAACCGCGAGGAATACCCGCGCCCGCAGACCACGCTCGAAGTGTTGGCCGGACTGAAGCCCGCCTTCACCACGGTGGCGGATTATCCGCTCGACGATAAAGGCACCACCTATCGCAAACTCATTCTCGACAAATATCCAGACCTCGATATCGAGTTCATGCATCACGCCGGCAACTCCTCCGGCGTCGTCGACGGCTCGGCGGCGATTTTGCTGGCATCGCCGAGCTACGCCAAGGCGCACGGCCTGAAACCACGCGCCCGCGTCGTTGCGATGGCGAATATGGGAGACTCCTCGACCTTGATGCTGAACGCGCCGGTGCCGGCTGCCCGCAAGGTACTGGCCAAGGCAGGCCTTACACTCGACGACATCGATCTGTTCGAGATCAACGAGGCGTTCGCGGTCGTCGCCGAAAAATTCATCAGGGATCTCAAGCTCGACCGCGATAAGGTCAATGTCAACGGCGGCTCGATTGCGCTCGGCCATCCCATCGGTGCGACCGGATCGATCCTGATCGGAACCGTGCTCGACGAGCTGGAGCGGCGTGACCTCAAGCGGGGGCTGGTAACGATGTGCGCCGCCGGCGGCATGGCGCCGGCGATCATTATCGAGCGGGTCTGAGGCGACCGCTCAATCTAGGCAGCCGGGAACACGAGCTCAAACGCAACGCCTTGATCGGACGGCAGCAGCCGGATCGATCCGGCGTGGCTGGTCATAACGGCCTGGACGATGGCCAGCCCCATTCCCGTGCCGCCTGTGTCGCGGCGCGTGGTGAAGAAGGCATCGAAGATCTTTTCCCGATCTCGCTTCGGATATCGGATCGCCATCATTACTGACCGTCATTCTGACGGATCCAGCTTCCTCGATCGCTTCCAGCCGCACAGTCTTCGCGTTGTGACGGATGGCGTTGTCGGTCAGATGCGACAACACGATCAGCGCTTTTTCGCTGGACATCCCGATTGGGCGTTTGAGGCTGCCGGTTGCCTCGATTGCTCGTGTCGGGAATCGGCTCTTCAACCCTCCGACAACCTGTGACAATTCGGTTTGCTCGTTCTGCGGCGCGGCCTCGGCGCGCGCTAGTTCACGCAGCCGCTGGGTCATCGCTTCCAGGCGCCCGGTGTCGCCCAGAATGTTCGATATGAAATTCTTCTGTTCCATCCGGGTAAGATTGTCGGATTTGCTTTGCAGCGAGATCCAGCAGCAACTCAGCGGCGCCCTTGATCGATGTCAGCGGCGACTTCAATTCATGTGTGAGGTGCGCCGAAAAGGTCGCGATATAGTCCGACCGCCGCGCCAATTGCTCGGCCATGTCGAGGAAGCTGTGCGACAACTGGGCGAACTCGCGCGTGCCATAATGGGCGAGCGGCTGAAATGCATCGCGATCGCCGCGGCTGATGCGCGCGGCGCGATCGATCAGCTCGCGCATCGGGCGGGTGATGGTTCGCGAGAAGAGCAGGCCGATGGCGATGGTCGCTAAAACGACGGTAAGCCCTGCCAGAATGAACTTGCGGCGCTCCTGATAGAAATGATCGAAGATGTTGCTCGGCGTTCTCGACGTATAGATGACGCCCGCCACGTGGTTGTTGACGATGACGGGCATCGCCGAAAACACGTGCACGCCGACGCCGCGGCTGATCGAGTAGATCGGAGGCGGAGGTTTGTCCGGTTTTCGAATTCGCAGCGCCGCCCGGTATTGTCCCCGTAGCGCCGTGGCGACTTCCTCGATATGGGCGAGCGATTGGCCGACCTCGTCGCGGCCGGCGATCACGACGCCGCGAGGATCGAGGATCCGAAAGCCGGCCAGCGTGACCTTCTGCGTTTCCAGGATGATCGGCATCAGCCGCGTGCCGATCTCGACGTAGGGCGGAGATGCAGGCGCGTTTGCCGGAAGGGCATTCGGCCGGCGCCGGAGCAGATCGGCGCCGGCGGCAAGATCGAGGGCGGGTCGGATCGGCGTTAGCTGGTCTTCCCGATCAGGGCGCGCGTCGGTCGGAATTTCAGCGCCGAGCGCGATGCCGCCAGCGAGTCGGGCTTCCACTTCGCGCGCATAGACCGCCGCCAGCACACGGCTTTGCGCGATCAGTTCAGCCTGGGTTTGATGGATGAGCTGGTTGTCGTAGAGGCGGAAGAAGAACAGTCCGACCAGGGGCAGCGTCGCCACCGAGGCGAGCACGGCGAAAATGACCAGTCCCAACGACGGTCGCCATTTATCGCGTGCGCGTGGTATCATGCCTGCGGCTCGCATCGCCCGAGCTTGAAGCCGACGCCATGAATGGTTTCGATGACGTTGTCGCAGTTCACGGCGGAGAGCTTGGCGCGGATATTGCGGATGTGGCTGTCGATGGTGCGATCCGACACCTGGATGTTGAGCTGATAGGCGGCGCTCATGATCTGCTCGCGGCTGAAGACGAGCGTCGGCCGTGTCAGAAATGCCCTGAGGATTCCGAACTCGATGGCCGTCAGCCGCAGCGGGGTGCCCGCAAACTCGGCGATGTGCTGTTCGGGGTCGACGGACAGCCGGCCTTGCGATAGCGCGGCTATGGACGCCTTTGCATCCTGCCCGCGCGATGCCATGCGACGGAGGATGACGTTCACCCTGGCTACGAGTTCGCGCGGGCTGAACGGCTTGGTGACATAATCGTCACCGCCGATCTCCAGGCCCAGTACGCGATCGATCTCGTCGTCGCGGGCGGAGAGAAAAGGATCGGAACGTCCGAGGACTTTCTGATTTCCCGGCAGACATCCAGGCCGTCGAATTCCGGCATGCCGATATCCAGAATCATCAGATCCGGCCTGTCGGCGGCAAAGCGGGTCAATGCTTCCTTGCCGTCGCGCGCCTCGAAGACAGTCATTCCGGCCTTCTTCAGTGCAACACGGATGACCTCGCGTATGTGCAGGTCGTCGTCAACGATGAGAATGCGGTGCGTCAAACGTCTCTCCCGGCGCAATTGGTTTGCGATCGAATTAGCCTCTGGTCGAACTCTTCAGTTAGGCGCTCAGGGCGCGCCGGAGGCGCCAGTTCCGAAAGCCCCAGGAGCGCCAGGAAGCGGTGTCTTTCAATTGCTGTTCTACAAGGCAACTACGGCGGGAAACAAGGGTGGGATCGTACCCGCGAAGGGCAATGGCCCGGCCGATGGCCGGCAATGCCTGCGGTCCGAGGGAAAACAGATAGTTCATATCGATCCACACCCCTTGCCGGCGGCTTCGCGGCTGTGGCTGACATTGTAGTCGGCGATGATGGCGGCGAAATTGACCAGCGAGCAGATGTAGAGCGTTGTCATCAGGGTGATGAGGTTGGCGCGGATCAGCCAGTCATTCGAGCGATTCAGAACGATGCGGGCGACGATGAGCACGAGCCCCAACGCGACCAGCACCATCCAGATGAAAGCCGCGACGCGCCACCAGGTCAGCAGATAGATTTGAACATAGAGATCGAGGCGCAGGATCGATGACAGCACCAGCAGGACATTTTGCGCCACCCACAGATAAACCAGCGGCCGGATCACCCTCGATTGCTCGGCCGGGCCACCTGGCCTCATGGCGACCAGAACGAAACCCGCCGCCAACAGCGCCGTGACGATGAGGGGATAGGCGCCTCGATGCGCATATGAGGCGTAACTGATATCGGCGGGCAAGGTCGCGTTGCCCCAGAGATAGGCCACGTCAAGAACGGTTTGAACGGCGAACAGCAAATTGAACAGGATCAGCGAACGCAGGATCGTCGCAACACCGAAGAAGTCGTGTTGGCCCGATGGTATTCCCTGCGCCAATGCTGCCGCTTCGGCCAAGCCTGCCGGCATCTTCCGCGTGCCGCTCCACCGGACGTGGATAAAAGGCCATACGATCGACAGCGCCACAGTCCAAAACAGTACGCGTCCGAGACTCACGTAAGAGGCCGTGTTACCCAGGTTCAGCAGGCTGATCCACTTCTCGAGCAATGGATTGGCCGATACCAGCAAAAACACGAAGATGCCGCCGAGAACGATGGGAATGAACCACACGGCAACCCCGGTCTTCAGTGCTGGCAGATTGAACGCGCCGATGGCATCGCGGAAAAATCGGAACGGGCCGGCCAGATAAAGATCGCATAACGCCGCGGCTCGCTCGCCGAGATTATGCCGATCGCGATTGGTCGTCAGCAGCAGGCCTACGCCGAGGGCCAGCACCATGAACGTCAGAGACGCGACGTTGAATTCCTCGATGGTGGGGAGGAGGGCGACCAGCAGGAGAGCGCTGGCCGGCAACACCTGCTTTCGGTTCAAAGTTGCGAGGTTGGCGAGCAGCGTGCCGCTGGCTACGGCGACCGCAAAGATGGCGGCCGATACTCCAATGCCGTGCCCGTAGAACAGCCAGTCGGCCAGCGCAGCCAGCGCGAGAACAATGGCTGCCTTGACGGGAAAGGTGCCTTCCTGAACGGAACTGGCATCGGATGCCGGCGTGGTGAAATCGGCCACTATTGCGCTACCTGTCTGGAGGAGAGATTTGCAAACCAGCGCCGTTGCGGGGCGCTCGCATAGCCACCACCCGTCATTAGCTAGTCTTGTGGGAACAGGCATTCGATGATCGCCCAGTTTGCAGGATGAACTATCTGACGCCGGTGTGCATTTGCTTGGAGCACCGTCTGCAAGAGTTCAGGATTTTTATGCAGTTTCCGTGCAGGCGTTGTTATGCGCTCGCGTCGGCGAGACGAGTTTGATACGGGAAATGGTCTCGTTCGACCTCCTCGCGCAAGCCCCATCCATTTTTATGCAAATCCTCAAGCGTATCGGCATCATCCTCGTCTGGCTCGCCGGACCTGTCTTCATTTTCGCAGCAGTCAACAAGAACGATCCCTATCTGATTTCGCTACGGGGGCCGGGAAACATTGTTCTGGCCGCAGCGAGCATCACCGCCGTCGTGGTCCTTATCCGTCGTGGCTATTGGAGGCGAGGCATCGCCGGACGGTTGCTCATTCTGCTATGGTGCCTGCCATCGCTGTCGATGCTCGGAGCGCATGCTTCGTTTGAATGGCGCAAGCGGAGCGTCTTGCAGACCGATGCCACACAGGCGCGAAGCCTTGGGCGGCATTTTATCGTTGGATACTCGTCATTTTCAGAGGTGGCGGCTCTCGCCGAGAAGGGTCTAATCTCCGGCATCTACATCACCAAGCACAATGTCGTGGGATCGTCGTCGGCGCGTCTGACGGAAGAGATTGCGGCGCTGCAGGAAAAGCGGCGCGTTGCTAGTCTGCCACCCCTGATCGTTGCCGCCGACCAGGAAGGCGGCATCGTATCGCATCTGGCGCCGCCCCTGACCAAGTTGCCGGCGCTATCGACGCTTGCGAGCCTGGCGCCGGATGTTCGCGCCGAGAAAGCGGAGGCATTCGGGCGTGTTCACGGGCAGGAACTGGCGGCTCTCAGCGTCAACCTGAACCTTGCGCCGGTGCTTGATTTGCGACCCGAGTTGAAGCGCAACCGTTTCGACTTCAACACGCTGATCGGCCGCCGCGCGATTTCCGATGATCCCATTGTCGTTGCCGATATCGCGCGATCCTATGTGAGCGGCCTCGAAGTGTCAGGCGTCGGCGCGACGGTGAAGCATTTTCCAGGGCTCGGACGCGTACGAACCGATACCCATCACTTCAGCGCCGACCTGGATACGCCCCTGGGCGAACTCGAAGCGTCGGACTGGATTCCTTCAGAAAAGTGCTGGCTGGCTCGAAAGCTCAACTGATGATCGGGCATGTGACACTGACGTCAGTTGATCCGGACCGTCCGGCGTCGCATTCCAAACGGGTCGTCGACGGCATCGTTCGCAAGAAATGGAATTATCAAGGCGTCGTCATGACCGACGACCTCGTGATGGGGGCGATCTATCAACGCAATGTCTGTACGGCGGTGGTCGAAGCGCTCAATGCGGGTGTCGATCTGCTGCTGGTCGCCTTCGACGGGACGCAGTTCTATCGCATCTTTACCTGCGCCGCGGCGGCATCGGCCGAGGGACGACTCGACGCCGCCATGCTGCGCGACAGTGAGGTTCGGTTGAAAGGGGCATTCCCCGTGGATTGAGGAGGCGGCCGGAATACCAGCTTGTGATCTTGCCGTTTGGACCACGACACGTAGTAGGCCACGGTCGTCATGATCAAAATCCCGACAAAGCTGACCAGGACGTGCATGGCGAGCGAATCCGGGCCCGTGATCAGAACGAGGTGTCCGGCAAACGATAGAAATACCCCGGCGCAGAAGACCGCCAGCCATTCCTGGCCGCATTTGATGACCGGCTGCAACGCCTGCCATCGGAAACCGGACCAGTCTCGCGGCACCATGTAGGCAAACAGAAAAGCCAGCGCGAGAAAGTGAAGTACCCTGTGAGGCGCGAGGCTCTCCTTGTCGTTGGGAAGCAAGACATCGCGCAGGAGATCCGGGACGATGCCGGCCTGGGGAAATTTCCCTGCCACCGTCACCACCAGAGCAAAGAGCAGATACAGCCACGCCGCGGCCCGCAGGACCGGGCGCTTCTGAAGCGTACCTATAGCCCGCATTTGATCGGCGCCACTCAACGCAAGCCAGGCGCCAAGCACAAACAGCAGCTGCCAGCAGAACGGGTTGAGATACCACCGTCCATCCGGAAACGAGGACAGATTCCAGTCGAACTGACGGGCCGCAAAGTAGAGACCGATCGACCCCGCCATCGTGACGTTCGGCCGGCGAACCATGCCGAACAGAACGAGCGGGAAGACCGCCATCAATACGATGAACAGTTGCAGCACATCGAGGTTGAGCGGCTTGGCCTGAAGCAGTAGGCCATGAATCAGGGTCCGGATCGTATGGTCGACGATTCCTGTGACGTTGAAATCACCGATGAGTTCGGATGCACGGGACTTGCGCGCGGCATATCCGATCAGATCGATATAGATCACGAATAGGACGATATAGGCGGCGTAAAGCTGCCACAGCCGCTTGAAGATACGGGTTGCCGTCACGACGAACCCGCGCTCCAGCATCATCCTTCCATAGAGGATTGCGGCCGTATAGCCGCCTATGAACACGAACAGGTCGGTGGCGCCGCTGAACCCGAAATTGCTCATGGTCAGCAGGCTGACCGCATTGTGCGGGACGTGATCCAGAAAGAGAATCCATGCCGCGAGACCAAGCAGGAGACAGAGTCGGAGATCGCCGTCGCGCGCAGCGAGCTCAGCCTTCATTGACGGATACATTGTGGGTTAAGAACTTTGCAGGTCGGAGGAATCGAATCGCAACATTAGCGCGATCGTCCGCACCGTCGGAATAGACTTTGCGTGAAGAACAATTAATCAAGCTGTCGGCGATTCAAGCCCGCCCGATAGTCACAATGTTTTGAAGGAATAGAGTGATCGAATAGGATCATGCTCTCTCGTGCTTGCGAAGATCGCGGATGTGATCGAAATGGCTGGCCTGCAGGTCGGCGCCCGTCGCGCCGATGTCGGGCAGGGCCGCCTCGCTGAGAATGTCGGCGGTGATGTCCTCGACCGAGCAATCTGCGATTTCATGGATGAAGCTGATATTCCTGTATTCACCCGACGCGATCCGGGAGATGACCTCGCGCCTGGTGATTTCCGGATCGACGATGGCCTCGCGCCCGCGGCGGCCGTAGTCGATCATCACGACGAAATATTGCATGCTGGCGATCTGACCTCATCCCGTGCGCCGGTATCGACAACGTCAGTATTTCTGAAAAACGGAAATTAGTCAAGTGAGAATTCGGAAAAACAGAAAGATCGCCGTGGGGCAGCGAGGCCGTGGGGGGATCGATAGAATCAGTCGATCTCGGAAATCGCAACGGCGATTGCTATTTGTCTGGCGTGCGGCCGCCCGCCGTCCTTGTCGCTTTGCGGGCCCGGGCCGCCGCCTTGTTACGCAATCGCTCGATCTGGCCCCTGGGCAGGGTGACGCAGATCTCGCCGATCCATTCCAGCTTTACGCCAGTGATCGGCTTGGCATTGAAGCTCGTGAGATTGACCGAGGTCGAAGATTTTCCGCGCTCGATGGTCTTCAGATAGCGCTCGCCGGTCTTCAGGCGGACGGCGGCTTCCTCGCCGTAGAAGCTCGACAGCGGATGGCGCTGCTCGCGATAAACCACGATAATATCGCCATTCTCGTACTTCGGCAGCATGGAATCGCCCGATACCTCGAAAGCGATGGTTTCTTCGGCGATCGGGAAGGGCAGTTCGATCTCGCCAAGGCCCTCCGGCGGCACCTGTTCATGCTCCGGCTCGATCGAGGCGCCGGCGCCGACGCGGCCCATGATCGGTACTGAGTTCAATTCGAGATAGTCGATGATCGGCGCGATTTCGGACGCCTTGATCAGGCGTATCCCGGACAGGATCTCGGAAACCGCGCCGGGGCGAACGCCCATTGCGGCGGCCAATCCACCCTTGGTCTTGCCCGGCTTCTCCAGCCCCCGTTCGATCAACCTGATGTCCAGCATGGTCAGACCTTTCCGAATTTCAGAAATCATAGCAATTTCGATTATCCGAAATCAAGCTTGACTTTAATTTCGGAATATCAGAAATTAATTGCCGGCGTCGGGCGGCGTTGACAACAGCAAGGACAACAAATGGAACTGTCGAACTGGGCGCCCGAGCACTCGGACGCGCTGCGGGACTTTATTGCCAAAGGCATGAGCTATTCAGAGGCCGCGCAAGCGATCAATTCACGATTCAATACGTCCTACTCTCGCAGTGCTGCGCTCGGGCGCGCCCGGCGCCTGGGGCTGGGACCGGACGATCGCCAGCAACCGTCGATGCCCACCAAGCCTGCAGAGCTGCACGAGATCGCTGAGCCCCGTCCCAGCGATTTCAGGACGCTTGCGCTTCCCTGGCCGACACCGGTGTTCAAAGCGATCAAGCCGGTCAAGCTGCGCTGCGTGCCGATTGAACCGCGGCATCTCTCCCTGATCGAGCTGGAGCGCGGCGATTGCCGCTATCCCTACGGCGGCGATGAAGAGGGCGAGGCCATCACCTTCTGCGGTCATCCGCGCCGGCCGGGCTCGAGTTATTGCACACCGCATTTTCATCTGAGCCGCGATCCGATCGTGCCCGCAGAACGCGCGGTGAGCGAGCACCGTTTCACTGCGCGTGGTGGAGGCGGCGTGAAGATCGCTGCTGTTACATGCGTGGCCGACAGGTTGAAACTGCTACCGGGCCGCCATCGCATCGCTCATCTGCGTGCGCTGATCGGACTTCAGCCGGCGGGCTGCGGCCGTCGGGATGAACTGTCGGAATTGCTGCGCCACGAGATATCGGACGCATCAAGCGAATAGGCCTGCAACCGAGTGGAGCTGCCGGTCGCAACCGAATTCCACTGCTTCAAGGAGTCAATCAGATGCCGAGAGCCAAACGCCGAAAGCCACACAACCCAGCCAAGGCGCATGACCGAAGATCCCGCGATCTGTTACGTAATGCCGAAGTTGCGACCGTCGAGGTCGATAATCCCCTGGCGTTGGAGCCTGGCGAGAAGATCGTTGCCCTGCGTTCGATCCGTAACGATCCACTCGCGCGCCTGCATTCCCACCGCCAGATCGACGAGGCCCAGTATCAGGCCGGGCGTGCGTTCCAGAGCGACTGGGAGAAGGCCGAGCGTGGACCTCGCGCGGTCGATCCGACCCGGGAATATGTCGACGGCGGGCAGAGCCGCGAACCGATCACCGAGGGCCAGCGCAAGGCTGTGCTGCGGTTGAACCGGGCCGAACGCGAACTCGGCGCGGACGGCTCGGCGCTGGTGCATGACGTGTTGGTCCAGGGTCTGACCATGGAGCAGATCGGCCAGCGACGGGGCCTGTGTACCAAACGCTGGAGCGACTATTTTTCAAGACGATTCCGCGAATGCCTCGACCGGCTGGCGCTGTTGTATGGGTTCGCGACGGAGCATCCCGTTCCCGTCAAAAGCCTCCCGCGCTGAATCGCAGAGGCTGCACCACGTCATAGGCAGCCTTGGTCAGCGGTACCGCGTAGTCGACGGTCAACGCGCCGAACGGCGAGGCCCAGGTCAGGCCCGCGCCGATCGACGAACGCACGACATTCTTGTTGGCGACCTGAAGCGATGCCGTCGATCCGCTGTAGCGAAATACGCTGCCGGCATCGACGAAGGCCGTGGCCCTGAGGCCGTATTCGTTGGGTATGCCGGGGATCGCGCTCTGCAGTTCGGCGGTCGTTGCCCAATAGGCGCTGCCGCCGACATTATCCATTGTGGTACCCGGCGTCAGGTCGCGTGGGCCGAATCCGTTGGGAGCAAATCCACGCACCATGGTCGGGCCACCGAAGAAATTGTTCATCAGCGACACCTGCCGCCCACCCCAACCGGTGACGTAGCCGCCCTGGGCGCGAACCATGCCAACGAGGTCGCTATTGAGCGATTTGTAGTAGCGCACGTCTTCTGTCGTCTTCAGAAATTTTACGTCGCCGCCAAGTCCCGCCAGATCCTGACTGAGCTGTGACCTGATTCCGCTGGTCGGGCTTTTCGTATTGTCCAGTGTGCTGTAGGTCGTCGTGCTGCCGGGGGCGGACACCCAGGTCGGACCGGCGGCCGCCGCCTGCCGGACGGCCAGCGAGGGCGTCAGGCCCGAAGCGTTCGGCGAAAGCGTGATGTTCTGATTGTAGATCGAGTAGCGCCACTGCACGCCGAGTTCCTCGTTGATCGGCGTACCCAGCTGCAGTCTCGCGCCATAGGTGGTGCTGCCATAGGATTGGTAGCTATTGGCGTCGTTCTGGCGACCGAAGAGTTCGATTCCGGCCGCGACCTTGGTGCCGAGAAAATAGGGTTCGGACGCGGCCAGATTGATCCCGCGCGCATATTGGCCGTAAGTGAAGGCGGCCTGGACGTTCTTGCCCGTGCCATAGAAATTGCGCTCGCCCACCTTGACCTCGACCAGTGCGCCGTCGGTAGTCGAGTAACCGCCGGCGATGTTGAAATCGCCGGTCGCCTGGTCAACTGCCTCGACATCGAGGATGACATGATCCGGCGCCGAGCCCGGCCTGTTCGATATCTTCACCGTCTTGAAGTAGTTCAGATTCTTCAAGCGCCGTTCGGCGCGGTCTATCAGCGTCTTGTTGTAGGGATCGCCTTCCGCGATGTCGAATTCGCGCCGGATCACGTAATCGCGGGTGCGCGTATTGCCGTGGATCTCGATCCGCTCGACATAGGTGCGAGGCCCCTGATCGATCACGAAGGCGACATCGATGCGTTGCGCGGCGGCATCGCGCGTGAGGCGAGGAGTCGCCTGGGCAAGGGATAGCCGAGCTTTGCCATTTCGATGGCCAGAAGCTCGGTGGTCTTGTCGAGGGCGTTGCCGTCGAACACGGCGCCCGGGTGGGCGGTAGGGACGGCACGAAGCTTGTCGCAATCCATGCCCGGAACGTTGCAGGCGACGCTGACTTCCCGGAAGTGATAGAGCAGGCCCTCATCGATTGCGAAGCTGAGCGTAAAACCCTTCGCTGCTGGATCATACTCGGCCCTTGCCGATGAGACGCTGACATCGGCATAACCCTTGCTGCGGTAGTAAAGCCGCAGCTGTTCCTGGTCTTGCGCGACGCGGTCGGGATCGTAGACGTTACCGCCGGTCAGAAAACTCAGCATATGGGTGGCGGAAGTCTTGATCACGGCGCTGAGCTGCCGTTTGCCGAAGGCCTTGTTGCCGGTGAAGTCGATCTGCCGCACCGGGGTTTTTGCTCCCTCCGTTATGGCGTAGATGAGATCGACCCGGTCATTGCCGCGGTCTATGATTTGCGGTTCGACCCTGACCTCGGTGCGGCCGACACGGCGATACGAATCGATGATGCGGCCGACGTCGGCCTGCACGGTAGCGCGTTGCAGCGAGCCGCGCGGTTTGGATTCGACGGCGGCGGCAAGGTCGGTGTCCTTGACCTTCTTGTTGCCTTCGAATGCGACGCGGTCGAGCACGGGCGCTTCGGACAGATGCACCACAAGTCGCTCGCCGGCGCGTTCGATCGAAACCTTTTCGAACAGGCCCGTCGCGATCAGCGCTTTCAACGCAGCGTCACGCGCGGCGTCGTCGAAATGCCCGTCGGGCGCTGCGTGGAAGTAGGAGCGTACGGCCTCGGCATCGACGCGGCGATTCCCTTCGACGATAATCGATCCCGGTGACGGCGGTGCGGATTGAGCGACGGCAGACGCCGCGACAATCAAGCCAAGAGCGCCGGCAAGCCGGCAAGCCGCTAGCCCCGATCGGGACGATCGGTTGCGCCGCGTGATGCGTCTGATCTTCACGTCCCGCCGGACTCCTGTTGATTGGTTGAGATCGAATTGCCCGCGCGGGGCAAAAAATGTCTGGGATAAGGTGAGTTGCGGGCGAGGTTCTTGTAATGCGCCACAATTTGGACGTCTTCCCGTAATGCGGACTTTCTCAGAATTGTCGCAATGCGCGCTTCATGCTTCGCCATCGAGAGAGCCCAGGACGCTCGCGCACTGACCGCGCATGCGTCTACGCTCGCAGGAGCATCACATGCGTTATGCAGCTTTCGTCGCCGCCGCGTTCATGCTGATTCAGCCGGCGCACGCAGAGAAGACGCCGGAGGCCGATCCGCGCGCTTCGCTCGGCGTGGTCCAGCAATGGATCTATAACTACCGGGCCAAGCCGGACTATGCCCACGTCCCGGCAGCCGTGCGCGTACTGTTTCATTCGCAGACGTTCAAGGAACCTGAGAATGCCGGAATCTATCTCGGCTTTATCGCCGGTGCGATCGGCTCGAACCCGGCCAAGGCCGAGCAGCTCATTGCCAGTTTCTTTCCCGTCCGACCGGAAGACGAATGGGTGATCGTCCGCGCCATCGCCTATTCCGGCCTGCCGGACTGGAGAAACGTTCTGCGCCGGGTTGCGCCACGAATGCCGGGTCGGCGGGTCATGATCGACAGCTATCTGGCGGGCAAGCTGCCGACCTTGACCGACATCCCGCTGGAGGAGGTGAAGCCCGGCGTGATGGACAAGCTGCGCGGGGCATTCACCAAGAATCCCTTCGCCAAGGACGAGCGCAAGCTGAACACGACGCTCACATTCGCGAGCAACCAGGATTTGCTGGATACGCTGTGGGGCTACTATTTTGCGACCGGCTCACATGCGCCTATCCAGCGCATCATCCAGATGCTGCCGTGGAGCAAGAGCCGCGACACGATCGACAAGCTGACGGTCGGGAGCATGGCGCGCTATACGCTGGCAAGCTACGCGATCCGCGACGCCGGCTTGCGCGAATATCTCCGCAGCGAACTTGCCAGACAACCAGCGGCGGTCAAGGTGCCGCTCGCCGAAGTGGTCGAGGCGGCGGACACGGTGCAGATCGCAGCCCTGCGCAAGGATGCGCTGGCAGCCGTGGATGAACTCAAGACCAAGGGCTCCGATAGCCGCCGCGATCTCAGCTTCTGGGGCCAGGTCGGCGTCGGCGCGGTGGCGCTCGGTTGTGTCTCTGCGGCTGCGCTGGGGCAGGTCGCAGTCGGTATTCCCTGCGTGATCGGCGGTTCGGCCTCGCAGGGTTTGCTGTCGTTCTGGGAAAAGCAGCAGTAATCCAGAACTGGTCGCCGCAGTTCATTCCAGCCCGGCGCGGCGAAAGCCTTCGAGGTAATGCTCGCGATCGGCGTCGAGCTTCCAGGGCAACTGCGTCGCGATCCAGGCAAGCGAAATATTGGGCTGGGTCCGGCGCAGCTCCTGAAGCGCAGTCCGGGCGAGTTCGATCTGGCCGGTCATGCCGGCCGCGACCGTCAGCACCCGATAGGCGCCGGTGAGGTCGCCGCGCTGGCGCGTCGCCTCGCGCGCCAGAGCAATCGCTTCCTGATAGTTCCGTCCGACAAACTGGGCGTACGCCGCAACGCCGTAATAGATCGCGGAAGAAGGATCGCGCGGGCTCTGGCGGATGGCGCGTTGCGTCGCCGCATAGGCATCCATCCACCGGCCGGTATAGGACAGCGCCAGGGCATAGTACCCCTGCGCCAGCGAGAAATTCGGGTTGAGCTGGAGCGCCAGTTCGAACTCGGCCAGCGAATGGTCGAGCCGGCGCGTGGAGAAATACACGCTGCCCAGCGCCGTATGCGCCCAGGCATCCTCGCTATCGGCGGCAATGGCCGCCAATGCCGCTTGCTCGGCGGCGGGTGCCGCAGTTGCAAGGTCAGTCCAGCCCAGATGCGCACCGAACATATGGTTGGTCGCGAACAGGGCCAACGCCTGACCGTAGTTTGGATCGATTGCAATCGCGCGTTCCAGCAGCGCCTGCGCGGTGAGGCTGTCAGGCCGCGTCACCCGCCAGTGATGCGACAGCGCCCGCATCACCAGGTCCCACGCGTCCACGCTGTTGGGCGGCTTGCGCCGGCTGCGAAAGTTCTCAGCCGCGTAAATCTGCGGCTCGATCGCGGTGACGATGGCGTCGGTGATCTCGTCCTGCACGGCGAATACGTCGATCAGCTCGCGGTCGTAATGCTCCGCCCAGATGTGGCTGCCGGTCGCAGTGTCATTGAGCTGCGCGGTGATGCGGACGCGATCGCCGCTCCTTCTCACACTGCCCTCGACCACGTAGCGCACCCCGAGCTCGGCAGCGACTTGCCTCATGTGCACCGCCTTGCCTTTGTAGGTAAACGACGAGTTGCGCGCGATCACGAAGAACCAGCGCAATTTCGACAGCGCAGTGATGATGTCCTCGCTGATCCCATCGGAAAAATACTCCTGCTCGCGGTCGCCGCTCATATTGTCGAACGGCAGTACGGCTATTGCCGGCTGCTCGGGCAGCGCTAACACCGAACGCGGTTGTTCTGCTTCTATCGGCGACGCGGCCTGTGCATCGCATGGCCCATTCACGGCTCCGACGAAGCGGATCCCCTTGCGGGGAATGGTGCGAATGAGCCGCTGTTCCTTACCGTTGTCGCCGATCGCGTTTCGGGCGGCGTTGATCCGGCTGTTCAGCGTCGAGTCCGAGACTATCCGTCCTCCCCACACCAGCGCAATGAGATCATCCCGGCTGACCACGCGATCGCGGTGTTTCAACAGGTGAACCAGCAAGTCGAATACTTGCGGCTGCATCGCCACCAGTTCGCCGCCATGGCGCAGCTCGCGACGATCGGTGTCCAGGATGTGATTACTGAAGTTGAATTTCACGTGCGCTACCGCACCTTTCTCAAGAAACAATCAAGTCCGCCTCATGAAGAGATCAAGCGCTAGGCAAAGTCCTGGCGCCATTCTCCGTGCATCCTGCCAAAGCCGGGAGTTGCGATCCCATTTCCCGTAGCGGAGTCAATTTCATGACGCAAACCCAAGCCATCGGCCCGGCCATGCCGGGCAATCGAATACTAAGATTCACTGCATTTCTGTTCGGCGGTGTGGCCTATCTCACATTTCTGTTCACGATTCTGTACGCTATCGGGTTCGTATCGAGGCTCGCCGTGCCGAAGGCGATCGATACCGGCCCAAGTTCGGGGATATTCGAGGCAATCGTCGTCAATCTCGCTCTGATGTCGTTATTTGCCGTTCAACATAGCGTCATGGCGCGTAAATCGTCCAAACACTGGTGGACGCAGTTTATTCCGAAGTCTGTCGAGCGCAGCACCTATGTGCTGTGCGCAAGCCTGACGCTTCTGTTGCTGTTCTGGCAATGGCGTCCGATGCCGGCCGTCATCTGGAACGTGCAGGAGCCCGAAATGGCCGTGGTGATCGTCACACTGTCGTTCATTGGTTGGGTGATCGTGTTCACGAGCACCTTCCTGATCAATCATTTCGAACTGTTCGGACTACATCAGGTCGCCAACAATCTCGTGGGCCGCGAGATGCCGGCGCCCGTCTTCCGAACGCCGTTCTTCTACCGTTTTGTCCGGCACCCGATCTATCTCGGTTTCATCGTCGCGTTCTGGGCGACCCCGACCATGAGCGCCGGGCATCTGTTGTTCGCGGCGGTGACCACGGCCTACATCTTCGTCGGCATTATGCTCGAAGAGCGCGACCTCGTCGGCATGTTCGGCGACGAATATCGCCGTTACCGGGAGCGCGTTTCCATGCTATTCCCCTGGCGCAGGCCGACCTGATTACTTCTCAATTATCTGTAAGGAGACAGAAAATGATGAAGCATACTGGAAGCTGTTTTTGCGGCGCGGTGGAGGTCCAGGTCACGGGTGCGCCGGAAGGAATGGGTTATTGCCATTGCAGTTCCTGCCGTTCGTGGTCCGGCGGACCGGTGAACGCGTTTAGCCTGTGGAAGCCGGAAGCGGTACGGATCACGGCGGGGGCGCAACACGTCGCGACGTTCGCGAAGACTCCGATGAGCCAGCGCAAGTACTGCGCGGAGTGCGGCGGTCACCTGATGACCAATCATCCGACGCCCGGGCTGGTCGATGTCTTCGCCGCAACCCTCCCGACACTCCCTTCACGCCCGGCGTGCACGTCAATTACGCCGAGACGGTGCTGCCGATGCGGGATGGGCTGCCCAAGCTGAAGGATTTTCCTGCCGAACTCGGCGGCTCCGGTGAAGTGATCGCCGAGTAGGAAAGTCGGGTTTCTACAGAAGTGACGCCGCAACGAGCGTTGTTCGCGGCGTCAACTCATCGACAAGGCGCCGCTCGACTCCCGGACCAGACCGAGGGGCGGGCGGCGTCTTTTTGGGTACTGTCACGGCCCGAGTCCAGGCTTGGAGCTTGGAGGCGAGGGCAATGCCGCGGCCCCGCGTGCCGTCTTTAAGAGCTATGTCAGCGGCAGGTCCCGCCCTGCAAAATCGGGGTTTGGCCTTACCCGTCTGGTTCCGGTAAGAAAGCCTTGAAGTCGCGGCGAAAGCCTTCGTTTCGCCAGGCAGAATAACAAGAGGAAACGCCGGAGATGACTGCCAGACCGCAACTGCCGGAGCGAACGCCGCGCGCAAAGGCGAACCGACCGCGTTGAATGGTCTGCTGGTCGTCGACTTCACGCGGGTCGTTGCCGGCCCGGCCTGCACGCAAACGCTAGCCGATTTCGGCGCCGAAGTGATCAAGATCGAAAACCCTGACGGTGGAGACGATACCCGCCATTACGAACATGCGGAAATCGGTGGCGAGAGTGCGGCCTTCCTCAGCCTCAATCGCAACAAGCGCGGCATCGCGCTCGATTTCAACAATCCTGCGGCGCTCGAAGTCGCCCGCGAACTGATCGCGAAAGCGGATGTCGTCGTGGAGAATTTCTCCGGCGGCGTGATGAAGAAGTTCGGCCTCGACTATGCTTCCGTCTCGGCGACCAATCCGCGTCTGATCTATTGCTCGATCTCGGCCTATGGCCGCAAGGGCGAATTCGCCTTGCGTCCGGGGTTCGATCCGATCACGCAGGCCGAAAGCGGCTTCATGTCGCTGAACGGATTTCCGGATGGCGAGCCGGTGCGGACCGGTCCGCCGATCGTCGACATGGCGACGGGTATGTCGGCATGCAATGCGATCCTGCTGGCGCTGATCGCCCGCGACCGGCTCGGCCGCGGCCAGCAGGTCGAGGTCGCGCTGATCGACACCGCCGTGACGATGACCGGTTTCTACGGTATGGCCTATCTGGTCAGCGGCGCGAATCCCGGCCGCTTCGGAAATTCGCCGAACGGCTCGCCTACCGTCGGCGTCTATCAGGCATCCGATGGACCGCTTTACATGGCCTGCGCCAACGATCGCCTGTACCGCCGGCTCGTGGTGGACGTGCTCGATCGGCCGGACCTCGTCACCGATCCCGAGTTCGCGCACCGGAAAAACCGAACTGCCAACAGGGAAAAATTGCGCGCCATCATCGCCGGTGTCTTTGCCAGCGACAGCCTTGAGCACTGGATGGCGAAGATGAAGAAGGCCAACATACCGGTCGGCTATCTGCGCACCGTGGAGGAAGGTTTCAACGCGCCGGAAGTGCGCGACCGCCATCGTCTCAGCCGGATTCCGCATCCGACCGCGGGCGCCGTCCCCAACATCGAAACGCCGCTGCAGATGAGCTTGACGCCAACCGTCGATCCCGTGGCGGCGCCGCTGCTCGGCGAGCATACCAGGGAAGTGCTCCGAAAGACCCTCGGCTACGATGAGCGACGTATCGCGGCTCTGGCCGAGGCAGGGGCTTTCGGGAAGGCGGGCAATACGGCCTGAGCAGGCATTCAAGCAGAGATAAGGGAGTAGCTCGTGCTTCTACCACCGCCTTCGTCCTTGGCGAGGATGCCCTGGTCAACGAGATTCTGAATGTCGCGCAAGGCTGTATCGGGCGAGCACCTCTCGATTGTTGCCCATTTGCTCGAGGTCAGTTTTCCCTCGAAGCCGTCCAGCAGACGATTGAGCATATCGCGCTGCCGGTCATTGAACCTGGCGGCGGCATGCCGCTTCCAGAATTCCGTCTTTTCGAGCACGCCTGCGAGAATAGTATTAGCTCCACTAAAGGCGCGGTCGAGACAATCTAAGAACCACTCAAGCCACGACGTGACGTTGAGGTCGCCCTTCTGGGTGCTCTCCAGCATGTCGTAGTAAGTTTTCCGTTCCGCATGTATTTGGGCGGACATGCTGTAGAAGCGTTGCGGGATTCCTTCGGAACGGGCGAGCGACATGTCGGCGATGGCGCGCGCAATCCGTCCGTTGCCATCCTCGAAGGGGTGGATGGTCACGAACCAAAGATGCGCGATCGCGGCCTTGATGATCGGATCGATGTTTTCTTCCGTGTTGTACCAATTGAGAAACGCAGTCATTTCGGCGTCAAGCTTTTCCGCCGCCGGTGCCTCGTAGTGCACGCATTCGCGTCCGTAGTCGCCGGAGACGACCTGCATCGGTCCTGCCGACGCGTCGCGCCAGGCTCCCACGGTGATCTTCTTCATGTTGCTGCGGCTCGTCGGGAAGAGCGACGCATGCCAGCCGAAGAGTCTCTCCGCCGTGAGCTCGGCTTTGAATTTCTGAGTGGCGTCGAGCATTATCTCGACAATGCCTTCGACGTTGCGATCTGCGGAGGGCAAAGCACCAGCGTCCATGCCAAGGCGACGCGCGAGTGATGAGCGGACCGCGTTCTTGTCGAGTTTTTCTCCCTCGATGTCGCTGGACTTGAGGACTTCTTCGGTCAGAGTAGTCAGGACAGCTTCTTCCTGCTGGGAGAAGCCCAGTCCTTGCATCCGGCCAATAAGCTGCCCTTGCCGCAGCCGAACCGCGGCAAGCCGCCTTGCCAGGATGTTCGAATCCCAAGAAAAGTGAGGCCAATCAGGCAGTTGGTGGATATAATTCGACATTATCCGCATCCTTTGCGGAGAATATGCCAGTTATTCGCCGCACCCGCAAGGCTATTATCCGCAAATTATGCGGAGAACAGGTCGGCTATTCTCCGCATCGGGTCCTGAGGCCGCGGTTAGTAGCGAGAGCGGTCCGCTCGTCAGCTCGCCCTGAGGGACGTTCCGCTCGAACGAGGTTCTTCGATCCGCTCGCCCACGGGGGGCGGTCTTGTGCGCAGCGCAATCGAAGCAGACTAGACGATTTGATCCAGTTTGATCATTCCGTTCACTTCTACTGAGGTGTTTCCCGCGCCGAAATTGGCGCAACGACGATCTCACCTCGACGCATTTGCAACGCGGATTTCGTTGCGGATCGCGATTTTTGTTTTCGATTGAATGTACATCTACATCGCTCTCGCCATTTTTCATCGCGCCGTTCCCGCCACGCTATGAAGGGTAGGGAATGTTTCTGACAGGATCTCCGGCGTGTTCCTCGGTCATGCAGCGCCGGCCTTACAAACTTCCGCCGTTGATCCACTATCGGCACCCTTGCCATGGCATGCCGGAAGCGCAGATCGCGATTCATCAGTGTGCCGGCCGTGATGGCGGCGCTTCTGGTGGCTTCCTGGTTTCGGGACGGGAAACTCCCACTCCATCCCGATGCCTCTCGCAAACGAATAACATCCCTGCGTTTGCACCACGCCTAACCCATTTCAAAGCGGTAGCTTTTCTCATTTGTCTGCGGCTAATGTGCCGCCAAACGGGAGAGAAACAGCATGAACGAGGGGACCCCCTACGGCCGACGCGGAATGTCGAACTCGGCGCCAGCGGTGAAGAATTCCAGAATCTCCATGAATTCATCCGAAAAGCCCGCACCCGACTCAACCAGAACGCATGGGATTATATCGTTGGGGCCTCGGAGACAGAGACCACCATGCGCCGCAACCGCATGGCGCTCGACGAGATTGCATTCCGGCCCCGGGTGCTGCGGAATGTCGCTGAGGTCGACGCCTCGACCGAGGTATTCGGCCGCCGCCTGCGTTTGCCTGTCATGATTGCGCCGGTCGGTGCGCTCGAGATTTTCGATCCCGATTCAGGCGCCGCCGTCGCACGCGGCGCGGGGCAGTTTGGCGCTGCTCACATGTTGAGTTCGGTGTCTGAACCGGGGCTTGAGGCTACCGCCAAGGCCGCGCCCGCCGCGTTGCGCATTTACCAGCTCTATGTCCGCGGCGATGACGCCTTTGTCGAAGACGTTGTCAGTCGCACGATCGATAACGGCTATGCCGCGTTCTGCCTGACCGTTGACACGGCGCATTACAGCCGGCGAGAACGCGATATCGCCAAGCGGTATGTCCGCGAAAGCCGCGTCCGGGCCACCGGCGGCGACTTCCAGAAGGGGCTAGAATGGCGCACGGTGAAGCTGATTAAGGACAAGTATAAAATTCCGCTGGTGATCAAGGGTATTGCGACTGCGGAAGACGCGGCCATCGCGCTCGATCATGGAGTGGATTGGATCTATGTGTCGAACCACGGCGGCCGCCAGCTCGACCATGGACGCGGTGCGATGCACGTCTTGCCGGAAATCGTCGACGCCGTTGCTGGCCGCGCCAAGATCATGGTCGACGGTTCGTTCTGCCGCGGCACCGACATCGTGAAGGCGATCGCTTCCGGCGCCGATCTGGTCGGCATCGGCCGCCTGCAATGCTGGGCACTCGCGGCCGCGGGCGAAGCCGGCATCGTGCGGATGCTGGAACTGCTGGAAGATGAGGTTATCCGCTGTCTCGGGCTGCTTGGCGTCACCAGTTTTGCCGAACTCGACAAGTCTTACCTGCATGCGGCGACCGCGACGAATCTGCCGAGCGTGTTCAGCGCCTTTCCACTGCTGGATATCGAACCCTACCGCTATTGAGAAGGGCGGCCCGCGCGGGGCCTTTCGCCTGAAGCCAGCCCTGTCATTTCAGGAGTTGGTCGCTCGTCAGGGGGAACCCGGCGGACATCTGCGCATTATCCGGTGCGCCGAGCACGGCGCCAGCCAAACACGAGTTTGATCTCCCATGGTAAAGTAGTCGCAAGCGAATGGCAGAAAATCCCTTCGCTCAATTCAGCCTCGAGAAGGCAATCGATCTTCGCTGGACGTTGCGGGATATCCAGGCTCGCCGGCTGAAAATGTCTCCGGTCAGCGACGAAGATTTGAGGACGTTGACAGGCCTCGGCCTGGTCGAAGTGCGCGACGAAGGGCTCGTGCTCACGCCGGCCGGAACGGCCGTGCTGAACGGGTCGTAGTCAGCGCGCCTTCAAGAAGCTCTCGCCGGAGTCGCAGGGCGTGCAGCGGTAGGTCAACACGTCGTAGTTCTGATCGCGCGGCTCGATCGTCGCGAGCCGCATCTGTGCGCCGCATTTCATGCAAGGCATTTCTATGCTGGTTTGAAATCGCGTGCAGGTCGGCGTCGGTCGAAAGGTTTGCAGCATTTTATCCCCATGTCCCGAAAGAGACTTAAAACCAGAGACGCAACGCCACCGACAATCGATCCCTAACCCGAATCACTATGCCACACTGTTGCCACCATTGGAATCGGGCGTCGCACCGTATGGCTACGGGCCGCGAGGAAAGGAAATCATTCCTTGATATTGCGCCGGCGCCCGGGTGCTCGCCGCCGACGTCCATGCCCGTGCGTCGGTCCATTACGGCGCAGACGCAGCCGGGAATTGTGCTAACCTGCCAAGGTCGACATTGGAGAAGCGACCATGACTGAACCGAAACTCGAAGTCCCGGCCGAGCTGCGCGAACTGGCCGAGAAAACCATCGATCAGGCAGAAAAGGCGTTCGGCATGTTCTTCGATGCCGCCGGCAAGTCCATGACGTCGATGCCCGGTGCGGGTACGGAAATTTCCAAGCAGGCGCTATCGTTTACCGAGCAGAATATGAAGGCTGCGTTCGAGCATGCCCGAAAGCTGGTCCATGCGACCGACCTTCAGGAAGCGATGCGGATCCAGTCTGAATTCCTGCGCAGCCAGTTCACCAACGCCGGTGAACATATGCGCCAGATTACCGGCGGCGTCATATCGGCCGCGAAAGATTCGACGAAAGGCAAGTTCTGAGCAAGTTCTGAGACGGCGTACTAGCGGCGGCGTCCGATCGCGACACCGAATAGAAAGGCGATGCACAAGCTGGCGAGCGGCGCTTCGCGTGTAATCGCACTGATGGTCGAAAGCGGCATTCCCGGTTGCCGCGCCGCGGTGATCGCATCGCTGAGACGCCCGACCGCAGCCTGCAGCGCGGCGGACACTTCCGTGAGTGTGCGCGATACATCGGTCGCCGTGTCGATGGCGCGTTCCGCCATGCCGGGCTGCGATGGCTCTGGGGTTTCGGTGTTCACGTTCTACAACTCACCTGGTCGCTCGGCATTTGCCGGGCAACGGCTAACGTCCTGACAATACGCAGCCAGGACATTTGTTCCCGGAAGTCATCGCCTTGCTGAACTAATGAGGAACCTTCCTCATCGTCGGGATTTATTCCCGTGAAGAAATCAAAGCGGATTTCAAATGGCCAAGGATTTGACGGAAGATCATTTGAGCCGACGTGGCGGCGCGCCGCTGAAGGTTGCGATTGCGGTCGCGGTTCTCGGCGTGCTCGGCATGCTGATTGTCGACCATGGGCCATGGAACAAGCCGAAGGTACAGCCGGCCTTTATGGCGAGTTACAGTTCCACCGGCGAGGCTGCCCGGGCAGCCGGCGCGCAGGTTATGCCGACCGAACCGAAGCTGCAGGTGGAGCCTGAGCCACCTGTGCCAAAGCCCGTTCATCCGGTTAACCCAGCGCGGCAGTAAAGCGCGCCGTTTGACACGTCGGGCAAATCACCGGCATAACGGCATCATCACCGAAATCCGCCAGCTTCCGAGCGAACGCGTCAGCGCACGCTGACAAATGCGCCCCAGCACGCAGCCAACCCGGCAGCTACCAGCACAAGCAGCGGATCGTCGCAAAATGGGCTGCCATATTGGCACATCGCTACACCCAGCGAGCCGATCTCGTGACGGCCCGCCGCATAGAACAAGCCCGACAGAATCGTGAGCACGGCAGCAACGAAAAACATCCGACAGCCTCCTTGCGCTCGGTTGGGCCGCAGGTCGCGCCATCCACAGCCCAACGATTTTGCTTTCTATGTCGCTGTGCCGAACCTGGTTTGCTTTGGCCACTTGACGCGTCGGGCAAATCAGGGGCACATTGGCATCATCGCCGATATCATAGAGCCCGCGCCGGAAACGGCGGCGGGCTTTCATTGTCACAAGACAATCGGCCAAGGCCGTTTCAATTTATCGAAACCGTTTCGTCGAATTTTCCGCAATTTGTTGACCACTCGAGAACGGTTTGACATGTCGGGCAAATCACCGGCTTAACGTCATCATCGCGAAAATTGCAAAAGCCCGCACGGAGAAATCCGTCGCGGGCTTTTTGTTTGGAATCCTCGAATCGGACGGCGGCCGCACATCGACGCCGCAACTCCCAACGCCCCCCGCCCGGGCGTCGCGAGCGTGCCGTCGTCCGAGCCTTTCATCACACAATTGACTGGCATGCGCGATGATGCAGGAAAGTACCGTCTGATGATGAAGGCAAAGGATGCTGCCGCCACAAGGCCGTTGCCGCCCGTGGTGCGGCCCGGCGTAGCGCGCACCCCGACGGAACGGCAGCAGGCGGATCTGCGGACGCTCAGCGCCAAACTCTCGAGCTCGGGCGATATCAAGGACGCGGTGGCGCTCTATCACGCGCGAAAATCCGGCAGGCGCTGAGAACGTCGCTCGGAGGAGGGGCGCCGGAAATCTGCACGAAAAATCCTGGAATTATGCGCGCAAAGTCTGGGCGCGTTCACGAATAATCCCATCGAGGGAGCAGAGTTAGCTCTTGTCGAGGACCAGGGCCGGCGAAAAAAATATTTCGCGGCAGAAATGTGTTGCTTGCACTGGCGATGTTGCTGGTCGTGTGGATTGCTGATTTTGCCTTTCGCAAGAACAACATCTGCTCGCTTGAAGATCACGCGATTCAATCAGAAGCGGACGCGATTGCTGTCGTTAAGAAGAAGATCGTCAAAGATAGATCGTTCAGCTCTCAGCAGTTCGGTAGTGCTGATGAGTTCGTGGACACGCTCCGTGAGGCCGAGAATTGTTGCAGCGCCACGAGAACTCGCAACATCTTCGGTGTGATAGTGTGGAGTGTGTATCTCAAAGCAAAGGCATCGGCCAAATACAACCGCCGTACTGTGTATGTGGAGACGTCAAACTGCGGTGAAATCTTTCATGACGCGTCATACAAGGACGTGGGGATTAAGGAGACATTGCCATGAATAGAAATGAAGTTAGGCTGAGAAATGGCCAGCGCTGGTCGGCGGAGGATTTTATTGATCATTATAAGAGGCCGACCGCTAAGCAATCCCGGTGATGCACCCGCGGGTTTGCTGCCGAGCTTTACCGCCGCTCCACCTCCCGCTATCAACGAGCATCTGCGATACTTGGACCGAGCGAACACCATCCAAGCGCAGGCGACCGCTGCAGGCGCTGGTGCTGCCACCGTTTCTCCCGCCAATACAAACTCGCCTCCCATCGGAAATTGGATAGCTTCGATGGCAGGCGTCGATCCCACGAGCCCGACGCAGCCGCAACAAAGCACGGTGGGGGCCTCAGGCGGCAATCCTATGCGGCAAAGGCTACTGCCGCCCTGGGTTTTCTTTGGTTCGCGGTAGGCGCATCGGCCGCTTCCATTCTCGATCAGGAATTTCGTGATGTTGGGGAGCGCGGCTGTTGTCCGCGCCGGTTCCGCGCGCG
Source organism: Bradyrhizobium sp. RDT10 (assembly GCA_044772375.2). GTDB lineage: Bacteria > Pseudomonadota > Alphaproteobacteria > Rhizobiales > Xanthobacteraceae > Bradyrhizobium. Next base: position 1,408,235 of record CP187939.1, read on the forward strand.
AATGCCTCAGACCGACTACCACTTCTCCACGCCGTGCGCCCCGTTTCGCGAGGATGGCTGGCGTTTGCCTTAAAAGGAAATTTGCTAATGCCGGACGACGATCGCGACTTTATAGAGCGTGCCAACTCCGTGGCTAAAAAGCTCCACGGTGAACCAATGACGACTGACGAGATCGCCAAGAGCTTCGCGCTTTTGGATTGCAGAAGCGCACGGTTGCTCTCGAAAAATTCGACACCGAACTGCGCGGCGAGATCGATTCCAGTCCGCACAGCCTGCGCCGGCGTGTGCAATTGATGGCGTTGCGCAAGACGATGGGCGCCGTTCACGATGCGCTGCGCAAGGCCAGGCGGTAGACCGCTCGCATGCGTCCGACTACAAATCCTGTCCTCGCCGCATTGGCGCAGGCGCGAATGCGCGCTGCGCCAATGTTTGTGAAATGGTGCGAGCTGAACGGCCTGTCGCCTTGTCCGGCGGCGCCAGCGCATGTCGTGCGCTTCGTCGTGGACTGCGTTCCGCTCGGCATTGAGCGGCTCTGGCCTGCGATCCAGGATATATCAAGGCTTCATGTCTCGGTCGGCCTCGCCGATCCGACCCTCGGCGGCGTGGCCGCCGAAGCTATCAGCGATCTTGCCGGAATAGATCCGCCGCGCTCCTGGCCAGCCGGTCACAAGCAGCGTTTCAAATCGTTGCCCTACGACCTGCAGGTCTATGTCGCGAGCCACGAGGCGCAGCGAGAAAAGGCGCTGCGGCGGGCGCAGAACGAGGCAGCGAACGCGAGGCGGACGTTGGCAGGATACCCGAAGAGCGAGACCCATCCGAATGAGGAAAGCAAATCCGATGAAAACGACACGTCCCCCAACTCTTGAAGAGCGCATCAGACTGGTCAGGGCCGATATCGAGGCGGTCATCGAAGCGCGGGTGGATGCGGTGGCGAAGGAAAGTCCCGGCGTTCCCTCCGGCGTGATCCGCAATCTCCTGACGGCGCGGGCGCCGGCATGCCCCTGCGCGCAATATATCGAGCTGGACACCAAGGCATAGCCGGCGACTGGCCGGGAACGGAGGAATTCGAAAATGACTCTCTACAAGTGGTCGAAAACGGCTGAGAATAATGCAACTGCCGACTCCTCGATCAACTGGCAGGAAGGCCAGGCACCTTCCAGTGTAAACGACTCTGGGCGAGCGATGATGGCCTCGATCGCCAAACATCGCGACGATATTGCGGGCGCAATCGTCACGGGCGGGACGGCGACAGCGTATACGGTCACGTCCTACGAGGCGTTCGACACGCTTACTCGCCTTAACGGACAAATCATCGCGTTCACGCCGCATGTAACGAATGGCGGGACGGTGACGCTGAACGTCGACTCTCTCGGTGCCAGGCCTGTGCGATCGGCGCCGGCAGCGGAACTGCTGGCAGGAACGTTGATCCAGGGGACGCCGTATTTGGCACTCTATAACCACTCGGATACTGCATTCTATCTGCACGGGTTCTATGGCAATCCGTATAATGTGCCGCTTGCGGCCGGAATGGACTACTGGGGGTCGACCGCGCCGAATAGCGCGTTCGCGTTTCCAGTGGGGCAGGCGATATCGCGCACGACGTATGCGACCCTCTTCGCATTGGTCAGTACGACCTATGGCGTGGGGGACGGGTCAACCACGTTCAACTTGCCCGATAAGCGCGGGCGCGTATCAGCTTCTCTGGACAACATGGGCGGGTCTACTGCCTCTCGTCTCACGGACGCGGTTTCTGGCTTTGGTGACGGTTTGGGGAGGCGGGCGGCACCCAGACTCACACGCTGACGGCGGCGCAAATCCCGTCTATCACTTCCAGCGGCAGCAATTCGATCAGCGTGAGCTCCCCGGCGGCACCATTGTCACAGCCACAGGTCTTACTTCGTCTAACGCCGGAGCAGGCTCGCACGGCGGTGTCGATGGTGTTGGATACTCAGGCACGATTACCTCAACTGGGTCTAATTCTATCTCAGTCACATCAAACAACACAGGCGGCGGCGCCCACAACAACGTGCAGCCGACGATTGTCTGCAACTACATCATGAGGATTATCTAGGCGCGGCCTCGCACATGGCGGCGCCGAGATAAACGAACATCCGAGGAGCAAGTGATGGAGCAACCTTAAGCGCTGTCGAACGCATGACATGCTTAACCGGGCCGACTGTCTTGCCGCCGACAAATATCTCGTAGGCCAACGAGTTCGAGAAAATCTTCGACGCTGCGGGCTTCAATCCGCAGGTATCCAGAAGATTCAGAAAGCGGTCAAATGTGTAATGGTTGATGTGCCCGAACGGCTTCCCCATGGCGATAGAGCGCTGCAATCTAAATGTATGCTCTAGGGGCACCTCAACAAACACGCGCTTTGAAACCCGCTTTAGTTCATTGAGAAAAAGTCGCTCGTGTTCGACGTGTTCCAGAACGTGGATAGCTATCGCAGTGTCGAATGATTTGTCTTCGAACGGGAGCTTATAACCGTCGAACGACCTAACGGCATTGAGAGAACTTAAACGACGTGACGAGACACGTTCTATGCCCGACGAGGAAATTTCAACAGCGTCTAATTTAGATGCGATGCGGCGGTTTTCGATCTCTTGCAGAACCGCTCCGTCCCCAGCGCCTACGTCGAGAAGGTGGCCAAGGCTCCGCCCGCCGAGTTGTTCTAGGTGATCGACTGATTGTTGGGCTGCAATGGCTCTCTTGGCTGCAACAGCATCGTTGTAATAGCCATCGTAAAAGTCGCGAAGTTCTGCGCTCTGACTCATGAGTAGCCCATCCATGGTGGTGAGCTACCAACCTACCACCACAACCCCAAAGCGAGCAATAGATGACCGACCTAAACGCGCTCAGCACAGCGAATGAAAAGCGCTGGGCAAATGCCAAGGTAACGCGGAACTTTTCTACCGTGGCGCGTCGTCTTGTAGATCCCGGCGCAAAGGCGAGGTATCAGGCGGTATCGGTCAAAACCGGCGTGCCGTGGGCCTTTATCGCCGTCACTCATGAGCGGGAATGCTCGCAGGCTTGGACCGGAAGCCTGGCCCAGGGCGACCCTTGGAATCGGGTGTCTGTGCATGTTCCGGCCGGCCGCGGTCCCTTCAGGTCATGGGAGGAGGCAGCGATCGACGCCTTGGTGAACTGCAATCCCCACGCCGCTCGCAACAAGGATTGGTCGATCGGCGGTACGCTGACGATGCTGGAGCAGTACAACGGGCTTGGCTATGCCGCGCGAGGCCGGCCATCGCCTTACATTTGGTCGGGGACCAATCAGTACGTCTCGGGCAAATATGTCCGGGACGGCGTCTACGATCCGAACGTCGTCGATAGCCAGCCTGGTTGCGCCGGCCTGCTGATGGCGATGATGGCGCTCGATCCCACTATCACGTTCACGGGGGCGACCATCACGCCGGCGATCCAGATCACGCCGAGTCCGGCCGAAAAGCCTGCCGCGCCATCCATCGCCAATCCGGCGAAAGGCTCCATCGGCGCGTTCATTGCCAACATTTTCAACGCCGTTTTCAGGAAGAAATCATGATCGCCACATGGAACAAGGTCAAGGCATGGTTCAAGGATTCCGTGACCATCCTCTGGGCGCGTATCCAGTACGTCGTCGGCATCGTCGGAGCCGGGCTGATCGGGGCGTTCTCGGGATACGACTTCACGCAGCTGTCGAGCATGGACGCCAGGTCGGCGTTCAAGATGCTGGCCTTTGCAGCGCTGGCCGGCGTGATTACCGAATTCTGCCGCCGCCGGACGCTCTGACATGAAGATCGCTCTCGCCCTGCTGGCGTGGGCGGCTGTGCTGGCCGGCGCATGGGCGATCTGGACGGCGAGCCAGCTCTACCAGGTCCGTCCCGGTGTGTTTGGTGCCGAAGGGCTGGCGGTCGTGTTCGCGGTGTGGATGACGCTGGAGGCGCGCAAATGTGGATGACCATCATTAGTTTCATCGGCGGCCCCGTCATCAAGGGGTTGATCGACGGGTACAAGGCCAAACTGGCGGCCGGCAACACTTCGGAAAAGATCGCGAGCGAAACGGCATCTGCCGAGATCGCTGCGCAGGTCTCCGAAACCAACGCCATCATGCAGTATCGCATCGCCGAGATCGGGCACTGGTATGAGCCGGACAAGCTGATGGGATATTTCGTGGCGATCTATTTCGGCAAGTTGTTGATCTGGGACAAGGTTCTTGGTCTTGGCGCAACCGATCCGCTCGCAGGCTTCGCGGCGATCACCTCGAATCTCGTGGTGTCGTTCTATTTCGCCAAGCGGGGTTTCGAGAACGTGGCGCGGATTATCAAACGATGACCGGGGAGCAGGCTGCGGACGTCAGGGCTATCGTCGTCGAGACGCTGGCCGAGCAGCAGCGGATTCGTCACGACGATATCGATGCAGTGGTTCTTAAAGCCGTCGCGACGACACTGACCTCGTTCGGAATCGACGAGGAAGATCGCAAAGAGTTGCGTGCGGATTTTCAGCATTTACGGCGCTGGCGCAGAAGCGTCGAGCAGGCGCAGAGCTACACATTCAAGGCAGTCATCACGGTGATCGTAACCGGCTTCGTCGGGGCCGTGTGGCTCGGCATCAAGGCGACGCTCGGTAAATGATCTGCGGACGTGCCGAAATACTAACGATGAACTCGAATTCAGGTGCGGCGGATGTATCGAATTCGCGAGGTCGACGGAAATGACGATGACATTGCGGACGCGCTCGCGGAACTTCATCAGTTGACATTCCTTGACGCCGCCCCTGTTCCCAAATTTGATCAAGGGCACTGGTGGCTTGCCTCTCGCGGGACCGAGCCGGTCGGCTTCGCCGGCATCGTTCCATCAACCCACGTCTTCAATGCCGGCTATTTTTGCCGTGTTGGAGTGCTGGGCAAGCATTGCGGACATCGGCTTCAGTTGCGGCTGATGCGAGCCATGGAGGCGCGTGCGCGTCTGAATGGGTGGTGTTCGATCATCTCCGACACCACAGATAACATGCACTCAGCCAATAACTTCATTCGCGCGGGTTACCGCCTGTTCAGCCCTAGGACCCCTGGGCCTGGCCGAATACGCTCTATTGGCGCAAGGACGTAAAATAGCGGCTCGTCCGTTGCGTGCCTCAAACTGCTCTACCCGTCCGGTGGCCTTGTGGCCACCGGGCCTTTTTGCGTTTTTGGGACCAGTGCCCTGTGGCGAAGTAGCCATGCTTCCCGTGCGCCTTGATCATTGCCGGTCAGCCGGTAGACTGGCAAAACTCGGGCGGCGCAAAGCACGGAGCAGGCGAGGAAACACATGTCTGGAGACGGCGGAAAGCCGGATGCAGGTTCGCCCGCGGGGCCGGACGCGGACAGCTATGTCGCCATGGTCGCGCGTGCCAAGGCCCTGATTCCAGAATTGCGCGATCGTGCTTCAAAGACGGAGGAGCTTCGGCGCCTGCCGCCGGAGACCGAGCGCGATTTGCATGACGCCGGTTTGTTCCGAGTCGTGCAGCCCAAACGCGTTGGAGGTGCCGAGCTTGACTATGTCGCTCTGGTCGATTGCGCCGAGGCGCTGGGGCAGGCGGACGCTTCCGTGGCGTGGAACTTCGCCAATCTTGCCAGCCATCACTGGATGCTGGGCATGTTTGACCGGCAGGCACAGGACGCCGTCTGGGACAGGAATGCCGATGCGTTGATCGCGTCGTCCTTCATCTTTCCAGCCGGCCGCGCGAGAAAGGCGGATGGGGGATATGTCCTTCGTGGTCACTGGCCGTTCTCCTCGGGCGTCGAGTCTTGTGACTGGAACATGCTTGCCGGCGTGGTATCTTCCGAAGATGAGGCTGACGGCATCGAGTATCGAATATTCCTGCTTAACAGGAGCGACTACAAGATCAACGACACCTGGAATGCGACGGGGCTGTGCGGCACCGGGTCAAATGACGTATGGGTCGAGGATGCCTTTGTCGCGGAGAAAATGACCGTCGCGGTGAGCGAACTGACCGGCGGACCGACGCCGGGAAGCATAGTCAACCCAAACGCGCTGTATGCGCTGCCGGTATTCACTCTCTTCCCTTACGTGTTGTCGGGCGTCGGCTTGGGCAATGCGCAAGCCTGTCTGAATGACTACGTCGAATTCGCGCGGCATCGCGCCTCAACCTACAATCGTGCCAAACTCAGCGACCTGCAGACGACCCAGATCAAGATCGCAGAGGCCTCCGCCAAGATCGACGCGGCCCGCCTCGTGATGCGCACAAACTGCATCGACGCGATGGCTGACGCAAGGCGGGGCCACGTTCCCGACCTTGCGGCAAAGACGAGATTGCGGCGGGATGGTGCGTTCGCGGTGAACCTCTGCACCGAAGCGGTCTCATTGTTGTTCGCGGCGAGCGGTGCGCGCAGCCTGTTCACGTCAGGCGCACTGCAGCGGCAATTCCGCGACGCTCACGCGGTGAATTCGCACCTCGCATTCAATTTCGATGCGGCAGGAACCAACTATGGACGCGTGGCGCTTGGCCTACCGTCCGAAAATCTGACGCTCTGAGGTCTGGCGGATGTCTGACGCACCGAAACATCCGGCCGATCCGGCCAATGAATTTGCCAGCGACAACTCGGCGATCGATCCCCGGGACTTTCGCAATGCACTTGGCACGTTCGCCACGGGCGTCACCATCGTCACGGCGATGGCGGCGGATGGAAGGCCGTATGGTGTGACCTGCAACTCGTTTGCCTCGGTGTCGCTCAATCCGCCGCTGGTATTGTGGAGTCTGGGGATGTTTTCTCAAGGACTCACGATCTTCCAGAATGCCAGCCATTTCGCGGTTAATGTTCTCGGAGCTTCCCAAGAAGCACTGGCGTCTCGGTTTGCAAAATCGTCGGACGACAAGTTCGCAGGCGTGAGCTGGGCACCGGGTCTCGGCAACGCGCCGGTGTTGACCGACAGCGTCGCCAATTTCCAGTGCCGCGCGGCAAATCGGTATTACGGCGGCGACCACATCATCTTCCTGGGCGCCGTCGAAGCCTACGCCTATAATCGGCAGGAACCCCTGCTGTTTGCGCGCGGCAGCTTCGGTCGGTTTATTGCCGGGGATGGCGACAAGCCCTCGTGAGCGGACCGCCGAATCTCGTTGGACCTTCCGCGGCCCTGCCGTAGACCCGCAGTTTAGATCTTTGCCATCTCTGCGCGATACCAATCGCCAATCTCGCTGGCTGTCATCAGTGCCACACCGTCGTGATCGAGGACGTAGTCGAGCAGCGCCTCCAGATACTTGATGCGATGCGGTACGCCCGTAATGTACGGGTGAATTGAGATCGCCATGATCCGCGCGTTCGATGTGCCTTCGAGATATAGCCTGTCGAACTGATCGGTGCAGCGTTTCAGGAATTGCTCGGACGGCAGATGCTGCAGCGCGTGGATGACGATATCGTTGGTTTCGACCGAATAGGGGATCGTGGTGATGGTGCCGTGAGGTGTCGCAATGTCCTGCGGCAGATCGTCGATCACCCAGTCCGCGACATACTCGATGCCGTTCAGGCGCAGCAGATCGAGGGTCTCCTCGGTCTCGGTGAGGCCGGGGCTTTCCCATGACCGTGGCGGTTTCCCTGCAAACTTCGAAATTGTCTCGACCGAGCGCTTGATGGCATCCGCCTGGTTCTCGACCTTGTGCATCGGCCCCTGCACGAAACCGTGACCCATGAATTCGAATCCGGCGTCGAGAGCAGCAGACGCGACGCGCGGATAGGCGTTGCAGACATTGGCATTGAGCGCCAATGTCACTGGCATTTTGCGATCGGTCAGCGCCTTGAACTGTCGCCAGAATCCGGCGCGCATGCCGTATTCGTGCCATGACCAGTTCGGCACGTCGGGCAGGAGCGGCTGCCCCATCGGCGGACTCAGGACCGTACGAGGCATGGCGTTCTCGATCCGCCATTCTTCGACATTGAGGATAACCCATACCGCAAGCTTCTTGCCGCCGGGAAGCGTCAGCTTCGGTCGGTCGACTTGTGCTTGATAGGGGATGCGATCGCTCAGTGCCACGGCAAGCTTTCCTGGTGTAGATGAACTATTCGGCGGCCTTCGAGGAGCTGGATGCGCTGGCATTGACTCGTGGCATGACCTTTTCGGCCATCAGGATCATTGACTGGCGTCCGAGTTCGCGATCCTTCCAATCTTTGCCCGCATAGAGCAGCGTGCCGAAAGGCCCGATCTCTTCCTGAAAAACCAGCAGTTGATCTGCTACGCTCTCCGGCGTGCCATGAATGATCAGCTTGTCGCAGATCGACTCCAGCGTCACCTCGTCGTCGGGCTGATCGCGGCGCGTCTTGAACAATTCGATACGACCACCGCGCTTCAGCTTGGTGAACAGCGAGCGATAGTAATAAACATAAGGCCCATTCGGATCGGTGGCGTAGGCCTTCGCCGTTGCTGCGTCTTTGGCGACGAACACGCTCTTGGCAACGCGCCAATTCGCCGGATCCGCAGGGCGTCCGGCGCGTTCGCAGCCTTCGACATATTTCGGCCAGTGGCTTTTTACCCAGGCCGGCATCAGGAAGTTCGCTGAGATCGGCTCCCAGCCGCGCGCCGCGGCTTCCGTCACGCCCTTTGAGAACGGCGCCACTGCAGTGACCACGATCGGCGGATGAGGCCGTTGCAGGGGGCGCGGAATGAAGCCCTGGCCGATGTCTTCGATCAGGGTCTTCTGAACCGATATGTTCCAGAATTGGCCTTGCAGATTATAGGGCGGCTCGCTGGCCCAGATCTGAAGCACTTGATTGATCGCCTCCAGGAACATGGCGTTCCTGTCGGCCTCGAGATTACCGAACACTTCCGCGTCCGATAGCAGGCCGCCGGGGCTGATGCCGAAGATCAGGCGTCCGTCGAGCATATGGTCGAGCATCGCGATCGAGGCTGCAACCGCCGCCGGATGAGCGTTCGGCATGTTGACGGTGCCGGTGCCAAGCCTGATCTGCCTGGTCGCCGCCGCGAGCCACGCGATGAAAGCTATGCAGGAAGTGATATTCTCGGCCTTGTCGGTGACGTGCTCGCCGACATAGGCTTCAGTGAAGCCGAGTTCATCGGCCAGCAAGAAAGCCTCGCGGTCCTCCTTGAGCGAAAGCCGCCAATCCTTGTCGACAGGATGGATCGGCATCGTAAAGAACCCAAGTTTCATTGTCTGCTCTTCTCCAAGGCAGGCTTTTTACTTGGCGCAGAACGTGCGTCGTTCGTCGCTCGAAAACAAGCTCAAAGTCGAAATAATCACCCGATAACAAACTTGACCTTTGGCGGCCTCGGCCGTCTAATCCCGAAGAAATCCGATAGTTGGCCGGGGAGGTCACGCAAAAATGAAGGCCTCGGCTTTCGCTTACGCCCGCGCAACCAGCGTCGCAAATGCGCTGGAATTGCTGACCGCACATGGCGAAAGGGCCAAGGTGTTGTCGGGCGGCCAGAGCCTGCTACCGGCGATGAATCTGCGCCTGGTCGCGCCCGAACTCATTATCGATGTCGGTGAGTTGGCTGAGCTACGTGGAGTTGTGGTGAACGGTGGCGTCATCACCATCGGCGCGCTGACACGCCACGCCGAACTCTTGAAATCTCCGGAAATAGCAGCCCAAGCTCCCTTGCTGACGGATGCGGTCGCCCATGTGGCCCATCCTGCGATCCGCAACCGCGGCACCATCGGAGGAAACCTTGCGCACGCCGATCCAGCTTCCGAACTGCCGGCCTGCATGCTCGCGCTTGGCGCTACGATCATTGCTCACGGGCCGAGGGGCGAGCGGCGGATTGCGGCAAGCGAGTTTTTCGCCGGGATCTACGAAACCGCGCTTACGCCACATGAGCTGCTGGTCGCCGTTGAGCTGCCGTTGCTTCCTAAAAACTCGACCTATTTCTTTCATGAGTTCGCCCGTCGACGTGGCGACTACGCGATCGTCGGTCTCGCAGCGCAGGCGTTCGTCAAGGATGGACGGTTTACTGATCTTCGCCTTGGTTTCTTTGCCGTCGGCGATCGCCCGTTGCTAGCCAAGTCTGCCGGCAAACTGGTCGATGTCGCCATTACGTCTACGGTGTTGTCCGAGGCGTTTTCCGCATTGGATGAAGAGCTCGACCCTCTGGAGGATCATCAGGCGACACCCGCCATGCGCCGGCATCTGGCGAAGGTCCTGTTGGCGCGTTGCGTATCCTCGCTGCTTGATCGCCCTGATCTCCACGCGGGAGCATCAGTGTGACGGCTGCGGTTGCGATTTCGCTTGTTGTCAATGGTGAACGTGTTGAAGCGAATGTACTGCCGCGCCTGAATTTGGCGGATTTTCTTCGCGAGCATCTTAAGCTGACCGGTACGCATGTCGGTTGCGAACACGGGGTGTGCGGTGCATGCACGGTCCGCGTCGATGGCGATATCGTCCGTTCCTGCCTGCTGCTTGCGGTGCAGGCGCACAATGCGACGGTTGAGACGATCGAGGGGTCTCCGACAGCGGCGAGATTGCCGATTTGCAGTCTGCGTTCCGGGAACGTAACGCACTGCAATGCGGCTTCTGTACGCCGGGAATGCTGATGGCGGCGCAGGATCTGCTGAAGCAATCTCCGTGTCCGGATCGAGAACAGATCTGCGAGCATCTTTCCGGCAACTATTGCCGCTGTACAGGCTACCAGGCAATCGTCGACGCTGTCGAGACCACAGCGCGTGCGCGCATCGGACGCTTGCCATGACATCAGCAAATCCTGAAACGCTTTCTGTGCTGGACCGTCCGAACTCCTATATCGGCAAGACAGTGCCGCGGCCGAACCTCGACCGGCTGATGCAGGGCGCGGGCTCTATGTCAGCGACATTGAGCTGCCGCGTATGGCGCATGTCGTGTTCCTGCGCTCACCACATGCGCACGCGAAGATCAACGGCATCGACACTTCGGCGGCCAAGCAGATGCCGGGAGTGATCGCCGTCGTCTCAGGCAGTGAACTCTCGGCCGTCATCACGCCCTGGGTCGGCGTACTCTCGCATTTGAAGGGTCTCAAATCCGCCCCGCAAAGCGCTATCGCGGTTGACCGCGTGTGCTGGCAGGGCGAAGCGGTCGCGGCCGTGGTGGCGAGCAGTCGCGCTCAGGCCGAGGATGCCGCGGAGCTTGTCTTGGTCAATTATGAGGAACTCGACGCCGTAACGGACATGCGCTCCGCGCTTGATCCGACAACAGCCGTGATCCATGCCTCGCTCGGCGACAATCTGGCTTTTGAGCGCAATCACGATGCGGGCGCCGTCGATCGGGCCTTTGCCGAATCCGAGGAGGTTGTGGAGGCAGAATTCGTTTTCGGACGGCACACCGGCGTGACACTCGAACCGCGCGCGGTGGTAGCAGACTGGAACGCCGCGGAAGCGAGACTGACCATCTATCAAGGCACGCAGGCGCCGCATATGGTGCAAAATATCGCGGCGCTCCATCTCGGTTTGAAGGAATCGCAGGTTCGCGTGGTCTGCAAGGACGTCGGCGGCTCCTTCGGCATCAAAGTCCATATCTATGCCGACGAGATGGCGACTTACGCGCTGTCAAAACTCCTGCGGCGTCCGGTCAAGTTCGTCGCCGACCGGGTCGAGAGCTTCAATACCGATATTCATGCCCGCGACCATCGCTGCAAGGGAAAGATCGGCGTCAAGCGCGATGGCACCATCACGGCATTCGAGATCGACGATCTCACGGGGATTGGGCCCTATTCGATGTACCCGCGCACCAGCGCGATCGAGGCCAATCAGGTCGTCAATCTCGTCGGTGGTCCCTATGTGACGAGGAATTATCGTGCCCGAGCCCGCGTCGTGTTCCAGAACAAGAACGTGATGTGCCAGTATCGCGCCGTTGGCCACCCGATCGCCTGCTCGGTCACGGAAGGCCTGGTCGATCTGGCGGCCATGAAGATCGGCATGGATCCGATCGAGATCCGCCGCCGTAATCTGATAGCCGATGACGCTTATCCCTGCGCATCGCCGTCAGGTTTGCGCTTCGAGCAATTGTCGCACCATGCAGCGCTCGCCAAGCTCGTCAAGATGATGGACTACGAGGCGTTGCGCACCGAGCAGGCTGGCCTGCGAGCGAAGAACATCCATCGTGGCATCGGCATCGCCAGCTTCATCGAAGTTACCAATCCCAGTGCGGCGTTTTATGGCGTCGGCGGTGCGAAGATATCCGCGCAGGATGGCGTCGCGGTGCGGCTCGACGCGCAGGGGTCAGTGATCTGCCAAACAAGTATCACCGAACAGGGACAGGGATCGGAATCGCTCACCGCACAGATCGTCGGAAGCGTGCTTGGCGTCTCGATGGATCGCGTCCGCGTGATTCTGGGCGATACCGACAATACACCGTATGGCGGGGGCACCTGGGCCTCGCGTGGTGCCGGCATTGGCGGCGAGGCCGCGCTGCAGGCTACCAAGGTACTGCGCAGGAACATCCTCGACGTTGCGGCCGCTGTCCTGCAATCGACGCCCAGAGAACTCGACATTGTCAACAATGGCGTCGTGAATGCTGTCGATGGTACGCTGCGGATCGATTTGAGCGAGCTCGCGCGTATTGTCTATTTCCGTCCCGATACGCTGCCACCGGGCATTCAGCCTGAACTGATGGCTGTCAGGCATTTTGTCCCGCGCGCATACCCCTTCGCCTTCACCAATGGCGTTCAGGCCTCTTGGCTGGAGGTCGACATCGATACCGGCTTTGTGAAGCTGCTGAAGCATTGGGTGGTCGAGGATTGTGGTACCATCATCAACCCCCAACTGGTCGATGAGCAGATCAGGGGTGGTGTAGTACAGGGCCTTGGCGCCGCGCTGTTCGAGAAATGCGTTTATGACGAACGTGGCCAGCTTACCAACGCCAACATGGCCGATTATCTGGTTCCGATGTCCGGCGAAATGCCTGACATCGATGTCGGGCATGTGGTTTCACCAACCTTGAATCGGAATTGGGGGCAAAAGGCGCGGGGAGGCCGGGACGGCAGGTGCGGCGGCGGCCGTAACCAATGCGGTCAACGACGCCCTCCGGCCGTTCGGAACAATTATCACGGAGATTCCTCTGACGCCTCAGGTTGTCCTGACCGCCTTGGGACGAATTTAGTACGAAGTTCGAAGGGCGGTGACTGCAGACGTTCGCGCTATTCGGCTGCCGCATTCGCGATTGCGCCCGCTTGCCGGTTGGTCACAACCACCTTGATCGCATCTTCGACACGCTCACGGGCATAGCGCAACGCGGTCGGCAGGTCGGCCAGCGGAAATGTGTGGGTATGGATTTTTGTGGCATCGAAGCGCTTCTCCGCCATCAACGCCATGGCGCGGCGGGTGGCGCTGCGGCCTTCGCCCCGAATTCCGTAGGCATAGATATTGTTCCTCACGAGGTGCGCGATATCCATCGTGACTGGATCGTGCGGAAAAGCGGCGAGGCAGATCTTCCCGCCGCGATTGGTCATGTGAATGGCCTGATTGATCGTTGCTTCGGTGCCGGCGCACTCGACCACATAGTCAGCGCCGATACCGCCGGTGAGTTGCCTGACCACCTCAACCGCGTCCTCGTCGTTGATATTGACGACGCGGTCGGCGCCGAGCTCCCGGCCGATCGCCAGTCTGCCGTTGCGTGTTCCCGTCAGGATGACCGGGCTGGCGCCGAGCGCCTTGGCAACGGCCACCGCGAGTAGCCCGATCGGTCCCGGGCCGATCACCACGACGCTCTCGCCGGCTACCAATCCTCCCAGCTCCGTCAGCCCATACATCGAGGTCCCCGCGGTGACGACCAGCGTCGCCTCGGCGTCGCTCATGGTGTCGGGCACCCGCGCCAGCGTGTTGATGTGATTGACGGCGTATTCGGCAAAGCCGCCGTCCGTCGTGAAGCCGTTCGCGCGATGGCCCTTCTCCGGCTTCCCGTAATTCAGACATGACGTGTACATGCCCTGGCGGCAGCGCTTGCACTGGCCACAGCCGGCGTGGATCTCCACGCTGATCCGCTCTCCGATCTCGAATTCGTCGACGTCGGGTCCGAGCGCGGCGACCGTGCCCATATACTCGTGGCCCGGCGTGAAATTCTTGTTGAAGGGCAGGCCGCCTTCAATGCTGGCCGGTGATCCCGAATGAATGATTTCGAGGTCTGTCGCGCAAATCGCAACGGCATCGATCCGGATCAGGACTTCCGCGCGTGCCGGAATGGGCACTGGCTTTTCAAGCAGCAACAGCTGGTCCGGGTTGCCGAGCACCCAGGCCTTCATCCGGTCGGGAATGGGAAGTGCCGGCGATGTCTTCACGCCTGAAGGTTGGTACATGGGAGTATCCTCTCGTGCCGGATGCTACCGGAAATCGCCGGCCAACAAAATTGCTGAATGCGGGTGGCGTTTGCCGGGGACATTTGCTGCACAGCAAAACGCTTGTCGCAAAACCTTCATACGCGGCCTATACTTGCACACCGGTGATGATGAGATCGTCGATTGCCACGCTGAACCGGAGTGACCCATGAAGACGGCCCGTTTTGTACTTGCCTTGCTTGCGCTATCGCTGATCGCGCCCGGGCAGTCCGCCAAAGCGGCCGACGTCATCTGCTACAATTGCCCGCCGGAATGGGCGGACTGGGCTTCCATGCTCAAGGCGATCAAGGCCGATCTCAATTTCGATATCCCGCACGACAACAAGAATTCCGGCCAGGCGCTGGCTCAGATCCTCGCCGAGAAGAGCAACCCGGTCGGCGATATCGGCTATTTCGGTGTCACCTTCGGCATGAAGGCCAAGGCGCAGGATGCGCTCGAGCCTTACAAGCCGGCGAAATGGGATCAGGTCCCGGCCGGCCTGAAAGATGCCGACGGCTACTGGACCACGATTCATTCCGGGACACTTGGCCTGTTCGTGAACAAGGACGCGCTCGGCGGCAAGCCAGTGCCGGCCTGCTGGAAGGATCTGCTGAAGCCCGACTACAAGGGCATGGTCGGCTATCTCGACCCGTCGTCGGCTGCGGTCGGATATGTCGGCGCGGTCGCGATCAATCTGGCGCTTGGCGGCTCCGAGGTGAATTTCGATCCCGCGATCAATTTCTTCAAGGATCTGCGGAAGAATGATCCGATCGTTCCCAAGCAGACTTCCTACGCCCGCGTCGTCTCCGGCGAGATGCCGATCCTGTTCGACTATGATTTCAATGCCTATCGCGCGAAATATTCGGAAAAAGGCAATTTTGAATTCGTGATCCCCTGCGAGGGATCGGTGGTGTTTCCTACGTCGTAGGCCTCGTCAAGAACGCGCCCGACAAGGACAAGGCCAAGAAGGTGCTGGATTATCTTTTGTCCGACAAGGGACAGGCGATCTGGACCAACGCCTACCTCCGCCCGGCGCGGCCGATCGACCTGCCCGAGGCGGTGAAGAAGAAATTCCTGCCTGACAGTGACTATGCGCGCGCGAAGAACGTCGACTGGGGACGGATGGAAAGCATGCAAAAAGGCTTTGTCGACCGCTATCTCGGCGAGGTCCGCTGAGGCAATATAGTGCCTCTCGCCGGGGCGCTATCATCTGATGTCACAAAGGTCTTTTGTCCGGTTATGCCTGCTGCCGCTTGCGGTAGTGACGGCGGCATTTTTCCTGTTGCCGATGGCGCGGCTCGTTGTAACCGGGGCAGGCGGACCGCAGGGGCTCGCGGGATATCTCGCGATCCTGGCCGAGCCGCGCTACCGTGCGACGCTTGTCAACACCGTCCTGCTTGCCACCGCGACCACCATTGTGACCCTGATCGTGGCGACGATCGCCGGGATGTTCCTGCAACGGCATCGTTTCCCGGGTCGCGCCGTTCTGATTGCGATGCTGACCTTTCCGCTGGCGTTTCCCGGCGTGGTGGTCGGCTTCATGATCATTCTCCTCGCCGGGCGACAGGGCCTGATCGGCGATTTCTCCAACCGCCTGTTTGGTGAGAAGCTGGTTTTTGCCTATTCGATCTACGGCCTGTTTCTCGGCTATCTGTATTTCTCGATCCCGCGCGTCATTCTCACCATCATGGCCGCGGTGCAGAAGCTCGATGTCGGCCTGGAAGAAGCCGCGCGTTCGCTCGGCGCGGGCCCGTGGGCGGTGCAGCGCGATGTCGTTCTGCCGGCGCTGGCGCCGGCCTTTGTCGCCTCTGGTGCGATTGCCTTTGCGACCGCGATGGGTGCGTTCGGGACGGCGTTTACGCTGGCGACGAACATCGATGTACTCCCGATGCTGATTTATACCGAGTTCACGCTGGCCGCGAATTTCTCCATCTCGGCCGCGCTGTCGGTCGGGCTTGGCATCATCACCTGGTTCATTCTTGCGCTTGCTCGCTCCTTCAGCGGAAGCGCCGTCGCTGCGACCGGATGAGATCATGCGCGATCGCCTGATCTTCACCGGCCAATTCATCTTTACACTGCTCGTCGCGGCATTCCTGGTGGTGCCCGCGATCCTGTCGATCTCCGCCGGCGTCACGGTGAACTACTTTCGCGGCATCCAGTCCGGCGTGACCCTGCAATGGGTCGTGCAGGTATGGGAGCTCTATGCAGGTACCATTCTGCTGTCATTCGTAATCGCATTTGCGACGCTTGCGGTAACACTCGCTGCGGGCGTTCCAGCCGCTTATGCCTTACACGTGCGGGAGGGCGCCTGTCGCGGATCGTCGAGGAGATCATCACCCTGCCGTTGGCGATCCCTGGCCTGGCCATCGCGCTGGCACTGCTGTTGACCTTCGGAAGTTTCGGCGATTTTCGCCGCTCCTGGCTGTTCATTCTCGCAGGCCACGTCATCTTCACCATGCCCTTCATGGTGCGATCGGTCATGGCCGTGTTCGCGACCGTCGACATCAAGACGCTGGACGAGGGCGCGGCGTCGCTCGGTGCATCGCCGTGGCGGCGCTTCTGCGACGTGATCGTGCCCAACGCGGTGCCGGGAATATTGGCGGGCAGCCTGATGGTGGTGACGTTGTCGCTCGGCGAATTCAACCTGACCTGGATGCTCCACACGCCGTTGACCAAGACACTGCCGATCGGGCTGGCCGACAGCTATGCCTCGATGCGGCTGGAGGTGGCGTCGGCCTATACGCTGATCTTCTTCGTGATGATTATCCCGCTGCTGGTTGCCATGCAATTGTTTGCCGAGAAGGAACAGAAGAGATGAGTACGCAGGCCGGACACGGCGCCTCGGTGCGTATCGAGGCCTGCGGCAAGACCTTTGCCGACGGCACGCGCGCGCTCGAACCCGCAACGCTTGACATCGCCCGTGGCGAAACGCTGGTGCTGCTCGGCCCCTCCGGCTGCGGCAAGACAACCATGTTGCGCATCATCGCGGGCCTCGAAGTACCCGACACCGGCGGCAGGGTGCTATTCGACGGCAAGGACATGACGGCGGTGCCGATCGAGCGGCGCAACGTCGGCATGGTGTTCCAATCCTACGCGCTTTTCCCCAACATGACCGTATCGGACAATATCGGCTATGGTCTGAAGATCCGCGGGATACCGAACAAGGAGCGGACGGCACGCGTCGCCGAACTGGTGGCGCTGACCAATATCTTCGGCCTTGAGAACCGCCGCATCGACCAGCTTTCTGGCGGGCAGCGTCAGCGCGTCGCGCTGGCACGCGCGGTCGCGATCCGGCCGGGCATACTGTTGCTCGACGAGCCGCTGACGGCGCTCGATGCCGCGCTGCGCGACCGGCTGCGCGGCGAACTGAATCGCCTGCTGCGCGCGCTGGGTATCACCACGATTTACGTGACCCACGATCAGTCCGAGGCCATGGAGCTCGGCGATCGTGTCGTCGTCATGCAGAAGGGAGCGATTGCCCAGATCGGCACGCCGCGCGAGATCTACTTCACGCCGCAAAGCCGCTTTGTCGCCGAATTCATTGGCGCCGCGAATATCGTCGAAGCGGCCATCGAGAATGGTCACTTGGTATTGCCGGGCGGACGGCAGCCGATTGACGGCGATGCAAATATGCCGGCGGCGGTTGCGATGATCCGCCCCGAGACCATACGCGTGGTGGAAGCCGGAAGCGCGCCGCTGTTGGGCACGATCGACAGCGTCAGCTTCATCGGCGACAGGCAACGGCTGGTCGTCAGTGGCGCGTCCAACAGGTTGCTCACCGTCGACGCGCCGAATACGGTTCAAGTCAGGCCCGGCGAACGGATCGGATTGTCGATTTCGCCGGATGCCGTCCGCCTGTTGCCGCCCGAGAACTGAGAAGGTCGATGTCGCCAAAACCGGTTCATATTGCCCAGATTTCCGATCTGCACATCAAGCCGCCGGGATCGCTTGCCTATGGCAAGGTCGATACAGCGAAGGCGCTTGAACGCTGCATTACAGCACTGAACGAATTCGAGCCGGTACCAGATTTCGTGGTGATCTCCGGCGATCTGGCGGACACGCCGACGGCCGAGGAGTATCAATATCTCAAGCGGCTGCTGGCGCCACTCGAGCTTCCATTCGCCGGCATTCCCGGCAATCACGACTCGCGCGAGTTGATGCGGGCCGCGTTTCCTTCCGCTTCGTATGCCTTCGTGTCCGGGCCGCTCAATCAGGAGATCAAGGTCGCCGGGCTCGATCTGCTGTTGCTGGATTCAAGCGTGCATCGAAAGCCGCATGGCGAGCTCGAGGGTGCTACGTTGCAATGGCTTGATGGGATGCTGGCTTCGTCACCCGACAGGCCGGCGCTCTTGTTTCTGCACCATCCCCCATTCAAGGCGGGCATTTGGCACATGGACCGCCAGAATCTCCTCAACGCGGGCGATCTCGCGACCATCGTGCGCTGTCATCCCCGCGTGCAGCTGATCGCAACGGGGCACGTCCATCGCGCGACACTAACTATGTTTGCGGGCGTGCCGACCACGATCTGCCCAGCCCCGAACCATGCCGTCGATCTCGATCTGGCCGAGCTGCGCGAACCGTCCTTCAAAGTCGAGCCGCCCGCCTTCCACCTCCATAGCTGGTTTCCAGGCGAGGGGTTCGGGACGGTCGTGACGCATCAAGTCCCCATAGGCACCTTCGACGGGCCGCATCCGTTTTTGGACCGGACGGCAAGCTCCTTTAGTCACCGCGCCCCTTGGTCGGCATTCGCTGCCCGGGGCAGTCGACTTTCCGGACCGATTGCAAAGCGGAGAGTTCGAGCGCAATCTTTCCTCAAGAGAGGCGGCCGCGATTGCGCAAGGCCAGCCCGATCGGGGGGAATGTATGCGTCTGGTCCATTTTTGATTCCGGCGCTCGCGCTGTTCTCAAGCCACCAAGCGATTGCTCAGGGGAATTATCCCGAACGACCGATCAAGATGATCGTGCCTCTTGCCGCGGCAAGTGCGGTCGATGTTGCAGCGCGGCTCGTGACCCAGAAGATGGCCGACAATATGGGCCAGCAAGTCGTGATCCTGAACCAGCCGGGCGCGTCGGGACTGATCGGGGCGGAGGCCGTCGCGCGCGCCGAACCGGACGGTTACACGATGGGCTTCGCCGTGCGCGGCAGCTCGGCGGAGGAGCTGCGCGCCATGACGCGCGATCAACTCGCGAAGTATGAGCGTGTGATCAAGGAAATGGGAATCGCCAAGGAATAGTCGCCGACGGATGGCGTCACAGGCGTCAGCAGCCCGTCTCGCAACCAGTAGCAGGCGTAGCGGCGGCCGCCGCGGCCGATGTACTGCTCGTTCATTTGCAGTCCGCCAAGAGTGCCATCCATCTCACTCGTTTGGATTTCCGGCCGCGGTGGCAACTCTTTTCGCGTATTCTGAAAGTAGCGTTGCTCTCGTCGTTGCAGATACTGGTTTCCAACGTCGCCCTGATCGCAATAACGGCTTATGTCGCTCACTTCGGTATTGAGGCGCTGGCCGGTTATGGCTTGGCTGCTCGCGTCGAGCTTCTTATTTCTTCCATGATGCTCGCCCTGGGCGTGGGCACGACGACAATGGTCGGGACCTGCGTTGGCGCTGGCCTGGAGGCACGTGCACGTCGTGTGACGCTTGTTTCCTGTTTGCTGGCGGCAGCTATTTTTGCAGCAATCGGGCTCGCGTTGCGTTTTCGGGAAGATCGATCGCAGGTCTTTTTACGCATGCCGAAGGAGTTGTCTCTGCGGCATCCGGCTATTTCTACGCGACGGGCCTGGTTTACGGGTTTATGGCCGCATTTGTGATACTGTTTTCCGCCTATCAGGGATGGGGACAGGCGACGGCTCCGCTTCTTGTCAGCCTGTTGAGGGTAGCTATCGTAATGGCCGGCGGATGGATGCTGCTGCTGCAGCAAGCGCCTCGGCTCGATTGGCTGTACTACCTTGTCGCAGGTTCCACGGTTATTGGAGCGTTAACACTGGGCATCGTTTTTGCATTCCGGCCGCCAAATCGACGCGTTTTGATGCTTTCCGGTTGAAAAGCCGGCTCGCGTTGATTACGGAAGGGCTGCAATCCCGTGTTCCCAGGAGTTAGACTGGCGTGCCTCAACAAAGGACGGGTGAAGCTCACGGATTCTCGAGCAGCAAACTGTCGGTCTTGCGCAAGCATCCGATTTTTGCCGACCTCGAGCCAGAGGCTTTCGAGCAGCTCTGCCGTTACGCCAAACACTCCACGCTGAAGCGGGGGACCACGCTGTTTTCCAAAGGGGACCCCGGTCACAGCCTGTACGCGGTCATTTCGGGTACGGTGAAGATGAGCATTTCTTCACCCGATGGCCGCAACGCGATCCTGAATATCATTGGACCCGGGGAAATTTTCGGCGAGATCGCGCTGCTCGACGGACAAGCCCGCTCGACCGACGCCATCGCAAACAGCAATTGCGAACTCTTCGTCATCGACCGGCGCGAATTCATCCCCTTTGTGAAGGCTCAACCGGCGTTGGCAATGAAATTCATCGAATTGCTCTGCGAGCGGTTGCGATCGACCAGCGATCAGGTCGAGCAGATTATCCTGCAGAATCTGCCAGGACGGCTGGCCAGTGCGCTGCTTCGCCTGTCCGAAAAGCACACCTCTGCCCCGCAGGGCCGAACCATCGCGATCACGCAGCAGGAGATCAGCGAGATGGTCGGCATGACCCGGGAGAGCATCAACAAGCAGTTGCGCGCCTGGGCCGGCCGCGATTGGGTACGTCTCGAGCACGGTGCCATCGTTGTGCTGAATGCCGAGATGCTTCGTGAGATGGCAGAAGCGGGGTCCGGCCACGACAGCGAATGACTGGCAATGTGCGTTGCGAGCGCGGTCAGCGAAGTCCGGATTGTCAGATTTAGGCAAGCTTTCGCGGCGCATCTATACGCGCCACGTCGAGAAGGAAGATTGGGCCTGACCGGCTGATACCGCCCCTTGACGACCTTCAGATGTCAAACACCGCAACCGCGCGAATTGGCGAAGCCGTCCTGCCGCGCCACTTCATCGGCAGGCCGATGAAGGTGAATTGGCCACGACCAAGCAACGCTTC
Organism: Bradyrhizobium sp. RDT10; assembly: GCA_044772375.2. Lineage (GTDB taxonomy): Bacteria > Pseudomonadota > Alphaproteobacteria > Rhizobiales > Xanthobacteraceae > Bradyrhizobium. Next base: position 1,429,576 of record CP187939.1, read on the forward strand.
GAGATTGCACAGGCTCTCGATATGGGTGATGTCCAGGTCGAGACAGGCCTTGTGGACGAGGGCATTGACCTTGCCCTCGGGTCCTGGCCGCATCGAATCGATGCCGAAATGCACGACGCCCTGCTGCGCCAGCCATTCGGTCGCAGCGACGTTTACGCCGGAATTGTCGCTGGAATATTCCTTGTGGGGGAATGTTCGCTCGTGGTGACCGGTGCAGAGCAGCACGGTGCCTCCCTTCGGCACTGGCACGCCGGCCTTCGTCACCGCCGCCTCGAGATCGGCGGGCGTAATCTCGGCGCGCGGCGCAATGTGGCGCAGGTCGATGCAGATGCCCGGCACGATACATTTTTCCAGCGGATACTCATCGATGGATATGCCGCTTTTGCCGAAATGCCTGGGCGCGTCGATATGGGTTCCGGCGTGGTCCACCATGGAGATGAACATCGACGCCAGCCCGTGCACATTGCCGGACTCGGCAAAGGATCTTCGTGGGTCTTCCAGACGCCGTGCATGACCGGAGGGTGGCCGGGATAGCTCGGCGTGCGATGATAGAGCTCTCGGCTAAGGTCGACGATCTTCACGTAAAGTCTCCCGCCGCGAACTGCGGCGCCTGCTCTAGAACCCGAACGCCCTCGGCAGCGCCAGCGACAGCCAGGGCACGTAGGTCACGATCATCAGCACCGTAAACATCACGTAATAGAATGGCCAGATGCCGCGCATCACTTCATCGACCGAAACCTTGCCGATGGCACAGCCGACGAACAGCGTGGTCCCCACCGGCGGTGTCAGCAGGCCGATGCCGAGATTGAGCAGCATGACGATGCCGAAATGCACCGGATCGATGCCGAAGTTCTTCACGACAGGCAGCAGGATCGGCGTGCAGATCAGCAACAGGGGAGCGAGATCGAGCGCCGTTCCAAGAACCAGCAGCATGATGTTCAGCCACATCAGCAGCACGTATTTGTTGGCGGATATGGCAACGAAGAATTCGGTCATTTTCGCCGGCATCTGCATCAGGGCGGCGACATAGCCGAAGCATGATGCGGTGGCCACCAGCGTCAGTACCATCGCCACGGTTTGCAACGTCTTGTAGACCAGCAGCGGCAGTTCGGACCATTTGTAGTCGCGATAAATGAACATGGTGACCAAGAACGCCCAGACGCAGGCGACCGCACCCGCTTCGATCGGCGTGAATACGCCGGTGAGGATGCCGCCCAGAACGATGACCAGCGTCACGATCCCCCATACGGCGTCACCGAGCATCCTGACCGCCTGTCGGATCGGCACAGGCTCCCCTTGGGATGCTTGTCGCGATAGGCGTAGAACAGGCAGAGCACCATCAGCGAAAAGCCGAGCAACAGGCCAGGGAGTACGCCGGCCAGGAACAGGCTGGTAATCGACACCACGCCGCCTGTCGCCAGCGAATAGATCACGGAATTATGGCTCGGCGGAATGATGATGGCCTGCAGCGAGGCGCTGATGGTCACGTTGGTTGCGAACACGCGCGGATAGCCTTTGGCGGCCATCTGGGAATCATCACCGAGCCGATCGCGGATGTATCGGCGACCGACGATCCAGAAATGCCACTCATGATCGTGGTCGCGAGAATATTGACCTGCGAGAGGCCGCCTCGCATGCGTGTGAACCCGACGACGACGGCGGCGAAGTCGACCAGCCGTTTTGCCATGCCGCCCTCGGCCATGATGGCGCCTGCCAGCACGAAGAACGGGATGGTCAGCATCGAAACCTTCCCGACGCCGCTGGCAAATTGCTGCATGACCGCGCCAACCGGCAAGTCGATCCAGAGCGCGCCGACCAGCGAGGACAGGGCCAGCGCATAGGCGATCGGCATGCCGATCGCGAAGAAGAAGCACATGCTGAGAAGCAGAACCGCGATATCCATGGCAATTACTCGACCGGTACGTGGGCGTCGCTGCCGTCACGCGGCGGCGGACCAATGGTCAGGCGTTCGACGACGAACAGAAGCATCATGGCGCCGCTAATCACGATTGGGAGATAAGTGATGCCGACCGACAGCCACGGAAATTCGTCGACCGAATTATCCCAGGTGGTCTGAACAAGCCGCAGCCCCAAAAGACCATGAAGATCGCAATCACGCCCATCAAGACTTCGCTCAGGAAGAGAGAAGCGCGGCGTACCGGCGGCGGCAGCAAATCGGTGCCAACAGTCATGTTCATGTGGATGCGCTGGCGATAGCAGTTGGCCGAGCCGATGAAGGTGATGCCGATGGTCAGCAGCACAGCCATCGGTTCAGGCCATGACGAGGCGCTATTCAGGATGTATCGGGTATAGACGGCCCACGGAATGACCGCGGAGACCAGCACAAGTGCCACGCACGCGATCACGGCGCCGGTCCAGTAAACCGCATCGTTTACACGCCGAAAAATTCCGGCCGGAGAATTCGACATTTTGACCTCGGAGAATAACGGCGCTTCAAATCGCTTCGGCGGCGAGTGGCCGGAACGGACGTCGTCCGGCCACTCGCCGATCGCGAGCTAGTTCACCGCCTCGATGCGCTTGACCATCGCAGCGTATTTCGCGCCGTACTTGTCCCAGACCGGTTTGACGGCATCCTGGAAAGGCTTCTTGTCGATGTCGGTGATGATTTCGGTTCCGGACGCCTTCATTTTTTCGATGGCCGCGTTCTCCGCTTCGTACCAGAGCACGCGCTGCTCGGCCTGTGCTTCCTTTGAAAGTTTCTTGATCAGCGCCTGATCTTCCGGCGACAGCTTTTGCCAGGATATGCGAGAGAAGACCAAAAGCTCCGGAATGATCAGGTGTTCGGTCATCGTGAAATATTTGGCCACTTGATAGTGGTTCTGCGCGATGAACGATGGCGGATTGTTCTCAGCGCCGTCGACCACGCCTGTTTGCATCGAGCTGAAGACCTGATCGAAGCCCAGCGCGACGCCGTTGCCGCCCAGCGCGTTCATGGTGTCGACGAACAACGGATTGCCCATCATGCGGACCTTGAGGCCCTTGAGGTCGGCAATGGTCCGGATCGGCCGCTTGTTGTTGTAGACGTTGCGCGAGCCGGCGTTCATCCAGCACAGCGCGATCAGGCCGGTCTTTTCGTTCGCGGAAATCTTGGCCAGCAATTCGTCGCCAATCTCGCCGTCGATCACCTTCTCCATGTGCTTGGAGTTGCGGAAGACGAACGGCATGTTGAAGACGTTGACGTCGTCCACGACTGGGCCGACGGCGCCGACCGAAATACGGGCGATCTGCAGCGCGCCGAGCTGGGCCTGCTCGATCATTTCCTTTTCGCCGCCGAGTTGCATCGAAGGGAACATCTGGATCGTCAGCCGGCCGTTGGTGGCGGCTTCCAGCTTCTTACCCATCCGGACGACGGCTTCGACCGTCGGATAGCCCAGCGGATGAACGTCCGATGCCTTCAGCACCATCTTCGTTTGAGCAAAGGCGGATGACAGCGGCGTTGTGGCCGCCATCGTGGCTCCGAGCCCTGCACTCAGCTTGATGAAGTCGCGGCGTTTCATGGTGTTCCTCCTGATGTTGTTTATCGTTTTATGGACGTCTGAATCCTAAGGTCGCTCGTCGAAGTACTCCGGACTGATATGTTGAGTAGCCGAGATATTCTCGAGAAGGCTCTCGAGGTGGATTTCCATCGCCCGCCTTGCGCCCTCCGCGTCATGCGCCTCGATCGCGGTGAGGACGGCCTGGTGTTCGTCGATCACCTTCGCGATCCGCCCGCGCTGGGGCAAGGTCAGCCGGCGATAGCGATCGACGTGGACCTTCACCTGCTGGATATATTTCCAGATTCCGGGATAGCCGGCGACATCGGCGACTGTAGCATGAAACATTTCGTCGGCCTGATGAAACGTGTCGCTGTCTCCGGCGGCGCTGGCCTCGCGCTGCCGTTCCAGGATCGACTGCAGCGCGAGAATCTGGCTCGACGTCGCGCGTTCTGCGGCAAGCCGCGCGGTGGTTTCCTCCAGCGCTTTGCGGATGATGATGGCCTCCGGCAGTGCGGCGACCGGGATGCGCGAGACGAAGATGCCGGACTGCGGGTAGATCTCCAGCAGGCCTTCATCCGATAATTTGAGGATCGCCTCGCGAACAGGGTGCGACTCACCCTGTAGGAGAGCGCGATCTGCGCTTCCGAGATGGCTTCGCCGGGCCGGCGCTGCAGCGACACCAGTTCGGCCCGAAGATCGCAATAGATCCTGGACGCTGCCGTTGCCGCGCGCGGCCTGCCGCTTCGGCGCGTGCCGGCGGCCATTCGGCGAACCGTTGTATCCGTCTTTTTCGATGCGCGAGCGGGCATGGCTGCTTTCTCGATTGATATATTAGTATATGAATTGGCTTTGACAATCAGAAATCGAGCCGCGCCGTGGTTTTGTACCGTGCGCCCGGAGAGCCTCATCCAACAATTGGAGCTCTACGCTGGCGTCCAGCCTCGGCCGCCGATGAAGCCGGCGCGTGTCCGCTGTTCAAGTTGTCCGGCACCCGTCAGCAAGTCGATCAGGTTCTGCGCTTGTTGCGGGTGGGCGGCGGCGATCGCGATGCCCGCCGTGTACATCGTTGCAAGTTCGCAGCCCGGCGGCAGTGAACCGGACAAGCTTACGCCCTTTGTGCTGATGATCTCGGTCGATTGCGTACACCCGAGCGGACGTCGCGCCTCGGACGCCGCCAATTCGCGCATCGCGGTTGCGCCATTCGGGAAAATCCTGAGGCGAGCCGCAACGTCATCGGCGATACCGAGCTGCTGAAGGACATTTGCAACGTGAATTCCAGCCGTCGAGGCCCTGGTATCCGGCACGAAGATCGCATCCGACGACAGCAAGGCCTCGCTCAAATCAGCGGCATCCCTGACGGCGGTCTTGGGATCGCCGGTGCGGACGGCGAGGGCGGTCTCGACCAAGCCGACATCAGCCATCGAACCGGCAACCACCAGCTTCTCCTCCGCCAGTTTGGCGACGAGGGCCGCGGTCAAGATGACGATGTCGGCCGGCGTGCCCTTGCGCAATTTGTCGGCCATGGCGCCGACCGCGCCAAATTCGCCGGCGATATCGAGATCCTGTGTGGGCCTTGAAGGCCGGCTTCAGGCTTCCGACAAGGCCCTGTGCGGCACCGCCGCTCAGGATGTTCAGGGTGCTCATGAGGTCAATTCCATCGCGGCAATGATTCTGTCGCGCGTAATCGGCAGGTCGCGAACCCGCACGCCGAGCGCGTCGAACACGGCGTTGGCGATGGCCGCCGTAACCGGGCCATGGGCAGCCTCGCCGGCGCCGACCGGGTCGATCTCCGGCCGCTGGACTACCTCAACCTCGACATCGGGCACTTCGCTGAAGCGCAGGATCGGATATTCCGTCCAGCTCGTGCTGGTGATGCGTTGGCGGTCGAAGCGGACGCGTTCCTTCAGCACCCAGCTCGTGGCTTGAATGGCGCCGCCCTCGATCTGGTTGATGACGCCGTCGGGATTGATCGCTTCGCCGACATCGACGGCCAGTGTCAACTTCCTGACGCGAATACCCTCGGCGCCCTCGATCTCGGCGATCGCAGCGCAATAGGCGCCGGTGTTCTTGTAGCGGGCAAAGGCCACGCCGTGACCGATGCCCGGTTGCTTCTCGGGCTTCCATTTGGCGCGAGCGGCAACGGCGCGGATGACATCCTTGGCCCGCTCGTCCCGCAAGTGGCGCAGCCGGAACGCGATCGGATCCTCGCCGCGCTCGGCGGCGATTTCATCGAGGATGGATTCAATCGCAAACACATTGCCCTGCGCGCCCAGCGTTCGCAGCGCCGAGGTGCGGATCGGCATGGTGGTCAGGCGATGGCTCTCGATACGCCAGGATGGCAAATCATAAAGCGGGATCGAGTTGCGATCGCCGCCGCCGCCATTGGCCTGCGGCGGATTGGTCGAGATCATGCGCGGAAACGGATCCGCCAGTTCGAACCCCGCCAGCAACGCGGGCTGCGACGCGCGTCCCGGCCGCGCCGTATGGCCGTTGCTCCAGATGGAATGTCGCCAGCCGATGATTTCGCCCTGCGTATCCAGGTCAACCTCTATCTCGATCGCCATCGCAGCGCCGAACGGGGCGTCCGACATCTCGCCCTGCCGCGTCCATTGGACCCGCACCGGCCGGCCGTTGGCGGCTTTGGCAAGCAGTACGGCATCGAGGGCGACATCGTCGGCGGCGTTATGCCCGTAGCAGCCGGCGCCCTCCATATGCTCGACCGTGATATTTTCGACGGGCAGCTTGAGAACCAGCGCCAGATCGGCGCGCAGGAGATAGACGCCCTGGCTGTGGGTCCAGACACGAACGCGGTCGCCGTCCCACTGCGCCATCGCGCAGGACGGCGCGATCGATGCGTGCGCAATATAGGGGCGGGAATATTGCCGCCTGATGGTCCGCGCCGCTACGCCGGCTGACGCACACGACTTCTTGTCGATGACGGTCGATTCTGTCGGCTGAGCTTTCAGGAATGAAGCCAGATCGTTTTCGTCGGGCAGGGGCTCGCCGTCTGACCAGGACGCGCCATTGCGCAAGGCGTTGAGAGCCGCCTCCGCGCCATGCTCGGTCTCGCTGACCACGCCGGCAAAACTGCCGTCGCGTACGATGGCTACGAGACCGGCCACCGCGCGGGCGCCATCCTCTCTCAATTCCGAAAGCTTCGCGCGCGCATTCTCCGGACGCAGCACGCGCCCGTGCAGCATTCCCGCCAATGCATGATCGTGGATGAATCGCGGCCGGCCAAATACCTTGTCCGGAATATCGATCCGCTGAACTGAATTCCCAGCCAACGCCCGGCGCGATGCGATCTTTGGCATTACTTCGGGCGTGGCATCGCGATCGAGCGAGACTTCCTCGGCAAGTTCCCAATAGCTGGTCCTGACATTGCCCGGTCCCGAAATGGTGCCATCCTCGATGTCGAGCGCATCGATATCGACCCCCAGCCGTTCCGCCGCCTGCTGAAGAAAGATCCGGCGAACCTCGGCGCAAGCATGGCGCAGTGCACGGCCCGACTGCTGGATGGAGAGGCTGCCCGAGGTGACGCCTTCGTTGGGGCTGGCGGCGGTCGACGCGCGGACCATCTGCACGCGCGATAGATCGATATCGAGTTCGTCAGCGGCGATCTGGGCCAGCGCCGTCACGATGCCTTGCCCGATCTCCACCTTGCCGGGCGAGATCGCTACCTGTCCGGAGCTTGAGAATTTCAGCCACGCCGACAATTTCGGGTTCGCTGTAAGGCTCACCGGCAATTGGGGCGGAGACGGAGAGGGCGCCGGCTGATTCATCCTGCCGCCATTTCTTCCGCCGCGCGCAGCACCGCCCGCACCATGCGATTATGCGAACCACAACGGCAGAGGTTGCGGTCGAGCGCTTCCTTCACCTCCCGGCTCGTCGGTGACGGATTTCGCTTCAACAGCGCCGCTGCGCTCATCAGGATGCCGGAGACGCAATAGCCGCATTGCAGTGCCTGCTCGGCGATGAAGGCGCGCTGCAGCGGGTGGGGCCGCTCGCTCGTACCCAGTCCTTCGATTGTCGTGACGTCCTTGCCTGCCACCGACCACAGCGGCGTATCGCAGGCGGATACCGCACGATCGCCAATGATGACGTTGCAGGCGCCACACTCGCCGGCGCCGCAGCCGAAATGCGGTCCGGTCATGCCGAACTCTCCGCGCAGAATATCCAGCAATGACCGGTCGGGATCGGCGTCAACTTCCATCTCGGCGCCGTTGAGGCGAAATTGAACGCTCGGCATCGAGGGCGAACCTTCTCTCGCGGCTTCTTATTGCGGCGGCTTGTCGAATTTCTTGACCACTTCCGCCCATTTCACAATATCGCCGCGCAGGAATTTATCGAATTCCTCCGGCGTCATCGACATAGGAACGGCGCCTTGCTGGGTCCAAAGCTTGACGACATCGGGCCGTTTCACAACTGCGTTCACGGCCGCATTGATTTTGTCGATGACCGGCTTTGGCGTGCCCGCGGGCGCCATCAAGCCCAGCCAGATCGTGGCCTCATAGCCGGGAATACCGGCCTCGATCACCGTCGGTGCATTGGGCAGGACGGTCGACCGCGCCTTGCCTGTCGTGGCCAGTGCGCGCACCTGATTTTCGGCGACGTTGGGGGCCATCGCCGGAACCGCGTCGATCATCATCTGCACCTGACCGCCAATCACGCCACTGCGCGCTTCGCCGCTATTGCGATAGGGCACATGCACGAGATCGATGCCGGCCATGGCTTTGAACAGCTCACCGGCCATGTGATACGGCGTGCCCTGGCCCGAGGAGGCGTAGTTCAACTTGCCCGGCTGCGATTTGGCAAGCGCGATGAATTCCTGCAGCGTCTTCGCCTGCACCGTGGGATGAACCACGATGACGAGGTCGGAATAGTTGACCGGCGCGATCGGCGCGAGATCGCGCATCAGTTCGTATTTGCGCTGTGGAACCAGCGATTCATTCGCGGTCTGGGTGTTCGACATCATCAGCAACGTATAGCCATCGGGTGGTGACTTGACGGCTTCCTGCGTGCCGATGACGCCGCCGGCGCCGGTTCGGTTTTCGACAACGAAGGGCTGGCCGAAGCTTTCCTGCAGGATGTTTCCGATCTGGCGGGCGGTGACGTCGGCAGGCCCGCCGGCGCCAAAGGGAACAATCACCTTCACCGGTCGCGACGGATAGTCCTGCGCCAGGCCGGGCGTAGCCAGAAGAGGTGGCGCCGCAACAATTGCCGCCAGCGCGAGCGCCGTTCTCAAGCGCATCATATCGACCTCCCCAACTCTGTCTTTTTCTGCAACGGCCCGTTTACCGGTCTCGTGCCAAGTCTAGCTATCCGCGCACCGACCGCCAGTCCCCAGAATCAGATATTCCTCTGCGCCGGGGCTCATCCAAGTCCGCGGCGCCACAAGGAGCGTGACATGAAGATCTCCCCTGCCTGGCTGTCGTTGCGATCCTGCTCTCGGGCGGTAGCCTCGCCGGTGCCCAAAGCCTGCCGGCCTATATGGCGCCGATTGCGGGCAAGACCGCCGCAACATCTTCTGACATGGCAACCAAGGATGTGTTGGCGCTCAATACCGGCATGTTCGAGCTCTATGGCGATGCAGCAAAGATTTTCCTGCAGAACATCCTGAGCAAGCATCCGGTGATCCTGGGCCTGTTTTCAGGCGCCGGCGGCCGGATGATCCTCTATCGGCCGGGAATGGCCCCGATGGACGCGCCGCAGGTGCCAATCGTGTATCAATTGCTCAAGTCGGTCGGCCACAGCACGATGGCGCTGGCCCAGGTCGTCGGTCCCTACATCGATAACCCCGACAACAAGTCTTGGCGCGGCTCGATGCTGGCCTATCGCAGCCGCATGCAGTCGGCGCTCGATGGCCTCGACGCGACACCGATGGAGGCGGGCTGGCGCGACAACAACCGCACCATCCTGCAGAACAACATCGCGTTCATGGACGAATGCGTTGCCAAAGGCGTCATTCCATTCGGCGCACTCGAGGCGTTCGGCAAGAAACAGGCACCCTATCTGGCGAAGAACGTAGCCTGGGCGGCGCAGACGCAGGTCGCGCATTGGATGACGGTGCTGGCCGAGTGGAAGGCGCAGCTCGGCGCCGACTGGGACAAGGCATACGCGGCGAGCAACACGATCTACGTCGCGCGTCAGAATAACGTGCTGTTCAGCGTGCTGGCGCAATTCTTCGGTCCCGACGCCATCAATAACCGCCTGTTGTTGATCGAGACGATTTCCTTCACGACGACACCGGCGGACATGCTGGAATCGCTGACCCGCATCATCGCCGACCGCTCGGTCGGGGCGCTGTTCTTTGGCAACTACCATCTGATGGATTACGAACTGATGGGCGGCGATGCGCGTGCCGCGATCATCGTCGAGACCGGCAAGCGCGGCATGACGCCATTGCTGCCGCCCGTCGTTCCCTTTGGCTCGAAGCAATGGCCGACATTGGTCACGCCGGGGCCGGGGCCTGCGACCATCGCCGATCTGAAGTAGTTCCGGCAAAGGTTGAGAGCATGCGGCCTTCGCGGCGCGAATTTCTGAATTGGGTGTCGGCGGGCGGCATCGCGCTCAGCCTGTCGCGTTTGGGGTCGGCGGAAGCCGCCGGCTTGCCGCCGCGCGCGTCCCTTCCGGGGCGCGCGAACTGGAACCCGGCCGCCGACGGCGCAGGCCGGGTCGATGGCGCGGCCAAGGTGACCGGCGCGAAGCTTTACGCATCCGATTTCCGTGCAACAGACCTTCCGGGCTGGCCGGCAAATACCTCGCACGCGATGCTGATCTGCGCTCCCGATGCCACGCATGTCTATGTGGGAATGGACCTCGGCCGGCTCAGCGGTGCGTTGAAGCCATCCGTGGTGGTGACCGCGGCCGATCTCGCGAAGATCGGCACCCGCGTTCCCGAATTCTACACCGGCGATCTGTTCTGTCCGCTCGGCAAGACGCCGCTCTATCTGGGCCAACCGATCGCACTGTTGGTCTTCGAGACGTTCGACGCCTTCGATCAGGCGCGCCTCGCATTGCGCGATGGAACGTTTGTAAGGTTCGGCGAGGAGACCGGCCCCGTTACGATGCCGGCTTATGGCGCGTTTCGGTTCACGCGCGTCGCCGGTGCGACGCCGGACGCGCCCGACGTCTATTCACCGATCCAGGCCGGCTGGGTCAGCCCCGGACGCTCCCAGAACTCGCCGCTGCCGATATGGTCGCCGGCCGCAAGGACACCGAGGCTTCCTATGCCAAGGCCGCGATCCATGGCGAACGGATCCGCACTGAACTCGCGGCCAAAAATCCGAACCTCCTGGTGCTCGATCGCGAGTTCGAGACGCAATCGGTCGATCCGATGTTCCTCGAGCCGGAAGCCGGTCTCGCCTGGTACGACAGGAAGAGCGGCAGCCTCGAGCTGGTGCTGGGCGTGCAGTCGCCCTACGAGGCGGCGGACTCGATCGCACATCTGCTCGGCGAAGCCCGCGCTCCGTTCAAGCCGGCGCGGATCAATGCCCAGTTTACCTATGTCGGCGGCGGCTTCGGTGGACGCGATCACACGCCGTTCGTGCTGTACGTGGCGCTGGCGGCGATGTTCTTCCCCGGTCATCCGGTCCGGCTGGCGCATGATCGCTATCAGCAATTTCAGGGCGGTATCAAGCGCCATGCCTTCAAGATGCGTTCGCGTATTGGCGTCGATCGCTCCACCGGCAAGATCCAGGCCTTTGCCGCGGACCACGTCCTTGACGGCGGTGGGCTGGCGAATTTTTCACCCAACGTGGCCACCGTCGGTGCGACCGCAGCGATCGGCATCTATGATGTTCCAAAGGTCGATGTGACCACGGTTGCGCTGCATTCGCGCGGCGTTACCGCGGGATCGATGCGCGGATACGGCACGCTGCAGACAATGACCGCGCTCGAAGTGCTGGTTGATGAAGTCGCAACCGCCTTGCCGCTCGACCCGATCGAATTCCGGCGGCGCAATGCGCTCGCGCCCAAGGGCCGGACCATGACCGGCAATCCCTACAGCGTTTCGGTCCGTACCACTGAAATCCTCGACAAGCTCGAGAAGCATGCGATTTGGCAGCAGCGCGTGCAGCAGAAATCCGCCGCGCCGCAGGGCATGCTCGTCGGTACCGGTGTTGCGTGTGTGACCAAGGACTATGGCACCGGCGCCGATTGTTCGCTTGGGCGTGTCGAATTGTCTCCCGACGGCAAGATAACGATCCATTGCGATCATACCGAGATGGGAAACGGCATCGGCACGGCGCTTGCCAACCGTGTCGCGATCCATCTCGGTGCGATCGCTGACGAAGTCTCGGTGGCGCGTGTCGACAGCTATGACGCTCTGGGGCTGGTCACGTCAGGCGATCCTTACACGATGGACCAGAAGACGCAGGACGCCGCCGAGAAAAATCCACGCTGGGTGCCGGCGATCAGTTCCGCGACCAGCGCCTCGATCGGGGCGCATGTCGGCACGCACTCGGCTGCCGAAGCCGCGCGCGTCATCTTCCGTTTCGGGCTGTGGCCGGCGGCGCTGGAACTATGGCGCATCGCTGCGAACGATCCGCGCGCAAAGGATTGGGCGAAGGCGCAATGGAAGGACGGGCAGCTCGTCATGCCCGGTCTTACGCCGTTGCCGCTGCCAGCCCTCGCCGCAGGAGCGCATGCGCGCAATCTCGTAACCGGCGCCGTGGCCCACAGTTTTTCCCGCTGGGCATGGTCGCGCGCGCGTTTTCCCTGTTTGGCGAACAATATCGCGCCGAGATCGACGCATTGGCCTTGCGCAGAGGGAACGGGAAATTCGAGCGCATCAACCGGGTCAGCGTCAAATTTCCTCCGACCGACAACAACCGGATCGGCACCACCTATACCTCGATGTGCGGCACACTGGTCCGCATCGAGATCGAGCGCGCCACCGGCGCTCTGCGCATCGCCAAGGCCTACAGTGTGTTCGAATGCGGACAGGCGCTGGTGCCCGAGGTGGTGATGGGGCAGGCGCAGGGCGGCTTCGCGATGGGCGTCGGCTATGCCTTGCTCGAGACGCTGCCGCCCTTTGAAGGCGGCCCGGGCAACGGCCAGTGGAATCTCGGGCAGTACCTGGTCGCGCGCGGATCGGATCTGCCGCTGCACGACCTCGAAATCGAGATGCTGCCGCCGTTGACACCGGACGAACCATCGAAAGGCATGGCGGAAGTCGTCATGGTCCCGGTGGTGCCCGCGCTGCTGAATGCGATCTTCGACGCGACCGGTCGCCGGTTTCAGTCCCTGCCAGTGACGACAAGCCTGCTCAAGGGAGTTTTGGCGTGACCAAATTGAGCCTCACGATCAACGGCCGGGCGTACGGACCGGTTGAGGTGCGCGACGAACTCTCGATGAACGATTTCCTGCGCGAGTATCTCGGTATGACCGGCACCAAGTTCGGCTGTGGCGCCGCGCAGTGCCTGAGTTGTGCTGTTATCGTCGATGATCCCGATGGCACAAGTTATACGAGCCCGACCTGTATCGCCTCGGCGGCAAGCTTCGACGGCAAGACCATTCGCACCGTCGAAGGACATGCGAAGGGCGACGAACTAACCGCGCTGCAAAAGGCTTTCATCCGGCACTTCGCCTTCCAGTGCGGCTATTGCACCGCGGGCTTCCTCAATGAGGGGCAGGTCCTGCTGGAGCGTCTAGCCAAGGCGCCCGTAAAGCGCGCTGATCTCGAAAACACCATCGCCGAAGCGCTCGATGGCCATATCTGCCGCTGCACCGGCTACATCAAATACCACGAGGCCGTGCGGGATGTGATCCTGGCGGATTCCAGGCGCTATCTCGTGGCTAACCAGTGAGTGCACGCCAGGGCCAATCGACATGAAATCGGAATTGCGGGTTCAGCTTGTGGTCGCCATCGTGACAGTCGCGACGAGCATGTTCGCCGGCTACGCCGTTTCCCAAACCGCGCCACACGCACTTGCAAGCCCGGAAAGCTTTGCGTCGATATCGGATACGGACGCACGATCGGCGGCCATGTTCACCGAGCTTGGCAGGGTGCTGACCCATCCGCGCTGCACGAATTGCCATCCCGCAACCGATCGGCCGCGACAAGGTGACGAGAGCCGGCTGCACCAACCGCCGGTCACGCGCGGCGCGGATGGCCATGGCCTTGCCGCGATGCGCTGCTCGATTTGCCACAAGCATGCGAACTTCGAACCCGGCCGCATGCCGGGCCATCCGGAATGGCACCTCGCACCGCGCGAAATGGCGTGGGAGGGCAAGACGGTTGCCGAAATCTGCGCACAGCTCAAGGATCCCGCGCGCAACGGTGGACGCAAGCTCGAGGAACTCATCCATCACATCGGTGAAGATACGCTGGTCGGTTGGGCTTGGGCTCCGGGCGGGACCCGCAGCCCCGCGCCCGGCACGCAAAAGCAGGCCGCTGCCCTGGTCGAGGCCTGGGTAAAGACCGGCGCGGCCTGTCCTGCGCAGTAGCATCTAGGCTTAGCTGCCATGGCCAGACGCTGCCGGCGATGGACAGCGGGCAATCCATAGGAATAATGCGGGGGCTCAGTGGTACTCTAACTTCGCCAACAGCGCGGGGATTCGAAAACATGAAACACCCAGGGATTTCACGCCGCCATGTGCTGGCTGGCGCCGGCGCCGCTCTCGCAGGCGCAGCATTCTCCACGCGCGTCATGGCGGCTGCGCCGCCGCCGGAAGCGGTCACGCCCGCGCTGATCGAGGCGGCGAAGAAGGAAGGCAAGGTCATCTATTACACCTCGACCGACTTGCCGGTCGCGGAGAAGCTGGCCAAGGCGTTCGAGGCGAAACATCCTGGTATTGCCGTCCGCGTCGAACGCACCGGCGCGGAGCGCCTGTTCCAGCGCATCGGCCAGGAATATTCCAGCAACATCCATGCCGTCGATATCGTGAACTCGTCCGATGCCGCGCATTTCATCGTCTGGAAGCGCGACGGCATTCTGGCGCCTTATGTGCCGGAGGATGTCGCAAAATTCTATCCGGCCGAGCACAAGGACCCGGACGGCCAGTTTGCGAGCTTCCGCGTCTGGCTCAGCATCATCGCCTACAACACCAACCTGGTGAAGGCGGAGGACGCGCCGAAGAGCTTTGCCGATCTGCTCGATCCCAGATGGAAGGGCAAGATCGTCAAGGCGCATCCGGGCTACAGCGGCACCATCATGACCGCGACCTACCAGATGCAGCGCGATCTCGGCTGGAGCTTCTTCGAGCAGCTTGCCAGGCAGAACATCATGCAGGTGCAGTCGTCGGCCGATCCGCCAAAAAGCTCGATCTTGGTGAGCGCGCGGTGATGGCCGACGGCAACGAATACAACATCTTCCAGATGAAGGAGGCGGGTCGTCCGGTCGAGCCGGTCTACGCCACCGAAGGGTCGCCGCTGATCATCGGACCGAACGGCGTCTTCAAGGATGCACCGAATCCGAACGCGGCAAGGCTGTTCCAGTCGTTCAGCCTAAGCCGCGAGGCCCAGCAACTGATCATCGATGTCGGCGGCCTTCGCTCGGTGCATTCTCAAACCGTTGAGAAGGCGGGGCGCAAGTCGCTCAAGGACGTCAAGACCATGAAGGACGACGCTGCGGCGGTAGAGAAGGAGAGCGAGGCCATCAAAGCGCGCTACACAAAAATCTTCCGCATTTGACCGATATGGCCTCCGGACTGCCCAGGATTTCGGTCGCCGAAACGCTTGCCGAAAGGATCGTCGCGCTGCAAGGCGGCGCATTGCCGGCTGCAACCGCACGCAAATGCGAGGACCTGCTGATCGACGTGGTCGGGCTATGCGTCACCGCACGCAACGAGGATTATGTCAGAAGCGCGCTGGCGGGCTGCGACGATGACGGCCCGTGCACCGCGATTGGGCACCAGCGCACGCTGAATGCGGCGGGCGCCGCCTTCGTCAACGGCACCGCCGCGCATGGCGAGGATTTCGACGACACTTTTGAGGGCGGCCCAGTCCATGCCGGCGCCGTAATCGTGCCGGCGGTGCTCGCGGCCTGCGAGCGGCATAATCCGGATGGCCGCATGGCGCTGATCGGGATCGCCGTCGGCACCGAAGTGCTGTGCCGGTTGAGCCTCGTGGTGCCGAAGGCCGTTCACAAGGCCGGTTTCCATCCGACAGCGGTCTTCGGCGCGATGGGCGCGGCCGCCGGTGTCGGCGCAGCGCTCGGCCTCAACGCCAGGCAGATAGTCGATGCATTCGGCATCGCCGGCAGCATGGCCGGCGGCATCATCGAATATCTCGCAGAGGGCGCCTGGACCAAACGGCTGCATGCCGGGTGGGCGGCGCAATCCGGCATCCGAGCCGCGCTGTTGGCACGGGCAGGGTTCGTTGGCCCGCGCACGGTGTTCGAGGGCGTGCACGGGCTGTTCCATGGCTTTGCGCACACCACGGAGGGCGATTACGACGCGCTGACCGGCGATTTCGGCATGCGCTGGGTGACTGAGACACTGGCCTTCAAGCCATATCCATGCGGGACGATGGCGCAGCCCTATATCGATTGCGCGCGCCGGCTGGCCGCGCGCGGCATCAAGCCGGAGGATGTTAACGAGATCGTCTGCGAGGTGGCGGAGGGAACGGTGCACCGGCTGTGGGAGCCGCTCGCCGACAAGCAGCGTCCGCCCAATGGCTATGCCGCCAAGTTTGCCGTGCCTTATCTGCTGGCCACCGGCTTCGTCCATGGCGGCGTCGGGCTCGGCGCGTTCACGCAAAACGCGATCCGCGATGAGCGCGTGCTGGCGCTCGCCGCCAAGGTGACGTTCGTGATCGATCCGGACAACCCCTATCCCAACAATTACACCGGCCACATCCGTGCCAGCCTTAGGGATGGCAGCATGGTGGAGGAGCGGCAGCCATATCTGCGAGGCGGCGCGCAGGAGCCGCTGACACGGCAGGACGTGACCGACAAATTCGGGCTCAATGCCGGGCATGGCGGCTGGAGCGCTGCACAAAGCGATGCGGCGTTGAAACTGATGGCGGGGCTGTATAGTGGCCCCATCGATCTCTCCTCATTGCGCGGGTAGCTCATGACCAAAGAACTCGCCGGCAAAGTCGCTGTCGTCACCGGCGCCGGCCGCAATATCGGCCGTGCGATCGCCCTGACCCTGGCGGAAGGCGGTGCGTCCATCGTGGTCAATGCGCGCAGCAACCGCGCCGAGGCGGACGCGGTCGCCCGCGAGATCGAGGCTGCGGCCGGCAAAGCGCTGGTTCATATCGGCGACGTCGCCGACGCCATGGCGGTGCAGGCCATGGCAGATGCTGCAGTGAAGCAATTCGGCCGCATTGATATCCTCGTCAACAATGCGGCGCTGCGGCGCGAAAAGCCCTTGCCGAGATGGATTACGCGGCGTGGCGCGAAATCCTCGATGTGACCCTCGATGGAACGTTTCACTGTGTGAAAGCGTGCCTGGCGGCTTTGCGAAAGTCCGGTGCCGGGACCATCGTCAATATCGGTGGCCTCAGCGCGCACACGGGTGCGAAGAATCGCGCGCATGTGGTGACGGGGAAGGCTGGCATCATTGGCTTGACGCGGGCGCTGGCCCACGATCTTGCCGATGACGGCATCACCGTGAACTGCGTGGTTCCCGGCCTGATCGGCACGCCACGGCCCAAGGACAAACCGGAGCCGGCGCATCATTCGATCCATCAGACCATCACCGGCAATCGTGGCCTGCCGGAGGACGTCGCTGCAACCGTGCGTTTTCTGTGCGGGCCGGGCGCGCGCTACATCAACGGGCAGGCCATCCACACCAATGGCGGCGCCTATTTGGGCGCCTGATGCATGGCTAAAGGCCGTTTTTGCAGGTGTACTGCCGGACAAAGCCTCTCGGCGACCGCGGCGTTTGATGTTACCTAGAAACGCATGAACCAGCATGCCAAGGTCGATATCCGCCACTCCACCTGTCCGCACGATTGTCCGTCGGCGTGCGCGCTTGATATCGAGGTGATCGACGGCCGCTCGATCGGCCGGGTCCGTGGCTCCAAGCTGCAGACCTATACAGCGGGCGTCGTCTGCGCGAAAGTCGCGCGCTACGCCGAGCGCATTCACCATCCCGACCGGCTGCTCTACCCGATGCGTCGCACCGGACCCAAAGGCTCCGGCCAGTTCGCTCGGATTTCCTGGGATGATGCGCTGGACGAAATCGCCGCGCGTTTCGATCGGGCCGAGCGTGAATTCGGCGCTCAGTCTGTCTGGCCCTATTACTACGCCGGCACCATGGGGCTGGTCATGCGCGACGGCATCAATCGCCTCTCGCATGTGAAGAAGTATTCGCGCTTCTACTCGACCATCTGCGCCAACATTGCGCGCGTCGGATTCTCCATTGGCACTGGCAAGATCGCCGGCGTCGATCCGCGCGAGATGGGTGTCTCCGATCTCGTCGTGATCTGGGGCACCAATCCGGTGAATACCCAGGTCAACGTGATGACGCATGCCTCGCGCGCCCGCAAGGAGCGCGGCGCCAAAATCGCGGCGATCGACATCTACAACAACGACACCATGAAGCAGGCGGATATCAAGATACTGCTTCGACCAGGCACCGACGGCGCCTTCGCCTGCGGCGTCATGCATGTGCTGTTTCGCGAGGGTTATGCGGACCGCGCCTATATGGATCGCTACACCGATTGTCCAGACGAGTTGGAATCGCATCTGGCAACACGTACGCCGGAATGGGCCTCGAAAATCTCGGGCGTGCCGGTCGAGGAGATCGAGGCGTTTGCGCGTCTCGTCGGCCAGACCAAGCGGTCGTTCTTCCGGCTCGGCTACGGCTTTACCCGCAGCCGCAACGGTGCGGCGCAGATGCACGCGGCACTCTGCATCCCCGCGGTAACGGGTGCCTGGCAGTACGAAGGCGGCGGCGCGTTCTTCAACAATGCCGGGATCTGGAACTTCGACGAATCCATCATCGAGGGTCACGATGCGATCGACCGCACGACGCGCTGGCTCGACCAGTCCAAAATCGGCCGCATCCTGACTGGCGATGCCGAGGCCCTGAAGGGCGGCGGCCCCGTCAAGGCGATGCTGATCCAGAACACCAACCCGATGACGGTAGCGCCCGAACAGGCGCTGGTGCGGCAGGGCTTTGCCCGCGAGGATCTGTTCGTCGCGGTGCATGAGCAGTTCATGACCGAAACAGCTGTAATGGCCGACATCGTACTTCCGGCCACCATGTTCATGGAACACGACGATCTCTATTACGGCGGCGGCCATCAACACATTTCGGTCGGCGCCAAGCTGATCGATCCGCCCGGCGAGTGCCGTTCCAATCACGAGGTGCTGCAGGGCCTCGGCCGCCGCCTCAATGCCGTGCATCCGGGCTTTGAGATGACGCCACGCGAACTAATCGATGCGACGCTGAAGCAGAGCGGTCACGGCGATATCGCGACGCTGGAGGCCGATCTGTGGCGCGATATCCAGCCGGATTTTCGTACCTCGCACTATCTCGACGGCTTCGCACACGCCGACAAGAAATTCCACTTCAAGGCCGATTGGGCGAATCCGCCGTTCGGCAATCCGGGCCTGGGCCCTTGGGCGCAGATGCCCTCGCTGCCCGATCACTGGACCATCATCGAGGAAGCGGACGAAAAACATCCGTTCCGTCTCGCCACTTCGCCGTCGCGCAGCTATCTCAACACCAGTTTCAACGAGACGCCGGGATCGCAGGCCCGCGAGGGCGCGCCTTCGGTGATGATGCACCCGGAAGACGCGGCCGCCCTTTCGATCGCCGATGGCGACGCCGTGACGCTAGGCAACATGCGAGGCGAAGCCACGCTGACCGTGAAATTGTTCGACGGCCTGCGCCGCGGCGTGCTGGTCGCCGAGTCCATCCATCCGAACAAGGCCCATATAGGCGGCCGCGGCATCAACATGCTGACCGGGGCCGAAGCGGTCGCGCCAGTCGGCGGCGCGGCGTTCCATGACAACAAGGTCTGGGTCAGGAAGGCTGCGCCCGCAGCATAATTCCCGCTTGCAGTCCACCGCCATCGTGCCGCAAATGATTGCCAAGCAACAGCAGACAGGCGAGCGGGACAATGACCGATACGAGCAGCGTGATACGCGAGAAGCGCGGACAGGCGTTCTGGATTACCATCAACCGGCCGGACAAGCGCAACGCCATCAATGCCGATGTGGTTGCCGGCATCGCCCGCGGATATCGTGAAGCGCATGACGACAAGGATGTCCGTGTCATCGTGCTGACGGGCGCGGGGGACAAGGCGTTTTGCGCCGGCGCCGACCTGCAGAACAGCGGCGCAGCGTTTGCGATGGATTATTCCAGGCCGAATGTCGACTACGCGGATTTGTTGCGCCTGTCGCAGAACGCCACCAAGCCCGCAATCGCCCGGGTAGGGGGCGTCTGCATGGCCGGCGGCATGGGGTTGTTGTGCATGACTGATATGGCGATCGCTGCCGATCACGTGATCTTTGGACTGCCCGAGGTGAAGGTCGGCGTGTTCCCGATGCAGGTGCTGAGCCTGTTGCAGTCGATCGCGCCAAAGCGGTTGGTCAGCGAATGGTCGCTGACCGGCGAGCCGTTCGATGCGCACACGGCGCAGGCGGCCGGACTTCTGAACTACGTGGTGCCGGTGGCCGAGCTCGACGCCAAGGTCGACTGGCTGGTCAGCCGCATCGTCGACAAGTCGCCGACCGCGATCCGGCGCGGCAAATATGCCATGCGCGCGATCGCCTCGATGTCGTTCGACGAGAGCATCGCCTATACCGAAAGCCAGATCGCGCTGCTGGCGATGACGGAGGACGCCAAGGAAGGCCTCAAGGCCTTCGGTGAAAAGCGGAAGCCGTCTTGGCCGGGGCGCTGATCAGCCCGCGTTTGCTTTCAGGCCGGCGGCTTCGATGCCGGCGACGGCGCAGGCCTCGTCATTGTCAGAGGTGTCGCCGCTGACGCCGACGGCGCCGAGCAGGCCGCCGTCACCCTGGATCAGCACGCCGCCGGGCACGGGCACAAGGCGGCCTTGCGCCAGCGCATTGACCGCCCCGACGAAATAGGCCTGCTCCTGGGCACGCTGGAACAGCGCCCGCGATCCCATGCCCATCGCGAGCGCGCCATAGGCCTTGCCGTGCGCGATTTCGGCCCGCATCAGGCTGGTGCCGTCCTGCGCCGCCGTGACCTTCACGCAGCCGCGGGCATCCAGAATGGTGATGACCAGCGGCTTCAGTTTCTTCTCGACGCCTTTTGCCAAAGCAGCATCGAGAATCTTGCGGGCGACGTCGAGGGTGAGTTCAGCCATGAGTCAGTTCCTTTGCGATTGAGCGGGATTAATGGTTGGATCGTGCGCTGTCGAGGCTCATCGTGAGCACCCGGGCGACGTGCAGTGCTGCACGGTTCGTGCCATCCTTGATCTGGTGCCGGCACGAGGTGCCGTCGGCTACGATCAGGGTGGTAGCGTCGGCGCGGCGTACTGCCGGCAGCAGCGAAAGCTCGGCCATTTCCATCGAGGCTTGATAGGTGTCGGCGCCATAGCCGAACGCACCGGCCATGCCGCAGCAACTGGATTCTGATGGTTTCCACACCGAGATCGGGAACAAGGCGAAGTATTTTTTCGATCGGCTTGAACGCGCCGAATGATTTTTGATGGCAGTGGCCGTGAACGAGTGCTTTTGCTTGGATAGCGCCGAGCGGCAGCTTGAGGCGACCTGCCTCCGCCTCGCGAACCAAAAATTCCTCGAACAGCAGTGCATGCCCGCTGACGCTCTTGGCATCATTGTCCGACCGGAGCGAGAGCAGTTCGTCGCGAAGCGTCAACAGACAGCTCGGCTCCAGCCCGACGAGCGGCACGCCGCGCGCGGCAAATGGGGCGTAGGTCGCAACCAGCCTGTCCAGTTCGCTGCGCGCCTGTTCGACCAGACCGGACGAGAGGAATGTCCGCCCGCAACACAGCGGACGGGCACGGTCCACGGGCCTTGGAATATGCACGCGATATCCGCCTTCGACCAACACTCGCAGGGCAGCGTCGAGATTCTCGCGCTCATAAATGCGGTTGAAGGTATCGGCGAACAGCACGACCTCATGGCCATCTGCGGGGCCGAAGACCTCGGCGTTGGCCTTGAACACATCGCGGCGGAACGCGGGCAGGGCGCGCTTCGCGCTGATGCCGGCAAGTTTCTCGAACAGCGCACGCAATAGCGGACTGTTGTTGCGCCAGTTGGCGAGGGAGCCAAGCGGGAGGCCAGGTCCGCATACCGCGGCAGATAACCGACCAGCCGGTCGCGCAGCGAAAGGCCGTGTTTCTCAGCCCGCGCGGCCAGCACCTCGATCTTCATCTTGGCCATGTCGACGCCGGTCGGACATTCATGGCGGCAGGCCTTGCAGGAGACGCAGAGTTTCAGCGTATCCATCATTTCATCTGAGGCCAGTGCATCCGGGCCCAACTGCCCCGAAATCGCGAGCCGCAGCGTGTTGGCGCGGCCTCGCGTGACGTCCTTCTCGTTGCGGGTCGCGCGATAGGACGGGCACATCACGCCGCCCTCGAGTTTTCGGCAGGCGCCGTTGTTGTTGCACATCTCGACCGCGCCCTGAAAGCCGCCGCCGGCGCCGGGATAGGCCGACCAGTCGAGCGCGGTCTTCAGCTCACCTATGCGATAGTCCGGCCGATAACGAAACAACGAACGATCGTCCATTTTTGGCGGATCGACGATCTTGCCGGGATTGAGCAGATTGTCCGGATCGAAGCGTTGCTTGACCTCCCGGAAATCGACGACGATGCGGGAGCCGAACATCGCTTCGTGAAACTCGGAACGAACCAGCCCGTCGCCATGCTCGCCGGAGTGCGAGCCCTTGTATTCGCGCACCATCTCGAACGTCTCTTCGGCGATGGCCCGCATCGCCTTGACGTCCTTCTCGAGCTTCAAATTGAGGACGGGGCGCACATGCAGGCAGCCTTCGGAGGCATGCGCATACATGGTGCCGCGGGTGCCGTGTTTGGCGAAGATGGCGTTGAGCCGCTCGGTATAGTCGGCGAGGTGCGGCAGCGGCACGGCGCAATCCTCGACGAAGGAGACCGGCTTGCCCTCCTGCTTCATCGACATCATCACGTTGAGGCCGGCGGCGCGGAAATCGGCGATGCCGGTCTGCAGTGCGGGTTCGGTGATCTCGACCACGCCGCCCCATTTGCGTTGCGGCTTGTCCCAGCCAAAGCCGAGATCGGCCATCAGTTCGCCGAGCTGTTTGAGGCGATGCAGATTTTCAGCCTGATCTTCCTCGGCGAATTCCACGACCAGCACCGCATCGGGATCGCCGCGCACGGCGGTCGCGATGATCGGCTGGAACATCGCGATGTCGCGGCCGAGCGCAATCATGGTGCGGTCGACCAATTCCACCGCGATCGGACGCAGCTTCACCAGATGCTGCGCCGCATCCATCGCCTCGTAAAAACTGCCGAAATGGCAGACGCCCAGCACCTTGTTGCGGATCACAGGCCACAGCTTGAGTTCGACCTGCGTGGTGAAGGCCAGCGTACCTTCGGAGCCGACCAGAAGATGCGCCATGTTGTTCGGCGCATTGCGCGGCACCAGCGCATCGAGATTGTAGCCGCCGACGCGGCGCTGCACTTTGGAAACCGCTCCGATATCTCCACGGCCTCGCGTTCGCCGAGATCGAGCATGTCCCGGAACAGGGCGAGCCCGCTCTGGGGCGAGTTCACCCGCGCCAGATCCCGCGGTACCTCGCCGAAATGCAAGAGCGTGCCGTCGGCCATCGCCGCGTCCATCGACAGCGTGTTGTCGCGCATGGTGCCGTAGCGCAGCGAACGGCCGCCGCAGGAATTGTTGCCGGCCATACCGCCGATGGTGGCGCGCGAGGCGGTGGAGACGTCGACCGGAAACCAGAGCCCGTGCTTTTTGAGCTGGCGGTTGAGATCGTCGAGCACGATCCCGGGTTCGACCACGCAAATGCGGTTTGCGACGTCGAGCGAAAGCACCCGGTTCAGGTGTTTGGAAAAGTCGACGACGATTCCCTCATTGACGGTCTGGCCGCACTGCGAGGTGCCGCCGCCGCGCGGGGTGACGATCACGCCGTCGCCCCGGCAAATGGCGAGCGCCCTGAGGGCTTCGTCCATGCTTCGAGGCACCACGATGCCCGCCGGCATGATCTGGTAGAACGACGCGTCGGTGGCATAGCGGCCGCGGTTGAAGGCATCGAAGAACACGTCGCCGGTCATGTTTGACCGCAGGCGTCGCTCAAGCGTTGAGGCGTTTTTCATCCCAAATCCAAAGTGATCCAAGAGGGCTGTTGCAACCCCTCAACGGGATTATGCACTTTTTAAGGACGAGTTACATTATGAATTCATAATCGGCAACCTAGCTGGCCGCAGTCGCGGCTGCGGTGGCGCCCGGTGCCACGGCCAGATGTTCAATGGCTGCGGCTCGCTTGTTGCGCAAGTGCTGGAACAGGATGTCGCTCAGCTCGCTTGCGGCGCGGCGGCGCAGCGCATCCAGGATCGCTTCGTGCTCGCGCATGGCCTCGCCCCAGCGCTGCCGCTTGCGCGCGAAATTGGCGGAATAGCGGACGCGGCGGATCCGGCCGGCAAAACTGGCGTAGGCCGCGCGCAGGGTCTCGTTGCGTGCGGCAGCAACGATGCTCTCGTGGATGCGCTGGTTAACCTGGAAATAGCCGTGCATGTCGCTATTGAGGTAATGGCCGTACATCTCATAGTGCAGCCGCTCGATCGCGGCGATTTCCTCGTCCGTGATGGCCTCGCAGGCAAGGCGTCCGGCGAGGCTTTCCAGGCCGGCCATTACGTCGAAAAGCTCCTCCAAATCGCGCGCGCCAAGCTGGCGCACGCGTGCGCCGCGGTTGGGCAGGAGTTCGATCAAGCCCTCCGCAGCCAGCACCTTGAGCGCCTCGCGCAGCGGCGTCCTGGAGATTCCAAGCATCTCGCAGAGCTGCCGTTCCGGAACGCGTGCACCCTCTGGAATGTTGCCTTCGACGACGTAATCGCGAAGCCGCAGCAGTATTTCCCCGTGCAGCGAGGCCTCCTGGCGGTCGGACTGGGGAATCAGCACCCCGGCTTCGGGAATCGTGGATTTCATTTGCATAACAGTAGTTTGCGGAATCTGCGACGTCGACGATCTAAATCGAATACCAAAAATTGGTTGAAAAGACAAAAAATGAATGCAAAATAAACCCTCAAGGCGCTTTTTGGGAGGTTGTCATGCGGCAAGGACGGCATTTTCTGCAGATTCCAGGGCCGAGCCCGGTCCCGGATCGGGTTCTTCGCGCGATGGACATGCCCGTAATCGATCACCGCAGCGCCCAGTTCGCCGAGTTCGGGCGGGCGGTGCTGGAGGGCAGCCAGAGAATTTTCCAGACCGCTGGACCGGTGATGATCTTCCCGTCGTCCGGGACAGGCGCCTGGGAGGCCGCGATCGTCAATACGCTTTCGCCTGGCGACAAGGTCCTGATGGTCGAGACCGGCCACTTTGCAATCCTGTGGCGCCAGATGGCGGGCCGCTTCGGGATCGAGGTCGATTTCATTGCCGGGGATTGGCGTCGCGGCGCCGACCCCGCCCAGATCGAGGCCAGGCTCGCAGAGGATGCCGCACACGCGATCAAGGCGGTGATGGTCGTCCATAACGAGACGTCGACCGGCGCCACAAGTCGTATCGCCGACATCCGCGCCGCGATCGACCGGACCGGACATCCCGCTCTGTTGATGGTCGACACCATCTCCTCGCTCGGGTCGGTCGACTACCGACATGACGAATGGAAGGTCGATGTCAGCGTCAGTTGTTCGCAAAGGGTTTCATGCTGCCGCCCGGCCTCGGCTTCAACGCGATCTCGGAGAAGGCCCGCGCCGCCGCGAGGACCAACCGGATGCCGCGCTCCTATTTCGACTGGGAGGAAATGCTGAAGCCGAACGCGAAGGGCTTTTTCCCGTACACGCCGGCGACCAACCTGCTCTACGGGCTGCGCGAGGCGATCGCGATGCTGCTGGAAGAGAGGCTCGACAATGTGTTCGCGCGTCACCAGCGGCTCGCCGCAGCGACGCGCGCCGCGGTCAATCACTGGGGGCTGGAGGTGTTGTGCCAGGAACCGCAGGAGTATTCGCCCGTGCTGACCGCCGTGCTGATGCCGCCTGGGCACGATGCCGATCAATTCCGTCAGGTCGTGCTCGACAACTACAACATGTCGCTCGGCGCCGGCCTGTCGAAAGTCGCGGGCAAGGTGTTTCGCATCGGCCATCTCGGCGAATGCAACGAGCTCACGCTGCTCGGAGCGTTGACCGGCGTGGAGATGGGCTTGTCGGTCGCAGGCGTACCGCACCGCTCCGGAGGCGTCGATGCCGCGATGAAGTATCTGGAGCAGCGTCCGCAAGGCAATTCCCCGGTGCATCTCAAAGTCGTCGGCAGCTAGCCGGCAGCTCGCGCCTGCCCGGCGGGCGCCGCTCCAGCCCTGCTCCTTATGCATTGACGTGCTGCGTCCGGCGGGCGACAAGCCCGCCAAATGGTGATATTCGAGCGGCTCGAAACGCCAAGACAAGACGCCAAGACAAGACCGGGAAGGACGCCCATGACCGTGCATACTGGAAGGCATTTTCTGCAGATTCCTGGACCGACCAACGTGCCGGACCGGGTGCTGCGCGCGATGGATATGCCGACCATGGACCACCGGGGTCCCGAGTTTGCCGAGGTCGGTCATGCGGTGCTGGCCGCCATGCAGCGGGTGTTTCGCACCAAGCAGCCGGTGATCATCTACCCGTCGTCCGGCACCGGCGCCTGGGAGGCGGCCCTCGTCAATACGCTGCAGCCTGGCGACAAGGTGCTGATGGCGGAGACCGGGCAGTTCGCCGTGCTGTGGCGCGGCATCGCCGAGAAGTTCAAGATCGAGGTGGATTTCCTGCCGGGTGACTGGCGTCACGGCGCCGACCTTGAGCAGATCGAGGCGCGGCTGTCGGCCGACAAGGCGCACAACATCAAGGCCGTGTGTGGTTCACAACGAGACCTCGACCGGCTGCGTCACGCATCCGCTGGACGTCCGCAAAATTCTCGACCGCGTCAACCATCCCGCGCTGTTGATGGTCGATACCATCTCCGGTCTGGGATCGCTGGAATATGAGCACGATGCCTGGGGCATCGACGTGTCGGTGGCCGGATCGCAGAAGGGCCTGATGTTGCCGCCGGGTCTCGGCTTCAACGCCATCTCGGAAAAGGCGCTTGCGGTGGCGAAAGCCAATCCTGCCATGCGCTCCTATTGGGACTGGCAGGAGGTCATCGCGATCAACAAGGCGGGCACCTGGCCCTACACGCCGGCGACCAATCTGCTGTTCGGGTTGCGCGAAGCGATCAAGATGCTCGAGGAAGAGGGGCTGGAGAACGTCTTCGCCCGGCACAAGCGCCACAGCGCCGCGACGCGCGCAGCCGCCAAGGTGTGGGGCCTGGAAACGCAATGCCAGGAGCAGGGTGCACACTCGCCTGCGCTGACCGGCGTCGTCATGCCGGAAGGCCATGACGCCGACAATTTCCGTAAAGTAGTGCTGGAAAATTTCGACATGTCGCTCGGCACCGGCCTGAACAAGATCAAGGGCAAGGTGTTCCGGATCGGCCACATCGGCCACTTCAACGATTTGATGATGATGGGCACGCTGTCGGGCGTCGAGATGGGTCTCGATCTCGCCAAGGTGCCGCACCGCGGCGGCGGCGTGCTGGCGGCCATGGAAGTGCTCAAGGGACGCGATGTCGTATCGATGCCGAAGGCCGCCGTTGCCTGAGATCGTTTGACCGAAACAACAACAGAGAGAGCCGCGATGAACGCTCCGGTAGCTTCGACCGAAGACCTGATTTATTCCGTCGAGGACGGCATCGCCCGGCTGACGTTCAATCGTCCGCAGGCGCGCAATGCGCTGACCTTTGCCATGTACGAGCAAATGGCTGTTATCTGCGAGACCGTCAACAATGATCGTTCGATCAAGGCGATGATCCTGACCGGCGCCGGCGACAAGGCGTTCGCGTCCGGCACCGACATCTCGCAGTTCCGCGCCTTCAAGACCGCGCAGGATGCGCTCGACTACGAGGCGCGGATCGATCGCGTGCTCGGCGCGCTGGAGGCATGCCGGGTGCCGACGATCGCGGCGATTGCCGGCGCCTGCACCGGCGGCGGCGCGGGGATCGCAGCTTGCTGCGACATTCGTATCGGCACCGAGACCACGCGGATGGGCTTTCCAATCGCGCGCACGCTCGGCAATTGCCTGTCGATGTCGAATATCTCCAGGCTGGTTTCGCTGGTCGGCCCCGCACGGACCAAGGACCTGATCTTCAAGGCGCGGCTGGTCGAGGCGCCGGAAGCGCTGGCACTGGGCCTGCTCAATGAAGTCGTGCCTGACGTCGCCACGTTGCAGCGCCGCGCCGACGAAACCGCAAAACTCGTCGCCAGCCATGCCCCGATCACGCTCGAAGTCACCAAGGAAGCGGTGCGCCGCATCCGGCGGACGCTGACGCGCGACGAAGGCGAGGACCTGATCCTGCGCGCCTATATGAGCGAGGATTTCCGCGAGGGAATGGACGCGTTCCTCAACAAGCGCTCGCCGAACTGGAAGGGCAAGTAGCCTTCGCTGTCGCGCAAGTGGCTCCATGAAAGCGCGGGCTCGCGACGAGCCCGCGCTTTTTTGCGCTTGTCGGGTATTCATGCGAAAGTCATACGCAATAAGGTTGCGGTTCGGCTTGAACTCGCCCGCATTACCCCGCACAATGGCGTGGCGGGCAGTGATAATTTGTCTAAATACAACAATTACAATAGGGATGAAACTCGTGGGACAGATGCTGAAAGCCGCGGCCGCATTGACGGCCATGATCGCAAGCACCCCGGCAGTTGCCGCCTGGGAGCCGACCAAACCGGTTGAAATCGTGGTCGCAGCCGGCGCGGGCGGTGCGTCCGACCAGATGGCGCGGATGATGCAGGCGGCCATTCAGAAGAACAACCTGATGAAGCAGCCGATGGTTGTATCGCTCAAGGGCGGGGCGTCGGGTGCCGAGGCGCTGATGTACATGAAGTCCAGCGACGGCGATCCCAACAAGGTCCTGATCGCCTATTCGCTGATCTACATGCTGCCGCTGTCGGCCAAGATTCCCTTCAACTGGCGTGACCTCACGCCGGTATCGGTAGTTGCGATGGACCAATTCGTGCTGTGGGACAATGCCGACGGACCGAAGACGGTGAAGGACTTCATCGCGGCCGCCAAGGCTGCAAGCTCGCCGTTCAAGATGGGCGGCACCGGCTCCAAGCGCGAGGATCACGTGTTGACCGTGTTCATGGAGCAGAAGACCGGCGCGAAATTCTCCTATCTGCCATACAAGTCCGGCGGCGAGGCGGCGACGCAACTGGTCGGCAAGCACACCGAAGCCAACGTCAACAACCCTTCCGAGAATCTGGAAGTCTGGCGCGCCGGCCAGGTCCGTGCGCTGTGCGTGTTCGACAAGGAACGCATCGCCTACAAGACCAAGGTCACCGAAACGCAATCGTGGAACGACATCCCGACCTGCAAGGAGGAGGGGCTCGACGTGCAGTATCTGATGCTGCGCGCGATGTTCCTGCCCGGCAAGGTGACGCCGGAACAGCAGGCGTTCTATGTCGACCTGTTCCAGAAGGTGACGCAGACGTCGGAGTACAAGGACTATATGGAGAAGCAGGCGCTGAAGCCGATCTTCCTCACCGGCAAGGACATGCTGAAGTTCCTCGAGGAGGATGACAAGCTCAACGCTTCGCTGATGAACGAAGCGGGCTTCGTCGCGAAATAGGCCGATCGCTATTTGTCGGCAGGACCGTACCCTGCGATCCTGCCGAGCACGTTTTCGATCTCCGCCTTCGGCAGCAAGCGCGGCGTCCCGATCTGCAGGCAGCCGTGGTATTGCCGGGCCAGCGTTTCGACTTCGACGGCAAGCCACATCGCTTTCGAAAGCGATGCGCCAACTGCGATCATGCCATGGTGCTCCAGCAGGCACGCTAGCCGGCCTTCCAGCGCGCGCACGGCGTGCTCGGAAAGCTCCTGCGTGCCGAAGGTCGCATAGGGTGCGACACGGATGGTGTCGCCGCCGGCGCATGCGATCATGTAGTGGATCGGCGGAATTTCCAGGCCCATGATGGCGAGGATCGTCGAATAGGGCGGGTGGGCATGGACCACGGCATTGACCTCGGGCCGGGCCTTGAGGATGTCGAGGTGAAATCGCCACTCGCTCGACGGCCGCTGGGCGGGATCGTGCGAGCCATCCAGGCCCATGAACACGATCTGCTCGGGCTGCATCGCCTCGTAGGGCGTGCTGGTCGGCGTGATCAGCAGGCCCTCGCCGTGGCGCAGGCTGATATTTCCCGACGTTCCCTGGTTGATGCCGAGCGCATTCATGCTGCGGCAGGCATCGATGATCGATTGACGTTTTTCCCTGTCGTTCCTGGAAGGCATTGTGAGACCCCTTGCAACCGCGCGACAATGCTTGATTATTGCGCCGCAGTATAGTCGAACGTCTTCGGCGAAATCCTGACTGGGAGAAGTCATGACGCGTGCCGTGCTTGGCATCATCGGCGGATCCGGCGTCTACGACCTGCCGGGGCTGGAGGACGTCCGCGAGGAGACCATCGAGAGCCCCTGGGGCGAGCCGTCCGCAGCCCTGACGCGCGGTGTGATCGCCGGGCTGCCGATCGTGTTTTTGCCGCGGCACGGCAAGGGACATGTGCTGTCGCCCTCGGACATCAACTACCGCGCCAATATCGACGTGCTGAAGCGGGTAGGGGTTACCGATCTGGTCTCGCTCTCGGCCTGCGGTTCGTTCAGGGAGGAACTGCCGCCGGGCACCTTCGTGCTGGTCGATCAGTTCGTCGACCGCACCTACCGGCGTGAGAGTTCGTTCTTCGGCAAGGGTTGCGTCGCCCATGTCTCGATGGCCCATCCGGTGTCGCCGCGCCTGCACGTGCACCTCGTGGCGGCCGCCAAGGCTGAAGGCATCGAAGCGGTACAGGGCGGAACCTATGTCTGCATGGAAGGCCCACAATTCTCCAGCCTCGCCGAGAGCCTGACCTACAAGGCGCAGGGCTATTCGGTGATCGGCATGACCAACATGCCCGAGGCCAAACTCGCCCGCGAGGCCGAGATCTGCTACGCTAGCGTGGCCATGGTCACCGATTTCGATTGCTGGCATCCCCATCACGACGCGGTCACCGTGCAGGACATCATTCGCGTGCTGAACTCGAATGCCGGCAAGGCCAAAGCGCTCGTCGCACGCCTCGCCGGGGATTTTCCACGCGAGCATGAGCCGTGTCCTGTTGGATCGGACAAGGCGCTGGATACGGCCCTGATCACCGCGCCGGAAGCGCGCGATCCCAAGTTGCTCGCCAAGCTCGATGCGGTGGCCGGGAGGGTGTTGAACTCATGAAGGTCGACGGCCGGCACTTTCGCAGCATCTGGCTCGAGGACGATGGCTGGACGGTCGGCGCGATCGACCAGCGCCGGCTGCCGCATGAATTTGTGGTCGCGCGCATCGCAAGCGCCGAGGACGCGACCGAGGCCATCCGCTCCATGCTGGTGCGCGGCGCGCCGCTGATCGGCGCCACGGCTGCTTACGGCATGGCGCTCGCCATGCGCGCCGATGCTTCCGATGCGGCGCTCGACCGCGCCTATGCCATGCTGCTGGCGGCGCGGCCGACGGCGATCAACCTGAAATGGGCGCTCGAAGAGATGCAACGATTGCTTCGGCCGCTGCCGGCGTCGGAGCGCGCTGCGGCGGCCTACAAGCGCGCCGGCGAAATCGCCGAAGAGGACGTCGCGATCAACCAGGGGATTGGCCGGCATGGTCTGGCGCTGATCGAGCAGATCGCGGCGAGGAAGGGGCGCGGCGAGCCCGTCAACGTCCTCACCCATTGCAACGCCGGCTGGCTCGCGACGGTGGATTGGGGCACGGCGACGGCGCCGATCTACCTCGCGCATGATAGCGGCCTGAAGGTCCATGTCTGGGTCGACGAGACCCGGCCGCGCAATCAGGGCGCTTCGCTGACCGCGTGGGAACTCGGCCACCACGGCGTGCCGCACACGGTAATCGCTGATAACACCGGCGGCCATCTGATGCAGCACCGGATGGTCGATCTCGCGATCGTCGGTACCGACCGCGTGGCCGCCAATGGCGATGTCTGCAACAAGATCGGCACCTATCTGAAGGCGCTCGCCGCGCACGACAATGGCGTGCCGTTCTATGTTGCACTGCCGTCGCCCACCATCGACTTCAGTATCGATGATGGCATCCGGCAGATCCTGATCGAGCAGCGCAGCGCCGACGAAGTGGCGAACATGACCGGCCGCACCGCCGACGGGCGCGTCGAGACCGTGCGCGTGGTTCCCGAAGGCTCGCCTGTGGCCAATTACGCCTTCGACGTCACGCCGGCGCGACTGGTGACGGGATTGATCACCGAACGCGGCCTGCTTCGTCCCGAGCGTGCTGCACTTACGAGTGCATTCCCGGAGCGCAGCGGCGGACATTGACGCCGGCGACGTCGGCACGTATCCCCGTTCAGGTCTGACGTATCGGGGGTCACCGTCTCCATGTCCAATACCGACATCGAAATCGTCGTCGAGGATCCGACCGCACCCGAGGCCGACTCGCCTGCAGTGACGAGCGTTCGTGCGATCGACGTCGTCGTCTGCCTCCTGCTGCTCGCGCTCGCAACGACGCTCGGGTACGACAACTGGCGTACGGGAGCCGGTTGGGAATCGACCGGCCCGCAGTCCGGGTACTTTCCGTTTTATCTCTCGGTGATCCTCGGCGGCGCCAGCCTCTATGGCCTGGTCGCCGCGTTCCTGTCGCGGAAGGAGGCTTCCGAGGTTTTCGTGACGCGGGCGCAGCTTCGCCGCGTGATGGCGGTGTTCGTGCCGACCGTGCTGTTCTGCCTCGGCATGCAGTTCCTCGGGCTCTATGTCGCGAGCTTCCTGCTGATCGCCGGTTTCATGCGCATGGTCGGCAAGATCGCGCTGTGGAAATCGCTGCTCACCGCCTTGGTGTTCACCGCCGTGATGTTCGTGACCTTCGACATCGCCTTCGACGTCATCATGCCAAAGGGCCCGCTCGAAGCGGTGCTCGGCCGCTAACGGGTCGGTGGGACGCACGCCATGGAAGCTTTGGGCCTCTTGATGCACGGCTTCGCCGTGCTGCTGACCTGGAAGACGCTGCTGCTGATGATGCTCGGCCTCGTGCTGGGCATCTTTGTCGGGGTGCTGCCCGGCCTCGGCGGCCCGAACGGCGTGGCGATCCTGCTGCCGCTGACCTTCACGATGGACCCGACCTCGGCGATCGTGATGCTGTCCTGCATCTACTGGGGCGCGCTGTTCGGCGGTGCCATCACCTCGATCCTGTTCAACATTCCCGGTGAGGCTTGGTCGGTCGCGACCACCTTCGACGGCTATCCGATGGCGCAGCAGGGCAGGGCGGCAGAAGCGCTGACCGCGGCGTTCACTTCCTCGTTCATCGGCTCGCTGGTCGCGGTGATGCTGATCACCTTCCTGGCGCCGATGATCTCGTCGTTCGCGCTGAAATTCGGGCCGCCGGAATTCTTCGCGGTGTATCTGCTCACTTTCTGCTCCTTTGTCGGCCTCGGCCGCGAAGCCAAGCACAAGACTGTGATTTCGATGTCGCTCGGCCTGCTGCTCGCCGGCATCGGCATGGACACGGTGTCCGGACAGTTGCGCATGACCTTCGGCTCGGCAGAGCTGTTGCGCGGCGTCAACTTCCTGGTCGCGGTGATCGGCCTGTTCGGCATCAGCGAGATCCTGCTGACGATGGAGGAGCGTCTCGCGCTGCGCGGCCACGCCGCCGGCATCTCCTTGCGCGTGGTGCTGTCGGTCTGGAAGGACCTGCCGAAATACTGGGTAACGCTGCTGCGCTCCTCGTTCATCGGCTGCTGGCTCGGCATCACCCCGGGCGGCGCGATCGCCGCTTCCTTCATGGGCTACAATCTCGCCAAGCGCTTTTCCAAGGATCAGGACAGCTTTGGCAAGGGCCGCATCGAGGGCGTGTTTGCGCCGGAAACCGCGGCGCATGCCTCCGGCACCGCGGCGCTGCTGCCGATGCTGGCGCTCGGCATTCCCGGCTCCGGCACGGCGGCGATCCTGCTCGGCGGCTTGATGGTGTGGGGTCTCAACCCCGGTCCGCTGCTGTTCGTCGAGCACAAGGATTTCGTCTGGGGCCTGATTGCATCGATGTATCTCGGCAATGTCGTCGGTCTGGTGCTGGTGCTGACGACGGTGCCGATCTTTGCCTCGATCCTGCGGGTGCCGTTCGCAGCGGTCGCGCCGATGATCGTGGTGTCCTGCGCGATCGGCGCCTACGCGATCCAGAACGCGATGTTCGACATCTGGCTGATGCTGGGTTTTGGCGTTGTCGGCTATGTCTTCAAGAAGATCGGCATTCCCCTGGCGCCGTTCACGCTGGCACTCGTGCTCGGCAACCGCGCCGAGGACGCTTTCCGTCTGTCGATGATCGGCGCCGGCGGTGACCTGAAGGTGTTCTGGTCCAACGGCCTGGTCGGGTCGATCACCACGCTGGCGATCGTGCTGTTGTTCTGGCCGGTCATCGACAAGGCGTTCAGCAGCGTCACGCGCATGTTGCGGCCGGCGAAGGCGTAGCTGCGCTGGTCTAGACGGAAGTTGCTCCCTTGAAAAGCGCAAGCGGTTGATCCGACTCACGGATTGGGATGTCGTCGGTTTGGGTACTGGCTACGACTTGACGGCGACGTCGAGGAGCTGGAAGGCGCGCGCCTGGATCTGCGTGAGTTGCGGATAGAGGACGAACGAGGCGTCCGGGTTTTGCGCCATTGCCATTGTGTTGCGTGTGACGGTCGCGAGATCGTCGAGCAGCGAGCGGAAGCTGTGGACCGGCAAGCCGTCGTCGGTTTGTTTGGTGGCGGCCTTGCGCTGTGCGGCTTCGGAGCGTTGGGCTTTGGCGACGATGGAACTGCGCGCGGCTTCGGCGGCCTGCGTGTCATGGTCATCGAACAGGATCGGCTTGAGCGCCTGGCGCATGTGCCATTCGAGATAGTAGGCGAGCATGCACAACAGGACGTGGGCACGCACGCGGTCAGCTCGCCTGTGATGAATGGGCCGCACCTCGAGATCGACGGTCTTGATGCTGCGGAAGGCGCGCTCGACGCCGGCGAGTTGTTTGTATGCCTTGACGGTCGAGGTGGCGTCGAGCGCCTCGGGCGCGAGGCTGGTGCGCAGCACATAGACGCCGTCGAGCGCGGCTTCACCATCGATTTGTGCGGTGTTGCGCGAGAATGTCAGGTCGTCGTCGGTAATGGTCACGACGAAGTGCTTGGCCATTTTGTAGTGATTGAGATCGGCGCCGACGGCGAGTCCGATCCTGTCCTTGCCACGGAGCGGCTTTTTATCGCGGCGAACGCGGGCCTGAACGTCGTGCAGCTTGCGTTCGGTGGCATCGAGCAGCTCGCGTCGTTTGCGCGCACGCTGGTCGGCCAGCAAGGGATTGCGGCAGACCATGAGCCGCTCGCCGGGATAGTCGGGCGAGGCGATCTCGGCGAGGTCGCGCTTGTCGAACAAGGAGAGCTGTAGCGTGCCGGCCTCGGCGAGAGCGCGGATCGCCGGGGCGCGCAGTGCGGTGATCCAGTCGAGCCCGGCCGGCTTGATGGTCTCCTCCAGGCGTGCTGCGGTGATCATGCCGCGATCGCCCACGAGCACCACGCGCTCGAGATCAAAGCGCTGCTTGAGCTTGGTGATCTGGCTTTGCAGTGTCGACGGATCGCCGACATTGCCTTCGAACACTTCGACTGCAACGGGGCAGCCGTCGGCCGTGCACAGCAGTCCAAACACGATCTGCAGCTTGCCCTTCTTGCCGTCGCGGTTGTAGCCGAATTTGGCGAGTGAACAGGTGCGGCCCTCGAAATAGGTCGAACTGACGTCGTAGAGAACCAGCATGCCGTTCTTCAGATGGCGCCGGGCCAGCGCCGCTTCGATGCGGTCCTGCTGCCCGATCAACCAGTCGAGTGCGGCATAAAGCTCCTGCTCGTCGACCGATCCGAGCCCGAGCACCTGCCCCAGGGAGCAGGTGGCAGTCTCGTCATCAAGCAGACGTGACGTCGCAAGCTTGGAGCGGTGATCGACCAGACGCGCCACGATCATCGCGGTGCACAGCGCGACGTCGCGCTTTGGCTGCCGGCCGCCCTGCGCCAGCAGCCGATCGAGCCCCAGCTTGTGCAGGGTCCCCAGCGCCGCCGCCACATGGCCGTGCGGCAGACTGCGCAGCAGGGTCAACGCCTTCGGATCGCTCGCCGCCACAGCGTCGCCGCGCAGCACGCGGCGCAATGCCTCGATCTTTGCCGCAGGCCAATCCGAAAGGTTGGCGAGCGTGCGCTTCTTGATCTTGTCGCCGTCGCGATAGCTCTCGCGCAGCAAGATCGCCGGCGGCGAATTGCGGTTGGGAATGCGCTCGACGTACATGGCAAGCTTGAATCACAGCCGCACGCATCCGTCAACCGGAAAACACCAATTACATGGGTACAACGCAGACCGTCGAAGGCGCTTTATCCCCTGTTCTCAATGACTTACCCCAAAAGCGCGCGGCAACTTCCGTCTAGATCTTGTGTTTTCGGATGGAGCGGGCCCCATTTCTACTTTGCATGGGGTTGTTTTCGCAGTTTTGCTGACCGTCGAACGTGCGGCACCTCTCTTAGCCCGGTAGCAGTTGCTTCGGCAGGCTGAAGGCGAGCTGGTAAAGCGGCAGGTCGTCGATGGCCGCGTGATCGTCTGCAGGCAATGTCTTGCGCAAATGATGCAGTGCGTCGCGAAGCGCCGGCTCGTCGAGACCCTCGATCAGGACCAGTGCGGCAAAGGAGCCGTCGTTGCTTCGCATGCCCTTCTCACGGGTCTTGATCGAGGTCTGCGCGATATCGGTGAGCAGGACCCGTGCGGCAATGATCCGGTCGAGGCCGGCGAGTTCGGCAACAACCGTGGCGGCGTCCCAGGGCGGTGCGGCGTCGAGGCGCAGGGGAGCGACAATGCCGCCCTGGCCGATGCCGGCTGAGGCTGCGATGCGGCCGCCGCCGCGTGCGAAATTGCCGAGCTTGGGCATGATGCGTTGCGACCACGGCGTCGGCGCGTTCAGCCGCGCCAGATAGTCCGCCCCGCCGACGACGCGTTCGTCCTCGAGCTCGTAGAGGATAAAGTAGCGGTTCACCGATGCGCCCAGCGCGCGGAAGATGCGGCACGCCAGGAAGCCGTTGATGCCGACACGCTCAATGGCATGTTCGCGCGTGATCCAGTGCGCCCAGTCGGTTTCGTCCTGCGGCGTCAGATCGCTCCAGATCGCGAGATAGCCGGCTCCTGCATCTCAATCTCCATCCATCATTTCGGGCCGACGCGGACGGCCGCCGGCAGCGATGCCGGCAACTGGCCGGCGCCGTGCAGGGCGGCCTGCATGGCGACGATGTAGCCGTAGGGGCCGAGGCCCGCGATCACGCCTTTCACCGCGGCTGAAAGCTTCGAATGCCGGTGCAGCTCGTCGCGGGCGTGGATGTTGGAAATGTGCACCTCGTAGATCGGACCGTCAAAAATCTTCATGGCGTCGAACATCGCGATCGAGGTGAAAGAGTATGCGGCGGGATTGATGATCAGGGCGTCCGCCGAGGTGCGGGCGGACTGGATCAGGTCGACCAGCTCGCCCTCGTGGTTCGACTGGTGGAAGGCCAGCTCCGCGCCGGCGAAAGCGGCGAACTCCTCGCAGGAGGCCTTGATGGCGTCGAGCGTGGTCGAGCCGTAGATGTGCGGCTCGCGGATGCCGAGCATGTTCAGGTTCGGGCCATTGAGGATCATGATGCGCATGGAATGCCTTTCACGGGATAATGACAGGGCAGTGTAGCCGATCGCGGCCACATGTCAGCCGCCGAACCATTTCGCCGGCACGGTGACGACGGACGGAAACAATATCATCAGGAACAGCACGGTCAGCTGGGCGATCATGAAGGGCCAGACACCCTTGATGATCTCCTCCATGCTGATGCGCGACACGCCGGAGACCACATTGAGGACGACGCCGACCGGCGGGGTGATCAGGCCGATCGCGCAGTTGATGATGAAGAGCACGCCGAAATAGACCGGGTCGATGCCGGCCTGCTTGACGATCGGCATCAGGATCGGGGTGAGGATCAGGATGGTCGGCGCCATGTCCAGCGCGGTGCCGACGATGACGACCAGCAGCATGATCGCCAGCATCAGCAGCGTCTGGTTGCCCATGAAGGGGCGGACGAGATCGACGATCTGGGTGGCGATCTCCGAAACGGTGATGAGCCAGGACGACACCAGCGCTGCCGCCACCAGGAACATGACGACACTGGTGCTGAGTGCAGCCGAGACGAAGACTTCGTAGAGATCGCCGATCTTGAGCTCGCGGTAGATGCAGGTCGCGACGAACAGCGCGTAGACGGCGACGACGACGGCGGCTTCGGTCGGCGTGAACACGCCGAAACGCAAGCCCACGATGATGATCGCGGGCAGCATCAAGGCCCAGAATCCGTCGACAAATGTCCAGACGATCTCGCGGAGCGATTTACGCGGCGGGCTTTCGATATCCTCCGTGCGCGCGACCCACCACCAGGCGAAGCACAGCCCGGCGCCGAGCATCAGGCCGGGGAAGATGCCGGCGAGGAACAGTTTTGAGATCGAGACGCCGCCGGCCACGCCGAACAGCACGAAGCCGATGCTGGGCGGAATCACGGGCGCAATGATGCCGCCGGCGGCGACGAGGCCCGCCGCATACATCCTGCGGTGACCGGCCGCGACCATCATGGGAACGAGCAACGCCGCCAGCGCCGCGGCGTCCGCCGCCGCGGAACCCGACAGCGAAGCGAGCACGCAGGAGGCGAGGATGGTGACGTAGCCGAGGCCACCTCGGACGTGGCCCACCAGCGCCAGCGCGACGTTGACGATCCGTTTGGCCAGTCCGCCGCGGTTCATGACCTCGCCGGCCAGCATGAAGAACGGCACAGCCATCAGGGAAAGCTGTCGGCGCCGTTGATGATGTTCTGGGCGACGATCTGGGAGTCGAAAATATCGAGCGAATGCATCAGCGCGACGCCGCAGACGATCAGCGCAAACGCGATCGGCATGCCCAGCGCCATCGCGCCGAGCAGCGAGAAGGTGAAGACCGCGAGCGTCACGACAGGCCCCGCGCGATCAAGGGATGATCAGGTGTGCTGCTCATCGCTTTCCTTCACCAGGATCAAGTCTTGCTCGGAGGTCGATCCGCTCAACACCCGCACGAGATCGACGAGCAGGATCACGGCCGCCGAGACGCCGAACACCAGCCCGGAGGAATAAAAGAACAGCCCGACCGAAATGCCGGAAGCGGGTGCGGTGTCGCCGAAGGTCAGCACCGCCTGTTTCCAGCTTCCTAGCGTCAGCAGCGCATCGACGTAGAGCATCAGGAGATTGCTCAGCAGCAAGCAGACGAGCTTCGCCGCGCGGCGGGAGCGCGCGGACCAGCGTGTCGACGCCGAGATGGGCATGCTGGCGCAGCGCCACGATGGCGCCGAGGAACGTCAGCCAGACCAATAGCCAGCGCGACAGTTCCTCCGAGGTCGCTATCCCTGAATTGAAGAGATAGCGCAGCACCACGTTGGTGAAGACCAGCACCACCATCGCAGCGAGGCAAATCGCGATCGCGACCCTGAGCAGCCGGCAGTAGAGATCGATCAGCCGCTCGATCGCGCCCATGGCGGCCTACCTGGCGCCGCGGATGCGCGCCAGCTCGCCGGTGAAGAGCTTTACGCGTGCAGGATCATATTCGGCCGAGAATTTTTCGACGACAGGTTTGGTGGCGTCCTGCATGCGGGCGTATTCGGCCGGCGCGATCTCGTTGAACTGCATGCCCTTGGCTTTCAGTTCACCCAGCGCCTTGTCCGCGGCGAGCTTGGTTTGGTCGCGCTGGTACTCGCGCGTCTCGGCAAAGCTGTCGCGCAGCATCTTCTGCTCTTCCGCCGACAGGCCGTCCCAGAACTTCTTGCTGACGATGATGACGTTCTGCGTAAAAGTGTGGTTGGTGGCCGAGACGTATTTCTGCACCTCGTAGAACTTGTTGGACAGGATGACGCTGTAGGGATCTCCTGGCCGTCGACGGTCTTGTTTTCCAGCGCGGTGTACAATTCGCCGAACGCCATCGGCACCGGGTTCGCCTTCAAGGCCTTGAAGGTTTCGAGATAGACCGGGTTCGGGATCACGCGCAGCTTCAGGCCGGAAAATCCTCGACCTTCGCAATGGGCCGGCTGCTGTTGGTGGCGTTGCGGAAGCCGAGACCCCAGTAGCCGAGACCGATCAGTTCCTTCTCGGGCAGCAATTCGAGCATGGCCTTGCCGAACGCGCCCTGCGCCAGCGCCTCCGCCTGCTCGAACGTGCTGACGGTGAAGGGGAAATCAAACAGGCCGAGATCCTTGACGACGCTGGCGAGCGAGGTCGTCGACGCCGAGAGGATTTCCTGCGTGCCGCCGCGCACCGCCGATTGCTGCTGCATCTCGTTGCCGAGTTGCGAAGCCGGAAACTCGCGGATCTTCAGCTTGCCGCCGCTCTTGGCCGCCAGCACCTCGGCGAATTTTTTCACGCCAAAGCTGATGGGGTGGTCGGTGTTGTTGAGATGGCCCCAGCGGATGGTGCGTTCCTGCACCTGGGCGGCAGCCGGTGTCCCCAAGAGCGCGCAAAGGCTGACAGCAGCGCACAGCAATCCGATCCGCATGGCGGTCTCTCCCCGTTTGTTGTTCGCGATCTTCTGGATGTCGCGGTGGGGGGAGTATTCATATGGTAAAAACAAAGTCAAAATATAATTTAGCAATTATCATATGATATACGCTATATATGACGAACAGGAGCGCTTGAGCGGAATCGGCTGACGTGGCACTTGCCGGTTGGCTGCCTCGCGCATGGATGGGCAATGACACTGGTCGAGCGAACGGAAGAGCAGGAGGCGGTCGGCGATGACGGCTATCGCCGCATCCGCACCGATATCGTGTTCGGCCGGCTCCGCCCGGGACAGAAGCTCCGGCTCGAAGGCCTCAAGGAGGATTACGGCGTCAGCGTCTCGACGCTGCGCGAAATCCTCAGCAGGCTCGCCGCGGAGGGCTTTGTGCTGGCCGAGGGCAGGCGGGGCTTCGAGGTGGCATCGATCTCGGCCGGGAACTTGCGGGAGCTTGCGGAGCTTCGGCTGCTGCTGGAGCAGCATGCGATGGGCGTGTCGTTCGCCAATGCCGATGTGGAGTGGGAAGGGCGCGTCGTCTCCGCCCATCACAAGCTGGCGTCAACCGAGCGGCTGATGGAAACCGGCCTCGGCGAACTCGAGCAGTGGAAGCGTTATGACGGCGAATTCCATCAGGCCCTGATCTCCAATTGCGGTTCGCGCATGCTGATGGCGACCCATGCCTTGGTGTTCGACAAATATTTCCGTTACCAGATGATCGCCTTCAGCTACCGCGGCAGCGAGCCCGCCGCCCAGCACAACGCGCTGCTCGAGGCCGCGCTGAAGCGCGACGCTGCGACCGCGGCCGAAACGCTGCGCGCGCATGTGAACAATTGCGTGGAGCACGCGCTCGCAACGGCGGCGCTGAAGTAGGGCGGATTAGCGGAGCGTAATCCGCCATTCACGGCAAGAGGTCGGCGGATTACGCTCCGCTAATCCGCCCTACGGAATCACACCACCTTGCGCTGGCGCAAGTCCGCGATCTCATCTTTCGCAAATCCGAACTCGGCCAGCACTTCTTCGGTCTGCTCGCCAAACTCCGGCGGGCGTGCGGCCATGCTGCTTGGCGTGCGAGACAGCGTCACGGGCTGGCCGACGAGCTGGATGTGGCGGTTCTCGTCGTTCGGCACATGCTGGGCGATGCCGAGGTGCTTGACCTGGGCATCGTCGAACATCTGGTCGATCGAATAGATCGGGCCGCAGGGCACGCCGGCCTCGTTCAATTCCTTGACCCACGTTTCCGTCGATTTCTTCTCGGTGAGCCTGCCGATCGCTTCGTTCAGCGCGTCGCGGTTCTTCGAGCGCGCAGGTGCCGTGGCATAGTCGGGGTTGGTGACGAGTTCGGGCGCGCCGATCGCCTGCGCGCAACGCTCCCAGATCCGCCCGCCTGTCGTGGCGATGTTGATGTAGCCGTCGGAGGTCTTGAACACGCCGGTCGGGATCGAGGTCGGATGGTTGTTGCCGGCCTGCTTGGCGACGTCCTTTTCCATCAGCCAGCGCGAAGCCTGGAAATCCAGCATGAAGATCTGCGCCTGCAACAGCGAGGTCTGCACCCACTGGCCCTCGCCGGAGACATCGCGCTCCAGCAGCGCGGTGAGGATGCCAAGCGCGCAGAACAGCCCGGCGGTGAGGTCGGCAACGGGAATGCCGACCCGCATCGGCCCTTGACCGGGCGCGCCGGTGATCGACATCAGCCCGCCCATGCCCTGCGCGATCTGATCGAAGCCCGGCCGCTTGTGGTAGGGGCCGTCCTGCCCGAAGCCGGAGATGCTGCCATAGACGATGCGCGGGTTGACCTTGCGCAGGCTCTCATAGTCGATACCGAGTTTTGCTTTGACGTCGGGACGAAAATTCTCGACCACGACGTCGGCCTGCCCGGCGAGGCGCTTGAACACTTCGAGGCCTTTGGGGTCCTTCAGGTTCAGCGTCATCGCCCGCTTGTTGCGGTGCAAATTCTGGAAATCCGAGCCCTGGCGCGGGCCGCCCGGCTGCTCGCCGCCACCGTCTTCCAGCAGCGCGTCGATCTTGATGACGTTGGCGCCCCAATCCGCCAATTGCCGCACACAGGTGGGCCCGGAGCGAACACGGGTCAGATCGAGCACGGTGAAGCGGGAGAGGGCCTGCGAAGCGCGGGGGAAAGGCATTGAAAGACCTTGTTTTTTTGGATTTTCGCGAGAGGAAAAAGCAGCCCGATCTGACTTAAACAAATCTGGCGCCGATTTCCAACTGCTTGTTCGGCGCCTGGCAAGGGGCGGCCATGGGGGTAGACCGAGGCGCCACTTTTGGATCGGACGCCGCCGGCGCGGGACGGCCGTAATCCGGCCCCGCAAGACTACGGACTGGTACCGGCGATTCTGCTTTTCGCCGTAATGCATCGTAAAGCAAGCGCGCGACGAGTCCGGCTGGTAAACAAGCGTTAATGCGGCGATTCTAGCCTGCCGAGTGCTCCAAGATTCTCCGCAACCGAACGACCTGCTGACGGGCCCGATCGATGAAGAAGAACGATCTGCTTTCCGATGAGATCTGGGCCTTCCGGCCGTTCGAGCTTGGGACGAGCCCGGCCGCGCTTCCGCCTGAAAGCATGCACGACCCGATGCTTTCGGATGAAGGCGACCCTTACCCGCTGGCGGATGCCGCCGCCGCTGGCGTGGAAAGCCTCGATGTCTATGCCGGCAAGCCGGTTGCGTCGATCGCGACGCTCGCCGACTACCTCGTCAACGGCTATTGGCAGTACGAGAACCGCATCGCCCATCACTGGGCATCCAACACCATCACCTACAATATCACCGGGCTGAATTCAGCGGAGCAGTTCCTCGCGCTATCGGCGCTGCAGGCGTGGTCCGAGGTAGCCAACATAACCTTCGTCCAGACCTCGGGCTCCGCCAACATCACGTTTACCCACAACGGCACGATGCAGGCCTATGCGACCGGCAGCTGGTACGGCTCGGGCGCAATCGCGTCGATGACCATCAACATCAGCACCGACTGGGTCACCACCGACGGTGGCGCCAATGACGGCAAGACCGGCATCGATAGCTACGCCTACCAGACCTACATCCACGAAATCGGACATGCGCTCGGCCTCGGCCATCAGGGACCGTACAACGGCAGCGCATCGTATTCGACCAATGCGACCTATGCCAACGACACCTGGCAATATTCCATTATGTCGTATTTCTCGCAGCCCAATTATTCCGGGAGCTCATACCGCTACGTGGTGACGCCGCAGATGGCGGACATCTATGCCGTGGCTTCGATGTACGGCGCGGCGACCTCGACGCGAACCGGCGACACCGTCTACGGCTTCAACAGCAATGCCGGGGCGGTGTTCAATTTCGGCAACTACACCTCGGCGCCGGCGCTGACGATCTACGACAGCGGCGGCACCGATACGCTCGACTGCTCCGGCTATTCGGCGGCGCAGACCATCGACCTGCACGCGGGCGCCTTTTCCTCGATCGGCAGCCTCGTCAACAATATCGGGATCGCGCTCAACGCGGTCATCGAGAAAGCCATCGGCGGCAGCGGCAACGACACGCTGATCGCGAACGATTCAAGTTGCACCCTGTCCGGCGGCGGCGGCAACGACACGCTGACTGGCGGCGGTGGAATCGACAGGCTGATCGGCGGCAGCGGCAAGGACAATCTGACCGGCGGCGCCGGCGCCGACACGTTCGCGTTTGCCTTTGGCGACAGCTCGGCTGCGAGCAGCCAGCATGACTGGATTGCAGATTTCACGACGGGCACCGACGACATCGACCTCAGCGGCATCGATGCGATCAGTGGTACGGTCGGAGTTGATCTCTTCAGCTTCATCGCGACTGCGGGCTTCAACGGCTCCGCCGGACAGCTCAACTACTTCTACAACAGCTCGCTCGGCGTCACCACGCTTCAGGGCGATACCAACGGAGACATGGTCGCCGATTTTGCGATCGATATTTTGGGTAACGTCACGATCAATGCCTCCGATCTGCTCGGGATCATTGTCGGCCCGATCGTGATCGAGTCGGCCGGTGTGACCAGCCTGACACAGGTTGGAAGCAACTATTTCCTCTACAATTCCGGCGCGGGCCCGCAACTGAAGTATAACGGGACGGCGGTTGTTGCGGGCCAGATTCCGGCTGGGCGCCGATTGCGGCAGAGCAGATTTCCGGCGGTTATCAGGTTATCTGGAAGGCCAACGGCGCCGATCAGTACACGATCTGGACCACCGATAGCAGCGGCAACTTCGTCTCTTTCATTTCCGCGATGTCGGGATCGAACTCGGTGCTGGAATCCGCCGAAACGACCTTCCAGCAAGACCTGAACGGCAACGGCGTTATCGGAATCCCCAGCGTCGTGATCGAGTCGGCCGGTGTGACCAGCCTGACCCAGGTCGGCAGCAACTATTATCTCTATAACTCTGGCGCGGGCCCGCAGTTGAAGTATAGCGGCACCGCTGTTGTTGTGGGCCAGATCTCCGGCTGGGCGCCGATCGCGGGAGAACAAATCTCGGGTGGCTACCAGATCGTCTGGAAGGCGAACGGGGCTGATCTGTATACGCTGTGGACCGCAGACAGCGGCGGCAATTTCGTCTCATTCATTCCGGCGATGTCGGGATCCAGCTCGGTGCTGAAATCAGCCGAGACGACCTTCCAGCAGGATCTGAACGGCGATGGCCTGATCGGAATCCCCAGCGTCGCGATCGAGTCGGCTGGATCCACCAGCCTGACCCAGGTCGGAGACAACTATTATCTTTACA
The DNA here is from genome assembly GCA_044772375.2 of Bradyrhizobium sp. RDT10. GTDB lineage: Bacteria > Pseudomonadota > Alphaproteobacteria > Rhizobiales > Xanthobacteraceae > Bradyrhizobium. The sequence continues at coordinate 1,474,518 of CP187939.1, forward strand.
ACTCCGGCGCGGGCCCGCAGTTGAAGTATAGCGGCGCGGCTGTTGTTGCAGGCCAGATCTCCGGCTGGGCGCCGATCGCGGGCGAACAAATTTCGGGTGGTTACCAGGTCATCTGGAAAGCGAACGGGGCTGATCTGTATACGCTGTGGACCACCGACAGTGGCGGCAATTTCGTCTCCTTTATTCCGGCGATGTCGGGATCCAGCTCGGTGCTGAAAGCAGCCGAGACTACCTTCCAGCAGGATCTGAACGGCGATGGCCTGATCGGAATCCCCAACGTCGTGATCGATTCGGCCGGGTCCACCAGCCTGACCCAGGTCGGGGACAATTATTATCTCTATAACTCCGGCGCAGGCCCGCAGTTGAAGTATGGCGGCACGGCTGTCGTTGTAGGCCAGATCCCGGCTGGGCGCCGATCGCGGGCGAACAAATTTCGGGTGGTTACCAGATCGTCTGGAAAGCGAACGGGGCTGATCTGTATACGCTGTGGACCACCGATAGCAGCGGCAATTTCATGTCTTTCATTCCGGCAATGTCGGGATCGAGCTCGGTGCTGAAATCAGCTGAAACGACCTTCCAGCAGGACCTGAACGGCGACGGCGCAATGAACTCCGCGCCGCTTCCGGCAATCGGAAAAATCGCATTGAGTCCAAATCTCGGGGCGCCGGCTGATGCGGGACTCGCTGCCGGCAACGACACATTCGTATTCGCGCCAAATCACAGCGCAATTGCCCCGGGCACAACGGCGCCGGATGATCTTCCCGCAACTGGCCGAGAGCTGGCGATGCTCATTCAAGAGGCGCAAAGCCAGCACGTAGCGTTTCAATGGATCGGTGAACGTGGATTTGGTGGTCCGAGCGGCTTTGCCAGCGTAGTTCCGACTGACGTTGAAATCGCTGATTTGCACGCCAAGGGCTTCATCTTTCACTGAACTCGGAGTAGCAAGGCTGGGCCCACCGTCGTGCGGCTTGCGACATGCTGATTGCCGCGAGGAACCCTTGATTCACCCAACCGAGGTCGCCTAAACTAGCAATGAAACAGATGCATCCGCTGTGGCGCGGCCGTCTGTTCCTGATCCGTCGGTCGGACGCCTCGAAAATCGGCGTTACCTCAAGCAGCCCGTGAGTTCCGACCATATCCCCACCGCTCGCGATATCTGACAAGGACGCTGCGTGAGACTCTCAATCGTGACAACGCTGTATCACTCGGCGCCGACGATCGATGAATTTTGCCGTCGTGCGCTGGCGGCAGCCGAACTCATCACCGACGACATCGAACTCATTATGGTTAACGATGGCTCGCCAGATGACAGTCTCGCTCGCGCGCTTGCGCTGCATAAGGCGGACCCGCGGGTGGTGGTGATTGATCTTGCGCGCAATTTTGGCCATCACAAGGCACTAATGACGGGTCTGGCTCACGCGACTGGCGACCTCGTATTTCTGGTCGACAGCGATCTCGAGGAGGAGCCCGAACTTGTGACCCCGTTTTATGATCGCCTGATCGAGGAGGATTGCGACGTAGTGTTTGGCGTCCAGGAGGCGCGGCGTGGCGGTTTCATCGAGCGAGTTACCGGCACCATATTTTTCTCTTTCGTCGATGCGATCAGCGATCAAAAAATTCCGCGCAATACCGTTGTAGCTCGCCTGATGACGCGTGACTATGTTCGTTCGCTCATTCGTCATCTCGACCACGAGTTCATGATGATCCATTTGATGCAACTGACCGGTTATCGCCAGGTCCCCGTTACGATCCAAAAGCATGCGCTTTCGCCAACTACATACTCGCTCCGCATGCGTATTGAAATGGCTATCAAATTTCTGACGACCACTTCGACGAGGCTACTCTACCTGATCTTGTACATCGGCATTTCAATCTTCAGTTTGTCGATCATCGTAATCGTCTATTTCGTCGCTCGGTATTTCACGTCCGGTATTGGCGTTGATGGTTTTACGTCGCAGATCGTTTCAATCTGGTTCCTGGGCGGGTTGATTACGCTCATCTTGGGCGTTCTCGGGATTTACATTGCTAACATTCTGTCCGAGACCAAGCGACGGCCTTACACTTTGGTCCGTCGCATCCATCGGGCAGAGCCAATCACGCCCGACCTGACGGCTAACAAGCCGGATCCGATATACCCCGTGAGCGGCAAGGCCGAATCCGATCAACATTCCAGATTTGTCGCCGGCCAAGAACGCGGCTGATGAGAAGGAGAAGCATCTATGCGCGTCAATGAGATTTCGCGGCAAGACTTCATGGATCTCGTTTATTCGCGAACGAACGAGTTCATGGAACGTATCGAATCGCCAGAAGCGTTCGTTGTAAAGGCGTTTTACGACGCTCGTCACATTCTTCAACTTCGAGACACCGCGTTTCAAGTCGGGCTGACATCAGAGGCGAGCTGGCATCCGCTGCACAATGATTGTCCGGATTATCATCGTCTGCACGACAATTATCCGAAGGCCCACGTCAAGCAGAAGCTGCATGCGTTTTATTACCATGGCTGGTACCCGCATAATCAGGACAAGTTCGACTTCTTCTCCGAGATATTTTCGATGAAAAATTTTCTGGCGGGATTTCCCGAAACGGAATTTCTCGCCAATGTGCCGTCGGACGGGTTCATTGCGCGTATCAACATTCATCACTACCCCAAGGGCGGCGGATACCAAGCGGAACACATCGACCCCGTCGGCAAGCACGCCCAAATCCAGACGCTCATTGCCGCGTCAGAATTTGGTAAGGACTATTCAAAGGGTGGCGTCTTTGCGCGATCGGACGCGGGGGCCGAAAAGGGATATCTCGATCCCTATATGAAGCCCGGCGATTTGCTGGTGATGTCGCCGGGAATTCAGCATGGGGTAGAGTCGATCGATCCCGACCTGTCCTACGATTGGCATAGCAACGACGGACGTTGGATGATCCTGCCGATCATTGTGAGCTCGGATTACGATGCGAAAGCCACGAAGCCCGTACAGGTCGGAGCTGCAACGTGAAGCCGCCAGCCATTGCCCCGCAAGATCACTTTCACGATCTGAAGAATATCTTCGAGCACGAGGAGCTTTGCCGCTTTGCCAAAACCGGCATCGTGCATGTGGGAGCCGACGTCGGCCAGGAAGTCGCGCAGTATTTCAGCTACGGATTTCAAAACATCATTCTGATTGAGGCGAATCCCGAATGTTGCAAGATTCTGCTTTCGAAATTCGGCGGCGATCCCAGAGTCAAAATTTTCAACTATGCGATTTGCGACAGGTTGGGCGCGATCGACTTTCATATCCATACGAGCCGCTCTGGAAGTACCGAGCCGGCAAGCATTCTGCCGATGAAGCGATTTAAGCAGATCGTGAAGACGCTCCATACTCCGAAAACGATCCGGGTACCAGCCATCACTCTTGATGCGCTTTTTGAGAAATATCAAATTGCGTATACCGATTACAATTTTATCAATATCGACATTCAGGGGGCCGAATTGCTCGCGTTCACGGGCGCCAGAAAATTGCTCTCCTCTACCGACGTCATCGTCTCAGAGGTCAATCTTGTCGAGATGTATGAGAATGGCGCACTTGAGGGCGATATTGTCGCGTTGCTTGAACAAAATGGATTTGAGAGGAAGCACGCTATCTATCACACGCTCTATGACGAGAACGCAACTTTTCCGGCATGGGGCGAATGCCTGTTTGTGAAGCGGTGATTGCAGCGGTGCCAGGACAATAGATGAGCGAATCGGATTCCATCCGCAGCAGCGTCGCGACTTACTATGCGTCGAAGCTGGCGGCGCACGGTCCGACCCCACAGGGGTCGATTGGAATGGCGTTGCCTCACACGAGTTGCGCCATCGGCAGTTTCTTCGTTTGCTTGACGGCATTCCTGACGCCTCTCTTGGATCTCGGCTGTGGTTTTGGAGACTTCTTCCGGTTTCTTCGCGCAGAAGGCCATCGGGGTCGGTACATTGGCTATGACATTGCGCCGGACATGATCGCGGAAGCGTTGCGACTCCATGGACAGGGAGCAGATCGCCAATGGCGAGTTGGGGCTCAGCCAGAGGAGGGGGCAGATTTTGCGATCGCAAGCGGCATCTTGAATGTCAAAGGTGATGCTCCGGTCGAAGTGTGGGAGCGCTACGTGCTCGAAACTATCGATATCCTGGCACATGTCGGGCGCCGCGGTTTCGCCTTCAATGTACTTAGCTTATCGAGCGATCCCGAGCGTCGAGCCGCCAATTTGTATTACGCTGATGCAAGCAAGATGCTCTCGTACTGCTTGGGTCGTTACGGCCGCTCGGTCGCACTCTTACAGGACTATGGTCTCTACGAATTTACAGTGATCGTTCGGCACCCTTAGTGCTCAGGTTATTCCTGTTCCAGCACCGCTATCCCGAAACCGGCGTCGCCATATCGTCCGCCGTTATACAGCATCATCCGTCCGATCTCGGTGTCGAACACGAATGGATAGCAGATCATCGACCCCTCCCAACTGTCTGGGTTGCGGTCGATCCCGGCTTTATCGTCGCGGCGAGTCCAGTTTAAGCCGTCCGCAGAGACGGCAAAGCCGATATTGTAGCCCCAGTCATTGCCGCGGTACGAGTACCAGGCTTTGTAGCTTCCATCGGCTTCGCGTAGCGGACAGAACCGCGCGATCGCGATTTCGCCAGGGTGCTCGAAGGTCAGGACTTGTTGGCCGGTGAGGTTCCACTGCACTCCGTCGGACAGATCGGCATAGTGAACGTCATAAGACGGAAGCACTTTATCGGCGTGCCGGGTCCAGGAGCGTCCGGACAGATACCACATGCGCCACTTGTTATTCTCGACCACTACTGCCGGATTGGTGATGAAGAGTGGCTCCGCCATACAACGGTCAAGGATTGGTCCCGCGCTGATGCGTTCGAAGGGATGATCCGGATCGCCTGCCGGCCGCTCGGCAACTCCGACCGCGACGTAGAAGCTCACGGTCACGCCAAGATTCCAGCCTTGATAGTAGAGGCGCTCGACACCGCCGCGCTCTACGATCCAGCATGCCATCGTGCCGTTGTCGTCAAAGCAACCCAGGGCGCCCGGCGCCAGCAGCGGCTGTTTCGACAAGCTTAAGACCTTCGTAGGCTCGCGGATGTCGATGTCGAGCCAGCTCACGTTGGAACGGGATTGTCGATCCCGCGCGCTGAAATAGACGCGGTAGCGATAGTTTCCGAGCGGCCGCGCGATCGGAACAGTGCCGTGGCTGTGCAACCATTCCGAATGCCCGTCGGCCACGAAAACACGTCCAAGTTTCTTCCATCGCATGGACGATCCCTCAGATGCGCCGCAACCGCGTGCTGGGCACGGGCGAGCGCTCGGTGCCACGCGGGGCAACGACAGAAAAGTCGGGCTGATCCTCAAGCACCAGCGCACCGGCGCCTATGATGCATTTTTTCCAATTGTCACGTGGTCGCGCAAGGTAACGTTGACGCCTATAAAGCTGCCTTGTCCGATCCTGACGCCGCCGGACACCACGACGTGAGAGGCCAAGAAAACATCGTCCTCGATCACCGAGTGGTGACCAATATGATTGCCGCTCCACAACGTCACGTTGGCCCCGATTCGGGCAAAAGGCTGGATAGTATTGTCCTCAAGAATGAAGCAGTTTTCGCCGATTTGCAGTTCGGGGAATACGGTCGCCCGACTGCTCACATAGGATACCAGCTCGTAGCCAAGGGCGCGGGCTGCCGCGACTTTACTCGCCCGGAGATCGTTGATCTTGGAGTAACTGACGGCGACGAACAGCCCGTATTGTTGCTGCGGGAATGTATTTGCTACTTCCTCAAACGGCACAATGGGGCGCCCGTTAAAGGTTGTCTCTTTCAGATACCCCGCATCAACCGTGAAACCCGCGACCTTGAATCCTGAATCGCGGGTGAAGTAGTAGTCGGCAAGCTCAGCAATCTCGCCAGTGCCAAATATGACAATTTCCCGCATTTGGTCGCTCTGTCAGATCGAGGTTAGTTTAGGTGGGCCCGAAATCATTGTAGCTGCTCGGGGATTCCAGAAAGATGAATTTCGGTCATTGGATGACTGAACACCAGATTGTACGTTGGGCGCGTTTGATAGTGCTCTTCGCAAAATTTTTGGAGCCGTTTGATATTTACTGTGCTCGCGATCACGCGAATGTCCGACTTGGTGCAAAGTGTCGTTCCGAGGTCCCTTATGCCGAGTCGCTCCAAGGTAGATTGCGTGACAGGCATCCTGGTGGCCACGCCAATGGAGGGAATGATAGCATGATTAACGGGTGCATACACCTTTGTTGGCGTAATCAACCATTCCCATACGAAGGCGGATCCCCAGGAGATCACCGTTCCGGTAAAATAAGAATGTGCCTCGAGAAGCTTGGCGCGATAGGCGGTCGCTTGAATTGACACCCCCTGTGGGCCCGAACCGCTGTCCACCCCGCGTAGAGCGCAATACCAAGAAGCAGAACGGCTGCCAGGCTGCGAAGAGGCCATGCGCCTGATTCCTTTGTGAGCAGAAAGGGGAGCATGCAAAGAAACGAGACGCTGAGGGCGGAAAACTGAACGCGGAAAAGCGGTGGCCGCCCCGTCAAGCCAGAGATCGCCAGCGCGAAAAATGTGCCAATCATCAGCAGCACTATGATGACGCGGCATCCTGGAAGTAAAGCGAGCAACAAAAGCTGACCAATACAGATTGCAATCAAAAGCGGAGAGTCCAGAAGCGTCCATAGCCAGTCGCGCACTCCTGAGGGCACAAGAAGTGGTGTCTGCGTCAGGAGTGTTCGCGCGAGATAATTGACGTTGTCGTAATCGAAAATGGGATGAAGGAAATACCAGTTCATGAACATGGCGTAGTCATTTTCCGACCACCCTACCTTGGCATATTCGGGAGATCCGGGAATCCATGGAATGCGGAAATAGTCGTTGAACAGGCTCCGTACCTGATTGTACGTCAAGGCGTCACGCCAGTCCGGCGAAAGCGCATAAGCCGCATTGTCCGTCACGTATATCGCGGCCGCCATCACTGCGATCACAGCCATGAGACGCAACGTTGGTCTCCGACTACTCACCGGCCCGAGCCATGCGAGCCAAATCAGGGCAGGGACGGCAACGACGAGTCCCAGCGTTACCGCTAACGGTCGGATCAGGAAGCTCAGGACGATCGCCGTGTAAATCACCGTGCGCAGCCATGGTGACCGCGCTCCGCTTCGCAACACGGCCAACCAGCAGCCAATGGCGGCTCCAAATAGGACTGCTGCAGTGCTGGTAAACTGCTGGAGTAGGAGCGCTCGCGTAAACACGCAACCAACGGCTATGATCACTGCGGCTCCCACGAGATACCCGTTGGGCCGCGATTGCGCGCACAGGGCTCGCGCATACAGTCCCATGCTGAGACCAAGCGCCGCCAGCGTGGTCCAACCGTGCGCACAAGGTCCCGCGAATTGGCTGACTAGTCTTAGGAGAATGCCATAACCGAAATGAGAAAAGATGAGATGCGGCTCAGGCTCAACAGCAAGTCCGAAACCGGAGCCCAACATGGCGAGGCCGGCATCATCATTTCCGTCGAAAAGCGGCTTGCCGAAAGCCAGCACCCCGAATATTGCGACGAGCGGCAGTCCGACGCAAATCGCGTACCGCTGCAGTTCCGAAATGGAACCAGAGCGGGCAAAAAACATAATCATTCTTCTCGCGAGACGTCGTTTTCCGCTAAAGACGGACTTGGTAGCACTTGCGGTCGCCGTGACGATTGTACGCAAGTAGCTAACATTGGAAAAGGTTCCGAAGCAAAGCTTTAACCTCGTCGAGTTTTCCTCCGCCGACTGCATGGTATCTTAGGCCTTTCTGCTGAGATACTGAGGCGCCTCGGGCCCCGCATGGAAAAGTAAATCAAGCACGGTCACAGCGTGTTCGAAGTCTCCATGAAGCTGCGGGTATTCGGGGTATCCTTCGTAGCTCATCCACTCCGTCGCAATTCCGGCAGACATGAACAATTGTTCGTCGAAATAGGAGCGCGCCGAGGGGCCACTGAGATAGCAATCGGCCCCGGCTGCGCGGGCGATTTCCAACAGTCGTTCGGTTTTGGAGCCGTGCGAGGGATAAGTGGCGTCGCTGACGATCCGGGTCTTCAAACCCAGTAACTTGGAAATCTCGCGCAGGAAGACCACGTTGACATCACCCAAGCGATGTAGCTTGTCCGCGGCTTCGTACCAGCTCTTCACCACCGGCGCAAAATGCTCGAAGAATGCGGCGCGCTTATAGGCAAGCTCGATTGCGCGCCAGTGCTTTTCCGCCCACGGTTTTTCGATTTCGACCTGGTCAATCGCCTGGTCGAACCTGCCTTTGACGATGACCGGAATGGTGAGCCATTCCACGCCGTTGGCGGTCTTGATGCGGTTGCGGTTATGCCAATGGCGCTTTACGTATTGCGCGCTGTCAAACACCACATATTCGTCGCATCGACCGATCAGGTCGAAAAAACCCTTCCAGGGAATGTAGCAGGACTGGATGATGCAGATGCGCATTGATTGGGAACCAAACACTTTACTTCGCTGGAACCTGACGGTTGAACTGGCGCCCTATGGAATCAAGAGCCTCTGCCGGTTGGAACCTCAGGTTGTCGCCGTTCTCGTGTGGAGAGTCCATGGGGGCATCGCAAGATCGCGGCCGCTCCGTCGGGGAACGGCCCGGATCTCGCCCGTTCAGGCGACCGTGTCGCCGTGCATGAGCGGCAAGGGCCGCTCCCGCCGCTCGACAGTTCGCTGGGATGATATGGCGGAAAGGAAAGCTCGCCTCCGCTACGCCGCATCGGCGGGCCCAGTAACGCCTCCAACGGTCGGCCTACCATGCCCCGCGGTAAGACACGTCAAACCGCTGGCGGCAGCGTCCCACGGCCCGCCTCAGGCGGTTTTGTTTCGAGCTACTTTTTCAACAGCGCGGTCAGCACTTCGCACACTCGCGCTTGCTGGCTCTCGCTCAAGCCAAACCACATCGGTAGCCTGACCAGGCGCTGCGATAACGAGGTCGTAAGAGCCAACTCGCCATGCGCACGTCCATAGCGGCGGCCAGCCGGCGACGAATGCAGCGGGACATAGTGGAATACTGCGCGGATCCCGTTCTGTTTCAGTCCGTCAAGTACCTGCTGGCGATCGATTTCGGGCGCCAGCAGAACGTAGTACATGTGCGCGTTGTGCTGACAATCGGCCGGCACGATCGGCCGGCGAAGCAGCCCCTGCTGTTCAAGCGGTTCGAGCATTTGATGATAGCGATGCCAGATCGCCATCCGTTCGCTGGTGATCTGCTGCGCCTGTTCGAGTTGTGCCCATAGGAAGGCGGCAGTGATTTCGTTCGGCAAGAATGACGAGCCGATATCCTGCCAGGTGTACTTATCTACCTCACCACGGAAAAAGCGGCCGCGGTCGGTTCCCTTCTCGCGAATGATTTCGGCGCGCTGCGCGAACTCCGCATCCCGCACCAGAAGGCTGCCGCCTTCGCCCGAGATGACGTTCTTGGTTTCGTGAAAGCTGAAACTGCCGAGGTCGCCGATCGCGCCGAGCGCCCGGTTCTTGTACCCGGCCTTGATTCCCTGCGCGGCGTCTTCGACTACTCTGAGATCGTGACGCCGGGCGATCGCGAGAATGGAATCCATTTCGCAGGAAACGCCGGCGTAATGCACGGGAACGATCGCGCGGGTTCGCGTCGTGATCGCGTCCTCGATCAGCCTTTCATCCAGATTGAGCGTGTCCTCCCTAATATCGACGAACACCGGCACCGCGCCGCGCAGCACGAACGCGTTAGCGGTCGATACGAAGGTGTAGGAAGGCACGATGACCTCGTCGCCGTTTTCGATGTCGAGCAGCAGCGCCGCCATATCCAGCGCAGACGTGCAGGAGTGGGTCAGCAGCGCCTTGGCGCAGCCAGTATGTTCCTCGATCCACCGGTGGCAGCGTTTGGTGAAGGGGCCATCACCGGAGAGATGGGAATTATGCAGCGCTTCGGTCTGATAGGCGAGTTCTTTGCCCGTCGCGTAGGGCCGGTTGAATGGAATAAAATCGGTTGTCATTGTTGCGGCGATGCAGCCCTGGTGATGGTATCGAAAACCCGGATTGAAGCGTCGCCAAACTGGCTGTTTCGGCTGCCGGAATCAACATCTAACCGGATGTCACGAGGCAGCAAAGCTGCTTCTTTGCGCCGGCCGGCGATCGATGTGCGAGCTAGGAAATATGCGCCTGCCGGACGAGATATTGGCCATACGCGGTCTGCTTCAACGGCTCGGCAAGCCGCAGCAATTGTTCGGCATCGATGAAGCCTTGACTGAACGCAACCTCCTCGGGACAGGCGATCTTCAGACCCTGACGTTTCTCGACGATGTGGATGAACTGCGACGCTTCGAGCAGCGATTCATGCGTGCCGGCATCGAGCCAGGCGTAGCCGCGGCCGAAAGGTCTCGCGTGCAGCTCGCCGCGCTCCAGGTACCACTGGTTGAGATCCGTGATCTCAAGTTCGCCGCGCGCGGAGGGCTTCATCTCGCGCACAATGTCGACGACGCGTTCATCGTAGAAATAAAGCCCGGTCACGGCGTAGTTGGACTTCGGGGCTTTCGGCTTTTCGACAATCCGCAACGGCCGGAAAGAGGGACCGAACTCGATCACCCCATACCGCTCGGGATCGTCGACCCACGCAGCGAACACCGTTGCGCCGTGAGCCTGTTTCGCGGAGTCGCGGAGCAACGCCCGCAGATTGTCGCCGTAGAAAATATTGTCGCCGAGGATGAGGGCCGATGAGCCACCAGCCAGGAAATCCCTGCCGATCAGGAACGCTTCCGCGATACCGCCGGGATGGGGTTGAATCGCAAAAGAAAGCTCGATTCCCCACTGCCTACCGTCGCCGAGCAGGAGCTTGAACTGGTCAATCTCCTCCGGCGTCGTAATGATCAGAATCTCGCGCAAGCCCGCCATCATCAGGGTGGTCAGCGAATAATAGATCAGGGGCTTGTCGTAGACGGGCAATAGCTGCTTCGACGTCGCCAGCGTCAGCGGGTATAGCCTCGTCCCTCGGCCGCCGGCGAGGATAATTCCCTTGCGATTCATTGTGCTTTACTCGCTGTCCCAATTCGAGGCCTCGTTAACACGCGCAGGCATGCATATCAAAATGCATTCAGCTGGAAGGCGCGCCGGGACGAAAAGAGCTGGCTTGGGCTGCTAGTATCCGGCGAGGCTGCCGGCACGGACCCACCCGGCAGTTAACACCAATTTTTCAATGATTTAGGTGGATCGCATTGCGGCGTTCCGGCGGCTCCTGTAGTGAGGGGTTGGTAGGGGCAGATCAAGGTTCTCGCAATTGCCCCGATCGTTCCGCGGGCTGACTTACACCTGTGCTTCTTGTCCTCGGCCGTATGACATGTTCCCCGGGAGCTTATTGGCTCTCGGACGGTTGCGCCGACGGGCTGATCCGTGTCGCGCAGCTTCGGGAGGTTGTGCGCTCAGGCCCGGTTTGATGAGATGCGCGATCCAAGCAAGAGTGCGATGGCCTGATGGCTGATACGGCGTCAAGAAAAAGTTCGGCCGACGTGCTGGGCAATTCTGCCTGGAACGCGGTCGCCTTTGCGGTAGCCGTGGCGCTCAACCTCCTCGTGCTGCCGTTCGTGGTCTTTCGCCTTGGTGTCGCCGCGTTCGGCGTCGCGGGTCTCGTTACCGCATGCGTTGCGCCTGCGCTGGCGTTCAGCAACGTGCTGGCATTGTCGATAACGCGGGAACTGGCCATGCGGCTGGAGCCATCCCAGCGCGACGATGCGCGACGCCTGTTCGCTACGGCAGTGATGCTGGCACTGGCAATGGGCGGCGCGATCGTGATCCTGTTCGCTTTGATCGGGACACCGCTTGCGCGCCTTGGATTTCACTTGAGTGGACCGTCCGCGGATGATCTGGGGTTTGCATTTGTGCTGGCCAGCGCCGGATGGCTGTGCCAGTGCCTGTCTGCTATCTTCCTGGCCTTGTTTACGGCGCGCCAGGACTATCGGAAGGTCGCTTCGATCGGCATCGTCAGCACTGTGGTCGCAACAGGCTCCATGCTGCTGTTCATTCCGCGCTGGCCGCACGCCTCGACGTTTCTCGGCTGTCAGGCGCTGGGTTTTGCGACGACCCTGCTTCTGGCCTTCGGATGGTCCTGGCGCGTCATAGGCGATTGGATGGCGCGCCCGGCGATCGACCGCGGCGCGCTCGGTAATCTGGTCAAGCTGGGTAGCTGGCAACTGGCCGCACAGGGCGGTGCGCTCATAGCGGCACAGGCGGATCGCTATTTGCTCGGAGCTTTACTGCCGCCGCAGTTCGTCGGTTTTTACACGATTGCGCAGCGGCTGGAAGAAGCCGTGTATATCGGTGTCCTGAAGGTCGGCGAAATCCTCTTCCCGTTCTTTAGCGCGCTACAAAAGAGACTGACGATCGCAAGGCCGATCTCCTGTTCCGCTCCTCCTGGATCCTAAACGTGCTCGCCGCGAGCGCGCTCGGCGGCCTCATCCCCGTCGCCGGCCCGTTGCTTCACCTGTGGACCGGCGCCGAAGTGGCTGCCGAGGCCCAGCGTGTACTAGTGATACTGTCGATCGCCGGCATTCTTGGATCGAGCTCGAACGTTTTTGCTTTCTATCTTCTGGCGCAAGGACGATCGAGCTCGAATGCCCTAATTGCGCTGTTCACGGGCGCGTTCACGCTGGCGACCAGCGCGATAGCCTTGCCCTATCTCGGGTGGCAGGCGGCGGGATGGAGCGCCTGCATCGGCATGATCGCTCAAATGGTCACCGTCGTGATCCTGTTGCGCCGGCATTTCAGCTTCACCGGCATGTGGCTCCGTCTGATCCACTTTGTGTTGATGCCAATTGGCGTCGGCATCGCAACCGCGCTGGCGTTGCGATATGGCTTCCGTAGCGCGCAACTCGACCAGGCGATTGGCTGGTGGTACGTGGGGAGCCTCTATCTGGTGGTCGCCGGTATCATCTTCGTCGTTGCGGTCGCGGCATCGCAGGCCGGCCCTTACGGCGCGGCCTGCTGGCGGGATCTCCGTGTCATCGCCGGCCGCTTCCTGCCCCTCAAGGCGATCTAACGAATGTGCGGAATTGCAGGCATCGTGAACCTCCGCGGCAACGCGGTTGAACCCGCGGAAATCTCGCGACTGACGAACCTGGTCGCGCATCGCGGGCCGTTTGGCGAGGGAAGCTGGTTCAGCGCGAACCGTAATCTGGCATTCGGCCACCGTCGGCTGGCAATCATCGATCCCGGCGACGGGGGCTATCAGCCGATGGTTTCCGGCGATGGTCGCCATGTGATCGTGTTCAATGGCGAGATCTACAATTTCCTCGAACTGCGGCGCGAGCTTGAGGCGCAGGGGCGATTTTCCGCAGCCAGTCCGACACGGAGGTCATCCTGGCTGCCTGGCAGGCGTGGCAGGAAGGCATGCTGACGCGCTTCAACGGAATGTGGGCGTTGGCGATTTTCGACACCCAAACCGAAGAACTGTTTCTGGCGCGCGACCGCTTCGGCATCAAGCCGCTGTTGTATGCGTTGACACCGGAGCGCTTCGTCTTTGCATCCGAGCAGCGCGCATTGGAGCGAAGCGGTCTCATCAGCGTCTCGCTGGATGTCGATGTGGCCAGGCGGCTCCTGCTCGATGCTTTTGGTGTGGAGGAAGCGAACGGACCCTTTGCCGGGAGGTGCGACGTCTGCAGGGTGGACACTGCATGTGGCTGCGCCGGGGAAAATTAGAGATCCGGCGCTGGTGGCGGACGGTGGATCATCTGCCGGCGATACCAGCCACCGAAGCCGAACGCGTGGACCGCTTTCGCGAGATTTTCCAGGACGCCGTTGCGCTGCGAATGCGCAGCGACGTCCCGATCGGGACCTGTCTGTCGGGCGGGTTCGATCTCGTCGGCCGTGATCTGCACCATGGCAGCGCACGAGAAGGCCGGCATGGGTCCGCGCGATAGCACTTCGTGGCGCCACGCCTTTGTCGCGACGTTTCCCGGTGCCTCTAACGATGAGCGGCCGATGGCTGAGGGGGCCGCGGCCTGGGCGGATGTTGTGCCGACATTCCTCGAGGTCGGCCGGGCCGATGCGTTGACCGAGCTCGACCGAATTCTCGACGACAACGATGACGTCTATATCGGGCTTCCAAGCGCGCCCTGGTTGATCTATCGAGAGCTGAGGCGTCACAACGTGACAGTGTCGCTGGATGGCCATGGCGCGGACGAATTGATGGGGCCTATCTCCAGGAGGGACAATCGGGCGCGTTCCGGCTGCGAAACGCGGCTGCCTCCCTTGGCTCGAGCTCTGCGCTGGCAAGGCGAGGCGTCGATCTGCTTCGGGCGCTGATGATCAGGCGGCAGGGGCACTATTTCCTGCGCGGCGGCCTGCGCGATGTCCCGGCTGAGCTTACGCTGGTCGGCGAGGATGACGTGTTGCCGCGTGAATGGGGCGCATTGAATCGACGCCTCTATCGCATGTTCCACAGCACGGTGCTGCCGACCATCCTGCGGAACTTCGATCGCCTGTCGATGGCGCACGGCATCGAGGTCCGGATGCCGTTCATGGACTGGCGCCTGGTGACGTACACCATGGCGTTGCCGGAGACGTGCAAATTCTCCGATGGCTATTCCAAAGCGATTGCGCGGCAGGCGATGGCCAACCTGATGCCGGAATCTATCCGCACGGGACGCCGGAAGGTCGGGTTCAATTCGCCGATGCCCGAATGGCTCAACGGGCCGCTCGCCGGCTGGACCGCCAGCCTGCTCGATCAAAAGGTGCCGGCGTTCGCCGAGCTGGTCGACGAGAAGGGCCTGCAACGGACGGTCAGCCGCCTGACTTCGTTGAAGCAATGGGATTGGGACACGGCGAGCCGAATCTGGCCGTACCTGAACATGAAATGGATGCTGGCAAGGTTCTGACATGCGACTGATCCTGATAGGCGTGATCGACGCCATCCTTGGCTGGAAGAGCCGGTTTTCCGGGGCGGTGAAGATCGGACGTGGATCCACGATCGCGTGGCGTCGCATCAGGCGAGCGGCCGGCAACGCACTGTCAGTTGGAGAAAATTCAATCGTCCACGCTGATATCAGCTTCGAGGAATCCGGAGGCAAAATTCAGATCGGAAATCGCACATTCATCGGACGAAGCCATCTGGTCTGTTATCGAAGCCTCGTCATCGGCGACGATGTCATCATGTCGTGGGGCGTCACGGTCGTGGATCACGATTCCCACAGCATCGATTGGATGCATCGCCGGAACGATGTTCTCGAATGGGGCAAGGGCCGGAAAGATTGGGAGATGATCGCGCATGCGCCAGTTGTGGTGAGCGATAGAGCCTGGATTGGCTTTAACGTGAGTGTGCTGAAGGGGGTCACGATTGGGGAGGGGGCCGTGATCGGAGCGTGTTCGGTTGTAACCCGCGATATTCCGCCATACACCCTGGCAGTTGGGAATCCGGCCCGAGTAATCCGCTCGTTAAGCCCCCCGCCAGATGCAAATCCCGCGGGTTGATTGCATGCGGATTTTTCAGAACAACGGTTTGTCACGCGGATTCCGTGTCCATCGTCGCCCTTCGCCCTATCAAACCTTTGCCGCCGGACGCGCACAATTTCTGGATACGAGATTCACGGCGTCTCACATCCTCCTGCCCGTGCTCACCAATAGCCCGGATGCGTTTTACACCAATGGAGACGATGAACGGCTGCAGATGCTGTGGGCGAAAGAGAATGGCCTGCAGACAAAGAATCTGGAGCAAATCCTGCTCGCGCAGATCGAGCAGCATCGCACTGAAATATTCTATAATCTTGACCCGATCCGTTATGGTAGCGAATTTGTTGCGAAGTTGCCGGGGTGCGTGAAGAAATCGGTTGGCTGGCGGGCGGCGCCGTCCGGAAGCGCGGACCTGACGAAATACGACCTGATCGTATGCAACTTTCCGTCGATCCTCGAGAGTTGGCGGCAAAAGGCTGTCGCGTGGCGTATTTCTTTCCGGCGCACGATCCTGCGATGGATGCCTATGCCGCGGCCCGAGGTGATGAACTCGATCTCATCTTCATCGGCGGATTCTCGCGCCACCACGTCAAACGCAGCGAGGCACTCCGGGCTGCGGCGTCAGCGCGTGGTGTCCGGGCACGCCTTTATCTCGAAGAGTCACGCCTGACGCGATTGGCAAACTTTCTTCCTCTCTGCCGGTGCTTCGCTCATATCGTTATCCGGATGATGTTCGCGAGATCTGCGCCGACCCGTTGTATGGCCGCGATGCCTATGCCGCGATCGCCAAGAGCCGGATCGTGTTCAACGGCGCAGTCGACATGGCGGGGGAGGATCGCGGCAATATGAGATGCTTTGAGGCGACGGGGTGCGGAGCGGTCCTCCTGACTGACGCAGGACGCTATCCGGAGGGTTTCGTTGATGGCGAAACCATGTTGCAATACTCCTCGCCGGAGCAAATACCGGAACTGATCGACAAGCTGATGCGTGACGAAACCCAGGCGAGGTCCATCGCTCAGGCGGGTTGCGCCATGGTGAAAGACCGCTATAGCAAACAACTGCAATGGACGAAGTTTAAGGATCTTATCTAACCGTGGCGCTAGGCTAGCAAGTTTATGGTGACGGAGAAGCCGTTCACGACGTGGGAAGATGCCGTGGTCTGGCTGCGCAACCAGCCGGACCAGCGCCAGCTCGTGCTCGACGCGTTCTATGACGACCCTCTGATCGATGCGGCCGAGCGCTATTTTGCCAGCACCGAATGGCAGGCGGTTGCGAAGCTTTTGCAGAACCGCACCGGCAAGGCGCTTGACGTCGGCGCCGGGCGCGGAATTGCGAGCTACGCGCTGGCGCGGAGCGGATTTGCGGTCACCGCGCTCGAGCCTGATCCCAGTGCCGTGGTTGGGACGGCGGCGATCCGAAGCCTTGCGGCCGAAGCTCGCCAGCCAATCGCGGTGGTCGAGGAATTTTCCGAGCGGTTGCCGTTCGCTGACGGCGCGTTCGATGTCGTGTTCGCGCGGGCGGTGCTGCACCATATGCGCGATCTCGACAGCGCCTGCCGGGAAATGTTCCGCGTGCTTCGCCCCGGCGGAATGCTCATCGCCGCGCGCGAGCACGTGATCAGCAAGGAAGCCGACCTTGGCGCATTCCTCGATCAGCACCCCTGCATCACCTCTACGGCGGCGAGCATGCGTATCTTCTCGATCGGTATGTTGGCGCGCTAAAGGCTGCGGGATTTGCCGCGATCGAGGTGCTCGCGCCGCTGAAAAGTCCGATCAATCTGTTTCCCTATACGATCGAGACGCTGCGGACGGCCGTCGTGGAAAGGTTGAGCAGCAAAATTCCGGTGAAGCCCGTTTGGCGCTCCGCGCTCGCCTCCAAGAGCGTTTTCACATCGTTGCTTTCGATGGCAGAGCGCTTTGACCACCGGCCCGGCCGCCTCTACTCATTCGTCTGTCACAGGGCACAGGCATGAACGTGTGGGTTACCGGCGCCAGTGGCTTCATCGGTCGGCATCTGGTTCGGGTGCTGGCGGATCGGGGCTACCGCGTTCACGGCATCGGCCACGGCGCAATCAGCGACGCCGATAGGCATCGTATCGGCCTGGAGCATTGGTTGAACGGCGAGATCGATGCGGCCAATCTCAGCGCGCTTGCGGAACGCTCCGGACCGCCGTCGACGATTTTCCATCTGGCCGGCGGGTCGTCGGTCGGGCTGTCGATCGCGCAGCCGTTTGAGGACTTCTCGCGCACCGTTACGAGCACGGCCAGATTGCTGGAGTGGCTGCGCAGCGCCGCCAAGGATTGTCGCTTGATCGTCGTATCGAGCGCGGCGGTCTATGGCGCCGATCACGAGGGGCCGATTGGAGTGGATGCAGCAACGCTTCCGATGTCGCCCTACGGGCAGCACAAGCTGATGATGGAGCAACTGTGCCGAAGCTATGCCATTACCTTCGGCGTGCGCAGCACAGTGACGCGGCTGTTCTCGGTCTACGGGCCGAATTTGCGCAAGCAATTGCCCTGGGACGTCTGCTCGCGCCTGCAGGCCGGTGAGCGAAAGCTGGTGCTGGGAGGCACAGGCGCGGAGGTGCGGGACTGGACCGATGTCCGTGACGTCGCCCGGCTGTTGACCGAGATCGACGGAAGACCGCAGCCAGAGACATTTCAAGTGATCAACGCCGGATCCGCGATTGGCACGACCGTGGCGCGGGTTGCCGCAATCCTTGCAAAATGCTGGGGCGGAAGCATTTCCGTGCAGTATTCCGGCATCGTTCGCGCCGGCGACCCGCCAAGTCTGCTGTCGGACGACACGATGTCGCGCACGCTGCCTTTTGACTGGAAGATTCCGGTTGAACAGGGTCTTGCGGATTATGTTTCGTGGTTCAAGGATCAAATCCGGTGAACCCGGGCGCGCCGGTGCGTCTCGCGTTTACGCATATTCCGCGTCGGCTTTGGGCCGGTGGCTACAACTATCAAAGCAATCTGTTTGCGGCGCTGAGCAAGTTCCGTCCGGGCGAGTTTGCTCCCGTCCTGTTTGCCGGGACAGGCGACGACGATGCCGATCTTGCGCCGCTTGCGGCGATACCGGGCGTGGAGGTGGTGCGATCGGCGGCGTTCGTGGGTCGAGCCGGTCTGGCTGCCGCGCTGGCGCTGGGCCTGGACCGCGAGGCGGCGACAGAATTCCGGACGCATCGCATCGATGCCGTCTTCGAAGCCGCCCGGTTTTTCGGCTGGCGTCTGTCTTATCCCGCAGTGGCCTGGTTTCCCGACTTTCAACATCGACGGTTGCCTCAGCTTTTCCCGGTCGCAGCGCGGTGGCGTCGCGAAGCTGGTTTCCGGATGCAGATCGCATCCGGGCGGACCATCATGCTGAGCAGCGAAAGCTCGTGTCGCGATTTCAGGACATTCTATCCCGGAACGAAGAACGAGGTCTGTATAGTTCGTTTCGCTGCCCAGCCATCGCCGACTTTCCTGACCACAAATCCGGCCGAGGTAGTTGCGCAATACCAATTGCCCGAAAGATACTTCTACCTGCCAAATCAATTTTACACCCACAAGAACCATCAGGTTGTCGTGGATGCACTGGCCATCGTGGCAGAGCGCGGGGGCGAGGCCGTCGTGTGCGCGTCTGGCAGCACCGAAGATCGGCGCGAACGCGGCTATTTCGATGAGGTCATGGAGCGGGTGCGCAGTCGCGGGCTCGAAAAGCGTTTCCGTCATCTGGGAATGCTTCCGCTATCGCACGTCTACGCATTGCTGCGGGCATGCACCGGTCTGATAAATCCGTCCCGATCGGAAGGGTGGAGCACAACCGTTGAAGAGGCGAAATCGTTTGGGGTGCCGATGATCTTGTCCGACCTGGACGTTCACCGCGAACAGACCAGCGGCACGGCAAGCTATTTCGGAACAGATGACCCTGCAACCCTGGCGGATCATCTTATGCGGGTCTCGCAGGGCTCCAAGGCATCGGTTATTCGGAGTTTCGTTCCCGGCCACGATGACCGCGTGGCGGCCTTCGCCGCAAACTTCGCAGAGACGGTCCGGCACGCCATTCGCACCTTCGCGCGGTAGTGCGCACGTGTCTGGCTAGACCGCGATCCGGAAGCCGTAATTCTTGTCGATCCAGGCCTTGTACGTGCCGCTGGTGACGTCGCGCCACCATTTCTCATGGCCGAGATACCAGCGCACCGTCTGCACCAGCCCGCTTTCGAAACCCACGCTGCAACGGCTGCCGAGTTCGTCTGCCAGCTTGGCGGCGTTGATCGCATAGCGATGATCGTGGCCCGGGCGATCGGTGACAAAGCTGATGAGCGTCCGGCAGGAGCGGCCTGACGTGGCCGGGCAGGATGGAAAGCGCGTCGCGAAGTCGGGACCTGAGGCGAAGGCATGGTCGATTGCGTCGCAGATCAGGCCGACTACGTCGCGGTTGTTACGCTCGTTACCGCCGCCGACATTGTAGGTTTCGCCCGCGCGGCCCCGCTCGATCACGTTCATCAGCGCATCGCAGTGATCGGAAACATGCAGCCAGTCGCGGACATTGGAGCCGTCGCCGTAGACCGGCAGCGGCTTGCCTTCCAAAGCATGGATGATCATCAGCGGGATCAGCTTTTCCGGATGCTGATAGGGTCCATAATTGTTGGAGCAGTTCGTGATCAGCGCCGGCATGCCGTATGTTGCGACAAACGCGCGAACGAGATGGTCGCTCGATGCCTTGCTCGCCGCGTAGGGCGAGTTCGGGCGATAGGGTGAGGATCTCGGTGAAGGCAGGATCGGCAAAGCCAAGCGAGCCATAGACCTCGTCGGTGGAGACATGCAGGAAGCGCGCGCTGCCGAGTGTCGCGCTTGTCCGCCACGCATCCAGCGCAGCCTTCAGCAAGGTGAAGGTGCCGAGCACGTTGGTTTGCAGGAAGGCCTCTGGATCACTGATCGACCGGTCGACATGTGACTCCGCAGCCAGATGCGCCACGCGCGTGAACTTGTGCTCTTCGAACAGCCTCTGCATCAGCGCCGCATCACAAATGTCGCCATTGACGAACTGGATGCTGCGGTCGGCGATCAGCGGCTCGAGGCTTCGTATGTTGGCCGCATAGGTCATTGCGTCGACCACCACCAGCCGATCCGCCGGCCGTGCGGCGCGCCATGCATGCACGAGGTTCTGCCCGATGAAGCCGGCGCCGCCCGTGATTAAAACGTTTTGCATCGAGGTTCTCCGGTCAGCTCGCGTGCGACGATAGTCTTACGAGGCGAGATGCGTTTCGGCAATGTGCTTCGCTTGCGCCTGGTCAAGGAAGTGCTCGGGCTCGACTTGTCTCGAACATCGCGCGCGGCATGACGTACCACAGCAGAAACAGAAGCCCGGTGCCATGTGTCAACAGTGCCGTTGTAAAGGGGACATTGAGAAAGGCCGGGGGCAGCAGCGCGCTTGAAATCAGGACGAGGCGCGGCGGAAGTCCGGCGGACACCCGGTTGCCGATCGCCATGACAATTCCGCAGGCCAGGGCCACCAGTGGCGCGAGATGCAATCCGACGGAGGCGATGCCCTCCGTCGCAAACAGGGATGCATTGAGCATGCCGATCCCATAGGCCTTTTCCATCACGATCGACAGTTGCTCTTGGTACGGGCAGTTCATCAATGGCGTCAGCAACGATATCTGGCAAAACCAGGTGTGGGGATGAGTTGCGAAGAAGTCGTTGTAGATGTCCATCGCGCTGGACGGCGTCGCCAACATGCGAATGTTGACCAGGTTGAAATAGTACAGCGCGTACTGGTTGGGAATTGTTCCCATAAGGAACACGCCGGCGAGCATCGGCAGCAGGATCGCCAGTATGATTGCCGTCCTGATCTGAAAATTCTGGAAAGCACGAGCAGGACAATCATCCAAATTGCCGAAAAAGCGCAAACTTGCTCAGCGTGATCGGATAGAGGAGCAGCATCAGAAGCAAGGGCAACGCCGCCCACCAGGGGCGATTGAGCGCCACATAGCAGGCGAAGACGAGTGGCAGCAGCGCGGTAGAGACAATTCCGATCAGGTAGCGTAGTGCGGCCGGAAATTGGAGCTCGTTGCGAAAATCGTAGATCTGCGTAATCGAGACGAGCCTGAAATTATAGAATGAGGCTGCGACGACCGTGCCCAGCGCCAGCAGCAGAATGAATTTCAGCAAGTATTCAAAAGCGTGGGGCGACAGCGCAAATACCTGTTTGACCGGCGCGGTAATGAGCAGCGCCGGCAACAGAAACAGCACGGCCGAAGCGGCGGCCGAAAAACCGGCCAGCGTGTGGTCGTAGCTGAACTTTGAAAAGCAGTTCAGCCAGACGAAGCCGAGCAGCATCGTAAACAGATTGAAGCCGACGAAATAGCCGACACTGAAACGGGCGAATACGAATAGCAGCGCGACGATCGAGAATGCGAGGACCGCAACAAGTGCGTATTGGAGGCGGCCGGCGTCAAACGAAATGTACCATTGGTGGTCTGCGACACGCACAAGCGAGAGGCAGCATATGACGATGTGAAGCCCGATCAACGTGAACAGGACGGGGCGCGATCCGGACGCCGCGCGAATCCGTTCCGCGATATCCGTAGCGCGCTTGCTATCTGATGAGTTCATCGGGCATTCGCGTTGCGGCGGAGGGAAGATCGTTCTGTTAGATCACGCCAGTTCAAGCGAGTGCTTGAAGTAAGCAATGGTCTCCTTGAGCCCGTCGGCAAGCGCGACCTTCGGCTCCCAGTTCAGGAGCGCCTTCGCCTTTGCAAGATCGGGCTGGCGTTGCCGCGGATCATCCTGCGGCAGCGGTTTGAAAATCAGCTTCGAGCGCGAATTCGTATAACTGATCACTTTCTCGGCCAGTTCCAGAATGGTGAATTCCGAATTGTTGCCGAGATTGATCGGTCCGGTGCAATCTTCGCCGGTCAGCATCAGCCGGGCAATCGCCTCGACGAGATCGTCGACATAGCAGAACGAGCGGCTTTGGCCGCCGTCGCCGAACACGGTGATCGGGTCGCCCTTGAGCGCCTGAACGATGAAGGATGAAACGACCCGGCCATCGTTGGGCTGCATCCGCGGACCATAGGTATTGAAGATGCGCGCAACCTTGATCGGCAGGGCATGCTGCCGCCAATAATCGAAAAACAGCGTCTCGGCGCAGCGCTTGCCCTCGTCGTAACACGAGCGAATCCCGATCGGATTGACGTTGCCCCAGTAATCCTCGGTCTGCGGATGAATCAGGGGATCGCCATAGACCTCGCTGGTCGAGGCCTGAAAGATCGGCGCCCGCAGACGCTTGGCGAGGCCGAGCATGTTGATGGCGCCATGCACGCTGGTCTTGGTGGTCTGCACCGGATCGCGCTGGTAGTGGATCGGCGAGGCCGGGCAGGCCAGGTTGAAGATCGCATCGACCTCGATGTAGAGCGGAAACGTCACGTCGTGCCGGATCGCTTCGAACATCGGGTTGGACAGCAGGTGGGCAATGTTCTTGCGGCTGCCGGTGAAGTAGTTGTCCGCACACACCACTTCCGCGCCCGCGGCGAGCAGCCGTTCACTGAGGTGGGATCCGATGAAGCGGCGCCGCCGGTGACGAGGATGCGGCTGTCTTTGTAGTTTCGGTCAAACGCCATCATGATTTCCGGGGCTTCGAGCGGCAGGCCAGCGTCGCGTCCTGTGGACGGGCTGGCGGAGTGGTATCGGCAACGGAATAGTTCGCCAATAGCATTGTCCGGGACGGAGGTATTATAGCACCTTATTCCCCTGTAAGTGCCTGGGGAACTAGCCCACTCTTCCTGGCCGCCGGATGAAACACTCACACCACGGAGGGGGCGGTGCTGACCAAGGACCACAGAACCCCTGGCTGGGTTCGAAGGACGGAACCGCGCAAGCGCTTTCGAAGGTCGGACGGTTTCGGCGGTCAGAAATCCCGCCGCTTCATCCAGGCGCGCGCGCCCCAATGCGCGAAGCACCAGGCGGATTTGATCGGCGAAAGCTGCTCCACGTTACGGTAGATGTGCCAGACCCACCCGGCGGACCGGAGCGGGCGACTGGAAACCGAACTGCCCCGCACGCGGTAGCGGGCGAGGTCCTCGTTAAGCCCGTGGGCGACGTGTCCCGGCTTGAGGATGCTCAGCCAGAGGCAGAAATCGTCATACGGTTCGTTCTTCATGGCGATGTCGCCCGCGACGTCGCGGTCGACGAGCGCCGTCAGGGTGGCTATCGAGGTGTTCTTGAGCAGCTGCTCATAGTTCAGCGACGCCGGCACCTCGATCAGGCGGCCGGCGACCGATCCCGTCTCATTGATGCGGCGAAACGCCGTATAGCTCAGCGCCGCACGTTTCGCCTGCGCAAAGGCGATCTGCCGCTCGAGCTTGGCGGGCAGCCACAGGTCGTCGCTGTCGAGAAACGCGATGAAGCGGCCCTGCGCCTGGTCGATTGCGACTTGGCGGGCAAGCGCCGGGCCGCCGTTGCGGTGCTGGCGAATCAGCTTGACCCGCGGATCCTGCGCCGCGTGGCTTTCCACGATCGCGGCCGTCTGGTCCGTCGAGCAGTCGTCGGCGATCAATAGCTCCCAGTCCGTCATGGTCTGGGCCTGAACCGAGGCGATGGTCTCGCCGATCAGCGTCGCCACGTTCCATGACGGGGTGATGATGGAAACAAGCGCCATGGAGAAGCCTTTCAATCCGCGCGGCGCGATCTGCCAATCGCAGACAGCAACGAAGCCGCAAATGTGTCGAGCTGCTTGGGATCGCTGATATAAAGTTCGCCGGGAAACGATTGCCGCCAGGCGGTTTCAAAATAGGGCGCGGTGTCGGCAGGGTCGAAGGGCGGCGCGGCCAGCGCGTCGCGAAGCCGCTGTGGAACGTCCGCAAGGCGGTCGACGGCGAAGACGAGCGGGCAGGAGCGGTAAAACGCATCACCCATCACCACGACCGGCTTGCCGAGCAGCACCGCTTCGGCGCCCGATTTGCTGTTGACCGAGACAATCGCATCGGCGCGGCCAAGCACGGTGTAATTGTTGGTTTGCGGCGGCAGCAGGATGAAATTATCGAAGCGGCGCGCGAGTTCGAACAGGCGGCCGGCGGGAATCGCGCCGATCTGGGCCGGATGCTCCTTCACCACGAGGACGTGGGTATCGGGGATGGTGCGCAGCAGGAAGTCGATGGTCGCGACCTGGTCGAGATATTCCGGCGAGCGAAGCGTCAGCGCCATGTCGGCCGGCACGTGCAGGGGTAGTAGACGAACGGCGTGTCCGGCATCGGGCGATAGAGTTTCCGCAGCCGCGTCGCGCCAACCGCCATCGCGGCATGCGCGCGGGCATGGCGGAGGTTATGTCCGAACTCCTGATGCTTGCCGAGCGCGAACTGGTCCCAGAGCTTCTCGACCAGGCGGCGCGCGTTCCGCGCGTTGGCGATCTTGTTGAACGCCGCCGAATATTGGTGACGGTCCTTTTGCGGAATCACAATGGATTGCTGCCGCAAGGTGTCGTCGAGATAGGAACGCACGTCAGTGGAGACCGTGTCCGCCCGCGTCCGCATCGTATCGGGGGCGGCAAAACTGTCCGGTGTATAATAAAGCCTGCCGCGAAAGAACGACGGCTCGATGAACCAGTTCCGGACACCGCGCCTCTTTGCGGCGTAAAAGCATGCGATGACAGAGAGAAATCCGCCGAGCTCCTGAACCGCAACCGCCTGCCGTCCCGCGGCCGCCAACCGATCGAGCACGATCTCCATCGCGTTGGTGTAGATCATGAACCGCCGGCGCAGCGCGGCGGTATCGCGAATGCCAAACGTGACGCGTTCGTGGCTGAACAGGAAGTTCGTTCCATCCAGGCCGTAATCGGCGATCCGCGTAGCGAAGGCGCGCTGGTCTTCGACCGGCGCGCCGCCCTGAAGGCCTGTCCGGTACATGTTGACGACGGGGACGCCCTGCGCCTCTGCCATTTCCGCGCTGCGATCGTCGAACGCCAGCAGGTGGACCTCGTATCCGGCATTGCGCAACCGCCGCGCCACGGGAATCCAGAACCGGGTCTGATATTCCGCCAGCGTCGTGATCAGGATGGTGTCGTCGTTCAGCGGGGACATGCCTTGCCGGAATGTTTGCTTTGCTGCGGTTCGGGATTATAGAGTGTGGCGTGATGGTTCAAGTGGCGCTGCATGGCAACTCGAACCGTGAAATTGGCGGCCAGTTTCGTCTGTCGGCGCATAGCACGGCCATTGGGACGGGTCGACCTATTCCCGCAACCAAAACGTTCCGGAAAATATCCAAGGCCAATCTGATGAAAGCGGTGCAGCGGGTTGTAATCCGCGTCGATGCTTCCACCGAGATGGGCATGGGGCATCTCATGAGGTGCCTCAGTCTGGCCCGCGCTCTGGCCGATGACGGCGCCACGGTACTGTTTCTGTTGCGCAGCCATGCTGCCCGCCTCACGCGTCTGATCGAAGGCGAGGGGCATACCGTGCAGCTTCTGCCCGATCCTGACCGACGCCCCGAGGATGTTGCGGCAAGCGGAAGCGCGTACGCGCATTGGTTGCCGACGACCTGGGAAGAGGACGCCGAGCAGACGCTGGAGGCGATTGATCAGATCGGTCCCATCGACTGGCTCATCGTCGACCACTATTCGCTCGACGCAAGGTGGGAACGTATGCTCCGCAAACGGGTGCCACGCATTCTTGCCATCGATGATCTTGCCGATCGGGACCATGATTGCGATATCCTGCTCGATCAGAATCTGGTCTTGGAGATGGATGCGCGCTATCGCGGTCTTTTGCCCGCCACGTGCAAGCCGTTGCTGGGTCCTCATTATGCGCTGTTGCGCCCGGAATTCGCGGAGCAACGCAAATCGCTAAATGGCCGCAGCGGAGAGGTAGGCCGTATCCTCGTCTGTTTCGGCGGCTCCGATCCCGGCAATGAGACCGCGAAGGCATTATCCACGGTCAAAAGGCTGTCGCTCCCTCGCTTGCCGTCGATGTCGTGATCGGAATGAGCAACCCGCATGCCGATCTGATCTCGGATCTCTGCCGGGAAATACCGCTCACCGAACTGCACCGCGGCACGGACAAGATGGCCGAACTAATGAAACGTGCCGATCTGGCGATCGGGGCGGGCGGCGTGATGAGCTGGGAGCGCTGCTGTCTCGCATTGCCGACGATCGCGGTCCACATCGCCGACAATCAGATTGGCGCATTGACCGCACTCGCTGGCTCCAGCGCGGTCGCCTATCTCGGATCAGCGTCCTCGGTCACGGTGGATCAGATTGCAGGGTCCATCCGGTCGATGCTGGGCGACCCGGCGCGGACCCGCGCAATGGGAGAGGCTGCGTGGGCGCTGGTCGACGGGCCAGGAACTTCCCGGGTGCAGGAGGCGATGAAAGCGCTGGACGGCGTCTAGGACCGGCAGGCTGCCACAGCGGGCGCGGAGCGGAAAATGCGTGGCTTGGGCGATCGGCAACGGCCAACACAGGCCGATTGCAGCGGCGACCGCAGGTGTTCTTATTTGGTGTTTTGACGGTATTTTCTATGCTAATTGCGCTGCGGCAGGGTCCCACAATTCCGCGGAATCGCCAGTGATGGTCGAGATGAAGGTTTCAGTTCTCTGCTCGAGCACGACGCACCCGATCTATCCGCATCTGGAGCAGTGGGTGAGGGCGCTGCGGCTAATCACACGGTCGAACTGGTTCGGCAAAAAGGAGAGCTGACTGGCGGGGACGTTCTCTTCCTCATCTCGTGCCATGAGATCATCTCTCCCGGCGATCGGCAGAAATACGGAGCGACCCTTGTCATTCACGCGAGCGATCTTCCGGAAGGGCGTGGCTGGTCCCCGCACATATGGCAGATACTCGAGGGAAAAATCGTATCGTCGTGTCGCTGATCGAGGCACAGGACTCGGTTGATACCGGCGCCATCTGGGCGCAACGGCACCTGGTGTTCGAAGGGCATGAACTAAGCGACGAGATCAACGAGGGACTGTTTGCGATAGAGCTGGAATTGATGGACCATGCGCTCGAGATCATCGGGTCCGGAAAGCCCGTGCCCCAGGACGACCGGCCGCCAAGCTATTATCGCCGTCGTACGCCCGAGGACTCGCGCCTGGATCCATCGCGTCCGATCGCCGAGCAGTTCGACCTGTTGAGGGTGGCGGACCCGCAGCGCTTTCCGGCATTCTTCGACCTGCGCGGTCATCGCTATCTTGTTCGTATTGAAAAAGCTGGAGCTTCCGATGAGTGAGACAATCATGATTGCGGGCCGCGCGATCGGCCGCTCGCACCAGCCGTTCATCATCGCGGAAATGTCGGGTAACCACAATCAATCGCTCGATCGCGCATTGGCAATCGTCGATGCCGCAGCCAAGTCTGGAGCGCATGCGCTTAAACTGCAGACCTATACTGCCGACACGATGACACTGAACCTCAGCCGGGACGAGTTCTTCATCGACGATCCGAACAGTCTGTGGAGCGGCAGATCGCTCCACAAGCTCTACCAGGAAGCCCACACGCCCTGGGAGTGGCATGGTCCGATCTTCGAACGCGCGCGCTCGCTGGGCATGATCCCGTTTTCGACGCCGTTCGATGCGTCAGCGGTGGATTTTCTGGAGCAGCTCGGCGTGTCCTGCTACAAGATCGCGTCGTTCGAGAACACGGATCTGCCTCTCATTCGCAAGGTTGCCGCGACCCGTAAGCCGATGATCATTTCCACGGGCATGGCGACAGTCGCCGACATCGACGAGGCCGTTCGCTGTGCGAGGGAGGCAGGCTGCAAAGATCTGGTGCTGCTCAAATGCACCAGCACCTATCCGGCGGCTGCCGCCGACACCAACCTACTGACGATCCCGCATATGCGCGAGCTGTTTGGTTGCGAGTGGGGCTGTCGGACCACACCTTCGGCATCGGGGCGGGTGTCGCAAGCGTTGCACTTGAGCCAGCGTCATCGAGAAACACTT
This sequence comes from Bradyrhizobium sp. RDT10, assembly GCA_044772375.2. Lineage (GTDB taxonomy): Bacteria > Pseudomonadota > Alphaproteobacteria > Rhizobiales > Xanthobacteraceae > Bradyrhizobium. Next base: position 1,502,906 of record CP187939.1, read on the forward strand.
CACGCTTTCGCGCGCCGACGGTGGGGTCGATCTGACGTTCTCTATGGAGCCTGACGAAATGGCGGCGCTCGTGGTCGAGACCGAGCGTGCCTGGACGGCGCTCGGTCAAGTCTATTATGGGTTGACCGAGAAAGAGCAGAAGTCGCAAATCTTCCGCCGTTCCCTGTATGTGGCTGAGGATCTCGCCCCCGGTGACGCCCTGACTGAAGATAACCTGAGAATCATCCGCCCCGGCCTTGGCCTGCCGCCCAAATATTTCGAGACGCTGATCGGCAAGCGGGTCGGCCGCGCGGTACGGCGGGGGACGCCGATGAGCTGGGATCTGCTGACGCCGATCGACGACAATGTTTCAACGTCGCCGCAGCAAATGCCGCGGGGCGCTCGTGCCTGACAAGCCGCATGTTTGCCTGGTCGTCGATAATCCCCTTCGCGATCTGGAAGGATTGGTATTGCTGGGTCGGCAGCTCGCGGCCAAAGGGGCGAACGTCACTCTGGTCCCGATGTATGAGCAAGGCTTCGACGTGCCGGCGCTGCGCCCGGATCTGGTGCTGGTGAACTATACCCGGCCCAACAACGCTGATCTTATCAAGTCCTACAAGCGCGCTGGAATTCTGGTCGGTGTGCTGGATACCGAAGGCATCGGCGGCAAGAATCCCGACCAGTTTGCCGAGATGGTTAAGAGCGTTGGTTGCACCGATCTGGTCGACCTCTATTGCGTCTGGGGACAGGCACAGCATGCGGCGTTCTTGCGCAACGGCACGGTGCCGTCCGAGCTGCTTCACGCGACAGGGTGTCCTCGCTACGACTTCTGCGCGCCTCCCTGGCGCGCGGCGCTTCCGAAACCGTCGATCGAGCCCGGCTACGTACTCATCAACACCAACTTTCCCGTTGCCAATCCGCGCTTTTCAAATAGCTCCGCGGACGAGGAAGACGCGATGGTGCAGGCCGGTTTTTCGCGGGAGTTCGCGCGCCAGTTCATTATCGATGCTGGCAACGCCTACCGGTCGGTGCTCGAGACGTCGATCAGGCTGGCGAAACATTTCGCGGATGTCCAGTTCGTCCTACGCCCGCATCCGTTCGAGAACATCGCCTCCTACGATGCGCTCGCCGAATTGCCGAATGTTCACGTGCGTCAGGACGGCACGTCGCTGGAATGGATCAGCGGCGCGCGCCTGTTGATTCACCAGAATTGCTCCACTGCGATCGAGGCGACCATGCTGAAGGTGGAGCCCTTGAGCATGGAGTGGTTCAACACGCCGTCCTTGCGGCTGGACGCCGCGACACGGGTGAGCCGCGGCGCCGAATCCGAGGCTGACCTGATTGAACTGGTTCATCAGGGGCTTGACGGACGGCTGTCCCCGGTTCCCGGGGAAACCGAGCAAATTCGGCAGCAAATCATCAGCGACCTTTTCACGGCCGTCGACGGGGCGAACTCGTTGCGTGTCACAGTGGCGGTTCTCGATGCGATCGCTGCGGCACGAAGTGGAAAACGCGCAGCAGCCAAGCTCGAACAGCCTTCGCTCCGCGGCGTTGCAGCGGAGGCGGTGCGGCGCATTCTCGGCTACAAGGCAAGCTCGGCGCTCCGCCGCAGCTACAGCGCCCGGGAAAATGAACGTCGCCGCCTCGGCAAGGCATTCGCGCCCGAGATGGTGAATTCGGTGTTGCGGCGCATCTGCGCCGCGGCAGGGATGGCCGGAAATTTGTAGCGCAACGAGTTACCGGTAACTCTCGGCGGTTATCGAGGTCATTGAGCGGCGCAAGCCTGCAGTTAACGGAAGCGACCTGATCGTGCTGCGTCGATTCGTGCATAATACGGCTATCTCGGCGGTCGCCTACGCGCTGGCGGGCGTGCTCGGCCTGCTTGCGGTCGGATTGATCGCGAAGTCATACGGCCTGGCTGTGCTGGGATTGATCGTGCTCAGCCGCGCGTTCCTGCCGACGGGGTTTTTGGCATTAGTTGACTTTGGTGTCTCGGAAACTACAACCCAAGCCGTTGCAAGAGGGCGCGTTGGCGACTGGGCTGTTGCGAGCGAGAAGATATCGCTGCTTGCGGTGATCGCCGCTGCCACCGGGATCGCTTCCGGCGTTGTACTTTGGAGCACGGCGGTTCAACTCACAGCGATCTTCAAGGTCGCGCCCGACCAGGCCGAGGCGTTTGTTGCCATTCTCAGGGTCACCGCGCTGGCGCTTCCGATCGCTTTTGTTGGTCTGATCGCCGAAGGCACACTCAAAGGATTTGAGCAGTACGGCTGGTTACGGCTGACCGAGGTGGGCAGTAACGTGCTGTACGTCACGGCCATTTCTGTGTTCGCATGGCGCGGTGCGCCTTTCGAGTGGATTGCCTATTCCTATCTCGCCGTGACGGTGACCAAGCATTTCGTTTTGGTGGGTGTAATCGTCGCGTTCGGGACGTCGCTCCGGTTCCGTTCATGGAGTGCGGCGAGCAGCAGGGACGTGTTTCATCGCTGCTGGCTCATGTTCAATAACCGGATTGCCGGTACGTTTCAGCAGACCTTGGTTCCTCTCGCGATCGGCGTGCTTTACAGCCCCGTCGAGGTCGGCACCTACGACCTGATCACCCGGCTGCCACGCTTCCTGAAAGCGACGATGGCGCCGCTTCACTCCGCAATTCTTCCGATTTCTACCCACATCGATGAAGCCACGGACACGCGCCGGCTACAAATGCTTGGCCGCAACGGTCTCGTACTGCCGGGAGCCGTCATTGTTCCGGTCTTGGTCGTGGTGGCGCTTTTCTCGGGAGAGATCCTGAAAGTTTGGGTTGGGCCGCAACATTCCGATCAATGGCCCTGGCTCGCTATCTCTATGTTGGTTCCCGCCACGACGGTGATGCTGGGTGCGGGGCAAACGGCGTTGATGGTGAGGTCGGATTTTCTCCGACTCAATACGCGGTTGCTCTATTTGCAGGTTGGACTGCAATACTTGGTAACCGGGCTCGGCCTTGTCTTGTTTCGCGAGCAGGCCTTTATTCTGGGTTGGGCGGTCTCCTACGTTGTTTTTGCCCCCTGATCGCCCACCACATGCTTTCGCACATGAAACTTCCAGGCTCCCTGTTTTGGGCTCAGGTCGGACGGCACGTGCTCGTTGCGTCGATACTTGCAGGCCTCGTCGCCGTCAGCAAGATGTACTTCGATCCCGGCAGTTTGATAGCCCTCGCCATCGTTGGCGGGCTGAGCTGTATTGTCGCCTGGGTATTGAGCTGGGCGATTGTCTTGTCAGGGACCGATCGCGCGATGTTTGGCAGGTTCGCCCGCGCGATGAAACCGCGTTCCTGATTGCGAAACTCATCACGTCCGCCGACCGGATCAGGTTCCCACCCGGTGTGATAGAGAGGGTTGCTTGCCCGTGTTGGTTGCTTTTGCTATGGAAATGCCCAGACCGGTAGAGGTACAATGATGTGCCTTAACCCCTCAGGAACAATTGGGTGCGCCAAGATGGGATTGATGTCCAGAGCGATGTGGCATGTGAACCGCTCGCCGCTCCGCTATGCCGTCAAATCCGGCATCAGTACATGGCATCTCGGCGAGAAGCGTGAGCGCAGGCGCCAGGCTGAGTTCCTGAATGTAACCACGGCCGAAGAGGCCAAGGCTGAAGATCTCAATCGCGACGGGTATGCGATCGTCACCGAGTTGATGGATCCGGCCGTTCAGCAGAAATTCGCTGAAGCCGGCATGGCAAGACTTGACGATATCGAGACGGCAAGAGCCAAGCAGACGTCCAATTGGAAGAAATTCTGGGTTCGGTTGCTCGACGCCGAGATGAAGGACGGCAAGCTCAGCGCCGATAATATTTTCGTTCAATACGCGCTGCAGCCGGCGGTCATCAATGTCGTCGCAACGGCACTCGGTGAGATCCCCTGGCTCGACTACGTCTTATTGTCCTATTCGCGTCATACCGGAGAGGAGTTGGCGTCGTCGCAACTCTGGCACCGGGACCATGATGACGTCAGGGTAATCAAGCTGTTCAGCTATCTCACCGATGTGGAGGAAGACGGCGACGGGCCCTTCACCTTCCTGCCGCGGCAATCGACCGACAAATTCGGCTTTCCATTTCTGGGCAGTCATTTCCCGGACGAGCGTGTCTTCGACAAGGTGCCGCGCGGCGACGTCAAGGTGATGAAGGCGCCCCGCCTGGCGTCGTTCATGGTGGACACCGCGAAATGCCTGCACATGGGGAGCCGGATGGCGCCGGGGCATGGGAGGCTGCTGTACACCGCCACGTTCTTCGCTTTTCCGCGCATGTATCCGGGTGCAAAGAATCGGCCGTTCTTGCCTGTACCGAGTACGTCTCCCTTGCAGAAATTGATCTTGGGCCTTTGATCGGTTATCGACGCCTGGTTGCCGCGAACAGGTCCCAGTCTGGTCTTGTTGCATCCGGCAATTGCCGAGGGAAATTCCGTGAAATTCGAACCTGACGTGACGCCGGCGTCCAGATTGGATTTGTCGCGGGCCTACACGATCGATCTTGCGCGTAGTCTCGGCCGGTTGGCATTCAAGAACGTGCGGCGGACAAATGAGGTCGTCGATCCTGAGTACAATTCAGGCGAATGGGACCGGGTGCTCAATCAGCGGGCGTGGCTCGGCGGCCGAACGCTTGAAGAGTTCCTGATCGGGCAGAGCACGGCGCCGCGCCTCGCGAAAGTGGATGGCCGGATCGTCCGAATAACCACGAAGGATTACTATCGATACCGGATCGGCGCGCTCTCTGAATTGATCAAGCGGCACGCCGGCGAAACGACGTCACTGCTCGAGCTTGGCGCAGGCTATGGCGCAAATCTGTTCTCGTTGAGCCTTGATCCGCATTGGAGCCGGCTGCGTGGTTTCGATATTGCACCGAATGGCATCGAGGCAGGACGGCAGATCGCGCGTCATTTCCATCTGGACGACCGCGTCAGTTTCGACCGGATCGACCTCACCGACGCGAGCGATCCACAGTTCGGCGAACTGGCAGGCAGCACCGTTTTCACGTATTTCTGTATCGAGCAAATTCCCTATGCCGTGGAAGCGGTCATCGAAAACATCATTCGGGCAAGGCCGGCTCTCGTGATCAATATCGAGCCGGGCGTGGACATGCTCAAGCTCTCTCGGCCGCGTGATTTCACCAGCCGGGTCTACATTCGGTCGATGGACTATCAGACCCGTCTCTTCAAGCGGCTGGATGCGCAGGGGCGTATCCGCGTTCTGGCCCGGGAGCGCATGGCATTTGCGCCCACCTTGCATAATGATGGGATTTTGTATGTTTGGGAGCCTCGCTGACAGTTTGCTCGGCACGGGCTGAAAGCTGCAGGTGTGTGGCGCATTAACTTATGCTGGATCCGTGGATCGGATGGGGTGACGGCGTGACAGCTTCCTGGTGGGCTTCTGGTTCCCTGTTCGCGGCTCTGCTGAGCCTGACTGCGGTTGCCATCCTACTGACTGCAAGTGTGTCCATTGCAGCAAGGCGTCCCGGCCTTGCCCTGATCTTCTTCTTCTTTCTGTTTGCATTTGCCTGGAGGCTGGTCTCCGTCCTCTACATCGATCTGTCCGGGCCGCTATTCTCCGATCAGTTGGTGCGGGATATCGGTCCCGGCACGGCAGCCCTGCCGATGGCAGTATCCCAAGGCCTGGTCGTCATCGCGTTGCTGTTTTCGTTTCGACGCAAGCGGGTGCGGCAACTCGTCGGAGTAGATGGGTTAGGGCTGGCGAGCCGCTTGCCCCCCGGACGATTTTCGCTTTCTGATCTAGCGTTTTGGCTGGTGACTCTTTTTGTCGCCGCTCTCTGCATGGAGCTGGTGGCGAGCGGTCCGATCCCGCTGTTCGCGGGCATCGAGCGCTTCGATTATACACAGTTGTACGGCGGTCCGCTGCATAACCGTCTGCTGGAATGGGGGCCGATGCTCGCGTTCCAGCTTGGAGTCTTCTTTGCGATTCCTTGTTGCAAGAAAAGTCTGCGGATCGGCGGTTCGGCGTGCTGTTCGGCTCCCTGATCCTGTACCTGTTCCTGGCAGGTCACCGATTCTCGTCCTTTTACGCGTATACCTCGTTCTTCATCATGCCGATCGGCGTCATCATGGTCGCGCAGGAAGCAAGGTCGACGTCACAGGGGGAATGCTCTCAGGCAGAATCCTGCGTTGGCTCGCGGTCGCGGGAACTGCGCTGTCAGTCCTGACCGCCGCCGCTGTAGTTTACTCCTATATCGTCGTGCGCGGCGAAGGAGGCGAGCTGCTCGCGAAACTAACCCAGCGTATTCTGGTCCAGCAGGGCGAGATGTGGTGGATGACCTACGAGCGGGTGTTCCTGCAGGATGACTGGAGCGGACGATTCGCGGCCTACAAATTGTTCGTCGATCCGTTCGACCCGTCCCGCAATTCGACAATGCAACTTCTGATGGAGCTTGCCCTGCCTTTCCAGCGCGCTCATTACATCATTGCGCAGGGATCGGCTTACACCGGCGGATGGCCGGAAGTCTTTTTCGAGCTGGGTGGACCGTTCGGCGGATTTGCCTTGGTCGCACTTTCCGCAATCGTATTCTCTGAATTCATGTTCCTGATGACGCGTTGCATCGTTCAGGAGCGTTTTGCGACGTGCTTTTTCCTGACGCCGATATTGTTCGCGCTGTCGATCATGATTGTTTCGGGGATGGTCAATTCGTTGACCCAGATAACTTTCCTGGTCAAAGTTGTTAGCGCAGTGGTAGTATATGTAACAGAGGACAAGTGGAGGTCGAACGTACTATTCTCACGTCCGTCTATTGGCCCGGAAGACAAGGCATTTTCATGAGCGTTTCGCCAAGCGACGTACCCGGCGATCAATATCTTGGTAGGCTGTTCATGTATCTATGGCGGACGATCCGCGAGCGCCTGTTTTTGACGGTGCTGCTGCCGCTGGTTGCGATCGCTATCGCATATGTAGCCGCCCTGCAGCTCCCGACGGTCTATACAGCCCAGGGAAGCATTCGGATTGGAAAGGTGGATGGAGTGGAAGCTGTAAGCCCTACGGGCGCGGTTTCCCGGATAAACTCCCTCTCATTCAAGCAGCGCGTGGTCCAGGCGACGAACTCCGCCGGCGACGCCAATCGACCTGCGCAGTTGATTCCTGGTAACCTGACCGCAAGGCAGGAGACTGCTGATACTGTTGCCGTGAGCGTGCGCGCAGCCACGGCCCGGCAAGCGCGCGACGCCATAGCTGCCGCAGTCAGTCTGCTGAATGAGGAGCAGCGCAGAACCCTCGGTCCGCTGGAAGCTGACATCAAGGAGCAGCTTGCGGCCAGTGATACGACTATCGCCAGTCTGGTGCAGGACAGAGAATCGCTGTTGGCCCTAGCGAGGGAAGATTCGAGGGGGCGTCCGGCGATCCGGCGTTCGCAGCGCTACTGAGGGTCTGGTTGTCCGATCTTGTCTCGCGCAACGAGCAGAGGCTGGCTGCCTCGAAGGCCGAGCAACGTGCACTGTCAGCAAGACTTGGCGCATGGAGAAACTATCCTACGGCTCTCCTTGACGAGCCTTACGTATCACTGGGATACGCGGTGGCCAGACCTGTTACGATAGCGATTATTGCCGGAGCAGCAGTGTTCCTGGTATCTCTAGTCGGCGTAATGCTTCGCGGATCGAACGCAGTTCGCCCGGATTAGAGGCCTGTCGCCGATGTCCGTCACAACCTTCCCTTGAAAGTCGTCAGAAGGACTATTCGTCGGGCTTTGCGCCCGAACAGCGCTTTGGCTCGGTGATCACCGATCTATCCCCTGCGGCGCTTAATGAGCCTTAACGGCATACACATTATGGCCGAATATCGAGAGGCCGATCGTTTCAGCCATTGCGCGGGGGTAGAATTTCAAGTCCTGAAGTGAAAGCGGCGCAAACTTGAAACGCCTTGGCGACATTCCGGCGCGCGCGAACATTGCGGCAATATCTGCCGCCGAGAAGAAATTGATATGGTCCGGCGGTACCCACAAATGACGCTTTCTCCAGCTTGGGGAAAGCGCGCGTATGTCATTCACGTTCGGCGTGATCACGATGAGTATCCCACCCGGATTTAAGGCGCCAGCGGCGATCTCCAGCATTTCGGCGGGCTGAGCTACATGTTCCAGCACATTGTCGATCACAAGAGCGTCGGCACGCTGGTTACCCTCGAAAGTCGTCTGGGTGATCGGTACGCCGGCACGAATGCCAAAATCTGAAAGCCCTCTGGCGGGCTCGTAGCCGATGTACTCAACGGGATCTTCCCGCATGAGGAAGCCGACTTCGCCACGTCCGCAGCCAATTTCGATGACCTTGTTCCCGGGCGAAAGTCGAGACAGCAACAGCCGGCGTATTTGCGAATGACGAGGCCTGAAGGCCCAGTCAATTTTGTCGATGTCGATATGATTGGCGGTATCGGCCTCGGGATCGGCCACGAAAATGAAGCTGCAATCACGACAGGTCACGATCTCAAATCTCTCGCCCAGCCGAGTCAGGCTTAGCTTCGGATCGAATTGCGTTCCTTTACAAATCGGACATCGCGAACGGGGATTGCGGAGGGACGGCACGAGAAACTCCCTTAGACCAGCCCGTTCCTATCGGTGTACCGCGATGTAAGCAAGGGTGAGGTATTTACCGGCACCATGCTGCTGTGCTTAGGTGATCGAAATACCGGTTGGCGGAGCTTTGCTTTGTCCCGATACTTTCACGTGCCGCGTTTTGGCGGGCAGTTGCGAATATGAGCCGTTTGTCTGTCCAGCTACGCGCCGGGAACTTCCCCACATGGCGAGACTTCTGGGCCACCCAGCATCTCAAGTAGCGCCTGTGGAGCCGGATTCATTACTCCTGTCCACCGTCAGGCAATTTCATGACCATCGGGATTGAGAGCACTGCACGTCGGGAAGAGCGGATCTCGCCTCGAACTGGATCAGATCGCCGAAAACATGCGGCTGTTGCGCGATGCCGCCGCGACGATCGCGGCTGCTTCCGAAATCATGACACGCTCGCTGCGGTCGGGCGGCAAGATCATGTTCTGTGGCAATGGCGGTTCTGCCGCGGACGCACAGCACCTGGCGGCGGAATTGATGGGGCGCTACCTGAAGGACAGGGCGCCGCTTCCGGCGCTGGCATTGACGGTAGACACATCCGCACTGACGGCGATTGCCAATGATTATTCGTACGACGAGGTGTTCGCGCGTCAATTGCGAGGGATCGGCCGGCGAGGAGACGTGCTGTTCGGCCTGTCGACCAGCGGGAACAGCAGCAACGTCGTCAGGGCCATCGAGGCCGCCCGCGATCTCGGAATTGGGTCGCTCGCGTTGACAGGGCAGCACGGTGGCCGCATAGCCGAGATCGCCGATCACGTGATCCGGGTGCCGGCGACGCGCACCAACTCGATCCAGGAAATGCACATCGTGATCGGACATATGCTGTGCGGCTTCATCGAGGAGGCATTGTGCTGAAGCAGGCCATCATTCTGGTCGGTGGGTTGGGTACCCGGTTGGGTGAGATGACACGGCTGGTCCCGAAGCCGCTGCTGGAGGTCGCCGGCAAACCGTTCCTAGATTACATCCTCGACGAGCTGTCGCGCTACCCGACCATTCAGGACGTCGTGCTGCTGGCAGGTCATCAGGCGGGGCAGGTGGTCGATCGCTATGACGGCCGACGCTGGCGCGGCGCATCGGTCTCGGTCGTGTCGGAGCCGGCACAGATGGGCACCGGCGGGGCGTTGAAGCATGCCACGGAAAGATTGGACGACAAGTTCCTGCTTCTCAACGGCGACTCCTTTTCGACTTCAACCTGCTCGATGTCGCAGCCGGCCCGGCGCATTCGCCCGCAATCGTACGCGTGGCGCTGAAGAAAGATCACGCCGGCGATCGCTACGGCCGCGTCCTGCTCGATCGAGACTTCATCAAGACGTTCCTGCCGGCGGGTGCGCAGCCGAACGGGCCGATCAATTCAGGCGTCTATTGCGTCGATCGAAAAATTCTTTCCTTCATCGATGAGCTACCCTGTTCGCTCGAACAGACGATCTTCCCGCGTCTCGCCGAGCAGGGGCAGTTGCGGGCGGCGCTATATGACGGATTCTTCATCGACATCGGCGTGCCCTCCGACTTTGAACGTGCGCAGAGCGAGCTTCCTGCGAGAATGCGTCGCCCCGCGGTTTTCTTCGACCGGGACGGGGTTCTCAATATCGACAAGGCCTATGTGCACAAGATCGAGCATTTCGAGTGGGTGCCGGGTGCGCGGGAGGCGATCAAGCTCTGTAACGATCTCGGCTATCTCACATTCGTGGTGACCAATCAGGCCGGTGTTGCGCGCGGATATTACGGGATCGAGGCGGTTCACGCGCTACACGACTGGATGAGCCGGGACCTCGCTGAAATCGGCGCGCATATCGATGAATTCCAGTACTGCCCCTATCACGAGGAAGGCGTTGTCGCAGAGTGGCGGCGGGCAAGCGACCGGCGCAAGCCGGCGCCGGGCATGATCCTCGATTGCCTCAAAGGCTGGCCGGTGCGCAAGGAATCCAGTCTGCTCGTCGGCGATATGCCGCACGACCTCCAGGCCGCTGCCGCTGCTGGAATAAAAGGGCATCTTTTCGAGGGCGGCGACCTCTTGTCGTTTCTCCGGCCGTTGCTTGACCGGGACGCTGCCTGATCGCTGCTTACGCGCGGTCGCTGGCGCGGTACATCAGTTCGGCCCGCTCCCAATCCTCGAGCGTGTCGATGTCCTGGACGAAATGGCGCGGCAGGATCACGCCGATCGAATGCGGCGCAAACAACGGCATGTCCTCCAGAAAGGCGCGCGCCGTCCCCCAATAGAACTGCCCGGCATCGTGATAGGCGTGCTCCAGATCCTGCGATCGCGTCATGCGATGTTCGGGATAGATCGCGTCCACTCGCCCGTTTGGCGTGATCCGCACGGCGCGCTGGATCGGAAACGCGTAACTGGTGACCGAAAATGCGAAGGCGGCGTCGGAGCGGGTGATGGCCTCGTAGCCTTCCGTGATGAATCGCGCCTGCATCAGCGGCGCGGTAGCATAGAGACAGCACGCATGCGTGACGTCGTTTGACTGCGCGTTAAACCAGGACACGGCATGCTTCACGACGGCGTTGGTGCCAGTGAAATCGTCGGCGATTTCATTTGGCCGCATGAAGGGCGTCGTGGCACCAAATTGGCGGGCGACGGAGGCGATCTCCTCGTCATCGGTCGAGACAACGACCTGATCGAACAGCCCGGTCTCCTGCGCCGCTGCGATCGAATAGGCGATGATCGGCTTGCCGCAGAACATGCGGATATTCTTGCGCGGGATCCGCTTGCTGCCGCCGCGAGCCGGGATAACAGCGATTTTCACGCGAGGATGTTCTCCAGCGCCGCGACGACGGTGTCCTGTTCGTCATTCGTCATGCGCGAAAACAGCGGCAATGTGATCGCGTCCTCGTAGTAACTCTCTGCCTCGGGGAACATGCCGGTCTCGAAGCCGAGGTTTCGGTAGTAGGGTTGGGTGTGTACCGGAATGTAGTGCACGTTGACGCCGATACCGGCGGCGCGCAGCGCGTCGAACACCTGGCGCCGGCTGAGCTTGATCTCGTTGCGGTGCAGGCGAATGACATAGAGGTGCCAGGCGGAGTTCGTGTCGGGGTGCTGCCACGGGCATGTCACCGGCAGTTTCGCCAGCATCCTGTCGTAGCGGGCTGCAAGCTCGCGCCTGCGGGCGACGAAGGGATCGAGTCGCGAAAGCTGGCTGGTGCCGAGCGCCGACTGAATGTCGGTCATGCGATAATTCAGCCCGAGTTCGATCTGCTCGTACATCCAGGGGCCGTTGCGCTCTTCATTAACCCGCGGCTCACCCGGCGGTTCGTCAGGCCGTTGCGCCGGGCGAATAATCCCGTGCGTGCGCAAATAGGCAAGGCGCTCGGCAAGCTTCGGATCGTTGGTAAGGGCCATGCCGCCTTCGCCAGTCGTGATGATCTTGACCGGGTGAAAACTGAAGATCGTGGTGTCGCCGTAATCGCAGGAACCGACCTTGCGCCCGAGATATTCGCCGCCGACCGCGTGGGACGCGTCCTCGACGATGCGAAAGCCGTAGCGATCCGCCAGCGTGCGGATTTCCCGCATCTCGCAGGACTGGCCGGCGAAATGCACGGGGACCACGATCTTCGGCAGCCGGCCATTCGACGCCGCGATTTCAAGTTTTTCAGCCAGGGACGAGACGCTCATATTGTAAGTCCGCGGATCGATGTCGACGAAGTCGACGCTGGCGCCGCAGTACAGCGCGCAATTAGCCGATGCCACGAAGGTGTTCGGCGTCGTCCAGAGCATATCACCCGGGCCGAGATCGAGCGCGAGGCAGGCGATGTGCAGCGCTGCCGTCGCGTTGGATACCGCGATCGCACTGCGGCTGCCGCAATAGGCGGCCATTGCCTGCTCGAACCGGGGCCGGCCTGTCCCTGCGTCAGCCAGTCCGAGCGCAGCACCTCGGTGACTGCCTCGATGTCCTCAGCGGAGATGTCCTGACGTCCATAGGGGATCATTGGACCGCAATTCGGTTGAATTCCCTGATCTCGGCTACATGAAGGAAGTGATCGTTCCGGCCGGAATTGTACTCGAACCCGTCCGACACCGGCTCTCCGCTCTCGCCGATCTGATTGGTAACATAGTCGACGTCTTTGCGGAAAAACTTGATGGTCGGCTTCATGACGAAATGGTCGTGAAAGCGCAGCGTGAGTGGGAGTCGTCGGTCGGGCACATGATCTCGTGGAGCTTCTCGCCGGGCCGTATGCCAATCACTTTGGTGGGCAGGTTCGGCGCCATCGCCGCCGCCAGATCCGTGATGCGCACCGAAGGGATCATCGGAACGAAGATCTCGCCGCCCGACATCCGCTCGAAGCTCTTGTTGACGAAGTCGACGCCCTGCTGAAGCGATATCCAGAACCGTGTCATGCGGGGGTCGGTGATCGGCAGGTGATCGCAGCCTTCCGCCAGCAGCTTGTTGAACAACGGCACGATCGAGCCGCGGGAGCCGACCACGTTGCCGTACCGCACGACGCTGAAGGCCGTGCGATGTCCGCCTGCCATGTTGTTCGCCGCGATGAACAGCTTGTCGGAGGCGAGCTTGGTGGCGCCGTAGAGGTTGATGGGTTGCGCGGCCTTATCGGTCGATAGCGCGATGACCTTCTCGACATCGGCTTCCAGCGATGCCTGAATGACGTTCTCGGCGCCGTGGATGTTGGTCTTGATACATTCCATCGGATTGTATTCGGCCGCCGGCACCTGTTTCAGCGCGGCGGCATGAATCACGAAGTCGATACCCTTCATGGCCGTGCGCAAGCGTTCGCCGTCGCGCACGTCGCCGATGAAATAGCGCATCGGCGATTGATCGAACTCCTGCTGCATCTCGTACTGCTTCAGCTCGTCGCGCGAATAGATCACGAGGCGCCGAGGCTTGAAGTGCTTCAGGAGATTTCCGACGTATTTGCGCCCAAACGAACCAGTGCCGCCGGTGATCAGAATGGACTTGTCATTAAACATGGTTGCTGCTGCGCCGGCTCGTCATTGCATGAAAATGAGGGGATGCGCGGTGGTTACCACACGCTCCGGCCCCCGTCCATGACCATGTTCTGACCGGTCATGTAGCTCGATGCGTCCGAACAGAGGAACTGGACTGCGGCGCAATATTCGTCCACCCGGGCCATTCGACCCATCGGGATCAGCCGTGTCAGGCGTTCGACGAACGCCGGATCCTGGTTGTTGAAGACGCCGCCCGGCGAAATCGCGTTAACGCGAACGCCCTGGTCGGCCCAGTAGGTCGCGAGGTATTTCGTTAAACCGATCAGGCCGTGCTTGATGACGGAGTAGGTCACGGGCTTGACCGGCTGCTCTTCATCCCGCGTGATGTTGGGTTGCCGGTAGAGCCGCTGATCCGGCGCGATCACGCCGAGATCGGACGCGATGTTGAGGATTACGCCGCGACCGCGCCTGGCCATGGCGCCGCCAAAGACCTGCGAGCACAGCATCGCACCGGTCAGTCCCACCGCGATTTCGGTCTGCCACTGCGGAACCGGAAAGGCTTCGAAGCGTGACGAATGCATCACGCCCGGCGTCGAGGTGACTTTGGGATCGATCGCGGCGTTGTTGACGAGGATATCGATGGCGATGCCGCGGCCGGCGAGATCCTCGCCGGCCGCGCCCACCGATGCCTGCGACGTCACGTCGATGATGGTGGGGACAAGATCGGCGGCGGGCGAGATTTCCTTTACCGCAGCGATCGTCGCATCAGCCTGCGCCCGCCCGATGTCGCTGACCACCACGCGTGCGCCGGCGTCGACCAAAGCGGCGACATGCTGCTGTCCCAGCAAGCCACCGGCGCCGGTAACGAGCGCGGTGCGGCCCGTGAGGTCGTATCGAGCGGAGGGCGCGGTCATGGAACGCTCCTGTTCAAGCACGCAATTGTCCGCCATCGGCCACGATCACGGTGCCCGTGATGAACGCGGCGCGGGGGAGGCAAGGAAGGCGACAATGTCGGCAACCTCTTCGGGTTTGCCGAGGCGGCGCAGCGGCACCTCGCGAGCGAGCATCTCGTCCACGGCGGATTTGTTTTCGGCAATCTTGCGCGCCCAGGTGCCGTCGGCGCTGAGGATGTTGCCGGGCGCAACGGCGTTGATGCGGATGCCTTCGGCTGCCAAGGCCGGGCCAGGCCGCGCACGGTCGCATTCAAGGCCGCCTTCGCCGCCGAATAGGTCACCGGTGCGCCAAGCGCGGCGAGCCCGCAGATCGAGGACACGCAGACAATCGCGCGGTCGCCATTGCCGCGGTTCATCAGCGGTCTCGCAGCTTCGATCGCATTGGTGGTGGCGAACAGGTTGAGATCCATCACCCGCGACCACTCTGCCGCGGTTTCCTTGCCCGGCGGCACCGAAGCGCCGCTGCCGACGTTGCAGACGAGAATGTCGATCCTGCCCCATTGCGCTTCGACATCGTTCACCAGCGACAGCGCGGCAGCGGGATTGGTGACGTCGGCGGCATGGCACGAGGCACCGCGGCCGATCCGGTCCGCAGCCGATTTGACGCCGTCGAGGCCGCGGGCCGCCATCGCGATCTTGGCGCCCTCGGCGGCAAGCGTGTCGGCAATCGCAAAACCGATGCCGCGGCTCGCGCCGACCACCAATGCGACCCGGTCCTCGATGTCGAGTTTCATCGCCTGGCGTCCTCGATCCAGCGTACGGTCATGTCGCGATATCGTGCCAGCACACCGGCATGGTCGCCGTCGGTGGCGCGGGCGGTTTGCAGAACATATTGTCCGCGATAGCCGGACTGCTCGATCAGCCGAATGGTCTTGGCGAGATCCGCCGCGCCTGTTCCGAGCGGCACGGTGGTGCCGCCAAGCAGCCGGTCTTTCACATGCACGTTGAAAATGCGCGGGGCGTACGCCGAAATCTCCTCGGCAGAGATCATAGCCGAGCGCCGCGCTGTTGCCGCTGTCGTAGTTGATGCCGAACACCTCGTGCGGGAAGTTGTCAATGAACTGCGCCAGCGGGGCAGGTGGCAGGTCGGATTCGAAAACGATCTTGATGCCTTGCTTCGACAGCGAGGAGGCGCGATCGAGCAGAACGCGCAGCAGGGTTTCGGTCTGCGCCGCGCTCTCGATCCTGCCGTTGTCGACCAGCGGAATCACGACGAACTCGATGCCGAGGATGCTGCACGAGGCGAGCACGAGATCGAGATCGTCGACCAGCGACTCCTGCGTCTCGCCGTCCGTCTTCCAGAACGGCGCCTGCATGAAGCAATCGCCGGTCAGGCTTGCTGGTGTGAGCACGTGGCGTCGCGACAGTTCGAGGATTTCCTGCTGTCCGGCGGCCGTGTTGAGCGGGTTTTCGCGCAAGCGGTCCTGGTCTATGGTCCATTCGATCCGGGTCAGGCCGAGCGCGTTGGCGCGGGAAAACTCATCGCGCCATTCGTTCCACGGGAAGGCCTGGATCTTGCCGTCGACCATGGCCGACAGCCGTCCCTGCATGAAGCCGATGCGTTCCAATGTCGTCACGGCTTGTCACCCTCGCTGATCGCAAGGCCCTTCGTGGTCCAGCCGCCATCGACGAACAATTCCTGGCCGGTCACATAGGCCGAGGCGGATGACGCCAGAAAGACGGCGGCGCCGGCCAGATCGTCCGGGTTGCCCCAGCGGCCCAGCATGGTGTGGCGGCGGCGGTCCTCATGCATGACAGGATCGGCGAAACTTGTGGCCGTCATCTCGGTTGCGACATAGCCGGGCGCGAGCGCGTTGACGCGAATACCATTGCGCGCATAGTCGGCGGCAAGTGCGCGGGTGAGGCCGGCAAGACCGGCCTTGGCCGCCACATAGCCGGGATTTCCTGGAAAGCCGCGCACCGAGTTGATGCTGGTGACGTTGATGATCGAGCCGCCGCCCGCCTTTTTCAGGAGCGGGTAGGCCGCCAGGATCGTCGCGTAGACGCCGCTCAGGTCGACGGCCAGCGTGTCGCGAAATCGCTGGAGTTCGCTCATTGTCGCGGAGGCGGGAAGGCTGATGCCCGCCGCATTGACGAGGACGTCGAGCCGCTCCCCGGTTTTCGCGAGATGATCGAATACGGACGCGATGGCGGCATCGTCGGCCAGGTCGCATTTGACCGCCGTGATATGCGCAGGCGCCCTGCTGCTGCGGCTGAGGCCGAACACTTTTGCGCCGCTCGCCTGCAGGCCGCTCGCGATGGCTGCGCCAATGCCGCGCGACGCGCCGGTGACGACGGCAGTCTTGCCTTCCAGCGAAAAGGCTGCGGGATTATGCATAGCCGTAGCTGCGCATGATGGCCGCACAAAGCTTGATGTCTTCCGGGCGATCGATCTGGAACATTTTGTGGCGCTCCATCAGATGCATTCCGATCTTGCCGCCGAGCCGGTTGTTGTGTTCGCGCAGCAGCGCGGGAATTAGAACGTAGAACGAGCCGTTTTCCAAATACCGCTTTTCGATCTGCTGCCGCATCCGCCGGTTGCGAAAATCGTAGTTGATTGGTTCAGGCCCATCGGCGCCGATGCGCCAGTTGAAATAATCCTCGACTTCGCAGACCGAGAGCAGGCTGTCGAGTTCCTCCCGTTCGAACGTCGCGAGCGCCTGTTCGATGTCGCTGGATTCCCGGATCGGCGATGTCGCCTGCAGCGCAACGACCCTTCCGAACGGGCCATGCTTTCCATCGAGCTGCTCCAGCGCGTGCAGCCACGCCGACTCCGATGACGCAAGATCGCCGGAGATGTCGGCAGGGCGCCGGACGCCGACCGCGCCGGCGGCCTCCGCAGCGGCAAGGATTTCGTCGCTGTCGGAGGAAACCGCGACGACATCGACGCCGCGCGCGGCGGCCGCCTGCATGACGGTCCAGGCGATCAGCGGCTTGCCGCACAGATCGATCAGGTTCTTGTTCGGAATGCCCTTGGAGCCGCCACGCGCCGCGATCACGGCTAGCGTCCGCCCGGGCGTAACCCTCGTCATATGCGGCCCTCGAGGCGCTCGAACGCCGTCCAGAATCCTTCACCCATGTTCTTGTGGCCCTGCCAGATCTCGGGGATGAACGAGGCGTCGGGAGCATGCTTGCGCAGGACGGCGCCGATCTCGTCGAAATCGATCTCGCCTTCGCCGATCTGCAAGCCTTCGCCGTCAAGGCCCTTGGCATCGCCAAAGTGGAGATGGGCGGTATGCGGACCGAGTCGAGCGAGGCCTTCGGCGAAATCGAAGCCGAAATGATTGGCGGCAAGCTTGGTGTGGGAGATGTCGACGCACATCCGCAGATTATGCTTCGCGCAGAATGCGGCCGACTCGTCCGGGAAAATGAAGATGTTCTGGTGACGCTGTCCGCCGAAATGCCACGGAAACGGCGCCATGGTCTGCGGAATCAGCTCGACGCCGTCGAGATCGAGTTCCGCGAGACTGGCGGCGAAGATGCGATAGCACTCCGCTTTCCGTTCCGGCGACAGCGGCTCGTCCATGGTGAAGCCGCCGATATTGGCGACGATCGGCGGGCGCTTGGTCTTCGGAAAGAACTTCTTCAAGCCGCGCGTGATGTCGATGACGGCCTGGGTCTGCTCCAGCGAATAGCGGCGCAGCCCTTCGTCTGCGGTCGCCAGATCCATCAGCTTGCTGCCCGCAAACAGTTCGGGCGCGTGCACCACGAAGCCGAGATCGTAGGTGCCGGACAGATAGGCGGCCGGATCGCGCTCCATGTCGCTGTAGCTGAGATGGAATTCGATGATGTCGGGTTGGCAGATTTCCAGAAAGCGCTGCGTATCGTGATAGCGGACCGGCACGCCCCACGGCCGGTCGAAACGATAGCGGCGGGCGGTTGCGGCGCCGTTGTCGAGGTCGCTCTGAAAGAAGTAGTCGTCTCTCGCCATCGCGCGGTTGAGGCGCCGGCCGATCAGCGCGGGCATTTTCAGTGGCGACAGGCCTTGGCCCGGGCTTTTGACGGCGACGTCGCTCTCGGCGACGACCGTGCCGGCCGGGATGTCGCGGGCCGCCACCAGGCTCTTGGCGAGGTTCTCGCGGTTGATCAGCTCGCCCTGGCTGAGCGCGCGCTCGGCAAGCTTTTCGCCGCGCGCGGTCTCCACTTCGCGAATGCCCGACACGAGCGCCTTGAATTCTTCCGGTTCAAGGCTTGCCGCGTGATCCGGGCCTTCCATTTCGCGATCAAGCGTGATGTGGCGTTCGATCACGACCGCGCCCATCGCGACCGCGCCGATCGAAACCGCGATCCCGCGCTCGTGACCGGAATAGCCGACGAGCGGATGAATCTCCCTCAGCGTTTCCATGAAGCGCAGATGAATGTTGTGAAGCGCGGCCGGGTAGGTGCTCTGGCAATGCAGCAGCACGTAATGCGCCGAGCGGTCGTCGAGGAATTTCGCCGCGGCGCGAATTTCATTCGACGTGCTCATGCCGGTCGAGACGATCAGCGTCTTGCCGGTCGCGGCCAGTTTTGCCAGCAAGGGCAGATTGGTCAGGTCGGCGGAGGCGACCTTGTAGGCCTGAACCCCGAACGTCTCCAGCGTTGCGACGCTGGATGCGTCCCAGGGCGTGCAGAGATACTGGATGTTCTTCGAGGCGCAATGGGCCGCCACGCGGCGCTGTTGCTCGGTGGTCAGTTCGAAGCGGCGCAGCAGGTCGAGGGTGTATTCGACGGCGAGGTCGTCGTCTTTGCCGGAAAGGCTCGAGGCGCGGTAGACCTCGTCGAGCTTGCGCATCTGGAACTTGGCGCAATCCGCGCCGGCCGCGACCGCCGCATCGACCAGCGCGATGGCGCGATCGAAATCGCCGTTGTGGTTGTTGCCGACTTCCGCAATGACATAGCAGGGCCGGCCGTCGCCGATCGAACGGTTGCCGATCCGGATCGTAGCATCCTGGTTGGTTGAATTCATGAACCTTCTCGGTGCCTAGTTTCGCGCGACGCCGACCCTGGCCGGCGCTCCGGGAATTCGGGATTTCCAGGTCCGCAGGCCATTTTCCTCGAACGCGATGCGCGAGCAGGACAGGCCTTTCTGCTCCAGCGCCGCAATCAGCGGATAGCGGTGGAATGGGCGAACGAAAAAGATGAAGTAGCCGCCGCCGCCGGCGCCCAGCAGCTTGCCGCCCACCGCGCCATTGGCCTTCGCAAGATCATAGATCGCATCCAGTTCGCTGGAGCTGATGAGCGAACTCATGCGGCGCTTGGCGTGCCATGCCTCATCGATCAGGCGGCCGCACTCCAGAAGCTGGCCGCGCAGCAGATGATGCCGGATCTCGCGCGTCACTTCCTTTTGCTGGGCTGCGGCGGCTACGGCGTCACTGGTTTCGTGCTGCTGCTTCTGGTCGCGGTGGATCGAACCGGAGTCATGGTTGGAGCCGGTGTAACAAAGCACCAGGCTTTCCTCGAGTTCGGCGACGATATTGGGCTCGAGGCGAAGCGGAACGATGGTGTTCTGCTCGGACGAAAACTCCATGTGATTGAAGCCGCCGAACACGGTGGCGTACTGGTCCTGCCAGCCGCCGGGAATGTTCAGCATCAGCCGTTCGGCCTGAAAGGCCATTTCCGCGATCTCGTGGCGATCCCATCGATCGGAGCGGAATTCGTTGAAGCAGCCGATGATGGCGGACGACACCACCGCCGAACCGCCGAGGCCGGAGCCGACTGGAAAATCGGCCGACACGTCGAGATCAAAGCCGTAGGCCGGCTGGATCAGGCGTACTACCGATTTGATCAGCGCCAGTTCGCCTTCGCTGCCGAGGCTGGCGAGATTTTCCGCTTCGACCGTGCAGCGAAAATCGTGCGAGTAGATTCTGATCCGGTCGTCGTTGCGCCGCCGCAGCGTCGCATGCGCATACATCGCAATGGTCGCGTTGATGACCGAGCCGCCGTCATTGTCGACGAAATAATGCGTGAGGTCGGTGCCGCCGCCGGAGAAACTGATTCGAACCGGCGAACGCGCGCGGGCAAATACTTCGCTCTCTTCGCCGAGATTGAACAGATCGCGGCTGAATACGTCCACCAGCCGGCCGTCGGCGTCGAGGATCGGAACGACATGGACGCGCTGGTCGAGCAGCTTGAGGATCTGTTCGCGGGGCGCACCGGCGCGCGCCCACACGAAGTTGCGGTTGATGCAGCTCGCGACCTCGCCCTGGATCGATATTCCCGTCAAGAGCCGCCGGCGGATGTCGCCGTCCGTGACGGCGCCGATCACACGCCCCTCAGCGTCACGGGCAAACAGGATCCCGAGCATGTTGGCGTTCAGCCGCTGGAACGCCTGCTCGATCGTGTCGCTCTCGGCGATGGTAAGGTGGCTCTTGTCTGGCAATTTGGCGGGTCCAAAGCGGCAACCGGTTCCGGTTTTGGCCCGGAAACGCCTCTATTTTCGGTCGTTAGATACGGCAGGGGGCCAGATCGTGCAAGGCTTCCTGGAGTGGTGAATCTGGGCCGGCTATGCTATCGCAGCGCGCGGTTTGAGCTACTTCGGGCGCGGGGTAGCGCCGCGCCTCCGGCTTATCGCCAGATGAGCTCCGGGCGGGGACCATCCCCGAGCCCCGGTCAAAAGCAGGTTCGATCGCGTGCAAGCTTCTGAACAATTGTCTCGGCCACGGCTGGCCAAATCGACGCCCGGCCGAACGCAGCCGCTTGCCGCCCATAGACCAAGCCCGATCTATTTCGCGGCGATTTTTGGCTGGACCATGGCGGCGGTGTCGGCGGTCATGGTGGCCATCGTGCGATGGCCCCTGGGAAGCCCGCACTGGTTCGTTTTCGTCAAGGCGTTCCTGCTGCCAGCCGCCGTCATCGCCTGCGCAACCTTGTTCACGGTGCGCCATGTGGAGCGCGGCGGAGCCTACGCCGCGCTCCTGGTTTCAACAATAACAGTGATTTTTCTGCCGTGCCTTGCCTGGTTGAACGGGTCTTTCGCTGACATAGTCACCTATCCGCTATTTGTCGGCCTGTTGGTTGCGGGCCTCGCGCAGACCGCATCCGCCATGCGCGCCGCGCCCGCCATCAGGTGGGTCTTCGCCGTTGCCTGCGGTTGTCTTTTCGGCTTCGGATATTTCCTGGTGATCAATTCCCGCGCCTACGCATCGGTCCTCACGCCTGAACTCGCGCTGACGGGTATTCACCAGCTCGACACTATTTTTCACGCTTCGATCGCCAACATGCTGGTGAAGTACGGTGCGTTGAGCACCGGCCTCGATGGACTTGTCCCGATCGAGTATCACGCTCTGTCGCACATCTGGCTGGGTTGCGTCAGCCTTTGGCTCGGCGTGCCGACGCTGGAGGGCTACTCCATCGGGGGCAAGTCATCGGAGTTCCAGTACTCCTGTTCAGCTTGTCGCTGGCGGTTCACTTGCTTCGCCGACCTGGAGAAGGGCCCGCCAACGGCACCCTGATCACGCTATGTTCGTTGCTACTGCTTTTTGTTTCCGACCTGTGGGGATGGACCTCCTATCTAGTCTCCGAGTCCTATTTCCTCGCAATGATCCTGTTTCTGCTGGCACTGCCACTGCTAGCCGAGATCGCCGATTCTGAACGGTCCCATCGCTTCAGCTTTGAGCTCGCAACGCTTGGCGTTGTGGGTCTGCTGATTCTTCTTTCAAAAATTTCTGTTGGCGCAGTTCTCGCCAGCGCTGTCGGATTCCTGCTGTGGCGACGAATGGGCATGACGCCTCAAGGGCTGATCAAGCTAGCTGTTCCGCTCCTCTTGCTCGTGATACTGGCCATCGCCATCATCTCCCCGGGTGCGAATACGGTGCTAGAGGCGCTCCAACCGCTCGGCTTCATCCGGGATTATCCACTCTGCGCTTTGTCGAATATCGCAGCAAATCTGCTGTTGATTGGCGCTGCGGTTCAAGCATGGCGCCGCGGTTCAATATGGGACAAGAGATGCGCCGAAGCGGTTGGAGTAATGGCGATCTCCGGCATTACCGTCGCTGTGCTGGTTAACCTCCCCGGCGGGGCCGACTATTACTTTGTCAATGTCGGGACCTGGACGGCAATCGTATTTGTATGCGCCTATGCGGGTCCATCCTTCGAAAGGAAATTCCCAAATCCACTCGCGCCAGCATTTGTACTTGCTGCGATCCTGCTCGTCGCGTTTGCGACCGAGGAAAAAAGGAAAAGCGCATACAGGGTCGGCGCGATGTTCGCCGAGCTTCAGGCGCGAGTTCGGCTGGTAATCGGGGAAAGTGCTGGCGCAGAGATGACAACCTATCAACGCCTCATCGCACTGCTGACACCCGGGCATCCGGCCCGCTATGCTCTGGCGAACGACATGAAGCGTACCCCCGGAGCACAGGCAAGGGATACATTGATGGCGACGGGAATTGCGCAGGCTCATCGTGCGGCGGTATTCGTTCCGCCCGACAATCTGGCTTTCTGGAACATCGCCGTGGAGTGCCGCGCAGATCCCTTCTTCGTTCCCGCGATCGTCGGCGCGCCAATGCTGAAAGGACTCAATCCACCTGCGCTCAAATGCCCCAGGGAGCCGCATTATGGATTCGCCAACTACAAGGATGCTGCCTCCGAATCATTGAGCGACCAGCAACTTTGCGCCCGTGCTGCACCCTGGAAACTCGATACGGTGTTGATACTATCGACGCCGAGCACCGGCCGGACACTTCGTTGCGGTTGAGCTGCTGTCCGGTGACGATTGCGATCGCAAGTCGCTCAGGCATGGATTCCAGCCGATCGCAAGCAGTTTGGTGGGCGGGGCCACCAGTGGCTTGCCGATCCGTTCCCAAACGCTGCCCGCGCCCGCACCCTTGAGCCCCAGCTTGATCCAGCTTTCGGGTACGGGCATCAACCAGGGTGGTCTGCCGAGGCTTGCGCGGTGACGCGCGATAAGATCTGCGACCGTGACGGGCGCCGGATCGGATACGATGAAGGTCTGCCCCTGTGCGCGGGGATTGTTCAGCGCGGTCTCGACCGCCGAGTTGAAATTCTGGATCGACAGCACAGACCGCTGCGCGCTCAACGAGCCGAATGGAAGCGGGATCGGCAGACGGGCAATCCGGTGTACGGTCGCGAAGTTTCCCTTCTCGCCATCGCCATAAATCACGACGGGGCGCAAGATTGTGAATGAAATGTCGGCGGCGCGAATGGCCTGTTCGGCGGCGAACTTGGATCGTCCATACGCATTGTTGGGCGTCGGAAAATCATCCTCGGTCAGCTCATGATCCGCATAGGCGCCGGACTGGGCGGCGATCGACGAAATAAATACGAGATGTCTGGTGCCGCTACGGGACATTGCCCGCGCAAGCGCCGAAGTCGCGCGATGATTGACCCGATCGTAAAAGTTGTCGCCGGCATGCTTATGTGCGATACCCGCAAGGTGCACCACGGCGTCGCATTGCTCCAAAATGGGTTGCCAGTCGAACAGCTTCGAAAGATCCGGAAGTGGAATGGCCGAAACGCCCGGATTGTCGAACGCAGACGCCGCCCTCGACGCAGCGATCACGCGGTATCCCTGCGCGGCCAGATAGGGAACGAGGTGCCGTCCAACAAATCCGCCGGCGCCCGTTACCAACACCCGGGGCTTTTCCTTCATGGCGGCGCTTCGCGAGTCGGACGCAGCGGTGTCCGTTCTCGAGCGGATCGTGTCGTGAGCAGCCATCGGTACTGAAGTCATCGGCCCCGTGACTTTCTCTCGTCGTTGAATTTCCTGCCGCATGCAACGTGAAAAGCGAGCTCTGATTTTGAAGCTCTTATAAGCCAACAGCAATACTGCCGCACAGAATCGCCTGTGAGCAACCGAAGGTTTAGCGATGGAACTCTCGCATCTGTGCCGTAGCGGCGAACGGTGGAACCCAGAATCTGCTCCATGGCCGCTATGCAGAACCCGTCCACCGAGAGGTAGCAGCCCAGCGTACCGTTCGTCCAACCATCGGCCGGGGACAATGCGCCCGGCCGCAAAGGGAGAAACATCCTTGAGACCTTCCGAAGTTTCTGTCAACGCCCCCGCCCGTCATGAAGGGTTGGCTGCGGCCGATGAGACGGCTAACGTGCATATAAACTGTCATCGGAACAAGGCTCCCCATGATTAGATTAGGCCTGCTCGGATGCGGGCGTATCGCAAAGCGCCACTCGGAGCTTCTGGGCGGCAATCATATCGACGGAGCTAGGCTCGTTGCCGTTTGCGATACCGTCCGCAACCGCGCCGACGCGATCGGCTCGAAGTTCGGCGTCCCGGCGATCTATGACATTGATGACTTCCTCGCCCGGAAGGACATCGATGCGGTGGCGGTGCTGACGCCGAGCGGGATGCATCCGGCCCATGTCATCGCCTGCGCGAAGGCCGGAAAGCACGTCGTCGTCGAGAAGCCGATGGCGCTGCGGCTGCAGGATGCCGACGACATGATCCGCGCGTGTGACGAGGCCGGCGTCAAGCTGTTCGTCGTCAAGCAGAACCGCTTCAATGTTCCTGTGGTGAAGGCGCGCGAGGCGCTGGAGGCCGGCCGCTTCGGCCGCCTGATTCTTGGCACGGTCCGCGTCCGCTGGTGCCGCGACCAAGCCTATTACGATCAGGATGCCTGGCGCGGCACCTGGGCCTATGACGGCGGCGTGCTCTCCAACCAGGCCAGTCACCACGTCGACATGCTGGAATGGTTCTTCGGCGACGTCGTCAGCGTTCACGCCCGCGCCGTCACTGCGCTGGCAAAGATCGAGGCCGAGGACACGGCGGTCGCAACGCTGAAATTCCGCAACGGCGCGCTCGGGATCATCGAGGCGACGACGGCTGTCCGGCCGACCGACCTCGAAGGATCGCTTTCGATTCTCGGCGAGAAGGAACGGTCGAGATCGCAGGCTTTGCCGTCAACCAGATCCGGCACTGGCGCTTTGTCGATGAACTTCCGTCGGACAGGGACGTGGTCGAGAAGTTTTCCGTCAATCCGCCGAATGTCTACGGCTTCGGCCATCAAGCCTACTATCAGCATGTGATCGACTGTCTGGTGAACCAGCGTTCGGCGCTCGTCGACGGTCTCGAAGGGCGCAAGAGCCTGGAACTGATTTCGGCGCTCTACGAATCGATCGAGACCGGCGCCGAGGTGCCGCTTCGCTTCGCGCCGCGGCTGGGCCGGCTCGGTATCGTCTCGTGAACCGGCCCGAGATACATCAAGCGGGCGTGCGTGACGTTGATTTCGGCACAGGCGTCAAGATCGTCGAGCCGTGCAATCTCTACGGCTGCAAGATCGGCGACGACTGCTTTGTCGGGCCGTTCACCGAAATCCAGAAGGACGTCGTGATCGGCGCTCGCACGCGGGTGCAGTCTCACGCCTTCATCTGCGAACTGGTCACGATCGGCGAAGACTGCTTTGTCGGCCACGGGGTGATGTTCGTGAACGATACGTTCTCGACCGGCGGCCCGGCTCGCGGCAACAGGGAGTTGTGGCGCGAGACCGTGATCGGCAACCGCGTTTCGATCGGCTCCAATGCCACCATCATGCCGGTCAGGATTGCCGATGACGTCGTGATCGGCGCGGGGTCGGTTGTGACCAGGGACATCACGACGCCGGGCAAATATGCAGGCAATCCGGCGCGCCGGCTGCTGACAGACCAGTAGGGAAGACAACCGATGCCGGTGCCTTTTGCGGATCTGCAACTGCAGTATCAGACCGTCAAAAGCGAGATCGACGGCGCGATTGCTTCCGTCATCCGCGACAACGCTTTCATTCGCGGGTCCTACGTCGATGCCTTCGAACGGGAGTTCGCTGCTGCCGTAGACGTCAAGCATTGCGTTTCCTGCGCGAACGGCACCGATGCGCTGTATCTCGCGATGGCCGCGCTGAAGGTCAGGCCAGGTGACGAGGTGATCACCACGGCGCACTCCTGGATCAGCACTTCGGCGATGATTACGCACGCCGGGGCCACTGTGGTGTTCTGCGATACCGATGGCGCTACGTTCACGATCGATCCGGCGGCGATCGAGGCCGCGATCACGCCGCGCACGGTCGGCATCATTCCGGTTCATTTGTATGGCCAGCCGGCGGACATGGACGCGATCATGGCGATCGCGAACAGGCACAAGCTCTGGGTGGTGGAGGATTGCGCGCAGGCGCATCTGGCCCGCTACAAGGGCCAGCAGGTCGGCACGTTCGGCGCGGCCGCGACCTATTCGTTCTATCCAGGCAAGAATCTCGGCGCGATGGGCGATGCCGGTGCCGTCGTGACCAATGACGAGCGGCTAGCCGAACACATGACCATGCTGGCGCGACACGGCGGGCTGGTGAAGCACCAGCATCATATCGAGGGCATCAACAGCCGGCTCGACGGCATGCAGGCAGCGATCCTGTCGGCGAAACTGCCGCACTTGGCCCAGTGGACAGAAGCGCGGCGGAACGCCGCGAAAGTCTACGATGCCGGCCTCAACCAGATCGAGGATGTCGCGGTGCCGCAGGTCGCGCCCGACCGCACCCACGTCTATCATCTCTATACGATCAAACATCCGCGCCGCGACGCGCTGGCCGCGCACCTGAACGCCAACGGCGTGCAGACGGCGATCAATTATCCCACCGCGCTGCCGTTCCTTGCCGCCTATGCGCGCTTCGGCCATCGTACCGAGCAGTTTCCGAATGCGTCCAGCGATCAGGGGAAAATCTTGTCGCTGCCGATGTTCGCGGAGATCACCGAGAAGCAGCAGGGCGAAGTTATCGAACTCGTCCGCAAATTCTGAGACGAAGCGGGCGAACTTATCGCTCGTCCGCGATCACCTTGCCGTCATTCGGCAGCGTGCCAGCGCCGACCAGTTCCACATTGCCGCCGAGCTTCGTCACCGCGCGCAGGCTCGCGGCGAGTTCGCTCTGAAGCGGCTCGCCGGGCGAAGCCGTCTCCGCCTTCAGCGTCATCAGATCGCTTTCGCCGGAACGCGTGACCACGAGGCGCAGCCGTCCGAGTTCGGGATGGCGCTTGCCGATCTCGGCGATCTGCTCAGGGCGCACGAACATGCCCTTGACCTTGGTGGTCTGGTCGGCGCGGCCCATCCAGCCCTTGATGCGCATGTTGGTGCGTCCGCACGGACTTGCGCCCGGCAACGCCGCCGTGAGGTCGCCGAGCGCGAGGCGGATCCACGGATGCTGCGGATCAAGCGAAGTAACGACGATCTCGCCGACGTCGCCGGGTGCAACAGGATCACCGGTGCCGGGACGCACGATTTCCATGATCAGGCCCTCGTTGACGACCATGCCATCGCGCGCCGGCGTCTCGAAGGCGACCAAGCCGAGGTCGGCGGTGCCGAACGCCTGATAGGCATCAATGCCGCGCGACTTCACCTCGTCCTGCAGCGATTTCGGAAATGCCGCGCCTGATACCAGCGCGCGCTTGATCGAGGAAACGTCGCGCCCGGCGCTTGCCGCGGCGTCGAGCAGGATCTTGAGGAAATCCGGCGTGCCGCTATAGCCGACCGGGCGATAGGCCTCGATCAGTTCGAACTGCTGCTCGGTATTGCCGGGGCCGGCCGGAATCACCGCACAGCCCAGCGCCCGCGCCGACGCATCGAAAATGAAGCCGCCGGGCGTCAGATGGTAGCTGAAGGTGTTGAGCACCACGTCGCCGGGCCGGAAACCGGCCGCAAACAACGCCCGCGCGCCCCGCCAGGGTCGGCGTGAACGGGCTCGGGCTCGAAGATCGGCCCCGGCGAGGTGAACAGCCGCCCGAACGACCCCAAGGGCCCGGCCACGAAACCGCCGAAGGGGCGCAGCCTTGTGCAGGGCAGGGAGTTCCGACTTGCGCAGCACCGGCAGTCGCGCCAGCGCGGCGCGGCTGATTACGGCAGCCGGGTCGACGCCCTTCAGGCGCTCGGCATAGGTCGGCGCGGCCAATGCCTTGCGCAGGACGTCCGGAAGCCGCGAAAACAGCTCCGCCTCACGTTCGGCTGGCTCGCGCGTTTCAAGGGCGTCGTAATGGTCGGTCATGGCTGATCTCGCAGGTGAGCGCCGATTGCGTGCCGCCTGTGACGTGCTATCAGACGGCTTCCACCGGTGTTGATGTTCCAGGGAACGCAATGGCTGAAAGAGATACCGCTGCGGCTGTGCTGGATTCGGCCGATATCGTGACCAAGCTGAAGCTTCGCATGATCGAGCACTGCTTGCCGCTGTGGTCTAGCGAAGGCTGGGACGACGAGGCGGGCGGTTTTGTCGATCGGCTCGATCGCGATGGTCGCGCCGATGCCTCGGCGCCGCGCCGGGTTTTCGTGCAGGCGCGCCAGATCTATTGCTACGCCAAGGCGGCGCAAATGGGCTGGTATCCCGACGGCCGCGCGATCGCGCTGAAGGGGCTGGAGCACCTCTTGAGCAAGGCGAAAGCCCTGACGGCAAACCCGGCTTCGTCCACACATTGACGCCTGATGGCACGGTGCTGGATCCGCTGCGCGATTCCTACGACCACGCCTTCGTGCTGCTGGCGCTGGCCACCGTCTATGGACTCGATCGCGACGCGCAGATCCGCGCCGAGATCGATGCGCTGTGCCATTTCATCGATACCCAGCTGCGCTCGCCGCATGGCGGCGTTCACGAAGGATTGCCGGTGTCGCTGCCGCGGCGGCAGAACCCGCAGATGCATCTGTTCGAAGCGATGATCGCGGCGTTCGACGCGACGCACGACACGGTGTTCCAGAACAGGGCCGGGAATTTCTTCAGCCTGTTTCTGGCCAATCTCTACGACAAGCAACGGCAGGTGCTTGGCGAGTACTTTGAGGAAGATTTTTCGAAGATCGAGCCCGTCAGCGTGGAACCTGGACACCAGGCTGAATGGGCCTGGCTGCTGAAGGGCTTTGAACGCATCACCGGTTGCCCGACCGGGCGCTACCGCGGCGAACTGCTGGCGTCGGCGCTGCGCTATCGCGATGAGGCGACCGGCTGCCTGATCGACGAGGGCGGCGCAGGCGGCAACATCAAGCGGCATACGCGCCGGCTGTGGCCGCAGACCGAAATCGCCAAAGCGTGGATCGCGCAGGCCGAGTCGGGCGAGGCGGGGGCTGCGGATGAAGCGCGCGCGGCGTTGTCGCGGCTCGAACGGCATTATCTCAGCCATCCCGTCGCGGGCGGCTGGTACGACCAGTTCGATCGCGACGGCAATTCGCTGGTCGCCACCATCCCTGCGTCTTCGTTCTATCATGTTCTTTGCGCGGTCGCGGAAGCGGAACAGGTGCTCGAGTGAGCATTTGATTCTTTTGTTTTGACGCGTTTTCTTCACGCGAACCGGTCTCCACTTCGCTCGAAAACGCTATGGTTCACAGCCACCGCTTTCGCCGCTTGAAGCTTTTCAGGTTCTTGAAGCTCTTGCGCTGGTCGCCGGCGCCGCCGAGGTAGAATTCCTTGACGTCCTCGTTGTCGCGCAGTTCGTCGGCCGTGCCGTCGAGCACCACCTTGCCCTGCTCCATGATGTAGCCGTGGCTCGCGACCGACAGCGCCGCGCGCGCGTTCTGCTCCACCAGGAGGATGGTGACGCCGAGGTCGCGGTTGATTGCCTTGATGATCCCGAACACTTCCTTGACCAACAGCGGGGACAGGCCCATCGACGGCTCGTCCATCAGGATCATCTTGGGCCGCGCCATCAGCGCGCGGCCGATCGCCAGCATCTGCTGCTCGCCGCCGGAGAGATAGCCGGCGAGCCCGGTGCGCTCCTTCAGCCGCGGGAAATATCTGAACACCATGTCGATGTCGTTGCCGACCTCGTTGTCGGTGCGGGTGAAGGCGCCGAGCTTCAGATTCTCGATCGACGTCATGTCGGAAATGATGCGGCGGCCTTCCATCACCTGAAAGATGCCGCGGCGGACGATCTTGTCGGGGTCGATGCCGTCGATGCGCTCGCCGTCAAAGGATCTCGCCGCGGATGACTTCGCCGTCCTCGGTCTTGAGCAGGCCCGAGATCGCCTTCAGCGTCGTCGACTTGCCGGCGCCGTTAGCGCCAAGCAGCGCCACGATCGCGCCCTTCGGCACGTCAAGGCTGAGGCCGCGCAGCACCAGGATGACCTTGTCGTAGACCACTTCGATGTTGCGGACGCTGAGCAGCGGGGCGGCGGCCTGCGCCGCCGGTACGCGATCCATTTGAGTTGCTTCAGTCATGTCTGATCACCTCTTGCCGTCATCACCCGCCTTGTGCGCAATTGCGCACTGGAGCGGGTGATCCAGTATTCCGGAAGGCGCCTGCGATCGATCGAGAAGCCGCGGCGTACTGGATCCCCGCTTTCGCGGGGATGACGGGAAGTGTTGGGATCGCCCGGAGGCGATCCGGGAAATCACCAGCCGAGCCACTCGGGCTTGCGCGGCAGGTCGATCGTCTTCACCTTCTCCATCTTGATGCCGCCGTTCTTGATGAGATCGTTGAGCGGGGCGTCAGTCGCACCGGCGACCTTCATACGATAAAGATCGACCTTGAGCGTGCCGCGGTGATCCTTCTCGGTGAAGGTTGAGGGATTGCAGATGCCTTCGGCTCCCGCGGGCACCCAATCCTTCTTCTGGTAGAAGCCCTTCTTGACGTTCTCGCCGGTGGCGCCGCCGTTCTTGGCTGCCCATTCGACGGCTTCCTTCATGTAGAGCGCGGTGCAGACGCCGGCGAGGTAATGCACGGGGCGGTAGGTGGTACCGGCTGCGTCCGACATCTTGGAGATTTCCATGAAGGTCTTCATGCCGGGAGCGTTGCCGCCCCACGCCACCGCGGTGCGCAGCGGGAACACCACGCCATCGGCGGCAGCACCGGCGGCCTTGGCGGCGTTCTCGTCCATGCCCCAGACATTGCCGAGGAACTGCACATCCACGCCGGCCGCCTTGCAGGCGTTGAGCACGGAGATGTTGGAGCCTGCGGTGTTGCCGAGATAGGCGTAGTTGGCGCCCGAGCTCTTCAGGGTCAGGCACTGCGCGCTGTAGTCGCCGGGCGTCAACGCGAACACGATCGGCGGCAGCAACTCGAAGCCGAGTTCGGCGGCAATCGCTTCACCCGCGGCCTTCGGCGCGTTCGGATAGGGGTGGTTGGCACCCATATGGACGAATTTCGGCTTGCCGGGCTTGCCCTTGGACTTCCAGTCCTCGGCGGCCCAGGTCAGCATGCCGCGAACCGCGTCCGAGTAGCTCGGGCCGTAGAAGAAGTTGTAGGGGCAGGCTTGGCCTTGCCGCCGGCGCCGGTCGGATCGGAGAGCGCCGCGGCATAGGATGCCGAAATATCCGGGATCTTGTCCTGGGCCAGGAATCCCGTCAGCGCTTCGGTGTCGGCGGTGCCCCAGCCGAGAATGGCGGCGACCTTGTCGGAGCCCGACCATTTCTTGTACTGGGCGATGGCGCGCGGCACCTGGTAGCCGTAGTCGACGGTATCGAGGTTGACCTTGGCGCCGTTGATGCCGCCGCTCTTGTTGATCCACGCATAGGTGTCCGCGACACCCTGTCCGAACGGCGTTCCGACGTCCGAGGTGGGGCCCGAATAGTCGGTGAGATGCCCCAGCGCGACCTGGGCCTGCGACGTCGTTGCAGCGCTCGCCAGCAGGAGAGCCAGTGAGGCGGTGCTCAGTAGAGTCTTCATCGTCATGGACTAATCCTCCGGTTATTTCTCGAGGTCTTCTTGTTGTCCGTCCCGTTCCGACCTCAATGCGAGAACGGGTAGAGTTTCCAATATGCCTTGATCTGCCGCCAGCGATGCGCGAGCCCGTCCGGTTCGAACACCAGAAAGACGATGATGATGATTCCGATCGCCATCTCGCGCAGGAAAGCGATGTTGTTCTTCAATCCAAGGAACTGGTCGATCGGACTGCCGCGCAGTGCGACGCTGAGCCATTCCATCGATTCCGGCAGCAGCACCATAAAGGCCGTTCCCATCAGCGTGCCCATGATCGAGCCGAGCCCGCCGATGATGATCATCGCCAGGAAGATAATCGAGCGGTCGATGCCGAAACCTTCGTTGGAGACGACCTGATTGTAGTGCGCGTAGAGCGCGCCGCCGACGCCGGCAAAGAAGGCTGCAAGCCCGAACGACAGCGTCCGGTACTTGGTCAAGTTGATACCCATGATCTCGGCGGACAGATAATGGTCGCGCACCGCCACCAGTGCGCGCCCATCGCGCGAGCGGATCAGGTTGGTAACCAGCAGATAGCAGACGATGACATAGGCCAGCACGACATAGAAATACTGTTTATCGCCGCGCAGCATGTAGCCGAAGATCGAGAACGGCTCGGCGCTGGCGGGAACGCTTCCGCCGGTGAACCATTCGGCGCGGGCAAAGAAGTCGAGCAGGATGTATTGCGCCGCCAGCGTCGCGATCGCGAGATAAAGCCCTTTCAGCCGCGCGGCGGGCAGGCCGAAGATCAATCCAACGGCCGCCGTCACGACACCTGCGAGCGGAATGCAGAAGAAGACGGGAATGCCGAACCGGTTCGAGAGATAGGCGGACGTGAAGGCACCGAAGCCGAAGAAGGCGGCGTGTCCGATCGAGATCTGGCCGGTGAAGCCGACAACGATGTTCAGCCCAAGGGCTGCGATCCCGAAGATGCCGATCTGGATCAGCAGGCTAAGGATATATTCGTTGACGACGTGTGGCGCAAAGCAGACCAGCACAATACCTGATATCATGGCGTTGCGGCTGGTCGTGGTCGGAAACGCGGTGGTATCCGCCGCATAGCTGGTGCGGAAGTCGCCGGCGGGAATGAGGGTCTGGCCTGCCATAATAATTTACACCCGCTCGATGTCTTTGGTGCCAAACAGGCCGTACGGCTTGATCATGAGAATGATGATCAGCGCATAGAACGGCGCGATCTCGTAGAGATTGCCCCAATGCAGATATTCGCTGTCGAGAAAATGCGCGAAATTCTCCAGAAGTCCGATGATGATGCCGCCCAGCACTGCGCCGCCGACGCTGTCGAGACCGCCGAGGATCGCCGCCGGAAACACCTTGACGCCATAGGCAGACAAGCCGGCCGAGACGCCGTTGACGACGGCCACCACCACGCCCGCGACGGCGGAGACGGTGGCTGAAATCGCCCAGGCCATCGCGAACACGCTCTTCACGGAGATGCCGAGCGATTGCGCCACTTGCTGGTTGAACGCGGTGGCGCGCATCGCCAGACCATATTTGGAGAGGCGAAAGAACCAAGCCATTCCGATCATCATGGCGACGGAGACGGCGAGGCTCATCAGATAGACGGTCTGCACCTGCAATCCGAGGATGTTGACGTTCTGCGTCTGGAAGATGCGCGGGAACGGCTGCAGGTTGACGCCGAACATCCATTTCATCAGCGCGGAGAATACAGTCGACAGCGCGATCGTCACCATGATCACGGAAATGATCGGCTCGCCGATCATCGGGCGCAGGATGACGATCTGGATGGCGATGCCGAACAGGAACATGAAGACCAGCGTGATCGGCATGCCCAGATAGAACGGCACCTGATATTTGGTGAGCAGCCACCAGCACACCCAGGCGCCGACCAGCAGCAGTTCGCCCTGCGCGAAGTTCACCACCTGGGTTGCCTTGTAGATCAGCACGAACGACATCGCGACCACGCCGTAGAGCGTGCCGACCACGAGGCCGTTGACCAGAAGCTGGATCAGGAGCTGGGTGTTCATGCTGCTTGACGCCGTTGGATTGCGGGCAACTTTCCTCTCCCCTTGTGGGAGAGGGTGGCTTCGCGAAGCGAAGACGGGTGAGGGGTTCTCTCCGCATGCGCGTGTGTTGAGAGAGACCCTCACCCAGGTGAGCGTGTGTCGGCCGGCGGTGTAGCCCTCTCCCACAAGGGGAGAGGGCGCATCGATGCGCACCTTGTATGATCGCTGCGCCATCATTCCGCGGCCTCCGCCATCGGCGCATCATGGCCGAGATCGACCACCCGGAGCGTGGTGCGGATGCGCTGGGTGGTGCCGTCCTGGAAGCGGATCACGGTATCGACGGGAATGTCGCTCTTGCCGCCATAGATCGCGTCGATGATGTCGGCGTATTTCTCGTTAATGACGCTGCGGCGCACCTTTCGGGTGCGGGTCAGTTCGCCGTCGTCGGCGTCGAGTTCCTTGTACAGCAGCAGGAAGCGAGAAATGCGCTGCGCCGGCGGCAGCGTGGCATTGACGCTTTCGACCTCCTTGCGCAGCAGTTCATAGACTTCCGGTCGCGAGGAGAGGTCGGTGTAGGTCGTAAACGAGATGCGGTTCTTCTCCGCCCATTTCGAGATGATCGAGTAGCGGATGCAGATCATCGCCGCCAGCGTGTCGCGGCCGGCGCCGAGCACGACGGTCTCGGCGATGTAGGGCGAGAACTTCAGCTTGTTTTCCAGATATTGCGGCGAGAAGCGCTCACCGCGCGAGGTTTCGGCGAGGTCCTTGATGCGGTCGATGACGACGAGTTGCCTGTTGGCATTGAAATAACCGGCGTCGCCGGAGTGCATCCAGCCGTCTTTCATGTCGGCGGCCGAGGCTTCCGGATTCTTGTAATAGCCGAGGAACATGTTGGGGTGCCGCACCACGATTTCGCCGACGCCGTTGACATCGGGGTTGTCGACGCGGACCTCGATCTCATCGGACATCGGCACGCCGGTGGTGTCGGGATCGACCTTGCCAAAGGGATGCAGCGTATAGGCACCGAGCATTTCGGTCTGGCCGTAGAGCGTGCGCAGCGGCACGCCCATGGCCTGGAAGAACTTGAAGGTGTCCGGCCCGAGCGCGGCACCGCCGGTCGCGGCCGAGCGCAGTCGCGTGAAGCCCAAGCGGTCGCGCAGCGCGCGGAACAGGAGCTGGTCGGCCAGCAGCGAACGTTTGCCTTGGGCGAGCGCCGAAAGCCCGGTCTTCATGCCGACGTCGAAGAGTTTCTGCTTCAGCGGCGAAGAATCCATCACGCCGGCGCGCACGTCGGCGGCGATCGATTCCCAGAGCCGCGGCGCGAACAGCACGAAGGTGGGCGCGATCTCGCGGAAGTCGTGCATCATGGTTTCGGGCTCTTCGACGAAGTTGACCTTCATCCGGCACAGCAGCCCTTGCCGAGCGCGTAGACCTGTTCCATGATCCAGGGCAGCGGCAGCACCGAGACATATTCGTCGTCCGGCCCCTTCGGATCGAACGCCAGATAGGTCGCGCAATGTTTCAGCACGCGCCCGGCTGCCAGCATCGCCAGCTTGGGGTTGGCCGTCGTGCCGGAGGTGGTGCAGAGGATCGCGACATCCTCGCCGCCGGTTGCATCGACCAGCCGGTCGTAAAGGCCGGGTTCGCGCGCGGCGCGGTCGCGGCCCATCGTGGTGAGCTTTTCGGCTTCCATCAGGCGCGGATCGTCATATTTCCGCATGCCGCGCGGATCGGAATAGACGATGTGCTTGAGGTTGGGCGCGCGGTCGGCCAGCGCCAGCAGCTTGTCGACCTGCTCCTCGTCCTCGGCGAACACCAGTTTGGCGTCGCCGTAGCTGAGCAGGTACGCCGCTTCCTCGTCCAGCACGTCGCGGTAAAGGCCGAGGCTCATGGCGCCGACGGCATGCGTCGCGATTTCCGCGGCCACCCAGTCCGGACGGTTGTCGCCGATGATGCCGATGACATCGCCGCGCCCGAGACCCAG
This sequence comes from Bradyrhizobium sp. RDT10, assembly GCA_044772375.2. GTDB lineage: Bacteria > Pseudomonadota > Alphaproteobacteria > Rhizobiales > Xanthobacteraceae > Bradyrhizobium. Next base: position 1,538,870 of record CP187939.1, read on the forward strand.
CTCGATCATGCCGAGTGCGAAATCATGCACGCGCGTCTGATAGTCGTTCCAGGTGAAGACGCGCCACAGCCCGAGATCCTTTTCGCGCAATGCGATCTCGCCGCCGTGCTCCTTCGCGTTGAGGCGCAACAGCTTTGGAAAGGTATCCGCCTTCGCGGCGCGTCCGGCGTAATCCATCATGCCGCGCTCTCCCGAGGCGCCGGCGTATCGTCGGGATCGACCAGGACCTCATCCTCTTCGCCGAGATAGGCGCGCTTGACATGGGGATCGGCGAGCACGGACGCCGGATCGCCCTCGGCGATCTTGCGGCCGAAATCCAGCACCATGACGCGGTGGGAGATATCCATCACCACGCCCATGTCGTGCTCGATCATCATGACCGTCATGCCGAACTCTTCGTTGAGATCAACGATGTAGCGCGCCATGTCCTCCTTTTCCTCGAAGTTCATGCCGGCCATCGGCTCGTCGAGCAGGATCAGCTGCGGCTCCAGCGCCATCGCGCGGGCGAGCTCGACGCGCTTGCGCAGGCCGTAGGGTAGGGTGCCGGCGGTGGCCTTGCGCACCGACTGCAGGTCGAGGAAATCGATGATCTCCTCCACCTTGCGGCGATGCTCGAGTTCCTCGCGCCGGGCGCCGCTCAGCCAGTACAGCGAGCCCGTGATGAAATTGTTCTTAAGGAGGTGGTGCCGCCCGACCATGATATTGTCGAGCACGCTCATATGATGGAACAGCGCCAGGTTCTGGAAAGTGCGGCCGATGCCCAGGGCGGGCCGCGCGTTCGGATTGAGGCCGGTGATGTCCTTGCCGCGGTAGAACAGCTGGCCTTCGGTCGGCTTGTAGCGGCCCGAAATGCAATTGACGATGGAGGTCTTGCCGGCGCCGTTCGGGCCGATGATCGAGAACAATTCGCCCTCGTTCACGCCGAAGGAGACTTCGGTCAGCGCACGGACGCCACCGAAGCGCAGAGACACCCCGCGCACTTCCAACGTGTAAGCCACTCATTCCCTCCAGATACGGCGCTTGAGCAGCGCTCTTTATCTTTCGTTTGCAATCGCATGCGATCCTACATCGGCGGTGACGGGCAAGCCATCCGACTATCGGTACCGGCCGATGCCCCGCGTCACGCGTGATAGCGTCGCACCCCCGCCACGCGCTATAGGCCGCGCGTATCGAGGTGGCTCTCCTTAGGGCAATGCGATAGTTTGAAATGTCTTTTGCCTGACAATTGGTCAGGAAATTTCACCGATGGCACTCCTGTTGCAGTGCAGCACGAGAATCGATGGGGACGCGACGGTCGATGCGATCATGATTGCTGCGGATTATCTCAAGCGCATCGCGGCCTGGTCGCGTGAACTGAACGAGCGGGAAATCGAGGTCGCCCGTGCCGGCATCGTGGAGAAATCCTATCGCGCCAACGAGCACATCTTCATGCGCGGCGATCGGTTCGACTATTGGACCGGCATCGTCACCGGCCTTGCCCGTATGAGTACCGTGTCGAGCGGGGGCAAGGCGGCGACGTTCGCCGGCCTCACCGCGGGCGCCTGGTTCGGCGAAGGCACGGTGCTGAAGAGCGAGCCGCGCCGTTACGACGTGGTGGCATTGCGCGACACCAGGCTGGCGCTGATGGACCGCAACACCTTCTTCTGGCTGTTCGAGAACAGCGTCGCGTTCAACCGCTTTCTGGTCCGGCAGCTCAACGAGCGGCTCGGCCAGTTCATTGGCGCAGTGGAACATGGCCGCACGCTCGATGCCACCAGCCGTGTCGCGCGCTCGATCGCCTCGCTGTTCAACCCGATTCTCTATCCGGACATGACGCGCCATCTCGAGATCACGCAGGAAGAAATCGGAGCGCTTTCGGGTATTTCGCGGCAGAATGCCAACCAGTGCCTGAAGCGGCTGGAGAAGGAAGGCCTGCTGCGGCTCGAATATGGCGGCGTCACCATCATCGAACTCGAACGCTTGCGCCATCATGGCGAATAGGCACCTAAGAGGCTGATTCCAAAGGGCTTTGGCGATAGACTTGGCGGGGGTCGAATGCTATGGCCTGCGCGAGGACGCATTTGGAGATGACATGGCGGCTCAGGATTCACAGCGGCGCGTGGCGTTGATCACCGGCGTCACCGGCCAGGACGGCGCCTATCTGGCCGAATACCTGCTCGGCCTCGGCTACGCCGTCCACGGCATCAAGCGGCGCTCGTCCTCGTTCAACACCGCCCGCATCGATCACCTCTACCAGGATCCGCATTCCCGCAACGTGCCGTTCCTGCTGCACTATGGCGACATGACCGACTCGACCAACCTGATCCGGCTGATGCAGCAGATCAGGCCGACCGAGATCTACAACCTCGCCGCCCAGAGCCATGTCGGCGTCAGCTTCGAAAGCCCGGAATACACCGCCAACGCCGACGCCATCGGCGTGCTGCGGCTGCTGGAAGCGATCCGGATTCTCGGCATGGAGAAGGAGACGCGGTTCTATCAGGCCTCGACCTCGGAACTTTACGGCCTGGTCCAGGAGGTGCCGCAGAAGGAATCCACGCCGTTCTACCCGCGCTCGCCCTACGGCGTCGCCAAGCTGTACGGCTACTGGATCACGGTGAACTACCGCGAGGCCTACGGCATCTATGCCTCGAACGGCATCCTGTTCAACCATGAGAGCCCGATCCGCGGCGAGACCTTTGTCACCCGCAAGATCACGCGCAGCGTCGCCCGGATCGAGACCGGCCTGGAAGAGATGCTCTATCTCGGCAATCTCGAGGCCAAGCGCGACTGGGGCCACGCGCGGGATTATGTCGAGGGCATGCACCGGATCTTGCAGGCCGACGCGCCCGACGATTTCGTGCTGGCGACCGGCGAGGCCCGTTCGGTCCGCGAGTTTGTCGAACTGGCGTTTGCCGAAGTCGGCCGCCGCATCGAATGGCGCGGCAAGGGCGTCGACGAGACCGGCGTCGACAAACAATCCGGCAAGACCCTGGTCCGGATCGATCCGGTCTACTTCCGGCCGACCGAAGTCGACCTTCTGGTCGGCGATGCCAGCAAGGCGCGCGAGAAGCTCGGCTGGCAGCCCAGGACGTCGTTCGCCCAACTGGTCAAGGAAATGGTCGCGAGCGATCTCGCTGACGCCCGGCGGGAGGTGGCCAATGGCAAGCCTGCCGTTTGAGCTGAAAGGCAAGACGGTCTACGTCGCCGGGCATCGCGGCATGGTCGGATCGGCGCTGGTGCGCCGGCTGGCGCGCGAAGAGGTTGAGCTGCTGACCGCGACAAGGCACGAGGCCGATCTGCGCGATCAGGCCGCGGTCAACAAATGGTTCGCCGCCAGCCGTCCACAGGTGGTGTTTCTGGCGGCGGCGAAAGTCGGCGGCATCGTCGCCAACAACACGCTGCGCGCCGAATTCCTCTACGACAATCTGGCGATTGCGACCAACGTGATCCATGCGGCGCATGTCCATGGCGCCGCGAAGCTGATGTTCCTGGGTTCCTCCTGCATCTACCCCAGGCTGGCGCCGCAGCCGTTGCGCGAGGACTCAATGCTGACGGGGCCGCTGGAGCCGACCAACGAGCCCTATGCGATTGCCAAGATCGCCGGGATCAAGATGGTGGAGGCCTATCGCAGCCAGTATGGCGCCGACTTCATCAACGTGATGCCGACCAATCTGTACGGCCGCGGCGACAATTATCATCCCGAATACAGCCACGTCGTGGCCGCGCTGATCCGCCGCTTCCACGAGGCAAAGATGTCCGGCGCCAGGGAAGTCGTGGTCTGGGGCACCGGCACGCCGCGGCGCGAGTTCCTCTATGTCGACGATCTGGCGGATGCCTGCATCCATTTGATGAAGACCTATTCCGGCGATGGGCTGGTCAATATCGGCACCGGCGAGGATATCACGATCGCCGAATTCGCCCGCGTGGTCGCGGCGACCGTCGGCTATGCCGGTGATATCTCCTTCGACACCTCGCGACCGGACGGCACGCCGCGCAAGCTGCTCGATGTCAGCCGGCTGGCCAAGCTCGGCTGGCGCGCCAGCACCCCGCTCGAGGAGGGCATCAGGCTCGCCTACCAGGCGTTCCTCAGCGAGACGAAGTGACGCGGTGAGCGTTCGCCTCCGGCCTTAAGAATATCTGTCGGCTTCGCGACGCTGCCCGGATAGGATGCACCCAGGCGTGCCGCAAGAGCCGCCAGTGCGTCGGAGGAAGCATAATGAAATTTCAGCGTCGTCAATTCCTGCAACTTGCAGCCGGTGCAGCTGCGCTTCCGCTCACATCTGGAAACGCAAGCGCGCAGGCCTATCCCTCGCGGCCGGTTCGTCTCGTGATCGGCTATACGCCCGGCGGCTCGGCCGACCTCACCGCGCGCCTGATGGGGCAGTGGCTTTCGGAAAAGCTCGGGCAGTCGTTCGTCATCGAAAACCGGCCGGGCGGCGGCACCAATATCGCCACCGAGTCCGTGCTGCGCGCTACGCCGGATGGCCACACGCTGCTGCTGGTCGCGCCAGCGAATGCGATCAACGCCACGCTCTACGACAAGCTGCCCTTCGATTTCATGAAGGAGATGGAGCCGATCGCCGGCATCATTCGCTTTCCCAACGTCGTGCTGGTGCACCCTCGCTGCCGATCAAGTCGATCCCCGAACTGATCGCCTATGCCAAGGCCAATCCCGGCAAGCTCAACATGGCGTCATCAGGCAACGGATCCACGATCCACATGTCGGGCGAACTGTTCAAGATGCTGACCGGGATCAACATGCAGCATGTGCCCTATCGCGGCGGCGCGCCGGCGCTCACCGATATGCTGTCCGGCCAGATGCAGGTCATGTTCGACAACCTTCCGACCTGCGCCGAGCACGTCAAATCCGGCAAGCTGCGCGGCCTTGCGATAACCAGCACGACGCGATCGGAAGTGCTGCCGGATTTGCCGCCGGTGGCCGATTTCCTGCCCGGCTACGAGGCTAGCGCCTGGTATGGCCTCGCGGCACCGAAGGGCACGCCGAGCGAGATCGTCGAGCGGCTCAACAAGGCGGTCAATGAAATCCTCGCCGATCCCAAGGCCAAGGCACGGTTCACCGAGATCGGCGCCATCCTGCTGCCGGGCTCGCCCGCCGATTTCGGCAAGCTGGTGGCGGATGAGACCGAAAAGTGGGGCAAGGTGGTCAAGTTCGCCGGCGCCAAGGTGGATTAGGGTGTGAGCACAGAGTCGGACGTTGCGCCGCTTTTGGGCCAGAGCCGATTCAACCGGCACCCGCACGCCTGATTACCCCCAAGTACGCGCCCCACTCGAATTCAAAGGGGCCCAGATCAGTAAGTTTGGTCCTGGCCTCGTATCCGTTATCATATGCAAAGTCAGACCATTGAACGACAAGGTCATTCCGCGAGACAAGAGCGGTAATAGCTCCACAAGCGAGATCGCCACATTCGGAGCAAACAAACAGAGCCACACGGTGGCTGCCGCTGACGGGGATATCTGACGTCAACATGTTCGCTATTCCGCCGTTGAAGCGACGAGCCAGCTCGCGCTCGAATCGCGGGTCCGAAAGGCACCCGCACATATCAAGGCTGGACGCCTGAGTAGCTTCGAAGAGGGATGCTCCATTGACCAGAAAGTCAAATGTGTACCTCTCCTGTTTCAAAGGACTGGCGCTGCCGAGCCGATGAAGCGTCGCAAGTTCAAGTTGGTCCGCCATGTTCCGCTGCCTGCGCCTGCCTTTATTCCAGGATCAATGTCCACTTTCTTAAGCTTCGAAAGCTTGAACGCGCTCGCCCAATGACGCTTGCCGCAAGTCCGCATTAGTTTCCTGCCACCGCCCGGGGCGGATTCTTGCCAAGCGCCGCCGCCATCGCCGAGATCAGCGGCCGCATGAAGAAAGCGTCCTCGGCCGGATAGATGTCGGTGCGCAGGCCGTGGGACTTGAGTTCATCCGATACGGCAGGTCCGACGGAAGCGATTGGGGTGCGGTCGAGCCCGTCACGCAGCCGATCCTCGCAACCGCGCGTCCGGGCGACCTCGATCAGGCGACGGATCTGGCCGAGATTGGTCAGCGCGATCGCGTCGATGCGGCCTTCCGCCATCTCGTCGATCGCGCTGATGATGTTGGCGTCGGCGGCCTGCGCGTCATAGGCATAGGGCAGCACGGTATCGACCTCGGCGCCTTGCGCCTTGATTGCGCCGATCAGGACGCTGTGATCCTTGTCGGGGTAAAGCTGCAGGCCGAGGCGATGGCCGCCGAGGTCGAGGCGCGACAGCATCTCGGCAATGCCTTCGGAGGTTGGCTTTTCCGTCGTCATCTGCGGTTCTAGCCCGATTTCGCGCAGCGCCTTGCCCGGCTTGGGTCCGCGGGCGAATTTGCGCGCGTTGCCGAGGGCGGCGATGAATTCCTGCTCGACGCCGATGCGCCGGACGACCTTCATCAACCGGCGCAGGCCTTCGCCGGTCATCAGCACCAAATCGTCGAAAGGCCTCTCGATGCACCGCCTAATCCAGGCTTCGACCGGCGCCGGGTCCGGCGCGTCGTGGATGGTGAACATCGGACATTGCAGCACGTCGGCGCCCTGTTCGGTAAGCAGGCGGGAAAACTGCGCTTCCTCGCGCGTTTCCAGGATCAGGATGCGGTAACCGTTCAATCTGTCAGCCATGATCTTGCTCCAACGCTTTTGCTCCGCGCTTTGTTCATCCTGACCCCGGTTTCGGGATTGGCGCAAGCGCATGCGCGGTGATAGAGCAGGGCCGCAATCGCCGCTTCACCCCTTTTGCCTGAATTGTAGTCAGCTTCGCCATGCCCGATCACCAGTTCGTTCTGACCCTGTCGTGCCCGGATCGCCCCGGCATCGTTTCCGCGGTGTCGACCTTTCTCGCCCATAACGGACAGAACATCCTGGACGCCCAGCAGTTCGACGACATCGAGACCGGGAATTTCTTCATGCGGGTGGTGTTCACCGCCGCCGATCTCGCAGTCGAATTGCAGGCCTTGCAAACCGGTTTTACCGCGATCGCCGACCGCTTCGGCATGGAGTGGCAGATGCGCGACCGCGCCAGCCGACGCAGGGTGATGCTGCTGGTCTCCAAGTCGGATCATTGCCTGGTCGATATCCTCTATCGCTGGCGGACCGGCGAACTCGAGATGATCCCGACCGCGATCGTTTCCAACCATCCGCGCGAGACCTACGGCAATCTCGATATTGGCGAGATCCCGTTCCACTACATGCCGGTGACGAAGGAAACCAAGCGCGAGCAGGAAGAGGCAGTCTGGAAACTGGTTCAGGACACCAAGACCGATCTCGTGGTGCTGGCGCGTTACATGCAGATCCTGTCGGATGAGATGTCGGCAAGACTGTCGGGGCGCTGCATCAACATCCACCACTCGTTCCTGCCGGGCTTCAAGGGCGCGCGTCCCTACCATCAGGCGCATGAGCGCGGCGTCAAGCTGATCGGCGCCACCGCGCATTACGTCACGCGCGACCTCGACGAAGGCCCGATCATCGACCAGGACGTCGAGCGCATCAGCCACCGCGACACGCCGGAAGATCTCTCGCGCAAGGGTCGCGACATCGAACGCCGCGTGCTGGCGCGCGCCATGCGCCATCACCTGGAGGATCGCGTGATCCTCAACGGCCGCAAGACAGTCGTGTTTATGGACTAGCGAGCCGCGTCCCCGGATGAGGGCGCGGGCTTGGCTTCCTCGCCGCGTTCGGAAGCCGGCAGCAGGCGCTTGCGCTCGCGCTCCCGCATGTACTCGTCGTATTTCGCAGTCCCGGGGCGCGGCGGCGCGTCCGCCGGCAGGCCGCCGACCGCCGCCGGAATGGCGTCGCTGATTCCGGCTGCGAGTTTCTCGTTGATCGTGCCGCAACCGGCCATGCCGCAGCCCGCGAGGGCAACGGTGAGGATCGTGACGATATGGCGCGCGCTGGTCGGCATCGGCAGAAGGTTTACAACCTGACCCTTTAAGGATGATGGATTTAGGGCGCTGCCTTTCGGGAACCGGCAAGGGTGTTCCCTTGTTGACAGGACCATTTGATTTGTACAATCGTACAAATAGGCCGATCGCGGGGAGGCCTCGGGGCAGCGATCGGATCATATAATACTGTCGCGTCTTTAATGACAGCTCCGGCTGGCCCGGCCTCTTCGCCACGGCACGCCAATGGTCCGATTGACAAAAGGGCGGCCAAGGACGCCATGTTGCCGCGCTACCCGGTCGAAAAATCTGGGTTATGGTGAGAGATCAAGGGCCGGGGACTCGGTTCGAGGACACAAGGCCGATCAGGGGAGAGATGCTCATGTCTATTCGCAGTCAGATGTTGCTGGCCGCAGGCGCCGTCGCCGGAATGCTGGCGCTCGCGCCGGCTCACGCCCAGGGGACCGTCAAGATCGGTCTGATCCTGCCGATGACCGGCGGCCAAGCCTCGACCGGTAAGCAGATCGACAACGCGGTCAAGCTCTACATGCAGCAGAATGGCGACACCGTCGCCGGCAAGAAGATCGAAGTCATCCTGAAGGACGACGGGGCAGTTCCCGATAACACCAAGCGCCTGGCGCAGGAACTGATCGTCAACGAGAAGGTCAATTTCATCGCAGGCTTCGGCGTAACGCCGGCAGCGCTTGCGGCGGCGCCGCTGGCGACGCAGGCCAAGGTTCCGCAAGTCGTGATGGCGGCGGGCACCTCGATCATAACAGAGCGTTCGCCCTATATCGTGCGCACCTCGTTCACGCTGGCGCAGTCGTCGACCATCATCGGTGACTGGGCCGCCAAGAACGGCATCAAGAAGGTCGCAACGCTAACCTCCGACTATGCGCCCGGCAACGACGCCTTGAACTTCTTCAAGCAGAACTTCACCGCCGGCGGCGGCGAGATCGTGGAAGAGGTGAAGGTGCCGCTGCAAAATCCTGATTTTGCTCCATTTCTGCAGCGTATGAAGGATTCCAAGCCCGACGCCGTGTTCGTGTTCGTGCCGGCAGGACAGGGCGGCAACTTCATGAAGCAGTATGCCGAACGTGGGCTCGACAAAGCGGGCATCAAGGTGATCGGGCCGGGCGACGTCATGGACGACGACCTGCTCAACGGCATGGGCGATGCGGCGCTCGGCACCGTCACCGCACATCTTTATTCTGCGGCCCATCCCTCGGCGGCAAATAAGGAATTCGTCGCCGCCTACAAGAAGGCCTTCGGCTCGCGCCCGGGCTTCATGGCGGTTGGCGGCTACGACGGCATCCGCCTGATCTACGAAGCGCTGAAGAAGACCGGCGGCAAGACCGACGGCGATGCGCTGATCGAGGCGATGAAGGGCATGAAGTGGGAGAGCCCGCGCGGCCCGATCTCGATCGATCCGGAAACCCGCGACATCGTGCAGAACATCTACATCCGCAAGGTCGAGAAGGTCGACGGCGAACTCTACAACGTCGAATTCGCGACCTTCGAGGCGGTGAAGGATTCCGGCAAGACCAAGAAGTGACCTAAAGTCATTCTGGGGCGCATGCCCTGCACCCTCCACGTCATGCCCGGGCTTGACCCGGGCATCCACGCCCTCAACGGGCAAGGAAGACGTGGATGGCCGGGACAAGCCCGGCCATGACGATGCCGTTGATTTCGTGTCCCTCGCTAGCATTGTTAGATTTCGCCTGAATGACCACGCTGTTCACCATCCTGTTCGACGGTGTCGCCTACGGCATGCTGCTGTTCGTGCTGGCCTGCGGACTGGCGGTGACGCTCGGGCTGATGAATTTCGTCAATCTGGCCCATGGCGCCTTCGCCATGACCGGCGGCTACATCTGCGCGGTGCTGGTAAACAACTCCGGCTGGCCATTCTTCACGGCGCTGCCGCTCGCCTTTGTCTCGGCCGCGGCGATCGGCGTGGCACTGGAGCGCGCGCTCTACCGCCATCTCTACACCCGCAGCCATCTCGATCAGGTGCTGTTCACGATCGGCCTCACCTTCATGTCGGTGGCGGCGGTGGACTACATCATGGGATCGTCGCGCATCTTCATCAAGCTGCCGGCTGCGCTCGAAGGCCAGTTCGATTTCTTCGGCGTCGGCATCGGCCGCTACCGGCTGATGATCATCGTGATCTGCGGCCTGCTCACGGTGGCGCTGCAATTGATCCTGGCGAAAACCCGGTTCGGCAGCCGCCTGCGCGCAGCCGTCGACGATCCCCGCGCCGCCAGCGGCCTCGGCATCAACGTGCCACAGGTGTTCGCGTTCACCTTTGCCTTTGGCTGCGGCCTTGCGGGGCTCGGCGGGGCGCTGAGCGCCGAAATCCTCGGGCTCGATCCGTATTTTCCGTTAAAATTCATGATCTACTTCCTGATCGTGGTCACTGTCGGCGGATCCTCCAGCATCACCGGGCCGTTCCTCGCTTCGCTTTTGCTCGGCATCGGCGACGTCGCCGGCAAGTATTACGTGCCGAAGATGGGCCCGTTCGTCATCTACACCATCATGATCGTGATCCTGATCTGGCGCCCGAACGGTCTGTTCGGTCGCACGGCGGCGCGGTGAGCCAGCGATGACCGCAGTTTCCGATGTCTCATCCCATGCCATCGCCCGCGCCCGCTGGCGTCCGGCCGAAATCGCGTTCTGGATTCTCGCGGCATCCTGCGCGTTCCTGTTTCCATCGCGCTATCTGATCATGACCGACATCGTGCGGCTGGCGTTGTTCACGTTATCGCTCGATCTGATCCTCGGCTACGCCGGCATCGTCTCGCTGGGGCACGCCGCCTTCTTCGGCGTCGGTGCCTATTCGGCAGGGCTGCTGGCGCTGCACGGCATCATCAACGAGCCGGTGATCGCGCTCGTCGCGGCCGGCCTGATCGCCATGGTGCTCGGCTTTTTCACCAGCTTCCTCGTCATCCGCGGTGTCGACCTGACCCGGCTGATGGTGACGCTCGGCATCGCGCTGCTGCTCGAGGCGCTGGCGGAGCGCTTCTCCAACATCACCGGCGGCACCGACGGCCTGCAGGGCATCGAGATGCAACCGATCCTCGGCCTGTTTGCGTTCGACATGTTCGGCAAGACCGGCTTCTTCTACTCGCTGATCGTGCTGTTCCTGCTGTTCCTGCTGGCGCGCCGGATCGTGAACTCGCCGTTCGGCCTGTCGCTGCGCGCGATCAAGAATAATCCATTGCGGGCGTCCGCGATCGGCGTGCCCGTCAACCGCCGCCTGATCGCGATCTATACCGTGGCTGCATTTTATGCCGGCATCGCCGGGGCGCTATTCACCCAGACCACGGCGCTGGCGTCGCTTGATGTGTTCGCTTTCGAGCGCTCGGCCGATCTGATGCTGGTACTCGTCATCGGCGGCACCGGCTATCTCTATGGCGGGCTGATCGGCGCCGTCGTGTTCAAGATGCTGCAGGAGCTGTTTCAGACCATTACGCCGCAATACTGGATGTTCTGGATCGGGCTCGTCCTGGTCGTGATCGTGCTGGTCGGCCGCGAGCGCATGCATCGCTGGGTGCTTTGGGGGCCGAACCTCCTGATCCGCCAGGTCTTCGGCCGCAAGGCCGTCGTTGTCGTTCCCGAAGGCGATGCGCCATGACGATCGCGCTGGAAACCAAGGGACTGGAGAAATCCTTCGGCGGCCTGAAGGTCACGCGCGATCTGTCGCTGCAGGTGAAGCAGGGCGCCCGCCATGCCCTGATCGGGCCGAACGGCGCCGGCAAGACCACCGTCATCAATCTCCTGACCGGCGTGCTCAAGCCCAATGCGGGGCGGATCCTGCTCGAGGGCAACGACATCACCGACCTTGCGGTTCACACACGGGTACTGCGTGGTCTTTCGCGCACCTTCCAGATCAATCAGCTCTATGCCGACTTGACCCCGCTCGAAACGATAGGGCTCGCCGTCTCCGAACGGCTCGGTCGCGGCGGAGACTGGTGGCGGCGGATGGGCACGCGGGGCGACGTCAACCAGGAGATCGCGGAAACGCTCGGGCGTTTTCATCTGCTCGACGTGATGAACGAGCGCACGGCGACGCTGCCTTATGGCAAGCAGCGCCTGCTCGAGATTGCGGCCGCGATTGCGACCCGGCCGCGCGTGCTGCTGCTCGACGAGCCCGCCGCCGGCGTGCCCGAGAGCGAGCGCCACGATATCCTGGCAGCCGTCGCAGCGCTGCCGCGCGACGTCACAGTGCTCTTGATCGAACACGACATGGACCTGGTGTTCTCGTTTGCCGACCGCATCTCGGTTCTGGTCAATGGCGCCATGCTGGTGGAGGGCCCGCCCGACGAGGTGGCGCGGGATCCGCAAGTCAAGGCGGTCTATCTCGGTGAGGCGGCCGATGCCTGAGCTTCTTGCCATCGATGCCTTGCGCGCCGGCTATGGCGAGGCCGTTGTGCTGCCCTCGATGTCGCTGTCCTTGGGCGAAGGTCAAGTGCTGGCGCTGCTCGGGCGTAACGGCACCGGCAAGACCACGCTGATCAATTCGATCGTCGGCATCACCCGCCGTTTTGGCGGAACGCTTGCGCTCGGCGGGGTGGACATCACGGCGATGCGCCCGGATCAGCGGGCGCGGGCAGGGATCGGCTGGGTGCCGCAGGAGCGCAATATCTTCCGCTCGCTGACGGTCGAGGAAAACATGACCGCGGTGGCCCAGCCGGGCCCTGGACCGTGGATAAGGTTTACGAAATGTTTCCGCGGCTGAAGGAACGCCGCAGCAATTTCGGCAACCAGCTCTCCGGCGGCGAGCAGCAGATGCTGGCGATCGGACGTGCGCTTACCCTCAATCCGAAGGTTCTGCTGCTGGACGAGCCGACCGAGGGGCTGGCGCCGATCATCGTCGAGGAACTGCTTCGGGCGCTCGGCACCATCACCCGGGCCGGCGGCATCTGCTCGATCATCGTCGAGCAGAATGCACAAAAGATTCTGGGGCTGGCCGATCGGGTTGTGATATTGGAACGCGGCGCAATTGTGCATGATGCGGCCAGCAGCGCGTTGAAGGCCGATCCCGCGGTGCTCGAACGCTATCTCGGCGTTGCCGGCGCCGCCGCGCACTAGATTTAGGGAGTTGAGACCATGCAGAGAACAAAGCCCCGTTCCGCGCCGACGAGGTCGGCAGTCTGTTGCGGCCACAGCGCATCAAGGAAGCGCGCGCCAAGCTGGAGAAGGGCGAGATCACGGCGGAGGACTTGCGCAAGGCCGAGGACCTCGAGATCGAAAAGGTCGTGCACAAGCAGGCCTCGATCGGCCTGAAGCTTGCGACCGACGGCGAATTCCGCCGTTCCTGGTGGCATTTCGATTTTCTCGCCAAGCTGACGGGGTGCGAACTCTTCCACCCCGAGACCGGTATTCAGTTCGCAGGCGTCGAGACCCGCCATGACGCCGTCCGCGTGATCGGCAAGCTCGATTTCCCCGACAACCATCCGATGCTGGATCACTTCCGCTTCCTGAAGAAGCATGCCGACACAGCCCACGTCACGCCGAAGATGACGATCCCGTCGCCCGCCGTGCTGCATTTCCGCGGCGGCCGCAAGTCGATCTCGAAGGAAGTCTATCCCGACCTCGAGGAATTCTATGCCGATCTCGGCAAGACTTATCGCAAGGCGGTGAAGGCATTCTACGACGCCGGCTGCCGCTACCTGCAGTTCGACGATACCGTGTGGGCCTATCTCTGCTCGCAGGACGAGCTGCAGAAGGCGCGCGATCGCGGCGACAATCCCGATGGCCTGCAGGAAATCTACGCGCGCGTCATCAACTACGCGCTGGCCGAGCGGCCGGCGGACATGGTGATCACCACCCATGTCTGCCGCGGCAATTTCCGCTCGACCTGGATCTCCTCCGGCGGATACGAGCCGGTGGCCGAGACCATGCTGGCCGGCACCAATTACGACGGCTATTTCCTCGAATATGATTCCTGACCGTGCCGGTGGCTTCGAGCCGCTGCGGTACCTGCCGAAGGGCAACAAGGTCGTGGTGGTCGGCGTCATCACCTCGAAATTCGGCGAGCTCGAGAAGAAGGACGATATCAAGCGTCGTCTCGACGAGGCCGCCAAATTCGCACCCCTCGACCAGCTCGCGGTCTCGCCGCAGTGCGGCTTTGCCTCCACCGAGGAAGGCAACATCCTGTCCGAGGAAGAGCAGTGGGCCAAGCTGAAGCTCGCGGTGGATGTTGCCAACGAGGTGTGGGGGAAGTAGGCGCACGGTCATTGAGCGCCACGGTTCTCACTGGCCATCGCTCGCGCTTGTCCAGGCTAAACATGCGCGGGTGATGACATCCTCTATGTGGCGCTTGCATTGGTATTTCCAAACACTTGACGGATGCGCGGGGTAAACGCCCGCGCAGCGGTAATATTTCGACGGTTTCTTTCGACTTTGTTGATCGTGTTTTCCGGCCTGCCTCTCCGCGGTCGCCGACAGGAATTGCAGTAAAACCTGTACCTTAACCTGCCGTTCAGCCTTTCCGGCGAAGCTCGCGGAGGAAAAACGGCGGCGCCGACCGTCTGCGGCCGCTCGCCAGCCTTGTGGGCGGTGTTTCGAAGTGTGAGGGCGAGCGTGATCAGCCTCGGTGATCAGCTAGACAGACATCGCGGCTTTGGGCCCGGGTTCGACTTTCTGCGGATTTCCCTCGCACTTGGAATTGTGGTCTGGCACTCCTTCGGTCTTGCCCACGGCGGTTTCAATATCGAGCAAGCCCCGGTCGCGTGGTTCGCCGGCTACGGCATGCTCTATCTATTTTTTGCCTTGAGCGGTTTTCTGATCGCAGGCAGCGCGCAGCGCCTCAGCCTCGGTAATTTTCTCGTCAATCGGGGCTTACGGATTTTTCCGGCGCTTGTCGTCGAAGTCCTGCTCTCGGCGTTCGTTCTGGGCGCGCTGTTCACCGAGCTTCCAGTCGGGGAATATCTGTCCAATCCCGCGACCTATCGATACCTGACGAACATCCTCGGTCTGATGAATTTTCATCTGCCCGGCGTTTTCAAGGACAACAGCGTCGACGTCGTCAACTATTCGCTCTGGACGGTGCCTTGCGAATTCTTCTGCTACTTCATCATGTCGGCCTTCATGATCTTTGGCTTGCTTCGCAGGCCGGCGCTGGTTGTCGCCCTGGCAGCGGCAATGGCGATCATCGGCCTTGCCCTGGTGCTGTCTGCAGCAGGCCCGCAATCCGAGAGCGGGCTCATCGAGCTCTGCTATTCCGCTTTCACCGAACGCGGGTCGCGGCTGATCGTGGCATTCATGCTGGGAATCGCTGCCTACCTGTTGCGATATCGGATCCCCTACAGCCATGCGGCTTTCGGCCTCAGCATGCTGTTCCTGTTCGGCCTCGCAGCGCTTGGACCACTGACCGTTCCCACACTCAATGTGCTGGCTTCGCTGCCGCTGGTCTACGTCATGGCCTATCTCGGGGCTTCCAACGTGCCGATGCCCCCTGTGTTTCACGAGCGTGATTACTCCTACGGAATCTATCTCTACGGGATGCCGATACAGCAGATGATGATCAGTCTGTTTCCAAACGTCACCAGCCCGGTGGCCCAACTCGGCCTGGCGGTTCCGGTCATCATCTGTTTTGCGGCGTTTTCCTGGCATCTGATCGAGCGGCCGATATTGCGGCAGCGGCGACGCTTCTCGTTCGTCGCCAAGGTTCGCGACGTCGGTCCGAGCACGCCGGCGCCGATTGCGTCGGACGAAGCCCTGCGGATGGCCAAGTGAGCGAGAAGGTGGCCGGGTTCGCGCTGCCGGCCTCTTTCGCTGTGTGACTTTGCCTCGACGGCTTGCCTGGCATGGCGATGCCGCCGCAGCCGCAGCGTCGACATCGGGCGGTTCAATCGTGCCAGGGCATCCGGCAGGCCTTTCCCCGTTGGGCAGATGGTGGTAGGACAGACGGGCCATCCGGCTCTGCCCACCGAAGCTTCCCAAACCCCAACCCGATGAAGAACGACCAGATTCTCAGCCAGATAACGGAGTTCTGCCGCCAGGCCGACATGGCGGAGACGACGTTCGGCCGCCGGGCCGTCAACGACGGCAAGCTGGTGCACCGCCTGCGTGAGGGCAAGCGCATCACCATCGACACGCTGGACCGTATCCAGGCCTATATCGCGGCTTCGACGCCGGGCGGGCTGCCGCCGCCACGCGGTCTCGAAGTGCCGCCGGAGAAGCGCGATCCGCGGGGCAATTTCCGCTTTTTCGAGAACCGTCAGAAATACCTGCTGTTCGTCCATACCTGTAGCGAGAAGCGGGTGATTGCAGAAAGAGTGGCGCTGGAGTTGTCCAGCCTGCACCCGCGCCCGCCGGCGCTGCGGGTATTCGACGCCGGTGTCGGCGACGGCACGGTGCTGGCGCGCGTGATGCGCTCGATGCACGGCCGCTTTCCCCATATGCCGTTCTATATCGCTGGCAAGGAGCTCAGCCTGGAGGACGTCCGGCTGACGCTCGACAAGGTGCCGGACCGGCTGTTCGAGCACCCGGCGACCGTCGTCGTCCTGACCAACATGCACTACGCTGAGGCGCCCTGGCTGACGCCAGCATCGCCCGCGGCGGCCGCCGGAATGATTTGGCACGAGGTGGCCCTGCGGGGGCCTCCTCGGGCGAATTCGAGACCCAAATCGCTGAACTGGGCCCGTTTCTGGAACAAAACTGGCGGGCCAATATCAGCCCCAAATCGGGCATGCCGATCTATGAGCGCCCCGTGGCCCTGGTCGTGTACCGGGAGGACCACCGGTTCCTGCTTGATCTCGATCATCCCACGAGCGGGCCGGACCGAGGCCAATTTCGACCTTGTGATCGCTTCCCAGCCCTATCGGGCCAAATCCTCTGTGAATTTCCGCGCCAAGCGGATTATTGCGCCGCTGGCCCGTTCCCTGCGGGCAGGGGGCCGTCTGATTGGAATTCACTCCCACGGGCAGGATCCGGGCCTGGAAATCATCCAGTCGGTCTGGCCGGGAGAAAATCCTTTCGCGGTGAGCCGTCATGAGCTATTGCGCGCGGTGAAATACGAGCTGGGGTCGGCCGGGCGCGACCTTAACTTTAATGCCTATGCCGATAACCGTTCCATCTTCCGTTATGATATGGAAGCGCTGCCCAACGAGGTCACCGGCTCGATCGGAACCTCGACGGCCTTTGCAGCGTGGAATGCGGCGGTGTATGTCGCCCAAATCGAGGACGACCGGTTGACGGAAATGACTCAAAATGGCCGGACCCTTGATGCCACCAGAGAGGTTCTGCGCAAGCATAATGGGCTTTGGTTTTACGACGAATCCTACGTCATTTCGCGCCGTCGCGACTGACATTCCGGGATAGATCACAAACAGCCGCCGGCATCCGGCGGGAACAAGGGGTTGTTGATGCGCGCGTCCTATCTGTTCACAAGCGAGTCGGTTTCCGAGGGTCATCCGGACAAGGTTTGCGACCGGATCTCCGACGAGATCGTCGACCTGTTTTACCGCGAAGGCCCGAAGGCAGGCATCGATCCGTGGGCGATCCGCGCGGCCTGCGAAACGCTCGCCACCACCAACAAGGTGGTGATCGCCGGCGAAACCCGCGGCCCGGAATCGGTCACCAATGAGCAGATCGAAAGCACCGTGCGCGAGGCGATCAAGGATATCGGCTACGAGCAGGAAGGTTTTCACTGGAAGACCGCCGACATCGAAATCCTGCTGCATCCGCAGTCCGCTGACATCGCGCAGGGCGTCGACGCCAAGCAGCCCAGCAACCAGGAAGAGGGTGCGGGCGACCAGGGCATCATGTTCGGCTACGCCACCAACGAGACGCCGGACCTGATGCCGGCGCCGATCTTCTACGCCCACAAGATCCTGCGGCTGATTTCCGAAGCGCGCCACGCCGGCCGCGAAAAGGTGCTGGGCCCGGACTCCAAGAGCCAGGTCACCGTGCAGTACGAGAATGGCAAGCCGGTCGGCGTCCGCGAGATCGTGGTCTCGCACCAGCACCTGGTGGAGAACCTGACCTCCAATCAGGTTCGCGACATTATCGAGCCCTATGTGCGCGAGGCGCTGCCGAAGGAGTGGATCAACGGCAAGACCATCTGGCACATCAATCCCACCGGGAAATTCTACATCGGCGGACCCGACGGTGACTCTGGCCTCACCGGCCGCAAGATCATTGTCGATACCTATGGCGGCGCGGCCCCGCATGGCGGTGGCGCGTTCTCCGGCAAGGATCCGACCAAGGTCGACCGCTCGGCAGCCTATGCGGCGCGCTACGTCGCGAAGAATATCGTTGCCGCCGGTCTTGCCGACCGCTGCACGCTGCAGCTCGCCTACGCGATCGGCGTGGCGCGGCCGCTGTCGATCTATATCGATACCCATGGCACCGGAAAGGTGCCGGAGGACAAGCTCGAGAAGGCGGCTGCGCAGGCGATGGATTTGACGCCGCGCGGCATCCGCACCCATCTCGATCTCAACCGGCCGATCTACGCGCGTACCTCGGCCTACGGCCATTTCGGCCGCACGCCGGACAATGAAGGCGGCTTCTCCTGGGAGAAGACCGATCTGGTCGAACCGCTCAAGCGCGCGGTCTGACTTTCTCCGTAATCGTCTTGCGTATTCCGGAAAGCTGAATGCTTTTCGGAATACGCTTTTTAAGGATCAACCGCATGACCACCGCCGCTGCCAAGAAGCCCGCCTTTACCGACTACATCGTCAAGGACATCTCGCTCGCCGAATTCGGCCGCAAGGAAATCTCGCTGGCCGAGACCGAAATGCCCGGCCTGATGGCGACGCGCGAGGAGTACGGCCCGAAGCAGCCGCTGAAGGGCGCCCGCATTGCAGGCTCCCTGCATATGACGATTCAGACCGCGGTGCTGATCGAAACGCTGGCCGCGCTCGGCGCCGACATCCGCTGGGTGTCGTGCAACATCTATTCGACGCAGGACCATGCGGCAGCCGCCATCGCCGCCGCCGGCATTCCGGTGTTCGCGGTGAAGGGCGAAACGCTCGCCGAGTACTGGGACTACACCGCCAAGCTGTTCGACTGGCACGGCGGCGGCACGCCCAACATGATCCTCGATGACGGCGGCGACGCCACCATGCTGGTGCATCACGGCCTCCGCGCCGAGAACGGCGACGTCAAGTTCCTCGACAAGCCGGAGTCGGAAGAAGAGGAAGTGTTCTTCGCGCTGATCAAGAAGCTTCTGAAGGAAAAGCCGAAGGGCTACTTCGCCGAGATCGCCAAGAACATCAAAGGCGTCTCGGAAGAGACCACCACGGGCGTGCATCGCCTCTACCAGATGGAGAAGGACGGCAAGCTGCTGTTCCCCGCCATCAACGTCAACGACAGCGTGACCAAGTCGAAATTCGACAACCTCTATGGCTGCCGTGAATCGCTGGTCGATGGCATCCGCCGCGGCACCGACGTGATGATGTCGGGCAAGGTCGCGATGGTCGCGGGCTTCGGCGACGTCGGCAAGGGCTCGGCCGCCTCGCTGCGCCAGGCCGGCTGCCGCGTCATGGTCTCCGAAATCGATCCGATCTGCGCGCTGCAGGCGGCGATGGAAGGCTATGAGGTCGTGACCATGGAAGACGCCGCACCGCGCGCCGACATCTTCGTCACCGCTACCGGCAACAAGGACATCATCACCATCGACCACATGCGCGCGATGAAGGATCGCGCCATCGTCTGCAACATCGGCCACTTCGACAACGAGATCCAGATCGCAGGCCTTCGTAATCTGAAGTGGACCAACATCAAGCCGCAGGTTGACGAGATCGAATTCCCCGACAAGCACCGCATCGTCCTGCTCTCGGAAGGGCGCCTGGTGAACCTCGGCAACGCGATGGGCCATCCGTCGTTCGTGATGTCGGCGTCGTTCACCAACCAGACGCTGGCGCAGATCGAACTCTGGGCCAACAACAAGGACGGCAAGTACGAAAAGAAGGTCTATGTGCTGCCGAAGTCGCTGGACGAGAAGGTGGCGCGGCTGCACCTCGCCAAGATCGGCGTCAAGCTCACCGAACTGCGCCCCGACCAGGCCGAATATATCGGCGTCAAGCCGGAAGGCCCGTTCAAGTCGGATCACTACCGGTATTGATTTCGGGCAGGATGCGCCGCTGCAGGTGTCGTCCTGACGTAAATGCCAGAGCCTCAGCAAGCCCCGGAGCGATCCGGGGCTTTTTGCTGGCCGGCTGCACAATCCGCAATCGTTGAGATTCAATCGTAAATTCCGATACAGCCTGTATCGTTGCAGCAACCTGACAATGCGAGTTGCAATTTCTACCTGCAGCCCCTTACATCTGATGGCAGGGAGATCGCCATGACCGATACGGCCGAGCATTTCGACGTCCTCATTGTCGGCGCCGGCCTGTCCGGTATTGGTGCGGGCTATCACCTGCAGGAGAAGTGTCCCGGCAAGAGCTATGTGATCCTGGAGGGACGCGACTGCATCGGCGGCACCTGGGACCTGTTTCGCTATCCCGGCATCCGCTCCGACTCGGACATGTATACGCTCGGCTATTCGTTCAAACCGTGGACCGAGCCGAAGGCGATTGCGGACGGGCCGCGGATACTGAATTACGTCCGCGAGACCGCTGTCGACAACGGCATCGACAGGAAGATCCGCTTCCACCATCGCGTCAAGCGCGCGTCGTGGTCGTCGCCGGAGGCGCGCTGGACCGTTGAGGCCGAACGCACGGTGGGCGAGGGCGCGACCGAAATCGTGCGCTTCACCTGCAATTTCCTGTTCATGTGCTCGGGCTATTATAAATACGAGGAAGGCTACACGCCGGAATTTTCCGGCACGGCTGACTTCGCCGGCCAGATCGTGCACCCGCAGAAATGGCCTGAGGATCTCGACTATGCGGGCAAGCGCGTGGTGGTGATCGGCTCGGGCGCCACCGCCGTGACGCTGGTGCCCGAAATGGCCAAGACCGCCTCGCATGTCACCATGCTGCAGCGCTCGCCGACCTACGTGGTGGCGCGGCCGGCGGAGGATGCGCTCGCCAACAAGCTGCGCCGGAATCTTTCGGCCAAACTCGCCTATCACATGATCCGCTGGCGCAACGTGCTGTTCGGCATGTATTTCTTCCAGCTCTGCCGGCGCAAGCCGGACCGCGCGAAGCAGTTGATCCTGGGTGGCGTCAAGATGGCGCTGGGCCCGGAATACGACGTGGCTAAGCATTTCACGCCGCGCTATAATCCGTGGGAGCAGCGGCTGTGCCTGGTGCCCGACGGCGACCTGTTCAAGTCGATCCGCGACAAGCGCGCCTCCGTCGTCACCAGCGAGATCGACACCTTCACCCAGAGCGGCATCAAGCTGAAGGACGGCAGCGAGCTTGAAGCCGATATCATCATCACTGCGACCGGGCTGAACCTGCAGGTGCTCGGCGGGCTCGAAGTCAGCGTCGACGGCCGCACGGTCGATTTCGCGCGGACGCTGAACTACAAGGGCATGATGTATTCGGACATCCCGAACATGGCTTCGGCGTTCGGCTACACCAACGCGTCGTGGACGCTGAAATGCGATCTCACCTGCGAATATGTTTGCCGGCTGATCAATTACATGGACCGCAACGGCTACAAGCAGTGCATGCCGCATAATGTCGATCCTGACGTCACCGAACTGCCGTCGCTGGATTTCTCGTCGGGCTACGTGCAGCGCTCGATCGCGAAACTGCCCAAGCAGGGCTCGAAGCGGCCGTGGCGGCTGTATCAGAATTACGCGCTCGACATCGTCACGCTGCGCTACGGCAAGGTCGACGACGGGGTGATGCAGTATTCGTGAGCGGTTCCGCCGCGCGAGGTGCGTCCCGACGCCCCATGCGTTATTTCGCGTATACGTGGTTGCCGGCGAATCGTTCAACATGTTCTCACGGTTAACGCCGGATTAACCGGCATCAATCTACGCTGCGTGGCTTGTGGCCCCTGACAGCACGAGGAAGCCCATGGACGCCCAGCGAATTGCCGTCGATGCCATCGTGGCGCTGACCGATTGCGACCGCGAGGCCGCCGCCGCCTTCATCCGCAAGCTCTATCTGGCCGGCGTCCGCGATCCGAAGCGGCTCACGTTCAAGGGCCTGCAGGCGCTGCGGGGCTGAGGGTGCCAACACTGTCATCTCCTCCGCGAAGGCGGGGATCCAGTACGCTGCGGCCTATCGGTTCGATCACTGACGTCTCTGGACTACTGGATCGTCCGCCGGAGCCTGTCATCGGGCGCGCATTCGCGCGACCCGTTGGCGGACGATGACGACTGAATATGTGGCGGCGATCTCGCGGCGCATGGCGCCCGAGGTTTGCATCTTCGTTTGCCCTCTTTGAAATCAGAGGGCGCAGGGAAGACCGGGTGCTTGCTGCACCCGCGGTCTCGCGTGCGATTTGCGCAAACAAAACTGCACACGAGCATACAGGGCAGCGGGAGCATTCCGGCCTTCCCTGCGCGATGGCTTTACGGCTTACTTCGTGCTCTTCCCGGAGAACGGCTTTCTTGCCTCCGTCGTCCTCGAGAAGCTTCGCTTCTCTTGGACTTAGCGCCAGCACCGCGGCGCCCGAACCACACGACTTCGCCGTACGCTTCCGGCGCGTACGTCTATCGCGCCATCTGCGTCCATCGCATCTCACCGCACGTTCGTGACGATCGCGAGCGTCCCTCAACGGGTGAGACGGCGGAGTTATGCCGCTGATTTGGCCTGCGCGTTAAGCGGAATATTTTTGCGAAAGGGGCTGGACAGGTTTTGACTGATTTGCCCGTCGTGCCAGTTTGTCGCAGTCCGCTGCATGCAGTTGCGCTTGTGCGCAAAGCAAATCAGCCCGTAGCGTCGTAGGGCGGATAGCAACGCATTGTCCGCCTTACCGCAAAGATCGGCGGGTTACGCTGCGCTAACCCGCCGATCTTTGCTACATGTCGAGCCCGGAGGCTGGACCATCAGCCGACGACGACTTCACTGATCTGGATGACCGGAGACTGGTCGGTATAGTTCGGGATGTCGGCCATGATCTCCTTGGCATGAGGCCCAAAGCCGGCCTGGAAGGCCTCGACCGAGTCGCAGAAGATGTGGCACATGCCGACATAGGTTGCGGGAGCGCCGGGGCTCCGCCGGCCAGGCCCTTGTCGACCGTGTAGGACTTGCACGCATCGCCCATGCGCGCTTTTACGAGCGGCATATGCTTGTCGCGGTAGTAGTCGTGGTCGAAGCGCCCGCCGGGCGTATTGGGATACATTACGCTTACCTTGATCATGGACGTGCCCTCATCTGACCTTCGCCGTTATGCTCCGGCAATATCCGGAGTCTGTGTCAGTTTTGCGGATCTTGCAACCGGACGGCGGTGGGTGTCCGGCGGTCGACCACGCGGTGTGGTTTGAATTAGGCCGCGGCCGGTTTTGATGTAGTGTCCCTTAATGGAGGTGTGACATGGCAAAGGGCTACTGGGTTGTATTTGCGGACGTGACCGATCCCGGCGGCTACAAGAGCTACATGGCGGCGAACGCCAAGGCGCTTGCCAAATACGGGGGACGCTTCCTTGCGCGTGGCGGCAGGGTCGAACCGAAAGAAGGCAAGCCCAGATCGCGCGTGGTGGTCCTCGAGTTTCCGAGCTACAGCGCGGCGTTGGAATGCTACACCTCGCCCGAATACGTCGCTGCGATGAAGGAACGCGAGGGCCGGGCGATTTGGGACATGGCGATTACAGAGGGCTATGAAGGCCCGCAGCCCGCCTAACCTTTGAGACCGCTTCAGTTGGGCCGCCCACCACGTTGCACGTTTGCCTCATCCGGCCGCTGCCGCGGCTTCCGCCGATATTCGAGCGCGGGCAGGCCGCCCCGCCCCAATTGTCGGTGTCGCCTTCCTTGACGATAACGAAGGTTCAATCGAGCGGCTTGCGCAGGATGTCGCGCAGCAGTTCGCTCGTAGGCGGACGAGTGTCGAACGTCTGACGCGTACGCGCTTGCGTATGCCGAACCTGCCGCTTGACGCTTCCGCTGCGCGTTATCGTGTGCGCGTTGCTGCGGCGTAAATCCATGAAAGAGCCCGCCGAAGCGGGGCTCTGGGATTTTGCGGCTTATCTGCTGGCCGGATTCTGACCAGGGTTTTGGGCCGGCGGTTGCGCGTTGCCTTGGCCCGTCGTTGGGGCTGGTGCGCCGCTGCCCTGACCGGTCGTGTTCTGATTGGCCGCGGGCGGATTGCCGCCTTGTCCGACCGTAGACTGATCCTGGGACTGATTTTGCGGAGCGGCCTGTCCCGTCGTGTTCTGCTGCGCAGGCTGCTGCTGTTGGGCAGACGGCTGCTGACCCTGGGATTGGCCGGCGGCCTGACCAGTCGTTGACTGGTTTTGCTGCGGCGTCGGTGCGTTCGCCTGACCGGTCGTGTTCTGTTGCGCGCCGGTCTGGCCCTGTCCAACGGTCGACGACTGGCCTTGGGTTGTGCTTTGGGTTGTGCTCTGGCCGGTTTGCTGCTGGCCGATCTTGTTCGACAGTCCCAGCGTCGCGACCGTGCGGGTATCGATACTGCCTGATGTCTCGATGCCCTGCTGCCGCTGGAAGGTGATCAGCGCCTCCCGCGTCCGGGGACCGAGCACGCCGTCCGCTTCACCGGTCAGCAAACCCCGCTCGATGAGGACGAGCTGCACCGCGCGGATCTCCGCCTCGCTGGGGTTGAGCGCCGCGACGCCACCGCCGCCCGTGCCGGCACGGCTGAAGCGCGTTCGCGGTCCGGCCGGGACAACGTCGACGACCCGGCGGTCCCGATCCAGAAATACGATTTCATCCTCCACGACGAAGAAGCTGTAATCGCGGTATTGCGGGAACACCTCGATCAGTGAGGGAAGACCCCGACTGACACGACGTTCACGTGCGACGGCAGGACTGCACCGCGGTGGACCGCGAAGTTGATGCTATCGACGTTGACGCGCGGTGCGTTGGTGGCCGAGAACACCGACTGTCGAATGGTGGCCTGCTGTTGCGCATTCAGCGTGGTGCTACTGGTCTGGCTTTGAGCCGTCGCGCCAGGCTGGGTTGCGGCACCACCGGTCTGACTCTGCGTTGCCGCGCCTGTCGTGTTCTCGCTCTGGCCCTGGGTGGTGGCGCCAGCCCGATCCGGCTGCTGCTGGCCCTGAGGCGGCTGCGTGCCGGTCTGCCGCTGCGTTTCGGTACCGGTCTTGCTCTGCCCCGTGGTCGCGGCGCGGCCTTGCTCACGGCCTTGCTGTTGTGTTTGCTGCCGCGCGCCGGCAGGCTCGTCCTGGCGGCCGCCTTCAGACCGGCGTGGCTGCTCGGGATCGCGCCGACCTTGCCCGATGGTCTGATCGCGCTGGCCTTGATCTCTCTGGACATCTCTCTGGATTTGGCCGCGCTCGGTCTTGCCGGTCCGATCGATCTGCCGTTCGGTCTTTGCTTCGCCGCGAGCACCTTCTCTCGCTGCCTGTCCAGTTGTCTGGCCCTCCTTATCGCGTCGGGCCTCGCTGCGGTCGATTTGTCGCGGACCCTGGGCCTGACCGCCTTCTCTCAGTCCTCCCTGTCCGCGCGTCTCGCCCTGCATGGCTTCGCCACGCGGAGACCCCGACGAACCCGGAGACATCTCCGCTCCCGAGGAGCGGCCGCCGGACGGCCCCGAAGACATCCCGCGTTCACCGGCGCCGCCCATGCCGCCGCTAACGCCTCCGCCTTCGCGCATACCTTGTGCTGTTGCCAGACTGACGCCTGCCAACAGCGCCGCGGTACTCAACAGAATTTTACTCTTCACGATTTTGCTATCCATCACGATCTCCTCCAATCGTTCGCTGCTTTATCTGACAGCTCATTTGTCGTTGGACGAACCCTCGTTGGATCGACCATCGAACGCAGCGCTTTGTTGATGTCGTTCTTGACGACGCTGCTCGCTTGAGCCGCAAGGCCTTCGTTCCCGCTTAGCGGTGTGGAGCGAACTGCCGCCTGTGCGATCTCGGCGCGGCTGGTCAGTTGCACTCGCACAGCAAGATCGGCGTGCAGAGCCGCCGATCTTGCTTCGGGTTAGAACGATGGCGTCGGGCACGCGTTCCATCACAGAGATCGATGCTGCATTTTTGCTGCGTGCGATGCGGCTGCGGGTTCGAAGGGTTCCTGGCTGGTTTGGAACCAGCTGATAAATAAAAAGCCCCGGATCAGGTCCGGGGCTTTTGTCCGTCATCCAGTCTCAGCGTTCGCTCTATTCAGGCTTGCCGATCGAAACCTTCAGCGTGCCGACGCCGTCGACGCCGCATTCGATGTTGTCGCCGGGGTTGAGCTGGGAGACGCCGGCGGGCGTTCCCGTCATGATGATGTCGCCGGCGGCGAGTTTTACCTGCTGCGAGAGCTGCCAGATGATCTCGGGCACGCTCCAGATCAGTTCGGTGAGATCGCCCTTTTGGGCTTCCTTGCCGTTGACCGTCAGCCAGATCTTGCCCTTCGCAGGGTGGCCGATCTTCGAAGCCGGTTGGATCGCGGAGCAGGGCGCGGAATAGTCGAAGGACTTTCCGACCTCCCACGGCCGCTCTTTCTTGCGCGAGGCAAGCTGCAGGTCGCGGCGGGTGAGGTCGATGCCGACCGCATAGCCGTAGACATGGTCGAGCGCCTTGTCGGCAGGGATATTGAGGCCACCGCTCTTCATCGCGACGATCAGCTCGACTTCGTGATGCAGGTCCTTGGTCAGCGGCGGATAGGGAATGGTGGCGCCGTCTTGCACCAGCATGTCGGCGTGCTTTGCGAAGAAGAACGGCGGCGCGCGCTCGTCATTGCCCATCTCTCTGATATGTTCGAGATAGTTGCGCCCGACACACCAGATACGGCGGACCGGATAGGTGCCTGTCTCGCCGACGACGGGAAGCGTGGGCTGCGGGGCTGCTGGTATGACGTAGGAGGCTGCGTTCATGAAAAGGGTCTCGATAGGTTACAGTTGGAAATTTCGGGGATAGCTCTACGCGGTTGCGCTAACCGGCGCCAGACTGGGATGGCCGGCATCGCGCTGTTGCAGGCGGAAGAACGAGGCGTAGCGCCCGCCGCGCCGCAGCAAATCGTCATGCAGGCCGCGCTCGACGATCTCGCCGCCCTCGACCACCAGAATGGCGTCGGCGTGCATGATGGTGTGCAGGCGGTGGGCAATCACGATGGTGGTGCGGTTCTGGCAGAGATGGTCGATCGCCTCCTGCACCGCTTTTTCGGATTCCGAATCCAGCGCGGCTGTGGCTTCGTCGAGCAGGATGATCGGCGCGTCCTTGATCAGGGCACGCGCCACTGCGATGCGCTGGCGCTGGCCGCCGGATAGCTGCGTGCCGTGCTCGCCTACGGGCGTGTCGTAGCCGAGCGGAAAGCCCATGATGAAATCGTGCGCGCAGGCAGCCTTCGCCGCCGCCACGATCTCATCCTGGGTGGCGCCTTCCTTGCCGAAGGCGATGTTGGCGCCGATCGTGTCGCGGAACAAATAGACGTCCTGCCCGACATAGCCGGTTTGCCGCCGCAGCGATTGGCGCGACACGCCGGATATTTTCTGGCCGTCGATCAGGATTTCGCCGTCGTTCACTTCGTAGAGCCGCAGCAGCAGCGCGAGCACGGTGGACTTGCCGCCGCCGGACGGGCCGACCAGTGCGGTGGTCTTGCCGGGCTCGGCGACGAAGTTCATGTTCTTCAGCACCGGCTCGTCCGGCCGGTAGGAGAAATTGACGCCGCGGAACTCGACCCGCGCGTTCGAGAGTTTCAGCGCCGGCTTGTCGTTGTCGGCAGGCTCGCTCGCCGGGCTGTCGACGATCTCGAGCAGCATGCGGGCGCCGACCAGCTGGCTGTTGAGATCGATGTTGAGCCGCGCCAGCCGCTTGGCCGGCTCGGTCGCCAGCAGGAATGCGGTCATGAAGGAGAAAAATTGTCCGGGCGTGGCGCCGAGCGCCACCACGCTGTAGCCGCCATAGAGCAGGCAGCCGGCGACCGCAAAGCCGCCGAGCATTTCCATCAGCGGGTTGGAGCGATTGGAGACCCGCGCCATCTTGTTGGCGTTACGCTCGACGACCGCGATGTTCTCGTCGATGCGCCGCTGCATGGTCTGTTCCAGCGTGAAGGCCTTCACCGTGCGGATGCCCTGCAGCGATTCCTGCATTGTCTCCATGATGTCGGCGCTGCCGGTGAACTGGTTGTGGGCGAGGCCCTTGATGCGCTTCACCAGCTTGCGCAGGATCAGCATCGCCGGCGGCACCACCACGAGGCCGATAAACGACAGTACCGGATCCTGCGTCACCATCACGAATATCAGGCTGACCAGCAGCAGCACGTCGCGTCCGACTGCGTTGATCAACAGCGTCAGGACGTCGGTGATGGATTTTGCGCCCGATGTCAGCCGCGCCAGGAATTCGGACGAATGCCGCTCGGAATAGAATCCGATGCTTTCGCTCATCAGCTTGGCAAACAGCCGCCGCTGGTTGTTGGCGAGAATGGCGTTGCTGATCTTCGACAGGATCACGGTGTGGCCGTAGGTCGCCAGACCCTTGATGAACAGCAGTACCACCGTCACGCCGGAGAGAATGGCGATGCCGACGACGTTCTTGTCGATATAGGCCTGGTTGATCACCTGGCCCAGGATGTAGGCGGAGCCCGCGGTGGCGCCGGCGGACACGCCCATCAGCGCGAACGCGGTCAGATAGCGCCGCCAATAGACGAAACCCTGTTCCATGACGAGGCGGCGAATCAGGATCGCCGCGCCATAGGGATCGTCGGTGATTTTTCTGGTCGGTTTGCTTGGAAGTTCGGTCATCCGCGTTCCATTGACGGCGCCTGATGGCCCGGCGCGTCAGGGCTGCTGCGGTGACTCCTTGCCTGCTTGGCGGGGCTTTTTCAAGCCAAATAAGCGCTTGATTTCAGGCCGATTCCGCCTGCTGCGGAAGGCCGCCGCGGTCGCGGAACAGCTTCTCTTCCCAGGCCAGCGCGTGGGCGGCGATGGTCTCGAGATTGTCGTATTGCGGCGTCCAGTCGAGCGTCGCATGAATGCGGCTGACATCGGCGACCATGGTCATGATGTCGCCCGGGCGGCGCGGCGCATAGGAAACCGCGAAATTGCGCATGGAGACGCGGCGGACGGCCTCGATGGTCTCGAGCACCGAATAGCCGCGGCCGTAACCGCAGTTCAGCGTGATCGAGCCTCTGCCGCCGCGCAGATAAGCCAGCGCGGCGCGATGGGCCTGCGCGAGATCGCTGACATGGATGAAATCGCGGATGCAGCTTCCATCCGGCGTCGGATAGTCGGTTCCGTACACGTCGATCTTGGCGCGCTGCCCGGTGGCGGCTTCGACCGCCATCTTGAGCAGATGCGTAGCCCCAACGGTGGCGAGGCCGCAGCGGCCTTTCGGGTCGGCGCCGGCGACGTTGAAGTAACGCAGCACGACATAGTTCATGCCGTGGGCGGAAGCGACATCATGCAGCATGATTTCCGTCATCAGCTTCGAAGAGCCGTATGGCGACGCCGGCCGCGTCGGCGCATGCTCCGGCACCGGCACCTGGTCCGGATTGCCGTAGACGGCAGCCGTCGACGAAAAGATGAAGCGGTTGACGCCGCCCTTGACCGCGGCATTCAAAAGGCTGCGGGTCGTCATGGTGTTGTTGCGGTAATAGCCGAGCGGATCGCGCACGGAATCCGGCACCACGATGGAGCCGGCGAAATGGATGATGCTCTCGATGCCGTGCTGGGCGATCACGCCTGCGACGAGGTTTTCATCGCCGGCGTCGCCGATGAACAGCGGCACGCCTTCAGGCAGGAAGGCGGAGAATCCGGTGGACAGATTGTCGATCACGACGACGCTTTCGCCGGCATCCGCCAGCGCATGAACCATGTGACTTCCGATATAGCCGGCGCCACCGGTGACGAGCACGGTCATAGGTCACCCTCGCTCTTGAATTTGGAGCGCGCCCGGCCGCAAAACCGGTTTCCACTATTGCTGGTCGCGCTCTATTGGCGGCGATGCTAGCGGCGCCGCGGTGAAGAGTGGGTTTCGGCGAGGCCGAACTGGCCACTATGCTTAATGTTGCGTATAGGAACTGGCCGAAACGGAGCCGGACGTGCCGATCGAGAACAATTTGGCCAGTGACCTGCAACTGATCGTGCCGAATCTGCACAGGCGCTATTCGGGCGTCACGGCGACCAACCGGATGGTGGCGCCGAAGCTTGCCCAAATGTATCGCGCGGCGTGGCTTGGGCCGCACGCGCCCGACGGCATCGCGCGGATGGGATTTGCGGATCTGTTGAAACTCTGGCGCCATCGCAATTCCCTGATCTGGCACGCGCGGCGCAATGACGAGATGATCGCGGGCTTATTGCTGCGTGCGCTCGGCTGGCCGCTGAAACTCGTCTTCACCTCGGCGGCGCAGCGGCATCACAAGCGGCTGACGCGCTGGCTGATCCGGCAGATGGATGCAGTGATCGCCACTTCCGAACTCTCGGCGTCGTTTCTCAAGCACGATGCGACGGTGGTGATGCATGGCGTCGATACCGATGTTTATGCACCGCCGGCCGATCGCGCGGCGGCGTTCGCGGAAGCCAAACTGCCGGGGCGTTACGCGATCGGCTGCTTCGGCCGGGTGCGCGCGCAAAAGGGCACGGACGTCTTCGTGGAGGCGATGTGCCGGCTGCTGCCGCGCTATCCCGATTTCACCGCTGTCATCGTCGGCGCAGTCGTGCCGGAGCAGCAGGGTTTTGCCAGCGGTTTGAAAAAGCAGATCGAGGCCGCCGGGCTGCAATCGCGCATCGTTATCACGGGCGAGCTCGCAATCGAAGATGTGCAGCGCTGGTATCAGCGGCTGACGATCTACGCCTTCACCTCGCGCAACGAAGGCTTTGGCCTGACGCTGATCGAGGCGATGTCGGCAGGGGCGGCGCTGGTGGCAGCGCGCGCGGGCGCGGCCGAATTCGTCGTCGAGGACGGCGTGACCGGCTTGTTGACGCCGCCGGGCGATGCCGATGCACTGGTGGCGGCGCTGGAGCCGCTGATGCGCGATCCGGCCGCGGCCATCGCGATGGGCGAGCGCGCGCGGGCGCGTGTGCTGCAAAAGTTCAGCCTCGAGGCGGAAGCGAATGCGATCGCCGCGGTCTATCGTACGCTCGGCTGAGTGACCAGCAGGCGATGCGCCACATCGGTCACGTAGGAGGGATCGATGTCGCGCATGCAGCGATGATCGTTCATGGTGCAGACGGTGCGTTGGCAGGGCTGGCAGGGCAGCACGGCCTTGGTCTGAACAACCGTGGCCGCGAGACCGTTCAGCGGCGCCCACAGATAGGGACTGGTGGGGCCGAAAATGCCCATGGTCGGCGTGCCGATTGCGGCTGCGATATGCATCAGGCCGGAATCGTTCGAGATGGCGACGCCGGCCGCCGCCATCGCCAGGATGCCGTTGCGCAGGTCTGACCCGGTGAGGTCGCGGACCTTGCCGCGGCCGGCGGCAACGATCTCCTGCGCCAGCGCCTTTTCGCCGGGGCCGCCGACCACCCAGACGTCGAGCCCGCGCTCGACCAGGAGCCGTGCGGCGCCGGGGTAATAGGTCCAGCGCTTGGAGGCGCCGACGGACCCAGGGGCCAGCGCCACCGCCGGACCCGTGCCGAGGCCGTTGGCCTGCCGCCAGCGCATGATTTCCTCGAGCGGCACGACGAGTTGCGGCACCGGCCACTCCGCCGGCAGCGGCGCATGGGCGGGCAGCGCCAGCGCGGCATTCTTGTCGATGAAGCGGGGCAGGGCTTTTTCGCCCCAGCGCATCCGGTTGATCAGCCCAGATCGAGCCTCGCCGAAAAAGCCCACCCGCTCGGGGATGCCGGCCAGCACAGGGGCAATCGCGGCTTTCCAGGTGCGGGGCAGGACGAGGGCGGTTCCATAGCCCCAGGAGCGCAGTTCGGATGCGAGACCCCACTGTTTCGCCAGCGCAAGCCGGCCGCGGGGCAGATCCCAGACGATCCCGGCGCGGACACCCGGCATGTAATCGACCAGGGGCGCGCACAGCGAGGTCACCAGCAGATCGACCGGCCGGTTCGGCCAGCGCTGCTTGAGGACACGCACGACGGTATGGCCGCGGACGTAATCGCCGATCCACATATAGGGCACGATCAGGATCGGCCGCGTGTCGGCGGC
The DNA here is from genome assembly GCA_044772375.2 of Bradyrhizobium sp. RDT10. GTDB lineage: Bacteria > Pseudomonadota > Alphaproteobacteria > Rhizobiales > Xanthobacteraceae > Bradyrhizobium. The sequence goes on from CP187939.1 coordinate 1,570,821, forward strand.
ATCCTCCATCTCGATCCCGTTTATCGAGATCAGAATTCATTTCTTGTTAAACTGACTTCAGGCCGATTCCGGCCCCGTCGGTAACTGCTCTGCTCCGGTAGGTAAAGCCGGGTGATCCGCCTTCACCCAACCATATCAGCCAAGTTGCCTGCCGCGCGGGAGTGGGGCAAAGCTTTGCCGAACAATCATGGCAGGGGATGGCATGTTGCTGGTGACCGGGGGCGCCGGTTTTATCGGGTCGAACGTCGTGGCTGCGTTGAATGACGCCGGCCGGGACGTGGCTGTGTGCGACCTGCTCGGCCATGACGGCAAATGGCGCAACCTGGCCAAGCGCCGGCTCGCCGATTTCGTGCCGCCTTCGGAACTGATGGATTGGCTGAAGGGCCGCCGGCTGGAGGCCGTCGTCCATCTCGGTGCCATCTCCGAGACCACAGCGACCGATGGCGATCTGGTGATCGAGACCAATTTCCGGCTGTCGATGCGACTGCTCGACTGGTGCACGGCGAACGCCACGCCGCTGATCTACGCGTCCTCGGCCGCGACCTATGGCGACGGCAGCGCCGGCTTTGACGACGATCAATCGATGGATGCCTTGAAGAAGCTGCGGCCGATGAACCTCTACGGCTGGAGCAAGCATCTGTTCGACATGGCGGTCGCCGAACGCGCCGCGCGCGGCGAACGGCTGCCGCCGCAATGGGCCGGGTTGAAATTCTTCAACGTGTTCGGCCCCAACGAATATCACAAGGGCACGATGATGAGTGTGCTGGCGCGGCGCTTCGACGACGTCAAGGCCGGGCGCCCCGTGCAATTGTTCAAATCCCATCGCGAAGGCATCGCCGACGGCGACCAGCGGCGCGACTTCATCTATGTCGACGATGTCGTGCGCGTGACGATGTGGCTGTTGGCGACATCAGGCGTCAGCGGCATCTTCAATGTCGGCACCGGCACCGCGCGCAGCTTTCGCGACCTGATGCTGTCGGCCTATGCCGCGCTCGGCGTCCAGCCGAACATCCAGTATATCGATATGCCCGAAGCGATCCGCGGCAGCTATCAATACTTCACCCAGAGCGAAGTCGATCGGCTGCTGCGCGCCGGCTACAATGGCGGCTTCACCGCGCTGGAAGACGCGGTCGAGCGCTACGTGACGGGTTTTCTCGATCGCACCGATCGCTTTCGCTGATGGGCACCAGGTGGACAGATGTTCGATTTTGAAGCCCTGAGCCAGGCGATCCCACGTCAGACCGTGCTCTGCGTCGGCGACCTCATGCTCGACGAATTCGTCTATGGCGAGGTGTCGCGCATTTCGCCGGAAGCGCCGGCGCCCGTCATCGCGGTCCAGCGCAGCGAGACCAATGTCGGCGGTGCCGGCAATGTCGCGCGCAGTATCGCCGCTCTCGGCGCGCGCTGCATCTTTGCCGGCCTGGTCGGCGAGGACGAGGCGGGCGCGAAGCTGAAAGCCGATCTGGCGCGGGAGAAGCTGATCGAGGCCGTGCTGGTCTGCGATTCCTCTCGCCCGACGACGCGCAAGGTGCGCTTCGTCTCCGAGCATTTTTCCACCCACATGCTGCGCGCGGATTGGGAACTGGCCGTTCCGGCCTCGGCCGAGATCGAGCAAAAGCTGATCGACGCGATCCTGCCGCTCGTGCCGCGCGCCGATATCGTGCTGCTGTCCGACTACGCCAAGGGCGTGCTGACGGCGCGTGTCATCCGCAACATCATCGATGCCGCCAGGAAGCTCGGCAAGCGCGTGATCGTCGATCCCAAGAGCGCCAATTTTGCGATCTATCGCGGCGCCACGCTCTTGACGCCCAACCGCAAGGAGTTTGCCGAAGCCACCCGCAGCCGCGCCGATACCGATCAGAACATTGCCGCCGCGGCGCAGGACGCGATGGTTCTCGCCGATTGCGAGGCGATGCTGGTGACGCAGAGCGAACACGGCATGACGCTGGTAGCTCGCGGCGGCGAGGCGATCCACGTTCCGGCGTTGCCGGTCAAGGTGCGCGACGTCTCGGGCGCGGGTGACACGGTCGCCGCGGTGCTGGCGCTTTCGCTTGCGGCCGGGGCCAACTGGGAGACGGCGCTGCGGATGGCGAACGCGGCGGCGGCGGTTGCGGTCGGCAAGAAGGGCACCGCTACCGTGACGCCGGCGGAACTGCGGCGGAAAGTCCTGCCGCATGCGTCGCTGGCGGCTGAGGAGAAGATCGTGCCTGTTGGCGGCAATCTCGCCGTGCATCTGGCGGAGTGGCGCCGGCAGGGACTGCGCATCGGCTTCACCAATGGCTGCTTCGACATTTTGCATCCCGGCCACGTCAAGGTGCTGACGGCCGCGCGCGGCGCCTGCGACCGGCTGATCGTCGGTCTTAACAGCGACGCGTCGGTGAAACGATTGAAGGGCGAGGGACGCCCGGTTCAGGACGAGCAGGCGCGCGCCGAAGTGCTGGCGGCGCTGGAGGCGGTCGACCTCGTCGCGATCTTTGCGGAAGACACGCCGATCGAGCTGATCGCGAAAGTGAGGCCGAGCGTGCTGGTCAAGGGTGGCGACTATACCCGCGAGCAGGTCGTCGGCCACGAGATCGTCGAGGCTACCGGTGGCGAGGTCGTGCTCGTCGACATTCTGGCGGGCCACAGCACGACATCGCTGGTCGATCGCGCGCGGGGAGGCAAGGCGTGAGCGCAAATGCGGCCTCGTCGCCGATGTCCAGGGCGTTGCCGGTCTGGCGCGATCCGGCCGCATGGATGAAGGCAGCTGACATCGTCGCGGTTCTGCTTGCGCTATCGCTGCCTTGGTCGACCTCGCTGGTGGGCATCTTCGGCGTGGTTCTGCTGATCACGGTCGTGCCAACGGTCGAACTGAAGGGCTTTCTTGAATCGCTGAAGCGTCCGATCTTCGCGCTGCCGATCGCGCTGTTCGTTCTGGCGCTTGTCGGCACCCTGTGGTCGGACGCCTCCTGGGGCGCGAGGTTCTATGCCGTGGGACCGGCCGCAAAGCTCCTTGTGCTTCCGGTCCTGCTCTATCACTTCGGGCGCTCGACGCGCGGGAAGTGGGTGTTCGTGGCGTTCCTCGTCTCGTGCACATTGTTGATGCTGATGTCCTGGATGGTATTTCTCCGTCCCGAACTTTCACTGCGGACTCCGGATCTCGCCGCGCGCGGCATCTTCGTGAAAAACTACATCGCCCAGAGTCAGGAATTCACGCTCTGCGCGGTTGCGCTGGCCTATCCGATCATCATGCTGCTGCGGGCAAAGCGGATCGCGTTGGCCCTGCTGCTCACCGCGATCGCGTGCGGCTTCTTCGTCAACATGGCGTTCCTGGTGGTGTCGCGCACGGCGCTGGTCACGGTGCCGATCATGTTCGCGGTATTTGCGCTGCTGCATCTGAGGTGGCGCAGCATCGTCATCATTCTGTGCGCGGCGGCCGCGTTCGCCGCCGTGGCCTGGCAGACTTCTCCGGCACTGCGCCGGACCGCGGAGACGTTCACCCGGGACTACCAGCTTTACAAGGAACAAAACATTCCGACATCGATCGGGCTGCGGCTTGAATTCTGGCGGAAATCCCTGGGATTCTTTGCCGAGGCGCCTGTCATCGGCCACGGCACCGGTGCGACGCGCGGTCTGTTTGAGCGCGTCGCAACGCACGGCTCCTACCAGGCCAGCAGCGAAGTGATCGGAAACCCGCATAACCAGACGCTCAACGTCGCAGTGCAATGGGGCATTGTCGGTGTCGTCATACTGTACGCAATGTGGCTGTTGCATCTGCTGCTGTTCCGTGGCGACGGGCTTGCCAACTGGGTCGGTCTTTTGGTCGTGGTGCAGAATATCTTCACGTCGCTGTTCAACTCTCACATCTTCGACTTCCATGAAGGCTGGATGTATGTGCTGGGCGTCGGGGTCGCGGGCGGCATGGTGCTACGCGCCAGATCCGAGGTCACGGAATCTTCCGGAACAGCCCGGCCATGATCGCTGGCATGCACGCCGCAGATAAGATATCAGCGGGCGAGGGACGCGCCTCGCAGATCCCCTCGCTTTCCGCAGCCGGCCACTGGAATGACGCCTCTTTCGCAACTGACCCGTCGCAATTACCTGATCGCAGCGCATGATGCGCTGGCGACCGCGTTTGCGCTGCTCGCAAGCTTCTATTTGCGCTTCGAGGAGGCGAGGCCTTCTACGCCCGCCTGCCGCTATTGCTGCGCATTCTGCCCCTGTTCGTCGTCTTCAGTATCGTGATCTGTTACGTCTTCAACCTGACGACGACGAAATGGCGTTTCATTTCGCTCCCCGATGCGCTGAACATCCTGCGCGTGGCGAGTGTTCTGACGGTAGCGCTCGTCGTGCTGGACTATGCCTTCATTTTCGGGGCATCGAACGGCAAGGCGCCGGTGCTGTTCGGCCGTATCACCATCGTGCTCTACTGGTTTCTCCAGGTGTTCGCGCTGAGCGCGCTCCGCTTCGGCTATCGCTATTTCCGCTATTCGCGCGTTCGCCGCCATGCCCGGACCGAAGGGGCCTCGTCGACCCTGCTGATCGGCCGCGCCGCCGACGCCGAGGTGCTGTTGCGCGCGATCGAGAGCGGCGCAGTCAAGCAGCTTTGGCCGATTGGCGTCTTGTCGCCATCGGCCGCGGATCGCGGGCAGTCGATACGCAACGTGCCGGTGCTCGGCGGGCTCGACGATGTCGAGGACGTGGTCCGCGACTATGCCGGACGCGGAAAGCCGATTTCGCGGGTCGTCATGACCCCGTCGGCGTTCGAACCCGAGGCGCATCCCGAGGCGGTCCTGATGCGGGCCAAGCGGCTCGGCCTGTTCGTCAGCCGCCTGCCGTCGCTTGAAAGCGGCGACGTGCCGAGGCTGACCAATGTCGCCGTCGAAGACCTGCTGCTGCGGCCGAGCGAGAAGATCGATTACGCGCGGCTCGAGGCGCTGGTGAAGGGCAAGGCGGTGATCGTCACCGGCGGCGGCGGCTCGATCGGTTCGGAGATTTGCGATCGCGTCGCGACCTCTGGCGCCGCGCGGCTGCTGGTGATCGAGCATTCGGAGCCGGCGCTTTACGCGGTGACGGAGGCGTTGGCGGCGCACGGAACTAATGCCGTGATCGAGGGTCGAGATCGCCGATATCCGCGATCGTGACCGGATCATGAACCTGATGAAGGAATTCGAGCCCGATATCGTGTTCCATGCCGCCGCCCTCAAGCACGTGCCGATCCTCGAGCGCGACTGGAGCGAGGGCGTCAAGACCAACATCTTCGGATCGGTCAACGTCGCCGACGCCGCGCTGGCGGCGGGCGCTACGGCAATGGTGATGATCTCGACCGACAAGGCGATCGAGCCGGTCTCGATGCTGGGCCTGACCAAGCGCTTCGCCGAAATGTATTGCCAGGCGCTCGACCATGACCTGATGACGCAATCGGAAGGCAAGCCGCACATGCGGTTGATCTCGGTGCGGTTCGGCAACGTGCTGGCCTCGAACGGATCGGTGGTGCCGAAATTCAAGGCGCAGATCGAGGCCGGCGGTCCGGTCACGGTGACGCACCCGGACATGGTCCGGTACTTCATGACCATCCGCGAAGCCTGCGATCTCGTGCTGACCGCAGCGACGCACGCGCTGACGCCGGCGCGGCCCGATGTCTCCGTCTACGTCCTCAACATGGGACAGCCGGTCAAGATCGTGGAAATGGCCGAGCGGATGATCCGCCTGTCCGGCCTCGAACCCGGCATCGACATCGAGGTGGTGTTCACCGGCATGCGGCCGGGCGAGCGGCTGAACGAGATATTGTTCGCCAGCGCAGAGCCGACGGTGGAGATCGGGGTCGCCGGCATCATGGCAGCCAAGCCGAACGAGCCGCCGATGCAGACGTTGCGCAAATGGCTCGCGGCGCTCGATGAGGCGATTGCGCGGGATGACCGCTCCACCATCCGCGCGGTGCTCAAGGATGCCGTGCCTGAATTCGGATCGCACGCCGCCTGATCTTTTCGGTGTCCGCCGGCCGTGCAGGCCGCCTCGAAAGCCATGATGCAGAAGTCCGGAAAAGTCGTCGTCGTCAGCCAGCATTATCCGCCGGATCCGAGCACGACGGCCGCGATCATGGCGGCGATTTCGGAACGCGTGGCGCAGGAAGCCGAAGTCCTGGTGCTGTCGGGAACGGCAGGCTCCGCCGCCGCTGCGTCCGCCGGCAAGCCCGCGGTCGTCGAAGTAGGGAGTGGATGCCCGGCAAGGCCGCATTGCTCAAGCGCGCCTTGGCCGAACTGCTGTTCACGGTCCGGATGTTCATTGCGCTATTGGTGAAGTTGCGCAGCGGCGACGTCGCGCTCACCGTTCCCGCACCCTTCTTGCTGCCTTACGCCTTTGCCGCCGCCGCCAAATTGAAAGGCGCGAGATCGGTGCTGATCATGCACGATCTCTATCCCGACGTCCTCATCATGGCGGGCCTCCTGAAGCCGCATTCGTTGCCGGCAAGCGCGATGCGCGGCCTGAACGCGCTGATGTTTCGCGCGCTCGACGCCGTCGTCATCATCGGCCGCGACACCGAAAAGCTGCTGCTGCGCTACAGCGGAATGACAAGCGACAAGATCCGTTTCATTCCGAACTGGGCGACGCTCGAGCGCGGCGTTCGCGCGGTCGATCCCGATAATCCATACCGCCGTCCGCTTTCCGCCCGCTTCGTCGTCGGTCTGTCCGGTAACCTCGGCTTTACCCACGATCCCGTCATCGTATTCGAGGCGGCGCGCCTGTTGCGCGACAACAAGGATATCCACTTCCTGCTGTCGGGCTGGGGGTGGGCTTCGACCAGTTGAAGGCGATGCAAGCCGAGGCCGGGCTTGCGAACGTCACCCTGGTCGATCGTGTCGAGGACGACCAACTGGAGGCGTTTCTTTCCGCCGCGGATGTCTGGATCATTCCCTACCGCAGGAACGTCGCCGGCGTATCGGTGCCCAGCCGGTTCTACAATCTGCTGGCGATCGGCCGCCCGGTGATCCTGGTTTCCGAAGCGGATGCCGAGGCGGCGTTGACGGTGACCGAACACGATGTCGGCTGGGTCGTCGAGCCCGGCAAAGCCGACGAACTGGCGCAAACGGTCAGTCGTGCCGCCGGCGCCAAGGATCCGCAGCGCGCCGAGCGCGCGGCCGAAATCGCAGGGCGATTCGACTTTGAAAACGCCATGACCGACTATTGCAGCCTGATCCGCGAACTCTCGCAAAAGAAGGCGGATTAGCCTGACGGCGATTGCCTGCGTGAGAAGCGGTGCATCAGTAGCGCCGTGGCGATGCCGCCGACGATGAAAAGCAGGATTGCGATGGCCGAAGACGAGGTTATGGCCGAGCCGATCGCTAGCGCAGCGAGCAGGACATTGAGCGCGAACACCTCGCTCACCACACGCCACACCGGAAAGCCGTTGTCGGTGGCGCGCTGATAGAAGTGGGTGCGATGCGCCGCCCAGAACGGCTCGCGCCGTGCCATCCGCCGAAACAGCGTGACGGTGGCGTCAGTGAGATAATAGAGCGGCAACAGCAGGGCGGCAGCAATTTGCTGATGCCAGGCGAGCTGCAGCAGGCACCAGCCGGCCAAGAGGCCGATCGGCAGGCTGCCGACGTCGCCGAGAAAGATTTTCGCCACCGGCCGGTTGAAAGGCGCAAATCCGAGCATCGCGCCGAACAGCGCCGCGGCAGCGACCGTCATGGGCGCGGGAAGTTCGGCGAGCCAGCCGAGCAGAACAACGGCGCCGGTGATCGGGACAATCTCGGCGACCGTCATCAGGTCCAGCCCGTCCATGAAGTTGACGAGGTTCACGAACCATAGGCCTGCGAGGAACAACAGGCCGCGCTCGAGCCAGAACGGGCAGGCCGGAACGATCCTCACGTTTTCGGGCGCGGCAAAGATCACCGCCGCGACTGCCGCGCCCTGCAGCAGCAGCCGCGGCACGATCGGGATGGTTTTGACGTCATCGGCAAAGCCTACGGCCGCGATGAACAGCGTCGCGCCGAATACCGCGACGGGAATTTTCGTCTCCGCCGTGCCGGCAAATGCGATGACCGTGACGGCCGCGATCAGCGTGGCCGCGATCACCGCGATGCCGGCGCCCTGCGGCGTCGGAATGCGATGGGAAGAGCGCGCATTCGGCCGCGCCAGCGCTATTCGCACGAGCAGCGGCCGGATCGCCCATGTCAGTACGCCCGACAACAGCGCCGCCGGCACGGCGGCGGCAAACGACAGCAGTAGTTGCGAACTGGCCATTCTATCCGCGTGGAAAGTTGCTCGGAGATTATTTGGGAACTTCGATGGGCACCGTGTCCTGCGCGGCTTTCTCGGCGCTCAATATCCAGACCAGCCCGCCGACCGCGCCGACCATGAAGGATACCGCGCCATAGAGCAGGGAGATGTTGACACCCTCGTTGGCCATCAGACCGGCGTAACCGAACGCGAGCCCCATGGTGGCCTCGCGGACGCCCCAGCCGGCAATCGAGATCGGCAGCATGGTGATCAGCATGACAGGCGGAACGAGCTGGAAGATCTGGCTGAACAGCACGGGGGCTGCGATCGATTGCACCACGCACCAGGCGATGACGACGGCGAGCACGTGCACCAGCAACGACAGCACCGCGACTTTCGGGCCGTGAACGCGGTTGAACAGCACGCGATTGGCGATCACCGAACAGGCGTGGATGTGATGGGTGCCCCACCAGCGCTTCAGCCACGGCCACGGCAGCCGGCCGAGCAGAAGAAATCCGAGGCCGCCGGCAAGGGCTGCGAAATCGACGAACAGCAGCGCCGACCTGCCGTGCGGATCGGTGATCAGGCGGTAGCTCCAGGGCAGGCTCGCGACGATGACCACCGCGAGCGCGATCAGGCCGATGGCGCGGTCGACGAAGATGGAATAGGTCGCGGCCCGCCAGCCGGCGCCGCTGCGGGCCACCAGCCATAACCGCACCGCGTCGCCGCCGATCGAGGAGGGCAGGGTCTGGTTGAAGAAGGTTCCAATCACGTTGAAACGCATCGCCTGCCTGGTCGGCAGCGGCGCGCCGCACTCCGCGCTGATCTCGCGCCATCGCAGGACGCCGACGAATATCTGCAGGAACGACACGGCAATCGCCGCGCCGATCCAGCCCAGGCTGGAAACGTCGATGCGGGCGACGAGTTCGGCAAGGTCGACCTTGCGCAGCGAAAAATACAGGAGCGCCGCCGAGACCAGTATCTTCAATGTCGAAAGCAGGATACGGCGCATCTCGCCCGTGCGGGTTTGAGAAGAGGGTGCAAAAAGCGATGCAATTCGGCGCCTTGGTATGGTTTTCGGGCCGATCTGGCAATAGCGGGGCTAGTAGGTGTTGCGGCGGCCTCGCCAACGCAGGTAAAGAGGCCCGGACAGAGATTTCGGCCTTCGAGCGGTGCCTTCCAGGGAAACGATGCCCGATCAACCCATATTGGTCACCGGAGCTGCGGGTTTCATCGGCTTCCACGTCGCTCGCCGGCTGCTCACCGAAGGCCGCGCCGTGGTCGGCCTCGACAATCTCAACGATTATTACGATCCGGCGCTGAAGGCGGCGCGGCTGGACATCCTGCGCGGGGAACGAAGTTTTGCGTTCGAGCAGATCGATCTCGCCGACCGCGCATCAATGGAACGCCTGTTTGCCAAGCACCGCTTTGCCAGGGTGGTGCATCTTGCGGCGCAGGCCGGCGTGCGTCATTCGATCGATCATCCGCACGCCTATGTCGACGCCAATCTCGAGGGCTTCGTCAATGTGCTGGAAGGTTGCCGGCATCATGGATGCGGCCATCTGGTCTATGCATCTTCGTCGTCGGTCTACGGCGCCAATACGAAACTACCGTTTTCGGTGGACGACAAAGCCGATCATCCGGTCAGCCTCTACGCCGCCACAAAGAAGGCCAATGAGCTGATCGCGCATTCCTACAGCCATCTCTACCGGCTTCCGGTGACGGGCTTGCGGTTCTTTACCATCTATGGGCCGTGGGGACGGCCCGATATGGCGATTTTCCTGTTTACCAAAGCGATCGTGGAAGGGACTCCGATCCGACTCTTTAACCATGGCAGGATGCGGCGTGACTTTACCCATATCGACGATGTGACGCGCGTCGTGGTGCAACTGGTCGACCAGGCCCCGCGCGACGGCAGCGAGGGCGCCGGGGCGCCGGCAAGGATTTACAATGTCGGCAATAATCATCCGGAAGAACTGACCCATGTGGTAGCAGTTCTGGAGCGGGAATTAGGCCGCGCGGCGGTCAAGGAGATGCTGCCGATGCAGCCCGGAGACGTGACCGAGACCTTTGCCGATGTCGCCGAATTGATGCGCGACACCGGTTTCAAGCCGCAGACTTCGATCGAGGACGGGCTTGCCGATTTTGTCGCCTGGTATCGTGACCACTACAGGATTTGAGACGCCGATGAACCGACGAATTATCCCCTGATCATGTGCGGCGGCGCCGGAACGCGGCTGTGGCCCGCCTCGCGCGAGGTCCACCCCAAGCAGTTCCTGTCCCTGTTCGGGGCGCGTTCGACGTTCCAGGACACGCTGGTGCGGGTTTCCGATGCCGATCTGTTCGAACGGCCCGTCATAATCACCAACAATGCCTATCGCTTCATGGTGCTCGAGCAATTGGCGGAGATCGGGCTCGAGGCCGACGTGCTGCTCGAGCCGATGCGGCGCGATTCGGGTCCCGCGATCGCGGCCGGCGCCGCCTTTGCCGAGACGCGCGACAAGGACGCGATCGTGCTGGCGCTCGCCGCCGATCACGTGGTGAGCGACACACCCGCTTTTCTCGCTGCCTGCCGCGAGGGACTGACCGCCGCCAAAGCCGGGCACATCGTGACGTTCGGCGTGCAGCCCGAACGCGCCGCCACCGAATATGGCTACATCAATCCGGGTGAGGTCATTGCGGGCCAAGTCCGCGCGGTCGCGAAATTTGTCGAGAAGCCGGATCCCGCAACGGCTGCGAGTTATGTCGAGGCCGGCTATCTCTGGAACAGCGGCAACTTCATGTTCCGCGCCGCCGTACTGACGGATGAATATCGCAAGGTCGATGCAGAAAGCGTCCAGGCGGTGAGCGATGCGGTGGCGAAGGCGGGCACCGACCTCGGTTTCGTCAAGCTCGACGAGGCCGCGTTCGGATCGGCGAAGTCGATCTCGATCGATTATGCTGTCATGGAAAAGACCTCGCGCGCCGCGGTCGTGCCGGTCGCGTGCGGCTGGTCCGATGTCGGCTCCTGGCATGCGGTCTGGGAGTTGTCTGGCAAGGATGGCGAGGGCAACGCGGCGCGGGGCGCCGCGGTGTTTGAGGACTCCCGCAATTGCAACGTATCGACCGACCGCGCGCTGGTCGCGCTCGAAGGCGTCGACGACCTCGTGGTGGTCGCGACCCAGGACGCCGTGCTGGTCTCCAGGCAAAGGACGCCAACGGGCTGAAGCGGCTGGTCGCGAAGCTGAAGACGGTAGCGCCGCAGGTGACCGAGGATCACATCAGGGTGCACAGGCCGTGGGGATCCTATCAGTCGGTCGACAATGGCGACCGCCATCAGGTCAAGCGCATCATCGTCAAGCCGGGCGGGCGGCTCTCGCTGCAGAAGCACCATCACCGCGCCGAGCACTGGATCGTAGTGCGCGGAACAGCGCAGGTCATCGTCAACGAGCTGGTCAAGACCGTGCATGAGAACGAATCGATCTACATCCCGATCGGCGCGGTGCACCGCCTGGAGAATCCCGGCAAGATCCAGTTAGAACTGATCGAAGTCCAGACCGGCAGCTATTTCGGCGAGGACGACATCATCCGCATCGAGGACGACTACCAGCGCAGTTGACCGACCGTAGTTTTACCGGCCCCGGCGGTTGTAATTCTTTGAATCAAAACGTGTCCGAAAACCGTCGATGGCGTTCGCCACATCTGTGACGGCGTGCTAGAGAACCGCCGGGGATACTACCGGCGCAGAGTCTGCTTGGGGTCGACAAATTATGAGTTCCAAAGGGTCCGCATCTGACGCGAAGAGCGATGCAAATCGCGGCTTGCGCGTCGGCGTGGTCGGCGCGGGCGTGATGGGCAGCAACCATGCCCGCGTGCTGGCCGGTCTGCCGGGGGTGACGCTGGTCGGTATCGTCGATCCGTTGCCGGAACACCGCGCACGCGCCATCGCGCTCGTCGGCTGCCGCGCGTTCACCGATCTTGAGGAGCTGTTCGACGAAGGCGTCGACGCCATCACCATCGCCGCGCCGACCCATCTCCATCACGAGATCGCGCTCGCCTGCATCACGCGCAACATCCACATCTTGGTCGAGAAGCCGGTCGCCTCGACGGTGGAGGAGGGGCAGGACATCGTCAACGCGGCGCGCAGTGCCGGCGTGACGCTGATGGTCGGCCATGTCGAGCGCTTCAATCCGGCGGTCGCCGCGATCAAGCAGGCGATCTCGGGCGAGGATATTCTGTCCATCGGCATCACTCGCGTCGGCCCGTTCCCGCCGCGCATGTCCAACGTCGGCGTCGTCATCGATCTCGCCGTGCACGATATCGACCTGATCCGCTGGTTCACCGAGTCCGATATCATCGAGGTGCAGCCGCAGCTTTCCAGCGCGATCGCCGAGCGCGAAGATATCGCGCTCTTGCAGTTCCGCACCGCCTCGGGCGTGCTCGCCCACATCAACACCAACTGGCTGACGCCGTTCAAGGCGCGCAGCGTCACGGTTGCGACGCGCGGCAAATATGTGATGGGCGATCTCTTGACGCGCCAGGTGACCGAGTGCTTCGGCTTCAAGCCCGACGGCAGCTATTCGATGCGGCATCTGCCGGTCGGCCATGACGAACCGTTGCGCGCGGAACTGATCGCGTTCCTCGATGCCGTCCGCACCGGCAATGTGCCGGCGGTTTCCGGCGACGAGGGTGTCGCCAGTCTCGAAATCGCGATCCGGTGCCTCGAGCAGCCCGCCAAGCCCGCGGCCTCCGCCGCGCGCAAGGGACCGCGCCGCATCGCCGGTTGAACCTCTCAATTCCGATCCAAGCAAGGCCACATGAACCAGCATATGCGTCCAGAACCCGTTCCCTTCTATGACCTCGGATCGCAGCGCCGGCGGCTCGGTACATCGATTGATGAGGCGATCGCGCGCGTGACGAGCCACTGCCTCTTCATCAACGGTCCGGAAGTGGCCGTGCTGGAGAAGGCCTTGGCGGATTTCTGCGGCGCCAAGCATGTCGTGAGCTGCGCGAGCGGGACCGACGCGCTTCTGATGGTGTTGATGGCCAAGGAAGTCGGCCCGGGGGACGCTGTCCTGTGTCCATCGTTCACGTTCTGCGCGACCGGCGAAGCCGTGGCGCTGACCGGCGCGACGCCGGTGTTCGTCGATGTCGACGAAGCAACCTTCAATATGGATGCCGCCTCGCTCCGGCGCGGCATCGCGACGGCGAAGCAGCGCGGCCTGAAGCCCCGGGCCGTGATCCCCGTCGACCTGTTCGGCCAAAGCGCCGACCACGATGCGATCGCCGAGGTCGCGCAGGCCGAGGGCCTGTTCGTGCTCGATGACGCCGCGCAGGGTTTTGGCGCGAGCTACAAGGGCCGCCGGATCGGCTCGTTGGGACTTGCGACCGCGACCAGCTTCTTCCCACCAAGCCGCTCGGCTGCTTCGGCGATGGCGGCGCCATCTTTACCGATGATGACAAACTTGCCGAGACGCTGCGCAGCATCCGCGTTCACGGCCAGGGCTCCGACAAATACGACAATGTGCGCCTCGGCTTGACCGGACGCCTCGATACCCTGCAGGCGGCGGTCCTGATCGAGAAGTTGAAGATTTTCGAGGACGAGATCGCGGCCCGCAACCGCGTCGCGGAGCGCTATGCGCGCAGCCTCGGCAATTTCGTGACGGTGCCGCGGCTGGCTCCCGGATGCACCTCGATCTGGGCGCAGTACACCATCCGCCTGCCCAAGGGGACCGACCGCGACGGTTTCGCCGCGGCGCTGAAGGCGCAGGGCATTCCGACGATGGTCTATTATACGAAATCGATGCATCAGCAGACCGCGTACAAGGGTTTCCCGGTGGCGGATGGCGGGCTGCCGGTGAGCGAAAAGCTCTCGGACGATGTCATCAGCCTGCCGATTCACGCCTACCTCGACGAGTCGACGCAGGAACGCGTCATCGAGGCGGTGCGCGGCGCGCTCTTCCTGATTTCCCCGTCTCGCGAATATGCGCTAGAAGCGGCGCATGCTCGGACGCATCTTCACCGTCGGCGGTTACACGCTGCTCTCGCGGCTGACCGGCTTCGCCCGCGACATCATGCTCGCCGCCATTCTCGGCGCGGGGCCAGTGGCGGATGCGTTCTTCGTGGCGCTGCGGCTGCCCAATCATTTTCGCGCGATCTTCGCCGAGGGCGCCTTCAACGCCGCCTTCGTGCCCGCCTATGCGCATCTGCACGGCAAGAGCGAAGCGTCGGCGCGGCTGTTCGCCGACCGCATCTTCACGCTGCTGTTTGCCGCGCAGGTCATCCTGCTCGTCGTGGCCTGGGTGTTCATGCCGGAGGTGATCGCCATCCTCGCGCCGGGATTCAAGGACGATCCGGCGCGCGGCGAACTGGCGATTTCGCTGACGCGGATCACGTTTCCGTATTTGCTGCTGATCACGCTGGTGACGCTGTACGGCGGCATGCTCAACGTGATGCATCGCTTCGCCAGCGCAGCCGCCGCGCCGATCTTTCTCAATTTGTCGATGATGGCGACGCTGGCGCTGGCCGCGTTCTTTCCGGGCGCGGGCTACGCCGCCGCATGGGGCGTCCTGCTCGCCGGCATCCTTGAATTCCTGCTGCTGGCTGGTGACGCGGCAAAGTCCGGCATCCTCCCCAAATTCGCGGTGTTCAAGCTCGACGATGATGTTCGCGCGTTCTTTCGGGCGCTGGGCCCCGCGACCGTCGGTTCGATGGGAACGCAGATCGCGTTGTTCGCCGACACTATCATCGCAACCTTTCTGGCGGCCGGCGCGCTTTCGGCGCTGTATTACGCCGACCGTCTCAACCAGTTGCCGATCGGCGTGATCGGGATTGCGATCGGCACCGTGCTGTTGCCGGAAATGTCGCGGCGCCTCACCGCGAACGATGTCACCGGAGCATCGGCCGCGCAGCGGCGGGCGTTCGAATTCTCGCTGTTGTTTTCGGTGCCGTTCGTCGCCGCCTTCCTGACCGTGCCTGATGTCATCATGCGCGCGATGTTTGCGCGCGGCGCGTTCTCGAACGCGGATGCCGCGGCCGCGGGCGCCACATTGGCCGCTTATGCGATCGGACTCATTCCGTTCGTGACGATCCGCAGCGCAGTGGCGACCTTCTATGCCCGTCACGACACCGCGACGCCGGTCAAGGCGGCGTTGACCGGCGTTGCCGTCAACGTGGCGCTGAAGGTCGCATTGATGGGCGCGCTGGCGCAAATCGGCCTGGCGCTCGCCACCGCCATCGGGGCCTGGGTCAATCTGTTGCTGGTGCTGTTCTTCGCGGTGCGGGCAGGCCACCTTGAACTCGACCGCGCCTGGATGATTTCGCTCGCCAAGTTCGCGGCGGCCGGTGTGCTGCTCGCCGCCGCGCTTTGGGCCACCGCGCGGTTCGCCAGCTTCTATTTCGCGCAGATGCACACGTTCCGGGACGAGACCGCGTTGTTGCTGCTGATCGCGGCTGGCGCCTTCGTGTACGGGGTCCTGATCCTGCTGCTGTTTGGCAGGGGTGGCTATTCGTGCTGGTGCGCGACCGGAGATCTGGCCGTAATTGACTGTAAATAAAAGAAAATTTTTGATTGGGGCGTGTTGTGGCCGTATTCGGGCATTTTTGCAACAAGTTCCCGAAAAGCGCCATTTGCGGCCGATCCGTACATGATTGAGAGGCGACTCCGCGTTAGCTTGATCCCAGTTTCAATTAACGGTTTTTCAAAGAGGGTCTTCCATGCGCGCTTCAGCCTTCAAGGCAATCGCGGCTTCGGCACTGGCTGTCATGGCCGCGACTTCGATAGCATCTGCAGCGGACATCGCGCCGCGCTACACCAAGGCGCCGCCGGCCATGGTTGAGGTCTGGAATTGGACCGGCTTTTATATCGGCGGCAACGCCGGCTATAGCTGGGGACGCGCGAACACCGACGTTTCCTACTTCAACACGGCCACCGGATTGCCGATCGTGCCGCCCCGGGCTCCATCACCAACGCCGGCTACAACATGGACGGCGCCATTGCCGGCGGTCAGATCGGCTACAACTGGCAGAGCAACAACTGGGTGTTCGGTATCGAAGCCGACGCGCAGTGGTCGGACGAGAAGGGCAGGGCGTGTTCAACTGCGCCGCAACGGGCGTCGGCGGACCGTGCCTTCCCGGCTTGACGTTCCTGCCGCCGGGCGTGACCGGGACCAGCCTTGCCGTTGATACGCACCTTGAATGGTTCGGCACCCTGCGCGGCCGCGTTGGTGTTCTCGCAACTCCCCGGGTTCTGTTCTACGGCACCGGCGGTTTGGCCTATGGCTCGTTCAAAACGACCGGCACGATGGCTGGCGTGACGCCGGCCGGCGTTGCCGTGGCCTCGGTTACCTCGAACGACGATATCCGCTTCGGCTGGACGGTCGGCGCCGGTGTCGAAGGCAAGATCACCAACAACTGGAGCGCCAAGCTCGAATACCTCTATATGGATTTCGACAGCTTCCGCGCTGGCAGCTTCACGCTCGCACCGGCCAGCGCGATCAGGGCCGATGTGGACACGCGCTTCCACGATCACGTCCTGCGCGTCGGCTTGAACTATACCTTCGGCGGCCCGGTGATCGCGAAGTATTGATCTCGACGTAGTCTCCTCCCTGAACTCGAAGCCCCGGCATCGTCCGGGGCTTTTTGTTGTGCAGTCGCGAAAAATTCCGCTGAGCGGGCACCGGGTCTGTTGCGCCAGGCCAAGACCAGGTGATGGCCGGTGTGCCGAAAGCGGTTTGCGCTGACGCCCGAACCGCTGCAATATGGAACGCTTCTAGAGCATGATCCGGAAAAGTGGCTACCGCTTCTCCGAAAGGGGCATGCTCAACCAAAAGAAAGATGGGGCGGATGACGGCTCGAAGAGGCGTCATCGTGCTCCAGGACAATTGGAGATACGATGGCAGCTCCCATCAAATTCGGCGTCGGTCAAAGCGTTCTCCGCAAGGAAGACGACGCGCTCATTCGCGGCAAGGGCCGCTATACCGACGACCATTCGCCACAGCCTGCGATGCACGCGCTGATGCTGCGCTCGCCGCATGCGCACGCGAAATTCGCGCTCAACGTCACCAAGGCCCGCGGGATGCCGGGCGTATCGTTGATTCTGACCGCGGCCGAGGTCGGCGATCTCGGCGATCTGCCGTGCCTGTTCAACCTGGAAACCGATCCCTTCACCGGCCCGCCATACCCGATCCTCGCCAAGGACGAGGTGCGCCATGTCGGCGACGCCGTGGCATTCGTGGTCGCCGATACCATCGACCAGGCCCGCGATGCGATCGAGGCGATCGACGTCAAATGGACGCCGCTTCCTTCGGTGGTGGGCGTCGTCAACGCCGTCAAGCCGGGGGCGCCGCAGGTTTGGCCCGACAAGCCCGGTAACGTGCTGTTCGACGTTTCGATCGGCGACAAGAAAGCGGCGGAAGCTGCCTTTGCCAAGGCACACGCGGTCGCCGAAATGTCGATCGTCAACCCGCGCGTCATCACCAACTTCATGGAGACGCGCGCTGCGGTTGCCGAATACGACGCCAAGCGCGATCATCTGACGCTGACGATCGGCAGCCAGGGCAGCCATCGCCTGCGCGAAATCCTGTGCGGCATGGTGCTGAAGATGCCGATGGAGAAGATGCGGGTGATCTGCCCCGACGTCGGCGGTGGTTTCGGTACCAAGCTGTTTCCCTACCGCGAATACGCGTTGATCGCGGTGGCCGCGCGCAAGCTGCGCAAGACCATCAAATGGACCGCGGACCGCTCCGATCACTTCATCGGCGATGCGCAGGGCCGCGACAACGTCACCACCGCGAAGATGGCGCTGGCCGAGGACGGCAAGTTCTTGGGCATGGACGTCGACCTGATGGGCGACATGGGCGCCTATCTTCGACCTTCGGGCCGTACATCCCGCACGGCGGCGCCGGCATGCTGCCCGGGCTCTATGATATCCAGGCCTTCCACTGCCGCGTCCGCACAGTGTTCACCAACACCGTGCCGGTGGATGCCTATCGCGGCGCCGGACGTCCGGAAGCTGCTTACGTGATCGAGCGTCTGGTTGATGCGGCCGCGCGAAAACTTGGGCTGACGCCCGATGCGATCCGGCGCAAGAACTTCATCCCGCCGAAGGCGATGCCCTACAAGACCGCGACCGGGAAGGTCTACGATTCCGGCGACTTCACCGCGCATATGAAACGCGCGATGGAAGTCGCCAACTGGAAGGAATTCCCGAAACGCGCCAAGGCGGCGAAGAAGGCCGGCCTCGTGCGCGGCATCGGCATGGCCTGCTATGTCGAGGTCTGCGGCACCATGGGCGAGGAGACCGCCAATGTCGCGCTCGACCCCAATGGCGACATCAACATCCTGATCGGCACCCAGTCGAGCGGGCAGGGCCACCAGACCGCTTACGCGCAACTCGTCGCCGAGCAGTTCGGGGTGCCGCCGGAGCGCGTCCACGTGCTGCAGGGCGACACCGACAAGATCGCCACCGGTCTCGGCACCGGCGGCTCGGCGTCGATCCCGACCGGCGGCGTCAGCGTCGAACGCGCGACCCGCGAGCTCGGCGCCAAGCTGAAGGAGATCGCGGCCGAGGCGCTGGAGACCAGCGCAGGCGACCTCGAGATCAGCAATGGCCTCGTGCGCATCGCCGGCACCGATCGCTCGATTAGCTTCGCGGACCTTGCAAAGCGCCCGGGCGTCGATCCGTCGAAATTGAATGCGAGCGCGACCTTCGCGCAGGCCGACGGCACGTGCCCGAACGGCACGCATCTCGCCGAAGTCGAGATCGATCCGGCAACCGGCATCATCAAGATCGTCAACTACGTCATCGTCGACGATTTCGGTGTGACGCTCAATCCGCTGCTGCTCGCCGGCCAGGTGCATGGCGGTGCGATGCAGGGCATCGGTCAGGCCTTGATGGAGCAGGCGGTCTACAGCGCAACGGATGGCCAGCTCGTCACCGGCACTTTCATGGACTACGCGGTGCCGCGCGCATCGGACGGCCCGTCATTCCATTTCGAAACCCACAACGTGCCGTGCACGACCAATCCGCTCGGCGTCAAGGGCGCGGGCGAGGCGGGCGCGATCGGCTCCTGTCCCGCAGTGGTCAATGCGATCATCGAGGGCCTGTGGCGCGAGTACAAGATCGATCACATCGACATGCCGGCCACGGCCGAGCGGGTCTGGATTGCGATCCGCGAGGCCCAGAAGCGGCATAATCTCTGATATTTTGTCGCAGGCGGAATGATGCGCCGCGTGCGGTGTTTACAAACAACCGGTCCGCACCACCTTTGGGCTGGTACAAACCCGAATTGAAGGGGATTAGCCAATGAAGCGGATCGTCGTCGTCGCAGCTGTGCTTGCATTCAGTGCCGGTGCGGTCGTTGCACAGCAGGATCAGGTCAAGCGGACCCAGGCCATGATGAAGGATAATGGCAAGAACGCCGGCGCGTTGTCGGCGATGGTCAAGGGCGAAAAGCCCTATGACCAGTCGACTGTCAATGCCGCGCTGGCCCAGTTCGAAGACACCGCCAAGAACCTTCCGACGCTGTTCCCCGAGAGCATGAAAGGTGTCAAGCTAGAGGTGATTACGATCCCTCGCCGAAAATCTGGTCGGACAAGGCCGGCTTCGAGTCCCAAATTACGAGCTTTGCCAAGGTCGTCGCCGATGCCAAAGGCAAGATCAAGAATCTCGACACGCTAAAGGCGGAAATGCCTGTCATCGGCAAGCAGTGCGGTGGCTGCCACGAGACATACCGGATCAAGAAGGGCTGATTGCATTTAACTTGAGCATGATCTCCGCGCAAACGCGTTCCGCGTTTGTCGCGAGGAAAACCGCTACACATTTTTCCGGATCATGCTCTGGCCTCAAAAATGGGCGGACGCCGCGAAGCGTCAGCCCATTTGTGTTAGTTAGCCTTTTCTTGTTTTTGTTTATTCGTGTTCGAACTTACCTGCTTCGTCACCAAATTTACCTGGTGAATTGATTTATTTGGTCACCTGACCGCGGATTTCGCCGCCCGGATTGGCTGCGGTGTGAATGTTGATGTAGTACTTGCCCGCCGCGAGGTCCGCGGCCTGCGCATCGGTCAACGTCGCGCTGCCCTCGACGGGACTCGACGTTGCATTGGGGATGGCGACCGCAACGCCGGCATTCTTGCCGGCTTCCGCGGGACCGTGGAAATGCGCGGCGGTGGCAGGGCCGGACAGGCCGGAATAGCTCAGCTTCCAGCTCAGCTTCTTGCTGGCGGGATCGTAGTCGATGTCGGCGGTGCCCTTGGCCGCGCTGGTGTTGGGCGGCACCTGGGCCTTGCCGTCGAGCGTCGCCTTCATCTTGTCGGCAGACGCGGGACCGGCAAACGCAATCGCTGCCAGCGCAAGTGTGACAAGCATGATCTTGTTCGACATGGTGTTTCTCCCTGTTGACGTCAAACGGAAGGGTCAGCCTCAAAACAATTATTTTCCGGATTTATTCCCGAAGCGCCACCAAACGCCTCGAAATTTCGTGCAAGCCTATGGCGCAAAGTGCGTCCATACTGGTTATTGAATTGAGGCGCGTGACGACGGATCGGTGAATGCTGCGACGAATTCTCCTTGGCTTGATTTTTGCCGGCGTCGCCGGCGCTGGCATCTTCTGGTGGCTGACAGTTCCGGCGGTCGTTGCCCCGGCCTCGCTTTCTCCCCGCACACCGAACCTTGCCAATGGCGTCACAACGTTCAATGCCGGCGGCTGTTCCTCCTGCCATGCCGTTCCCAGCCAGCCCGATCGGCTGAAGCTGGGCGGCGGGCTTGCCATGCCGTCGCCGTTCGGGACGTTTTACGTCCCCAACATCTCACCCGATCCCACTTACGGTATCGGCCGGTGGAGCGAAGCGGATTTTGTAACCGCGGTGCTCAAGGGGACTTCGCCGGACGGCGCGCATTATTTCCCGGCCTTTCCATATGCGTCCTACCAGCACGCGACGGTCGACGACGTTCGCGACCTCTTTGCCTATCTGAAGACGCTTGCGCCGGTGGCCGGCAAGCCGCGCGACCACGACGTGCCGTTTCCATTCAACATCCGGCGCAATGTCGGCATCTGGAAATGGCTGTTCATGGACGGCAAGCCCTATGCAGAGGATGCCTCACGTTCGGCGTCATGGAATCGCGGCGCCTATCTCGTCAATGGTATGGGTCATTGCGCCGAGTGCCACAGCCCGCGCAACTTTCTCGGCGGTATCGTCGAGGCGCAACGCTTCGCAGGCGGGCCCAATCCGGAGGGCGAGGGCTGGGTCCCCAACATCACCCAGAAGAGATTGGCCGAGTGGAGCGCGAAAGATATCGCCTACTTCCTCGAAACCGGGCAAACGCCTGACGGTGACACCGCCGGCGGATCGATGGCGCGCGTCATCAGGAACACGTCGCAATTGCCGCCGGAGGATCGCGCCGCCATCGCGGAATATGTGAAATCGTTGCCATCGGTCGAGGGACCGCCGCGGCCGCAGAAGAAGAAGGACGACCAAAAGTCTTGATGGACAGCGGGACGTCGCGCGTCTTCAGTTCGTCAAGGCTGCAGTGATCGGTTCTCGCCTTTCCGGCACGGGCGGCAAGATCGTCAACGGCTTGCGCGGCACGGCGGTTTTGGTCCGTTTCAAATCACTCGGGCGCTTGGCCGGAGCGATGTCAGCGAGCGGGCGGTCGAAATCGCCGATCCGGTACAGCACGACGCCGCGATCGAAATAGGCGGCTGCGAAGCGCGGATAATATTGGACCCCCAGATTGTAGGTGGCGAAGCCGGGGACAGGCTCGAAACGGCCGATTGGCGCGGCGCCGGCTTCGTTCGCCGCGGGTGCTGCGGCGGTTATCGTGACCGCGCCGGTTGCAATTTCGCCCTCGCGCTGGACGCGCGGTTCGTCCTGCGCCGGAGCCTCGGGCTGCAGCGCGGCAACCTCCAGCGCGCCGCCGGCGGTTCTGTCGGTCACCATTTCCGCGGCGCTGGGCGGCTTTGAAAACAAGCCGAACAGGGTGTAGCCGCCCACCAGCACCGCCGAAATGACCGTTGCCGCCATCGTGTTGGAAGCGGCCTTGCGCATGGTCTCGTAGGTACGAGTCGCCTTGGTGGCCGGGGGCTGCAGCGCGATGGCGAGCAGCTGATCGTAGGTCGTGCGCTGCTCGGCATCGGTCAGGATGTCATAGGCGCGCACCAGCTCCCTGAACCGCAGCGCAGCATCGGGGTTGTCGGGATTGATATCGGGATGCGTAGCCTTCGCGGCCTTGCGGAACGCCGTCCGCAATCCCTCGGCGTCATCACTCGGAAGCGCTCCGAGCAAATCGTATAGCGTCCCCATGGTGGTACTCGCGACTGTTTCCCCCTCGGAATGTCCCCCGCCGTGGAGCCTCCGATTGACGACGCCCTAGGTAATCAAGAATATCTAGGCGGTAGAATGATCCTCTTATGGCAAAAGCATGCCAATCGCGTGGGATGGTTAACGGACGCAGGCCGTGAGGTCGCTTGTTTGGCGGCAGCAGGCGGGCGGGGAGGCCGCCAGCCCCTATCTCCGTCACAGCCGGTCGACGGCCTTGCCGGGAGCCGTCCTTTCTGAATGACGGTGAGGAAGACCTTGGGTGGGGCGTCCTGCATCTTCGGTCCGACGGTGATGAGGCTTCAAATTCACCGTCGGAGCGAAATGAAGCGATATGCCAATTCCTGCCGTGACGCCGAATGGCGCTGTTGATTGCCGCACGCAGCGCGCTTGGATACGTTGCGTTTAATCGTGCGACCCTTGCTTCCCTCGTGCGAAAACAAGATGGATCGCGCTCAGGAGCCCTCCGGCATGATTGTCCTCGGTCGTCATCGCGCGCTTACACAGGACACCTGGAGTGAATTGACTGCCCGGGCGGCGATCGAAGAAATTGCAGCCGATGCTATCGCCCATTTCGATCCCGACACGTTCTGGCCGGGTCATCCAAGCGACGATAGCGTGGGAGACGGTAACCCCAGCTTCTACACGGGCGCGGCTGGTGTGATTTGGGCGCTGGACTACTTGCATCGAATCGGTGCGACCGGCGTTGCCGAAGACTTTCGCCCTGTTCTGCCTCGGCTTCTGGAGCGGACAATCGCCGCCTTCGAAAACAATTCGCCTGCCGATTACGGGAAGCATGGCTCGCTGCTCAAGGGCGACATGGGTGCGGCGCTTCTCGCCATGCGTCTCGCACCCACATCGAGCCTGGCTGATCTTGTGCATAGGCGCGCAGAAGCAAATATCGGACTGCCGATCCGAGAGCTGATGTGGGGCATGCCTGGGTCTATGATTGCCGCAATCCACATGGCCGAGATGACAAGGGAAGCGCGATGGCGCGGCCTATTCGAAATGCAGGCGGCCCGGCTGTTAGGCGCTCTCGAGGACACGCCGCAAGGTCAACTTTGGACACAAGATCTCTATGGTGAGAACGACCGCTGGCTGGGGCCCGTTCACGGTTTCGCCAGCAATGTCATCCCGTTATTGCGAGGGTGGGATTGGTTGACGCCGACGCAGCAAGCGCAGGTGGCCGAATTCGTGCCGGAGACGCTCGCAGCGAATGCGTGGCGATCTGAAATTGGGACAAATTGGGCTGCGAGAAGCAAGCGCGCGAAGCCGCCTATCTATTGTCAGCATTGTCACGGGGCGCCCGGTATGGTGACGACGTTTGCGGATGCGCCCTTTGCTTCCCCTGAATTTGACGCACTTCTTGTGGATGGCGGTCGCTTCACCTGGGCCGCCGGACCACTTACCAAGGGCTCGGGCCTTTGCCACGGCACGGGCGGGAATGGCTACGCATTCCTCAAACTCTACCGCCGCACGAACGACCCGATTTGGCTCGACCGCGCACGCCAATTCGCCATGACGGCCATCGTGCAGTATCGCGGCGCTCAGGTAGCCGTTGGTCGCGGACGGTATACGCTTTGGACTGGCGACGTCGGCCTTGCAATTTACCTTTGGGACTGCATCACTGGAGAGCCTCGCTTCCCGACGATCGACGTGTTCTGATCCGAACACGGCGACACGTCACCGGCACAACTCCCATTTCGCTTTGCGCACTGCAGCGTTTTGTCTTGAACAGACCGCCGCCGATCAATAAAATGAGAGGTAGCTGGCAGGCACGTTTCGGAGTGCGCCTATATGGCGTTGGATTTGCTTCGTTCCGGATACGCAACTCTCGAACACGAGATCGCCCAGGAGAGGGCGTCGGCGCTCGGACGGCTTGGACGGCGGCTTGAGGCCGCGCTAGCGGCACTTGCTGCATGCCCGCGGCCGGCCAATTCCGATCGAAAAATCCGCGATAGTCTCGTCGAGCAGGCGGGATATGCGCTTTGGCTCTTTGTCGTGCAACGCGAGGCCTACGGTCTGAACAAAATCGACCACGTGATACAGGTCTACGGGGTGCCGAACGAGGTGGTTGCTCGCATGGGGCCATTGGCCACGCCGAGCATCCATCCGACGAAGACCATAGCGGTTCAGGAAGCGCCGGCGCCAATGTTCTGAAACTCGCCTCTCGCGGCGGGTCGTGCGCCGGGCGAAGTCGACGGCGATTGCAGACAGGCGGCGGGGCCGCTGTTGCTAGCCCGTGCCGAACGCCTTGAAGGTGATGATGGTGTGGGTGTCCTGGATGCCAGGAATCACCTGCACCTTCTCGTTGACGAAATGGCCGATGTCGGTGTCGTTGTCGACGTAGAACTTGACCAGCAGATCGTAATCGCCGGCGGTGGAATAGATCTCCGAGGCGATCTCGGCCTCCGCGAGCGCATTGGCGACGGCATAGGACTGGCCGAGCTTGCATTTGAACTGAACGAAGAATGGAACCATCGCTGTTGTCTCCAAAAATGTTGGCCCCAATAGGCCAAAAACCGCCGACAATGGCAAGCCAGCTTGCTGCCCGTGCCATGGCGCGGTAGGACAAATCCATGGCCCTCAACACACGATTTGCGCGAGGCTTGCGATGACGACTGCGATCGCGCTGACCATCGCGGGCTCCGATTCCTCTGGCGGTGCTGGCATCCAGGCCGACCTGAAGACGTTTGCCGCGCTCGGCGTCTACGGCGCCTCGGTGATCACGGCGCTTACCGCGCAGAATACCGAGGGCGTCAGCGGCATCCACCAGGTGCCGGCCGAGTTTGTGACCGCGCAGATCGACGCGGTGTTTTCCGATCTGGCGGTAGAGGCGGTCAAGATCGGCATGGTGGCACAGCCGCCGGTTATCGACGCCATCGTTGCGGGGCTGACGCACTGGTCGCCGAAGCATGTCGTGCTCGACCCCGTGATGGTCGCGACCTCGGGCGACCGGCTGCTCGCGACCGAAGCCGTCGATGCGCTGCGGACAAAACTCATTCCGTTGGCGTCGGTGATCACGCCCAATCTGCCGGAAGCCGCAGCACTGCTCGACGAGGGCATGGCGGCGGACGAAGCCGCCGTCGAGAAACAAGGCAGGCGATTGCTGGCCCTGGGTTGCAAGGCGGTGCTGATCAAGGGCGGCCACGGAGAGGGCGCCGAGAGCATCGACTATCTGATCGATTCCAGCGGCACCATCGCGCTGGCGGCGCCGCGCATCGCGACAAGGAATACGCACGGCACCGGCTGCTCGCTGTCGTCAGCGATTGCCGCGGGACTGGCGAAAGGCGAGGGCATGGACACCGCCGTGCGCAACGCCAAGGCCTGGGTCAGCGCAGCGATTGCGGCGGCAGACCGCTTCAGCGTCGGCCGCGGGCACGGGCCGATCCATCATTTTCATAAATTCTACTAGCCGCCGTCCCTGCCTGGTGGGCAATCGCGCACGGACTCTTACGCTGCGGCTCATCCGTTGAATTACGGGGATGGTTAATCTTCCACGATAATTGACGCCGTTGATGATGGGTTAATGCGCAATTGCGCACCCGGAAGGGACAACGTCGAGATGTTGCCTCTCCACTGTCGCCTGCCTGTCGCATCGTGCTGTTATCCGCAAACTACGGGGCGCGACACTGATTCTCGTGGGGCTATGGGTCGCGTGAACTAGTCATCGCCCTGTCACAGAAATCTGTCAGGGGACAGGTATGGGTAGTGACTCCTTGAGTGAAGAAAGCCCGGAACGGCGCTTTCGGACCTTGTTTATCTCCGACGTTCATCTCGGAGCCCGCGGCTCGCAAGCCGATCGATTGCTGGACTTCCTCAAGAGCCACGACGCCGACACCATCTACCTCGTCGGCGATATCGTCGATGGCTGGGCGCTGAAGTCGAGCTGGTACTGGCCCCAATCGCACAACGACTTCGTGCAGAAGATGCTGCGCAAGGCGCGCAAGGGCGCCAAGGTCATCTACGTGCCGGGCAATCACGACGAGTTCCTGCGCAACTATTACGGCACGCATTTCGGCGGCATCGACGTGGTGGAAAACACCATTCACGAGGGCGCCGACGGCAAGCGCTACCTCATCATCCACGGCGACATCTTCGATCTCGTGGTGCAGAACGCGCGCTGGCTCGCTCATCTCGGCGACAAGGCCTATGACTTTGCCATCCAGATGAATCGCCTCGTCAATTTCTTCCGGCGCATGTTTGGCGTGCCGTATTGGTCGCTGTCGCAATGGGCGAAGCTGAAGGTCAAGAACGCCGTGAACTATATCGGCGCGTTCGAAAAGACCCTGGCCGGCGAGGCGCGGCGGCACGGCGCCGACGGCGTGATCTGCGGCCATATCCACTACGCCACCATCCGCGACGAGCACGGCATCCGCTACATGAATTGCGGCGACTGGGTGGAAAGCTGCACCGCGCTTGCCGAGCACGAGGATGGCCGGTTCGAGATCATCACTGGACCGATCCGCAGCGAAGGGCAGCCCCTGTTCCCCGCGTCGCGGCGCGCGCCGCATGACGCACATCCTGGTCGCGACCGATGCGTGGCACCCCCAGGTCAACGGGGTGGTGCGGACGCTGACCATGATGGCAGAGGCGGCCAAGGGATTCGGCGTCGAGGTGAGTTTCCTGACGCCGCAATCGTTTCGCACCTTTGCGATGCCGAGCTATCCGGATCTGCGGCTGGCGCTACCGTATCCGGCAAAAATCGCGCAATTGATCGAGGCGGCAAAGCCCGACGGCATTCATATCGCGACCGAAGGCCCGATTGGGTTGCTGGTGCGGCGCTATTGCCGCAAGCGCGGCCTGCCGTTCACCACGAGCTTTCACACCCGCTTTCCGGAATATGTTTCGGCGCGCTCGCCGATCCCTGAATCCTGGGTATGGCGGGGGCTGCGCGCCTTCCATCGGCCGAGCCAGGCGGTGATGGCGGCGACGCCGGCGCTGGCGGCCGAATTGCGCCTGCGCGGCTTTCGCAACGTGGTCCTGTGGTCGCGCGGCGTCGATACCTCGCTGTTTCATCCGCGCAGCGTCGATCTTTGCCTGCCGATGCCGGTATTCCTCAGTGTCGGGCGCGTCGCGGTTGAAAAGAATCTCGAAGCCTTCCTCGACCTCGACCTGCCCGGCACCAAGCTCGTCGTCGGCGATGGACCGGCCCTGACAGCACTGGAGCGGAAATATCCGAACGCCGTGTTCCTGGGTGCAAGGCACGGCGAGGAGCTGGCCGAAATCTACGCGGCCTCCGATATTTTCGTCTTTCCCAGCAGGACCGACACGTTTGGCCTGGTGCTGCTGGAGGCGCTGGCCAGCGGCCTGCCGGTTGCCGCCTTTCCGGTCACCGGTCCGCGCGACGTGATCGGCCTCGGCGCCGGTCGGCGTCCTGGATGAGGATCTGCGTGCGGCCTGCCTGGAGGCGCTGCAAATTTCGCGCGAAGATTGCGTCGAATTCGCCGCCGCTCACACCTGGCAAGCCTCCACGCGGGTTTTCATCGAACATGCCCTGCATGTTCGCCCGGTCGAGCAGGAAGGCGAGGTGGCCGAATTTGGGGCAGAAGACCCGCATTTCGCCGCCTGAATTCACGCTAAATCGTCTTGCCCGCCTGTCTGTGACCGAGATACAAATGGTGGATGCCAGAATCCATCCAAATTCCACCCTTTGGCGCGGCCGATATCGAGGCTGCCGCCAAGGTGGTCGCGCCCTTTGCAGTGCGGACGCCGCTGCTGTCGTTTCCCGTTCTCAATGAACGCGTCGGGACCAAGGTCTTTCTGAAGCCCGAAATGCTGCAGCGGACCGGATCGTTCAAGTTCCGCGGCGCCTTCAACAAGCTGGCCTCGATCCCGCAGGACAAGCGCAGCGGCGGCGTGGTCGCGTTCTTTCCGGCAACCACGCCCAGGGCGTGGCGGCGGCGGCGCAGATCCTCAGCATGCAGGCCACCATCGTGATGCCTGCGGACTCTCCCGTCACCAAGCGGGAGCGCACCAGGGGCTATGGCGCCGAGGTGGTGCTCTATGACCGCGACAAGGAAGACCGCGAAGCCATCGCCAACGGTATTGCTGCGAGGCGCGGCGCGACGCTGGTACGTCCTATGACGATCCCTTCGTGATCGCCGGACAAGGCACCGCGGGCCGCGAGATCGCCGAGGACATGGCGGCGCTCGGGCTCGTCCCCGACATCGTGGTGGCGCCGGCATCGGGCGGCGGGCTGATCGCCGGCGTTGCGACGGCGGTGAAGGCAAAATTTCCGCAAGCGCAGGTAATCGTCGCCGAGCCCAAGGACTATGACGACCACGGCCTGTCGCTGCGCGCCGGCCACCGCGAGGCCCATCACGCCGCCGGCCGCACCATCTGCGACGCGCTGATGGCGGCGATGCCGGGCGAACTCACCTTCTCGATCAACAGCAAGCTGCTGGCGAATGGCGTGATCGCATCCGACGAGGAAGTCGGTGCGGCGGTCGCCTATGCCTATCGGGAATTGAAGCTGGTGGTCGAGCCCGGCGGCGCCGTCGGTCTCGCTGCCTTGCTGGCCGGCCGCATCGACACCAGGGGCAAGAACGTCGTCATCGTGCTCTCCGGCGGCAATGTCGACGCGGACCTGTTTGCGAAGCTGGTCGCCTGATCATCCCGTCTCAAGCGGAAACGGGCAGAGCGTGTGCTCTGCCCGGATCTGCATTGCACGAAGCTCTCCAGTCAGCGCCGCCCGAAGCCGCCGCCGAACGAACCGCCGCCGCCGAACGAACTGCGGGACGGACCTGTGGCGAAGCGATTGCTGAAACCTCCGCCGCCCATTCCACTGTTGAAACGACGCGGCGCGGTGGTGACCATAGGCCTGGTCGTGACCATAGGCCTGGTCGTGACCATGGGTCTGGTGGTGACCCGGTTGTTGATCTTGCCGGGGAAGGTCGTGCCCTTGCCGGCGTTGACGGGATTGGCGTTGATCTTGCCGGGCAGTGTCGTCACCTTGCCGTTATTGCCGACATTGACGGGCGTGGGGTTGATCTTACCGGGCAGGGTGGTGACTCTGCCTGGATTGCCGTTGTTGTTGCCGAGTTTGGCCGGGTTGATCCCGCCCTTGGCGGGAAGCGTAACGATCTTCGACGGCGAGGGCATATGGGCCTGAGCGCCAAGATTGCCTTTGGATATACCCAGCGTCGGCGTGTGGCCGAAGTTCCCCGGCTTGAACGATGGCGAGTGCTTCGCCAGATGCGTGAACTGCATCAGCGGCACAGCCTTCGGCGCACCCTGCAGCTTCAATGCAGACTTGGCGTAGGGGCTGTTGGAATAATTGTCGTGGAACGTCTTGTAGGCGAAGGGCGAATTCGCGAGCACTGCCTTGTGCCACGCCTTTGCCACCTGCAGGTTGCCGAGCAGCACGCGGATGCGGTCGCACAGCGGGTCATGCGGGTAGAGCCGGATGAATTCCTCATAATGCTCGGGCGAGCCTTCGGACAGCACGTAGTCATAGGCCTGGCGCACCGAGCGTGACGGCAGGTTCGACGCGGTCTGCACGATCGGGCTGCGATCCGGTGCACGGACGGCGGCGACCGCCGTATCGCCGAAGAAGTAGAAGTCGGAGGTCAGCGACGAGCTTTCCCACGGCGTCTGCCGGCCGTCGGTCGTGTTGTTCACCTGGAGCCGCACGCGCTTGAACAATTGTTCGATCGGCAGGTTCGGTTCGCGCGCGACATTCAGGAAGGCCGACGTATACGGACTGTGGTTGCCGTCGCCGTCCTGCGCTTCCATGCCCGGCGCGGTCGAGTAGCCGACGATCGAACCTTGGGGGCATCGACGATGGCGAGACCCCGGCCGGTGTCATTGACCTCCGGGAACGGGTTATTGCGGCAGGCGTCGAGCACGACGATACGCATCCGGCTCGGGATCGATTCCAGCGTGCCCATCACGTCGACCAGCCGGACCGAGTTGCCGTCGAGATCGGACGGCGAAGCGATCTTCGCATCGACGGGAAGCAAATAGTTCTCGCCCGCCACCTGCACGCCGTGACCGGCATAGTAGATCATGGCGACGGTGCCGGGGCCGCGCTCGGCGACCCTGGCGGAGAAATCCTGCACGACCTTGACCATGTCGCGGCGCGTTGAGGTCGGTCGCCTGGGTGACCTCGAAGCCAGCCGAGTTCAAAAGCTGCGCCATCGATTGCGCGTCGTTGCCGGGATTGGCGAGCTTTGGCGCGGTCTGGTAATTCGAATTGCCGATCACCAGCGCGACGCGCTGGTCGGCAGGCGGCGGCGTTTGCATGCCGTTGCGGATGTCGGCATTGGGGGCTTCGGCGAAAGCTCCGGTATGAGCGAAGCCGAGCAGGCTCGCCAGCAGGCCGGCGCAAAATAGCGATGACTTGAAACGGGACATGGCGGCGCTCCTTCGATCCCACAAGCGAGATCTGCGAGCACGCTAGGTTCAGGCGCCGGCGCTGTACGTGATCTCGATCACCTTCACGAGCTGGGCAAAGACCGGTTGACCGCCGTCACCTTGAGGTGGAACGGCAGCACCGTGACTGACATCGGCAATTGTCCGATGCTTTCGCCGTCGACATCGGCACGGACCATGCGATCGCTGTCGATGGTGATCCGCGTGGCACGGCGCCGCGCTGGGAGAGTATCCAGCAGCGACGCAGAGGCCTTTACGAAAAGAACGCGATCTTCTCGGCTTGGCTCATCCGCCGGATCGGCGCCAGCGGGTCGTTGGCCGCCGTGACCGGCTTTCGCAGCATGCCGCTCGCGATGAGGCTCGAGCCAAGCGACATTTCCACCGCGGGCGCGGGCGCCGGTGCAGCGGTGGGCGGCGGCGGTTGAACCACCTGTTGAACCGGCGGCGGCGCGGGCGAGGGCGACCGGCTCGGGCGCTTTTGCGACGATCTCGGGGGCAATCGGCGCAGGCTCCGCTGGACGGGCTTGCTCGGCTACCGCTTCGGCGATCTCGTCGTCGTTGATCGGATCCGGCGCGCCCATCTCCATCGCGATCATGTCGAGAACCGCCTCGTCCTGGGCGTCGTCGTCCTGGAGAGCAGTTTCCTGGACAGCGGCTTGCTGGAGCTCGGCGGCTGGCGGTGTTTCCGTTTGCGTCAGCACGGCTTCCGCCGCCGCAAGCGCGGCCTCGGCGGGCATAGCAAGCGAAGCGGACGGTGCCTCGGCAGCTTGCTGTGCCAAAACTACTTCGGCTGTCGCCGCCGTCGCGGCCATTTCCGCGGCCGGGGAGGGCGCAACCGCTTCGGTCTCGGCAGCCGGCGCCAACGGGCGGTCGTCGTCGCCGAATTCCACAAGCCGGCCCTGCAGGGCGGCAAAGGCCGCACGCAGCGCCGCTCTCGCCTCTTCGGAGGAGAACTGGTCGGTGCCCCTTTCGATGACGGTGACCTGCGGATCGATCAGGTCGCAGATCCGCCCGTCATTGCCGATTTCCCGCAACCGCCAGGCGATTTCCCGCAGCACGCGCGCACCCTTGCGGACCGGCGCCAGCCGCTGTTCCAGCGCGAGGCTGTCGAGCGCTTCCACCGCCGATTCCTCGGCAGCCTCGACTGAACGGCGGATGGCGGCGAGCGCTTCGGTCAGGCGCTCCTGCGCCGCGGCCGCCGCGGCGACGGCCTCCGCGGCCTGCTGCGCCGAAAGGCCTTCCTCCCGGTGGAGGCTTGCCTCCCGCTCAAGGGTCTCTTCCCGCTGGGCGCTGAGGCTTTGCTCGATCCGCGCCACCGCGTCCAGCACCATGCGGGTGTCGGCATTGCGGTTGCGCTTGGCGTATTCGGTCAGGAACCAGCGGCCACGCGAAGTCTCCATGAAGGCTTCGGCGATCGCCGCATAGTCTTCCTCGCCCGGCAGCGCGGCGCGGGCTGAGATCGGCGAAAGGGCGAATGCTTCGTCGGCCATGTCAAACTCTTCGCGCAAATCAGCGCGCATTGCGATAACGAAACAACACGATATTGCCCGAATCGCAATTGAATTGATGCAGAGCGAGATCACAAATCCCCATCGCTTCTCAAGCCGCATCGAAACGATTCGCGACGCGGGTGGCGCTGTTTTACGGCATGCTGTTCGGCATGACCGGCACCCATCTGCCGTTTTTCACGGTCTGGTTGAAGGCGGTCGGGATCGATGCGTTCTGGATAGGGCTGATCACAGCCGTGCCCCCGGTGACTCGATTTACGGTGCTGCCGCTGGTGACGGGCTTTGCGGAACGGCGCCAGGCCTTGCGCGGCGGCATCATCGTGACCGCCTTTGCCGCCGCCCTGGGCTTTTTCATCCTGGGCACACAGCATCTACCGGTGCTGGTGTTCCTGATCTACGCCCTGACCTGCTGCCTGTGGACGCCCATGGTGCCGCTGACGGATGCCTATGCGTTGCGGGGCGTGAAGCGCTACGGCCTCAACTACGGACCATTGCGGCTGTGGGGCTCGGCCGCCTTCGTCCTCGGCGCGCTGGTCTGCGGGGTGCTGCTCGACCTTATCGCCGCCCGAAATCTGATCTGGATCATCGCCGGCTCGGCTGCGATGGGGGCGTTGGCCAGCCTCGCGCTGCAGCCGCTGGACGACACCAGGACGGCCCGCCCGGGCACCGGCAGCGGCAGCGCGTTGCTGCGCGACGGCGGCTTTATCGCAATCATCGTGGCGTCGGCGCTGATCCAGGGCAGCCATGCCGCCTATTACATTTTCGCGTCGATTGCCTGGCAGCAAGCGGGATACGACGGACTGACGATCGCAGTTCTGTGGGTCCTGGGCGTGATTGCCGAGATCGTGCTGTTCGCGCTGTCGCCGCGATTCACCCTGCAGCCGTGGATGCTGGTGGTGATCGCGGCACTGAGCGCCGCCGCGCGCTGGGCGATAACGGCGCAGGATCCGCCGCTGGCTGTTCTCGCGATCGTCCAGCTCGCGCATGCGCTGAGCTTCGGGCTGACGCAGGTCAGGATCATGGGGTTGATGCTGCATCACGTGCCCGGCCACGTGATGGCGCGCGCGCAAGGTTATCTGACCGCCTGCGGCGGCATCGTCGCCGGCCTTGCGTCGATCGCGTCGGGCACGATCTACGAGACCTGGGGCCAGGGTATCTATTACGTGATGGCGGCCATGGCCGCCCTGGGCGGGCTGGTGGTCTGGCTGGCGCGGGACCGGCTTTCGCATCAGCCCCACAAGGCCGCTTCCGGCGGATAAATCAGGCTGCCGTCATAGCGCAGGCCGCCATCGCGGTCGCGCGCCAGCAGCAGCGGACCGTCGAGATCGACGGATCTGGCCTGTTGCGCCAGCAGCATGGCAGGCGCCATCGCCAGCGAGGTCGCGACCATGCAGCCGATCATGATTTCAAAGCCGAGCGCTTGCGCGGCATCGGCCATTGCGAGCGCCTCCGTCAGCCCGCCGGTCTTGTCGAGCTTGATGTTGACGGCGTCGTAGCGCGCGCGAAGGCCTTCGAGCGAGGTGCGGTCATGCACGCTTTCGTCGGCGCAGACCGCGACCCTTCGCTTGATGCGCGCCAGTGCCTCATCCCGCCCGGCCGGCAGCGGCTGCTCCACCAGCGTTACGCCGGCGTTGGCGCAGGCGGCCAGGTAGTATTCGAGATTGTCCGGCGTCCAGGCTTCGTTGGCATCCACGATCAGTTCGGATTCCGGGGCCGCTTTGCGTACCGCTGATATCCGCGCGTCATCGCCGTCGCCGCCGAGCTTGATCTTCAAGAGTGGTCGGTGCGCGGCCTTAGCGGTGGCTGCCGCCATGGCTTCCGGCGTCGCCAGCGAGATCGTG
Organism: Bradyrhizobium sp. RDT10; assembly: GCA_044772375.2. Taxonomy (GTDB): domain Bacteria; phylum Pseudomonadota; class Alphaproteobacteria; order Rhizobiales; family Xanthobacteraceae; genus Bradyrhizobium. Next base: position 1,605,045 of record CP187939.1, read on the forward strand.
AAAGCGGTGGTGCGGGGCGCGGCGCCGGCCGGCCGAGCAGGGTCCAGACCCGTTGACCCGAGCTCTTGGCCTCGAGGTCCAACAGCGCGCAATCCAGCGCGTTGCGGGCGGCGCCTGCGGGCATCGCCGCCTGCAGGGCCGTTCGGTCCAGTCCCTTCGCGAGCGGTTCCTGCATCGCGTTAAGGGCTTCAAGTGTTGCTTCAGGGGTCTCGCCGTAACGGGGGTAGGGTACGCATTCGCCGCGGCCGCTCTCGCCGTCACGGCTGACGGTGGCGACAACCGTAACGGCCTCGGTTTTGGCGCCCCGGCTGATGGTGAAAGCGCCTGCAATCGGCCAGCGTTCGATGCTGACGGCAAGCTTTCGAGATGGGCTGGAAGTCATTTTAAAATCTGCAATTTTCTGAACCGTGAGCTTGCCCGCCGCTACCAACTATGGCTGGTTAGGGGCAGATTCGACAAGGCAATACGCCGTGCGGAACCCAAGCGTTTTGCATCGGTAGCGTACCGGCCTTAAGGGGTGGGCATCGTGAGCGGCGACCCGACATTGGAGCGGATGGCCAGGGGCGACGGGCTGGCGCTGTGCGCGACCGGCGCGTGGACGGCCCGCTTTGCGCCGGTGCTGGAACGAATGGTCACTGAGGCCGAGAAGCTCGGCGGCACGAGGCCCGACATCTTGATTGACGTCTCGCAAGTATCGAAGCTCGACACGTTCGGTGCCTGGCTGATCGAGCGGCTGCGGCGAAGCCTGACCAAGGGCGGTGCGGAGACCCAGATCGCCGGGCTCTCGGCCGATTATTCGAGCCTGGTCGACGAGGTGCGCCGGGTGAAGGCCGAGCCGATCGTTGAGGCCGATAGGGTGACGATCACGGGCATGCTGGAACAGATCGGCCGCAGCGTGGCCGGCGTCGGCGGTACCTTGATCGGGTTGATCGACATGCTGGGCGCGGTGCTCGCTGCAGCCGGCCATGTCCTCATCCGCCCCCGCGGCTTCCGCCTGACCTCGACCATCCATCATTTGGAGCAGGTGTGCTGGCGCGCGGTGCCGATCGTGGTGCTGATCACGTTCCTGATCGGCTGCATCATCTCGCAGCAGGGCATTTTCCACTTCCGCAAGTTCGGCGCCGATATCTTTGTGGTCGACATGCTGGGCGTGCTGGTGCTCCGCGAGATCGGCGTGCTGCTGGTGGCGATCATGGTGGCGGGGCGCTCGGGCTCGGCCTACACCGCCGAACTCGGCTCGATGAAGATGCGCGAGGAGATCGACGCGCTGCGCACCATGGGCTTCGACCCGATCGAGGTGTTGATCCTGCCGCGGATGCTGGCGCTGGTGCTGGCGCTGCCGATCCTGGCGTTTCTGGGCGCGATGGCGGCGCTTTACGGCGGCGGGCTGGTGGCGTGGCTCTATGGCGGCGTCGAGCCCGAAGCCTTCCTGCTGCGGCTGCGCGACGCCATATCGATCGACCATTTCATCGTCGGCATCATCAAGGCGCCGGTGATGGCCGCGGTGATCGGCATCGTCGCCTGCGTCGAGGGGCTGTCCGTCCAGGGCAGCGCCGAGTCGCTCGGCCAGCACACGACATCCTCTGTCGTGAAGGGGATCTTCTTCGTGATCGTGATGGACGGCGTGTTTGCCATCTTCTTCGCATCGATCGGAATGTGACCATGGCGGGCGAAATTTCCGACGCCATCATCCGGGTTCGCGACATCACCGTGCAGTTCGGCAAGACGCGGGTGCTCGACGGGCTCAACCTCGACGTCAAGCGCGGCGAGATTTTGGGATTTGTCGGGCCGTCGGGCGCCGGTAAATCGGTGCTGACGCGCACCATCATCGGCCTGGTGCCGAAGATCGCCGGGCGTATCGAAGTGTTCGGTGTCGATCTCGATGCGGCGAGCGCCGCGGAGCGCCGCGGCGTCGAGCGCCGCTGGGGCATCCTGTTTCAGCAGGGCGCGCTATTCTCCTCGCTTACGGTGCGCCAGAACATCCAGTTTCCGGTGCGCGAATATCTCAAGGTCTCGCAGCGGCTGCTCGACGAGATCATGGTGGCCAAGCTCGGCATGGTAGGCCTGCAGCCCGAGGTCGCCGACCGCTATCCGTCCGAACTTTCCGGCGGCATGATCAAGCGCGTGGCGCTGGCGCGCGCGCTCGCGCTCGATCCCGAGCTGGTGTTCCTGGACGAGCCGACCTCGGGGCTCGATCCGATCGGCGCCGGGGACTTCGACGAGCTGGTGCGCACCCTGCAGCGTACTTTGGGTCTGACCGTTTTCATGGTAACCCACGATCTCGACAGCCTTTACACGGCCTGCGACCGCATCGCGGTTTTAGGGAACGGTAAGATCATTGCAGCAGGATCGATTGCCGACATGCAGGCCTCGCAGCATCCCTGGCTGAGGCAATATTTTCACGGCAAGCGCGCCCGCGCGGTCATGAAGCTAGAGCATGATCACGAAGCGGGCACCGGTTTTTGATGAGATCGTGCTCAAACAAGCGATAAACGACGGGTCTGATCGGCGAAGCTGAACAGAGCCAGGTTTCGGAGTACCTTGAGTTATGGAAACGCGGGCGAATTACGTCCTGATCGGGGCCTTCACGCTGGCGGTGATCGCCGCCGCGTTCGGCTTCGTGCTGTGGTTTCAGAGCCTGCACACCACCAAGCAGCGCAGCCCGATCCGCATCGTGTTCGAGGGCCCGGCGTCCGGCCTGCGCAATGGCGGCAGTGTCAACTTCAACGGTATCAGGATAGGGAGGTTGTCTCGGTGAAGCTCGACAACCCGCGGCGGGTGGTCGCACTGGCGATGGTCGAGAACAATGCCCCGATCCGCAAGGACACGCTCGTCGGTCTCGAATTCCAGGGTCTGACCGGCGTCGCGGCGATCTCGCTGAAGGGCGGCGAGGAAAACGCGGCTGCCGTCCCGCTCGACGAGGATGGCGTCCCGATGCTGACCGCCGACCCGAGCGCGCTGCAGGACGTGACGGAGTCCATCCGCGCCACGCTGCAGAACGTCAACCGGATCGTCGCCGACAACCAGGAATCGGTGAAGAACTCGCTGCGGAATCTCGAAACCTTCACGGCCACGCTCGCGCGCAATTCCGAGAAGATCGACAACGTCATGCTCAGGGTCGATGGCGTGATGGGCAAGGCCGACAGTCTGATGCTCGGGCTGAACACGATCGCGGGCGGCGCCGCCGGCGGCGAGTTGGATCTGATGGTGAAGTCGATCCGCGAACTGGCCGAGGATTTCGACAAGCGGTCGGGCGCGCTGATGGCCGATGGCCGCCACCCTCTCCGACATCAGCCGCGCCGTGAACAATTTCGATCGCAACCCGACCCGGGTGATTTTCGGCGGCGGCAGCAGCAGCAGCCAGGCGGCAGCACCGCCGCCACCACCAGCGGCAGCGGCGGCCCCGAGGGCGCCGAGCGGCCAGAAGCGGCAGTAGGCGGCGAATGGCGAATGGTCCGCCTCGTTCGCAACTGTCATCGTCCGCGAAGGCGAACGATCCAGTCCGCCACAGCGTCTAAGATCGTCATGACATCAGTGGTCATTAACAGCCGCGATTTCACCGCGTCATTGCGAGCGAAGCGAAGCAATCCATAGCTTCCGCGCGGACGGCATGGATTGCTTCGTCGCTTTGCTCCTCGCAATGACGACATCGACAAAAGCTGTTCGACCTTACCTTCAACGTCTTATTTGAAGCGGATTTTTTCATCTGTGCGTTCGAGAAATACTCAACCTTCATCTCAGGCAGCTGTGATTGCGCCTCGCGCGCAATTTCGATGCCTTCCTGATCTAATCGTTGATTTTCGGCTTCATCATCGAACTGACGGTAGTGGGCAGTTTCGCAGTCGATGACCCACTTCTCGATTCTTCGGACGAGTTCAGAAGAAAACCCGACTTCGTTGGGATCGAGATATTTCCCAATGAGGAATCCCGGATCCCTGTTCCCGAGAGCATTCTATCGACTGTCAGATAGCGCATTCAAGTCACCGGGCTTTCAGACCAGAAACGGAGGCCGCGAGGCCTCCGTTTTCATTCGCGATTCGCCACGCGCTATTCGGTGCTTACCCCAGCCGCCCCGCCGCGTGCGCAAGCAGCGTGTAGACCAGCCCCGTCTCCGAGGTGAGGTGGCCGCGCAGCGCCTGCGGTCCGCGATCCTCGCGTGCGACTTCGTCCAGGAGCCGTTCGAACTCAGCGATATCAGCGGTCGACCGTCTGCTTGAAGCCGCGGTCGGCGCGGTATTTGCGGGCGACTTCGTCGAACGCCTTCTGGCCGGCCGGCGTGTAGAGCCGCTTGGAGAACGCCTTGCTCTCGCCGCGCTGGTAGCGGTCCCACATTTCGGAGGCGAGGTTGCGATCCATCAGCCGGCCGATGTCGAGCGACAGCGACTCCAGCGGATTGGCGAGGGTCTGCGGCGGGCGGCCGCGGGGAGCCTGTCCCGCACCTGCGTCGGTGCGGTGGAGCAGGTCGGACAGCCATCCGTCGCCGCGTCCAGCGTCCTGGCTTGCCGGCGAGACCGACGGGGCTTCGGCGCGGCGCGTGGCCGGCATGCCGAGGTCCGGCGGCGGCAGCGTCGATGCGCTGCCGGCGTCGCGCATGCGCACCTCGTTGCGGCCGCCGGAGGCGGCTGCCATCACGGGCTCTTCCTGGCGTTGCACGCTGGCACGACCGGAGGTCACGACGTCGAGGCCGCGGCCATGATGGGCGACGATCCGGTTGAGCTCGGCGAGCGCCTCGATCTGGTCGACGATCACCTTGCGCATCTGCGCGGTGTTGTCGGCGGCCTCCTGCGGCATCTCGAGCACGCCGCGGCGCAGCTCGTTGCGGGTCGCCTCGAGCTCGTTATGCATTTCGGCGGCCATCTGCTTCATGGCCTGCACCATCGCACCGAACTTCTCGGTCGACTGCTTGAACATCGCATCCGTCTCATGGGTGCTCTGCTGGTACAGGTCGTTCATCGCATGGAGGGTCTGCTGCCGCTCGTTTTCGGCCGCAGTGCGCACCGCTTCGAACTGGCGGCTGATCGCAGCCGATCCGGCGCCCGCGGTTTCCGCGACCACGCGCGCGATATCGCGGGCGCGCTCTTCGGCCGCGGCGAGCGATTCGTCGAGCAGGCCGGTGAAGCGCGACAGACGCTGGTCGAGGTCGGTGGTGCGCAGGTCGATGGTGGTCACCAGCGATTCTAGCTGCGACTTGCGGTCGGCGACGGAGGTCGAGGTGGTACGGTTGGCCTGTTCGACCACGCCGGCTGCCTCGACCAGCTCCTTGCCGTGCTTCTCGAACTCGCTCGACAGTGCGCCGAGATCCTCCAGCGCCTTCGAGGTCTTGCTGTTGAAGACGGTGAGCTGGTCTTCCAGGGTCTGCGTGGCGACCCCGTTGCGGGCGGTGACGTCGTTCATGGCGGACACGAAGTCGGCCACGCGGGTCACCAGGGCGCGCTCCAGCGAGTTGAGATTGTCGTGGGCGCCGGTCAGCACTTCCTGCAGCAGGATGTTGCCTTCACGCAGCCGTTCGAACAGCGCCACCGTATCGGTGCGCAGGATCTTGCTGGTCTCCTGCATTTCGGTGACGGCGGCGATCGAGACCTGACGCGACTGGTCGATGGCCGAACGCGACGCCTGTTCGAGGTCCTTGAGCGACTTGGCCACCGCGCCGGTGGCGAGGTCGCCCGCGGACGTGATCGTGCGCGCGACCTCGAGCCGTGGGTCGACATCGATTGCGAGAAGGCCTGGCCGCGGCTCTCGATCGATTTCAAGGCGTCGGCGGTGACGCGGTCGATGTCGGTCGTCAGTTGAGTGGTCCTGGTGCTGAGCGCCTCGACCAGCGAACCACGGCGGCTGTCGACGATCTGCGCCAGACGGTCGGTCTGCTGCTGAACGTAGGTGACGATTTCGTCGGTCTTGCCGGTCATCGTCGAGCCGAAATTGCTGCTCGCGGCTAGCACCGAACGCTCGATATCGGCCGAGGTCGATTTGACCTTGGTGGTGACCTCGTTCGTCGCGGCGACCAGCGCGCTCTGCGCGTTCTGCGCAGTGGTCTGGATGGTGTCGGTCGTGCTGGCCGTGACGACGCCGAGCGAACGCTCCATGTCGGCGGCGATCGCCTTGATCTGGTTCGCGGCGTCGGCGGATGTCGCGGAAAACGAGCTCTGGGCTTCGCGCGCGGTGCCGAGGATGGAGGCGGCGGTATCGGCGCCGACCGCGGTCAGCGTGCGTTCGACATCGATCGCCAGCGACTTGACGTGGTTGGCGGCTTCGGTCGACGCCGTGATCAGCGTGTTCTGCGCTTCGCGCGCGCCCGTCGTGATCGACTCGGCGGTGGCATTGCCGGCCATCGAGAGCGAACGCTCCACGTCGGCTGCGAGCGACTTGACCTGGCTCGACGCTTCGGCGGACGCGTTCATGAGGGTGCTCTGGGCCTCGCGGGCGCCTGCCGTGATCGCCTCGGCGGTCGCCGTTCCGGCGAGCGAGAGCGAACGCTGCACGTCGGCTGCGAGCGACTTGACCTGGGTGGCGGCCTCGGTAGAGGCGGCGACCAGCGTGCTCTGTGCTTCGCGGGCGCCTGCAGTGACGGCCTCGGCGGTTGCGGTTCCTGCGATCGACAGCGAACGCTCGACGTCGGCGGCAAGCGACTTGACGTGGTTTGCCGCGTCCGCGGATGCGGTCACCAGCGTGGTCTGCGCTTCGCGCGCGCCCGACAGGACGGACGCGGCCGTGGCGTCGCCTGCGGCCGAGAGCGTGCGCTCGACGTCTGCGGCGAGCGACTTGATCTGCGTGGCTGCCTCGGAGGAGGCCGCCACCAACGTGGTCTGGGCCTCCTGGGCGCTGGTCACGATCGAGTTTGCCGCGCCGGTGCCGACGGCGGCGAGGGAGGCTTCGACCTCGGCCGAGGTCAGCTTGAGTTGTGCGCCGACATCGGAGGAAACCGTCAGCAGCGCCTGCTGCGCGGTGCGCGCGCCGGTCTGGATGGTCTCTGCGGTGTTGACGACGAGATTGGTCAGCGAACGCTCGGCGTCCTCGACATGAGACTTGATGCCGGAGGACAGCATCTCGGCGCGCGACATCAGGTCTTCGCTGGCCTGGCGGCCGCTGCTTTCGATCTCGGCCGGCCACGGCCTCTATGCGCGAGCCGAGCAGATCCTCGAACTGCGCCACGCGGGTGTCGATGTCGCCGGCGATGGCACCGACACGGGTCTCCATGCCGCTGGCGAGGTTGCCGACCCGGGTCTCGATGCCGCTGGCGAGGTCGCCGACGCGGGTCTCGATTCCGCTTGCGATGTCGCCGACCCGCGTCTCAATGCCCTGGTGAATTTCCTGGAACCGCGCCTGGATGGTGTCGGTCAGATAGGCGGTGCGGCCGTCGAGGGTTTCGGTGACGTTGGCAATACGATGGTCGACCGCTGCAATCGCCTGCGCGGTGCCCTCGGTCAGCGAAGAGGTGAGGAGGGTAAGCCGCTGGTCGATCGACTGGATCGCTTGCGCCGCGCCGTCGGTCAGCGAGCCCGTCAGGGTGCTGAGGCGGTTGTCGATGGTCTCGGTGACGGACTTGGCGCGGGTGTCGAACGTCGTCTCCAGCGATTGCAGACGGCCGTCGACGGTCTCGTCGAACCATTTGATCTTGCTGTCGAGCGAAGTGTCGAGGTTGCTGACGCGGGTGCCGAGCGTGGTTTCGAACTGCAGTAGGCGCTGATCGAGGGAGGCAGTGATCTCGCCGCTGTTCGCGACCAGGCGGGTGTCGAAAGTGTCGACGTAATTCTTCAGGTTGTCGCTGATCTCCTGGGTCCGCTGGCCCATGCGCTCAACGATCTCGCCGCCGAAGGTCTTGACGGTGCGATCGAACTCCGAGATGTGGCGCGTGATCAGCGCGCCGAGCGTGCCGCTGTCGCGGGCGAATTTTTCCGCAAGTTCGCCGCCCTGGTTCTTCACCAGTTCGTCGAACGCGCTCATCTGCAGGGCGAGGCTGTCGTGCGCGTTCTCGAGTCTGGCTGATCACCTTGGCGACCAGCGTGTTCACGGTCACATCCAGCGCATCGCTGGCCTTGTCGCCCGAGGTGAGGATGCGGCTGGCGAGGCGGTTGCCGGCTTCGTCGATCTTGTTGACGAGATCGCCCGAGCGCAACTCGAGTTCGAGCAACAGCGAGTCGGAGGAATTCTTCAGGGTCGTGGACCTGCTCGGTGCGGTCGGAGATACCGTCGACGATGGTCGAGGAGCGCTGCTCGAATTCGCCGGTGATGCGGTCGATACGTTCGTTCAGCATCTCGTGGACGCGATCGGCGAGATCGACGAACTCGTCGTGGACGTGGCCGGTCTTGAAGTTGAGGCTGGTGGTCAGCCGCTCGGAGGCGTCGAGCACGGCGCGCGTGGTCTCGGCGCTGGCTTCTTCCAGACGGTCGAGCAGGTCGCCGCCGCGTTCGCCGAGCGCGAGGATCATATTGTCGCCGGCATGGCTCAGGGCGCTCGTGATATGCTGGCCGCGCTCTTCCAGCGCGCCGGTGATGCTTTTCGCGACCTCGTCGACGCGCGAGGCGATCGCGTCCGAGATCAGCGCGATGTCGTGGCGCAGATCGATCTGGACGCCGGAAATGGCGCTGCGAACCTGTTCGGCCTGGCCGACCAGGTTGTCGCGCTGATGGGCGATGTCCTGCAGCAGCGCGCGGATCCGCACTTCGTTATCGGAATAGGCGCGCTCGAGGGCTGCGACTTCATTGGCGACGAGCGTTTCCAGTTCGCCGGCGCGTGCGATCGCGCGCTCGACGCCGTCGCCCATCGCGGCGACTTCGCGGCGAATCGCCTGACCGACGGTCACCATCGAATCGGCGGCGGCTCCCTCGGGCTCGGAGAAGCGGATCGCGACCTGCGCCATCGACTGCGCGATCATCCGCATTTCCTGGCCGCGCCAGGCCAGGCTCGCGAGGAAATAGAACAACAGCACCGGCGCAAAGAACAACGCCGCAAGGCCGGCGAGCACCAGCACGCCGCCGCTCTGTCCGATTGCTGCCTGCAGCGCGGGCAGGAAGCTGACGGTCAGCAGGCCGCAACCGATTACCCAGACGCCGCCAAACACGGAGGCAAGCGTGTAGACGCTGCGGGCAGGGCTGCCCTTCTGGATCGCCTGCAGAATCTGTCCGATGGTTTCGCGATCGTCATTGGCGGCGCGACGGGGGCTGCGCGGCTCTTCGATCGGATCGAACACCGGTCGCTCGGCGCTGCCGTGCGTGTCGAACGGCGTTTCGGAATAGTTCGGCGCGGCGGAGGGCATGGTCGGCGACGAGAGTTCGCCGCCGATCGAATTTCGGTTGGTGTCGACGGTCGTATCGCTGATGTTGAGCGCTTCCTGAATGGCGGAGAGCGCGACTTCGGTGGGATCTTTGACCTTCTTGGGATTGTTCGCCATGTTCAGTCCGAGCCCTCTTAACTTTACGCATCCGGCCGTTCTTGCAAAAAATGCCCCCGCAAGCTCGAAGCCGGATTCATAACCCCCGCGGACCGCAAGCGTGCCCGCCGGCAGCTTGTCCGCTACATCCGCAAACATCCTATTGGTTGAGCGATACGAATGAAATGGCCGCGATTAAGACATTCTTAATCATCGTTAACAGCTTTGTTCCTTAAGGCCTTAAGGATACACAAATTTCTGGAACCGAAGCGTCGATCACGACAGATTGGTGTCTAAAATAAGTCAAAGATGTGGCGAATTCGGAGAACGTTCCGTTAACCGGTGCCGTGATTGGCTGTTGAAAATGGCCTCTCCGAATCGCTGCGGCGAGCCGATCCGGACCTTAGTAGTCATGGCGCTTCACCTCGAACGGATAGAATGGATGTCATCGCCGCCGCTGGCTCCCGATGACGGGCCGATCGATTTCGAACATCTCAACCGCATGACGCTCGGCGATGCCGGCCTCGAGCAGGAGGTGTTGGCGACGTTCGTGGCCCAGTCGGCAAAGCTGGTGAGCACGCTCGCCACCCTGCCTTCGGATGCAGGCGCATTGGCCCATACACTGAACGGCTCGGCCCGCGCGATCGGCGCTTTTGCGGTCGCCGATGCCGCAGCCCTGCTGGAGGCGGCCATCGCCAGAGGCTTCGATGCGTCCGCTGCGCTCGCCGAACTCGGCGAGGCAGTTGCAGAGGCGCGGGCGGCGATCGAGGCGGTTCTGCGCCATTCCTGAGCGGAAAGCGGTCCGTATCGGCCAAAATCCCGGTAAAATGCCGCCTTAAGGTTTTCGTCCCGACCGCTGGCGCTGTGCGGATCGACCCGTTATACGACTGCCGGGACCTTCCTTACATATTCCGGCAGCACGAGCGATCATGGCCAAAATCCACTTTGTCGACCATACCGGCGAAAAACGAACCATTGAAGTCGAGAACGGCGCGACCGTGATGGAAGCCGCGATCCGCAACGCCGTTCCAGGCATCGAAGCCGAATGCGGCGGCGCCTGCGCTTGCGCGACCTGCCATGTCTATGTCGACGAAGCCTGGCGCGAGAAGGTCGGCGCTCCGACCCCGATGGAAGAAGACATGCTGGATTTCGGTTTCGACGTGCGGCCGAACTCGCGCCTGTCGTGCCAGATCAAGGTGAGCGACGACCTCGATGGTCTCGTGGTGTCGACGCCGGAACGGCAGGCCTGAAGTCCGGAAAACATTCAGCGCGATCCGGCGTTGGCGGTTTCCGCGAGATGGTCATCGACCGCATATAGCGCGCAATCGGGTGCGTGCTGCGCGCAGGCGGCGAGGGCAGCCTCCGCCGCTTCACGCGTCGAGCGGCGCCCGCTGCGGAAAGCGAAAGCTCCCTTTGGCGAGACGGCAAAGGCCCTGTGCGGGCTCGCGGAGAGATAATCGGCAAATCCCGCGCGCCCCTTGTCGCGCAATTGCGGCGGTGGCGACATCGACGATGGCGTCGGCATCGCGGCGAGATCGCGCGTTCCCAGATTTTGACCGCGCAGGAACTCATCCACCGCGGGCGTCCAGAGCGGTATACCGCGCGAAAATAGAGAATGGCCGTCATCGCCATGTGGCGGGAAATCGACGAATTGGGCCCGCCCGCCGGCGCCGGTAAACGCTGTGTGCATTCGGCGCACCAGTTCGGGCCCGAAGAACTTGTCGTTCTGCGCGTAGATCCACAGCGTCGGAATCCGCGACGTCTTTCCCAGCGTAGCGAAGGCGCGGACCAGCGCATCCTCGTCGCAGACGTCATGGTCGGCGCGCGAACCGCGGCCGCCGGCGAAGTTGATGGCGGCGGCGAGCCCCGGCGGCGCATCGGCGGTCAGCGCCAACGACGCGAAGCCTCCGGCGGAGACGCCGACCGCGATCATGCCATTGGTCGAAACGTCGGCCCGGCTACGCATGGCCTCGATCGCAGCGCGCAGATCGCTCGCCGACTGCCATGCCGCACGCAAATATTCGCGCCTGCCGCACGGGCCGCTGCTCTCGGCATATTGGCCGCCGGAATCGCCGTAGCCTCTGCGCATCAAGACCAGTGCCGCAAAGCCCCGGCGGGCGAATTCGAGGGCTTGCCGATAGGATCCATACGGCGACATCGGCGCCCGCGCCGACCCTTCGCGCGGTGCGCCGTGGCTGATCAAGGCGAGTGGATAGCGGCGCGTGCCCGACGGCCGCAACAGCATCGCTTCAAGTCCGCGCGGGCCCGCGGCCTCCATCGGAATACGCAGGTCCTCGCGATGGAACGGCTCGGCCGCGGCCGGCTGCATCGCGATGCAGACGATCAGTGCCGCCAACATCGCCGCGCGCGTCATGCTGGTTTTGCTCCGCGGCGAATCCAGCGCTGAAAATTCGCCAGGATGTCCGGCGTCAATGGCGTCGGCTTGCGCGTGGCTTCGTCGAGCAGCACCGATACCGATTGCGCTGAAGCTACGCATTTGCCTTCGGAGAACACCACCTGATCGAAGGTGACGGAAGTCCGGCCGAACTTGATGACGCCCAGTCCCATTTCGATCGTACCAGGCCAGCGCAATTCGGCGCGGAAATGCATGTCGAGCCGGACCATGATCCAGGTGACGCCGTCCGGCATCAGCCCGTAGCTGCGGTCCTTCATCAGCGTGACGCGGCCGGTTTCGAAATAGGTGGCGTAAACCGCGTTGTTGACGTGCTGGTTGGGGTCGAGGTCGGCAAATCTTACATTGTCCGACAAGCGATAGGGAAAATCCTCCAGACGCGGGATTGCGTCGGAATGCAAGGGGGCGTTCACAGGGCCATCTCCGAAAATCTCGTTCCCTTACAGCCCACTTGTCGAATGACGGCAAGGGGTTGCCGCCGTCGCGCACGCCATATTATGGCTTTCCTGTTAGCCCCGGGTTGGCTGAACAGATGCGGCCTTCCCGCCAGGTTCAACCGAAAAGAAGCTGACATGAGCGAAGCGATCAAACCGATGTGCTGATTATTGGCGCGGGTCCGTGCGGCCTGTTTGCCGTCTTCGAACTGGGCCTCCTGGACATGAAGGCGCATGTGGTCGACATCCTCGACAAGATCGGCGGTCAGTGTGCCGAGCTCTACCCGGAAAAACCGATCTACGACATTCCCGGCATTCCCTTCGTCACCGGCCAGGGCCTGACCGACGCGCTGCTCGAACAGATCAAACCGTTTCATCCGACCTTCCATCTCAACGAGATGGTGGAAACGATCGAGAAGATCGGCAACCCCGGCTTTCGCGTGACGACCGATGCCGGCCAGGTGTTCGAGTGCAAGGTGGTGGTGATTTCCGCGGGCGGCGGCTCGTTCCAGCCGAAGCGTCCGCCGGTGCCGGGCATCGAGGCCTATGAAAGCACCTCGGTATTCTATGCCGTGCGCAAGATGGAGCAGTTCCGCGACAAGAACATCCTGATCGTCGGCGGCGGCGATTCCGCGCTCGACTGGACGCTCAATCTGCATCCGATCGCGAAGCGTGTGACGCTGCTGCATCGGCGCGACGATTTCCGCGCCGCGCCTCACAGCGTCGAGCAGATGCGCGCGCTGGTGGCTGGCGGAAAAATGGATCTGAAGATCGGTCAGGTCACCTCGCTGGAAGGCGAGGGCGGCAAGCTTTCCGCGGCCGTGATGAAAGGCAACGACAACGCGATCTCGAAGATCGACTGCGATACGATGCTGCCGTTCTTCGGGCTGACCATGAAGCTCGGCCCGGTGGCGAACTGGGGTGTCGCGCTCGAGAACAATCTGGTGCCGGTCGACACCGCGGCGTTCGAGACCAATGTTCCCGGCGTCTTCGCGATCGGCGACATCAACACCTATCCCGGCAAGCTCAAGTTGATCCTGTCCGGTTTCCACGAAGGCGCGCTGATGGCGCAAAAGGCGCACCGCTACGTCTATCCGGACAAGCGGCTGGTGTTCCAGTACACCACCTCGTCGTCGAGCCTGCAGAAGAAGCTCGGGGTCAACTGATTCCCAAAAAATGGCCGTTGGCTCGCGGAGCTTTGCCGGCGCGCGGCGATCGTCGCTGGAATCGTCCGCGAAATGGCCTTAGTCTGGGGCCATTCATTCAGGGAATTGATCAGGTGATGACGATGCGCAAGCTGGCCGGACTTCAACTGATACTTCCGATCGTGATCGGGCTCGCATTTGCCGGTGAACTCGCCGCGCAGCCGGTGGAACCTTCAGCGGCCGGGCTGTGGCAGAAGGTCGAGAAGGGCAAGCCGGTCGGATGGTTCCTGGTGGTCGATCGCAACGGCACCTTCGAAGGTGCGTTCGCCAAGCTTTTCTCGAGCCCGGCGATCCTCCCAATCCGATCTGCTCGAAATGCACCGACGATCGAAAGGACGCGCCGTGGCTCGGGCTCGCCTTCATCCGCGACATGAAGCGCGACGGATTGAAATACGAGAACGGCAACGTGCTCGATCCGCGCGACGGCAAGATCTACAAGGCCAAGATGACGCTGAGCCCCGACGGGCAGACGCTGACGATGCGCGGCTATCTCGGCATCTCGCTGCTGGGCAGGGATGAAGTCTGGACCCGCCTGCCGGACACGGAGTTGGCGCAGGTCGATCCCGCCATCATCGCAAAATATCTGCCGGCGCAGGCTGCGGCGATGAAGCCGCCTGCCGGTCCGGCAAAGGCCCCGGCAGCGCCCAAGAAGACCACTGCGCCGGCACCAGTTCCTGCACCTGCGCGTTAATTCAGTCTGCCGGTTCTGCCTGGCGGTCGCGGCGCGTCCGGCGCAACCGGTATCGGCTGCACCGGCTGCGAGGTGACTTCAGGCACTCCAGCGTCGAGTTGCAGCACGGCGGCAGCGGCTGGCACGACGGCATCCGCCATCGCAGCGTGGCCCTCGGCGCTCGGATGCACCGCGCCGCCATAAACTGCCGACAAGACGCCCCAGGTGGCGTCATGGATATCGGATGGCTGCTGCGATGTCGGCAGGCCTTGGGGTAGGTCATCGCCGCGAAGTAGCTGTCATTGGCATCGCGGATCCAGCGCGCGCGGGGCAGATAGGCGCGATACTCGCCGGCGCTGCGGCCGCACAGCATCGGCTGGTTGGCGGCCGTGACGATATCGGGATCGAAGCTGTCGCCGGTCGCCGAGAAGCACTGCCGGTCGAATTCCGGGTCGCTCTGCGCGCGCGCGCAAAAACCGTGACTGGCAAAACTGGGCTGATGATTATCGACGAAGGTCATTCGGTCGGCGCGCGGATTGCGGCATAGGATGCCGCCCTCGCACAGCGCCAGCGCTCTCAGTTGCGGCAGGAATTCGCTTTCGACAAAGTTCGAGACGGCCGCGAGCCGCTGCGGCTGGGCGTTGAAGGAGGGATGAATGTCGAAGCCCGCACGTCCGCCGGGACAGGGCGCGCCGCCATCCGAAAGCGTCGGATTGGCGTAGGAGGTATAGACCACCCGCGACAGGTCGCCGCCGAGGAGGGGCTTGAGCGCCTCGCGCAGCTTGGCAAAGCCCTGTGGCAGATCACGCGTCATTGCACTGCGCGCGTCGTCCACGGAGGCCATCACGCCGCTACGCCGAAACAGCGCGCGCTCGGTCGCCGTGTCCACGATGACGTCGGCGACGAGTCCGGAAAAATAGATGTCGTTGGCACCGATCGACAGCAGCACGAGGTCGAGCCCGCGGTCCGCCTGACGGCGTTTCGCGGCGGTGAGCGCTTCGCGCAGTTCGGCCAGTTGCCCGTTGACCGTGCCCTGGCACGCACCGCCCGATTTCGACGGCAGGCAGTCGCGGGCGCGCTGCGAGCCGAACAGCCCGTCGGCGATGGTGGCGCCGGTGCAGGCCAGCGGCAGATAGGTCACCGCGATGTGCGGATATCGCACGGCGAGCGCCAGTGCGGTTCGGGTCTGATAGCTGTAGAGCGAACGGTGGCAGGCAGGATTGAACCAGAGCGCGCTTTGCCGCTGCCAGACCGGCAGCGTGTCGGGTGCCTCGCATGCGCGCCCACCCTTATAGCCGGCGCGACTCGGTCTATAGTACTGCGACGCTGCCGTTCCGAGATAGGAGCGGAAGCAAAGCCTTCATCGGCCAGCGCAATCGGCCGGTCCGGATTTCCTCGCCGGAAGCGACGCTGTCGCCGAGGCCGGCGATGAAGATGTCGCGCACCGCGATCTCGGTGAAAACGCGCTGACTGCCCTCCGAACTGGACACATCGACGGTGGCAACCGTGGTGCGGCCATAGCGGACCCTGAGATTGATCGGCTCGGCACAGTCGAAGGTGGAGGTTTGCGGGCCGTCGCCATCGTCGAATGTCCAGGCGCAGGTGGCGCCTACCGGAACCGGGCCGGTCAGCCGGGCCACGATCGGATGATCGATCGGCGTCAGATAGCTTTCCTTGACGTTGTCGCGCGTGCACGGCTCGTTGACGCGGCCGGCGAGATCTATACAGAGCCTGTTCACCGTGTTGCGCGCCCAGCCGCGGCCGTCGCTCTGGATCGCCAGTACCTGCTCCGAAGCCAGCACGCTGCGACCGCGTCCGCTTTCGGCGTGCAGCAGGAAATCCCGCTCCTCGCGGAACAGGCGGAAACGGTTGCGCACCTCCCAGGAAATCTGCAGCGGCCCGTAGCCGCCGGCGGTCTGGGCCTGCGCAGCGGACGTGGATAGGCCGGCCAGCGCGCCGGCAACCAGCGCGACCGACAGCATCGAACGTAAGAGAATTTCAGCCATGGCGTCGTTTGACGTTAGCGGTAAGGCAGAAATAAGAGAATGAGGCAGCTCTGCCTCAAAGACCAGACGGCGCAGATAACGACGCCGTTACCAGCCTCAGGATTGCCGGCCCTTGATCGGCGGTCGCACCCGGGCCTTGGCCGTGCAGGCTACACCGAGCCGACGCCGTTCCAGCCAGGGTTGCAGCACGCTGAGCCAGAGTTCGCGCGTGCCCATGATCCAGATCGAGATGCCGAAGGGGATCAGGAAGTACAGGATCCGGAACACCACCAGCGTCGCCAGCAACTCTTCCCTGCCGAACTGCGGCAGCGCCACCAGCATCGCGGCGTCGAACACGCCGATGCTGCCGGGCGCATGACTGGCAAAGCCGAGCAGCGTCGCCAGGATGAACACCACCGCGAGCGAAACGAAATCGATATACGGCGCCATCGGCATCAACAGGTACATCGCCAGCGCGCAGAAGCCGAGATCGACGACGCCGATCAGAACCTGCAGCAGCGTCAGCCGCGCGGAGGGCAACACGACCTTCCAGCCGTTCTGACCGAGCTCGCGCCGACCCTCGCCCATCAGCAGCCAGGCGAAATAGGCGCCGATGCCGGCAAGGCAGCCGAGCGCGATCAGCCGGTTCATCGCCGGCGGCAGCAGGTCCATCGCCGTTGCCGCCTCGGGATGCCAGGCCATACCGCAGCCGAGCACGAACAGATTGCCGAGCCAGAAAGTGAGGCCGGAGAGAAAGCAGATTTTTGCGACGTCGATCGCGGTCAGTCCGTAATCGGAATAGATCCGGAACCTGATGGCGCCGCCGGTAAAGACGGTGGCGCCGATATTGTGGCCGATGGTGTAGCTGGTGAAGCTCGACATCGCAGCGATGCGATAGGGCACGTGCGTCTTGCCAATGGTTCGCAATGCGAAGAAATCATAGAAGGTCAGCGTGCAAAACGCCCCCACCACGCACAGCGCGGCCAGCGCGATGCGATGCGGGGCGATCTCCGTCAGCGCGGTCAGGATGATTCCGGTGTCCACCCCTTTCAGGGTGCGAACCAGCGTGGCGACCGCAAAGATAACGATGAGGAGACTCGCAGCGATCCCTAGCCGTTTCCAGCCGATCTTCTCCTTGAAACCACGCCCGAGCGCGGTCAGCAGCCGATGCATTCATCCTCCCGACGGGGCAATACGTAAAGATGGGACCTGTCACCACGGGTGACAGTCGACGGTCAGAGGCACCGCACTCGAAATCCATAAGCCAAAACCGGGCCGTTGTGCAGCCCTTGACAAGCATGCCTTTTGGCTTCGTTCGCCGCCTTTGTCATACGCCCTACATATGTCGCCGCGTTAACGATTTTGAGTCGCAACGAGGTCCGTTCCGCGTGCTCTTTTTGCCGTTCCCCGTTCCATCACGGCGTTTTCGAGGCCTTCAGGAACATCCTTTTCGCAAGCCGGTTAGCCCCATCGGCATCGAACATGAAGCGTATGCCCGGCCGGAAAAGGCCTGCGCCCCGCATGTTCCCCAAACGAAGGAGACCGCAATGGGACTCTTCACCAAAGACATCAAGACCATGAACGACCTGTTCGTACATCAATTGCAGGATATCTACTATGCCGAGAAGCAGCTCGTGAAAGCACTGCCAAAAATGGCTGAAAAGGCCACCGACAAGCAGCTCAAGCAGGGCTTTTTGACCCATCTCGACGAAACCAAGACGCATGTGCAGCGCCTCGAGGAGGTATTCCGCATGCACGGCGCCGAGGTGAAGGCGGCCGATTGCCCGGCGATCGACGGTATCATCGAGGAAGCCGACGACATCGCGGGCGAGATCGCTGACAAGGCCGTGCTGGACGCAGCTCTGATCAACGCAGCCCAGGCCGCCGAACACTATGAAATCACCCGCTACGGCAGCCTCATCGCGTGGGCGCGGCAACTCGGGCGCACCGATTGCGCCAGCATTCTGCAGCAGACGCTCGATGAGGAAAAGACGGTCGACAAGAAGTTGACCTCGCTGGCGGAAGGCAAGGTTAACCTGCGGGCCGCAAGCTGATCATCGGTAAATTGAGGCAAAACGCCGCGCCGGAAGCAATTCTCGCGCGGCGTTTCCATGCCGGGCCGCCGGGGATGCCAAAAGCATTTGTTCACCATCCGCGCAACCGAGCCGCGGTGGGTTACCCCAAATATACGAATAGCACCGCTGTTACAGGCCCATCGGGGTCTGTAATGTATCGTGTCCTGACTTGTCTCACCACCGAGCATGACTGGCGTCTGGTCGTATTGGCCGGCACCATCTGCTGGCTCGCCAGCGCGGTCGCAATCAGCCTGTTTCTTCGGGCGAGGGCGTCGCGCGGCCGAACGCGCGCGATCTGGATCGGACTCGATGCGGCCGTCGGCGGCTGCGGAATCTGGGCCACCCATTTTGTCGCGATGCTGGCGTACGATCCGGGCGCGGGCGCCGGATACAGCATACCCGTCACCTTGTTGTCGCTGGTGTTCGCGATAACCATTGTCGCCATCGGCCTCTGCATTGCATTGTCCAGTGCGCGCCAATCGGTGGTTGCCCTTGGCGGCGCCGTCATCGGCGGCGGTGTCGCAGCGATGCACTATACCGGCATGGCGGCGCTCGAGCTTCCGGCGTTCATTGTGTGGTCGCCCGGCATCGTTGTGGCCTCGGTTGTGTTTGGCAGCCTGTTTGCGGCCATGGCGCTTCTTGTCGCCGTACGTCGTGACAATCCCGTCCATACCTTGGCCGCCACCGGACTGCTGACGGTTGCCATCGTTTCGCATCATTTCACGGCGATGGGCGCCGTCACGCTCATTCCCGACCCGACCCTCGGTACCGACGGGCTGTCGATTTCTGCGACGGCGCTTTCGTTCCTGACCGCGGTCGCGGCCTTCGCCATTCTCGGTCTATCGCTGCTGGCGGCCATGATCGACCGCCGCGCGAAGGGCGAACTCCATCAGCAGAAAGTCTTGCTCGACACTGCGCTCGACAACATGTCGCAGGGACTTTGCATGTTCGATGCGGACGGCCGCATCCTGCTGTTCAACCAGCGCTACGTCGAACTCATGGATCGGACCGGCATGCCGCTTCAAGGCCGCTTGCTGCTCGACGTTCTGTGGGAAGTGAAAGCGGTCGGCGAATGGGACGGCGATCCCGATGAGTTCTTCGCGGCGGTGGTGGCTGACGCCAAAGCCGGCAGGGTCGTGACCAAGACGATGGGCCGCAACGGACGTTCGCTCCGCGTGGTCGATCAGCCCATGAAGGGTGGCGGATGGGTCGCTACCTTCGAGGACATCACCGAATGGCAGGCGGCCCAGGAACAGATCTCGCATATGGCGCGCCATGATGCGCTGACCAATCTGCCGAACCGGACACTGTTTCGCGAGCAACTCGAAAAGGCCTTGCGGCTCGTCAAGCGCAGCGATCAGCTTGCGGTGCTGTGTCTCGATCTCGACCACTTCAAGGACATCAATGACTCGCTCGGCCATCCGGTCGGCGACGCGCTGCTGAAAGAGGTCGCGCGGCGTCTCGGCGAATGCGTGACGGAGCATGACACGGTGGCGCGGCTCGGCGGCGACGAATTCGCGATCGTGCAGTTCTGCAGCGATTGCGAGCCGTCCGCCGTCGCCGTGCTCGCCAGCCACGTGGTCGAGAAGGTTTCCGCGCCCTACGAGATCGCCGGTCATCAGCTCGTCATCGGCGTCAGTATCGGCATTTCGCTGGCGCCCGAGGACGGCAAGAACCCCGACGAACTGCTGAAGAAGGCCGATCTTGCCCTCTACCGCGCCAAGGAGGACGGCCGCGGCACCTACCGCTTCTTCGAGACCGGAATGGACGCCCGCGCGCAGGCGCGGCGGCTGCTGGAACTCGACTTGCGCGCGGCGCTGCAGCGCGAGGAGTTCGAGGTCTATTACCAGCCGATCCGCGACGTTGCCGAGGACGTAGTGGTTGCCTTCGAAGCCCTGGTGCGCTGGAATCATTCGCTGCGCGGCATGATCTCTCCGGTCAATTTCATTCCGCTGGCGGAAGAGACCGGCCTGATCGTTCCGCTCGGCGATTGGGTGTTGCGCCAGGCCTGCATGGACGCGGTCGGCTGGTCGCAGGATGTCTGCGTTGCCGTCAACCTGTCGCCGGTGCAGTTCAAGAATCCCAGCCTGGTATCGACCGTGAAGGAGGCGTTGAGGGCCTCCGGCCTTCCGGCGCATCGGCTCGAACTGGAGATAACGGAATCGGTGCTGCTGCAAAACAGCGAGGCAACGCTGGCGGTTCTCCACGAGCTTCGCGGCTTTGGCGTCAAGATATCGCTCGACGACTTCGGAACGGGATATTCCTCACTGAGCTACCTGCGCAGCTTCCCATTCGACAAGATCAAGATCGACCGCTCGTTCGTGAGCGAACTGGCGACGCGTGACGATCTCGATGGCGATCGTCCGGGCGGTGACCGGCCTCGGCAAGCCTCGGCATCGTCACCACGGCCGAAGGCGTCGAGACCGATGCGCAGTTCGAGCTGTTGCGTCAGGAAGGCTGTACGCAGGCGCAAGGCTATCTGTTCAGTCCGCCGCGTCCCGCAGCCGAGGTGGAAACGATGCTGTCGAAAGCACGCGCGCGGGCCGTCGCCTAGTTTCTCAAGCCTTGTTTTTCTAAGCTTTGCGCAACGCGAAATGCGCGCCGCAGAACGCCATTGCCGCGCCGAGGCATAAGGCTGCAAGGCCTGCCAGTACGCCCGATATGGTAGGAACCGGGCTCGGCGCCGAGGCGGCCTGTCCCGCGCCGGCAAGGATCAGTACGCCGACGGCGATCAGGAACTGCCGCATCCGCTGCGGAATTTGACCCGAGGCCGCGCTGTGCATCAGGTTGGCGGTAAAATAGCCGCCGGAAAAGCCGACGGTTGCGATCAGCCACCACCCAATCGCCGCGCCGGCCGGCATGAACTCGCTGGTATCGGATCGCCACAAGCCGCCGAGATCGAGGCCGTAACGCGCGCCCAGCATGTGGACGGCCAGCGCCAGCAGCACTCCGGAAACAATCGCGCCGGCCAGGATCAGGCGGCGCGGAAAATAAGTCGTCTCGGCCATGGCCCGCTTGTAAGGTAAAGCCGGCTCGCCGCGCAAGCAGGCGGCTTCAAACGACACGGGATATTTGGATTGCCGACATCTCTACCGAACCAGGCGAGGGAAGGCGAGGGCGCGCGCACGATCAGCTACGTCTACAAGGCGTCACTGATCTCGTCGGCGTATCAATTCGAGCTGACGGATGCCGGATTGTCGTGGCGGATCGGCCGCCGGTCCGGCGTGTGGCCGTATGCCGATATCGCTTCGATCCGGCTGTCGTATCGACCGATGTCGATGCAATCCCGTCGCTTTCGCGCCGATATCGCAAGGGCCGGCGGCGGGCGGATCGCCATCCTTTCGACGACCTGGCAGACCGTCTCGTTGATGACGCCGCAGGACCAGGGCTACCGCGCCTTCATCACCGAGCTGCATCGAAGGATGAAGGCGGCAGGCAGCAAGGCCTCCCTGACCGGCGGCATCGGGACGATGACCTATGCCACGGCGGTTGTGATGCTGGCGTTGCTGGCCATCGCCATGGTCGGACTTCTGGTCCGGGCGCTTGCGACTTCCGAATTCACCGGCGCGTTGTTTCTGGTCGGCATGGCGGTCTGGTTTGCCTGGACCATCGGCGGCTTCATCAAGCGCAATCGGCCGCGCAGATATTCGTTCGACGCGCTTCCCGAGACGCTGCTGCCGTAGCCTCATCCGCAACCAAGCGATACGAAATGTGATTTCGCGAAACGCCGCGGGGCACGGCACTCTGTGCGGCGTTCCTCAAAACAGGCGAGTTGCCGTGACGACCCCAACGATGCGATCGCCGACGGAAGCCGAGATTGCCGCGATCAATGCGCGGCATTTGATCGAGACGCCGCTACGGCCGGCCGACCTGCTGTTCGTGTTCGGCACGCGCGAAGATGTCGACGAGCGCGTCGATGAAGCCTGCCGGCTGTGGCGGAGGGGTTTTTCGCTGGGCGATCGTGAGCGGCGGCGTGACGCCGGGATCCGATCTGTCGGAATGCGAGATCATTGCCGGTGCAATGGTCGCGCACGGCGTTCCTGCCGACATCATCCTGAGAGAGGACCGCGCAATGAACACCGGCGAGAACGTGATGTTCTCGCTGCCGATCATCGACCGAGCGCTCGGGCTCGCCAACATCCGCAGCGTGATCTGTCTCGGCAATACCTGGACGGCGCGCCGCTACCCGATGACGCTGCATCGACACTGGCCGGAAGTGGAGAAGATGCTGGTCATGGTCGACAGCTTCAGGACGCCGCGGGCGCTCTGGCATACCGACGCCGAATTCTGCCGCCGCATGCTCAATGAATGGGACAAGATCGAGCCGTACAAGGCGAGGGGCTTTATCGCGGAGTGGCCGGCGTGCGAAACGCGCGATCGATAGCCTTACTCAGTCGTATCGACGTCTTCTTTCGCCGTCAGCATTCCCGAGAGCGTGCGCAGCGCCAGATCGAGCTGTTCGGTGCTGGGGGCACCGAGCGCGAGGCGGACGGCATTGGGGGCATGGCCGGGGATCACGGCGAAGGTGGTCGAAGGCGTCAGCGCGATGTCGCGCCGGGCCGCGGCCGCGACGAATGTCTGCGAGCGCCAATGCTGGGGCAGGGTCAGCCAGAGATGGTAGGATTTGACGTTGGCCTGAACCTCGAAGCCGGCGAGGTATCTGGCCGCCATCTGCTGGCGCCGCGCCGCATCGATCCGTTTCAGGCGTGACAGCTCGGCCACCGTGCCGTCAGCCATCAGCCGTTGTCCGGCGGCAAAGGCAAATCCGGAAGCCGTCCATCCGCCCGATCGAACCGCGGCCATGATGCGTTCGCGCAGGCGCGGCGGCGAAACGATGAAGCCGAGCGCAAGGCCGGGCGCCACCTTCTTCGACAGGCTGTCGAGCGTGATGCAGCTATCGGGTGCGAGCGCGGCCATCGGCGTTTCTTCGTCGAGAAAGCCATAGACCGTGTCCTCGATGACGGTGAGGCCGAGCTTCTCGACGACGCGCAGCAAATCGGCCCGGCGCGCCGGCGGCATGGTCATGCCAAGCGGATTTTGAATCGTCGGCTGAACGTACAGCGCCGACAAATGCGCTTCGCGGTGAGCCTTCTGCACTGCGTCCGGGCGAACGCCGTTCTCGTCCATCGAAAGCGGCACCAGCGTGACGCCCAACCTCGCGGCGATGTCCTTGATGAAGGGATAGGTCAGCGCCTCGACGCCGCAGCGGCCGCCGTTTGGCACCATCGCCGCCAGCGCCGCGGCGATGCATTGCCTGCCGTTCGCGGTGAAGACCAGTTGATCGGGGGCCGGGGACCAGTCCTCGCGGGAGAGAAACTCGGCGGAAATTGTCCGTGCCGCCAGCGTGCCCGTCGTGGTCGAGTGCCGCAACGCGAGATCGAGCATTTCGGGGCGTTCCAGCCCCGCAAGGCTTCTTGCGATCATCGCCGATTGTGTCGGCAGGATCGGATAGTTCACTTCCAGATCGATGCGTGCGCCGCGCGGCTCGGTCGGCATGGCGATACCGCGGCGCGTCTCGCCTGAAACGAACGTGCCGCGCCCGACTTCGCCGACCACGAGGCCGCGGCGCAGCAGCTCAGTGTAGACGCGGCTCGCGGTCGAGACCGCGATCTTCCGCTGATAGGCAAAGCTGCGCTGCGGCGGCAGGCGGTCGCCGGGCTTGAGCGCGCCATTGGCGATCTCGGCGGCGACGGTATCGGCAAGCTTCAGGTACTCGAACTTCGACATTATTGCACCGAGAGCAATGTTTTCCTTGCACCGAGCAATGTATCGGATCATTTTGGAACCATCAAGCCAGAGATTGCACTGAGAGGAGTGCAAACAATCGGTCCATTAAGGTGCAAGCGCTCTCGCAGGCGTTTGCGCCGGCGGCAGCGGCTTGCCGCGTGAAAGCAAGGAGAAGTGCGATGACCACGACATGTTCGACAGCAGGCCAACCTGCGCCCCGGAGCCTGACGAGCGGCTTTTTCCACCTGCTCGGTAGCTGGGTAAACGGCATCGTCACCTATTTTGCGCACCGCCACGCCATCCAGACCCTAAGCGAACTGGACGATCGTGCGCTCCGCGACATCGGGATCGAACGTAGCCGGATTGAATCGGCCGTGCGCGGAAGCGTCGATCCGGATTTCGGGCGCTTCATGTAAGGACGTCAGGCGTCGAGGCTCACGCCGCTACGTCTCAGTGCCGCACCACCAGCACCGAACATCTGGCGTAGCGCACGACGTGGCCGGCGTTGGAGCCGAGGAAATAGGTCCGCATCGCCGGCCGGTGCGAGGTCATCACGATCAAGTCGGCCTTGATCGCCGCCGCCTCTTCGAGGATCTCGTGATAGATGCCGCCCTGCCGCACCGCAGCGGAAATGCGTGACGGCTCGATGCCGGATTCCTTCGCCACGATGGTGAGCGCTTCTTCCGAGGTGGCGCGCTGCTGGGCGTCGAAATCGGCCGGCACATATTCCGCCAGCATCACCGGCGTCATCGGCAGTACGTTGAGCAGGCGCACCGAGCCGTTCCAGGTCTTGGAAAGCGTCGCAGCCGTTGCGATTGCGGGCTTGGCCAGATCGGTATCGGCCAGGTCGATCGGCACGAGAATCGACTTGAACATCTGCGCCTCCTGCCTGCGCCCGTTCGGTCCTGATTTGTCAGGATCGGGCTCCAGGCTTTGTTTTAACGCGTTTTCTTTTACGCGAACTTGTTCTTAATTCGCTCGAAAACCGTGTCGTGAAGAGCTTAGCATGGCGGGGCAGGGATGTCCGCCTGCCTCAGTCGTCCAGCGCCTGCTTCAGCAATTTCGGGCTGGTGAAGCGCACGAGCTTGCCGCGGCGGAACGCCACTTCATTCCAGTCGTCGATCGCAAAATCCAGGATGGCAAGGCCCGCGGTCGGCAGATTGTCCTCGAGTGACTTCTTCGCCGCTGCGTCGCCGCTGCCGGCGAGCATCAGCGCCAGTTCATGCATGCCGGGATTATGGCCGATCAGCATCAAGCGCGCGGGATCGGTGACCTCGGCCATACGGATGATCCGCAGGAGCTGCGCCGGCTCGGCGCCGTAGAGTTCGTCGAGCAATTCGACCTGTGGCTGCGGAAGCCGTTCCCGCACTGCATCCTTCATCGCATCGCGCGCGATCTCCCAGGTCTGCTGCGACCGCACTGCGGTCGAAACCAGAACGGCATCGGGAAGGGGCGGATGCCGGCCGATCCAGGTTCCAACAGCGGCGGCATCCCGCCGGCCGCGCTCGTCGAGACGGCGGTCTTGGTCATGGCCCGAAGGCGCGTCGTGTTCGGTCTTGGCGTGACGCAGCAGCATCAAACGGCGCATGGGCGCGATCTCGATCCGGTCTTAGTCTCGACTAATCTACAAGCTCATGTCGCCGACAAGGTGACAAGCGCTGCAGCGGTCCGTAAGAAACGCCATGCCCGAGACTTTCACAAGTGCGACCAACGGCCCCGACGACAACGCGCTTTTTCGCTCGCGTCTGTCATTCGACCTTGATGTTGACATTTGCGTGGTCGGAGCCGGACTTGCCGGCCTCACGGTGGCGCTGGAGGCCGCGCGCCTTGGCGCCAGCGTGGCCGTGCTCGAAGGCCGGCATGTCGGCTGGAACGCGTCCGGCCATCAGCTCGGCACGGTGATGCCGGGCTACAGTCTTCCGATCGGCGACCTGATCGAGCGCGTCGGCCTGGAGGACGCACGCGAGCTGTGGGCGATGTCGAAGGAGGGCGCCGATTACGTTCGCGCCGCCGCCACCGAAGCGGCGATGCCGGGAATTACGCTGACCGAGGGCGCGCTGGAGGTCTCCACTGTCGACGCCGGCGAAACGCTGATCAGCCGGCTGCAGACGCTGAGCGAGGATTTCGAGACCGAGGTCGAGGGATGGCAGGTCGATCGCGTTCGCGATCAGCTCGGGACGGCACGCTATTTCCACGGCATCTATTATCCGCGCGCGTTCCAGATCGACGGTCGCAAATACATCCACGGTCTTGCCGCGCAGGCGAGGCGGGCGGGCGCGCGCATCTTCGAGGATACGCCTGTCGTCAGCATCGATCCGTCAGGGATTCGCAAGCGCATCGTGACGCCGTCGGCGCGGCTGCGTGCATCGCACATCGTGCTGGCCGGCAACGTTCACCTCGGCGCCCCGCTGCGCCGCCTGTCGGAGACGTTGCTGCCGGTCTGGCGCTATGCCGCGGTAACGGAGCCGCTCGGCGAGCGGCTGGGCGAGGTGATCGCCTTCAGAGGGTCGGTGACCGACAGTGACGGCATCGATCATTTCCGGATCGTCGACGGCGACCGGCTGATGTGGGCTAGCCCGGAAACCACCTGGGAGGCACGGCCACGCCGCTTTGCATCCGCTATTCAGCGCCGCATTGCCACCATCTTCCCAAGGCTCGGCAAGGTCGCGATATCAGACGTGTTCGGCGGCGCGGTCGGGGTGACCGTGCACGGTATGCCGCAGATCGGCCAGCTGCGCAAAGGACTGTGGGTCGCCAGCGGCTTCGGCCGTCATGGGCTGAATACCTCGGCAATGGCGGGGCAGGTCATCGCGCGCAGCATTCTGTGGGGCGAGGAACGCTGGAAACTGTTCTCGCCCTTCGAACTGGTCTGGGCGGGCGGCGCCACCGGCCGCGTCGCCGGCCATCTGATCGGGCTGTGGGGGCGGGGCCATTCCGCCGCGGCCGGCGCGCTGGCCCGTTACCGCGAAGGCGCCCGCGCCCGGGAACGGGTGCGCGAGGCGCGGTTGGCGGAGGCCAACCGGCAGGCCGGAACCAGGCCGTCGCGCGGTCCGCCGGCTGGGCCGCGCCCGGTGCGTCCACAGTCTCCGCCGCCGGCAGGGACGCAGGACGGCGGGATGTCAGCCGCTCCCTCGCAGGAAAGTGAGAAAATCCGGGACGGATCCGTGTAACGTCGGCGCCCGTGGGCCGTACTTGATGGCGAACCGTTACGCCCGCCTCGCACGGAGATTTCCATGATCGACCGCCGTATCCTGCTCGCATCCCTGGCCGGCCTGTTTGGCCTGGCCGCCTTCCGCTGGCTGCGCACCACGCCGGCGCAAGCCGCCGGGAAATTCGAGGTGGAAAAGACCGACGCCGAATGGCGCGCACAGCTCACGCCGCAGCAGTATGAAATCCTGCGCAAGCACGGCACCGAGCGGCCGGGTTCGAGCCCGCTCCTGAAGGAAAAGCGCAAGGGCATCTATGCCTGCGCCGGATGCGACCTGCCCCTGTTCTCCTCTGATACCAAATACGATAGCGGCACCGGCTGGCCGAGCTTCTGGAAGCCGCTCGACAACGCCCTTGGCGAAACCAAGGACACGACGTTCGGGATGACGCGCACGGAAGTCCACTGCCGCCGCTGCGGTGGGCACATGGGTCACGTCTTCGACGACGGACCGAAGCCGACTGGCCTGCGCTATTGCATCGACGGGTTTGGGCTGGTGTTTCACCCGGCCGGGCCACAGGCTTCGTAACGGCACTGCTCGGCAATTGTTGCCCGCCCGGCAAATGTGCCCCGGTCATCCGACTGGGGCTTTTTCTTAAGTATTTGATTTCTGTTGATTTTATAGTTTGGCACAACGCTTGCGACATGCTCTCCCGACGCGGCCTCGGTTTCCCTGGAACGGCGAGCCGCCCAGATCGAATTTGGAGAACATGTCATGGGTATCTTCGGCGCTCTCACCACCGCAGTCGGCGGCCTCCGCGCCAACTCCTACGCGCTGGAAAACGTCTCGGGCAACATCGCCAACTCGCAGACCACGGCATTCAAGCGCGTCGACACCTCTTTCCTCGATCTCATTCCGCAAACTTCCAGCACCGCGCAGCTCGCCGGCGGCGTGACGACGCAATCCCGCTCGACCAACTCGGTGCAGGGCGACGTGCAGACGGCCTCGGTTGCGACCTTCATGGCGATCAACGGCAACGGCTTTTCGCGGTGCAGAAGCCCGGCAACTTCACCGACGGCACACCGGTGTTCGACGGCGTCGACCGTTATACCCGCCGCGGCGACTTCCAGATCGACAAGAGCGGCTATCTCGTCAACGGCGCCGGCTATTATCTGCAGGGCGTGCCGATCGATCCGACCACCGGCAACCCTTCCGGCAGTTCGCCACAGGTCCTCAGATTCCAGAACGACTTCCTGCCGGCGCAGGAAACCACCCGCATCGACTATCGCGCCAACCTCGCCAGCTATCCGCTGACGACCAAGCATGACGTTTCCGTTCCCGGATCGGAATTGATCGCGCCTGGATCATACAGCGTCGGACGTAATCCGCTGGCGCTCGGGACGCCTTCGGCGCCGTATACGGACGCCTCCAGAAGCGGCACCGTTCAGAGCAACAAAGGGACGCCGTCGGTTGCGAACACGGCCGCGACCCTGCTCTCCGGCGCGGCCGGCACCGACTCGATCTCCGCCGACTTTGTCGCGGGCAACACCATCACGGTCAACGGCCAAACCATCACCTTCATGGCGTCAGGCGCCGTCGGCAACAACCAGATCAACGTCGGAGACAGCATCGGAACCTTGCTGGGCAAGATCGACGCGCTCCAGGGAACGGGAACCCCGTCCACGATCAGCGCCGGCTCGATCACGCTGCACTCCGGCACGGCCAACGATCTCTCGATCTCGAGTTCGAATACCGCGGCCTGGGCCGCGCTCGGCTTCACCGGCACCGTGACGGCGACGCGCGGCGGAGGCGGCGGCGTCGGTACCGGCCAAGTCATCGGCAGCGACACCTCGACATTTCTGAACGAGTCGGTGGCGGGCGGTGCGGTCACAACCTACGACGTGTCGGGTGCGCCGGTGAACCTGCAGTTCCGCTGGGCCAAGACCGACAGCACCACGCTCGGCCCTGGCCATACCGATACCTGGAACCTGTTCTATCAGGTCAATCCCAATGCAACCGGCACCCAGGTAGCGTGGCAGAACGTCAACACCAACTTCACTTTCTCGGCCTCCGGCCAGATGTCGCCGGCGGTACCCAACATCACGCTCGCCAATGCGGTCGTCAACGGTGTCGCGCTGGGTAGCCCCGTCATCAACTTCGGCACCGGCGGCGTCACCCAGTTTGCGGACGCCAACGGCAACGTTCAGGTCAACCAGATCCAGCAGGACGGTTTCCCGGCCGGCCAGTTGCAGTCCGTCGGCGTCGGCACCAACGGCCGCATCGTCGGCAACTATTCCAATGGCCGCAACCTCGACCTCGCCGAAATCTCGGTCGCGACCTTCAACGGCACCAACTTCCTCAAGCGCGTCAACGGCGGCGCGTTCGAGGTCACGGACGGATCCGGACAGGCGCTGTTCGGCAAGTCCGGAACCATCGTTGGCTCGTCGCTGGAAGGATCCAACACCGATATCGCCGACGAGTTCACCAAGTTGATCGTCACCCAGCAGGCTTACTCGGCGAACACCAAGGTCATCACCACTTCCAACACGATGGTGCAGGATCTCCTGAACGTACTGCGCTGATTTCCGCGCCGTCGTTCGCGATGCGATTTGAGATGGACAATTAGTCATGGGTTTGAGCCAAGCTCTCGCCATCGCGATGTCGGGCCTGCGTGCGACGCAAGCCTCGATCTCGCTGGTCGGATCGAACGTCGCCAATGCGGAAACGCCGGGTTACGTCAGGAAGACGATCATCCAGGTCGCCGGCACCAACGGCGATTACGGCTCGAGCGTTCTCCTCAACGGCGTCGACCGGCAGCTCGATCAATATCTGCAGACCCAGTTGCGAACGGAAACCTCAGGCGCTGCCTATGCCGACATTCGCTCGACCTTCCTTGCCAATCTGCAGAATGTCTACGGAAATCCGGCTGAAACCGGCACCATCGAGGATTCGTTCAACAAGCTCCTGACCGCTTTCCAGGCCCTGTCGACGAGTCCGGACTCGCAGTCGGCGCGGATCGGCGCGGTCGCCGCCGCGCAGACCATGGCGCAGACGCTCAATGCGGCGACGCAGGGGATTCAGAACCTTCGCGCCAACGCCGAGATGGGCATCAACGATTCCATCACCACCGCGAACAACGCGATGGCCCAGATCGCGTTCATTAATAACCAGCTACAGAACAACGGCAAGACCGACGCGGCGACGGCGTCGCTGCTCGACCAGCGCGATCAGTACATTACCCAGTTGTCGAGCCTGATGGACATCAGAACCGTCGTCAACGACCTCAACCAGGTAACGGTGTTCACGAACTCGGGTGTGCAGCTCGTCGGTACCGAGGCTGCGCAGCTAAGCTTCAATCCGCAGGGCACGATCACGCCCAACACGCTGTACAGCTCAGATCCGACCAAGAGCAACGTCGGCACCATCGCCATCAATTTCCCGCACGGCGGCAGCTACGATCTGGTGTCGACCAACTCGATTCGTTCAGGCAAGATCGCTGCCTATCTCGAGCTGCGCGACAATACGCTGGTGAAGGCGCAGGCGCAGATCGACCAGTTCGCGGCGTCGATGGCGAGCGCACTGTCGGACAAGACGACCGCCGGCACTGCTGCGCCCGCGTCCGTGCTACCGCAGGCCGGTTATGATCTCGATCTCACGGGATTGCAGTCCGGCAACGTCATGCACGTTACCTACAAGGACAACACCACCGGCATCACGCACAATCTGTCGATCGTGCGCGTCGACGATCCGAGCGTGCTGCCGCTGAGCAACACCGCAACGCTCGATCCGAACGATGCGGTGCTCGGCATCAATTTTGCCGGCGGCATGGCTTCGGTGGTTACCCAACTCAACGCCGCGCTCGGGTCAAGTGCCAATCTGCAGTTTTCGAATCCGTCCGGTTCGACGCTGCGCGTTCTGGATGACGGCGCGCCGAATCGCTCGGATGTGCTGGCGGCCTCGGTCACCACGACGATGTCCTCGCTCACCAGCGGCAACGCGCAGCTTCCGTTGTTCACCGATAATGGCGGGCTCTTTACCGGTGCGCTCACCGCCAACGGTTCGCAGCAGACAGGTCTCGCGGGCCGCATCAGCGTCAATCTCGGGCTTCTCGGCGATCCCTCGCGCACCATCGTGTTCTCTACCAGTCCGTTAACGGCCGCGGGCGACACCGCGCGCTCCGACTTCATTCTCAAGCAACTGCAGACGGGCAACTATCGCTACTCGCCACAGACCGGCATCGGAACCACCGGCGCACCGTTTACCGGCACGCTGGTCAATTTTGCCAAGCAGTTCATCAGCCAGCAGGGCGAAGCCGCGACCGCCGCCAAGCAACTCGCCGACGGCCAGTCCGTGGTGCTGAATACCCTGCAGAAGAAGGTAACGGACGCATCGGGCGTCAACATCGACGACGAGATGGCGCATCTGCTCGCGCTGCAGAATGCGTACTCTGCCAACGCGCGCGTGATGTCGTCCATCAAGCAGATGTACGACACGCTGATCCAGGCGATGTGAGGGTTTTATGTCTATCGATGGCGTTAGCGGCAGAACATCCTATATCGGGACCTCGATCCTCAATATCCGCAAGCAACTCGATGACCTGACGCAGCAGCTCGCCAGCGGCCGGGTCTCGACGACCTATGCGGGGCAGGGCGCCAATCGCGGCTTCGCGCTTAGTTTGCGCGCGCAGGTCAGCAGCATCGATGCCTTCAAGGACACCGCGACCAACGTCAATACCAGGCTCAACGTCGCTAACCTTGCGCTGCAGGGATTGGCCGACATCGGCACGTCGGTAAAGAGCGCGGCCGGTACGTCGACCATCGTGCTCAACAACAACGGCCAAACCTCCGGCCAGATTACGGCGCAGGCGGCGTTCTCGAATGCGGTGTCGCTGCTCAACAGTCAGACGGGCGACCGCTATCTGTTTTCCGGTAGGACCACCGACACCTCGGCGACGGTGCCGGCCGACGTCATGCTCGACGGCGTGGGAACGCAGGCCGGGTTGAAGCAACTGATCAACGAGCGCCGCCAGGCCGATCAGGGCGTCGGCAACATGGCGCATCTGACGGTCTCCTCGCCGCCGTTGACGACCACCGTGACCAGCCTCGCCGAAGACGGTTCATCGTTCGGGTTGAAGCTCGGCGCGGTCAGTTCATCGCTGACGGGAGCGACCGTGACACAGCCGACCGGCGCGCCGCCGGCCGTCACCGTCGATCTCGGCGCCGTCAATCCGAACAGTGGCGACAAGATCACGTTCAACTTCAACCTGCCCGACGGCACCACCGAGTCGATCGCGCTGACCGCAACGACGACGAATCCGCCGCCGACAGGCTCATTTCTGATCGGCGTCGATACGGTTGCGACCACCGCGAACCTGCAGGCCGCATTGACGTCCTCGATCCAGACGTTGGGCGACACGGCGCTGGTCGCCGCGTCCGCGATCGCGGCATCGGACAATTTCTTCAATCCGTCCGCGACCGTCACGGGGACTGCGGTCAACAATCAGGCCACGGTGCCGGGGCCGATCACCGGCGCTACGCTGCTCTCGGGCGCTGCGGGAACGGATTCGCTGGCCGCGAGCTTTGCGGCGGGCGATACGATTACGATCAACGGCACGCCGATCACCTTCGTCGCATCGGGTGCGACCGGCAACCAGGTCAACATCACCGACAGCGTGCAGACCTTGCTGGCAAAGATCGATTCGATCACCGGCACCGGTACGCCATCGACCGTCACCGGCGGTGTGATAGCGCTGCACGGTGCTGACGGCGCCAGCCTGACGGTTTCCAGTTCGAACGCGGCGGCGTTCGCCGCATTGGGCTTCAGCGCCACGGCGAGTGCAAATCCGGCGCCGTTGCGCGTCGACGGTCCGCCGTTTGCTACGGCCACCAATCTGATCGGAGGCACATCGGCCAACACCGTCTCGTGGTACACGGGCGAAGTCGGTACCGATTCGCCGCGCGGCACCGCAATCGCGCGCATCGACCAGTCGATCACGGTGCAGTACGGCGCGCGCGCCAACGAGCAGGCGTTGCGCTATCAGTTGCAGAACATCGCGGTGTACTCCGCGGTCACGACCAATGCCGCCAATCCGAACTCGAAGGCTCAGGTGAACGCGCTGCAACAGCGGATTTCGGCAAACCTGGCGCCACAGAGCGGCCAGCAATCGATTCAGGACATGCAGGCGGAGTTCGCCGGCGCGCAGAGCGCCATCAAGGCCTCGACCGATCGCCAGACCCAGCTCAAGGGAATGGCGCAGACCATGCTCGACCAGATCGAGGGCATCAACCAGGACGAGGTCGCGACCAAGATCCTGGCGCTGCAGACCAGCCTGCAGGCCTCGTATCAAACCACGTCGATGCTCTACCAGACCACGCTGACCAAGTTCCTGCCGATGTGACGAAAGCTTGTCAGCTCAAAAAATGAAAAGGCTCCTTGCGGAGGCCTTTTCATTTGAAGCGATGCGATGGCTATGCGGATTTGCGGTCGGGCTCGTCGAGCGATTGCATTTTCCGCGCGCTCTCCAGGATCTGCTCTTCATGGGCAATCAATTTCTTCGCTTCCTTCAGCGCGTGATAGAGATCGCCGTTCAGGATGTAGTTGTTGATCCCTTCGATGAAGGGCCATGCACTCGGCATCGCGGTCAGGATGTCGCGCACGAGGCTGAAATAGGTCGGATGATGCGCCATCGGATCCGGTGACAGATACATGAGCTGCACGGCAAGATAGACCAACTTTGCCGGCGTGTCGGCGGTCTCGGGCGTCAGGATGTCCTTCTCACGCAGGATCGGAATCCTGTCGCCGTCGATCAGCAGCCTGGCGCGCTGATCGGTGTTGGTGACCACGCAGGCACCGATGATGATTCGCTCGTGCGGCTTAAGCTCGACTTTCAAGGCCATGCCTGTTCTCCGTTTGACGCTTGTCGCGTTGTCGATTGCCCGCCGGCAGATTTCGCATCCTTTCCGATGATGGTTAACCAATGGTGAAGATGCGAGTAGTGCCCGTCTGGCGGGGCTTTTCGCGGACGACCCCGTAGGAATACGGAGTGGATTCGGACGCGGCGAATTAATTTCAAATTCATCGTCTTTGCGAGCGACTTATCCGGCCAAATTCATTTTTTCTTAGAGACTTGCTTCCAGAGTGAGCCGTCGCCTGATCGAGAGGTCGGGAAAGTGGCTCGTTTTAAATTTCACACCAGAAAGGTATGAAAGATGTCCGGTATTGTTCTCTCGGCTTCGGTTCGCCAGAACCTTCTCTCGCTGCAGTCGACCGCCGACCTGCTCGCGACCACGCAGAACCGCCTTGCCACCGGCAAGAAGGTCAACACCGCCCTCGATAACCCCACCAACTTCTTCACCGCGCAGTCGCTCGATGCGCGCGCCGGTGACATCAACAATCTCCTCGACGGCATCGGCAACGGCGTGCAGGTGCTGCAGGCCGCCAACACCGGCATCACCTCGCTGCAGAAGCTGGTCGACACTGCGAAGTCGATCGCCAACCAGGCCCTGCAGAGCGCGGTCGGCTACTCCACCAAATCGAACGTCTCCGCCACGATCGCCGGCGCCACCGCGACCGACCTGCGCGGAACCACGACCTATACCAGCGCCATCGCGTCCTCGAACGTTCTGTATTCCGGAAACGCCGGCGGCACGACTGCTGCGGTTTCAGGCTCGACGCTGGGCGGCGCGGTCGGCACTTTGACCGGCTCCGCTGCCATCAACGCGGCGACGGTGAAGGCCTCGCTGCTGAACGGCACTGCAGCACCGCAAGATGCCAACGCTCAGGTCAATGCGGGCGACATCATCACTGTCAACGGCAAGACCATCACCTTTGCCGCAGGCGACGCCCCCGGCGTAAACGGCTCGACCAACACCGCGCCAGCGGGCTTTACCCACCTGAACGCGAGTGCCAACAGCACTGGCAACGTCTATAGCGATGCGGACGGCAATTCGATCGTCTATCTGGGCGGAGCGTCAGGTACGCCGACGAAGGCATCGGTCGGCGACGTTATGGCAGCGA
This sequence comes from Bradyrhizobium sp. RDT10, assembly GCA_044772375.2. Lineage (GTDB taxonomy): Bacteria > Pseudomonadota > Alphaproteobacteria > Rhizobiales > Xanthobacteraceae > Bradyrhizobium. The sequence goes on from CP187939.1 coordinate 1,640,084, forward strand.
TTGATATTGCCAGCGGTGTACAGAGCAACGTGGCCGGGGTTTTGACTTTGAATGCCGGCCAGACCGCCTCGACCATCACCGCCGGCGTCTTGGCCCTCAAGAGCTCGACCGGTGCCGATCTGTCCATCACGGGCAAGGCCGACACCCTCGCTGCGCTGAAGCTTACGGGTTCGGTCGGCGCTGGCAATGCCACGGTCGGCGCTGCCCGCACCACCGCTGCAGGTACCCTCGGCAACCTGATCCAGGACGGCTCCACGCTGAACGTGAATGGCAAGACCATCACGTTCAAGAACGCCCCGACGCCCGGCGCGGCGGCGGTTGCGGCCGGCTCCGGCGTCAGCGGCAACGTCGTCAATGACGGCACCGGCAACTCGACGGTCTACTTGCAGGCGGCAACCATCGCCGACGTGCTGTCGGCCATCGATCTCGCGACCGGCGTTCAGACCGCGACCAACGCTAGCGGTACGGCGACGGTGACCACCGCTTCGGGCCAGACCAATTCCTCGATCAACTCGAGCGGCGCGCTGCAGATCTCGACCGGCACCAACGCCGATCTGTCGATCGTCGGCACCGGCAACGCGCTGTCCTCGCTCGGCCTCACCGGCAATACCGGTACGGGCACCAACTTCACCGCAGGTCGCACCGCCGCGGCTGGCAGCCTCTCCGGCAAGACCTTGACCTTTACCGCCTTCAACGGCGGCACGGCGGTCAACGTCACCTTCGGCGACGGTTCCAACGGCACGGTCAAGACTCTCGACCAGCTCAACGCCGCGCTGCTGGCCAATAACCTGAGCGCGACGATCGACTCGACTGGCAAGCTGACGATTTCTGCGAGCAACGATTATGCTTCGTCGACCCTCGGTTCGCCGACGGCAGGTGGAGCGATCGGCGGCACGCTGACGACCGCGATCACCTTCACGACTCCGACGGCTCCGGTGGTCGATGCTTCGGCGCAGGTCGTTCGCAGCAACCTGGTGAGCCAGTTCAACGGCATCCTGTCCCAGATCACCACCACCGCGCAGGACGCCTCGTTCAACGGCATCAACCTGCTCGGCGGCGATCAGCTCAAGCTGACGTTTAACGAAACCGGCAAGTCGACCTTGAACATCAGCGGCGTCAACTTCAATGCGGCCGGTCTCGGTCTGGCGAACCTCGTCAGCGGCACCGACTTCATCGACAACTCCGCCACCAACAAGGTTGTCGCCAACCTGGCCAGCGCCTCGACGCTGCTGCGCACGCAGGCTTCTGCCTTGGGTTCGAACCTGTCGATCGTGCAGATCCGTCAGGACTTCTCCAAGAACCTGATCAACGTGCTGCAGACCGGCTCGTCGAACCTGACACTGGCCGACACCAACGAGGAAGCGGCGAACAGCCAGGCGCTGTCGACCCGCCAGTCGATCGCGGTGTCCGCGCTGGCGCTGGCCAACCAGAGCCAGCAGAGCGTGCTGCAGCTCCTGCGCTAAGCGGGACGGCAACGCCAACGATCAAGGCGGCGGGGAAACCCCGCCGCCTTTCTTTTGGGTGAGAACTTGTTCCGGCTCGAGAAGGAAAACGCCGGCATGAAGAAAAGCGTCGAAGCAAAGAATTTGGGCTTCGATCTTAATTCCATCAGAACCGATGGCCGGCATGCTGACGCAACAAATATGGATTTTTGCCGGACTACCGACACACTCGGTAATGCTTGCTAACCATATTTAAAGGCGCAGCCTGTATGAAAGTTGGGCAGTTTTTCTCAAGTCCCGCGGTCCTGCAAAACCGCTCCCATCGAGGTTCGTGAATGTCTAATGCAGCCCAGGCCTACGCGCGTACATCTCAAACGACGACGTCCCCCCGTGAAATCGAAGCGCAGGCACTGCTGAAGGCCGCACGGCAACTGCAGGAAGTGCAGTCCAACTGGAATGGCCCTGACTCAGCCATGCACAACGCGTTGCTTTTCAACCGCAGGCTCTGGTCGATCTTCATGAGCGCGGTCGAGGGGAACGAGAATCCTCAACCGATCGAAGTGCGGCAGAACATCGCGAACATCGGCGTTTTCGTGATGAAGCAGACCGTCGACATGCAATTGAATCCGGATCCGGCCAAGCTGAAATCGCTGATCGAGATCAATTGCAATCTTGCCGCCGGCCTTGCCGGTCGCGGCTAACCAAATCGACCGAGTGTGCCAAGATGGCTGACCTCTGGAGCATTATATCAGCTAACTACAAGACGGTGGGATTGACCGTTCCGTCGAAGACTCCCTACGTGGCGGTCGATCCCAAGCTCTATGAAGGCACCTGGACCGGGAAATATGCCGACAACAAGACGTTCAAGTTCACGATTTCGGACGTCACCGGCTTTCGCGGCAAGGTGCAGTACCAGAGCGGCGGCACCAACAAGTTCCAGGAAGTTCTGATCAAGGACCTTTCGTTCCGGATCGGCGACACCAAGTTCACGCTATCCGCCCTTGGGAAAGCGGAGATCAAGAATGTCGTCACCGATCCGTCGAGCGGCCAGACCTATCTCGACCAAGCCTATGCATCGCGCTCAAGCTAATATCAGCCGTTACGCGTCCTAAGCCTTGCGGTCGGTTGCGCGAAGCCGCGTGGGGGCGTCCTTGGTCAGGTCGAGCGCGTGGAAATAAGCCCGCCGGCGCAGCACGGCTTCCTCGGGAAACTGCTTCACCACCTGGCTCGTCCTGGTATCGATGACCTGATAGACGACGGCGCGGGCATCGCGATCGATCACCACCTGGTTCGACTGGTTCGACACCGAAGCATTTGAAATGGAGACACGGACCGCGGCGGAATCGGTACTGGCGCGCGCGCTTGAATCAACCGCCGCGACGCTCTGGCTCGCCGGCAGTTCGGTCGCGACCGCATGTTGTGCCGCTTCGCTCACGTGCTGAACGATCGGCGCGGCAACCGGTGCCTCCACCGGTTTGATGTTGAAATCTGTACTCATGGCAGCCTCCAGGCTTGCGCGAGTCAAATCCCAACCCCTCGTCGACGCAATATAGCCCGGCACCTCTCAACGCGGTGTTAGGGAATACGCTCAATTCCGCTCTGACGCGGGCGCGCAAATTTAGTGAAAATTGTACAGAGCCGAAGACGCCGAGGTCGCGGCTTGCAGCGACCAAGCTCGCTTACAGCGAGCGGCTGACCGAGAGCGGGGTGATGTTGCGCGGTCCCGGCGCGGTGCGTTGTCCCGAAGCCGTATAAGTGCTCGGAATGTTCTTGCGCTGAATCTCGGCGTTGACGCCGCGCACGATGCCTTCGGACACCGCGTGCGCGGTCGCAAGGACGGTGAGATTGATCTGCAGCATCGCGCGGAAGGTGTCGTGGTGGCGGCGCAGGGTGGTCAGCAATTCCGGCGACACCTGCGCCAGATATTTTTGCGCATTCTTTAGATTCTCGACCGCAACCATGTAGCGGCGCGACAGCTCGCCCTTCTGATCCTCCAGCCGCATCGCATCGCGCACGTTGCCGGCGCGAACCAGTTCGGTCTCGCGTTCGATGATGCCGAGCAGGCCGCTCATCACGTCCATCAGATCTTCCGCGAGCTTGCGCGCCTCGGCCGGCGTGGAGATCGCTCTTGCTGGTACCGGCGCGGGGCTGGCCTGAGGACGCTGATTCATGTCGGGTTTTCCTTTTGGATCAGCCGGCGCGGTTGGCTTGCTGCAGGATCAAGGTGCGGAAGACGTCGTTGGAAATGCCGATGCCGCCGGATTTGGCGAAGGATTTCGAATACTCATCCGTCAGCATCGAGCGCCAGACGCCGGTGCCGGTCGTATCGCCGAACGGACCGTCGCCTTTGACGCCGGTGGTCATCTGCGAAAACATCGAGTTGAGGAACATCGCCTCGAACTCCTGGGCCTTGGCGCGCGTCTTTTTCTGCGCCTCAGGCGAAACCTTGGTCAACGCGTCGGCGAGCTGCAGATCCTTGCGGCCGTTGATCAGCGAAGTTTTGGCCTTCGAGTACCCGTTGATGCCGGCGATGGGGCTTGTTTCCATCACATCACCTCGATGTCGGCCTGGATCGCGCCCGCGGCCTTGATCGCCTGCAGGATGCTGATCAGGTCGCGCGGGCCGATGCCGAGGCCGTTGAGGCCATCGACCAGTTGCTGCAGCGACACGCCGTCTTTCACGACCGCGAATTTCTTGCCGTCTTCGGAAACGCTGACGCCGGTGCGCGGCGTCACCACGGTCCGGCCGCGTGACAGCGGATTGGGCTGGCTGACTTGCGGGCTCTCCGAAATCGAGACGGTGAGATTGCCTTGCGCCACCGCGACCGTGGCCACGCGAACGTCACGGCCCATCACGATGATGCCCGAGCGCTCGTCGATCACGATCTTGGCGGCGAGGTCCGGCTCGACCTGCAATTGCTCGATCTCGGTCAGGAAGGCGACGACATTGCCCTTGAATTCGGCCGGGATCGCGAGCTGCACCGTGGAGGGATCGATCGGCTCGGCGGTCTTGACGCCGAGGAAATCGTTGACCGCGGCGGCAATGCGCTTGGCGGTGGTGAAATCGGCGTTGCGCAGCGCCAGCCGCACATTGGGCAGGCGATTGAGCGCGAATTCGATCTCGCGCTCGATGATCGCGCCGTTGGGGATCCGGCCGTTGGTCGGCACGCCGCGCGTGACACTGGCGGCGGCCCCTTCGGCCGCGAAACCGGCGATGGCGAGCGAGCCTTGCGCGACCGCATAGACGTTGCCGTCGGCGCCGAGCAGGGGTGACGAGCAGGGTGCCGCCCTGCAGGTTCTTGGCGTCGCCCAGCGCAGACACCGTGACGTCCATCCGCGTGCCTTGAGTTCCGAAAGCCGGCAGGTTGCCGGTGACCATGACGGCGGCGACGTTGCCGGTGCGGATGGTGGCGCCGCGGATGTTGACGCCCATGCGCTCGAGCATCGCCTGCAGCGATTGCTTGGTGAAGGGGATGTTGTTCAGCGTGTCGCCGGTACCGTTGAGGCCGACCACGAGGCCGTAGCCGATCAACTGGTTCTGCCGCACGCCTTCGATGTTGGCGAGATCCTTGATCCGCGACGTCGCGCCCGCGGACGAGGGCGATAACGCCAGCGCCAGCAGCGCCGCGCATGCCACCCAAATCAGTCTTGCCGAACGGATGCCGGGCATCCTGTGCTCCCCTCGAGGTCTTCCACCGGACCGCTGACGTCACTCCCATGACGGCGATCCGCCATTAACTATGCGAGGGTCATGCCATGTCGCGTTTCTGAGGCAATGAATTGATATTGCTGAATGTTTTCCGAAGCTGTGATGCCGCGGCCGCTTCACCACGATGGGCGAAACTGCCGCACGTCGGCAGATTTTGCCGGGCCGTTTACGCGTCATTAACCATAAGAGGGCGAAGGTCTCTCTACTCTCACGGCGAGACCACCTCGATGCGCATCTACGGACCGAACGGCACCACGCTTGGATCGCCCGCGAGCCACACGCGGCGAACCAGTTCGACCGGCTTCTCGCTGCCGGAAACGACGGCTGCGCCCGAAGAGTTGCGCTCGGCCGCATCACCCAAGGCCGCCGGCAACATCGATGCGCTGCTCGCGCTGCAGGGTGTCGAGGATCCGACCGAGCGCCGCAAGCGTTCGGTAGCGCGGGGCAGGGGCGCGCTCGACGTGCTCGACGAGCTCAAGATAGGACTGCTCTCCGGCAATCTCGATGCTTCCACGATGAACCGGCTGCGCGACGCCGCGGCCAATCTGAAATCCTCCTCCGGCGATCCCGGCCTCGATTCCGTGCTGTCCGAGATTGAGCTGCGGGTTGAAGTCGAGCTGGCAAAGGCCGGCCGATTCTAGATTTCAGCGCATGTGATGCGATGAGGGCGGTAACTCACGCCGCCATATCCTTGCGCGCCGCGTCGTAGCGGCGCTGTGCGTTCAACACCTCCTTCAGGTTCTTCTCCGCCCACTCCCGCAACGGATCGACCGCGCCGGCCAGCGTGGCGCCGAGCGGCGTGATCGAATACTCCACCGTCACCGGCACGGTCGCGATCGCACGGCGTTTGATCAGTCCGTCGCGTTCGAGCGATTTGAGAACCTGGCTGAGCATCTTCTGCGAGATACCTTCAATGGTGCGGCGTAACGCATTGAAACGCATCGGCTCGTCGCGCACGAGAAGCAGGATTAACACCGCCCATTTGTCGCCGACGCGATCGAGAATCTGGCGCGTCGGGCAGTCGGCCGAATAGGCGTTCGGGGTTTTCGAATTGGCGGCTTTCACGGCGGTTACTCCGGCGTAATCAGGTGACCAGAAAGTGCTCTCTTCACACTTACATCCTTTTCGCTATCTAGTCACCATTGTATACCAGCTCGCGTATCGCAAGGGAGACTTCCATGAAAATCGCCGTCATCGGCGCGTCCGGCAATGCCGGTTCGCGCATCACCGCCGAGCTCGCCCGCCGCGGCCATGCCGTCACCGCCATCGCCCGCCATCCCGAAAAGATCGCAGCGCAAACCAACGTCACGCCGACCAGGGGGACGTGATGGACCAGGCCGGGCTTGCCCGGCTGCTGGCCGGCCACGACGCCGCGATCAGCTCGGTTCATTTTCTTGCCAGCGATCCGGCCAAGCTGATCGGCGCCGCCAAGGATCGAAGGTCGGTCGCTACCTCGTCGTCGGCGGCGCAGGCAGCCTCGAAGTGGCTCCGGGGGTCCGGCTGGTCACCACCCCGGGCTTTCCCGTGGTATACAAGGCGGAAGCCGAGAAGGGCGCCGCCTTCCTCGACCTGCTCCGGGCCGAGAAGGAACTCAGCTGGACCTTCCTGTCGCCCTCGGCCCTGTTTGTGGCCGGCGAGCGGACCGACAAGTTCCGCCTTGGGACCGACCAGCTTTTGACCGCTGCCGACGGCAAAGGCTCGATTTCCTTCGAGGATTTCGCAGTTGCACTCGCCGACGAGATCGAGCGCCCAGCCCATATCCGCCAGCGCTTCACGGTCGGCTACTAGAGGACAGGCCGTCCCGATAACTTTGCCTGTGCAAGGCCTTGGGGGCGGTACTCCCACGGGGACGGACGATATTGTCTGTCACAACCCGCCGCTATATAAGGCCCGCGCGGACGGACAATTTTCCGCCCGCCTTGCACGTGAAGATGGGCTGGCCTTGGAAAAGTTGAAGAACTATCGACCCTCCGAAAAAGAGCCTTTCATGAACGACCGCCAGCGCGACTATTTTCGCGCCAAGCTGCTGGCGTGGAAGGACGAGATCCTGAGGAATCGAAAATCACCCTGCAGACCCTTCAAGAAGAGAACGTCAATCATCCGGATCTCGCTGATCGCGCCTCTTCCGAAACCGATCGCGCCATCGAACTGCGCGCCCGCGACCGCCAGCGCAAATTGATCTCCAAGATCGACGCCGCGCTGCAACGCATCGAGGACAACACCTACGGCTATTGCGAGGAGACCGGCGAGCCGATCTCGCTCAAACGGCTGGAGGCCCGTCCGATTGCAACGCTGTCGGTGGAAGCGCAGGAGCGTCACGAGAAGCGCGAGAAGGTTTATCGCGACGAGTAGGGCAATAATGCCTGATGTCTGACCGCGTGCGGTCAGCGCGCAGGCCGCAAACGAGAAAGCCGCCGCTGATGGACAACGTTCTTGCGGCCGCACAGACCATCGCTACTGCCCGCCGCAATCGCACGCCGCTGGCCTCGCTTCCCGCTGAGCTCGCGCCCGGCGATGAGGCGGATGGCTATCGCATTCAACGCGCGGTCCACGATCTGCTGCTGCCGCAGACAGGCAGCCTGGTCGGCTACAAGATCGGCTGCACCAGCGCGGTGATGCAGCAATATCTCGACATTCCCCATCCCTGCGCCGGCGGCGTGTTTGCCAAGGGCGTGCACGACAGCGGCGCCAAGCTGCGCTTCGGCGATTACGTACGCGTCGGTGTCGAATGCGAGATCGCGGTGCGGCTGGCGCGCAGTCTTGCGCCGTCGGAAGCACCGTTCACCGCAGAATGGATGATGGAGGCGATCGAGGCCTATCACCCCGCGATCGAGATCGTCGACGACCGTTACGTGAAATGGGAGGCGATGGGCGCGCCGACGCTTGTTGCCGATGATTTCTTCGCCGCCGGCTGTGTGCTCGGCAAGGCGGTGGCGCGTACCAGGGCGCCGGACCTGCTCACGGTCAAGGGCCGCGCCATCGTCAACGGCGAGGAAGTGGGCCGCGGCACCGGCGCCGACGTGCTCGGTCATCCCCACAATGCGCTCGCCTGGCTCGCCAATCACCTGGCCGAGGAGGGCAAGGGCCTTCATGCGGGGCAGATCGTGCTCACAGGTAGTCTCGTGAAGACCGTATGGCTCAACGCCGGCGACAGCGTGAAGATGGAGCTCGACGGGTTGGGCACGGTGGTAGTCAATTTCCGAAATTGAGTGGTGGCGATGGCTGAGAGCGTTCCGTCGGTTCTCGAATCCGAAGCGAGAGGCGAAATCGCCGACATCTATGCCGACATTCGAAAAGTTCTCGGCACCAGCGTGGTCAATCTGATCTGGCGCAACCTCGCGACCATGCCGGGCGCGCTGGAATGGACGTGGTCCACCGTCCGTCCGCTCTATCTCGGCGACGCCCCATTGCATGCCGAAGCCGTCAGGCAAACGATCGCACTGCCGGATTGGCCCGGCTTCTCCACCGATACCTTAGCCGCCGCCGGCGTGGACGAGATCGAACGCGCGCTCATTCGTGGTGTGCTCGACAGCTATCAGTATACCAACGCGCTGGCACTCGTCGTGCTCTCGGCGCTGCTGGCGCATTACGAGCCGCGCCCCGCCGATACCGTAACGGCCGCCGATACCGCACCAAAACCGTCCGGCGCCAGGATCCCGGAATTGCCGCCGATGGATGCGCTCGATCCCGAGGTGGCAGCGCTGGTTGGCGAATTGAATGCATTCGGCGAAGACACCGAGCCGCAATTGATCGCGAGCATGTACCGGCATCTGGCGTATTGGCCGGCCTACCTGGCGCTAGTGCGAACCATGCTGGTGCCGCTGCAGCGGGAAGGGCGGCTGAATGCGGTGACGCTTTCGATTCGCGCGCTTGGGTATGCCCATGGCGCTGTTCTCGCGTCACAACTGAAACCTGCCACGCCGCCGGATACGCTGAAGGGCGCGCTCGCTTCCTGCCGCCTGTTCGTCGAACATCCGATCGCACGCATGACGGGGCTCTGCGCCCTGATCCGGCGTGCGACGCCGGAGTGACGCATCAGCTGTCGGAGCACTTCAGATCGGATTTATCCCAGAATGCCTTGATTGCATTGAAGGGTACGGAGAGGCGTTCCCGATTCCCCATGAGGCGCAGCAAGACCTCGAAGCGGTCGTCCTTTATGTTCAACTGCTCGAAGTCGTTCTGCAGGATGATGGTCATATCGTCGGGATACTTCGACTTGAGGCCGATCGATAGCTTCACACCGTCGGCGTGGGTGCGGAACGTGATATTGACCGGCCGCTGCTCGGAGGCGAGCTTGAGCGTCTCGGCAATCTTGGAGCGTGCTGCCGGCTTGCTGCACGGCTCGGCCAACGCAGGCGAGGCCGGGATGAGAATCGCGATGAGGAGTAGCATTGCCGCATAGGAGATAGTCATGCCCCGCACTTGCGGGGCATCCAGTACGCCGCGACCTGTCGTGTCCATCACTGCTGTCTCTGGAATACTCGATCGCCTGCCTGCGAGGACGAACGACAACTGGCTGTGTGTTTGCGTTGCCGCGGCTCGCTTCACCCAAGGTTATGCTAACCGGTTCCCTCAAAAAGAAAGAGGGGCAGGGAATGCCGGGCCGCCGGGCACCGCAGCCCGTGTGCATCGGTCGCAGGCACACGTCCGTCACCACAGCTGCTCGGGATCAACCGACGCTCTCTGTGCAAGGGTTTTAACGGCTTAAGTCGCGCTCGCGCCGCCGACGAATTCGTCTTGCCATCGTCATTAGGAAATTAATGGTTAATCGAAAACCTGGCCGAGCTCGACAAAGGTTCGCCTGCGTGGCGCTGATAACGGATGCCAGGACCAGCCGATCTTGCCGCTTCGTTAACCAATCGCATGTGGCGGGCATGCGTTGCCGACCGAAGTCCTGACGAAGGCGTTTGAGCGCCGTTGCGCACGCGGGGAATGCCGCCCTGCGACAAACTTGCACACCCGATGCTGCCGCCCACCGCATCGTCCGTGACGCTCGCAACATGTCTCTCTTGTGGGACTGGGCAGACTTGCGTGCGTTCGTGGCGCACCCGCCTTACGAGAGATGCAGGAACGTATGAGGCCGCCGCAATCAATTGGTGGACCGTGTGGCAGACGGGAAACCACCATGAAGATGAAATCCATTTCGCTCGTCGCAGCCCCGGCATTCGCCAGCACCGCTGCGCTCGCGCAGGGCAAGGTGCGGGAACTGCGGCGCCGCGGACAAGATGGGCTATGCCACTTCTCCTGGCGGAACTGTGAAGAAGCGACGGCCGGGAAGGAACGATTCCCGGACGGGAAAATTATGCAATCGTGTCGCTAGACACGCAGTGACCTTGTCAGGCTTCGGCGCAATCTTCCCCCGAGATGCGCTGGAGCCTGCCTTTTTAGCGACCTTGGTGAGGACACGCGAAAGCGCCGTTTCGCTTCTCTCGTGGCGGCATCGGTGGCCGTGAGACCGATGGTTTGGGGCGACGCGATTGAACGCGCGATATCGATATAGGGAATGACAAACGTGCCGGTGGCCCGGTTCCTCAGCCGGCGCTTCTGGTCGAGCTGTTGGCAATCGCATCGCCGTCACAGGCTGATAACATACGCCCCCATCGCCAGCAGAACGGCGACGCTTACAGCGATAATGATCAGGAAGAATTTTCCCATTGCTCTGTCTCCCGCAGATCCCAACGCAAAGCAGCGGGAATAGTTCTCCGCTGACAGGAGCGCACCTGCGTTCGCAGAAGGCCCGCCATCGAGGCGGGCCCTTCGAAAATCAAGGTGTGACCGCGATCAGATCGCGACGCCGTAATAGTCGTTGACGGCGCGGGTCCTGGTCTGGTCGCTCCAGTTCCAGGCGTTGTCGTTACGGTAATGCGGTGCGCCCTTGAGCTGCGCTTCCGTCACCCCGGTGACGTAGCCGCCGAGCGAGGTATCGTATTTCAGCGATTGCCAGGGCAGCGGATAATGGTCGTCGCCGATGCCGAGAAAGCCGCCGAAAGAGAGCACGGCGTAGGACACCCTGCCGCTCTTCTTGTCGATCATGACGCGCTCGATCGAGCCGATCTTGTTGCTATCGGCGCCGTAGACCGCAGTTCCCTCGACCTTGTCGCTGCCGATCAGGTTGCCGGTTTCGTTTGCTTCCAAAGACATGGTTCCCTCCGTTGAGGTTGATAGATGAAAAACGAAGAGTTGCGGGGAAACGTTCCGGGGGAAGGGTTACACATCGACGCACGGGCCACGATACGCGAGTAGCGCATCTTGGGCTTAAACTGGTTGCGACTGACGTCCGCTAACCTCGTTGCGATCGAAACGATGGTTTGGAAGAGACGTTCGCCGATCACTCTCGGTCGGGACCGCCGATGCGAATTCTCTCCGACCTCGGGCTTCAAATCGAGATCACTAGTTTTCAAGCCGACCACGATCTCTGCCACGAGTGCCGGAGCCATCAACTAACAGTGACCTTGGCAATGTGAAATACCTCATGCGGCCACAACGAGCCTGGACCTACGAAGGCCCTGTTAGCGTAGGAGGAAACATGCGTATGCGTACAGTACTTCTTGCCTTCGTGACATCGGCAATTGTCTTCTTCACCGGCCTTAGCGCGGCCTCTGCGAGGATTACCTTTATTGCATTCAGGGCGATGACTTCGCCGGCGGGTCAGGCCATTGTATCTCCACGACCAACGCGCAGTGCCAGACTGCGGCTTCGGGCCGGACGGCTTATTGCACCGACAATCGCAACGCCAGCGCCAGCGCCCAGCTCATCGACAAGAGCCGTGCGCGTCGCCGTTCGAACTGACATCGGACCGCGCGAATAGCATTCACGACATTTCGCGACGCACCGTTCAAAAACGAACGCGGCCTCCGCCAGGAAGCTGACGGAGGCCGCGTTGACACTTCATCGCGCCGAGGTTCGCGATGGAGTGTGGGAGTTCGGGATAAGACGCAGAACGGCACAGCACGTCCATCCCTGCTGGCCGTAGCGGGCATGCGAACCGCCGCAGGGCTTTCCCCTGCGGGGCTCGGCTGTTATTGTCCCGACAGAGAGCCTGAATGGCCCACGAAAACGACCAGGGAGATGACGGATGGCAAGGACCTTCGTAACGATGGCCGGCGCGGCCGTGCTGACCGGTGTACTGGTTGCCTTGTCGACGCCGGCGATGGCGCAATATCCCGACCGTCCCATCAAGATGATCGTGCCATGGGCCGCGGGCGGCGATACCGACAACATCTTCCGGCCATTCGCCGTCGAATTCCAGAAGCACATCGGCCAACCGGTGGTCGTCGCCAATGTCAGCGGCGCATCCGGCACCACCGGCGCGCGCGAGGCCAAGGCCGCGGCGGCCGACGGCTATACGGTCTATGCCGTGCACGACTACATCCATCTGACGTTCTACGCGGGCATCAGCGACGTCAAATATACCGACTTCGAGCCGATCTGCCTGGTCTCAGCGACGCCCTCGGTGCTGACCGCAAGCGCCAAAACGCCCTGGAAGAACTGGCAGGAACTCGCCGACGACGCCAAGAAGCGGCCGGGCGAGATCACGGTCGGCGCCACGCTCGGATCGACCAGCCATATCTTCCCGGCCATGATCGAGAAGGCAGCCGGCGTGAAATTCAAGTTCGTGTCCTACGACGGCCTGGCCCCGCGGATGAACGCGCTGCTCGGCGGCCACATCAACCTCACCGACTCCAACCTGACCCAGAAGGGTAAGGTCGAAGCCGGCGTGCTGCGCTACATCGCGATCGCCAGCGAGAAGCGCGATCCGGAAGCGCCCGACGTGCCGACGCTCAAGGAACTCGGCATGAACATCGTGTACGAAGTGGCGCGCGGCATCTTCGTTCCCAAGGAACGCCCGCGCCGGTTCGCACCAAGCTCGAGGAGGCCTGCAGCAAGGCGACCAAGGAGCCGAGCTTCGCCCAGGCGATGAAGCTGCAAGGCACCCGCGTGGCGTTCCTCAATGCCAATGACTATGCGCAGTTCCTCGCCAAGATCGACAACGAGAACAAGGTCGTGATGACCGATCTCGGCCTGATCAAGAAATGAGCATCGGCCGCGACGGAATAGCCGGGCTGGTCCTGCTCGCGGTCAGCCTGGTCCTCCTGGTCAAATCCTTCCAGCTTCCGTCCCTTCCGATCGTGCCGGTCGGGCCGGGTTTACCCGGCCATCGTGCTGTCGTTGATGGCGGCCGCGAGCGGACTGCTGGTCCTGCAGGACCTCCTGAAGCGCCGCCCGACCGCCGTAGCCGGCGCGGGCGACGCCCCGCCGCGAAATTATCGCCTGGTCGCGATCGCGTTCGCGATCGTCGGCGCCTATGTGGTGCTGCTGCCGCTTCTGGGATTTCGCGTCGCCACGGTCCTGTTCGTCGGCGCGCTGCAGGCCGCATTGGGCCGACCGCGAACGGTGCGGCAATGGGTTGTGCTCGCCGCGATCGCGCTCGGCACCGCTATGGTGAGCTATTTCATCTTTGAACGGTACCTGCTGGTGCTGCTGCCACGCGGCGCGTGGACGGGTTTCTGATGCTGGATCTGCTCTGGAATGGCCTCGTCAACATCGCGCAGTGGAAATATTTGTTGCCGCTGTTTGCCGGCACGTTCATCGGCGTGATCGGCGGCTCGCTGCCGGGCGTCACCATCACCATGACGGTCATCGTGGTGCTGCCGTTCACCTACGGGCTCGATCCGCTGGCGGGCCTTGCGGCGATGACCGGCGTTTATGTCGGCGGATCGACCGGCGGCCTCATCGCCTGCTGTCTACTCGGTATCCCGGGCTCGCCGGCTTCGATCGCCACCACGTTCGATGGCTTTCCAATGGCACGCAACGGCGAGCCGGGCCGCGCCATCTGGCTCGGCGTCTGGGCTTCGGTCTGGGGCGGCCTGATCGGCGCCTTGTTCCTGGTGTTCCTCACCGGGCCGCTTGCGGCGATCGCGCTGGAATTCGGGCCGTGGGAATACTTCTCACTGTTCGTGCTCGCGATGGCGATGGTCGCAGGTCTCACGGAATCCTCGCTCCTCAAGGGACTGATCTCGACCGCCATCGGGCTGTTGATCACGGTGGTTGGCCACGATCCGATCGGCAGCGTGCCCCGCTTCACCTTCGGTTCGGCGTTCATCGGCGGCGGCTTTCCGTTCCTTCCCGTGCTGATCGGTGTTTTTGCCTTCGCGCAGATCATGACCGATCTGGAGAAGCTCGATCAGCCGCGCGGCCAGGCGGCGCAATCGCTGGTCGACATCAAGCTTGAGCGCTTTTCGCACCTCAAGGTGAACCTGGAAATCTTCAAGCAACCGCTCCTGCTCGCGTGGTCAACCATCGTCGGGCTGATCATCGGAATCCTGCCAGCCATCGGCGGCAGCGCATCGAGCGTCATGGCCTATGACCAGGCCAAGAAATTCTCGAAAACGCCGGAGCGTTTCGGCACGGGCCACCCGAGGGCATCATCGCGTCGGAAGCCTCGAACAACGCCAATGTCAGCGGCTCGCTGATGACCATCATGGCATTCGGCATTCCCGGCGACGCTGTCACCGCGGTGATGCTCGGCGCGATGACGATCCACGGCATTCAGTCGGGACCGCTATTCATCTCGCAAAACCCTGATATCGCCTACGGCATCTATGCGGCCTACATCCTGGCGCACCCTGCATGCTCTTGATCTGCGTCGCGCTGATGCCGCTGATGTTGCGCGTGACCTCGGTGCGGATGGCGGTGCTGGCGCCGGTCGTGCTCGTGCTCTGCGTCGTCGGCGCTTACGCACTCAACAACACGATGCAGAGCGTCTACGTGCTGCTGCTGTTCGGCGTCGTCGGCTACGTGCTGGTCAAGCTCGGCTTTCCGCTCGCGCCGCTGATCCTGGGCCTGATTCTCGGCGACCAGATCGAGATCAACCTTGTGCGTGCGATCATGACCGATGCAGATCCCTGGCTCTTCCTGACGCGGCCGATTTCCGGCTTGCTGCTGGCAGCGGCGGCGACCTCGGTCGGGCTGGCCATATGGCAGCATTGGCGCCACAAGAATCGGATGGCTGAGGAAGAGCCGGATTTTTGAACCGAGGTGATGGTGCCGTTCGGCAGCCTGCGTCGTGGCCCGACGCCAACCATCAGGTCCAGCTCTTTAGATCGATCGCCGTTGCCGGCCGGCGAAGAGACCGTAGACAAAGAGCACAATGATGGCGCCGACTACCGCACCGATCAGACCCGCGCCTTCTCCGGGCCCGTACCATCCGAGCGCCTGGCCGAGATAACTCGCCACGAAGGCGCCGACGATGCCCAGTATGGTGGTGAGGATGAAGCCTGAGGGCTCGTTGTCTCCAGGCATAATGAACTTGGCAATAACGCCGGCAATGAAACCAATGATGATCGTCCAAAGTATGCCCATCTCGATGCTCCGTTCCTGATTGCCCCGACGTCACGTCCATCAATTCATGCTGCGGGCAAACGGCCGTCCGGCGTGTATTTGTCGACGGCTGCCGGAAGCTCGCGCGACAATCTCGCCAGGATTTCCTCCTGCGACAGTCCAGTCTGCTGTTCGAGTTGCGCCAGAACGTCGGAGCCGATCGCCTGCTTCAATTCCGGCGGAGAGACATCCTTGTTCGGGCCCTGATTGATCCAGGATTCAGCCTTGTCGCCCTGGCCGTTTTGCTGGAACCTATCGAGCAGTTCGCCGATCCCGCCGCTGAGGAGGCCGCCAACCCCGGCGCCGCCCAACATTCCGCTCAGATTGCCCAGCAAGCCGCCCAAGGGCTGCTGACCGGCGCCTGCATTCGGCTGGCCGCCGCCAGCGCCCTTGAGAAGTTCTGCCAGTTTGTCGCGGTTCTGATATCCGGCAATGGCGAGTAGCCCGAGAAGGGCGGTCATCGATGGCATTCCGCGGCTCATGGTCGGCTCCCTGTAATTCGGTGCTGTCAGGAACGCAGGGCGGAAGCTTCGGTTCCAATGCGTGAGCGGCCGCACGAGCAAGACAACACGCGCCCGTGCCGCCGCAAACTCGAGATGATGATCCTCGCGCAAACGACCACGGCCTCCGCCAGGAGCTGGCGGAGGCCGCGTTGATACACTTCATCGCGCCTAGGTTCGCGATGGAGTGTAGGAGCTCCAAGAAAAACTAGAACGGCAGCAGCACGTCCATCACCTGCTGGCCGTAGCGGGGTTGCTGCACGTCGGTGATCTGGCCGCGGCCGCCATAGGCGATGCGGGCCTGCGCGATCTTGCTTGATTCGATCGTGTTGTCGCTCTGGATGTCCTCGGGACGGACGATGCCGGCGACGATCAATTCGCGAATCTCGAAATTGACGCGGATTTCCTGCTTGCCCTCGACCACGAGATTGCCGTTCGGCAGCACCTGCGTCACCACGGCCGCGACGTTGGTCTGTAGCGCTTCCTGGCGGTTGACCGAGCCCTTGCCATCGCTGGAAGAGGTGGAGTCCGTGGTCAGGATGCGACCGGGCAGGATCTTGTTCGGTTGCGTGATCGTCTGGGCGCCGATGAAATCGGTGATTCCCGGATCTTCCTTGGTCGTGCGGCTGCGCTGGGTTTCGTTGGCGATGTTGGCCTTGTCGGTGATGTTGACGGTTACCGTCAGGATATCGCCGATCCGCGCCGCGCGCTGATCCTTGAAGAAGGCGCGAGAGCCGTTCCGCCACAGCGAGTTGGCATTGTAAGAAGCCTGCTCCGGCTTCGGCATCGGCATCTGCACCGGCTTGTAGCCGGGCTGCGTGGTGGGGTTTTCGATCTCCGTCAGCTTCGGCTTTTCGCCGATCTGCGACAGACGGTCGATCGAGGAACAACCGCTGGCCAAGGCGGCCAGCGACAGCATGGCGCCAGTGAGAATGATGCGGTTGAGACGGATGACTGACATTTACATTACTCGGCTTTTGGAGCGACTGGCGAACTGACGGTAGCTACGGCAACGGGCGCTGGTTGTGTTGTGCCAAGCGAGGAGGTGGCATTGCTGGTCTGCGGCAGGCGCGACGCCACCGGCGTGATCGAGACGGGACTAATCGAGACTTGGCCGCGGCCGATCACGGTGCCGGACAGCGTGCGCTTCGACTGCACGTTCATGACGTTGACGACGTCGCCTTCGGTGCCATTGTCCAGCGCCTTGCCGCGCATGGTGAGGTAGACCCCGGGCGCCTCGTAGACCAACATGACGTTCTGGTCGCGCTGTACCAGATCGGGCTTGGCGAGATCGGCGGTGCGGATCGCCTGGCCGGCGCGGAGCGGGCGGCGGGCCTGCATGCCGACCGCGCGGTCGCGCGCGGCGGCATCAGCGCCGACTTCCGCTTTCGGGCGGCGCTCGACCATCACGTCGGATGATTTCAAGATCTCATTGCGGTCGACATTACGTGCCAGCACTGCGGCTTCGACGGTCTCGATCGCCGTGCCGGTGAAACGCAGCTTGGCCGCGGCGGCGCCGTTCTCGTTGGCGATTTCGAAGGTGACGTCGAAGCGGCCGTTGCGGTTGTCGTAGCGCACAATGGCTGCCTGCATGTTGCCGGTGAAGCCGGCGTCCAGCCTGACGTCGCTGGGATCGCGGTCGAAGCTCAGCGACAGATTGGCGGCGTCGCCGAGACCGTTGCGGCGCTCCAGCGCACGGGCGATCTGCAGCTCGATATCCTTGCCCTCGAGCGTGCGGGCCAGACGGGTCACCGAAATTTCCTTCAGGTCGCGGGTATCGACGCCGATTACATGATGGGCGCGAAGGGTGTTGAGCACCTGCACGACCGGCAGCGAGCCGGTGGTGCCCAAATCCGGCGCGCGGTAGATCGCGATCTGCGCCGCGCCGCCCGCGTTGTCGATAACGTCGCCGATCCGCACCAGATCGCTCGACACCTGCACGTTGGCGCGCAGCACGGGCGCGGCGATCAAATTGCGGTTCGCGAAGGTTTCCTGGGTCTGCGCAACCGCGGCCGCGCTCGATGCGGCGATCAGGGCTGTGGCCAGGAGGAGAGCGCGGGCGATCATGACCAGTCCTTTAGCGGAACATGTTGGAGGTGGATTGCAGCATCTGGTCGGCCGCGCTGACGACCTTGGCGTTCATCTCATAGGCGCGCTGGGCGGCGATCAGGTCGGAGATTTCGGTCACCACCTCGACATTGGCCTGTTCGAGATTGCCCTGCTGCATGTCACCAAAACCGTCGGTGTTAGCGACGCCGTCCTGCGGCGTGCCGGAGGCCGGCGTGTCCGTGAACAGATTGTCGCCGATCGGGTTGAGGCCGGCCTTGTTGATGAAGCGGGTCAGGCCGATCTGGCCGACCAGGGTCGGCGTGGTCGAGCCCGGCAGCATCACCGTGAGCTGGCCCTGCGCGTTGATGGTGATCTGCGAGGAGTTTTGCGGGATCGTGATCGTCGGCTGCACCGGATTGCCCTGCGCGGTGACGACGCGGCCCTGCGCGTCCATCATGAACGAGCCGTCGCGGGTATAGGCGTAGGTGCCGTCGGGCACCTGGATTTTAAAGAAGCCTTCGCCGCGGATCGCAACGTCGAGGTCGTTGCCGGTCGGCGACAGTGTGCCCTGGCCCATCAGGCGCGGCGTGCCGACGGTCTTGACGCCGCCGCCGATATCGACGCCGACGGGCAGGATGGTGCCCTGGTCGGAAGCCTGCGCGCCGACGCGGCGCACGTGGTCGTAGATCAGATCCTGAAACGCCGCCCGCTGCTTCTTGTAGCCGGTGGTGCGCATGTTGGCGATGTTGTTGGAGATCACCTGAACGTTGAGTTCCTGTGCCGCCATGCCGGTCGCTGCTGTGTAAAGGGCGCGCATCGATCTATTCCTTAAGCGTTATGCCGGAACGTCGGCGAGTTTCTCGACTGCGGTTCGGTGCAGGTCGTGCTGCTGTTGCAGCATCGCCGAGATCTGCGTGTAGGTGCGCGTGATCTCGATCATGCGGCTCATTTCATGGACGGAATTGACGTTCGACTTCTCGATAAAACCCTGGCGAACCCGCGAGGTGGCGTCGGGCTGGGCGGCGACGCCCTGGCCCGCGGAGTAGAGGTTGCCGCCTTCCTTCACGAGCTTCTGCGCGTCGGCAAACGAGACCAGCCGCAGCTTGCCGCGGACCGAGTCGGTGCTGCCGGTGCCCTCGAGCACCGTGATGTTGCCGTCGGCTGCGATGTTGATCGCCTTGTCGGTCGGCTGGAACACGATCGGGCCGGAAGTACCCAGCACCGGGTCGCCGCTCGCGGTGACGAGCTGGCCCTGATTGTTGATCTGCAGGCCGCCGTCGCGGGTGTAGCGCTCGCCGGCGGCCGTCTGCACCACCAGGAAGGCGCTGCCGTCGATCGCGACGTCGAGCGGGTTCTTGGTCTGCTCCGAGGGGCCGGCTGCGAAATCATGGAAGGTGGCGCGGTCCAGCACGAAGGAGACGCGGCGGTCGGCGCGCATGAAATTGTCTTCATGCGCCGGCGAGCGCAGATATTCCTCGAACAACGACCGGTCGGCCTTGAAGCCCGTCGTGTTGATGTTGGCGACGTTGTTGGCGACGACATCCAACTGCCGTTCCAGCGTCATCTTCCGCGATAGTCCGACGAGAAGCATATTCTCCATCGGTGGTTCTCCCCTTGATCGATCCGAAGCAGGCTCTCCCAAGCCCGTGGTCCGGATCCGTCGTAAACCTTTGGGCTCTCCCAAGCCGGCAGGTCACGGCAGTTACTCAGCGAAAGCCGTGCCAAGTCGGGAAGTACTGAGTTTTTAAGAGGTTAGGCGTTTTTCGGGGCGCGGCGGGGCGGCAGAAAGGTCTTGTTGACCATGTTTGCCCGGCAGATTTTTCCTAGTTGTACGCTAATGGAAAGGTTCCGTTAACCATTATTACCCTAGCGTTGCACATAGAGAGCGCGTGTGCGCTGGCGGCTTTTGTTTCGCGTTGTGGGGGCATCGTTACCCAGGCTGGTGGCAACCGCGTTCGTTTTTCAGAATCGAAGCGGGCGGGGCAATGGCTGACAACGAGCAGGCGGAAGGCGCAGACGGCGCAGATGCCGCATCGTCGAAAAAGGGCAAGCTCAAGCTGATCATTGCGGTTGCCGGGTTCGTCGCCATCCTCGGCGCCGGCGCCGGCTGGTTCTTCCTGATGCGCGGCCATGGGAGGAGAAGCACGCCGAAGCGCCGCCGCCGAAACCGCCGTCCTTCGTCGAAGTGCCCGATATGATGGTCAACCTGGTCGGGGCCCCCGGCGAGCGGGTGCAATATCTCCGCGTCAAGGTCGTGCTCGAGATCAAGGACGAGAAACATGTCGAGGCGATCAAGCCGAACCTGCCGCGCGTCACCGACCTGTTCCAGACCTACCTGCGCGAATTGCGTGCCTCCGACATCAACGGTTCTGCCGGGCTGTTTCGCCTCAAGGAAGAGCTGACCAAGCGGGTCAACAACGCGGTGGCGCCGCAGCAGGTGAGCGCCGTGCTGTTCAAAGAAATCGTCGTGCAGTGATGGGACGGATCTAGCATCATGGCCGGCAACCAAGACCAGATGGACCAGGACGCCATTGCCGCGCAATGGGAAGCCTCCCTGGATTCCGAGGATCCCGCGGCGGCCG
This sequence comes from Bradyrhizobium sp. RDT10, assembly GCA_044772375.2. Classification (GTDB taxonomy): domain Bacteria; phylum Pseudomonadota; class Alphaproteobacteria; order Rhizobiales; family Xanthobacteraceae; genus Bradyrhizobium. Next base: position 1,660,745 of record CP187939.1, read on the forward strand.
CGGAAGAAGCCGCCGCCAATGAACTCTCCGAGAGCATGGCGCTGCAGTGGGCGGCCATGGTCGAGGATGGCGGCCGCGAGTTCGGCAACAAGAATTCAGGCGAACGGGTCCTGTCGCAGGAAGAAATCGACAATCTGCTCGGTTTCACCGTCGGCGACGTCAATCTCGACGACCATTCCGGCATTCGCGCCATCATCGATTCCGCGATGGTGTCCTACGAGCGTCTGCCGATGCTCGAAATCGTGTTCGACCGCCTGGTGCGGCTGATGACCACGAGCTTGCGCAACTTCACCTCGGACAACGTCGAAGTCTCGCTCGACCGCATCACCTCGGTTCGCTTCGGCGACTACATGAATTCAATTCCCTTGCCGGCCGTGCTCAGCGTGTTCAAGGCCGAGGAGTGGGAAAATTTCGGCCTGGCGACGGTCGATTCCAGCCTGATCTATTCGATCATCGACGTGCTGCTCGGCGGCCGGCGCGGCCAGACCTCGCTGCGCATCGAGGGCCGGCCCTACACCACGATCGAAACCAATCTGGTCAAGCGGCTGGTCGAGGTGGTGCTATCAGACGCCGAGCAGGCGTTCAGGCCGCTGTCGCCGGTGACGTTCTCGATCGACCGGCTGGAAACCAATCCGCGCTTCGCCGCGATCTCGAGGCCCGCCAACGCCGCGATCCTGGTGCGCCTGCGCATCGACATGGAAGACCGCGGCGGCAATATCGAATTGCTGCTGCCCTACGCGACCATCGAGCCGATCCGCCCGGTTCTCCTCCAGATGTTCATGGGCGAAAAGTTCGGCCGCGATCCGATCTGGGAAGGGCATTTCGCGACCGAAGTGGCGCAGGCCGAGATATCGGTCGATGCCGTGCTGTACGAAGCCGACATTCCCCTCAAGCAGCTGATGAAGCTGAAGGTCGGCGATACCTTGCCGCTGGAAATGCGCCCTGAAGCACTGGTGCAGGTCCGCTGCGGCAACGTTCTGCTGACCGAGGGGCGCATGGGCCGCGTCGGTGACCGCGTCGCCATTCGCGTCACCAAGCAGTTGCGCAAGCCCAATACCACCTTCGCGATGTTCGAGAAGGCCGACGAGCAAACCAAGTTGATGGAGGCACAATGAGTCATTCCCTTGGCGTTGTAATCGAGAGTCTGGTGGCGGTGCTGCTGATGCTCACGATCGGCTACTGCATGCTGCTCAACAAGCGGCTGAAGCGGCTGAAGGCGGACGAGCATTCGCTGAAGGCCACGATCGCGGAACTGATCACCGCGACCGAAATCGCCGAGCGGGCGATCGGCGGCCTCAAGCACACCGTGCGCGACGTCAATGAGAATCTCGGCAGCCAGCTTACGGCGGCGACGCAGATGGCGGGGCATCTGAAGAACATGCTCGCCGAAGGCGACGGCGTCATTCGCAGGCTGTCCAAGATCGCGATCGCGGCGCGGCCCTCGCAGGAGGCTGAACCCGCAGCGCCCAAGGTTTCTTCCGCCAAGGCGGTTGCCGCGGCGGCTGAAGCATTCTCCGAACGCAGAAGGGCCAGTGGCCTCGCCGCATGAAGTCGTTTCGCGACATCCGCGTCATTCCGGTCGTGCTGGTCGCGATCTTCGGCCTTGCCGTGCTGAAGGTCGCGGGCCTCGTGATCGATGGCGGATACGTGTTCGACTATCAGGTCAGCCAGCCGGCCAAGCGTTCGTGGGCGCAGGACAATCTGGGTTATCCGAGCAGCGCCAAAGCCGATCCCGCCGACATCACCGGTTCGGTCAAGAAGGAAGAGAAAAGGAAGAGGCGCCGAAACCGGCCGCTCCCGCCACCGACGCGCCGAAGCCCGACGGCGTCGTGGTGTTTCCCGACCAGAACCCGCAATCGGTGTCGCCGTCGGAGCGCGCCATTCTGGAACGGTTGCAGGCGCGGCGCCAGGAACTGGAGCAGCGCGCGCGTGAAATCGAAATTCGCGAGAGCCTTTGAAATCCGCCGAAAGGCGCATCGAAGGCCGCGTCGAGGAAATGAAGGCCACCGAGGCAAAGATCTCGACCGCGACGGGGCAAAAGGCGGAGCAGGACGCCGCCCGCTTCAAAGGGATCATCACGATGTACGAGGGCATGAAGCCAAAGGACGCCGCCAAGGTGTTCGACCGGCTGGAAATGTCCGTGCTCTACGAAATCGCCTCCCAGATCGCGCCGCGCAAGATGTCGGACATTCTGGGCCTGATGCAGCCGGAAGCGGCCGAACGGCTGACGGTCGAACTGGCCCGCCGCGCCGGCACCGATAAATCCACGTCCACGGCCGAGCTGCCGAAGATCGAAGGCAAGATCCTGCAGCAAAAGTCCAATTGACGCGGGCTGCCGGGCGCCCCCGTTAAAGGACGTTGGCGCCACCCGGTCAGAACCTGCGCGGCCCCGACGAAACGAACGAGCGATGGGCTACGGCGAGCGCGCCGCGCTCGTTGGTTTCAAGGGCGATCTTCTGCGCCAGCATGACATCGCCTGCAACGAGGTCGCCATCCGGAACGAAGCACCATTTGCAGACATGGTGACCCGTGCTGCTGAGTTCCTCGATGTTGGTCTGCGTGCCATGATGGATCCGATAGCGCGTCCCGGTGTCGCTGCCGGTGACGTCGAAATATCGGAATCGCTCGTAGCAGGCGCGCTGCTTCGGCGAAAGCCAGCCCTTCAACAGGGTCAGCGCTCGCGCCTCAGTTTCGAAGCGGAACGATCTGGTGCAGGAACCAGATCGCGCCACTACCAGCGAAAGCGCCGAAAGCAGCAGCGTGCCAAGCAAAGCCAGGACGAACGAGCATATCGCCAGGACGATCTGCTGGGTCACTGCCGTCAGCCACCGACGAGACGTGGATAAAACAGCGTTTCCTCCGCCGTCGGATCGAAGGAGCGGATAACCCGTTGCTCGCCGGGCCCCGATCGTACCGCTGCCGTAAAGCCTGCGCCGGTCAATTCCTTGAAACGCCGCTCGGCCTTTTCGACCTCCGCGCGATCATGGATGTCGAATGTATGGCGGGTGTCACCGGTACGATCCATCACGATCTGGGTTGCCATTTCACGCACTCCGAATTGGCTGCCTGAGGCAGGTTTGGCGACCCGGGAGCGTTGGTTGATTGACTGCCGGCCCCGCGTCCCGGGTCCAATATTTCCCTAAGACGGGACGGCTGATGTTGGTTCCATCCGATTTGCGATAATGATTCCAATCACGGCGCGGGCGGCACTATCGCGCTTGTTGCAGCCGGTAGCCCTGGCGACTTGCGGGATGAGGGACGCATTCCGGCCGCCCAGGCGCGGCAGCGGGTGCCCGCCGACCCCTCCAACGAAATCAATGAGTTGACGTTAACAAAGCCTTAAGTCGGCCCATCCAAGATTCAAACCGGCAGGCGAGAGCGCTTCGCCGCAGAACGCATTGAGGCCGCGAGATTTCCTGGATGGGGCAAAGGGCTGCCGCTGGAACTGGGTCGCAGCGCCGCGCTTTGGCGCGGGCGGCCCGGTTTTGCCTTGGCCGGCCGCTTGCCCTTGTTCTGCTGATGGCCGGCCTCGCTGTTTCGCAGCCCTGCCGCGCCGATGATCCGGTCCGGGGGAGGCGACGTTCACGTCCGGCGGTGGCTTTGCCCGGCTGGTGTTGAAGCTGGCCGAAGACGTCGAATCCGACGTTTCGACCGCAGGTTCGATCATCATCATCCACTTCAAGCGCCCGGTGGATATTCCCGTCGACAAATTGTCGGACGCCGTTCCCGATTATGTCGGTTCGGCGCGGCGCGATCCCGACGGTACGGCGATCCGGCTGTCGCTGTCGCGGCGGGCAACCGTCAACACCATGACGGCGGGGGAGCGGATTTTCGTCGACTTCCTGCCCGATAGCTGGACCGGTCCGCCGCCCGCGCTTCCTGCGGCGGTCGTACGCGAACTGGCGGAGCGGGCGCGGGCCGCCGAGCGGGCGTTGCGTGCGCAAATGGCGGTCAACGCCGCGAAGAAGCGGCCGCCGGTGCGGGTCCGCGCCTCGGTGCAGCCGACCTTCGTCCGCTTCGTGTTCGAGATGCCCGACGGCGTCAACGTGTCGTCGGTGCTGAACGATCAGAAGCTGACGCTGCAGTTCAACAACGTGCTCAATTTCGACCTGGCGGATGCGAAGGTGGCGGCGCCGCCGAACATCGCCTCGATCAACCAGCGGGTCGACGTCGACTCTTCCGCAGTCGAAATCGTGCTGATCGGAGAGGTCGATGTGCATTCCTTCCGCGAGGAAAAGAACTATGTGATCGATGTCGCCTTCCAGCAGGCGGAAAAGCCCGCTTTGGCCGAACCGCTAGCCGCGGCGAAGCCGGCCGCACCGGCCAGGCCCGGGCCGGCCTCGCGGATGTCGCGCGACAAGGCCCTGAAGGAATCGCCGCCCCAGCAGCAGCCAGCGGAGATTCCGCCTGTTACCTCGGAGATGATTGCCGAACAGGCCAGGATCGAGATCAAACCCGCCCAGGTGACCGAAGCGCCGGCCGTGACCGATGCCGCAACGCGTGCCGTCGAAAAAGTGATGCCGGCCAAGGATAGTGCGGTTCCCGCGGCCGAGAAGATGGCATCCGCACCGGAAAAACGTCGCCTCCGGCGGAAGCCGCAAAGCGGCGCAGCCTGCCGAACAAGTCCAGGCCGCCGCTGCGGAAGCGCCGAAGGCCGTGGCGCCCAGGCAGGCTCCATCGCCCGCGGAGCCGCCGAAGGGGCAGCGCCGGCGGCATCCAGTCCGGCGCCGGAAAGCGGCGCCAAGGACAAGACCGCCACCGTCGAGGCGAGGCGTGACAGCGACGGCCTGCGCGTGACGTTCTCCTTGCTGCGCCGACCCCGGCTGCGCTGTTCCGCCGCGCCGATACGGTGTGGCTGGTGTTTGACCAGGCCAAACCGATCGATGTCGAACCGATCCGCGCCAAGGGCGGCGCCATCATCGGCGATGTCAGCCGGCTGCCTCTGGAGAAGGGCCAGGCCATCCGCATCCGCCTCAACCGGCCGCAGATCCCTTCGTTCGAAAGCGAAGGCCGCGCCAACGGCGCCGAGTGGACGCTGACCTTCGCCGACCGCGGCCAGGCGTCACCGCTGCCGCTGATGGTGCTGCGAAACATTACCGATCCAGTGCTCGCCAATGTCACCGTGCCGCTGGCCAATCCCGGTGCGATGCACCGGCTGGTCGATCCCGACGCCGGCGATACGCTGCTGGTCGTCACCGCGCCGCCGCCGACCCGCGGCCTAATCAAGCGGCAGGATTTCGTCGAACTATCGCTGCTGGAATCCGTGCACGGCGTGGTCGTGCATCCGAACTCCGACGATATCAACGCAGAGGTTGGCGCCGACAAGGTGATGCTTGGACGGCCCGGCGGTTTGACGCTGTCGTCCGCCGACGTCGCAGCCGAGCGCGCCACCGCGGCGGTGCGGCCGCTGTTCGACGCCAACGAATGGCGCAAGAACCGGGAAGAGAAATTTCTCGCCCGGCTGGATGCGTTGACCAAGGCCGCGGCCGCCGCGGGGCCTGAGCAAAAGGCGCAAACCCGCCTCGAGCTTGCCAATTTCTACATGTCGCGCGGGATGTATCAGGAAGCGAGGGAGTGACCAACCTCATCCTCTCCGAGACCAACCAGGGGAACGAAGATGCCGCCGTGCTGATGGTGCATGCGATCGCCAGCATCCTGATCGGCCATCCCGAGCGGGGGCTGAAGGATCTTGCAAGTCCTGCGATCGGCAACGGCTACGATTCCCAATTGTGGAAAGGGTTCGCGTTCGCGCGTCAGGAAAAATGGGCGGACGCGCGCGAAAAGTTCAAGAACGCCGAATTCTCGATCGCCGCGCTGCCGCTGGAACTGCAGCGCATCGTCACCGCGGATGCGATGCGGGCCGCGCTCGAGGTGAAGGATTATGCCGGGGCCTCGCGGCGGCGCAGCGAGCTCGAGGTGATCGGCATTCCCAACGAGATGAAGCCCGAGATCGCGGTGCTGCGCGGGCGGCTCGCCGAGGCGCTGGGGCACGACAAGGACGCGCTCGACGCCTACAGGTACGCGGCGCAGTCCCGCGACCGGCAGGCATCGGCCGAGGCGAGGCTGCTGGAGGCCTTGCTGCGGCACAGGCGCGGCGAACTCGGCCAGGCCGAGTTCATGCGCGAGCTGGAGATATTGTCGGTCATCTGGCGCGGCGACGCGATCGAGCTGAGGACGTTGAACAAGCTGGCCCAGATCTACGCCGAAAGCGGGCGTTATGCCGACTCGCTCTCCGCCGCCAAGACCGCGACGAAGCTGCAGCCCAATTCCGAACTGTCGCGGCAGGGCCAGGATGCGGCGTCCGCCCTGTTCTCGGAGCTCTATCTCGGCTCGAAGGGCGACGACATGAAGCCGGTCGACGCCCTCGCCATGTTCTATGAGTTTCGCGAATTGACGCCGATCGGCCGGCGCGGTGACGAGATGATCCGGCGTCTTGCGGACCGGCTGGCTACGGTCGACCTGCTCGACCAGGCCGCCGAACTGCTGCAGTACCAGGTCGACAAGCGGCTGGAGGAGCCGCGCGCGCGCAGGTGGCGGCGCGCCTTGCCATGGTCTACCTGACCAACCGCAAGCCGGACCGGGCGATCGCGGCGCTGCGCTTGACCCGGATCGCCGATCTCTCCGGCGAACTGCGCCAGCAGCGGCTGCTCCTTGAGGCACGGGCCCAGAGCGACATCGGTCGCCATGACCTCGCGCTCGATATCATCTCCAACATCACCGGCCGCGAAGCGATCCGGCTGCGCTCCGACATCTATTGGGCGTCGCGGCAGTGGCGGGAGGCCTCCGAACAGATCGAACTGTACTACGCCGACCGCTGGCGGGATTTCAGGCCACTGAACGCCGCCGAGAAGAGCGACGTGATCCGTGCCGTCGTCGGTTATGCGCTGGCCGGCGACGCCATCGGCCTGGCCCGTTTCCGCGAGAAGTACGCGCCCCTGATGATCGGCGAGGCCGACCGATCCGCGTTCGAAATCGCGAGCAAGCCGGCCGCCTCCAACAGCGCCGAATTCGCCCTGATCGCCAAGATGGCTGCCAGCGTCGACACGCTTGACGGCTTCATCCGCGAAATGAAGATCCGCTTCCCGGATGCCACCGCCCGCGCGCCGCTATCGCCGGAAATGTCCGGAGCCGAGCCGGTCCATACCGGCGCCTTGCCCGCGATATCAGGCATCCGGCGGATCGAACTGAAGAAGCCGGCGAAGTAGCGGATTTGGCCGCAGGTTCGGCCAATTTTTGACCAGTTGACGCATTAGGCAGGACGTCAGCGTCTCCTTGGCGCTCCCTGCTATCGTCTCTAGCTAGCCATCCAAAACTGGCCGTCCGATGCCGCTGACCCGGGACCGAATTATTGGGCACGACAATGAACGCCTGGCGTTCAGGTTCACCATGCTGAACGACGCCGATACGGTCGAGTGCCAGATCAGCGATGCCGCATTGGACGAACTCGGAGGCGTGAAGGGTACGGAGAGCATGGCAAGGCAGGCGCAATTTTTGGCGCTGCGGGACGCCGTCGAGGGCATCGCATCCGAAATTTTCGACGAAGGGCCGTGCGTGAAAGGCCAGATCGTCAGGATATTCACCAAGCACGTTCAGAAATTACCGCCATCGCTGGCCGACCTGATCGCGACCGGCTCGGAGCCGGATACGGACAACACCGTTTCGCTGCGGGTCATTGCCGAAACGAGGTCGGCAAGCGCGGCGCAATAACACGCCGCGCTGCGGACACTCCGACAGCGGCCGCATAGCAGCAACCGCGTCCGGCGGAATGGGCCATCGCGCGCGACGAGATGGCGCGTCGTTCCGCCACCCCTCGACAGATGCCGGTCAAAGCGGCAACCTGCAGCAAACAACCTGCCGGAGGATACTGTCACGATGAGCAAGCCCGCCAAAACCGAAGCCGAACTCATCGAGATGGCGCGAGCCGAATTGAAGGTCCACGCCGATTGCCCCGACGGCATCGTCATATCCGTGCTTCGCGATGGCGATAGCTGGGAATTCCGCGCCGAGGCGGACGACGCCACGATCGCCAAACCAGGCTATCCCGAATGCGTCGCCATGCTGGTCCAGATCGGTGACCACCTCTGCAAGCAGTATGACTTCAAGGAGTGAGGGGCAGTTGCGAGCGTCCGGCTCGGCTTGACCGCTTCAAAACGTCTTCACACCGTAAAGATTCGCCCCGGGTTCAAAATGTTCTTCGGGTCGAGCGCACGCTTGAGCGTGCGCATGGTTTCGATTTCCTCTTCGGTGCGGCTCATTCTCAGGTAAGGCCGCTTCAGGATGCCGATGCCGTGTTCGGCCGAGATCGAGCCGCCGAACTCGCCCGTAATGTCGTAGACGAGCTTCTCGAATTCATCGTGCTTGTCGGGTGTGTGTTCGTGATGCACGTTGAGATGCAAATTGCCGTCGCCGGCATGGCCGAACACGATGGCGAAGGCGTGCGGGTCAACGGCCCTGATGCGCGATCCGATCGTGTCGGCATATTCCTCCATCCGGTCTATGGCGAGGCTGACATCGAAGCCGACGCGGGCGGTGTAAGGGAAGGTACGGCCCAGTTCGACGCTGGAATCGCGGATGCGCCAGATCGCGGCGGCGGATGCATTCGAGGTCGAGAGCGTGGCGTCGAGAATCAGATTGTCGTCCATTGCCGTCTCGAGCAGTTTTTCGAGATCGGCACGGATACGCTCGGGGTCGTTGCCGGAAGCCTCCAGCAGAACATAGAACGGGTGATGGGTAGGCAGCGGCCCAACCACGCCGTTCACGCGCTCGACGGTGAGGCGGTAGTACGCATTCCACATCACCTCGAATGCGGTCAGTTCGCCGCCGAGACGCTCCCGCGCCATCCTCAGGAATGCCGTGACCTGCCCGAACGAGGGCAGCGCGCACAGCGCCACCTGCCGCTCCGCCGGCGCAGGAAAGACGCGTAGCGCGGCGCGCGTCACCACGCCGAGGATGCCCTCGCTGCCGATGAAAAGCTGCTTTAGGTCGATGCCGGTGTTGTTCTTGATATATTTGCGCAGGCCCTTGAGCACGGTGCCGTCGGCCGTGACGACTTCGAGCCCGAGGATCAGGTCACGCGTCATGCCGTACCGGATGACGCGGTTGCCGCCGGCATTGGTCGAGATGTTGCCGCCGATGGTGCAACTGCCGCGCGCGCCGAGGTCGAGCGGAAACATCAGGCCGTCCTGCTCGACCCGCTCCTGGAGCTTTTGCAGCGGCGTGCCGGCCTGCGCGATGGCGACGCCGGCGGAGGCATCGACCTCTTCAACGCCGTTCATGCGCTCCATCGACAGCACGATTTCATTCGCATTCGGCAGCGCGCCGCGCACCAGCCCGGTCATGCCGCCCTGCGTTGTAATGGGGACACCTTCGCGGTGACAGAGCCGCAGCAACACGGAGACATCCTCCGTCGTTCTCGGGCGGACGACCGCGCGCGGTTTCGGCACCGGATTGCCGGCGAGATCGTGATGATAGCGCGCGTCGATATCGCCGCCTGATAGCACCGCGCCCTTGTCGAGCACCTTGCGCAGTTCGTCAATGAAGCCCTCGGACATGCCCCTGCCTCTTCTTTATGAAAAGTTTGGCCGAAGCTTTACATGCGGCATGGCCAGGAAGAAACCCGGGCCGGCGTCAATCGCGGCGCTTTCCGAGCTGGAAAGGCGGGCTCTGAAGCCGCCTTCCATCGGCCGGTGCTCTGACCGGCGATCAGTGCGGCTGTCGGCGGGAGATACTGTGCGGGGCCTTCTTGATGCGCGACTTCGGCATCGGCGGGGTGACAGCGGGGCTGATGGTGGGGCTGTCCTGCCGCTCGGGCTCGATCGAAGTGATCTGGTTGCAGGCGTCGCACTTGTAAACGTAGATAAGGGGGCGCAGTCCGATCCGGGGCAGCTTTCCGATCTGGGCCGTACCTACGCCGCAGATCTCGCAGCGCGGCGGCAGACCGGTTTCTGAAGGCTGGACGGGCATATCGAACTATCGCTGAAGCAACAAACGACTCAATTCGGCAATGGTGGCTGCCGATTGCATCCTAATCGTGGACGGAAAGTCCGTAAGACTACGAGGCCGTGCCACTCATTCGCCGCCGGCGTCCATCTTTGCCACCGAATCGACCCCGGCCTGGCATCCAAACAACACACTGCAGGGTGCAAACTCGCGACGCCAGCGCGTGACCACACGGAAATTCCACCGGATCGAGTCCGGGCTAAGGCGTGCAGAAATGTCCTCCACCAAAGGTCACGACACATCGATGCAAGCCGCGCTGGCGGTGGCGGAAGCCGCGGCGTCCGGTCCATCGCCCGCCGACAGGTTCAATATCGATCGGGAAGGGCCGGCGAAGCGCGCCGTAAAACTCAGGGCGCTGCAGCAACGATTCCAGAAGTTGAACGAGTATTGCGACGAGGCGGCCGCTGAAATTCGCGCTTCGCTCGAAAGGGCTCCGCCGCGCTAGCGCGTGATCCGCACGAAACGGGCGTCGTCTGGATTAAGCGCGCGGACGTTTGCGGCAGCGAATTCCATGCCGAGCGGCCCCTCGTTCTGGATGGGACAGTTCCGGTTACGAGGCCCGGACTCCGGGCCTCGTCATTCTTCGATCGAAGTCAGACGTCACGAGATTGGATGTCGCTTCGGCAACGCCTTACTTCTTCTCGATCTTGGTGACCGCGTCCGTCTTGTCGATCTTCGTGATGGTCTTGGTCCCCGCCGTGTCGCTCACGGCAAAGGTGACCCTGTCGCCGGCGTGCAGGACGTTCAGCCGCGCGCCGTCCTGGATCTTGAATTCTTCGGCTGCGGCGCCGGTATTCGCGCCAGTGGTGCCCTCGGGCATATCCTTGATGGTGATGGTGCCGCTGATCCGATCTATTCTCGTCACCATTCCCGTACGCGGTTGCTGGGCAAGGGCTGACGTACCGGCGATGCTGAGGGCCGCGGTGGCGGCCATAATCATCCCTGCGATCTTCATGGAATACTCCCGGCTGTAGGGCATCTGCGATAAGCCGGGATTGCGGCAATAGTTCCACGGCGGAGCGGGATTGCGGCTTTTCTTCCGTACGAATACGGGCAACACCGGTCTGGTTGCCTGATTCCGGCCACGGCACCCGTATTTTCCCGACCGGGGAAATTAGCTTCCCGTTCACGTCCGGTACCCACAATTGCACGCACTGCGTGCAGAAATTTGAGTCCGGTCCTTCGCCAATCGGCTGGCCGCGAACAACCGGCGGCAGAATCAACTGCTGCGTTTACCGATCATCGAACGGCATCGTCGAAGGCCGGGTCCGCGATCGAGGCAATGCCCGATGCAAGACGGATGCTCGATGCTCTAGGGCCGCCGCTGCAAAGGCCGCTATGGACCGCCGAAGCCGGCGTTTCACAATGAAGTGGTGCGAACCCGAGGCCGTCGAGGCAATGGCGAACGACCTGACCCAGACCGACCGGATCCAGCAATATCTTCGGCAGATAACGCCGCAGGCACGCAGGAATCTGCTCGTCGAAATCGAGCGGATGCAGATATACGGCGAGGATATGCCGTGCTCCGACATCATCCTGGCGGAACTGCGCACGGAGTTTCGCAACAGCGGCCAATCCCAAAACCGGGTCGGCAATCCGTCGCGCTACTTCTTTCAGCCCATCGAAATTCTGTTCGTCGATCGCGCGCCGGAGCTCGCCAATTCCGGCCAGATATCGCGCGGCTGCCTGGCGGCGATCTGGGAATTGATCAACAAATCGCTGTTGCCGACGCTAGCGCAGGAATACTGCGACAACATGAAATCGGTTCTGGTCATGGACAATGCGCGCGAAGCCCGCCGCATCGCGGCGGGGTTTCAGTCCAAGGTCGCCAAATGCCTCGAGAGCACGCTGACTTCCGAAGAACTCCTCGAGCGGACGCGCCTTGGCCTTGCGCAATATACCGCCTCGCGCGGCGCGATCGACGATCTGAAAAAGATCGTTTCCGCCTTGCTGATCGCAGACGCCATCGTCGCCTTCAACGAAGCGCTGCCGTCCAGCATAGACAATCTCGATGTCCGGACACTTGCCGCTGTGCGCGCGCTGCTCGACGCCTTCGCGGCCAAATATCCTCACGCCGTGCCGTTTGCGCTGACGATCGTGGCCAAGCATCTCAAGACGCCATGGCAGTTGATCCGTCTCGCGACCAAAATGGCGCCGGGCAGACGCGCCCCGCAGATTGCATCGACGCGATATGCCGCCAGCGTCTCAATCGTGCTGGATCACCTCGACGATAAACGGCTGGCGCTGCGGCAGGCCCTCAAGAGCAATCGCGTCACGATCGCCAAGGACATTCTCACCGAGATATATGCGATCGAAGATGCGTTGCAGGTCCGGATCGAGGACCTCGGGGCATCCGAGTGGGGGCGGCGGCTGGACGGACTGATGGCCGCGGTGGCTGCCGATCTGCAAATCGAGTTTCAGGGCCTTCCCGAGGGCCTCCATCACGTTCTCGGATCGTGCAAACGGCATCCCCACGAATTTGCACAGGGAATGCTGACCAATCTGAAGGCCATGCTGGGCCTTGGCCACCGGCCCGCCGGATAGGTCTATGGCTTTCGGTGGCTTTCGGTCGGCGTGGACGCCGGCCCGCGCAAGGAAAGCGCATCAATGCAAAGGATGAGGGCGCGGTTCTGATTCAACCGGAACCGATGAAGCCCTAGGCCGCGCCGGCCTCGGGCTCGAGTTCGGTTTCCGTCACCGTGCGGTTACGGCCGAGCCGCTTGGCTTGATAGAGCCCGCGGTCGCAGCGCTCGATCATGGCTTCCGCGGATTCGGCGAGGCGGAATTGCGCCACCCCGATCGAAACCGTGATGCTGCCGATCTCCTTGCCGGTTGCGCGGCGGGTCAGCTTCGCTTCGGCAATGCGGCGGCGAATGCGCTCGGCGACCGACGTACAAGCCTCGAGATCGGCGCCCGGAAGCACCGCGATCAATTCCTCGCCGCCGTAGCGGGCTGCCAGATCCACCTCGCGAACACCTTCCTGCAGGACCTTTGCGACCAGCCGAAGCACCTGGTCACCGACCTGATGGCCATAATCGTCGTTGAATTTCTTGAAGTGATCGATGTCGATCAGGAAAACGCTGAGCGCCTCGTCCTTTTCCATCGCCGAGATCTGGGCGAGGCGGAGGAATTCATCCATCGAGTGCCGGTTGGCGAGCCCGGTCAGGGCATCGGTGTTGGAGCGTTGCTCGGCCGCCTTCAGCGAGTCGCGGATGCTGTCCAGTTCCTCCGAGGTGGCGGCGAAATTTGCCTCCAGCGTCGCGGCCCGCGTCGTCGCCTTTGACAATTCATCAACCAGTTTGGCAATGATCGTCCGGGGATCGGTGGCGACCGCGGCTTCGGACGACACTTCGCCGAGCGCCTTGATGTGAGTCTGGTTGTCGGTGACAGCGGTGTTCAGGAATTGCTGGGCGGTGGCGATCAGGCCGCTCAATTGCTCGGGAAGGTCGCTGAGCGGGTCGGGGCTGGACTGCGGCGTCACATAGGTAATGTAGAGCTCGTGGTTGATCGCCGGGTCGAATTTGCGCTTGCCGGCGATCAGGATATCGATGGTTTTTCGCAGCGCCAGCGAATTGCCCAGGGCATATTCGAACCAGACCGCGAAATTGGTGGGGGTGGCAGCAACTGACTGCTGCGACATCAACCGCATAGCCCGGTCGGCAATCGTCGTGGCGTATTCGACGTCCATATCGCCGATAGGCTGGCCTGCCATCGTTTGACCCGGTGATGCTTTTGCTACGAAATTCGGTCCCTGGCATCCATTGTGCACGAAGGAACTAATCTGACCTTAAATTCACCAGGAAACTCCGCAGCAAATACGTAACTAATATTGACCTATTGGGTTCGTGGCACCCATGAGAATCCGCCGCTAGCTGCCGCCGTAGCTCTGCACCAGGCTCCCCGCCACTAGCGACCAGCCGTCGACCAGCACGAAAAAGATCAACTTGAACGGCAGCGACACCACGACCGGCGGCAGCATCATCATACCCATCGACATCAGGACCGATGCGACGACGAGATCGATGATCAGGAAGGGGAGGAACAGCAGGAAGCCGATCTCGAAGGCACGTTTCAGTTCGGAGATCATGAAGGCCGGGACCAGGATCCGCAGCGACAGGTCCTCCGGCGTCGCCGGCGGCGGTTCGCCGGAAAGATCGACGAACAGCTTCAGATCCTTTTCACGAACGTTCTTCTGCATGAAGCCACGCAGCGGCACCGAAGCCTTTGCAGCGCTTCCTCGACCCCGATCTGGTTGGCGACCAGGGGTTTGATGCCGTCGTCATAGGACCTCTGCAGGACGGGGCCCATCACGAACGCGGTCAGGAACATCGCGAGCGCGATGATCACCGAGTTGGGCGGGGCGGTCGCGGTGCCCAATGCGGTGCGCAGCAGCGACAGTACGACGACGATCCGCGTGAACGACGTCATCATGATCAGGATCGACGGCGCGATCGACAGCACCGTCAACAGCGCGATCAACTGGATCGCGCGCTCGGTGACGCCGCCGCCCTGGCCGAGACTGATACTGATATCCTGCGCCAGCACCGGGTCGGCGAGCGATCCGGCGGCGGTCAGGACTAGGAAAAATAAAACTCTACGCGGAGAAGCCGGCGGCCTCACGAAGGGTTCTTCGGACGGCCCAGCAAGGACGCCATCTCGTCTTCGAGATTTTCGAAGCCGCTCTTCTGCGGAGCGGGCGTGGGAGCAGGAGGCTCGCTGCGGGAGGTACGGGCGGGCGGCGTTTCCGGCGCAACCGGCGGCGCCACCGGTTCGGCCGGCCGGCGCAAGGCGGCTTCCAGCCGCTGCGCCATTTCGGCGAGATTCTGGTCGGCACTCGACGGCGCGGGGGTCGGAGGGGCGGAGGCGGCGGCGCCGCGGCGCGTTCGGGCGCTCGGGCCGGCGTCTCACGCACCGCCGGCGTGTCACGGCCAGGCAGCGCCTCACGGCCAGGCAGCGCCTCACGGCCAGGCAGCGCCTCACGGACAGGCAGCGCCTCGCGGACTGGCGGTGCCTCACGGACTGGCGGTGCCTCACGGACTGGCGGTGCTTTGGGCAATTCGCGCTGCGGCCGTGGCATTAGCGGCTCGTTGCGGCCCAGGCGCGGCGGGGCCGGTTCGGGGCGACCGCTGATCGATTCCGGCGCAAAGCCCGTCAATGGATCGCTGCGACGTTCCGGCATCGGCGGCGGCGCAGGGCGGCGGAGTTCGTCGGCGAAGGAGGGCCGTGCGGGGCGCGGCGGCGGCTCCGGCATTTGCGGTTCGACATGATGATCGAAGGCGTCGGTCGATCGCGAGTCGGATCTTGCCGCCTCGTCGCTCCAGGCGGCATCGGGCAGCGGCGCGATGCGCGGCGCCTGCTCGCCGACTGCCGGGCGCGGTGCCATTTGATCGCGGTTGGGCATCGCGCGCACGATGTTGGGTTCGACCACGATGTCGCTCGGGCCACCGATCATCAGGAGATGCTCGACATTGTCGCGCCGTACCAGCACGAGGCGCCGGCGGCCGTCCACGGCGGCGGCGTCGATCACGGCGAGCCGCGGCATCCGTCCGCGCTGGGTATTGGCGCCGAGGCGGTTGTTGGCGAAACGGCGAACCAGCCAGGCGGCAACGCCGATCAGCGCCAGAACGGCGATGAATGCGAAGAGGAATGTGAGTGTCTGCATTCTTTAGTCCCCGGCCACGGGCCGTTCTCTTGATGCTGGCTTCGACGAGTGCGGTCTAGGTCTTGCTGTCCGACGTCTTGCTGTCCGGGATCTTGCTGCCCGAGCATGTTCCCCGGGAACACGATTCCCGCCATCCTGACCATGCTCCGAAGCGATCCGCAGACGGCGAATCACGCCCGAGATCAGCCATATTCCTTAATTCCCCGCAGCGAGCGCCGCCGTCCGGTTAATTAATAGACCAAGAATCGCTTGAGCCAAAACGACTTCTGAGCGGCCCAAGTCGCGTTGGTCGCTGCTGGTTAACGCAGTTTTCGTGGCGAAAATGCGCTCGTTTTGTCACTGTCAGTGGTCATTGGCCGACGTCGGCGGGGGTATAACGTAATTTTAACCGGCCGTTAACCATACACCGGGCAAATTCTGCCTACCTCGCGGCGTCTGCCAGAGGTTAACGGGGAGCCGCTCGCGATGGCTATCAACGACCTTCCGATCCTGTCGGCGCTGCGCACCAAGATGCAGTGGCACCAGGAACGCCAGCGCGTGCTCGCCGAAAATGTGTCCAACGCCAACACTCCGAATTTCAGGCCGAGCGACCTGGTCGAGCCGAAGTTCGACAACAAAGGCGCCAACGCCAGCGGCGCGATGGGGTCGCTCGCCATGATGCGCACCAGCGGCACCCATATCGGCGCCTCCGGCGGCGGGCAGAGCTTCAGGGGCGATGGCGGCAAGAGCGGCTTCCTGACCAAGCCTGCCGGCAATGCGGTCAATCTGGAAGACCAGATGCTGAAGGTTTCGGCCAACCAGATGGATTACGCCGCGGCGACTTCGCTCTACAGCCGCAGCCTCGGCCTTCTCAAAACCGCCATCGGAAAACGCTGACGCGTAAGGGAGCCGGATCATGGCAGATGATGGAAGCGATTTCGCCCGCTCGATGAGCATCGCGACCTCGGGGTTGCGCGCGCAGGCGGGGCGGATGCGGGTGATCTCGGAAAACATCGCCAATGCGGACTCAACCTCGCCGACCGCGGCCGGCGATCCCTATCGCCGCAAGGTGCCGACATTTTCGTCAGCGCTCGACCGCACGCTGGACGCCAGGGTCGTGACGCTCGGCAAGGTCAGGACCGACCAGTCGGCGTTTCGCGTCAAGCATGAGCCGAGCAATCCGGCGGCGGACGCGGCCGGCAATGTCAAATATCCGAACGTCAATCCGCTGGTCGAAATGACCGACATGCGCGAGGCGCAGCGGTCCTATGAAGCCAACCTCAACATCATCAGCGCCACGCGCCGCATGATTCAACGCACGCTCGACATCCTCAAGGCCTGAACAGGAACCATAGAAAATGGCTTCACCGACCGTTGCAGCAAACGCCTACGCCGCGCTTTCGCGCATCATGGAAACCGGCGGCGCCGAGAAGAGCGGCCCATCCGCCGGCGGCCCGTCCTTCAGCGCGCTGCTCAAGGACGCGGTGGGAAGCGTGCTGGATGCCGGCAAGAAATCCGACGCCCAGACCATGGCAATGAGTTCGGGAAAGGCCAACGTCATGGACGTGGTGACGGCGGTCGCGGAGACCGACGTCGCGGTCTCGACGCTGGTGTCGGTGCGCGACCGGGTGATCCAGTCCTACGAAGACATCATGAAGATGCCGATCTGAATGATGGCGAATTGCGAATAGCGAATAGGGAAGAAAGTGAGGGGCAGTTCTGAGATCCATTCGCTGTTCGCCACTCGCCATTCGCGTGCCTCGTAACGACAGAACAATTGAAACTGAGAGAATTGAAATGACCGGTGCTGAAACCCTCGACGTGGCGCGCGATGCGATCTGGACCATCGTGGTGGTGTCGTCGCCCCTGATGGTGATCGGCCTGGTGGTCGGCGTCGTGGTCTCGCTGTTCCAGGCGCTGACCCAGATCCAGGAGCAGACGCTGATCTTCGTGCCGAAGATTCTCGCGATCTTCGTGACGTTGTTGCTGGCTTTGCCGTTCATGGCGGACTCGCTGCACAGCCACATGATGCGGATATCGTCGCGAATCATAGGCGGTTGATGCATTGTGAATAAATGCGCGTCGACATATCGCTGCTGCCGGCCCTTGCCGCCACCTTCATGCTGGTATTCGCCCGCGTGGGCGCCATGGTGATGCTGTTGCCGGGGTTCGGCGAGAGCAACATCCCGGTGCGCATCAAGCTTGCGATCGCGCTGCTCCTGACGCTGATCATCCTGCCGCTGCATCGCACGGCCTATCAGGTCGACCTGACCTCGATGAGTTCGCTGGGCGTATTGATGGTGCACGAGATCGTTATCGGCATCGTGCTCGGCGCCACTGCGCGCGTCACGCTGTCGGCGCTGGCGGTGGCAGGTTCAGTAATCGCCCAGCAGCTGGGGCTCGGCTTCGTCACCGCCGTCGACCCGACCCAGGGACAACAGGGCCTGCTGATCGGCAACTTCCTCACCATCTTGGGCATGACGCTGCTGTTTGCCACCGACAGCCATCACCTGGTCATATCGGCGCTGAACGAGAGCTACCGGATCTTCTCGCCGGGCGAACTGATGCCGAGCGGCGACGTCGCGGCGCTCGCCACGCGCGCGTTTGCCACCGCCTTCAAGATCGGCATGCAGCTTTCGGCGCCGTTCCTGGTGTTCGGCCTCGTCTTCAATATCGGCCTTGGTGTGCTGGCGCGGCTGATGCCAGCGATGCAGGTCTATTTTGTCGGCGTGCCGCTGTCGATCATGATGGGCTTTTTGATCTTCGGCCTCGTCCTCACCGGAATGATGGCGACCTATATCAACTACTTCGTCGGTGTCATGCACGAGCTGACGCCGCTGAAATAGAGCATGATCCGGACCCGAAGGGCCGCGATAGCGCAAAGTGGGTACCGGTTTTCCTCGCGACAAACGCGGAACGCGTTTGCGCGGAGATCATGCTCAAACAAAATGCTAGGACGCCGCGATGGCCGACGATTCGGACGACAAAACGGAAGACCCTACGCAAAAGCGCCTCGACGATGCGCTTGAAAAGGGGACGTCGCCAAAAGCCAGGAGGTCAACACCTGGTTCATTATCGCGGGCGCCACGCTGGTATTGTCGACCTTCTCGGGATCGATCGGCGGCGGCATCCTGACGCCGCTGCGCAACCTGATCGCCAATGCGGGCCAGCTTCGCACCGACGGCGCGGCGCTGCTCGCGCTCGGCAACACGCTGGGCTATGCCGTGCTCGGCGCGATCGGCGTGCCGCTCCTGATGCTGGCAATCGCCGCGATCGCCGGCAACATGATCCAGCACCGGCTGGTGTGGTCCTCGGAATCGCTGAAGCCGAAATTCAGCAAGGTGTCGCCCGGCGCGGGCCTGAAGCGCATCTTCGGCAAGCAGGCGGTGGCCAATTTCGCCAAGGGCGTGTTCAAGCTGATCGCGCTCAGCGCCGTCATGATGGCGGTGCTGTGGCCGGAGCGCGATCGCCTCGAATCGTTCCTGATGTTCGACCCTTCGGCGATCCTGGGCGTCACCACCAACCTGACGCTGCAGCTGATGGGCGCCGTGGTGGCGATGCTGGCGGCGGTTGCGATCGCGGACTACTTCTTCCAGTACCGGCAATGGTTCGAGCGGCAGAAGATGTCGCTGCAGGAGATCAAGGACGAATACAAGCAGTCCGAAGGCGACCCCCACATCAAGGGCCGTATCCGGCAGCTGCGGGTCCAGCGGATGAAGAAGCGCATGATGTCCGCCGTTCCCAAGGCCAGCGTGATCATCACCAACCCGACCCACTATTCGGTGGCGCTGTCCTACGACCGCGGCATGTCGGCGCCGGTCTGCGTCGCCAAGGGGGCCGACAACATCGCGCTCAAGATCCGGGAAATCGCCAGGAAGCACGACATTCCGATCGTGGAGAACGTGCCGCTGGCGCGCGCGCTTTATGCCACCGTCGATATCGACGAGGAGATTCCTGGTCGAGCACTATCACGCGGTCGCCGAGATCATCGGCTACGTCATGGGCCTGAAGAACGGGCTTGCCACCCGGAGAATGTGAAAGGAACCGCTGAAAATCGCCTTAAAATGCCTTCAATCTGTCAAATAGCCGCCTGATGGGCTTGCGCTTGCGGGGCCGATTCAGGCACTCAGAAGGGGTGCGCCAGCCGAACGCGGGGTTACCCGCGGCCGGCCGCTTCTGACCGGCGCGTGACCTCCTCGCCGAAGGGCAACGCCGCTTCATATGACCGTCGAAACTGACAGCCATTCGCCGACCAAGCCCTTTGCGGCTCACGAACCGGCGCGGCGAGGCGGTAGCATCGTGCTGGTGCTGCTGGTGGCTGCCGGCATCGTGGCAGTGGCGGTGGCGCTGATGACCATCGGCCGCGCCCAGGCCCAGCCCTATATCCTCGGCGTGCTGGCGCTGCTCGCCATGGTCGGCCTGTTCAATCTGTTCGCCTTTGCCGCCGGTATCATCCGCTTCACCGACCGCGCCGCCGACGACCCCGTAATGGGCCGCATCGCCGATCACGCCCATGACGGTTTGGCCGTGACCGACCCGAAGGGCCATGTCGTCTATTCGAACGCCGCCTACCTGGCGTTGACGGGCGCCGCAAGCCCGCAGGACGTGCGCCCCATCGAACGCGTCTTCATCGGTAACCCGGACGTCTCCGAAGCCGTGTTCCGCCTGCTCAAGGCCGCCCGCGAAGGCAAGCGGCAGCAGGAGGAGGTCCGCATCGCCGGCTCTGACGGTGCACAGGGGCGCTGGTTGCGGATGCGGGTTCGTCCGCTCGGCCAGAGCAAGCGCGAAGCAAAATACGCGGTGTGGTCGATCGCCGACATCACGCGGGATCGCGAGCGCCAGGAAGATGTGTTCCGGGAGCTGCAGCACGCGATCGAATATCTCGACCACGCGCCATGTGGCTTCTTCTCGGTCAGTCCGGCCGGCGACGTCATCTATGTCAACGCCACGCTGGCGAACTGGCTCGATTACGATCTCGCCGAGATCGGTTCGGGTGGGCTGAAGCTCACCGATATCGTCTCCGGCGATGGCGCTGCGCTATTGACCTCGATCGTGGCGGTGCCCGGCGAGGTCAAGACCGAGGTGTTCGACATCGACCTGCGCATGCGCGGCGGCAAGACCATGCCGGTGCGGCTCTATCACAAGCTCGCCTTCGGCGCCGACGGCTCGCCGGGCTCGTCGCGTACGCTCGTGATCAGCCGCGCGCGCGACGAGCATTCCGACCCCGAGCGCGCCGCTGAAGTCCGCTTTATGCGATTCTTCGACCATACGCCGATGGCGATTGCGACGGTGGACCGCGGCGGCGCCGTGGTGCGCGCCAATGCCCGCTTCGCCAAGCTGGCGCAGAGCCTCAGCCCGGACGGCGCGGCGAACAAGTCGATCATCCGCACCGTGAACGCGCGTGATCGCAGCCTTCTGATCGCGGCGATCAACCAGGCGGCGGAAGGGCAGGGCGACATCGCCCCGGTCGAGGCCATGCTCGACGGCGCCAAGGAGCGCTGGGGGCAGTTCTTCGTCACCGCGGTCGAGGAGGACGAGCGCGACACCGAAGCCGCCATCGTCTATCTGCTGGAGACCACCGAGCGGCGGACGCTGGAAAACCAGATCAACCAGTCGCAGAAGATGGACATGGTCGGCCAACTCGCCGGCGGCATCGCGCACGACTTCAATAACGTGCTGTCGGCCATCATGATGGCCAACGACTTCCTGCTGAACGCGCACAAGCCGACCGATCCGTCGTTCCAGGACATCATGCAGATCAAGCAGAACGCCACCCGCGCGGCGACGCTGGTGCGGCAACTGCTCGCGTTCTCGCGCCGCCAGACGCTGCGGCCGCAGGTGCTCGACCTCGGCGACGCCCTGTCCGATCTCACCATGCTGTTGCGGCGCTTGATCGGGGAGAAGGTCAAGCTCGACCTCGTGCATGGGCGCGATCTCTGGCCGGTCAAGGTCGACGTCTCGCAGTTCGAACAGGTGGTCGTCAATCTTGCGGTCAACGCGCGCGACGCCATGCCCGATGGCGGCAAGCTGACGGTGAGGACCGCCAATCTGACGGTGGATGAAGCCGCACAGCTCTCCCACAAGGGCATGCCGGCCGCCGACTACGTGCGGATCGACATTTCCGATACCGGTACCGGAATCCCGGCCGACATCGTCGACAAGATTTTCGAACCGTTCTTCTCGACCAAGGAGGTCGGCAAGGGCACCGGGCTTGGTCTCTCGACGGTATACGGCATCGTCAAGCAGACCGGCGGCTTTATCTATGTCGACTCCACACCCGGCGCAGGCACCACGTTCCGCATCTTCCTGCCGCGTCATCGGCACGAACTGGAAGCGCAGCCGGAGGCGCAGGCCACCAACGGTGCGGGCAAGGAGGCCGCGGCGAAGCCGCGGCCCGACCTGACCGGGCAGGGCACCATCCTGCTGGTGGAAGACGAGGATGGCCTGCGCTCCCTGAATGCGCGCGGCCTTCGTTCGCGCGGCTACAGCGTGATCGAGGCTTCCAATGGCATCGAGGCGATGGAGGCGCTCGACGAAAAGGACGGCGCGGTCGATCTTGTCGTCTCCGACGTCGTGATGCCGGAAATGGACGGCCCGACGCTGTTGCGCGAAATGCGCAAGCGCAATCCGAGATCTCAAGATCATCTTCGTCTCCGGCTACGCCGAAGAGGCCTTCGACAAGAGCCTGCCGGAGAACGAGCAGTTCGCCTTCCTGCCGAAGCCGTTCGCGCTCAGTGCGCTGGTCGAGAAGGTCAAGGAGACGATGACGGCGTCGTAGCGTGGCCAAGAGCCGGCAACGCATGGTGAATACGGCGTTTACAGCCAAATCGTCACATCCCCGCGACCGAGGGCCGCAGTTCCGGTTCTCGATAATGGCTTCACTTTTAGGCAGCCATGCCCATGTTAGGGTCGCTTCCCCATCCTGGGGACTGAGGAAAAACACATGAATTTCTCGCAAGGCACGCGCGGAATTATCCGGACACTGGCCATCGTCCTGTCCGTGGCGCTCCCGCTGGCGATCGCGATCTCGGAGGCTGACGCCCGCGTCGGCGGTGGCGGCAGTTCCGGTTCGCGCGGATCGAAGACCTATTCGGCGCCCCCGAGCACCACCACGGCGCCGGGCGCCGCACAGCCCATGAACCGTACTTTCACCCAACCGGGCACCCCCGGCGTGGGCGCCCCGGCGGCTGCCGGCGCGGCCAGCAAGGGTGGGTTCTTCAACCGGCCCGGAATGATGGGGGCATGCTTGGCGGTCTCGCCATGGGCTTCCTTGGCGCTGGCCTGTTCGGCATGCTGACCGGCGGCGGGTTGTTCTCCGGCCTCGGCGGCCTGTCGTCGATCATCGGCCTGCTGCTGCAGATCGCCCTGATCGTTATCGTGGTGCGGCTGGCGATGTCGTGGTGGCAGCGCCGCCATACGGCGGCCTCCGCCTACGCGACGGGACCTGCTCCTGCCGCGCCTGCCGCCGAAGGTCCCGGTGCGCAGACCAGCTTCCGTTCCGGCCTCGGTGGCTTTGGGCTGGGATCGAGCCAGCCGCCGCTGGAAATCCAGCCGGCCGACTATGAAGCCTTCGAGCGTTTGCTCGGCGAGGTTCAGGCCGCTTGGTCGAACGAGGACGTCGCCAAGCTGCATACGCTGGCCACGCCCGAGATGGTGTCCTACTTCTCCAAGGATCTCGAGGAGAACAAGGCCAAGAACGACGTCAACAAGGTGACCGACGTCAAGCTGCTGCAGGGCGACCTCGCAGAAGCCTGGCGCGAAGGCGAAACCGATTTCGCCAGCGTGGCGATGCGGTTCTCGCTGGTCGACAAGACCATGGAACGCACCACCGGCCGTCTGGTCGCGGGCAGCGAAACCCCGATCGAAGCGACCGAAGTCTGGACCTTCGCCCGCCGACGCGGCAGCGACTGGGAACTCTCGGCGATCCAGCAGACCAGCTGATCGCCACAACGTGACGAGGAAGGCGCTGCGGTTCGTTCCGCGGCGCCTTTTTCTTTGTCTGAATGCCCGCTTCATTTCGCGCCGGAATAATGGTCGGCGTGATGTGTTGATGCCAACGAACCAAAAACAACAGGGAGCAACTAGATGAAGAGCATCGCCAGAATCATCTCGCCGGCATGCTTTGCGCTTGCCGCCATATCGGCTCTCGCCAGCGCGCCCGCGCAGGCGCAATCGGCCGATACCAGTTTCTTCCTGACCAGCAACGGCATCGGCAATGGCGGCAATCTCGGCGGGCTCGCCGGCGCCGACAATCACTGCCAGACATTGGCGCAGGCAGCCGGAGCGGGCGGCAAAACCTGGCGCGCCTATCTCTCGACGCAAGCCGCCGACGGCGCGCCGGCCGTCAATGCGCGCGATCGCATCGGCAAGGGGCCGTGGAAGAATGCGAAGGGCGCGGTGGTCGCCAAGGACGTCGCCGAATTGCACGGCGCCAACGGTCTTACCAAGCAGACTGCGCTCAGCGAGAAGGGCGAGGTCATCAACGGCCGCGGCGATACGCCCAATCGCCACGATGTGCTGACGGGATCGCAGCCCGATGGGTCAGCGTTTGCGGCGGGCGAGGATCGCACCTGCAAGAACTGGACGAGTTCGACGCAAGGCGCCGCGATAGTCGGACATTCCGATCGCGTCGGCCTGCGCGATGACGACGCCTCGAAATCCTGGAACTCCTCGCACCCCTCGCGCGGTCCGGACGGCGGCTGCTCGCAGGCCGATCTGAAGAGCACCGGCGGCGACGGGTTGTTCTATTGCTTCGCGACGAATTGACCACGCGGCATTTTTGCGTTCGCCAGATAACCTCTCCGGCAAGCCGGAGAGAGATTGACGTATGAGGTAACGGGCCTGGTCTGCCTCCTGATCGCGGAACTCTTGATTGTCTGGCGAGTTCAGTCGGGATCGGAGGACTTGCCATGAAACGCCTGCTTGTC
The DNA here is from genome assembly GCA_044772375.2 of Bradyrhizobium sp. RDT10. GTDB lineage: Bacteria > Pseudomonadota > Alphaproteobacteria > Rhizobiales > Xanthobacteraceae > Bradyrhizobium. Next base: position 1,685,312 of record CP187939.1, read on the forward strand.
GCGTTAATTTTGACTGTCCTGGCGCCCACGACGGTGGCGCTGGCCGGCAACACGTCGTCGAATTCCAGCTCCAACTCGTCGAACGGCGTTCATACCCGTGTCGATACAATCACAACCGACGATGGCCGTGGGCGGACAATTTATCAGCGGCGCAGCGTCCGCATCGACGCTGATCGCGGACGACCATACGTGCGGAACACTGTCCGCGAACGCTACGGCTATCGCCCGCACCGCTGGCACCCTGCTGACGACGATTGAGGCCATTCGCGCGTCGCCATGACGTCGCGCCGCGCTGCAGCGGCTACTGAGCGCCGCTCGGCCATCGCTTGGGCGGCATCGCGCTGGTCGCGCTAAAGGCCGCCTCTAGGCGGCTTTTCTCTTTGTGCGCTTCTTTGTCGCGCGCGTCTTTGTCGTTTTGCTGGGAGTCTTCCTGGCGCTCTTCTTCGCCTTCTTCGGAGCCTTGCCCTTGGCGAGATGGGCGCCGACGGCTTTCGACGAATGCCCGACGGCGGCGACTGCGGCCTTCAATTTGGCGGGCGTGACCTTGAACTTCTTCGACCAGTAGCTGACTTCGTAGGGCTGGCTCACCGCGATGCGTGCCCGGTCGGCAGCCTTGTGCTGCTGCAGCTTGATATAGGCGCCCACCTTCTTGGCGGAGTGCCCCACTTTCTTGATGGCGGCTTTCAGCTTGGCTGGCGTGATCTTGAATTTCTTCGACCAGTAGGCGACCTCGTAAGGCTCGCTCGCCGCGATCAGCCCGCGATCGGCCCCGCCGCGCTTCTTCCTGTTGTCCGCCATCCCCGTTCTCCTGTCGTGTTGAGAAATCGACGCTTCAAACGCGAAGCAACCTACCACGCCCGCTCGCACTCGGACAGATTCGGACCTGTGGAGATCTGCGTGCCGCGTTCTTGCTCCGACGGTTGCGCGGACGCCGTGTTTGGCGTGACGAACGAACCGCGGGATGATTTGTTATGTCGGTCAAACCGGCAGCGGAGGTGTCATCGATGCGTTACGAGCTCTATTACTGGCCGATGATTCAAGGCCGCGGCGAATATGTCCGCCTCGCGCTGGAGGAGGCCGGCGCCGGCTATACCGACGTGGCGCGCCGCGGCAACGGCATGTCGGCAATGATGCGCATGATGGAAGCGGAAAGGAACGCCGCCGTTCGCGCCGCCGTTCCTGAAGGCCGGGAAGCTGGTGATCGGGCAGACCGCCAACATCCTGCTCTATCTGGGATCGCGCCATGGGCTGGCGCCGAAGGCCGAAGCCGGCAAACTCTGGGTGCATCAATTGCAGCTCACGATCGCCGATCTGGTGCTGGAAGTGCACGACACCCATCACCCGCTCGGTCCGTCGCTCTACTACGAGGACCAGAAGGCGCCGGCAAAAAAACGCACCGATGAATTCTGGAAATCGCGCGCGCCGAAATATCTCGTCTATTTCGAGGACTTGCTGGCGGCCAATGGCGGCACCTACATTACCGGCCGCCGCCTGACTTACGTCGACCTGTCGCTGTTCCAGATCGTGGAAGGCCTGCGCTACGCCTTTCCAAAACGCATGAAGGTGTTCGAGGAGGATATCCCCGGTTTGGTCGGCCTGCGCGACCGCGTGGCGGCGCGGCCTAACATCAAAGCGTATCTGGCGAGCGATCGACGGATTGCGTTCAACGAGGAGGGGATCTTCCGGAGGTACAAGGCGCTGGATGCTTGAGCCACATTCTATCCGCGTCAAGCCCGGTCATGACGGCCGGTGTAGTGCCTACATGCTCCGTCCATCCACCGGCGTCATCGTCAGCTTCGACAGTTCGATGCCGTCGATGCAGCTCACATTCAGCGCCACCACGTCGCTGCCGTCGGGCTTCTTGCCGCGCGCGAAGACATCGACGCCGCAATCGACGCAGAGCTGGTGGTGGATCGCGTGCTTGTTGAAGAGGTACTCCTTCAAATTCTCCTCGCCGGCGCGGAGATGAAAGCTTTTCGGATCGAGGAAGGTGAAATGCAGCCCCTTCTTGGTGCAGATTGAGCAGTTGCAGGCGGTGACCATTGCAAGGTCGGTGGTGCATTCGAAACGTACCTGGCCGCAATGGCAGCCGCCGGTATAGGTCTTGCTATCGGGCATTCTTGTCCGCCATCTCTATGTTTCACCAAAGTCCGGGCACCAGACGATAGCGCACGCGCGCGGCGTAGTCAGCATATTCAGGCAGTCCTTCGACCAGCGCGCGCTCCTCGATGCGGGCGCGAATGGCGAAGAGTATGGCGAACACCGGCGCGATCGCCACGCCCCACCACGACCCCAGCAGCAGCGGGACGCCTACGAAGAACAGCATGATGCCGCTGTACATGGGATGACGGACGAAGGCGTACGGGCCGCTCGAGACGACGTGATGGTGGCGCGCGGCCTGCACCTTCACGACCGGCGCGGCAAAGGAATTTTCGCGGACCACCCACATGATGAAGGCGGTCGAGAGCAGATACATCGCAAGCCCAAGCGTCTGCAGCAGAAGAGGAACATCGGACCCCTGCGCGCGACTGTCGAATCCCATCGCGACAAGCCAAAAGACGATCATCACGAAGAGTGCAGCCACGAATTTCTTGTCGGTCGCGGGCTGGTCGGCTTGAAGCAGTGGCCGTACGCGTTCAGCCAGCAGCGCCGGATCGGTCTTCGCCAGCCACCAAGCGCAAACCGGACCGAGGATCGCGCTGGCAATCAGGAACACCCACGCCGCCGGCCAGTCCAGCGAACCTGCGGACGCAAACAGCAGCGCGCCCATGGCGAGGAGATAAATGGTGTTCTGGAGCAGAGCCTTGGCGATCATGCGCGGGTTCCATTCCGCCGTGACAGCATGATCGCGCGGTTTTTCGGCAAACTTGCGGCGCCGGCCTTGCCGCAGGGCAGGGCCGCGAGCCGTCAGGCCAGCCGATCGATCCGCGTTCCCTGACCCGGTGGCAGGGAGCGACCAGCGTCGGCTTGGGCGTACGGGTGCCGTCGGCGGCAGCGCCGTTCTGGACGTCGAGGGTCTTGTCGCGAGCCTTGAACACCGGGACTTCAGGCGGTTTGACCACCACCGTTGCGGCGACAGCAGAGACATTCATCGGAAGCATCCTCTTGGTTGCTTCCGACACTGGCCGGCTTGAAGCGAACGATTGGTGAATCCCGCGCGGCAATCCAGCGCCGACGCCGTCAATCCCGATCTGTGGTGAACGAGAGGCTCGCGGAATCGTTAGAATGCGACGGATCGGAAGCGGATCTACTCGTCCTTACCGCGGGTCACTACGATCGAAGCCTCGGTCTTGGTGCGCGTACATTCCATGTTGAGCCGGCGGAAGCGCATCGAAACCTTGTCGCCGCGGAGTAAGCCCATGCGCTTGATGCAGCGCGAGGAGCCGGTCGCAACGTCGGGCTTCGGAATCGTGAAAATGATGGCGCCGGCCGAGGCGACCAGTTCGAAGAATTGCGGCTTCGGCTTGCGGTCCGCCTTGGCGTAAAGCTCGTTGGAATAATTGCGGCCGCGGCAGCCGAGTGACAGCTCTTTCGCCGCCGGATGCGTCAGATAGATCGTGTTGCCGGTATTGACGCTGATCATGAGGCCGTCGATCTGGTTCTTCAATTCCTTGGCGATATCGTCGCAGCGGTCGGCCTGCGCCGGCGAAGCGCTGACCGTCGCAACCAGCGAAAGCGTGGCAAGTAGGGTCGGTCGGAGAAACTGTGGTCCCAAAGCCATTGTGAATGCCCCTTTGCGCTATTGAAACCCGCGCGCGGATTTCCTGCAAGGGGCGCGCGCGGAAGTCAACTTGATCTTGATGATGGATTCAGAACCCGTAGAGGAAGACGCCAATTCCGAAGGCGATCACGGCGATCACGCCGAACAGCGTAGGAATGCTGACCAGCAGGGTGGCGAGTCCCAGCCGCTGGCCGCGTGCGGCAAACGCGATGGCGCAGGCGGCCATCAGCGGAAACGCGATCATTCGGACAGGCGTCTCGAAGGCGGAGACACCACGAAAATCCAGCCCGTGCCGTACCACCGAGGGCATGAAGTTCAGCCAGGTCATGAACACGAGCGCGCCGAGCGCCATGATCGCGTAACGCAGCCGGCCGACGGTGGCAAACCCCAGCGCCGCCAGCGCCAGCAGGGGATGGCTCGCAACGTACGCCTTGATGATCGCGCCGCCGATGCCGGGGCCGGAATCTCCGACATGTCGCCGAACAACATCGGCGCGTGCGACAGCCCATCGAACGCTTCGATGGCGGCAATCAGGATGAGCAGGAGGTAAAGCCCGAGCAGACGCGGCGCGCGGACGGGCTGGGGCGCCTCATCATTCAACGTCGTGGCGGAGGACATTTTCTGATAGCAATCGGTTGGCGGAGTATCTGAATTTCCCGTTTGTCTGAAACGAGCCCGGAACGGTTCAATCGCCCGTACTGCTACGGTTTCCGCCTGTTCCGGCCCTCCGTTCGGACGAGCAAAACCTTCCTTTTGGTCGAAAAATGCTTAGAACGGGTCTACTGCCGCGGCACCGTTCTGGCCGCCGCCGGCTCCAACCCGAGATATCGACATGAACGCCCCGACCGCCTTCCCTGACCAAAAGCCCGTTCCGCCCTACAAGCACACGCCGCTGTTTCCGTTGGGGCCGGATACCACGCCCTACAAGAAGATCACGGCCGAGGGCGTGCGGGTCGAAAAGGTGCTCGGCAAGGACATGCTCGTCGTGTCGCGCGAGGCGCTGCGGGCGCTGTCGGAGGCTGCGTTCGGCGACATCAACCATTACCTGCGGCCGGGCCACCTGAAGCAGTTGCGCTCGATCCTGGAAGACAAGGAAGCCAGCGACAACGACAAGTTCGTCGCCTTCGACTTCCTGAAGAACGCCAACATCGCCGCCGGCGGCGTGCTGCCGATGTGCCAGGATACCGGCACCGCGATCATCATGGGCAAGAAGGGCTGCAACGTCATCACCGACGGCGACGACGAGGCTGCGCTCTCGGAAGGCGCGCGCGACGCCTACTTGCGCCGTAACCTGCGCTATTCGCAGGTAGCGCCCTTGTCGATGTATGAGGAGAAGAACACCGCCAACAACATGCCGGCGCAGTGCGAGATCTACGCCGAGGGCGATGACGCTTACAAGTTCATGTTCATGGCCAAGGGCGGCGGCTCCGCCAACAAGAGCTTTCTGTTCCAGGCGACGCCATCCGTCCTGACCAGGGATCGCCTGCTGGCGTTCCTGAAGGAGAAGGTGCTCACCCTCGGCACCGCGGCGTGCCCGCCATATCATCTGGCGATCGTGATCGGCGGCACTTCCGCCGAGCTCTGCATGAAGACCGTAAAACTTGCTTCGGCGCGTTATCTCGATGCGCTGCCGACCCACGGCTCGGCCGACGGCAACGCCTTCCGCGACCTCGAGATGGAGCAGGAAATTTTGAAAATGACGCAGTCGCTCGGCGTCGGCGCGCAGTTCGGCGGCAAATATTTCTGCCACGACGTGCGCGTGATCCGGATGCCGCGCCACGGCGCGTCGCTGCCGATAGGGCTGGGCGTGTCCTGTTCGGCGGACCGCCAGGTGCTCGGCAAGATCACCAAGGACGGCGTCTATCTTGAGGAGCTCGAGCATAATCCGGCGCAGTATCTGCCGGCGGTCGAACAGTCGCTCGGCGGCGAGGTCGTGAAGATCGATCTCAACAAGCCGATGAAGGAGATCCTGGCGACGCTGTCGCAATATCCGATCAAGACGCGCGTCTCGATGACCGGCACGATGATCGTGGCGCGCGATTCCGCCCACGCGAAACTGCGCGAGCGGCTGGAGAAGGGCGAGCCGCTGCCGGATTACTTCAAGAACCATCCGGTGTATTACGCCGGTCCCGCCAAGACGCCAGACGGCTACGCCTCCGGTGCGTTCGGCCCGACCACCGCAGGTCGCATGGATTCCTTCGTCGACCAGTTCCAGGCGGCGGGTGGATCGATGGTGATGGTCGCCAAGGGCAATCGCGCGGTCGCGGTGCGCGAAGCCTGCAAGAAGCACGGCGGCTTCTATCTCGGCTCGATCGGCGGTGCGGCGGCAAACCTCGCCGAGCACTGCATCAAGAAGGTCGAGGTGGTGGAATATCCCGAACTCGGCATGGAAGCGATCTGGCGCATCGAGGTCGAGGATTTCCCGGCCTTCATCATCATCGACGACAAGGGCAACGACTTCTTCAAGGAATTGAATCTGGGGTAACCTGTTCGCGTTCGGCGTGAAGTGTGAGCGAGGACGCGATGATCGAGTGGTTCGACGACCTGAAGATCGGGATGCGCTTCAAGAGTGAGGCGGCGACAGTGTCGAAGGAGGACATCGTCCGCTTCGCCAAAGAGTACGATCCGCAGCCGTTTCATCTCGATGAGGAGGCGGCCAAGAAGTCCATTCTCGGGGGCCTCGCCGCTTCCGGATGGCAGACGGCGGCGATCGCCATGCGGCTCGCCGCGAGCGCGCGCCCGTTCGGGCCGCATCCGCTGTTCGGCGCCGGCGTCGACGATCTGCGCTGGCTGAAGCCGGTGCGGCCCGGCGACACCATTTTTCTCGAAGGCGAGGTGGTGGAATTGGTGGCGTCGCGCACGAAGCCGCAAGGCATCGCCCGGGTCAAGTGGACCGCCTACAACCAGCATGGTGAAGCGGTCTATACCTTCAATCCGATTGCAATCGTGCCCAGCCGGCCGAAGTGAGCAAGAGGTCGGGCTGCAGGGCGCTTGGCCTCGACGGGTTCAGCAAAGGCTGGGTCGCCGTTCTCCTCGACGGTGACGTGCAGGAAATCTCTTTTCATCGCGACATCACGGACGCGCTGTCGCGTTCTTGCGACAGAGCGGGGATCGATATCCCGATCGGGATGAGCGATCACGGTGAACGCGACTGCGACCGGCTGGCTCGCGCAAAATTGCGGCCGCACGCGTCGCGTGTCTTTGCCGGCGCTCGCCGCTGGCTGTGGTCGGAGTTCAGCGATCCCAATGATGCCAACCGGGAGGCGCAGCGGCGCGGGCAAAAGCGGGTGTCCCGCCAGCTCTGGCATCTGGGTGCGAAGATCATGGAGGTCGACGCGTTCGTGCGCGAGAATCCATCTCGCGATATTCGCGAGGTGCATCCCGAACTGGTGTTTCTGCGATTGAACGGCAACGAGCCCTTGCCGTCGAAGAAATCCGCCGGGGGAGTTGCGCTGCGCCGCGCGCTGCTCAAGCAATCAGGCCTTCGGCAGATCGATCGCTGGCTGACCGATGAACGTAGCGGTGCAAAGCCTGACGATGTGCTGGATGCCTGCGCGGTTGCGATTGCGGCCCGCGAGCCTGCGGGCAGCGTCCCCGAGGGGCGCCGCCCGTTGATGCGCACGGCTTGCCGATGCGGATCTGGTTTTAGGGGAGGAACTACGCCCGCGATCCCGTGAAGGGAAGCTGCCCATCGGGCCGATGCCCATTTCGCCGGACATGCTGTCGCCGGAAACCTTGCCGGTGAAGGCAAGCGTCAGCGGCATCGGGTTGGTGATGGATATCTTCCAGGCGACGTCGTCGCCGTTGACGGTGCCGTCAAAAATTTCGCCGGAATTGCCGTCGGCGCCCTGCGTCCCCGTCAGCGCGCTGCCCGCGCTCGTCAGCGACAGCGTTGCCTTGCGCTCGCCCATCGGCGTGCTCATGGTGATGTTCCAGTTTCCGTCCACGGCCATCTTTGTCTCCCGACATTTCTTCCAGGCAAACCGGAATGGTTTGCGAGATCCCGCCAAACTCGATCGGCGGTATAGCCTATCTCGCCATACAAGCCCAACCGTCTCAAGCGTCCTTTTGACGCGTATTTCTTAGGCGCGTAGGGCGGCAGCGCGAAAGCCGGCTGCCGACCAGGATACGAAACGCAATGTATTGAATTGCAAAGGCGGCAATCTTGGCGCCGACCAGTACGACGGTCACGTAGAACGTCCACAGCTTCATGTCGCCGGTCATCGCGACGCCAATGGTGCCGGCGGCGAGCACGAAACACAGCCCGGCCCAGGCGTAGCCCGCAAACGTCACGTGTTCGGGAATGGTCTGTGTCACGATCGGCGGCATATAGCGCAACATCCAGCCGCGCTTGAGCATGATGACGCCGATCGCGAAATGCCCGATAGCGGGTTTCGCCAGCACGAAGCGCGGGTCGTGGGTCAACAGCGTCGCGCTGCCGAGCACGATGACGAGTGCCAGGCTCGCCCACGTCATGTAGCCGAGCTCCTTGCCCTTGACGCGCGAGTAAATCACCTGGGCGATGGCGCCTGCGATCGCCACGCCGGTCGCCAGCAGCACGTTGTCGGTGGTGAGGTAGATCGCGATGAAAAGAATGGTGGAGAAAAAATCGGCGCCCAGTCTGGCGAATACGTCCTTCATCGGCTTGCTTTCTGCTGGAGGGTTGTTGCGGATCGAAAGGGTAACTTAGTGGGTGCCCGGCAGGGCGTTGGCCGGCGCGGAACCATATTTTGTCTTGCGATATTGTGGATACCATGTCGTGAAATAGGCGGCGCTGTTGCGGGCAGCGAAGGCGATCACGAGCCCGGACCAGAGCGGCAAGCCCGGCACGTAGATCATCAGCACATTGCCGGCGATCATCAGGACGAAGGCGCCGGTCCACGCCCAGGTGATGGTATAGATCGCCTTCTTGAAGCCGGGCAGCTTCGCCGTTTCGGCCTCCACCTCCTCAAGCGCATATTGCAGAACGAACGGCTTGCGGATGATGAGCGACGCCAGCGATATTGCGAGCACGCCGATATCGACCGTCAGCTTGACGGCCGAATGGCTCATACTCGGATCGACCAGCGCGATGTATGCGCCGAGTGCAGTGAACACGACGACGCAGCCCGCGCCGAGCATTTTGACCGAACAGCCGCGATAGACGTCGATGCCGATGACAGCGAGGCAAATCCCGGCCGATACGAACAGGCTGATCTCGGCGGAGGTCACCAGCATCAGCAGGGCGAACGAACCGAACGGGGCGAGGATCAGGAAGATGGTCATGGCAGCCTCTCGGGCTAATCTAATCTTTACATCGTAAAGATACGCTAGGGGTGTGGCCGGGAGTCGTCAAGAAGAATCTTTACAGTGTCAAAATAAAATTCTTAAGCGAGAAAATCAACGTAACTGCAATGGTTTGCGGTTTAGTTCGGGTGGCCCTGTATGACGCGCGCCAGGATCGTCAGCGCGCAGGCGAGCAGTAAAACGATCGTGATGGTGATGCCGCCCATCCGGCCGATGCGGAATTGCAGCGTATTGGGCGCGGCGTACATGCCGAGCGGATGCAGCAGCCGCGAGACCAGCAGCGCGCCCATCAACAGATGGACCCACGTGGCTCCGAGGCCGGACATCTCCAGCATCGCGACCATCAGCGTGATGATCGGCACGTATTCGATGAAGTTGGCATGCGCGCGGATCGCGCTCCGCAGCGCGAGGCTTCCGTTGTCGCCGAACGCCGCCCGGTCTCTCATGCGCAGCCGCCCGACCTGAACAGCGAGCACGGTGTAGAGCAGGGCGAGGACGGCGAGATAGGCTGACGTGATCGAGGGTAGGTGCATGGGTGTCTCCTCGAGGCTGTCTATTGATGCCGTCGTTCCGGGGCGATGCGCAGCATCGAGCCCGGAACGACGGAGGGATGAACTGCCCCTTACGCCGCGCCAACCCAATTGCCGTGAATGCCATCGGGCACTCGGTGGCCGAGATGCACCAGTGCCACCGGCCCGGAATCGACATCGGTGGCATTGAACACGGCGAGGTCGCTGCGGTTTTCGCGGGCGCGCCAGACCACCGACATCAGCCAGCCGTCGCCCTCGCCAGTATCGTCGCCGCGTGGGACGAACGCCGCTTCTGAGATCGTATCGCCGGCGGGCAGCAGGTACCGGCCAAGGTGCGATCCATTGCCGTCGACATGTACAAGGCCTGACAATCCACCGGATGTCGGCAGCTCGGGATTGGCGCAGGCATACCACCCGTGCCGGTTGGCGGAGCCGACGCTTCGATCGCAGACGCGGGGGAATTCGCCGGTGATGTCGTCAAGCCAGGTTTGCGTGAAGCGATCGGTATTCGCCGAGAGATCGAAGGTCCAGCGGCACAGCCGGGCGCGCGACTTGGCGGGATTAGTGGGGGTGCCGTCGGGATGGGTGAACAGCGGCGGCTCCTCGTACTGCATGACGTCGGCGATGATCCGATCGCCATCCTCCCACGCGTTCATGACGTGGAAGACGTAGCAGCACTCGGCGCGAAACCAGGCGAGATCCTTGGCGGGGCCGTTGCGCTTCATGACGCCGATATAGGCGCCCTTGTCCGGCTCCCAGGCATAAGGCGGCCGGCCCGTCATGGCACGCTCGATACTGCCGGTGAGGGGCAGGATCGGAAACAGCAGATGATTTTCGGTGACGATGAAGTCGTGCACCATGCTGGCATAGGGCGCCTCGAAGCGATCGAAGCGCGTTACCACGCCGGCGGCATTGACGGATCCGAAGGAGAGGGCGGGGGTCAAGAGGCCCGCGGCGTTGTAGCCGAAGAACACCATCTCGCCGGTGACTGGATCGATCTTCGGATGCGCCGTGAACGGTCCAGAGATGCCTTTGCCATAGTCGCAATAGCCGAGCCGGTTGAGCGTGCCGGGCTCGATCTCGGTCGGCAAATGGCCTTCCTCAAGCGCCAGCAGGCGGCCGCCATGAAAGATGATGTTGGTATTGGCTACGCCGCCGTCCTGCGTAACCGAGGCAGGCGTACCTGGCAGCCTGCGGCCGAAGCCGCCGAACAGCGCGCGGCCGGCGTCGTGCTCGGCCTGCCATTTCGGGGTGCGGACCCAGCGGTTGCGGTAGCTGGCGCGGCCGTTCTCCAGATGAAAGGCGTGCAGCATTCCATCACCGACAAACCAGTGCGCGCCGGGCGCGTCGAATTGCGGGTTGGGGCCGTTGCGATAGAGCGTGCCGTTGAGTTCGCGCGGCAATTCGCCGGTCACTTTCAGGAACGGCGCATCGCATTCCATCGGGATCGGCGCCAGATTGTCGCGCGTCGCATTGGTCGTCGCCACTTGGTCGAGCATCTCACGTTCCCTCCGGTTTAATCTTTACATCGTAAAGATATCATTAGGTGCGTTGCCATCGACCGTCAAGCAAAATCTTTACAGTGTAAAAATTGCGGCTATAAAGATCCGTATGACAAGAATCTCGAGACAGGCCAGAACCAGCCGTCCCTCCGCGAAGCGCAAGCCGGCACGGGCCGTGGCGGAAAGGCCGGCCAGCCGGCGTCGCCGTCCGGCCGGCGAGGCCCTTATCATCATGGCGATCTGCACGACGCCTTGCTCGCCGCCGCCGAGCGGGTGCTGGAGCGCGATGGGCTGCCGGGCCTGACACTGCGGGCGGTGGCGCGCGAGGCCGGCGTGTCGCACGCCGCGCCGACCCATCATTTCGGCGATCTCACCGGGCTCCTGAGCGAACTCGCCGCCATCGGATTCCGCCGCTTCAACGCCGCGATGACGGCCGCGGGCGAGACTGAAACGCACCCTCTGATGAAGGCGATGGCGCGCGCCAAGGCCTATGTCGCCTATGCCCAGGCGCGTCCCGGCATGTACGGACTAATGTTCCGAACCGAGCGGCTCGACATGACGCGGCCGTCGCTGCACGAGGCGGCGACTGCCTCCTTCGAAGGATTGGCGACCGCGGCTGGCCTCGGCCGTGACGAGAAGCTCACCGGTGCGGCGCTGGAAGCGCTGTCGCTCGACCAGGCGGCCGCCATCGCGCGCGCGTGGTCGCTGGTGCACGGCTTCACCACGCTGCTGCTCGATGGACGGCTGAAGGATATTTTGCACCGGCTGCCGGAAGGCACCGGCGTCGACCAACTGCTACATGCGATGCTGGTCTCGACCGTCGTGCGGCCGCCGGCGCTATAGGACAGCGGTTTGGCGGCGAGCTCGCTGGGGTTGGGATGGACCTGCGCGGCGAACGGCGGGTGGCTAGCCGCTCAGCAACCCCTGCAAATCTTGGTTTGCCGCGCGAGCCTTGCGTCGGCTTCCGCGTCTTCGTTGGGCTGCCGCGTCCACTCGTCATACCGCGCTTTGGCGTTCGATTGGGCCGGGGCGTCATTCAGTGGGCCGAGGATGATCTCGCGATCGCGGGCCGTTCTTCGCTTTGCTGGCCGTTTTTCCTCGCCCGGCGCGTCATTTGCCGTTGGTGGTTGTCCCAACCCGTCCCAGGCGATCGGCGCACCCGCCGTCTGCGTCGAGCAGCCGGTGCCGGAGGCGCAGCAGCCGGTAAGGGCCGTGCCGGCGATGAGGAGAGCCAGAAGTTTCATTTGCATTACTGCCCCGCGTGACGCCGTGAAATATCATGATTTGACAAGGTTTAAGCACTCAAGCTTGAAGCTTTGACGTTAATGCGGCGAAAACACGCCCGGTCACCGGCTTCATCAGCGCTTGGCAAGGCTCACAGCGGCGCCGTTTTCGCCGACCACCTTCACTTCGTCCTTCCCGCACTTGAAATCGCGCGCAAATTCGTCCGCCGCCTGGCGCGCAAGCTCGTTGGCACGTTTCATCTGCGCTTCTCGCATGGAACTCCCAGGATCAGACGTGCGCAATCTGGGGAAGGTTCATGGCAAAGGTGCGAAATACCTGACATTGCCGCGGAATCGTCCTAGAAGAGCGACTTCGCAATTCCTCCGTTTCCCGAGCGTGTAGCCATCCCATCGTCATGCCCTCTATTCCCTCGAATAAGCCCTATCGCGTCGGCCGTTCCCGTACCGGACTTGGCCTCTTCGCCACCAAGCCGATCAAGAAGGGCACCAAGATCATCCGCTATTTCGGGCCGCTCCTGGATTCGAAGAAGAAAAAAGACGACGCAATCGAGAATAAATACCTGTTCGAACTGAACAACCGCTGGACCATCGACGGCTCGGTGCGCAAGAACGTCGCCCGCTACATCAACCATGCCTGCAAGCCGAACGCGGAATCCGACGTCAGGCCGCGCAAGCGCAAGGTCTTCATTCGCGCCATCAAGAACATCGAGCCGGGCGAGGAGATCAATTACGATTACGGCACCGACTACTTCAAAGCCTATCTGAAGCCGATCGGCTGCAAATGCGCGGCCTGCGAGAAGAAACGCAAGAAGCAACGCGCCGACGCGCGGGCGGAGAGGGCTCGCCTGAAGGCCAAGGCCGAACGGAAGGCGCTGAAGAAGGCGGAGAAGCTAGCCAAGGAAAAAGCGAAGGAACAGGCGAAGGCAGAAGCGAAGTTGAAGGAAAAAGCCCAGCGGAAGTCGAAGAAGAAGCTCAAGCTGAACGGCCATTCGCTCAATGGCAAGGCTCTTAACGGCAATTCACGCGCCGGCAAGTCACTCAACGGCAAGCATCTGAACGGCAATAGCCGCGTCAGGGTTGCCGGCAGGAAATCGGCCGGCCGGACGTCGCTGGTTTCCGCGCCGCCTGCGCCGGCCCTTCAGGCTCAGCCCGCCGCTAACTGAAGGCTTATCCGCCGGCCTTGCGCACCGACTTCGGCAGCAACGAGATCGCCGAAGTCGACCGCCGAGCGCTGAACGATCGCGCCGGTTTCGTCGATCACGACGCGAAATCGCCGGTGCTCGGAGAAGAAGGTCAGGCGATGCCGGCCGCTATCCGCATCGATCCCGCGCTCAGCGAAGCTCGTGATCTTTCCCGCGCGCATTTCCTGCTGGAGCAGGGGCAGGGCGAGGCCAAGCCCCTCGGCGACGATGGCTGCGTCGATCTGGACGGCGCCATTCTCGAATTCGATCGGTTTCATGTGTCGCACCTCAGCCTTGCGATGGTTTCCTTCGGCCCTCACACAACCGCCGGGCTCCGCGTGGCCGTCGCGGGATAGGCGCATTCCGCCAGCGTCGTGGCGTCGAGCTCGCGCATGAAAGCTTCGCGGGCGGCGGCGAGTTTTGCTTTCAGCCGGCAGCGCGGCTTCAGCACGCAATTGCCGCCATCCTCGCGAAAGCATTCGACCAGCGGTGGCCCTTCCAGCGCGCGCACCACTTCGCCGATGGTGATCGACTGGGCGGGGCGGGCCAGCGTGAAGCCACCGCCGACGCCGCGCTGAGTCGAGATGAATCCGCTATCGGCGAGGTCGCGTACCACCTTGGCCAGATGGTTGCGGGAAATGCCGAACTCGGCCGCGATTTCATTGGTCGCGAAGGAACGATCGGGCTCGCCCGCCAGCCGCATCAGGGCGCGCAAGGCAAAATCCGTAAACGATGTCAGGCGCATGGGAGCCCTTTCGAAATATCTGCTTGCAAGACATCTATAGCCGTCTAAATAGGTATTTTAAATACCTATTTAGGGGCAGCCGGAAGAATGGAAGCGATCGTGGCAGGGCCGGAGCGGCGTGAGCGGTTGACGGCCGAGATCATGGGGCGGACGGGCATCGACGAGGCGATGATCGAGCGCCTGGTGCATGGCTTCTACGCCAAGGTGCGCGCCGACGCGGTGCTGGGGCCGATCTTCGAGGTCCGCATCAGGGACTGGGAGCCGCATCTGGCGCAGATGTGCGCGTTCTGGTCATCGGTCGCGCTGATGACAGGCCGCTACCACGGCACCCCGATGGCCAAACATCTGCCGCTGCCGGTCGACGCCGGGCATTTTGACCGCTGGCTCGGGCTGTTCGAGCAATCCGCCCGCGAGATCTGTCCGCCCGAAGCCGAAGCGCATTTCGTAGAACGGGCGCGGCGGATTGCGGCAAGCCTGGAACTCGGCGTCGCCGGCGCGCACGGCGTCATGCTCGGCAACGGGGAACGATTTCGGCGCAATCAAACAGGAGCAGTGTGATGGCTTGTGTCGTGACGAACAAGGAGCAGGCCGATCCGTATTCCGGCAGCAGCCTGGTGCCGATGCTCGTGATCGGGCTGGTGTTGACGTTTGCGGGAATGATCGCGGCGTTGATGTTGAGCTGAAGTCCATCCTCGTCATTTGCGAGCGACGCGAAGCAATCCACTTCTCCACTTGCGGAGGCATGGATTGCTTCGTCGCTTTGCTCCCTTGCGCAAACGCTTCGCGTTTGTCGCAGGCAATGACGGCCGAGGCTTACGCCGTCACCACGCCACCGCTCTTGCGCAGCCCGACATATTGCAGCTCGGCGAACACGCCGGTCGCAATCGCCTGCGCCACGATGAAGACCTGGCCGAGCAGGTTCGGCGACACCGCGCCGGAGAACAGCAGCGCGATGCTGCCCAGCGTCCACGCCGCGTTACCGACGATCACGAGTAACACCAGCGCCTTCGCCACCGTTGACCGCGTGGCAAGCCAGCCGACCAGCGCGGTATAGGCAATCAGGAACAGGCCGGTTTCACGCAACAACACGTCAGGCAGATTGAGGAAGGGGCGAGCGCGCCGGCGCCCAGCGTCAGCGCGACTGCCGCGACGCCGCTGAAGATGGCGTCGGCGAGCAGGGCACGGCTCAGGAATGGTGACGGACGGATCATGACAGTTCTCCTTTGCTTTGGGGGACTTTTGGCGAGACAGGATCAGCGCTGCAGGAGCGACCGGAGCCGACGCTTCAGCCACGTCGGGCAGAGCGCCTTGCCGACCCTGGTTTCGATCGTCTGCACCTGCACGAACACGAAGACGCTGGTGTCGTGCACCAACGGCTGCGGCATGTTCAGCGAACGTGCCAGTATCCAGGTAGCCAGATTGACCACCCAGGGGACCACGGTGGCGACGAGGCGGAAGAGGATAAGCATCAGCATGGGTCATCTCCTGTGCCGCCCAAGATGATCCAGCCCGTGACCCGTTTCGATTACCTCACACGTAATGGAATGGACGAAATTCGCATGGTAGGTTTTCCACCATGAACGCACATGCTGCCACGGCGCGAGCCGAACGAACCCAGCCCGTCCATATCGGCGATCACCTGCGCGAATGGCGTCAGCGCCGCCACTTAAGCCAGCTCGATCTGGCGGGCGATGCCGAAATATCTGCGCGTCACCTCAGCTTTGTGGAGACGGGCCGCGCCGCGCCGTCGCGGGAAATGGTGCTCAAGCTCGCCGAACGATTGGAGGTCCCCTTGCGCGAACGCAACGTGCTCCTGGTCGCGGCGGGCTTTGCCCCGGCCTTTCCGCAGCGCTCGCTCGACGATCCCGCGCTCAAATCGGCGCGGCAGGCGATCGATCTCGTGCTCAAGGCCCACGAACCCAATCCCGCGCTGGCCTATGACCGGCACTGGAATCTGGTGACGGCCAACCGCATGGTGGCGCCGCTGCTCGAAGGCATCCCACCGCATTTGCTCGGGCAGCCCTTCAACATCCTGCGGCTGGCCTTTCATCCCGAGGGGCTGGCGCCGCGCACGGTCAATCTCGCCGAATGGAGCGCACATCTGTTGGAGCGATTGCACCGGCAGTGCGAGGCGACGGCCGATCCCGAACTGCTCAAGCTGTATCAGGAACTGAAAGCCTATCGGATGCCGGCACGGTCCGGACCGGTCTCGGCCGACAATGTCGCGATCCCCTTCAAGCTGCGGAGCGCGGGCGGCGAGGTGCTGAGCTTCATCTCCACCACCATGGTGTTCGGTACGCCGGTCGACATCACGCTACAGGAGCTGGCGCTGGAAACCTTCTTTCCCGCCGACGACCTGACCGCCGAACGGATGCGGCAGATGGCGGCCAGTCTCGGTTAGGCGCGGCGTCACGAACCGTTTACAGCGCCGCGCTCCCTTCGCATAATCGGCGCATGGGCTCTGGCCAACATGCGCCGCTACCCGTCAATCCCTGAAAAATGGCGGTCATATGCAGGGCTCCGCGGCTAAATCGATGCGGGATTTCTAGGCAGCCCTGGCCACCGCCACAATAACCGCGGAGGTTATGTGATGTGAGACATGCGGTTAGCGGCCTTGTGTGGCGGCCCATTCGGGTTACTTTGCGGGCATCATTTTTAGCCCCTAATGAGCCCCAAGGAGACGCAGATGAGCACCTTAAAACCGCTGAAAATCGACATCGTCTCCGACGTGGTCTGCCCGTGGTGCTATATCGGCAAACGGCGAGATCGAGAACGCGTTGGCGCTGGTGCCTGATGTTCCCGTCGAAGTGCGCTGGCGGCCGTTCTTCCTCAATTCCTGGGTGCCGCGCGAGGGCATCAGCCGTGACGAATATCTCACCACAAAATTCGGTTCGGTCGAAGCCTACAAGGGCATTGCCGGGCGTGTTGTTGCCGCCGCGGGCGAGGAGGGGCTGACCTACCGGCCCGAACTGGTGAAGCGCCAGCCCAACACCATCGATTGCCACCGTTTGATCCACTGGGCGGATGCGCAGGGCAAGTCCGCTGAGATGAAGCAACGCCTGATGGAGTTGTATTTCCGCGATGGTGGCGACCTGACCGACGTCAACGTGCTGGTGCAGGCCGCGGCAGACATCGGCCTCGATGCCGACGACGTCCGCAAGCGCCTCGCAACCGACGAGGACGTCGCGTTGATCTCCGGCCAGGCGCAGGAAGCCTCCGACAAGGGCATCTCGGGCGTGCCGACCTTCGTCTTCGCGCAGAAATACGCCGTCTCCGGCGCGCAGCCCGCCGAGCAGCTCGCCCGTGCTATCCGCCAGGTCTCCGGCGAAATCAACGCACAGGCGGCGGAGTAGGGCGCGGCTGGTTCGTCATGCCCGGACTTGTGCCGGGCATCCACGTCCTGACCATGGTGCGGCAAGAAAGTCGTGGATGGCCGGGACAAGCCCGGCCATGACGATCGGACTAAATCATCGGCAACAAGAAACCTTGGGGAGACGTCATGATCTATGAACTACGAACCTACACCGTAAGCCGGGCACGCTTGGTGACATGATCAAGGCTGCGAGCACGGTGTCGCGTGACATCCGCAAGGACGATTACGGAAAGCTTGAAGGCTATTGGTCGACCGAGATCGGCCCGCTCAACCAGGTCCTGCACATGTGGAGCTACGACAGTTTCGACGAGCGCGCGCGGATGCGGGCCGAACTTGCGAAAAACCCGCGCTGGACCGGCGAGTATGTGCCGCTGATCCGGCCCTTGCTGGTCCGCCAGGACGTCCGCCTGATGAACGCAGTGAGGCCGCCGGTTGCGCCGGCATCGATGGGCAATGTCTACGAACTTCGCAACTATCGCGGCAAGCCCGCCGGTGGCCTGAAGCAGTGGCTCGATGCGTTCACCGCGGTGCTGCCGGAGCGCGAGAAATATTCAAAGATCGTAGGTCTCTGGACGACCGAAGCGGGGCAGCCGAACGAAGCCTGCCACATCTGGGCTTATCCCAGCCTGAACGCTCGCGCCGAAGCCCGCGGCAACGCGATGAAGGATCCGGCCTGGCAGGAATTCCTCGGCAAGGGTCCGGGCTTCCTCGAGGAAATGCACTCGACCATCATGCTACCGGCGCCGCATTCGCCGCTGCAGTGAGTTACGCGCCCTTCAAATAGTAATTCGCCCGCTTGCCGAGCGCGATCCGCCGCAGCACGCGGCGCATCGCCATCGAGGCGCGCAGCGGCTTGATGGCCGTCGTGACGGCCCGATAGAACGCCAGCTTGAGAGCGTCCAGCGCCGGCCGTTTGCCGGGAGGCTGCTGCGGCAGGCCGATACCGCGCAGCATCGAATTGAAGAAGTGCAGATCGTTCAGCCGCCGCACTTCGCGCGTCTTCCAGGTGATCGCCATCGAGATCGAGAACGAGCCCGCGGTGCGCACCCAGTGCGGCCATTGGTACGGCACGTAGCAGCCATCGCCCGCGAACAGATGGAATTCCGTAGCCCGCGGCGCAAAGCTCTCGTCGTATTTCAGGTTGCGATGCTTGGTCATCGAGCGCTCGATCTCGTCGTCACTGACGATCGTGCGGTCGGTATTGTCGAAAATCGTGAAGAATTTTTCGCCGTGGATGTGGACAAAGAAATTGTCTTCGCTGTCGAGATGGAACGGCGTGGTCGAGTTCGGCGAGGACACGAACAGAAAGCCCTCGACCTGCTCGAAACCTGCGTCGAGCAGGCTGTTGAAGCCGCGGGCGCGGGCGACCGACAGCAGGGTATCCTCAAGCAGGCGGCTATACTCAGGCGAATTCTCCACGCGCTTGAGCACCATCCAGGCGCCGGCGGTTTCGATGCTTTTCACCACCTCGACCGGATCGAGGTCGACGGTGGAATCGCATCCGGATCCTGGCTGATCGCGACCTTGCCGGAATTGTACTCGATCAGGTCGCGCGGCAATTCGGAGGCCAACTGCGCGATGCGCGGTAGCGTCAGCAGCGGATGGCCGGCGAGCTTGTGATGGATCGCGAACGGCTTGAGCGGGAAGTCGCGGCGAAGCGCGTCATGATCGGCTGTAATCACGGGCGCGATGGCGGTGAGCGTATTCATTTAGGATTTCTCCTGCCGTGCTCTGACGAAATGAACGATGCGGCGTACCGGCTCGCGGATCGCGCCGCGGAAGCCGAGCGCGGCGCGGATCAGCGACACGACCGGATCGCGCCGTCGCAGCGGGATCAGGACGTCGCCGATCGCAAGGCGTCCGCGCCAGATCGGGTTGATCATGGGATGGTCGGCGGCGGCTGTGGAATCGACCAGGCGAATGGCCGGATCCGTGCAGAGATGCCGGGTCAATTCCAGCGTCAGCTGCACGCCCGGCGAAAACTTCGCAAAGCGCTCGTCGACGCCGAGCTTGAAGTAGAAGGCGCGATCCTGATGGCGCAGCACGATGGCGGCTGCCACCGGCGTTTCGCCGGCCCGCAGGGTCACGATCTCGCACTGGCCTGTCTCAGCCAACGCTGAAGTGGCGCGGCGGACGAAGGCCGCATCGCCGTCGTCCTGTCCGAGCGCGGTGCCGCGCTGGCCCTTCCAGCCGCTGGCTTCCAGCATCAGGAATGTTTCGACGGCGGCGGCCATTTCGGCGGGCGTACGCGCCACGTCGAAATGGACGGCGCCGTGTTCGGCGAGGCGATTGCGCTGGCGGCGCAGTTCTTTCAGTTTCTTCGCGCCCAGCGCTTCGCGCAGCACTTCGTCGGCGTCGCCGGTGGTGTCAAGGCAGGCGCGGACATGCGACTGCAGCACCACGGGCTGCATGCCGCTGCGATGCAGCACATCGGTAATGGCTTTCAGGGCCGCGCCATCAAGCGAGGTGGCGCGGAAGATCAGCGCATGCGCGCCGGCCCGCCGGGCCTGCTGCAGAATGCCCGTGACGGCTTCCTCCGCCATGTCGCGATCAAGCAGCGGCGTGCAAAGCGTGCCGTAGGGATCGGCGCTGACCAAGGCGGGCAGAGGGATCCTGTAGGCGCGCCACATCGAAATCACAGGCATCAGGCCGATCAAGGTGGATGCATCGCGCCACGCCCCGAGCGCGGCGGCATCGACGCGGCCCCGCGCCGAAGCGTTCACCGCCAATTCCCATTCGGGCAGGTAATAGCCGTTCGGCTCGGCTGCGCGTTCGGACAGCGCGCGCCATTGGGTCGCGGAAACGCCGGCGAGCGACGTCAGCGCCCCGCCGGAGCCAGGCGCATGTGCGTTCGTGTCCTTGCTCGATGCACGGCGCACCGTCGATGTGTCGGCAATATCAGCCACTTCCCCAGAATCCCATTCGCGATTTTTTGCCAACGGCACCCCGGCGGTGCCGCCTGGCCATCGCGTTCACAGGGCAACGCTAGCGGAAAGAGGTGGAAAATGGCGTTGTTGCGAAGCTCGGATTTGAGCGGCCACGTTAACGGATCGTTCAGTCTGATCAGGCCGCGCAGCCGTCACGCCACCTCGGCAGTGGCGGGCGCGGTGAGGAATTTGGTTTCGAACTCGCTTGCCGGTATCGGCCGTCCGAAGAAATAGCCCTGTCCCTCCTCGCAGCCCATCCTGACCAGGAAGTCGGCCGTGGCCCCGTCCTCAACGCCTTCGGCGATAACGGACAGGCCTAGTTGCTTGCTAAGCCCGATGGTCGAACTGACGATCGCCGCGTCGTCGGTATTGGTGAGCAAGCCCAACACGAAAGAGCGGTCGATCTTCAGCCCGTCGAGCGGGAATTTCTTCAGATAGCTCAAGCTGGCAAATCCGGTGCCGAAATCATCGAACACGAGACGAACGCCAAGCTCCTGAATCTCAAGGAACGTATTCAGCGCGCCCTGCTCGTCGTGGAGCAGGATGTCTTCGGTGACTTCGAGCTCGAGGCTGGTTGGACTCAAACCGGTGCTGGCGAGCACCTGCGCGACCGAGATTGCGAGGTCGCCGGACTCGAGCTGGGATGGCGAAAGATTGACACCGATGCGGAGCTTGTGTCCCGCGCGTTCCCAGGCGGCGCCCTTGGCGCAAGCGGTTTGGAGAACCCATTCGGCGATCCGCTCGGAGATCGAAGAGGTGTTGACGACCGGCATGAATTCCGCCGGTGAAACCAGACCACGCACGGGATGACGCCAGCGGATCAGGGCTTCGGCGCCGATCAATCGGCCGTCGGCCAGATGAAATTGCGGTTGGTAGAACAATTCGAACTCATTGCGTTCCGCCGCCAGCGCCAGCTCTGCTTCCAGCGTCAGGCGCGTCTCCAGTTCGCGGCGGATCGAGATCTTCGAACAGCACGTGGCCGCCGCGGTTGGTCGCCTTGGCGCGGCTCAGCGCCAGATGAGCGTTGCTGAGAAGTTCATCCGCCGTTCGTCCATCGCCCGGGCAAATGGCGGCGCCAATGCTAACCTTGACGCGGAGGTGGCGATTTCCGGCCAGCAGAGGCGCGTCGAAGCCGTCGCCGATCTGTTCGGCGAAGCGGCTAAGGTTTTCGCCGATGTCGCTCGTCGGAACTACGATTGCGAATTCGTCTCCGCTCAAACGAGCGACCAGACCGGCCGGCGGAATGGCGCCCGTCAATCGCTGCGAAATGGCGCGAAGCACGAGATCGCCACAGGTGTTGCCGAGCATGTCATTGATCTGCTGGAAGCCGTCGATGCCGATCACGAGCAGTGCGACGTTGCGGCCGTTTACCTCGGCCGTGGAAATTTTCGCCTCGAGTTGGGCATGAAGCGTGTTGCGGTTGATGAGGCCCGTCAGCGTGTCGTGTTCGGCGAGGTATCGAATTCTCTCGGCCTCGCGCTTGCGCACCGAAATGTCGCGCAGGATCGCACCGAATTGAAAGCCGTCGGTGCCCTGCCAGCCGGAGAAGCTGGCCTCAACTGGAAACACCTCGCCATTGCTGCGGCGTCCGTTGAACTCGACCACCGATCCGGCGACGAGACGTGCGGCATCCCTGATGGAGAATGGGGACGTGGCCACGGCGCCGTCACGTGCGCAAATCTCGTTGAACGAGCGGCCGATCATCTCCTCAGGCGGATAGCCGAAGATCGCAGTCGCGCCGGGATTCCAGACCGTGATCAGGTAATTCGAATCGGTGCAGATCAGGCCGTCGCCGAGCGACATCGCGACGCGCTGAAAGCGGCTCTCGGCGACCCTGCCGAGCAGATCCCTGATGTCGATTTCGTCGAGTGCGATGGCTGCGATGTAGACTATGATGGCGATCTGAAACAGCGACGTGTCGAGAATGAGCGGGAATGCGGCCTGCAGGGCAAACGCGCCTGCCTCGAGGGCGACAGCCGTTGCGGCGAGCAGCGCCACTCGCCTGCCGGCGGCAAGGCGGCGCCATGAGAGCTGCATGAGCAAGGCAAGCAAAGCGAGGCCGGTCAGCGTGACGACGTGCGAGGTCCATTGCAGCGCCCGATTCTGCAATAGCGATTCCGCGGCCAGCGTCTGCAGCACGGGTCCGGAGACGATCACGCCGTTCGGGACGCTGAAGCGGTCACCGAGTTCGAGCGCCGTGCCGCCGATGATGACCTTCTTGCCCTGCAGTTTTTGCAGTGTCGCCGGGTCGCCGCGCAGGACGTCGGCAAAGGACACTTTGGGAATTCCTGTCGTTCGGATGCTGAAATCGATCAGAAAGGGCGTGCGCTTTTCGGCGTATTGGCCGGCGAGGACGGCAGCCATCGCGGGCACGAATTTGCCGTCCAGCTTCTCACCGAACGGATAACGGCGGACGAGGCCGTCGGGTCCGACCTCGACATTGACGAGCGCCGGCCAGGAATGTTCGGCGAATTGCTGCAACGGGCGGTTGACGTGAAGCGTCGTCCTGTCGGTGCGGGGCTGCTGGAAGGAGGGCAGCACGACCGACCCGCCGGCGCTCCGGAGGGCGTCGGCAAGTTTCGGTCCGACGACGCGTCGGAGGGCGTGGAGAAGTCGACATCGAGAGCGATGTCCTGGACGTCCGCCTTCTGAAGCTGCCGGAGCAGCTCGGCGTGGAGCAGGCGCGGCCACGGCCAAACGCCGATCCTGTCGATCGACGATGCGTCGATCGCGATCACCACGATGTCGCCAGAGGCCTGTCGCGACTGCCAGGCGAACCGCAGGTCGGCCAGCACGTTGCGAAGCGAGCTGTGCCAGCCGCCCGCCAGGACAATTGCGAGCGCAATCATTACGAATATATGCGGCCGATATCGTCTCACTTTGTCACCATTCTGGTGTTTCGGGTTTGAATGGTCGTTCGGCTCTTGCAGTCGACTCTTCAGCTAGCGGCCTCTTCCGTGTCCATTGTTGCCACGGCCACTGCCGTTGGCTCCGTTGCCGCTTCCGTTTGCGGCATTTTCGCTGCCGCTATTGCCGCTACTGCCATTGCCATTGCCATTACCGCTGTTGCCGTTACCGCCACTGGCGTTACCCCCGGCGACAGCCGCTACCGCGCTTGCATTTGCTCGACCGGCGGCACTGGCGGCGGCTCCGTTGCCATTATCGCCTTGACCATTGTTGGCAGCGGCCGTGTCCGTGCCGGGAGTTGATGAGCTCCAGACCGTATTCGCTTCGGAGGCGCCCCGCGCCGCGCCAACCGAAGCCGAACCGCCATGGGCGAGACCGTTAGTGACGCGATGGAAGTTTACCCGCACTTCGCCGATCGACGAGGAGATGCGCGTGACGCCATGTTTGGCGGGATGGGCGCTTGTATGCCGCAATGGCTGGACGCCCTGTCCATTCGTGGCGTGGCGGATCGCGGTAAAGCCTCCGCGCGGCACCGGCACGCGCTCGATGGAAGGTGCGCGCGGCTTGCCGTGCTCGATCGGAGCGAGGACGCCGGCTCCGCCCAGCGAGAGGCCGGTCTTGCCGCTGGCGAAGGCCGTGGCATGCTGGCCGGCCATGACTTGCGCGATCTGACCCGACTTGAAATCTGCGACTTCGACCTGACCGCGGACCACGTCGACGGTGGTCTTCCCTGCGTTGACGGTGACACGGAACTGCGTGCCCTTCACCACGGCGGCGAGGTAGGAGTCTCGACCTCGAAATGCTTGACGTTGCGCTTTTCAACGTCGAGCAGGATCGAGCCGGCCTGCTGCACGATCGTCGTCGAGAGTCCTTCCTTCTTCTGGGCGGGGATGCCGACAACGGAGTTCGGCGCAACCAGGATCATTTCGTCGCCGCGCTTCAGGAGGACGCGTCCGGTACGGCCGGTGCGAACGCTATCGCCCGGCTTCAACAGGTCTTCCTGTTTCAGCGATACCTGCTGCGCGCCGCTGCCGGAAAGCCATACTTCGCCCGAGGACTTGTGGACCGTCCAGTCGCCGCCATCCGCGGCCATGGCGTTCGAAGCCATAGTCAGGATGAACGCCGCCGCGAGTAATTTTGAGACGTGATGGACCGCACGCATGAAACGCTCCGATTGCCGTTTTCTCCCGAAGGCTAATCGGAAATGTTTCAAGATTGAGTGAGCGGAAGCCTCGCTTCCGAGGGATCGAATTAACCATTCGTTGACCATAAAATTCTATTAAAATCATATGGCTAGCGGTTCCCTTCACCAGCAAAGGTTCCTCTCCGTAGATGTACGGAGAAAGATACGTCCAGCAGCCATTGTCCGATATTGCCTGCTGACGGTTAGCCTCGGTTTGTGGACCATCGCCTGCTTTCCGGCGCAGGCGCAGCAAGCGAACCAGCCCGGTTATGATCCGAGGCAAATCGAAAAACGTTTCGACGATCAGCAATCGAGCCAGGGAGCGAACGGGCGCCCCCGGTTGCCGTCGCCGCAATTCGCAGGGACGGAGGGGCAGGGGATTCCAGGCCGCTGTTCGAGCTTCGGCGCGTCTCGATCACCGGCGCTGTCGCGATACCGCAGGACCGGCTGGTCACGACGTATCAACCCTATATCGGGAAAAAGGTGTCGCAGGCCGACCTGGCGGCCATGGCTGCTGCGGTCAGTGACGTCTATCGCGCCGCCGGCTTTCACTTGAGCCGGGCGATCGTTCCGCCGCAGGACATCCAGAGCGGCCAGCTTCGCATTCAAGTCATCGAAGGCAGCATCACGGAACTGGCGCTGAAGGGCGACGGCGCCGAGCAATTCGGCGTCCGGCCGATGCTCGAGGCCGTGCTGGCGGAACGGCCCTCGCGGCTTGCGACGCTCGAACGGCAATTGCTGCTGATCAACGGACGGCCCGGCGTGCGGATCGAGGACACCGCGATCGAGGAGATCGGCACCGCGAGCGGCCATTTCCGCCTGATCCTGTCGCTGAAGACCTGGCACGTCTTCACGTCGTTCGGCGTCGACAATCTGGGCTCGTCGTCGGTCGGACCGTGGCAAAGCTACGGGACGGCGGCATTCAATTCCTATCTCTCGCCCGGCGATTCCCTGGTGTTGAACCTGTCGACCACGCCCGGCGATCCCAGGCAACTCGCGTTCGGCCGCCTGTCCTACGAAGTGCCTGTCGGCACCGACGGCGCCCGCATCGGCGCGTCGGGCTACTACAGCGAGGTTTGGCCCGGCGATTACCGCCATCTCTACAGCGACAACATCAAGACCTATTCGTTCGAAATTCGCGGCAGCATCGTTCCGCTGCAATCGCAGAAATCCAGCCTGACGCTGACCGCGGCGGCCGGATTCACCAATGCTTCCGAAAACGATGTGTTCGGCCCGATCTACGCCGATCGCATCCGCACCGCCAGCCTCACGTCGGACTACCGCCTGCAGGACGATTTCGGCGGCACCAATTATCTGACGGCGAATTATCGCCAGGGCCTCGACATTCTCGGCGCCTCGCACCGCGGCGACGACTATCTGTCGCGCGAGGGGCGTCCGGCAAATTCTCCGCGCTGAATTTCTGGTTCACGCGCTACCAGACGCTGACCGATGCCTGGTCGCTGAAACTTGCCGCGGCCGGCCAGACGGCGTCCGGCCCGCTGTTCACCTCGCAGCAGTTCTATCTCGGCGGCATCGCGTTCGGGCGCGGTTATGGCAGCGCCGAGATCAGCGGCGATAATGGTTTGGCGGGCTCGGCCGAATTGCGCTTCGACCAGAAGACGAGCCTTCAATATCTGAGCGGCTACCAGCTCTACGGCTTCGTCGACAGCGGCGTGGCCTGGAACTCAGGCTATCGGCTCAGCGATGGCCTTTCGCTGACCTCGGCCGGCGGCGGCGTTCGCCTGTTCTTGGCCGACGGCCTGCAGGCCGACATCGGCGTTGCCGCGCCGCTCAGCTATCGCGCGCCTGACAATCCCACCCGCGGCGCGCGGGCGCTGTTCTCGCTGACGAGTGCGCTGAAGCTTTGTCCGGTGCGGGCGACGACCCGCTGCCTGTAGCTAGACCGGCTCATAGCTCTCGGCGGTGCAGGTATCCTCGGCTTCGACCTTTTGGCGATCGGCGATCACACCGCCGGAAATCTCGACACGATAGGTCTGCGTGCCCAGCGGTTTGCCGGTCACCGAAATCACTTCGGCCTTGACGCAGGCAGTCCAGCCCGGTCCGCGCAGGTTGGGGCGCGGCTCGGAGACGCGAACATTGGTCGGTTGCGAGGCCGCCGTGAACACCGAGTCCAGTTTCTCCTTCAGCATCCGCTTGACGTCGGGCGCCGGCTCGAGCGGGGGCGGCTCGGGCGCCTTGGCGCGCATGAACTCGGGCACCGGCGAGCGGACGTCGGCGAAGCCGCAACCCGCAAGCGCCAGCGCTGCGCCCACAACCAGCGCTATATGATTCACGATCCGCCGCATCGGAGGGTGTTCTAACCCGAACACGCTGCGCCAGAACAGTGCATGTTGCGCGGATGACGATCCCGATACTGTGATTTGCATCACTGCGCAGGACTTGGGCCTGCGGCAAGATCGCCGTCAGATCGAGCCCTTGTCACGCCTCACAACGCGCCGCCGGCTTGAACCTTTGGCTTCGGGGCCATGACCAATCCGTAGCCTGCATTGCCGGGAGGTGGCATCATGTTCCGTCACGCGCTGCTCAAGTTGATGATTCCCGCTGCGGTTCTTCTGGGGACACATTCGGCGTCTGCCGAAAGCCGCCTCGCGCTGGTGATCGGCCAGTCCGCCTATCGCTCGGTGCCGGCGCTGCCCAATCCGGCCAATGACGCCAGGGCGGTCACACAATTGCTGACCGATTCCGGATTCGAGGTCTCGACGGCCTCCGACCTTTCGCAGACCCAGATGCGGGAGGCGGTCAGCGAGTTCGCCGGCAAGGTGGCGGCCAAGGGCGCCGACACCGTAGCCCTGGTGTTTTACGCCGGCCATGGGCTGCAGATCGACGGCGAGAACTTTCTGGTTCCGGTCGACATCGACCCGAAGCGGGAAGCCGACATTCCGATCCAGGCGGTGCGCCTCAACGACATCCTGAACACGCTGACGTCGGTGCCGAGCAAGATGCGCATCCTGATGCTCGACGCCTGCCGCAACAATCCGTTCCCGGACCTCAAGACCGCCGGCGGCGGGCTTGCCCTCGTCGATGCCAAGATCGGCGCCCCCGGTACGTTCCTGTCGTTCTCGACGTCGCCCGGCGCGGTCGCGGAAGACGGCTCCGGCTCCAACAGCCCGTATACGAATGCGCTGCTGGCGGCCGGCAAGGAGCAGAACATTCCGATCGAGGAGACCTTCAAGCGGGTGCGGCTTGCGGTGAACAAGGTCACCGAAGGGCGGCAGACCCCGTGGGACAGCTCCTCGCTGACCGAGGATTTCCGCTTTTCGGGCGCATCGGTCGCGGGGCCGAAGCCTGCGGCAGCTCCGAAGAAGACGGTCGCCGAGTGGACGCGCGATCTGAAGGGCAAGCCGGTCGAGGCGGCGAACGAGCTGATCGTGGCCGACGGCACCGACGAAGCGTATGAGGCCTTTGCGGGCCTCTTCCCACAGACGGCGCTCGGGCGGCTGGCGCGCGACTGGCTGGTTCGGCACCGGCGCATGGTGGCGTGGAACGAGGCCGTGCTCATCAACACCGCGTCCGGATATCGCTCGTTCCTGGCAAGATTCCCCGACAGCGATCTCAGCGCGACCGCGCGCAAGCTGGAGCAGCGGCTGCGCAACCGTCCCGAGTTCACGCCGGCGGTTGCCGCCGCCAACGCCGCCTTGCCGCAAAACGTTGCGCTGGCCGCGCCGATGTGCCCCTGCAACGTGCAGCCGCCGCAGCAGCAGCCGCTGAAGGTCAATGTCCCGGTCAGGCGCGTCGAGCCGGATCCGCCGAAGAAGCGGGTCGATCGCAAGCCGCCGCGTCGGAGCGAGCCGGATGAGGAGGTCGTGGTCGTTCGCCGTCCGCCCCCGCGCGTGGTGTACGATCCGCCGCCGCGCGAAGTGTACGAGCCATCGAGACCGCCGGTCAGCATCGGCATCGGTATTGGCCTCGGCGGGTTTGGCGGCGGCCGCGGCGGCAACTATGGCGACCACGGCGGCCGGGGTAGATACTGACCTGCCGATAGGGTAATCGATCCCGCAAGCGTTGCGCTTGCGGGGGCAGGATGCGAAATCCGGTTCGTCTGTTCACTTTCATCGCGGCCATCTTCTGCACCGGCATCGCGCGTCCGGCTTCCGCCTGGGAGCATTGGGGCGGCGATCGCGGCGGATCGCGGTTTTCGCCGCTCAACCAGATCACGCCGGATAATGTCGGCAATCTCGTCCGCGCCTGGGAGTTTCGCACCGGCGATCTCGACAGCCGCGCGCCCGAGGTGATGAAGCGGACCAAGTTTCAGGCCACGCCGCTGTTGGTCGAAGACAGCCTGATCTTCTGCTCGCCGTTCAACGAAGTCATCGCGCTCGATCCCGGCAGCGGCGCGCAGAAGTGGCGGTACGATCCTGACATCTCGACCAATCAACGCCCGGCCAACCGCTACACTTGCCGTGGCGTGGCCTATTGGGTCGACGAGCGCGCGGCTGAAAATGCCGCCTGCCGCGCGCGAATCTTCATGGGCACGAACGACGCGCGCGTGATCGCGCTCGACGCGAGGTCCGGAATTCCCTGCGCCGATTTCGGCGCCAATGGCGAGATCAGGATCGAGATCGGCGCGCCCTGGAATGGCCCGGCGAATTCCAGATCACGTCGGCCCCTGTCATTATCGGCGACACCGTCATCGTCGGTTCTGCGATCGGGGACAACCGCCGCGTCGAGGCGCCGTCCGGCACGGTGCGCGCCTTCGATGCGCGAACCGGGCGTCCGCGCTGGTCGTTCGATCCGCTGGTGCATGATGGCATCGTCTCCGGCCACGCCAATGTCTGGGCGCCGATGTCGGTGGACGAGGAACGTGGCCTGGTATTCTTGCCGACGTCTTCGCCGAGTCCGGACTTCTGGGGCGGCAAGCGGCCCGGCAACAACGACTACGCCAATTCGGTCGTGGCGCTGCGCGCCGAGACCGGCGAGCGGGTCTGGTCGTATCAGACCGTGCATCACGATGTCTGGGATTACGATTTGCCGGCGCAGCCGACGCTGGCGCGCATCGATGCCGGCGCAGGCCCGCGCGACGTCGTGATCCAGCCGACCAAGCAGGGATTTGTGTTCGTGCTCGACCGCGATACCGGCAAGCCGGTATGGCCGGTGGAGGAACGCGCCGTGCCGCAAGGCGGCGCCGAAGGCGAGCAGCTCTCGCCGACACAGCCGTTTCCGACCCACGTGCCGGCGCTGCTGCCGCAACAAATCTCGGCCGACGACGTGTTCGGCATCATTCCGTTTCGCGACAGCGGGATCTGCCGCGACCAGATCGCGTCCGCACGCAATGACGGCCTCTATACGCCGCCATCGACGCAAGGCACGGTGGTGTATCCGATGACCGGCGGCGGCGTGAATTGGGGCGGCGCCGCCTTCGATCCCGTCAACCAGATTCTTTACGCCAACACTTCGCGCGCGATCCACATCGTCAAGCTGCTTCCGCGTGCCGCCGTGGCCGACGGATTCAGCCCGCCGCCCGGTCACGATTTCGGACGGCAGCAGGGTACGCCGTTCGCGATGACCCGCGCGGTCGCAGTGTCGCCCTTGGGCCTGTTGTGCAACAAGCCGCCCTGGGGCGAGATGGTCGCGGTCGATCTGAAGGCCGGCAAGATTCTCTGGCGTTCGCGCGTGGGCACCACGGAGGACCGCGCGCCGCTCGGCATCGCCTTTCCCTTCGGCACGCCGCTCGTCAGTGGCGTCGCGATCACCGCCGGCGGTCTCGTCTTCACCGGCGCGATGGATGCTTATCTGCGCGCCTTCGACGCCAGGTCGGGGCAGGAGCTGTGGCAGGGCCGGCTGCCGGTGCCGGGCGTCGCCAATCCTATGACCTATCTGTGGAAGGGCGAGCAATATGTCGCGATCGGCGCCGGCGGTCATTCCGAGTCCGGCACCACGATCGGCGACAGCGTGGTGGCGTTCCGTCTGGCGCGGCCGGGCGAGGCGCCCTCGCTGCGGTCGCGCACCATCGACCGGCCGGGTGGGCGATTTATGAGCGGGGCGGTTGCGGCTGGGTTCGTGGTGTTGCTGATGGCGATGCTGGTGTGGCGCTGGCGGCGGCGCAGGGTGGGGAGGGTGTAGGTTATCGTACAAACTGCTCCATCGTCGTCCCTGCGAACGTTCGCAGGGACGACGTGAGGATGGATTTCGGATTCGCCGTCAAGCAGGTCGCTCGCAATGACGTTGATACAGTTTAGCGATCTCGCGACGCTGATCGCCCGAGGTTTGCATCTTCGTTTGCCCTCCTTGAAAACAGAGGCGCGGGGAAGACCGGGTGCTTGCTGCACCCGCGGTCTCGCGTGCGATTTGCGCAAACAAAACTGCACACGAGCATACAGGGCAGCGGGAGCATTCCGGCCTTCCCTGCGCAATGGCTTTACGGTTTACTTCGTGCTCTTCCCGGAGAACGGCTTTCTTGCCTCCGTCGCCTGCGCTTCTTATCGCACGCTTAACGCCAGCACCGCGGCGCCCGAACCACACGACTTCACCGTACGCTCAAGGCGCGTACGTCGAGCGCGCCTCTTGCGTCCATCGCATCTCACCGCGCGTTCGTGACGATCGCGAAGCGCCCCTCATCTGCCGTGAGACAAGCGGAGTTATGCGAGTGATTTGGGTAAGAACGAAAGCAGAATATTTTTGTGCGAAGGTCTGGACAGACTTTTGCTGATTTGCCCGTCGTGCCAATTGGCCGCAGTCGCACACGCAAGATTGCGCTTGCGCGCAAAGCAAATCAGTTCGCAGTGCGATGGACAAAGCGCAAGCGTGCCAACCAATACAATCCTGCGACGTCATGGTGGGCAGCCAATCGGATTCTCAATCCGCGCACGGTTTGACAACTTCATATGTGATGCCCTTCATAGCGCGGCGAGACTGCGGCCAGCTAGATTCGATGCAGCCTGTGTTCGGCGTTCGGATTTCGTTTGCGCCAGATCGGCGCAAAACATGCTGGCGCGTTTTTCCAGATATCGCATGCATCGCAGTAGCTCGGCACCTATTGCGGGAAGAACCCGACCATGAGCATCGTCAACGTCGCGGAGGCCGTTCTGGGCAAGTGAGCGTCGGCCGGAAGGTAGGGCGGCCGCCCTACGATCTCTGCACGACTGATCTCCACTAGTCAGGATTATCACAACTCCCGCGTCGGCCGGAACGCTTCTGCCGGTTCGCGGTTCTGTTACCGGAGACGGAATCCTCGCGAGGAGCGGGACAGTCCCGGCTAAGGCCATGCGGTGTAACGCCCGCTTGGCCTTTGTCTTGTGGGGTAGTCTCACTCCAGGGGGCAGTCCACTAACGTCGTGTATCTTGTGGATCTCGATGGGTAGACCGACTTTGGACCAAACGTCAGCAGGATGAAAAAGAGGGCCGAAGCCCTCTTTCAAGATTAGTACCGACGATAACCCCGATGGTATCCGTAGCTGCGACGTACATAGGGGCGGCGGACGACGTAGGCCCCGCGCCGATACACGGGCCTTGTGCGGACGCAACCGCGCGGACCGCAGACCACTGCAACGCTCTCGACGTTCGAAGACTGGAACTGTCCCAAGGGGGCCAGCGGCATTGCTGAAGCGGTTCCGGTCGAAAGCGCTGCGCCACCTAACGTGGCCAGTGCGAGAAGTGCAGATCTAAGTTTCGTCTAGTTTCTCCCGTTGAGTGCAGTCTCCGCAGGAAGCGTAGAGGTTCCTCTGTGAATGAAGGATGAGTGCGAAGATTAAATCGCGGTGATCAGACGGCAACCGAAGAGTCCGCTCTTGCTTCAACAGCGCGGACATCAAGGGCGTGAACCCATAGATTCAGAGTGGTCGGCGGACGTCCGCTTTGCTGCGCATTACGGACTCAACCCGGACATCGAGCTAGGTCCGAAAAGGGCCAATGGACTAAACCGCTCGCGCGGTAGGGCACTGCGGCGGGCGGCACAGCCAAGAGGATAGCGCAACGGGGCGTCCTGTCTTGAGATCGAGGGGTTTCGACAACCTCACTCAAGACAGGAGCATCCCCATGACCGACGAGGCCATGAGCCCATTGCGGCGGCGCATGATCGAAGACATGACGATCCGCAAGTTAGCGCCGAAGACCCAACATGACTACGTGCAGAGGGTCAAGAACTTCGCGGCGTTCCTCGGGCGATCACCCGACACGGCGAGCTTCGAGGACGTGCGCCGCTACCAGCTGCATCTGGCGGCGCGCGGCGTTGGTGTACCGACCATCAACCAGACCGTCTCGACACTGCGTTTCTTTTCAGGGTCACGCTCAGGCGCTACGATATCGTCGAGCACGCGCATTTCATTCACGAGCCGCGCAAGCTGCCGGTGGTGCTCAGCCCGAAGGAAGTGGCGCGGCTGCTCGATGCCGCACCCGGGCTCAAGTACAAGGCGGCGCTGAGCGTGGCCTATGGTGCCGGCCTGCGCGCCACCGAGGTCATCTCGCTCAAGGTCTCCGACATCGACAGCAAGCAAATGATCATTCGCGTCGAGCAGGGCAAAGGCGGCAAGGACCGTAACGTCATGCTCTCCCACACCTGCTCGATCTGCTGCGCACCTGGTGGCGGGCGGCGCGGCCCCGGGGTTGGCTATTTCCAGGCCGCGATCCGGCCCAGCCGATGACCACGCGCCAGCTCAATCGCGCCTGTCACGCCGCCGCTCATATGGCGGAGATCAGAAAGCGCGTCTCGCTGCACACCTTGCGCCGCAGCTTCGCTACTCACCTGCTCGAGCAGAACATCGATGTCCGCGTCATCCAGGTGCTGCTCGGTCACGCCAAGCTCGACACCACCGCGCTCTATACCCGCGTTGCCACCAAGACGATCAGCGAGGTCATGAGCCCGCTGGAGCACATCGCGCTCAAGCTCAAGGAGATCCGGCCACCCGGCTGAGCCTGGCCGTGTCGCGCCCGGCCTTGGAGGTTGCGGATATCTTCCGCGACCATGGTCCGGCATGGCGCAAAGCCAATGCCGGCCATGTCAGCCTCGAGCAACTGAGGGGATGTCGGCAATCGAGAGCTGCCGCACGGCAGCCCTCGGCGGCCATGTCGCGCGCTGCGAGGATTGCGCCTATACGAGTATCGCCTACAATTCCTGCCGCAACCGCCACTGCCCGAAGTGCCAGGGCGCCGCGGCGAAGGACTGGCTCGCCGACCGCGAGGCCGACCTGCTGCCGGTGCCATACTATCACGTGGTGTTCACGCTGCCGGCGGCGATCGCCGACATTGCCTACCAGAACAAGGCCGTGATCTACGATCTGCTGTTCAAGGTCTCGGCCGAGACGATGCTGACGATCGCTGCCGATCCGAAGCATCTGGGCGCCAGGATCGGCATCACCTCGGTGCTGCACACCTGGGGCTCGGCAATGACCCATCACCCGCACGTCCACATGATCGTGCCGGGCGGCGGCATCTCGCTCGACGGCAAAAGCTGGATATCTTGCCGACCTGGCTTCTTCCTCCCCGTCCGCGTGCTCTCACGCCTGTTCCGGCGGCTGTTCCTGGAGAAGCTGGTCGTGGCCCACAAAACCGGCCGCCTGCAGCTCTTCGGCAATCATGCCGCTCTCGCCGACGCGCAGGCATTCGCGGCGTATCTGGCACCGCTGCGCCGCGCCGAATGGGTGGTCTATGCCAAGCGCCCGTTCGGCGGGCCGCAGGCCGTGCTGGCCTATCTGTCGCGCTATACCCATCGCGTCGCCATCGCCAACAGCCGGCTGATCGCCTGTGACCGCACCGGCGTCACCTTCCGGTGGAAAGACTATCGTGCCATTGGTCGCGACCGCCACAAGCTCATGACACTCTCAACCGGCGAGTTTATCCGCCGCTTCCTCATCCACGTCCTGCCGCACGGCTTCCACCGCATCCGCCACTACGGCCTGCTCGCCAGCGGCACGCGCGCCGACAACATCGCCCGAGCGCGTGAGTTGCTCGCCGTTTCAAACTCCCAGGCCGAGCCCACCGCTGCCGCCGTCGATCCCGGCAAGCCGATTTGTCCATGCTGCGGCGGTCGCATGATCATCATCGAGGTCTTCGAGCGCGGTGCAAC
Source organism: Bradyrhizobium sp. RDT10 (assembly GCA_044772375.2). GTDB lineage: Bacteria > Pseudomonadota > Alphaproteobacteria > Rhizobiales > Xanthobacteraceae > Bradyrhizobium. The sequence goes on from CP187939.1 coordinate 1,719,929, forward strand.
GCCACGGCATCGGCCGACAGTTCCAACGAACTGCATCAGGGTCGACACCTCATGACCGCGTTACAATCCCGCAAATCCGATCGTCGCGCTGGCTGCCTCTCGACCGGCCACGGTGGAGCGCGCTCAGATATCCAGCCGTCGTCTCAAATCGTCCGACACTTCACTGCGGTCGACGCGACCCGCCGCTCATCCAGCAGCCGTTTCACCGTCCACCGGCTTGCTGGCGCGCCTCGACTCCATTCACACACCTCATCCGCGGCTCTCAAATCCCCATAGCTCTCGCCGCGCTACCCACGTGCCCCCTCCCGCGGTTTCCTCCCTTGGAGGTTTGCGGACGCCGGCCCCGTGCCCGCGGCGCCACCGTCATGGGGCCGGCATCCGAAAACCTTCACACAAGGCGACATCGCGCGGCGTCATGCACCGGCGTTAATTTGCGGGTTTGGCACCGAGCACATTATACGCTGCCAGAGGACGTCCAATACCTTTGAGTGTAAACTCACCCATCGGCTCGACCGTAACCGCGTTTTTGACCGCCGTGAAAACGCGTGGACTGATTAGGATTTGACCGGGCTTGGCTTCGTCGCAAAGCCGAGAGGCTACGTTGGATACCGTGCCGATTGCGGCATAGTCGAAGCGCCCTTCGAACCCGATGGTGCCGAGCGTGGCAAATCCGTGCGCGATACCGATGCCGAAGCCGACATCGTGGCCTAGCTGACGCCATTTTTCCACCAAGGCTCCCATGGCCTCACGCGTTTCGAGCGCCATCAGCACCGCCCGGAGCGCCGGGTTGTCAACGGGGACAGGGTCGTTGAAGACCACCATCACCCCGTCGCCGGCGTAGCGTTCAAGCGTCCCGCTGTACTTGATGATGACTTCGCCAATCGCTGCGTGGTAGTCGCGCAGCAGCGCCATCACGTCTTCCGGGGCGGAGGCCTCAGAGAAGCCCGTAAAGCCGCGCAGGTCGCAGAACAGCGCGGTGATTTCCCTGCGGTGACTTTCGAGTTGCTTCTCCGCCCCGGAAGCGACGATCAGATCGGCTACTTGCGGAGGAAGGAAACGACGCAGTCTGCTCATGCGCTCGATTTCGCTCACTTGGTCCGCGACACGCCGTTCAAGCTGTTGGTTCAGCTTGTTGAGATCATTGAGCAAGCGCGTATTTTCGATGGCGATTACAGCTTGCGCGGCGAAATTGGCAACGAGATCGATCTGCTTGTCGGAGAAGGGCCGCACTTCCTGGCGGTAAATCGCGATGGCTCCCACCATATCATCTTCCTTGAACATCGGCACCAAAAGCAATGTGCGGATGCCTCCCACTTCCACGGCCGACACAGGCAGCGGTTCGCCGTCGAGGTACGAGCGACTTTCGCGCATGTCGGGTATCTGAACGGCTTTTCGTGTTTGCGTGACGAGAGCCAATGGCGAGTGCGGACTGGGATGGACGAGAGTTCCGCTCCGCCATTGGTCGATATAAGCCGGTGGCAATGGGCCGTAGATTGCGGGGCATCCGAATGCTTGGCCTTCCCGCAGCCACATCACGCCGAAACTCGCCTCGCATAACCGCGTTGCATTAGCCAGCACAGCCTGAAAGACCGGTTCTAGTTCGCTAGGAAATGAACTAATGACCCGCAACACCTCGGCGGTCGCGGTTTGTCGCTCTAGCGCTTCGCGCTGCTCGGTTACGAGGCGCGTGTTCTCGATGGCAATTACGGCCTGGTCAGCGAAACTCTCGACCAGCTCGATCTGCTTGTCTGTAAATGGCTTCATCTCGGCACGACGGATTCCGAGTACGCCAATGGCATCGCCCTGCCGCAGCAAAGGGACGGCCAGATTTGTTCGGAAACCAAGGCGAAGTGCCGCCTTACTGCCATCCGGGAACTCGTGAGCAGCTACCTGAAGGTCGTGAACGTGGGTCGGCGTACGATCGACGAAGGCGCGTCCGGTAACAGAACCGCGCCCGATCGGCCAATCCGTAATGTCCATTGGTATAGGGCCGTAATGCGCTCTGACACGCAGTGATCGCCCGTCACGTAGCATGATGAGCGCATCGTACGCATCGCAAAGGCGAGCCGCCGACTCGACCAGCGTGTCGAGCACCTTTTGGACATCGAATGTCGAGCGGCTGATAACCTTGAGTACGTCGGCAGTGGCCGTCTGCTGTTCACGCGCCTCAGTCAATTCGCGGGTAAGAGTGTCAACTTTCTTTTGAAGGTCACCAGCAGACATGGCGATTGGCGGTTTCCGGGCCTTGGAACTCTTCGTCCGCTGGTCCTTCACTGGTCGTCGGCTTGTACCGCGTCGCAGCATGCCGCCCCTTCCGGGTTCAAGGCGATGCTCAATCCTATGCGAATCTGGCCATTCACGCCATGACACAGGATGTCCGCTTCGGGTCAAGAGGGGATATTCGGCCAGGCACTTCTCTACATTTCAGGACTGATGGCAACGCAAATTGCGCCGGCCGGCGCCTTGCCGCCAGAGGTGGCATCGCCTCAAAGATCAGCGGCGGGGAGACCATCGAGGCGCTCCCACTGTCCAGGAGGGCCGTGCTCGACTTCTTTCGCGTGCGATGTTCAGCCAACCGGTCCGGGGATCCAATAGTCGCCGGAAAGCGGCCTAACTCTTACGCCATAAATTACCCCGAGCTGCAGGCTTGGATCGAAATGGCGCATCGCCCGCTCATTGAGGTCAATGATGCGGCCAGGCGTTAGTGGCCCCACGTCATTTATCTTGACGATGACCTTCTTGCCTACAGCCTCAACGAGGGCGTACTTCGGCCTCGCGCCATATTGGACCCCACCAAATTTCTGGCGCAAACTCGTCTTGATGGCAGCCGCCCAGACAGAGGGATCATAGCGCTCGCCGGAGGCTGTGTTCGGGCCGCCCTCTCGCCATCCGGGCCGGAATGGATTGTACGTGGATGCTGCGCCAACGATCGCATCCCCAGAAGCGGCATTGACGACGGCGCTTGAATGAACTGCGCCGATTTCACTTCGAACAACGGTAACAGAAATGGCAAGCGCAACTACGGCGCCGCAAATTGCGGCGCTCGAGCGAAGCAACATCATAACTCCTTGACTGATTTTCTAGATCGCTCGGTTCCCGATGCCGCAAAACATGGTCAAGCGAACGCGGATGCGTTAACGAACTCGCGCCAATTTTTTGCGGATTCGTGCCAATCCTGGCGACGGAACCGTTGTGGGAACCAGGGTGGTCCTCGCACAGTGTTCTTAGTTCTCACCGACTAAGACAGAAATTGCGTCAGCAGCATGACTGAATAGAGCCTCTTGGTTAGGGCGTGTCGCGACCCGATACGACAAGCTCGCAGCCAACTATCTGGCGTTCGTCAAACTCGCATCAATCCGAATCTGGCCACGCGCTACTGAGTCCACGCCCTAGGTTAGTTCTGGTTGTGCGATCTATTGATGGCATCGGCCGCCGCTGCGGCCGCTCGTTTCTTAAAACGCCCGGCGTCGCGGCGGAGAACCGGCCTGCGGGTGGCGCGCACGGGTGAGGAGTTCGTGGATTGCGATCACCGCGGCGCAAGCGATGATGGTGATGGTCGCCATCACGAGAACAGTTTTGACCATGGTTCGCTCCTGACAGATTTCAATCTCAAGACGCCAGAGGAATCATGTTCCGGCAAGACCAGAGAACTACGGGGGCGGGCTATTAGTGCTAACGGAGTCTGGATCGGACTTGCGGTGTGCGAAAGCCTGGTCACGACAGCCAACGTGGCCGTATGGAACGTTTGCTTGTCTGCGCCGCCACGGGCAACGATCTTCCGCGCGTCGTCCTCAAGACGGCAGCATCGCGAACGCGCTCGAGACCATCGCCACCGGCTTGTTGTCGGTGGCGGAAAGAAGCGTGACGCGGCCGAAACTCATGGTGCGCCCGAGGCGGACCACGCGCGCATCGGCCAGCACGTCGGAGGCCGAGACCGCGCGCATGAAATGCGTGGTCTGGTCGACCGTCGTCATGGCGCGATAGCCGCGGTTGGCAGCGAGGTTGGCGATCACCATCGCGGTGTCGGCAAAGGCCATCAGCGCCTGGCCCGAGACCGTGCCGCCATTGCGGCACAGCCGCTCCGAGAACGGCAGGCGCAGGATCGCTCCCGGCTGCCAGTCGGCGGCATCGCCTGATGGCGCAAAGTCAAAGCGCTCGATCGAGAGATTGAGATCCATCACCCAGGGCGCAAACACCTCGCCAAGCACGCGCCTGGCTTCCGCGATGCCGAATTCCGTTGCTGGTGGCTGTTGCTGCATGAACGCCGGTTTCCTTAGCCGATATTGTTTCGGCGCATTGTAGTGGTCATTGCGGCGAAGGGAACAGCAGCGGCGGGCCACAAATACGGCACGAAATCCTGCGAGTCCGGCCGCCATGCGGGGACATCCGGCGCGTCGAAAGGCTGGGGCCCTCATGCTTGGCGGGGCGGTTGAGCCGGTGGTATCCTTCCCGGAAACGCAAAGTCAGCGTCCCAAAGGAGAGCGTCATGAGAATGCTGAGCGCGGCCGCGGTGGTGGTGTTGTTGACGGTGCCGGCCTACGCGCAGGTCCCCAATATCAACCTGATGCCGGAGTTCCAGTCCAAATCGCCGGAGGAGAAGGAGCAGGATGCGATCAAGGAGAAAGCCTATAAGGATTCCTTGAGGAAGATTCCCGACGCCAAGGCCTCTTCCGATCCTTGGGGTACCGTGCGCAGCACCGACGCGCCCAAGGACTCCGCGAAGGCCGCCGCGGCGCCCAAGAAGAGCAAGACCGGCAGCAGCAGCCAGTAAGCGGTCTCACCAAGCGAGTAGGATTCCTTCGCCGCTACTCCTATATTCGACCTGTCGTCCTATGTCTGGAGTTACGACATGGTCTTTCGCCCGCGCGATCTCGCGAGCCGGATGGCCGGCCGGCGCAAGCCGGACGACGGCTATCTGCGCGAGACCTTCACGCTGCCGCGCGACAAGGCCAGGGCGCGGGCGCGCGACTTTCTCGACCGCTATCCCAAGGCGGCCTACATGAGCTCGGTCGAAAGCTGGCGCGAACTGCCCGATGGCGACATCGAATTCACAATGCGCCGGCTTGCCAGCGCCGACTAGGCAACCGGGCCCCTTGCAACAGAATTCACACCGACACACCGATTTTTGCCGGATTCCGATAACTCGGTATTCAGGTATTCCGCCTAGCAATTCCCAGTGCAGGAGAAGTCATGGCGAGAGACCGCAAAGACCTGGGTGCCCGCAAGTTCGTTCGGGTCGACTTGCGCAAGCCGGGATTCCTGATTCCGGCGCCGGATGCGGCATGGATCGAGTGCTACATCCTCGACATTTCCGAGAACGGCGCCTGCCTCGACGTGGGTGACCTCGCGGTGCCGAAAATGTTCGGCCTTTCGCTGACCGCGGGCGGTGAGGTACGGCGGCTATGCACGTTGATCTGGCGCAAGGGCGAATTGGTCGGCGTCCGATTCATCTCCGCCCGGGAGCTGCGGAAGGGCGTTGCGCCGGCCGGTGAACCGGATGCGGCTCTCAAAAAGGCGCACGCCTAGCGCGCTTCCTGATCGGTGTCCTGCAGCGTCTCCGCAACCAGGCGGATCCGGAATACCGGCCTTCTGGATTCATCCAGCAATTCCATCTGCCACTCGGCGTTTTCGGAGAGTTTTCGGGAAATGTCCGCGATCATGTCCCCGCAGACGCCGGTCATTTCCTTCCAGGCGGCGTTATGATCGGCAAACTCCGCACCGTCGTTGTTGACGCATGCATCCTCGCCATGTCGAACACTGAAGAAGAAGATCGGCATGGCAAGCTGAACCAGATGCAAAATGGGCCGCCGTTGGCTCCGAGAACGCGCGAGAGCGGGCGGAGTGGATTCCTGGCGGGCGGAAAGATCAACTCCGGGTTTTTACGGGCTCATGCCCGTTGCCGGGCACATGCGTCATGTCATCATGTGGTCGTAACATACTGAAATTGCTTAAGGCTTTCCCGGCGGGCGGCCGGTAGAAGGATCCGGTGAAGCTGGTTGTTCCCGTTCGGCTTTTTTAGCTCCCGATCGATCCGAAGCTGGACCCGCCGGATGGCAAGCAGATTGAGCTTGGCTTCGGTCTTTCCCGCGATCACCCTGTCACCGATGCGGAATTGCCATTTCCAAATGCCCGGAGCGACATCCGTCACGGTGAATTCAACGCCCTTGTAGATCATATAAAAAATCCCGCGGCGGCCTCAACCGCTTCGAATCCAAGCCTGTTACTTAAAATTGCAAACATCAATAAATGCAACTACTATAAGGCTGATCAAGCGGTCGTTTGGACGCCTGCGAGGGAGCGGAGAGGGAACGGGGAGTACCCGCGCGGACTCCTCTGCAGGTAACGGGAGCGGAACCACAAAGTTCCATATTCCATCTGCTGGCAAATACATTTGCCGCGCGGCCAGCACGGCAGAAATCCTCGCGCTGTGCGTTCTAGCCCCGTGGGCGTGTCCGAATTCCCGCGCCGGAGCCGCTGCTTCCGCGCCCGCCGAAAGCGCTGCGCCGCGCAAGCGGAGTATGGTCGCTTGGCGGCGCAGGCCTATTCCCCGAGTGATGCAATGTCCCAGGCAAGAATTTTGTCTGAACCGGAATGAAAAAGGTTCAACGCCGCTTGAGACGAATTTCCCGGCGCCTATTCCTGGCGCGTTGGATAAGGCTGCCGCGGCGGGATATGGGTTCTCGACGGCGCGTCCGGCCGGACCGGCGGCGGCACCCGCGAGGGCTCCGGGGTGCGGCTGAGGCTCAACAGCCGTGTGAGAAGGTGGGCTCCATGCTGCTGAAGCATCGGCACGATGGGCTCGGGGGTGAAGGCAACCTGTATGTGCATGTGGCAACGCATAGCGTGCGCATCTTGACGGACGGTTCAGGTGAAAGCGCAAGCACGCCTAAAATTGTAAGCGACGTCACCGCACCCCGACTTGCGGTACTGCCCGAAATAGACTGTCTATGCGCTGGCGTAGATGGATGGAAAGGCCGCCAACCGAGGCGGCCTTCATCCGTTCATGTCGTGGGCGGCGGCTCGATATCCGGTGCTGGTGGCGTCAAGTCACATGACGCTGGATCGTCCACTCGCAATTTTAAATCGGCCGCTTTTTCCATTAACGCAGCGGAAATTTGGGGGTCTTTGGTTGCCTTGGCAAACCTGAACAAAATCGCCGCTTGACGCACGAAGTACGCTTTACCAATCACATGAATTTTCCCCGTGGTATCCCAGCGCGCCACCGACGGTACGCAGAAATGGGGCAAAGGTTCCTGCGAGTTGCAAAAAGTGAACACATCAAACCGGGCCACTGGCGGATTCAAACCAGGCCGCCAGGGGTCGAGACAGGCCAGTACCGACCTGCGGATGGGCCGATAAAACGATGAGGCCGCTCGTTGGCGGCCTCATCGCGAGAGCTAGCGTTCCGGCTGCTCTACATCAGGCGGCCGGGGGCTGGCATCCGGCGCCTTTGCACTTCTGGCCGAAAGGTCGGCGGCCTTTTCGAGAAAGCCCGCGGCGACGTCCGGATCCGTGGTGGCCATTGCAAATTTGAGAAAAGTCGCTGCTTGTTCCGTTAGATATTTCTTGCCCGGCACAATCTGGTTCCCCGTTACTACCCGTCGCTATCCGTCGCTTCCGATGCGATTACGCACTGCGGCGGAATCCGTTCCGGGTCAACAGTACAAAAGTGAACTTAAGGCAGGCCCTGTGTCCGGGCGGGCACGCTACCGGTTGCGGCGTCACTCTTCGCCCAGCAGTTTCCCGGTTTCCTTGTGGATGAAATGAAGCCGGGTGCAGGCAAGACAGACGACGGACACATAGGAATTGGGCTCGTCCTCCGGCGGGGTCTCCGGAAGCCAATGCTGCACGTTCGTGCCCAGCCGTGGGCATTTGAAAAGGATATGCCGGCCCATAGGCGGAAATATGCAGAACTTGCGCTGCGGGTCATCTCCGTATGTTTGCGTAGTTGGAGGGTTTGACCGGGGGTCCGCAGCAACCGCTTGGACGACGTTCCTCGCCGTCCGCCACTGAGGCGGCCTTACTCGTAACTGGCCTTTGCCGCGTTCATGGACCCGTTCATGGCCAGCTCAACGTCATCGGCCAGTTGGCCCAGATGCCTGGCCAGCCGGTCGAACATTTCGCGTTTGGCCATATCCGTTGCAAGGTCCCGGATTCTGCGCCGCTTCAGCCGCATCGCTCCGAAGCTTCTCCAGAGAGGCTCGATAGTCCTTCACTTGCGGGTCCCCTTGCCAGTCCGGGACACTGGGGTGCGGCCTTACTTCTTCTGATCGGACAGCAAGTTTTCCAATGAGGTGGGGGGCCGCAGGCCGGGCGATCTCAGCCACTCATTGATGTGAGCGGCCGTCTCGGCCTGCCGGGCACGTCGCAAGAGCAGTTCTCGGGCCATGCTGCCGGGAGGTTGCTTTTCGGCGGCCGCTTTGAATTTGATCGCCTCTTGCGCCAGCCGCTCTTCAAAGGTCGCCGTGTGATTGACGCGCTTACGCTGCCGAGCCATGGGGGTCCCTCTTAAGCCCAGCCCACCCATCGCCAAATTAAAGGCCGGTTGTTTCATTCCGTCTGTCCGGCAGCCGACAAAACTCAAATCAGGCCATTGCGATTTTTCGAACCAGGCGCCTGAACCAGGCGCCTGAGGTCGGAAACAGGCCGGCACTCCAAATCCGAAAAAAGAACATATTGCGAACATGGAACAAACGTGGTACGAGGTTCCTGTACGCCATCGAGATCCAAAAGTCGAATCCCGAACTTGCCACCGCCCGTTTGTCCCGCTCGCGAATCCCCGCCATAAGGAGCACGTATTATGTCCGCCACTGCCCTGCGTATCGTCGAAGGATCCTCCATGGATAAGACCAAGGCCCTGTCCGCCGCGCTCTCCCAGATCGAGCGCCAGTTCGGCAAGGGCTCGGTGATGAAGCTGGGCAAGAACGATCGTTCGATGGACATCGAAACCATTTCTTCGGGGTCGCTCGGGCTCGATATCGCGCTGGGCGTCGGCGGCCTGCCGAGGGGACGTGTGGTCGAAATCTACGGGCCGGAATCTTCAGGCAAGACCACGCTGGCACTGCACACGGTGGCGGAGGGACAGAAGAAGGGCGGCATCTGCGCCTTCATCGACGCCGAACACGCGCTTGATCCGGTCTATGCGCGCAAGCTCGGCGTCAACATCGACGAACTGCTGATCTCGCAGCCCGACACCGGCGAGCAGGCGCTGGAAATCTGCGACACGCTGGTGCGCTCCGGCGCGGTCGACGTGCTGGTGGTCGATTCGGTTGCAGCGCTGGTGCCGAAGGCCGAACTCGAAGGCGAGATGGGCGATGCGCTGCCCGGCCTGCAGGCGCGGCTGATGAGCCAGGCGCTGCGCAAGCTCACCGCCTCGATCAACAAATCCAACACCATGGTGATCTTCATCAACCAGATCCGTATGAAGATCGGGGTGATGTACGGCTCGCCGGAGACCACCACCGGCGGCAACGCGCTGAAATTTTACGCCTCCGTCCGCCTCGACATCCGCCGCATCGGCGCGATCAAGGAACGCGACGAAGTGGTCGGCAACCAGACCCGCGTCAAGGTGGTGAAGAACAAGCTGGCGCCGCCATTCAAGCAGGTCGAATTCGACATCATGTATGGCGAAGGCGTCTCCAAGATGGGCGAAATCCTCGATCTCGGCGTCAAGGCCGGCATCGTCGAGAAGTCGGGCGCGTGGTTCTCCTATGACAGCCAGCGGCTCGGGCAGGGGCGCGAGAACTCGAAAGCCTTCCTCAAGGCCAATCCCGACATGGTCGCCAAGATCGAGACGGCGATCCGCCAGAACTCCGGCCTGATTGCTGAGCAGATTCTGGCAGGCTCCCCTGAGCGCGACGCCGACGGCGAGGAGCCGGAGGCGGCAGAGGAATAAGGTCTCCGACGCTTCAGGCCGATAAGGCCTGAGACGCGACAGACGGGTGCTGCGGACGTTGAGTTGCCGACGTCTTCAGCGCCCGTTTTGTTTTTGCGTGCCCCGGATGCTGCGCAGCACGTTAGCGGTGCGCTGCTGATCCGGGGGCAGTCGTTTTGTCTGCATCGGTCCCGGCTCTGCGGAGCAGCGCAAGTGCGCTGCACCGCGTCCGGGACACAGCCTCACTCCGCCGCCTGCGCGTAATCCGCCACCGGCGGGCACGAGCACACCAGATTGCGGTCGCCATAGACGTTGTCGACGCGGCCGACCGGGCACCAGTATTTGTCGGTGCGTGAGACGCCGTCGGGGAAACAACCAGTGGCGCGGCTGTAGGCGCGGTTCCATGCATCGTCGACGATGTCGTGCACGGTGTGCGGGGCGTGGCGTAAGGGCGATGCTTCGACCTTCCAGCGGCCGATTTCGATCTCCGTGATCTCGCTTCGGATCGCGATCATGGCGTCGCAGAAGCGATCAAGCTCGGCCTTGGATTCCGATTCGGTCGGCTCGATCATCAGCGTGCCTGGCACAGGAAAGCTCATGGTCGGCGCATGGAAGCCGTAGTCGATCAGTCGCTTGGCAATATCGTCGACGGTGACGCCGCTGCTCGTCTTCAGCGGACGGGGATCGACGATGCATTCATGCGCGACGCGGCCTTTTGCGTTCTTGTACAAGACCGGGAAATGCGGATCGAGGCGGCCTGCGATGTAGTTGGCGTTCAGGATCGCAATTTCAGTCGCGCGCGTCAGGCCTTCGCCGCTCATCATCAAAATGTAGATGTAGGAGATCGTCAGGATCGACGCCGAACCAAACGGCGCCGCCGAGACCGGCCCGACCGGCACGCTGCCGTCCCTTGCGGGATGCCCGGGCAGGAAAGGTTCGAGATGGGCCTTCACGCCGATTGGCCCCATGCCCAGGCCGCCGCCGCCATGCGGAATGCAGAACGTCTTGTGCAGATTGAGATGCGAGACGTCGGCGCCGTAATCGCCGGGCCGTGACAGGCCGACCTGCGCATTCATGTTGGCGCCGTCGAGATAGACCTGGCCGCCGTGGCTGTGAACGATGTCGCAGATCTCGCTGATGTGCTCCTCGAACACGCCATGCGTCGACGGATAGGTGATCATCACAGCTGCGAGATTCTTGGAATGCTTCTCCGCCTTGGCGCGGAGATCGTCGACGTCGACATCGCCCCTGATGTCGCAGGCAGTCACCACCACTTCCATGCCGGCCATGTGGGCGGAGGCCGGATTGGTGCCGTGCGCGGAGGAGGGGATCAGGCACACCTTGCGGTGCGGCTCGCCGCGCGCGGCGTGATAGGCGCGGATCGCGAGCAGCCCGGCATACTCGCCCTGCGCGCCGGAATTCGGCTGCAGCGAGACCGCGTCATAGCCGGTGATGTCGCATAGCCATTGTTCCAGCCGCTTGAACAACGCGTGATAACCGCGGGCCTGCTCGCTAGGCGCGAACGGATGCAGGCTGGCAAATTCCGGCCAGGTGAGCGGGATCATTTCTGTGGTCGCGTTCAGCTTCATGGTGCAGGAGCCGAGCGGGATCATCGCCCGGTCGAGTGCGAGGTCGCGATCGCTGAGCTTGCGCATGTAGCGCAACAGCTCGGTCTCGGAGCGGTGCGTATGGAACACGGGATGGACAAGGAAGGCGCTGTCGCGCTTCAGTTCGAGGGAAGCGTTTCGCGCGCGCTGACCTCGACGTCGGCATAGGAAAGCTTGCCGCCGAACGCGCGCCACACCGCCTCGACGACGGCAGGCGTGGTGGTCTCGTCGACCGCAATCCCCAGCGTGCCGTTACCGATCCGCAGATTGATCTTCTCGGCGAGCGCGCGCGCGACGATCTCGCTCTGCTTTCCGTCGGCCTGAACCGTGACGGTATCGAAGAAGGCCTGCGACGTCGGCGCAAAGCCGAGCTTTGCCAGCCCCGCCGCCAGCACCACGGCGCGGCGGTGCACCGTGCGCGCGATATGCGTCAGCCCTTCGGGGCCATGATAGACCGCGTACATCGAGGCGATCACCGCCAGCAGCACCTGCGCGGTGCAGATGTTGGAGGTGGCCTTTTCGCGCCGGATGTGCTGCTCGCGGGTCTGCAGCGCCAGCCGATAGGCCGGCTGCCCGCGCAGATCCACCGACAGGCCGACGATGCGGCCGGGCAGCGAGCGTTTTAGCGCGTCGCGCACCGACATGTAGGCCGCATGCGGGCCGCCATAGCCCATCGGCACGCCAAAGCGCTGCGCCGAACCGATCGCGATATCGGCGCCGAGTTCGCCGGGCGAGGCGATCAGCGTCAACGCCAGCAAATCGGCGGCCATCACCGCAAGTGCGCCCTTGGCGCGTAGCGCCACAATCGCTGGCCTGAGGTCGCGCACCGCGCCTGACGTGCTCGGATACTGCAGCAATCCGCCGAACACTTCCGCCTTATCGAGATCGGTGAGGGGATCGCCGACAATCAGATTCCATCCCAAAGGCTCGGCGCGGGTGCGCAGCACCGCGAGCGTCTGCGGATGCACCTCGGCATCGACAAAGAACGATTTTGTCTTCACCTGCGACGCGCGTTCGGCAAGTGCCATGGCCTCGGCCGCGGCGGTTGCTTCATCGAGCAGCGAGGCGTTGGCGACGTCGAGGCCGGTGAGGTCGCAGATCATGGTCTGGAAGTTGAACAGCGCCTCCAGCCGGCCCTGGCTGATCTCCGGCTGATAGGGCGTATAGGCCGTGTACCAGGCCGGGTTCTCCAGAATGTTGCGCTGGATCACCGCGGGCAGGATGGTGCCCGAATAGCCTTGCCCGATCAGCGAGGTGAACACTTCGTTTTGCGCGGCGAGCTCGCGCATATGCGCCAGCGCCTCGGTTTCGCTGAACGCAGGGCCGAGGTCGAGCGGCGCCTTCTGACGGATCGACGACGGCAGCGTCTGGCTCATCAGCTCGCCAAGGCTGTTTGCGCCGACGCTGGCCAGCATCGCACTGATGTCGCGGGGCGAGGGGCCGATATGGCGGCGCACGAAATCGGTGGCGGCCTCAGCGGTAGTTTTCAGCGGCGCGTTCATGGGTCTTTCCTCGTCACGTAGCAGAGAGCAGTTACTCCGTCATGCCCGGCCTTGTGCCGGGCATCCACGTCTTACTTGGCGCAAACAAGGCGTGGATGGCCGGGACAAGCCCGGCCATGACGGCGGAAATGTTGCCTACGGCGTTCAAGCCGTATGTGCCTTGTAAGCGGCTTCATCCATCAGGCCGCCGAGTTCGCTCTTGTCTGCGATCTTGAGCTTGAAGAACCAGGCCTTGCCGCCGGCGTCGGAATTCACCAGCGCGGGTTCTGCGGCGAGCGCCTCGTTGACTTCGACCACCTCGCCCGAGATCGGCGCGTAGACGTCGGAGGCGGCCTTTACCGATTCGACCACGGCGGCGGCTTCGGCCTTCTTCAAGGCTCGGCCGACCTTGGGCAGTTCGACGAACACGACGTCGCCGAGCTGCGACTGCGCATAGTCGGTGACCCCGATGGTGGCGACATCGCCCTCGATGCGGAGCCATTCATGGTCGGATGTGAACAATGTCGTCATGAAACTTCCTCAGCGTTTGTAGGTGTTGGGAACGAAGGGCATGGCTGCGACCTGCAGCGGCAGGCGCTGGCCGCGCACTTCGGCGAAAACTTGCGTGCCATTGGCGGACAGCGATGTCGGCAGATAGCCCATCGCAACCGGCGCATTGAGGCTCGGGCCGAAGCCGCCCGAGGTGACCTTGCCGATCGCTTCGCTTGAGGCGGCGTCCGCGAACAGCAGCGCGCCTTCGCGCACCGGCGCGCGGCCCTCGGGACGCAGCCCGACGCGGCGGCGCGATGCGCCTTTTCAAATTGCGAGAGGATCTTGTCCGCGCCCGGAAATCCGCCGGCGCGGGCGCCGCCGGTGCGACGGCTCTTCTGCACCGACCATTCCAGCGCGCCCTCGACCGGCGTCGTCGTGGTGTCGAGGTCGTGGCCGTAGAGGCAAAGGCCGGCCTCGAGCCGCAGGCTGTCGCGCGCGCCCAATCCGATCGGCAGCACGTCGGGGTTTTCGAGCAGCATCGTCACCAGCGCCTCGGCCTGTGCGGCCGGTACCGAAATCTCAAAACCGTCCTCGCCGGTGTAGCCGGAACGCGAAACGAAACAGTCGAAGCTGGCGACCTTGCGCGGGCCGGTTTCCATGAACCGCATCGCTGATACGTCTGCACCAAGTTTCGCCAAAGCCTGTTCGGCCTTCGGTCCCTGCAGCGCGATCAGGCCGCGATCAGCCAGCAGATCGATGACGCAGGTCTCGGAGAGATGCGCGCGCAGATGCGCTTCGTCTTCGGCCTTGCAGGCGGCGTTGACGACCAGAAACAGATGATCGCCGAAATTCGCGACCATCAGGTCGTCGAGGAGGCCGCCGTCGGCATTTGTGAACTGGGCGTAGCGCTGCCGTCCCGGCGCAACCGCCACGATGTCCTGCGGCACCAGCCGCTCCAGCGCCAGCGCTGCATCCGCGACCTTGCCGGATTTGGGCCGCAGCGCGAGCTGGCCCATATGCGAGACGTCGAACAGCCCGGCGGCGCTTCGCGTGTGCAGATGCTCCTTCAGCACGCCGGCCGGGTATTGCACCGGCATCTCGTAGCCCGCAAGGGAACCAGCTTGCCGCCGCGTGCCACATGGAGCGCGTGCAATGGGGTGCGTTTTAGTGGAGATGCATCGCGTGCCAGCATCGTTAAGGCCCTCATGGGTTCCGGAGACCAGCCTCCGAAAACCCAAAGAAAGCCCCATCTGTCGCTGTGCCTGAGAGTATTATCCCGTCGGCGGACGCCCTGGGCCAAATCTGCCCGGCGTCACTTTCCAGATGCTATTTCGTCACGCGGTCCGTTTGCCTGAGAGTTTCCGGGGCGGTTGCTCCTTCGGCGCCGGCGCTTAAGCCGATCTCTCCCGACGTGACGTCTTACAGATAGGAGGAAACACAGCCCTGCCAAGCCTGTCAACGCAGCCGCAGCATTATCAACGGGATGTGCGTGCCCATCTTGTGTGCTGCGGCAAGCCTATGATCCGGCTGCACAGTTTCTGGACACCGCAGGCGGCCTTGTCTAAAAGCGTTCCGCCGGAAGATTAAGGTTATTTGCGACCGGACCCGGCCCTATTTCCGATTGGATGAACATGAGCGGCGTCAACGAGATCAGGTCGAAATTCTTGGATTTCTTTGCGGAGAACGGCCACGAGATCGTGCCGTCGTCGCCGCTCGTGCCGCGCAACGACCCGACCTTGATGTTCACCAATGCCGGCATGGTGCAGTTCAAGAACGTCTTCACCGGCGTCGAGAAGCGGCCCTACCAGCGCGCCACCACCTCGCAGAAATGCGTGCGCGCCGGCGGCAAGCATAACGACCTCGACAATGTCGGCTACACCGCGCGCCATCTCACCTTCTTCGAGATGCTCGGCAATTTCTCGTTCGGCGATTACTTCAAGGAGCGCGCGATCGAGCTTGCCTGGAAGCTGATCACAAAGGAGTTCGGGCTCAAGAAGGACAAGCTGCTCGTCACCGTCTACCACGACGACGATGAGGCGGCAGGCCACTGGAAGAAGATCGCCGGCTTTTCAGACGACCGCATCATCCGCATCGCGACCTCGGACAATTTCTGGGCGATGGGCGACACGGGCCCCTGCGGCCCGTGCTCCGAAATCTTCATCGACCGCGGCGAGCACATCTGGGGTGGGCCTCCGGGCAGCCCGGAAGAGGACGGTGATCGCTTCCTCGAATTCTGGAACCTCGTCTTCATGCAGTTTGAGCAGGTGACGAAGGAGGAGCGCCAGCCGCTGCCGCGCCCCTCGATCGACACCGGCTTGGGGCTGGAGCGCATGGCCTGCATCCTGCAGGGCGTTGAGAGCGTCTTCGAAACCGATCTTTTCCGTAACCTGATCGATGCGACTGCTTCGGCGCTAGGGACCGGACCGAAGGAACAGACCGTCGCGTCGTTCCGGGTCATTGCGGACCATCTGCGCTCCTCAGCCTTCCTGATTTCGGACGGCGTGCTGCCGTCGAACGAAGGCCGCGGCTATGTGCTGCGCCGGATCATGCGCCGCGCGATGCGCCACGCGCAGCTCCTCGGTGCGCATGAGCCATTGATGCATCGCCTGGTCTGGGCGCTGGTGCGCGAGATGGGGCAGGCCTATCCGGATCTGGTGCGCGCGGAAAAGCTGATCGAGGAGACGCTGCGGCTGGAAGAGACCCGCTTCCGCAAGACTCTCGCGCGGGGCCTCGCCATTCTCGACGAGAAGAGCAGTGGCCTGAAGAAGGGCGACATGTTCGACGGCGATACCGCGTTCACGCTGTACGACACCTACGGCTTCCCGCTCGATCTGACGCAGGACGCGCTGAAGTCGCGCGGCATCAGCGTCGATCAGGCTTCGTTCACCGATGCGATGGAAAAGCAGAAAGCCAAGGCGCGCGCGTCGTGGTCCGGCTCGGGCGATACCGCCAGCGAGAACGTCTGGTTCCCCTTGCGCGAAAAGCTCGGCGCCACCGAATTCCTCGGATACGACACCGAGAGCGCCGAAGGCGTGGTGACCGCGCTGGTCAAGGACGGCAAGGATGCCGACAGCCTGAAAGCCGGCGAGAGCGGTGCGATCGTGTTGAACCAGACGCCATTCTATGCGGAGTCCGGCGGCCAGGTTGGCGATACCGGCCTGCTGACGGGCGAGGGCGTCAAGTTCCGCGTCACCGACACCCAGAAGAAGGCGGGCGATCTCTTCGTCCATCTCGGCACGGTGGAGCAGGGCACGCTGAAGGTGGGCACAGCGCTGCAGCTCGAGGTCGATCACGCGCGCCGGTCTTCGATCCGGTCGCATCACTCGGCGACGCACCTGCTGCATGAGGCGCTGCGCCAGGTGCTCGGCGATCACATCGCCCAACGCGGCTCGCTGGTGGCGCCGGACCGGCTGCGGTTCGACTTCGTGCATCCAAAACCGATCACGGCGGAAGAGCTGGCTCGCATCGAGGATATCGCCAACGAGGTGGTGCTGGAAAACGACGAGGTGACAACGCGGCTGATGGCGGTGGATGACGCCCGCGAAGCCGGCGCGCGCGCCCTGTTCGGCGAAAAATACGGCGATGAGGTCCGCGTGGTCTCGATGGGCAAGCAGGATCGCGCGCAAGGGACCAATGCGCTCGGCTGGTCGGTCGAATTGTGCGGCGGCACCCATGTGCGCCGCACCGGCGATATCGGCCTGATTTCGGTGACCGGCGAAAGCGCGGTGGCCTCGGGCGTGCGGCGCATCGAGGCGCTCACCGGGCGTCATGCGCGCAAGCACGCCAACGATACGATGTCGATCGCCAAGACCGCGGCGTTGGAGCTGCGCACCTCGGTCGACGACATGCCGGCGCGCATTGCGGCGCTGATGGAAGAGCGCAAGAAGCTCGAGCGCGATCTGTCGGATGCGCGCAAGAAGCTCGCGATGGGCGGCGGTGCGACCAACGGGGCTGCGGCAGCCGGCGGCGTGCGCGAGGCGGGCGGCGTCAAGCTGCTCGCCCGTGCGGTCGAGGGCGTCGAGACCAAGGATCTCAAGAGCCTGGTCGACGACGGCAAGAAGCAGATCGGCTCCGGCGTGGTCGCGATCGTCGGCGTCACCGAGGACGGCAAGGCCGGCATCGTCGTCGGCGTCACCGCCGATCTCACGGCGCGGTTCAACGCGGTCGAACTGGTGCGCAAGGGCTCCGAAGCGCTCGGCGGCAAGGGCGGCGGCGGCCGGCCCGACATGGCGCAGGCCGGCGGCCCCGACGGCGCCAAGGCCAACGCGGCGCTGTCGGCGATCGAGCAGGCGATGGCGGGCGCCTGAAGCGCAGCCACAAGGCGCGACCCAATGCGGACGCCAGCTCGGGATAGTGCGGTGCACCGTTCTATTGCTCGATCCTGTTGCTGGCAATTCGACCTCAGGGCGAGCATAGTTGCGGCGTCACAATTCCGGATAGGTTCATCGGCGTTGATGATATGGACTCTCCCGGTCAACGCCGGTGATCCGCGGTTCGGACAACCGGAGTCCCGCCATGTCTGTTACGGCTTCCAGCGAAACACACGGCCAGCACACCTTCAATTCTGCTGAAATGGGCGCCATCGCCCATCTCTACCGGGGCGAAGTCTACCGTTCGACGATCTGGAGAACGCGGCTCGACAACACGACCAACTGGGCGATCGTCACAATGGGCATCGCCCTATCGACGACCTTTTCGAGCCCGGAGGCTTCACCCTGCCACTCCTGCTCGTAGGCCTGCTCATTGCCGTGTTTCTCGGCATGGAGGCGCGACGTTATCGTTACTTCAATGTCTGGCGCGCCCGAGCTCGATGGATGGAGATGAATTTCTACGCGCCAATATTCACCGGTGAAGCCCGCGATGATAGCTGGCAGGCGGTTCTCGGGCGCGACTACACGGCGCCCCGGCACCACATTTCGTTTGTCCGCGCGGCGGGGCGGCGGCTGCGCCGCAACTACGTCTGGATTCTCGCCGTCCAGGTGATTGCCTATTACGGCAAGATAGCGATCCATCCGACGCCTGCGTCAACCCTAGCGGAATATGTCGACCGCGCCGCCGTCGGACCGATTCCCGGCTGGGTCGTTTTGATGGTAGGCTTTGCCTACAATTTCGGCTGGCTGGCGTTCGCGCTCGGCACGATGTGGCTCGACCAACGCGAGCACAGGAGCGACAAGGTGGCGATGGGTTAGCGGTAGCGCCAAGCGCGTATTCGCGCCAGGTGTCCCGGCCATGGCGGAGAAGGCGCTCAGCCCTTGCGCAGGAACACGTAGTCCGCCGAGTAGGGGACGCTTTCATAGGTGCCTGCCTTGTAGCAGGCGCCATTGAGCTTTCCACCCACCGTGTTGATCCGTTGCACTGTCGTCGCCGGACTGAGAACACCGCTGCCGCGCCGGGAAGTCACTCCGAGCTTCAGCCAGGGAATGTCGTTCGCGACGGTGCCTGGGGCCGTGCCGACGACCTGGCCGACCACCGCGCTGCCGTCGCTGTATTCCCAGCTCGGTCCGGCATAATGCCGGCCGACCGTCTTGCCGTCCGAAAAAAGCGTCGCGATCGGTTCGCGAAGCGCCCAGGCGAGTGCGCCGTCGGCGCTGGTCTTGCATTCGTAGACCTGCGCGCCTTCGGCATGCAGCGTGAGTATTGTGGTTTCACCCGGAGCTGCGATGGCCTCGGGAAGTGATTTCTGGGCGGTCGCGTTGACGAGCGACCCGGTGAGAAAGATGGCAGTGAGTACGGCGTTCTTAGGGAACGACACGGTAATGCTCCGTCGTTGGTTTTCTAACACGGCGAGCCCACGGGCCGCGCGAATGCGCGGCCCGGCGACAGACTCCGAGCAATCCATCGTGCCCCAAGCCGGGACATGGATTGTTCGTCGCTCTGCCCCTTGCGCAAACGCTTCGCGTTTGTCGCAGGCAATGATGTGGAGGGAGTTGTGAGGGCGGCTTATGCCGCCATCGCCTTGGCGAGGTTGTCCGAGACCTTGTCGAGGAAGCCGGTCGTGGACAGCCAGCGCTGGTCGGCGCCGACCAGCAGTGCGAGGTCCTTGGTCATGTAGCCTTCCTCGACGGTCGCGACGCAAACCTTTTCCAGCGTGTCGGCGAATTTCGCCAATTCAGGGTTGTTGTCGAGCTTGGCACGGTGGGACAGGCCGCGGGTCCAGGCGAAGATCGACGCGATCGAAGTGGTCGAGGTCTCCTTGCCCTTCTGGTGCTCGCGGTAGTGCCGGGTCACCGTGCCGTGCGCGGCTTCGGCTTCGACGGTCTTGCCGTCGGGCGTCAGCAGCACCGAGGTCATCAGGCCGAGCGAGCCGTAGCCCTGCGCCACCGTATCCGACTGCACGTCGCCGTCGTAGTTCTTGCAGGCCCAGACGTAGCCGCCGGACCATTTCAGCGCGGAAGCCACCATGTCGTCGATCAGGCGGTGTTCGTAGGTCAGCCGCTTGGCCTCGAATTCCTTCTTGAATTCGCGGTCGTAGATGTCCTGGAAGATGTCCTTGAAGCGGCCGTCATAGACCTTGAGAATCGTGTTCTTGGTCGAGAGATAGACCGGGTAGCCGCGCAGCGAGGCCGTAGTTCAGCGAGGCACGGGCGAAGTCGATGATGGAATCGTCGAGATTGTACATTCCCATTGCCACGCCGGCTTCGGGGGCCTTGAACACTTCCCGCTCGATCACGGTGCCGTCGTCACCGACGAACTTCATCGAGAGCGTGCCTTTGCCGGGGAACTTGAAATCGGTGGCGCGGTACTGGTCGCCATAGGCGTGGCGGCCGATGATGATCGGCTTGGTCCAGCCGGGAACCAGGCGCGGCACGTTCTTGCAGATGATCGGCTCGCGGAAGATCACGCCGCCGAGGATGTTGCGGATGGTGCCGTTCGGCGACTTCCACATCTCCTTCAGGCCGAATTCCTTCACCCGGGCCTCGTCGGGGGTGATGGTGGCGCATTTGACGCCGACGCCGACCTTCTTGATGGCATTGGCGGCGTCGATCGTGACCTGGTCGTTGGTCTGGTCGCGGTATTCCATTCCGAGGTCAAAATACAAAAGCTCGACATCCAGGAACGGGGTGATCAGCTTGTCCTTGATGTATTGCCAGATGATCCGGGTCATCTCGTCGCCATCGAGTTCGACGACGGGGTTGGTCACCTTGATTTTTGCCATGATGGAGGGGGCCTTTTCTTCGGAAAACCGCGCGTTGGGGGCGGGGGATGATTATAGGCGGCCTATAGCACTGCAAACCGGCTGGCGAAAGCCAAGCCGTTATGCACTTTCAGCCCATTTTTCGGATTAGAACGCCGTCTCGGTGGCGGTCCCGGCCACCACTTACCAGGGTTACGAACAGGCCGCAGATCAGGCCGCCTGGTAGGCTGGAGCCGGTCCGCCGCCAGAGGGAAGGTCGCGATCGCGGCACATATCGCCAAGAACGGCACGAAGCGCTACTAACCCGATTCTCAGCCCTGAGAATTCCGGCCGAATTCTGAAAACGGGCAAATGATAAGGCTTTGAATCGTGCCGCGTCGCGCGCTGGTTCAAAAACCTTCATATGTTGAATCAACTTCAGAAGTTGAATCAGAAAGTGAAGTCACGAATGTCCGGTTCGGGCACCGATAAAACCAAGTCTGGTTGGGACTTAGCCGGACCTGTTGTGATCCTCGTCGAGCCGCAGCTCGGCGAGAATATCGGCATGGCCGCGCGCGCGATGGGCAATTTTGCGCTGTCCCGTTTGCGGATCGTCAATCCGCGCGACGGCTGGCCGAACATCGCGGCGCAGCGGGCCGCGGCGGGCGCCGACCAGATTCTGGAGCAGGCGCAACTGTTCGACACGGTCGAGCAGGCGGTCGCCGACCTGACGCTGCTGTTTGCCACTACGGCCCGCGCCCATGATCAGGCCAAGCCGGTGGTTGCCCCCGTGCACGCCGCGAGCGAGATCGTGGCGCATGTCGGCAGCGGAGGCGGGGCCGGCATCATGTTCGGCCGCGAGCGCTATGGCCTGCAGAACGAGGAGGTGGCGCTCGCCAACCGGATCATCACCTTCCCGGTCAATCCCGGCTTCGCCTCGCTCAATCTGGCGCAGGCGGTGCTGCTGATCGGCTACGAGTGGTTCAAGTTGTCGACCGGCGGCGCGCTGCCGTTCGCGATGCCCGAACGCTCCGAGCCGGCCTCGCAGCACCAGATGCAGGCCTTCTTCGACAATCTGGTCCGGGAACTCGACAAGGTCGAATTCCTCCGCCCGCGCGAGAAGCGGGAGACCATGCTGGTGAACCTGCGCAACATCTTCACCCGGATGGACCCGACCAAGCAGGACATGCACACCCTGCACGGAGTGGTGATGGCAATCGCCGAGGGCCGCAAGGGGCCGGCCAAGGGCGGCGTGCTGGACGGCGAGCAGGCGACGCGACTGCGCGCTTTGCTGGCCGAGCATGGGCAGGGGCCGGCGGTGCCCGGCGACAGCTCGACCGTGCGCGGGCTCGCAAGGCTGCTGCGGCGGAACCCGACCGACGCCGAGCGGGTCCTGTGGCAGGCGCTGACCCGCGACCGGCGTTTTGCCGGGCAGTTCAAGCGCCAGACCCCGGTGGGGCGCCACATTCCGGACTTCGTCTCCTTCGTGCACCGGCTGGCGATCGAGCTGGTCAATCCGAACGAGTCGGAGGCCATCGTCGCCGACCGCGCCAGCCGGACGGCCTGGCTAGAGGCGCGCGATTACCGCGTGATCGAGATGCGGGTCGCCGATGTGGAGGCGGATCTGGAGGCGGAACTGAAGCGGCTGGAAGCGAGCCTACGTGAACGTGGTTAGGGCAGCCCCGCTCCCTGTCCCTGAGGACACAAACGGGGTAAGCTCGCCGCTGAGGAGTATTTCAGGCGGCTGCAGTCCAATCGGAAACGCAAACGGAGGTGTGCGATGGCGACATCTGACTGGCGTCTCGAAGGCGAATGGATCAAGAACTGCAATTGTGCGTTTGGCTGTCCGTGCGATTTCAACGCCCTGCCGACCGAGGGCTATTGCAAGGGCATGGTCGGCATGCGGATCACCAAAGGACATTTCGAGAAGACCAACCTCGATGGCCTGGTTTTCGCAGCGACCGTCGATTTTCCCGGCGCGCTGCATGAGGGTAATGGCCAGTTGCAGCCGATCATCGACGAGCGCGCCACGCCCGAACAACGCGAAGCGCTTTTCAATATCATGTCGGGCAAGAACTCCGCCGAAGGCACGCTATTCCAGATCCTCAGCCTGATCGTGACCAAGATGCACGAACCGCTGTTCGTGCCCTTCGAGTTTTCGTTCGACAAGAATGGACGCGTCGCCCGTGTCGTAGCGAAAGGCGTGCTGGAGACCGAGGTCGAGCCGATCAAGAATCCGGTGACCGGAGCGCCGCACCGCATCCAGGTGGTGATGCCCGAAGGGTTCGAGCACCTGGCGGCCGAGGTCGCCTCGGCCAACATCCGCTCGACCGGTGCCATAAAATTCGAAACCAAGGGCACGCATAGTTCGCTGGCCAACGTCGTCCAGACGCCGGAGGGCGTCGCGGCCTAGCGCTGCGCCCTTATCTCTACGCGCCCAGCCGCGGGTGGATTCATGGTGGGTACCTCGGCGCTCGAGCAGACGCTGCGGCACGATCGCCTGATCGTGGCCATCGGAATAGCCACAGTGGTTGCGTTCTCCTGGGGCTATCTGATTGCCGGCGCCGGCATCGACATGAGCATGGCCGACATGCCGATGGATCCCGAGCCGTGGTCGCCGGCCCAGGCATTGCTCATGTTCGCGATGTGGTGGGTGATGATGGTCGCGATGATGGTGCCCAGCGCGGCCCCCATGGTCCTGCTGTTCGCGGCGATCAAGCGCAAGCAGGCGACGACAGACAGCCCCGTCATCTCAAGCTGGCTCTTTCTCGCCGGCTATCTCGTGATATGGGCAGGCTTCAGCCTCATCGCAGTCTCGCTGCAGTGGGGTCTTGAACAGGCCGGGCTGCTGTCCGGCATGATGGCGAGCACCAGCAGCGTGCTCGCCGGGATCATTCTGCTTGCCGCCGGCCTCTATCAGCTGACGCCGATCAAGCGCGCCTGTCTGCGCTACTGCCAGAGCCCGGTGCTGTTTCTCTCAAGGTACTGGCAGCCCGGCGCCATGGGCGCGCTGCGCATGGGGTTCCGCCACGGTAGCTATTGCGTCGGCTGTTGCTGGTTCCTGATGGCGCTGCTTTTCGTTGCCGGTGTCATGAACCTGGCCTGGGTCGCCGCGGTCGCGATCTATGTCGCCTTCGAGAAGCTGCTGCCGCGCAGCCCATGGCTCAGCCGCGCCGCGGGTGTGGGCCTGATTGTGGCCGGCGGCGTGGTGCTTGCACTCGGCCTGACCGTTACGGCGCCGCCCCCGTTGCTGTAGCTCGCCTCAGACGGCGACAAGCTCCGCAGGGCTCCGGGCCCGCTTCGGCTTCTTTACCTTGGAGGGCCCGAACAGATTTCCCGCGACGAGGCCAGCGGTGTCGGCAACGCCGGGATCGCGGGAGACCATGGCGGCGACGATTGCGCCGTCGATCAAGAGCGCGATCTGGTGGGCCAGCACCTGCGGCTCGGCCGCGCCCATTTCAGCGGCGAGCGTTTCGATGTGCGCCAGCACTACCTTCTTGTGGCGCAGCGCGATGTTGCGGAACTGCTTGGCGTCCTTGTCGTGCTCGGCGACCGCATTGATGAAGGGACAGCCGTAGAAACGCTCTTCGGCGAACCAGCGCTTCAGCGCCGGAAAAATCCGCTTGAGCTTCGCCTGCGCGTCGCCGCCGCCATCTTCCATCGCGCTGATGAACCATTCGCGCCACGCCTTGCCTTCGCTTTCCAGCACGGCGTTGACGAGGTTGGTCTTGGAGCCGAACAGTTTGTAGAGCGTGGTCTTGGCGGTCCCGGCTTCATCGATGATGGCGTCGATGCCGGTGGCATTGATGCCGTTCTTGCAGAACAGATGTGTCGCCGCGCTGAGCAGGCGCCCACGCGCGGATTCCTCATCGCCTGCGGCCGACGCCGCGACAGCTTTCCTCTTGGAAACTGATTTGCCCATGCGCCGCAGTTAATCGGAGCGCCGGGCAATCATCAAGTCGCATCTTTGCGCTGAAAATAATCGCACGCACGCGGCAATTGCTTCGTGCCTGTGCAGCGCGGCGCTGACCAATTTCCGTGCAGCTATCGCTAAGCGGCGAGAGAGCTTGGTCTTTTGATCTTGGCCTGATCTGGCACGCTTCATGCAGGAAACAGAACGTTCGGTATCCTACAGGGAGAGAAATGATGACCGCGGTCGCTCAAAAAACAGTGCTCACCGGCTGCCTGGCGCCGATCGACAAAAATGGGCTCGAACAGCTCATTGCCAACGGCAAAGCCAATCCGAAGGTCATCAAGACCTTGAAGTGCAAGACGGTGGCGGAAGGCAAGTTCCGCCACGCCAACTACATCCGCAACCTCGCGCCCTACATCGTCGACGAACCGCCGGGACTTTTGGGCGACGACACCGCGCCTAATCCGTCGGAGGCCTCGCTGGCCGCGCTCGGCTCGTGCCTTGCGGTTGGCCTGCACGCCAACGCCGTCCACCGCGGCTGGATCGTCAACAAGCTCGAGCTCGAGCTGGAAGGCGACCTCAACATCACGGCGGTGTGGGGCACCGGCGACGTCAGCGAGAAGCCGGTCGGCTTCACCGATGTCCGCGTCAAGGTCGACATGGAATGTGAGGGCATTCCGAAGAGCGAGATCGACGCGCTGGTGGCGCATGTGAAGAAGTGGTCCCCGGTCGCCAACACTTTTACTCGCCCGGTCAATCTCGAAGTCAGCGCGTAAAGCAGCCACGGCAGGCCATTGGGTGTGGAGGGTTTGATGGGTTCACTGGCGGTATCCCGACTCGCAATAGGCGAAGCGCTGGCATCGGCGTCGATCGCCGATCAGGTCGCGGTCATCGCGCGCAAGGAACTCGCACCCCTGGCAACCGCCATCGATGAAGGCACGGTCTACCCCGATGCGCTGCTGAGGCGTCTCGGCGATGCCGGCGCGTGGGGCAGCCATCAACCAGAGAATGGCGCGGCCGATCTGCGCTGCGCCATTCAGTCGATCGCCACCCTCGGCGAAGTCTGCGGCGCCACCGCCTTCATGGCGTGGTGCCAAAACACGCTGGTCTGGTACGCCTCGAATTCGGGCAATCCACAGCTCGTCGCCAAATTTGCCGGCAAGTTCGCGAGCGGCGAAATTCTTGGCGGCACTGGGCTGTCCAACCCGATGAAGAGTTTTTCGGCATCGAGAAGCTAAAACTCAGGGGACGCAAGGTCGAGGGCGGCTATGTCGTGCGCGGCGCGCTGCCCTGGGTCTCGAGATCTCGGCGCCGATCATTTCTTCGGCACCATCTTCGAGCGCGAGGACGAGCATGGCGGCATCGTGATGTTCCTCGCCGATTGCGCCAACCCCGCGATCACGCTGCAGCCGTGCAAGCCGTTCCTGGCGATGGATGGGACGGGGACCTATGGCGTGCAGTTCCGCGATGTCTTCGTGCCGGACGAATTGATCCTGGCCGAACCGGCTGGTCCCTTCGTCAAAAAGATCCGCGCCGGCTTCATCCTGCTGCAGGCCGGCATGGCGCTCGGCCTGATCAAGGATTGCATCGAGATCATGGATGAGGTCGAGGCGCCGCTCGGCCATGTCAACCGTTATCTGCCGCAGCAGCCGCTGCAGTTCCGCGAGCTGCATGCCGAGTTCGAGAAGGAGACGATGGCGCTGGCGCGCGATCCCTACAACACCGACGACGGCTACTGGCGGCGCGTGGTGGCGCTGCGGCTGCGCGCCGGCGATGCCAGCGTCGCGGCCGCGCATGCGGCGATGCTTCATTGCGGCGCGCGAGGCTACCTGAAGAGCCACCGCGCCCAGCGGCGGCTTCGCGAAGCCTATTTCGTCGCCATTGTCACCCCCGCCACCAAGCAGCTTCGCAAGATGCTGGCCGGCGACGAGCACTAAAGGGATTTCCGACCGACCCAACCAGCAACCACAAAACAGGAGAGGCCTGCCATGACGGACGTTCTGATTACTGCCGGCGAACTCGCGGAATTCCTCAAGAAAGAGCCGTGTGTCATCATCGACACCCGTAATCCCGAGGCTTACGGCGCGGGGCATCTCGCCGGCGCCGTGAATGTCCACGAAATCTTCACGTACCTCGCGACCTCGACGCCGGAGGGCATTCATGAACTGAAAACAAAATTCGCCGATGCGTTTGGAGCTGCCGGACTTTCGGGCAAAGAGACCGCCGTCATCTATGAACAGTCGATGAATTCCGGCTTCGGCCAATCGTGCCGCGGCTACTACCTCCTCACCATGCTCGGCTATCCCAAGATCAAGGTGCTGCATGGCGGTTACGACGCCTGGGCAGCTGCCGGCCTGCCGGTGACCACGGACGTGCCGTCGCCGGTGAAGGCGTCATTTACGGTCGTGCCCGAAGCCGGCGACATCCTGATCGACGCCAAGACCATGCTGGCCGCCGTCGGCAAGCCCGGCATCGCGCTGCTCGACGTCCGCGATATCGACGAGTGGATAGGCGAAAGCTCGTCGCCTTATGGGAAGGACTTCTGCCCGCGCAAGGGACGCATCCCCGGCGCCGTCTGGCTCGAATGGTACCGCATGATGAAGCCGACCGCAGAAGGGCCGCGCTTCAAGTCCAAGAACGAAATTCTGGCGGAGTGTGCCACCGTCGGCATCACGGAGAGTACGCCGGTCTATCTCTACTGCTTCAAGGGCGCGCGTGCCTCGAACACTTTCCTCGCATTGAAGAACGCCGGCGTGAAGGATGTCCGGATGTATTTCGGCTCCTGGAACGAATGGTCGCGCGATCCGTCGTTGCCGATCGAGGAGGGGCTGCCGATGGAGGCCAAGCTTACGACCAAGGCGGCGTAAGCGATGCGTCTGATGGTTGCGGCCTGATTCGACCGATCAGGTTGCAACCTCGCGGTCTGCGACATCGACGCAACATCGCCAACGGGTGGAACCGCGCCATAGCAACGCTCTGGCGTTCCCGATATCCGTGGGTATAATTGCGGCACAGGTGGTGGTCGCGCGGATGTCGATGTTCTCACGCAGATTTGGTCTCGCATTGGTCGCAGCGATGCTGTGCCTGGGCGCGCGAGCCGCCCACGCGCAGACCTCGCCGGTGAATTACTGGATCCCGGGCTGGCCAATGGGATTCAGCGGCGACGCGGGCGAGAGCCCGAACGGTTACGGAAACTTTCCGAGCTTCGACTTCCGCGACGTCGGAAACGGCTCTTCCTATGCGCGGTACAATTTTTCGAACGGCTTTTTGTCGGCAGCCAGCGCAGCGACATGGGCCTCAGCGGCCTCAGCCAGAGTGCGTTCGGCGGTTTCGGCTCGCTCTATAGCGAAGGCGTGCAGTTCGGCTACAGCTTGAAGAACAGCGGCTTGCCCGTCACCTTCTATGCCGGGTTCGACACGCTGAAATACAATACCGGCATCGGCGGCCCGTTCGCGCCGTTCGATTCAAAATCCGGCACGCTGCCGATTTCCAGCGTGAATGCCGGCGTCGAATTCCAGGCGACGTCAGATCTAAGCCTGTCGCTCGGGGTCGGCTATGTCCAGCAGTCGGGCCGGCTCGACAGCGAGATCAATTCGCTGCCTGGAGTCTCACCGTTCGCCATCGGCGGCCGCCGCTAACGCGAAAAATGAGTTTTTCTCGTCATGGCCGGGCAGAAGCGCGTCTTCGCGCTAGATGTCCCGGCCATCCACGTCTTTCTTTGCTGATTTGAAACAAAGACGTGGATGCCCGGGACATCTAGCGCGAAGACGCGCTTCGCGCTTCTGCCCGGGCATGACGAGCTTGATGAAAAACGCTTGATTCAACCCTTAGCCGGTGGCTGCGCGCGCATTCGCAATTCCCAGCGCCTTGATGCGTGAAGCCAGCGTGGTCGGCTTGATGTCGAGCATCTCGGCGGCGCCGCCGGGCCCGAACACCTTGCCGGAGCAAGCCTGAAGCGCGGCGAGGATGTTGGCGCGCTCGTGCGCGCGCATTTCCGCTGATGTCATGACCACGGGGCGGATATCCGCTTTCACGCGCGCCGATCCTGTTGCGGGCTGAATACCTGACGCATCGGGCAGGTCGATGCGCAGCCGGCCATTCTGCGCAAGGATCGCGGCGCGCTCGATCACGTTCTGCAGTTCGCGGACGTTGCCGGGCCAGTCGTAGCGCGAAAGCCGGCGCGCGTCGCCTTCCGACAATCGCAGCTCGGATTTCAACGCCTTGCTTTCGCGGGTCAAAAATGCTGCGCCAGCAGCGGAATGTCCTCGCGCCGCTCGCGCAGCGCACCGACTCCACCGGAAACACGTTGAGCCGGAAATAGAGGTCCTCGCGAAACCGGCCGCGCTGCACCTCCTGCTTGAGATCGCGATTGGTGGCGGCGATCAGGCGCACGTCGACGGCGCGGGTGCGCTCCTCGCCGACGCGCTCGAAATTGCCCTCTTGTAGCACGCGCAACAGCTTGCCTTGCAGTTCAATCGGAATTTCGCCGACCTCGTCGAGGAACAGCGTGCCGCCATCGGCCAGTTCAAACCGCCCGATGCGGTCGCGCATCGCGCCGGTGAAGGCGCCTCTGATATGGCCGAAGAATTCGCTCTCGAACAGTTCGCGCGGGATCGCCGCGCAATTGACGCGGATCAGCGGCCGGTCGCGGCGGCTGCTCGCCTCGTGGATGGCGCGGGCGATCAATTCCTTGCCGGTGCCGGATTCGCCCGTGATCATGACGGCGGCCGACGTCGGCGCCACCAGCTTGACCTGGCGCAGCGTCTTCTGGATCGCCTCGCTCTGGCCGATGATGCCGCGCGGGTTGGTCTCGATGCGGATTTCTTCCTGCAGGTAAGCGTTTTCCAGCTCCAGCCGCTCGCGCAGGCGATCGACTTCGGCGAGTGCCGCATGCAGCTTTTCGTCGGCTTCGCGGCGCTGGCTGACGTCGCGGAACACGATGACTGCGCCAACCACGACGCCGCGGTCGCGGATCGGTGTCGAGGTGTATTCGACCCAGACCGGCGAGCCGTCCTTGCGCCAGAACACCTCGCCCTCGACCTGATGCACGGCGCCGTCGCGAAACGCTGCATAGATCGGGCAATCGTGATCGGGATAGTGCCGCCCGTCATGATGGGTGTGATGAACGATCGGGTGGATTTCCTTGCCGACCAGTTCTTCCGCGCCCCAGCCCAGCATACGTTCGGCGGCCGGATTGACAAAGGTGGTCTTGCCCTCGGCGTTGACGCCGTAAATGCCTTCGCCGGCGGCGCGCAGGATCAACTGGTTTTCCCGCTCGATATCCTGGAACACCCGCTCGACCCGTTGCCAGGTCGCGATTCCGCCGCGCATGTGGTCTTCAGCCGCCGCATCGACATAGCGGCGGCGGCGCGCATCGAGGTCGCTCATGGTGAGCAGCACCAGCGAGCGCCCGTCGCCCGGCACGAGCGAGGCCGGCATATTCGAGACGGAGCGTTTGCCCCGTGGCGTGACGCGGCGTCAGTGCATTGGTCCAGAATGCGCCCTTGTCGAGGACGGCCTGCGTGAACACGATCAACGCGGGGAGTTGGCCTGCATGCAGCGTGCTGACCTTGGTCTGCAGCAACAGCGCGCGGTCGTAGCCGAGCAGGGTGCAGGCGGCGGAATTGGCGTCGAGGATCAGGTCGGCATGGGGATCGAGCAGCAGCGCCGGCTCGATAGCGAACTCGAACGCGGCGGCGCGCAGTTCGACATCCTGCGGCGGGGCGGTTGAACCGAGGGCAAGATCCATCCGGTGGGTACTCCGAAAATTCGTAATCGAACTACGAATTTTCGTGTATCACTGAATTTTCGTAGCCGCCAATCAGCGCGAAACTCCTGCGATATCAGCGCCGTCGCCCAAATGCGGGGCTGGCATGTGGCTTGCTTAATTTGGGTGCAACGTCGCGCAGGAGGGCTGATGTCTACCTTCGACAATCCATTCGATCCCAACCGCCGTCTTCATGCCGGTGGCTGCAGTTGCGGCCAGCATCTCAGCGAAGCCGAGCATCAGGCCGCTCAACTCCAGATTCGGTCCGCCACCGAGAGCGAGCAAAAGCGCTACGAAGGCGTGGTCGCCTCCGCCGTGATGCGCGCGATGTTCCCACAGGACGTCGCGCGGCGCGCGTTTCTGAAATCGGTCGGCGCGGCGACCGCCGTGGCGGCCGTGTCGCAGTTCTTCCCGCTCAAGACCGCGACCGAAGTTTTCGCAGCTGGCGGGCCCCTTGAGAAGAAAGATCTCAAGGTCGGCTTCATCCCGATCACCTGCGCGACGCCGATCATCATGGCGGCGCCGATGGGGTTTTATTCCAAGAACGGGCTGAACGTCGAAGTCATCAAGACCGCCGGCTGGGCGGTCATTCGCGACAAGACCATCAACAAGGAATACGACGCGGCGCACATGCTGTCGCCGATGCCGCTCGCCATCACCATGGGCGCCGGCTCCAACCCGATTCCCTACACCATGCCGGCGGTCGAAAACATCAACGGCCAGGCGATCACGCTTTCGGTCAAGCACAAGGACAAGCGCAATCCGAAGGACTGGAAGGGCTTCAAGTTCGCGGTGCCGTTCGACTACTCGATGCACAATTACCTGCTGCGCTACTATCTCGCCGAGCACGGCATCGATCCCGATACCGACGTGCAGATCCGCGCCGTGCCGCCGCCGGAAATGGTCGCCAATCTGCGCGCCGACAATATCGACGGCTTCCTCGGGCCCGATCCGATGAACCAGCGCGCGGTGTTTGACGGCGCTGGCTTCATCCACATCCTGACAAAGGATATCTGGGAAGGCCATCCGTGCTGCGCTTTCGCCGCCTCGAAGGAGTTCATCACGGCGATGCCGAACACCTATGGCGCGCTGCTGAAATCGATCATCGAAGCGACCGCGTTCGCGCACAAGGCGGAGAACCGCAAGCAGATTGCGGCCGCGATCGCGCCGGCGAATTATCTAAACCAGCCGCAGATCGTGCTGGAGCAGATCTTGACCGGCACTTTCGCCGACGGTCTCGGCAATATCGTCACGCAGCCGAACCGCGTCGATTTCGATCCGTTCCCGTGGCAATCCTTTGCCGTCTGGATCATGACCCAGATGAAGCGCTGGGGGCAGATCAAGGGCGATATCGACTATGCCGGCATCGCTTCACAGGTCTATCTCGCCACCGACGCCACGCGGCTGATGAAGGAGGCCGGGCTGACGCCGCCGACCGCCACCACCAAGAGTTTTTCGGTGATGGGCAAGACGTTCGATCCGGCCAAGCCCGAGGAATATCTGAACAGCTTCAAGATCAGGAAGGCGTCGTGATGGCAGGGGCGCAACTACATTTGCCGCGGTCGTCCCGGCGAACGCCGGGACCCATACGCCGTGTCGATTCTTTTGGGCACGATGTTAGAGACCTTGCGTCATTACTAATGCCGCGGAGTATGGGTCCCTGCGTTCGCAGGGACGACGTGCTGAGGGACTATCCCCAATGACCTCATCCCTTCGCTTCCGCGCAGCTGTCGTCTCGATCGTGCTGCTCGCGGCCTTCCTCGGCATCTGGCATCTCGCCACGCGCGGAACGGGCGCTGTCGCCAACATGACGCCGGAATACGCCAAGCTGATGGGACTGACCGCGACCGTCGGCAAATCGGCGATGCCGGGCCCGCTCGATGTCGGCGCGAAATTGTGGGAGCACCTCAGGCAGCCGTTCTACGACAACGGGCCGAACGACAAGGGGCTCGGCATCCAGCTCGGCTATTCCATCGCGCGCGTCGGCCTCGGCTATTTTCTCGCCGTCATCGTCGCCATTCCGCTCGGCTTCCTGATCGGCATGTCGCCCCTGATCAGCAAGGCGCTGGATCCCTTCATCCAGGTGCTGAAGCCGATTTCGCCGCTCGCCTGGATGCCGCTGGCGCTCTACACCATCAAGGATTCCAGTATCTCCGCGATCTTCGTGATCTTCATCTGCTCGGTCTGGCCGATGCTGCTCAACACCGCGTTCGGCGTCGCCGCCGTGCGCAAGGAATGGATCAACGTCGCGCGCACGCTGGAGGTCGGCACCGTCAGGCGCGCCTTTACGGTGATCCTGCCGGCGGCGGCGCCGACGATCCTCACCGGCATGCGGATTTCGATCGGCATCGCCTGGCTCGTCATCGTCGCGGCCGAGATGCTGGTCGGCGGCACCGGCATCGGCTACTTCGTCTGGAACGAGTGGAACAACCTCTCGATCACCAACGTCATCATCGCCATCCTCCTGATCGGCGTCGTCGGCATGCTGCTCGACCAGATTCTTGCGCGGTTCACGCGCATGGTCACGTTCCCGGAATAGCGCCATGACCGACAAATTCATTTCCATCGAAGCGATTGCGCGGCGTTATCCCGGCGCGGACGGCACGGCGACCACCGTGTTCGAGAATCTGTGGCTCTCGATGAACCGCGGCGAGTTCGGCTGCGTGATCGGCCATTCCGGCTGCGGCAAGACGACGGTGCTGAATATTCTGGCCGGGCTCGACGAGCCGAGCGAAGGCGCCGTCATCGTCGACGGGCAGGCGATCGAAGGCACCAGCCTCGACCGCGCGGTGATCTTCCAGAGCCACGCGCTGCTGCCCTGGCGCACCGTGCTTGGCAACGTCGCCTATGCCGTGACCTCGAAATGGCGCAACTGGGAGCGTGCCAAGGTGAAGGCGCATGCGCAAAAGTTTATCGATTTGGTCGGGCTGACCGGCTCCGAGCACAAGCGCCCGTCGGAACTGTCCGGCGGCATGAAGCAACGCGTCGGCATTGCGCGTGCGCTCTCGATCACGCCAAAGATCATGCTGATGGACGAGCCGTTCTCGGCGCTGGATGCGTTGACGCGCGGCACGCTGCAGGACGAGGTGCGCCGCATCTGCCTGGAGACCGGACAAACAGCCTTCATGATCACCCATGACGTCGATGAAGCAATCTATCTCGCCGACAAGATTTTTCTGATGACCAACGGCCCGGGCGCCGTGCTGGCCGAGATCGTGGAAAATCCGTTGCCGAAGGACCGCGGTCGCATCGATCTGCACCGCCATCCCTATTACTACGCGCTGCGCAATCACATTGTCGATTTCCTGGTCAGCCGCAGCAAGACATTTGCGTCTGATGTGACCGGCCACGATCCGCGCAACGTGCCGGTGGTGCGGCCGGGCAAGCCGGAATTGGTAATTGCCGCTGAGGCGGAGGATTCAATACAGGCGTCATGGCCGGGCCTGTCCCGACCATCCACGTCTTCCTGACAGCAAGCATGACGTGGATGCCCGGGACAAGCCCGGGCATGACGAATAGAGGAGACCATTCATGAAACGCGAAGACCTCACCGAAAAGCTGCTCGACATCAAGCGCGAGAAGGGCTGGAGCTGGAAACATATCTGCGAAAAGATCGGCGGCTATTCGGATGTGCTGATAACCGGCGCCATTCTCGGCCAGATGAAATTGACCAAGCCGCAGGCCGCCAATGCCGGCGAGCTGTTCGGGCTTTCCAAATCCGAAATCGCCATGCTCAACGAAGTTCCGATGCGCGGCACCGGAACGCCGATGCCGCCGACCGACCCCTTGATCTACCGCTTCTACGAGCTGGTGATGGTCAACGGCCCGGCGTGGAAGGCGCTGATCGAGGAGGAATATGGCGACGGCATCATGTCGGCGATCGACTTCGACATGGTGATGGAACGCCTGCCCAATCCCAAGGGCGACCGCGTCAAGATCACGATGTCCGGCAAGTTCCTGCCGTACAAATATTACGGCGCCAGCGGCAACGTTGCCGGAGTATGGATTCAAGGAGGGGTAAGGTAAGACGCGAATGGCGAATAGCGAATGGCTTTTCCGTATTCGCTATTCGCCGCTCTCTATTCGCCTTCACTTCATTTGAACGCCGCCCGCACCTCCTTGATCGGCGCCATCTCGCGCACATAGGTGAACGCGCCATGATCCTTCATCTCGCGGGCGCTCCTTAGGAACGCGGCAAGCGCATAGCGGGCCATCGCGCCGCCGACGCTGATACGCTTGACGCCGGCTTTCGAGAGCTGATCGACCGTCAGCGTCGGATCGGCAAATCCCATCACCAGGTTGAACGGCTTGCCGACCGACGACACCACGGTGCGGATGGTGTCGATGTCGTGCAGGCCGGGCGAATACAATACGTCGGCACCAACCGCCTCGAACGCCTGCAGCCGCTTGATCGTATCGTCAAGATCGTTGCGGCCGTACAGGAAATTTTCGGCCCGGGCCGTCAGCGTGAACGGAAAAGGCAAGGCGCGCGCAACCTCCACCGCCGCCTGCACGCGCTCGACCGCGAGCGAGAAATCGTAGATCGGATGGCGCGGATCGCCCGAAAAATCCTCGATCGAGCCGCCGACGCAGCCTGCTTCGGCCGCGCGCGCGATCGCTTTCGCTGCGGTCTTCGGATCGTCCGCGCCGCAATTCTCCAGGTCGGCGTTGACGGGCAGGTCGGTGGCATCAGCGATCGCCCGGCAGTTCTCGATGATGGCATCGAGGCTGACGGTGGCGCTGCCGAGCGTATTGGCAAGGCCGAGGCTCGTGGTCGCAAGCGCCTCGAACCCCATCGCCGCGAGCAGTTTTGCCGTGCCGGCGTCCCAGGGATTGGGGATGATAAACGCGCCGGGGCGCGCATGCAGCGCGCGAAACGCTTCGGCTTTTCCATCTGGGTTCGCATCGGCAATCTCCGCTTCGTTGGTTGGCCGGTTCTGGCTGGCGGCGAAACTAGCGGGCTATCGTCCATCAGCCAAATTTGTTATTTCTCTATGCATCATCAGCTTTTTGCATGGATGAAACATGGACAGCGATGCGCTCCTCACGTTCCTGACCGTTCACCGTCGCGGCGGCATTTCGAATGCGGCGAAGGCGCTGCACCGTTCGCAGCCGGCGATCTCGCGGCGCATTGCGCTTCTCGAGCAGGAGCTCGGCGTGCCGCTGTTTGAGCGCGTTGCCGGGCGCACGATGCTGAGCGATGCCGGGCGGGTGATGGTGCCTATGCCGAGCGCGCGGTCGCCGCCGCCCAGGATGCCGAGAATGCGGTCCGCGCGCTGGCGCGGCCGAACTCAGGGCCGATTGCGCTCGCGGTGGTCGGCACGCTCGCCGGCGGGCGGCTGTCCGAGATTCTAAAGCGCTTTGCGGCCGAGCATCCGGAGGTCGAATTGACCCTGCGTACGGCGACGAGCGCGGAAGTCAGCGATATGGTCCGGCGCGGCGAGGTGACCATCGGCCTGCGTTATGATGCCGACCGCTCGCGCGATCTCGACTGCGAATTGCTGTTGTCCGAACGACTGCAGGTGGTGTGTGCTCTGGATCATCCGCGTGCAGGGCGCCGTGTCGCAAAACTCGTAGAGCTGCGCGGCGAGCGTTGGATCGCATTCCGTGTCGTGCCGGGACGGCGCGAGATCACGGCCGCACACGTCTTTGCGCTATTTCAGACCCACGGCCTGGGTGAAGTCGCCTGGACGCCGATCGACAGCCTGACCGCGCAGAAGCGCCTGGTCGAAGCCGGCCTCGGCGTGGCGTTGCTGTCGGAGAGCAACGCTGCTGAGGAACTGCGACACGGCACGATTTCGACCATCGCCGTCCGCGATCTCAAGGCAAGCCACGACGTGGTGACAGTAACGCGCCGCGGCGGATTTTTGAGCGCGGCGGCGCGCCGATTGCTGGAGATCGTTCGTGGAGAGTATAAAAAGGCGCGAATGGCTGACAGCGAGTAGCGAATGGATCTATTCGCCATTCGCCACTCCTGTTCGCTGCTTACGTCCCTGCCTTCACTTGGGCGGCCGCCAGCGCTATCAGCTCGTCCATCTTGACGCGCACCTCGGCAGCGGTGACGGCGACGCCCTTGGCGGCAAGGTCCTTCACGACCTTGTTCTGGACGTCCTGATCGCCGGCTTCCTCGAAATCGGCCGAAACCACTTCCTTGGCGTAGGCATTGGCGTCGTCGCCGGACAGGCCGAGCTTCTCCGCTGCCCAAAGACCGAGCAGCTTGTTGCGGCGCACCTCAGCCTTGAACTTCTGCTCCTCGTCGAGGGCGAACTTCTTCTCAAAACCTTCCTCGCGCTTGTCAAAAGTGGTCATTCTTCGGTTCCAATCCCCGCAAATGGTAAACAAGGCCGCGTTGTCGCGGCCGATCGCCTACCTAGATAGAGAGGGCGAATCGGTAAAACAACGGGCCGTTAGGCCGCAGGCAACCGGGATAAGTTGGCCCCAATTGGGCCGGGTCGATTGTGCTGGATGGGCCAATCGGATAGGTTGCCATCAGGCGAGGTTCTTGTTCTGTTTCCGGTCGTATGTTCGGGATCTGGCCTTCACGGCAGCTCCGTCGTGGTCGCAAACCCTTGTCATCCGGAGCACACCAATTTCATGGATTTCAACAAAACACGGTACATCCCAATGAGCCGTCGACGCCGTATTTATGAAGGCAAGGCCAAGGTCCTGTATGAAGGCCCGGAGCCGGGAACCCTGATCCAGCACTTCAAGGATGATGCGACCGCGTTCAATGCCAAGAAACACCAGGTGATCGAGGGCAAGGGCGTCCTCAACAACCGGATTTCGGAGTACCTGTTTCAGCACCTCAACGACATTGGGGTGCCGACCCATTTCATCCGCCGGCTCAACATGCGCGAGCAGCTGATTCGCGAGGTCGAGATCGTGCCGCTGGAAGTGGTGGTGCGGAACGTCGCGGCGGGCTCGCTGTCGCAGCGCCTCGGCATCGAGGAGGGCACGCAGCTGCCGCGCTCGATCATCGAGTTCTATTACAAGAACGACCAACTCAACGACCCCATGGTGTCGGAAGAGCACATCACCGCGTTCGGCTGGGCGACGCCGCAGGAGATCGACGACATCATGGCGCTCGCCATCCGCGTCAACGACTTCCTCACCGGGCTGTTTCTCGGCATCGGCATCCGTCTGGTCGATTTCAAGATGGAATGCGGCCGGCTGTTCGAGAACGAGATGATGCGGATCATCGTCGCCGACGAAATCTCGCCCGACTCGTGCCGGCTGTGGGACATCAAGTCGAACGAGAAGCTCGACAAGGATCGTTTCCGCCGCGACCTCGGTGGCCTGCTCGAGGCCTATACCGAAGTGGCAAAGCGACTCGGCATCCTGATGGAGAACGAGCGTCCGGCCGGCAGCGGTCCGGTGCTGGTGAAGAGCTGAGGTTGAGATCGTGAAGGCACGTGTTACCGTTACGTTGAAGTCAGGCATTCTCGATCCGCAGGGCAAGGCCATCGAAGGCGCGCTGAAATCGCTCGGCGTCGACGGCGTCGCCAGCGTCCGTCAGGGCAAGGTGTTCGACATCGAACTGTCAGGCGCGGACAGGGCCAAGGCCGAGGCGGCGTTGAAGGACGCCGCCGACAAGCTGTTGGCGAATACCGTGATCGAGAATTACCGGGTCGAACTGCTGGGCTAGGGGATGAGCGAGATATCCATTCAACAAGTCCACGCGCTGGCTTTGGATGTCCTGTCCTCTGTTGATCGACTTGCAAATTCAGTCGATGAACTTCTGTTCGAAATGCGCGCAACCAATCGCGAAATGTCGGAGACCATATCGTTTTGTGAGATGGCGCGACAATTGAAGGCCGTACCGGAATGAAATCTGCCGTTCTCGTCTTCCCCGGAATCAATCGCGAGCGCGACATGGCGCGCGCATTAAAGCTGCCTCCGGCCAGGGGCGGCGATGGTCTGGCATGCCGAGACCGCGCTGCCTAAGGGCACCGATCTCGTGGTCGTGCCCGGCGGGTTTTCCTATGGCGATTATCTGCGCTGCGGGGCGATTGCGGCGCGCGCGCCGGTCATGGATGCGGTGCGTAAGTTTGCGGCCGATGGCGGTCTCGTACTGGGCGTCTGCAACGGCTTTCAGATCCTGTGCGAAGCGGGCTTGCTGCCTGGCGTTCTCATGCGCAACGCGCGGCTGAAATTCATCTGCAAGGATGTCCATCTGCGGGTCGAGCGGTCAGATACGCCGTTCACGCGCGGATACAATGCCGGCCAGGTCATTCGCGTGCCGATCGCGCATGGCGAGGGCAACTACGAAGCCGACGAAGAGACCGTGAAGCGGCTGGAGGGCGACGGGCGGGTGCTCTATCGCTATTGCTCCGCCGATGGTGTGGTCGACGAGGAGTCCAACATCAACGGCGCCGCAGATTCGATCGCCGGCATCGTCAACGAGCGCGGCAATGTGCTCGGCATGATGCCGCATCCGGAAAACCACGTCGAAGACATCATGGGCTGCACCGACGGCCGCGGCCTGTTCGCGGGCCTCGCTGCGCATCTGGAAAAAGCGGCGTGAAATCTCCTGTGGTGAAACTGGCCGCAGCGCTTTTGACGCTGTCGTTCGCCACCGCCGCCGAGGCGCAGGACTATCCAAAACGTCCCATCACCATGATCGTGCCGTTCGCTGCCGGCGGCACTCCGACGTGATCGCGCGCGTGGTCGCCGAGGAGATGACCAAGTCGCTCGGGCAGCCAATCGTGATCGAGAATGTCGCGGGCGCCGGCGGCTCGACCGCGCTCACGCGTGCCGCGCGCGCTGAGCCTGATGGCTACACGATCGCCATCGGCAATGCCGGCACGAGTGCGGCGACCTATACGATCTATCCAAAACTGTCGTTCACGCCGGAATCCTTTGTGCCGATCGCGGTCGTTGCCAAGACCTTTGGCATCGTCGCGCTGCGCAAGGATTTTCCGGCGAAGAACCTGCAGGATTTCATCGCCTATGCGAAGAAAAATCCCGGCAAGGTCAATCTCGGCCATGCCGGCGTCGGCTCATCGAATTTCCTGATCTGCAAGAGCTTTGCGCAGGCCGCTGGCATCGAGGTGACGCTGGTCGGCTATCGCGGCGCGGCGCCGGCGCTGACGGACGCGATCGGCGGCCAGATCGACGGCGTTTGCGATTCGGCCGCCTCGGTGTCGCAGGCGATCGACGACAAGCTGGTGAAGGCTTCGTCGTCGGCTCGACAGTACGGCTTTCGACCTTGCCCGATCTGCCGACATCGGCGGAAACAGGGCTTCCCGATTTCGAAGCGCAGGGCTGGAACGGCCTGTTCGCGCCGAAGGGCACGCCGCCTGCGATCGTCGCGAAACTGAATGCCGCGGCCAAGGCCGCCGTCGAGAGCGAGGCGGTGAAGAAGCGCTTTCACGATCTCTCCACCGTCGCGCCCGACGCCAACGAGCACGCGAGCGAAGTGCTGGGACAACTGGTGACGCGCGACGTCGAGAAATACAGGAAGCTGCTGGAAGAGAAGAAATAGCACCGGCCATCACGTGATGAAGGCGACCGCGCGAACTAAAAGCCCCGCCAAGCGGGCTTTTTATTACCTGCCAGATTGTCCTAGCTGCCAGATACTTTACCTACCAGGTGTCGAGCCGGGTGCTGTCGGCGTCAACGTCGAACCGCTGGGCGAGGGATTGAGAAGCGTGTTCCCCGACGGGTTCGCTGCACTGTTCCGGCCGGCCGTGGCGCTGCCGGCGTTGTTGGTCACGCCGGTGTCAGCGGGGCTGCCGGTCGCATTGCCGGTGGTCGTTCCGCCAGTGGAAGATCCCGTCGTCGCGCCGCTCGTTGCCGCGCCGCCCGTGGCCGAACTTCCGCCCGTCGAGCCGCCGCTCGACTGCGCGAACGCGAACGTGTTCGTGAAGACAAGCGCTGTCGCCAATGTCAAAGTTGCGGGTTTCATCATTGCTCCATTTCCTGTTGCGTAACGGCGCAACACGATGCGCTCGCATGCGTTCCAGCATCGCGATCACAGTTCTTTGCTGTTCCAGTGGCGATCTCGAGCGGCAACAATCCGCAATCGAGCACGACGCATGTCAGGGAACCATCAGTCCTTCGCGCGCAACCGGCGAAGCCAGTTTGTCCAGGGATGCGCGCAAGACCACGAGCGGGAAGCCGGCGGCGATCAGCGAGCGCGCCGAGATGAAGGTGATCGGCGGGATCGAGCCGAGGCCGATCTTGGTCAGCGGATAGGTCGAACTCCAGCAGCACGCCAGCGCGAGCAGCAAGGCATAGTCGCGCCAGCCGCGGCGGGCCTGTGGCGCGTCAGGTGGCAACGGCGCCTGTGCCTGCCGGCTTCTTCCACTTCACCCGCTTGATGGTGCCGGAGAACGTGAACAGCGGCCGTTCGCCGGATTTCAGCACGCCGCGCAGGAAGATCAGCGAGCCGCCGGCGCGGGTGATTTCGCCCTCGCATTCGACCAATTCGCCCTCGCGCGCGGCGTCGAGAAACTCGCAGGCGAACGAAACCGTGACGCCGGGTCCCTCCAGCACGGAAGAAGCGATCGCGAACAGGCAATAATCGGCGAACGACATGAAGCAGCCGCCGTGGACGTTGCGCATGCCGTTGAGGTGCTTCTTCTCGACCCGGAACGCGCATTGCACGCGGCCGTTTTCATCCATCCGGTGCCAGAACGGCCCGTTATGGGTCTCGAAACTGTCGCGGGTCCAGGTCCGCCAGCCCGCGAATTCGCCCTCGGTTTCGACATGTAGGTCGGGGCGGCGGTGGAATGCGTTTTGGGGGAGTTCGTTCACTAAAAATGGCCCTTCAAATGGATGTTTCAGCCCTTAAATCCGATCCGGGAACGATGTGCAAACGCCGATCCCGATAACCTTCCCCCGCAAAGCTCTGGACAGGGCGGAAATGCGCCATAAAAGGCCTTTTCGCACCCTCTCGATCTTCCTAAGAAGAGACCCATGAACGAGCCCCAGATCACCCCCGAACTCGTCGCCAGCCATGGCCTGAAACCCGACGAGTATGAGCGCATCCTCAAGCTGATCGGGCGGGTGCCGAGCTTCACTGAACTGGGGATTTTCTCGGCGATGTGGAACGAGCACTGCTCGTACAAATCCTCGCGCATCCATCTGCGGGGGCTGCCGACCAAGGCGCCGTGGGTGATCCAGGGGCCGGGCGAGAACGCCGGCGTCATCGACATCGGCGACGGCCAGGCGGTCGTCTTCAAGATGGAGAGCCACAACCACCCGAGCTATATCGAGCCCTATCAGGGCGCGACCACGGGCGTCGGCGGCATTCTGCGCGACGTGTTCACGATGGGGGCGCGGCCGATCGCCTGCCTCAATGCGCTCTCCTTTGGTGCGCCGGAGCACCCGAAGACGCGGCACCTGGTGTCGGGCGTGGTCGCCGGCGTCGGCGGCTATGGCAACTCGTTCGGCGTGCCGACGGTCGGTGGCCAGGTGCGTTTCCACACCCGCTATGACGGCAACATCCTGGTCAATGCGATGGCGGTCGGGCTGGCCGAGACCGACAAGATTTTCTATGCGGCAGCCTCAGGCGTGAACATGCCGATCGTCTATCTCGGCTCGAAGACCGGCCGCGACGGCATTCACGGCGCCTCGATGGCCTCGGCCGAATTCGACGACGATTCGGCCGAGAAGCGGCCGACGGTGCAGGTCGGCGATCCCTTTGCGGAAAAGCTGCTGCTGGAAGCCTGCCTCGAAATCATGGAAAAGGGTTGCGTGATCGCGATCCAGGACATGGGCGCGGCGGGCCTGACGTGCTCGGCGGTCGAGATGGGCGCCAAGGGCGACCTCGGCGTCGATCTCAATCTCGATGCGGTGCCGACGCGCGAAACCGGCATGAGCGCGTACGAGATGATGCTCTCGGAAAGCCAGGAGCGCATGCTCATGGTGCTCAAGCCCGAGAAGGAAGAAGAAGCCGAGGCGATCTTCAAGAAATGGGGGCTCGATTTCGCCGTCGTCGGCTACACCACGCCGAGCAAGCGCTTCGTGGTCAAGCATGGCGGCGACGTCATGGCCGATTTGCCGATCAAGGAATTGGGCGACGAGGCGCCGGTGTACGACCGGCCGCATGTCGCGTCCGCGCCGTTGCCGGTGGTGCACGCGCGTGAAGTGGAGCCACCGCTTGGTATCTCGGCGGCGCTGGAA
Organism: Bradyrhizobium sp. RDT10; assembly: GCA_044772375.2. Lineage (GTDB taxonomy): Bacteria > Pseudomonadota > Alphaproteobacteria > Rhizobiales > Xanthobacteraceae > Bradyrhizobium. Next base: position 1,762,306 of record CP187939.1, read on the forward strand.
AAGCTGATCGCAACGCCCGAGCTGTGCTCGAAGCGCTGGGTGTGGGAGCAATACGATCACGTCATTCTCGGCAATACCGTGCAGCGCCCTGGCGGCGACGCGGCGGTGGTGCGCGTGCAGGACGGACCGAAGGGGCTGGCGCTCACCGTCGACGTGACGCCGCGCTATTGCGAAGCCGATCCATTCGAAGGCGGCAAGCAGGCGGTGGCGGAAGCCTGGCGCAACATCACGGCGGTCGGCGGCCGTCCGCTCGCGATCACCGACAATCTGAACTTCGGCAATCCGGAACGCCCCGAGATCATGGGCCAGTTCGTCGGCTGTCTAAAGGGTATTTCCGAGGCCTGCAGCGCGCTGGACTTCCCGGTCGTGTCGGGCAACGTCTCGCTCTACAACGAAACCAACGGCCGCGGCATCCTGCCGACGCCCTCGATCGGCGGCGTCGGTCTGCTCGACGATTTCACGAAATCTGCCACGTTGGCGTTCAAGGCCGCCGGTGAGGCGATCCTCTTGATCGGCGACACCCAAGGCTGGCTCGGACAGTCGGTGTACCTGCGCGATGTCTGCGGCCGCGAAGAGGCGCGCCGCCGCCGGTCGATCTCGCTGCCGAAAAGCGCAATGGCGACGTGGTGCGCGGCATGATCCACGCCGGCACCGCGACCGCGGTGCACGACGTTTCCGACGGCGGCTTGCTGATCGCGCTCGCCGAGATGGCGATTGCAAGTGGCATCGGCGCGCAGCTATCGGCGGCATCGAGCTCGATTGTGCCGCACGCATACTGGTTCGGCGAGGATCAGGCGCGCTACATCGTGACGGTGCCTGCGGCGGATGCCGGCCTCGTGCTGGCCAAGATGAAGGGCGCGGGCGTGCCGTGTGCGCGGATCGGCACCACAGGCGGTGACGCGATTGCGGTTGCGGGCGAGACGCCGGTGTTGGTGAGTGCGCTGAAGACCGCGTTCGAGCACTGGCTGCCGGCCTATATGAGCGGCAAGACGTCCTGACGGTTCACAGCACCTTCGTCGCGCCCGGGATCTGCCGCAATGCTCGCGTCAGCGCCCAGCTTAACGCGACTGTCAGCACCAACCCGATTGCGACCTTGACGATCGCCGGCAGGTCGTAGTCGAACAGCCAGTATTGCAGCCACAGTGCGATCGGGTAGTGCACCAGGAACATGCCGTAGGCGTCGGCCTGCATCGGATCGAGTAGCTTGGCTGAGCCTGATTGTCTGAACCTTTGGAAAAAGGCCAGGATCATAAACATGATGGCCACGCTGAAGACGGTGAAGCAGATGGCATAGAGCGCTTCATACCAGTCCGGCAACGGCGACGGGTTGCCCAGTATTTCGCGCTTGATGAAGATCAGCACCCACAACAGGCAATACGGAACGATTGCCAGCACCATCCAGTCCCAGCTGACCTTCGCCATCCGGCCGTCTGCAGCGAGCAGCCCGCGATCCATTTGCGCAACGCCGATGCCGGCACCGAAAAAGAAGTAGCTCGCATAGAGCATCACGCGCCCGTGCTGCACCGAGAACGGCCCGAACTCAAACCAACTGCTATGTCCGTAGTGAATCAGCCCGGGAACGTAGAACGCGGCGGTGACAGCAAGCATGACCGCGAAGAACACCGCGGGTCGGCGACGGCCGTGCAGCGAGAGGCGATTGATCGGATCGAGCAGATTGGGCGACAGCCGGTACAGCAGGCAGGCAATCAGGTCGAAGGCGAACAAGACCCAGAGAAACCAGATCGGCCCGCTCGGCCACGGGCCCTTCGTGACCATATTCCACCAGTATTCCGAAAAGCCGATCTCGGGATGATGACGCAGGGAGATGGCGTAATAGGCGAGCGGAATGACCGTGAATGCGCAGATCACGAATGGCAGGCCAAGCCGAAGCAGGCGATCTGCCAAGTAGCTCAGCGGTCCCTTCCGGGCGATACCAGACCAGGCGAACAGTCCCGACAGGAAAAAGAACATCGCCATGAAGAAACTGTCGGTGGCGAGCACGATCATGTCGAAGCCGAAGAAGTACTTCGGATCGGTATGACCGAAATAAGTGTAGGGGATAACGGCATGGTGGAGCAGCACCACCAGCGTGAGGAAGGTGCGAGCGCGATCAAGTGAAAGGTTTCGCGATTTGACCTTGGGCACTGCGCCCAATTCGGCATGCCCTACGGCGGAAATCGATGTCATGCGCGCCTCCCCGGCCAGGCTGTTCGGGTCAAATGTTGCAGCCGGGAACCCGATTCAGCAAGGCCTAATCGGGCACCGACGAGCCGCTCGTCCGCTATCAGGCTGCTTCGGAACCGGCGGCGCAAGCCGCCGTTAGGACCGGTGAATTGACGGCCGCCATTGGCGTGGCTCGAGAGGTCCCGGAGCAAGCAATGACCATTCTCAAATGGGCGCTGATCTTCTTTCTGGTGTCGATCGTCGCCGGCATTCTCGGCTTCACCGGCATTTCGGCGGCCTCCGCCGACATCGCCCGCTTCCTGTTCTATGTCTTCGTCGTGATCTTCCTGGTGCTCCTGATCCTCGGGCTTACGATATTCAGGGCGTAGAGGCGGGGTCTACGCCACTTCCTCGATCGTCACCTTGTCCGGATAGAACGCCAGATGGCCCGCGATCTCGGCCATGGCCGGGAAGGGCGTCTCATAGGTCCAGATCGAATTTTCGATGCTCTTGCCGTTGGCATTGATGCTGAAGTAGTTCGCATCCCCTTGTAGGGGCAGTGCGTGGTCCGCTCGGTGCGGGCCAAGAGCGCCATATTGGCGTCCTCGCGCGGCACATATTGCACCGCCGGATAGCTGGCTTCCTTCAGAGTCAGCGCGTGGGTGGTGTCGGCGACCACCACGCCGCCCACCGAGACCCGGACGCGCCTGGGGTTTGCCGTAATCGTGATCGGATGGTCTGGACCGGGCAATTTCATGATTTTGAGCCTCTTTTTCGGTCGGCCCGACGGGATCGGGCGCGACTTGATCTCGCGGTGTCAAACGGTTGGAGGCGGAATATAGTGCCGTCGGGCGTGACCTAGAAGAGCGTACGCGCTAGGTTTGGCCGTCACGGTCGCGCGAGCCGGCCGTGATTCGAAACACCGACGGAGACATGCTGGAAATGCCGATGGACGCCCACGATATCAGAATCGATGATCAAGGCAGCTATCCCCGATGCCGAGGTGACGATCCGCGATCTCGCAGGCGACGGCGACCACTACGCCGCGACCGTGATCTCGGAATCCTTCCGCGGCAAGTCGCGTGTGCAGCAGCACCAGATCGTCTACCAGTCGCTCAAGGGCCAGATGGGCGGCTTGCTGCATGCGCTGGCGCTGCAGACCGGAGTGCCAGACGGACCCCGGGGTACCTGACAGCTAGTCCTGGACGGGCGGCCGGGGGCATCGATGACGGAGAACGCACACGGCGCGCTGTTTCGCCCGATCGTGCCGCACCAGCATAGCCGCGTCACTTACGCAGAACTGTTCTTCGACCTCGTCTTCGTCTTTGCGATCACGCAAATTTCGCACACGCTGCTGGCTCATTTTACGCCGCTGGGTGCGTTGCAGGTCACGCTGCTGTTTCTCGCCGTCTGGTGGGTATGGGTCTTCACTACCTGGATCACTAACTGGCTCAATCCAGAAAAGACTCCGGTCCGTCTCCTGCTGTTTGCGATGATGCTGGGCGGGCTGGTGCTATCGACCTCGATTCCAAAGGCGTTTGACGAGCGCGGCTTGTGGTTTGCCATCGCCTACGCGGCGATGCAGGTCGGCAAGACGATATTTCTGTGGGTCTCGACGCCGCCGTCGCGCCCACGGACGCGCATGAATGCCATCCGGATCGCCGCCTGGCTGTCGGTGTCGGCCATCTTCTGGATCGCCGGCGGGATAGTCGAAGGCCAGTCGCGGCTGGCGCTATGGGCCGTCGCGCTTGTCATCGAGTATATTTCGCCGGCGGTGCGGTTCTGGATTCCCCGCCACGGCGCGTCCACAGTAGCAGACTGGATGATCGAAGGCGGCCACATGGCCGAGCGCTGCGGGCTCTTCATCATCATCGCGCTCGGCGAATCCATCGTCGTCATCGGCGCGACTTTTGCCGAACTCGCCTGGACGACCGAAAACGTTCTGGCGTTCGTCTCGGCCTTGATCGGCAGCATCGCGATGTGGTGGATCTATTTCCATGTCGGCGCCGAGGCCGGCTCCGAACAGCTTTCAAAATCGAGCGAGCCGGGAAGGCTGGCGCGGCTGGCCTATACCTATCTGCACATGCCGATCGTCGCCGGCATCATCGTCACGGCGGTGGCGGACGAACTGGTGCTGAAGCACCCGAGCGGGCATTCCGATCTCAAGACAGTGATAAGCGCGGTCGGCGGTCCTTGCTGTTTCTGTTCGGGACCATCCTGTTCAAGTACAGCTTTCGCGGCTTCCTTCAGCTCTCGCACGGAGGCGGTATCCTCGCACTCTGCGTGCTCGCCTGGTTCGCAAGCGAGCTGTCGCCGCTGATGCTGTCCATCCTCACCACCGCGATCATGATCGTGGTCGCGATGTGGAATCGATCTCGCTGCGATCCGACCCGAGAGAATAGTACCTGTCGAGCCTTGTCGGCTCTGATTGAATCAGAACCGGGCTCTAGTCTTTCGTTTTGACGCGTTTTCTTTACGCGAACCGGGATCCACTTCGCTTGAAAACGCTCTAATCAGGCAGCGACCGCCTGACCGGCAGCAATGGCGACGTGCTGTTCTGATCGACGACGTTTCGAAGAACGAGAGTTGACAATTGTACGACGAGCGCCCGCAGTCTGGCGTTCTCCTCGATGAGGGACGCCCGTTCGGTGTCCGCCTCTCGATCCCAAGCCGAGTCCTCGCGAACGGACGACGAGCTGGAATATTGCTTCCGATTGCCGGACGCTGGATACGCATTCCCCATAACTGACATCCCCTGGCACGAACTCACCCCTAGCCGAGCCTGCCGCAGAAACTCGACTGAGTCCGCGTCAAAAATTGGACCTTTCGAAGGGCAAACGGGAGCACAGATGGAGCGTTTTGCGGGCGGGTCGATAAAGATGAAGATTTGTTAAGAAGTTTGTCTATAGTGGGCTCGGCAAAGGTGCGGGGACGCGCGGCGGCGTAGCACCTTTTCCATCAGACCTTGACCAGCGCGATTCACTCAGTGCCCACGGGAGTCCGTGGTGGGAATACGCGCCTATGAAACAAAGTGAAGCAAGAGTACGCATTATTCAGGAGTGGGATCGCTGGATCTTAGCGCAGTCGATCGAGCAGGACCGGCCCACTGGAAAAGACTCATTGAAGTTCTTCCACGAACTGCAGGACACCGGATCGCCGCTCCTGGATTTCCAGTCTCGCGGACAGGACAAGTGGCGGATCATTCACGCGTGGTTGCTGGGTGCAGACCGATTGTTCGATGACTGGATATCTGCCGCGCCCCGGATCGCCCCAACGCGCAGGCCGCGGCCGCACCGCACGAGATCGGACTGCAAGACGTGAATTGCAAAGCGCGCGACCAATCCTCAGCCTGACGCCGCCAGCGCGTGAACCGAAAACATCCGGTCCCGATCGGTCCAGGATTCCCGCACCGACCAGCCCGAGTCGCGCGCCAGCACGGTGAAGCGATCGAGGCTGTATTTGTAGCTCGACTCGGTGTGGATGCTCTCGCCGGGACGAAATGAAAATTGCGCCCGAGGATGCGCACGGTCTGCGCCTTCTTGGCGATCAGGTGCATCTCGATGCGATGGCGCTCGCGGTTATATACCGAGCGGTGCATGAAGGCGGAAACGTCGAAATTGCCGCCGAGCTCGCGGTTGATGCGGACCAGAACGTTGAGATTGAATCGCGCGGTGACGCCGGCGGCGTCGTTATAGGCATCGTAAAGCACCCGCTCGTTCTTTTCGAGATCGACGCCGATGATCATCTGCGCGCCTTCGCCCAGAATGTCGCGCGCGCTGCGCAGGAAGGCGCGCGCTTCGTGCGGCTCGAAATTGCCGAGCGTCGATCCCGGAAAGAAGCCGACCTTGGGCATCCCTTCGATCTCGGCCGGCAGGGCAAACGGCGCGGTGAAATCGGCGGCAACCGGATAGACGCCGAGCTCGGGAAAATCCTTGCGCAAGGCGCTCGCCTGCGCGTTCAGGAAGTCGCCGGAAATGTCGACCGGGACATAGGCGCCGAAATCGCAGCGCTCCAGCAGCAGGCGGACCTTGGTGGTGGCGCCGGCGCCGAATTCCACCAGCGCAGCGCCGCTCGGAATGATGGCAACGATCTCGTCGCCGCGGCTGCGCAAGATGCCAAGCTCGGTGCGGGTCGGATAATATTCCGGCAGAACCGTGATCTGCTCGAACAGCTCCGAGCCTGCGGCATCGTAGAAATATTTCGGCGACAGCCGCCTAGGAAATTGCGACAGATTGCCGATCACGTCTCCAGCGAAGGCCGAAGTCTGCTCATCGAACGGGTAGCTTTGGGCCAAAGCGGCGGCATGCACATTCATGATACTCTCCTGAACGCGCTTACCGGCGCGCTATGATCCATATTGGGTCAGGCGTAATCGGCGAGGCGTAACCCCGTGAATTGCCAGCGGTGGAAGGGATAGAAGAAGTTGCGATAGGTGATACGGCTGTGGCCGAGTGGAGTTGCAAGCGAGGAGCCGCGCAGCACCAGCTGGTTGACCATGAACTTGCCGTTGTATTCCCCCAGCGCCCCTTCGATGGCGCGGTAGCCGGGGTAGGGGCGTAGGCGCTGCGGGTCCACTGCCAGACGATGCCGAAGGCGTCGTTGAGCTGGCCGGCGCGTGCGGCGACCTCCCATTCCATTTCGGTCGGCAGATGCCGGCCGGCCCAGCGCGCGAACGCGTCCGCCTCGTAGTAGCTGACATGGCTGACCGGGCCGGAGGGTCGACCGGCTGCAATCCGCCGAGTGTCATGATCCGCCATTCGCCGTCGACCTGGCGCCAGTGGCCAGGGCCTGCCAGCCCTCGTTGGTCGCCGTGGCAAAACCGTCCATCAGCCACAGCGTGGCGGTGCCGTAGCCGCCGTCCCTCATGAAGGCCAGCCATTCGGCATTGGTGACGAGGTTGCGGGCGAGCCGGACCGGGCCGACCAGGGCGCGGTGCGCAGGTTTTTCGTTGTCGAAATGGAAGCTGTCGTCGGCATGCCCGACGGTGTGGATGCCCTCGTTGAGGGCGACCCATTCGTCGCCGTCGCGATGCGACGCCGGGAAGCGCCATGACGGATCGTAGGCCGGCGGAAGCGGGTTCTGGGCAAAGGCGTGCAGGATGTCGGTCAGCATCAATTCCTGATGCTGCTGCTCGTGGTTGAGGCCGACCTCGACCAGCGGTACCAGCTTGGCGAGGGCCTCCTCGCCGGCGGCCTGGAAGAACTTGACCACGGCGGCATCGACATGCCGGCGATAGGCGGTGACCTCGTCCGCGCTCGGACGGGTGAGGTGGCCGCGCTGGTGCCGGGCATGCCGGGGACCTGCGCTGACGTAATAGGAATTGAACAGAAAGGCGTAGTCGGGGTGGAAGGGCTGGTAGCCCTCGCAGTGCTCGCCGAGCAGGAATTGCTCGAAGAACCAGGTGGTATGGGCGCGATGCCATTTGGCCGGGCTGGCGTCCGGCATCGACTGGATGAGCTGGTCCTCGGGGCTTAAGGGAGCGGCCCGGCGTTCGGTCTCGCCGCGGACGGCCAGATAGGCTTCCACCAAATTCTGGGCGAGGGTGCCGGAATCGTAGAAAAGTGACGGCGCGGGGGTCGCAAACTCGGCGGCGGCTACTGATTTCGTCACAGGTGTCTCCGGTCAAGGAGGAGAACGTTAGTCTGGCGAACTGGTTCCTGACGGGCAGTCCGTCCTAGATAGGAGTTCCCGTCCGGGAAAAAAGCCTACCCCCGCTATGATATTGATGCCGTCAGACTATGCGGGCCGCGGTCGTCTGGAGGTGCCCGAACCGGCCCCCTGCATGCCAGCTCCTCGCCATTTTACTTTGGATGCACAACGGTTTGGGCTACATATATGGCAAGTAGTCGGGTTAAACGGGATGAGCTGGCCCGTCAGACAAAAGCCGCAGGGGCCAAAGCCCCAAAGGAAGCAATATGAACATCGAGCAATTCATTGACAACGAAGTGAAGTCGAACGACGTCGTGCTGTTCATGAAGGGGACGCCGCAGTTTCCGCAGTGCGGTTTTTCCGGCCAGGTGGTGCAGATCCTCGACCACGTCGGCGTCGGCTACAAGGGCCTGAACGTCCTGGAATCCGCCGAACTTCGCAACGGCATCAAGGAATATTCGAACTGGCCGACCATCCCGCAGCTCTACGTCAAGGGCGAGTTCGTCGGCGGCTGCGACATCATTCGCGAGATGTTCCAGGCCGGTGAATTGCAGCAGCTGTTCGCCGACAAGGGCGTCACCGTCAGCGCGGCGGCCTCGGCCTGAGCGGGCCTGCGCGCCAGATCGGCACAGCGCGGCTGGAAGTCATTGTTGCCGACATCACCACGCTGCGCGTTGACGCCATCGTCAACGCCGCAAATTCGTCGCTGCTCGGCGGAGGCGGTGTCGATGGCGCGATCCATCGTGCTGCCGGGCCTGAGTTGTTGGCCGAATGCCGGACGCTCCACGGCTGCGAGACCGGCGACGCCAAGATCACCGAGGGCTATCGGCTCAAGGCCAAGCACGTAATCCATACGGTTGGGCCGGTGTGGAACGGCGGCACCCACGGCGAGGACGATCTGCTCGCCTCCTGCTATCGCCGCTCGATCGAGCTCTGCCAGAAGCACGGGCTCACATCCGTGGCCTTTCCAGCGATTTCCACCGGCATCTATCGCTTTCCTGCCGACCGCGCCGCCGGCATTGCGGTCGCCACCGTTGTCGATGCGCTGGCTGCCGCGCCTTACGTGACAAAGGTCATCTTCTGCTGCTTCTCTCCCGACAGCGGTCGGCTGCATGAAGAGGCAATGGCGGCCTTTGGCGGCCCTTGCGCCGACTGACGCCACAGCTACACTCAAAGGCGTATTTCGGAGGGGGCCAAATGAATTTACGTCGATTGCGGCGCGCGCTCATTTGTGGCGCGCTGATGCTGGTAGCAGCGCCACAAGTCCGCGCCGAAGGCACTTTCGATCTTCCCGCAGGCGCGCATTTCAACAAGGAAAAGCTTGCGAAGATCACCGAGTTCTTCAAGAACGAGGTGGCGACTGGCAAGATCGCCGGAGCCAACGTCCTGATCCAGCAGCACGGCAAGCCGGTCTATCACGAAACCTTCGGCGTGCAGGACGTCGTGTCGAAGGCGCCGATCACTGACAAGACCATCTTCCGCCTGTCTTCGCTGACCAAGGCGATCACCTCCGTTGTGGCGATGCAGTTGATCCAGGACGGCAAGATCAAGCTCGACGATCCCGTCTCGAAGTACATTCCCTCCTTCGCCAATATGAAGGTCGGTGAGGAGAAAAAGGCCGAGGACGGTACCAAGACGCTCGAACTGGTGCCGCTGAGCCGGCCTATTACCATTCTCGACTTGATGCGTCATACCTCCGGCATCACCTATGGCTTCTATGGCGACAGCCTGGTGCGCAAGGCTTACAAGGAGGCTAATATCTACGCGGGCGAATTCGACCTCGCCGAATTCGCCGAGCGGATCGCCAAGCTGCCGCTGCACAACCAGCCGGGAGCGCTCTGGCAATACGGCCATTCCACCGACATCCTGGCGCGGATCATGGAGATCGTGTCCGGAAAATCGTTGCTCGAGATCGAGCGGGAAAAGCTGCTCGATCCGCTCGGCATGACCGATACCGGCTTCTTCGTTACCGAACCGGAGCGGCTGCAGCGGCTCGCCCAACCGGTGCCGAACGACAGCGATTTCCGGGTCGGCCGCCTATACAGGACTGAGGTTCGCCAGAAGTGGGAATCCGCCAGCGGCGGCATGGTTTCGACCATGTCGGACTTTTCGCGCTTTGCGCAGATGCTGGTCAATGGCGGCACGTTCGAGGGCAAGACCTATCTCAGCCCGAAGACGTTCGAACTGATGACATCGGACCATGCCGGCAAGGGCTCCGGTGTCGCGCGGGATCACTACTATTTCCCCGGTGACGGCTTCGGCATGGGGCTTGGGCTTGCCGTGCGCACCGATCCCGGTAACGCCAAGCCGCCGCCGCCGGGATCGCTGGGTGAACTGAAATGGGACGGCGCCGCCGGTTGCTATATGGTGGTCGACCGCAAGCAGGACATGTTCTTCGTGGTGCTGGAGCAGACGCCGACGGAGCGCCAGCGGGTCCAGCGGACGCTGAAGCAGTTGGTCTATGAAGCGCTGGAGAACTGACGGCGCCGCCGGGCGCTGCCTCGTTGCGGCGGCGCTCGTGGCTTTGTTGGTCGGCGGCCGGCCGCACCAGGCGCAGGCCGAGCCGAAGGCGCCGGAGGCGCCAACTTTTCTCGCGCGGCCCTTGACCGGATCGGCGACTACGTTCGCAACGAGGTCACGACCGGCAAGATCCCCGGCGCGGTGCTCCTGATCCAGCAGCACGGCAAGCCGGTCTATCTCGAATGTTTCGGCGTGCAGGACCCCGCGTCCAGCCAGCCGATGACGCCGGACACAATTTTCCAGATCTATTCGATGTCGAAGGCCGTCACCTCGGTTGCCGCGATGATGCTGGTGGACGACGGCAAGCTGTCCCTCGACGATCCCGTGTCGAAATACATTCGTGCCTTTGCCGACGCAAAAGTCGGCGTCGATCTTTCCGATGAAGCCGGACAGTATCCGCTCAAGCTCGAGCCGCTGAAGCGCCCGATCACGATCAGGGATCTGCTGCGGCACACGTCGGGCATCACTTACGGCTTCTTCGGCGAAACCGCGGTGCAGAAACTCTATGCCAATCCCCAACTATACGCCGGCGATTTCGACAACGCCGAATTCGCCGACCGGATCGCGGTACTGCCGCTGGCCGATCAGCCGGCGACGCGTTGGAATTACAGCCACTCTACCGACGTGCTCGGCCGCGTCGTCGAGGTGGCCTCGGGGCAAACGCTGTTTCAATTCGAAAAGCAAAGACTGTTCGATCCGCTCGGCATGTCCGAGACCACGTATTACGTCGCCGATGAAGCGAAGTGGCCGCGCATTGCCCAGGCATTTCCCGTCGATCGTTTTCGGGTGGCCGGGATCAAGGAGCCGACAGTGGTGCGGCGCTGGAATCCGGCGGCGCGGGACTGGTCTCTACGGCTGGCGACTACGCCCGCTTCCTGCAAATACTGCTCAACGGGGGACGCTGGACGGCAAGCGGTACCTCAAGCCCGAGACGGTCGCGCTGATGACGTCGGATCAGATCGGGCCGGAGACCAGGATCATTCACGACCCCTTCTATTTCCCGGGCCCGACCTCTGGCTTTGGTCTTGGCTTTGCCGTGCGCACCTTGCCGCCGCCGAATACGACATGGCCGCTCGGCGAATACCGCTGGGATGGCGCGGGCGGCAGTTTTTATTTTGTCGATCCGCAGGACGACCTGCTCGTTGTCTTCATGGTGCAGGCCCCGACGCAAGGCGGGCGGATTCAACTGGCGCTGAAGACGATGATGTTTGAGGCGCTGGGCAAGGGCCTGCGCAAGGATTGACGATCGAAGGATTAAACCACCGCGTTTCGCGCGATCGTCTCGCGATAGAATGAAGCGCTCAGCTTGGGCGTCCGACGCTTGGTATCGAAGTCGACGTGGTAGAGGCCGAAGCGCTGTTCATATCCGTCCGACCATTCGAAATTGTCCATCAGGCTCCACAGAAAATATCCGAGCACGGGCACGCCCTCGGACGTCGCGCGCTGCAACTGCGTCAAATAGTTGCGCAGGTACATGATGCGATCCACGTCGTAGATAGTACCGTCCGCGGCCGGCTGGTCGCTCCCCGACGTTCCGTTCTCGGTGATGTAGATCGACTTCACGTTCCACAGTTTGGCCACATGGCGCGGTACCCAGTACATCGCCTCGGGACCTGGCCTCAGCCAACCCGCTTTCATATGCGGAAACGAAGCCGGAAACGGCGCCAGCGTGAAGCCGCGTTCGTTGTCGGCGGCCACGACATAATGGTCGGGCGTGTACACATTCAGTCCGACAAAATCGATCGGAGACGAAATGATGCGCAAATCCTCAGGCGTGAATTTCGGCGCATCATGGCCGGCCCGCGTCAGGTATGCGTCGGTATATTTTCCCTCCATCATGACAGTCAGATAGCCGGCATTGAGCTCGCGCGTCGCCATCTCGGCGGCGCGGATGTTGGCTGGCGTTTCGATGGCTGGGATGCAGCTCACGGCATTCTCCGCCGGACCGACCCTGGTCCCAGTGCGCCCATGGGCCCTGATAGCCTGAACCGAAAGGCCGTGGCCGAGCGCGACGTGGTGACGGACCTGATTCAATCCTGATTGGGACAGTTTGAGGCCGGGTGCATCGGCGCCCATGCCGTGACCGAGATGAACGAGCCGGGAGCATTCGTTGATCGTGAAAAAGTGCTTCACGCGGTCGCTCAACCGCGCCGCGACATAAGCCGCGTAGTCCGCAAATGCCTTTGACGTGTCGCGCGAGGTCCAGCCGCCGAAGCGATCCTGCAGCGTCTGCGGCAAGTCCCAATGATAGAGGGTCGCAAACGGCTCGATGCCGTTCGCCAACAGTTCGTCGACAAGGCGGTTGTAGAAATCGAGGCCTTTGGGATTCGGCGCGCCGGCACCTTCCGGGAAGACACGCGGCCAGGCAATCGAGAATCGATAGGCCTTTGCGCCCAGCGCCTTCATCAACTGGATGTCTTCCTTGTACAGATGATAATGGTCGGTCGCAGTGTCCCCATTGCTGTGATCGGAGATCGTGCCGCGCGTGTGGGCGAAGCGGTCCCAGATCGACGGACCGCGGCCGTCTTCGTTCACCGCTCCTTCGATCTGATAGGCCGAGGTCGCTGTCCCCACAGAAAACCGTTCGGAAAACCGGAAGAGGTTGTTCGATTTCGTGTTCCGTTGTCCGCGTCCGATTGGGCCAGCCCGGACCCGGCCGACAGCATCGACATTCCAAGCGCCGACCAGCCTGCAATCCTGCCAAATTGGCGCCGGGAAAATCTCTTGAATGGCGTCATTTCACTCGCCGCGCCGGGATCAATCTTGAGCAAAATAAGGCTCACTCTTGATGTTTTGTGTTTTGAAGCAAACCCAATATCACCGCTTCCATGTTTTTGCGCAATTGCGCGCGGCTGTATCGGCGGGTCGACAGGGCTGTCGCGCAGGGCTAAATAGGCTGAAATATTCACCTTGGGAGCAGGACGATCGGCTTTCGCACGCCGCTGGCGCTTTTCTTTGTATCGCTGGGCATCGTTGCCGCGGTGTGGTGGTGGCTCGCCACGCCGGTGGCGCTGACGCGCGCGCCGATCGATGATGCGGCGAAGCTGGAGTGCGTTTCCTACGCGCCATTCCGCAACGATCAGACGCCGCATGATCCGACGCTGATCGTCAGTCCGGAACAGATCGCGGAGGATCTGGGCGAACTTGCCAAGGTCTCCAAATGCATCCGCACCTATTCCATCGACAACGGGCTCGATAAGGTGCCCGAGCTTGCTTCCAGGGTCGGATTGAAGGTCCTGCTCGGCGTCTGGATCGGACGCGATCGTGCGAAGAACGCCCAACTCGCCGACATTGCGGTCTCGCTGGTGAAGGATCATCCCGGCACGGTCGCGGCGCTCATCGTCGGCAGCGAAGTGCTGCTGCGCGGCGACATGACGGTGGACGACCTTCGCCAAACGATCCGTTCGGTCAAGCCGCGCGTGGACGTTCCGGTGACCTATGCCGATGTCTGGGAATTCTGGCTGCGCTACCGGGAGGTCGGTACCGATGTCGATTTCGTCACCGCCCATTTCCTGCCCTATTGGGAGGACATTCCGCCGCGCGCCGAAGACGCGGCCACGCATGTGGATGGTATTCGCAAGCAGGTGGCCGCAGCCTTTCCCGGCAAGGAGATCCTGATCGGCGAGACCGGCTGGCCAAGCCATGGGCGGATGCGCGACGGCGCGCTGGCTTCCCGCGTCAATCAGGCACGTTTCATTTCCGAGATTCTCGAGCGGGCGCGACGGGACAATTTTCGCGTCAATCTGTTCGAGGCCTATGACGAGCCGTGGAAGCGCCGCTGGGAAGGAACGGTGGGTGGTTATTGGGGCCTGTTCGACGGGGCCGAACGCAAGCTGAAATATCCGGCAGGGGTGGCCATCAGCAACTATCCGTTCTGGAAGCTGCAAATGGCATGCGGGCTGTTTCTTTGCATTGGCGTATTCGCAGTTGCCTTGTTCACGCTGAGGCGCCGGCCGTCGCCGCCGCCAGTGGCATCGTGGCTCGCGGTCGCCGTGTCTGCGACCACTGGCGGGATCCTGCTAGGCGTGAGCGCCGACAAGATGCTCCACGAAAGCTACGGGCTCGGCGGTTGGCTGGTCCAGGGCTTGCTGCTCGCCGCAGCCATCGCTGTACCGCTGCTGTCCACCTATGCCTTGATATCGGGGCGCGGGCTTCCGTCGTTTCTTGAAGTGTTGGGGCCGCCCAGGACCTGACCCCATTTTTCATGGCCAACATGCTGGGCATCGCGCTGATCGTGACGACGCTCATTGCCGTGCAAACCGCGCTCAGCCTGATATTCGACGCACGCTGGCGCGATTTCCCGTTTGCCGCCCTGACCATGGCCGTAGTGCCGTTCTGGACGTTGGCGTTCCTCAACGGTTCGAAATCCGGCGAACGGCCGCTCTCGGAAGCCGTGTTTGCGGGACTGCTCGCCATCGCGGCGGTCTATGTCGTCTTCAACGAAGGATTCGAGAACTGGCAGGCGATTTGGACCGGCGCGATGTATTTGCTGCTCGGCAGCGCGCTGTGGCGGACGCGCACTGCTGCTGTTGTTGTCTGAACTCTGATCAGTTCGCCGGGCTCGGGACTGACGCCCTTCTCACGCCCCCGCACGATCTCGCGCACCAGCCCAACCGTTTCCTCGATCATCGCAGCGCTGACGTCGAGGTGGGTGCAGGCGCGAATACGCCCGTCCATCATCGCAAGCAGAACGCCGCGCTTGCGCAAGGCCTCGACCATTTTGTCGCCGGCGATACCAGCGCCGTCAGGCCTGAAGAACACCAGATTGGTCTCGGGCTGCTGCACCTCGACGCCATCGATCTGCGACAGCCCTCGCGCCAGCGCCCGCGCGTTCGCGTGATCGTCGGCGAGGCGATCTACGTGATGGTCGAGCGCGTAGACGCAGGCCGCGGCGCAGATGCCGGCCTGCCGCATCGATCCGCCGAGGCGCTGCTTCCAGCGCCAGACGTCGTCGATGAAGGCGCGCGAACCCGCAATCACGCCGCCGATCGGCGCGCCGAGGCCTTTGAGAAATCGATCCAGGCCGAATCCCATCCCGCGGCCATATCGCGCGCCGATATCCCGGTCGCGACGCAGGCGTTCAGCAGCCGCGCGCCGTCCATGTGGGTGATGAGCCCATGCGACTTGGCGATCTCCACCACTTCATCCAGCGCCTTTTTCTGCCAGATCGTGCCGCCGCCGATGTTGGCGGTCTGCTCGACGCTGACGACGGTCTGCGGCGGCTGGTAACGCGAGCGCGGGTGAAGGGCGGCGCGGAATGTTTCGGGGGCGAACTGCCCGTCGTCGCCCGGCAGCGGTATGATCTGGAATCCGCCAAGCGCTGCGTGCGCACCGCCTTCGCGCGCGATGATATGCGCGGTGGCATGGGCCAGAATTTCATCGCCCGGCCGGCAATGGGCGAGGGTGGCCGCGACATTGCACATGGTGCCCGATGGCATGAACACGGCGGCTTCCTTGCCGAGCAGGTCAGCCACACGCTCGCACAGCAAATTCACCGTCGGGTCGTCGCCGATCTGCTCGTCGCCGACCTCGGCGCGTGCCATCGCCTCGCGCATCGCTTGTGTCGGGCGCGTCTGCGTGTCCGACAGCAGGTTGATGCGGATTGGGTCGGCCTTGGGATCGCGTGGGGCGGGGTATAGTGCATGGACGGTTCTCGATATTTGCAACGTGATGAGGGAGAAGGAATTATCTGAAGCGCAGATTTTCGCGTGACAACTGGTCGATTGATCTGCACCCCATCAGCTTCATCCCTCGCTCGATCTCGGCCCGCATCAGGCCGAGGGCGCGTTCAACGCCGGCCTGACCGGCCGCGGCGAAGGATAAAGATAGAAGCGTCCGACGCCAACAGCCTTGGCTCCCAGCGACAGCGCTTTCAGGACGTGGGTTCCGCGCTGGATTCCCCGTCCATGATCACGTCGATCTGGTCGCCCACGGCATCCACAATTTCAGCCAGCTGGTCGAACGGCGCACGCGAACCGTCGAGCTGCCGACCGCCGTGGTTGGAGAGCACGATTCCGGTGCATCCGATTTGAACGGCGTGCCTGGCATCGGCCACCGACATGATGCCCTTCAGACAGAATTGCCCGTTCCATAGCTGCACCATTTCAGCCACGTCGTCCCAATTCATCGAAGGGTCAAGCATTTCGGTGAAATAGCGGCCGATCGACATGGCGCCGCCGCTCATGTCAACGTGCCGGTCCAGCTGAGGCAGCTTGAAGCTCTCGTGCGTGACGTAGTTGATGCCCCACATCGGCTTGATCGCGAACTGGTACATTCCACCGAGCGTCAGTTTGAAGGGAATCGAAAACCCGGTGCGCAGGTCGCGTTCCCGGTTGCCGCCGGTGATGCTGTCCACGGTGAGCATCATGACCTCGACGCCGGCGTCCTTCGCGCGTTGCATCATGGCGCGGTTGAGTCCGCGATCCCGGTGAAAATAGAACTGATAGACCTGCGGCGTATCGTACGCTTTGCGCAGTTCCTCAAGACTCACCGTGCCGAGCGAGGACACGCCGAACATCGTGCCATACTTCGCCGCCGCAGCGGCAACGGCGCGTTCGCCGGTGTGGTGGAACAGGCGCTGCAGGGCGGTCGGCGAGCAGTAAAGCGGCATCGCCAGTTTCTGCCCCATGACGGTCACCGACATGTCGATGGTTTCCACGCCGCGCAGGACGTTGGGCACCAGATCGCAGCGCTCGAAGCTTGCGGTATTCTGGCGAAGGGTTGCCTCGTCGTCGGCGGCGCCATCGATGTAGTTGAAGATCGGGCCAGGCAACCGTCGCTGCGCCAGCTTGCGGAAATCGTGGAAGTTGTAGCAGTCGCTCAAACGCATGTTGTCCCCCGGCACCGGTTCAGCCCATGGCCAGCCCCGGCTGAACCTTGGGCTGAATCCTACTTGCAAGCCGGCGTTTGAACCATGCGCATTGCAAACGGCGGACAGAAAAAGGCCCCGGCAAAACCGGGGCCTTTGATATCTCGAAAACGCTAACCGATCAGCGCGAATAGAATTCGACGATCAGATGCGGCTCCATCTGCACCGCGAACGGCACGTCCGACAGCGCGGGGATCCGGTTGAATTTCGCGGTCATCTTGGAGTGGTCGACTTCGATGAAATCGGGCACGTCGCGCTCGCCGAGCTGGCTTGCTTCCAGAACGTGGGTGAGCTGCTTGGAGGATTCCTTGATCTCGACGAGGTCGCCGGGCTTGAGCTTGTAGCTCGAAATGTTGACGCGGCGGCCGTTCACCTTGATGTGGCCGTGGTTGATGAACTGGCGCGCGGCGAACATCGTAGCGACGAACTTGGCGCGGTAGACCACGGTGTCGAGGCGGCGCTCGAGCAGGCCGATCAGGTTTTCACCGGTGTCGCCCTTCATCCGGCCGGCCTCGACGTAGATGCCGTGGAACTGGCGCTCGGAAATATTGGCGTAGTAGCCCTTGAGCTTCTGCTTGGCGCGAAGCTGCACGCCGAAGTCGGACAGCTTGCCCTTGCGGCGCTGGCCGTGCTGGCCGGGGCCATATTCGCGGCGGTTCACGGGGCTCTTCGGGCGGCCCCAGATATTCTGGCCCATACGGCGATCGATCTTGTATTTCGCCTCACTGCGCTTTGTCATCGCGTCCTCTGCATAAGGTTTGAGTGTTGAGGAAACGCGCCCTCCTGTGCACCGGGATTGCCGGGGCCGACAGGTCTGCCTCGAAAGCTCGGGGAAGACCACGGGTCGCGAAACGCAACGCGGGCCGAAACCGGCCCGCGAGCAAGCGGGTTCTTAGGGAGAAACCGCCGTTCTGTCAACGAAAACGGCCCATTTTCCAAGCCAAATCGACCCCGGTCAGGTCGCGATCGCCCGGACCGGTTTGGGTTCGTTTTGCCGATTGGCGCGCAATTCGGCGGCAATTTCACCGTTCAGCACCTGTTCCAGCCGGTTCAGCGCCTTGGCCATCAGGGCAGCGTCGGTAATCCGGTGATCCCAGCGCAGCACGACATCGATGGTCTGGTCGGGCTTTTCCACCCCATAGCTCAGGACGAATGGCCCGGGGCTGATGGCATGGAGCTGGCCGGCGCCATAGGCGGCCACCGAGGTCACGCCAAAACTGCCGAAATAATTGGCCCGCTGGCGGCCGAAATTCAGCCCGATCGCCCAGAACAGGCGGCGCAGCGGCAGCGGCAGCCGGGTGGTTCGCAGAATCTTCCGGAACGCCGGCACCTCGTCGATTGGCGCCTCCTTGGCGTGCCGGATCAGGGCATCGACCTCGGCGAGCGGCATTTCATCCGGCGCCGCGACCTTTTGCGGCAGCACGCAATCCTGGCCGTCCTCGACCCGGGCAATCGCCACCATAGCGACGCTGCGCGGCAGTTCGTAAAGGCGGGCATCGGCCATTTGACGTAGAGGGTGCGCAGCACCGGCTGTTCCTTCGCCACCAGCGCGAATGCCTTGATGAAGATCGCGGCCCAGCCCGGCCGCTGGGCGGCCTGCGCGCGGGCCTCCTGCAGGCCGCGGATGTGAAGCGGACGCGCGAGCGAAACAAAGGGCACGCAGATCGACGCGTGCATGAGGTCGGCGACCAGGCAGCGCGGTAGTGTGATTTTTCGAACCGTTCCGCGCATCGCTCCGCTCGGGTTTCCGCAATAGACAATCAGAAAGCCGGCCGGCCGCCCAGGCTGTCTGCCAACACCCATCTAGCACGAACAAGGCGTTTTGACGCCAGAAGGTTCGCATCCGAATCGCCCGGCTGGGCGGCGGGCGGCCCTCCGGGCACCGCGTAAACCCCGAGGACTTTGAAGGGTTTGCCGCCGTCTCGGCACCTATCGCTTGATCCCCTCGAAACTTGCCGCGATGCCGCGCTGGAACAGCGACCAGTCGAAGCCGAGCGCCAGCGCCACGTAGCCGCGCTCGATCATCCGGTTGGCCTGCTCGGCGGTGCGTGCGACGCCGCCGATCGGTACGCCGCTCCTGAGGATGCCGGCTTCGGCGCGTGCCATCAGCTCCAGCACCTGGGGATCATCGGGCAGGCCGCGCTTGTTGATGGAGGTGGCGAGGTCGCCGGGGCCGATCACTGCGAGGTCGATGCCGGGCACGGCCATGATTTCGTCGATGCGCTCGACTGCCTCGACATGTTCGATGGTGATGATGCAGATCATGTCGTCATCCGCGGTCGCCATGTAATCCGCCATCGAGACGCCCCAGCGGAACGGCGCGTGGAACGGGCCCCACAGCCGGTCGCCCTTCGGCGGGTAGCGCACGCTCCGCACGGCTTTCTCGGCGCCCGCGCGGCTGCAGACCATCGGAAAGTTGATGCCGAGCGCGCCGAGGTCCATCGGCGCTTTCGCCAACCACGGCTCGTTGGCGGCAATTCGTACCATCGGCACGCAGGGCGTACCGGCCGTTGCGGTGATCATCGCGTGCGCCGAGCCGTGGTCGATCGGCCCGTGTTCGAGATCCACGATGATCCAGTCGATCCCGGAGCGCGCCATGATCTGCACGGTCTGGATCGAGGGAATGGTGGCGATCGCGCCGAAGGTCGGGCGTCCCTCCCGCCATAGCTGGCGCAGACGGTTGAGCGGCGTAGGTTTTGCGGAGGTCAAGGCGGGAGCTCCTTCATCAAATGATCGATTCAAAAATTGGACGCTCGATATCATATGGATAAATCGTGGGCCATCGAGCCACATGTAAACTAACTCACATGCCGCAAAGCGCCACCGCAGTATCCTTGTTCGATATCGGGTGGGTTTGCCGCCGTTTGAAAACAGCGAAAACTCAGATTGCAGTGAGACCCATACTGAGGAATGTCGGATTGCATTGGCACGCGCAATAACATGCGCAAGAGGTCGCGATGGACCGAACTGCTGGCAAGAAAGGCGGTAACCACGCCATACCGCATTGTTCAACACGAAGACAAAGTGGCGGCGCTCTCCTTGTTACGATGTTTTGCGCCGCGTGCATGGTCCTCTTCGCGAGCGAAGCCATCGCTCAATGTACGGCGCGCGACGTCCTGCGGAACCACTTGACGCTCAAGAAAACTCTCTCAGCCGATACTCCGCCAATTCTAGTCAAATCCGCCGCCGCTGTTCCGGTGTGGAAGACGATTACCATAGGGAGGTTCAAAAATTCGTTTGCCCTCCTTAACGCATTGGATGCAGCAGGTTGCGCCATCGGAGGCTCGGCTGAGGAAATTCTCGCTCGACCGGCCTTTACCGTTAGCGCTACGAAAGCAAACGTGGAGCTTATTACGGTGTCGCCGGCCGAACTCGGCTTTCAGACCGAGACTGCGCCGCTGGCGGACATTTATGCGCGCGCTCTGCAATTAGGTTTCGGACTTGCGGCAGCAGAGGTCGCTCCGCAACTTAGGCTCCAATACCTCGACCAGCCGATGGGTGAATTGCTCATCGGAATGGAGCCGATCAAAACGTGGAAGGGCGAGCCTGTCATTTTAGTCGTGGCCAATGGTGGAGCGGGATTAGTCCTCATCGGCCAAGATGGTCGCTCCGACGCGGAAGTACCCGTGGCGTCCCGATTTTTGTTTGTGCGGTCCAATGAAGCCGCATTGGCGACGGCGGTCCACGGGCCGATGAGGCCGTAGCGCTCGTCCCGCTCCTGAATGCCGCCAGACGACTCGATGCCAACACGCGCCCGCCGAAAAACGGCATCAGCGCCCGGCTCAGCGTGTGCGGTCGCCTCGACGTGAATATGATCACCCATGTCGAGCGCTTGGGGGCCCTAACCAGAGGGCTTTGCGACATGATTGACCGGACATCGACGTTTCGTCCCAGTATAATCCCTTGCACAATAAACCCAAGGGAGGAGACAATGATGAAGACAATTCTGGTCGCCGCTGCACTCGTCGCCCTTGCCACCGGCGCATCTGCTCAGGACAAGCGTCCTGACTACGGCACAGCGGTCAATGCCGCGGGCGCGAAGAAGATCGCAGCCGGCGTCCTCGCCGAATGCCAGAAGAACGGATGGAACGTGGCTGTCGCTGTGGTCGATAATCACGGATTCCTGGTGTATTTCGAGCGCATGGACAACACGCAGACGGGCAGCATGGACATCGCCGTCGGTAAGGCGAGGTCCGCGGCGACCTATCGGCGCCCGACACGCGTCTTCATGGAGGCGATCAACAAAGGCGGGCCGGCCACGGCCACACTTCCCGGTGTCTTCGCCTCGCCTGGCGGATTGCCGATCATGGTCGACGGCAAAGTCACCGGCGGGGTGGGAGTGAGCGGCGTCACCGGCGACCAGGACGAGCAATGCGCCAAGGCCGGCCTCGGGACTTCATAAGAAATTGCATCCTGCGCTCCAGCGTACAAGCGCCGGCACGGTTCTGTTGTAGCCGTGCCGCGCCCAGGCGACTTTATGCCAGGACGCGCCCGCCGAAAAACGGCATCAGGGCCCGGCTCAGCGTGTGCGGCCGTCTCGACGTGAATATGATCTCGGCCCCGGCCTTGTCGCTTTCCCGGCCTGGAGATCCGAGCAGGTCGGACACGCGCCGGGCGATGGCGGGCGCGGGATCGATCCAGTCGACCGGCCACGGCGCGAGGCCGTGTCAGGCGGTCGAGCAGCAGCGGATAGTGGGTGCAGGCCAGCACGACGGTGTCGGTGCGATCCTCGCCATTTCCGACAAAGCAGGGGCAAGCTCGGCCGCGATATCCTCGTCGCGCACGTCGTTGCCGTTGAGGGCGGATTCGGCCAGCGAGGCGAGTTCCGCCGATCCCACCAGCGTCACTTCGCAGCCTTGCGCGAAGTCATCGATCAGGCGCCTGGTGTATTCGCGCTTGACGGTGCCCCTGGTGCCGAGCACCGACACGCGTTTCGTCTTCGAACTGGCGCAGGCCGGCTTGATCGCAGGCACGGTGCCGACGAACGGCACGCTATAGGCGCTGCGCAGATGCGACATCACGAGCGTGGAAGCGGTGTTGCAGGCAATCGCCACCAAAGCGGGGGCGTGGCGCGCGATCAACTCGCCGACCAGCGGCACCACGCGGGCAATGATCGCTTCCTCGCCGTGATGGCCATAGGGAAAGAACGCATCGTCGGCGACATAGACGTAATGCGCGTCGGGCCGGGCACGGACGATCTCGCGCAAGACCGTGAGGCCGCCAAGGCCGGAGTCGAAGACGAGGATGGTGGGCGGGGCTGACACGCTGCGACCTTAGCCGATCTGCGGTTACCGTTCAGTTGCCTTCAGGGTGCCGGCGGGATCACGGAGATTGTCGACGGCGGTGGGGACAATTTGGAATGATCTAAATCGGTTTGGCAAGGCCGGAAAACTGCTGGGGCGGGCCGCCATAGCCCCCAAGGCCCCAGGCAGGGAGCGGCCGAAATGCGAAACAGAAGTCCCGCCAAGCCGTTGCACCGCTCAGAAGGCCCTTTGCGCCGGCGTAATAGTCAGCTCTCGCCGAACACGCGCTTGAAGATCGTGTCGACGTGCTTGAAGTGATAGCCGAGGTCGAACTGCTCTTCGATCTCGGCATCGCTGAGATGCTTCTTCACGTCGGGATCTTTCTTGAGCAGCGTCTGAAAATCGCCTTCGCCGCGCCAGACCGGCATGGCATTGCGCTGGACGTATTTGTAGGCGTCCTCGCGGCTGGCGGCCTTCTGTGTCAGCGCGATCAGAAGCCGCTGCGAATGCACCAGCCCGCCGAGACGGTCGAGGTTCTTCTGCATGTTGGCGGGATAGATCAAAAGCTTTTCGATCAGGCCGGCGAGGCGCATCAGCGCGAAGTCGAGCGTCACGGTGGCGTCGGGCCCGATCATGCGTTCGGCCGAGGAGTGCGAGATGTCGCGCTCGTGCCAGAGGGCGACGTTCTCCATCGCCGGCATCGCATAGGCGCGCACCATGCGCGACAGGCCGGTGAGATTTTCCGACAGCACCGGGTTGCGCTTGTGCGGCATCGCCGACGAGCCCTTCTGGCCCTCGGAGAAGAACTCCTCGGCTTCCAGCACCTCGGTGCGCTGCAGATGGCGAATTTCGATCGACAGCCGCTCGACGGAGGAGGCGATCACGCCGAGCGTTGCAAAATACATCGCGTGGCGGTCGCGGGGGATGACCTGCGTCGAGATTGGCTCGGGCACCAGCCCCATCGCTTTCGCAACGTGTTCCTCCACGCGCGGGTCGATCTGCGCGAAGGTGCCGACGGCGCCCGAAATCGCGCAGGTGGCGACCTCCTTGCGGGCGGCGACGAGGCGCTCGCGGGCGCGGAAAATTCCGCGTAGGCATAGGCAAGCTTGAGCCCGAACGTCACCGGCTCGGCGTGGATGCCGTGCGAGCGGCCGATGGTCGGGGTCATCTTGTGCTCGAAGGCGCGCTTTTTCAGCGCGGCCAGGACCTTGTCGATATCCGATATCAACAGATCCGCGGCGCGGGTGAGCTGCACGTTGAAGCAGGTGTCGAGCACATCGGAGGAGGTCATGCCCTGGTGGACGAAGCGCGCCTCGGGGCCGACGATTTCGGCCAGATGGGTCAGGAAGGCGATAACGTCGTGCTTGGTCTCGCGCTCGATCTCGTCGATCCGCGCCACGTCGAAGGTTGCATCCCTGGCGTTGGCCCAGATCGTCTTCGCGGCTTCCTTCGGGATTGTGCCGATTTCCGCCAGCGCATCAGCCGCATGCGCCTCGATCTCGAACCAGATCTTGAAGCGGGTCTGGGGCTCCCAGATGGAGGCCATTTCCGGGCGGGTATAGCGGGGGATCATCGAAAACTCCGGACGAGCAGGGCGGGACACGAGGCGGCCCCGGCCGATTTGTTTTTACGCCGCGCTTTAGCAAATCGTATCGGGCGAGGCCACCCGTACGGTGCCCCCGGAAGGGGAAAACCCGGGCCCTGGCCGGACCAAAAACCGCCCGGGCCGCGGCTACAGGCTGGCCAGCCCGCATTCGACGGCCAGGCGGACGAGCTGCGCGTCCGTTCGCATGCCGGTCTTGGTCTTGATCAGATAATGGTAGTTTTGCACGGTCTTGATGCTGAGATTGAGGTTGGAGGCGATCTGCTCCGCCGTCGCGCCGGCAGCCAATTGCCTGAGGATCTCGATCTCCCTTTCCCCCAACTGGTCGAGCACCGATCCCGACGGGGTCAGGCTTTCCATCGCCAGAACGTGCGCGATGTCGTCGCTCATCGCATGCTCGCCACGCGCCACGGCACGGATCGCCTTGACGAGCGCGGCCGGCTCGCTGCTCTTGGTGACATAGCCGCTCGCCCCCGCGCTGAACGCGGCCTTCACCAGCGCCGCCTCGCTGTGCATGCTGAAGACCAGAATGCGTGAGCCGGAGTTTCTCAACCGGATGTTCCTGATGGCCTCAAGGCCGCTGGCTCCGGGCATCGAAATGTCCATGACCACTATGTCGGGGGCATGGGTCTTGAACGCGCGGTACGCGTTGACGGCGTTGTCGGCCTCGGCGACCACGCGAAAATCGCTTTGGTTTTCCAGTACGCGCCGATAGCCCTGCCGGACCACAGGATGGTCGTCGACCAGCAGGATCGAAATGCCCTTGGTTTGGGAAGCTGTCATCCGGGCACCATAGCGTTTTCGAGAAGTGCGTACCCGTTCGCGTGAAGAAGACGCGTCAACAAAGTACGTCAAGCGGCGAGCGGGATCGTGGCGGCTACGCTGACGCCACGCCTCGCGCGGGCGATGGAAAGCGAGCCGCCAAGTGCGGCCACTCTCTCACGTACCCCGGTCAAGCCGAAGCCGGCGGACTGTGCCACCTTGGCCGCATCCCCGCCGCCATCATCCTCGACGCGGACGACGAGCGCATTTTCCGTCCCCGTCCGCCGCTCGATCCGGAGCACGATCTCGCGCGCTGCGCTGTGGCGCAACGAGTTGGTCAGGCATTCCTGGGCGACGCGGTAGGCTGTCGCGGCAACGATGCCGCGCACGTCGGCGAGATCGCCCTGCAGGTCGAGCTGGATCATCGGCTGCGTCGCATTCTGTGATCGCCAGCTGTCGACGAGGCTGACCAGGCAGGCTTCCAGCCCGAGTTCCTCGGCGGGCGGATGGCGCAAGCGGTTCAGGGTATCCCGCAAGCAGGCCATGATGCGGAGGGTGGATTGCGAGATCATCCGCGCATCCTGCGCAACATCGCTGTTCGCCTGGCTCTTGGCCTGTTCCTGCGCGCTGGTCGCTTCGATCGTGCTGGCGAAGGCGAGAATGGCGGTCAGGTTCTGTCCGAACTCATCGTGCAAGTCGCGGGCAAGGGCGCGCCGCTCGTCGTTGCGGATTTCAAGCAGGCGCCGGGTCAGGACGGCGCGTTCTTCCGTCGCCTGTGCGAGCCGCTCTCCGAGATCGCCGACGGCTTGCCCGATCATGGCAAGCTCCATCGATCGGAAGCGCGGGAGCGATGTCCGGTATTGTCCGTGCGCCATGCGCTGCAGTGCGGTAACGATCAACTGCGCCGGCGCGAGGGTATGCGCGATCGCGAGCGATGCGAAGAAGGCGATGGCCAGCGCCATCAGCAGCGCGACGTGGATGTTATCCACGATGTGTTGCCAGGCCAGCGATATCGCGGCATCCGGATCGGCGATGGCCGAGACGGTGCCTGCGGTGACGTTACGCGTGCTGATCGACCGGGCCACCGCTGCATGGGTGCCAAACAACGTCTGCACGGCCGCGGCGAACCAGACCGGTGGAGTCCCGCCGATCCCCTTGCTCTGGCCGCAGAGCGGTTTCTCGAACGCGCCCGTCGGCTCGAACCCGACGCAAATTCCCGGCGAAATGAGCTTCATCGTCTCGATGGTACGCCATTCGGACACCGGCACGAAGTTTCGCGCGCTCTGTTGCTGCGCAACAGCAACTCGCGCCAGTAGAGCGCCTCCAGCGCCTGGGAGACCCGTTCTGCGGATGCGGCCGTGGCCCGATCGACGCTGCGATAGGCGTCGATGGTTGCCCAGACGGTGGCCGCGCCCAGACACAAGGCGACGACGACGAGCAGGCGGGCGACGAGTTGAAGCACGAGGCGCATGCGATCACTCCACGGCTTGTCGATGAGAAGTAACAGCACCGCTATTTCGCGCCAATTGCAAGCCGGGCGACGATGCACAGATTGGGAAATTTTCCCGGCGAACCGCGGGCATATGTCTTTGGACCACGCCTGCGGCCTCTGATCTAACGAAGGGCGAGGGCCTCTTTGCGGGCAGGCTTCGGAGCAGCAGCCCTTAAAGGAGCTAACGCAGCATGAGTGCCATTGGTGCCGAGACCGCATTATCAGGCACGGCCACGCCGGAACGAGGCGTCCTGCTGCTCTGGATGATCTTTACCGGGCTTTCGATCTTTGCCGTGTTCCTGCTGTGGCGGTACGGGCTGATCCATCTCATGGTCGCCTCCGATCGCACCTATATTTCGAGCCTCATCGCCGTTCTCTACCTCATCACCTGCGGCCATTGCTTCTGGCGGACGCGCGCGATCGCGCGCGAAGGCGAGGTCGCAAGGGGCTGTCGCGCCGTGCTGTCGGCGCCGGGCGGCGCCAAGGCGCTCGCCGCCGATGCGCGCGGTCTGCCAGGCGGGCTGGTCACGGATCACATCCGCAGCCTGGTGACGAAGGCCAGCGCGCAAGCCGCCGGCCGCATCGACCAGACGCTGCTGTTGCGGACGCTGGCCGACCGGTTGCGCGGCTCCAACGGGTTTGGCGCATTCGTTTCCGACACGTTGATGAAGCTCGGGCTGCTCGGCACCATCATCGGATTCATCATCATGCTGGCGCCGATTGCGACCCTCGATGCGGCCGACAAGGCCGCCATGAAAACATCGATGGGCCTGATGAGCGACGGCATGGCGGTGGCCATGTACACGACGCTGGCAGGCCTGATCGGCTCCATCCTCGTCCGCATTCAATATTACATGCTCGATGCCGCTACCCAGCGGGTGTTTTCCGATGCCGTCATGCTGACCGAGACGCACGTCACGCCGGTATTGGAAAGCCGTCCTGGAACGCCACCATGATGGATGACTTCGGTCTCTATCCGCGCGAAGAGCCGTTCGACCCGCTCGGCGTGATGCTGTTCAAGGCGCTGCAGGTGATCGCTTTCCTGTTCTTCCTGGCGCTGCTGGCGGTCTCGCCGGATGCGAAGGATGGCAAGATCGATTCCCAGGCCGAATTCCTCATCACGATGGACTGGCCGGACAATCACCCCGACGACTTCGACCTGTTCGTGCAGGACCCTGCCGGCAACATCGCCTGGTACCGCCGTCGCGAGGCCGGCTTCCTCACCCTCGACCGCGATGACCGCGGCGGCGCCAGCGATTTCATCGTCGTCAACGGCAGGAAGATCCTGTCGCCGGTCCGGGAGGAAATCGTCACGGTGCGGGGCATCGTCCCCGGCGAATACACCGTCAATGTCTCGCACTTTCAGGCTACCACCGGGCAGCCCGTCGCGGTGAGCGTCAAGGTTCAGAAACTCAATCCGACCGCGCAGGTGATCTTCGACAACAAGCTGACGCTCGATCACTCTGGCCATGAAAAGACGGCGGTGCGCTTCTGGCTCGATGCCGAAGGCAAGGTGGTCGACGTCCAGCAGCGGCCGAAATCGCTGATGGAGACGTTCCGTAACGTCCGGGCGAACGGCGCTGACCTGGATCCGAAAACCGGCGTCAGGATGCAGCGCCGTGAATAGCCTGCAATCGGTCATCCTCACGCTGGCGATCAGTTATGCACTGGTCGGCGCGCTGCTGCTGTCGTCCTGGTCTATGCGCGCTTGCCCTGGTCGGCCAAGGCGGTCGCCGTGGTCGTGACGAGCGCGTTCTACATTGCGAGCTTTGTCGGCGTGCGCGGACTGCTGGGGTGGGCCAGCGTCGACAGGCTGCCTGCTGCGTTCAAATTGCTGCAGGCCCGTATCGTTGAGCCGCACTCGCTGGAAGGCGATCCGGGCTCGATCTATCTGTGGGTCGAGACCCTCGACGACGGCAATCGGCCAAGTGGCGTGCCCCGGGCGTTTCGCATTCCCTACAGCGATAGGCTTGCGGAAAAAGACCGACAAGGCGGCGGGCGAGATCGCCGCCGGCCGCCCGCAGGGCGGTCGCGCCGCCGATTTTGGCGATGGCGGCGGCAGCCTGCTCCAGGCTATCAGGGAATACATCACGCCCGGCATGATTCTGGACACGTCGGGCGGCGATCCCTCGACCGGCGGGGGACTGGTCGCGGTCCCCGCGACGGCGATGGGGTATCGTTTACGCCGCTGCTTCCGCCACGGATGCCGCCGAAGGACGAGCCATAGACTTCTGAGGAAGGAGCGTCGGCTCCGACAGTCACGGATTATTGACTGACAGATATTGAAATCTGTCAGCGGGACATGCTATATCCATTGCCGACGCGAAGATCAGGCGTCGCCCCGGCTCACTGGTTTGAGCCCGGGTACTTGCAAGGACTACGCTAATGACTGCCCATCTCATTCATCTGACCGCCCAAATCCAGCGCTGGCTCAACCAAAGCGTTGCCCGCCATCTGGCCGCCCAGGCCGAGCGGCTGGAACCGGCGACGAAACATTAACCCGCCAAGGGGATTACAAGGGGATTAGATGACCGCCCGTCCCATCGTTTCGCAGGTGCGCGCATGAACGAAGTCGTGGTTCTGACCCCCGAACGGATTCTGGAGGTTACCGAGGACGTTCTGCGCCGCTACGGGCTCGCCAAGGCAACCGTTGTGGACGTCGCCCGCGCCCTCGATGTCAGCCACGGCAGCGTCTATCGCCATTTCCCCAGCAAGGCCTCGCTGCGCGAGGCGGTGGCCAAGCGCTGGCTCGACCGTCTCAGCGCGCCGCTCTTGAAGATCGCCAGAGGCTTCCGGTCCGGCGCCGGCCCGGCTGGATAAGTGGCTGCGCACGATGTTCTCGATCAAGCACAAACGCCTTGGCGACGATCCCGAGATGTTTGCGACCTACCTGACGCTGGCCCGCGAGGCCTGCAAGGCCGTGAACTGCCACAAGGACTGCCTGGTCGATCAGATTGCCCTGATCCTGTCCGACGGCGTGAAGCAGGGCGCGTTCGAGATCGCCGACGTCAAGATTTCAGCGCGCGCCATTTTCGACGCCACCAGCCGCTTCCACCATCCCGCGCATGCCGAGGAATGGAACGAGCCGGGTGCCCCGGCGCGGATCGATGCGCTGCTGGCGCTGTTGCTTAGGGGTTTGGAAGCGCCGCGCAAGCACTGAACTTTCCTGCACGACTGATCAACGTTGCCCGCTGCGATCGTCGCCGTGGCCCGGCCTTGGTGCCGGTGCAGGAAGGTGGCCAGCGCCGGATCAGGCGTGTGCGCTCAGTCGAGGGTCTGGACAGGCGGCAGCGCTGTTTTGGCGGAACGCGGCGGGTTCGGCACGGGATAGCTGGTGACGCGGCCGTTCCGTTCGGCCTGACCGGTGGAGCTGGGGGCGGTGCCTACGGCTTCTGCCCTGGCGCCTCGCACACTGTCTCTTGAAGCCTGCCTCCGGTGCCGCGACGACCGCGAGCCCTCCAGTCCCCACGACCGCGATATCGAAGGTCCGGCCGTGTAGCCGACGAAGGCGCCGGCGACGGCCCCGATCGGACCCAGCACGACGGCGCCGGCTACCGCGCCCAGTGCAGCGTCGCCTGCGCGCTGCGCAAGTGCGGCCGAGGGGCGAGTACCAGGAGCATGGCGGCTGTGGTGTAGGCCTTGATCATATTTCCGTCCCATCCGTGAAAGACGGATGCTGTTCTGCCTTTATGGCGAGATGCGTGACGCTTTGTGGCCAGAGCATGGACTTTCAGGTTCCATGGCTCGCTGCGCGCCCTACTGTGGCTTTCCTGCCGGCTTGCTAAGTGCTGCGACGGCGCGCGCTCGAACTGCCACAGCAATGGCTCGGCGCGCGGGCGAGGCTTGTCCGCGTTAGACCGCTTCGCCGCGCGCAAGCGCCGCCGCGTGACGGATCGCGGAAATATTGGCCTTGTAGGCCTCTGCTGTGCCGCCCTTGAATACTGAAGAGCCCGCCACAAACGCGTTGGCGCCTGCCGCGGCAAGCTGACCAGAAACATCAGGCGCTACACCGCCATCGACCTCGATGTCGATCGGGCGGCCCGCGGCCATCGCCCTGACGTCGCTGACCTTGCCGAGCGCCGACTTGATGAAGGCCTGGCCGCCGAAGCCGGGATTGACCGACATCACGAGCACCAGATCGATCAGGTCGATGACATATTCGATGGCGCTGGCCGGCGTGCCTGGATTGAGCGAAACGCCGGCCTTCTTGCCGAGCGCGCGGATCGCCTGCAGCGAGCGATGCAGATGCGGCCCGGCCTCGGCATGGACGGTGATGTGATCGCAGCCGGCTTTTGCAAACGCCTCGAGATAGGGGTCGCAGGGCGAGATCATCAGATGCGCGTCAAAAATCTTCTTCGTGTGCGGGCGCATCGCCTTGATGACGTCGGGGCCGTAGGAAATGTTAGGCACGAAATGCCCGTCCATCACGTCGAGATGGATCCAGTCCGCGCCCGCCGCGTCAACGGCGCGGACTTCTTCGCCCAGCTTGGCGAAATCCGCCGCCAGGATCGACGGCGCGATGACGAGGGACGCGACGCAAATTGCTGAGACATGTGCGCTTTCCCAAATCTCTTCGAGGGGCGGAATGGCTCCGCGTAACATGCAGGGCGGCCGGGGGCAATGCGACCGCCAGGCTGTCCTGTAGGCGGGAAAAATCTGCCGGAGCGGGCATCTATTGCCGGGCGTCGCGGCTCGGACAGGACGTGGGAAAGCCTGGTTTTATTGGGTTTTTCATCATGGCATGGCGCTTGCTGAGGAACATGCACGAGCTATCGGCCGCGACCGCCGCGGCGTTGTTGGAGTTCCGCCATGTTCTTTGCTCTGGGCGCTGCGTCATCGGCCATCGATGCCCTCAAGGCGCTGACATCGTCGAAATCGTCTGCGCAAACCACCGGCGTCAGCCAGAACTCTGCAAGCCTATTCGATCTGCCATCCTCGAATGGTTCGGCTTCGATCGGCCCGGGATCCGCCTCGGGTGGCGGCTCTTCGCAGATATCGCCGGAAACCATGAGCGCGCTGCTCGACGCGCAAAGCCAGTCCTCGGCAGGATCGACCACGGCATCCAAGAGCCGCCACAGTGCGCTGAAGGATTTGTTCGGGCAGATCGATGGCGACGGTGATGGCAAGATCACCAAATCGGAATTTGAAGAGGCGCTTGGCGCCGGCGGCACCAACCTCGCGCAGGCCGACAGCGTGTTCGGCAAGCTCGACAAGGACGGCGACGGCTCGGTCAGCCTCAATGAGCTGGCATCGGCGCTGAAGGGCGGCAAAAAACCTCACCATGCCGCCAGCGAGTCCGATCGATCGAATTCCGATCCATTCTCGCAGGCCTTGCAGGGCGCCAGCACCACTTCCGTTGCCAACAGCGACGGTTCGGTGACGACGTCGCTCACTTATGCAGACGGATCCAAGGTAACGATGACGTCGCCCGCAGGAAAAAGCTCATCCACATCAGCGGCATCGTCCTACAATTTCATCGAGCAGATGATCCAGCGGCAGGCCCAGGCGATTTCATCGGGCGCCACCGCATCGCTCTCGGTCAGCGCCTGAGCACGAGACCCGGCGATGATCCTTCGGACTGCGACCTAACCGAAGCGATCGCCCCACGCCGGTAGCGCACCCAGAAAGGGTAGCGCGGTCGCACTATGGACACCGCGCGCAATTGCGCGGGCGACGGTGTTCGCTGCCACCATGCCGAGTTCGGTGAGGCCGAACAGCGGATCGATCGGCTTCTTGCCGGTCGCTGCGGCAAATACCACGTCGCCATCCAGCGGCGCATGCACCGGATAGATGGCGCGCGCCATGCCGGTTTGCGCGATCATCGCGAGCCGCCTGGCCTGCGGCTTGGTCAGCGCGGCATCGGTGACGACGGCCACCAGCGTGGTGTTCTCCGCAGGGCTTGCTGCCGGACCTCCTTCAGGCGCGCCCGCAGCATATCGGGCGTGAATGCGGGCGGCAGTCCGCGCCCGCCAAACTCATTGCCCGTCTCGAACGGCGCCGCCCAGAACCATGGGCCGTCGCCTATGGTCACGCTGCCCACCGCATTGACCACCGCCAGCGCGCCGACGGTGACGCCGCTTTCGGTCTGTGCGGAAGCCGAGCCAAGGCCGCCCTTGAAATTGGCGGTGGTCGCGCCGAGGCCGGCGCCGACGCTGCCCAGCGCGAAATCCACGCCAGCCGCATTCGCCGCGGCATAGCCGAGGTCGCGGTAGGGCGGGAAGCGTCCCCACGCCTTGTTGCCGCCGTTGAGCAGATCGAAACAGATCGCGCCCGGAACGATCGGAATGACCGCGTCACGGATTCGAAAGCCGCGTCCCCGTTCGGCAAGCCAGGCCTGTATGCCGCCGGCGGCATCCAGTCCGAGCGCCGAGCCGCCGGAAAGCGCGATGCCGTCGATCGCCTCGACGGTGCTTTCGGGGCTGAGCAGCGCGTCCTCGCGGGTGCCGGGGCCACCGCCGCGCACGTCGATCGAGGCCACCGCGGGAGAGTCGAAAAGGATCGCGGTGACGCCGGAGGCGAGCGCCGCGTCGTGGGCGTGGCCGACGTGAACGCCGGATATGTCGGTGAGGAGATTTCTCAAAGAGCCGATCCGTGGGGCGCGTTGTTTCATTGGGAACACACCAGTCGCGAAAAACGTCGCGACTGTCCAGCACCATTCTAATTCGCTCAGTTCGGCGTCCGGCTGCATTGACAATGGAATTACTCAAATATATGATGATCAAAATTATGATTATATAGGCGTGCCATGTCCGACACGGCTTCCGATAGCAATCTTCAAGCAGGCGGTTCGTTAATTCACATCGGCCGTGACGGCGTGCCGCTTCGCCGGGTCTTGGCGCCACTCACCCGAAGCCTTCAACAAATCTGCGCGTCGGTCATCGCTGAAGCCTTGGCCGAAGCCGGGCTGGTCCAGCTTGAATATGCCTTGCTGGTATTCGTCAATGATGCGCCCGGCATCAGCCAGCAAACGCTCGCCGAGGCAATGGGGGTTGATCGCAACAATGTCGGTCTGATCGCCGAAAAACTCGAAGCGAGAGGGCTTCTCAGGCGAACGGTCAACGGGGACGATCGCCGCGCGCGTCAAGTCTATCTGACCCGAAAGGGAGAACGCCTGTGGCGGCAATGCCAGCCGGAAGTCTTTGCCGCCAACCAGCGCGTTCTGGCGCCGCTGAACGCATCGGAAAAAAGCTCTTCATTGATATGCTTGTGCGGCTGGTGGAAGGAAACCGTGTCCATGCGCGGCCCGGTGCCGGACGACGCAAGCGAACTTCACGCAAGTCC
This sequence comes from Bradyrhizobium sp. RDT10, assembly GCA_044772375.2. Lineage (GTDB taxonomy): Bacteria > Pseudomonadota > Alphaproteobacteria > Rhizobiales > Xanthobacteraceae > Bradyrhizobium. The sequence continues at coordinate 1,795,887 of CP187939.1, forward strand.
ATTTAGGCACGGGGGTAACGGCATGCTTGCAATTCAGCGTTTCGTATATGCTCTGATTGCCATCGCGGCAACGTGGTTCCCGGTGGAGGCGCTCTCGCAGACCTGGCCACAGCGGACCGTCAAGATCGTCCTTCCGCTGCCAGCAGGTGGCGCCACCGATCTCGCCGCGCGCCTGTTCGCCGAACGCCTGTCCCAGCGATGGCGCCACGCTGTTGTCGTTGAGAACCGCCCGGGAGTGGACGGGCTCGCTGGTGTGGCGAGCTTCGTCAATTCGCGCGATGATCACGAACTTCTGTTTTCATTCGCTGGTCCAATTTCGATCAATCCGCTGATCTACGACAAGCTGCCATACGATCCCGATCGCGACCTTGTTCCGATCGCCGCAGCCGCCGAAAATTTTTTCTGCATCGCGGTTTCGAGTTCGATGGGCGTGGACTCCTGGGCTCATTTGTCGCGATGGCGCGAGACAATCCGGGTAAGTTCAACTGGGCAGCGACGGCGGGGCTGCCTCAGTACATCTTTTCAGCTTTCCAAAAATCGACCGGCCTCGTGCTCACACAGGTGCCGTACCGGGACTTTGCACCCGCGCTCCAGGACTTTGCCGAAGGGCGCATCCACGTCGTTGTTACCGCGCCGTCATTCCTGCTGCCAGCGGTCGCCGCAGGCAAAGCCAGGCTTGTGATGGTTTCGAACCGGCAGCGCTCCCCGTTGGCTCCAGAGGTGCCGACCGCCGCGGAGTCCGGTTTTCCCCAGTTGACGTTTGAAGGTGTGGTCGGGTTTTACGGATGGCGGGATATGCCGACGCTGCTGCGCGACCAGATTGCAGAGGACATCAGAGCGGTAGGCGCGGATGCCGCCGTCGTCTCACGGCTACGCAATGTCGGGGTCGAGGTTCAGGTCGGCACGCCTGCGGAGTTTTCGTCGTCCATTGCGGAACAGAAGAAAAAGGTCCGGGAGATCGTCGCACGCACGACCCGATAGAGAAAGGATGTGTACCATGGAAGCAACCAGCGCCGCCCCGGATCGCTTGGTGAAATTGGGCCTGGCCTTCAGGGATTCCAAGACGCTCCTGAGCGCAGTCGAACTTGGCGTCTTTACCTTGCTGGCCCAGGAACCGCTTGAGTTGAATCCACTCGCCAAACAATCGGGGGTCGATGCGCGCGGGGCGAGGGATTTCTTCGATGCTCTGGTCGCGCTTGGTTTGCTCGAACGGGATGAATCTGGCCACTACAGCAACACCGCGGACGCGACCCAGTATCTCGACCGCAACAAGCCTTCCTATATTGGCGGCGAGCTTGAATTGGCGAACGCACGGCAGTTTGGCCCTGGAGTCTCCTCACCGAAGCGTTGCGCACCGGCAGGCCACAAAGTGGAGCTCGGGGTACCGAGGATTACCGTGCCTACTACGCCGATTCCGCAATTCTGGAGAACGTTGCCCGGGGCATGACCGGGGATCACTGCGCGCCGCGCAGGCGATCGCGGCGCGTTTCCCGTGGCAGGAGTTTCGCACGCTGATCGATATCGGCACCGCGCAGGGATGCCTGCCGGTCCAGATTGCGTCGGCTCATCCACACCTCACCGGCGGCGGTTTCGATCTTCCCGCGCTGAAGCCGCTGTTCGAAGCCTATGCCGAGCAACATGGCGTGGCGGACCGCTTGCGCTTCCATCCCGGAGATTTCTTCAACGATCCATTGCCCACAGCCGACGTTCTGGTGATGGGCCGCGTGCTCCATAATTGGGATCTCGCCACCAAGATGCTGCTGCTCAAGAAGGCGTTCGACGCACTTCCAGGCGGCGGCGTCCTTATCGTCTACGAACGCTTTATCGACGACGGCCGGCGATTCAGTACGGCGGGCCTGCTGGCCAGCCTGAACATGCTGGTCCTCACGGCCGGCGGCTTTGATTACAGTGCTGCAGACTGCAAGGGCTGGATGGCCGAAACCGGATTTCGGGATCTCCAGCTGTCGTCGCTGGCCGGTGACATTGGAATGGTTGCCGGACGGAAGTGAGTGGGCACAGTCCGGTTTTGTTGTTGCAGTTTGCCTAACTGCCAAGCGCGAGCCGGATCATCCTGGCAAGCTCGGATTTGCGGTAGGGTTTGGCGAGCAGCAGCACGCCGGGATCCAGCCGGCCATGATGGACGATGGCGTTTTCGGTATATCCCGATGTGAACAGGGTCTTGAGGCCCGGCCGCCGCTTCAGCGCCTCGTCGACGAGCTGGCGGCCGTTCATGGGAGCCGGCATGATCACGTCGGTGAAAAGCAGGTCGATGGTGGGGACATGGTAGATGATCTGCAGGGCATCGGAAGCGTTGGCCGCCTCGAGCGTAGTGTAGCCGAGGCTCTCGATCTGGGTCATCACATAGCGCCGCACCAGCGCATCGTCCTCGACGACGAGGATCGTTTCGTTGCCGCCCTCGATATCAGCCGAGACCTGCGCTTCCGCCGCGGTCTGCTGCAATCCCGTCGCCCGCGGCAGGTAGAGCTTGACGGAGGTGCCGTGGCCTTCCTCGCTGTAGATCTTGACGTGTCCGCCCGACTGCTTGACGAAGCCGAACACCATGCTGAGGCCAAGGCCGGTGCCCCGGCCGACCTCCTTGGTCGTGAAAAACGGTTCGAATACCCGTTCGAGCAGCGCGGGCGGGATTCCCGAGCCGGTGTCGCTGACCGCGATCATCACGTAATTGCCGGGTGTAACCTCGCTGTGCATGCCCGCGTAGTTTTCGTCGAGGAAGACGTTGCTGGTCTCGAGCGCGAGCTTGCCGCCGTTGGGCATGGCATCGCGCGCATTTATTGCCAGATTGAGAACGGCCGTCGTAAGCAGGTTTGGATCGACCAGCGCGGTCCATGCATCTTCCGCCAATAGCGGCGTGATTTCGATGTTTTCGCCAAGCGTCGGGTGCAGCAGCTTCGCCGACTCCAGCACCAGCGCGTTGACGTCGACTTCAATCGGCTGCAGCGGCTGCTTGCGGGCAAAGGCGAGGAGATGCTTGGTCAGATTGGCGCCGCGTTCGGCGGCTTCGTCGATCAGCTTGGCGATGGCGGCGAGCTGAGGCTGATCGGCGACGGCTTCCTCCAGAATGCCGATGGTGCCGGTGATCACGGTCAGGATGTTGTTGAAGTCATGCGCGACGCCGCCCGTGAGCTGGCCGACCGCATCCATCTTCTGGGCATGGTGCAATTGAGCTTCCGCGGCCTGCTTTTCGGTCAGATCACGGCCGATGAAGAAGTGACGGCGGACCGGCTCCGACCAATTCCCGGTCCAGTTCAGCGTGACCGCCTTGCCCTCCTTGTTGATATAGCGCGTCTCGAAATTGCGCTTGCTTTGTCCGCGTCGCCCCGCCCGCATCTCCCTGCGGGTGTGTTCGAGATCGTCGGGATGGATGAATTCGATCGCGCTGCGTCCGACCATGTCGGACGGCTGATAGCCGAGAATGGCGGTCACGCTCGGGCTGACCTGGATGAAATTGCCGGCGGAATCGGTGACGAAGATCAGGTCGTTCGAGGAATCGAATATGCGCCGCCGCTCTTCGATTTCCTGGTTGAGCGCTTGCTGCGTCCGCTTGGTTTCGGCGATGTCGCGCGCGGCTTTGGAGATGCCGACGATCTTGCCGGAGGCCAGGCGGATGGGAGAGATGCTCAGCGAAACGTCGACGGTGCTGCCATCCTTGCGCACGCGTGAAGTCTCGTAATGTTCAATCGGCTCGCCTCGGCGGATCCGTTCGACGACATTGCGTACCTCGTCGCGCCGCTCCGGCGGGACGATAATGTTGATGCTCCTGCCCAACGCTTCGGCCGCCGTGAAACCGAACAGACGTTCGGCGGCTCCGTTCCAGCCGGTAATGGTGCCGTCCAGCAATTTTGTGATGATGGCGTCGTTGGATGATTCCACGACCGCGCTGAACAGACTTTCGCGTTCGGTGCGGAGGTCCCTTTCCGAGGCGGCCTGCAGACGCAACGATCCGAGCAGGCGCGCCAGCTTCGCCTGCAGGCCGAGATTGTCGATAAGCAGGATGGCGAGCACGAAGCTGGCGGCACAAAGGCCGTAGATGCGACCGAGATAGAAGCCGACGTCGAGATCGCGCGACGTTCAGGATCGCCGACAAGGCGATGTCGAACAACCAGGCGCACATCACGACCATCAGCCAGACGTCGAGGACGGAGTGCGGCCTGCGAAGCCAGAGCACCACCAGCGCAGCGAAGCTGAGACACCATACAGTCGAGACCACCCCCAGCATGACGGGAGTGTAATGGCCGCCGCTCAGAAGGATCGGAAGACGGTCATGTTGGGCGGTGACGAGCCAGGTGAACGCGGCCATCGCGACACTGACTGCAATGATGCTCCCAACGACTGGCGCGCCGATCGAGCCCCGTATCTTCGTGCCGTTGTCCCTTGCCTTCAGCAGCGCATAGCCGAGGACCAGTAGCGGAAATCCGCCGTGCCAGACCATGTAGAGCCAGACGGTGGTCTGTGTTCCCGCGCCGAGCAGCCCGCCGGGCGCGAACAGGCCGGGAAAGGTGAGGGCGTGGACGATGGCCGCCATGGCCGTGAACAAATACCCACTCGCCAGCAGCAGGAGCGCCCGCGAGCGGGAAATCGCGAACTGCGAAAACAACAGGACGGCGGTGATCAGGTCGTTGATGGACAGTGCGGACTGATAGCTCGCCACGAATGCCGGGACCGGGGCAAGCGGCACGCCGGCAAACGGCACGGCGCAGGCGAACAGTACCGCCGAGACGCCGACCACGGCAAGGGCGGGCATGAGATCGCCGCGCGTCGCCGGCATGGTCGAAAGGAAGATGTTGCGTTCGTCACCCATTGTCGGCTCCGGCAAACTGGCAGCGACCGCGCCATGGCAATAGCTTCAAAATGGCAATGAACTCAAACGCTCGAAACAACGCGCCGATGCAGGATGTCCAGCCGATATTTGGATGCACTGGAATCGCAGCCCGCAAGGCTACGCTAGCGTTGCCTCCGCAGAGAATCAACTCAAGGTTACATATTACCTGACGGAGCCTAACAGGGAACTCGACAGGCGGGTAACCGCCTCTTTACCGACCGGCTGAATAATGCCCGCGGAACCGCCGAAATCCGCGAATTTTCATCGTAGGCTGCTGCACGACCGATCCGGGAGACTTCGATGCCCCGCGTGCTTGTTGTTGACGATCAGGCCGACGTTCGTGCGATGATTTCCATCGTGCTGCGCATCCATCATTTCGAAATCGTCGAGGCAGAAAGCTCAGCATCCGCGTTGAGGCTGTTCGGGAAGCAAGCTTCGATCTTGCGATCGTCGATATCTTTCTGCAGGGCACCAACGGCTCCGATCTGATTACAACGCTGCGCGGGCGCGTGCCCGGTTTGCCCGTCATTGCGATTTCAGGAATGACCGCGCTGGACTTCCTGTCCGAAATGCCTGAACTCTCCGACATCGTCTGTCTGCAGAAGCCGTTTCGTCCGCCGGATTTGATGCGCGCGATCGAAGTGGCGCAGGGATCGCTCCGGCAATCGCCTGGTGCCGTCGCAGCGGCGGCGCGATAGAGCATCCGGAATAGTCTGCTTTCATTGCTGGCTGACCCTTCAAGCGCCCGGTTACCGCTCGGCGCGTCGCAGCCGTTGCCGTCGACGACGATCTCGCGGCGCGAAACCGGATCGGCGGCAAACTGCCGTTGCGACAAGGGGACCGAAAGGCAGCAAACGAGGCCCTCCGGGCGCCAGTCGAATTCGGCCTGACCCCCGAGCTGCGACTCGATACTGGCGATCACGCTGCGCGTTCCGAACCCGCGCGATACCGGTTTTCGACCGGCGGCCCCCGGTCTCCACCCATGTGATCTTGAGAAGGCCTGCCTGGTTTTCCCAGCTCACCGATAGCCGGCCCGACAGCGCCGACAGCGCGCCATACTTTGCCGAATTGGTGACGAGCTCGTGCAGCGCAAGCGCGACCGTCTGCGCGGTTGCCGGCTCGAATTGGACCTCCGGACCGGACAAGTCGATCTGTTCGCCGGTCGAATAGGGCGCCAGCTCCTCGTCGATCAGCCTTCTTATTTCGGCGCCTTGCCAACTCGATAGCGAAAGCACGGTGTGCACCCGCGCAAGCGCGTTGATCCGTCCTTCGACCGAACGGATGTAGGTCTTCACGTTCTCGCCACGCGTCAGCCGGACGATGGATTGCGCCAGCGCCAGCGCGTTCTTGGCGCGGTGATCGACCTCCCGCGCCAGCAGGTTTTGCCGCTCCTCGGCCTGCTTGCGCTCGGTGATATCGACGGTGACGCCGCTGACGCGGATGACACGGCCGCCCTTGTCGGTGCTTGCCGCCGCCGTTCCCGCGCACCAGCGCACCTCGCCGGTCGGCCGGATGACGCGGAATTCCGCTTCATATGATTTGGCGCCTCGGGCGAAGCTCGCCCACGCCTCGTGCAGTTCATGAACGTCGTCGGGATGAAACAGCGCCTGGATATTGGCCGGCGTCAGTTCGAACTTGTCGGGATCGATGCCGAGGATCTGATACTGGCCGTCGTCCCACATCCAGTCGCCATTGACCCAGTCCCAGTCCCACGATCCCATCTTTCCGGCGGCGATCGCAAGGCTGCGGCGCTGCTCGCTTTGCAAAAGCCTCGCGTGCGATTCCTCCAGTTCGGCGGTACGGGCACGAACGCGGTCTTCGAGCTCGACGTTGAGGCGCTCGAGTTGGCGCGTCTTGCGATAGAGCTCCGCAAATACCTTGATCTTGGCGCGCAACACCTCCGGCACGACGGGCACCGGGACGTAATCGACCGCACCCATTTCGTAGCCGCGCAGCCGGTCGATGTCGCTGACCTGTATGGCGGAGATGAATATCATCGCCGTCTTCTGGAATCGGGGATGTTCGCGGATCATCGCGGCCAGTTCGAACCCGTCCAGTTCCGGCATGCAGACGTCGACCAGGATGATGGCGACATCGTTCTTGAGCAGGAACTCGAGCGCTTCGCGTCCGGACGAAGCCTTGACCAGATTCTCGCCGAGTTCCTTCAGGATGACTTCATAGGCGAGCAGCTTCGCCGGCTGATCGTCAACCAGAAGAATATTTACCTTGTCTTGGTCCATCATCTGTTTACGCCGGTCAGCGGTGCAACCACATTCGTATCGCGAGCAGCAACTGCTCGGTATTGACGGGCTTGGCGAGATAGTCCGAAGCGCCGGCTTCGAGACATTTCTCGCGGTCGCCCTTCATCGCCTTGGCGGTCAGCGCAATGATCGGAAGGCGGCCGAAGGACGGGTTTTGCCTGATGACGCCGATGGTCTGATATCCGTCCATCTGCGGCATCATGATATCCATCAGCACGATTGCGATATTCGGATTGGAATCGACCAGCGCAATGGCCTCGTGGCCCGTCGTCGCGGTCAGCACCTTCATGCCGCGCCGTTCTAACACGCTCGATAGCGCGAAGATATTACGTGCGTCGTCGTCCACCAGGAGTGCGGTTTTGCCAACGAGATCCTCATCGGAACTATTGAGCTTTTCGAGCATCCTCTGCTTCTCGACCGGCAATTCCGTGATCACACGGTGCAAAAACAGCGACGTTTCGTCGAGCAGGCGTTCCGGCGACTCGACGCCTTTCACGACGATGCTCCTCGCCATGGTGTGAAGTTCCGCATCCTCCTCGGCCGATAGTTCCCGCCCCGTGAACACCACGACCGGCACGTTCGATAGTTGCTCGTCGTTGCGAAGCCGGTCGAGCACCTCGAAGCCGCTCATGTCCGGCAGCCGCAGATCGAGCACGACGCAGTCGCACGGCTGGTTCCGCAGCGTCGACAATGCGTGGGCGCCGGTGTCGGCAGTGAGGATCTCGATGTCGTCGTGACCGAGCAATTCGGTGATGCTCATCTGCTCGGCGGCATTGTCCTCCACGATCAGAAGGCGCTTGCGTCGGGGTTTTGCGTATTCCTTGATCTGCGACAGCGCCGCGCTGACGCCCTCGGTCGTCGTCGGCTTGTTGACGAAGGAAAACGCGCCGCGCGCCAGCGCATGCTGGCGGTCTTCGTCGAGCGTGATGATCTGCACCGGAATGTGCCGTGTCAGCGGATTGTGCTTGAGCTGGCTCAGCACGGTCCAGCCCAGCATGTCGGGCAGGAATACGTCGAGCGAAACCGCGGTCGGCTGGAACTGCTTGGCGAGTTCGAGTGCTTCGGCACCGCGGCTGGCGACCAGCACCTTGAAGCCCTTGTCGCGCGCCAGATCGATCAGCACCCGCGCATAATGCGGATCGTCCTCGACGATCAGCAGGATGGTATCTCCCGGCGTTAGGTCGAGACGGTCGTCCGGCAATTGTTCGACGACTCGCTCCTGGGTCGCCGCCCCTGCAGCGCCGGTGTCTGGGAGTAGGACGACGGGGCAGGGGAGCGCGGTGCAACGGTGGGACCGGAATATTTCAGCGGCAGATAAAGCACGAAGGTGCTGCCCTTGCCGGGCGCGCTGCGCAGATGAATTTCGCCGCCGAGCAGGCTCGCGAGTTCGCGGCTGATGGCAAGACCGAGCCCGGTGCCGCCGTACTTCCGGCTGGTGCCGGCGTCCGCCTGCTGGAACGCCTCGAAAATCAGTTTCTGTTTCTCCAGCGGAATTCCGATGCCGGTGTCGGTCACCTCGAAGGCGACGACGGCGGGCGCGCTATTGAGGATCGGGTGCTCGGCGCTCCAGCCGCCGACGGCGGCCGATACGTTCAGCTTCACGCCGCCCTCCGCGGTGAACTTGAACGCGTTCGACAGCAGGTTCTTCAGAACCTGCTGCAGGCGCTGGAGTCGGTCACCATGCTGCGGGCGAGGTTCTCGTCGACATCGATGTCGAACGAGAGATGGCGGTTTTCGGCCTCGTGCTTGAACGGCCGTCCGACGGTCTCCAGCAGGCTCGATGTCAGGATCTCCTCGGCATCGACCGTCACCGTGCCGGATTCGATCTTCGACAGGTCGAGGATGTCGCTGATCAGGTTGAGCAGGTCGGTGCCGGCGCCGTGGATGGTGCGGGCGAATTCGACCTGTTTTGCCGACAGATTGCCGTCCGGATTTTCCGTGAGCTGCTGGCCGAGGATCAGGATGCTGTTGAGCGGCGTGCGCAGCTCATGCGACATGTTGGCGAGGAATTCGGACTTGTACTTCGAGGTCAGCGAAAGCTCGGTCGCCTTTTCTTCGAGCGCGCGCCGCGCCTGTTCGATTTCCTGGTTCTTTCTTTCCACCTCGACGTTGCGCTCGGCCAGTTGCTGCGCCTTCTGCTCGAGCTGTTCGTTGGTTTGCTGCAATTCCTTCTGCTGCGTCTGCAGTTCGCCGGCGAGCTGTTGGGACTGTTTCAGCAAGCCCTCGGTCTGCATCGTGGCCTCGATCGAGTTGAGCACGATGCCGATAGAGTCGGTGAGCTGTTCGAGGAAGGTCATCTGCGAGGTCGTGAACGAATTGATCGAGGATAGCTCGATCACGGCCTTGACCTGGTTCTCGAACAGCACCGGAAGCACGACGATATTCTTCGGGATCACACGCAACAGCCCCGAATTGATCGGCGCAGTATCGCTCGGGATATCCGCCACCAGCCGCTGACGCTTGTCCATCGCGCATTGGCCGATCAGCCCCTCGCCGAATTGCACGACTTGCGGATGCGGATTGGCCCCATCGCCGGCATAGGCGGAGAGCAGGCGCAACTGCGGGCTATCGGCATTCTCGGTCTGATAGATCACGCCCATATGTGCGTTGATCAGCGGCGCCAGTTCGGTCAGCAGCAGCCGGCCGACGGTGGAGAGGTCGCGCAGGCCCTGCAGCATGTTGGTGAACCTGGCGAGGTTGGTCTTCAGCCAGTCCTGTTCGGTATTCACCTGCGTCGTCAGGCGCAGGTTGCCGATCATCGTGTTGATGTTGTCTTTGAGTTCGGCCACTTCGCCGCGGGCGTCGACCTGGATCGAGCGGGTCAGGTCGCCCTTGGTCACGGCGGTCGCCACCTCGGCAATCGCGCGCACCTGAGAGGTCAGGTTGGCGGCGAGCAGGTTGACGTTGCCGGTGAGGTCCTTCCAGGTGCCGGCGGCGCCGGGCACGTTGGCCTGGCCGCCGAGCCGTCCCTCGACGCCGACTTCGCGCGCCACGCTGGTGACTTGATCGGCGAAGGTAGCCAGCGTCTCGGTCATATTGTTGATAGTGTCGGCAAGGGCTGCGACTTCGCCCTTCGATTTCACGGTCAGGTTCTGCTTCAGGTCGCCGTCGGCGACCGCCGTCGACCTTGACGATGCCGCGCACCTGTTCGGTCAGATTGGCGGCCATGAAGTTCACGGTGTCGGTGAGGTCCTTCCAGGTGCCGGCGACGCCGGGGACCTGCGCCTGACCGCCGAGCTTGCCCTCGGTGCCGACTTCGCGCGCCACGCGGGTCACTTCACCGGCAAAGGCGTTGAGCTGATCGACCATCGTATTGATGGTGTTTTTCAGCTCGAGGATTTCGCCCTTCACGTCGACCGTGATCTTGCGCGACAGGTCGCCGCGCGCCACCGCCGTGGTGACTTCGGCGATGTTGCGGACCTGCGTGGTGAGGTTGGCCGCCAAGAGGTTGACGTTATCGGTCAGATCCTTCCAGGTGCCGCCGACGCCGGGCACCACGGCCTGGCCGCCGAGCCGCCCTCGGTGCCGACCTCGCGCGCCACGCGCGTCACTTCGGCGGCGAACAGGCGAAGCTGCTCGACCATCGTATTGAGGGTGTCCTTCAGCAGCAGGATTTCGCCGCGGACGTCGACCGTGATCTTCTTCGACAGGTCGCCGCCGGCGATGGCCGTGGCGACTTCGGCGATGTTGCGGACCTGTGCGGTCAGGTTCGAGGCCATGAAGTTGACGTTGTCGGTCAGGTCTTTCCAGGTACCGGCCACTTCAGGCACCTGGGCCTGGCCGCCGAGCTTGCCTTCGGTGCCGACTTCGCGCGCCACGCGGGTGACTTCGGAGGCGAAGGCGTTGAGCTGGTCCACCATCGTGTTGACGGTGTTCTTCAGTTCCAGAATTTCGCCCTTGACGTCGACCGTGATCTTCTTCGACAGGTCGCCCTTCGCCACCGCGGTCGTGACTTCGGCGATGTTGCGGACCTGGCCGGTCAGGTTGCCGGCCATCGAGTTGACGTTGTCGGTGAGGTCCTTCCAGGTGCCGGCGACACCGGGCACGTTGGCCTGGCCGCCGAGCCGTCCTCGGTGCCGACCTCGCGCGCCACGCGGGTCACTTCGCCCGCAAAGCGGTTGAGCTGGTCGACCATCGTGTTCAGCGTTTCCTTGAGCTGCAGGATCTCGCCGCGCACGTCGACCGTGATCTTACGCGACAGGTCGCCGCCGGCGATGGCGGTCGCGACCTCGGCGATGTTGCGCACCTGGGCGGTGAGGTTGCCGGCCATCGAGTTCACGGAGTCGGTCAAGTCTTTCCAGGTGCCGGCGACGCCGGTCACCTGGGCCTGGCCGCCGAGCTTGCCGTCGGTGCCGACTTCGCGCGCCACGCGCGTCACTTCGCTTGCAAAGGCGTTGAGCTGGTCGACCATCGTGTTCAGCGTTTCCTTCAACTGAAGGATTTCGCCGGAGACGTTCACCGTGATCTTCTTCGACAGGTCGCCCTTGGCCACCGCGGTCGCGACCTCGGCGATGTTGCGGACCTGGCCGGTGAGGTTGCTCGCCATCGAGTTGACGCTGTCGGTGAGGTCCTTCCACGTGCCGGCAACGCCGCGCACTAGCGCCTGGCCGCCGAGCTTGCCTTCGGTGCCGACTTCGCGCGCCACGCGCGTCACTTCGCCGGCAAAGGCGTTGAGCTGGTCCACCATGGTATTGATGGTGTCCTTCAGCTCCAAAATTTCGCCGCGCACGTCCACGGTGATCTTCTTCGACAGGTCGCCATTGGCGACCGCCGTCGTCACCTCGGCGATGTTGCGGACCTGCGCCGTCAGAATTGCTCGCCATCGAGTTGACGCTTTCGGTGAGGTCCTTCCAGGTGCCGGCGACGCCGAGCACGTTGGCCTGACCGCCGAGCCGTCCCTCGGTGCCGACTTCGCGCGCCACGCGCGTCACTTCGCCGGCGAAGGCGTTGAGCTGGTCGACCATCGTATTGAGCGTTTCCTTCAACTGCAGGATTTCGCCCGAGACGTTCACGGTGATCTTCTTGGAGAGGTCGCCGCCCGCAATCGCGGTCGCGACGTCGGCGATGTTGCGCACCTGCGCCGTCAGGTTGGAGGCCATGAAGTTGACGTTGTCGGTGAGGTCCTTCCAGGTGCCGGCGACGCCGGGGACCTGGGCCTGACCGCCGAGCTTGCCTTCGGTGCCGACTTCGCGAGCGACGCGGGTCACTTCGGACGCGAACGAGTTGAGCTGGTCGACCATCGTGTTGATGGTGTCCTTCAGCTCCAGGATCTCGCCGCGGACGTCCACCGTGATCTTGCGCGAGAGGTCGCCGCGGGCGACCGCGGTGGTGACGTTGGCGATGTTGCGAACCTGGGCGGTGAGGTTGCCGCACATCGCGTTGACGAAGTCCGTCCAGATCCTTCCAGGTGCCGGCGACGCCGGGGACGATGGCCTGGCCGCCGAGCTTGCCGTCGGTGCCGACTTCGCGGGCGACGCGGGTCACTTCGGAAGCGAAGGAGCGGAGCTGGTCCACCATCGTGTTGATGGCTTCCTTGAGCTGCAGGATCTCGCCGCGGACGTCCACCGTGATCTTCTTCGACAAGTCGCCATTGGCCACCGCGATGGTGACCTCGGCGATGTTGCGGACCTGGCCGGTTAGGTTGTTGGCCATCGAGTTGACGCTCTCGGTCAGATCCTTCCAGACGCCCGTCACCTCCGGCACCTGGGCCTGGCCGCCGAGCTTGCCCTCGGTGCCGACCTCGCGCGCCACGCGCGTCACTTCCGAGGTGAACACGCCAAGCTGCTTGATCATCGTGTTGACGATGTTGGCCGACTGCAAAAATTCGCCGCCCAGCGGGCGGCCGTCGACGTCGAGTTTCACGGTTTGCAGCAGGTCGCCTTGGGCCACGGCCGCGACCGCGCGCGTGACTTCGCGGGTCGGCCACAGCAGGTCGTCGATCAGCGTGTTGACGGAGCCTTCCATGTCCGCCCACGAGCCGCTCGAGAGGTCGAACTTGACGCGCTGCCTTGTCTTGCCTTCGCGGCCGACGACCTGGCCGACGTGCTCGAGTTGCTGCGCCATTCGTTGGTTGGCGGCGACGATTTCATTGAAGGTGTCGGCGATCTTGCCCTCGATACCGAGGTGATCGCCGGTCATCCGTACCGAGAAATCGCCCGCGCGCATCGCCTGTAGTGCGTGCAACAGATCCTGCATCGGGTCTGACGTGCCGTTGGTGGTGGCTGGTTTGGGATTGGCGACCCGGCGAACGGAGGGTGATGCTCCAGGGGAAAAATCACTCATAGTGTTTCCTCGGCCAGTTCGCACAGATCTCGGCTGAGATGATGCAATTTCACAAATAGAACCGCTGCCCCGTCGGCAGATCAAGCTGGAATAACGGTTAAGGTCGTGAAATCAATGACATGGAACTCAGCCCAACGGTGCTCAATGCGGCGGGAACCTAATTGTTCCCGTGACCGGAAAATTATCTGGAACCAAAATGAAAACGCCCCGGCAAGCCGGGGCGTTTGACGTTCTAATCTATCAAGAGGTCAGGAGCCCTTGGGATTGATCTCGGTGTAGTTGCCCTTGGCGTCCCACTTGTAGACGACGTAATCGATCACCTTGATGTCGCCCTTGGCGTTGAAGCCCAGCTTGCCGAGCACGGTGTCCCATTCGCCGGCCTTGATGATCTCCATGACCTTCTTCGGATCGGTGGTCTTCGCCTTCGCCACCGCCTGCGTCCAGACCTGCATCGCGGCGTAGGTGTAGAGCGTGTAGCCCTCGGGATCGATGTTCTTGGCCTTGAACTTCTCGACGATCGCCTTCGCGGTCGCCTTGTTGCGCGGGTCGGGACCGAAGGTGAACAGCGTGCCTTCGGCGGCAGGACCTGCGATCGAGGCGAACTCCTTGTCGTTCAAGGCGTCGCCCGCCATCAACACTGTCTTCAGACCCTGGTCGCGCATCTGGCGCAGGATCAGGCCGGATTCCTGATGGTAACCGCCGACAAAGACCAGATCGATATTGTCGCGCTTCAGGCGCGACACGATCGCGTTAAAATCCTTGTCGCCCTTATTGTAGGATTCGAACATCTTCTCGGTGACGCCGGCCTTGTTGAGCGCCTTCTTGGTTTCGTCGGCGAGGCCTTTGCCGTAGGTGGTCTTGTCGTTGAGGATGGCGACGTTCTTGCCCTTGTAGTTCTTGACGATGTAGTCGGCGGCAACCAGGCCCTGCTGGTCGTCGCGGCCGCAGACGCGCGCCACGTTCCAGAGCTTGCGCTCGGTGAACAGCGGGTTGGTCGAGGCCGGGGTAATCTGCAGCACGTTGCCGTCGGCGTAGGCTTCCGACGCCGGGATCGACGACGAGGAGCAGAAGTGACCGGCAACGAACGGGATCTTGGCGCTGGCGAACTTTTCCGCCACCGAGCGCGCCTGCTTGGGATCGCAGGCGTCATCGCCGACCTGCAGCGCCAGCTTCTTGCCGAGCACGCCGCCGGCGGCGTTGATGTCGGCCACGAATTGTTCGGCGCCGTTCTTCATCTGCCGGCCGAACGCGGATTCGCCGCCCGTCATTGGGCCCGCCACTGCGATGGAGATGTCCTGCGCCAGCGCCGTTGTCGACAGTGCCAACGATGCGCCCAATGCCAGACCGATGAGTTTCAGTGATTTCATGAGGTATCCTCGCAGGTAGTTCGATTTCGGGAAGCACCCGGCAGGCCGGGTACGAAAATCACGCCCATTGTCGGCTGATTTTACGGCGAAGTCATCGGCAAATTTCGGGCAAATCCACGGTTGGCTCGCCTCATCTTGCCGCAGTTTGCCGTGTGTCGGACGCGGTGCAGCGTCCTTTACGCTGCTCCGCAGAGCCGGGACCCACCCGTCGCTAACAGGATGGACCTCGGATCAGCAGCGCATCACTTCGTGCTGCGCAGCGTCCGGGGAACGTTCCCGAACGCTACTCCCGCCGGCCGCCCTCCAGATAGGCGGCGCGGATTTCGGGGCGCTGCAGCAATTCGCTGCCGGTTCCGGACAGGGTAATCAGGCCATTGACCATGACATAGCCACGATGGGCCAGTTTCAGCGCGTGGTTGGCGTTCTGTTCGACGATCAGAACGGTCAGGCCGTCCTGCCGGTTCAGGGTCCTTATCGCATCGAAAATCTGCCGCGCGATCAGGGGGCCAGCCCCAGCGACGGCTCGTCCAGCATCAACAGGCGCGGCCGGCTCATCAGGGCCCGGCCGATCGCCAGCATCTGCTGCTCGCCGCCGGACAGCGTGCCGCCGCGCTGGGTCATGCGTTCCTTGAGCCGCGGGAACAGCGCGCAGACGCGTTCCAGGCCGCTCGCCCGATCGGCCTCGCTGCTATCGGTCGCGTCGGCGCCCATCTGCAGGTTTTCCGCCACGCTCATGCGCGGGAAGATGCGGCGACCCTCGGGGGACTGGGCGATGCGCAGCCTGGCAATCTCATGCGTCGGCACGCCGGTAATGTCCTGGCCGTCGAATTCGATCCGGCCCGAGCGGGCGCGAGGCGGCCGAAGATCGTCATCATCAGGGTCGACTTGCCGGCGCCGTTGGCCCCGATCAGGGCGACGATCTCGCCGGCGTTGATGTCGAGATCGACGCCCTTCAGCGCCTCGATCTTGCCGTAGGCCGCGCGCAGCGAGCGGATTGCGAGCAGGGCGTCTTTGATGGGGCGGTCACGTGCCGCTCTCCATCACGGCGATGGCTTCTTCCTCGTCGGCGCCGAGATAGGCGGCGATCACCTTGGGATCGTCGCGGACGTGCTGCGGCGTGCCTTCGGCGATCTTGACGCCGTAATCCATCACGACCACGTGGTCGGAGATTTCCATCACCACCGACATGTCGTGCTCGATCAGCAGGATCGAGGTGCCGTGATCGGTGCGGATTGAGAGCAACAATTCGCTTAAGGCAGCGCTTTCGCGCGCGTTGAGGCCGGCCGCGGGCTCGTCGAGGCAGAGCAGCGCGGGCTGGGTGCACATCGCGCGCGCGATCTCCAGACGCCGCTGGTCGCCATAGGGCAAATTGCCGGCGGCATCGTCGGCGCGATCCAGGAGTCCGATGCGGTCGAGCCAGGTCCGCGCCAGATCGATCGCGGCCAGCTCGGCGTTGCGCCAGGACGGCGCACCGATCAGGCCGAGAAACGTCAGCCCGGAGGCGCGCATCAGCGCGTTGTGCTGCGCCACCATCAGGTTCTCCAGCGCCGTCATGCCGGGAAACAGCCGGATGTTCTGGAAGGTGCGCGCGACCCGGGCGAGCTTGGAAATCGGAAATCGTTCAGCCGTTCGAGCTGGATCGCATGGCCGTCATCATGCGTGAGCCGCATCGCGCCCGAGGTCGGCTTGTAGAAGCCGGTGATGCAGTTGAAGACGGTGGTCTTGCCGGCACCGTTCGGCCCGATCAGCGCGGTGATCTTGCGCCGCTCGGCGTCGAAGGAGAGATCGTTGACGGCGACGATGCCGCCGAAGCGCATCGACAGCCGATCGACGGACAGGATCTGATCGGCGCTCATCGTCCTCCTTGACGAGGTCGGATGAGATGGCTTGGCTGTGCTGCAGGAATACGGTCGGCGCGCGGTGGCCGATCAGGCCGCGAGGCCGCCAGATCATCAGCAGCACCATCGCGAAGCCGAACACCAGCATGCGATACTGGTCGAGCCCGCGAAACAGCTCGAAGCCGCCGATCATGGCGAGCGCGGCGAGCGCAACGCCGAGCTGCGAGCCCATGCCGCCCAGGACCACGATCGCCAGCACCAGCGCCGATTCATGGAAGGTAAAGGATTCCGGGCTGATGAACCCCTGTCGCGTCGCGAAGAACGCGCCGGCCAATCCGCCGAACAAGGCGCCGATCGCGAATGCCGTCAGCTTGGTCGTGGTGGTATTGATGCCGAGCGCGCGGCAGGCGACTTCGTCTTCGCGCAACGCCTCCCAGGCGCGGCCGATGGGCAGGCGGCGCAGCCGGATCGTGACCCAGTTGGTGAGCAGCGCCAGCGCCAGGATCAGGTAGAACAGAAAGACGATGCGGTGGGTCGGCGAGAATTCGATGCCTAATCTGGCCGCAAGCCCGTCATCAGCCGGCGTAAGCGGAATGCCGAACAAGGTGGGCCTTGGAATGCCGGTGACGCCATTCGGCCCGCCGGTCACACTCTGCCAATTGAGCAGGACGAGGCGGATGATCTCGCCGAAGGCCAGTGTAACGATGGCGAGATAATCGCCGCGCAGCCGCAGCACGGGAAAGCCGAGCAGCACGCCCCAGAAGGCGGCGAGGATGCCGGCGAGCGGCAGGCAGATCCAGAACGACAGTCGAAATTGGTTGCCAGCAGCGCGTAGGAATAGGCGCCGACGGCGTAGAACGCGACATAGCCGAGGTCGAGCAGGCCGGCGAGGCCGACCACCACATTCAGCCCCCATCCGAGCATGACGTAAGTCAGCACGAGGATGCCGAGGTCGAGAATGCAGCGCTCATCGTAGAAGATGACTGGCACCAGAAACGTGAACACCAGCAGCACCGGCGCGATGCCGCGGCGCGCGACGGCGAGGGTGCTTTGCACGGAAGGCGGCACGATCCTGACGGTGCCGACCGGTCCCCACCATTGCCGCAGCAATTCGACGACGATGCTGCCGCCGAACACGGCCGCGACCATGACGGCGAGGTCGTCGAAACGCGTCCAGTAGACCAATTGTCCCTGCGGTCCGGCTTCAGTGCGCACGCCGATCATCAGCGAAAACAGCACCAGCGCCACCAGCGCGCTGATCAGCGCTTTCTTGAGGATGAAGGCAATGCCCGGAGCGTACGAGGCTTGCTTGGGGGCGGCGGGGTTTGCGCTCACGCTGCGGCCCGTCAGACTTTTTCAACTTCAGGCCGGCCGAGCAGGCCGGTCGGAAGGAAGATCAGGACCACGATCAGGATCGAGAACGCGGCGACGTCCTTGTACTCGACGGAGAAGTAGGCCGACCACAGCGTCTCGATCAGCCCGATCAGAAGCCCGCCCAGCATTGCGCCGGGCAGCGAGCCGATGCCGCCGAGCACCGCGGCGGTGAACGCCTTGATGCCGGCGACGAAGCCCATGAAGAAATCGACCAGCCCGTAATAGAGCAGGTACATCATACCGGCGACGGCGGCGAGCGCGGCGCCGATCACGAAGGTCATGGAAATGGTGCGGTCGACGTCGACGCCGAGCAGCGAGGCCATGGTCTGGTCCTGCGCGCAGGCGCGCATGTCGCGGCCGAGCCGCGTGCTCGACACCAGCCAGGTGAATAGCGCGAGCAGCACGATGGTCGTGATGACGACGATGATCTGGACGTTCGAAAGCTGCACCACGAAGCCGCCCGCGCCCTCATGCAGCGCGTAGCCGCCGGTGATGATCGGCGGCACCGGCTTGACGCGCGCGCCCTGCGTAACTTGCGAATAGTTGCTCAGCACGAATGACATACCGATCGCCGACAGCATCGGCGCCAGGCGGAACGAGTGCCGCAGCGGCCGGTAGGCGATGCGCTCCACCGTCCAGCCATAGAGCGCCGTGATCGCCATCGAGACCAAGAGCACGATAAGGAGGATGAGGGGACGGCGGTGAGGCCGAACGAGACCAGGATCAGGAACGCGATCAGCGCGGTGAAGCCGCCGATCATGAAGATATCGCCATGGGCGAAATTGATCATGCCGACAATGCCATAGACCATGGTGTAGCCGATGGCGATCAGGCCGTAGATCGAGCCGAGCACGAGGCCGTTGATCAGTTGCTGGGCGAAATAATCCATGCGCTGCCGTAGTTAGAGCCGCCACGACGCGGCGAGAGCTCCGGCAGCCCAAGACGACGCGTCGTGTCATTTTCTAACAGTGGGAACCGGGGCGGCAACAGCGCCGGGTGCGGCTTATTTGGCTTGTACAGAGCTAGTTTTGCGCAGCGGTTCCCGCTTCACAGTCCTGCCATGCCTTTGCCGCGCAATGATCGCGGCGGAACCGGCGTTCCCTGGCAACGAATGCCCTACCTCTCCGTTTACTCCGGCTATGGTCAACAACGGAGATCCCCAATGACCAAAATGAACCAGAACCCGGGCCAGCAGAACCAGAACCCGGGCCAGAAACCCGGTCAGCAGCAGCAGGGCGGCGGCCAGAAGCCGGGCCAGCAGCAGCAGGATCCGGGCCGTCAGGGCAGGACCCCAATCGTCAGGGGAAGGAGATGCCTGATCAGGACCGCTAGCGGGACCGGTGAGTGAGTAAAGAAGGCCCTGCCGAAAGGCGGGGCTTTTCTTTGTGCGCACCACGCACCATCGTCATGGCCGGGCTTGATGGCAGTTCGTGTCCCGGACGCGGCGCGGCACGAAGTGACGCGACGCAGAGCCGGGACCCAGGTTGGCTGCATCTGGGTCCCGGCTCTGCGGCGCACCGCCAAGAGGCGCTGCGCCGCGTCCGGGACACGAGTGCTCGGGCGCCGGCCGCGCTATCCCTTCAGCAAACCCATTTCCGCGATGATCGCGGCAGCTTCCTTGACTGCGTGGTTGGCCGCCGGCACGCCGCAATAGATCGCCTGCTGCAGCAATATTTCCTTGATGTCGTCGGGCGTGAAGCCGCCTTCGGTCAATGCTGCGCGTACATGCAGGCGGAATTCATCCCACTGTCCCAGCGCCACCATGGTGCCGATGACAAGGACGCGGCGCGTGCGGTGGTCGAAATGCGGCCGGGTCCAGATGTCGCCCCAGGCATAGCGGGTGATCAGGTCCTGGAAATCGGTGTTGAAGGCGTTGCGGTTCTCGATCGACTTGTCGACCCACTCATTGCCGAGCACTTTTCGGCGCTGGGCCATGCCGTCGTCGCGGCGTTGATTGTCGTCCATTGGGGGCTCTTATCGTTGCGTCAAAAAGCCCACCAGCGCGTCGGTGAAGGCGTGCGGTTGCTCGACGTTGGAAATATGCGCCGCATCGAGGATGGTCATGCTGGCGCCGGGAATCCGGCTGCGCATGAATTCGGCGTCCGCGACCGTCGTCGACATGTCGTGGCGGCCGGCGATGACCAGCGTCGGGCTTTTGATCTTCGGCAGCAGCTCGCGCTGGTCGAGTGTCGACAGCGCCTCGCAGCAGGCGATGTAGCCCTCGACCGGCGTGGTCAGCATCATCGCCTTCATGTTGGCCGTGATCTGCGGCTCGCGCTCGCGAAAATCCGCCGTCAGCCAGCCCGCCATCACGGCGTCGGCGACCGCGGCGATGCCGCCTTGCCTCACCGCCTTGATGCGGTCGTTCCAGCGCGTCGGATCGGGGTAGTGGCAGGTCGTGTTGGACAGGATGATCTTGCCGAACCTGTCGGGCGCATTGGCGCCCAGCCATTGCCCCACCATGCCGCCCATCGACAGGCCGCACCAATGCACCCTGGCGATATTGAGGTCGTCGAGGATCGCCAGCGCGTCGCGGCCGAAACGCTCCAGCGAATAGGGGCCGGGCGGCACGCTCGACTTGCCGTGGCCGCGCCGGTCGTAGCGGATGACGCGGAACACCTGCGTCAGCGCCTTCATCTGCGGCTCCCACATCTGCATGGTCGAGCCCAGCGAATTCGACAGCATCAGCGTCGGTCCGCCGTCGCGGCCTTCGACGGATACGTTGAGCAGGCACCCGTCGGCGTCGATCATCGGCATGGCAGTTCTCCGGCTTCTTATTTGTCGTCCAGCGCAGCGAGCAGGCGGTCGATCAGAGATTGCGAAGCGCCCTGATAGGCCATCGGCTCGAAAAGTTCAGCGATTTTCTCGGCGCCAAGCTGCGCGGTGATTTTCGGATCTTGCGTCAGCACGTCGCGCAAATGCTTGTTGTCCTTGACCGCCTTCTTGCTGGCGGCTTCGACCAGATGATGCGCGTCACTCTTGCCGATCTTTTTGGCCAG
Organism: Bradyrhizobium sp. RDT10; assembly: GCA_044772375.2. Taxonomy (GTDB): domain Bacteria; phylum Pseudomonadota; class Alphaproteobacteria; order Rhizobiales; family Xanthobacteraceae; genus Bradyrhizobium. The sequence continues at coordinate 1,816,848 of CP187939.1, forward strand.
CGCCATCGTCACCGCCTCGGCCATAATGAGTCCGTCCGTCGCGTCGAGATTGGCGCGCATGCGCACCGCATCGACTTCCAGCCCCTCGGCGATATCGACGATTGCCGCCAGCCCGCCCGAGGTGACCAGCAGCAGCATCGGCAGCGTCGGCCATTCCGCGTGCCAGGGGCCGGCGCTGCGCTCATGGTCCTGCACCTGCGCCGCAAAGATCGTCGCGGCGAGATTGGGTGCCATGGTAGCCGCCGCCAGCGCACTGGCTGCTGCCACCGGATTGCGCTTGTGCGGCATGGTGGAGGAGCCGCCGCGGCCCTCGCCCGATGGCTCGAAGGCTTCGCCGACATCGGTCTGCATCATCAAGGAGACATCGCGCGCGATCTTGCCGCAGGTGCCGGCGATAATGGCGAATACCGAGGCCGCTTCCGCGATGCGGTCGCGGTGGGTGTGCCAGGGGCGTCGGGCAGGGGCAGGTTGAGGTCCTCGGCCAGCGTTTCCGCAACCTGCCATCCCCTGTCGCCGAGAGCGGCCAGCGTGCCGGCCGCGCCGCCGAACTGCAGCGCCAGCGTCTCGCTGCGCAGGCGTTGCAGCCGCAGCTTCGAGCGGTGCAGCGCCGCGGCATATTCGGCGAGCTTCAGCCCGAACGGCATCGGCAGCGCGTGCTGCAGCCAGGTGCGGGCAACCACGGCGGTATGGCGGTGTTGACGCGCCAGTCCGGCAAAGCCTGCGATCGCGCGACTGATGTCGGCGAGCAGCGCGTCGATGCCGGCGCGAAGGCCGAGCATGGCGCCGGTGTCGATGACGTCCTGGCTGGTCGCGCCCCAATGCACATAGCGCGCCGCCTCGGCATCCACCTTGGCGACGTTGGCCGTCAGCGCCTTGACGAGCGGGATGGCGAGGTTGCCGGACCTCGTCGCGGCTTCGGCCAGCGCCGCGAGGTCGAATGATTCGGCCCGGCAGGCGCTCTCGATCGGGCCGGCTGCATCGGCCGGAATGATCCCGAGCGTCGCCTCGGCGCGCGCCAGCGCCGCCTCGAAATCCAGCATGTTTTGCAAGGCCGCGGTATCGTCGCAGATCGCGCGCATCGCGGCGCTCGACAGCATCGGAGCAAGCAGTGGGGAGAGGGATGTGCTCATCTGCGTGACCTAACCATCCCCGGTTGCCGCTGCCAATGCCCCCGGGGCAACCCACCGCCTGCTGCACCTGCGAATATGCATTCCTCATGGCTCAAGTGGACTTCCTTTAGGCCGGGCGTGCTTTACTTGGGGATATCAGGTTGAAGCGATCCAGGAGACATCCCCATGGCCATGACGATGAACGGCGAAGTCCAGCTTGCGGCGTCGCGCGAGGCCGTGTGGGCCAAGCTGAACGATCCGGAAGTGCTGAAGGCCTGCATTCCCGGCTGCGAGGAGCTGGAAAAACCGAGGACAACGGCTTCCGCGCCACCGCCAAAATGAAGGTCGGGCCGGTCTCCGCCCGCTTCAAGGGCAAGGTCAATTTGAGCGATCTCGATCCGCCCAATGGCTACAAGATCTCGGGCGAAGGCGAGGGCGGCGTCGCCGGCTTTGCCAAGGGTGGCGCCACCGTGACGCTCGCCGAAAAGGATGGCGGCACCTTGCTGAGCTATAATGTCGAGGCCCAGATCGGCGGCAAGCTGGCCCAGCTCGGCCAGCGCCTGATCAACGGCGCGGCCAAGAAACTGGCCGACGAGTTCTTCGCCAATTTCGCCAAGGCCGTGCAAGGCTGATTCTCGTGCAAGGCCGATTCTGACGTAAGCCTCAAGCCCCATCCCGCAGTCCCGCCAGGTCCATTAGGCATGCCCCAGGCGAGGGGCTCCTGAGGTTGCTCATTACCGGGATGGCCCATATTATGGCCTTTGGAATGACTTTAAACGCCTGCGCGGCCGATATGCGGCGGTGCAGCTCAAGAGAGTGGTGATGGCCAAGATTTCCCTGATCGTGAACGGTAATCCCGTAAACGCCAATGTCGATCCCCGTACCCTGCTGGTCCAGTTGCTGCGGGAAAATCTGCGGCTGACGGGCACCCATGTCGGCTGCGACACCTCGCAGTGCGGCGCCTGCGTCGTCCATCTCGACGGCAAGGCGGTGAAATCCTGCACCACGCTCGCGGTCATGGCCGACGGCCATGAGGTCCGCACCATCGAGGGGCTGGCCGCCGACGGCGCGCCGCTGCATCCGATGCAGGAAGCTTTTCGCGAGCACCACGGCCTGCAGTGCGGCTTCTGCACCCCCGGCATGATCATGACCGCGGTCGATCTGGTCAATCGCAAGGGCTACGATCTTTCGGACCACGTCATCCGCGAGGAGCTCGAAGGCAATCTGTGCCGCTGCACCGGCTATCAGAACATCGTTACCTCGATTGCCGCCGGCGCCAAGGCGATGGCCAAATCCGCTTAATCGACAAATCGATTTTATCGCGACCGCGATCAGGAAGTTCTCAATGTACGAATTCAAATATCATCGTCCGGCGACCGTGCGGCAGGCCGCCAATCTCCTGGTGAAGAACGGAGACGCCAAGGTGATCGCCGGCGGCCACACGCTGGTGCCGGTCATGAAGCAGCGCCTCGCCAGCCCGCCGCATCTGGTCGACCTTTCCCATATCGAGGGGCTCGATGCCATCGAGATGAAGGGCCGTTCGCTGGTGATCGGCGCGACCGCCAGGCATGCCGACGTCGCGACGTCGCCGATTGTCGGCGAAGCCATCCCGGCGTTGGCCGAACTCGCGGGCGGAATCGGCGATCCCGCGGTGCGCCACAAGGGCACCCTTGGCGGCTCGCTCGCCAACAACGACCCGACCGCGGATTATCCCGCTGCCGTGCTCGCGCTCGGCGCCACCATCGTCACCAACAAGCGCCGCCTGAAGGCAGAAGAGTTTTTCCAGGGCCTGTTCACAACAGCGCTGGAGAGCGACGAGATCATCACCAAGGTGATGTTCCCGCTGGCGAAGAAGGCCGCTTACATCAAATTCCGCAATCAGGCCTCGCGCTACGCGCTGGTCGGCGTGTTCGTCGCCAAGCGTCCGTCCGATGTGCGCGTCGCCGTCACCGGCGCGGGCTCGGACGGCGTGTTCCGCGCCACCGTGTTCGAGGAAGCGCTGAAGAAGCGTTTTTCGCACAAGGTGCTCGACGGCATCTCGGTGTCGGCCGAGGGGCTGAACAGCGATCTGCACGGCAGCGCCGAATATCGCGCGCATCTGATCGGCGTCTTGACGCGCCGCGCCGTCGAAGCCGCGACGGCGAAGTAAGTTTGCCAATTACCGGCGTATCAAGATTGGCTTTCTCATGAGTGCATCGGCGCCGCCCAAATCCGTCGATGGCATGCTCGAGCTGTTGACCTCGCGCGGCTATCTCGCCGAGCGGTCGCTGGCGACGGTGACTTATCTCGCGCTGCGCATGGGCCGGCCGCTGTTCCTCGAAGGCGAAGCCGGCGTCGGTAAGACCGAAATCGCAAAAGTTCTGTCGGCGGCGCTCGGGCGCAAGCTGATCCGCCTGCAATGCTACGAAGGGCTGGACGTTGCCTCCGCGGTCTACGAGTGGAGCAGCGCGGCGCAGATGATCGCGATCCGGCTGGCGGAAGCCGCCGGCGATACCGATCGCGAGCAATTGTCGTCGGATATTTTCGCCGAGCGCTTTCTGATCAAGCGTCCGCTGCTGCAGGCGCTGGAGCCGGATATGGCCGGCGCGCCGGTGCTCTTGATCGACGAGCTCGACCGCGCCGACGAGGCGTTCGAGGCGTATCTTCTGGAAATCCTCAGCGACTTCCAGGTGACGATTCCCGAATTCGGGACCATCAAGGCGCCGCAGCCGCCGATCGTCATCATCACCTCGAACCGCACCCGCGAGATTCACGACGCGCTGAAGCGCCGCTGTCTCTATCACTGGGTGGATTATCCCGAGGCCGAGCGCGAGCTTGCGATCGTCAAGTCGCGCGTGCCGGGCATTTCCGCAAAACTGTCGCAGCAGGTCGTGCGCTTCGTGCAGGCGCTGCGCGACCAGGATTTCTACAAGTCACCCGGTGTTGCCGAAACCATCGACTGGGCCACCGCGCTGACCGAGCTCGACGCCCGCTCGCTGACGCCGCAAATGGTCGGCGATACGCTGGGCGCGCTGTTGAAATACCAGGACGACATCGCGCGGATGCAGGGCGACACGCTGCAGAAGGTTTTGAAGGAAGCGACGAGCGAGAATTAGCTCGTGCGTCGCGCGCCCCGGAGTGACGGGTTGCACCATGACTAACATCGATCACCTCAATCCACCGACCGGGCATATGGCCGATAACGTCGTCGGTTTCGCCCGCGCGCTGCGTGCGGCCGGGATTCCCGTCGGCCCCGGCGCGGTCATCGACGCGCTCAACGCGCTGCAGGCGATCGAGATCGGCAACCGCGCCGACGTCTACGCCACGCTGGAAGCGATCTTCGTCAAGCGGCACGAGCATATGCTGATCTTCGCCCAGGCCTTCGACCTGTTCTTCCGTGCCGCCGAAGACTGGAAGCACATGCTGGATCTCGGTGCCGCTGCCGGACCACGCCAAGAAGAAGCCGCCGCCGGCCTCGCGCCGGGTGCAGGAGGCGCTGGCGCAGCCGTCGATGCGCGACGAGGAGCACGAGATCCAGGAGCAGGAACTGCGGCTGTCGGTCTCCGACAAGGAGATCCTGCAGAAAAAGGATTTTGCGCAGATGAGCGCGGCCGAGATCGCCGATGTCACCCGCGCCATCGCCAATATGAAGCTGCCGCAGGCCGAACTGCGCACCCGCCGCTACCAGCCCGACGCCAAGGGCCTCCGGCTCGACATGCGCCGGACGCTGCGCAGCTCGTTGCGCACCGGCGGCGAGATCATCGATATCCGAAAACTCGGCCGAATCGACAAGCCGGCGCCGATCGTGGCGCTCCTGGATATATCGGGCTCGATGAGTGAATATACCCGCCTGTTCCTGCATTTCCTCCACGCCATCACCGACGCCCGCAAGCGCGTCTCGGTGTTCCTGTTCGGCACGCGGCTGACCAATGTGACGCGGTCGTTGCGGGCGCGCGATCCGGATGAAGCGCTGGCGAGCTGTTCGTCTTCGGTGGAGGATTGGGCCGGCGGCACTCGTATCGCCACCTCGCTGCACAGCTTCAACAAATTGTGGGGCCGGCGGGTGCTCGGCCAGGGCGCCATCGTGCTGCTGATCTCCGACGGACTGGAGCGGGAGGCCGACCCCAAGCTGGCGTTCGAGATGGACCGGCTGCACCGGTCCTGCCGCCGCCTGATCTGGCTCAACCCGCTCTTGCGCTATGGCGGCTTCGAGGCCAAGGCGCAGGGCATCAAAATGATGCTGCCGCACGTTGACGAATTCCGCCCGGTGCATAATTTGAGTTCAATGGAAGGGCTGATCGCGGCGCTTTCAGCGCCGCCCCGCCGCACCACATGAGCCGTATCCGCTCCGCAGCTTGAAAGGGCGCTCAAATGCTCAACCGCGACGAAGATATTCTGCAGGCCGCCGAGAACTGGCAGAAGGCCGGCCACGGCGTGGCGCTGGCAACCGTGGTCGAGACCTGGGGCTCCGCGCCGAGGCCGGCCGGCTCGAGCCTCGTCATCAACGATGACGGCACGTTTCTGGGCTCCGTCTCCGGCGGCTGCGTCGAGGGCGCCGTCGTCACCGAGGCGCTGGATGTGATCGCCAGCGGTAAGCCAAAAATGCTGGAATTCGGCGTCGCCGACGAGACCGCCTGGAATGTCGGGCTGTCCTGCGGCGGCACCATCCGCGTTTTCGTCGAGAAGGTGGGCCAATCGTGAAACTCCAAACCCTGACGCAGGTCAATGCCGAGCGCGCCGCGCGCCGGCCGGTCATCGTGATCACCGATACCGCCAATGGCGAGCAGCGGCTGGTGAAGGCGAAGGACATCGCTACCGATCCGCTGGGGGTCGAACTAGCCAAGCAGCTCCGCATGGGCAAGAGCGGCATGGTCGAGTCCGGCGGCAAGAAACTATTTCTCAACGTCTACGCGCCGACCGCGCGGCTCGTGATCGTCGGCGCGGTCCATATCAGCCAGGCGCTGGCGCCGCTGGCGCGTTCGCTCGATTACGACGTGACGGTGGTGGATCCGCGCACCGCCTTTGCGAGCCCCGAGCGTTTTCCCGACGTGCCGCTGATCGCGGAATGGCCCGACGTCGCGCTGCCGCCGCTCAACATCGATCACTACACGGCGTTCGTCGCGCTAACCCATGATCCCAAGATCGACGACCCGGCGCTGCTGCATGCCTTCGAACGCGACTGCTTCTATATCGGCGCGCTGGGCTCGCGAAAGACCCATGCCAAGCGCGGCGAGCGGCTAAAGGCGCAGGGTGCTGATGATGCCGACATCGCGCGCATCCATGCGCCGATCGGCCTTTCCATCGGCGCGGTATCGCCGTCGGAGATCGCGGTCGCGATCATGGCCGAGATCACCGCCGAACTGCGGCTGCCCAAGGAAGGCGAGAAGCAAACCGCGAAGGTGCAGGCGGCATGAAGTTCGGTCCCGCCAGTCCGGAAGACGCGATTGGCGGCGTCACCGTCCATACGCTGCGGCAGGAATCGCTGGTGCTCAAGAAAGGCACCACGATCGGGCCGGCCGAGGTCGAGGCGCTCAACAAGGCGGGCGTGAAAGAAATCGTCGTGGTGCGGCTGGAGGAGGGCGACATCTCCGAAGACGAAGCCGCCGCCAGCATCGCGCAGGCGGTCGCCGGCGAGGGCATCAATGTCGAGCGTGCCTTCACTGGCCGCGCAAATCTGTTTGCAGCAAGGGCCGGCGTGCTGGTGGTGGACCGATCAGCGGTCGACCGCATCAATGGTGTCGACGAAGCCATAACTTTCGCGACGCTCGCAGCCTTCAAGCCGGTGGTCGAAGGCGAGATGATCGCAACCGTCAAACTCATTCCGTTCGGCGTCGAAGCCAGGCTGCGCGATGCCGCGGTTGACGTCGCCGGCAAGGGCGCGCTGCGGATTGCGCCCTACACCATCAAGAAGGTCGGCGTGGTCTCGACGCTGCTGCCGGGGCTTTCGCCGAAGGTGATCGACAAGACCTTGCGCGTGACCGCGGAACGGCTGGCGCCTGCCGGTGCCAGCATTATTGCCGAGCGCCGCGTGCCGCATAACGAGGCTGATCTGGCGTCCTCGATCAAGGAATTGCTCGGCCTCGGCGCCGAACTCGTGATCGTGTTCGGCGCCTCCGCGATCGCCGACCGCCGCGACGTGATCCCGGCCGCGATCACCGAAATCGGCGGCGCGATCGAGCATTTCGGCATGCCGGTCGATCCCGGCAATCTGCTGCTGATCGGCAGCGCCGGCGGTGTGCCGGTGCTGGGCGCGCCGGCTGCGCGCGCTCGCCGGTGGAGAATGGTTTTGACTGGGTGCTGATGCGGCTGCTGGCGGGGCTGAAGGTTACGCGTGCCGAACTCACCGGCATGGGCGTCGGCGGTCTGTTGATGGAGATCGTGACCCGGCCGCAGCCGCGCACCGTTGCGGACCTCGAGGCCAATCGAAACGTCACCGCCATCGTGCTGGCGGCCGGGCGCTCGACGCGAATGGGAGGCCCCAACAAGCTGCTGGCTGAAATCGACGGCAAGAAGCTGGTGCGGATCGTCGCCGAACAGGCGCTGGCCTCCAAGGCAACCGACGTCATCGTCGTCACCGGTCATCAGGCCGATCTGGTCGAGCAGGCGCTGGCGGGCCTTGACGTAAAATTCGTCCGCAATCCGGATTTCGCCGGTGGCCTCGCGTCTTCCGTCAAGGCCGGAATCGCGGCAGTGCCCGACAACGCCGACGGCGCCGTCGTCTGTCTCGGCGACATGCCGCTGATCTCTGCAAAACTGATCGACCAGTTGATCGAAACTTTTGCGCCGGACTGCGGCCATCTGATCGCGGTGCCCGTCAGCGACGGCCGCCGCGGCAATCCCGTGCTGTGGTCGCGGCGTTTCTTCAAGGAGTTGATGACGCTCGACGGCGATATCGGCGCCCGCCATTTGATCGCCAAGCACACCGAAGCCGTGGCCGAAGTCCCGGTCGACGGCCCGAGCGCCTTCCTCGACATCGACACCCTGCAGGCGCTCGAGGCGGCACGACGGGGGTAAAGCAATGATCGCTGTCCCTGCCTAGTGCGCAATTGCGCACTAGGCCGCAACGACGTCGTGGATAGACTGGCGCTTCACTCCTGCAAACCCTCATTCACCAAGTGGAAACTCCCTGCCGCTAGATCTCGCCGGGTTACCTCGGGGAGGGGCTTTTGATCGTTTCGACCGTGGCGGCGCAGCGCCGCGCGCTCTTATACTTGCGCTCACGCTGATACTGGGCGTCTCGGGCTTCATCACCAAGGCATGGGCGGCGGGCGCCTTCGCGGTCGGCAAGTGTGGCGCCTACGGCCAGGCCTATGACTATCCCGCCGAAGAAGCCGCACGCGCCGCGGCGCTGAGACAATGCAAGGGCAACTGCACCGCGCTCACCATGAATCGGGCCTGCGCCGCGCTTGCGGTCGACATGACCAATCCGTGCGGTTCTCACGGCTATGCCGTAAAACCCAAAATTTCGAGCTCGCTCAACGCCGCGACCAAGAAGTGCTACGAATTCGGCGGCAAGGAATGCGTGATCCGCGCCTGGGCCTGCGACGCCAAGGGCTGATTTTGCTATTGTCATTCCGTCGAGCAATCCTCCTCAGGTCAATTCGTCGAGCAACGCCTTTGTGGCTCTTAGATCGGCGGTTTCGAAGCCCTCAGTGAACCAGCCGAAAGCGGGCGTGAGTAGCGCGCAGGCATCGCCGTGTCGCCCCTGATCATGCCAGAGGCGCGCCAGGTCGCGAGCTGCGCGGAGTTCGAGCGACCTGGCGCCTTGTGCGCGGGTTATCGCTATGGCCCGCGTAAAGCAGGTTTCGATCTCGGTGGCCGATGCACCTTGCACCTGTTTGAGCTCCCCTCGATGCGATCGAGCTCACCCTCCCACATGTGTTCGTCGTTGGCCGCGACGAGGGCCTTCGCCTCGGCGATCACGCGCAGCCCCAATTCGGCCTGCCCAACTCGCGCATAGGCCGCAGCGAGCATGCAGAGATACCGGGCTTGATACCAACCGACGCCGAGCGCTGCGCGATCGGCCGCATTCTGGCGCATGAGCGCGATGCCGGCCTCTGTGGCGCCCTCTTGTACCATCGCCCAGCCACGAAGAATCAGACCATTCACGCGCCAGTAACCCAGGTTGTGCCGATCGGCCAGCTCAACGATCGCTTCTGCATGAGCTCGGACGCCCGGGACATCGCCGAGCAATTCGTCCAGGCCGGCGCCCGCGAAGTTGTGGACGTGCGCCATGAGGTTCGCCTGATCCAACTCAGCTGCGCAGCGGAACGCCTCGTTACTCGAACGACGCGCCTCATCGGGTAAGCCCAAGATCCAGAGGACCAGCGCAAGATACGTGAGGGCCGAGACCTTTGGGTCATGAACGTAGTGCACCGGCTGTGATCGGTGCTGGCACGCGTCGTATAGCTGCAGGATCGCCTCAAACTCGGACCGTGCCTCGAGAAACGCGCCGGAGTGCATGGCTGTGATCCCGGCCAAGCGGTGGCTGGCAAGGCGAACCACCGGATTCGGCAGGCGTTCGGATACCTGCCGAGCCTCATCGGTCAGTCGCCGCATCGTGCGATAGTCGCCGCGCACGAAGTAATAGACGAACTCGCCACTCAGCGTCGCGACGAGAGGCTCCGCCTCGCCGAGGTGCTCGCAGAGAACGCGCGCCCGGCTGTAGGCGGCGCCCGTTTGAGCTGCGGAATAGCCGTGCACGGCGATCAGGGGGTGCCGACCGCGATCTGAAGTTCGAGTTCCCGCCGATCCCGTTCGGGGCTTTCCGGAAGCGTCTTCAATGCTTCCAATCCTCGGGTCAGATGCCGGACGGCTTCGAGATTGGCCGAGCGTTCGGCGGCTCGCTCGCCCGCCTTTAGCCAATAGCCGATGGCGCGCTCGATCTTGCGAGCTTCCGTCAAATGATGTGCCAGGAGTTCAGGCTCACGCGCGACCCGCTCGGGAAAGCGCCGCTCCAAAACGTCGGCTATGCGCGCATGCAACTGCTGCCGATCGCCGCGCAAAAGTGTGCTGTAGGCGGCATCCTGCACCAGAGCGTGCTTGAAGGTGTAAACAGACTGCGGCGGCGCTCCGCGTTGGAACACAAGTTCAGAAGCGACGAGCCGAGCCAGTTCATTCTGCAGCTCCCGCTCTTTTTGGGTGGCGACGGCGCCGAGCAGATCGTACGAAAACTCACGGCCGATGGAAGCTCCGGTCTGCGCTAGCTGTTTGGCAGTCGGCCCGAGCCGGTCGAGCCGCGCCAGGAGCGACGCGTGCAGTGTCGCGGGCAGGGCTAGCGCTGATGTGGATGCCCCTGTGAGCGCGCCTTCTGCGTTGCCTCCGACCGCCCGGGCCTCCAAAGCGGCTTTTGTCAACTCTTCGACAAAGAGCGGCACGCCGTCGGTGCGCGTGACGATCTGTTCCACCGTATCGGTGGACAGCGCATGATTGCCAGCGACCCGCTGTACCAGCATCGCGCCCTGGCGCCGACCCAGCCGGCTGAGTGCCAACGTCGTCACGTGCGATCGTCCGCTCCATGGCGGCGGAAATTCAGGTCGGAAGGTGATCAACTGTAGCACTGGTAGGCTTGCCAGGCGATCTATTGCACGGTCCAACAGCTCGCGCGAGCTAGGGTCGATCCAATGCATATCCTCGTAAATTATCAAGACCGGCTGGTGTTGAGCCAAGGCTACGAGGTGCCGAAGCAGCGCTTCGAACGTCTCCTCCTTCTTTCGCTGCGGATTGAGTTGGCATGGGGCGTAAAGATCGTCGCTGGGAATGTTCAGCAATTCGGCAAGGAGCTTCACATCCGCGATTGGCGACGAAGTCTGTGAGAGCAGCGCCTCCAGCTTGTGGAGCTTGGCCTCGGGCGTGTCTTCCCGCTCAAACCCGGCGGCTCGTTCGAGCTGCGCGATTGTCGGGTGGAGTGCACTGTCTCGGTGGTATGGCGAGCAGAAGTAGCGCAATCGGATGTGCGGCTCATCGAGCAGGCACTCTTCGAGCGCAACGCTCAGGCGCGACTTTCCAATACCTGGCTCGCCCGTCAGCAACACGACCTGCCCTTCACCTTCCTTCGCCTGTGTCCAGTGCCGGAGCAGCCGCTGAATCTCCTCCTCGCGTCCGACGAGCGGGGCGAGGGCGGCGGCCGAATGCAAAGCCTCGAACCTGCTTGGGACTGCGCCTTCGCCTCGCACGCGCCACGCGGCCACTGGCGCGGCGAAGCCTTTAGCTCCACCTCGCCGAGTGCCTCGTACTCAAATATCTCGCCTGTGAGCTTGCGCGTGCTTGGGGCGATTACAACGCTGCCCGGTTCCGCCAAGGCTTGCAGACGGGCCGCGAGGTTAGGCGTCTCACCCACGACGCCGCGCTCCTGGGCTTCGCCCGCACCGACAAGATCGCCCACAACGACAAGGCCTGTGGCAATGCCCACCCGCACCCGAAGTCTCCCGCCCCGCGCAGCCGGCACCAGCCGCGCGGTCGTCACAACTTCCAGACCCGCGCGAATCGCCCGCTCCGCGTCGTCCTCATGTGCCTGCGGGTAGCCGAAGTAGGCCAAGACACCGTCGCCCATATACTTGGCGACGAAGCCATCGAAACGGTCCACAACCGTCTCAACGTCCTTGTGGTAGTCGCCGATCACCTCGCGCAGGTCTTCCGGATCGAGCCGTGACGCGAGCGCGGTTGAGCCAACAAGGTCGCAGAACATGACCGTGAGTTGCCGACGCTCGGCACCTTGAGACATCGGCCTGGCGGGCGTGCCGCCTGCTGATGATCTTTCCCGAAAGGCAGCACCGATCAAAGGCGCGCCACAGTTGCTGCAGTAACTATTGCTGCTCGGATTCTCGCGGCCGCAGGCGCGACAACGCTGCTGCAGCGGTGATCCACAGTTCCCGCAGAAACGGCTGCTATCCTGATTGGCGCTTCCGCAGCTCGGGCACTCCATGCTCGCCCTCCCGCTCGGAACGTCACAACAGTTTAGACGAATATGCGTCTGGCGGCGAGTGTCTTCAAAATCTGGTGCGCGTACGCGCCGACGTCTGCCCCGGGGAAGGTGCGACTTCCGCTGCGGAAATATTCAAGCTACACTTGACGCGAGCATCCTCAATTCCGTCATCAGCGCATCAATCATGCAATTCGACACCAAGATCGCGGTCATCATCCGGACCGACCTCGAACCGTGGCAGAAGCTCAACGTCGCGTCATTCCTCGCCGGCGGCATCGCCGCGACGTTTCCCGAATGCATCGGCGAGCCCTATGGCGACGCATCGGGCACGAAATATCTGTCGCTGATCGGCCAGCCGATCCTTATCTACGGTGCCGACCGGCCGGCGCTCTCCCGTGCGCTGGAACGGGCGCTTGCGCGCAACGTCACGCCCGCGGTCTATACCGAGGACATGTTCAAGACTACACATGACGCCGCCAACCGCGAGGTGGTCAGCGCAGTGATCCGCGCCGAACTCAATCTGGTCGGGCTCGCGATGCGCGCCGAGCGCAAGGTGATCGACAAGATCGTCGACGGGCTGAAGTTTCACAGCTAGGCGTTTCGAGCAAGCCTGAGCTGTTGGCCGGGCATTGTGCCATGGCAGCCTCGTTGAAGGGTGACCTCAAAGCAGCCGCCGCGCTAACTGCTGAGTTGACTTGGCAAGTCGATCGTCGGACCGGACATCGTTGGCGCAGTGCTCGCCGCGCCAAACAGTCGAACTCAGACGCTGATCTGCCCGTCTAACCCGGCGCTGCAATTAAAGAGAAAAGCCGAGGAACACTTGCCGTGACAGGCTTGTTCGTTCGTCGGGGCAGCACGAGGAGGCTACCATGAGGACACCTCAGCTCTCCGCATTAATGTTAGCTGTTCTTACCTTCGGCGCCGGCGCCGCGGAACCTCAGAAGCTGTGGGAGGCGAGTGGCTTCAAGAACCCCGAATCGGCGGTATTCGACCCAGCTGCGGGGGCCATCTATGTTTCGAACGTCAACGGCGATCCGATGAAAAAGGATGGCAACGGCTTCGTTTCAAAGCTCGGGCCGGATGGAAAGGTTGTAACAATCGAGTGGGCCAAGGGACTCGACAGTCCGACCGGGCTCGCGCTTGCCAATGGCAAGCTGTACGTCGCAGATGTGGACCGGATTGCGGAAATCGACCTCGCCAAGGGCGAAGTCCTGAACCGGTTCGAGGCACCCGGATCGAAGTTCTTGAACGATCTCGCGGCTGACAAGAGTGGACGGATTTACGCTTCCGATATGGTGTCAAACAGCATTTGGGTGCTCGACGGCGGCAAGCTGTCTCTCCTGTTGCAGGATGACGCGCTCGAAAATCCGAACGGGCTCCTCGTCGAGGACGGCCGGCTTGTGGTTGCGTCGTGGGGCAAGATGGCCCCGGACTTCTCAACGAAGGTGCCCGGCCGCATGAAGGCGGTCGATCTCGCGACGAAGAAAGTGTCCGATCTAGGTAGCTCGACACCAGTCGGTAATCTCGACGGCGTCGAACCCGATGGCAAGGGCGGCTATCTTGCCACCGATTGGATGACCGGCGGGCTATTCCGCATCGCGAGCAATGGCACGGCGACGCGTCTCCTTCCGCTCGCCAAGGGGAGCGCCGACCTCGGGATGGGACCGGATGGGATCGTCATGATCCCGATGATGATGGAGGGCACTGTTGTGGCTTACAGGGTCGATACACGCTGAGAATAGGAATGCGTCTGGCCCGAGCCGGGCGCGGCGCCTGATGAACTGCGCCCCGGCCCACGATAGTCAAGATCACGCATGATGCCACCACCGCGAGGTGGTGCGCGCGGTAATCCGCGCCGAGCTCAGTCTCGTCGGGATCGCGATGCGCGCCGAGCGCAAGGTAATCGACAAGATCGTGGACGGGCTGAAGTTTCACAGCGTCACGTCCATCGACCGCTGCTCAGGTGGTTGCGTTCATAGGTGCGAAAGCCTCGTGCGTGGTTGCCGCGCCTTTAGAATGCCGAACGGGTCTTCCCGCTGGGCCAGCTTCCGATAGGTGGCCAGATCATTCTCCTGGAGCGCCGGTCCCTCGCCACGTCGCCCGACAGAGCCCACGCCTGGTCCCAACGGCAGCGAGGTGCCAACGCCCGCATAAAGGTACCGATCGCCGTAGGCCTGCTTCAACGCTGCGAAGGTCGGCTCGCCGGTGCAGTGGCCCGGAGCGATGTTCTCTACCTTGAACGCTGCCACGGCCCTGGCAATGACCTCGTCCGATGCGACGACGAGGTGGAAGCCGCCGGCGATCAAGCGAATTCTGGGATTGATTGATGTCGCTGCCTCGACGATCTTTTCGATCCCAGGGTGTGCGCAGCCGACCACGAGCACGACGCCGTCCGAGGTGTTGACGGCCAGCGACAACTCCTTGAGCTCCTTCGTGCCCGGTGCGTCGGAAACCAATGCCAGCAAGGTGATGCCCGGGGCGATTTCCGTTGTCTTGTCGATAAGCTCGATGTTGGCGCCCTGCCAGGCGGTGCCGAATTTCATGACTTCCGGCGGCTTGCCGTCGTAGTAGCGCATCGCGGCTGGCAAGGATTCGTCCTTTCGGTAGAATCTCGACGGCAGCGACGAGCCATAGATTCCAGAATCCTTCCCTGGGTGCATAGATCTTCACTGTCGGATTCACGCTCAGAACGTGGTTCAGGCCAGCCATGTGATCGGAGTGGCGGTGTGACAGCACCACGAAGTCGATGCTGGTGATCGAGCGCCCCAACCTGGTTCGGGTTGATCGTCGGCTTTGATGCGATTTTCGTTTCCCTGGCCAACGGTCAGAGTGACCTTACGCGGGACTGGTCTCCCAGCCCCAATCGCTTGGAAGCCAGCTGAACGCTGTTCCGGCGCGAACGACGTGACCAACGCCGGGGAACGGGAGGTGGTAGCTCGAGACCATCGCTTTCTCACTCGCGCATCGCTCCAGGAAGGCTCGGCGAGTCTTCGCGCCTTGATCGAGATCCAAGTCGAACCCGCCGCGCCAGTCGGGCTGCTGGAAGGCTACAGCGCGGTTCCCGACAACGTCTGCCGTACAGAGAAGCTGGCTAGGAACCGGATGCGATCTGCACCGAGGTGTGTCCAGGCGTGTGCCCGGGTGTGGCTACCGCTGTGATGCCCGGGACCACCTCGCCCTCTGGCTTCACAGTCCGGATGCGATCTTTGATCGCCGCGAGCGTTTTCATGTTCTGGCTATAAATGCCGCCCCAACGAGCATGATTTTCCAGCGAATGCTGAGGCTGCATCCAGAAGTTCAATTCCGCTTCGCCGATCACATGCTCGGCGTTTGGAAATGTCAGCTCGGTGTCAGTCGCGTTAGCGACCCCCATAGGTGATCCGGATGGGCATGCGTGATCAGGACTGTGTCGACCTCTTCTGGCTTGATTTCGGCGGCCGCGAGGTTCTGCACTAGACGGCCCGCGGTCGGCTGTGGCTTTATCTTTCCGCGGGAGCCCGCATCGATGAGCACAAGGCGCTCACCCGTATTCACCGCCAAGACGTTCAATTGGAGCGTAGATTTGTCCGTCGGCTGGAAGTCCGACATAAGCACCGCGTCGCGTTCAGCTTTATTCGCTTCTGGCCAGAGCGCCTCGGCTGGAAAAGCAATTGTACCGTCGCTGACAACGGTGATTTGGAACTGTCCGAGACTGAACCGATAAAATCCGGGCGTCTGAGTTTTTAAAATTGGTGCACGAGCTCGGGCACCGCCTCCACTCCACGATTCACCAGTGAGGCCAAGCACAGCACTCCCGGTAGCTGCAAGGAAATCACGACGATGAAGCGGCATCTTCTCCTCCCTTGAACGGTGTTGACCGCGGGACGGCAGAGAGCGCGAATGATGCAGGCCGCTCCGCGCGAGCAGATAGCTTCAGCCTACTCAACCAATTGTAGCACGATGAAGTTGAACTCGCCAGTTCCGGTTGTGCTTGTTGTAAATCGTGATGCTCCGACGAGACCTCGCGCCGCGCGCAAGACGATTGACAAGATCGTCGAAGATTCGCAGCTGGTGCGCGGCGTCGATAAATTCACAGCGGCCGGCCGACGTCTGCTTTGGGCTTCATACAAGGATGTGAGCGGGGATGATCAGGAGGGCTGAAGAACGAGACGCGTCCAGCATGGCCGCGGTGAGCATAGAGGTCTGGGTGAATACGTATCTCCGGGACGGAGTGGGTCCGGTATTTGCGGACTATGTTCTTGCAGAATTCACGGCGCAGAAATTTCGTAACGCGATCGGCGATCCTGATCTGGCGGTCTGGGTATCGGAGAACCGGACGGGAATTGATGGTTTCGTGAAGGTCTGTTCGACGGCTGCGCCGCCACTGGCCGATTGCTCGCCGCTGGAAATCGCGACCCTGTATGTTCAACCGAGGCACCAGTCGGGCGGAAGAGGCAGCGCGCTGTTGCGTCATGCCCTGGATTACTGCAGGAGCACGGGCGGCGAAAGCGCCTGGCTGACGGTCGAGGCCGAAAACCGCCGGGCAATCGGCTTCTATCTCCGGCATGGCTTTACCAGGATCGGTTCGACGGATTTTGTGATCGCCGATCGGGCCTACGAAAACTATGTCATGAGAGCAGACCTTCGGAATTCGCCGGACTGATCCGCGACGGCATGGCTAAGGGGCGAAGCCGACTTCCGGTTTTCCTGCGCCGAACTCAATCTCGTCGCCCTCGCGATGCACGCCGAGCGCAAGGTGATCGACAAGATCGTCGACGGGCTGAAGTTTCACAGCGGGAGTCGTGTCCGCACAAACGCGGAGGCCCAGTGGCAACCGCTTTTGCTTCTCAGCTCTGCAGTCCAACAAATCCACGCAGCTTCTTGACCGTTTCGTCGGCGTCCTTGGCTTCCTCGGTCGTCAGGACGGTGATCTCGCCACTACGCCTGTGCAAGACGCTGTGATGGATGGGTGCGCCTGAAAGGCCGTCCACCTCCGACTTCACCGCGATGTCGTCGATGTCGGCAAGCGCGAACTCGACGGGCCTTTTCTTCCACAGCAGCATTTTTTGCTGCAGGGTTGCCTTGCCCGCATCCTTGTCGAGCGTAAGCGTCGTTGAGCCTGCTTTCAGAGTGAGCTTGCTCGGAGCTACTTCGATATTTGCCATGGCAGGTCCCCTGATGGTTTCCTTTCACATGTCAGTTGTCGGACGATACTAATCCAGAACGCGGCGACCGAACAGGCCGCGGTTGGCGCGGCGGATGCAGCACCGATTGCGGCTTTGCACAATCGCACCGACGGCTCTTCCGGCGGTCTTGCGGCATTGCCGCAAAACGCAAATACTTGCGCCAATCGGGATTCCGAAAGGGAAGTCCGGCAAAAGCCCAAAATCGGGCAACCAGGAGGATATCATGGTGCGGGAACCCGGGCTGAGCAGCGGGAACAGCTTCTATTCCAACCGTCGCGGATTTCTGGGCAGCACGGGTTTGGCTGCCATGGGGGCGATCCTTGGAAGCGCCATGCCGCTATCCGGTAACAACGCTGGAATTCCGAGCGCACACGCGCAAGCCGGTCCGGCCGCCGCGCCCCGTCGGGCGCCGCGCCCGCGCCGGCCAAGGGACCGCAACACCTGAAATTTCCCGGCAAGCACGAAGGCCTCGTCGTGCTCGGCGAAAAGCCGCTGGTCGCCGAGACGCCGGAAAGCCTGCTCGATGACGACACCACGCCGATCGACAAATTCTACATCCGCAATAACGGGCAGATCCCCGAGGAGGCGAAGGATCCCGACGCCTGGAAAATCACCATCGACGGCGAGGTCAACAACAAGATCGAGATTACGCTCGGCGAACTGAAATCGAAGTACAAGGCGGTGACGCGCCGCATGGTGCTGGAGTGCGGCGGGAATGGCCGCGCGGCGTTCTCGCCGCCGGCGCGCGGTAACCAGTGGACCAATGGCGGGGCCGGCTGCGCGGAATGGACCGGCGTGCCGCTCGCCGATCTGCTGAAGAAGGCCGGCCTCAAGCCGAGCGCGAAATACACCGCGCATTATGCGGCCGATCTGCATCTGTCGGGTGATCCGAGCAAGCCGAGCATCTCGCGCGGCGTGCGCATCGAAAAGGCGATGGACCCGAACACGATGATCGTATGGGCCATGAATGGCCAGCCGCTGCCGAACATCCATGGCGGGCCGGTGCGCCTGGTCGTGCCGGGCTGGGCCGGCTCCGCCTCGCAGAAATGGCTGACGCGCATCACCATCCGCGACCGCGAGCATGACGGCCCCGGCATGACGGAATTTTCCTATCGGCTCGCCATCAAGCCGATGGTGCCCGGGGCTAAGGCCGATCCGGCGAATTTCCGCATTCTGGAATCGATGCCGGTGCGCTCGATCATCACCAATCCTGCCAATGGCGCCAAGTTCGCCGCCGGCACCAAGGAGCTGAAACTGCGCGGCGCTTCCTGGGCCGGCGATCTCACCGTCAAGCAGGTGGATATCTCGACCGATTTCGGCGCGAGCTGGCAGCGGACCCGGCTTGAAAAGCCGAAGAACAAATATGACTGGCAGCGCTGGACCGCGACCATCAAGCTGCCGACCGACGGCTATTTCGAAATCTGGGCGCGCGCCACCGATTCCAAGGGCGCGATGCAGCCGCATCAGGCCGGCTTCTGGAATCCGCAAGGCTATGGCGGCAACGCCATGCACCGCATCGCCGTGCTGGTCGGATGATGCTGCGTTTGGCGTGGCTCGCCTTGGGCGGCGTGCTCTCGATAGTGCCGGCCATGGCCCAAACGGGCTTCACGCCGCGCGACGAAAGCCCGGAGGAGTTCGCCGCGGGCGCCGGCCGCGATGAGGCCTTCTACGCCTGCACGGCCTGTCATGGCTTCCGCCTGGTGGCGCAGCAGGGCATGACGCGCGCGCAGTGGGAGGATCTCGATCAACCTGATGGTCCGCCGCCACAACATGCCGCCGCTCGACGCCAAGGACCGCGAAACGGTGCTGAACTATCTCGAGGCAGCCTATCCGCCGCGTGCGCCGGCGGGAAGGGGAGGCTGGGTGAACCCGTTTGCGAAGTAATTGGGAGATGCAGAATGGCACATCATCAAAAGGCCGTTGCGGCAGCAGTGGCGCTAAACACTGCAATCTTTGTGGTGGAGGGTATTGCCGGTTATCAGGCATCGAGCCTGAGTCTCCTCATGGACAGCGTGCACAACCTGTCAGACGAGTTGGCTCTGGTCTGCCTGTATGCAGCATTCCTGGTCACCAGAGGTCCTTCGCAGCGGCTGTTAAGAGCCGGAAATCTCTTTAACTCCGTCGGACTGATGGCGGTCAGCGGACTGCTTTTGTGGCAGGCCGGCGAGCGCCTGTTCAATCCGGTGCCGGTGCAGGGCGTCGTTCCCATTATCGTGGGTCTGGCCGCGGCTGCCGCCAATTGGAGCGTGGCCCGCTTACTCCTGGAGCCAAGCAAGAACAACGCTGCAATCCGGCTCGCGTACATCCACAATCTTGGCGACGTGTGGGTATCCCTTGCCCCGGTAGCCGCGGGCTTACTTCTTCTAGTGACCGGCTATCCAGTCTTCGATCCAATCATCGCAGGAGCCATTGCACTATGGATCATTTTCACGACTGGCCGGGAGGTTTTTGAATCGCACGACGAACTGATGTGGCCGGAGAAAATCATCTGCTGCCATACCGACCACGATCAACCGGTCGTGACGCCACGATCCAACTGACAAACTACGAACATCGTCCCTAACTGATGTTGGTCCGCGCGGGTCACCATCGATCCTCACCCGACCGATGGAGTACGGGCAGGCCAGCTTTGTGCGGCCAAGGGCGCGAGCGCATCGTAAAGGTCTATCTGAGTAATTTGCTCAAGCGGCTTGTCGATCTTGACGGCCTCGGTTGGCCGTCTCGGGTGCATGATGAGCACGATGGTTCGGGCGCCGCCGCAAAGGGGATCGCCGCAATCGCGTTGGCTTATGGTGACTATGGTTTCATCGTCGGCATCGATGGCTGTCCGGGCATGCTCCCTTAATTTCCGCACCACGTTCCATTGGAGGTTCGACGTTTTCCTCGGGAACAAAATAACAGTCATCGCCTGCACCGGGCCTGAATGGACGCGAGCGTGATGTTATAACATTACATCTTGGAGTCAACCGTCCGATGGTGCGCTCCTGCATCGTCGTCTCCGCAACTATTCCACTATTGGCCGCGATGATGGGTATCGATCGGAACCGAGCGTGCGCAAGGAATACGCACATGACCGCATGTACCGAAAAACATCACGCCAACCACACGCATAAGCATGGCCCGGATTGCGGGCACACCGCGATCTCGGCATGAAGGCCATGTGGATTATCTCCACGATGGCCATCTCCACCATATGCACGAGGATCACGTGGACGAGCATGCCATCGGGGTCACCGCCACAAATCCTGTGCAATGCACGCCTCAAGTCCATTGTGAGCACGCGCACGGTCCAAACTGCGGACATGAAGCGGTGCCGCATGGCGATCATATCGACTATCTCGTAGACGGTCGTCTGCACCATCCGCACGGTGACCATTGCGATGATCACGGGCCCGTGCATCTGGCCTGAGGGTGTCGACCATGGTCGAAACTGCATGCCCTGGCTCGAGTTGGGTGATTTGCGTGGAGCTTCGGTTCTGACTCAATCAGAGCCGAAGCTCCTGCGACGCTCTTGACGCAGCCGCGCGCCAAGCCAGAATGCTCGGCGGCTTGCGCCGGGAGGCGGTCATATGAGGTTTTTGATTACTGCGCAGGATACGGCGGGAAACGTGACCCTCAACCGGGGGTCGGTTCCGGCTGCGTTGAAGAAAGCCGCGGAGCTGATATCGGACGGCTGCTGGAACGTCGAGATCGTAATGCCCGATGGGGCCACCTATCAGCCCGGCGAATTCGATCAGTTGAGAGAGCGAGCTGGGCCTGCGGGATCCGATATGTCGATGACACAATAGCGGCGTCCATCTTCCAGTCCGCAATGGCAGCTTTGTGCCGGAAGCTGCCGATCGAATGAGTGCCCATTGATCAACCGGCAAGCACTCCGAACGCAGATGCGTCGTTTTTCCTGGCGTGCAATTTAAGCTCGTCCTGCAGCCTCGCCGGGAATTACCCCTCCAGGGTAAATCCGACCCGCAAGGTGACCTGGTAATGGCGCACGGATCCATCCTCGATGTGGCCTCTCGTTTGCACGACTTCGAACCACTTCATGGAGCGAATGGTCTTTGAGGCACGGGTTAACGCATTCTGAATGGCATCTTCGATGCTTTTTCGGAAGATCCGACGAGGTCCAGGATCTTGTAAACATGGTCCTTCATTTCGGTATCTGGCATGGCGAGCCTCCGCTGTATTGTCGGTGGAGCATCCAAGTTTGTTGTCTCCGCAGAGTTTTAGTCCGACGGAGAGCCAACTCCATGCTCTCATCCAAGTTCCGAGGACCAGTCATAATA
This sequence comes from Bradyrhizobium sp. RDT10, assembly GCA_044772375.2. Taxonomy (GTDB): domain Bacteria; phylum Pseudomonadota; class Alphaproteobacteria; order Rhizobiales; family Xanthobacteraceae; genus Bradyrhizobium. The sequence goes on from CP187939.1 coordinate 1,838,305, forward strand.
GGCTTGCGACGTCCGTTCTACTTCCAGAGCGGACGTCGCACTGCGCTCGGGCGTGACCGTGATTTGCGAAATCAGAAGCACCGAGCTTGCGGAAATCGAACAGCCGTCGCTATCTCACCGCGATCGGCGACACCGTCGAGCCCGAGCCGCCCTGAATCTTCAGCGGCTGCATCACGAAGGCGAATTCTCCGACGCCCTTTTGCGCGAGCTCATCGAGCTTGAGGTTCTCCAGCAAATGGATGCCGTTCACCACCAGCGCGATCTGGTGGACCGGAAGCGACAATTGCTTGTCGGGGTTGGGCGCGACCTCGACCGGCCAGTTGTCGGCGCCGAGCAGCATCGGGTCCTTTGCGGCAAGCCAGAGCGCGGCCGGCACGCCGATGCCCGGGCAGGATTTCACGTAGCGCGGATTGTCCTTGCCGTAGAGCTTGCCCCAGCCGGTGTGGATGATCACGGCGTCACCGGGCTGCAGCGTCAGGTTTTGCTTCTTCAGGGCGCCCTCGAGATCCTCCACGGTGATTTCGTAATTGTCGCCCAGCATCTCGACGCCCTTGAAGCCCGCAACGTCGATCAGGACCCCGCGCGTGAACAGCGTGCCGACATTGTGGATACCGAACTTCTTGAAGCCGGTGCGATCTGAGTTCTCGTCGACCTTCTGGCAATTGTACCAGCTGTTGAGATGGGTCTGGTGCGCGAAGCCGTCGAACTGGGTGCCGACCTGGCCGAGCTCGGTGATGATGATCTCTTCGTTCGAGCCGCGCATGTTGGAGAACTGGTTCATGAACGTGCGCTTGGTATGCATGTCGAAGCGCCGCGTTCCGAAGAACGCCATGCTGGGGCCGAGCACGTGCGCGAGTTCGATCACCTCACCGGTCCTGATCAGCTTCGCGGCGTTCATCACGGCGGCGGGCTTCTGATGATTGCCCGAGCCGCGCTCGTCGGCCGCGCCCCATTTCGATGGACAGCGTTGGCTTTCCGCCGGAACGGTCCAGCTTGGTGCTTGCGCGTAGGCGGCGGCGGAAAACACAAGCGTGATCGCCGCACCCAATGTGAATGCTTTCATCTGTATCCTCCCAAGAGAGGGCGCTCTGGTTCGGCACCCCTGGGGCGATAATGCTGATACGATTGAGGCGGTTCAAGCGGCAATCCGCCTGACAACGGTGAGGTTGTGCTTCCACGCATGCCTCGAAGTCCGTTATGATGAGGTCAAATGGACGCGGAAGGTTCTTTGCCCCCGCGCCGATCGACTTTCATTTTAGGGAGCAAGTACATCATGAAACGCCGTACATTCCTCAAGGGCGGCGCCGTGGTCGGCGCGACGACACTGGTTGCGGCACCTGCGATCGCGCAAGGTGCGCCCGAGATCAAGTGGCGCCTGACCTCGAGCTTTCCAAAATCGCTCGATACCATCTTCGGCACGGCCCAGACGTTTGCGAAATACGTGGCTGATGCCACCGACAACAAGTTTCAGATCCAGACCTTTGCGGCGGGCGAGATCGTGCCCGGTTTGCAGGCGCTTGATGCCGTGAGCTCCGCCACCGTCGAGATGGCGCAGACGCCGCTCTATTTCTACATCGGCAAGGAGCCGGCGCTTACCTATGCGACCGGCGCGCCGTTCGGCATGAACCATCGCCATCAGCATTCCTGGTGGACGTTCGGCGGCGGCGCCGAGCTCTGCAACGAAGCGCTGAAGCCTTTCAAGGCACATGCCATCCTGTGCGGCAACTCCGGCACGCAAATGGGCGGCTGGTTCCGCAAGGAGATCAAGACATCAGATGATCTCAAAGGCCTCAAGTTCCGCATCGCCGGCATGGGCGGCCATGTGCTGGCAAAACTCGGCATCGTGCCGCAGCAGATCGCGGGCGGCGAGGTCTATTCAGCGCTTGAGAAGGGATCGATCGATGCGGCGGAGTTCGTCGGTCCCTATGACGACGAGAAGCTCGGCTTCTACAAGGTGGCGAAGTACTATTACTTCCCCGGCTGGTGGGAAGGCGGCGCGATGCTGCACATGATCGTCAACGAAGAGAAATGGAATGCGCTTCCCAAGCAATACCAGGCGATCCTGAACCAGGCCGGCTCGGCGGCGGGCGCGTGGATGATCGAAAAATATGACAGCGTCAATCCGGCCGCCCTGAAGCGGCTTGTCGCCGGCGGAGCCGAGCTGCGCGCGTTCCCGCAGCCCGTCATGGAGGCCTGCTACAAGGCCACGCAGGACCATCTGAACGAAATTGCCGAGAAGAGCGCGCTGTTCAAGAAGACGAAGGAGAGCCACGACGCCTACATGAAGGAAGTGCTGTTCTACACGCAGATCGCGGAAAACTATTACGACAGCTTCCTGCTCAGCAAAATGCGCAAGGGGTGAGTGCGCAAGGATCAGGTTCGCCTTCAGTTGTGAACCTGTTCATCAGTCGGCCAGCCATGCGCAGGAGCCGGGGCAATCGCGGCGAAAAAGCCGTGCGCGTAGAATCTAATTTGCTGAACAGATTCAATCTGATTTGGGTCGTCCAGTTGTCCTCGCAAATATATACTTCTTCCCTGTCACCCCAAATCAGTGGCTATTTCCGCGCTGTCCCGTCTCGGCAAGAGGGGCGTATCGCGATCGTCACGAACGCGAGGCGGGATGCGGTGGACGCGGCAGCGTCGGCGCGAGAAGTTGTTCGCAGGGCGGTTTCGGCCGTGAGCGGACACGGCGCGCAGGACGTACGACGCTGAAGCGTACGGCAAAACCGTGTGGTCCTGACACCCGTGGCTGGTGCCAAGCTGCTGGTGGCGACTTCGATCCAACCGGATCGATTTGGCCATCAAGCCGGCAGCGATGGAGGCAAGAGGAATTCGTCTCCAGGGAGAGCGCGGCATAAGCCGTAAAGCCATTGCGCAGGGAATGCCGGAGTGTTCCGACTGTACCTGTATGCTCGTGTGCGCATTTCTATGCTCACATTGCACACGAGACCGCGGGTGCAGCGTGCACCCGGCATTCCCTGCTCCTCTGTCTTTGAGGGACAAGGTTCATGAAAAAGCTCGGGCGTAATGCGCCGCGAGAACGCGAAGTCATATCCACGTCATTGCGAGCGAAGCGATGCAATCCATTGTCACCTCGCACACAAAAGATGGATTGGCTGCGCTCACAATGACGTGGAGAGGCCGCGGCGTACCGGACACCCCGGATGTGGGGTATGAGGCACCGAGGGAGCCGTGCAAAAAATCCTCCAGCCGGCAGCGCGATCGAGGTTCCGCAGCATCGGTCACGCCCATGTGAAAGTTCCGGCTTCAATTCGAAATTGACAATGACTGACCGGTCAGTCATAAATGGATCATGACAAAGCCAGCCACGAAAAGCGCCCGGAAATCCGCTCCAAAACCGGCCGGTCACCGGACGGGGGCGAGGGCATCGACCGGATCGAGCCCGCTGCCCAAGCCCGCCTCCAACCGTGCCGAACGCGCGGCCGAGCGGCGCGGGGCCATTATCGAGGCGGCGATGGACGAGTTCATTGCGCGCGGGTTTGCGGCGACGCGGCTTGATGACGTCGCCAAGCGCGCCGGCGTTGCCAAGGGCACGATCTATCTGCACTTCAAGGATAAGGAATCGATGTTCGAGGAGCTGATCCGGACCGCCATTGTGCCGCTGATCAACCGTCTCTGGGGCACGCCACCTCAGCCCGACGCATCGGTGCGCGACATGGTGGAGGGGTTTGCCAAGACCTTCATCGAGGAGGTGGCGACCACGCGGCGTGGCGACCTCGTGCGGCTGATCGTCGCCGAAGGCCCGCGATTTCCTGAGGTCGCCGACTTCTATTATCGCGAGGTGGTGTCGCGGGGCCTCGCCGGCATGCGCGCGCTGATCGAGCTCGGCATCGCGCGCGGCGAGATCAAACAGAAAAACCTGGCCCGATTTCCGCAAATCATGGTGGCGCCCGCGCTGATCGCCGTGATCTGGCAGAGCCTTTTCAGCAGACATGCGCCACTGGACGCCCTCGAAATGTTTCGGGTGCATCTCGACCTGATTTTTGGCGAACGGAGAACAGTATGACTTCGTCGCGAACGATAACGATCCTGGCCGTGCTGGCGCTGGCCGCCGTGCTCACCGGCTGCAATGAGCGCCGGGATCCGGGCTTTCAGGGCTGGGTGGAGGCGGACATGATCTTCGTCAGTCCCGACGAAACCGGCCGTATCATCAAGCTCAACGTGCGCGAGGGTGACGAGGTCAAGCCTGGCGATCACCTCTATTCCGTCGACGATGACCTGCAGCAGGCGGACCTCAACCAGAACAAGGCGACGCTCGCCAACGCGCAGCAGACTTTTGATCGCGCGGCGTCGCTGAGCAAGACCGGGTCCGGCACGCAGGCTAACCTCGATTCCGCGACCTCGGCGTTGCGGGTGGCAGAAGCCCGCGTCAACACCTCGCAGACCCGGCTGGCGCGGCGCAGCGGCTTTGCGCCGGTCGGCGGCACCATCCAGCAGATTTATTTCCGCGAAGGCGAAATGGTGCCGGCGCAGCGGCCGGTGTTGTCAATCATGCCGCCCGGCAACATGAAGCTGCGCTTCTTCGTGCCGGAGACGGAGCTGCCGAAGCTTGCGATCGGCGACGAGGTGAAGGTGACCTGCGACAATTGCGCGGCCGACCTCACGGCCAAGATCTATTTCATCGCGACCACGGCCGAATACACCCCGCCGGTCATCTACAGCCTCGATGAGCGCAACAAGCTGGTCTACCTGATCCAGGCACGGCCGAGCCGGCCGGACGTGCTGCGCGTCGGCCAGCCGATCAGCGTGTTTCTCAATCCTCGAACGCCAATGGCGGACAAGCGATGAGTTCGGCTCCCGCATCAGGCCCCGACATCGCCATCAACGTCGAGGGCCTGTCAAAATCGTTCGGCGGCCGCGAGGTCGTGCATGACCTCTCGATGCAGGTGAAGCGCGGCTCGATCTACGGCTTCCTTGGGCCCAACGGCTCCGGCAAGACCACCACCATCCGCATGCTGTGCGGGCTCTTGACGCCGGATGCCGGTGAGGGGACTTGCCTTGGCTACGACATCCGCCGCGATGCCGACAAGATCAAGCGCCTGGTCGGCTACATGACGCAGCGCTTCAGCCTGTATCAGGACCTGTCGGTGCGCGAGAATCTCGAATTCGTCGCACGGCTTTATGGCATGCGCGATGCGCGCAGCGCCGCGGCCGAGATGATTCGGCGGATCGGCCTGAGCGGCCGCGAGGAGCAGCTCGCCGGTGAGCTTCGGGCGGCTGGAAGCAGCGGCTGGCGCTCGGCGCCTGCACGCTGCCCAATCCGCAATTGCTGCTGCTGGACGAGCCGACCGCCGGCGTCGATCCCAAGGCGCGGCGCGATTTCTGGAACGAGATCCACGCGCTCGCCGCCGAAGGGCTGACGGTGCTGGTCTCCACCCACTACATGGACGAGGCCGAGCGCTGTCACGAGATCGCCTATATCGCCTACGGCCACCTGCTGGCGCATGGCACGGTGGACGAGGTGATCGCGAAATCGGCGTTGTCGACCTACACGGTCTCCGGCGACGATCTCAACGGGCTTGCGGCTGAACTCGCCGGCAAGCCCGGCATCGACATGGTGGCGCCGTTCGGCACCAGCCTGCACGTCTCGGGGCGCGACAAGTCTGCACTCGAGGCGACCATCGCGCCTTATCGAGATACGAGGGGATGGCACTGGCAGGATAGCGAGCCGTCGCTGGAAGATGTATTCATCGATCTCATGAACCGCTCAAAGGACAATTTCCAATGAGTGCAACCGAGGCAACCAACCACGATCGCGACGTCGGCGAGCCGGCTTTCGGCTTCTGGCGGCGCAGCTATGCGATGCTGGTCAAGGAATTCATCCAGCTCCGTCGCGACCGCGTCTCCTTCGCGATGATCGTGATGATCCCGGTGATGCAGTTGCTGCTGTTCGGCTATGCCATCAACACCACGCCGCGTCATCTGCCGACGGCGGTATTGATACAGGAGGAGAGCGATCTGGCGCGCTCGGTGCTGAAGGCGCTGGAGAATACCAGCTACTTCCGCTTCACCCGCGAAGTGCACAGCGTCGCCGAGTTCGACGATCTCCTGCAATCCGGAAAGGTGCTGTTCGGGGTCGAGATCCCGCGCGGCTTCGAACGCGCGGTGCGCCGCGGCGACAAGCCGGCGCTGCTGGTCGCGGCGGATGCGACCGATCCGGTCGCGGCCGGCTCTGCGCTCGGCACGCTTGGCACCGTGGTGCAGACCGCGCTCGCACACGACCTCCATATCGGCGATCCGCCCCAGCTTCCGTTCGAGATCAGGGCGCATGCCCGCTACAACCCGGCCGCGGAATCGCGGCTCAATATCGTGCCGGGCCTCGTCGGCACCATCCTGACCATGACCATGCTGATCTTCACCGCGCTGTCGGTGACGCGCGAAATCGAACGCGGCACCATGGAGAGCCTGCTGTCGATGCCGATCAGGCCCGTGGAAGTCATGTTCGGAAAGATCATTCCCTACGTGATCGTCGGCTTCATCCAGGCCTCGCTGATCGTCGGCATCGGGGTCCTGCTGTTCGGGGTGCCGATCCTCGGCAGCGTGGCGCTGCTGGCTGCTCTAACGACGCTGTTCATCACCACCAATCTGTCGATCGGCTATACCTTCTCCACCATCGTGCAGAACCAGCTGCAGGCGATGCAGATGTCGATGATGTTCTTCCTGCCCAGCATTCTGTTGTCCGGATTCATGTTTCCGTTCGCGGGCATGCCGGTATGGGCGCAATATCTCGGTGAAGGATTGCCGCTGACACATTACATCCGCATCGTCCGCGCCATCATGCTGAAGGGCGCGGCTCCTTCCAATCTGCAATACGATACGATTGCACTCATTGCACTGATGCTGGTGGCGATGACGATCGCCGTGACGCGCTTCCGTCGCACGCTCGATTGAGGTTATATGCGCGTCGTCATTCCGGGGCGATGCGCAGCATCGAACATCGAACCCGGAATCTCGAGATTCCGGGTTCACGCTTGCGCGTGCCCCGGAATGACAAGGGGCCATAATGCTTGGGTTCAGGAGCAAGAAGACAAAGGACCAGGACGCGGCGGTATCGGCCGACTTCCAGCGCGCGCTGATGCAGGAAGTGATGAAGACCGAGCTGTTGCGGATCAAGGCGTTGATCGCAACCACAGCGCTGCTCGCCGTCATCCTCGGGACCGTCTACTTCTTCGCAGCCGAGGCGGTGAGCCGCGTCTGGCACGGCAATCTGAAGCCGGAATATCTTTATTCGATCATCGGGCCATTCATCCTGTTCGAGCTGTGGGTGCACGGCGCGATCACCCGCCACATGAAGCAGGGCCGCGACCTGCCGGTGATACGGCGCTATATCGGCGCGCTGATCGAGACCTCGATGCCGACGGTCGCGCTGGCACTGCACATCAACAGCATGGGGTCGGTGGCCGCGCTCGGCTTCGTGACGCCGATGACCTATTTCATCTTCATCATCCTCTCGACCCTGCGGCTGGATTTTTGGCTCTCGACCTTCACCGGCGCCGTCGCCGCCGTTCAGCTGTTTTGCATGGCGATGTTCTATCACCCGGCCGTCGGCGACCAGGCCGAACCCTCTATTATCACGCCGCGCGCAGCCTGATCCTCCTGATCTGCGGTGTGCTCGCAGGCGCGGTCGGGCACCAGTTGCGGCGGCAGTTCGAGGCGAGCATCAAGGCGGCGACCGCGCGCGACCGCATTACCAATTTGTTCGGCCAGCACGTCTCGCCGCAGGTGGTGGAACGCCTGATGGCCGAGGGCACGAAAACCGACAGCGACATCCGCCGCGTCGCCGTCATGTTCGTCGATTTCCGCAGCTTCACGGCAGGTGCGCGCACCCGCACGCCGCAGGAAGTGGTTGATAGGCTCGACGGCGCCTTCGCCGTGCTGGTCGACATTCTCGATCGCCACGGCGGCATCGTGAACAAATTCTTGGGCGATGGATTCCTGGCGCTGTTCGGCGCGCCGCTGGAAGCGCCGGACCCGGCGCACCGCGCGGTCGCCGCGGCGCGCGAAATGCTGGAAGCCAATGCGCGGGTCAACGAGGCGTCGAGCTGGCCGCTGCGTATCGGCATCGGTATTCATCTCGGCGAGGTGGTCGCGGGCAATATCGGTTCGCCGCGGCGCAAGGAATACACCGTGATCGGCGACACCGTGAACTTCGCCTCACGGTTAGAGGCGCTCAACAAGGACTTCAATTCGCAATTCCTGATCTCGGAGGCGGTTCGCGACGCACTCGGCGAAGCATGCGGCGATGCCGTCTCGCTCGGCGAGGTCGAGATCAGGGGCTGTGAGCGGCCGATGGCCGTGTGGCGGTTGGGATAACGGAGAATCAAAATGCAGCGGCGTTATATCACTGTGGATGTTTTCACCGATCGCGCCTTCGGCGGCAATCCGTTGGCCGTTGTGCTCGATGCCGGCGGGCTGTCGACCGAACAGATGCAGGCGGTCGCCACCGAGTTCAATTATTCGGAGACGACTTTCGTGCTGCCGCCGGCCGATCCCGCACACGACGCGCAGGTGCGCATCTTCACCGTGAACAGCGAGCTTCCCTTTGCAGGCCACCCAAATGTCGGCACCGCCTTCGTGCTGGCGACGCTGGCGGCAAAGCCGCCGGCGCGGCTGCTGTTCGAGGAGGGCGCGGGCCTCGTGCCGGTCGAGATCGCGACCGAGCAGGGCAGGGTCGTTAGCACCGAATTCACGGCGCCGCAGCCGTTGAAGCGGATGTCGCAACTTCCCGTCGAACAGGCGGCGGCCTGCTTCTCGCTGTCGGCCGGCGACGTCAAGACCGACCGGCACGCACCGCAGATCATCTCGGTCGGGCTGCCGTTCCTGGCCGTCGAGGTCGCCTCCCGCGAGGCGCTGCAGCGGGCCAGGCCCGATGCTGCGGCGTTCGCAAGAACCTTCCCGTGCGACGGCAGCGACGCCGTCTACTTCTATACGCGCGATGTACCAGCCGGCGAAAAGCCGTGCGAGCTGCAAGCGCGGATGTTTCATCCCGCCGCCAGCGGACTGTCCGAGGACCCTGCCACCGGCAGCGCGACGGCGGCCTGCGCGGCGCTGCTCGCCGATCTCGACGACGTCAAAGACGGTGAACTGAGGATGAAGATCGGGCAGGGCGTCGACATGGGTCGGCCGAGCCTGCTGCTGACGCGCGTCCGCAAGCAGAATGGTAAGATAGCATCCATTCACGTCGGCGGCAGTAGCGTGAAGATGATGGAAGGAACGTTCCGGCTAGACGGAAACGAGTGACGGGCTACGAGGTCTACAGTTGCGGCGCGACCAGATTCTCCACCTTCACGCCGTCGCGCCCTTCGATGATCTCCGCGATCCATTGCCGGTGGCAATGGGTGTGGTCGCGCTCATAGCAGAGAATGCAGACCGGACCGGACTTGCTCACCAGCGCCGACAGTTCGTCGAGTTGCTCCTTCGCCTGCGCCGTCTTCAGATGCGCCGAATAGATTTTGTGCAGCAAGCCGAATTTGCCGCTACGCGCGGCCTCACGGCCGCTCTTCGGCGTCCCGAGGCCCTTGAGGTGCAGATAGGAAATGCCGCGCTCGTCGAGGCCGGCCGCAAGCTGATTCTTCGAAAAGCCCGGCCGCCGAGACGCCGCCACTGCGCGCACGTCCACCAAAAGCTTGACGCCGGCGGCTTCCAGCTCGTCGAGCACCGCCTTCGGCGGCGTCTGTTCGTAGCCAATGGTGAAGAGGCGCTTGGTCTTGCGGGCCATCGAGAGCGTCCGGATGTCGTCCGCGCAAGGCTACGGTAACGCCCGATCAATTTCCACGTCCGCATTGCCGCCGGGGGCGGCATGTCGCATAGTTCCGCAAAAGAGCCTGTCGAAGCTTACTCTCTGGGGGAAACAGCATGAACCGCATTGGTCGCTCACTCGCATGGCTGCTCGCGCTTCTCGTCTGCAGCGTTGCGGCAGCGCACGCACAGACCAGTTATCCCGACCGCCCGGTGAAGATCATCGTCCCGATCGGACCCGGCGGCAGCTACGATTTGGTCGGGCGGCAACTCGCGGACGCGTTGTCGAAGCGAATGGGGCAGGCCTTCGTCGTCGAGAACAAGCCGGGCGCCGGCACCGTGGTCGGCACGCAGGCGGCCAGCCAGAGCGAGCCGGATGGCTACACACTGGTGGTCGGCGGGCTCTCCAACATGGCCTTCAACTCGGCGCTGTATTCGAAGCTCGGCTACGATCCGCGCAAGGACTTCGTGCCGGTCGCGCTGATCTACAAGTTCGGTTACGTGATGGTCGGCCGCAAGGATTTGCCGCATGGCAAGCTGCAGGACATCATCGCCGCCGCAAAGGCCAACCCGGGATCGATTACGGTGGCGACCGCCGGCGTCGGCACCGGCCAGCATCTGGTGGCCGCCGCGTTCATGAAGGCGGCCGGCGTAAAATTTCAGGAGATACCCTACAAGGGTTCGCCGCCGGCCTTCACCGACCTGCTCGCGGGCCGCATCGACCTGTTTTTCGATTCGATGGCCGCGGGGCTCCCTTACGTTCAGTCAGGCCAGGCGAGGGGCATTGCGCTGCTGTCGTCGAAACGCAGCCCGCTGACGCCTGATGTGCCGACGATGTCGGAAGCTGGCGTATCCGGCCTCGATGTCGATTCCTGGCTCGGGATATTCGCACCCGCAAAGACGCCGCCGGAGGTCATCGCAAAGCTGCGCCGCGATATCCGCGCTTCGCTGCCCGACCTCAAGGAGCGTTTTGAGAAGAGCGGCGGGGAAGTGTGGGATCTGCCGGACGACAAGCTCGATGCCTTTGTTGCCTCCGAATACGAGAGCTGGACCAAACTGATCCGTGAAGCCGGGATCAAGCTCGACTGAAACCGGATTACTTCACGCGCTCGATCAATTCCATTGCGCCCGCCGGGGCGCGCACCTTGCCCTCGTGGATGACATAGGCGAACACGTCGCGCGGCGTCTTCGCGGGCTTGGCGGCATCGACCCGCGGCAGATCGTCGGGCTCGCCACCACCGGCCCAGGCTTGGAAGCGCTTGGCCCAGGCGTCGAGCTGCTTCGGTGGATAGCAGGTCTTGAGTTCGTCATTGCCCTTCTGCAGCCGGGCATAGACGAAGTCGCTCACCACGTCGGCGATCGCGGGATATTTGCCGTGCTCGGCGAATACGACAGGCGTCTCGAACTTGCGCAGCAATGCGATGAACTCCGGCACGCGGAAACTATCATGCCGCACCTCGACCACGTGACGCAGGGCACGGCCGTCGAGCTTGCGCGGCAGCAGTTCGAGAAACTTGCCGAAATCGGCCTCGTCGAATTTTTTGGTCGGCGCGAACTGCCACAGCACGGGCCCGAGCCGGTCGCCGAGCTCCAGCACGCCGGAATCGTAGAAGCGTTTTACGGAATCGCCGGCTTCCGCCAGCACACGACGATTGGTCGCGAAGCGCGGTCCCTTTAACGAGAACACGAATCCGTCCGGCACCTCGCGCGCCCATTTGCGAAAACTCTCCGGCTTCTGCGAGCCGTAATAAGTGCCGTTGATCTCGATCGAGGTAAGCTTCGATGCAGCGTAGGAAAGCTCCTTCGCCTGCGTCAGTTTCTCTGGATAAAACACCCCGCGCCACGGCTCGAAGGTCCAGCCGCCGATGCCGATATAGATGCTGCCGCTATTTTTCGCGGTCGATTTCGAAGGCTTGCTCACGGGATGGCTCGTCGGAAATGGGGAGGGAGCTGGTGCATGTTAGCCAAGTCGGCCCTGATTGGCCAGTTTGCCAGGCGTCGGTTCATAGGCGTGATCCCACGAAAAAGGCTCCGGAAAACCGGAGCCTCGTGCTTCCACCCGTTTACGCCACCAGTTTCGCGTAGCGCCTTAAGACTTGCCGTGTGTTGCCGGCGCCTTGCCCGTCACCCCTTGAACGGGTCGAGGGTCTGCCTGGCAAGGCGGTTGTGGAGTTCGCAGATCTTCTGCGACTCGGCGACCGAAGTTTCATAGGCCCGTTTCACGAATTCGGTCTGAACCGTCATCGCCTTGTCGAGCGAGCGAACGCCGCTGAGCTGCTCGACAAATGACCCGAACTCCTCGAACGATTTCCTTGTGTAGTCGCGATAGGCGTTCGCGATGGTCTGCAGGCTCACCGGCGCGGGCTCCACCGCGGATCTGACCGGTGCGGACTCGACTGGGGCGGGCTGAATCGACACGGCTTCGGCGGGCGCAGCCTCGACTGGTGCGGGCTCGGCTGGTGCGGGCTCGGCCGGCGAGGGCGCCGCGGTCGGCTGCGGCTCGGGCGACGCGGCGGCGACGGCATCGACTGGTTCGTCGACGGCCGGCTGATGATCCACCTTCGGGCTCTCCGCGTGAGCCGGCTCCGGCTGCAGTGGTTGATCTTGACCCGGGCTTTGCAATTCGACCGGCGCCGGGCGCACTGTTGGGTTCTCTTGGGGAGCAGCTTTTTTGCCCCGTTCCGCCTTGCCCTTGCGCCGTCCGGATTTTCCGGTCGGTTTGCCCTGGTCTGTATTCGACATCTTCTTCCCCTATTCCCTGTCAAATCAAAGGTCGAGACTCCGCCATGTTTACGATGGAATCGCGGTTCTTGCTTGTCAGCTGCGCGGCGCTCGCGTGGTGAGATTTTGGAGGCGGCGCCGGCGGCCCGATTTGTCGATGGCAGACGCCGGCACTATTCCTCGACAAGCCCTTTCCGTGATATCAGTTCCCGATCAGGCGTAGGGATAATTGAGTATGAATTCGCAGTCAGTCGCCGGCCTTTTGGGAGCCATCGTCGCGTCGATCGTGCTGGTGGTTGCCGTCGCCTATGGGCCGATCGGCCAGTTCGGAAAGCCCGCCAAGCCGGCGAGTTTCCAGCAACCCGCGCCGGCGCTTCAGCCGGCTCCTGCGACGCCAGCCCCGCGTGGGCCGGTGATTCGGGAAGTGCCGAATTAGGAGGCGGATCGCCCCTTGCGGAACGCAGGCGGTATTCCCATATCGAATCTAACGGCGACGTTGATGCTTCAAGGCTCCGGCGCTGGAACGACCATGAATGGTTTGGCTGCGCCGGATGTACGCGCGCCCTCTGTTCGTGGTCGTTGGCATTTTCAGAGCATTTTCAAGCGAAGCAGGCCCCGGATCCGATCCGGCGACGGCTACCGCTTCGCCCGCGCCGGCCGGTACACCGGGTCGATTTCGCCCCTTTCACCGCCCAGTCGCCTCGTTCCTGATGCGCGCCTTGGCATGTCAGCCGGCGGCGGATATACGCTGCCGGTCATGAATGACGCCATCAAACCGGGCTCCGAAACCCCGTCGCAGGCCGGTTTGCCTGAGCTTTCGGTCGTTGTCCCGACTTTCAATGAGCGCGACAATGTCACCGTGCTGTATCGGCGGCTGGAGGCCACGCTGACCGGCATTGCCTGGGAAGTTGTGTTTGTCGACGACAATTCCCCTGACGGAACCTGGGAAGTGGTGCGGGCGCTGGCGCGGAAGGATTCTCGTGTCCGCTGCATTCGCCGGATCGGGCGGCGCGGCCTGTCGGGTGCATGCATCGAGGGCATTTTGGCCTCCAGCGGCCCCTATGCGGCGGTGATCGACGCCGATCTGCAGCATGACGAAACGCAACTGCCGAAGATGGTTGCGCTGCTGCGGAGCGGCGAGGCGGAACTCGTGGTCGGCAGCCGCTATATCGAGGGCGGCAGCGCCGACAGTTTCAACAAGCAGCGGGCAGGGGCCAGTCAGCTTGCCACCGAGGTCGCCCGGCGTGTCCTGAAGGTCGAGGTCGCCGATCCCATGAGCGGCTTCTTCATGATCCGCCGCGACCGCTTCGAGCAACTGGCGCCGCAGCTCTCGACCCAGGGCTTCAAGATACTGCTCGATATCATCGCGACCGCGGCTGGCAAGCTGCGCGCCGTCGAGATTCCTACACGTTCGGTTCGCGCCAGCACGGCGAGAGCAAGCTCGATTCCATGGTGGCACTGGACTTCCTCGGTCTGGTGCTGGCCAAGCTGACGCACGACGTGGTCTCGCTGCGTTTCCTGTTGTTCGCAATGGTCGGGGGCACCGGCCTTGTTGTGCATCTCGCTACACTGTTCGTCGCGCATGAAATCTTCAGGGAGCCGTTTGCGGAGGCGCAGGCCGCCGGCGCGCTGGTTGCGATGACCAGCAACTTCATTCTGAACAATTTTCTCACCTATCGCGACCAGCGGCTCAAGGGATTTGCGATCCTACGCGGCCTGTTGCTGTTCTATCTCGTCTGCGGCGTCGGACTGCTCGCCAATGTCGGCGTCGCGTTCGCGGTTTTCGACCAGGAGCCGATCTGGTGGCTAGCGGGGTTTGCGGGCGCGCTGATGGGCGTGGTCTGGAATTACGCGATGTCCGGACTGTTCGTCTGGCGCAAACGATGACCGGAAAATGAATCCGAACGAGGCGCGGGTTGCCCTCAATACGGGTCTGGCGATCCTGGGGCTGGTGGCGCTACGCCTGATTGCCGCGGCGTTCACGCCGATCACCTTCGACGAAGCCTACTACTGGATGTGGTCGAAGCATCTCGCCGGCGGTTACTACGATCACCCGCCGATGGTCGCAGTGGTGATCCGGCTCGGCACCCTGATCGCAGGCGATACCGAGTTCGGCGTGCGGCTGGTTTCTATCCTGCTGGCGCTGCCGATGAGCTGGGCGATCTATCAGGCCGCCGCCATCCTGTTCGGTAGCCGGCGCGTGGCCGCCTCGTCGGCGATCCTTCTGAACATCACGCTGATGGCTGCGGTCGGCACTATGATCGTTACGCCGGACGCGCCCTGCTGGTGGCTTCCAGTCTCCTGCTGTTTGCGCTGGCCAAGGTGCTGCACACCGGCCAAGGCGTGTGGTGGCTGGCGGTCGGCGCCGCCGCCGGTTGCGCGCTGCTGTCGAAATACACCGCGCTGTTCTTCGGACCGGCAATCCTGATCTGGCTGGTCGCCGTTCCCAAGCTGCGGCACTGGCTGATCTCGCCCTGGCTTTATCTCGGCGGGCTCGTCGCAGTGCTGCTGTTTGCCCCCGTCATTCTTTGGAATGCCGAGCACCACTGGGTTTCCTTCATCAAGCAGATGGGGCGGGCAAGGATTGAGGATTTCCGCCCGGTCTACATCGCCGAGCTGATCCCGACGCAGATCGCCTTCGCGACGCCGCTGGTGTGGATGCTCGGCGCGATGGGGCTTTATGCGCTGTTCCGCCGACGCGCCGGCGCGCTGCCGGCGCGCGTGCTCGTCAATACGATGTTCTGGGTCATCGTCGCCTATTTCGTCTGGCACTCGCTTCATGCCCGCGTCGAGGCCAACTGGTTTGCGCCGGTCTATCCGGCGTTTGCGATCGCCGCCGCCGTCGCCGCGCATCTGGTCGAATGGGAGCCGCGCCGGCAGCGCCTGGTCGATTTCTGCCGCCGCTGGGCGGTGCCGGCCGGTGTCCTAATGTTCGTACTGCTGGTCGTGCAGGCCGACACCGGCGTGCTGTCGGGCTATCGCCGCGATGCCACCGTGCGCAGCGTCGGCATCGGCTGGCGTGAAACGGCCGATGGAATTGAGGCGGTGAGGGCGCGCGTCGGCGCAACATGCGTGCTTGCGTCGGATTACGGCACCACCGCCTGGCTCGCCTTCCATCTGCCGAAGGGCACCTGCGTCGCGCAGCACAGCCAGCGCATCCGTTGGATCAACATGCCCGAACCTGATGCGGCACAGCTCGCCGGCAAATCGTTGTATGTATATGAGGCGAGGCTCGGCGATACGCCCTATCTGAAGGACAGGTTTGCCCGTGTCGAACGGGTCGGGGAGGTCCAGCGCAAGCGCGGCCCGCTGGTAATCGAGACCTATGCGCTCGATCTGCTGGACGGCCCCAAACTCGAAGTGCTCGACCGCACGCCGCCGCCGGAGCTGCGGTAGAGGGCCCGGCGGCCGGTCACTCCGCGGCGTCGGGATGCGTGCGTTGATCCATCGTGGGATGTTCGCCCCGCCACAGCCAGACCGTGAGGGAGCCTGATCGGCCGCGAATCTGCGTCTCGACGGGGCCGGCAAGGGTTCCGGTTTTCAGCCGGGCGCCGGTGCGCTCCGCTGCGACACGCAACGTATCGCTCAGCGCCAGCCTGACATTGTGGCGGGCCGCCACTTCCATCAGACGGCTCGCCACGTTCACGGTGTCGCCGGTTGCGGTGATGTGCTGATGGTTGCGGCCGCCGAGCCGGGAGGCGACGATCGGTCCGAAATGCGCGCCGATCTTAAAGCCGATCCGCGCGGCGATCGGCGGCGGCAACGCCGCGATCCAGCGTTCGGTCTTGACGCAGAGCGCGATCGAACATTGCGCCGCACGCGCAGCGTCATCCAGAGCCGGCTCCGGCAGGCCGAACAGGATCATGGCGCCATCGCCGAGGAAGCTCGTGATCATGCCGCCGCACCGCGTCACCTCCTTGTCGACCAGGGCGTGAAACTCCTTCAGCAGCCCCCTTGTGGCGTCTGGATCGAGCGTTTCGCTAAGTGAGGTAAATCCGGACAGGTCGACGAACACCACGGCGGCATTCTGCCTGACCGGCGCCATCAGGAAGTCGGGATCGCGCGTCAGCCATTCCTGCAGGCCGGGCGTCTGGAATTGTTCGAGCAGCTTGTTCTGTGCGGCGAGATGCTGCGCGCTGCTCCGGCCCGACCAAAGCTGCAACGTACCGAACAGGACGACCGGCGGCACTGCCGCGGCCATCGTCGTCGCCGCGTCGAGCCATATGCCGTGCGCGAAAGCAACCGTATTCGCAACCGCCCATGCGAGCATCACCGCGCTGACCGTGAGCAGACCGACTGCGTTTCGCCGCCACGCCAGCAAACCGACCAGCAGTATCGGGAGCAGGATCGTCGTGAGGGCCTCGACGATGCGAACCGGCCGGTCGCGCACGACGCCGTCCCCTGCGACCAGATGCGTGATCGCGGTAGAAAGGATTTCCGCCCCGGCATCAGTGAATCGAACGGCGTCGGAAAGAAGTCGCCGGCGCCGGTTGCGGTCGCGCCGAGGACGACGATCCGGCCCTGAATGGTTTCCTTGTCGATGGTGCCGTCGACCAGATTTGCAGCGCTGACGGTGCGAATGGTGCGGCGCGGGCCGTAATAGGAAATCGGCAGCGCATAATCGGAAGCCGTCGCGATCGGCCGGTCGCCGAACAGCAGGCGGTCGGGCTCGATCGTCAGCTTCTGGCCGATCGCGACGGACGCGACACGAAGCGGAAACGACAATTCGATCTTGTCGTGTGTCCGGAACAGCATCGGGACCGATAGCGGCGTGCCGGTCTGGCCCGTCGCCACATTGGCGATGCCGACTTCCGCGCGCTCGGCAAAGGCCGGGATCGGCAGCAGGAAGCGGTCGGCCTTCGGCAGGCGGGCCAGCGGCCCGTCGTCTTCTGCGGAAGGTTGAAGGACGTTCGAAAATACCGCCGCCGCCGCAAGCACGGTCGGACTCGCCGCGAGCGACCTTGCAAGTGCTGCATCGCCGTCGGCCGGTCCCTTGTCGACCAGCAGAAGATCGATCGCGATGACTTTCGGCTCCAGCTGCGCGATCGCGTCGACGATTTTGGCTATCTCCGCGCGAGGGACGGGATAGGCGCCGCCGAATTTGACGATGGTGTCGTCGATCGCAACGATCGTGACGAGGTCCGGCGGCGCCTTTACGCCGCGCACAAGCGTTCGCACATCGGATAATGCCGACTCGAGCCGGTCGAGAAATCGCAGATGGCCGCTGGTATGACCGAGCCATATCGCCCCTGCCCAGAGTCCCGTGCAGAGCAACGCAGCCAGAATATGAAGGCGTCGACGGCTCATTTGCGTGTCTTCTATTGTCCCAATCTTGCCATCAGGGCCGTAACGCGCGCAGGCGGCCAGCGCTTGACGATCAGGTCGCCCGATGGCTCGACATCGACGCCGTCACCGGCGCCGAGTACGACGCTGCCGCGGCCGGCGGGCCGCGCCACGCTGACGCGGCCGTTAACGACGAAGACCGATGTCTTTGCACCTTCGGCGTCCACCGCCCATTTGGTGCCGCGCACCGCGGCAATCGCCTGCGGCGTCACGACGTTGAACCTGACACGGCCCGGCTTCTTCGGCACTTCGAGCAGCAGGGCCTTGTTGCTGAGCTCGACGGAATCGACATGGCCGTCGCGGTTGCGATCCCCGAGTTCGAACTTCGCACCGCTTTCGGCCACGATCGTGATCGCGCGCTCGCAACGCAGCGTTTGCGTTCCCTGGGCCGTTGGCGCGGATGTACAGCCCAGTTTCGCTGGCTGGGCCAAGGCATGGCCAGCGAGGAGGCCAAGGCCTGCAACAGCGATACTTGCGGCGCGTGCCGGTATTATCATGGCAGCTTCCCTTCGGGGTATAGGCTAAAGATTTGTGCGATACGGTACCGTATCGCAGGGCCGACCTCCAGTGCAAGGCCATCGGCAGGCGATAGTATGTCTGCATCCGGCGGTTAAGGTTCGGCGATAGCTCCCATGCAGAAAATCCGCGCAAATTGGCTCCAAACCGGGCGGAAACGGCGGTTGTAGGCCGAATTTTTTGCCCGCTTCTGTCGGACCCATGAGGCGCGGAGCGTCTTGTAACGGAGCAACCAACGCCGAGGTACTCCCATGTCCGGTTCCACCCTGAAACCCGCCGCAGAACTCGCACGCGGAAATAGCGTGCGCTTTCCCAACGAGAGCGCCGAGTATCGCCGCGCCCGCGAGCAATTGCTGACGGAGGAGATCGAATTGCGCCGTCACATCGAACGCGTCGCCGAATTGCGCCGTGCGCTGCCGCCGGGCGGCGTGGTGACGAAGAACTATGAATTCGAAGGCGAGGGCGGCAAGGCAACCTTGCCGGACCTGTTCGGCAACAAGCAGACGCTCGTGATCTACAGCTACATGTTCGGTCCCGCACGCGAGCAGCCGTGTCCGATGTGCACGTCTTTCATGGGCACTTGGGAAGCAAAGCTGCCCGATGTCGAACAGCGCGTGGCGTTTGTGTTCGTGGCGCGCTCGCCGATCGCGCGGTTGATCGAAGCGAAGAAAGCGCGCGGCTGGACGCGGCACCGGATCTATTCGGATGCGTCGGGCGATTATACGCGCGACTACGTCAGCGCCACGGATGCCGACGCGCCCGGCTACAACGTGTTCACGCGCCGCGACGGAACGATCCGTCATTTCTGGTCTGGCGAGATGGGGTCATCGACCGCCGATCCTGGACAGGACCCGCGCGGCGCGCCGGACATCGATCCGCTGTGGACCATCCTCGACACCACGCCGGAAGGCCGCGGCAAGGATTGGTATCCGCGGCTGAGTTATTAGTGCCCGTGGCGAGCAAAGCCATTGGTAGCAAGCTCGACGTTGTGATACCTCGCTGCGAACCGAACGGACCGCTGTTGCGACCGACATGGGATCCTCCGAAGCCTTCAACGGTTTTCGGTATGAAGTGTTTGCAGTGGAGGAGAACTGATGCGATCCGACCCCTACCAGGAGCGCGCCAGGGCTTTGGCCGCCGAAGCCGGGCTCGACCCCGACGCGAAGATCGACCGTCCCGGCCAGCGGCCGATGCCGACCTGGTGCCTGTTTCGCGACGCCGCGCGCAAGGAAAAGCTCGCGCGTGATGCGGAGGCTGTTGCCACTGACATCGCAATCAAGCCGCAGGCGGCGCAATATCAGAACAGCCCGCTGAAAATCTTCGGCAAGCACGACGACGCAACGATTGCGCAGATGCGCAACTGCATGTCGGTCGGCAATACGGTTGCCGGTGTCATCTGTGCCGACGGCCATCTCGGCTATGCCCAACCGGTCGGCGGCGTGATTGCCTATGAAAAGCAGGTCAGCATCTCCGGTGTCGGCTTCGACATCGGTTGCGGCAACATGGCCGTGCGCCTCGACACGCCGTTCAGCCAGATCGAGAGCAATGTCGGCACGATCATCAAGGACGTGCGCAACGTGATCTCGTTCGGTGTCGGACGCAGCAACGACGAGCGCGTCGAACATGAGCTGTTCGACGATGCCGACGCCTGGCGTGAATCCGACATGGGCGCCTACCGGCAGAAGGCGGTCTCGCAACTCGGCACCGTCGGATCGGGCAACCACTATGTCGACCTGCTGCGCGACGAGGAGGGCTTCGTCTGGATCGGCGTGCACTTCGGCAGCCGCGGCCTTGGCCACACCAGCGCGACCCGCTACCTCAAGGCCGCGGGCGGCAAGGACGGCATGAACGTGCCGCCGGCTGTGATCGACGAGGACAGCGAGATCGGGCGACGCTACATCGCGGCGATGCAACTCGCCGGGCGCTACTCCTATGCCGGTCGCGAGTGGGTGATCGAGCGCGTGCGCAGGATCATCGGCGGTGAAGTCACCGACATGGTGCACAACCACCACAATTATGCGTGGCGGGAGAACCATGGCGGCAGGGATTTGTGGGTGGTGCGCAAGGGCGCGACCCCGGCATTTCCCGGCCAGCGTGGCTTCGTCGGCGGATCGATGGGCGACGACGCGGTCATCGTTGAAGGCGTCGATAGCGAGGAGGCGAAGGCTTCGCTCTACTCGACGGTGCACGGTGCAGGCCGGTTGTTCGGCCGCAAAGAAGCCAAGCGGCGGTTCACGCGGGCCGAGATGGACGCGTGGTTGCAATCGCGTGGCGTGACGCTGGTAGGCGCCGACCTCGACGAAAGTCCGATGGCCTATCGCAGGCTGCCGGAAGTGCTGGCCGAGCACGCCGGTTCGATCAGGGTGCAGCACACGCTGCGTCCGTTCGCGGTGGCGATGGCGGGCGAGAATGAGTTCGACCCGTTCAAGGATTGAGGCCGAACTTGGCCCGATATGGGACACCCGGCGCGCACGATGCCGGATGTCCCTGATTGGGACTGATTCCCGCATCGCTACGGGGGTAATTTCCCCAATAGTTCCATGGATTTGAGCCCGCCTTATATCCGCCCGCGTTTAAGCCGGATTTAACTAAAAGTCGCCTTAATGACGCTCTGTGCTTCTGCGAGATGCTGCAGGGAACGTCTCCGGACGCAGCATCAATGGGGGACTTGGTGGAATTGTTCTGGGCGTTGTGTAAATGAGTAAGCGTACGCGTGCGTTCGGCCCTGCGGTCCACAACCGCAGGAAGTCCTCCCGTAAAGGCATCCCTCAATACTTCCTCGGCGGTGTCGCGGTCGCGAGCCTCGTGCTGGGCTGCGCCTGGACCGTTTACACCAACGTGCTGGGCGCCAGCGTCTATCCATTCGTAAACAGCGCCGCCTTCGAGGCGCCCGTCGTCAAGGACACGACCACCGCCGCTGCCCGTCCGGTGCAGCCGGCTTTCAACGAAATATTCGCATCGCTGCCGCAACAGTCCCTGGTGATCCCCGCGCCAGAGAACGTCGCGTCTTCGCTGATGTTCACCGAACGGTTTGCCGCAGCGGCGGCGCAAGGCCAGCGATCCAGAGCTGTCGAGCCCCAACCGGTCGAAGCGACGAAGCTGGCGGAAGCTTCGCCACCGGCCGAAGCGCCGAAGGCCGTTCAGGCGTCGAAGCCGGTTGAGACGCCGAAGCCAAAGTTTCCGCACCGGCCACCAAGCTCGCCTTGAACGTTCCGGCCACGGCGCCGAAGGAGCCCGAAGCCAGGACTGCGGAGGACAAGACCGCGAAGGCGTCCTCCGGCACGACCGTTCGCGATATGGCGCAGCGCGCCAAGGCCGCCGTGATGTCGATTGCTTCCAACGAGAAGCAGACCATGGTCGAAAAGCTGTGGGGCAAGCAGCCGGCAGCTGGAGGGCTCCTGGCCTATGCATCCGCCGACGCCAGCGTCACCGGCAGCATCATCGATACACGAAGCCAGAACCCGATGATGGGCGGATCGCCGCCCTATGATCGCCAGACCGCGGTCTATGACATTTCCGCGAAGACGGTGTATCTGCCCGACGGCACCAGGCTGGAGGCGCATTCAGGGCTCGGCTCCAAGATGGACGATGTGCGCTATTCGCATGTGCGCATGCAGGGCGTGACGCCGCCGCACATCTACGAACTGAAGCCGCGCGAGGCGCTGTTTCATGGCGTGCCGGCGCTGCGGCTGACGCCGCTCGGCGGCGAGGAAAAATCCACGGCCGCGACGGGTTGCTCGCGCACACCTATATGCTTGGGCCGAGCGGCCAGTCCAACGGCTGCGTCTCGTTCAAGGACTACTACGCGTTCCTCGACGCCTACAAGAACAAGGGCATCCGCCGCCTCGCGGTGCTGGCGAAGATCCAGTAAGCGTGGCCTTCCGACGAAAACGCTCAGTCGTAGAGTTGTTCGGCTCGCAGCGCTTCGACGACAGCGGCCTGGAAACAATTTAGGATTGCACTCGACGTCATCCCGGTTATCTTGGTCGCGAGCGATCAGGGCTGGATAATTATGACATTGGTTCGGGACGCGGGTCGATCCCCGCTGCGATGGGGCAGGATCGCTCTTATTGTCGTAGCCGTGATTTTGGCGATCCCGCTATTTTCGCCGATCGTCCTGCGAACGTTCCTGTTCCATCCGTTCTATATTCCGGCTCGCTCGATGATGCCGACGTTGCTGGAAGGCGATAGTTTGTTCGTCTCGAAATATGCCTACGGCTACAGCCGCTATTCCCTGCCGTTTTCACCGCGTTTGTTTCCAGGACGCATATTCGGCTCGGTGCCGGAGCGCGGCGACGTCGTTGTGTTTCGGATACCAAAAAACGACTCGGTCGACTACATCAAGCGCGTCGTAGGATTACCCGGCGACCGCATTCAAATGCAGCAAGGACTGCTTTACATCAACGGTGTAGCAGTCGTGCGGCAGAGATTGTCTGATATCGTCGGTGACGAGCCGTGCGGGATGGGTGATGGCAACCGGAACCAAGCGCTGGCGCGAAACACTGATGAACGGCGTGAGCTATGAGACGCTCGATTGCGTCGACAACGGCTTCTACGACAACACGAACGTTTACAAGGTCCCGGATGGCCACATCTTCGTGCTGGGCGATAACCGCGACAATTCCACCGACAGCCGGTGCCTTCGGCGGTTGGTTATATTCCGCTGGAAAATATCGTTGGCCGCGCAGGTCTCATCTATTATTCACGGGCGCCGCGTGCCGGCGGAGCCCCTTCGATCGTGCGAACCGAACGCATAGGCATGCTCGTGCATTGATCGCGATCCTCGCGCGCCGACAGCTTACTGTCGCCGCGGCATCGACTGATCGTATTGTGACGGAGAAGTCACAGCGGATGCGGAATTTTTGAAAACGCTCTTGCAACTGAAAGATGTTTCGTTTATTGACCCGCTCCTTCGCTTTGGCCATGGGTTCGGGCTCGTTGTGATCCCGACTGGCGCGGGCCGGTCTCCGGTTTCGTGTTCCGCCAGGTGAAGACGCGATAGTAGCTCAGCGGTAGAGCGTCGGGGTGACCCGAAGGTCGCCGGTTCGATTCCGGTCTATGGCACCACAAAGGATAGCTCAGTTGGGTAGAGCAGATGAATCATAATCATCGGGTCGTGGGTTCGAATCCCGCTCCGCTCCGGTTCAGCCTAAAAAGCTGATTCACATTGAAGGGGACCGGACGCGCGCTTCAGTCGCAGTCCGGCCGTATTGCCGCAAGGCTTTTCGTCCGAACCAAGACGCTGTGAGACCGGCTTTGCGCCGCGGTGGATACCGCTTGCGTTGATGCCGGGTGGCAACGTTTGACCGCTCGACGCATGTCGGGCGATCGAGCGCGTGCGCCCGTCATCGCGCAAGCTCAAACCCGGCCCGCCGAGCTTTCAGGGAGCGTCGTCCGCGTCCCCACGTCCTTTGCAAACGAAACCCGCTTTCCGACCCTGCGAGGGCCGGAGGGTAAACCATGGAGGCGTGCCATGACCTGGCATTTGCTGATGAAGACGCTGACGGTGAAGGATGGCGAGCGCGCGTTGCTGACGCGTAACGGCAGGCTCGAGCGCGTGCTCGAACCTGGTCGCCACCGGCTGCTCGATCTGCGGCGTCAGTTGACGGCGGAGATCTTCAGCGTCGTGCGCGCCGAATTCCCCGCGGAGCGTTACGCCGTGCTGAAGGCCGCGCGGCCCGATCTTGCCACGGAGCTGTTCGAGGCGGTGGAGACGAAGGCGAACGAAATCGCGATCGTCAGCCTCGACGGCCGTCCCGTGCACCTGATGACGCCCTGGCAGGCGCGCGTCTACTGGAAGGTCGCAACCGCGGTCGATGTCGAGCGCATCGATGTGGCCGGCGATCCCCGCGTGACCGCACGCCACCTGGCGATGATCGAGCGCAACCGTCCCACCATCGTGACGGAAGCGGTGGTCGAGAACCACGAGGCCGGTCTGCTCTACGTCGAGGGCCGGCTGGTGGAGCGGCTGGCGCCCGGACGGCACGCCTTCTGGATCGCCGGCCGCAAGATCGAGGTCAAGCGTCTCGATCTGCGTCCCCAGGCGGTTGAGATCACCGCGCAGGAAATGCTGACCAGGGATCGCATCGCGCTGCGTGTGACCCTGACGGCATTCCGCCGGATCGTCGACCCCGAGCGCGTGGTCGCGGCCGTGCCCGACGTGGATGCGTGGCTGTACCGGCTGGTGCAGTTCGCAATCCGCCAGGCGGTTGCCGGCCGCACGCTCGACGAGGTGCTGTCGGCGAAGGCCACGCTGGATGCGGAGCTGCGCGACTATGTACGCGAGCGCGTCGCCGATAGCGGTGTCGAGGTCTCCGAACTCGGCGTGAAGGACGTGATCCTTCCCGGCGAGATCCGCGAGCTCGTCAACAAGGTAGTGGAGGCGGAGCGGGTCGCGAAGGCGAACCTGATCCGCCGGCAGGAAGAGACCGCGGCAACGCGCTCGCTCCTGAACACCGCCAGGCTGATGGAGGAGAACCCCTGCTGCTGCGGCTCAAGGAACTGGAGTCGCTGGAGCGGCTGGTGGAGAAGGTCGGCCGGATCGACCTTCATGCAGGTGAAGGGCAGGGCCTCGACGCGCTGCTCACCAAGCTGGTCCGCCTGAAGCCCGCGGAGAACGCATGACAGGAAGGGTCGCCCACGGGCGGCCCTTCATTTTTGGTTTTCAGACCTCGCAGGGCAACGCTACATACAAAAACCTGCATCGCTGCCGGAGTCCTTCATTCTTGAATCGTACTTGAAAGATTGCCATGCGCCGGAATTGGAACCGAACTTTCGGGGCACTGTTACCGTATTACCCATGCGCATTTTGCGGTTGCGCCGGGCGGCCCATTTGCATCTAACTCTTCAAGGGCCTGCGAGCAGAATGCCTCGCGACCGAACGTTTGGAGTTTGTTGTTCGCTGAGAGCGTGTTTATCTGAGTAGGCGTACAGAAGGCAGATTTGATTTATGTCAAAATGGACGTTTCGCGACACTCCAGATGGAGAACGCCGCAGATGCGTCACCGCGGGTTCTCCGCAGTGAAGCCTCGCGGCGGAATGGGCAATCGCCTTCTTGCAGCATTGCCTGCACTGGACCTCGATCTGCTAGAACCCGAACTTGACATGATCGCACTCGATCAGGACGCGGTTCTTTCGCAGGCGGGTGACGATATCGATTACGTCGTCTTTCCCCACAGCGGCGCGATCACCTTGATGATCGACATGGCGGACGGGCACACGGTTGCCACCGCGGCAATCGGGCGTGAGGGAGCCGTTGGCATTCTTTCGGTGCTCGGGCCATCACCTTCGGCCACGACAGCCGTCGTTCGCGCGGCCGGCACCGCGTCTCGGATCCCTGCATCGCGATTTCTTGGCGTCTTTAACCGCAGTCCCGCGATCCGGCGCATGGTTCAGAATCACGTCAAGGCGATGTTGATGCAGTTCCAGCTCGGCTTGGCCTGCAATGCGCTGCATCCGGTCGAAGCCCGCATGGCCCGCTGGCTGCTTCAGCTTCGCGACCGCGTCGACCATGATGTGCTCCCGCTCACCCAGCACACGCTGTCGCAGATGCTCGGTGTGCGGCGTACGACCGTGACGCTCCTGATGCGCAATCTGCGCGCGCGCGGAGCGATCAGGTCCGATCGGCGAGGCCTTATCGAGATCGACCGGGCGCGACTCGCTGCGGCAGCGTGCGAATG
Source organism: Bradyrhizobium sp. RDT10 (assembly GCA_044772375.2). GTDB lineage: Bacteria > Pseudomonadota > Alphaproteobacteria > Rhizobiales > Xanthobacteraceae > Bradyrhizobium. The sequence goes on from CP187939.1 coordinate 1,864,323, forward strand.
CCATCGGGTCATGCGTCTCGAAGTCGAGGAGATTTTCTCAACGAGTTCGGACCAATCCCGCGCGAGGGGCTGCGCGAAGAGAGGCGCATCCCCGGCGTCAAATCGGGCGATGTCAGGTGAGCGCGTTTCACGCGACCGCTTCAGCCTCCAGGTCGCCACCTGCCGCTGCGGGGTTCGGCAAAACTCCATCAAGGAGCTCGGTCCGAACAGGTTCTTTGCAGCTAATCACGTTCGAATGCTTGCTCGGATGCCGCCTCGAGCTTCGCAATTTCCCGCAGCACCTTCGCCGTCTGGCGCAGCTCCTTGCGCTCGGGACCCGGCTTTAACCGTCGTGCTTCATCAAGAATGTTCTTGGCCTGCAGCAGCCAGGTGGATGTCTCATTTGAGATTTGCGTGCGCGGCATGGTGTCCCCTCCATCGCGATCATCACCCGACCTATGTCGACGAATACGACGAAGAGCCCGCCCGGCGATGCTGCATCCGGATGCTCGGTTCGTCGACCCAGGCTTCGCGCGCAAACCACGCGTGATCGGTGTGGCAGATCACGCAACGCGTGCGTGAGAAAAACACCGCGCGGCGCCCGAAGCTTTCGCGATCAGTCTTGATGCCCGTGGGAATCGCGTGTCCGGTTTGCGGACATTTGATCATCACCATACCCATGTCGTTCTCCCTTGCGATCGTCTTTATGGGTTTTCACAAATAAGTACCGGCCGGTTGGAGTGCGCCTGTTGTCGGTGCGGGTTACTTGGGGGGCATCGCGCACCTTGTTTGGTCGAGCAAGGCCAGTGGGGGCTGCATGCTCGCCGGGCTTATTCCAACCGGCCGGATCCCTCCTCAAACGAATCCTCGGACGTCAATCGAGTGGCTTTAGCCTGCTTGGTGGAAGGCCTTGGTGAAGTGCTTCCTGATCGGCTCGCCCGTTTCCGTTGCGAGCTTCTGGGTGAGCGCCCATAATTCTCTGTTCTGGTCGGAAGCGGTGTCAAACGCCTTGCGCGTTTGCGCCGCCGACAAGGTAAAGACATCGGTCGGTGACTTGCTGCCGCAGAGGTCGATCAAGAAATCGAACGCAGAGGCGGCGTTGGCGTTTGAGATTTCAATTACCTTCAGCCCGTAGTCGGTCGCGCTTCTGGCATTGCCCGAATAGGTCTCGCGCAGCGCTTCCGTCATCTCCTCCGACGCGGCCCTGATCTTTTCGAAGCCTTCCCGGGTACGGGCGAGGACCTGCTCGTTGCCGCCGATGCCAGGCAGGGCGAACTTCGAGAAGTCCGGCAGCGGCATCCCGAAGACGTTGGTTCCGTTCGCTGTCACTTTCATTTCGCTTTCAGTCACGCAACATTACTCCTCTCAGGCGAAAGCATTCTCCGCGACGCTCGCAAGCGTCACGAGAACTCGCGCTCCGTGTTCGACCAGATTATGGATGAGCTTTGATTTAGCCCCTTACCCAATACGACTTTGCGCTAAGAGAAGGAGTGCGTCGGTTCGAATTGCGACTCTCGCGGAAATTTTTTCCGGAGTTGTCAATACAAACGATGGTATATTTTACACAACGCTGTGCATAACAAGGATATCCGAGGACGCAGGAAGCCTTTTCTTCAGCGTAGCGTTGCGGGGGAAATTCCCGCCTTGTGGTGGGCATCACCATCGTCCTGCCCCAAACAAAAACCCCGGCATTTCTGCCGGGGTTTTGCATTTTTCGTAGTCGCCTTGCGAGGCTGGATCAGAAGTCCATGCCGCCCATGCCGCCGCCCGGAGGCATGCCGGCGCCGGCGCCCTGGTTCTTCTTCGGCAGTTCGGCGATCATGGCTTCGGTGGTGATCAGCAGAGCCGCGACCGAGGCCGCGTTCTGGATCGCCGCACGAACGACCTTGGTCGGGTCGATGATGCCCTTGGAGACCAAATTGCCGTATTCGCCGGTCTGCGAGTCGAAGCCGTAGTTGTACTGCTCCTTCTCGAGGATCTTGCCGACGATGACGGAGCCGTCTTCACCGGCGTTGATCGCGATCTGGCGGGCCGGCGCGGACAGCGCCTTGCGCACGATCTCGACGCCGGTCTTCTGGTCGTCGTTCGCGGTCTTGATGCGCTTGAGCTGCTCGGAGGCGCGCAGCAGGGCGACGCCGCCGCCCGGCACGATGCCTTCTTCAACCGCCGCACGGGTCGCATGCATCGCGTCATCCACGCGATCCTTGCGCTCCTTGACCTCGACCTCGGTCGCGCCGCCGACGCGGATCACCGCGACGCCGCCCGCGAGCTTGGCCAGGCGTTCCTGCAGCTTCTCGCGGTCGTAGTCCGAGGTGGTTTCCTCGATCTGCGCCTTGATCTGCGTAACACGCGCCTCGATGTCGGCCTTCTTGCCGGCGCCGTTGACGATGGTGGTGTTTTCCTTGTCGATCATCACCTTCTTGGCGCGGCCGAGCATCTGCAGGGTGACGTTCTCGAGCTTGATGCCGAGATCTTCCGAGATCGCCTGACCACCGGTCAGAACAGCGATGTCCTGCAGCATGGCCTTGCGGCGATCGCCGAAGCCCGGAGCCTTGACAGCGGCAACCTTGAGGCCGCCGCGCAGACGGTTGACGACGAGGGTGGCAAGGGCTTCGCCTTCGACGTCTTCCGCGACGATGACCAGCGGCTTGCCGGTCTGCACCACGGCCTCGAGCAGCGGCAGCAGCTCGTTCAGCGAGGAGAGCTTCTTCTCGTTGATCAGGATGTAGGCATCGTCCATTTCAACGCGCATCTTGTCGGCGTTGGTGACGAAGTAGGGCGAGATGTAGCCGCGGTCGAACTGCATGCCCTCGACGACGTCGAGTTCGGTCTCGAGCGACTTGGCTTCCTCAACCGTGATGACGCCCTCGTTGCCGACCTTCTTCATGGCATCCGCAAGGAACTTGCCGATTTCGGCGTCGCCGTTGGCGGAGATGGTGCCAACCTGGGCGATTTCCTCGTTCGAGGTGACCTTCTTGGAGTTCTTGACGAGGTCGGCGACCACGGCTTCCACCGCGAGATCGATACCACGCTTCAGATCCATCGGGTTCATGCCGGCGGCAACCGACTTGGCGCCTTCGCGGACGATCGCAGCCGCCAGAACGGTCGCGGTGGTGGTGCCGTCGCCGGCAGCGTCGGCCGACTTCGAAGCGACTTCGCGCACCATCTGGGCGCCCATGTTCTCGAACTTGTCCTCGAGTTCGATCTCCTTGGCGACGGTGACGCCGTCCTTGGTAATGCGGGGAGCGCCGAACGACTTATCGAGCACGACGTTGCGGCCCTTCGGGCCGAGCGTCACCTTGACGGCGTTGTTAAGGATGTCGACGCCGCGCAGCATGCGGTCGCGGGCATCGACGCCGAATTTGACTTCCTTGGCTGACATATTTGATTTCCCTGAGTTGATCTTGGTCTCTCACCCTGTCGGGGAGGCGCCTTGCGGGCGCTCCTCAGGGTGAGCGTTGCAGGCGAAGCGCTTAGGCAGCCTTCTTCTTGCTGGCGGGAACGTCGGTGAGAACGCCCATGATGTCGGACTCCTTCATGATCAGGAGCTCTTCGCCATCGATCTTGACCTCGGTGCCCGACCATTTGCCGAACAGCACGCGGTCGCCGACCTTGAGGTCGATCGGGATCAGCTTGCCGGCTTCGTCGCGGCCACCCGGGCCCACGGCGGTGATTTCGCCCTGCGAAGGCTTTTCCTTGGCACTGTCCGGAATGATGATGCCGCCAGCGGTCTTCTCTTCGGCGTCGATGCGCTTGACCACGACGCGGTCGTGAAGCGGACGGAATTTCATGCAGTCCTCCTAAGTTTCTGAAGATGTTGTCAGATTCTGGAATTTTGGCAGTCCGGGCAGGCGAGTGCCAGCACGGCTGCGGTGGACATAAGCCAGTCTTGTTCGGGGGACAAGGGCTTCTAGCAGAAAAATTGGCACTCAAATATGACGGCTGCCAATTTGATTAATCATGATTAACCGGGGGCGGAGCCCCCGGGACCCCGTATTAGCACGTGCGGTAAGGTGCTGCTAACGCGACCTTTTTCAACAGATCGTTAAACATTTAGGCTTGTGATGGGTTGGTCTCGTGCGTCACATTTCTCTCATGTGAGCGCATCTCCGCCGGGGTGGCTCGGTGTCTGGCCACCCATGTGAAATGCGCTTCCAGCAATGGAGGTTTGGCATGGTCTCGCGGGTTGGAGTTGCTTCCGACGATTTCCGGAAGCAGGTGCTGGGTTACGGGCTGACGACGGCGCAAATCCTGTATCGGATGCCGGATCACCCGTCGTTGCTGCAGACCTATGTCTGGCAGAACTACGATCTTTGCCCGAAATTCCCGGCGCTCAAGGATTTCCTCGCCTTCTGGCAGGAGAAGCTCGATGGTCCGCTGTTCTCGGTGACGGTAGCGCATTGCAAGCTGATCAAGCCGGCCGAACTGCGCGCCGTCGACGGCGTGTTCAGGCTGCATTGAAAGCGCGCTGATTTTGTAGCGTAGGCAAAGCGACGTGTCCGCCGTAGCTCGAAGAGCGAAGGCGGAAGCGTGCCCGCCATTGAGCGAGGGCCGGGATAGATGGTGGTCACGGCGCGAAGCGCGCCTTTGCCCACCCTGCGAAATTGAATTCGTGTTAGCCTCCCTGCATCAACAAGAAGGGAGGCACCAATGGCCAAGCAGAAGGCGACATCAAAAGCCGCAGCCAAGACCGCGGTGAAGAAGAAATGGACGGGGCACCAGACCGCCACCAAATCCTCCGCGCGCAAGACCATCAAGTCCAAGGGACGCGTGTCCGCCGCGAAGTCAAAGGCCGTCAAGTCCAAGGCGCGGCCGAAGCAGCGCATCGCCATCAGCCATCACCGCGAAGAGGATTTCAAGGCCGACGGGCTGCGCACCTACGCGAAATACCGCGACCTCGGCATCGCTGATGCGACGCACGGCCTGGCGCAGGCGCACGTGATCCGCCTGCAGGGGCCCTGCAATCCAGCGGAAGTTTCAAAACTGCATTACCACGACGTCGAATTCCAGATGGTCTACGTGCTCAAGGGCTGGGTGAAGACCTACATGGAAGGCCAGGGCGAGACGCTGATGAAGGAAGGCAGTGCCTGGACCCAGCCGCCGCGCATCAAGCACCTGATCATGGATTATTCGGATGACGTCGAACTGCTGGAGGTGATTTTGCCGGCGGAGTTCAAGACGGTGGAGTTGGCGAGTTGAGATGCCGTCATTCCGGGCTCGTCCTTCGGACGCCCCGGAATGACAGCTACGTCATCACCCCCACGATCGCGCCCATCAAACACGTCGTCAGCGTGCCTGACACGATCGACTTCAGCCCGAGCGCGTTGATCTCCTCACGCCGCTCCGGCGCCATAGTGCCGAGGCCGCCGATCATGATGCCGAGGCTGGCGAAGTTGGCAAAACCGCACATCGCGTACAGCATGATCAGCCGTGAGCGCGGATCGAGCGCATCGGTGCCGAGCTTGGTGAGATCGACATAGGCGATCAGCTCGTTGAGCACGGTCTTGGTACCCATCAAGCTGCCCGCCGTGATCGCCTGCGGCCATGGCAGGCCCATCAGCCAGCATACCGGCGCCATCAGCAGCCCGAGCAGGCGTTGCAGCGAAATCTGGGCGCCGCCGATCTCGGGCAACAGCCCGAGGATCGCGTTGACGAGATAGACCAGCGCCACCAGTACCAGCAGCATGGCGACGATGTTCAGGAGAAGCTCAAGTCCCGCCGTGGTGCCCTTGGCGATGGCGTCCATCGTGGACGAGGCATGCATGTCGGGATCTTCCAATGATCCGCCGGTGCGCTTGTCTGAAGTCTCCGGCACCATGATCAGGCTGACCAGGATGGCCGCCGGTGCGCCCAGCACGGAAGCAATGACGAAATGCGCCGCCGCGTCCGGTATCAGCGGCGCGAGGAAGGTGGCGTAGAGCACCAGCACGGTGCCGGCGATGCCGGCCATACCGCCGGTCATCACTAGAAACAATTCGCTGCGGGTAAGCTGGGCCAGATAGGGGCGGATGAACAGCGGCGCCTCGACCATGCCAAGGAAGATATTCGCCGCGGTCGACAGGCCCACCGCGCCGCCGACGCCGAGCGTGCGCTCCAACAGCCATGCCATGCCGCGCACGATCGGCGGCAGGATGCGCCAATAGAACAGTAGCGTCGTCAGAACGCTCATGACCAGCACGATCGGCAGCGCCTGAAATGCCAGGATGAAATCCGCGCCCGGCGCCTTGAGATCGAACGGCAGCGCGCCGCCGCCGAGATAGCCGAACACGAAGGAAGTGCCGGCGCGGGATGCAGCCGAGATGGTATTGACGGCGTCATTGATGGCGCCGAATGCCCTTGCCACCGGCGGCAGCTTGAGCAGCACCAGCGCAGTGACAACAGTGACGGCAAGCCCGACCGCCATTTGCCGCAACGAAACCGCGCGGCGGTTCTCGCTGAGCGACCATGCGATCGCCAGCAACGCCAGCACGCCGAACGCGGATTGCAGTTGCAGCATGAATCCCCGGAACCCAGTGCTATTATGGGCGTAGGGGCGCCAACTACGCAATGCGTTATCAGCCGACGGCAGCGGCGGTCGCGTTGCTCGGCACCGCCGGTGCGAATAATTTTAGCAGCAGATAGGCGGCGAAGGCAGGCGCGACAAATCCGGGTCCTGGAATTTGCAGGTGGCCGAGCAGCAGTTGCAGCGCGGGGACCCAGAAAATGAGTTGGGCAAGGCGGCGCCCCGTGGCATCAAGCTTTCCCTCCGCGAGCAGCGCGACGCTTACGAATGTCAGCGGCAGCATGTCGTAGGAGCCGAGATAAGGCGAAGCGCTCGCTGTGCAGGCCAGAAACAATGCCTGCAACTGCCTGGCATCGCCGCCTTTACGATAACGGAACGCGGCGGCAACGGCCGCGACGGCCGCAACGGCGAAAGCAAGCTGGATCATTTCACCCGCGCGATTGCCGACAAGCCCGCGCACGTTCATGAAAATACTGGACTGAAACGGCACCGCGGTGCCAGCAGGATCGCGCAGCACCTCGCGCTGCAATGGCAACGCCTTGGCGATGTAGTCATGCCAGCTCTCCGGACCGCCGATGGCGACGCTGATCGCGAACAATACAACCGCCGTCATCGCAGCCCACAAGAAAACCTGCCAGCGCCCGGATGCGATCAGCGCAAACGGAAACAACACGCCAAGCTGCGGCTTCACCGTGAGCAGCCCGATCAGCACGCCGGCAACGACAGGTCGGCTATCGAGCGAAGCGAAGATCGCGAGCAGCGCAGCGGTCGTGAGCAACGAACTCTGGCCTGAGAGCACGCAAAGCAATGCAGCCGGCGAGGCCAGAATCACCACGAGAGTACGCGCGTCGGCAACCTCTCGGCGCCCCGCGAGGTAGAATGCGAGAAAGCTGACCGAAAACCAGGCGATCAGGGCCGGGAAATAGGCCAGCAAACCGAACGGCGCCATCACGACAAGGGCTGTCGGCGGGTTCGGCCAGTTCTGTCCGGGATAGCCGGGGCCGAGCAGCTTGGCGAGTTCGGTATTGTAGGTCACAAGATCGTAGAAGCGGGCGGGATCAGTATCCGCTACCGCGCGCCCGTACATCCACAGGTTCAGGAAATCGCGCCCCAGCACCAGCGTGACATTGTCGCGCGGAAACGGCCAGGTCCAGTTGGTGGTGCAAGCATAAGCCAGCAGCGCTAGTGTAAACAGCGCGCCGCCGAGCAGCAGCAGACCTCGCAGAAATTCCGCGTCTTCCGGATTGTCGGCATGCGGGACGAGACTGCTTAGAAATCGCGCCGCGCGCGAACGCGAATGATCTGGATTGGACAGGCTCTCGTCTGGCATCGGGATCTGCCCCTGAATGGCTTAAAATGGCCGGAACCCCGGACCAAACGCAGGTGGCGGACAAATTAAGGAGCGCAACTTAAGATTATATTTAGAGAGAGCCAGCAAAGCTGCCGTATGGTCTTCACCGGGCGTTTGACGCCCGTTAACCTTTGCGACAGCGGGTTCCACCGATGAATTGCGTCGTCATCCCTGCGTACCGTGCGGCAGCCACGATCTTGCCGGTCATCGCGGCGATCGGTCCAGAAATCGAGACGATTATCGTCGTCGATGACGGCTGCCCCGAGGGTACGGCGCTCGTGGTTGCGAACCGTTGTTCCGATCCGCGCGTCGTCCCATTGATGCACGATACAAACCGGGGCGTCGGCAGCGCCTTCCTGACGGGTATGCGCTACGCGATCACCCATGGCGCCGATATCATCGTGAAGATCGATGCCGATGGACAGATGGACCCGTCGCAGGTGCCGGCACTGATCCACCCCATCGTCAGCGGACAGGCCGACTACGTCAAAGGCGATCGCTTCTTCTTCCTCACCAATGCAGCGTCAATGCCGAAGGCCCGGCTGATCGGCAATCTCGCCCTGTCGTTCATGGCAAAACTGTCAAGCGGCTACTGGACCGTTATGGATCCGACCAACGGCTTCTTTGCCATTCACGCTCGCGTCGCAGAACTGCTCGACGATGAGCGGATCACAAAACGGTTCTTCTTCGAAACCGACCTGCTGTTTCATCTTGGGCTGATCCGCGCCAAAGTCGTCGAGTTTCCGATGCGTGCGTCGTATGGCGAGGAAGTATCGAATCTGCGCATTTCGCATCAGCTCGCGCCGTTCTTCAGGGGACATCTACGCAATACCTTCCGCCGGATTCTGTACCGCTACTTCTTTCGCGAATTCTCGCTGGCGTCGATTCAGCTTGTCGCGGGCACTGCACTGTTCGGCTTCGCTCTCGTATTCGGATTGTACCACTGGTGGGCGGCGGGAGATCAACTGGTGCCGACCGGAACCATCATGATCGCAGCGCTGACATTTCTGATCGGATTCCAGCTTATGCTGTCGTTCCTGAATTACGACATCAGTTCGAGCCCCCGCGAACCGTTGCACCCGTTTCTGATCCGGGTTCCGAACCTCGCGCCTGTAACCGGCGAGCTTGCCAAAGCAAGCGCACCGGAGGCGAGCGACGACGGCCCGCAGACGGTCCGCCGGCAGGCATAGCGCGCGATCTACGCGACTTCTCTGGAACGGCTGAACGCAGAAACATTGACATCCGGCGAGGGCTCGGCCCTGGCGTGATCGAAGAGCGGCGTCACGGCGGCGCTGTTCGGCACGGTGCCGGCCGCAGTCCTCGGCGGCGTCGGCACCGTCGCGATCGCGCTGCTATGGATGAAACTGTCTCCGGCGCTGCGGAAGGTGGAGCGGCTGGAGTAGGGGGATCGTGTCCCGGACGCGGTGCACTCCCGGCGATGCGAAGCATCGTCCGGTCACGCAGCTCCGCAGAGCCGGGACCCATCGTGCAGCGTATGGGCCCCGGCTCAGCAGCGCAGCACTTCATGCCGCGCCGCGTCCGGGGCACGAGAACGCGCTACCCCCGTCCGACGAACGGCATCTTGGTCGCCATGACCGTCATGAACAGCACATTGGCGTCAAGCGGCAGGCCGGCCATGTAGGCGACCGCGTCGCCGACGGCCTTTGCGTCCATGCGCGGCTCGTGTTTCATCGTGCCATCGGGCTGCATCACGCCGGGGCCGGCGACCATGCGATCCGTCATCGGCGTCGCGGCATTGCCGATGTCGACCTGGCCGACCGCGATATCGTACATGCGGCCGTCGAGATTAGAGGCCTTGGTCAGGCCGGTGATCGCGTGCTTGGTTGAGGTGTAGGCGGCAGAGAACGGCCGCGGCGCGTGCGCCGAGATCGAGCCGTTGTTGATGATGCGGCCGCCGCGCGGGTTCTGATCCTTCATGATGCGGAAGGCGTGCTGGGTGCACAGGAACGGCCCGGTGAGGTTGGTATTCACCACCGCCTGCCACTGCTCGAGGCTGAGATCTTCGAAATTCACCGGCGGTGCGCCCATGCCGGCATTGTTGAAGAGAACGTCGAGCCGGCCATAGGTGTCCATCACCTTGGCGAACAGGGCGGCAATCGAGCCGGGATCGGTCATGTCGGCGGACACGCACAGGCTCTTGCCGACATTGTCGCCGAGCTTCTTGGTTTCTTCCAGCATCTCCATGCGGCGTCCGGCGAGCACCACGGTGAAGCCCGCATTCATCAGCGCCAGCGATGCGGCGCGCCCGACGCCGGTGCCGGCACCGGTAACGATCGCGATCTTGTTTGTTGCGTCGGCCATGTTTTCCTCGCCTTCAGTTTTTTGCGTCTGTTTCGGTCTTGTAGGGTGGTCTTGGAATATTCTGGTGCGCCGCGCGCAACGCCGCCGACCAGCGGGAACGCAGATCGTGGAAATAGGGCTCGCCCGCCTCGATGCGGTGGTTGAGATCGGCCTCGCAGGCATCCGTGCGCACCACCAGCACGTCGATCGGCAGGCCGACGCCGAGATTGGAGCGCATGGTCGAATCCATCGAGATCAGGCCGGTCTTCAGCGCCTCATATAGTTCGACGTCGTAATGCATCGCGCGATCCAGCACTGGCTTGCCGTATTTGTGCTCGCCGATCTGCAAATAGGGCGTATCGGTGGTGCATTCGATGAAATTGCCGGCGGTGTAGACCATGAACAGCCGCATCCGCGAGCCCTTGATCTGTCCGCCGAACAGGAAGGAGACGTCGAAGCTGACGTCTTCGGATCGCAGCGCCGGGCCTTCGGTGGCATGGACCAGGCGGATCGCCCGCCCGATGCGCTGCGCCGCCTGGAACATGGTCGGCGCGTTCATCAGCGTCTCGACCTCGCCGGTGGTGGGGTCTTCGACGCCCTCGGTCAGTGTCGAGAGCACCGACTGGCTGATCGCCAGGTTGCCGGCGCTGGCAATTGCCATGATACGCTCGCCGGGTTTGGAGAAAATGTGAAGCTTGCGGAAGGTCGAGACATTGTCGAGGCCGGCATTGGTGCGGGTATCCGCGATCATGACGAGCCCGTCCCGCACCAGAATTCCGCAGCAATAGGTCATTCCTGATCCCCGAACGCGCCTGATTTTTTCGGCGCCAGACTAGTAGCCAATTTCAGGGGGCATCCAACCCCAATTCCCGCGGCGCGGCATGCGCGGAGAGGGTAAAACCGTCTGCACCGGAGGCGGTGGGAACGCGCGCGGAAATCAGCTCTGATCGGCGCATGGCAGCTCCAGTTCGAGGACGTTTGGTCGGATTCTAGAGACCTCATGGTGAGAAGCGCGTCTTCGCGCGTCTCCAAACATGAGGCCGCAGCCATCCTTCGAGATGCGGCCAAGGGCCGCTCCTCAGGATGAGGCCCTGCGTGGCCGCAACTATAGCTACTGCTGCGATTGCCACTGGCCCGGCCGCCCGGCCTGTTCGACCTTGACCGCGACCGTCAGCGTCTCGGTGCCGCCGCCATAGCGGGTGCCGCGCACCGGCGCCGCGCCGAGATAGTCGAGCCCGATGGCGACGCGGGCGTGGGCGTCGGTGGTGCAGAGGCCGTTGGCGGCATCGAAGCCGATCCAGCCCAAATCACGCACGAAGGCTTCCGCCCAGGCGTGGCCGGCCTGCTGGTTGACGGTGCCGTCGGAGCGCAGGAAGTGTCCGGAGACGAAGCGCGCCGGAACGCCGCCGGAGCGGGCGCAGGCGATGAAGATGTGGGCGTAGTCCTGGCAGACGCCGCGCTTGAGCGCAAAAGCTTCCGCCGCCGACGTGCCTGAATTGGTGGGGTCTTCGTCGAACGTCATGTGCTCGTTGATCTGCACCATCAGCGCATGCAGGAAGCCGAGCACGTCGCCGTCGGACTCCGAGCGCAGCTCGCGGGCAAACGTCGCCATCGCCGGATTGACTTCGGTGAGCGCGGTCTGGCGCAGGAACAGGCTCGCCGGGAACCGCTCGTCGGTGCCGCGCAACACGCCGCCGGTGTCGTGGGTCTCGATCAGACCCTCGACCTGGATGGTGAGGTCGGCGATCGGCCCGTGCGTGAGCACGTGCGTGACGTTGCCGAATGCATCCTGATGCATGTCGAGACGGGAGTCGGTGGAAACGTCGATCTGCCACTCGGCGACATACTGGCCGTCATGGCTGCCGGGCGTCATCCGCAGAATCTGGATCACGCCCGAAGCCGGCGGCTCGTAGCGATAGCTCGTGGTATGGGCAATTCGCAGGCGCATGGCGGAACCGGGCTCGGATCGTCATGCCCGGGCTTGTCCCGGGCATCCACGTCGTTCTTACTCAGGTGGCATAGCAAGACGTGGATGGCCGGGACAAGCCCGGCCATGACGGTGTTTTGTTGCGCGCATCCAAAATCTCTAAATCAGATATTGTCTGGTGATGATCTCGCCGAGCCGCGCGTTATCTGAAATGAATTCCTGGATGAACTCATGGACGCCGTGCTGGAAGATATCGTCCATATGGCTGTGTTCAAGCCGGTTGCGGACCCCGCGGGCATGGCGCTGCGAGGCGCCCTGGCGGCCGTAGGCGACGCCGATCTGGTCGAGGTTGCGCACCAGATTGCTGTAGCAGCTCGCGAGCGAGCGCGGCAGCGTGTCGTTGAGGATCAAAAGGTCGGCGATCAGCCACGGCTTTAAGGTCTCGCGATAGACCCAGTGATAGGCCGTCAGCGCCGACACCGAGCGCAGGATCGAGGTCCACTGGTAGTAGTCCAGCGGGCCGCCGACATGTTCCTCCTCGGGCAGCAGCACGTGATACTTCACATCGAGAATGCGGGCGGTGTTGTCGGCGCGCTCCAGATGCAGCCCGAGGCGCGAGAACCAGTAGGCGTCGTTGCGCAGCATGGTCCGGTAGGCCGAACCATCGAACCGCAGTGAAGTCTCCTGCACGAAACGGAGAAACCGCGCCAGTTCCTCGCGGCTGGACGTGCCTTTGCCCCAGACCTCCTGCAATTCGATCCAGGCCGAATTGATAGTGTCCCACATCTCCGATGTCAGCGCGGTGCGGACCGAGCGCGAATTCAGCCGCGCCGCCTCGATGCAGTTCTTGATCGAGGAGGGATTGGACGGCGAGAACGCCAGATACTCGACGACGTTCTGCTCGGTGGCCTCCTGATAGACATCGTAGAAGCTGGCGCTGACGCCGGCGGTCAGCAGCGCCGATTCCACTCATTGGTCTTGCCGATATAGGTAGCGGGTAGGGCTGTCACGCGCAGCGTCGCGTCGATGGTGCGCGCGATATATTCGGCACGCTCGACGTAGCGGGCCAGCCAGTACAGGTTTTCGGCAGTGCGCGACAGCATACGGAAATTTCGCTCTCTATTCGTCCAGTATCCAGGTGTCCTTGGTGCCGCCGCCCTGGCTCGAATTGACCACCAGCGAGCCTTCCTTCAGCGCCACCCGCGTCAGCCCACCCGGCACGATGGTGACGTGCTTGCTGCCCGTCAGCACGAACGGCCGGAGATCGACATGCCGCGGCGCGAGGCCGGCAGCGGTGCAGGTCGGGCAGGTCGACAGCGCCAGCGTCGGCTGGGCGATAAAGCCTTCGGGCTCGCGCTTGAGCTTGTCGCGGAATGCCTCGATCGTCGCCTTGGTGGCGGCAGGGCCGATCAGCATGCCGTAGCCGCCGGAACCGTGCACTTCCTTGACCACGAGCTCGCTCAAATTGTCGAGCACGTAGGCCAGGTCCTTCGGCTCACGGCAGCGCCATGTCGGCACGTTCTTCAGGATCGGTTCTTCGCCGAGATAGAATTTTACGACCTCGGGCATGTAGGAATAGATCGCCTTGTCGTCGGCAATCCCGGTGCCGACCGCGTTCGCCAGCGTGATGTTGCCGGCGGCATAGGCCGACATCAGGCCGGGCACGCCGAGCGCCGAATCCGGGCGGAAGGTGAGGGGTCGAGAAAATCGTCGTCGACGCGGCGGTAGATCACGTCGACGCGTTTGAGGCCCTCGGTGGTGCGCATGAACACCTCATCGTTCTTGACGATGAGGTCGCGGCCCTCGACCAGCTCGATGCCGAGCTTGTCGGCAAGGAAAGAGTGCTCGTAATAGGCGGAATTGTAGACCCCGGGCGTCATCAGGGCGACCGTCGGCTCCGCCGAGGCGGAGAGCGGCGCCACCGAGCGCAGCGCCGACAGCAGTTCGTCGGGATATCGTTCTACCGGTGCGACGCGGTGGCGGGCGAACAGGTCCGGAAACAGCCGCATCATGATTTCGCGGTTTTCCAGCATGTAGGAGACGCCGGACGGCGTCCGCGCATTGTCCTCCAGCACGATGAAATTGTCGGCGTCGACCCGGACGATGTCGATGCCTGCGATGTGGACGTAGACATCGTGCGGCACGCTCTGGCCGTTCATTTCCGGGCGGAACACCGGGTTCTGGAAGATCAGGTCGTCGGGAATGATGTTGGCGCGCAGGATGTCGCGGCCGTGATAGACGTCGCGCAGGAACATGTTGAGCGCGCGGACCCGCTGCTTCAGGCCTTTTTCCAGCACCGTCCATTCCTTGGCCGACATGATTCGCGGGATCACGTCGAAGGGGATCAGCCGTTCCTGGGCTTCGGCGTCGCCATAGACGGCGAAGGTGATGCCGATCCGGCGGAACAGCAGTTCCGCTTCCTGGCGGCGATATTCGAGGGCGTCCGGAGGGGTCTCCTTCAGCCAGCGGGAGAGCTCCCGATAGGCCGGGCGGAGGTCGCCGCCGGGCCCGTTCATTTCATCGAAGGCAACTGCCATAAATCCTGACTATCTCTCGAAGCCATGCGGCACAGTGCATGACTTCACGGGATGGTAGCAAGGCTCGGGCCAGCGCGATATGCATTGACCAGCGGCATTTCGTATGGGGGTAGCCGGCCGTGCTGCCCTAAAAAGGGCTGCCGGGTGCTTATTTCGGCAGCAACCCCGTGACTTGAATGCGTTGCTTGCGCAAGGTACGCGCGCATTTTACGGCTAAGTGGGTCCGGTTAGCCGCCCGAAAATGCGCGCCACTATAAAGTGGCCCGTATTAAGGTGGCCCGTATTCTGGTCGCAAAACCGGGTACCACTTTTGCGGAATACGGGCGGGACAGTTGGGGAGAAGTCATGAGCGAGATCGTCACGGCGGGTATTCTGGTCATTGGCGACGAGATCCTGTCCGGCCGGACCAAGGACAAGAACATCGGTTTCATCGCCGAGTACCTGACCAATATCGGGATCGACCTCAAGGAAGTCCGCGTCGTCGCCGACGACGAGGCCGACATTGTCGACGCCCTTAATGCACTGCGAAATCGCTACACTTACGTCTTTACCACCGGCGGCATCGGGCCGACCCATGACGACATCACCGCCGACAGCGTCGCCAAGGCGTTCGGTGTCGGGATCGACCATCACCCCGAGGTGGTGGCGCGCTTCCGCGAGCGCTGGAGCGAGCAGGATTTGAACGAGGCGCGGCTGCGCATGGCACGGGTCCCCGACGGCGCCGAACTGATCCAGAGCGCGACCATCCTGGCGCCCGGCTTCAAGCTCGGCAACGTCATCGTGATGGCCGGCATTCCCTCGATCATGCAGGCGATGATGGACATCGTCGCGCCCAAGCTGAAGTCGGGGGTGCGGATGCTCTCGGACTCGGTCCGCGCCAATGCGCGGGAAGGCGACATCGGCGGACCGCTGCGCGAGATCGCCATCGCCCATCCCGACACCATCATCGGCAGTTATCCGTTCATGGACGATGACAAGAAGCCGAACACCAACCTCGTCGTCCGCTCGCGCGATCCCGAAAAGCTCAACGCCGCGATGGCCGCGGTGAAGGAGATGCTGGCGAACCTGAACATCGCCGCCCGGTAGCGGCGGCGGGTCTACGAACAACTAGGCTGGTCAGCGACCAGCGACATGGCAACGTCACCATCATCAGGAGAATAAAAGTGACCGCTTGTTCTGGAGCGCGTTCGTGACGGAGCGCGAAAAAGCCGCCCCACCGCCGGAGAAAGCCTTTCCGGTCTCCTGGGACCAGTTTCACCGGGATTGCCGGGCGCTGACCTGGCGGCTCAACGAGGTCGGGCCGTTTCATGCCATCATCGCGATTACCCGCGGTGGGCTGGTGCCGGCGGCCATCGTGGCGCGCGAGCTCGGCATTCGCATCATCGATACCGTCTGTATTGCCAGCTACGACCACACCAGGCAGGGCGACCTGCAGGCGCTCAAGGGCGTTTCGACTGAGGTGGCAAAGCTCGGCGGCGGCAGCGGCAAGGGGCTGTTGATCGTCGACGACCTCGTCGACACCGGCAAGACCGGGCGGCTGGTGCGCGCGATGATGCCGGACGCGCATTTCGCGGCCGTCTACGCCAAGCCGCAGGGCAAGCCGCTGGTCGATACGTTTATTACCGAGGTGTCGCAGGACACCTGGATTCACTTTCCCTGGGACACCGCGCTGTCGTTCCAGCCGCCGATCCGTCCGTGATGTTTTAGCCGTCATTGCGAGGAGCGAAGCGACGAAGCAATCCATGCTTCCGCGGGTGGGGAAAGATGGATTGCTTCGCTGCGCTCGCAATGACGGGTGCGGCCAACGATCGAGTTTATCCATGCCCCTGCAAAACCGCGTCACACCCACCGGCGACATCATCGCCACCCCGCATCGCGGCCTGTTCACCGGCAACCGAGGCATCATCCACGATCCCGCGACCAAGACGCTATTGAAGAAGCGCTGGTCGAGCCCGGCGTGGATCACCTGCGTCTGTGAGTTCAGGGGCTGGCGGCGCAAGGTGATGGGCAGGCGGAGCTGGACCGAGCTATTCTTTCTCGACGAAGCGACCGCGTTCGCCGCTGGGCACCGGCCGTGCTTCTTCTGCCGTCGCGAGGACGCCAACCGTTTTCGCGCGGCCTGGGAGGAGGGCAATGGCGTGAAAAATATTCGCGCGCGGGAGATCGACGCCGTATTGCATCGCGAGCGGCTGGACTGCGGCAGGAAGCGGTTGCATCCACTGCCGACGCCGGTGGCGCAATTGCCCGACGGCGTCATGGTGCAGGCGGGTGAGGAGATTTTCGATCCTGCAGGGCAGGGCGCTGCAATGGTCGATGGCCGGCTATCGCAGGGCAGACGGCAAGATCGAGAACGCGATGCTGCTGACGCCACCATCAACGCTGCGCGCTCTGAGTGCAGGATATCGGCCGGCGCTGCATCCGAGTGCGGTGAATTGAAAGCTCGAGCCCAGCTCCATCCTCCGTCATGCCCGGGCTTGACCCAGGCATCCACGACTTTCTTCTTTAACGGAGGCCAAGACGTGGATGGCCGCGTCAAGCCCGGCCCATGACGGCGGTGAGAATTGCGCAACGCTCACCCCAGCTTCTGCCTCGCCAACCTCGCCCCCGCACCCAGCGCCGCCAGCTTCGCCTCCGCGATATCGCGGCGCATCGGCGCCATGCCGCAATTGGTGGTCGCGACGATGTTGCCAAGCGGTACGAATTTCGCGACCTGCTCGATCACCTTCACGACATCCTCGGCCGTCTCCACCGTGTCGCTGGCGACGTCGATCACGCCGGCCTGGACGACCTTGCCCGGGAGCAGCGCCAGCAGATCCAGCGGCACTTTCGAATTGCGGCACTCGATCGCGACCTGCTCGATCGGGCTTTTCGCGATCGCCGGGAAAATATCCTCGTATTGCCGCCACTCGCTGCCCAGCGTCTCTTTCCAGTCGGTATTGGCCTTGATGCCGTAGCCATAGCAGATGTGCACGGCCGTGGTGCAGGTCAGGCCTTCGGCGGCGCGCTCCAGTGCTCTTATGCCCCAGTCGGAGACCTCGTCCATGAAGACGTTGAAGGCAGGTTCGTCGAACTGGATCACATCGACGCCGTCGGCCTGCAGCGCCTTGGCCTCGTTGTTGAGCAGTTCGGCGAAGGCGAACGCCATCTTGACCTTGTCGCCGTAATATTTGTCGGCGACGGTGTCGGCGATGGTCATCGGGCCGGGCAGGGTGAATTTCAATTTGCGGGTGGTGTGGGTGCGGGCGACGCGGGCTTCATCCGCATGGACGCGGCCCTTCAGCGTCAGCGGCGCGACCACCTGCGGCACCATCGCCTTGTAGCGGTCTTTGCGGATGCCCATCTCGACCTTGTGGGCGAAATCGATGCCCTCGACCTTCTCCAGAAAGCCGTGGACGAAATGCTGCCGGGCCTGCTCGCCCTCGGTGACGATATCGACGCCGGCATCCTCCTGCAGCTTCACCGCCAGCATGGTGGCGTCGCGCTTGGCGCGGGCGAGCTCGTCGCCTTTCGATTTCCAGGGGGCCCAGAGCGTGTTGGGCTCGGCCAGCCATTCCGGCTTCGGCAGCGAGCCTGCGATCGTGGTTGGAAACAGCATGGGAGCCTCCCGTTTGGTCGTGATTGAGCGCCTGTCTGCCATGTCTTATGATCGAGGTACAGAACAACAAAAGTCGCCATTGGCTGAAAAATCACGATAATGCCGGAGGAATTTGGCTTTTCGGTAGCCGCGCGAATGAGGCGCCAGGGAGCAAGCGGTGCCAATCGCTCATCCTTCGAAACGCGCATTCCGCGCCTCTCCAGCGACAACGGCGTAGCCGTTGCGCGGGATGAGGACCGAGAACCAAGCAAAGGAAACCCCATGCTCGAATTCTTCTTCGACTGTTCCAGTCCCTGGACCTATCTCGCCTTTCACAACATCCAGCCGCTCGCCAAGGAACTCGGCGTCGAGATCAATTGGCGGCCGATCCTGGTTGGCGGCATCTTCAATACCGTCAATCCGAGCGTTTACGCGCAGCGCGAGACGCCGGTGCCGTTGAAGGCGCGCTACATGAAGAAGGATCTCGCCGACTGGGCGCGTTCCGCGGGCCTTTCGATCAAGATGCCGCCGATGGTGTTTCCGGTGAACAGTGTGAAGGCGATGCGCGGCTGCATCTGGCTTGGTCAGGACATGGTGCCGTTCGCCACCGCGGTGTTCGAGGCCTATTGGGGTGGCGACAAGGACATCTCGCAAGATTCGGTACTGACCGAGGTCTGCAAGAAGGCTGGCGTCGATCACGTCATGTTCTTCGAAGGTATCAGCCAGCAGGCGATCAAGGACCGGCTCAAGGCCAATACCGATGAGGTGATGGCCCGGGGCGGCTTCGGTTCGCCGACCATCTTCGTCGACAAGACCGATATGTATTTCGGCAATGACCGCATGCCGCTGATCCGCGAAGCGCTGGAGCGCCGCAAGGCGAGCGCCGCCTGATGCCGAAAGCCGTCGTCTGCCGCGAGCTTGGTCCGCCCGAGAGCCTACGCCTGGAAACGTTTGACGCAGCACCCTGGCCCCCGGGCAGGTGCGCGTCGCCATCCGCGCCGCCGGCATCAATTTTCCCGATATTTTGATGGCGGCGGGCGAGTACCAACTCAAGCCGCCATTGCCGTTTACGCCGGGTGTCGAAGCCGCCGGCGATGTCGTCGAAGGTCAACGCGGCCGAGGGCGTCGCTGTTGGTGACCGCGTGATCGTCAGGATGCGCCACGGCGCCTACTCCGATGAAGCGGTCGCCACGCCGTCGCAGCTCGTAAAACTGCCGTCGACGTTCGACTATGCCGAGGGCGCGACGTTCCTGGCTGGTCACGGCACGGCCTATCATGCGTTGATCGACCGCGGCCGGCTCGAACCGGGCGAGGTTCTTCTGGTGCACGGCGCCGGCGGCGGCGTCGGGCTGTCCGCCGTCGAGATCGGGAAGATGCTGGGCGCGACCGTGATCGCCACCGCCTCGAGCGACGAGAAGCTTGCGATCGCGAAAGCGAGGGCGCCGATCATCTCATCCGCTACGACCGCGAGCCGTTCCGCGATGCTGTCAAGCGCATCACCGGCGGGCAGGGTGCGGACGTCGTGTTCGATCCCGTCGGCGGCGAAGTGTTCGAGAATTCGATGCGCTGCATCAACTGGGGTGCAAGGCTCCTGGTCATCGGCTTCACCGGCGGCATCGGCCTTGCGAAAACGAGATCTGCTGATGATCAAGGGCGCGAGCGTGCTCGGGGTGCGCGCCGGCGAAGCGGCGCGGAGAAATCCCGCGCTCGGCGAGGTCAGGATCAAGGCGCTGACCGAATGGGCGGAAGCGGGGAAGATCCGTCCCAACGTCTCGCATCGGCTGCCGTTGGAAGACTACGCGAAGGCGATGCGGCTGCTCATCGATCGAAAGGCGATCGGGCGCGTGGCGCTGACGATGGGGTGAAGAAGTAGGGTGGGCAATGGCGCGCTTGCGCCGTGCCCACCATTCTTGCGGTGTAGAAAGATGGTGGGCACGCTTCGCTTTGCCCACCCTACGAAGTGCGTCGCGTCACTTATATTCGCGCTCCGTCCACCACGGGAAATAATCCGGCATATCACTCGATACCTTGTCCCTGAATTGCGCCGGGCGCTTTTCCAGGAACGACACCACGCCTTCCTTGACGTCGTCGCTTCGCCCGCGCGCGTAGATACCGCGGCTGTCGACCTTGTGGGCTTCCATCGGATCGTCGGCGCCCATCATGCGCCACATCATCTGCCGGATCAGCGCCACCGATACCGGCGCGGTCTTGGCGGCGAATTCCCTGGCGAGCGCGCGGGCGGTCGGCAGCAGATCGTCCGGCGGCACCACCTTGCTGACGAGACGGCCGGCGAGCGCTTCCTGCGCCGGGAAGACGCGCCCCGAATAGCACCATTCCAGCGCCTGCGAGATGCCGACGATACGCGGCAGGAACCAGCTCGAGGCGGCCTCCGGCACGATGCCGCGCTGGGAAAAAACGAAGCCAAAACGTGCGGCCTCCGAGGCAATGCGGATGTCCATCGCGAGCTGCATGGTGACGCCAATGCCCACCGCCGGCCCGTTCACCGCTGCGATCACGGGTTTCAGGCACTTGAAGATCCGCAGCGTCACCTGGCCGCCGCCGTCGCGCACCATGGGATCGCTGTAGTCGACCGAGCCGCTGGCAAGCCGCTTCACCGGCCCACGCCGCGCGTCGCGGTCGAACGTATTGGCGCCGGAGGAGAGGTCGGCGCCAGCGCAGAAGCCGCGGCCCGCGCCGGTCACGATGATGGCGCGGACATTGTCGTCCTTGTCGGCGGCGTCGAAGGCGTCGATCAGCTCCTGCTGCATGGTGCCGTTGAAGGCGTTGAGCTTGTCGGGCCGGTTCAGCGTGATGGTGAGGATTTGTTCGTCGACCTCGTACTTGATGGTCTCATACGCCATGGGGGGTCCTCCTTATGTTCTTGTTCGACTGCTCAACGCATCGTCATGCCCGGCCAAAAGCGCGAAGCGCGTCTTCGCGCTAGATGTGCCGGGCATCCACGTCTTTCTGTCCATCGAGAGCGTAAAGACGTGGATGGCCGGGACAAGCCCGGCCATGACGGAAGCTGTTAGCCCATTATTTCGGCGGCGACGGCCACGGCCGCTGCGGACCGCGCAGGCCTTCGAACGCCTTGGCCATGCCGAGCACGCCGAGATCGTCGAAGCGGCGGCCGACGATCTGCACGCCGATCGGGAAGCCCTTTTCGTCATAGCCGCCATTGATCGAGATCGCGGGATTTTCAGACATGTTCCACGGCACGGTATAGGCAATGTGCTCGAACGGCTTGTCCGGATCGTTGATAGGCGCGGCGAACTCGGCCGGGAAGTTCACCACCGGCGACACCGGCGAAATCACATAGTCGAGGTCGTGGAACAGCTTTGCGGCAGCGGCGCGGATCGCCATCGTCGCATTGAATCCCCTGATGACATCGACGCCGGAAAGTCTTGCGCCGGCTTCCGCCCATGTGTGAATGTAAGGCAGCGCCTTGCCACGTTCCTCAGGCGAAAGTTTTGAGAGATCGTCCCACATCCGCGCCCGAAAGAAATTGTCGATGCCATCGAGCATCTCGCGCGTCAGGATGCCACCGACTTCCGTAATCACGGCGCCTGCGGACTCAAACGCCTTGGCGGCGTTGATGGCAACGCTTCGCACTTCGCTTTCCAGCGCCTGGCCGGTGCCGGCATCGAGCATCAGGCCGATGCGCAGCTTGCGCGGCGATTTATCGAGTGTCTTCCAGTGAATGCTGCTGTCCGCCGGCAGGCTCATGCCGTCGCGGCGATCCGGCTTCGCCAACACGCACATCATCAGCGCGGCGTCGTCGACGGTGCGGGTCATCGGTCCGGCGACGCGGCCGACATAGGGCGGATCGACCGGAACGCGTCCAAAACTCGGCTTTAGCGCGACGAGGCCGCACCACGAGGCGGGCAGCCGCACCGAGCCACCGATGTCGGTGCCGAGATGCAGCGGGCCGTAGCCGGCGGCGCCCGCCGCGCCGGCGCCGGCGGAGGAGCCACCGGGATTTTTGCTGAGGTCCCACGGATTGCGGGTGAGGGGATGGAAACTGGAGAGGCCCGACGACAGCATGCCGTAGTCCGGCATCGTCGTCTTGGAGAAGATGATCGCGCCGGATTCGCGCAACCGCGCGGCGGGCGGCGCATCCTTCTCGGCCGGCACCAGCCTGACACTGGCAGCACCCAGCGGGATCGGCTGGCCCTTGGTCGCGATATTGTCCTTGATGGTGACAGGCACGCCGTCGAGCGCGCCTGCGGGCTCGTCCTCTGCCAGCGGTCGGTCGAAGCCTTCGCGGCAGCGCGCGCGCCGTCGGGATCGAATAAATAGAGCGCCCTGATGTGCGGCTCCCACGCCGCGACATGCTCAATCACTTCCTCCAGCACTTCCGATGGCGAGAACTGCTTGGCGCGATAGCCGGCGATCAGGTCGACGGCGGAAAGGTCATGCAGCGAGGTGATCTCGTCTTCGGCGGCTGGTCTATGCATGCGAACCTACCGGCAAACGGGTTTCGATGATGCGGGCGAACATGCTGGCGCCGATCGGCAGGATCTTGTCGTCAAGGACGTAGCCGGGATTGTGCACCGGCACCGAGCCGTCATGGCCGATCCAGAAATAGGCGCCGGGCACCACCTGCATCATGTCGGCGAAATCCTCGCTTCCCATCTTCGGCGTCGCGCGCGTGAACACATTGGCCGGATCGACCACGGTCTTCGCAACCTCCTCGACCACCCTGGACTGCTCTTCCTCGTTGACCAACACGCTGAAACCATCGCGGATATCGACAGATATTTCGCACTGGAAGGTCGCGGCAATGCCGGCGCTGATCGCGCGCATGCGTTCACGGATCAGCGCGCGCACGCCGTCGTCGAACGCCCGCACCGTGCCGCACAGCTTGGCGTCGCCGGGGATTACATTATAGGCGGAGCCCGCGTGAATCTGGGTGATCGACAGCACCGCCGCCTTCAAGGGATCGACGTTGCGGCTGACGATCGTTTGCAGCGCCTGCGCCAGCGTCGTCGCGATCACCACCGCGTCCTTGGAGCGCTCCGGCATCGCGCCATGCGCACCGTAGCCCTGGATGTTGATGTCGAAGAAATCGGCGCCGGCCATCGCAGGTCCCGGCAGGATCGCGATTTCGCCGTGGTTCAGGTCCGGCGCGTTGTGCAGGCCGTAGACCTCGTCGCAGGGAAATTTCTGGAACAGGCCGTCCTTGATCATGGCGCGGGCGCCGCCGAGGCCTTCCTCGGCGGGCTGGAAGATGAAATGCACGGTGCCGTCGAAATTTTTGGTCTCGGCCAGATAGCGCGCGGTGCCGAGCAGCATGGTGGTATGGCCGTCGTGGCCGCAGCCGTGGAAGCGGCCGGGAATCGTCGAGCGCCATTTCAGGTTGGTATTCTCTTCCATCGGCAGCGCATCCATGTCGGCGCGCAGGCCGATGCGCTTGCCGCCATTGCCGTTGCCCTTGAGCACACCGATCACGCCGGTGCCGCCGAGGCCGCGATGCACCTCGATGCCCCATCCCTTCAGCTTCTCCGCGACGATGCCGGAGGTGCGCACTTCCTCGAAGCCGATCTCGGGATGGGCATGCAGATCGCGTCTGATCGCGGTGAGTTCTTCGGCATAGCCGTCGATGCGGTCGATGGTGGGCATGTCTGTTATCCCGTGACTGAAGCTGTTGAGCGTAACTGGGCGGGCGGGGTGAAGGCAGGGCCGTTCGGCTTGATGCGGATGCCCGGACGGAGCCGAGTCCAGCGCAATGCCGCCGTATCGGCCGGCATCGCGCCGGGCGCGGCGCAGATCAGGAGCTTTTCGGCGATCGGCTCGAAATCGGCGCGGAAATGCACCGAGCTCTTGTTGACCAGGATTTTCTGTTCGGTCGGCTCGATGCCGACATAGCGGTACATCGACTGGTCCGCGAGCTGCGCCTTGTGGGAGCCGACAACCACGCTGATATCACCGATGCGCAGGCAGGCGGACAATCCCATATCCATGTCGCGTCCGCGGTAATAGGGACCGGTCGCTACGAATTTGCCATCGGACAGTTTCTCGACGACAAAGGTTTCCCTGTAGGGCGCGTCGCCTGATATGCCCGACCTGCCGCCGAGATCCAGCGTGATCGTGGCGCCGAGGCCGGCCGCGTGCGCGGCCCTGGCCGACTCCGGATCGTTGATCACGCCGGTGGCGCCGGACGCCTTGTTGCGCACCAGCGCGCGCAGCATGCCCGTGGTGTCGGAATCGCCGCCGGCGCCGGGATTGTCCTGGGTGTCGGCGATGACGATCGGCCTGGTCGCCGATTTCGCCAGCTCCATCGCGAGGCGTACGCCATCGTCGGGCGAATAGATGCGGCCGTCGAAATCGTCTTCGTGGCTCTCGATAAGGGCTGCGACTTTGTCGGCGGCAGCGTCGGCGTCGGCCTGCGTCCGGCCGTAGGCGAACACGCTCGGCCCGCAATCCCTGAAATCCGCCGCCGGAAAGCCCGGCGCAAAGGACAGGGTCGGTACCGCGTCGCTCTCGAGCGCCGCAAGCTTTTGATAGATGCCTTTGGTCGGATGGTCGTCGGTGCATTGCCAGGAGATCGGGATCAGGAACGGCAATTGCCGGAACGCCTTTGCGAAGCGCGCCTTCGTCTTCAGCATCAGCGCGAGGTGTCTTGCACAGGCGCGGCCGGTGTCGGCCATATCGATATGGGGATAGGTGCGATAGGCAATGAGGGCATCCGCATGCTCCATCATCTCGGGCGAGACGTTGGCATGGAGGTCGAGGCTTGCGACCAGCGGCAGGTCCTTGCCGATCACCTGACGCACGCGGGCAAGTGTTTCGCCTTCGCCATCGTCGTAATGTTCGGTCACCATGGCGCCGTGCAGATCGAGGTAGACGGCGTCGATCGGCCCGGCTGCAGCGATGCCGTCGACCATCTCCTTCATGACGCGTTCGAAGGCATCCCTGGTGACATGCGCCGATGGGCTGGCGGCCGCCGAGATCGTCGGGACCAGCTCCCAGCCATTGGCTTCGGCCGCCTCGACGAAGCCGGCGAGGCCGACATTGATGTTGCGCATGACCTTGAGGACATCGGCGCCATGCGCCATCGACGGCCAGCCGCCGCCATGGACGAAATCGTCATAGGTCGCCTTGGTCGGCGCGAAGGTGTTGGTCTCGTGCAGAAAGGCGCCAACGGCGATGCGGGTCATTCAGTGTCTCGGCCAATGTTTTTGTTGAGAGGACGTTAAGCGTGACATCGTGGCAAGCGCAAGCTGTGAAGCAATTCCGTTTTGCATGCCGCCCCACCGTCATTGCCTGCGACAAACGCGAAGCGTTTGCGCAAGGAAGCGACTCGTCCGCCGTAGCTCAATGAGCGAAGGTTGAAGCAATCTATGCTGCGTCTTGCGGTGCGTAGATCACGTCAGCGTCGCCAGCAAGCCCGCCATCAAACGGCCTCGCTCGGCGAGACTGTCGACCTCGATATGTTCGTTGAGCGTATGAGCGTCGGCGCCACGAACACCCAAGCCGTCAAGGGTGGGGATGCCCATCGCACCCGTAAAATTGCCGTCGGAGCCGCCACCGGCGCTGCCATGCGGGAGTTCGACGCCCATTTGCCTGGCCACGCTGCGCGCCTGTTCGTAAAGCGCCATCGTGCCGGCATCGGGTTCCCACACCGGCCGGGTCACACCACGGGTGACCTTGAACGTGACATCATTGCTGCTTCCGGAAAGCGCGAGCATCCGTTCGACGCCGCGATCGAGGTCCGCCTGCCGTTTGGCCATGCTGAGCGCCTCGCCGGTGCAGGTGGTGGCAACGCAATTGACCCATTGGCCGCCATGCACGACGCCGACCGAGAAGGTGCAATCTTCAGTCGTCATGCCGTCGATAGTGATAATCTGGCGTGCCATCTCGCGGATCGCGGAACGGCCGGCGGAGAGCGTGGCGCCGGCATGGCTCGGCTTGCCGATGGCTTCGAGATTGAAGCGGGCAATGGCATACCGCCCGGTGACCACGCCGTTGTTCGTGCGGCCGGGCTCCGGCACCAGCACATATTTGCTGCGGGCGGCTTCGGCCTCGATGATGTCGCGGGTCGATGGCGTGCCGACCTCTTCGTCCGGCGTGAACAGCACGGTGATCGGCAGCGGCGTTGCGAACCCGGAGCGGGCCAATTGCCGGATGGCTTCGAGGGCGAGGTAGTTGCCACCCTTCATGTCAAAGATGCCCGGCCCGTAGCATTTGTTGCCTTCGCGCCGCCACGCCAGCTTTTCCAGCGTGCCGACGGGATGGACGGTATCGAGATGGCCGGCGATCAGGATTCCGGGCTCGCCCTGTTTCGGGTGAGGAAAGTGCGCGCGGACGCAGCCGGCAAAACCCTGCCGTCCGGCGATGCGTTCGATGGTCGCACCCATGATGGCCATTTCGCGCGCCGCAACATCGAGCATGCGATCGACCGCACGCGCATCCCAGGTGGGGCTTTCGCATTCCACCCAGGCCCGCAAACCCTGCAGCATGGTCTCGGAATCAAAGGGAAGGTTGGCAGGATTCATGATGGGTTCTCCCGGTTGGGCCGGAATGTTTGGGTTCGGTGTAGCCCTTTACGAGAAGGACCGACGGCGAATTTGTAAAGGGAAAACATGGCAGCTTCGGACTTTCGCAGCATCGGGATCGGGTGACCTGGAATTCTGGCATTATTCTTGATTGTAGGTATTCGAGGAGGCGTGTCGGCGGAGCTGAACCGGGACTGCAATCCATCCGGCGGCGGGCGTAAGCCGGCCGCGAAAGGACCTGTCCGGAGGGCTGTCCTGATTTCTGCCTGAGCGCCGGCGTCACCAGTGTCGTCGGGTCAAAAGGGTGTTGTGAAGCTGAATATCGACCCTATAGTCCGGTCAGAAACCGGGCAGGGGCCCGAACAATAGGCATTCGGGCGTCGAAACGACAACGGAGGTGAAGGAATGAACGCGTTCAGAAAAGCAATTCTTGCTGCGACTTGTGTGGGCAGCCTTGTGACCATGGCAGCGCCGGCGCTGGCGCAGACCACGTTGCGCGCCGTCATGCACTCGGATTTGAAGATCCTGGATCCGATCTGGACCACGGCCTACATCGTCCGCAACCACGGCTACATGATTTACGACACGCTTCTCGCCCAGGACGAGAAGGGCGAAGTCAAGCCGCAGATGGTCGACAAATACGAGGCTGCGCCCGACAAGAAGAGCTATACCTTCACGCTTCGCGAGGGCCTGTTGTGGCACGACGGCAAGCCGGTGACGTCGGAAGACTGCATCGCCTCGATCAAGCGCTGGGCCGTCAAGGACTCGCTCGGTCAGAAGATGATGACCTTCGTCGATTCGATCGATGCGGTCGATGCCAAGACTTTCACCATCAAGCTCAAGGAACCGACAGGTCTCGTACTGCTGGGCTTGTCGAAGCCCTCGTCGAACGTGCCGTTCATGATGCCCAAGCGCGTCGCCGACACCGATCCCAACAAGCAGATCGAGGATTTTACGGGATCGGGACCCTTCGTCTTCGTCAAGGATGAATGGAAGCCCGGCGACAAGACCGTCTACGTCAAGTTCGACAAGTACAAGCCGCGCGCCGAGCCGGCTTCGGGTCTCGCCGGCGGCAAGGTGGCCAAGGTGGATCGCGTCGAGTGGCGCGCCATTTCCGACGCGCAACAGGCGGTCAACGCGCTTTCGAAGGGCGAGATCGACCTCATCGAGCAACCCAGCCACGACCTGCTCCCGACCCTGAAGAAGGATCCGAACGTCGCTGTCTTCGTGTCGCCGATGCTGAAGGCGCAGTATGTGTTCCGCCCCAACACGCTGCACAAGCCGTTCGACAATCCGAAGATCCGCCACGCCCTGTGGTACGCCTTCAACCAGGAAGACTTCCTGATGGCGACCATCGGCGACGAGAATTACATCAAGCCGTGCAAGGCGCTGTTCATTTGCGATACGCCGTTCGCCACGACCAAGGGAATGGATGGGCTTCTGACCTCGAACGCGAAGAAGGCGCAGGAGCTCCTGAAGGAAGCTGGTTACGACGGCACGCCGGTCCTGCTGATGCACTCCACCGACCTCAAGGTGCTGACTAACCTCGCGCCAGTGGCGAAATCGCTGATGGAGAAGGCGGGTTTCAAGGTCGACATGCAGTCCATGGACTGGCAGACGCTGGTCGCGCGGCGCGCCAAGAAGGACGCGCCGAGCGCCGGTGGCTGGAATGCCTTCATGACGGCCTGGGTCACCGCTGACGTGATGAATCCGGTGTCGACGGCTTACGTGAACGCGGCTTGCGACAAGGCCTCGTTCGGCTGGCCTTGCGACGAAAAGCTCGAGAAGCTGCGCGACGATTTCGCCCGCGAGACCGACCCTGCCAAGCAGAAGGCGATTGCCGAGGCGGTGCAGCTGCGCGTCATCGAGTTCACGCCGGAGATTCCGGTCGGCGAGTACGTGTCGCCCGTCGCGATGCGCAAGAACGTCAAGGGCTTCCTGATCTCGCCGGTGCCGGTGCTCTGGAACATTGAAATCACGAAGTAAGGTGAAGACAACGGGCGGCGGCTCTCCGCCGCCCGTTCGGTTTCGAGGATCGCGCGTCCATGTCGATGTATGGCTATCTCTTCCGGCGACTGCTCGGCACGATCCCCGTGATGCTGGTTGTTGCGGTCTTCATCTTCCTGATGCTGCGGCTTACGCCATCGGATCCCGCGGCGATCATCGCCGGCGACAATGCCACGACCGAACAGGTGGCGCAGATCCGCAGCCAGCTCGGCCTCGACCGGCCGATGATCGAGCAATTCTTCATCTGGTCCGCCCGGGTGCTGACCGGCGATTTCGGCGAGTTTCTTCTTCAGGAAGACCGTGGCCGCGCTGATCGGCGAGCGGATCGAACCGACCCTGTCGCTCGCCTTGTTCACGATCCTGATTGCGGTGTTTGTCGCTGTTCCGCTCGGCGTGCTGGCGGCGCACCGGCACGGTTCGTGGATCGACCGGATCGTGATGGGCTTTTCGGTGCTCGGCTTTTCCGTGCCCGTGTTCGTGATCGGCTACCTCCTGATCTACCTGTTCGCGGTCTATTTGAACTGGCTGCCGGTGCAGGGCTATCAGCGAATCTCGGAGGGGTTGGCGGCTGGGTGCAGCGGCTGATCCTGCCGTCCGTAACCTTGTCGGTGATCTATATCGCGCTGATTGCGCGCATGACCCGTACCAGCGTGCTCGAGGTGCTCTCCGAGGATTACATCCGCACCGCGCGCGCCAAGGGACAGTCCGAACGAAAGGTGCTGTTCCGTCATGCGCTGCGTAATGCGGCGGTGCCGATCGTTACGGTGATCGGCCTCGGCGTGGCGCTCCTGATCGGCGGAGTCGTCGTTACCGAAAGCGTGTTCACGATTCCAGGCCTCGGCCGGCTGACGGTCGACGCGGTGCTGGCGCGCGACTACCCGACGATCCAGGCCGTGATTCTGCTGTTTTCGTTCGTCTACGTCATGATCAACCTGACGGTGGATATGATCTATACCGTGCTCGATCCCAGGATTCGCTACTGATGGTGGACGCGACGATCCTCGAACCCGTATTGCCGGCCAGCCCGACCAAGCCGGCTGCATACCGCAAATTGCTGCGCAGCCCCAGCGTGGTTTTCGGCGCCACGATCATCGCGATTGTCCTGTTGATGGGGCTGCTGGCGCCCTGGCTCGGCACCATCGACCCGACGGCGATCAACCCGGTGGCGCGCAACAAGGTTCCCGGCGCGGAATTTTCGATGCGGACCGATACCGGTGAGCGCATTCGCATGATGGCCGTCTTCGGCACCGACGGGCTCGGGCGCGACGTCTACAGCCGCGTCGTCTACGGCGCGCGCGTCTCGCTGCTGGTCGGCGTTTCGGTCGCGCTGATCAGCGTCGCGGCCGGCCTGTTCATGGGGCTATTGGCCGGCTTCTTCCGCATTCTCGATGCTGTGATCATGCGGATCATGGATGGATTGATGGCCATTCCGGCGATCCTGCTGGCGATTGCCATGGTGTCGCTGTTCCGCTCCAGCGTGATGACCGTCATCATCGCCATCACCGTTCCCCAGATTCCCGGCGTCGTGCGGCTGGTGCGCTCGATCGTGCTCAGCGTGCGCGAGGAGCCCTATGTCGAGGCCGCGGTCACGCTCGGCACGTCGGTTCCGAAATTGTTGTGGCGGCATGTGCTGCCGAACACGATCGCGCCCATGATCGTGCAGGGCACCTTCATCTGCGCCTCGGCCATTCTCATCGAGGCCATCCTGTCGTTCCTCGGCATCGGCGTGCCGCCGGAGGTGCCGACCTGGGGCAACATCATGGCCGAGGGCCGGCAGGTCTTCAGCCTGTATCCGCACAACATCATCTATCCCGGCGTGTGTCTTGCGCTGACGATCCTTGCCGTCAACGTTCTCGGCGACGGCTTGCGCGATACGCTCGATCCCAAAATGGCAAAGCGGGTGTGATGTGAGCAACACCGTCCTCGAAGTCTCGAATCTTTCCGTCGCCATCAACGGAGGCGACAGGACGCATGCGGTGCAGGGCATCAACCTCTCCGTCGGTGCCGACGAGATCGTCTGCGTGGTGGGCGAATCCGGCTCCGGCAAATCGGTGACGGCGCAGGCCGTCATGGGCCTGCTGCCGAAGGGCGCGATGCAGGTCGAGAGCGGCTCGATCCGGCTGCAGGGCGATCAACTGCTCACCAAGTCCGACGCGGAGCTGCGCGCGATCCGCGGCACCCGCATGGCCATGGTGTTCCAGGAGCCGATGACGGCGCTCAATCCGGTCGAGCGGGTCGGCGACCAGATCCGCGAAGTGCTGGAGATCCACACCGGCCTCGACCAGAAGGAGCAGCGCGCGCGCGTGCTCGAGATCATGCGCGCGGTGCATCTGCCCGAACCCGAACAGATGATCGACGCCTATCCGCATCAGCTCTCCGGCGGCCAGCGCCAGCGGATCATGATCGCGGCGGCGCTGGTGCTCGATCCCGCGCTGCTGATCGCCGATGAGCCGACCACTGCGCTTGACGTCACCACGCAGGCGCAGATCCTCAAGCTCGTGCGGGAGATGCAGGGTCGCACCAAAACCGGCGTGCTGTTCATCACCCATGATTTCGGCGTCGTTTCCGAGATCGCCGACCGCGTCGTGGTGATGCAGATGGGCCGGATCGTGGAGCAGGGCCCCTGCGAGGAGGTGCTGCGGAATCCGCGCGAGGACTATACCAGGATGCTGCTGGCCGCGGTGCCGAGCATGACGCCGCCGAAGCGGTCGCCGGTGACTGGTCCGGTGGTTCTGCAGACCGAGAATCTTTTCAAGACTTATGGCAAGCGCTCCCTGTTCCAGCCGAAGGCGCGCGTGGTCGCCGCGGTCAAGGACGTTTCGCTGACGATCCGGCGCGGCGAAACGCTGGGCATTGTCGGCGAGTCCGGTTCCGGCAAGTCGACGGTGGCGCGCTGCGTCGCGCGGCTGGTCGATACGTCAGCCGGCGGCATCAAGATCGACGGCGTCGATATCGCCGCGATGCGGGAGGCGAAATTCCGCCCGATGCGCCGGCGCATTCAGTTCATCTTCCAGGACCCGTATCGATCGCTCAATCCGCGCCGCACGGTCGGCGAGGCGATCATCGAGGGGCCGATGAATTTCGGCCTCAGCCGCAAGGAGGCGCTGCAGCGCGCACGCGACCTGATGGCCGTGGTGCATCTGCCGCCGGCTGCGATCGATCGTTTCCCGCATCAGTTCTCCGGCGGCCAGCGCCAGCGGATCTGCATTGCGCGGGCGCTGGCGATGGAGCCCGAATTGCTGATCGGCGACGAGCCGGTTTCGGCGCTCGACGTCTCCGTGCAGGATCAGGTGCTGAAGCTTCTGGATGAAGTGCGCCGCAAGTTCGATCTGGCGGTGCTGTTCATCACCCACGATCTGCGGGTGGCAGCCCAGGTCTGTGACCGGATCGCAGTCATGCAGCGCGGGGTGATTGTCGAGCAGGGCGCGACGGCAGACGTTTTTGCGGCACCCCAGCACGAATACACCAAGGCGCTGTTTGACGCGGCACCCGGCAGGCATCAGGAATTTGCCGCCAGCGCGTGATGGCGTCATCAACCCGCCCTTGTGAAGCGACTTGTCCGCCGTAGCTCTTTGAGCTTCGGCGGGTGCAGTCGTCGCTAACGCTGCCTGGCGCAAACGCTTCGCGTTTGTCGCAACCGATGACAAGGAAATCAGCAGTGGCTATCCCGCACTAGTTCCGGACCATCGTTCGCCAGCGGCGAGGGAATTTGCGGTTGTTGCGGCTGGGAGGGCCGCCGATCCGGGGGCGGTTTACGCCCGGTTGCGGCAGGCTTGTCTGAGGGTGTTCGCTGGCCATGTCGTCATACTCCTTTTTGTGCATGACAACATTTTTGCGGGCGTTGCGTTCCTTAAACCGGATGCGCAGCGACATGTTCCAGCAGCAGTTCGCACACCCGCTCCGGTGCCTGATCCGCCGCGAAATGCCCGACGCCCGGAAGCACTTCGAAGCGATAGGGCGCGGCGATGAAATCGACCGTGCCTTCGGCGGCGGCGCGGCCGACGGTGTCGTCGGCGTCACCCCAGATATAAAGGGTCGGTACGCGGATCGGACCGAGCGGCCCGCGGATCGCGCCGCGGGCGCGATACCAGGCCAGCGCCGCTTCCATCGCTTGCCTGTTGCCGAGCACGGCGAGATGCCGCTCGATCGCGTCGGTCGGGACGCCATTGCCGGTCAGACGTTCGCGCAGCCATTTGGCGTCGTCGGCCAGCACGACATCGGCGGCATCCGGTTCCAGAAACGCCTTGTGGTGTTTTGAGCGCTGCGCCTGCTCGCGGTCAGCCGTCAGCGCGCGATTGAACGCGTTCGGATGCGGCCGCGAGAGAATGGTGAGCGAAGCCAGCCGCTCGTGGTGGCGGTCGGCAATGCCCCACGCGATGCTGCCGCCCCAGTCGTGGCCAACGAGATGAAAGCGCGCTTCGCCATAGCCCGCGGCCGCCGCAATCGCCATGGCGTCGTCCATCAGGCGGTCGATCAGGTAATGCGAAAACTCACGCGGATCCGGCCGGGCGCCCGGCGAATAGCCGCGCTGGCTCGGCGCAATGGCGCGATAACCCATGTCGCCGAGGGCGGTGACTTGGGCGCGCCAGCAATGCATCGATTCCGCAAAGCCGTGCAGCAGCAGCACCAGCGGCGCGCCGGGTGCGCCGGCGGTGATGACGTCGAAGACGAGGTGCGGCGCGATGGTGATTTTTTCGAAGGTTGGCATGGGGCGATCCTGGATGGGCAATCGGGCCGATCCATGGTGGGCCATATTTCAGCGGGGTGGGCGGAATTGTGCAACCCGGGAAAAGTGCTGTATTGGAAGCCGCATAGAGGCCTGAGGGACCGACGTTTGCATTATTTGAGATCGATTCTGTTCGATGCCGCCGTGGTGATCCTGACGGTCGTCGTTTCGCTGTCGGTGCCGTTCATGGCGCTGTTCAACGCGAGCAGCGCGACGGTGCGCGCGGTTTCCCAGGTGTGGGCCAACGGCATCATGTTCCTGATGAAGTACGTGGTGGGGCTGGATTATCGCGTCGAGGGGCGCGAGCACGTTCCCGACGGGGCCTGCATCATCGCCTGCAATCATCAATCGCTGTGGGAGACCGCGGCGCTCTGCGTGATTTTCCCCGATGCCAGCATTGTCGCCAAGAAGGAGCTCCGGAAGCTGCCGCTCGTTGGTTGGTTTCTGGAGCGCTATCCGATGATCCTGGTCGATCGCTCGGCAGGCCGCCAGGCGCTGCGCCAGATGGTCGATGAGGCAAGGCGCGCGGTCGGCGAGGGGCGCAAGGTGCTGTTGTTTCCGCAAGGCACGCGTCAGGCGATCGACGAGCCCGTGAAGTTCCAGTCGGCCGGCATCTCCGCGCTCTACACCAATCTCGACGTCCCTGTTGTGCCGGCCGCGTGCAATTCCGGCCTGTTCTGGGACAAGAAGAAGCTGACAATGCACTCAGGCATCATCACTATGTCGTTTCTGCCGCCGATCGCGCCGGGCTTGCCGCGCAAGGAATTTCAGGAAAACATGGAGCGTATGATTGCCGAGGAGGCGAGCCGCCTGCTCACTATAAGCGAGGCGAAGGTTTCGCGCCGGCCCTTGACGCGATCAGGCCACGTCGCCTAGCCGGCACGGCGTGCAGCGACCCAACCCGCCAGCGGCGCCAGGAAAGCCAGGCACCAGACGAACTGTGCAATTGGCGGAGCTACCAACGCCACGGCGGTCCCGAGGACGAACACGAACACCGGAAACAGCGCTGTCATGAGCAAATGCGGATCGCTGCGGCCCCTGAGCGCAAGAACCCATAGCACCGCGTTCAGCGCAGCGATGATGGTCAGGTGAAACCCGTAGAGGACAGCCAGCACGCCATCGAGCCGGTAGGCGCCGTAGAGTCCGTTGGTCACCGGCAGGATGATGATCGAGAGCAGAAAAAACAGATTGAGAAACACCACGCCTCGGCCGCCTTCCGGCGCAACCGCGAGCCGGCGGTGATGGCTGAACCAGAACATGCCGGCAACGATGAAGCTGATCATCAGTGCGATGACCGGTTGCGCATAAACGCGCATCAGGTCGTGCCAGTCGGGCGCGTTGGCAAAACTGCTGGCTTTGGGGAGATCGTAGGCGAGCAGCGTCATGGCAACGCCGAAGATGGTGTTGCTCAGCATCTCCAGCCGGCGCATTTCGAAAAGGCCGATTTGCGGCAATGTGGTCCCCCCAGTCTCGCCAGTCCGTCGTAGCCTTCGCTTCGCTCAGGCTATGCGGACACGCGTAGCCCGTCCGGGCGGTGGCTTGCCGCCTGTCGGCTTCGGCGCGGCAGCCTTCACTCGCTTCGCGAGCGAAGGCTGGTGCGGGCGGCCGGACTCGAACCGGCACAGCGATTACTCACCGAGGGATTTTCTTACCTGCTACGGCTTTCGCCGCCCGAGCCTCGCGCGTTTTTGCACGGCCCGGTTTGGGGTCTGGACTATACCTTCACCATAACGCGCCTGCGTCGTAGGTGCTGCCCGTCTAGTCTCTACACCTTCCCTGACAAATATGTGCTCAGGGCTTGGCTCGGGATTGCCTGTCACCGGTTTCCCCGAGTTTGAGCAGTTCTACACCTCAGGTTTCCCTGAGGGCACTCAACCATTTAAGTCCCTTGCGTCTACCGATTCCGCCACGCCCGCTTTGACTACCAAATCAGATACTTAGCGCGTTTACCGGAGAAAGTGGAATTGGCATGTTCCCCGATCGAACGCATCCTTTGCTTTAAGCGAGCGCGTCTGCCAAAGCAAAGCCTCAATGCGGACACTTGTGCCTGTTTTAGGCAATCTCAACATTATCCGCTTAACGAAGGTCCGATGCCGATATCGCCGTCCCACTGCTGGTCATTCAAGGGCTGCCTTGCCGCGCTGGCGCTGGTTGCGCTCGGAGCCGGCCTTTCCGGCTGCGCCGGGATGAGCGACGCTATTTCCCCGGCCTTCGCCGATCCCGCCAAATACGATCTCTACGATTGCAAGCAACTCGAGCCGGAGCGCAAGAGCCTTGCCGCCCGCACCGCGGAAGTGCAGGGGCTGATGACGAAGGCCGAAACCGGTGTCGCCGGTCCCGTGGTCGCGGAGATGGCCTATCGCAATGATTACATTGCGCTGCGCGGCCAGTCGAAGCTGGCCGAAGAAGCCTGGCAAAAGAACAGGTGCCAGGAATCGAAACCGGAAGCCCGGCCGGCGCCGGTCCCGCCATCGATCGCGCCGGCTCCCGTTGCCAAGGGCAGCCGTCAAAAGGCCAGCCGCGCAGCAAACTAAGCGGGCTACGGGATTCTCCGCTCACACCCGCCAATCATAAATCCAGTCCTGCCGCGCCAGCATGCGCTGTGGGCCCATCGCCTTGATGGCGAGGTCGCGCGCCAGCGCCAACGGTCCGGTGAGATGATAGATGCGCCCCTGTTGCCGCGCGGCGCGCTGCACCCGCGATACGCGACCGCGCCGCAGCCGGCCATAGCGCTTCAGGGTTGCCGGGATGCCCGCGATATTGTCGCCCGGGCTCTCGCTCAGGCATTTGGCGAGCACGGCGGCGTCCTCGATCGCCATTCCCGCGCCTTGCGCGGCAAACGGCAGCATCGCATGCGCGGCGTCGCCGAGCAGCGCGATCGCACCGTCGCTCCATTCACCGATGTCGGGCAGCGTGAACAGCGCCCATCGCCGCCACCCGTCGACGGCGCCGATCAGCATCCGCGCGGTCGCCGGCCAGCGCTGCGAGGCGAACGCGTTCTTGAGTTCGTTGGCATCGCCGGGTGCGCTCCAGCCCGGCCTGTTCCAGGTTCCCGGCACGATCGCCACCACGTTGATCTGCCGCGCCGCCGAGATCGGGTAGGCAACCAGATGGGCGTCCGGTCCCATCCAGAGCTGCACCCGCGGCGCGGTATATTCGCGCGGCAGCGTCGTCGCATCGAGCGTTCCGCGCCAGGCGATCAGGCCGGAGAATTGCGGCTGCACCTGTGGGAATAAATGGTTCCGCACTGCGGACCAGATGCCGTCGGCGCCGACCAGCGCCACCGCCAGCTCCTGCTGCCGCGCGTTGCCGCGGCGCTGGACCACGGTCAGGCCCTTGGCGTGCGAGGTCACGTCCTCGAACTGGCAGCCGAGCCTGAGATCAATGTCCGGATGATCGTTGACCTCTGCCTGCAGGGCACCTTGCAGATCGGCGCGGTGCGTCACCCAATAGGGCGCGCCGGCGCGAAGGCTGGCCGCTTCGCCGAGCGGCAGGCGGGCGATCTCGCCGCCCGCCCGCGCGCTCATGATGTTGATGGCCTCGGGCGTCACGGCGCGCGGCATCAGCCGCGGTCGCAGGCCGAGGTCGACCAGGATTCGGCTGGCGTTGGGCGAAAGTTGCAGTCCGGCGCCGGCTTCCTCCAGCCTTTCGGCCTTTTCCAGGACGATGACGCGAAAGCCTTTCGCGGCGAGCGAAAGCGCTGCCGTCAGTCCCCCGATCCCGGCACCAGCAACGATGATGGTGCGCGCGGCAGCCACCGAAAGGTCAGGCGACCTTGTCCTTCAGGACGCATTCCGGCGGGCGGGCCTCGCCCGCGGCGAGGTCGGCGGCAAACCGGTATAGCGTCGAGCAATAGGGGCAGATGATCTCGTTGTCGTTGCCGAGGTCGAGAAACACGTGCGGATGGTCGAACGGCGGATTGGCGCCCACGCACATGAATTCCTGCGAGCCGATCTCGATCACGGAGACTCCGGCGTCGTTATGGAAATGCGGAACGACATGGTCGGACATCAGTTTCACCTTGGATAGCAACGATTGGCGGACACAATCAACACGACGCGGCAGCTTCGAAATGCCGCGCACCATAGTGGGGGTGCCGATGATTCCTAGAGCCGATTCCTCAGCTGATTCGGGAAGTCCCCGCCGCATACTTGCTCATGCAAATTCGACACAATCTTGTCGTGGGAGAAAAGCCCTTCTTTCGTCGGGGCAGTTGTGTCTTAAAAACGGCATACCATCTTGAGAATGACGTAACATTAGGCTTTTTGGATGAGGCGATTGCGGCTCGGTTCGGCTTTGGCAGGGGCGTTGGGATGCTTGGCGCTCAGCGTGGCGGTGTGCGCGGCGCTGTGGCCGCACGCCCGCGAGGCCACAGCCATTCTGGCGGCGCAGGACGACCCCGCGGCGCTGTCCGATATCCACATCAAGTCCGCCCTGCGGAGCAATCAGGCGCTGGTCGCCGACCATATCGAGGCGGCGCTCGCGGAGGGCGATTCCGATCTCGCCAACAGTTTCATCGAACTCGCCCGCGACAAAGGCATTGCCGTCAGCGACGAGCTGTCGAAGCGCGTCAGCGATGCCGTTACTGACGCAGGTTCTGCGTCGCATTTTGCCAAGCGCTTTGCCACGGGTCTGGTGACCGGCAATGCCGACGACGTTGCGAGCTTGTCGGGCACGGTCGCCGGCGATCTTTTCGTGTTCGGCGACATCAGGGATGTCGTGCGCGAGGGCAAGCATCTGGCGACGGGCGAGGAGGTCGACCGGCTGATATTGGGCCTGGCGACAGTTGGGCTTGCGGTGACCGCCGCGACCTACGTATCCGTCGGCGGCATGGGGCCGCTGCGCGCCGGTCTTTCCATGGTCAAGGATGCCCGCAAGGTCGGGCGGCTGGGCGAAGGGCTGACGCAGTGGGCCGGCCGCTCGGTGCGCGAGGTCGTCGATGCGCCCGTCCTGCAGCAGGCGGTCGCGAAGGGTTCGGTGTTGCGGCCCGGCGAGACCATCGGCGCGATCAAGGCGGCGTTCCGCGCCGAGAAGGCCGGCGCGCTGGTGCGGCTGGCGAAGGACGTCGGACGCGTCGGCGAAAAAGCCGGCACGCGCGGGGCGCTCGACATACTGCGCATCGCGCAAGGGCCGAAGGATGTCGCGCGCGCCGCGCGGCTCGCCGAATCCAAGGGCGGCCAGACCCGCGCGATTCTGAAGGTGCTTGGCCGCGGCGCGCTGCTGCTGGCGACCGGCGCCTTTAATCTGACGATGTGGGTGTTTGGTGCGCTGTTGGCGCTGTTCGGATTTCTGTCATCGATCAAGGCCACCACCGAGCGGGCCACCGAAGCGTGGCTGCGTCGCAAGAAGGCGCGGCGGTTGAGAAGGCAGGCGGCAGGCTTGCCGTCCGGCCCCGCTCTGGCGGGTGCTGTTGCGCAGGGCTAGACTTGCGGTCATTGCAAGCTCGCCCATTCCGATCCCCCAAAAAAGTGGAACTGATGATGCCGAGTTTTCACAACGGCGCTGTCGAAATTGCCTATCTCGACGAAGGCGAGGGCGATCCGATTGTTCTGGTGCACGGCTTTGCCTCCAGCAAGAACGTCAACTGGATCTACCCGACCTGGGTTTCCGATCTGAGGAAAGACGGCCGCCGCGTGATCGCGCTCGATAATCGCGGCCATGGCGATTCAGAAAAGCTTTACGATCCCGCTAACTACGAAATTGCGATCATGGCAAGCGACGTCATCGCGCTGCTCGATCATCTGGGACTCGAGCGCGCCGACATCATGGGCTATTCGCTGGGATCGCGAATGACGGCGATACTGGCGCGCGAGCAGCCGCAGCGCCTGCGCTCGGCGATCCTCGGCGGCATCGGGATCGGGCTGATCGAGGGCGGCGGCCCCGGCGAGAACGTGGCCATAGCGCTGGAAGCGCCGTCGCTGGAGGACGTCACCGATCCGGTCGGGCGGACGTTTCGCGCCTTCGCCGACCAGACCCGCTCCGACCGCCGCGCGCTTGCCGCCTGCCTGCGCGGTTCGCGGCGGCTGATGACATCGGAGGAGGCCGCCGGGATCGGCGTGCCGGTCCTGATCGCGGTCGGCACCAGGGACGAGATCGCGGGCTCCGCGGCCGCGCTGGGGAAGATCATTCCGGGCGCCGAAGTGCTCGACATTCCGAGCCGCGATCACATGCGCGCGGTCGGCGACAAGGTCTACAAGACGGGCGTCACCGACTTCCTGTCACGTCGGCGATGAGCGGTCGGGTGATGCGTCGTCGCCGGTGAAATGCCGGATCGCGGCGATCAGCACCACCGTGGTGGCCAGCCACGCCATGCGCGCGCCGTAACGATCATGCGGGCCTGATATCACGGCACAGACGAACGCGTTGCCGAGCAGCGCTGACGTGATCGTGCCGGCGAGCAAAGTGAGATCGTCGAACGGCCGGCGCAGCACGCCGCGGCCGAACATGATCGTGGCCAGCAGCATCGACGCCAGCGCGACGGGAACGTGAATCCGGTTGATTGCGGTGAAATCGAAATGCCAGCGCTGCTGCTCTGCCGCGCGCATCGGCTTCACCTGTGTGGGAAGAAAGCGCTCGATGATGCCGTAGGTATGGCCGAGCCAGCCATTGGTGCCTTCGCCGGTTCCTGCCTGGACCAGTTGCTGCACTGTGGCCGTCAGCGCCGCCTTGGCCTGCCAGGCTGGATACTCCGCGAGCGAACGCAACACGATAAAGCTCATCTCATCGTTCAGTCCCTGAAAGCGGCCGAGCGTGTTGAACATGCTGTTGCCCCACAGGAACTGGTCGGCTGTGGCCGGAAGCTGATCGCGATAGGGGCAGAGCTTGAAGTTCTGCGTCGGACAATGATCGCGCAAATACTGCGCGACGATCCCATCCTGCAACATCCGTCCGAAGGCTACGCCATAACCGCCGGGCGTCCACGCCAGTTTTCCGGACAATGCGAAATTGCTCGACAGCAACAGCAGAGCTCCGGCGACGAGGGTGAGGCTGCCCTGCATCAGTCCGGAAACGGAAATCCGCCCGCGCAGAAACGGACGCGCGATCCAGCCTATGCAGCACAGTCCGAGCAGCACCGCGAGCGTTGCGCTGTGCGTCGCGGCAGCGAAAGCGGTGAGGCCGAACAGCAAGCATTTTTCCGGGATCGAAGTCCGTTTCCCATGCGCGACCAGGATGAAGAGCGCCAGCACGGACAGGCCGGCGAAAATGTCGGTCAGGAGCGTGCTGGCCAGCCATGGCAGCGAGGTAGTCAGGACCAGCACGAGGCTCATGGCCAGCAGCCGCAATGGCTGGGGCTGGCCTAGCACGCGCAGCGTCAACTGCAGGATCCACAGCGTCGCCAGTGCGTTGATCCCGAGGTTGATCCAGAAGCTGGAATCCTCGCCGAAATGAAGATAGAGGCCGAAGGTCGTGGAGCGGCTGGGCACCAGGTAGCCTTCGTACCACCGCGCCAGGTAGCCGCCGGTAT
Source organism: Bradyrhizobium sp. RDT10 (assembly GCA_044772375.2). Classification (GTDB taxonomy): domain Bacteria; phylum Pseudomonadota; class Alphaproteobacteria; order Rhizobiales; family Xanthobacteraceae; genus Bradyrhizobium. Next base: position 1,905,190 of record CP187939.1, read on the forward strand.
CCCACTGGAGCAGGGGTAGCCATTCCACAGGGCGGGGGCTAGCAACATCAATGGGATGGCGATGGCGGCGATCCAGGCTGACCGCGAGTCCGCAGCGGTCCGCGCCCGCAATACCTGCGTGCTGGTGTGGCTTTCCCCATCAGGGCAGCATCCGCCGAATGGCGGGCCCGCCGAAATTCACCAATAGTCGGACGCCGGCCGGCTTGATTTCCCGAAATCGCTGACCACCTTGAACTGACCCCACGGGGCCTCGGCGGGGTTTTACTTTGCCGAAGCCTGCCGGGGACAGCCGTCCGCCCGCCGTGCTATAATATCAACGAAACCAGTGAATTTGCGAGAGCAATCATGGCAGTGCATCAGGTCAATCCGCAAGGTTCGAAGCTTGCCGCACTCGATCCGATCTGGGACCGCGTCCGGGGCGAGGCGGAGGACATCGTCCGCCGCGAGCCCGAACTCGCTTCCTTCATCTATTCGACCGTGCTGCATCACGAGCGCCTCGAAGATTCGGTGGTGCACCGTCTCGCCGAGCGGCTCGATCATTCGGCGCTGTCGGGCGACTTGATCCGCCAGACCTATGACGAGGCGCTGCGCGACGAACCCGATCTCGGCAATGCGTTCCGCGCCGACCTGGTCGCGGTCTTCGACCGCGATCCCGCAACCTCACGCTTCATCGATCCCTTGCTCTACTTCAAGGGCTTCCACGCCCTGCAGACCCATCGTCTGGCACACTGGCTCTACAGAAAGGGCCGCAAGGACTTTGCCTATTATCTGCAGAGCAGGTCGTCGGCGGTGTTTCAAACCGACATTAATCCGGCGGCCGTGATCGGCCGCGGCATTTTCCTCGATCACGCGACCGGCTTCGTCTGCGGCGAGACTGCCGTGATCGACGATGACGTTTCGATCCTGCACGGTGTCACGCTGGGCGGCACCGGCAAGGAGAACGAGGACCGTCATCCGAAGATCAGGCGCGGCGTACTGATCGGGGCGGGCGCAAAGATTCTCGGCAATATCGAGATCGGCCATTGCGCACGCATTGCCGCGGGCTCGGTGGTGGTCAAGCCGGTGCCTCACAACGTCACGGTGGCCGGCGTCCCCGCAAAGATCGTCGGCGAGGCCGGCTGTGCAGAGCCGTCGCGCACCATGGATCAGATGCTCGGCGCGATTGGCCTTTGATTTTCCACACTTTCTGGCAGCCGTATTTGTGAAGTTACGGCTGGTAGTCTGTGCCGTCTCGTCCTAAAAACCTCCCGGAAATTCAAAGAATCCGATTGGAGACCGCCGTGGACGTTCAGGAAGTCAGGAAGCTCGACGCCTATCTCAAGCGCGTATTCGGCAATCCAAAGATCCGCGTCGTGCCGCGGCCGAAAAGGACGACTCCGCCGAAGTCTATATCGGCGAGGAATTCATCGGCGTGCTGTTCGTCGATGACGAGGACGACGATCGCTCGTTCCAGTTTCAGATGGCGATCCTCGAGGAAGATCTGGCCGACGTCGGGTGAAGGGCGCTCGCGCCGTAGGGCGGGCAAAGCAAAGCGCGCTCACCAATCGTCTTCCCGTATTGTGAGTTGTTATGGTGGGCACGGCGCAATTGCGCCCTTGCCCACCATACGAGTCCGCGGCTAACCCTTCGGCCCGCGCATCTGCGCCGTCAAGCGGTCCATCGCATTGGCAACGTCGCGCCATTGCGACAGCCAGCTCCGCGGAAAGCGAAACGTCAGGTCGGCGCCGTCGACGCGGCGCTCGCTCAGGCACATGCCGGGCGTCAGGCCGTCGCGCGTGCAGCGCGCGTTGAGGCTCGGCGTCGTGGCGGAGAACAGGTCTTCGTTGGCGTAGGGCGAGCCGTCGCGAAAGGCGCGCATTGTCAATCCGTCATCGACCGGTGTTACGGCCTGCCCGAGGTAGCGCGGATAGATCGTGCGGATCCGCGCGTCGGGCGCCAGTGTGTCGTGGTGAGCCGATATCGACACGAAGATCCGGTCGATCGGTTGTAGCTTCTCCTCGATCGTATCGGCGCTGACGTGCTTCGGCGCATCCGGTGGTTCCAGCGACGGGAAGACGAAGCTGAGATCGACCCGCTCCTGCGGCCCGGAGTGGCGTTGGATCTTCCGGCGGATCGCCGCTGTCGGCACGTTGAAGAGGGACGCGCCGACGCTGACCGGCAACCGTTCCGGAGCGCTGGCAGGGCGCGCTACCCAGGTCGGCCACAGCAAATAGGCGACCAGTGCAACGGCGCCTGCGGTGACCGTTGCCGCGACCATGATCAGGACCATGTGCGAGCGCGGGTCCCTGCGGGTGTCGCGGGCGAGGTGCTGGGCCGTCGAAAGCAGGGTCATGAACGATGCATCGGTCGAGAAAGAGCCAGGCGAATCATCTCGCGAATATGCCATGGGGCGGATGATTTCCTCATGATTTCGCGGGCGTTCCAGCCTCGCCAGCCATGCGCAAACGAGGTCCCGGCGGCCCGTTGTTAACCTTTTCTTAAGGATGCTGTAGCGGCCACGGCCCAATTTTGCGAAAGCAGGGCGCGGTTTTTGAGTAGGGGAAGTTGCCATGTCGCCCGATGCGTTGAATTCCCTGTTCGCCCTTTGCATCGGCTTTGCGTTCGCAGGCGCGCTCGCCAGCGGCTATCAGGCGATGGCGGCGCGGCCGGCGGGGTTCGCGTTGCTTGGCGAAGGCGTGGCGCCGAAGACGTTTGCGGCCGTGCCGTTTCTGGTTTTCGCCGCACCGTTTATCATCATGCGCAACACGTTGCGCGGCACGCAGATCGAGCGCCGCCGGTTCGAATTCGTGATGATGGCGACCGTGCTGTCAGGCTTCTGGAGCCTGATGTCCGGCACGTTTTTCCTGATGACGCTGCGCGCCACCGGCGTGCTGGCCTGAGGCTCGCGGCCTGCTCGCTTGATCCCGCGCCAGCGGCCGTGCCAAGGTCTCCACCAACGGAGACCTTTTTGCTATGGCGATCTACGAACTCGACGGACAGGGGCCTGAACTCCCCGAAGACGGAAACTATTTCATCGCAGATACCGCTGCCGTGATCGGCAAGGTGCGCCTTTTGAATTCGGCCAGCGTATGGTTCGGCGCGGTGCTGCGCGGCGACAATGAGTGGATCGAGATCGGCGAAGGCTCCAACGTGCAGGACAATTCCACCTGCCACACCGACCGCGGCTTCCCCTTACGATCGGCAAGAACTGCACCGTCGGCCACAATGTCATCCTGCATGGCTGCACGCTCGAAGACGACGCGCTGGTCGGAATGGGCTCGATTGTCATGAACGGCGCCAGGATCCGCCGCGGCAGCATCGTCGGCGCGGGATCGGTCATTACCGAAGGCAAGGAATATCCGGAATTTTCGCTGATCATCGGCTCGCCCGCGCGCGTCATTCGCACGCTGACGCCAGAGCAGGTGACGGCGATGGGAAGTGCTGCGAAATTCTACGCGCTCAACGGTCCGCGATTCAAAAACGGGCTGAAGAAGATCGGCTGAAGATGGCAGCCTGCTTTCCGGTTCAGATCGGCCGCTCTCGCGCGCCGCGGAAGCGCGTCGCTAACCGGCAGCTGCGGTTCCATGCGGCCGCTCCCGTATTACTACCGGTTGCAACCTTAAACCTCTGATAGTTCAAGCGGCTTAGGCTTTATCGTTCTGGAGCGATGGCCGATGGATGCACAACCCTGAAGGCCCGACCTCGCACTGCGCCGGAGGCCGGATCGATGAAAAGAATAATGGCTGGGCTCGCCGGTTGGACGAGCGATCTCACCGTTGCCGAGAAGATCTATGGCATCGCTGCCGGGTTGATGGTCGTGACGACCGTCCTGATGGTGATGTCGATCCAATCGGTGCGGCTGCAAACCGGATATCGGCATCTGCAGGCGTCATCGGCCCAGGCCGCGACCAATGTCGGGCAGGTCAACGGCTTGATCTACGCCATCGTCATGGAATCGCGCGGCATCTATATGTCCACCGACCGGGCGAAGGTGAAGCAGTACGCTGACGAACTCCTCAAGCGCAGCCGCGAACTGGCCGGCGTGATGGAGCGGTGGAAGGAAACGGTCCGCGCCGACGATATCGAGCAGTTCACGGCCTTCAAGCGACGGATCGATCAATTCATCGACTTCCGCAAGGAACTCGTGCGGCGCGCGGTCGAAATCAGCCCGGCGGCAGGCCGCGAATGGGGCGACAACGACGCCAACCGCGCGCTACGAACCCAGCTCAACAACGATCTCGAGGCGCTGGCGCGGATCTACAATGAACGCATCAGCGAGGCCGCGGATCTCGGCGACCAGGGCCGTTACGCGGCCTTCTATCTGTTCGCACTCGGGCTCGGTGCGCTGATGTTTGCCGGATTCAACGTGCTTGTGATGAGACGGTCCGTCGTCGGGCCGTTGCATGAAATCACCGAGGCGACCGACCGGATTGCCGGCGGCAACGTCGAATTGCCCGATCCCGCATTACTCACGTGCCGACGAGATCGGGCGCCTGGCCTATGCCGTGCAGAACTTTCGTGACGCCGTGAGCCGCAACGTCGAGCTCGAGGAACTCGGAGCCGGTACCGCGAAGCAGCGCGACGCGGCCATGGATGAACGCGACAAGTTCAACGACAAGTACCAGGCCACCAAATGGCAACTGACCGCGGCGATCAACAGCATGCCGCAGGGCCTGATCATGCTTGACGGCAAGGCGCAGGTGCTGGCGCTGAACGACCAATATCGAAAGCTCTACGGCCTGCCGGTGAAGATCAAGGCGGGATCGTCGCTGGAGGAGATCCTGCAGCATCGGGTCGACAGCGGATTGTTCGAAGGCGACATCAAGCAATATCTCGCCGCGATTATCGATCGCATCGGAAAACGGCAGCCGACCTCCTACGAAATCAGCCTCACCGACGGCCGCGTGATCAAGATCCACGAACGTCCGATGGACGGCGGCGGCTGGGTGTCGGTGCAGGAAGACGTTACTGCACAAAGGAAGGGTCAAGCCATTCTGGAGCGGACGGAAGAGTTTCTGGCGGCGATCGTCGAAAACATACCCGAGGGAATTCTCGTCAAGGACGCGCGCAATCTGCGATACCTGTTCGTCAACAAGGCGGCAGAGGAAATGATCGGCATGTCGCGCGGCGAGATCATGGGAAAAACGCCGCGAGAGCTGTTTCCTGCTGCGGCCGCCGAATTGATCGAGAAACGGGACCGCCAGCTGCTGGAGCGAAAGCAGCAGCTCGAGGTAATCGTCGATACCGTCGACAACCCCGTCAGGGGCGGCGGACCATTGCGGTCCGGCGCCTTCAGATCGGCGGTCCGGACCGTGAATCCCACCTGTTCGTCAGCATGGTCGAGGATCGGACCGGCCAGACCGAAGTTGCGGCCCAGACCGGAGCTGCGGCGTAACGACCGCACCGCTTCGAACGAACGCTCCAAGCGGCTCAGGTGCCTTCGCTCTCGTTCGCCTCGCGGGCGCCGGCGACCTTTTCATGGCCGGCGGCCCAAAGCGCATGCTCCTCGGTGCCGTCCCGATACGGGTTGGCTTCCGCCGGAATGCGCAGGCGAGCGGCGCGCTGGCCTTGCTCGAAAGGATCCGGGTCGGAACTCATGATGGCGTCCTTGCGGTTCTCGATCTTGTCTTTTTCGGCGTCGCGTCCTCGGAAAGCCTCGCACTCTTTCGCAGCGCATCTTTGAGATCGATGGGAATGCCGTGCTTCTTGAGCAGGTCCGCAAAAGCCTCGTCGGCCAATTCCTGAAATGTCGCCATCCGGTCGCGTGCAAGCTGGGTGAGCTTGTCGAGCGTATCGTCGTCGAAGGCGATCAATTTGCGCAAAGCGAAACCACCCCGGCCGTCGAGCGGATGTGAATGAATGATCGGGCGGCGGAATCGTTCCGGCAGGAACAAGGGCGGGGCGCCATCGTTGCTCCGAAAAAGGAGATTTCCGATGAAGCTGGCATCTGCAGCCGCCGCAGTTGCGGCAATCACAATCCTGGTATCCCCGGCCGCATCGTTTGCTCAGAGCGCCGGCGGATCCACGGGCGGATCATCAGCCGGTAGCAGTAGTGGTAGCGCCGTCGGCTCGCCGAGTGTGGGCTCTACCGGGGCCGGCACGACCGGAGTCGGCACGCAAGGCACCAGCGGCGTTTCTCCCGGACCTGCCGCTCCCGGGGGATTGAACAATGCCGGTCAAGGTCCGGGTGGCGCGGCGAACCCGTCCAGACTTGCGTCGCCGCCTCCGCCGGGCACCAACAGTGCCGGCACCGCACAGTCGTCAGGCCCCGGCAGCGGTGTAACGACGGGAACGAGCAGGCAGACGAGCGGCGACGCCGAGATCAATGAAGAGAACGAGCAAGTCGGCCGCAAGATCAAGGGCATCTGTCGCGGCTGCTGATATCTGACGTCGGCAGGGGTTCGGCGCTCGTGGTGGCCCGCCTTTTTGGAGGCGCATTCAGCTTGCAAACCGGTGCGAACGCAAATCACCTGCTTGCGAGATGCTGGTCGGTTGGGGGCGCAGCTCAAGGGCCCAAAAATCGGGCACAAAAAACAAGGCCGTCGACGCAGTATACCGTCAACGACCTTGCCAGCCCCGGATATTGAAATCGGCTCACGCCATCCGGTGAATTTCAGGATGCCCGGGATTCTTGCGGGGAAATGTGAACCAGTTCACAAAAGCGGAAAAAAGTTGCGGCGAGGCGTGCCGTAACGGTGGAAAATATCCCGTCACCCGGCCGCATGGTGCAGGGCCTGATCGGGCCGCCTCCCAAGGTACCTGCAATGACGGTCCTTATGAGGCGGCTGGACAGCCAAGGTACTGATCAACGTGCAATTTCGCCTGGCCGCGCGTCAGCCCGCCGAGCGGGACTTCATCGCCAAGCGCCGTCCAGACCGATCAGCCGCGCGCCTTGGCGCGGCTGCGGTTCGCGCTCCGGTTTGAGCGAGGCTTTGCCTTGGCTGACCGGCTGCGCGGGGCGGGAGCCGCGGAGGGCTCGGAAGCTTGCACGCTGGCAAGGGATTGCCGCAAGCCGTCGATCGCTTCGGTGAGCGTTCCGACCTGCTCGGAAAGCTTCCTGGTGTCGGCTTGCTGCGCGGCGAGCAGGCGGCGCACGGTCAGCAGCTGATCCTGCACCACCTGCAACTGATCGATCGATTCCTGCTGCGTCGCCTCGAGGCCTTTGGTCTTCTCGACCAGTTGTTCGGACGCCTGCGCGGCGCGCGCCTGCAGCTGCCGGGTCGCGACCGCGCGATCGGTCTCGGGCGCGCTGCCGGTATAGGCGCGCCACAGGGCGTTAGAGCTTACGCCAAGCACAACGATGACGAGGGCCGCTGCGGCGATCGCAATCGGCTGTCCGCCGAAACGCGCGATGGGGCTGGCATTCCGGGGGCGAGTTCGATCATGCGACTCCAAATCCGGACGTGATTCAATGTTCCCGAATACCACAGGCGCGGCGGCGCTAAAACCCGGGATTTGCCGGGCTCGCGGGGGATTTCGGGCAAAACCCCGCAAGATCAGGGTCTTGGGCTGCAGGAAGGGCCCCTGGGCTAACGGATATGCGCCCGAATGAACTGACCGGCGTAGGCGAGCGCGCGCCGGCCGTCCTGGAGATTTGCATTCCAGACCGGCCATGCATGGATCATGTGCGGCCAGATCTGCAGCGTCACATCGACATCGGCCACCCCCGCGGCCTCGGCAAGCCGCGTCGCGTCCGCGAGCAATGTCTCGGCCGATCCGACCTGAATCAAGACCGGCGGAAAGCCCGTGAGATCGGCAAACAGCGGCGAGATCAGCGGATCGCGGCGATCGACGGATGGCGGCGCATAGGCATCCGCAAGTTCAGCGAGATAGGCCTTGTGAATCAGCGGATCGATGGCGTCCTTGGTCGCGAGCGTGCTGCCTGACATGGTGAGATCGATCCACGGCGAAATCAGCCAGGCGCAGGCGGGCAGCGGCTCTCCCGCCGCGCGCAAACGGTTGATCAGCCCGAGCGTCAGGTTGCCGCCCGCGCTGTCGCCGCCGACCGCGATACTCGTCGCTGCAATGCCTTGCCGGCGCAGGAAGCGCCATGCCGTGAGCGCGTCTTCATGGGCGGCGGGGTATGGGTGCTCGGGCGCCCGACGGTAATCGATCGCGAGCGCGCGCGTACCCGCGTAGCGCCCGGCTTCCGTCACCAGGCGGCGGTGACTGACGATCGAGCCGGAGCAGTAACCGCCGCCGTGGAAATACAGCAGCACACGCGATTTCTCGCTAGCCGGTACGATCGACCACTCGCCGGCAACGCCGTCGCAATCGACGGCCTCGCATTGAACGTCCGGTGCCACCGGCCAGGTCGACCCGACCTCGTCGAGGCGTTGCCGCCGCTCCGACCAGCCGACCGGCCGCGGCTTCGAGGCCAGCAATGTGCGGATGGCATCGATCTCGCTGTGGGCCACGGCAGCTCCTCCCGATGAGGTCGTCCATCATGGCACATCATTCGTGCAGTGCAAAAACGTAAACGAAGAGGAGCCGGGAGGGAGCCCAAAATTTTTATAGACCCCTTGAAACCAAATCGCGCTTTTCTAATTTTTTTGCTGCCGCCGCAGGGCGGTCCGGGCGCCTGATGGGCCCGGCCTTGAGACGGGCACCTGTCGTGTCCGGTGCCGCTCGTATCCAACTTGCTCCATGGAGAATTTGGCTATGCGCACGTACGACTTCACACCCTCTGGCGTTCGACCATCGGCTTCGACCGCCTTTTCGATCTCGTCGAAACCGCGCAACGCGCCGGCGAGGATAACTACCCTCCCTACAACATCGAACGGCTCGGCGAAGACCGCTATCAGATCTCGCTGGCCGTTGCCGGCTTCGCGGTCGACGAGATTGCCGTTACCGCCGAGCAGAACACGGTGACGATCGAAGGCCGCAAGGCCGAGAAGGACCAGCGCGAATATCTCTACCAGGGCATCTCCTCGCGCCCCTTCAAGCGCCTGTTCAGCCTTGCCGACCATGTGCAGGTGAAGAGCGCGTCGTTCGAGGATGGCCTGCTGCGGATCGAGCTGTTCCGGGAAGTCCCGGAGGCGATGAAGCCGCGGCGCATCGCGATCAACGGCGCCGCGCCGGGCAACGTCAAGCAGATCGAGGCAAAGGCGGCTTAAGCCCGTCGCGCCTCGCGAAGGAAAGGCTCCCGCCTGGACATGTCGGGCGGGAAGCGTTTTTCACCTTTGGGGAGGACAAACCGATGATCGACCAGGCAGACAATGTGTTTGATCTGAATGCGGTACTGCATCCGGCGACCGTGTTCGATCACCCGCGCGACGTGGTTGCCGACGCGACGCTTTCGCTGGGCGAAAAGCGCGCGATCCTCGCGTCCTGGGCCTCGGACGCGGCGGCGGTGACTTCGAATCCCGCGCTGCGCGAGCTGGTGGGGAGCCGGCGCTTCGTGACGATCGACGAGATCCTCGAAGCGCTTTCGATGCTCGACCACAAGCCGTCGGGACCGCCCGGCGGCAAGCCGATGCGGCAAAAATCCACCTCGCGCGTGGCGCAGGCCGCGTAGGGCTTCAAGCTACCTTATCCCAAAAAAGGTGCGGCCAGGCTTTGGGGAAGCCTGGCCGCGCGCGAACCGGTCTGGGACGGGGAGGGGTGGGGATGTGACCGGGTCGCGGGTTCGTAAAATCCTTTTCGTTATCGATCGCGTGACGAGGCGGTAGCGACCGCAGGGCGGTTGTCACCGAGCGAGACCCACATTCGGATCGCTCTGCGACTGACGCTTGACGAAGCGGTAGCCGGCCTCGGCCCAGGCCAGGACGCTTTCGTTCTGGTTGTCGAGAACGAACTCGCCTTTGTCGGTCTTCACCGTCAGCACCGCGTGGCCTTCGCCCTTCTTGTCGCGCACCACCGTGATCAACAGCGCTTCGCGCGGCCATCCGGCGTCGATCAGCATCTTGCGCTTCAGAAGCACATAGTCCTCGCAGTCACCGTAACCGTCCGTCGGCAACGACCATTTCTCGATCACACCCCAATGATCCATGTCGGTGATCGGCTTGATGGTCTCGTTGACCCACTTGTTGACCCGAACCAGATCCCGCCACGCCGTCTGCGACATCACGATGTCGCGCGGCTGTGATGCGCCGCCGCGGCAGTCGCCGGGATTCTCGGCGCAGAATTCGACCCAGCCGATCGGCGAACGCGCGGTGTCGCCAAGGCTGGCATAGAGTGCGTCGCCGGCTTTCGCCTGGACGCTCATTGAAGCGCTCATCCCCAACAGGACGGCGATGACCGCCAGTCCCTTCCCCTGTCCCCTGAACAACATTGTGGCCCCCGTTTCTTGTTGGGACCACGTTTCGCACGAAGGATTTGCGCTGCCGCTAAGTCAGGCAGGTACATTTGACGTGAATACTAGTAAAAGACGCGGATAATTCGATCTATACTTGAATTGAATTAGACTAAAATTTGAAACAACTGCAATTGATTCAAATTTTATGCATTAACGCGCGCGACGCTTCGCCAGCGACGGAAAAGCGCGCGAAGGCCCGCCGCGTTAACCGCGTTTTGCAAGCCCCAGACGCGGCAAAGGCGGCATCCGTGGTGCGGATACCGCCTCTTGAGGTCGGAAAAGCAGGGATTTTCGGCGGCTGGCGCTTTACCGTGCGGTAACTGCGTCTTCGAGCGCCTCGCCGACTTGCTCGTGGACGAACTCGAGCGCGAAGCCTTCCTCGAGGTTTCGCACCACACGGGACTGCACCTTGCCCAGCATGACCAGCGATTTCAGCGGCGGGCGGTTCTCCGCGGCGATGGCGGCGCCCGACAGCGAGAGGTCGATGATGCGGCAGGTCATCTTGCTGCCGTCCTCGAGCGTGAGCAGCGCAATCGGATTCCGCGGCACGATACGGTCGTGGCGGCGGTCTTCCGGCAGATTGAGGATATCGCGGTTGGCAAGCCAGGTGAGCTGGGCGGCGAGCTTGTCGCGCTTGCGCGCGGTGGCGCCGACGGTCATGGCAAAGCCGTTGTCGATGATGCGGGTGATTTTGCCCTCGACCCGGCCGATATGATCGAGATAGGCGATCACGCGGTCGCCGACATTGCCGATGCCGGGCGCCAGCAGGGCCAGGCCCCCGGCGACATGTTAATAATCTGGCAAGGAAATTCGCGGCGGTCGGGCAGCATATAGCGGCCGAGCAGATGGACTTTGACACGCTGAAAGCGCCGTCGCTCCTGGGCGGACGGTACAGTGGTTGTTTTCTTTTGCGCAAACGACATCTTCGCCACCAGACAGCCGGTCCTTCGGCGTCGGGAAGACCCTAAGGCCGACAGGGTTAACGATGTGTTATCGGCAGTTGCATGAAGTGCAAGCCTTCACGCGGCCTGCGGTCGCGGCGCAACAATCCGGTTGTATCCCCATAACAATACTGGACAGGCAAGCAGGGCTGCCGTCCCGAAATCGAAGGCGGCCGCCGCACTGCCTGTCGATTTCGCAATGGCGCCCGCAACCGTCGGACCTAGCATCATCGCGGCGTAGTAGACGGTGTAGAAGATGCCCATCCCGATGGCGCGCGTCTCGGGCTGCAATACGCGCGCGGGGAGGCTCATGATCGGTCCCGAGGGAAGGGCGCTGATCAAGCCGATCGTGATGACGAGGGGGATCACCGCCGTACTGCGAGGCAGCGCCATCATCAATAGCGCGAACATGATGCATCCAACGACAAGGACCGACTGCGGCCGCCTAGTCCAATCGGCCAGAAATCCGCCGGACGTTCCGCCGAGCGCCGCGAGCCACAGTACGATGCTGATGGCCGAGCCCGCCGCGGTGATCGGCCAGCCACGTTCGACCAGCAGGGTGGGGCCAAAACTGAAAATCATCGCGAAGCCGATGTTGAAGAGGCCCCAGATCAGGCCCGCGATGATCACGGCGAACAAGGTGTTGCGGTCGAGCCGTGAGGCGGTTGAAGGCGTGGCTGCTGCAGTTGACGGCGATCGATAGGCCACAACAAGAAGCAGGATGGCGAGGCCGACCAGCGCGGCAATCGAAAGATAGACCACGCTGACGCCATAGGCGGTGCCGATCGCCGGCAAGGTCAACAGCGAGATGGCGACGCCGGCCGGCCACGAATTGATGAAGATCGCCATCGCGGTCGCGATTTCCCTGCCGGCAAACCAGTCGGTGACCATTTTCGACATCAGGACATTGAGCAAGACGCCGCCACCGCCCGCGATCAGCCGTCCTGCAATTTGCCAGCCCCAGGAATCCGAGGCCACCATGACGAGTTGGCCGATCAACATCAGCAGCAGCGCACCTGACACGGTGGCCTTGTCGCCAAACCTTTTTCCGATCGCAGCACCCGGCAACGACAACGCGACGCCCGGCGTGAAATAGAGGCCGATCAGGAGTCCGATATCCGCAAGGCTGGCATCGAATTTGGCCCCGAGTAGCGGCGCGACCGCAGCGACGCTCTGAAACTGGAACGCCATGGTGAGCCGCACGGTGAACAGAACGGCCAGAATGCCCCAGCGATTGCTCAACGCTCGTTCCTCGCTCGGGTAGACCGACACTGCGCCGATGCTGGCGCAGTGAATGCGGTGTCGTTTATTTCTGTACCAGCTGATTGAGATCCTGCTTGATCGTGTTCAACAGCGACTCCAGCCGTTCCTGCCGGAACGGCTGTTGCTCCGAAACCGCTTCAGCGGGGCGTTCCGGCAGCGCTGGTCGAACCGGACGCATCGGAAACACAGGACGCACAGGTCCTTCCGCAGGCGGCTCGCTTTTGATGAGCTCGCCATGCAGCACGTCGTTGCGACGTCCCATCAGCCAGAGCACGGCCCAATAGGCCATCGCCAGAAAAATTACGCAGAAAATACCGATCTCAAACATAACCCACGTCCAATCGGCTAAGTATCTCCGGGAGCGCCGATTTTGGTCAAGTCAGCGAGAGGCGATTGTTGCGCGCGGTGGCATTAGGGTTACTCTCGCGCCCGGACGAGGCCGGCCGAACTGCCAGCGAACGGAGGTTGCGAAATGCCGGGTGTGAAGCGGGAACGCGATGACAGCGTCGGCGTGCTGACACTGGATGAGCCTGCGACGCTCAACGCGATGACGCCCGACCTGTTGGGTGACCTCGCGACCGCAATTGCCGAGATGAGCGGGGATCCGCAGGTGAGGGCGCTGGTGCTGACCGGCGCCGGCCGCGGCTTCTGCTCGGGCCAGAACCTCAAGGCCGCGCAAATCCTGGGCGACGACATCGCCGCCGGCGTGATGAAGTATTACTGGCCGGCGTTCAAGGCGTTGCGCGAATGCCGCGTGCCGGTCGTGGTGGCGGTCAACGGCGTGGCGGCAGGCGGCGGGTTCAGCCTTGCGATGGCGGGCGACATGATCGTTGCCGCGCGCTCGGCACGCTTCATTCAGGTGTTCAGCCGCATCGCGCTGGTCCCCGATCTCGGTTCGACCTGGCTGTTGCCGCGTCTCGTCGGCCGGCAGCGTGCGCTCGAATTGATGATGACCAACGAGCCGCTCTCGGCCGATCAGGCCAAGGAGTGGGGACTGGTCCGCGAAGTGTTTGACGATGCCGCGCTTCGCGACGGCGCGCTTGAGCTGGCGCGCAAGCTCGCGAGTGGACCGACGCGCGCTCTCGTCGCAACGCCCCGCCTCATCGACGAGAGCGAACACGCCAGCTATGCCGATCAGTTCCGCCGCGAGATCGAAACGCAGGCGGAGATCCGTCTCAGCGCCGACGCGGTGGAGGGGCGCAATGCCTTCCTCGAGAAACGTGCGGCGGTGTTCACCGGACGCTGAGAAGGGGATCAGGCAACATGAAGATCTACGATGTCGCAGACCTCAGCGCGGAGGTTTTAGCCTCCGGGTGCTTCGCGCCGTGATGAGCGGCCGTGGTGACGAGGTGATCGACGTGGCCAAGACCAATTTGCTGTCGCGCTAGGCCGTGTATTGGGCGCGACCTTTATTTGGCTGGATGGCTGTTCAGTGTGCTAAACAATAAGGCTTCATGTCCAAATGGCTTAAACAGTTTCTGTTTGGAGTTTGGGGTCTTCTGCTGATCCCACTGATCATGCCTGTCCTCGCAAAATGGTTGGAGGAAAACGTCTTCTCCAATCCTGGCGGTATGGCCACGACGGTTTTTCGTAACGGTGTGGCCACGCCCGTTTTTGATAACCTTCTCGCACTGGGCCACCAGAGTTGGTTTAAATTCGCGTTGGTCTTTTGGACCGGAATCGTACTCGGCGTCTCATTGGAATGGTTAAACCGGAAGTCGGACGAGAAAAGAGCTTCCGAATTTCGGAGCCTCGGCGCTAAATTTCGCAGTCTTTCAGATAGCATCAAAATTCGGAGCGCGTCGTCAGGATGGCCGGACAATGTGCGGGATCTTAAGCCTGCAATCATGTCTGCATTTGGCTCCGCCAGGAAATTTCATCTGTGGGTCCCGGATGAGCACGTGTACCAATTGCCGGATGCGTCATTCCTTTGTGAATACTTCAGATGCGTCGGTAAGCTTTTAGAGGAGGGACAATTTGACAAGGCCAACAGGGAAGCGCTCTCCTGGAAGCCATTCCTCGATAACGTGACACTGTCTTGAGTTCAGGCGACCTGGCCCACGAACTGCTGCAGTTCCGGCGTTCGGGGCGCAGCGAACACCTCCTTCGGAACGCCTTCCTCATGCACCTTGCCGTGATGCATGAAGACGAGCTTGGTGCCGACGTCGCGCGCGAAGCGCATTTCGTGCGTCACCAGAATGAGCGTCATGCTCCTCGCGCGCCAACTGCTCGACCACGCGCAGCACCTCGTTGACCAGCTCGGGATCGAGCGCCGAGGTGATTTCGTCGCACAGCAGCACCTTCGGTCGCATCGCCAGCGAGCGGGCAATGGCGACGCGCTGCTGCTGGCCGCCGGACAGTTCGCTCGGATAGGCATCCATTTTTTCCGACAATCCCACCTTGGCCAGCACTTCGGCGGCGGTCGCGCGGGCTTCCGCCTTCGACACCTTGTTGACGACGGTCGGCGCCAGCATGACGTTCTCGGCCGCCGTCAGATGCGGAAACAGGTTGAACTGCTGGAACACCATGCCGACATGGCGCCGCAGCTCGCGCAGATTAGTGGCCAGGCCGCCGACTTCGATCCCGTCGGCGGTGATGCTTCCGGACTGGTACGTCTCCAGCCCGTTGATGCAGCGGAGGAGGGTGCTCTTGCCCGAGCCGGAGCGGCCGATGATGGCGACCACGTCGCCCTTGGCGATGTCGAGCGAGACGCCTTTCAGCACCTCGTTGGCACCAAAGCTCTTCCTGACGTCACGGATGCTAACGAGCGACATTGAGGCGGCCTTCGATTTTCTTCGCCCACCAGGACAGCGGGAAACACAGGCAGAAATAGATCAGCGCGACCAGCGAGTAGACCAGGAACGGCCGGAAGGTCGCGTTGTTGAGCATGGTGCCGGCCTTGGTCAGCTCGACGAAGCCGATGATCGAGGCAAGCGCCGTGCCCTTGATGACCTGCACGGAAAAACCCACGGTGGGCGCGACCGCGATGCGCGAGGCCTGCGGCAGGATGACGTAGCGCATCTGCTCGATGTAGCTGAGGGCGAGGCTGGAGGAAGCCTCCCATTGGCCCTTCGGGATCGACTCGACGCAGCCGCGCCAGATCTCGGTCAGGAACGCGCTGGTCCAGAACGTCAGCGCCAGCGTCGCGGCCATCCACGGCGAGACCTCGACGCCGAACAGGGCTATGCCGAAGAAGAACAGGAACAGTTGCATCAACAGCGGCGTGCCCTGGAAGAACTCGATGTAAATCTTGGTGAACCATTCCAGCGGCGCGATCCCCGAGGTGCGCATGAACAACAGCACCAGCCCGACAATGCCGCCGCAGACAAACGCGATCAGCGACAGCACGATCGTCCACTGCGTGGCGATCAGCAGGTTCGACAGAATGTCCCAGAAGCTGAACTGCAGCATGGTTCACTTCGCCTTGAAGATGATGCGGCCGAGACCGCGCAGCAGCGAGCGCATCAGCAGCGCGAGCAGGAGGTAGGCCAGCGCCGCCAGCAGATAGACTTCGAAGTTCCGGAAGTTCCGCGACGCTACGAAGTTCGCGGCATAGGTAAGATCCTCTGCCGAGATCTGCGACACCACCGCCGAGCCCAGCATCACGATAATGATCTGCGACGACAGCGCCGGATAGATCTTGCGAAACGCCTGATTGAGAATGATGTGACGCAGCACCTCCCACTTGGTCATGGCGAGGCTGAGGCCGGCCTCGATATGGCCCTTGGGAACCGCCTCGATGCCGGCGCGGATGATCTCGGTCGAGTAGGCGCCGAGATTGATCACCATGGCGAGAAAGGCCGCGGTGGTTTCGCTGAGTTTCAGCCCGAGCGCCGGCAGGCCGAAGAAGATGAAGAACAGCTGCACGATGAACGGCGTGTTGCGGATCAATTCGACATAGGCCGCGACGACGCGGCCGAGCCAAACGGGGCCGAAGGTGCGGGCCGAGGCGCCGGCGGTTCCGACCGCGATTCCGGCCACCGTCGACACGACCGTCAGCACGATCGTGAAGACCAGCCCCTGCAGGAGCACGTTCCAATAGGGCAGCAGTTCGGCGAATTGCAGTTTGTAAGACACTGCGGCGCCCCGGCTTGCGTTAGAAGCCGGGCGGCAATGGCGCTTTCAGCCACTTCTCCGATAGTTTTGCGATCTCGCCCGACGCCTTCGCCTTGGTGATGATCTCGTTGACCTTGGCCAGCAGCGCCGGCTCGTTCTTGTTGAGCCCGACATAGCAGGGACTGTCCTTGATCACGAATTTCAGCGTCGGCGCGCGGGCAGGGACCTTTTCGGCGATTGCGGCGGCGACCGTATTGCCGGTGGCGATCAGATCGACCTGGCCGGATACGAAGGCGGCGATGGTCGCGTTGTTGTCCTCGAAACGCTTGACGGTGGCGTCCGGCGGCGCCGAGGCGGTCAGCGCCTGTTCCTCGATCGCACCGCGGGTCGCGCCGATCGTCTTGCCCTTGAGATCGGCGGCACTCGTCACCGCGATCGCCTTGGTGCCGAACACGCCGGAGAAGAACGGTGCATAGGCGATCGAGAAGTCGATGACCTTTTCGCGCTCCTCATTCTTGCCGAGGCTGGAGATCACGAGGTCGGCCTTGTTGGTCTGCAAATAGGGAATGCGGTTGGCGCTGGTTACCGGGATGATCTCGGTCTTCACCCCGAGTTCCTTGCCGATCAGATTGGCCATGTCGATGTCGTAGCCCTGCGGCTTGAGATCGAGGCCGGCGGAGCCGAACGGCGCAAAATCCTGCGGCACGGCGATCTTGATCACCTTCGACTTCATGATGGAATCGAGGGCGTCGGCATGGGCCTGCGTCGCCACCGCGGCAGTGGCCAGTGCGGCGGCAAGCAACAGTTTCTTGAAAGGCATTCTAAGATCTCCGAGGTTACGCCAACTCGCCGCCTCCGAGATCGTCCTCGGTGCGTCTTGTTCGGCTGATGTGGCCCGGCTCCACGTCGCAGTTCGACCCTGCCTGACGCCTCGCATTTAGGCAATGCTTGGCAGTGCTTTTTTAGCGGCGTCTGTGGGTCGTTTTCGAGCATGGTCATGCGACCATGCGTTGTGCTGCGGCGTTCGTTGAACCCGTCGGTTCGTGATTACCGCAGGCCTTCATACACCATGAAGCCGCGCGCGATGGCGAGCTTGCGCAAGGCGCGCGGGCGAGCTTTTGCGGCCGGTGCAAATAGCGCCACGACGTCACCTTGAAATCGCTGATTGTGCCGAGGTTGCTTTCGAACGGCGCCAGCACTCCGGTCAGGCTGATCGGCGCATGCGCGCGGTTGTTGAATGGTAGCAGCAGCAACTCCAGATGCGCCGTCGTACCGTCTTCCGAGGTCGCGGTGATGCCGACAATCGCCGCCAGCATTTCCTCTGCCACGTAACTGACGATGTCCTCGATCTCGCGGCGGCTGTCCGGGGCGAACAGCGCTACGAGGCTCGTATCCTTCAAGTCGCGGCCGAGCAGGGCGCTGACCCGCGTTCCGGCGACGCGAAACGGGTAGCCGGCATCGTTGTCGTAGGACAGCACGAAGATGTCGCCGAGCAGTTCGCGCACCGCGCCGGGTTCGATTTCGCTGCGGTCCGGCGCCCGCGCATCGCCGCGCTTCACATCCCAATAGGCGAAGAACTCGCGGCTCGATGGGTGTTTCATATCTAGTCCTCGCCCCCGGGTTGCTTCTAGCGAGACACTTCTGTCCCGCTTTTGCGCAACACGCCTTCCCTTGGCTGTTGTGCAGGACAGGCTTTGCAGCGTCCATGCCGGGAGCGCGATTTGGCCGCGTAAGCCGCGGCTTTGCGTTGTTAACGTTAAATTAACTATGAGGTTGGCGCGGGCGAGGCAGCGTGCGTAGTGTGGAACGCATCAGACGGCGCCGGCTTATCTTCAGGCTCTCGGCGCAGTTGGTACACAGGTGGCGTCAAACAGTTTGGTCATCGCGCGGGGCGGAGTGGGGATGTGATCCCGGCTCCAAGGGGCGCGAGAAGATCAGCAAGACAAGGGAGGATGTTCTCAGCATCCTCCCTTTTTCTTTGGGCCTTTTTGGTAGCGACATCGCGTCCCGGACGCGGTGCAGCGTTCTTCACGCTGCTCCGCAGAGCCGGGACCCAGATGCAGCCCACCTGGGGTCCGGGCTCCGCGTCGCGCCACTTCGCGCCGCGATGCGTCTGGAACGCGAATAGCTGTGATTGTGCACTTGCACAGGGTGGGCAAAGCCGCCTATCTGGCACCAATACGCCTCGAAGCCCTTGCAAGGTCCTGGCCCTTTGGAATCCCAGCCTTACTCATCCCTGGTCGAGCCGCCCGACGCCCCGCGTGAGCCGATCCTCACGCTGCCGGGCGCGCTGACGGCCTATATCGCGCTGATCGCAGCGATTCATTTGCGTGTGCTGCTGCCGGTGGAGCTGGAGAACTGGACCATCGACGTGTTCGGTTTCATTCCGAAGCGCTACGATTCCACGCTGCTCAACATCACCTTTCCCGGCGGGGCCGGCGCCAAGGTCTGGACCTTCGTCACCTATTCGCTGCTGCATGCCAATCTCAGCCATATCGGCTTCAACGTGCTGTGGCTGTTGCCGTTCGGCAGCGCGCTGGCTCGCCGGTTCGGCCCTGTCAGGTTCTTCGCATTCATGGCGGTGACGGCTGCGGCGGGCGCACTGGCGCATCTCGTCACCCATGAGCATGCGATCGCGCCGATGATCGGCGCCTCGGCCTCGGTATCCGGCGCCATGGCCGCCGCCATCCGCTTCGCCTTCGTGCAGGGAAGTTTTCTTTCGTTCAGCCGGGGCGATGCGGATGCCGCAGCGAAGGTTCCAGCACTGTCGCTGGTCCGGGCGCTGCGCAACACGCGCGTGCTCGGATTCCTGGCGGTGTGGTTCGGCGTCAACATCATCTTCGGCCTTGGGGCGATTTCGATCGGCACTGAAGGTGCCAGCGTGGCCTGGCAGGCGCATATCGGCGGATTTCTGGCCGGCCTGATGTTGTTTTCGCTGTTCGATCCGGTGCCGCGTGCGGCGCCGCATGCGGTGGACGTTTCATCGCCGGACAGATCTGGCCGCGTCTGATCGCCGCTTGCGGCGAAGGGCGATTTCATCCATCATCATCCTCACAGGTTGTGATGCAAGCCGCGGAACTGTTGATTGAAGACTCGCGAACAGGTCGGGCTCTCGGGGGCGCGAACGGATTCAGGGAGGCGACAATGACGGTACGTTCAATTCTCGATACCAAGGGCCATCAGATCGAGAGCGTCGAGCCGGACGTCAAGCTTTCGGCCGCGATCAAGATCCTTGGCGACCGCAAGATTGGCGCCGTGCTGGTGATGGACCAGGGACGTCTTGAGGGCATTTTGTCAGAGCGCGATATCGTCCGGGTGCTGGGCGAGCGCGGCGCCAGGGTGCTCGAGGAACCGGTCAGCGCCGTCATGACGCGCAAGGTCGTGAGCTGCCGGGAGTCCGACACCGTCGCCGGGATCATGGAAATGATGACGCTCGGCAAGTTCCGCCATTTGCCCGTGGTCGAGGACGGCAAGGTGGTGGGGCTGATTTCGATCGGCGACATCGTCAAGCGCCGCGTCCAGGAATATGAGACCGAGCAGGAAGCGCTGCGCGACTACATCAAGACGGCCTGAGCTTGTTTTGACGCGTTTTCTTAGCGCGAACCGGTAACCACTTCGCTTGAAAACGCTACGTTATTCCTTCTCGGCCTTTTCGACCGACGGCCCGACTTCACCCGCCGGCGGCGGCGCCAGAATGTGGATCGCCTCCTGGATCGAATCGATGGCGCGTTCGGCCGCGCGCACGCCGTGGGCGATCAGGTCGTCGGCGCGATGAAAATCGAACCAGCCGATCTTGCCGACGCGGGGCGAGATCAACAGATCTGGCGGATCGCCCGCCAGCCGTGCGCGGGTGATGCGGTCCTGCATGATGTTGAAGGCATCGACCATGACCGAGGAGATGCCCGGCCGTCCGCCGCCGCCAAAGAACTCACGCTTCATGGTGCGCTCGGCGGAGAAGAATTTTCCGATACCGCGTTTCCGCCGCTCGGGTTCGGGCAGCGCTTCCGGCATCACCGATACCGAAACGCCGGCCGTCGGGCCGTGGGAATAGATCGTCGTGGAATGCGAGAAGACGTCGCTGGAGAGATTGGCGGCGATGACGATCTCCGCGCCGAGCGCGCGCGCCGCCGACACCGGCACCGGATTGACCATGGCGCCGTCGACCAGCCAGCGGTCGCCGATCAGCACCGGCGAGAATATTCCGGGCAGGGCATAGGAGGCGCGCATCGCGTCCACCATCGGGCCATGGGTCAGCCAGATCTCGTGGCCAGTGCGCACTTCGGTCGCAACGGTGGCGAATTTCACCGGCAGATCCTCGATCAGGCTTTGGCCGACCGCGGCCTCGAGTTCGGCCGCAAGTCTGGCGCCGCCGATCAGGCCCGAGCCGTTCAGGCGGATGTCGAGATAGGAGAGGACGCTTCGCGGCTGCAGGCTGCGCGCCCATTCTTCCAGCGTGTCGAGATGTCCGGCGGCATAGGCGCCGCCGACCACGGCGCCGATCGACGTTCCGACCACGACGTTGGGAATGATTCCGTGGGCCACCAGCGTCCGGACGATGCCGATATGGGCAAAGCCGCGTGCGGCGCCGCCGCCCAGCGCCAGCCCGATCACCGGCCGGCGGATGCTGCCGAGCCCGACCTTGTCTTGGGCATCGGAGCCTTTTTGGCCGCGGCCCATCCAGCTATCCAACACGCAAACTCTCCTGCGGCTTCAACGATATTCGCCGCGGCGCGGCCGCGCCAGAAGCGTCCATTCCAATCCGCCTGCATGGTTTATGCCCGGCGAAAACGGCCTAGGCAGGGAATGTGACTGGACCACGACCGCAGGATTAACATTGGGTGCCGGTGCCGGTTCCGCTACCGATACCGGTCGAACTTCAGCTCCGGAGGCTTGAATTTGCCGCGTTTTCGGTGAAAAGCATGGCCATGATTTCGCGGGGTGACGGTATCGTTGGATCCGGGCGGGGCGGATGGCCTTTCCCGGCGTTGGCGCTCGCGTTGGCGCTGGCCGTTTTGCTTCCGGCCCCGGTCTCGGCCCAGTGGTTCTCGGACCGCCCGCCACCGGTGCCGCCCGCCGTGGTTCCGGACACCCAGACCGGGCCTGCCATGAATCTGGCGCCGCCGTCCGGGACGGGGACGATTCCACCGATTCCCGCGCCCCTGACCCAGCCGACCATCGTTCAGCCATCGCTGGCCACGGTCCCTCCGGTGGTGCCGCCGCCGGGTGCGGCGACTGCTGGCCAAGCGGTGCTGTCGTTGACGGCGCGCTACGGCAAGGATCTGCCGGTCATTAACGGCGGGCTGGTGTGGCGGGTGTTCGCCGACAAGCCCGACGACACCGGCACGTTCAAGCTGATCCGCGAGGAGCGCGGCGCGACCCCGAACATCGTGCTGCAGCCCGGCAATTACGTCGTCCACGTGGCCCTCGGCCTGGTCAGCGCGGTGCGGGCGGTGAGCCTGAAAGCGGAGACCGATCGCGTCGCCTTCGTGCTTCCGGCCGGCGGGCTGCGCATTGAGGGCCGCGTTGGCACCAGCAAGATACCGCCAAACCAGATTTCGTTCGCGCTCTACAAGGGCAGCCAGTTCGAAGGTGGCGCCGGCGCCGAACGCCAGTCGCTGGTCCCCAACGTGGCCGCAGGCGACGTCGCGCTGCTGCCGGAGGGGACCTACTACATCATCTCCAACTATGGCGACGCCAACTCCGTCGTGCGCTCCGACATCCGCGTCCAGGCCGGCAAGCTGACGGACGTGACCGTCAGCCACCGCGCGGCGGTGATCACGCTAAAGCTCGTCAGCGACCGGGGCGGCGAGGCCCTCGCCAACACCGCGTGGTCGGTGATCACGCCAGGCGGCGACGTCATCAAGGAATCGATCGGCGCGTTTCCGCGCGTGGTACTGTCTGAGGGCGAATACCGGGCGATTGCCAAGAACGAAGGCAAGGTGTTCGAGCGTCCCTTCAACGTCGTCAACGGCGTCGACGGCGAGGTCGAGGTCGTCGCGCGCTAGCCGCGTGTCCCGGACGCAGCAGGGTCTGTACACAAAAACTGCGAAAACAACCCCATGCAAAGTAGAATGCGCCGGCTCTGAGCACTCACGCCGCTTGCGTCCGGGGGCATGAGGAGGTCCGCCATCACGGCTCAACCCAACCTCATCCTGCTCTAGCCGCCGAACGGCATCGTCATGCCCGGCAACGACCCGCGGCGTGTAGGCTTCAAAACCGCGTCACGATATCGGACAGCGCCGGGCGCGGGCGATCCTCGGCAGGCTTTACCGGCGTGCCGATATGGATGAAGCCGGCCAGCCTTTCATCCGCCTTCAATCCGAGCCCGTCGAGCACGTCGCGGTCGAACGCGAACCAGCCGGTGAGCCAGCAGGCGCCGTAGCCGAGCGCGGTGGCCGCGTTGACGATGTTCATCGCGCTGGCGCCGGCGGACAATTGCTGCTCCCACGCCGGCACCTTCGGATGCGGCCGGGTGAAGCTGACCACGGCGATCACCAGCGGCGCGTCCATCAGCCGGCGCTTCTCGATCTCGATGTCGGCGGCCGGAGCTGACGGATTCTTCTTCGCAAACACCTGCGCGATGACGTCGCCGGCCCGGGCCCGGGCGTCGCCCTCGAACACGATGAAGCGCCACGGCGTCGGCTTGCCGTGGTCCGGCACCCGCGCGCCGATGGTCAGAATGGTCTCGAGTTCGCTCGCGGTGGGGCCGGGGCCGCTCATCTCGCGGGGCTTGACCGAGCGGCGGATCTTCAGGAGTTCGATGGCGTCGGGCACAAGGGTCTCTTTCGTCGGTCTGGGAATTGCTATCATGGAGATATGTAAGCGACGACGTGTGCGGAAGCCAATTTAGATCGATTGTGATAAAAAGGGCCGGACATCCGCCACTTGAGGTCTCGACTGTGTTCATTGGACGCTTCAAATCTGAAAGCGACCATCGCCTGGCCCTCGAAGAGATAGAGCGGTTGATGAGTGCCAAGGCCGATTCGCCCGAGGGCGAACGGCTTGATGTCCTGGTTGCTCGGGTGGAAGCACGGGAGCGGAAGCATTGTCCGCTCCACAGGCCTGCTTAGGCCGTCCGCGCCCGCTTCACGTCCGGCGGGGTTGCTTCCTCGACGAGGGCGGCCAGCGCCTCGTCGGTCGGCATCACCTTCTGCCCATCGCTGCCGAGCCGGCGGATCGAGACCGAATGGGTCTCGGCTTCCTTCTTGCCGACGACGAGCAGGGCAGGGATTTTGCCAGCGAGTGCTCGCGGACCTTGTAATTGATCTTCTCGTTGCGAAGGTCGATTTCGACGCGCAGGCCGGCGCGCCGTGCGGCAGCCGCGACCACCTTGGCGTATTCGTCGCCTTCGGAGGTGATCGTCGTAACGACTATCTGGGTCGGCGCGAGCCAGGGTGGGAAGTTGCCGGCGAAATGCTCGATCAGGATGCCAATGAAGCGTTCCATCGAGCCGCAGATCGCACGATGCACCATCACCGGCGTCTTCTTGGAGCCGTCGGCATCGATGTAGAACGCGCCGAAACGCTCCGGCAGGTTGAAGTCGACCTGCGTCGTGCCGCATTGCCAGTCGCGGCCGATGGCATCGCGCAGCACATATTCGAACTTGGGTCCGTAGAACGCGCCTTCGCCCGGGTTGATCGCGGTCTTGATGCGGTTGCTGCCGCTGGCCTGAATTTCCGATAGCACGGTCGCCATCACGCGCTCCGCATGATCCCACATCTCGTCGGTGCCAACGCGCTTGTCCGGCTTGGTCGAGAGCTTTATCGTGAGTTCGCCTTCAAAGCCGAAATCGGCATAGGTCGACAGGATCAGCTCGTTGATCTTGAGACACTCGTCGGCAAGCTGGGCCTCCGTGCAGAAGACGTGCGCGTCGTCTTGTGTAAAACCGCGCACGCGCATCAGGCCGTGCATGGCGCCCGACGGCTCGTAGCGATGCACCACGCCGAACTCCGCAAGACGCAGGGGCAGGTCGCGGTAGCTCTTCAAGCCATGCTTGAAGATCTGCACGTGGCCTGGACAGTTCATCGGCTTGAGCGCAAACCAGCGCTTGTCCTCGGCCTCGTCGCCGGCCGACTGCGCCGCGAACATGTTCTCGCGGTACCAGTCCCAATGGCCTGACGTTTCCCACAACGCCTTGTCGAGGATCTGCGGCGCGTTGACCTCACTGTAATCGCCGGTCAGGCGGCGGCGCATATAGGCGATCAGCGCCTGGAACACCGTCCAGCCCTTCGGGTGCCAGAACACCACGCCGGGGCCTTCCTCCTGGAAGTGGAACAGGTCGAGCTCGCGGCCGAGCTTGCGGTGATCGCGCTTCTCGGCTTCCTCGATCTGCTTGAGGTACGCGTCAAGCTCTTCCTGCCTGGCAAACGCCGTGCCGTAGATGCGCGTCAGCATCGGGTTGTTCGAGTCGCCGCGCCAATAGGCACCCGCCACCTTCATCAGCTTGAACGCGTTGCCGATCTTGCCGGTCGAACTCATATGCGGGCCGCGGCACAGATCGAACCAGTCGCCCTGGAAATAGATCTTGATCGGCTCGTCGCCGGGAATGGTGTCGACCAGCTCGACCTTGAAAGCCTCGCCCTTGTCGCGGAACACCTGCTTGGTCTTCTCGCGGTCCCACACTTCCTTGGTGAATGGCTTGTCGCGCGCGATGATCTCGCGCATCCGCTTCTCGATCGCGGCGAAATCTTCCGGCGTGAACGGCTCGTTGCGGAAGAAGTCGTAATAGAACCCGTTCTCGATCACCGGGCCGATGGTGACCTGCGTGCCCGGCCACAGCGACTGCACCGCTTCGGCGAGCACATGCGCGCAGTCATGCCGGATCAGTTCCAGCGCGCGCGCATCTTCGCGGTTGATGAGCTCGATCTTCGCATCGCCCGAGATCGGATCGTTGAGGTCGGTGACGACCCCATCGAGCGCCATCGCCACCGTGCGCTTGGCGAGCGAGGGCGAGATGCCCTTGGCGATGTCGAGCCCGGTGATGTCCCTGGGGTATTCGCGTTTCGCGCCGTCCGGGAAGGTGAGGGTGATCTTTTCCAGGGGCTCGGCCGGTTTCAAATTGGCAAGGCCAAACTGGAATCCGGATGCGGGGGAATTGCTGTCAGGCATTGGCATCTCCTAGAGCTCACTCCTGCGAACGAGCGCAGGTAAGCGGGAAAGCAGCGGTATAGCAGGGGATTCGGCTCCTGCAATCGGGCAATTTGCTAAACAGGGCGTGATGGAAGCAGCCGCGGGCGCTATATCCGGGGCCTCATTTGGCCCGTAAAGGCGGATTGCTTCTTCATACCCCGACAATGCGCGCAGAGCCCGCGAGCATCAGCGGCGTCAAATTAATAAATCTCATGACAGCGATGACAAATAGTCCGGCATCGCGTCCTTTTCTCTGACGCGGCTCGCCGCGTACATGCACGTGCATGAAACATGTGCCCGTGCCCGTCTATACCGAACGCCGCTTCGCGCCCACCGCATTGATGCTTGGCAATGTCGTCACCGGCTGCTCGGTGCTGGCGCCGGCGGGCATGCTCGGCGAGTTATCTTCCGGTCTTGACGTCAGCATTCGCACTGCGGGCCTTCTGATTACTTTCGGCGCGATCATGCTCTGCGTCGGTTCACCGGTTACGGCGTGGCTGACTTCCAGGATCGAGCGCCGCACCTTGCTCACAGTGACGCTCGCCGTGCTCGCCGTTACCAACTTCGCTTCCGCCCTGGCGCCCGACTACACCAGTCTTCTGATCATCCGTCTGGTCATGCTCGCGGTCGGCGCGCTCTATACGCCGCAGGCGGCCGGGACAGCCGCGCTGATCGTGCCGGAGCAAAAGCGCGGCAGCACCATCGCCTATATCTTTCTCGGCTGGTCGCTGGCGGCGGCGGTCGGCCTGCCGCTGATCACCTTCATCGCCAGCCGATACGGCTGGCGCGCGGCCTATGGCAGCATCGGCCTGATGGGTTGCGTGAGTATCCTCCTTCTGGCCTGGCGCCTGCCGCGCGGGCTGATGGGCGCGCCAGTCGACCTCAAGACATGGGCCGCTATTGGCCGCAACCGGCTGATCGTGCTGTTGCTGTCGATTACCACGCTGCAGATGTCCGGCCAGTTCGTGGTGTTCACCTTCATGGGTCCGCTGCTGGCGCGGCTGACGGGCGCGGGGCCTGACGCGATCGGGCTGGTGTTCGCCGCCTATGGCGTGTGCGGCGTCATCGGCACGGCAATCGGAACCCGCATCGTCGATTCCTGGGGCGCCTGGAAGACCTCGCTTCTGTTCACCTCGGTGTTGCTGGCGGGCCTCGCCGGCTGGGCGTTGAGTGCCGGGATCTATCCGTTGATGGCCGTGTCCGTCGCGATCTGGGGGATTGGATTTGCTTCCACCAACTCGATGCAGCAGGTGCGGCTGGTCGGGGCGGCACCTTCGCTCGCATCCGCCTCGGTGTCGCTCAACACATCGGTCCTCTATGTAGGGCAGGCGGTGGGATCGGCGATCGGCGGCTTTCTATACGCGCACGATCTGCTCTACGCCGCCGGCTATGTCGGCGCGGCTTTCGTCGCACTGGCGCTGGTGACGGTGATCATAACCAAGCCAACCAAGGTCCAAGGAAGCGCACCGCGCTGATTCCGGCCGAAGGCTTTTGACATCTCCACGCCAGTTCCATAAATGTAATGTTATAACATCACGATTGGCTGCGGGGCTGTAAGCAATGGAAAAAGATTGGCAATTGGTATGGGGTCAGGAGGCGGATCGAACGCCGAACGCGGTTCTTGGCGGTTTCCTTGGCAGTTCTGGCCGCAGCATCCTTTGCCGCGGGCGGTGCACGCCCCGCCATTGCTCAAACCGTCCCTCAGGCCGTCCTGCCTGCGATTACTGTGGAAGGACGGCCGGCCGCCAAGCAAAAGCAGCGAACGAGCAAGCGCTCGCAGATGCGGGCTGCGTCCGACGCGCGCCAGGCGCAGACCGGCGCGGATCGAGCGCCGCAAGGCCCAATCGACGGATGGCCGGGAGGCTTGCCGCGCGACTACATCCGTTCGACGACCGATCTCAACGTACCCAATACGACCGGATCGCGACTGCCGGGCACGGCTCGCGACATCCCCGCCAGCGTGGAGAGCATCAATCAGGCGACGATGCAGGAGCGAGGCAAGACCAGTTGGGTGGATGCCCTTCAAGGCCTGACCGGCTTCACGTCCGCCGTCCGGCCGGGAGCTGCCGGCGTCGCATCGACGCGGGGGTTCATCGAGAACGGCGTCGCGGTGCTCTATGACGGAATTCGCGTCACCAACACCACGATCAGCACGCGCAACTATGACAGCTTTATTTTCGACAGGGTAGACGTGCTGCGCGGACCGGCGTCAGTGCTTTACGGTGAAGGCGCCATCGGCGGCGCCGTCAATCTCGTTCGCAAGCAACCGAGCGGGGTCAACGAGCCGTTGGAAACAATCTCATCGCTCACCACTCGCGAAGGCGTCCGCCAGGCCTTGGGAAAGGGAGGTCCGCTGGGGAACGGCTTCTCTTATCGGCTCGACGGCGTCGTCAACGGATACAACGGCCCGGTCGACGACAACCAGGTCAGATACGGCAACGTCGCAGGCGCCCTGCGCTGGGACGTGACGCCGCAATTGTCATCGACCGTCGATTTTGACTACATGAAATCGAAAATCGAAAACGCGTATTGGGGCACGCCCCTGGTGCGAGGGCAAATCCGCTCCGATCTCCGCGAGGTCAACTACAACAACCTGCCGAACAACAAATACGACGACAGTGTGCTGTGGCTACGCTGGAACACGACGTATGACACCGAGGAGCTAAAGATCCGCAATCGCTTCTGGTCCTATCAATCCGATCGCGATTTTATCAACACGTACCGCTTTGCCTATATTCCCGCTGGCGGCACCTGCTCTTTCCGCGGGCAGAACCTCCTCAACAACACCGGTACGGACCAGGTCTGCCGGCAAACGTGGGAGAATCTCGGTTACGACCATCGCTTCGTTGGCGATCGTTTCGACGTGAACTGGAACGGCAGCTTGGGAGCGATGCCGCTGTCGACGGTCACGGGCGTCGAGGTCGCAAGCACGCGATGGGACAGTCCGCGCAACGAGGTGACATCGCTTCAACTCGTCGATCCCTACAATCCCGCACCGACGGACTTCTTCACGCGAGGCACTGCACGGACGCAAAACGTGCGCGCGGATCTGACGCAAAAGGCGGTTTTCGGCGAGGCGCGGCTGGAGGTGCTCAAAGGGTCAAGATTGTTGGCGGGTTTCAGGTCGATCAAATGGAGGTGGACTACAATCGGCAGCCGACGAACCAGCTCTACAGCAAAACGTTCCGAACCCAGCACCTATCGCATAGGTGCACTGTGGGACATTCGTGCCGACACGACGCTCTACACGCAATATGCAACCGCGGTTGAGCCGCGCTTCGCTCTGTTCACATTGGGCCTCACCGATACCCTTCAGCCTCACCAATGCGCGCCAGGTGGAAGGCGGTATCAAACACGCCTTCGCGAACGGTCGAGGTGAGCTGTTGGCGGCCATCTATCAAATCGAAAAGACCGATATTCCCTCGACCGATCCGCTGACGGGATTCACGGTTCAGGTGGGCAAGCAGTCATCCCGCGGCTTTGAGATTTCCGGCAGTTACCGCCCGGTGGAGACTTTGCGTCTCGAGGCGAACTTTGCCTACGTGAATGCCCGGTATGACGAATATCGAACCAGTGCGGCCGCGAATTACACGGGCAATACGCCGCCGAATGTGCCGCAGGTCGTGGCGAATTTTGGTGCCACGTGGCAGCCGTTCACAAACTGGGCGGTCGGAGCGTGGATCAATCACAAGGCCTCCATCAAGGCTGACGATGCCAACCTCGTGACGTTGCCGTCTGCCACCACCGCGGATATTTTTGCCACCTACCGTTTTGCGCAAAACGCCGACCTGACGTTCCGCGTTCGCAATGTCACCGACGCGGTCTATGCAGCGTGGGCCCCGGATGCGAACTACGTCATTCTTGGCGTGCCACGCACCTTCGAGCTTTCTCTCCGTACGCGGTGGTAGGCAGGTCTAGGAATGCGCGTTCGTAGCAGGCGTTGTCGTGCTCCACCGCCTGCGATGCCCACGGTTTCATTCAATGGCTCACGCCGTCCCCTCCGATCGCAAGCAGGTCCGAGGGGACGCCCTCGACCTTGATACGCTGTCGCTCGGCGAGGGTTGTTGCGTCGAGAATTGCCACTTCGCCCGTACGCGGGTCGGAGACGGCAACATACGGGCCGATGGAAGCGATCCGCGGGCGGACGGTGCTCTGATCCATCGCATAGCGCTCGGTAACGCGCGTTTGGGCTTCGGTCGTGCCGGTCAACGGGTTGATGCTAAGAAGGGTACCGTCCTCAATGATGACGAAGAGCCGGTCTCCCGACTCTGGATGGAGATTGAAGTCCATCCTGCGCACCGGCAGAGCGATGAAGCGGAAGTCCCCATCCGCAGCAGAAGGATCGACGATGACCATGCCGTCGAGACCGAAATCACCGGCAACGAATGTAAATCCGGATGCGCCGGTCATGCGGCGGATCATGCGTCCAGGCGGCAGCGATGCTGGATAGGGGAGTTGGCGACTGACGACGCCGTTGCGTGCCATCTCGAAGATCGCAACGCCATCCGCACATCCGAACACGACGAAGCGGCTCGTCGCCGCTTCGCCGTGCAAGCTTGGGCATTCAATCCGGTCCGGCTTTGGCGTGTCCTCGCTGCGGAGCTCGATCGCATCCGGAAGGCCTTCACCCGCGGGTGGAATGGTGACGGCCAAACGCCTTGCAACCGGAACGGCCACGCCGTGATGCTTGACGCCCGTTTCGGCACGCTGAATGCGTTCCATGCGGCCCGCGACGAAGTCCTGCTCGCTGAAAATCCGGGCTGTTCCGTCGCCGTCGAAAAACACGGCAACGCGGACGTTGTCGTGCGTGAGATGCGACGGGCGCAAGCCGCGAAGCCGCGACGACAGAAGCGCTGGAGCGGAAATCTTTATGTCGGCATGATCGCCGTGGCTCCCGAGCTCAATGCCGCTGTCGATGACAGCGACTTCATCCGCTTCGGGCTGCACGGCATACGCATAACGGCCAGAGGCCCCGCGTGGAGCCGCGCCGGACTGGCCAGGGGCAGTGCGGCAAGCAATTGGCCGTTTTCGAGATCAAAAATCTTGACTGCCGCCGTCTTGGCATCGGCAACTACGAGCCGGAAAGCCTGCACGGTGCTCGCGGCGTGGGTGCGATGTTCGACGGCGGGGCCGTGCGCATCGCTGGTTGCGCCGGACATTCCGCAAAGAACCATCGCGATAGCAAGAAGTCGGCGCATCGCTGTCCTGTCAGACGGATAGTATGCAATGTTATAACGTAACAACTGCATGCGGCAAGATCTCGTCGCGAGCCTAACGGTACGGCGAGGCGAGGCTACCGGTTTGCGTATGGCGTGCTGGCGACCCGGGTCAAAGCGGGCGTAGCCGCCATCTTGACCAGCACGTCCTTGACCGGATGCTCGGTCCAGGCCTGTGTGACGTAATCGCGATGGGTGACGCCGTCTGGCGTCTGCACGAACACGACGCTGCCGGGCCGCAGCGGCCCGTCCATGCTCTCGGTGACCGTGATGCCCCTGTCGCGGAGCATCTGCATCAATTCCTGGTCGTGCCGCTTGGTGTAGCGGGTATACGAAGAGACGAAGAAGCCGGTGCGGTTTTTCTCGATCCAGGACGCGAACTTGTCGAGTTCGCCATAGACGGCGTCGAGCAGGAACACGCCGCGGACCCGGTTGGGAACGCCACCCACCTCGAGGCTCCATGCCGTCGGCAGGAAGCCGCCGCTATAGCCGACGATCACGATCGGCAGGTTCGCGAACGTCTGCGCCGACTTCGGGTCGCCGTAAAGGCGGGCGAGGTGGCTCGCTGATTCATCGATGAAGCGCTTGAAGCCGCCCGGCTGCCAGAACTTGCCGGCCGAGGAGTCCGCGGCGTTCACGGCCATTTGGGGCGCGAGCAGCACGGCGTTGACGCCGGAATCCGAGATCTGCTGCGGCACCAGTTGGCGGTCACGGACGTCGCGCTCCAGCGTCGCGCCGTTGCCGTGGAAGAACACCACGATCACGCCCGGCTTCCTGACATCGAACGTCTCGGGGACATGCACCAGCACGCGGCTGTCGTTATAGGTCTCGTCCTGCCAATAGACCCGGCCGCCATAGCTGCGGTGGCCTTTGCGGTCGCCCTTGGAGATGTTGAGGAACGGCTCTTCGGAGCGCGGATTGGTGCCGAAATAGGGGAAGGCCGAGGACTTCATGCTGACCAGCGTGGTCAATTCTTCGCGCTCGGTGCGGGGCAGCGTCATCGTCGGCGTTAGCGACGCCACCCTCACGGGTTCGGTACGCACCGTGCGCGGCGGCTGCGGCGCGAGTGCGATCTGGCGCTGGACCTGCGGCAGGCTTTCATGGGCGGTCGGGAAACGGTCGGCGAATTGCGCCGTGGGAAAACGGTCGTCGAACGTATCGGCCGAAGCCTGCGACTTGGCGCGGGACTTTGCGCCTTCCGTGTTCGCCGCCAGCATGTCGGCGTTTGGCGCCTTGCCGCATTGAACCAGCGCAAAGGACAGCGGCACAACCAGCGCTGCCATCGCCACCCAATGCCATCGCAGCGGCAAGGGGAACGGCAAGGCGCGGCGCGGCATCGCCGGGGACGTCGCCCGGCTGGCGCGATCAACTGTCTGGAATTTCGGAACTGCTCCGACCATCCACCCCAATGCCCCAAGATCCGCCGTCAACCGGCGTAAGCTCGCACGCGTTTAGGCGACGTTAAGCGTCCGGAAAAACTCCCCACGTCCGGAAGCTCTGAGGAGACCATGCAATCGTGTCGCGATTGTGGGACCGTCACGATGTTTTCGCAATCCGGTTAGCGGTACAGGAGGTTGACGGTACCATAGAACCTATTTTGCCCCTCGATTTAAACCATTGTTAACATTGCTTGAATTGAGGCGCGGCAGCCTGCACCATGCAGCTGGCTGCGGCGCTGAAGGTACGGTCCGAGATGGCGGCATCAGAAACGGGAAGCCCGGCGTGGCCCGGCTCGCTCTCCGGCGGACGCTCCACCGTTTCGGTCCTGGTGGCGGTTGCCATCGTCGTTGCCGACATGGTCGGCGTCGGCGTCTTCACCAGCCTCGGCTTTCAGGTCAAGGACATCCCGTCCGGCTTTTCGATCCTGCTGCTGTGGACGATCGGCGGCATCGTCGCATTGTGCGGGGTGTTTTCCTACGGTGAACTGGGCGCGATGTTTCCGCGCTCGAGCGGCGAGTACAACTTCCTCGGCCGGGCCTATCACCCGGCCTTCGGTTTTGTGGCGGGCTGGGTGTCGGCAACCGTCGGCTTCGCCGCACCTGTCGCGCTGGCCGCCATGGCATTCGGCGAGTATGGCAAGTCGGTAGTACCCGATGCGCCACCGATGGTGCTCGCGGTCGGCGTGGTCTGGTTGGTGTCGCTGGTGCAACTCACCGGTATCAGGCACTCCTCGACCTTTCAGCTGATCGCCACCATCCTGAAGGTGGTGCTGATCGTGGCCTTCCTGGTCTGCGGCTTTGTGATCGGCACGCCGCAGCCGGTGTCGTTCGCGCCATCCGCTTCCGACTTCACCCACATTGTCAGCGCGCCGTTCGCGATCAGCCTCGTGTTCGTGATGTATTCGTTCTCGGGGTGGAACGCGGCGACCTACATCATCGGCGAGGTGAGATTGCCCGAGCGCAACGTGCCGCGCGCGATGCTGATCGGAACGCTGATCGTGCTGGTGCTGTATGTCGCGCTCAACGCGGTGTTCCTGCACACCGCGCCGATCGACAAACTCGCAGGCCAGCTCGACGTCGCCCGGATTTCCGGCAGCTACATCTTCGGCGAATTCGGCGGCCGCATCGTCGGCGCGATGATCTGCTTCGGGCTGATCTCCTCGATCAGCGCGATGATGTGGATCGGGCCGCGCGTCATGATGACGATGGGTGAGGACCTTCCGGTGCTGCGGCCGTTCGCCCGAAGATCGACCGGCGGCGCGCCGCCTTACGCCATTCTGTTTCAGCTCACGGTCGCGAGCCTGATGCTGTTTACGCGCAGCTTCGAGGCGGTACTCGATTTCATCCAGTTCGCGCTGCTGTTCTGCTCGTTCTTCACCGTGCTTGGCGTGATCAAGCTGCGCATCACGCATCCGGATCTGCCGCGGCCCTACCGTGCCTGGGGATACCCGGTGACCCCTGTGGTTTTCCTGCTCGTGACCGGGTTCATGATGTATTACCTCTTGACCGAACGGCCGTTGCAGTCGCTGCTGAGTCTTCTGATCATGTTTTCAGGTCTCCTGATTTACGCCGTTTTCCGCAAGCGGGAAGATCAGGTTCCCGTGGCCGCATCTTCGGGTCGTGAATGAACATGCTGCGTTCCGTTCGAATGGCTATGCTTGCCGCTGCGATGTTGTTTGCGGCGGCGCTCCCCGTTCGTGCCCAAACTGCATCCGCCGACGATACCGCGAAATTTCTGGCGGGCATGATGCCGTCGGCGGAATCGCCGCTCGTGCCGCTCACCAAAGATCCGGCCTGGCAACGGCACGCCAAATTCTTCGACACCGCGTTCGAGAAACTTGAGCAGCGCCAGTTGTCGCAGATCCGCGCCTGGGCGGATACCAATCTGGCGGCGCCCAAGCCGACCATGTACTACATGTTCTCAGGTCCGGACTTTCTCTATGCGAACGCGTTCTATTCCAAGGCGTCGACCTACGTGCTGAGCGCGCTCGAGCCGGTCGGCTCGGTGCCCGACCTCTCGAGATTGCCGCGCGGCGGCATTGCATCCGCGCTCTACAATGTCGAGCGCTCGCTGGGATCGATCCTGAGCTTCAGCTTCTTCATTACCAAGCAGATGAAGACCGATCTGCAAGCGGGCCAGATCAGCGGCACCTTGCCGATCCTCTACGTGTTCCTGGCGCGCTCGGGCATGACTGTGAAGAGCGTCAGTCCGATCTCGCTGGACGACCAGGGCGCCGCGTATCTCGCAGGCGAGAATCCCGGACCGAATGCCGTGCGCGGCGTGCGCATCATATTCGCCGGCAGCGACGGTCAGGAAAGGACGCTGTATTACTTCTCGACCGATCTTTCCAACTCCGGCGTGAAGACGAGCGGCTTCCTGAAATTCTGTGCGACGCTCGCGCCCGGCAACAGCCTGATCAAGAGCGCGTCCTATCTGCTGCACTCCGGCAACTTCACCACGGTGCGCGACTTCCTGCTTAACAACAGCGCCACCATCATCCAGGATGATTCCGGAATCCCGCTTGGCTATTACAGCACGAAGAAATGGCGTTTCTTCCCGTTCGGCCGTTATCTGGGACCGATCGACGAATTCGAGGGACGCTATCAGGAATCCTACGCCGCACTGTTCCGGCGGGCGCAGTCGATCGATTTCGGCATCGGCTATCGCTGGCGCACGCCTGAATCGAATGTGCTGCTGTCGGTGAGATTGCCCGACGACGGCTCGGTCGGCGCTGACGCGACATCGTCGACCGAAACGCCGCCACCGCCACGTCCGCGCAGGCCGCGACCGCCGGCGGATATCGGACCGCAGCCGCGAGGCGGATTTTTCTTCTGGCGCTGAGCGGCGGAACTCAGGCCAAGCTTCGCATTCATGCGTCGTTGACGCCGCGCCAGCGCCCGTAGCGCCACGGCAGATACCAGCACGCACCCGGAGGTGTCGTGAGCGGCACGTTGTCGATGCCGGACGTTCCCCAGGGCTGGCAGCGCAGGATCCGCGCCAGCGTCATCCAGCCGCCGCCCCACAATCCGAAACGTTCGATCGCTTCGTCGCCATACACCGAACATGTCGGCAAATGCCGGCAGTTGTAGCCGACCAGCAGCGACAGCGTGTGCCGGTAGATCCAGATCAGCGCGCGTCCCGCATTGCGCGGCAGACGACGGGCAGTGCTGGCACAATCCGTGCATTGTTTTCGAGGTGACGATGAATGGTCTGCGGGCACCATGCTGAACTATGTACGTAGTTTTGCGGGTGTTCCCAAGCAAGGAACTCAACGCATGCAGATATTTACGCCACAGTTCACAATTATTGCACCGCGAAGCGGCGCAGCAAGCGAAGGTATTATGGACGACACAGGACAGCACAGTTACCGTTTTGATACGGATCGATGACAGAATCATCTTGCGCTAAACCGGAGCCATTGCCGCGATCCGTGGACGGGGCTTGGGGGAAGGAACCAAATTGAGGTTTGTGACGTCGCTGAAATTTCGCGGCTGGGCGCTCCTCGGCGCCACCGCCTTCTGTCTCGCACTGCCTGGCGCGATCACGGCGCTGGGCAACTCGGCGCACGCCGGTGGCACCCTCGAAGCACGCAAGCAGCCGATGCATTTCAAATGGAATGCCTGCCAGCCGGATTGCAGGGGCTGGGTCTCGGCCGTCGGCATCGTCACATCGGATAGTCCGAGGGAGTTCGACGAATTCGCCAAGGGTCGTCAGCTTGCCGGCGCGACCATCGTGCTGGATTCCAGCGGTGGCTCGGTCAACGATTCCATCGCGCTTGGCCGGAAGTTCCGCAGTCTCGGCGCGCTGACCACGGTCGGCACCACCGTGCGCACGAAGACCCCGCAGGGCGAACGCGTCAGCGTGGCGCCGGAAGCCCACTGCGAGTCGATGTGCGTGTTCCTGCTTCTCGCAGGCAAGACCCGTTACGTGCCGCCGGTCGCGCATGTCCGGGTGCACCAGATCTGGATGGGCGATCGCGCCGACGATGCCAAGGCCTCGAGCTACACCGCGCAGGATCTGATGATCGTGCAACGCGACATCGGCCGCCTCACGAAATACACCTTCGAGATGGGCGGCACCGGCGATCTGCTGTCGCTCGCGCTCAGCGTGCCGCCGTGGGAAGATCTGCACGAGTTGTCGCGCGGCGAATTGCGCCTGGCCAATCTCGTCACGACCGATGCGATCGCCGATGTGTTCCTGCAGGACAATGCGTCGATGCCGATGGCCGAGACGAAGCCTGTCAAGCCGCAGGACCGCTTCGTCAGTTCCGCCGTCGAGGGCGACGCGCAACTGCAGCCGGGAAGGTCCACCAAGACCGCCGAAGCCGCAGCTCCTACCGGCGGCGCTTCAACCGCGCCAGCTCCGCCGCAGCAGAAGACGGCGCCAACTCAGCCGCAGTAGGCTGTATCTGCACAAACGGTGTCATCATCCGCGAAAGCGGATGATCCAGTACGCCGCGGCGTTGGTGATAAATCGAGAATTTCCGGCGTACTGGATACCCCGGATTCGCGGGGTATGGCGACGGTATGCCGGGCTCGCCCCTTAGGCCGACGCCGTCTGCTTCGCCCTGGCTTCGATCTGGCCGATGGCGTCGACCACGGCGTCGAAGGTCAGCATGGTCGAGGCGTGGCGGGCCTTGTAGTCGCGCACCGGCTCGAGCAGGGCGATGTCGGCCCACTTGCCTTGCGGGGGACCGCCGTTTTCCTTCAACATCTTGCGCACGGTTTCTCGCAACTCACGTAACTCGCCAGCCGTCGAGCCGACCACATGGCTTGCCATGATCGAGGAGGAGGCCTGGCCGAGTGCGCAGGCCTTCACGTCGTGGGCGAAGTCGGTGACCACGGGCCCATCCATCTTGAGATCGACCTTGACGGTCGATCCGCACAGCTTGGAGTGGGCGGTGGCGCTGGCATGGGGGTCGGGGAGGCGGCCGAGGCGGGGGATATTGCCCGCCAGTTCGATGATCCGCTTGTTGTAGATGTCATTCAGCATAAAATCGGTGTCCCGGGCGGCGGTCCGAGCGCCCTTGGCGGCTGGGTTTCATCGTCCTATATATGGACAGGAACGGCGGAAAAACAGCCCGGCCGTTTGCCTTGGGCGGCCCGACATGGAAACCAGTTCGGCCGTCAGCATGTTGTGGATGGGACTCAGGCGCCCGGCGGCAATACCGCCCCGTCTGCCCGGTGACACTCCGGTCTTTGTGGCCGGTCGAACGGAGAAGACATGGACGCATTGATCAAATCCCTCCGCCCCGGCAAGGCTCCTGACTTAAAGCCTTCCGAAGTCAAATCGCCCGATGTGGCCCCGGAAACCCGCCCGGCCGAACTCGACCCGGCCGAGTTCTTGGCCGCCGCCGTCCGCGCCGACCTGCCGCGCCCCTCGCGCGCGGAGGCTGAACATGCCGTGCACACGTTGCTCAGCTATATCGGTGAGAACCCCGGCCGCGAAGGCTTGCTGGATACGCCGCGCCGGGTGGTCGAGGCCTTCGACGAACTCTATCAGGGTTACCACCAGTGCCCGGCCGAGGTTCTGGACCGTACCTTTGGCGAAACCGCCGGCTATGACGATTTCGTCCTGGTTCGCGATATCGAATTCACCTCGCAATGCGAGCACCACATGATGCCGTTCTACGGCCGGGCGCATATCGCCTATACGCCGGTCGAGCGGGTGGTGGGATTGTCGAAGCTGGCGCGGCTCACCGATATCTTCGCCCGCCGCCTGCAGACCCAGGAGCACCTCACGGCCCAGATCGCGGCCGCGATCGACGAGGTCTTGAAACCCCGCGGCGTTGCCGTGCTGATAGAGGCGGAGCATACCTGTATGTCGGTGCGCGGCGTCGCCAAGCATGGCGCGATGACGTTCACCAGCCGGTTCACCGGCATGTTCCGCGACAATCCGGCGGAGCAGCAGCGTTTCCTGTCCCTGGCGCGAGGACCGAGCCGGTAACCTCGCTGCATCTTTAATTGACGCGTTTTCTTCACGCGAACCGGCGTCCACTTCGCTTGAAAACGCTATGGATCCGCGAGGCTTTCCGTGTCCGCTTCAAAACATGACCATGACCGCGAAGAAGGGCTGGAATTCCAGCCCAAATTCGACGCGTCCGGGCTCGTGACCGTTGTCGCGACCGACGCTGCGACCGGCGACGTGCTCATGGTCGCACACATGAATGACGAGGCGCTGCGCAAGACGATCGCGAGCGGCGAGGCGTGGTACTTCAGCCGTTCGCGCAATGCGTTGTGGCGAAAAGGTGAGACGTCGGGTCAGACCCAGCGCGTGATCGAGATGCGCCTGGATTGCGACCAGGACGCGGTCTGGATCAGGGTAGAGCAGATCGGCGCCGCCTGTCACACCGGCCGACGCTCGTGTTTCTACCGCAAGGTCGGCAGCGATACGCGATTGTCATTCGTCGATGCGGACAAGCTGTTCGATCCAAAGGCGGTTTACCGCGAATAGCTCGGGATTGTCTGGCCGAAAGCCCGGCTATGCCAGCAGTTCGGCGATCATGCGCGCTGCACGTCTCGCCCCATCGGCCTCGACTGGATCCGGCTTACCCGACCTCGATAAAGCCAGCATCATCGCATCGGCAATCATGTCCGGCGTGGAGGCGGCGAAATCCATTTGAATGCCTGCGCCATAGCGGCGGAGCCGATGGGCGACGTGAAAGGTCTGCTCAAAGTGATTTCGCAGCGGAAAATAGACGAACGGCGTGCCGGCGGCAGCAAGTTCCATGCAGGTGGTGAGCCCGCCTTGCACCAACGCAAGATCGCAGGCCGCCAGATGGCGATCGAGATTGGCGACGAAAGCCCGGACCTCGACGCCCGCAGGCGCGGCCAGTGACGCCGCATCGATGCGCGGGCCGGCGACCACGACCATGCGCAGCTCCGGAAGCTTCGTCTTTACGATGGGATAAGCCTGGAGGATGCGCCGTATAAGGTGCGCACCGATGCCCGAGCCGCCGACGGTGACAATGCAAATCCGCTCGTCGTCGCGGTAACCCAGCCTTTCGCGAAGCGATCTCGGCTGCCGAAGCCCTGGGGATGCTCGCCGATAACGTAGCCGGCAAAATCGAAATGCTTCGGTATCCAGTCGCGCATCAGAGGCAGATCTGCGCCGAACGACAGCGGCACGATGTCGTCAGGTGTCCCGACGAAAATCGAGCGATCGCGCACGCCCGGGCGTTGCTCGATGTGCTCGATCATCTCCGCGTTGTAGTCGGCCGTCAGCAGCGCTTCTTGTTCGCCGCCGGCCGGCATCGGTATGTAGCCGACGAAATCGGTCAACCAGGCGAGCTTTGTCCTCTTCAGTTCGGGGTGCTCGTGCCAGTATTGGTCGATGTCCCAGGCCTCGTCCGCGATCACGAGGTCATAGGCGCCTTGCTCGACCGCCTCCTGGAAGGTCATGAAGTTCTTGATCAACACTTCGTCCATGCGGCGGAGTGCCTGAAAGCAGTGCAACTCATGCTCGCCGCTTTCGAGCTCGATATGCCGCGTTTCGCTGGCAAGTCGCGCGCTTAGCGGATGGACATGTTCGTTGTTGGATTCGAGCAGGCGTGTGACGGGGTCCTGTGCCAGCCAGTCCACTTTCAGGTCAGGATGGAGCTCTCGCAGCTCGCGCGCAATGGCGATGTCGCGACGGCCATGGCCGAGACCGATCGGAGACGAAAGATAGAGGGCGCGCTTCTCGCGCTTCTCACGTGTCGTGCGTGGCAAAGGCGCACGCGCGGGAGCAATGATACCCAGCCGTCGATCGACGAAGTCGTTGATCAGGGTGTTCGCCTTTGCCGGATACCGCCCCAGAGGGTTATGGCCACCGCCTTTGATCGTGACGAACTCAGCGCCGCTCACTTCGGCGTGCGCAGCCTTCGCGCGCTCGTGAGGTTGGATCTGGTCGTTGTCGCCGTGGATGAACAGAACCGGACACCCAATTTTGCGGTACATCTCCTCGCCGACGTCGAATCCGGGAAGAATGCTGCGTGCTTCCACCGTTTTGATCAGCGTCGGCCCGCTGGTCTCGGCGGCCCAGCCGATTCCGTCCTCGATCTGCTTGGTCGAATGCGGCTCGCTGCAGATGTTACGAATGAAGAACTCCGCGAAGTCGGGATAATTCTTCAGCCAGTAATCGCGGTTGAACTTGTCCCAGCCCTCGTAACTCTCGTGCTTTGCCGAAAAGTGCGAGGCGGCCAACCTTCGTGGTGTGCAGGTCCGATGGTCGAGACCGTACCGGCAAGTATCGCTGCCCTGACGCGCTCGGGATGATGCGCCGCCAGAACGGAGGCGAGCAGGCCGCCGAACGAGAGTCCGACCAGGATCGTCTGGCCGACGTCGAGAGCATCCATCACGGCGAGGGCGTCAGCCAGGTAATTGTCCAGCGTGTAGGCGGCGACATCCTTCGGTCGATCGGATTTGCCGTTGCCTCGGCCGTCATAGGTGATGCAGCGGAAGCGCTCGCTGAAGTAGGGTAGCTGCGCCTTATAAATTCGCGAGTGGACGATGCTCCAGGGCGGGATGAACAGCATGGTATCGGGCGCGTCGCCATAGATTTCGTAGGCGAGATTCACGCCGTCGCGGGTAACGAAACCTGCGCTATCAGGCAATTTTGCCCGCATGGCATCACCTCTTGTCTGACGAGGATCCTTCCGCAATCCGGATGAGGTCGCCGACGCGACGAAGCGACGCCCGTATCGGCGAGCCCTTCTTTTCCAGGCCGAGCAGGAACAGGCTTTCGCCTCCGATGAAGCTGCAGGCGGCGATCGCGCCGACTTCCTCGGCCGAGAAGGGGCCGAGCGGGCCGATCTTCTGTTCAGCCGCCTTTGCCACGCCCACGATCAGATCGACCCAACCCATAATGCCGGCGCGGATCACCTTGGCTACTTCCGCGTCATGCCAGCTCACGGCGATCAGCTCCTGCAGCACCCGCACGTAGCCTGAGGCGATGTCCTCATCCAGGTAGTCGCAGGCGCGGTCCCACTGCTCGGACAGTTTTAGGGATGGGTCTCCGAACAATCTGTTCTGCCGGTCCAGAAGCTGGGCATTGAGATATTCGAACAGCTCGAGGACCAGGTTCTGCTTGGAGCCAAAATGATAGTGAATTTGGCTGAGCGGCACACCCGCTTCCGCCGCGACTTCCCGGGTCGAGAGGCCCGCATAACCGGCATGACGCAGCACCTTCTTGGCGGCCTCGAGCAGGCTCGTGCTGGTCTCGATCTTCTTCACTGCGGTGCGCGCCATATTGTCTCGCGATGTGATTGATCTGCGCCAAACGCTACATGAATTCCGGCGGCAATGGCTAGGCGCGCCGTCTCGCCGCGGCTTGCTGTCTTCATATCCTTGTGTCGATGCCCGGCGGCGACGCCGGGCATCATGGCGAGGACTAACCCAAATCATCCGCACGCGCTTTGCGTCCCGGCAGCGGTATCAGCATCGATACTTGCTCCCGGTAGCGGCGGTACTGGTCGCCGAACAGCGCAATGAGATCGCGTTCCTCCAGCCAGATGCCGATCAGGATGTAGCCTGTGGTCGCGACGGCGAACAGCAGGTGTCCGGTCGTCATCACCGGCGTCGCCCAAAAGGCAATCAGGAAGCCGAGATAGATCGGATGCCGCACGGACTTATAGAGCATCGGCGTCTTGAATTGGGCCGGCGGCAACTCCTGCCTGAGCAGGCGCGCCAGCACCTGACGCAAGCCGAACAGCTCGAAATGGTTGATCATGAAAGTGCTGGCGAGCACCACGGTCCAGCCGATCCAGGAGATCGTCTCAAGCATGATCGCGCCGAGTGGATCGGTCACCGACCAGATGATGTCTGTCATCGGCCGCCACTGCCAATAGAGCAGGATCAGCGCGAGGCTGGCAAACAGCACGAACGTCGTGCGCTCGACCGATGGCGGTACGAGGCGTGTCCACCAGCGCTTGAAGGCGGGACGCGCCATCACGCTGTGCTGGACTGCGAACAGGCCGAGCAGCAGGACATCGATGATCAGGGATGGAATGAACGGCCCCGGCTGGCCGCCGTCGATGGTTTTCGGCACCGGCAGGTTGCCGACGAAGGCAATCGCATAGAGGAAGGTGATGAGGAACAACAGGTAGGTAACGATGCCGTAGAGCATCGCAACCAGGCCACCGGCGGTGGTCTTTGCAGAGGGAGGATTGATGGCGTGATCACTCATGAGCTGATCCTGTTTCTGGAAAGTTGAAGAGGATGCCTTTCCGTCGTCGGGAAGCCGTCGCCCCGCCAGTTCCCGTCGTCCAAGCGGCCTACGGTCGCTCATATTAGGTCGGTCGATCGACCGAAATGTTCAACGCGCAATGCGACTTTTTTGGGGCGAGGGACCCTTAACCCGCCATTAACCATGATCGCGGCAGTCTTGGCCTCGTATAGGCGCTGATCGCCAGGGCCTTGAGAGGCCGCGCGGTCGTTTCGCGAGGAGCGGGGCACCAGAGACATGTCGGTCGACACAACAAGCGCCATGGCTGCGGCTGGTGTCGATCCCACACGCGTGAAGATCGCGGGTTCGATCAAGCAGGCTGCCTCGACCACCGGTGCCAGCTTCGAATATCTGCTCGCCACCGCGAAGATGGAATCGAATTTCAACCCGAAGGCGGCCGCCACCACCTCGTCGGCGCGCGGGCTGTTTCAATTCATCGACCAGACCTGGCTCGGCACCGTGAAGGAAGCGGGCGCCCATCTCGGCTACGGCAAATATGCCGACGCCATCACCCGAAATCCATCCGGCAGCTATTCGGTCAGCGATCCCGATGCGCGCGCGGCGATCATGAAGCTGCGCAACGATCCGGATGCCGCCTCGTCGATGGCGGCGGTGCTGACCCAGTCCAACAGTTTCAAATTGACCGGCAAGATCGGCCGCCGCCCGACCGACGCCGAACTCTATATGGCGCATTTCATGGGCGTCGGCGGCGCCGGCAAGCTGATCCAGAACGCCGAGGACAATCCGAACGTATCAGCCGCGCGGATGTTTCCGAACGCGGCGGCAGCCAACCAGTCGATCTTCTATGATCGCTCGGGGCAGGCACGCAGCGTCTCGCAGGTCTATTCGGTGCTGAGCACGCGCTACGCGGCCGCCGCCAACTCGCCGGTGACGCGCACCGCCATGGCGGCTGCCGGCGGCGACCTGCCGAGGCGCGTCACTGTCGCGAGCAACGCCGCGCCGGCGGCGACAGCGATCGACAACGCGGCCTATCTCTCGAGCTTCCCGGATCAGCGCGCGGTGACGCCGGTAGCGGCGACGTCGCAGACTGCCGCGGCGTCATCGGAGCCGATCTTCCGCTCGCTATTCCAGGCCGGCGAACGCACGCAGCCGATCTCGCCGGCGGTGCAGGAATTGTGGGGCAGTAATTCCACGGTTGCCTCCGCGAGCACTGTCTTGTCGGGACATAAGCCAGAGGTTCGCGCACCCGGCCGGCTCGATCTCTTCAGCGACCGCAGCGGCACGTTCAGCAGCTGAGTTCGTAGGGTGGGCAAAGGCGCGAAGCGCCGTGCCCACCATCCATCCACGAGATCGTTGCTTGAATGGTGGGCACGCCGCGCTTTGCCTACCCTACGCAGTTTCGCCCGCGGTCCTCGCACCCTTAACAAAACGTCAATAAAACCAGCCGTTTATGGTGAACCCTTTGTTAAGCGTCATGGTTTATTTTTTCTAATAGTGGCACCGCGTCACGGTGTCGTCTCACGTTGCGTAAGCCAGGACCATGATCGTTCGGCAGTTCATCAGTTGGATTCGTACCGCTCCGGCAGGCGAGCGGGCAGAGGCGACGCGAGCTTTGGCGCGGGCCTGGTTGATTTCAGATCTCACCGAGGACGATCGCATCGCCGCCGAAGGCGCGCTGCTGATGCTGCTCGACGATCCG
Source organism: Bradyrhizobium sp. RDT10 (assembly GCA_044772375.2). Lineage (GTDB taxonomy): Bacteria > Pseudomonadota > Alphaproteobacteria > Rhizobiales > Xanthobacteraceae > Bradyrhizobium. The sequence goes on from CP187939.1 coordinate 1,949,374, forward strand.
TCGCCGCTGGTCCGCCAGGCCATGGCGGAAGTATTTTCGCGCAGCTCGGACGCGCCGGCTGCGATCGTACAGGCGCTCTCGCTCGACCAGCCCTCGATTGCGCTGCCGGTGCTCGAACATTCACCGCTTCTGATCGATGCCGACCTCGTCGACATCGTCGCGACCGGCAACAGCGACATGCAATGCGCCATCGCCCGCCGCATCAACCTGCCGCCCTCGGTCTCCGCCGCGATTGCCGAAGTCGGCTCGGCGGCCGCAGCGCTCGAACTGATCGAGAACGCCTACGCCGAGCTGGCGCCGTTTTCCTGGGACCGCATCGTCGAACGTCACGGCCATCTCGCCGCGATCCGGGAGGCGATGCTGGTGCTCGAAGGCCTTCCCGCCGCTACGCGCGTCGCGCTGGTCGCCAAGCTCACCGATACGCTGGCGCAGTTCGTCGTGGCGCGCAACTGGCTGAGCGCCGACCGGGCAGGGCGGCTTGCGAGCGAAGCGCGCGAGCGATCGGCCGTGAACATCGCGGCGCGTTCGCGCGGCGAGGACATGGCTGGCCTGGTTCGGCACCTGCGCGCCACCGGGCAATTGACCGCGGGCCTGATCCTGCGCGCGCTGCTGTCGGGCAATATCGAGCTGTTCGATTCCGCGCTCGCCGAATTGGCCGATCTGCCGCTGGCCCGCGTGACCGCGCTGCTGCACGACCGCGGCGGCGCCAGCCTGCAGGCGCTCCTGATCCGCGCAGGCCTTCCCGAATCGACCTTCGCGGCGTTTCGTGTGGCGCTCGAGGTCAGCCATGAAACCGGCTATGTCGATACGATCGGCGGAGCGGCGCGGCTGCGCCGCCGCATGGTCGAGCGCGTGCTGACCCATTGCGCGACCGACCGCAAGGCCGCCGAGCCGCTATTGATCCTGCTGCGACGCTTCGCGACCGAGTCCGCGCGCGAGGAAGCCCGCATGTTCTGCGAGGAACTGGTCGCCGACGAAGCGTTCGTGCCGCCCGAGCGCGATCTGATCGCGGCGTAGGCACCACTGCAGCATCACATTCGGTGTCGTCCCTGCGCACGCAGGGATCCATACGCCGCGGCTTATCATTTGAAAAAAGCTGGCGATGGCTTTCGCACAACCACAGACGACGGTGGTTATGGGTCCCTGCGTCCGCAGGGACGACAACGTGAGAGACCGGTGACTCTCACTCCGCCGGCACGATGCTCGGCGCCAGGATCGCTTCGAGATGCTCGGGGCGGTCGCGGTTGACCTTGACTAGGAATTCGTCCGCGACCCCGCGGAGCTGCTTGCTGAGCGCGCTGGCCATCGTGGCGGTGTCGAGCTTGGTGCGTTCGCGCACGATTGCCTGAATGGCGTTGATGTGGTGGGTGATCAGCTCCGGCGGGACCAGATCGAGGTCGGGCGCGTGTTCGATGATGCGGCAGAGGCTTTCGGCGGCAGCTCCCGCGGACGGAAAGCCGAACGTGGCGGCGTCGCCCTTGATGTCATGGGCGGCGCGAAACAGCTCTTCGCGGTTGTCGGTGGTGAAGCCGTCGCGGAGAACGACCGCATGCGCCGCCGAGAGCCGGTCGGCCTCGATCGTCATCCAGTTCTTGAATTCGCCGGACAGTCCGGCGAGCGCCTTTTCCGCGCGTCCGACGGGATCGTCGAGGTCGGATTCGGGAACGCGCAGCAATACCTTGCGGAGGGGATTGGGCTGCGTGATCACGTGATGATCGCCAAACGACTTGACCTGTATCGTGCCGGGCTTTTGTTTCGTCATGATGGTCTCTCCAGGCCGGCGCTAGACGGCCGAACGCGCCTTGTCGAGCAGCGACGGCTGTTGCATGACTTCCACCTCGCCACCAACACGGCGCTCGGGGCCGATGTAGGCATTGTTGGTATTGCGCCGGCGGTCGGGGCCGAAATAGGTCTTGGTCTTGATGAAGGGGCGCGGGTTGGCGACAACGTTGAGAATGCGCTGGTAGAGTCCCTTGGCCGAGATCGGCTTCGCCAGAAACTCGGTGACGCCGGCATCGCGTGCGACGGTCACGCGGCGTTTCTCCGAATGCCCGGTCAGCATGATGATCGGCGCGTAGGGATTGCCCTTCGATTCCGGCTGCCGGATCATCTGCGCCAGCTCGAGACCGTCGAAGATCGGCATCGACCAGTCGGTGATGACGATATCGGGCACGTAGTGGCTGTACATTTCGAGCGCAGTGGCGCCGTCCTCGGCCTCATAGGCCTCGCGCGCGCCGAACGAATGCAACAGCGTCCGCAAGATGCGGCGCATGTGCGGATTGTCGTCGCAAATCAGAAATCGCAGCTTGTTGAAGTCGATGCGATACATGGTCCGGCCCGGCCAAGCAAAACGGTATACTGGTGTTAACCATATCGCGGCGCTCGTTAAGGAATGGTTGCGAAGCCGGCCTGGCGGGCTCGTGCGGACAGCTATGGCGTCACTTTTTTCCGGCTAGGAACCCGGTTCAAGATCACCGGGTGGTCACCGGGCGGGCGTCAGTATCCGAACTGCTCGCGCAGGATGCGTTCCTCGAGGCTGTGACCGGGGTCGAACAGCATCCGCATCGAGATCGTCTTGTCGGACAGCACCTCGACGCGGCGGACATCACGCACGTCGTCATGGTCGGCGGCCGCCGCGACCGGACGCTTTTCGCCCTCCAGCACCTCGATCACCACGAAAGCGGAGTTCGGGAGCAGGGCGCCGCGCCAGCGGCGCGGGCGGAACGCGCTGATCGGGGTCAGCGCCAACAGCGCGGCGTTGATCGGCAGGATCGGTCCCTGTGCCGAGAGATTATAGGCGGTGGAGCCGGCCGGCGTTGCCACCAGAATGCCGTCGGCGATCAATTCCGCCATCCGTTCGTGCTCGTCGATCAGGATGCGCAGATGCGCGGCCTGGTTGGTCTGGCGAAACAGCGCGACTTCGTTGATGGCGTGATGCAGATGCACTACGCCGCGCACGTCGGTCGCGCGCATCAAGAGCGGATTGATCAGGATTCCCGCGCCGCCGCCAGCCGCGTATGCAGGTCGTGCGTGGTGAACTCGTTCATCAGGAAGCCGACGGTGCCGCGATGCATGCCGTAGATCGGCTTGCCCGAGCGCATATGCCGGTGCAGCGTCTGCAGCATCAATCCGTCGCCGCCGAGCGCCACCACGACGTCGGCGTCGTCGGCATCGTGATTGCCGTAGAGCTTGACGAGCTGCGCCAGCGCAGCCTGCGCCTCGGTGACTGCGCTCGCGACAAAGGTAATCCGGTCGTATCGCTTGGGGTGGCCATCGGACGACGAACTCTTGGGTAACGCCAGGATTGGGTGGCGCCGGATTGCGCCGCGCTCGTCTATACACCTTGTCGGGGGTTGTCGAGATGGCCGAACCGGCCTTTCGCGCCGGTAACGTAAACCGCTGGTCATCGGGGCGTCATTTTTCCTGCAACGTCCGGATCGGGTCCCAGTCCTCGCCCGGCGGGTTTTGGGCCAATTCCCGGGCCCGCGCGGCAAACAACGATGCCGGCCGGTCGATGTCGGCCGAACGGCCGAAATACTGCGCCGCGCGCTCGAATTCCCGCGCCCGCCACTGCGCCAGCCCGTCGGCGTAATTGGCGATCAATGCCTCCTGCGCGGACGTCAGCCCGGCCGACAGCGCCAGCAATTCGTAGATTTTCAGCGCCTGGGTTCGCCCCTTGACCCTGATGGCGTCGAGCTCGCGCCAGGCGAAGGCCTCGCCGGTAAGGGCTACGGTGGTTTCGGAAGCGATGACGGTGGTGCCATAGAATTTGTTGGCGCCCTCCAGCCGCGATGCCAGGTTCACCGCGTCGCTCATCACCGAGTAGTTGAAGCGCCGCCGCGATCCGAAATTGCCGACCAGCGCCTCGCCGGAATTGATGCCGATCCGCTGCGCCAGCTTGTATTCCTGGAAGAGGGCGGAGGAGGCGTTGAGTTCGGCCAGCTGCATGCAGCAATCCAGCGCGGCGCGCGCCGCGTTCGCAGCATGATCGGGATCGTCGGCCGGTGCGCCGAACACCGCCACGATGGAGTCGCCGATATATTTGTCGACATACCCGCCGTGACGCTCGATGACGTCGGTCATCGCAGACAGATATTCGTTCATCAGCTCCATCAGGTTGTCGGGCGACATCTTTTCCGCGATCAGCGAAAATCCTTCGATGTCGGAGAAGAACACCGTCACGTTGCGGGTTTCGCCGCCGAGTTCCGGCAATTTGTTCGACGACAGCATGCGGTTGATGACGTGTGGGGCAAGGTAGAGCGCAAAGCTCTTCTGCAGCAGGCGGCGGTCCTTGTCGGCGACAACGAAGCGGAAGCCGATCGTGGCGGCGAGCGCCAAAAGGCTCGCCAGGAACGGCTCGGCGATCGGCAGCGCCAGCGCGAAGTTGAAGGCAATCGTGGCGGCGGCAATGCTGGCCACGATCACAGCTGTCCAGGCCAGGGCTGCGCTGAGTGGCCGCAACCGCCACGCGGCGACCGCAGCCAGTGCCGCAAACAGGGTAGAGATCAGGAAGCGCACCAGAGGGCCAGGTTCGAGCACGGCGTTGCGCGAGATCAGATTGTTGACCGCCGTTGCATGGATATAGACGCCCGCGATCGTGCTGATCCTGAAATCGGCCGTGACCGGCGTGCTCTCGGCTGCGCAGCGCGGTGCGCGTGCGCCTTCGATTCCGGTCGCAAGACGCTTGGAGGTCTGCCGGCGGTCCTCGATGTCGAGAACGCTGCCGAAAATGACGACCTTTCCGGCGAACCAGCGCCGAAAGTAATCCTTGTCGTTCTTGACGGCGCACGCGCGCAGATCGGCAAATGAGAAGGTCGGAATGTCGTCGGCGCCGCCCTCGAAGTTCAGCGTCATCGTGTTCGGTACCCGGCCGGGGACGCGGTAGCCGGCAAGCGTCAGCCTGCCGCGTTCATCGAACTCGGGTGCAGCGCCCAGCGCGCGCGAGGCCAGCTCGACCGCCATCGAGGGCACCTTCGCCCCGTTGACGGTGAAGCTCAGCGGCAGGCGCCGCACGATATCGTCGCTGTCGACATGAACGTTGAGCGGGCGGATGTTCTGCTGCTGGCGTACGGCGACGCGCTGTCCCGGCGAAGGCCTGACCGGCTGGTTACCGCCCAGGACTTCTCCCAGCACCACCTTGCCATTCGCCGCCGCACCGGCGAGCGCACGAAGGAAGTCGCGGTCAAATCCGCGGACTTTCTCGCCGAGCGTGCCCTCGCCAAACGGAATCTCCGACTGCTCGATCGATTTCGGGATCACCATGTCGAAGCCGGCGACCTTGGCGCCGCCTTCGAGTGTCGCTGACAGCACGCGGCCGATCTCCCCGGTCCAGGTCAGCATCGGCGCGTCCTTGAACGGGTCAGTGCGCAGGCTTTCCTCGTCGATTGCGACGACAACCGCTGGCGAAGCGGCCGGATCATGGCTGCGGCCGAACACCTCCCAGCGCAGTGCGGTGAGGATGTCGAGGGACAGCCCGCGGATCGGTCTGGCCGCCGGAGAAACCGAAGCCGCCGCGCAGACCAGCGCGATGGCGGCAACCACCATCCTGTTGCGCGCGCTGCGCCTGATTCTCAAGCGGGATGGCCCGTCACGCCTATTCCATCCGCAGCAACCGGCCGACGATCGGCGTTGCGCCGGGTTTGGCCTGCGCATCTACCCGGAACACGATCTGCGATGATTTGAACGAAGCGGCGTAGAGGCCGCCGGGAACCAGCGCGACGTTCTCGCTGGCGAAATCGAGGAAGCGCCCCTTGAGCTGGGTGCCGCCCAGATTAATCTCCTGACGCTCGCCCGGCACGTCGAGGCGCCGGATGACCAGCTTGCCGCGGCCTTTGGCCTCCACCAGCGGCGATGCGCCGTATAGGGTGAGCTGCGGCTGAGGCAATTTGCTGCTGTCGACGCTGCGCAGCACGGTGGCGGCGACGCCGCTGGTCTCCCGCGTGGTCGCGTTTGCCTGGTTGGGATCGCAATTCGTCTTCTCGGCCTTGACCTCGGCGAGGTGAACGGCGCTCTCCTCGGTGCCGACGACGACGGTGCCGGCACCGCTGATGGTCTCGCGCCGGCATGACTTCAGGTAGCTGAGAATGACGGAGCCGCCGTCGCCGATCTTGATAACTGCTTTGGGCGTCACATAGTCCATGAATTCTGCGCCGGTGACCTTGCCCTTGATGTCTTCGACCACCGCGACCGGCGAAGCTGCGGCCGCCGGAGAAGCCAGCGCCAGCAGGCCGAGACAGAGAGCAATCGTACGATTCATATTTGGGACCCCATTGAAAAGCGCAGGTTCGTTAGTCGCGCCAGCGCCAAAATGGTTTCATGGATGGATCAAAAATACTCGAAAGATACTTGGCCGATACGCCGACGGAACCGACCGATAGCACCTAACGGTCGGCGGGGACAACCATTGGACGTGCCGACCGCTTTCTCACGTGATGCTGTCGGGATTGTGATTTTCGGAAAGATTTCTCCTTGTTGTGCACCACGGCCTCATTGTCGCAGTCTTACGGTAGAATCCGCAGGGCGCGCGGCTGGATCGCGGGGCGCGCGCAGGGAGCAAACGGCATGGCTTTTCATTTCACGGCGACGCGCCCCATGCGCTTTGCGGCCACCCTTCTGGTCGTATGTTGGGTGGGTGGTGCGCGCGCCGAGGAGGCCAGTTCGCCAACCTCGCAGCCTGCCGCGGCCACGCCGTCACCGTCGCCATCGGGCCAGAAGGGTGGAACGGGGCGGGGCGCCGCCGCGACGCCGCCGTCGGCAGCCGAACAACATCGCCTGCCGCCGGATTCCACCACCAAGCAGACGCTGGCGCTGCCCGGGCGCACGCTCGACTTCACCGCCACCGCAGGCTCGATCCGGCTGTTCGACGACAAGGGCGAGCCGCAGGCCGATATCGCATACACCTCCTATCAACTCGACGGCACCGATCGCACCAACAGGCCAGTGACGTTTCTGTTCAATGGCGGCCCCGGCGCGGCCTCGGCCTGGCTGCAGTTCGGCGACGCCGGCCCCTGGCGCATATCAATCACCAGTGACGGCGCCGTGTCGTCAGCGACGCCCGATCTGATGCCGAACGCCGAAACCTGGCTCGACTTCACCGATCTCGTCTTCATCGATCCCGTCGGCACCGGTTACAGCCGCTTCGTCGCCTCAGGTGAGGACGTGCGCAAGCGGTTCTTTTCGGTCGACGGCGACGTCAATTCGATCGCGCTCGTGATCCGGCGCTGGCTGGAAAAATACGATCGTTTGCTGTCGCCGAAATTCGTCGCCGGCGAGAGCTATGGCGGCATTCGCGGGCCGAAAATCGTCCGCAATCTGCAGACCCAGCAGGGTATCGGGGTGCGCGGGCTGATCCTGGTGTCGCCATTGCTCGACTTCCGCGACTTTTCCGGCTCGAGCCTGCTGCAATATATGTACAGCCTGCCGAGCATGACAGCGGTGGCACGTGAAGCCAGGGCGAGACCAAGGGGCGGGTGACGCGCGCTGATCTCGCCGACGTCGAGCGTTACGCGCAAGGCGAATTCATCGTCGATCTCCTCAAGGGGCAGGCCGACAAGGAGGCAACCGCGCGGCTCACGGACAAGGTGGCTGCGCTCACCGGGATCGATCAGGCGGTGAGCCGCAGGCTTGCCGGGCGTTTTGAGGTCAGCGAATTTCGCCGCGAATTCGACCGGCGCAACGGCCGGGTGACCGGGCGCTACGACGCCTCGGTGTCGGGCTTCGATCCCTATCCGGATTCGAACTACGCACGTTTCGGCGATCCGTCCGGCGATCCCTTGATGGCGCCGCTGACAAGTGCAGCGGTCGACCTCGCTACGCGCAAACTCAATTGGCGGCCGGATGGCTCGTACCATTTGCTCAGCAACAGCGTGAACAAGTCGTGGGATTTCGGCCGCGGGCCGGCCGAGTCGATTTCACAGCTTCGCGAGATTCTCGCGCTCGATCCGAAAATGAAACTGCTGGTCGGCCACGGGCTATTCGATCTCGCCACGCCGTATTTCGCTTCCAAGGTCCTTCTCGACCAGTTGCCAGCCTATGCGAGTGCGGACCGGGTGAAGCTCGTCGTCTATCCCGGCGGCCACATGTTCTATTCGCGCGACGGCGCGCGTCAGGCGTTCCGCGCGGAGGTCGAGAAGGTGATGATGATGAAGTGACAACAAAAACCGGCGCAGGCTTTCGCGCTGCGCCGGTTGTTCTTCGCAATGACGCGAGGAGACTACCCCTTAGTAAACCAACCCGGTGCCCGGCGGTTTTTCCAGCGCGGCGGCGAGCGAGCGATATTCATCGCTTGTCGTGCCGGTGAGCTGAGCGATCCGGTTGAGGTGATACTGCGCCTGATCGCGGTTGCCCTGTTCGACCTGCCACAGGCCATAGTACTGCCAGGTCTTGACGTGGTTCGGGTCGGCCTTGAGCGCGCGCTCGTACCAGATCTGCGAGACCTTGTAGTCGCCGAGCTTGCGATGGGAGTAGCCGATCAGGTTGGCGACGGCGGCCGAGTCGTCACGGCCGAGCGCCTTGAGCTGCGTGATCGCCGAGGCGTAGTCGTGACGCTCGTAGATCGCGGCGTAGGCGGCGCGATAGCCGTCGGCGAAGGCGGTTTGCTCTGTGCCGGGACGGGCTTCGCTGGATTTCTTCTTCTTCGGCGGCGGCGGCGGATCGTTGTCGGGTGCTGCATAGACCACGCTAACGACAGGGGCTGTCGCGAGCGTGAGCGACAGCATTGCCAGAGTCAAAAGCCTGATCGCAAGTTTATTCATGCATCTCTCCTGATGGCCGGTTCGGCAATCCTACACCGAAGCCCGTTGATTTGAACCCCCGCCGGCCGAGAACATTCCCGCCCTACTACCCTTGATTTCGCCAATTTTCATCACCGGTCCGTCGTCAACGGACATGACGAAGATGTCATTCAGATGAACGGAATCCGAAAGTTCGATTCAGGAGGGGTTCAGTGCGCAGCCGCTAGCGTCGCCTGCATGATCGGCGGAGCCCGGCCGTTCGACCGGAAACGCCCGCGGGTCCCATGGAGAAGGAGACAACCATGCTCAAAACCATTTCCGCAGCGCTCGTTGCCGTTTCCGTTCTCGCCGCGCCTGCACTTGCCGGCACGACGGGCAAGACCGCACAGGCGCCGGTGAACAAGACCGCACAGGCACCCGCCATCAAGGCGGAGCCGGGCAAGGCGAAGGTATCGAACGCCAATGCCAAAATGGGCCACAAGCATTACCGGCATCATCGTCACCACAAGCACAGCGGCTTGCACAAGACGCATGCAAAGCCGCACATCGCGGTCAAGCACGTGACGCCGGCCGCGAAACGCAGCTGAAGCTGATTCGCCGGCGCGCGTTTCATCCCCCATTGCCGCCGCGCCTGCGAATGACAGACCAGCCCACGCGCCATTTGCTTTGCTAATGGCGGTGGGCTGGCGCGCGCTCAATTTTTCGAGAACGAAGTGAGGGGATAACCGAGTTGCGAATTCCATTTCACCGCGCGGCGGTCTAAGAGACGGCGACGGGCAGGGGAAGAGTTCGCTTGAGACATTCGGCCAAAATCGCGACGGTGATGTTGCTGCCGATCATGCTTGCGGCCTGTGCCGCCAGCGATGACAGCAAGCCGATCACCTTTACCGACGATCGCGGCGTCTCCAGCCAGCCATTTCCCAAAAACTACCGCACCGAAGTGCTGGCGTTTCTGAAAACCTATCTCAACAATCCCGTCGGCGTGCGCGACGCCGTCATGGCCGAGCCGGTCGAGCGCGTCGTCGGCGGGCGGCTGCGCTATGTCACCTGTCTCCGGTTCAGCCCGCGCGAGCCCGACGGCGGCTACCGCGAGCCGCGCGAACGCGCCATCCTCTTCGTCGACGGCCGCCTCGACCGCATCATCGAAAACGCCGTCGAGCCCTGTGCGGGGGTGGCGTACGCGCCATTCGCGGAACTGGAGAAAATGACGCGCTAATTTCGCGCGCGCTTGCTTGAGAGCGCCGAAGGCCTGGATTGGCCGGCCGGTCTTGGCAGCTTCCGTGCGCGGTCCTCACACGAGAGCGTGACGTCGCTCTCCTCCATATCGCATACGATTTAATCGCATCAATCGGAATGGATGCGACGCCAACGGCGCACCGCACCCGGACCCCAAGCTCTACGCCAGGAAGTTTTTCCGGCGAATATGCCCAGCGCCTCATCACCGGCAGCATCGGACATAACCTGCCGCAGGAGGCGCCGCAGGCCTTTGCCGACGCCGTCATCGAAGTGGCTCGCTCTTGAGGGGAGCCTGATCCGCCGGCGGTCCGTGAAGCCTCGCCGGTGAGGCCGTATTTGCGGTGTTCCCGGGACGGAACCGTGAACGAATTCGGATCACTTTTCGGCGAGGGTTGAACCTTGCCTTAGTCATCGCGGACATCAAACTAAGCGGGAGACCACCTCCTTAACGGAAGGAAAAAGCCTTACGTGCGAGGGAACTGAAACGTTTTGTTGCTGTGCTGTCACAGTGGCGCGCCATCCGGTCGCGGGCACTTGCCGCAAAGCAACCTAAATGAAGTCACGTTGTTTGGATTGGTATCCGCAACGTCCGTAATGGGGAAAGTAAGATGAAAAAGATACTGCTCGGCGCTGCCGCGCTGGCCGCTATGGCGGCTCCAGCTTTCGCGGCTGACATGCCGCCGCGGCCCTATACCAAGGCGCCTGCCTATACCGCGCCGCAGGTCGTCTATAACTGGACCGGGTTCTATATCGGCGGCCATGTCGGCGGCGCCTTTGCGGGCAACGATTCCTTGCAGGGCAGCGACGCCCGCTTCCTTGGCGGCGTGCAGGGCGGCTTCGACTATCAGTTCGCACCGAACTGGGTGCTGGGTGCCGAAGCCCAGTACAGCTGGCTGCCGAACAACAATAATAACGGCGTCCTGTTTCCGGGCGGCACCCTCGTAACCGCCAACACCGACCAACTCGGCTCGGTGACCGGTCGGCTCGGCTACACCTGGGGTCCGGCGTTGCTCTACGCCAAGGGCGGTTACGCCTGGCGCGACGGCAACAATCTCGGGGTGTCGGTGGCCGGCGTGCCGGCGGCCTTCACCACCAACGGCAGCCACAAGGACGGCTACACCGTCGGCGGCGGCCTCGAATACATGTTCGCCCCGAACTGGTCGGCCAAGGCCGAGTACCAGTACTACAATTTCGGCGACACTACCTTCACGACGGGACCCGCCGATATCGCCGGCCGCAGCTTCCGTAACGACGAACACACCGCCAAGGTCGGCGTGAACTACCGGTTCGGCTGGGGTGGCCCGGCTGCTGGCAAATACTGATACCGGCTTTGGTATCGACACGCGCAAAGGCCGGCTTCACGCCGGCCTTCTTGTTTTGGGGCAAAGGCCGGCTTCGCCGGCCGTTTTGTTTAGGGAGCGTCGAGGCGAACGTGCACCGGTCCTTTTTGGCGGGCGCAAAAATTTCGCGCTGCATGCAACTTTTCGTCACGATCCGATATTATGGTTCCGGCCGGCTGGTGGGACAACGAACATGCGTGCTTTTGCGTTAGGGCTGATCTTTTCCGCAGCGGCGTTTCCGTGCCTTGCTCAAACTGTCCTGAAATCCGAACCGCTTATCCTTGCTCCCTATGAAATCGCCTTCGTGCAGGATCCCTCGTGCGGGGCCGGCAAGGTGCGCAAGGTAACCGGCGCGATCAGGGGACTGCAGCGGCGCAAGGCCTGTGTGACTCTGGTTGCGGAACAGGCATCGCTGGTCTCGGCGACGCCGTAGAACAGATTCACCGCCTCGGATGTCGTCCCCGGCGAGCGCCGTTGCTTGCCCGCCCGGCCGCCATCGCCCTTACGACGCTAACTGCAACTCCGTCAGCGCTTCGCGCTCGGCCTGGGCTTTGTTTTGGGCGGGGTCTTCATGCGGCTCGAGTTGGCACGGCCTAATCTCGTAGTCGTGGTCCAGCACCGGGCGGGGGCCGGTGTTGTCTTGCCCGGAGACGACATCGACCACGAGGCCGCTCTTTTGGGCAATCTTCCAGACATCGGCTGCGGTGGGATAGGCCTTGCTCAGCTTGGCATCGTTTGAGAACAGCGCGTAGGGCATTGTCGGCTCCGGTAAAAACGGTCAACGCGGAAGCGGGGTCCGGGTTTCAGGCTTGGCTGCCATGCCGCCATTCCACAGGTAGTTTCGGGAGCAAATTGGCTCGCTTCGGCCCATTTTCGTGGAGTCTCTGAGTCTTTAACGAGCCGTAAATTCCCGAAAAAGAATCCCCGAGACTCGATCGCCAGAATCGCCGGATGTTTCCGGCCATGAGAACGAGCCTCCAGACCTCCTGCGAGCGTGTCCAACTCACGCTGACCGTCTGCCTGCTGGTCGCCTGCGCGGCCAACATGGCGCTGGTCTACGCCTGGCTCTGAATTCGGCTCCAAACATCGCGCGGGTGCCGGCGGGTGCGGTTTTCGTCCTGGTCTACTTCACCGGCCGCGTCGGCTGCTCGCCTTCCCTGAGAGAAGCGTGGACCTTTGCCATGGTCGCGCTGCAATAGGCCTCGCGCTCGCGGCTGAACCGCTCCTGATGGGCGCGGAAATTGGCGACCCGCGCCCTGATCTCGGATTGGAAATCCTCCCGCAGGTCAAGACGCGCAAGAGGAGCCGGCCTCGATGTCTCCCGCGGCGTTTCTTCTCTCGATACGTCTCTTGACGCGTCTCTTGGCGCCTGGGTAGCGGGTGGCGTCTCCGCCAGCAGAGACTCAATGTCGGGAGGGGCCGCGACCGCGTGGATGGTTTCGGATGTCTTGACGGAGAGCAGGGCAACCGGCGCCGTGACCGTCTTCTCGGCCTCCGGCGTCTTGCCGGTCACCGATTGAACGAACGCCATCGTCTGCGCGATCAGGAGATCGCGTTCCCTCATCCATTTCATGAAACACCTCGGCCCAAGTCACTCCATCAAACGGCTTTTGTGGAATCAAGCGGGTGGGGAGGTAACAGGGGATAACTGCCGCGCTTTTGCGTGCAAGGTGACAAAACGGTGACACTTCGTGACCGCTAACGTTCACATGGCGCGTCAGGTGGCGGCTGGATTCCGCGAGGCGATGGCCTGAAGCAGGCTAACGTTCGCGCGGGTTGGTGTTCGGCACGAACGGCGCGCCGATCACGCGGACCGGCGGCTGGTCGAAAATGTTGATGATCCGCTTCTCGGATGACGGCGGCTTGTCCCCGCGGGTGATGGTCCGATCCTCGAAGTACGACGTCTTTTTTCCGTCGGCCCGACCAGGCTCGCGCCGCCTGCGATCGCCGAGGTGACCACGGTGACGACGGCCAACAGAACCATGTTGCAGTTTTCTTCGCGAATTCTCATACGACAAAAACGTGGGCGAGGAGGGTGGTTCCAGTGCAACCAAGGGATGTCAACGCCACGGCAGGGCCCGGCTGGACGAACAGGGGAGGTGGCCTCCTAGAACGCCAGGACGTGCAGCAAAAGACGGTTTGGTACCGTAGAACTACGGATATTTGCGCTTCCAGTAAGCGGATTGTTCGCAAAAACAGCGCTCCGGATACCAGATAGAGGCTGACGGGCTCTTTTCTCGATATGCGGCCGGTGGCATACCAGAGGGGACTAACGGGACCGCCGGATCGCGCCTTGGATCGAAATAACCCTACCTGCAAGTGACCCGTCAGGGAACTTGCATCTAATCTATCCTGAGGATTAGATTATAACCCATAACTAATTTTATCAATTGAGGCGCTCAGGGTTGTTGGCAGTATGAAGGTGCATTTTGGCCCGGGGGCTGGGTTCAATGGCCTGACAGCGAAGAGTTCTCGGTCGAATTCATGAGGCTGCTCGGCGCGGCGCAGGAAGGCGGTTCGATGATCTCCGAATGCTTCCTTGCGGCAAGCCGGATAGACCCGAAGGATGGCGGCGCTTCCTGGTATCGGGAATGGCTGAAAATGGCCCATCTCAACAATGAGCGCGCCAATGCCGCCTTCACGCGCGGTCATCTGCCGACGGCACGGAGTAACTCGCTTCGCGCCATCAACTACTATCTGGCGTCAACGTTCGAGTTCGACGCTGCCGACACGAAGCAGGAGCATGTGCTCCGAACCATGCGAGCCTGCGCCCACCGCTACATCGCACATTTGATCCCCGCCGGCGAAGTCGTCAAGATTCCCTGGCTGAACGGCCATGCGCTGGAAGGCTATTTTTTGCCTGCTCCCGCCGCTTCCGGTCGAGCGCCTGTCGTCGTGTGCATGGGCGACCCCGGACATCGGAAGGAAGAATATCTTTTCAAGGCGGCACGGTATGCCCGCGATCGGGGAATGTCGCTGCTGGCGGTAGATCTGCTTGGATCCGGCACCGGCGCCAAATTCGATGAAGTCGTTGCCCGTCCCGATCTCGAAACGTCGGTAGGCCACGTAATGGACTATCTCACGACAAGGGACGATATCGACGAACGCAGGATTGCGATTCTCGGCGATGGTTCAGAGTCATCCTTTGTGGCGCGTGGCGTCGCTCTCGACAATCGTTTCGCCGCCGCGGTTTGTGACGGCGGAATCTGGGATATGCATGAGCGCGCATTCTTGAAGAAACGCCTCGCGCTGAGCTGCTCCGGAAGTGAAGGCGGCTGGCTCGGGCGAAAAATCCGCTGCCCGCTTTTGATCACCATGGGCGAGCAGGGCTGGCTCGAAAGTGATTACGTGATCGAACTGTTCGAACGGTCCAAGGCCGAGCATCCCGACGTTTCCCTGAAAATTTTCGAGAGCTCTGAAACGGCTGCCGCGCATGGGCATCGCGACAACCCCACGCTCGCCAACGAGTTTATCTTTGACTGGGTCGCCGATCGCCTCGAATCAACGTCGGCCTAGCCCGCCGCCGCAAAGCTCATATGCCCATTGTCACCTTAAGGCTCGCCTTTTCGAGGCGATTCTTGAGCGCCGTGAGCTTGCCTGTGAGTTCGCTGAGCTCGCGGTCGCTGAATTCCGCAAAGATGAAGTTGTTGAGAGCCTCCTGCTCGGAAGCCAAGCCTGCGATGAGCTTATAGGTCTTGTCGGTCAGGGACATCTGTACGATTCTGGCGTCTTCCTCCGACGTCTTTCGGCGCATGAAGCCCTTCTTCTCAAGCATTTTCGACTGAGTCGTTACGAATGAAGGGTCTACGTGGAGCATCTTGGACACGACCTTCACCGGGACGCCTTCGCCCTGGTCGAGATCGGCCAAAGCCATCAGGATCATCCATTGCGGGCCGCTGATGCCGAGGGTTTTTGCCCAGAAATAGCGAATCTCCTCGAGGTGCACGTTGATGGCGGCGATCTCCCAGGCAAGTTGCCGGGCGACGTCCTGATTCTTCGTTTGGGACTCATTCGACGCTCCGCGTTTGGCGCGGCCCACCGAGTCCGATCCCTGGCGAAGTTCACGTCCTATGGCTTGTTTCATCTCGATTCCACCACGAAGCAGCTTACCTGATTTACTAACAAAATCATCCGATTGCCCGCCTTTTTAGACGCGCCTCTGAACACGATTTTGCGAGCGGGTCGGTGTTGCTGGTACGACACAGTCGCGCAGGATAGAGATAGCTGAGTTCATAATGTATTTTGATTAAGTAAGTTGCGCATGCATAGTTTCGAAGACGGTCGAGGGGGTCCTGGATCGTCCCGTTGCAGGTGGTTCGCTTAAGTCCCTCGCGTTCATGCGGGTGTGTCCGAAGACGCGAAACGACTGAGCGGTTTTTCAAAGGCGAGGGCGGATCTTTCCTGGGGGAATAGCCACAGGTTCGTCCTGGCAGAGCAACTTGGAGGTTTAACATGACTATGATCAAGAGCCTTATTCTCGGCTCAGCGGCGGGTTTCATCGCCGTGAGCGGAGCCCAGGCTGCCGATCTTCCCGTCAAGGCCAAAGCGGTCGAGTACGTGAAGATCTGCTCTCTCTATGGCGCTGGTTTCTACTACATCCCGGGCACCGACACCTGCATCAAGCTGGGCGGTTATCTGCGCGTTGACACCACCTTCAATGGCGGCATCTTCGATCAGCCGGCGTGGAACGGCAACCTTGGTCAGCAGAATCGCGTCCGCGATTACTATGCTGCCCGTTCGCGTTTGGCGTTCAACGTCGATACCCGTACCGCTACTGAGTATGGCGTCGTTCGCACCTTCGGTCAGGCCAACTTTAATTTGAACTCGTCCACCGGAGAAGGTCCGGGTGTGGCTGGCACGCAGACTCTTGGCGTGGATTTGGTGTTCATCCAGTTCGCTGGGTTCACCTTCGGTAAGTCTGCTTCGGCCTATGCGACGCCTTGGCACGGTTATCCGGGCAACAACTCCTCGTTCCTGCTTGGTGGCCATGACGACGTCGTCGGCACGAACAACATCCAGTACACCGCGCAGTTCGGTAACGGCGTGTCCGCCACCATCGGTCTGGACGACCCCTACTACAACCGTACTTCGCTGTTGAACTTGGGTACTACCAACCCTGCCACTGCCATCGCGGCAGGTTCGAACGCTTACTCCGGTGCGCGTACTCCTGATATCGTCGGCAATATCCGCGTCGACCAGGCATGGGGTCTGTTCCAGATTTCGGGCGCCTTGCATGAAGTCAGTGCTACCTACAACCTCCTGACCGCCGGTGCTCCGAACGCCCTGTCGGAAATCTCTGGCCACCCCGATTCCAAGTGGGGCGGTTCGGTGATGGCTGCGTTGCAGCTCAAGAACATCCCGACCGGCCCCGGCGACGACATCAAGGTTGATGTGTCCTATGCCAAGGGTGCCACGAAGAACGTGGTCAACACCGCGCCGAGCTTCGCGATGTTTGGCGACACGGGCCGTGCGGACTCTTACCAGAGCATCGGCTTCGGCCAGACTGCCGACGGTGTCTACCTGCCCGGCGGCGATATCAAGCTGGTTGAAGCGTACGGTATTCGTGGTGCATTCAACCACAACTGGGATCCGTACTGGTCGACCAGCCTGTTCGGCTCCTACGCTGCGGTTCGGTATAATGGCAGCAACACCGACCTCACCACGGCGAAAGGTCAGTGGTGTGCCAACTACAACACCGGCAAGGTGGCAAGCTTAGACTACAGCTGCAACCCCGACTACAACGTCTCGCAACTCGGTTTGATCACCCGTTGGACCCCCGTCAAGAACCTGACGTTCTCGGCGGAAGCAATGTGGTTTCACCTCGACCAGAAGTTTGGTGGCGCTGCCAACTTGACCCCGACTGCTCCGAAGCCGGTCACACGGTATGAGTATAAGGATCAGGACGCCGTCAGCTTGAACGTTCGCGTTCAGCGCAACTTCTGATCCTGAACTGAACGATCGCAATGACCCCCGGCAGTTTCACTGCCGGGGGTCTCTTTTGGCGAGTTCCACGGCAGCACACCGTTCTCAAACTCCACCCGATTTTTCGAAAGGTCAGGCGTTGAGCAAGCTGGGTCTGTTACAGAAAGCATTCGCCACAAACGATTTGCCGATCATCTGCAAAGCGATCGATGATGAAATATCGAGGCACTCGAGCATCACAAAAGTATGTCAACTCGCGAAGGTGAACCGCACGACGCTTTTTCGTGCCTTTCGTCGCCGGCAGGGAGCGGGGCTGGACACGATGATAGCAGTGCTCCGAGTACTGGGATTTCGCCTCGCGGTGACAGCCAGGGAGCAAATTTATAGAAAGACAATGGCTGACGCTTCGACATCCGAGCGAAACGTTCCTGAGAGGACTTCTTCTGGCGAAGAAGTGGCGCGCAAGCTTACTGCGGCGCTCAAGAGCTCGAAGGTGCGTCCCGTCATCGGAGTGTTCGCGGAGATATTGCGCACGCAAGACAACATCGCCAGGTTTTCGAAAAAGACAATCAGATGCCGCGAAACATTCTATAGAAGCTTTGTTTATCCTCGCGTACCTCGGTTCAGCACCGCTCTGACTTTCCTCGACGCACTGGGGTTCGCTTTTACCATCTGCAGGGTGCCTGGTTACAAGCCTTCACGATGAGCCCTCAACGGTGGTTGGCGCCGGCAATGGGACCCTGTCGATCGGGTGACGGATTTCTCAGCGCCAGAGATTAGCGATCGCTCGACGCATACGCTCTATTGCACACGAGCCGCAACTCTCGACAGGCCTCTCGCACTGTTTGAACCCCGCATCGAGCGACGAAACTTCAGTGGAGCCTTGTCGCCCCGCACACCATCGAAAGCTCAGCGAAGCTCCGCCGGAGGTAACGCCGGATGTATACTATGAAAATACATGTTGAAATAACCTGACTAACTCATGTATTGTTGTCAAGCGTAGCCGCCAAATCGGTTGGCGGCCTCATGGAGAAGCGCACAGCATCTTCAGAAATACCTCCGAAACCTCTGGCCATGCCCGGCCAGAGGTTTTTCGGCCTGTTGATTGCTACTTCTGATTGCGCCCCTGAGCGAAGAATCGGATGGCACCGGATGGCCAAGACGGCGCATCGCTCTCAATACGCCAGTACGGCCCAGCTTGAAAAATTCTTGAATCAGGCCTTTCAAACCACCGATCGCCGCCAGGTTTGCCTGGCCCTCGGTGAAGCAGTCCGGGCCCAAAATGTCACGACAATCGCTGTCGCATCCGGAATAGAGCGGGCGCATCTCTACGGGGCCTTTGTATCGGAGAGGGGGCCGCGGCTTTCCACGGTGACGAAGGTGATTACGGCACTCCGCATGAGGCTGGCCACGGTGCAATCGCCGGGATCCGCGCTCGAAGGATACAGTCCTCGACTCCAGGTGCATGGCGATTTGCGTTACGGGACCCCAGCGGGCGTCGCCGAGCTCTTGAATCCTGCCCTTGAAACATCCGATCTCCGTGCCATTTGCTCTACCTTCAGTGAGATCATCCGAGCCCAGGAGAATGTTGCTGAGTTCGCGCGACGGATACAGATTGGCCGAACACGTCTCTACCGTTCGTTCATGGGCGATCGTTCGCCCGAATTTACGACCGTCCTGACGATTCTCGGGGCGTTCGGGTTGCAGCTACGTGTCAAGCGAGTAAGCAAACGGAAGGCGTCACTCGATCCCTATTCAACGCGGAGCCTTGGGAAACCGGCAGAGCTTGGGAAACCGGCAGAGATGGTGTTCCCCCAACAACTTCCCGTGGAATTCCCAGCAATGGTGGAGGCCTGAACGGGTCTTGGCTCGGTCGAACGGTTTTGGTCCGACCGCCGCCCTTTGAAATGGTGCCGGTTGAGAGGATTGAACTCCCGACCTTCGGTTTACAAAACCGCTGCTCTACCGCTGAGCTAAACCGGCTAACGTATTGAATAGTATTTTGTAATTTAGGCGGCTACTTCTTGGAAAACCGCCATTTGCTACCGCTCTGCTACCCAATCGTTTTGGTTCGCCTGTTTATTGCAGCCTGCAGTGCCGCGTCAACGCGCTCGGCCGCATCAGCCTCCATCCCGGGCAGGATGTGCGAATACGGATCCAAGGTGATCCCGGTCTTGGAATGCCCCAGGCGTTCGCTGGCGACCTTGGGATGGACGCCGGAGCTTAGCATATGCGTGGCATGAGCTGCCCGAAATCGTGGAACCGGATGCGAGGCAGCGGCGTGTCCGCCAGCTTACGAAACCAATCCTGCGTCAACGTATCCGGTTGCAGCGGCGTTCCATCAGCCTGCGCCTCCCTGCGGCCTTCCGTGAGCGCCTTGGAATATGCAGCCGATATGGCGGCCGGTCGCAGTTTGGTCAGCACGACTGATCCGAGCAACGGCGCGAGGTTTTTGCGGGCGAGTTCGGAATAGCGGGAGTGCGACTTCGGCGATATCTGGGATTTCATATGATCCAGCCACCGGTCGAAGGACTGTGCCAGCGTTGTCTTGGAAGGCTCCAGATAGATGCCGCCGTTCATTTCCGGTATGAGGCGGGCGCATTCGATTTGCGCCTGCCGCTTTGTGCCGCGCTGACCAGGGGTCAACGTCGTGGCCGCTGATTGTCTCTCTACGGGGAGATTGCATGGCGCGCGCAGCTTGGCTTTATGGACCTCGTCATGAAGCTTATCGCGCATCGTGGATGGTCCGCGGGTCGGGGTGAAAACTCGCTCGCCGCGTTCGCACGTGCCGCCGGTGACGGCAGAATATCTGGTGTCGAATTCGACGTCTGCCTTGCAGCGGATTCCGACACATTGGTGGTGTCACACGACCCGCCGCGTCATGTCGAGAATGCGCTTACCCTCGATGCGGCACTGTCGCTTCTTTCGCCGACTGACCTTGAACTGTTTGTGGAGGTGAAGGAGACGGGACTTGTCTCTAGAGTTATCGAGAGGCTGGTTGCCAGCAACGTGGCCCATCGCTCGGTCGTATTTGCCTTTGCCGCCGTCGCAAGATCCTTTCCGTGGGAGGGGCGCGACCGGTGCGCCTGGGCATTATCGTCATGTACCCGTGGAACCTGAATCGTGCGGTGCGCAGGCATGCGCCGGATGTCCTCCTGCTCGGCTGGGACGCGCGCGCTTGGACGCGAGTCGCTTTTCGCGCCTGGTGGTCCATTTTCTCGCTTGAGCAGCTCGCGCGACGCCACCACGTGCCGGTTGTGGTAGGAATCGTGCAACGCATGGACGACCTTCACTGGCTCTCGCGGCAGCGCCTCTACGGGGCGGTTGCCGACGTTGACCGCACTATCGGCCGTACCGCCAGACCTGATTAGGCCAGCGCAAACCCGTTCGTCAAAGAACAACGAGGCAACAGAATGCTACCATTTTGCTACCCAACTCGGTAGCACGGCGGGGTATTGCCTGACACAATACGAGGCAGGGAACGCGAGAAAGCCCCAACAGAAAAGGACATCTCGGTACACAACAAAACGGGGAGATATGTCCACAAGCGAATTACAAAACCGCTGCTCTACCGCTGAGCTAAACCGGCGAATTGAAGCGATCGGCGAAGGGTGAAGTGTCCCGCCACTTGGTCCGATCTTCGGCGGCTCGAATATCAGACTTGGTCGCAAAGGGCCAGAATCTCAAGAACCGCTTTCATCGCTCCTGCATGGAAAAAGCGGCCTTTCCAGCCGCCTTTTCCGAAGTCGATTCGCACAGCCCCTACTGGCAGCGATGCCTGCGGCCGTCCTCGCCGCGGAACCAGGTGCCGGGGATACAGACAAAACCGTTGCGGCGGGCAGGTTGCGCCACGCTAAGTGTTCGTGCGGACGGATCGTTCCGATGCGGTCCTTTTTGCGCGCGTCAAACAGACGTGATGCCGAAGAGTGAGGAGGGCGAGACTTCGATTCCGGTTGTGCGCTCTCCAAACAGATGTGAAGTTCCGGCTCCTTATCATTTGAAGGATCACGGAATTTCATGCAGGCGCGCGACGTCGATTACCGCTGTGGCGAGGTCAATTTGCGCGGCTATCTCGCACTCGATGAAAGGACTGCCGGGCCGCGGCCCGGCGTGCTGGTGTTTCACGAAGGGCTCGGGCTCGGCGAATTCGCGATGGAGCGCGCGCGCCGGCTCGCCGGTCTCGGCTATGTCGCGCTGGCCGCCGACATGTTCGGCGATCGGCGGCAGGCGTCCAATCTGCAGGAAGCCGCGACCCTGGTCGGAGGCTTCGTGCCGAGCCGGCAAAACTCCGCGCCCGCGGCCGTGCCGCGCTGGCTGCGCTCGCCGCGCTGCCGCAGGTCGATGCCGGCAGGTTGGCGGCAATCGGGTTCTGTTTTGGCGGGTCGGTGGTGCTGGAGCTGGCGCGCGAGGGCGCCGATCTGAAGGCGGTGGTCAGTTTCCACGGCGTGCTGGCGACCAAGATGCCGGCGCAACCGGGACAGGTGAAGGCCAGTGTGCTGGTCTGCACCGGCGTCGACGATCCCCTGGCGCCGCCGGAACAGGTCGCCGATTTCGAGAACGAGATGCGAACCGGCGGGGTCAAGGACTGGCAGGTCATCGCCTACGGCAACGCGCTGCACGGTTTCACCAACCCGGCCGCCGATGGCTCGATGATGCGCGCCGCGCTGTACAACGAACAGGCCGACCGCCGCTCCTGGGCGTCGATGAAAAGCCTGTTCGATGAAGTCTTGACCTGACAAAGGCTTCCAACTCGTATTTGATAGCGTTTTCATGCGAAGCATGCCCTCGGACTTGATCCGTGGGTGGGCACCGGTTCGCATAGCAATCAAGTTTACGCAGATTGCGTAGACTTATCTGCGGTAGAAAACGCGTCAAAACAAAAATCGGAAGTTCATCTTGAACTTCGACTGATACAGCGGGCAGGGGGCGTATGTTCGGAATTCTTGGGCTGGGGGTTTTGCTGGGCATGCAGCACGCGCTGGAGGCCGATCATGTCGCCGCCGTATCCAGCATCGCCGCGCGCCGCAGCCATGTGGCCGATATCGTCAAGCATGGGCTGACCTGGGGGCTCGGCCACACGCTCACTTTATTCATCTTTGCCGGCGCCGCCCTCCTGCTCGGCCGCGCGATTCCCGAGAGCATTGCCCGCCCGATCGAGACCGCCGTCGGCCTGATGCTGGTCGGCCTCGGCGCCCATGTGCTGTGGCGGCTGTGGCGCGACCGCGTGCATTTTCACCAGCACGGCCATGGCGATGGCACGGTGCATTTCCATGCCCACAGCCATGCCGGCGAAACCAGCCCGCATGCCCGCACCGCGCACGCGCACGATCATGGCTTCCGCTGGCGTACCCTGCTGGTCGGGCTGATGCACGGCATGGCGGGCTCGGCCGCGCTGCTGGTACTGGCGGTCTCGCAGGCTTCCAGTCCTGCGGTCGGCCTCGGTTATGTCGCGCTGTTCGGCGTCGGCTCGATGATCGGCATGGGCGCGCTGTCGACGGCGATTGCGGTGCCGCTCGCGGTCTCCGCCCGTTCGCTCACCTGGGCCAATCGCGGCCTGCAGGGGCCGTGGGTCTTGCCACCGTCGCGATCGGAATTATGACCGTAGTCGAAACGGTGTTGGCCTGACGTGGCCGCCTCAGTGCTGCAGGTTGATGAACAATAACAAAGAGTTCGGGGAGGATAAGATGAAACGCCGAGATTTTCTGGCCGGAAGCGTCGCATGCTCACTGGCCGCATTGACGGGCCGGGCGCTGGCGCAGTCGGGGCCGCTGACCAAAATCATCTTTCCCTTTGCGGCCGGCGGCGGCGGCGACGCGCTGTGCCGGCTGCTGGGGCAGCACATCGGCCCATTGCTCGACCGCAACGTCATCGTCGAGAACCGCACCGGCGGCGACGGGCTAATCGGCATCAAGGCGGTCAAGGGGGCCAATCCTGACGGCGCAACCATCCTCGTCACCACGGGACCGACGATGTATCTGCTGCCGATGGTCGAGACGACACCGAGTTTTGACGCGGCGAAGGATTTCGTTCCGGTCAGCCAACTCGCGCGGTTCGAGTTCTGTGTCTTCGTCGGCACGGCCGTTCCGGCCGAGGTCAAGGACTTCAAGCAATTCGTCGCCTGGCTGAAAGCCAATCCGGATCAGGCCACGTTCGGCGTGCCCAGCAACGGCACCATTCCGCATTTTAGCGGATCGCGGCTCGAGCAGGCGCTGGGCATCAAGCTGACGCGGGTGGCCTATCGCGGCAGCGCGCCCATTATCAACGATCTCGTCGGCGGCCATATGCCGTTCGCGATTTCCACTTTGACCGACGCCATCCCGCAGCATCGCGCGGGAAACGTCAGGATTCTGGCAGTCGGCAGCGCACAGCGTTCGCCATTCCTGCCTGATGCGCCGACCCTGAAGGAGAACGGCATCGACCTGGTGGCGGACGCCTGGTACGGCATGTGGCTGCCGGCCGGCGCCTCGCCGGATTTTGCGAAAAAGCTGAGCGAGGCGGCCGCCGCTGCGCTTGCCAAGCCCGAAGTCAAGGAAAAGCTTTTGGCGATCGGGCTGATCCCGGTTGGCTCGACCCCCGAAGGCCTGACGCAGGAGCTCGCCGCCAACACCGCGTTCTGGCAGCCGGTCGTGAAGGCGACCGGCTACAAGATCACGAATTAGAATCGCCGCTCGCGCCCGCAACGTTACGCGCAGATGCTGCGGAGATCGGGTTGCCGGCCTGCATCTTGGCGCGACGCTTCGCGCGTCGATGACGTATGGCGCGCTCCACCGCTGCGATCAAAGAGGCGACCCAATAATCAAGGATCCAGCCGGCTTGGCCAAGCTCTCGATTGCTTTGTTTTGCTCGTAATGCCTGCGTCATGACCAGGTATCCTTGCCGCCGGTGAGCAACTGCTCCCGGCAGCTCAAGATGTTTACAGCACGTTCGCCCATGCCTTATCGCCGCGCTTCGAGAACGATGTTGAAGGGCGTCTCGGCTGCGATCCGGATGCGGCTAAACCCTGCTTCGCGCAGAACCGCCTCCAACCGGGCCGGTCCCGCTTGCCCGCCAAGGGCGAGCCCGACCTCCTGTGCCAGCGAAACCGGCGTACAGATCATGGTGGAGCCGGCATAATAGAGCCGGCCGACCGGATTGATATTGTCCTCCAGCCGGTCTCCTGCGCGTGGCTCCACCGCCATGAATGTGCCGTCAGGGGCGAGAGCCTGCAGAATCCGGCTCGCCGCCCCGACGGGGTCGCCAAGGTCGTGCAGCGCATCGAAGCAACATATCAGGTCGAAGTTGCTGCCCACAAAGTTCTTGGCTGTGGCGACATCAAATGCCGTCCTGGCTGCTACGCCGTCGCGTTTCGCGGCGTCGCGGGCGCAGGCGATGGAATCCTCGTGGTTGTCGACCCCGACAAATCTGGATCTTTCGAAGGCTTTCGCCATGAGAATGGTGGAGATGCCATGGCCGCAGCCGATATCGGCGACCTTCGCACCGTTATTGAGCTTTTCGATCACACCGTCCAATGCTGGAAGCCATTCCTGCACGAGATGGGCTTTGTAGCTCACGCCGAAGAAGCGCGACATTCCGCTGAACAGGCAATTGCATCGTTCGTGATAGCCGGCGGCGCCGCCGTTGCGGAAAGCCTTGCTCACCTTGGGTTGGTCAAGCATCACCGCCTGGCAAACCTCGAACGAGCCCAGCATGTAGACCGGACTTTCCGGATTTCCAAACACCATCGCCTGCTCGGGATTCATGGCAAAGCGCTTGGTGGTGGCGTCATAGTCCAGATAACCGGCGGCGGCGTGGGCGCTGAGCCATTCGCGCACAAGGCGCTCGACCGTTCCGGTACGGCGCGCCAGTTCTTGCGGCGTCACCGGCCCCGTCTCAGCGAGCGCGTTGTACAAGCCGAGTTCATCACCGATGCGGACCAAAGGCGCAATCATGGTCGCGCCGAGATCATCCAGTATCCGCGCAACGAAACCTTCCAGCTTCTGCTCGTTCAATTCTCTAACCATCTTGTTCATTTCAGCCTCCGGGTTGCGCGAGGAGACATAGATCCAGGCGCGCGCCCGGCGAATGATCAGACTGCCGGACTGCTTGACTGAACGTCTGAATCCTTCCTATTTTTTGCCGTTCGTCCGAGAAGCATGACCGAGCGTCCGACTGGAGCTGCGACAATGGGGGCGGATGCTCTCTCTGATGTGCTGCGCGCCGTACGGCTCAGCAGTGCGATGTTCTTCCATCTTGACGTCCGCGCACCGTGGGTGGCCGCGGCGCCGGCATCATCCGCCTGCGCTTCTGCCGTGATGCCGGGGCACAGCATGTCATCGAGTATCACATCGTCGTCGATGGCTGCTGCTGGGGCGGGTTGCTCAATGAACCATCGATACGGCTCGACGCGGGCGACATCATCGCCTTTCCGCAAGGCGCGGCCCATGTGCTTTCCAGTGCGCCAGGCATGCAGGCGATCCCTGATCTGAGTTACTATCATCAGCCGACCGGCGATCAGCTTCCCCACAGGATCCACCTCGGTGACAGCGGCCCCGCCGATGCGCGCATCCTGTGCGGATTTCTCGGCTGCGATACGCGTCCCTTCAACCCGCTGTTGGAGTCGCTGCCGGCGGTCCTGCATCTGCGGGCAAGTTCATATCGCGACAATTCGGGCCTTGCTTTCCTGATCAATGCCGCGCGGGCAGAGACAGAAGGACGCCGGACAGGCGGAGAGGGCGTTCTCGCCCGACTGGGCGAACTGCTCTTCGTCGAGGCGATCAGATGCCACATCGAAGCACTTGGTCCCGAACAGACCGGCTGGCTTGCCGGCTTGGGCGATCGACACGTGGGGCAGGCGCTGAATCTCCTGCATGGCAAGCCTGCGGCTGACTGGACCTTGGATGAGCTCGCGAGGATGGTGGGGCTGTCGCGGTCGACGCTCGCGCAGCGCTTCACCCATCTGATCGGGCAGCCGCCGATGCAGTATCTGACGCGCTGGCGCATGCAAATCGCGGCGGGTCTGCTCGCTTCGGGGCGCGATCCGATCGCGCGCGTGGCAGAGGCCGTTGGCTACGATTCCGAGGCCGCCTTCAATCGAGCGTTTCGCAGAACGGTAGGGACGCCACCGGCCTCCTGGCGGCAGGCGCAGATAGTGTCGGAGTAAGGCGCCCAGCGGTGTGCTGAACGGCAACACCTGCGGGAAAAATTTTCGCAAGGCGTGGCGGTTCCCGAGGCCCCTGTACCAAGTTAGTCGCCTGAATTACTGCATGATTTGTCAATGCTGGCAGCGCCTTCGAGCGCTCGATGGCGAGGCAACGTGCCGCGTCCGCGCTTTGACTTGATGATGATTCCCAAGTTTAACTACCCGTCTAGCCGCGTCTGCCGACAGAGGAATAGCACCGCATGAGTTCATATTTTCGGCGGCAGCTTGCGGATTACGTTGAATACCATCGTGACCCCTGGAATTGCGCTATGCATGTGTTCGGCATCGCGTTCTTGTTCCTGGCCGCTGTTCTTCCGCTCAGCCTGTGGTCCATCACCGTATTCGGGCTCCAAACCAGCGCGGCGACCATCGCTGTCGTACCGGTGCTCATCTACTGGTTGCTGCTCGACTTCGCGCTTGGAACTGCGATCCTTGGGGCAGCAATCGTGTTGCTCTCGGTCGCTGCCGAGATCGTTAGTCATGCGACGACTGCTGGCATGTGGTCACTTACGGCCATCCTGATTGTCGTTGGGGTCGCATCGCAGATTGTTGGGCACCGCGTGTTCGAGCGACGGCAGCCGGCGCTGGTCGACAACCCGACCCACCTGTTGCTCGGACCAATGTTTGTCATGGCGAAGCTGTTTATCGCGCTGGGCTTTCGGCGCGATCTCGCCATCATCATCCAAGGGCATCCGCAAGGTGCTGCATCGTGATCTCAAATAGTTCAGCTTGAGTCCATCGGCAGCACATGACGCACATACTGGTCACAGGCGGCAGTGGGTTCATCGGAAAGCATCTCGTCTCTGCGCTGATAGCGCGAGGTCGGCAGGTGAGGGTGCTCGATCTTCAGCCGCCGCCCCGCGCGTTGCCGCAGGTTCAGTATGTCATCGGATCGGTGCTTGATCGTGACCTGGTGGACCGAGCGATGGACGGGGTCCAGGAGGTCTATCACCTGGCTGGCCTGCCGGGGATGTGGCTGCCGCAGAAGGCCGATTTTCACGCCGTCAATTTCGGTGGCACCGAGATCGTCATTGGGACGGCGCGCAAACGTGGCATAAAGCGCGTCCTGCACTGCTCGACGGAATCCATTCTGTTCCGTGCCTCGCCATCGATGGTTCCCGTCGCTGACGATGCGTTCCTGCCGGACGATATGCCGGGTCCATATACGCGCTCGAAGATGCTCGCCGACCGGTTCGCTATGCAGGCGGCCGCATCCGGATACCCGGTGGTTATCGGCTGTCCCACCATGCCCGTCGGGCCTTATGACCACAACGTTACCCCGCCGACGGCGATGCTCCGGTATTTTCTCAACAGACGTCTTCATTTGCATCTTGATTTTGTCGTGAACCTCGTCGATGTGCGCGACGCCGCCGAAGGGCTGATCTTTGCCATGGAGCGCGGGCACGCTGGACATCGCTACGTTCTCGGTGGCGAAAGCATGCCGCTAACACGGGTTCTCGAACTCATGGCTGATGTCAGCGGCCGTCGCGTCCGGTGCATTCAAGTGAACGGCAAGGTCGCCCAAATGGTCACTACAACGCTGGAGTTCATCGCCGATCACGTGACGCGCCGGCCTCCGTCCGGTACGGCCGAAGGCGTTCGTATCGCATTGCGGGCGGGGGCATTGTCGATCGAGAAAGCGCAGCGAGAGCTGGGCTATGCGCCGGGTCCTGTCGAACCCGTGTTGCGTGAAACCATTGCGCATCTGCTTGATTCCGGCCACAACCAGCCTGAATGGGACTCAGCGCCGAGTACGCGTTTCACGTCGAGCGCCTGTTCGGCGGTTGATCCAATCGCCTAAGATGGTCCGCGACATGCTGCACGATCCTGGTCAATGGTTGGCTTTCCCCTTGAGCGGTTGGACCACTACCTGGCCCACACAGTTGCTCGCCATCATCTGGATTTTGTGGGTCACCAGTTGGGTTCTGGCGTCATTCTGGTCCGGTCAAACGAAGAAACACGTGATGACCTGGGAGTCGCTCAAGTACCGGTTCCCGATTCTCGCAGGGGCCATTCTTTTCTTGCCATTGACTGGCAAGGTCCTGGGGGAACAGCCGCTCTGGCAGTTTGGCAGCCTTGGCATCTACGTGCTCGCGTGCCTTGTCCTTGCGGGGATCTCATTCACGTGGTGGGGGAGAATTCACCTCGGACGATTCTGGTCGAACGCGATCACGCACAAGGAAGGCCATCAGGTCATTGACACCGGCCCCTACGGGCTGGTGCGCCACCCGATCTATACGGGGCTTATCGCCGGAATGCTGGTGACGGGTATCGCGGTCGGAACAGTGACTGCGATGCTGGGTGCGGTGCTGATCTCGCTCGGCATGTTTTTGAAGGCCCGCATGGAAGAGGGATTCCTCACGGAGGAACTCGGTGCGGATGCCTATGGATCGTATTGCCGTCGCGTTCCGATGCTGATTCCGTTCCTGCCCCGCACCTGACGGCGCTCTGCAAGCTACCGTTTCTGTCGCGACGGCGCTGATGTCGCGACAGGTGGAACAAGACGGCGCGGAACCAGGACGCGCTGGCCAACCGACAACGGTGCACTGTCAGAATACTGATTGACTTGCGTAAGTGACCACAGCGGTACACCGTTAAGTGCCGCAAGCCTCTGCAAGGTATCGCCCGAACGGGCGAGTTGCTGCGTGCCGCTGTCCCACAGTTCAAGCGGAGCATCGGAAGGAACGATGTAGCGCAGCGGCACCGCCTCTCCCTTGGCCGGCGTCATCGCAAGTTGCGCAATTGCCGTGACCAATTGCTCGTGGATGGTATCCATCTTGTCGATGTTGATGTGGGTGACTTCCCCGTGCTCCTTCAAATCGAAGCTTGCGTAGTGACCTTGGTAACCCTGCTCCGCCACCACATCGCCGCCGCCCAATACACTATCGGACAGGAAAACGTTGATGTAACGCTCGACGTTCAGCGGCACCTTCGGACTTGCTTGAGCCGGATCGATGGTGACCGCCAGGTTCACCGGTATGTTTTCGGACTTCAGTATCCCGGCAAACGTCAAGGCGCAAAGTCCGCCCATCGAATGACCGATCAGGGCGATCGGAGCGGGATTGTCACGGAAATCACGGATGGCCTGATCCGCGATCAGCCGGCAAATGGTGAATTCGTAGACGTCAGCCCGGATACCGGCTTCTTCGAGGCGCTTGGTCAGGCGGTCCATCCCGCGCGAAAAGATCGGCCCGAGCGCGCCGCGGAACAGGTAGACGCGCGCCTGCGGCTGGGTCGCGGCTGGCGGCGCGTCGGGAGCGACTGTCGCGGTCGCATTGGTCGAGCGTGCGACCGGCCCGGCGAGTGCCAGATTGCAAATGGCCGAGAAGATGCAGACGGAAAGGACCGCACGGATCACCACGGCCGCAACCTGCGTCGGACTGCTCATGCGCTTTCCGTCCGTGATTTTAGTTGTAAGGGCACGCCGGAACATGGATGCCGGCAGGCAACGCCACCCGGCGCTTCTTCCGGATGATCTATTGTCGAGGAATTGGCAGAATTGCGGCGCTCGTCGCTTCGGTGACAGCCGCCTGAACCGAGCGAGCCGAACTACTAGCGTACCGCCGCGGCGCTTGCGGTGCCAGCTCTCACCGCGCTCGCCGCTCCAGGCTGCCGCGCCTTCTGCGCTCGCGAAGCTGGTGCAGATCGGCCGAAGACGACGGCATCGATCTCGCTGATCACCTTCTGCTGCATGATCTGGTTCTTTTCGATGGACATGTGCCCGACGCCAGGCACGCCCTGCACATTCACATTCTCGAGCTTGCCCTGGAATTGTCCGGTTTTCGCGACCGGCGTGCCGGCGCCGTTGGCGATGTAGAAGTTTATATAGCGTCCCACGCGCCCCGAGAGGCTGGTGCGAAACACCAGATCGAGGCCGATTGCCAGCTTAACGGGAGCGCCTAGCTGATCCAGCTTGGCGACCATGTCGGGCAGGGCGGTCGCACCCGAGGAATGCCCGACCAGAATGATCGTCTTGATCTTGCCACTCCTGTATCCGGCGGCGGCTTCGTCGGCGAGCGACGACCAGGAGGCGAAGTTCGCGACAGTGACCGGGATGCCCTGCGCCCGCAACTGTGCCGCAATGTCATCGAGACCCAGAGAAAAGATATTGAGCACCCCGCGGAGCAGGTAGACATGAGCGGTCGAAGCCGCCGACGCGGAACTCGGTGCCGCCAGCGCGGAGTTTGCGCCGATCGGCAGGAGCAGCAAGACCGCGATCGCTATCGTTTGCAGCCGACGCCACGATGCCCGGCGGAGAAAGGATGACCAGCGGACAAATCCGGTGTCGGCGCGATATGGCTTCATGCTTTCCTCGAAGGGCTGCGAAGTGTTTCGCCGGGGGACCGTAGCGCCCGCGTGCTCCGAACTGCAATAAACGTGGCGTCAGCAGCCGCAATTTACCAACACGACGTGGCTCCGCCGCAACACCAATTTCCTACCCCTCAATGGTTCTCGATACGTGCCTGCCAGGAGCTGACGTTCGTGTCCCGCGTGGGGTCGCGGCGCTGACCGACAATCTCGTTGATCCTACGGTCAGCTCAGGCCTAGACTGGCCAAGCTGAGCTATCCATGTCGTTCCGGGAGGATTCCATGAAGGTAGTTTCGCGATTCCTGCTCGCCATGATCGTTCTCGCACTCGCAGCCGGCGACGGCTATGCGCAGGACGGTGGCATGAAGAAGTGGTCAAAAGGAAAAGGGTGGGGCTGGGTCTGGGGGTCTCAGGACGAGGTCGGAAACCTCAACGAGATGACCGATGCATCACGTTTGGCCGCCTTGAAGCTCGTGACACAGGGTAAGGTCTACGATCTCGGCCTTCCGTACGACCGCTATTCATACAAATGGCCCGGCCACAGCCCGGGAGAAATCATGAGCTTCCGGTCGCCCGCGGGCGTGAGGAGCCAGAAGGATCTGTCGTTCACCACGCCGGAGGGCGGCAATACGGGCATCACCGCCTGGCATAGCAACGCGATCTTCATGAACGACAACGTGGCGACCCAGATTGATGGACTCGGCCACGTCACGCATGGACCGAAGAACGAGTTTTACAACGGTTTCACGTCCGACGAGTGGGGCGGCGACTTCGGCGTTCGCAAGGCCGACGTGACGACGATCCCGCCGATCGTCGCCCGGGGCGTGTTGGTCGACGTTGCGGGCTTCAAGAATGTGGAGGCCCTTCCATCTTCCTAC
This sequence comes from Bradyrhizobium sp. RDT10, assembly GCA_044772375.2. Classification (GTDB taxonomy): domain Bacteria; phylum Pseudomonadota; class Alphaproteobacteria; order Rhizobiales; family Xanthobacteraceae; genus Bradyrhizobium. The sequence continues at coordinate 1,980,969 of CP187939.1, forward strand.
GAGATCACTGTCGCGGACATCGAGGGCGCCTTGAAGGCGCAGAACGTTGACGTCACTCCGGGCACGGTCGTTCTGCTGCGCACGGGAACTGCGCGCTACTGGGGCGAGAACGGCCGCGACCACGCCAAGATCGGCCAGCACGACTCGGCGGGCATCGGCCTGACAGCCGCGAAGTGGCTCGTCGAGGAGAAGGGCGCTCTTGTGCTCGGTTCCGATACGTCCGGGCTCGAATATGGGCCGCCGAAGCCAGCCGACTCTCAGGCCGTTGGCGGCAGCTTCATCCCGGTCCACGTCTATCTGCTCGTCCAGCAGGGCGTCCACATCCTGGAGTTCAATAACCTCGAGCGGCTCGCCGCCGATCGTGTCTACGAGTTCGCCTATATCCTGACCACAAACGCCATCCGCGGTACCGTGGCCGGCACGACGCTGCGGCCGCTCGCACTCCGTTAATCGAACGTAGCGCTGATTGGCGACCGAACACGGTCACGGTATCCACTCTGCTCGCTGGCCACCGCGAGGTGCTTCTGGATTCTTTAAGCTCGAAGCTCTCGCGGCCGCGCCGCCGCGTGTGCGAGGTCGGCTCTTAAGGTTTCATCCCGATCTTCTCCCTGATGGCGCCGAGCTCGGCCTCGTCCCAGATCCCGATCAGAACGCCGTTCTTCACCTGCAATTGCTGGGCCGCGTACGCCGCGATCTTCGTGTTCGGCGTGGTGATGTGCATCTTCGGGTGTAGCGCCCAATCGAACAGCTCGGCTTGCAGCCTCGCGACGATGCCGGCGCAGGCCGGGTCGGCGCCGCGGTCGCAAAATTCCTGCGGATCGGTTTCGAGGTCGTACAGCATCGGCCGGAAGCCGGAGGCGTGGATGAATTTCCAGCGGCCGTCAAACACCATGAACAGCCGGCAGCGCTCGATCGGCTGGTTCAGCATCACCCGGACGTCCTGCATGGCGTAGTCATATTCGGAGAACACCACCTTGCGCCAGTCGGTGGGCCGTTCGCCATGCAGCAGCGGCAGCAGCGAGCGTCCTTCCAGAATGTGGTCCGGCGGATTGCTGCCGAAATAATCGATGAAGGTCGGCGCCAGATCGATCGCCTCGACCAATGCATCGCTGACGGTGCCGCGCGTGCGGTCAGCCGCCGCCGCCGGATCGATCACGATCAGCGGAATCTTGGCCGATTGCTCGTGGAACAGATCCTTCTCGCCCATCCAGTGGTCGCCGAGATAGTCGCCATGGTCCGAGGTGAACACGATCATGGTGGTGTCGAGCAGGCCGCGCGCTTCGAGGAACTGCATCAAGACGCCCATCTGGTCGTCGATCTGCTTGATCAGGCCCATATAGGTCGGAATGACTTTTTCGCGCGCCTCGTTGCGCGACATGTTGCGGGAATAGCGCATGTCCATATAGGCGGCGAACACCGGATGGGCGTTGGCGCGTTCCTCCTGCGAGCGGATCACCGGCTGCACGTCCTCAGGCCCATACATGCTGGCGTAGGGCTCCGGCGCGATATAGGGCCAGTGCGGCTTGATGTAGGACAGATGCAGGCACCATGGCCTCCGTCGCCTTCCGCTTCCGCGATGAACTCCATCGCGCGCCGCGTCATGTAGGGTGTTTCGGAATGCTCGTCGGGCACGCGCGCGGCCTTGTCGGCGTGCACCAGCAGCCAGCCGTTCTGCAAGGTCCCGTCCTCGGCCGCGCCGGAATTGGCCCACTGCTCCCACGGATTGGGCGCGTCGTAGCCGTGCTGGCGCAAATAATTATCGTAGGCCGGCCGCGGCCGCCCGGTTGGGTGCAGGCCGTCGTCGCGCTCATAGGGCTCGAACCCGCATTCCGACACATGCACGCCAATAATCGAGTCCGGTGGAATCCGAGATTCTTCAGCCCCTCCAGGTCGGGCGCCATATGCGTCTTGCCGACCAGCACGTTGCGGACGCCGATTTTCTTCAAGTGATCGCCGAGCGTCGGTTCGCCGACGCGCAGCGGCCAGCCGTTCCAGTGCGAGCCGTGCGAGCGCATGTAGCGGCCGGTATAGAACGACATCCTCGACGGGCCGCAGATCGGCGACTGCACATAGGCGTTCGAGAACAGCACGCCGCGCCTGGCCATGGCGTCGATGTTCGGCGTCTTCAGAACAGGGTGCCCGGTGCAGCCGAGATAGTCGTAGCGAAGCTGGTCGCACATGATCCAGAGCACATTCTTCGCAGGCGTTTTGGTCGTCATTTCAGGCATTTCGGCTGGAGTTCGGAGAGAGCGGGCGAGGGTGGGATGGTGCGATATTGCCGAGCAAATGACAATCGAGCGGGCAGCCGGGCGCCCGGGGTCGGCCTTCCGATCCCGTGGTCGGCCTTCCGATCCACCCTGGCGTTAACGTTTAGATAGCGCCTTTTCTCGCAATTGAGCGGCGATCCATGCTTGCGCGTTAGCCTTATCCGCAGTTTGGCCGGCCGCCTTAACCCCTGCGATGGCGTGTTGGATTAAATTGGGACTTGAGGAAACCGGGATCCCAAGCGATGCGCATCGGCGTCACATTGGCACTTTTCATCGCGACGAATTCGGCCGCCTTTGCCGGCGGCGGCTTCGAGATCGTGATTCCGGGCCGTCCCGGGGTACCCATCATCATTAACGGCGTCGACGCATCCTATGCGGTGGTCGAGGGCGATTGGGGTCTGGGCAAGGGCACCCATGTCGAGCCGACCGTCTACGGTGGCCGCTATGTCGATCCGGTGCCGCGCGTCGGCCATTATTATCCGAGCGCCGGCCGCATGCCCGGTTACGGGCGGCTGGAGATCGAGCCGCCGGCGAACCGAAAATTGCCGCAGCCGGCCGAGAGCTATCACGAGTCCTGGTCGGCGCAATCGGCGCCGCTGCCGGCGCAGTCCAACGTGCCCGTCAATCCGCCGGAGATCATCTACGCGCCGCAGGAATACCGGCGGAGACCACACTAATTTCCACGCGAACAAAACCAACGAAAATACGAACAGGAGAGAGTAATGCGTCAGATACTTAAAGGATTGGTCGCGGCAGTCGCCGTTTTCGCCGCAGCGCCCGCGATGGCCTGCGGTTACACCGCTTGCTCAGCGCCGGTCTATGTGGCGCCGGTCGCGGCCTATGCGGGCTGCAGTCCCTGCGGCGGCTGGGTCCGCGAGCGCCTGCCCGATCCGGAGCAGCAGTACTATTACGTCAACCAGGGCCCGACCTATACCGGTCCCGGCAACTGGGCGCCGCGTCCGGTCTATCGCGAAGGCTCGATCTCCGGCTACGGCTATGGCTACAACCGGCCGTATCGCTATCGCGCGCACCGCTACTATCACCGCCACCATCACGGCTACGCGCACCGCTATTACCACGGCCAGCGCGTGCTGCGCCGCTACTACTGATCCAACGGTAGTTTGAAAGTTTCGGCGCCCGTTCGCTTCCCGCGAGCGGGCGTCTTCATTTCATCAGGCCGAGCCGGCTGGCGCCGATATAAAGCGCCAGCACCGCGGCGTTCGACACGTTCAGGCTCTTGATCTCGCCGGGCATGTCGAGCCGCGCCACCACGCTGCAGCTCTCGCGCGTCAGTTGCCGCAGGCCCTTGCCTTCGGCGCCCAGCACCAGGGCGAGCGGCTGCTGCAGCGTCACCGCGCCGAGATCCTCGCTGCCCTGGCTGTCCAGCCCGACGGTCATGAAGCCGCGGTCGTTCAACTCGGTGAGCGCGCGGGCGAGATTTTGCACAGTCACCAGCGGCACCAGCTCCAGCGCGCCGGACGCGGATTTCGCCAGCACGCCGGTGGCCTCCGGGCTGTGCCGGGCGGTGGTGACGATCGCTTTCACCGCAAACGCCGCCGCCGAGCGCATGATCGCGCCGACATTGTGCGGATCGGTGATCTGGTCGAGCACCAGCACGATGCCTTCCTGAGCCAACGTATCGATATCGGGCGAGGGCAGGGGATCGGCCTCCGCCAATAGCCCCTGGTGCACGGCGTCGGGGCCAAGCCGCTGGTCGATCGCGTTCGGGCGGACGATTTCCGGGGGAACGCGGGTGTCGATATTCTCGTCCGCCAGCCGCCTTGCGGCGTTTTCGGTCAGGAACAGCTTTCGGATCTGCCGTTCCGGGTTGGCCAGGGCCGCCGTAACCGTGTGCCAGCCATAAAGAATCACCGGGCCGTCAGGGCTCGCGTCCCGGTCCCGACGGCCCGGCGGACGCGCGAATTTCCTTACCTTTTCGAAGGGTTTGCCGCCGCCACGGCGGAACGGCGGTTTTCGGTCGCGATCGCTCATGGGGAGCTTGTGTCACGGGGGCATGAATATGGCAATTTGAGTGCCTTGGCACCTATATTAGGGGCGGCCGTTGGTTGACTTTGCCGGTCCGTTTCGCCCATAAACGCGCCGACCGGGAGCCCTACCAACGGCCCGCGGTATTAACGTCATCTGTGGCCTGTCTGCCGCCAGTTCAGCGGGTAGGTTTCTGATGGGGTTTAAGTGGGGAGTGTCCCGAGTGGCAAAGGGAGCTGACTGTAAATCAGCCGCCGTCAGGCTTCGAAGGTTCGAGTCCTTCTTCCCCACCAGCCTTCGCTCGCGAAGCGAGAGAGGCTGCCACGCCGAAGCCCACAGGCGAAGGCGGGCCTGTTGCCGCGAGCTACGTACGGCTAGGCAAGCCACGCGGAGACCGTCAGGGCGGAGCGTGTCCGGCGTAGCTTGAGCACCGCGAAAGCGTAGTCGGACTGTTGCCGTCGGCAAGCCGAGCTTGGCCAGCCATCCCTGAACTCTCACGCCAGCCGCCCACTCCGCGCGCCACCTACTTCTGGGCATTGGAGAAAGCCGTCTCCAGCACTTCGCCAATCGGCTGCCAGGTGCGGCCGTCGAATTGAATCAGCCGCAGGTGTTTGATCGGCCGGAAGTTCCAGGGGCCAGTGCTGATTTTGATCCCGGGTAGCAACATCGAGCCTTCGTAGTCTTTGAGCGCTGCGGCCTGCTTCATGACGTTCTCGCGAGACAGGTCATTGCCGCATTGTTTGAGCACCTGGGCCAATGTCTCGGCGGCGGCGTAGCCGAAGACGGCGGCATTGTCGTCCTTGCCTCCGGCCCGATTGTATTTCTCAACAAATGCCTGCCAGTCCTTGCTGGCTTGTTCGTCCTTCCAGGCCGGATCATTTGCATCCTTCAGGAAGGCGGCCGTAATAGCGCTCAAAGCGTTGTCCGGGCCGGCGGGCTTTGGCGCCGTCACGATCGATGAAGCCATATGGTTCAAGATGAACACCGGATGCCAATTGAGATCCGCCGCTACCCGGACGACTTTCGCGGCGTTTGCAGGCACCCCCGCAAATACAAAAATTTCAGCTCCTGATCGCTTCAAGATCGATACGTGCGTGTCCAGATGCTGATCTGCGATATCGTAGGCGATGTCGACCCTGATCATCCGGGCGACGTCACCGAGCCCGTCTTCCAGCCCCTTGAACAGTTCTCGACCGAAATGATCGTTCTGCCAAAGAGCGACGATCCTCTTTCCGGGGTAGAACGCCTGAATGTAGTTGGCGTAGATCCGTCCCTCTTCCCGAATGGAGGGCTGCCAGCCCATTGTCCACGGGAACAGCGAAGGATCGCTCAGATGATCGTCTCCGGAGGCGACAAAGAGCTGAGGAACTTGCCTTTCGTTCAAGTACGTGCGGACGGCAAAGTTTCCCGGCGTTCCGAACGAACCGAACATCAAGAGGACGTCGTCCCTCTCGACAAGACCGCGCGTAACGTCCAGCGCGGTCGACGGGTCGGATTTGTCGTCATATGAGATAAAGCGCACCTTGCGGCCATTGATCCCGCCACGCTCGTTGATCATCTCGAAATATGCCGCTTCGGCTTTTCCAATCGCTCCGAAGACCTCCAGGCTCCCGCTATAGGGCATGACGTTGCCGATGCGAATTTCAGTGTCGGTCACGCCTGGATCGCGCACCCGCTCGGTGATCGCGCTCAACGACGTCAGCGCCAGGACGAGAGCAATCAGCGTTCGGACCCTGGATTGCATCGGATGAACTCCGTTACAAAGAGTGCAGCCAGATTTCGAGACCCAAGATTTCGAGACCTACGGGAGGCGCGCAGCCTGATCTGGATCAAGCGCCGAGAACTTGACGGCAGCGTGATCGTCATTTTCTTTGCAAGAATGGACGAGCCTTTGTCCCGACCGGCTCATACCGAAAACAGGACGATAGCTAGCACAAGAAGCTAGCGGAAAGGCTCGAGCAAGTTCCCGCAAAACGCGACGCGACAAGCCTACGCCGTCGACCGGTTGTGTCAACGAATTCGCTGTTGTTCCATTGGAGGCAAGCCACCCCCCATGAACTCTCCCGCGCCCCGCCGCGACCAAGCGGCGAGCAGAGCACATCTCAGCGCTAACCCTCGCTCGCCGTTTCCGGCAAAGCCTCGCCGGGGAGATAAAGCCTGATCGGGCGGATCTCGTAGACGGCGGACGGATTGACGCGGCGCAGGTCGCGCGCAATGCCGATCGCTTCATCCTCGTCGGCGCAATTCAACACATATAGACCCAGCAACTGCTCCTTGGTCTCGGCAAACGGCCCGTCGATGACCATTCCGGCGCCCGGACCCCGCAAGGTGCGGGCTTGTGCCGTCGCGCCCAGCCGCGCCGCCGGCCCGAGCAGCTTCTTCGCGTTGAGCCGGTCATGCACGGCCAGCAGTTCGGTCATCAGGGACGCGTCCTCCTCTGGGGTCCAGGATGTGACCTCGGCTTCGACGTGATAGGCCAGCATGGCGTAGAGCATCGCTTTCTCCTTTATGTGCGGCCGGATTGGCGGCCTCCCGAGGACGTTTTGCCGGGGTCAGTCCCGACATTCCGGCGGCCCACGAAACATTCCGGAAACACGATATATCGGATTGCCCTTGAACGTCGCCCGGCGAGCTCTCGACTGATGAGCAGAACGCGAGCCAACGCGCACCACTCAAGGAGACGATCATGCGACGCCAGCCAGCCACGATCATCTGCGATGCCGCCAGATTGCGCGCACCACAGCCGGCATCGTCGCAAGCAGGCGATTGGCACGACGTCACCGGCCATCACCGCTACTACGGCAGTTCGGCCGTCAATGGCGGCGAGCGCATCGTCGAAGACCGCCGCGGCCCGCGCCCGCGCTTCGTCAATCTCTGCGGCTTCTGTCGCACATTCAGCCTGCCGGCGCTCGTTCCATCAGGGGGCACTCAGTGCCTGGCCAACAAAAAGGCGCGGCGGGATGGCTCCCGTCGCGCCCCAACTGTTGTGCTCGCTGGTCCAGGGCTGAGAGCGCCCCGATGCCAGACCCATAAACTCAAGGCCTAGCGGGCGATCCCAGCGAGGTGACAGCGCTTGGTATAAGACACTGGACTAACTGCGCAAGGCCCACTTTTCGCTGCGGCACAGGCACTTCTTGCATCCCTCAGTTAGTGCGGGGCGCTCCTAGGGCGCACCTCTTCAATATATTGATATTGCTGTGCTTTTGGTTTTTCGGGTGTCCGCTTTTCTAATTTAAGCTGAGCAATGTCAGTACCTTGGTGGTCGAGTTCCATTTTAGGGCGCACATAGGGCGCACGGCAGGTTCATGGAGATACTCGGAAAGTCACTTTTAATCTCGGCTGACCCTTGGTGAACCGCCAAATGTAGATACACTTCAGCTCTGGGTAGGGCTGGAGGGGCAATGACCGCAGCGGATGTAGCCTCCGCGGTGGACGACTTTTACGGACACCGAAGATAGCGGTGGGCGTCGAAATACCGATCCCCTGGGCGCAAGGATATTCCCCCTACGAGAGGGTGGTACACTATCCTTTGGAGGTGGCTGGCGAGCTGACCGGCGCGCAGCTAATGGTCGTCGGCTTTCCGGATGCAGGATTTCTTAAATTTCGGCTTGGTATTCTGTTCCCAGGAGCGGTATGCCGTCTCGACCACACCGATGAAACACATCCAAATGCCCATCGAATTTTGGAGGACAACGTTCCGGTAATGGTAAGAGGGCCTCATTACCATTCTTGGCGAGTAAATCGGCGCTTTTGCCGCGCAGGAAATTTACCACCCAAGCTCCATAATGCCGAAAATTTTGTCACCGGCGCACGGAGCTTTGACGCTATTCTGCGTTGGTTCTGTGCTGAGAACAACATAGTCGGAATTGGGCCTGACCACCGAATTGAGCTGCCTAGACCAGAAAGACTATTGTGATGAGTGACATTCTGGAAAGCATTGCGGCTTCGATTGATCGAGGCATGCGAGACATCGCATCTATCGAGGTGGTGAATGATGGCGTGCGCTTTACGACGCACTGCATGTATCCATCTAATGGATTGGTGCGAGTTACCGTCAAAGGTGGCAGAGAGACGGTATTTGCCTCGGATGAAGGTGAGGCGGTTGGAGAGGCGCTAAGTGCCGGAGCAATGTTGAAAAATCCGGACAAACTGTTGCGCGGCTTAGTGAGAGCACAAGGCCTAGATATTAGTAATGGCATAATTCGCTCTGATCGGATGCCGATAGAAGCCGCATCGTTGGCCATATTGGCCGTGTCGAACGCGGCTCGCGATGTCGCCCACTGGCTGTACGACCATCACCGTCTAAAGAGCAGCCGCGACTTTCGCCGCATGCTAGCCGAGTTCCTAAAGAACAAATTCGACGACCAAGTTACGCCCGCAACTATCGTCGGGAAAAGCAACAAACCACACAAGTTTGCAAACGTCATATCGTTTGCGAATGGCCGGCGCTTGATCATTGATGCCGTTGCGAATGATCCATCATCTATCAATGCGCGAGTCGTTGCGCACCTCGACGTAAGAAGCACGAACGATCCCACCATCGATCAAAGGATCGTTTACGACGACGCAGAGAGATGGTCCCCGCTGATTTGAACCTTCTTCAAGTCGGCGCGAATGTCATTCCATTTTCGCGCGCAACGGATGTCATTCAGCGTGCTGCTGAGCGCGTTCAAGTAGCCTGAATCGACTGTTGTTATTCAATCGCTGCTGACAGCTATCTTTGGGTGGGCAAACACGCTTGCTCAAATATAAGCTACAATACAACCTGAAATCAACGAAACAACGAAACACTCACAAGGGAGGTGTATGGAAATTGATATCGACGCGCTGGAGATCGCGGCACACGCGGCAACGCCGGGGCCGTGGGTGGCTGAGCGTAACGACAATCCAACGGAGTTTTGGTTCGCGTCTGGCTATTTGGATGTGGGTCCGGCCATCATCGGCGTGGAATATGGTAAGCTTGGTGCACCAGAACTTGCCAACGCCGCCTACATCGCCGCCGCCAACCCGGCCGTGGTGCTGGAGCTGGTCGAGCGCCTAAAGGCCGCCGAGAGCAAGCTGGCCGCCTTGCGCCCGCTAACCATCGGAAATGTGGACGGCGATGCCACTTTGTACGGCACGGCGGAAGAGGTTCGCGCCTTCCACATGAAGCTGCGCACCATCGATGAAAACAACAGGATCGCCACGATCGATGAGGAAGAAGAAGCCATCAAGTTAAAGCTGATTTCGCTCGGCTGGAAATCCCCTGAGCAGCACCTCGTCATCGCCACTGGTGTCGCAAGTGCAGTTATGAACGCGATGCACAAGCAACTTCACAAGAAATATGGCCTGAAGGACGACGTTACTGATTTCGACGACGCTCATTATGCGATGTGTAAGTACCTTGGCTTTGAACCTGCGCCAAAGTGCGGGGATCACAAATGAAGACCGTGACAAAAGCCGAGTTCGCGGACTTCATCCTCAATTACCCCGGCCATATCACCACCAGCATCACCGGCATCTGCGAGCCGATGGCGCGGCTGTATATGGATGGCGATAAGTTGGTCGCGATCGTCCACCTGTTCGAGAACTACCCCAAGGGTGAAGGCGCGTACACGTGGGAGCCGAACACGTACAAACTGGCAGAACCGTCGTGACCGTATCCTTTCCACATGATCATCTTCCTAAAATCACGATCTTCCGAACCTGAAGAGCAGATCCCGTTGCCTGAGAAGCTGCGGCTGATTTTCACGCAGCGCGTGAAGGAAGCGAAGGACCCGGAGGACAAAGCGCGTAAGCAACGCGAGGCTGGATAAGTTCGAGGGACGTCACTGAACGTCACTCTCGTTCACTGGTTCTCTCTCGATGTTGGGAGCAATTCGCACTGCGTCTCGCTATGGTGACGGACAGACGACTATCAAACTGGAGCGAGCAAGATGCAGGTGCGTGGAGGCAAAAGCACGGCGCGTGGTGTGACCCACGCGCCGTTTTCTTCGTTCGCTTTTTGCTTTTTGCGCCCTGAAAAGCGGGAGAGCTTATCGGACTCTCCTCGGGCGCAGCGGCTGTGAAAAAGCGGTAAAAACAGTGAACTGATCACGACTAAGTCGTGGTAATCCCTTCAGAATTAATCCAGGCCTTGGTCGCAATCGAGTTACTAAGATGCACTGGATCACCTCCTTTCATTGTTGATGGAAGCATCAATATAGGCGGCAGATCAGTCCCTGTTAAGGGCCCGAACCGGCCGATGGGCTGCCCGCTGGATGTTCGGACGGGGACGGGCGGGGCGGGTTGAGGCCGCCTGCACGGCGTGTTAGTTCAACGCCAGCGCGGGTGTAGCTCAATGGTAGAGCAGCAGCCTTCAAGCTGAATACGAGGGTTCGATTCCCTTCACCCGCTCCATCATTCAAATTTTTAACCAAGATTGTCTCTGATAGCGTGCCCGCAAGGTGGTGGGCCGCTATGGCTGCGGGACACGCGCTGATTGCGCGTGTGGTGGGTTGACGTCGATTTCGTGCATTTCTGAAGGCGAAAATACGCGCTTGCTAACCATGCCTTACGGAACGCCTGGACTTGCCACAAAATCAATCCGATTGAGACACAATGTCGGCGAGTAGGGTTGAAACGGTGCTCGCTGGCATCACGCTTTCAAATTATCTTGCAGAATATGGGCTCACAGGGGGACTGCAATGCGAGCTACGATCGGCATCACTCGTCCGAAAATGGGGCAATTTTCCCGGTTTCGGGCCGGAGCGGCGATGCGCCGGCTCTTGACCGCGCCTCGGCGCAACGCCGTCGCGGCGCTGGTGTTGGCCGCAATGGCCGGCTCGGCGATTAGCGATCGGGTGTACGCGGCGCCCCCGGGCAGCAACGAAATCCGGATTGGCAACACCGCACCCTATACCGGTCCGGCTTCCGCCTATGGCGTTATCGCCAAGGTCATCGCGGCCTATCTGGACAAGATCAACGCCGAAGGCGGGATCAACGGCCGCAAGGTCAATATGATCACCTATGACGACGCCTACGAACCCACCAAAACCATGGCGATGACCCGCAAGCTCGTCGAGGAAGACAACGTTCTCCTCGCCTTGGGGACCATCGGCACGAACACCAACGCCGCGATCCAGCCCTATTTGAACTCAAAAGGTCCCGCAACTTTTTGCCTTGTCGGGCGCCGCGGCCTGGGATCAGCCGCACGAGTTTCCCTGGACCATAGGCTTCTTGCCGACCTACACGGCTGAAGCGCAAATTTTGCGCAGTATATCCTGGAGAACCATCCCCGCAGCAAGATCGCCGTCCTCTATCAGGAGGATGGGATGGGCAAGGAATACCTGAAGGGCCTGAAGGACGGCCTGGGTGGCAAGATAGCGATCGTGGCCGAGGCGCCATACAAGGTCACGGACACCAATATCGACGCGCAGATGGCCAAGCTCAAGGCCTCCGGCGCCGACGTCTTCATCGAGTTCACAACGCCGAAATTCGCGATCATGGCGATCAAGCGAAGCGTCGAACTCGGCTGGAGGCCGAACCATTTCGTCGCCTCGATCTCCAATTCCTACTCGGCCGTGATTCAGCCGGCGGGCGCGCAAAATGCGGAAGGCCTGTTGTCGGCCGCATACCGGCTCGAGGGCGAAGACGCGGCGGCGGCCGGCGAGGTGGCGTTCCGCGAATGGAGCGCCTTCATGCAGCGCTATGTCCCGAGTGTGAGCAAAACCAACGGCCAGGCCGTTCTCGGCTACCTGGTCGGCAAGTTGACGGTCGAGGTCCTGAAGAACTGCGGCGATGACCTGTCGCGCGAAAACATCATGAAGCAGGCCCGCTTGCTCAAGGGTATCCAGCTTCCCATGATGGTGCAGGGCATCCAGATCAACACCAGCCCGTCCGATCATGCGCCAATCGAGCAGATGCGGATGATGCGCTTCACCAACGGCCAATGGCAGCACTTCGGCCCGGTGCGAAGCGGCGTCGATGCGGGCGCCGTCAGCGATTCCTTCAAGACCATCTTCAAATACGGCACCGCCACCAAGCGCGATCTGGCGAACCAGCTCAACGCCAACACGGTGAGCCTGATGACCGGCTCGTTCGGCTCGACCTACGCCCAGGTCGGCGCCGATCTCGCTTCCGTGCTCGACAACGGCACCAATTTGCGGATCCTGCCGGTGATGGGCCGTGGATCGGTGCAGGCGGTGGCGGATATTCTGCTGCTGCGCGGCGTCGACGCCGGCATCGTGCGCAAGGACACGCTGTCCTATCTCGACCGCAAGGACTTCGCCAAGGACATCCGCAACCAGTTCGTCTACGTCGCCAAGATGTTCAACGAGGAAATGCACGTGCTGGCGCCGAGGTCGATCACCAGCATGCGGGAGCTCGACGGCAAGACCGTGGTGGTCGATTTGCCCGACAGCTCGACCTTCGTGACGGCGATCAACGTATTCGACCGGCTCGGGATCCGGCCGCATCTGATCTATCAAGAGCCGCGGCTGGCGGTGGACATGCTGCGCAAAGGCGAGGTCGACGCGATTGTGGCGATCGAGGGCAAGCCGTTGCAATGGTTGAACCAGATCAACGACCGCAATCTGCATCTGGTGCCGGTCGACTATGCCAAGCCGCTGCAAGAGGAATATCTGCCGTCCAAGCTCGGCTCGACGGACTACCCGGGCCTCGTGCCGGAGGGTGGCTACGTCGAGACGATTGCGGCAGAGGCCGTGCTGGCGTCGTATAACTGGGCGCCGAACAGCGACCGCTACCGCCGCCTGTCGCTTTTGGTGGACACCATGTTCGACAAGGTCGCGCAGTTGCAGCGTCCGCCGTTCCATCCGAAGTGGAAGGAAATGGCGCCGCGAGCGACGGTGGCGGGGTGGACCCGATTCAAGGCCGCGCAGGAATGGCTAGACCGCAACATGCCGCTGCCCGCGGCCGCGGCCGCGGCATCAGGCGCCGCGCCGCTGCCGGGGCCGGCTGCTGCTGCACCGGCCGCAGCGCTTGCCCCGCAGGACCGCGATCCCCTGTATCGCGAATTCCTGGAATGGCGCGCCACCCGCGCCAAGGCCAGCACCAATAGGTAGTCAGGCCAGCCGTAATACGGTTTGACGACAGGACGGCCCGCTTCGGCGGGCCGTCGTGCTTCGGGACGATGTCCAGGCTGTTCCCTTTGCCTGGAATGCCGCATCCGCTTCCCTTCGAGACCCACTGAACCTTCAGTGCGTCCGGCCAGCTGCGCGCAGCGGGCGCCGAACGGATGGCGTCATGCCGGTAATGCAGGGCTCAGTCACATAAAATAGTGTATCGGCTTGGCTTCGCAGCGCCCGGACACGTTCCCGCGCCACACGCCAAAAATTCGGAGGAAGTTCATGTCGGCTCTGCCACTTTCGGGCATCGAAATTCTCGACCTGACGCGGGTGCTCGCGGGTCCTTGTCGGCGCAGATGCTGGCCGATCTCGGCGCCGAGGTGATCAAGATCGAGCGTCCCGGCAGCGGCGACGATGCGCGCGCCTTCGGCCCGCCTTACCTCAGGGACCCCGAGGGCAAGGCGAACAACAACAACTCGTTCTACCTCTGCGCCAACCGCAACAAGAAATCGGTCACCGTCAATATCGCAACGCCGGAAGGGCAGGACATTGTCCGTGATCTGGCCAAATCCTGCGACGTGATGATGGAGAATTACAAGGTCGGCGATCTCAAGCGCTACCGGCTCGATTACAGATCGATCAAGGACATCAACCCCGGCATCATCTACTGCTCGGTGACCGGCTTCGGCCAGACCGGGCCCTACGCGCCGCGCGCCGGTTACGACGCCATCCTGCAGGCGATGGGCGGCTTGATGAGCGTCACCGGCCATCTCGACGGCGAGCCTGGCGCGGGGCCGATGAAGGTCGGCCCCTCCATCGTCGACTACATGACCGGCATGAACTCCTCGATCGGCATTCTGGCGGCGCTCTATCACCGCAAGGCCAATGGCGGGGAGGGCAGCATGTCGACGTCTGCCTGTTCGACACCGTGATCGCCTCGCTGTCGCATTACGCGCAGATCTTTCTCGTCAACGGCCAGACCCCGCCGCGGCGCGGCACCTGGGGCAATGGCGGCATGCCGGCCGGCGTGTTCCGCTGCACCGATGGCGAGTTGATGCTGGTGGTCGGCAATGACGGCCAGTTCCAGCGCACCTGCGCCGTGCTCGGCGCGCCGGAGCTCGCGGCCGACCCGCGCTTCGTCAAGAACAACGACCGCGTCGTCCACGGCAAGGAGATCATGGCGATCTTCGCAGGATTGTTCCTGAAGAAGCCGGTGGCGTACTGGCTGGAAGAGCTGGAGAAGGCCGGCGTCCTCCGGTCCGATCAACGATTTCTCGCAGGTGTTCGCCGATCCGCATGTCCGCTCGCGCGGCATGCAGATCAAGGTCGATCATCCTTTGCAGCCCGACCTGTCGCTGATCCGCAACGCCATCACCTTCTCCGGCACCCCGGTAAAGGAATATCGCGCTCCGCCGCTGCTCGGCGCTGACACCAAGGATGTGCTGGCGACGATCGGCTATGACGACGCCAAGGTGGAGGCGTTGAAGGAGAAGAAGATCGTCTGATCCAGAACCCGGCGCAGGATTGAAGCGCGCCGGCTTTCATTTGGTGACACGAAACGATCTGGCTTAGCGCAAGCCGTGGCGGTTGATCAGGATCCGATGGATCTGGATGAACGCGGGAAGCTCGATCAGAAACTCGGGATCGCGATCGAGATGGTGGACTTTGGTCGGCTCGCCCTTGGTGAAGGCGGTCATCGACTTAAGATCGCTCCAGTAGGAGATGGTCGTGAACCAGCTCTCCTGTTCTCGGTCTTCCCGGAATAGCTGAACGCCAAGCGCCGTCTTCTCCAGCGGCGGGATGCCGTCCGTTTTCAGGTAGGCTTCATAGCTGTCCGCGATTTCAGGTCGCGTGCGGCCGCGCCAGATGCGGGCAATCGTCGGCTCGGTCGGCATCGGCTCCTCCGTTCTGTGATCCTTCAACCAAGGCGTCGACTTGCGTCGAAGCACCTTGAGAGGCCTGACCCACAACGACATTGCCGGCCTGTGCGTTCCGTGGCGACGATGCGAAGGTGGAAGCGCTGTTGTGGCGAAGTCCGCGTCAAGCCGATGCGATAGGCTTTCACCACGCGTTCAACGATCACGAAGAAGATCGAAGGTGAGCCGATCGGCATGATTGGAACTTCCGAAGCTCGATCGAGCATGACCATTATCCCATAAATGGTCACGATTAGGTCAACGGCTGATCACACTCGGCCAATAGCAGCAAATCAGATCGATCGCGAACGGTCCTTCAGCACATCGTCATCTGTCATCACCTGCGAGGACTTCGTCATGGCGCAGCCGAGTACCTATGAGCAGTATTTGCTTGAACTGATCAATGCCGAGCGTGCCAAGGTGGGCGCTCAGCCGCTTGCCTTCGATGGCGATCTCAACGAGGCCACTGAAGGCCATAGCCAATGGATGATTGGAACGGACACGTTCTCGCATACAGGCTCGGGCGGATCGAGCGCGGGTCAGCGCATGACCGCTGCAGGCTATGCGTTCACCGGTTCCTGGGCGTGGGGTGAGAACATCGCGTGGGCAACGACGCGATCGCCCACCGGGCTGCAGGACGAAGTGCTGCTGCTGCATACAAACCTGATGAATTCGTCCGGCCATCGGGCCAACATCCTCAATGACAATTATCGCGAAGTCGGGCTTGGCTTCGAGACAGGCGATTACGGCGGTCGCGATAGCGCGTTCATTACCGAAGACTTCGCGCGTTCCGGCTCGGGCGTGTTCCTCACCGGCGTGGCGTTCGACGATAAGGATGGCGACCGCTTCTACGATCCGGGCGAGGAGCTCGGCGGTCTGACGCTAACCGCCGTGAGCAACACCGGCGCAACCTACACCACGACCACATACGGCTCCGGCGGCTACGATCTCGTGCTGCCGCCGGCGACCTACACGGTCACGTTCTCAGGGGCGGGCATTCAAGCCACCACCATGCAGACGACGATCGGCAGCAAGAACGTCAAGCTCGACCTGATCGATCCTGCGACAAGCGGCGGCTCCCAGCCGCCGCCTTCCGAACCACCTCCGCCTTCGTCGAACGTGATCGCCGGCACGGCATCAAGCGAGACCCTCAATGGTACGGCCGGCGCCGACACGATCCAGGGCCTCGGTGGTGACGACCGGCTCTACGGGCAGAACGGCAATGACCGGCTCGAGGGCGGCTTCGGGAGAGACTATCTGTACGGCAGCGCGGGAGACGACACGCTGCTCGGCGGCGACGGCAACGATCGTCTCCATGGCGGTAGCGGCCGCGATGTCCTGACTGGGGGCGCGAACCAGGACAGCTTCGTCTTCGATACGAGTCTCGGCGCTTCGAACATCGACAAGATCGCGGACTTCTCGACCGTGGACGATACGATCCGGCTGGACAACGCCGTATTCACGGCGTTCGGATGGAACGGCACGATGTCCTCTTCGGCGTTTTATGCCGGCGCGGCCGCCCATGATTCGACCGACCGGATTATCTACAACAGCGACACCGGCGCGCTTAGCTACGATCCGGACGGGACAGGCTCGGCGGCCGCAGTCCAGTTCGCGGAGCTCTCGACCAAGCTGGCGCTCACCAGTCAGGATTTCCTGATCGTCTGATCCGGAACGCCGGAAAACGGACTATTTGCGCGTAGCGCGCGATGTCCGCTTCGGCTGGATGTCCTGCACGACCGGCGCGACCGACTGCGCGAACAGTTTCGCCACCGGACTGAGCGAGCGATCCTTCAGCGCGATCAGTCCGATCTCCCCGCGCGTGGTCGGCAGCCGCACGTCGACAGCGGTCAATTGCGGATGTTCATTCGGCGTCGTCAGCATGGCGCGGGGATGGATGCCGAGGAAATTGCCGTTGCCGATCAGGACGCTCAGCGAATAGGTGCAGGATGTCGTAACGGTCGCTTGCGGGAAGTTCAGGCCTTGCGCTTCGAATTCGCCGCGCATGATGCCGGTGAGGAAGCCGGTTGCGGGAGGGAGTACCCAGGGTTCGCCGACGAGGTCTGCCAGCGACACGTTGCGCCGCCGGGCCCACTTGCTGTGCTTGCTGCAGATCACCACCAGTTCGTCCTGAAACAGCGTCTCGACACTCAAATCGTCATTGCCCGCCATCGAGGCGAGCCGGCTGATGACGATCTCGACGTCGCGCTGGCGCAACTGTCTGAGCAGCACGTCGGTCGGGCCGACCGTCAGTTCGAACCGCATCCGCGGATAGCGCGGCACCAGGTGATTGAACACGGCGGAAGCCACCGCCGACATCGGCGGCGTCGTGCCGATCCGCAACTCGCCGACCTCGGGGTCGGCGAGGAGGCGATCTCGCTGATGCCGTGCCGCAACTCGTTGAACACGATGGCGCTGCGCGCAAGCAGGGCCCGCCCGTACACCGTCGGCGTCACCCCTGCGACGAGCGATCGAGCAGCGGCACGCCGACGGCGTGCTCAAGCTCTGAAATCGCGTAGGAAACGGCCGGCTGGGTGATCGCCAGATGCGCTGCCGCCTTGGCCATGCTCCCCGTTTCGGCCGCGGCCTGAAACACCTTGAGGTCGCGAAGCTTGATGCGCCTGTCGGGGTCGCCGTCCATACGTGCCTCCATCAATGGATTTTATCGCCTCATAAGGAAAACGACACTTCCTTTATGGATCATCGAGGCAGAAGGTCGGCCGGTCAAGATCATAACGACCGTCTGTCACCGCGAGGCGTCCATGCGCATGATCCGAATTGCATTGGCAATGATGCTCGGCCTGATGGCCGATCATGCCGCGGCCCAGACTGAATCCCCGATCCGGATCGTGCTGCCGTTTCAGGCCGGCGGTGTCGGCGATACGGCGTTGCGAATGATCGCGGAGTCGATGCGGGTGCAGCTCAATCGGGCGGTCATCGTCGAGAGCAGGCCCGGCGCTGCGGGACGCCTCGGCATCCAGTCGGTGAAGGATGCACCGGCTGACGGCACGGTCCTGCTGTTCACGCCGATCGCGCCGATGGTGCTGTTCCCGCACGTCTATGACAATTTGGCTTACGATCCAGTCCGGGACTTCCAGCCGATCTCACAGGTCGGGACCTTTGACCTTGGCGTCGCAGTGGGCGCGAACGTGCCCGCCAAGAACCTGAAGGAATTGGTTGATTGGTTGAAGAACCATCCCGATCAGGCGGCTTATGGAACGCCGGCCGCCGGATCATTGCCGCACTTCTTTGCCGTGCTCTTTGCGCGCCAAGCCAATCTCGATCTTCGTCACGTCGTCTACAAAGCAACCCGCAAGCCATTACCGACCTGATCGGCGGTCACTTGCCGCTGTTCTTCACCTCGACGCAGGATATGGTCGAAGCCCACAAGGCCGGACGCATCCGCGTCCTGGCGACATCGGGCCTGGCGCGATCGCCGGCGCTATCGGAGGTGCCGACGTTTACGGAAAGCGGTTACGCCATCCGCGGCGAGGGCTGGTATGGTATCTACGCTCCGGCCAAAACACCGGCCGCGCTGATCACGCAGTTGAACCGGGCCGTGCGCCACGCGGTAGGCACTCCGGAGTTCGGCAAGCGCCTGACAGCCTTGGGCGTTCAACCCACCGGCACTTCTGCTGAGGAATTTTCAGGGATTCAGAAATCCGACTCCGAACTATGGGGACCGGTGGTGAAGGCATCCGGCTTCAAGCCTGAATAGCTCGCCGGCCGTAAACGGTTCGCGGGATTCCCGATCGATGCGCACCGTCGCGCAGGGTGAAGGAGCGTAGCGACATGCCCACCATCTATCGTCAAGCGCATCTTGATGGTGGGCACGCGGAGCCTGTCATCACTGCGCGAGCGCAATTGCTCTCGTCGCCGGGCGCGGCATTCGCCGCGATGGCTTTGCCCTTCTACGAGATGCAGGGTAATCGCTGCGGACTGATTTGCTTTGCGCACAAGCGTAACTTTCATGCAGCGGCCTGCGACAAACTGGCACGACGGGCAAATCACCCAAAGTCTGTCCAGCCCTTCGCGCAAAAATATTCTGCTTTCGTTCTCACCCAAATCACCCGCATAACTCCGCTTGTCTCACGGCAGATGAGGGGCGTTGGCCATCGTCACGAACGTGCGGTGAGATGCGATGGACGCGAGAGCTGCGACTGACGTGTGTGGCTCAAGCGTACGGCGAAGTCGTGTGGTTCAGGCGCCGCGGTGCTGGCGCTAAGTCCGGGAGAGGCGACGCTTCTCTCGTGGCGACGGAGGCAAAAGAGCCGTTCTCCGGGAAGAGCGCGAAGCAAGCCGTAAAGCCATTGCGCAGGGAAGGCCGGAATGCTCCCGCTGCCCTGTATGCTCGTGTGCACTTTGTTTGCGCAAATCGCACGCGAGACCGCGGGTGCAGCAAGCACCCGGTCTTCCCTGCGCCCTCTGAACAAGAGGGCGGGAAGTTACCAAGCAAACCTCGGGCGCCATGCGCCGCGAGAATGCGAAACTGTATCCACCGTCATTGCGAGCCAACGGGTCGCGCGAATGCGCGCCCGATGACAGGCTCCGCGAAGCAATCCATGTCCCGGCATAAAGAAAGAATGGATTGCTTCGCTGCGCTCGCAATGACGCGGAGAGAGCTGTCGTCATCCGTTGGTTCATCCGGGCTGCAAGAATTTAGCGCGTGACGAGTCCAGCTCACAAGTCTTGCCGCGTCAGCCTGCCATGCGGCACCGCCGGTCGGGTGGGCGCCTTCTTCGCCGACGTTTCGCCGCCCGCGAGCGCCATCACCGAGACCGAGACCACGCGGTCGACAATGGCATCCACGTCGTTGAGGTCGCATTGTCCTTCCGACAATTTCGTCAGCCGCTCTTTTTCCCGGATGGTGTGATGCGACATCGCCAGCGCGAAGTGCAGGCCCCAATAGAGTTCGACGTCGTCGCGGCCCGGCATCGCGCGGCGCATCGCGGCGATGAATTTCCGCAAATGATCGACCTCGCGGTTCTTGATGCGGCGGATCGGCGGCACCGATTCAATCGAGGCGCGGATCATGAAGCGCGCCGCCGTCGAGCCTTCGCGGTCGGGGCCGAGGCAGCCGCGCAGGGTGGGGCCCACCAGCGCGTGCAGGATGGCGTCGATCAGGGCGCGTCCGCCGCCGTTTTCCTCGGCAGCCTTCAACTCGTTGAGCCGCTCGCGGTTGGTAGCGAGGCTGCGGGTGACGAACAGCTCCGCGATCAACTCGTCCTTGGAGCCGAAATGATAATTCACCGCGGCGAGATTGACGTTCGCTTCGGCGACGATGTCGCGCAGCGTGACGTCGCCGAAGCCGCGATCGGCGTACAGCCGTTCGGCGGCGGCAAGGATGGCAGACCTGGTACGATCGCTCGACATATCTGGCCCCCGTTTGGGGAGTTGCAATTCAAACAGTTGTATGAAACTATCGTTTGAAGAGCTGGAAAAGTCAATCCACGTTTGCGAGCGTGTCGCATTTCCGGCCCAACCCGTGGCCGCAGGCCTTATCCGCACTTGCGGTGAATGAGAGGCGGGCGGACAGTGCGGCCAACATTCAGAAGCCCAGAGGTGAGGAGCGTCCCATGAATTTCGATATGTCCGAAAAGCAAAGGAATGGCTGAACCGCGTGCAGGCGTTCATGAAGACGCATGTCCGCCCCGCGGTTCCGATCTACGACAAGCAGGATGCGGAAGGCCCGCGCTGGAAGGTGATCCCGATCCTCGAGGAACTGAAGAAGAAGGCGAAGGCCGAAGGCCTCTGGAACATGTTCATGCCGCCGAACGCGCATGAAGACGACGAATTCCGCGGCGCGGGATTGACCAACCTCGAATATGCGCTGCTGTCGGAAGAGATGGGCCGCATCTCCTGGGCCTCGGAGGTGTTCAACTGCTCGGCTCCCGACACCGGCAACATGGAAGTGTTCATCCGCTACGGCACCAAGGAGCAGAAGCGCAAGTGGCTGCGGCCGCTGATGGACGGCGAGATCCGCTCGGCCTTCCTGATGACGGAGCCGGCAGTTGCGTCATCGGACGCCACCAACATCGAAACGCGCATCGAGCGCGATGGCGACCACTACGTCATCAACGGCCGTAAATGGTGGTCGTCGGGCGTCGGCGATCCCCGCTGCAAGATCGCGATCCTGATGGGCAAGACCGATCCGAAGGCGGCGAAGCACCAGCAGCAGTCGCAGATCCTGGTGCCGCTCGATACCCCCGGCATCAAGGTCGAGAAGATGCTGCCGGTGTTCGGCTTCGACGATGCGCCGCACGGTCACGCCCAGGTTCTGCTGGAAAACGTTCGCGTACCGAAGGAAAACATTCTGCTCGGCGAAGGCCGCGGCTTCGAGATCGCCCAGGGCCGTCTCGGTCCGGGCCGTATCCATCACTGCATGCGCACCATCGGCAAGGCCGAGGAGGCGCTGGAGAAGATGGTGAAACGGCTGGCCTCGCGCACCGCGTTCGGCAAGAAGATCATCGAGCACTCGGTGTGGGAACAGCGCATCGGCGAAGCGCGCGCCGATATCGAAATGAATCGTCTGCTGTGCCTCAAGGCCGCCGACATGATGGACAAGGTTGGTAACAAGACCGCGCAGGCCGAGATCGCGATGATCAAGGTCACAGCCCCGAACATGGCGCTCAGGATCATCGACAATGCCATCCAGGCCTATGGCGGCGGCGGTGTCTCCGACGAGGCCGGCCTGGCGCGGGATTATGCCCATATCCGTACGCTCCGTTTGGCGGATGGTCCGGACGAGGTGCACAATCGCGCCATTGCCAGACTTGAACTTCGGAAGTATGCAAACGCTACGCAGTAACGGAGGCGCGCTATGATGGCGCTTCCTAAGAAGAATTAAGGGAGCGTCATCGTGGCGGACGGCGTCAGGAAAGACGAAGAGTTCTCGGGCACCAAGGAAGTCGAGGAGCGCCATCGCATCAACGAGGCGAACCTCGATGGCTGGATGCGCGAGCATGTCGAAGGCTATCAGGGGCCGCTGACCGTCCTGCAGTTCAAGGGCGGCCAGTCCAACCCGACCTACAAGCTCGAAACGCCTGCGCGATCCTACGTGATGCGCCGCAAGCCATTCGGCAAATTGCTGCCGTCGGCACATGCGGTCGACCGCGAGTTCCGCGTCATCGCAGCGCTCGGCAAGCAGGGCTTTCCGGTGGCGAGAGCTTACGCGCTGTGTACCGATGATAGCGTGATCGGCGCCGTCTTCTACATCATGTCGATGGAAGAGGGCCGGGTGTTCTGGGACCCGACGCTGCCGAGCCAGACGCCGGAAAACCGGCGCAAGATCTTCACCAGCAAGATCGAAACGCTGGCAAACCTCCACGTCTTCAATCCGGAAGCGATTGGGCTCGGCGATTTCGGCAAGCCCGGCAATTATTTCGCGCGCCAGATCGATCGCTGGACCAAGCAATACCGCGCGTCCGAAACCCAGCACATTCCGGAATTCGAGAAGGTGGCCGAATGGCTGCCGCGAACCGTACCTGAACAGAAGCGCGTTTCGATCGTCCACGGCGACTATCGCCTCGACAACATGATTTTCCACGCGACGGAACCGCGCGTGCAGGCGGTGCTGGATTGGGAATTGTCGACGCTCGGCGATCCCATGGCCGACTTCACCTATCTGTTGATGCAGTGGACCATGCCGGGTCTGGCCAACGCCGACCTCAAGGCGCTGAACATTCCGAGCGTGGAAGAGGCCGCGCAGATCTATTGCAACGTCACCGGCGTGGAAGTGCCCGACCTGAACTGGTACTTCGCCTACAACATGTTCCGCCTGGCGGGCATCACGCAGGGCATCGCCGGTCGTATTCGCGACGGCACCGCGGCGAACGCCAAGGCGCTGGAATCGGCGGCGCGCACGGTGCCGCTGTCGAAGTCTTCCTGGGAATACGCTCAGAAGGCCGGCGCGACCTAACCAGAGCCGTTAGTTTACTTGGCACTCTCCCCGAATATTCGCGGCAGCCTGCTCATGGCGGTGTCCATGGCAGCGTTCACCATGAACGACACCATCACCAAGGCGGTGTCGTCAGAGATGAACTTCGGCCAGGTGATGCTGGTGCGCGGGCTGTTCGCGATTCTGCTGGTCGCGGCCTTCGCGTGGCATCAGGGCGCGCTGCGTCCGCTGCGCACGCTGATGCTCAAGCCCGTGGCGCTGCGGGTGTTCGGCGAGATCGGCGGTACGATCTCGTTCATGGCGGCGGTGGTGCATCTGCCGCTCGCCAATACCTCGGCGATCTTCCAGGCGCTGCCGCTGGCGATCACGCTCGGCGCCGCGGTAATCTTCCGCGAGCCGGTCGGCTGGCGGCGCTGGTCGGCGATCGTGGCCGGCTTCATCGGCGTGCTCATCATCGTGCGGCCGGGGCTGGCGGGCTTCAGCCAGTATTCGGTGTTCGCACTGGTGTCGGTGGCGTTCTGCGCGCTGCGCGATCTCGCAACCCGAGGGATACCCGCCAAGATCCCGTCGCTGTTCATCACCTTGCTGACGACCGTAACCGTGACGGCGGCCGGCGGCGCCATCCTCGTTCCGCTCGGGGGCTGGACGTCGCCATCGACAGGCGCGCTTGGCCTGCAGGCGATAGCCGCCGTGCTGCTGCTGATCGGTTACCAATGCATCATCTCGGCGCTGCGCTCGGGCGACATCTCGGCGGTGGCGCCGTTCCGCTATTCCGCGCTGCTGTGGGCAATGCTGCTCGGCTATCTCGTGTTCGGCGACGTGCCCGACACGATGATGGTGCTCGGCGCTTCCATCATCGTGCTGTCCGGCCTCTACGCCTTCTACCGCGAGCGCATCCGCCACCGCGCGCTGGCGGCGGAATCATCCGGCTTTCCGCCCGACGGGTTGTGATTGCATCACCGCCGCCATATCTGCGAAGCTGATGGGAGATGCCCATGATCCAGCAACTGCGCATCTACGAAATATTCGAAAAGAACAAGGCCGCGTTCCACGCCCGCTTTCGCGATCACGCCGCGCGCATCATGCAAACCAGATACGGTTTCCGGATCGTCGCGATGTGGGAAACCAAATTCGGCGACAGGACCGAGTTTGCCTATCTGCTGGAATGGCCGGACGAGGCGGCCAAGACGGCCGCATGGTCAGCCTTCATGGCTGATACCGAATGGTCCGACATCAAGCGCGTGACGCATGCGGAACACGGCTTGATGGTTGGCCAGATCGAGGATCGCTTGCTGGCGCCGACGGACTATTCGCCGTCGAAAGGCAGGAGCCTTCTTGCGGCATCAGCGTAGAACATCCGTCTCGTGTCCCGGACGCGGCGCAGCGTGTAACGCTGCTCCGCAGAGCCGGGACCAAATACGTCGCGTTCCGCGCAGGCAATGGGCCCCGGCTCTGCAGCGCACCGCTCCGCGCTGCGCTGCGTCCGGGGCAGGGGATCGTCGCTAAATCGGCTTTCCCGTATACGGCATCGACGCGGTGAGGCCGCCGTCGACCGGGATCGCCTGGCCGTTGACATAGGAGGCGTCATCGCTGGCGAGGAACAATCCCATCGCCGCGAGTTCGTGCGGCTGGCCGGGGCGCTTCAGGGGATTGAGCTGGCCGATCTTGTCCTGGGTGCCGCGCTCCTTGGCGCGATCGAACACCGGCTTGGTCATGCCGGTTTCGATCAGGCCCGGGCACACCGCGTTGATGCGCACGCCGGTGCCGGACAACGAGTACGCGGTGGTCTGCACCAGGCTGATGACGCCGGCCTTGCTCGCGCCGTAGGGGTGACCGCTGGCGCCGGCCTTGAGGCCCGCGACGGAAGCGGTGCAGACGATCGAGCCGGACTTCTGCTTGATCATGTGCGGCATCGAATGCTTGATCGCCAGGAACGGCCCGATCAGATTGACGCGCAACACCTCCTGCCAGTGCTCGACGGTCTGCTCGGCCAGCGGCACCAGTCCGCCGCTGACGCCGGCATTGGCCCAGATCGCATCGAGCCTGCCATATTTCGCAACCGCCTTGTCGATGAACGCCTTCACGTCGGCTTCCGAACCCGCATCCGCCATCACGGCCTCGACAGTGCCGCCGGCATCGCTGACGAGCTTTGCGGTATCTTTCACGCCCTCGGTGCAGTCGACGATAACGAGCTTCGCCCCCTCCCTGGAAAACAGCGCCGACGCGGCGCGCCCGATGCCGCTTCCAGCACCTGTGATGACGACGGATTTGCCCTCGAGGCGGCCCATGAATTTCTCCCTGATAGTTATGCGCGTCGGCGTCTGCCGCCTTGCGGAATTCAAACAAGATTTCAAACGCCGAAGCACTTGAGGCGACGAATACACTGACGTACAGCGACAGCGAACAGTATTGAAGGGTTATGGCGATGTCCAATGCAGACAAACCGCTGACGATTACGACGCGATGGTGGTGGGTTCGCCATGCGCCGGTGCGCGAAGACGGCGGCTGCATCTATGGGCAGAAGGATCTCGGCTGCGACACCAGCGATCGTGTCGTGTTCGAGGCAGTCGGAAAAATCCTGCCGCGTAACGCAATCTGGTATGCAAGCAATCTGAAGCGCACGCATCAGACCGCAAGCGCGATCTGGGCCGCGGGCTTTCCCATGCCTGCAGAGATGCCGCACGTAAATGCGTTCGCCGAGCAGCATCTCGGTGAGTGGCAAGGCATGAATCGCGCGGCGTTCCTCGCGAGCCGGCCGATCGGCAGCAGCCACTGGTTTGCGGCGATCGACGAGGTTCCGCCCGGCGGCGAGAGTTTCATGGACCTGTATAATCGCACACGCGGCGCGATCGAACGCATCAATTCCGAGCAGGCGGGCAGGGACATCATCGTTGTCGCGCATGGCGGCACGATCAGGGCCGCGGTCGGACTTGCACTCGGCGGTCAGCCGGAGAAAGGTCTCGCCTTCGATATCGACAATTGTTCGGTGACGCGGCTCGATCACCTTTCAAGCGCGGGCCACAATGGCTGGCGGCTGCCGATGGTCAACCAGCAGCCCTGGATCGCGGACGCTTCGCACAATGCCATGCATCAGCCGGCGGGGCCGGAGGTCGAACCGCCGGACACGAAACCTGGCTGAGCCTTAAGTTGTCGAGGACCGCAAAGGCTGCTTAGTTTGAATTCAAACCGGCACTCGCGCTGGACCAACATCGGGGAGAGAGACATGAGCTTGTTCGATATGACCGGGAAAGTCGCCGTCATCACCGGCTCCACGCGCGGCATCGGCCGCGCCATCGCCGAGCGCATGGCCGAGCACGGCGCCAAGGTCGTGATCTCCTCGCGCAAGCAGGACGTCTGCGACCAGGTTGCCAAGGAGGTCAACGAAAAGTTCGGCAAGGGAACGGCGGTTGCGATCGCGGCGAACATTTCCAGCAAGGAAAATTTGCAGAACCTGGTCGACGAATCCAATCGTGCGTTCGGCAAGATCGACGTGCTGGTCTGCAACGCCGCGTCCAATCCCTATTACGGCCCGCTCGGCGGCATCTCCGATGAACAGTTCCGCAAGATCCTGGACAACAACATCGTCGCCAACAACTGGCTGATCAACATGGTGGTGCCGCAGATGATCGAGCGCAAGGACGGCTCGATCGTGATCGTGTCCTCGATCGGCGGCCTGAAGGGTTCGACCGTGCTCGGCGCCTACGCGATCTCGAAGGCCGCCGACATGCAGCTCGCGCGCAATCTTGCCTGCGAGTACGGCAAGCATAATATCCGCGTGAACTGCATCGCGCCCGGCCTGATCAAGACCGATTTCGCGAAAGCACTGTGGGACAATCCGGAGACGCTGAAGGCATCCACCGCGCGTTCGCCGCTGCTGCGCATCGGCGTGCCCGACGAGATTGCGGGCGCCGCGGTGCTGATGGGATCGAAGGCGGGGATTTCATGACCGGCCAGACTATCGTGATCGACGGTGGGGCTACGATCAGTTGATCTCGTGTCCCGGACGCGGTGCTGCGCGAAAGCGCTGCTCCGCAGAGCCGGGACCCATACTGGCTGTCAGCGGCGTCTGGGCCTCGGCTCTGCAGCGCACCGCTTCGCGCTGCGCTGCGTCCGGGGTACGAGACTTCATTCCACCGCGGCGTACACCAGATCCCGCAGCATGCTGCGGATATATTCGCGCTGGCCGGGGCCCTGCATCATGAACACCGTGAACAGGTCTTCCGCAGGATCGATGAAGAAGAACGTGCCGGCCATGCCGCTCCAGAAGAACTGGCCGAGCGAGCCCGGAAACGGCGCGATGCCCCGGTGGGTACGGACCGCGAAGCCCAATCCAAAACCGTGACCGGGCGGCATCAGCGGCGAGTCGACCTTCACGCCGGCGCTGAGATGGTCTGAGGCCATCAGCTCAAGCGTCTTGCGGCCGATGATCCTGTTGCCGTCGAGCGAGCCGCCATTGAGCAGCATCTGGCAGAACCGCGCATAGTCCATCGTGGTCGAGACCATGCCGCCGCCGCCGGATTCCATCACCGGCTTCTCCAGCATGTTGAAGAGCTGCACCTTGTCTCCGTTCCACGGATCGGTCGGGAACGGTTCGGCGAGGCGGCCGGCATTCGCTTCCGATGTGTGAAATGCGGTCTCCGTCATCTGCAGCGGCGCCAGGATGCGTTCGGTCAGGAAAGCGCCGAGCGATTTTCCGGAGACGACTTCGATGATGCGGCCGAGCACGTCGGTCGAACGGCTGTAGTTCCATTCGGCGCCCGGCTGGCAGATCAGCGGCATGCCGGCGATCATGGTCGCGTGCTCGGCGTTGGTGATCTTGCGGCTGCGCAGCCGCGACTGCTGGTAGAGCTGCTGGACCAGGCCGTTGCCGGTGTGGTCGTAGGTCAGGCCCGAGGTATGCCGCAACAGGTCCTGAACGGTCATCTGCCGCTTCACCGGTACAAGGTCGAGCTTGCCGTTGTTCTCGACGCCGACCTTCTGCTCGGCAAACTCCGGAATGAACTTTGCGACGGGATCGCCCAGGACGAAGTGGCCGTCCTCGACCAGCATCATGATGCCGACCGAGACGATCGGCTTGGTCATCGAGAAGATGCGAAAGATGCTGTCATGCGCCATCGGCGCGCTGGCCGCGGGATTCTGGCGGCCGATCGCATCAAACCACCCGACCTGACCGCGCCGCGCCACCATCACGGTCGCGCCGGGGAGGGTTCCCTTGTCGACCTCGCGCTTGAAGGCGTCCGACATCCGCTGCAGGCGGGCGCTCGAGAGCCCGATGGTTTCCGGCTTGGCGTCGGGGAGAGAAGGGGTCTGGGGGCGGATGTTGGCCGGGCAGCGGTCTGCGCGTTCATGGTCTCTCCTGTTGCGCTTGTTGTTTGTGGTGGCCAAGTCTGGCGTAGATGCTCAGCTTTGGATAGGGCGCAAGCCGCTTCGCCCTTGCATTCGGGGCATGCCCTATGCTTGAAACGGCGCGAAGCGGCGCAAGCGCCGGTTCCCTGCAGGAGTGTAGCTCAATTGGTAGAGCACCGGTCTCCAAAACCGGGGGTCGCAGGTTCGAGCCCTGCCACTCCTGCCAGCTAAATCAAATACTTAAGCTGAATTTCGAGGATTGCCGATGAGCCTGTTCAGGCGCGCGCTCGGTGATCGATCAGGGCGCCGCCAGAATGGGTCCTGGAAACTAGCCGAAGAATGCGCTGAGTACCGCGACGTCCGATCGGGCGGGGTCTCGCCCCGGAGATCGGCGTCGATCACCCGGCGGCATGCATCGATCGTGATGATGTCGCCGAGGTCGTTCGCTGCGTCGAGCACGGTCCAGGCCGTCTCGCCCGAGGGTCTTTCCTGATCTTTCCTGGCAGAGCCATGGTCTCGTTCCCGTTTCCCCGTCAATGGAGCCTGCAGCATAGCGGCAAGCTTTTAAGAACCAGATCGCGGTCTGCCGAGTATTTGAGTGGAGGCGGTACTGGGGATTAACCAATGGCAGGGCGGCCGCCCCCAGGCGGCGGTGGTAGCCCCGCGGCACCCCGTACCTTGACCTTTGCCCGGCCGGCAGTAGATACCCGCCACCTGCAGCCGGCCCGCTAGATGCGGATATCCGGCGCGGCTTTGAATTCCCCGAACAATCGAGCCTGCTATGCGGCTCATCCTTCGGAGAGGGCTGGGCGCTAGAGGGCTGTTCGGATCTGCTTTAAATCACAATCGTCTCACGAAGGACGCGGTAACCAACGATGGCTTTCAGCCCGTTCAAATTCCTGCAGGAAGTGCGCTCGGAGACCGCCAAGGTCACCTGGCCGACGCGCCGCGAGACGACGATCACCACAATTATGGTGTTCGTGATGGTTGCACTGGCGTCGATCTTCTTTTTCATGTCGGATCTGGTCATCCGCTTCGTTGTCACTTTCCTGCTGGGCGTCCACTGATGAGCACCGGAACCCAAACTATGGACAAGCGCTGGTACATCGTTCACGCCTATTCGAATTTCGAGAAGAAGGTCTCGGAATCGATCCGGGAACAGGCGAAGCAGCGCGGGCTCGAGGATCTGTTCGAGCAGGTGCTGGTGCCGACCGAAAAGGTCACCGAAGTACGCCGCGGCCGCAAGATCGACGCCGAACGCAAGTTCTTTCCGGGCTACGTGCTGGTGAAGATGAAGCTGACCGACGAGGCGTTTCATCTGATCAAGAACACGCCCAAGGTCACCGGCTTCCTCGGCGCCGAAAACAAGCCGATGCCGATCTCCGAATCCGAGGCGATGCGGATCCTGCACCAGGTGCAGGAAGGCGTCGAACGTCCGAAGGCGTCGGTGTCGTTCGAAATCGGCGAGAACGTCCGCGTGGCCGATGGGCCGTTCGCGTCGTTCTCCGGCGTGGTTGAAGAAATTGACGAGGCGCGCTCGCGCGTAAAGGTCGCGGTGTCGATTTTCGGCCGTGCCACGCCCGTCGAACTGGAATTCGGTCAGGTCGAGAAGGTCTGATCCGAAAGCGCGAAGCGCGTCTTCGCGTATCGAGCGGCGCGAAGCTCTGCCTTCGCGTCAATCGAGGCTGTGGGAGGAGAGGGCGGTCGCCAACCGCTCTTCAACCGAACCACGGACCCTGAAACAGCCGGCCCCGGCCGGCACAACAGGAGCGATACATGGCAAAGAAAGTGACCGGATACCTGAAATTGCAGGTGCCGGCCGGTGCGGCGAATCCTTCGCCCCTGATCGGTCCCGCGCTTGGTCAGCGCGGTCTCAACATCATGGAATTCTGCAAGGCGTTCAACGCGCAGACGCAGAAGGAAGAAAAGAACACCCTGATCCCGGTGGTGATCACGATCTACGCCGATCGTTCGTTCACCTTCGAGATGAAGACCCCTCCGATGTCGTTCTTCCTCAAGCAGGCCGCCAAGATCCAGTCCGGTTCGAAAGCTCCGGGTCGCGACAAGGCCGGCCAGGTGACCCAAGCGCAGGTGCGCGAGATCGCCGAGAAGAAGATGAAGGATCTCAATTGCGATTCCATCGAGTCGGCCATGAAAATGGTCGAGGGCTCCGCCCGTTCGATGGGTCTGGAAGTTGCAGGGTAACGGGCCATGGCAATCGGAAAACGTTTGAAGAAGGCCCGCGAGGGTGTCGACCGCGAGAAGCTCTATCCGCTCGCGGATGCCATCAAGATGGTCAAGGAACGCGCCAAGTCGAAGTTCGACGAGACGATCGAGATCGCGATCAATCTCGGCGTCGACCCGCGTCACGCCGACCAGATGGTTCGCGGCGTCGTCACTCTGCCGAACGGCACCGGCCGCACGTTGCGTGTCGGCGTGTTCGCCCGCGGTGCGAAAGCGGAAGAAGCCAAGGCTGCGGGTGCTGACGTCGTCGGCGCCGAAGACCTGGTCGAGAAGGTGCAGGGCGGCACGATCGACTTCGATCGCTGTATCGCAACCCCCGACATGATGCCTCTGGTCGGTCGCCTCGGTAAGGTGCTCGGCCCGCGCGGCATGATGCCGAACCCGAAGATCGGCACCGTGACGATGGACGTCGCCACCGCCGTGAAGGGCGCCAAGGGCGGCTCGGTCGAGTTCCGCGTCGAGAAGGCCGGCATCGTGCAGGCCGGCGTCGGCAAGGCGTCATTCTCGGAAGACAAGCTGGTGCAGAACATCAAGGCGCTCGCGGACGCGGTCGCCAAGGCAAAACCTGCCGGCGCCAAGGGCACCTACATCCAGCGCGTGGCGGTCTCCTCCACCATGGGCCCGGGCGTCAAGGTCGAGCCGGGCACGCTGCTCGGCTAGTTCGTTGCAGGTTACGTGAATAGAAAAGGGCGGAATCGGGAAACCGATTCCGCCCTTTGCGTTTGACGACGCGTTGCGTAATCGTCGCCTGTGCCGGACTTGATAAGAAGGAACAACAATGCCCGAGAAAGTCCTGATCTATTCGCGTTTTCCGAAGGCCCAGATGGAGCGTTTCGGCGAGCGCTACGAGTTGCTCAACGCTGCTGGCAAACCGCCCAACGAAGTGTTTTCTGCCGAACAGCTCGCGGACATTCGCGCGATGATCACGGCCGGCGGCACGCCGCTCGGCGCTGGCGCAATGGACATGCTGCCCAGGCTCAGCGCCATCGTCTGCTACGGCACCGGCTACGACGGCGTCGATCTGGCTGCGGCGGCGAAACGCAACATTGCGGTCGGTCACAGTCCGGGGCGAATGCGGCGTCGGTCGCCGACATCGCGGTTACTTTGATGCTGGCGACCACACGGCGACTGCTCGCGGCGGACGATTACGTGCGGGGCGGGAGCTGGGCGGCTGCAAAGCCTTCGCCGATGATGCGCCCGCAGGCCGGCATGCTCGGCCGCAGGATAGGCGTCTACGGCATGGGCGAGATCGGCCGCAAGATCGCGGCGCGCGTCGCCGCCTTCGAGACCGAAGTCGGCTATTTCAGCCGCAGCCAGCACGACGTGCCGTATCGATATTTTCCGAGCCTGGAGGCGCTGGCCGAATGGTGCAGCGTCCTGATGATCGCGGTGCGGGCGGGAGCGGATACCAACCACGTCGTCGATGCCAATATCCTGAAGAAGCTCGGCAAGGACGGTTACGTCATCAACATCTCGCGCGGCTCGGTGATCGACCAGCAGGCTTTGATCGCGGCGCTGACCGACCAGACCATCGCCGGTGCCGGACTTGATGTGTACGCGAAAGAGCCGCATGCGCCTGATACGCTGACGGCGCTGCCCAACGTCGTGCTCTCACCGCATATCGGTGGCCATACGCTGGAATCGCATGTCGCGATGCAGGACTGCGTGCTGGCCAATCTCGACGCGTTCTTTGCCGGCAAGCCGCTACCATACAAGGTGCCGATCGGCTGACGGCTTCAGTGCATCCCGGCAGCCGGCAGGTGCCGCAGCTTGTCGGGATTGCGGACGATATAGATGGCGGCGATTTTCTCGCCGTCGATGGCCATGCTCATGGTGTGATCGAGTTCGCCATCCAGATAGAGCAGGGCGCCGACCGCGCCGTTGATCATGGCGGGCTCGATGCGGATGTCATGGCCGGCGTTCTTGGCGGCGATGCCGATGAAGAAGCGCGCGACCTTTTCAGCGCCGATGATCGGATTGCGCGCTGCGGTCTTGCGGCCGCCGCCGTCGGTGAGTGCCACCGCATCCGCGCGCAGGAGTTGGGCGAGCTGCGCGACGTTGCCGCTGGCCACCGCTTCGCCGAATGCCTGCAGCAGGCGGGCATGATTGTCCGGCGTCTTCGCAGGCGCCGGCCGATTGTCGCGCACCGCGCGGCGGGCTCGCGAGGCCAGTTGCCGGCAAGCCGCCTCGGTGCGATCGAGCATGGCGGCGATTTCGGGGAATGGCGTATCAAAGACGTCGTGAAGCAGGAAGGCCGCGCGTTCCAGCGGCGATAGCCGATCGAGCGCCAGCAACAAGGCGAACGAGAGATCGTCGGCGAGTTCGGTGGCGGCATCGGCCGACAGCCCCTCCGCGTCGAATACCGGCTCGGGGAGCCACGGCCCGACATAGACTTCCCGCTGCGCTCTTGCGCTCTTCAGGCGATCGAGACAAAGCCGGGTCACGACGGTGACAAGAAACGCCTCCGCGTTGTGCACGTCCTGCGCGCCGGCAAAGCGGAGGTAGGCATCCTGCACCACGTCTTCCGCGTCGCTGCGGCTGCCGAGCATGCGATAGGCGAGCCCGAGCAGGCGCCCGCGATGGGGCGCCAGCGGGTCGTTGTCATGCGGCCTGTTTGACGACATCGACATTGTTTCCGCCCACGGCGACGCGCCGGCACTCCTTGGCATAGCCGAGCCCCGCCTTCACCATCGGGAACATGCGGCCCATTTGCAGCGCCAGCGTCAGATCTATCACGCCTTTCTGGCCCCATTGGGCACGGACGGCGTCGCGAAACTCGTCCTCCTCCTCGGCGGCCCGGCGCACCACGGCGTCGGCGAAACGGAATCCAAGCGTGGCCGCCTCATTCATCGCCCGGGGTCGCGGCGGAGAACCGCCTCGATCTGGTCCCTGGGCATGCCGGCTCCCAGCGCCATGTCGACGACCAGTTGCGTGCAGGGACCGCAGTCCTCGGCCAGTGCGCCGACGATCTTGGCTGCGAAACTCGCGTCGATCGGGACCGCTTCGCGATGGGCGGCCGCCTTCATGACGGGCGCGAACTTGAAGAAGGCGGAAGGGGAACAGTTCAGCATCATTTCGAGATAGCTGACGTCGTACCCGTAACGCTTGGCAAATGCGCGCAGCGTGCGGCGCGCGATCCAACTACGCATGATTTTCTCCTTGGCTGGGGAAGGCGGAATAGAGGGCGGCTGCCGACGGCAGGACGATGGCCATGAGGTCGAACGCGGCGTGATGGTCGTGGCCGCTTGCAATCATCACGAGGTGGATCGAAGCGTGCGCGGCCAGGAAGCCGGCACCCGCAACGGCTGCCGGCCAGTATCGAGGGCGCCATGCCCGCGCGGCGAGCGCGAGGCCGGCCACCAGGAACGCCACGCCGATGTCCTGGACGAAATGCGGGTTAAAGGGACCGGTCTCGGATACCCCGGAACGGTTTCGTACCAGAGGGGACCGGCAGCCAGCATCGCCAGCCCGTTAAAGAGGGTGGGTATCGCGAGAATTGCTGCTATCAGACGCCGCATGGGAACCTCCTGCGGCCAAGACGAGCGAGGCAGCCCGGGTGTGACGGAATTGGCCAAAGAAAATTTTGGGGCCATTTCGGCCCAAATTCGCTGCCAAAGCGGTCTGCGATCTGGTCTGAATTTTGCTCTTGGCAAGCGGGGCGAGACTCGGTAAACAGCGGCTTCCGGGCGTGCTGGCAGTTGCTGGCACGTCCGTGCGCGCATTCCGAAAATCCGATACGGTAGGAGATCATTCCTTTCAGGACATCCGCATGGATTGCTCGAAAGGAAGGAAAACCCATCGCTTCGGTGGATTGCGGCAGGGGTCATTCGGCTTGCCGGACGGCCTCGATCCTGTCCGAGACTGCAGGCGCCTAAGTCGAAACGCAAGTTTCCTCAACGGCTTAATCTTACAGCCTGCATAGACGGGTGAAGACCGGATTTCGCTTCAACGCCGCCTCGCGCGGCGCGATGGCTGATTTGGTTCGAACCTCGACACCCCGCGCCATCTGGTTCGGGAGGGCAGGCTTATCAATGTCGTCCTGCCCGGCGTGTCCTTGAGACTGGTGTCTAGAGGTCAGGTTTTGGGCGAGACGATGGGTGCAACCCGGCGGTCTCGCTTCTTGCGAAGGCCGCCAACCGGAGAGAGCTTGCTGTGGAAAGAGCGGCAAAAAGGACGCGGTTGAGGCGCTGAACGAGGTCTTCAGGACCACCAGTGTCGCAGTCGTCGCCCACTATTCCGGCCTCACCGTGGCCCAGATGCAGAAGCTGCGCATGCAGATGAAGCAGGCGGGTGCGTCGGTGAAGGTCTCGAAGAACCGTCTCGCCAAAATTGCTCTTGAAGGCACGGATGTCGTTGCCATCGGCTCCCTGCTGAAGGGACCGACCGTGATCGCGACTTCAAACGATCCGGTAACGGCGCCGAAGGTTGCCATCGAATTTGCCAAGACGAACGAAAAGTTCGTCATTCTCGGCGGCTCGATGGGTAAAACCGTCCTGGATGTGAACGGTGTGAAGGCGCTTGCCTCGCTGCCGTCACTCGATGAACTGCGCGGAAAGCTTGTCGGCCTCCTGGTGGCGCCGGCGACCAAGATCGCTCAGCTCTCGACTGCGCCCGCGGCCAAGCTCGCGCGTGTCGTCCAGGCCTATGCCTCAAAGAGCGAAGCGGCCTGACCCTTCGCAAATCAAACCTGGTTCGAACCAAACGTTTTAAGGAAACTGATCAATGGCTGACCTACAGAAAATCGTCGACGACCTCTCGAGCTTGACCGTGCTCGAAGCTGCCGAACTCGCCAAGCTCCTCGAAGAAAAGTGGGGCGTGTCCGCCGCTGCCGCCGTTGCGGTTGCCGGTCCGGCCGCCGCCGCGGCTGCTCCCGCTGAAGAAAAGACCGAGTTCACGGTCGTTCTCGCTGCCGCCGGCGACAAGAAGATCGAAGTCATCAAGGAAGTTCGCGCCATCACCGGCCTGGGCCTCAAGGAAGCCAAGGACCTCGTCGAAGGCGCGCCCAAGCCGGTCAAGGAAGGCGTGAACAAGGACGAAGCCGACAAGCTCAAGGCCCAGCTCGAAAAGGCTGGCGCCAAGGTTGAGTTGAAGTAACGCAAGTTACTTCAACGAAATCCCCGGACAAGCGAGGCCTCGGGCCGAGCGCGATCCAGGGATCTGCCAAGGGCGTGGATGGCCGGGACGAGCCCGGCCATGACGGAGGCGGTGGAATTCAGTGCAAAAACTGGCGCGATGGGGTAACCCGGAGCACGGCGTACACAGAAAAGTGTGGGGATTCGCGGGGTTAGCCCCTCGAATCTCCACTATTCCGCCCCATATCGGAGCGGCAGCAGGAAAATGCGGTAGGCGGCGGGGACGGCAGGGTTCCCGGCGTAAGCCGTTGGGAGACAGTCAGATTTCGGGCTTTTTCAGTCCGTGAAGCGGCAAGTTGAGACGGGCGGGTGCAGTCATGCGCCCCGCGCGTCGTTTTGCGTTTTGAAGGTCTAGAGAACGGGTTCAGGATTTAATTCCTGAAGGTGGGCTTTGTTCCTTTCGAGCGATTCTGAAATTCAACCCGAGGGCGATGGCAGTCGCGCTTCGGAAGGTTCGCCCACAAGGGCGACGAAAATGAGAGGCCACGATGGCGCAGCAGACATTCACCGGTCGCAAACGCGTTCGCAAGTTCTTCGGACATATCAAGGAAG
Organism: Bradyrhizobium sp. RDT10; assembly: GCA_044772375.2. GTDB lineage: Bacteria > Pseudomonadota > Alphaproteobacteria > Rhizobiales > Xanthobacteraceae > Bradyrhizobium. Next base: position 2,017,353 of record CP187939.1, read on the forward strand.
TCGCCGAGATGCCGAACCTCATCGAGGTTCAGAAGGCGTCCTACGATCAGTTCCTGATGGTCGAGGAACCCCAAGGCGGCCGGCTGGACGAGGGATTGCAGGCGGTGTTCCGCTCGGTGTTCCCGATCTCGGATTTCTCGGGCACCTCGATGCTGGAATTCGTCCGCTGCGAATTCGAGCCGCCGAAATACGACGTCGACGAGTGCCGCCAGCGCGGCATGACCTATGCTGCGCCGCTCAAGGTGACGCTGCGCCTGATCGTGTTCGATATCGACGAGGAAACCGGCGCCAAGTCCGTGAAGGACATCAAGGAGCAGGACGTCTACATGGGCGATATCCCGCTCATGACCATGAACGGCACCTTCGTCGTCAACGGCACCGAGCGCGTCATCGTTTCCCAGATGCACCGTTCGCCCGGCGTGTTCTTCGACCACGACAAGGGCAAGACCCATTCGTCCGGCAAGCTGCTGTTTGCCGCGCGCGTAATTCCGTATCGCGGTTCCTGGCTCGACATCGAGTTCGATGCCAAGGACATCGTGCTCGCGCGCATCGACCGCCGCCGCAAGATTCCGGTGACGTCGCTGATGTTCGCGCTCGGTCTCGATGGCGAGACCATCCTGTCCACGTTCTACAAGAAGATCAATTTCAAGCGGACCAAGCGAAGGCTGGCGCGTGCCGTTCGACGCCAGCCGTTTCCGCGGTTACAGCACCATCAACGACCTGATCGACGCCGACACCGGCAAGGTCGTGCTCGAAGCCGGCAAGAAGCTCACCGTGCGCGGTGCGCGTCAGATGCAGGAAAAGGGCCTCAAGGCGCTGCGGCTGTCGGATGAAGAGTTGGTCGGCAACTACCTTGCCGAAGACCTCGTCAATCCGAAGACCGGTGAAATCTACGCCGAAGCCGGCGAGGAAATCACCGAGAAGTCGCTGAAGGCGCTCAACGAGCAGGGCTACAAGGAGCTGCCGCTGCTCGATATCGACCACGTCAATGTCGGTGCCTACATCCGCAACACGCTGCATGCCGACAAGAACATGACGCGTGAAGACGCGCTGTTCGACATCTACCGCGTGATGCGTCCGGGCGAGCCGCCGACCATCGACTCGGCCCAGACCATGTTCCAGTCGCTGTTCTTCGACTCTTGAGCGCTACGACCTGTCCGCGGTCGGCCGCGTCAAGATGAATATGCGCCTCGAGCTCGATGCGCCCGACACCCACCGTACGCTGCGCAAGGAAGACATCCTGGCCGTCATCAAGACGCTGGTCGACCTGCGCGACGGCAAGGGCGAGATCGACGACATCGACCATCTCGGCAACCGCCGTGTGCGTTCGGTCGGCGAGCTGATGGAGAACCAGTACCGCATCGGCCTTCTGCGCATGGAGCGCGCGATCAAGGAGCGCATGTCGAGTGTCGATATCGACACCGTGATGCCGCAGGACCTGATCAACGCCAAGCCGGCGGCCGCCGCGGTGCGCGAGTTCTTCGGCTCCTCGCAGCTGTCGCAGTTCATGGACCAGACCAATCCGCTGTCGGAGATCACCCACAAGCGCCGTCTCTCGGCGCTTGGACCGGGCGGTCTGACCCGCGAGCGCGCCGGCTTCGAGGTGCGCGACGTGCATCCGACTCACTACGGCCGCATCTGCCCGATCGAAACGCCGGAAGGTCCGAACATCGGCCTGATCAATTCGCTGGCGACGTCCGCGCGCGTCAACAAGTACGGCTTCGTCGAAACGCCTTATCGCAAGGTGAAGGACGGCCGCGTCACCGACGAGGTCGCTATCTCTCGGCGATGGAGGAGGGCCGTTATCGCGTGGCGCAGGCCAACGTGCCGCTCGACGCCAAGGGCCGCTTCACCGAAGACCTGATCGTCTGCCGTCACGCCGGCGAAGTGCTGCCGATCACGCCCGACAAGGTCGACTACATGGACGTGTCGCCGAAGCAGCTCGTCTCGGTGGCTGCCGCCCTGATCCCGTTCCTCGAGAACGACGACGCCAACCGCGCGCTGATGGGCTCGAACATGCAGCGCCAGGCGGTGCCGCTGGTTCGCGCCGAGGCGCCGTTCGTCGGCACCGGCATGGAAGGCGTGGTTGCCCGTGACTCGGGCGCTGCGATCGCCGCGCGGCGCTCGGGCGTGATCGACCAGATCGACGCCACCCGCGTCGTGATCCGCGCCACCGAAGATCTCGATCCCACCAAGTCGGGCGTCGATATCTACCGGCTGATGAAGTACCAGCGTTCCAACCAGTCGACCTGCATCAACCAGCGTCCGCTGGTGAAGGTCGGCGACATCGTCAGGAAGGGCGACATCATCGCCGACGGTCCCTCGACCGATCTCGGCGAACTCGCGCTCGGCCGCAACGTGCTGGTCGCGTTCATGCCGTGGAACGGCTACAACTTCGAAGACTCGATCCTGCTCTCCGAAAGGATCGTGAAGGACGACGTCTTCACCTCGATCCACATCGAGGAGTTCGAGGTGATGGCCCGCGACACCAAGCTCGGACCTGGAGGAAATCACCCGCGACATTCCGAACGTCTCGGAAGAAGCGCTGAAGAACCTCGACGAGGCCGGTATCGTTTACATCGGCGCGGAAGTGCGCGCCGGCGACATCCTGGTCGGCAAGATCACCCCAAAGGGCGAAAGCCCGATGACGCCGGAAGAAAAGCTCTTGCGCGCCATCTTCGGCGAGAAGGCTTCCGACGTCCGCGATACCTCGCTCCGCGTGCCCCCGGGCGTGCAGGGCACCATCGTGGAAGTGCGCGTATTCAACCGTCACGGCGTCGACAAGGACGAACGTGCGCTGGCGATCGAGCGGGAAGAGATCGAGCGTCTGGCCAAGGACCGCGACGACGAACAGGCGATCCTCGACCGCAACGTCTACGGCCGCCTCGCGGAGCTGCTGGAAAACCGCCAGGGCATCGCGGGACCGAAGGGCTTCAAGAAGGACACCAAGATCACGCGCGCCGTGCTCGAGGAGTATCCGAAGTCGCAGTGGTGGATGTTCGCGTCCCCCAACGACAAGCTGATGGCCGAAATCGAGGCGATGCGGAAGCAGTACGACGAATCGAAGAAGGGCCTTGAACAGCGCTTCCTCGACAAGGTCGAAAAGCTGCAGCGTGGTGACGAATTGCCGCCCGGCGTGATGAAGATGGTCAAGGTCTTCGTCGCGGTGAAGCGCAAGATCCAGCCCGGCGACAAGATGGCCGGCCGCCACGGCAACAAGGGCGTGGTGTCCAAGATCGTTCCGATCGAGGACATGCCGTTCCTCGAGGACGGCACCCATGCCGACATCGTGCTCAATCCGCTCGGTGTGCCCTCGCGCATGAACGTCGGCCAGATCCTGGAGACGCATCTCGGCTGGGCCTGCGCAGGCCTCGGCAAGCGCATCGGCCAGACCATCGACGCCTATTATCAGAAGCAGGACCTCAAGCCGCTGCGCGAGACCCTGAAGAAGATCTATGGCGACGATGAAACGATCAAGACGCTGAACGACAACGAGCTGATGGAGCTTGGCAAGAATTTGAGCCACGGCGTGCCGATCGCGACGCCGGTGTTCGACGGCGCCAAGGAAGCCGACATCGAGGAGATGCTGAAGCTCGCGGGCTTCGACGCCTCCGGCCAGTCGACCGTCTATGACGGCCGCACCGGCGATGCCTTCGACCGCAAGGTGACGGTGGGTTACATCTACATGCTCAAGCTGCACCATCTGGTCGACGACAAGATCCACGCGCGTTCGATCGGTCCGTACTCGCTCGTCACGCAGCAGCCGCTGGGCGGCAAGGCGCAGTTCGGCGGCCAGCGCTTCGGCGAAATGGAGGTGTGGGCGCTGGAAGCTTACGGCGCGGCCTACACGCTGCAGGAAATGCTGACCGTGAAGTCGGACGACGTCGCCGGCCGTACCAAGGTGTACGAGGCGATCGTGCGCGGCGACGACACGTTCGAGGCCGGTATTCCGGAATCGTTCAACGTGCTGGTCAAGGAAATGCGCTCGCTCGGCCTCAACGTCGATCTGCACAATTCCAAGGTGGGACCGGCGCCGACGTCCGAGGCAGCCGAGTAACGGCAAAGATTCCATGTCCGACCCAAAGCGCGAAGGCAACTTCGCAGATGGGCCGGACATTCGCGCTCCGCTCGGACGTTGAGCGGGCGCGCGCCAAAGAAGAATTTCGAATTTGCTGCCGATGACGATCGGCACGCGAGGAGAACACGATGAACCAAGAAATTATGAATCTCTTCAATCCGACGACCCCGGCTCAGGTCTTCGACCAGATCCGGATCTCGATTGCGTCCCCGGAGAAGATTCTGTCCTGGTCCTACGGCGAGATCAAGAAGCCGGAGACCATCAACTACCGGACCTTCAAGCCGGAGCGCGACGGCCTGTTCTGCGCCCGCATCTTCGGGCCGATCAAGGATTACGAGTGCTTGTGCGGCAAGTACAAGCGGATGAAGTACAAGGGCATCATCTGCGAAAAGTGCTCGGTCGAAGTGACGCTGTCGCGCGTCCGGCGCGAGCGCATGGGCCATATCGAACTGGCAGCACCCGTTGCCCACATCTGGTTCCTGAAGTCGCTGCCGTCCCGCATCGGCCTTCTGCTCGACATGACGCTGAAGGATCTCGAGCGGATCCTGTACTTCGAATACTACGTCGTGCTCGAGCCCGGCCTGACCGCGCTCAAGGACCGTCAGCTGCTCTCGGAAGACGAGTACCTGAAGGCGCAGGACGAATACGGCCAGGATTCGTTCACCGCCATGATCGGCGCGGAGGCGATCCGCGAGCTTTTGAAGGGGCTTGAGCTCGAAAAGCTCGAGCAGTCCCTGCGCGCGGAAATGCACGAGACCGAGTCCGACATCAAGCACAAGAAGCTCGCCAAGCGGCTCAAGATCGTCGAGGCCTTCCGCTATTCCGGCAACAAGCCGGAGTGGATGATCCTGACCGTGGTGCCGGTGATCCCGCCGGACCTGCGTCCGCTGGTGCCGCTCGACGGCGGCCGCTTTGCGACGTCGGACCTCAACGACCTCTACCGCCGCGTCATCAACCGCAACAACCGCCTGAAGCGGCTGATGGAGCTGCGCGCGCCCGACATCATCATCCGCAACGAAAAGCGCATGCTGCAGGAGGCCGTCGACGCGCTGTTCGACAACGGCCGCCGTGGCCGGGTCATCACCGGCGCCAACAAGCGGCCCCTGAAGTCGCTGGCCGACATGCTCAAGGGCAAGCAGGGCCGCTTCCGGCAGAACCTGCTCGGCAAGCGCGTCGACTATTCGGGCCGCTCCGTGATCGTGGTCGGTCCCGAACTGCGGCTGCATCAGTGCGGCCTGCCGAAGAAGATGGCGCTCGAACTGTTCAAGCCGTTCATCTATTCGCGGCTCGACGCCAAGGGCCTGTCCACCACCGTGAAGCAGGCGAAGAAGCTCGTCGAGAAGGAGCGTCCCGAGGTCTGGGATATCCTGGACGAGGTGATCCGCGAGCATCCGGTGCTCTTGAACCGCGCGCCGACGCTGCATCGTCTCGGCATTCAGGCGTTCGAGCCGGTGCTGATCGAAGGCAAGGCGATCCAGCTGCATCCGCTGGTTTGCGCGGCGTTCAACGCCGACTTCGACGGCGACCAGATGGCCGTGCACGTTCCGCTGTCGCTGGAAGCGCAGCTCGAAGCGCGCGTCCTGATGATGTCGACCAACAACATCCTGCATCCCGCCAACGGCCAGCCGATCATCGTGCCGTCGCAGGACATCGTGCTCGGCCTCTACTACGTGTCGATCATGCGCGAAGGCCTGCCCGGCGAGGGCAAGATCTTCGGCGACATGGCCGAACTCGAGCATGCCCTGCATTCGAAGGTCATCCACCTCCACACCAAGATCAAGTACCGGTGGGAGGGCATCGACGAGACCGGCAAGGTGGCGAAGCGCTGGATCGAAACCACCGCGGGCCGCGTCATGCTCGGCAATCTGCTGCCGAGTTCGGCGAAGATCTCGTACGACATCATCAACAAGCTGATGACCAAGCGCGAAATCTCCGGCGTGATCGACCAGGTCTACCGTCACTGCGGCCAGAAGGAGACGGTGATCTTCTGCGACCGCATCATGGCGCTCGGCTTCTACAACGCGTTCAAGGCCGGCATCTCGTTCGGCAAGGACGACATGGTCGTGCCGCACAGCAAGTGGAAGATCGTCGATACCACCCGTACGCTGGCGAAGGATTTCGAGCAGCAGTACAACGACGGTCTGATCACCCATGGCGAGAAATACAACAAGGTTGTCGACGCCTGGTCGAAGGCGACCGAAGAAATCGCCAAGGAGATGATGAAGGAAATCTCCTCGACCAAGAAGACGCCGAAGGGCGCCGACGCCGACATCAACTCGATCTACATGATGGCGCATTCGGGCGCGCGCGGTTCGCCGGCGCAGATGCGTCAGCTCGCCGGTATGCGCGGCCTGATGGCGAAGCCGTCGGGTGAGATCATCGAGACGCCGATCATTTCCAACTTCAAGGAAGGTCTGTCGGTGCTCGAATACTTCAACTCGACCCACGGCGCCCGCAAGGGCCTCGCGGACACCGCGTTGAAGACCGCGAACTCCGGTTACCTGACCCGCCGTCTGGTCGACGTGGCGCAGGACTGCATCATCACGCAGGACGATTGCGGCACCAAGCTCGGCATCAAGATGCGCGCCATCGTCGACGCCGGCACCGTCGTCGCTTCGCTGGCGTCGCGTATTCTCGGCCGCACCGCGGGCGAGGATCTGCGCGATCCCGCGACCAACAAGGTCGTGGTCAAGCGCGGCACGCTGATGGAGGAGACGCATGTCGACGCCCTCCAGCAGGCCGGCATCCAGGAAGTGAAGATCCGTTCGGCCCTGACCTGCCGAACTCGTCAACGGCATCTGCGGCAAGTGCTACGGCCGCGATCTCGCTCGCGGCACGCCGGTCAACCACGGCGAAGCGGTCGGCGTCATCGCTGCCCAGTCGATCGGAGAACCCGGCACGCAGCTGACGATGCGCACGTTCCACATCGGCGGTGCGGCGCAGATCAACGAGCAGTCGTTCGTCGAGTCGAATTTCGACGGCAAGGTGACCATCAAGAACAAGGCCATCGCCAGGAACAGCGAAGGTCATCTGGTCGCGATGGTCCGCAACATGGTCGTTGCGATTACCGATGCCGACGGAACCGAACGTGCGACCCACCGCATTCAGTACGGCGCGCGCATGCACGTCGACGAAGGCGATATGGTCAAGCGCGGCCAGCGCATCGCGGAATGGGATCCGTACAGCCGTCCGGTGCTCACCGAAGTCGAAGGCACCATCGGGTTCGAGGACCTGGTCGAGGGGCAGTCGATTTCGGAAACGCTCGACGAATCCACCGGTATCGCCAAGCGCGTCGTCATCGACTGGCGTGCGTCGCGGGGCGGGGCGGACCTGCGCCCGGCCATCGTGGTCAAGGGCAAGGACGGCAAGGTGCTGAAGCTCGCACGTGGCGGGGATGCCCGCTACATGCTGTCGGTCGACGGCATCCTGTCGGTCGACGTCGGTGCCAAGGTCAAGGCCGGCGACATCCTGGCGCGTATCTCCACGGAGAGCGCCAAGACCCGCGACATCACCGGCGGTCTGCCGCAGGTGGCCGAACTGTTCGAGGCCCGCAAGCCAAGGACGCGGCGATCATCGCGGAAATCGCGGGCACCATCCGCTTCGGCCGCGACTACAAGAACAAGCGCCGTATCTCGATCGAGCCGATGGACAAGACCGAGGAGCCGCGCGAGTACCTGATCCCGAAGGGCAAGCACATCCATCTGCAGGACGGCGACATCGTCGAAAAGGGCGATTTCATCGTCGAAGGCAATCCGGCGCCGCACGACATCCTGGCGATCAAGGGCATCGAGGAACTCGCTGCCTATCTCGGTCAACGAAATCCAGGAGGTCTACCGGCTGCAGGGCGTGCTCATCAACGACAAGCACATCGAGGTGATTGTCCGTCAGATGCTGCAGAAGGTCGAGGTCACCGACCAGGGCGACACCGACATGATCTCGGGCGAGCAGGTCGACAAGATCGAGTTCGACGCGCTCAACGTCAAGGCGAAGGAAGAGGGCAAGAGGCCCGCCACGGGAACGCCGGTTCTGCTCGGCATCACCAAGGCGAGCCCTGCAGACCCGCTCGTTCTTCTCGGCGGCCTCGTTCCAGGAGACCACCCGCGTGCTCACCGAAGCCGCCGTCAACGGCAAGGTGGACCCGCTGGAAGGCCTCAAGGAGAACGTCATTGTCGGCCGGCTGATCCCGGCGGGCACCGGCGCCTCGATGGCCAAGATCCGCGAAGTCGCAGTCAAGCGCGACAAGATGATCCTCGACGAGCGGGAGAAGCAGGCCGCGATCGTGCCGACCGCTCCGGAAGCGGAGCCGCTGGCGCTGCCGCCGGCGGAGTAAGGGTTCCGTTCCGATCAACAAAAAAGCCGGCTGCGAAGCCGGCTTTTTCTTTGCGAAAGGGATTCTGGCGCTTCACCCGGACGGGTGACGCCTGCTATCAGTCAGGAAATGGTGTCCTATCCTCCCGGCAATATCGGCGATTCCCCATGAGCGAATTGGCTCATCTCGAACCCCTGATCGATCGCATCTACGAGGCGGCGCTTATTCCTTCGCTCTGGCCGGCTGTACTCGGCGAACTCGGTGTGGCTGTCGGCGGCAACGGCGGCTTTCTGTTCGGCGTGCGGGACGGATACACAAGCGCGGTCAATTCTGTCGAATATGACCAGCTCATACCGGTTTTCCTGAGAGACGGATGGAGCGAACGCGATCCTACTCTGCCGCGCGCCATGGCCGTGAATCATGCGGGCTTCGTTACCGACTATGACCTCCTCTCGGAGGAGGAGATCGCGACCAACGACGTCTATTGCAACTTTTACCGCAAACACGGCATTGGCTACCGCGCCGGGACCGCTCATCCCGATGCCGAGCGGCGATTCAATCGCAATTGTGGTGCCGCGGCATCAGGATCGCGGTCCGGTGCCGCGAAGGTCGTCAATCTGCTGGACGGATTGCGGCCGCATCTGGCCCGGGCGTCTCTTGCAGCAAGCCGCCTTGGTTTTGAGCGCGCACTTGCCCAGGTTGACGCATTGCAGGCGCTCGGCCTGCCGGGCGCGGTGTTGCGCGGGCGCGGCCGGGTGTTCGCGGCAAACGGCCTGTTCGACGCGCTGATGCCTTCGCTGTTTCAGGATCGCGCCCAGCGTGTCACGTTAACGGACGTTGCGGCGGACGCGCTGCTCGCCGACGCGCTCGGCACGCTGGCCCTTGCCGGTAGCCGGACCGTGAAGTCCATACCGACCGCCGCGACGGCAGGTCACGTGCCGATGGTGCTGCATGTCATCCCCGTACGCGGTTCCGCACGCGATATCTTCACGCATGCTACCGCGCTGCTGGTGGTGACGCCGGTCGATCGCGCCGCGGTGCCGACGGCTGAGGTTCTGCAGGGCCTGTTCGACCTGACGCCGGCGGAAGCGCGCGTGGCGCGGGGCATCGGCCAGGCCGAAACCAATGATACGCTTGCCGATGCGACGGGCGTCAATCGGGAAACGGTGCGCAGTCAGCTCAAGGCCGTGCTGTCGAAAACCGGCCTCTCGCGCCAGCAGGAGCTTGTCAGCCTGCTCGCGGGCAAGGCGTTCCGCAGCGGCCTAGACAACCGCCCATAGCTTGCGGAGGCGGGATCGCCGGCCATTCTGCGGCGGAATAAGGGTTCCGCAAGAATACGGTGCGAAGACAAAAGGCCGGCGCAAGGCGGCCTTTTTGCTGCTTTGTTTCATTGCTGCGTTGCGGGGACCTGCTTTGTTCATCTTCCCTTCAGGGTGAACAGCGCTTCTGCTTGTGGTTTAGACCGGCTGCTTCCCGAAGGCAGGGGGCCGGAGGGGCGACGGAAAAGACATGTTGGATCTTGCAATCGTGGGCGGCGGCCCAGGCGGGCTGATGAGCGCCTGGTATTTGAAGAAAAAGCTCGGCGATCTCTGCCGCGTCACGATCTACGAAGCGTCCGACCGCGTCGGGGGCAAGATCGTCTCGCGCAAATTCGATTCCGCCCCGGCGATGTACGAAGCAGGCGTCGCCGAAATCTACGATTATTCAATGACCGGCCCGGATCCGCTGCGGGAACTTATCCAGCATTTCGGCCTGCAAACGATACCGATGGACGCCGAGCAGGTGCACCTCGACGGCGAACTGCTCGACGACGTGCCGGGCATGCGCCGCAAGTATGGGGAGAAGACCGCGGCTGCGATCGAAGCGTTCCGCAAGCGCTGCGCCGACATGGTGTCGCCGATCGAATATTACGAGGGCGTCGGCGCGCACGACAATGAGCACCCTGGGCCTACATGACCTGCGAGGAAGTGCTCGACAAGGAAGTCGACGATCCCATCGCCAAGCGGTTCTTCAAGGTGATGGCGCGCTCGGATATCGCGACAGAAAGCCACAACACCAACGGATTGAATGCGCTCAAGAACTTCGTGATGGATGTCGAAGGCTATATCGGCCTGTATTCGATCCAGAACGGCAACGAGCAACTGATCGAGTGCCTGCGCTCGGAAGTCGATGCCGAGATCCAGCTCAATCACCGGGTGCTCAAGGTCGGCAAGACCGACTCTGGCCGCTATCAGCTCAATATGATGAACGGGAAGGGCCCGGAGACGCGGGATTTCGATCTCGTGCTGATGTGCCTGCCGCATTCCTGGCTCGCGACCATGCGCTGGGATGGCGAAGAGCTGCGCAAGTCGATGGTCAAGCACGTCGCCTATTTCGACAAACCGGCGCACTATCTGCGGGTTTCGATCCTGTTCGATGAACCGTTCTGGGGCGAGAAGATACAAGGCGCCTGGTTCATGTCGGAAGCGTTCGGCGGCTGCTGCGTCTACAACGAAGGCGCACGCCATGACGTCGGCCGGCACGGCGTGCTGAACTGGCTGATCGCCGGTTCCGATGCGCTGGCATTTGCCAATCTGACCGACGAGGAACTGATCGACGCTGCATTGAAGTCGCTGCCGGCGTCCTTCGGCGACGCCCGCGACTATTTTCTGGAAGGCAAGATTCACCGTTGGCTGTCGTCGGTGAATGCGCTGCCGGGCGGCATGCCGGTGCGCGACGTCATGACCAACCATCGTCCGGAACCGAAGCAGCATCCGGGGATCGTGGTGGTCGGCGACTATCTGTTCGATTCGACGCTCAATGGCCTGCTCGATTCTTCCGACGCGGCCACCGATATCATTGTTACGGAAATGATGCGGCTGCGCCGCGCCGCGCGCAACAGGGCGGGGTTTTCTCCGACAAGATCGACCGCAGCTATTTCGAGAATTACCGTGGCGTCGGCCCCTACAGCGAAGTCTGGAGCCAGTTTACCGATCCGGACTATCTGACGGACCTAATCAAGATCGTCTGGGACAGGGCCAGGGGCTACAAGCTGCTCGTTGCCGGCTCCGCCAGCGGCGAGCTGGTCGGCGCGCTGCGCGAGCGCGGCATCGATGCCTGGGGTATCGAAAACAACAAGGCGATCCACGCCCAGACGCCGAAGGCGCTGAAAAAGTACAACAAGCTCGGCTCCATCGTCGACATGCCGTTCAAGGACGACGGGTTCGATTTCGTGTTCGAGACCAGCCTGTGTCACGTCGCCGAAAAGCAGGTCCCGCGGGCGGTGCGCGAACTCAACCGCGTCGTGAAGACCGGACTGGTGTTCGGATCGGTGACGTCGGATATGGCCCCCGCACTGATCGACCGCTACGACCTGTTGCGCGGCGTGAAGAAGCTCGGCACCTGGTGGGAATGGTCTGAATTGTTCTTCGGCAACGGATTCGACCTCTCGATGCACCGCCGCGACTGCACCGATGCGGTGTGGGCGGCGACGCTGGCTGCCAACAAGGGGCCGGGGCAGTGGTACGCCGACGCCGACAGCCTGCGCTATTCGTTTTTTGACAAGGTCGAATCGGACGATTGAGGTCCGACCGGTTGTATTTAAGACGTGACCGGCTCTGATGAATCAGCGCCGGTCGCGCCAAATGTTGCCGAATGGATCCCGATCGCATAGAATCCTTGCGGTAGCGCTCGCCGCTGCCGCGCTCGATTGCGGTCATGCCGGCCGTGCAGCATCGGTTGGTTTCATGGCGCCCAAGCCTCCTTCCTCGGATGATCGGAATCCGCGCCGGCGGACGATCCTGAGCTTGCGAAGAAGCTCGCGGCAGGGGCTGCCGCCGCACCCCTGGCGGGTGGCAAGGCGACCGCCGTACCCCGGACGATAAGGACGACGAAGAGGACGAGCTGGAGCTCGACGACGATGATGATGACGAGGACCTCGTTGTCTTCACCGCCAAGGAAGCCGCCGGCGCGATGGCCACCATCTACGGCTTCGTCAGGCCGTATCTGGGCAATTACAGGAAGCTGATCGCCTTCGTGACCTTCGGCGTTCTCGTTGGAGACGCTGTTCAACGTCATCATGCCGCTCAGCCTGAAATTCCTGATCGACGACGCGCTCGGCGAGGAGGATTTTCAGGCGCTCTACATGATCCTCGGCGTGCTCGCGGTCGCCGGCATCATCACCTCGATCATTGCGGTCTGGTATGAGCGATGGGATGCGCGGCTGGCGGCAGGGCTCATTGCCGACGTGCGGACGCGGCTGTTCGAGCACGTCCAGAACCTGCCGTCCTCGTATTTCGCCCGCACCAAGCGCGGTGAAATTCTCTCGCGCTTTTCGATCGACCTTGCGGCCTTCGAAAGTTCGGTCAAGACCTTCGCCAACAGCGCGGCGCTGCCGTTCCTGGAACTGATTGCCGGCATCATTCTGATGCTGTTTCTGAACTGGCAGCTTGCGGCGGTCGCCCTGCTGGTATTCCCGATCACGCTGATCGGGCCGCGGATCCTGACGCCGAAGGCGGTGCAGGCAAATTACGAGCAGAAGCTCAATGAATCGGCGCTGCTCGGCACGGTGCAGGAAAACGTCGCCGCGCGGGCGGTGATCAAGGCGTTCAGCCTGCAGCGCCGCACGCTCGGCTGGTTCACCATGCGCAACCAGGAAGTGCGCATCAAGACCGCGTCCGCCGTCTTCCTCTCCACGATGGTGGAGCGCACCGTCACCATTTCAGTACTGCTGCTGCACCTCGTGGTGCTGGCGATCGGCGCCTATCTCGCCACCAAGGGGCAGATCACCATCGGCACTTTCGTCACCTTCGAGAGCGCGTTCTGGGAGGTGTCCTACAACATCGCCCATCTGATGCATTTCATTCCGGTGTCGATCCAGTCGGCGGCGGCGGTGCGGCATATGCAGGAGCTGCTGGATGAGCCGACGCGCGGCGCCGATCGCCCGGGCGCGCCCGATTTGCCGCGCATCACCAACGACATCACCTTCGACCGCGTCACCTTCGCCTACGAAGGCAGCGAAACGCCGGTGCTCGACAATTTCAGCCTCAAGCTTGGCGTCGGCAAGCGTATCGCTATCGTCGGCCCCAGCGGCTCGGGCAAGAGCACGCTGCTCAATCTGATCCTGCGTCTTTACACACCGGACGAGGGGCGGGTGGCCATCGACGGCGTCGATATTCGCCGCGTGACCCGCGAGATCCCTGCGGGCGGGCATGGCGATCGTGTTCCAGGAGAACATGCTGTTCAACATGTCGATCCGGGAGAACATCCGGCTCGGCAAGGAAGGCGCCAGCGACGAGGAGGTCGTGCAGGCCGCGCGCAAGGCCGAGATCCACAGCTACATCATGAGCCTGCCGCAGAAATACGACACGCCGGTCGGCGAGCGCGGCGACACGCTGTCGGGTGGCCAGCGCCAGCGCATCGCGATCGCGCGCGCGATCATCCGCAATCCCTCGCTGCTGCTGCTCGATGAGGGCGACGTCGGCGCTCGACCAGACCACGGAAGCCGCGATCAACCGGACGCTTCTGAACGTGGCGGAGGGGCGCACCATGATCTGGTCGACCCACCGCCTGACGTCGGTGGTCGAGATGGACGAGATCATCGTGATTTCAGGCGGCAAGGCGATCGAGCGCGGCTCGCATGCGCAGTTGCTCGCCGCCAACGGCGTCTATCGCAAGCTCTGGGACGACCAGAGCCACAGGCAGCATGACGCGGCCGCTCAGGCCGACGACGACAATGAAGACGATGACGATGATGACGACGATGACGACGATGACTAGTCTAGACTGCCGCGACCAGGAAATGTCAGGCGAGGGCTGTAGTGAAGGTTGTTGGGCGACTTGAAAGCGTTTGGCGGTACCCGGTAAAGAGCATGCCGGGAGAATCGCTACCCGAGGCCTATGTCAGCTTTGCCGGCGTGCTCGGCGACCGGCTCTACGCCGTCCATCATGCGGGCGCGCCCAAGGCCTTTCCATTCCTCACTGCACGAAGCAGAAAGGAAATGCTGCGATTTCGCCCGAGGTTTCGCCGTCCCGAACTGACGCTTGCACCGGGCAACCTGACCGATGCAGAAGCCCGTGGTCCTGGCCTGACGCCGGTGTTTCCCTCTAGCGAAGATCTGGCGCTTGAGATCGAAGCGCCGAGCGGAAAAACTCTGTCAGCGTCCGATCCGGCGCTGCCGGGTCTGATCGGAGGTGATCAGATCAACGCTTCCGACCTGACCATCATACGCTCGGACCGCGCCATAACGGACTGTCGCCCGCTTTCGTTGCTTGCAACCCAGACGATTGACGGAATTGGCCACGCAATGGGCTTGACGCTCGACAAGCGTCGCTTTCGCGAAAACCTCTATGTCGATCTCAATTCCGGTGAAGGCTTTGCCGAAGACGCATTCGTCGGCCGGCGACTGCGGATCGGTCCGAAACTGACGGTCCACATTCTGGAACGCGATATCCGTTGTCGCATGATCTGCATTGATCCGGAGTCGCTCGACGAGAATCCCGAGATTTTGCGGTATGTAGCAAAGAATCATGACGGGAGAGCCGGCGTCTACGCCGCTGTGCTGGTGGCGGGTCTGGTTCGCCCGGGTGACGATATCGTTCTTCAGGATTAGTCCGCCGGGACACGCAAGCGCTACAGGCGCAATAGTCGTATCATTCTCCTTGCAGCCCGTAGGGCGGATTGAGCCGAAGGCGTAATCCGCCGCCATTTTCTCCGACGCAAGCGGGTCGAGCGCGGCTCTCAAGCGCAGCCGCCAGTGGCGTATGGGACGACCGGGGCCGTACGCCGCACAACGCTGCCGCTCAGGCCGACGACGACAATGAAGACGATGACGATGATGACGAGGAGGAGTGAGTCCGGCGGTTTGAATCCGCGCTGACACCGCTTCGCATCCGGCGCAAGGCGCCTTCGCCGAACCAGGCCAGGAAGCGCGCCCAGCGCTGCGCACGCCAGTATAGCCTGTTCTCGATCGTGACCTTGCGGAAGCTGACGGCTTTGGCCATCGACCAGGCATCGCAAGCCTGCTTGACCGGATCGTCGTAAAGGAAGCGATCTTGTCGGCGTCCATGCCCGCGGTCGCAAGCCAGGCGGGGATATGGACGTTGCAGAGCTGCGCGACGTCGGTGAACACCTTGTCGGTGCCGGTGCCGGTAACCGGGCAGGTTGCCGCAAAGGCGTCGCCGACCAGAACGACGCCGGGTTGGCGATAGCCGGTTGAGACATAGAGATCGGCGGGCCTGATCTTGACGTCGCCGGCAACGCCGTATTCGCCGGTGATGCGGCGCAGCCTGGGCAGCGCGGCATTCATGGTCTCGACCGGCTTGCGCCGCATTTCGCGCAACCAGGGATCGTCGACCTCGCGGTAGACGAAAAGGTTGGCTCGCATCCGGTTTCCGACAGGGAAGAGCGTCACATAGGCGACGCGCTCCTTTACCCGTTCCGAAAAATAGGTCAGGGCAGGAAATTCGAAGGCCGGGCGGCCGACCGGCACCATGTCAAATCCGATCGAGATGGAATGGCTGACGCTGATAATCTGGCGTTCGATGCCGAGATTGCGGCGCAGCCCGACACTCAGGCCATTGGCCAGCACCACCAGCCGCGCCGAGATGGTTTCGCCGTCGGACAGCGTGAGCTTCTGCCGCTCCGCGCTGGTCGAGACATCGGTCACCTTGGCGTAGACGAGTTCGGCGGGAGGTTGGATTTCCGCCCGGACCGCGCCGATCAGCGCGTCGTACATGATGCCGTATTGGCGGCTCGGCTTCTTGTCGAGCAGGTGGCCAGAATCGCGCGATCCAGTTTTCGCCGTCATGGGTGGCCGAGCGAAGCACCGGATCGGCGATTCCGGTCTGGTAGAAGCGCCCGAGTTGCTCGTCGCCGCTGATTTTTCGACGCGGAAGTCGAATGGATAGACACGATGCGGATCGATCAGGATCGTCGGGATACCCGCGCGTCCGAGCATGGCGGCCGCGGTCGAGCCGGCAAGGCCGCCGCCAACGATCGCGATGTCGGTGTATTTCATGAGCAATTCCAGCCTCGAAGCGCCAGTTTTGCGCCCCGAAAGGCAAACAAAAGCTTAGCCGGGAAAAACTGGAACCGGTATTTAGTGTTTCTGGATATATTTACCCGGGTGGAATTATCGGCTGGCGCGACTCAAGGGGAGGGCGGGGCATCGCTATTTCCGGACTTGCCGAATTCACGCGAAGCACTGAATCCGCAGACGCCATAGGCATTTCCAGCGTTCTCGTTTCGCTTGACTTAGCTATCCACCGCTTATAGAAGACGGCCACTTAACGACAGGCGGTGAGCAACGCCAGCGTCGGAACGGAACACCCTTTCAAATCCTTACGGAAGTTTCCTAAAGGACCTGGGCGGGCACCAACCTCGACGAATGCCGCTCAAACGCTGTCGATCATATTGCTAGGCAATGCCAGGACGATTTTGGTTCTCTTGAGCACGTCCTCTTGAGAGTGAACTCGGATGCATGACCTCGGTAGCAGGCCGGACAGCGAATGCTGATCGGCCGTTACTTGCGGTCCTCTGTGGCGTCGAAGCGCTTTCCGCTCAGTGATGGGTGGTTGGCGCGATTTCGTTTTGCGTGGATGTTTTTCTGCGCAGTGCGGGCCGAACGGAACGGCTAGTTCCGAGAAGAATTTTGCGAAAGCCATTCAAGGTTTCGCGCGAACTAAAGGGTGAAGGCTGACATGCCGACGATCAACCAGCTGATCGCAAAACCGCGTACGGTGCAGAAGTCACGCAAGAAGGTGCCGGCGCTGCAGCAGTCGCCGCAGAAGCGCGGTGTTTGCACGCGCGTCTACACCACGACCCCGAAGAAGCCGAACTCGGCGCTTCGCAAGGTCGCCAAGGTGCGCCTGACCAACGGCTTCGAAGTGATCGGCTACATCCCGGGTGAAGGCCATAACCTTCAGGAGCACTCGGTGGTCATGATCCGCGGCGGCCGCGTCAAGGACTTGCCCGGCGTGCGCTACCACATCCTCCGCGGCGTCCTCGATACCCAGGGCGTCAAGAACCGTAAGCAGCGTCGTTCGAAGTACGGCGCGAAGCGTCCGAAGTAATCAGGAACAGAATCGATGTCCCGTCGCCATTCTGCTGAAAAGCGTGAAGTGAACCCGGATCCGAAGTTCGGGAACGTCATCATCACGAAGTTCATGAACTCGATCATGTACGACGGCAAGAAGTCTGCCGCCGAGAGCATCGTCTACGGCGCGCTCGCCATGATCGAAACCAAGACCAAGCAGGGCCCGCTGCCGGTTTTCGAGCAGGCGCTGGAAAACGTCATGCCGACCATCGAAGTTCGTTCGCGCCGCGTCGGCGGCGCCACCTACCAGGTGCCGGTCGAAGTGCGTTCGGTCCGCCGTCAGGCGCTGGGCATTCGCTGGATCATCACTGCAGCGCGCGATCGCAACGAAAAGACGATGACGGAGCGGCTTTCTGCCGAACTGCTCGACGCATCGAACAACCGGGGGAACGCCGTCAAGAAGCGTGAAGACGTGCACCGGATGGCGGAAGCCAACCGTGCCTTCTCGCACTATCGCTGGTAACGGCGAAACACGGATTTTAAGGAACAGCCCATGCCCCGCGTTCATGCCATAGAGAACTACCGTAACTTCGGTATTATGGCGCATATCGATGCCGGCAAGACCACGACCACCGAGCGCATCCTCTATTACACCGGCAAGAGCCACAAGATCGGCGAAGTGCACGAAGGTGCCGCGACGATGGACTGGATGGAGCAGGAGCAGGAGCGTGGCATCACGATCACCTCGGCTGCGACCACCGCGTTCTGGAACGGCAAGCGCCTGAACATCATCGACACTCCCGGCCACGTCGACTTCACCATCGAAGTCGAGCGTTCGCTGCGTGTGCTCGACGGCGCCGTATGCGTGCTCGATTCCAACCAGGGCGTTGAGCCGCAGACCGAGACCGTCTGGCGTCAGGGCGACAAGTACCGGGTTCCGCGCATCGTCTTCGCCAACAAGATGGATAAGACCGGCGCCGATTTCTACAAATGTCTCGACGATATCGTCGACCGCCTCGGCGCCAAGCCGATTGCGATCCAGCTTCCGATCGGCTCCGAGAACAACTTCAAGGGTCTGGTCGACCTCGTCCGCATGAAGGGCGTGGTTTGGGAAGACGAGGCGCTCGGCGCCAACTTCAAGGACATCGATATTCCCGCCGACCTCGTCGACAAGGCGAAGGAATATCGCGAGAAGATGCTGGAAGCCGCCGTCGAGCTCGATGACGACGCGCTTGCTGCCTACCTCGATGGCAAGGAGCCCGATGAGGCGACGCTGAAGCGGCTGATCCGCAAAGCCGTGCTGACTGGCGCCTTCTATCCCGTGCTGTGCGGCTCGGCCTTCAAGAACAAGGGCGTGCAGCCGCTGCTCGACGCCGTGGTCGACTATCTGCCGTCGCCGGTCGACGTGCCTGCGATCAAAGGCATTGACGATGACGGCAACGAAGTCGTGCGCAAGGCCGACGACAAGGAGCCGCTGGCGCTGCTCGCGTTCAAGATCATGGACGACCCGTTCGTCGGCACCATCACCTTCTGCCGCATCTACTCCGGCGTTCTTGCCAGCGGTACCGGCGTCGTCAACTCGACCCGCGAGAAGAAAGAGCGTATCGGCCGCATGCTGCTGATGCATGCGAACAACCGCGAAGACATCAAGGAAGCCTATGCCGGCGACATCGTAGCACTTGCGGGCCTCAAGGAAGCGCGCACCGGTGACACGCTGTGCGATCCCGACAAGCCGGTGATTCTGGAAAAGATGGAATTCCCGGAGCCGGTGATCGAAATCGCGATCGAGCCGAAGTCGAAGGCCGACCAGGAAAAGCTCGGCGTGGCATTGGCGAAGCTTGCTGCCGAAGATCCGTCGTTCCGCGTGTCGACCGACCAGGAGTCCGGCCAGACCATTCTCAAGGGCATGGGCGAACTCCATCTCGACATCAAGGTCGACATCCTCCGCCGCACCTACAAGGTCGACGCCAATATCGGCGCGCCGCAGGTGGCGTTCCGCGAGCGGGTCACCAAGCGCGCTGAAGTCAAGTACACGCACAAGAAGCAGACCGGCGGTACCGGTCAGTTCGCCGAAGTGTCGATCATCGTCGAGCCGAACGAGCCCGGCAAGGGCTACGAGTTCGAGTCGAAGGTCGTCGGCGGCGCGGTGCCGAAGGAATACATCCCCGGCGTCGAAAAGGGCCTCAACAGCGTGATGGGCTCGGGCGTCGTCGCCGGCTTCCCGGTGGTGGACGTCAAGGTCCAGCTGGTCGACGGCAAGTATCACGACGTCGACTCCTCGGCGCTGGCCTTCGAAATCGCATCGCGCGCGGCATTCCGCGAAGCGCTGCAGAAGGGCAAGTCCGTTCTGCTCGAGCCGATCATGAAGGTCGAAGTGGTGACCCCGGAAGACTATACCGGTTCCGTCATTGGCGACCTGAATTCGCGGCGCGGCCAGATCCAGGGCCAGGACATGCGCGGCAATGCCAACGTCATCAACGCGATGGTGCCGCTCATGAACATGTTCGGGTATGTGAATAATCTGCGCTCGATGAGCCAGGGACGCGCGACCTTTACGATGCAATTCGATCACTACGCTGAAGCGCCGGCGAACGTGTCGGCAGAAGTCCAGAAGAAGTTTGCCTGATTGTCGTTGGTTCAAAGCTAACGACTGAACGGAGAGTCAAATGGCCAAAGCAAAGTTTGAACGTACTAAACCGCACTGCAACATCGGAACCATCGGTCACGTCGACCATGGCAAGACATCGCTGACCGCAGCGATCACCAAGGTGCTGGCTGAAACCGGCGGTGCGACGTTCACGGCGTACGACCAGATCGACAAGGCGCCGGAAGAAAAGGCGCGCGGCATCACGATCTCGACCGCCCACGTCGAATACGAAACCAAGAACCGGCACTACGCCCACGTCGACTGTCCGGGCCACGCCGACTACGTGAAGAACATGATCACCGGCGCAGCCCAGATGGACGGCGCGATCCTGGTGGTGTCGGCGGCCGATGGCCCGATGCCGCAGACCCGCGAGCACATCCTGCTCGCCCGTCAGGTCGGCGTTCCCGCGCTCGTCGTGTTCCTGAACAAGTGCGACATGGTCGACGATCCGGAACTGCTCGAACTCGTCGAACTCGAAGTCCGCGAACTGCTTTCGAAGTACGAATTCCCCGGCGACACCATTCCGATCATCAAGGGCTCGGCGCTGGCCGCCCTCGAAGACAAGGACAAGGCGCTCGGTCACGACGCGATCCTCGAACTGATGAAGCAGGTCGACGCGTACATTCCGCAGCCGGAGCGTCCGATCGACCAGCCGTTCCTGATGCCGGTGGAAGACGTGTTCTCGATCTCGGGCCGCGGCACCGTGGTGACCGGCCGTGTCGAGCGCGGCATCGTCAAGGTCGGCGAGGAAATCGAAATCGTCGGACTCCGCGATACCCAGAAGACCATCGTCACCGGCGTCGAAATGTTCCGCAAGCTGCTCGATCAGGGCCAGGCCGGCGACAACATCGGTGCGCTGCTCCGCGGCACCAAGCGCGAGGAAGTCGAGCGTGGCCAGGTGCTGTGCAAGCCGGGTTCGGTCAAGCCGCACACCAAGTTCAAGGCTGAGGCCTACATCCTGACCAAGGAAGAGGGCGGTCGTCACACCCCGTTCTTCACCAACTACCGGCCGCAGTTCTACTTCCGCACCACCGACGTGACCGGCGTCGTGCATCTGCCCGAAGGCACCGAAATGGTGATGCCGGGCGACAACATCGCGATGGAAGTGCACCTGATCGTGCCGATCGCGATGGAAGAAAAGCTGCGCTTCGCGATCCGTGAAGGCGGCCGCACCGTCGGCGCCGGCGTCGTCGCCTCGATCATCGAATAAGCGAATAGGGAATGGCGAGTAGCGAGTGGATTGGATCCATTCGCTGTTCGCTACTCACCACTCGCCCTAAAGCGACAAAGAAAGACAAACGGCAATGAACGGCCAAAATATTCGCATACGTCTCAAGGCGTTCGACCATCGTATCCTCGATACGTCGACCCGCGAGATCGTGAACACGGCGAAACGTACCGGTGCCCAGGTTCGCGGACCTATCCCGCTGCCCACCCGCATCGAGAAGTTCACCGTCAACCGTTCACCGCACGTCGACAAGAAGAGCCGCGAGCAATTCGAGATGCGCACCCACAAGCGCCTTCTCGACATTGTCGACCCGACCCCGCAGACCGTCGATGCTCTCATGAAGCTCGATCTGGCCGCCGGTGTCGACGTCGAGATCAAGCTCTAAATTTCAGGATCGTCCGAAGTTAGCGGACAGAAAGAACAGGAAGCACGCCGATGCGCTCCGGAGTGATCGCACAAAGGTCGGGATGACGCGGGTCTTTACGGAGACCGGCGAACATATCCCTGTGACCGTGCTGAAGCTGGGCAATTGCCAGGTGCTGGGCCACCGCACGACCGAGAAGAACGGTTATGTCGCGCTGCAGCTCGGCTCGGGTACCCGCAAGACCGTCTATCTGCCGAAGGCAGAGCGCGGCCAGTTTGCGGTCGCCAAGGTCGAGCCCAAGCGGAAGGTCACCGAGTTCCGTGTGTCTGAGGACGCGCTGATCCCGGTTGGCGCCGAGATTCAGGCGGACCATTTCGTGGTCGGCCAGTTTGTCGACGTCACCGGCACCTCGGTCGGTAAGGGTTTTGCCGGCGGCATGAAGCGCTGGAATTTCGGCGGTCTGCGCGCCACCCACGGTGTGTCGGTTTCGCATCGTTCGATCGGTTCGACCGGCGGACGTCAGGATCCCGGCAAGACCTTCAAGAACAAGAAGATGCCCGGTCACATGGGTGTCGATCGCATCACCACGCTCAATCTGCGTGTGGTGCAGACCGACGTCGAGCGCGGCCTGATCCTCGTCGAAGGCGCCGTTCCCGGCTCCAAGGGCGGCTGGATCTCGGTGCGCGACGCCGTCAAGAAGCCGCTGCCGAAGGATGCTCCGAAGCCCGGCAAGTTCAAGGTCGCCGGCGGTGAGCAGGCTCAGGCTCCGGCCGAGCAGGAGGGCGCGTGAGATGGAACTGAAAGTCACGACCCTTGAAGGCAAGGAAGCTGGTTCGGTCCAGCTCTCGGACGCGATCTTCGGTCTCGAGCCGCGTGCCGACATCATCCAGCGTTGCGTGCAATGGCAGCTCAACAAGCGCCAGGCCGGAACGCACAAGACGCAGGGCCGCGCCGACGTCTGGCGCACCGGCAAGAAGATGTACAAGCAGAAGGGCACCGGCGGCGCCCGTCACGGCTCGGCCCGCGTGCCGCAGTTCCGCGGCGGTGGCCGTGCGTTCGGTCCGGTGGTTCGCTCGCACGCGACCGACCTGCCGAAGAAGGTGCGCGCGCTGGCGCTCAAGCATGCCCTGTCGGCGAAGGCCAAGGACGGCGGCCTGATCGTGATCGACAATGCGCAGATCAAGGATGCCAAAACCAAGGCGCTGGTCGGTCATTTCTCGGGTCTCGGCCTGACCAATGCGCTGATCATCGACGGCGCCGAGGTGCATGCCGGTTTCGCCACCGCTGCGCGCAACATTCCGAATATCGACGTGCTGCCGATCCAGGGCATCAACGTCTATGACATTCTGCGTCGTCAGAAGCTCGTGCTGACGAAGGCGGCAGTCGATGCGCTGGAGGCGCGCTTCAAATGAAGAATATCGATCCGCGCCACTACGACGTGATCGTCTCTCCTGTCGTCACCGAAAAGGCGACGGTAGCGTCCGAGCACAACAAGGTGGTGTTCAGGGTCGCCAGCAAGGCGACCAAGCCGCAAATCAAGGAAGCCGTCGAGAAGCTGTTCGACGTCAAGGTGAAGCGCGTGAACACGCTGGTCCGCAAGGGCAAGACCAAGGTGTTCCGCGGCAATTTCGGTTCGCAGTCGGACGTGAAGCGGGCTGTCGTGACCCTCGAAGAGGGCCACCGCATCGACGTCACCACCGGACTATAAGGCGACACAGCGATGGCATTGAAAACATACAATCCGACGACGCCGGGCCAGCGCCAGCTGGTGATGGTCGACCGTTCGGCGCTCTACAAGGGCAAGCCGGTGAAGGCGCTGACCGAGGGCAAGCTCGGCAATGGCGGCCGCAACAACACCGGCCGCATCACGGTGCGCTTCCGCGGCGGTGGCCACAAGAAGGCCTACCGCATGGTGGACTTCAAGCGGAACAAGGTCGACGTTCCGGCCGTGGTCGAGCGGCTGGAATACGATCCGAACCGCACCGCGTTCATCGCGCTGATCAAGTATCAGGACGGCGAGCAGGCCTATATCCTGGCGCCGCAGCGTCTGGCTGCGGGCGACACCGTGGTTGCCGGCAACTATGTCGACGTCAAGCCCGGCAATGTCATGCCGATGGGCAACATGCCGGTCGGCACGATCATCCATAATATCGAGATGAAGATCGGGAAGGGCGGCCAGATCGCGCGTTCGGCCGGCACCTACGCCCAGATCGTCGGCCGCGACCAGGACTACGTCATTTTGCGCCTGAACTCGGGCGAGCAGCGCCTGGTGCATGGCCGTTGCCGCGGCACCATCGGTGCGGTGTCGAACCCCGATCACATGAACATCTCGATCGGCAAGGCCGGCCGTACCCGCTGGCTGGGCTGGCGTCCGCATAACCGCGGCGTCGTCATGAACCCGATCGACCATCCGCACGGCGGCGGCGAAGGCCGCACCTCGGGCGGCCGCCACCCGGTCACCCCGTGGGGCAAGCCGACCAAAGGCAAGAAGACCCGTTCGAACAAGTCGACCAATCGATTCATCCTCCTAAGCCGCCACAAGCGGAAGAAGTAAGGAACGCCGGACATGGTACGTTCAGTCTGGAAAGGCCCGTTCGTCGAAGCCTCTCTGCTCAAGAAGGCAGATGCTGCGCGCGCGTCGGGCCGTCACGACGTCATCAAGATCTGGAGCCGCCGCTCGACCATCCTGCCGCAATTCGTCGGCCTGGTTTTCGGCGTCTACAACGGCCAGAAGCATGTGCCGGTGTCGATCAACGAGGAAATGGTGGGTCACAAGTTCGGCGAGTTCTCGCCGACCCGTACCTTCCATGGCCATTCTGGCGACAAGAAAGCCAAGAAGGCTTGAGGAATAGACGATGAGCAAACCAAAGCGCGAACGAGTCCTCGCGGACAACGAGGCCAAGGCAGTTGCCCGGATGCTGCGCGTCAGCCCGCAGAAGCTCAATCTTGTCGCGCAGCTGATCCGCGGCCGGAAGGCGTCTTCTGCGCTCGCCGACCTGCAGTTTTCGCGCAAGCGGATCGCGGTCGACGTCAAGAAGTGCCTGGAGTCGGCGATCGCGAACGCCGAGAACAACCACGACCTCGAGGTCGACGATCTCGTCGTCGCCGAGGCGCATGTCGGCAACGGCATTGTGATGAAGCGTTTTTCGCCGCGCGGCCGTGGCCGTTCGGGCCGTATCTACAAACCATTCTCGCAGCTGACGATCGTTGTGCGTCAGGTCGAAGCCGAGGCGAGCGCTTAAGCGCGCAGGAGAGAACGATGGGTCAAAAGATCAATCCAATCGGGCTGCGTCTCGGCATTAACCGGACGTGGGATTCCCGTTGGTTCGCCGGCAAGAACGAGTACGGCAAGCTGCTGCATGAGGACGTCAAGATCCGCGAGATCCTGCACAAGGAGCTCAAGCAGGCGGCCGTCGCCCGCATCGTGATCGAGCGTCCGCACAAGAAGTGCCGCGTGACGATCCATTCGGCGCGTCCCGGCGTCGTGATCGGCAAGAAGGGCGCCGACATCGACAAGCTGCGCAAGCGGGTTGCCGACATCACGGCTTCCGACGTCGTCATCAACATCGTCGAAATCCGCAAGCCGGAACTCGACGCCACCCTGGTCGCCGAATCGATCGCCCAGCAGCTCGAGCGCCGCGTGGCATTCCGCCGCGCCATGAAGCGGGCGGTACAGTCGGCAATGCGTCTTGGCGCCGAAGGCATTCGTATCAACTGCTCGGGCCGTCTCGGCGGCGCCGAAATCGCGCGCATGGAGTGGTACCGCGAGGGCCGCGTGCCGTTGCACACGCTGCGCGCCGACGTCGATTACGGCGTGGCGACCGCGTTCACCACGTTCGGCACCTGCGGCGTCAAGGTCTGGATCTTCAAGGGCGAGATCCTCGAGCACGATCCGATGGCCCAGGACAAGAAGATGGCCGAAGGCGACACCGCACGTCCGCGCCGCGACGCAGCGTGAGACATCAGAAGAAGGTTTGAGGGCTTAAAGCCATGATGCAACCAAAGAAAACGAAGTTCCGGAAGGCGCATAAGGGCCGTATCCACGGCGTTGCGACTTCGGGTGCGACGTTGTCGTTCGGTCAATTCGGCCTGAAGGCGATGGCGCCCGAGCGCATCACCGCCCGCCAGATCGAAGCCGCGCGCCGCGCGCTGACCCGTCACATGAAGCGCGCCGGCCGCGTCTGGATCCGCGTGTTCCCGGACCTGCCGGTGTCGAAGAAGCCGGCCGAAGTCCGCATGGGCTCCGGCAAGGGTACGCCGGAATTGTGGGTGGCGCGGGTCAAGCCCGGCCGCGTGATTTTCGAGATCGACGGCGTCACGGTGCAGACCGCCAAGGAAGCGCTCTCGCTTGCCGCCGCCAAGCTGCCGATCAAGACGCGCTTCGTCGCGCGCATTGCGGAGTAACCGTCATGGCCCCGATGAAAGTTGAAGACATTCGCGCGATGAGCGAAGACCAGAGGAGGACGCCGTCCTCAATCTGAAGAAGGAACGTTTCAACCTGCGTTTCCAGCGCGCCACCGGGCAGCTGGAGAACACCTCGCGGCTGCGCGAAGCCCGCCGCGATATCGCCCGCATCAAGACCATCGCCGCGCAAACGCGCGCGAAGAAGAAGTAAGAGGCCTTATTATGCCGAAACGTACCCTTCAGGGCGTGGTCGTGAGCGACAAGCAAGCCAAGACGGTGGTGGTGCGCGTCGATCGCCGCTTCACCCATCCGATCTACAAGAAGACGATTCGCCGCTCCAAGAACTACCACGCGCACGACGAGAACAACGAGTTCAAGCCGGGCGACATGGTATGGATCGAGGAGAGCAAGCCGATCTCCAAGCTGAAGCACTGGACGGTGGTCCGGGGCGAGCAGAAGAAAACCGCCTGAGATTCATTCGGCTTGGGCCGGACGAGTAATCAGGAAAATTTTAGGCGCTAATTCGAGCGCATCAGAAAGAGGACGAGGTGCATCAATGATTCAGATGCAGACCAACCTCGACGTGGCCGACAATTCAGGCGCACGCCGTGTCATGTGCATCAAGGTGCTTGGGGGCTCCAAGCGCCGCTATGCCACCGTGGGCGACGTTATCGTCGTGTCGATCAAGGAAGCGATTCCGCGCGGCAAGGTGAAGAAGGGCGATGTGATGAAGGCCGTCGTGGTGCGGGTCCGCAAGGACATCCGCCGCGCCGACGGCTCGGTCATCCGCTTCGACCGCAACGCCGCCGTCTTGATCAACAACCAGTCGGAGCCCGTCGGCACCCGTATCTTCGGGCCCGTGCCGCGCGAGCTGCGCGCCAAGAACCACATGAAAATCATCTCGCTTGCGCCGGAGGTGCTGTGATGGCTGCCAAGATCCGGAAGGGTGACAAGGTCATGGTGCTGAGCGGTCGCGACAAGGGCCGCACCGGCGAAGTATTCGAGGTCCGCCCCGCCGAGAACAAGGCGCTGGTGCGCGGCGTCAACATGGTGAAGCGTCACCAGAAGCAGACCCAGAACCAGGAAGGCGGCATCATCTCCAAGGAGTCGCCGATCCACCTGTCCAACGTCGCCTATGTCGGCAAGGACGGCAAGCCGACCCGCGTGGGCTTCAAGATTCAGGCTGATGGCAAGAAGGTACGCATTGCCAAGAGCTCGGGAGCAGAGATCGATGGCTGATACCGCTTACACACCGCGCCTGCGCGCGGAGTATGACAAGAGCATTCGTGGCCAGCTGACTGAAAAGTTCGGCTATGCCAACGTCATGCAGGTGCCGCGGCTGGACAAGGTCGTGCTCAACATGGGCGTCGGCGACGCCGTCAACGACCGCAAGAAGGCCGAGACCGCGGCCGCGGAGCTGTCGCAGATCGCCGGCCAGAAGGCGATCGTGACCTATTCGCGGGTCGCGATCGCGACCTTCAAGCTGCGCGAGAACCAGCCGATCGGCTGCAAGGTCACGCTGCGCAAGGCCAAGATGTACGAGTTCATCGATCGCCTGGTGAACGTGGCGCTGCCGCGCGTGCGCGACTTCCGCGGCCTCAATCCGAAGAGCTTCGATGGTCGCGGCAATTACTCGCTCGGCCTCAAGGAGCACATCATTTTCCCCGAAATCGATTTCGACAAGGTTTCGGAAGCCCGCGGCATGGACATCACGGTCTGCACCACGGCGAAGACCGACGACGAGGCGCGTGCCTTGTTGACCGCATTCAATTTCCCGTTCCGGCAGTGAGACGCAGTTAAAGCCTCTCAAACGCGGAAACCCAGGAGCCAAGCATGGCAAAGAAGAGTTCGATCGAGAAGAACAACCGGCGCAAGCGGATGACCAAGAACGCCGCCCCGCAGCGTGCGAAGCTGAAGGCGATCATCGCTGACAAGACCCGGCCGATGGAAGAGCGGTTCGCGGCGACGCTGAAGCTCGCCCAGATGCCGCGCAATTCGTCGGCGACCCGCATCCGCAACCGCTGCGAGCTGACCGGCCGCCCGCGCTCGATCTACCGCAAGAACAAGCTTTCCCGCATCGCGCTGCGCGAACTCGGCTCCAAGGGCCTGGTTCCCGGGCTCGTGAAGTCGAGCTGGTAAGGAGGGTCGTAAAGATGTCAACGCACGATCCGATTTCCGATCTCATCACCCGCATCCGCAACGCGCAGATGCGTTCGAAGTCCAAGGTCTCGACCCCGGGCTCGAAGATGCGCGCCAGCGTGCTAGAAGTGCTGAAGTCCGAGGGTTACATCCGCGGCTACGCCAGCGTCGAACATGCTTCGGGCCGCAGCGAGCTCGAGATCGAGCTGAAATATTTCGACGGCGAGCCCGTCATTCGCGAGATCGAGCGGGTCTCCAAGCCGGGCCGTCGGGTTTACGCCTCGGTGAAGAACCTGCCGCGGGTGAACAACGGTCTCGGCATTTCGGTATTGTCGACGCCGAAGGGAATCATGGCTGACCACGCCGCGCGTGACGCGAATGTGGGCGGCGAAATTCTCTTCACGGTGTTCTGAGGAAGGATTGAAGCCATGTCACGTGTTGGCAAACGGCCCGTTCCGATCCTGTCCGGTGTGACGGCGAGCGTCGAAGGGCAGACCGTCAAGATGAAGGGGCCGAAGGGCCAGCTTCAGTTCGTCGTGCATGACGACGTTGAAGTGAAGTTCGAGAGCGGCGAGGTCAAGGTCGCGCCGAAGTTCGAGACCAACCGCGCCCAGGCTATGTATGGCACCGCGCGCGCGCAGGTCGCCAATCTGGTCGAGGGTGTCACCAAGGGTTTCGAGAAGAAGCTCGAGATCACCGGCGTCGGTTACCGTGCTGCGCTGCAGGGCAAGAACCTGCAGCTCGCGCTCGGCTACAGCCACGACGTCGTCTACGCGATCCCGGAAGGCATCACCATCGTGGTGCCGAAGCCGACCGAGATCACGATCACGGGCACCGATTCCCAGCGCGTCGGCCAGGTCGCCGCGGAAATCCGCGCCTACCGTCCGCCGGAGCCCTACAAGGGCAAGGGTGTGAAGTACGCCAACGAATTCATCTTCCGCAAGGAAGGCAAGAAGAAGTAACGGAGCCGGTCATGTCACTCAAGGTCACGAATGCCCGGCGCAAGCAGCGCGTGCGCAACTCGCTGCGCCGGTCCGCCAATGGACGTCCGCGTCTGTCGGTGTTCCGTTCGTCGAAGCACATCTACGCTCAGGTCATCGACGACCTGAAGGGCGAGACGCTGGCTTCCGCCTCGTCGCTGGAAAAGACGATGCGCGAAAGCGGCAATACGGGCGCCAACATCGATGCGGCCAAGGCTGTCGGCAAGCTGCTGGCGGAACGCGCCGTGCAGAACGGCGTCAAGGAAGTGGTGTTCGACCGCGGTCAGTATCTCTATCACGGGCGCGTCAAGGCGCTGGCGGATGCGGCCCGCGAAAGCGGACTGAGCTTCTAACGAACCGGTTTTGGATAATTACGAGGACAGGGGCTTTACTCCCCTAAAGATTGGAAAACACCATGGCAGGTGAACGCGAACGCGGCGGACGCGAACGGAGCAGGGATCGCGAGGAGCGCGACAGCGAGTTCGTCGACAAGCTCGTCCACATCAATCGCGTGGCGAAGGTCGTCAAGGGCGGCAAGCGCTTCGGCTTTGCGGCGCTGGTCGTGATCGGCGACCAGAAGGGCCGGGTCGGTTTTGGCCACGGCAAGGCGCGCGAAGTGCCCGAAGCGATCCGCAAGGCGACCGAGTCGGCCAAGCGCAACCTGACGCGCGTCGCGCTGCGCGAAGGCCGCACGCTGCATCACGACATCGCCGGCCGCCATGGCGCCGGCCGCGTCTACCTGCGCGCCGCTCCGGCCGGTACCGGCATCATCGCCGGCGGTCCGATGCGCGCGGTGTTCGAAACGCTCGGCATCCAGGACGTGGTGGCGAAGTCGATCGGTTCGTCGAATCCCTACAACATGGTTCGCGCCACCTTCGACGCGCTGAAGCATCAGGATCTGCCGCGTTCGGTGGCCGCACGCCGCAACATCAAGGTGTCCACGCTGCAGTCGCGCCGCGTCGGCGGCGATGCCGAAGTGGTGGCTGAATAACCGGCGCGATTTTTAAGCGCTCTTTGGAGTTAAGACGATGGCCAAGGCCGCAAAGACGATCAAGGTCGAGCAGACCGGCAGCGCGATCCGCCGCCACCACTCGCAGCGTGCGACGCTGATCGGCCTCAAGCTCAACAAGATCGGTCGTGTCACCGAGCTGCAGGACACGCCTGCAATTCGCGGTATGATCGCCAAGGTTCAACATCTCGTCCGCGTCGTCGACGAGAAATAAGCTCGGAGCATGATCCCGAAAAGCGGGTACCGGTTTTCGGTCAAGATCATGCTCCAAGGATAAAGGAAACTAACGATGAAGCTCAGCGATATTGCCGACAACGCCGGCTCGCGCAAGAAGCGCATGCGCGTCGGCCGTGGCATCGGTTCGGGCAAGGGCAAGACTGCGGGCCGCGGCGGCAAGGGCCAGACCGCGCGTTCGGGCGTGCGCATCAAGGGCTTCGAGGGCGGCCAGATGCCGTTGCATCGCCGCCTGCCGAAGCGCGGCTTCAACAACATCTTCCGGCTCGACTTCGCCGAGATCAACCTCGACCGGTTGCAGGAGGCGATCGACGCCAAGCTGGTCGACGCCAAGGAAACCGTCACGGTCGAATCGCTGGTGAAGGCGGGCGTGATCCGTCGCGCCAAGGACGGCCTGCGGCTGCTCGGCCGCGGCGAACTCAAGGCCAAGCTCGCGATCGAGGTGCACGGCGCCTCGAAATCCGCGGTAGCGGCGGTCGAGAAGGCCGGCGGCACGGTGAAGATCCTGGCCCCGGCCAAGAAAGAAGAAGGCGAGGCGGCGTAACATCTGCGTCATCGCCCGCGAACGAGCGGACGATCCGCACGGTAGGATGATGGACTTATCGAAGCCGAGCACCAAATAATGTCCGGCGTCTGCCGATCGCCCCGCCAGGGGCGACGGCCCGAGGGACGGCGGGAGAAAGCCTGAACATGGTCTCAGCAGCAGAACAACTTGCGGCAAATCTCAACTTCGGCGCACTGGCGAAAGCCGACGAACTGAAGAAGCGCATCTGGTTCACGCTGGGTGCGCTGCTTGTTTATCGGCTCGGCACCTATATCCCGTTGCCCGGCATCGATCCCGCGGCCTGGGAGCAGGTGTTCAAGTCGCAGGCCGGCGGTATCCTCGGCATGTTCAACATGTTCGCCGGCGGCGGCATCAACCGCATGGCGATCTTCGCGCTGAACATCATGCCGTACATCTCGGCATCGATCATCATCCAGCTCTTGACCACCGTATCGCCCAAGCTCGAAGCCCTGAAGAAGGAAGGCGAGGCTGGCCGCAAGACGCTGAACCAGTATACCCGCTATCTCACGGTGATCCTCGCCACGTTCCAGGCCTACGGCATCGCCGTCGGCCTCCAGGGCGCCGGCAATGTCGTCAGCGAACCCGGGCTGTTCTTCCTCATTTCCACCACGGTCACGCTGACCGGCGGCACCATGTTCCTGATGTGGCTCGGCGAGCAGATCACTTCGCGCGGCATTGGCAATGGTATTTCGCTGATCATTCTGGCCGGCATCGTCGCCGAATTGCCATCGGCGCTTGCCAGCATGCTGGAACTGGGTCGCCAGGGCGCGCTCTCGACCGGGCTGATCCTGCTGGTGATCGCGATGGCGATCGTCGTGATCGCCTTCATCGTGTTCATGGAGCGCGCGCAGCGGCGGCTTCTGATTCAGTATCCGAAGCGCCAGGTCGGCAACAAGATGTTCGAGGGCCAGTCCTCGCATCTGCCGCTCAAGCTCAACACCTCGGGCGTGATCCCGCCGATCTTCGCCTCGTCGCTGTTGCTGCTGCCGGCGACGGTTGCGAACTTCAACGCCGGCCAGGGCCCGGAATGGTTCCAGTGGCTCAACACCCAACTCAGCCACGGCCGCCCGCTGTTCCTGATCCTCTACCTGAGCCTGATCGTGTTCTTTGCGTTCTTCTACACCGCGATCGTGTTCAACCCGACCGAGACCGCCGACAATCTGAAGAAACATGGCGGCTTCATCCCGGGATCCGGCCGGGCGAACGCACCGCCGAATATATTGATTACGTGCTGTCGCGCGTCACGGTGCTGGGCGCGATCTATCTGGCGATCGTCTGCCTGATTCCCGAAGTCCTGATTTCCTACGCCGCAGTCCCGTTCTACTTCGGCGGAACCTCGCTTCTGATCGTCGTCAGCGTCACGATGGATACGGTGGCGCAGGTGCAGGGCTATCTGCTGGCCCACCAGTATGAGGGGCTGATCAGGAAATCCAAGCTGAGGGCCGCCGCCGCTGATCGGCGGACAGACGTGGTCTGAAATTCAATACGGGGTGCGCGGAATTCGCTCACCAAGCCGGGGGCGAAAAGTCATGAGATTGATCCTTTTGGGTCCGCCGGGTGCGGGTAAGGGGACCCAGGCACAGCGGCTGGTTCAGAAGTACGGCATCGTCCAGCTCTCGACCGGCGAGATGCTGCGCGCGGCAGTCGCAGCCCAAACGCCGGTTGGCCTGCAGGCCAAGGACATCATGGCCAGCGGTGCGCTGGTGCCGGATGAGATCGTGATCGGGATCATCTCGGACCGTCTCGACCAGCCCGACATGAAGAACGGTTTCATCCTCGACGGCTTTCCGCGCACGGTGCCGCAGGCGGCAGCCCTCGACGAGCTCCTGAAGAAGAAACACATCAAGCTCGACGCCGTGATCGAACTGCGCGTCAACGAGAGCGCGCTTCTGAACCGCGTCGAGACGCGCGTCGCCGAGATGCAGGCCCGCGGCGAAGACGTGCGAGATCGACGATACCCCGGAAGTGCTGTCGAAGCGGCTGGCCAACTACCGTGCACAGACCGAGCCACTGATTCACTATTATTCGGAGCGGCGGAAGCTTCTGACGGTCGACGGAATGATGACCATCGAGCACGTCACCCGCGAGATCAACCGGATCCTGACCGCGATCGGGGCCGTGGAACCCAGAGCTGCCAGGTCCGCGGCGCCGGCCAGGAAGGCCACAGCGGCCACCAGGAAGACCGCCAGGCCTGCGGGAAAAATGACCGCCAAAACTGCCCGGAAGGCTGCCAAATCGGCCCCAAAGGGCAGGAAAACGGCCTCGAAGGGGGCGGTAAGGCGAGCAAGAAGGCCGCTTCGCCGGCCAAGGGGCGGGGGCCGGCAAGGCCAGAAAGACGGCAAAACAGACCGCAAGGAAGACCACCGCCAAGGCCTCGAAAAAAGTCACGAAAAAGCGAGCTAAGCGATAGAGGCGGTTGACGAAACCGAGTTGAATCCTTAATAAGCCCCGCATCCAGTCGGATAGTTTTTGACGATGCCGGGCCCCGAAGCAGATGAGGGGAAGGGCGTCGTGTTCGCGTTTGCGGAAACCTGCCCGAGATAGCAAGAACTTAAGGCCGGCCCATAGGGATCGGCGACAGGAGAGAAGTCCGTGGCCCGTATTGCCGGCGTGAATATCCCGACCAACAAGCGCGTGCTGATCGCGCTCCAGTACATTCATGGCATCGGCCAGAAGAACGCGGCCGAGATCATCGAGAAGGTCAAGATCCCGGTGGATCGTCGCGTCAGCCAGCTGAGCGACCAGGAAGTGCTGCAGATCCGCGAAGTGATCGACCGCGACTACCTCGTCGAAGGCGATCTTCGCCGCGAGACCGGTATCAACATCAAGCGTCTGATGGACCTCGGCTGCTATCGCGGCCTGCGTCATCGCCGCGGCCTGCCGGTGCGCGGCCAGCGCACCCACACCAATGCGCGCACGCGCAAGGGCCCGGCCAAGTCGATCGCCGGCAAGAAGAAGTAATTTGGCGAATTGCGAATAGGGAGTGGCGAATAGTTCTGTTCGCTACTGGCTATCAGCTACTCGCGGTTTTTAGGTGTAGCCGCTGGCAATACGGCGGCGTTTGAGATCACAGGAAGGTTTTAGGTAATGGGCAAGGAAGCCACCCGCGTACGCCGTCGCGAACGCAAGAACATCGCCTCGGGCATTGCGCACGTCAATTCGTCGTTCAACAACACGACCATCACCATCACCGATGCGCAGGGCAACACCATTGCCTGGTCCTCGGCCGGGACGATGGGCTTCAAGGGCTCGCGCAAGTCGACCCCCTATGCCGCGCAGGTCGCGGCCGAAGACGTTTCCAAGAAGGCGCAGGAACACGGCATGCGCACGCTGGAAGTGGAAGTTGCCGGTCCCGGTTCGGGCCGTGAATCGGCGCTTCGTGCGCTGCAGGCGGCGGGCTTCACCGTGACGTCGATCCGCGACGTGACGACAATCCCGCACAATGGATGCCGTCCGCGCAAGCGCCGGCGCGTCTGATATCTGGTCGCGGGCGGCTCGCACCGTCACGCGATTGTTTTTGGAATTTTGACTGCCGCGGACTGATCCGCGGATCTCCAACGCCGGTGATTTGAAGGCAAATCGACTGGCCGGTCTATTGACCCGAAGGGGTGACAAAGTGACGATCCAGAAAAATTGGCAAGAACTCATTCGACCGAACAAGCTACAGGTAACGCCGGGCAGCGATGCGACCCGGTTTGCCACCGTCGTCGCCGAACCGCTCGAGCGCGGCTTCGGCCAGACGCTCGGTAACGCGCTGCGCCGCATCCTGTTGTCGTCGCTGCAAGGCGCGGCGGTGCAGTCGGTGCACATCGACGGCGTGCTGCACGAGTTCTCCTCGATCGCGGGCGTTCGCGAGGACGTCACCGACATCGTGCTCAACATCAAGGATATCGCGATCAAGATGCAGGGCGAAGGCCCCAAGCGCATGGTCGTGAAGAAGTCCGGCCCGGGTGCCGTCACCGCCGGCGACATCCAGACCGTCGGCGACGTCGTGGTTCTCAATCCCGACCTGCAGATCTGCACGCTGGACGAGGGCGCGGAAATCCGCATGGAGTTCACGGTCGCTTCCGGCAAGGGCTACGTCGCCGCCGAGCGTAACCGGCCCGAGGACGCGCCGATCGGCCTGATCCCGGTCGACAGCCTGTTCTCGCCGGTGCGCAAGGTCTCCTACAAGGTCGAGAACACCCGCGAGGGCCAGATCCTCGACTACGACAAGCTGACCATGACGATCGAGACCA
Organism: Bradyrhizobium sp. RDT10; assembly: GCA_044772375.2. Lineage (GTDB taxonomy): Bacteria > Pseudomonadota > Alphaproteobacteria > Rhizobiales > Xanthobacteraceae > Bradyrhizobium. The sequence goes on from CP187939.1 coordinate 2,052,562, forward strand.
ACGGCGCGATCTCGCCGGAAGACGCGGTGGCCTATGCCGCCCGCATCCTGCAGGATCAGCTCAACGTGTTCGTGAACTTCGAAGAGCCGCGCAAGGAAGTGGCGCAGGAGATCATCCCCGATCTCGCCTTCAATCCGGCTTTCCTCAAGAAGGTCGACGAGCTCGAACTGTCGGTGCGTTCGGCAAACTGCCTGAAGAACGACAACATCGTCTACATCGGCGACCTCGTGCAGAAGTCGGAAGCGGAAATGCTCCGGACCCCGAACTTCGGCCGCAAGTCGCTGAACGAGATCAAGGAAGTGCTGGCCCAGATGGGTCTGCATCTCGGCATGGAAGTGCCGGGCTGGCCGCCGGAGAACATCGACGAGCTCGCCAAGCGCTTCGAGGATCACTACTGATCGAATGATAAGTCAAAGCGCGACGATGTTTCATCGCGCTTTCTAACGGGCGAACGCAGGCAGCCCACCTGAGCAACATGTCCGACGAACCGTCGCGACGAAGACAAGTCAAGGAACAGATCAATGCGTCACGGCAAGGTTCATCGTAAGCTCAACCGCACCGCCGAGCATCGCAAAGCGATGTTCGCCAACATGTGCGCGGCGCTGATCAAGCACGAGCAGATCGTCACTACGCTGCCGAAGGCGAAGGAATTGCGCCCGATCGTCGAAAAGCTGGTCACCCTCGGCAAGAAGGGCGGGCTGGCCATGCGCCGCCAGGCGATCTCCGAGATGCGCGACAAGGATCAGGTCCGCAAGCTGTTTGACGTACTGGCGCCCCGCTACAAGGACCGCCAGGGCGGCTACACCCGCATCATCAAGGCCGGCTTCCGCTACGGCGACAACGCGCCGATGGCCGTGATCGAGTTCGTCGACCGCGACGTCGATGCCAAGGGCCTGGATTCCGGCCCGGTGCAGGAAAAGTCCGCCGAAGCGGCGTAACCCTTCCAAATTACAGGTTTCAAAGCGGCGCTCAAGCGCCGCTTTTTTATTGGCCGACGCACTCGCAATCCCGTTACCGCGTGGCTTCATAGGAACCGTCGGCGCCCACAGGCGTTTGACAAAACATGAGCCGGGCGTTCGTCAAGGATGCAGAGGATGTCGAAGATCTGCCTGACCGGCCGATCTCCGATCGTCCGAACGAGGTGACGCAGCAAGGTCTGCGCCACATCGAGGAAGCATTGGCCGCAGCCCAGGCGGCACAAGCTGCCGCGCAATCGGCGGGGGATCGCGACGCCTTGGCCAGCGCCCGCCGCGATGTCCGTTATTGGAGCGCGCGTCGGGCCACGGCGGCGGTGATCCCGGATCCCACAGACAATTCGGCCGTGCGCTTCGGCCACACCGTCACCATCGTGCGCGAGGATGACCGACGACAGACGTTCCGGATCGTCGGCGAAGACGAGGCCGACCCCGCGCGCGGAACGATCTCGCACGCGTCGCCACTGGCGCGCGCGCTGTTCGGCAAGGGTGTCGGCGATGTCATTGTTGTCGCCGGAAGTGAAGCGGAGATCGTGGAGATCCGGTGATCAATTGGGGTCAGAGGTTCGCGATGTCGGCCTATGTTATTTCCGAAGTTGAGATGCGCGATGCGGCGGGTTTCGAAGCTTATCGCATCATCGCCGCGAAGACGATCGCGCAGTATGGTGGGCGCTATTTAGTCCGTCGCGGCGCCGCAAATTTGATCGAAGGCGGCCCACCGCCGAAAACCATCATTGTCGTCGAATTTCCAACGATCGAGCGCTTGCGTGAATGGTACGCTTCGCCGGAATACGCGGAGGCCTTGAAGGTGCGGCAGACGGCGCTGGATCGACGGCTGATCTTCGTTGAGGGCGTCGCGCCAATTTGAGCTGCAGTGCGATGTCGCGCTGGAAAGCGGCGCGTCAGGCGATAGCTTTGCGCATTCAACGCGTTGCGGTGCCGCATTCTTCCCGGAACAAGAGGGCGAAAAATCTGTTTTTCCCGCAGCCGCGCTGATGCGGTGTGAGGAGGAACCAGATGAAGAAGCTGTTCATGATTGCGGCGGCCGCGTCGCTGGTTGCGACGATGGCCAACGCGCAGACCACCGTTGAAACGACTACCGGAGCTGCGGGCGCCACGGTTCGGATCGAGCCGGAATATCGCACCAAGATCAAGAGCTATGTGACCGAGCACAAGATTCTGCCCGGTGGAAACGCGGGAAAAAATCGTGGTTGGCGCCAAGGTGCCGACCGAGGTCGAACTCGAGGCGGTGCCTTCGGATTGGGGCCCGTCAGTGACGAAGTATCGCTACGTCTACTCGAACAACCGCGTGATGCTGGTCGATCCCGCCACCCGCACCGTGGTGCATGAAGTCGACTGAGGTGCTCTCGCTCACCATGCAAAAAGGGCCGCCAGTCGGGCGGCCCTTTTCATTTCGCCGGATCACCAACGACGCCAGTAGCCGCCGTAATACCGCGGACGATAGAATCGCGGACCGCCATAGTAGGCGTACGCCGGGCGAACCACGCGGCGGTAGCGGACCACGGGATAATAAGGCTCGTCGTAATATCCGCCGTAGTAAACCGGCGCATAACCGCCGTAATAGCGCGGGTAGCCATAATATCCGTAACCCGGACCATAGGCGTAGGCGTTCGAAGCCAGTCCGCCAATCACGGCGCCCGCGATCAGTCCGCCAGCCACGGCCGGGAAAAATCCCCCGCCGCGCCAGTGGGCCTCCGCCGGCGACGGTGCCGTTACCGCCGTCAAGCCCAGGACCGCCGCTGCGGCCAAAGCCAAAGGTGCTTTCCTCATGGACTACTCCTTTCCGTAATTCAGACGCCCAATATCTTACATTCGAGCGAAGTTCGCCCTTTCGCAAAAACAGACATTTACTAAACACATTCGAGTGAAGTTCGTTGCCCAAGTGCCGGCTTCCCGACCGCTCTGGCGTCAGATTTAACTTTGATGAACGAACGTTCAGGCGACGGCTTCGAATGGAGCCGGATCAATCGAAATCCAGAAAACCGGGCCGGGAGGACATCGGCGGCTGGCGGCGCAGCCAGGCAAGATCGGGAACGGGACGGGCCGTCTCCGGGTTGGCTGCAAGCAGGGCCTCGATCTCGCGGGCAACCGAAAGCGTCGCGACATCGCCGCCGCGCGGCCCGATGATCTGGATGCCGAACGGCAATCCGGCGCCGTCGCGGCCGGCCGGTATCGCCACCGCCGGGTGTCCGGCATTGGTCACGGCATAGGCCAGCGCCAGCCAGTGGAAATAGCTTTTGGTCGGCGTGCCGTCGATGGCGGCCGGGTACAGCTCCGACCACGGCCGCGGGCTGATCGTGACCGTCGGCGCAATGACAAAATCGTGCTCGCCGAAGAATTGCTGCCAGCTCCGGTAGAGCGCGGTCTGCAGCGAGAGCGCACGCGCCACGTCGAGAGCGGAATAGCCGAGACCCTCGGCGACGTTGTCGCGAATATTGGGGCCCACCTTGTCCGGATATTTCTCGGCGAGTTCACGGTGCCGGCCAAGAAATGCGACGGCGCGCAGGATCCGGAACACCTCGTCGGCGTGGCCGCAATCCGGATGGCTCCATTCGAGGCTGCGGAAGGCCGATCCGAACGTCGCGAGCTTCTTCCTGAACGTCTCGGCGATGGCGCGCTCCGTCGGCGCAAATCCGAAATCGCATGTCGCCGCGATGCGCAAGCTGGCGAGATCGGTCCGTGGCGGATCGCGGTAGGTTTCGCGCTCAGGCGATCCGCCGGCGTGAAGGATCGCCGACAGCGGATCGCGCGCGTCGCGATCCAGCATGCAGGAAAGCATCAGGCACGCGTCGGATACGGTTCTGGCCATCGGCCCAAGCTGTGAGATCTGCAGCCAGGCCATGTTGCGGCTGTTGCTGGCGATCAGCCCCGGCGAGGGGCGGAATCCGACGACACCGCAGAACGCCGCGGGGTTCCTGACCGAGCCTCCCGTATCCGAACCGGTCGCCAGCGGCACCATGCCCGTGGCAAGCGCTACCGCCGATCCGCCGGATGAGCCGGCGGCGGAGCGTTCGGGATCGAACGGGTTGCCGGTGGCGCCGTGCAGCGCGTTGCGGGTGTTGCCGCCCGCGCCCCATTCGGGGACGTTGGTCTTGCCGACGACGATCGCGCCGGCGCGCTTGAGCATCGCGACGATGGCTTCATCTTCGGCCGCGATGTTGTCCGCGAACAGCACGCTGCCGAAGCTCGTCGGCAGCCCCTTGGCGTCGATCAGGTCCTTGACCCCGAGCGGAAGCCCGTGCAGCGAGCCGAGGTTATCGCCGCGCATCGCGGCAGCCTCGCTCTCCTGCGCCGTTGCGCGCGCCACCTCGAACGAGCGCGCAATGATCGCATTGACGGCGGGATCGATCTCCTCGATCCGCCGGATGCAACTGTCCATGAGTTCGACCGGCGAAAGCTTGCGCTCGCCGATCAGCGCCCGGGCCGTTACCGCGGGCAGATCGCACGGCTCGGTCATGTCAGGATTACTCTTCCTTGATCCCGCCCTTGCGGGCCAGTTCCTTCATCTCGGCGGTTTCCTTGGCGATGAAGCCCGGCCAATCCGGATAGCGCTTGAAGCCGGCTTCGTACCCGACCTTCTTGAAGCGCTCGATCACCGAAGGGCTTGCGATCGCCTCTTCCAGCACCGCGGCCAGCCGGTCGCGAATGGCCGGCAGGACTCCTTGGGCACGACCACGGTACCCCAGGAGACAAGGTCGATATTGGGATAGCCGAGTTCGGCGAGGGTCGGAACGTCGGGAAGTAACGATGAGCGTTTGGCGGAGAACACCGCGAGCGGGCGAACCGCGCCGGATTCGAGCAGTGGCCTGATCGCGATCACGGTGTCCACGTGGTACTCGATATGCTTGCCCATCAGGTCGTTCATCGCCGGCGCGCTGCCCTTGTAGGGCAGATGCACCATCTTGACGCCGGCGCTCGATTTAAAGAGTTCGCCGGCAAAATGCGAAGTGGTCGCCACGCCGTAGGAGGCCAGCGACAGCTTGTCGGGATTGGCCTTGGCTGCGGCGACCAGCGCCGCGACGTCCTTGATCGGATTGTCGCGATGGGTCACCAGCACCATGGTCAGCGTGCCGGTCTGGCCGATCGGCTCGAAATCCTTCGCGCTGTCGTATGGCACGTTGTCCTTCACGGCATTCTGCAGGGTGAAGGTCGAATTCGAGCTGGAGAACAGGGTGTAGCCGTCGGGCGCTGCGTTGGCGGCCTCCCTGGCGGCGATCGTGGTGCCGCCGCCGGGGCGATTGAGCACGATGACGGGTTTGCCCAGGCGCGTCTCGAGCTCGCCGGCAATGATGCGCCCGACGACATCGGACGCCCCGCCCGGCGGGAAGGGCACGATCAACTGCAGCTGTTTTTCGGGGTAACTACCTTGCGCCGTTGCTATCGACGCACAACCCACTACACAGGCCGACGCTAGCGCGGCCGTCAGAAACATCCGTATCATGTCGAAACAGGTCTCCTGTCTTCCGTGTTCCCCAGCAATTCGCGCCGGGGTTTTCGACGACAGCCGTCCCGGATCGATGGAACAGGGTCCCTTGAATCGACGTTCCGATCAACCCTGTTGTTGGGCTGCTACCATCCCTCCAGCACGATCTTGCCGCGCGACTTGCCGCTTTCCAGCAGCGCATGGGCGCGCTTGAGATTGGCAGCGTTGATGGTGCCGAAAGTTTGGTCGAGCGTGGTGCGCAGCGCCCTTGTCGATCAGGTCTGCCACATCGTTGAGCAGATGATGCTGGGCGATCATGTCTGATGTCTGGAACGACGAGCGCGTGAACATCGATTCCCAGTGGATCGAGACCGCTTTGCCCTTGAAGGCAGAGACGGTGAATTCCGGGGGATCGTCGATCAGGCCGAACTTGCCTTGCGGTGCGATGAAATCCGCGATCGCCTTGTAGTGTTGGTCGGTGAAGGTGAGGCTGGCGACCAGCGCGACGGGGGCACTTTCAGCTTCTCGATCTGCTCCTTCATCGGTTTGGAATGGTCGATCACGGCATGCGCGCCGAGATCGAGGCACCATTTTGCGATTCCGGGCGTGTGGCGGTAGCGACGACCGTCAGTCCGGTGAGGCGGCGCGCAAGCTGGATCAGGATCGAGCCGACGCCACCGGCGCCGCCGGTAATCAGAAGCGTACGCGGATCGACGCTCTTGCCTGGCACGGCGCCGAGCCGATCGAACAGCAATTCCCATGCGGTGATCGAGGTCAGCGGCAGTGCCGCGGCCTGCGCGAACGACAGCGATTTCGGCTTCTTGCCGACGATCCGTTCGTCGACCAGATGAAATTCCGCATTGGTGCCCTGGCGCAGGATCGAGCCGGCATAGAACACTTCGTCGCCCGCCTTGAACAGGGTCACGTCGGGGCCGACGGCATCGACAATGCCGGCGGCGTCATAGCCCAGGATTTTGGTCTCGCCCTCGGGCGGAGCGGCGCGCTTGCGAACCTTGTAATCGACCGGGTTGGCCGAGATCGCCTTGACGGCGACCCTAACGTCGCGGCCCTTCGGTTCCAGCTTGGCGGTCTCGAAATCGATCAGCGAATCCGCGTCCTCGATGGGGAGCGATTTTCGGTATCCGACGGCCTTCATGTCCATGCCCTCCTGGTTGCTTGATCGAGCGATTGGGGCCTAACTGTCGCGCTGGCATCAACTTGGCAAGTACTGTAAATTCGGGGAACTAGTCCCTGTTTGGATACTATTGGGAAAAACCCTAGGAAGACCCATGAAACGGCGGAATTTTGCCCATCGGCCCGGCTGCGCGGTCGAGGCGACGCTCGATCTGATCGACGGCAAGTGGAAGGGCGTGATTCTGTTCCACCTGCAGGCCGGCACCCAGCGGTTCGGGGAGTTGCGGCGGCGGATGCCCGGGATTACCCAGCGCATGCTGACCAAGCAGCTTCGGGCGCTTGAGGACGACAAGCTCGTGATCCGCAAGGTCTATGCCGAGGTGCCGCCACGGGTCGAATACACGCTGTCGGAAATCGGCGAGAGCCTGCGGCCGGTGATCGAGACGCTGCGGGCGTGGGGCGAGGGCCATCAGGAAAGGCTATCCTGTGGGCCGGCGCCAGACGCCGTCAAAACGCCCGATCGCGCGGCCTGACTGCCGGTATTGTACCGCTTTATCTTCTCTCGTTGCCGCCGCGCGACTATATGTGTGGCGCCAAATTCCAGGATTTTCGCATGAATTTGATCCGCTCCTTCGCCCTGCTGCTGGTTGCGGCAGTCGTTGCAACACCAGCGCTGGCGCAGGACCGCCGCGTGCCGTCCTCGGGCGCCGAGTTGCGGCTATCCTACGCGCCGATCGTGCAGCGTGCGCAGCCGGCGGTGGTGAACGTCTATGCCGCCAAGACCGTGCAGAACCGCAATCCGCTGCTGGACGACCCGATCTTTCGCCGCTTCTTCGGCGTACCCGGGCAGCAGCCCGAGCAGATGCAGCGTTCGCTCGGATCGGGCGTGATGGTCGATGCTTCCGGGCTCGTGGTCACCAACAACCATGTCATCGAGGGCGCCGACCAGGTCAAGATTTCGCTGGCCGACAAGCGCGAGTTCGAGGCCGAGATCGTGCTCAAGGACAGCCGCACCGATCTGGCTGTGTTGCGCGTGAAGGACGGAAAAGAAAAATTCGCCACGCTGGACTTCGCCAATTCCGATGAACTGTTGGTCGGCGACGTCGTGCTCGCGATCGGCAATCCCTTCGGCGTCGGCCAGACCGTCACCCATGGCATCGTCTCGGCGCTGGCCCGCACCAAGGTCGGCATCACCGACTACCAGTTCTTCATCCAGACCGACGCGGCGATCAATCCCGGCAATTCGGGTGGCGCGCTGGTCGATATGACCGGCAAGCTCGTCGGCATCAACACCGCGATCTTCTCGCGCTCCGGCGGCTCGCAGGGCATCGGCTTTGCGATCCCGGCCAACATGGTGCGCGTCGTCGTGGCGTCCGCCAAGAGTGGCGGCAAGGCTGTCAAGCGGCCGTGGCTGGGTGCGAAACTGCAGGCGGTGACGCCCGAAATCGCCGAGACGCTCGGGCTGAAATTGCCGAGCGGCGCCCTGGTCGCCAATGTCGCGCCGAACAGTCCGGCCGCCCGCGCAGGCCTGAAGCCGTCGGACCTGATCGTCGCGATTGAAGGGCAGACCATCGACGAGCCCAACGCGTTCGATTATCGCTTCGCCACGCGGCAGCTAGGCGGTGCGGCGCAGATCGACGTGCAGCGTGCCGGAAAGACCGTCAAGCTGACGGTGCCGCTGGAGACGGCGCCCGACACCAACCGCGATGAAATCGTGCTCACCGCGCGCTCGCCGTTCCAGGGCGCCAAGGTCGCCAATATCTCGCCGGCGATTGCCGACGAGCTGCACCTGGATTCCCAGACCGAGGGCGTCGTGGTGATCGACCTCGCCGATGGCGGCACCGCGGCCAGCGTCGGATTCCAGAAGGGCGACATCATCCTTGCGGTCAACAGCCAGAAGATCAGCAAGACCAGCGACCTCGACAAGGCCTCGAAAGTATCGTCGAGGCTGTGGCGCATTGTCGTGGTGCGCGGCGGCCAGCAGATCAACGTGACGCTCGGCGGATGAGCCCGAAGCGCCCCGCGAGGCGACCAATCTCTTCGCTGCGGCGGGGATGGAGCAGGACGCGCCGCGTCCGCTTCCCGATCGGCTGCGCCCACGCACGCTTTCCGACGTCGTCGGCCAGGATCACATCCTCGGTCCCGACGGCGCGCTGACGCGGATGCTGGAGACGCGCACGCTGGGCTCGCTGGTGTTCTGGGGACCGCCGGGCACCGGCAAGACCACCGTGGCGCGGCTGTTGGCTGATGCCACCGAACTGCATTTCGAGCAGATTTCGGCGGTGTTTTCCGGCGTTGCCGACCTGAAGAAGGTGTTCGATGCGGCGCGCGCCCGGCGCGAAATGGGCAACGGCACATTGCTGTTCGTCGACGAGGTGCATCGTTTCAACCGCGCGCAGCAGGATCTCGTTTCTGCCCGTGATGGAAGACGGCACGGTGGTGCTGGTCGGCGCCACCACGGAAAACCCGTCGTTTGAGCTCAACGCCGCGCTGCTGTCGCGGGCGCGGGTGCTGGTGTTTCATTCGCTCGATGCCGCCGCGATCGAAAAACTGTTTGCGCATGCCGAAAAGGTCGAGGGCAGAAAATTGCCGCTCGACGCGGAGGCGCGCGCCGTGCTGGTGCGCATGGCCGATGGCGACGGCCGCGCCGCGCTGACGCTCGCTGAAGAGGTCTGGCGCGCCGCGCGCAAGGACGAAATCTTCAACGCCGCGCAATTGCAGGAGATCCTGCAGCGACGCGCGCCGATCTACGACAAGTCCGCCGACGGCCATTACAATTTGATCTCGGCGCTGCATAAATCGGTGCGCGGCTCCGATCCCGATGCGGCGCTATATTACCTCGCCCGCATGCTGGATGCCGGCGAGGACCCGCTGTTCCTGGCGCGGCGCGTGGTGCGCATGGCGATCGAGGACATCGGTCTCGCCGATCCGCAGGCGCTGGCGATCTGCAACGCCGCCAAGGATGCCTTCGATTTTCTTGGGTCTCCCGAGGGCGAACTGGCGATCGCGCAGGCCGTGATCTATCTCGCCACCGCGCCGAAATCGAACGCCGCCTACAAGGCGTTCGGGGCTGCGATGCGCACGGCGAAAGAGGGCGGTTCGCTGCTGCCGCCAAAACATATCCTCAATTCGCCGACCAAGCTGATGAAGTCGGAAGGCTATGGTTCGGGTTACGAATACGACCACGACGCGCCGGACGCGTTCTCCGGGCAGGACTACTTTCCGGAGGCGCTGGGGCGGCAAACCTTCTACGATCCGCCGGATCGCGGTTTCGAGCGCGAAATCCGCAAGCGGCTGGACTACTGGGCGAAGTTGCGCAAGGAACGTGAACGCGAATGACCAGGTTCAAGAACTATCTCAAAAAGACCATTCGGGCTGTCGCTTTAGTGACGCTGGCGTCGACGCTTCCTGCAGCCGCCGAGACCGTCGAGGTGGTGCAGGGCGTACAAGTGACGAAGCGGACGTATTCCGCGCCGATCAACGAGCAGCCATTTTTCGGATTTGCGGTCAAGAGTCCGGAGGAGAAGGCCGCTGATGAAAAATTTGTAGACGCCATCGTGGGAGCCACCGGCTCGCGTGAAAAGGCTTTCGATGAAACGACCATGCGTGGCTGGAGAGCGATAAATACCGGCAAGATAAAGGAAGCCGCGGTGCGATTTAATCAGGCGTTTCTCATTTTGCCTGAACAGAGCCGCGTCTATCATGGCTTCGCAGTGGTTGCCCAAGTCCGATTCAATGACCTGGATGCTGCGGACGAACTCTTCAGGATCGCGCTGGAGCGGCCCAACCCGGTAAAGGCCCTCAAGGCAGATTATGGTCGCTTCCTGCTGGTCGCCAAACGGCCGCGCGATGCGCAGTCCGTGCTGGAACAGGCGGTCAAGGACTCGCCCGATTTCGGCGACGCCTGGACCAATCTCGCCTGGGCGCGCTTCCAGAACGGTGACCCGGCCGCGGCCTGCGCGGCGGCGGAGGAGGCTGCCAAGCGCCGTCCGTCCAACAATTCCATGGGCGATCTGACGGCGGTCAGAAACGTCGCGCAGTGCAAATAGCTTCAGCTATTTTCCCGTTTTGACGAAATCCAGGATCTGATCGGTCAGCCGGGTGTCGGCGGTGTTGATCGAATACACCTCCGACATGTGGCTGTGCTGCGGCAGCAGGAAAGTGCGCGCGCATCCGGCGGCGCGTTTGCAGCTTGCATCTTTCGCGAGATCGAATTGCAGCACGAAGCCTTCCGGGTCCAGTTCGGCGGCAGCCATCATCAGCGGGATATCCGTTGTTGCCAAACCGGACAGCGAGGATCGTTCGGCGTAGCGCGCGGGATCGGTGCCGAAATAGGCCCGCTGCGTCTCGGCGAGCGGCGTCGCAGTCAGGTCGTAAATGCCCGAGAGCATGATCGCGCCGGCCAGGCCGCCGCCCTTCACCTTGTGGAATTCGGCATGCGAGACATAGTTTGCGACGTGAACCGCGCCGGCGGAATGTCCCATCAGGTAGATGCGCGCGGGATTGCCGCCGCGCTCGCCGATCTTGTCGGTGATCCACTTGACCGCGGCGGCGATATCCTCGGCGCCCGCCGGCCAGGGTGCCAGTGGCGCGAGGCGATAGGTGACGTTGACGCCGACAAAGCCGTTCCTTGCCGCCCATAGCATGATGTTGTCGTAGAACGGGCTGGTCGGTGTGGTCCGCTTGTTGCCGCCGACGAAGGCGCCGCCGTGGACAAAGATCAGCACCGGCCGGGCCGATGTCACATTATCCGGTGCGAAGATATCGAGCAGGTTGCGATCGGCGGGGCCGTATTTAACGTCCCGGTCGATCCTGACGCCCTGATACGGCTCTTTTTCCTGCAGCGGCGCGTAGAGCTCCACCGTCCTGGGCGGATCGATGACGCGGCCGAGTTCCAGGAGCTTCCAGGCGAGATCCTCCGGCATCTGCTGTGCCCACGCCGTGCTCACGACCATTGCCGCCAGAACGGTCAAAGCCGAACTTGATAAGTTCATCCGGAATGCCCCCAAGTTTCTTGGTTGTTTGGCCTAACATGGCCGATCCAGCGCCTGATTTGTACTGAATTCACCGTGACGATTCTGCTGCGATTGCTCGCTGCATATCGACACCGGAAGGCCGTTCCCTGCTCTGCGAGGCGCTCGGGGCAAGGGAATTACTATTTACGTAAGTCGTAAATGCTGCTAGCTCACGATCATCGCTGAGCTATCGGGATAGGCGCACCGAGCGGTTTGCTTCCGGTCAGCGTGTCAAGAAGTTTTCGGGTTTTGCGCGGCAGGCCAAGATGCGTCTCGGCTGGATGCTGCAGCGATCCTCGCTGACCTGGCAGGATTGCCGGGCAATCGCCTGGAAGCGCTCCGGGGCGATCGTGCTGGACAGTTTTCAATCCGGATAAACGACCAATGGCGTATCTGCTTCGCAAGGCCCGACGGGATGCCCGGTAGAGATCGTCGACCATCATTGAGGAAAGACCATCGTGCCTCGCACACCTGTCCATCCTGGCGAACATCTGGCCGAAGAGTTGCGCGAACTTGGCTTGAGTGCTGCCGAGCTTTCGCGTCAGATTGACGTGCCGGTGAACCGGATCACGGGGATCATTCACGGCCAACGCGGCATCACGGCCGATACGGCGCTGCGTCTTGGGCACTGGTTTGGCACCAGTCCGCAATTCTGGATGAACTTGCAGCAGAATTACGAGCTGCACCTCGCCGAAAGCCAGGTAGGTGCGAAGATTGCGGTATTGCCGCGTCGTACCACCCGTCCGACATCTCGAAAGCATGGAAAAACGGCATGAGCCGACGCGTCAAGAAGCCTCTCCGCCCGGCGGGTGATCGCCCGAAGGGCGCGCGTCCGTATCGGGGCTCGTCAGCCGAGCGGCCACCGGCATATCGTCCGGGCGGCAAGCCACCGGCGCGGTTTGCGGCCTCGCCGCCCCGTGCGCCAAAGCCTTTGTCGCCGAGCCGGAGAAGGTCGCGCCCGAGCCGCCGCCGCTGCCGACCAAGGTTCAGACCGTCGTCGTCACCGCCGACGAGAACAACATGCGCGTCGATCGCTTCCTCGAGGCGCGCTTTCCCGGCCTGTCGTTCTCCCACATCCAGCGCATCGTTCGCAAAGGCGAGCTGCGCGTCAACGGCAAGCGCGCCGACAGCAAGGACCGGCTGGAAGAAGGCCAGAGCGTGCGCATTCCGCCGCTCAAGCTCGACACCCCGAAGGGCGCCGGCCCGCTGTCCGAAGCTGCGACCAAAACGCTGCAGGCGCTGAAGGCGATGACCATCTTCGAGGACGCCGACGTCATGGTGCTGAACAAGCCGGCGGGGCTTGCGGTACAGGGCGGCTCCGGCATCACGCGAAATGTCGACGACATGCTGGAGGTGATGCGCGACGCCAAGGGGCAAAAGCCGCGGCTGGTGCACCGGCTGGATCGGGAAACCTCAGGCTGTCTGCTGATCGCAAAAACCCGCTTTGCCGCAACCGCCTTGACCGGCTCGTTCCGGCATCGCTCGGCGCGCAAAATCTACTGGGCGCTGGTGGCCGGCGTGCCAAAGCCCAAGCAGGGCCGCATCTCGACTTATCTTGCCAAGGAAGAGAGCGAAGACGACAGCATCATGCGGGTGGCAAAACACGGCGACGAGGGTGCAAGCCACGCGGTGACTTATTATGCCGTGGTCGAAACCTCCGCCCAAAAACTCGCCTGGGTATCGCTGAAGCCGGTCACCGGGCGAACCCATCAATTGCGCGCCCATATGGCGCATATCGACCACGCCATCGTCGGCGATCCCAAATATTTCAACAAGGAGAACTGGGAGCTGCCGGGCGGCCTGCAGAACCGCCTGCATCTGTTGGCACGGCGGATCGCGATCCCGCATCCGCGCGGCGGCGTCATCGACGTGAGCGCGCCGCTGCCGCCGCACATGCTGCAGTCCTGGAATCTGCTGGGGCTTGAGCATGACCGGTTCGATCCGATCGAGAACGCGCCGGAGGAGTGACGCGGCCATCCAGTGCCGCCGGTTGCGCAACAACTGTCAAACCGGACGCGCACGCATCGCGTATGGTTGGGCCGTGTCATCCAACTGAGGGCTCCGCATGATTGGAAATCTGCTGCGCGCCGCGCTTTTCCATTGCCTTGTTGCGGCGACCGCCGGCATCGGCGCTGCGGCCAACGCGCAGACCCTCGCTCTCGTGGGCGGCAAGGTCTACGCGTCGCCTGACGCCATGCCGCTCGACGATGCGGTCGTCGTCACCACCAACGGCGTCATTGCCGCGATCGGCAGCCGCAGCGACGTGCAAATTCCCTCCGATGCGCGGATCATTGACTGCACCGGAAAGACCGTCGTTGCCGGTTTCTGGAACAGCCACGTGCACTTCACGCAAGCGGTATGGAAAAACGCCGGGTCCGTTCCCGCCGCGCCGCTGCAAGAGCATATGCAAGAGATGCTGACACGGTGGGGTTTTACGACAGTCTGGGATGTTGGCTCCGACCCGAGCGATACCCTGCCGCTGCGCCGCCGGATCAATTCCGGGGAAATGCCGGGCCCGGACATCCATGCGGCGGGCAGTATCTTCCGAAAGGCGGCCATCCCGCCTATCTGCCACCCGAGATGCAGCTCCCCGAAGCCGCGACGCCCGACGAGGCCGCACAAATGGCGCGAGGCTATCTGCGGGCGGGCCTCGATGGCGTCAAATTGTTCACCGGCTCCTTCAAGGGCTCGGGCAAGCCGGTCGTGAACATGGATCCGGCCATCGCCAAGGCGGCCGTCGATGTGGCGCATGCCGCGGGCAAGCCGGTGTTCGCCCATCCGCAAAACACGGCGGGCGTGGAGGCCGTGATCGCGGCCGGCGTCGACATCATGGCTCACACGGTACCCGGCGAACCGGTCTATTCGCCCGAGCAATTCGCGCGGTTCAAGCAGCAGGGCATTGCCCTGGTTCCGACGCTGTCGCTGTTTGCAAAGCTCCCGGTCGCGCCGGATATCGCTGCGCGTCTCGTTGCTACGACCGTCAATCAGGTCAAGGCGTTCTCCGACAATGGCGGTCCGGTTCTGTTCGGCACCGATGTCGGCTTCACCACGGTCTACGACACCACGCTCGAGTACGAGCTGATGCATCGCGCGCTGTCCGCGCGCCAGATCCTGGCGTCGCTGACGACTAACCCCGCGCAGTATTTCAAGGCCGCGAAGAAGGGGCGGGTCGAGAAGGGGTTTGATGCCGATGTCGTGGTGCTCGACGGTGATCCCACAGCCGACGTTAAGAACTTCGCCAAGGTCGCCTACACGATCCGCAACGGCCAGGTGATCTATCAAAAACCCTGACGCCGGCGGAACCCGGCATCCGCGGTTGCCGCCAGAACCAGCATCGCAGGACGTCGCCGCACTTCCTCATCGGCTTTATTTGCATCCACCGTTATCGTATTGTCAGACCTGAATTTATCACCGCCCGCTGGAAGCCGGACACGAGATGCGTGAACTCTTCGATGAAGTCGCCGGGCATTCTCCGCTCGATCCGGAGGAGGCGGTGCGACGCGCCACACGCACGCCCCGGCGCAAGCGGTTCTACAAGGAGACCGGCATCGCCGCGTTGGATGGCGGCTTTGCCGTTACGCTGGACGGCAAGCCGATCCGCACGCCCTCCGGCCGCCAGGTCGTGGCGCCAACGGGCGGGATCGCAGAGGCCATCGCAGCCGAATGGAATGCGCAGGGCGACACCATCGATCCCCTGACCATGCCGCTGACGCGCTTTGCCAACAGCGTCGCCGAGGTCACCGAACGCGTCGATGCCGTGGCCGACGATGTCGCAAAATATCTCGGCACGGATTTGCTGTTCTATCGCGCCGGCCATCCCGAGGCGCTGGTCGCGCGCGAAGCCGCGCATTGGGACCCGGTGCTGTCCTGGGCCGCGAACGAACTCGGGGCGCATTTCATCCTGTCCGAGGGGATCGTGCACGTCGCCCAGCCGGAGCAGGCGATCAAGGCCGCCCGCGGCGTATTCCCCGCCGATCCCTGGTCGGTGGCGGCGCTCCATGTCGTGACGACGCTGACCGGCTCGGCGCTTTTGGCGCTGGCGCTGCTGCATGGCGTCCGCGATGCCGACCAGATCTGGGCCGCCGCCCATGTCGATGAAGACTGGAACATGGAAAAATGGGGCGTGGACGAGGAAGTCGCGGCCCGCCGGGCCGCCCGGCTGGTCGATTTCCGGGCCGCGGTGACTATTTTGACCGCCCTGAAGGCCTGAGCGCGCCCGTCGGTTAACGAGAGGTTTAGGACGATGGGCTTAGCCTGCGGGCCTGGCCGAGACCTCACGATATGGCGATATCCATCCATCCCGTTCTTCCGGTGCTATCAGCCCAAGAGGTTGGCGGCATTGCGCCCGAACTCGTGCTGCAGCCGGGCAGCGTGGTCAATGCGCAGATCCTGAAAGTTCTCTCCGCCGATCTGGTTCGGATTGCGATCGCCAGCCTCTCGATCGACGTCGCCACGGAAATTCCGCTGCAGCAGGGCCAATCCTTGCAACTCGCGGTATCGCAGACCAAGGACGGCATCCGCCTCGCGGTAGTCGGGCAGGGCGGCGATGCCGGGGCCGATGCCGTCACCCTTTCGCCCGGTGCACTGGCCGATACCGGAGCCAACAACCGTCCGACCATCGTCGCCCCGAAGAACGTATTGACCCCGCTGGAGCGTGCGGCGGTGTCTGTGGCGGCGCAGGCCGCGGCCGCCGAGCAGGACAGCCTGGCGCCGCTGTTTGCCAATCTCGGCGCAGCGGCATCAACCAGCAACCTTCCGCCGAAACTGCGAGAGGCGATTGCGCAGGTGCTGGCGCAACAGACCAGCCTCGACCAAAGCCTCGACGGCGGCGATATCAAGACCGCATTCCAGAAATCAGGGATTTTCCTCGAGGCGTCGCTGGCATCGGGGATGGTGTCCGCGACCGGCGTTCCCGATCTCAAGGCCGCCCTGATCGTGCTGCGCCAGACGCTGCAATCGGCGCTCGGCGCAAATGCAACGGGCGGAGCCACCGCTGTGCCAGCGGCTGCGACGCTCAACGCTGCGGCGGCGACCCTTGCTCCGTCGCCGGAGTTCGACGTCCAGGAAATCCTGCTGCCGCAGGCGCGGTTGCCGGTCGCCGGGGATGTCGCCATGCCGGCCGGCGCTGCTCGCAGCGCGCTTTCGGCCGCACTGAATGCCGGACCTTCGGCCGGCGCGACCTTGAACCTGCTGCAGGAAGCGCTGCAGGAACTCGGCAGCCCCGCGCGAACAGCGGCCATGCCGAAGGCCGTTCATCCTGACGAGATGACCTTCCACACCAACACGCCGCCGCCGCCATTCCGTGGCGCGCTTCCGACCGCACAGCCCATTGCCGCGCCCACGATCGCCCCGGATGCGCCGCTCTCCACCACTGCGCATCATCTGCTCGATGACACTGATGCCGCCATTGCGCGGCAAACCCTGCTGCAGGTGGCCTCCTGCCGGATCGCATCGACGCGTCCGCGCCGAAGCTCGACACCACGGCGCCGCGCTGGAATTTCGAGATTCCTCAGTGACGCCGCAGGGCACGGCGATGGCGCAGTTCGAGATCTCCCGCGATGGCGGCGAACAAGAAGTCGAGGCGGCCAAGCGGGTGTGGCGGGCGCGATTTTCGCTCGACGTCGAGCCGGCCGGTCCGGTTCACGCGCTGGTGTCGCTGTCAGGCGAAACCACCTCGGTGCGGATGTGGGCCGAACGGCCCGCGACGGCGGCGCAACTGCGCGCCGGCGCGGCACAGCTCAGCCACGCGCTCAGCCGTGCCGAACTCAAGCCCGGCGATATCGTGATCCGCGACGGCGCGCCGCCGCAGCCCGCGCCTGCCCGTGCCGGTCACTTTCTGGATCGCGCGCTGTGAGCGTCGAGACCAAAAGCCGGCTGGCGGTCGCGCTGCATTATGACAAGACCGGCGCGCCGCGGGTCGTCGCCAAGGGCAAGGGCGTCATCGGCGCCAGGATCATCGAGCTCGCCAAAGCCCATGACATCCCGATCGAGGAGAACGAGGTACTGGCGGGCGCCTTGTCCCACGTCGAACTCGGCGATGAAATCCCGGCGGAGCTTTACAAGGCGGTGGCCGAAGTGCTGGTCTTCGTGCTGCGGCTGTCGGGCCGGATCCGCTGATCCCGGCGGTTTCGTGCCGAAGCCACGACGGTTCGGTAGTGGCTCAGTTTCAAATTGCAGCGGCTATTTTTCTTTTAGCGTCCGCGAACCGCAGCGGTTTTTGCCGCGTGTCGATCATGCCAACCTGCAGTCATGGCCGGGATTGCTCCCCAGCGTCTTATGGACCCGGCAGTAGGCACACTTTACTTTTCTGTAGGATTTGTGCATCATACTTAAATCGACTGGCAAACTAAGAGATTCGGCATGACTGACGCAGAAATTGTGGCGGCGTTCTGGTCCACGATGTTCCGAGACACGAAGCTGACCTTCTGGAAGCGGCTTCAGAACGCCATGGAATGGGCATACGAGGATTCCTACCAGTCCGTCATCAACGATCCGCGCGTCTTGGAGGATCAAAGAGCGGCAAATCTCCTCGATCAGCGCTTCTATGTGGCCGAAACGGCCTTGCAGCGGGCCGCGAGCGAGACCGGCCTCGTATCGAACGGCCAAAAGGTCATCATCAACGGCTGGAACTATACGCTTGTTCGGGGCGGCGGCGTTTCGATGGTTCAAGCCTACGTCCAAACGCCGTTAGACTTTGCGCGCCCCGCGCGATTCCGGGAGGCTCACTCTGCGGTCAATACTTTCTTGAGCGCCCCGCAATTCGATTTTGGTGATGTTGATCCTAAGGTTTTTTCAGTTGCATCTATCAACGGAATCATCATTCACGGTCCTGCGGGAAAGAATTTCGATCAGGAGGGCCAGCGACTTGGTTTCCTGAACTTTGCTGTTCCGGATGAAACCTATCGAACGTGGGGCCTAAACTACTCAGTGTTGGAGATCATCGCTCGCTTTGAGCAGGCCGAGATGGGAGTTGAAGCGCTGCAGCGCGATATCGCGCGCCCACTCATCAAGCGCCCCGCAAAAAGAAGGGCGATACGGAGGAATAAATGACCATAGGAACCCTTGGATTCGTTGGCGCGCGTCTGACGGAAGCGCGCCAAGCCTTTGGCTTGACCAAAGTAGCTCTAGCAGAAATGGTCAACGTCTCGCCGGTCGCCATTACTCAATACGAGAACGGCCCGCAGTCGCCGCGCGCCGACGTGATGGATAGGCTCTGCGATAAGCTGGGTTTTCCGAGAACGTTCTTCCTAAACCGGCCCGCCCAAGACGAAGATAGTCCGTTGTTTTGGAGGTCGAACGCTAGCGCGACGAAGATGGCAAGAGAACGTTGCTATCCTCGGCTCCGCTGGTTGAAAGAGATAGCAACCTACCAAAAGCAGTTCCTGGAATTTCCTAAGTTGGATCTTCCGCGCTTCCACATCCCTGACGACTTTAAGTCGCTTACCTTCTCTCAGATTGACCATCTCGCCCAAGAATGCCGCGAATGGTGGAATTTCGGCGCCGGACCGATTCCCGATCTTCTGTTGGAAATGGAGAATAGCGGCATTATTACCGCCCGCATCAACGTAGCGGCGGACTCTCTTGATGCTTTCTCCCAATGGTCAGCGACCTACGCAACGCCGTTTGTAGTTTTGGGAAGGGACAAGGCTAGCGCCGTTAGATCGCGATTTGATGCGGCACATGAGCTCTTTCATTTGCTGCTTCATAGGAAGGTTGACCGCCGCCGCGTCAAGAATACTTCGGACTGGAAGCTGCTTGAGGGGCAGGCTCATCGCTTCGCGGCAGCTTTTTTGCTGCCAGAAAAGAGCTTTGTAGATGAGCTATGGGCTCCGACGTTAGACGGAATGCTGGCGCGCAAGGAACGATGGAAGGTGTCCGTCGCCATGATGATCGTTCGATGCGAGCATATCGGAATCGTAAGCCCAGATCAGGTTAAGCGGCTATGGATTAACTATAATCGTCGCGGTTGGCGCGGCGAGGAACCGCTGGACAACATTCTAAAATTTGAAGAACCACGGTTGTTGCGTCGTGGCTTTGAGGCGCTGGTAGATGAGAAAGTTAGATCGAAAGAACAGATCATCGACGATCTATGCTTGCCTGCCCGAGAGATTGAACAACTAAGTGCACTGCCTGCCGGATACCTTTCTGGCAGCAAGGCTGAGGTGAAGGCATTTCCAAAGTTAAAGACAATCGAAACAGAACCGAGGCCCGAATCGGCTGAGGTCGTCTCGCTTTGGGATCGGAAAAAGGTTACTTAGTCTTCTTCCAGCGAGCATCGGCGGCCTTTGCGGCGATCTCCTGCGCTGCTTGGCCGTCATGCCTTCCGCCCGCAGCTTGCCGCCCATGCGCCCCAGCGCCCCCTTGTCATAGTTTTTCCACGATGCCATCTGCATCGTTTTCTCACGTTCCTCAACCAGTTCGGATACCACCGTGATCAATCGCCGCCATGCGCTCGGCCTTCTCACAGCCGCGAGCATTCTTCCCAACCGCAGTTTCGCCAATGTCTCCTACCAGCGCAGCGAGTTTCGCGACGATCTGGCCAAGCGCTTCTTCGATCTCGGCACGGTCGGTACCTTCGTCGGCTACAAGGTGGATGATTACCTGATCATCGCCAGCGACAAGGTGCGCTCGGGCGAGGGCAGGCTGCCGGCCTCGACCTTCAAGATTCCGAATTCGATCATCGCGCTGGAGACCGGCGTGGTCGAGGACCCCGACAAGGATGTCTTCAAGTGGGACGGCGTAACGCGCAGCATCGAGCCCTGGAACAAGGACCATACGCTGCGCTCGGCGATCGCGGCCTCGGCGGTGCCAGTCTATCAGGAAATTGCCCGGCGCATCGGGGCCGAGCGCATGCAGAAATATCTCGACCTGTTCGACTATGGCAACCGCGACATCGGCGGCGGCATCGACCAGTTCTGGCTGACCGGCAATTTGCGCATCGATCCGATCCAGCAGATCGATTTTGTCGACCGGCTGCGCCGCGGCGTGCTGCCGGTGTCCAAGCGCAGTCAGGAGCTGACGCGCGACATCCTCACCATGACCAAGGTCGGCGACGCCACCATCCGCGCCAAGAGCGGCCTGCTGGGTGCCGAGCAGGGCAAGCCCTCACTGGGCTGGATGGTCGGCTGGGCCGAGAAGGGCAGCCAGCAGACCGTGTTCGCGATGAACATGGACTGCAAGGAGCAAAGCCACATCGCCGCCCGCATGACGGTGGTGCAGCAATGCCTCGCCGACATCGTCGCGATTTGACGGCCTGATCTGCGCCGGTCTTGCTGGTGCGCGGGGGCGAGTTGAACTAGCATGCCCTGACTACCAGAGGGTGTGCATGCCGGATCGTCGCTCGGTTTTGCTGGGAGGCCTGGCGCTTTCGCTTCGGCCGGCTTGGGGCTGGGCGCAGACCCCAGCGGAGCAGGATATTGCTGCCATCCTAAAGGAGAGGGTGGATGTCGGGCGTGACACGCTGGGTCTTGTTGCCGCCTTCCTCGACGGGGATCGGCGCAGCGTCACAGTGTACGGGCAGTCCGATTCGGCAAACAATCGCGCACTCGACGCTGACACGGTTTTCGAGATCGGCTCGATCACCAAGGTGTTCACCGCGCTGTTGTTTGCCGACATGGTCTTGCGCGGGGAGGTCGCACCGGATGACCCCGCAGCCAAATATCTGCCTGATAGCGTCAAGGTGCCGGACTTCGAGGGTGCGCCGATCACTCTCCTTGACCTTGCGACTTACACATCGGGCCTGCCGCGGATGCCCTCCAATTTTGCGCCGAAAGATCCGAACAATCCCTACATCGATTACACGGCCGAGCGGCTCTACGACTATCTCTCGAACCACAAGCTCGGCTTCAAGCCGGGCAAGCACTACGAATACGCCAATCTCGGCTTCGGCCTGCTGGGCCACATTCTGGAGCGGCGCGCGGGCAAAAGCTACGAGGAGCTTGTCGTCTCGCGCATCTGCGCGCCGCTCGGCATGGACGACACGCGCATCACGCTCTCGAGGTCGATGCAGCAACGTCTGGCGCGCGGCCATAACGCCGGTTTGACGCCCGTTGCGAACTGGGATTTTTCGGCGCTCGCCGGCGCAGGCGCGTTGCGTTCGACGGCGAACGACCTGATGAAATTCCTCCGGATGTGCATGAATCCCGCTGACGAGCCGATTGCCGCCGCGCTGAAGATGACGCTTTCCGAGCGTCGTCCAAGGGCGAAGGAGCGTGATGTGGCGCTGGGCTGGTTCGTCGCGTCACGGTTCGGCGATGAGCTGGTCTGGAAGGATGGCGGCACCGGCGGCTATGCAACCTTCATCGGCTATTCGACCAAAACCCGGCGAAACTGTATCCTTCTCTCCAATACGGCCGCCTACGCCGCCAATACCGCGCTAGCCACGCATCTCGTCAATGCGGCATACCCGCTCCCAAAACTTCGCCGTGAGGTGCCGGTCGATCCGCAAATTCTCGCAACCTATGTCGGGCGTTACGAATTAACGCCGGATTTTGTGCTGACCGTCCGTGCCGACGGCGGCCGGCTGTTTATCCAGGCCACGAAGCAGTTGGAATACGAGGTGTTCGCCGAGAGCGAGCGGAATTTCTTCTATCGCGTGGTCGACGCCCAGATCACCTTTGATCCTGCCGAAGACGGCCAGGCGCGTTCGCTGACATTGCATCAGAACGGACGCGATCGGCCGGGACGTCGCGTGCCCTGATGGCAGGCAGCGAGCAGAGCCACATCGCCGCCAGCATGACGGTGGTGCAGCAATGCCTCGCCGATATCGTGGCGATCTAAGCCGCAGCTAACGCCGGTTCAGCGCGAGCGAGACGGATGTGACGTTGGTGCCCTGCGGCTGGATGGACACCGTCTGCCGGCCGCCACGCGTCGTCAACGACAGGTTGGCCGAGAAGCTGTCGCCTCTCGCTGCAGCCTGGACTTGATCGCCGGCCGCGCGTCCGGAAATTGTCCCGGATGCGTTGCGGCTTGCTTCGGTCCATGAACCCCTGATCGCGCCGCCGCGGTATTCGACCTCGCTCGCGAGATCGAAATTATAGCTCGCACTGGCACATCTCAAATTGAGCTGAAGCTGGTCGCCGGCTCCGGCAACATCGTACGTCGCGCGGCAACGCAATTGTTCCTGTTGTCCGTCCGTGGTGCTGAGCACGCCGCCACCGGACCATGTACCCGCCATGGCGGCGAAGGGAGACGGGTGCGGCCAGGGCCGCGCTGCCGGGCAGGGTTAGCGATGCGGCCAGCAACGCCACCTGCGCAAAATTCTGTCTGGACATTTTGATAGCCTCCGTTTCGGTTGGGCAATCAACGCCCAGACGGCAAACGGGTTCATCGGTTCCGGCGCCGCCCGGCTCGTGCGGTCGGGTTCCACTGTGCCGCTATCCCAGTTTGAGCAGCGCCTGCAGGAATTCGCTCACCGCTTTGCGCGCTTCCTGGGCGGTCGCCGGATTGCCGCCGACATGGGGATTGAGCGCGATGCAGGCGTCCTTGTAGGTAAAGGGCGCCTGCGTGTCGGCGTTCATCAGCACGCCGCCTTCACCCTCCTTGAGGCGGCAATTGCGCGCCGACTGGGCATTGGTCGATACGACGACCGTGCTGAGGCCGAGCAGGCCGGCATCGAAGCCATGTGCGGAATCCGGATATTCCGTCAGCACGACGTCGCGTTTGGCTTCCTGCAGGCGGGCGAGATAGGCCTTGCAGGTTGCGACGGGGTTATAGTCGTCAGGCGTGCCATGGAAGATCCGGATCGGACGCGCCACGGTCTCGCTGTCGGTGGCATAGCTGGTCGAGCAATCCGGATAGAACGGAATGTAGGCGGCGAACTGCGCGCCGGACTTGTTCCACAGCTTGTGAAAGCGTTCGAGGCTGGCGTAGAGCACGGCCTGTCCGCCGCGGGAAAATCCCATCAGCACGATGCGTTCAGGATCGACGCGCGGATGTTTGGCGAGGATCTCCAGCGAGCGGTAAATATCGACGATGAAATTGAGCCGGCCGAGCAGGGCCTGATTGGGGCCGACCGCCGTCAATCCGCGGCCGCTGAAGCCGTCGATGACGAAGGTGGAAATCCCCATCGCATTGAAGTGGCGCACCCACGGATCCATGCCGGCGCCGACGCCGCTCGACCCATGCATCAGCACCACGACCGGAAGCTTGCCGGCGCCTTGCGCAATGCGGAATTGGCCGGCGACGGTGACCTGCTTGCCGTTGGCGTCGCCGGTGAGGAATTGCTGGTCGGAAATCGTCAGCGACGGGATCGCATAGATTTCGGTCCGTGCCGCGACGTCCTTCGGCATCGATTGCGCTGATGCTTCGATGCAGGTGATCAATAGTCCCGTGCAGAAAATCGCAGCCGCGACGCGCCAATTCGTCAGCATCAATCCCCCAAATTTTATCGCTGTCCTGTGGACAGCTTTGGGTGGGACTACATCAAGCGGTCAATCGGCTGTCAATTCGGAAGCTTCCCGATCCGGCCCAGATGGGTGAAGCCAAAACCGCTGGCGTATTTCAACCCGTAACCGAGCGCGCGGTCGAAGCCGATATGGGCCAGCCAGATCATGGCGATCGAGAGCACGAGCGGCGAGGCAGTGGCGAATCCGCCGGTCATGATCGCGACAGGCGCGAGGTAGCTGTGCACGGTGTTGTAGACGAGGGCGCCGAAACGCGGTCCCGAAAGGTAGGCCGCAAAGCTGAGATCGGGCACGAAGAACAGGATGGCATAGATCCACCAGTCGCCGTCCCAGATATAGTAAAGCAGCGTCATACCGATAAAGAGCGCTAATCCCTCGAGCCGAAGCACCGCTCGCAGGCCTCCGGTAACGGCGCCTGACGTCGCGGCGCTTGCGGTATCGGTCATTCCATTCCCCTGATCAGGATGGGCATATAGGGCGTGCGGGATGGCGGTACCAGAGGCCGGAAGGGGTGTTTCCGCTTCGGAAAATGCCGTGTTAGAAGGCCTCTGAAATCGTTACCAAAAGGCGGGCGGAAGCAGCATGAAGGATATCCTGGACACCCTCGAAGAACGGCGCGCCGGCGCCAAGCTCGGCGGCGGCGAGAAGCGCATCGAGGCGCAGCACGCCCGCGGAAAATTGACCGCGCGGGAGCGCATCGAGCTGCTGCTCGACAAGGGCTCGTTCGAGGAATTCGACATGTTTGTCGAGCACCGCTCGACCGAATTCGGCATGGAGAAGTCAAAAGTGCCGGGCGATGGCGTCGTCACCGGCTGGGGCACGGTGAACGGCCGCAAGACGTTTGTGTTCGCCAAGGATTTTACCGTGTTCGGTGGTTCGCTTTCCGAAACTCACGCGCTGAAAATTACAAAACTGCAGGACATGGCGATGAAGGCGAGGGCGCCGATCATCGGTCTCTATGACGCGGGCGGCGCGCGCATTCAGGAAGGCGTGGCCGCGCTTGCGGGCTATTCCTATGTGTTCCGCCGCAACGTCATCGCGTCAGGCGTGATCCCGCAGATCTCCGTCATCATGGGTCCGTGCGCCGGCGGCGACGTCTATTCGCCTGCGATGACCGACTTCATCTTCATGGTGAAGAACACCAGCTACATGTTCGTCACCGGCCCCGACGTGGTGAAGACCGTCACCAACGAGGTGGTCACGGCCGAAGAGCTCGGCGGCGCCTCGGTGCACGCCACGCGCTCCTCGATCGCCGACGGCGCGTTCGAGAACGACGTCGAGACGCTGCTGCAGATGCGCCGGCTGATCGACTTCCTGCCGTCCAACAACACCGACGGCGTGCCGGAATGGCCGAGCTTTGACGACATCGGCCGCGTGGACATGTCGCTGGATACGCTGATCCCCGACAATCCGAACAAGCCCTATGACATGAAGGAATTGATCAGCAAGGTGGTAGACGAGGGCGACTTCTTTGAGATTTCAGAGGCGTTCGCGAAGAACATCGTCACCGGCTTCGGCCGCATCGCCGGCCGCACCGTCGGCTTCGTCGCCAACCAGCCGATGGTGCTGGCGGGCGTGCTCGACTCTGACGCCTCACGCAAGGCCGCGCGCTTCGTCCGTTTTTGCGATGCCTTCAACATCCCGATCGTGACCTTCGTCGACGTGCCGGGCTTCCTGCCGGGCACCGCCCAGGAATATGGCGGCCTGATCAAGCACGGCGCAAAACTGTTGTTCGCGTATTCGCAATGCACGGTGCCGCTCGTCACCGTCATCACCCGAAAAGCCTATGGCGGCGCCTTCGACGTGATGGCGTCGAAGGAAATCGGCGCCGACATGAACTACGCCTGGCCGACCGCCCAGATCGCCGTGATGGGCGCCAAGGGCGCGGTGGAAATCATTTTCCGCAGCGACATCGGCGACGCCGAAAAGATCGCAGCGCGAACGAAGGAGTACGAAGACCGCTTCCTGTCCCCGTTTATCGCCGCCGAGCGCGGCTATATCGACGACGTCATCATGCCGCACTCGACAAGGAAGCGGATCGCGCGGGCGTTGGCGATGCTCAGGGACAAGAAGGTCGAGATGCCGGCGAAGAAGCACGACAATTTGCCGTTGTGACATGTGGATCAAGGGCGGGCTACGCTTTCCGCCTTCGCTCTTCCGAGCTTCGGCGGACAAGCTAACCCGCCCCGCATTATTCTACAGCGATGCGCGCTAGGCCGCCTTGTTCTGCTGCTTCATAAATTCCGTCGCGCGTTTCTTTAGCTCGGCGGGCGAAACGTCCTCGACGTGGGTGCCGATGTGCCAGTGATTGCCGGCCGGGTCCGTCACGCCGCCGCTGCGGTCGCCGTAGAACATGTCCGCAGGCTCCATCACCGACGTGCCGCCGGCCTTCAGCGCCATCTGGTAAACCGCATCCACATTGGGCACGTAGACGTACAGCATGGCCGAAGTGGCCTTTGCGCGCTCGGAAGCATCGGCAATCATCACGACGGAATCGCCGATCTTGAGCTCCGCGTGCATGATCTTGCCGTCGGGCCGCATCACCGGCTCGAACACGAATTGTGCGCCGAACGCGTTCTTCATGAACTGGACAATCCTTTCCGCGCCGTCGACGACGAGATAAGGCGTGAGGGTGTGATATCCTTCAGGAATGGGCTTTACTTGAGTTGCCATCGCTGTCTCCTCTGGTTTGGATGACGCCTGCAGAACGACCCAACATCCCCTTGTCTTTTGGATTTTCACGCGGTTGTTTGTAGAAAGTGTGACAACCTCATTGCCGCGACGGCGGGTCCGCGACCGCTCGCGCTACCGGGTTCCGCGTTATATTCATGCTCGGAGCAATAGGAACTCGCGCCGAGCATTCCTCAGCTCGGCCTGACGCGACACCAGCGGAACAAAATCGTCACTCGCCGACCCCTGTGGAAGCCTGCGGCCGCCGCTATCGCTCACTCTTCGTCGTCCTTTATTATTCGCTGCTCGCCTTCGCGCAGGCGCTGGGCGATCGCCGTACGCCTGGGTATCAGCGCGGCTTCATCCGCGAGCCGCTGCGCAAGATCGGAGTGATATTGTTGCACGACGTCGAGGATCGATTCCTTGGCGAGCCGGCGATGATATTCGGCAAGGAATCTGTGCAGGTCAGCCAGCTGTTCGTCGTCCATGGGTATCGCGCCTCAGCCGCGATCTTGGAATATACAGCAACCTGTTGATCCCGCGCCAGCTTTCGACGCGCCAAATCGTCCTCCGGGGAGCGACGTCAGATCGTCATCGCCCCGGCGGACGCGCGTATCGGCGGCTCGCCGCTCGCTCCGTTAACCATCTGTTAACCATGCCGGCCTAGCCTATCGTCATTGCCTGTGATCACTAGCGGATTTACCGCCGGTTCGTTCGAGGAGAACAGCCGATGTCCGTCGAGATTCTCACCTATGGCGCCCTCGGCGCCCGCCTGAACATCTCGCCAATGGCCGCCCGTTCGCTTGCCAGGCGGCTCCGGCTGCCGCGCTCGCTGTCGGACGATGGCAAAGCCCTCGTGAGCGTCGATCTCGCCGAAATCAAGCATAGGCCCCAGCCGCCGGCGCGTCGCCAGGGCAGACGACGTCGCCCAGTGGACGACAATGGTCGCGGCGTTACACGTGGAGATCGCGCAGCTTGAAGCGAGCGCAGCCGGTCACCGTGCCGATTTCGAGCACGAACGCGAGCGCGCCGATCGCCTGATGGCCGAGCTGCTGCAGGCGACGGCCGAGGCCACGGCCGCCAGGGAAGCGGCGGCGCGGCTCGAGGGGAGATCGCAGTTCTGCGGACCCGTGCCCGCACTGATAGCTCGATCGACAAGACTGAACGCCGATTAGGGCAGCTCGCTGCAACCCTGGTGGAAGCAGACCGCAAGGCTGCGCGTGGGTAGCTATCTCCGTCTTCTCATTCCGCCGCCTGGCGGAGCAATCGTGGGGCAACAATGACTGACAACACCGGTATTCGCGAGCTGAAGGCGCGCATCGTCGTGTGGGGTCGGCGGCGCCGGCGGCAATGCCGTCAACAACATGATCGAGGCCGGGCTCGAAGGCGTCGACTTCATCGTCGCTAATACCGATGCCCAGGCGCTCACCAGTTCGAAGGCCAGGCGCGTCATCCAGATGGGCGCGCAGGTGACCGGAGGCCTTGGCGCCGGCGCGCAGCCCGACATAGGGCGCGCGGCGGCGGAAGAGGCCGTCGATGCGGTCCGCGATCAATTGGCCGGCGCGCACATGGTGTTCGTTACCGCCGGCATGGGCGGCGGCACCGGCACCGGCGCTGCGCCCATTATCGCCAGGACCGCGCGTGAGCTCGGCATCCTCACCATCGGTGTCGTCACCAAGCCGTTCCAGTTCGAAGGCCAGCGCCGCATGCGTTATGCCGAGGCCGGCATCGCCGAGCTGCTGAAGGAAGTGGACACCCTGCTGATCATCCCGAACCAGAACCTGTTCCGGGTCGCCAACGAGAAGACCACATTCGCCGATGCCTTCGCCATGGCCGATCAGGTGCTCTATTCGGGCGTGGCCTGCATCAGCGACCTCATCGTCAAGGAAGGTCTGATCAATCTCGATTTCGCCGACGTTCTCTCGGTCATGCGCGAGAAGGGCAAGGCCATGATGGGCAGGGGCGAGGCTTCCGGCGACAAGCGCGTGCTCAACGCCGCGGTGGCTGCGATTTCCAACCCATTGATCGAGGATCCTCGATCAAGCGCGCCAGCGGCCTGATCGTCTCCATCACCGGCGGCCGGGACCTGACGCTGTTCGAGGTTGACGAAGCGGCGACCCGCATCCGCGACGAGGCCGATCCGGATGCCAACATCATCGTCGGCGCCACCTTCGATGCAAGCCTCGATGGTGTCGTCCGCGTCTCGGTGGTGGCGACCGGCATCGATAATCTCGGCGCTGCGCGCGAGAGGCAGCCGCCGGAAAGCTCACTCACGGACCTCGCCTCCAGGCTGAGCAACGACCGGCGCCGCATTGCCGACCGTAGTGTACCGCCGCCGCAGTACGCGAGGCCGCCGTCGCTCATCCCGACGGCCCGCCACCCTGAAGCGCGACCGGCAAGGCCGATCGCGGAGCAGGCGCGGCCGACGGCGCCGCAGCGCCTCGATCCGTTCGGCCGCGCTACTCCCGTGCGCAATCCGGTCGAGGAAAAGGTCCTCGACATCCCGGTCTTCCTGAGCCGTAAGGCCAACTGAACCGTCGTAAGAACCAAACTCACTTCCGGACGCCGGAAGTAGAGCCACACAGCCGGGGGCCCTGGTCTTCTCCCGGCGGTGCCTGAGCGGCTATTGCCCAAAATCAGCCCTATACTTTCCATCCTCCAGCCTTGCTTTGGTCAAAACGGCGGTAGGGAGTGGTCTACAATCCGACGATCGTCCGTTCAGTTGACGGCAAACTGGGAGGAGGCGCCCATGGATTCCCAGGCGAACACCAAGCAAATCGATGAGCAAAGTGATCCACGCGATGTTAATCCGGGACTGTCCACGCAAGAGATCGAGCTGGTCGCGCGCGCCGATGAACGGCTCGCACATGCTTATGAACAGATCGCCCGCGCGGATGAACAGCTCGCGCGTGTCAATGAACAGATTTCCAGGATGGAGGACGATGCCGCACGCCGTTCTTCGGATCCGAAGAGGGCCGTGAAGAGCTTCGTCAGCCATCGCGTGGCAGGCCGGCGCTACGCGGCTTGATCGGCCTGCTGTTGACAGCGGGCATCTGTACCGCGGCTTTCGCCTGGCAGTCCTATGGCGAGACGGTCAGGCCGATGATCTCCCGGTGGGCGCCGCAACTGGCTGCGGCTTCGTCGCTGCCGTCGGAAACACCAAAGTTTGCCGCTCAGCAGAGCCCGCCTGCCGTTCAGGTAGCCGCGGCGGATCCGGCAGTTTCGCAATTGCCAGCGCCGGCCCAGACCGCACCGCAAGAGGCGGCGGTCGCCCCGATCCCACCCGAGGTGACACAGTCGCTCCAGACGATGGCGCGCGATCTCGCAAACGTGCAGCAGGAGATCGAGCAGCTCAAGGCCAGCCAGGAAGAATTGGCCCGCGAAAATGCTGGGATCGCCGAACAGCTCAAGGCGAGCCAGGAACAAATAGCGCGCGCGATCTCCAGCGCCTCCGAGCAGAACCTGCGGCCCAGGACTTCAGTGGCGACATCAGCTAATCCGCCACGGCCGGTTGCCAACCCTGCCCGTAAGCCGGTGTCGACGCTTCCGCAGGCCCAAGCCGGAACGCAAGCGCGGGCGCCAGTGCAGTTGCAGCCCCGACAACAGTAGTTTTCACGGGCGCCGCCGTCTGCCAAAGGCTGTGTCCTCTTTCGTGCTGGAAGAGCGGACAAACCGGCACTTGGAAGTTTGGAACATGTCTACTCTGCCCAGGTTAACTAGATAACTTGAGGTGCGATAGCATCGTTTACCTCCATCCGGCATAGCGGACGATGCCGTCGATTTTGTATGGCCGACCGCATGATCATGAAGATCTTGCTGCTGCTGTTGCCGTCCATGCTTGCCGTCGCGCGGGAAGCCACCGCACAGGATGCTCAATGCGCCGGCGAGCGCGCCGCCATGGTCGAAACCATCAGGGCCTACGCCCGGTCCCGCGCCAGCGTTGTGGGACAGCAGGGCCTGTCGGAGCGGGTCCTTGAGGCCATGAGGCGAACGAAACGCCATCTGTTCATCCCCGAGCGGTCTTGCTCCATCGCATACGCGGACAGGCCGGCTTCGATCGGCCACGGCCAGACCATATCGCAGCCGTTCATCGTGGCCTTGATGACGGAGTTGGCCGAGGTCGCCCCCGATCACGTTGTGCTCGAAGTCGGTACGGGTTCGGGCTATCAGGCCGCCATTCTTGCGCACCTGACGCGAAAGGTCTGCACCATCGAAATTGTCCCACAATTGGCTGAGACCGCCACGAAAACACTCAAGGACCTCGCGTATGACAATGTGAGCGTCAGGCTGGGCGACGGCTATGTCGGCTGGCCCGAATGCGGTCCTTTGACGCCATCGTGGTGACCGCCGCGCTTGGGCAGGTACCGCCGCCGCTGATCGAGCAGCTCAAAGTGGGTGGCCGGCTCGTCATGCCTGTGGGAGCCGAATACGGCACTCAGCACCTTACGGTCGTCGAGAAGATCGCCCCTGACAAGACGACAACTCGCGCCGTCGTCCCCGTGCGCTTCGTGCCCTTCACGCGTCCACAAAATTAAGAGCCAGTCTGGTTCTTGAAGAAAGTGCTGGCTCGTTTACATTAACGATGCCTAAAATCGAATGGTGACCGAGGGAACGACACGATGGCAGCGGCGCCGGAAATCAAATCCGCGGGCCCGAACATCCGGGCAAGCGCCATCAGCACCATCGTGCTCGGCTTTGCGGCCGACCCGATGGCACGTTGGGCTTGGCCCGATCCGTCCGTGTACCTCGGAACAATGCCTCGGTTCGTCAATGCTTTGGGCGGCCGGGCTTTCGAGCATGGCACAGTCTACATCACTGAAGGCGCTCGCGCCGTTGCCCTGTGGCTGCCGCCAGGCGTCGAGCCGGACGAAGCAGAAATGGGCGCAATCATGGAGGAGACCCAGCGCCCGGAGATATCAGAGGATATCGGGGCCGTCATGAAAGGAATGGCCGAACATCATCCGCATGAGCCGCATTGGTATCTGCCTTTTATCGCCGCCGATCCGACCTGGTTCGGGCAAGGGCTTGGCACGTTGCTAATGAAACACGCTCTTCGACGATGCGACGAGGAGGGTATCGCGGCCTACCTCGAAAGCTCGAACCCGCGTAACATTTCGCTCTATGAGCGTCATGGCTTCAAGATCACCGGCAGAATCCAAAGTGGTTCCTCTCCAGTGCTGACGCCGATGCTGCGGCCCGCATCCTGAACGCTCGAGTTGCCCCAAGCCCATTGAAGTGGGAAGGCGACACATGCGGGTACGATGCGCTGCCAACAGGTGCAGCGCCACGCCGTCTGCCAGCTAGTGCGACCTTCGCATAGACCAGAGGATCGCGTTGGTGAGGATTCGCTGGTAACGTGCGTCCTGCCAAACTGACGCCTCGTGGCCTAGTGCCGTATAGAATACGCGTCCCCCGCCGTAGAATCGCGTCCATGCGAGAGGCCAGCCATAGAATCGTCGATGCACGCCTGTCTTGCCAAGGTCCACCGAGCCTGGGTCGAGGCGCAGGAGCACGCGTGATCGACGATAGTCGAAGTCGCTGATCTGGTAGATCTCGTCTGCGACTTGCAACGAATTCCCGAGAAAAGCCACCAGAGGATCGCTGGGATCGACCACCTCGATTGTCACGGTCTGATGCCAGGGATGACCATTAAAGTAGCCGCCGACGAGGTCGAGATAGTCCGGCCAAGTGTAAAATGTGTCCGTCGCCGAATGAACGCCGAGGAACCCGCGGCCCGAGCGCACGAAGTTGAGAAGAGCTGTCTTTTGCGCTTCGCTCATCGGAAGTTCTCCTGACGTGTAGAACATCACCGCGGCGTAGCGCTCGAGGTTATCGGGAGAGAATTCAGACGTATCTTCCGTTGCCGTGACTTCAAAGACACCCGAGTTGCTTCCAAGCTGGGTCAGGATTGCCTTGGAAAGCGGTATGACATCATGCCGGTAGCCGGCCGAGTACGTGAAATAGAGGACGCGCTCGCGCGGGCGTTCCGCATGCGCGCCGAGCGGTCGGCTGGCCGCTGCGCTGCCGAGGAGCGCGATGAAATCACGTCGCCTCACAATCCCCTCCGCTAAACCAACCAGCAAATGTGTTGAAAGAAGCTTAGCACGGATCAGCCCGGCCCTGGCCCTGTGGCATCGCCACTCTCTGCCGTCCTATGCACGCCCACGTTCAGTTCATGCCTTCGGCTCTTTGGGGTCCGATAGGCGATCGAGAGATTTGGCGGGCTGCCGCCGTCGGTATTTTCGCGTCTCGGAAAATGCCGGTTGCGAATGCCGTGATCCGGTTGGCCACCCGCGGAAGCCCGAACCTGATGTGCGCCAATCTGTCCCGCCTTTCGCCTATGGCAGAGAGGAGACGATGCGGTACGCTCGTCGAAAATCAGGGAGCGAACATGCCAGTGAGAATCAGCCGCCGTCACTTCATCGCCGCCGGTACGGCCGCCGCCGCAACGCCTTTCCTCGTGCGTGGCGCCGCCGCGCAAGCCCCTGGCCGTCGCGGAACATCCGCATGGTCTGCAGCTACCCGGCGGGCGGACAGACCGACCTTGGCGCGCGCCTTCGGCGATTACATCTCCAGGCAGGTGGGGCAGAACGTCGTCATCGAAAACAAGGCGGGGGCTTCCGGCTCGATCGGCGCGGCGGAAGTCGCGCGTGCTGCGCCTGACGGCCACACCATTCTGTGCTCCATCTCGACCACTTACGTGATGAACCGGGTGATGATGAAGAATCCCGGCTACGACATGGACAGGGACCTGACGCTGGTCAGCGTCATCCCGGGCTCCGGGCTGCTATTGGTTGCGAGCACGAAGTCCGAGGTCAAGACGCTGGACGATTTCGTCGCGTTCGCGCGCAAGAAGGGCCAGGTGAACTTCGGCACCTACAGCGCAGGCTCGGCCCCGCACATGACCATTAACGAACTCAACAAGCAGTATGGTCTCAAGATCGAGCCGATCCACTACCGGGGAGAGGCTCCGATGTGGACGGGGATAATGGACGGCACGCTCGACGTCGCGATGGGCAGCTACACGGCCGCGCAACCCGTCCTGCAAGGCAACCACGGCGTGGTGTTCGCGGTGCACTCGAAGAAGGTCGCCGCGATTCCGAACGTCAAGACGCTGCCTGAACAGGGCGCCACATCGAAGTTCTTCACCATCAGCGGCTTCACGGGCTGGGCGGTGCCAAGGCTGTGCCGCAGCCGATCGTCGACCGGCTGTCGGAACTCTGCGTGGCCGCCAACAACGATCCGAAAGTGAAGGAAGTTCTCGCCACGTTCGTGCTGGATCCGGCGCTCGGCTTCAAGGAAAGCAATGCGCTGTATCAGCGCGAACTGCCAACCTGGATCGAGAGCGCGCAGGCGCTCGGCCTGGAGCCGGTCTAGCGCGAAAGCCGATCGGCGGGTAGGGTGGGTTGTGCTTACGCTAGCCCACCCTATGAAACCGCACTTGGTGCTCGATCTTGAATGTGATGCCCGACGACGGCCCGACCGACGAGATTTCACTCATCGAGGAGCGGCTCGAGGAGCTTGCCGGAGTCGCCGAGCGATGCCGAAAGATCATTCTGGTTTCCAAGGCGATCATCGCCGGCGGCGTCGCATTGCTGCTCGTGATGGTGCTCGGCCTGTTCGGGTCCAGTCAGTTCGCGGCCCTCGGATCGATCGCCGCGGTGCTCGGCGGCATCGTGTCGCTCGGATCGAATGTCAGCACGTTGCGGCAGACGACGGACGCCATCAGCGCCGCCGAGGCGCTCCGTTCGGATCTGATCGGCAGGATCGATCTCCGGGTGGTTGGTGATAGCCCCATGAAACTGAGTTGATGTGCTTGCTCGTGAAGGCGGTGCGTAGGGTGGGCAAAGCGAAGCGTGCCCACCATTTTTGTCGCCCTCGCAGATGATGGTGGGCACGGCGCGAAGAGCGCCTTTGCCCACCCTACGAAGCCTCTCTACTTCATCCCCGTGCAACTCGCATAGAAGGTCGTCGTCGCCGGCCAGTCCGAGAACATGCCGCGGATGCCGACCTGTTTCGCGAGCACGTCCAGTACCGTCAGCGTATCGCCATCGCGGTCGATCGCAGCCTTGACCGAACGGTGATAGAAGCCGCCGCCCTTGTGCAGCGGGCCGTCGCGTTCCAGCGACCAGCCGATCAGGTCGAGGCCCGCGGCCTTCGCGGCCTTGGCGTATTCGGATGGAACAATCTCGCGCTTGTCGTTCAGTGTCAGCATGGTCCAGATCGGTGGGCCGAGGATAGCTATGCCTTGCGCCTTCAATTCCGCCATCGAGGGTTTCCAGGTTTCTGACTTGGCGGGATCGAGGCCCTTCTTCTCGTAGCGATCTTCGAGATACACCGCCTGCGCCCCGAACGCCGGCTCGGTCTTCACCCAGTGGAGCACGTCGGCGAGATTGAAGCTCTGCGCAAACACATCGCCCGGGGAATGCCGGCCTTCTTGTAGGCGTCCAGCATCTGGCTCGCGTATTTCTCCTGCGTGTAGTTGCCGTCGAACGGCATCGCCACTTCCGGCGCCTTCAGTTCCGGCGTGAATTTGGCGCCCAGGCTCTTGATCAGCGCAATGCTCTCGTCATGCGTCATCAGCGTGCCGGAATTGGCGTAAAGATCGGTGCGCCAGCGCGGCGTGCCGTTCTGATATTCCTCCGGCGTCTTCGCATCGGCGTTGAAGCCGTCCATCTTCGCGGTCAACGTGCGGAATTCGGCGAGCGTGATATCGCTCGTGCAGCATTTTGCCGACGCCTTCTTGCCGGTGGCGGGATCGGCCGGGCTGAAGGCCTGCGAGCATTTTGCGGCCAGCTCCGGCACCGTCAGGATGTTGGTCGTGGTGTGCAGGTCGCACTGCGAATGCCGGCAGACCAGCTCGCGGTCTTTCGTAAACGTCACGTCGCATTCGATGATGCCGGCGCCCATGCGGGCAGCCGCTATATAGGATCTGCGGGTATGTTCAGGGAATTCCAGCGCCGCGCCGCGGTGGCCGATGGAAAAGTCGGTTTTGCGGAACGGCCCGGTGCATTGGCTGAGCTGTTGCTTCAGCGGCCCGTCCTTCATCTTGTCGACCAGATAAAACGGCCGCGGCCCGATTTGCGGCTCGCGTGGGAGCATGATGTCGTCGGCAAGGGCGGGAACGGCCGTCGCCAACAGCCAGAGGGCTGCGGCAAGGGCGGAGCGATGGCGGATGGGCATGGGTGGCACCTCGGATAACGCGTTGCGCGCGGCCTTGATATCACGGAGCATGTGACAGTTGCGTGTGGCCGACAACCGGTGTCCCATGCGCCGAACAAAAACAATGCCCGGGAGGAAATCCAATGCCCGCAGCCTTTTTCGTCGTCCGCGCCACCGTGACCGATCCGGCCAAGCGCCAGGCGTTCGACACCTGGTATTCGCGCGAGCATCTGCCGGATGCGATGAAATCGTTCGGCGCCGTGAAGGCTTGGCGCTACTGGAGCGATACCGATCCGTCGGTGCATCAGGCGATGTACCAATTTCCCGACAAGGCCGCGCTCGATCGCGCGATCGAGGGCCCGAGCTCAAGCGCCTGGTGGCCGATTTCAACCGCGACTGGCCGGACGTGACGCGGACGCGGGAGGTGCTGGTGCTTGCCGAGGAGCTCGTGGCGTAAGCCGATTGTCGTTCCCGCGAAGCTTGTCCGGCGTAGCTCGCAGAGCGAAGCCGGATCACAGCGCGCGCGATGCAGAAATAGCGCAGCCGCGATAAATGTTCCGCTGTGAACGGCCGTGCGCGAAAATAAATCTGGATCGGCTTCGTTCGCAGGAAAGCTGAACGCCCAATTCACCGGGCATTCATCTCGGCACCTCGAAACTCTCCTTCTCGCACACAGCAGACGGAGGAGGAGATGTGATGGAACGCCGCCACTTTCTGAAACTCGCCTTTGGATTTGCCGCGGGCGGTGTCGCGCTTGCAGCGAGCGCGCAGGCCGCGCCGCTGATGCCGGCGCCGCTCGCCGACGACGCCAAACTCCTCCCAATGAGAACGCTCAACCTGCCGTCACATCAGGCGATGAGGTCGATCGCCTCATGCCCGAAGAAGTGGGCTGGGGCCGCGGCCGTGGCCGTCGTCGCGGCTGGGGCCGAAGGCACTGGGGCTGGCGTCGCCGCCGTTGGCGTCGCAGGCATTGGGGCTGGCATCGCCGTCGCCGTTGGCGCCGCCGCTACTGGCGTCGTCGTCGTTACTACTGGTAAGAGTCGTCAGAGATTGCTTAGAGAAGGAATAAAAAAGCCCCGCGAGAGCGGGCTTTGTCGTGCATTGAAAATGTCAATAAGCGCGGCAGCGTCCATAGCGCCACACGGTGCCATACGGGCACACGCGACCGGGCCGCACCACGACGGTTCGAGCTGGAGGTCGCACCACGACGACCGGGGCCGGACGAACCACAACTGCCCGGCGATTGGGCTGGCAGCCGCCATAGGGGCCACGATGCCAACCGGGGCCGCATCCGCCTGCGGCTTCCGCCGCGCTGAAGCTAGCAACGGTGCCCAGGGCCAGAATTGCTACGAAAAGGTACTTCATGTTTTCTCCCGTTCTTGGCCGCAAGGGCGGCAAGGTTCGGAACCTAGTCACGAACAACTGAATGGAACATGAATGCTCCCGATGCTACGGGGCGGCCAGGAATCCGAGCACCAGTTCATCATATTTGGCCGGCGCTTCCAGAAAGACCAGGTGTCCGGTATTCGGGATCACCTCGGCCCGGCCGTTCGCCATCTTTGCGGCGAGGGCCTTGGCCAGCTCGGCGTTCTGTCCCATTTTCGCGCGCAGCGCCTCCGGCGCATTGGCTCTTCCCGGCGCGTTGCGATCGTCGGCGCCCATCACGAACAGCGTCGGCTGCGTGATCAGCGGGATCTCGTGCACGACAGGCTCGCGGTAGATCATTTGCGCCGAGCTGACGAACGCGCGCAGCCACCGCGGATATTCGGCGCTGCCCTTGATGTTGAAACGCGCGTCGATGAACGGCGTGACCTGTTCGGCCGGCAGTTTTAGCGCGTAGTTGGTCTCTAACTGCTTGCGATAGCCGTCGGCGGTGAGCTTGTCCTCGTTCTCCAGAATCTTTTCGGTCGGCGTCGGCGGCACATAGAGCCGATAATCCTCCAGGCCGATCGGGGCGGTCAGCACCAGATGCGCGATCCGGTCGGGGTAGGTGCGCGCGATCCGCACCCCGAGCATGCCGCCGAGCGAATGCGCCACGATGTCGGTCTTTGCGATTTGCAGATGATCGAGCAGTGCGATCGTGTTGCGCGCCAGCGTGTCGAAATGCAGGTCGCCTTGCGGCTTGGAGGATTTGCCGAAGCCGATCTGGTCCGGCACCACCACGCGATAGCCGGCTTTGCTCAGCGTCTGGATGACCGGCGCCCAGTAGCTCGATGGAAAATTGCGGCCGTGCAGCAGCACCACGGTGCGTCCGTTCGGCTGCGCCGAGGCGACGTCCATATAGGCCATCCGCACCTGCTCACCGTCATTCACCAGCGGCAGCAGATGGACGGGGTAGGGATAGGCAAAGCCTTCGAGCGCGATGCCGTACGGTTCGCGCGCAGAGGTTCGCGCGCCGCCGGTTCGGCCGCCAGCGCGCATGAGGAGAGGCCGCCCACGATAATCGAAAAGCAGATCATGATCGCGCGTCGCATCGCAGGCTCCATCTTTGGGATGCGACCTTATTGATGCGATGAACGCGCGCGGTAAAGCCGGCACGCCTTCACTTTTAGCGGAGATCAGGCCGGGCTGTTTCCGAACAGCGCCGCAAACCGTTTTTCGCCGGTGCGGGTGAAATTGACGACGCGGCTGCCCGGCGCAGGATCGCGCGCCGCCCAGTTCAATTCGGTGAAGCGGTTCATGACGGCTGCACCCAGCGTGCCGGCGAGGTGATGCCGCCGTTCGCTCCAGTCGAGGCAGGCCTTGCAGACCGGCCTTCGCGGGTGGGCCAGCGCCTCGGTGTCGATCTGCAGCGCCTCGGCCATGAAGCGCCTGCCTTCGCCGGTGAGTTCGATCGACTGTTTGGTTTGCCGGACCAGCCGTTGCGTGCGCATGCTGTCGAGCATCTGCACGCCGAGATCGCCGGCAAGATGATCGTAGCAGATCCGCGCGCGGCGCAGCGCCG
The DNA here is from genome assembly GCA_044772375.2 of Bradyrhizobium sp. RDT10. Classification (GTDB taxonomy): domain Bacteria; phylum Pseudomonadota; class Alphaproteobacteria; order Rhizobiales; family Xanthobacteraceae; genus Bradyrhizobium. Next base: position 2,091,309 of record CP187939.1, read on the forward strand.
GCTCTTTCGGCCCTGTCCGCACCCGGGTGTGGCCGGCGCGCTCCGCGAGGCCCGCAAGCCCTTCGAGCACATGGGCGACATCGGGGCCGGTGAGGCGGTAATAGCGATGACGGCCCTGTTTCTCAGGCTCGATCAGGCCGCCGGCTTCCAGCTTGGCCAGATGCGAGCTCGCGGTTTGCGGCGTGACGCCGGCCTGGTGCGCCAGCTCGCTCGCGGTCAGCGCGCGGCCGGTCATCAGCGCAGTCAGCATGTTGGAGCGCGCGGGATCGCCGACGAGAGAGGCGACCATGGCGATGTCGGGGCCTGCTTTCATAGTTCGATGATAGCCGAAGCATTGACGTCGATCAAGCGGGTATATCGGCGACCATCAAACATCGGAGCCCCTCATGACCGTCACCGTTTTCATCCGCTACCAGCTCGATCCGTTCAAGCGCGCTCTGTTCGAGCAATATTCGAAGAACTGGCTCACCATCATCCCGAAATGCGGCGGCGACCTGATCGGCTACTGGATGCCGCACGAGGGCACCAACAACATCGCCTTTGCGCTGATCTCGTTCGAGAGTCTCACTGCCTATGAAAGCTACCGGCGCGGCTGCGCGCTGACAGCGAGGGCGTGGCCAATTTCAATTTCGCCGAGGAGAACAAGTTCATCCTCACTGAGGAGCGGACGTTCCTGCGCAAGGTCGTGGCGTGAGGCGTCTGGCAGAACGGGCGTTGCGCCACTATCTACGCGGCGCCAACAAACACAGGGGAGAGCGACCATGCTGACAGCTGCTGACAAACGCGCCGCGTTCAGGAAATTGCACGAGAGCGGATGCTTCATCATCCCCAATCCCTTTGATGTCGGCAGCGCGGTAGCCTTGCAGCATCTCGGCTTCAAGGCGCTGGCTTCCACCAGCGCAGGCTTTGCCTGGACGATGGCCAAGGCCGACAACCGCGTCACCGTCGACGATGTCTGCACGCATCTCGCCGCGATCTCCGCGGCGGTCGATATTCCCGTTAATGCCGACTTCGAGGACGGCTTTGCGCATGAGCCGGACAAGGTTGGCGTCAATGTCGCGCGCGCCGTGAAGACCGGCGTATCCGGCCTTTCGATCGAGGATTTTACCGGCGACAACGCAAAACCGCTGTTCGATCGCGCGCTTGCGGTCGATCGCATCAGGGCGGCGCGCCAGGCGATCGATGCCGACAACAGCGGCGTGTTGCTCACCGGCCGCTGCGAGGCGTTCCTGCGCGGCCAGAAGGATCTGAAGCTGGTGATCGACCGGCTCACCGCCTATGCCGAAGCCGGCGCCGATTGCCTCTATGCGCCCGGCATCGCGACGCCGGAAGAGATTTCGGCTGTCGTGAAAGCGGTGCATCCAAAGCCCGTCAACCTTTGGTCGGCGCAGCCGGCCCGTCGCTGAAGGCGGCCTCAGATCTCGGCGTGCGCCGGATCAGCGTCGGCGCGTCGCTGGCGCGGATGGCATGGGCCGGCTTCATGAAGGCATCGAAGGAGATGGCGGAGCAGGGGACGTTCACCGAATTCGCCAACGGTTATTCCGGCGGCGAACTCAACAAGATGTTCAGCTAGACGACGCAAGAAAAAGCAGCGGGCCTTTCGACCCGCTGCGGTAGTTCGGAATGATCAACTGTTACTGCTTGGCGCGATCGACTTCCGTGCCGGTCGGATTCTGAGACGGCGGCGTCGGGCGATCTCGTCGCAGCACCCGTGGTCGTTCCGGGGTCGGTGTTGCTGCGCGGCGTCACATCACGCATGCCTGGAGGCGCCGCAGGGTTGGCCGGCTGCGTCTGTGCGGTCTGGTTGGGCGGCGTCGTGCCTGCCTGGTTCACGGTCGTATTGTTGAGGCCATAGAACAGGGCACCCAGCACGACTGCGATGGCAACGGCGAACATGGCGACCTTGGCGCCGCTCGGAGGGCCTTCGCTGAGTGCGGGATCGGCTTGCAACTCATTGTCGAGACTATTGAGGCGGGCCTGATGGCGGAGTTCTTCATCGCTCAGGCCGGCGCGATAGGGATCGTTCGGATTGGGTTGGTATGCCATGAATGTGTTCCTCCGTTAGCATCCCAGCGTTAAGCGGAAAGACAATGGTTGGCGCGACCGGATGTTCCGCGCCAATGTTGCAACCCCGTAATGTTGGAACCGATGATCCCCTTCGGTTCCCGATGCGAGGTTGCCATGTGGAGCTTGCGGCGCAGCGCGACGTTTCGGATCGCTGCACCGCGTCCGGGGACACGATTATTTGCGGCGCGCTTTTGCGACCTGATCCGCCGTCACCAGCGGCGCCGCATTGCCCCAGGCGTTGCGGATATAATTCGTAACGTCGGCAATCTGCTGGTCGGTCATCTTCGCGGCGTAGGCCGGCATCGATCCCTTGTTGGGCGCGCGCGGCGTCGTCACGGTCTCGGCGCCGTCGAGGATGATGCGCAGCGTGCTCAAGGCGTCGGCGGATTGCAGGTTGGCGTTGCCGGGCAGCGGCGGGTAGATCCGCGGTGCGCTTGAGCCATCCTCCTCGTGGCAGGCGATGCAGGCGCCGTCATAGAGCTTTTTGCCTTCCGCCATTTGTGCTGGTGAGGGCGGGGTGACCTTCGGCTCCGGCGCGCCGGCCGGGAGATCCTTCAGGTAAACCGCAATCGCGCGCACATCCGCATCGCTCATGACAGAGGTCGAATTGACCACGACCTCCGACATCAGCTCGCCGGCATGGCTCCTGGCGTTGCGGCCGCTCTGCAGGTATTCGGTGATGTCTTCCACGCTCCAGGATTTCAGGCCGCTGCGCTCGGCACCATCCAGCCGCGGCGCGAACATGCCTTGCACAAGGTTGCCGCCGTAAGCCTGGCCGCGCTTATCGGCGCCAAAGATGTTCTTCGGCGTATGGCAGGCGCCGCAATGCGCGACGCCCTCGACCAGATAGCGCCCGCGATTCCACTCCGCGCTCTTCTGCTGGTCCGGCATCAGAATGCCCGGCTTGAAGAACAGCCAGTTCCAGCCGCGCATCACGACGCGATAGTTGAACGGCCAGCGCAGCTCGGGCGCGCGCGGTGCATTGTTCACCGGAGTCAGCGTCGCCAGATAGGCCCGGATGGCGAGGATGTCCTGGCGCGTCAGCTTGGTGAAGTTCGGGTAGGGGAAGGCCGGGTAATAGCGCGAGCCGTCGCGCGCTACGCCAAAGCGCAAGGCGCGGTAGAACTCGTCATCGCTCCAGACGCCCAAGCCCGTCGCGCGATCCGGCGTCAGATTGGGCGAGTAGATGCCGCCGAACGGGGTATCGATCCGCTTCCCCGGCGAGCGGCTTGGTGGGATCCACGGTGTGGCAGCTTGCGCAGTTGCCGGCTTCCGTCAGCGCCTTGCCGCGCGCGATATCCTCAGCGGCCGGTTCGGCGTTGGACTGGGCGTGGACTTCGCCGACGGCGAGCGCAGTGCACAAAAGCAAGCCGGCGAGAATCGTCCGCATCGTTCGATGTCGTCCCTGCACCAATTGGCCTCCTGGAACGTTATAGCGCGAAAGCAAGCAGAGCGGGGATGTCATGCCGTTTCGCGGCGAGGCTCCCGGACGACACAAACCGAAACGCGGCCCCGTTACTCCCGGCACGAAATTGCGATCTTTGGAAGCGCGGCTCTATGGCCGAGATTTGTGGTGCGTCGGCTGGAAAATCCGACATAGACTGGTTCTAACAAGTTCAGGTGCCTACATAAAAAGCATCGTCGATCAAGGCTCACGCCGACGGCAAAGAGGGCTGTAAATGGGAATCAACCAGGGTCCGATCAGTCTCGATCAGAAATACACCCAAGGAACAGGTCATATCTTCCTGACCGGTATCCAGGCGCTGGTCCGCCTGCCGATGGCGCAGATCCGCCGCGACCGCGCCGCAGGGCTGAACACCGCAGGCTTCATTTCCGGCTACCGCGGCTCGCCGCTCGGCGGCTACGACCAGCAGCTCTTCGCCGCGCGAAAACACCTCGAACAATACAACATCAAGTTCCAGCCCGGCGTGAACGAGGACCTCGCGGCGACCGCGATCTGGGGCTCGCAGCAGCTCAATCTGTCGCCCGGCGCCAAATATGATGGCGCAGTCGGCATCTGGTACGGCAAGGGCCCCGGCGTCGACCGCTGCGGCGACGTATTCCGGCACGGCAATACGGCGGGCTCGGCCAAAATGGCGGCGTGCTCTGCCTCGCCGGCGACGACCACGGCGCAAAGTCCTCGACCGTTCCCCATCAGTCGGACCACGCCTTCATCTCCGCGCTGATGCCTTATCTCTATCCCTCCAGCATCCATGAAATAATCGAGATGGGCCTGTTGGGCATCGCGATGTCGCGCTACTCCGGCTGCTGGGTCGGCATGAAGGTGATCACCGAGACGGTGGAGACCACCGCCGAGATCGACCTCACCGACGAGATGACCCTGTTCGCGATTCCTGACCGACTTCGAGATGCCACCGGGCGGCCTCAATTTGCGCTGGCCTGACGACCGCTATGCGCAAGACCTGCGCCTGCAGGACTACAAGGGCTATGCTGCGATCGCGTTCGCCCGCGCCAACAAGATCAATCGCATCACCATGGATTCGCCGAATGCCCGCTACGGCATCATGGCGTCAGGCAAGAGCTACGAGGACATCCGTCAGGCGCTGCGCGAGCTTGGGATTACCGAGGAGGTCGCCGCCAAGATCGGGCTGCGGCTTTACAAGATCGGCATGCCCTGGCCGCTGGAGCCGGAAGGCGTGCGCAATTTCGCCGTCGGGCTTGAAGAAATCTTCATCGTCGAAGAACGCCGCGAGATCGTCGAAAATCAAGTCAAGCAGGAGCTGTTCAATTGGCGCGACGACGTCCGCCCGCGCATCGTCGGCAAGATGGACGATCACGACAAGCGTTTCCTGACCTTCGCCGCCGAGCTTTCCGTCGCCTCGCTGGCGAGTTCGCTGACGGAACGATTGCTTCGCCTCAACCTCAATCCTGAAATCGCCGCGATGTTGCGCGCCAAGGCTGACTGGTTCAACGGCCGGCAGGCGACCCAGATGCAGGCGGTCGCCCCCGTCACTCGCACGCCGTATTTCTGCTCAGGCTGCCCGCACAACACCTCGACCAAAGTGCCCGAGGGCAGCCGCGCCTTTGCCGGCATCGGCTGCCACTTCATGGCGCTGTGGATGGACCGCAACACCGAGACCTACACCCACATGGGGGCGAGGGCGTGCCGTGGGTCGGTGTCGCGCCCTTCACCAAGGAAGAGCACGTATTCGCCAATCTCGGCGACGGCACCTATTTCCACTCCGGCAGCCTCGCGATCCGCCAGGCGATCGCCTCCGGCGCCAACATCACCTACAAGATCCTCTATAACGACGCGACCGCGATGACCGGCGGCCAGCATGTCGACGGCGAATTGTCGCCGCAGCAGATCACCTTCCAGCTCCACTCGGAGGGCATCCGCAACATCTATCTCGTCTCGGAAAACCCCGACGCCTATCCGGCGTCCGAGATCGCGCCCGGCGTCAAGACCGCGCATCGCGACGAACTCGACACGGTCCAGCGGACTTGCCGCACGCTGAAAGGCACTTCGGCGATCGTCTTCGTGCAGACCTGCGCCGCCGAAAAGCGTCGCCGCCGCAAGCGCGGCCTGATGGAAGATCCGGCGCGCCGCGTCATGATCAATCCGGCTGTCTGCGAAGGCTGCGGCGATTGCTCGGTGCAGTCGAACTGCATTTCGGTCGAGCCTTTGGAAACCGAGATGGGCCGCAAGCGCACCATCAACCAGTCGACCTGCAACAAGGACTATTCCTGCCTGAAAGGCTTCTGCCCGTCCTTCGTCACCATCGACGGCGGCAAGCCGCGCCGCCGTGCGCCGGCAAGCCTTGATGGTACAGGCCTCGGCGACATCGGCGATCTGCCTGAGCCGGCCTCGTTCCCCTCGCTGCAGCGGCCCTACAACATCGCGGTCGGTGGCGTCGGCGGCACCGGCGTGCTGACGATCGGCGCGCTGCTCGGCATGGCCGCGCATATCGAAGGCAAGGCCAGCATGATCCTCGACATGTCCGGCCTCGCGCAAAAGGGCGGGGCGGTGCTCAGCCATGTCCGGCTCTCCGAGCACACCGCCGACGTCACCTGCTCGCGCATCGTTACCGGTACCGCTGACCTCGTGATGGCCGCCGACGAGGTGGTGGCCGCCGCCAAGGACACCATCACGCTTTGCGAAGCCAGCCGCACCGTCGGCGTCATCAACACCCACGTCATCCCGACCGCCGACTTCATCCTCAACCGCGACTTCAATTTCCAGAGCCGCAAGGTCAACCACGTGCTCGAAACCGAGCTGCGCAAGGACTCTTCTTTCTACGACTTCACCAAGCCGGCCGAAGCGCTGCTCGGCGATTCCATCGCCACCAACATCATGATGCTGGGCTATGCCTATCAGAAGGGCCTGCTGCCGCTTTCGGCGAAGGCCATACTGCAGGCGATCGAGGTCAACGGCGTTTCGATCAAGATGAACACGCAGGCCTTCCAGCTCGGCCGTCTCGCCGCGGCCGATCCGGCGCGGCTTGAGGCGATGATGAAGGGCCAGGATGAGACGGTCGCGTCGAAGACATTGGATGCGATGTCTCTCGACGAGATCATCGCGCACCGCAGCGCATTGCTGACCGATTATCAAAATGCCGCGCTCGCCGAGCGCTATCGGGGTCTGGTGAAGCGAGTGCGCGACGCGGCTATCGACGGCGGCTATGGCGAAGCGTTGCCGCGGGCGATTGCGATCAACTACGCAAAGCTGCTCGCCTACAAGGACGAATATGAAGTCGCGCGGTTGTTCACCGACGGCCGTTTCGAAAAGCAGCTCCGCGACCAGTTCGAAGGCGACTTTAAGTTCAACTTCAATCTTGCGCCGCCAATCCTCGGCGGCGGCCTCGATGCGCTCGGCCGGCCGAAGAAGCGCGCTTTCGGTGCCTGGATGATGCCGGTGTTCCGGACGCTGGCAAAACTGCGCTTCCTGCGCGGCACGCCATTCGACATCTTCAGCTACAGCGCCGACCGCAAGCTCGAGCGCGATCTCATCGTAGCTTACGAAAAGGACGTTGCCACCGTGCTCGGCTTGCTCTCGCCGGTCACCCACGACACCGCCCTCGAGATCCTCTCGCTGCCCGACCGCATCCGCGGCTACGGCCCGGTGAAGGAAAAGGCGGTGAAGGACGCCAAAGCGCGCCACACGCAACTCGCCGCCGACCTCGCCAATCCGCCGCCGGCACCGCGGCAGATCGCAGCGGAGTGACGCTGTCGTAGGGTGGGCAAAGCGAAGCGTGCCCACCATCTCTCGACGATCGCTGTCCGGAGTGGTGGGCACGCTTCGCTTTGCCCACCCTACGGGCTTGTCTCCAGAGCTTCGATGGGGTGTAGTCGTCATCAGCTTGTCACTGCGTTGACGCATTGCCTGCTTCACACCAGCAACGGGTTAGCGGATGGACCAGGCCCTCGCCGATATCGGCATCATCTCCGCCTATCGCTTCGCGGGCGACGGCTCCGCGACGAAGCTCGACGTCGCCAACCTCGATGCGGAACTCGCCGATCCGCACGGCTGGCTGTGGCTGCATTTCAATCTGTCCAACCGTCGTTGCCACGATTGGCTCGCCAGGAGTGCGCAGCTGTCCGATGTCGCGCGCGAGACCCTGATCGATGCGGACGAGCATATCCGCCTCGATATCTTCAGCGAGGAGATCGTCGGCGTTTTGCCCGACCTGCATCAGGAGTTCATGCAGGAGGGCGACGATCTCCTGCGGGTGCACTTTGCGATCTCGTCGAAGCTGATGATCACGGCCCGGCGCAAGCCGCTGCGCGCGATCGAGCTGACACGGCGTGCGATCGATGGCGGCCGCAAGTTTCTTACCCCGGTGTCGCTGTTCGATGCGATCGTTGACCAGTTCGCCGATGTGATCGGACGCTATTCGGCGGGCCTCGGCGACGAGCTCGACATCGTCGAGAATCATGTCCTGCACGACGAGATCGACGATGAGCGATTGCGGCTTGGCCGCGTGCGCCTGCAGGCGATCCGCACGCGGCGGCAGCTGTCGCAGATCCGGGCGTTGTTTCATCGCATGGAGACGCGCGAGGACGTGGAATCCGAAACTCTGCTGTCGGCGATGCGCAAGCTCGCGCAGAAGTTCGACGCGCTCGACTACGAGTTCAGCGCGATCTATGAGCGCGCGCGGCTGCTGCAGGACGAGATCGCCGGCCGCATGACGGCGATCACCAACCGCCGCCTGTTCACGCTGTCGGTCCTGACCGCTTGCATGCTGCCCTCGACGCTGGTCACCGGCTTCTTCGGCATGAACACCAAGGACATGCCGTTCCAGACCGGCGACGGCGGCACCTGGTACGCGCTTCTGCTGGTGATCGCCGCGGAGGACTGACCTGGTGGCTGCTCAGGCGGACCAAGGCGCTGTAGGCCGATATCATGGTGTGACTGGAGTCTCCAAAACGCCCCAAAACCCGCTGCGCCAAAACACGAATTTCGCCAGCCATTTCAACGCGATTTGGGCCGTCCAGATTGCGCATCAAAAATAAGGCCCTTTTCATTTCCCCCAAATCAGCTCCATGTTCGCGGCATCCCGCCTCATGAAGAGGGGCGTACGCGTCGTCACGATACGTGGAGTGCGGGTTGCGGTGGACGCGATGGCGTTGCGCGCGCGAGGCATTGCAGGGCGGCCTTAGGCTTAGTCTTGGGGCTCGTGAGCAATCGATCCGCGCAGGACGAGCGACGTTGTTGCGTACGGCAAAAGCGTGTGGTTCTGGCACCCGTGGCTGGTGTCAAGCTGGCGGAGGTTGATCGAAATCCAACCGGGTTCGATCGGCCGTCAATCCGGCAGCGACGGAGGCAAGAGGAATTCGTCTCCGGGAAGAGCGCGCCATAAGCCGTCAAACCATTGCGCAGGGAAGGCCGGATGCTCTCCGCTGGGCCTGTATGCTCGTGTGCGCACTTCTTTGTGCACATTGCACACGAGACCGCGGGTGCAGCGCGCACCCGGTCTTCCCTGCGCCCTCTCATCATGGAGGGGCAAGCGATCAGGCACAACTCGGGCGCGTCGCGCCGCGGGAACACGCTGGCATATCCGCGGCCGTGACCTGATACGATTTCCGCCGATAATCATCCCGAGTTGAGTCCATTCGCTACCGTCTCGCTCTGCGGAATATCTCCGCGCTTGCCAAGGAGGCGGCGACAGGCCAGAAAAACTGGAAGAAGAAACGCCAACGGAGAACGATTTGACCATCAAGGGCAAGGCCTACATCGCCGGGATCTATGAGCATCCCACCCGGCACGCACCCGATAAATCAACCGCGCAGTTGCATGCCGAGGTCGCCAAGGGAGCGATCGAGGATGCCGGGCTCACCAAAGCCGACATCGACGGCTATTTCTGCGCCGGCGACGCCCCGGCGGCCTTTGGCCGATGGTCGATTATCTCGGATTGAAGGTGCGTCACGTCGATCCCACCGAGACCGGCGGCTGTTCCTATTTGATCCATCTCGGCCACGCCGCAGAAGCGATCGCGGCCGGCAAATGCTCGGTCGCGCTGGTCACACTTGCCGGCAAGCCGCGCACCGGGCCGATGCCGGCGCGCGCGGCCGGCGCGGAAGCCGATTTCGAGGCGGCCTATGGCGCCACCACCCACAATGCCTACGGCATGTGTGCCATGCGCCATATGCACGACTACGGCACCACCAGCGAACAACTCGCCTGGATCAAGGTCGCGGCTTCCCATCACGCCCAGTACAACCCGCACGCGATGCTGAAGGAGGTCGTTACGGTCGAGGACGTCATCAACTCGCCGATGATCTCTGACCCGCTGCACCGGATGGATTGCTGCGTCGTCACCGACGGCGGCGGCGCAGTTATCGTGACCACGCCGGAGATCGCGAAGAGCCTGAAGAAGCCGCTGGTGCGGTTGATCGGCCATGGCGAGGCGATGAAGGGTCCGCGCGGCGGCAAGGATCTCGACCTCACTTATTCCGCCGGCGTCTGGTCCGGCCCGCGCGCCTTCGAGGAAGCGGGGGTGACGCCGAAGGACATCAAGTACGCCTCGATCTATGACAGCTTCACCATCACCGTACTGATGCAGCTCGAAGACCTCGGCTTCTGCAAGAAGGGCGAGGGCGGCAAGTTCGTCTCCGACGGCAACCTGATTTCCGGCGTCGGCAAATTGCCGTTCAACACCGACGGCGGCGGCCTCTGCAGTAACCACCCGGTCAACCGCGGCGGCATGACCAAGATCATCGAAGCCGTCCGGCAATTGCGCGGCGAAGCCCATTCGAAGGTGCAGGTGCCAAATTGCGATCTCGCAATCGCCCACGGCACCGGCGGACTTCTCGGCGTGCGTCACGCCGCCTCAACCTGCATTCTGGAGCGCGTGTGATGGCTGAAGTGAAAAATATCCAGCGCCGGTGACCAATCCGGAAACCGCGCCGTTCTGGGAAGCGGCCAAGGCCGGCAAGTTCCTGATCAAGCGCTGCACCGCCTGCGGCGAGCCGCACTACTTCCCGCGCTCGATCTGCCCGTTCTGCTTCTCCGACAAGACGGAGTGGGAGGAAGCTTCCGGCGAGGCCACGATCTACACCTACAGCCTGATGCGCAAATCGCCGACCGGTCCGTACGCGATTGCCTACGTCACGCTGAAGGAGGGCCCGTCGCTGCAGACCAACATCGTCGATTGCGATCTGGAGAAACTAAAGATCGGTCAGAAGGTGAAGCTGGTGTTCAAGCCAACCGACGGCGCGCCACTGCCGTTCTTCACAGCAGCCTGACGGAATTGCTCGCGCTGCGCGCCAACAACAGGTCGTCATCCCCGCGAAGGCGGGGATCCAGTAAACGCCGGTGATTACTGGACCCCGCCTTCGCGGGGGTGACGAAAGAAAGCGTTGCAACGGCACAAGAAAGATCTGGGAGAGGACGACCGCAATGCCGATCAGTTACGAACAACTCATGGCCCTGAAAAATCTCGGCCAGAAATACGCCTATACCGACCGCGAGGTGATGCTCTACGCCTACGGCATCGGCATGGGCGCCGACCCGATGGACGAGAACGAACTCGCCTATGTCAACGAAGGCACCTTGACCCCGCGTCCCCTCAAGGTCGTGCCGACCTTCGCCTCGGTGGCGGCGTGGGGTGCCGGCCCCGGCGAGATGAATCTCAACCGCGTGATGGTGGTCGACGGCGAGCGCGACATCACCTTCCACAAGCCGCTGCCGAGCGCGGCCAAGATCACCGCTGACTCGACCGTGCTCGACGTCTTCGACAAGGGCAAGGACAAGGGCGCCGTCATCCGCCACCAGACGGTGCTGAAGGACGAAAACGGCGAGAAGCTCGCCACGCTGGTGGCCTCGCGTTTCGCGCGCGGCGACGGCGGCTTTGGCGGGCCGTCCGAAGGCCAGCCTGAGCCGCACAAGGTGCCGAGCAGGGCTCCGGACAAGATCGTCGACATCACGACGCGGCCAGACCAGGCGCTGGTCTATCGCCTCTGCGGCGACCGTAATCCGCTGCACAGCGATCCCGAGTTCGCCAAGAAGGCTGGCTTTCCGCGGCCGATCCTGCACGGCATGTGCACCTACGGCATCACCTGCCGCGGTGTGCTGCAGACCTATGCCGACTACGATCCGTCCGCCTTCAAGCAGCACGTCGCGCGATTCTCCTCGCCGGTCTTTCCCGGCGAGACCGTGACGATGGAATTGTGGAAGGACGGCAACGTGGTCTCGTTCGAAGCCAAGGTGAAGGCGAGGGGCGTCACCGTCATCAAGAGCGGCAAGACAGTGCTGGGGTGAGGCTGCTTGTGTTGCTGTGAATTGTTGTCGTCATGCCCGGGCTTGTCCCGGGCATCCACGTCTTTTCTCGACAGCAAGGAAGGCGTGGATGGCCGGGACAAGCCCGGCCATAACGGCGAATAAAACGATGGGAGAAAAACACCATGGGATTACTCGACGGCAAGGTCGCGATCATCACCGGTGCAGGCGGCGGGCTCGGTGAGGCCTACGCCAAACTGTTCGCGCGCGAGGGCGCGTCAGTCGTGGTCAACGACCTCGGCGGTCCCCGCGACGGTTCCGGCGCCGACGTTTCGATGGCGCAGAAGGTGGTCAATGCGATCAGGGAAGAGGGCGGCCGGGCCGTCGCCAACGGCTCCGACATCTCGACCATGGCCGGCGGCCAGTCCGTGTTCGAGGACGCCATCAAGAATTTCGGCCGCGCCGACATCCTGGTCAACAACGCCGGCATCCTGCTCGACGAGACTTTTGCCAAGGCCAAGGAGGCCAACTGGGACAAGGTGATCAGGGTGCACCTCAAGGGCACCTTCTGCTGCACCCAGCCGGTGTTCAAATGGATGCGCGAAAACGGCGGCGGCGTCATCGTCAACACGTCCTCGACCTCGGGCCTGATCGGCAATTTCGGCCAGACCAATTACGGCGCCGCCAAGGGCGGTATCTGGGGACTGTCGAACGTGCTGGCGATCGAGGGCCGCAAATACAACATCCGGATCTGGACGCTGGCCCCAGGCGCGCTGACCCGCATGACCGCCGACCTGCCGCGTTATAAGGAGAACCCCGGCGCGGCGCTGGGCCCGGACGGCATCGCGCCGGCCGTGCTATACATGGTCAGCGACCTATCGGGCGACCAGACCGGCAAGGTGCTAGGCGTCTCCGGCCCCGTGGGGTCCGCGAGATGCGGATGATGGAAATGGAAGGCTGGACGCCGCCGTTTACGGGGTGGAAGGCCGAGGATATCGTGACCCACGCCAAGGAAATCTTCTTCTCCGAGGAGGATATCAAGAAGTCGGCGCGGCGATTCAAGCAAATGTCATTCGGGGCGCGATGCGTGGCATCGAACCCGGAATGACGAAAAGGATAGAGGCACGAATGACAAAACTCACCGCCCAGGCCGCAGGCACTTTCGCGATTGCGCCGACACCGTTCCACGACGATGGCCGCATCGACGAAAAATCCATTGACCGGCTGGCCGATTTCTACGCTGAAGCTGGCTGCGATGGCGTCACTGTGCTCGGCATTCTCGGCGAGGCGCCAAAGCTCGACGCCGCCGAGGCGGAGCAGGTGGCGGTTCGTTTCGTCAAGCGCGCCAAGACCATGCAGATCATCGTCGGCGTCTCGGCGCCGGGCTTTGCCTCGATGCGCTCGCTGGCGAAAGCGTCGATGGACGCTGGCGCCGCCGGCGTGATGATCGCGCCACCGCCGCACCTGCGCACCGACGACCAGATCACGGGATATTTCAAGCAGGCGCAGGAAGCGATCGGCGACGAGATTCCCTGGGTGCTGCAGGATTATCCGTTGACGCTCAACGTCATCTTCACGCCCGCCGTGATCCGCAAGATCGTGATGGACTCGCCGTCCTGCGTGATGCTCAAGCATGAGGACTGGCCGGGTCTGGAGAAGATTTCCACGCTGCGCGGCTATCAGAAAGACGGCTCGCTGCGACCACTGTCCATTCTGGTCGGCAATGGCGGGCTGTTCCTCGATTTCGAAATGGAGCGCGGCGCCGACGGCGCCATGACCGGATACGCTTTCCCCGAACTGCTGATCGACGTCGTCAAACTGTCGAAGGCCGGCAAGCGCGACGCCGCGCACGATCTGTTCGACGCGCATCTGCCGCTGATCCGTTACGAGCAGCAGCCCGGCGCGGGCCTGTCGGTACGCAAATACGTGCTGCAGAAGCGCGGCATCATTTCGTCCAGCGCGCAGCGCAAGCCCGGCGCGACCATCACCGCGACCGCAAAGGCCGAAGTCGATTATCTGTTGTCGCGGGTAGCGCGCGTCGACCGCCGCGCCAATCTGCAACCGCAATCCAGCGCGGCGGGTTAGTCCAATGGCCGAAGCCGTCGCCCCGCGTCCTGCGTCCACGATCCTGCTGCTCCGCGACAGCACGGAGCGGAAGGAAATCGAGGTCTTCATGATGGTTCGCCATTATGAAATCGACTTCAATTCCGGCGCGCTGGTGTTTCCCGGCGGCAGCGTCGACAAGGGCGACAAGGAGATCATCGCAAGGCCCGAACTCTATTCGGGCGGCGAGGGACTGGACGAGGCGACGCTGAGCTTCCGCATTGCCGCGATCCGCGAGACCTTCGAGGAAAGCGGTATCCTGCTGGCGCGGCCGAAAGGATCGCAGACGTTGGTCGATGCCAAACGCGCCAGCGCGATCGAGACGGCGCATCGCGCCGATCTCTGCGACGGCAAGATCAGCTTCCTCAAGGTGCTGACCGATAACGGCATGGTGCTGGCGCTCGACGAGCTGGTGCCCTACGCGCACTGGATCACGCCGGAGGGCATGCTCAAGCGGTTCGACACCTGGTTCTTCCTCGCCGCCGCGCCGCCGGAACAGGTCGGCGCCCATGACGGCAAAGAGTCCACCGACCTCGATCTGGGTCTCGCCACGCGAGGCGCTGGAGGGCGGCGAGAGCGGTCGCTTCAAGCTGCCGTTCCCGACCACACGCAACCTGATCAAGCTCGGCAAGCAGCAAAGCGTCAAGGCGGCGCTGGACGACTCCAGCGGCAAATCCGTCGTCACCGTGACGCCGGTGATGACCAAAAACAATGGCGGCCGCCAGCTCCGCATTCCCTCGAAGCCGGCTATGACGGCGACGTGTTCGAGGTCGGCTCGGTCGGCTGACGGGGCCAGTCGGCCCGAAGCGAAGCTGCGAGGGCGTCCCCGGCGGTGCCCGAATCGGGGGATAGCCGCAGGCGAGGCGATGCCGGGGCCGGATTTGCCGGCTTTACCAACGTTCCCGGCATGTTCCCAAAGCCCCGAAATACATCGTATATACTAGCCCGATAGGAGCCCGGCCCGACCCACATGACCGCTGAAACGCCGCCGATTTCGCCGCCGCCGCGATCGTTCTCGCTTTCGATCGGCCAACTGACATTCGGCAGTTTCATGCTGGTGCTGGCGGTGATCATCATCACCTCGACCGCCAGCGTCATCGCCATCCGCCACATCGATCTCGACCTTTGCCGAGCTGCAGCGGCTGCAGAGCGTCGGCGATCTGGCCGAGGACATCGACCGCCGCATGAACGAATTGCGGCTCGCCGCGCGGGACTTCGTTACCGACCCTGGCAGCCAGTCGCTCCAGGTCGGCGAGGCCGCGACCACGCTCAGCGAGGTCCTGAAGAAGACCCGGCTGGAACTCGCTCCCGAGCAGCAGGATATGATCGACGGCGTATCCGAGCGCCTGTCGACCTACCGCAGCGGCATCGAGCGCATTTCCGCGCTGATCAACCGCCGCGCCGAAATGATCGTCGCGTTGCCGCCTTTGCGCGAAAAATTCGATACCGCGATCGCCGAAGCGTCCGATCCCCAGATGGCGATGGCCTTGTTGCAGACCCAGAGCCGCATCGCCTCGGCGCTGCTGGCGCATAACCCCTCGGCTGCAGAACAAGCCGCGGAAAGCATGCGTTCGATGACGATCGCGGATCCGAAGCTGCGCGCGGTAGTCGACGATTATGCGCTGGCGATCGTCAACATATCAGTCCGCGAACGCCAGATATCCGACATCGACAGGGAGGTGCTTGGCGCGGAGGGCCGCCTGATCCAGCGCGTGACGGAATTGTTGCGCGACGTCAGCGAGCGGCGGGGGCGCGTTCTCTCCCGTGATTTTGCGCGGACGCTGACCGAGGCGAAGTGGCAGAGCATCGTGCTCGGCACCGCCGGCGTGCTGATTGGGCTCTTTGCTTCGCTGCTGGTGGTTCGCCGCACCGTGCGTCCGCTTGCCGCGATTGCAAACTCGATCTGCGCGGTAGCCCGTGGCGAAAAGAGCGCCTCGATCCCGGCGACCGATGTAGACAACGAGATCGGCGACATTGCCCGCGCCGCCGAAGTATTCCGGCAGACGCTGGTCGACGCCGATGCGGCGCGCGAGGCGGCGGTGCGCGCGCTCGCCGAACAGCGGCTTGCCGAGGAAAGTTACCGCAAGCTGTTCGAATCCTCGGTCGACGGAATTTACGTCACGACGCCGGGTGGCGCGCTGCTCAACGCCAACCCGGCGCTGGCGCGGATGATGGGCTATGCCACGCCGCAGGATCTGATCAACGGCATCGGCGACATCGCGGACACGATCTATGTCCATCCCGAGGCGCGAGCGGAATACGAGCGGCTGATGCAGCGCGACGGTATGGTCCGTGAGTATGAGTACCAGGTTCGCACGCGTAACGGCTCGGTGTTGTGGCTCTCCGACAGCGCGAGCGCCGTGCATAACGAGGCCGGCGTCATCATCCGCTACGAGGGAACGGTGCGCGACATTACCGACCAAAAGCGGGCCGAGGATGCGATTGCCGAAGGCCGCCGCTTGCTGCAAATGGTGATCGACACCGTGCCTGCGGTCATCAACGTCAAGGACAAACAGCTCCGCTACGTCCTGATGAACCGCTATATGGCCGGTATTTTCGGGGTCGAGCCGGGGGATGCGATCGGCCGCACCACTGCAGATCTGATGTCGCGCTACGGCGCCGAAAAGACCGACGAGCCCGACAAGCGGGTGCTGGCGGTCGGCAAGGAACTCGGCTTCTACGAGGAGGAATACAAGGATGTGTCCGGTCACATGCGGCAATGGCTGGTCAACAAGCTGCCGATCCTGGATGCGGCCGGCGAGATCGAGAACATCGTGACCGTTGCGCTCGATATCGGCGAGCGCAAGCGCGTCGAATCCGAGATGCGCAAGGCCAAGGACGCGGCGGAGGGGGCGCTGCGGAACTTGCGCGAGACGCAGAATTCGCTGATCGAGGCGGAAAAGCTCGCTGCGTTGGGCCGGCTGGTGGCCGGCGTGGCCCACGAGGTCAACAACCCCGTCGGCATCAGCCTGACGGTGGCGTCGGCGCTGGAGCGCAAGACGTCGAACTTTGCAGCCGAGGTCGCCCGCGGCGAACTGCGGCGCTCCAGCCTGAACGATTTTCTCGAGACCAGCCGCGATGCATCGTCGCAACTGGTCGCCAACCTCAACCGCGCCGCCGAGCTGATCCAGTCGTTCAAGCAGGTCGCCGCCGACCGCAACTATTCCGACCAGCGCTCGTTCGACCTCGGCGATCTTACCGAGCAGGTGGTGATGAGCCTGCGGCCCGGCCTGCGCAAACACAATCTGACGCTCAATGTCGAGTGCCAGCCCAATCTGATCATGAACAGCTATCCCGGTCCCTACGGACAGGTGCTCACCAACCTGTTCCTCAATTCGGTGGCGCATGCGTTCCCGGACGGCAAGGCCGGCACGGTCGATATCCAGGTGCGGGAGTCCGGCAAGGACAATGTCGAGATCATCTTTTCGGATAACGGCATTGGCATGAGCCTCGACGTCCGCCGCCGCGCGTTCGACCCGTTTTTCACCACGCGGCGTGATCAGGGCGGCACCGGGCTCGGCCTTCACATCGTCTACAGCATTGTGACGACACGCTTGGGCGGCCGGCTTGATCTCGATCTGCAGCCGGGTGGCGGCACGCGAATCCAGATGATCCTGCCGCGCACAGCACCGCTGGAGCAGGCGGCGGAGTAGGCGAACGTGCTCAGGCGCTAGTTGATGTCCGCCAGCTTGTGCAGGGTGGCACCGAAGATCTGGCTCGCTTTGCCGACGAGCGCGGTTCCATTCATGGTGCCGCGGGTGTCGGTGAAGGTTCCGGACACGCCGATGCCGACCGGATTGGGCCCGCCGAACAGCGGATTGTCATTGTCGCGCGGGGTGGTGTGGCGCTGCACCAGCACCTCGCCTTTGAAGGTATCGCCCTTCACGGTGTAGCTGCCGGTGTAGAACAGATAGGCGTCGCCGCCGAGGATCTGGCCGTCGCGGAACAGAATCACGCCGCTGCCCTTGCCGATGCGCCCATCCAGCAGGGTGACGTGGATCGAATAGAGCCCGTTCTTCATGACGTCCCAGATGCCGGCCGCCGCGCCCACGGAAGCCGGTCAAGGAGTTATGCCAAAGCGCGGCATGCACCGTCAACGCGTCAGGTTGCCTGCCAATTCCCGTACAGGAAGCAAATTCGAAACGTGCTACTCCGACGTGACGCGAAGATGACCTCAGTTGGCCCGCGAAATGCATAGCTCGGTTTGGCACCGGCCGGCGGGTGCTGGAGCAAGAGAAACAGGTGACCAACTGGATGAATTCCGGCGGCCACGTGCCGCGCCCATACGCAGAGAATAGCAATCTCGAAACCACAGGCCGTCATCGTGCGGGCCACTGGAAAAAGCCGCTGACGATCGGCGGCGTGTTGCTGATGTTGCCGCTGGCTGCCGGTCCCGGCGCGGCCCGCGATCCCGACGGCCGCTATGCCAACTCGCCGCTGAAGCAGTGGTTCGACAGTCTCAGAAGCGGCAAGGGACCATGCTGCTCCGACGCGGACGGCAGCGCCGTCAGCGACGTGGATTGGGAATCGAAAAGCGGGCACTACCGCGTTCGCATCGACGGCGAGTGGCACGACGTGCCCGAGGATGCCGTCATCACCGAGCGAACCGGGTAGGGCGAACCATGGTCTGGCCGATCCGCGGCTATCAGGGATTGAGCATCCGCTGCTTCATGCCGGGCAGCATGACGTAGCGCCAGCGCCGGCCCGCACCCGATCGTCATACTCCGCGAAAGTGGAGTCATGCATATTTCTGGTCGCGCTCGAGCAACTCGATCGAAATGCCCTGCGGCCCGCGGATGAAGCAGATGCGCACGCCGGGCCGGATAGTGGTCGGCTCCTTCGTGAACTCGACGCCCTTGGCCTTGATCTCGGCGGCGACCGCGTCGATGTCTTTCACGGTCAGGCCGAAATGGTCGAGACCCTGATAGGGCGTCACCGGCGGGGTATTGACGCCGTCGCCGGCGGCGACGGGCGCGATGAATATATTGGCGCCGCCGAGCTTGACGTCGATCCGGCCCGGGCCACGGATGATCTCGCCGCCCAGAATGTCTTTCAGCCAGGCCGCGGTTGCTTCGGGATCGGGGCTGCGCAAGTGGACGTGGTCCCAGGTAACTGCCCAATCAACGGTCGGCATCTCGGTCTCCCCATTGTTCTTGTTGCGGCAAACGCCAGCGTGCGATGCGGCGGCCAATCTAGCCGCCAGGCCTCCACAACTCCATCCCCCACGCCTTGCGCCGCCGCCGCAATATTGTCGAGGTGGCATGAAACCATTTCTATTCTGGGTGATTGTTGACGGGCGGCGGGATCCGTACAGCGGCGGTCGTGACAGAAGCCGTACGGGAAACGCCCGTATGGCTTTTTCATGCGCGCACGGCAATCGCCGGCGCTGCCGGGTGAGGGCACGGCTATGAGAATCGCCGGGTGGTCGTTCGGAAAGTCCGAAGCGCGGCTCGCTGCGCTGCCGGCCATCGCCATCGCCGGCTGCGCCATGTGGTTGATGCTCCCGCAAGCAAGTGATGCCGAGGGTCATTCCACCGCGACGTCGCCTGAAGTTATCACCCGCGTCACGCAAGAAACATCCCGCCACGACGACACGGCCGGGGTCCAGGCGACCCTGTCGAGCCCGGCGCCATCAGCCGTTTCTCCCGACGCTAATCCGGCGGCGGCCGCTGCCGCGCCTCCCGACATCGCGCCGCCGGAAACGGTGGAGTCCGCCAAGTCGCCGCTCGACGGCCTGAAAATTATCTCGCAGTCGTGGCGAAGGGGCGGGCTCGGCTCGAAAGCGCTGGTGACCTTCACGCTCCGCAACGCCAATGACTACGCGGTGAGGGATATCGAAATCGCCTGCACCTTCAAGCGCCGGGACGGCAGCCATGTGACCGACCGCAGGCGTATCATTCCCGATACCGTGAACATGAAGAGCCGGAAGCGGTACGCCGGCATGCTGGTCGGGTTCGTCAACGTCAACGCAAATAAGGCGAAATGTTCAGTGGTGACAGCCAGCCGTATTTAACCTTGTGCAGCCGAACTCGCCTTGTGTCCCCTCGAAAATGTGACCTGCGCCTTTGAACCTTGCCGGTTGACCAGGAACTAATCGCTATATCATCCGTTGGGCGATTGAACCGCGCGGTGCTCGCGCGGGGGAGCGAGACCGATGCCCGTAGCGCGTTATTTCCTGTTTATCGGCGGAGTGCTGCTTGCGCTGTTGTTGGCGATCGATGCGCTCGTTCCACAGCAGGCGGTCGTGGCCAGCCAGGCCGAGCCTTCGGTCAACAAGACGGTGGTGCGCATTCGCTCCGACCAAAAGCTGCCGGAGCGGGTGGTTTTCGACACCAACCTTCCGACCATTGTTCCGCCGCCGGCCGTGATGGCCCAAGTGACGGCCCCGGTCGTGGCGCCATCCGCGCCTGCCGTGGCCCCTGCCTCGGCCGATGCCACCGCCCAGGCTCGTGTGCGGGAGACGTTTGCCCAGTTCGTCCCGGCGGAGGCGAAGAAGCCCGAGCCTCAGGTTCAGCGCAAGCGCAAGATCGCCAAGAGCCGTCCGGCGCCGCCGATGCAGTTCGCGCAGCCGCAAATGCGGGTCGCGCAGCAGTCGCATTTCGGCTTCTTCGGTGGCCCGAACTGGAACACCACCTGGTAGGGTGCGTCGCCTGATTTAGTTTAGCGCGGCAGTTTCGGAATTTTATCCGCAAAACCGTTGTAGCAGGTCAGCCGCTCGTCTTCCTCCTTGAGGAAGCGGCAGTCATTGACGCCCTTCGCTGCCTGCGCCTTCGGCTTGGGCTGCGGCGCATAAATGGCGTCGTAGCAATTCAGGCGTTCCTTGGTCGCATCGTCGATGTCCTGGCAGGCCTGCAACTTCTGGGCGACCGACAAGGGTTTTTCTTTCTTAACCGCCTCTGTTTTCTTTCCGACCACAACCAGCGGTTTGCCGCCGATCGTCGGAGGATTGGCAGGGGCGGTCCCCTGAGCCAGCGCCGCCGCCGGATACAGGATCGCCAGCGTCAGGATGATCTTTCTCATGTCGAAATGTCCGAATAGCCGTAAGCCGAACGAGCGCGCTGGAGAGACCAAAACTCCCGACCCTCGGAATCGAAAATCCCGCGGTGCGCCAGCGTTCTCTAGCACCATCCCCGAGCGTCTGTCTAACCTGTTGATTCAATGGCTATTCAATTGGGCCCGCGACGGCCTTGAGGGTGTTGGCCTGGCCTTGCTTGAAGTCCGGTTGCCTCGGGGGTGTGCGGCGGCTTACGGTCGGCACACGCCATCCGCCGGCGCCAACTTGCGGTCTAGGGGCGCTGCTTAGCTGTCGCGGGAGTTCGTCACCTTGTTCGGCTCTCACGGCCGCTATCGGATCGAGCGACCGCAGAAGGGTGACGTCGGCTACATCCCGCAAGGCTATGGTCACTCGATCGAGAATGTCGGGAGCGGACCTGCGCGCGTCCTGACCGGATTCAATGCGGTCATCTAAGAGACCATCGACCTGTCGCAATGGATCCCGGCAAATCCCAAGGACGTGCTCGCCACGAATTTCGGTCAGCCGGTGGACGTGTTCGGAAGATTCCCGGATCGCGAGTCATCGCCGGCAACGATGGGGCTCGATAGGAAAGAGCCGCCAATGCATTAAAACGTCGACTGATCTCGCGGCACGATCGTGTCTGCGTGGTGTGGAACAGATCTAGCGCAGACGATAGGCGTCAAATGCGTGGGCCAGGAATACGCCGATGCTGACGAAGAGAAGGAATGCCGTCACGACCTCGGTCATAGCCTTCCTCCCTGTGTTGCCATGCCGGAAAGGGCACGCTTGAGAAACTCGCGGTAGATGAGGTTGAGTACTGATACCAACATGATCCAACCCCGTTTGTTCCGGTTGGGCTGACCGTAGCGGCCGTTTGTTTCCGGAGCGCTTCGCGGCAGGCAAAAATGGTTTCGTAGCGCCAACTCGGGATCACGGAATCGCGACGGAACTGGACAATCATTGCCATCGTCCGCCCTTTTCTCGCCATCCTAGTTCAGGAGACCTGCGGGGCGCGTTCTGCGAAGGCCGTATTCCCAAAGGTCCTGTGTGATCGTCCATCTACTGCAAAACGAGACTTATACGTCCCGCCGCGCGTTCCTGCGCGGGATCGTGTCTTCAGCCAGCGTGCTTGCGCTCGGTGGGTGCGCGAGCCTGGGCGCGACCGGCGCGCGTTACGACGCTTCGTCGCTTACTGCGGAACCGACATTGCTCGTCGCAACCACACGCAAGCCGGTGAACGGCGGGCGGACGAAACCCTGGTTCGGGCCGGAACGCGCAACGAGGATGACGGTCGCCCGGGCGAAGCTGGTGCCGCCCGACGAGAGCCGTTTCTCGCTCGCCGCAGCCGGTATTGGCGACTGGCGTCTTGACGGGGTCGAGCCGGTCTCGGGAGAGGTCAGCGATCTTCTCGCGCAGGGCGGAGGCGACGTCCTGATCTACGTGCACGGTTTCAAACAGACCTTCGAGACGGCGGCGCTCGACACCGCGCATCTCGCCGATGGCATCAAGTTCCGCGGCCAGACGATGGTCTTTTCCTGGCCATCCAAGGCCGGACTGTTCGACTATGCCTATGACCGCGAAAGCGCGATGTGGTCCCGCGATGACTTCGAACGCGTGCTTCAATCCGTCGTCACGACTCCCGGCGCCGGTCGCGTTCACATCGTCGCGCACAGCATGGGCACCATGTTGACGCTCGAAAGCCTGCGCCAGCTCTATGCGCGACATGGCGATGCTGTTGCAGACAAGATCGGGGCGGTGGTGTTTGCCTCACCTGACATCGACATGGACGTCTTCTCGTCGGCAGTTATTCGCATCGGTCCGCTCGGCCGCAAGATCACCGTCGTCACTGCGACGAACGACCGCGCGCTGGCGTTATCGGGACGATTAGCCGGCGGGATGACACGGGTCGGCGCCGCCGAGAAGGCCGCCATCGAGCGGCTCGGGGTACGCGTCATCGATGCGTCTGACGCAGGCTGGGGCGTCATCAACCACGATTTGTTTCTGTCCAATGCGGAGGTGCGGCGGGTGATACGCCGCTCGATCGATACCTCAGCCGCGTAAAGCGGTGGCGCCGCTGGACGACTTCGGATCGGGCAGTCCAGCCTGAGCTATGTCCATCAATTGTCGTTGGACAAGATCAAGATCGACCGAGGCTTCATTCGCAACGCAGGAGAACGCCGTGCAACATCGTCAAGACGGTAATCGCACCGGCAACGGCGACAGCCTGTCACCGATCGAGCGGCCGTCGCAATGTCACCACGCCGTCACCCATAATCTCGCCAAATTGACGGAACAATTATTCGTTGCCGGCATGATGGTGCCTGGTCTCGCCTCGAACTGCTCTACGCTTGAACTGCTCAACGTCCGCAACGCCGACCTGTTGTCGGCGCGCGATGCTTTGCGAGTCGATCGGGGAGATACGGGCGATACCGGGTGCTTGCCGGCGATCCAAATTATTCAGTTGATACAGGGGAATGAGAATCATGCGTCAACCAACATCGAAGGCCGCGGCAGGTTCGAGCGCGAACCGCCGACAGGTGCTGTCACTCGCGGCGGGCATAGCCTTGCTCGCGGGCGTCACCACGGCTCACGCGCAGAGCACGGGTATCGCCGCCTGTGACGACTTCCTGACCAAATACGACGCCTGCGTCATCTCCAAGGTCCCCGAGGCACAGCGCGCGATGTACAAGACGCAGATCGACCAGACGCGCAAGGCGTGGGTCGACATGGCCAAGAATCCGTCGGCGAAGGCGACCATGGAATCGACCTGCAAGCAGACCCTGGATGCAACCAAGGCCTCGCTCACGGCGTATGGCTGCTCGTTCTGATTGGCGCGTGCGCCGCCGAAAGCGAGTGGCACCGAGTAGGCGCCATTCCTTGACGGCGGCCGGGGCGCGACGGGGAGCGGCCGACGACGATGCCGGCGAGGCGCTCTTCCGGAACTCTGGCCGAAACGACGTGTGCACAGCCGGCGCGATTCACGATCAAGTGGCGCGTCTTTCAAGGCGCGGTCTGCAAACTTCTCTATGTGTCGATTAACCACTTGTTAACCATAACGTCCCAGCATTGCCCCTCTAGAGAGTCGTCACGGACTTAGTCCGAAGGCGCTATTGATCGTTCATCTTGGGGGCGGGCAGAGGCTCGCGGGGCTCCAAGGAGCAACGTCATGTCGTCACCAGGCGTAAAACACCAAGCAAGTCTGCTTTCCGAATTCGTCCCGGCGATTTTCGGCGCACTTGGTTTGGGTGTCCCGATTGCGGTTGCGATCATCTGGATTTGTTCCTGATCGGCATCGCTTGTCTTCTGACGGCGCTCGTCTGTGAGGGGCGTGGCGCGCCACGGTCCATGAGATCGGCGCTGTCGTTCGCGGGTTCCCATGCTGCCGCAGCACAGCGCGTCGCGGCTATCGCGTCTCAGGTCGCGGACGCTATCATTCCGACCCTCATATCCTTGGCGAGATATACGCATGCGTCGTCGGCAAACACGCTGCCGTCAGCAATTCCAACAGCCAGTTTGCCGCGCCTTACCTGGCGCATACTGACCTCGTAGCGCACGCGCTTGATGCCTGGCTTTATGTCTCCTCGGAATTTGACCTCGCCGACGCCGACGGCGCGACCCTTGCCCGGTGAGCCCGACCAGCCAAGCCAATAGCCGACGATTTGCCACATGGCGTCCAGACCCAGACATCCCGGCATCACGGGATCGCCGAGAAAGTGGCAGTCAAAAAACCAGAGGCTAGGTGTGATATCCAGCTCGGCGATGACATGGCCCTTGCCGAATTCGCCGCCGTCCAGGCTGATCTCGGCGATGCGGTCGATCATCAGCATGGGCGGTGCCGGCAGCTGGGCATTGCCCGGGCCGAAATAGCCGCCTTCGCTCGATTTGAGCAGATCTTCCTTTGTGTAGGACGATTGCGGAGCGTGAAAGTCTCTCGGGTTGGACAAGACAATCTCCTTCGGCGTTTGGCCGGCGGTTGCAGAAACGTCAGGCGACCTTGTCGCAACGTTCTTTCGATGCCAGCGTTAGCAGTGAGGGGCAGGGCGCCGGCCTGCTATCCGTCACCCCCTACGGTCGGAGCGATATGGATATACGTGGCTCCCTCACATTCATCCGGCGCTTCTGAGAACGGCGATTGTCCGCAATGCGATATCGCGCATCAATCCGATCTCGGTCAAATCCCATCCATCGGCCAGCGCTTTTGCAACGAGCGCGAGCTCGCGCCAGCACAGATCGGCCTCGGGGGCGCCTCGCGCATCCACAGGGCTGTGCACAGAACAAGCTCGGCCCATCTGTCACGGCGCTTTGCAAGGACGCTATGCAAAGATAGCTGGCGAGCTTCGCCTGATCGCGACCGCGTGCGCCCTGCACCGCTTGTGCGACTTGCGGGTCGTCCTCGAACCAAGACAGTGCAACGGCTTCGAGGTCGGCCAATTCGCCGCTCTTGCGCAGCACCGATCTGAGCGCCGAGGGCTCGCACATCGCCTTCGGGACCTCGGCGATCAGCCCTGCAAGCGCTTCACTGAAGGCCATCCGCGAGGGTTGCCAGTCAGCACCGCCAATCGTCTCGGCAACCTGAAGCAGACCCAGCGGCGGGGATTCCCGTTTCTCTATGCCGAGCGCCAGATGGTGCGCCACGGCGCGGTCGAGATATCGACGGGATACCGCAAGCGTAGGGGCGTTCATCCCCGCGCCGGCCAAATTCGCCTCGATCCGGCGACGCGATTCCGGTTCGCTGCTCCAGGCATCTGCAATCCCGTCTTTGGTCAGAACCGACGATAACCGCCTCTTCCGTCCGGCCGGCGACACCAGCAGGAAAGCTTGCGCTGTGGAGCCATCGATCGCCGATGCGATAACTGGTTCGACACTGCCCGCCTCCCATCGCGCGCAATCGATGCCAGCCGCCCGCGCCGTGCGGACGACATTGTCGACTTCGGCTCGTTCGTCCTCCGGCCGCCAATTGCGCATCGCAATCAGCCGCCGAACGTCTGTCGGGGTCAGCAAGACGGCGACTTGGTCAAGCGCTTCGGCGGCCGCGCGGCGAACAGTCAGATCCGGATCGAGCAGGAACAGAACCGCGGCGGCGCGGGCTTCCGGGGTCCCGGCGAGCGCCATGGCTCCTGCCAGAGAGCCGCGGGTTTCTGCCGGCATAGCATGGCTGCTCTCGATCAGTGAGCCGACAACCGCGAATGGATCGCCGCCGCAGGCTTCGAGAATGCCGGCGAGCGCGGCGCGGACGTCGGTCGGAAGCGGCCCGCCCTCATCCTGATCAATGGGGTACTTGGCCGATGCCGCGGCCAGCTCCGGCGATGCCGGAATTTTCGATTGGTGCAGCGCTCCGCCCATGAAGGCGAGCATGCGTGCTTCGACCTGTCCCGCCTCAACGCGCGCGACGACATCGGTCTGAAAATCCGTGATCAGCTGGGCCGCATCCGCATAGCCGCGATCGGTGCGATAACGCAGATGCTCGAGCAGCCGTTGCAGCAGAAACAGATAACCGATGCCAAGCACCTCGTCCTTGCCAGCCGGAGGCATGTGCCGGGCCGCGCCCGCGAAAGCTGCAAAGATTTCGCGCGGGGAGCTTTCGCAGTACCGATCGAGGTCGTCGCTGAACGGGGGCGGCCGGCCCTTGGATACGGCGCGCGCAATCAGTCTTGCATAGTCGTCCGTCGATGAAGACTTTGGCTGGGATCGAGCCATTGACGCTACCTCCACGAATCAATGAAAGGTTAGTCACGAGACGCGTCTCGGCCCCTTCAAAGCCGCCAAAATCCACAGCTAATTTGCGCTCGGCGAAACGACCGAACCTTTGTCGGGGCACAACGACCGCGCAGCTCGGCTACGACGAAACTCCTAGCATAGCTTGGCGCACGTGAGCGCCGATCGTGCGCCCTCCCGGAAACAACATCGGGGAAAATCGTAGAATGGCGCGCTCGGAGAGATCTGAACTCCCGACCCTCGAATCGAAATCCGATGCTCTATCCAGCTGAGCTACGAGCGCGTGCGGTCTGCCGATTATCAGACTTGGCCCGGCAGGGCCAGCAGCGGAATGTCAGTAACAGGGATGCCGCCGGCGGTCCTGGCCGATATAGGCAGCCGCGCCCTGGCGGCAGAGGATGGTGGAGGGACCGTCGTAATAGGCGAAGGTGCCGGGCTGCAGGCCGGGCCCGTAATTGTGGAGGAAGCTGATCGGGTAGGGCAGGCCCCAATTGTGCAGGTGGTGCCGATTATGGCGGGCGTCTGCCAGGCTTGGGGCGAGGACCGCCGTCGCGAGGAGCGCGGCGGCAACGAAAAACTTCGCTTTGGTCATTTCGATTCTCCGGAAGTCCCACTGAAACAGTAGCGATTTCAAGCTGAGCGGATAGCCGTTCGTGTGAAGAAAGTGCGTCAAACCAACAAGATAGACGCTAAACCTCTGATCTGATCGAAGCCGGCGCCCTCCGACATTTTGGCCGATCTGACTTCGCATTCTAGGAGAAACGGCTGGAAAAGCTGCGGAAAACCACCCTAACGCGCCCATTTTTGGCCTCAAGCGATACTTAACGAATTCCCAACACAGTCCGGCCAAAATTCTGCTGTCCGGTCCTTGCTCCACGGGCCGACTTATCCCGCGTCTGACAGAGGCTATCCGGTTCCCGATCAACCCATGCGCATCACGTCCCTTGCCTTGCTGTCCCTCTCGGTGCTGGTCGCGAGCCCGGCGCGCGCCGACCTGCATATCAAGCGCGATCACGGCGGGTATGTCGAGGAGTACAAGGCCAAGTACAAGCGCATCCGCGAGCGCAGGGAGCGCGTGATCATCGACGGCATCTGCAATTCGGCCTGCACGCTGGTGTTCGGCATCGTGCCGATGAACAAGATCTGCGTGACGCCGAAGGCGAGCCTCGGTTTCCATCAGGCCTATTACGACAAGGCCTTCACCTTCGGCATGAAGGTCACGAGTTTGGAAGGGACGTCGGATCTGATGTCCTATTACCCGGACAGCGTGAAGGACTGGATCCGCCGCAATGGCGGGCTCACCACCGAGATGAAGAAGATCAAGAACGGCGGCGAGCTCTGGAAGATCGTCGATCCCTGTCCGGAAGAGTGGTGAGGCGCAGCGAGTTCTACGCCCTGGATCAATCCTTCCGGTTGGCTTCGCCGTCCGCGATGAGCAGCACAGAGACTCTTGATTTGTTGAGGATCGCGGTGGCTACGCCGCCAAAGTTCAGCGACTCCCCTTGATCCGGTCGACCCCCAGAACGACAAGGTCGGCACCGCTGGTCTCGATTTCCTGCAGGATGCCTTCTTCTGGAGCCGCACTCGCACGCAGCGTGGTTCTGACATCGACATCATAACGGGCCGCTGCCGCCGTGGCGTCTTTCAAAATACCTTCCTCGCTGGCGAGCGACATGCTGGCGCCGCGCCGGCGCACGCCTTTGTCTCTGGTCGTGGACACATAGACCACCCTGAGTGGATGAGGGCTCGAGCGCGCCAGCGCGCCGCGATCTCCACACCGCGTCGCGATACGGCACTTCCGGAAGCCGCGACCAGCATCCTGAACTCCGCGCTCGCGGGTTGCTTGAGGTGGACGCCCTTGGCCGCAACCAGGGCAACAGGCCCCTTGAAGCCCGATGTGACGTCTTCGACTTTCTTGTCGAAGCCGTCTTTGCTCATGACGTTCTCCACACCGACGACGAGAAGATCGAACCCCTTTCGCGCCTCTTCCACAACGGCATCGGCGGTCTCTCGGGCCGGCGTACGCGTCGTTACCTCGACGTTGCCCACGCTCTCTTGATCGACCTCTGCGATCGCGGTGGCGGCTTCCTTCACGACTGTCTCGTGGCTTTCTCCATTCTCGCGCCTTCCTTCCTGTTGTTTTGCTCGGGCACCTACATGAAGAACCGTAATCGGCAGGCCGCGCGTTCCCGCGAGCAGGCCCGCGATGCGAGCGGCAAATTTCGCATTCGCGCCTTCATCCACGGCGAGCAACAGGCGTTCGAGATTGGCGACAAAATCGTTTTGCTCGAATTCCTCGCGCTCCAGACGCGCCTTTTCGTCGTTTCGGAGTGGAAGGCGGGACAGCGCGCCGCGAAGCATCGGGGGCATCGCCATTGTGGTGATGATCGCCATCATCACGATCATCGAGAACAGGTTTTGGCTGAGTACCCCCATTGAAAGACCGATGGTGGCGATGATGACTTCGGTCGAACCGCGCGCGTTCATGCCGCTTGCCAGCGCGTAGGATTCCCTTGGCGTGAGGCCGCCAAGCGCGCCGCCCGCAAACGCGCCGCCGAATTTTCCGATGCTGGCGATGAGCACCAGCGCGACCGTCAGCAGGAGCAGGTCAGGATCCCTGAGCACGGTCAGGTCGGTGCTCAGGCCGGCCATACCGAAAAACACTGGCATGAACAGACCCGTGATCAAGCCGCGCAAGCGCCTCGTCGATCTGCCGCGTAAGGATTGGCGATTCGCCGACCAGGATGCCGGCGACGAACGCGCCGAGCACGGTGTGAACCCCGATCAGGTGCGTGATCATCGCCATCGTGCTCATCAGCAGCAGGATGACGGTGATCACCGCGGCTGAGCTCACCAGATAATCGTTGGTCCAGCGGATCAGGCGGAACACCAGCCGTCGACCGACGGTGAAACTGATGGCCAGGAAGAGAAGGGTGCCGAGCACGGCCTGACCGACGGAAAAAACATCGAGCGTGCCGTGCGATGCCAGACTGAAGATCATCGCAATGATGACCCAGCCGATGGTGTCGTCGATGATGGCTGTGGCGACAATGATCTGGCCGACATTCCGCCGCATGAAGTTCATTTCGCGCACGACCACGGCGACGATTTTTACCGACGAGATCGAGAGCGCGGTACCGAGAAACAGCGAGGCCACAAGACGGGCTTCGGGATGCGGGAGCAGGCTCTGCGGCAGAAATTGGCCGAGCGAGAAACCGCAGATGAATGGGACCACGATCCCCGCAATCGATATCGAGGCGGCCGCACGGTCAACCTTGCGGACCAACTTGAGGTCCGTTTCCATTCCCGTCATCAGCAACAGCAGCAGGATGCCGAACTGCGCGATGCCCTCGATCAGGGCCTTTTGTTCGGGGAGGGTGGAAAGATCGCGGCATGCGCGGCGGGCCAGAGCCATCCGAACAGGGAAGGGCCCAGTAAGAGGCCGGCCAACAGCTCCCCGATCACGGATGGCTGGCCGATCCGCTGCATGATTTCGCCGAGCCCGCGTCCGACCGCTATCAACAGCGCGATCTGGGCCAGCAGCAGGAATTCGGATGGACGGGCTGATTTATCGCCCTCGGCGCTGACGATTGTTGTCATCAGCAGGAATGCAGCGAGCGTCCACAATGTTCGCGATCGGCACCAGCTGATTGCCATCGCTCAATGTCCCAAAATCCGAAATCCGGAAGTATTGGATTCCGTGCCTTCCCGGGGTCAATTGCGTTCATGCTGATTGGTTTCAAGCGGCTAACGGGCCTTTGGCATAAGGAGGCAGTGCCGATCGCTGTATCGAACGCGAATCCGGCCGCGCGGCGTTGGCAGCTGAACGAATGTTTGGCGCCTGGATCGCGACCAGGCGGTGATTGCGCTCGGCAGCCCGGCGCGATCAGTCCTTGCCGCATGGCATGTGATCGGGCAACAGGGGCGGCAAATGACTGGCGACTTCGGAAAAATGGCCGCGCGCGCAGCGCCGGCGATCTTTGTCGTGCTCTGGAGCACCGGCTTCATCGGCACCAAATACGTGCTGAACAGCGCCGAGCCGCTGACCTATCTCGCGATCCGCATGGCCTGCGTCGTGGGACTGATGGCGATTATCGTGGCGATCGCGCGGCCACGCTGGCCGGATCGCATCGGCGTTGCACACAGCGCCGTGGCCGGCATTCTGGTGCATGGAATCTATCTTGGCGGCACGGCGATCGCGATCGCGCATTCGATTCCGGCGGGGCTCTCGGCTTTGATTCCCGGCCTGCAGCCGATCCTCACTTCAACGCTCGCGAGCCGCTGGCTCGGCGAACGCGTCACGCCGCTGCAATGGGGCGGATTGCTGCTCGGGCTCGCCGGCGTCGTGCTGATCCTGCACGACCGGCCGATGAGCGGGGAGGCGGGTTGGGGATGGCTCGCCTCGGCCATATCGCTGGTCAGCATCACCCTGGGTACGCTCTACCAGCGCCGCTACTGCGGTGCGATCGACTGGCGTTCCGGCAATCTTGTGCAATACGTCGCGGTGACGATTTTCTTCGGCCTTGGCGCATGGCTGTTCGAGACCAATGTGGTGCACTGGACCACCGAGTTCATGCTGGCGCTGGCCTGGCTTGCGGTCGTCCTGTCGATCGGATCGATCGGACTGCTGTACTGGCTGATCCGCCGCTCGGCGGCAACGTCGGTGGCAAGCCTGTTCTATCTGGTCCCGGCCGTGACGTCGCTGATGGCATATGTGCTGTTCGGCGAGAAGCTCGACGCGGTTTCGATTGTCGGCATGATCGCCTGTGCTGCTGCGGTGTTGGTGGTCAATCGCCGCTCAGTTTGAGGTAGAGCCCATGGCGCTCGCACACGTATAAATTTCATATATCTCCCAATAGCTTGCCAAGGGTTGTGCCCATTAAGGCGATCGTAAGCAAAACGGGGCAGATTGGGCGCGATTTGGGGGATTTCTCATATGACCACGCAATCCATTGGAAAGTTCTTGCCGGCGCTCAAGTTGCGGCTCGGTACCAAGGCTGTCATCTCGGCCATCCTTCTGATCGCGGTGAATACCGCGCTGGTGGTGGGGGCGGCCCATTGGTCGCTGACATCGGAATTCGGCGACAGGGCGCTGCGGGACATCGAGGTCAACCTGCGCACGCTGGGCCTGGCGTTTGCCGAGACCTACAGCGACGCCAAGATCACCCTCAAGGACGGCGCCGTCGCCCGCGCCGAAATCGCCAAGATGCCGGAGTTCAAGGACCACGCGATCGTCGATCGCGCGGTCGGCTATACCGGCGGCAACGCGACCCTGTTCGTCTATGACGACGCCAGCAACCAGTTCGTCCGCCGCACCACCAACGTCAAGAAGGAGAACGGCGACCGTGCCGTCGGCACCCAACTCGCCCCCGACCATCCGGGGCAGGCGGTCGTTCGTCGCGGCGAGGCCTACAAGGGGCCGGCGACGCTGTTCGGCAAGACGTTCATGACGGCCTACTACCCGATCATGAATCCGGCCGGGAAGGTGATCGGACTTCTCTATGTCGGCATTCCGATGGCGCAGTTCGAGAGCATGCTGTCGCATGCCATCCAGAACATGGCCATCGCGGCCGGCATCGCTGCGCTGCTCGTGATGTTGCTGACTATGGTGCTGGTGCGCCAAGTGACCAAACCGCTGACCTCGGTCACGGCCTCGCTTACGGCAATCGCGAACGGCAATACCGAGGTCGAAATCGACTGCCACGACCGGATGGACGAGATCGGCGAGATTGCGCGGACCGTCGCGGTCTTCAAGAACAACTCGGTCGAACGCCGCCGGATGCGCGACGAGCAGACCGCGGCTGCTGCGGCCGCCGCCGAGCAGCGCAAGACTGAACTGCGCGGCTTCGTCGACGAGTTCCAGACCAGCGTCGGCGGTATCCTCGACAAGGTGCTCAACTCGTCCAGTGAATTCGAGCGTGTCGCGCGGCAGCTCACCGAGACCGCGCGGACCACCGCCGGGCTCTCCGGCAAGTCGGCGGGCGCCTCCGAGACCGCCTCCGAGCATGTCCGCACCGCGGCGGCCGCCTCCGACGAGCTCTCCAGCTCGATCGCGGAAATCACCCGCCGGGTCCAGGAATCGAACGGCATCGCGGCCGACGCCGTCAAGCAGGCTGTCGCCACCGACCAGCGCATCAACGAATTGTCGGAAGCCGGCGCGCGGATCGGCGACGTGGTGAAATTGATCACCTCGATTGCCGAGCAGACCAACCTGCTGGCGCTCAACGCCACCATCGAGGCGGCGCGGGCAGGTGACGCCGGCCGCGGCTTTGCCGTGGTGGCGCAGGAGGTCAAGAGCCTCGCGGGCCAGACCGCGAAGGCGACCGAGGAGATCTCCAGCCAGATCGGCAACATGCAGCTTGCGACCGAGGAGTCGGTCAGCGCCATCAAGGCGATCGGCCAGACCATCGAACGCATCAGCGATATCGCCACCTCGATCTCGGCGGCGGTCGAGCAGCAGCGCGGCGCCACGCAGAACATCGCCCAGAGCGTTCGCGCAGCGGCCAGCGGCACGGCAGACGTCGCCGCCAACATCCGCAACGCCGCGCAGGGCGCCGACGAGACCGGCGAGACTTCGAGCCGGATGTTTGCTTCCGCGCAGAATCTGTCGAGTGAGAGCCTGCACCTGAAGGCCGAGGTCGAAAAATTCCTCGACCGCGTCCGCGCCGCCTGACGGAAGCATCACGGCGGCGGAGCCCGCCCCGGTGAAACCGGAAGCCTCCGGATTCGTAGTTTCTCTCTACTGCGAATGATTGCCCTCGTTTCCCGGGCTGGAGGGCTTCCGTGAACCGGTACGCCGCGCTCTATCTGGTGACGCTGTTCGTCATCGTCCCCCTTGATTTCCTGTTCCTTGGCGTCGTCGCCAAGGACTTCTTCACCTCGCAGGTCGGCAACATGCTGGGCGAGATCAAGCTCGCACCCGCGATCCTTTCTATCTGCTCTACGTCGCCGGCATCGTGGTCTTCGTCAGCGGCGGGCAGGGCGTTATCTGGCAGTCGACGCTACTCTATGGCGCGCTGTTCGGCTTCTTCTGCTAGGCGACCTTCGACCTGACCTCGCTGGCGCTGCTCAAGCACGAGAGCTGGCCGGTCGCGATCCTCGACATCGCCTGGGGTGCGCTCGTGACGGCGGTCTCATCGACCGCCGGTCTTCTCGTGGCGAATTGGGTTGCGGCGACTCCGTAGGGTGGGCAAAGGCGCACTTGCGCCGTGCCCACCATCAAGAGTGACGCAAGTAGCGGTGGGCACGCTGCGCTTTGCCCACCCTACGACCTTGCGCAAACGCTTCGCGTTTGTTGCAGGCAAGGACGGCAAAGCCGTCACTTCGGCTGCGGCACGATCCGGATATAGGGCTTCGGCGCTTTCCAGCCCTGCGGATAGATCGTCTTCGCCTCGTCGTCGCTCACTGAGCCCGCGATGATGACGTCCTCGCCCTGCTTCCAGTCGGCCGGCGTCGCGACGCGATGCTTTGCGGTCAGCTGCAGCGAGTCGATCGCGCGCAGGATCTCCTGGAAGTTGCGGCCGGTGGTCATCGGATAGACGATCGTCAGCTTGATCTTCTTGTCGGGGCCGATCACGATCGCGTTGCGGACGGTCTGGTTGTCCGCAGGCGTGCGGGTGAGGGGATCGCCCGAGGTCGAAGCCGGCAGCATCTCGTAAAGCTTGGAGACGTTGTAGTCGGTATCGCCGATCATCGGATAGTTCGGCGCAGCACCCTGCGTCTCCTTGATGTCCTCCGACCATTTGGCATGGCGGTCGACAGGGTCGACGCTCAGGCCAATCAGCTTGACGCCGCGCTTGTCGAATTCCGGTTTCAGCTTGGCGAGCAAGCCGAGCTCGGTGGTGCAGACCGGGGTGAAATCTTTGGGGTGCGAGAACAGCATCGCCCAGCTATTTCCGATCCAGTCGTGGAATTTAATTTTGCCCTCGGTGGTTTCGGCTTCGAAATCGGGGGCGACCGCGCCTATCGGGAGTGCCATGGTTCGACCTCATCTTATTCTAGTTGCAGGGAAATTTGTCCTTAAGATTATACGAGTCTGAAGCGGTTAAGTGAACCGGTTAGCGCAAAAGGTGAAATCCTTCTCCGCAAGCTCGGAACTCCTAGCATCTTCTTTTGATCCGCGCCTCTGCGACGAAAAGTACCCCAGCTACCGGATTCAAGCGCGTTGAGGCAGGTCCTGAAGCTATCCTTTTGTTTGGTCACAATCTTTTCAAAGCCGTTCCACTTTTCTGCCGTCGCTGCCCCTATATTGCCTTTTATCGCCCGCATCACGCCGGGCCGCTTTGCACCCGAAGGTGCGTTGAGGGCGCCTTGGGTGCCTTGGCCTGAACCGTGACCGACCTCACAGCGACCAATTGGCAACCATCTAAAAATCGGGGTATGCGAGTTTCGAATCGTTAACCGCTCGTTCATGCCCCGTATGGAAATGCTGGACCTGAAAAAAGAACTGAGAAGTGCAACTATGCCTGCCTCGACTGCCAAGATCGCTGATACGACCGCTGACAAGGACGCTGAAACGTCCGACGTCCCCCAACCAATCTGCCGCCGAACCGCGGCGCACGCGCTCACCATCGTGCGCGACGGCGTGATCACCGGCGAGGGGCCGACGACCAAAGGCCGTATCCATTTTTCCCGCGCGCTCGATGCCGACGACGCTGCCTGGTGCGCGCGCATCCTGACCGTCAGCGCGGTCGAGCATCAGCCCGTGAGCCGCGCCGAAGTCGAGGCGCTGTTTGAAATCAGCGATGCCGCCGCCGAGCGTACCGACGATGGACGTTTCGACGACCTCCTGGCCAAGGCGGTCGCCCACCATGCGGCGTCCGAGTCCGGCCTGCCGGTGCCGCCGCGCACGGTTGCGCTGTCGCCCGATACCGACATCGAGAGCTGGGCGCCGACGCAGGCCGCCAAGATCGATACCAAGGTGCTGGAATGGCTTGCCAGCCAGATGCGCGGCAAACGCCGCATCAACCACCGCCTCGCGGTGCTGGTCGCAACCCTGGTCGGCGCCGCGGCGCTGCCGCTCGCGCAACTGCCGGGCGTGCTGGATATGGGAATGCTGTAACTTCATTCGGCGATCACTGATCTGAGGACGGCGGGTCATTCCCGCCGTTTTTGTTTGAAGGTCTTGCGTCGTCCTCCGCTGTCATACTCCGCGAAAGCGGGGTATCCAGTACGCTGCGGCCTACCCACATCATTGCGAGCCACCGGGTCGCGCGAATGCGCGCCCGATGGCTCGCAATGACGGCTGAACGAGCTTGCGCATTCTCGCGACGTGATACGCCCGAGGTTTGCTGTTCACCTAACCCTCCTCGAAATCAGAGGGCGCAGGGAAGACCGGGTGCTTGCTGCACCCGCGGTCTCGCGTGCGATTTGCGCAAACAAAACTGCACACGAGCATACAGGGCAGCGGGAGCATTCCGGCCTTCCCTGCGCAATGGCTTTACGGCTTACTTCGTGCTCTTCCCGGAGAACGGCTTTCTTGCCTCCGTCGCCCCCAAGAAGCTTCGCTTCTTAAGGACTTAGCGCCAGCACCGCGGCGCCCGAACCACACGACTTCGCCGTACGCTTGAGCCACACACGTCAGTCGCAGCTCTCGCGTCCATCGCATCTCACCGCACGTTCGTGACGATGGCCAACGCCCCTCATCTGCCGTGAGACAAGCGGAGTTATGCGGGTGATTTGGGTGCCAAGTTAAGCGGAATATTTTTGCAAAAGGGGCTGGACATGTTTTTGGTGATTTGCCCGACGGGTTGATTTGCCGCAGTCTTGCAACCAAGATTGTCCTTGCAGGCAAGGCAAATCAGTCCGCACTCGTAGGTGGGGCAAAGCCAACGGGTCGCGCGAACGCGCGCCCGATGAACAGGCTTCGCGTGCCCACCATTCACAAATGTGATCGGTGATAGATGGTGGGCACGGCGCTGGTCGTGAGAACGGAATGATCGCCCTGGGGGAGGCTGCAATGCCTAGATTGCTCGTAGCGTTGTCGATCGCGTCAATTGTCTTTTGCGGCGCGATTTTCGGATTCTTCTATGCCTGGGTCTGCTCGACGATGTGGGGACTCGATCAGGCGGATCCCCGTGTCGCAATCGCCGCCATGAAGGCGATGAATGCTTCAGTGCGCAACGCGGTGTTCTTTCCCGCATTCTTCCTGACACCGGTCGTTCTGGTTCTCACGGCGGGCGCAATGCGCTTTGCCGGTCAAAGTTTGGCTGCGTTCTGGTACTTGGCCGCGGCTGCGGTCTATATGGTTTTCGGCCTTTTCCTCACAATGGCTGTGAACGTTCCCATGAACGAGGCGTTGGCGGTGACGCCTGTTCCGGCAGACATTGAAGCCGCGCGGGAGGTTTGGGAAAGCTATTCAGGGCGGTGGCAGTTCTGGAATCAAGTGCGAACGATCGCTTCAGGCATCGCTTTGATTTTCGCCGCTTTCGGATTGACGATATCGCGACCGACCGCCCCAGAGGCTGTATGACAGCAGAACTCGATCTTTCACCTTCGCCCAAGTTGCAGAAGAATAGACCGGCTTGGCCAGCGGCTCGGGGCTTTAATTCTCGCTCGGGCACCCCATATAGAGTTCCATGGCACAATGGAAATCATCGACCACGCGGCAACCACCGAAGACAAAGGATGAGTTGCGCCTGATGCTGGCCGAGGCGGTCCGCAACACGCAGCCGATCGCGGATGACAGGCCGAAACGCTCCCCAAAGGCCAAGGACGATCAGCCCTAGCTGGCCGGGCAGCGGCTCTCCGCTCATTTTGCAAGCTTAAGAAACGGACCAAGGTGCGGCGGTTGATGTCGATCCCGACAGCTTGGTCCAATCAGACGTTCACAAAGGAATAGCGGATGCGGATAGCTGCCAAGCCAACCGAACAAGAGATCATCGAGGGGCCGCAAGCGGTATCCTTTCAGATCGCGAACGGGAATGCGCGACAGCGCTGCATTCTGCAAACCGAGCTGCCGACGAAGGCGCTGGCCCAGAAGTATCTTCTTACAAATTGGCCCGTTATCGAAAAGATGGCGCGCGACGCGCTTGCGGCGGGAAATCTTGAAGACGGCCAGATCAAACTCGTCATGGCGGCTTGAGCAGCTCATCATGAACGCCAGTTTTGGATTGCAGGACCAGTCATGCTGAAAGATCGCGAGAATATCCTGAACGCGCTCCGCGAGAAGCCGCTCAAGGCCTACCAGGTCATGCGGCGTGCCAATCTCCCGAATGAAGAGGCCTGCCAGGCCCTGCTTCTGAAAATGCGCGACGAAGGTTTGGTAAAATTCGACATCCACAAGGGGCTATGGCTCATCGGATAGTCAGATACACGCGGCGGGGTTATTTCCCGCCGTTTTTCTGTTTGCCGCCCTCCGCCTCCAGCCCGAAGGTGCGGCCGGGGAAGCCCGGCGACATCGAAATAGCGCTGGGTACCGACGCGCTGGAAGTTGAACACGCGGCGCATTCTCCCCACAAGAAGCAGTTCTCCCCACAAGAAGCAGTTCCGGTGATCGTCGGCGCATCCGTTTAGTTTTTGCGGTGCGGCAGGATCATTACATTGTGCGGAACCGGCCTCAAGGGCGGGATTGGATAGCAGCCGCGCGCGGTCAGCGGTTGGAGCTGTGTCAGAGGAAACATCGGAGCCCCGGCGCCGTTCTAATTGCGAGGAGGCTAGCCATGAGCAAGTTCCAGCAGAAGGCCGAAGCCCAGACCAAACAGATCATCGGGCAAATGCTCGGCGATGAGCGGCCGGTGCAGGAAGCCAAGGAGCAGCAGCGCGAAGCGACGGAGGCGGGATCGACCGATGATCGCCATGACGATGATCGCCATGACCAGGGCATCGTCCGAGACGAGCGCGGACAAGAGCAGCCTCGGGACAAGGAGCGCGCCCAGCGGGTGAGCAGGGTGGATCGCGGCGGCGATCCGCCGGGAATGAAACGAAAGAAGGGGGAGGCCGCCCCCAAGCGCGCGGGGTCAGCCAGCTGATTGTAGATACGGATCTAGCTCCGCAGACAAGAAGAGAGGCGGCCGTGCCGCCTCTCTTAATTGGCGCATACGTCTCGTTACTGACAGATGTGACGTAGACCGTCCTGGCCTATGAACGTCGTGCCAGGCTGACAGACGAAACCGCTGTTGTAGCCACCGTAGTAGCGGCGGCCATAGTAGCCGTCATTATAGGCGTAGACGTCGTTTCGGAATGGAGCGGTGGCGATGGCGCCAGCGGTGCCGATGGCGCCGCCGACAACGCCGGCCGCTACTTCACCCGGCCAGAATCCGCTGTGTCGATGGTAGACGCGGTCTTGATAGACGCGGTTTTGGGTTTGCGGTTGACGAATGGCATCCGACCGTCCGTGAGGATCCTGCGCCAGTGCCGGCGCTGCGACTGCAGTGGAAAGAACAGCCGCTGCTGTCAGGAGCTTCAAGTTCATAAGTTGCCTCCGTTGTAGTGGCCTTGCAGTGACTTGACGCCAACGAACAGCGATAGCCACCGTTCCGGTATCGTGATCCGGTCACTTCAAACGGATGTGAGGTTTCAGTTCCGGCTTCATGTTCCGCCGCAAGGCGGCTTGCGAATGATCTCTTGCATCAACATACCCGCCTGCGGCGACGTTGTCAGGCTGCATAGCGAGTACGGTGCCAGAGCGGATATGCCAGCCAGAATGCGAGCAAAGCGAACAGTGCGATCGCCCCAGCGCTCAAGGCAATGGCCGTGCTTCCGGTCGTCTTGAAAAACACCACCGCGACGTCGCCGGAGATACCAATCGCCAAGGGTATCGAGGCGGCGATCACAAGACGAGACCCGATGTTGAAAAATTCCGGATCGTCTTCGCCCTGAAAACCGAGGCGGTGAACGGCGGCGGGCGTCATCAGAAGGATGACGGCCAGCGCTACCGCGCATAGTGCGGCACAATGAATATATTTGAACAGGTCCGGCAGCTCGTTGAACGCCTTGGTCAATGTGGCGATCAGTTGAAATCCGAGCAGGGCCTGCCCGCCCGGAATGATGACCCGGGCCTCCGTGAGCATTTGCTCGATCTTGGATTTCAGCGAGGTCTTGTTGGACATTTCTGGCATCTGATTCTGTCCGATTTCGTTTTAATGCGAAGCCGAGGCCGTAGAGAAAAGCGAGCCCGATCGCCGTGAACGACGTGCCTGCAACGATACCGAAAGTACGACCGAACAGGAGCTCGAACGTCACGAAGGCCGATATGCCCAAGCCGACCGTCAGCGGCAGCAGACTGGCGCCCGCCAGCATTGTCGCTGTTCCTATGGCCCCCGGCCGGCTCTCTCCGCCGAAGATGATTTGGTGAAACAGCGAAGGAGCAATCAGCAGACTGATGCTGATCAGCATCAGCACAAGTCCCGCGTTATGGATCATGCGGCTTGCCTCGGAGATATCCGAAAACCGCTCCTGAAAGACAGCTTCGAACTGAAATCCAAACAACACCTGGGCTCCCAGGATCAGGAGCCTCGATTCATCAAGTGCGGTCTTCAGCCGGCTTTCGATATCCATTAGGGCCTCCGCCTAGTGAACCGTCCGCGCATGCCGCGGTTCCAAACCGGTACGTATCGTCGCATCCGCCGCGCGAATCCGGCGGACTCAGGGAACGATGCAGGTCGATGCCGATTGACCGGAGTGCCGCGTGACCCGCTCGAGGAGGCGGGCGCAACCGTCGAACTGCAGACGTATCGCGGCTGAACGGCAATTGCGAGGTCACCCATGAAGAGCAAGCGCATCGCCGCCGACGAGCAGGCGCAAGTTCACGTCATCATTCTTGACACGGGCGAGGAGGCGTTTGCAGCACTCACACGCTTCGCCAATGAATCGGGGATATCAGCGGCGTCGCTGACGGCGATCGGCGCCTTCGAACGGGCCACCGTCGGCTGGTTCGATATCGCCTCCAAAAGCTACCGGAAGATCGAAGTCAACGAACAATGCGAGGTTCTCAGCGCGATCGGGGACATAGCCGTCGGCGATGACGGCAAGCCCAGCCTTCATGTCCACATCGTGCTCGGGCTCGCTGACGGCTCGACCCGCGGCGGCCACCTGCTGGCGGGCACGGTGAGGCCGACGCTCGAAGTGGTCTTGACCGAAGTCCCCGCAACGCTTCGGCGAAAGAAGCGGGCGGACCTCGGGATTGCGCTGATCGATCTTGGCGCCGGGCGCGGCTGAGGCGTCGCGCGCGGCTTAGGAACCATTTCGTTCAATCCAATGTTGTCCGCCCGCCAACAATGGAGGACGTCATGGCTGAGAAGGACCTCAACGAACTGTTTCTCGATACGCTCAAGGACATCTACTACGCCGAAAAGCAGATCCTGAAGGCGCTGCCGAAAATGGCGAAGGCTGCCAGTTCGGACAAGCTGCGGGCCGCTTTCGAAAAGCACCACGAAGAGACCGAGGGGCACGTCGAACGGCTGGAACAGATCTTCGAGCTGCTTGGCAAGGCCGCGCGCGGCAAGAAGTGCGATGCCATCGAAGGCCTTATCGAAGAAGGCAAGGAGATCATGCAGGAATATACCGACACGCCGGCGCTCGACGCCGGCCTGCTGGCGGCGGCTCAGGCCGTCGAGCATTACGAGATTTCACGCTACGGCACCCTGAAGGCCTGGGCGGCCAAGCTCAACAATCCGCAAGCCGTAAAGCTGCTCGACCAGACGCTCGCCGAAGAGAAGGAGACCGACGAGACGCTGACCAAAATAGCGGAGACCGCGGTCAATTATGAGGCCGCGGCATAGAGCCGCTCGCCGGCGGCGCTGATGTCTCCACGGCAAGCGCCGCCGACCTTGGACTGCAGGGACTCCGACTATTGCCGGCGGGATGGTCCAAAACCCGTCCAACGCCTGAAAGCGCCGCGGCAAAACACTTGCCGAGGTAGTAGTTTTACGAGGTCGAACAAATATTTGCGCGGCCGGCGCCAGCGTAAGCAAACGTTTAGCCGCTGTCCGTAAAATGCCGGCATCAACTTTTGCATTAACCTCTGGTTAGTCATGCGCCTTCTGCCGATGAAAGAGCCGGACAGG
This sequence comes from Bradyrhizobium sp. RDT10, assembly GCA_044772375.2. Lineage (GTDB taxonomy): Bacteria > Pseudomonadota > Alphaproteobacteria > Rhizobiales > Xanthobacteraceae > Bradyrhizobium. Next base: position 2,132,893 of record CP187939.1, read on the forward strand.
TCCTGGCGGTCGATCAAGGGCCAGTGGAAGAAGGACGCTGAAAGCGTCGGCGAGGACTTTTCGACCTTTTCGACGGGAAGCTTTGCGACCTATGACGGCCTGACCAAGGAAGGCGACCACCCCAGCCTGTACTGCCTTTCCGACGGCGAGCGGATTCATGCGGCCTGCCAGGTCAGCCGCCTGATGATGAGCAAATTCCCGTCACCGATCCTGCGGGCGCGCTTTATCGTGGCGTCGCCGGTCTATGAGCTGGGGATCGCAGACGCCGGCCAATACGCCCAGATGATGGTGGCGCTGTTCTCCGGCATCGTGTGGCTGTCGAGGGATACGATGTCGGCAAGCCACATCCGTTTCTTCCTGAAGAGCCCAGGAGATCTGCAGTACTTTGCGGCGCTGCAGGCTTCGACACCGGGCGCGCTGTTTTCGAAGTTTACGATCGACGGCGCACTGATCGAGTGCAGTCTCAAGGAAGACGAGATGGCGGAAACGGCCTGATTCCGCCGCTGCTTTAACCTCGCGATAACTCATTTTGCTAACGCCCTTTTGGCTTGTGCTCCCTACAACAAGCGCCTGTGGGGGCAGCGAAAATGCTGAACAATTCATCGCAAGAAATCATCGCGGAGAGCCGGCCGCTGTTCGGTAGCAGCCTGCCGTGGCGGATCAGGCTGGGTGCAATCCAGTGGCTGATCCTGAGTGCGGCGGTGCTCGTGATCGCGATCATGCTCGGCACCGGCTATTTTGCCATGCAATACCGCGAGCGGGCGCTGGAAGTCGCCGAACGCGAACTCAACAACAGCGCGCTGCTGCTGTCGCGGCATTTCGACCAGCAACTGAGCGATCTCCAGCACGTACACGAGGACGTCGTCGCCAGCATGCAGGCCGATGGGATCGATACGTCTGACGAATTCGAACAGAGAATGTCGAGCTTAAGCGCGCACGAGATGCTCCGCTCCAAGCTTTCGGCGCTGCCCCATGTCGGCGCGCTGAACCTGTGGAACGCCAAGGGATGGCTGATCAATTCCTCCGAGATGTGGCCGGTGCCGGACCTCAGCATCGCCGACCGCCAGTACTTCAAGGAGTTCACGTCCGGGAAACCGACGTCCAACGTGATCGTCGAGCCGGTCGTCAGCAAGGTGACGAAGAACTGGACCACGCTGTTTGCGCGCAGGATCGTTGGTCGGAACGGCGAGATCATCGGCTTCGCCAGCCGCGGTGTCGAGCCTTCGCATTTCGACGCCTTTGTCGGATCGCTGGAGCTCAACAGCGGTACCGCGATCTCGATGATTCACCGCAACGGCACCATCATCGCCCGCTATCCCAAGGACGACAAGCTGACCGGCTTCAATGTTGCCGGCACCGAGGCGTTTCAACGCGCGCTGGCCGTAGACGGTAACATATCGGGACGCTTCACCAGTGCGAGATTGTCGGAAGACAAGGTCGGCGCGGTCAAGTCGCTGACGCACTTTCCGATCCTCATCGTCGCGACCACCAGGACCGAGACTGCGCTCGCCGACTGGCGGGCGCAGACCAGGCTGCAATTTTTGCAGCGGCGCTGGCGATCGTCGTCGTGATCGGCATGGTCTTCCTGATCGTGCGCCAGCTACGCGGCCAGCATGCCGCCGCGCAGCGCAAGCTTTCGGAGAAGAGCCAGCATCTCGACACCGCCATCAACAACATGACGCAGGGCCTGCTGCTGTTCGATTCCTCAGGCCATCTCGTGATCTGCAACCGGCGATATATCGACATGTTCGGGCTCTCGCCCGACGTGGTCAAACCCGGCTGTCATCTGCGCGATCTGATCCGGCACCGTCACGAGCGCGGTTCCTTTGTCGGCGACGTCGACGCCTATTGTGCCAGGTTTCTCGATCCCAACGGCAGCCTCGTGCAGGACACGATAACCTCGACGCCGGACGGGCGCACGATCCGGCTGATCTTCAAGCGCTCGCCGGACGGCGGCTGGGCCACGACATTGGAAGACGTCACCGAAGGGCGGCGCGACCAGGCCCGGATCGAACATCTGGCCCATTACGACGCGCTGACCAATCTGCCGAACCGCTCGCTGTTCCAGCGCCATGCGGAAGGGTTGCTGCTGGAAACCGAGGGGCGCGAATTCGCGATCCTCTACATCGACATCGACGAGTTCAAGCGCATCAACGACACGCTGGGACATCTGATCGGCGACGAGTTCCTCAAGGGCGTGGCGGAGCGGTTGCGCCAGTCGGTGGGACCTGAAGATTTCATCGCCCGCCTCGGCGGGGATGAATTCGCCATCCTTCAGCACGGCATCGAGAGCGCCGAGGATGTCCACGCGCTGCTCGCGCGGATCTATCAGGCGCTGCGAACCCCGTTCGACTGCGACGGCCACCAGCTTGCCAGCGATGCCAGCATCGGCATCGCGGTCGCGCCGCGCGACGGCTCGGACCTGTTCGATCTCTTGAAGAACGCCGATCTCGCGATGTATGCGGCGAAGGCGGCCGGCCGCAGAACCTATCGCTTCTTCGACCCCGCCATGGAACAGCAGGCCAATCATCGCCGCGAGCTGGAGGCGGACTTGCGCGCGGCGCTGGCGCAGGGCAGCTTCGAGCTGCACTATCAGCCGCAGGTCGATCTGCGCAGCGACCGTGTCACCGGCTGCGAGGCGCTATTGCGCTGGCGGCATCCGGTGCGCGGCATGGTCTCTCCGGCCGACTTCGTGCCGGTCGCCGAGGAAACCGGCCTGATCGAGGAAATCGGGCAGTGGGTGTTGCGCACCGCCTGCGCCGAAGCTGCGACCTGGCCTGACCATGTCCGCATCGCCGTCAACGTCTCGCCGATCCAGTTCCGGTCGGAAACGCTGTCGCTGAAGATCGCCGCCGCGCTCACCGAGACCGGGCTCGACCCGCGCCGGCTCGAGCTGGAGATCACCGAAGCCGTCCTGATCGCGGACGACGACGCTGCGCTGGCGACGCTGAACCAGCTCCGCGCGCTCGGCATTCACATCGCGCTCGACGATTTCGGAACCGGTTATTCCTCGCTGCAATATCTGCAGCGCTTCCCGTTCGACAAGATCAAGATCGACCGCTCCTTCGTCAAGGAAGTGACGCGCAATTCCTCGTCGGCCTCGATCATCCGCGCGGTGGTGAGCATCGCCGCCGACCGCAACATGGTCACCACGGCGGAAGGCGTCGAGACGGTGCAGCAGCGCGAGACCGTGCAAAATCTCGGATGCACGCAGATGCAGGGCTTTCTGTTCAGCGCGGCGCGTCCAGCGCAGGAGATCCGCACGCTGCTGGCATCGGGGAAGGCCGGCGTCGAGGCCGCGGCGTAAGGCTGGAGACCAGGTTGCTTCAGCCCGGCTGCGGCTGCGCTTCGGAAATCGCTTTCCTGAGGATCTCGCGACAGCAATTCCACCGAATAGGGTTTCTGGATCAGCTCAAAGCCGCGGTGAGCATTCTCCGCCAGCACGTTGCTGTAGCCGCTGGTCAGGACCACGGGCAGGCCGGGATAGCGCTCGCGCACGATGCCGGCGAGCTCGACGCCGTTCATCCCGGGCATGATGACGTCAGAAAATACCAGGTCGGCGGAAAACTCGTCCTCGGCAAGGATCGCCAGGGCGGCATCCGCGCTGGCGACGCGACGGACCGTGTATCCGAGATCTTCCAACAGCTCGGTGGAGAACTGTCCGACGTCGTCATTGTCCTCGACCACGAGGACGCGGTAGCCGCGGCCGCGCGCGGCGGGTTCGGTGGCGGTCGCGGCGGCCTCGACGGCATCGGCCGGCACCGCGGCCTGCGGCAGGTAGATCGTGAAGATCGCGCCTTCGCCGGGCTCGCTCGCGACCGCGATGTCGCCGTCGGATTGCTTGGCAAAGCCGAACGCCTGGCTGAGGCCGAGGCCAGTGCCCTTGCCGACTTCCTTGGTGGTGAAGAAAGGCTCGAAGATCGTCTCGAGCAGGGCAGGTGCGATGCCGGTACCGGTGTCGGTCACGGTGATGGCGACGAAATCGCCGCTGCGGGCGGGCTGGGCGCGAAGCGGCGGAATGGCATCCACCTTGCGGACGCGGATGGTCAGCCGGCCCTCGCTGTTCATGGCATCGCGGCTGTTGACGGCGAGATTCATCAGCGCCGTTTCGAATTGCGCAATATCGGCAATCGCGAAACAGTTGAGATCGGCAATGTCGACGTCGATCCTGATCCGGGCGCCGACCAGCGGGCGAATCAGTTGCGCCACCGCCTCGACCTGGGTGCCGACATTGAACACCTGCGGCTTCAGCGGCTGCCTGCGGGCGAACGCCAGCAATTGTCCGGTCAGCTTGGAGGCGCGCTCCACCGTCTCGGCAATCGCGTCGATGTAGCGCCGGCGCCGCTCTTCCGGCAGTTCACGGCGGCGCAGGAAGTCGGTCGCGGATCGGATGATGGTCAGCAGATTGTTGAAATCGTGCGCCACGCCGCCGGTCAACTGTCCGACCGCTTCCATCTTCTGCGACTGGCGCAGCGCTTCCTCGCCCTGGCGGCGCTCGGTGACGTCGATCGCCTCCGGCACTGCGCCGATGATCGCGCCGTGCTGATCGCGCAGCGGGCGCATCGCGAAGTCGAAATAGCGCTCGCCGATCGGGAGCTGCAGCCGCATCTCGGTCTGGATTTCTTCGCCCCGCATCACGGCGATGAAGGCATCGCGGATGGCGTCCCGCATGCCTTCGGTTCCGGCAAACCACGGCGTTTCCCAGAACGGCTTGCCGATCACCTCGCTGGCATTTGCGCCGATACCGGCGAGCGAGGTACTGTTCGAATGCAAAACGTCGCCGTGCGCGTCGAGCAGCCCCTGATACTGATGGCTGGTCTCGAAGATCGCCCGCATCTGGGCTTCGCTGGATTCGAGCTGCGCCGTCCGTTCGGTGATCCGCAATTCGAGGATCTCGTTCAGCCGGCGCAAATCGTGCTCCGCCTGCTTGGCTGAGGTGATGTCGTGGGCGACGCCGATGAAGCCGATATGCTTGCCGGTCGCATCCCAGCGCGGCTGGGATTCGGAGCGCAGCCACCGCCATTCGCCGTCGGCGCGCTGGTAGCGGGCCTCCAGCACGAACGGTTTCAGCGAAGCCTCGCCGGCGATCGATTCCTGCACGATGCGCTGCTGGTCGTCCGGATGCAGCCGCTTGCGCCAGTCGAACACGATGGCTTCCTCGAACGGCAGCCCGAGAAAATCGAGATAGGCCTGGTTGGCGAAGGAACGTGTGCGGTCGAGCTTGGTAACCCAGATCGGCACCGGCGCGCTGTCGGCGATCAGGCGGAAGCGCTCCTCGCTTTCGCGCAAGGTTGCCTGCGCCAGCATCTGAGCGGTGACGTCGCAATCGGCGCCGACCAGCCGCAGCGCGCGGCCGTCGCGGTCGCGCTCGATCTTGGCGACGACGCGGATCCAGCGGGTCGTGCCGTCATTCGGCCGCACGATGCGGTATTCGGCCGAATAGTCCTCGCTCTCGCTCTTCAGTACGCCGAACAGATGCTCGACCGTTCGCTCGCGGTCCTCGGGATGGATTCGGCTGACCCATTCCTCGTAGGTCTCGTTGGCCGCCTCGGGCGGCAAGCCGTGAACCAGGAGATATTCGGGGGAGCGGCGGTTCCTGACGCCGCCACGAAAGTCGATTTCGAGACCGCCGACGCCGGCGATGCGCTGGATCCGCGCCAGCTCCGCTTCGCGCTCCTGCAAGGCGCGATGAGCCCTGTCGCGCTCGCTCGCGATTTCCTGCAGATGTCGCCGCAAGCGTTCGGCGGCAGCTTCAGGCAAGACATTCGAAGTATCGGAAGGGGTCATGCGTGCCGGCAACCTCTGCTGGCACTCTCACACAGGAAGCGGCGGCTTTGCCAGCCTCATTTGCTCTTGGTGGTTGACCGGCAGTTATAGGCTCTGCGGAACCCGGCGGCTTGCGCATCGTCCTCGGAACAAAACCAGCGATCCGGCTTGGTCAGGCCCGGATAGGAGCGGCACGCCTGCAGATGATAGATGCCGAGGTTCCCGGTGACGCGCGCGCGGACCGCGTATTTGCCCTTGATGTTGCAGCCCGCAGGCATCACGAGATCTTCGGGGAACAAGGCCTCCCGGATTTCGCGGTCGCGATCGGCGCGGCACGCGGCGCCGAGCAGGACGCCGTCCTTCTTGCCTGCGCGGAACTCGTGCGGCGCGACGAAGCAGCCTTTCCACAGCCCCTGGCGGTCTTCTTTGGCGCGCGCTTCGTCCGCCTGGAAGCGCCCGCTGGCGGAGGCTTCGACATTCAAGGCAAAGCCGTTGCGAACCAGCAACTGGCTGAGACTTGTGGTCTCGCCCTCGACCTTGCACACGCCAATGTGCCGTTTCTTGTAGGCGGGATCGGGACCGAGATCGTCGCAGCGGACCTGCTTGCCCTCGATCAGCTTGCTCAGTTGACCGCGCGCCTCGATCCCACAGGTCCACACGTCAGCATGCTCGTCGATGCAGAACTGGTCGACGGTCGGGACCTCGATGCCGTCGAGCCGGTAGGTCACATTGCCAAGCTGAAGCGTGTTGCCATCCCGGACGATGGCGGTGGCGGCCGAGGTCTGGCTGGCCGGAAGTACGATCGATAGCAACGCCGCAACCAGAAAAATTCGTGACCGCATCTGTTTCACTTCAAATCAATTCCACACCCGCGAGCGCCTTCTAGCATAAGGTGAGGTGATTGAACCAAGGCGCTGACGCTAATCGCGCATGAAAGCACGTTGGGGAAAACCGTCAGCGCCGTTGCGGCCACGCGCCGAACGGCCCATTGACTTCATGCGAACAAAAGAGGAACATGGACGGCGTCGCTCAACACGGAATATTTGCCATGTCGTCCTCTTCACAGCCGAAATTCGAAGAGGACGACGGGCTGGAAACCGCGGTGGATCAAGCGATTTCAGCCTGCGGCGGCGACATGAGGGCGACGATCCGCGCGCTGATTGTCGCCAATGAATATCTGGAATCCGAGGTCGGTGAACTGATGAAGGCGGTATCCCGCGCCTACGCGCGGGGGCGGTTCAAAGCCTATTCCGGGTGAATTACCGCTGGCCGGCGTAACCAGCTGATACGAGACCGTTGCCTCCATCGATTTTTGCTGTACGACGGGTTTGTTACCCGCGTCCCCGCATGTCACATTGCGGGTGAGGATCCCGCCCAAAGCTCAAGCAAGAAGAACATGTTCAAGAGAATTCTGATCGCAAATCGCGGCGAGATCGCCTGCCGGGTCATCAAGACTGCGCGCCGGATGGGGATCGAGACGGTAGCCGTGTATTCCGAGGCCGACCGTGATGCGCTTCATGTCGAGATGGCCGACCACGCGGTGCTGATCGGCCCGCCGGCCGCGGCCGAGAGCTATCTGCTGATCGACAAGATTGTCGAGGCCTGCCGCAAGACCGGCGCAGAGGCCGTGCATCCTGGCTATGGCTTCCTGTCGGAGCGGGAGGCGTTTCCGCGCGAGCTTGCCAAGGCGGGCATCGTCTTCATCGGTCCCAATCCGGGCGCCATCGCCGCGATGGGCGACAAGATCGAATCCAAGAAGGCCGCCGCCAAGGCCAAGGTCTCGACCGTGCCGGGACATCTCGGCGTCATCGAAGACGAAAAGCACGCGGTGAAGATCGCCGACGAGATCGGCTATCCCGTGATGATCAAGGCCTCCGCCGGCGGCGGCGGCAAGGGCATGCGGATCGCGCATTCGCGGAAGGAAGTCGCCGAAGGCTTCAACCTCGCCAAAGCCGAAGCGAAATCCTCGTTCGGTGACGACCGCGTCTTCATCGAAAAATTCATTGTCGATCCCCGCCACATCGAAATCCAGGTGCTCGGCGACAAGCATGGCAACGTGATCCATCTCGGCGAGCGCGAATGTTCGATCCAGCGCCGCAACCAGAAGGTCATCGAGGAGGCACCGTCGCCGTTGCTCGACGAGACCACCCGCCGCAAGATGGGCGAGCAGGCGGTGTCGCTGGCAAAAGCGGTGCACTACGATTCCGCAGGCACGGTCGAATTCGTCGCCGGCCAGGACAAGAGCTTCTACTTCCTGGAGATGAACACCCGTCTGCAGGTCGAACATCCCGTCACCGAACTGGTCACCGGCATCGACCTCGTCGAGCAGATGATCCGCGTCGCCGCCGGCGAGAAGCTTTCGATCGCGCAGAAGGACGTCACGCTGACCGGCTGGGCGGTGGAATCTCGCGTCTATGCCGAGGACCCGTTCCGCAATTTCCTCCTCCATCGGCCGGCTGGTGAAATACCGCCCGCCTGCTGAGGCAAGCCAGGACGGCGTCACCATCCGCAACGACACCGGCGTGCAGGAAGGCGGGGAAATCTCGATCCACTACGATCCGATGATCGCCAAGCTCGTCACGCACGCGCCGTCGCGGGCGGCCGCGATCGAGGCGCAGTCAACCGCGCTGGATGCGTTTTACGTCGATGGTATCAGGCACAATATTCCGTTCCTGTCGGCGCTGATGAACCATCCGCGCTGGCGCGAGGGCAAGCTTTCCACCGGCTTCATCGCAGAAGAATTCCCGAAGGGCTTTTCCGCGCGCCCGCCGGAAGGCGAGATCGCGCGGCGGCTGGCGGCCGTCGGCGCTGCGATCGATCATGTGCTCGGCGAGCGCAAGCGGCAGATTTCCGGCCAGCTGACCGGCCGGCTGGTGCAGCGCGAACGCCGCCGTGCGGTGTGGCTCGATCGCGACGAAATCGCGCTCGATGTGGCGCGCGAGGCCGAGGGGATTGCGGTGCGCTTCATCGGCACCGATGGTCTGCCCGGCAATCCGCACAATCTGGTCTCACACTGGACGCCGGGCGAGCCGGTCTGGCAGGGTACCATCGACGGCCATTTGGTGGCGATGCAGGTACGCGCGATCCCGAACGGCATCCGCCTGGCGCATCAGGGCTTTGACGTTGCGGTCAACGTCTTCACCGAAAGCGAGGCGGCCGCCGCGCGGCTGATGCCGGTGAACTCGGCGGCCGACACCGGCAAGAAGCTGCTGTGCCCGATGCCGGGGCTCGTGGTGTCGATTGCCGTGAGCGAAGGGCAGGAGGTCAAGTTCGGCGAGACATTGGCCGTGGTCGAGGCGATGAAGATGCAGAACGTGCTGCGCGCCGAGCGCGACGGCACGGTGAAGAAGATCCACGCCGCGGCCGGCGCCACGCTGGCGGTGGACGCACTGATACTGGAATTTGCTTAAGCGTCGTCATTCCGGGGCGATGCGAAGCATCGAACTATGGTGCGCAATTGCGCACCTGAGATCTCGAGATTCCGGGTCTGGTGCTAGCGCATCATCCCGGAATGACGGAGAACAAGGGATAGCGAATGGCTTTCCGTCAGCGCCGCGAGAGTTGCGTTCCATTCTCAACGGCTCCGCCTGCGTCCGGCCGGGGTCGGTCTATGACGCGACCTCGATCCGTATTGCGGAAGACCTCGGTTTCGAGCTCGGCATGTTCGGCGGCTCGGTGGCCTCGCTGGTCGTGCTCGGCGATCCCGACATTGCGCTGATCACGTTGACGGAGCTCGCCGAGCAGATGCGCCGGATGTCGCGCGCCTCGACATTACCGGTGCTGGTCGATGCCGACCACGGCTATGGCAATGCGCTCAATGTCCGACGCACCGTGCAGGAACTCGAATCCGCCGGCGCCGCCGGCCTGACGATCGAGGATACGCTGCTGCCGCCGGCGTTCGGACAGGCCGGAACGCAACTGATCTCGCTGGAGGAGGGCGTCGGCAAGATGAAGGCCGCGCTCGACGGCCGCAGCGATCCGTCGCTGGTCGTGATGGGCCGCACCGGCGCCGTATCCGTCACCGGTCTCGACGATGCGATCGTGCGTGCGAAAGCGTATGAAGCCACCGGCGTCGATGCGCTGTTCTTCACCGGCATCAGGAATCGAGGCGAGCTCGAAGCCATTTCGGCCGCAACCCGCCTGCCGATCGTGCTCGGTGGCGCGCCCGAGGAGATGACCGCGCTGGATTATCTCACCGGTCAGCGCGTTCGGATCGCATTGCAGGGCCACGCGCCGTTCGCCGCCGCCACGCAAGCGGTCTATGAAACGCTGAAGGCCTTGCGTGAGGGAGCCTCGCCGAAGGACTTGAGGGGTCTGGCGTCGTTCGAACTGAGCGGCAGGGCGATGCGCGAAGCGGATGTGAAAGCGCGCAGTGGTGCATTTCTCGGATTGAAGAAGCCATGAGCGACGCGACCCGTCATGTCATGATCAGAGGCCGGGTGCAGGGCGTCGGCTACCGAGCCTTTGTCGACGACGAGGCGCGGTCGCATGACCTCGAAGGCTGGGTGCGCAATCGCCGCGACGGCAGCGTCGAGGCGGTGTTTGCGGGTCCCGCAGGAACCGTTACGGCGATGATCGCGGCGTGCCGCCGCGGGCCACCGTCCGCGCGGATCGACGCGATACAGGACGAAGCCGCCAATCCCGACATGCTGAACCTGCGTCGGGCAGGGGAACGATTTTCGGTGCTGCCGACGATCTGAGCGCCGTGATATGGCTGGTACGCACTCACGAGGTGAGCCGAATGAAGCCGCAACACCCTGCACGCGACTGGAGACGGATCCATCACTCGCCGATATTCTGGGTCGGAGTCTTGATGTGCTTTGCCGCGATTACGATCTACGTGTTGTCTGACGACCTCTCGTGGCGGCCCGGCGCCCGATAGGACTGGAAGGCGCTGGAGCGCTTATTGATCTAGATCAAAGCACCTCGGCGCCGTCTGCCACGAGGCGCCCTTTCATCGGTTAGCGGCTTTCGTGGGCGTTGGGCAGGCGCTCGCGGCGGGTTATGTCGCTTTGACAGTCGCTCGAGGGCGAGGTTCAATCGCCAACTGTGACGATATTGGCCTTACAAAGCGTAGTGGATCGGATCGGCGCCGAACATGTGGAACGGCGGCTGAAAGTTGAGACTGAACATGAGGCTCAAATTTTTGGCCAGGGATTGATCGTCTTCAATCTCGAGAATTGGTACTCGGCGCCTTGGATCATTGGAAGCGCGCTGAAGCTGATGGGACTGTACAACCGCGCGCGTCGCAACGCCGATCAGATCGCCATCAGGGCAAATTTGCTTGAATTTGAGAGCCTTCCTCCGGCATTCGCGAATTTCACAATTCTCCATCTCAGTGACCTGCACGCAGACATAAGCGAGGGAGCGATGCAGCGCCTCATCGGCATCGTCGGCGACCTCAAATACGACATTTGCGTATTGACGGGAGATTATCGCGGAAAAACCTATGGACCATTCGACGCGAGCCTCAAGAGCATCCATGAGCTGAGGGCCCGGATAAAAGCGCCGATGTACGGAGTGCTCGGCAATCACGACAGCATATACATGGTGCCCGCGCTGGAAGAGATGGGGATCCGGATGCTCTTCAATGAGTGCGAAACAATTTCGCGTCAAAATAGTCAGATCTATCTAGCCGGCATCGACGATGCGCATTTCTACCGGACCGACGACATTGAGGAGGCGGCGAAGCGAATTCCAAGCGGCGCATTTTCCATTTTGCTGTCTCACACGCCCGAGATCTATAGCGAAGCGGCCAAAGCCGGATTCAATTTAATGCTCAGCGGACATACCCACGGTGGACAGCTCTGCCTTCCCGGCGGGATTCCGATCAAGTTGGAGGCTCGCTTACCGCGCTCGATGGGGGCGGGCGCGTGGCATCACGATAGAATGGTCGGTTACACATCAGTTGGTGCCGGAACGAGCCTATTGCCCGTTCGCTTAAACTGTCCGCCGGAAATTACTTTGCACACGCTTCGCCAGCGAATGTAAGCGTTTGATCTGCACTACGTCATCCGCAGGAAGATGCCGTCGCGCTCGCGCGAAACCTCGCGCTAATGCGTCCGTTCATCCGGCGCGAACTCGCCATCGTGCTGGATGGAGGCGCTCTCGACATATTGCAGGTCGAGGGAGGAATATACGATGCTGCGATTGCGTCCGAGACGCTTGGCCTCATAGAGCGCGGTGTCGGCTTCCCCACCAACGCGGCCTCGTCCAGCGTCGAGCGGCTTCTGGCAGCGACGCCCGCGCTGATGGTGATGTATCCGCGGCTGGAGGCCGTGTTCGGAATGCCAAGAGCCCGAACTGTCAGCCGGATGCTCTCGGCGACCTTCAGGGCGGCGTCTTCCATCGTATTCGGCAGCACGACAGCGAATTCCTCGCCGCCATAACGCGCGGACAGGCCTGACGTATTGGCGGTCGCATCACCGATCGCTTTCGCAACCGCCTGCAGGCAACGGTCGCCGGCCTGATGTCCGTAGGTGTCGTTGTAGCCCTTGAAATTGTCGATATCGAACAGCAGCACTGAAATTTCTTCGCAGGCTTCGTATTCGCGCCGCAGGAAGCCGTCGAAGGTGCGGCGATTGGTGAGCCCGGTCAGTCCGTCGGTTGCGGCGAGCTGAGTGAGGCGGCGGTTGAGCTGGGTCAGCTCATCCTCCATCCGCTTGCGCTCGGTCACGTCGCGAATGACGCAGAGAAATTCCGTCCGCGCGGGATCGCTGGTCGCGTATGCCAGCTTGAACTTGCTTTCCACCCACGCCAGCGTTCCGTCGCCGCGATAATGCCGAAACACGACGGTGCTGACGCTGTCGAGGCTGTTGATCCGGGCGGTCGCTGCTTTGACGCTCTCTGTCCTCGGGATGGACCAGGTCGAAGCATGATTTGCCGATCAGATCCTTCGGGCGCAGCCCCAGCACCGGCTCGGCCGATCGGGAAACGTAGCGGAGCAGGCTGCGGGCATCGATCAGGATGATGATGTCGGCGATGTTGTTGGCCAGCAATCGATAATGCGCCTCGCGTTCGCGCAGCGCGCGCTCGATCTTGTTGCGGAAGCGGAGCTGCAGGGCAAGCAGTGCCGCCAGCATCAGGATCATGCACAACAGCACGCCAGCGACGATGGCGTCGGTGCGCAATCCCTTCCACCACTCCGAAAGCAGCCAGTCTTCCGACACGGCCACGGTGACCACCATGGGGTAGTGCGGCGTTTCCTCATAGCCGAGGTGCTTCACGATGCCGTCGAACGGCGAGATGATCTTGTAGTATCCGACAGAGCTCAGTTTAAGATGCTTTGAGAACAGGGCGGTCTTGGACAGATCCGTGCTCCTGTCCGACTGCGGCCAGCGTATCAGTAGCGCGCCATCATTCCGTATTAGGCTGATGCCGCCGTCTGGGCCGAGCTTGAATGTCCGGTAAAAACCGTTGAAGTAATCTCTATCGATCGCTGCGGCGACGACCCCGCCGAAGCTGCCGTCGAGCTTGGTGATACGTTTCGAGAGAACGATCATGGAGGATCGCTCGTCCACACGAGACTGCAACAGCTCGCTGATCCGAAGCCTGTTGTCCGCTGTGTCGCGATGGTCGGCGAAATAGCTGCGGTCCGAGATGCTGTGACGCGGCGTCTCGAGCAATGACGAATAGTTCCAGTTACCCTTGGCATCCGCGACGCCGATGCCGCGCAGTTGGGGCAGCGTTTTCGCGGTTTCGGCGAGGTACTTATTGAATCGGTCCGGCTCGGGATCTCGGTATTTCAGCAAGTCCACCATTCCGGACATCGCGATATCGACCGCCTGAATGGTGTGCGAGGCATGCTCGGAAAGCGAATGGACGAGGTTCTGAATCTCGGCGCTGCCGTTCGCCAGTGTCGCCTTCTTGGCGTCGAGCGCCTTCCAGGCCATGACGCCCAGCACACAGGCGGTCATGACAAGCGCAAAGGTGATGACCAGGGACGTTGACGTTACCCGCCGCAGCGGCCCGCCCGGGTCTGGGGGATTTCGATGAGGCATCGCTTGCCTTGATGGCCGCGCCAGACCTCGTTGCCGGCAACGCGCAAGAGGAATCTAAGAGGCGGACCGATGCCAAAGGGTTAACGGATCGATCCGGGAAACAACGGAACCGCGGTTTCGTTCGGGTTCCATTTAGGGAACCCGGCCGGCGGGTCGCGGCGCCCAAGACAGGGTGGCTATTTGCGCAGCGGTTTCCGACCGGGGGCGCGGCTGAGGGCTTGACATCCGCACAGTTCCGTCAGATATTTCTGTTATGACAGAAACAACCGACAAAAGAAACTTCCTCCCGTCGTCGAGCGGTTCATCCTGCACTGGGGTGACATGGGGGACGAGTGGGGCGTCAACCGCTCCGTCAGCCAGATCCACGGCCTGCTTTACCTCGCCGAGGCGCCGATGACCGCGGAGGATATCGCCGAGACGCTCGGCATGGCGCGGTCCAACGTTTCCAATTCCATCAAGGAATTGCTGGCCTGGAATCTGATCCGGCGGGTGCCGATTCTCGGCGACCGCCGCGATCATTTCGAGGCGGAGACCGACATCTGGGAAGTCGCGGCGCGGATCGCCGCCCGTCGCAAGGAGCGCGAGATCGACCCTGCGGTCGATGCGCTGCGCGCCTGCGTCTCCGACGCGGCTGACGATCCGACCATCAGCCCGGTCGCGGCCAAGCGGCTGAAGGAAATGCTGGCTTTCACGGAGCTGGTCGACCGCTGGTACATGCAGATGCTCAAGGTGCCGCGGCCGAGGCTGGTCGCGCTGATCAAGCTTGGCGAAAAGATCGTCAGCTTCCTGCCCGCGAGCAAATCCAAATAGGGCAGGGGCAGGGCAGGAGTGTGATGGCGTCCACAAGACTACCAAGGTTTTCCGCAACGCCCGCCTCGAACACCATCCTGCTCGACGACCACCGCTTCCATGACCTGTTGCCCGACGAGGAGTGGGGCCGTCTGCCGCTGGCGATCTGGCGGCGCTTCTCCAAGCGTTTCGCCGATGGCGAGACGGTCGTCTATGTCGGCACGGTGGAGGAGGCGAGTTTTAGCCGCGCCGGCTGGTGGCTGGCGCAGCTCGCGCGCGTGATCGGCGGGCCGTTGCCGACGGGTGCCGAGACCGGCGTCCCGATGGTCGTGACGGTGACCGAGGATGCGGCGAGCGGCGGCCAGATCTGGACCCGTACCTGCGCGCGCAGCAACGGATTTCCGCAAGTGATCCATTCCGCCAAGCGTTTCGCCGGCCCGACCGGGCTCGAAGAATATGTCGGCTACGGCATCAGCATGGCGTTGCGGATATCGGTCGAGCACGAAGCGTTGGTGTTTCGCAGCGTCGGCTATTCCCTGCAGATCGGGCCGTTGAGATTGCCGCTGCCGCCACGGCTCACGCCCGGCGATCTCGCCGTGACCCATTCCGATCTCGGCGGCGGCACGTTCCGCTTCACGATGGAGATCATTCATCCGCGCTTCGGCAAACTCATTCGTCAATCCGCCGTGTTCCGGGAGGCCGCATCATGACGTCGCTGCTTTGGACCCTGATCGCCATTCAGGTCGTGATGGGCGTGTTCGACACGTTCTATCACCATGAGCTGACGGAGCGACTCGCATGGCGCCCTTCGCAGCGCTACGAGCTTAAGCTCCACGGCGTTCGTAACATGCTCTATGCGCTATTGTTCCTGGTGCTGGGCTGGCTGGAGGTCCACGGCATCCTTGCGATGCTGATCATCGCGGTGCTGGCAGCCGAAATCATCATCACGCTGATGGATTTCGTCGAGGAGGACATCAGCCGGAAATTGCCGGCCAGCGAGCGCATCAATCACACGCTGCTCGCGATCAATTACGGCGCCATCCTGGTACTGCTGCTGCCGGTCCTGATCGGCTGGGCAGGGCAGCCGACCGGCGTCAAATCGGCTTACACGGGTTGGCTCAGCCTGATCGCGGCGGCGGCGGCCGTTGGCGCTGCGCTGTGCGGCCTGCGCGATTTCACTGCGTCAAAGCGGCTTTCGCGGATGACCAGCGCGCCCGCCGCAAGCCTGGTCGAAAAACTGTCCGCACGGCGGACCGTGCTGGTCACCGGCGCCACCGGCTTCATCGGCAGCCGCCTGGTGGCAGGCCTGAGCGGCGCAGGGCATCAGGTCATCGCGCTGGTGCGCAACCCTGCGAAAGCCGACATGCTGCCGCCGCCGATCACGCTGATCACGAGCCTCGATCAGCTCCCGGCGGATACCAGGATCGACGTCATCGTGAATCTCGCGGGCGAGCCGATCGGCAATGGGCTGTGGACCGAAGCCAAGCGCCGAAAAATCCTCGACTCCCGGATCAACGTGACTGGCGACGTCGTCAAGCTGATCGCGCGGCTCGAACGCAAGCCGGCGGTGCTGCTCTCCGGCTCCGCGATCGGCTGGTACGGGCTCTGGCAGGACCAGGTGCTGACCGAATCCGCCAAGTCCCATGCCTGCTTCAGCCACGAACTCTGCGACGCCTGGGAGAACGCGGCGCGTCCAGCGGAAGCATATGGCGTGCGCGTGGTCTGTCTGCGGATCGGCCTCGTGATCGGCACCGATGGCGGCTTCATCTCGCGGATGCTGACGCCGTTCGAATTCGGCCTCGGCGGGCCGCTGGGCTCAGGCAGGCAGTGGATGTCCTGGATCGAGCGTGACGATCTGATCCGCCTGATCGCCCACGTGATTGCAAAGCCTGAACTGGCGGGGCCGATCAACGCCACCGCGCCGATCCCCGTGACCAATACAAAGTTCACGGAGGAATTGGGCCGCCGGCTGCGCCGGCCCGCGCTGTTCCGCATTCCCGACGCGCTGCTGCGCCGTGTCGGCGGGGACTTCGCCAATGAATTGCTGCTGGGCGGCCAGCGCGTGCTGCCGAACAAGGCGCTCAGCAACGGTTTCGTGTTCCGGCACGAAACGCTGCGCAGCGCGTTCGAGGCGATCTTGTGAGGAAAGCAACCACGCTGGCGGCGAACCGGCCTGGCGCCATCACCGCGGTAGTTTCGCGATTGCCTGGCTGAGTTCGTGGATTTCGTAGGGCTTGCGCAGAATGGGAAAATCGCCGCGCACGTTCAGCGCGGCATCGCTGTAGCCGCTCGCCAGCAGGATCGGCAGTCCGGGCTTGGTGGCCCTCAGGTGGCGCGCCAGGCCGAGACCATCCATTTTTCCGGGCATCACGATGTCAGAGAAGACGAGATCTATTCCGTCGAGCTCGAGTTCGCGCAAGGCCGCTTCGGCATTCGCCACCCGGCGGACGGTGTAGCCGAGCTGTTCGAGCAGCCCGGCGCTGACGGACGCGACCTCCGGATTGTCCTCGACCAGCAGCACGGTGCCGCTGCCGCCGATATCCACCGCATTGGCGTCCTCGGTCGCAGCAGCGCTTTCCTTTCGCGGCAGCAGGATGGTGATCCGGGTGCCCTTGCCGAGTTCGCTCGCCACCTTGACCGTTCCGCCGGCCTGATGCGCGAAGCCATGAACCTGCGACAACCCCAAACCGGTGCCCTTGCCGATCGGCTTGGTGGTGAAGAAGGGATCGAAGATCTTGCCGAGGACATCGGGCGCGATACCTGTGCCGGTGTCCTGCACCGAGATTGCGACATGTCCGCCGGTGCCAGCCTCGCCGCCGGGCGGAACATTATGTGCCGATATCGTGACGACGCCGCCACCGGTCATGGCGTCGCGCGCGTTGACGACGAGATTGACCAGCGCCGTTTCGAACTCGGCGACGTCGACCATGACCGGCCAGACACCCGGGTCGACATCAAATTGCAGCGTCACCGCACTGCCGACGCCGGTATCGAGCACTTCGCGCACCGCATCGATACGTTCGGCGACGTCGACCGCTTGCGGATTGACGCTCTGCCGCCGTGCGAATGTCAGCAACTGGCTGGTGAGGAGGCGCCGCGCTTGGCCGCCGCTTCGATCGCCGATAGCGCCCGCCGGCATTTGGGATCGTCGCCCACCGCTTTTTTCAGCGTGTGAAGACTGCCGCTGATGACCATCAGGAGATTGTTGAAATCATGGGCCACGCCGCCGGTCAGCTGGCCGAGCGCGTCGAGCTTCTGCGATTCCGCGAGCTGCTGGTGCATCTGCTCGAGCTGAAGCTGGGCTTCGCGGCGCTCGGTAATGTCCCGGGTGATCTTGGCGAAGCCGACGAGCTTGCCGTCCTCGTGGATGGGGTCGATGACGACGCTGGCCCAGAAGTACGTGCCGTCCTTGCGGACGCGCCAGCCTTCCTCCTCGTAGCGGCCCTGTTCCCGCGCAATGCGCAAGGCGCGGAGCGGCTTGCCGTTGGCGCGGTCGACTTCGGTGTAGAAACGGGAAAAATGCTGCCCGATAATCTCGGAGGGCGAATAACCCTTGATCCGCTGGCCGCCGATGTTCCAGCTCGTCACTACGCCGTTCGGATCCAGCATGTAAAGCGCGTAGTCGGCAACGGCTTCAACCAGGAGTCGGAAATTACGTTCGGATTCGAGGAGGTCCCTTTCCTGTTGCTGATCTTTCTTGAACATCCGACTGCCCGTTTAAGAGGCGCAAACGCGCAAGGCGCCAATTGGTTCCCGAAAAATCGGCTTTTTAACGAATCGGTTCTTTACGCCGAGGCAACCCGCTCCTGAACGTGGGCCAGTTCGAGGTCGCGCCGCGCAAAGCTGCGGCGCGACGATAGCCGGACTTGTGGACGGCGGCGGCGCTGTCCAGGCACGCGCTGTCAGCGGGCGGACGCAGGGCTGGACACCATCGGCGCGTGTTGGTCGCCGAAGGCGCGGCCACGACCGAGCGACCAGTCCACCGGTGCATTTTCGCTAAGCGCGATCATGACGTCGTCTCCGGAAAATCCGGCGCGGATGGCGCGATCGGCGATCCGCCGAAACAGGTTTTGCTTCTGATCGATCGTGCGCCCCTCGAGAAACAGAATCTCGATGATCGACGCGTCCGGCGTGCGCACGACATCAGGGAAGGTCGGGTCGATGAGCATCCGCTCCGGCGCAAAGGTCGAAACGAGTTGAAACCGGTCGTTGGGCGGCACGCCACAGGTCTCGACAAGACCCTCGTGCACGGCGTCGGCAAGGGCGCGAACTTGGGCCGGCGCCAGATGGGCCGGAACGGATATACGGGCGAGGGGCATGGGGGAGGTCTCTCGGGTTTCTGGGACCTCCGTCCTATTCGTGCTAGGAGTGGAGATAAATCTCGTATCTGAGAAGAACTCATACCAAAAAGTCATGAATATGTTGATGCACCCAATGTCAGACCTCGCGGTTTTTGTTCGGACGGTTGATCTGGGGAGTTTTGCGGCTGTGGGTGCCGAAATCGAGCTGACTGCTTCAGGCGTCTCCCGCATCGTGACCAGGCTGGAGCGCCGTCTCGGGGCCAAGCTTCTGCATCGGACAACGCGGCGGCTGGTGCTGACCCAGGAAGGCGAAACCTTCCTCGTTCATGCAAGGGGCATCCTGGCTGCGGTCGAGGCCGCCGAATCCGACGTCGCTTCTGTCCATGGACGGCCGCGCGGCCATCTGCGGATCAACAGCGGCACCGCGTTCGCAAGACACCGGCTCGCGCGGCTATTGCCGCAATTCATGGACCAGTTTCCGGAAATGACGGTCGATCTGTCGGTGAGCGATCACCGCATCGATCCGATCGCCGATCAGGTCGACGTCACGATCAGGGTAGGGCCGCTCGCGGATAGCGAATTGATCGCGGTTCGCCTCGGTGAAGTCAGGCGTATCATTGCCGGCAGCCCGCAATATCTGGAACGCCATGGCGTGCCTGCGCAAGCCGCCGATCTCGCCCGGCACAATTGCCTGCAGCTCAGCGGCTTCGCGCGCCTCGCGCAGTGGCCGATGTTCGAGCAAGGCAAGCGGGTCATGGCGCCGGTGAAGGGATCGATCCGTTCTGACAGCGCCGACTTCCTGCTCGATCTCGCGCTGGCGGGCGCCGGCCTCGTGCGGTTTGGCGACTTTCTGGGTGAGGCGGCCTTGAAGGATGGCCGGCTGGTGCCGGTGCTGTCGCACTGCCACGATCCCGATCCGCAACCGATCACGGCCCTGATCCTGCCGGGGCGACAAACCATACCGCGGGTTCGCGCGTTCGTTGATTTCCTCAAGGCAAACGTTTGACGGAAGTTGGATCCGCTTCCGTCCGACGCGCGTCGGAGCCGCGACCTCAAACAAGTCACGGCGTCAGGCACCTTCGCAAGCGGCCCGCCATTTCACGCGATCAGCACACCCAGCACGGCCGCCGTTGCGGCGACACCCGAGAGCGCAATCACGGTTGCCCGCCAAAGCAGTTGTTGCCGCGCCGCGCGCCGATCCTGGAACGCCAGCCAGTCCCGGACAAAGCCGGCCGGAACGTCCTGGACGACGTTGCGCCGGTTGGGATGCCGTGTTTCGTGATCTGCGAACATGGCCCGTACGTTCGCCACGCCCAGATGGTCAAGTTCGCGATTCCATTGCAGGGCGTTCGCATTGTTGGTCCACCGGTTCTCGAAGGGAAGCCTGTGCGACGTCATCGCGACCTCCTCTAACACCGCCTGCCTCTGGATATGTGGCCCCGCTCGCGGGAGTGGAAGACCTCAAGGCGGGTGGGGACGCCTCAGGCGGTTGCTTCCGGCCGGCGCGCGCTGGTATCCCCGAACACTTCTTCAAACGCCCGCCGAAGCGCGACGTCGACGTCTTCCATCGTCACGGGCAGGCCAAGATCCACCAGCGAGGTGACGCCGTAACGGGGGTCGACGACGCCGCAGGGCACGATCGCGGAAAAATGCGCTAGCTCCGGCTCGACATTGACGGCGATGCCGTGAAACGAGACCCAGCGCCGCAGCCGCACGCCGATCGCTGCGATCTTGTCCTCGTAGCCGGCGCCCTTGTCCGGCCGCCTGACCCAGACGCCGACGCGATCCTCGCGGCGTTCGCCGCGGACGTTGAAGGCGTCGAGCGTGCGGATGATCCATTCTTCCAGGCCGGCGACATAGGCGCGCACGTCCGGGCGCCGCCGCTTGAGGTCGAGCATCACATAGGCCACCCGCTGTCCGGGGCCGTGATAGGTGAGCTGTCCGCCGCGGCCGGTGGTGAAGAGCGGGAAGCGGGGATCGAGCAGGTCGTCCCGCTTGCCGCTGGTGCCCGAGGTGTAGAGCGGGGGATGCTCCAGCAGCCAGACCAGTTCGGTCGCTCTTTGATCGGCGATACCGGCCGCGCGTGATTCCATCTCGGTCACGGCCTCGGGGTAGGGCACAGGAGTAGCCGAAATTCGCCATTCGACCTCGCCGTCGCCTTTGGCCTGCGCGAACGTCGTCAAATCAAGGCTTTGGCGGTCATTAACCATTGGCTAACCATAACGTGGTCAGGTGCAACCACATCAATTTAGTTCCCCTTTTGGCGGTTCATAAGTGGCGACCCTCGATAAAGTCAGCGTCGATCTCATGGTGGTGCTCGGCACCACGACCATGCCCATTCACCAGGTGATGCGGCTTTCCCGCGGCGCCATCATCGAACTGGACGCCACCGAGGCGGACGAGGTCAAGATCCTCGCCAACAACCTTCCGGTGGCTTCCGGCGTGGTGCTGGTCGATCGCAACCGTATCGCGGTCGAAGTCAAGCAAATGCTGCCGAAATCGCCTGATGTCAGGTAGTTATCGGAGCGCAAAACTTCCTTGTCCCCCATCCCTGATTTGTTACATCGGCGCCGTTGATCCGGCGGACGCTTATCCTTCCAGCCGGTATCCCAAGCGCTCGTGGCGGAATTGGTAGACGCGCTGCCTTGAGGTGGCAGTGAGTAAAATCGTGGGGGTTCGAGTCCCTCCGAGCGCACCACCCGTCTAACCAATTGAAATCTCTATTTTTTTGCTTCTTGATGGCGCGAGGTGCTTGAAAGCACCTTTGGAAAGGTGCGTTCAGACCGGGTTAGGGATTAGTCTGATGATCTTTTCTCTAGATAATACTCACCAACCTTTTCGCGGGTCACGCTGGGGAATGCCTTCGTCAATTCAGTAATCATTCGCTCTGCCTGCTCTTGCCAAGTCACCAATGCATCGCAAAACGCGTTTTTCCAGTTTCCGGATTTCATCAGGAAATTCCGTCATCCCTTCCTCACGAGTAAGCCGTCGCTGTGCCCAACGGCTCAGAGAAGAAATGTCGCACTGACCGACACCAGTGAAATCGACATAACGAACCCTGCCTTCGTGACCACGAAAATCGATCACGCGGCGGAGCCAGCTGGGGCTGTTGCCCTTCTCATAATAGAAGCCAGCCTCGATCAGCGAGGGGGCACGGTGGGATGTTTTGGTTTCATTACTCGCCTCCCTCGCGTTTCGGCTGGAGGTCGTTAACCGCAACACCGAGTTGTCGCCTGCGCTCCCGCTCAAGCTCCGGGTCGATCTCCATCGGACTCTTAGCTGCGTTGCGCTTCATTTTGCGCCGCCTTTCTTGGCGGGGACTTCTTTTTGGCCTTCGGCAGCTTGATCACCTTGGCATCATCATCATCGGCCTCAATCTCACCGTCATCCGTCAGCCCATCGTCATAACTCTCGATACGGTCACCTTCCACTTTGTGGGTCGGAAGCGAGACGTAATCCAATGCCTCCGGGTTGAGGAACACCGTTCGGTGATAGCCTTCATACGGCAGGCGGATCAAACCGGGCTCCGGGTCGCTGTAGGGATAATGTTCGTCCTCAAAACGCTCCCAGCATTCGAACAGGTTGCAGTCGATGTATTCAATCTCCCGGCGCTTGCCGTTCGAAAGCTGGATCGTCACGGTGTGGGCCAAGGCGAGAATTTCGGCGGTGTCCGCCGCACGCGCGGCCCTCTCGGTCTCAAGGTCCTCCTGCTTGACGCGGCCGTCGGCGACCAGCTTGTCCCACTGTTCATCGGTGATCATGACCGCCTTACGGACGCGCTCGACTTGCTCCTGGGGATAATCTGACGTGAAATCACCAGCCCCAATTTCCTCATCATAGATCGCCTCGATAATATCCCAATCGCGCGTGTCGGGCATCTGGATCGGCGTGCCCAGCTTGTACTTGTCATGTTCTTCTTTCGGCCCGTACCAGTCATAGGCTTCGCTGGAAAAATAGAACTCGGAAATGGCCTCGCGCCGGATCGCCACGCTGCGGTTGCCCAAGTCCTTGAACGTGATGAACCGACGGTTCTCATGTAGCTGCGAATAGGCCGACGAGCGGGCGCCTTCTGAGATCGACAGCACCAAGGGATCGCTACCGCTTTTAAAATGCACCGCGATCTCGCCGTAGTATTGCAGATCAAGCGGCGCATTATCGTCATAGAATGCCGCTTCCACGGGTGGGTGCGTGCCGAGCAGTTCTGCCGGTGTTGCTTTGAAGTATTTTGCTAGCTTTGCCAGCGCGTCTTTCGGCACCTCCGCACGGCCAGCTTCCCAGCGTTGATAGGTCGGCTGAGTCACGCCCGCCGCCTTAGCAGCCTCGACTTGCGTCTTGGCGTTCTGAACCCGGTGATATTTTAGTCGGTTTACCATTTTGGCCCTCCTGAACCTCAATAATATTATGCGCATATATGCGCATAATGGCTCTGGGTGCAAGAGTGGGGGACGATTAACTTGAATAATGCTTCCGTGTCGGTCCTCGACCGCTTGTTCATGAAGCCCGCGTTCTCGCACCGCTTACGGTTGTTTGCTCCGGGAGCGAGGTGAGAGCGGGACTTGAAAGGTCCTGAACCGCGCGATCTCAGGAAAGCTATCCGCGGCGCTGGCAGAGACCAACCCGACGACCGCGGCCGGAACTTCTTTGCTGACCAGCCGATTGATCGCAGTGGTTTGACCTTTGCTCAGCTGGACTTCGAGCGCGCCCGCCGCCGCCATCGCGGTCCTGACGCGGCCGATCGACGACTCGGAATATCTATCGTCGATCGCAATTGTCTTCCCGGCCAGGTCGGATACCGACTTCACATCGGGAGCCGCCACGAGGACGGCCACGAGAGCGTCCAGCGACGCATCCAACGTCGGGACCGACATTCGCTCCGCGACCGCAGAGGCAGCCGCCACCTGCTCCTGTGTCGTTCGGGTCTGCGGAACGTCGGTCGTTGAATGCGGATCGGTGGCGTTTGCGCGAGCAGCTTCGGAAGCGCGGCTCGCTTCGGAAGCAACGGCATTGCCCGTCGTCTGCTGGTTCGTTTGCGGAGAAGGAATCGGTATGGGAATGGCAGGCGTGGCTTTCGCCGCGACCTTGATTGGTTTCGGTGTTCGACGGACGGCGTAGTCCTTGTGAGATCGGAGTGACCGGTCGCCGCGCCAGGCGACGATGGACAATGGTTTCGCTATGGCAGAATCGCTGTCGGATGATTCAGGTTCGATCGGCACATGAACCGCGGTCAGGCACGCTAACGGGTTCAGGCCAACGCATGATGGCTGTGTTGATTGTTGGCTGCTGCAACCGACCAGGGTCGTAGCCAGTACGCAAATAAGAAGCGTCCTCAATCGATCCTCCTGAAGAGGTTGAGTGCGGCCCGCAATTCTTGCGGCTTGAAAGATGTTGCGCTGGATCGCCAATCATTGATGCAAAACTGTTAAACGCGCATTAAGCCTAGGCCACGCGCAGCCTGATGCGCCGGCATGGTTAATACGCGGGCCGGGTGCGGCTTCGAGTGAATGGAAGGGGCCTCGGCGCCGTCCCACGGCGCTTGATTCACACGCCCGCCCTCTCGTTGCTTCCTTCGATGCAGGATTCCGCCACGAATCGGTCGCTATCCTTGCGCTCTGGGGGTTGTTCATCGAGTGATGGAGAATGGCCTATGGCGAGTATCGAACGACTTCACAGAACTGCGCCGCTGGATTTAGCCAAGCTTGAAGAAGATGTCGTAGGGAGCCTTCCTGCGATCAGGGCGGCCCCATCGGGGCCGATGCCAGACTACGTCGAGCATGAAGAGGGCGTTACGCGCGTTGGCGCGCTCACGGCCGAGGCTGTGGTACGTGATTATGAAGCCGCCGCCAGGGAAATCGAAGCCATGGGAGCAGAACTGATCAGCGCGGCCAAGAAATGCGAGGCAATGACCGCCGAAGTGCATAATGCCATAGCCTTCATGCGCGATACCGCAGCGTCGTATCGTGAGGAAGCCAAGAAGATTTTCAAGCGCATCGAGGAATGCGCGATCTTTACCGAGCAGGTTCGGAAGACCTGCGAGACCGTCAAACTCAAGATGATCGAAGGCAAGCCATAGCGGCCGTGAGATATCCGGAACATCGATCAGGTCTGTTTTTCGAATAGTGTGTGTGAATTGCGGTACAGGCTGGCGCCGCGAATCAGCTTAGTTTGTAGTCTCCTCCCTAGACTCGCACCCGCCGCAAATGGCGGGTCCTTTTTGCGGTATCCGACCAGTCAGAATAGCCTCACAGCGGTGCTATGGTGGCCGGCAGCTTCGTATACTTGGGGTGATCGGATACCCTCCGAGCGCACCGCAACGTTGCAGTTTTGGTCTAATACAATCGGTTCTGCGAGGTGTTCGCGTGTCCGCAATGCCACGGCGCGCGAATCGTTTGGCGCGGCGTGCGGGTTGATGTCCCTACGGTCGCACCGTTCGCGTAAACTGAACGCGCCAGCCGGCCGCTGATTCCCGCCGGCTCCGCCGCCGTTCGGCGCTTCCAGGAAGTTCGACGCTTACCAAGACCACTCGCCAAGACCACCCGGAGCATCTTCATGCTGTTTCTGAGCTACGCCTATCGATTCCTCTCCAACTTCGTGTTCCTGGCCCTGGTCTACTTCGCCCTGAATTTCCTCGAAAAGTACCAGCACCGCGTGGTGGTCGCGATTCTCGTGCTGGTCTATACCGGCATGCATGCGGCCTCGGCGCTGCGGTCGTTTCACTTCTTCCAGCGCATCGAACGGCTGGAACTGGAGGCACGCC
Organism: Bradyrhizobium sp. RDT10; assembly: GCA_044772375.2. Lineage (GTDB taxonomy): Bacteria > Pseudomonadota > Alphaproteobacteria > Rhizobiales > Xanthobacteraceae > Bradyrhizobium. The sequence goes on from CP187939.1 coordinate 2,158,503, forward strand.
GCTTGGTGGCGGCGCTGGGCGAGGGGCCGAATTCGACGTCGACGCGCAAGCAGGTTATCACCGACGTCGGCACGCTGCGCCATGCCGGCGAGATCAAGGCCTATATCGACCTGCTGTTCCTCGCCATCGTCATCCTGCTCTGCATCGCCAAGATCGTGACGAACTGAGCCCTTGCCCCGATTGCGGGCTGCGAGAGGCGCCTGGGGTCAGGAAAACGCATCAAATAATTAGGCGGCGGTCCTGATACATTCGATCAGTACCGGCCGATCAGCGCTTCTTCAATCCGGCGACCCGAACCGATCGCCCATTCCGTTTGGCTTGCACTGCCGGCTTGGGCGCGGTCTCGCCAGCGCTTTGCGGCGCCTGCGCGGCTTGCCCGGCGTCCGCCGGCGGCTGGGCCGCGGCCGCACGGCCATGGCGGCGAGATTTGCCGGCGAGCTTTGCGGAGGAGACTTCCGTTGAACGCGCCTGCGCAGTCGATGCCGCCCGGCGCGCGAACGAGGCCAGCAGGGTCACCCGCGCCGATTCCGGGATTTTGAAAAGACTTGCCGCCGGAACCGGCAGCGCGGCTAGCGTGCCGGCCGGCGGCAACGCCGTTTGCCGCGGCCACGGCGTGACCGGCGGCAGGGCAACGCCGCGCCCGCGCCGCGCGGCGCGACCGCCAAGATCGCTCGTGTGCCAATCGAGATCGGACAACGCGGGGACGGGAAGCGCTGCAGGCCCGGCAAAGGCGAATTTCGGAACCATCGGCCAGCGCGAGGTCGCCACCATCTCCGGCGCCGGATGCAACTGCCATTGCCGCGGCTCGGTCGGGGTCGCCGGCCGATCAGGCGTCGCCGGCACCACATGGACGATGCGATAGCCGCGTGCCTTCAACTCGCGCAGGATCCTCGGCAGCGCGGCGACGGTGCGCGGCTGAATGTCGTGCAGCAGCAGGATGCCTTTGCCCTTTCGCTCCAGCCGCTGCATCGCGAGCTCATAGACCCGATTGGCGGAGACGTCGCGCCAGTCGTCGGCGAGGAAATCGGCGCTCCAGAGCTGAAGCCCCTTGAAAGCGGCAAATTCCTCGATCCCGTCGTTGCGGCGCAGACCGGGAATGCGCAGGAACGGCGCGGGCGCGGTACCGTCGGCCAGCGCCGCGGTCAGCGACGCGATGCCCTGTTCGATCTCTTGCCTGGAGCGATCGAGCGGCAGGCGATCCATGCCGCCCGGATGGTTCTGAGTGTGGGTGGCCACCGTATGGCCGGCGTCGCGCACCTTGCGCACACCTTCCGGATTGGCGTTGGCCTGGCTTCCGACCAGGAAGAAGGTCGCCTTGGCGCAATGGGCGGCGAGAATGTCGAGAATCTCGTTGCTGTATTTCGGCAGCGGACCGTCATCGAAGGTCAGCACCACCTCACGTTCCTGGAGCGGCAGCGTCTTACGATATTGCATGGTGCCGATGACGGGATAGGCGCGCGGATCGACCACGAGGGTACGCGATGTGCCGATGGCATCGGGATGACCTGGACAGTCGGCGGCGGACGCAGTCTGCGCGGCGACAGAGGTTAGTAGGCCCACGCACAAGGCGGTCCAAGGACGCCGGCGAAGCTCCCCAAATACGCTAGCGATCATTGAACCCCGGCTTCATTCCAAGAGCACGCAACTACTTACATCTGGTGCCATGAATGCCGCCTTAATCACCTGAATTCCAGACTTAATTTGGCCTCAGCGCCTGATCCGGGCGAGAGAACGGCGCCAACCAAAAAGATCGTGACCTAATGTGCTTTGTCGGACACGGTTTTGGCACCTGCCGGGACCAGGTGGACCACGCGATAATGGTTGTCGCGGAGGTAGCGCAGGAAGGCCGGCAGCATGGCAGCGGTCTGCGCTTTGGGATCGTGCAGCAGGATGATGCCCTTGCGGGCAACTTGCAGCCGGTCGGTGAGCAGTTTCAACTGCTGTGCCGGCGTCATCGGAGTCCAGTCGCTGGCCCAAAGGTCGGCGCCGAACACGGCGATGCCGCGCTTTTGCAAGGCGTCCAGCGTCGCGGGCGTCATGTCAAAAAAGGAAAGCGAAAGAACGGCGTGCTCGGGGTCGTGGTGGCCTTTCCGTGAAGCGCCGTTTCGACCGCCGCGATGCCCGTGTCGATCTCGCCGATGGCCGCCTCCGGCTTCATGTATTTCAGATTGTGATGGCTCCAGGTGTGATGCGCGATGGTATGGCCCTGTGCCGCTATTCTCCGTACCAGTTCGGGATGTTCGGAGGCCGGCTTTCCGATCAGGAAGAAGGTGGCGCGCACGCATTCATGCGCCAGCGCCGCCAGTATCTTCTGATCCGTCGGAGCCCACGGTCCGTCGTCGAAGGTCAGCACCACCTCGCGGTCATCAAGCGGAAGCGTTTGTGGAAAGCTCTTGAGGCCCACGCGCGGGGTGGTAGCGGCGTCCACCGCGAGAACGCGTGAGGTGCCGAGCGCGTCCTTGCGGGGACATTCGGCAGCCGGCGCCGCCGCAACGAAGGTCATCAATGCCGCGACCGCCGAGCACAGCGCCGCGCTGAAATTTCGGGTCATTTGCTGCTGGACATATTTGGCATTGCGCTGGGTGTTACCGATTGGGTAAGCGTGCAGCGTAAATCAGACAAGTTCCCTCAATCTGTCAAACCGGCGAGGCGTGGCATGGCCGAGAATATCGACGTTGCCCAAGCCGAGGCGCGACCTGCGCAAGGCTCCGTGCTCGACCACCTCCTGATGCGGGATGAAGATGGGCAGCTCCGCCACGAGTTTGTCGAAGAGATCGCGCGCGCCATCCACGCCGCCGACCGGCCGCTGTTGTGCGAGGTGGTGGCGGAACTTCACGAGGCCGATCTCGGCGATTTGATCGGGGCCCTTGAAGCCGAGGACCGCGTCACGCTGGTCGAACTGACCGGCGCCGATTTCGACTTCTCGGCGCTCAATGAGGTCGATGACGCCGTCCGCGAGGAGATTCTGGAGGAGCTGGAGCCGGAGACGGTCGCGGAGGGCGTACGCGAACTGGAATCCGACGACGCTGTCCAGCTGCTCCAAGGCCTCGACGAGGAGGACAAGGAAGAGATCCTCGAGAAGCTGCCGCCCTCCGAGCGCGTCGCGCTGGAGCGTAGCCTGTTTTACCCGGAGAATTCCGCAGGCCGGCGGATGCAGTCCGAATTCATTGCGGTGCCGCCGGACTGGACCGTAGGCCAGGCCATCGACTACATGCGCGACACCCCGGATCTGCCCGACCGGTTTTACGAGATTTACGCGGTGGATTCCGAAAAGCACTGGCAGGGCGCGGTCTCGCTCGACACGCTGTTGCGGGCGCGCCGGCCGGTGCCGCTGGCCGATCTCATCGAAGAAGACCGCCGCCGCGTCTCCGTGCTGGACGACCAGGAAGAGGTCGCGCGGATGTTCGGCAAGTACAATCTGGTCGCGGCTCCCGTCGTCGACACCACCAACCGGCTGGTCGGCGTCATCACCATCGACGACGTGGTCGACGTCATCGAGGAAGAGGCCGACGAGGATCTGAAGGCGCTTGGCGGCGTCACCAGCGACGAAGAACTGTCCGACAGTGTCTGGACCATCGCGCGCGCCCGCTTCAACTGGCTCCTGGTCAACCTGGCGACCGCGTTTCTGGCATCCTCCGTGCTCGGCCTGTTCGAGGGCCAGCTCGAGAAGATGGTGGCGCTTGCCGTGCTGGCGCCGATCGTGGCGAGCCAGGGCGGCAACGCCGCGACCCAGACCATGACGGTGGCGGTGCGGGCGCTGGCGACCCGCGAACTCGGTTCCAACAACGCGTTGCGCGTGGTGATGCGCGAGGCGATGGTCGGCCTCGTCAACGGGCTCGCCTTTGCCGTGATCACGGGCGTCGCCGCGGTGGCCTGGTTCAAGATCCCGGGGCTTGGCGTCGTGATCGGCCTTGCCATCATCTGCAACCTGGTGGCCGGCGCGCTCGGCGGAATCCTGATCCCGATGGTGCTGGATCGGGTGCGCGCCGATCCGGCGGTGGCGTCGGGGACTTTCGTCACCACCATCACCGACGTGGTCGGCTTCTTCTCGTTCCTCGGTATCGCCACGCTGTGGTTCGGGCTGAAGTAGCTGCGCCGTTGCTGCCCCTTTTATCGTTAATCGGGCCTTAACGCGCTTGGCCGATGATGTTGGCTCACGAGGTCGACATGCAGCGCTTGCGGCTGAAGGCGGACGGACGGATCGTTGAATTGCGGGACGGGCAGGAGTTCCCGCTTGCGCCGACGATGCCTGGGCCCGCGCCCGCAATGCCCGGGCTCGCGCAAGCGATGCCCACCGTCGCGCCCACAACGCCGGACGTTACAGCCAGCGAAACCCCGGCCTTGCCCGCGGTGCGCGACCTGCGCCGCCGTGCGCAGCTGACGCAAACCGAATTCGCGGCCAGGCTTGGCGTGCCCGTCGAAACCATCCGGAACTGGGAGCAGGGCAAGCGTGCGCCGCGCGGACCGGCGCGGGCGTTGCTCGCCGTGATCGCGCATTCGCCGGAAACCGTTTTCGCAGCGCTTGCCACGGAGGAACCGTCGCCCGCCTAGCTCGCGGTTTGACGCGCTTTTCTTCCCCTGACCTGACCCATCCCGGACAAGTCTGCCGCAGGATTTCGCCCAAAAACGCCATCAAAAAACGCTATCTGTTGGCACGGCTGTTTCCGCAGCCCATAATGGGGCCGGTCCGCGGATACAACCGATGCTGTTTGTCGAAGCCAATGGCGCAAGAATTCCGGCGATCGGGCTGGGCACCTGGGAATTGCGTGGGCGAAGCTGCGCGCGCCTGGTCGAGCAGGCGCTGCGGCTCGGCTATCGCCACATCGACACCGCGCAGATGTACGACAACGAACGCGAGGTCGGCGAGGGCCTGCGCGCCTCGGGCGTGAAGCGCGATCAGGTCTTCCTCACCACCAAGATCTGGCCCTCGCATTTCGCGCCCCACGATCTGGAGCGTTCGGCCAGGGAAAGCCTGGTGCGACTGCGCCTGACCGAGGTCGACCTGTTGCTGCTGCACTGGCCGAACCCGCAGGTGCCGCTGGTGGAGACGCTGGGCGCGCTGGCACGGGTCAGACAGCAGGGACTCGCGCGGCATATCGGCGTGTCCAATTTCACCGTCGCCCTGATCGAGGAGGCGGTGGCTTCATGTTCGGAACCGCTGGTGTGCGACCAAGTCGAGTATCATCCCTTTCTCGACCAGAGCAAGGTGAGAGAGGCCTGCGTGCGCCACGGCATGGCGCTGGTGGCCTATAGTCCGATCGCCAGGGGCCGCATCAAGAGTGACCGCGCGCTGCAGCGGATCGGCGACCGCTATCGCAAGACGGCGGCGCAAATCTGCCTGCGCTGGCTGGTGCAGCAGGGCGCGGCGGCGATTCCGCGAACCTCGAAACTCGAGCGGCTCTCGGAGAACATCGAGATCTTCGATTTCGAGCTGTCGGAAGAGGATATGCAGCAGATTTCCGGCATGGGCAGTGCCAGCGGCCGGCTCACGGATTTCGGCTTCGCGCCGAAATGGGATTGAGGATTTGCGCCGCCGGACGCTATGTTGGTGGGCAGGGAATATATCGAACATCGTTCGGATGCCCATGGACCTGCGGCGGATCATACCCACTGACATCACGGCGTCGGCGGTCGCGCATGTGTCGCTGCTGACGCTGGTGCTGTTGTTTTCCGAGGTCCACCCGTTCGGCGCGGTGACGGCCGAGCAGATCCCGGTCGAGATCGTGACGCCACAAGACCTTGCCGAAAAGCAAGCGCCTCCCGAGCCGCCACTTGCCGAAAATAAGCCTGCCGAAGGCAAGCCGGAACCGCCAGCGCCACAGCCCGATCTCTCCCTGCTCGACAAGCCTGCTGCTGCCACGGCAGCCCCGCCGGCCGCACAGCCTGCGCCTGCCGCGCCGTCGCAGAAGCAGGCTGAGCTCGCCACGCCGCGCGCGGTCCAGCCGCAGCCGGCGGCACAGCCGCCATTGCAACAGGCGGCACCGGCCTACAAGCCGCCCGAGCCGGATGTCTCGATCAAGTATCAGGTGCTGCTCGGCCTGCCGCCCGACCTCTCGCCGCTGCCGCCGGCTCCCGCGCAAGCCCGCAGCAAGGGCGACGACAATTTTGATGGGCCCGCGACCGAGGCCGCCGATATCGCGAGCACGCTCATCGCGGAATTCCGGCGGCACCTCAAGACCTGCTCGAAACTGCCGGCCTCGCTGTCGGGCGCCGACGACGTCAAGGTCAAGCTGCGCGTGTTGATGACACCGGACGGCAGGCTCGCCGCCGAACCGATCCTGATCGAGGCCAGCGCGTCCATGAAGGGCCCGTTGCTGATGCAGGGCGCCATCCGCGCGCTGTCGGCCTGTCAGCCCTATGCCATGCTGCCGGTGGACCGCTACGGCGAATGGAAAGTGCTCGATCTCAGCTTTACGCCGCAGGATTTCGGCGCTTCCTAACGCGTGAACGCACGACCGCTCGATCATCCCGGCGTCAAAAGAGGAGGTCGCGCTCTCAGGGCCAAATGGAACTACGGTAGGCGAAACGCTAGCTCCGGCCGGACGTTGAAAGACAATCGACCAAGAGACGTCGAGCCCTGGGCCGGCGGCAAGCTCGCGGCCCATTCACTGGCGGGAGACGAGCATGACACTCATATGGCTTGGTGTGCTTCTTGTTTTCGGCGGGGTGTTGCAGATGGCCTTTCAGCCAATCTGGCGTGGCCGACTGAGCGGTAGAAGGCGGCTTCGCGCCGGCCAACCCGCCGACACCTTGGAACCTGAAAGACCGGCTGGCGGCTTTGGGTTCAAATCCAGCTGGCCCGGTCTTGCGCTACTCGCGCTCGGCGCCGCCTTCTTGCTCGCCGGGGCCACCATCTGAATTCGACACCGTTCTAGCTTCCCATCGCCCGCCACGCGTTCGATGCGAACTGTCGCCGCCAGGTCACGATGACGACCAGCGCGGTTGTCGCCAGCAATAGCCAGGGGCTGACGAACCAGCCGAGATAGCCGAGCGCGAAGAAGAACGCGCGCTGGCCGCGGTTGAAATGCCGCCCCGCCGCCTCGAACAGGCGCGTCGTGCGCATCACATGGGCTTCCGCTTCCGCCGTGTCGCGCTGTGATGACGGCGGCATCGCGCCGAGCAGGATCGCGACATAATTGAACAGGCGGTACGACCAGGCGAATTTGAAGAAGGCGTAGATGAAGATCAAAATTAGGCCTACGCACTTGATTTCCCACAGGGCGGGCGAGGGGTGAGGTCGACCGGCAGTTCTCGCAGCACGGCCAGGGCATCGTTGGTCGCCCGCAGCAGCGCCAGCGCGCCGCCGATCGCGATCAGGCTGGTGGAAGCGAAGAACGCGGTGCCGTTCTGCAGCGAGGCCATGATCTGCATGTCGACCATGCGCGCCTCGCGGTCGAGCATGTTTCGTACCCACACCTCGCGATAGCGGTTCATGCGCGCCGACAGGCTGTCGCGGCCATAGGTCGTGTGCTCGAGCGTGAAGCCGTAGGCCAGCCACTCCACGACGAAGAACGCGACGGCGGCGATATCGACCCAATAGGCGCCCATATGGCGGAATCCCCGATGGTGGCTACGGCATCGTGATGTACAGGTTGAACGCGTGCGGTGCACTATGGCAAGATCACGGTCGCAACAGGATTTCCCCGCAAATGTTGAAACTGGTCATCGGTAACAAGAATTATTCGTCATGGTCGATGCGGCCGTGGCTGGCGCTGCACGCCAATGAAATTCCGTTCGAGGAAGTATTCATCCCGCTCTACACCAGCGACAAGGCGGACAAGGACCGGATTCTGAGCTTTTCCCGCGCGGGCAAGGTGCCGGCGCTGATCGATGGCGACGTCACGGTGTGGGATTCGCTTTCGATCATCGAGTACCTCGCCGAGAAATACCCGCAAGTGAGGCTGTGGCCGGAAGACCGTGCCCGCCGGGCGCATGCGCGGTCGATTTCGGCGGAAATGCATTCCGGCTTCATGCCGCTCCGCAATGAATGCGGCATGAACCTGCACCGTCCGGTCGGCGCGGTCGATCTGTCGGACGACGCGCGTGCCAATGTGGCGCGCATTCAGGAAATCTGGGCCGATTGCGCCAGCCGTTACGGCAAGGAAGGACCGTTCCTGTTCGGCGCGTTCGGCGGCGCGGACGCGATGTTTGCGCCGGTGGTGCATCGCTTCCGCACCTATGCGATCGAGGTGAAGGACGGGGCGCGGCCTTACTACGATGCGATGATGTCGTTGCCGGCATTTCAGGAATGGACCCGCGCCGGCCTTGCCGAAACGCTCATCATCGAACGGTTCGAGACGGTCTGATTTCGGGCACGGGCCGGCGGTCGGGCGGGGGCGCCGGGGCTCCCCGCAGGCCCACGGCACTTGATCAAGCTGCTAACCGGCTGTCCGATTTTGGGAAAAGCGACTTCCGGGCCTGACGCGCGGATCCCCCGGAACCGCAAAAATTGCCGCTTATCGCCCTGAAAAACATGCGGAATTTGCGTGTTTGCCATGCCTCGATGTTACTGGATTTTGGGGGCCGGCTGTGCTAGGTTGCCGCAGGGTTCTCAAGTCGGCCGAAAGCTAGCGGGACCGTGAGCGCGGCCGGCGTTCTTGCGTAATGGAGAGGGCGTTGAAGCATAAGTACTCCGTTGGAGAGACTGTCTATTTTACTGCCAGCAACGTTGCCCGTCCGGCCGCCAGCGGCACCTATGAGGTGCTCCGACTGCTGCCGACAGATGGCGACGATTGTCAGTATCGGATCAAAAGCTCGACCGAAGCTTTCGAACGGGTCGCCAAGGAAAGCCAGCTCGCGATTTCCTGAAACAGTTGTGTGCAAGCAGCCTGCTGACGGGATTCCACTTCGATCGCCGTCAAAAGGCCCCGTTCGCAGAACCATTCTGCCGAAAAGCGAATGCGGTAAAGACGCATTCGTCTTTCGATCGCGCTTGATGCTGCGTTAAGGGACACCGCGCATGAACTGGGCCTGGGCTGCTTCGCTGGATCAGATCTGGCGCTCGCCGAATCTTCCATTGTACCTGACGCTGGCCACGGCCGGATTTGTCGGGATCATCGTTCTGATCACGCTGCTGCGCTCGGAGCGATCCGTGGCCAACAGCGTGCTTGCGCTCATCACGCTGCTCGCGGTCGGGGTCGCGGGGGCCGTGACCTTCCGCGGCTTCGGCACGGCAAACGTGGTTCAGGCAACGGAGGCGCGTCCGGTTCAGACGGCTACTGCGCCGTTGCCGCAGCTTTCCTGCATTGACGAATTGGCCGGCGATGCAGTCCTTGCCGCGTGCGAGAAGGTGCTGTTCGGTTCGGCCGAGTCGGTGGCTGCGGCCGTGGCCTACGCCGCCTCGCAGATCACGTTGCTGACCTCGCTCGGAGATGTCGCCACCGCGAACAAGGGGCCGGCTCCGACTTGCTGGCACTGCGCCGCGCCGTCGAGCGCGACCGTTACGGGTTGATGGCCTATGTGCTGACGGCGCGCGACCGTTGCACGCCATCCGCCTGCCGCGCGTTCCGCTCGCTGACCGAGACGCGCCAGATCGCGGCCAACATGGAAGATCGTGTCTATGAAAGCCTGATCATGCGCCACGCATCGTCGTGGAACGCGCCGGCACAGTCCGCGACGGGCCTGGTCGCGGCGCTGCCGCCATCGGTCCCCACGGGTAAGCCCACCAACGCCGAATTCCCGACCTCGGCGTCCACCCCGCCGGTCAACATCATGACGCCCGAGCCGCCGCTAGGCGCCGCGCCGAAGCCGCCGTCGTCAGCTGCGGCTGCGCCGGCGTCACCTGCAGCGCCGCGCCCCGCCGCGGTGACACCGCCGGGATCGCCACCGGCACAGACTGCCGCCAAGAAGCCGCCGCCAGCGCCGAAGCGGCCGTCCGCCGCGCCGGTCCAACTCGCGCCGTCGGCTGCGGCGCCTGCGACCACCGACAACGAGTGATCTTTTCAAAGCGCGCACGGGCCGCTACATCGGCGGGATCATGCCGCTTCACCTCATCAAGCTTGCCGTCGGCTGCGAGTCAGTCAAGGAACTCAAGGGCTGGGTTGCCGAACGCATGGCAACCGCCAAGAAAAAGGGCCTGCCGCTTCGTCACGTCCACATCACACGGATGACGCCCAAGCGCGACGCGGAAATCCTCGCCGGCGGCTCGCTCTATTGGGTGATCAAGGGCGAAATCGCCGCGCGCGAAAAGATCATCGCGATCGAGCCGTTCCGCGACAAGGACGGCATCGGCCGGTGCCGCCTGGTGATGCAGCCCAAGGTCTTCGCTGTCTCGCCGCGGCCGATGCGCCCGTTCCAGGGCTGGCGCTACCTCGCTAAGGACGCCGCACCACCGGACCTCACCAAATCCTCAGCCGCCAGCGTGGCGGCGATGCCGGAGCCGATGCGCCGCGAATTGCGCGATCTGGGCCTACTTTGACCGAATTCCCACCCCAGAGCGTTTTCCAGCGAAGTGGAGACCGGTTCGCGTCAAGAAAACGCGTCAAATCAAAAATCTAGAGCCCCGTTCCGATCTTATCGGGACGGAAAAGGCTCTAGACCCCGATATTGTCAATCAGGCGCGTCGTGCCGAGCTTCGCTGCGACGAGGATCCGCACCGGCCCGTCCTTCATCGAAGCGATCGGAGCCAGCGTCCCGGCGTGCCGGGCCTCGAAATAGTCCAGCGCGAAGCCGGAGGCGCTGATCAGTTCACGGCCGGCTTCGATCGCGGCCGCAAGATCCTCGCCGGCCTTCAACCGCTTGGCGCTTTCCTTCATGGCGCGGTACAGCATCGGCGCCGTCTGCCGTTCCTCCGGCGAGAGGTAGACGTTGCGCGAGGACATCGCCAACCCGTCGCGTTCCCGCACCGTGCGCGAGCCGATCACCTTGACGCCGAGGTCGAGATCGGCGGCCATCTGCGTCACCACCCGCAATTGCTGAAAATCCTTCTCGCCGAAGATCGCCACATCGGGGCGGACTTGCGTGAACAGCTTGCCGACCACGGTGGCGACGCCGCCGAAGAAATGCGGCCGGAAACGATCCTCGAGGCCGGCGGTGGCCGGACCTTCCGGCACGATGCGGGTGGCGAAGCCGTCCGGATACATCGCCTTGACGTCGGGATTCCAGATCAGGTCGACCTTCTCGGCGGCAAGTTTGGCGACGTCGGCTTTCCAGGTGCGCGGGTACGAACCGAAATCCTCCGTCGGCGCGAACTGCGTCGGGTTGACGAAGATCGATACGACCACTTTCTGCGCGCGGCGCTTGGCGAGCCGCACCAGCGACACATGTCCGTCATGGAGCGCTCCCATGGTCGGCACCAGCGCGATGGCGGCCTTTCGGGCGCGCAAGGCCTCAACGGCGCGGCGCAATGCGGGAACGGTACGGACGACCATGGGACTTCGCGACATCTGGCCTCGATCTCTTGCAGCTTCTGACGGGGTGAGGGGAGCGGCGCTCCCAAGCTTCTCGGCGGGCGCGCCGACCTTATAAGGCCAGAGCATTGCCGCCAAGGTTACTCGGGAATGGCAAGGCTGCGGCAGCTTAACAATGGCGAGGCTGCGGCAGCTCAACGCGAAAGCCAGACGCGCCCGCGGATTCAAAAAGCTGCGGGGCTGATCGCGGCAACGGAACGAAATCCGCATCATCGGGATTCATCATTAAAGACACGCCGCGAGCGAATTGAATGCGTCGTCGCGCATTTCACTTGACGCGCAGCCGCGCGTGATTTGAAGATATCGTGTGGGGGTTGAATCATGTTGGTTCAGGCGAGTCAGGGTCAATTCGGTTCGGCGCATGTCGTTGTGCTGGGCAACGAGAAGGGCGGGTCGGGAAAATCCACCTCCGCCCTGCATATCGCCGTTGCCCTGATGAAGGCCGGACAGCGTGTCGCCACCATCGATCTCGACTGCCGCCAGCAGAGTTTTACCCGCTACATCGCCAACCGGAGCGCATGGGCGCGCCGCACCGGTCTCGACCTCGAAATCCCCGTGCACTACTGCGTCAAGCTCGGCGAGACGATGCAGATCGCAGACAATGAAAATTCCGAGTTCCAGCAGTTCATGGAGGCGGTGAGCGCAATCGAGCGCGCCTTCGATTTCATCGTCATCGATACGCCGGGTTCCGACTCCTATCTGATGCGTCTGGCGCATTCGATGGCCGACACGCTGGTGACCCCGATCAACGACAGCTTCCTCGATTTCGACGTGCTCGGCACCGTCGATCCCGCGACCTATTCCGTGACCGGCGAGAGCCATTATGCGGAGATGGTGCGCGACGTCAGGCGCAAGCGCCGCCAGATCGACGGCGCCACCACCGACTGGATCGTGGTGCGCAACCGCCTGTCGATGATCGGCTCGCGCAACAAGCAGCTCGTCGCCGACAGCCTGAAGGACCTTTCGCTGCGGCTCGGCTTCCGCTCGATCGACGGATTTGCCGAGCGGGTGGTCTACCGCGAGTTCTTCCCGCGCGGACTGACGGCGCTGGACGACCTCGACGAGGCTACCCTCGGCACGCGCCCCAGCATGGGCCATGTCACGGCGCGCGAGGAGGTGACCAGCCTGTTGCGTCAGTTGAAACTGCCGCTCGACGAACGCGGCCGCCGCCGGGCCGCCAACCGCGCCGAATGGTTCACCCAGGTCGACAAGCCGCTCGAAGTCCACGACATCATCGGCGACATCATCAGCGCCTGACCTCCAACACGCCGCCGACTTGCCGGCCTTATCGCGGCTGGATCACCGTCATTCTGAAGGGACCGCTGTGGCCGGCGGCATGCGCCACCGCCTCGTTGGCGCGGTGGAGACCGAAGGCGGTAATCTCGAAATGATCGAGGTCGATCAGGCCTGAGCGGATCAGGCCGGCCATCAGGGTGGCCGCATGCGGCGAAGGCTGTCCCGAATTTGCAGGCTGGTGGGAGGCCCATGACGTCAGCGGCGTCGCGGCAGGGCGGAAATCCTTGATCCATCCCAAACAGGGCCGGCTCAAATTGGAGTATGCGAGTTTTCAGGCCAATGACGATCCGGCGCTGAAACTCGTCATCTACACGAGAGTCTAGGTATTGGGACTGGCCGGTATTACGGCACCTGTGGACGGCTATGCCGCACCCGTGGACAGCAGGTTCCCGGGAACCAGTCCGTCAGCATCTCGTTTTCATTAGACTTTTATCCAACGCTCGAACCGAAGCTTGATAGGAGGCGTCCTAAGAAAAAGCGGGCTGAATTTGTGGGAACTGAGCGGCTGCACAATGGATAGGTGCGGCGCACAATGATCAGGCGGTCAATACACAACATTTGGCCTTTATGTCACGCCATCGTGACATATATCATCAACAAGGGACCGAAAGAGTCTCAAACAAACAGGGATAGCCCCTATGGGGCGCGAGGACGAATATGAAACGTGGAATTCTCGTTCTGCTTTCACTCTCCGTGCTGGCCGCTGTCGCGTATTTCACCGCGAGCAAGTGGGCGATCCGGCATGAGACGATCGCATTCCACGATCCCGATCGCGGCAATCGTCTTGTTGCGGTTCATGTGGCTGTTCGCCGCGACAAGGAAACACAGGCCAATGTTGGGTTGATCAAGCTCCCGGTCGCGATCCTCAACCACGGCAACACCGTCAAGAACACCGAGTACTCATTCCTGTCCAACGTATTCGCCTGGCGCGGCTATCTCGCGATCAGCCCGCAGCACGATCTGCCGACCGATCCGCCGATGGTGACCATGGTCGGCGAGCCCTATGTCGGCCGTCTGCCGCAGATTCAGCGCGGCGTGGCCAACATCCATTTCGCCATCCACGAAATGAAGAAGGTCCAGCCCAACGCCGACTATGAGAAGGTGACGATGGTCGGCCATTCGATGGGCGGCGACATTTCGATGTATTTCGCCAGGGAGTATCCCGACGAGATCAAGAAGGTCGTGACGCTGGACAATCTGCGCGTACCGTTCCTGACCGACGGCAAATTCAAGATCCTGTCGTTCCGCTCCAAGGATACGCAGTTCAAGCCGGACCCGGGCGTCGTGCCTGACGACGAGCAGTGCGAGCAGGCCGGGATCACGGTCGTCAACACCGGCTTCCAGCATAATGACATGCGGGACACCGGGCCGGACGCAGCCAAATCCTCGATCCAGTCGATGCTCGACAAGTTCCTGGACGAGATCCGACAAGAGCGGCGCGCTGAAGCCCGTGTCGACCAAGATTCCCGATATTCTGACCAGCAGCCCGGGACCGGTGCCGCTGTCCGTGCCGTTGGCCAGCAATCCGGCGCCGAAGAACAAGCCGGTCACGAACTAGGCAACTGAACGCTATCGTGCGTTTGCGGCTGCGTCACCATCGGGCGCATTGACCGCCGCCGGGCGCCGTCCCACATAGAGCTTGCTGCTTACCTGCGAGCGCTCATGGCCGGCGAACCTATCAAACCAAAATCGGCAGGCGATGTTGCTTCGGCAAAGGCCGAGGCGCGTAAAGGCGGCCCGTTGCCGGAGGCCAAGCCGTCGGCGTCGGACGACATCGCAGCCTTCGTGGCGAAAGCGCGCGCGATGTCGCCGCACCGACCGGGCGCCAGGGGCAGGCTGGTGTTTGCGCTCGACGCCACCATGAGCCGGCAGCCGACCTGGGATATGGCCTGCGCGCTGCAGGCCGACATGTTTCGCGAAGCGGCTTCGCTCGGCAGCCTCGATATAAGGCTGGTCTATTACCGCGGCTTCAACGAATGCCGCGCCACGGACTGGATCTCCGATTCCGCGCAACTGGCAAGGTTGATGGGCAAGATCGGTTGCCAGGGCGGCAACACCCAGATCGGCAAGGTGCTGTCGGAGGCGCGCCGCGAGGCGGTGGCGTCCGGCGTGCGCGCCGTGGTGTTCGTCGGCGATGCCATGGAGGAGGCGGTCGACGATCTCTGCGCCAAGGCCGGCGAGCTCGGCCTGCTCAAGGTGCCGGTGTTCATGTTTCAGGAAGGCCACGATCCGGTCGCCGAACAGGCCTTCCGCGAGATTGCGCGGCTTACCGGCGGGGCATGGTGCAGGTTCGATCCCGGCGCCGCGGCGCAATTGCGCGAGCTCCTGCGCGCCGCCGCAGCCTATGCCGCCGGCGGGCGCGAAGCGCTGCTGGCGCTGTCGAAAACCGCAAGCGGCGCGGCCGCGCTGATCGGCCAAATGAAGTGATTACGACTTTGGTTGCCATCGGGCCGAACGCCATGCTTTTCGGCGCCGGTGCCGCTATATTAGAGCCATGGCAACCCTGATTGCCGGCGTCGTCGCCGTTGTCCTTCTCTACTTGCTGCTGCAGATGTTTCGTGCGGCCAACCCGGTCGTGCTCGCGCGCGTCATCAAGATCGTAGGCGGCGTGGTGGCGCTGGCGGTCGCAGCTTTCACCGGCCTGCGCGGCGAACTCGCCGTCGCAATCCCGCTCGGCATCTTCGGCGCCGGGCTGCTCGGCTGGTCGCCGTTCGGGCCGGGCGGCTTCAGCAGTCTCGGGGGCCTCTTCGGCGGCACGCAGCGCTCGGCGGGACAGGCCTCGCGCGTGCGTTCGCAGTTTCTCGATATGCGCCTCGATCACGACAGCGGCGAACTGTCGGGGCAGATCGTGGACGGACCGAATGCCGGGCGCTCGCTCGACGCGTTCGACCTGCCGCAGTTGATCGCGATGATCCCGGCCTTCGACGCCGAGAGCGTCGCCTTACTTGAAAGCTATCTTGACCGCCGGTTTCCCGCTTGGCGTCAGAACGCGCAAGGCGACACGGCAGGGGGCAGCGCCGCGCGGCGCCGAGCGGAAAAATGACGGACGAGGAGGCCTATCAGATCCTTGGCCTGCAGCCGGGGGCGGGGCGCGACGACATCAGCCGGGCGCACCGCGCCCTGATGAAGAAACTGCATCCCGACCAGGGGGCTCGACGTACCTCGCTGCCCGAGTAAATGAGGCCAAGGATATTCTTCTTCGCGCGCATCTTTAGCTAACTCCGTCTCACGCCACCGACGCTACAAACCGAGAGTTGCTTCCGTATCGTTCTCTGACTGACGCCCCACATCGCCCGCCGTTGTCCGGCGTGGTCGATCGTTCATTGCCGGTAAACCTAACCGCAAATTCTTGACGAGAAGTTTTCGCAGGCCGCATTGGGCGTGATCGCGCGAGAGCCGCGCCGACTGTGTTTAGAAAACAACAAAGCCGGCGCTTGCGGCGCCGGCTTTGTTAACGTCAACGGGAAATCCGAATCAGTTGCGAACGGTCATGCAGGAAATGTCGGCGCGCTTGAGCGTGCGGCATACCGCTTCGGCCTGATCGCGATCGAGGCCGGCGAAGCGGGCGCGGAATAGTGTGCGGTTGTCCTTGGCGACGACCGGCTCGGTGAAGGGATCGGCTTTGCTGAGCAGGGCGGTGGCCTTGGTGCGGGCGAGATCGATCCGCTGCTTGGCTTCGCCTTCGCTTTCGAGTGCGCCGACCTGGACGATCCAGCCGGTACGAACCACCGCCGGCGCGGCCGGCTTGACGGCGTCGTTCTGTTGCACGGCCTGCGGCTGGGGACGGGGCGCCGGATCAGCATAGGCCAGAGCTTGCGCGTGCGAAGCTTGCGAGGGCGCATGCGCCAGGGCTGAAGCGGGCAGCACCCCAAGAACGCCATTTCCGGTGCCGTGATTGGCCGGCTGCGGCGGCATGGCAGCCCTGAGGGCTTCCTGGCGGCCTCGGCCCTGGTCTCGGCGGCCCTTGCGACGACGGCGCTGGAGGTCTCGGCGACTTCGGGGCGGGCAGGGATCGCGCTGGTAATCGGCGGGGCTGCCGGCTGCGAGCCGCCGGCTGACGCCAGCTTCATCGGCCCGGCCTTGACCTGAACCGTCTTGACCTTGACCGGCTTCATCGGCTCAGCCGAGCCCGGAATCGCCGATATCGGCTGGGTCTGGATGACGCCGTTGGTCAATGGCTCGGGCTTGGCGTGCGGCTCGAATTTGTTCTGTTCCACTTTGGCGGCCGGCGGGGGCAGGGCTGCAGCAGCCGCCGCCATCAGTGATGGTTTTGCCGGCGCGATCGAGCGGGTCACGGGCATGGCCGCGAGCCCCGGTTCGGCGGCAGCGGCAGGGCGCTGCCGGATTGAGCCGTTTCGGCCGGACGCGAAGCGGTCTCGGCTTCGGCGACATCGACGGCGCCGTCGGCAGGATTGCGCTCGGTAATCGCGGCGACGGTACGCTTGGTCGCGCCCTTCTCGAGGTTTTCGGCCAGCAGGCTGCGCATGGTTGCGTCGCGCGAACCGCCGCTGCGGCCACCCAGCACCACGCCGATGAGGTGGCGGTTGCCACGGCGCATCGAGCTCACGAGGTTGAAGCCGGAGGCGCGGGTGTAGCCGGTCTTGATGCCATCGACGCCTTCGACATTGCCGAGCAGGCGATTGTGGTTGCGGATCGACTGGCCGCGATAGGCAAACACGGAGGTAGAGAAGTAACGATAGTAGCGCGGGAAGCGGTCCTGGATCGCGCGGCCGAGCGTGGCCTGGTCGCGCGCCGTGGTCAGTTGCTCGTCGTTGGGCAGGCCGGACGCGTTGCGGTAGGTGGTCTTGCTCATGCCGAGCGCCCGCGCCTTGCGCGTCATCAGCCTGGCGAATTCGGCTTCATCGCCGGCAATCGCTTCGGCGACCACGACGGCGGCATCGTTGGCGGAACGCGTCACCAGGCCCTTGATGGCGTCCTCGACCTTAAGGGTCTGGCCCGGACGCAAGCCGAGCTTGGTCGGCGCCTGCTCGGAAGCATGCTCGGAGACTTCCATCTCGGTATCCAGCTTCATCTTGCCGGAGTCGAGACGCTCGAACAGCAGATAAAGCGTCATGATCTTGGTCAGCGACGCCGGGCGCCGGATACCGTCGGGATTGTTGGAGCTGAGCACCGCGCCGGAATTGCCGTCGACGATGATGGAGGAGAACTGCGGGCTGTAGCTCTCCCGCACGACGTGGTGGTGTCGACGGTGCTTGTGGCGGCGGGCCTCGGCGCTCTCGCTGCTGATCAGGATCGCAGTCGTAAAGGTAATGAGGCCGAGGGCGCACACTCGCAACGCGCGCGAGGAAGCCAAGGTTGTACGAAGCATTTACTTCCCCGTCCCAATTTCTGTCTTGATCACCGGCTCGTGAGGCAAAATTGTGCCCAGCAACCGCTGATGCTTCCCCGTTCGAAGTACCGATCCGGCCCACTACGTGCGGCCGGGTTGGCCGATCAGGTCGCTGTTCTAGCTAAGATGCTGTTCACAAACGCCTTTCAGGCTGTCTGTCGGAAGGCGAACAAGTTCAGGAATCAGGTTAGGCGGAGCGAGTTTCCAAAAGATTAATTAACCGTTGCGTAAGACCCCGGGGTTTTGGGCTAATTCGCCACATTTGTGCGCTGCACAATATTTGTTGACTTTATTGTGCGCTGCACATATATGGAGCATGTCAGGGGGCCGGGAC
The DNA here is from genome assembly GCA_044772375.2 of Bradyrhizobium sp. RDT10. Lineage (GTDB taxonomy): Bacteria > Pseudomonadota > Alphaproteobacteria > Rhizobiales > Xanthobacteraceae > Bradyrhizobium. The sequence goes on from CP187939.1 coordinate 2,176,891, forward strand.
CTCCCGGCAAATCGGTTTGCACCTGCAGTCTGGGAAAGGACTCCATGATGGTCAAGGTTGAAGACATTCAGAACTACGGCAAAGAGCATCTCGAATCGGTTGCCGCTTCCGCGAGCAACCTGCAGAGCGGCGTTCAGGCAATCGCGACCGCCTATGGCGACTACGCAAAGAAGTCGTTCGAAGAAACCAAATCCTTCGTTGAAAAGCTCTCCGGCGTGAAGTCGATGGACAAGGCGATCGAAGCGCAGACCGAATTCGCGCGCTCTTCCTACGAGACCTTCGTCGCGGAATCGCAGAAGATCGCGGGGCTCTACACCGATCTCGCCAAGCAGACCTTCAAGCCCTACGAAGGCCTGGTCGCGAAGTTCACCCCGGCCGCGCACTAATTCGTTCGCGATCTGATACCTCGACAATAAAAAGCCCGGCCGTTGCGGCCGGGCTTTTTCCGTTGGCTGGCCTGTCAGGCTTATCGATAAACGCGCAGCTTCGAGAGCGAAGCGGGCGAACCGGTTCCGCTAAAAACGGCTCAAAGCCTGCGCACCGGCCGCAAAAAGCGCCCGGTATCCTCAACGGCGGCTCACCGGTATCCTCAACGGCGGCTAAACGGGCGGTCGCTGTCCTTTGTCAAATCCGGCAGAAACGATTAACCTTGGTCCGGATAGCCGAGCCGGGAATCGGGCCGGTCCGGGATCGTGTCAGCCAGCGTCAATGCGCTTGCGGCGGTCCGGCGGCAGACCCATATTCCAAGTGCCGATCCGGCTAACGGGTCGGACCGGGAGCGGCGATCTGGAAAAATGCGTTGCTGGGTGCTTCGCGATGGCTCACGCCAGAGCCGATCGCGAGTGGGCCAGGATACGCCGTCCGGTCACCCTTTTGGAATTTCGAACGCCTGAGCCATGTTTCAGCCAACCTTCAAAGCTTGTTCGTCCGTGCCGGCAAAGTCATCTGCTTCTGCTCCCCGAATGAGCAATGACGAGAACCGCAATACTGGAACCGGTGGGCCGTCGACGTCGGTCATCACCAAGGTCAAGCCGAAGACCAAGCGTCCGAACCTGTATCGCGTCCTGATTCTGAACGACGACTACACGCCGATGGAGTTCGTCGTTCATGTGCTGGAGAAGTTCTTCCAGAAGGACGCCGAAGCGGCCACCAAGATTATGCTCCATGTGCATCATCACGGGATCGGTGAGTGCGGCGTGTTCACCTACGAGATTGCCGAGACCAAGGTCACGCAGGTGATGGATTTTGCGCGCAAGCACCAGCATCCCCTGCAATGCGTGATGGAAAAGAAATAGCCGCGCATGGCTGTCGACCCGGCCGGAGAGGGGAACGGGTCTTATCGATCGGTGTTGACGGAAGCCGATCGTATTCCCGGTAGTTTTTCGGGGAGGAGTTGCGTGCCGCAGCGGTGGTGCGCGAAATTTAGAGTAAAACCACGCTTGCGGAACCGGCCTTTCGCCACGATCGTGTGTAACTATATGACAGGTAATGACGAAGGTTGTTGTTGCCTGACCGGGTAATGGCGATCATGATGACCGGGGGCCATAGAGGACGAGAATGCCAACTTTTTCCCAAAGCCTTGAACAATCCCTGCATCGTGCACTGGCGATTGCAAACGAGCGGCATCATCAATACGCGACGCTCGAACATCTTCTGTTGTCGCTGATCGATGACTCGGATGCGGCGGCGGTGATGCGTGCCTGCAGCGTCGATCTCGACAAGCTGCGCACGAGCCTCGTCAATTATCTCGAAACCGAATTCGAAAATCTGGTGACTGACGGCGCCGACGACGCCAAGCCGACCGCCGGATTCCAGCGCGTGATCCAGCGCGCGGTGATTCACGTCCAGTCCTCGGGGCGCGAGGAAGTTACCGGCGCCAACGTGCTGATCGCGATCTTCGCGGAGCGCGAGAGTCATGCCGCCTATTTCCTGCAGGAGCAGGACATGACGCGGTACGACGCGGTCAACTATATCAGCCACGGCATCGCCAAGCGGCCGGGCGTCTCCGAAGCGCGCCCCGTGCGCGGCGTTGATGAAGAGACCGAGACCAAGGGCAACGAGGACGCCAAGAAGAAGGGCGAGGCGCTCGAGACCTATTGCGTCAACCTCAACAAGAAGGCGCGTGACGGCAAGATCGATCCGGTGATCGGGCGCAATTCCGAGATCAACCGCGCGATCCAGGTGCTGTGCCGCCGCCAGAAGAACAATCCGCTGTTCGTGGGCGAGGCCGGCGTCGGCAAGACCGCGATTGCGGAAGGGCTCGCCAAGCGCATCGTCGATTCCGAAGTGCCGGAAGTGCTGGCGGCCGCCACCGTGTTCTCGCTCGACATGGGCACGCTGCTCGCCGGTACGCGCTACCGCGGCGATTTCGAGGAGCGGCTGAAACAGGTCTTGAAGGAATTGGAGGCGCATCCGAACGCCATCCTGTTCATCGATGAAATCCACACGGTGATCGGCGCGGGTGCTACCTCCGGCGGCGCGATGGATGCGTCCAACCTGCTCAAGCCGGCGCTGGCGTCCGGCACGATCCGCTGCATGGGTTCGACGACCTACAAGGAATACCGCCAGCATTTCGAGAAGGACCGCGCGCTGGTGCGCCGGTTCCAGAAGATCGACGTCAACGAGCCGACGGTGGAAGACGCGATCGCGATCCTCAAAGGTCTCAAACCCTATTTCGAGGATTACCACCGGCTGAAATACACCAACGAGGCGATCGAGGCGGCGGTGCAATTGTCGTCGCGCTACATCCACGACCGCAAGCTGCCGGACAAGGCGATCGACGTGATCGACGAGTCGGGCGCAGCGCAGATGCTGGTCGCCGAGAACCGGCGCAAGAAGACCATCGGCATCAAGGAGATCGAGACCACGATCGCGACCATGGCGCGGATTCCGCCCAAGAGCGTATCGAAGGACGATGCCGAGGTGCTGAAGCATCTCGAGCAGACCCTGAAGCGCGTGGTGTTCGGCCAGGACAAGGCGATCGAGTCGCTGTCGGCATCGATCAAGCTGGCACGCGCCGGCTTGCGCGAACCGGAGAAGCCGATCGGCTCCTACCTGTTCTCGGGTCCGACCGGCGTCGGCAAGACCGAAGTCGCAAAGCAGCTTGCGGCCTCGCTCGGCGTCGAACTGCTTCGCTTCGACATGTCCGAATATATGGAGCGGCATACGGTGTCGCGCCTGATCGGCGCACCTCCCGGCTATGTCGGCTTCGACCAGGGCGGCCTACTGACCGATGGCGTGGACCAGCACCCGCACTGCGTGGTGCTGCTCGACGAAATCGAGAAGGCGCATCCGGATCTCTATAACGTGCTGCTGCAGATCATGGATCACGGCCGGCTGACCGACCACAACGGCAAGCAGGTCAATTTCCGCAACGTGATCCTGATCATGACCACGAACGCGGGCGCCGCCGATCTGGCGCGCCAGGCCTTCGGCTTCACGCGCAACAGGCGGGAAGGCGACGACCACGAGGCGATCAACCGCCAGTTCGCGCCGGAATTCCGCAATCGGCTGGACGCGATCGTCTCGTTCGCCCATCTCAATGCCGACGTCATCGGCATGGTGGTGGAGAAGTTCGTCCTGCAGCTCGAGGCGCAGCTCGCCGACCGCGACGTCACCATCGAGCTGTCGGAGCCCGCCAAGGCCTGGCTGATCGAACATGGTTACGACGAGCAGATGGGCGCGCGTCCGATGGCGCGCGTGATCCAGGAGCACATCAAGAAGCCGCTGGCGGACGAAGTGCTGTTCGGTCACCTCAAGGGCGGCGGCCATGTCCGCGTCGTGCTGGTCAAGGACGAGGCGAGTGCCGAAGGCAAGGACAAGATCGGCTTCGAGTTCGTCGAAGGACCGGTAACGCCGAAGCCGGAAAAGCTGCCGGGCGCCCGCAAGCGCAAGCCGAAGCCGGGCGGCCCCAACGGGGTGGCGGGTCCAAGGGGCCGGCGTCGAAGGGCCCGCTGGTCAAGGTCTGATCGCGCTTCGACCGGGAGATACGGAAGAATGCAAAAGGCCGGCTCCACAGCCGGCCTTTTTCTGTGGCGCGTTGCGGCGCTCAGCGCTCGCCGAGCAGTTCGTCGATCTGTCGCTCGAGCTGTCGCTTCTTGATCTCGCTCCTGCGCAGCCGCTCCTCGAGATCGGAGACCGGCTCGGCAGGGCTTTCCGCCCTGAATGCGACGCCGACGAAATTGTCGCGCCACCAGATCACTTTGGCCAGGAAGGAGCGGCCCTTGCGCGCGATGCGCAGCGAGAGCTGCTCTTTCGGCAACTGGATGCCATCGCTGAATTCGATGGTCGCGCCGTGATCGGAAATATTGCGGACGATGCATTCGCGCGTCGCGCCGTATTCACCGATCTCGGCGACGCCGCCATACATTACCTTGTCGCGCACGCTCTCGCGTCGGTCCCGCATTGAATGTCTCCCAAGAAAGATGGAGACTTTTACCCCGCTTTGTTGCCCATAAAGACCAGCCGCCGCAAAATGCGGCGTTAACGTAAATTAACGGCGGTTCCGATGGCGCGGATTTCGGAACAATTGCAGCACAAAAGCCGACCTGCTGCGGCGGAACGGCGACAAGCCATGATCGTTTGACTGACGCTTCCACCGCAATGCGCGCTCCCGGATTGCAAACTGCCATGCCAAGAGGTCGGTTGCTTCGCGCCCTATGGTGCATGGTGTCGCTGTTGTCCTCATTTGCGAACGCTTCCGCTGAGGACGCGGGCGAGGCCACGCGGTCGAGCGCGGTAGCTATCCAGAAGGCGGCCGGTCAGCCGCGCGAGAGTGAGGCGCGCGAGGCGATGTGCCTGATGATCGAATCGGCGGCCAAGGCATCGAATTTGCCGTTGGAATTTTTCGCGCGCGTGATCTGGCAGGAGAGCCGCTTCCAGTCCGATGCGGTGGGGCCGGTGACGCGCAGCGGCGCGCGGGCGCAGGGCATTGCGCAGTTCATGCCGGGAACGGCGAACGAACGCGGCCTGCTCGATCCCTTCAATCCCGTGCAGGCGCTGCCGAAGTCGGCCGAGTTTCTCGACGAGTTGCGCCATCAATTCGGCAATCTCGGGCTCGCGGCAGCAGCCTACAATGCCGGTCCGCGGCGGGTGCAGGAATGGCTGGCCGGCACCGGCGGGATGCCGCAGGAAACCCGCAGCTATGTGATCGCGATCACCGGCTCCACGGTCGAAGAGTGGGCCGCGGCGGGACGCGGCGGCAAGATGCCGGCGCCTGCGCCGACGTCGAGTTGCCGCGAACTGATGGCCTTGCTGAAGCGCGCGCCCAATCCGTTCGTGGCCGGCCTCGAACAGCGCATCACGCTCAGTGCTGCCAAGCTGTGGGGCGTGCAGCTAGCGGCCGGCTTCAGCCGCGACAAGGCGCTCGCGATGTACGCCCGCGCGATGAAGCGGCTCAGCGCTGTGATCGGCGACCAGGATCCGAGCCTGCTGTCGTCGGTCATGCGCAGCCGCGGCACGCGCGCCTTCTACCAGGTGCGGATCGGCGCCGACACAAGGCCCGCCGCCGACGACCTCTGCAACCGCATCCGCAAGGCGGGCGGCGCGTGCTTTGTGTTACGCAACAGGGGCGTGCCGGGGTGAAGTTACTTGCTCCGTCACTCCGGATGGTCCGAAGGACCACCCGGAATCTCTAGATTCTCAGGTGCGCAATTGCGCACCTTGGTTCGATGCTTCGCATCGCCCCGGAATGGCGGCCTGTATTTGTCGTCCATTGCATAGCGGCCCTGAGCCTTGGTTGCTTGACGCAAGCCGCATGCACCAGCTCTATGCGGCCAACGACTCAAAGCCTCAACCGGACACCCGTGGCGCTACCTCCGCTCTCTTCCCCCAATGGAAAAGCCCCATTCGCGCCTTCGCTTGGGGCGTGAGTTCGGTCGCATCCACGGTGCTGACGCTGGTGCTGTTTGCGACCTATCTCGGCATCGGGGCGCTCGCCCATGACAGCCATTTCAGCCTCGGCTGGGTGCTGGGCAGCACGCTCCTGGTTTGGGCGGGTCCGGCGCAGATCATCCTGATTTCGACGCTCGGCTCCGGCGCGACCGCGGTGCAGGCGGCGATTGCGGTGACGGTGAGTGCGATCCGGCTGTTTCCGATGGTGGTGTCGGTCTTGCCGCTGATGAAGACGCCGCAGACTAAGCGTCGTCATCTGGTGCTGGCGACGCATTTCATCGCCGTCACCCTATGGGTCGAATGCTACCGGCTGCTGCCAAAAGTGCCGCGCGAGCGGCGCATTGCGTTCACGCATGGTCTTGGCTGTGGCCTTGTCACCGTCTGCATGGTCGCCACCACGCTCGGCTATGGCCTTGCCGCCAATCTGCCGGCGCTGTTTGCAGCGGCGATCCTGTTGCTGACGCCGCTGGCGTTCCTGCTTTCCACCGCGCGCAACTGCCGGCAGATATCGGACGTGCTGGCGCTGGTGCTCGGGATCGCGCTGTTTCCGCTGGTGTCGATGCTGCACACCGGCGTCGATATCCTGATCAGCGGCGTCACCGCCGGCACCATCGCCTATGGCGTGCACTGGTCGCGGGAGAGGAAGCGCGCATGAACGAGTTTTTCGGCAGCCCGCACGCGCTATTGGTTCTGATCCTTGCGGGCTTTCTGCCCAACGAGGTCTGGCGCATGGCGGGGCTCTGGTTCGGCGCCGGCGTTGACGAAGGTTCGGAAGTCCTGGTGTGGGTGAGGGCGGTGGCGACCGCGATCCTCGCCGGTGTCATCGCACAGATCCTGGTGCAGCCGCCGGGCGCGCTGGCTGATGTGCCGGAGTGGCTGCGCTACGGCGCGGTTGCGGCGGGCTTTGCGATCTTCATGCTGACGCGACGCTCGATCTTTGCCGGCGTGGTCTGCGGCGAGATCGTCCTGCTGGCCGGAAAATGGTGGCTCGGTTGATTGCAGGCGGCGGATATTCCGCTACTCTCCGGCGCACAGGAATCTCACTAGATTAGAATATGGTTCGGGAAAGCGAAATCCGCGAGGGTGAACTCACTGTCGACATGCCGCCGGCCCGCGACGCCGGGCTGGTGTTTATCGGCCGCATCCGTACGCCCTGGAAATCGCGATTGGAAACTCCGCGGCAAGGCCGCCACGACGGCCTGGTCTGCCGGCTCGAGATTTTCGAGCCGTGGGTGCCCGCGATCAAGGGCGTTGATTTCTACGAGAATCTCGAAGTGATCTATTGGCTGCACCAGTCCCGCCGCGATCTGGTGCTGCAAAGCCCGAAGAACAACCAGAAAACCCGCGGCACATTTTCGCTGCGCTCGCCGGTGCGGCCGAACCCGATCGGCACCTCGATCGTGAAGTTCGTCAAGATCGAGGGCAACGTCATCATGGTGCGCGGTCTCGATTGCCTCGACGAAACGCCACTGCTCGACGTCAAGCCCGACCGTTGTGAGTTCACGCCGCTGGCGCCACCACAGCCCGGCGATTTCGAGACGGAGTAAGACTTCCGTAGCCCGGATGGAGCGAAGCGAAATCCGGGGGCGGTGTTGCAAACGTCGATAATCCCCGGATTGCGCTTCGCTCCATCCGGGCTACGAATCTACCCCAGCGCTGCGGCCAGCTTGGTCGCGTTGTCCTCCAGCACCTTCACGTCTTCCTTGCGGCTCGCGGGCGGCAATAGTGCCACGCCGTCGTGGCGCGGCATCACGTGCATGTGCAGGTGAAACACGACTTGGCCGCCGGCGGGCCTCGTTGAATTGCTGCACCGTGATGCCGTCGGCGTTGAAGGCCTTCATGGCGGCGGCGGCGATCTTGTGGCGGCGCGCGCGACATGGGCGTAATCGTCGGGGTTGATATCGAGGATGTTGCGGGCAGGGGCTTTTGGGATCACCAGCGTATGGCCCGGCGAACGCGGCATGATGTCGAGGAACGCCAGCACGTGGTTGTCTTCATAGACCTTGTGGCAGGGAAACTCGCCGCGCAGGATTTTTGCGAAGGGATTGTTGGTGTCATAGGCGGGCATGGCTTCTTCCTCAAGGTTTGATCTCAATCTCACGTCGGCCACTGGCGAGGTCAAGCCTCGTCGGCGGCTTTACGGAAGGGTCCGGCTTCCATCAGCACGCGTCCGGCCTCCGCCACGTAGGCCCGCTCGCGCTTCAGATAGTCGGCAATCGCGCGGCGCAAATCGGGATCGGCGATGAAGTGCGCGGAATAGGTGGTTTGCGGCAGGTAGCCGCGGGCGAGCTTGTGCTCGCCCTGCGCGCCGGCCTCCACGACTTTCAGGCCGCGCTGGATCGCGAAATCTATCGCCTGATAGTAGCAGATCTCGAAATGCAGGAACGGGTGGTGCTCGACGGCGCCCCAGTTGCGCCCGAACAGCGTGTCCGAGCCGATGAAATTGATGGCACCGGCGATCCAGCGGCCGTTGCGTTTGGCCATCACCAGCAGCACGTCTCGGCTCATGCTCTCGCCGATCAGCGAGAAGAATTTTCGGGTCAGATAAGGCCGGCCCCATTTGCGAGAGCCGGTCTCCATGTAGAACGCGAAGAATGCGTCCCAGGCGTCCTCGGTGATGTCACTGCCGGTCAGATGGTGGATCGTGATCCCGGCAGCGGTGGCCTCGCGCCGTTCGCGCTTGATCGCCTTGCGGTGACGCGAGTTCAACGAGGCGAGGAAATCGTCAAAAGTCCCGTAGCCTCCGTTGTGCCAATGAAACTGCTGGTCGTTGCGCTGCAGGAAGCCGTGCGCCCCCAAAAACTTTGCTTCCGCCTCCGGGGCGAAGGTTACATGCACGGAGGAAGCGTTGGTCGCGTTGCAGAGCGCCATCAGCCCGCTCGCCAGCGCGGTTCCGATACGCTTGCGGTCGACGCCATCGCGGATCAACAGCCGTGGGCCGGTGGCTGGCGTAAAGGGCACGGAGGCCTGCAGTTTTGGATAGTAGCGTCCGCCAGCACGCTCATAGGCATCGGCCCAGCCGCGGTCGAAGACGTATTCGCCTTGCGAATGCGATTTCAGATAGCACGGCACGATGCCGGCGATCTCGCCGCCGAGCCGCGCCAGCAGATGCCGCGGCCCCCAGCCGGTACGGGCGCACGCCGAGCCGGAAGCCTCGGCAGCGGTGAAAAATGCGTGCGAGACAAAGGGGTTATAGGCCGGCTTGCAGGAATCGGTTTGAGATCCGCTGGCAGCCAGCGTGTCGAGGTTTGCGAGACTGTCTGGATTCGGCTTCGGACTGGCGCAGGCGTCCCAATCCGCAGCCGATATCTCGGTAACGGAGGGGACGGCTTCGAGGGTGATTTCGGATGACGTCATCTAGAAATTCAGACCGGTCCCATCGTGCTATCAGCCATCGCGCATGGTGGCCAACGCTTCAAAGATCGTGCATCGGGCGGGCGAGTTCAAGGTGGCGCTGACAGCATCAGGTTCCCGGCAGGAACCCCTCGAAGATCATCTGGTCGGCGTTGCGCGCGGCGCGAGCGCGCTGCTCCGGCGTGCGCACGGTCCAGGTCAGCAGCGGCAGCCCAAAAATGTTACGGGCGATCCAGGGGCGGCTGCCGGCAGCTCGTCCACCCAATAGGCAACGAAATGCGGCCGGCTGCGGAAGGCGTGGCGCAGATGCGTCATGCCGTGGCGCTGTTCGGGCGAGGCTTCCGGCCACTCTTCGGCGGTGTATTCGCGCTCCGCCACGATGCCGCGGGCGCGGCCGGGGATCAGCTCGCGCAGCGCCACCACCTGGTCCGGGTCGAACGACATGCCGACGGCAGGGCCGTCATACGAGGCGAGTACCTCCGCCATCCGCTTCACCAGCCGGCGGTCGCCATCGAAATGGCTTTTAACCTCGATCACCAGCGGTACGCGGCCGGCGACGAGCGAACAGAGATCGCCGAGCGTCATCATGCGCTCCGGCGTATTCTTGAACGTGACGACCTTGAGTTCGGCCGCGGTCTTGCCGAGCAACGCGCCGAAACCCTCGGTGAGGCGGCCGAGCGCATTGTCATGATGCACCATCGCCTCGCCATCCGACGAAAGCTGGATGTCGCATTCGATGGCAAAGTTGCCGTCGACGGCGGCGTGTGCCGCCGCCGGCATGTTCTCGACGATGCCGCGCGAAATATCATGCAGGCCGCGGTGGGCGACCGGACGCGCCGTCAGCCAGTCCGGCGCACGCATGAGGGGCGCTCCGCTCAGGACACCTCGAAGATGGCGTCTACCTCGACGGCGGCATCCGAGGGCAGGGAGGCGACGCCGACGGTAGTGCGGGCGTGCCGGCCCTTGTCGCCGAACGCGGTGACCATCAGGTCGGAGGCTCCGTTGAGCACCTTGGGTCCGTCGAGGAAATCAGGCGCGGAATTGATGAAGCCGCCGAGCCTGACCACGCGGACCACCTTGTCGAGATCGCCGAGGGCTGCCTTGACCTGGGCCAGCAGGTTGACGCCACAGCCCTGCGCCGCGGCGTAGCCCTGTTCGATGGTAACGCCAGCGCCCAATTTGCCCTTGGCGATCAGCTTGCCTTCCGCATTGGCGCACACCTGGCCGGAGACGAACAGGAGGTTGCCGGTACGCACGAAGCCGACGTAATTCGCCATCGGGGTGCGTGGCTCATTCAGGACGATGCCTTGCGCCGCCAGCTTCTGTTCGACCGTACCCGCCATGTTTTTCGTCCCCAATTGATTGATTGTCCTGATCCGCGATCAGGCCGCACTGTTTCGCGCATCGCGCTTTTACTTGCAAGGGACGGTGGATCCGCCTCTCCGTGCGGCGATCGAGCGAATCCTGCTGACAAATCCCGGAAAACAGGGCGCTTCGGTATCCAATTCTTGCGTTTTCGTGACGTCGCCCTAGTTGCGACGCAATGGAGCCATCACTAATGTAACCGAATCTCCCTTGAGGAAAAACTGGACATGGCTAGCTCGTTCCCGATTCCGGTCCGTGCTTTGGCGTTCTCGGCTGCCGCGACCCTGATATCCGGTTTCGCAAGCGGACCAGCGCTGGCGGGCGCCGGCGGGCCGTTTCTTGCCCATCAGGCGCTGTATGAACTGAAGCTGGTCAAGTCGCGCGGGAGCAACGCGATATCAGGGGCGCGCGGGCGCATCCTCTACAATTTCTCGGGCAGCGCCTGCGAGGGCTACACGTCCGAATTCCGCCAGGTGTCGGAACTCGACAGCGGCGAGGGCAAGCTGACGCTGAGCGATCTGCGTTCGCATTCCTGGGAAGATGGCGCGGGCAAGAGCTACCGCTTCAAGATCGATACGCGGATGAACGATGCCGATTCCACCCCGATCGATGGCATCGCGGAGCGCGTGGGCGACCGCATCACGGTCAAGCTGAAACAGCCGGTTGCGAAGACGTTCGAGCTCGACGGCAAGATCGTGTTCCCGACCGAGCAGATCCAGCACATCATCGCCGCCGCGCGCGAGGGCAAATCGGTGCTGGAGCTGATGGTCTATGACGGCTCCGACAATGGCGAGAAGGTCTACAATACGCTGTCGGTGATCGGGCAGCCGATCCCGGGCACCCGCAGCATCGCTTCCCCGACCCTCGACCGCCAACGACCAGATGAAGGCGCTGACCCGTTGGCCCGTGACCGTGAGCTATTACGACCGCGACGCCAAGGCGAAAGATGGCGAGCAGACGCCGGTTTACGCGATGTCGTTCGAGCTGTTCGAGAATGGCGTCTCCCGCGCGCTGGTGCTCGATTACAATGACTTCGTGATCGCGGGCGCGATGGGCCGGTTCGACGTCAGGGATTCCAAGCCTTGTAAGTGAGGGCACCGTCCCGCCGGTACGAACCCCGGAGACTGCGCCCGCGGCTCGCGGATGTTCGCTTGATATCATCCACTGACGTGATGTCGCTTCTCCGGCGGTAGAGCGCCGATCCCCGCAAGCCCGCGGTGCACAACGGCTGTGTGCGGGCGTACGCATCTTGTATTGTTTCGGGCCGAGCACCAATTAGCACTATGGCAGGCACAATCGCTCCAGGAGCGAGACGTGGCCAGTAAGAAAATGGCAGACGGAGGGCTGCCGGTGGTCGCGCGCTTTGAGGTGCGCCACCGCAATTACCTCGCCCCAGACGGCTCGATAAACAGGCCGCTCCCCGCGTTCGCCTCCGATGCAAATCTGCTGGTCTCGCTCTATCGAGCGATGGTGCTGCTTCGCAGCTTCGATCGAAAGGCTGTTGCACTGCAACGCACCGGACGGCTTGGGACCTATGCCGTTTCGCTCGGCCAGGAGGCGGTGTCCGTGGGCATCGCCAGTGCGATGCGGAGCGAAGACGTCCTGCTGCCCTCCTACCGGGACAATGGCGCGCTGATCTGGCGTGGCGTCAAGCTGGAAGAAATTCTGCTGTTCTGGGGCGGCGACGAGCGGGGCAATCACTTCTCCGGACCGGTCCAGGATTTCCCGTTTTGCGTTCCCGTGGGATCGCAGGCGCCGCATGCTGCCGGTGTTGGCTATGCCTTCAAGCTGCGCAAGGAGCCGCGTGTCGCCGTATGCCTGTTCGGCGACGGCGCCACCTCGAAGGGCGATGTCTATGAAGCGATGAATTTTGCCGGTGTGCACAAATTGCCGGTCGTGTTCGTCGCCACCAACAATCAATGGGCCATATCCGTACCCTTGCGACTGCAGACCGGTTGCGAAACCCTGGCGCAGAAGGCTATCGCCGCCGGGTTCATCGGCGAGCAGGTGGACGGGAGCGACGTGGTGGCGGTGCGCGCCGCGGCTGAAGAAGCCATTGCCGCAGCCCGCGACGGCCAGGGGCCGCGCTTCATCGAGGCGGTCGCCTACCGGCTTGGCGATCACACAACCTCTGACGACGCATCGCGCTATCGTCAGGAGGCAGAAGTCCAGGCGCGCTGGAAGGAAGAGCCGATTGCGCGATTGAGAGCCTTTCTTGCCGGCCAGAAGATGTGGAGCAAAGCGGACGAGGAACAACTCGCCGTCGAGTGCCACGAGCGGATCGAGGCCGCGGTCGAACGCTATCTGGCAACGCAGCCACGCCGGCCCGAAACCATGTTCGATCATCTCTATGCAGATTTACCCGAGGTCTATGTAGCGCAGCGCAACGAACTCGCGAGAGAAGAAGATGCCTGAGGTAACGTTGGTCGAGGCCATCAATCTGGCGCTCGCCCGCGCGATGGAGGACGATCCGGGCGTGCTCTTGCTTGGCGAAGATGTCGGCCTCAATGGCGGCGTTTTCCGCGCGACCGCCGGGTTGCAGAAGCGGTTCGGACCAGAACGTGTCCTCGATACGCCGCTTGCCGAACTTCTGATCAGCGGGCTCTGCATCGGAATGGCGACGCAGGGGCTGAAGCCTGTCGGCGAGATCCAGTTTATGGGATTTCTGTATCCCTGCATCGATCAGTTGGTGAACCACGCCTCCCGAATGCGTAATCGCACCCAGGGACGACTCACCTGCCCAATGGTTCTGCGCACGCCGCACGGTGCCGGCATTCGCGCGCCCGAGCATCATTCCGAAAGCACCGAGGCAATGCTCGCTCATATCCCCGGCTTGCGCGTTGTCATTCCTTCGTCGCCGGAACGCGCATACGGACTGCTCCTCGCTGCGATCCGCGATCCCGATCCGGTGGTGTTTCTGGAGCCGACCCGGATTTACCGCGCTGCGAAAGGCGAGGTGGAAGACAACGGCGAGGCTTTGCCGCTCGATGTCGCCTTTGTCCTGCGGGAAGGCCGCGACGTCACGCTGATTAGCTGGGGCGCGATGCTGAAGGAAACTATGGCGGCTGCCGACGCACTGGCTGTCGAGGGCATCGCCGCCGAGGTCATCGATCTCGCCACGCTCAAGCCTTACGATGAAATCACGGTGCTCGGTTCGGTCGCAAAGACCGGGCGCTGTGTCATCGTGCACGAGGCGACGCGCACCGGCGGATTTGGAGCCGAGATCGCTGCACTGATCGCCGAGCGCGGCCTGACTTCTCTGCTTGCGCCTGTGGCCCGCGTCAGCGGCTACGATACGATCGTTCCGATGGCGCGGCTTGAGCAGAAGTTCATGCCCTCGACTGGTCGTATCGTGGCGGCGGCGCGCCAGGCATGTCAGTTCAGTTGATTTCCTGCGGACTTAATCCCATGCGCGAGTTCGTATTGCCGGATCTGGGAGAGGGCCTCGAAGAGGCGGAGATCGTGAGCTGGCATGTCAACGAAGGCGATCACGTCGTCACCGATCAGCCACTGGTTTCCGTCGAGACTGACAAGGCCGTCGTCGAGGTGCCGTCACCTTCGGGCGGGCGTATCCTGCGTCTGTTTGGCGCCAAGGGAGACGTGGTGAAGGTAGGCGCGCCGCTCGTCGAGTTTGCCGAAGGCCCCGAGCAAGACACCGGCACAATTGTCGGCGAGCTCGGCACCGGCGAGCAACCGCCGGCGGCAACAACTTCCAGGCCAGCGGCTGGACAGAAAGTCCAGGTGTTTCCGGCCGTACGTGCGCTCGCACGCAAGCTCGACGTCGACATCGAGCTTGTCGAAGCCACGGGACCCGGCGGCTTCATGACGCGTGCGGACGTGGAACGGGCTGCCAAGGGCTTGTCCCATACCGGACCAGCCGAACCCTTGCGCGGTTTGCGGCGCGCGATGGCGCAGCGCATGACGGCGGCGCATGCCGAGATCGTCCCGGCCAGCGTCACCGATGAGGCCGATATCGACGATTGGCGGACCGGCGAGGACGTGACAATCCGGCTGGTGCGCGCGATCGCTGTTGCCTGCAAGGCGGAGCCTTCGCTCAATGCCTGGTACAATTCCGGCGCCGGTGAACGGCGTCTGATCGACCGTATCGATCTCGGCATCGCCGTCGATACCGGGGGCGGTCTCATCGTTCCCGTGTTGCGCAATGTCGCTGAGCGGGACATATCGGACTTGCGAGCCGGGCTTGATCGGATGCGGGCGGACGCGGTTGCGCGCTCAATACCTCCGGCAGAGTTGCGCGGCGCCACGATTACGCTGTCGAATTTCGGGATGATCGGAGGCCGCTTCGCCAGCCTGATCGTGGTGCCGCCGCAAGTGGCGATCATAGGCGCCGGCCGTATTACCCAAGGGGTTGTCGCGTATCGGGGCCAGCCGGCGGTGAGGCGCGTGCTGCCGTTGTCGCTCACCTTTGACCATCGCGTCGTGACAGGCGGTGAAGCCGCTCGCTTCCTGGTCGCACTGAAATCGGATCTTGAGCAGTTTTCGTGAGACGGTGCAGGGCGAATTAGGTTGGCTGAGGTCCGAACGGTCCAAGCCAGCATGCCTGCTGACTTGACCGGGAAATGCTGCGGGATAACCAATCTAGCGTATATTGAGATTGGACAGGGATATCCCATATCATTTCGATAAGGGAGTCCTTGCTGTGCAGACTGTACGGGCGACTCTTGTTGCGGCCGCTTCAGCGGTAGCTTTGGTTGTCTTCCCCTTGCCGCCTCGGCGGGAGAGGCCAACAGCAAGCTTGTGCTGACCGTCTCGGTCGACGGAGCGATCGGGCCGGCAACGGCCCGTTACGTGAAAGATGCGCTGACCAAGGCAAGCGAACGACATGCCGAGGTCGTCGTTCTGCGTTTGAATACACCGGGCGGTCTCGCAACCAGCATGCGCGAGATTATCGCAGACGTGCTGGCGTCGCGTGTTCCTGTTGTCGGTTACGTTGCACCCCCGGAGCCCATGCGGCCAGCGCCGGAACCTATCTCGTCTACGCCACGCATATCGCGGCAATGGCGCCGGGCACCAATCTCGGGGCGGCGACGCCGGTACAGATTGGCGGCCCGCTGCCGGGTCTGCCGGACGCCACCCCTGACAAGAGCGACAAGGACAAGAAGGACGGCGGAGACAAGCAGCCGAAGACGAAGGATGCCATGATGGCGAAGGCGACAAACGATGCCGTCGCCTTGATCCGCAGTCTTGCCGAGTTGCGCGGCCGCAATGCCGATTGGGCGGAGAAGGCGGTGCGGGAGGCCGCCAGCCTGTCCGCCAATGCTGCATTGCAGGCGAATGTCATCGACGTCATCGCACGCGACCAGGCCGAACTGCTCAGACAAATCGATGGTCGGATGGTCGAGGTTGCGGGTGGCGATACCAGACGTTTGGCGACGAAAGATGCTGTCCTCGAAGCGATCGATCCGGGATGGATCTCACGATTCCTGGCGGTCATCACCAATCCCAACGTTGCGTTGATTTTGCTCCTCGTCGGCGTCTACGGCCTGATTTTCGAATTCACTTCACCCGGCGCGGTCGCCCCGGGGTTGTAGGCACGATCTGCCTGCTGCTTGGCCTCTATGCCCTCAACCTGCTCCCGATAAACTACGCCGGCCTCGCCTTGATGGTGGTCGGGATCGTGCTTCTGACCATCGAAGTCTTCAACCCGACCGTGGTTATCGGCCTCGGCGGCATCATCGCCTTTGTGCTCGGAGCGATCATGCTCTTCGACGTCGAAGCGCCGGGCTACCGGCTGTCATGGCCGGTCGTCGGCATCACGGCGGCAATGTTTATTGGTCTCGTTCTCGTCGTACTCAGATCGCTTCGGCGCGCCGACAAGGGTCCGGAACGGGTCGGTGCTCAAGCCATGCGTGGCCTATCTGCAGAGGTCATCGACTGGTCCGAGAACCAGGGCCACGTCTTCGCGCAAGGTGAACGCTGGCAAGCGCGCGGCGCCGAAACGTTCAAGCCGGGAGAGGTGGTCGAGGTGGCCAACATCATAGATTTGACGCTGGTGGTGCGGCGCCGGCCGACGCTGATCGGCAAGGAGGTACGTCATGATGCTTGAATATCTGACCTATGCATCGTTCGCGGTGATCGTAATCCTATTTCTAGCCTCCGCCATTCGTATCCTGCGGGAATACGAGCGCGGCGTCATCTTCACGCTCGGCCGCTTCACTGGGGTGAAGGGTCCGGGACTCATCATCCTGATCCCGGTTGTGCAGCAGATGGTGAAGGCCGACCTCAGGGTGATGGTACAGGTAGTGCCACCCCAGGACGTAATTTCACGCGACAACGTCCCGGTCAAGGTCAACGCCGTTCTCTACTTCCGTATCGTCGATCCCGAGCGCGCCATCATCAAGGTCGGCGATTTCATGGCCGCAACCAGCCAACTGGCGCAGACCACGCTGCGCTCGGTGCTCGGCAAGCACGAACTGGACGAGATGCTCGCCGAGCGGGACAGGCTTAATTCCGATATTCAGGAAATTCTCGATCAGCAGACCGACGTCTGGGGCATCAAGGTTACCACCATCGAGATCAAGGATATCGATCTCAACGAAACCATGGTGCGCGCGATTGCCAAGCAGGCCGAGGCGGAGCGGTTGCGACGTGCCAAGGTGATCAATGCGATGGGCGAGCAGCAGGCCGCCGAGAAGCTTGTCGAGGCCGGCCGAATCCTAGCGCGGGAGCCGCAGGCGATGCAGTTACGCTACTTCGCAGCACTGCATGACATTGCTGGCGAGCGATCCTCGACCGTGGTCTTTCCGCTGCCGATGGATTTGCTCGGCCATCTGCCCGGACGCCGGAACGAAGCAACATGACTTGAAGCAACATGACTTGGGGTCGTTGCCGGCAGGTCCGTCCGTGATGTCGCCCGACGGGTCAAGGAGCTGTCCTGGACGCAGGGCGCTGAGCATCCTGCGAGGATCAGTCTGGTCGAGAGCGCCGGACCCGGATACGCTTCGGCCCAATCATGCATGTCAGGGAGGCAAAAACATGAGCAAGCTCGAACAGCTTCGGCCAAGCGGCCTTCACCACAATCCGGCTTACTCCCACGTCGTCGTCGCGTCGGGTGCGCGCACGATCTATATCGCGGGACAGGTGTCCACCGACGAGGAGGGACGGGTGGTCGGCGAGGGTGATCTGGCCGCGCAGACGACACAGGTGATGCACAATATTGGCCTGGCGCTGAAAGCCGCCGGTGCGGGCTATGCCAATATCGTGAAGATCACCACCTTCGTCGTCGGCTACAAGCCGGAGCTCCGTCCCATCATCGGCAAGGCGCGCTCGGCGTTCTTTGAAGGCATGGAGCCGCCGGCGAGCACGCTCGTCGGTGTAACGGCGCTTGCGGCCCCCGAATGGCTGATCGAGATTGAGGCCGTGGCCGTCGTCGATTGACGTCTCTGCGTCTTCTTACTCCACAATGACGGGGAGAGCGGGTTACTCTTCCTCCTCGTCGTCCTCCTTGCCGGCCCCTTATAGGCGATGCCCCTGATCACGGCGGCATTGCCGAACTTCTTGCGCAAATCGTCCATCGCGCGCTCGGCATGGGCGGAGCGGCGGTCGAGCATGTCGGTATCGTCTCCTTGCGATCCCTCGCGCAGCGCGCTGACGCCGGTGCCCATCAGGCGGAATGCCGTGCCGTCGATCTCCTTCGCCAGCATTTCGCGCGATACCGCAAAATCTTCGCGGCGAGCTGGGTCGGGGACTGAATCGATTGCGAGCGGGTGCGCTGCCTGAAATCGGCGGTTTTCAGCTTCAGCGTGATGGTGAGGCCAGCAAGATTGCCGTTCTTCAGCCGGGACGACACTTTCTCCGACAGCCGCCACAGCAGCCGTTCCAGCGTGGCGAAATCCCGGATGTCGTTTTCGAACGTGGTTTCGCTCGATATTGTCTTGGCGCCGCGGTCCGGGACCACGCTGCGGTCGTCGATGCCGCGCGCCAGCCGCCACAGCCTGCGGCCTTCGCCGCCGAACTGCTTCATCAGCTCGACCTCGTCGGCGCGCTGCAGGTCCGCAATGGTGCGAAAGCCCCGCTGCACCAGCTTTTCCTGGGTCGCGGGCCCGACGCCATAGATGAAGCCGACCGGCCTGTCCGCCAGCATTTCGCGGGCCTCGACCTGGTCGAGGGCGGCAAAGCCGCGGGGTTTGTCGAGGTCGGAGGCGATCTTGGCCAGGAATTTGTTGCAGGACAGGCCGACGGATACCGTGATTCCGATGTCACGCTCGACGTCGCGGGCAAAGCGCGCCAGCACTTTTGCGGGAATCATGCCGTGAACCCGCTGCGTGCCGGCAAGGTCCAGGAATGCCTCGTCGATCGACAGCGGTTCCACCAGCGGCGTCAGCGTCTGCATGGCGTGCCGCACCTCGCGGCCGACGCGGACGTATTTCGCGATGTCGGGCGGGATCACGGCAGCCTGTGGGCAGAGCGCCAAGGCCTTGAACATCGGCATGGCCGAGCGCACGCCATAGGTTCGCGAAACGTAGCAGGCGGCCGAGACCACGCCGCGCTTGCCGCCGCCGATGATCACGGGCCTGTCGGCGAGTTCCGGGTTGTCGCGCTTTTCGACGGTGGCGTAGAACGCGTCGCAATCGATATGCGCCAGCGTCAGCGAGGGCAGGGCATGGTGGCGGACGAGGCGCGGGGAACCGCATTCGCCGCACCGCCTGGCCTTGATATCGAGGTCGCCGAGGCAATCCCGGCAGAAAGCGCGCGGACCGTCCACGGCGGTCGCGCTCACGGCACGTCGCGCTCCCAGTGCGGGTCGCCCAGCACCTGGCGGGCGGCGGCGATGTTGGTCGGATGCAGTTGCGAGGCGCTCGCAAACGCCTTCACGGTCGCGTCGTCGCGCATCACGAAATCCAGCACAGACGCCAGAAATTGCGGGTCGGCCGCAGCCGTCCGCAGCGTCTCCGGACCGATCCCGCTTTCGGCCAGGAACAGGCCTAGCCTTTCAGGGTCGCCGGCAATAAAACTCAGCGCCTGAATCGCAACGATTTCAGCTACTTCCCGGGGGTTGTGAACAGGCTTTTTCAACAGATGGGTTTGCCTTTCCGTTAACTTATGGTGTCTAGTTTGGAACCATCATGCCCGAGTCTGCGGAGTGTGTTCAAGCAACTGGAAACCACTCCGCAAAAGTTGGCGCATCGATTTAACGGCTTAGAGCGAAATCTGACGCTAGTTTGAATTCACTTTTCGACAGCCCGGCGGCGGTACAAAAGCGTACTGAAAGGCCGGACCTGTTTCCTAAGGATGAGGGGAGGGACGGGATGGCAAAAACCGTCCTGATCGTGGAGGACAACGAGCTCAACATGAAGCTCTTTCGCGACCTGTTGGAAGCGCATGGCTATCAGACCTCGGGCACCAGCAACGGTTTCGAGGCGCTCGATCTCGTCCGCAAGCTGCGCCCCGATCTGATCCTGATGGATATCCAGCTTCCGCAAGTGTCCGGCCTCGAAGTGACGCGCTGGATCAAGGACGATCCGGAGTTGCGCGCCATTCCGGTGGTGGCCGTCACCGCCTTTGCGATGAAGGGCGACGAAGAGCGCATCCGCGAGGGCGGCTGCGAGGCGTATTTGTCCAAACCAATTTCCGTCGGCAAGTTTATCGAAACCGTGCGGCGTTTTATCGGGTAGGAGTGAGTTTCGATGTCTGCGCGTATCCTTGTCGTCGATGATGTTCCAGCGAACGTCAAGCTGCTGGAAGCTCGTCTGTCGGCCGAATATTTTGACGTGCTGACGGCTTCCAACGGCACCGAGGCGCTCGACATCTGCGCCCACTCCGAATGCGACATCATCCTGCTCGATGTCATGATGCCCGACATGGACGGTTTCGAGGTTTGCCGCCGGCTGAAGTCGAACCCGGCCACCCATTTCATTCCCGTCGTGATCGTCACCGCGCTGGACAGTCCGTCTGATCGTGTTCGCGGCCTGGAGGCCGGTGCCGACGATTTTCTCACCAAGCCGGTGTCCGACATCGTCCTGATCGCGCGCGTTCGGTCCCTGACGCGGCTGAAGATGATGACCGATGAGCTGCGGATGCGCGCCATCACCTCGCTCGAGATCGGTATGGAGGCGCCCGAACGCAGCGCGATCGCCGACAAGGGCGTCGGCGGGCGGATTCCTTGGTCGACGACCGGCCATCGTCATACGAGCGGCTGGCGCCGATCCTTTCCGCCGAACACACCGTCGACGTCGAGATCAATCCGGCCGAGGCGCTGTTTCACGCCGCCGATGGCAATTACGATTTGCTGATCGTTTCGCTCAGCCTCGAAAATTACGATGGCCTGCGGCTGTGCAGCCAGGCGCGATCGCTGGAGCGCACCCGCCAGCTGCCGATCCTCGCCATCTCCGACGCCGACAACAATGCGCGGCTGCTGCGCGGGCTCGAAATCGGCGTCAACGATTATCTCTTGCGCCCCGTCGACAAGAACGAATTGCTGGCGCGGGCGCGCACCCAGATCCGGAAGCGGCGCTATACCGACCATCTGCGCGACAACGTACAGAACTCGATCGAAATGGCGATCACCGATGCGCTGACCGGCCTGCATAACCGCCGCTACATGGAAAGCCATCTCTCGACGCTCGCCGAGCAGGCCTCAAGCCGCGGCAGGCCGCTCGCGCTGATGATCCTCGATATCGACTTCTTCAAATCCATCAACGACACCTACGGCCATGACGCCGGCGACGACGTGCTGCGCGAATTCGCGGTGCGCATCCGCAAGTCGATTCGCGGCATCGATCTCGCCTGTCGCTACGGCGGCGAGGAGTTCGTGATCGTGATGCCGGAAACTGACCTCACCGTCGCCGGCATGGTCGCCGAGCGCCTGCGCCGCTCGATCGCCGGCGAGACCTTTGCAGTCAACAAGGGCACCAAGCGCATCGACGTTACGATTTCGATCGGGCTGGCGACGCTGGACCACAAGGGCGAGCCGGTCGCCGACGTGCTCAAGCGCGCCGACATGGCGCTCTATCGCGCCAAGCATGACGGACGCAACAGGGTGGTGTCGACGGCGGCTTAGCTACCGCCGTCGTCCCTGCGTCCGAGCCTGTGAGGGAATTGAGCTTAGTAGGGGATGGTTGCCGCTAGCGATGTCGGAGCGGCGTTTGGCGGGCCGGTCGGTTGATGCGGTTACCTCACTGGCTCTCTCCGTCGAACTCTGGTCACGTGGGTCTGCTTCGCAGCCGGTGCGCTGCCATTAGGTTATTGGCGAGCGCATGCCAGAGCGCCACTGCCGCGGCCTTGATCAGGCCACGCACCGGAATGAAGCCGAAGCCGTGGTTTTTGAGGTTGGCGTTGATCCGCTCGATGAGCTTGCGCCGTTCGTACACGTCGGTGCCCGCCTGCGTCGCCATCCGGCTGCGCCACTCTTGACACTGTCAGGCTCGCGGGCCCGCGCTCTGGCCCGCCTGACAAGCGTCTCGGGTTTGACGTCCTGACGGTCTGAAGGTGGCGGCGTATAGACCTTCACCGGTCCGGCCGCGTGCTCCGACAGGGCGGCGATGTCCTCGGCAGTCGCGTAACGGGTGTCGATGAGGAGCGTCTGTGGTGCTTTGCCGTAGCGCTTCACCAACTGATCCACCATCGGCATCGCCAAGCCGGCATCGTTGCGCCGATCCGTCATCTCTACTGCGACAATGATGCCTGGCCGGGGCGCCACCGCGATCTGTGCATTATAGGCCGGACGAATCGCCCCGTCCGGAAAGCGCATCGAGCGCGCCTGCGGATCACTCAGCGAGACTTTCGGCCCAGACTTCTTCGCCTCGTCCTTGGCATGGGTCTTTTCTCGTTTCGCCTTCTCCGCCCGCATCCGCTCAAGCGCGGCCCGCGCGCGTTCGGCGCGTTCCTTCACTTCCCGAGCCCCTCGCTCCTGCGCCGCCCGCTTGCGGCGCGAAGACGCCTCCGGATCGCTTTCGGTTTCCGCCTTGAGCGCCGCAAGCCGTTGTTCCACGGCAGCCTCAATACGATCAAGCTTGCTGCCGCTCTTGAACGATTCACGGCTGGCATTCGCTCGAACCTTGGTGCCGTCCACCGCAATCTCGGCAAGCGACACCACCCCTTCGGCAATCAACGCCGTCACGCTCTCCGTCAGAAGCCGATCGAGAACCTCCACATGCGCAACCCGGAAGTCCGCAAGCCCGTGATAGTTGAGCGGTACCCCACCGGCGATCCAGCGGTACGCCGGATCGTGCCGTGCAAGCCGTTCAAGTTGCCGAGCCGAACCTACGCCTTCGATCGTCGCATAGAGCCAAAGCCCCAACAGAACCGCCGGATCGGGCGGCGGCCGTCCAGGTTCCCCTTCACGGGCCTTGATCGCCTCGTAAAGCCGCGAAAGGTCCAAGCTCTCCACAAAACTCATCACGATGCGGGCGCGATGGTCGCTCGGAACCAGAGCTTCCAAATCCACAAAGTCCCACTGCGCTTGCGTCCGATCAGCCTGAATAAACCGTGCGTCACTTGCCATCGAATAACCTCGTTCGATGCAAGTGAATCACAGCCCAACCCGCCGCTCAATCCTATTCCCTCACAGGCTCTTTCGCAGGGACGACGGCGGAGAGGGTCTCAAGAAGCCGACCTTGCCTTCCGCTTTTTTGCCGTACGTTTGTTCTGCCGATCAGCCGCACCAACTTTCACCCCCGCATTCCTCAGCAACACCGTCGCCGCTTGCTTTGCCGCCCGCGCCATCGCTGGATCGTTGCGGACGAGGTCCTGCGCGATCGAACCGTCGACCAGCAAGGCAAGCTGGGTCGCCAGTGCATCCGCATCGGTGACGCCGAGTTGTACCAGCAGGTCGCGAAACCAGAGGCGGCGGCTTTCCTTGAAGGCGACGGCAATCTTTCGAACCGACCGGTCTTCGCCGAGTTCGGCCACCGCATTGACGAAGGGGCAGCCGCGAAAATCCTTTGCCGAAAAGCGCCGCTCCAGCGAGATCGAAGGTGCCGAGAATCTGCTCGACCGGCGACTTGTCTGATGGCCGCGGTGCCACGAAGCGCCGCGCCAGATAGGCCGAAATCAGCGCGTCCTTGGACGGAAAATGATTGTACAGCGTGCGTTTGCTGATGCCGATTTCGGCCGCGATGGTGTCGACGCCGACCGCGCGAATTCCCTGCAGATAGAACAGCCTATCCGCGGTTTCCAGTATCCGGTCCTTCATGTCGGGTTTGGCGGGCAGAGGTGCCATAGCGAATGCGCGGGTCACCGTTAGCTTGACAGCGGAGCCCCCTTATAGCCTACCTACACAGGTCTGTGTACCTATTTCAGATATCAATTGCAGGACGCGGCGTTCGAATTGCGGTCGATCGGGAGAATAAAAACAATGGCCCTGCTGCAAATCCTGCGGCCCACGCTTCCCATCCTGATCGGCGCCTCCATCATGCTCACGCTCAGCATGGGCTTGCGGCAATCGCTCGGCCTGTTCATGCAGCCGCTGACGCAGGACATCCGGATTTCGGTGTCCGATTTTACGCTGGCGCTCGCGGTACAAAATCTCGCGTGGGGATTTTTGCAGCCGTTCGCCGGCGCGCTGACGGTGCGCTACGGCTTCCGCGCCATCATGGTGGCGGGCGCGCTGCTCTATGTCGCCGGCCTTGCTTTCATGGCGGGCGCGAACGGTTTTCTCAGCGTCATGGTCGGCGGCGGCGTTTTGATCGGCATGTCGCTGGCCTGTACCGCGGCAGCCATCGCCATGTCGGTTGCGGCTCGCGCCGTGCCGGCGACAGTGCGTTCGACGGTACTGGGCCTGGTGTCGGGTGCGGGATCGCTCGGCGCGCTGCTGTCGGCACCGATCGGGCAGATACTCAACGAGGGCTACGGCTGGCGGATGGGGCTCATGGGTTTCGTGGTGCTCTCGCTCCTGATGATTCCGGCTGCCTGGTATGCGGGCAGGGTAGACAAGATTCCGTTGCCCAAGCCCGCGGATGACGAAATCGGCAACTCTTCGGCCAGCGTCGCGACGAAGATCGCGTTCTCCAACGCCTCCTTTGTGGTGATGACCGGCGCCTATTTCGTCTGCGGCATGCAGCTCGTCTTCCTCACCACGCATCTGCCATCGTATCTCGCGATCTGCGGGATGGACCCGATGCTGAGCGCGCAGACGCTCGGCATGATCGGCGGCTTCAACGTGCTCGGCAGCATCTTCTTCGGCTGGGCCGGCGAGCGCTGGAACAAGCTGGCGCTGCTCGGCGGCATCTACATCTTCCGCTCCATTGCGCTCGCCTGGTATTTCACGCTGCCGCCGACGCCGGCGACCACGCTGCTGTTCGGCGCCATCATGGGCTTTCTGTGGATGGGCGTCGGCCCGCTGGTCGCGGGCGCAGTCGTCGAGATGTTCGGCCTGAAATGGCAGGCGATGATCCAGGGCTCGCCTTCATGAGCCACCAGGTCGGCAGCTTCCTCGGCGCCTTCGGGGGCGGGATGCTCTACGACGCGCTCGGATCCTACACCATGGCGTGGCGGATCGGCGTCGCGCTCGGGCTGGCCGGCGGCATCATCCAGGTCGCGTTCGCGCTGATCCGGCCAAGCGGGCCGCCGCAGATGCAGACGGCGTAATTTCCGCAAACGCCTGAATCAAAAACGGGGCCCGAAAGGGCCCGTCAAAATCCGTCAGCGATTCGCTTGCGACTTACTTGATCTTCGATTCCTTGAACTCGACGTGCTTGCGCGCGACCGGATCGTACTTCTTCTTGACCAGCTTGTCGGTCATGGTGCGCGAGTTCTTCTTGGCGACGTAGTAGAAGCCGGTATCCGCCGTGGAAACGAGCTTGACCTTGATGGTGACCGCTTTGGCCATGTTCAGAACCTCAAATAGGGGATATCGGGTGCCGGCCAAATCGGCCTGCATTTGCGCGCAACCTAGCTTCTGATCGCCCAAAGTCAAGGTTTTCGGGGCAAAAACCGGCCAGATTCGGCGGGATTAACCCTCAAAGAACCGGTTTTTCGGCCTCGGCAGCCCCAGATTCTCCCGCAGCGTCCGGCCCTCATACTCCTTCCGGAAAATCCCGCGTTTCCGCAGTTCCGGGACGACCTTGTCGACGAAATCGTCCAACCCTGCGGGGAGAAACGGAAACATGATGTTGGAGCCGTCGCTGCCGCGGCTCATCAGCCATTCCTCCATCTGATCGGCGACCGTCACCGGCGTGCCGACAAAGGACAATCCGCCATAGCCGCCGACGCGCTGGGCTAGCTGGCGCACCGTGAGCTTGTCGCGCGCGGCGGCATCGACCAGCCGCTGGCGGCCGCTCTTGCTCGCATTGGTTTCGGGGATCGGCGGCAACTGCCCGTCGGGATCGAAGCCGGAGGCGTCGGTGCCGAGTTGCACCGAGAGCGAGGCGATAGCGCTGTCGTAATGCACCATGCTGTCGAGCTTTGCTCGCTTCTCTTTGGCTTCCTCGACGCTGTCGCCGACCACGACGAAGGCGCCGGGCAGGATCTTCAGGTGTTCGGGATTGCGGCCGATCTTCTCCATCCGGCCCTTGATGTCGGCATAAAGCTTCTGCCCGTCGGCGAGGGGCCGCCGCCGGTGAATACGGCTTCCGCCGTCTCGGCGGCGAGCTGCTTGCCGTCCTCGGACGCGCCGGCCTGCACGATCAGCGGCCAGCCCTGGACGGGGCGGGCGATGTTGAGCGGCCCGCGCACGGACAGATATTTTCCCTTGTGATTGAGCACGTGCATTTTCGCCGGATCGAAGTAGAGCCCTTGCTCGACGTCGCGCACGAAGGCGTCATCGGCAAAGAGTCCCACAAACCTGTGACCACGTCATAGAACTCGCGCGCCCGCTTGTAGCGCTCGGCGTGCTCCATGTGGTCGTCGAGCCCGAAATTGAGCGCGGCGTCCGGATTGGAGGTGGTGACGATATTCCAGCCGGCTCGGCCGCCCGAGATGTGGTCGAGCGAGGCGAAGCGCCGGGCGACGTGATAGGGTTCGTCGAACGTCGTCGATCCCGTCGCGATCAGGCCGATATGTTCGGTGGCGCCGGCCAGCGCCGACAACAGCGTGAACGGCTCGAACGACGTCACCGTGTGGCTGCGCTTGAGCGCATTGACCGGCATGTTCAGCACAGCCAGGTGATCGGCCATGAAGAAGGCGTCGAACTTGCCGGCCTCGAGTTTCTGGATCAGTTGCTTGATGTGCGCGAAATTGAAATTGGCATCGGGCCATGCGCCCGGATAGCGCCACGCGCCGGTATGAATGGAGACCGGCCGCATGAACGCGCCGAGCTTCAGTTGCCGCTGTGTCATCGCCCCGTTTCCGTCGCTGTTATTGTAGGGAAAGAGATAGGGAGGCAATCAGGGCAGCGCCATCAAGTCAGGGTGAGAAGAATTTTGCAATTTAAGGGATTCGGGGAGGATATTTGCCGTGACGCAATGACGTGGAGAGAGCGGGCCATTTACGCCCCAGCACGTCCTTCTGCATCTTGCCGCCGTAGAAATGGAAGAACGGCACCGGTGCGTCGTGGCGGAGCGGACCGGTGGCGAGGCGGCGGTCGAGTTCGGCGAGCACGTTCTTGGTCATGGCATGCGCGTCGGCGAGCGGCTGCGAGCCGATCTCGACCCACACCAGTTCGACCAACTCGGCGTCGGCGTGGATCACGCCTTCGACGCGATGGGCGATGCTGGAAGCATCAGCAGTGAAGAAGCGCGTGTCGAAGCGGCGAACGCGGCCGGGCGGGGTGATCGCGCGCGCGATCAGGAACAGGCCGGATGGATCGGGCAGCAGGCCTGCTTCCGTGAACGGCTTCCAGGCGCCTTCAAGATTCACGGGCTTCTCGACCTTGCGGCCGAGGCAGAGCCCGGTTTCCTCGCAGGCCTCGCGGATCGCCGCGACCGCGAGCGCACGGGCGCGTGACGACGCGATCTTTGGGCTGCCCTTGAGCAGGTTGGCCTCGAGCTCGGCGGAAATCGGAGCGGCGACGGGAATGCGGTTGTCCGACTTGTCGACGCGGCCGCCGGGGAAAACATACTTGCCCGGCATGAACACCACCTTGTCGTGGCGCTTGCCGACCAGCACCTTCGGCTTGTCGCCAGATCGGTCGATCAGGATCAGCGTCGCCGCGTCCTTCGGACGAAAATAAGGATGGTGATCGGCTTCTTTTTCTTCTTTTACGGCGGTCGCGGCTTCGGTCATTCCATCCCCGTTTGATGCTCTTGTTCTTTTCGATTTAGCTAGACGGGAGGAATGTCGCCAGGGGCATTTTCGTCAAAGCCATGCATGCGCAATGCCCACTGGATACCGACCACCGCGCCCTTAATCGGCTGCAACAGCAGCAACGAGGAAATGAAGGTGAGCGGCAGGTAGATCGCCAGTTGCAGCCACACTGCGGGCGAGTAATTGGTTTCGATCCATAGCGCCGCCGGTACCACGATGTGGCCGACGATGACGATCACGAGATAGGCCGGCAGATCGTCGGCGCGGTGCGGCGAGAAATCGAGCCCGCAGGCCGAGCAATTATTGGCGGTCTTCAGGAAAGCGCGAAACATCTTGCCTTCGCCGCAACGCGGGCAGCGGCAGCGAAAACCGCGCTTCATCGCGGTCCAGAGGTCGCGCTTTTCGGCGGGCGCGGAATCGCGGGTCCATGTCGTCGGACTCACCGTTTCCATGATTTGCCTTTCTTCGAGCCGGGACTCGATTTAACGGACTTGGCTTTACCGGACTTGCCCTTGTGGGGCTTGCGAACCTTGTCGCGCGGGCTGCGGCCCGGATGCGCTTTCGATGGCGTTGCCTGTGCTTTCGAACCGTCGCGTTTTCTGCCGCGCGGGATGACCTGGCCTTCGGACAACAGCTCAAACCGCAACGCGCCAGCCACTGGTGCTGCTTCTACCAGACGCACGTCGACAACGTCACCCAGCCGGTGCATGGCACCGCTGCGTGTGCCGACGAGCGCGTGGCGTGTCTCGTCGTAATTGTAGTACTCGGTGCCGAGTGTGCGGATCGGGATCAGCCCGTCGGCGCCGGTATCCGAAAGCTTCACAAACAGGCCGGCGCGGGTAACGCCGGAAATCCGCCCCTGAAACGTCGCGCCGATGCGGTCGGCGAGGAAATGCGCGATCAGCCGGTCGGCCGTCTCGCGTTCCGCTTTCATCGCGCGGCGCTCGGTCACGGAAATCTGCGCCGCGACTTCGCTTAAGGTTTCCGGCGTCTCGGTTTCCGGCAACGCGCCTTCACCCAGCCCCAGGCCGCGGATCAGTGCGCGATGCACGACAAGATCGGCATAGCGACGGATCGGCGAGGTGAAGTGCGCGTAACGCCGCAGATTGAGGCCGAAATGGCCGTAATTCTCGGCGGCGTACTCGGCCTGGGCCTGCGAGCGCAATACCACTTCATTCACCAGCAGTTCAGAATCATGACCCTTGACCTGCATCAGTACGCGATTGAACAGGAGGGCCGTAACGCGCCGCTTTTTGCAAATGGCAGATCGAGCGTTTTCAGGAATTCCTGTAGCGCATGAACCTTTTCGAGCGACGGTTCGTCGTGCACGCGATAGATAAGCGGCAGTGCCTTTTTTCAAGCATTTCGGCCGCGGCGACGTTGGCCAGGATCATGAATTCTTCGATCAATTTATGCGCATCGAGCCGCTCCGGCACGATCACGCGGTCCACTGTGCCGTCAGGTTTCAGCAGGATCTTGCGTTCGGGGATCTCGAGATCAAGCGGATCGCGCTCGTCGCGCGCTCGCTTCACAACCGCATAAGCGTCGTACAGCGGCTTCAGGATCGGATCGAGCAGGGGACCGGTGGTGTCATCCGGCCGGCCGTCAATCGCCGCCTGCGCCTGCGCGTAGTGCAGCTTTGCGGCCGAACGCATCAGGATGCGATGAAAGCTGTGCGATCGCTTCCGGCCGTCGCTGCCGATCACCATCCGCACCGCGAGTGCACCGCGCGGCTGGCCCGGCACCAGCGAGCAGAGATCGTTGGAGATGCGTTCGGGCAGCATCGGCACCACGCGATCCGGAAAATACACCGAATTGCCGCGCGCCAGCGCATCGCGATCCAGCGCCGAAGCCGGCCGCACATAGAACGCGACATCGGCAATCGCGACATTGACGATGTAGCCGCCCTTGTTGTTCGGATCGGGGTCCGGTTCGGCGTGAACCGCGTCGTCGTGATCCTTGGCATCGGGCGGATCGATCGTCACCAGCGGCACGTCACGCCAGTCCTCGCGTCCCTTCAGCGTTGCGGGCTGTGCCTCTTCGGCCTCCCGCAGCGCGGCTGGCGAGAAGGCTTGCGGAATTTCGTGGGAGTGAATGGCGATCAGGCTGACCGCTTTTCTGTTGCCAGCGAGCCGAGCCGCTCTTTCACTTTACCGGAGGCAAGCCCGAAACCGCGCGAACGCACCAGATCGACGCTGACGAGATCGCCATCCTCGGCGCCGCCTGCATCAATCGGAGCGATATTCAATTCGCGGCCGGCCTGCTTCTTGTCGACCGGAACCAACCGGCCACCGCCGCCAGGCAGGCTCCGGAAGATTCCGAGCACGCGGGCCTTGGCGCGATCAATGACCTTGATGACGCGCCCGCGATAGGCAGCGCCATCGCCTTCGTCGAGCTTCTCGATCCGCAGCAGCGCGCGATCGCCGACGCCTGCGGTGGCGCCCGGCTGCGGACGACGGGGAACATGAATGCGGATTTTCGGCGGCTCGCCGTTCTCCACCTCATCCCATTCGGTGGGCGTCGCGATCAATTCGCCATCACTGTCGCGGCCGGTGATGTCGACCATCATGGTCGCCGGCAGCGCGGAGGTCTCGCTGATTTTCCGGCCGCGCTTGGCGATCAGGCCTTCGTCGGCCAGCTCGCGCAGAATGCGTTTCAATTCCGCGCGGTCGGCATTCTTCAGGCCGAATTCCCGCGCTATCTCGCGGGTTCCGACTTTTCCCGGATGCGCACGGATGAAGGCGACGAGGGCGTCCGGTGTCGGAAAGCTGCTGTCGCGTTTCCTGGGCACGTTATCCGCGGGCCTTGCCGGCGCTTTTCTTCGCCGGCGCTTTGGAAGCAGGCGCTGGCTTTGCAGGACTTGTCTTGGCAATCACCTTGACGGGCGCGCGGGCCTTGCTGAGGGCGTCCGTTTTCGGCTTTGCCACGGGCTTTTTCGCCGCCGCTTTCTTGGCGGGTTTCGGTGCGTCCGGATCGACCTTGTCGGCAGCCTTGGCGGCTGCCTTCTTCGGCGCGGCCTTTTTCTTTGCGCCGCGCTTCGGCTTGCCGCCACCCTTGGCGGCGCGTTCATCGATCAGCGCTATGGCTTCGGGCAGCGTGATTGTGTCGGGTGTCTTGTCGCTCGGGATCGTGGCGTTGACGCCGCCGGCCGTGACGTAGGCGCCATAGCGGCCGTTCTTGACAGCGACGCCGCCAAGGTTCGGATGCTCGCCGAGCGGCTTGCCGGGGTCGGCGCCAAAGCGGCGGCCGCTCGGGCCTTTTGCGATCTTTTCCGCAATCAGCGTCACCGCGCGGTTGAGGCCGATGTCGAACACCTCGTCGCCGGCCTCGAGGCTCGCATAGGTCTTTTCGTGGCGCACGAACGGGCCGAAGCGGCCTAGGCCGGCGGTGATCGGCTCGCCGGTTTCCGGATGCTTGCCGATCTCGCGCGGAAGCGACAGCAGTTTGAGCGCGAGTTCGAGCTCCATGTCGGCGGGCGACATGTTTTTCGGGATGCCGGCGCGCTTGGGCTTTTCGCCCTCGGCATAATCCTTCTGCTCGCCAAGCTGGATGTAGGGACCGAACCGTCCGGCCTTCACCGTCACGTCGAGATCGGTTTCCGGATCCTTGCCGAGGATGCGGTCGGCGCTCGCTTCGCCGTCGGCAGCGAGCGGACGGGTGTAACGGCATTCGGGATAGTTCGAGCAGCCGACGAACGCGCCGAACTTTCCGGCCTTCAAATTGAGCTTGCCCGTGCCGCAGGTCGGGCATTGCCCGACATCACCGCCATCCGTCCGCGGCGGATAGATGTGCGGGCCCAGCATGTCGTCGAGCGCATCGAGCACTTCGGAGACGCGGAGGTCCTTGATGTCGTTGACCGCGCCGATGAATCCGACCCAGAAGTCCTTCAGCACCTGCTGCCAGGAAATCTCGTTGTTGGAGATGCGGTCGAGCTGTTCTTCCAGTGCGGCGGTGAAATCATACTCGACATAGCGCGCGAAGAAATTTTCCAGGAACGCGACCACGACGCGGCCCTTGTCTTCGCCATGCAGCCGCTTCTTCTCGAGCTTGACGTAGCCGCGGTCCTTCAAGACCTGCAGGATCGAGGCGTAGGTCGAGGACGGCCGATGCCGAGCTCTTCCATCCGCTTGACCAGCGACGCTTCCGAGAATCGCGGCGGCGGTTCGGTGAAGTGTTGCGTTACGGCGAGATCCTGCCGCTTCAGCGCTTCGCCTGCGCTCATCGCGGGAGGCGGCGCGAATCCTCGTCGTCGCCGTCGTCGTCCTTGCCTTCCTGGTAGAGCGCGAGGAAACCGTCGAACTTGACGACCTGGCCCGAGGCGCGAAGTTCGAGCATGCGGGCGCCGGCCTTCGCCGCGATGTCCACGGTGGTGCGTTCGAGTTCGGCCGATTCCATCTGGCTCGCAATGGTGCGGATCCAGATCAGCTCGTAAAGCTTGGCCTGATCGGTATCGAGGCGGCGGCGCATCTCGGCGGGACGTCGCGACAGGTCGGTCGGGCGGATCGCTTCATGCGCTTCCTGCGCGTTCTTGGCCTTGGTCTGGTACTGGCGCGGCGCCTCCGGCACATAGGCGTCGCCGTAGTCTTCGCCGATCACTTTGCGGGCCTGCGTGATCGCGGAACCGTCGATCTGCACACCGTCGGTTCGCATATAGGTGATGAGGCCGGTGGTCTCGCCGCCGATATCGATACCTTCATAGAGCCGCTGCGCGATCCGCATGGTGTGGGCGGGCGCAAAGCCGAGCTTGCGGCTGGCTTCCTGCTGCAGCGTCGAGGTGGTGAAGGGCGCCTGCGGATTGCGGCGCGCGGGCTTGGCTTCGACGGTCGTAACCGTGAAGTTCGCCGCTTCAATGGCCTTCTTGAGGTCTTCGGCTTCCGCGCCGGAACCGATGTCGAGCCGCTGGATCTTCTTGCCGTCGGCGCCGACCAGGCGCGCCTCAAAACTAGTCGCCGCGCGGCGTCGTCAGGGTGGCGACGAGCGACCAGTATTCGCGGGGGACGAATTTTTCGATATCGAGTTCGCGGTCGCAGACCAGCCGCAGCGCGACCGACTGCACGCGGCCCGCCGAACGCGCGCCCGGCAGCTTGCGCCACAGCACCGGCGAGAGCGTGAAGCCGACCAGATAGTCCAGCGCGCGGCGCGCCATATAGGCATCGACCAGCGCGCCGTCGATCTGGCGCGGTGCCTTCATCGCGTCGGTCACGGCCTGCTTGGTGATGGCGTTGAACACGACGCGCTCGATCTTATGGTCCTTGAGCGCGCGCTTCTCTTTCATCACCTCCAGCACGTGCCAGGAGATCGCTTCGCCCTCGCGATCAGGGTCGGTCGCCAGAGATCAGGCGGCTGGCGCCCTTCAGGGCCTTGGCAATGTCGTTGAGCCGGCCGGCCGCCTTGGGATCGACCTCCCAGATCATCTGAAAATTCGCGTCCGGATCGACGGAACCATTCTTGGCGGGGAGGTCGCGGACATGGCCGAACGAGGCCAGAACCTCGTAGGAGGCGCCCAAATACTTGTTGATAGTCTTGGCTTTCGCCGGCGACTCCACGATGACGATATTCATGTCATTCCAATGGCTTATGGGAAAAGATAAAGGCGGGTTCCGCGAGACTCGCGGCCCACCGTGTCGACCCGAACATGGGTGGTGAGGCGGCCCCTGTCAAATCTACAAATGCCGTCAGGGAACCTTTTGGGGGCGACTTATATCTAACGAGTTGCGAAATACGCCCTAGAGTTGCGCCACCAAAGGGGTTATTTCTGGGCAATATTGTATTCAATTGGATGCAAGTTTTTTGAGCAAGGCTGGAGGCGGCCGGAAGCGGAAAGCTTCAGGCAAGCGTCGGGACTCGCCACCCGATGAACGTACCGCTGAACGAGGTGAGGAGGGCGGCCCCGACGAGGCCGTGGCCTTCATTGCGGAGACCGTTGCCGAACTGGTCAAGCTGGCGGAGCGCCATCGGCTCGAGGTGCTCAGCCACTTGCTCGGCATGGCGCAGCTCGAGGCGGAAGAGCGCCTGCGCACCCGGAGCAAACACAAGCTGTCGTGAGCGGGGCGGCTTCATTACGCCGTAACGCGCTTGCCTAGTTTTCCCAGCGGGCGCGGCTTCAGCGCGATATCGCCTGCACCCAATAGCCGTCCGTCCTGCGAATGAAGTTCGAGTTTGCGGACCGGCCGGCCCTTTTCCTTGTCGACCAGGATGGTGGCGATCTCCTCCGGGCGCTCGTCGAATTCCTCGCTCCATTGCCGCAAGGCGACCAGAATCGGAAAGACGCCGCGCCCCTTCGCCGTCAGCAGATACTCCTGATACGCGCTGCCGTCGGCGGCGGGCGCGGTCTTGAGAATGCCCTGATCGACCAGCGCACGCAGCCGCACGGTGAGGATGTTCTTGGCGAGGCCGAGCTTCTCTGGAATTCGCCGAAGCGGCTGACCCCGAACAGCGCCTCGCGAATGATCAGCATCGACCACCAGTCGCCGATCGCATCCAGCGAGCGCGCGATCGGGCAATCGTCGTGCTCAAAACTCGTCCGCTTCACCATTTCAGTCTCCGATCGGGTTTGAAACCGATCACAGTATTGTGTGGTTGCAATATTAAACCAGATATCCTAGGCAATCAATCTGGTTTAATTATGCAACCATCGGAGACTGTAATGAGGCTGGCGGGCAAGACGGCGTTGATCACAGGGGGCAACAGCGGCATCGGGCTCGCGACCGCAAGGCTGTTCGTTGCCGAGGGCGCCAGGGTCGTCATAACAGGGCGAAATCAGGCGACGCTCGATGCCGCCGCCGCGGAGTTGGGCCCGAACGCGTTCGCGGTCATGGCCGACGCGACAGACGTCGCCGCCACCGACGCCGCGATCGGGAGGGGACCGAGAAGTTCGGCAAGTATGACATCCTGTTCGCCAATGCCGGCATCGCCGGCGGCACGCCGCTGGGTGCGACTGATATCGAGGCATTCCAGAAGATCATCGGCACCAACCTCACCGGCGTGTTCTTCACCGTGCAATCCGCGCTGCCGCATCTCAACGATAACGCCTCGATTATTCTCAACGGCTCGGTGATTTCGGTGCTCGGCATCCCCGGCTATTCGGCCTATGGCGCGGCGAAAGCGGGCGTGCGGGCGATGGCGCGGATCATGGCGTCTGAACTGTCGCCGCGCGGCATCCGCGTCAACGTGGTGGCGCCGGGCGCGATCCGCACCCCGATCTGGGGCGCGGCGATCGCAACCCCGGAAGCCGAAAAGGCCTTTGAAAAGCGGATCGCACTCGACGCCGCTCGGCCGCATGGGCGAACCCGATCATATCGCGAAGACGGTGCTGTTCCTCGCCTCGGACGATTCCGCGCATGTGCAGGGCCAGGAACTGTTCGTCGACGGCGGCGCCACGGCCTCTCCGAGCGGTGCCCCGATCTATCGGGGGTGAAGTGGACCCGCGCAATTGATATCCGGCCAGTCCGCCGCCCTGCGGCGGATTGGCGCTGAGCCGGAAGGGCGCATTGAACCTCAATCGCCCTTGCCGGACATTCAAAGAATGGAAGTTTCTTGACCAAAGAAAACGGGAGAGCGGTCATGCCGAAAAGGGTCGACGTCTCTTCATCCGCCTTGCAGAATTCGGACACCAATCAGTTCGTTTCGATTGCGCTGTTCTCCGGTGTCGGTCTTTTGATTTCCCTTGTCATCGTTATCTGCCGCATGAACGGCATTTTCTGATCTGGGCCTTTCGCGAGCATGCGCGAGTGGCTGCCATCGGGCCTGGTGACGGCAGCCGCTGTCGCCTCAACTCATGCGGCGTTCAGGTCGCCTGCGGCTTTCAGCGCGCCGGCCACGGCTTTTTCGCGATGTTCGGGACCAATCTGGATGCCGTCGGCGGAAATGAATTCAGGGCTCTTGATCCCGATGAAGCCGAACACCCAGCGCAAATAGGTTTCCAGGTGCTCGCCGACAGCGGCCGGCGTGCCCGGGCCATAGAACCCGCCGCGCGAGATCGCGACGATGATGCGCTTGTTGCCGGCCAGACCTTCGGCGCCTTGTGCTGAGTATTTGAACGTCTTGCCGGCGACCAGGATACGATCGATCCAGGCCTTGAGCTGGCTCAGGATCGTGAAGTTGTACATGGGGGCGCCGAGCACGATGACGTCGGCGGCGAGAAACTCTTCCAGCACGGCCTGACCGGCGGCAATATCCTCCCGCAGGGAGGCCTCGGGCGTAGCCCCTTGGTCGGCGGCGAGGTGTGAACCGGTGAGATGCGCCAGCGGCGTGAGCGTGAGATCGCGATAGCTGACTTCGAGGCCGGGGGTGGATTGGCGCAGCCGATCGACAATGGCGGCGGAAACCTGGCGGCTGACGGAGTGGGGGCCGAGAACGCTGGAGTCGATGTGCAGAAGTTTCATGGAGGGGTCACCCTTTGGTATAGATTTGTAACTGGCGCTATATGAGTGACCGTGGCAGAACCCCGCAAGAACGCACATTTTTACACCCGAGCACATCCATGAGACCCGAGCACAAAAAGTGCCTGCCTTTCCACCCGGTCCTCACCTCGACAGCGACTGCCGCGGCGCGGCCTCCGTCCTGGCGCGGGTCGGCGATAAATGGAGCGTGTTCGTCATCATGATGCTCGGCGATGGCCCGAAGCGCTTCAACGAGATCAAGCGGATGATCGGCGGCATTTCGCAGCGGATGCTGACGCTGACGCTGCGCGGCCTCGAACGGGATGGTCTCGTGACGCGAACGGTGTTTCCGACCATTCCGCCGCGGGTCGATTACGAGCTGACCGATCTCGGGCGTGGCCTGTCCACGCCG
Organism: Bradyrhizobium sp. RDT10; assembly: GCA_044772375.2. Taxonomy (GTDB): domain Bacteria; phylum Pseudomonadota; class Alphaproteobacteria; order Rhizobiales; family Xanthobacteraceae; genus Bradyrhizobium. Next base: position 2,213,437 of record CP187939.1, read on the forward strand.
GTGCAGGCGCTCGGCAAGTGGGCCATTGAGCATCAGCCGGAGATCCAACGTGCGCGGACGAAGTTGACGCGCGCGACAGCAAAGCCTGATCAGACCAGCGTCACCACCCCACCACCATGGCGCTCCAGCCGGCCGGCCAATTCGAGTTCGAGCAGCACCGTGCGAACGATGGTGGCCGATAGCCCTGACATCCGGATCAGGTCGTCGAGGCTGACCGGGCTCGGCCCGAGCAGCGAGAACAACGCGTTCGCGCTCGCTTGGGTCGGTATCGAAGTCGAGCGGCTCGTCATTGTCTTCACGCGCCTCGAGCACGATCGGCCGCTCCAGGATCGGCTGAATGGTGTTGATGACGTCGCTGGCTTCAGTGACGAGCGCCGCGCCCTGCTTGATCAGATCATTGGTGCCGGCGGCGCGCGGATCGAGCGGAGAGCCCGGCACCGCAAATACCTGCGGCCCTGTTCGGCCGCCATCCGTGCCGTGATCAGCGATCCCGAGCGGTGCGCGGCCTCGATCACGACGACGCCGAGCGACGCGCCGGAGATCAGGCGATTGCGCCGAGGAAAATCGTGGGCGCGCGGCACATGGCCGAGCGGCATTTCGGAAATCGCGCCGCCGCGTTCGAGCAGCGTCGCCAGCAAGTCCTGATGCTCCGGCGGATAGATCCGGTCGTGGCCACCCGCCAGCACTGCGACCGTGCCGCTCCCAATCGTGGCGCGATGCGCGGCCTGATCGATGCCGCGCGCCAGGCCTGAGATGACGACGAAGCCGGCGTCGCCGAGATCGCGCGCCAATTGGCCTGCAAATTTCAGCCCTGCCCCGGAGGCGTTGCGCGAGCCGACGATCGCGATCATCGGCCGCATCAAGACGTCTGGCGGACCGCGCACGCCGAGCAAAGGCGGCGCATCGTCGAGCGTCGCCAGCCGCGGCGGATAGCCGGCTTCGCCAGGTGCGATCAGCGACACGCCGATCCTTTTCGCCGCAGCGATCTCAGCCCGCGCTTCCTCCTCGCTGCAGATCCGCTCAGAACGCGCCGCGCCGCCACGCCGCGCCAGATCGGGCAGCCGCTCCAGCGCCGTGCGCGCATCGCCGAAGTGGTTGATGAGCGAGTTAAAGGTACGCGGCCCGACATTGTCGCTGCGGATCAGCCGCAGTCGGTCGATCCGGTCGGTCTCGGAGAGGTGGGCCGTGAGTTTTGTTCGGTCATTCATGCGGATGCAGCTTTGCCCAACCGGAGATTGCAATCAACCTGTTTGTGAGGGGTGTTACGCTTGCTCCATGCCAAGGCCCTCCGTAACCTGCCTCGTCACCACGGGAAGGCCTCCATGATCTCGCTCGCCGAACTTCAGCGCCGCATCGAACAGCGTAATCTCTCGCCCGACGCCGCAATCGCCCAATCGTTGGAAGCGATCGGTGCGCAGGATAAGACCATCGGCGCTTTTGTTTGCCATGCCGATCATGTGCGTGCGGCGAATGCCGGGCCGCTGTGCGGCATTGCGGTTGGTATCGAGGACATCATGGATACGCGGGATTTCCCGACTGAGATGGGTTCGCCGATCTACAGTGAATATCGGCCGCGCGGTGATGCGGCTGTCGTGATGATGCTGAAGCAGGCGGGCGCGACCATCATTGGCAAGACCACGACGACGGCATTCGCCTCCGTGGATCCGACGCCGACGCTCAATCCGCGCAATCATGGTCACACACCGGGCGGATCGTCGTCCGGCTCTGCTGCCGCGGTGGCGGCCGGCATGATCCCGCTGGCACTGGGGACGCAGACCGGCGGTTCGGTGATCCGGCCGGCCTCGTTCTGTGGCGTCGCTGCGATCAAGCCGTCCTACCGCTTGCTGCCGACGGTCGGCGTCAAATGCTATTCGTGGACGCTCGATACGGTCGGCCTGTTCGCGGCCGGCGTGGACGACGTGGCGCGCGGGCTTGCCGCGATGACGGGCCGGCCCGAATTGCTGCTGCCATCAAGCATTCCGACCCCGCGCATCGGCATCGTGACGCAGGATTTCGCCGGTGCACCGGAGGCGTCAGGCGGGGAGGCGCTACGGATCGCGACGCGGGCGGCGGCGAAGGCAGGCGCCTCAGTACGCGCGCTTGATTTGCCTGAGATCATTGCGGAGGCGTGGCAAGCCCATTCGGTGATCCAGGAATTCGAGGCGCATCAGGCGCTCGCCTGGGAGTACCGCGAAAACTACGACGCAATGGCGCCGCTGCTGCGCGCACGGCTGGACGAAAGCAAGGGGACGACACCGGCCGCCTATGATGAGGCAATGGGTGTTGCGAGCCGCGCGCGGCATGCGCTCGCCAAAATATTCGATGACGTCGATGTGATACTGACCTTGTCGGCACCAGGCGCTGCGCCGAAGGGATTGGGCTCCACCGGCGATGCCCGTTACAACCGTCTCTGGACGCTGATGGGCGTGCCCTGCGTTAATGTTCCCACCTATGTCGCAGATGGCGGGTTGCCGGTCGGTGTGCAGGTGATTGCGAGACATGGCGCCGATGCCGAGGCGCTGGCGGCAGCGCGATTTGTGGAGCAGGCGCTCAAGAGGCAATGAATCGGTTGCTCCCATAATGGGACCATGATAAACGGTATGGATGAGGATTATTGCCCGGCGGACATTGCGAGAGTTCGTCCAGGGCCTTTCCGGCAGGAAGGGATCAGCCGGCCGTCAAAGCGGCGCTGGATGCATGGTTCGACGAAGCGAGCAAGGCGTCTTGGAAGAGCACAGCCGATGTGAAGCGGCACTATGCGACGGCAAGCATCGTCAGCGCGGAGCGGATCGTCTTCAACATCAAGGGCAATGATTATCGTCTTGTGGTGGCAGTCGATTTCGAGAAGGAGATCGTCTGGATCAAATGGATCGGCACCCACAAAGCCCATGACAAAATCGACGTGACCGAGGTGCGACATGGCGACTGAGCTTAAACCGATCCGCACTAAGGCGGACTACAAGAACGCACTTGCGGAGGTTGAGCGCCTTTGGGGCGCAAAGAGCGGGACCGCGAAGGGGGACCGGCTCGACATCCTGGCGACCCTGATCGATGCTTATGAAGCGAAGCACTATCCCATGGATCCGCCAGATCCCATTGAGGCGATCCAGTTTCGGATGGAGCAGCAAGGGTTGAGCCGCCGGGACCTGGAAGCTTTGATTGGAACACGCGCGCGCGTGGCAGAGGTCATGAATCGCAAACGGAGTCTGTCGATCGATATGATCCGTCGTCTGCATGAGCAACTCGGGATTTCCGCCGAAATCCTGATTCGCCCGACCCGCGAGGAAGAGGCGGCCTGATGGCCGCCAAGCCGGACATGGGCAGCAGCAGCTACTTCGCCCCGATCCGTCCCTCAGTCCCGGCCTGCAGCCGCTTGATGTTTTCGCTGTGCTTCCAGAACAGCAGCAATGTCAGCACGACGAACAGCGAAGCCAGCGCCGGGTGGCCGAACCACCACAGAAACAGCGGCGTGACGAATGCCGCGACCAGCGCCGAGAGCGACGAATAGCGCGTGGTGAAGGCGGTCGCGAGCCAGATCAAGCAAAACATCAGAGCCGCCGGCCAGAATAGCCCGATCAGCACGCCGATGTAGGTGGCGACGCCCTTGCCGCCGTTGAATTTGAGCCAGACCGGAAACAGATGGCCGAGGAAGGCGCCGAGCGCCGCCAGCATCGCGGCATCTGCGCCGCCGTAATAACCCATGATGACCACCGCGATCGTGCCCTTGAGCATATCGCCGATCAGCGTCGCCGCGGCGAGGCCCTTGCGACCGGTTCGTAGCACGTTGGTGGCGCCGATATTGCCGGAACCGATCGAACGCAAATCCTGCGTGCCGGCAAGCTTGGTAAGCACCATTCCGAATGGGATCGAGCCCAGCAGATAGCCGGCCAGGAACGCGAGCACGAGGAATGCAGCCGTCGTCATCACCGTTGCTCCCACCGCAGCGTGTCTGCCGCGCTAGACATGTTCATAGACCGTCCGTCCGCCCACGATAGTACGCACGACGCGCCCCGAGAAGCGGGCTTCATCGAACGGCGTGTTCTTGCACTGCGATTTCAGATCGGCCGGATCGAGCACCCAGGGCGTGTCGGGATCGATCACGACGACGTCGGCCGGGGAACCTGCCCGCAGCGAGCCGCCGGGCAGGCCCAGCAACTCGGCAGGCCGGGTCGACATCGCCCGGATCAGCGTCTTGAAGTCCATTTCGCCGTTATGGATCAGGCGCAGCGCCGCCGGCAGCATGGTCTGCAGCCCGACCGCGCCGGCCGCCGCTTCCGCGAACGGCAGCCGCTTGACCTCGACGTCCTGCGGATTGTGATCGGACATCACGACGTCGATCAAGCCGGAGGCCAAGGCTGCAACCAGCGCGAGGCGGTCCTCCTCGGTGCGCAGCGGCGGCGACAGCTTCAGGAAGGTACGGTAGGGGCCGATGTCGTTTTCGTTCAGCGTGACGTGGTTGATCGACACCGAAGCGCTGACATCGAGGCCGGCGTCGCGCGCGCGCTTGAGGATTTCGAGCGACTCGATGCAGCTCAAGGAGGCCGCGTGATAGCGCCCGCCGGTCAGCGCCACGAGGCGTATGTCGCGCTCCAGCATCACGGCTTCGGCGGCGTTCGGAATGCCGGCGAGGCCGAGCCGGGCGGCGAATTCGCCCTCGTTCATCACGCCTTCGCCGACCAGGTCAGGGTCTTCGGTGTGGTGCACGATCAGCGCGTCGAAATCGCGGGCATAGGTCAGCGCCCGGCGCATCACCTGCGCGTTGGTGACGCTCCTGTCGCCATCGGTGAATGCGACTGCACCGGCGGCCTTCAAAGGCCGATCTCGGTCATCTCGTGGCCGCCGAGGCCTTTGTCAGCGCCGCCATCGGGTGGATGTTGACGATCGCGGTGTCGCGGGCGCGACGCAGCACGAAGTCAACTGTCGCCGAATTGTCGATCACCGGCGAGGTATCGGGCTGGCAGATGATGGTGGTGATGCCGCCGGCGGCGGCCGCCTGGCTGGCGGAGGCGAACGTCTCGCGGTGGCTGGCGCCAGGTTCGCCGACAAAGGCGCGCATGTCGATTAGCCCGGGGGCGACGATCTTGCCGGCGCAATTGATGATGTCGGTGCCTTCGGGCACGCCGGCGGCGCCGATGCCGCGCTTGGAGTCTCGGATCATGCCATCGGCGATCAGGACGTCGCCGGGGCCGTCGAAATTCCTCGAGGGATCGACGACGCGGGCATTGGCGAGCAGGATCGGGCGTCGGTCAGTCAGCATGGTCTCACGCGTTCGGCAGGTTGCGGGCGAGCGCTTCGAGCACCGCCATCCGCACCGCCACTCCCATTTCCACCTGTTCACGGATCAGCGATTGCGCGCCATCGGCCACGATCGAGTCGATCTCGACGCCGCGGTTCATCGGCCCCGGATGCATCACCAGCGCATCCGGTTTGGCATAAGCCAGCTTCTTCTGGTCGAGACCGAAATAGTGGAAGTATTCGCCCGACGACGGCACGAACGAGCCGTTCATGCGCTCGCGCTGCAGCCGCAGCATCATCACGATATCGGCGCCATTGAGGCCCTCGCGCATGTCGCGCGCGACCTCGACGCCCATCCGCTCGATGCCGCGCGGCAGCAGCGTGGAGGGCGCCACCACGCGGACGCGGGCGCCCATGGTGTTGAGCAACAGGATATTCGAGCGCGCCACGCGGGAATGCATCACGTCGCCGCAGATCGCGATCACGAGGCCTTCCAGCCGGCCCTTGTTGCGGCGGATGGTCAGCGCGTCCAGCAGCGCCTGGGTCGGATGCTCGTGGGCGCCGTCGCCGGCGTTGATCACGGAACCGTCAACCTTGCGCGCCAGAAGTTCCACCGCGCCGGAGGCGCGGTGCCGCACCACCAGGATATCCGGGTGCATGGCGTTGAGCGTCACGGCGGTATCCATCAACGTCTCGCCCTTGCGGATCGAGGATGAGGACACCGACATGTTCATGACGTCGGCGCCAAGCCGTTTTCCGGCCAGTTCGAACGAGGATTGGGTTCGGGTCGAGGCCTCGAAAAACAGGTTCACCTGTGTGCGACCGCGCAGGGAGGTGCGCTTTTTGTCCACCTGGCGGTTGAGCTCGACATATTCCTCGGAAAGGTCGAGCAGGCCGGTAATATCGGCAGCGGAAAGCCCCTCGATTCCCAGCAGATGCCGGTGCCCGAGGACGAAGGTCGATTTCGATGCAGGGGTCATTAAAGCGAGAGCTATAGGCAGAGATGCCATGCAGGGCAAGCTTCAAATCCGGGGGCGGACTTATCCACCAGCGCTTCGGCGGCAGGGTAAACGGCTCGGACGGTAGGCCCTGGCGAGCGATTCAGCTAGGATAGCGCACGGTGCATCAGGCTGGGCAAAACGTGCGGCATTTCATTCAATCCGTCCGGATCGCGTCATGGGCGCTGCTGGCGGCCATTGCATGCCTCCCGGCCACGCCGGCCATCGCCGAGAAGCGTGTCGCGCTCGCCATCGGCAACGACCTCTATCCCAATCTGCCCGCCGACCGGCAGCTCAAGAAGGCCGCCAACGACGCCACCACCGCGGGAACGCTGAGGTCCCTCGGTTTCGAGGTCATCGTCGGCACCAATCTCGGCCGTCAGGCGATGATCGACAAGCTCGCCGAGTTCACCGCGCGGCTGCAACCGGGCGACACGGCGGCGCTGTTCTTTGCCGGGCACGGCGTGGCGATTGCGGGTGTCAATTACCTGATCCCAAGCGATGTCCCAGCCGTGACCGAAGGCGCCGAAGCGCGCGTGCGCGGCGCGTCGCTGGCCGAGCCCGATCTGATCGCGGAACTGCAGGCGCGGTCGGTTCGCGTCGCGCTGCTGGTGATCGACGCCTGCCGCGACAATCCGTTCCCGCGCGCCGCCGGCCGTTCGATCGGCAACACGCGGGGGCTCGCCGATGCCAAGCCTGCGCGCGGTATCTTCACGCTGTATTCGGCCGGCATCGGCCAGACCGCGCTGGATCGGCTCGGCGGCAACGACGCCGCCCACAATTCGGTCTTCACGCGAATATTCGCCGAGCAACTGAAGCGGCCGGACCTGCATCTTGGCGATCTTGCCGTCGAAGTGCGCGAACGCGTCGCCGAACTGGCGTTGAAAGCGACCGACGAGCGCGGTCAGCCCGCGCCGCATGAGCAGACGCCGGCCTATTACGATCAAACCCTCGGCGGCCGCATCTATCTGGCGGGGCAGCCGGGCGCAGGTCGCGTCGAGCGGCCTGCCACCAAGCTCGCGAATGTCGCGTCCGAACCTGCGCGCGCGATACGTCCGTCGCGGCCGGGTGCACCGGGCGAAAGCTGCGTGCGCAACGGCCATGAAACCTATTGCGTCAGTTCGGTGCTGAGGCCGCAATTTGGCAATTCCTACGGCGCGCAAAACCTGTTCGGCGGCTCCGGCGGCGACGCATGGGTCGAGGGCAGGGACGGCAACGGCGTCGGCGAATGGATCACGATCGAGTTCGACGCCATGCGGCTCGTCAAATCCATCGTCGTCCGCAACGGCTATCAGAAGAACAACGACATTTTTCGGAAAAACAATCGCGTGCGTCAGTTGCGTGTCATGTTTTCGCAAGGCGAGACGCAGACGTTCAGCCTGCCGGATCGTCTCGGCCCGGAACAGCTCAACCTGCCCAAGCCGGTGAAGGCTTACTGGATGAAATTCATCATCGACGATGTCTGGGCCGGCAACAGATACACCGATACCGCGATCACGAAACTGGTGGTCAGCTCGGAGCAGGTGCCGTGATCGGCGCAAGGAGGGGCGCGGGGACGTTCAGACGGCTGGCGATCACGGCGATATCGGCGGCGAGTTGCCTGACGGGCGTCGCCGCGCAGGCGCAAAAGCTGCCCGCCGGTTTCGTCTATCTGCGCGACATCGATCCGACCATCATCCAGGATATCCGTTACGCCGGTTCGAATAATTTTGTCGGCCGGCCGCTCAGGGGATATGAGGCCGCCGAGTGCGTGGTGAAGCGCGACGTCGGCGTGCTGCTGAAGAGCGTCCAGGAAGAGCTCGCGCTGCAGAATCTGTCGCTGAAGATGTTCGACTGCTACCGGCCGACGCGCGCGGTTGCCGACATGGTGGCGTGGTCACGCGACGGCAAGGAAACCCCGGCGCAGAAGCGCTACAATCCGTCGTTCAGCAAGGCCGACCTGTTTCGGCTCGGCTACATCGCCGAACGCTCCGGTCATTCCACCGGCGCCGCGCTCGATCTCACCTTGGTCGATTTGAAAGCCGACAACTCGGCCACCTTCGATTCCACCAAGGACTATGGCGACTGCACCGCCAATGTGAACCTTCGCGCGCCGGACGGAAGCGTCGACATGGGGACCGGCTACGATTGTTCCGACGTCAAGTCGCACACGGCGGCGAAATCCATCACCGCAGCCCAGCGCCGCTGGCAGGAGAAGCTGGTTCTGGTGATGGCGCGGCGAGGATTTGTAAACTATTCGAAGGAGTGGTGGCACTTTTCGCTGCCGGGGGCGGGCGGGCAGGCCTATGATTTCCCGATCACCCCGCGGAAGTAATTCACGGTTCCAGGACCAGCCATGACCCAGGCAACGTTTTCGACCCACGAGGTCTTCAACCAGTCGCCGCCGTTCGAAGATGTCGATCTCTATGCGGTCGACCGGCCGCTGGTTGAGGCGGTCGCCGCCAATGGCGGGGCGTCGGCCGAGGGTGAGTTGTCGGGGTTCGGCAAGCATTGGGGCTCGGCTGCAATGGCGGAACGCGGCCGCGTTGCCAACGAGAACACGCCGAAACTGCGCACTTTCGATGCCAAAGGCAACCGCCGCGACGAGGTCGAGTTTCACCCGGCCTATCATGAACTGATGGCGCACAGTGCGCATGCCGGCGTGCACAATTCGACCTGGACTGCCGTGGGCAAGCCGGCCGGCGGGGCGTCGGAGGTGATACGCGCGGCAAAATTCTATATGGCCGCGCAGGTCGAGACCGGGCATCTCTGCCCGATTACCATGACGCGGGCCTCCGTCGCCGCACTGGCGGAACAGCCTGAGCTACTGGCCAAGGTGATGCCGGTGCTCGGCACGCGGTCCTACGATCCGGCGTTTGCGCCGTGGTGGACCAAGCGCGGCATGACGCTCGGCATGGGCATGACCGAGAAGCAGGGCGGCACCGATGTGCGCTCCAACATGACGCGGGCGGAGCGGGACGGGGACGCCTACCGCATCACCGGGCACAAATGGTTCATGTCGGCGCCGATGTGCGACGCGTTTCTGGTGCTGGCGCAGGCCGACGAGGGCTTGAGCTGTTTCTTGATGCCGCGCTTTACGCCCGATGGGTCGATCAACGCGATCCGGTTCCAGCGGCTGAAGGACAAGCTCGGCAACCGTTCCAATGCCTCCTCCGAGGTAGAGTTTCACGGCGCCTATGCCGAACGCGTCGGCGCCGAGGGCAAGAGCATCCGCACCATCATCCAGATGGTGCAGTTGACGCGGCAGGATTGCGCGATTGCTTCCGCGGGCCTGATGCGATCGGGGCTCGCGCATGCGCTACATCATGCGCGGCATCGCAGCGTGTTCCAAAGCATCTCGCCGATCAGCCGCTGATGAAGGCGGTGCTGTCGGACATGGCGCTGCACGTCGAGGCCGCCGTCGCGCTGGTGATGCGGCTATGCCGGTCGTTCGACCGTGCGCCTATTGACGCCAAGGAGGCCGCCTATGTGCGGCTGCTGACGCCCGCCATCAAATACTGGGTCTGCAAGAGCGCCCCTGGCTTTCTCTATGAGGCGATGGAGTGCCTCGGCGGCAATGGTTACGTGGAGGAGGGTATTCTGGCGCGGCATTACCGGGAGTCGCCGGTCAATGCGATCTGGGAAGGCTCCGGCAATGTGATGTGCCTCGACGTCCTCCGTGCGCTGTCGCGGGAGCCGGAAGTGGCGTCCAGCATCGTGCATGAACTGACCGGCGAGACGCTCGGATTACCGGGCGCGGGGAGGCAACGGCGTTCATCGGCAAGGCGTTCCACCGGCCCGACAGCGAGCGTGTGGCGCGGCTGGCGGTCGAAAGGCTGGCGCTGCTGGCGGCTTCTGCCGCGCTCAATGCCGTGTCGCCGCGACATGCGCAGTTGTTCGCCGCCACGCGCCTTGCCGGGAATCACGCCGGCATGTACGGCGCGGTCGATCTGGCCAATGACGACATAAGCGGCCTGCTGGAGCGCGCGCTGCCGTGAATATGTATCATCCGTCATGCCCGGCCCTGTGCCGGGCATCCACGTCTTCGCACCAAGACAAAGACGTGGATGGCCGGGTCAAGCCCGGCCATGACGACATCTGGAAAGCTGATTGATGGACTCCCTCACTCCCGCCACCCCGATCGAAGTTCCGCCAGCGATCCCCGATCAGCGGCCGCCACGCGTCTGGAAATTCTGGGGCACGGTGCTGTGGGGCCTGTTCATCTTCGCGGCGGTGTTCCTCGGCCAGGTCGCGGTCATCATCTACTTTGTGCTGCGGCAAGGCGGGTCATTCGACGTCGCCGAAGCGATCCGTATCGTCGGCGGCGGTCTGACCATCTCGCTCTCGGTCATCCTGGGATTGCCCGCCGTGCTGTTGGCGACATGGATCGCGGTCCGTCCAACGCGGATACCCTTTGCCGACTATCTGGCGCTGCGCTGGACCTCATGGCGCAATTTCCTGACAGGTGTCGCCGCGCTGGCCATCCTGGTCGGCGGCTGGGACCTGCTGTCGCGGGCACTCGGGCGCGAGGTAACGCCGGGTTTTATGGGCGACGTGCTGAAATCCGCGCAGGCCGACGGCGCGCTGTGGCTTCTGGTGATCGCGTTTTGCGTCGCTGCGCCGATGTGGGAAGAGATATTCTCGCGCGGGTTTCTCTACCGCGGCTGGTCGGAATCAAAGCTCGGCGTCGCCGGCGCGATCTTCCTGTCGTCGCTGGCCTGGACTTCGCTGCATCTGCAGTACGACTGGTTCTTTTTCGGCGAGGTGTTTTCGATCGGCCTGTTGCTGGGCTACCTGCGCTATCGTACGGGCTCGACCTGGCTGACGATCGTCCTGCACGGCGTCAACAATTCGGCGGCGACCATTCAGACTTTCTGGCTGGCGGGGAGTGGGTAGGTCAAACCGGACGATGTACGGGTGTGGGCCTACGTTGTATTCGGGTTCGTCAACGCGCGATCGATGATGTCGTCGTAGAGCGCCCATTGCTGCCGCGAGTTCTCGATGCTGATCTTCGGAATATCGAGATCCGCAAACAATTGGTCGGTGAGCGCCCGGTATTGACGATAGAGGGCGATCAGGCCGTCAAGACCGGCCAGCCCGCGCCTCCTGGCGTACGGCGATTCCAATTTCCAGTTGGCCTGATAGTTCACCCATTTATCGCCTCGCTGCGCCGAGACGGCGCGAATGGCGCTGTCGACGTCGTCCTGGTGGAAATAGATCAGCAGCGGGCGCAACGGCTTGATGACCGCGACAACTTCCCGGCAATAGGCGGCGATCAACTCCATGTCGGCTTCGAGCAGCAGCAGCGACGTCAGATTGCCGTGGAACAGTTGCCCGTCGACAGCCTGGATGCGGTCGGCGGCCAGCGAACTGTCAACGAAGGCGCGCCACTTGGCGATGCACGATTTGGCAAGCTCTGCCGGCGGCATCGTGCTCCAGGGCAGGTCCCAATCGAAGCGGATCGGATGCGGATCGACCCCTTCGGTTATCCCGGTGGCGGGGATGCCGGATGCCTCCAGCCGGCGAGCGATGTTCACTGTGACGGTCGACTTGCCGGAGCCCATGATCCCCTCGACGATCACAAGCCTTGGCCAGACGTTGCTCAATGGCGGGATCAAGGCTGGCACGAGGCAAGTTTGCACCGCGACAATATCCGCCGCGGCTGTTCTATGCCACCAGCGCGATCGCGATCGGCATCGTGATCGCCGCCAGAATCGTCTGCAGCGTGATGATCTGCGCCAGCAGCGGCGCGTCGCCGCCCATTTGCCGCGCCAGCACATAGGCGCTTGACGCCGCGGGCACCGCCGAACAGACCGCCACGACGGCGAGGCTGGAATCGGCAAGCCCAAATTTTAGCGCCAGCGCGACCGCGATCACCGGCATCAGCACCAGCTTGAGGAACACCGCGACGCCGGCGGCGAGGCTCGGCCTGAACAGGCCCTCGAGATGCAGGCCGGCGCCGGTCACCATAAGGCCGATGGCGAGCGAGGAGCGGCCGAGCGCGTCCGCCACCTCGTGCCAGAGTTTGGGCAGTGGAATGTGCGTGACGTTGAGCGCCAGCCCGACCGCGCAGGCCCATATCAGGGGATTGCGCACCACAGTCACGACAATTGAACCGGCCGAGCGCTTTTCTGGCGAGGCGTAATGGGCAAGCACCGCGACACTGAGGACGTTGACTAACGGGATGATAGCGACCATCGCGACGGACGCCAGCGCCAGCCCGAGGTCGCCGAACAAACTACTGGAGACGGCAAGCGCGACAAAGGTCTGCCAGCGGGTCGCGCCCTGGAAGATTGAGGTAAAGGCGGGACCATCGATCGCGGCGCGGGCGAGCAGGGGACGCAGCGCCAGACACAGCAGCGACATCGCAAGCGCCGATAGCAGCAGCGCGCCGCCGACGCCGGCAACCGGCACCTTGGTGAGGTCGGCCTTCACCAGAGTCTGGATCAGCAGGACCGGAAACAGCACGTAGTAAGTCAGCCGCTCGAGCCCATGCCACTGCGTTTCCGGTCGTATCAGGGTGCGTTTCAGGACAAAGCCGAGCACGATCAGCAAAAACACCGGCAGCAGCGACGCAATGACGACCCCCATCCCTAGGCGTCCCCGCGCAGCTTCGTCAGCCGGTCCAGCGCGCCCTGCAGGATGAACATGGCGGCATGCTCGTCGATCACCTCGGCGCGGCGGGCGCGGGAAACGTCCATGCCGATCAATTCGCGCTCGACGGCAGCCGTCGACAGCCGCTCGTCCCATAAAGCGATGGCAAGGCCGGTGAGGTTGGAGAAATTTCGGGCAAAGGCGCGGGTCGATTGCGCGCGCGGCCCCTCGCTGCCGTCCATGTTGATCGGCAGGCCGAGCACGAAGCCGACCGCGTTGCGCTCGCCCGATATCGCCAACAGCCGCGCCGCGTCCGCCTTGAACGCCTTGCGGTGGAGCGTTTCGACGCCGGTCGCCAGGCGGCGATCGGGATCGGACACGGCAACGCCGATGGTCTTGGTGCCGAGATCGAGGCCGATCAGGGCGCCACGCTCGGGCCAGTGCGTGACGGCATCGATCAAGGGGAGGATAGGGGCGGGCATGGACCCGCTTAACACGCGGTGCTTGGCGCAGGCAAAGCCTGTCATGGCGTGGCGTCCATGCGAGAACGCCACGCCATCCGTCGTTATCGTCTTACCGGATCGCGACCGGGTTGATCATGCTTTGCACGCCGCCCCTGAAGCGCGGCTGGCCGAGCACAAACAGGAACTCATAGGCCTTGTCCTTGGCGAGTTCGGCCGTGTCGAGGTTTTCGAGGATATAGGTGCCGTTCATCGGCAACAGGATCTGATGCACCTCAAAAACGTTCTTGGTCTCGAACGGGACCGCTTCGAGGCCCCAGGTATCGGCGCCAATGGCAACGACACCCTTGCCGGTGAGGTATTTGGCCCCTTCGACGCCGAGCCCCGGTTCGCCTGCGGAGTAACGCTTGTCGTCCTTGCCGATCAGGCTGAGCCAGCCGGTGTGGAAGATCACGACGTCGCCCTGGCGGATTTCGACGCCCTGTTTCTTCGCGACTTCCTCGATCTCCTTAGTGTTGAAGGCGGTGCCTTCCTTGACCACGTCGGTGCCGTAATGGGCGGCCATGTCGAGCAGCACGCCGCGCGTTACCATCGGCGGGACCTTCTCGACGCCGAGCTTCTTCAGCCCGGTGGCATCGGCGAAGTCGGCAAGCTTGTTGCCGTTGTAGTAGACGTGCTCGACGCCGATATGGCCGAGGCCGTCGAGCTGGCTGCCGACGCCGACCCAGCCCTCTATGATGTCGTCATTGTAGGTGGTCTTGCTCGGTCCGAGGCCGGGAATGCCGGCCTGGCCGGGCTGCACGATCGTGACCTTGAAGGCCCGCGGTGGGTAGGCGGGGGTCTTGGAGTCGACGGGAATGCCGAGTGCATAGGTCTTGCCGGTCTTGACCAAACCCGCAGCCTTCACAACGAGTTCGGGCTTCATGTAATTGGCGGCGCCGACCTCGTCGTTCGGTCCCCATTTCGATTTCGTCCAGTCCTGAGCGCTTGCTGTTCCGACCGCACCCAACAAGGCGACAGAACAGCTCAATACGAACGCAATGCGCATCGCAGTCCCTCCCAGATTGACGCTATGGTTTTTGGTAGCTAGCAGCTCATACTAACGTCGTAGCGCGCAGCGATTCAATTGATTTGAAAACAATCGACGTGGCGCGGAAGCGTGCGGCGCAAATCGATCTGTCGCGGAAATATGGCAGAGTTGTTTCGCAAAGCGGAACGAAGCGCTGGAGCATCAGGCGGCAATAACCTCGCCATTGCTGCTCAGGCAGGACGCGAAGCCCTGCAGGGCGCTGTATCGATGGGCAGTGCGGCGGGTGATGAAGAGCGTCTCGACCTTGGACTGCGCCGGGTTCAGCGTGTGAATGTTGACGGTCTCGTTCCGCCCGACGACCGCGCGCGGCAGCAGCGTCACGCCCATGTCGGCGGCAACGCAGCCGATCATGCCATCGAGCGTGCCGAGTTCGAACCGCGCGGAAGACGGCCAGCCGAATTCTGAAAAGATCTGCTCGAGCCGCTGTCGGTAGGTGCAGCCGGTGCGGAACACCAGCGCGGTCGGGCCGGATTCCGGCGTGCCAGCACGTAAAGCGCCGAGACTCTGCCAGCGCCGCGCCGTCACCAGCACCAGTTCTTCCCGGAACGCAACCGTCGCGTCGAGCTCGGCATGCTCGATCGGGCCTGCGACGAACGCGCCGTCAAAGGTGCCGTTGTGCACGCCAGCCACCAGTTCGGCCGTCGTCGACGTCCGCAGGCTCAGCCGCACCGCCGGGAAACGGCGATGGAATTCGGCGAGCAGGGAAGGCAGGCGAACGGCTGCCGTCGTTTCCATCGATCCGATCGCGAGCGGTCCCTTCGGTTCGCCATCGTCGCGCGCGGCTAGCAGCGCCTCGCGCGACAGCGTGGCCATCCGCTGCGCATAGGGCAGCAGACGGCGCCCGGCGCCGGTCAGCGTCATGCCGCGGCTGTGCCGCTCGAACAGCGCGGTGCCAATCTCGGCCTCCAGCGCCTTCACCCGCTGGGTGACGTTGGACTGCACGGTGTTGAGTTCGTCGGCGGCGCGGGTGATGCCGCCCAGCCGCGCAACCGTCGAAAACGTCAGGAGATCGCTTAACTCCATGGGGCATCCGTTTCGTTTTAGAGATGCTAGTGTTCTATAGTATTCATTTTGAGAGAATGATAGTTCGCCCTAATCTCACAGTCCAGACCGCAGGGAAGCGACATGCCGATATCGACATCGTTGACCGCCCGTTTGGGCATCCAGCATCCGATCCTGTCGGCGCCGATGGACGTCATCGCGGGCGCACGTCTCACCAAGGCCGTCAGCGCCGCCGGCAGGTTCGGTATTCTCGGCGGCGGCTACGGTGACAGAGCGTGGCTGGAGCAGGAGACGGCCAAGCTTGCTGATGTCTCCGATCCCTTCGGCATCGGCTTCATCTCCTGGAGCCTTGCCAAGCAGCCGGCGCTGCTGGACATCGCACTTGAAGCCGGTCCGCGCGCGATCATGCTGTCGTTCGGCGATCCAAAGCCCTTCGCACCGCGCATCAAATCGTCGGGCGCGCTCCTGATCTGCCAGGTGCAGGACGAGGCGATGGCGCGGCAGGCCCTCGATGCAGGCGCCGACATTCTGATCGCGCAGGGAACGGAGGCCGGCGGCCATGGCGCGTCGCGGACGACGATCGACATCGTGCCGGCGATCGTCGATCTCGCAGCCGGCCGGGTGCCGGTCGCGGCCGCCGGTGGCATCGGCGATGGCCGCGGGCTGGCTGCAATGATGATGCTGGGCGCTTCCGGCGTGCTGCTTGGCACGCGCTTCTACGCGAGCGTGGAATGCGATGGGGCAGAAGAGGCCAAGAAGCGCATCTGCGCGGCGTCGAGCGGCAACAGCGTCCGCGGCATCATCTTCGATCTCTCGCGCAACAATGTCTGGCCGGCACCTTTACCGGACGTTGCCTGATCAACGATCATGCGCGGCGCTGGATGGGGCGCGAGGTCGAACTCATGCAAAACGTCCAGGCGGTCGCGGCCGAATATGCGGCGGCGAGGGCCGCCGGGAATTTGACATCGCTGCCGTCATCGCTGGTGAATCCGTCGGGCTGATCCATGATATCCCGCCGGCGGCCGAAATCGTTGATAGGATCGTCACCGAGGCCGACCAGATATTGAACGGGCGACGGAACTCCTCCGCCGCCTGATCCTTACGTCTCTTCAATTCATTCAAGCGAGCAGAACCATGTGGCCAGACCGCCGGATCATCGACCTCTTCAAGACCGAATTTCCGATCGTGCTGGCGCCGATGGCCGGCATCATGGATGCCGAGCTGGTGATCGCAGCGGCGCAGGGCGGAGCGCTCGGCTCGCTGCCATGCGCAATGATCTCGGCCGAGAAGGCCCGCGAGCAGGTCAACATCATCCGCCAGCGCGTCACGGCACCGGTCAACATGAATTTCTTCTGCCACACGCCGGTCGAGGCCGATCCCGCGCGCGAGGCCGGCTGGAAGGCGCGGCTTGGGGCATACTACAACGAGTTGGGTCTCGATCCAGCCGTGCCCGTCAACGCCGCCAACCGCGCGCCATTCGATGAGGCGATGTGCGCCGTCGTGGAAGAACTGAAGCCGGAAGTGGTCAGCTTCCATTTCGGCCTGCCGGATCAGGCGCTGGTCAAGCGCGTCAAGGCGGCAGGCTGCATCGTGATGTCATCGGCAACGATCGTGAAGGAAGCGATCTGGCTGGAGGAGAACGGCGCCGACGTCATCATCGCGCAAGGCGCGGAGGCGGGCGGCCATCGCGGCATGTTCCTGACCGACAATATCGCCCAGCAGCCGGGCACGTTTGCGCTGGTGCCGCAGGTGGCCGATGCGGTGAGGGTGCCGGTGATCGCGGCCGGCGGGATCGCCGACGGGCGCGGCATCGCGGCGGCGTTTGCGCTCGGCGCGTCCGGCGTGCAGATCGGCAGCGCCTATCTTCGTTGTCCGGAATCAAGGTGATCGCGCCGGCGCGCACGGCGCTGGCCCAGGCGCACGACGATTCCACCGTCATCACCAATGTCATGACCGGCCGTCCCGCGCGCGGCGTCGCCAACCGTGTCATGCGCGAGGTTGGTCCGATCTCGCCGGATGCGCCGGCATTCCCGCACGCCGCCACCGCGCTCGGGCCGCTGAAGGCGGCGGCCGAAAGCTCGGCAAGGTCGATTTCACCAATCTCTGGGCCGGACAGGCGGTGCGGATGGGCCGCGAGATGCCGGCAGCCGAGCTGACCCGTTCGCTCGCAGGCGCCGCGCTGGCGCGGTTCAGCGCGTTGGGCGGCTAGCTGGCGGCTTGAACCGGTTTTGTGCTGTCCTAGTGCGCCGGTTCGTCGCGCTTGACGTCCAGATGCTCGGCGGCCAGCGACCGGTAATGCGCGGCCATCTCTTTGTAATGTTGCCTCGAGATCGGGTCGGTCGCGCTTTCCGCGCGGCGCTCGAACATTTCCGCCTTTTCCTGCAGGATCTTAGCCTGGGACATGGCTCTCCCTCCCGTTTGTCAGGTTAAGCAGGCGAGGTAGACGATCGCGACGCCGAGCACGGTCCCGATGGACCAGATGGCAGGATCCCAGCTTTCCGATCCGGCGCTGTCGTTTTCGATGCTCGACATGACACGGCCTCCCGATGGTTCTGGCCGCGACTACATTTCCCTGACTGTTTCAGGACGACTATGTGAGGTCGGAAAATGGTTTCGTCGGGGCGCTTTTGCGAGGGCCAATGGGCGCTTGGCGCTCAAAATCTTGTGCGTCGGGCCGCGTCGACTTTTGAGCTCCAAAAGGCGGGTATTCGGTGTCCCAGGCCGGCTCCGCCTGTTCCCGCGGTTGCGGCGCAAAAGCGGCCTCTGCTATACCGCGGATGCGAATTCTCCATTTGAGGCCTATATTTATGTCCGTTGATGCCGCCACCGTTCGCCGCATCGCGCATCTGGCGCGAATTGCGGTCACCGAGGCCGAGGTTCCCCATCTGCAGGGCGAGCTGAACGCCATGCTGGCTTTCGTGGAGCAGCTTTCGGAAGTGAGCGTCGACGGCGTCGAACCGATGACATCGGTGACCCCGATGGAAATGAAGAAGCGTGCCGATGTGGTCAATGACGGCGAAATCCCCGACGACATCGTCAGGAACGCGCCCGAGACGCAGAACCATTTCTTCCTAGTGCCCAAGGTGGTGGAATAAAGTCTTTCCTTCTGGAGATCGGAAGTCCGATGTGTCTGCTCTGCGACGATGAAAAGGCCTATGCGGCCTACATGAACTATCTCGACGCGATGGAGCGGCAGGGCAAGGCCGCCGATCCCGACAAGGCTGTCGACGCCGTGCTCGATCAGCTCGAAGCCGCCGACAAAGCGCGCGCCAACGATCCCGCCAACGACAAGACGCTTTCTCCTTTCTTCTGCAGCCCGATCAATAAATGACCGACCTGACATCGATGACGATCGCCGAGGCCAAAGCCGGCCTCGCGAACAAGTCTTTCACCTCGCTTGAACTGACGGATGCGCATCTCGCCGCCATGGAAGCGGCGCGTTCGCTCAACGCCTTCGTGCTGGAAACGCCGGAGAAGGCGCGCGACATGGCGCGCGCAATCGACGCCAGGATCGCCAAGGGCGAGGGCGGTCCGCTGGCCGGCATTCCGCTCGGCATCAAGGACCTGTTCGCGACCAAAGATGTGCGCACCACCGCGTGCTCAAAGATCCTCGGCAATTTTGTGCCGCCTTACGAATCCACCGTCACCTCGCAGCTCTGGCGCGATGGCGCTGTCATGCTCGGCAAGCTCAACAACGACGAGTTCGCTATGGGCTCGTCGAACGAGACCTCGTGCTTCGGCCCGGTGGTCAATCCGTGGCGGCGTGAAGGTTCCAACACCACGCTGGTGCCGGGCGGCTCATCAGGCGGATCGGCATCCGCCGTGGCGGCGCTACTTTGCATGGGCGCGACCGCGACCGACACCGGCGGCTCGATCCGCCAGCCCGCCGCCTTCACCGCAACCGTCGGCGTCAAGCCGACCTACGGCCGCTGCTCGCGCTGGGGCATCGTGGCGTTCGCGTCTTCGCTCGACCAGGCAGGGCCGATCGCGCGCACGGTGCGCGATTCTGCGATCCTGATGCGCTCGATGGCAGGGCACGATCCGAAGGATACGACCTCCGTCGATATCGACGTGCCCGATTACGAAGCCGCGATCGGAAAATCCGTCAAGGGCATGAAGATCGGCATTCCGAAGGAGTACCGCCTCGACGGCATGCCGGCGGAAATCGAAAAGCTCTGGACTGAGGGCGCCGCCTGGCTGAAGGCAGCCGGCGCCGAACTGGTCGAGGTGTCGCTGCCGCATACTAAATACGCGCTGCCGGCCTATTACATCGTGGCGCCGGCGGAAGCCTCGTCCAACCTCGCACGCTACGACGGCGTGCGCTACGGCCTGCGCGTGCCGGGCCGTTCGATTGGCGAACTGTATGAGAACACCCGCGCCGAGGGTTTTGGCGATGAAGTCCGCCGCCGCGTCATGATCGGCACCTATGTGCTCTCCGCCGGCTATTACGATGCCTATTACCTGCGCGCGCAAAAAGTCCGCACCCTGATCAAGAAGGATTTTGAGGACTGCTTCGCCAAGGGCGTGAACGCGATCCTGACGCCGGCGACGCCATCGGCGGCCTTCGGCGTTGGCGAAAAGGGCGGCGCCGATCCGGTCGAGATGTATCTCAACGACATTTTTACGGTGACGGTGAACATGGCCGGATTGCCGGGCATCGCCGTGCCCGCCGGGAAGGACGCGCAGGGTTTGCCGCTCGGGCTGCAACTGATCGGCCGTCCGTTCGACGAAGAGACGCTGTTCTCGCTCGGCGAAGTCGTGGAGCAGGCGGCCGGCCGCTTCACGCCGCCGAGGTGGTGGTAGCGATGAGCGATTTCCGCGCCAGTCTCGCAGACGCTGCGCCGGCGCCTAGCCTGGAACCACCGCTGGCTGCATTGTGGTGGGCCGCCAAGGGCGACTGGGATCGTGCGCACAAGATCGTGCAGGACGAAGGAAGCGCCGAGGCCGCCTGGGTGCATGCCTATCTGCACCGTGTCGAGGGCGATCTCGGCAATGCCGGCTACTGGTACCGCCAGGCCGGCCAGCCGGTGGCGAAGGATTCTCTGGAAGCCGAATGGGAGCGGATCGTGTCCGCGCTGCTCGGGAGTGGAAAAGCATGAACGCGTCAGTCAAGCCGGGAAAACTGATCAAGGGCCAGACTGGCGACTGGGAGGTCGTCATCGGGCTGGAGGTGCATGCCCAGGTCACCTCGAAGTCAAAGTTGTTCTCCGGGGCCTCGACCGAATTCGGCGGCGAGCCGAACAGCCATGTCTCGCTGGTCGACGCCGCGATGCCGGGCATGCTGCCCGTGATCAACGAAGAATGCGTCCGCCAGGCGGTGCGCACCGGGCTCGGCCTCAACGCGCAGATCAATCTGCGCTCGGTGTTCGATCGCAAGAACTATTTCTATCCGGACAGCCCGCAGGGCTACCAGATCAGCCAGTACAAGTCGCCGATCGTGGGCGAGGGCGAGGTCGTGGTCGAACTGGACGGCGGCAAGACCGCGACGATCGGGATCGAGCGGCTGCATCTGGAGCAGGATGCTGGCAAATCGCTGCACGATCAGTCGCCGTCGATGTCGTTTGTCGATCTCAACCGCTCCGGCGTGGCGCTGATGGAGATCGTCTCGAAACCGGACATCCGCGATGCCGAGCAGGCCAAGGCCTATGTGACCAAGCTGCGCTCGATCCTGCGCTATCTCGGCACCTGCGATGGCGACATGGAGAAGGGCTCGTTGCGCGCCGATGTGAACGTTTCCGTGCGCAAGCCGGGCGGGCCGCTCGGCACCCGCTGTGAGATCAAGAACATGAACTCGATCAACTTCATCGGCCAGGCGATCGAGTACGAGGCGCGGCGCCAGATCGAGATCATCGAGGATGGCGGCACGATCGACCAGGAGACGCGGCTGTTCGACCCGAACAAGGGCGAGACGCGCTCAATGCGCTCCAAGGAAGAGGCACATGATTATCGCTATTTCCCGGATCCCGACCTGCTGCCGCTCGAGTTCACGCAGAGCTATGTCGACAAGCTCAGGTCGGAGCTGCCGGAACTGCCGGACCAGAAGAAGGCCCGCTTCATCGAGAGCCTCGGTCTGTCGCCCTACGATGCCGCCGTGCTGGTGGCCGAGCGCGAGAGCGCGGTGTTCTACGAAACCGTGCTCGCCGGTCTTGCCGACAAGGCGCGCGACGGCAAGCTCGCGGCCAACTGGGTGATCAACGAGCTGTTCGGGCGTCTCAACAAGGAAGGCCATGGCATCACGGACTCGCCGGTGTCGGCGGCGCAATTGGCCGCGATCGTCGACCTGATCGGCGAGGGGACGATATCGGGCAAGATCGCAAAAGACCTGTTCGAGATCGTCTGGACCGAAGGCGGCGACCCGCGCGAGCTGGTGGAGACGCGCGGCATGAAGCAGGTCACGGACCTGGGCGCGATCGAGAAGGTCGTCGACGACATCATCGCGGCCAATCCGGACAAGGTCGCGCAGGCGAAAGCCAAGCCGCAACTCGCCGGCTGGTTCGTCGGCCAGGTGATGAAGCAGTCCGGCGGCAAGGCCAATCCGCAGGCGGTGAACGATCTGTTGAAGGCGAAGCTCGGCATCTGAAGCGTCCCGTAACGGGACGACTCTCGTCGTCGATGACGCCGCGAGAGATGCGCGTGAGCGCGCATCGATCGTTCATCGCGATCCGAAATTCACCATCGCGGCTAAAAGCGTGCGTCCGAATCGGCGGTCGCGATTCTGCCCGGAAGTTCGGTTTTGGCGAGCGCCGACGAGATGCCAACGCTGTGATCGTGAAAATTTTTATTGCCAAATTCTGCGACTCAGAGTCCGCGCGCAGGGCTTTTTCACGGCATCATTGAGTCGCGATGATACTGATCGCGCATCGATCACTGCATGTATGAATTCAAGAAAGTGCTGTGGCACAGGCGTTTCCTTCACTATTGACAAGCGCCGATGCCGGTCGTTGCGGCACTTTTTGCATCGGCGCGCGCACTTGCCGTTGTGCCGTCGAATGAAGTGCTTCGCGCGCTCTCACATTGCCGCGTCAACACTTCCTTAAGCGGGACGCTGTTTTTTTGAATGCGTTGGTGTATTCGGGATGTAGTGCATCTCGATTCCCGAGTGCACGCAGCGATTAAGCCATCTCACTACATAAGGAGGGCAACATGGCCAAGAAAGCTAAGAAGGCAAAGAAGGCGAAGAGCGCAGTGAAGAAGACTGCGAAGAAGACCCGCAAGGTCGCCAAGAAGAAGAAGTAACTTCGCTTCTCTGAGAAGCGCCGGCGACTTGATGCCGGCACGTCATTAGAGCCTTCAGATACGGTTTGCTTCTCGAAGCGGATTTAAGGTCTGACTGCTCTGGTCGACGAAAGAGGGTGTCGGCGAGACATCAGGTCAAACGGCTGGATCGTATTTCGAAGGGGTTCGCTCTTTCAAAAACCGGTCCGGCAGAAGAAATGAGTTTTCTTCGTTCGGTGCGGGTATCTCTGGAGATCCGCAATTTCACCAGGGCCCAGGCCCGGTGTGAAATCTGGTCCTGACGTGTTCGCCGACGCCCTCGTTCCCTCGGGGCGTACTCGTCCCCCGGAACGCCCACTTTCGCTGGAGCGCTCCGATGGCCCGCGCATCATGCGTCCGGCGCTAAAGGCTTCTCCCGTTTCATTTTGATCGTTCGCAGGCCTTGGTTGTTTCGGTTCCACGTGTTCCGCCAAGCGCCATCCTCGTCCATTCGGTATCCGGCTGCGCCGTGATCTCCCGAGTGGGCCGCAGAAGCTGTGGGACACCGGATCATCCTCTGGAACACATCATCGCGCGGCCTGTCGCGCCGGCCCGGCGGCGAATGAAGACACCGACGTTGCCGCAATGGTTATCGTTCTGCGAAGCCGCAGGGTAAACCGAACGTCACGATTGACCACTTCTCCCTGTGCCGCAGGCGCTTCTGCGATTTCGCGTTCGGCAGCGCAATGCGCGCGTTTACATCCCGTTCATCGCGAACCTTAAACTGCCCTTCAAATTTGATCGGCCATGATCATCCCAACAACAGACCGGAAAACGGTACGCGCATGATCCGCCAAAGTGTGGGCGGTTTGGCGATCAGATCATGCGCTCTTCTAATAAAGGGCGCGCGATCGGACGCAAAACCGGTTTCCACTTTTGCTGATCGCGCGCTGGGATGTTTCAACAGTGGACAGGGGCCGCGCTCGGGGAGGGCGGCAACGATAAAAATGGGGAGCTACGGATATGTTTCAGGGGCAGATTGATATCGATACGGCCATTGCGGTGGAAGCGACGGCGATCCCGGACGTCCTGTTCGAGCGCGGCCTTTACTGGGCGAGCGGTCGTTCCGGCGTGGTCAACCTCGTCGCGGCCCACAAATGGTTCAATCTCGCCGCGCTCAAGGGACGCACGGATGCCATCTTCATGCGCCGCGAGGTCGCCGCGATGATGTCCGACGCCGAAATCGCCACCGCGCAGCGCGAAGCCCGCACCTGGATGACTGCGCATTGAGATCCCGCCGTTTCAGGCGGATACCCCGTCTGTGATTTGCAGACGGCCGCTCATGCGCCACTTCGCCGGGGCGGCTTCGTCCAGCCAATGAACGCGCGCTGACGGGCTGCACAGCCCGTATAGTCGGCCCGTTGATTGTCAGCCCGACAGAAAAGCAAGCCGTTGATCGGTCCTGCCCGGTGCGATCTGGAGGATTTCCGCGGTGACGACGTTCTCTGCGACGAACGGGTCCTCGTCGATCCGTGCCTGAAGATCCGGGAGCGACGCATTGTGGGCGAGAATGCCGCCGCCCAAATTAGGCTGAAGGCTGCCGGCCAGCAGGAATATACCGTCCTCGAAGCCGCGCTTGAGCCAGGCGTTGTGCCCTTCCATGAATTGGGAAGCGCGGGCTTTGTTGGAAAATCTGAGCAGTATGACAAACATCGTGCGGCGTCTCCTTTGAAGCGAACGGCGTCTCATTTCGTGCGGCGTTTGCCGGTGCATTGCGCATCCAGCCAGTTGCACATCTGTTCGGCTTCCCGCCGAATGAATCCCTCGTCGCGAAAGGCATTTGCCAGTATGGCGACGCCCTGACTGCGGGCAAGAAGATGCATTGCCAGCGCATCGGCGTCCGCCTTGCGGCCGAGCAGGGCGAACTGTCGGCGCAGCCAGCCGCGAAGCAGTGTAAAAATCTCGTTCGCCTGTGGCAGCGCGCCGTGATCCAGCTTCGCCAACTCGTTGCAAAGCGAGCCGACCGGACAGCCGTACAGCATGATCTTCACCCTGTTCATGATCAGGATATGGATGAAGCTGCGGATGCGATCCGCCGGATGAGCCCCCTCGGACTCCCATCGATCCAGCATCGCTCGGGTATTCGCCAGCCGATAACCGAGGACGGCATCCAGTATTTCGTCCTTGGTCCTGAAATGGTAATAGAAATTGCCGCGCGAGATTTGCATGGTCTCGGCGATGTCCGAAAAGGATGTGTGCTCGTAACCTCGCTGGTAAAAAAGCTGATCGGCTTCCTCGACGATATGATCGGGGGTGGTCTTGCCGCTCATGAAGTCACCTTTTCTCCCGCTCGCGCCACCGAACCTGTCCGTCCGAATGCGCGCGCAGACTTCCCGGCGGCCGGGTTAAAAACCGGCGATACTGCGGGGCCTCGATCAATCTGGTAAAGGAGGCCTAGGGCAGTTGTCCTAATCGTAACCTAGGGACGATTGTCCAAATCCGTCAAACGATCCATTAGAGGGCTTCGTGAATGAGGAATCCGGCACGCCCCGGCGCTGGCGCCTGTTGGGATCGGGCGCGATCCGGAAGTGCTGTTCGAACGCGGTGTCTGCTGGGCGGGCGGTCGTTCCGGCGTGGTCAATCTGGTCGCGGCCCACACAAATGGTTCAATCTCGCCGCGCTAAGGGACGCACGGATGCCATCTCCATGCGCCGCGAGGTCGCCGCGATGATGTCGGACGCCGAAATCGCCACTGCACAGCGCGAAGCCCGCGCCTGGATGACGGCACACTGAGGACGACGCCTTCCGGCCGGTGCCGTGGCGGCTGGAGCGGAAATTGCGGAGAAATCCGGCCGGCCGGCTAGCGCAATCTTGTATATGGCCTATTCTTGGGTCGATGTCGAAGCGCCCACCACATCCTTCGAATATCCAACGGCCGGGTTCGAGCAGTCAGGCGCTCGAAACCGCGGCGTTTGCGTTGCGGATGCAGCGTCCCAATGAGGCCGAGCGGCTTGCCTTCGGCGTATTGAAATCGGACCGGGGCAATGCCCTTGCAGCACAAATTCTCGGACGCGCGCTGCTGATGCAGAACCGCGCCGACGAGGCGATCGCCCCGTTGGAGAGGGCAGCGCGTCGCAGTGACGATCCGCAGATCGAAACCCTGCTGGCCGGGGCATTGGCCGCCATCGGGCGGGCCGACGAGGCGCTTGACCGGTTGCGCCGGACCATTGCGCGGCGGCCGCCGTTTCCACCGGCGTTTCTCGAATATGCGGGCCAGCTTGGCAAGATTGGACGCGTCGACGAAGCCATCGCGGTGCTCGAAAGTGGGCTTGCGCTCACCCCCGAGGCGGTCGATCTGCGAACGGAGCTTGGGTATCTCCATGTCAAACGCAACAATCGCGCCAAGGCGCGCGAAATTTTCGCAACAGCTCGCGGCAGCGCCGGAGCGGTACGACGTTCTGGTTGGGTTGGCCAAGGTGATGGCGCTGGACGGTGAATATGCCGCCGCCGCCGACCTCTATCGACGTGCGCTCGGGATGCGGCCCGACGATGCCGTGACGCGAAGCAATCTCGGCATATGCCAGCTTGAGATGGGTGAGCGCGAGGCAGGAGAAGCGAACCTGCGTGCGATAACGCGTGGCGCGCCGCAGTTGGCCGGGCAGGCGATCACTTCGCTTGCCGCCGCCTCGCACGGCCGTTTCTTCCTTCGGCCGAGCGCCGCCGCGAAGTTCCTGGGCGTTGAACGAACCTGATTGTCTTTATGCCCGGAACTGCCGCCGATAGATGCCGGTCTCGCGGTAGATCGCGGTTGTGAGATCGTGCGCCCGCTGCGCTTCTTCTTTGGTGAATGTCGTCGTGCGCGCCACCCAGCTTTCTCGCTTCACCGGGATGCATTGAGCGACCGGTGTGCCCTTCGGCAGCACACCGCTGAAATTCGCGTCGTGCCAATGCGCCGGAAAATGTATCCAGTTGTCATGGTAGAGGTCGCAATCGACCAGACCGGTCAACGTGGTGAACGGCAGGTCGAAGCGGTTGGCCGGATGCGTGAACAGCAGCGAGTAGCCTTCCGGCGCCTCGATCGTCCAGAGGTTATGAAATTTGATCAGGAACCGATCGGCGTCGAACAACGGCGTGCCGCTGACCTGACTGGCGTCGTGGAATCCGACCGGCGAGCGTACGAAACTGACCTCTCCGCCCGGCGGCAGATCGTTATCCCAGGTGAATTCGCCGTTCTCGACCTTCAGGTCGCAGATCAGTGGAATCAAAGAGCCGGAGGTCATGGCGTCGATAAAGGGCGGACAACGCTTGATCGTGTCGCCGACCCGGGAAAGGACCGGATTGAATGCCTGTGACGGCATCGCCTTGAACCAGTCGGGCACACCGAGCGCTGCCGGCACCGGTGGTGGCAGCAGCCCGTCCAGTTCGATCGGGCAGCGGAACGTCAGCGCCATCGAACTCTCTTGCTGCGAAGTCATACTTTGCTCCTGGGTGGGACGTTCGATGCTCGCTGAACGGAGTGATGCGGGGCGATACGTTTGGAATCGTGACGGCTCTGAGCGCGCTGCCGATTTGGCAGCAGATTTGCTTTTTGATTGTGGGCCCAAACAATGGGCCAGTCGGCTCTGAATTCATATCAACAAGATGAACAGCAATGGCGGAGCCGGAGAGAGAAGTTCGAACCAGCCCGCCGTCGCTGCTTCGCAGCTATGGCGCGGAACCCGCTTCTCTAGCGCTTCATCGCGCCGGAGCGCAAATTGAGCGGATGGCGGAGCCGGAGGGATTCGAACCCTCGATAGGGCTTTACAACCCTATAACGGTTTAGCAAACCGCCGCCTTCAGCCTCTCGGCCACAGCTCCATCAGCGCGGATATGCCTGACGCGAGGGCCAGCCGCAAGCGGCAGATTCAGATTACGCCAAGGCCATTTAGAGGCGCAGTCGCTTGGCGCGTACTCCTCGCGAGCGGCCGATATCCCGGATCGCGCGTTTAGGCGCATCTTTCCGGGCTCTGTGGTCTCGAGGGCACGCAGGCGGCTCAACAACCGGCACGGCGTGCGCGGCGCGAGAGCTGACCCTGCGGGGGAGTGTTTGCCTCGCGCCGCGTCGAAATCGCGTGAAATTGATTCGATGTCGCCGATGGATCGATTCGATTGCACCAACTCACGGTTCCAGATCGCGGCGCGCAAGCGCCGGGTCTTGCCGCACTCTATAAATGCGTTTCGATCCCGAAATATCGGGCTTCCATCGTCTTTCACCGGTTTTTGACCCTGGTTGGGCGTCCGTCGACGGTGAGACGCCCCGTTGCGACCCGCGCCCGCATGCGATGAGCCTCGTACGTAGCCTCTATAATGGGTGCGTAATCGCCCGCCGTGGATTCGGCGATCTCGTCTTCGATTCGATGCGGGAGAGACGCGCTGGCGGCCACGTGCCGCTTGTTGCGGTGCCCACACCAGCAGCCCGGCGTCAATCGGAGCTAACCAAAAACACCGAACAGAAACAATAACTTGCAGAGAAACTTCGATCACAAACGCGTGTTATTTGTGCAACACCCTTCGGAAAAGGGGCGGGGTCGGGCCGTTCCGAGCGGTTCCTTTGTTGCGTGTGCAGAA
The DNA here is from genome assembly GCA_044772375.2 of Bradyrhizobium sp. RDT10. GTDB lineage: Bacteria > Pseudomonadota > Alphaproteobacteria > Rhizobiales > Xanthobacteraceae > Bradyrhizobium. The sequence continues at coordinate 2,241,597 of CP187939.1, forward strand.
GTCCTCGGTAATTGTGATCACGCGACGGAGGGGGCATCCCGAGGTCGTCCCGTTTTAGGTGGTTCGCTTAAGTCCCTCGCGTTCATGCGGGAGTGTCCGAAGGCGCGAAGCGACTAAGCGGGTTTCAAGGGACAAGGGAACCAACCTTAGGGTGTTTCACCCAGCGGATCCGGAACCTTCCCTACAGAGCAACTTGGAGGTTTAATATGAAGATGGTTAAGAGCCTTATTCTCGGCTCAGCGGCGGGTCTGATCGCCATGAGTGGAGCTCAGGCGGCCGATCTTCCCGTCAAGGCCAAAGCGGTCGAGTACGTGAGGATCTGCTCCCTGTACGGTGCTGGTTTCTTCTACATCCCCGGCACGGACACCTGCATCAAGCTGGGTGGTTATCTGCGCGTCGATACCACGTTCAACGGCGGCATCCAGGATGCTCCTCCGTGGGCTGGTGATATCGGCCAGGGCAATCGCTATCGCGATTACTTCGCTACCCGTGCTCGTCTGGCGTTGACCGTCGATACGCGCACCGCCACCGAATACGGCGTCGTCCGTACCTTCGGCCAGGGCGACTTCACGTTCGACACGTTGGGCGCCAGCCGCAACCCGAACTCTCTGGCTACCAACCTCGGCAACAACCCCAACCTGCTCCATAGCGCGGGCGGTGGCTACGTTGCGGTCGAGTTCGCGTTCATCCAGTTCGCTGGGTTCACCTTCGGTAAGTCTGCTTCGGCCTACTCGTCGCCTTGGCATGGCTATCCGGGCAACAACTCCTCGTTCCTGCTCGGCGGCAATGACTCCGTCACCGGTGTGAACAACATCCAGTATACCGCGCAGTTCGGCAACGGCGTGTCCGGCACCATCGGTCTCGATGATCCGACCGTCTTCAGCCGTACCAGCATATTCAACCTGTCGACCGGTCTTCCGGCGAGCGGGGCTGGCTTGACCGGCAATGCTTATGCCGGCGTGCATGCTCCTGACATCGTCGGCAACATCCGCGTCGATCAGGCTTGGGGTCTGTTCCAGCTTTCGGCCAGGGGACATCTCGTCAATGCGTCGTACAACAATCTGACTGCTGCCACGGCTCAGGCGAACAACTTCTCTGAACTCAGCGGTCATCCCGAAGACAAGTGGGGCTACTCGGTGCAGGCCTCGTTGCAGATCAAGAACATCCCGACCGGTGCCGGCGACGACATCAAGGTCAGCGCGACCTACGCAAAGGGTGCCACGAAGGACGTCATCGCCACCAGCGGAGGTTCGCCGAGCTTCCTGATCTTCAGTCCGCAAGGCGGTGGTAGTGTGGCGCCGGGCGCGTATCAGAGCGTTGGCTTTGGTGCCACCACGGATGCTATTTACCTCCCCGTGGCAAATGGCGGCGACGGAAGCCTCCATCTGACGACTTCTTACGGCGTCCGTGGTGCGTTTAACCACAACTGGGATCCGTACTGGTCGTCGAGCCTGTTCGGCAGCTACTCGGCCGTTCGTTACGACGGTACCGCGAAGCTGTTCTACTGTGCAGCGTTCACTGCCGGCACTGGTGGTCTCGCCACCAAGTCGGTGGACTACAGCTGCAATCCGGACTTCAACATATCGCAGTTGGGCGTGGTCACCCGCTGGACTCCCGTCAAGAACCTGACGTTCTCGGCCGAAGTCATGTGGACCCACCTCGACCAGAAGTTCACTGGTGCGTCGATCTTGACTCCTCCGGCTCCCAAGCCGACGGCGGTTTACAACTTCGCCGACCAGGACTTGTTCAGCTTCAACGTTCGCGCTCAGCGTAACTTCTGATCCTGATCGTCTGATACAACTCTAAAGAACCCCGGCAGGAAACTGCCGGGGGTTCAACTATTTGATGCAACGAATGATCTGCATCGCATTTGCCGCGCGATCGATGTCCTGTTCTGAAATTCGGCGTTGTTAAAGATTGCACGAGACGCGGAGGTCGATCGCACAACGTTTTATCGTGCGTTCCGGCGTGCAAACGGATCTGGATACGATGGTCGGCGTGTTGCGCATTCCTGGCTTTGGTCCAACCGTTGAAATCAGGGATCAAAGCGATTCTCAGGCGGCGAATCGAGTGTCACGGCGTGCAACTGATCGCCATGCGAAGGGCGACTGCTCGTTTTCTTACAACTGCGTTTTGCGACATGGGCCTCGTAATCGAGGCATTCGCTGAAACTTTAAGCTGGCAACAAAATGTTTCAGAACTCGATTGCAGTTTTCGGCTGATCGAGTGCCGTCGAATTTCAACAATAGAATTGAGTTGCAGAAAAATCACACTTTGTACTGAATTCGAAGGTCCTCACGTGCTTGTCACTCACCAAAGCTAGTGTTGCGCTATCAACTCAACCCAGCAAGCTGCGCAGGAAAGCGCCTGCGAACGTAGGGGAATACATATGCGTGCAATAAGAAACGCCATCTTCACATCGGCGGCGAGCCTGCTCGCGATTAGCGGGGCCCAGGCGGCCGATCTTCCGGTCAAGGCGAAAGCGATCGAGTACGTCAGGGTCTGTTCGCTTTACGGCGCGGGGTTCTTCTACATCCCCGGCACTGACACCTGCATCAAGTTGGGCGGTTATCTGCGCGTCGACACCACCTTCAACGGCGGCGCCCACGGTACGCCGGCCTGGAACGGCGATATCGGCCAGCAGAATCGCTATCGCGATTACTTCGTTTCCCGTTCGCGCATGGCATTGACCGTCGACACGCGCACCGCGACCGAATACGGCGTCGTTCGCACCTTCGGTCAGGGCGACTTCCAGTTCACCACGCTCGGCGGCAGCAGCCGCAACCCGAACTCCCTAGCTACCAACCTCGGCAACAATCCGCAGCTGCTCGACAGCGCCGGCGGCGGTTACGTCGCGGTCGAATATCTTTTCATCCAGTTTGCCGGCTTCACCTTCGGTAAATCTTCTTCGGCCTATTCCACGCCCTGGAACGGCTTCCCGGGCAACATCAACTCGAATTTGCTCGGCGGCAACAATACCGACACCGGTGTGAATAACATCCAGTACACGGCCGAATTCGGCAACGGCGTGTCGGGCAGCATCGGCCTTGACGATCCGGTCGTGTGGGATCGCACATCGCTGTTTAACCTGTCGACCGGCCTCAATGCCGTCGGCACCACCGGCAACGCTTATGGTGGCGTTCATTCTCCTGACATCGTCGGCAGAATTCGTATCGACCAGGCTTGGGGTCTGTTCCAGATTTCAGGTGCGGCGCATCTTGTGAACGGTTCGTACAACACTCTGAACGCCGCGACCGCTGCACCGAATGCGTTGTCCGAAATCAGCGGCCATCCCGAGGACAAGTGGGGCGGTTCGGTGATGGCGGCATTGCAGATCAAGAACCTGCCGACCGGCGCTGGCGACGATATCAAGGTCGATGTGAGTTACGCAAAAGGCCACACCAAGAACGTGATCGCCACCAGCGGAGCCTCGCCCAGCTTCGCGATGTTCGGCGGTAGCGACGTCGCCTATCAGAGTATCGGCTTTGGTGCGACCACTGACGGCGTCTATCTGCCAGGTGCCGGGGTACTGGCGGGATCAAGCTGACTGAGGCCTATGGCATCCGTGGCGCGTTCAACCACAACTGGGATCCGTACTGGTCGACGAGTCTGTTCGGCAGCTATTCTGCCGTTCGCTACGACGGTGCAACGGGCGATCTGACCACAGCCAAGGGCGCTTATTGCGCGGCCTACGTCGCCAGCAATCCTGGTCTGAAGTCCGCGGATTTCTCCTGCAATCCGGACTTCAACGTTTCGCAGCTCGGTGTTGTCACCCGCTGGACTCCCGTCAAGAACTTGACGTTCTCGGCCGAAGTCCAATGGTTCCACCTCGACCAGAAGTTTACGGGTACCTCAGTCCTTGGTGCCGCTGCTCCGAAGCCCGCGACTGTTTACGAGTTCAAGGACCAGAATACGTACCTGCTCCAGGTTCGCGCCCAGCGTAACTTCTGATCTCGATCGCCTGGCACTTCTCTACGAGACCCTCGGCAGGAAACTGCCGAGGGTTTTTCCTTGTCGGGTCGGAACATGCGCAGCTTACGGCGGCAGTTGACGCCGTCAGAGCGAACGGTTTCCAGAACAATTTGAGCCGCCCTGCGGGTTTACGGCTGTATGCGCGCGCAGTGAGCGCATTTGAAGTGCGTGGTCCATGGAGGTAGCCTCGGGCGGCACGATAGCCAGAGCCGTGAACGGGTCCTTTATTTGGTGATCGAATGTCTCGTTGGTGTAACAGTGGATGTCGGCGCGGCATTCGAGATTGCGAAGGTCAACCAGACGTTCCACCCTTCGGGTCGGTTCTCTGCGGCAAATTCCTTGTAACCCTTGAGATTGAGATATCCCTGCTTGTCTCCAATCGGAAACAGGTAGCCGATTTGGGGGCCAATGCTGAAAACGCGCGATTTGAATCCGTTGAGGAATGGTGCTGCGCCAATATCGTCGGTGATCTGCTGATAGGCGTACCCGACCATACCGACAAAGAGTTGTTTGGATAGAAAGTGCGATGTGCCCCAGTCAAAATGGAAGTCGATGCCACTTTGATATTGCGTGGTTGGGTTCTCGAAATTGTAGGTGAAGCCGCCGACGCCGGAAAATTCGATTCCCGTCATCGGGTTGAGGTAGGTATAGCCGGCACCGAAGTCGATGCCGCCATGCCCGATGCCTATGTTGGACAGGCGTCTGGAGTCGTAGGCTCCGACCGGGATGTCACCGAACCCGTAGACCATCCAATTGTGGACGCCCTGATTCCATTTCAGCGTCACCAACGGATAGAGATCGCCGACGCCGGTAAACGAATCCGACAGGAACCCACTGCGTGTCGCGACGATGGGACCGACCTGTGCGGTCAGAGTACCGGCTATGCTGGTGTCAAGGTTGCCGACGATGCCAGTTACGCCGACGGCAAGTTGGCCGCCGAGCACGGGCGTCGCGAAGGTGTAGGTTGGCGCAATGAACAACAGATCGCCACGGGCCTTCAGAGTGGCGTTGAGATCGACGTTTGCCGTCGCCGGCACCTGGCCTATCGAGATTTGGCGTGCTGCCGCAACGTTGCCGGAAGCTTCCACGCTGGTGTGATAGGCCACCGTGCCGAGCGACCATCCCGGAACCGCCGGGGCGGCAGCCAGGCTTCCGAAAAGCCCGGGAACCCAAAGGGACACGCCGTTCTCGTCCGCCCGGGCTGCCTGAGAATGAAGCGCCAACGCCGCTGCGGCGGTAAATGCCATCCGGCAAATATTCGAGGAAGCGATTTTCATCTTAACCTCCCAAAAACGCGCCAACACCACGCAAAGCAGATCAGAATCGAGGTCTAAAGTCTGTGGTTGTGCGGCCACAGATACTCAATAAACTCGCGAGCAATGACGTTTGTCGCAAGTCGGCCACGCTGTAGTTGTCTAATACCGGCGTCCTTCCTGAGACGCGCCTGCCGACGCGCTATCTTGCTGCGGGCTCGGGCGGTCGATATGGATCGGGAGTGCCAATTTTGATCGGAGGGTACTTTCTGAAGCTCGCCTCCAGCTCGGCAACAATCTTCACGGCTGGATCGGCAACCCAAGAGTTGAAAGCCGCCACATCGCGCTCCTCCTTGCGGTCAGTCAGCAAATTGATGATCTTCGGCAAAGGCAATTTCTGCGGCGGAGCGTACATGCTTTCCTGCCAGATCAAATGCACTTTCCAGTTTCGCCATTTGACGGCTGACAGCCGATCGGCGACGTAGGCAGGGAACGCTTCGCGATCGGACGTCTCCTGCTTTCCGAGGAAAAATTCGAGTTGATCCACTCCATCGATTGGACGGTCCTTAGGGATCTCGGCTCCGCCGACGCGGGCGAGGGTGGTGAATAGGTCAACGATGTGGACCATTTCGTTGTTGACCCGGCCGGCCGGCACTCTTCCCGGCCAACGAATGATGAACGGTGCACGGAGCGAGCCCTCCATCGCCGTGAAGTAAGTACCGCGCCAAGGTCCATTGTCCCCCTCCCAAGGGTGGGTTGCCTCCGGTCCATTGTCACTGGCGAACACGACAAGGGTATCGTTTTCAATACCTGCGTCCTTGATCGCGTCGAGAATTTGTCCGGTGCGATAATCCATCTCGGCCAGGCAATCGGCCCAATCCCCGTTGCCGGTCCTGCCTGCGAACTCGAGATTTGGAAGTGTCGGCATGTGAACGAGCGAGAAAGGAATGTAGGCGTAGAACGGTTTGCCTGCGCCCGCATTGCGCGTGATAAATTGCACCGCACGGCTGGTAATTTCCGCTTCCATGGTGCGGCGGCGATCCACGTCCAGCACCGCAACCTGCCGGGGTTTTTCACCCTTGCGCGCTTCATAGATATGCTGGGGATGAGCTACCTTGGCATCCCAACCCTGCTTATTCCCGGCCGACGGCCACATGCTCTTCGTCTCGTTGAGGGACGGCCACATCGCCTCGTCATAGGTGCGCGGGATGCCGTACCACTCATCGAACCCTTGATTTGTAGGCATCCGGTCTTCGGCGCTGCCGAGATGCCATTTGCCCCACATACCAGTCGCGTAACCCTGCGCCGATAGCAGCTCCGCGATGGTGATTTCCCACTGTGTCAGTCCATCAGGAACCCCTCCGATCGGGACTTCGTAAGTCCCGGAACGGATGGCAAAACGGCCGGTCAAGAGCGCCGACCGAGACGGTGTGCATTGTGCTTCGACATTGAAGTTGAGCAAACGCATTCCTTCGCCGGCGAGGGCGTCAATGCGCGGAGTGGCTGCGCCGCGAAGGATTCCACCGCCATAGACGCCCAACTCGCCGTAACCCAAGTTATCCGCCAGCATAACGACAATATTGGGCACCTTGGGCTGCTGCGCTGTCGCTGGCAGGCTGGCAATCGTCATGCCGAGGAGCGAAGCTAACGAACCGAGCAAGATGCTTTTTTCGCCGTCATTGTTGCGCTCTCGATTCAATCAATTGCTACATCGCCCTCTTATTCAAAGGCAAAGATCCGCTTCCAGTCCTTCTTCATGTCGACCACCGTCCACTTGTTCACCGCTGCGGCGTCCAGAGCTACGTCAAGTTTGCCGACATGCGAATGGCGATCGTAGGCATATTCGCGCTCCGCATCGGTATGATGGACGATCAGGCCGAACCGAGCGCCGCTGGCGCCGAGCGTCGTCCATTGCAGCATTTCGAGATCGCCGTCGGAATTGCCGAAGGCGGCGATTGGACGGCGGCCGATGTGCTCGTTGATGCCGATCGGCTTTCCCGTCTTGTCGTCGATGAAGTTGATTTCGGGCAGCCGGAAGAGCGTCGGCGTGCCGTCCTTCATCTCGAATCGGGTCTTGATCGACGATCCGATGACCTGCTCCGGAGGTATTCCGTAGATCCGCTCGGTCCAGGGCCGCATGAATTCGATGCCGCCGCCTGACGCGATGAAGGTCTTGAAGCCGCTGGCCCGGAGGTAGGCGAGCAGTTCGAGCATCGGCTGGTAGACCAGTTCGGTATAGGGCCGCTTGAAGCGATGATCGCGCGCGGTCGCGAGCCAGTCGGTGACGATTTTCTCGAACTCCGCCGTGGTCATGCCGGCATGCGTCACGGCGATAATTTCGACCAATCCTTTTTCGCCGGAAGCCGCCAGCGCCTTCAGGTCGCCGTCCAGCACCGCTGCGAAAGGCTGCTTGGTCTTCCAGTCCGGATGCATCGGCGCCAGCGCCTTCACGCGGTCGAGGGCGAAGGCCAACTGGATATACATCGGCTGCTCGATCCATAGCGTGCCGTCATTGTCGAAGGTCGCGATGCGCTGCTCGACCGGGACGAAGAAGGGCCCGCCTTGCGTCGTGACGCGCGCGACGAAGTCGAGGATCGAAGCCTTGGTCGCACCCTCATTCCAGGACGGCAGCGGATCGCGTGCCTGTGCCAGCGCGGAGGTTGAGCGGAGCGAGGCAGGGAGCAAGGGTAGCATCGCCAGCGACGAAAGGAGGACGCGGCGGTCAACGAGCGGAAATCGCACGATCGGTTTCATGGTTGATCCCTTTAGGTTCGTCCCCCAGAGCCAGTTTTCAATCATCAATGCTGCGCGCAAAGGCGCGTGCATGGCTCGTGCGGTCCTCAGTAGCAGGGCGGATAGGGGTAATAGCCGCAGTAGGGATAGGCGGCATTTGCTGCCGCCGCACCCAGCGCGGCCCCACCCACCGCGGCGGCACCGACCGCTGCAGCACCGTAGCCTCCGCGATACCAGGCACCGCGAGCGACGTAGGGACGACGCCAGGCGCCGGCTGCGCCGACACCCCCGACCCGTGCGTAGCCGCCGTGGAAGCCGGCAGCGTGGAAGCCGCCCATGCCGCCAGCATGGAAGCCGCCACCGTGGAATCCGCCGAAACCGAACCGATCGATGAAGAGTGCCGCCGGCCCGTCGCCGCCGGCCAGATCGCCTTCGAGCACATCCACGTCGAATGTCAGCCGGTCGCCCTCGAGCTTCGCGGTCTTCAGCACCACGACGGCATCGCGGATTTTCGACCCGTCCGTGCTGAGCACCGAGACGGTGGCGTTCGGCGGATCCTTGGTAAAGCTCTCAGCGCTATCATTGCTCGGCGACCATTCCGCCAGCAGGTCGGTCGTGAGCGAATGCCCTGCCGCCCGCACCGGGCGGTCGGCGAAACGATCGAGTTGGGCGCCACGCCGGTGAGTGTCAGCTTCCCGCCCTGCAGGCTGGCGCCGCGGGCGTTCATGACGATCAACGACGGCACAATCTCCGGCTTCGCTTGGCCGATCGTCTTCTGCAGCGGCTCGTGCTTCGGCGTCGAAGCCGTGGTCTGGGCCAGCGCCGGTGCTGTCCCGCAGAGCAGGAGGGTGATAATCATGCAGCCAGTTCGACTCTTGATGGTCATGATATTCTCCTTGAATTTTCGCTACTCGCTTCCAATCGGAATCATGCCGAATTCAATTGCTGGACGGTGGATTCCTTAGCTTTTCCATCGCCTGTTCGACGGAGAAGGAGCCAGGTCTTTGCCGCGGCGGAAATTGCTGGAAGCTCGTGAGATGCTGCCCCACGATTGCCTGCGCGGGAACGAGCACAAAGGCATGCTCGACGAACCACCGGACGTAGTCGCCGGCTTCATGCTGGGCTCGCTCGAACGGGTCGGATCGGAGGTTAAACAGCGACGGCAACCGGAGTTGAATCATCGGCTGGGCCCATACGTCGAACCCATGGGCCTTCTGTTCCAGGAAAACGGCCTTCCACTGATCGTACCGAAGCCCGGCCAGGTTGCCGTCGTCGGTCCAGTAGAAGAACTCCCGGCGCTTATTGGCGCCCTTGCGGGCGAGAAGGTCGCGCTGGTCGTAGCCGTCGAGGTGGACCTTGAAGTTCTTGCCACCGGCATCGTAGCCCACCAGCAGCTTTGTCTTGATGTCGGGCTCGCCCGCCGCCGCGACCAGCGTCGTCGCCCAATCCTCCGCCGAAAACACGTCGTTGATTTCGGTCCGTGCCGGCACCAGTCCGGGCCAGCGCATCATCGCCGGGACGCGATAGCCGCCTTCCCAGTTGGTGTTTTTCTCGCCTCGGAAGGGCGTCGTGCCGCCGTCCGGCCAGGAAAATGTTTCCGCACCGTTATCGGTCGTATAGATCACGATCGTGTTGTTGGCGATGCCGAGATCGTCGAGTTTTTTAGCAATTGTCCGACTTGCCCGTCATGCTCCACCATGCCGTCGGGATAGATACCAAGACCGGTTTTCCCTGGGATTCAGCCTTGAGACGGGTCCAGATGTGCATGCGGCTCGAATTGAACCACACAAAGAACGGCTTTCTGTCGCGATTTGCGCGGTCGATGAAATTCATTGAGGCAGTCAGAAATTCCTCGTCGACTGTCTCCATGCGCTTCTTGGTGAGCGGCCCGGTATCCTCGCACTTCTGCTTGCCCCATGGGCCGAAGCGCGGATCGTCGCCCGGTGTGTCAACGGTTGTCGCTGTGCATTTCATAACGCCGCGCGGACCAAACTGCGCTCTGAACGCAGGATTTTTGGGATAGTCGGGGTGCTCCGGTTCATCTTCGGCATTCAAGTGATAGAGGTTGCCGAAGAACTCGTCGAAGCCGTGCACGGTGGGCAGAAACTCGTTGCGATCGCCAAGATGGTTCTTGCCGAACTGCCCGGTCGCGTAGCCTTGCGGCTTGAGCAGGTCGGCAATGGTCGGATCCTGTCCAGACAGGCCTTCCTTCGCTCCCGGCAGGCCCACCTTCAAGAGTCCCGTCCGCAATGGACTCTGGCCAGTGATGAACGCCGCGCGGCCTGCGGTGCAGGATTGCTGTCCGTAATAGTCGGTGAATATCGCGCCTTCGTTGGCAATGCGGTCGATGTTGGGCGTGCGGTAGCCCATCATGCCGCGATTGTAGGCGCTGATGTTCCAGTAGCCGACGTCATCGCCCATGATGACAAGGATGTTGGGCTTCTGTTGTTGTTGGGCAGAAAGCGGCGTGACCAATGCTGCGGCCGTTGCGACTGAGGTGACGAGACCGAGGCATGCGCGTTTGAAGATGCTCATGATTAAGTTCCTCGTTCTATCTCTGCTGGTTGCACCGGGGCCGCCGGCACGGCTTCGTTGATGGTTGCTAGCTGAGCGAGGGAGTTGATCGGCGGGCGTCGGGACGCCCGCCGAGTTAGCGTCGTACTGTTAGTCGCTGCGACCGGCCGTCTTCATATTCTTAACTTGCTGCATGACCTGTTCGAGGTTGTAGCTGGCCGGGTCCTGCAGCGCCGGGAATTTGATGTAAGTCTCGAGGTGCATCAGCCACAACTGCTGCCCGATAGGCAGCAAGTTCCAGTCGTAGACATAGGCGGTGGACGGAGAAGCAATCGCCCCGCCCATACCGAACAGTGTCTTCTGCTGCGAGCCAACGGAGGTCTCGAAGGGATCGCGCTTGATGTTGACGACCTGGGTCCAGGAGTAGGGCTGCACTCCGGAAACGAAGCCCGCTGGGTTGTCGGACACCATCGCGAAGTACATCTTCCAGTTCTTGTAGCGGACGGCCGATGGCGTTGTGCTGGACCAATACAGGAAATGGTCGCGTGCTGACTTCTCTGACTTGCCGCTCAGGTATTCCACCTGGTTGACGCCGTCGAGCGTGGTCTTGACGATGCCGGGATACTGCCCCGCCTCGATCCGTTGCTTCAGTCCGTCGCCTTTGGGTCCGCCGGCGATCTCGACGAGAGTCGGGAGCCAGTCGAGGGCGGCAAACATTTCGTTCTTGATCGTGCCGGGCTTGATGACGCCGGGCCAGCGGATGACTGCAGGAGCGCGCAAACCGCCCTCCCAGGTGCTCAGCTTGCCGCCCTTGAACGGCGTGACGCCACCGTCCGGGAAGGTGATGGTCTCGGCGCCGTTGTCGGTGGTGAACACGACGATCGTGTTGTTGAGTTGGCCCATGTCTTCGAGCTTCTTCAGCACCACGCCGATGTTGTCATCCATCTGCTTCATGCCGGCTTCGTTGACGCCCCAGTCCTTGCCGCCAGGCTCGCCCACCATGGCCAGGTACTTGTCGTTCAGCACGGTCGTGATGTGCATGCGCGCCGGATTGTACCAGACGAAGAACGGCTTGTTGGTGCGGCGCGGGTCGTTGCGATCGAGGAAGTCGACGACCTTGGCCGAGATTTCCTCGTCGATACCCTTCGATCGCTCAAGGGTCAGCGGGCCCTCGCTCCTGCACGTTTGTTTAGCGCCACTGCCATCGACTGACGTGCACGCGAGCATCGGACGCGGTGGCGTCAGGCAGACCGTGGTCTTGGGATCTACCGCGCCGGGAACCTCGGGCACTCCGGGGATCGGGGTGTTCTTGCATGGCGGCGCGACGGTCTGCTGGGTCGGAGTCTTGTTGATGTCGGGGAAGCTCACCCCTGCATCGCATCGAGGTGATAGAGGTAGCCCCAGTATTCCTGGAAGCCATGCGCGGTCGGCAGCGAGTCGGTATGGTCGCCGAGATGGTTCTTGCCGAACTCGCCGGTGTTGTAGCCGAGATCGAGCAGGAACTTGGCAAGGTGCGGCGTGCCGGTCCGCAGATAGGACGGGCTGCCGGGAATTTCCGGCAAGGTCATGCCCACGCGGACCGGCTGCATGCCGGTGATGAAGGCGGTACGCCCGGCCGTGCAACTCTGCTCGGAGTAATAGTGCGTGAACGTCGCGCCTTCGTTGCCGATGCGATCGATGTTGGGCGTCTCGCCGACCATCAGGCCGCGATGGTAGATGCTCGGCTGGTAGAGGCCGATGTCATCCCCCATGATGAAAAGGATATTGGGTTTCTGTTGCTGCGCCGCCGCCGGCGTGCTGACCAGTCCGGACAGTGGCATCAGTATCGATGCGCTCAACAAGGCGGCGCAGGATCGCTTGAGACAACGGGGCACCTTACTTGGCGTTGCAGTAAAGGGCGGCTTGTCGCGCAATATGGAACTCAACATAGCTTCGCTCTCCCTTTTATGATGCATCAGAGGCTCCTCGCCGGATGCATCGAAAGCCAAGATGACTGGTGGAAGTATCAACCGGCTCCGCATGACGCGCTGCCGGCCGGTAGCGTCGGCAGTAGTTCGGCGCGCACAAATGCGAGCCGCCCTTGATGACCTTTCGTGGAATTTTTACATTGGTGGTTCTGGGATCGTAGCTGTCGGCCTCGCGGCCACCGCGCGGGTTCTCCGGAATGCAGCAAGCCTTCGGAGCATCTGCCTGATGCTTTTGCGAATACCAGTCGGCCGTCCATTCCCAGACGTTGCCGATCATGTCGTGCAACCCGTACCCGTTTGACGGGAATGCACTGACCGGCGAGGTGCGCTCGAAGCCATCGGCATTGGCATTCTGGCGAGGGAATTCTCCCTGCCAGGTGTTTGCCATGTGACGGCCAGCCGGCGTGAATTCATTGCCCCACGCAAATTCGGCGTCCTCGAGCCCGCCGCGTGCTGCAAACTCCCATTCCGCTTCGGTTGGCAAATCCCTGCCAGCCCATTTCGCGTAGGCGAGCGCATCGTTGAATGCCACGTGCACAACCGGATGATCGTCTAGCCCACGGATGTTGCTCCCGGGTCCATAGGGATGCCGCCATTGCGCGCCCTTGGCGAAGGTCCACCACTGGCTGAAGTCCCGGAGACTGACCGGATGTGCGGGCGGAGAGAACATCAGCGAGCCCGCGTAGATCATATGCGGGAGCATTCCCGGATAATCCTTGGGGTCCGGTGTGATTTCGGCGACGGTGACGTGTTTGGTGGCCCTTACGAATTCCCTGAATTGCCGGTTCGTCACCGGATAGCGATCCATCCAGAAACCGTCCACCGTGACACGATGCGCCGGAGCTTCTTCCGGATAGTGCTTGTCCGATCCCATGCGGAAAGTGCCACCGGGTATCCGGATCATCCCGTCGGTTTGCGAAGCCCCGACCGTGACGTCAGCTTTGAATGTGCTTGCAGGGAAAAGCGTTGTCATCTCGCGCGCTGCCTCCCGCTCGATCGTCAAATTGCGAGGGGCACGCTACGCAGAAGCCCTGTCACAGGCTATTGGACCGTGGTCCAACATCGGAGCGATCCGGCTAGCGTCGCTGGGGGATGGACGCGCGCATGGATTGCATCGCGCCGACATTGGCCCGCTGTTTCTGTAGCGGGAAAATCCCCGTTGATTCTACTCAAGAATCCTTGGATCGCGGGGGTAGGATGCACTCCCAAAAGCGTGCTAAGGTTGCGAGCCGTGCGGGGCAGATTACGCAGTTTGTAAATTTACAATTGTAGCGTTTTGAGTGGCGGCCGTTTCAGTATGACGACGACGCGCATTCTCGTGTGGAGCATCGGCCTCCTTTTTTGCTCGCGGGGAAGCTCGCGCCGCAGAGCGTGCGCGCGTTCTTATGCTTCACGCCTTCAACTACTCATTTCCCGCCACCAGCGTGATCGCGGAGGCCGCGCGCAAGCGGCTGGTCGAGCACTCGAAATCGGTTGAGATCGATGCGGAGTTTCTCGACCTCGCCCGAAATACCGACGAGGCCCATTCGCAGCAAATGGCGACGTACATCCGCGACAAGTACGGGAAGCATCCGCCGGATCTAGTGATCACGCTCGGCAGCAACGCGTTGCCATTTGTCGTCAAGTATCGGGACATGCTGCCCGGCATTCCCGTTGTTTTTGCATCCATCTCGCCACAGACCTATGCTGCGTTGCAGCCGCCACCGGAGATGACCGGGATCATCACTGCGTTCGATCTGGCTAAGACGCTCACGCTCGCGGAGCGGCTCCAACCGGGGGCTCGCCGTCTGTTTGTCATCGCCGGAAGCGGCGAGACCGATCGGCGTTGGCAACCGATAGCTCGCAAGCTGATCGAGGAACGCGGCGGCAAATTCGAGACGACATTCCTGTTCGAGCTTCCATACTCAGAACTCGTCGCTGAACTGTCGAAGGTGCCTAATGATGCGATCGTGATCCTTCTGACGGTTTTTGCTGACGCCGAAGGCAAGACCTTCGTCCCTGCGCTGGTTGCCGCCGATTTGTCCGCGCTGTCACCTGCGCCGATTTACGGGCCTTACGATACGTTTGTCGGCAGGGGCGCCGTCGGCGGCTTTGTCGAGACGTTCGAATCGATCGGCGTGGCAGCGGCTGAAATGGCGATCGAAATCATCGATGGTGCGGATCCTGCTACGCTCGCGCCCCGAACAAACCCGGCGCAGCACTACCGCGTCGATCACCGGGCAATGCAACGCTGGAATCTGAAGGAGAAGAATCTGCCTCCAGACACCGTTGTTTTGTTCAAAAAGCCGACGATCTGGGATGAGTATCGCGGCACCGTTCTTGCGGCACTTTCCGTCCTGGGCCTGCAAACAACAATTCTGGGCGCCTTGCTGATTCAGCGGCGCAGGAGACAGCGCGCCGAAGAACTGCTTAGGGATAGCGAGGAGCGGATGAGCTTTGCCGCCGCTGCGGCAAACATCGGCCTCTGGCAGTTTGACCGGGATACCGATGAATTGTGGGTTACCGAACGTGGCAGGGCGCTGTTCGGGATACCGAGGGATGCACCCTCACCCGCAAGGCATTCCTTGCCGCTGTTCATCCGGATGATCTCGAAACCGCACGCCATTCGCTTCAGAAGTCCTCCAGGACGGAGCGGTCCACGGCCAGCGACGTACGAATTGTCATGCCGAGCGGTGAGGTGCGCTGGATCCGCATGCGCGCCCGTTCTTATCCAGAGGGCAGCGGCGAGCCGAAACAATCGGGGGGCATTTTCGTCGACATCACCGACCAGAAATCGGCCGAGGCTGAAACCGCACTGCAACGTCTGGAAATCGAGCACCTGATGCGGGTGTCTGTGCTCGGCGAACTTTCCGGCTCGATTGCGCACGAAGTCAACCAACCCTCACTGCAATCCTGTCAAATGCGCAAGCGGCTCTCCATCTCCTCAGGCAGAATCCTCCGGATCTCGCCGAAATTCGCGGTGCCCTTGAGGACATTGTGCATGAAGATAGTAGGGCTGGCGAAGTCATCCACCGTCTCCGCGGCCTTCTTAGGAAGGGCGAGCGCAAGATGGAAAACGTCAACATCAATGACCTTGTCATATCGACCGTCAGCCTGCTGCATAGCGAGCTGGTCGGCCGCGACATCAGCGTCAGGCTTGATCTGGAAAACGAGGTGTTTCTGACGCAGGGCGATTCTGGTGCAGCTGCAGCAAGTCCTGCTTAATCTTGTCATGAATGCGATGGATGCTATGGCCTCGACCCCCACGGCCCAACGATCTATCCTGATCTCGACCCGAAGTGCGAAAGCCGGAATGATAGACGTGCTCGTGAAGGATCGGGGGCCCGGCATCCGTCCCAAGGAAAATGGCCGGCTGTTCGAACCGTTCTACACCACCAAGGACCAAGGCCTTGGCCTGGGTCTGACCCTTTGTTCGACGATCATAAAGGCGCATCAGGGAAAGCTCACCCTGGTCAACGGTGAGGGCGGTGGCGCCGTTGCAGGATTTTCGTTGCCCGCCCGGCAAACTGCAGTCAGTTCTGTATGACCGACATGTTCACGGTTTACCTCGTTGACGATGATCCCGGAGTGCTGAAGTCGTTGTCGCGACTGCTCCGCGCCAAGGGTTATGACGTCAAGCCCTATTCTTCGCCGCGGGTATTCCTCGAGGAGCATGACGACGCGATTCCCGGATGCGCCGTACTCGATGTTTCGATGCCAAATCTTGATGGTCTGGAGATTCAGGATGTGTTGAGTACGGCCAGTGGCTCGCATCGTCCCGTCGTGTTCGTCACCGGCAAAGGCGACATTCCCACCAGCGTACGTGCCATGAAAGGCGGGGCGATCGATTTCCTGACAAAGCCGGTAAAGGACCGGGATTTGTTCGAAGCGCTATCCCGCGCTGAAGCCATGGACGCCGAGTTGCGCCGGCTTCATTCCGAACTGGAATTGATGCGAGCGAAGGTACGGACCTTGACGCCACGCGAACGCGAAGTGCTTACGCATGTCGTGGCAGGGCGGCTCAACAAGCAGATTGCCGGCGAACTGGGGACGGTCGAAAAGACCATCAAGGTTCACCGTAGCCGGATGATGGAGAAACTTGGCATTCGAACTGTCGCCGACCTGGTGCGGATGGCCGAGAAGCTCAACCTGTCGAGACAGGAAAAACGCTCCTATTGACCCAAGGGCCAACTCGACGGCGCCGGGCGCAGCGGCAATAGTCTTCCATGGCGGAAGCTTCCCCATGGATTGCTGTTGTGGACGACGATCCGGCCGTGCTCAAGGCCTTGAGCCGGTTGCTGCGTTCGCACGCCTTTCATGCGCAGACTTACGGATCGGCACAGGAGTTTCTCGCGGCGTTGCCTGCTGGGCTTCCCGTGTGCCTGATTGTCGATCTTCAGATGCCGGAGATGAACGGCTTGGAGCTTCAACAGCATCTCATAAGCAGCGGCACAAAAATTCCGACAATTCTCATCACCGCGCATGCTGAAGCTGCGCTGCAGGAAGCATCGGATGAAGGTACGCTTGTAGCCAGCCTTCGGAAACCTTTGCAGGAGGAAGCCTTGTTCTCGGCTATCAAAAGGGCAATTGGCAGTTCCCGGAATGCTGAGTTGAAACCGGGTGCGCCGCCTCTACACGAAAAAGACATCTAGGTCGTTGGTCAACCTAAAGGCCGGGTCACATGAATGAAGCTGTGGCTGGAGACTTTGGCTGAAGTGCCGCCTCTACGGCGTCTTTGAGCGGAGCACGAGCAGAGAAGGAGCAGGATATGCCAATCTCAATTTTCCAGATCGTTGTTAGTACTCAACTAGTCGTCGCGGTGGCCGATCGGGTCCCCGCGTTTGACATCGCCCGAAGTTGCAAACTGGATGTGGCGGCGACAACCGGGCTTTCAGTTGACCAGTCCGTCAAGAGCTGCGTGAACGATGAAAACAAGGCGCGGCAACAGTTAGCGAGTCGATGGTCCAAATTCTCGGCCTCCAGCAAGGCCCAATGCATTCCGCAGGAAAGTATCGGCGGTACGCCAAGCTATGTGAGCCTGTTGACGTGCCTGCAAATGGATTTGTGGTCCCGATGACCGGCAGGCAGCGGCGCATATGAGGTGCACGCTGGGAAAGCTATTCGACGCTGGCGCCGCGATGCAGGTCGGCTTCGATCTGAAGCTTGGTCCCGCCGCCGAACCGCGTGCGATAGACCTGCAGGTTCTCCATGATCCGCTGCACGTAGTTCCGCGTCTCCGAGAACGGGATCTGCTCGACCCAGTCGACCGCGTCGACCTTGGGATCGCGCGGATCGCCGTAACGCTCGATCCATTTCTTGACGCTGCCGCGGCCGGCATTGTAGCCGGCGAAGGTCAGGATGTAGGAGCCGCGGTAGTCTTCGAGCAGCCCGCCGAGTTCGGCGGCGCCAAGCTGGGCGTTATAGACCGAATCGGTCTTCATCCGGTTGAGGTCGAAGCTGACGCCGGCCCGTTTGCAGACATAGCGACCGGCGTCCGGCGTCACCTGCATCAGCCCGTAGGCCTGGGCCGGCGAGACCACGGCCGGATTGAAGGCGCTTTCCTGCCGCGCGATCGAATAGA
Organism: Bradyrhizobium sp. RDT10; assembly: GCA_044772375.2. Taxonomy (GTDB): domain Bacteria; phylum Pseudomonadota; class Alphaproteobacteria; order Rhizobiales; family Xanthobacteraceae; genus Bradyrhizobium. The sequence continues at coordinate 2,259,596 of CP187939.1, forward strand.
TGACGCTCGGCTCGACCTCGGGTCCGATCTGCTTGAACGACGGGATGCCGGTGACGGGATAGGCGTAGACGTCGAACGGCAGGCCGCGATTGAGCGCGGCCTTGCCGAGCAGCAGCATGCCGCGGGCGTCGCGGTAGCGCGAGGTGAGTTCGCCGAGGCCCACGAGGGCATCGGGATCGCCGTTCTCGCCCATGTCGCTGAAGATCGGAAGCGCGAGTTCGCGTTCGTCGAGCTCATACAGCAGTTGCACGGCGCGCACGATCTCCAGCCGTTCGACCCCGCGGCCGCGGCCGCTCGGCACGCCGTTCAGGTCGAGCTGCGGCAGGCCGAGCTTGGCGCGCGCCAGCTGGCCGTAATAGCTGGTCGATTGCTCGGCGGCGCGGCCATAGGCGGCGCGGGCCTCCTGCGCGCGCCCTGCTCGCCGCGCGGCGCGGCCCTGCCAATAGCCGGCGCGAGCGAGCGCGGTTGGATTGGCGCTGCCGACGCCGATGCGCGCGAAATGCTGCGCCGCGACCGCCGGATCTTTCAGGAAGCGCAGCGCGATCCAGCCCGCGGTGAATTCCTGCTCGGTCTTGTAGATGTCGCGCGACGGAAGCGCTGCGTCCCGCGCAATCAGGTAAGCGGTGCGATGTTCGCCGACGTCGAGCATCTTGCGCGCCAAGAGGCGCCGCTCGATCCACCATTCGTTGAGATTGTGCAGGCGGTTCGGGTCCTTCGGCACGCCCAGCATGAGCTGCGCGGCCTCCTGGAATTTATCTGCGCGGCGGAGCAGCTGGATCTTTGCGAACACGTAGCCGGGGTCGCCGTGCAATTCGTGCGGCACGGCGTCGAGCAGGGTTTTGGCGTTGGAGGATTTCTTGTTGGCGGCAATGCGCGCCTTGGCGAGCGCGACATGGCCTGAACCGAGCCGCTTGGCGGCGCGCATGCCGCCGGCTTCCTGCTCGGTGCCGTACAGCAGCGTGTCCATCCGCGCCTTATGGTCGCCCGCCGTGAGCAAGGCGCCGAACATATCGAGGGCTGCGCTCTCGGTGTCTTCCGACAGGCCATCATGGCGCCAGGCCTCGCGGACCAGTCGTTCGGCATTGGTGCGATCGCCACGCGCAAGCATTGCCTTCGCCAGCGCGAACTTGCCCTTGGCCGAAATCGGCGATCTCGTTTCCGAACCAGGACCAGACCGTGGCGTCGTCGCGGCGGTCGTCCCACAGGGCGGCCTCGATGCGCCGGCGCAGGAAGGTCTGCGACGGCCAGCTCGGATTGGCCGAGACAAACGCACGGTAGCGCTCGACCGAGGCGCCATTGTTGTCGCTGCGCAGGATCAGCCATTCCGCAAGCTTGCGGGCGACCGGATCCGATATCGCCGCCTGCGCCTGGGTGGCGTCCCCAGGCTTCTGCTTGCGCACCAGCTCGATGACGTTTTCCAGCGCGTCCTTGTCGGACTGCGACGTCGAGGACGTCGCAGCTACCGCTGCCGGTGCCACATGCTTGCGCGGAGGCGGCAGGGCGGCATGCTGGCGCGTTGCGGGCGCCAGCAGCGGCGGTGCTGGTGCCGGCGCCGCGGGGGCAGGGGCCGCCGTCGGGGTGTGGGCGGTGGGCGCGCTGGCATGTGCCGTGGACTTTGGAACAACGTTGCGGGCGATCGGCCGCGGCTTCGGCAGGGGAACTTTTGGCTTGGCCCAGGCTTCCAAGGGGAAAGCAGTCAGCCCGACCGCCAGCGCCACGCTCGTGGCCAATGCGGTCGATCGCAGTGCGGCGGCGCGGGCGGGAAGGGTCACGGCTTTCCTCTGCGGCGGCGAATCATTCAATCGCTCGAGCCTTAGGTCTATTTTGATGGAATATGTGGACAAAATACTAAAAACGTCGCGGCCGATCCTGTTTGCGCCATCACCGCGGCAAAATCGCGGCTATCGGCTCCTGAGCAAGGCTGATGCTGGCCAGCCCAAGAAAGAGCGTCGAAACAAAGCGCTAGCGCCATACGGCACGGCCCTTTCGCCCGATCGCCAGACCCGATATGAATTGAAATCCAGTTCGGTTGTGCCGTTTCTTAAGCGTTTGGAGGAAATCTATGGCAGCCAAGACAAAATTCCGGGGATCGTTCACCGCCTTGGTCACGCCATTCAAGAACGGCTCGCTCGACGAGGCGGCCTTCCGCGGCCTGGTGAGCTGGCAGATCACTGAGGGCACCCACGGCCTGGTGCCGGTCGGCACTACCGGCGAAAGCCCCACCTTGAGCCATGACGAGCACAAGCGCGTCGTCGAATGGTGCATCGACGAGGCCAAGGGGCGGACGCCCGTCATCGCGGGCGCGGGCTCCAATTCGACCAAGGAGGCCGTCGAGCTCGCCGAGCATGCGGAGAAGGCAGGCGCGGATGCCGTGCTGGTGGTGACGCCCTATTACAACAAGCCGACCCAGGAAGGCATGTACCAGCACTTCAAGGCGATCAACGACGCGATCGGCATTCCGATCATCATCTACAACATCCCCGGCCGTTCGGTGATCGACATGTCGGTTGAGACCATGACTCGGCTGTTCGAACTGAAGAACATCGCCGGCGTGAAGGATGCAACTGCCAGCATGGTGCGGGTGTCGCAACAGCGCGCAGCGATGGGCGAGGACTTCAACCAATTGTCGGGCGAGGACGCCACTATCCTTGGCTACATGGCGCATGGCGGCCATGGCTGCATCTCTGTCACATCCAACGTCGCGCCGCGGCTGTGCTCGGAATTCCACACGGCATGGCAGAAGGGCGATCACGCCACCGCGCTCAAGCTGCATGACAAGCTGATGCCGCTGCACAACAACCTCTTCATCGAAAGCAATCCGGCGCCGGTGAAATACGCGCTCTCGCTGCTCGGCAAGATCGACGAGAAGCTGCGCCTGCCGATGGTGCCGGTGTCGGAGCCGACGCGCGTTGCCGTGCGGAGCGCGATGGTGCATGCCGGCCTGATCAACTAGTATGACATCTCGCTTCGCCGGTTGAACGAAGAGGGAGTCCAACATGTTGAAGGAATTCCGCGAATTCGCGATGAAGGGTAACGTCGTCGACCTCGCCATCGGCGTTATCATCGGTGCGGCCTTTGGCGCCATCGTGACGTCCTTGGTCGGCGATGTCATCATGCCTGTCATCGGTGCCATCACCGGCGGCCTCGATTTCTCCAATTACTTCACGCCATTGTCGAACGCGGTAAGCGCCAACAACTTGGCGGATGCCAAAAAGCAGGGCGCCGTACTGGCTTGGGGCAACTTCCTGACGCTGACGCTGAACTTCCTCATCATCGCTTTCGTGCTGTTCGTAGTCATTCGTGCCATGAACAAGCTGAAGCGTAGGGACGAAGCTGCGCCCGCGCCGCCAAAGCTGACCCGGCAGGAAGAACTGCTTACCGAGATCCGCGATCTCCTGAAAAAGGCTTGATGTGGCCGAGAAGAAAGAGCGTCCGATCAAGGTTGTCGCCGAAAACCGCAAGGCCCGATTCAATTACGCGATCGAGGACACGGTCGAGGCCGGCATTGCGCTGACCGGCACGGAAGTGAAGTCGATCCGCAATGGCAAGACCACGATTGCAGAGTCCTATGCGGATTCCAAGGACGGCGAGATCTGGCTGATCAATGCCAATATTCCGGAATATCTGCAGGCCAACCGCTTCAACCATGAGCCGAAGCGGCCGCGCAAGCTGCTGCTGCACCGAAAGCAGATCAACAAGCTGATGGGCGCGGTCGATCGCGAAGGCATGACGCTGATCCCGCTGAAACTCTATTTCAACGAGCGCGGCCGCGCCAAGCTGCTGCTGGCGATCGCCAAGGGCAAGAAGCTGCACGACAAGCGCGAGACCGAAAAGAAACGCGATTGGGGCCGGGAAAAAGGCCGCCTGATGCGGGCAAGAGGATAGGGGCGAATAGGAAGTAGCGAAAAGGAATCCTCGGGAACGCTTCCCTATTCGCTACTCGCAATTCGCTATTTGCCACCTGGAGGAAGACGAGATGGCCCAATCCAACCTGTTTGAAGTCGACTGGAGCAAGATCCCGGCGCCGGAGGACGACGGCGCGGCGGCGCATCTGGCCGGCATGATGATCCCGTCGGTCACGCTGCTCGCCACCGACGACAGTTCGGTGACGCTGTCCGCGCTTGCCGGGCGCACCGTCGTATTCGCCTATCCTCGCACCGGCGAGCCCGGCAAGATCAGCCTCGTCGACGACTGGGACATGATTCCCGGCGCACGCGGTTGCACGCCGCAAACCTGCTCGTTCCGCGACCTGTTTGCCGAGCTGAAAGCCGCCGGCGCCAAGCACGTGTTCGGCCTCTCGACGCAGGACAACGTCTACCAGACCGAGATGGCGTCACGGCTGCATCTGCCGTTCCCGGTCCTGTCGGACGAGAAGCTGGCGCTGACCCGCGCCCTGATCTTGCCGACGATGCAGGTGGCCGGGCTGACGCTGATCAAGCGGCTGGCGTTGATCGTCGATGGCGGCCGCATCACTCACGTCTTCTATCCGGTGTTTCCGCCGGACCGAAACGCCGCCGACGTGCTGACGTGGCTGAGGGAGAATCCGGCGCAAATTTTGTAGGGTGGGCAAAGGCGCGCTTGCGCCGTGCCCACCATCCGCTCTGCGTATACAGCTAGGCGGTGGGCACGCTTCGCTTTGCCCACCCTACGGACCTACCCTGCAATTCTACGAATCCAGATCCTTCCGCACCTTCGCAAACACGTTGCGAAACATCTCCGGCGTCAGCACCCGCGTGTTGGTGTTGTAGCGCGAGCAGTGATAGCTGTCGTAAAGCTTGACGGCGCCCGCGCCATGCACGGCACCGTGCGCAAAGGGGCGGCGCCATTGCGCAGGCTGAGCGCCTTCAAGGTCGATTCATGGGCGATCCGCCCGAGCGCCACGATCGCGCGAAGCTTCGGCATGGTCGCAATCGTCGCGGCCAGGAATTGCCGGCAGGTGTTGATCTCGGCAGGCAACGGCTTGTTCTGCGGTGGCACGCAGCGCACCGCGTTGCTGATCCGGCAATCGACCAGCTTCAGCCCGTCGTCCGGACGTGCCTGATAGACGCCTTTGGCAAAGCCGTATTCGAGCAATGTCGCGTACAGCAAGTCGCCGGCGTAGTCGCCGGTGAACGGGCGTCCGGTGCGGTTGGCGCCTTGCAGGCCCGGCGCCAGTCCGACAATCAACAGTTGCGCATTGGCATCGCCGAATGAAGCAACCGGCGAATTGTGCCAATCCGGCTCGCGCGCGCGCGCCTGCGCGCGAAATTCAGCCAGCCTCGGGCAAAGCGGACAGTTGCGGTCGGGTTCGGCAGCAGCAGGAGCGGGGAGGCTAGCCATGTGTCCAAAGCGTTTTCGAGCGAAAGCCAGCCACGGACCTAGATCCGGGATCGATACCGGGTCGCCTCAGATGCGCGCGCCAAAACAAAAAGCCCCGGTTCTGCTTCAATCAGAACCGAGGCTCTAGCAGTGTACTGGATCATTCTCAATCGTCGAATTCGTCCTCGCCGGCCCGCGGCGCCATGGTGGTCGCGCGCTGCAGGAATTGCGGAGAGTGATGACGCGGTTCGCGCGGGGCAGGACGCTCGGACGGATCGCGGCCCAGTTTTGACTGCAACTCGACGAGGTCGGTGAAGACGTCGGCCTGGCGGCGCAATTCGTCGGCGATCATCGGCGGCTGGCTCGAAATGGTCGAAACGACCGTGACGCGAACACCGCGCCGCTGCACTGCTTCGACCAGCGAGCGGAAATCGCCATCGCCCGAAAACAGCACGATCTGGTCGACATGCTCGGCGAGTTCCATGGCATCGACGGCAAGTTCGATATCCATGTTGCCCTTCACCTTGCGCCGGCCGGAAGCGTCGATGAATTCCTTGGTCGCCTTGGTGACGACGGTGTAGCCGTTGTAGTCGAGCCAATCGATCAGCGGACGGATCGAGGAGTATTCCTGATCCTCGATGATCGCCGTGTAGTAGAACGCACGCAACAGCGTCCCTCGGCTCTGAAATTCCTTGAGAAGGCGCTTGTAATCGATGTCGAAGCCGAGCGTCTTGGCCGTTGCGTAGAGGTTCGCGCCGTCGATGAAGAGCGCAATCTTGTTGGAAGCGGGTGACATCAAATGGTTCTCACGTTGTTGTTAGCTTTTCTAGCGCAGCGGCCATCGACCGCGCGCACTTTCCAGGTCTGTTGCCTAAAGTTCGGTGAATCGTGCCCCACGACAGTCACCACTGCAATTATGGTGAGGCGAGGGCGAAAAACCTATACTTTTGACAGTGCAATGAAGAGATTTACTTGTCCTGTACGGCAACCTCGCCGCGTCTGGACGCTCCGGCCCATTCTGGCCCCGGAGTTGGAGGTAGCAGAGCCCATTAGGAAGGCAAATCACAAATTTAGTCTTGCGAAACAGCCTCCAGCCCTATAACTAGCCCCTAATACCGACATATTTGGCCCCATTTAACGGAGCGACAGTCTATGGCGCGCGTCACCGTGGAAGATTGCATTGATAAGGTCGACAACCGGTTCGACCTGGTGTTGCTGGCGGCACATCGCGCCCGTATGATTTCCTCCGGGTCGCAACTCACGGTTGATCGCGACAACGACAAGAACCCGGTCGTTTCGTTGCGGGAAATCGCCGATTCCACCATTTCCCCGGAAGACCTGCGCGAGGAACTGGTTCATTCCCTGCAGAAGTTCGTCGAGGTCGACGAGCCAGAGCCCGATACCGTGCCTTTGATCGGCTCGGCCGGTGCCAGCGTCGATGCCGACGATACCGAGGTCGCGGTCGAGCGCATGACCGAGGAAGAGCTCCTCAAGGGTCTGGAAGGCCTGGCGCCGCCTGAAGAGCAACCCGAAGAGGACGAGTGATCCGGAACATCCGGGTCGTCCCAAACTCCCGATCTGCCAAAGGCCCGGATATCCGTCCGGGCCTTTGCTTTTGTTGACATTTCTGCGGTTACAATGCGTCCTTGGCCGGCGCGGCTGAAATCGGCTGACTTGCCTGGCCGGCGGGTCACCGGGTTGGGCGTTGGATGGCCGCTGGCCAAGCGAAATTGAACCGTTTTGCGGCCCGAGCGGCGTGCATCGCCGTTCGAAAACGCATTAGATATGTAAACGGCGGGACCCGTCCGGGTCTGATGGAAGAAGGCAGTGATGTGATGGCGTATTGGCGCCGCAACTCCCGGCAAATGCAGGCCGCGACCGGTCAGGTCGCGGTCGCGCCGACGTCGCCGGTGGCGGAAAAGCCCAAATCGCCGCGCTCGCGCATGATGCGGCAATACGACCTGGTCGAGCGCGTTCGGTCGTATAATCCCGATACCGACGAAGACCTGCTCAATCGCGCCTATGTCTACGCCATGAAGGCGCACGGCACGCAAACGCGCGCCTCCGGCGATCCCTATTTCTCGCATCCGCTCGAAGTCGCGGCGATCCTGACCAACCTCAAGCTCGACGACGCCACCATCGTAGCTGCCCTGCTGCACGACACCATCGAGGATACCGAGGCGACGCGCGCCGAGATCGACAACATCTTCGGCCACGAGATCGGCGCGCTGGTCGAAGGGCTCACCAAGCTGAAGCGGCTGGAGCTGGTCTCGCGCGAAGCCAAGCAGGCCGAGAACCTGCGCAAGCTTCTGCTGGCGATCGCCGACGACGTCCGCGTGCTGCTGATCAAGCTCGCCGATCGCCTGCACAACATGCGCACGCTGGAATTCGTGCCGCACGCCTCGCGCCGCCGCATCGCCGAGGAGACGCTGGACATCTATGCGCCGCTCGCCGGCCGCATGGGCATGCAGGAGATGCGCGAGGAACTCGAGGATCTCTCGTTCCATACGCTCGACCCGGAAGCCTATGCGGTGGTGATGCAGCGGCTGGATGCGCTGGCCGAGCGCAACCGCAACCTGATCGGCGAGATCGAAAGCCAGCTCTCCAAAACCTGCAGAAAAACGGCATCACCGCGCGCGTCTACGGCCGCCGCAAGCAGCCGTTTTCGATCTGGACCAAGATGGAGCGCAAATCGGTCGGCTTCGAACAGCTGTCCGACATCTTTGGCTTCCGCGTCGTGATGCCGGATATCGAAGCCTGCTACCGCGCGCTCGGCGTGGTGCACACCACCTGGCCGGTGGTGCCCGGCCGGTTCAAGGACTACATCTCGACGCCGAAGCAGAACGACTACCGTTCGATCCATACCACCGTGATCGGTCCCGGCAACCAGCGTGTCGAGTTGCAGATCCGCACCGAGGAAATGAACCAGATCGCCGAATTCGGCATCGCCGCGCACGCGTTCTACAAGGACGGCATGGGTTCGCCGACCGAGCGGCTCAAGCACGAATCCAATGCCTTTGCCTGGCTCCGCCACACCGTCGGCATCCTCTCCGAAAGCGCCAATCCGGAAGAGTTTCTGGAGCACACCAAGCTCGAGCTGTTCCACGACCAGGTGTTCTGCTTCACCCCGAAGGGCAAGCTGATCGCGCTGCCGCGCCAGGCCAATGTGATCGACTTCGCCTATGCGGTGCATACCGATGTCGGCAACTCGGCGGTCGGCTGCAAGATCAACGGCAAGTTCGCGCCGTTGTCGTCGGAGCTGCAGAACGGCGACGAGGTCGAGGTCCTGACCTCGGTCGCCCAGTCGGCGCCGCCCTCGGCCTGGGAATCGCTTGCGGTCACCGGGAAGGCCCGCGCCGCGATCCGGCGCGCGACCCGCACCGCGGTACGCGATCAATATGCGGGCCTTGGCCGCCGCATCGTCGACCGCCTGTTTGCCCGCGCCAAGATCGAATACGCCGACGACAAGCTGAAGGGTGCATTGCCGCGGCTGGCGCGCGCCTCGATCGAGGACGTGATGGCCTCCGTGGGACGAGGCGAGCTGAAGGCCTCCGACGTCGCCCGCGCCATGTACCCGGACTACAAGGAAGAGCGGCTGGTGAAATACGGGGCCAAGAAGAGCCTCGCGGTCAAATTGAAGCTGAAATCGCCGCCGCATCCGGCGCGCAGCACGTCCGTCATCCCGGTGCGCGGCATCAATTCCGATCTGCCGGTCAAGTTCGCGCCGAACGGCGGTGCCGTGCCGGGCGATCGCATCGTCGGCATCGTGACGCCGGGCGAAGGGATCACGATCTATCCGATCCAGTCGCCGGCGCTGAAGGATTTCGAGGAGGAGCCGGAGCGCTGGCTCGACGTGCGCTGGGATATCGATGAGACCATGCCGCAGCGTTTTCCGGCGCGGATCCTGGTCCATAACGTCAACGAGCCCGGCAGCCTCGCCCAGGTCGCCACTGTGATCGCCGAGCATGACGGCAATATCGACAATATCAGCATGTCGCGCCGCTCGCCGGACTTCACGGAGCTGACGATCGATCTCGAGGTCTATGACCTCAAGCATCTCAGTGCAATTATCGCCCAATTGCGTGCCAAGGCCGTCGTCGCCAAGGTCGAGCGCGTCAATGGGTAACTGATCTGTCGTTGCCGGGCGAAAGCGCGAAGCGCGTCTCTTGCACCAAGCGACCCGACAACCCATCCTTTCATGAAGATGGATGCGCGGGTCGAGCCCGCGCATGACAAATTGGATTTCTCGGTTCGAGAGTCGGAAGATGCTCAAAGCTCCCCCACTTCGCCTCGGTGTAAATGTCGATCACGTCGCGACCTTGCGCAACGCGCGGAGTGGCGAGCGGCCGGATCCGGTGCGCGCCGCGCTGTTGGCGATCGAGGCGGGCGCCGACGGCATCACCGCGCATCTGCGTGAGGACCGCCGCCACATCCGCGACAGCGATATGGCCCGGCTGAAGGCCGCGATATCGAAGCCGCTGAATTTCGAGATGGCGGCGACCGAGGACATGCTGCGGATCTCGCTCGCCACCAAGCCTCACGCGGTCTGCCTGGTGCCGGAACGGCGCGAGGAGCTCACCACCGAGGGCGGGCTGGACGTGGTCGGCCAGCACAATGCGCTGGCTCCCTTCATCGCGCGGCTGAACGATGCCGGCATCCGGGTGTCGCTGTTCATCTCGGCCGACCCGCAGCAGATCGAGATGGCGGCAAGGTTGCGCGCGCCCGTGATCGAGATCCATACCGGCGGCTGGTGCGACGCCGTGGTCGACGGCCACACCGCAAAGGCCGAGGCGGAGTGGCAGCGAGATCGTGGAAGGCGCAGCATTGGCACGCGCCGCAGGGCTGGAGGTCCATGCCGGCCACGGCCTGGACTACCAGACGGCGGAGACGATTTCAGCGCTGCCCGAGATCGCCGAACTCAACATCGGCTATTTCATGATGGGGGAGGCGCTGTTCGTAGGCCTTGGCGAGACCGTGCGGCAGATGCGGGCCGCCATGGACCGCGGTCGCCAGCTAGCCGCGGGCCGGTCATGATCATCGGCATCGGCTCCGACCTGATCGACATCACAAGGGTTGCCAAGGTGATCGAACGTCACGGCGACCGATTCCTCGACCAGATCTTTACCGACGCCGAGCGCGCCAAGGCGGCGCGCCGCGCCAACAGCGAAAAGATGATGGTCGCAACCTACGCCAAGCGATTCGCCGCCAAGGAGGCCTGTTCCAAGGCGCTCGGCACCGGGATCCGGCGCGGCGTCTGGTGGCGGGACATGGGGGTGGTGAACCTGCCGGGTGGCCGCCCCACCATGAAACTCACTGGCGGCGCGCTGGCCCGCCTGGAGGCGCTGACGCCGGAGGGGTTCGAGGCGCGGATCGATCTGTCGATCACCGACGACTGGCCGCTGGCGCAGGCTTTCGTCATAATTTCGGCGGTCGTTCCCGGCAAATCATGAGCCGCGCAGGCGTTTGCGCCGGGGAAGCGAGACAAAACAAAAAATCATTGATTTATCAATGGCTTACTAAGTTTTGACAAGGCGCTTGATTGCGCGCCCACGAACAACCGTCTAAAACGCCGCGAGCGACGTGTTCGAGCCAGGGCCGATTCAGGTTAGCGCCGGAATTGGCTCTCAACATCAATATCGAGACCATTTTCCTGACGCGAACGTACCAGGCGATTCGCGTGCGGAAAACGTTCTGCCACCGTGCGGGCAAAGGCCTGCGGGAATTGGGAAAGCGATGAGCGTGACCTCCAGCACAAAATCTGAAAGCGGCTTGGGTGAAACCATCCGCGTCGTCATCCACGCTCTCCTGATCGCGCTCGTGATCCGCACTTTCCTGTTCCAGCCGTTCAACATCCCCTCGGGATCGATGAAAGCAACGCTGCTGGTCGGCGATTACCTGTTCGTCTCGAAATATTCCTACGGCTACAGCCACTATTCCATTCCATTGTCGCCGCCGCTGTTCTCGGGCCGCATCTTCGGCTCGGAGCCGAGCCGCGGCGACATCGTGGTGTTCCGCCTGCCGAAGGACGACTCCACCGATTACATCAAGCGCGTGATCGGCCTGCCGGGCGACCGCATCCAGATGCGGGAAGGCCTGCTCCACATCAACGACAAGCCGGTCAAGCGCGAGCGGCTTTCCGACTTCATCGGCGAGGACCCTTGCGGCTCCGATGCCACCGCGCGCGTCAAGCGCTGGAAGGAAACGCTGCCGAACGGCGTCAGCTATGAATCGCTCGATTGCGTCGACAACGGCTTCTACGACAACACCAACGTCTACACCGTGCCCGCCGGCCACTTCTTCATGATGGGCGACAACCGCGACAATTCGACCGACAGCCGCGTGCTGTCGGCGGTGGGCTATGTGCCGTTCGAGAACATCGTCGGCCGGGCCCAGATGATCTTCTTTCCATTGCCGAGGGCGAACATGCCTGGATGTTCTGGCGCTGGCCGACCGCCGTGCGCTGGAATCGCCTATTCACAATCGTGCGATGAACGACGAGACAGCGATCATTCCTGACACATCGACCTCGGGCGAGCCGGGCCAGCAGGCCGAAGCCGCCGGCGTCGCTGCGCCGAAAAAGAAGCGCGGCAAAGCCGGGGCCAAGGCGGCCGCCGCCGCGATCGAGGGCCGCATCGGCTACAAATTTTCCGATCCCGCGCTGCTGACGACTGCCTTTACCCATGTCTCGGCCTTGAAGCCCGCCACGCGTCATCGCGCGGACAGCTATCAGCGGCTGGAGTTCCTCGGCGATCACGTGCTCGGGCTAATCATCTCCGACATGCTGTATCGCGCCTATCCGCGGGCCGACGAGGGCGAATTGTCGAAACGGCTCGCCGATCTCGTGCGCAAGGAAAGCTGCGCCGACGTCGCAAAATCGCTCGGGCTGCTCGACGACATCAAGCTCGGCGCGGTCGGCGCAGGGCGGGTGCGCGCCTGCGCAAGTCTGTGCTCGGCGACATCTGCGAGGCCGTGATCGGGGCGATCTATCTCGACGGCGGCTATGCGGCGGCCTCCCAATTCGTCGAGCGCAACTGGCTGGAACGGATGCGCAAGCCGCGCCGGCCGCTGCGCGATCCCAAGACGGTGTTGCAGGAATGGGCCCAGAGCAAGGGATTGCCGACACCGGTCTATCGCGAGATCGAGCGTACCGGGCCGCATCACGACCCGCAGTTCCGCGTCGCCGTCGACTTGCCGGGACTGGCGCCTGCCGAAGGTGTCGGCGGCTCCAAGCGCGCCGCCGAGAAGGTCGCGGCCTCCGCGATGATCGAACGCGAAGGCGTCGGCGGCGGCAGCAATGACAGTTGAATCCTCACCCACCGCTGCATCCGGCGAGACAGCTTGCGGCTTCGTCGCGTTGATCGGCGCGCCCAATGTCGGCAAGTCCACCCTCGTCAACGCACTGGTCGGCTCCAAGGTCACCATCGTCTCGCGCAAGGTGCAGACGACGCGGGCGCTGATCCGCGGCATCGTGATCGAGGACAATGCCCAGATCATTCTGGTCGATACGCCCGGCATCTTCTCGCCGAAGCGAAGGCTCGACCGCGCCATGGTCTCTACCGCCTGGAGCGGGGCGCATGATGCCGACCTCGTCTGCGTGCTGCTCGATGCCAAGGCCGGGATCGACGAGGAGGCTGACGCCATCCTGAACAAGCTGGCGACGGTTGCGCACCCGAAAATCCTGGTGCTGAACAAGATCGACCTGATCCCGCGCGAAAAACTGCTGGCGCTGGCGCAGGCCGCCAATGAGCGTATGAAATTCGAAAGCACCTTCATGATCTCGGCGCTGTCGGGCGATGGCGTCGCCGATCTGCGCAAGACGCTGGCGAAGAGCGTGCCGCCGGGGCCGTTTCATTACCCCGAGGACCAGATGTCGGATGCACCGCTGCGGCATCTGGCAGCCGAAATCACCCGCGAAAAGATCTACCGCCAGCTCCACCAGGAGCTGCCGTATCAATCGACGGTCGAGACCGACAGCTGGACCGAGCGCAAAGACAAGTCGGTGCGGATCGAGCAGACCATCTTTGTCGAGCGCGAGAGCCAGCGCAAGATCGTGCTCGGCAAGGGCGGCGCGACCATCAAGTCGATCGGCGCGGCTTCGCGGAAAGAGATCGCCGAGATTCTGGGCGTGCCCGTGCACCTGTTCCTGTTCGTCAAGGTGCGCGAGAACTGGGGCGACGATCCCGACCGCTACAGGAAATGGGACTGGAATTCCCCAAGGAATGATCAGACCACGATCCGACAATAACGAAGAAAAGGCCCGATGACCGTACCGAAGAATGTGCTGTGGTTTGAGGTTCTGCTGTATCTGTCGCTGATACTGGATGCGGTGTCGGTGGCGTTTCAGGACCGCACGCCGAGGGCCGATATGACCGCGCAGATGATCAATGTCGGGACCTTGATGGCGGCTGGCCTGATCCTGCTTTTGGTCTACTTCGTCTGGCTCGCTGCCGAGCGCCGCAAGAACTGGCCGCGCTGGGTGCTGGCGGCAGCCCTCGTGCTGTCGGTGATTTCTCTCGTGCAGGTGATCGGCCAGAAGGGCCTCGAGTTCGACAGCGGCATCGAGGTGATCTCCTGCGCGCTGACCGCGGCGGGGCTGTATTTCTCCTTCACCGGAGATGCGGTGGGGTGGTTTGACGCGTGATTGTTGCGGATTGCGTGGGGTAGGCAAAGGCGCGCTTAGCGCCGTTCCCACCATCGGATGCGACACAGTTTGTTGATCGTTGGTGGCCACGCTGCGCTTTGCCCACCCTACATGCTCCGAAATCCTGTAAACTCCACCCCATGGAATGGACCGACGAGGGCATCGTGCTGGGCGTGCGGCGGCATGGCGAATCCTCCGCCATCGTCGAACTGCTGACACGTGAGCATGGCCGTCATCTCGGCCTGGTGCGCGGCGGCTCCTCGTCGCGGATGCGGCCGCTGCTGCAGCCCGGCAACAGCGTCACCGCGGTGTGGCGGGCGCGGCTCGACGAGCATCTCGGCTATTACCAGGTCGAAGGCACGCGGCTGCGGGCGGCGACGCTCTTGGCGTCCTCGCATGCGGTCTATGGCGTGACCCATCTGGCCTCGCTGGCGCGGCTGTTGCCGGAGCGCGATCCGCACCAGGATATCTACGAGATGCTCGACCGCACGCTCGACGACTTTGACGATGCCGGCGGCGCGGCCGCCCACCTGATCAGGTTCGAGCTCGCGATGCTGGCCGAACTCGGCTTCGGCCTCGATCTGGAAAACTGCGCCGCCACCGGCGCGACCACTGACCTGATCTACGTCTCGCCGAAATCCGGCGGCGCCGTATCCCGCGCGGCCGGCGAGCCCTATCGCGACCGGCTGCTGCGGCTGCCACCGTTTCTGCGCGAAGGCGAGGGGGCGCGAACGGCTGGTCGGACCAGGACCTGCAGGACGGCTTTCGCCTGACCGGCATGTTTCTGCTCCGCCATGTGCTGGAACCGCGCGGGCAAGGCCATTCCGATGCCAGGGACGGGTTTATCAACGCGGTGACGAGGCACCAGGCGCGAATCAGTTCAGCGGTTTGACGGTACTATTTGGCGTGTCGTCCTGCGAAAAGCAGGACCCATACGCCGGGCCTATCAATTGGAGCTGCGGCCCCAGCCATTTTTTGCTACAAACACCTGTGGTTATGGGTCTCTGTGTTCGCAGGGACGACGGCGAGGGTGACGTCGCCCCATTCGCATCTTGCCCGATTCACCGCAAAAGTTTAACGCCTCCCCATGGGAAAACGACAGCTGCCGCCGGAAGAACCGGCCGAAATCCACGAGGTAATGCTGCGGGATGCGCTGGAAGAGCGCTATCTCGCCTATGCGCTCTCGACCATCATGCACCGCGCCTTGCCGGACGCCCGCGACGGGCTGAAGCCGGTGCACCGGCGCATCCTCTACGGCATGCGCCTGTTGCGGCTCGACCCCGGCACGCCGTTCAAGAAGTCGGCCAAGATCGTCGGCGACGTGATGGGCTCGTTCCATCCGCATGGCGACCAGGCGATCTACGACGCCATGGTGCGTCTGGCGCAGGATTTCGCCTCGCGCTATCCACTGGTCGACGGCCAGGGCAACTTTGGCAATATCGACGGCGATAATCCTGCCGCCTACCGTTACACCGAAGCGCGCATGACCGAGGTCGCGCGGCTGCTGCTCGAGGGTATCGACGAGGACGGCGTCGAATTTCGACCCAATTACGACGGCCAGACCAAAGAGCCGGTCGTGATGCCTGGCGGCTTCCCGAACCTGCTCGCTAACGGAGCGCAGGGCATCGCGGTCGGCATGGCGACCTCGATCCCGCCGCACAACGCGGCCGAGCTGTGCGACGCAGCGCTGCATCTGATCGACAAGCCCGACGCCAAGTCGAAGTCGCTCTTGAAGTGGGTCAAGGGTCCGGATTTCCCGACCGGCGGCATCGTGGTCGATTCCAAGGAAAGCATTGCGGAAGCCTACACCACTGGCCGCGGCTCGTTCCGCACCCGCGCCAAGTGGACCCAGGAAGAGGGCGCGCGCGGCACCTGGGTCGTCGTCATTACCGAGATCCCGTGGCTGGTGCAGAAGTCCCGGCTGGTCGAGAAGATCGCCGAGCTCCTGAACGAGAAGAAGCTGCCGCTGGTCGGCGATGTCAGGGACGAGTCGGCCGAAGACGTTCGCCTCGTGATCGAGCCGAAATCGCGCGCGGTCGATCCGGCGCTGATGATGGAGTCGCTGTTCCGGCTCACCGAGCTCGAGAGCAAGATTTCGCTGAACCTCAACGTGCTGATCAAGGGCAAGATCCCCAAAGTGGTGGGGCTTGCGGAATGTTTGCGCGAATGGCTCGACCATCTTCGCGACGTGCTGGTACGCCGCTCGAACTACCGCAAGACGCAGATCGAGAACCGGCTCGAAATACTCGGCGGTTACCTGATCGCCTATTTGAACATCGACAAGGTGATCAAGATCATACGCACCGAGGACGAGCCGAAGCCGGCGCTGATCAAGGCGTTCAAGCTCACGGATGTCCAGGCCGACGCCATCCTCAACATGCGGCTGCGCTCCTTGCGCAAGCTCGAGGAATTCGAGATCCGCACCGAGGAAAAGAACCTCCGAGGCGAGTTGAAGGGCATCAAGTCGCTGCTCGGTTCCGAGACCGAACAATGGTCCAAGGTCGGCGAGCAGGTCCGCAAGGTCCGCGACATGTTTGGGCCGAAGACGCCGCTCGGCAAGCGCCGCACGATGTTCGCCGACGCGCCCGAGCACGATCTCGCCGCGATCGAGGAAGCCTTTGTCGAGCGCGAGCCGTGCACGGTGGTGATTTCCGAGAAGGGCTGGGTGCGCACGCTGAAGGGCCATGTCGAGGATATCTCGGGGCTCGCCTTCAAGACCGACGACAAGCTCGACCATGCGTTCTTCGCGGAGACCACGTCAAAGCTGCTGCTGTTCGCGACCAACGGAAAATTCTATTCGCTCGACGTCGCAAAACTGCCGGGCGGCCGCGGCCATGGCGAGCCGATCCGTATGTTCATCGACATGGAGCAGGACGCCGCGATCGTCTCGCTGTTCGTCAACAAGGGCGAACGCAAGTTCCTGATCGCGAGCAGCGAAGGCCAGGGCTTTGTCGTCAAGGAAGAGGATTGCGTCGGCAACACCCGCAAGGGCAAGCAGGTGCTCAACGTCACCATGCCGAACGAGGCCTGTGCGATTGCGACCGTGCAAGGTGACACCGTTGCCGCGATCGGCACCAACCACAAGATGGTGCTGTTCCCGCTCGACCAGGTGCCCGAGATGGCGCGCGGCCGCGGCGTGCGGTTGCAGAAATATTCCAGCGCCAAGCTGTCCGATGTCGCGGTGTTCGAGCTCAAGGCGGGGTTGACCTGGAAGGATTCCGCCGGCCGCGAGCAGAGCATGAGCGCCAAGGAATTGTCCGACTGGCGCGGCAACCGCGCCGACGCCGGCCGCCTCGCGCACGGCCTGCCGAAGTCGAACAAGTTCCTGCGCGGGGTGGAGTAGCGAAGGTAGGGTGGGCAAAGGCTCGCTAGCGCCGTGCCCACCATCTATCGACGTGTTCATCGAGAATGGTGGGCACGCGAAGCCTGTCATCGGGCGTGCGTTCGCTCGACCCAGTGGCTTGGTCCACCCAACGATTCTCGCCTGTAATAGTATTCGAAATTCCACGGGCTATATAAGTCGCCGTCGAAATTCATCGAGGCGGAATGGCGCACGATCACTTTCATCACAATCATTCCCATGGTCGCGCCGGCCACAGTCATGCCCCGGACAGTTTTGGCTGGGCTTTCGCCATCGGTGCCGGACTCAACACGGCCTTCGTCATTGCCGAGCTGATCTACGGCTACGCCGCCAATTCGCTCGCCCTGATTTCCGATGCCGTTCACAATCTCTCCGACGTGATCGCGCTGCTCCTGGCATGGGGCGCGGCGTGGCTTGCGCAGAAGCAGCCGACGCAGCAGCATACTTACGGCTATCGCCGTGCCTCGATCCTGGCCGCCCTGTTCAACGCCGGCCTGCTGCTGGTGGCGGTCGGCGGCATTGTCGTCGAGGCGGTCAACCGGCTCTATAGCCCGGCGCCGGTCGCAGGCTGGACGGTCGTGGCGGTCGCAGCGCTGGGCGTCGCCATCAACGGCTTCACCGCGCTATTGTTCATGCGTGGCCGTCACGGCGACCTCAATATTCGCGGCGCCTATCTACACATGGCGGCAGACGCGGGCGTTTCGCTCGGCGTGGTGGTCGCGGCGCTCATCATCATGCTGACGGGCTGGCTGTGGCTCGATCCGGCGATCAGCCTCGTCATTGCGGCGGTGGTGTTCTGGAGCGGATGGGGGCTGGCACGGGATAGCGTCAATCTCGCGCTCGACGGCGTACCGCGCGGCATCGAGCTGGCGCAAGTGCGGGATTATCTCGGCGGGTTGGAAGGCGTCTCGGAAGTGCATGACCTCCACGTCTGGGCAATGAGCACCAACGAGACTGCGCTGACCGCGCATCTGGTGCGGCCCGGCGGCAGCGACGACGCCTTTCTGCACGGGGTCTGCGAGGAACTCTCACACCGCTTCAACATCCACCACGCCACGCTGCAGATCGAAGCCGCCGCCGAAGTCTGCAAGCTGGCGCCGGCCGAGCGGGTGTGATGCCGAAGGATGGCGTTCGCCACGTTTACACCACCCCTGCAAACCGCATCATCACGCCCGCCGCGCACGACCCTGCCAACACCCACAGCATCCCGATGTTGAGACGGAAAATCGCAGTCGCCGCGGCAGCCGCCAGCACGAAGGCTGCAATATCGAGGCTTCCCCACACCGGCATGTCGAACGACAGCCCGAACGAGCGAACAGGCGTGGTCTGCCGGAACAGCGTGTGCAATCCAAACCAGATCGAGAGGTTCAGGATCACGCCGACGACAGCGGCGGTGATCGTGGACAGCGCGCCCGCGAGCCCCTTGTTGCCGCGCAGCGTCTCGACATAGGGCGCGCCGAGGAAGATCCAGAGGAAGCAGGGGATGAAGGTGACCCAGGTCGCCAGCAAGCCGCCAAGCGTGGCAGCCAGCATCGGCGATAGCGTGCCGGGATCGCGATAGGCCGCCATGAAGCCGACGAACTGCAGCACCATGATCAGCGGGCCAGGCGTGGTTTCGGCCATGCCCAGGCCGTCGAGCATCTCGCGCGGCTCCAGCCAGTGATAATGCTCGACCGCCTGCTGCGCGACATAGGCCAGCACCGCATAGGCGCCGCCGAACGTCACCATTGCCATCTTGGAAAAGAACAGTGCGATCTGGCTGAACACATTGGCTGGGCCTAGCCCAATCAGCAGCGCAGCGACCGGCACCACCCACAGCAACAGCCAGACCGAGCTCACGCGCAGCGCCCGTGCCACACTGGGGCGAACGTGATCGGGCAATTCCTCGCCGAGCAGGCTGTCCACGGCCGCCGACTTCTTGCCGCCGCCGTGTTCGATGGCGGAAAATTCAGGCCGTCCGCTCCTCGCGCCGAAATAACCGATTACGGCGGCCGCGATGATGATGACCGGGAAGGGGACGTTGAAAAAGAAGATCGCGACAAAGGCGATGGCCGCCAGTGCAATCATCACCCGGTTGCGCAACGCGCGCTTGCCGACGCGGACCACGGCATGGACGACGATGGCGAGCACTGCAGCCTTCAGTCCGAAGAACACCGCTTCGACGAAGCCCACATTGCCATAGGCTGCGTAGACGTAGCTCAACCCCATGATTGCGATGATGCCGGGCAGGATGAACAGGCCGCCGGCCATGATGCCGCCGGCGGTCCGGTGCAACAGCCAACCGATATAGGTCGCAAGCTGCTGCGCTTCCGGGCCCGGCAACAGCATGCAGTAGTTCAGTGCATGCAGGAACCGGCTCTCGGAGATCCAGTTCTTTTCCTCGACCAGGATGCGGTGCATCACCGCGATCTGCCCGGCCGGGCCGCCGAAGCTCAGCACGGCGACCCGCAGCCAGACCCGGAATGCTTCACCGAAGCTGATGTCGTGACCGAGGTCGCGGTTTGTGTCGGCCCCAGTCGTCTTATCGATCGTCGCTTCCATTACGATTTCACCTTGTTGGTCGGCCAATTGTGCGTCTCGCCTGACGCGTCGCGGCACCAGCGGTAGAATGCGTCGTATAGCGTCATACCGGCTTCGAGCTGTTCGAGATCGTCATCGAACATCCGCGACAGGCCGAGCGAGGCGGCGAGCAGGCCAGGCGCTTCCGGTGAGAGATCGAGCCGGCCTGTGTCGGCGCCGCGGACCATCGCCGCCAGCCGCAGCAAAGGCGGGATCCCCAGGCCGAATTCCTCGATCATGACATCGAACGTGCAGAGTTCGCCGCGGTGGCTCCAGAACACGTTCTCGACGTCGAAGGGCGCTGCGTTGAAGCGCTCGCCGACCGCCAGCACCTCCGGCGGCGAGACGAACAGAAACACCGCGTTCGGATCGACGAACCTGCGGATCAGCCAAGGGCAGGCGATGCGGTCGATCTTTGGCCGTGCGCGGGTGACCCAGACGGTGCGGCCCTTCGCGTCGCGGGCGGGCAGTTTCTCCGCCGGCACCAGCGGCAGTTTTGCCGCTTTCCAGCCTTCAAAACCGCCTTCCAGCGCTTCGGCCTCGACATGGAGATGCCGCAGCCAGGCGGCCGTGCCTTGCGCCAGTTTCTGGCCGCGCAGGCAGACGACGATCGCCGAGCGGCCGGAAAATTGTTCGCCCCAATCGGCGGCCTCCTCGTGGCTGCGCCTGATGGCACCGGGAATCAGCCGCGGGTCGGCGGCGAAATCCTCGTCGGTGCGAACGTCGATCAGGGCAGGCGTGTGCGCCGTGCCGATCAACTTCGAAAGCTTGTCCGGAGATATGGTGGTGTAGGATGACATGGCTGCGCCCTCGTAAAAACGGGACGCGATACTTGGGCATGTCGCCTCGTGGGGGATCGCAAAACCCCATGGGCGGAATAAATCGCTTGTAGCTTCTTCTGTCAACCGGTTCGCAGAATGCGGTTCGCAGAATGCTTGCGAAATGTGTGAACCGGTCCTAGCTTGGCCACATCGGGGACGAAGCAGGCTCCCCGTCAGACGGTTCGCCGTCCAAGCTCTGCGCACCTCTCGACGTGTCGAGGATGGCGCATGGACGCTGGGATGACCGATATCGCGACTGAACCAAAACCCTCCACCGCCAACGCGCTGATCAGGCTACTTTATGTCGCACGGGGCTTGCGTGGCTTCGGCGACGGTTTTGCCGTGATTATCCTGCCGGCCTACATGACGGCGCTGGGGTATGACGCGATCGCGGTCGGCATCGTCGCGACCGCGTCGCTGCTGGGAACCGCGTTACTGACGCTGATCGTCGGCTGGATCGCGCCGCGCCATGACCTGCGCGCGCTCTTGATCTTTGGCGCAGGTCTGATGGCGGCGACCGGCCTCGCATTTCCGGGCGTAGAGCACTTCGTCCTGATTGTGCTCGTGGCGTTCATCGGCACCATCAATCCCTCGGGCGGCGATCTTGGCGTGCTGGTTCCGCTCGAACACGCGGTGCTGGCGAAGAGTACGACCGACGACCGCCGGACCCAGGTGTTTGCGCGCTACAGCCTGATCGGGGCGCTCTGCACCGCCGCCGGCTCGCTTGCGGCAACCTTGCCGGATTTCCTGGTTTCGCACGGCGGCACCACGCTCGGCGCGTTCCGCCTGATGTTTTATGCGTATGCTGCGCTCGGGATAATAAGCGCGGCGCTTTATCGCTATGTCCCGCATACGCGCGGCGAGGAGAGCGCGCCGCAAACCCCGCTCGGGCCCTCGCGCGGCACCGTCTACAAGCTTGCGGCGCTGTTCAGCATCGATTCCTTTGCCGGCGGTTTCGTCGCGCAGTCCCTGCTGGTGCTCTGGCTGTTCGAGCGCTTCGACCTGTCATTGTCCGCGGCCGGATTGTTTTTCTTCTGGTCGAGCACGCTGAGCGCCTTCTCCTATCCGGTCGCCGCGTGGATCGCCAGGCGCATCGGCCTCGTCAACACCATGGTGTTCACGCACATCCCCTCCAGCATTTTCCTGATCCTGGCGGCGTTCGCGCCGAACCTCTATCTGGCGCTCGGATTGCTGCTGTTGCGCTCGGCGCTATCGCAGATGGACGTGCCGACCCGCACCTCCTACGTCATGGCCGTGGTGACGCCGGCCGAGCGCCCGGCGGCTGCCAGCGTTACCGCCGTGCCGCGCAGCCTTGCATCCGCAATCAGCCCGGCGATTGCGGGCGCGCTACTGATGACCTCGTTTACGGGGCTGCCGCTGGTGGTCTGCGGCACGCTCAAGATCGCCTACGATCTCGCGCTCTTGTTCTCGTTCCGCCATATCAAGCCGCCCGAGGAGCAGGGGCGTTAGAGCTTGTTGAGGCGCGCGACTACCAGGGCGATCGCCGTCCGTCGGGGAGGGGTCCATCAATCGTCGCTCATCACGTACATGCGACCATTGCGCCAGCTTGATCTCCGGAGAGTCTGGCGCGTTGGCCTCTTCCGAGCGAAAGGCGAGTTTCTGGTCGGCCTGCACCTGGTATTTGGCGGCCTGCGCGAGCCAGTACCATTTCTTGTCCGGCTCGCTCAGTGCGCGCTGACGGCACTCGGCTTCCAATTCACGCAAGCGGGTCGCTTCATTCATAGCCAATTCCAGAGCCTGGAAGCTCCAACGGAGCGGAGCCTCGAAACCACCGGAAACGGGTTCCGGTCCTATCCTCATGACAAAAACTTCTTGACGCTATGCTATGCAGGTCGGAGGCAATTGATTGAAATTTAGGAATGGATTGACCCGATAACTAATGAGCCTGGCCGGGGCCGCCTCATTCCGTCGCGATGTTGCTCGCGAATGCCCGCCTAGACGATCAGCAGGGCGCCCGAGGCTAGAAGAAGTATCAGCACGATTTTTCGGAACGTGGCCTCGTCGAGCCGCCCGAACAGTTTCAGCCCGAGCCAGGTGCCGGCGAACAAGGCCGGCAATCCGATCAGGAACAGCTTGATCACGTCAGGCGTGATCGCGCCCCCGGCACCGATCCAAAATGCGCTCATGGCGAAGATCGCAACCGCCACCGGCTGAAACACCGCGCGCTGCACGTCCTTGGGCCAGCCGCGCAAGCCGCACCAGATCGTCACGAGAATTCCGGCAAGCCCGGTGATGCCGCCGAGCACGCCGTTGAGGAAACCTATGCCGGCGTCGGCAGCGGCGCCGCCCGTTTTCACCGCAGGGATGGCCGGCCGCAGCAGCGCGTAGAGGCTGTAGAGCACCAGGAAGGCGCCGACGCCCATGCGTACATGGGCGGGGTTCGCCCAGGTCAGGATGCCGACGCCGACGGGCACGCCGAGCGCGGCGCCGGCCACGAACGGCCAGAGCCGTCGCCAGTCCAGCGCGCCGCGCAGCTTCCAGACCGAATAGCCCTGCACGATCAGCCCGAATGCGATGATCAGCGTTGCGGTTTGCAGCGGGGTGAGGATGTAGAGCCAGATCGCTGATGCGACGAGGCCGAAGGCGAAGCCGGAGAGGCCGGCAATCAGCGCGCCGGCAAAGGTCGCGAGAAGAAACAGCGGCAGTTCGAGTGTCGTTCCATCCATGTGCTCGCTCCACAGAAAAGCGAGCAGCGCTTGAATGTGATCGCCATTTGACGGGGAGGCTGCGATATCCCCATGTTCAACTTATGCCCGGCATGGCCGCGTGCGCAAGACGCATCGTCATGCCTCCCCGCGATGACAACGCTGCTGACAGTTGCCGCCATCCGGCAGAAAGATCTGCACGACAAACGCTTTTTGCTCGCGCGCGGGTCTATCGCGATCATATGTTCAGCCAAGCGCTGCAGCCGATGGCGCGTCAAATGCGGAGAGACGGCGTGGGCGAATGGATTGGAGTCACAATCGCATTGGTCTCGAGTTGTCTCGGCGGCACCGCGGCGGCGATCACGCGCTATCTCGCCGGCAACACCGATCCGATTACGCTTGCGATTCTGCGCTGGGCGATCGGCTTTTGTTGCGTGCTGCCTGCGGCGCTATTGCTGAAGGCGCGATGGCCGCAACGCCGGGACTGGCCTGCTGTCGCCGCCCTCGGTTTCTGTTTCTTCGGCGTGTTCTTCGTCCTCTACAACATCGCGATGTCCTACACGACCGCAGCGCGTGCCTCGCTCGCGCTGGCGACGTTGCCGCTGCACACCATGGTGGTCGGCGCAATACTCGGCATCGAACCGCTGACGAAACGGAAATCGATCGGGGTCTGCATTGCGGTGCTCGGTGTCGCTGCCGCGCTTGCAACGGGATTGTCGGCCGCGCCGCCGGGAGCCTGGCGCGGCGAGCTGATCATGACGGCGGCTGTCTTGTGCATGGCGTTCTACAATGTCTGGTCCCGCCCTTTCATCCAGCGGTCGAGCGCGCTTGGTTTCCTTACGGTCGGCATGGGGACCGGCGCCGCGGCCCTGGTCCTGGTCGGCTCGTTGACGGGGAGCGTTGCCGCATTGAGCCAGTTCAGCACGCCGCAATGGATCGCCGGCATTTATCTCGGCGTTGCCGGCGGCGCGCTGGCATTCATCCTGTGGGTGCTGGCGCTGGAACGGGCGTCGCCGACGCGTGTCGCCAATACCATGACCGTCAATCCGCTCGCGGCCGGGCTGCTCGCCACGCAACTCGTCGGAGAGCCGATCACGGCCAATCTTGTGCTCGGGCTTGTCGCGGTGTTCGCCGGGATTTGGATCGCAACGTCGGAGGTCGGGAAGCCTTGAATGCGTGACGCTCAAGCCGCCGCGATGCCCTCGATCTCGATCAGGAAATCCGGACCGTAGAGTTTCGATACCTCGACCAGCGTGACCGCAGGCGCTGCCGGCGGCGTCACCGAGGCGAAGAAGCGGTTTCGGGCTTCGCGGTAGCGAGCGAGATTATCCATGTCGGTGAGAAACACCGTGAGCTTGACGAGATTGGCCGGCGTGCACTGGCTCGCCTCCAGCGCAATCGTGAGGTTTCGAAACACCTGCTCCGCCTGGGCGGCAAAATCATTCCTGCCGACCACATTGCCGTCGCGATCGAGCGCGGTCTGGCCGGCGATGAAGACGATGCGCCCGGCGCGAACTTCGATGATCTGGGAATAGCCCGGCGGCGTTCCGAGTTCAGGCTGATTGATGCGGGTGATCATTCAGACATCCTCCTTTTTCGTCACGCTTCGAGGCGGCGGCGCCCGCAGCAAGCACAGCGCCAGCAGCGCGGAGAGACTGAGCGCCGACGACACGATCAGGATGCGGCTACCCATGACGTCGATCAAGAGGCTGAACGCCAGCGGAGCGCCGGCCTGCGCGATCCGCGCCGGAGCGCCGATGATCCCGAGGCGATAGGCGTAGTTCTGCGGGCCGAAGATCGCGAGCGGCATCGTGCCGCGCGCAATCGTCAGGATGCCGTTGCCGGTGCCGTGAAACACGGCGAACACGCTCGCGGCGCCGCCGCCCGCCAATCCGATAATGGCGGCACCGATCGGATGCGTCAGGCAGGCCAGCCGGCCCGAGACCAGCGGGTGATAACGACTGAGGAAACCCGCCTCGAAGATACGGGCCGCCACCTGCGCCGGACCGATCAGCGCGCCGGCCGCGACCGCCTGCAGCGATGTCGCGCCGGCGGCTTCCAGGATGCGCGGCAAATGCGCGGCCATCGCTCCGGTGACGCTCCATGCCGCGGCGAAGGCAAACGCCAGCAGGATCATGGTGCGGTCGAGCGGGATGTGTGGCTTGACGGCGGCGGCAACCGCGGCCTTCGCGCCGGCAACCGGCGGCAGCATCAGCCAGTTGATCGGTAGCCCGATCAGGATGTGCGCCGCCGCCCACGCAAAGCAGGTGTTGCGCCAGCCGATGGTTTCGAGTCCCCACGCGGTCAGCGGCCATCCGACGGTCGAGGCAAAGCCTGCGAACAGGGTGATGCCGGTGATCGAGCGGCGCGCCGCGTCGCCGTAGATGCGTCCGAGCGCGCCGAAGGCGGCGTCGTAGAGGCCCGCACCCATGCCGATGCCGAGCAGGAGCCAGGCGGCGAGCAGAACAGGTATTGAGTAGGTGAGGCCGAGCAGCGTCAGGCCTGCAGCCAGTACGAGGTTGGAAAGCGACAGCACCGAACGGCCGCCGACCAGATCGATCTGCCGGCCGATGCGCGGCCCGAGTATGGCGGATATGACAAGCGATGCCGAGAAGGCGGCGAAGATCCAGTTCGAGGAAACGCCGAGATCGCGTGCGATGGGATCGGCGAGGATTGCCGGCAGGTAGTAGCTCGAAGCCCAGGCCAGCGTCTGCGTTGTGCCGAGTGCGACAATGATGGAAAGCTGGCTGCGGTTCACTGCGGCATCTCTCTTCTCGACCAATAGAGCGCCAGCGGTCCAAGCAGGATCCCTGCCGCCAGCACCGAAAATGCGGCCATCCAGGCCGTTGAACTCTGCGGCTCACCCGCAGCATCCAACGCGATGCCGACCGCCGACGCGCCAAGCGCGGACAGGCTGAATCCGACGGTGGAATGCATCGCTATGGTCGCGGAGGCGCCGGAGCCCGCCAAGAGGCCTGCCTGCGTGCCGCTCAAATGCCATTCCGGAATCAGGAACGTGGCAGGAATGGAAGGCACAACGACGTGTGGAAGCAAGCTGCCAAGCTGCCCCACGCACATCGCGACGATAACAGAGCGACCTTCCAACGAGATTCCGTTCACTCCCCTACGGCTGGGACGCGCAACCGCATCCCGTCTTACCTTGCTGCTTTGCTTTCTCATCCGCGACGCAACACGCGTCAACATCCGATAATGCAGGGCCGCCGCAACAATTGCCGGCATCTGGCGCGAGCGAGCGACTGCAGACGCCGGTCTCCGGCAGCACCAGTTCGACCCGCTCTGCGGCCGCGCGGTCGCCGGCGATCTCGGCTGCGATCGAACGCACCTGTTCATATCCCGTGAGCATCAGGAACGTCGGCGCGCGGCCATATGATTTCATGCCCGCGAAGTAGAAGCCGGGCTCATCCTGCGCCAATTCACGCGCACCGTGCGGCCGCACGGTGCCGCAACTATGCTCGTTGGGATCGATCAGCGGCGCCAGTGCGACCGGGCATTCGATGGCGGGGTCGAGCCGGATGCGCAACTCGCGCGCAAAGTCGAGGTCCGGGCGAAAGCCCGTCGCGACGATGAGTTCGTCGATCACAGCCCGACGGGCGCTGCAGCCCGATATGGCACCGACGACAAGGCGAGGGCTGTCGGCGACGAGATGCGAGACGCGAAATTCGCTTTCCAGCTTGATCCGGCCTGCCGTTACCAATGCGGCGAAGGCGGTGCCAAGTTCGCCGCGGGCGACCAGCTTGTCGTTGGCGCCGCCGCCAAAGGCCTTGGCGGGATCGCTGCCGCGCAACAGCCAGACCGGTCGGGTTTCAGGTACTTCTGCCGCAAGCTTCGCCAGATCGGTCAGCGTGCCGATCGCGGAATGCCCTGATCCCAGCACTGCGACGGTCTTGCCGGCATAGCGCGCGCGGTCCTTACCCAGCACGTCGGGCATGCCGTAGGCGATTCTGTCGGTGTTCTCTGTCTCGCCGATGGCGGGGAGGCCGTTCGCACCCGCCGGATTCGGTGAATGCCAGGTGCCGGATACGTCGATGACCGCATCGGCCTTGACGATCTCAGGACCTTTCCCGTTCTGATACCGGATTTCGAACGGCGCCGTTTCGCGGCCCTTGGTCTTGAGCTTGTCAAAGCCCGCCCGGCTGATACCGGTGACGTGGCTCGATGTGCGGATGTGGGGCTTGAGCGCAGTGCCGTTGGCGAGCGGCTCGAGATAGCGCTCCACCATCTCTGCGCCCGTCGGGTACTGGTCGGGCTCGGGCGAGTTCCAGCCGGTCGTCGCCAGCAGCCGCGCCGCCGCCTTGTCGATGTTGTATTCCCAGGGCGAGAACAGTTGGACGTGGCCCCATTGCCGCATGGCGTGGCCGACAGTGTCGCCGGCTTCCAGCACGATCGGCTGCAGGCCGCGCTCCAGAACATGGGCGGCGGCGGCCAGGCCGACCGGCCCGGCTCCGATGATGGCGACGGTCTTCGCTTCGCTCATGGCATTCTCCCATAAAACTGGAAATATCGAAATATAGGTCGCAAATGATGATGCTTATGCGGCCGTCTTGGCATCCTTTGTTTCGGTTTCGGTGCTTTCCGTGCAGCATTCTGCGACCAGAAATCCCACCAGCTCCCGCATCACTTCGTAGTTGGCGTGGCAGATCAGCGTCGTCGCATCTCGCACCTGAGTTACAAGGCCGACCACCACCAGTGCCTTGATGTGGTGGGAGAGGGTGGAGGGCGCGATCTTCAGTTTCTCCTGCAGGCGCCCAACCGCAAGCCCGGCACCACCGGCGCGGATCAGCGCGCGGTAGATTTTGAGCCGGGTCGGATTACCCAGCGCTTCGAGATGGGCGGCGGCGTCGTCGAGTTTCATGACGGTAATGTTTCATGCTTCGGCAACGGCGTCAACCATATTTCCAGAATGATGGAAATACAGTGCGTCAACTTGACAAGCTCTTATATATCGATAATTCTAGATATATGGAATTATTAGCGCATTTCTCGCGCTTGCTTCTTCGACTCCTGCAATGGCTGAACGCGTATGCGAGTTCGCACACTATCCGATCCCGACTTCCTGCCCGCCCTCGACGTGCGCCACGCGCCGCAAAGCCAGGCGAGCGGCCTGGCCGCCGCCCCGCGGCATTCGCCGCGCATCCTGCTTCTCTACGGATCGCTGCGGGAGCGCTCCTATTCGCGTCTGGTTGTCGAGGAAGCCGCCCGTCTCGTCCGATTCTTTGGGGCTGAACCGCGCATCTTCGATCCATCCGACCTCCCGTTGCCGGACCAGTTCAAGGGCGACGATCATCCGGCGGTACAGGAGCTGCGTGAGCTGTCGATCTGGTCGGAGGGGCAAATCTGGTGCAGTCCGGAGCGGCACGGCCAGATCACAGGTGTCATGAAGGCGCAGATCGATCACCTGCCGCTCAACATGGGTGGTATGCGGCCGACCCAGGGCCGAACGCTGGCGGTCATGCAGGTTTGCGGCGGCTCGCAGTCTTTCAATGCCGTGAACACGCTACGGCTGCTGGGGCGCTGGCTGCGGATGTTCACCGTTCCCAACCAGTCGAGCGTTCCTAAGGCATTCCAGGAGTTCGACGAGACCGGCCGGATGAAGTCATCGAGCTACTACGAACGGATCGTCGACGTCGTCGAAGAGCTCGTTCGCTTCACGGTCCTGCTCCGGCCCCACGTCGCCACCCTGACGGACCGCTACTCCGAGCGCAGGGCGGCCGCAGGTCCGCAACGCGATGCCGCGTCGGATCTTTCAGCGATTGCGACGGCCCATCAGCGGATGGGTTCTAGGAAGTGAAGAAATCGCAAGAAGCCCGGGGCTGTTGATTTTGTTTCGGATCAGATCGACGCAGGCCTTGTTGTCGATAGGTCTGCGTTCTGCGGAAGCAGGAACGTGATCAGCGAGCAGAGCAGCAACATAACCGCGGAACCGACCAGGCAGCCCGTGATACCGGCGACCTGATACAGCATACCGGATAGCGTGATGCCGAGGAGGCGGCCGGCTGCATTGGCGGCATAGTAGAAGCCGACGTCTTCCGCGGCCTTTTCGGATCCGGCGTAGGCCAGAATGAGATACGAATGCAGGGACGAGTTTACGGCGAAGGGCAATCCGAAGAGCGCCAACCCGACCACCAGGATGACATCGGGGCGTCCGACCTCGGTTGAATTCATGATAATCGCCAGGGCAATCGGCACGGCCGCGAGAAGTGCGGCCCAGATCCTGGAGGCCGGCACCTCTCGGCTGAGGCCGTCCGCGCTACGGCTCACGAGCGAGGGCGCGATCGCCTGAACACCGCCATAAGCAATGGTCCAGGCCGCCAGAAATGCGCCGACCTGCAGGAACTTCCAGCCGTAGGCGTAGAGAAAGACAGGCAGGCCGACGACGAACCAGACATCCCTTGCCCCGAACATGAAGATGCGCGCGGCCGCCAGAAGGTTTACCCCGCGCGACTTGCCGAACAATTCGCGGATGGTTTTCGACGATTTCGCCTTGCCAAGCTGCGACGGCAATAGCAGCAGTCCCGCGACGAAGACCACGCCGAGCAGGGCGGCCATCAACCATAGCGCATGGGTGAAGCCTGCGAGATCGAGCAGAAGACCACCGACGAAGAATCCGATTCCTTCATCGCGTTCTTCGAACCCGTGAACCACGCTACCCACCGGAACAACTGCCCGCTGCCCTCCGCGGATGTCGCCTTGATCGCCGATTTCGATGCGGTCTTGGTCAGGTCCTTGGCAACGCCGGCGATGCCCTGGGCGATGACGACCCAGGCGACCGATGCCGCGGCCCCCAACCGGGATCAAGTGCGGATAGCATCAACAAGCCAGCGATCTGGAGCATCTGGCCGATCGCAAGCATCCGCGGGATGCCGAAGCGCGACGCGAAGTAACCGCCGGCGAGGTTGGCGCCGATTCCGGCGGCTTCATAGAGCAGAAACAGGAACGCCAGCGTGAACGGCGTGTATCCCAGCCGGAAAAAATGGAACAGGACCAGCATACGCAACGCGCCGTCGACGAGCGTGAAGCCCCAATAGGATGCCGTTACGATGAGGTAATTTCGGACCATGGTTCAGGCGCCCGAACGTTGAACAATGTTGGCGAGATCGACCATCCGGCAGGCGTAGCCGACTTCGTTGTCGTACCAAGCGTAGATCTTCAGCAGCGTTTCGTCAGTCACCATCGTGCTCAAAGCGTCGACGATCGAGCTGCGCGGATCGTTGTTGTAGTCGGCCGAAACGAGAGGTCTGGTCTCCAGACCTAGGATACCAGCCAAAACGCTTTCTGAGGCGGATTTGAAGAGCTGATTGACCTCCTCGGCCGTTGTCGGGCGCTTCAATTCGAAGACACAGTCGGTCAGGCTGGCGTTCAAGACGGGAATGCGTACGGCATGGCCGTTCAGCTTGCCCTTGAGTTCGGGATAGATTAGCGAGATTGCGGTCGCGCTCCCGGTCGTCGTGGGTTGCATCGAAAGCATCGCGGAGCGTGCACGGCGAAGGTCCTTGTGCGGCGCGTCAACGACGACGTTGGTATTGGTCGGATCATGGATCGTCGTGATCTGTCCGTGCCGGATTCTGATCGACTCGTGGATCACCTTGACGACGGGAGCCAGACAATTGGTGGTGCAAGATGCCGCCGTCAGCAACCGGTGCCGAGCGGGATCGTAGAGATGATCGTTGACGCCGACCACGATGTTGAGCGCCGCGTCATCCTTCACGGGAGCGGCGACGATCACCCGTTTGACGCCCCGGTCGAAGTAGGCCTGAAGCTGGTCCGGCTTCAGGAATTTGCCGGTGCACTCCAGCACGATGTCGCAACCGAGATCGCCCCATGCGACGTCGCCTGGACTGGCCTTTTCGCTGAAGCCGATCCGGTTCTTGCCGATCGCAATGGCATTATCGGAATCGACCGCGATCGGTGCGTGCCAGCGGCCGTGAATACTGTCGAATTCGAGCAGATGTGCCGTCGCCGCGATTCCACCCTTCAATTCGTTGATATGAACGACTTCCAGCCGGTTCCCGGCGCGAGGATCGCTTTCCGGACGATGTATGCCGCCAAGCGCCGAACGCAGCGCGAGCCTGCCCATGCGGCCCATGCCATTGATTCCAACTTTCATAGGAAATTTCCTTAAGGGGATACTCGGGTCGTATCGCCGATTTCGTCCAGGCGAGCCTTGATCGCCATGCGGTCCAGCGAGTCGAACGGAAGGCTTGTGAAGATTTCGATGCGGCGCCGGATCATGGCGTAGAGTTCATTCAGAAGCGTGGTGCGCTCGGTGGACGACCCCGTGAACTGCGCCGGGTCGGGCAGGGGCCAGGCGCCGGTGACGAACTGAGCGCCGAGGTCCGGACAAAATTGGCCATTGGGTGCGTCGCAAAGCGCGATGATGAAGTCCATACGGGGAGCGAGTGGCCCTCGAAACTCATCCCACGACTTTGAATGCAGGCGGGACACGTCGTGCCCGAGCGCTTTCAGCCGGTCGATGACTTCGGGAACGGGTTCTCGGGCCGGCTCCGAACCGGCGGAATAGGCGCGGAAGCGGCCACGGCCGATTTTTTCGAGCAGGGCTTCGGCGATGATCGAGCGGGCCGAGTTCTGGGTGCACAGAAAGAGGACGTTGAACGCAGGCGTCATGAACTTCCCCGTTGCTTCGGATGGGAGATCGAAAGCATCGCCACAGAGTTCGGGGCGGCAATTGCAGCAGTCCCGAGAGAGAAATTCGAGCAGGCCTCTAAATCCGCCGACATCTGCCCGATAATTCATCGAGCGGCCATCCTTCTCGACGGAGACCAAACCGGCTCGGCTCAAGATGCCGAGGTGCGTCGACATGGTGTTGTGCGGCACCTCGCAGAGCCGGGCGATCTCACCGGCGGGCAGACTTAACGGATGGACGGCGAGCAGGTGGCGTATCGCGGCAAGGCGGGTCGCCTGCGCCAGCGATCCAAAACCCTCTATAGCGCTTTCTTCGCGACTATTTGCTTCCATTGGTTTCTCGCGGCCCCATCGTCGTGTCCATGTTTATCGACGAATTAAGTGACAATTAGATGACACCATGCGTAAAACTCGCCGTTTTCGTACATTGTCTGGGGCGATTTTTATCTCCACACGTCGAGAAATAAAGACATATTTCTTGCGAGCCGGCCGGGCCTGCAATATCGGAGGTCATCGCACGGTCACGGTCGCGCGAGATAGCAGGAGAGAGCGCCTCTCCAAATCACGCCCGGATGGCT
Source organism: Bradyrhizobium sp. RDT10 (assembly GCA_044772375.2). Lineage (GTDB taxonomy): Bacteria > Pseudomonadota > Alphaproteobacteria > Rhizobiales > Xanthobacteraceae > Bradyrhizobium. The sequence goes on from CP187939.1 coordinate 2,292,181, forward strand.
CCACTATGAACCTGTTCGAACGTTATCTCTCGTTGTGGGTCGCGCTGTGCATCGTCGCCGGTGTCGCACTCGGACATCTGCTGCCCGGCCTGTTCGCGGCCATCGCGAGCGCGGAGATTGCGCGGGTCAACCTGCCGGTAGCCGGGCTGGTATGGTTGATGATCATCCCGATGCTGCTGAAGATCGACTTCGGCGCACTCGGCCAGGTGCGCGAGCATTGGCGCGGCGTTGGTGTCACGCTGTTCATCAACTGGGCGGTGAAGCCGTTCTCGATGGCGCTGCTGGGTTCACTGTTCATCGGTCATCTGTTCGCGCCATGGCTGCCATCGGCGCAAATTCCATCCTATATCGCCGGCCTCATTCTGCTGGCAGCGGCGCCTTGCACGGCCATGGTGTTCGTATGGTCGAACCTGTGCGAGGGCGAGCCGCATTACACGCTGAGCCAGGTCGCGCTCAATGACGTCATCATGGTGTTCGCTTTCGCCCCGCTGGTCGGGCTGCTGCTTGGTGTTGCCTCGATCGCGGTGCCTTGGGCAACCCTGCTGATCTCCGTGGTGTTGTATATCGTGGTACCCGTCATCATCGCGCAGCTCTGGCGGCGCAAGCTGCTCGCCACCGGGCCAGCGGCATTGCAGCGGACGCAGCATGTGCTGCAGCCGGTGTCGCTGGTCGCGTTGCTGACCACGCTGGTTCTGCTGTTCGGCTTCCAGGGCGAACAGATCATCGCACAGCCGCTTGTGATCGTGCTGCTCGCAGTGCCGATCCTGATTCAGGTCTATCTCAATGCCGGGCTGGCCTATTGGCTTAGCCGCCGTTTCGGCGTCGCCTGGTGCGTCGCCGCGCCAGCCGCACTGATCGGCGCCAGCAACTTTTTCGAACTCGCCGTTGCCGCAGCTATCAGCTTGTTCGGCCTCGATTCAGGGGCGGCATTGGCCACCGTGGTCGGCGTGCTGGTCGAGGTGCCCGTAATGCTCTCTGTCGTCTATCTCGTGAAGGCGTCGCGCGGCTGGTACGAGAACAGTGTCAGCGCTTCCGGTGCCATCAAGGAGGAGGCGGAGGTTTGAGCGTCACGATTGTGAGGGCCGCGCAGCCTTCTGCGGGCGGCGCAGCCTTTCACCCGTCACGATTGCGCGGCATAATGGCCGTATGGAACTCACACCCCGTCTGCGCCTGACGAACTGGCTGGTCAGCCAGGGTCTCACTGGCCTGCCCCAAAACGACCTGGTCCGCGGCTTCTGCGAGCGCTGCTGCGCCGAAGGTCTTCATGTGTCGCGCGGTATGGTCTTCATCGATACGCTGCACCCGATTTTCGAGGGCGCGGCTTTCGCTGGAACGACGCCGAGACCAACGAAAGCGACGTGTTCGAATATGGCTCGACCAGTGAGGGCGAAGCCGCGCAGGCCTGGCGCAGTTCGATCTTCTACCACATGCTCGAAAACGGTCATGAGGAACTGCCGATCGACCTCGCCGATGGCGGGACCCACAGGTTCAAGTTCGTGAACGAACTCGCCGAGAAGGGCCATAAGCATCTCGTGGCCTATGTGCATCAGTTCGGCGAGGCCGGCACCATGGGGCAGATGGACTGCGTCTATTCCTATTGGGTGACAAGGCGCGACGAGGGCTTTGGGGCGCAGGGGCTCGCGGCGCTACGCGATCTCGTGCCGGTGTTGGGACTTGCGATCAAATCCGCGGCGCAGGCCGACATCACCAAGACGCTCGGCCGCGTCTATCTCGGGCGTGACACCGCCGAACAGGTGCTGCGCGGGCGGATCGCGCGCGGCGTCACCGAGCGCATCAACACGGTGCTGTGGTTTTCCGACCTGCGCGGTTCGACCGCGATCAGCGAAAGCATCGATCCCGGCGAGATCATCCCGTTCCTCAACGATTACGCGCAGGCCTCGATCGACGCCATTCACGAAGCCGGTGGCGAAGTGCTGAAGCTGATCGGCGACGGCGTGCTGGCGATGTTTACCCATGACAACATGGCGAAGGCCAACCGCGCCGCGCTGCGCGCCGAGCATCGCGCTTCCGCCGCAACATGAAGGCGCTCACCGCCCGCCGCACCGCCGAAAGCCGGCCGGTGACGTCAGCCCATGTTGGCCTGCATGTCGGCGAGGTGTTTTACGGCAATATCGGCAGCGACGACCGGCTCGACTTCACCGTGGTGGGCCCGGCCGTCAACGAGGTCAGCCGCATCGCCTCGATGTGCCGCTCGGTCGACCGGGAACTCTTGATGTCGTCGGCATTCCGCGCAGGCCTCGACGCTGCGGGGCGAAACTACCTGGTGTCCACCGGCCGCTATGCGCTGCGCGGCATCGGCCGCGCGCAGGACCTCTACACGCTCGATCCTGATATTGCCGCGGACGAGGTGGTGGCCGGGAAGTACGAGCGATATCTGGCGGCTTAATCTGGTCTCGCTCGCCGTGCGTAGAGCGCCACGGCCACTAGGGAAAAACCATCAGCACCACGCCGAGCGCGAACAGCGCCTCATGCGAAATCGTCGCCGCGAGCCAGACGCCGATCGCAGCCGTCATCATCTGCGAGAAGCCGATGAGCGCTGATGCCGCGCCCGCTTTGTCGCCGAACGGGGACAGCGCCTGCGCCGTGCCTAACGGGCTGACGATGCCCATGCCGAGCAGGAATACGCTCATGGCCGCAAGAAACGGCAGGAAGGAGGGGTTGTATAGGGAGACCAGCAGCATCGCGAGGCTGCCGGCGGCGGCGGCGAGCAGTCCGCCCCGGATCGAACGATCGAGCCCATAGCGTGGCGCCAGCCGGGTCGCGAGCATACCGGCGGCGAACACGATCAGCACCGTACCCGCAAAGAACAGGCCGAGTTGAATTGGCGTAAAATGCAACGCTTCGATCAGCACGCGGGGCGCGGCCGAAAAATCGAGAACAGCGCGCCCAGGATGAGGCTGACGGTTGCTGCCGGCACCACGAAGCGGCGGTCGCGGAGCAGGGCGAAGTACGTCTTTGCGATGGCCCGCGGATCGAGCGGGGTGCGTGTCGCGAGATGGGTCTCGCCGAACACCATGCCGTAGGCGAGGGCACCGAGCCCGGCGAAAGCTGCGAGGAATGCGAATTCGGAGCGCCAGCCGAAAATGTGGTCGAGCGCGCCGCCGAGCAGCGGCGAGAAGCCGGGTGCTGCCGCCATCGCGATCATGATCAGCGCCATCGCGCGGCCCAGGGCAGACCCGGAAAACAGGTCGCGGGCGATGGCGCGGGACAGCACTGAGGTGGCGCAGGCGCCGGCCGCCTGGATGACACGGCCAATCAGCAGGCTCGGCAAATCATTGGCGAGGCCGCAGCAAACGCTGCCGACGAAGAAGATTGCAAATCCGGTCAAGACCGGCCAACGGCGGCCATAGCGGTCCGAGATCGGCCCGACCACGAGCTGCCCGACTGCGAACACTGCGAGGAAGACCGTGATCGCTGAGGTGACGGCCGCGCTCGATACCTTCAGCGAAATCGCCATCTGCGGCAACGACGGCAACAGGATGTTGGTGGCGAGCGTGCCTGTGGCGGCAAGGCCCGCGAGCACCGCGATCTGCAGGACGGTGGATGAGGCGTTGGGGCGGGAGCTGGCGTCGATTACGACGGTTTGATCGGCCATGAGGGTTCCCGCTTTGATATGAAATTACGTACATCATATAAAGCAAGATAAGGAAGCGGCAATGGGACCCAGGTGGAATTGGAAGAAAATGCTCGCAAAGACCATCATTGCGAACGAAACCAAGCAATCCATCGCTCCGCGGCAAGATTGATTGCTTCGTCGCTTTCGCTCTTCGCAATAACGCCCTCGGTTCGCACATGAATCAGCCGGCTAACATGCCGGCTCGCCAACCATTTCCGGCTGTCGCGCCAGCGAGACTGCGGGCGACAGCAGGATCACCAACGCCTGCGCCGCGAAGATCGCGGTTGCCAGATAGAGGCAGGCTTCCGCGCCATAGAGCCCGCCGACGATGGCGCCCAGCGCCGAGCCGAGCGGGCGAGCGCCATAGCTCATGATGTTGATGGCGGAGACGCGCCCGAGCAGCGACGGCGGGGTCACCGATTGGCGCAGCGTGGTGGTCGAGATCACCCAGAGGATCGGGCCGGCGCCGAGCAGAAAGAAGCTCAGGCCCGCGAGCCCCGGCGTCGGCACAATCGTCGTCAGTGCCATCACGGCGGCGGCGACAAAACCAGTGACGGGCCCGAGCCCGATCACGGTGCCGAAGGCCAGCCGCTTCATCACCCGCGTGGCCGCGAGCGCGCCGACCACCATGCCGACGCCGTACATGCCAAGCGTCAGGCCGACGCCGGTGGCCGATAGGCCGAGATGGCGAACGGCGTAGGGCACGAACACGGCCAGCAGCAGGAACGACGCCGTGTTGAAGATGAACTGCGTGATGAACACGGGCCGCAGCAGAGCGTGATGCAACACGAACGCGGCGCCTTCCTGATCTCCTGCAGGGGATGACGGCGCGGGGCGGGTGCGCGTGCCGGTTCATGGATGCCGGACAGCAGCACGACGGCGATCACGGACAAGGCGGCGGCGAAGCCGAAGGCGGGCGCGGCCCCGATCCATCCAACCAGCACGCCGCCGAGCGCCGGACCGCTCGCAAACGCCACCGTGCGCGCCAGTTCGATCCGCGCGTTCGCCGCGGGCAATTGGGCCGAATTGACCAGCGATGGCACCAACGCGGGCGCGGCGACGCTGTAGGCGACGGTGCCGCATACCGCGACGAAGCCGAGCAGCGAGAGCAGCGGCAGCGTGATTGCGCCGAGCCAGATCAGCAGCAGCGTCGCCGCAAGCGCAGCCGCTCGCAGCGCTTCAGAGGCCGCCATTACCCAGCGCCGCGAGATGCGGTCGGCAAGGAGACCTGCGGGGATCGCAAACAGGATGAAGGGCAATGTCAACGCCGTCTGCAACAATCCGGTCTGGCCTTCGCCGACGCCGAGCATGAGCACCGCGACGATGGGCGCTGCGGCCAGCGCGATCTGCTCGGCTGACTGGGCGGCGAGGTTCGACCAGGCCAGACGGTTGAAGGTCGTGGGCAGGCTAGGGGCGTAGCGGTGGACATGACGAAATTCCCTGATGACTCGATCTGACCGCATTGTCCGGCCCAAGGACGATCGAACCCACCCGTTTCCCGACAAGGCCCTGTAAACAAAAACCTCCACACGCGAACGTGTGGAGGTTTCAACTTCCGTTAGTCGTGCTGTCAGAGCGTGGATGCGCGGCAAGCAGAGGGATCAAACGTCGAACAGGAAATCGTGCTTTGTGAGTTCGTGGGGCCGGACGCTAGCCAATTCGATCCGGTCGTCGCCGACCTGGACCACGGTATTCCCGTGGTGGTCGCCCCAGATCCTCACATCGTGAAAGTCCAGACGGCCGGCGTTCTCAAACACCAGCATGTCGATGCCTGGATCGAAGTCGGTGATCTCAGCTTTGGTGGATCCGAAATCAAACACGAATCGGTCAGCGCCGTCATTTCCCGTCATCGTCTGCTTGCCGGTTCCGGCGAACAGATAATCGCCCTGCGGACCGCCGATCAACGTGTCGTTGCCATTCGAGCCGATGACGATCTGGCGGGCTTCGGGATCCTCGGATTCCACGCCGCCGGCAAGGCCAGTGTGACGCGTATAGGTGACGAAGACATCGTCCTGGATATGCTTGGTGTCGGTATTGCGCAGAATGATATCTGCCAGCGTTGTGCCTTTGATCTCGGATAGGGTCTTGGAATCGAACCCCTGATTCTCAAACCAGAACCGGTCGCCATCGCGCAACGCCTCGAACTGCATCGTAAGAATGGCCTGGAAGGTTTCACCGACAAGCGCGCCAGGGACATGATTTTCCGACAGGCCGCCGGTCCACAGGCCGACGTTGTTGACATTGCCGTAAGCCGCCTTCAGTCCGGCCAGCGTCTCCGGGTCGCTCGTGATCTGGCTGAAGTCCGTGTAGGGGTCGAGGCCAAGCGCTTCACGGGTCTGGTTGAGCGTGCCGAGGCCAACGTCGCGCGCGCGCTGGATATTGATCGCGGCTAGATCCAGCGACACCGGTGGATCGAAAAGAAAATTACGCAGGTCGTCGACGATGCGCGCATCGAGCGCCTGTGACGGATCGGCGGCCAGATGGCGCAACTGTCCGTCGGCGCCGCCATTGTCAATGAAGTTTGCCGCCGGCTGGAAGAACACGTCCTTCAGGTCTTCCTCTGAGCCGGCGATGACTTCGCCGTTTTCCGCAAGGCCTTCGGTTTCGCCCGACACGATCGAATGTCCGAAGCGAAACGCCGCGGCGACGAATTCCAGCGACAGGTGGGGATCGACATTGGGGTCATAGCCGTCATAGGGCGTAAGCGCGTTGTTGCCGACGAGGTTTGGCAGGAACTCCGAATAGGTGATGTTGGCGATTTCCGCCGTCACGATGGCGCGGGCGTGATTGTAGAGCTGGTCGCCGCTCCAGTTCGGATGCTTGAGGTGCAGTTTGTCGACCCAATAGTTGTGTTCGCGCACGAACAGCGTGTGCAGGGCGGTGAGCGCCGGATTTTCTGCGGCGCGGACGTCGCCGGCCACGACCATGCCGTTGACGATCGGCAGGTTGTCGCCCTGCGACGTCAGCATGTGGCCATCGGCGGTGCGCAGGCTGGCGGCGGTCGCGGCGCTGGACCCATAGACCATCGAGGCGTCGAGCCAGGCGGTATTGGAGTTGACCGCCATCGCCGGATTGGATGTGCCCGCACCGGTCGTGGGATCGATGACCGCGCGGGTGATAGGAATGATGGTGCCGGCGGGAAGCACGGGATCATCAGCGGGCACCACGACGCTGATGTCGCTAACGCCGTCGGTCCGGGTCAGCGTCATGTCGTGATCGATGAACTGGCCCCAGGCGTACATGAAGGCGGAAACACCTTCCGGGTTCGCCACATCAGGATCGCCGGCGCCGACCACAAGATTGCTGATGGTGCGCGGATTGTTGCCGCCGAGCGGGACGGAGATGCCGTCGGCAAAGTGCGCCTCGCCGATACGTCCGAATTCGGTGCCGGCGGCATTGAGGGTGGAATCGGATTGATTGTTCTGCGAACCGTCGAAGCTGCGGTATTCGATTTTTGCCGGCTGCGGACCCGGTTGGCACGGCAGATCGTGATGGCCATGCGAGCCATGAGACTCATGCGGCCGGTGCGAATGGCCGAAAAAATCCCCGAAGTGAAAATCGTCATGGTCTCTGTCTTGGTTTGCCCAAGTCCGCTTGAACTGGTGCATTCGGCTGCTCCCTCAGTTGCAATTGCGAATTAGTTGCAATTAATGTCACTAATGAGAGGCATTTGCAATAAGGAAGCGCACGACGGCCAAAGCCCGCCTGCAAACCCACCTGTTTGCTGACAAGGCCCAAGAGAAGACGCCAAGAAAAAGCCCGCCGCGTCATCGCGGCAGGCCTCGTTGACTTCGATTGAACGGCGTCGCCGCCGTTCGACTACGATTTGGGGCCGAGCGTCGCCTTGCCCGTACCGGAGATAGTGGCGGGCGGCGTCACCACGTCATCATCATCTGCATCAAGCACGGCGAGCGGCTCGGCGGGACTTGCCAGTTGCTGAGCGGCCAGCGCGTTGGTCAGGCTGGTCAGCGCGTCGGGGCCGGCGGCGAAGCCGCCCTCGGCGAGGATCTTGTCGATGATCGGCTTGAAGGCCGAAACCGACAGCAACTGCGCCGCCAGGCCGTCGCCGAGGCCAAGACCGTTGCCGTGGCCATTCATGGCGCCATTGCCGCCGCCGCGGCCGAGCAGGCCGCCGGTATCGAAGATCCGGATGTCGGAAATCTTCTCGATCGGCTTGACCGCTTCGGCCAGCGCATTCGGGATGATGTTGATGCGGGCGAGATTGAGATCGTACTCGATCATTTCCGTGGAGAGCTTGTTGCGGGCTTCCGCCTTCAGCGCCGCCACCTCGGCTTCGGCCTGGCCGAGCGACTTGACGCCGGTGGCGCGGGTGATCGCCGCATCGGCGTCGGCCTTGGCCAGCATGGTGATGGCTTCCGCCTTGTTGGTCGCGGCCTGGTTTTCGGCTTCCGCCATCACGGTGATCGGCATCGCCTCGGTTTCGGCGGCCTTGCGCGCCGCGATCACGTTGATGATCTTGTCGCGTTCGGCGATTTCGACGGCGCGGGCAGTGGTGACCTTTTCTTCGGCCGCGATCGCAAGCGCACGCGCGGTCTCGGCGACCGTCTGCGCCTCGGATTGCTCCTTGCTCTTGGTCGCGACCGCAATCGCGCTTTCCTGCGCGACGATCTGCAGATCGCGCTCCATTTCGGTATTGCGGCGTTTCACCGCCAGATCCGCCTCGATCTTTCTGGTGTCGCGGGCCTGATTGGCTTCGGTCTGCTTGTTGGCGACCGCCAGTTCCTGCTGGATCCGATACTCGGCCTCGTTCTGCAGTGCGGTCTGCTCGACCTGTGCGGTCTGCGCGCGCATGGCGGCGGTCTTGTTGGCGATGTCGCGCTGCTGCGCCAGTTCTGCCTCGCGCTTGGTGGCTTCGATCGTCAGCGTGGTCTGACGGGCGACCAGGTCCTGCTGCGCGATATTGACCTCGGTGGTGCGGACGATCTGGTTGCGCTCCTGTTCGCGCTCCCGGGTGATCTTGGTCAGGGTTGTCAGACCGTGGGCGTCGAAGAAATTGCTCGGATTGAAATGCTTGATGTCGCTCTGGTCGAGCCGCGTCAGCGACACCGATTCGAGCTCGAGGCCGTTGTTCTGGATGTCGGCGCCGACCGCGTCCTGCACCGATTTGACGAAGGTCGCACGTTGCTCCTGAAGCTCTTCGAGGTTCATGGTGGCGGCCACCGAACGAAGGCCGTCGATGAATTTGGCCTCGATCAGTTCGCGCAGCTCGCCTGCATTGTTGGTGCGGCTGCCCAGAGTCTGCGCGGCGAGCGCGATCGACGAGGCATCGGGTTTGACGCGCACGTAGAATTCGGCGCCGATGTCGACGCGCATGCGATCCTTGGTGATCAGCAGATCCGGGCCGCCGCGGGCGACCTCGAGCCGCAGCGTCTTTAGGTTGACCGCGGCGGTGGAGTGGAAAACCGGAAGGACGATCGAGCCGCCGTCGAGGACGACCTTCTGGCCGCCGAGGCCGGTGCGGACATAGGCCTCGTCACGCGTCGAGCGGCGGTAGAGTTTGGCAAGCAGGAGACCGATAACAAGAACGACAATGACGCCAATCGTGACGGGTATTGCAAGTTCCCACATGTTTAAGCCCTGTCTGAACGTTGTTGCGCAATGAGGTCGGCGGGTGCGGAAATGGCGATAAAGCTCTTGGCGTCACGGTCGACCAGCAACACGCTGGCGCCGACCGGAAGCGGCGTGGACTCGGGACTGGCGCGTGCCACCAGAGAATGCCAGTTGCCGAAGACATCCTTGAGACGGACGCGGCCGGGCAGCCCCTGGTCGAGCGGCCCGATCGAAACTTCGGCGACATGACCGATGAAATCGGCATCGTTCACCGCGTAGGTCTCGTCGCGCGGGATGATGCGGGCGATACCTCGGCTGGTGACGCGGATGACGGGGAGGCTGAAGCCTGCCGCGGCAATTGCCGCGATCAGGACCGGAATCGAAATTCCCGCGCCGTGGGCGAGACCCTGCAGAAAGAATCCCACAATCGAAAACACGCCGAGTGCGAGAACGATCAGGATCAGCAGCGGCAGGCGCCCCGCATTGATCCACAGGAACAAGCCGCCGAGGCCGTTGCCGTGGTCAACGTCGACGGCGACTTCTTTTCCGAAGAATTCGCCGATCGAAAATCCGACCAGCATCGCCAGCAATTCGATGCCACCGAGCGCCACCATGATTGCTGCGGCCACGGCGAAGGGCCGCACGTCCGGCGCCAGCAGGATGTCGGTCAGGGCACTCATTGCTGCGACTTGATCCTTTCGAGGCGGGCCGCGATTTCCTTTTCGCGGTGTAACCGATCGAGTTCGTCGAGTTCCTTGTCGCCGGGCACGCCGGAGGTCGGCACACCGGTGACGCGGGCGATCGCCGCCATGGCCCGATCGGGACTCACTGTTTTGGTCGCGCCAGCCGCGCGTCCGGTTTCCTGCGGTGAATGTTTTTCGAGGCTCGCTTCGAGATCGGCGAGACGGGTTTCAGCTTCACGCCGCGCACCAAGCATCGCCTGTAAGGCCTTGGTCTGCTCATCGATTTCCAGCTCGATGAAATCCATCGCACGTTCGAGCGCGGTGCCCTGCGATTCCAGATCAATTTGCCGTGCGACACCGGCGCGCGCGAGATCCTCGCGCTTTTCCGCAACCGCGAGACGAGATCTTGTCGGTCAGCCCGGCGATTTCGGCGTCCAACTCCTCGCGCCGGCGCTTGAGGCGGAATTCCTCGGCGCGTGACTTGCCGAGCGCATGGCGCGCTTCGTCGGCGCCGGCATCGATTTCGCGGATCGCCTGCTTGACCAGCGCAACCTTGTTGCTGTTCTCGGCACTGTCGATGGTCTCGCTGGCGATGGCGGCAAGAAGTCTACCCATACGTGCAAGGATACCCTCGTGAACCATGGTCTTCTCCTCCGGTGGTGGTGATTTCGATTTGACGGCGATGTGGATTTCGTAAGCGCGGCCGTCCGAGACCAAATGGGCCGGGAAGGGACTTTCCCAGCCGGCAAGATAGCCGGGGATGTCGAACGGCACCAAGACACGCCCGCGGACAGTGCTAATTGTCAGTGAAGTTGGTCCCTTGATTGCGAACAGTTTGTCATCGAGCGGGATGCGGCGCGGCGCGGTGCCCGCCACGTAGTTGGCGCGGTCGCGCAAACCGAGCGTCACCAGGCGGGCCGGCAGGCCGGTCTCGGCACGAATCTTTTCGTAGGCCTGGGCATGAAGCGCCACGAGGTTGGCGCCGACGGGAGCAACCTCCGCGAGAATCGCCATCATGCGCTCATAGGCGGCAAAGGTTTCTTCGATCGCGGCGATGGCCGTCGCGTCGGGGTGGAGCGCATAGCGCAGCGTGGCGCCGGGGTTTCGAGCGGCAGCTTGATCATACGATTATCATAAAGTACTTCTTCAGTACTTTACCAGCCGGACGCCGGTATCATTTTCGTGATCACTAGATGCAGTTGCAAATGAGTTGCAATAAAATCTATCTTGCCCATCTGGTTGAAATGGATGCACGAACCACCGAATTGAGCCCTGCGATCCCGACTGGGACCGCTCCGAATGAGGGCGGCTGGCGCGTTGACGCTGCCGCCGGCATTCAGCTGAGTCTGCCCGAGGTCAACTCCACCATCTTGGTGCCCTTTGGCGGGCATTGGGTTCGACGTCTGCTCGCGTTTCTTGGCCCGGGTTACCTGGTTTCGGTCGGCTACATGGATCCCGGCAACTGGGCCACCGACCTCGCGGGCGGTTCGAAGTTCGGCTACACGCTACTCTCGGTGATCCTGCTGTCGAACCTGATGGCGATCCTCTTGCAGGCGCTCGCCGCGCGCCTTGGCGTCGTCACCAACCGCGACCTCGCGCAGGCCTGCCGCGCCAGCTTTTCCCGGCCTGTCAACTTCCTGCTCTGGGTGGTCTGCGAGGCCGCGATCATCGCCTGCGACCTGGCGGAAGTGATCGGCACCGCGATTGCGCTGAAACTTCTGTTCGGCATTCCCCTGATCGGCGGCGCGCTGATCACCGCGCTCGATGCCTTCCTGCTGCTGCTGTTGATGAACAAGGGTTTCCGCTTCCTCGAAGCCTTCGTCATCTCGCTGCTGATCGTGATCGCGATCTGCTTTGCGATCCAGATCACAGCCGCTGCGCCGCCGGTGGCGGCGGTCTTGAAGGGCTTCATGCCCTCGACCGAGATCGTCACCAATCCGGAGATGCTCTACATCGCCATCGGCATCATCGGTGCCACCGTGATGCCGCATAATCTCTATCTGCACTCCTCGATCGTGCAGACCCGCGCCTATGAACGCAACGACAAGGGCCGCCGCGAGGCGATCAAATGGGCGACGACGGACTCGACGATTGCGCTAATGCTGGCGCTGTTCGTCAATGCCGCGATCCTGATCGTCGCCGCCGCGACCTTCCATGCGACCGGCCGCACCGAGGTCGCCGAGATCGGCCAGGCGTTTGAACTGCTGTCGCCGCTACTCGGGCTCGGCATAGCTTCCACCCTGTTCGCGGTGGCATTGCTCGCCTCCGGCCTGAACTCGACGGTGACTGCGACTTTGGCCGGCCAGATCGTGATGGAAGGTTTTCTGCATCTGCGCCTGCCGAGCTGGGCGCGGCGGCTATTGACCCGCGGCATTGCCATCGTTCCGGTCGTCATCGTTACCGCGCTCTATGGCGAGCGCGGCACCAGCCAGTTGCTGGTGTTCAGCCAGGTCGTGCTGTCGATGCAATTGCCGTTCGCGGTGATCCCGCTGGTGAAGTTCGTTTCCGACCGGCGCAAGATGGGTGATTTCGCGGTCTCGCGCGGCGTCGCGGCTGTCGCGTGGATCGTCGCCGGTGTGATTGTGGCGCTGAATGTGAAGCTCTTGTTCGAGACATTCTTCGGGTAAAGCCGCGCACATCGCCGTCATCGCCCGGCTTGATATACGGTTGCGTGGGTTGCTAAGAGCGAGCCCTAATCCTGCGGCTCGGACAGCATTTCACCCGTCGCGTCCACTCGCAGCCATCCTGATGGCGCCAGCCGCTGCTGCGGCAGGAAGCGGCCCTTGTAGTCCATCTTCTTGGAGCCCTCGATCCAGTAGCCGAGATAGACGTAAGGCAGCCCGAGCCTGCGGGCGCGTGTGATGTGATCGAGGATCATGAAAGTGCCGAGCGAGCGGCCCTGCTGCGACGGCTCGAAGAACGAATACACCATCGACAGCCCGTCGCTGAGCACGTCGGTCAGCGCCACCGCGACCAGCTCCTCGCCGCGTCCGGTAATGCCGGTATCGACGCCGCGCTTGCGGTACTCGATGATGCGGGTCTCGACATGGCTGTCTTCCACCATCATCGCGTAGTCCAGCACGGTCATGTCGGCCATGCCGCCATGGCGGTGCCGCTTGTCGAGATAGGCGCGGAACACCGAATACTGCTCCGACGTCGGCACCGCGCTGCGCTGCTCGCCGACGATGTCAGAATTGCGCGCCAGCACTTTCTTGAAGTTGCGCGAGGGGCGGAATTCGTTGGCGACGACGCGCACGGAAACGCAGGCGCGGCACTGGTCGCAGGCTGGGCGATAGGCGATCGACTGGCTGCGGCGGAAACCGCCATGGGTCAGGAGGTCGTTGAGGTCGCCGGCCTTGTCGCCGACCAGATGCGTGAACACCTTGCGCTCGTGCCGGCCCGGCAGATAGGGGCAGGGCGAGGGCGCCGTCAGGTAGAATTGCGGGGTGTCACGCGAGTGCTGGGTCACGTCGGGTCGTCAGGCCTCCGAAACAAATCAACCATAGCGCTTTCAGGCGAAGTAGACACCGGTTCGCGTTAAGAAAGCGCGTCGAAAGAAAAGCCGGCCCGGCCCCCATTCATTCCGGGGGCCCGACCGGTTCTAACATCGCGCCCCGAGGGCTAACGGTCAATTACAGTTTGCTGCTCGCTCAGTAGCTGCTGCGTGCCGAAGGCGCTACCTGGGTGCGAACCGAGCTGTTAATGACCACGGTTCCCAGGATGATGTCGTGCAGCAGCCGGCGGCGGCCGTTGAACAGCCCGACCAACAGCACCAGCGGCGTCAGGAACGAGATCGAGATCCAGTACAGCACGGCATGGCAGGCGCCGAGCACGAAATAGCCCGGTGCGCCGTACCAGGTGCGCAGTTCCAGATCCATCGCGCGCATGCCCATGGTGGCCGAGTGGGGACCGCCGATCGAGGCACCGTAATAGACGATCGCCCACACGATCGTGGCCGGCCACGCCAGCCAGAACAGCATCCAGCCGAGCCCGAGCGTGACCACGCCGAACACGAAAATGAAGATGTAGCCAAGGATCACTGGGATAGACAGCACGACGAGGTCGATCAGGAACGCAAACACGCGCCGCGTCAGCACGCCGCGAAACAGTTCCGGCTGCAAATCAGGATCGAACGCATGCGGCGGCACCCCGCCATCGTTCCGCCAAGCGCCGCCAGCACTCGAAGTGCCGCCAGTATTGCCAGAGCCGCTATAAGACATGGTCCGTCCTCCAGGCCGATACTCCCGACCCGTGACATGGGAACCGGCAGCGCGCTCGCCAAGGGCCTGTGACCATTAACGCGCCGCAATATTCCGATTACGGCGGCTTAGATGCGGAACGGCCCGCTCTCACCCCGTCATTGCAATGACGTGGAGGGCTTACCTCTCCGCCTTCAACCTCTCCGCGGCCTTCGGCGCAAAATATGTCAAGATCCCATCCGCGCCGGCACGCTTGAAACCGAGCAGGCTTTCCATCATTGCGCGGTCGCCGTCGATCCAGCCGTTGTTGGCGGCTGCCGCAATCATCGCGTACTCGCCGGACACCTGGTAGACGAAGGTCGGCATCGCAAACGTGTCCTTCACGCGCCGCACCACGTCGAGATAGGGCATGCCGGGTTTCACCATCACCATGTCGGCGCCCTCGGCGATGTCGAGTTCGACCTCGCGCAACGCTTCGTCGGAATTGGCGCTGTCCATCTGGTAGGTGCGCTTGTCGCCGGTCAGCGTTTTTGCCGAGCCGATGGCGTCGCGGAACGGGCCGTAGAAGGCGGACGCGTATTTGGCTGCGTAGGACATGATCTGCACCTCGAGGAAGCCGGCCTCGTCGAGCGCCTCGCGGATCGCGCCGACGCGGCCGTCCATCATGTCGGAGGGTGCAATGACGTCGCAGCCGGCTTCGGCTTGCACCAGCGCCTGCCGCACCAGCACCGCCACCGTTTCGTCGTTGAGGATTTTGCCGTCCTCGATCAACCCGTCATGGCCGTGGCTGGTGAAGGGATCGAGCGCCACGTCGCAGAGCACGCCGAGCTCAGGAAACTCCTTCTTGATCGCACGCACCGATTGGCAGACCAGGTTGTTCGGGTTGAGCGCTTCGGAACCGGTCTCGTCGCGCAGGGATGGCTCGGTATAGGGGAACAGCGCGATGCAGGGGATATCGAGCTTCATCGCGCGCTCGGCGTCGCGCACCGCCTGATCGACGGTAAGGCGGTCGACACCGGGCATCGAGGTGACAGGCGTGCGCGTGTCGTGGCCATCGACCACGAACATCGGCCAGATCAGATCATCCGTGGTCAGCACGTTTTCGCGCACCAGCCGCCGCGCCCACTCCGCCTTGCGGTTGCGGCGGGGGCGGATGGCGAGGTTGAGCGGGGTCGAGGCGAGGGCGGTCTGCCGCCGCGGCGCGTCGCGCATTTCGATCGGACGCCCGAATTTGATCGCCATGTGATGGGTACTCCTGAAGGCGCAGGTCAGTTTTGATTTGTTCCAGTTCTAGCACCTTGAAGGTGTCCCGTCACCGCGCCTTGATCTGTCTCATCGGCAATTGATTTTACCGTCCCGGCGGGCCAAGACATGGGCCATGAGGACATTCCAGCCCGCGTTGAGCCCCGATTCCGAGGTCAGCTTCCAGGCCTACTCCCATGTCTGATACTTCGGCGCGCGATCATGGGCGGGACAAGGGTAGGGACAACGCGATGTCGATGGCAGCGATGTCGTCGGAGCGGATCGAGCCCGACGAGAATGTCTGGACGCGGCGGCTGGTGCTGTTCCTGCGCATCATGGCGGTTATCTCGATCCTGAAGGGCCTGTACCACTGGGCACAGGTGACGGGATTCATCGGCGGCGAGGAAGAGGCGTTCGAGAACCAGTCGATGGCCTGGCAGACCGCGACTGTCTATTTCGCCGTGATCGAACTCGTCGCCGCCGTCGGGCTGTGGCTCGCAACGCCCTGGGGCGCGGTGGTGTGGCTCACCACCGTGGTGTCGATGGCGGTGATCGAACTGATGTTTCCGGGCATCTATGGCGGCAGCCTCACAGTCGTGGGATTCGAAGCCGTGATGCTGGCGGCGTATCTGGCGCTCGCCTGGATGGCCGCGCGCGAACGGCCGCCGTAGGGGCTTACCCCGATGGGACTCCCTCGTCCCGCACGCAGAAGGAGAAGAGAAGCGTAACCTGTCAGTTTCTTGCCATAATCCATTCGCGTGCAGAAACCGCGTCGCGATCCCGTACAATTTTCAGAAATTTTTTCCGGTAACGTTTCAGTCACCGTTAAGCGCCGTAAAGGGTTCCACCACACCTGTTACGCGAGCGTTTCGATTTCAGGCGCACCTGTTTCCGAATGTGACAGGGCATGCAGACGAAGCGTGAACAGGCGGCCTGCACCGTCAATGAAGGGTTGCGAAAAGTCCTTTATCCATGGGCTTAATCGACGATTCACTGTCTTAAATTCATGATCTCTTTATTCTCTTATTTAAGCGGATCTTCAAACCGCCCCCTTAAGTTGAAGCTATCAGGCGGGACAAAAGTTTCGTCGAAATAAGTCGACAAAAACGACGACAGGGGAAGTGTCATGATCAAAGCCGTTGCAACGGCGGTGGAAACCGCTGAACGCTCTGCCGGTCAAGCTCCGGTGCAGCCGCTCTATCTGGAAGCGTTGACTTTGGTGGAGCGGCTGCACCGCCGGCTGCTCGACGTCATCAAGGACGAATTCGATCGCCGCGGCCGCGCTGACATCAATTCGGTACAGGCGTTGCTGCTCTATAACATCGGCGACAAGGAGCTGACCGCGGGCGAGCTGCGCACGCGCGGTTACTATCTCGGCTCCAACGTCTCCTATAACCTGAAGAAGCTCGTCGAGCTGGGCTTCCTCGATCATCAGCGCTCGCGCGTCGATCGCCGTTCGGTCCGCATCCGCTTGACCGCGCAGGGCCAGGAAATCCGCAAGATCGTCGATGCGCTCTACCAGAAGCACGTCAAAACCGTGGAGCAGGTCGGCGGCATCTCGAACGAGGAGTTCGCGACGCTGAACAAGTCGCTGCACCGTCTCGAGCGGTTCTGGACCGACCAGATCCTGTATCGGCTCTGAGAATTTCGTTCGTCTAGCGGCCAAGCCGGCCACCTGAGAAGACCGGCAGCCAAAAGCGGACAATGAACTGGCAAGGCAGTAAGCCCTGCTGAAAGCGCATCGGTCCCGGTCTTCCGGGTCCGGTGCGTTTTGCTTTTTGGGGAACCGGGAACGGAACTTTCTTCGCACCTGCGCATTGTCGCCTGCCACAGAACAGGTGAGGCATGCTGGTCGAGCGCGGAATTCAGATCATGGACTTCGAGGTGGTGGGCGATGCCTACGCCATCGCGTCGAATTATCTCCGTAGGACCGGCGCCATTGCCGATAGCCTCGTCACCGACGATCGCTTGCTCGAAATCATCGTAAGGATGTTCCAGCACGGCGAATTCAACAGGCTCCGGCTCGCCAACAAGGCGATTGCCGAATTCGAAGCGCGCCTGCCGGCCTGACCGCATCACCCGCATCACGCAATTCAGGAGAACTCCATGGAAGCCGCGATCGACCGCATCATGCAGACCTATGACCTGCTTGTGAACCGCACTGCCGCGGCCAACGACGAGGCGCGCGCCAAGGTGACGGAATATCTCACCACGCTGGTGGAAGCGGGCGAGAAAGATCCGCACCGGCTGACGGTGTGCGGGCTGACCTATCTGCGCCAGCTCGACGGCAGCAACGATCCGCTGAAGGCGGGATATACGGGGCTGTAAGGAACTCGCGCCGTCTTGCTGGACGCCTGACCGGCGCCGAACCATGCCGGAGCTGGCCCCTCCCGAAGGGGCCTTGCCTGTCAAGGACACTCCGCCATAGATTTCTTGATTAGATCTGGCGTGAGGGCTTGTCATGGACGTAGCTATTCCAGCCAATGAGCCTGAGCGGCTTGACGCGCTAAAAAGCTACGCCATTCTCGATTCACTTCCGGAAATCGGCTTCGACGAAATCACCGAACTGGCGGCGCAGATTTGCGACTGCCCGGCCGCTCTGGTTAGCTTCATCGACCCATCGCGCCAGTGGATGAAGGCAAAATATGGTCTTCCGGCAGAGCTTTCCGAATGTCCCAGGGAAATTTCGGTTTGCAAGGTCACAATCTGCAACAACGACATTCTCTACGTTCCCGACCTCCTAAGCGATGAACGATTTAACACCAGCCCGCTTGTGACGGGTGGTTTGAAACTCCGTTTTTATTGCGGTGTCCCGCTCATTACCCAGGATGGCTATGCCTTGGGCACGTTGTGCGTGGTTGATTTCAAGTCGCGCGAACTCAGTTTCGAGCAGCGCGAAGCCTTACGGCGACTATCGCGGCAAACTATGGTGCACTGGAATTGCGTCGGCAGTTGATTGAGCGCAACGAGATGCTGCGCCAGTTGGAGCTGGCACGCGATCGAGCAATAGCCGAGAAAGGTGAATCGGAGCGGCTGCTCCTGAACATCCTGCCGCCATCCATCGCGGCCGAGCTCAAGGCGAGCCAGCGCGTCAAGCCGCGCTTCTTCGACTCTGCGAGCGTCATCTTCATCGATTTCAGCGGGTTCACCCGCATCGTCGAAACGATGGAGCCGGCGAGCGTCATCGATCAGCTTGACCAGCACTTCACCAGGTTCGACGATATCGTGGCAAAGCATCGCCTGGAAAAGCTCAAGACGATCGGCGATGCATATCTCGCCGTGGGCGGCGTGCCGGAGCACAATCGCTCGCACCCGATCGACGCCGCGTTGTGTGCGCTGCAGATACTTGATCACCTGACCAAGCTGAACCGGCAACGGGAGAAGCTGCACTTGCCGGCCTGGCTGGCGAGGATCGGAATCAATACCGGACCAGTCATTGCCGGCGTCGTCGGCAAACACAAATTTACCTACGATATCTGGGGGAACACGGTGAACGTTGCGGAGCGTGTCGAAGCCGCCGGTGCTCCGGGCCGCATCACCATTTCGGAAGCGACCTGGCAGCACATCAAGGGACGGTTTGAAACGGAGCCTCGCGGCGCTGTGGAGGTGAAGCACAAAGGTCTGGTGAATATGTACTTCCTTAATCGCGTCAAACCCGAATTGTCCTCCGATCCAGCCGGGACGATGCCTAACGACCGATTTTGGAAGCAGGAACGAGAGGCTCACTGAAACGTCGAGTGGAGATCCACGTTATGAGTCCGGCGCGGATCGATGTGTTCCTTCATAAGAGGCTAGCCATGACATCAGTTACCCGTCGCGTGTTCCTGTCGCTTGCGGCTGCGCTTGCACCGGCTTCGGCCATCGCCCATCACGGCTGGGGCGGATACGATACGTCAAAATCGTTCACCGTCACCGGCAAGATCCTGAAATCCACCTTCGAGAACCCGCATTGCGCGATCGAGATGGAGGTCGACGGCAAGCACTGGCACTTCGTTCTCGCGCCGCCGTCGCGCATGCAGGCACGGGGCGCGACCGCAGACTTGATCGCCCCGGGCAAGACCTGCACGGTGTTTGGCTATCCCCATACCAGCAAGCCGGACGAGGCGCGGATCGAATATATCGTGCTCGGCGGCAAGCGCATCGAGTTGCGGTAGGACGGCGTGGAGCACCAGGCAGCCCCATCGATTTTCCTGACCTTGCAGGAAAGCGCGCTGGGCCATGTAATGCGCAGCTCGCCTGCGCTTTATCCCGCGGTCGAGATTTTGCACATTTTCGGCTTTGTGGTGCTGGTCGGGTCGATCCTGGCGCTCGATTTGCGGCTGCTCGGACTGGGGCGCGCGATTGCGATTCCGCCCATGGCGCAATTATTGCTGCCGTTGTCGCGCGCAGGTTTCCTGCTCGCGATCAGCATGGGATTTTTACTGTTCAGCGCCGATGCATCGCATGTCGTGAAAAACCCGGCGTTCCAGAGCAAGCTGCTGCTGATTGGGGCGGCGCTGGTCAACGTCGCGATCGCACATTCAGGCCCATGGCGTCATGTCAAAAGCTGGCATGGCGAAGCGCCCGGCGGAGCCAAGGCCACCGCGCTGCTCTCGCTCGTGCTGTGGCTAGGCGCGATCTGCGCCGGCCGCCTGATCGCGTATTTCTGATGGAGGCCGCCATGCATCGCATGCGCTTCGCCATTTTCGCGCTCCTTCTCGGCTTCGGCAGCACGGCGGAGGTCGCCGGCGCCGACGACGCGGCCAATGCCTGGAAGGCGTTGCGGGCAGGCGGGCACGTCGCCCTGATGCGCCATGCCGATGCGCCGGGTGGCGTCGGCGATCCGCCGGGTTTCCGCGTCGAGGACTGCGCCACGCAGCGCAATCTCAGCGAAAAGGGGCGGGCGGACGCAGAGAAAATCGGATCGCGGCTCAAGCGGGAAGGGATCGCGTTCGAAAAATCCTGAGTTCGCCATGGTGCCGATGCATCGACACGGCGAAATTGCTGAACCTGGGGACGGTCGAGGCTGAAACGACATTCGGCAATGTCGTCGTGCTGCGAGATCAAAGAGAGGCGCTGACTGCCGGCGCCCGCGCGCTCATCGCCAGATGGACAGCGCGCGGAAACTTGCTCGTCGTGACGCACGGCGCGAACATTTCGGCGCTATCAGGCATCTCGCCGGCCAGCGGCGAGATCGTCGTCGTCAGAAGTGGAGGCGATCGCGTCGAACCTGTCGGTCGCCTGCTTCTCGATTGAACCGGCCGGGCTTGTATTATCGCGCGTCCGCCCTCGCGTCTTTGTTGCGATACCGGTTCCAGTTGGCGATCACAGCCTCATATCTAACCGGCTTGGTCAAGGTTTGCGAGCGCGCGGCTTCGGCCTGCGTGCCCTGTGTCATGGAATCTGGAAAAACCACAAAATATCCCAGTAAACCGACGACCATCGTTCCATAAATGAGAAGCGCCGTTATCAGCCAGCGCCGCGGATTGGCCTGACGTTCTTTGTCCGAGAGATTTAGCCATGTGCGAAATCCATCCGTCAGCCCCGTGCGTTTATGGACCCACCCGAAGCGTTGCGCTGTGAACTGGATCACGTAGGGCAGTTTTCAACGACGCCGTGCCACGCGCCCGACGTAGGCGGCGGAGCATGCGGCTAGTTGCGCTTCGCCGAATAAACAATGATTGGTCGTCGTAATGGGAAACCTCCGCTCCCAGCCCACGACTTTACGTCAGGGAAAAAGCGGCGTGGTTCAACGTCAGACCAAATAAATGAGGGCAGAACAGGTGTCGGAAATTGCGGGTAAGCGTGTCACACCATGCGGTAAGCAAGACACATTCGCGAGCCGCGCGTGTCGTTTGCCTCGCTTCGTCCGCAATGACACTCTCAGGCCAACCGCGCTACCTAACAACAACCAAAGGAAACCCCATGCTCACGCTTCATCACCTCAACGATTCCCGCTCGCAACGGATTTTGTGGCTGCTGGAAGAGCTGGTCACGCCCTATGAGATGAAGCGCTATCAGCGCAACGCCGAGACCCGGCTCGCGCCGCCGGAGTTGAAAGAGGTGCATCCGCTCGGCAAGTCGCCCGTCATCACCGACGGCGACACGACGATCGCGGAGTCCGGCGCCATCGTCGACTACATCATCCGCCGCTACGGCCAAGGAAAAGATAAACCCGCGCTGATGCCGGCGCCGGGAAGCGCGGACTACGAGGCCTACAACGAGTGGCTGCATTATTCGGAAGGCTCGGCGATGCTGCCGCTGATGCTGAACCTCTATGTCGGACGGCTGAAGGAAGCGGGCGCGCCGCTGCATCCACGCATCGACAGCGAACTCGCCAACCATCTCGGCTATGTCGACGGCGCGCTGAAGGGACGGGAGTTCTTTGTCGGCCCGTCGCTGACCGGCGCCGATATCCAGATGAGCTTTGTCGGCGAGATGGCCAAGGTGTTCGGGAAGCTGGAGCCATACCCGAACCTCGCGGCCTGGCTGGAACGGATGCACGCCCGCCCGGCCTTCCAGCGCTCGATCGCCAAGGAGGGCCGTACCGGTTTGTGTGAGGGAACGGCTCGTGTCCCGGGCGCGGCGCAGCATGAGCGTAGCGAATGGTGCGCTGCAGACCCAGGACCCAGCTGGCGGCAAAGAGCGGTCCCGGCTCTGCGGCGCACCGCACCGGACGATGCTTCGCATCGCCGGGAGAGCGCTGCACCGCGTCCGGAACACGGAGAGCCCCAGCCCCCTTCATCCCCACCATATCTGGCATAAATATCAGCCGTGTACCGCAAGTGCTTGGCCAATTCCGGGCGATGTGGTATCTCGCAGGCACTTCTTTCGACCGCCACACCAGACCCGCCCGTTTCGCCCCTAAGGGCCTGCGGCGGTGGAGATATTTCGCCCAATGACCTCCTCGTCCCCGAACTCCAAGACCGCCTCCGCGCCCGACTCGTTCTTCACGGCCACGCTCGCCGAGGCCGACCCGGAAATCGCGGCCGCGATCAAGGGCGAACTCGGCCGTCAGCGGCATGAGATCGAGCTGATCGCGTCGGAAAACATCGTCAGCCGGGCCGTGCTGGAAGCGCAGGGTTCGGTGATGACGAACAAGTACGCGGAAGGCTATCCGGGCGCGCGCTACTACGGCGGCTGCGAATGGGTCGACGTCGCCGAGACGCTGGCGATCGAGCGTGCCAAGAAGCTGTTCGGCGCGCAGTTTGCCAACGTGCAGCCGAACTCCGGCAGCCAGATGAACCAAGCCACGTTTCTGGCGCTGCTGCAGCCCGGCGACACCTTCATGGGCCTCGACCTCGCCGCCGGCGGCCATCTCACGCATGGCTCGCCCGTCAACATGTCCGGCAAGTGGTTCAAGGCCGCGCACTACACGGTGCGGCGCGAGGACCAGATCATCGACATGGACGAGGTGGCAAAGCTGGCCGAGCAGGTGAAGCCGAAGCTGATCATCGCCGGCGGATCGGCCTATTCGCGCGCCTGGGACTTCAAGCGCTTCCGCGAAATCGCAGACCACGTCGGCGCCTATCTGCTGGTCGACATGGCGCATTTCGCCGGCCTCGTCGCGGGCGGCGTCCATGCCTCGCCGGTGCCGCATGCCCATGTCACCACCACCACCACGCATAAATCGCTGCGCGGCCCGCGCGGCGGCTTGATCCTTTGCAACGACGAGGCGATCGCCAAGAAGCTGAATTCGGCGATCTTCCCGGGCCTGCAGGGCGGTCCGCTGATGCATGTGATCGCCGCCAAGGCGGTGGCGTTTGCTGAAGCGCTGCGGCCGGATTTCAAGGTCTATGCGAAGAACGTCGTCGAAAACGCCAAGGCGCTGGCGGAAACGCTGCGCGGCCACGGCCTCGATATCGTCTCCGGCGGTACCGACAACCATCTGATGCTGGTCGATCTTCGGCCGAAGGGCCTGAAGGGCAACGTGTCGGAGAAGGCGCTGGTGCGCGCTGCCATCACCTGCAACAAGAACGGCATTCCCTTCGATCCAGAAAAGCCGTTCGTCACCTCCGGCCTGCGTCTCGGCACGCCGGCAGCGACCACGCGCGGCTTCGGCGTCGCCGAATTCCAGCAGGTCGGCGGCATGATCGCCGAAGTGCTCAATGCGCTGGCGCAGTCGCCCGACGGCACGGCGCCGTTGGTGGAAGCTGCGATCAAGGAACGCGTCAAGGCACTCACCGACCGCTTCCCGATTTATCAGTAAAGGTCTGTCGGATGCGCTGTCCCAGCTGCAACAGTCTCGATACGCAGGTAAAGGATTCGCGTCCGACTGAGGATTCGGCTGTGATCCGGCGGCGGCGGGTGTGCATCGCCTGCAATTTCCGTTTCACCACCTTCGAGCGGGTGCAGTTGCGCGAGCTGACCGTGATCAAGCGCAATGGCCGCCGGGTGCCGTTTGATCGCGACAAGCTGGTCCGCTCGCTGCAGATCTCCTTGCGCAAGCGGCCGGTCGATCCTGAACGGGTCGAGAAGATGGTCTCCGCGATCGTGCGCGAGCTCGAGAGCGGCGGCGAGGCGGAAGTATCCTCCGAGGCGATCGGCGAGATCGTGATGGAGCATCTGCGCCAGCTCGACGACGTCGCCTATGTGCGCTTCGCTTCCGTCTATCGCAATTTCCGCGAGGCCAAGGACTTTGAGGCCGTGCTGGGCGAACTCTCTGCGGAAGACGCCGCACGGGTCGCCACGTTACGCAAATGATCTTCCGCATTCTGGAAGACCAGTACGCGCAGAAATCCAAAGAGGCCAAGGAACAGGCCCGGGCCGCGGATCTGCGCTTCATGCAGCTTGCGCTCGTGCTTGGCCGACGCGGGCAGGGGCGCACCTGGCCGAACCCGGCCGTCGGTGCGGTCGTCGTCAAGGATGGTGTGATCGTTGGCCGTGGCTGGACGCAAGCAGGCGGACGGCCGCATGCCGAGCCCGAGGCGCTGAGAGGTGCCGGTGAAGCCGCGCGCGGCGCGACGCTCTATGTGACGCTGGAGCCCTGTTCGCATTTCGGCAAATCGCCGCCCTGTGTCGATGCCGTGATCGCATCCGGCATTGCGCGCGTGGTGTCGGCGATCGAGGACCCCAATCCTGAAGTCGCGGGGCAGGGCCATGCAAAACTCCGTGCGGCCGGGATCGCGGTCGATGTTGGCCTCGGCGCTGCGGAGGCTGCGCGCGATCATGCCGGGCATTTCCGCCGTATCCGCGACAAGCGCCCCCATGTGATCCTCAAGCTGGCCGTCTCCGCCGACGACAAGATCGGCGCCGCCGGCCACAAGCCGGTCGCGATCACGGGCGAGGTGGCGAAGACGCGGGTGCACCTGTTGCGCGCGCAATGTGACGCCATCCTGGTCGGCATCGGCACCGTGCTGGCGGATAATCCGGTTCTGACCTGCCGCCTGCCGGGGATGGAAGCGCGTTCGCCGGTGCGGGTGGTGCTGGATCGCGCGCTGCGGCTACCCGGCAGCAGCAAGCTGGTCCAATCCGCGCGCCAGACGCCGCTCTGGGTCATGACGTCGGACTTCGCCGAAGCCCCCGCGGCCATGAAACTCGGCGCAGCCGGCGCGCAGGTGACGCGCGTTGCGGCGACCGCGCAGCCGCCCGGGCTGGATCTGCCGGCGGTGCTGCACGCGCTGTCCGACAAGGGCATAACGAGGCTGATGGTGGAAGGCGGCTCGCGGGTCGCCTCGTCCTTTGTCGCCAGCGGCCTGGTCGATGAAGTCTGGCTGCTGCGCGGGCCTGAAACCATCGGGACTGGTGGCATTCCCGCGCTGGACGCATTGCCGCTGTCGGCTCTCACCGGGTCGCCTGCCTTCAGGACACGTGCTAGCGAAACACTGCAAAGAGACACACTGACTATTTATGAGCGCGCTGTCTAAGCTCGTCATGCCCAGCAATAGCGCGAAGCGCATCTTCGCACTAGATGTCCCGGGCATCCACGTCTTGGCGGCGGATGAAAAAGGAAGACGTGGATGGCCGGGACAAGCCCGGCCATGACGGTGGTGGAAAATGTTTACCGGAATTGTCACCGACATCGGCGAGATCGTTACCCTCACGCCAACAGCGCAGGGCCAGTTGCACCGCATGCGCATCGCCTGCCGCTACGACCAGACGACCATCGCCGATGGCGCATCGATCGCCTGCAACGGCGTCTGCCTGACCGTGGTCGCTTCCGGCGTCGAAGACGGCAAGACCTGGTTCGACGTCGACGCCGCCGCCGAGACGCTCGGCATGACCACGGCGAAACACTGGGCCAAGGGAACCAGACCTCAATCTCGAGCGTGCGCTAAAGATCGGCGATGAACTCGGCGGCCACATCGTGGCCGGCCACGCCGATGGCATCGCCACCATCGTCAAACGCGACGATCTGCCCGACATGGCGCGGTTCGAACTGCGCACCACGCGTGAGCTGGCACGTTTCATCGCCGCCAAGGGTTCGGTGACGCTGGATGGCGTGTCGCTGACGGTGAACACGGTCGAGGATGTCGTATTTTCGGTGCTGATCATCCCGCACACGCTCAGCGTCACCACGCTCAGCGGCTGGCGCGCAGGCAGCGAGGTCAATATCGAGGTCGATCTGATGGCCCGCTATGCGGCGCGGCTGTCGGAAATGAAGTGACAGGCAGACATACGGCGCTTAAAACGCCGGCCAGTGAGCAAGACGGAAGGTAGTTGATGGCAGACGCACGGCGCGCACGGCTGAAGGACCAGACCGACATCACCGGCGCGCGCGCGCTGATCGTGGAGGCGCGATTCTATGACGACATCCAGGATGCGCTGCTGGAAGGCGCCGTCACCGAACTGAAAGCTGCCGGCGTGACGCACGACGTCATCACGGTGCCCGGCGCGCTGGAAATTCCGGCGGCGATCGCGATCGCGCTCGATGCTGCCGAAAACAACGGCAAGCCTTATGATGCGGCAATTGCGCTCGGCTGTGTGGTGCGCGGCGACACCATCCATTTCGAAATCGTATCGATCAGATCCTCGCGCGCGCTGATGGATCTGGCGGTCGCGCGAAAAGTTCCGCTCGGCAACGGCATCATAACAGTCAATACCGACGCGCAGGCCTGGGCGAGGGCGCGCGCCAGCGAATTGAACAAGGGCGGCGACGCCGCGCGCGCGGCGCTCGCGATGCTGCGGATCAAGCGCCGGCTGACAAAGGCTTAGGCGATGGCAGACAGCAAGAAGCCAGCGAAAAGTCCCGACAAGAAAGCCAACCGCCGTGGCGCGGCGCGGCTCGCCGCTGTGCAGGCGCTGTACCAGATGGACATTGGCGGCGCCGGGATCAACGACATCTTTGCCGAATTCGAAAGCCACTGGCTCGGCAACGAGGTTGAAGGCGACAAATATCTGCCGGCGGAGGCCGCGTTCTTCAAGGATGTGGTGGCCGGCGTGGTGCGCGATCAGGCCAGGCTCGATCCCTTGATCGACGATGCGCTCCAGAAGGGCTGGCCGCTGAAGCGGATCGACGCGATTTTACGCGCGGTGCTGCGGGCAGGCTCCTACGAGCTGGAGCATCGCAAGGATGTGCCGGGCCGCGTGGTGGTGTCCGAATATGTCGACGTCGCGCATGCCTTCGTCGAAAAGGAAGAGACCGGCATGGTGAATGCCGTGCTCGACCAGATCGCGCGCCAGTTCCGTGCCGACGAGTTCGCGCGTGGCTAGCGGAAACCCGCGTCCGGCGAGGACTCGCTGATCGCGCGCTATTTCCGGCCGCTTGCGACTGATCCGGGCGCCTTTCGTCTCGACGACGACGCCGCGGCGTTGAAGCCTGATGGCAACGACATCGTGGTGACGACGGACGCCATCGTCGAAGGGGTGCATTTCCTGACCGACGACCCGCCCGACACCGTCGCGCGCAAGGCACTGCGGGTGAACCTCAGCGATCTGGCGGCGAAAGGGGCAACGCCGGCCGGCTTCGTGCTGACGCTGGCGTTGCGGCATGCCGACGAGGCCTGGCTAAAGCCGTTCGCGGCCACGCTGGGCGAGGATGCCACGCAGTTCGCTTGTCCACTGCTGGGCGGGGACACTGTATCGACGCCGGGCCCACTGATGGTCTCGGTCACCGCGTTCGGCCGGGTGCCGCCAGGCAAGATGGTTCATCGCAGCGGGGCCAAACCCGGCGAGCGCGTGATGGTGACGGGCACGATCGGCGACGCCGCGCTGGGGCTTGCCATTCTCAAGGGCGGAAAGGTCCACGCCGCGGCACGCGATATCGCCGCGCGCGACGCGCTGGTCGGGCGCTATCGCGTTCCGCAGCCGCGCGTGGCCATGGCGGAAATCGTTCGCAACCTTGCCAGCGCGGCGATGGATGTGTCGGATGGCCTTGCCGGCGATCTCACCAAACTCTGCGGCGTGTCAGGCGTATCCGCGGTGATCGATCTTGTGTCGATCCCGCTCTCGGAAGCGGCCAGAGATCTGGTGTCGCGCGGCGTTGTCGGACTGGAAACACTGATCGTCGGCGGTGATGATTACGAAATCCTGTGCACGCTGCACGAGGATCGCGTCGAGGCGTTCGCGCAAGCTGCGCGGAATGCCGGCGTCGTCGTGAGTTCCATCGGAACGGTGGTCGCGGGAAGCGCGGTTCCGAAGTTCATCGACGGGCAGGGCAGCGAAATCGCGCTGGAACGCCTGTCTTACAGCCATTTCTGAAGGTGACCCGTTAGCGCCGTCGGCCTTTCTTTCCCGCTAGCCATTGCTATTTCGCCGAAAAACCTATAGGTGTATTGCCATTCGATTACCGTCGTGCCTTTTCGAACGCGCCCCAAGGGGCTTCCTCCAGAGACATCGTCGATATTGGATTTGAATCCGTGCGATCGCCGTGCGGAATTAAAAGCCTAGGTGCTTTGGAGAAGAGAAAATGGCTACAGGAACAGTGAAGTGGTTCAACGGTCAAAAGGGTTTCGGTTTCATTGAGCCGAGCGATGGCAGCAAGGATGTGTTCGTGCACATCTCGGCCGTCGAGCGCGCCGGCCTCGGCGGACTGGCCGAAGGTCAGAAGGTTCAGTTCGAACTCAAGACCGACAAGATGCGGGGCAAGGTGAGCGCGGAAAACCTGTCGCTCGTCTAAGACCTCGAAACGGTCGTTTCACGGATGTACTGGAATGGCTAGTGAGCCCGCTCGATCCCGATAGGATTGGGCGGGTTCTTGTATTTTGGGCCCAGCTCCAACCTCAAGGCCAGCGCCCGCTGCCGCGCGGGCCACGGTTTGGCAGGCCCGGTTAGCGGTGAATCCTTTCAAAAATCGACGGATTCTGGCCTCCGCGGCGTTGCGCCGGGGAGACGATTTTGGCATGGTCCCGCCGATTTGAGGCGACCCTTTTGGGCAGGGAAGGCCTCCATAATATGCGCCGGCCGCGCTCGCGGGATGGCGTGGGGCGGAAAACCAGCATCTGAGGCAACTTCTATGACAGCATTATGGGTGATTGTGCTCTGCGGAGCGCTTTCGATCGTTTACGCCATCTGGGCGACGTCTTCCGTTCTGAAATCGGACGCGGGCAGTCCGCGCATGCAGGAGATCGCGGCCGCGGTGGCCGAGGGCGCGCAGGCTTATCTGCGCCGCCAGTACATGACGATCGGCATGGTCGGCATCGTGATCTTCGCGCTGCTGGTCTATTTCCTCGGCGTGCTGGTTGCGATCGGCTTCCTGATCGGTGCAGTGCTGTCGGGCGCCGCGGGCTTCATCGGCATGAACGTCTCGGTTCGCGCCAACGTGCGCACCGCGCAGGCGGCGACCACCTCGCTGGCCGGCGGACTCGAACTCGCCTTCAAGGCCGGCGCCATCACCGGTATGCTGGTCGCCGGTCTCGCGCTGCTCGGCGTCACCATCTATTTCGCCACTCTCACCCACGGCATGGGGCTGAAGGCCAACGACCGCGTCGTCGTCGATGCGCTGGTGGCACTCGGCTTCGGCGCCTCGCTGATCTCGATCTTCGCCCGTCTCGGCGGCGGCATCTTCACCAAGGGTGCTGACGTCGGCGGCGATCTCGTCGGCAAGGTCGAAGCCGGCATTCCCGAGGACGATCCGCGCAACCCGGCGACCATCGCCGACAACGTCGGCGACAACGTCGGTGACTGCGCCGGCATGGCGGCCGACCTGTTCGAGACCTATGCGGTGACCGCGGTCGCCACCATGGTGCTCGCCGCGATCTTCTTCGCGACCTCGCCGCTGCTGGTGCCGATGATGACCTTGCCGCTCGCCATTGGCGGCGTCTGCATCATCACCTCGATCATCGGTACCTTTTTCGTCAAGCTCGGTGCCAGCCAGTCGATCATGGGCGCGCTGTACAAGGGCCTGATCGCAACCGGCGTCCTTTCGTTGCTCGGCGTTGCGGCCGTCATCCACTGGCTGATCGGTTTCGGCGAACTGGCGGGCGTGAAGTACACGGGCCTGGCGCTGTTCCAATGCGGCATCGTCGGCCTCGCCGTCACCGGCCTGATCATCTGGATCACCGAATACTACACCGGCACCGACTATCGCCCGGTGAAGTCGATCGCCGCTTCTTCGGTCACGGGCCATGGCACCAACGTGATCCAGGGTCTGGCGATCTCGATGGAATCGACCGCGATGCCCGCGATCGTCATCATCGCCGGCATCCTCATCACCTACAGCCTTGCCGGCCTGTTCGGCATCGCGATTGCGACCACGACGATGCTGGCGCTGGCCGGCATGATCGTCGCCCTCGATGCCTTCGGTCCGGTTACCGACAATGCCGGCGGCATTGCCGAAATGGCCGGCCTGCCGAAGGAAGTGCGCAAGTCGACCGACGCGCTCGACGCGGTCGGCAACACCACCAAGGCGGTCACCAAGGGCTACGCAATCGGTTCCGCCGGTCTCGGCGCGCTGGTGCTGTTCGCAGCCTACAATGAAGACCTCAAGTTCTTCATCGCCAACTCCGCCAAGCATCCGTACTTCCAGGGTGTGCTGCCCGACTTCTCGCTCAACAACCCCTACGTGGTGGTCGGCCTGTTGTTCGGCGGCCTGCTGCCGTACCTGTTCGGCGCGATGGGCATGACGGCGGTCGGCCGCGCAGCCGGCGCGATCGTCGAGGAAGTGCGGCGTCAGTTCCGCGAGAAGCCCGGCATCATGCAGGGCACCGACAAGCCGGACTACGGCAAGGCCGTCGACCTGCTGACCAAGGCGGCGATCAAGGAAATGATCATCCCGTCGCTGTTGCCGGTGCTGTCGCCGATCTTCGTCTACTTCGTGATCTACGCGATCGCAGGCGGCGGTGCGGCCGGCAAGTCGGCGGCGTTCTCCGCCGTCGGCGCCATGCTGCTCGGCGTGATCGTGACCGGTCTGTTCGTCGCGATCTCGATGACCTCGGGCGGCGGTGCCTGGGACAACGCCAAGAAGTACATCGAGGATGGTCACTACGGCGGCAAGGGCTCCGACGCCCACAAGGCAGCCGTGACCGGTGACACCGTCGGCGATCCCTACAAGGATACGGCGGGTCCGGCCGTCAACCCGATGATCAAGATCACCAACATCGTGGCGCTGTTGCTCCTGGCGATCCTGGCGCACTGAGCGGCGAAAGCTGATCAAAGAAAACCCCGCGGTGCGAGCCGCGGGGTTTTTGCTTGGGATTGCGATCGGGCGATCAGCCCGCGTCCATCTGCAGGCCTTCCTGTTTGATGATGGCGGCGAACTTCGCCGTCTCCGCCTGGATGAAGTCGGAATACTGCTGCGGCGTGCCGTGATCGGTGCGCGCACCGATCTTGGCCATGTTGTCCTTGATGTCGTCGCGCTCCAGGAACACCTTGATTTCCTTGTTGAGCGCGTCGACCACAGCAGCGGGCGCGCTCTTCGGCAGGAAAATGCCAAACCAGGACGACACGTCGAACTTTGCAAGCTCCGGCGCGCTCTCACGCATGGTCGGAACATTGGGCGCCAGCGCGGCGCGCTCCGGCGTGGTCACCGCCAGGGCGTTGAGCTTGCCCTCCTGCACCTGCGGCAGCGTCGGATAGAGGTTGTCGAACAGGATCTGGATATCGCCGGCAAGGGCAGCCTGCAGCGCCGGCCCGGCGCCGCGGAACGGCACGTGCACCATCTTGAGCCCGGTCAATTGCAGGAACCAAGCGCCCGTGAGGTGGGGGCTCTGCCCGACGCCGGACGAGCCATAGGTGAGTTTGTCCGGATTGGCCTTGATATAAGCGGTCAGGTCCGCGATCGACTTGATTGGCACCGACGGATGCGCCGATACGATGTTTGGAATCCGGATCAGGTTGGAAACCGGCTGCAGCTGATCCGCCTTGTAGGGCATGTTGCGGAAAATGCTGTAAGCGATCGCGTTGGGGCCGGGATTGCCGACCAGGATGGTGTGTCCGTCACCCTTGCTGCGCACGGCTTCGGCGGTGCCGATGGTGCCGCCACCGCCGGAGCGGTTCTCAACGACCGCGGACTGACCCCACGTCTTCTGCAGATGTGCCGCCAGCAATCGTCCCATCACATCGGTGGTGCCTCCTGGTGCCGCCGGCACAATGAGGCGGACGTTTTCGGTCGGCCGCCAGTCGGCGCCGAGACTCGCGCGCGGCAAGATTGCCGCCGCTGAAACGGCTGCAGCTCCGGTCAACACGCGGCGGCGAGAAAAAGCTCTAATCGTCACAAGTTCACTCCCTGTTGTTAAATCGTTTGTACGCAGCGACCGTAGGCAGCGTACACGCGCAGGGCAAGTGTTTGACGCAGTGCGGTTTTCCGTCTCGCGGAACGGAGCTTTAGTTAAAGCTGAGCAGCTTGAACAACGGCGTCAGGTAGCTGAGCTCCTGGCCGGACGTCGGCGTGGTGCGGCTGATGAAGTCGAAGATCTTGCCGTCCTGCAATCCGTAATTGGCGAGCCGCTGCACTTGGCGATTCTTGTCGAAATAGATCGCGATCACGCGCTGGTCGACGACCTGTTGATTCATGAACGCGACTTTGCGCTCGGAGCGCTGCGAAATGTAATAGAACACCTCGCCGTTCAGGGTCGCCACCGTGGAGGGGGTTCCCATCACGATCAGCACCTGATCCTGGCTGGCGCCGATCGGAATCTGCTCCAGCGCGTTGGGCGGCAGGATGTAGCCCTTCTGGAACTGCTCGCCGGTGCACCCCGCGAGCGCCGCGCAGACCAAAACCACTGCCGCGGCCACGCGGAAGCCGCGCTGGCGCACGGTCATGCGGCGCGGCGAGGGCACGCAGGTGCTCAGGTGGCTCATCTCGGTCATCTCAGGAATTAGCCCGTCCTCTTGCATCGCGCGGTGCGTTGACGTACCGGGCAGCACGCTGAATTGCAACACGCGTGGCCCGGGAGGGCTCGCTTGCGGAACCCACAATGCTTTGGCCGTTCAATCACTTCAGAAAACCCCGGACGCCGTTGCGCGGCACCATCGAGGCCATCTATGGCATGATCGTGACGCAGGTGCGAGAACCGTTGTTTTATCGGGACTTTGGGGTTCCGGACAGGGTTAACGGCCGTTTTGACCTGCTTCTGCTGCATTTGTGGCTGTTGTTGCGCCGCCTGAAGGTGGCGGAGGGCGGCACGGCCCTGTCGCAGGCGCTGTTTGACCATTTTTGCAACGATATGGACGATAATCTGCGCGAAATGGGGGTCGGCGATCTCACGGTGCCGAAGCGTATGCAGGCCTTCGGCGAAGCCTTCTATGGCCGGACGGCGGCCTATGACTTTGCGCTGACGGAGGGCCGCGAGGCACTGGCGCAGGCGATATGCAAGAATATCCTGAACGGCGCGAACATCGAAAAGGCCCGCCTGCTTGCGGCCTATGCCGAGGCCGCGATGGCCGCTCTCGACCGCCTCGATGACGCGGCGCTGACGAGCGGTTCGGCCAGGTTTCCTTTGCCGGAGAATGGCACGCAGCAATGAGCAAGACTGGTACGACCAAGACTGGCATGACAGAGAAGCCCGACCCGTGGCGCGTCCCCGTGGCGGTGGCGCAGATACCTGAGACGGGCCTGCATCGCGACATCGAGGCCGATCAGGCCATCCGCAACGCGGTGGCCGATGTCGGAGGCTTGCGTGAGGTGCTTTCGGTGCAGGCCGCGTTCGACGTCACGCCAATGCGCGGTGGCCGCTTCCACGTCGCCGGCTATGTGCGCGCGCGGATCGGACAGACCTGCGTGGTGACGCTGGAGGAGATGGAGACCGATGTCGATGAGCCGATCGATCTAACCTTCGCGCCGCCCGAGCAGATCCCGCAGATGGCTGCGCTGGTCGACGAGGCCGCGGAAAGCGACGAGGAGACACCCGATCCGCCCGAGCCGATCGAGAACGGAATAATCGATCTCGGCCGGGTCGCCACCGACGCATTGTATCTCGCGGTCGATCCATATCCGCGCAAACCCGGCGCCGTATTCGAGCCGGTGGTTGAAGCCGCCGATCCCGAGGATCACCCGTTCGCGGCGCTGAGGGCGTTGAAGGCAAAACCGAAAAAATCGGGCACCAGGAAGCCCAAGGGCAAGTAACCGGGAGCTAAAGTGGTCGGCGAAGCTGCCATCGGTTTGAGGTAGTTGTGATATCCCGCCAGGAATCCTCCGTAAGATATTGAAATATATCTAGATATTTTGTATCCTTGATTTCGGGCCACAGGGCTTGCCTTTCGCCAAAAGAGCGTGGTCAAGAGGTTGTGTCGGGACAGGGACACGCTATTGTCGCGGCCCGGCGGGGGCGTGGTATTGCGCTTTGCCGAGCATCGCTTTGGCGGTGCCATTCCAGTGCGCGGCCGGGCTCTACGAAGGCCGCAAGAGATCAGGTTTCCGGGACGTTCATGCCGCAAAAGGTTCGAGATCGCGCTTGACGCCATGGGTGGCGATGTCGGCGCATCGGTCGTCATTCCCGGCGCCGCCATCTCTTTGAAACGGCATCCCGACAGCGAATTCCTGCTCTATGGCGACAGCAAGCTGATCGACGAGCAGCTTGCCAAATATCCGGCGCTGAAAAAGGCGTCGCGCGTGGTCCATACCGACGTCACCGTCAGCATGCACGACAAGCCGAGCCAGGCGCTGCGCCGCGGCCGCAAGAACTCGTCGATGTGGCTTGCGATCGACGCGGTGAAGAAGGGCGAAGCCCATGTGGCGGTCTCCGCCGGCAATACCGGCGCGCTGATGGCGATGGCGCGCTTCCATCTGCACACCATGCCCGGCATCGACCGGCCGGCCATTGCCGGCGTATGGCCGACGGCGCGCGGCGATTCCGTCGTACTCGATCTCGGCGCCAGCATCGGTGGCGACGCGCATCATCTGGTGTCGCTCGCGGTCATGGGCAGCGCGATGGCCAGCGTGCTGTTCGGCTTGAAGCGTCCGACCGTCGGCCTGCTCAATATCGGGGTCGAGGAGGTCAAGGGCGGCGAGGAAATTCGCAAGGCGGCGGAACAGCTGCGCGCGATGAACCTGCCGGAGCTCGAATATATAGGCTTCGTCGAGGGCGACGGGATCGGCGCGGGCGCGGCTGACGTGATCGTGTCGGAAGGTTTCAGCGGCAACATCGCGTTGAAGGCCGCCGAAGGGACCGCGCGTCAGATGGCGGATTTTCTGCGCAATGCGATGGCGAGCAGCTGGCAATCCAAGATCGGCTATCTGTTTGCCCGCAGCGCCTTCAAGGCGCTGCGTGACAAACTCGACCCGAACAAATCCAATGGTGGTGTTTTGCTCGGATTGAAAGGTGTGGTTGTTAAAAGCCATGGTGGAATCAGCGCCGAGGGCTTTGCCTATGCGGTCGATGTTGGCTATGAGATGGTTCGCTGCGATCTCCTCACCAAGATCAATCATATGCTTAATCGCGACGGCAGTGCGCTGGCTCAAGCGCAAACCGCGCCGGAGGATGTCTCGTGACTGCTATACGTTCGGTCGTCCTCGGCTGCGGCTCATATTTGCCGGAGCGGATCCTGACCAATGCCGAATTGGCGACCCGCATTGATACGTCCGACGAGTGGATCGTGCAGCGCACTGGCATCCGCGAGCGCCACGTCGCCGCCGAGGGCGAGTTCACCTCGCATCTGGCGATCAAGGCTGCGCGCGCGGCGCTACATCATGCGAGGCTCGACGCCCAGGCGATCGACCTGATCGTTCTGGCGACCTCGACGCCGGACAACACCTTTCCGGCCACCGCGGTCGCGGTGCAGCAAGGCCTCGGCATCAACCACGGTGCTGCCTTCGACCTGCAGGCGGTCTGCTCCGGCTTCGTCTTTGCGCTCGCGACCGCCGACAATTTCCTGCGCACGGGCACCTACAAGCGCGCGCTGGTGATCGGCGCCGAGACCTTTTCGCGGATTCTGGACTGGAACGACCGCGGCACCTGCGTGCTGTTCGGCGATGGCGCCGGCGCGGTCGTGCTGGAGGCGCAGACGGAGCCGGGCAAATCGAGCGACCGCGGCGTGCTGACGACGCATTTGCGTTCCGACGGTCGCCACAAGTCGAAGCTCTATGTCGATGGCGGTCCGTCCTCAACCCAGACCGTCGGCCTTTTGCGGATGGAAGGCCGCGAGGTGTTCAAGCACGCGGTCGGCATGATCACCGACGTGATCGTCGATGCCTTCAACGCCACCGGCCTGACCGCCGACGACATCGACTGGTTCATCCCGCACCAGGCCAACAAGCGAATCATCGATGCTTCGGCAAACAAGCTTCATATTGCACCGCAGAAGGTGGTGTTGACCGTCGACCTGCACGGCAATACGTCGGCCGCGTCGATTCCGCTGGCGCTGGCGGTCGCCGTCAAGGACGGACGCGTCAAGAAGGGCGATCTTTTGCTGCTGGAGGCCATGGGCGGCGGCTTTACCTGGGGTTCCGCGCTCGTGCGCTGGTAGGCGCAGCGCAACAACACCGATTAAAATTGTACCCTTGTTCCATGCTTCTGCATGATGGTCGCTGTTGACCATTGCGTGCTAACCTCCTAATTTCAGGGAATAAATTGTTCGCCGAGAGTGCGGGGCAGGCGATGACCGGGACCGGAAAAACAGTCACACGTGTCGATTTGTGCGAGGCGGTCTACCAGAAGGTGGGCCTGTCGCGAACGGAATCATCCGCGTTTGTTGAACTCGTTTTGAAAGAAATCACCGATTGCCTGGAGAAGGGCGAGACGGTGAAGCTGTCGTCATTCGGTTCGTTCATGGTACGCAAGAAGGGTCAGCGGATCGGACGTAACCCGAAGACCGGTACCGAAGTGCCGATCTCGCCGCGTCGTGTGATGGTGTTCAAGCCTTCTGCTATTCTGAAGCAGCGGATCAACGGCCACGCGCCCGGCAACGGCGAAAGCAAAACCGACTAGCGAGAACGAGTAACACGGCCGCGTAGCAAGGCGAGTACTGCGTCTTCACCAACAAGATGAGTTGAGAGGAGCTGGCATTTGGACAAGGCGCCGGATGCGTTCCGCACCATCAGCGAAGTCGCTGAAGAGCTCGATATCCCCCAGCACGTGCTGCGGTTCTGGGAGACGCGGTTCGCCCAGATCAAGCCGATGAAGCGAAGCGGCGGGCGGCGTTACTACCGCCCCGACGACGTCGACCTGCTCAAGGGCATCCGCCGGCTGTTGTACGGCGAGGGCTACACCATTCGCGGTGTGCAGCGGATCCTGAAAGAACACGGCATCAAGTCGGTGCAGGGCCTTGCCGACCAGACCTCGGCCGTCACCTTCGGCGCCGTCGAGGAGGCGATCGGTCTCAGCCTGCAGGAGCCCGAGGAGGGCGAGACGCCGACCATCGATGCCGACGACGAGGATTACGAGACCGAAGAGAAAGAAATCGACTACCGCTTTGTCGATACCGACGACGACGGCATTTTGCTCCTGTTCGCCAAGGGCAAGCCGGGACCTTCGGAAGCCGACCGCGAGCGTCTGGAGCGGGTACTGCAGGATCTCGTCGCCTGCCGGCAATTGCTGGATAACGCGATGAAGGACGGCTGAGCGGGGTGGGTGGAACTGGCCGGCTGCCGGCCTCAAAGAGGCCGCTCTCGCGCCTTGCGCCGGGCGCTGATCGCAGCTAATGGAACGGCATCGGAGCGTGGCGCAGCCCGGTTAGCGCACTAGTCTGGGAGACTAGGGGTCGGAGGTTCAAATCCTCTCGCTCCGACCAATTTTACAGTCATAGATAGCATTTTCGAGCGCAGCTAGATGCCGAGAACCCAAACGGCAATAATGGCGCCAAGCACAACTAATCCGCTGACGGTCCAGCCCGTGACGTAAGTTGCATCATCCGTTTCCGGTCGATCGACCATGCTATCGCGCCACTGGCTCACGGCGGTCTCCTCTACGTTGATACTGCCTCCAGTCAGTAGGTCGCTGACGGAGGCCGAAGGTTCAACATGTGCGGAAGATGCAATACTCCCCTGCGGCGCGATTGGCCGCACCAGCTGGATAACAGCGCCGCCCTTCAATAGGCTCGCCTCCAACCGGCCGCTGCCGGGAACGCGGGATGCAACCCGCGGATAGCGAATGGAAACGCGAGGGCCAACCCATGAAAGCACGTCCCACCGGCGTTATACCGCCGATGACCACGCCGTTCCGGAAAGACGGCGAGATCGATTTCAAACTCGTTGCCCCTCAGGTCGACTGGCTGATCGGCGCCGGCAGCCACGGCATGGCGGCGGGCGGTTCGACCGGCGAGGGGCATACGCTCGACCACGAGGAGTATCGCGACCTGGTGGCGGCGACGGTGGAAGCCGCGAAAGGGCGCGCGCCCGTGATTGCCGGCGTCATCGTCGATTCCACCCGCGATGCGATCCGCCGCGGCGGGCTGGTGCGCGACATGAACGTCGCCGCGTTGCAGGTGACACCGGTGCATTATCTGTTCAAACCGGACGAGCAGGCGATGGTCGATCACTTCCGCCGCATGGCCGATGAAACCGGCATGCCGATCATCATCTACAACGTGGTGCCGTGGTCCTATCTCTCGCCGATGCTGCTGACCCGCATCATGAACGAGGTGCCGCTGGTCGTCGGCGTCAAGCAGAGCGCGGGCGATTTGAAACTGTTTGCCGATCTGATGATGATGGCGCCGGACAAGCTGATCTACAGCGCCGTCGACGCGCTGATGTATCCGTCCTACGTGCTCGGCGCGCATGGATCGATCGCGGCGATCCTGAGCGCCGCGCCGCACGCTTCCGTCGAACTCTGGAACGCGGTGAAAGCCGGCAATCATGTTCGCGCGCTGGAGCTGCACAAGAAGTTGCTGACGCTGTGGAACGCCATCGTCTCGGACAATCTGCCGGCGTGCACGCGCTACGCGCAGTCGCTGCAGGGATTGCCCACGACATTCTCTCGTGCACCGATGCCGGAAGCATCGCCTGCGCAACAGGCCGCTATCAGGAAGGCACTGGAGGGATTGGGCGCGCTGGGCGGCTCTCGTGCGGCGGCAGAGTAAATTCCGCTGCGCGAAAACGTCAGCGAGACAATCGAACCGCCGTCTCACGGGCGGCTTTACCGGCAGTCGCGAACTGTTACTGTCCTTCGCACGGGCTCCATTCCCACGAGGGCCCCAACTCAAAAATTGAAAACCGAGGTAACGATCTCAATGAAGGACTTTGCCGGAAAGTTTGCCGTGATCACCGGGGGCGGCACGGGCATGGGCCGCGAACTCGCGCGCCAGCTCGTGGCCGAAGGCTGCAATGTCGCGATGTGCGACGTTTCCCTGGAGGCGATGACCGAGACCAAGCGGCTGTGCGAGGCGGAAAAGCTGCCGCAGGGCCTTCGCGTCACCACGCACGTCGCCGATGTCTCGATCGAGAACCATCTTCAGCGGTTTCGCGATGAACTGATCGAGCAGCAGGCGACCGACAAGATCCATCTGTTGTTCAACAATGCCGGCATCGGCGGCGGCGGCAGCCTGTTCACCAACACGCGCGAGCAGTGGGAACGCACGTTCAACATCTGCTGGGGCGGCGTCTATCTCGGCGTCCGCACTTTCCTGCCGCTCATGATGAAGGCGGACGAGGCCCACATCGTCAACACATCGAGCGTCAACGGCTTCTGGGCGTCTGTGGGATTGGGCGCCTCGCACACCGCCTACAGCGCCGCCAAGTTCGCCGTGAAAGGGTTTACCGAAGCGCTGATGACCGACCTGCGGCTCAACGCCCCGCACATCAAATGCTCGGTCGTGATGCCCGGACATATCGGCACCTCGATCGTTTCCAATTCGCGCAAGATCCAGAGCGGGACGGAATCCGAAGAACTGAGCCCGAATGAAATCCTGGCGACGCGGCAGCGCCTGAAGGGCATGGGCATCGATACCGCGCCGATGTCGGACGACGATATCCAGAAGATCGCGCTCGACCGCGCGCGCTCCTTCCGCGACGAAGCGCCGACCACGGCGGCGGCCGCGGCAAAGATCATCCTCGACGGCGTCAAGGCCGAGCGCTGGCGCATTCTCGTCGGCGACGACGCCCACAAGCTCGACGAGCGGGTGCGGCAGGCTCCGGAAAAGGCCTACACGCCGGAGTTCTACAAGAGCTTTACGGAGGAGGTCGGCTGGCGGCTGGGATAGGGCCCGTCGGTTCTGATGGAATCAGAACCGACGCTTCTGTTTGGGTCGACGCGTTTTCTTCACGCGAACCGATTGCCCGATCCCCTCACAACGCGCTGGCGCGAGCCCGGACGGTAGGCGAGGCGGGTATGCCCGGAGCAATAGGGCATGCCTTGCACTGGCGTGTTGCCGCAAAAGCAGAAATCCTCTGCGCCTGGCGTGCTGATCGGCCAGCGGCACCGTTCGTTGCTGAGCTCGAGCAGCGAGCAGCGGCGTTCGCTGGCGATCGGCTCCTCCTGGAGCGGCTGCGCGTTTTCGTAGACGGCCTGCAGGATTTGATACTGCAGTCTGGGAATGGATTTCCTGGAGCGCTCCCGGGCGGCCTTGGTCGGGCGCGGTTCGGCGCGGATCGGGCCGCGCGTCAACTGGAGGCGGGCAAGTTTGCCGATCACCGCGTTGCGGCTGACGCCGATGCTGGCTGCGATCTCGCGGCAGGTGAGGCCGGCTTCAAAATGACTCTTCAGCAATTCAACGCGATCGGTGGTCCAGGTCGGCAGATTCGTAAGCATTTTCTCGGTTCCACATTCTGTGTGAACCGCCGCGTTCCGAAAATTCCCGTCAGGACGCCTTGCCGTTGTCGCGGATTGCAAGCAGCCCGTCCTTGATTGCGAGCCGAATGCCTTCCTCGATCAAAGTCCTTGCGACGCCGGGAACGCTGGTGCCGTGGGTACCCTGTCTCACCAGTCTTTCGAGATAGTTGATGGTCGAGAGCGCCAACGTAACGGGAACGCGGTCGGTTTCGGCTTTTTCTGTAGCCATGGGGAACGCTAACTTTTAAACGGTGTACTGAAAAGTTACTATTTCGACTCTATTTAGTTTTGCACACATGAGTCAAACGACTTGTGGATAGCTTCCTATCCGCTTGAAAAAGCGTCTAAAAATCCGGGGCTGGGTCTGTGGATTGGCTGCGCGCCGGTTGAGCGGGGCTCCCGGCGGGGCTTGGCAGCGTTCGCGGCCGCGGCGAAACGATCCAGCCGCGCGTCCATTTCTTGATTGCCTCGCGCCGCAGGGAATGCCGATGATGTCCGGGGACGACGGCAAGGGGCGCAATGACGGTAACGAACGGTCTCTACACCATCCAGATCGAGATGACGGACGGCGGGCACGGCCGCGCCAACGGCGTGATCGTGCTGCACGACGGCAAGATCGCCGGCGGCGACTCATATTTCTATTACACGGGCTCCTATCGCGCCGATCGCGGCAAGTGGCGTGGCGAATTGATAACCAACGAGCACACGAAGTCGGTCGGCAGCCTGCCGCTGTTCGGCGGGCGTGAGGTCACCTGCGGCTTTACCGGCGCCTATTCCGCCGACGCGGCCGAAGTGAACGGAACGGCGCTGGTCGGAAAAACCAGCGTGGTGTTTCACGCCAGGCTGCAGCTGCGTTCGGAGTTTTGAGGGCGGCGTCAGCCGTGCACGACCGCCTTCGCGATCATGCAGTGAATGCCCTTGGAGCCGTTGACGGTTTGCGTCACGCGCAGGTCGGCGGCGAGGCTGCACAGCGTGTAGGCGTCCTCGCGCGATAGATTGCGTTTCTCGCCGAGCAGCACGATCATGTCGCGCAAGGCGCGCACCACGCATTGATCGAGATCGGGGTCCATCGCCATCGTCATGTAGTGATCAGGCGTTTCCGCGCGCGGATAGGCGAGCTGCAGATCCTTGCGCAAGGTCAGGCGAAAGCGGCCCTGCAGCGCGGTCTCGATTGCGGTGACGCAGACCTCGCCGTCGCCCTGCACGCCGTGGCCGTCGCCGCAGGAGAATAGCGCGCCCGGCACGAACACCGGCAGATACAGTTTGGCGCCGGCGCCCAATTCCTTGTTGTCGAGATTGCCGCCCATCGCGCGCGGGATCAGCGAGGTGATGCGGCCCCAGGCGGGTGGCGGCGCCACGCCCATCACGCCGAAGAATGGCTTGAGCGGCAGATCGAGGCCCCATGGCATCCGGCCCACCATCCGCTCGCGGTCGAGCGGAATGTTCAGGATCCGCGTCTCGTGGAAATCGTCGGGCAGGGTGCCCGCCAGCGGACGGATCAGATTGTAACCCCAGTCCTGTCGGAGCTGGACGTCGAGAATGTCAACCTCCAGCACGTCGCCGGCCTCGGCGCCGGCCACCGCAACCGGGCCGGTGAGAATGTGGCCCGGCACCAGCGCTCGCTGCGGGC
This sequence comes from Bradyrhizobium sp. RDT10, assembly GCA_044772375.2. GTDB lineage: Bacteria > Pseudomonadota > Alphaproteobacteria > Rhizobiales > Xanthobacteraceae > Bradyrhizobium. The sequence continues at coordinate 2,334,141 of CP187939.1, forward strand.
GTGAATGTCGGCAAGCTCGGGAGGTACGTGAAACTTGGCTCGGTCCGGCACCACGTCCGGGCCGCCGGTCACGGTGTCGATGGTGACTTCGTCGCCGCTTTCGATGGTCAGGACGGGCTTCAATTTCGCTTCGAAGAAGCCCCAGTGGCAGGTTTCGGGGCTGGAATGCAGGTGATGATGGGGCATGAGGAGGGCTTTTGGTTGCTGCAATGGCGTCGTATGACGCTGTACCAGACATTATCAGAGGCTTCCCTTGTTTTTTGTCCTCTCCAAGACGCTCGGCTTTCTGCTGTTGCCGACGAATTTGTTGATCGGCGTAGGCTTCGTCGGCGCCATCCTGATGTTCACCCGCTTTGCATCGCTCGGCCGCAAGCTGGTGATCGCAGCCGTTCTGCTGCTCGTGATTTGCGGGCTGTCGCCGCTCGGGAACCTGTTGCTCTATCCGCTGGAGCAACGCTTTCCGCCGTGGGATGGTGCGCGCGGCGCGCCTGATGGCATCATCGTGCTCGGCGCATCGATCGAAGCTGATCTCTCTGCTGCGCACGGCACGCCGGTGGTGCGCAGTTCGCCCGATCGCCTGATCGCAGCCGCGGCCCTGGCGCACCGCTACCCGAAAGCGCGCATTGTATTCTCCGGCGGCAGCGCAAAACTGATTTCGAACGACGCCAGGAAGCCGATTTCGCCGGCGCCATCTTCGAAAGCCTAGGCATCGACAAATCGCGGTTGATCATGGAGCGCGGGTCGCGCAACACGCAGGAGAACGCGGAGTTCTCGAAGGCGCTGCTCGCGCCCAAGGAAGACGAGCGCTGGCTGTTGGTGACGTCGGCCTTCCATATGCCGCGATCGGTCGGCCTGTTCCGGAAGGCTGGATTTGCGGTCGAACCTTATCCGGTCGACTGGCGGGTCGGCGGACGCGGCGACGTATTGAACTTCACCAATATCGCAATTGATGGGCTGGGGCGGACTGACCTTGCGCTGCGCGAATGGATGGGCCTGATCGCCTACCGCGCCACCGGCAAGATCGACGAGCTGCTGCCGGGCCCGGCGCCGAAGTAGAAGCGGGTCGCCAGCCGGGCTACAATCAGGCAACAGGCGCGGGGTCGCCGATTTGGGAGTTTACGCCATGCAACAGCAGACGCCGGAAGCGTTCGATTTGGCCGGCATGGTAGCCGACCTGAACAGTCTGCTTCGCCTGAAGACGACCGTGATCGGCATCAAGATGTTCGCGCGCGTCGAGGAGATGACCGCGATCCCGAAGATCCGGCGTCCCTCGGCGGTGCATACTACCGACCAGATCGTCAGCATGGCCTCGCGGCTCGGCTGGACCGTCGGCATCACGGGTGACGATCTTGTCGGCGCGCAGTGCCGCGCCGTGATCGGGCTGGCGCCGCAGGACGAAAAGTTTCTCGCTGGAGAAAACTATGTCGGCGTCTGGCACGGCACGGCCGAGGACGCGCGCAAGCGTCAGGAGGCGCTCGACGTCGTGCCTCACGGTCGGTACCAGGCGATGGCGGTGAGCCCGCTCACCAGTGGCCGGCTCAATCCGCCGGATATTTGTCTGGTCTACGCCACGCCCGGCCAGATGATCATTCTCATCAACGGTCTGCAATATACCGGTTACAAGAAGTTCGAATGGGGCGTGGTCGGCGAGACCGCTTGCGCGGATTCCTGGGGCAGGGCGCTCAAGACCGGCGAGCCGAGCCTGTCGCTGCCGTGCTTTGCCGAGCGGCGCTACGGCGGTGTGCCGGATGAGGAAATGCTGATGGCGCTCAAGCCTGAACACCTTGCCAAGGCCATTGTCGGCATGAAGCAGTTGGCGAAGAACGGCCTGCGCTATCCGATCGCGCCCTATGGCATTCAGGCCGATGTACGCGCCGGCATGGGCGTGTCGTACGCGAAGAAATAGGCTCGCGAAATGCGGCCGAAGCCGTCATTGCGAGCGAGAAAAGGAATTCAATATGCCTTCGTCGAAATTCGACATTGTCGTCTACGGCGCCACCGGATTCACCGGCCAGCTCGTCGCCGAATATCTCGCCGAACATTACAAGGGCGACGCGAGCCTGAAATGGGCAATGGCCGGGCGCAGCAAGGACAAGCTCGCCGCAGTCCGAGACGCGGTCGGCGCGCCGCCCGACACGCCGCTAATCGTGGCCGATGCGTCCGATCCCGCCTCGCTGAAGGCGATGGTGGATCAGACGAAATCTGTGATCAGCACGGTCGGCCCGTATCAGTTTTATGGCAACGAGCTGCTTGCGGCCTGCGTGGCGTCGGGTACCGATTACTTCGATCTCTGCGGCGAGCCGCTTTGGATGCGGGAGATGATCGACAAGCATGAGGCGGCGGCGAAAGCGAGCGGCGCACGCATCGTGTTTTCGTGCGGTTTCGACTCGGTTCCGTTCGAGCTCGGCGCCTTCTTTGTGCAGGAGGAAGCCAGACGGGTGTTCGGCACGCCGGCTTTGCGCGTCAAGGGTCGTGTGCGCGACATGCGCGGGACCCTGTCCGGCGGCACCGCCGCGAGCGCCAAAGCAACGTTCGATGCGGTCGCCAAGGATCTCAGCCTCGTCGCGACCCTCAAGGATCCGTTCGCGCTGACACCGGGGTTCAAGGGGCCGAAACAGCCGCCGGGCAGCAAGCCGGCCTACGAAGAAGACCTGCAATCCTGGGCAGCGCCGTTCATGATGGCGCTCATCAACACCCGCAACATCCATCGCTCGAACATGCTGATGGGCTTTCCGTACGGGAAGGAGTTCGTCTACGACGAGATGGTATTGACGGGTGCTGGCGAGAAGGGCGAGGCCAACGCCAAGCTGGTGATGGCCGCAAACACCGAAAAGACCGGCCCCGGTGCGCCCAAGCCGGGCGAAGGGCCATCGAAGGAAGAGCGCGAGAACGGCCTCTATGATCTGCTTTACGTCGCCATCGCCCCCGATGGTCGTCAGGTCCGCGCCGCAGTGAAGGGTGACCGCGATCCCGGCTATGGTTCAACGTCAAAGATGATCTCGGAATGCGCGATCTGCCTGTTGCGCGATACGCCTGGCGTGCCGCCGGGAATCTGGACGCCGGGGGCGGCGATGCAGCATAAGCTGATCAAGCGGCTTGTTGATCATGCCGGGTTGACGTTCACGGTGGAGAAGTAGCCCTGTTTTTTCGAGCACAGTCTTTTCGGAAACCAGAGTATGTCTTCGCCGAAATTTGATATCGTTGTCTATGGCGCCACCGGCTTCACCGGCCAGCTCATCGCCGAATATCTCGCCGCGCACTACAGTGGCGAAGGTAATCTGAAATGGGCGATGGCCGGGCGCAGCAAGGACAAGCTTGCCTCGGTGCGCGACGCGATCGGAGCGCCCGCCGACACCGCGCTGATCGTCGCTGACGCCTGCGATTCCGCCTCGCTGAGGACCATGGTCAGCCAAACCAAATCGGTGATCTCGACCGTCGGTCCGTATCAGCTCTATGGCTCCGAATTGGTCGCAATCTGCGTCGCAGCCGGTGTCGACTACCTCGACCTCTGTGGCGAGCCAGTCTGGATGCGGCAGATGATCGACGCGCACCAGACGACCGCAAAGTCGACCGGCGCGCGCATCGTATTTTCCTGCGGTTTCGATCCGCTTCCGTTCGAACTCGGCGTGTTCTCCGTCCAGGAGGAAGCGAAGAAGAGTTTTGGAACATCGGCCAACCGTGTCAAAGGCCGGATCCGCGACATGAGTGGCACGTTTTCCGGCGGTACCGCGGCTAGCACCTGGGCGACGTTCGCGGCAGCCGCGCAAGACCTCACTCTTGTCGCCCTGTTGAAGGATCCATTTTTGCTGGCGCCGGGATTTGGGGGTCCAAGGCAGCCGCGAGGTAACAAGCCGTTGTTCGACGAGGATTTGGGCCAGTGGACGGCGCCCTTCGCGATGGCAACCATCAACACCCGCAACGTACATCGTTCCAATGTGCTGATGGATTTTTCGTACGGCAAAGACTTCGTTTATGACGAGATGGTTCTGACCGGTCCAGGAGAACAGGGCGAAGCCAACGCCAAACGCCTCGTTGCAGCCGTCAACGCCGAGAGGATGCGCGGTGCGGGCGGATTGAAGCTGGCGACGGCCCCTCGAAAGAGATGCGGGAGAACGGATTCTACGACCTCCTGTTCGTCGCCATTGCACCCGATGGCAGGCAGGTCCGCGCATCCGTGAAGGGCGATCGCGATCCCGGCTACGGCTCGACGTCAAAGATGATCCCGGAATGCGCGATCTGCCTGCTGCGTGATGCGCCTGACGTGCCGGCGGGAATCTGGACGCCGGGCGCGGCTATGCAGCACAAGCTGATCAAGCGGCTGGTTGATCATGCCGGATTGACGTTCACGGTGGAGAATTAGGCTCGTAGGGCGGATGATGGGCACGGCGCAATGCGCGCGCCTTGCGCACACAGTTACGCAGCCGCCCGACGCGACGGCTCCGCCGCGCGGGGATCATAGGCATACATCCAGTCCATTCCCTTGGCCGTGACCGGCAGCAGCAGCTTCAGCATGCGGTCGCGGATCCAAGCGCCGGTGGCGCTGAACTCGCGCTTGCTGTTGCCGTTGCGGCGGGCGATCGCGACGACACGCTCTGCGCGGGGACGGCGTTCGGCCTCGAAGTTCTGGAAGGTCAGCGCGAGCTCCTTCCGGTGCTGCATCAGCCGGCCGAGCCGCATGGCGTCTTCGAGCGCCAGCGAAGCGCCCTGGCCGGCATGCGGGCTGGTGGCGTGCGCGGCGTCGCCGATCAAAAGCGTGCGCTGGCGCGACCAGGTCGGTAGCGTCGCGACATCGAGCGTCGCCGTCACCACGATATTTTCGGCAGCATCCAGAATTCGCGGGATCGGATCGTGCCAGCCGGCATGGAAATCAAGCAAATGTCGCTTGATCGCGTCCTGGCTCATGGAGCGAAACGTCGTCGCGTCGGTGCCATGCGAAGGCTGCATGCTCCACCACATCACGCCGTTGGCTTCATCGGAACTGCAACGGCCGTAGCCGAAGAAGCCGCTTTGCCCGAACGTTGTCGCCACCCGCTGGTCGATCGGCGCGTCGGAAATCACCGTCCGCGGAACGAAGCCGCCGAAGCCGATCAGGCCGGTGTCGAACGGCTTTGGGCCATCCGGAAGTACGTGGCTACGCACCGCGGAATGCACGCCATCGGCGCCGATCACGAAATCGCCCTCGGCGCTGGAGCCGTCGTCGAAATGCGCGACGACAGGCTTGTCTGCGCGATCCTCGATGGCGACGAGCCGCTTCTCGAACCGCAGCTCGACGTTCTCGCACCAGGCCTTGTCGATCAGCGCCTCGTTCAGGGTTGCGCGGCACATGTTCACCGCAGGCTGGCCGAAGCGCTGCCTCATGTTTCGATTGACCGAACCGAGGCGGGCGCCGGATTGCGAATGGAAATCAAAGGATTCCGCGATAGATCCGCGCCGGATCATTTCGTCGGCGAGGCCGATTTCGGCCAGCACGTGCATGCCGTTCGGCGCGATCTGCAGGCCGCCGCCGATCCCGGCGGAATAGGGCCAGGCCTCGAACAGTTCGGCATCGATGCCGGCCTTCTTCAGAAAAGTCGCGGTCGCCGGACCCGCGATGCCACCGCCGATGATCAGGGCCTTGGGTCGTGTGTTCATGTGCTGCCTTGCTCCCCGCATCCGCGAAATGATAGGAACGTACAGTTGCTAATTATCTTAGCAACTAAGATATATATCGACTAAGATATGGAGCATGCCTTGTCAAGAGCGAAGGCGCGGGCTGCACTGATGCAGGAACTGGAGAACGCGCTGCGGCGCGGGTCCGCGCAGGGCACGATCTTTGGGCAAACGGTGGCCAACACGGTCGGAATTTCAGGCTCCGACCTCGAATGTCTCGACTTTCTCAATCTGGAAGGCCGGGTGACCGCAGGACGGCTGGCGGAGGTCACGGGGCTGACCACGGGGGCCATCACCGGCGTCGTCGATCGGCTGGAGAAGGCGGGTCTGGTCCGCCGCGAGCGCGATCCTGACGATCGCCGCAAGGTGTTCATCGCGACCGTCCCGGAGAACGTGGCCAGGATCGGGCGCTTCTACGAAAACATGCAGCGGGGCATGGTCAAGCTCTGGGAGACCTATTCGGACGCCGAACTGCGGCTGCTGGTGGGATTTGCGACGAAGGGCTACGAGACCTTGCTGGCTGCGACCGAGGAACTCAAGTCTATGGTCGAAACTCCCGGGCAGAAGCCAGCGAAGAAAGGCAAGGCAAAGCAAGGCGGTTCTAGGAAGCCTTCGCGGGCACTATGAGCGCGGAATGGCGCCCGCCTTCCAGCGTTCGGCGGCGACGAACATGCCCCACATCGTGCCCAGCATCAGCCAGAAATGCCGCCAATGGTCGGTGTCGATGATGAAACTTTCGCCGACCGTGCCGAGGAAGGCTGCGAAGACGGCCAGATAGGTCGGCTGCCAGGGCACGCGGACGAAGACATAGCGGAAGCTCGTCAGCACGGTGACGAAGACCAGCGCGGGATAGCAGACGCCGGACAGCCAGCCGCCCGACATGAACGCGTTCAGGTAGGAATTGTGGGTGTCTTCGGGAAAGAAGCGGTTGAACTGCAGCGGCCCGATGCCGAACGGCAGCCCGAGTGCCATTTCAGCACCGAGGATATGGCGGCCGAAGCGGCCGAAACGGCCCTCATCATAGCTCTGATCGAAACTGGCGCGCTGCTTGAACAGCTGCGAAATCGAATCGAACGACAGCAGTACGGCGACCAGCGCGGCCGCCAGCACCACCACGACCAGCGCCATGACGATGATGCGAGACCGCTGCGACTGCGAGCGGCTGGTCAGCACCATCAGCGCCAGCATGACGGCAGAGGTGATGACGAGCATGCCCCACGCGGCGCGTGAGAATGCCAGCAGGATTGCCAGCGACAGGATGCCGAACGCGATCGCGCTGCGGAGTGCCTTGCCGAACTTGTCCGAGACAACGCTTTGCAGCGCGAGCAGGGCCGGCAGGATCAGGAACGCCCCGTATACGTTCGGGTCCTTGAAGGTGCCGCGGGCACGGTCGTACAGCGTCAGCAGGTCACGGCCGCCGGGGACGAGATTGAAGTAACCCGCGATGCCGGCGAGCGCCGCGATCACGGCGCCGACGACGAGGCCGCGCCGGAGCATATCGAGCCGCGCGGCGGTATCCTCGGAGATGACCATTGCGAAGAAGATGACCGTGACTGCCATGTACCAGGAGGTTGCGATCCAGTTCGGCACACTCGGCCGGTCCATCACGGCGACCGCACTGATGCTGTAGCCGATATTGATCAGGAACAGGAGCAACAGCAGCGGCACGAATACCAGCCGCATCCGCAGCCCCGTCGCGAAGAAGATCAGCGAGGCGGCAAGCGTGGCCAATTCGTATGGGCTGGGTTCGATGAAGACGATGGCGCCCGACGCGCCGACCAGCCAGACCATCGCGCGCTGCAGGGCGAGCACGCCGGGCGCGGCCGTCATCGATGGGAGCGATCCCCGGCTGTCGCCGCATACGCCATTACACACTCACGCAACGCAACTAAACAACGGCACTACTATCCGCGTCATTGGCTGCGACAAACGCGAAGCGTTTGCGCAAGGGAGCGGAGCGACGAAGCAATCCATCTTTGCCAGCGTTACTATGGATTGCTTCGCTGCGCGCAATGACGGCGCGGTCTTCTCAATACGCGTTCTCGCTCTTGGTCATCAACGCCAGTGGCGTCTTGAGCAGAATGTAGAGGTCGAACAGCACCGACCAGTTCTCGATGTAATAGAGATCGAACTCGACGCGCTTCTGGATCTTCTCGTCGGTATCGACCTCGCCGCGCCAGCCGTTGATCTGCGCCCAGCCGGTGATCCCCGGCTTGACGCGGTGGCGCGCGAAATAGCCGTCGACGGCCTCATCGAACAGCCGGCTCTGCAGCTTGCCTTGCACGGCGTGGGGACGGGGGCCGACCAGCGAGAGGTTGCTCTTGAATACCACGTTGAAGAGTTGCGGCAATTCGTCGAGGCTGGTCTTGCGGATGAAGCGGCCGACGCGGGTGACGCGCGGATCATTTTTGGTCACGACCTTGGAGGCGGTCGGATCGGCCTGGTGGTGGTACATCGAGCGAAACTTGAAGACGTCGATGCGCTCGTTGTTGAAGCCGAGATCTTTTCTGGCGGAACAGCACCGGCCCGGGGCTGTCGAGCTTGACCGCGAGCGCGACCAGTCCCATCACCGGCAATGCCAGCACCAGGATCGCGAAGCCGACGACGTGATCGAACAGCCACTTCATCACCAGGTCCCAGTCGGTGATCGGCGCCTCGAACACGTCGAGGGTTGGCACCTCGCCGAGATAGGAATAGGAGCGGGGACGGAAGCGCAGCTTGTTGGTATGCGCCGAAAGCCGGATATCGACCGGCAGCACCCATAGTTTCTTCAGCATCTCGAGAATGCGGGTCTCGGCCGAGATCGGCAGCGCGAACAGCACGAGGTCGATGCGGGTGCGGCGCGCCAATTCGACGATGTCGTCGACCTTGCCGAGCTTGGGACTGCCGGCGCAGGTGTCCATCGCGCGGTCGTCGTTGCGGTCGTCGAACACGCCGAGCACCTTGATGTCGGAATCATCCTGTGTCTTGAGCGCCTGGACCAGCTGCTCGCCGTTCTGGTCGGCGCCCACGATGATGGTGCGGCGATCGAGCCGGCCCTGACGGGCCCAGCCGCGCACCAGCGAGCGCAGGAACACCCGCCCGGTCACCAGCGCCGCAATACCGCCAAGGAAAAATGCCGTAAGCCAGAGCCGCGAAATTTCGCTGCCGAGCTTGACGATAAAGGATGCGCCGATGAACAGCAGGAACACGAATGCCCAGGATGAAACCATCCGGGTCATCTGGCGAAGGTGGCCGCGGAATAGCTGCACCTGGTAGATATCGGCGGCCTGGAAGCAGATCACGGCCGTTGCGGCCACGCCGAAGATCGCCGCGAGAAATTCCCAGGAAAAGCCCCTGAGGGGGACGACATAGCCGAAGTAAAGCGCGATGCCGATCGCGCTCAGCATCGCAAAGTCCAGGCCGCGAACGACGCCGGCGATCACGATCGGAGAGTAGGCGCGGCCGACTTTCTGATTGGCGACGGCAAGGGCGGCGGGAGTGAGCCTGCGGCGCCGTTCGACCGGCGGGCGATCGGCGGTGGCGGTCATCGCGGCCGTTGCCGCGGAGTCGAACATCGAGCGTGCGTTAATCGGTTCCACTGGTCCACGTCCGTTCTGGAGCATGCACAAAAGAAGGTGCCTGCCGGTGCGGAATTCCCCACACAAACGGCTTACGGGACAAATCGGAAGAAACGGTTACGTTGGTAAAGAACGGTTAATTAATTCTGACGTTAAGCGCGCCGTTCAATTCCGTCAGCTAACGCCGAAAATCGGCGCCGCAGCTGCGTTAACCACTGCCCCCTTGGCATAATAGGCCTTGAATGCGCACGCTTGGATTGTAAGGTGAGGCTTCCAAGGGGAGGTATTATTTTATGACGGACGAAGGCGATGCGGGGGCTGTCCCGAATAAGCCAAAGAAAGCAAGGAAGGCAAAAAAGCGAAGAAGATTAAGAAGCGCGCGCGGGGCAACGACGCAACATCGGCTGGCCCCGGCAGCGGTGGCACCGCAAAATTCCCGCGCCATTCAATTGAACGGGCATTACGAATTCCCAGGGCCATCATCGAACAAAACGCCGGAAAAGAAAGCTCTGAAAACGAGGCTGCCGCGTACGTCGGTGTTGGTCTGGGTGGACCATTCCGTGTCGAAATAAGCTCGGCAATAAAATACGGTCTGCTGTCTCGCCCTCGCGCCGGATATCTCGATATCACGGAGCGAGCGCGCCAAGCGGTTCGTCCACAAAAGCCGGGCGATGATATTGAAGCATTGCGGCAAGGAATTCTCGAAGCGCCCGAGATTTCGGACGTGTACAAGCATTACCGGGGCGAAGACTTGCCTGATGGTGCGTTTTTCACCAACGCCCTGGTGGACAAGTTCAAAATCCCGTCAGACAAGGTCGCCGAATTTATTGCAATTTTTGCTAGTTCTCTTGAGAGCGCCCATCTTATCGAAAGAAAAGGCGACAAGTCCCGCATACTTGATATTACATCCTCGAGCGATCTCGAACCAGAAGCGGCGCCAAGACGTACCGCAGGTGCCGCCCCCAAAATCATGGCGGGCGATAGCTGCTTCGTTGTGATGCCATTCGCCGGTGCGATTGGAGGGTACTTTCATCATATCTATGAGCCAGCGATAAAAAAGGCGGGGCTCGCTGCTGTCCGAGCGGATGCCGACATATTCGGCACCGGCAAAATCATGGATCAGATATGGTCTGGAATAAACGCGGCGAAGGTGTTGGTAGCTGAGCTGACCACTAAAAATCCAAACGTTTTTTACGAACTCGGGTTAGCACACGCACTAAATAAGCCGGTGGTTCTCGTCTCTTCAAATGAAGAGGACGTTCCTTTCGACTTGCGCCACATCCGCGTCATCTATTACGACGTTAGTGATCCGTTCTGGGGCCAAAAATTGATCGAGAAGGTAGCAGAGAACATTGTGTCGGCACTCAAGAACCCGGAGGAGGCGGTTTTCAAGAGGGCGCTGGAGTTGCAATGAACATCTAGCTTGCGCGCTTCTGATTAGTTTTGTCCGAGTATTCTCTGTGGCTAATTCTTATCACGGCCAAAACCCATATCCATAAAACTCAAAAATTTCCTTTTGCTGATCCGTAAGCTTGGCCTTTGAGGGAGGTGTCGGCTGAAGTGCAAATCCATAGTTGAAATAATGACCGTCTTCCATTGCGACCGCCGGCTTTAGCAGCTTCGCAAACTCGTTATTCCATTTCGTGGGGGAAGAGTGTCTATTGCTTGATAAAAGGCACTTGCTACGACGTCGGCGAGTTGCGCGCCTGCGTTGGATTTGTGCGAGGCTGCTTCCGCCAGTCGCCAATCCAACATCTCCCAGTAAATTCGTCGCTTGGTCAGGACTAGAGCCCCGGCTTTCGCTTGGTTCTTGAGGAGTTCGTGATAGGCGATGGTTTGGCCATAGGAATGCCCACCACGCTCACTGTAGACTAACTTAAGCAAGCGGCCGCTGGCTTTGTCGGATCGCGCGTGCTCATAGCAGAAGTGGGTTACTCGCTCCAAAAGTAACCGCAGACAATAATTATAGAACCACTGCTGAGACTTCATTTTTCAGCACGCAGGTTGCGATACTGCCGCATGTTTTTCTTATTGGAGGCCAGAACGAATGCGCGGATAGGGAGCTTTGCTAGCTCAGAACAAACGATCCTTTTGCGAAATTCAGGAAGGTTTCGGTAGTGCAGGTCTGTTCCGGTTCGTACACCAGCCTTCGCTTGAATTGATTTTACCCATTCGCTAACGTCAGCATGATGCTTTGCTCGGACGACCACAGCCCCCAAACACAACCACTCGCTGCCCCCGGAAGCGTCAATTGGGCGAACGGTATTTAGCCCTGGGTCGCCGGCCTCGTCGACAAAGGCAACATAGTAGGCCGCTGGAGCATCTTGGCTCATGCCAATTGGCTGTCCCGAGTAATGGTCAGTCAGTGTTCCGCAACCTAGGCGCTAGGGCAATAGTGGGGCGATGGCTGTCCACATGGCCCGAAAACCTCAACCTGACGCACGCATGATTAGGCCAAACAAAAAGCGCGGAAGATTTCTCTCCCGCGCCTCTTGTTCGTTACGTCAGAAGCAGAATGACCAAGACAATCAGCTTGGTAATACCCTGCAAATCTGCGGTTACCTCAAGACGAACCTTAAACATGCGGATTCCATGTTTTCAGTCCGTGGCCACAGACGGGTTAGGTCGGTAGCATGATCATGCAGTGAATAGTGCTCGGGCTGATGCCTTCCGTCGAAAACGGCCCGTCGTGTTTCGTTGTGCGTTTTCTGTGCGATCTGGTTCTGTCTGTGCGATCTGCTTCGACTGTGTGATCTGGTTCTGACTGTGTGATCTGGTTCTGTCTGTGTGATCTGGTTCTGTCTGTGTAATCTGGTTCTGACTGTCTGATCTGGTTCGACTATGATCTGGTTCTGACTGTCTGATCTGGTTCGACTGTATGATCTGGTTCTGTCTGGGTGATCTGGTTCGACTGTGTGATCTGATATGACTGTACGATCTGACTAAAGCACAACGATAATCGCCCTTTCGGACAACCAAGATGTGGAGACGATTTGCGGGCTTTGCAAGGGTGGCCGTTTTGCTCGACATCGCCGACGCAGTGAGCGGGGTGCCTGCTGATTTCTAGCTCGTTAGTCAGGCGTCAGCCGGAGCGTCAGAGAAGTAAAATAAATTAAATATTACAATGGCTTATGTTGATTTTGCCGGTAAAGAACGGTTAACGATTGGCAAACGCGTCGCGGTAGCCGGCAAAGACGCCTTCGACCATCGCCTTCTGCGAAAAATGCTGGAAGATTCGTTCGCGCAGCGATTTGGCTCGCTCCTTCGCCGCCGCGGGATCTTTCAGCGCGGTTTCGATGGCATCGGCCATGGCGGCGGCGTTGCTGGGAGCGAACAAGGCATCGCCATGCGGCCCGAAAATTTCGGGGATGCCGCCGATATTGGCGGCTACCATTGGAATGCCGGCAGCCGCCGCCTCGATCACGACATAGGGCATCGAGATCCCCGCGGGAGGGAACCACCAGCAGCGAGCCCTTGGAGAAGCCGTAGCGTGCCTTGACGTGGCCGATGAACCGCACGGCGTCGCCAAGACCGAGCTGTTCCACCTGGGCTTTGAGGCTTTCGCTTTCCTCGCCGTCGCCGGCGAGCGTGAGCGTCACCGGACGGCCGCCGGCGCGCAGCTTCGCCACCGCGTCGATCAGGAGGTCGGCGCCCTTGATGTGCCGGAACTCGCCGACATAGATCAGGTCGGTGGCGTCTTCGGCCTTCACGACCGCATCGAATTCGCTGGCGGTAACGCCGTTGAACACGCACCGCACCGATCCCTTCGGCGTGCCGATGGTGCGCTGATAGGTGTCGCGCGCAAACGCGCTTTCGAACAGGAACAGGTCGGTATCGTTCATCAGCGCGCGTTCGACACGGGCATAGATGTTGCCCTTCATCGTCGCCAGCGGATAATGGAGCGAGCCGCCATGCGGGGTGTAGACCCGGATCCTGTCGCGGGAAGCGGTCCGCAAACGCATGTAGGCGCCGGCCTTGGCACCGTGACCGTGTAGCACGTCCGGCTTCAGTTGGCGGATCATGCGCTGGAATCGGGCCCACACCAAAAATCGCTTGGCAGCGGCTCACGGCGAATGGCGGTGCGGTGAACGCCGAGCTTGAGACGCGGCGCGATTTCCGCCAGCGCCTGCTCGGCGCGTTCGCCGCCGGTGAGGCTGTCGGCAATGATGCCGACGTGATGGCCGCGGTCGGCCTGGCCGTTGGCGAGATCGAGGATATGGCGGAAAATGCCGCCGACAGGCGCGCGTGGCGTGCAGGATCCGAAGCGGCTGACCGTCAACCAGAGGCATGATCAGAACCAGCGCGCGCCGACGAGCACGAGCGCAGCAACCAGACATGAGATTGGAGCGGGTACGCCTCGCATTGCTAGAATCCTGAAAAAGTTGCCGCCCGATTAAGGCCTTCGATGGTTAACAAAAAATGACTGCCTGCCAATAGGCCGTCTTTGCGGCTGACGAAATGGGACGAATTAACCCAGCGGCAACCATAATGGAGTGTACTCGGCCGGGTTCGGGTGGACCAGCAGTTGCGTCCGCGGGAGTGTGCGATGCGTTTGGCGTTCTGGCGTGCAGGCAAGGACAAGCCGGTGGTGCAGCGGGCGATGGCTAGGCCTGCGCCTTCGGCTCTGAAGCCCATCGCCGCATCCGAATCCGGCGATCTCGATCTGCAAGCGCTAGGTCGTGCGCTGATGCGCAAGCGGAGCTGGATCATCGTCCCGACGGTGCTGGCGCTGGTGGCATCGCTGGCCGCGGTCAATATGGTCACGCCGCGCTACAAGTCTGAAGCGCGCATCCTGGTCGACGGGCGCGAGAACATTTTCCTGCGGCCAAATGGCGAGCGCAACGAGGAGCGCACCGCGCTCGATGCCGAGGCCGTCACCAGCCAGGTGCAACTGGTGCAGTCGCGCGATCTGGCGCACGAGATCATCAAGAAGAACAAGCTTGCCGAGCGTCCCGAATTCGATCCGGTGCTGCAGGGAATTTCGCCGCTGAAGTCATTGCTGGCCCTGGTCGGCATCGGGCGCGACCCGTTTTCGCTGACGCCGGAAGAGCGCGTGCTGGAAGCCTACTACGAGCGCTTCACAGCCTATGCGGTCGACAAATCGCGCGTCATCGTCGTCGAATTCCAGTCGCGCGATCCAGAACTCGCCGCACGCGTCGCCAACTCGATCGCCGAAGGCTACCTGGTGCTGCAGCAGGATGCGCGGCAGGATCAGGCGAAGGCCGCGGGCCAATGGCTTTCCGGCAAGATCGACGATCTGCGCAAGAAGGTTTCTGAGGCTGAATCTCGGGTCGAGGATTTTCGCTCCAAGTCGAGCCTGTTCGTCGGCACCAACAACACCACGCTGTCCAACCAGCAGATGGGCGAAATCAACACGCAGTTGAACAACGCCCGCGCGCTGAAGTCGGATGCGGAATCCAAGGCACGGCTGATCAAGGAAATGCTCCAGAGCGGCAGGCCGATCGAAGCTTCCGAGGTGCTCAATTCTGAAACGATCCGGCGCATGTCCGAGCAGCGGGTAACGTTGCGCGCCCAACTCGCCGAACAGTCATCGACGCTGCTCGACGGCCATCCCCGCATCAAGGAATTGAAGGCCCAGCTCGGCGATCTCGACCGCCAGTTGCGCGAGGAGGCGAGCAAGATCTCTCGCTCGCTCGAGAGTGACGCGCGCCTCGCCGGCGGCCGGGTCGACGGCCTGAGGGACAGCCTTGAACAGTTGAAGAAGCAGGCGACATCGACCAACGGCCAGGACGTGCAGCTCCGCGCGCTTGAGCGCGAGGCCAAGGCGCAGCGGGAATTGCTCGAATCCTATCTCGCCAAATACCGCGAGGCGAGCGCCCGCGAGAACATCGAGGCGGCGCCGACCGATGGCCGCGTCATCTCGCGCGCCACCGTTTCCAACACCCCGGCCTATCCGAAGAAGCTGCCGATCGTGCTGATCGCGACGCTGGCGACCTTGCTGCTCACTTCCGGCGCCATTGCGACCGGCGCGCTGTTGCGCATGACCGCTCCGCAGGCCACCGGTGCGGTTTCGCCGGAAGTGGAGCGCGAAATTGCGCCCGAAATCGTCATGGCTGCTCCACCGGAACCGGTGCGCGCTCCGGCGATCGCGCCCGAGCTTCCCGTGGCGGACCACGTTGAAGTGGATCCCGCCGCCGAGCCAATGATGAATGAGCCGCGCGCGGACGGCCCTCGCATGGATACCGCGGCGGGAATCGATGAAATCGAGCAGGTGGCGGATGTCCTGACTGGCGCAGGCGCCGAGGCGCGCAAGGTGACCGTACTCGGTACGGCATCGGGCGAGAGCATCACGTTGACCGCGCTGACGCTGGCGCGGCTGATGGCGCAGCAGGCGAAAGTCGTGATGGTCGATCTCGTGGCATCCTCGCAGACGATCACCGCGGTGTCGGTCGATCCGGTGGCGCCCGGGCTTGCCGAACTCATGCAGGGCGAGGCGTCGTTTGCGCAGATCATTACCAGGGACCGGCTGTCGCGCGTTCATCTCGTCAGCGCCGGACGCCCCGGCTTCGACCGCGCGCAGCTCCAGTCGCCGCGGTTGATGCTCGCGATCGACGCGCTGCTGCGGGTCTACGACCATGTGCTATTGGATGCCGGTGCGGCCTCCGATCTGCCAGCCGAATTGCTGACGTCACAGGCGCGGGCGGTCGTGGTGCCCGACGCGTCAATGGCGTCGGACGCGCGCATGCTGATGTGCGACCAGCTCAAGGCGGTCGGCTTCTCCGAGGTGACGATGCTGAGCAAGCCGTGCCAGGTTTCGGATGCGGTCGAGCCAGGCCCGAGCGTTGTGGCGGCGTGAAGGGAGATGTAACCACATCATTGCCTGCGACAAACGCGAAGCGTTTGCGCAAGGGACCGCAGCGACGAAGCAATCCATTCCTCCGCGAGCGGCGAGATGGATTGCTTCGCTTCGCTCGCAATGACGGGTGACAGAGTGGCCTAGCTGAACGCGCTGCGCAGCTTTTGCGCCATTTCGAACAGCGCCGGATTGTGCTTCACCAGCCGCTTGGTGCGGTTGAGTCCGGACATGACGCTGGCATCAAGCTTGCCGCGCTGGCTGAGCGGGATGAAGCTGTCGAAGATCGGCTCGTCGCTCTTGCAGAACAGCCGCTTGTAATCGTCCGATCCGATTCCGAGGTCGAGGGCGCAATAACCCTGTCCGGCATAGTGATCGATGATGTCGCGCATCAAAATCAAGCCGGGGCTGTATTTCGAATTCGCCGACATCGTGTACGTATTGAACATCATCGAGAAGCGATGGCCGTCGGCGACGCCGGCGAAGATCGCGATCACTTCCTCGTCGCATTCCAGCGCGTGGATATCGATGGCATGCTTGCCGCTGGCGAGCGGCGCAGTGCAGGCGCTGCGGATGAAATCCTCGATGCCGGGATCGGCGAAGACATTCGGCAGCTTCTGTTCGGCCATCCGCAACGGCTTGACGCGGAAGAACCAGTCGAGCAGTCGCGCGATGTCGGCCTCTGACGACGCCACGTGACTGCGGTAACCGGGCAGGGACTGCAGCTTGCGTTCCTTGCCCTTGAGGCGGCGCCGGAACGAATTGCTGATCAGCGCAGGGGCGCGGCGCCGGGCTCCATCACCAATAGCGGGCAATCATTGGCGGACGGCTGATGCGGCAGCAACGCAAGCGGATTGGGCAGATCGCGCCAGCGAACCGGTTGCTGATGCAGCGTGAGGACGTCGGCTTCGGATCGCTGCGATATCGCCGATATCAGGCCTTCGAGATCGGCTTGCGTTGCGCTTGCGGCGAAATCGCGGTCGAACAGCGCCATGTTGAAGGTGGAATGCTTGCCACCCATGAAACTGGCGCAACGCGCGCCGTAGGCGTGCCTGAGCACGAGCGGGAGCAGCAGCAGCGGCCGGCGTTCCGCGTCGTAGGCGACTACGATAAAGGGAGCGAGGCCTTCGTGCTCGCCGACCTGCCGCTGCCAGGAACTGAGGAAGTCGAACCGTTGATATGGTGTGAAGGAGGTTTGCGCGCCTTCCAGGCTGCGCCAGATGCTTTCCGCAGCAGCGAGGTCATGAACGATGTCGATGCCGGCGATGCGGCTCGCCTTCGACCACGCATTTGAATCCGCCGTCCGGTCTTCAATCGCGGCAGCCATGGTCATCGCAGAGCCCGTGCTATATCAAATTGTTTACAATTTTCGGCTTTGGCCGACCTTCGCAGGGAAATGTCAACAAACGGTAATACAATCGGTGCGCGGCGGGGGCAGCGCGACCGTATGGTTGAGGGCGGAACGTTGACTTCGGATATCGGAATTTTGCGGCGGGCCTGGATGGAGCTCGGCTATTTCAGCGGCTATTTCAGGCTGAAGCAGCGGAAGACCGGCGGCGCCGGCGTCATTTTGCGGTTCGAGCACGTGCATCCGCGCGATTCTCGCCCGTTTCAGCCGAACCGATGGCGTGAAATCACGCCGCAATTTCTCGACCGGACGATCCGCGCGCTGAAGCGCTGGGACTTCGATCTGATTACGATGGACGAAGTGTGCCGGCGGGCGGTCACGCTGCCGAAGGCCAATCGATTTGCCTGCCTGACGTTCGACGGCGGCTGCAAGGATGTCATCACGCAGGCCTATCCCGTGCTGTCGAAGCACCGCGTGCCCTTCGCCATCTACCTGCCCACTGCGTTTCCGGACGGGCTCGGCGAGGCCTGGTGGCTCGCGCTGGAAGACATGATCGCGCGCGAGGATCGCATCAGCCTGGTGATCGACCGCCAGGAGCGGCGTTTCGCAACCGGCAGCACGCCGGAGAAGTATGACACTTTCGAATTTCTGACCAGCTGGATGCGGACGCTGCCGCCGCCGGATCTTTCGTTCGCGATCCACGACCTCTGCACACGCTACTCCGTCGATCTCGCGGCGCTATCGCGGGCAGCATCAATGGATTGGGACGACCTGGCGAAGCTCGCCGCCGATCCGCTGGTGACGATCGGCAGCGCAACGGTGAACTATCCCGCGCTGTCGAACCTGAAAGAGGCCGACGCGCAACGCGAAATGACGATGGGCAAGGCGGTCGCCGAGGCTGCCTTGCGCCGCGCCGTCAAGCATTTCGCCTTTCCGTTCGGCGACCGGCAATCCTGGCGCCGGGAGCACGTCGTGATGGCGCAGGAAGCAGGTTTCGCCAGCGCGGTATCGACGATCCCGGGCGTCGTCGAGGCGAGGGGATATACCAATCTGCACGCCCTGCCGCGGATCGCCTGGGACGGGCGGCAACGTTCGTTGCGCATGATGCGCGTGATGCTGTCCGGAATCATGTTTTCGTCGGTCAGGCCGACGAGAGACAATTGGGTCTAGGCGCGGTCGGGCCGCGACATCCAGCTGACGATCGGCATCGCCGGCAGCACCCATCCAAGCCCCGCCACGACATAGAAGGTCGCTTGCAGCAGGCCTGAACTGGCCAGCCACGGCGTCTGGGCGATGGTCATTCCGAGTAGCGACCACACCACGACCAGCACCAGCAAGGCGATGGTTCCGAAGAATTTGCGGGTGCGTATGGTCATGGCGGTTATGTGAGGCTCGTGGCGGGTTGCGCGCGGGAAGGGGCGGACTATAAGGGGCGCGCCAATTCAATCAAGCGCGCCTTTCAGGCGGGCCAAGACGGGTTTTATGACCGGTAGTTCCGCACAGCAGGCCCCGCATGCCGGTGCCGTCAGATGGTGGCTGATCATGGTCGCCGCGCTGATCGCGGTCATGGTGCTGGTCGGCGGCGCCACGCGGCTGACGGAATCCGGATTGTCGATCGTCGAGTGGAAGCCGGTCACCGGAACGCTGCCGCCGCTCAACGAGGCGCAGTGGGTGCAGGCGTTCGAGGGCTACAAGGCCATCCCGCAATATCGCGAACTCAACGCCGGCATGAGCCTCTCGGAGTTCAAGACCATCTTCTGGTGGGAATGGAGCCACCGCCTGCTCGGGCGCGTGATCGGCGCGGTCTATCTGCTGCCGTTCCTGTACTTCCTGTGGCGTGGCGCGTTGAGCACTGAGCTGAAACGGCGGCTGTGGCTGATCTTCGCGCTCGGCGCGCTGCAGGGTGCGGTCGGCTGGTGGATGGTCGCGTCGGGCCTCACACAACGGACCGAGGTGTCCCAGTATCGGCTGGCGACGCATCTGGTCCTGGCCCTGATCATTTTTGCGTCGATCGTCTGGACGCTGCGGCGGATGACCGCGCGCACGCAGCCCGTTGTCCCGGTGCGGCTGAAGGTCTCCGGGGTGGCTCTGCTCGCCCTGACTTTCGTCCAGCTTTATTTCGGCGCGCTGGTCGCAGGCCTGCGGGCGGGCAGGGTGTACAACACCTGGCCCGAGATCGACGGCGCGCTCATTCCGTCGGCGGCGCGGCTGTGGTTCGAGGAGCCGTGGTGGCGCAATTTATTCGACAATGCGCTTACCGTGCAGTTCGAGCACCGCATGACTGCCTACGCGCTGCTGGTGCTGGCTGTCGTGCATGCGGTTGATGCGGTCCGGTCGCGGGCCGGCATGGCCATGATCAGCGGCGCATGGTGGCTGGTGGCGGCGATCGTCCTGCAGGCGGTGCTCGGCATCCTCACGCTGTTGCATCAGGTGCCGATCAACCTTGCGCTGACGCATCAGGCGATGGCTATCGTCGTCTTGACCCTTGCGGTTCTGCAGACCGAGCGTCTGGTTGCGCGGCCCACTGAAAGCGACCGGCAGAAGCTGGTGATGCCGCTCGGCCAGCCCGGCTGAAATTGAGCAATTCTAATCTGACGCGATTGCTGGAAGTCCCCAGTTTGCAGGGCTTTCTTCGCCTTGACGCGTTTGTGTAGCATCGAGCCGCTTTACTTGAATCGGCGGACGGATAAAACGAGCCAAAACAGGTTCGTTCCATGTCCTCAGCATTCATCCAGGCCGCCGTCATCCTGCTCCGTGAGGGGCTCGAAGCCATGCTCGTGATCGCAGCGCTCGCGGGCTATCTGACCAAGGCTGGCGCGGGTCATCGCATCCAGGCGTTGTATGGCGGCGCGCTCGTCGCTGTTGGGGCCAGCTTCGTTGCAGCCTGGTTGTTTGCGGTGCTGAACTCCGGCGACCACAGCGACGTTCTGGAAGGCATTGTCATTTTGGTTGCCGCCGCCCTGATGCTCTACGTCAGCGGCTGGTTGATGGTGAAGCAGGATCCGCGCGGCTGGCAGGAATATCTCGCCCAGAAGGCGGACCAGGCGCTGTCGCAGGACACCGTGTGGGCGGTTGGCGCGCTGGCCTTCCTTGCGGTGTTTCGCGAAGGCGCAGAAACCGTGCTGTTCATCAACGCGCTCGCAACGACCGAAGGCGGCTGGAGTGCCGGTCTGTTCGCCGGCCTTGCCGCCGCGACGGCGGCCCTTGCGGTGCTGTTCTATTTCATCAACCTGATTGCGCGAAAGCTTCCGTTGCGGCCGTTGTTCATTGTCACCTCGGCATTCCTGTTCGTGATGGCGATCAAGTTCATCGGCGAGGCGGTGCAGGAGTTCCAGGAACAGGCAATCATCACGGTCACCGACGTGAGGGGCTCGGCGTTCCTGAGCGCGATCGGCCTCAATCCATCCATGGAAGCGCTGTCGATCCAGGGCTTGGTGATCCTGTTCGCGCTGGCGACCTATTCGGTGGTCCAGCGCAACAACCGCCTGATGCGCGAGGACAGGGCTGCCATGCGCGCGGCCGAATGATCAGCCGCAGCTACGCTGCCTGCCGATTGAGTCCGAGATAATCCAGCCCGATATCGAGCGCGGCGGAGCTGTGCGTCAGCCAGCCCGCGGAAATCAGGTCGACACCGGTGGCGGCGATCGCCTTGGCGGTCTCGGCGGTGATGCGGCCTGAAGCTTCCGTGATGGCCCGGCCGTCCGTCATCGCCACCGCCCGCCGCAGTTCCTCGACCGTCATGTTGTCGAGCAGGACGGCATCCACGCCGATCGCAAGGGCCTGTTCGAGCTGTGACAGGGTATCGACCTCGATCTCGATCTTGACGAGATGGCCGGCATGCGCTTTAGCGCGCTCCACTGCGGTACGGACGTCGCCGGCCAGCGCGATGTGGTTGTCCTTGATCAGGATGGCGTCGTCGAGGCCGAAGCGGTGATTGCTGCCGCCACCGGCGCGGACCGCATATTTTTCCAGCGTGCGCAATCCGGGCGTGGTCTTGCGGGTGCAGACGATGCGTGCCTTGGTGCCTTGCGCAGCCGACACCAGCGAGGCCGTCGCGGTGGCCACGCCGCTGAGATGGCAAAGGAAGTTCAGCGCCGTCCGCTCGCCGGTCAATAGCCCGCGCGCCGGCCCTTCGATAGCGGCAATTACATCTCCCGGCGCCACCACGCTGCCGTCAGGCCGCTCGGCGGTGAGCTGGATGGCCGGATTCACGAGCTGAAATGCACAGCGCGCGATGTCGAGCCCGGCAACGACGCCGGGCTGGCGCGCGCGCAGCACCAGCGAGGCGTTCCTGTCGGCCGCAACGATCGCATCCGCCGTGATGTCGCCGGCGCGACCGAGGTCTTCGAGCAGGGCGGTTCGAACCAGCGGCTCGTACATGAGGGGCAGAAGCGGCGTAAGTGTCACGGCTGGGCGCTCCTAACAGACAGAGATCCGGATTCAACAACGTCGCGGGCGACTTCGAGCGCTTCCGCAAGCGAGAGGAAGACGCCACGGCCGCCGGCAGCGTGTCGGGGAAGTCGTTGCGGTAGTGCCCGCCGCGGCTTTCCTCACGCCGCCAGGCGGCGACCGCGATCATCAATCCCACCAGCGCGGGATCGGAAGCTGCATTTCTGCCGCTGGCAATCGGATAGAGGCTGCGGATCGCGCGTTCGATGCCGTGCCGGTCGCGCAGCACGCCGAGACTTTGCGACAGGATCGGCCGTGCGGCGGAGGGATCGGACGCGGGCGCAAACGTGTTGACCGCGTGCGCTTTCAGCGAGCCGCGGCTTGCGCCCTTGACGCTTTCCGCAACCCATTGCGCACAGACGATGGCTTCCATCAGCGAATTGCTGGCGAGCCGGTTGGCGCCGTGCAGGCCGGTGCGGCTGACCTCTCCGCAGGCCCACAGACCGTTCACGGTGCTGCGTCCCTCGATATCCACCGATATCCCGCCCATGTGGTAGTGCACCGCCGGCCTTACCGGAATCGGATCGGTCGCGGGATCGATCCCGGCCATTTTGCAGAACGCAGAGATGACGGGATAGCGCTTGGCAAAGTCCTGTCCCGGATGTTTCCGTGCATCGAGGAAGACGCGATGTCCCTCCGCGCGGCGGCGCCAGACCGCACGTGCGACGATGTCGCGGGCCGCTAGCTCGGCACCAGGCTGGCCTGCCATGAAGCGTTGCCCGGTGTCGTCGATCAGGATTGCGCCGTCGCCGCGCACGGCCTCGGTGACCAACGGCATCGGACGCGACGGCCCGTCGAAGGCGGTCGGGTGAAACTGGATGAACTCGAGATCGGAGAGCAGCGCGCCGGCGCGTGCCGCGAGCGCAAGCCCCTGACCGAAGCAACCGGCCGGGTTGGTGCTGTCCAAAAACAGGCCGCCGATTCCACCTGTGGCGATCACGACGCGACCGGTGTCGAGCACCAGCGGACCGTGCGCGTTCACCGCGAGTACGCCCTTGATGGCATTGTCCTCGACGATCAGGCTGCGCGCCTCGACGCCTTCAAGCAGCGTAATTGACGGGCAGCGGCGCACCGCTGCGATCAGAGCACGCATGATCTCGCGCCCGGTGCCGTCGCCGGTGGCGTGCACGATCCGGTTGCGGCCGTGCGCGGCTTCCAGGCCAAGCCGCCAGCCGCCATCGGGCCGCCGGTCGAAGGCGACGCCAAGTCTGGCGAGATGTTCGACAGCCGCCGGGGCCGCATGGACGATGCGGCTCGCGACGGCTTCATCGCAAGGGCTGCGCCCGCTGCGAGCGTGTCGGCCAAATGCAGGACGGGGTCGTCGTCCTCGCCCATCGCTGCCGCAAGTCCGCCCTGCGCCCACAGGCTCGACGCTTCCGCGCCGAGCGGCGCCTTCGACAGCAGTACAACGGGTTCGGGGGCCATCTGCAGCGCGGTCATCAATCCGGCTGCGCCGCCGCCGATGATAACGGGACGGTTGTCGAGCGCTGAAGTCTCCGTGCTCATATCGCGAGCATCCTTTCGACCGCACGCCGGGCTGATACCGCGATGGCGGGATCGATCGTCACCTCGTGCCGGCCGGTCTCCAGCGCATGACGGATGTTCTTCAGCGTGATCCGCTTCATGTGCGGGCACAGATTGCAGGGCCGGATGAACTCCACGTCGGGGTGGAGCACCGAAACGTTGTCGCTCATCGAGCATTCCGTCAGCAGCACGACCCTGGGCGGGCGCTGTTTGCCGACAAAATCAGACATCGCTGCCGTCGAGCCGGAGAAATCGGCTTCCGCGACCACTTCGGGCGGGCACTCCGGATGCGCCAGGATGGTTACGTCAGGGTGATTTTCGCGCAGTTGCCGGACGTCTGACGCCGTGAACAGCTCGTGCACCTCGCAATGGCCTTTCCATGCGAAGATCTTGACGTCCGTCTGTGTGGCGATGTTCTGCGCGAGATATTCATCCGGCAGCATGATCACGCGCTCGGCGCCGAGCGACTCCACGATCTTGAGCGCATTGCCCGAGGTGCAGCAGATGTCGGATTCCGCCTTCACCGCCGACGATGTGTTGACATAGGTGACGACGGGGACGCCGGGATAGCGCTGCCGCATCAGCCGCACGTCCTGCGCGGTGATGGAGTCGGCGAGCGAACAGCCCGCCGCGAGGTCAGGGATCAGCACGGTCTTTTCCGGGTTCAACAGCTTGGCTGTCTCGGCCATGAAGTGCACGCCGGCCAGCACGATGATGTCGGCATCGACCTTGGTGGCTTCGCGCGCAAGCAGAGGCTGTCGCCGACGATGTCGGCGACGCCGTGGAAGATTTCAGGCGTCTGGTAGTTATGCGCGAGGACGACGGCGTTGCGGCTTCGCTTCAGTTCGAGGATGGCGTCGACGTCCTCGGCGAAGGTGGCCCATTCCGGCGGCGGGATGACCCGCCTGACCCGGTCGTAAAGCTCTGCGGAACGCGCGAGGGCGGTGGAGCTGAGGCTGGCCATTTATACTCTCCTTGAGTATATCTTGGCTTATACTTATCCTGAGCATAATCGATGTCAAGTGCGCGATAGCGGAGCTTGGTGCCGCCGACCGCCCGTTCCGCCAGCACGGCATGACGGAACCGAAACAATTTGGCGGGGCGGCCCACCGTGTCGGCGGCGATTGCGCCAGTTTCCTCAACGAGTTGCTGCTGCTCGATCAGGCGGCGGAAGTTCTGTTTGTGCACCAGACGGCCTGCAAGAGCCTCAACGCTGCGTTGCAGCTGCAGCAGGGTGAATTCCGCCGGCATCAGTTCGAACACCACGGGACGGTATTTGATCTTGGCGCGCAGCCTCGCGATCCCGGTGGCGAGAATGCGGCGATGGTCTCCCGTCATTGGCCTGCCAGGAATGACGGTCGTGGCCGGTGCCCCGTCACGCACGGCTTCCGGGATCAGGCCGGCCTCGTAGAGCAGCTCATAGCGTTGCAGCACCAATTCCTCGTTCCATTCGCGATCGTCGAAGCCAAACGTGATGGCGGCACGTTGCCAGCCCTCGCGCTGCAGGCCGGCGGTGGCTGCTGTTTTCGACCACGCCCGCAGCCGCGACGCCAATGTCTTCGCCAGCGTAGGGGAAGACCGGACCGTTGATCCTCCCATGGGAAGTAATCGTACCAGCCGGACCAATGCGCCTCAAAACCCGCGCCGACCTTGTCTTCGCGGGTCAGGCCCAGATAGCTGATCGAGATCGAATGCGGCGATTTTGCATCTCCGGCCCGCCCGCGATCGGCAAAGGTGTAGAGCTGCTCGACATAGCCGAGCGGATGGCCGGTCTGCGCCTCGACCCATGCCCGCAATCCCGTCTGCAGCGAACGGTGCGCAAATTCGAACGGGCCGCTCGGCAGCGCGCTGGCGTTGGCGATGGTCATGATCTTGGGCTCGCCGTCGGTAACGGCAACGAGGACGGCGACCAGGTCCGCCGTGATCGCATTGGCAGCGCCCGTTTTGCTGGCTTTCTGCGGTGCCCCTGCCACGTCGGTCGTCCGTCTCCGTTGTTTGGCTAATGCGCGTTTAGCAATATCCGTATACGCCGCAAGCATACGGCAGGCGGTTCCAATAGGGCCCATAGGAGGGGCCGCCGTAATAGGCGCCGTCATAGCTGTAGGAATGGCTCGTTCCATAATAGCCGGGCAGCGTCGATGAACCCGGCAGCAGTGGCGTGCCGTAGACGCGCGGCGCATAGGGCACGACGCCCACCGGCGTGAACAGCACGTCGGGGTCCTCTTCCTCGACTACCAACGCGCGGCCGCGGCGCGCATAGAGGGGCGCTGCGGCGGGCGCAGCCGTGGTCCGGTAGTTGTAATGGGCGCGGGGCAGGCCGGGCGGCAATTGACCGGCGGCGCGAGCCGCGGCGCGCTTGGCGGCGGGGTTAACAGCGCGCTTCGCGCCGGCGGGGCTGTTGGCGGACTTGACGGCGGCTGGACTGTCGGCGGGCTTGGCGGTTGCCGGGTTGTCGGCGGTCTTGGCGGCCTCGGGGCTCTCGGCGGCGGCAGCGGTTCCGGCCGCGAAAATCGCGACCAGGAATGGCGTCATCCAGCGCAGCATCGTTGGCTCCAGATCATCGAGGGCGGCTCAGCGCCACTTTATGCCGGAATGAGCGTTAACGAGAGGCTTGTGAAGGGGGCAGGTCGTCAAGCCCGCATCCCGTTGCGATCTCCGTCGTCATGGCCGGGCTTGTCCCGGCCATCCACGTCTTCTGTCGTGTCCAAGACGTGGATGCCCGGGACAAGGCCCGGGCATGACGGTGTTCCCCGCAAGACGGCTGCAGGATTTCAGGCACTCAGCGCCTGCTCCAGATCCGCGATCAGGTCTTCCTTGTCCTCGATGCCGATCGACAGGCGTACGACATCGGGTGCGGCGCCGGACCTCACCTTGGCGGCGTCGTCGAGCTGGCTGTGGGTGGTCGACGCCGGGTGAGATCACCAGCGAACGGGTGTCGCCGACATTGGCCAGATGCGAGAACAGTTTCAGGTTCGACACCAGGCTGACGCCGGCATCGTAGCCGCCCCTCAGGCTGAAGGTGAACACCGCACCGGCGCCCCTCGGCGCGTATTTGCGCGCGAGCTTGTTGTACTTGTCGCTGGCGAGGCCGGCATAGTTCACTGATGCCACGGCGGAGTGGCCGGCAAGAAACTCCGCGACCGCCTTGGCATTCTCGCAATGCTTCTGCATGCGCAGCGGCAGCGTCTCGATGCCGGTCAGGATCATGAAGGCGTTAAACGGCGAGATCGCCGGGCCGAGGTCGCGCAGGCCCAGCACGCGGCAGGCGATCGCGAAGGCGAAATTGCCAAACGTCTCCTGGATCCGGATGCCGTGATATTCCGGCCGCGGCTCGTTGAGCATCGGGTATTTGTTGTCCTTCGACCAGTCGAAGGTGCCGCCGTCGACGATGATGCCGCCGAGCGAATTGCCGTGGCCGCCGAGAAATTTCGTCAGCGAGTGCACGACGATATCGGCGCCGTGGTCGATCGGGCGGATCAGGTACGGCGTCGCCAGCGTGTTGTCGACGATCAGTGGCACGCCGGCCTTGCGGGCCACTTCCGCAATCGCCTCGATGTCGGTGATGCTGCCGGCGGGGTTGGCGATCGATTCGATGAAGATCGCCTTGGTGCGCGGCGTCACCGCGCGTTCGAAACTGCCGATATCATCAGGATCGGCCCACGCCACGTTCCAGCCAAAGCTCTTGAACGCATGCGTGAACTGGTTGATCGAGCCGCCGTAGAGTTTTCGCGCGGCGATGAACTCGTCGCCCGGCATCATCAATTGCTGCAGCACGACGACCTGCGCCGCGTGTCCCGAGGCAACCGCGAGCGCCGCGGTGCCGCCTTCCAGCGCCGCAATACGCTCTTCCAGCACCGCCGTGGTCGGGTTGCCGATGCGGGTATAGATGTTGCCGAACGCCTGCAGCCCGAACAGCGAGGCGGCATGGTCGGCATCGTTGAACACAAAGGACGTGGTTTGATAGATCGGCGTCACCCGCGCGCCGGTGGTGGGATCGGGCTGCGCCCCGGCATGCACGGCAAGGGTCGAAAATCCCGGGAGACGGTCGGTCATTCTTTGCGTCCTGTTCTTTGGCTTGCGCGAAAATGCGTAGGCGATGCTGATGGCAGCTGCGTCCGCCGTCAAGGTGAGGCTTCACAACTGGCGGATTGCAAGCGGGTCGGCTTCGCTAGGCCGCGTCTTCGGAATAATTGTTTCTCATTGCGTCACGTCGGCTCGCTTTTGTTCTTTGCGGCGCGATCCGATGCGGCGGTTGCGCCGCCGCCGACGCTCATCCGGTTGAGCGAGAGCCGCATGCCCTGCGTCGGGATCGGCGCGCGCTTCGAGCTCAGCGTGCGCGAATTGACTCCCATCCATGAAATTTCCGACGACAGCCGTCCATACTCGATCTTCGGGCAGCGGTTCATCACCACCTTGAGGCCGGCGGCTTCCGCTTTCTCGGCAGCCGCGTCATCGCGCGCGCCGAGCTGCATCCAGATCACTTTCGGCGGCGGCGACAATGTCAGGGCCTCGTCGACAACAGGCATGATGTGGCTGGAATTGCGGAAGATGTCGATCATGTCGACGGGACGGCCGATATCCGACAGTGAGGCGACGAAGGGCTTGCCGAGCAGGCTCTTGCCGACATGGCCGGGATTGACCGGAATCATGTCGTAGCCGCGCTGCGCCAGATATTTGAAGGCGAAGTAGCTCGGCCGCACATTGACGGGCGAGGCGCCGACCATCGCGATCGACTTCACGCCGTTGAGGATGCCGCGGATGTAATTGTCGTCATAGGCGTCGTGGTTCATTCGTTGTCCAGTGCGTCGTCACTTATCCTGCCATTTCGGCTCGCGCTTCTCGATGAAGGCGCCGATGCCTTCCTCGGCGTCGCGCGCCATCATGTTTTCGGTCATCACTTTCGACGCATAGCGGTAGGCGTCGGCGAGGCTCATTTCGGCCTGGCGATAGAACGCCTCCTTGCCGAGCTTGACAGTATAGGCTGATTTGAGCGCGACCTTCTGCGCCAGCGCGATCGCCGCATCGCGCTCGGTGCCGGCGGCGACGACGCGGTTGACAAGGCCGATATTCTTCGCTGTCGCTGCCGAAATCGGCTCGCCCGTGAGCAACATCTCCATCGCCTGCTTGCGCGGGACGTTGCGCGACAGCGCCACCATGGGCGTCGAACAGAACAGGCCGATATCGACGCCGGGGGTGGCGAAGCCTGCAGCCTCGGAGGCGACCGCAAGATCGCAGCTCGCCACGAGCTGGCAGCCGGCGGCGGTCGCGATGCCCTGCACGGCGGCAACGACGGGCTTGGGCAGATGCACGACCGCCTGCATCATCGCGCTGCAGGCGTTCATGATCTGCCCAAAATAGGCGCGGCCGCGATCGGCATCGCTGCGGCGGGCGGTCAGTTCCTTCATGTCGTGGCCTGCGGAGAAGGCCGGGCCGTTTGCTGCGATGACAACGGCGCGGACGCTGTTGTCGTCATGGATTTGCTTCAGCGCGCCGTGCAGCTCGGCGATCAGGCCCTCCGACAGGCTGTTGCGCGCCGCCGGCCGGTTGAGGGTGAGCAGGCGGATGCTGCCGACGTTTTCCTGCAGCAGGATCGGAGGTTGCGGCGTGGGCGCGCGAGCAGTTTGGGCGGGCATCTCTGAGGTTTCCACTCCAAGATTTTCGTTTTGGCTTTGATGACAACGTAATGTAACAGGCAGTCTTAATCGAGGGGCAGGGGTCGCATGGCGGCAGCGAAAATGAGCGTGGCTGAGCTGGAGAAGTTCCTCCGCGAGGAATTTCCCCAAGCCTTCAGCGATGGCGATATCACCATCGAAAGCGCCGATGGCGAGACCTGCCTGCTGCGGCGGCGCTTTGACGAGCGCATGCTGCGTCCAGGCGGCACGGTGTCGGGGCCGACGCTGATGGCGATGGCCGATTTTGCGATGTATGTGGTGCTGCTCTCGGCGATCGGCCCGGTGGGGCTCGCGGTGACGACCAATCTCAACATCAATTTCCTGCGCAAGGGTATGCCCGGCCAGGACGTGCTGGCCGCTGCGAGGCTGTTGAAGCTCGGCAAGCGGCTGGCGGTCGGCGAGGTCAACCTGCTGTCGGGATCGTCGCCCGATCCGATCGCCCATGTGACGGCGACCTACTCCATTCCAAATACATAGGGTTTTTAGCGGTAATATTGCACCATATTTGTAAGCTATTGTTTTTACAGCTTTAATTTATGCATCTCGGCGTTGACGGATGGCGCGCCGTTCTCTAGAAACCCGCCAGTTCGGCGCACCTGGCGCCGATTTCCATTTTCACGGATTTCCTCACATGAAAACCTATTCGGCAAAGCCCGCCGAGGTGACGAAGAAGTGGGTGTTGATCGACGCCAAGGGTCTGGTGGTCGGCCGGCTCGCCACCCTGGTCGCCATGCGCCTGCGCGGCAAACATCTCCCGACCTACACGCCTCACGTCGATTGCGGCGACAACGTCGTTATCATCAACGCGGCGCATGTCGTGCTGACCGGTCGCAAGCGCGACAACAAGGTCTACTACAAGCACACCGGTTTCATCGGCGGCATCAAGGAACGCACCGCGAAGTCGATCCTCGAGGGCCGTTTCCCCGAGCGCGTGGTTGAGAAGGCCATTGAGCGCATGATCCCGCGCGGTCCGCTCGGCCGCGTGCAGATGGGCAATCTGCGCGTCTACCCCGGTCCCGAACATCCGCATGAAGCCCAGCAGCCTGAGAAGGTTGATATCGCTTCGATGAACCGCAAGAACATGAGGGCCGCATAATGTCGGATACCATGCAGTCGCTCGACCAGTTGGCGTCGCTGAAGACGGCCGCTCCGGAAGCGCCGAAATACGTCAAGAAGGTGGACAAATACGGCCGCGCCTATGCCACCGGCAAGCGCAAGGACGCGGTCGCCCGCGTCTGGATCAAGCCGGGCGCCGGCAAGATCGTGGTCAACACCCGCGAAGTCGAGGTCTATTTCGCCCGTCCCGTGCTGCGGATGCTGATCCAGCAGCCGCTGGTCGCGGCCGCGCGCGCCGGCCAGTACGACGTCATCTGCACGGTCGCCGGCGGCGGTTTGTCGGGCCAGGCGGGTGCCGTGCGTCACGGCATCTCCAAGGCGCTGACCAACTTCGAGCCGGATCTGCGCGGCGTGCTGAAGAAGGGCGGCTTCCTGACCCGCGACTCCCGCACCGTGGAGCGCAAGAAGTACGGCCGGGCGAAAGCGCGCAAGTCGTTCCAGTTCTCGAAGCGCTAGTTGCTTCGCTAAAATTTGCAGCGATTGCTGCATTCACCAGACGAAAAAGGGCGCCGATCGGCGCCCTTTTGCTTACTATTTAGTGATGGGTTACCACGGATTTTCGTGAAAACTTGCTTACCCATACAAACGAAATTGGAACACGGCGCTCCTAGTGTCCCCGATGCGCTGGCGCGAAATTGCATTTTCAGTGTGCGCCGAACAAGTTGCATCACACGCGTTCGGGTGAGCCCATGTCGTTCGATACGTCCACGCTATATCTGTTTGCCACGATGGTCGCCGGCATGCTCGGGGCCATGCTGCTGCTGTTCGGCAAGCAGGAAAACATTCCAGCCTTGAAGTGGTGGGGGACGGCCTATCTGCTTGGCGCATCGTCGGTGGCGATCTGGACCATTGGCGGCGCCAAACTCGGCGAGCCGCTGTTGCTGGCGCTGCATGCACTCGGCTTCGTGGCCTGCGGCATGGTCTGGAACGCCTCGCGCGTCTTCCACGGCCGCAAGCCGAATCTGCCTGGGCTGTTGTTTGGCGCGATCGTCTGGGTCGGCATGGTGCTGGCCGTGCCAGCATTGAATCCCGCCATGCGGCTGATCGTCGGTGCGGCGATCGTCGCGATCTATGCGGGGCTGACGGCTTCCGAATTGTGGAGCGAACGGCGGCGGACGATGCACAAGCGCTGGCCGACGATTGTCGTGCCCGTGATGCATGGTTGCGTGCTGGCGCTGCCGATCCTGCTCGGCAGCCTGCTGCGCCCGCATGACGAAACCTTCACCAGCAGCATCTGGGTGACGGCGTTCTCGATCGAATTGGTGCTGTATGCGATCGGCACGGTGTTCGTCATCTTCATGCTGGTGTCGGACCGCGCCGTGACGGTGCACAAGACCGCGGCTTCAGTCGATCCCTTAAGCGGAATGCTGAACCGCCGTGGCTTTTCGGAAGCCAGCAACCGGGTGATCGAACGCGAGGCCGCCGCGGGGCGGCCGGTGACGGTGATGATTTTCGACATCGACCATTTCAAGAGCATCAACGACCGCTTCGGTCATCCGGCGGGCGACGAGATCCTCAAATTGTTCTCCACCGTCGTGGTCAGCAATTTGCGCATCAGCGACCTGTCGGGGCGGATCGGCGGCGAGGAGTTCGCGGCGTTGTTGGCGTGTCCGCTGGAAGAGGGCGTGATCGTGGCCGAGCGCGTGCGCGAGGCATTCGAGGCGTCCAACATCGCCTGCGAGGAAGGCCCGGTCGACACCACCGTCAGCATCGGCGTCGCCGGCGGGCCGGCGGGCACGGAGCTGGAAGTGCTGCTGGCGGCGGCCGATACCGCGCTCTATCAGGCCAAGCGCGGCGGCCGTAACCGGGTCGAGGCCGCCGAAGAGCTGCCGCTGTCGCTGGAAAACTGGCGGCGCAAGACCGCCGGCCGCGCATCTTCGCAACGCCAGGTGCCGGCGACGACCTGAACGTCCTGTTCGAACAAGGCGATACCTCCGGAGATTGATCCAACACTTTTGGATCGGTCTCTTTCGGAAATGACGCGCGGTAACCTCCCGTTTACCATTCCGTCCATATCATCTGCGTCATGGATTCAACGCGCAGACGAAATTCCCATGCGGCCCTGATGTCGCTCGAAGCGGCAGCAACTTCGGCCCGCGGCGGTTTTGGCTGCAGGTTCTCGACCTCGGAAGAATTCGAGATGGCGCTTATCACCGAGCGTCGTGCGCAGGGGCGTTATGATCAGCGCAGAAGGCGCTGGCCTGCCATCATGTTCGTCGGCTGTGCGCTGATCGTCGCCGGCACGGTGCTGCTGTTCGGCTAGCCGCTGATCCCTTTACTTCGCCAGCGGATCGGGGCGTACCTGAATATGCACTGCCCGCGGCTTTGAGCCCTTGCCGCCCTCCATCAACCAGGGTGTGCGGTCGCCGCTTGAACTCCACAGCCCGCGCCCTTTCCAGCCTGCAGCCGCATCATCAATGCGCCCGTCGAGGCCCTTGGCAAAAAAGCCGAGCGGATAGGGGATACGCAGCATCACCATCTGGCCGTCCTTGAGAGCAACGAAACCGTCGTTGAGGTTGGCGGTGGAGATCGGGATGTTTTCGCCGAGGCCGCTCGTGTTGTGGTGATCGACCCAGGTGTAATAGCTCGCCTCGGCGCTGGAGTTCTCGAAGCCTTCGAAGCCGGGGCCCGGATATTTGAAATAGGAGAAGCCCTCCGGGCAGTGGTTGCCGGTCGCGTTCGGCCCGTTCAGCGGGCTCTTGCATTTGCTGCGATCGAAGCGGATCAGGCTCCCGTTCGAACCCGAGCCCCAGAGCACGCCGTTCCTGTCGATGTCACCGCCGCGGACGCCGATGCCTTCCTTCGGAATGGCGTAAAACTCCGACAGTTTGGTTTTGGGATCGAAGCGCATGAAGCCGGGCGGGCCGACGAACACGTTGACGGTGTACCAGACCGAGCCGTCGGTCGGATGCGGCATCACGGCGTAGGGGCCTGAACCAGCGACCCGCATGTCCTTGCCTGCCTGAGCCGGCGCGCCTGGTTCAGTGTATTCGTCGACCTTGCCGTTGCCGTTGGTGTCGAGGACGAATGGCGCCCAGCCTTGGGCTTTGACGGCATCGCCGGTCTCATCCCACACCTTGGTGTTGACCCAGCCGGCGACCGGGCCGGTCCCCGAGAGCCAAAGCGTATCGTCGGCATCGTAGCCGAACTGCGGATGATGGGTGCCGAAGCAGGTATCGATGAAGCTGTATTTTTGGGTTTTGGGATCGAACACCGTCACTTGCCGGCCTGAGCGTTCGAGCGGAAAGGCCTTGGCCGATGGATGGTCAGACCCTTTGCGGCAGTAAGCCGGATTTTCGGTGCCGCGCACCGCCGCCGCCAGCCACACGCGGCCCTTCTTGTCGAACATGCTGTTGTGGTTGTTCGCGCGCTGGCTCCAAATCTTCTCCTCGCCCCAATAGGCCGAGGGGCTGGCCGGATTGAGCGCGGCCGTGCCATGCAGCGGAGGGCCGAACGATTCCGGCGCATTGGGATCAGCGACCGGCATTTTTGAGAACGTCACCTTGTGCGTTTTCGGATCGAGTATAGGCATGTCATCGGACGAGTATTCGTTCGCGCCGTACAACGGGCCGTAGGCGTTGACCGTTGGATAGCGCCGGTCCGAGGAAATCAGATCGTGGACGAAGTGCTTCTCCGTCGCCCATTCCCACGACGAGATCACGACATTGCGCTCGATGCCGGTCGGCCGCGGCGGCTTGGATTTCGGCAGTTCGCCCTTGG
Source organism: Bradyrhizobium sp. RDT10 (assembly GCA_044772375.2). Classification (GTDB taxonomy): domain Bacteria; phylum Pseudomonadota; class Alphaproteobacteria; order Rhizobiales; family Xanthobacteraceae; genus Bradyrhizobium. Next base: position 2,367,993 of record CP187939.1, read on the forward strand.
CGACCCGGTCGGTCCAGTCGCCGAAATATTTGAACGGCACGCCGCCAAGCTGGCCCGCGAGCCGGTTCACCATCCATTCGCCGGTCTGGCCTGCGGAGACGCGACGCATCCAGGCTTCCTCGTGCGATTTGAATTCGCCGAACCCGCCCGGGATCGTGCGCGTGGATTCCTGGCCAAGCTGATGGCAGCCGATGCAGTCGACATTGTTCATCCGCTGGCGCCACACATCCTGCGTGACCTCCTTCAGGATCTCGGTGCTGCCGCCGAAATCCTTTGCCGGCGGAATCTTCATCATCGTGTACCAGTAGATCGCCGAGTAATAATGGGCCGCCGCCGCGTCGTTTGGCGCCGCAACCGCCGTGAGATTGACCTGCTGGCCGGGCTTGGCCCGCAGCTTGGGCGAATCCACCAGCCCGTAGCCGCGGACCCAGATGGAGTAGTTCACGCTCAGTGGCAGGTCCGGGATCACGTAGCGTCCCTGATCGTCGGTGACGACGATCTTGGCGAATTTCGTCGGCAGCTCGGTCGTCTCCGCGATAACCCAGACGCCGGCTTCAGGGCCGTTGGGGCCTGCTACCACGCCGCCGATGTCGTCGTTGTCGATTGCAACAGTCGGAAGCTGCTGCGCATGCGACGGACCGGCCGACAGGTTCAGCATGCCTGTCGTTGTGGCCAGGGTAACGGAGAACAGGATCCGAGCGAGATTCATCGTTTCTCTCCCGTGACCATGAGCTTGGCGGTCGTGTTTGGCGCGAGCCTACACCAAACAGGGTTGAGGCGAGAGCATGTCGCCTGCACGATTTCGTCATGCTTGGTGCCGCCAGCGTGCGTCGCAGCAACTCAGATGGGGTGCATCTGCCTTTTGCTTTTGGGCGACTGGGCTAGACACACGAATTCTCATGAGAAGGCGTAACTCCGATGATCACCGAAATCGCACAAATCGACGTCAAGCCGGGCACCGAGAAGGATTTTGAGGCGGCCGTCGCCAAGGCGCGTCCGCTGTTCCTGCGCGCCAAGGGCGGCAAGGGCTTTGAGCTGCACAGATCGATCGAGAAGCCGCAGCGTTACCGGCTGATGGCGCAATGGGAGACGCTGGAAAATCACACGGTGGATTTTCGCGGCTCGGAAGATTTCACCGCCTGGCGCGCTTTGGTCGGGCCGTATTTTGCTTCGCCGCCCGAAGTCGAGCATACCGAGACGGTGCTGACCACGGCGGACTGAAGTCATCAGCCAGTCGTGATCGCGACAGGCACAGCTTCTGCCTTGAAATGATCGATCATCACCTTGGCGATGGCCATCAGGGGCAACGCCAGCGCCAGCCCCCAGATGCCGAACACGACGCCGAGCAGGATCTGGAACGCAAACAGCGTGGCCGGCGGAATATCCAGCGCCTGGCGCTGGATGATCGAGGTCAGTACGTAGCTTTCCAGCGCGTGCACGCCAAGGAACAGGATGAAGGCGGAGAGGGCCGCGACCCATCCGGAGGCGAGGCTCGCCAGCACCACGATCAGCCCGCCGAGGATCGCGCCGACGGTCGGGATGAAGGCAGAAGTCCTGCCTGGATGCCCAGGATGAACGAGCTCTGGATGCCGATGATCGACAGGCCGATCCAGGTCACGAGAAACACCACGATCATGGTGATGATCTGCGCAATCAGCCAGCGCTCCAGCGTCTCGCCGATCCGGTCGACGATCAGAATCGCGCGCGGGCGATGTTTGGCCGGCGCCATGAACAACAGGCCGTTGCGGTAGACGCTCGGCTGGGTCGCAAACGCGATACCCAGAAACAGCACGATAAAGAAATTTCCGACCGCGCTGACGGTCCCGAGAATCAATTTCAGGCTCTGGCTGAAGATGGCGCCGCCGCTGGCCGCAATGGTGCCGGCGCTGGGAAGGCTATGTGTCGCTGCGGCGCTGGGCGTCGCCGGCGCAGGAGGAGTCCGCGGGCGCCGACAGAGTGCCGAAATCGAACAGGCTGGTGTCGATGCCGTTGCTTTCGAGGAACGCCTTGACGGTGACCAGTTGCGATTTGATCGTATCGCTCAACGCGGCCGTCTGCTGGGCGATCGTGGAGCCTCCGAGAAAAATGATCCCCGACAGCATGCCGGCCACTACCAGGCAGACCACGGTGAGCCGCAGCGAATGGGGAAGCTTGACGACGCGCCCGAGCAGGTTGCTCATGGCGTTGAGCGCGACGCCGAGCAGCATGCCGGCAAAGATCAAAAACAGCGTCGCAGCGAAATACCAAGTGAACAGCAACAGCCCGGCAAACAGCAGGACGCCGATGCCGCCGACCGAGATCGCCCACGCCAGATCGTTGCGGGCCTGAAAGCGATTGTCAACCGGACCTGTCACTTTGATTCCTTCTCGCGAGACATTGCTCATCCAGTCATTCGCCAAAATCGAGCCGGGATCAAGCGGGCGGGCGCGCGCCGGTTTGACGCTGCAGCACCCGGTATGCCAAGCGGTGTGTGAAATCTGATATGGCGGGCCGGCGAGGATGAGATGAATTTCAAATGGTTCGGCCCGATTGCGCTCCTGGCGGCGCTGGTGATCGGCGACCAGATCAGGATCAACCGGCCTGCCCACAAATATCGCCTGACGGTCGAGGTAGAGACGCCGCTGGGGCGCAGATCGGCGTCCGGCGTGATGGCCGTCCATCCCGACCGCAGCTACACCCGCCGCGGCCAGACCCGCACCCTCGGCGATGCCGTTTTCGTCGAGCTCGGGCAGGGCAAGAACCTTGTCGCGCTGCTGGCGCATGTCGACGGGAAGCTCGTGCTGGATGACGTAAACTACGTCGCCTTGCGCGCCTACAACGCCGCCACCGGCAAGCGCGTGCCGTTCAGCGAGATGAGCCGGTTGACTGGCACAGTGCCAGTGAAGGGTGAGCTGATCCCGGCGCTCGTCACCTTTGGCGATCCGGCCAATCCCGACACCGCGCGGGTGGTGGCGCCCGACGACGCGGAATCGGTGCTCGGCAAGGGTTATCGTCTCCAGGGGGTATCGGTCGAAGTGGTGCCGAACGGATACTGGCCGCTCGATTTCGGCGGCGTGCTGGGCGAGCCCGTGACGCGCGGAATCCAGGCGAAACTGCCATGGCTGACTGGGGCCGACAATTCGGCGGCCACGGCGCTGCGGGCGGCCGGCTTGCCCGGGGGCGACGGGATCGACGCCCGGGAGGCCTTCACGCGAAAATAGCAGGGCAGCTCCGTTAAAGCTCTGCGGATATTGATCCGCCGCCCCCTCGCAGGCATTATCTTCTGCAATCATGACCCAACCCGGAAGATCCTTGCACAGGACGATGACAGCGGAATTCTTGCGATGAGACGGCCCGTGGTCGGTGTGATCGGGAACGCCTATCGCGTTGAAAATCGTTTCCAGACGCAGATGGTCGGAGAACGCAATTTGCGCGCGGTCGCCGACGTTGCGGGGGCGCTGCCGCTGATGTTTGCGGGGTCGCCCGAGATTACCGACATCGGCGCGCTGCTCGACGTCGTCGATGGCGTCGTGCTGACCGGGGCGCGGGCTAATGTACATCCGACGCGCTTCAAGACCGAGCCGCATGAGCGGCACGAGCCCTACGACATCCATCGCGACGATGTCGCGCTGGCGCTGACGGAGGCCTGCGTCGCCCGCGGTGTGCCGATCTTCGGCATCTGCCGCGGCCTGCAGGAAATGAACGTCGCCTTCGGCGGTTCGCTGCACCCGGAAATACGCGAGATCCCCGGTCGCATGAACCACCGCATGCCGCGGCTGGAGAACGGCGAAATCCATCCCGACCCTACGGTGGTGTTCGCCGACCGGCACGACGTCCACCTCACGCCGGGCGGCACGTTTGCCAACCTGCTCGGCTGCGAAACCATCCGGGTGAATTCGCTGCACGGGCAGGGTATCCTCGAACCCGGCCAGCGCGTCGTCATCGAAGGCATCGCCGAAGACGGCACCATCGAAGCGATCCGGATCGCGGACGCCGCGAGCTTCGCCCTCGGTGTCCAGTGGCACGCCGAGTACGACCCGCAGCGCAACCCGATCAACCGAAAGCTGTTCGAAGCGTTCGGCGAAGCGCTGAAGGCGCACAAGCAGGCAAGCTGACCGGGCGCGCCCGCGCCGGGCTGAGCCCGGCACGCGGAAAACATGGGATCGGGTCCGGGAAGTCGGCTAAGTCATCGATCATCTCCAGACTGGTGAAGCCATGACGCAACCAAGACGGCTCGCGCTGGCGATGGTGTTGCTGGTCGTCGGGACGTCCTGCGTCGTGAGCGCAGTGACCTATTATTTTGCGACGCAAGTCGCACCGGGCGGGCCCTGGCGACGATTGTCACCGCAACGCTCCTGGGCGGTGCGATCGCCGGCGTGGTCGCAATGGTGGTGGCCGCCGGTCTTGCGCGATTTTGGCGGAGCGCGCTGCCCGATGTCACTGGCCCCGTGGATGTTCGCAGCGGACGGGAGCAGGGGCTCGCTCACCAGACACTGATCGACGGCGAAATGGCGCAGGCCATCATCGATGGCGCGCTCGATGCCTTCGTTCAGACCGACGAGCGCTGTGTCATCCTCAACTGGAGCCCGCATGCCGAGGCCTTGATGGGATGGACGCGCGCCGAGGCCGTCGGCAGGAGCGTGGACGAGCTGGTCTTTCCGGAAGCGCAACGCGCCGTGCACCGGCAATGGGTCGACCGATTCCTGAGCGAAGCCGAAGGCGACGCGGTCGGGGGCGATACGAAACGCCGTTGCTGCACAAGGATGGGCGCGAATTCTTCGCCGAGGTGTCGCTGACGGCGCTGCGCCGCGGCGAGGGCTACATCGTCAACGCCTTCGTCAGGGACATCACCGCCAAGCGCGCTGCGGAAGAGCAATTGTTCCAGGCGCAGAAGATGGAATCGGTCGGGCAGTTGACCGGCGGCATCGCGCACGACTTCAACAACATGCTTACCGTGATCACGGGCACGATCGAAATCCTGGCCGACGGCGTCAAGCATGATCCGGCGCTGGCGTCGATCGCCAGGATGATCAATGACGCAGCCGACCGGGCGTCCCAGCTCACGGCGAACCTGCTTGCCTTTGCCAGGAAGCAGCCGTTGCGACCGCTCGAGACCGACGTCAATGCCCTGATCGAGGAGGTGGTCAAGCTGCTGGAGCCGACGCTCGGAAGGCGGATCGAGATCGAGACGGCGTTGAGCGACCAAGCCTGGCCGGCCCTGGTCGATCGCAGCCAGCTCACTTCGGCGCTGGTCAATCTCGCCATCAACGCCCGCGACGCCATGCCTGATGGGGGCAGGCTGCTGTTCAGGACGGGCAATTTCACGCGCGATGCAGGCGACGCGGAGGTCGACGATCTCGGCGCGGGCGACTACGTCGCCATCGAGGTCATCGATAGCGGCGCCGGCATTCCCCATGCCATACGCGACCGGATTTTCGAGCCGTTTTCGACCAAGCAGTTCGGCACCGGCACCGGGCTCGGACTGAGCATGGTGTTCGGATTTGCCAAGCAATCCGGCGGCGGCATCGTGGTCGACGGCGAGGAAGGAAGGGCGCCTGTTTTCGCATCTATCTGCCGAAGGCGAGACGTCGAGCCTCCGGACGTGCTTCCGGCAAGCGATGTCTCGCCGCCTGAAGATGACGAACTGCGCGGGGGATCGGAAACCATTCTGTGCGTCGAGGATGACGATGTCGTACGGGCGCATGTCGCCGGCCGTCTCGAAAGTCTCGGCTACAAGGTCATGACCGCTTCCAACGCGGTGGAGGCGCTCGAACTGGTGAATTCCGGCGCGGCGTTCGATCTTCTGTTCACCGACATCGTCATGCCCGGCGCGATGAACGGCCGGCAGCTCGCGCAAAGGTCGCCGATCTGCGCCGGCCGCTCCGGGTGCTCTACACCTCGGGCCACACGTTCGGTGCGTTCGATTCGAGCCAGCGTCTCGGCGAGGGCGTGCTGTTGCTGACCAAGCCATACCGCAAGGCCGAACTTGCACGCATGGTGCGCCTCTGCCTCGACCGCGCGATCGACCACATGGGCGACCCGATCCCGCTGCCTTATTCGGTGCAGGACGACCTGGAGCGCTTCCTGAAGGAAAATCCCAAGCCCGGTTAGGTCGCTTCGCTCTTCGCAATGACGAAAGATGGCGATCATGCACCAGGTCGTCATCCCACGCGCATGCCGGGGATCGAGTACGCTGCGGCTTTTCGGTTCGATCATTGACGTCTCTGGAATACTGGATCGCCCGCCGGGGCCTGCCATCGGGCGCGCATTCGCGCGACTCGTTGGCGGGTGACGACGACTGAATGTGAGGCGGCGATCTCGCGACGCATTGCGCCCGAGCTTTGCATCTTCGTTTGCCCTCCTCGAAATCAGAGGGCGCAGGGAAGACCGGGTGCTTGCTGCACCCGCGGTCTCGCGTGCGATTTGCGCAAACAAAACTGCACACGAGCATACAGGGCAGCGGGAGCATTCCGGCCTTCCCTGCGCAATGGCTTTACGGCTTACTTCGTGCTCTTCCCGGAGAACGGCTCTTTTGCCTCCGTCGTCGGCGGGACACTTCCCGCCAACTTAACGCCAGCACCGCGGCGCCCGAACCACACGACTTCACCGTACACATCCGGCGCGTACGTCTATCGCACCATTTGCGTCCATCGCATCTCACCGCACGTTCGTGACGATCGCGAGCGCCCCTCATCTGCCGTGAGACGGGCGGAGTTATGCCGATGATTTGCTTTGGAAGTTAAGCGGAATATTTTTGATTCCGGGACTTGACGCGATTTCTGAAAATCAGAAGTGATTTGCCCGTCAGTTGAAATGTCGCAGTCACTACGTGAGATTGTGCTTGCGCAGGAAGCAAATCAGCCAGTAGCTCGCATGAGCGCAAGCGATATGCGGGTACTCTCTCGACTTGGGCCCTGGGGTGTCGCTGCGTTCACCTGGGCCACGCTTGCTGCATCGGAGGTCATGGCGAAGCGCGATTGCGGTGACGCTGCATTAACGCAAACCCAGGCTTTGCAGGAGCGACGGTGTCTGGGCATTTTGCACTGACTGCTCCTGTGCTCGGGCGTCCGGTACGGCCGGGACCTCGACCCGTGCATTTTGCTCTTCCCGCACCCTTGCTCGATGATTTCGCTGGGTTCGGATCTCTGCTCGCGCATTGTGCACGGACCGCGCCCGTCGATGTTTTTTCTTTGGCTGGGCCTGAACTGGGGCATCTTGCGCAACCTGCACTGGGGCAGCTTGCGCGGGCTGTACGGGCACGACCTGTGCCCGTGGATCTTCCCTGGCCGCCCAGGCTTCGAATTCTTTCAACAAGGCTTCGGCTGCGGGCTGACCGATCGCGGGTTGGTTCTGATCGGCAGGTTCAGAAGCTGCAGCAATTTCGTCGCGCGCCGGCACGTCGCTTGTCGTCGTCGTCGGCAAATCCTGAGTGCCGGCGATCGATTGAATTGCTGGCGCCGACGGATCGGCGTCAGGTTGAAGCGCCGGCTTTTCGACCCACATAGCCGTGACGTTCTCAACGAGCGCGACGGGATTTTCCACCGACAGAGATCGCGGTAGCGATCGCTGTCGCAGTTACAGCCAAAATACTCGTCTTGAGGATTCGCGACGAGACAGCCGCTCTGTTCAGAACCTTCCCGATATCCGGCTGCCCGATTTCTTCCGCAGGTTCGGAGAGAAAGATAGGAGAACGATCCGGCTGGAAACCGTCTTTTGTCGCCATGGGTGGATGCCGCCTCTTATTGTTCTCGTCCAGCAGTACCCCGCCAGCGAGGTCTAAAAGCGACAATCACCGCCACGATTTGGGAGAAGTCTTGATTTCACTGGGATTCGGGAACCACAAGGTCACGCGGAACTCCGGTTCGCTCCGAGCATGAGCGGAATTGGCCGCGCAAAAGCAAAAGGCGCCCCGCAAGGAGCGCCTTTCGCATTATTGATCATGATACCGGCGGCGCGAACGCCGCGCGGAATCACTGCGAATAATACATCTCGAACTCGACCGGGTGCGGGGTCATTTCGAAGCGCTCGACCTCGGTCATCTTCAGCTCGATGAAGCTGTCGATAAAGTCGTCGTCGAACACGCCGCCGGCCTTGAGGAAGGCGCGGTCCTTGTCGAGATTTTCCAGCGCCTCGCGCAAGCTGCCGCACACGGTCGGGATCAGCTTCAGCTCTTCCTTCGGCAGGTCGTAGAGGTCCTTGTCCATCGCAGGACCGGGATCGATCTTGTTCTTGACGCCGTCGAGACCGGCCATCAGCATCGCGGCGAAGCCGAGATAGGGGTTGGCCATCGGATCGGGGAAGCGGACTTCGACGCGCTTGGCCTTCGGGTTTGCCGTGTAGGGAATGCGGCAGGAGGCCGAGCGGTTGCGCGCGGAGTAGGCGAGCAGCACGGGGGCTTCATAGCCCGGGACCAGGCGCTTGTAGGAGTTGGTCGACGGGTTGGTGAAAGCGTTGATCGCTTTCGCGTGCTTGATGATGCCGCCGATGTAGTGGAGGCAGGTCTCCGAGAGGTCGGCATATTTGTTGCCGGCGAACACCGGCTTGCCGTCCTTCCAGATCGACTGGTGGCAGTGCATGCCCGAGCCGTTGTCGCCGTAGACCGGCTTCGGCATGAAGGTGGCGGTCTTGCCGTAGATGTGGGCGACCTGGTGGATGCAGTATTTGTAGATCTGCATCTGGTCGGCCATCAGCGTCATGGTGTCGAACTTCATGCCGAGCTCGTGCTGGGCGGAAGCGACTTCGTGGTGATGCTTCTCGACCTTGACGCCCATCTTGGCCATGGCGCCGAGCATTTCCGAGCGCATGTCCTGCACCGAGTCCTGCGGCGGCACGGGGAAGTAGCCGGCCTTGGTGCGGATGCGGTGACCGAGATTGCCGCCCTCGTACTCGGTATCCGAATTGATCGGCAGTTCCGAGGGTCGAGCTTGAAGCCGGTGTTGTAGGGGGTGGTCTGGTAGCGCACATCGTCGAACACGAAGAACTCGGCTTCCGGTCCGAAGAACACGGTGTCGCCGACGCCTGACGATTTCACCATCGCCTCGGCCTTCTTGGCGATGCCGCGGGGGTCGCGGTTGTAGGGCTCGCCCGTGGTCGGCTCGAGCACGTCGCAGACGATGACCATGGTGGTCTCGGCGAAGAACGGGTCGATCGTCGCGGTAACCGGGTCGGGCATCAGGCACATGTCGGATTCGTTGATCGCCTTCCAGCCGGCGATCGAGGAACCGTCGAACATCTGGCCTTCGGCAAAGGTGTCTTCTTCGATCATGCTGACGTCGAAGGTCACGTGCTGCCACTTGCCGCGCGGATCGGTGAAGCGCAGGTCGACGTATTTTACGTCGTTGTCCTTGATCGATTTCAGGACGTCTTTGGCGGTCTTCATGAATACCCCTTTGGCTACGGACGGTTTCCAGGACGCGACATTTTCGCAGACGATCGCTCGATATATCGCGAACGAAATCAGGCCGCCGAAGCAGCCAATTTCTTGATTTTTAGTCGCAAAATTCGGATAGCACCCGGCTTAGATAGCGTCCAGCCCGGATTCTCCGGTTCTGATCCGGATCGCTTCCTCGATGTTGGAGACGAAGATTTTGCCGTCGCCGATGCGCCCGGTCTGGGCGGCGCGGCGGATCGCGTCGATTGCCTTCTCGACCAGATCATCCCCGATCACGATCTCGATTTTCACCTTGGGCAGGAAATCGACGATGTATTCCGCGCCGCGATAGAGTTCGGCGTGGCCCTTCTGCCGGCCGAAACCCTTGGCTTCGGTCACCGTGATACCCTGCAGTCCGACTTCCTGAAGCGCCTCTTTCACCTCGTCGAGCTTGAATGGCTTGATGATGGCTTCAATCTTCTTCACTGAGCGCCTCCCGGGCATTTCCAAATTCAGAGTGCAGATGTCGCGCGCGGCGCCGTCTGGTTTGATCCTTGCATCCGGCACAGCACCGGAATGCTCATAATTGACGCGAACTGCGACGATCGTGAGCCGTTTCCTAACCGGCTTCCCCAAAAGCAGGGTCTATGCCAAGTTGTTAATGCGCCTGATTTTGGAACGTTATCAGACTTTTAACAGGCCGATGGAAGGGGTCTGGCCGGAACGTTGCATGATAGCGAAGCTTATAAAATAGGCAAACCGATCAATTCGTATGCAGCCGAGGGCTAAGCGAGCCGCGCATACGGCGGAATGTGCCTCTGGAAAAGGCTGACGGATCGAGGATTCGGCATGGAAGTTTTGACCACGACTGAGATGGAGCGTGCCGACCGGCTGACGATCGCCTCCGGCACGCCCGGCTTCGCGCTGATGATGAGCGCCGGGCAAGCCGTGGCCGAAGCCGCGATGGATCTCGTGGGGGAAGGACCGATCATGGTGGTCGCCGGCCGCGGCAACAATGGCGGCGACGGTTTTGTGGCGGCGGCCGAACTGGCGGCGCGCGGCCGGGAGGTTTCCGTCATCCTGCTATGCGAGCGCGACAGCCTGCAGGGCGACGCCGCGCTCGCTGCTCGTGGCTGGAAATATCCGGTGCTGCCGTTCAACCCGCAGGCGATCGGCAAGCCGGCCCTGATCATCGATGCGCTGTTCGGCGCCGGCCTCAATCGTCCCATCAAGGGCGACCCGCTCGAGATGATCGAGGCGGTCAACGCCAATGGCGCGCCGGTGCTCGCCGTCGACCTGCCGAGCGGGATCAACGGCACGTCGGGCGCGGTGATGGGCGCTGCGATCGATGCCGTGGAGACCGTGACCTTCTTCCGCCGCAAGCCGGCGCACCTGTTGATGCCGGGGCGCAAGCACTGCGGCCGTGTCCGCGTCGCCGATATCGGCATCGACCCCTTCGTGCTCGAAGAGATCCGGCCGCAGACGTCGGAGAACGTTCCGCAAAGCTGGCAACGTTCTTTCCCCGTGCCTGATATCGACGGCCACAAGTATGCCCGCGGTCACGCCGTCGTGCTGTCGGGCGAACTGGCGTCGACTGGGGCGGCGCGGCTCGCGGCGCGGGGGCGTTACGGGCGGGCGCCGGCCTGGTAACCGTGGCCTCGCCGCGCGATGCGCTTGCGGTCAACGCGGCGGCGCTGACGGCGGTCATGGTCCGCGCCGTCGATACCGTGGTCGAATTCGCCGACATGCTCGGTGACAGGCGGCTCAGCTCTGTCGTGGTCGGGCCCGGCGCCGGCGTCAGCGCCCGAACGCGCGATCTCGTTCACACCGCGCTCTCGACCAAGCGCGGCCTCGTGCTCGATGCCGACGCACTGACGAGTTTCGCCGACGCGCCCGAGCGGCTGTTCGAAGCGATCAAGGCTGCCGAGGACGGGCAGGTCGTGCTGACCCCGCATGAGGGCGAGTTTCCGCGCCTGTTCAGCGACATCAGCAACAAGCATCCCGGCCGCTCCAAGCTGGAGCGGGTACGCGACGCCGCCGAACGCTGCGGCGCGGTGGTGCTGCTGAAGGGCCCGGATACGGTGGTGGCGTCACCGGACGGCCGCGCCAGCATCGCGTCCAATGCGCCGCCCTGGCTCGCCACCGCGGGCGCGGGCGACGTGCTGGCGGGAATGATCGCGGGGATGCTGGCGCAAGGCGTACCGGCGTTCGAGGCCGCCTGCATCGGCGTCTGGATGCACGGCGAAGCCGCGCGCGAGGCGGGACCGGGGCTGATCGCAGAAGATTTGCCGGAGGTGCTGCCCGCGGTGTTCCGCCGGCTCTATGACGGGTTCGGGATCGAGTATTGACGGCGGCTTGATTATTGAAGGTCCCGTAGTTTATAAACTACATGTGCTTGAGCTGAAGCAGACAGAGACGTTTCGAAAGTGGCGCCTGCGGCTCAAGGATCATCGGGCCCGTGCGATGATTGCTTCGCGACTGGATCGGCTGGCTCAAGGGCACGCTGAGCCGGTGGGCGAAGGCATTAGCGAACTGCGTATCCACTACGGCCCCGGCTACCGCGTCTATTTTCAGAAACGGGGAGACACGATCATCGTACTGCTTTGCGGTGGCGACAAGAGCACCCAGGCGAAAGACATCAAAACGGCGAAGCATCTTGCCAAGGCATGGAGTGAATGGGATGGGCGAGAAGCTAACGGCTTATGATCCGGCTGAGGATCTGCTGTCCGACGAGGCGATTGCCGTGTTTATGGAGGAAGCCTTCAAGACGGAAGATGCAGGCTATATCGCGCATGCCCTTGGCGTGGTCGCCCGTGCCAAGGGGATGACACAGATTGCCAATGAAACCGGGCTTTCACGCGAACAGCTCTATCGCTCGTTCAGCGCCAACGGCAATCCAACCTTGAAGACGACGATTGCCGTGATGAAGGCATTGGGAATCGAACTCACTGCCAAGCCGCACGTCCAATGATGCGGCGGTTGTTGCTCTCCGACATGGAAGCCGCCGCGCGCGTTCACCGAATTTCTTTTGACCACGCCTTGCCCTGGCTCACCGGTCTTCACACGCCCGAAGAAGACCGGTGGTTCTATCGCAAGCGCTTGTTTGCGACGTGCACGGTTTGGGGCGCCTTCGATGGCGATGTGATGAGCGGCGTGATCGCGTTCCATGACGACTGGATCGAGCAGTTATATGTGCTGCCTGAAGCGCAGGAGCGGAGAATCGGCAGCGAATTGCTTGAGGTTGCCAAGCGGGCGTCCGAGCGCCTGCAACTCTGGACTTTCCAGCGCAATGCGCCGGCACGACGCTTCTACGAGGCGCGCGGTTTCAGGCTCGTCGAACAAACGGACGGCGCCCGCAACGAGGAAAAAGAGCCGGACGCGCGCTATCTCTGGACCCGCGCGTAAATCGTTACGTTACGAGATATTTCGCGACCGCCGTCTCATTCCATTCCAGCCCGAGCCCAGGCCCTCGTGCGGTCACCGTGCCGTCGACGATCTTGGCGGGGTGAGCGAGGATCACGCTGGCAAAGTCCAAAAATTCGAGCCAGTGCGCGGTCGGCGTCACCGCCAGCATATGAGCGCTGGCTTCGGCGAACAGATGGCTCGACATCGGAATGTTGGCGGCTTGCGCTTGGGCCGCGACCTGCAGCCAGCCGGTGACGCCGCCGCACTTCATCAGGTCGGGCATGATGAAATCGCTGGCACCGGCTTCGATCGCCTCGGCAAAGCCGCGCGGGAACCACCAGTTCTCGCCGGCCTGAATCGGTGTCGGCGAGGTCTCGCGCACTTTTGCGTGTCCTGACAGATTTTCCTGCGGCACCGGTTCTTCGATCCAGTGCAGGTCGTAAGGCGCAAGGCGGGCGATACGCCGCGCGGCTTCAGCGGGATCAAGCGACTGGTTGAAGTCGATCATCAATGCCACATCAGGGCCGATGAGGGCGCGCACGCCTTTGACCATCCGTTCGTCGTTGGCGGCATCGCCGTCGCCGACCTTGATCTTGATGCCGCGAAATCCCTGTTCAAGCGAACGGCGCAGCGCCTTTTCGTCGGCGGCGGGATCGACCACGCCATAGCTGTCATAGGCCCTGATCGGTTTTGGCGAACCGCCGAGCAATTCAACCACCGGCTTGCCGGCCAACTGCCCGAGCGCATCCCAATAGGCCATGTCGAGGCCTGACACCGCCATGCCGACGAGGCCCTGCCAGCCGAGCAGGCGGAATTTGGCGTCCATCGCCGCCATCAGATCGTACGGCGCGACGGGCCGGCCGGTGAGCTCGCGCCCGATCTCCTCGATCAGGTGCACCAGCGGCCTCACTGTCATCCTGGTATAGGCAAAAATGTAGGAGCGGCCGGTAACGCCCTGATCGGTCTCGACATCGATCAGGACCAGCGGTCCGACATCGATCACGCCAAAGGCGTTCTTCACGGGGCGGGCGAGCGGCACGACGAGACCGCGCGCCTTGACGCTGCGGATGGCGGGAACCGGTTTGCTCATGGTGTGCTCCTCATTCGACAGCGTACCACCGTAGCAGCCGCGGCGCCGCCCAGTCGGTGGCGACGGATTCGATCAGGTAGCGCCCCGGATATTCGGCGCGGAAGGCGATGCGCTGGGTCTGGCCGGGCTCGATCGCGAGCGTATCCAGCCAGAACGGCTTCCAGCCGTCGTCGAGCCGGTCCAGCAGCCGGAAATGATGGCCGTGGAGGTGGAAGACGGTGGCCGTGGTGGAGCGGTTGGTGAGCGCCAGCACTACCGTGCGTCCTGTTTTGGCGCGGAAGGCCGGAGCGGCGGTGGCAGCAAAGCTGGCCGGCGTAACCCAATCGTCTTGGGGACCGCCGAGCGCCAGATCGACACGGGTCGCGCCCTTGAGCTCGATCCGCTCCGGCAGGCCGTTGGAGGGCAGCGGCGGGGCGGGCCGAAGCGGGACGGGCCGGATCGCTGGCTCGCCGGAGACGATGATCTTGCCGACCGGTCGGGCCTCCTTGCCGTCGTGCAGGAGGATGGGGGTGGAAGTGCCTGCCGGCATTGTTACATCGATGAAGACGTCGGACCGGCCGCCCGGCGCCAGCACCAGCGCGCCGTTGCGGGCCTGGAAGGGCTCGGCCGGCTGGCCATCGACGGCCATCACGCGAACCTCGTAGTTCTCTATTTTCGTTGCGATAACAGCCCGTTGACAAGCGCTGATAAAGCGGAGCCTGATCCGTTCATTGGTTCGGGCTGAGATATCGAATGAAGTTTTGCCGTTGACCGTATAGGCCGGCATGGCGTCTTTCGGCTCGACCCCGGGGGCAATCGCCGTGCCGTCGGGCAGGATCCGCCAATCCTCGACCAAAAACACCTCGTCGCGATCGACCGCGATCGTATCGCTTTCGCGGACCACCAGCGCCCGAGCCCGCGACGGCAGCGCCTGCCCATCTCCAAGAAGGCCCATGTCGCACAGGAAAGTCCCGGCATGGCGCAGCGGCAGTTGCAGGGCCAGCTTGCCACCCGCGGCGAGCGGTGCTCGCGCGGTCAGCGGTTCGGCCGCAGCTACGCCATCGATTCCCCGCCAGTTCAGCACCGCGGGCGCCGGTAGCTCATTGGCGAACGCGACCTCCACGGTATCGCCGCGCTGGAACCGGAGTTCAGGTCCTTGCAGCGACCAGATCGGCGTGGGCGAGCCATCGCGCAAGGCGAGGGCGTCGGCTTTGGCCTGCAGCGCCAGCGACGGTCGCCCTTGCGCCCGGCCTGCCACCGGCCATACCGGGGCCAGCGCGGCCGCGCCAAACCCGGCCAGGAGGGTGCGTCGATTGACCGTCGCGGATAGGCTTGCCATCGGATCGATGCGGACCATTTTTGCTATGTCTACCCTAGCTGTGACGCCTTGCCCCGGTGGTGTCAAAAAGGGCCATTTTTTTGCTGCGGAGGTGTAGGCTCATGTTATAAGCCCGCCGCCCGCGGCATCGCGGCCGGGTATGGATGCTTTTCACGCGGGCGTGGCGGAACTGGTAGACGCGCTGGATTTAGGTTCCAGTGACGAAAGTTGTGGGGGTTCGAGTCCCTCCGCCCGCACCAAGCGCTCTATCCAAGCGTTTGCATGACGAATACTGGAGGGCCTGCTTCCCGGTCGGGGAGCCAGGGTCAGCCGAACCACCGGCGCAGGCTGCAAGGCTACGCCTCGAACATTTGACACTGCCGGGCCTGTCTGGCCCGGCGCAAGCAGAAGAAGATTGACACCATGCAGGTCACCGAAACCCTCGCCGAGGGATTAAAGCACGAGTTCAAGGTCAGCGTTCCCGCATCGGATCTCGATGCCAAGGCGGACGCCAAGCTGGTCGACCTCAAGGACAAGGTGAAGCTCAACGGCTTCCGTCCCGGCAAGGTGCCGGTAAGCCATCTGAAGAAGGTGTACGGCCGCTCGGTGATGGCCGAGACCATCGACCAGACCATCCGCGACACAAATACGCAGATCTTCACCGACCGCGGTTTCCGCCTCGCGACCGAGCCGAAGATCACCATGCCGACCGAGCAGAAAGAGGTCGAGGAGCTGCTCGCCGGCAAGACCGATCTGACCTACACGGTTGCGATCGAGGTGGTGCCGAGCATCCAGCTCGCCGATTTCAAGACCTTCTCGGTGGAAAAGCCGGTGGTCGAGGTGACCGATGCAGAGGTCGACGAAGCGATCAAGCGCATCGCCGACCAGAATCGTCCTTATGCGGCGAAGGCCGAGGGCGCCAAGGCCGAAACCGGCGATCGCGTTACGATCAGCTTCAAGGGCAGCATCAATGGCGAGCTGTTCGACGGCGGCACCGGCGAGGGTATCCAGGTCGTAATCGGCACCGGGCAGTTCATTCCGGGCTTCGAGGAACAGCTCGTCGGCATCGGGGCGGGTGAAACCCGTACGCTGAAAGTGTCGTTCCCGAAGAACTACGCCAGCGAAAAACTCGCCGGCCAGCCGGCCGAGTTCGAGACCACCGCAACGCTGATCGAAGCGCCCGGCGACACCAAGATCGACGACGAGTTCGCCAAGACGCTGGGCCTGGAATCGCTCGACAAGCTGAAGGAGGCCGCGCGCGAGCGGCTGGTCGCCGAGTTCGCAGGGGCCACGCGCCAGCGCGTCAAGCGCGCGCTGCTCGACCGTCTCGACGACAGCCACAAATTCGAGGCGCCGCCGTCGCTGATCGAGGAAGAGTTCAACCTGATGTGGAACTCGATCAAGGCCGAGATGGAATCCTCAGGGAAAACGTTTGCCGACGAGGACACCACCGAAGAGGCGGCCAGGGACGAGTACAAGAAGATCGCCGACCGCCGCGTCCGGCTCGGCCTCGTGCTGTCGGAGATCGGCGAAAAGAACAAGATCACCGTGACCGATGACGAAGTCAGCCGCGCGGTGATCGAGCGTGCACGTTCGATGCCCGGCCGCGAGAAGGAAGTCTGGGACTACTATCGCAACAATGCCAATGCGCTGGCCCAGCTTCGTGCGCCGATTTATGAAGACAAGGTGGTCGATTTCATCCTCGAACTCGCCACCGTGACCGAAAAGAAGGTCTCGCGCGAGGACCTGTTCAAGGAAGACGACGAAAAGAGCGCAGCCTGACCGGTTTGGTCAGGCAGGCATTAATGATGAACGGCGGTAGCGGCGGAGCGGCGGCATCCGTCGCTATGAGATCGACTGCGAGATCAGCTTGAACTTCTCTTATTCAGCTCGTAATGGCCCGGCCTTGTGGACGGGAAATTGGCCCATATCTTTGGGCTCTGTGTTGAAGTCCTGCATCACCGGGACGTTCGTCCGCGCGCGGCAAGCCCTCGATTGGCGGCCGTTGCCGATGGATGTTCGCCTCCGCCAATTCTCCGCTTAACCCTTAGGGTGACTAATGCGCGATCCCGTTGAAACCTACATGAACCTCGTGCCCATGGTGGTCGAGCAGACCAACCGCGGCGAACGCGCCTACGACATTTTCTCGCGGCTTCTGAAAGAGCGCATCATCTTCGTGACCGGTCCGGTCGAAGACGGCATGTCGACGCTGACCGTCGCGCAGCTCCTGTTCCTCGAGGCGGAAAATCCCAAGAAGGAAATCTCGATGTACATCAACTCGCCGGGCGGCGTGGTGACATCGGGGCTTGCGATCTACGACACGATGCAATTCATCCGTCCGCCGGTATCGACGCTGTGCACCGGGCAGGCGGCCTCGATGGGCTCGCTGTTGCTCGCGGCCGGCGAAAAGGACATGCGCTTCTCGCTGCCCAATTCGCGCATCATGGTGCATCAGCCCTCGGGCGGCTTCCAGGGCCAGGCCACCGACATCATGCTGCATGCGCAGGAGATCCTGAATCTCAAGAAGCGCCTTAACGAAATCTATGTGAAGCACACCGGCCAAACCTACAAGGCGATCGAGGACGCGCTCGAGCGCGACAAATTCCTGACCGCCGAAATGGCTCGCGACTTCGGCATCGTCGACAAGGTGATCGACAGGCGTCCCGAAGAGGCGGCGCCGACGAAAACCCTGTAAGGTTACGGATAGCGACACCCCGCGTTGACCTTAACGGTTGGTTGAATCGGCAAATGTGGCCGAAAGCCGCGTGCCTATGCCCCCGCATGGGCCGAAAGTTCCGCTTTCGTGCCGGTTTTGCTGCGTGGCAGTTGCGCAACGCTCGGTCGATTTCGTCAACTTCTCCCCGTGCGAATGCCTCAAATCACGGTATTGTCACGGGTAGCCATTGCGGCCCCGATTAGCGAATTCTTGATAGTCGGGTGTCAGCATGGTTGGCTGTCTGGGATGGGTTAGGATCGCGGGGATTCGAGAAACCGTGATTCGCACGGTGCGTATTTGAGTTAAGGTCTTTTCTGGTACGGAATTTGCTCTATCTACCTTGAGGTCCGGTGTGAGTGCCGGAATGGGTCGATCGGGTAACGGATCGAACGGCGGACGGAGACAGGAATGAGTAAGGTTGGCACGAGCGACTCCAAGAACACGCTGTATTGCTCGTTCTGTGGAAAGAGCCAGCACGAAGTCCGCAAACTCATCGCGGGTCCAACCGTATTCATCTGCGACGAGTGCGTCGAACTCTGCATGGACATCATCCGCGAGGAGAACAAGTCTTCGCTGGTGAAGTCGCGCGACGGCATCCCGACGCCGAAGGAAATCTGCAAGGTGCTGGACGATTACGTGATCGGCCAGAGCCATGCCAAGAAGGTGCTCTCGGTCGCCGTTCACAACCACTACAAGCGGCTCAATCACCAGACCAAGCACAACGACGTCGAACTCGCGAAGTCGAACATCCTGCTGATCGGTCCGACCGGTTCGGGCAAGACGCTGCTGGCGCAGACGCTGGCGCGCATTCTCGACGTGCCGTTCACGATGGCGGATGCGACGACGCTGACCGAAGCCGGCTATGTCGGCGAGGACGTCGAGAACATCATCCTGAAGCTGTTGCAGTCGGCCGACTACAATGTCGAGCGCGCGCAGCGCAGCATCGTCTATATCGACGAAATCGACAAGATCAGCCGCAAGTCCGACAATCCGTCGATCACCCGCGACGTGTCGGGTGAGGGCGTGCAGCAGGCGCTGCTGAAGATCATGGAAGGCACGGTCGCCTCCGTGCCTCCGCAGGGCGGCCGCAAGCATCCGCAGCAGGAGTTCCTGCAGGTCGACACCACCAACATCCTGTTCATCTGCGGCGGCGCCTTCTCAGGGCTGGAGAAGATCATTTCCGCGCGCGGACGTTCGACCTCGATCGGCTTCGCCGCCCAGGTTCTGGCGCCCGAAGATCGCCGCACCGGTGAAATCTTCCGTCACGTCGAACCGGAAGACCTCCTGAAGTACGGCCTGATCCCGGAATTCGTCGGCCGTCTGCCCGTGGTCGCGACGCTGGAGGATCTCGACGAGGCCTCGCTAAAGAAGATCCTGACCGATCCGAAGAATGCGCTGGTGAAACAATACCAGCGGCTGTTCGAAATGGAGAATATCGAGCTCACTTTCGCCGACGAGGCGCTTGGCGCAGTCGCCCGCAAGGCGATCGAGCGCAAGACCGGTGCGCGCGGACTGCGTTCGATCCTCGAAAGCATCCTGCTTGAGACCATGTTCGATCTGCCGGGTCTGGAAGGCGTCGAAGAGGTCGTGATCTCGCGTGAAGTGGTCGAGGGAACCGCCCGTCCGCTCTACATCTACGCGGACCGTTCGGACCGGGCCGTCGAAAGCAGCGCCAGCGCCTGATAGCGTCAGGCCGCCAGAACTCACGACTTCCAATAGCGCGGCTGTCGGACCTTCCGGCAGCCGTTGTAGCGTAAGCGTTTTTCGCGCGTCTGGCCCGCAATTTGCGGTCATTTTCCGTGACTTGACACCCCCATACCCGATAGCCACCTTATGTTTATGGTGGCGGAAATCACGTTCGAGATTCGTCGCAAAATCATCCGGCGAGAGGCGGCAGCGAAGGCGGCCGAGTGACCCGGAACTCCCGGCACCTTGTGGCGGTTGCGCAAGCGATGCGGACTGCGTGCAAGGGGGCAAAACAGAAGGAATAGGCCATGACGACTCCAAAAACCCGGCCAACCATCGTTCTTGGCGAAAGCCATTCGTATCCGGTGCTGCCGCTCCGCGACATCGTCGTTTTTCCGCACATGATCGTGCCGCTGTTTGTCGGCCGCGAGAAATCGATCCGCGCCCTCGAAGAGGTGATGAAGAACGACGCGTTGATTCTGCTCGCGACGCAGAAGAACGCGTCCGACGATGATCCAAGCCCGGATTCGATCTATGAGGTCGGCACCCTCGCCAGCGTGCTGCAGCTCCTGAAGCTTCCCGACGGCACCGTGAAGGTGCTGGTCGAAGGGCTTGAGCGCGCGCGCGTGCAGAAATATTCCGACCGCAGCGAATATTACGAGGCGACCGCGGTTGCGCTTGCCGACACCGACGCCAATTCGGTTGAAGCCGAAGCGCTGGCGCGTTCGGTCGTGTCCGACTTCGAAAGCTATGTGAAGCTCAACAAGAAGATCTCCGCCGAAGTCGTCGGCGTGGTTCAGGCGATCACTGACTTCGCCAAGCTGAGCGATCAGGTCGCGCAGCATCTCGCCGTCAAGATCGCCGATCGCCAGGGCATCCTGGAGACGTTGTCCGTCACGCAGCGCCTGGAGAAGGTGCTGGGCCTGATGGAGAGCGAAATCTCGGTGCTGCAGGTCGAGAAGCGCATCCGCTCGCGCGTCAAGCGCCAGATGGAGAAGACCCAGCGTGAATATTACCTGAACGAGCAGATGAAGGCGATCCAGAAGGAGCTCGGCGACGACGAAGGTCGCGACGAGCTGGCCGATCTGGAAGAGAAGATTGTCAAGACCAAGCTTTCCAAGGAAGCGCGGGAGAAGGCGCAGCACGAGTTGAAGAAGCTGCGCCAGATGTCGCCGATGTCCGCGGAAGCAACGGTGGTGCGCAACTATCTCGACTGGCTGCTGTCGATCCCGTGGAACAAGAAGTCCAAGGTCAAGAAGGACCTCGAGGCGGCGCAGGCCGTGCTGGACAACGACCATTACGGGCTCGAGAAGGTCAAGGACCGCATCGTCGAGTATCTCGCGGTGCAGTCGCGCGCCAACAAGCTGACCGGACCGATCCTGTGCCTGGTCGGACCTCCTGGCGTCGGCAAGACCTCGCTCGGCAAGTCGATCGCGAAGGCCACGGGGCGCGAGTTCGTGCGCGTCTCGCTCGGCGGCGTGCGCGATGAAGCCGAGATTCGCGGTCACCGCCGCACCTATATCGGTTCGATGCCCGGCAAGGTCATCCAGTCGATGCGCAAGGCGAAGACCTCGAATCCGCTGTTCCTGCTGGACGAGATCGACAAGATGGGCGCCGATTTCCGCGGCGATCCGTCGTCGGCGCTGCTCGAGGTGCTGGACCCCGAGCAAAATGCGACCTTCAACGACCACTATCTGGAGGTCGACTACGATCTGTCGAACGTCATGTTCATCACGACCGCGAATACGCTGAATATTCCCGGCCCCCTGATGGACCGCATGGAGATCATCCGGATCGCCGGCTACACCGAGAACGAGAAGGTCGAGATCGCGCGCAAGCACCTGATCCCGAACGCCATCTCCAAGCATGGCCTCGATTCCAAGGAATGGTCGATCGACGATGACGCCTTGCTCTTGATGATCCGCCGCTACACCCGCGAAGCGGGCGTGCGTAATTTGGAGCGTGAGCTCTCCACACTCGCCCGCAAGGCGGTGAAGGAGCTGATGATCTCCAAGAAGAAGTCGGTCAAGGTCACCGAGAAGACTCTCGAAGAGTTCCTCGGCGTGCCGAAGTACCGCTACGGCGAGATCGAGAGCGAACCGCAGGTCGGTATCGTCACAGGCCTCGCCTGGACCGATGTCGGCGGTGAGCTGCTGACGATCGAAGGCGTCATGATGCCCGGCAAGGGCAAGATGACGGTCACGGGCAATCTGCGCGACGTGATGAAGGAGTCGATCTCGGCGGCGGCGTCTTACGTCCGCTCGCGGGCGATCAACTACGGCGTCGAGCCGCCGCTGTTCGACAAGCGCGACATCCACGTCCACGTGCCGGAGGGCAACCCCGAAGGACGGACCGTCGGCGGGCGTGGCGATGGCGACCGCGATCATCTCGGTCATGACCGGCATCCCGGTTCGCCACGATGTCGCCATGACCGGCGAGATCACGTTGCGCGGCAGGGTTCTGCCGATCGGCGGTTTGAAGGAGAAGCTGCTCGCGGCTGCCCGCGGCGGCATCAAGACGGTGCTGATCCCCGAGGACAACGCCAAGGATCTCACGGAGATTTCCGATGCGATCAAGGGCGGCATGGACATCATTCCGGTCGCAAGGCTGGATGACGTCGTCGCCAAGGCGCTGGTCCGTGCGCCGGTGCCGATCGTCTGGGAAGAGGACACCAAGGTGCCGGTCAAGCCGGATGCCTCGGACGAAGCGGCCGGTGGCCTTACGGCCCACTGAGCGTTCCAAATCGAATGATAAAACGGCGCCTTCGGGCGCCGTTTTTATGAGGTGCGGCCTTGATTTGTGCTCCTTGGCTTGAACCTCGGCATGGCGATCGGAGTTGAAGGGTGATGGAAATCGACGGGCAATGCCATTGCGGGCGGGTGACCTATCGGGCCAACATCGACCCCGCGAAAGTATCGATCTGTCACTGCACCGATTGCCAGAACCTGACGGGCTCACCGTACCGGGTCACGGTGATCTGCTCCGAAGGACAGGTCCGCATGACCGGAGCGCCGGCGAAGATTTACGCGAAGACCGGCGACAACGGCCGCACGCGCCTCCAGCATTTTTGCGAGGGTTGCGGTTCCCCGCTGTTCACCAGCGGCGACGGCGGGCCGGATGATTGGGGCATCCGCTGGGGCAGCATCCGCCAGCGCGATCGGCTCAAGCCGGCGCGGCAAATCTGGTGCCGCTCGGCTGCGCCGTGGATCAATGATCTCGGGGATTTGCCGGGCCGGCCGGGCGACTAGTGCGACCGGACACCCGAGGTATCCAACCCTTGCATCAAGGGGCCGCAGCGCTAAACAGGCGGCTCAAGGGCGGCTAGCTCAGCTGGTTAGAGCATCTCGTTTACACCGAGAGGGTCGGCGGTTCGAATCCGTCGCCGCCTACCAGCCTTCGCGCTGACGCGCTACGGCTCGGCAGGCCAGCCTTGGCGTCAGCGCGAAGGCTGCAGCGCCGAAGCTCAATGAGCGAAGGCGGACTATTTGAGAGTATCCGCACACATGGACGCCCCCACGGGCCACGATCAAAACGCCGACCAGGTCGCCTACTGGAACGGTCCGGCCGGACGGCGTTGGGCGGAGCGGCAGGCGGCGCAGGACGTGCTGCTCAAGCCGGTCGCCGACCTTGTGATCGACCAGGCGAAGCTGAAGCCGGGCGAGCGCGTCATCGATGTCGGGTGCGGCAGCGGCGCCACGGCGATCGCATTCGCGCGAGAGGTCGCGCCGTCAGGCCATGTGCTCGGCGTCGACGTATCCGGCCCGATGCTGGAGCGGGCGCGGCAGAGCGCGCCGAAGGACCTTTCGATCGATTTCGTTCTGGCTGACGCGACCGTCTATCCGTTCGAGCCGGGCAGTTTCGATGTGCTGGCCTCGCGCTTCGGCGTGATGTTCTTCGCCGATCCTGCGCTGTCGTTCGCCAACATGCGCAAGGCGCTGAAGCCGTCCGGCCGCCTTGCGTTCGCGTGCTGGCGCGAGCCGCGCGAAAATCCGTTCTTCATGGCGCCGCTGCAGGCTGCCTACAAGCACGTGCCAAAGCTGCCGCAGCAGAGGCCGGATGATCCCGGGCCGTTTGCGTTCGCCTCGGAGGCGCGTGTGCGCCGGATTCTCGATGCGGCGGGCTTTGCGGGCGTCGAAATGGAGCCGTGTCCACTGCTGCTGGATTCCGCAATTGGCCGCGGCCTCGACGGCGCGGTGCAGGGCGCGCTCGAAATCGGCCCCGTCAGCCGCGCACTGGAGGGCCAGCCGGAGCATCTGCGCGTTGCCGCCGCCAATTCGATCCGCGAAGCGCTGACGCCGTTCGCCAAGGGCGATGCGGTGCTGCTGCCGGCGTCGGTCTGGATCGTGACGGCGCGCGCGTCGTAACGAAGCGACTCGGCACGCGCATCACAGCGTCATTGCGAGTCAACGGGTCGGCGCGAAGCGCCGTCGGCCTGTTCCATAATCCTGGCGGCGGACCCATTCCAATTGAACACTGGATCGCCACCGCTACGCCACCAAACCGCCAAACGACTCAACGACGCCTGTTGCAATGGGCTGGCGGCGATGCGCATGGGTGCAGCAATGATGCGCTTGCCCAATCCATATCTAACTCCGGCCCGGACTGGGCTGATTGTGGTCTCGGTGCTTCTGCTTGGCGCGATCGTCGTTCGAGTCGCCACTGTGCCCGAACACAGGGATGTCCGCACGCACACCACTCCCGAGAACGGTGGCCGAGCCACTTTGGATATTGGTGTCGCAGATCTTAGAGGATCGCTGCCGTAAGATAACTTGTTGGACGACAACGCGCGTCCGCCATGCAATGGACGCGAAGACCGCTATTTGATCGTCGCGTGCACAGTTATCACTGACGTGCCAGAAGCCGTCGGCCCCTGACCCGTTGCCTTGATGGCAAATGTATCGCTTCCCTTATATCTGGCCTTCGCCTTGTATTCGTAGGTGGTTGCGTTGAGCTTTTTCAACTTGCCGTGTGCCGGCTTCTGTAAAATGTCCGAGCTACTCACCGTGCCACGCATCGTGATCGGAAATAGGCAACTTTGCCCCGACGCGACGCTGATGTCGCCGGTCGAGTTCTCGCCCCAATCCGCGAGTTCTACTAATTTTGGACAGTCAGGCGCGGCCAGCGCTGGAGACGCGGACATCGAGCCTGTAACTCCAACGATAAGCGCCGAAGCGGCGACTTTGAACAACCGCATAGTAGACTTCCTCGTTTTCATGCAAACGGGGATGCAGCTTTGCCGAAGTTGCTACGCCCGCTCTTCCCAAATCATGGCCAGATGCACGATGGTCTCCGCCGCCTTTTCCATGTCCTGGCGGCTGACCCATTCCAGCCGCGAGTGGAACGCGTGTTCGCCGGCGAAGATGTTGGGGCAAGGCAGGCCCATGAACGACAGCCGTGAGCCGTCGGTGCCGCCGCGAATCGAGCTTCGCACCGGTGTCAGCCCCGCGCGGCGGATCGCCTCGATCGCGTATTCGATGGTCTCGGGGTGGCGGTCGATCACCTGCTTCATGTTGCGGTATTGCGGCCTGACCTCCATCCAGTACGTCGAGCGCGGATAATCCTTCATCACCTCTTTGACGATGCCTTCGAGCAGGGCTTCCTTTGCTGCAGCCCCTCATCGGTGAAATCGCGCACGATGAAGCCGATGGTGGCCTTTTCCAGTGCGCCGGAAATGCCGATCGGATGCAAAAGCCTTCCTTGCCTTCGGTGGTCTCTGGCGAGCAGGTGTCCCTGGGCAGGCGGTCGACGATGGCTGCCGCGATCTTGATCGCGTGCTCCATCTTGCCTTTGGCAAAGCCCGGATGGGTCGAGACGCCTTCGATGGTGATGGTGGCGCCGTCGGCGGAAAAGGTCTCGTCCTCGATATTCCCTGCGGTTTCCCCGTCCATGGTATAGGCGAAGTCGGCGCCGAGTTTCTTCAGGTCGACCTTGTCGACGCCGCGGCCGATCTCCTCATCGGGCGTGAACAGGATCTTGATGGTGCCGTGCCTGATCTGCGGATTTTGAATCAGGAACCGCGCCGCATCCATGATCTCGGCGAGGCCGGCCTTGTTGTCGGCCCCCAGCAGCGTGGTACCGTCGGTCGTGATGATGTCGTGGCCGATCTGCTCAGCGAGCGCGGGATGGTCGGCGGCGCGGATCACCTGCGTGGGATCGGCCGGCAGCACGATATCGCCGCCGCGATAATTCTTCACGATCTGCGGCTTGACGTTGGCGCCGGTGCAATCCGGAGAAGTGTCCATGTGCGAGCAGAAGCAGATCACCGGCACCTTCTTGTCGGTATTGGCCGGGATCGTCGCGTAGACATAGCCGTGCTCGTCGAGATGGGCGTCTGCGAGCCCCATCGCCTGCAGCTCCGAAGCCAGCAGGCGGCCCAAATTCTTCTGCTTCTCGGTGGAAGGGCAGCTTGGAGAGGCCGGATCGGACTGGGTGTCGATCACGACATAGCGCAGGAAGCGCTCGGTGGCATCGTGGGTGAAGGTGATGGGCGAGGCCAGCATGACGGTCCGGAAATGATGAGCAAGGGAACCGCTCTATAGCAGAAAAGCGCCATTCCGGGTCCCGCCGGAATGACGCTTTTGGTGCGACCGGGAAGCGTCGGCTCAGACGGCTTCCTTGAGTTCCTTGGCCGCGCGGAAGGCGACCTTCTTGCTGGCCTTGATCTGGATCGGCTCGCCCGTGGCGGGGTTGCGCCCGGTGCGGGCAGCGCGTTTGCGGACCTGGAGGATGCCCAGCCCAACGATACGGATGCGCTCGCCCTTCTTCAGGTGTTTTGCGATCTTGCCGACCATGTCGGTCAGGATCGCCTCGGCAGCTTTCTTCGACAGGTCATGTTCCTCGGCCAGCGCTGCCGCCAGATGTTTGAGTGTGATGGTGGCTGGAGCCGCTGCTTTCTTCGCCATATCTGGCCCTCCTCGTTGGTTGAATGGCTTTGAACGCGTTTGTGAAACCGATCCGCGCCGGGAAAAATGCCTTGCGAGGTGACTTGAAACCCGGGGTCCGGTGCAAGCAGAGCGGGGTGGGTTTCAAGAAACCCAAGCGTAGCAGGCCTTAGACGATTCGGGCGACAGCTGCCTATGCTGTTTTGCCTGAAAACAGGCCGTTATTTGCATCACAATCGCAGAAACCCCCGTCTGACGCGGGGATCTGCAACGTCCTTGACTAAGCAGGAGCGGGCCTTTATGCCCTCGGTTCTGCGCGGATCAGGATCTGATTACGGCATCCGCGGGAGTAGCTCAGTTGGTTAGAGCGCCGCCCTGTCACGGCGGAGGCCGCGGGTTCGAGTCCCGTCTCTCGCGCCAGTTTTTTCAATGGCTTGACGCCGACCTCCTCACGATCAGCCGCAAACAAAAAGGCCGCCCGAGGGCGGCCGTTTTTATTTCCATCGAGTTGTTCGACTTAACGGACCGTCGAGGTGTCCGCGCTGGTGACGACCACCGCCTTGCCGGCCTTCACAACTTGGGCAGTCTGGCTGTAATCCGAACCTGTCCGAGCCGAGATGCCGAAAGCAGCAACTGCGATGCCAGCCACAAGCGCGACAACCACGATCTTCAGGTGGGTGCTACGATCCGCTGAGTGAATGGAGTGGTTCATGTGATGCCTCCTGGACGCCTTTGACGTCCTGTGTTGGCTAACGATGTACGCCCCGTCTGTTTCAGGATCGTTTCGCGGTTTCGGCAAAATGGTTTCATTCGGCCGGGTTTTGGCCGGTTTTTCGCTAAGACATCCGTGATGTAGGTCACATACAGGTGTTTTGACCGACGACGATGCGGGCCGCGGGACGGGGATCAAAACAAGCGGGCCGGGCCCTGGCCGAATCCGGCGGCCGTGAGCAGCATGATCGCGGATGCCCGGTGCCCGCATGCTCGGTCTTGCGACCGTTTGCGCGATCGCAAGGGGCGGAATGAAAGCTGACCAGGAAGGAAGTGGCAGCCAGCCCGGCAACCATGGTGGTGAAGTCGGATGTCAGCATGCACAGCGCAAGCGCCGGGCCGGTGAGTCCCGAAGTCACCGCGGGGCCACAACTCAGTAAGGACGAGTTCAAGGTGCCCATCGACCCGATCGATCGCCTGACCGACACGGCTGCCCAAATGCTCGCGGACGAAAAGGATTTGAACTGAAATTCGGGCACCTTGCGGCCCGGCGCGCGTTGGTTGGGCGAGGCAGGAACGCAACACTTTTTCGGGTTCTGCCGACGCGCCAAGGATGGGCAAAGGCGCCAGGATGGCTTGTCTTGCGCCCTCTGTTGCGCTGCGCTAAGCCAAGAATAATTCCAATCAACGAATCTGCGGTCGAAATCCGCAGGAAAAGGCACCGCCGATGACCGGCATCCTGCAGAATTACCTTCCACTTGTGGTATTTATCGGGGTGGCGAGCCTGATCGGTCTGGCGCTCCTGATCGCCCCGTTCCTGGTCGCGTTCCAGCAGCCGGACCCGGAAAAGCTGTCCGCCTATGAATGCGGATTCAACGCTTTTGACGATGCCCGCATGAAGTTCGACGTCCGCTTCTACTTGGTCGCGATCCTCTTCATCATCTTCGACCTCGAAGTGGCGTTCCTGTTCCCGTGGGCGGTCGCGTTCGGCAAGCTCGGCGCCACCGGCTTCTGGTCGATGATGGTGTTCCTCGCCGTCCTCACGGTCGGCTTTGCTTATGAGTGGAAGAAAGGCGCGCTCGAATGGGATTGAGCCCGACAGCCATAGGCTCTTCGCCCGCAATCGCGCAGGCGCCGAAGGGCATTCTCGACCCTCGACCGGTAAGCCGGTCGGAGCCAATGACCCGTTCTTCCTCGAGGTCAACCACGAGCTGTCGGACAAGGGCTTCTTCGTCGCCGCCGCCGACGACCTGGTCACCTGGGCGCGGACGGGCTCGCTGATGTGGATGACGTTCGGTCTCGCCTGCTGCGCGGTCGAGATGATGCAGGTCTCGATGCCGCGCTACGACGTCGAGCGCTTCGGTTTCGCGCCGCGCGCCTCGCCGCGGCAGTCCGACGTCATGATCGTGGCGGGCACGCTGACCAACAAGATGGCGCCGGCGCTGCGCAAGGTCTACGACCAGATGCCCGAGCCGCGCTACGTGATCTCGATGGGATCGTGCGCCAACGGCGGCGGCTACTATCACTATTCCTACTCGGTCGTGCGCGGCTGCGACCGTATCGTGCCGGTCGACATCTACGTGCCCGGATGCCCGCCGACGGCGGAAGCGCTGCTCTACGGCATATTGCTGCTGCAGAAGAAGATCCGGCGCATCGGGACCATCGAACGCTAAGGTTTCAGGTAATGGACGACGGCAAGCTCGACGCCCTTGGGCAGACGATTGTTAGCGCGCTTGGCGGCGCGGCCAGCGCCCATGCGGTCGCGTTCAACCAGCTCACCGTTACGGTCGAGGCGGGCCGGATCGTCGAGGTCATGAAGTACCTGCGCGACGATCCCGCGCTGCGCTTCGTCAACATCACCGATGTGACCGCGGTCGACTATCCCGGCCGCGAGAAGCGTTTCGATGTAGTCTATCATCTGTTGTCGCCGACCCTGAACGAGCGCATCCGCATCCGCGCCGAGGCCGATGAGACCACGCAGGTGCCGTCGATCATCGACGTGTTTCCCGGCGCCGACTGGTTCGAGCGCGAGACGTATGACCTTTACGGCGTGATCTTCACCGGCCACCCTGACATGCGGCGGCTGCTGACCGATTACGGCTTCGACGGCCACCCCTTGCGCAAGGATTTTCCGCTCACCGGCTTCGTCGAGGTGCGTTACGACGACCAGGAGAAGCGGGTGCTGTACGAGCCGGTCCGCCTCAACCAGGAATTCCGCAAATTCGATTTCCTCTCGCCATGGGAAGGCGCGGACTACCCGCTGCCGGGCGATGAGAAGGCTGAGCCGAAGGCCTGACCATGAACGAACAACCGCAAAAGCTTCGTAACTTCACCATCAACTTTGGGCCACAGCATCCTGCGGCGCATGGCGTGCTGCGTCTGGTGCTGGAGTTGGACGGCGAAGTCGTCGAGCGTGTCGATCCGCATATCGGCTTGCTCCATCGCGGCACCGAAAAGCTGATCGAAGCAAAGACCTATCTGCAGGCGATCCCGTATTTCGACCGGCTCGACTACGTCGCGCCGATGAATCAGGAGCACGCGTTCTGCCTGGCGGCGGAGAAGCTGCTCGGCATCACGGTGCCGCGCCGCGGCCAGTTGATCCGCGTGCTCTATTGCGAGATTGGCCGCATCCTGTCGCATCTGCTCAACGTCACCACGCAGGCGATGGACGTCGGCGCGCTGACCCCGCCGCTGTGGGGCTTCGAAGAGCGCGAAAAGCTGATGGTGTTTTATGAGCGCGCCTCCGGCTCGCGCATGCACGCGGCCTATTTCCGTGTCGGCGGCGTGCATCAGGACCTGCCGCCGAAACTGATCGACGATATCGAGGCCTGGTGCGATCCGTTCCTGCAGGTCGTCGCCGACCTCGAGACGCTTTTGACCGGCAACCGCATCTTCAAGCAGCGCAACGTCGATATCGGCGTGGTGACGCTGCAGCAGGCCTGGGAGTGGGGCTTCTCCGGCGTAATGGTGCGCGGCTCGGGTGCCGCCTGGGACCTGCGCAAGTCGCAGCCCTATGAGTGCTACGCCGAAATGGACTTCGACGTTCCGATCGGCAAGAACGGCGACTGCTACGACCGCTACTGCATCCGCATGGAAGAGATGCGCCAGTCGGTGCGCATCATGAGGCAGTGCATCGCGAAGCTCCGCGCACCTGACGGGCAGGGGCCCGTTGTCGTCGAGGACAACAAGATTGCGCCGCCGCGCCGCGGCGAGATGAAGCGCTCGATGGAAGCGCTGATCCACCACTTCAAGCTCTACACCGAAGGCGTCCACGTCCCGGCCGGCGAGGTCTACGCCGCGGTCGAGGCGCCGAAGGGCGAGTTCGGTGTCTATCTGGTCTCCGACGGCACCAACAAGCCCTACAAGTGCAAGATCCGCGCGCCGGGCTTCGCCCATCTGCAGGCGATGGATTTCATCTGCCGCGGCCATCTGCTCGCCGACGTTTCGGCGATTCTCGGCTCGCTCGACATCGTGTTCGGAGAGGTCGATCGGTGATGGCGCAGGCGCCCATCCAGTTCGACCGGACTTCGGGCGTGCTCGAGGGCGCGAACGCGTGGGAGCGTTTGGCTGCGATGGCGCTGGTGCTGGGGTCGAAGGTGGCGTCGAATTTTCCCATCGCGGCTACAATATGTGCGCCAACCTGTTGCGCACGACGCTGCCCGAGCGCGGCATCCAGATCAAACTCAATCCCGACGCCATCTTCGAGTTTCCCTATGGCGACGGCTACTGGAGCAAGCTGCTCAATCGAAGCTACAGCTACGAAGACGAGCTGGAGCTGTTGTTCCGCGATTCCGCCGACGTCGACTACACGCTGCTCGATTGCGGCGCCAACTACGGCTACTGGTCGGTGCTGGTGTCGAGCCAGCCGTTCGGTTCGCACAAGGCAATCGCGATCGAGCCGTCGGGGCAGAATTTTCCGAAGCTTGCCAACAACGCCCAAATCAACGGCAACCGTTTCGAAACAATGAAGTGCGCGATCGGCGCGACACGCGGCACGGCACGGCTGTCCGGCAGCAAGCATGAGGCGTTCAGCATCGCCGGCGACCAGTCGGACGGCGAGGAGGTGCCCGTCATCGCGCTCGACAATCTGCTCGATGACGGCAAGATCGCGCCCGGCGGCAAATACCTGATCAAGCTCGACGTCGAGGGTGTCGAGATCGAGGCCATGAAGGGCGGCGCGCGTCTGATGCAGGGTGACAGCGTGCTGCTCTGTGAGGAACACGGCAACGATCCCCAACATACCGTGTCGCGCTACATCCTCGAACAAACTCCGCTGAAGCTGATCGTCTACGATCCGCGCAGCAATCGCCTTGAAACCGTGACCGACCTTTCGATTCTGGACCGGATCAAGGTTTCAACCCATGTCGGCTACAACGTGTTCGGCACCGCAAGCGCATTCTGGCTCGCCCGGATCGATGCGCTCAATGCGAAAGCCGGGCGCCGCGTGCAATGAGAGACTGAACGATGTCCGTCCGCCGCCTCGCACCGAAGGAATTGCAGCCCGCGAGCTTCACGTTCACGGATGAGAATCTCGCCTGGGCCAAGGCGCAGATCGAAAAGTATCCGCCGGGACGGCAGGCATCGGCCGTGATCGCGATCCTGTGGCGCGCGCAGGAGCAGCATGAGGGATGGGTGTCGGAGGCCGCGATCCGCGCCGTCGCCGATCTGCTGGACATGCCCTACATCCGCGTGCTGGAAGTGGCGACCTTTTACACGATGTTCCAGCTTCAGCCGGTCGGCAAGAAGGCCCATGTGCAGGTCTGCGGCACCACGCCGTGCCGGCTGCGCGGCGCCGGCGACCTGATCGAGGTGTGCCAGAGCCGTATCCATCACGATCCCTTCCATCTGTCGAAGGACGGCAATTTCAGTTGGGAAGAGGTCGAGTGCCTCGGCGCCTGCGTGAACGCGCCGATGGTGCAGATCTGGAAGGACACCTACGAAGACCTGACCAAGGAAAGCTTCGGCAAGGTGCTGGACGGCTTTGCATCAGGCAATCCGCCGAAGCCGGGACCGCAGATCGACCGTCAGTTTTCGGCGCCGGTGGGCGGGCCGACGACGCTGAAGGAAACCACATGACGTTCAGCGGCACCTTGCTCGTGGACGGGCCGGCGAAGGGCAGCGTGATCGGCGTGCGCCGGGCTCGCCTGCATGCCGTCCAATCGTTGATCTGAGGAATTTCAAGTCATGCTCGACGACAAGGATCGCATCTTCAAGAACCTCTACGGCCTCCACGATTGGGGGCTGGAGGGCGCGCGTCGCCGTGGCGCGTGGGACGGCACCAAGGCGATCATCGACAAGGGCCGCGACTGGATCATCGCCGAGATGAAGGCCTCTGGCCTGCGCGGTCGCGGCGGGGCGGGCTTTCCGACCGGCCTGAAATGGTCGTTCATGCCGAAGGAATCGACCGACGGCCGGCCGAGCTATCTCGTGGTCAATGCCGACGAGTCCGAGCCTGGCACCTGCAAGGACCGCGAGATCATGCGGCATGATCCGCATCTGCTCGTCGAGGGCTGTCTGCTGGCAAGCTTCGCGATGGGCGCGCATGCCTGCTACATCTATGTGCGCGGCGAGTTCATCCGGGAGCGGGAGCATCTGCAGGCCGCGATCGATCAGGCCTATGACGCAAAACTGGTCGGCAAGGACAACCTCAATGGCTGGCCGTTCGACATCTATGTCGCGCATGGCGCCGGCGCCTATATCTGCGGCGAAGAGACCGCGCTGCTGGAAAGCCTCGAAGGCAAGAAGGGCCAGCCGCGGCTGAAGCCGCCATTCCCGGCCAATGTCGGCCTCTATGGCTGCCCGACCACCGTCAACAACGTCGAGTCCATCGCGGTCGCGCCGGACATTCTCAGGCGCGGCGCGGCGTGGTTCGCCGCGATCGGCCGGCCCAACAATGTCGGAACGAAACTGTTCTGTGTTTCCGGCCATGTCGAGCGGCCCTGCAACGTCGAAGAGGCGATGGGGATTCCGTTCCGCGAACTGATCGAGCGCCATTGCGGCGGCATTCGCGGCGGCTGGGACAATCTGAAGGCCGTGATCCCCGGCGGCTCGTCGGTGCGCATGGTGCCGGCCGAGCAGATCATCGACACGCCGATGGATTTCGACAGCCTCGGCAAATTGCGCTCCGGCCTCGGTACCGCCGCCGTGATCGTGATGGACAAGTCGACCGACCTGATCCGGGCGATCGCGCGTATCTCCTATTTCTACAAGCATGAGAGCTGCGGCCAGTGCACGCCGTGCCGCGAGGGCACGGGGTGGATGTGGCGGGTGCTGACCCGCATGGCCGAGGGCCGCGCCCACAAGCGCGAAATCGACATGCTGCTTGAGGTGACCAAGCAGGTCGAAGGCCACACCATCTGCGCGCTCGGCGACGCCGCGGCCTGGCCGATCCAGGGCCTGATCGCGCATTTCCGTCACGAGATCGAAGAACGCATCGACCGGTATTCGCACAAGGCCGATATCGATGACATCGGCGTGCGTGACCCCGTGAACATGGCCGCGGCGGAGTGATCGCGATGTCGCAACCGAGCGTTTTTGGTGGCAGAGATACGGAACGCTGGCGCAGATGGCGCAGGCGGCCGTGGCGCTGCTCGGCTTTGTTGCGATCTTGTTCCAGATCAACGAAATCCGCACCAACAACCGCGCCACCAGCGCGCGGCAGGCGTTTCTGGGCTACACCGACCTGGCGTTCAAGAATCCGAAATTCGCGCAGCCGGACTACGAGAAGATCAAGGCCGCCGGCGGCGACGAGCAGGTCCAGTACGAGAGTTTGTCACCTACTTCCTCTACGCCTGCGAGGAAGCGATCGGCGCGTTCGCGGGAAAGCGCGAGTGGCTCGCGTCCTGCGATTACGACCTGAAGCCGCATCTGCCGTTCCTGTGCGAGAAGAACGCGGCGCAGCCGGCCTATCTCGCCACCTATGGCGCCGAGACCCAGCAATGGATCAAGGCGTCGCTGAAGACCGCCAGCGTTACACCGCCAGACTGCAAGCTGGGAAAGACCTGAGACAGCTATGACCAAACTCATCATCGACGGCAAAGAGATCGATGTGCCTGCTGAGTACACGCTGCTGCAGGCCTGCGAGGCCGCCGGCGCCGAAATTCCGCGCTTCTGCTATCACGAGCGGCTGTCGATCGCCGGCAATTGCCGGATGTGCCTCGTCGAGATCAAGGGCGGCCCGAAGCCGGTCGCAAGCTGCGCCTGGGGCGTGCGCGACTGCCGGCCCGGCCCCAAGGGCGAGCCGCCGGAAATCTCGACGCGTTCGCCGATGGTCAAGAAGGCGCGCGAAGGCGTGATGGAATTTCTGCTGATCAACCACCCGCTGGATTGCCCGATCTGCGACCAGGGCGGCGAGTGCGATCTGCAGGACCAGGCGATGGGCTACGGCGTCGACACCTCGCGCTATGCCGAGAACAAGCGGGCGGTCGAGGACAAATATCTCGGCGCGCTGGTCAAGACCTCGATGAACCGCTGCATCCAGTGCACGCGCTGCGTCCGCTTCTCCGCCGAAGTCGCCGGCGTCCCGGAAATGGGCGCGACCGGCCGTGGCGAGGACATGGAGATCACGACCTATCTGGAGCAGGCGCTGTCCTCGGAGCTGCAGGGCAACCTCGTCGATATCTGTCCCGTGGGCGCGCTGACCTCAAAACCTTACGCGTTCGCCGCCCGCCCGTGGGAACTCGGCAAGACGCAGTCGGTCGACGTCATGGATGGCGTAGGTTCCGCGATCCGCGTCGACACCCGCGGCCGCGAGGTGATGCGGATCCTGCCGCGCATCAACGAGGCCGTGAACGAGGAATGGATTTCCGACAAGACCCGTCACATCGTCGACGGCCTGCGCACACAGCGGCTCGACCGGCCCTATATCCGCGAGAACGGCAAGCTTCGCGCCGCGTCATGGCAGGAAGCTTTCGCGGCGATTGCGGCCAAGGTCAGGATGAGCGACGGCAAGCGGATTGGGGCCATCGCCGGCGATCTCGCCGCGGTCGAGGAGATGTTTGCGTTCAAGGATCTCCTGGGCCGGTACGGCTCCACCAATCTGGCGGTGCAGGGCGGCGACGCCTTCGACCCCAAGGCGGGACGGGCGACCTGGATCTTCAATCCGGCCATTGCGAGAATCGAGCAGGCCGATGCGCTTTTGATCATCGGCTCGAACCCGCGCAAGGAAGCCACCGTTCTCAACGCGCGCATCCGCAAGCGCTGGCGCACCGGCCAGCTCAAGGTCGGCCTGATCGGCGCCAAGGCCGATCTCACCTATGATTACGACTATCTCGGCGCGGGCACTGATACGCTCAGCGAACTTGCCAGCGGCAAGCATTCCTTTACTGAGGTGCTGAAGGGCGCCAAGAACCCGATCGTGCTGGTCGGCGCTGGGGCGCTTTCGCGGCATGACGGCGCGGCGGTGCTGGCACTGGCGGCCAAGGTCGCCGGAGGTGCCGGCGCGCTCAAGGACGGCTGGAACGGCTTTGCCGTGCTGCAGGATACCGCCTCGCGCGCGGGCGCGCTCGATATCGGCTTTGCGCCCGGCAAAGGCGGCCTCAGCCTGGCGCAGATGACGACCTTCGGCACCCTCGACGTGCTGTTCCTGCTCGGGGCCGACGAGGTGAAGATGCCGGACGGCACGTTCGTGGTCTATATCGGCACCCATGGCGACCGCGGCGCGCACCGCGCCGACGTCATCCTGCCGGGCGCGGCCTACACCGAAAAATCCGGCCTCTACGTCAACACCGAGGGCCGGGTGCAGATCGCCAGCCGTGCGGCGTTCCCGCCCGGCGAGGCGCGCGAGGACTGGGCGATAGTCCGCGCGCTGTCGGATGTGCTGGGCAAGAAGCTGCCGTATGATTCGCTGCAGGCGCTACGGCAGGCCCTGTTCAAGGTGGTCCCGCATCTGATGCGGATCGACCAGATCGAGCCCGGCAAGGCCGAGGACATCAAGGCGTTGGCGGGTAAGAAGGGCGGCAAGGTCGACAAGACGCCCTTCAAGAGTTCGGTCGAGGATTTCTATCTGACCAATCCGATCGCGCGGGCCTCGGCGGTGATGGCGGAATGTTCCCGGCTGGCGTCCGGGAAAATGCTGACGGCAGCGGAGTGAGCGTGACCTGATGGCTGATTTCTTCGCAAGCTCGTTCTGGACCGGTTTTCTCTGGCCGCTGATTGTGATGGTCGCGCAGAGCCTGTTGCTGCTCGTCGTGCTGCTGATCGCGATCGCCTACATCCTGCTCGCCGACCGCAAGATCTGGGCGGCGGTGCAGATCCGCCGCGGCCCCAACGTCGTCGGTCCCTGGGGCCTCTTGCAATCCTTTGCGGACCTTCTGAAGTTCGTGCTGAAGGAGCCGATCATCCCGTCCGGCTCCAACAAGGGCGTATTCCTGCTGGCGCCGCTGGTATCCTGCGTGCTGGCGCTGGCCGCCTGGGCCGTGATCCCGATGGATCTCGGCTGGGTCATTTCCGACATCAATGTCGGCGTGCTCTACATCTTCGCGATCTCGTCGCTGTCGATCTACGGCATCATCATGGCCGGCTGGTCGTCGAACTCGAAATACCCATTCCTGGCCGCACTTCGCTCCGCCGCGCAGATGGTCTCCTACGAGGTCTCAATCGGCTTCGTCATCATCACGGTGCTGTTGTGCGCCGGCTCGCTCAATCTCTCGGCCGTGGTGGAGGCGCAGAACACCCGCGGCTTTGCCAGCCTGATCGGGCTGCCGCAGCTCACCATCCTGAACTGGTATGTGTGGCCGCTGTTCCCGATGTTCGTGGTGTTCTACGTCTCGGCGCTGGCCGAAACCAACCGCCCGCCGTTCGATCTGGTGGAGGCGGAATCCGAACTGGTCGCGGGCTTCATGGTCGAATACGGCTCGACGCCGTATCTGCTGTTCATGCTCGGCGAATATGTCGCGATCACCACGATGTGCGCGTTGGCGACGATCATGTTCCTCGGCGGCTGGCTGCCGCCGGTGGCGCTGCCGCCGTTTACCTGGATCCCCGGCGTCGTCTGGTTCGCGCTCAAGGTGTTCTTCATGTTCTTCATGTTCGCGATGGCGAAGGCGATCGTGCCGCGCTACCGCTACGATCAACTGATGCGACTCGGCTGGAAGGTGTTCTTGCCGTTGTCGCTGGCAATGGTGGTGATTGTGGCCGGCGTGCTGCAATTCGCCGGCATCGCGCCGAAGTGAGGCCGTCATGAGTGTCAACGTCAACGCAACCGCCCGTGCGCTTCTCTTGAGCGAATTCGTATCGGCGTTCTTTCTCGCCATGCGCTATTTCTTCAAGCCGAAGCCGACGCTGAACTATCCCTTCGAGAAGGGCCCGATCTCGCCGCGCTTTCGCGGCGAGCATGCGCTGCGTCGCTATCCGAACGGCGAGGAGCGCTGCATCGCCTGCAAGCTGTGCGAGGCGATCTGCCCGGCGCAGGCGATCACGATCGAGGCCGGCCCGCGCCGCAACGACGGCACCCGCCGCACCGTGCGCTACGACATCGATATGGTGAAATGCATCTATTGCGGTCTGTGCCAGGAAGCCTGCCCGGTCGATGCGATCGTCGAGGGACCGAATTTCGAATTCGCGACCGAGACCCGCGAGGAACTCTACTATGACAAGGCGAAACTGCTCGCCAATGGCGACCGCTGGGAGCGCGAGATTGCGAAAGCCATCGAACTCGACGCGCCGTACCGGTGAGGTGAGGATATGATCCTTCCCGCGCTGTTCTTCTATCTGTTTGCCGGCGTCTGCGTGGCGTCGGC
Source organism: Bradyrhizobium sp. RDT10 (assembly GCA_044772375.2). GTDB lineage: Bacteria > Pseudomonadota > Alphaproteobacteria > Rhizobiales > Xanthobacteraceae > Bradyrhizobium. The sequence continues at coordinate 2,405,867 of CP187939.1, forward strand.
GGTCATGGTGATTGTGTCGCGCAATCCCGTGCACTCGGTGCTGTATTTGATCCTGGCGTTCGTCAACGCATCCGGGCTGTTCATCCTGATGGGCGCCGAATTCCTCGGCATGATGCTGATCGTGGTCTATGTCGGCGCGGTCGCCGTGCTGTTCCTGTTCGTGATCATGATGCTCGACGTCGACTTCGTCGAACTGCGCGAGGGTTTTCTGGAGTATCTGCCGATCGGTCTGGTGATCGGCGCCATTTTCCTCGTCGAACTGCTGCTGGTCGCCGGCGGCTGGGTCATCAATCCCGGCACCGTCAAGCAGATCACGGCGGCGATCCCGACCAATGTCAGCAACACCGAGGCGCTCGGGCTGGTGCTCTATACGAAGTACATCCACTACTTCCAGATCGCCGGCATGGTGCTTCTGGTGGCGATGATCGGCGCCATCGTGCTGACGCTGCGCCACAAGGCGAAGGTCAAGCGGCAGGACATCAACGTGCAGAACGCGCGGACGCCGGAACTGGCAATGGCCGTGCGCAAGGTGGCGTCGGGACAGGGGCTGCAGGACGCGGATGCGGCGGAGTGGGTGAAATGACCATCGGTCTGGGGCACTATCTCGCGGTCGGCGCCATCCTGTTCACGCTCGGGATTCTCGGCATCTTCCTGAACCGCAAGAACATCATCGTCATCCTGATGTCGATCGAGCTGATCCTGCTCGCCGTCAACATCAACCTGGTGGCGTTCTCGACCTTCCTCGGTGACATCGTCGGCCAGGTGTTCGCGCTGCTGGTGCTGACGGTTGCGGCGGCTGAAGCCGCGATCGGTCTTGCAGTGCTCGTGGTGTATTTCCGCAACCGCGGTTCGATCGCGGTTGAAGACGTTAATTTGATGAAGGGCTAGGCGCAGCTATGGTTCAGGCAATCGTCTTTCTGCCGCTGCTGGGCGCCATTCTGGCCGGCCTGATCGCGATCTTCGGCGCGCATGCGCGCAACCCGAGCGGCGATGAGGTCAAGCATCACGACCATGGGCATGGCGATCACGCGCATGACGCTGATGCCCATGACGAACATAGTCATGACGCTCACGGCCACGATGACCACCACGTCTCGGAGCCGCCGGCCCAGGGGTCCCGCGCGGCCGAGCTGATCACCACAGGACTTCTGTTCGTTTCCGCTGTTCTCTCCTGGGTGGTGCTGGTCGACATCGGCTTCCTGCACCGTGATGCCGTAAGGATCGCGCTATTCCCCTGGATCAATTCCGGCGATCTGCAGGTCTCGTGGGCGCTGCGCGTCGACACGCTGACCGCCGTGATGCTGGTGGTGGTCAACACAATCTCGTCGCTCGTGCACCTCTATTCCATCGGCTACATGGACGAGGATCCGCACCGGCCGCGCTTCTTTGCCTATCTGTCGTTGTTCACCTTCGCGATGCTGATGCTGGTGACTGCGGACAATCTGGTGCAGCTGTTCTTCGGCTGGGAGGGTGTCGGTCTGGCGAGTTATCTGCTGATCGGCTTCTGGTACCACAAGCCCTCGGCGAACGCGGCGGCAATCAAGGCCTTCGTGGTCAACCGCGTCGGCGATTTCGGCTTTGCGCTCGGCATTCTCGCCATCTTCATGCTGATTGGCTCGACCGACTTCGAGACGATTTTTGCCGGCGCGCCAGGGCTGTCGGGCAAGACCATCGATTTCTTCGGCTGGCACGCCGACGCGTTGACGCTCACCTGCCTGTTGCTGTTCATGGGCGCGATGGGCAAGTCGGCCCAGTTTCTGCTGCACACCTGGTTGCCGGACGCGATGGAAGGTCCGACGCCGGTCTCCGCACTGATCCACGCCGCGACCATGGTGACCGCCGGCGTGTTCATGGTGGCGCGGCTGTCGCCGCTGTTCGAACTCGCGCCCAACGCGCAGGCCGTGGTGATGTTCTTCGGCGCCACCACCGCGTTCTTTGCCGCCACCGTCGGCCTCGTCCAGAACGACATCAAGCGCATCGTCGCCTATTCGACCTGCTCGCAGCTCGGCTACATGTTCGTGGCGATGGGGGCAGGGGCCTATTCGGTCGGCATCTTCCATCTGTTCACGCACGCCTTCTTCAAGGCGCTGTTGTTCCTGGGCTCAGGCTCGGTGATCTACGCGATGCATCACGAGCAGGACATCCGCAACATGGGCGGGCTGAAGGACAAGATTCCCTACACGTATAGCGTGATGGTGATCGGCACGCTGGCGCTGACCGGCTTCCCGCTCACGGCCGGCTATTTCTCCAAGGACGCGATCATTGAGTCCGCCTATGTCGCGCACAATCCATTCGCGTATTACGGCTTCGCGATGACGGTGATCGCGGCGGGCCTGACCTCGTTCTATTCGTGGCGCCTGATCTTCAAGACGTTCCACGGCGAGCCGCACGACCAGCACCACTATGAGGCGGCACATGAAGCGCCAATGTGGATGCTGGTTCCGATCGGCATCCTCGCCGCAGGCTCGATTCTGGCCGGCTTCCCGTTCAAGGAAGTCTTTGCGGGCCACGGCGTGGAAGAGTTCTTCCGCGAGTCGCTCAAGATGCACCCGCACATTATCGACGAGATGCACCACATCTCGCCTGTAATAGCATTCCTGCCGACCGTGATGATGGCGGCGGGATTCCTGGTGTCGTGGCTGTTCTACATCCGCCGGCCGTATCTGCCGGTCGAACTCGCCAACCAGCACCAGATGCTCTACCAGTTCCTGCTCAACAAATGGTATTTCGACGAGCTCTATGAGATCATCTTCGTCCGCCCGGCGAAGTGGCTCGGCCGCTTCCTGTGGAAGAAGGGCGATGGCTTCGTCATCGACGGCTTCGGCCCGGATGGCGTTTCGGCGCGCGTGCTCGATGTCACCCGCAACGTGGTGAAGATCCAGACCGGCTACCTCTATCACTATGCCTTTGCGATGCTGATCGGCGTCGCAGGGCTGATCACCTGGTTCATGTTCGGCTTGGGAGGCCAGTAATGACAACCTGGCCCATCCTTTCGGTTGTCACGTTTCTGCCGGTCATCGGCGCGCTGGCGATCTATCTCACCCGCGGCGACGACGAGGCCGCACGGCGCAATGCGCGCTGGATCGCGCTGTGGACCACGCTGGTCACCTTTGCGGTGTCGCTGATCCTGGTCTGGCGCTTCGACGCCGCCAATCCGGATTTCCAGTTCGTCGAAAAGGCCAATTGGCTCGCCAGCGGCATCACCTATCACATGGGTGTCGACGGCATTTCGCTGCCCTTCGTGATCCTGACCACTGCCTTGATGCCGTTCTGCATCATCGCGAGCTGGAAATCGATCACGATGCGGGTGCGCGAATACATGATGGCGTTCCTGCTGCTGGAAACGCTGATGGTCGGCACCTTCTCCGCGCTCGACCTCGTGCTGTTCTACCTGTTCTTCGAAGGCGGCCTGATCCCGATGTTCCTGATCATCGGCGTCTGGGGCGGTCCGCGCCGGGTCTACGCGTCGTTCAAGTTCTTCCTCTACACGCTGCTCGGCTCGGTCCTGATGCTGCTCGCCATCATGGCGCTGTACTGGAATGCCGGCACCACCGACATCCCGACCTTGATGCACACCGCGGTGCCGCGTAGCTTGCAGACTTGGGCGTGGCTGGCGTTCTTTGCCTCCTTTGCGGTGAAGATGCCGATGTGGCCGGTGCACACCTGGCTTCCCGATGCGCATGTCGAGGCGCCGACCGCAGGCTCGGTGATCCTGGCCGCGATCCTCCTGAAGATGGGCGGCTACGGCTTCCTGCGCTTCTCGCTGCCGATGTTCCCGCTGGCGTCGCATGATTTCGCCTGGATCATCTTCACGCTGTCGGTGATCGCCATCATCTACACCTCGCTGGTGGCCTTGATGCAGGAAGACATCAAGAAGCTGATCGCCTATTCGTCGGTGGCCCATATGGGCTTCGTCACCATGGGCATCTTCGCCGGCACCACGCAGGGCGTGGCCGGCGGCGTATTCCAGATGGTGTCGCACGGCATCGTCTCCGGCGCGCTGTTCCTGTGCGTCGGCATCGTCTACGACCGCATGCATACCCGCGAGATCGCGGCCTATGGCGGCCTGGTCAACCGGATGCCGCTCTACGCCCTGGTGTTCATGGTGTTCACCATGGCCAATGTCGGGCTGCCCGGCACTAGCGGCTTCGTCGGCGAATTCATGACGCTGCTCGGCACCTTCAAGGTCTCGATCCCGACCGCGACGTTTGCCACGCTCGGTGTGATCCTGTCGGCCGGCTATGCGCTGTGGCTCTATCGCAAGGTGGTGTTCGGCGCGCTGACAAAGCCGTCGCTGGCCAGCATCAAGGACCTGACGTTCCGCGAGAGCCTGATGATGTTCCCGCTGGTGTTCCTCACCATTCTGTTCGGCGTCTATCCGAAGCCGGTGCTCGACATGTCGGCGGCCTCGGTTCAGCAACTCGTCAATAATTACAATGCCGCCGTGACTGCCGTGAAGGCAGCCGCGCTGGTGCAATAAGGCCTCCAGCATGAGCTTTTCGAGTGCAGGTTATCAGTTGCTGCCGGTGCTGCCGGAGCTGGTGCTGGCCGTCGGCGCCATGGCGCTGTTGATGCTGGGCGCCTATCGCGGCGAGGGGACGACCAGACTGGTTACCAGCCTCGCGGTGGTGCTGCTGGTCGTCACCGGCGCGCTGGAGCTGATGCTGCCGGCCGGCAAGCTCACTACCTTCGGCGGCAGCTTCATCGTCGACGATTTCGCCCGCTTCCTGAAGATTCTTGCGATCATTGGCTCGGCGGTGACGCTGATCCTGTCGACGGAGTTTTTGTCCGACCCGTCGCGGCGCATTTTCGAATATTCGATCCTGGTGCTGCTCTCCACGCTCGGCATGATGGTGCTGATCTCGGCCGCCGACCTGATCATGCTCTATCTCGGGCTGGAGCTGATGAGTCTCGCGCTCTACGTGGTCGCCGCCTCCAACCGCGACAACGCCAAGTCCACCGAGGCCGGGCTGAAGTACTTTGTGCTCGGCGCGCTGTCCTCGGGCATGCTGCTGTACGGCGCCTCGCTGATCTACGGCTTCACCGGCACGGTCGATTTTGCCGGTATCGCGGCGGCAGTGAAGACCGGCAGCGTCGGCATCGTGTTCGGCCTTGTGTTCCTGCTGGCAGGGCTCTGCTTCAAGGTATCCGCCGTGCCGTTCCATATGTGGACGCCCGACGTCTATGAGGGCGCGCCGACGCCGGTCACGGCGTTCTTTGCCTCTGCGCCGAAGGTTGCCGCGCTCGCGGTGTTCACGCGCGTGACGTTGACGGCTTTCCCGGGCATTGTCCCGCAATGGCAGCAGATTCTCGTGTTCGTCGCGATCGCCTCGATGGCGCTGGGCTCGTTCGCCGCCATCGGGCAGAAGAACATCAAGCGCCTGATGGCCTATTCCTCGATCGGTCATATGGGCTTTGCCCTGGTCGGACTCGCATCGGGCACGGTGGAAGGCGCGCAGGGCGTGCTGATCTATATCGCGATCTATGTCGCGATGACGCTCGGCACCTTCGCGGTCATCCTTTCCATGAAGCGCGATGGCCAGCCGATGGAGCAGATCAGCGATTTCACAGGGCTTTCGCGCACGGATCCGCTGCTGGCGTTCTTCTTCGCCATGTTGCTGTTCTCGCTGGCGGGCATTCCGCCGCTCGCGGGCTTCTTCGCCAAATGGTACGTGTTCGTGGCCGCGATCAAGGCGGGCCTGTTCACGCTGGCCGTGATCGGCGTGCTGACCAGCGTGGTGGGCGCGTTCTACTATCTGACCATCATCAAGCTGATGTATTTCGACGAGCCGGTCGGCAAGATCGAGCCGATGCGCATCGAACTGCGCACGGTGCTGGCGGTCGCCGGTATCTTCAATATCTTCTTCTTCGTCTATCCGGGGCCGCTGGTCAGCGTCGCCACGGCCGCGGCGAAGTCGCTGTTCTAGGATGACCTTTACGCTCGGTCCCACAGCCAGATCGGCAGGCTACGGCCTCGCCACCTTCGACCAGATCGGTTCGACCAACGCCGAAGCCATGTCCCGCGCCCGCGATGGCGAGCGCGGCCCGATGTGGTTCGTGACAACGGAGCAGACGGCGGGCCGAGGCCGCCGGCAGCGCGCCTGGATCGCGCCCCGCGGTAACCTTGCCAGCAGCATTCTCGAAGTCATGGACGTGTCGCCGGCGGTCGCGGCGACGCTTGGCTTTGCCGCGGGTCTTTCGCTTGAAAGCGCGCTGCAGAAGCTCAGCATCGAAGCCAATGTGCGGCGGGCTGGTGCGGAGCCTCTGAAATACGCCCTGAAATGGCCGAACGACGTGCTGGCGGAGCGGCAGAAGCTTGCCGGGATCCTGCTGGAGGCGGAAGCCGTGGCCGGCAATCGCCTGGCAGTGGTGGTCGGCATCGGCACCAACGTCATTGCCGCGCCTGAGGGTACGCCGACGCCGGCAACCTCGCTGGCTGTGCTCGGCGTTCAAATCGGCGCGGAGGGACTGTTCACCGCGCTCTCGGAGGCCTGGGTCGAATTCCGCGGCATCTGGGACAATGGCCGCGGCTTTGCCGAAATCCGAAGGCTGTGGCTGGAGCGCGCGTTCGGCCTTGGCGAACGGGTTGCAATCCGAACCGGAAACGCGACCGTCGAAGGCACGTTCGATGCCATCGACGAGAGCGGCTGTTTGATCGTTCGTAACGCCGACGGCAAGCGCGCGGCCGTGACCGCGGGCGAAGTCTATTTCGGCGCCGCGGCGTCAGTGGGAGCGGCCTGATGGCGCGGCCGGATGAATTGACTTTTGCGCCGCTTGGCGGCGTCGGCGAGATCGGCATGAACCTGTCGATCTACGGGCTCGGCAACCGCCAGCAGCGGTCCTGGCTCGCGGTCGATCTCGGCGTCTCCTTTGGCGACGAGGAGCATTTGCCGGGGATCGACCTGATCATGCCCGACATCCGCTTCCTGGAGAAGGAGCGCAACAACCTGATGGGCCTCGTGCTGACGCATGCCCATGAGGATCATTTCGGCGCGATCATCGATCTCTGGCCGAAGCTGCAATGCAAGATCTACGCGACCCAATTCAGCGCGGCACTGTTCGAGGCCAAGTGCGCCTCCGAGCGCAATCCGCCGAAGATACCGGTGACGGTAGTGCCATCGGGCGGCCGCGTCGATCTCGGGCCGTTCACCGTCGAGTTCATTCCGGTTGCCCATTCGATTCCGGAATCGCATGCGCTCGCGATCCACACCGCGGTCGGCACCGTGCTCCATACCGGCGACTGGAAGATCGATCCGACACCGATCATCGGGCTTCCGACCGACGAGCGGCGGTTGCGCGAACTCGGCGATGCCGGCGTGCTGGCGCTGGTCGGCGATTCCACCAACGCGGTGCGGGACGGGCGCTCGCCCTCGGAGACCGAGGTCGCCGCCACTATTACCAAGCTGGTGAAGGCCGCCAAGGGCCGGGTCGCTGTTACCACTTTTGCTTCCAACGTCGCCCGCCTGAAAGCGGTGGCCGACGCTGCCAAGGCCGCCGATCGCGAGGTGGTGGTGGTCGGCCGCGCCATGGAGCGCGTGGTGCAGGTCGCCCGCGAGACCGGCTATCTCGATGGCGTGCAGAATTTCCGCAGCGCCGACTACTACGGCCATTTCCCGCCGGACAAGGTGCTGGCGCTGTGCACCGGCAGCCAGGGCGAGCCGCGGGCGGCGCTTGCCAGGATCGCCAATAACGACCATCCGCAGGTGACGCTGAACAAGGGCGACTGCGTGATCTTTTCCTCGCGCACCATTCCGGGCAACGAGAAGGCGGTCGGCGGCATCATCAACGGGCTGGTGGCCCAAGGGATCGAAGTCATCACCGACCGCAACGATCTGGTCCACGTCTCCGGTCATCCGCGCCGCGACGAGCTGCGCGACATGATCTCATGGGTGCGCCCGCAGCTTTTGATTCCCGTCCATGGCGAGGCGCTGCATCTGGCCGAGCACGCCAAGCTGGCGCGCGCTGCCGGTGTGCCCAAGGTGCTGATTTGCCGCAATGGCGATCTGGTCAAGCTCGGACCGGGCGATCCCGCCATCATCGACGAATTGCCGTCGGGGCGCATCTACAAGGACGGCAATATCCTCGAGGATTCCAAGTCTCGCGCCGTGGTCGAGCGGCGGCGGATGGGATTTGCCGGCTGCGCCTTCGTGGCGATCGCCATGACCGACAAGGGCGAACTGGCCGACGATCCCGAGGTTGATCTCGTCGGCGTCCCCGAGAAGAATGCGGCCGGCGAGGTGATCGACGAAATCGTGTTCGACGCGGTGGTTTCGACGGTGGAAAACCTGCCGCGGGCGCGGCGGCGCGATGCGGACGCGACCGCGGAATCGGTGCGCCGCACGGTGCGGGCCGTCATCAATGAGCAGTGGGGCAAGAAGCCGATTTGCCTCGTTCATGTTCTGATGGTTTGAGATAAAAGACGTTTCCCGGGCGGGCACCCGTTCTTGCCGGGAAGACGCATCGAAGCAGGGAGTGGAGTAGTCATGCTGGGCCGGCTCAATCACGTCGCGATCGCGGTCAAGGATGCGGAAAAGGCCGCCAAGATCTATGGCGGCGCATTCGGCGCCGAAATCTCCGGCGCGGTGCCGTTGCCGGAGCATGGCGTCATCACCGTGTTCGTGACGCTGCCCAACACCAAGATCGAGTTCATCCAGCCGCTCGGCGAGGCCTCGCCGATCGCCAAATTCGTCGAGCGCAACGCCGACGGCGGCATTCACCACATCTGCTATGACGTGCCCGACATCATCGCCGCGCGCGACAAGCTGATCAGCGAGGGCGCCCGCGTGCTCGGCGATGGCGTGCCGAAGATCGGCGCCCACGGCAAGCCGGTGCTGTTTTTCCACCCGAAGGATTTTTCCGGCGCGCTCGTCGAAATCGAACAGGCCTAGAGCCCTATGGCGTACAGCATCTCCACGGCGCTTGCGATTTACTTCGTGCTCTGGTGGGTCGTGCTGTTCACGACGCTGCCGTTCGGCGTCCGCAGCCAGCACGAGGACGGCGAGGGCGCTCCCGGCACCGATCCCGGGGCGCCGGTCATGGCACGAATGGGCTACAAGCTACTCTGGACCACGCTGATATCGGCCGTGATTTTCGGCATCGGCATGTGGGCGTATCACCAGGGCTATCTGAACATCGAGCGGCTGTCGAAGCTGATGGGGCTGCCGTTTTGACATTCATCCCAAGCTACACGCTGGTCGCCGATAGCGTTTTTGCGACTATGACCCATCAAGAGGAAGGCCGACATCGGATCGAACTTCCTGGAACGGGAAACATTCTAGGGTCAGGACTCATTTTTCCGAGCCAGAAGACGACGGCTCATCGCTTGCGGGCCACAATGTAGGGGCGTTGGTCCTTGCCCTTGCTGGCATGGCTCTCTCGACAAGAATGTCGAAACCCGCGCCGACGATCAGCTGCTCCAGCGCGGATGCGCCGAGGGAGCTGACATGCGGCGCTTTTCCGATGGCTCGCATCGCAGGCAGCAGGAGCAGCCGGATCAGCGGGTTCATGTCTCCCAGGCAAGGCGTTTTCGAGATGAACAGGCCCCCGGGCTTCAGCAGGACGTGGATGCTGCGTAGCGTGCCCGGCACGTCGCGCACCAGATGCAGATAGTTGAAGCCCAGAATGGCATCGAACCGGCTTTCTTCGTGGACCAGTTCTTCGGCGGTCGCGGTGCGGAAGGAAAGTGCCGGGATCGACTCGACCGCCAGCTTCTCTTCGGCGATCGCGATCATCCCGCCGGAAATGTCCGTCGCGAGATAGCTCCGCACGCCATCCGCAAGTCGCAGCGCCGTCGTTCCCGTGCCGCAGCCCAGCTCCAGCACACTGTCTCCAGGCTGCAGATGGGCGCGCGCGTTCGAGCGTGCGCTCGTATCCGTTCGGATCCGCGATGCTGGATCTGGCGTACCTGCGGGAAGACCTGTCCCAGAAACGGACGTCGCTTGTGATGCTCATGTGCCGTCCACCTTTCTGGCAAAACCTACTATATGCGTCAGACAAGAAGATTGTGGAAATCTGACAGAATTTTGCGATTATGATCCGGTCAAGAAAAAGGCCGATATCGGATCGAATTTCCTGGAACGGGAGTGCGTGGGACTCCCACACCGACATGGGGGGCAGGTCGCGATGAGTTCGGAGCGGCGATCATCGGCTGAGCCCCGGCAGGACGACTATCGAGTTCTTCATGAGGCCGACCTGCGGGACTATCTCGCAGGGCTTGCTGCGGTCGCGGCTCGGCTCGGCGGCGCCCCGGCTGCCTGGTCGATCAGCGAGGTCGGCGACGGCAACCTCAATCTGGTCTTTGTCGTCAAAGGGACCGCGGGCGGCATCGCCGTCAAGCAAGCGCTGCCTTACGTGCGCCTCGTCGGCGAGAGCTGGCCGCTGCCGCTGTCGCGCTCGCATTACGAATATCTGGGGCTGACGCATCAGGCGCGGCTGGCGCCCGGTCTGGTGCCGGCGGTGCTGCACCACAACGAGGGGCTCGCGCTCGTCGTCATGGAGTTGATCGAGCCGCATATCATCATGCGCAAGGGGCTGATCACCGGCACGCTCTATCCGCGCTTTGTCGGGGACATCGCAACCTTTCTGGCGCGCACGCTGTTTTCTCTCCCGACCTCGCGCTTCCTGCTGCCAAGAAGAAGGAGGGGATCGCGGCGTTCGCGGGTAACCATGCGCTGTGCAAGATCACCGAGGACCTGATCTTCACCGATCCTTACCGCGTGGCCGAGCAAAACCGCTGGACACAGCCCTGGCTCGATGCGACGGCGGCCGCCTTCCGCGAAGACCTCGACCTCCACGTCGCAATCTCGCGGCTGAAACTGAAATTTCTGAACGCACCGGAAGCGCTGATCCACGGCGACCTCCACACTGGCTCGATCATGGTCACGGAAGGCTCAACTGTCGTGATCGATCCCGAGTTCGCGTTCTACGGACCGATGGGGTTCGATCTCGGCGCGGTCATCGGCAATCTCCTGATGAGCTATCTGGCCTCCGCCGGTCATGAGCGTTCACCGGGCGAACGGCGGCTGTTCGAGGTCTGGGTGCTGGAGGCGATCGAAAACGTCTGGACGGAGTTCGCCCGCGAATTCCTCGAACTCTGGCGCACGGAAGCGCACGGCGACGCCTATCCCCAGATGCTGTTTGCCGGCGCGGCCGGCGCGGCGCGCCTGGAGGCCGAGCGGCAGGCCTATATGGCGCGGCTGTTCGGCGACACCGTGGGATTTTCGGCCGCGAAGATCATCCGCCGCATTCTCGGGCTGGCGCACAATGCCGATTTCGAGTTGATCGAGGATCCAAAGCAGCGGGCCATTTGCGAGGCGCGGAGCCTGCGGCTCGCGCGGGCGATGATGGTGGAGACGGCGTCGTTCTCGACAATCGGCGCGGTGACGAAGGCGGCTCGGGAAGTCCGCGACTGGCAGCCCGAGTTCGTCGGGTAGGGCGCGCGGCAACAACCGTCGCATTCAGTCTGGCATTCAGGCACGCATTCCCATTGCGGGCCGAAATGGTGGGTTGCCTTCGGGCATGGGTGCTGGCGCGTAGTGATCGAATTGCATGGTAAAGGTCGCGCGGCCCTGGCTCATCGAGCGCAGGTTATTCACGTACCCGAACATGTTCATGAGCGGCACCATCGCGTTGATGATGTTGGCGTTGCCGCGCCGCAAATTCAGGTCGCCGAGGACGGAGCCGGCACAGTCTTCCGGGGTCATCACTTCAACCCTCATGATCGGCTCGAGCAAGACGGACTTGCCCTTCAGTAGGGCCTCGCGGAATGCCGTCCTCGATGCGATTTCGAAGGCCCGCGGCGATGAGTCGACGTCGTGATACTTGCCGTCGACGAGTTGCACCTTGACGTCCACCACTGGGAAGCCGGCGACGACGCCCGAGCCCATCACGCTGTTGAGGCCCTGTTCGATGCCGGGGATGTATTCGGTCGGCACGGCGTTGCCGACGATCTTGAACTCGAAGCCCTTGCCTGGCTCGTTCGGCTCGGCGACAAATCGGACGTGGGCGAACTCACCTTTAGGGCCGAAAACCTTCTTGTGAGTGTACTCTACTTCGACACGCTGGGTCATGCGCTCGCGGAACGCCACCTGCGGCGCGCCGACGTTGGCGTCAACCTTGTAGGTGCGCCTGAGGATGTCGACCTTGGTGTCGAGATGGAGTTCGCCGATGCCCTTGAGGATGGTCTGGCCGGACTCCGGGTCGGTCGACGCGCGGAACGACGGGTCCTCCGCGGCAACCTCCGCCAGCGCGATGTCGAGCTTTTCCCTGTCGGCCTTTGACTTCGGCTCGATCGCGATTTCGACCAGCCACGGCTGCGGCGTGTGGACGTTATCCGGCATCGCTCAATCCCAAACCTTCAATATTCGACTCAATAATACCCGGCTTCATCGACGATGGCGCGGCTATTCGACCGTCCGTTCCCGTAACCGCTGCGCATAGACGTTGATGATCAGCGCCGCCAGCAGAATCAGGCCGCGGATCAAAATCTTCAGAAAACTGTCGATGTTGACGTGATCGAGGCCGTTGTTGAGGACGCCGAGCACGAACAGGCCAACGATGGTGTTGCCGATGCCGCCGCGGCCGCCAAACAGACTGGTGCCGCCGACCACGACGGCGGCGATCGAATCCAGCAGGTAGCTGTCGAACTCGTTCTGCTGCGCGCTGCCGAAATGCGCTACCCCGAGCATGCCGCCGATGCCGGCGCACACCGCCGAGATCACCATGACGCTGCCGAGGATGAGCTTGACGTTGAGCCCGGAATATTCCGCCGCCTCGCGGTTGCCGCCGACCATGTAGACGTAGCGGCCGAAGCGGGTGTAGGTCAGCACCAGATGGCCGCCGAGCAGCATCAGGGCTGCCACGATCACGATCCAGGGAATGCCGCCGATCGATGTCGATCCCAAGGTCGTCACCAGCGGGGGCACCTTGTAGGCGATCTGGCCGCGCACCAGGAGCGCGGAGATGCCGGCGGCGATCTGCATCATCGCCAGCGTCATGATGAAGGAGGGGATGCCGATGACCGTCAGCCCGAACGCGTTGACGAGGCCGAGCAGGGCGCAAAGCGCCAGCGCCAGCAGGATCGCGGCCCATCCGGGCATCGGGACGTTGGCGATGTTGACGTAGGATTCCTGCAGCGTGAAATAGGCGACCGCGATGCCGGTGACGTTGGCGATGGCGGCGATCGACAGGTCGATTTCGGCGCACAGGATCACGAAGGTGAGGCCGACGGCGATGATGCCGGTGACCGAAATCTGCGTCAGGATGTTGCCGAGATTGTCGAGCGTCGCAAACGAGGGGCTGGCGGCCGCGAAGAAGCCGAACAGGCAGATCAGCGTCAGGAACGGCGCGATGTTGCGCATCTGGGAGCGCAAGATCGCTACGAGCCGGTGCGGGCGCTTGCGATCTGAAGCCGCGACTGTCACGCTTTCACCTGAAGTCATGTCGGTCTCCTCACGCCGCTTCCAGGAGGCGGTCCTTGCTGATCTGTTCGTTGGCAAACTCCCGCACCACCGCGCCGCGCTTGAGCACGATGACGCGGTCGGCGAGCGACAGCACCGTCTCCGGCTCGGTGGAGAGCACGATGATGGCGAGCCCCTTGGCGCGCAGGTCTCTGACGATGTGGATAACGTCGTTCTTGGCGCCGACATCCATGCCGCGGGTCGGCTCGCACAGCACCAATAGCCGCGGCGGATAGCTCAGCCATTTCGCCAGCGCCACCTTCTGCTGATTGCCGCCGGACAGCATGCCGAGCTCGAGATCGACGGCCGCGGGCCGGATACGCAACTGCTCGACTTGCCGATTGGCGATCGCGCGCTCGCGAGACGGCTTGAGCAGCAATGACGAGATGCGATCGAGGATGCTGATCGAGACGTTCTTGTAGACCGGCTCCTGCAGGAACAGCATGTCGCGGCGGCTCTCGGGAACGAAGGCTATCCGGAGCGCCTGGCATCCGCCGTGCTGCGGAAGGCCTTTGCCTACCTGCGACCGCGAGCGTGCCGAGGTCGGGCTTTATTTGCCGAACAGGATTCGCGCCAGCTCGAGCTGCCCGCATCCCATGAAGCCGTAGATGCCGAGCACCTCGCCGGCGCGGGCCGCGAATGAAACCTCGCGCAGGCGGCCAGCCAGCGTCAGCCCGTTTGCGTTCAGCACCACTGGCTGATCGGTCGGCGGCGGCAGCATGATGTCGTGGATGTAGGTCTCTTCCAGCGCCTCGCGGCCCTTGCCGATCATCGCCTCGATCAGCGCCGGCTTGCTCGTCTCCGACGCGGCGGTCTCCGCGACCTTCCTGCCGTTGCGGAACACGGTCACGGTGTCGGAGACGCGCAGGATGTCCTCGATGAAATGCGAAATGAAGACGATGCTGGTGCCTTCGTCCCGCAACCGTTTCAGCGTCGCGAACAGGCGCTCCACTTCCGGCGGCGACAGCGCCGAGGTCGGCTCGTCGAGAATGATGATGCGGGCGCCCGAGAACAGCACGCGGGCGATCTCGATCAGTTGCTGCAGGCCGATCGGCAGGTCGCCGAGCCGCGACATCGGGTCGACGTCGATGCCGAACCGCTTCAATTGCTCGCCGGCCTCGCGCGCCATGCGCCGCCATTGCACGAGGCCTAAGCGGTTGGTCGGCTGGTTGCCGAGAAACACGTTCTCGGCCACCGTTAGATCAGGCGCCACGCTGAGTTCCTGATGAACCATCGCGATCCCGGCCGCATGCGCGTCGCGCACCGATCGAAAGCGGGTCTCTCGGCCGTCCAGCACGAACCGGCCAGAAAAATCCGCATGCACGCCGGCGATGATCTTCATCAGGGTGCTTTTCCCCGCGCCGTTCTCGCCGACGAGACCATGGATCTCGCCGGCGGTGAGCGCGAAGTCGACCCCACGAAGCGCCTCGACGCCGCCGAAGGCCTTCGTGATGTCGTGCAGTTCGAGGATGGGCTGATGTCCCCTGGGCATGGTGGTTCAGATCAGGAAGTGGTCCTCCATCCATTGCATGCCGGCCGCGTTGGCTTTCGTCACCACCGGGCCGTCCGTGATCACATGCTTCGGGATGCCCTGTCCGCTCTTCTCGCCGGCGGTCACCGCGGCAACGCCGGCCACGATGGCGCCGCCATGGATGCGGCAGGAGGGGTTGCGGACGGTCGCGAACATGCGGCCTTCGCTCACCGCCTGGATCGCCGGCGGCATGGCGTCGACGCCGCCGATCAGGATGTTGGTGCGGTTGCGCGCCTTCATGATGTTGTAGGCGGCCAGCGCCATGTCGTCATTGTGGAAGAATGCCGCGTCGATTTGCGGGTGCTTTGTCAAATAGGTCTCCCACAGCCGCGCCGTCTTCGAGACGTCCCAATCCGCGGGCTGGGTGTCGAGCACCTCAATGTTGGGGAATTGCTTCACCACCGTGTTGAAGCCCTTGGCGCGGCCCTGTGCGCCGGTATGGCCGAGCGCGCCTTGGGTCATGATGATCTTGCCCTTGCCGCCCATGGCGTTGCAAAGCGCCTGCGTCACCGACGCGCCCATGAATTCATTGTCGGGCGCCAGGAACGAATGAACCTTGATCTGGTCGAGCGGGGCGATCAGCGTGTCCATGTCGATCACGGGAATGCCGGCATCGATCATCTTCTGCACGGGCTGGGTCAGCGTGCCGATGCCGAACGCCTGGATGGCGACGAAGTCCCATTTCTGCGAGGCCATGTTGTCGATCGCGGCGCGCTGCTTGACCGCGTCGAGCTGGCCGTCGAACCAGGTGACCTCGACGTTGAACAGCTTGCCCCACCATTCCGCCGCCTGCTTGCCCTGGGCGCACCAGGTGGCCTGCAGGCCCGCATTGGAGAATGCCGCCTTCAGCGGTTTCTCCGAACGTGCGGCTGCCGCCAGCGCCGGGTTGATGCCCAGTCCACCCAGCAAGGCCGTTGTAGCGCCGGCGGTCGCCGCTGCTTGAAGAAGGTCGCGCCTGGTCGTTGTGGATTTGTCAGTCCCGGACATCGTTTGCTCCCTCGCTTATCATTGTTTTGCCCCGCGGCGTCGATTGCACGCACCGCGGAATGAGGCAGTCTCACACTCGGGGTCTTCACGCCACCGAGGCCTGCGAGAAAATGCAGAGTGCGATCCCCGTTCAAATGGAACGTCGGGACCAAGATTTCGGTAATTGGGTTGAACTCGGTCAAGCCCAACAAATGCACGCCACCGCTCCAACATAGGCGGCGGTCTTGGCGCGACCGATCACGACGGCCACCCCATTTTCGTCAATTTTTCGATTGTTGCCGGTGTCAGCCTTCGCTGACGAGATTGACCTTCGCGGTCTGAAGCTTCGATGGCGCGGCCGTTTCATCATCCTCAATATCGAAGAGACCCGTACTCCTGGGCGGTGCAACAATGCGGTGGCGCCAGACGCCAGCCAACACGCCAATCGCCGTCACCACTGCGGTCATTCTTGCAAGATTGTCGTCGGGGTGCATCAGCGTCACCAGGGCGAAGACAGCCAGCACCAGCCGCAGGCCTATATCAACGGCGACGTTCTTGCCGGTCCTTCCGAACATCGCAAAAGCGACACCGCATACGCCGATGATCACGAGCAGTGCGGCTGCGAATTGCGGCCAGCCGGTGGTCGTCACCATTTCAGGCCGGGCGAAAATGGCGAAGGTCATCAATGTAAGCGGCAGGCAGATCTTGAGCGCTTCCCACATGGTCCGCATGAACGAAGCTTCTGCGATGCGTGCCGAGATCGCTGCCGTGAGCGAGGTGGGCGGTGAAAGCTCACCCCAGACGGAGATGAGGAACACGAAGAAATGGGCAACCCAAGGGTCGACGCCGAGCTTGGTGAGTGGACCGACGATGACGACCGCGCCGATGATGTAGGTGGCGGTGGGCGGTAGGCCCGCTCCGACCAGCCAACCAAAGATATACGCCATGCCGATCACTGCAGTGATGTGAACTGCGCCGAGATCAAGCAGCATGCCGCCCATACGGTTTATGAAGCCGGTCACGGTGAAAAGACCGATCATGATTCCGAGCGTCGCGAGCAACAGCGTCAAATAGGACGTCATGTCAGCGTGGGTTTCCACGCTGAGCATGATGTTTCCCCATAGCGTCTCATCCTGGACAGTGGGATCCTTCGCGACGTGCTTGAAATACAGGAAGGCTGCGATCAGCAGGGCAAACATGAATGCAGCCGTGTAGAGCGCGGCAAGCAGTTCGCCGATTCCGATCCAGCCCATCAACGCAATCAGGAAGACGACCGAGAGAAAGAAGATCGATGTCTTGACCGTCTCATACAAAAGAACGTGCGGCGTTCTAATCGGGTTGCCAGGCAACAAGCGAACGCACAAGAGATAGACGGCGAACGAAAGCGCAATGTAATATGTGAGGGCAAGACCGAAACCGCGCGCCACGACGTCCCAGTAAGGTACGCCGAGAAACTCAGACATCAGGAATGCGCCGATGCCCATGAGGGGCGGCATCAGTAGGCCGCCCATGGAAGCCGCCGTCTCCACTGCGGCTGCGAACGCGCCAGGGACGCCGTAGCGTTTCATCAGCGGAATCGTAATGCTGCCGACGACGACGGCATTGGCCGAGCCGCTGCCGCTGACCGTGCCGACGGCCAGCGAGCCGAGTACCGCCGTTTGCGGAACCATCTGCCGATTGCGTCCCGCCAGACGCCGCATGACATTGATCATCGCCGCCTGCGCGCCAAATCCGCGCGCTGCGGCGGCGAGGGTGAGGAACGCAGCGACCAGGGTCAGGGCAAGCTGACCGTAGATGCCGTAGATCCCGGTCGAAAATTCAACCGTGCTTGATGTGACCACTCGATAGAATGTCGTGCCGGGGTGCCAGAAGAAATCGAGCGGACTCCAGTATCCGTACATCGTGTAGATGACGAGAACGAAATTGATCCAGAACAATGTGGGGTGCGCGAGCCGCGACATCTCCATCACGAGCAGAAAGACGAGCAGCCCGACGATGAAGTCCTGGCGGGAGTACGAGCCTTGCCGGTAGATCGCGACGTCTTCGAAATGAAACCAGAAATAATAGAAGGCATAGAGACATATGCCGATATAGACGGTGATGATGAGGTCATTCACGCGCGGTGGCAGCCACTTATAAAGGTAGTCGCTCCGGTACATGAAGAGAATTTGCAGGATCAGCGCGATCGACATCAGCCGCGAGACAAGCTCCTGCGGGCCGCCGCTACCCGTGTAGAAATACCAAAGCAGCCACAAGAGCATGACCCAAGAAAAAAACAGGGTCAGATTGTTGAGACTGAATGTCCGCGCGAGCATGCTCATCGGCGTGTATTCCCGTCCCCTCGGAAGATCGTCCTCGCCGCCGCTACTTAGGGAAGGCGTGCGCTTTGCCCGCGCCCTATCTGCCGGTGTCTGATGCTTTGACCGATTCCAGCACCCGGCTTGGGCCGGGGCGCCTTTGCGAATGGCCGGGGCGGGTGCCGATACCCTTTCAGGTATCGGCGCCCGCCCCCGGTGGATCGTGATGCGATCAGCTCGAGACTTTCCAGTCGTCCTTCCAAGCCTTCTGTTCCTTCAGGAACTTGGCAAGTCCGGGATGTACAGGAACCTGCGGGTTGGCGCTGATACCGTTGACCTGCATGCCGACGAAATCCTTCGCCATCGGCGTGAATCCAGGTCGGCCTTGGCCAATTCTTCGCGGTTCTTGTAGAAGGCGCTGACCATCTTATAGACGACGTCTTCGGGCAGATCCGGGCGCGCGTTGTAGCCGAACAGGATCGGCACGCCCTGGATTGTTGTAACGCCGACGTCTTTGGTGAACGCGACTTTCGGGTCAACTTCCGCGATCGTGAGGCCGGCCGCCTTCAATTTCGCGATCTCGTCCGGACACGGGTTGATGATCCGGATGTCCGATCGGATGTCGGTCTCCCTCCAGTACGGCGCGAGCGAGCGGCCGGCGGTGGTATAGGCGACCGATCCTTCGATCGTGCCGCCTTGAAGCGCGTCCGAGTTCGATTTCGCGTCGATCTGGACGTGCTTGAAGTCGTAGCCGAGGGCCTTGTACATACGCTGGAAGTTCAGCCAGTTCATGAAGCCGGCGGTGGTGAAGAACGTCGGCTTGCCGCTGAGGTCCTTCAGGCACTTGTAGTTGCCGGCTTTGCTGGCCGGGACTGCCATGAAGGATTCCATCGGATAGGCGTACCAGGTGTGGACGAGCTTGCCCTTGCCCGGCTTGTAATCCTTGAAGCCGCCGACACCCTCATAAACTTGGGTCATGCCGACGTCGGCCGTGTAGCCGATCTCTCCATCGCCATCCATCGCCGCCTTCATGGCGCCGGTGGTGGACGGATAGGGATTGACGGTGACCGTGTATTCGCCGCCGAGCGCCTCTTCGAGAACTTTTCCCATCGCCGCGGCGACCTTGTAGCCGTAGAGTCGACGCTCGACGTCGACCACCGGATCGACTTGCGCTGCTGCGCTTCCGCGGGCTGGCTCGCCGGGATGGCCATCATTGCCGTGATTGCTACCGCTGATGCGGCGAGGGTTAGACGTAGTCTGGCTCTATGCATCGATTTTTCCTCCTCCGAATGCGCTTCCGTGGCACGTAGCCCACTGGAAAGTTCCAGTGGGGTACCGGCGATGAACTGATTTTCTGCAGATCTTGCGCCGCTACACCGGCAGCGAAAGGTGCGGCAAGGCAAAGGCCGCATTCGTTGACCGGGGAGTGATCGTTTCTTTTTTCGTTAGCCTACAAGACAAGGAGGCTGCGATCTATGGCGCATATGCCGCGGATCGACCGACCGAAAAAGGTGGCGTCTCAAATTATGTTCTTTCTTTGTTCTATAGGAAGCAACTCTCATCCGGTGCCCCTATTCGTCGGGCAATCCAAATTCAACCTCGGGAAATGCAGGCGGTCATCGAATGACGGGACCAGGACTTCGGTGATCGGCCTGAACTCGGTCAAACTCGACAAGTACACGGTCATTGCGAGTTGCACGCTGGTCGCCGACGGCGTCTATTGCGATTACGATCCAATCAAGAAGAAAGCCAAAGCCAACATCGGATCGAACTTCCTCGAGCGGGACTGAAGAAGTCAGGCTTCGTTTTGCGCCTAGCTCTCGGCGACGAGGAATCGATTTCATCAAGCAGTTTCCGCCACGCGGCGTCGATTTCCGGCGTCCAGTCGTGCCCGAGCACTTCGCGCATGGTATCGGCGATCACTCCGAAAAATTTGCCGAACAGTTCGCGGGGCGTGCCGTAGGCGTCGTGTGACTGCGCCTCGCAACTGATCATGCGAAAGCTCCCGGTGCGGTCGCGGGCGAAATCCATCATCGCGTCGATGGTCAGCGCCAGCATCGAACCCTTCACCAGATCGTTTGATTCGCGCCGAAACATCGATTCGGCTTCAGGGTGTTCGCGAAACAGGCGGCGATAGACCAGCGGCGTTAAATCCTCGCAGCGCTCTGCGGCCAGTTCAAAACTGTGCTGGATCAGATTGGTCGGCGCCATCACGTCCGCTACGCTGCGAATGGATGAGGCGAATGCTTTCGAAGCATTGCTCTTTCAAAGCATTTCGAAAAAAGAGCAGGGCGCCAAGCCCTGCTCAAAAATGTGTCGACCCTTATTTTCCCCGAAAATTTAGATTTGCTCTTGATTGTCGAGGCGACGCTGCTTGTGCGCGTCAGGGCTCCTCCGAGACTTGGACCACCAAGCTTAAGCCTCTCGGCCAGCCTGAGCTTGGATTGGTAGACCATCTTTTTCGTCTTGTCACCATTTTCGGCAACGTTTGTTCAAAATTCCAGCACTCTGCGAAATGATTGGGAAGTTGCTACTGGTGGTTGTGGATTTAGGTGCAATTCGCCCGAGGCTTGGTATTGGGGTAGGGCGCCCTTCAAATGCTGCAAAACGCGTCGCTTTTGGCCGGGTTTATTCCTTGAAGCTGCAACATAGTTCCGGGAACCTGATCTCGACTTCGGACTCTCATGGTGATTAAGGTCTGAAGCGGATGGGATTGCGATGCGCCGGCGGCTGAAGAATTTTCTGCCAATCGTCCTGATTGCCCTGGTGGTGCAGATTTTGCACCCATCGGCGCATGCTGGGCGGCCAGCATCGCGGCCTCCGATCCGCTTGCCGGCGCCATCATCTGCCATGGCAATGGCGCTCCTGATGCCGGGCAGACCGATCAGACCGGCCACCGCGCTCATGACGGATGCTGTTCGGCTTGCAGCGTGCTGCAGAGCGGCGCGCCGGTCGATGGGCCGCAGACCGCGGCGATCGCCGTCGAACGGGTTGCCGAGCAGGTGGTCTGGTTCGATTTTGCCTTCCGGCTGACAAACGCTCGCGCCAGTTCGCACGCGCAGGCGCGCGCGCCTCCTTCATTTCCTGACGACTTAAACACCCGAACGATCGGTGCGGCGCCAGCCGTGCCGGTTGGTGCAGTCAATCATGCCGGCCAAAGAGCTGGCGTCAGGAATGTCTTATGTACTCCCATCGTGCCTTGGGTAGCGCGAGCCTGCTTGTGCTTGGCAGTGCGTTATCCCTCACGCCGTCGATCGCCGAGGGCCAGACGGCGCTGCCGGCAGTGACCGTCGACGCGCCGCGCGCAGCGACCGCCAGACCTGCGGCCCGCAAGCCGGCCGTCCGTTCGGCCGCCCGGATGCAGGCGAGGCCGCCTTTGGCAAATCCCGCGCCGGTCGGGCCGCAAACGGCGGGCATCACCCCGAGCGTGGCGCGCGCGCTGCTCTACCAGGCGCCCAAGGGCCAGACCGAGACGACCATCGATCGCAGCCAGTTTGACAACCGGCCGTCGTTCTCCGTGGCCGACGTGCTGCGCGAGAGCCCCGGCATCTCGGTGAAGCAGGGCAACGGGCCGCGCGATATCGGCATCTCAATCCGCGGCTCCAACGCGCGAAACGGCTTCGGCATCCGCAATCTCGTGATCTTCGACGATGGTTTTCCGGTCACGCAGCCGGACGGGCTTTCCCGCAGCGACCTGATCGACCCCAAGGCCTATGGCGCGATCGATGTCATCCGGGGGCCGTCGTCGGCACTCTATGGCAACTATGCCACCGGCGGCGCGCTCAATTTCCGCACCCGTCCGGGCGGCACCATCGACGGGGTCGAATACGGCGTCGAAGGCGGCAGCTTCGGCTATCTCAACAACTACCTCGCCGCCGGCAAGAAGGTCGGCAATTTCGAGGGCTCGCTGTTTGCGAGCGATGCGCGCGGCGACGGGTTCATCGGCAATAGCTGGTTCAACACCCAGACGGTGAATTTTCTTGGAACGTTGCAGGCGACACCCGACGACCGGCTTACGGTCAAGTTCATCAACAACAATCTCGATACAAGGCTGCCGCTCCGGTTGACGCTCAACCAATTCCATCAAAATCCGTTTCAGCAGGGCTGCGACGGCGGCGGCGTAGCCGGCTGCGCAGCGGTGCCATTGTTCAATAATGGCTTTAACGGCGCAACAACGCCGCTGACCGCTACTCAGGCGGGACTTGGCCGCAACGACAGGCGAACGATCGTCGGCGGGCGATGGGAGCATGATTTCGATAATACGACGACCTGGCGCAACCAGTTCGTGTTCGACGACCGCAACATCAACCAGCCGACCGGCGCCACCAGCGCGATAGGCGATTTTCCGTCGTACAATTACATGAGCGACATCACCAAACGCGGTGAGATTCTCGGCTTGGAGTCCACCACCTATTTCGGTGCCTTCTACAATACGCTCACCGCGTCGAGCGACTCGAGATTCGTGATGCCGGGCGGCCACGCCACGCTGGGCAGGCTGCAGAGCAATACCTGGAGCGAGACCACCAATTACGGCGTTCGTGCGCGCGAGGAATTGAAGCTGACGCCGCAACTGACCGCCATTGCCGGCATCGGATGGGAAACCACGCATCTGAAGGGAATCAATTCCGCCTACAATTATGGAACTTCGCCGGTTCCGAACCCGACGATCACCCCGACGACCGCCGACCGGCAATTTCAGAACACCGCGCCCGAGCTGGCGCTACTCTACAAGCTGAATCCCGAATGGCTGTTCCGGGCGCGTGTCGCAACCGGATACGGCACACCGCAGGTCAATAACCTGTTCGTCCTTTCGGACGGTAGCCCCGGCAACAACACACAGCTCCAGACGCAAAAGAATCTTGGATACGATCTCGGCTTCGACTGGACGCCAAACAGTGCGCTCAAGCTCAGTGCGACCGGCTTCTATGAATTCTTCCGGAACGAACTGGTGAGCCAGGCGACACGCACGGCCGGCATCAGTTACATGTTCAACGCGCCACGGTCAGAACACCGCGGGGTAGAACTCGCCGCTGACTGGAAGTTCTATCCCGGCTGGCGATTCACCGCGGCCTATACCTATCTCGATCAGTACTACACCGAATATACCGAAGACATCAGAAGCCAAGGCGCAGGCGGGACGGTCTTCAGCTTCAACCGTGTGGGCAACAAGATTCCCGGCATCTCGCCGCACGAACTGACGGCTCGGCTCGGCTATGAGCAGATGTGGGGGCCGCTTGCCGGCCTCGGGGCGTTTGTCGAGGTGCAGTGGAAGGACTCGTTCTGGATGGACAACGCCAATTTGCAGAAGGCGCCCGGCTATGAACTGGTCAATCTCAACGTCAACTACAAGACGGATCTTGCGTCCGATTACTTCAAGTCGTTGAGCATGTACGTCGAAGTCAGGAACGTGTTCGACCGAACCTATGTTGCGTCCGCCAACAATCTCGGCAATTCGGTCACGGCCGGCGGCCTTCAAGGTCTCAGCACCACCGGTACGATCTACGCCGGCTCACCGCGCGCATTCATCGCCGGAATGAAGTTGGCGTTCAAATGACCGGACAACAACGCAGGAGGAGTAATGCCATGCTGCGAATGAGTTTGCTCGCGACGCTCGCCTTCTCGCTTTGCCAGACCGCAGCGAATGCGCAAATGAGCCATCATCAGCATGCCTCGGAAGCGGCGTGCGAGGAGGCCGCATTGCGCTGTGCGTCGAAGGTCACGCCGGCCTTCGCGCCAGATGGAACGCTGTGGCTCGCCTGGATGGCGGGGGGCCGGATATCGGTGGCGAGTTCGAAGGATCATGGGCGCAGCTTTTCGACGCCGGTTCAGGCGACCAGAGAAAAGCTCAACCTCGATTGGGGCCCGGATGCGCGTCCCCAGATCGTCGTCGAGAAAAACGGCGGCATCGCACTGGCGTTTTCGACCTTCAGGGACAAGGCGTTCAACGGCCTGGTGCTTACCACCCGGTCGACCGATGGCGGCCAAAGCTTTGCGGAGTTGCGGCCGATCACGTCGAGTAACGACAGCCAGCGCTTTTGGCGCTCGGCCTCGATGCGGACGGTTCTGCGTTTGCAGCCTGGATCGACAAGCGCAACCGCGTGCCGGCGCAGCAGAGCGGCAAGAAATATGAGGGGCAGCGCTGTTCTTCGCGTCATCGAAGGACGGCGGCGCTGTTTATGCCGAGGCGCGGCTGGCGAGCGACAACACCTGCGAGTGCTGCCGGCTCGGTCTGGCGTTCGCCGGTCCCGGCCGTCCCGTGGTGGTGTTCAGGAACATCTTCGAAGGCGGCGTGCGGGATCACGCGGTCATGACGTTCGCCGATCCGGCGACGCCGGGCGAGGTTCGCCGCGTCAGCAACGACGACTGGCAGATTTCCGCGTGCCCGCATCATGGTCCCAGTCTTTCGATCTCGCCCGCAGGCACCTATCACGTGAACTGGTACACCAACGGCAAGGCCCGCAAGGGGCTGTTCTATGCCCGATCGCAGGACGAGGGCCGCACGTTTTCCGATCCGCTTCCGCTCGGCCGCGCCGACCGCAACCCAACGCGGCCGTACGTGCTCGCCGGCCCGCGCGGCGCCACCATGGTCTGGAAGGAGTTCGACGGCGAGAAGACCTCGGTCAATGCGATGACTTCGCATGATGAGGGCAAGAGCTGGTCAAAGCCTGTCGCAATCGCCACGACGAGCGATACGTCCGACCACCCGTTGCTGGTCAGCGACGGGCAGAAAACCTACCTTTCCTGGATGACCAAGGCCGACGGATATCGCCTTCTGCCGATCGGAGACGGATCATGAAACGCTTCCTGCTGGCTGCAATATTTCTCATTGCCTGTCTGGCCGCCGCGCCGCGAGCCGAGATGGCGTCCGAGCTCAAGCCGTTCGTGCGGGGAAGCTGGCAGGACGTGCTGCGTTCGCACGCCGGGCGTCCGACGCTGGTGCATTTCTGGGGCGTCACCTGCGGCCCTTGCAAGGTTGAATTGCCGCTGCTCGGCCAATTCATGAAGGACCATTCCGAGCTCGACGTCGTGACGATCAGCGCCGATCTCGTCCCGAATCTGCCCGGCCCAACGCGCGCGATGCTGGAGAAGGCCGGGCTAGGGTCGGCCGAGAACTGGATTTTCAGCGACGGTTTTGTCGAACGCCTCCGATTCGAGATCGACCCCGCCTGGCAGGGTGAGATCCCGCGCACGCTGCTGATCGCGCGGGATGGAACCGTCACCACGATCGAAGGTTCGGCCGAAATACCGGATCTCGAAAAATGGCTGGACCAGCAAAAGTCGCGAACAAATAAAGACGCACTCCCGCTATTGTGAATATTAACGTTGCGTTCTCAAGCTAAGGCACCAGCGGGCCTGGTCGTCCGCTGTGCCGGCCATACTTCATAAATCGAAAGACATACGATGAAACCTGCTCTGCAATTCTTCGCCTTCGCCGCCATGTTTGCACTGCTTGGCGCGCCTGCGCGCGCGCAGGAGGTCAAAGCCGGCGATCTCGTCATCACGCAGGCCTGGAGCCGGGCGACGCCCGGAGGCGCGAAGATTGCGGGCGGCTTTCTCACGATCGAGAACAAGGGCTCGGCGCCAGATCGCCTGATCAGCGGCGCTGGCGATTTCGCCGGCAAGGTCGAGATTCACGAGATGGCGATGAACAACGGCGTCATGACCATGCGTCCGCTCGACAAGGATTGCCGATCGAGCCGGGCAAGACCGTCAAGCTCGCGCCGGGCGGCTACCATCTGATGCTGATGGACCTGAAGACGCCGCTCAAGCAGGGCGACAAGGTGCCGCTCACGCTCGAATTCGAGAAGGCCGGCAAGGTGACGCTGTCGCTCGATGTGCAGGGTGTCGGCGCGCGAGCGCCTGCGGGCGGGGAAATGAAGCACGATCATTCCGGGATGAAGAAGAAGTAGAGAGGCGGCGACGATCGCCTGGGTGTTGATGAACGCCCGCCAAAGGAGGTCCTGCGAACGACTGGATAGCCCGCCTTCGAGGTATGACGCCGTTGTGAAGGTATGAGGACCATGAGGCCCAAAAACGGCCCGAAAAACCGCCTTTCCGGCCGCTTTTCACCGGGCCCGGCCTTGTATTTTCGCACCCGATCCGGTTTCACTGCACCTCTTCCGGTATCCCACTGATTCGCTTGAGTTGTCCCATGCGGTTGTCGCGGTTTTTTCTACCCATCCTGAAAGAGATCCGAAAGAGGCGGAGATCGTCTCTCATCGCCTGATGCTGCGCGCAGGCATGATGCGGCAGGAAGCGGCCGGCATTTACGCCTGGCTGCCGCTGGGCTTTCGGGTCTTGAAGAAGATCGAGCAGATCGTTCGTGAGGAACAGGACCGCGCCGGTGCGCTGGAACTGCTGATGCCGACGCTGCAACTCGCCGATCTCTGGCGCGAGAGCGGCCGCTACGATGCCTATGGTCCGGAGATGCTGCGCATCACAGATCGCCACAAGCGTG
Organism: Bradyrhizobium sp. RDT10; assembly: GCA_044772375.2. Taxonomy (GTDB): domain Bacteria; phylum Pseudomonadota; class Alphaproteobacteria; order Rhizobiales; family Xanthobacteraceae; genus Bradyrhizobium. The sequence goes on from CP187939.1 coordinate 2,432,576, forward strand.
AATTGCTGTACGGGCCGACGAATGAGGAAATGATCACCGAGATCTTTCGCGCCTACGTCAAATCCTACAGAAGTCTGCCGCTCAATCTCTACCACATCCAGTGGAAGTTCCGCGACGAGCAGCGTCCGCGTTTCGGCGTGATGCGCGGCCGCGAATTCCTGATGAAGGACGCTTACTCCTTCGACATCGACGAAGCGGCGGCGCGCCGTTCCTATAACCGGATGTTCGTTGCTTACCTGCGCACCTTCGCGCGGATGGGATTGAAGGCGATCCCGATGCGCGCCGAGACCGGCCCGATCGGCGGCGATCTCAGCCATGAATTCATCGTGCTGGCGGAAACCGGCGAATCCGGCGTGTTCTGCAACAGCGACGTGCTCAATCTGCCGATCCCGCCCGATGACGTCGACTATGACGGCGATCTCACTGACATCATCAAGCAATGGACGTCGGTCTATGCTGCGACCGAGGACGTCCACGATGCCGATCGCTACGAACGCGAAGTGCCTGCCGACAAGCGCGTCAATACGCGCGGCATCGAGGTCGGCCAGATATTCTATTTCGGCACCAAATATTCCGATGCGATGAAGGCGCTGGTCGCAGGTCCCGATGGCGTCGACGTGTCGATCCATGGTGGCTCCTACGGCGTCGGCGTCTCGCGCCTGGTCGGCGCCATCATCGAGGCCTGCCACGACGATGCCGGCATCAAATGGCCGGAAGCGGTGGCGCCGTTCACCGCCGTGATCTTGAATTTGAAGCAGGGAGATGCTGCCGTCGATGGCGCGTGCGAGAAGCTTTATAGGGAACTTCAGGCCAAGGGCGTCGACGTGCTCTATGACGATACCGACCAGCGTGCCGGCGCGAAGTTCGCGGCCGCCGACCTGATCGGTATCCCCTGGCAGATTCTGGTCGGGCCGAAGGGCCTTGCCGAGGGCAAGCTCGAGATCAAGCGGCGCAGCGACGGTTCGCGCGAGAATCTCAGCCCAGTGGAAGTAGTGGCGAAGATCGCGGGATAAGATATCCACCGCGGTGGTAATGTTGGCCAATAAGGCCACATTTGGTCCAGATCATGGGATTATCGAGTAATGGATGAGACCATGAACGAGACAGCCCGAACCCCGCCTTTTGCGCCCTTCGAATGGCTGTTGTCCGGACGTTATCTGCGTGCGCGCCGCAAGGAAGGCTTCATCTCGGTCATAGCCGGCTTTTCGTTCCTCGGCATCATGCTCGGGGTCGCCACGCTGATTATTGTGATGGCGGTGATGAACGGCTTCCGCAAGGAACTTCTGGACAAGATCCTCGGGCTGAACGGTCACCTCCTGGTGCAGCCGCTGGAATCGCCGCTGACCGACTGGAAGGACGTCGCCGAGCGCATCAGCCAGGTCGACGGCATCCGCCTTGCCGCGCCTGTGGTGGACGGCCAGGCGCTGGCGTCCTCGGCCTTCAACGCCGCCGGTGTGCTGGTGCGCGGCATGCGCGCGGCGGACCTGAACAGTCTCACCTCGATCGCCAAGAACATCAAACAGGGCACGATGGAAGGTTTTGACGAGGGGCAGGGCGTCATCATCGGACGCCGGCTCGCGGATCAATTGTCGCTGCACGCCGGCGATACCATCACGCTGGTTGCGCCCAAGGGCGCGGTGACCCCGATGGGCACGACGCCGCGTATCAAGCCTTATAAGGTGGCAGCCGTGTTCGAGATCGGCATGTCGGAATATGATGCCAGCTTCGTGTTCATGCCGCTGCCGGAGTCGCAGGCCTATTTCAACCGCAAGGACGACGTGACCGCGATCGAGGTGTTCACCACCAACCCCGATCGAGATCGACGCGTTCCGCAAGAGCGTGACGGAGGCGGCCGGGCGGCCGGTGTTCCTGGTCGACTGGCGGCAGCGCAACTCGACCTTCTTCAACGCGCTTCAGGTCGAGCGCAACGTGATGTTCTTGATCCTGACCATGATCGTGCTGGTTGCCGCGCTCAACATCGTCTCCGGACTGATCATGCTGGTCAAGGACAAGGGGCAGGACATCGCCATCCTGCGCACGATGGGCGCCTCGCAAGGATCGATCATGCGGATATTCCTGATCACGGGCGCTGCGATCGGCGTGGTCGGCACGCTGACCGGCTTCTTCGTCGGCATGCTGATCTGCCTGAATATCGAATCGATCCGGCAGTTCCTGTCCTGGATGACCAGCACCGAATTGTTCTCGCCGGAACTCTACTTCCTCTCCCGGCTTCCGGCCGAGATCGATTTCGGCGAGACCACCGCGGTCGTGATCATGGCGCTGACGCTGTCGTTCCTGGCGACGCTCTATCCGTCCTGGCGCGCCGCGCGCCTCGATCCCGTCGACGCGCTCCGGTACGAGTGAGGACGAGATGGAAGACGTACCGGTTATCTATCTCCACGAGATAAAACGGGAGTACAGGCAGGGCGAGGCGACGTTGACCATTCTCAACGGCGCCAAGCTCGCGCTGTGGGCGGGACAGTCGGTGGCGCTGGTGGCGCCGTCGGGGTCGGGCAAATCGACGCTGCTGCATATCGCAGGCCTGCTCGAGAGCCCCGATGACGGCGAGGTCTATGTCGCGGGCACGCCGACCTCGCAATTATCAGACATCGAGCGCACCCAGATCCGGCGCTCCGACATCGGCTTCGTCTATCAATCGCACCGGCTGCTGCCGGAATTCACCGCGCTTGAAAACGTCATGCTGCCGCAGATGATTCGCGGGCTCAAACGTTCCGAGACCATCAAGCGCTCGGAGGAGATCCTGGCCTATCTCGGCCTCGGCGACCGCATCACGCATCGGCCGGCGGAACTCTCCGGCGGCGAACAGCAGCGTGTCGCCATCGCGCGCGCGGTCGCCAATGCACCGCGGGCGCTACTCGCCGACGAGCCGACCGGAAACCTCGATCCGCATACGGCCGATCACGTCTTCAAGGCGCTGATGCAGCTGGTGAAGGCGACGCAGGTCGCGATGTTGATCGCTACCCACAATATGGAACTGGCCGGCCGGATGGACCGGCGGGTGTCGCTGGTCGACGGCCAGGTTGTCGAACTGGATTAGAGCACGATCTTCGCTCAGTAGCCGTTGTAGTGCCGCTTGTAGCGGCGTGCCGTCGGTCGCTTGAGAGGCATACGCGAAATACGGATTGATCACGCATTGCGCCGAGCGGCCCGACGCCGACATGTTACATTGAGGCAGGGAGGTATAGGTACATTCGTAATAGCTGATCCTGCCATACACATGCAGGCAAACCGGATAGCGGGGATCGTAAGTCTGTGCCTGCGCCGGTGCCGAGGCCGCTCCGATTGCCAAAATAGCCAAAGCCAGAATGCGCATCAGAATCTCCTTGGGAATTGGCGGCTGCGATCGGTCTGCACGGGTTGACGCCAGCAGATATTTGACGCGCTACGGCGTCAAATCACGTTCGCGCGTTGCGAGAGGGCGGGCGCACAATCCCTCGGCGAGTGGCGTCGCGGCTCAGTATCTGCCGTAGCCGGGGGCGGGCGGCAGCGCGCGGCCGGGCAGCGGGCGATAGGCGGCGCTCGGCGGTTCGCTCTCGCCGATATAATAGGGATTGGCGATGCAATAGAGAAACCGCCCCGAAGCGGTCGCTTGGCACTGCTCGTAACTTGTGAAAGTGCAGTAGCTCAGCCCCGGATGCTCGTCTCCCTGAAGGCAGAACGGATATCGGGTGCCGACCGCTTCGGCAGGCGCGGCGCCGAGTGCGGCCAATCCGCTGGCGGCCAGCACGGCTAGAATCGCTTTACGCATTTCGAGATCTCCTCATCGTATTTCCGCGCTTTGCCGGTTCCACTTTCATCGACCAAGCCGCACCCGCGCACTCTCGTCAAGCCATTCCACCTTGCAATACCGGCGCAAGGTGGAATGTGAAATTTTGCGGCGGGTTCCGGTGCAATGTTTCGAAAAACGCCTGCAGCACAACATTAACTTGCGTTCACACTGAGGCCGTTTGATGTGCGTTGTTGCCGTGAGGTTACAGCAATTCGAGCGAACGATGGCTATGAGCATGCCTCGGCCTTGGGGGCTGTCAAAATGGAACGGGAATAAAAGAATGAAGAAGGTTTTGCTTGTTACGGCCAGTCTGATCGCGCTCGGCGCGGCTGCGCCGGCTGTTGCTGCGGATCTCGCTGCGCGTCCTTACACCAAGGCGCCCCCGATGGTCGCTGCTGTGTATGACTGGACCGGTTTCTACATCGGTGCGAACGGCGGCTGGGGTTCGAGCCGCAACTCCTGGGATGCGGTTCCGCCGAGCTTTTTCGTTGGCCCCGAGGGCTCCCATGACGCGACCGGCGGCACGGTCGGTGGCCAGGTCGGCTACCGCTGGCAGGCTGGCACCTGGGTGTTCGGCGTTGAAGCCCAGGGCAACTGGGCCGACTTCTCGGGCAGCAACACGAGCCTGCTGTTCCCCGGCCTTCGCAACCACACGAACGTCGATGCGTTTGGCCTGTTCACCGGTCAGGTCGGTTATGCCGTCAACAACGTCCTGCTCTACGTCAAGGGCGGTGCTGCGGTGACCTCGAATAGCTACCACATCAACAACGTTGTAGGCGGTGCGCTCGCTGGCGTCACCGGCGACGACACCCGTTGGGGCGGCACGATCGGCGCTGGCCTCGAATACGCCTTCGCGCCGAACTGGTCGGTTGGCGTCGAGTACAATCACCTGTTCATGCAGGACCGTACCTACAGCTTCACCACGCCGGGCGGCGCCTTCTTCGGCACCGACCGCATCAGTCAGGACGTCGATCTCGTCACCGCCCGTCTGAACTACAAGTTCGGCGGCCCGGCCATCGCAAGGTACTGATCGCGCGCTACCTGCGACCAACATCGAAGCCCCGGGGCATTGTCCCGGGGCTTTTTTCGTTGTGGCGGGGGAGGGTAGCCTCCGCGAATCATCCGCGAAAGCTGCCCTGCCCAGTTTGATTGTGGTGGAGTTCCGGGGCTGGAAAACGGGCGGTTCCGGGCGCATATCTCGGAAATGGCGACAATTGTTCAATGCAATTGCGGCGCCGAGTACAGACGCACTGAAGAGAAGTTCTTGGTACCGCAAACGGGTGACGCGGTCTGCGCAGTCTGCGGCGCTGCGCTGGAATCGTGGTTGGAGGCCACCCACGTTCCCACATACGAACTTATTGAACGCCCACAGACAGAAAGTCGGCAGGACGAGCCACCCAAAACGCCTTAGGGACCCAACCAGCTCGCCATCGCGGTGCTGGAGCCGTGGAGCTAGCGGACTACAGCCGGAGTATCAGTTCGTGGTCCGGCGATACGCAATCGGTAAGGGACATTCGGTAAGCATGCTGTGGCGTGGCGGCGAAGTCGATACGATTTTCGGATTTGAGAAGGAAGCCGACGCACTGGAATGGATCTCAGAAGAAGTCGCAAGCGTAGCTAGTCGTCCGTGAAGAAGACCGATTTCACGCTGGATTATTCAGCGGGCCAGGGAAGAGCGCGGTCAGGTATAGGCGCAGCAAAAGGCTGAGCCAGCGGATGAGGCGGCGGAAGTTGTAGCCGGCGGCGGCGAGGACGGCGTTGGCGGCGTCGCCGCGGCGGAACCAGAGATAGTTGCGGCCCATGCGGTGCTCGGCTTTGAGATGGCCGATGACGGGCTCGACGGCCGCCCTGCGGCGCAGTTCGCGCTTGATTCTGGGTGTCACCCCTCGCTTCTGGCCGGAGATGAAGACCCTGAACTTGTAATCGGGCGGCGCGTTGTGGCCGCGGTATCCCTTGTCGGCGAGGAGGCGCGCGATGATGTTGCCGATCAGCGCCTCCATGTCCGGGATCACGGTGGCCAGCGTGTGACCGTCATAGGGATTGCCGGGCAGCGCCTTCACATGGGTGACGAACTGGCCGCCCCTGGCGTGGCCGATCGTGGTGGCGACGGAGACTTTGACGCCGAACTCGTAAGGCCGATGGGCCTTACCCTTGCCGATGCACTCGACCTCCGGCGCGTGCAGGGAATAGACCTTCGGCCCGCGTTGACGCTGCTGCTGCTCGCGCACGCGCCGCGCCAGCGCCAGCAGCTTTGCGAACGCCGCTTCGAGCGCGCCGTTACCCTCGATCTTGCGGCCAATGTCGCGGATCACGCGGCCCAGATAGGTCCGCAGCGTCTTGAGCTTCCGCTTGGCGCGCTTGAACTGCTTGGCGTGGGCATAGCGCTGGTGCTGGATCAGCGCGAACTTGCCCACCCGCGCATAGGACTGGCGCAAAGCCACCCCATGGCGCTGCGCCAGCCGCACCAGCTTCTCGCGCGCCCGGTTCAGAAGCTTCGCGTCGGTGGGGAACGTCACGTTCTTGGGCTGAACCGTGGTGTCGACGATCACCCGCGACAGTTCGGGCGGCTTGATCGCCTTGGTCTTGACGGCGACCGACAGGCTCTCCTGGATCAGCGCCGCCAGCCGCTCCTCGCCCATCCGGTTGCGCCAGCGCGTCAGCGACGAGCGGTCGAACACCAGCCGGTGCTGGAAGAACTCCTCGCCGCAGAAGTATTGGTAATAGGGGTTCTCGACCCACCGCTCGCACAGCACCTCGTCGGACAGGTCGTAGGTGTGCTTGAGGATCGCCAGCCCCGCCATCAGGCGCGTCGGCAGCGGTGGCCGGCCGGGATCATCGTCGTAAACCTCGCCGAACCGCTCCTCCAGGAACCCCCAATCCACCGTGCGGCCCAGCGTCACCAGCGGGTGCTTCAAGTCGATGATCTGATCGAGCCGCGAGCGGAAAAGATCCTGCTCTCCCGTCTCGCTCCGTTCCCGTGGCCGCATCGAATCCCTCGCCAATGCCGGTTCTGGGGCGAGTGAATCACAAATCAAGTTTGCAAGGAATCCAGCTCCAAAGCTCCGCTTTCCGGCAAATCCACTTACGGCAAAACGCCGTTTCAGGATTCCAAATCAACGGCTTGGGAATTCTTCACGGACGACTAGCTAGTTTGCGCCAAAGCGGATTGAGTGACCCATTGCCTGCAAAAGTTGGTCCAACCGCATCTTAGAGCCAACGGGTTTCATTCCTTCATTTCCATTCTGGTTGATTGGATCAGCTTTTCGCAGTCTTGCATCCAAACTCCAAAATAATGTTTTGCGCGTTGAAGATTTCGTTTCTCTGACCCTAGAGTTTGCTCCAGTGCATTGGCATTCTCGCCCGCAGTGGGGCTAAGGTTCCGATACACTTGCAGCGTGTTCAAGAATTCTCCTATGGCATCCCTGAATCTTGAAAAGGCTACAGGCTTGTTAGCTAACAGGTCTGTTACCAGCCTCTCGGTGGCTTGGTTGCCTCTTATCCTTTCTAGTTCCCGGTCAACCTGATCGGCCCCGGTTTTAGCCGTGTTCATGCGTTCGATTAGGGCATCCAATTGCGACGAAGTAAGTCTGCCACCAGCTTTGTTGGTTACTTCTTCCGCTTCCCACGCAGTTTGCATTCCAACGCCACCGAACACCGCTTGGATGGCATTGAGCGCATCGGCAATCTGTTCTTTCTCAGTCCGGGAATAAAATCTACCGGAGGCCAAAAGCGATTCGCGCTTTGGTTGGATTACTATTTTGGGGCTGGCTGGTTTTGCAGATGCTGCGGCCGTTGACGCGGCGTTTGCTTTCTCTAACTCGCGCGTCTTTTCTTCAAGCGCCTGTTTGGTCTTTGAAAGGTCCAAAGCTGTCGCTGCGCTCTTCTCTGCAGTTTCCTTAGTCAACGTCTCAAGCTGAGATTGAAGCTGGCTTACCCTTGGATCAACGGCGAGTACTGGTGCGACCTGGGACTGCCAGATAACGCCCCCGAGCGATATCGCGGCGAAGAGCATTACCCCAGTGAGACCGGCAATCTGAAGGTGGACCGGTTCCATACCCATCCTGCGTACGCGGTTGAATGCCACCTGAAACACAGGCCAGAGCATCAATATCACGCCAACGGCGAATAGTACCCATCGCAACCAAACGGGAATGGGAAACCCAAGTGTAGGCCCAAGCGTGCTCACCAGAGTGAGCCCAGCGCCAACACTAGGGCGCGTTTTATTCGGAGCCTCGTCAGCCATACACACGTCTCCCACAGCCCTCTTGGCTAGTTGTGGCAGATAGGTCCATATCACGTTGCTCCTTTTCGGTTGGGAGGCAGCGCGCCAGTCGAGAATTAACCACAGGCGGCATTCTTCAAACTGCCCCACTACCGCCCCCTTGACTCCCAGAACAAAAAAGGAACAATGTTCCTCATATGTTCTCATATCGTAGGGAGTCGGACGATGTTGCGGATGTTCGTGGAAGAAGCGGCGGCACTGGCGTCGATTGCGCTGTTTGTCGGGATGATCGCGGTCTGGGCGCAGGTGATTCCGCAGCTTTGAGGCCGGGCGGAAACCTGATCCAGGCCGACTTGCGGGCGGGTTGGGGAAAAGCCGGACGGCGGGCGCGGAAGCTGCGTTCCGCGTGGACTTGGGCAGTCCAAGGCATCACCATTGCGGTGGCGAGTCGGCACGCATCAGCGGCCGATGATCGCTCCCCACCATGATGCAAGAGCCTGTTAAGCGACCATGTCCAGTGCCGGATTCGTTCATCTCCACGTTCATTCGGCCTATTCGCTGCTGAAGGGCTCGATCAAGATCGCCAAGCTCGGCGAACTGGCGAAGGCCGACCGCCAGCCGGCCCTGGCGTTGACCGACACCGACAACATGTTCGGGGCACTGGAATTCTCCGACAAGATGGCCGGCTACGGCATCCAGCCGATCATTGGCTGCGAACTTGCCGTCGATTTCGGCGACCAGGACCCGAACGCGCGCAACGCGCTGGCCTCGGCGCCGTCGCGAATCGTATTGCTGGCGGCGCAGGAGCGCGGCTACCGCAGCCTGATGCGGCTGAACTCGCGGGCGTTTCTGGAAACGCCGGTCCATCAATCCCCGCACATCAAGCTCGAATGGCTGGAAGGCGATGCCGAGGATCTGATCGCGCTGACCGGCGGCCCCGACGGCCCGATCTCGCTGGCGTTGCATGCCGATCACGCCGCCCTCGCAGCAAGCCGCTGCGACCGGCTGGCCAGCCTGTTCGGCGATCGCCTCTATGTCGAATTGCAGCGCCACGGCATCGACAAGGAGCGCCGCGCCGAATCCGGCCTGATCGATCTTGCCTATGCCAAGGGATTGCCGCTGGTCGCGACCAACGAGCCATATTTCGCATCGAATGACGATTATGAAGCCCACGATGCGCTGTTGTGCATCGCCGGCGGCAAGCTGATCGCCGAGACCGATCGCGACCAGCTCACGCCCGATCACCGCTTCAAGACCCGCGCCGAGATGGCGGTGCTGTTCGCCGATATTCCGGAAGCGCTGGCCTCGACGATCGAGATCGCGGAGCGCTGCTCGTTTCGCCCGAAGACGCGAAAACCGATCCTGCCGCGTTTCACGGTCGGCGCCGGCTCAGGTTCGGACGCGGCGGCTGAGGAGGCCGCGGAGCTGAAGCGCCAGGCCGGGGAGGGGCTCGCAAGGCGCCTGCAGGTTCACGGCCTGTCGCCCGGCACCACGGAAGAGGAGTATCAAAAGCGTCTCGCCTTCGAGATCGACGTGATCAACCGCATGAACTATGCGGGCTACTTCCTGATCGTCTCCGACTTCATCAAATGGGCCAAGGCCCACGATATTCCGGTCGGTCCGGGGCGCGGCTCCGGCGCCGGTTCGCTGGTCGCCTATTCGCTGACCATCACCGATCTCGATCCGATCCGCTTTGGCCTGCTGTTCGAGCGCTTCCTCAATCCCGAGCGCGTGTCGATGCCGGACTTCGACATCGACTTCTGCCAGGACCGCCGCGGTCAGGTGATCGACTACGTGCAGCAGCGCTACGGCCGTGATCAGGTGGCGCAGATCATCACCTTCGGAACGCTGCAGGCGCGCGGCGTGCTGCGCGACGTCGGCCGCGTGCTGCAGATGCCTTACGGCCAGGTCGACAAGCTCACAAAACTGGTACCGCAAAATCCGGCCGCGCCGGTGACGCTGGCGCAGGCGATCGAAAGCGAGCCGAAGCTGCAGGCGTTCCGCGACGAGGACCCGGTGGTGGCGCGCGCCTTCGACATCGCCCAGCGCCTCGAAGGCCTGACGCGCCACGCCTCGACCCACGCGGCCGGCATCGTGATCGGCGACCGCCCCTTGAGCGAACTGGTGCCGCTCTACCGCGATCCCAAATCCGACATGCCGGTGACCCAGTTCAACATGAAGTGGGTCGAGCCGGCCGGGCTCGTAAAGTTCGACTTCCTCGGCCTGAAGACGCTCACCGTGCTCGATGTCGCGGTGAAGCTGCTCAGGCAGCGCAACATTCACGTCGATCTGCCGACGCTGCCGATCGACGATGCCCCGAGTTACCAGATGCTGGCGCGGGGCGATGTGGTCGGCGTGTTCCAGGTGGAAAGCCAGGGCATGCGGCGCGCGCTGATCGACATGCGGCCCGACCGCTTCGAGGACATCATCGCGCTGGTGGCGCTCTATCGCCCGGGGCCGATGGCCAACATCCCGACCTATTGCGCGCGCAAGCACGGCGACGAGGAGCCGGAATATCTGCATCCGATCCTGGAGCCGATCCTGAAGGAGACGTTCGGCGTCATCATCTACCAGGAACAGGTGATGCAGATCGCACAGGTGATGGCCGGCTATTCGCTCGGCGACGCCGACCTGCTGCGCCGCGCGATGGGCAAGAAGATCCGCGCCGAGATGGAAAAGCAGCGCGCGATCTTCGTCGCCGGCGCGGTCAAGAACGGCGTGCCGAAGGGGCAGGCCGATACGATCTTCGAGCTGCTCGCAAAATTCGCCGACTACGGCTTCAACAAGAGCCACGCGGCAGCCTATGCGCTGGTGTCCTACCACACCGCCTACATGAAGGCGCATTACCCGGTGGAGTTTCTGGCGGCGTCGATGACGCTCGAACTCAACAACACCGACAAGCTCTCGGAATTTCGCGCCGAGGCGCAGCGGCTCGGTATCAAGGTCGAGGCGCCGAACATCAACCGTTCGGGCCCCACCTTCGAGGTGGGCGAGCACGATCTACTACGCGCTCGCCGCGCTGAAGGGTGTCGGTCCCCAAGCGGTGGAGTTAATCGTCGAAGAGCGGCGCAAGGGCGTCTTCACCTCACTCGCCGACTTCGCGGCACGGGTCAATCCGCGCGCGATCAACAAGCGCGTCATCGAAAGCCTGGCCGCTGCCGGCGCATTCGACACGCTCGAGATCCAACCGCGCCCGCGTCTTTGCCGGCGCCGATGCCATTCTCGCCGCCTGCCAGCGCAGCCATGAGGCGGCAACGATCGGTCAGAACGACATGTTCGGCAACGCTGCCGATGCGCCGACCATCATGCTGCCGCAGATCGAGCCGTGGCTGCCGGCCGAAAAGCTCCGCCGTGAATACGACGCCGTCGGCTTTTCCTGTCCGGCCACCCGCTCGACGATTACGCCACGGTGTTGAAGCGGCTGCGGGTGCAGACCTGGGCGGAATTCTCGCGCGCCGTGAAGACCGGCGCGACCGCCGGCAAGGTCGCGGCCACTGTGGTGTCGCGGATGGAGCGGCGCACCAAGACCGGCAACAAGATGGGCATCATGGGGCTATCAGACCCAACCGGGCATTTCGAGGCCGTGCTGTTTTCCGAAGGCCTTGCGCAATATCGCGACGTGCTGGAGCCGGGCGCTGCAGTGTTGCTGCAGCTCGGCGCCGAGTTGCAGGGCGAGGACGTGCGGGCGCGTGTGCTGCATGCCGAGCCGCTGGATGACGCCGCGGCCAAGACCCAGAAAGGCCTGCGGATTTTCGTTCGCGACACCAAGCCGCTCGATTCGATCGCGCGCCGGCTCAACATGCCGGAAGCTGCCGCTTCAAACGGCCAGACAAAGGGCCTGCCGGCCAAGCCCGCGCCATCGGGCGGCGCCGATGGCGACGTCTCGCTCGTCATCATGCTCGACCTCCAGACCGAGGTGGAGATGAAGCTGCCGGGACGCTTCAAAGTCTCGCCGCAGATCGCAGGCGCGATCAAGGCGGTGGCGGGCGTGGTGGATGTGCAGACGCTGTAGCCAACGTCTCCACGTGGCACTATCATGATACTTGCGGCCACGAATATCTTCACACGGACCTAGCGAGAATTCGCGCCTTCTCACCGTCAATTGCGCGCGGGAGATCTGGCACCTGGCACGGCGGCTCAGGAATCAGAGCTCACCCGGCTTCCGTGAAGTTTCGCCGCGCGACCTGCAGCGGCAACGACGGATATCGACGCCGCAAGCCGTCAAGGCGAGGAAAAGTGCAATGTGCGAAAAATGCCTCTCAGATCAGCTTCATCCGACGGCGCCCTCGCGGCGTTCCGTAGTTCTCTTCGCGGCCTCGGCACTTGGGTTGATGCTCGCCGACGCAGCTAACGCCAAGGATACGAAGACTCCTCCCAAGCCGCAGAACGTGTTGTCGCCGGATGCCGCCCTCAAGAAATTGATGGAAGGAAGTGCGCGCTATGTTGACGGCACATCGCGGCGCCACGACTTCAAGCACGAAAGGGAAGTATTGGTCGGAGGTCAGAACCCTTACGCGGCCGTTCTGAGCTGCGCGGATCTGCGCATTGCGCCCGAATACGCCTTCGATAGCGCGCGCGGTGACTTGTTCGTCTGCCGCGTGGCCGGCAATTTCGCCAATGACGATACGGTTGCCAGCATGGAGTACACGGTCGCCGTGCTCGGCACGCCGCTGATCCTCGTCCTTGGTCACGACAATTGCGGTGCCGTCGACGCGACGATCAAATCCCTGAAGGACGACAAGCCGCCGCCGGGACACATTCCGTCTCTGGTGGCTGCGATTGCGCCCTCGGTGAAAGCGTCAGCACAGCAGAGCGGAAATGCACTCGACAACGCCATCCGGCAGAACGTGATCGATAACGTCGCCAAGCTGAAATCGTCCGCACCGATTCTCAACGCAGCCGTCGAGCAGAACAAGCTCAAAGTGGTCGGCGGCATCTACCGGCTTGCAACCGGCAAGGTCGAACTGTTGAGTTGATCCGCGGCTGGATGGGGCGCGGCACGCACTGCCGCGCCCCGCACAGGGTTGGGCGTGGTCACGTTAGGGAAGAAGCGGCAATAATCGCCGTCGTCCGTATCCGTCGAGGTTTTCTGGACCGCTCCAATGCTAGCTCGGCTAACACGCGGAGCCGACGGCCGTCGCGATCGCTTTCGACAAAGGTCGTACCGAAATCCATCTGCACGGCTCCTGCAGTATGTTCAGTCCACGCTTCTTCCAGTCGGCGTGCGCGCGACATCGGTCCGCCCGTTATCGAAGCCCACTAAAGTCCTATCAGGGCTTGCTGCCAAAACGTGTCAGCATCAGCCGCAATCGGCCAATGCCGGCCTGGGGGCGGGGGACGGTCAAGATCGCGCGCGCTTGATCTGGATCAATTCGTTCACCGCCCCGGGCACAATATTTTGCTGTACGGGAGGATTGAGCGTGGCGCAGACCACCAAACACCATGCCGATCAGGTGCAGGCGACGGTCGCGCGTGGCTCGGCCGCGACATCCGCCGTGGTCGCGTCCTGGCGCCGGTCATCCAATTTTCATCGCCTCGACCCCGCCGAATGCAACCTGCCGCGCCGGCTGAGCCAGGCCGAATTCGATTCGGCGCGGCAGCAAATCGAGCCGCTGGTGCGGGCCGCGCAATCCAACCTCGACCGGCTGTTTCTGGCGGTCGGCGGCGTCGGCTGTTGCGTGCTGCTGGCCGACCGCAACGGCGTGCCGGTCGATCGGCGCGGCGCCGCATCCGACGACGAGACGTTCAGGTCGTGGGGCCTGTGGACCGCGACGGTCTGGAGCGAGGAGTGCGAGGGCACCAACGGCATCGGGACGTGTCTGGCCGAGCAGCGCGCGCTCACCGTCCACCGCGACCAGCATTTCTACGCGCGCAACACGCTCTTAAGCTGCACGTCGGCGCCGATCTACGATCACGAGGGCAGGCTGGCCGCGGCGCTCGACGTGTCTTCCTGCCGCGCCGACCTGACCGAGGGTTTCGTCAATCTCATCGCGGTTGCCGTCAGCGATGCCGCCCGGCGGATCGAGATGGAGAATTTCCGGTTGGCGTTTCCGAACGCCCGCTTTCTGTTTGCGCCCGATATCAACCGCGGCGGCGGTGGGCTGATCGCGGTCGATGCCGACGACCTCGTCATCGGTGCGACGCGGTCGGCGCGGCTGGCGCTCGGCGTGTCGCGGGATTTTCTGAAGAAGCCGCTGCCGGCGGCGGACCTGCTCGGCGGGGTGTCCAGCCCGGCGCGGGATCTCGACCAGGCCGAGCGGGCCGCCGTGCAGCGGGCGCTGGCGCGCAGTGGCGGCAATGTTTCGGCCGCCGCCGAGGCGCTCGGGATCAGCCGCGCCACGCTGCACCGAAAGCTGCGGCGTCTGGAACTCAATCGCGCTCACTGACGGTTTGTCCGGTCCACTGTCGCAGTTCTGCGACACACGCGCCCGCGATCCGGGTTCGACGGGCAGACAGCTAAGCCTGCCTTCGCCATGGTTTCTCAGAGCGCCGCATTCAGCGACGCCATAGCGAGGAAGTGCCATGAACAAGGTCGAATTCTCAAGGACTGCGAAGGCCCCGTTCGAAAGGCGATACGGGAACTACATCAACGGAAAATGGGCCGAGCCGCGCTCGGGCCGCTACTTCGAGAATTTCTCGCCGGTCAACGGCCGGCTGCTGTGCGAGATCGCGCGCTCCGATGCCCAGGACATCGAAGACGCGCTCGATGCCGCGCACGCCGCCAAGGAAGCCTGGGGCCGCACCAGCGTCGCCGAACGCGCGCTGATCCTGAACCGCATCGCCGATCGCATGGAGGAAAACCTCGATCTGCTCGCGCTCGCCGAGACCTGGGACAACGGCAAGCCGATCCGCGAGACTACTGCTGCCGACGTGCCGCTCGCCATCGACCATTTCCGCTACTTCGCCGGCGCCATCCGCGCCCAGGAAGGCGGCCTTTCCGAAATCGACCACGACACCGTCGCCTATCATTTCCACGAGCCGCTCGGCGTCGTCGGGCAGATCATTCCGTGGAATTTCCCGCTGCTGATGGCGTGCTGGAAGCTGGCACCGGCGCTGGCCGCGGGAAACTGCGTCGTGCTGAAGCCGGCCGAACAGACCCCGGCGGCGATCATGCTGTGGGCAGGCCTGATCGGCGACCTCTTGCCGCCCGGCGTGCTCAACATCGTCAACGGCTTCGGCCTTGAGGCCGGCAAGCCGCTGGCGTCCTCGCCGCGCATCGCCAAGATCGCCTTCACCGGCGAGACGTCGACGGGCCGGCTGATCATGCAGTACGCAAGCCAGAACCTGATTCCGGTGACGCTCGAACTCGGCGGCAAGTCGCCCAATATCTTCTTTCAGGACGTCCTCGCCGAGGATGATGATTTCTTCGACAAGGCGATCGAGGGCTTCGTCATGTTCGCGTTCAACCAGGGCGAGGTGTGCACCTGTCCGAGCCGCGCACTGATCCATGAATCGATCTTCGACCGCTTCATGGAACGGGCCTTGAAACGCGTCGAGGCGATCGTCCAGGGCGATCCGCTCGATCCGGCCACCATGATCGGCGCGCAGGCGTCCTCCGAGCAGATGCAGAAGATCCTGTCCTATATCGACATCGGCCGCGAGGAGGGCGCCCAGGTGCTGACGGGCGGGGCGCGCAACGAACTGCCGGGCGATCTTGCTGGCGGCTTCTACGTCAAGCCGACCGTGTTCAAGGGCAACAACAAGATGCGGGTGTTCCAGGAGGAGATCTTCGGACCGGTGGTTTCGGTCACGACCTTCAAGGATGACGACGAGGCACTCGCGATCGCCAACGACACGCTCTACGGCCTCGGCGCCGGTATCTGGAGCCGCGATGCGAGCCGGCTCTACCGCTTCGGCCGTGCCATCCAGGCGGGCCGGGTCTGGACCAATTGCTACCATGCCTATCCGGCGCACGCCGCCTTCGGCGGTTACAAGCAATCGGGTGTCGGCCGGGAGACCCACAAGATGATGCTGGACCACTACCAGCAGACCAAGAACCTGCTGGTCAGCTACAGCCCGAAGAAGCTCGGCTTCTTCTGATCTGTTCTGACTTAGGACAGCGTTCTTGGGACAGCGTTGCGCGCGGGTTGCTTCAATCGGCGCGCAACGACGCCTTCGCAAATTTCAAGAACTTGTCATTGCTTTTGCGATGCCGTCCCGCCTGATCCGTCGTATAGTCGTTACCCAAGGGGGAACTGTTCTGCATCACGTGAATTTCACCTGAAAACGCAGCAACGGAGGTCCGCCATGAAAGTCAAAGACGCAATGCACAAGGGCGTCGATTGGGTCAGTCCCGACACGCCGGTTACCGAAATCGCAAAGCTGATGCGAGCGCATGATATCGGCTGCATTCCGATCGGCGAGGACGACAAGCTGGTCGGGATGGTGACCGACCGCGACATCGTCTGCAAAGGGCTTGCAGGCAACGGTTTCGATGCCAGCCGCGCCAAGGCGCGCGACGTGATGACCGACGGCATCCACTGCTGCCGGGAGGACGATGACCTTGCCAAGGCGATCCATCACATGGAGACGCTGAAGGTTCGCCGGTTACCGGTGATCAACAAGAGCAAGCGCATGGTCGGCATGATCAGCCTGGGTGACATCAGCCATTCTACATCAGGCGAGTTGATGTCCGGCTACGTGAAGAGCGTTGCGGCCCATCACTGATGCGGGCAGCCCTCGCGCTAACCAGCAATGGCCCGCGTCGAAATCGACGCGGGGCCATTGATGGGATAGGGCGGCCTCAGTCGTGCGTGCTGAAGTGGCCGCGCCAGGCCTTCGCCGTCAAGCGCGCGAACTGCTCGCCGTCCATCCGGATCAGCGTGGCGTGATCGCCGCCCTCCATGTAGATTTCCCGCCGCGCATCGATGCTGTCGTCAACGATGACATCGAGCCCGTAGCATTCGCCAACCGGCGGGATGGCTCCGATGTCGCAGTCGACAAACAGCTCCGCGATCTCCTTCTCGCTCGCCAGGTCGACCTTGTGGCCGAGCTGACTTTTCAGGGTCGACAGATGCAGGTGATGGGAGGCCGGAAGAACGGCCATCATGTAACCGCCGTCACGGCGCAGCACGACGGCCTTGGCCAGCGCCTCGCCCGGCACATGGCAGGCTTCGGCTGTGCGGTTTGATGACATCGTAGGGGCGTGGGGGATCAGGTCGTAGGTGACGCTCTGATCCAGGTATTTCTGCAGGGTCGGGGCAACGGTCATGGCAGTTCCTCCATTGCATGGGCAATTCGCACACCGGGAGGAACTCGCGCAGTCGCCTCACGATGCGGGCGAACACGGTCTGGGAGAAAGGATACGCCCGCCCGAAGGCCGCGACAATGCGAATTTTGGTGCGGGAACCGGGCGGCGACACCTCTCCCGATGCGATTTTCGCCATACCTTGCTGGCAGACCATCCGTTCAAGAAGCGTTCAGCTTGACGCGCGCTCCATGCGTTGGGCGTTCGGGGCGATGGGGAGTGAGACATGCGGCTGACAAGGAATTTGTCGATTCTTTCGATATGTCTGGTCGCGATATCAGGACTGGCGGGGCATTCGGACACCGCCGCCGCGCAGCAGCCGGAAAAGCGTATTGCGCTGGTGGTCGGCAACGCCGCCTAT
Source organism: Bradyrhizobium sp. RDT10 (assembly GCA_044772375.2). Taxonomy (GTDB): domain Bacteria; phylum Pseudomonadota; class Alphaproteobacteria; order Rhizobiales; family Xanthobacteraceae; genus Bradyrhizobium. Next base: position 2,450,196 of record CP187939.1, read on the forward strand.
GCGAAATCGCCACTGGCGACGGCGGCCAACGATGCCGGCCTGATCGCGCAGACCTTGCAGGCGGCCGGCTTCGACGTGATCGGCGCTCGCGATCTCGATGGCGACACGCTGCGCAAGAGCTTCCGCGACTTCATCCAGAAAGCCGAAAGCTCGGGGCCGGACACGGTCGCGATGGTGTATCTGGCTGGTTACGGGCTGCAACTGGCGGGCGAGAACTATTTCGTGCCGGTCGATTCCGCGATCAACCGCGATACCGATGTTCCGATCGAGGCGCTGCGGACCGGCGACTACATCCGTCAACTCGCCTCGCTGCCGCTGAAGGCCGGCATAGTCGTGCTGGATGCGGCGCGGCAGCAGCCTTTCGTCAACGGACAGATCGCAAGCGGTCTCGCTTTGGTCGAGGCGGACCCGCACATGCTGATCGCGTTCAACGCGGCTCCCGGAACGGTGGCGCCGGCCGAGCAGGGATCGTACGGCATCTACGCCCAGTCGCTGGCCGAGATGATCCGGGCCGGCGGATTGCCGCTGCCGGAGGTTTTCAATCGCGTGCGGCTTCGCGTCAACGAGGCGAGCAAGGGCGCGCAGGTGCCCTGGGACAGCCAGAAGGTCGACGCGGCCTTCACGTTTTTCGAGCGCGCACCGGATGCGCCCGCAGCACCGCCGCCGGACCAGGTCGCCGCCATCCGCAGCAAGCCGATCCGCGATCTCGGCGTGCAGGAAGCCTACGCAGCCGCGCTGGAGCGCGACACGCTGCCGGCCTACGAGGATTTTCTCGGCGCCTATCCCGACGATCCGCTGGCAAAGCGGGTGAGGGCGATCGCGGCGGCGCGGCGCGAAGCGATCACGTGGCGCCGCACCTACCGCGCCGACACCCCGAACGCCTATTGGTCGTATCTGCAACGCTACCCGCGCGGGCCTCATGCCGCCGACGCGCGCCGCCGCCTTGCCATTCTCGCTGCGGCGCTCGAGCCGCCGCCGGCATTTGACGTTATCGACTACGACGTGCCGCCGCCGCCGCCAGAAGAGTTCATCTATGTCGATCGGCCGGTGCTGGCCTTCTTCGATCCCGAGTTCGATTTTGTCCCGCCGCCACCGCCGCCGGTCTACTACCTGTCGCCGCCGCCGGAGGATTTCGTGGTGCTGGAGCCACCGCCGCCGCCGATCGGGCTGTTCATCCTGCCGCAGCCGATCTTTGTGCCGATACCGGTCTATGTGAGGCCGCCGCGCTACGCGGCGCCGCCGCCGAACAACATCATCTTTGCCAACATCCACAACAGGGCCGTCATCAACAACGTCATCAACAGGCCGCCGCAGCCGACGTTGCCGGCGGCCGGAGCTGGCGCCAGGCCTATTGGACGCCCCGGCTCCCCGGAGGGGATAGTTGCGCCGGCGCAGCGTGGTGGCGCCACGCCGACATTGCCGCCTGCGGTCGCGCAAAGGGCCACGCTGATCCAGCAGGGCAAGGCGCCGGTACCGCCGAGCGCCACGATCAATCCTGCCGTGAGAGCTGGTTTGCCCGGCGCTCCCGCGGGACCGACCGGGCGGCCGACCGCGACGCAGCCGGTGAACGCGCCGTCAGGCACGTCGCCTTCGACACAGCCCTCACCGAGGATCAATGCCCTGCCGGTTCCTGGCACCAGGGTGCGCCACCCGCGCCTCCAGGTGCTGCGGTATCGCCGGGGGCCGTGAATCCGAACGCAAGGCTTGCGCCGGGCGCGTCCCGTCCGGGATCGGCCGCACCGGCTGCACCCAGCGCGGCTACCGGCTCCAGGCCCGCCATCGGGGCGACCGCTCCGACGACTCCGGCTGGCCAGCAGCCAAGGGTGGCCGCGCCGCCACCCAGCGCCGCCGCGCCTCCGAAGCCGAGCGCTACGGTTGCTCCGAGACCTCAATCGCAGCCGGAATTGCGGAGAGGCCCGCCGCCGTCGGCCGTACAGGTGGCAAGGCCGCCACCACCGCCGGCAGCCCGTGTCGCTCCGGCACCTCCACCGCCGCGGACGGCCGCGCCGCCGCCTGCAGCGAGGATGGCCCCGCCGTCACCGCCACCTGCACGCATGGCCGCGCCCCTCCGCCAAGGATGGCCGCACCACCGCCGCCCCCGCGGATGGCAGCGCCGCCGCCTCCACCAAGGATGGCCGCACCGCCACCGCCGCCCCCGCGGATGGCAGCGCCGCCGCCTCCACCAAGGATGGCTGCACCGCCACCGCCGCCCGCGCGTATGGCCGCACCACCACCACCACCGCCGCCCCGGATGGCTGCTCCGCCACCAGCGGCGCGTCCGGCGCCTCCGGCGGCGGCGGCCAGGGGTGCCCGCCGGGTGCCCGATGCTGATTGTTAACGGGCCGGATCCTCGGATCTGGCCCGAAGGCGCCTTAAATCGCGGGGCTTGAAGGCCGAAAATCCGGCCTTATTTCCTTGCTTCTGGCTGGAATCCGGCTATACAGCGCGCCATCTCACACGGAAACATGGCTCAAAAGGCCGTCCGGTGGCAGCCGGGCCATAAGGCTCGTTTGCTCACACGTTTCCGGAGGAACCAACCGGAGAATCATCACTATGTCGCTACCCGATTTTTCTATGCGTCAGTTGCTTGAAGCTGGCGTGCACTTTGGCCACCAATCGCACCGCTGGAATCCGAAAATGGCGGAGTTCATTTTCGGTGCCCGCAACAACATCCACATCATCGATCTCGCCCAGACCGTGCCGATGCTGCATCGCGCGCTGCAGGCGGTATCCGACACCGTCGCCAAGGGCGGCCGCATCCTGTTCGTCGGCACCAAGCGTCAGGCGCAGGACGGCGTTGCCGAAGCTGCCAAGCGGTCGGCGCAGTATTTCGTCAATTCGCGCTGGCTCGGCGGCACGCTGACCAACTGGAAAACGATCTCGGGCTCGATCAAGCGGCTGCGTCACCTCGACGAGGTGCTCAACTCCGGCGACGCCAATGCCTACACCAAGAAGGAGCGGCTTACGCTGCAGCGCGAGCGCGACAAGCTCGACCGCTCGCTCGGCGGCATCAAGGACATGGGCGGGCTTCCCGACATGATCTTCGTGATCGACACCAACAAGGAAGACATCGCGATCCAGGAAGCGCAGCGTCTCAACATTCCCGTTGCCGCGATCGTCGACACCAACTCCGACCCCAAGGGCATCACCTATGTGGTGCCGGGCAATGACGACGCCGGCCGCGCCATTTCGCTGTATTGCGACCTGATTGCCCGCGCCGCCATCGACGGCATCTCGCGCGCCCAGGGTGATCACGGCATCGACATCGGCGCCGCCGTTCAGCCGGCCCGCGAGGAAGTTCCGGCAGCACCCCAGCCGACCGGCTTCCAGGGTCTGGCCGGTCCGCGCGGCACCGCCGACAACCTCAAGAAGCTCACCGGCGTGTCGGGTGCGATCGAGAAGAAGCTCAACGACCTCGGCATCTTCCACTACTGGCAGCTCGCCGAGCTCGACCACGATACCGCGCACAAGATCGGCGAAGAGGTTGGCCTTCCGAGCCGGGCCGATGCCTGGGTCACTCAGGCCAAGACGCTGACCGCGGAAACGGAATAATTGATACGCCGGGTGGCCGGCTCTCCGGCCACCGGCTCTGTTCCTCAAGACTGAGCATTCCCTGGAGCTGACGGCGGCACGGCGCAAGCGCGCGCCGCGCCCGCGGCTAACAGGCAAGAAGGATATTCGACGATGGCAACGATCACTGCGGCGATGGTCAAGGAACTGCGCGAGTCGACCGGCGCGGGCATGATGGACTGCAAGGCAGCCCTCACCGAAACCTCGGGCGACATGCCGGCCGCGCAGGATTGGCTGCGCAAGAAGGGCCTGTCGAAGGCCGCCAAGAAGGCCGGCCGCGTTGCCGCCGAAGGCCTGATCGGCGCGGTGACCTCGGGCGCCAAGGGCGTCGTGGTCGAGGTCAACTCCGAGACCGACTTCGTTGCGCGCAACGAGCAGTTCCAGGGCCTCGTCAAGATGATCGCGCAGGTCGCGCTCGACGTCGGCGCCGACGTCGAGAAGATCAAGGCGGCCAAGGTTGGCGACGTCACGGTCGAGACCGCGATTTCGGACGCGATCGCAACCATCGGCGAGAACATGACGCTGCGCCGCGCGGCTTCGCTCGAAGTCGGCCAGGGCGTGGTGTCGAGCTACACCCACGGCGCCGTGATCGATGGCGCCGGCAAGATGGGCGTGCTGGTCGCGCTCGAATCATCAGGCAAGACCGATGAGCTCGCCCATCTCGGCCGCCAGCTCGCCATGCACGTCGCGGCGACCAATCCGCAGGCGCTGGATCCGTCCGGGCTCGACCCCGAAATCGTGAAGCGCGAAAAGGACGTGCTGGCCGACAAGTATCGCCAGCAGGGTAAGCCGGAGAACGTGATCGAGAAGATCGTCGAGTCCGGCCTGAAGACCTATTACAAGGAAGTCTGCCTGCTGGAGCAGGCGTTCATCCATGACGAAAAGGGCAAGTCGGTCGCGCAGGCGGTGAAGGAAGCCGAAGGCAAAATTGGCGCGCCTGTGAAGATTGCCGGATTTGTGCGCTATGCTCTCGGCGAGGAATCGAAAAGCAGGAATCCGACTTCGCAGCCGAGGTCGCGGCGGCCAGCGGCAAGAAGTAACGCTGCGGTCACCGTCTTCCGGCGCAAACGCGCCGGAAGTCACCTGCGCGGGACAAGGAAGCGATAAGCAATGGCTGAGCCGGTCTATCGTCGCGTCGTGATCAAGCTCTCGGGCGAGTATCTCGCAGGCAGCCACTCCTTCGGCATCGACCAGCCCACCGTTGACCGCATCGCCGACGACCTGATCGCGGCCAAGAAGCTCGGTATCGAGGTGGCCGTGGTGATCGGCGGCGGCAACATCGTCCGCGGCGTCGAAGTTTCCTCGCGCGGCGTGTCGCGCCCGACCGGCGACACCATGGGCATGCTCGCCACCATAATGAACTGCCTGGCGCTGGAGGCCGCGATCGAGCGCAAGGGGACGCCGGCGCGGACCTTGTCGGCATTTGTGATGCCCGAGATTTCCGAGCTGTTCACCCGCAGTGCGGCGCACAAAAACCTGTCCGAGGGACGAATCTTGCTGCTTGGCGGCGGAACCGGCAATCCGTTCTTCACCACCGACACCACAGCGGTGTTGCGGGCGGCCGAGATCGGGGCACAGGCCGTGCTCAAGGCCACCAATGTCGACGGCGTCTACAGCGCCGATCCCAAAAAGGACCCGTCGGCCAAGCGTTTCGATCGCCTGACGCATTCGCAGGCGATTGCCGGCGACTACAAGGTGATGGATGCGACCGCATTCGCGCTTGCCCGCGAGACGTCACTGCCTATCATCGTGTTCTCGATCGCCGAGCCGGGTTCGATCGGCGCGATCCTGCGCGGCACCGGCCACGGCACGGTGGTCGCTGGCTGATGCGCCAGTGCTGCTTCGAACCGCGGGCTTCAAGACGCCGGCGGCTGGTTCCTAAGGAGGAGAGTGTTATGCCCACGCCCGGTTTTGACATCAACGAATTGAAGCGCCGCATGCAAGGCGCCACCCACTCGCTCAAGCACGAGCTGGGCGGCTTGCGGACCGGCCGCGCGGCTGCGTCCATGCTGGAGCCGGTGCAGGTCGAGGCTTACGGCTCGCACATGCCCCTCAACCAGCTCGCGACCGTCAGCGTGCCCGAGCCGCGCCTGCTCTCCGTGCAGGTGTGGGACAAGTCGATGGTGAAGGCCGTCGAAAAGGCGATCGTCGATTCCAACCTCGGCCTCTCGCCTGCGACCGAAGGGCAGGTGCTGCGCTTGCGGATTCCCGAGCTCAACGAGGAGCGGCGCAAGGAACTGGTGAAAGTCGCGCATAAATACGCCGAAGCCGCCAAGGTGGCGGTCCGCCATGTCCGTCGTGACGGACTGGATATCGTCAAGAAGCTCGAGAAGAATCACGAGATTTCCGAAGACGATCAGGAACGGCTCGCCAACGAAGTGCAAAAGGCGACCGACGGGACGATTGCGGAAATCGATCAGTTGCTTGCGGCGAAGGAAAAGGAAATCCTCACCGTTTGACGGCAACGTTCAAGAATCGAGATTGATGCTGGAATTCAGATAATGCCGAACGCCGCCGCCCCCGCCACGGAAGGACCGGATCGATCCGTCCCGTTGCATGTGGCGATCATCATGGACGGAAACGGGCGCTGGGCGGCCGCGCGCGGCTTGCCGCGCGCCGAAGGCCACCGCCGCGGTGTCGAGGCGCTGCGTCGCGTCGTTCGCGCCGCCCATGAACTTGGCGTGCTCTATCTGACGATCTTTTCGTTCAGCTCCGAGAACTGGTCGCGGCCGGCGACCGAAATCGGCGATCTCTTCGGACTGCTTCGCCGCTTCATCCGCAACGATCTGGCGACGCTGCATCGCGACGGCGTGCGCGTGCGCGTGATCGGGGAGCGGAAGGGCTGGAGCCCGACATCTGCACGCTCTTGAACGAAGCCGAGGAACTGACCAGGGGCAATACCAAGCTCAATCTCGTGGTCGCATTCAATTACGGATCGCGGCAGGAAATCGCCGGCGCTGCCCAACGGCTGGCGCGCGAAGTGGCGGAAGGCAAGCGCGATCCGGCATCGATCGACGCCGATGCGCTCGGCCGCTATCTCGATGCGCCAGACATTCCCGATCCCGACCTGATCATCCGCACCAGCGGCGAGCAGCGGCTGTCGAACTTCCTGATGTGGCAGGCGGCCTATAGCGAACTCGTATTCGTGCCGATCCACTGGCCGGATTTCGACAAGGCCGCGCTCGAAAGCGCCATTGCCGAATATGCCAGACGGGAACGCCGTTTCGGCGGTCTGGCCGCGAAAACCGGATCGTGACCGAACGCGACGCCGCGCCGGCGGCGGGCCAACGCGATCTGCGCAATCTAGTGATGCGCATCGCCGTCGCCGCCGTGCTGATCCCGCTTGCGGTCGCGATCGCCTATGCGGGCGGCTGGCTCTGGACCGCGCTGGTGACGCTGGCTGCCATCGGCCTGTTCGTGGAATGGCTCGCGATCGTGGGTCTTGCCGGCGCTACTCGCGTGACGGTGCCGGGTGTGGCCGCGCTTACGCTCGCCGGGCTTTGTTTTGCGATTGGCCGGCTCGATGCCGCGCTGATCGTGCTCGGCGTCGGCCTCGTTGCGGTGGTGTCGATTGCGCCGGAGCGGCGAGGCTGGGCGGCAGCGGGCTTCTTGTATGCGGCGGCGGCCGAGATTGCCTCGGTGCTGGTGCGTCTCGATCCCGTAAATGGATTCGTCGCACTGATGTTCGTGCTGCTGATCGTATGGGTGACTGATAGCGGCGGCTATTTCGCGGGCCGCGGCATTGGCGGCCCGAAACTATGGCCACGCGTCAGCCCGAAAAAGACCTGGGCAGGCGCCGCCGGCGGGTTTGCCGCCAGCCTGGCTGTGGCGGGCGGATTTGCCGCGTTCGATCTGGGCAGAATCGGGCCGTTATTAATACTTTCCGGGGCTCTTTCGGTCGTCTCGCAGCTTGGCGATCTCTTCGAATCCGCCGTGAAGCGCCGTTTTGGCGTAAAGGACTCAGGTCACATCATTCCCGGCCATGGCGGGCTAATGGACCGTCTGGATGGATTTGTCGCAGCCGTCGTCGTGGCGGCCCTTTTCGGTTTTCTGCGGGGCGGCGCCGATGGCGTCGGCCGCGGTCTTATGGTCTGGTGAAACGATGAGCGCAGTTCCATTGCGTAACAACAAGGCCGTGGCGGCAGCCGCGCGCACGGTCACCGTGCTGGGCGCCACCGGTTCGATCGGCGACAGCACCATGGATTTGCTGCGCGGCGCGCGCGACCGTTACGAGGTCGAGGCGCTGACCGCGAATACCAATGTCGAGGCGCTGGCCAAACTCGCCAAGGAATTCGGCGCACGATCTGCTGCGATCGCAGATCCGTCGCGGCTCGGCGAATTGAAGGACGCCCTGGCTGGCACAGGCATCGAATGCGGCGCCGGCGAAAGCGCCATCATCGAGGCCGCCGCGCGTCCCGCCGACTGGGTGATGGCGGCGGTGAGCGGTGCGGCCGGGCTGAAGCCGGCATTGGCCGCGGTCGATCGCGGCGCGGCCGTGGCGCTCGCCAACAAGGAATGCCTGGTTTGTGCCGGCGATTTCTTCATGCAGCGCGCGGCGAAAGCAGGGGCCTGCATCCTGCCGGCGGATTCCGAACACAACGCATTGTTTCAGGCGCTTTCCTCAGGCAACCGCGAAGAACTGGTGCGTGTGATCATCACCGCATCCGGCGGCCCGTTCCGCACCTGGGCCGCCACCGACATCGAACAGGCGACGCTGGCGCAGGCGCTAAAACATCCGAACTGGAGCATGGGCCAGAAGATCACCATCGATTCGGCCTCGATGATGAACAAGGGCCTCGAAGTCATCGAAGCCTCCTACCTCTTCGCGCTGACCGCCGACGAAATCGACGTTCTCGTGCATCCGCAGTCGATCATCCACGGCATGGTCGAATTCTCCGATCGCTCTGTGGTTGCGCAGCTCGGCGCGCCCGACATGCGCATCCCGATTGCGCACTGCCTTGGATGGCCCGACCGAATCGTCGGCCCGTCGGCCCGGCTGGATCTCGCAAAATCGGACAGCTCACCTTCGAGGCGCCCGATTTCGAGCGGTTCCCGGGCTTGCGTCTGGCCTATGAGGCGTTACGTACGGGCCGTGGTGCGACCACGGTATTCAACGCTGCCAATGAGGTGGCGGTAGCGGCGTTCATTGCCGGACAGATCAAGTTCGGGTCGATCGCGCGCCTTGTCGAAGCCACCATGAACGACTGGATCTGCGCCGGGAACCTTGCGCCTTTGAGCTCGGCCGACGACGCGATTGCCGTTGACCATAACGCGCGAAATCGAGCCGCCGCCCTATTGCCTCAAATTGCCTTAAAGGCATCCTAGAGGGTTGGGGACGGAGCCGTTGGCTCTTGTCGAGGGGAACCTGATGTTAGATTTTTTCTAAATAGTTTCAATACGTTGGGCCATGGGCTCATCGGCTACATCATTCCCTTTTGTTCGTCCTGACCATCGTCGTGTTCTTCCATGAACTCGGCCACTTCCTGGTCGCCCGGTGGGCGGGCGTGAAAGTGTTGACGTTCTCGCTCGGTTTCGGGCCGGAACTCGTCGGCTTCAATGACCGCCATGGCACGCGCTGGAGGATCTCCGCGATCCCGCTCGGCGGCTATGTGAAGTTCTTCGGCGACGAATCGGAAGCCTCGACGCCGGCCTCGGCCGAAACGCTCGCCGGCATGACCGAAGAGGAGCGGGCGGGCAGTTTCCATCACAAGAAAGTCGGCGCGCGCGCGGCCATCGTGGCCGCCGGTCCGATCGCGAATTTCATTTTGGCGATCGTCATCTTCACCTGCCTCTTCACCTTCTTCGGCAAGCCGAGCACCACGGCGCGCGTCGACAAGATCGAAGCCAGCAGCGCCGCCGAGCGGGCCGGCTTTCAGGTCGGCGACGTCGTCACTGCCATCGACGGCAAGAAGATCGGCAGCTTCTCCGACATGCAGCGATTCGTCAGCGTTCGCGCCGGCGACACCATGACCTTCACCGTCAAGCGCGGCGATTCCACGCTGGAATTGAAGGGCACGCCGGAACTGCGCGAAGTGAAGGATCCCTTCGGGAACACGCAGCGGCTCGGGATTCTCGGCATCACCCGCGCGACGACGCCGGGCGAAGTGACCACCGAGAAGGTCGATCCGGCGAGCGCACTTTGGCTGGGAATCAAGGAAACCTGGTTCGTCATCGAGCAGACGCTCGCCTACATCGGCAACATCTTCACCGGTCGGGCGAGTGCGGACCAGATCGGCGGGCCGATTCGGATCGCGCAGATTTCGGGGCAGGTGGCCACCTTGGGAATCATCCCGCTGCTGCACTTGGCGGCGGTACTGTCTATTTCGATCGGGCTATTGAATTTGTTCCCAGTGCCCTTGCTCGACGGCGGTCACCTTATGTTCTACGCGGCCGAGGTGCTCCGGGGGCGTCCTTTGTCAGAAAAGTCCCAGGAATACGGGTTCCGCGTGGGGCTGGTACTGGTGCTGATGTTGATGGTGTTCGCCTTCTATAACGACTTCCATCAAGTGCCGTGGCTGAAGGGGCTGTTCGGGAGATCGTAGAAGCGGCTTTTTGTGACGTTGCCCATTGGCAACGTCTTGGAATGAAAATGGAATCGCACCGCGATGTCTGGTTTGCCGCCCTATCGAAATTGGCTACAAGCAATGCAACTTAGGAATCTGCCGGTTCGTAGGGGTACGAGCCGGCAGTGCAATGACGAGGGCGCGTTGCGCATGATGTTGGGAATGCGAGTGCGGGGGCTCTGCTGGGCGCTCTGATCATGATGGCCGTGCCGACGGGGCGCGCTGGTGTCTATGCCGGCTGCGGCCCAGACCGTGGCGTCGATCTCCGTGGAGGGGAACCGGCGTGTCGAGGTCGAGACCATCCGTTCCTATTTCAAGCCAGGCCCCGGTGGCCGGCTCGGGCAGGCCCAGATCGACGATGGCCTGAAGGCGTTGATCGAGACCGGCCTGTTCCAGGACGTGCGAATCAATCAGGTGGGCGGCCGGCTGGTCGTGACCGTGGTCGAAAATGCCGTGATCGGGCGCATCGCCTTCGAAGGCAACAAGAAGGTCAAGGACGAACAGCTTTCGGCTGAAATCCAATCCAAGCCGCGCGGCACATTCTCGCGCCCGATGGTTCAGTCGGACGCCCAGCGCATCGCCGAAATCTACCGGCGCTCGGGTCGCTATGACGTGCGTGTGACCCCTGAAATCATCGAGCAGCCGAACAACCGCGTCGACCTGATCTTCACGATCACCGAAGGCACCAAGACCGGCGTCAAATCGGTCGAGTTCGTCGGCAACGTCGCCTATTCGTCCTATCGCCTCAAGGACGTCATCAAGACGCGCGAATCCAACCTCTTGAGCTTCCTCGGCGGCGCCGACGTCTACGATCCCGACCGGGTCGAGGCCGACCGCGACCTGATCTCGCCGTTTCTATCTCAAGAATGGTTACGCCGACGTGCAGGTGGTCGCCGCGCTGACCGAATATGACCCCGACAAGAAGGGCTTCCTCGTCACCTTCAAGATCGAGGAGGGGCAGCAATATCGCGTGGCCTCCGTCGACTTCCAGACCTCCATCGCAACCCTCGATGCCGCCTCGATGCGCAGCTTCTCGCGCGTCAGCGTCGGCTCGGTCTACAATGCCGAGGCGCTTGAGAAATCCGTCGAGGAAATGCAGATCGAGGCCTCGCGGCGCGGCTACGCCTTCGCAGTGGTGCGCCCGCGCGGCGACCGCAATTTCGAGCAGCACACCGTTTCGATCGTGTTCGCCGTCGATGAGGGCCCGCGAACCTATATCGAGCGCATCAACGTCCGCGGCAACACCCGCACCCGCGACTACGTGATCTCGCCGCGAGTTCGACCTGTCCGAAGGCGACGCCTACAACCGCGCACTGGTCGATCGCGCCGAGCGCCGGCTGAAGAACCTCGACTTCTTCAAGAGCGTGAAGATCCTGACCGAGCCCGGTTCGTCGACCGACCGCGTGATCCTGGTCGTCGATCTCGAAGAGAAGTCGACCGGCGACTTCTCGGTGTCGGGCGGCTATTCGACCACCGACGGTGCGCTGGCCGAAGTCAGCATTTCCGAGCGCAACTTCCTCGGCCGTGGCCTGTATGCGAAGGCGGCCGTGACCTACGGTCAGTACGCGCGCGGCGGTTCGCTGTCGTTCGTCGACCCCTATTTGTTCGACTACCGCGTCGCACTCGGCCTCGATCTGTTTTATCGCGAGCAATTGGCCAACAGCTATATTTCCTATGGCACCAAGACGATGGGCTTCAGCCCGCGGCTCGGCTTCACCTTACGGGAAGATCTCGCGCTGCAGCTCCGTTACTCGATCTATCAGCAGGAAATCTCGCTGCCGAGCACGCTTGCGAACTGCAACAACAATTCCTCGAACTCGTTGCTTGCGTTCAATCCGACACCGGCATTCGCGAATCTGAACGGCGTCGGCGCGGGTGGATCGATAACGTCAGGGGCCAAACCGCCACCGATACCTCCGGCCTCGGCTTGTGGTGCTATAGCGACGGCGAAGCCTCGCTGCCGGTTCGCAGGGAACTGCAGAGCGGCAAGGCGCTGACCTCGTCGGTTGGCTATTCGCTGAACTACAACACGCTGGACAATAACAAGAACCCGACCGAGGGCTTGCTGATCGACTGGAAGCAGGACTTCGCCGGTGTTGGAGGCGACGTGAAGTACATCAAGTCCGCGATCGACGCGAAGTACTACACCCCGCTGGTCGCTGACATCGTTGGCTTGATCCACCTGCAGGGCGGCATGCTCAACAGTTTCGGCGGCAGCGAAATTCGGATGCTCGATCACTTCCAGATGGGCCCGAACCTGGTTCGCGGCTTTGCACCGAACGGCATCGGTCCGCGCGACATCAACCCCTACGGCACGGGTGACGCGCTCGGCGGCACCAAATACTGGGGCGCTTCGTTCGAATTGCAGATGCCGTTCTGGTTCCTGCCGAAGGAAGTCGGGCTCAAGGGCTCGGTCTATGCCGATGCCGGCGGACTGTTCGACTATAAGGGTCCGACATCGTGGGCGCAGACGGGTGAGGTCAACGTGCCTGGCTGCATCCCGCCGACGCAGGCGTCGGGGGCGACTGCGGCCAATCCGGGAACTTGTTTGGGACTGCAGTACGACAACGGTAATGTGGTCCGCACCTCGGTGGGCGTGGGCATCATCTGGGCTTCGCCGTTCGGTCCGCTGCGCTTCGACTATGCGGTACCGCTTACCAAGGGTCAGTTCGACCGCGTGCAAGAATTCAAGTTTGGCGGCGGCACATCGTTCTAAGGCGTTTTCGGGCGGACCGGTCACCGGTGCGCCCGAGTGCATAGGCAAAGGAGAAGATCGTTTCTGCTTCTCTGGGACGACGGCTCTGGTGTGAACGCTAGCCGGACTGCGACGGGTGGAATGGCGCAGCCGATATTCTTCAAGCAACCCCTTCCTCGACGCTCGCCGAGTTGGCTGCGTTGACGGGAGCGGTATTGATCGACCCCGCTCGCGGCGGTCATGTGATCAGGGGCCTGGCTTCGCTCGACGAAGCCGGCCCCATGCATCTGGCATTCTTCGACAACCTCAGATACGCCGATCAGCTCAAGGCGACCAAGGCCGGCGCCTGCCTGGTCAGCCCGCGTTTCGAGGCCCAGGTGCCCGCCCATGTGGCGGTGCTGCGGGCCGGCCAGCCGTTCCGCGCCTTCGTGAAGCTGGCGCGCGAGTGGCATGCGGACGCACTTCGTCCGCAATCCTGGTTCGACAATGACGGCATCGCGCCATCGGCGATCATCGACCCGTCGGCCCATCTGGAGGACGGCGTGATCGTCGATCCGCTTGCGGTGATCGGCCCCAGGGTCGAGATTGGCGCCGGCACCGTGATCGGCGCGGGCGCGGTGATCGGCGCCGACGTCAAGATCGGCCGCGACTGCAATGTCGGCGCCCGCTCGGCGATCCAGTTCGCCCTGATCGGCAACAACGTGCTGATCCATCCTGCCTGCAGCATCGGGCAGGACGGTTATGGCTTCATCTTCTTCGGCCCCGAGGGCCATCTCAAAGTGCCGCAGACCGGCCGGGTCCTGATCCAGAACGACGTCGAGGTCGGCGCCGGTACCACCATCGACCGCGGCAGCCTGCGGGATACCGTGATCGGCGAGGGGACCAAAATCGACAATCAGGTCCAGATCGGCCACAATGTGACCATCGGCAGGCACTGCCTGCTCGCGGCCCAGATAGGGCTCGCGGGCAGCCTGACGATCGGTGACAACGTCGCGCTGGGCGCCAAGGTGGGCATCAACAACCATCTCAAGATCGGCGACGGCGCCCAGGTTACGGCGATGAGTGGGGTCAAGGACGACATCCCGCCCAACGGCCGCTGGGGCGGTTTCTTTGCAAAGCCGACCAAGCAGTGGTTCAAGGAGATTATTGCAGTGGAGCGGCTGGTGCAGAGTGGTAAGGCCGATCCAAAAGGCGAAGGGCGGGAGTGATGGAGGAGGCACCGGTCAGGTTTGAGCTCGTGGATATCAACGAGATCCTCAAGACGCTCCCGCACCGTTATCCGATGCTGCTGATCGACCGGGTGATCAAGATCCGGACCGATTACAGCGGCATCGGCATCAAGAACGTCACCTTCAACGAGCCGCCGTTCCTTGGCCATTTTCCGGACCGTCCGGTCTATCCCGGCGTGATGATGATCGAAGCCATGGCGCAGACTGCCGGCGTCATCGGCATCAAGTCGGTCGAGGGCACCGAGAAGCCGCGCGCGGTTTATTTCCTCACCATCGACAAGTGCAAATTCCGCAAGCCCGTGATGCCCGGCGACACCATCGAGTACCACATGCGCTCGATCGGCCGCCGCAAGGCGATGTGGTGGTTTCACGGCGACGCCAAGGTGAATGGCAGCGTGGTCGCGGAGGCCGACGTCGGCGCGATGCTGACGGATTGATTACATTTTTCACACTTCTGAAGATTTTTTTGATCGGTCGCCTTTGAGGAAACCCGTCAAGGTTGTTGACGGGGCCTGCTGCATGCGCTCTTTCTAGATTGTCGCATTTGTATTCAGATATTGTTTTTGACGGAGGCATTCGTGAACAGGCTTGCTTCGATCATTGCTTGCTGGGTTGTTATTTTCCTGATGTCGCCGCAAAGCAACGCGGCAGAGCTGGACGGTCTCGTATCGTCCCTCAAAAGCGGCGGTTACGTCATCGTGTTTCGGCACGGCGCCACCGACGACAGTCAGAAGGACATGTACCCCTTCAAATTCGACGACATGAGTGCGCAGCGGCAACTGAGCGAAAAGGGCCGCGCGCTGGCGCGCGAGGTTGGGGCAGCACTCAAGAAATTGGGTGTGCCGATCGGCGAAGTCTACACGAGCCAGCTGAATCGAGCCGTTGAAACCGGCAAGCTGCTCGGCGGCAAGGACGTCTCTCCGGTGGACGCACTGACGGACAGCAGCGGCGGCAGCGCATCTGGAATGGCCAATCCCGACGGCAAGAACGCCAAGGCCGGACGCGCCGTGCGCGATCTCGTTAATGCGCCTCCGAAAGCCGGCGCCAATAACCTGGCGGTGACGCACAAGACCAACGTCGCCGACGCCTTTGGAAAGGAATTTTCCGATATCCGCGAAGGCGAGGCGCTCGTCTACAAGATCGGCAACTCGGGGCCGGCTGTCCTGGTTACGCGGGTGCAGCCTGGCGAATGGATCGCGGAGGCCGGTCGCTAGATTCGGTCTCGCCTGGACAGGTGCCTGCGCGGGAGGCGGCCGCGCGATCTCCGATCGATGCACATAATATCTGCTGGACGCGAGGGAACTTCAGCCTCCCGACAGGTTTGTAGGTCGGTGGGTAATTGTGGTTGCCGAGACGGGCCGCATGAAATCTCTCAGAACCGCCGTGGCGCTGATAGCCTCAACCGCTGTTCTCGTCGGGGTTGCAATGGCCCGCGATGATGGCCGCTACGCCAACTCCCCGTTAAAGTCCTGGTTCGACAGCCTCAGAAGCGGAAAGGGGCCATGCTGCTCCGACGCCGACGGCTCCGCCGTCGCCGACGTCGATTGGGAATCCAAGGACGGTCATTACCGGGTGCGGCTCCATGGCGAATGGATCGACGTCCCCGACGATGCTGTGATCACCGAGCCAAATCGCGCCGGCCGGACCATGGTATGGCCGATGTGGGGCACGCACGGGATTTCGATCCGCTGCTTCCTGCCCGGCAGCATGACCTGATGACATTCTTGATACCAGCGTGCCGCAACATGACGTAACGATACGTCACTGGACACCATTAGGATACCGCGTTAACCACCGGAAAACGCGCGATATTCGCGTGCATCGATGGGCTGGGCTGTGTGATGGGTACGATCGATCCAACCGCGCGGGTTGAGGATGGCGCTGTGATCGGCGAGGGGACGACAATCGGTCCCTACTGCATTGTCGGCCGGAACGTCGTTATCGGCGCCAACTGCAAACTGATCGCGCATGTGCACGTCACCGCGCAGACCACGATCGGAGCCGGCTGCACGATCTATCCGTTCGTCTCGCTCGGCACGCCGCCGCAATCGCTGAGCTACAAGGGCGAACTGACCCGGCTCGAGATCGGCGCGGGCTGTACCATCCGCGAGTCCGTGACCATGAACGCCGGGACGGTTGCGGGCGGCGGCGTGACGCGGGTTGGCGAGCGCGGCTACTTCATGAATTGCAGCCATGTCGGGCACGATTGCCAGGTCGGCAATGACGTGATTTTCGCCACGTCGGCGACGCTCGGCGGTCACTGCGAGATCGGCGATTTCGTCTTTATCGGCGGGCTGTCCGCAGTGCACCAGTTCACGCGGATCGGACCGCAGGTGATGGTCGGCGGCGTCTGCGGTGTGCGCGGCGATATCATTCCATTCGGCCTCGTCAACGGCCAGTATGCGAGCCTCGAAGGATTGAACATCATCGGCATGAAACGCCGCAAGTTCACCAAGGAGCGACTCGCCAAGGTGCGCGCGTTCTACCAAAAGCTGTTTCACGGCCCCGGCATCTTCGCCGAGCGGTTGGATGCGGTGCAGCCGCTGGCCGGAGAGGATCCGGCGATCGCCGAAATCCTCACCTTCATCGAGCAAGGCAAGCATCGCCCGCTTTGCCTTCCCGCCGACGACGGCAGCAAGCATTGATGACGGGATCGCCGCAGCCATGATTTCGCAACCATGATTTCAGCGGCTTCTGACATTTCATCGCCCGTCGGCGTCATCGCAGGCGGTGGCGCGATGCCGTTCGCGGTGGCGGAGTCGCTTGCCGCACGGGGATCGCGCCGGTGCTGTTCGCGCTGCGCGGCGCCTGCGATCCGGCTCGCGTCGAGCGCTTCCGTCATCACTGGATCTCGGTCGGGCAACTCGGCCGCGCCACAAAACTGTTCCGCAGCGAGGGTTGCCGCGATCTGATCTTCATCGGCACGCTGCTGCGCCCGGCGCTGTCGGAAATCAGGCTGGACTGGGGAACGATCCGCGTCCTCGGCCGCGTCTGGGCCGCGTTTCGCGGCGGCGACGATCATCTGTTGTCGGGGATCGGCCGCATCCTCGAACAGGACGGTTTTCGGATGGTCGGCATCAGGGATGTCGCCCCCGACATTCTGATGCCGGAGGGAAGCATTGCCCGCGCCATGCCCGATCCCGCTGCCGTCGCTGACATCGCCAAGGGGCGGGAGGTGCTCGGCGCGCTTGGGCCCTTCGACATCGGCCAGGCCGTGGTCGTGATCGACGGGCATGTGGTAGCGGTCGAGGACATCGAGGGCACCGACGGGCTGCTGGCGCGCGTGGCGCGGCTGCGCGAGGCCGGGCGCATTCGCGCCAAATCCGGCCGCGGCGTGCTGGTGAAGGCGCCGAAGAGCGGTCAGGATTTGCGCTTCGACCTGCCGGCCGTGGGCGCCAAAACCATCGAGGGCGCAGCCCGGGCCGGGCTTGCCGGCATCGCGGTGATCGCCGGCCATACGATTGCCGCGGACTCGCAAGCCATGATCGCCGCCGCAGACAGGACCGGCTTGTTCATCCAGGGCCTGTCAGCGTGACGCCGTCTCGCGCCACCGCCGGGATGGAGCGGAGGATATTCCTGATCGCGACGGAAGAGTCCGGCGATCGGCTCGGCGCCAACCTGATGAAGGTGCTGCGCCAGCGCCTTGGCGACGCGGTGCAGTTCGAAGGCATCGGCGGCCGCGCGATGGCGCGCGAAGGCCTGGAGTCGCTGTTTCCGATCGAAGAGCTCTCGATCATCGGACTCGCCGCCGTCGTCAAGGAACTGCCGAAGATCCTCGGGCTGATCAAGGAAACGGCCATTGCGGTGACGGAAGCGGCGCCGGATATTTCGTCATCATCGACAGCCCGGACTTCACCCACCGCGTGGCGAAGCGCGTTCGCGCCAAGGATCCCAGGCTGCCGATCGTCGACTATGTGTCGCCCTCGGTCTGGGCGTGGCGGCCCGGGCGGCGCGCGCGATGCTGAAATATGTCGATCACGTGCTGGCGCTGCTGCCGTTCGAGCCCGAGGCCTATCGCAGGCTGCACGGGCCGCCCTGCACCTATGTCGGCCACCCCTGACCGAGCAATTGTCTTCGCTGCGCCCGAACGCGGATGAAGCCGCGCGGCGGGCGCAATCGCCGCCGGTGCTGCTGGTGCTGCCGGGAAGCCGGCGCAGCGAAATCCGCCACCACATGGCGGTGTTCGGCCAGGCGGTCGCGCGGTTGCAGGAACAGGGCGTGGCGTTCGAGCTCATGCTGCCGACCATGCCGCATCTGCAGGAAGCGGTCGTCGACGCGGTGAAGGGCTGGCCGGTGCAGCCCCAGGTCGTGATCGGCGAGCAGGACAAACGGGCGGCCTTTCGGATCGCCTCATGCGGCGCTAGCCAAATCCGGTACGGTGACGCTCGAGCTGGCACTGGCCGGCGTGCCGATGGTGACGGGCTACCGGGTCGGCGCCATGGAGGCCTGGATCCTGCGGCGCGCCATCAAGGTGAACTCGGTGATATTGGCCAATCTCGTGATCGGCAAGAACGTCATTCCCGAATTCCTGCAGGAAGACTGCACCCTGGAAAAGCTCGCAGCCGCGCTGCGTGATGTGTTGAGCGACAGCGACCTGCGTCGAAGGCAACTGGAGGCTTTCGGAAAGATCGACGGGATCATGTCGACCGGCAATCAGCCGCCCAGCGCGCGTGCCGCCGATATCGTGCTGGCGACGATGTGGCAGGCGCGGCGGGGGTAGAACACGACAGTAGAGGCCGTAGGGTGGGCAAAGCGAAGCGTGCCCACCATCTCTCCTCAAGCGGTATCCACCATGGTGGGCACGCTTCGCTTTGCCCACCCTACAAGAAAAAGCCGGACGCGACGATCGCATCCGGCTTTCCAGTCTGTCTAACGCGGCGGCGCTTACTTCCGCTTGTCCATCGCCACATAATCGCGGCGCGCGACGCCGGTGTAGAGCTGGCGCGGGCGGCCGATCTTCTGATGCGGGTCCTCGATCATCTCGCTCCACTGGCTGATCCAGCCGACGGTGCGGGCGACCGCGAACAGCACGGTGAACATCGAGGTCGGGAAGCCCATCGCCTTCAGCGTGATGCCCGAATAGAAGTCGACGTTCGGATAGAGCTTGCGGTCGATGAAGTACTGGTCGGAGAGCGCGATCCTTTCCAGCTCCATCGCGACGTTCAGCATCGGATCGTCGCCATGGCCGGTCTCGGCCAGCACGGCGTGACACATCTTCTGCATGATCTTGGCGCGCGGATCGTAGTTCTTGTAGACGCGATGACCGAAGCCCATCAGGCGGACTTCGCTGTTCTTGTCCTTCACCTTGGCGATGAATTCCGGAATCTTGTCGACCGAACCAATCTCGGCGAGCATCGCAAGGGCTGCTTCGTTGGCGCCGCCATGCGCCGGGCCCCACAGGCAGGCGATGCCGGCGGCGATGCAGGCGAACGGGTTGGCGCCGGAAGAGCCGGCGATACGCACCGTCGAGGTCGATGCGTTCTGCTCGTGGTCGGCGTGCAGGATGAAGATCTTGTCGAGCGCGTCAGCCAGCACCGGATTGATCTTGTAGTCCTCGCAGGGCACCGCGAAGCACATGTGCAGGAAGTTCTCGGCAAAGGAGAGCGAGTTCTTCGGATACATGAAGGGCTGGCCGACAGTGTATTTGAAGGCCATCGCCGCCAGCGTCGGCACCTTCGCGATCATGCGCATCGAAGCAATCATGCGCTGCTTAGGATCGTTGATGTCGGTGCTGTCGTGATAGAACGCGGCCAGCGCGCCGACGGCGGCGACCATGATGGCCATCGGATGAGCGTCGCGGCGGAATCCCTGGAAGAAGCGGGCCATCTGCTCGTGAACCATGGTGTGATGGATCACGCGATGGTCGAAGTCTTTCTTCTGGGCAGGCGTCGGAAGTTCCTCGTAAAGCAGCAGATAGCAGGTCTCGAGGAAATCGCCCTTTTCGGCGAGCTGTTCGATCGGATAACCGCGGTATTCCAGAATGCCGGCGTCGCCGTCGATATAGGTGATCTTCGACTGGCAGCTCCCGGTCGAGGTGAAGCCGGGGTCGTAGGTGAACATGCCGGCCTGGGCGTAGAGTTTGGCGATGTCGATGACATCGGGCCCCACCGTGCCGCTGAGGATCGGGAAATCGTAGGTCTTGTTACCTACGGTGAGCGTTGCAGTCTTGTTGCTGGATTTTGCGTCCATCGTGGATCCCCGATGAAATCGTTACGAAAAACCGCGCCGACCCTCGTGCCATAATCGAGGCACAGCAAGGGAAGCCGGATTGTCCAGAAGCGGCGCAAAAGGCGTAGCTTATTGCCCTGTGCACTGCAAGATGGCCGCGGCCCCCATATGGTAGGGGCTTAGCTGGCCGCCTGATCGGCGAGGCGGGCCAGGCATTGCTCCCGCCCCAGTACTGCCAAAACATCGAAAATACCCGGCGAAGTCGTGCGTCCGGTCAGCGCCACCCGGAGTGGCTGGGCGACGGCACCAAGCTTGAGATTGTTCTGCTCTGCGAAATTCCGCATCGCGGCTTCCGTGGTCTCGGTGCGCCAGTCGGTGACGGCCTCGAGCGCGGTCCGGAGTTTTCCGATCAGCGCCCGGGTCTCCGGCGTCAGCACGGCGGCGGCCTTCGGCTCGATCTCAAGCGGACGGTCGGCGAAGATGAAGTAGGCGCCCGATATCAGCTCGATCAGGGTCTTGGCGCGCTCCTTCAGGCTCGGTATCGCCCGCAGCAATTGTGCGCGGGTGGTGTCGTTGAGTTTTGCCTTCAGCTCGGCGCCTTCGGGGACGTAATCCAGCACGCTCTCGAACTGGGACACCAGCTCGCGATCGTCCGCCTGGCGGATGTAGTGGCCGTTGAGGTTCTCCAGCTTGGCGAAATCGAACCGCGCCGCGGAGCGCCCGATCGCGGGCAGATCGAACGCGTCGATCATTTCCTGCGTCGAGAAGATTTCCTGGTCGCCATGGCTCCAGCCGAGCCGGACCAGATAATTACGCAGCGCCGCCGGCAGGTATCCCATCGCGCGGTAAGCGTCGACGCCGAGCGCGCCGTGGCGCTTCGACAGTTTTGAGCCATCCGGTCCGTGAATCAGGGGATGTGGGACATGTTCGGGATGTCCCAGCCGAGCGCATCGTAGATCTGCTTCTGCCGCGCGGCGTTGATCAGATGGTCGTCGCCGCGGATGACGTGGGTGACGCCCATGTCGTGGTCGTCGACCACGACTGCCAGCATGTAGGTCGGGTTGCCGTCGCCGCGCAGCAGCACGAGGTCATCGAGGTTCTCGTTCTGCCAGACCACACGGCCCTGAACCTGGTCCTCGATCACGGTCTCGCCGGTGTGCGGCGCCTTGAGGCGGATGGTCGGCTTCATGCCTTCAGGCGCTTGGGCCTGATCGCGGTCCCGCCACAGCCCGTCATAGAGGCGGGTGCGGCCCTCGGCGCGCGCCTTCTCGCGCATCGCGGTCAGTTCCTCCGCGGTGGCGTAGCAGCGGTAAGCCTTGCCGCTGGCCAGCAGTTGCTCGGCGACCTCGCGATGGCGGGCGGCGCGGCTGAACTGATAGATGACGTCGCCGTCCCAATCGAGTTCGAGCCACTTCAGCCCGTCGAGAATGGCGGCAATGGCGGGCTCCGTGGAGCGCTCGCGGTCGGTGTCCTCGATCCGCAGCAGCATCTTGCCGCCGGTTTTCTTGGCGTAGAGCCAGTTGAACAGCGCGGTCCGGGCGCCTCCGATATGGAGGAAGCCGGTAGGCGAGGGGGCGAAGCGTGTGACGACGGAATCAGTCATTAGCGGGGCGGGGCCTATGCATGAACGGCCGTGGTGTATAGCAGGAACGGTGCATAACTAAAGCCTCGCTATCGGCAATGCAGGCTTGGCTCACAGGGGCGAATTTGGCAGAAGGTTCGCCAATCCCTAACAGGAACTCAGGATGACAATAGAACCGGTAGCGGCAG
Source organism: Bradyrhizobium sp. RDT10 (assembly GCA_044772375.2). GTDB lineage: Bacteria > Pseudomonadota > Alphaproteobacteria > Rhizobiales > Xanthobacteraceae > Bradyrhizobium. The sequence goes on from CP187939.1 coordinate 2,472,191, forward strand.
AGGCAGGGCGCGATTTCATCCGCGACATCGTGCAGGCCGATCTCTCCTCCAAAAGCACAGCCGGATCGTGACCCGATCCCGCCGGAGCCGAACGGCTATCTGCACATCGGCCATGCCAAGTCGATTGCCCTGAATTTCGGCATCGCGCAGGAATTTGCCGGCAAGTGCCATCTGCGCTTCGACGACACCAACCCGACCAAGGAAGAGCAGGAATATATCGATTCCATCCAGGCCGACGTGCACTGGCTCGGCTATGACTGGGGAACCGATCTCTACTTCGCCTCCGACTATTTCGACCGCCTTTACGATTGGGCCGAAGGCCTGATCAAGTCCGGCGATGCCTATGTCGACGACCAGTCGCAGGAGGAAATCCGCGTCAACCGCGGCACGCTGACGGAACCCGGCCAGAACTCGCCGTTCCGCGATCGCACGGTGGAGAAAACCTCGACCTGTTTCGCCGGATGAAGGCCGGTGAATTCCCGAACGGCACGCGGGTGCTGCGCGCGAAGATCGACATGGCCGCCGGCAACATCAACCTGCGCGACCCCGTGCTCTACCGCATCCTGCATGCCGAGCACCCGCGCACCGGCACCAAATGGTCGATCTATCCGAGCTACGACTACGCCCACGGCCAGTCGGACGCCATCGAAGGCATCACGCATTCGATCTGCACGCTGGAATTCGAGGACCACCGGCCGCTCTATGAATGGCTACTCGACAAGCTGCCGGTGCCGTCAAAACCGCGCCAGTACGAATTCGCCCGCCTCAACCTCACCTACACGCTGCTGTCGAAGCGCGTGCTGACGCAACTCGTCCGCGATGGCCACGTTTCGGGGTGGGACGATCCGCGCATGCCGACGATCGCCGGCTTGAAGCGGCGCGGCGTGCCGCCGGCGGCGGTGCGCGAATTCGTCAAGCGCATCGGCGTCGCAAAGGCCAACAGCGTGGTCGATGTCGGCATGCTGGAATTCTGCATCCGCGAACACCTGAACAAATCAGCGCAGCGGCGCATGGCGGTGCTGCGGCCGCTCAAGGTCGTGATCGAGAATTATCCGGAAGGAGAGGTCGAGGAGCTCGAGGCCGTCAACCATCCCGACGATCCTTCGCTAGGTACGCGAAAAATTTCGTTCGGCCGCGAGCTCTATATCGAGCGTGACGATTTTATGGAGAACCCGCCGAAAAAATTCTTCCGCCTGTCTCCGGGCAACGAAGTGCGGTTGCGCTACGCCTATTTCGTCAAATGCACCGGCGTGATCAAGAACGACGCCGGCGAAGTCGTCGAACTGCGCTGCACCTACGATCCCGCGACCAAGGGCGGCAACGCGCCGGATGGACGCAAGGTCAAGGCCACCATGCACTGGCTGTCGGCCAAGGATCTCGGCGCCGGCGGAAATCCGCGTCTACAATCAGCTGTTCGCGAACCCCAGCCCGAACGCTGCGAATTTCGCTGCCGACCTCAATCCGGAGTCGCTGGAAATCCTGCCTGACGCCCGGATCGAACCTTCGGTCGCGTCAGACAATTCGGGCGAGGTGATGCAGTTCGAACGGCAGGGCTATTTCGTGCGCGACAAGGATTCGGTGCCCGGCAAGCCCGTGTTCAACCGCACCATCGGCCTGCGCGACACCTTTGCGAAGGAAGTCGGCGGGAAGGGCTGAGGTCCAGCGATGGGATCATCCGAGCGCAGCGCGACCGACGACATCGTGTCCGGCATCATGGGCAGATGGGCGACGGCGTTCAGCAACCTGGACGCCGAGGCGCTGGCCTCGCTGTATTCGCGGAACGCGTTCTTTTCGGCTCCAATCCTAGTCTGTATCGCGGAAACGACGGCGTTGCCGCCTATTTCGAAGGCTTGCCGAGGTGGCGTTCTCCGAGGGTCACGTTTACCGACGTCAGGACCGCAGATGCCGCCGCCGACCTGATCAACGTCGCGGGCACGGCGTCTTTCGTCGTCGAAGAGGATGCCGAACCCCTGACGGTGAAAATCACCTGGGTCATCATTCGCGAAGGCGGCGAATGGAAGATCGTCAGCCACCACGTGTCGTCGAAGACGCCGCTGATTGAACCTTAGGCCGGTTGCGCATCAGGACGCGGCCCCTGCGTTATCCCGTTCTAGATGTCGTAGTACAAATGGAACTCGTATGGATGAGGGCGCAGCCGGATCGGATCGATCTCTTTCTTGCGCTTGTAGTCGAGCCAGGTCTCGATCACGTCGCCGGTGAACACATCGCCCCGGAGCAGGAAGGCGTGATCGCGCTCGAGCGCGTCAAGCGCCTGATCCAGCGATCCCGGTGTCGACTTCACGTCCTTTGCCTCGGCGGGTGGCAGGTCATAAAGGTTCTTGTCGATCGGGCTGCCCGGATCGATCCGGCTGTTGATGCCGTCAAGGCCGGCCATCAGCATCGCGGCGAACGCGAGATAGGGGTTGCAGGAGGGATCCGGCGAGCGAAACTCGACTCGCTTGGCCCGCGGGTTCGGCGAATACATCGGAATCCGGCAACAGGCTGAGCGGTTGCGCTGGGAATAGACCAGATTGATCGGAGCCTCATAGCCTGGCACCAGGCGCCGATAGAGTTGGTGGTGGGGGCGCAAAGCCCGCATAACGCCCAGGCGTGGGTAAGGAGCCCGCCGATGTAGTAACGGCCCATCTCGCTCAGCTCGGCGTAATCAGCCTTGTCGTAGAACAGATTGGTCTCGCCCTTCCACAGGGACTGGTGAACGTGCATCCCCGAGGCGTTGTCCTCGAACAGCGGCTTCGGCATGAACGTTGCGGTCTTGCCGTGCTCGCGGGCGGTGTTCTTCACCACATATTTGTAGATCATCAGATTGTCCGCCATGCGGGTGAGCGTGGTGAAGCGCATGTCGATCTCGTTCTGGCCGCCGGTCGCGACTTCATGGTGATGGGCTTCGATCTGGATGCCCAGCTGTTCCATCGTCAGCACCATTTCGGTGCGGAGAGCCTGCATGCTGTCGGTCGGGGGAACGGGAAAATATCCCTCCTTCGGGCGCGGCTTGTGGCCCAGATTCGGCGTTTCCTCCTTGCCAGTATTCCAACTGCCTTCGCTGGAATCGATTTCGTGGAAGGCGTAGTTGATGTCCTGTCCATAGCGCACGTCGTCGAACACGAAGAACTCCGCCTCCGGGCCGAAGTAACTCGTATCGGCGAGGCCAGTGCCCTTGAGGTTGGTTTCGGCCTTCTGGGCGATGTAACGGGCATCACGGCTATAGGGTTGACCGGTCACGGGGTCCCTGATGTTGCAAATCAGGACGAGGGTCGATGCAGGCGAATACGGGTCGAGGAAGGCCGTGGCCGGGTCCGGCACGACCAGCATGTCGCTTTCCTGAATTTCCTGGAAGCCGCGGATGGATGAGCCGTCGAATCCAATGCCTTCGCTGAGAGCATCGATATCAGCTGCACCCGGCGGCACGGAAAAATGCTGCCACACCCCCGGCAAGTCGGTGAAGCGCAGATCGATCATCTGCACCTTCTCGTCCCTTATTGCCTTCACGAGATTTTCGGCGGTCGCACACTTCGGAAACATGGCTTCACTCCTGTTATGGAGAGCCGCATCTTGGAGGTCAGGTTGCCCTTCAGCCGCGACCAGCGGATTGCGACGGAACCTGCTCCAGGTCCTGCCTGGCTGCGCCGGCAGCCTCAGCTTTGGTGGGGCCCGCGCATGAGCTTCATCGCGTCTTCGATATGCCGCCAGGTTCTGGCCAGTTCGGCCTCGCCTTTTGCCTCGAGTTCGATGGCGTTCTGGGCCGCTTCGGCAATGGCCTTGGGGCCATGCGCTTCCAGCAGCTGCCGTGCATAGTCGTGGATTTCGATTTCTCGCATGGGGTCATGCTCCTCTCGTTCTGAGCGCAACTGTGAATTCCAGTCGAGCTGAGAGCCGTAGACGTTGACACCTGGTCATGCGCGCACAGTGTGCATCCTGCTGCGGCGCACTTGCAAGAGCGCTTTCAAGCGCGCTTTCCGGGCGGTGGGCTGCCGGGATTGGATGGTGGCGCCAGCCGCCCAGCAGCCCCGGCAAATGCCGCGCAGCGACTTGGCGAGCTGGGCATCTTCCTGCGCCATGGGCTCGTAGGGCTTTTGCTCTGCGGCCTGTCTGATATCGTTGGCTTTCTGCCGGGCGGCCCGCGCAGTCTCCTGGCGCTGGTAGCACGCCTCGCGCTCCAGCCTCGCCTCGATGAAGCGGCATTGCTCGGCTGCCCTGGCGGTGGAAGCCAAGGCGGTCATCATGACGGCAAGTGAAAGGCAGGCTAGCTTCATGGCCGCGAGTGTAGCGCGGATGGCGGCGCGTTTCCTCAGGTTTCTGTATTCGCCCTAACCGTTCTCAATACATCGCAAGCGCGCAACGGGAACCTTTAACGCAGATCAATCAACGGCGGGATGCTTCCCGTGACCTCCGATGCGCCACCGGAGATGCGCCAAGCTGCTACTCCGAAGCATGCCGTAAGCATCAGAGCCGTCACAAGCAGAAGCGTGCAAAAAACTGGCTCACGTCGTACTCCGCAACCAGCCTCGAAGTTCAGAGAACGAGCACGCTTTGACGAGTCGAAAAATGCAGTTGGGTTGACTTAACGGCAGTTTTCCACGGCGGAATTAATTGCTTTGTGGGGCCGCTGGCGCCGTGCATTTCTTCAGGTTTCTGCTTCTGTTCTGCTAGCAGCTCAAATACACCGTCCGGTAGTCTTGCGATCTCCACGGGATCGTAAGGTGTAGGCTCGGTGGCGGAGCAGGGTGACACATCGGGCCGGAAGCGTGGCTATGCTGGGACTTGGCCGCCGCGCGCCGCCGTGCCCGTCGGCGGCTTTGTTCCGTCTCGCCCCGCGTTCTGGCCGCCGCTGCTCGAAACCCTGCGCGCATGGGCGCGCGCGAAGCCGGCGCAGGCCGTCTGCTGCCGTGGGTGCCGGTGGCGTTCGGGACCGGCATTGCCTTTACTTCGCCGCCGATCACGAGCCGGTATTGTCTGTGGCCGGCGTCGTCGCCATCACGCTATGCGTGGTGGCGGTGCTGTTGCGGCGGCAAAATTCTTTCCGGTCGCGGTGATGATCGCCGCCGTTGCGGCGGGCTTTGCGATCGCGACCTGGAAGACGGCGCGGATCGCGCATGGCGTGCTGGCGCGGCCGATGTTTTCGGTGGCGCTGACGGGCTTCGTCGAAACCCGCGACATTCGCGAGCGCACCGACCGCTTTGTCCTGCGCGTCGTCACCATGGAAAGCGCGCGCGGGACGACAAAGCTCGAACGCGTCCGGCTGTCGGTGAAGAAGGGCACCGCGCCCGCGGTCGGCAGCTTCGTCGAGCTGAAGGCGCGGTTGTTGCCGCCGCTCACGCCGGTGCGGCCGGGCAGCTACGATTTTAGCCGCGACATGTTCTTCGCCGGCATCGGCGCCTCCGGCTTCGTGATGGGCGCGATCAAGACCGCGGAGCCACCGGCCACGGGCGGCGGGCTTCGCCTGCGCTATTCGGCCGTGATGCAGGGCCTGCGCGACACGATCGACGCACGGATCAGGACCACGCTGCAAGGTGACAAGCGCGCGATTGCGACCGCGCTATTGACCGGGCGGCGCGACGCGATCTCGCCGCCGGTGAACGACGCCATGTTCATCTCCGGATTGGGCCATGTGCTGTCGATCTCCGGCTATCATATGGCCGTCGTCGCCGGCGTCGTGTTCTTCGCGGTGCGGGCGCTGCTCGCGCTGTTTCCCGCGCTCACGGTCGGCTACGCCATCAAGAAATGGTCGGCAGTGGCCGCGCTCGTCGCCGCCGCGTTCTATCTGCTGTTGTCGGGCGCCGAGGTCGCGACGCAACGCTCGTTCTTCATGACGGCCGTGGTGCTGATCGCCGTCATGGTCGACCGCCGGGCGATTACGTTTCGCACGCTCGCGGTCGCGGCCCTGATCGTGCTGACGGTCGCGCCGGAAGCGCTGGTGCATCCCAGTTTTCAGATGTCGTTTGCCGCCACGCTCGGGCTAGTGGCGTTGGTGCAGATCGGCTTGCCGCGCCTGTTCGCGACGCCTGACCATACCGCGACCGCCCGCGTGGCGCTGTGGGGCGGCCGTGAGATCGCGACGCTGCTGCTGGCCTCGCTGGTGGCAGGGTTCGCGACCATGCCTTACGCGGCCTTTCACTTCCACCGGGTCACGCCTTACGGCGTGCTGGCCAATCTCGCGGCGATGCCGGTGGTCTCCGCGGTCGTGATGCCGGCGGGCCTGCTCGGCCTCGTCGCGATGCCGTTCGGGTTCGATCGCCTGTTCTGGGCGATCATGGGCGTCGGCATCGACTGGATGATCGCGGTGACGCAATGGGTCGCGGCGTTGCCCGGCGCGGTCGGGCGGGTGCCGGCGTTCGGCATCGGCCCGCTGATTGCGGCCAGTCTCGGCATCATTCTGCTTGGCCTGTTGCGCACGCCGCTGCGCTGGTCGGGCGCGGTGCTGGTGCTAGCAGCGGCGCTGTGGGCGGCGAGGGCACCGCAGCCGGATATCCTGATCTCCGCTGATGGCCGCCACGTCGGCGTCCGCGGCCAGGATGGAAGGCTGCATCTGATGCATGCGGCGAAGGGCTCCCGGGATGCCTTCCTGCTGAAGGAGTGGCTGGCGGCGGATGCCGACGCGCGAACGGCGGCTGATGCCTCGCTCGTCGCCGGCGTGTCATGCGACGACTTTGGCTGCGTGATGCAATCCGCCGGCGGCGGCCTCATCGCCCAGGCATTCAGGCCCGAGGCGCTTTCGGACGATTGCGAGCGCGCGGCGCTCATCGTGACGCTGCGGCAGGCGCCCGCTTCATGCGCGGCTTCCGTCATCGATGCCGACCGGCTGCGGCGGCAGGGCGCGATGGCGCTGCGGCGAGGCCGTGAGGGATTTGTCGTCGAGGCGGCCAAACCGAGGGGAATCGACCGCCCGTGGTCGCCGGCCATCGCCGACCAGAGCGAGGCCGACGCCACCGTGCTTGCGCCGCGTGTCGTGCCGCCGCGCACCGTCGATGCGACGCCGGCCGAGGCCGACCTTCAGGCGGAGGAATAGACGAATTTCAGTGCTCGTCGAGCGAGGGACTGGCTGGTATTTCGAACGCGCCGAGGTGGAATTCCTCGGGCGCGTCGGGCTCGGACGGCAGGTTGACCAGCGTAAACGACGCCTCGGGGAATTGCCGCCAGATCGCGAGATCTTCGGCCGTGATGGTGAGCCAGCCGTACCTGAACATGTACCGTCCGGGCTCGGTGACGCGTCCGGCCTTTTGCCATGTAACCTTGTTGACCACCGACTGCCCCTCGGCGCCGAGTTCTGAAAAAATTACATTACCACGATCCGCCGGCCTAAACCGGCGGATCGCAATTCGAGTTCGCGTTTTTATCCGGTCACGATGGATGCGGCCGGCAGCGCTTCCGTCACCTTCGGTGCACGTTCACCTTCGGTCACCGGCAATTGCAGCACGGTCGCGCGCTGGCCTTCGCAAAGCTGCGTCACCAGCACATGGCTGCCGTCGGGAAATTCGATCGCATCATGGTGACGATCGGACACTTCAGGTTCGATCTGGTTGAACTTGCCGACGCGCCAGTCGGTGGTTCGCGTCCAGATCCAGCGGTTGTCGTACTTGACGTCCTCGGCGAACGCCAGTTCGGTGCCGGGAAGCATGCAGACCGCCACTGCAGGCTCGCGTTCGGACGCGAAGCCGCGGGTTGATGTACCGCGGAAGGTCGTGGTGATCAGCGTCTCGCCGACCTTGGCAGGCCGCGTCGCCACAGCGTGCAGGCTATAGTCACACATCGGATGGCTCCCTCGTTTGAGATAGCGGACCCGTGTCTTAGAAGGAGGCACAGGCCTCTATCAGAGTGGACGTGGCGCAGAGCGTTTTCTTGTTTCTGGGCATTTCTGCGACTGGCGCACTGCGTATAAATCACAAACGCGCTAGCGCAGGTTGGTTCCGGCCGGGCCACAAAAACCCCGGCCGAAGGCCGGGGCGGGCGTGTCGTCGGTCCTGTCTGCAATCCGACAGTTCAATACTTCCGGTACAGGCCGATCAGCTTGCCCTGAATCCGGACCCGGTTCGGCGGCAGGATGCGGACTTCGTAGGAGGCGTTGGCCGGCTCCAGCGCGATTGAGGCGCCGCGGCGGCGGAAGCGCTTCAGGGTGGCTTCCTCCTCGTCGATCAGCGCCACCACGATATCGCCGGTATCGGCGGTCTCGTTGCGCAGGATCAGCGCCATGTCGCCGTCGAGAATCCCGGCGTCGACCATGGAATCGCCGCGAACTTCGAGCGCGTAATGCTCGCCCGAGCCGAGCATGTCAGGCGGCACGCTGATGGTGTGGCTGCGGGTCTGCAGCGCCTCGATCGGGGTGCCGGCGGCGATCCGGCCCATCACGGGGACGGCGACCGGGCGGTTGCCGTCATCCTCGGCAGCCGGCGTGCTCACCGAGCGCTTGCCGAGCGTGCCTTCGATGACGCTCGGCGTGAAGCCGCGGCGGCCGTTGCCGGCGGCGGCGAGCTCCGGCAGCTTGATGACTTCGATGGCGCGGGCGCGGTTGGGCAGGCGGCGGATGAAGCCGCGCTCCTCCAGCGCCGTAATGAGGCGGTGGATCCCGGATTTCGAACGCAGGTCGAGCGCGTCCTTCATCTCGTCAAAGGAGGGCGGTACGCCGGCCTCTTTCAGCCGTTCATTGATGAAACGCAGAAGTTCATACTGTTTGCGCGTAAGCATCGCGAGCAATCCCCCGGTTGGCACAGTCTTTCGGTCCGAATCGTCAGGTCCATCGCGGGAGTCCCGAACTCCCAACCAAAGACACTAGCAGTCGAAACAAATCATGAACGGACACTATATGTTCGATATGTGTTCCGCAACCACTTAATTTCAGGTGAACGCATTGCGGCATCGGCCCAAAACGCCCTTAAAGACACCGTTCAGGGGCTATTCCGGCAGCCGGAGCAGCTCGCAGCGCGAACCCTTTGCGGCAGCCGGCGCGAACGGCGGACGTATCACAAGTGCCCGGGCCGCAGCGAGATTCCCGAGCAGCGATGAATCCTGGTGGTTCACCGGCACCGCGATCAGCGTGCCGTCCGCGCGCTCTTCGAGCCGTGCCCGGAGATAGTCTTCGCGCTGGTCGTTGGCGGCGAGATCGCGGCCCAAGAGGGCGCTTTCGCGCGGATGGTGGATGGTGTCGCGGCCCGATAGCGCACGAATCAACGGCACCAGAAACAGGAAGCCGCAGACATAGGAGGAGACGGGATTGCCGGGCAGGCCGATCACCCGCATCGCGCCCAGCCTGCCGTGCATCATCGGCTTGCCCGGCCGCATCGCGATGCGCCAGAACGTCAGCGGCCGTCCCCTCGGCCTCCAGCGACCGCTTGACGAGGTCATGGTCGCCAACCGAGGCGCCGCCCATCGTGATCAGGATATCTGCATCAATCTCGCGTGCACGGCGGATGCCTTGCGCGGTGGCATCGACCGTATCGGCGGCGATTCCGAGATCGACGACCTCGGCGCCTTCCGCCCGCGCCAGCGCCCGGATGCCGTAGCCGTTGGAATAGACGATCTGGCCGGGGCCGGGGGTAGCGCCCGGCATCACCAGTTCGTCGCCGGTGGCGAGCACTGCGACTTTCGGGCGGCGGTGCACCGCAAGCTCCGGATAGTTCATGCCGGCGGCGAGCGACAAATCGCGGTCGGCGAGGCGGCGGCCGCGCGTGAGCATCACATCGCCCTCGCGGAAATCGACGCCGGCGGCGCGGATATGCCGCCCGGGAACGGCGGCTTCGGTGATGGTGATATGATCGCCGTCGATGGCCGTGTCTTCCTGGATGATGACGGCGTCGGCCCCTCAGGGATCATGCCGCCGGTGAAGATCCGCACCGCCTCGCCTCTGCCTACTTTCCGCTCGAACGGCCGGCCGGCCGCGACCTCGCCGATCACCTTCAGCCGCACCGAGAGATCGGCGGCATCCGCCGCGCGCACCGCATAGCCGTCCATCGCCGACATCGCTTGCGGCGGTTGCGTCCGCAGCGCGGCGACGTCGCGCGCCAGCGTACGATGATAGGCGGCATCGAGGGCCACCATCTCTTCTGGCAACGCTTCGGCGCCGGCAAGGATCGCAGCAAGCGCATCGGCGACAGGCATCAAGGCCACGGGCAGACCTCCCAGACACGAAGTGCGGTCAGTGCCCTTGCCACGTCATCCGTCGATGTCACGTGGATGGCACAAAGGCCGCGCGCCCGCGCACCTTCGATATTGGCGGCCGAGTCGTCGAAGAACAGGATCCTCTGTGCCGGCGCGCCGATCGCTTTTACCACATGATCATAGGCTTCCGCGTCGGGTTTGCGCAAACCGATGCTCGAGGACAGGAATATTGCGCGGAAATGGCTGAGTACGTCGGCATAGGCCTGCGAGAAATGCGCGACATGGGCCGGATTGGTGTTGGAAAAAGCATAGAGCGGCATGCGTTTGGCGGCGCCGGCCAGCAGCGGCGCAATTCCCGGCATCTCGCCGGTGAAAATCGCGTTCCAGCCTTCCAGGAACTGCGCGTCGGTGAGGCCGATGCCGAGCGACTGACGCAGGCTCGCAAAGAACGCCGCGTCGTCGATCTTGCCGATCTCGTGGTGCTTGAAACTGTCGTTGACGACAAAACGCCTGGCGAGCTCGGCGGGCTCGCAGCCGGCGTGCCCGGCCCAGGTCGCCATCACCTTGTCGAAACTGATATCGAGCACTACGCGGCCGAGGTCGAACAGCAAGGCGTCGACGGAGGAGGGCGCTGGCGGCAAATTCATGGCCATCGTTTACAAAACTGGTCTGGCATCGGCAACGGGCTGGACGAAATTCGGCCCGATCCGGCGCTTAAGCCCGTGCGCGAGCCGTGCTAAGCCTTGGCTCGAAAAAGGGAGTGCTGGCATGAAAATCCTGGGCAGAATTTTGGGCGCTACCATTGTGATTGCCTCGCTGGCCGGGCCCGTCTGGGCTCAGGCTCAGAATCCTGTTCCCAGATACGGTGAGGTCGACAAGGAAAAGTCGGCAACCGAAAAAGCGGCCGAAAGGGATGCCGAAAGGGCCTACAAGCGCTCGCTTGGCAATATCCCGGAGCAGAAGAGCACCGATCCCTGGGGCACCGTGCGCAGCGACAGCGCGCCGCCGAAAGCGGCGGCCAAAGATACGGCCAAGGCGCCGCCGGCCAAGCCGAAGGCCAAATCCGCCGACGGCGCCGCAAAGTAGCCCGCCCACCGTCATGGCCGGGCTCGTCCCTGCCATCCACGTCTTTTGCGCGCCGACCGGGTGACGAAAGGCGTGGATGCCCGGCATCCGTCTACGCCAAGGCTTCGCCGGATTCAGTGCTAGTCCGCCGAAGCTTTAGCGAAGGCGGGCACAAGGCCGGGCATGACGACTCCAAAATGTAACGTGATGATTTCATTCAGACTCTGAAAAAGCCGCAATGGTCCGGGCCGGCGTGCCTTGATCCGACCAAAAAGCCATTGTGAGTTGGCGGGGCTGGGAGGGGCGCCGATTCACGGGAATCGCGGGCGTCCACAAGCAAAAGAGGGACGCCCCACGATGCGCAGGAATTTTGCCTTTGTTCTCGGCACGGTGACGGGCGCGTGTCTGACCGTGCTCGTGACCGGACCGCAGGGGGCCAGTCTGGTGGCGGCGGCAAAGGCCGCGGCCCGTTCCGACGCCTACAGCCAGCTCAATCTGTTCGGCAACGTGTTCGAGCGGATCAAGACCAGCTATGTCGAGAAGCCCGACGATTCCAAGCTGATGGAAGGCGCCATCAACGGCATGATCTCCGCGCTCGATCCTCATTCGCGCTACATGAATGAGAAGGGCTGGAGCGACATGCAGGAGACCACCCATGGCGAGTTCGGCGGGCTCGGCATCGAGGTGACGATGGAAGACGGCCTCGTCAAGGTGGTGACGCCGATCGACGAGACGCCCGCGGCCAAGGCCGGCATCCTGTCGGGCGACGTGATCACCCAGATCGACGACGAGCAGATTCAGGGGATGACCCTCGAACAGGCGGTGAGCCGGATGAAGGGCCCCGCCAACAGCAAGATCCGGCTGAAGGTCGCGCGCAAGGGTTCCGCCGCGCCGATCGATATTGCCATCGTCCGCGAGATCATCCGGGTGCGGCCGGTCCGCTACAAGACCGACAGCGGCGATATCGGCTACATCAGGATCACCCGCTTCAACGAGCAGACCACCGATGGCCTGAAAAAGGCCATCGCTGCCATCACCAAGGAGATCCCAGCCGACAAGCTCGCCGGCTATGTCATCGACCTCCGCAACAATCCCGGCGGATTGCTCGACCAGGCCGTTTCCGTGTCGAGCGCCTTCATGACGCGGGGCGAGGTGGTCTCGACGCGCGGCCGCACCGCGGAGGAAACCCAGCGCTTTACCGCGCGCGGCGGCGACATCACCAAGGGCAAGCCGCTGGTCGTGCTGATCAACGGCGGCTCGGCTTCCGCGTCCGAGATCGTCGCGGGTGCCTTGCGCGACCACAAGCGCGCCACCCTGATCGGCACGCGCACCTTCGGCAAGGGCTCGGTGCAGACCATCATCCCGCTCGGCGCCGGCAACGGCGCGCTGGCGCTGACCACGGCGCGCTACTTCACCCCATCCGGCCGCTCGATCCAGGCTCAGGGCATCGCGCCCGATGTCGAGGTGCTGCAGGACGTGCCGGACGAACTCAAGAGCCGCTCTGGAGTTGAAGGGCGAAGCCTCGATGCGCGGCCACCTCGCCGCCGACGGCGCCGAGCAGGCCGGCTCGCAAGCCTGGGTTCCGCCGAACGAGAAGGACGACAAGGCGCTGAACGCGGCGTTCAACCTGCTGCGCGGCGTGACGGTGAATGCGAATGGGCCGGCGATGGCGAAGCGGGCGGTGCCGAATTAGCGGTCGCTTGCAGCCTGGAGACCGGCGCTATTCCACCTTCAGCCCGAGCTGATGGACGAGCTTGCTCCACTTCTTTTCTTCCCGATCGATGTCGTCGGCATATTCGGCCGGCGTCGAGCTGAGGGGATCGCCGCCTTCGAGACGAATGCGTTTCTGCACCTCCGGATCGTTGCCGAGTTTGCGCAACTCGGCGCTGAGGATGTCGATGATCTCGGGTGGCGTGCCGTGCGGCGCAAGCAGCCCGTAATGCAACACGGCTTCGAAGCCGGGCAGTCCCGACTCGTCGAAAGTCGGCACATCGGGCAATAGCGAGAAGCGCGTCTTGCTGGTGACGGCGATGGCGCGCAGTTGGCCGGCGGCGACATTGCCCAGTGCCGGCGGCAGCACGCCGAACGCGACCGGCACGTGGCCGCCGAGCAGATCGTTCATGACCGGCGCCGTGCCCTTGTAGGGGATGATCGCGATATCGATCCCGGCCTCGGCCTTGAACAGTTCGGCGCACATGTAACCGCCGGTGCCGACAGGCGACGTGCCGATATTGAGTGTGCCCGGCGCCTTCCGCGCAAGCGCGATCAATTCGGCGACCGTCTTCGCAGGAAACGACGGATGGGCGAGCAGGGCCACCGGCATCGAGGCGACGAGGCCGATCGGCGCGAAATCCTTGCGCGGATCCATGCCGAGCCTGGTGTAGAGGCTTGGGTTGATCGACAGCGTCCCGGTGTGGCCGAGCAGCAGCGTGTAGCCGTCCGGAGCGGCGCGTGCGACCGCGCGCGTGCCGATGGTGCCCCCGCCACCGCCGCGGTTGTCGACGGTCACGGTCTGGTGGAAAGCGTCCGACAGCTTTTGCGCCACCACGCGCGCCATTGCATCGACGCCGCCGCCGGCCGGGTACGGCACGACCAGCGTGATGGAGCGCGTAGGAAAGTCAGCGGCACGGGCGGTCGACATAAGCGAGGCGCCTGCCAACGCAACGGTCGATGCCATGGTGATCGCGGCGACCGTCACCAGGTTGCGACGCGACAATTTATCCATGCGATGACCCCCTTGCAGGCGACGGCGACACGCCCAAGTCAAGAACGCATCCATATTATGTTATGGCGTTATGTTATGGCGTTCCGGACGGTTAATCCATGGCTGGATCATCGTCATGATGCAAGGCCTTCTGGATGCCGGCGCAGCGCGTGCCACATTGTTTTGGTGCAGCGAGCGTAGCCCGGATGAGCGGAGCGACATCCGGGGTTCTGGTCTATCCCCGCATATCGCTGCGCTCATGCGGGCTACTTGCTCGCCGACAATTCATTTCCGAATTTGTGGCGCGCGGCGGTCAGCGCGAAAGCATCGTCAGGGCCGGAGTGGCGATCCGAAAACAACACCTCTTTTTGAAACTCGTTTTTTGAAACTCCGTCTCCATCCAATCGTAGCTCGCGCGGCAGGATCTTTCACGAAGCCGGTTCCCGCTTCATGCGCGTTCAAACGGAGTAGTTATGTCGAGAAAATGGACTTTGCTGACCCTGATGTTGTCCCTCGGTTCGAGTGGAGCCCTGCAAGCAAATCCGCTCGATTCACCCGGTGTCGTTTATATCGATGGGCTGCCGTGCAACAGGGCGTGTCAGGCCTATATGGCCTGGTCTGACCGGGCATTGTCTGCCCGACACCGCGAGGAACGCGAGACGAAGGTCGTGGTACCGGCCGAGGCGGAAATAGAAAGAGTTGAACAAGCGGCCCGTCCACGCGTGGCAAGGCAGCCCGCACCAGTTTCCCGCACCTCGTCGCGCGCCGGCACGGCGGCGTCGCACAAGGCGTCGAACAGCAAAAAGGCCGTCGCCCCCAATCTTGCAGCAAGGAAGGATATTCCGGCGGTGCCGGCGACAGTGGCGCGGGAAAAGACCGTCGCAGGAACCCAGGAGCCGGATCGCAAATTGGAAAGCTCCGACAAGCTGCAGCCGGCTCAGGAAGCATCCATCGCCGCGTCGCAGCCCACGGAGGCCCCCAACTCTGAGGTGAAGTCTGAGGTGAAGTCCGAAGCGAAGTCCGAGGTCACCCTGCCGCCGCCAGCCACGCTCGAGATCGCCGCGCCGCCCGCCACCTCCGAAACCGCCGCGTTGCCGGCCACAGCCGCCGCTGCTCCCGCGTTGGCGCCCCGCACATTCAGCAGCAGGTCGTGGAAGCGACGGGATTGGCCGATCTCGTCACGGCAATCGGCACGGGGCGGGAGCCGGCCAACAAATCGGGCAATCCCGGCACAGAAGCCGGTGAGGCCAACGACACCGACAAGACGGCATCCGCATCGCCAGACAACACGGACAACCTGGTGGCGCTGGTTCTGGCACGTCCGGAGATTAATTCGCTATCCGACCTGAACAACAAGAACATCGCGATCGAGGAGAAGCAATCCGCATCAAGTGGACGCGTCAGCGCCGCGCTCATGGCGGCCGGAGCCGCGGAAGTCCAGTTCAGCGAAGCAAAGGCGAGCGCGATCGAGCAACTGATCAGCGGCGAAGTCCCGGCCGTGGTTCTGACGCTAGCGTCGCGCGAAGCCGCGGAGTGGTTTCCTGATATCGAAGGCTTCAGGACGTTTCGGATTCCGCTCGCACAGAAGGCGCGACTCTAGCGAGCGGAGCCCGGATGAGCGAGGCGGCATCCGCTGCGCTCATGCGGGCTTCTTGCTGTCACAGAAATCACAGTGTCTCATTCCAGGGGTGCAGTCCAGCACTGTCACCGTAATTGCCCCAGCGCCTCGTGCCACCGCCGGAGCGCTTCTTGGATCAACCGTAAAGAACCCGGTGTGAAATCGCCTCGCCGACTGCGCGGCGCTGAGACCGTTACGCATCGTCGTCAGTCCGGCCTGATCCAGCGCTCCTTGATCCAGGCCAGCTTATTCGGCGGTGCCGCGATCACCGTATATGGTCTTGCGGATGTTCTCGATGATTTCTTCGAGCCTAGCGACCTTGTCTAGCGCCATGTCGCGCTCGGTCTTCCGGAGGTCAATTTCGATATTGTCTAACGCGGTCATGGCCACGACTATAACGCGATGATCTTGTACCCGCAAACCGCCAATTGAAACGGCGATGCACGGCCAAAGCGGGTCCAACAGGTGATGCTGGCACGGTCGCGTCGGCGGGGAGACCGTAGTCTTACGGTGGCCTCAGCGTTGCAAAGCGAACCGACGCTAAGCCCGCACCTGATCTTTAATCCTCGCACTTCATCACGTGACCATACTTCCGATCGCCCGGCATGCTCGCCGGGCTTTTCGATGGGCAGCCTAACACGATCACGTCGAGGTCGCGGTGATGCTTGACGCTGGCGCGAACCATCGAGGTATGGCGGCTCTCCGCATCAGTCATCAGGGTCCTTCCGATAGGGAGGGTGGTGCCAGGACCGCGCGACGGCGCCCCTTGAGGATATCTGCAATCGCGCATTCTCGGCTTAATTTTATGCGAGATGGTACACATATGGCGGTGCGCGAGGTGGCGCATGTCGAATACGGAAACCGTGATCTTCATGGGGTTGGAACGCCCGGAGCCGGCACGAGGTTAGATAGATCACGCGCCATCGCGGCGGCGCTGATCGGCGCGTTGGATTGGAGGCGTCACATGAGAAACATCGTGGACGACGCAGGCGAGATTATCGCCAAAGCAGCAGATGACCATACGCTAATCGGCGGCCACCACCGCCTCGCGGTGGCGGCCAGCCTCGGTCAAAAGCTGTTCTGGAAAGATACCGGCGAACCTGTGAAGATTGATGCCTTCTTCACGCATCATGGAAGTTCTCTTCGATATACAGCCTGAGCCGCTCGCCGAGCGTATCGTTTTGGCAAGCCGCCGGAGCCGAAGCCGGTGAAGCCGCCGCCGCCGAAGCCCATGACGGTCGAGCGACCGCACGTGCAGCAGCGGCGGGTGCCGTCGCTGCCGACGATGCCGTGGCAGGACGACGGTGATAGATCAAGCTGTTCCCTGATCCCGATAAGCGCGGAAGCGGAAAAACGGTCCCGAAACAGGACGGTTTTTCCAAACAACGATTGAGCGATGCTCGCACCGTCTTGGCCTACTCGCGCGAGCTGGCCTTCAAGGTTCGCGATGGCGGGTGGCGTTGATGTACCCGGAACCGCGAAGTGCCATCGGATCATCCCTCAGGGAAACCTGAGATTCGCCACGGTCAGCGGCAAGGGACCGCAGTGGGCAGCAGGGCTGTCGCAACAACTGGCGAGAGTTGAAGGCCGCCAACTGAGGCTGCCTTACTGCTTTTCCAGTTCTCGGATTTGCTGGCGGAGTTCTTCTTCCATGTCGCGGATCATCTGCGCGGTCGCGCCGTGCGGGAACTCTTTCGCCAGCTCACGGCATTTAGCAAGCTTGGCTTCTATTTCCTGTTTTTCCCGGGTCCGATTCATAACTGGTATGGTGGCGGGATCGGGCGAAGGTTCAAAACAGGCCACCTTAAATTTCAAACTAGGCCACTGAGGTCGGAAACAGGCCAGTACCGCAGGTGCTGGAAAAGATTTCAGGAATTCAAGTTTACGCCGTCGACCCGTAGCCTCAGATGTGCAATCTCTATTCGATCACGACCAACCAAGAAGCGATCCGCGCTCTGTTTCGCGTCATCAACCGCTACGTCGGCAACCTGCCGCCCATGACCGGCGTGTTTCCAGACTATCCGGCACCCGTGATCCGCAATGCCGCCGAAGGCCGGGAGATGAACCTGATGCGGTGGGGCATGCCGCCACCCCGCGCACCGGCGGGCCGCCGGTCACTGGCGCGGCTGGCTCAAGCCGGAGAGCCGCTGCTTGGTCCCGGTCAACAGCTTCGCCGAGTACGCGCCTGAGTCGAACCCGGAGACCAAGAAAAAGGACGTGGTCTGGTTCGCGCTGAATGAGGACCGCCCGCTATTCGCCTTCGCTGGCATCTGGACGACGTTCAACGGTGATCGTGGTATGAAGTCGAAGCCGATACCGGGGCCACATTAGGTCTATGGTTTCTCACGACATCGCCGAACGCCGTGGTCGAGCCGATCCATCCCAAGGCCATGCCGGTGATCCTGGCCACGGACGAAGAACGCGACGTTTGGATGCGCGCGCCATGGGATGAAGCAAAGGCACTCCAGCGGCCATTGCCTGACGATGCGATCAGGATTGTGATGCGCGGGGCTGACAAGGAAGACAAAACAGCAGCATGTAACAGGGGGAAATGGCTTTCACGTGGCTGAAGGGACTTAGCCAAGAAGACGAGATGCTGCTCGCGACCGGAGCGTTGGTTACTGCTGCCGCGTCCCTCGAATTCTTCTTTTATGTTGTCCTCGAATGCCTCGCCGAGAGAGGGCCAACGTCATTGCGAAGCCATCTGGCTATCTCATCGAAGCACTCGTTCGCTGATCGACATGGTCTTGGCGGCGGCCCGGCTCAATCATCTGGAGCCAAGCTGCTAGCGGAAATCGAAGAGTGCGCGGGGCACATGAAAGGCATCAGCAAGCTTCGCAATTACTATGGCCATGCGCGTTTTGTACGGCACGAAGGCTCCGCAATGTATGAGGGTTTTGTTTTAGCCTCCGAGCAAGAAATAAAGGCAGGAGCCGATCCCGTGAGAACCACTATCAAGGTGATTAATTATGAGACCTTTAAGGAATTGAAGGATGCTGTAGACCGGGCTGAACGCCTTTATGAGCAGATGCTTAAGATTGCACATCGGCTCCGCGAACACACCGGCGCTCTACACGTGGAGCTTCCTGCCCGTGCATGAGTCCGTTCGGAAAGTGCGCACATCTCGCCGTTTAAATGCGCCGTTCTCGAAAAACATGATGAGGGTGATGGCCGATATAGCCTTCCCACAAAAACAACCGGTAGCTATCGGCGTCAAAGCACACTTTCCCGGCTTCATCGAACCTGCGTTGGCGAAACGGTCCTAGCCCGTCCATCGCACTAAATCCATCCGGGCCCCTGGACCACCGGGGCCGCGCAAAGACGCATCAGCGGGGTGGCGGCGGTGATGCTCATCGGGTTTTTACCGCCGCGCAGAACTGTTCCGTGACCGCCGTCGTTTCCTCGGTGACGTTCCAGCCGTTCGTCTCGGCGTTTTCCTTGGCCAACTTCTGCTCGATCTGAAGCATCTTTTTGATGAGCGCGTACGGTTTCCAGTCGGCCTTGGACAGCTTGGCGGGGGCGCACCGCAGACGTTGTGGGCAATCGCTTTCTGCACACTAGTGCTGACATCGCTCATGTGGTCCTCGACCACGGCGGTGAAGCGCGCCTTGGCGTATTGGGTGTTGGCTGCGATGAAGTCCTTGCAGAAGGCGACCCGTTGACCTCCATCGCGGGCATTGATGTAGGCCGTCTGCGTTTCATAATGGAGGCGGTAGGCGAGTTTGTTGGCGTTCAGATCGGTTTTCACCGCTTCATGCATGGCGCGGTGGTCATCCGAGGTGGCGTCATTGATCTTGATGTCACATACTTTGGCGAGGGAGACGACCGGAACGTAGGCCCGCACCTTGGCTTCCAAGGCTTCGTTGGCGTGCGCAACTGGTTCGAACAAGCTGGCGGCGATTGCGAAAGCAGCGAGACAGCGTTTCATGGGTGACATGCTCCAGATCACCGAACAGCAGGCGGCGGGGTTGGCATCGCGGTGGCCGACTGCACAAAAGCGCGTCGGCCAGCCGCGAAGCGTCCAGCCCAGAAAGCGGGTTGAGCAACTTACTGTGCGAATTCCTTGGGCGGCTGTCGAGCGCCCATCTCGATCTGGATCATGGTTCCACTCCGCGACCGAGACGGCAGGATTACGGTGCCAGTGCACTTAACTGACATTTCGACGATGGCGCTCATCGACGGCTTTCTGGTCTGAACGCTCGTTGTGTGGCCCCGTCTGCCCGGTTTTCGTGACCGTAACTCGATGCGCGTAGAGGCGATTTTTTTCAGCCGTTTCAACGTGATTTGCCCTGTCCAGTTTCGGTTACAAAAATAATCCGCTTCGCCGCTACCCCAAATCACCCTACAACTCCCGCCATCCCGTCCCGGAAGAGGGGCGTTGGCCATCGTCACGAACGTTGGGGCGGGTTGCGGTGGACGCGGCAGCGTCAGGCGCGAAAGATGTTCGCAGGGCTGTTTTCCGTGAGCGAACATGGCGCGCAGACGAACGGCGCTTAAACGCTTTCGCCAGAAGTTTGGTCGGCGGCACTGGCTGGCTGAATGGTTTTGGCGGAGGAAGCTGCGTACGGCAAAACCGTGTGGTCCTGGCACCCGTGGCTGGTGTCAAGCTGGCGGAGGTTTGCAGACGCCCGACCGGGTCATGCGAGCCGTCAATTCGTCAGCGATGGAGGCAAGAGGAATTCGTCTCCAGGGAGAGCGCGGCATAAGCCGTCAAACCATTGCGCGGGGAATGCCGGGCTGCTCCGGCTGTACCTGTATGCTCGTGTGCGCATTCTTGAGTGCATCTTGCACACGAGACCGCGGGTGCTAGCCGGCACCCGGCATTCCCCGCGCCCTCTGTTTTGGAGGGCAAAGAATTCCTAGCAAACCTCGGGCTTTCTGAGTCGCGAGAATGAAAAAGCTATACTCAGTCGTCATCACCCGCAAAGGCGGGTGATCCAGTATCCCAGAGGCGCCAGTGATGGAATCGATAGGCCGCGGCGTACTGGATACCCGCCTTCGCGGGTATGACGATCTGTTTGCCGCGACAGTGTTGCTTCGCTCTCAATGACGGCACGAAGAAGCGTTGCTCGAAAAATCTTACGCCGTCCGCACAACCGGCTTGCGTCCGCGCGCGCGGCTCGGGTGTACCGCCTCGGGTCCCTCCCGGTCCGCAAACAGCAGCGGCCTGATCTCGGCCTCGGGCCTCGGCGGGCTGAACAGGTAGCCCTGCATTTCCGAACAGCCGAGTTCGCGCAGCAAGTCGCGTTGCTGCTCGGTCTCGACGCCTTCGGCGGTCGTCGTCATGTGGCGTTCGGCGGCAATGTTCACCACCGCCTGCACGATGCAGGACGAGCCTTCCGGCTCGGCGATGTCGGTGATGAAGCAGCGGTCGATCTTGATCTTGTCGAACGGAAAACGCTGCAGGTAGCTCAGCGAGGAATAGCCGGTGCCGAAATCGTCGAGCGCGATGCGGACCCCGATGGCGCGAAGGTCGTGCAGAACGGCGAGCGCGGCCTCGTCGTCGCGGATAAGAACCGCCTCGGTGATCTCGAGTTCGAGCCGGTCCGCGGCGAGGCCGGATGCGGCCAGCGCGGCCATCACCTTCAGCGCCAGCGTGCCGCTCCTGAACTGAACCGGCGAGACGTTGACCGCGAGCCGGATATTGCCGGGCCAGTTCGCCGCTTCCTTGCAGGCCGTGGTCAGCACCCATTCGCCGAGCTGGTTGATCAGGCCGGTGTCCTCGGCAAGCGGGATGAACTCGGCGGGCGAAATCATGCCGCGCTGCGGATGGCGCCAGCGCACCAGCGCCTCGCAGCCGGTGATCGCGTTGGTCTGCAGGTCGAGGCAGGGCTGGTAGTAGACCTCGAAGCCGCCGTCGACGAGCGCCTGACGCAGGTCGATTTCCAGGCTGCGGCGGGCGCGGACCTCGGCCTCCATCTCCGTTTCGAAGAAGCGATAGGTGCGGCGGCCGGCGGCCTTGGCCGCGTACATCGCCAGATCCGCATTCTTGAGGATCCGGTCGATATCGGAGCCGTCGCGCGGCGCCAGCGCGATGCCGATACTGGCGTCGGTGGTCACCTGATGGCCGAGGCATTGATAGGGGATGCGGATCGCCTCGAAGATGCGGCTGACGAGCATCATTACATCATCGGTATCCTCGATGCCGGTCTGAACGATGGCAAACTCGTCGCCGCCGAGCCGGGCCACGAAATCGGTTTTCCGCGCGCAAGCAGCGAGGCTCGACGCGACCGATTTCAAAAGCTCGTCGCCGATCATGTGGCCGAGCGAGATCGTTGACGCTCTTGAATTCGTCGATGTCGATATAGAGCACCGCCAGCTGCCGGTCCGGCGCGGCGTGGGACAGTTCGCGCTTGAGCCGTTCGTGGAACAGCGCGCGGTTCGGCAGGTCGGTCAGTGCGTCGTAATGGGCGAGGTGGGTGATGCGCTCCTCGGCGCGGCGGCGCTCGGTGATGTCTTCATGGGTCGCCAGCCAACCGCCGTCCGGCACCGGCTCGTTGACGATCTGGATCGAACGTCCGTCGGGCGTCGATATCACCATGATGTTGCGGTGCGCGATGTCGCGCAGCACGACCTCGAGGTAGTGATCGATGTCGCCGACGAACGAGCCGGTTTCCTTGCGGTGGGCGATCACCTCGCGGAAGCTGCAACCCGGCTTCACGACGTCGGCCGAGAGGCCGTACATCTCGAGATATCGCTTGTTGCAGATGATGAGATGCTGCTTCGCATCGAACAGCAGCAGGCCTTGCGTCATGTTGTTGACGGCGGTGTCGAGGCGCTGCTTTTCCAGCGACAGCCGCTGCTTGGACGCGCGGTGCTGGTGCGAAAGCTTGCGGACGACAAGAAGCAGCAGGGCGGCAATCGCCAGCACGGAAAGTCCGGCGATCGCGATCAGGATTCCGATCTGCTCGCGCCAGTCGGCCAGTGCGGCCGACGTCGTGGTCGAAGCGATGATCAGAAGCGGAAAATTCGTCAGCGCGCGCGACGAGATCAGCCGGTCCTCGCCGTCGATCGGGCTGGTGAGGCGCGAAGTGCTGCGGGGCTGCTCGAATACCTGCCGCTGCGCGGCCGGACCGCTCTTGAAGTTCTTGCCGATCAGCTCGGGCACGTGCGGATAACGGGCCAGCAGCGTGCCGTCGCTGTGGTGCATGGCGATGGAGGCGCCGGGCCCGAGCGCTACGGTTGCGAAGAACCTTTCAAAATTGACGGGTTCGATGCCGCGGCCGATGACGCCGAGGAATTCGCCCTTCGGTCCGGTGATCTTGCGCGCGATCACCGTGGTCCAGGCGCCGGTGATGCGGCTGTGGACCGGCTCGACCAGCATCTCCGGCGATTGCGCGCCGGACTTGAAGGTCCTGAAGAAAGCGCGGTCCGCCGAGTTGACCGGCGGCGGCGGCCAGGCGATCGATGCGTTGATCAGGTTGCCCTCGGCGTCGAAGATGTTGATGCCGCCGACATAGGACAGCGCCTCGATCTTGGATTTCAGCATCAGGTGGATGTCATAGCCGGACATTCGCCGCTTGTAGTTCTCCACGGTCGCGATGCCGCTGGAACGCATGAACGCGATCACGTCCTTCTGCACGACCTGGAAGTCTTCGAGCTGCTGGTCGAAATGGCGGGCGAGCAGCAGCACGGTGTTTTCCAGCTCGCGTTCGCTGTTGCGCAGCGCGCGCTCACGGAAATCGCCGGCCATGATGGTCGCGCCGATGGCGATGGCGGCGATCAGAAGCGTGCCGCCCAGGATCAACCAGCGGATCGGGCCGCCGCGGAAGGCGGACGCAATCCGAAATGTGGTGCCGGTCGAAGCCATGGAACGCGATCGCTGCCAGGAATGGATTTCCAGAAGCGGTTATCTCAACCCCCGGCCCATGACACCGATACTGCGTCGAGATGGAATTGACGTTAGGAAGTCTGGTTAATGAATGGTTAGCCGAGTGGCGGAGGGGCCGTCGGCAACCACAGGGGAACATCGTTCGACCATGGAACCGGCTGGGCGCGGTCGCGCAAAAAATCGGCGGGCCTGACGTGGCGGTCCGCCGACCGATTGCGGGATTTGGCGGATCACTGCATGCGTGTCGCGGATGTGCGTGCGCGCTTCCTCACGACGACGCCGGCCGCCGGAGGGCCATCCGGCACCACGTAGTTCTGGTTGAACCGCCGCGGATCGGTATAGGGATTGCCCGGACCTTTATTCTGGCAGTTGGCGTTTGGATAGAAGAACGCGCAATAGCCGGGTTCGGAGATCACCTCCTGTGCCATGGCAGGTGTCTTGGCAGGTGCCGAGATCACGGCCAACGCAGCCGCCGCGCCAACAAGCCTGTAGATCGACATCGGATTCCTCCTTGTGAAGGTCCCGATAGCACAACCCCGCAAGCCGGTAGGGCATTCCGCACCGCGCCGGTCACACACCCGTGACAACGGCGATGGTCGCCGCGCTCAGCGCCCCGCGCGATAATGGCCGGACTTGCCGCCGGTCTTCTCGACGAGATGGATGCCTTCGATGCGCACGCCGCGCTCGACCGCCTTGATCATGTCGTAGATCGTAAGACACGCGACCGACACTGCGGTCAGCGCTTCCATCTCGACCCCGTAGGGCCGGTGACCTTGACGGTGGCGTGGACGATGCAGCCGGGCAGTTTTTTGTCGGGCGTGATGTCGAGCGTCACCTTGGACAGTGCCAGCGGATGGCACAGCGGGATCAGCTCAGCCGTGCGCTTGGCCGCCATGATGCCGGCGATGCGGGCCGTGCCCAGCACGTCACCCTTTTGGCGTTGCCGGAGACGATCAAGTCAAGCGTCGCCTTGCTCATGACGACGCGCCCTTCGGCGACGGCCGTGCGCTCGGTCGCTGCCTTGGCCGAGACGTCGACCATCCGCGCCTCGCCCGACGCATCGATATGGGTGAGGGCGGAGCCGCCTGTGGAAGATTTGCCGGCCATCTGCTAGCCGGTCCCGGTCGCACGCGGGCCATTGGCGCGCGTCAGCAGCGCGCGCGTCGCGGCCGTCACGTCGGCCTGCCGCATCAGGCTTTCGCCGACCAGGAAGGTCGACATGCCGACGCGCTCGAGGCGGGCGAGATCCTCAGGCGTAAAGATGCCGCTTTCGCCGACCATCAGGCGATCGCGCGGGATCAGCGGCGCCAGCGCCTCGCTGGTCGAAAGCGCGGTCTCGAAGGTCCTCAAGTTGCGGTTGTTGACGCCGATCATCGGCGAGCGAAGTTTTAGCGCACGGTCGAGCTCAGTGCGGTCGTGGATTTCGATCAGCACGTCCATGCCGAGCGCGATGGCCGCGTCCTCGAGATCCCCGGCGGTGGCGTCGTCGAGCGCTGCCATGATGATCAGGATGCAGTCCGCGTTATGGGCGCGGGCTTCCACCACCTGATAGGTGTCGAACAGGAAATCCTTGCGCAGCACCGGCAAGTTGGTGGCCGAGCGCGCCGCGACCATGAAGTCGAGATGGCCCTGGAATGAGGGCGCATCCGTCAGCACCGACAGGCACGCCGCACCGCCAGCTTCATAAGCCTTTGCCAGCGCCGGCGGGTCGAAATCGGCGCGAATGAGTCCCTTGGATGGCGAGGCTTTTTCACTTCCGCGATCAGCGCGTAGTCGCCGCGCGCAAGCTTGTCGCGGATCGCGCGCAGAAAACCGCGCGGCGGCGATGCCGCTTTGGCGCGGGCTTCGACCTCGGACACGGGATACGCCCGCTTGGCCGCGGCAATCTCCTCGCGCTTGTAGGCTTCGATCTTCGTCAGGATATCGGACATCTCTGGCGCCCCTCGGATCAGCCGCGCGAGACCGCGATCAGGTGTTTCAGCCGCGCCGCTGCCGCACCGCTGTCGAGCGATTTAGCGCCGATCGCAACACCCTCCTTCAGGTCCTTGGCGCGTCCGGCCACGATCAGCGCCGCCGCGGCGTTGAGCAGCGCGACGTCACGATAGGCGCTAGGCTTGCCGTTGAGCACGCCTTGCAGCGCGACCGCGTTGGTGTCCGCATCGCCGCCCCTAAGCGCATCGACATTGCAACAGGTGAGGCCCGCGTCCTCCGGCGTCACCTCGAAGGTGCTGATCTTGCCGTTGTCGAGGCTGGCGACAAAGCTCGGGCCGGTGAGGGTGATTTCATCGAGCCCGTCGGAACCGTGCACGACCCAGACGGATCTGGAGCCGAGATTTTTCAGCACCTGCGCCAAGGGCTGCACCCAGTGCCTGGAGAACACGCCGACCATCTGCCGCTTCACGCCGGCCGGATTGGAGAGCGGGCCGAGCAGGTTGAAGATCGTGCGGGTGGCGAGCTCGACCCGGGTCGGGCCGACGTTCTTCATGGCCGGATGATGCGCAGGCGCGAACATGAAGCCGATGCCGGCCTCGGCCACACAGCGGCCGACCTGCTCAGGCGTGAGGTCGATCTTGACGCCGAGAGAAGCCAGCACGTCGGCCGCGCCCGAGCGCGACGACAGCGCGCGGTTGCCATGCTTGGCGACGGGCACGCCGGCGCCCGCGACGATGAAGGCCGCGCAGGTCGAGACGTTGACCGAACCGGAGCCGTCGCCGCCGGTGCCGACGACGTCGACCGCGTCCGCGGGCGCCTTGACCCGCAGCATCTTGCTGCGCATCGCCGCCACCGCGCCGGTGATCTCGTCAACGGTTTCACCGCGGACCCGCAGCGCCATCAACAGCCCGCCCATCTGCGAGGGCGTGGCCTCGCCGGACATCATGCTGTCGAAGGCGGAGGCCGCCTCTTCACGTGACAACGTCGCGCCGGTGGCGACTTTTCCGATGATAGATTTCAGGTCGTCCATCGCTTGGGCTTTCAGGATTGGGTGTCGTCTTGAAGCATGACCGGCTGCAAACTTCAGATTATCCCGCGATCATGCTCAGTTGTTAGCGCCCGTCACCTGCGCGAAGGCGGCCTGGTTGATGGAGGTGCCGATCTCGGATTCGATCTTCGTCACGTATTGCGCGACCTGTTCGTCGGTCAGACTGCGCTGCAGCGTGTCCTTCAGTTTCTTCAGCTCTTCGGAGGCGGTGTCGACCGGCGGCACGCTCACGTCGGTAACGCGGAACACGATCCACTCGCTGCCGCCTGTGCCCGGCGTCTGCCCGACGCCGTCCTTGGCGGTCCGGAACGCGGCCGTGATGGCGGCCGAGGGTACGCCTGAAAGCGAGGCGTCGCGGCGGAAGCCGGTCGCGGTCTCGACCTTCGATCCGACTGCTGCGGCCTCCGCGGCAAGCGTGCCACCTTGCTCGACCTTCTGCACCATCTCGGTTGCTTTCGCGCGCAGCCTGTTCGAAATCTGGTCTTCGCGCCATTTCGCCTCGACCTGGCTGCGAACCTCGTCGAGCGGGCGCTCGCGCGAGGGCGTGATGCCGAGCACGTCGTACCAGACATAGCCGCCGGCAAACTGGATCGGTTCGTTGTCGACGCCGACATCGCTGTTGAAGGCCTGCGAGACGACGTCGAGGCCGCGCGGGATATTCGCCACCGGCTGGCCGTTGGGCATGCGGCCGGAGCGATCGACGGCGTCGATCGTGACGGGGGTCAGGCCGAGCTTCTGCGAAGCTTCCACCACATTGGCGCCGCCGCTGCGCTCGTCTTCCATCTTGTTCTGGATTTCGTTGACCTTGGCGCGCGCGTTCGGTCGCGATTTCCTTCTTCACCTGGGCCGCAACGCTTTCATAGGTCGGCGTCACGCCCGGCTCGATCTTGCCGACCTTGACCAGCGCCACGCCGAACTGCCCTTGCACCGGCTGGCTGACTTCGCCAGATGGCAGCGAGAACGCCGCATCCGCAATCGCCGGATCGATGATCGCGCTCTTTGCGATCATGCCGAGGTCGACGTCGGCCAGATTGAGATTGCGTTCCTTCGCGACGTCGTCGAACGACGTTCCCGAGGTGATGCGGCCGCGCGCGGCCAGCGCCTCGCCTTCGTTGGGAAAAAACATCTGCGACACTTCGCGCTTTTCCGGCGTCCCGAGCTGGTCGCGGCGCTGCTCGAAGATTTTCTTCGCATCCTCGTCGGAGACCTCGGTCCACTTGCCGATCTCTTCGGGGTTGATCACGACAAAGGACAGCTTGCGATATTCAGGCGCCCGGAACTGGGTCTTGCGCTCCTCGAAATAGGCGGCCAGCGCCTCGGGAGAGGGTGGGTCGATCGTGCCAGCCTGCGCGGCGTCGAGTTTGACGTACTCGATCGAGCGCTGTTCGTTCTGGAAACGGGTCATTGCGTCGATCAGGACCTTCGGCGGCTCCACCCCGGCCGAGACGGTGCCGGCGATCTGGCGCCGCAGCCCGACGCGCCGCTGTTCGGCGAGATAGCGTTGCTCGGTGTAGCCGAACTGCCGGATCGTGGCCTGGAAGCGCTGCGGGTCGAACTTGCCGCCCAATCCCTGGAAATTGGGGTCGTTGTAGATCAGCCGCATGGTCTCATCCTGGGACTGGGCAAGCCCCATGCGCCGGGCTTCCTCGTCCAGCGCGGCTTCGGCGATGGTCTGTTGCAGCACCTGCCGGTCGAGCCCGAAGGCGCGGGCCTGTTCCGAGGTCAGCGGACGGCCGAAACGACGGCCGAGCTGCTGCAGCCTTTCCGTGTAGATCTGGCGGAACTGCTCGGTCGAAATCTCGGTCTTGCCGATCTTGGCGAGCGACGACTGGCCGAACCCCTTGAAGATATCGGCAATGCCCCAAACTGCGAAACTGACAATCAAAACGCCCATCACGGTGGCCATGACAATCTTGCCGAGCCAGTTTGATGAGGCTTTCCGAATTCCTCGAAGCATGGGTCCAACTTGTTTTTTGCAGGAGAGGGGAACCGGGTCGTGCCCAGGGAATTCGATCCGGGACCGAAAACCGCAACAAAGCGTCACCGAGTTGAAAACGCATCATAAAGTGGCCGCAGCCCCCGCAACCTCGCCCGCATGGGCTAATTGAAGCGGTTAGTGCTTGCGGGACCGTCCGACCGGTATCTGGAACTGGCGGCGTGCCTCTGCTAGCGCATCTATAACGCTGACATTTGCGGGATAATTGACATGACCGACGCCATCCGGCCGCTGATCGCCGGCAACTGGAAAATGAACGGCCTGAAATCCTCCCTGGCCGAGTTCGAAGCCATGATCGCCGGCGCAGGCGCGCTGGCTGGCAAGGCCGACCTGCTGGTTTGCCCCCGGCAACCCTGATCGCCGGTTTCGCCGACAAGGCGCTCGGTTCAAAACTCGCTGTCGGGGCCCAGGATTGCCACGCAAAGGCCTCGGGCGCCCATACCGGCGATCTCTCGGCGGAAATGCTGGCGGATGCCGGCGCCAGCACCATCATCGTCGGGCATTCGGAGCGGCGTGCCGACCATGGCGAGACCGACGCGCTGGTTCGGCAGAAGGCGGAAGCGGCCTGGCGGGCGGGGCTTTCGGCGATCGTCTGCATCGGCGAGACCCAGAAGCAACGCGACGCCGGCCAGACGCTGGAAGTCTGCGGCGGGCAGCTCGCGGGCTCGTTGCCGGATGGGGCGACGGCGGCCAATCTGGTGGTGGCCTATGAGCCGGTCTGGGCGATCGGTACCGGGCTGACGGCGACGCCCGGAGATGTCGAGCAAGTTCATCGCTTTATCCGCGGCGTTCTCGCCAGCCGGTTTAAGGCAGAAGGCAGCAGGATCCGGATTCTCTACGGCGGCTCGGTCAAACCCTCCAACGCGGCGGAATTGATGGCGGTCGCCGATGTCAACGGCGCGCTGGTCGGCGGCGCCAGCCTGAAAGCTGTGGACTTCCTGGCAATTGCGGAGGCGTGCTAGCTCAGGCGAGCACATTTTCCTGTAGCCGCTTCCAGTAGATCAGCGTGCCCGTGAGTCCGCCATGGGGCTTGAACGCGTAGTCCGGAATGACGCCCGTCAGCTGGAAGCCCAGCCGTTCGTATAGCCCTGCCGCGCCTTCGTCCTCGGCGGTATCGAGCACCAACAGCCAGCGCTGGCGCGTGATCGCCAGCCGCTCGGCCTCGCGCAGCAGCGCCGTGGCGATCCCGCGGTGGCGGTGACTGACGCGCGTCATCATCTTCGCGATCTCCGCACGATGCGGCTGGTTCGGCGGAAGATCGAGCAAGAGCGTGACCGTGCCGATCAGCGTATCGCCGTCAAAGGCGCCGAGGATGATCCGTTCGCCGCGGCCCGCCGCGCTGAGCGAGTGTGACCAGAACGCCTCGGCCACCGCCTGTGACAGCGGATGCATGAAGCTGACCGAGCCGCCATTGGCCACCGTTTCGATCAGGATTTCACTAAGCATCGCGCTAATTTCGGGCGAAGGGCTCAGGGCTTTGATCTGGATATCCGACATGAGAATGAATTTCCGCGAAGTTCACTTTCGATGATTGACGGTACGGGCGGCGCGCGCTCGCTTGATCTCTGCAATCCGTTCGACATCCTCGATCTGCAGGTGACGGCCGCGTTCGAGAATTTCCAACGTGTATTCTTCGTAGGTGATGCCCAGCCGTTCGGCTTTCCGGATGCGGAACGCGACGATGCCGGGCGAGGGTTTTTCCAGGCCGCGCGATGCGCCGCCTTCCAGTAGAAATAATTTCCGATTCCGGCGTTGCCCCATTCTGGCGTGTGCTCTTGGTCGAGCGGCGGACCGCCATTGTGGCCGGCAGGCGCGAGGTTTGCCGGATCCGCCGGCCCGGTCGGAGAACGCCTGATGTCGATCTCCGCCATCGCCTGCTAGCTCCGGGCAAGGGCAACGACGTAAGTGCACGGCGCGGCGCTTTCGTTGGCAAATGTCACTTCCGCCGGCGGACCGAATCCGAGGCAGTCGCCGGCATGGAGTTCGTGGCGTTCGCCGCCATCGATGAGGACGAGCGCGCCCGACAACACCCAGAGGACCTGGCGGATGTGTGCGTAGGATGAGGCGGGCAGGGTTACGCGCTGGTTCGCCGGCATCTCGACCTTGATGATCTCGACGGGATGATCGGGGCGGTTGAATACCTGCGTGCGCAGATAGCCGGTCTCGGGATCGCGCCACACCGGCTGCTCGGCAGCGCGCGAAAGGCGTTCGCCCTGGCCTTCGGCCCGCAGCATCAGGCCGGCGAGGGTGAGGTCGAAGGCGCTGGCAAGCCGAACCAGCACCACCGCGGTCGGGCTGACCTCGGCGCGCTCAATCTTGCTGATGGTGGCCTTGGAAACCCCGGAGCGTTCGGCCAGATCGGCCAGCGACCAGCCGCGGCTGTCGCGCTCGAGCCGCAGGCGGTGGGCGAGGCGGGTGCTGAGGTTGTCTACTATAGTATCCATTCGTCTATTATAGGAGAAATTGGTGCGACCTCAAGTCCGGATTCAAACGTCGCGCGAGAGCCGGGGATAGCCTTGCCGTCGCGCCTGCGGCAATTATCTCCGCGGCGGCGGTTGGGGTGACAATGCCCCGTCCGATCGTGTAACACCGCGCAACTTCAGGAAAACCCGCAAGCTCTTGGTGCAGCCGAAGCCCGGCGCTGTCAGCTTGTGACGGAAGGTTTTGAGATGCATACCGTCGTTATCGTCGTTCACCTCATGATCGTCTCGGTGCTGATCGGCGCCGTGCTGCTGCAGAAATCCGAAGGCGGCGGCCTCGGCATGGGCGGCGGCGCCGGCTTCATGTCAAGCCGCGGCACCGCCAATCTCTTGACGCGGA
Organism: Bradyrhizobium sp. RDT10; assembly: GCA_044772375.2. Taxonomy (GTDB): domain Bacteria; phylum Pseudomonadota; class Alphaproteobacteria; order Rhizobiales; family Xanthobacteraceae; genus Bradyrhizobium. The sequence goes on from CP187939.1 coordinate 2,503,312, forward strand.
CGACGGCGGTCCTGGCGGGACTTTTCTTCCTGACCAGCATGGCGCTGGCCTGGCTCGCCGGCGTCGATCGCAAGCCGGCCTCGATCCTCGGCCCCGCGCCGACGACGCAGTCCCAGCCGGGTGGCGCGACGCCGGTCGCTCCGCCGACCTCTGGCGGCGTGCTCGACACGCTAAAGAAGGTGGATGAACAGCAGGGCCAGTCGGGTCCGCAGGCGCCGCGTTCGCAATAAAGCAGGGTGGCTATGCAGGGCGGCCTCTACCGTCCTGTATCAGAACTTCCCATCAATGCTCTGATATCGCTTTAAAATTCACGTCACCCACAGCCCGGCAGAATGTTCGCCCGCGCACGCGATCTCGTTTTGGCGAGATCGGGCCAGTGGCCTTAAAGGTTGAGTCCCATGGCGCGGTACATATTCATCACCGGCGGCGTGGTTTCTTCGCTCGGAAAGGGTCTGGCTTCGGCGGCACTCGGTGCCCTGCTGCAGGCTCGCGGGTACAAGGTCCGTCTCCGCAAACTCGACCCCTATCTCAACCTCGATCCCGGAACGATGTCGCCGTATCAGCACGGCGAAGTGTTCGTGACGGACGATGGCGCCGAGACCGATCTCGATCTCGGCCATTACGAGCGCTTCACGGGGCGTCCGGCCACAAAGGCCGACAACATCACCACCGGGCGGATCTATCAGGACATCATCACCAAGGAGCGGCGCGGCGATTATCTCGGCGCGACCATTCAGGTGGTTCCGCACGTCACCAACGCGATCAAGGAATTCGTGCTCTCGGGCAATGACGAATATGATTTCGTGCTGGTCGAGATCGGCGGCACCGTCGGCGACATCGAAGGCCTGCCGTTCTTCGAGGCGATCCGCCAGCTCAAGAACGAACTGCCGCGGGATCATGCCGTCTATATTCATTTGACGCTGCTGCCGTTCATCCCGAGCGCCGGCGAACTGAAGACCAAGCCGACCCAGCACTCGGTGAAGGAACTGCGCTCGATCGGCATCCAGCCGGATATTTTGCTGTGCCGGACCGATCGCGAGATACCGAAGGAAGAGCGGCGCAAGCTCGGCCTGTTCTGCAACGTGCGCGAAAGCGCCGTGATCGAGGCGCGGGACGTCGACAACATCTACGCTGTCCCTGAGGCCTATCACGTCGCCGGGCTCGACGACGAGGTGCTGGCCGCCTTCGGCATCACGCCGAAAATTCCCCTGCGCTGCAGAGCTGGAACGTCATCAACGAGCGCGTGCGCAACCCGGAAGGCGCGGTGACCATTGCCATCGTCGGCAAGTACACCGGCATGAAGGACGCCTATAAATCGCTGATCGAGGCGCTCTCCCATGGCGGCATCGCCAACAAGGTGAAGGTCAATCTCGACTGGATCGAGAGCGAGGTGTTCGAGAACGAGGACCCGGCGCCGTTCCTCGAACACGTCAACGGCATCCTGGTGCCCGGCGGCTTCGGCCAGCGCGGCGCCGAGGGCAAGATCCGCGCGGCGCAGTTCGCCCGCGTCCGCGACGTGCCGTATTTCGGCATCTGCTTCGGCATGCAGATGGCGGTGATCGAGGCCGCGCGCAATCTCGTCGGCATCGCGGAGGCGAACTCCACCGAGTTCGGTCCCACTCCCGAACCGCTGGTCGGCCTGATGACGGAATGGCTGCGCGGCAACGAGTTGGAGAAGCGGTCCAAGACCGGCGACCTAGGCGGCACCATGCGCCTCGGCGCGTATCCTGCGGCGCTCAAGCGCGGCAGCCGCGTCTCGGCAGTCTATGGCGGCGCGACCGAGATTTCCGAGCGCCACCGCCACCGCTACGAGGTCAACACGGCCTACAAGGACCGCCTCGAGCAGCACGGCCTGCGCTTCTCGGGTCTCTCGCCCGACGGCGTCTTGCCGGAGATCGTCGAATACGAGGACCATCCCTGGTTCATCGGCGTGCAATTCCACCCCGAGCTGAAGTCGCGGCCGTTCGAGCCGCACCCATTGTTTGCGTCGTTCATTCAGGCAGCGGTGGTGCAGAGCCGGCTGGTGTAGACCTGCTGCAGAATCGTAGGGTGGGCAAAGGCGCGCTCTTCGCGCTGTGCCCACCATCTATCCATCCGTTGTCAGGCAATGGTGGGCACGCTTTGCTTTGCCCACCCTACGGCTCCACCTTTGACGAACGCTTCAATTGTTGCGACAAACCGCTCCCGTGACCTGCAAGAACAATAACCTTTGGGAGTAAATCCGATGATCATGGAAATGCGCGTCTATCGCTGTCTGCCGGGCCGCCTGCCGGCGCTGATGAAGAGGTTCGATACGCTGACGCTGAAACTGTGGGACAAGCACGGCATCAAGCAGGCCGGTTTCTACACCACGCTGATCGGTACTTCCAATCAGGAACTGACCTATTTCGTTGCGTGGGACTCGCTGGCCGATCGCGAGAAGAAATGGACCGCATTCCAGAGCGATCCCGACTGGATCGCCGGCCGCGCCAAGAGCGAGGAAGACGGCCAGATCATCGACAACATCGTCAGCCAGTTGCTGGTGCCGACGGCGTTTTCGGCGGTAAAATAGCCGCCGGCGCAACGCTGATATTCAGGGTTAAACGGGGTTGATCCTGGAAGCGCGGACCGGCATGGTCCGCGTCGAATACAAAGGAAATCCCCTTGAACGTGAATCTCCAGGCAGCCACGGTCGTCACTGTTGGATCAGTCAAATTCGGCAACGACTTGCCGATTTCGATCATTGCCGGACCGTGCCAACTAGAGAGCCGCGCGCACGCGCTCGAAGTGGCGGGTGCGCTGAAGGAGATCGCCGGTCGGCTCAAGATCGGCCTCGTCTACAAGACCTCCTTCGACAAGGCTAATCGCAGCAGCGGATCGACTCCGCGCGGCATTGGCCTGGCGCAGGCGCTACCGATTTTTGCAGAGATCCGCTCGTCGCTGGGACTATCTGTCCTCACCGACGTGCATGAACCTTCGCAATGCGCCGAAGTTGCGCAAGCGGTCGACGTGCTGCAGATCCCGGCATATCTGTGCCGGCAAACCGATCTCCTGCTGGCAGCCGCCGCGACCGGCAAAGCCGTCAATGTCAAGAAGGGCCAGTTCCTCGCGCCGTGGGACATGGCCAATGTCGTCGCCAAGATTACCGGCGGCGGTAACCCGAACGTGCTGGTCACCGAGCGCGGGGCGTCGTTCGGCTACAACACGCTGGTGTCGGACATGCGTGCGCTGCCGATCATGGCGCGCACAGGCGCGCCCGTCATTTTCGACGCCACCCATTCGGTGCAGCAGCCGGGCGGGAAGGGGACATCGTCGGGCGGTGAGCGCGAATTCGTGCCCGTGCTGGCGCGCGCCGCGGTGGCCGTCGGCGTCGCCGGCGTGTTCATCGAGACTCATCCCGATCCCGATCGCGCGCCGTCGGACGGGCCCAACATGCTGCCGCTGCGCGAGTTCGAAGCGTTAGTGAAGAATTTGATGGAGTTCGACGCGCTTTCGAAGCGCGGAGCAACACAATGAGACGGATATCGCCGTGACCGCCGCGAGCCGTATGCCGCCGGCGCTCAACATCATTGCGCTTGCGACCTTTTCGGCAGCCCTGTCCGCTCGCGCGCTTGATCCGGTGTTGCCGCGTGTGGCCGAGGATTTTTCGGTCAGCATCGCGACCGCCGCCAGTTTCGCCGCCGTCTTCGCCTTCACCTTTGCCATCATCCAGCCTGTGCTGGGCGCCGTCGCCGACATGTTCGGCAAGGCTCGCCTGATGGTCGTCTGCCTGGCGCTGCTGGGCCTTGCCAACATTCTCGGCGCGGTGGCGACGTCGTTCCCGCTGTTGTTTGCGTCCCGCATTCTGGCCGGTATCGGCTCGGGCGGCGTGTTTCCGATCGCGCTGGGGCTGACCAGCGACCTCGTCGGGCCTGAGAAGCGGCAGATCGCGATCGGGCGCACGCTGGCCGGCGCCATGACCGGTAATCTGCTGGGTGCCTCGGTGTCCGGCCTGATCGGAGACTTTCTCGGCTGGCGCGGCGTGCTCGCCGTGCTGGGTCTGATTGTCGTGGTGGCCTCGATTGTGGTGGCCGTTGGATTTCGCGGCGCGGCGTTGACGCGTCCGCCGCGAACCAGCCTGTCAGCCCTCAAGCAAGGCTACCGCACCATCTTCACCAACCCGAACGCACGCATTTGCTACGCCGCCGTGTTCATCGAAGGGTGCTGCGTGCTCGGGCTGTTTCCCTTCATCGCGGCCTTCCTGTTCGAACTCGGCGAAACCTCGCTGTCGATCGCCGGCATCGTCATCGCGGGCTTCGCCGTCGGCGGGCTGTTCTACACCCTGACGGTGTCGCGGTTTCTGCCGAGGATCGGCGTCAATGGGATGATGATCGGCGGCGCGACGCTGGTCGGCGTGCAGCTCATCGCGATGGCGATGGGTCCGGAATGGAAACTGCAAACGCTCAGCCTGATCCTCATGGGCTGGGGTTTTTACATGATCCACGGCAGCTTGCAGGTATTCGCCAGCGAATTGTCGGCGGAAGCGCGCGCCACCGCGCTGTCGCTGCACGCGTTCTTTTTCTTCATGGGCCAGACCATCGGCCCGATCGCCTACGGCTTCGGAATCCAGCATGCCGGCAAGGTCCCGACCTTGCTTACTGCTGCGGCCGTCATGATCGCGCTCGGCTTTGTCTGCGCAAAACTGTTGCGCCAGACGCGGCCGGCGGATGCGAAGACGGCCTAGTGGAGCCTGGTCGGACTCGTGCGCGCAGGCCGCGCCTTAGCACTTGCCAAGTTTTCACATTGTGTAAAGATTGAACCGAGCCGACCGACCCAGCGCGTTAGTCCCGTTATGAACGGAGGATTGCCTTGAGCGAGTCGATTCACCCCAGCGCACCGCATCATCTGCCGCCCTTCATCACCGCACCGGGTGACACCGACGTTCTGATGGTCGTCGTCGGCATTTTTCTGCTCGTCACCGTTCTCGCGGTCGGCAATTTCTATTTGCACCTGCACTCGCTGCCGGAGCGGATGGCCCACAAGTCGCAGAAGTTCCAGTTTGAAATCGTGGCCGTGCTGGGCCTGCTGTCGCTGTTCACGCACAACCACCTGTTCTGGGTGATCGGCCTGTTCCTCGCCATGATCGACCTGCCGGACTTCAGCACGCCGCTGCGCAGGATTGCAGGGTCGGTCGAGAAGATGGCTGGCGTTCCGCCTGAACAGGACCCAACCGAGCCGCCAGTTGGAGACGCGGCGCATGCTGCCACAACCGCCGAGGCGAAAGCCCGCATCGAGAAGGCCGGTGGCGCCAAGAGCGAGGTGCAGGCCCATGCTTGAGCTGCTCCTCTGTTCGCTGCTGACCATCTTCCCGGATTATCTCTATCGGCGCTACCGGCAGGGCAAACGGCTCGGCAAGGAGATCACGCTCTATTCGGTGTGGTTCGAGCTGCGATGGGGCATCGTCTCCTGCTTGATGCTCACCGTCGCGCTGATCACGATGATCTTCTACTATCATCCGTCGACCAATTCGGCGACGTTGTTCTACCGGACCGTTCCGATCGTTCCCGAAATCACCGGCCGGGTTGCCGAGGTGAAGGTCGACGTCAGCGCGGCCGTCAAGAAGGGCGATGTGCTGTTCAGGCTCGACAGCGCCAAGCAGGAAGCGTCGCTGCTGACGGCGAGGCGGAAGATTGCCGAAGTGGATGCCGCGATGCTGTCGGCGCAGGCCGATATCATGAAGGCGGAAGGCCAGCTTCAGGAAGCAAAGGGCGCGCTGCAGCAGGCAACGGACGAACTCGACACCAAGCGCGAACTGCAGAAACGCAATCCCGGCATCGTGCCGCAACGCGACATCGAAAAGCTCGAAGTGGCCGCCGCCGGTCGCCAGGGCAGCCTCGATGCCGCGACCGCTTCAAACAATCCGCGATGACGCGACTAAGCGCGCTTCTCCCGGCGGAGAAGGCGAGCGCGGAAGCCGCGTTGGCCGAAGCGCAGGTCGATCTCGACAAGACCTTCATTCGCGCCGGTGTCGACGGGCGGGTCGAGCAGTTCGCACTGAAGCCGGGTGATATCGTCAATCCAATGATTCGGTCGGCCGGCGTTCTCATTCCGGAGGCCGCCGGACGGCGTACGCTCATGGCAGGGTTTGGGCAGATCGAGGCTCAGGTCATGAAGGTCGGAATGGTGGCCGAGGCCACCTGCATTTCCAAGCCGTGGACGATCATTCCGATGGTGGTTACCAGCGTCCAGGACTACATCGCGGCGGGCCAGTTCAGGGGCGGCGAGCAACTGGTCGAGGCGCAGCAGGTCGTGCGTCCGGGCACCATTCTCGTTTTCATGGAGCCGATCTACACGGGTGGGCTGGAAGGCGTGACGCCTGGCAGCAGCTGTATCGCCAACGCCTACACCAGCAATCACGAACTGATCTCGTCAGAGAAGCTCGGTTCGTTCAAGAGCTTTGGGTTGCATGTCGTCGATGCCGTCGGGCTTGTGCACGCGATGCTGTTGCGGATTCAGGCCCTGCTGCTGCCGATCAAGACGCTGGTGCTGAGCGGGCATTGAGACGTCCGCGGTGCAGCCGAGCTTTCTTCGATTCAGATTAGAGGCCAAGCGTGATCTCGGCCCAGCGCATCACAGTACTGCCATTGAGGAACTCGATCACGCTGGGCTCGATAGCTGCCGGCCGGTCGTGGCCGAGCACTGCCGTCGCTGCGATCATGTCGCAGCGCTCCCTGAAAACGACCGATATCACCGTCTTGCCGGGCAGATTGCGAGCGTTGAACGTGTAAGCGCGGCTGCGACCTTCCATCGACGCAATTTTGACCGGACGGCTGGTGCCGAGCGGCGAGGCTTCCCCGACGAGCAAGATCTCCCATCCGGTCCACATCGTCGTCATCGGCTACGCCAGTCGTGCAATTGCAAAAGCCGATCTTGGCACGCAGATAAAGGTTCACTTCGGCACCGCAGTCCGCAGCCCTGCAGCGGAACGCCTTTCCCTTTCCCCAGGGATCGCTGGGGAAGGGCCAAGCCATCTCGGTCCATACCGGCGCGGTCGCAGTTGCGGCCGCCCGCTGTGGCAGACCGGACCATGCCTGCACCGCCGCCAGTAGGCTTACCAGCGACACTGCTGCAATGGCGACACGACCAACCCTCATTGCACCACCCGTTCCAGTTTTCTGGTTGGGCTAGTTGCTGGCGAGATACTTCTTCGCTGCCGCGACTTCCGGCCGCTCTGTGTCGGCATTCGCCGTCAGCGCCACGAGTTGTTGATAGTGCTGCCGCGCCGCGGCCTTGTCACCGAGCGTGTCGGCTGCCTTGGCGGCGCCTGCATAGGCTTGGAAGCGGTTCGGCTCCTTGGCCTTGGTGGCCTCGAAGGCTGCAAGCGCCTCCTTGGCCATGCCGCGATCGAGCAGCATGAAGCCGTAAAGCTCGCGCGCCGGCGCCAGCGGGCCTGGCGTGACCACATGCTTTTCGGTCTTGTCCTCGGCGTCCGCTGCGGCGCTCATGGCCTTGAGAGCTTCGTCGTTTTTGCCCTCTGCGTGAAGCACCCAGGCAACGGCCACCTGACGCTGGATGTCGACGATCTCCGACCAATAATTATCCTTGGCTTCGCGCAACTTGTCGCGCAATTCTGCGAGCTTTTGGACGTCGGCCTTGGCGGCCTCCGGCTTGCCAGTGCGCGCGGCGCCGAGCGCGCGGGCGAAGTGCGAGATTGCCATCGCGAAGTTCAGGTTGCTCGGCCTCACAGACAGTTGGGAGGCGGCATCCCAGTCGCCGCGCTCGATCGCGTAGCGGGCCGGCGAAGCCGCCAGCGCATAGTCGGCCGCCGCGACCGTGACCTTGAAATCGGTCTCCTTTGCCATGTCGTCCATGACAGCGCGCGCCCGCTGGTCCTGGGCAAGTTGAAGGTGGGCATAAACCATATAATCCTGCGCGTGCAGATAATTGCCCACCGATTTTTCGGCCTTGGCTGCCTTTACAGAGGCAGTGTTGGAGGCGATCGATTCCTTCCAGTAGCCGACGCGGGTGTAAATGTGTGACGGCATGTGCTGGGCGTGCGGCGCCGCCGGCGCGATCTTGGCGTAGCGGTTGGCGGCGTCGAGGCCTTTTTGCGCGGTCGCCGGATAGTCATAGAGATGGATCAGGTAGTGCGTTACGCCTGGATGCTGCGGCAGCCGTACGGACATTGGCTCCAGAATAGCGGCGCCCTTGGCCTGCTGTGCGTAGGTCTTGTCGTTCAGGTCCGCCGAGGTGTTGAGCGTGATGGCGTAGGCGATCTGAGCCTCGTCGTCGTCCGGATATTTCGCTGCGACTTTCGCTTGAGCATCCCGCAAGGCGCGCATGCGCTGGGCGTGGGGAATTTTGTCGTAATCGGCGTACATCACCATCAGCGCATCGATGTAGTCGCGTTCGCGCTCGGTCTTGGCCCCCATTTCCTTGGCCTTCGTGATAGCGGCAAGGCCGGGCGCGAGGTTCGGCCGCGGGATTGCGGCGTGCGGGTTGTCCATCAGCGTGAGCGCGATGCCCCAATATGCCATGGCACATGTAGGGTCAGCCTTGATGACTTCGTCAAAGACCTCCTTGGCGTTGATATACCAATAGGAGTGCTGATAGCGCATCGCGCGATCGAAGCGACGCTGCGCCACGTCGTTGCAAGAGGTTTTGAAGTGCACCTGACCGAGTTGCTGATCCACATCGTCTTGCGCAAGCAGCGGTTGGGATGTCGATAGGCTAAGAGCTGCGACGGTAAACCCGAGGAGAGACTTCCGCATGGCCTTCCTCCCATTGGAGTATCTAGAAAAGAATAGAAAGAATAGTTCGCACTATACGACTTTTCGCGCCTGCGCTTGAATGAATATGTGGATCGTGGCAGCGCAACTGACCTTTCGGCCCTTGAGCTTAAACAGTTCGCGGAGGTCCGCTGCGAGTCCATTCTGGTCAGCGCTTACCCCCGCCCGCGATAGGGCGCGACGCCCTGGTCGGGTACCCACATGCCGTTGGGAAGTTTGCCGGTCTGCCAGAACACGTCGATCGGGATGCCGCCGCGCGGGTACCAGTAGCCGCCGATGCGCAGCCATTTCGGCTTGATCTCGGCGGCGATCCGCTTGCCGATCATGACCGTGCAATCCTCGTGAAAGGCGCCGTGATTGCGGAAGCTGGCGACGTAGAGTTTCAGCGATTTGGATTCCAGCAGCCACTGGCCCGGCACGTAGTCGATCATCAAGTGCGCGAAGTCAGGCTGGCCGGTCACCGGGCAGATCGAGGTGAATTCCGGTGCGGTGAAACGAACCAGATAGTTGGTATCCGCCTGCGGATTGGGCACGCGGTCGAGCTGAGCTTTTTCCGGGCTGTCCGGCCATTCCACGGCGCGGCCGAGTTGCAATGATTTCTGCAATGATTTCTTGGCCATCATGATCGTCCTGTTGCGAGGGCTGACATGGACGCAACAGGCGTCGATCGTCAACCGTCAGCGCGAGGCCGGGTCTTCGAGAAACCGCACCAGCGCCTGCCGCTCGGCGGCGTCCTCGATCCCGCGCATCGACATCCACAATCCCGGAAACATCGCGGCGGGATCGGCGAGGAAGGTCTCCAGGCGCTTCGCATCCCAGCGCAAGCCCTCGTCGCGGGCCTTGCGCAGCACCGGCGAGTAATCGAAATCGGCGCTGCCAGCCACGGCGCGGCCGATCAGCCCGGAGAGGTTGGGACCGGGCAGGCCGCGCTCGGCGGGATCGAGGCTGTGGCAGGCGCGGCAGGGCGCGAACGCCCGCGCACCGTTTTCCTCCGCGGCGGCGACAGCGGGCAGGAGAAGGGACAGCAGCAGCAGCAGCAGCAGCACCGCGAAGGACTTCACGCGACCGTCTGTATCACGACCAGACGGTCATTGCCGGATTCACCGCCCCAGGTTTCGCCGGGCCTGCCGTCGAGCTGGCGCACATTGGCGCCCGATTTGTCGCTGGGAAATGAGTTGAACTTCTCCGTCACGGGATCGAAGCGCACGATCGCATTGGCGCCGAAATCGGTGGCCCAGACCTTGTCCTTGTCGTCGACATAGACGGCATAGGTGCGCGGATTGCTGCCAGGCAGCTTCCATGCCTTCCAGGAGCCGTCGGCAGGATCGTGCACCGACACATTGCCGCTGTTCCATTCGCTGACCCAGATGCGGCCTTTGGAATCCGACCAAACGCGCCGTGCGCCCTGATTTGGCGTCGGCGGCTCGACCACGGTCGCGTTGCCGGTAGCGGTGTCGATTTTGGCGATGTGGTTGCCGGCGAGCGAGGCGTACCAGATGTCGCCCTTTGGGGTGACGGTCATGCCGTAGGTGCCGCGCCCGCGTGGCGATTTGAATACGGTCATGTCGCCCGATTTCGGGTCGAGCCGACCGTAGATGCCGGATTGGCCGGTGAACCAGTAGATGCCGCCTCTGTCGAACACGGCGGTGTTGAGGTTGGCGTAAGCTTCTTTTTCGGGCAGGCGGAACAGCGTCACCTTGTGATCGGCGGGGTCGACGCGCGCGATTGCATTCTGTCCGCCCTCGGTCACCCAGGGAGCGCCATCAGGGCCGATGATGACGCCATGGGGGCCGCGCCCTTGCCGAGATCCACGAGCTTGTAGGAGCCGTCGCGCGGATCGAGCCGCCCCAGCGTGCCGTTGCGCTGGCCGCAGAACCAGATCGTGCCGTCGGGGCTGGGGTGGTGTCGCGCGAGCCCATGCCCGCTTTGACCGGATAATATTTGACGCGGAACGGGCCTTCCTGGGCGCTCGCGTGGCGCAGGACGGCGGGCGCGGCGAGGATCCCGGCGGCGGTTCCAAGAAACTGGCGGCGATTCATTGCGTTACCCCGGTCTATCAATATGAAGGTTTCGACGCTGATATCAACCTCGAAGCAGTCTACCCTGACCCATCTCCATCGTTCGGAAAAGGCCGCAGCCAAAGCGTTCACATTTGCTTGCGCGCCGTGTAAGACGCCCCCGCAACCTGATCCATCATGCCCAGGAAAGTTTAAGACATGACCGCCATCGTCGACATCATTGGCCGCGAAATTCTCGATAGCCGGGGCAATCCACCGTTGAAGTCGATGTGGTGCTGGAAGACGGCTCGATCGGCCGCGCGGCGGCTGCCATCGGGTGCCTCCACTGGCGCGCATGAGGCGGTCGAGCTGCAGGACGGCGACAAGAAGCGTTATCTCGGCAAGGGCGTGCAGAAGGCGGTCGAGGCCGTCAACGGCGAAATCTTCGAGGCGCTGAGCGATCAGGCCGTCGAGGAACAGGTCCAGATCGACCAGATCATGATCGATCTCGACGGCACGCCGAACAAGAGCCGGTTAGGGGCCAACGCCATCCTCGGCGTCTCGCTGGCCTGCGCCAAGGCGGCCGCCGAGATCCTTCGACATGCCGCTCTATCGCTATGTCGGCGGCACCTCGGCGCGGACGCTGCCGGTGCCGATGATGAACATCATCAATGGCGGCGCGCATGCCGACAATCCGATCGATTTCCAGGAATTCATGATTTTGCCGGTGGGCGCTGCGAGCTTCGCCGAAGCGCTGCGCTGCGGCTCGGAAATCTTCCACACGCTGCGCGGCGAACTGAAGAAGGCCGGCCACAACACCAATGTCGGCGACGAGGGCGGCTTTGCGCCGAACTTGCCGTCGGCGGACGCAGCCCTCGATTTCGTAGTGAGCGCGATCGGCAAGGCCGGCTACAAAGCAGGCAGTGACGTGATGCTCGGCCTCGATTGCGCGGCCACCGAGTTCTTCAAGGACGGCGCTTACGTCTATGGCGGCGAAAACAAGACCCGCTCGCGCTCCGAGCAGGCGAAGTATCTCGCTGATCTCGTCTCGCGCTATCCGATCGTTTCGATCGAGGACGGCATGTCCGAGGACGACATGGACGGCTGGAAGGAGTTGACCGATCTGATCGGCAAGAAGTGCCAGCTCGTCGGCGACGATCTGTTCGTCACCAACGTCACCCGGCTCGCCGACGGCATCAAGAACGGCCGCGCCAATTCGATCCTGATCAAGGTCAACCAGATCGGCACGCTGACCGAGACGCTCGCCTCGGTGGAGATGGCCCACAAGGCCGGCTACACCTCCGTGATGTCGCACCGTTCCGGCGAGACCGAAGACTCCACCATTGCCGATTTGGCGGTCGCCACCAATTGCGGACAGATCAAGACCGGATCATTGGCGCGCTCCGACCGCACCGCCAAGTACAACCAGCTCCTGCGTATCGAACAGCAACTCGGCGCGCAGGCAATATATGCGGGCAAGGCGGTGTTCAAGGCACTGGCGTGACGCACCGGCGCATCCAGATATAACAGCCACAAAAGGGGAGGATTGCGATGAGCGACGGCAGAAGCGGGCTTCAACTGCGTTCGCTGCTCAAGAAGAGCGGCGAACTCGAACTGTCGCTGGTGGACGTCCCGACGCCCGAACCGGCCGACGATGAAGTCGTGGTCCGGGTCGAGGCGACGCCGATCAACCCGTCCGATCTCGGGCTCCTGATCGGCCCGGCCGACATGTCGACAGCCAGGAATCCGGCAGCAAGGACGCGCCCGTGATCACGGCGAAGATGCCGGAAGCGGCCATGCGGATGATGGGCGGCCGGCTCGATCAATCGCTCCCGGTGGGCAATGAAGGTGCCGGCGTCGTGATCAGGACCGGGTCGTCGGACGCTGCGAAAGCGCTGATCGGCAAGAACGTCTCGATGATCGGCGGCGCGATGTACTCCCAGTATCGCACCATGAAGGTGAGGACGTCATGGAGCTGCCATCAGGCACCACGCCCGCCGACGGCGCGTCGTGGTTCGTCAATCCGCTGACCGCGCTCGGCATGACCGAGACCATGCGGCGCGAGAATCACAAGGCGCTGGTGCACACCGCCGCCGCGTCGAACCTCGGCCAGATGCTCAACAAGATCTGCATCAAGGACGGCATCGGTCTCGTCAACATCGTGCGCAGCAAGGAGCAGGCGGATATCCTGCACAAGATCGGCGCCAAATATGTCGTCGATTCCACTGCGGATACCTTCATGGACGATCTGACCAACGCGCTGGTGGAAACCGGCGCAACGATCGCGTTCGACGCCATCGGCGGCGGCAAGCTCGCGGGGCAGATCCTTACCTGCATGGAGATCGCCGCCAACAAGACCGCCAAGGAATACAGCCGCTACGGCTCGAACGTCTACAAACAGGTCTATATCTACGGCAGCCTCGACAACCGTCCGACCGAACTGAGCCGGGCGTTCGGCCTGACCTGGGGTGTCGGCGGCTGGCTGCTGACGCCGTTCCTGCAGAAGATCGGCCCCGCCGAAATCGGCCGCTTACGTCAGCGTGTTGCTTCCGAACTCAAGACCACCTTTGCCAGCCATTACACACAGGTGGTGTCGCTGCAGGAGACGCTGCAGCTCTCCAACATCGCGATCTACAACAAGCGCTCCACCGGCGAGAAATTTCTGATCAATCCGAACAAGGGCTGAAGGCAGCGCGCACTTTCATCCAGCCGCAATCCGGGCGGGCCGCCTCGCAAAGGCGGCCCGTCTTGCATTGCGATCCTTGGGCAAGAAAGATTTTCTCGCGAGGAAGCCACAAAGGCTGTTTCATGCACTTGCATCTTTCCGCCGATCTGGCGTAAGGGAGGGCAGGCGCTCCAGCTTCAAGAGGGACTTAGAATGGCCACCCACACTATCGTCACGATCGTCGGCAGTCTTCGCAAAGAGCTTTTCGCTCAAGGTCGCCAATGCGCTGACCAAGCTGGCGCCGGCTTCGCTGAAGCTCGACGTCACCACGCTCGGCGACATTTCCTTCTTCAACCAGGACCTGGAAGCCGCACCCCGGCCGACTGGCTGGCGTTCCGCGAAAAGCTGCAGAAGTCGAACGGCGTGCTGTTCGTTACCCCGAATATAACCGCTCGATCCCTGGCGTGTTGAAGAACGCCATCGACGTCGCCTCGCGCCCTTACGGCAAGAGCTCGTTCCTCGGCAAGCCGGTCGGCATTGTCAGCAACTCACCCGGCGCGCTCGGTGGCGTCAGCGCAGCAAAGCATCTGCAGAACATCCTGCCGGGTATTGCCGGCCCAATCCTCGGCCAGCCCGAAATCTATCTCAACGGCGTTGGCGATGCCTTCGACGACAAGGGCCAGCTCACCAAGGAAACAGTGCAAAAGGTGCTGCAGCAATATATCAACGCGTTTGCGGCGTTCATCGAGAAGCAGAACGGGTAGGCAGACCCATCCCCGTCATTGCGAGCCACCCGGTCGGCGCAAAGCGCCGCCGGATGGCAGGCTCCGCGAAGCAATCCATCGCGCGGCACAACGGAAGCTGGATTGCTTCGTCGCTTCGCTCCCGTGCGCAAACGCTTCGCGTTTGTCGCAGGCAATGACGGCTCTTGGCGTGCATCCGCGCCCACATCCGCCGCCTTAGGATTTCGTTAACCCGGGCCGTCGCATCTTGGGCGCATGGTCTCCCGCACTCGCCTAAAATCCATCCTGACCGGCCTCGCCCTCTACACGGTGGCGGGGCTGATGGTCGGCTATTTCGGCGTCAACGCCTATACCGGCAAATACGGGCTGAACGCGCGCCAGGAGCTCGACCAGGAGATCATCGCGCTGACCTCCGAACTGGCGCGGCTGAAGCTGGAGCAGGCGCAGGGCGAGCAGCGGGTTTCGCTGCTCAGATCGGACCAGGTCGACCCTGATATGCTGGACGAGCGCGCGCGCTTCCAGCTCGACTACGCCAATCCGCGCGATCTGATCCGGATCGTCAAGCCGAACTAGTTTTCAAACTGATGTCACGGACCACCGCGGGTGTCGGCTTGACGTCCACACGCCGGTCCGCAAATTTCAAAATGTCGCGATATCGATTTCGAAAATGTCGCGCCACGCTGCAGTGCGGCATAGCATTATTTTCTCCAGCCCACGCAATCCTTTCACGGCGGTTTGAGTTGGGTTAGAGAGGCTGATCGTCTCTCTCATCCGGAATTGCCATGGCTGCACCCAAGAAAAGCGTCGAGAAGGAATCAGGGCAAAAGGCAATCGGATCCCCACCGGAATTCACCAAGGCGCAGGAACTGGCCGCGCTGCGGGACATGCTCTTGATCCGCCGCTTCGAGGAAAAGGCCGGCCAGCTCTCACGGCATGGGCGCGATCGGCGGCTTCTGCCATCTCTACATCGGCCAGGAAGCCGTCGTGGTCGGCATGCAGATGGCCCTCAAGCAGGGCGATCAGGTCATAACCGGATACCGCGACCACGGCCACATGCTGGCATGTGGCATGGACGCCAACGGCGTCATGGCCGAACTTACCGGACGCCGCGGCGGCTACTCCAAGGGCAAGGGCGGCTCCATGCACATGTTCAGCATGGAGAAAAATTTCTACGGCGGCCACGGCATCGTCGGCGCCCAGGTGTCACTCGGCACTGGCCTTGCTTTCGCCAATCGCTACCGCGGCAGTGACTTCGTCAGCGTCGCCTATTTCGGCGACGGCGCTTCGAACCAGGGCCAGGTCTACGAGAGTTTCAACATGGCGGAGCTGTGGAAGCTCCCGGTGGTCTATGTGATCGAGAACAACCGTTACGCCATGGGTACGTCGGTGACGCGCTCCTCGGCCCTGACCGATTTTTCCAAGCGCGGCGCCTCCTTCAACATTCCGGGCGAGCAGGTCGACGGCATGGATGTCCGCGCCGTCAAGGCCGCGGGCGACGAGGCAGTGGCCTGGTGCCGCGCCGGCAAGGGGCCGTTCATTCTGGAAATGCAGACCTATCGCTACCGCGGCCACTCGATGTCGAGACCCGGCGAAGTACCGGACCCGTGAGGAGGTCGAGAAGATCCGCACCGATCAGGATCCGATCGAGCAGGTCCGTAACCGCCTGCTGGCCGCCAAGGTCAGCGAGCAGGAGCTGAAGGCCATCGACGCCGAGGTGCGCGAGATCGTCAACGCGTCAGCGGATTTCGCCCAGCGCGATCCCGAGCCCGATGCGTCCGAGCTCTGGACCGACGTCTATCGCTAAATTCAAGCCACGCGCAGAACAAACTAAAGAGTGATTTCGGGAGCTGATATGCCCATTCAAGTGCTGATGCCTGCGCTGTCGCCCACCATGGAAAAGGGCAACCTTGCGAAGTGGCTGAAGAAGGAAGGCGAGACGATCAAGTCGGGCGATGTCATCGCCGAGATCGAGACCGACAAGGCGACGATGGAAGTCGAGGCGACCGATGAGGGCACGCTCGGCAGGATATTGATCCCCGAAGGCACCGCCGACGTCGCGGTCAATACGCCGATCGCGACGATTCTGTCCGACGGTGAGAGTGCCGCCGATCTCGGCAAGGTGAGCGCGCCGGCGCCGCAGGCAAAGGCCGCGGAATCCGCACCACCAGCCGAAGCCAAGGCGGAGGCGCCGCAGCCGAAAGCCGAGGCGAAGGCGCCGCCGGCAGCCGTTGCCGAGCCAGATCCGGAAGTCCCTGCCGGCACCGAGATGATCACCCAGACCATCCGCGAAGCGCTGCGCGATGCGATGGCGGAAGAAATGCGGCGCGACGCCGATGTGTTCGTGATGGGCGAAGAGGTCGCGGAATATCAGGGCGCCTACAAGGTGACGCAGGGGCTGCTGCAGGAATTCGGCGCCCGGCGCGTGATCGATACCCCGATCACCGAGCACGGCTTTGCCGGTGTCGGCGTTGGTGCTGCGATGTCAGGGTTGAAACCGATCGTCGAATTCATGACGTTCAACTTCGCCATGCAGGCGATCGACCAGATCATCAACTCGGCGGCCAAGACGCTGTACATGTCGGGCGGCCAGATGGGCTGCTCGATCGTGTTCCGCGGCCCGAACGGCGCCGCTGCTCGCGTCGCCGCCCAGCACAGCCAGGATTACTCGGCCTGGTATTCTCAGATTCCGGGGTTGAAGGTGATCGCGCCGTTCTCGGCCGCCGATTACAAGGGGTTGTTGAAGGCCGCGATCCGCGATCCCAACCCGGTCATCTTCCTCGAAAACGAGGTTTTGTACGGCCACACCGGCGAGGTGCCGAAGCTCGACGACTACGTGATCCCGATCGGCAAGGCGCGGATCGTGCGGTCGGGCAAAGACGTCACGTTGATCTCGTGGTCGAACGGCATGACCTACGCGCTGAAGGCCGCCGATGAACTCGCCAAGGAAGGCATCGAGGCCGAGGTGATCGACCTGCGCACGCTGCGTCCGATGGACACCGAGACCATCATTGCGTCCGTGAAGAAGACCGGCCGCGCGGTGACGGTGGAAGAGGGCTGGCAGCAGAGCGGCGTCGGCGCCGAGATCGCCGCCCGCATCATGGAGCACGCTTTCGATTATCTCGACGCGCCGGTGGCGCAGGTGTCCGGCAAGGACGTGCCGATGCCCTATGCGGCCAACCTCGAGAAGCTCGCATTGCCCAACGTGGCCGAGGTGGTCGCGGCCGCCAAAGCCGTTGCCTATCGGTAAGGTCATGGCCGGTCCCAACGAACAACCGCTGCCGCCCGACGTCATCGACCGCGAGGATGCCGTCGAAGTGCTGCGCGCCTTCGTGGTCGACGGCGGGCTCTCGATCGCGTTCCAGCGCGCATTCGAGGAGCCTGACATGTGGGGCATGCTTCTGGTCGATATCGCGCGCCACGCTGCCCGCGCCTATGCGCGCGAGAGCGGCTACACCGAGGACGAGGCGCTGACGCGTATCGTCGACATGTTCGAAGCCGAAATCAACCGGCCGACCGATATGGGCTCAACCACGCCCCGGTCGCAACAGGGTCACTGACAATGCCGATCAACATTTTGATGCCCGCGCTGTCGCCCACGATGGAAAAGGGCAACCTTGCCAAGTGGCTCAAGAAAGAGGGCGACAAGGTCAAGTCCGGCGACGTGATCGCCGAGATCGAGACCGACAAGGCGACGATGGAAGTCGAGGCGGTCGACGAGGGCACGATCGCGAAAATCCTGGTGCCCGAAGGCACGCAGGACGTCCCGGTCAACGACATCATCGCGGTGCTGGCCGGCGACGGCGAGGACGTGAAGGCGGCTGGTGCGGGCGCTGCAGCGGCGCCAAAAGCCGCCGAAGCCCCGCCGCGAAACCGGCAGCCGCACCGGCGGCTGCCGCCGCGCCCGCGCCAAAGCCCGCAGCAACCGGGCCGACGCAGGCTGCCGCGCCGCAGGCGGCGGCTTCGGCTTCGCAAGCCAACGGTCACGCCCGTGTATTCTCGTCGCCGCTCGCGCGTCGTCTGGCCAAGGAAGCCGGCATCGAACTGGGACGTATCAACGGCTCCGGCCCGCATGGCCGTATCGTCGCCCGCGACGTCGAGGACGCGAAATCCGGCAAGGGCCTCAAAGCCCCGGCCGCCGCGCCTGCCGCGGGTCCGAGCCTCGCGCCCGGGATGTCGGACAAGCAGATCCTCGCGCTGTTCGAAGAGGGCTCCTACGAAATCGTGCCGCATGACGGCATGCGCCGCACCATCGCGCAGCGCCTCACCGCCTCGGTGCAGACCGTGCCGGTTTTCTATCTGACGATGGACTGCGACATCGGCAAGCTGCTTGTGGCGCGCGAGGAGATCAACGCCGCCGCACCGAAGGACAAGGAAAGGAAGCCGCTCTACAAGCTCTCGGTCAACGATTTCGTCATCAAAGCGATGGCGGTCGCGCTGCAGAAGATTCCGAACTGCAACGTGAGCTGGACCGAAGGCGGCATGCTCAAGCACAAGCATTCCGACATCGGAGTTGCCGTGGCGATGCCCGGCGGTCTGATAACGCCGATTATCCGCAAGGCGGAGACCAAGACGCTGTCGGCGATTTCCGCCGAGATGAAGGATTATGCGGCGCGCGCGCGGGCGCGAAAGCTCAAGCCGGAAGAATATCAGGGCGGCACCACGGCGGTGTCGAACCTTGGCATGTACGGCATCAATCATTTCACCGCCGTGATCAACCCGCCGCAGGCGACGATTCTCGCCGTCGGTACCAGTGAGGAGCGCCCCGTCGTGCGCGGTGGCAAGATCGAGATCGCGCAGATGATGAGCGTCACGCTGTCCTGCGATCACCGCGCCATCGACGGCGCGCTCGGGGCCGAGCTGATCGGCGCCTTTAAGCAACTGATCGAAAACCCCGTGATGATGGTGGTGTGATAGCCGTCATTGCGAGCGCAGCGAAGCAATCCATCTCTCCGGCGACAATGTGGATTGGTTCGTCGCAAGGGCTCCTCGCAATGACGAAAGAACCGTGATGGTCGCACGATGAAAACGAGCGAGTAGCCAATGGCCGACACATCCTTCGACGTCATCATCATCGGCTCCGGCCCTGGCGGCTACGTCACCGCGATCCGCGCCGCGCAGCTCGGCTTCAAGACGGCCATTGTCGAGAAATCCTATCTCGGCGGCATCTGCCTGAACTGGGGTTGCATTCCGACCAAGGCGCTGCTGCGCTCCGCCGAAATCTACCACTACATGCAGCACGCCAAGGATTACGGGCTCTCCGCCGAAAAAGTCTCGTTCGATCCGAAGGCCGTCGTGGCGCGCTCGCGTGGCGTCTCAAAGCGCCTCAATGACGGCGTCGGCTTCCTGATGAAGAAGAACAAGGTGACGGTGATCTGGGGCGAGGCGTCAATCGATGCGCCCGGCAAGGTCACGGTGAAGAAATCCGCCGTCGAGGCGCCAAGGGCGCGCTGGGCGAGGGCGCCTATCAGGCCAAGCACATCATCCTTGCTACCGGCGCACGGCCGCGCGTGCTGCCCGGGCTCGAGCCCGACAAGAAGCTGGTCTGGACCTATTTCGAGGCGATGGTGCCGGAGCGGATGCCGAAATCGCTGCTGGTGGTCGGCTCCGGCGCAATCGGCATCGAGTTCGCGTCGTTCTTTCACACCATGCGGTGCCGACGTCACCGTGGTCGAGGTGCTGCCGCAGATTCTCCCTGTTGAGGACGCCGAGATCGCCGGTCTCGCACGCAAGCAATTTGAGAAGCAGGGGATGAAAATCCTCAGCAACACCAAGGTCACGAAGCTCGAGAAAAAGGCTGACAGCGTCGTCGCCACGATCGACGACGGCAAGAAGCCGCAGACGGTCGAGTTCGAGGCGTGTGATCTCGGCGGTCGGCGTGGTCGGCAACATCGAGGGCCTCGGTCTGGAAAAACTCGGCGTCAAGACCGACCGCGGCTGCGTTGTGATCGACGGCTACGGCAAGACCAACGTGCCCGGCATCTACGCCATCGGCGACGTCGCGGGGCCGCCGATGCTGGCGCACAAGGCCGAGCATGAAGGCGTGGTCTGCGTCGAAGCCATCAAGGGCCTGCATCCGCACGCCACGGACAAGAACCTCATTCCCGGCTGCACCTATTGCCACCCGCAGATTGCTTCGGTCGGTCTGACCGAGGCCAGAGCAAGGAGGGTGGCCGCGAGATCTGCGTCGGCCGCTTCCCGTTCGTCGGCAATGGCAAGGCGATTGCGCTCGGCGAGGATCAGGGCCTCATCAAGGTGATCTTCGACAAGAAGACCGGGCAATTGCTCGGCGCCCACATGATCGGCGCCGAGGTGACCGAGCTGATCCAGGGCTACGTCGTCGCGATGAATCTTGAGACCACGGAAGAAGAGCTGATGCACACGGTATTCCCGCATCCGACGCTGTCCGAGATGATGAAGGAAGCCGTGCTGGATGCTTATGGGCGCGTGCTGAATATGTAAGGCGTGATCCACCGGTCGCGCCCAACAAGAAACGAAAGAGCAATCCGTGAAAGACAACGATAATCTCACCATCGAGCGTCCGACGTTCGTGACCCATCTCGAATGCGCGATGGAGGGCGATCATTATCCCGCCGACCAGATCCATAACCTGTCGAAGGCCGGCAAGCCGCTGCTGGTGCGCTACGACCTGGCCGGCGTGAAGAAGGCGCTGACCAAGGAGGCGCTGGCGGAGCGTCCGGCCGACATGTGGCGCTATCGCGAGCTGCTGCCGGTCCGAAAAGTTTCCGACATCGTCAGCCTCGGCGAAGTCGCGACGCCGCTGATCCGGTTGCCGAAACTTGGGAAGAAACTCGGCGGCGGCGAGATCATCGTGAAGGATGAGGGCCGGCTGCCGACCGGCTCGTTCAAGGCGCGCGGCCTGGTGATGGCGGTGTCGATGGGCAAGGCGCTCGGCATCAAGCACATGGCGATGCCGACCAACGGCAACGCCGGTGCGGCGCTGGCAGCCTATGCCACCTCCTGCGGCATCAAGACCACGATCTTCTGCCCGGCCGATACGCCGGAAGTGAACGTCAGCGAAATCGAGCTGCAGGGCGCCACCGTCTATCGCGTCAACGGACTGATCGACGATTGCGGCAAGATCGTCGGCGAGGGCAAGGCCAAGGCCGGCTGGTTCGATACCTCGACGCTGAAGGAGCCGTACCGGATCGAAGGCAAGAAGACGATGGGGCTGGAGCTCGCCGAACAGCTCGGCTGGGAGGTACCCGACGTGATCTTCTATCCGACCGGCGGCGGCACCGGCCTGATCGGCATGTGGAAAGCCTTTGCCGAGCTGGAAGCCATCGGCTTCATCGGCTCCAAGCGCCCGCGAATGGTGGCGGTACAGGCCTCGGGCTGCGCGCCGATGGTGCGGGCCTTCGAGAACGGCACCGAGCACGCGCCGCGCCTGGGAAGATGCCCACACCATCGCATCAGGCATTCGCGTGCCGCAGGCGGTCGGAGATTTTCTGATCCTGCGCGCGGTCCGCGAGAGCAAGGGATTTGCGATTGCGGTCTCCGATGAGAAGATTTCTGCTGCGCTCAACGAAGTGGCGCGCGAAGAGGCTTGTTGTTGTGTCCGGAGGGGGCGGCGACGTATGCTGCCTACCAGCAAAGCCTTGCCGACGGCCGCGTGACGAAAAACGACCGCGTCATGCTGTTCAATTGCGCGACAGGGCTTAAATATCCGCTGCCGCCGGTCACGCGTACGCTCGATCGACACAAGCCGATCGACTACGCAAACCTCTGACCGTCGCGCGGCGGGATGTGATGGGAGCACGAGATGCGAAAGATCATTCTGGCCGCGATTGCAGCGTTGGCATTCGGCAGCGCCGCGGCTGCGCAAAACTTTCCATCGCGTTCCATCACTATCATCGTGCCGTTCTCTGCCGGCGGGCCGTCGGATGCGATGGCGCGGATTTCGCCGAGCGCATGAAGGTCTCGCTCGGCGAGCAAGTCCTGGTCGAGAACGTGACAGGGCGGGCGGATCGGTCGGCGTCGGCCGCGCGGTGCGCTCGCCGCCTGACGGCTACACGATCAGCTTCGGCCACCTCGGTACCCACGTCGCCAACGGCGCGATCTACAAGCTCGGCTACGACCTCGTCACCGATCTCGAACCGGTTGCCTTGCTGCCGAGCAATCCGATGATCATCGTCAGCAAGAACGCGGTCCCGGCGAAATCGCTGAAGGAATTCATCGCCTGGCTGAAGGCGCAACCAGCGCCGCCGACGGCCGGCACCGCGGGCGCGGGCTCCGGAAGCCACATCGCCGGGCTCTATTTCGAGAACATCGCCGGCGTCAAGCTGCAATACGTGCCGTATCGCGGCACGGGACCTGCGATGAACGACCTCGTCGCCGGCCAGATCGATCTGATCGTCGACCAGACTTCGAACTCGATCGGGCAGGTGCGCGCCGGCAACATCCGCGCCTATGCTATCACCGATAGCAAGCGCGTGGAATCGGCGTCCGACATTCCGACCGTCGATGAGGCGGGGTTGCCTGGATTCCACATGACGCTTTGGTCCGGCCTTTGGGTGCCGAAGGGCACCTCAAGGACGTCGTCGCGAAGCTGAATGCTGCGGCGGTTGACGCCCTGAACGATCCGGCGGTGCGCAAGCAGCTCGAAAATCTCGGTCTGCAGATGCCGCCGAAGGACAAGCTTGCGCCCGAAGCGCTCAGCGCCTGGCAGAAGGCCGAAATTGCAAAATGGTGGCCGATGATCAAGGCCGCCAACGTTAGGTGGACTAGCTTTGCAAGACCGGGGACGGGGAACCTACCGGTCGCGCGGACGTTAGCGTTCTTACGTAACGGAGCGCACAATGGCTGACAATGACAACCGACGGAAGGGCGCAATCGGACTCATTCTCGGCGGAATCATCGCGGTGGCTGCCGCGGCATTCATTCTCACCGGCGGGGATTTGGGCGGGGCTAAAAAGTGACTAGCGATTCTGATCTTTGCGCCGGTCGCGCCCGGAAAGAAATAGCGTGAACATGGATCGGAGAGTGTGCTGATTTGTCCACCTACATCGGTACCTGCTACGATGTCGCGAAGCAGTTCCGCTTGGGTGGAGATCCTGGTCTTAGCCGAGCTGTCGTCCAGTGCTCGGAAGATGACGGCGACCAATCGTGGCTACTCGTCACAACTTCACCGGCCGGCGGCCGCCTCGACGGCCGGCAGCGGCGCCGCATTCACCTCCTGCGTCACGGCGCGCTGGTCGGTCTTCGACGCCACCGCGGTGTCGTTGTCAAACCGCACGCGATAGACCGCCAAATTCTCCATCACCCGCTGGACATAGTTCCGCGTTTCGGAAAACGGAATCCGCTCCACCCAGTCGACCGCATCGACCGTGGGGTCGCGCGGATCGCCATGGGCCTTGACCCAGTCCCGCACCCGGCCCCGTCCGGCATTATAGCCGGCAAAGGTCATGATGTGATTGCCCTTGTATTCGCTCAGCAGCGCGCTCAGTTCGGCGGCGCCCATCTGCGTGTTGTAGACCGGATCGGAAACCATCCGATCCCAGTCGTAGCCGAACTTGAAGCGCTTCGCGGTGTCGCGCCCGGCCTCCGGCGTCACCTGCATGAGGCCGACCGCATTTGCCGCAGACTTGTCGCGCTGGTCGAACGCGCTCTCCGTGCGCGCCACCGAATAAATCATGCTGTGCTCGATTTCAGGGGCGAGCTGGCGGTGCGGCGGAATCCCGATGGTGGGAAAGGCGTAATGGTCGACCGGCAGTCCGCGGCCGAGCGCGGGCTTTCCGATCTGCAGCATCGCGCGGGCGTCGTTGCGGCGGCCGGTGAGTTCGCCGAGCGCTTCGAGCAGGGCAACATCACTGCTTTGCTCGCCGAGATCGGCGGCAAAATAGAGCACGACATCGCGTTCGCCGATCTCGTAGAGCATGTCGGCGGCGCGCACGCGTTCGTCGGTAGCCGAAGCATCGGCGGCCGCTAGAACGGGCGAGGGCGCGCGCAGTTCGATCTGGTTACGGCCAAGCCTGGCGCGCGCCAACTGGCCGTAATAGGCGGTCGGGTAGCGGGCGGCCGCTTCATAGCTCGCACGCATCGCATCCGTCTGGCCAAGGGCTTCGGCCGCGCGTCCGCGCCAGTAGTTCGCCCGCGCCAGCACGATCGGATTGGTCGCGCCGTCGTCGATGTGGGCGAAATGCGCAGCCGCGGTTTTGGGATTGTCGAGGTAGCGGAGCGCGATCCAGCCGCACATGAAGTGGTAATCGGCCCGGTAATATTCATTGGCCGGCGTTGCGGCAGGACGGATCACATCGTAGGCCGTTTGGAACTTGCCCTGATCAAGCAGCTTGCGGGCGAGCATGCGCCGCTCGCGCCACCATTGATCGGTGTCCTGCAGCGCCATCGTCTCCGGTGAGGCCGCCACCATCAGGCGGGCCGCGTCATCGATCCGGTCCTTGGCGAGCATCCACTGGATGCGGCATAGAGTGTACCCGAGATCCTGCCGTGCCTCGGCTGCGACATCGTCGAGCGCATCCAGCGCCTTGTTCGCTTTTCCCCTGACCGCGGCACAGGCCTTCACGATCGCAAGCTCGTCGTCGCCGAGGCGCTTCGCGGCGCGCTTCGCGCCGGCGAGGTCCTTGGCGCCGATGCGTTTGTCCATGCGCGCACGGTGGTCATCGCGGTTGAGAAGATCGCCGAACGTCTCGAACGCTGCGATCTCCAGGCGCTCCGACAATTCGTCCGATCGCCATGCGTCGCGGGCCAGCCGAGCCGCGCCGTCCCGATCACCCTCTGCGAGCAGCACGCGCGCCAGCGCCAGCTTGCCCTTGGCACTTGTGGGCCGATCACCAATGAATCCGCGAACCGTCGCCGCGTCGCTGCGCTCCTCCCACAGCCGCGCCTCCGCGCGCCGGCGCAGCAACGCGGTGCTCGGCCATTCCGGATTAGCGGCGATGAACGCTACGTAGCGGCCGAAAGGTGCTGTCGTCTCCGGGCGGCGCAGGATGAACCACTCGACGAGCTTCTGCGCCGCCGGATCCTCGATCCTGTTCCTTACGGCCGTCGCCTCTTCGGTCTTTGCCTTGCGCGCGAAATCGATGGCTTCCTTCACCAACGCAAGATCGCCCGTCAGCGGGGCGATGGCCTCCTGGGAGCAGGCGAAGCCTTCGACGGTTTCGGCTTGCGTTGTGCGGAAGCGTGTTTGGCGTGCCGACGTTGCCCGGACGCAGCGCTGCGATGAGGACGAGCCTCCTTCACGTGCGACTTCCTGGTCGCTTCGTGCGCCTTCTGGGTGTGTGGCTTATGGCTGGCCCGCGCTGTCGCTTCCGTCGAGAAGAGGGCGAGTCCAGCTACCGTGAAAAAACAAGACAGCGAGCGTAAGCACTGGTTCATTCCATGGTCCCCTGCGAAACCCACGTCACAAACGCCGTCAAAGCCAAGAGACCGCGTGATGCGTGTGGCCCTGACCTGTTCGAAAGATGCCACAACCCTCGATTTGCAGTTGTCACTTCAAGGCAACAAACGCGCGCAAAATGAGGCGACGCGCGCAAAATGAGGCGAATGGAACCCAACATTTCCCGGCGTAGCGCCGCGCAGTCGTGCGAACAAGGAATTTCAAGGCTTACGCCATCGATAGCGGCGCGTGGCGTCGCCTTCGACCGCGGACGAAGCGGGCGTGCCGGCTGAGTGCTGCGGCGATCAACGCCCTGAACGATCCGGCGGTGCGCAAGCAGCTTGAAAACGTCGGCTTGCAGGTGCCGAAGGACAAGCTCGCGCCCGAAGCGCTCGACGCCTGGCAGAAAGCCGATATCGAAAAATGGTCGCCGATGATCAAGGCCGCCAACGTCAAGGTGGATTAGTATGTGAACTCGGTTAGCGTGACCCTTGAGTCGACATCATACGCGCTCAAGTCGACTGGCCAACACCTTGTCTATGCGCCGGCCGTCGAGATCGGCAACCTCAAATCGCCATCCCTCATCCTCAATACTATCACCCACATTAGGAATCTTGCCAAACTCCTGAAGCAGAAAGCCCGCAAAGGTCTGATAGGGCCGCGATATAGGAAGGGTAATCCCGAGCAAATGTGCGGCTTCAACCGCGGACATCCAACCGGATATTAAGTACGAGCCATCGTCACGCTTTACGGCAGCGGGCTCGGCAGGCCCGTCTTTCGTGTTGAAGGAGCCGACAATCGCTTCAAGGATATCGGCGCTCGTCACCACACCTTGGAAAACGCCGTATTCGTCGTGCACCAATCCCACGTGCACCGGCGCATCGCGCAGGATCGTAACAACATCTCGTGCATCGAGGGTTTCTGGTACTATTGGTGCTTCGCGAACCAGATCCCGGAATTTCGGGGTCTTGTCCGCCAGGTACACGTCGAGCAAATCTTTTGCATTCACGATACCCAAGGCACCTTCATGATCGCCATCAAAGACAACGAGACGAGAACGTTCGCTGTCCAAGAGATCAGCGAGGATTTGGACATTGCTATCTGCCAAGTTGATAGAGTCTACTTCGTGACGCGGGGTCATTACCGCCCCTACGGCGAGATCGCCAAGTCGCATCACCCCGGCAATCATTTCCTTTTCGCCCGGTTCTAACACGCCGGCATTTTCTGCCTCGGCGACAAGCGTTCGAATTTCATCCTCACTGACTCTGTCGCCGGCTTCCTCTCGATGACCCAGCAGCCAAAGCAGGATCTTGCCGGATCGATCAAGGAGCCACACCAGCGGATGCGAAACCTTGGCCAGCAACATCATCGCAGGCGCAACCTTGGCTGCCACGGCCTCGGGATTACGAAGCGCAATCTGCTTTGGAACAAGCTCGCCGACAATCAGTGACGCATAGGTGATGATGGCCACGACAACGCCAACTCCGACCGGCTCTGCGATGCCGGGTGACATGCCGGCCTCGATCAGCCAGGATGCAAGACGCAACCCTAGCGTCGCGCCTGAGAAAGCGCCGGACAACACGCCAATCAGCGTAATGCCGATCTGAACCGTCGACAGGAATTTGCCGGGATCAGACGCCAGCGTAAGGGCGCGGCGGGCCCCTTTGACACGCTTCTCGACAAGGCCGGCCAGTCTCGATGGACGCGACGATACAATGGCCAACTCCGACATTGCGAGCAGGCCGTTGAGAACAATCAGGATCGCGACGATCCCGAGGTCTAAGTATAACACGATTTACCTTCTTCGGGCCGAAGCAGCCGCACCGGTACCACATGATCGCCGCAGAACATATGTAGTGTCTTGTCACACACGCAATGGAACCAGAGGAACCAATGCCCCGGGGCAGGCATGCCAGTACAATGGAGATCGTGGCTTGATTAGCTTTCGAACTTTGGCCCTTGTCACTGCAGCAATCATTCTGGCGAGTGCCGCCATTACATGGGAGAATACCGCGCATGTTCCGAGTAATCCCGGACCGAGCGGAATACCGGGATCGACGGTGCGAGATCAGACCCCACCGCCGGCCGGGGATCTCTCAGGGACGGCCACCGGGAAGTCGCGCTGACCGGATCATATGGCGTTGATCTTGGCAGGCTGGATCGCGTCAGGCACCGCTAGCGACTACGCGCTTGCCGGTTGCGATCGAAAGCCCGCTAAAGACGTTGCGGGGCGTTGGAGCGTGCAGCCGGGCCGCAGCTTGATGGACTTACAAACTTCTCGGCAACCAGAACATAAACGCCTGCCACAATTTTCCGAGCGGGCGTCATCAGTGGAGCATTCTTAGCTACCAGCTACCGGTAGCCCTTGCACTTCGTTTCTTCTTTGTATTCGCCGTTGCGCTCCCATTTGCGTTCGATCTTGCAAGGTCCGCGATAGAACTCCTGCTTGTAGTCCCGGTCATAATTGTAGCTGCGATGGTAGCCACGATCGCGATCAGACCCCCATCGGCCCTTACCGCTTTCGTCCTTCCACGGATCGGCTAGCGCTGGTCCGGCCATCAGCATTACGCAAACGACTAAAAGTGCATGTTTCATTGCTCGCCTCCTGCGGAATATGGAACAACAGCAGTCCGCAGTCGTTCGATGCCCGGCACAACGCCTCTAGCCAAGTGAAAGTTCCACTTTTTCCCGATTGCTGCGCGCGCACGGATTTCCCGTGCCCAACGCCTAGCCCGGAGGAGGGAAGCGATATCAGGGATCAAGCTTCCGGCATCATATCGCTGTGCTCATGCGGGTTATTTGCTGTGACGCGGACGCAGTCCAGCGCCCGGCGAACGATTGAATCGACACCGGACGCTGATGAACAAGGGCCGTGAGGCGGCCCTTGTCCGTGATCGTGTCTTGTTTTCGGCTTAACCGTACATGGCCATGTTGGCCATCGCCGTCGCTTCATTGTGATGGCCGCCGTCGGTGCCGCCACCCGCCAGCACGCCATCGTCCTCCAGGTCGAAGTGCGCGCCACCGAGTTCGCCGACCTTCTCGTAAGCGCCATACACCGTTTGAGTGACGGCGATATCGCTTTGCTTCACGAGGTTGCCGTAGACGGTGATGGTGCCGAGCAGATCCTCGTCATGCGCGCCGGCATTGCCTTGCTGGCTGATGACGGTGATCACGCTGTAGTCGTTCCTGCCGTCGCCATTGCTGTCCTTGTGCTCGATCGACTGGACCTCGGCGGTGTGCGCCGAGATTTCGATCTTGTCGCCCTGGGCGCGATTGAAGTCGCGGATCACGTCGTTGCCGAAGCCGTCGACCCAGTGATCGTGAGTGGCGCCGTTCTCGCCGGTCACGCCAACCCAGTCGATGGTGCCGTCGTCGTTGACATGCTTGGCAACGATTTCGTCCTTGGCGTTGACCATACCTTCGAAGCGGAAGGTATCGCCGCCGGCGCCGCCGGTCAGCGTATCGTTGACAGCCTTGAACGCGGCGGTTTCTTCAGCGAAGATCTGCGTCGTGCCGTCCTGGGCTGCGACCATCTCGCCCGCATCCGACCGGCTGAGCAGGACGTCGTTGCCCCTGCCGCCGTCCATCCGGTCGGCGCCGAAGCCGCCGACGAGAAGGTCGGCGCCACTGCCGCCGGCAAGATTGTCGTTACCCGAGCCGCCCCACACCTTGTCGTCGCCGGAGCCGGCATTGAGCGTGTCGTTACCGGCCATGCCGGCGAGCGTGTCGGCTTGGGCGCCCGCGAACAGGGTGTTGTTGCCTGCCGTCCCGTTCAGATGATCATGGTCGGCACTGCCGCCCGTAAACCTAGCGAAGAAATCCTCGAAGCGGCTATTGTCGAGGAAGCCATTCAGATTGAAGCGTGCCATTATTCAAACCTCTTACTCAGAGGCCTCACGAGCTACAAACGACCACCACGGATTTTGGGAATCGTGAAGTGATGCGCGCGGGCAAGACGTGAGGCGTGACTCCTTGACCCGCATCGAAGGAAGAACAGCAAAACGGGTCCGTGACTGGACGTGCGTGCGGCGGACTTGCGCAGGCTAGGGGCAATATGGTGACGCGAAAGGCATTCGTGCGGTCGATCCTTCAGCACGCGCCTAATTTCGGCGGCGATCAAAAACGTGCGACAAATTGCGCACAACGTTGTTCTGTCTTGCCTATGAACGATAAGTCCGCGGACTGCGCGTGTCGCGGGCCGCGCCCTCACGTGACGAAAACGCGCGCAAAAAGTGCCGGCCGCACAAAAATGACGTGATCCATTTCGAACACGATGGATGTCAGGCGCTGTAACAGACTTCGAACGGGCGCAGGAATCCGCTGCGCTGCTCTGGACCGAACGGGTCAAAATCTCACGGCGAGGCGGCCTCGGACGGCGTGGCCTTCGGCGTTGCGTGCGGCCTGGCCCTGGTAGAGAATGCCGAGCGTGGTTTGCGCATTGAGATAAAGGTCAGCGCCGGCTTCGAGGAGCGCGCTGTCGCGCGAGCGGCGCGCCCGCGATCTCGAAGGCAGTGCCTCCGCTCGCGAAGGAGAGGGTGGTCACCGGCGTCACGTCGCCGAGCACGTGCTGCCAGGCGGCGGAGAGGCGCGGCGCCAGCATCATTCCCCCGACCGCGACGCTGGTGGCGAGCCGCGCGCCAAGCGTCGCGAAGCCCGCCTCTTCGCGATCGCGCGCACCCGTGAGCGCCGCGACGCCGCCCTTCTCCGTGAAACCGCTTGTCCTCGCCTGCACCCAGGCAGCCCCTGCGAACGGCTCGAGCGCGACCGGGCCGAGCCCGAAACCGTAGCCGATCTCGCCAAACACCTGGGTAGTGCCGCCATGATAGGCGGCCGACGCGCGATCGACAAAGCCCGGAAACGCGATGGTGCGGGTGGTGTCGATCTGGTGGTACGAATAGGCCATGCCGGCGCGCACGCTCCAGGCGCCGGCACTGCCCGCGCCGTAGAACGCCGCGTGGCCGCTGTCGACCGAGGCCGAGCTCGCGCGCGCGTCCACGCCAACCGCGGAGTCCGAATAGCCCGCCGCGAAGCCGAAGCGCCAGTCATCAATAGCACCGTCGAGCCCCGCGACGGCACCAGCGTGGCGGCGACCGACCGTTGCCGCATTGCCGTCGCCGTCGATGCGACCGCGCGCGCCGAGTCCCTGCGCCCAGAAGGTCAGGCGGGACGAGTGCGTCTCCGGCACCGTCCCCGCAACGGCCGCCGGGCGGGCGGCACGCGACGCCGTCCCGCCTGCCGCGTTGTCGAAGGACGCCTGGCGCAGACGGCCGAGCACCGCGTCGCGCAGATCGCGCGATTCGTCGACGAGCACGCCTGCCGTACTCGCATGCAACTCGCCCGAGAGCGCATCGAACGCCTGCCGCGCCTGCGCGGCCGTGCCGTAGAGCACCGTATTGAAGATGGGATTGCCGAAGCCCAGCGAGATCGACGCCGGTGCCGGTGGCAATCTGGTTGCGCGTCCAGCCTACGCTCGCGAAGCTTGCCGTGCGTGCGAGGGTGAAGAACACGTGGTCGGCATTGTAGGACAATGTCGGCGCCATGAAGGCGGACGACGTGAGATTGGAAGTCACGCTGTCGAACGTGCCGGCGATGCCGCCAGTCGCCGTGAGAATCGTGTAGGTGGTGCCCGGCGCGTAGGTCCCGGGCGCTGCGACCACACGCAACGCACCGGCGAGCTGCGCCGCGCCCGTGACATCGGTGCGATCGGCACTCGTCGGCGTGATCTCGAGCAGGTAGGTCGAGGCCGCCGACAGCACGAGATTGCCCTGCACCGTGATGGTGCCGATCGAGTTGCCGGGCGAGAGCGTGCCGGCACCGATGGTCGTTGCGCCAAGAAAACCAGTGCCCCCGACAAGACCACCGCCATCCACCGTCAGCGGTGACGAGGCGATCGAGCCGTTCACGATGAGCGTGGCGCCGTTGACAGTCGTGGGACCCGTGTAGCTGTTGGCAGCCGTCAGGATGGTGGTGCCGGACAGCGCATTGACGCTGCCGTTGCCGGTCACCGTCGACCCGAACACGTAGTTGGCGTACGTATGATTGAAGTTGATCGTGCCAATGCCAGCGCCGAACGCGACGCTTGCCGTGTCGAGCGTGCCGGCGGCCGCCGCCGGACTGCCTGCCGCCGCGCCGATGTTCAGCGTACCGCGCGAGCCGGCTTGGCTCGCCACATGCACGGTGCCGGCGTGCACCGTCGCACCCTCCGCGACAGTGAGCGTTGCGGTGCTGTCGAATCCGAGATAGAGGTTTCCGGAATTGGTCCATGTCGAGCCGGCGCCCGTCACCGCCACGGATCCTTGCGAGCCGATGTTGTAACCGACGTAGCCGTTCGCATTGCTCACGAGACCGCGAGCGAACCTGTACCGGCGTTGCCGACGTAAAGGTCCAGGGAATTGGCCCAGGCAGAGCCAGCGCCTGTGACCGTGGCCGTGCCCTGCGCGCCGGCAAAGTCGCCGAGCATTCCATATGTGCTGCTGACCCTTCCCCGCTTGCGACAGCGAGCAACCCGACGCCGAAGTAGCCGATCGAGAGCTGTGAGGAGTTGGTCCAGGTAGAGCCAACGCCCGTCACCGTCACGCTCCCTTGCGAGCCGTTGGCCGACCCGACAATTGCGGACGTGTTGCTCACGGCTCCGCCATTCTCGATGGCGAGTACGCCCGTGCCGCCGCCGCCGATCGTGAGGAGGAGCTGTTGCTCCAGGCCGAACCGGCGCCTGTCACCGTCATGGACCCCTGCGAACCGGCGCCGAAACCGACGAAACCGATCGCGTTGCTTACCCGGCCGCCGTCCGCGATAGTGAGCGCGCCGATGCCTGCATTGCCGACGAAGAGGTTTCCGCTGTTGGTCCAGTCGGAGCCTGTGCCGGTCACCGTCACCGTGCCGCTGGAGCCGGTGTCGTTGCCGACGCTGCCGATTGCGCCGCTCACCCGGCCACCGGCCGCGATGGTCAGCATGCCTGTGCCGGCGTTGCCGACGAAGAGGTTTCCGCTGTTGGTCCAGGTGGAGCCGGCGCCCGTCACCGTCACCGTGCCAGAAGAGAAAGCGCTGCGGCCGAGATAGCCGTCCGTATTGCTCACGGTCCCGCCATTCGCGATGGCAAGCGTGCCTGTGCCGTCGTGCCCGACAAAGAGGCTTCCGGAATTGATCCAGGTGGAGCCGTTGCCGGTCACCGTCACCGCGCCAGAGGAGAAAGCGCTGCGGCCAAGATAGCCGTCCGTATTGCTCACGGTCCCGCCATTCGCGATGGCAAGCGTGCCCGTGCCGTCATCCCCGACGAAGAGATTTCCGGAACTGGTCCAGGTGGATCCCGCGCCGGTCACCGTTATGGTTCCGCGGCCGATATTGACGTAGCCGACATAGCCGTTCACGCTGCTCACCGTTGCGCCGTCCGCGATGGTGAGCGTGCTCGTGCCGGCGTTGCCGACGAAGAGATTTTGGCTGTTGGTCCAGGTGGAGCCGGCGCCGGTCACCGTCACCGTGCCCTCGGAGCCGGGAACCGCGCCGACATAGCCATAGAGGCTGCTCACCGTCCCACCGCCCTCGATGGTGAGCATCCCTGTGCCGGAGTTGCCGACGTAAAGGACCTGGGAAACGCTCCAGTTGGATCCGGTACCGGTCACCGTCACCGTGCCATGAGACCCCAAGGTTTGGCCGACATAGCCATCGACACTGCTTAGCGTACCGCCGCCCGTCATGGTCAGCGCGCCCACGGAGCCGAGGCCGACCCCAACGACGTCCGCGGCAGCGCCGGGCGC
Source organism: Bradyrhizobium sp. RDT10 (assembly GCA_044772375.2). Taxonomy (GTDB): domain Bacteria; phylum Pseudomonadota; class Alphaproteobacteria; order Rhizobiales; family Xanthobacteraceae; genus Bradyrhizobium. The sequence continues at coordinate 2,536,571 of CP187939.1, forward strand.
ATTCACCACTGGAGCATTGGGTGCAGTCGCGTCGATGGTTGCCGTCCCGCCAGCGACCGGAACGCCGTTCGTCCAGTTGCTTGCGTCGAACCAATTGCTGGACGCGGCACCGGTCCAGTCGGTGGTTTGCGCCGCGGCCGGCAACGACGCGGCTGGCACGAGACAGACGCCGCCAAGGATGGCCAATGAACACAACCAGGAGTGGCGCAACCAGGAGTGTAGGCGTGACCGCGTCGACAACTGATCCGCCTTCCTCTCGCGCTCGCCGCTCGGTCCATGTCGCGAGCCGCGTCGCATCGCTCCGAACGCACTCCGTACTTACCTCCAAAACAGCGCGGCATGTCAATCGAGGCAGGTGCCACGCACTATTTACAGCTGCCATTTCCCCGCATGTTGCGCCACAATCACACGGCACGCCTTTGAATATGACGCGAGCCGCACTCGCGCGCGCCGCATCGGCGAGGTGCAAGCCTTGAACGAGATGCCGGCCACATGAGCCGCTCGCCGCGAAGGGCAGCGCAGCGCTGCGCAGCAACCCAGCGGAGACAGAAAGCGATGCGCACCGATGTTGACGAACGCACGACCCGATTCTCGCCGATGCTTGCCAAATTCAGGTTGGCCGAGTGATGAGGCGAATCTGCATCAAGCGAACTCTCTATCGATCGCCCAAAGGTTGTGGCCGGCCGAGGCGCGGGCTCCCGAAATGAGGCCCGGGAGGGCCGCGGGAGCGGATTCGATAAACCCTGAATGGTTGCCGCCAAGCCACGATTGTTGCGTGATCGCAACAGTGGGCGGACATTTGGTTAATTGTTCCCCCCGCCCTTGCTTGCGCCGCTTTTTAGCCACACCCCTCCATGAAACCATTTCCTTCAGGGTTGATTAGCCACAGCACCCAGCGAAGGCGACGGGAAATTGCTCCCGGGACCGACAAGGAGATGGCTGGGGAACAGGTTCCGCGGATGGACGCCAAGACCGACATCAAGAAGAGGTTGCCGAGCCGTCACGTGACGGAGGGGCCGGAGCGCGCCCCATCGGTCCTATCTCTACGCGATGGGCCTGACCACCCAGCAGATCCACCAGCCGTTCGTCGGCGTTGCGTCCTGCTGGAACGAGGCCGCGCCCTGCAATATATCGCTGATGCGCCAGGCGCAGGCGGTCAAGAAGGGCGTTGCGGCTGCCGGCGGCACTCCGCGCGAATTCTGCACCATCACCGTGACGGACGGTATCGCCATGGGCCATGACGGCATGCGCTCGTCGCTGCCGTCCCGCGAATGCATCGCCGATTCCTGTCGAGCTGACCGTCCGCGGCCATGCCTATGACGCCCTCGTCGGGCTTGCCGGCTGCGACAAGTCGCTGCCGGGCATGATGATGGCGATGGTCCGGCTCAACGTGCCCTCGATCTTCATCTATGGCGGCTCGATTCTGCCGGGCAATTTCCGTGGCCAGCAGGTCACGGTGCAGGACATGTTCGAGGCCGTCGGCAAGCATTCAGTCGGTGAAATGTCGGACGCCGACCTCGATGAAATCGAGCGGGTGGCTTGCCCCTCGGCAGGGGCGTGCGGTGCACAATTCACCGCCAACACGATGGCGACGGTATCCGAGGCGATCGGCTTGGCGCTGCCGTATTCGGCCGGGGCGCCAGCGCCTTACGAAATTCGCGACGCGTTTTGCTCCGCCGCCGGCGAGAAGGTTCTGGAGCTGATCAAAGCCAATATCCGGCCGCGCGACATCGTCACCCGCCGCGCGCTGGAAAACGCCGCGGCGGTTGTTGCGGCCTCCGGCGGGTCGACCAATGCCGCGCTGCACCTGCCGGCCATCGCGCATGAGTGCGGCATTAAATTTGACTTATTCGACGTCGCCGAAATCTTCAAAAAGACACCGTATGTCGCGGATTTGAAGCCAGGGGGCCGTTATGTTGCCAAAGACATGTTCGAGGTTGGCGGCATACCGCTTCTGATGAAGACGCTGCTCGACAATGGCCACCTCCACGGAGATTGCATCACCGTCACGGGCCGTACGATCGCCGAAAACCTCAAGAGCGTGAAATGGAATCCGCACCAGGATGTGGTGCGGTCCGCCGACAACCCGATCACCGTCACGGGAGGCGTTGTCGGGCTGAAGGGTAATCTCGCGCCGGAGGGTGCGATCGTGAAGGTCGCGGGCATGTCGAAGCTGAAATTTACTGGTCCTGCCCGCTGCTTCGACCGCGAGGAAGACGCCTTCGAGTCGGTCCAGAAGAAAACCTACAGGGAAGGCGAGGTCATCGTGATCCGCTACGAGGGGCCGCGCGGCGGTCCCGGCATGCGGGAAATGCTCTCGACCACAGCAGCGCTGACCGGGCAGGGGATGGGCGGCAAGGTCGCCTTGATCACCGACGGCCGGTTCTCCGGCGCCACCCGCGGGTTCTGCATTGGCCATGTCGGGCCGGAGGCGGCCGTGGGCGGTCCGATCGCCCTGTTGCAAAATGGTGACATTATCGAGATCGACGCCGAGGCCGGCACCCTTAACGTAAAATTGACCGACGCCGAACTCGCCGAACGTAAAACCAAATGGGCGCCCCGAGAGACTAACCATACGTCGGGTGCGCTGTGGAAATATGCCCAACAGGTTGGGCCGGCGGTGGATGGGGCTGTGACCCATCCTGGCGGTGCGCACGAGAAACAGTGTTATGCGGACATCTAGGCGTATCATTTTTGCGTTGATGCTGGGGGCCGCGCCGGTGGCAGCTCCTGGATCTCGCATTTGATGGCGCACCGGTGAAGCCGGATGCCACGCTGCCCATGATGAACCAGCCCGCCGCCGCGCAGGCCGTCACTGCGCAGGCCCTGAAGAAGGTTCCGCCGGCGCCGCCCGCAACGGCAACGGAGGTTGCCGGGTCCTCGCTGACTTCGCTGCAATACGCTGCCGAGGGTGGCCATCCCGTCGCGCAGTGGAAGCTCGGCCGGATGTATGCCGATGGCAATGGCGTTATCCAGAACGATCTGCGCGCCTTCGAATATTTCAGCCGCATCGCCAACGCGCATGCCGAGGACAGCCCGTCGGCGCCGCAGGCGGCGATCGTCGCCAACGCCTTCGTGGCGCTGGGCCGCTACTACCTGAACGGCATCCCCAATTCCAAGATCAAGGCCGATACGGAGCGGGCGCGGGAGATGTTCTCCTATGCCGCGTCTTATTTCGGCAACGCCGATGCGCAATACGATCTGGCGCGGCTTTATCTGAAGACGCCGGACGCCTCGCGGGACGATTTCCGTTACGGCGCGCGCTGGCTTGGTCTGGCTGCCCAGAAGGGCCAGCATCAGGCGCAGGCCATGCTCGGCCAGATGCTGTTCAACGGCGATCGTCTGCCGCGTCAGGCCGCCCGTGGCTTGATGTGGCTGACCTTGGCCCGCGACAACGCGGCCCCCGACGAGACCTGGATCCGCGAAAGCTACAACCGCGCTTTCGCTAAAGCCTCCGACGACGACCGCGCCACGGCGCTGCAGATGCTCGAGCACTGGGTGCAGGGCAAGCGGGACTGAGCCCTCGCGGCTTTGCCGAGCTGCCGTAGGTGGGCAAAGGCGCTCTTGCGCCGTGCCCACCATCTCTATCGGAAATGGTCAGTGAGAATGGTGGGCACGCTTCGCTGCCCACCCTACAAGCTACCGTGACGCAGCGACAATCTGCTTTGACATTGGATAGCCGGAGCTCGTGCCGAACTTCCCGGCCGGCGCTCCGTCGTCAACGTACCCAACCGACTGATAGAAGCGATGCGCCGTCTCGGTGCTGGTGAGCGTGCAACGCCTGTTGCCGCGCTCCACCGCTCTGGCTTCGAGCGCGCTGAGCAAGGCACGGCTGACGCCGCGAAATCGCGCATCGGGCGCCACGTAGTTCAGCGTGATCTCGCCTGCGTCCGTCACGGATCCCACCCCGAGGATGGCGTCGCCCTCGACGGCGAGCAGAAGCGAATTTCCCGGCTGTATTGCCCACGCGACCACCGTTTCCGGCGTCTTGTTGGCCAGCCACGCATTGAGGATCGCCGGATCGTTGCCGTGATCGGCAACGCATAAGCGGAAAATTGATTCCCTCAGGACATGGCAGGCTGCGACGGCGTCTTCGGGCGCCGCGTCCCAGATCCTCACATTCTCCGCGCCGGTCGCGCTCAAGCCGTCTCCAGGTCGAAATCCGCCCACACCGGTACGTGGTCGGACGGCTTCTCCCAGGCGCGCACATAGCTATCCACGCCGACATTGGTCAGGCGGTCGCCAGCCTGCGGCGACAGCAGGAGATGGTCAATTCGAAGGCCCCAGTTCTTCTGCCAGGCGCCCGCCTGGTAGTCCCAGAAGGTGTAGACGCCCGGCTCGTCGGTCACCGCGCGCAGCGCGTCGGTCAGCCCGAGGCCGAGCAGGGACTGGAAGGCCTCGCGCGTCTGGGGCGGAACAGCGCATCGTTGGTCCACGCGGCGGGGTTATAGACGTCCGCCGCCGCCGGAATCACATTGAAGTCGCCTGCGAGCACCAGCGGCTCTTCCGTCTTGAGCCGCTCCTTCGAGTACTCAAGAAGTCGCGACATCCACTTGAGTTTATACGGATATTTGTCGGTGTCCGGCGGGTTGCCGTTGGGCAGATAGAGGCAAGCGATCCGCATCACGCCGGTTTTCAGCGTCACCACGCCTTCGAGGAACCTGGCGTGGGCGTCCTCGTCGTCGCCGGCCAGGCCCGATTTCGTCTCGTCGAACGGCAGTTTCGACAGCAGCGCGACCCCATTGAAGGTCTTCTGGCCGTGGGTGACGACGTTATAGCCGAGCGATTCGATCTCGAGCCGCGGGAACGCCTCGTCGACGCATTTGATTTCCTGCAGGCAGACGATGTCCGGCGAGCACTCCTTGAGCCAGGTCAGGAGATGGTCGACCCGCTGCCGGATCGAATTGACGTTCCAGGTTGCAATGCGCATGAAATGGCTCGGGATTGTAACTACACATTTTCTGGCAGTGGCATACCATGTGCAGCGAGGCTGTGATAACCGTTTAGAAATAAGGCGCAAACATCGCCGTCAAGGGGCAACCGGAGACCGTCCCGTCCTTTGAGGACCGGCGAGCGTGAAAATTATGAAAAAGCGTAGCTTGATACTCCTTGTCGGCGCCATTGGCATCCTAGCGGCGGCCGGTTTCGTTACCCGCTCCTCGTGGATGGGCGGCAGCAGCAACGCCCAGGGCCCGCAACGCCCGCGGATGGTATCTGTCGAGCTGGCAAAGGCGGAGCGCAAATCCATGCCCGTCGATGTCGATGCGATCGGAATGGTGACGCCGATCTCCAGCGTGGCGCTGAAGTCGCGGCTGGAGACCACCATCGTCGCGGTGCATTTCGCTGATGGCGCCAAGGTCAACGAAGGCGATCTGCTGTTCACGCTCGACAGCCGCCAGATCGACGCCCAGATCGAGCAGGCCGAGGGCGTGCTCGCCAGGGACCAGGCGCAGCTCGAGGGCGCCCAGCGCGACCTCCGCCGCTTCACCGATCTCGTCGCCAAGGGCGCCACCACGCAGGTCAATGTCGACAACGCCAAAACGCAGTCCGATATCCTGGCCGGCTCCATCAAGGCCAATCAGGCCGCGCTCGACAATCTGAAGGTCCAGAAAAGCTACACCGCGATCCGCGCGCCGTTCTCGGGGCGCATCAGCGTCGCCAATGTGAAGGTCGGCAATTTCGTCCGCCCGGCCGACACCACCCCGCTGGCGGTGATCAACCAGATGGCGCCGGTCTACGTGACGTTCTCGGTTCCGCAGCGCGTGCTGGTCGATCTGCGCGAGGCCATGGCCAAGGGCGTCTCCGGCGTCACCGCCACCATTCCGGGCCATCAACGCTCCGAGAGCGGCAAGGTCGCAATGGTCGAAAACACCGTGGATATGGCCACCGGCATGGTCACCGTGCGCGGCATCATGAACAACGAGAACGAGAGTTTGTGGCCGGGGACGCTGGTTGCGGCCAAGCTCATCATCCGCAGCGAAGACTCGATCGTGGTGCCGACGGTCGCTGTGCAGCGCAGCCAGAGCGGCAATTTCGTGTTCGTGGTCAAGGACGGCACAGCCAAGGTCCAGCCGGTCAAGGTCGACCGCACCGCGCAGGGCGTGTCGGTGATCTCGGAAGGGCTCGCCGGCGACGAAAGCGTTGTTGTTGACGGCCAGTTGCTGCTGTCGGATGGAACGCGGGTCGAGGCCCGGGTCAAAAGGCCGGAGCGTAACAGATGACGCTCTCCGAACTCTGTATCCGCCGGCCGGTCATGACAACGCTGATCACGGCGTCGATTATTGCGTTCGGCATTTTCGGCTTCCGCCTGTTGCCGGTATCGGCGCTGCCACGGGTCGATTTCCCGACTATTGCCGTGACCGCGACCTTGCCGGGCGCCAGCGCCGACACCATGGCGGCCTCGGTCGCCGGCGTTATCGAGCGCCAGCTTTCGACGGTTGCCGGCATCTCCTCGATGTCGTCGAACTCGTCGCAGGGCACCAGCACCATCACCATCCAGTTCGACCTCAACCGCAACATCGACGCCGCGGCGCTCGACGTGCAGACCGCGCTGACCATTGCGCAGCGCCGGTTGCCGGTCGAGATGCTCATCCCGCCGAGCTTCCGCAAAGTGAACCCGGCCGATTTCCCGGTGCTGTTCGTCGTGCTCAACTCATCGACGCTGCCGCTGTCGGCGGTCCACGAATATGGCGACATCACCATCGGCCAGACGCTCTCGCAGATTCCGGGCGTAGCCCAGGTCAGTGTCTACGGCGCGCAGAAATTCGCCATTCGCGTCCAGGCCGACCCCGAGGCCGCCGCGGCGCGCGGGCTGTCGCTCGAGGACATCAGGACGGCGGTGTCTCGTGCCAATTCCTCGACCCCGGTCGGCACGCTGAACGGACCGAAGCAGGACGTGGCGCTGCAGGCTTCGGGCCAGATGGACAAGGCGATGGACTATCGCCAGATCGTGGTGGCCTGGCGCAACGGTTTCCCGGTCAAGCTCGACGAGGTCGCAAGGATCTACGATAGCGTCGAGAACGAGCGGATTGCGAGCTGGCTGAATGGCGAGCGCGCCATCGTGCTCGGCATCCAGAAGCAGCCGGACGCCAACACGGTGGCGGTGGTCGATTCCATTCTGGCCAAATTCCCGGCGCTGCGGGCGCAGATCCCGCCATCGGTCTCGATCAACGTGCTGATGGACCGCTCCATTTCCATTCGCCAGGCGGTGGCCGACGTCGAGGAGACGCTGCTGATTGCGGTCGGGCTGGTCATCCTGGTGATCTTCCTGTTCCTGCGCTCGGCGTCTGCGACCTTCATTCCGGCGCTGGCGGTTCCGATTTCGCTGTTCGGCACCTGCGCCGTGATGTACGCGCTCGATTACTCCATCAACAACATGACGCTGCTGGCGCTGACGCTGTCGGTCGGCTTCGTGGTCGACGACGCCATCGTCATGCTGGAAAACATCGTCCGCCACATCGAGCACGGCATGCGGCCGTTCGAGGCGGCGCTGAAGGGCGCGCGCGAGATCGGCTTTACGATCATCTCGATCACGTTTTCGCTGATCGCCGTGTTCATTCCTGTGCTGCTGATGGGCGGCGTCGTCGGCCGCGTCTTCCGCGAATTCGCGGTCACCGTATCGGTTGCGATCCTGGTGTCCGGATTCGTGTCGCTGACGCTCACGCCGATGCTGTGCGCGCGCGTGCTGCGGGCGCATGACCCGACCAAGAAGCCGAATATCGTGCTCCGCGTCTTCGAGGCGATGTTCGAGTCCTGGCTGCGCGCCTATGAATGGACGCTCGACTGGGTGCTGGCCCGAAAATTCCTGATGCTGATGGTGACGCTGGCCACCTTGGGCGGCACCGTCTACCTCTACATGATCGTGCCGAAGGGCTTCTTCCCGCAGGAGGACACCGGCTTCCTGATCGGCGTCACCGAAGCCGCCACCGATACTTCCTTCGAGGCGATGAAGGAGCGGCAGCAGGCGCTGGTCGACGTGCTGAGAACCGATCCCGCGATCGAATACATCAACTCCACCGTCGGCGCCGGCGGACCCAACACGACGGCGAATTACGGCCGCCTGTTCATCGCACTGAAGCCGAAAAAGGAACGCGACAACCTCAACACCATCATCGGCCGGCTGCGCAACAATGCCCGGCAGATCCCGGGCATGCAGGCGTTCTTCCAGCCGATCCAGAATCTCAATATCGGCGGCCGGATTTCCAAGAGCCAGTATCAGTATGTGATGCAGAGCGGCGACACCGAGTCGCTCTATCGTTTGGCGCCCGAGATGCGCGAAAAGATCGAGAAGCTGCCGGGCCTGCTCGACGTCACCACCGACCTCTACATCAAGAACCCGCAGATGACGGTCGACATCGACCGCGAGAAGGCGGCGGTCTACGGCATCACCGTCGATCAGGTCCGCAACCAGCTCTACAACGCCTATGGCTCGCGCCAGGTCGGCACCATCTACATGCCGTCGAACGACTACCAGATCATCCTGGAAGTACAGCCGCAGTTCCGGGTCGATCCGTCTGACCTCTCCAAGCTCTACATGAAGACCCAGAACAACCAGACCATTCCGCTGTCGGCGGTGGCAAAACTGGTTCCGTCCGTCGGTCCGTTGCAGATCAATCACCAGGCCCAGCAGCCGGCGGTGACGATCTCCTTCAACCTCGCGCCCGGCAATTCGCTGGGCTATGCGGTCGACAAAATCACCGAGCTCGAGCAGGCTTCGAACCTGCCGGCGACGATTGCCACCGGCTTCTCCGGCACGGCGCAGGTGTTCCAGGACTCTGCTGCGCGGGCAGGGCGTCCTGATCCTCGCCGCGGTGTTTGCGGCCTTCGTCATCCTCGGCATTCTCTACGAGAGCTTCATCCACCCGATCACCATCATCTCCGGCCTGCCGTCGGCCGGCATCGGTGCGATCCTCACCCTGATGCTGTTCGGAATGGAGATGTCTGTCATTGCGATGATCGGCATTGTGATGCTGGTAGGCATCGTCAAGAAGAACGCCATCATGATGGTGGACTTTGCGCTGGAGCGCCGCCGCGTGGGCCTAAGCGCCGAGCACGCGATCCGGGAAGCGGCGCTGTTGCGTTTCCGCCCGATCATGATGACGACGTTTGCCGCGATCTTCGGCACGCTGCCGATTGCGCTCGGTGCAGGCGCCGGCGCCGAATTGCGCCAGCCGCTCGGCATCGCCGTGGTCGGTGGCCTCTGCCTGTCGCAACTGCTGACGCTGTACATCACGCCGGTCGTCTACATCTATCTCGACCGCATCGACCGCCGCCTGCGGCGCAAGCTCGAACCGCAACTGGAAGAAGCGGGCGAGGGCGAGCGGCCGCACGTGGTCGCCGCCGAATGATGACCTTCAGGCGCGTAATGCGGTCGGCTGCCCGGCGCGCCGCTGTCCTGATCGCGCTCGCATGCGTCGCCGGCGCCGTCAGCCCGGCCCGCGCCGCCGAGCCGATCGAAATCTTCGACGCCCATATGCACTACAATTGGGAGCCAAAACCCCATTACAGCGTCGATGAGGTGCTGGCGCTGTTCAGAAAGCACCGCGTCACCGGCATCCTCGCCACCAGCCGGCCGAACACCGGCACGCACGCATTGATGGACGCGAAACCGCAGGGCCTGCAGATCGTCCCGTTCATCCGGCCTTATCGCGTGCGCGCGGACATCCAGACCTGGTTCGGCGATCCCTTCATCTTCGACCTCGTGCAGGACGAATTCAAACGCGGCTATTACCGCGGCATCGGCGAATTCCACATCTCGGGCAAGGCGGCTGATACCGAATGGGTGAAGAAGACCGTCGATTTCGCGGTGGAGCACGACCTTTATCTGCACGCCCATGCGGATGATATCGCCGTCGAAATCCTGATGCGGCACAATCCGCGCGCCCGCATCATCTGGGCCCACACCGGCTTTGGCCTCTCGACCGATCGCGTTGCCGAGATGCTTTCAAAATATCCAAAGCTGTGGGGCGAACTGTCCTATCGCGGCGGCATCGTCGACGGCAGCGGCAAGCTGACGGCCGAATGGCGCGCGCTGTTCGAGCGTTTCCCGGACCGTTTCCTGCTCGGCTCCGACACCTGGATCAACGAGCGCTGGGAGAGCTACGGCGAGATCATGGCCGGCTATCGGGCGTGGCTTGCGCAGTTGCCGCCAAAGATCGCGGCGCAGATTGCCAATGGCAATGCGAAAGCGCTGTTCGGTGGCGAACGCTGAGCGCGAGGCGCGAAGGTCGCCTCAATCCGCAAACTCGCAGGCAAAAGCTCGCATCCGGCGATATCGTCGAAGCGAATTTCCGAGGTGATCTGACGCACAGCGACGTCTTGTGGGACGCCGATGGCGGCGGTGGTTCCCACGCTGTGTGTGAAGGCGGGTTTCATCGCCGAAAAATGGCAGGACACAGAAAGTTCCCGGAGGTTCCTGGGCCATTGACGGAAGATCATGCTCCGGTTTCTGACAAAGCACCAGCACCTGCGCCGCCGCGCTTGGAATTGGCATGGGTTGCTTTTTGGGACTGCCCCTGGCTGGTGAAGATCACGAGATCAGGCGCTGAACCTTTCTTCCGTCGCCAGGACCTATAGTTGTGTCCGAGCCTGCATGGTGGACAATCCCAAGAACGTCAGCCGCTGGCGAGGCACGGCAAGCATTCCACACTTTAGTTCCAGCAAACGCAGGAGGAGCACATGCGCAAGTCTCTCGCCGCTTTCCTTTCTGGCGTGGCTCTGGCCATTGCGGCGTCGACCGCTCTAGCCGGAGAGCAGGTACTCGAATTCAAGCTCGTCACCAAGCCGATCGACTTCAAGATAACAGAGGCAGCAAACATCGAAGGCCAGACGGTCGCGTCCGGCAGACTGTTCGGCGTCGCCGTCTTCAAGGACGGCCGTATCGGGGTGAAAGAGTTCGTCCATTCGGCAGACTTGCTCAAAGGCACGGGACCCTTCTACGGCTACAGCACCTACACGTTCGAGGAGGGCTCGATCACGGCGCGTTACACCGGCGCGGTCAAGGACGGCCGGTCAAACGGCGAGTATACGATCCTCTCGGGCACGGGTGCCTATGCGAATGCTACGGGCACGGGCACCATCGAAAGCGCGCCGAACCCGTTCAAGGGCGTCAACCTCTTGAACATAAAACTGGTCGTCAAAACGCCCGGTACGTAAGAGGCCTTACACAAAGACGCGCCTCCGCCACTCTAGTGCCGTGAGGCGCGGCTTTGCTCATGCGCATGAGTTCACGCCGCGCAACCGCCACGCCGGAAGCGCCTCAATCCGCGAACTGATTGGCCGTCTTGATGATCGGCGCCCAGCGATCGACCTCGCTGATCAACTGCGCTTTCAGCGCTTCCGGAGTGGCCTGATCCTGCGGCACAGGTTCGGTGTTGATGTCGTTGAACCGCTTCACCAGGTCCGGATCGCGCAGCGCCTCCTGCAGCGTCTTGGACAGCTTCTGGATGATATCGTCGGGCGTTCCCTTCGGCGCGTAGATGCCGTGCCAGGCGCCGACTTCAAAGCCCTTAAGACCGGCTTCATCTGCGCTCGGAAGATCGGGCATGGACGCGAGGCGCGACTTCGTGGTGATGGCGTAGGCTTTGACCAGCTTTGAGGCGATCGGCGCCGTGGTGTTGGTGGTCTGGTCGCAGGAGAGGTCGATCTGCTTGGCGATCAGATCGTTCATGACCGGCGCATTGCCCTTGTAGGGCACGGTGAGGATTTCCTTGCCGACCGCCGTCATGAACAGCATGCCGCAAAGATGCGAAGCGGCCCCTAACCCCGCATTGCCAAACGTCATCTTGTCGCCATTGGCCTTTATGTAGGTAATGAGCTCGGCCAGCGTGTTCGGCGGCAAATCAGGACGGCCGATGATCGTCACGGCGCGTTGGTGACGAGTCCAACAGGCGCGAACGCGGTCTTGGTGTCGTAGGGCAGCTTGCGGTAGAGCGTCGCGGCCGTGGAGATGCCGATGTGGTGGATCAGCAGCGTATAGCCGTCCGGTTCGGCGCGCGAGGCCCGCGTCGCCGCGATCGTGCCGCCGGCTCCCGTGGCGTTTTCGATGACGATCGTCTGGCCCAGCAGTTTCGACATCGACTGCGCGGTCACCCGCGCCACCGTGTCGGTCGCGCCGCCGGCGGCGAACGGGACCAGCAGCGTGATCGGCCGGCCCGGATAGTTTTGCGCAAAGCCTGCGGAACTGACCATGGCGAACGCGAGTGTGATCGCGGCTGTCATCTTTATCTGCATTTGCGTCTCCCTGAATTCTTTTTTCTGATTTGTCTCGCGGGCTATTTTGCCTCGCGACCGATCCGTCGTGGCCGATGACCGGGCCGTCACACGTTGGAGCTATGGATCGCGTCCACCACGGCCTCGGTGACATCCTTGGTCGTCGCGGTGCCGCCGACGTCCGGCGTCGTGATGCCGGCGCCCGTGACCTTCTCCACGGCGCGCATCAACCGCGCCGAAGCTTCCGCCTCGCCGAGATGATCGAGCATTTGCGATGCCGTCCAGAAGCTGGCGACCGGATTGGCGATACCCTTGCCGGTGATGTCGAACGCCGAGCCGTGGATCGGTTCGAACATCGACGGAAAGCGCCGCTCGGGATCGATGTTCGCGGTCGGGGCCACGCCGAGACTGCCGGCCAGCGCGCCGGCGAGGTCGGACAGGATATCGGCATGGAGATTGGTCGCCACGATGGTGTCGAGGCTCTGCGGCTTCAGCGTCATCCGCACCGTCATCGCATCGACCAGCATCTTGTCCCAGGTGACATCGGAAAATTCTTTCGAGACCTCGTCGGCGATCTCGTCCCACATCACCATGCCATGCCGCTGCGCATTCGACTTGGTGACCACGGTAAGGAATTTTCGTGGGCGCGACTGCGCCAGCCTGAACGCATAGCGCATGATGCGCTGGACGCCGACGCGGGTGAAGATCGCGACCTCCGTGCCGACTTCTTCCGGCAGCCCGCGATGGACGCGGCCGCCGCAGCCGGCATATTCGCCTTCGGAGTTCTCACGCACGATCACCCAGTCGAGGTCGCCGGGGCCAACATGCCGCAGCGGCGAGGTGATGCCGGGCAGGATCCTGGTCGGGCGAACGTTGGCGTATTGGTCAAAGCCCTGACAGATCGGCAGGCGCAGGCCCCACAGCGTGATGTGGTCGGGAACATCGGGCGCGCCGACCGCGCCGAAGTAGATCGCATCGAATTTCTTCAGCGTGGTCAGCGCATCCGAAGGCATCATCACGCCGTGCTTGCGGTAATAGGCGGAACCCCAATCGAAGGTCTCGACATTGAACCTCACGTCGCCCAGGCGCTTCTGCAGGCTTTCGAGTGCCTGAACGCCGGCGGCAATGACCTCGGGGCCGATCCCGTCGGCGGGAATTGCCGCGATTGAATATTCACGCATCGAAATCTCCGTGAGCGAGCTTGCTGAGCGGGAGCTTGCGGCCCGAGGCGAGGGGAGGCAATCGGCTCGCATTTATACAAAAAATTGATATAATCTCGGCCCGGGAGGACGAATGGATCTGCATCACTTGCGCTGCTTCGTGGCGGCCGCCGAGGAATTGCATTTTGGCCGAGCGGCGCAGCGGCTGGACATGCTGCCGTCGGCGCTCGGCCGCTTCATCCGGCTGCTCGAAGACGATCTTGGCACGCGGCTGATGACGCGCACGACGCGCAGCGTCGCGCTGACGGACGATGGCACCGTGCTGCTGAAGGAAGCGCGGACGCTATTGGCGCAGGCCGATGCACTGGCCGGCCGGTTCCGGACGCGCGGACGGAAGCGGGCCGCGATCGTTCGCGTCGGCGCCATCGACAGCGCCGCCGCAGGACTGCTGCCGCGGCTGTTGCACGATTTCCGTCAGCTTCGGCCTGACGTCACCGTGCAACTGGTCGAGGACAAAACCGTGCGCCTGCTGCCGCGCCTGCTGTCCGGCCGGCTCGACCTTGCCTTCGTGCGCCCGCCGGAGCGGCCCGACAAGCGGCTGGAGTTTCTGTTTCTGCTGCACGAGACCGCCGTCGTCGCGGTTGCCGACCGTCATCCGCTGGCATCGCGGAAGCGCGTGACCATCGCCGATCTCGAGAACGAGCCTTTGATCGTGCCCGAACGCCGCTCACGGCCGCACAGTCATGATCTCACCATGAAACTGTTCGCCGAGGCCGGCTGTGAGGCGCGCGTCGCCCAGATCGCCGATGAAAAGCAGACCATCGTCAATCTGGTCTCCGCAGGATTGGGCGTCGCCATCGTCCCGCGCTGGACCTCGCGAATGGCAACGCGCGGCGTCCGCTTCATCCGCCTTGCCGCATCCGACATGAACAAGCTGCCGCTGGCGGCTGCCTTCACCCGCGGTACCCGCGATCCGGTCAGGGATGAGGTGCTGGCCATGCTGAAAGCCGACCTGCCGCGCTACGCGCGCGAGGCGTGATGACGTGGTGGTATGCTGCCGCGATTACGCAGCCGCCACGAGCCGACGGGCGCGCTTGATCCGTTCGCGCTCGCGCGGCGAGTTCATCGCTTCCCACAAGTCGCTGCGGCGCTGTACGTTCAGCCAGAAGTCGGCACTGTTACCGAACACGCGGGCGAGGATGAGCGCGGTTGGCGCGGTCACGGCCCTGCGGTTATTGCATAATTCGTTGACGTGCTTGCGCTGCACGCCCATGGCCTTGGCTAATGCACCTTGCGTCAATCCCATCGGCTCCATGAACTCCTCAACCAGGATTTCGCCGACGCTTGCCGGTTTGCGTTTCGTCGTCAGCATCGCTCACCTCATCTATAGCTGTGGTCGTCGAGATAGATGTCCATTGCCTCGCCCCGGCTGCTGTCCCATTTGAAAATGAGCCGCCATTGCTGGTTGACGCGGATCGAGTGAAATTCCGCCAGCTTGCCGCGCAATTTTTCGAAATGATTGCTTGGGGGCACGCGCAAATCCCGATCGGTGGTGGCGTCGTCGATCATTTGGAGTTTACGGAACACCCGGCTTTCCAGGTCCGGCGGGATGTTGCGAGAACGGACGTCTTCCGCGAAGAACGCCCGCAGCCAATCATCCCGGAAACCGACGATCATCCCAACCCCGAATATGAGCTAATGTACCACTCTATGGGTCATCGATCAAGATGGAGCTGCTCCAATGGAGCTGCGCCGTCATCAATTCGTCAGCGACGATGGCAAGGCGCATTCGTCGCCCTATATAGGCCGCCAGTCGATTTGCTACGCTATGAACTGGAAATGCGGACGGCGCGGGCCCAAAATCTCACCGGAGCTGTTGCGCCAAAACGCCGATTTTCTAAGGCAGATCAAGCTGATTTGGGTCGTCCAGCCGTCATTGCAAAAATATTCCGCTTAACACGCAGGGCAAATCACCCGCATAACTCCGCTGTCTCACGGCAGATGAGGGGCGTTGGCCATCGTCACGAACGTGCGGTGAGATGCAATGGACGCGGAAGCCATGACTGACGAGGCTGGCTGAAGCGTACGGCGAAGTCGTGTGGTTCTGACGCCGCGGTGCTGGCGTCAAGTTGGCAGAAACAAGTTTCTGCCGGCGACGGTGGCAAGAAAGCCGTTCTCCGGGAAGAGCTCGCTATAAGCCGTAAAGCCATTGCGCAGGGAAGGCCGGAGTGTTTCCGCTGAACCTGTATGCTCGTGTGCGTTTTTGTTTGCGCAGTTGGCACACGAGACTGCGGGTGCAGCGAGCACCCGGTCTTCCCTGCGCCCTCTGACAAAGAGGGGACAATGAAGATGCAAACCTCGGGCGATCAGCGCCGCGAGATCGCGGAGGCTTACTCTGTAGTCATCGTCCGCGAAGACGGACGATCCAGTATCCCAGAGACGGCAGTGACGGAAACGATAGGCTGCGGCGTACTGGGACCCCGCCTTCGCGCGGTACGACGACTGCGGTTAGGCGAACGAATTCGCCCCCCAATTCTCAGACCGAAAAACTCGTCCCGCAACCGCACGACGCCGTCGCATTCGGATTGACCACACGAAACGACGCGCCGATCAGATCGTCGACGAAATCGACTTCGGAGCCTGCAAGGAACGGCACCGAGGCCGGATCGACCAGCACCACCGCGCCCTCGCGCGCGATCACCAGGTCATCCTCGGTCTTGGCATGGTCGACGTCGAACTTGTACTGGAAGCCGGAACAGCCGCCGCCCTCGACCGAGATGCGCAGCATGGCGCCGTCGCCTTCGGACTTGAGGATTTCCCCGATGCGGCGGGCGGCCCGCTCGCTGACGGTGATGGCAGTGGTCATGGCATGCTCTCCGGCCCGTCATACCCAATTCATTTGGTATGGCTCGTCATACATAGTTAAGTGCGTAATCTCGCTGAATCAAATGGATAAGGACTAAAAAATCGTGTCGGTCGGAATGGCTGCCCCCGCGCGCTTTATGGCTGCGACCCAAATTCCAGCCGCGGCCGGCTGTTTGCCGAGCCGCCGAGCAAGACCCGCAGCCCGTTCCGCCGGGATTGCGACCGAGTGATCCATTCTACCGCGTTCCGCCGCCTCAAGCACAAAACGCAGGTGTTCGTGTTCCATGAGGGCGACCATTACCGCACCCGGCTGACCCATTCGCTGGAAGTGGCGCAGATCGCCCGCGCGCTGGCCCGCCAGCTCGGCCTCGACGAGGACCTGACCGAAACGCTGGCGCTGGCGCACGACCTCGGCCATCCCCGTTCGGCCATGCCGGCGAGCGGGCGCTCGACAAATGCCTCGCCGCCCATGGCGGCTTCGACCACAACGCGCAGGCGCTGCGGGTCGTAACCTCGCTGGAGCACCGCTATCCCGAGTTCGACGGGCTGAACCTGACCTGGGAGGCGCTGGAGGGCATCGTCAAGCACAACGGCCCGCTGACCGAGCCGGGCGGGACCCCTGCCGGGCCATACCGCGAAAGCGGGCTTCCCGTCGGTATCGCCGACTTCAATCAAAGATCTCGATCTGGAGCTGTGGAGCTACGCTTCGCTGGAGGCGCAGGCGGCAGCGTTCGCGGACGATATCGCCTATGACGCCCACGACATCGACGATGGCCTGCGCGCCGGCCTGTTCAGCGTCGACGATTTGAAGGTGATGCCGCTCACCGCAGCCGTTATCGCCGAGATCGACCGGCATTATCCCCATCTCGACGATGCCAGGCGCGGCGCGGAACTGGTGCGCGAGCTGATTTCCTACATGATCGGGGCTGTTATGTCGGAGACGGGCAGGCGGCTGGAGGCTGCGAAACCGCAATCGGCGCATGACGTCCGCCACCACCATCAGCCGCTGGTCGCCTTTCCGCCCGCGGTTGCGGAGGAGGAGGCCGCGATCAAGGCGTTCCTGAAGGAGCGGATGTACCGCCATGCGCGGGTGATGCGGGTGATGGGCGAGGCGGAAGGCATCCTGTTCGATCTGTTCGCGCGCTATCAGGAATCGCCGGGCGACATGCCGGCCGAATGGGTCGAGGGCACGGAGCGCGTAACGGAAGGCGAGCGAGCACGCCGGATCGGCAATTTCATTGCCGGAATGACCGACCGTTTCGCCTTAATCGAGCACCAAAGGCTTTTTGACTCGACCCCGGATTTGCGTTAGGCGGCGGCCATGTCCGACAAGCCAGCCCCACAACATCTGTTCGCCGACGCGCTGGCGCGCGTGCAGGCGATCTGCGCCGCGCTCGCGGCCGAGGGCCAATGGCCCGCCGGCACCGATTTCTCCCGCGTCGTGGTCGAGCCGCCACGCGATGCGAGCCATGGCGACATGGCGACCAACGCCGCGATGGTGCTGGCCAAGGACGCCAAGGCGAAGCCGCGCGAGCTCGCCGATAAAATCGCGGAAAAATTGCGCGCCGACGATCTGGTGGCTTCCGTCGAAGTCGCCGGGCCCGGCTTCATCAACCTCACTTTGAAGCCTCAGGTCTGGGCGGACGAACTGCTCACGATGCTGCGCGAAGGCGCGTCCTACGGCAAAAGCGCGGTCGGCCACGGCGCCAAGGTCAATGTCGAATACGTCTCGGCCAACCCGACCGGACCGATGCATGTCGGCCATTGCCGCGGCGCGGTGTTCGGCGACGCGCTGTGCGGTCTGCTTGATTTTGCTGGCTACGACGTCACGCGCGAATATTACATCAACGACGCCGGCGCGCAGGTCGACGTGCTCGCGCGCTCGGCGTTTCTGCGTTATCGCGAAGCGCTCGGCGAGACCATCGGCGAGATCCCGGAAGGGCTGTATCCCGGCGATTATCTCGTTCCCGTCGGACAGGCGCTTGCGGCTGAGCATGGCGACAAGCTGAAGGCGATGCCGGAGGCTTCATGGCTGCCGATCGTGCGCGCCAAGGCAATCGCCATGATGATGGACATGATCAAGGGCGATCTCGCGGCGCTGAACATCAAGCACGACGTGTTCTTTTCGGAGCGGTCGCTGATCGAGACCGGCAACAACAAGGTCACCGAGACCATCGATTTCCTGCGTGCCAAGGGCGATATCTACGAAGGCCGCCTGCCGCCGCCGAAAGGCAAGCCGGTCGAGGATTACGAAGACCGCATCCAGACGCTGTTCCGCGCCACCGCCTATGGCGATGATGTCGATCGGCCACTGATCAAGTCGGACGGCAGCTATACCTATTTCGCCTCCGACATCGCCTATCACAAGAACAAGGTCGATCGCGGCTTCCTCGACCTGATCGACGTGTTCGGCGCCGATCACGGCGGCTACATCAAGCGCATGCAGGCGGCGGTGAAGGGCATAAGCGACGGCAAGGCCGCGCTCGACGTCAAGGTCGTGCAGCTCGTGCGCCTGCTGCGCGGCGGTGAGCAGGTGCGGATGTCGAAACGCTCCGGCGAGTTCGTCACGCTGCGCGAAGTGGTCGACGAGGTCGGCTCGGACGCGGTGCGGTTCATGATGCTGTTCCGCAAGAACGACGCCGTGCTCGATTTCGACCTCGCCAAGGTACGCGAACAGTCGAAGGACAACCCCGTCTTCTACGTCCAGTACGGGCATGCCCGCGGCCATTCGATCTTCAAGAACGCCCGCGAGGTCGTTCCTGAACTGCCGGCGGATGACGCCGCCCGGTCGGCCTGGCTGGGGGATGCCCCGGTGGAGCGGCTGACCGACCAGGCGGAACTCGACCTCTTGAAACGGCTGGCACTTTATCCGAGAATGGTTGAGTCGGCCGCGGTGGCCCATGAGCCGCACCGAATCGCGTTTTATCTATATGATTTGGCCAGTGAATTTCACGCGTTGTGGACGAAAGGGCGGGATTTGCCCTATTTACGCTTCATTATAACTAATGATGCAGAGATCACGAGGGCGCGCCTGGCAATGGTCCAGGGCGTCGTCTCGGTTCTGGCATCGGGCTTAGCCGTTCTCGGCGTCCACGCCCCGACCGAGATGCGGTAGGCAGGGGCGAAGGCCTTCACGAATGGGGGTTCGTGAGGGTATCTGGCAGGGGCCACGCTCGTCATGGTTTGTTTGACATGGCGAGTTGGCGCTGTCCCGTAGGGGATGCATCATCACGATGGCTGATCGATATCAGGACCGACCTTTTCCCTCCGCCGACGAAGCTCGCGGCGAGAGCGATCCGCTTGCTGAGCTCGCAAGGCTGATCGGGCAGAATGATCCGCTCGGGGCCGCGGCCAAGCCCGCGCCGCGCCCGTTGCAGTCGCGGGCCAACGTGCGTCCGCAGCGCTATGACCCGCCGGAAGAAGAGCCCGATGCTCCGCCGAGCCCGCCGGCATGGATGCAGCGCGCGCGCCACGAAACGCCGCCGCCTCCGTTGCCTCTGCCGCAGGAATACGACGACGAGCCGGAGTACCAGCCGGCGCCGGTGCATCCCTTGCACCGCTACGCGGCCCAGCAGCCCAATTCGTCCACCCATGAGGCGCCCGCGCAGGACTACGACGCGGCTCCGCAACAATATGCCGACGAGCCGCAGCAGGATCCGTCGCGCTACGACGATGCGCTGTATGGACGGCTCGAAACCGGCGAGCACGACTATCAGCGCGATCCGGCCTATCCGGACGATCCCTACGCCTACCAAGGCGAATATGAGGAAGAGCCCGCGCCGAAGAAGCGCTCGAGCGGCCTGACGACGGTCGTCGCGGTGCTGGCGCTGGCCGTGGTGGGGACGGGGGCTGCCTTTGCCTACCGCACCTTTGTCGGTTCGCCCCGCTCAGGCGAGCCGCCAATCATCAAGGCCGACAACAGCCCGACCAAGGTCGTTCCGGCGCCGTCCGACGCGGGCGCCGCCAAGAACCCCGACCGCATGCTGTCAGGCGATGGCGGCGAGAAGCTGGTGTCGCGCGAAGAGACGCCGGTCGACGTCAATTCCCGCTCGGGGGCGCCGCGCGTGGTGTTTCCGCCGCTGAACCAGAACGCCAACCCGCCGCCGGCCGCGAGTGTATCTCCGTCGGCGCCGATGCCTGCGGCCGCCAACGGGACGATGCCGAACAACGAGCCGCGCAGGATCAGGACGCTCGCCGTCAAGGGCGACGCTGCCGAGAACGGCGGTATCCCGGCAGGCGCCAGCGCGCCGCCGCCGAAACCAGGACCTGCAACGCGAAGCGCCGCTGCACCGGCTGCCGCTCCCGCGGCGCCGCCGGCGCGTAACCCCGCGTCGGCCAATGCCAGCGCCAATTCGCCAATGTCGCTGGCGCCGCAGGCCGATTCCGCACCGCCGACCCGGATGGCGGCGACCAACCCGGCCCAGACGGCCCCTGCGGCCGGCGGTGGCTATCTGGTTCAGGTGTCCTCGCAGAAGAACGAAGCCGACGCACAGGCCTCCTATCGCGCGCTGCAGGGCAAGTTCCCGAGCGTGCTGGGGCCGCACTCGTCGCTGGTGAAGCGTGTCGATCTCGGCGAAAAGGGGTCTATTACCGCGCCTTCGCCGGCCCGTTCGGCTCGTCCGAGGAAGCGGCGCAGGTCTGCAGCAGCCTGAAATCTGCCGGCGGGCAGTGCTTCGTCCAAAGGAATTAACGGCGGTTTCCTTGACCCCGGTGCTGTGAGGGGCCTAATCGCCCCCATGAGCAACCGCGCATTCATCACGGGCATATCGGGGCTGGAACTGAGCGCCCCGGAGCGCGAATTCATCCGTCGGATGCGGCCATGGGGCTTCATCCTGTTCAAACGCAATATCGAAACCCCTGATCAAGTCTCTGCGCTTGTTGGGGAATTACGGGGTTGTGTGGGTCAGGCGGATGCGCCGGTGCTGATCGACCAGGAAGGCGGGCGGGTGGCCCGGCTGGGGCCGCCGCATTGGCCGGTCTATCCGCCCGGCGCCACCTTCGGGGCGCTCTACGACCTCGACAAGGCGCTGGGACTAAAGGCTGCGCGGCTCAGCTCGCGCCTGATCGCGGCCGACCTGATCGACCTCGGCGTCACCGTCGACTGCCTGCCGCTGGCAGACGTGCCGGTGGCCGGGGCCGACGCCGTGATCGGCAACCGGGCCTATGGAACCGAACCGGCCAAGGTCGCGGCGATCGCCCGGGCGGTCACCGGGGGCTGGAACAGGGCGGTGTCCTGCCGGTTCTGAAGCATATTCCCGGCCACGGAAGGGCCACTGCGGATAGCCATTTCCGGCTCCCGACCGTTGATACGTCGAAAGAAGAGCTCGAACGGACCGATTTCGCCGCCTTTCAACCGCTGGCGGACCTGCCGATGGCGATGACCGCACATGTTGTGTTTAGCGCGCTAGACCCCGCCCAACCCGCGACGACTTCTGCGACAATCATCCGGCAGGTGATTCGCGGCGCGATCGGGTTCCAAGGCTTGTTGATGAGTGACGACGTGTCCATGAATGCCTTGGCGGGATCGATCGCCGAGCGGACCCGCGCCATTGTCAACGCCGGCTGCGACATGGTCCTGCATTGCAACGGCAAGCTCGACGAGATGCACGACGTGGCGTGCGAGACGCCGGAACTGGCTGATGAGGCCTTGGATCGCGCCAATCGGGCGCTGGCCTCGAAAGCAGCCCGAGCCTTTCGATCGGCAGGCGGCGCGGGCTGAACTTGAAGCGTTGATGGATCGGGTAGCAACGGCATGACGGCTGAGATTCTATCGTTTGAAACCGGACGGCCCGCCGCCGAAATCACCGACGGCGAGCCTTCGCTGGTCGTCGACGTCGAGGGCTATGAGGGCCCGCTCGACCTGCTGCTCACGCTGGCGCGGCAGCAGAAGGTCGATCTCGCCAAGATTTCGATCCTGGCGCTGGCCGACCAGTATCTGACGTTCATCGAGGCCGCGCGAAAGATCCGCCTCGAACTGGCGGCCGATTACCTCGTGATGGCGGCCTGGCTCGCGTTCCTGAAATCGCGGCTGCTGCTGCCTGAGCCGGCAACGCCGGACGGGCCGAGCGCAGAGGAAATGGCGACCGCCCTGGCGAACCGGCTGCGCCGGCTCGAAGCTATCCGCGAAGCCGCCAACCGGCTGATGAACCGGCCGCAGTTCCAGCGCGATATCTTTCCCCGCGGCAATCCGGAAACCATCGCCGAAATTCGCCATCCCAAATTCACGGCAACCTTGTTCGATCTGCTCACCGCCTATTCGGCGCAGCGTCAGCAGCGCGTGCTGGCGACGGTGCACCTGACCAAGCGCACCGTGTGGTCGCTGGCGGAGGCGCGCGCGTCGCTGGAGCGGCTCGTCGGCATGTCCGAGGACTGGAGCTGCCTCGACGATTATCTGCTCAGCTATGTCGTCGACCCCTCGCAAAAGGCGACAGTGTTTGCGTCAAGCTTCGCCGCAGCGCTCGAACTGGTGCGCGAAGGCGAGATGGAATTGAACCAGAAAGAGGCGTTCGCGCCGCTGTATTTTCGTAAACGTCCGCCGCAGGCAGCGATGCCTGCGCCGGATATGACGGTCGAGTAGTGGAAGGAGACCTAGCCATGGCAAGCCTGGCGGAAAAACGCATGGAAGATGCCGAGGATCATCCCATCGACCAGAATACCGAGGTTGCGGCGCGGCCGGAGGAATTGCGACTTCTCGAAGCGCTGCTGTTTGCCTCCGCTGAGCCGATCGATCAGGCGACGCTTGCCAAGCGCATGCCCGACGGCGTCGACGTCAAGGCGGCGCTGGCGCAACTGCAGGCGGAATATGCCCCGCGCGGCGTCAATCTGGTGCGCGTCGCCAACAAATGGACGTTCCGCACCGCCGGCGATCTGTCGTGGCTGATGACGCGCGAAAGCACCGAGACGCGGCGGCTGTCGCGGGCCGCGATCGAGGTGCTCGCGATCATCGCCTATCACCAACCGGTGACGCGTGCCGAGATCGAGGAAATCCGCGGCGTGATCACGTCCAAGGGAACGCTGGATGTGCTCTTGGAAACCGGCTGGATCCGCCCCGCGGCCGCCGCAAGACGCCGGGCCGGCCGCTGACCTTCGGCACGACGGAAGCGTTCCTGTCGCAGTTCAGCCTGGAAGCGCTGGGCGATCTGCCGGGCCTGGAAGAGCTGAAGGGTACGGGGCTACTGGATCCGCGGCTGCCTTCCGGCTTCAGCGTTCCGACGCCGTCCGATGATGTAGCGCTGCGTGAGGACGAGGATCCGCTGGAGGCCGGCGACAATCTGGAACTGCTGCTGGCACCGGCTGCCGAACCTGAAGAAGGCGGCGGAGGCTAGTTCCGAAGGCGCCGCCGACAATTCCGGTAAGCGAGGTTAATAATAGCCATAATACGTAGCCGCGACAGCGATTTGCCGCGGCATGGGTCCTTGTTTTTGACACCTCTCGGGCCTACCTTCCGCCAAAGCTTGGCCGGAAGCCGGCCGTCTCTTTTGGAGGAGTTGCAGGATGGGTTCGCTTAGCATTTGGCACTGGATCGTCGTGATCGCAGTGGTCCTGCTGTTGTTCGGCCGCGGCAAGATCTCGGATCTGATGGGCGACGTCGCGCAGGGCATCAAGTCCTTCAAGAAGGGCTTGCAGGACGATGACAAGGCACCCGAAAAGCCCGCTGAGCCGGTGAAGACCATCGATCACAATGCGGCGCCGGCGCCCACCGCGGCGCGGACCGATGTCGGCAGCAAGGCTGTCTGAACCAGGCATCTTGAACCAGGCGTCAGTTTAGAGGATGCCGGTTGAGAAACGGCGCGGGCGGCTCCAGATCTTGGCTATGATGGATTGGGGCGCGGACGTCTCGCGCGAGCGGAAGAATTCATGTTCGACATCGGGTGGAGTGAACTGGTCGTCATCGCGGTTGTCGCGCTGATTGCCATCGGCCCGAAAGAGCTGCCGGGCGTGCTGCGCATGGTCGGGCAATGGATGGGCAAGGCGCGCAAGATGGCGTCCGAATTCCAGGGCCAGTTCCAGGAAGCCATGCGCGAGGCCGAAATGGCCGACCTGAAGAAAAGCTTCGACGAGGTCAAGGACGTGGCGACGGGGCTCTCCCCGGTCAACGCCCTGACCTCGCTGCAAAAGGACGTCAGCGACTCCCTGCAGATCGGCGACATCGACAAGCCCGCCGACAAGCCGGGCGACGCGCAGGTGGCTTCCGCGATCGGCGAACCCGTCACCCCGACGACGCCGGCCGCGCCGACGCCGGAGACCTTCGCCGAAGCCGAGGCGCATGTGGCGGCGTCCGAGCCGCTTGTGAGTACGCGTGAAGTTCAGGCGGCGGCGCAGGACATCGCGCCCACGGCGCCTGACATTCTCAAGGACGCCAAAGCGTCATGACCATCGAGGACATCGAGGCCAGCAAGGCGCCGCTGATGGATCACTTGATCGAGCTGCGCTCGCGGCTGATCAAGGCGCTGTTGGCCTTCGGTATAGCCTTCATCTTCTGCTTCTTCTTCGCCAAGCAGATCTACAACGTGCTGGTCTGGCCGTTCGTCTGGGTTGCGGGCGCGGAAAATTCGAAATTCATCTACACCGCGCTGCTGGAATATTTCCTGACCCAGTTGAAGCTGGCGATGTTCGGCGCCGCCTTCATCTCGTTCCCGATCGTTGCCGGGCAGATCTACATGTTCGTGGCGCCCGGCCTCTACAAGCACGAGCGCGGCGCGTTCCTGCCTTACCTGGTCGCCACGCCGTTCTTCTTCGCGCTCGGTTCGCTGCTGGTCTACTTCATCGTGCTGCCGATGCTGGTGCGGTTCTCGCTCGGTATGCAGCAGACCGGCGGCGACGAGACCGCGCAGATCCAGTTGTTGCCGAAGGTCGGCGAGTATCTGTCGCTGATGATGTCGCTGATCTTCGCCTTCGGCATCGCGTTCCAGCTTCCGGTGATCCTGACCCTGCTGGGGCGGATCGGCATCGTCAACTCCAAGATGCTGCGCGAGAAGCGGCGCTATTTCATCGTCGGCGCCTTCGTCATCGCTGCCGTGCTGACGCCGCCTGACGTCATCAGCCAGGCCTCGCTCGCGATCCCGCTGATGGCCCTCTACGAGGGCGCGATCGTTGCCGTCCGCATCGTGGAAAAGAAGGTCGCGGCCGCGCAGGCCTCGACCACGCCTCCGCCCGCCAGCCCGCCGCCCGAGGCCAACCCGGCGGAGTAGGGGCGCATTCGCTGCCTTTTTCCCTATCATCGCAGCCGTGCTGCCCATGATTCGTCATGCCCGGGCTTGACCCGGGCATCCACGACTTGATCTAACGCAGCCAAGACGTGGATGGCCGGGACAAGCCCGGCCATGACGTAGGAAATTGTGGCCATGCACGACATCAAATCGATCCGCGACAACCCTGTAGCCTTCGACGCCGGACTGAAGCGCCGCGGGCTGGCGCCGCTGTCGGCTGCGCTGCTGGCGATCGACGAAAAACGCCGTGCGGCGATCCTGGCGTCCGAGCAGGCGCAGGCGCGGCGCAATGCGGCGTCGAAGGAAATCGGCGAGGCCAAGAAGGCCAAGGATGAGGCCCGCGCCAACAAACTGATGGCCGAAGTCGCCGAGCTCAAGACCACGATGCCGGAGCTCGAGCAGGCAGCCAAGACGGCCGACGAGGAGTTGGCGAAAGAGCTCGCAGCTATCCCGAACCTGCCGCTCGACGACGTGCCCGAAGGCGCAGACGAGCACGGCAATGTGCAGCGCCACGTCTACGGCAAGATCCGCAATTACGCCTTCACGCCGAAGCCGCATGACGATCTCGGCAGCGCGCTCGGCTACATGGATTTTGAGGCAGCTGCAAAGCTCAGCGGCGCGCGCTTTGTCGTGTTGAAGAAGGGGCTGGCGCGGCTCGAGCGTGCGATCGGGCAATTCATGCTCGACCTCCATACCAATGAGCATGGTTATACCGAGATCAATCCGCCGTTGCTCGTGCGCAACGACGTGATGTTCGGCACGGGCCAATTGCCGAAATTCGAGGACGACCAGTTCTGGGCCATCAAGGGCGAATTGCTTGCGGCGCCCGACGAACGATTGAAGACCGAGCGTCTCGGTCTCATTCCCACCGCCGAAGTCTCGCTGACCAACCTCGTCCGCGAATCGATCGTCGACGAAAAGGAACTGCCGATGCGGCTGACCGCGCTGACGCCGTGCTTCCGCGCCGAAGCGGGCGCTGCGGGCCGCGATACCCGCGGCATGATCCGGCAGCATCAATTTACAAAAGTCGAGCTGGTGTCGATTGCGACTCCGGAGGCCAGCCGCGACGAGCACGAGCGCATGCTGTCCTGCGCCGAGGAAGTATTGCGCCGGCTCGACCTGCATTACCGCGTGATGACGCTGTGTTCCGGCGACATGGGCTTTTCCGCGCAAAAAACCTACGACATCGAGGTCTGGATGCCCGGGCAAGGCGAGGGCGGGGCTTACCGCGAAATCTCGAGCTGCTCGGTGTGCGGCGATTTCCAGGCGCGCCGCATGGATGCGCGCTCGCGCGGGCCCGACGGCAAGCCGCGTTTCGTGCATACGCTGAACGGCTCCGGCACGGCGGTTGGCCGCGCGCTGATCGCCGTCATGGAAACCTATCAGCAGGAAAACGGCGCGATCGCGGTGCCTGACGTATTGCAGCCCTATATGGGCGGGCTCAAGACAATCGAGCGGGACAAATAGCGCAAAGCGAAAATGGCATTGCATCGCGACATTTTTGGATCGGGAGGCAATGGGCTGTTACCGGCCACGGGATGCAATTGATCGATCAGCGGTTGATGGGCGCCTTCGATATCGAAGTGGCGCGTCTGTGGGACGACGATCTGATCGAGCGTTTGCGTGCCAAGGAGTGGCTCAACGCCGCGGATTTCGACAAGGGGCTGGCGGTTGCGCGAACGCGGCACCCGCAGGCGGTATCGACGTCGTCGGTAGCTGCGCCGCCGGTTGAAGCGGTCGAGCCCATCGAGCCGCGAAAGCAGGAATCGCCGGACCTGCAGATGAAAATCGACGGCGGCGCCAAATTCGCGCGCCCTTGGCGTGTCTGGATGAAGAAAACATGAGGAAATGGGGCGGTTTGCCTCAGCCGCGATAGCCGGATAAGACGACGCCCAAAGGCAAGAGCCTGCCTTGAGCTGAACCAGAAGGCATTTTGACGGATGCGAATTCTCTGCACCAACGACGACGGCATCCATGCGCCGGGGTTGAAGATCGTCGAGGAGATCGCCCGCGCGCTGTCCGATGACGTCTGGATCGTGGCGCCGGAGCTCGATCAGTCCGGCGTCTCGCATTCGTTGTCGCTGAACGATCCCTTGCGGCTGCGCGAAGTCGGTCCGCGCCATTTCGCGGTGCGGGGCACGCCGACCGATTGCGTGATCATGGGCTCGCGCCACATCCTCGGCGAAAAGGGGCCCGATCTGGTGCTGTCGGGCGTCAACAAGGGCCGCAACGTCGCCGAGGACGTCGTCTATTCCGGTACCATCGCCGGCGCCCTTGAAGGCACGATCCTGGGAATCCCGTCATTCGCGCTGAGCCAGGAATTCTCCGTCGAGACCCGGCACGCGCCGCTGTGGGACACCGCGCTGAAATTCGGTCCGGATATCCTGCGCAAGGTAATCGATGCGGGCGTGCCGAAGAACACGGTGATCAACGTCAATTTTCCAGCCTGCACGCCCGACCAGGTCAAGGGCGTGCGCGTGACGCGTCAGGGCAAGCGCAATCTCGGCTTCCTCAAAGTCGACAAGCGCCACGATGGCCGCGGCAATCCCTATTTCTGGATCGGCTTTGAGCGCGCCGCAACGATGGATACGCCGGCCGAAGGCACCGACCTCGCGGCGCTTGCGGCACGCTACGTATCGGTCACGCCGCTGCGGCTCGATCGCACCGACGAAGCGTTTTCGGAAGAGCTGACGACGACGTTGAAATAACCTGATCGGGACTATGCTCGCTGAATAGGAAGTCGCGCGGCTGTTAGTGGCGTCATCCCCGGGATGAACGCAATCGCGTTCACCCGTGAGGTGCGAGCCTCTTCGGCGAGCCTCAAAGGATGCGGTTCACCGGCTTCTGGGTGCACCCGCGCGGCGCTGCGCCAACTGACTGATCTTGGTCCAATCAGAGCCTATCAATGCTTCCTTCTTCGCGCGGCTCCAGCCCTTGAGTTGGCGTTCTACGGCAATTCCGTCTGTGATCCGATCGAAGTGCTCCGACCAGACAAGAACGACTGGTCGTCGCGAATAGGTATACCCGCGATGCGCTCCAGCGTTGCGTTGATCGATACGAGGACCGAGGTCGTCTCCGGTGGCGCTTCCGACATAGTACGAGCCGTCGGAGCAGCGAAGCATATAAACAAATATCCCCATCGACCGACGTCCTCCTTCGAGGCTCGCAAGCGCTCGCACCTCACGGGTGAACGCGATTGCGTTCATCCCGAGGATGACGTCTATCCGGCAGTGTTGCTAGAAGATTCAGGCCTAACCGGCGCGCTCTTCATCGTAGCGGCGATGACCTGGGCCAGCGTTTCCAGTTGGAACGGCTTCTGCAGCGCGGGGCGGTCGCGATATTCCTGGGGCAGGCCGGAGGAGCCGTAGCCGGTCGCAAAGATGAACGGGCGGTTGCGCGCCGTGATCAACTCGGCCACCGGCGTGATCACCTTGCCGTTGACGTTGACATCGAGAATAGCGAGATCGAATTCGGTCGATTGCACCAGCTTGACCGCTTCGCCGATTTCGCCGGCCTCGGCAGCTACGCTGTGGCCCAGCTCTTCCAGCATGTCAGCGACCATCATCCGGATCATAACCTCGTCTTCAACGAGGAAAACAGAACAGCCCGCCGGCCGTGTCGCTATCATGAGGGGAATCCTTGCCCTTCCAGGGCTTTGAGGTTCGCAAAAAACACCCCTGGGCGCAACGTCGACATGAACCGGCACGCTTTGAAGCAAAGACGCCGGCTGCGGATTTGCCGGGCCCTAACGCCGGGGGCGCGACAACGGTTCCGGTAGCCGGAACCAGAATCTTGAGGAAATTCTTCCTTAAATGCGCGCACGCTATTACATCTCGTCGGGGCCTGAGCCCGCCGCGAGACCGCAATGTCGCAAGAACCGCACGAGAAGATGATGTTTCAGCTCGCCCTGCGGCGGCGGGGATCAGCGACCAGGCGGTGCTGCGCACCATGGAAGAGGTGCCGCGGGAGGTTTTCGTGGCGGCTGGCGACCGCGACCATGCCTACCGCGACAGCGCGCTCGGCATCGCCTGCGGGCAGACCATCAGCCAGCCCTTCGTGGTGGCCTACATGACCGAGCAGCTGCAACTTCAGAAGGGCCACAAGGTGCTCGAGATCGGTACCGGCTCCGGCTATCAGGCCGCGGTGCTGTCGCGGTTATGCGCGCACGTCCTGACCATCGAGCGCTACCGGACGCTGGCGGACACGGCCCGCGACCGGCTCGAAGCGCTCGGCTATCACAATATCGAGGTGATGTACGGCGACGGCTTCGACATTCCGCCTGGCGCTGGCGACTTCGACCGCATCATCGTCACCGCCGCGATGGAGAAAATCCCGGAAAAGTTGCTGGAGCGGCTGCTGCCGCGCGGCATCCTGATCGCACCGGTCGGCCCGCATCACGGCACCCAGACGCTGGTCAGGATGACCAGGACGGACAGCGGGTTCGAGCGCAAGGAGCTGGTCGATGTCCGCTTCGTCCCGGCGCTGCCGGGAATTGCGCGCGAGCTGTAGAATTCCGGATTGGCGGTTCCCGCCAACATCTTATTCCAAGGGTTAAGCGGTTATTTACTCGGCAGGTGTTTACTCAAAACAGTATTTTGTTGCGTACGAGTGAGTAACCATGTCCCGTGTCGCCGAGTTGCTTCGCTCGCGTCGGATGCCGCAGGTCGCGGTGCTGACGCTGATGTCGGTCGGCTTTGCCGGCTGCAGCGCCGATATGCAGACGCGCTTTTCCGATAGCTCGTTCTCCAATCCCTTTGCCTCGCAGCCTGAAGCGACCGGTTCGGTGCGCACGCCCGCCGTCGAGCGCCGCGAGCAGCCGCAATACGCCCGGCCGCCGGCGTCCGCGCCGCAATACCAATCCCAGGCCTTGCCGCCGCCCGCCGCCGTCGCTGCGCCGCCCGCTTACCCGGCCAGTTCGGGCGGGGTGTCGGGAGGAGGGCGCGGGGTTTCGTCCTATGCGCCGCCGTCCCATTCACCCATAGAGACCACCGCGACGGTACCGCCGCGCTCGGTCGCGGCCGCGCGCCCAGCTGCGCCGAACGGCACCACGATCATCGTTGGCACCAGCGACACGCTCGACATTCTGGCGAAGCGCTACAACGTTTCAGCCGCCGCGATCCTGCAGGCCAACGGCTACAAGGGCCCGCGCGTGCTGTCGCCCGGCCAGCAACTGATCATTCCGCGGCCGACCGCGGTGGCTGCGGCCGCGCCGGCACTCGCGCCGGCGGCCAGCAAGCCGGTTGCCGCTGCGGCCGCCCCGCCGAGCGTCCATATCGTCAATCGCGGCGATACGCTGATGGGCATCGCGCGCCGGAACAATGTACCGGTTACCGAACTCGCCAAGGCCAACAATCTCGATCAGTCCGCCAAGCTCAGCCTCGGCATGAAGCTCACCGTGCCCGGTTCGAAGTCCGCGGCCGCTGCGCCAGTGGCGCAGCCCGTCGCCGCCGCACCCGCGCAGCCGGCCGCCCCGGTTGCGGCGCCGGCCACCAAGGTGGCCTCGGCCGGCGGTCCGCCGCAGAGCGCGCGGCTGGCCTCCGCCACCACGAATGTCACGGAAGAAAAACCCGTCGTCGAGCAAGCTTCCATCAAGCCCAGCGAAGCCACCGGCGCGCTGCCGACCTTCCGCTGGCCGGTGCGCGGCAAGGTGATCACGAGCTACGGCGCCAAGACCAACGGCAAGTCGAATGACGGCATCAACCTGGCGGTGCCGGAAGGCACGCCGGTGAAGGCGGCGGAAGATGGCGTAGTCGCCTATTCCGGCAACGAGCTCAAAGGTTACGGCAATCTGGTTCTGGTGCGGCACTCCAACGGTTACGTCACCGCATATGCCCATGCGAGTGAACTGATGGTGAAGCGCGGAGATACGATCAAGCGCGGCCAGATCATTGCCAAGTCGGGTCAATCGGGCGAGGTGGGGTCGCCGCAGCTCCACTTCGAGATCCGTAAAGGATCTTCTCCGGTTGACCCGCTTCAATTCCTGAACGGGGCGTGATGTCCTCGTGTCCCGGACGCGGTGCAGCGGGACGCTGCGCAGCAGAGCCGGGACCTATCGACCGGCGTCAATAAGGTTGGACCCCGGTTCTGCAGCGCAACGCTCCGCGCTGCGCAGCGCCGGGGAACGCAGTCCCTACTTCCCCGCAAGCCTTACGCCCAGCCGTCCCGCCAGTTCCTGCGTGAACTGCCAGGCGACGCGGCCCGAGCGGGAGCCGCGCGTGGTCGACCATTCCAGCGCCTCGCGCTCCAGCTCTTCGTCACCCATCTTGATGCCGTAATGGCCGCAATAGCCACGTACCATCGCCAGATATTCGTCCTGGCTGCAGCGATGGAAGCCGAGCCAGAGACCAAAACGGTCCGACAGCGACACCTTCTCCTCGACCGCTTCGCCCGGGTTGATCGCGGTCGAGCGTTCGTTCTCGATCATCTCGCGCGCCAAGAGGTGCCGCCGGTTCGACGTGGCGTAGAGGATGACGTTGTCAGGACGTCCCTCGATACCGCCTTCCAGCACCGCCTTCAGCGATTTGTAGGAGGCATCGTTGCCGTCGAAGGAGAGGTCGTCGCAGAACACGATGAAGCGGAATTCGGAGCTGCGCAGGAGATCCATCAGGCCGGGCAGGCTCTCGATGTCCTCGCGGTGGATCTCGATCAGCTTCAGCCGGTCGGCCGGCTTGCGGTCGATGTTGATATTGGCGTGAGTGGCCTTCACCAGCGACGATTTGCCCATGCCGCGCGCGCCCCACAGCAGCGCGTTGTTGGCCGGCAGCCCGTCGGCAAAGCGCTCGGTGTTTTCGATCAGGATGTCGCGCATCCGGTCGATGCCCTTGAGCAGGCCGAGGTCGACGCGGCTGACGCGCGGCACCGGCGAAAGGCGTCCGTCCGGATGCCAGAACAAAGGCGTCGGCGGAGCTGAACGAGTCAGGGCTTCCCGCCGCCGCAGAGGCCGCGGAAAGGTGGCCGGCGATGGCTTCCAGCGCGGTTGCGATCCGCTCGGCGGTGGCGTCGTTGGGCGTGCTTACCGGACGTTTTGTCGCGGTTTTCGCTGGTCCGCGCGAGGCGGCCTTGAGGGTGGCGCGGGGTGCTGTTTGAGCCGCTTTTTCTTGGGTTTTTTCGACATTTCCGGAGTTCCTGACCGCGCAGCCTTAACGGGCCTTGGAAGGTCTCGCAAGCGGCCTAAATGAGGGAGCGGCCAACGTTGCAATTGGGCCCGCCGCCGCTATAGTCCGCGCGAATTTGCCCGGACCGGCGACACGCCCAGGACCTATGTCCAGGCAGGGCCGGTTCTTTTCCGTCTCACGAGGATTGTTCGAATGCTGATTACCCCTGCGTACGCCCAGGCTGCGGCCGGCGGCGATGCCAACAGCATGCTGATGTCGTTGCTGCCGTTCGCGCTGATCTTCGTGATCATGTATTTCCTGATTCTGCGCCCGCAGCAGAAGAAGGTGAAGGATCATCAGGAACTGGTCAAAACATCCGCCGCGGCGACACGGTCGTCACCTCGGGCGGTCTGGTCGGCAAGGTCACCAAGGTGGTGGACGATGACCAGATCGAGTTCGAGATTTCGGACGGTGTCCGCGTGCGGCAGATGCGGCAGATGATTTCGGGCGTCCGCGCCAAGGGCGAGCCGGCCAAGGAAAAGAGTGAGGCCAAGGACGAGACGTCCGCGAGCTGAATTTTCCGCACCGCCTCCCGCGGCGCATTTTCCTGGATCTGACGGGTCTACTCGATGTTGTATTTCACGCGGTGGAAGGCGCTGGCGATCATTCTGACCGCGCTAATCGTCTGCCTGTTCGCGGTTCCCAACTTCTTTTCCCAGGAGCGGGTGAAGAGTTGGCCGGTGTGGGCACAACGCCACATCGTGCTTGGGCTCGATTTGCAGGGCGGTTCGTACCTGCTGCTCGAAGTCGATTCCAACTACGTGAAGAAGGAAAAGCTCGATCAGGTGCGCGACGAAGTCCGCCGCGTGCTGCGCGACGCCAAGATCGGCTATACCGGCCTTGCCGTCCGCGGCGACGCCGCCGAAGTCCGCGTCAAGGAGAGTGACCAGCAGGCGGCCCTCACCAAGCTGCGCGAGCTGTCGCAGCCGCTTGGCGGCCTGCTCGGCTCCTCAGGGCAGCGCAGCCTCGAAGTCTCCGATGCCGGCGGCGGCCTGTTCCGTCTCACCGTGCCGCAAGCCGCCATTACCGAACGCATCCGGCAAACGATCGAGCAGTCGATCCAGATCGTCGAGCGCCGTATCAACGAATTGGGCACGGTCGAGCCCTTGATCCAGCGGCAAGGCACCGATCGTATCCTGGTCCAGGTGCCGGGATTGCAGGATCCAACCGACCTGAAGCGCATCCTTGGCCAGACCGCCAAGATGGAATTCCGCATGGTCGATCCGTCGGTGTCGCCGGATCAGGTTCAGTCGGGGCGGGCGCCGGCCGGTTCGGAAGTCCTGATGAGCGAGCAATCGCCCAAGGTTCCCTACGTCATCAAGCAACAGGTGCTGGTGTCCGGCAGCGACCTCACCGACGCGCAGCCGGGCTTCGACCAGCGCACCAACGAGCCGATCGTCAACTTCAAGTTCAACAGTTCGGGCTCGCGCAAATTCGCCCAGGCGACGTCGGAAAATGTCGGGCAACCCTTTGCCATCGTCCTCGACAACAAGGTGATATCCGCACCCGTGATCCGTGAACCGATCACCGGCGGCCAAGGGCAGATTTCCGGCAGCTTCACGGTGCAGGCGGCCAACGAACTCGCGCTGCTAATGCGTGCCGGCGCACTGCCGGCACCGTTGACCGTGATCGAGGAGCGCACCGTCGGTCCCGGCCTCGGCCAGGACTCGATCGAGAAGGGCAAGCTCGCAGCCTATGTCGGCTCGATCATGGTCATTGTGTTCATGCTGCTGACCTACCGCCTGTTCGGCGTGTTCGCCAACATCGCAGTGGCCATCAACGTCGCGATGATCTTCGGCATCCTGTCGCTGCTCAACGCCACGCTGACCCTGCCCGGCATCGCCGGCGTCGTGCTGACGGTCGGTATCGCGGTCGACTCCAACGTGCTGATCTATGAGCGCATACGCGAGGAGCTGCGCGGCGGACGCAATGCGATCTCGGCGATCGACGCCGGCTTCAGGCGGGCGCTGTCGACCATTCTGGACTCCAATATCACCACCTTCATCGCCGCCGCTGTGCTGTTCTATATCGGCACCGGGCCGGTCCGCGGCTTCGCCGTCACACTCGGCATCGGCATCATCACCACGGTCTTCACCGCGTTTACTCTCACCAGCCTGATTGTCGCCGGCTGGGTGCGGTGGAAGCGGCCCAAAACCGTGCCGATCTAGGAATCTGGTTCGTGACTCAATACGTTCTCATTGGGCTTGGCATTCTGATCGTCGTGCTGACCGTGGTCGCCGTGTTCGATCTGTTGCCGCCGTTGCGTATCGTCCTCGACGTCACGCATTTCGACTTCACTCGCTTTCGTCGCATCAGCTTCCCGATCTCGGCGGCGCTTTCGATCCTCGCGATCGTGCTGTTTTACCCACGGGCTGAACTTCGGCATCGACTTCAGGGGCGGTACGCTCCTGGAAGTGCAGAACAAGTCCGGCCCCGTCGATATCGGCGCGATGCGCACGACACTGAGCACGCTTGGACTCGGCGACATCCAGTTGCAGCAGTTTGGAGGTCCCTCGGACGTGCTGATCCGGGTGGCCGAGCAGCCGGGCGGTGACGCCGCGCAGCAGGCGGCCGTGCAGAAGGTTCGCGGCGCGCTCGGCGACTCCGTCGAATACCGCCGCGTCGAGGTGGTGGGACCGCGCGTTTCCGGCGAATTGCTGGCATACGGCATGCTCGGCATGATGCTCGCGATTTTCTCGATCCTGATCTATCTCTGGTTCCGGTTCGAATGGCAGTTCGCGCTCGGCGCCATGATCGCCAACGTCCACGATATCGTGCTGACGATCGGTTTCATGTCGATCTCCCAGGTCGATTTCGACCTCACGAGTATTGCCGCGTTATTGACGATTCTGGTTACTCCCTGAACGATACGGTCGTGATCTACGATCGCATCCGGGAAATGCTGCGGCGTTACAAGAAAATGCCGATGCCGCAACTGCTGAACGAATCCATCAATTCGACACTGTCGCGCTCGATCATCACCCACGTCACGGTGACGCTGGCGTTGCTGGCGCTGCTGTTGTTCGGCGGTCACGCGATCCACAGCTTTACGGCCGTCATGGTGTTCGGCGCGCTGCTGGTCGGCACCTACACCTCGATCTTCATTGCCGCGCCGATCCTGATCTATCTCGGCGTCGGTGAGCACCGCGACGCGCCGGATAGGCCTGCGAAGAAGTAAGTCATGGCTACATCCTCGGACGCCCCGCATCTTCCGAGGTCGGCGCCGATCGAAGCCTACGGCAAGGGCGGCTTCGCCTTCGCCGACATGTCGCATCGCGGGTCGCTTCTGTGCCTGCCGGATGCGATCTGGGCCTGGCAGGTGACGAAGCCTGCCGACATCGACGAATATTCGCTGGCGCGCGTGTTCAAGGCCGCCAATTCCATCGACACGCTGATCGTTGGCACCGGCACTGAAGTCTGGGTGCCGCCGCGGGGCTTCGCGAGGCGCTGCGCGCCGTGCACGTGGTGCTCGATGCGATGCAGACCGGGCCTGCGATCCGCACCTACAACATCATGCTGGGCGAGCGCCGGCGCGTTGCGGCGGCGCTGATCGCGGTGCCATGAGCGAGGCGGCGACGTCGAAAGATCCCGCCGCGTTCTGCGCCGATCTGGTGCGCACCCACGACTTTGCCCGCTATGCGTCGACGCTGTTCCTGCCGCCGGTCCAGCGCCGCGCGCTGCTGTCGGTCTACGCCTTCAACGTCGAGATATCGCGCGTGCGCGATCAGGTTAGCCAGCCATTGCCAGGCGAAATGCGGCTGCAATGGTGGACCGATGTGCTGGAAGGCGCCGGCCATGGCGGCGTCGAGGGCAATCCGGTCGCAGCCGAATTGTTGCAGACCATCGGCGAATTCCGCCTGCCGGTCGAGCCGCTGTCGCGGCTGATCGAGGAGCATCAGTTCGACCTCTACAACGATCCGATGCCGTCGATGGCGGCGCTGGAAGGCTATGTCACCGACACCTCCTCGGCGCTGTTCTCGCTCGGCGCGCGGCTCGCGGCACAGCCGTCGGCCGTGATCGATCATCTCGCGCGCCATGCTGGCCTCGCCCAGGGCATGGCGCAGGTGATTGCGGCGCTGCCGCTCGATGCTGCGCGGCGCCAGCTATTCCTGCCGCTGCAATTGCTGCAACAACACGGCAGCGGGATGGAAGAAGTCTTTTCGGGCAAGCAGACGCCGCAGGCGCGCGCCGCGATCGATCAGTTGGTCGCGGACGCCCGAAAGCATCTCGGCACCGCCTTCGAGTTGCTCACACATGCGCCGCCGCAGGTGCGACCAATATTCCTTCCGCTGGCGCTGGTCCGCGGCGATCTCAAGCGTATGTCACGTGCTGACGCCGATCCCTTCACGCCGCATACGACGTCGCGGTTACAGACCTTGTGGACGCTGTGGCGCGCCTCGCGGTCGCGGGAATTTGGCGGGTAGGGGCCGCTTGGCGTTCCCCGGATGCTGCAGCGCGCCGCACTTGCGGCGTGGTGCGCTGCTGGTCCGGGGTCCATCGTTGTCGCAGCGTGGGTCCCGGTTCTGCGAAGCAGCGCGAAGGGCGCTGCATCGCGCCCGGGACACGGCAGATCAACTCGATCGCGAATTCAACTCGCTGCTTTCGAAATTGAACCGGTCCCGCAGATTCTTGCGGCTCTCCAGAATGTCCTTCAGGAACGCGCGGTCGATCTCGCTCGTGATCAGCGGCTCGATCAGGTCGAGCTGGTTCATCGCGACGAGCTGCAATATCTCGGTGCGCGGCTTGCCGGCGGCATCGCGCGGCAGGGCATGCACCACCTGGATATGCTCCGGCGGCTTGACGCCCTTGGCGGCGGAAAGTTCGCTGCGCAACTGCTTTTCCAGCGCGACCTTGTCGGCCTCGACAAAGGCGTACAGCCCGACGCCGGTGCGGCGGTCGGCGAACGCGACAATGGCGGTGTCGCGCACGTCGGGGTTCTTCCTGATCAGTTCGATCAGGACAGGCGCGTCATTGACCAGCCGGCGGCCGCCGCCTTCGCGATCGGTGAAGTTGAACAGGCCGCGTGTGATGGCCTGGTAGACCTTCTTGCCGGTCATGAGCCAGATGCTGGCGACAACAGGATTTGCGCGCCAGAATCTTGCGCTCCATCGGCGTCAGCGCCGACGGCACATAGCTGCGCTTGTGCTTCAGCAGATGCCGCAGATCCTCGTAGGCCGCGATCCGAAACAGGCGGCTTCTTGTCTTGAAGCAGGCCGCCAGTTGAAAATCGGTCACATAGGCGCGGCCGTTGCTGCCGCGCAGCCAGTTCTGCTCCTTGGCGAGATCATTATGGCAGATGCCGGCGCGGTGCAGTTTGCGCAGGGCCAGCTTGGCGGATCGGAAGTAGGCGATGTCGCCATGGGGCTTGGCCAGATGCAGCGCGACGCCGTCGATGAAGCCGCGCACCAGGGCTCCTCGGCCAGCCCAGAGCAGCTTCGGGCCAACGTCGAGATCGCGCGCCAGCGCCAGTGCGCGGCGTTCGCGGGCGAACAGATGGCGGGCGAGCGGATAGGACCACAGCGGCACCTGATCGAGCCGGCGCAGCACCGCGTCGACCTCGCCGGCATCGTCGCGAAACCGGCCGCGTTCGACGGTCGAGAACACGTCGCGCTTCAGCAGCACGCCTTCGGTCCATCGCGCCGACAGGGTCGCGGCGTCGTCCATGGGCAAGCTCATGGTGTTACGCCGCCGCCGCCACGCGAAGGTGATCGGCGATCCAGCGATCGAGATCGGCCAGCGCCCGGGCGCTGAGCGCCTGCTTCTTGGCGACCGTCTTCTCGTTGCCGCGCAGCCGCGTGCCATCGGGCTTTTTGGTCGGCGCGCTCGCAAGCGGCGGGAACAGCCCGAAATTGATGTTCATCGGCTGGAAGGAGCGCGTTCCGGCCTCGATGGTTTCGATGTGCCCCCGGTAATATGCCCGAGCAGCGACCCCAGCGCCGTGGTCACGGGCGGCGGTTCGAGCGACTGTGCCCGCGCGTTCGCCGCGGCGTAGAGACCTGCGATCAGGCCGATGCTGGCGGATTCCACATAGCCCTCGCAGCCGGTCATCTGGCCGGCAAAGCGCAGCCGCGGCTGCGCGCGCAAGCGCAACTGCCCATCCAGCAGCTTTGGCGAGTTCAGGAAGGTGTTGCGATGCAGGCCACCGAGCCGGGCGAATTCGGCGTTCTCGAGGCCCGGAATGGTACGGAAGACACGCTGCTGCGCGCCGTAGTTCAGCTTGGTCTGGAAGCCGACGATGTTGTAGAGCGTGCCGAGCTTGTTGTCCTGCCGCAGCTGCACGATGGCATAGGGCTTGACCGTCGGGTTGTGCGGATTGGTCAAACCGACCGGCTTCATCGGCCCATGCCGCAGCGTCTCGTGGCCGCGCTCGGCCATCACCTCGACCGGCAGACAGCCGTCGAAATAGGGCGTGTTGGTCTCCCAGTCCTTGAAGTCCACCTTGTCGCCAGCCAGGAGCGCCGTGACAAAGGCGTCATACTGATCTTTGGTCATCGGGCAGTTGATGTAATCGGCGCCAGTGCCGCCGGGCCCGACCTTGTCGTAACGCGACTGAAACCACGCCACCGACATGTCGATGGAATCCTTGTGCACGATCGGCGCGATCGCATCGAAGAACGCCAGCGCGTTCTCGTCCGTCAGCTCGCGAATGGCGTCCGCCAGCGGTGCCGAGGTAAGGGGCCGGTCGCGACGATCACGTTGCCCCATTCGGCGGGCGGCAGACCGGCGATCTCGGAGCGGTCGATCTCGATCAGGGGTGGTCGTGCAGGGCCTGGGTGACGGCTGCGGAAAACCCGTCGCGGTCAACCGCCAGCGCTCCGCCCGCGGGCACCTGGTTGACGTCGGCGCAGCGCATGATCAGCGAGCCCAGCCGGCGCATCTCGGCGTGCAGCAGGCCGACGGCATTGTTGGCGGCGTCATCCGAGCGGAACGAGTTGGAGCAGACGAGTTCAGCCAGACCTTCGGTGCGGTGCGCCTCGGTCATCCGCAACGGGCGCATCTCGTGCAGAACGACGCGAACGCCAGCATTGGCGACCTGCCAGGCGGCTTCGGAGCCGGCAAGGCCGCCGCCAATCACGTGGACGGTGTCAGTTTTGGGGGTAGAGGAAATCATGCGCGCAGGGTTAGCGCGTTTTCGCGCCAAGTGCACCTACCATAGCGTTTTCGAGCGAAGTGGATACCGGTTCGCGTGAAGAAAACG
The DNA here is from genome assembly GCA_044772375.2 of Bradyrhizobium sp. RDT10. Taxonomy (GTDB): domain Bacteria; phylum Pseudomonadota; class Alphaproteobacteria; order Rhizobiales; family Xanthobacteraceae; genus Bradyrhizobium. Next base: position 2,576,367 of record CP187939.1, read on the forward strand.
CGTCAAGCTAATGCCCAGAAACGACAACGCCCGCAGCTAGGCGGGCGTTATCCGTTCATCAGGCGGCCGAGCGGAAGATCAGCCGTTATAGGTCCCGCTTGCAACGCGCGGAATGTCCGAACGATCGAGGCCGATATCGGCCAGTTCGCGATCGCTGAGCTGGGACAGTTCGCTGACATTGCGCTGATAATCCCGGAACGCCTGGATCATGCGGATGAGCGAAAGTAACATCGTAGTCTCCTGAATTACCGATTCAGCCTTTGGGATGCGGCTTCATCGTTGAAATGAATATAGACTAGATTCCGCAGTGCAGAAGTTCCTATGTTGCGATGCAGCTAATCCTAAAACGCATGACGGCGGTAAGGGCCGCTTAACTTTTCATTAGGGCTGAAAGATCGGTCGGCCCGGCCGCCCCATGGGTGTTTCGCTCATTCAAAATAATATCGTAAATTTGCAGACTTACCGTCATTTTCAGATTAACCTCGCCGTTTGCCAAATAGCAATCAGGAGGAGCTTGAGTGCCAAGTCTGCGGGTGCGTGCAGCGCACAAAATGTGCTTAAAGGGCGAGCTTTTTGGAATCTTCTTATGCGCGAATCGCATGTGACGCGAGGATGAATGAATTAATATTCATTTTTATGAGCTGCGAGGCGGCAGCCATGCCCGGCTAATGGTTCAATACGCTGGCGCGAAGCTAAACACGGGTGCAGACCTGACGGGAAAGGGTCGCTACGGCCAGCCCTTTGAGTTCTTGCTAAGGCGCCCGCGAAAGCTGCGTCGCGAAATGGGCGATGGTCTTGGCGTAGACCTCGCTCTTGTTCCACTCCTTGATCGCAGCGAAATTGGCGCTGCCGGGCTCCCAGTCCTTGCCGCGCTGCCAGCCGTGGTTGGCAAGGAAGTTCGCGGTCGAGGCCAGCACGTCCGAGGGCTGCGCAGGAGATCGCGGCGGCCGTTGCCGTCGAAATCGACCGCGAACTTGATGTAGGACGACGGCATGAACTGGGTCTGGCCGATTTCGCCCGCCCATGCGCCGCGCAAATCCTGTGGCGCGATATCGCCGCGCTCGACGATGCGCAGCGCGTCCATCAGCTCGGCCTTGAACAGGTCGGTGCGCCGGCAATCATAGGCTAGCGTCGCCAGCGAGCGCAGCGTCGGGAATTTTCCGATGTTGACGCCGAAATCGGTTTCCAGGCCCCAGATTGCCACCAGCACTTCGCCGGGCACGCCATAAGCCTGTTCGATCCGCCCGAGCACAGAGCCGTATTGCTTGAGCATGTTGGAGCCGCGCGTGAGCCGCGGCGGAACCATGCGGCCGGAGAATTCCTCAAAACTCTGGCTGAAGACCTTTGCGATTGGTCGCGGGCCAGCACACTCTTGTCGAGCGTGACGCCGGTCAAGCCAGCCTGAATGGCGGACGTCGATATTCCTTTGGCGGCAGCTTCCTTCTTGAAGTCTTCCAGCCATGCTTCGAACGGGCCCGTGCCGCATGGTGCGGCGAGGGCGGGCGCCGCAGAAGTCAGCAACAGGGCGCCCAGGGTCAGAGCGCGCAAAGAGAGGCGAGAGATCATCGTGCCGTTCGCTCCACGATCGATGCGTCATCGACGTTAGTGTCCAAGCTACGCCGAATGTTCGAAGCAAGATCGGCCAAAACAAGGCTGATGTTGTTGCCTTCAATGCCTTTCCGCTGAAGATGCTCAATTCATCGTTAGCGAGCAGTGAACGATCACACTGCCGGTCGGTTCGACCCGCGGTGTGATCGATCTGTTCCGTGCAAGCCTATGCGCTATCCTTGCGCCGCCAAGGGAACAGATTGGCCGGGAAATCGGCGGCAGGCTTGCGTTCGCGGTGCGCGCGGGGCGGAAGCGGCTGCGGATTGAGTTCCGGTTCTATCGTCTGCCGATAGAGGTGCCAGGTGGCGTGCCCGAGCAGGGGGATGACGACGGCAAGGCCGAGGAAGAACGGCAACGTTCCCGCCACCAAGAGCACCGCGACGATCGATCCCCAGGCCGCCATCGGCACGGGATTGCGTGCGACTACGCGCAGCGAGGTCACCATAGCATCGGCGGCGCCAGCATGGCGATCGAGCATCAGGGGAAAGGAGACCACGCTGATGCAAAGCGCGACGATGGCGAACAGGAAACCTATGCCGCAGCCAACCACGATCAGCCACCAACCCTGCGACGTCGTCAGCACGCGCGTGGCAAAATCGGAAATGCCGGTGGCGCCCTCATAGCCGAACGCAGCGATGTAGATCGCTTGCGCCGTGGCCACCCAGGTCGCGAACAGCGTCAAGAGGAGAACGCCAAGCCCGAGCATCGCGCCGAATGACGGCGAACGCAGCACCTCGAGCGCATCCCATGCGCTTGCCTGTTCGCCGCGCTCACGGCGGCGACTCATTTCATAGAGGCCAAGCGCAGCAAACGGACCGATCAGGGCGAAGCCGGCGGCCAGCGGAAATAACAGCGGGATGACGGAATAGCCGAGGACGGCGCGTGCCAGCACCAGTCCGAGTACGGGATAGATCACGCAGAGGATAATGGCGTGGCTTGGCACGGCCTTGAAATCCTCCCAGCCGCGTCGCAGCGCGCGGCCGAGTTCGGCGACGCCGATGGTTCGGATGACTGGCGCAGCTGCGGCGTCTCGACCGCTTTGCGTCAGTGATGTGACATTGTCTTGATAAGACGTGGCCATGGTCGCTGTCTCCCTTCGGCGGCCGCATCGTGCGCCAGTCGAAGGACGCAAACGTGCCGTTTCCAAAAAGATCGCGACCGGGTCAGACGCGAAGACAGGGTAGCGGAACTGGCCATGTCGCGAACTGTCTCTGGAACGTACTCCCAAACAGCGACAATAGCACTCACGCTTCGGTGAATGTTTCATTGGCAAGCTTCGTCCGGCTGGTTAGATTTGCGCACGATCCGGCGTGGTGCTGCCGGCCAAACAGTGCCGCAAAAGACTCACCCCATCTTCAAGTCATTGGGAGCAAACGATGAGCATTTTCGGAAAAATCATGAGCGCGATCTTCGGCAGCAAGGCAGACGCCGCGCCGGCTGGCGGCGGCGCGGCCGCGGAGGCCGGATCGTCCGGTGGGGCCGCTGCACCGGCTGCCGCAACCGTGGATGTCGCGCCCATCCTCGACCAGGCGGTGAAAGCCAAGGGCGAGAAGCTGGCGTGGCGGACCTCGATCGTCGACCTGATGAAGGCGCTCGACATCGATTCCAGCTTCGCCGCGCGCAAGGATCTCGCGAAGGAGCTCGGCTATACCGGCGACAGCAACGATTCCGCCAGCATGAACATCTGGCTGCACAAGCAGGTCATGGCCAAGCTGGCCGCCAATGGCGGCAAGCTGCCGCCTGATATCAAGCACTGACGCTTCGCTCGACTCGAACATGCGAAGGTCCGCGGGCGACGCGGGCCTTCTTCTTTGGTGCGATTGCATTGCAACGACGCGCCAATGGTATCCACTTCGTGGAGAAAACGCTGTAGACACGCAGCGGACAAGAAGGCTCGCGGAACAAGGAGGAAGCCAATGAGCAGTGTCGATCGCAGGACCATTCTGGCAACGGGCGCGCTGGCGCTGGCTGGTACGGCCGTGCAAGGCGGTACGGCCGCGGCACAGGCCGGCCCGAAATCGATTTTTCCGGTTGGCACGACGACGATCCCGATTGTGGGTGAGACCGATGTGTTTCCGGTGCGGCGGATCTATTGCATCGGGCGCAACTATGCCGCGCATGCGCGCGAAATGGGTTCGGACCCCAATCGCGAGCCGCCGTTCTTCTTTCAGAAGCCGACCGACGCGATCCAGAACGTCGCAATTGGCGCGGTCGGCGATCATCCTTATCCCTCGCTCACCAAGAACTATCATTACGAGGTCGAACTGGTGGCGGCACTGAAATCGGGAGGCACCAATATTCCGGCGGAGAAAGCGCTCGACCACGTTTACGGTTATGCGCTCGGCCTCGACATGACCCGGCGCGATCTGCAGCGCGCGATGGGCGACGAGAAGAAGCCATGGGAAATCGGCAAGAGCTTTGATCGCTCCGCCGTGCTCGGCCCGATTCACCCCGCAGCCAAGACCGGACACTTCACCAAGGGCGCGATTTCGCTCGCGGTCAATGGCACGGTCAAACAGAACTCCGACCTGCGCAACATGATTTGGAACGTGGCGGAGCAGATCGCCAGGCTTTCGGAAGCGTTCGAACTCAAGGCCGGCGACATCATCTATTCGGGCACGCCGGAAAATGTCGGCCCGGTCGTGAAGGGCGACGTCCTGCTGTGCAAGCTCGAAGGCCTGCCGGATATGTCGATCCGGATTACGTAATGTCTCCGTTCACCCCGCCGGATCGGCAAATTCCGGATTTCTGCGCAGATAATCCACGACAAAGCCGCAGCCGGCGATGACCTTGCGGCCGTCGGCGCGGGTCAATTCGAGCGCGCCCTTGACCAATTCGAGGCGATGCCGCGGCCACGCAGCGCGCGGGGCGTTTCGGTATGGGTGATGATGACCGCCGAGGGCGTGACGCGATAATTCGCAAACGCCACGGCACCCTCGACGTCGAGCTCGAAGCGGTTTTGGGCCTTGTTGTCGCGGACGGCGGCCATGCGGCGATTCCCGGCTGATTCACCGTTTCATTTAGGGGCATGAACTCGCCGATGCAAACCGGCGACGAAGGGGTCATCAAGCTGGCGCCGACGGACTCGCGCGGCTGGCGCAATCGCGGGACCGGCTCGGTGCGGCGCAATAGGGCAGGGCGCCCGCCGTTCGCGCTCGCAACATCTTTGCCAGCCGGGCCTTGCAACGGGTTGTCGGGTTCCTACGTCTTTCGGATGACATACGCCGCCGAAGCGGCCGGGTCTGGGCTTGATATCGGAAATGCCGTGATCGCGGCCGCCGACGTATGCCTCTTTTCAAGGAGGTTTACAATGTCGGGCTTTGGTTTCTTCAGCAAGCATCGCACGTGGGAAGATTGGTTCGGCATGCTGCTTGGCGTGCTGATCGTGGTATCGCCGTGGTTTCCTTTCTCCAGTCACGAGGTGATGGACGCCGAACGCAGCACCATGATCCTCAACACGTTCGTGATCGGCATGCTGGTCTTCGGTCTGGCCCAGCTCGAATATGTCGCACTGCAGCGTTGGGAGGAGTAGGCGAGATCGCGCTCGGCCTCTGGCTGATCGCCTCGCCCTTCATCCTCGGCTACGCAGGTGACGACTTGCTTCGGGCCTGGCACGTCGCCCTCGGTGCAATCGTCGTTCTGCTGGGTGCGCTTCAGCTTTGGCAGGATTGGCGTTTGAGCGATCAGGAACTGGCCAACCATCCGCAGTAGTTTCCGGGAGAGCCCGCCGGTCACCGGCGGGCTCTCAGCTCTTGCTTCACTTGCAAATCCTAATACTTGCAAATCTCATACTTGAATGAATCGACGAGCAGGGCGCGGACCGACCACTGGCTGCCGTCGACGGCGCCCTTGATGTCGTCGATTTTCAATTGGCCGGCCTCGTGAACAAGATCGTAGCGGATGGTCTTGTCGGCCGGGTTGGCGCGTGAATCCCGTTGATGACTTTCGATCGTGCCGGCGACGGTCGCCTTGTCCGCTCCCTGCTTCTCGGCAGCCACCGTTCTCGGCAGCCCCCTGAACGCCTTTACGTCGGGATCCTGCGAATTGGTGACGGGATCCATGGTGATCTCTTAAATCGTTTGTGCGGGTGCGGAGTTGGCTATGGTGATGTGTGCAACGCTTGCCGGGAGATTATCATGACCAATGAAAAAGGCCCCAACATCAAGAAGAAGCAAAATGCAAGAATTGCGAGGGCAAGGGCCTGCTGAAGAAGGGCGACAGGGTCGTCAAGTGCCAGCGTTGCAAGGGGACGGGCGTACGGTGATGTCGGCCCGCGGCAGATTTGAGCAGGCGGCAGGCTTTCTGCTATCAATGCCATGAGGTGTTCCATGTCTGTTTTTCGAAGCGTAATGGTTGATTTCCAGTGACTGAAACCGTGACTATTCCTACCCCGCGCGGCGGTCTGCCGCGGATGTCGCGCCGGGTGATGAACCTGGCGCATATGCTGACCCAGAACGCCCGCCGCCATGGCGACCGTATTGGCTTCATCTGGGGCGACAAATCCTGGACCTGGCGCGAGATCGACGGCCACGTCTCCGCGCTGGCGGCAGGCCTCGCCGCGCGGGGCATCGCCAAGGGCGACCGTGTCCTGGTGCATTCCAAAAATTGCGACGAGATGTTCTGGTCGATGTTCGCGGCCTTTCGGCTCGGCGCGGTCTGGGTGCCGACCAATTTCCGGCTGATGCCGGACGAGGTCGCCTATCTCGCCACCGCCTCCGGCGCGAAGGCATTTTGTGCCATGGCGATTTTCCCGATCACGCCACGGCAGCCGCCAACCCCGCGCTCGAATTCATCTGGCGGATCGGCGAGGGACGTTTGGCGAAAAATCCGTGGGCGGGGTGATCGCCGATCATGCGGGTGCGAAGGTCGACAACGCAGCTGTCGATTACGACGATCCCTGCTGGTTCTTCTTCACCTCCGGCACCACCGGCCGCTCCAAGGCAGCGGTACTCACCCACGGCCAGATGGCCTTTGTGGTGACAAATCATCTCGCCGACCTGATGCCGGGCACGACGGAGACGGATGCCTCGCTGGTGGTCGCGCCGCTGTCGCATGGCGCCGGCGTGCACCAGCTCGTGCAGGCTGCGCGCGGCGTGCCGACCATCCTGCTGCCGTCGGAAAAATTCAATATCGCCGAGGCGTTCCGGCTGATCGAGGCGCACCGCGTCAGCAACATGTTCACGGTGCCGACCATTCTGAAGATGATGGTCGAGCATCCTTCTGTCGACAAATACGACCATTCCTCGCTGCGCTTCGTGATCTATGCCGGCGCGCCGATGTATCGCGAGGACCAGAAGGCGGCGCTGAACAAGCTCGGCCCGGTGCTGGTGCAGTATTTCGGGCTCGGCGAGGTCACCGGCAATATCACGGTGATGCCGGCCGGTCTGCACGATCCCGAGGACGGCCCGCAGGCCCGCATCGGCACCTGTGGCTTTGAGCGGACGGGCATGCAGGTTTCGATCCAGGGCGACGACGGGCGCGAACTCAAGCCGTTCGAGACTGGCGAGATCTGCGTGATCGGTCCCGCGGTGTTCGCCGGCTATTACGACAACCCGGAGGCCAACGCGAAAGCGTTTCGCGACGGCTGGTTTCGTACCGGCGATCTCGGACACATGGACGAGGAGGGATTCGTCTACATCACCGGCCGCGCCTCGGACATGTACATCTCGGGCGGCTCCAACATCTATCCGCGCGAGGTCGAGGAGAAGATTCTCACGCACCCGGCGATCGGCGAGGTTGCCGTCCTCGGCGTGCCCGACCCGTTCTGGGGCGAGGTCGGTGTTGCCGTCTGCGTCGCGCGCGAGGGCGCGGTAGCGGTGAGCGAGGCGGAGCTGGCGGCGTTCCTGGCGCCGAAGGTGCCGCGCTACAAGATGCCAAAACGCATCTTCTTCTGGGAGGCGCTGCCGAAATCCGGCTACGGCAAGATTCCGAAGCGGCTGGTCCGCGATGAACTCGAGGCGCGAGGGCTGCTGGAGCTCGTCTCCAAGACAGGCAGTTGAACCGATGCGTAGCGTCGCCCAGCCCGGGCCGCCGGCGCCCGAGCGTGTCCAATGGGTCGAGGCGCGGGGCCGCGCGTTTTCGTTCACGCTTGCCGCCGGCCTGCCGCTGCTGGAGGCCGCGCGCCGCGGCTTTACGGAGGCCGGCTTTTCTGGCGGTGTGCTGAGCATGCGGGGAGGGGCGCTTGGGCCGCTTGCCTATGTGATGCCGGCGCTGTCAAAGACCGGCGCCAATGCGGCGTTCTACAGCGACACCTTTCGTCCGCCCGGCGTTACGCGGCTGAAGCTCGGCGCGATGACGCTCGGCGAGCGCGACGGCGCGCCGTTCTTCCATTGTCATGGGCTGTGGACCGAGACCGGCGGATATCTGCACGGCGGCCACATTCTTCCCGAGGAGAGCATCGTCGCCGAATCGTTCGCGGTGGAGGCGTTTGGCATCGACGGCGCGATGTTTGTGGCCGAGCCCGATCCCGAGACCAATTTCAAATTGTTCGGTCCCGTCGCGCGCGCCGGCACCGATGTGAAGGCCGACGGCCGCGCCTTCGCGCTGCGGCTGCGGCCGAATCGGGATTTTGCCGCGGCGCTTGAGATATTCTGCCGGCAGCGCGGAATCCTGCGCGCGCGGATTCATGGCGGCGTCGGCTCCACCATCGGCGCGCATTTCACCGACGGCCGAACCGTCGTGCCGTTTGCGACCGAGCTTGCGATCAAGGCCGGCACCATCGCGCCCGGCGCCGACGGTACGCTGCAGGCGGAGCTCCATGTCGCGCTGGTCGATTATCTCGGCGGCATCGCCGACGGGCGGCTGATGCGCGGCGACAATCCGGTGCTGATGACGATGGAGCTGGTGCTCGAGGTGATCTGAGTTTTTTCGTAAGCGCTGTAGGGTGGGCAAAGGCGCATTTGCGCCGTGCCCACCATCTCTCGAAGTGCATCATGCTGAATGGTGGGCACGCTACGCTTTGCCCACCCTACGCAGCATTTTGTCTCACCGGAAGTGATAGTTCACCCCGACCTTGATGGTATGGAAGTCGAGGTTGCCGGAATCCAGCGGGAAGCCACCGAGATTATAGGTCTCGCCGCCGAGGCTGGTGTACATGTACTCGGCCTTTGCCGACCAGCTCGGCGTGAACAAATATTCGAGGCCGCCGCCGATCGTATAGCCGGAATGAGTCCGGCTATCCGAAAACGTCGTGCCTAGCGCTGAAATGGAGGCCTTGTGGTTGGCCCAGGCATAGCCGCCCTTGGCGTAGAGAAGCGCCGCATCCATCGCGAAGCCGGCACGGCCGGTCACGCTGCCGAATGAGTTGATCTTGGATTCCTGCGTGACCAGGAGTCCGCCGATGTCCTCGGTTAGGCTGTCCTTGATGCTGGCGCCGGCGGCGTCGACTTCAACGCCGAACACGAACTGGCTGCCGGGAAATTGCCAGTTATAGCCGATCGTGCCACCACCGAAACCGCCGCTGGCTTCGTTATCGCTGCCGCCCCAGCCGAAGCCGCCCATCGCGCCAATATAGAAGCCGGACCAGTTATACGCCGGAGACACCACCGCCGGAGGAGCCTTGGTGTAGGGCCGCGCCTGCATGTCGGCGGCCGAGGCCGCGGTCGCGACCGAGAGGGCCGCCACACCAGCTAGAAGTAGTCGTTTCATTTCTTGTCCCCTAAAGTTGAACATTCGTATAACCCCCTGCGGGCTCCATAGCGAACCGATGCACACCGGCATGGTGACGTATCGTTGTGGAAGCGGGCGCGAACGCGCCCCCGAAGAGCCGTCTGCAAGCGACGTTGCGCGGATGTGAGAACGTTCGCTTGCGGGTTAACCATACGTTGCGTATGCCGGCGAAAGTTGGACCGAAGCGCGACCGCGCATTGGCGCGGTCAGGTTGCTATTTCGACGGCAGTGCGGCGGCGTGTGTCGTGAGATGTATTCTCGCAAGAGGCGACGACGTTTCGTTCGATCGAGATTGTTATGTCCGTGTATGCGAGTTTTACAGTGCGCAGTGTCTATCCACGTCATTGCGATCCGTAGCGCTACCCATCCACGATCGCAGCATCTAGCTCATCTGCGTTTGCGAACGTGAATGTTGATGTCGAGATCAATATCGCTGACACAGGTCTGCGTCGTGCGGTGCGAGCGGCCTTCGTGCCAGCGGCCCTCGCGCGTACGGGCATTGCTGACATTCGCCAGCTTCAGGCAACGCCATTGCGGCAGCGGGCCCGAGCTTTCGCCGGCGAACTGCCAGGCCAGCACGACCTCTTCGCCGCTTTTGTTGGTGCCGATGATGTGCGGGCAAAGTTCGCGAACGCGGCCGTCATAGCGGCAGATGACCTGCTGCTCGCCAAGGATGGCGCTACGGAAGAGGGTGTAGGTGGTGGACGGCATTGGGTGTTTCTCGCAGGGGGCTGGATTGCCATCTGGGGTTGCGCCACGATCCGGATATATGCATTGAATGCAATGTTGTTCCAACGGACACGTGCACATGGCTTCACGACGCAACCGCCCGATCAGCCTGCCGGCGCCATACCTCAAGCGCATCTGGCTCGAGCCATCGCGGATCACCAACCGTGAGGCTTATCCGTTCTGCCTTCCCTTGCTCCACGACGATTTCGAACTGAGCTTTCATAAGGCGATCACCATCATCGTCGGCGAGAACGGAACAGGCAAATCCACCTTGCTTGAAGGCATCGCCGTACTCGCCGGCTATGACGAAGCCGGCGGCGGCAAGGGGTACATGACGGTCGACCACTCGTGGGCGTTGGAAAAAATGGGGGGCCAATTGTCCAACGCGTTGCGGGCGAGCTGGCTACCCAAAATCACCAATGGCTGGTTTTTCCGCGCCGAAAGCTTTTTCTCGGTCGCCCGCTACCTGGACCAAATGGCCCAGCAATATCCGATGGGAGGGGGCCCGCCACCCGACTTCCTCTCCCATTCCCATGGCGAAGGCTTTCTGCGCTTCTTCGAGGAGCGCTGCCAGCGGCAGGGCATCTTCATCTTCGACGAACCGGAATCCGCGTTGTCGCCCGCGCGCCAGATCGAGTTCTTGAAGCTGATGCGGCGAATGGAGAACATCGGCCATTGCCAGATCATCATGGCTACGCATTCGCCGATGCTGATGGCCTATCCGAACGCGACGCTGTTGCGGCTGTCGAAGTACGGGCTTGAGCCGGTGACGGTGAAGGAGACCGACCATTACAGGGTGCTGCGGGAGTTTTGCGAGGATCCGGCCGGGTTTGTGCAGGCGGCGATGGAGGAGTGAAGCGCGGAACAGGGCTTTGACGCCAGTGTCCGCGTTTCCAAAGTAGGGCCGCTTCTGACTCGCGCCACGAACCGGCCGTCTTTGCCACGAGAATACGCTACAATATCACAGCCCGTGTTCGCGCGGGCCAGCAAGACAATGGGGAAACGACATGAGAGCGACGATGGCGAAGGCTGCGGCCGTGATGGCGGCGTTGGCTGTAGTAGGGGCAGCCTGGGCGCATGGGCCGACCCGCCAGAAGGTAAGGGAATCGATCGAGATCAACGCGCGGCCGGCGAAGGTGTGGGCCGCGATCGGTAATTTCCAGGACATGAACTGGCTGCCGCCGGTCAGCAAGACCGAGGGCGACAAAGGCAACGCGATCGAGGCCACGCGGCGGTTGACGCTGGCTGATGGAGCGACCGTCGATGAGGAGCTCTACAAGTACGATGCCGAGAAGATGAGCTATTCGTACCGGATCACCGCCGTAGATGTGAAGGTGCTGCCGGTCACCAACTATTCGTCCACCCTGACGGTGACACCCAGCGCCGACGGCAAGGGCAGCAGCCTGGAGTGGGCGGGCGCGTTCTATCGCGGCTTTCCCAACAACGATCCGCCGCCGGAGCTGAGCGACGAGGCCGCCGTGAAGGCGGTGAGCGGGCTTTACCGCGCGGGCCTCGAGGCGCTGAAGAAGAAGGTCGAAAGCGGAAGCTGATCGTGCGGGCCATCGTTCTGGCGGCGCTCGTCGCCAGCATGGGCAGCGCCTGGTCCGGCCAGGCGTGGGCCGAAGAAGCCTTCGTCACCAATCAGCTCAGCGAAAACCTGACGGTCGTTGACCTCGCAACTGCACGGCCGGTCGCGACCATCGCGATTGCTGGCAAGCCCGCGGGCGTCGCCGTCACGCCGGACGGACGCTTCGCTTATGTGACGAGCCCCGACACCAAGGCGCTTACGGTGGTCGATGCCGCCGCCCGCCGGGTCGTAGGCAAGATTGACGTCGGCGGTGGTCCGCTCGGCGTCGCGGTGGCGCCGGATGGCGCTGCCGTCTATGTGGCCGACTGGTACGCTGCGGCGGTGCGGGTGATCGATCCGAAAGCGCAGCGCGTTGTCGCTGATATCGCGGTCGGCGCCTCGCCGTCGGGACTTGCGGTGACGTCGGACGGACGGCTCCTGTTGTCGGCGGACCGCGACGCCGACAGCGTGTCCGTCATCGATACCGCGACGCGGAAGCGGTTGGCCACGATCAAGGTCGAGGAGCGCCCGTTTGGCATTACCATCGATGCGGAGGGCCGGCGGGCATACACCGCCAATGTCGGATCGAACGACGTCTCGGTGATCGACATCGCCGATAGCAGCGAGATCGGGCGCGTGAAGACGGGCTTGCGCCCCTATGCGGTCGCACTCGCCCAGGGTCGCGGCTTCGTCACCGACCAATATGACGGCACCGTCAGCGTGTTCGATCTCTTAACGCTGGCGCCGCTCAAGCGCATCAATGTGGGCGATTACCCGGAAGGGATCGCGGCGACGGCGGACGGCAGGCAGGTCATCGTGGCGAACTGGGAGAGCAACTCGATCAGCGTGATCGATGCGGTCGAGCTGAAGGTGACGGGAGAGATCAAGGTCGGCGACGGGCCGCGGGCGTTCGGGGCGTTCTTGCGGCGGTAGTCGGCGAAGAGCGCAGGGACCGTAGGGTGGGTAGAGCGAAGCGAAACCCACCATTCATAAGAAGTGATGGGTATCGCTTCGCTCCACCCATCCTACAGACTGGATCAGCACCCCGACGGGAAAAGCCAGGCCAGTGTTGGTGCACCGCGGCGATCGGACGCCCGCGCACGGGCGCGTTTATGCTATAATGCCGGCAGAAGGAAAGAAAACAAGGAGGACGCCATGCATCATACCCTGGTGCCCAGTGATCGCGTCGAGCGCGCGAACGTCTACGGGCAAGACGGCGCAAAGCTCGGTACGATCGAGCGACTGATGCTGGACAAGGTGACCGGAACGGTCGCGTATGCCGTAATAAAAACCGGCGGCCTGCTCGCCAGCCACCACCATTATCCCGTGCGGTGGGACGCGCTCAGGTTTGATCCAGAGCGTCGGGCCTTTGTGGTCGAGATGACGCTGGAGGACCTGCGCGCCGGCCCGTCCGAACTCGACGATGACGCTTTCGACTGGGGCGACCGTTCGCGATCGTACCCGCACCCGCATTATTGGACGGTGTAGGGCGACGGAGGGGTTGGCTGAAGGCGTGACCCGCCGCTCGCGGGTAGAACGGCGGACTATGCTTCGCTAATCCGCCCTTGTAATAGCGGGCTATCGCATCCAAGCAGGCTTGATTCCCAACGGGCCGCTCCAACCCCAATCGCGGAATATTTCCTGAAATGCTGTCACGTTAAACTCTTCGTCTGGCCGAGGCTCATCGACTACTACCGAGTAGCCGTAGCCCGCATTCAGCAATTCCTGAACGCGGTCGCCAAATTCGTCGTAAGCGCGAAACAAGAGCATTCCGTTTGGAGCCCCAAGATTCGCAATTCGCGCGACCGTAACGATGGCTCGACCGCTCGGCAGAACGAGCCGAAAGCCTAGCTCGGCCTGCAGACCGAGCGCGGAGCATGCTCGCCAAATCCATTCTGCATTCATGGAGCTAGGTCCACCATTGGAATGTGATCGACTAGGCCAACTTGACCACGGGCCTGTTGAGAATGAGCCCGCCGGTCAGGTGCGTCTCCGGCCTCGAACTTTGTTTGTCGGGAACGGATCTGATCGCAACTCGCTTGTTGAATGGGCGGGTCGTTACAGACATGGGCGACTTCTGCGATGATCCGGCGGGGTTCGTGGACGTGACCGCGATAGAATAATCACTCCGCCGCCTCACTCGCTCCTGCGCTCTTCCTTGGCTTCCCATCCGCCCTCTTCAGCACTGGGGCCAAAAATTTCCCCGTATAACTCCGCGGTGCCTTCACAATATCCTCCGGCGGGCCCCAGGCGACGATTTCGCCGCCGCCGTCGCCGCCTTCGGGGCCTAGGTCGATGACCCAATCGGCGGTCTTGATGACTTCGAGGTTGTGCTCGATCACCACCACCGTGTTGCCCTGCGAGACCAGCTCGTGCAGCACTTCCAGCAGTTTGGCGACGTCGTGGAAATGCAGGCCGGTGGTGGGCTCGTCCAGGATGTAGAGCGTGCGGCCGGTGGCGCGTTTTGACAGCTCCTTCGCCAGCTTGACGCGTTGGGCTTCGCCGCCGGAGAGGGTGGTGGCCTGCTGGCCGACATGAATATAGTCCAAGCCGACGCGGTGCAGCGTCTTGAACGTCTCACGCACGCGCGGGACCGCCTTGAAGAACTCGGCGGCTTCCTCGACCGTCATGTCGAGCACGTCGGCGATGCTCTTGCCCTTGAACAGGACCTCTAACGTCTCGCGGTTGTAGCGCTTGCCCTTGCAAGTGTCGCAGGTGACATAGACGTCGGGCAAAAAGTGCATCTCGATCTTGATGACGCCGTCGCCCTGGCAGGCCTCGCAACGGCCGCCCTTGACGTTGAAGGAAAACCGTCCCGGCTCGTAGCCGCGCGCCTTGGCTTCGGGCAGGCCGGCGAACCATTCGCGGATCGGCGTGAAGGCGCCGGTATAGGTCGCGGGGTTCGAACGCGGCGTGCGGCCGATCGGCGACTGGTCGATGTCGATGATCTTGTCGATATGCTCCAGGCCCTCGATGCGGTCGTGGGGGCGGCGCCTTCGCTGGCGTTGTTCAGCTTGCGGGCGATCGCCTTGTAGAGCGTGTCGATCAGCAGCGTCGACTTGCCGCCGCCGGAGACGCCGGTGACGCAGGTGAACAGCCCGAGCGGGATTTCCGCCGAGACGTTCTTGAGGTTATTGCCGCGGGCGTTGACGACCTTGATGGTTCGCCTGTGGTTCGGCGGCTTGCGCTCGGGGATCGCCACCGACAATTCGCCGGTGAGGTATTTTCCCGTCAGCGAGTTCGGGTTCTTCATGATCTCGGCAGGCGTGCCCTGCGCCACGATATGGCCGCCATGCATGCCGGCGCCCGGGCCGATGTCGAGCACGTAATCGGCGAGGCGAATGGCGTCCTCGTCATGCTCGACCACGATCACGGTGTTGCCGAGGTCGCGCAGCCGCTTCAGCGTTTCCAGAAGCCGCGCGTTGTCGCGCTGGTGCAGACCGATCGAGGGCTCGTCCAGCACGTAGAGCACACCTGTGAGACCCGAGCCGATCTGGGAGGCGAGGCGGATGCGCTGGCTTTCGCCGCCGGATAGCGTGCCGGAGGCGCGCGACAGCGTGAGATAGTTCAGGCCGACGTCGAGCAGGAACGACAGCCGCTCGCGGATCTCCTTCAGCACGCGCGCGGCGATCTCGTTCTGCTGCGCGTTCAGCGCTTTCGGCACGGTCTCGAACCATTCGCCGGCGCGCTTCACTGACAGTTCGGAGATTTCGCCGATATGCTTGCCGCCGATCTTGACGCACAGCGCCTCGGGCTTGAGGCGATGGCCGTTGCAAGCCGCGCAGGGAATGTCGGAAAAATACTTTGCCAGCTCCTCGCGCGCCCATTCGCTCTCGGTCTCGCGGTAGCGCCGCTCGAGATTGGTGATGACGCCTTCGAACGGTTTCTTGGTGTCGTAGGAGCGCACCCCGTCCTCGTAGGAGAACTTGATTTCGTCGTCGCCGGAGCCGTGCAGCAGCGCTGCCTGCGTCTTCTTCGGCAGGTCCTTCCACTTGGTGTCGAGCGTGAACTTGTAGAATTTACCGAGCGCGGTCAGCGTCTGGATGTAATAGGGCGAGGACGATTTGGCCCACGGCGCGATCGCGCCCTTGCGCAAGGTCAATTCCTTGTCGGGAATGACGAGGTCCTCGTCGATATGCTGCTCGACACCGAGGCCGCCGCAGGCAGGGCAAGCGCCATAGGGGTTGTTGAACGAGAACAGCCGCGGCTCGATTTCGGGAATGGTGAAGCCGGAAACCGGGCAGGCGAACTTTTCCGAAAACAGGATGCGCTCGGGCCCGCTCTTGTCGTGGATCTTTGCGGTCTTCTTGTCGGATTTCTTCTCTTCGGCCGCAGCTGCCGGTGCGTCGGCATACTCGATCACGGCGAGACCCTCGGCGAGTTTCAGCGCGGTCTCAAAGCTTTCGGCGAGGCGCTGGCCGATGTCGGGGCGGACCACGATGCGGTCGACGACTACGTCGATGTCGTGCGGGAATTTCTTGTCGAGCGTCGGCGCCTCGGCCAGCTCATGGAAGCTGCCGTCGATCTTGACGCGCTGAAAGCCCTTCTTGAGCCATTCGGCGAGCTCTTTCCTGTATTCGCCCTTGCGGCCGCGCACGACCGGCGCCAGCAGATAGAGGCGGGTGCCTTCGGGCAGATCAAGCACGCGGTCGACCATCTGCGAGACGATCTGGCTTTCGATCGGCAGCCCCGTGGCGGGCGAATAGGGCACGCCGACGCGCGCCCACAGCAGCCGCATGTAGTCGTAGATCTCGGTAACGGTGCCGACGGTGGAGCGCGGGTTCTTCGACGTGGTCTTCTGCTCGATCGAGATCGCCGGCGACAGGCCGTCGATCTGGTCGACATCCGGCTTCTGCATCATCTCCAGGAACTGGCGCGCGTAAGCCGAGAGCGATTCGACATAGCGGCGCTGGCCTTCGGCATAGATGGTGTCGAAGGCGAGCGAGGATTTGCCCGAGCCGGAGAGGCCGGTGAATACGACGAGCTTGTCTCTGGGAATCTCCAGATCGACGTTCTTGAGATTGTGCTCGCGCGCGCCGCGGATGGTTATGGCACGCAACGCGGAGCCGGCGGGTGGTTGGCGCTTCGCCCTGAGCACTTCATCCATATCGGCATTTCCAGACGCGTGGAGACGCGCCACGTTGGGCGCGCATTGCCGGCGAGAGCCGGTATAAGGCGCCGATGATTGAAAGTCGGAACATAGGAAGAACGACGAGGGATTTCCAGTCCCGTGTGCGAATCATCAACGGATTGCTTGCACTGCTATTTTTTTGGCAGCAGCAGTCAGCAGTGCCGCATAAAAAAGGCCGGCGCAAGGCCGGCCTTTTCTCAATCTTGGGAACTCAGGTGACGCGGAGATCAGTACGCGCCGAACTTGTAGTTGATGCGAGCGGTGACGATATCAACGTCCTGACGGATGCGGCTCTGGGCCACCAGTGTGCCAGCCGGGAAAACGACGCCGTTGCTCACGAAGTTATAGGTCTTGTCCTGCATGAACATGTGATTGTATTCGATGCCGGCCGACCAATTCGGGGCGAAGCCATATTCCAGGCCAACGCCGACCACGCCACCCCAACGGGTGTCATCGACGCTGTTGGCGATCTGGGCACCGGTGCCGGTCGCGAGCAGACGGTAGCGATCGGAGGTCACGGCGGCGCCGCCCTTGACGTAGAACAGGACGTTGTTCGCGGCGTAGCCAACCTGACCGGTGAACAGTCCGAAGGCATCGACGCGAGTGTCGTTGGCGAACGCCGGAAGAAGCGGGATCGCATTGCTGCCGTGGAAGTCAGCCCAGTTGCCCTGCGCTTCCACGCCGAACACCCACGAAGCGGCCTGCCAGCGGTAGCCGATCTGACCACCGACGGTGCCGCCGGTTGCGTCATGGCTACCCTGCGAGAGAGCGACGCCGAGGCTGGTCTCGTCCCAACGGTTGCGGCTCGATCCCCAGCCGCCGTTAACGCCGGCGTAGAAGCCACTCCAGTTGTACACCGCAACCGCCATCGGTGGCGCCTTGGTGTAGGGCCGAGCGGCAAGATCCGCGGCGATCGCGGGCGCCATCCCAAGCGCGATCAGAGCGGTGGTCGTCAATAAAACTTTCTTCACGTTTCTTCCTTTCGGCATTTCGAACACAACTACCGGAGTAGTCAATTTCAGGTTGCCTGCGCATATAGCGCGAAGTCATCGCAGAATGCTGTCGCCGAAAAACCACATCCGCGGCAAATGTGTGCGCTGCAACCGAGGCGAGTGTCGACTGGGCCGCGGTACAACTTTGCCGCGGTACAACCAAACAAAAAGGCCGGCGTTGAGCCGGCCTTTTCGGTGTTGGTTGGTTGAAAGCAGCGATCAGTACTTCGCGATGACCGGACCGCCGAACCTGTAGTTGATGCGAGCGGTGACGAGATCGACGTCCTGTTGGATGCGATCGGTGCCGACGAAGGCGCCAGTCGTGTCGACGAAGGTGTGGGTGCGGTCCTGCATGAACAGGTGATTGTACTCGACGCCGACCGACCAGTTGGGAGCGAAGCCGAATTCGATGCCCGCGCCGACCACGGCACCCCAACGGGTGTCGTCGCCGGTGGTGGCAACTACGAGGCCCGTGGGAATATCAAAGACGCGGAAACGGTCCGCCGTAACGGCCGCACCGCCCTTGACATAGAACAGAACATTGTTGGCGGCGTAACCGACCTGGCCCGTGATCAGGCCGAACGCATCGATGCGCGATTCTGTTCCTGAGGCCGGGGAAAAACAGGCTCTCATTGCTGCCCTGGAAGTCGGCCCAGTTGCCTTGGCCTTCAATGCCGAACACCCAGGTACCGGCCTGCCAGCGATAACCGATCTGACCGCCGACGGTGCCGCCGTCTGCGTCATGGCAACCCTCGGCCGCGACCAACGCGCCGGCCGGGTCCACGAAGTCCCAGCACTTACGGCTCGTACCCCAGCCACCGTTGGCGCCGATGTAGAAGCCGCTCCAGTCGTACACGACGGCGACCGGCGCCGGCGGCGCCTTGGTGTAAGGACGCGCAGCGAGGTCGGCGGCCGCCGCAGGCGTAGCGAACGCGATGAGAGCAACCGTACCTAACAGAAACTTCTTCATCCTCTAATCTCCAGCTCTTGTCCGCTTCCCGTGGGTCCCGAAGCGTGCCGTGATGACGCGAGCGCCCGCGCCGTAAGGCAATTTCTATAGCGCGACTCGCGCGAGAATTGCGTCACCGAACTGCAACACCCATGAACCAAAGCATGTGGCAAGCTCATGATCCATATACGTTATTCCCGTTGGCGGGCGGAACTTTCGGTTCCATTTTGTCGTTTCCTGGGCTCAATTGGGGCAAACTCAAGCCACCGTATAGCTGGGTAGCGAACTCGGCTCATGCGACGTGAGATTGCAGGGAACAAAGCTGGAACGCTTGCGGGGGCGATGCTATAGTGGATAACCGCCGACTTGCCGAGGGATCGCTAAGTCGGCGGGGCTTGCGAGCGTATAGGGTCGCTTCGGATGTCCGGAAGCGGACGCGAAAGAGCGGACAACGCGACAGGATCAAGAACTGGCGACAGGTCAAGAATTGAAGACGGCCGGAATAGAAGCGGCCTGACCAGTGATTTTTTACCGGTGATTTTTGCCGGCGATATCGAGTGGAGAGCGGCGATGGCGGGAAGTGTGAACAAGGTGATTCTGGTCGGCAACCTCGGCAAGGATCCCGAAATCCGGCGGACACAGGACGGGCGGCCGATTGCCAATCTGAGCATCGCGACCTCGGAGACCTGGCGCGACAAAGGCACCGGCGAGCGCAAGGAAAAGACCGAGTGGCACCGCGTCGTGATCTTCTCCGAACCGCTTTGCAAGATTGTCGAACAATATCTGAAGAAGGGCGCCAAGGTTTACATCGAGGGCGCGCTGCAGACCCGCAAATGGACCGACCAGAGCGGGGTCGAGAAATACTCGACCGAAGTCGTGCTGCAGGGCTTCAACTCGACCCTGACCATGCTCGACGGCCGCAGCGGCGGCGGCGGCGGTGGCGGCAGCTTCGGCTCCGACGATTCTGGCGGTGATTTCGGCTCCGGCGGGCCGGTCAGTTCCGCGCCGAAGCGGCCGGTTGCAGCCGGCGCGCGTAACAGCGACATGGACGACGACATCCCGTTCTGAGGGCAGCGTCGCCGGCTGAGACCGCCCTCGAGTTTCGAAGCGCCCGCCATGAGCCTCGCGCCGCTGCTCGATGCCGCTCCCATGATACCGGTTCATGCCTTTGCGGCCATGACGGCATTCGCGCTCGGCATCGTGCAGTTCGCCGCCCCGAAGGGGACGCTGCCGCACCGGACGATCGGCTGGATCTGGGTCGGCCTGATGGTCGTCGTCGCCGCCAGTTCGTTCTGGATCCACGAGATCCGCTTGCTCGGTCCCTGGAGCCCGATCCATCTGCTGTCGATCATGGTTCTGGTCCTGCTGCCGGTGGCCGTCATTGCCGCGCGCGGGCACAATGTGAGCCGTCACCGCAAGACGATGATCGGTATCTTCACCGGAGGGCTGGTCGTCGCCGGCCTGTTCACCTTGCTGCCAGGACGGATCATGCATGCGGTGTTTTTCGGCCCTTAGGCGATCCAGAAAACACCATTCCAGCGCCGCGTTTCCGGGTCCGAAAATGCCCGCTCGGGCGAACCCCGCGCAAGGCCTGTACGATCCCGTAAGTCCATGAAAAAACGAGCGGAAAAACATCCGATCCGGAACGCTTCAGGGTGGTTATCTGGCCTCCGATGCGCTATATGATTCTCAGCTGAGAACTGACCGGATTTCCCTTTGTCTGACCCTGAAGATAACAAGCCCGGCGAGCCGCCGGAGCCTTCCGATATTCGTCCCGTTTCCATCCTCGACGAGATGAAACGCTCCTACCTCGATTACGCCATGAGCGTGATCGTGGCGCGGGCGCTGCCGGATGCGCGTGACGGGCTCAAGCCCGTGCATCGCCGCATTCTCTACGCGATGCACGAGAACGGCTTCGAGTGGAACAAGTCGTACAACAAGTCGGCGCGCACGGTCGGCGACGTCATCGGTAAATACCATCCCCACGGCGATCAGTCGGTCTATGACGCGCTGGTGCGTCTGGCGCAGGATTTCTCCATGCGCGTGCCGCTGATCGACGGCCAGGGCAATTTCGGCTCGGTGGACGGCGATACGGCGGCCGCCATGCGGTACACCGAATCCCGCCTGACCAAGATCGCGCAGACGCTGCTCGACGATATCGACAAGGACACCGTCGATTTCCAGGCCAACTACGACAGCCGCGACCGCGAACCGACGGTGCTGCCGGCCAAATTCCCCAACCTTCTGGTCAACGGCGCCGGCGGTATCGCCGTCGGCATGGCGACCAACATTCCCCCGCACAATCTCGGCGAAGTCATCGACGCCTGCGTGGCGCTGATCGACAATCCGGCGCTGACGATCGACGATCTCATCAATATCGTGCCCGGACCGGATTTCCCGACCGGCGGCATCATCCTGGGACGGCAGGGCATCCGCTCGGCCTATCATCTAGGCCGCGGCTCGATCGTGATGCGCGGCAAGGTGACGATCGACACCATCCGCAAGGATCGCGAAGCGATCATCGTCACCGAAATTCCGTTCCAGGTGAACAAGGCCACCATGGTCGAGCGTATCGCCGAACTGGTGCGCGAGAAGAAGATCGAGGGCATCTCCGATCTGCGCGACGAATCCGACCGCGACGGGTTCCGCGTCGTCGTCGAGTTGAAGCGCGACGCCGTGCCTGACGTGGTGCTGAACCAGCTCTATCGTTTCACGCCGCTGCAGACGAATTTTCCGGCCAACATGGTGGCGCTCGACGGCGGCCGTCCGCAGACGATGAATCTGAAGGACTTTTTGACGCTTTTCGTCGCCTTCCGCGAGCAGGTGGTGACGCGGCGCACGAAATTCCTGCTCAACAGGGCCCGCGACCGCGCCCACATCTTGGTCGGCCTTGCCATCGCGGTCGCCAACATCGACGAGATCATTCGCGTTATCAGAACCTCGCCCGATCCGACCACGGCGCGGGACATCCTGATGTCGCGCGACTGGCCGGCGCGGGATGTGGAAGCGATGATTACGCTGATCGACGATCCGCGGCACCGGATGGCCCCCGACGGCACTGCGCGGCTGTCGCTGGAGCAGGCCAAGGCCATTCTCGAACTGCGCCTGCAACGGCTGACGGCGCTCGGCCGCGAGGAGATTTCCGAGAGCTCGACAAGCTCGCGGTGGAAATCGCCGACTATCTCGATATCCTGCGCTCGCGTGCGCGCGTGCAGGCGATCATCAAGGAAGAACTGGCGGCGGTGAAGGGCGAGTTCGCTACCCCGCGCAAAACCGTCATTATCGAGCAGGAAGGCGAGGTCGAGGACGAGGACCTGATCCAGCGCGAGGACATGGTGGTCACGGTCTCGCACGCCGGCTACGTCAAACGCGTGCCGCTCTCGGCCTATCGGGCCCAGCGCCGCGGCGGCAAGGGCCGCGCGGGCATGCAGACCCGCGACGAGGATTTTGTCAGCCGCCTGTTCGTGGCTTCGACGCACACGCCGGTGCTGTTCTTCTCCTCGAAGGGCCAGGTCTACAAGGAAAAGGTCTGGCGGCTGCCGGTGGCAGCGCCCAACGCGCGCGGCAAGGCGCTGATCAACATCCTGCCGCTGGAGCAGGGCGAGCGCATCACCACCATCATGCCGCTGCCGGAGGACGAATCCTCCTGGGCCAATCTCGACGTGATGTTCGCCACGACCGGCGGCACCGTCCGCCGCAACAAGCTGTCCGACTTCGTCGATGTCCGCCGCTCCGGCATCATCGCCATGAAGCTCGGGGAGGGCGAGGCGATCGTCGACGTGCAGATCTGCACCGAGCACGACGACGTGCTGCTGACGGCGGCTGGCGGCCAGTGTATCCGCTTCCCCGTTACCGATGTGCGCGTCTTCACCGGCCGCACCTCGATGGGTGTGCGCGGTATCGCCTTGGCCCAGAACGACACGCTGATCTCGCTGGCGATCCTGCGCCATGTCGAGGCCACCTCGGACGAACGGGTGGCCTACCTGAAGATGCGCCGCGCGGTGGCCGGCGAAACCGCAGCGGAAGAGCCTGCGGATGCCGAGGGCGAGGAAACCTCGGGTTCGCTCCAACTCTCGCAGGAGCGCTACGCGGATATGTCGGCACAGGAGCAGGTGGTTCTGACGGTCTCCGTCAACGGCTACGGCAAGCGCACCTCGTCCTACGAGTACCGCACCACCGGCCGCGGCGGCAAAGGCATCGTCGCGATGAGCGTCAACAATCGCAACGGCAAGCTGGTGGCGTCATTCCCCGTGGAGCACAGCGATCAGATCATGCTGGTCACCGACAAGGGCCAGTTGATCCGCTGCCCGGTCGAGGACATCCGTATCGCCGGCCGCTCGACGCAAGGCGTCATCGTGTTCGACACCGCCGAGGACGAGCACGTGGTGTCGGTCGAGCATATCGGCGACGACGGGGAAAACGGCGTGAACGGTAACGGCGGCTAGCGCCGCCGGCATCGGGAGGAGCGCGGTCGCGCGCCCCTCGCGGCCATTCGCTGGTTGCCGGATTTTGGGAAACGATGTCCTTGCATTTCACTCTTGTGGCAGGACCTCTGGTCCGAGCGTCAAGCTGGGAGCCAACGGCCGAATGCCTGCGGGCGGCGGGATGTCATGTCCAGGTGCCTGACGTATTGGCCCATCGCCATTCGCCGCCTTCCTGGAGCGCATGGACCTCTCAACTTCTGGAGCACGTGACCCGCGGCCATGAACCGGTTGTGGTGGGTCATAGTTCGGCGAGTGCGCTGGTTGCCGATCTTGCGACCAAGCTGCCCGTGCGCGGAATCATTATTGTGGATGGAGACGTGCCTCCATCGCGAGGTGCAACCTTCCCGGTCAGGCCTGCCCTTCACGACTTCATCAAGGGCCTCGTCGAACCCGACGGCATGCTTCCGATCTGGTCGAGATGGTTTGCGCACGATATGCGGCGTATGTCTCTTGTCGGTCTGGATATCTTGGCGCGCGACGCGGTGGCATTCGCGCGGTTCGAAAGCGGGCTCCCACGGATGCACATCGGCTGGTTCGACGATGCGATAGAACTCGCCAATTGGGACCATATCCCTGCCGGTTTCATCCAGACTTCAGCGATCTACGATCACGCCGCCATAGAGGCGCAGCGACGCGGCTGGCCAGTCACGAACCTGCAAGGCACACATTTGCATCCGACGCTTCATCCAGCAGAGACGGCAAACGCAATTCTCGCCATGTCGCGTCAACTTGTTCCCGGCGGGAAGCATTAGCGCACAATGACAGCAGACCGACGCGACCCTGGCCGGCAGTGCCGGCAAATCGTTTGACACATATCATTCTGCGGCAAACGGACCACCATCGCTGACAGGCCACGCGATCTCTTCGGCTGGCTGATCTCTTCGGCTGGCTTGTGCTCCACCGGCAATCTCAGGATAGTGGACGCCTTGCGACACGAGCCAGGCAAACGTTGTGCATGACTAGGCGGCCCGCCCGCATTCTCCCAGTCATCGTGTTGTCCCAGCTTGCCGGGACCTCCTCTGGTTTGCCGGCAACGCGGTGCTTCCCGACTTGCAAAGCCGCTTGGGGCTGCCGGACCAGGCCTTGGGCCACATCACCGCCGCCGTTCAGCTTGGCTTCATCGCAGGCACGCTTGCGTTTGCTGTTCTGGCCGTTTCCGACAGATACTCGCCGCGCGCGACCTTCCTTGCCTGCTCCCTCCTTGGCGCGTCGTGCAATGCGGGCCTCTATTTGTGGAGTGGGGAGATCCCCCTGCTGTTGACCCGCTTCGCGACCGGGTTTTTCCTCGCTGGCATATACCCGATCGGCATGAAGATCGCTTCCGGATGGTATCGGAGCGATCTCGGAAAGGCCTTGGGCTTTCTGGTCGGCGCGGGCGTGCTCGGCACGGCCTCCCACACCTCATCAAGGGGCTGGGGCAGACTTTGCCTTGGGAGATAGTCATCTTGAGCGTTTCACTCATCGCCGCCCTTGGCGGCGTGATCATGTACATCCTTGTGCCGGACGGACCGTTCCTGGTTGCTGGATCCCGTTTCCATCCAAATGCGATGCTCGCAGTTTTTCGATCTGCGCAGTTTCGCGCCTCAGCCTTCGGATATT
Organism: Bradyrhizobium sp. RDT10; assembly: GCA_044772375.2. Lineage (GTDB taxonomy): Bacteria > Pseudomonadota > Alphaproteobacteria > Rhizobiales > Xanthobacteraceae > Bradyrhizobium. The sequence continues at coordinate 2,601,094 of CP187939.1, forward strand.
TCGGTCACATGTGGGAGTTGTATGCGTTCTGGGCGTTCCTGCCGCCGGCGCTTGCGGCCTACGCCTCCCGCCCAGAACCGATCGACCTCAACTTGTCCCTGCTGTCATTCGCCGTTATCGCCGCAGGGGCGATCGGCTGCGTCGTCGGCGGCTATTTGTCGGTTTCTCGGGGCAGCGCCCGCGTAGCGTTTGTACAACTCGCTGCGTCAGGACTTTGCTGTCTCGCATCGCCCCTGTTGTTCAACGCAACGCCAGCGCTATTCATCGGGTTCCTGCTGTTCTGGGGAATCGTCGTCGCTGGAGACTCGCCGCAATTCTCCGCGCTGAACGCGTCCTCTGCCCCACCCGAGCAAGTGGGGTCGGCCTTGACCATTGCCAACTGTATCGGATTCGGGATCTCGATCGTTAGCATACAGCTTCTCAACCTCACAGCCAGCCTCGTTCCAACGCCGTATCTGTTCTTGATGCTGGTGCCTGGTCCGGTTGTTGGCATCCTGGCCCTGCGTCCGCTCCTCGCCAGAAACCTTGAGTAGGTTCACGTATCCGATGAAACTTGGGCATGGGAAATCGCTATGGGGAGAAAAAGCCTTACTGCTGCGCCCGCGGCGCTCTTGCTCTCGGAGTATTCTTCACATCGCCGGCTTCGATCGCCACCGATGCGATCATCAGCACGGTCGCGTCGCTCGTCACGGTCGCCATCGGCAATCTCGGCTTCACGTCGCCTGCAATGGGTGAGCCGGCCGCACTCACGAAAAACAATCGGATGCGCTCGATACATACAATAATTCACGAAGCCACTTTGAGTCGATCCTGGGCCAGCGGCGCGCGCAGATCAATTCGAACCAACGGCTGCCGAACTTGCCGGGACAGGCACTCTACCTTGCACGCAACAACATGATGAGCGCGTACAAGGACCTCACCGACGCTCTCCCGTCCAGGATAGGCGGGCCCAACAAATACGGAATCCCTCCGGCGTACTTTGACGCCGACAATGAGCCGCTGCTCGACGAGTACAGGAGACTTTTCGACCTGATGCAAGCGCCGCCCGCCAACGCGCAAAACTCGGATACCCCATTCAAGGACGTTGTCGATCTGGGCACGGCCATTGCACGAGCCAAGGGCCTTGATGCGGCCAATGCCGAAGCAGCAGGCCGTATCAGCCTGGGCCTGTTCTTTGCCGAGACGAATGGCAATCAGAACATCGGGAATGCGCGCTCGAACAAATACAAAGGCAGCTTGCAAACAGGCGTACCCGAAGACCAAAATGGGCGAAAGAAATGGGCGGCGATAAAGAAATCGATAGCAGCCTTTGATCCTGCACTGAACGATCGCGACGACAGGGAAGAGGCACGGGTCGGCAATCAGGATCGTCGGTTCAACCACTGGACCGCCGTGCGCGATGGCCTGATGAACGCGCACGCGGATATCTTCCCGCAAGTAGCGTCGATCGTGAAAACCCTGCCAGATCCGATCGATCAGATGAAGCTCTTTGAACTCATCCAGATTATTCCCAGCCCGACCAGGTCCGCACTCGGCTCGCGCAACCTGGTCGCCTACCGAATTTCCGACCCGAAGATCATGGCGTATCTGCGAAACAATAGCATTTTCACCTTTGGACAGGCTGACAGGGCCAAGACATCTGCAACCTTCCGCGAAATTCTTGATGCGATGTGGCTCTTCAACGAAAAGTTTGAACGGGCGCTTTCTAAATTCGACGAGATCAAGGCGCGGTCAAAGGGTTGAAGTCGGCAGATCGGATTCGGATGCGAGGAGGGGCCGCCACCCGCCATCAGAGCGGACCGAGCATGCCCCATCGAGGCTCGCAGAATGCCTTCACGGCCGCCGTGACACCGCTGCTGATGATGTCCTGGCGCTCGGGCGAATTCATCTGGAGTTCTTCGTCCCGGTTGATGATCGAGCCTGCCTCCAGCAGGACGGCGGGCATCTGGGTCTTTCTCAGCACGATGAGCTCATCGTAGCGATAGACGCCGGTTTCCTTGTTCAGCAGTGGACGCTGGTGGCGGCCCATGATGGCCTGGGTATATTGCCTGGCATAATCAAGGCCCTGGGCCTTCATCTCCTTGCCGATCAGTTCGGCGAACGAGAGGCTCGTCTTGAAGTCCGGATTGTTGCGGGAGACGAAGACGGAATATCCGCTGAAGCGGTCGCTGAAGCGGCTTTTCTTTCCTCGAATTCCCAGTCCTCGAGGAATTTGTTGGGCACGGAGTCATGGTGGATCGACAGGAAGAGATCGGCGCGCAGATCGTTGGCGGCGGCGACGCGTTTGACGAGGCTGCGCCTGGCCTTGCCCTCGGTCAGCAGCAACCTGGTCTCAGCAAAGCCTTCGGCCTTCAACTTCTCTTCGATCCGCTTCGCAAGGCGCAGATTGAAGACAAACTCGGAGACGTTGCGGGCGCTGATCGCGCCTTCCGATTCGGCGGTATGTCCCACATCCAGAACGATCCGGAACTTGGAGGGATCGCACAGGGATGTGGCCGGCTTGAAAGCGGCGGAGGGCAAGCCGACCGGCCCCAGGGCCGCAAGCCTTACGGTGGAGCGCTTTGGCGATGCGGCTCGCTTCGCCAAAGCGGTTGGCTTGCGCGAAGTGAGGTGTTTTGACGGCTTGCCTTGTTTTGGCGCTTTGGCTTGTTTCGATGAGCCTTTGAAGACGTCCGACAGCCAACCGGCGTCGCTGACCTCGATCGGCAGAAGCACCAATGCGGCCATCGCGAAAATGATGGTGCGGCCGCGGGACCACAATCGTGAAGCGATACCGCCGAGAACAGAAATGAACGCGCGGCGCTTCATGCTCGCCCAGAGGCCGAACCAAAAGGCGCGCTAATGCGAAGGAGGCTTGCTTTGATGTCGACGAACGTAGTTCTGGCGCAGCTGATGGAAAACATATCGTACCCCACCTACCGAATTCGACACGCAAGGGTCGCAATCCAATGGCGGCAGATACAAGTCGGACGAGAGCGATTGCGGCATCAATCACGCGATTTCATGCCAGTGTTGTCATTGAGCCACATCTGGTTCCCGAAGCCGCACGGAACTATGCACCGAAACAGGCTTTCGGCCATTTCCTGGGAACCGTCAAAAGCGATTGTTGGTCTCAATTCGGGGCGTTGCTTTTTCGGCTTTAGCGCCGCCGCGGGCGCCCGTGCATTGGCATCGAGCGATCTTGATGCCACTGGCGTCTCACCCTTGGCCCCTTCGCGTCCAATTTCGCGCCGCGGCCAGGCAAAATCGTCGGCGCGACCGGCTGGCGCCGACAAGGGCTCACCTGTGATCAGGAACCGAGCTGCTTGCGCATCCATCGTCAGCGGCCGCGAGCCCGGACCGCCGAGCAATTGATCCGTGCCGACAGAGGAGGGCGTCAAGGGAACGATCGGCCCGGCCAGCGGACGCGGTGCCGGCTGATCCGGCCGCGCACTGGCGTCGGGCGTTGCCGGTTCGGTGGGCAGCACAATCGGCGCGGAACGCGCAGCCAACAGCCGGTTGATTTCACGCTCGGCATAATGCGCGAGCTTAAGCGCGCCGGCTTTGGTGAAGTACACGCCATCGGAGGAGCGCAGCCGGCGGATCTGCCCTTCGAAATCGGGGCCGTGCTGCAAGAAGCGGCCGGCTTCATCGACAAATCCGTCCCAGACATCGACATAGGTAATGCCGGCCTTGCCGGCCGCATCGCGATAGAGCGTATTCAGAAACGCCGTGTCGGCGGTCGATTTGGTGCCACGTACCGCCGGCAAACCCACCCACAGCACTGGCACACCCCTGGACTTGAGTACGCCGATCATCTCCTCGATCTTTTGCATGTAGAGTTCGACCCAGCGTTTCTCGCGAAACTCATGGAGGCCGTTCGGCGAGCGCGCGCTCTTCTCCGGTCCAATGACCGGCCGCGCGTCACTGTTGTCGACGGCATCGTCTGGCGACAATTCGGCATCTGTCAGCTTGGTTGCGCCATCGGGCTTTGCCGCGGGTTCTGCGCTCGAAGGCTTGCCATCAGGTTTGGCCTTGGCGTCCTTCTTGTCCCCCGGTTTATTGTCGGATTTTTCGGCTGCCGGCTCGCGGATTGCAGCGCGGTCATCAAGTCCGAGCATGACGACAATGGCGTCCGCTTTTTCGGCGGCGAGAACGCCTTTGGCGGCGGCCGCCCAATCGGCTGGATCGCCCTTCGGCTGATACTTGATCAGGCCGGAGACCGTCTTGTGTTTGCGGATCACACCCATCTCAGGCTGATCGGCATAGACGTTCTCAAGCCCATAGGCGAGCCAGTCCGCCATGGCGTCACCGAGCACAAGAATGTGGCGTTCCGGTACAGTATTGCGTTTCTCGGGCGGCGGCGCCTTTGAAAAATCCTCGCGCGGCGCCGGAGGCGCTTGCCGCCCATACGAACGAGGCTGCGGCGCGTACTCCTGGTTCGGCTGGTACGGCGACATGTCGTTACCAAACCAGCCACCACCGCGCTGTGGTTGCTGCTCGTTACCAAACCAGCCGCCGCCACGTTGCGGTTGTGGCCGCTGCTGATATCCGCCGAAATTAAAGAACTGTGCAGAGGTGGGGCCGGCCAGGCCGAACAACATCCCCACCACGACGGCCAGCGCAATCAGCCAACCACGCTCGGTAAAGATGCATTGCCTTTTGGTTCCCTTGGCATGCTTCTGGACCGCACACGCAGAACCTGCGGTGACGAGACTAGCACAAACGCCCTTTGGCGGGTCTCAGTTTACCGTGAAGTGCTCAGTGCAGAATAAACAAACGATCGGTTGCGGCGTTCCCTTCGGCGCAAGAAATCCGAGCCAGACTCCCAAGTGTTGATCGTTCAAGTATTTATCGTTTGGCTTATCGTTTGATGTGACGCGCGAGCACGCGGTCGACCATCGCCCCGGCCGTTCCGAGATAGTTGGATGGCTCGCACAGGGCAGCGAGCTGATCGCGGGGCAGGGCGGATGCGATCGCCGGCCGCCTCAGCAATGCCTCGAGGAGTGCCTCACCACGGGTGAACGCATCGCGGCAGGCGGCATAGACCTCGTCATGCGCAACCTGACGGCCAAGCGCGGGCGCGAGCCCCATCATGACAGCTTCGGCGACGATCAGCCCGCGCGTAGAATCGAGGTTTCGCTTCATCGCCGCCTGATCGACGATCAGGCCGGAAAGCATGAATTGCGCCTGCGCCAGCGATCCGGCCGTGAGAAGACAGACCTGGGGCAAGGCGAGCCATTCGCAATGCCAAGGCCCGGTGGCGCGCTCGAGATCCTGCACCATGCTATCGAGCATCAGCGAAGCGGCGTCGCGGGACATCTTTGCGTTTGCCAGCAAAACTTCCGACGAGATCGGATTGCGCTTTTGCGGCATCGTCGAGGATGCGCCGCGATGCGAGGCGAAGGGCTCGAATACCTCGCCGATCTCGGTCGCCATCAGGATCATGACGTCATAGCCGATCTTGCCGAGCGCGCCGCAGATCACCGCTGATGTCTGGACGACCTCGACCAGCCCGTCGCGGGCGACGTGCCAGGTGATGTCGGGTTCGGCAAGACCGAGGGCGCGCGCGTAGGCGGCACGCACATCCAGTCCGCGCGTGCCGAGTGAGGCCAGCGTTCCCGCCGCGCCACCGAGCTGCGCCTGAAGCGCGCGAGGCTTGGCTTGTTCGAGCCGATCGGCCGAGCGCTGCAGCGCCGAGAGCCAGATCGCCACCTTGTGCCCGAACGTGATCGGCAGGGCCTGCTGAAGATGGGTTCGCCCTGCCATCGGCGTATCGCGATGGAGGCGGGCGAGATCGGCAAGCGTGGCCATGACTTCGGCGAGCTGGGCTTCGATGAGCGCAACCGCTTCGCGCAGCTGCAGCACCGTCGCCGTGTCCATGATGTCCTGGGTGGTTGCTCCCCAATGTACGTAGCGGCCGGCTTCGCCGAGTTGCTGCGAGAGCTGGCGCACCAGACCGACGATGGGATAGCCGACATTCTCGGTGTCGCGTTTCAGCTGCTCGCTGTCGAGCGCGATCGTCGGGGCCTGGCGCGCGATCGCCTCGGCCGCCTCGCGTGGAATCACGCCGGCTTCGCCCTGGGCCGTGGCAAGCGCCACTTCGGCCTGCACATAGGCCTTGAGCTGGGCGTCATCGGAAAACACCGCCCGCATGGCCGACGTCGAGAAAACGTCGCGATAGAGGGCGCTGTCGAAGATGGTGCTGGCCACGCGCTTGTTTCCTCCTCGTTAACATGTTGGGCCATCTGATTGATATGTACCAATCCGTCAAGCGCGGCCTGCGAAGGCCGAACTCGTTCTAAGAGAGCGCGCCGACCGCGAGAACTGCTCGTATGCGAATTGCATCAGACCGTTGCGGCAACCGTTGTGCCGAACGAGTTTGCCAAAGCTCTGGACGCAGAAGCCGGATCGCCCGCGCTCGAAGTCATCCGCCGATATCTGGATTCGCACGGCCGCCTATTCGAGATATCGGAAAGCATCCATCCCGCCGGCCGATACGTCGTGACGTCGGTGCTGAAGCGCGTCGCCAATCCGGGGACGGCAGACGGCCGCGCGCCGCGACCAGCAAGACGAGATCGCGTTCCTGAGCCGGAAGAGATGTGGCGCAAGCCAAGGTATAGGCGGGCATCGGGCGACGTCTCGGTTTAGCGTTTCCTGACTCTTTGTTTTACGCCGCCAGCGATCCTCGAGACGTTCTTTCCGCGCGTCCCGTGCGAATGAAATTGCGAAGAACATCGCAGAATTCGTTCGTGGCCGAGAACATCGGGTTGTGCCCCTTGCCGTCAAAGATATAGAGCTGCGCCCCCGGGATGCGGGACGCGATGAATTCGCTCCCGGTGCGGGGGACGAGTTGGTCTTCTCCACCGTGGGCGACGAGCGTCGGGACGGCGATCGATTCAAGCAGCGGCACGACGTTCAGGCCCGGATCCGGATCGTAGAAGCTGAGGATCGTCTCGTTTGGCAATCTGTAGACGCGCTCGCAGGCCATCCGCCACAACTCGTCGGCATCTGGCTCGCTGTAGACGTACCGATTGTGCAAGCAGATCAATTCCTCAATGGCCTCCCGACTTTGAGCGTCCTCACGAAGCGCCATCTCTTCACGAAGCGCCATGTAGTTCGGGTTAAGTGCCGGGCGCCCGTTCGCTCCGACCAACGGCGTGCCCACCGTCATGATCTTTCCGACGAGTTCCGGGTGCTTATGGGCGAGCTGAATAAGCAGGTTGGAGCCGCGCGAGATGCCAACGCCAACGATTGGAGCGGCGTTCGCCGCGTGGATGATCGCTCGCAGGTCCTCCATGTGTTGGAAGGTAGAATAAGGGCGCACCAGAGGGTCGGATCGTCCGGCGCCCCGGCAGTCGACGGTGATGACACGGAATTCCTGGCAAAGCTGCTCGAGAATGGGTTCAAAGGTCGCCAGCCCGTATACGATCGGATTGATGAATACGATCGCCGGCTCGCCGCTGCCGTGCTCGTAGAAGACGAGCCGCGCGCCGTCCCGCACCGTGTGTCGGGCGCGGTGAATGCAGTTGCGCGCGCGGTTGCGGTCGGCATCGGTTTCGCCGAGCGCCATGGCGCGCTCGTAATAGTTGTTCGCTTGATCAAGGTCGTCGTCGACGCCGGCCAAGTCGCCCAGCATCAGGAGGCACTCGTGCTCGGTGCGCCGATCGGTCGGCGCCGCATCGTCCCGATGACGGGCGGTGAGCTGCAGGCACGTTTCAAGCTGCGAGACCGCTTCTCTGGCGGCGTGCCGCGCCTTTGCCAGTCGACCGGCGGCCAGAAAATAAGCTGCCCCTTGATCAGGCAAGCCGCCTTCGACGAAATGATGGGCGACGATCTCGGGTTGGCCCACCGCAATCTCTGGCCGCAACCGCTCGATCGCCTGCGCGATCCGCGCATGCAGCTGCTGGCGGGACGACTTGAGCAAGGTGGCGTAGGCCGCATCACGGACGAGCGCGTGCTTGAAGCTGTACGCATGATGCGGCGGCGTCCCTCGCCGTTGAATAAGCCCCGCCTGGCACAGCTGACCGAGCGCAGCTGCCAGCTGCGGCTCCGGATAACCGGCGATCGCCCCGACCACATCTTCATCGAATTCCCGCCCGATGCAGGCGGCTATTTGCGCTATCTCGCGTGCCGGAGCCAGGCGATCGAGACGCGCCATGAGCGAGATCCTGCAGCGTCGCCGGAATAGCAAGTGGCGGAAGCGGACCGGCAAGCTCTAGATCGCCACTGCCGTCCGGCGTCCTCCAGATCGCTGCTTCGAGCACCGTTTTCGTGAGTTCCTCGACGAACAGCGGAACGCCCTCTGTGCGGGTGAGAATGGCTTCGATAACGACTGGCGGCAGCGACCGTTCGCCCGCCGCCATCTGGATGAGCGTTCGGGATGCCGAGCGCCCCAGGCGGTTGAGGCTCAGTAGTGTGACGTGTGGGAAATTGGTCCAGGGCATTGGAACGTCGGGCCGCAACGTTGCGACGAGAAGGATTGGCAGACCGCGGATCCTGTCCACCACTCGTTCGAAGAGTTCCTCCGAGGTCGGATCGAGCCAATGCGTGTCTTCCAGGACCATCAGCATCGGCCGCTGGCGCGAAAGTCCCTCCATCTGTGCCAAGAGAATGCCAAAGAGCCGCGCCTTCTTCTCCTGCGGCGTCCTCCCGGCGCCGCATAACCGCCATCGAGCGACAGCCCCATCAAGTCGGCGAGCAGCGGCACCGCGTCCTCGCCGAACTCGCCCGCTTTGCCGAGAAGGCGCTTAAGCTTCTCGAGCTTCAATGCGGCAGTGTCGTCGCGGAGATAGCCTGCCGCTTGCTGGAGCTGGGCGATCACCGGCCAGAGGGCGCTGTTCACATGGTGGGGCGAACAAAAATAGCCGATCCGGAAGCGAGGTTCGCTTCGGAGGCGCTCACGAAGCGCGAGCACAATTCGCGACTTGCCGATGCCTGCCTCGCCGGACAGCAGCACGACCTGACCCTCGCTGCTTTTAGCCATCTCCCAGCGGTCGATGAGCAGAGCGAGCTCGTTTTCGCGGCCGATCAGGGGAGCAACATCGGCCTGCCGGAGGGCTTCGAACCGCCCCTCGGCCGTCGCTTCGCCAAGAACGCGGAAAGCCCGCAGTGGGACTTCGATCCCTCGGAACTGCTGCAGTCCCAGATCAGTAATGGTGAACCAGCTGCCAAGAAGACGCCGCGTGCTCTCGGAGATCACCACAGCACCGGGTTCTGCGAGCTGCTCCAGTCGCGCGGCGAGGTTGGGCGTGGCGCCCACGACCCCTCTTCTTGGGCAGCGCCTTCCCCGATCAGGTCGCCAACCACGACCAACCCGGTCGCAATCCCGACGCGCGCTGAAAGAGCTACGCCGGCTCGTTTCTCTAGCCGCTCTACGGCTTCCACAATTGCAAGCCCGCTGCGCACCGCACGCTCGGCCTCGTCCTCATGCGCCTGCGGCCAGCCGAAATAGACCAGCACGCCATCGCCCATGAGCTTGGCGATATATCCTCGAAGCGGGCCACCTCCGCCGCCACCGCTTGGTGGTAGGTGGCAAGGATCTCGCTCAAGTCCTCGGGATCGAGGCGCACCGAGAGGGCAGTCGAGCCGACGAGGTCGACGAACATCACCGTCAGATGACGGCGCTCGGCAGGCCGCGTTTTCATCGACGGCCGCGAAGCACTGGCCTCCGCTAGCGGCGGCACGCGGTCGTCCGCCGGATTCTCCAGCAAGCGTCGGGGATAGTGCAGCGATCGCCGAGAGTAGCTTCTTGCGGTGGCCAAGCGACGTGATGCCGAGTTCACGTAGATCGTCTGCCGTCAAGCTGGGCAGGGTCTCCGTGTCTACGTCGTTGTCGCGAAACACGCTCTCGTACTGATGCAACCCGAGGCGGCGTAGCCAATCCGCTATGTCCACATCGTCCTCCCGCAGGAGAGGGACGGTCACTAGTCGCAGGGGAAGTCTACCGCAGCCTTCAACAGCACACCATCCCTGGTCCCGCCCACTGGCAAAGAGCCGCGTTCGGCGCCAGCTCGAGTTGCCAGCGCAATCCCGGCGATGTGTGATGAGGTCTGGAACGCAAATGGCGAGCAGGGGGCATCCCTACTCGCCATCATTTGCGTATTTGGAGGTATTTGGAGCTTGGTCTGAACGAAAACTGTGCCGTTACGGGGTGCGGTCGGCGGTCACCAGGCGGGCTTCCCGGACTACCGACTTGGAGCCAGCGGCGCGGAGGCAGGAAGCCTCGAAATTCGGCCACGCCTGCTGCGAGCAATCCTTGCCGACGGTGCGGATATCCAGGCGGTCACCCTTGGCAAGCGCCTGCGGCACGCTGGCTTCGACCTGAGGGCAAAGCCGGGCAGCACGGTCAGCGCGGCAGCAATGAACGCGGCAGCAGCGACTGCGGAAAAAGCCTTGATCATGACGGTCCCCTGTCATGGGCCTTGGCGGCCCCGTCGTTTCGTTGGATGGACTTGTAGCCAGCGCAAGTTTCCGGCCGTCTTCGCCAACTCCGAAAATGGTTTCGTCCGGGCCGAGTTTTGTTTCGTCGGCCATTGGCGGACGAAACATTTGCCGGCTCGCTCAGGGAGAAGCCCGGGCCCCAGGACTGGTTCATTGGCCGATCCGAAATAAAAAGCCGCACCAGGGGGAACCAAGCCCGGCTTGCCGGGCCGCCCGAGGCGGGGTAGAGGGGACCTATGCCCCGTATCGCGCTCTATCCCGGCTCATTCGACCCCATCACCAACGGCCATCTGGACGTGCTGCGGCACGCCGTGACGCTGTGCGATCGCCTGATTGTCGCCATCGGCGTCCATTCCGGCAAAAAGCCGCTGTTTTCGACCGAGGAGCGGCTGGACATGGTTCGGGCGGTATGTGAGCCAATTGCGCAGCAGGCAGGCTGCGCCTTCGACTGCACCACCTACGACAACCTCACCGTCGCCGCTGCGCGGCAGGTCGGCGCTACCATCATGATTCTGCGGGCTGCGCGACGGAACCGACATGGATTACGAAATGCAGCTTGCCGGCATGAACGAGGCGATGGCGCCGGAGGTGCACACCGTATTCGTCCCGGCGTCGCCGGCGGTCCGCCCGATCACCGCCACGCTGGTGCGCCAGATCGCCGGGATGGGCGGCGACTTCTCCGCCTTCGTGCCGCCCCAGATTGCCGCGAGCCTGAAGGCCAAGTTTTCGAAATAGCTTTCTCGCAATAGCGTTCTCGCAATAGCGCGCCGCATCCGTCGTCCCCAACTCTCGATCCGGAGCTTTCATGATCCGAATTCTCGCCGTTCTCGCCGCGCTGTTCCTTGTGGCTCCCGCGATCGCCCAGCCGCTGCCCGCCAATCTCGACAAGGCGAATGCGATCGTGATCGACACCACCAAGGGCCGCATCGTGATCAAGCTGCGGAACGACCTCGCGCCCCAGCACGCCGAGCGCATCAAGCTGCTCGCGCGCGAGGGCTACTACAACAACGTGCCGTTCCATCGCGTGATCGAGGGATTCATGGCGCAGACCGGCGACGGCAAGAATTTCAACGGCACCGGCGGTTCGAAACATCCCAACCTGCCGGCCGAATTCTCCAACGTGCCGTACAAGCGCGGCATCGTCGGCATGGCCCGAACGAGCGATCCCAACTCGGCCAATTCGCAATTCTTCATCATGTTCGCCGAAGTCGCGTCACTGAACGGCAAGTACACCGTGATCGGCGAAGTGGTGTCGGGCATGGACGTGGTCGACAAGATCAAGCGCGGCGAACCCGTCGTCGATCCCGACAAGATGGTGAAGGTGCAGGTCGCATCCGACATCAAGTGAGGCGATGATTTCGGCGCGCCGCAAGCCATCTGTCTGGTTTGCCGCCGCTCTCGTGTGGCTTGCGTCGGCGGCGCACGTGCAGGCCCAGCCGCAGCAGCTCGACACCATCAAGGACGTCTTTGCCAAATTGTATTCGTGCTGGCGGCCGCCGCCTGCCTCGCGCGCCAACCCGATGGATATTACGGTTGTTGTCAGTTTCAACCGCGAGGGCGCCATTCTCGGTCAACCAAGGATTACCTATGAATCCGCAAACGCTGGCGATAACGACCGGATTGCGTACCGAATTGCCGTAATGGAGACATTGCAACGCTGTGCGCCGTTGCCATTTACCGAGGGACTGGGCGGTGCGGTTGCCGGCCGGCCTTTCGCGGTCACTTTCAGGTCCCGTAAACGTCCACCCAAACCGCAAGAGAAAAGAGCATGGCTGATACCGAAAATACTTTGATTCTTGAAACCACCCAAGGTGCCGTCACCATTGAAATGCGCCCCGACCTGGCGCCGGGCCACGTCGCCCGGATCAAGGAACTGGTGCGTGAGGGGTTTTACGACGGCATCGTGTTCCACCGCGTCATCGAAGGCTTCATGGCGCAGACCGGCTGCCCGCACGGCACCGGCACCGGCGGCTCCGGCCAGAAGCTGAAGGCCGAATTCAACAAGGAACCGCATGTCCGCGGCACCACCTCGATGGCCCGCGCCGCGAGCCCGGATTCCGGCGACAGCCAGTTCTTCATCTGCTTCGACGACGCCTCCTTCCTCAACGGCCAGTACACGGTCTGGGGCAAGGTCACCTCGGGGATGGAGAACGTCGACAAGATCAAGCGCGGCGAGCCGGTGCAGAATCCGGACAAGATCGTGAAGGCGCGGATGGCGCTGGACGCGGCTTGATTGCCGCAGTCATTCCGGGTTCACGCTTCGCGTGCCCCGGAATGACGCCAAGTGAGGCGCAACGGCGCCATGCGCACCGATCTCTTCGACTTCGAACTCCCCGCCACCAGCATCGCGCTGCGGCCCGCAAGCCCGCGTGATTCTGCGCGCATGCTCGTGGTGCAGCCGGACGGCGTGTTGCATGACCGCAGCGTCGCCGACCTGCCGCAATGGCTGCGGCCTGGCGACCAGCTCGTGGTCAACGACACCAAAGTGATATCAGCCCAGCTCAAGGGACGTCGCATCGGCCGCGAGACCGAGCCGAAGATCGAAGCGACATTGATCAAGCGGCTGGACGGCTCGCGCTGGCAGGCGCTGGTCAAGCCCGCCAAGAAACTCGCGCCCGGCGACGTGGTTCGCTTCGGCAATGAAGGCAAGGTCTGCCTGCTCGGCCATCTCGACGCCGAGGTCGAGGCCAAAGGCGAAGAGGGCGAGATTACGCTGTCGTTTTCGTTTCACGGGCCGGCGCTGGATCAGGCCATTACCGATCTCGGCACGCCGCCGCTGCCGCCCTACATCGCCTCAAGCGCACGCCCGACGATCGCGATGCCGCCGACTACCAGACCATGTTCGCGGTGAATGAAGGCGCCGTCGCGGCGCCAACGGCGGGACTGCATTTCACGCCTGACCTGGAAGCGGCGCTGCGCGGGCGCGGCGTCGAACTGCACCGGCTGACCCTGCATGTCGGGGCAGGGACCTTCCTGCCGGTCAAGGTGGAGGAGACGTCCGAGCATCGGATGCATGCCGAGTGGGGTTCGATATCGGCGGATACTGCTGATGCCTTGAACGCCGCGCGCGCCAAGGGAGGGCGCATCGTTGCGGTCGGCACCACGTCGCTGCGGCTATTGGAGAGCGCTGCGACCGAAGACGGCACCATTCAGCCGTTCGACGGCGAGACCTCGATCTTCATCACGCCCGGCTATCGCTTTCGCGCGGTCGATATCCTCATGACCAATTTCCACCTGCCGCGTTCGACGCTGTTCATGCTGGTATCGGCTTTCTCCGGGCTCGACACGATGAAGCAGGCCTATGCGCATGCGATTGCGGCGGGTACCGGTTCTATTCCTACGGCGATGCCTGTTTGCTGTTCCGTGCGCGGGACTGAGGCAAAAGCCGGGCGTCCTCGCTTGAAAAAGGGGCCCGCCAATTGGGCGGGCAAAGGTTCAGGGAGGAAGCGCTCTGACAATAAGCGCCAACGCCTGTGTCTTTGATTCTGGCTGATGTCACCAAGATCGTATAACTACCGTCTCTCGGCGCATCGATGCGCGGGAACAACAGGGGCCTTACATGAATTTCTCCGGCATTTTCGCGCGCGTCGTCGCGCTGATCGGCGCCGTTGCGCTGCTGTGGCGTCGTCGGCAGGGATCGGCGCCTGCACCGGCCTGGGGTAACACGCCGGCGATTCCGACAGCGAAGCCGCAAGGCGCCATCCCGACGCTCAAGATGCCGACGGCGCAAGGGTGGAGCGACGGACAAAAGCCAACCGCTGCCCCCGGGCTCAAGGTCAACGCGTTTGCGAAGGAGCTCGACCATCCGCGCTGGATCAACGTGCTGCCCAATGGCGACGTGCTCATGGCAGAAGCCACGCAGATCGCGGGACCGCCGAGGAGCGTGTTTCATTATGCGATGCAGGCAACGATGCGGCGTGCCGCGGCGCTCGGCGTCAGCGCCGACCGCATCACGCTACTGCGGGATCGCGACGGTGACGGCGTTGCCGAGGGACGCGGGATTTTCATGGAGGGATTGAGCCAGCCATTCGGCATGGCGCTGGTCGGCGACACCTTCTATGTCGGCAACACCGACGGCGTGGTCGCCTTTCCATACGCCGCGGGCGCGGACCGCATCACCGCCGAGGGGCGCAAGCTCGTGGCGTTCAAGCCGGGCGGGCACTGGACGCGGAGCCTGCTGCCGAGCGCGGACGGCAAAAGCTCTATGCCGGCGTCGGCTCGCTGAGCAACATCGCCGAGAATGGCATGGAGGTCGAGGAAGGCCGCGCCGCGATCTATGAGCTCGATCTGGCTGATGGCACGAGCCGCATCTTCGCCAGCGGCCTGCGCAACGCCGTCGGCCTCGCATGGGAGCCCAACACAAGCGTGCTCTGGACCGTCGTCAACGAACGCGATGGTCTCGGCGACGAGACGCCACCGGACTATCTGACTTCGGTGCGCGACGGCGGATTCTACGGCTGGCCCTATTGCTACTGGGGACAGACGGTGGACGATCGCGTGCCGCAGGATCCGGCCATGGTCGCCAAAGCGATCCAACCGGACTATGCGCTCGGCGGCCACACCGCTTCGCTCGGCCTGTGCTGGATGCCATCCGGCACGCTGCCGGGCTTTCCGGACGGCATGGTGATCGGCCAGCACGGCTCCTGGAATCGCAGCACACTGAGCGGCTACGCCGTCGTCTTCGTGCCGTTCGAGAACGGGCGTCCATCGGGCCCGGCACGGGATATTCTGACCGGGTTTCTCGCACCCGACGAAAAGGTCTCCTACGGCCGACCAGTCGGCGTCACGCTCGGTCCCGACCGCTCGCTGCTGGTGGCTGATGATGTCGGCAATGTGATCTGGCGCGTGACGGGTGCGTAGGTGTGTAGGGTGGGCAAAGCGAAGCGTGCCCACCATTCATACCGCCGATGCGGATCGATGGTGGGCACGGCGCAAATGCGCCTTTGCCCACCCTTCTGTAACGGGCCTCGATTAGTCAATCCCTTTGCGTTGTCCGCTCGCCGGGGTCTCGCTTCTGTACGGGGTCGGCGCAGGGGCCGCCACCTGATGGGGTTGGAAGAGGATAGGTCGGCCAATCTACGTTGTGCGTGCTCACGAGGCGACCTGGTGGGCAACGGCCTGACCTGATCCATCGTCCCGGCGAAGGGACTTCGCTTCGAGAAGGCCTGGTGTCGTGACCCGCCCGAAAACTGTTATGTCTCCCTGTTAGGCTGCCGCAGCAGCGGCGTTAAAGGGTGTTCCGTCGGCGAGCATGCGATGCATGATCACCGCGAGCCGGCGCGCCAGCGCCACCTTGGCTTTGCTCATGCCGGCGCGCTTTTTGATCCGCATGGCCCAACTCTTCAGTTGCGAACAGCCTTTGAGCGGCTTGGTCAGCATGACGTTGGCGGCCTCATAAAGCGCCGTTCGCACCGAAGCATCACCGATCTTGCTGATCCGGCCGGTGTAGTCGGTCTCGCCCGATTGATGCTTCTTCGGCGTCAACCCGAAATGGCGCCTGCTTGCTTCGACGATTTGAACCGGGTTGGATCGTCGATCGCGCTGGCATAGGTCAGCGCCACGATCGAGCCGACCGCCGGGACTGAGGTCAGCAGCCGCGCCTGCTTGTCGGATCGCACCATCCTGCGGGTCTGCTTCTCGAAGGCTGCGAACTCGGTCCGCAGCACCGCTCGCACCGCCAGCAGCGCCTTGGCGATCGTCTGCAGGTGTGGGTGGCCTGTCACGAGTTCCTCGATCCGTCCCGCGAACGTCTGTCCGGTCGTCTTGCCAACCTTCAGGCCAAAACCGCGCAGGATCCCGCGCAGACTGTTCTCCACGTCGAGAAGCTTCGATTGCACCAGCTTGCGTGCCGTCAGCAGCGATCGGGTCTCTTGCGCACTGATCGATTTGCAGTGCACCGGCCGGAACCAGCCCAGCCGCATCAGTTGCGCGATGCCGCGTGCATCGTTGCGATCCGACTTGACCGGCATCGCCTCGAACGCCTTCCGCACGTGCCGCGTCTCCAGCAGCTCAACGGCGAGGCCGGCTGCCTTCATCCCCGCAAACAGCCATTGCGACAAGGGGCCGGCCTCCAGCCCGATCCGCTCAAACTCAAAGCCAGACGACCGGAACCAGGCGATCAGCGCCTCCGGCTCGCTGGCCACCTTGACTTCGCGCAAAATCCTGCCGCTTGCGTCAACAACACACACGCTCGAGCATTCCAATGATACATCGATTCCGGCATAGTGGTTCATGGTCGTCTCTCCTCGATGTTTGGAGCGAGGCTCATCCCTCGACTCCGTCACACCATCAATGTGAGGGACGACCGCCCGCCCTCCAAGCAAGCCGCGCGCAGCGCGCCATCAAATAGCGCCGTAGCAAGCGCGGCTTGCTTGGAGGGCAGACCGGGGCCCGTTACCCCATCTACAATTCCCGCAACTCTCGTTACCTCACGCCAGCGCGCGCTGCGGCAGCAGCTCGGCGATCTGTATCGCGTTGAGCGCCGCGCCCTTCAGGAGTTGATCGGCCGACACGAACATCGAAATCGAGTGGCCAGAGGCATCGCTGAGATCCTTCCTGATACGGCCGACCAGCACGTCGTCCTGGCCTGACGCATCGATCGGCATCGGGAAGTAGTTCCTTGCCCGGTCGTCGACGATCCTGACGCCCGGTGCGTTGGCCAGGATGGCGCGGACCTCGTCCTCGGTGATCGGCTTCTCGCATTCGAACGTGATCGCCTCGCAATGCGCGCGCAGCACCGGCACGCGCACGCAGGTGACGCCGATCGCGATCTGATCGTCCTCGAAGATCTTGCGGGTCTCCTTGATCACCTTGGTCTCTTCGTCGTTGTAGCCGGTCTCGGGATCGATCGCCGTGTTGTGGCTGAAGACGTTGAAGGCGTAGGGGAGCGGGATCACCTTCGGCGTAAATGGCCGGCCGTCGAGATAGGCGCGGGTTGATTCCACGAGCTCTTCCATCGCCGCCGCGCCGGCGCCGCTCGCCGCCTGATAGGTCGATACGATCATGCGCTTGATGCGGTTTTGCCGGTGGATTGGCCACAGCGGCACCAGCGCCGTGATCGCCGAGCAGTTCGGAACGGCGATGATGCCCTTGTGCTCCCGGATGCGGCCCGCGTTGATCTCCGGGATCACCAGCGGCACGTTCGGGTCCATCCGGAAGGCGGAGGAATTGTCGATCACGACGGCGCCGGCCTTCACGGCGGCCGGTGCGAACTTGCGCGAGATGCCGCCGCCGGCCGAGAACAGCGCGATGTCGACGCCCTCGAACGACTGCTCGGTGAGTTCCTCGATGACGACCTTCTTACCCCGGAAATCGATGGTCTTGCCGGCCGAGCGGGCGCTGGCCAGCGCCTTGAGCTTGCGGACCGGGAAGGCGCGCCTGTCCATGGTGGCGATGAATTCGGCGCCGACCGCGCCGGTCACGCCGGCAATGGCAACTACGGGTTCGTGGCTCACGGGTCTGTCCTCTGTTTGAGCATCATGGCTTGCGGGCAACAAAAAAGCCCCGGTCCTTTTCAGGCGGGGCTTCGGTTCAGATAATGCGATCGTTCGACTACGCGCGCACGGCTCCCGAGCCCCGGAGGGTGCTTTGGTTTTCGCGGTCGCTTTGGTCGAAGTCGTCATGGCGCGGACTTATGCGGCAGCTTAGCGCCGGCGTCAACGGGTTTTAGCTTCATCCGGGGCTGCAACTGACGGGCCCGGTCATCGCCGGCCGGCAGCGCCAGGAGGCTTGAGGATGACCTCCTTCAGGTCGCTGCCACTCATGACGACGATCGCGAAATTCAGCCGGCCGCGTTCGCGGATCAGGCCGCCGCTGACGGCCTTGCCCGACGCCGCGTGCTCGGCCACGCGAACGGCATCTGCCAAGCGGTGCCGGATCGTTTTGAGTGCAACGAGGTTGCTGCGGTCCTCGGCATCGAGCTCCTTCAGGGGCAGAGCGGCTTCGCCGCCGACAATCTTGCCAGTCGTGGCGTCGATGGCGTGTTGCCAGATGCGGTCGTTGTGAAGGGTCTTTACCCGGTAGACCGGTGAATCCGGCGCGCCGTCGAAGCTGACGTCGGCGGTCGTCGCGCCGGCATGCAGGGCTTCGGCAATCGCCATCGCCTGGCTCAGCGAGACCGCCGACCCGCGGAAAAGCGCGAGCTCGCGGTTGACCGCCTGCTGGTCGGACGCGGCGCCATCGCCGGCTTCATTACGGAGCGAGGCTTGCTCGTCGGTCTGCGACGCGATGGCATAGACCGGGGCAGGAGGATGATCGCCACCAGGACGATTGCAAGCAACTGTCTCCAACGTCTCGGCGCATGCATGTTTGTAGTCTCCATCCCTGAGCCTGTCGCTGCCGGCGGATGGGCCGGATCGTCTCGAAGAAAGCGCGGCCGACCCTTTGGAAGCATACGGGTCGGCCGCGGAACGCCGCAAACGGGACTGTACCGCCGCTTACGGCGATCGAAGCGGCGCGAGCCTCGCTGGGACTGGTGAAAGCAGGACCCGCACTCCGCTTATAACAAAACCATACCGTATCGTTTTGTTTTGGTCAACGATGCCGCCATGCCGTAACGCACGAGAAACTCCGTTCTCACGGAATTGTCAGCGGGAAGGGCGCCGCCGAATGGTTCCTTGGGGATGGGCTGAACCCGGCTCGGTGGCCCAAGCGCACCGGCCAGGAACAGCCTGATCGCCAAGCGCATGCGTTTTTCGGCGGACTTCATCTCCAGCGGCGTTCCGAACGTCGCCATGCGGTGGGTGTGACCGACGACCACGTCGAGAAAGACCTCAGCCGCGATGCCGGTATCCTCGACGTCCATAGCGCCTTGTGCGACCAAACGATCGAAGAAGCGCGCGGTCGTGGAAACGGCCTTCAACCAGCCTTCTTCCTTGCCAAGTTTGGCAATGTCGGGAAAGTTGATGGCCTGTGACGTCATCATGCGGCTGAACGCAACGGCATCGGGTCCGCAGGTGAACGCCAGCATCTCGCGCCCGACCTCTATCAGGCGCTGCTCCACCGAAATATCCGAGGAACGCGTGATCTGCATCTCCGCCGCTTCAGCAAGCGGAGCAAGCCAGCGCGCAATCTCGCGCCTCAGCACCTCCGCAAACAGCCCGCGCTTGTCGCCGTAGCGCGAATAGACGGTGGGCTTGCTGACCCGGGCTGCTTCTGCAACCGCATCAAGCGAGGTCGCATCGTAGCCCCGGTCCAAAAAGACGGGTGGCAACTTCGATCAGCCGCTGATCGCGCTCGATGGCGGCGCTTTTCGTCGGCCGGCCGCCGCGCGACTTCGGGACGTCTCGTTTCGCCGGTCTGGCCTTGGCCGCGGTCAATCCCATGCCCATTGATTCCTGCGCGGTCGTGATATCAGTCAATGCTCTATAACGCGCAGCAAGAGGGGCGTCATCGCGAATCTGGCCGAATTGGCCATATCGTCCAGGCAGGTCGTCGTTCCGCTCCTAAAGTGGCTCACGGAAGCGTCGAGGTCCAGGCGCGGCCCGATGCAGCCTTCTCATAGCCATGCTGATAAAGGGCGCGCATATAGGCGGTGTCGAAGCCCTCTGAGGGCTGCGCGGGATAGTCGCGCTCGATATAGGACAGATGGAAGCCCCACCGATTGCGCTTGGCGAAATCGTAGGTCGAAAAGATCACCGAGCGCGTCTGGGACTGGGTGATCGAGGACAGGCTGCGTGAAGCGACGTCGAGCGTGCTGTTGGACACGAACTCAAACGTTCGTTCGAGCTTCTTGTTGACGAGGATGTAGATGTTCATCCGGCTGTTTCCGGGCAGACGTCCCTGGAAGAGCAGGGCATCCGGCAGCGTCAGGACCGGAGCGGTCACGCCGCCGTCGACATGCATCTCCTCAAAGCGCCGGCCCTGGCCCTCGGCTTCGATCAGGATCGGCGGGAAGACCAGGGGAATGCTGGCGGAGGCCGCCATCACGTCGCGAAACAGGCGCAGCGCCTCCGCCGAACCGACCGCGGCGATTTTCCCCATGTCCCAAACGACCGTGCGTTGGGTGTCGAGATCTGTCGTCACCACGAGCAGTTTGCGGCCCTTGGCATGTTCGCGTGCAACGGCGGCCAGGATCTCCGGCCCGACATAGCGGGCCACCAGCTCGCGTAGTCTCTTGTTGCCGAACAGGCCGGATCCGAAGAGCACGCGGATGATGCTGGGATCATCGAGCAGGCTCGAAGCGATGCCGCTGGTGTAGACCTCCTCAGCGTGTCGTCATATTGGGACCCGAGAAACGCAAAAGGCGCAATCAGGCCGCCGGTGCTTACGCCTGAGACGACCGAGAAGGTCGGGCGGGTGCCGGCCGCGGTCCAGCCGTTCAACACGCCCACGCCATAGGCGCCATCGGCGCCGCCGCCGGAGAGCGCGAGATAGGTCCTGGTTGCGGAAAGGTCGTCTTTCTCGAAACGGAATTTTGTGACGGGTTCGTCGGTGTAGCGCCGCAGGCCGTCGAGATCGAGCACGCGGGAGCCAGAGGCATCCGCAGCGCTGTAGGGCGTCCGCGGCAGGGACGTGCAGGCGGCTAGCGCGAGGCTGCACAGCAAGACGGCTGATCTGAGCAGGCGCGAGCCTGTCCTCCTGATCCGGCTGTCGGAGAGGATTGATCCAGTCAGGAAAGCGGGGGGAGGGCATTCGTCGTCAGTCACCGTATACACACGCACTTGCCGCCGCCGGCCTCATCGCCAGCGGCGTCCATCCCCGTTTATAAAACTATACGGTATCGTTTTATTTAACAAGTGAGGGCTAATTGTGTCCAGCGTGGGGCACGGGCTGGTCGGAGCGCCCGCACTGGGCGGTTGATTGGCCGTTCCCGGCACGCAATAAGCAGCGCCATGAGTCTTCCCAATCATTTCGAATTGCTCGCCACCAATGGCGCAGCCCGCACCGGCCGTCTCACCACGCCGCACGGCATGGTGCACACGCCGGCCTTCATGCCGGTCGGCACCGCGGGGGCGATGAAGGGCCTGCACTGGCGCGAGGTGCGCGATGCCGGCACCGATATCGTGCTCGGCAATACCTATCATTTGATGCTGCGGCCGGGCGCGGAGCGGATCGCCGCGCTGGGAGGCCTGCAGGCCTTCACCGGCTGGAACGGGCCGATGCTGACGGACTCCGGCGGCTTCCAGGTGATGTCGCTGTCAGATCTGCGCAAGGTGAGCGAGAAGGCCGTGACCTTCCGCTCCCATATCGACGGCGCCAAGGTCGAGCTGTCGCCGGAGCGGTCGATCGAGGTGCAGCGGCTGCTCGGCGCCGACATCGCCATGCAGATGGACGAGTGCGTGCGGCTGCCAGCGGCGCGCGACGACATCGAGCGCGCGATGCGGCTGTCGTTGCGCTGGGCGGAGCGCAGCAAGCGGGCGTTCGAGACCGCGCCAGAAGGATACATGCTGTTTGGCATCGTGCAGGGCGGCGACATCCCCGCGATGCGCCATATCAGCGCGCGCGAACTGACCGATATCGGCTTCCACGGCTACGCGATCGGCGGGCTTGCGGTCGGCGAGCCGCAGGCGGTGATGCTTTCGATGATCGAGGAAACTGCGCCGGCGCTGCCGGCCGATCGCCCGCGCTACCTGATGGGCGTCGGCACGCCCGAGGATCTGATGGAGGCGGTGGCGCGCGGCATCGACATGTTCGACTGCGTGCTGCCGACCCGGAACGGGCGCCACGGCATGGCGTTCACCCGCTTCGGCCAGATCAATCTGCGCAACGCCCGCCATGCCGACGATCCGCGGCCGCTCGATGAGGAAAGCGAATGGCCCTCGGCGCGCAACATTTCGCGCGCCTATCTGCATCATCTGGTCAGGTCGGGAGAAACGCTCGGCGCGATGCTGCTGTCGGAAATCAACGTGGCCTATTATCAGCACCTGATGCGGGGCATGCGCGAGGCGGTTTCACAGGGAGCTTTTGCCGGCTTCCGCGAACGTACGCGCGCCGGTTGGGCGAAGGGCGATATACCGCCGCGCTAGTGTGAAGTCGCGGGAGCGCGTGTGGACCTCCGGCCAAGCAGGATGATTACTGCTGCTAGAAGTTGGATCAGGGCAATGAGCGCGAACGGCAACTGATAATTGGCTGTCGTGTCACGCATCGCGCCAATGATTGCAGGCGCGAATGCAAATACCCCTGGTTGATCGCGATAATCAGCGCCACCGCGGTGGCGACATCCGCGCGTTCGAATTCCTTCTGTACGATCAATGGCGGGAGTGAGGTCAGGTTGCCGATTCCGAGACCGAAGAGAACGCACCCAAGCGTGAGAGCCACCGATCCGCTACCGAAGATCAACAACAGGACACCGCCGATCTGCACGGCAAAGTTGGCGGCAGCCGCGAACCGGCGATCATGCTCGCCGATCCACTTGCCGGCTGCGGTCCGGCACATATCGTTGCCAGGCTGACAAGAAACCCGGCATGCTCAATTCCAAGCTCCGGCGTAAGACGAGCCACCAGATGGGCAAGCAGGCCGATCTGCGCAAGAGTCCGAGCGAGAAAGCTGCCGAAATCGTGATGAAACGCCAGCTTCGAACGATCTCGATGCGGGTCCGTCTCGGCTTCGGCCTCGCTTCCGCCTGATGCGATGCGTCGCCGTCTGGCGCCAGCCCCATGTCTTCGGGAGACATGTCTTCGGGAGACTTGGCTAGGAACCTGACGCAGAGGTAACCGACCACGGTGACCATGCAGCCGCCGACCAGGAGCGCGGCGGATGGGAATCCGATCGCTCGTATCAAGCAGACCCACATCGGCACGAACAGCACGCCGCCGACGCTGGCGCCATTGAACGCAAGTGCTATTGCGATCGGCCGGTCACGATCGAACCATCTTGCCACGATGGCATTCAGCGCAGCGCCGCTCGTCATGGCCCAACCAGCTCCGCTTGGGATTGCCGCGGCGAACAACTGCCACGGCTCGCGCGCGCCGGACCACAAGATGAGGCCAGCCGCCGTGAGGACCGCGCCAAGGAACGTCGTTTTGGCGATCCCAAGTCGGCGATGAATCTCCGGCAAGCAGGCGATGACGATCGCGCTGAGCAGGAAGTGGGCAGTGATGGCCACTGAAATTTGCGAGATCGGCCAGCCCCGCGTTTCGTGCAGCGATTGAAGAAACACCGAGGGGCCATAGAAGCCGGTGCCCCAGGCAAACACGGCGATTGCGAACGCTGACCAAGCAACCGACCATCCAAAGAACCGGCCCGCGGCGACCATTGTTTCCGTTCTCCCGAAACATAATATGGCTGCGACGTAACATCGGGAGTGTGCGATGGCTCGCCGCATTCGGACTCGGTCGTCGGCAAGGACCAGGGTTGGCAGTCTGGACGTAGCAACCTGCGAGAGGGCGCGCGTCAGCCGTGATCGACGATTTGACGGTCAGTTCTTCTCAGGTGTCAGGACAACGCGCATCTACTGTCGTCCGGTCTGCCCGGTTCGCCCCGCGAAGGCGGAAAACGTGTCCTTTATCCATCGGCAGCGGCCGCGGAGCGCGCTGGATTTCGGCCGTGCCTGCGTTGCCGACCGGAGACAGCGCCGTTCTCTCCGGCATGGAAGGGCTCATTGGCGACCGTCGAACGTGCGGTCCGGCTGATCAGTGAGGGCGCACTCGATCGCGCACCGGTTGAAGTGCTCGCGGCCAGCCTTGGGGTGGGGCCGCGGCATCTATCCCGATTATTCGACAAGCATCTCGGCGCCAGCCCCGCTCAGATTGCCAAGACGGCACGCGTGCAGCGGGCGAAGCGACTTTTAGATGATACCAAATTGCCGATGATCGAGATTGCGTTGCTGGCGGGGTTCCGCAGCCTGCGCCGTTTCAATGCGGTCTTTGCGGAGGTGTACAAGCGTCCCCTGACCGAAATTCGGCGGGCGCAGCGGAGCGGATAGAAATTTCGCGATCAAAAACAAACGCGCGCCGGTTCGGCGCGCGGTGACATTGCTTCACGTTAGTTTGAGTCAATTACAGGCAAACCTCTTGACCGAATGTTTGGTCACGAATCCGTAACCGCAGGTGTCGCAGGTCCAGAGATAGCTGATCACGTTGTCGTTGAGGTAGGCCGAAGCTTCCGCAGCCACCATGGTATCCGCACAAACTGGGCAGGTCGGTAAATCACAGCCACGCGGATCGGGCCGGGTCGCGACGGTCGACAGGATTTCAGCAATAGCTGGCATCGTGACCTCCTTGCGATTTGTTTGATTGAACCTCGGCTCCATCCACGACGAAAGTATACTCCGAAATCTTTGACGATGTCGCAACACAAATACGTTGACTTCGCGATATTTAGCGACGTTCTTGTTTTGCAATGCAGCGAACCCTTCGCCCCGGCGATTCCGGCTTGCACATCGCAGTGGCCGCCTCCTAAGTAGGAGTGCCGCCAAATCCCCGCAGATGATCGCCACAGGAGTGTTGAGATGGATGCGTCGTCAGCCACGAGTGCAGTGCAACGTCCGGGGCGGGGGCGGGTTTTCGACTCCATCGTCGATGCGATCGGCGACACCCCGATCGTACGCTTGCGCAAATTGCCGGAGGCGCATGGTGTTAGCGCAACCATCCTGGCCAAGCTCGAATATTTCAATCCCGCCGCGAGCGTCAAGGACCGCATTGGCGCGGCGATGGTGATCGCGATGGAGAAGGCCGGCGTGATCACCGCCGACACCGTGCTGATCGAGCCGACGTCAGGCAATACCGGCATCGCGCTCGCCTTCGTCGCGGCCTCGCGCGGCTACCGGCTGAAACTGGTGATGCCGGAGTCGATGTCGATCGAGCGGCGCAAGATGCTGGCCTTCCTCGGCGCCGAGATCATCCTGACGCCGGCAGCCCAAGGCATGAAGGGCTCGATCGCGACCGCGGAGGAACTGGTGCGGACGACGCCCAACGCCGTGATGCCGCAGCAGTTCAAGAACCTCGCCAATCCCGAAATTCACCGCCGCACCACGGCCGAGGAAATCTGGAACGACACCGGCGGCAACATCGATTTCTTCGTAGCTGGCGTCGGCACCGGCGGCACCATTACCGGCGTCGGACAGGTGCTCAAGCCGCGCAAGCCTACCTTGCGGGTGGTCGCCGTCGAGCCGGAGGAAAGCCCGGTGCTGTCGGGCGGGCAGCACACGCCGCACAAGATTCAGGGCATCGGCGCCGGCTTCGTTCCGGACATTCTGGATCGATCGGTGATTGACGAGATCGTCAAGGTCAACGGCCCGACGGCGATCGAGATGTCGCGGGCGCTGGCGCGCATGGAAGGCATTCCCGGCGGCATTTCCTCGGGCGCCGCGATCGCGGCGGCGCTTGCAATCGGCAAGCGTCCCGAGAGCGCCGGCAAGACCATCCTCGCGATCGTGCCGTCATTCTCCGAGCGCTATTCGTCAACTGCACTGTTTGAAGGATCTAGCGATGGCGGACCAGCCGCGGCGGCCGAGAACCTTGAACGACGCGCGCACCGAGGCCGAGGCCGCGTTCAAGCGCACCACCACCAAGGTGGCGGAAGCGCCGCCGAAGCCGCCCCGGCTTCCCGGCGTCAGGAACTGGTCTCGCTGCGCATCGATCAGGATGTGCTGGAACATTTCCAGGAAGGCGGTCCCGGCTGGCAGGACCGCATCAACGAGGCATTGCGAAAGGCCGCGGGCAAATAGATCGCCGCGGGCACGCATTTTGATTTTGCGAAGCGGAGAATGAAAAAGGCCCGGGATGAACCCGGGCCTTTTTGTGAATGGGTCGCGTTGGGAGTTAGCGCAGCATGCCGCCCACGACGCCGCCGATGAAGCGCCCGGCGCCGGCCGGGTCGGGTCCGGGATTACTCTGATACTGGCGTTGAGGTTGGGGCTGCGGCTGTGCCTGCTGCTGTCCGCCACCGGTGGTGGCGCGGCGCTTGGCCGGACGCTCCTCGTCGGAACTCGCGGTCGGCGCGGCCGCGACTATCTCGGTCAGCAGCGCCTTGTGCTGCAGCCTGTTGAGGTAGCCGCTCTTGGGATAGCCGCGGGCGGCCTGCCAGCGCGTGATCACGCCGCGGGTTGCCTGATCGAACTGGCCGTTGACCTTGGTGTCGAAGCCGAGCCCGGTGAGGCGGCGCTGCACGTCGCGGCGCTGGCCCTTGTCGAGGCCGATCTGGTCCTCGGTGGTCTGGTTCGCTTCTTCCTTGAAGGTCGCGGGGTCGATACCGGTGCTCAGGTTGCGGGTGGCATCGGTTTTGGGGCCAGCCTCAAGCGAGGCAATGCGCGACAATGCCAGCGACCTGAACTGACCATTGGGATAGTTGGTCAGATAGGCGTTGAGTTCCTCCGGCTTGTTGGAATCCTTGATCGAGCGCCAGAACTCCAGTTCGACGTCC
Source organism: Bradyrhizobium sp. RDT10 (assembly GCA_044772375.2). Taxonomy (GTDB): domain Bacteria; phylum Pseudomonadota; class Alphaproteobacteria; order Rhizobiales; family Xanthobacteraceae; genus Bradyrhizobium. Next base: position 2,627,818 of record CP187939.1, read on the forward strand.
GACGCTTTTGAAGCGCCCGCTGCCGGCGCTGCAGCCGCGACGGCTCCGGGCGCGGGCGCGCCGTTCAGATAGACCGAACCGATCAGGTTGGTGTGACCCCAGGGCAATTGTCCCTTGTTGGTCTCCTCATTGACCTGGGCGCGGACCTTGGTCATCGCCTGCTGGATCTCGACGCCGGGCTGGGTGAGGTTGGCGAGCAGGGCGCGCGTGAACGGGCTGTTGCCGCCTTCCTGGCCGTCGAGTGCGGTCTGGCCCGGGCCGGTTGCGAATGCGATCAGCGTGCCTTCGCCGGATTTCATTTCGGCGAGACCCGTCTGCACGTTGACGCTGCGGGTCGCGGAGTTCGACTTGATCTTGGCCGCAAACGGGTTGTCGCGGCAGGCATCGAGGAACACCAGCTTGACCTTGGCGTCGCCCATGGTCTGCTCGAGCGTGAGGTCGATATTGATCGCGGCGCCGAGCTTGACGTCCATTTCGGATTTGATGTCGGCGTCGATCGGCAACAGATAGTTGGTGCCGGAGATGGCAATGCCGTGACCGGCGTAGAAGAACAGCGCGACGTCGGCACCTTGCGCCTTCTTGCCGAAGTCGAGCAGCCGCTCGGTCATCTTGTCGCGCGTGAGATTGGAACCCTCGACCACTTCGAGATCCGACATTGCGCAGGGTCGCGGCGATCGCCTTCGCATCGACCGACGGGTTCGGCAGCGGGGCTACGTTCTTGTAGGCGCCGTTACCGACGACGAAGGCAACACGCTTCTCGGCGCTGGCGGCGCCCGCCGTAAAGAGCATGCAGATGGCGGACAAAATGAGGGTTGGGTAGCGCATAGGAAATCCCCTGCAGAATCGATAAAAGGCTTTGGGTGTAACGCTGGCTGGACATTACAGAAAATCGCCCGCTTCGCGCCACAAAAAAGCAGCGCGACAACCAAATCCGGAGCCATCCGTTACCGTCGCGACACGCATCGTGGCGTGATCTAGATCACAGCCCGGCAAATAAAAGTTCAGTTTTGGGCGGACGCTTTAGTCGAAGGATTCGGTTTCAGGTTCAACAGATTGCCGGTGAGGATTAAGGCAGCACCGAGCACCGTGAACATGTCGAGTCGCTCCGAATAAATCAGCCAGCCGGCGGCAGCAGTTAGAGGAACCCGAAGGAAATCCATTGGGATCACCACCGTAGCGTCGGCATGAAGCATCGCACGCGCCATGCAGTAGTGCGAGAACGTGCCGCAGAACGCGATCACCACGACCCAGCCCCAGAGATACGTTGGCGGCCACGCCCAGACGTAGAGTGCGGGAAGCAGGCCAGCCGCCGATTGCACCACCAGCATCCAGAACATGATCGAGAGCGTCTGCTCGGTCCGGGTGAGCGACTTGACCATCGCGACCGACACGCCGAACCCGACAGCGGCCGCCAGCGCAATCAGCTGCCCCGGATTGACCTCGCTGGTGGCGGGGCGAACGATCACGACGACGCCGACTACCCCGAGCACGATCGCCGCGACCTTCCAGATCGTCATTCGCTCGCCGAGAAACATTGCGGCCAGGATCGCGGTCCAGATCGGCATGGTGAATTCGATGGCGACCACCTGGCCGATCGGGATCAGCGTCAGTGCAAAGAACCAGCCGAGCTGCGCACCGTAGTGAATGAGGTTGCGCGCCACATGCTGCGGCAGCCGCGTCGTCTTCATCATGCCAAATCCGCCGCTGGCGCGGATCAGCGGGTACAGCATCAGGAAGCCGAGGACCGAACGCATCTCCATGAGCTGGAACACGTTGATCTCGCGCGCCGCCTCGCGTCCGGCGATCGCTATGATCAGCATCAGGGAGAGCCAGCCGGCCATCCACAGCGCGGCCAGGGTTTTGGATTGTGTGCGATCCATTCGGGAAGCTGAGGGGTTGGGGCAGGGGTGGTATCGGCGAGCGCGCCACAATTTGCAATGCGCATATGCGGCGGGGCAGCGATGCGCGGCGTCGCAATTTCGCTGTGGGAGCGGCGGCCGGTTCAGTGCTAAGGAGCGGCGGTCTCAAGGAGGACTTACGCATGCGTATTTTGCAACCGGCCGAATGGTCGAAACCCCGCGGCTTCTCGCACGGTGTCGAGGTCGACGCTTCCGGCAAATGGATCGTGCTGGCCGGCCAGACCGGCGGCGACGAGAAGGGCGATTATGCCCTCGACATGGCCGCCCAGGTCGGCACGGCGCTGAAGCGCATCGTCAAGCTGCTTGGAGAAGCCGGCGCGGGACCGGAGCACATCGTCCGCCTGACCTGGTACCTGACCAGCCGCAGCGAATATGAAGCCGCAGGTCCCGGCATCGGTGCGGCCTGGAAGGAAACACTCGGGCGCAATTTCCCGCCATCGACGCTGCTCTACATCGACGGGCTGGTCGACCAGCGGGCGAAAGTCGAAATCGAAGTTACCGCTTTCGTGCCCAAGTCGTAACTCAAGCCGTAACTCAAGGCGTAACTGTCATCACAAGCGCCAAGACAAGTGCCAAGCGCCGTCTGCTTCAATAAGTGCGCCGGCAAAGACAAAGGATATCGTGAGCCAATGACCACTCGATCGACCTCTGCAGACTTCGTGACCGCCTTCGCAACCGGCTGGCCCGAGCACCAGCCCGACATCATGGTGCTGTCGCTCACCACGCACCGGGGCGTGCAGGATTTTGCGTTCAACAAGGAGCAGGCTTTGTTGATCGCCAAGACGATCAAGGAGACCGCGGCGAAGCTCGAAAAACCAAAGACGAGTTAGGCGCGATCAAGTCGCGCGCCTCCGGAACAGAGGATCGTCCGCTCAGTGCGCCATTGGGCACAAGGCAGGCGATGACGGTTGAGGGGAGTTACTTCGACAGCGTAATATTGGCAGCGCGGAACTGGCTGTCGGCCTTCATGACGATGTGCTGTTTGTTGCCGGTGGTCTTCAGCGCGATGTTGGCGCCGAAGCCCGCCGCCTGGGCGACCACCTGGAAGCTGCCGCCCGCGCCACGGCCCTTTATGTCACCGCCGATATTCCGGCTGGTCTCGCTCCAGGTGCCGCTGACCTCGCCGCCGGCTGCGATCACCGCCGCTTGCAGGTTGAACCTGTAGGCATCGCTGGCGCAGGTGAGGCTCATGTCCATGCTGGCGCCGATAACCTTATAGGTCGCCCGGCAGCGGATCCGCTCGCTCGAGCCGTCGTCCAGCGTCACGGTTCCGGGTCCGGACCAGGTGCCCGCCATGCCGGCGAACGCACTGGACTGGGCGTAGCTGGCGGAGCCGGCGAAGGCCGCCAAAAAAACGCGACGGCTGCGAATGTCAGCCGCCGCGCTTTGGCGAAAAATTCTGAAGTCTGGCTTGCCTTACTGACGGGACGCTTCCCATCGACCGCTGCACGCGACACCAGCTGAAGCCCCATTCCATTTCCCCGATCCGGAGTTGCCACTGAGTTGACCGTTCGCATATGCACCATTGATCGAGACTCGTACAAGTCCCCCGCTTCCGACGCTGCCGGAAACCGGACCGCCGGAAATCTTGCCGCCGGCGACGTTCACGGTCGAGGTAGTCTGCGCATCGCAACTGCCCGTTTTGTGACAACGGTAACCTGCCAAAGACCGTCATAGGGCGACTGGGCGGAGGCCGGAGCTGCGGCCAGGGTCGCGGCGGAGGCAAGAAACGAAGCAAACAAAATGTCGCTGATGCGATTGGCGCGCATGGATCAAATCCTTGAGATGTGTGTGATGACGCACCTTATCTGGTCACAATGTGTCCAAACTTGGGTGCGACGCAACACTGTGGAAAGTTCCCGAAATCTCAAACACATCAAGGTGAATCTGGTTCCGGGCGGGGAACGAAAAAAGTCGCGACTTCGTCACGTTTCCCGCAGTAACAGCCGCGCCAGAGGTATTTAAGTAGGGTTTAGTGTTTCGCGTCGGACAGGCCCGGCGCCTGGGTGGCGAACTCCTCCTCCTGCGGCGTGGCAGGGAGGTTGTTGTGGGTCTTGGCGTGAAAGATGACGTCCGCGAGCAGTTTCTGACCGAGCGGGGCCAGCGCGCGCTCCCAGAGCTCGCGGGCGGTCTCTCCTTCCTGACGAATACCCACTCCTGCGCGGCGATGGCGCCGGCATCCATCCGGTCGGCGAGGTGATAGACGGTGCCACCGGCGATCGGATCGCCCTCCTTGATGGTCCATTCCACGGCGGCGATACCGCGGTGCCGGGGCAGGAGCGAAGGGTGATAGCCGATGCCGCCGAGCTTGGCGGTAGCCAGTGCTTCCCGGGTAACGCGGGCATGGCTGTGCGCGGTCACGATCAGGTCGGTATTGGCCGCGACTTCCGATGCGACCACGCGTTTCACATCGGCCTGCACGACGACCTCGATCCCGGCGGCCCGCGCGGCGGCGGCAAGCCGGTCCTCGCCATCGTGGACGACAACGCGGACGATATCGACCCCGTGTTGGCGCAGCGTGTTGAATGTCGTCACGCCGAAATGGCGGGAACCGACCAGGGTGATCCGCATGTGTTCTGTCCGTCGTTATTCAGGCCGGTATGCCGATAGCACACCATGGCGGCCTGTTTCGACGCTGGCCCCGGGGCTTGTGGGTTATCAACAGGGCGGGCCGGCGCAGGCAAAGCGTTTTCCAGCGAAGTGGAGGCCGGTTCGCGTCAAGAAAACGCGTCAAATCAAGAATCTAGAGCCCCGTTCAGACTCAATCGGAACGGATAAGGGATCGCCCATTGATCTGAGCTCCTTCTTTCATCAAACGATGAGCAGTATCCCAGATTGATTGAGCTCCGCCATCAGTCGTAGCGCATCCTTTGCGTACTTGTTTGTGCACGTGAATTAGGCGTTCATTGCGCGCCATTTGGACTTTTATAGAAGCTCAAATACTCTCGGTGCTTCGCCAGCGCCTTTGGACGATAGGGTCGGTCGCCGGTCACGCAACGTGCCTTGGCTAAGCCAAAGCGGTTGCGAACAAAGTCTTCATGTAGGATGTCCGGCCCATTGCCGTCTCGTACGCCTTCCCTGGTGCCTTCGGTCCAGGCGCGACCCCATCCGGTCCGCTCGTCGTGCTGGATGCCTTCGTATGAAGGCGTCAGTTTCAGCTTGGTCATATCCACGATGAGCGGATGCTCGACTGCCATTGCCTCATTGATCATCCACTCCAGCGCCAAATCGGATAGGCCCGTCTCGCGATAGCCACCGCCCACGTCGGAATGCACGCCGGGAAACCAAACTTGCTTGATACGATCACGCGCATTGGCTTCTGGCGATTCTTCCGACTCGTCCCAAATCTCCGGCGCGAAGATTTCGCGGTTTTCGTCTATCGAGAGCGCTTGGCGTCCGTAGGGGATGCTGGGATTTAGCGAGGCATTGTGGAAGGCGTGACGCCACAAGACCAATCCGCTTGAGCCCGGAATGCCGAGCGCGCGCACGGTGTCCCAGACTCAATAAAATAGGGAAAGGGAGGGTTGCTGGAATCGATGGAAAGGCTCTGGTAGCGGTTGCGATATTGCAGGCCAAGGGCAATGCGCTCTTCTTGCTTCTTATTGTCTCCGTAGTGCTTGTAGACCGTCTCAACCGCCTCCTCGACAAGCGCCAATCGACCCTTCTTATTCTGACGGTCGCTAGGACTGTTTCCCGCGGCGTCGCGTTGCGGAATACCACACAGCGACAGCACGCCGCCGAGACTACGTACAGTAAACGCACCGCGACTGAATCCGAAAAGAAAACCCGGTCACCCGGTTCATAGTATTCGATGAGCGCTGTATAGCAGTCCTTGATATTTTGTGAGATTCCGAGGCCCGTCGCCCGGCTGGCGAGATCGTACGCCCAACGCCACCACTCACGCTTGTGCTCCACACCCAGCCCTTCATCATAGAAGGTTACCTGTTGAGCGGGGGCAGCCTTTTTCGTTGCGTCCCATAGCTTCGAGACGTTGGTGCGCTCCGCCCTCGGCATGCTAGCACCTTGGCCAGTTCCGTCGGAAAGTATCACAATGTTCTTCGCCATGTTCTTGCTCCGCTTTTTTACCCGGAAAGGGGGATCACCGGCGCTTTGGGACATGCACGGCCTAAGCGAAGGGCGGCCGTCGCGGTTGGACCAGCCCAAGCAACAAGGGCTCCTGCTTCTCCGTAGAGATCCTCATCATCGACGCCATCGCGGTACGTCTTCAGGTAATGAGCGAATAAAGCAACCGCTGGGAACACAACTTATAGAGCAATTATTTCAAGTTCGCACTTATGTACCAAAGGTTGTTCCGCGATATGTTGTCAACAACCCAGACCAAAATTGCGACCGCGACAATGGCGATGCGTTCTCCGCCGCGGTCAACAAGTTCGTTGAAGATCATGGCTTGCGCGAGAGCGAGCGTCACACGCTGTATTCGCTGCGCCACGGTTGCAACGATCGGCTGCGCGAGACCGAAGCGCCGGACGAACTAAAGGATGAGTTGATGGGGCACGATACCAAGAAGCCGAGATACGGCGATGGGCACGGCCTGCGTTTGAAGCTGAAGTATATCGAGCGGATCGCCCTGGCGCCCGGGATGCAGGTCGCGACGCCGCTGCAACTGGTGGTTAAAAGCGCGAGGAGTTACGCTGGGCACCATCCAGCGCGGTCGCTCGGGATTCGGTTGTGGCCCCGGTCAAAGCCAGTCAATCATCCGTAGGATCGGCTCCCTTGCATTGTGCAAGGAGTTACCCTCTCTCGTTGAGACCTCTAGCCCTTAGTGGCGCAGTTCGGGTAGGGCGCGGCCTCGCCCGGGACGATCGGGCAGAAGCGGATCGGCTGCAATTGGCGCAGCCGCTCCTGCCATTTGGCCTCGTCGATGGCGGGTTTTCCGGCCGCTGGCGTGCGCTCGGCCCATTGCAGCGTGTAGCAATCGGAGCGGCCCTTCACGGCGACAATCAGCGCGGTTTCGCCATACCGGTCGGTTCCGACGCTGCCGCAGCTTGCCAGCGCAACATAGGCGTCCTGATCGCCGAATCTGGTCGGGCCAAATCCATGTGCGGCGAAGCTTTCCGGGCAGGCGGACCGGAAGCCGCCGACGATCGATCCCGCGAAGGTCTCCGGCGTTGCTTTCGGGGGCGAGACGACCCTGAACGCGGCGGGCGCGGGGGCTTGCGCGGACGCGGCCGAAGCGATCAGTGCGCCCAGCGCCGCCAAGCATAGGCCGGCTCTCGTCATCGCAGATTTCCCCCATGCGCGTCCGGCGGCGCCGGCCAGCGTGCGTGGCGTCACAGCGGCAACGAACGACGCGGCGCTACGTTGGGCCCAAGATCAGCAACCACGGGCTACAGCATGAAACGCCTTCTCATCTTTGCCGCCATAGCGCCGCCGCTCGGCTTCGTCGTCGCGTTCTGGGTGATGCTGCAGATTGCCAATTGGCTTGCGGGCAGCCCGAACACGTTCGATGTCGCCCAAATCATGATGCTGCCGACGATATATCTGGTCGGGTTGATCCCCGCGCTATCGGCCGCGTGGTTCGACCATGCGCTGGCCAAGCGCAATGTCTCGTACCGCATCGCGCCCACGGCGCTGTTCGGCTACGCGATCAGCTACCTGCCGCTGGCAGCAGCGTTCTGGATGGGTTTCGGCCACGGGCCGGATGTCCTGCTGTTCGGCCTCATCGGCGCGGTGCCGTCGGCGGTGTGTTCGTGGCTGGCGGCGGAGCGGCAGGCGCCTGACCTTGTTCCGTCACCATGACAGGATGCGCAGCTCTGGCCGGGAGTAGGCCGGGATCGGTGGCTGGACTGGCTCGGACTGCTGCTCGGCCACCATCTGCAGTCGCGCCCGCAGGTCGGCGCTGCACTGCTTCATCTGGTTGCGCAACTCGCGCCGGGTGAAGGTGGTAAGGAGGGATCGCCGAGCTGCTGCCAGGCAGCGCGCAGCCACTGCTGCAGGGCGCGGATATCGGAATCGAGCATGTCAGGCTGGTTCATGCCGCCGGAATCTCAAAACGTGATCGCGCCATGAATAAGCCTGATTCTCTGGCCGACGCCTACTCCGTCGCAAGACGAACAGCGTCAAAAGCAGTCCACCTGGAAGCGAGGGAACGCGCACGCAGCCTGATCGTTGGATGCAGTGCCTCCTGGAGAGACCTCGATGTCCCGAAATCCGGCGCTTGCTCTCTTCGTGGTGCTTGCCCTGATCGTTCCCTCAAGCGCCTTCGCGCAACTGACGCCGCCCGCCGGTTCGGCCGGCGCGGGCAATTCGTCGATATCGGGCGTGCCGTTCGGTCCGGCCAATCCGCGCGCGTTTCCGATCCCAGCGGCATCGGTAATGCCGCGGCAATCCCGCCGCTCAGTCCCAACCGTCCGCCGCCGCCGACCTCGTACGGCGCGGTCGATACGCCGGCGCCGCGCGCACGCCTTGCGACGCCCTATGTCGGCCCCTCGCAACGGATTATTGGCCCGCGTCATAAGCCGCGAAAGCCGCCGGTCCGGCCGCGAGGACGCCCGGAGATGAGTAAGTTCACGGGGATCTGCCGCGGGTGTTAGCGATCGAATGACGAGCCGTGCTGCCGGGAGCGAAGCGCGCAAGAAGAACGACATTCCGGCGTCCGGCTGTTGCGGGGAACAACTTTCTCTTGCCCGACTTATGGAAGGTCAGGCTCAGCGGTATTTTTGCTAATCCTGCTTTGCTGACGCCGAGTACCGTGTGACGCAGATTTGCCCTTGGGCAGGGATGACCGGAATGAACATCCAGCAACGGACGGCCAAGACTCGCTCCCAGCCAGGCCTGCCCGCCGCCCCGGACATTGCCCGAGTGCTTCTTGAAGAATGGCTGAGTGCGCGCGAACACAGGCTGCCTGTCACCTATGAACATGTCGGTGTGGGCATCGCCGAGATCGATCGGGCCGGGCGGATGCTCCGCGTCAACCAGAGGGTATGCGAGCTGATGGGACACGAAGCGGCCGACCTGCTCGGCCGCTCCATCTTTGACGAGACCTCGCCACACGACGTTGCGCAGGATCTCAGGCAGTTCAGGCGACAGGTCGCAGGTGAAATCGATGGCTACACCATTGAAAAGCGTCTTGCCCGCAAAGACGGCTCCTGCGTCTGGGTGGAAGTTACGTCCTCCAGTGTTCGCGATGCATCGGGAAATTTCCTTTACGCGGTGCGCGTTCAGCATGACATCAGCACCCGCAAGGAGACCGAACAGGCGCTGGCGCGCCGCAGCGAAGAGCAGGCGGCCCTGTTCCAGTTCTCCGAAAGGCTCCAATACGCCACGTCACTTCCAGACCTTTACGACACCGCGTTGGACGCCATCCTCGCGGCGCTCGCCTGCGAGCGGGCCTCCATCCTGCTGTTCGACAACAGCGACGTGATGCGCTTCGTCGGATGGCGGGGCCTGTCGGACGGATACCGGCACGCCGTTGAAGGCCATTCGCCATGGCGCAGGGATGAAGAAAATCCGCGTCCGGTCTATTTCGAGGACATTGGCCTGCCCGATCTTTCCCTCGCGCTCAAGGAAACGATTGCACGAGAGCATATTGCAGCCGTCGCTTTCATTCCGATCCTGATCGGCGGCCGGCTCGCCGGCAAATTCATGGCCTGTTACGAAAGGCCGCATCGCTTCAGCGAACCGGAGATCGACGTCGCGCTGGCGCTTGCGCGGCAACTCGGCTTCGGCATCGAGCGGCGGCAGGCGGAAACCCGGCAGCGGCTTCTGCTCGATGAACTCAATCATCGCACCAAGAACAACATGCAGATGCTGCAGTCGCTGCTGTTTTCCGCGGCAAGAACCGCGCACAGCGAGGAGGCGCGGAAAGTCCTGAACGAAGCCAGCGCGCGGATCGCGGCCATGGCGGCGGCGCAACGTGTGCTGTACGGCCGAAGTGACGCCAGCCGTTTCGCGGCGGAAAAATTCCTGCCGGCGGTCTGCGAAACCATCCGGCAATTGCTGCCGCCGGACGCGCGAATTGAATGCGGCGTCGCGCGCGGCGTGCTTTCCAACGACGTGGCGATGCCGCTTGCACTGATATTGAACGAGCTTCTGACAAACGCCGTGAAGCACGGCATCAAGGATCGTGCGAGGCAGGGCGTCCGGGTCAGCTTGACCGATCAGGACGGACGGCTGGCGCTCTGCGTCGAGGATGACGGGGAGGGTTCGACCTGGAGGAGGTGCGCAAGACCTCGTCCGGGCTCCAGCTCGTACTCGGCCTCGCGCGCCAGCTGCACGGAACGCTTTCCGTCACGAAAAATCCCTCGCGGGCGTGCCTCGATTTCCCCGCTGCGAAAATCTAGAGCGGCGACCGATGAAGCTTCAGCCGAGCGCAAGGCAATTTTCGTTGCCGTCCGAACCGGACAGGAACCCGCCGCCGCCTGCTGAAGAGGTTCGACGGATGGAAGACAAGCTGGGTCCGCCGCGCGTTCTCGTCGTCGAGGATGATTTTCTGATCGCCATGCAAACCGAAGTCGCGCTGACGGTAGCCGGCTTTGAGGTTGTCGGCCCGGCCACGACCGCCGACGAAGCCGTCGCGCTGGCCGGCGAGACGCAACCGACGCTCGCCGTGATGGACATTCGTCTCGCCAGCACCCGCGATGGCATCGACGCCGCACGGCAACTGTATCAGGACTTCGCCATTCGCTGCATCTTTGCGACCGCGCATGACGATGCGCACACGCGCGGGCGCGCCGAGCCCTATGCCCCGCTCGGATGGCTGCCGAAGCCGTACACCATGGCTTCGCTCGTCGCGGTGGTTGCCGAAGCTGTCGCGGTGCTGCGCCGGCCGTGACGGCGGGCGGCGCGCGACCGGTGAAGGTCACGCGGTCGCTCATGAGCTGGTCAGTCAAGGCTTGGGGCGGCGCTCCCGCAAGGCTTAGTCCTGATAGTAGTAGCGGCGGCGCCCTTCATAGCCTCCGCCGCCGTAATAGCGGCGACCTTCCTGATACTGCGGCGGGACCGTTCCGGTCGGGTAGCATTGACCGTCCCGGCTATCGACGTCCGTGCCATGCCCACACTGCACAGGGTAGCGGCCGCCGCGATAGTAACGCGGATATTGCCTTGCGGCCTGCTCCTGCGGCGGCAGGTAGCCGTTCGGATAGCACATGCCATCCCGTGCACCCACATCCCAACCATGGCCGCATGGCGGCGGATGGACGGGTACACGGTATTGCACGGTTTGAGGCAAGACTTGAGGCGAGGCAGGTGCAACAGCGCTTGCAGGCGTCATGCTCAACTGGACGGCCAGTGCTGCGGCGGCAATGCTGACGATCATGGTCCTTCTCCGATCAAACCAGAAGCCGCCAGCGTTTCCACGACGCGCTGACCGGTCGCCCGATCACGATCGAGGGCTGCTGTTGCGTCCATACAAATATAAAACACGCCCTGAATATCCGATGAACGCATTTCAGGTATCGGAAGTCAAATCCCTGCAACGGTCGCCACGGATATCAGCGACGCGGACGAGCAGATGTTCAGTGTCGGCACGCTATCGCATTTCGTAGTAGCCGTTTCGGCGATAGTGATAGCCCGGGCGGCCTTCCTGATACTGTCGTGGCACCGTGCCCGTCGGATAGCAGAGCCCGTCGCGAATATCGCGGTCTGCGCCGTGATCGCATGGTACCGGCCGCCGGCCGCCGCCGTACTCCAGCGGATAATACCGGCCCGATTGAAACTGCGGCGGCACCATCCCGTTCCGGTAGCATTTGCCGTCCCGCTCATCGAGATCGTAGCCGTGGCCGCACGGCGGCGGATGGCCGTGACGGCGGTACCGGATTTCCTGGACCAAGGGCGTGCTTTCGTTCAGCGCGTGGGCAGGTACTCCCAATTGTAGCGCGAGGGCTACGCCGGCAATGCTGGCGAACATCTTTCGGTCCCTCCGGTGAACACCCAATCTGCCCTGCGGCCGATCTCCGCTCCGGAAATGGCCACGGCGGATTGTACATTTCCATATCGATGCAGTGTGTGCGCTCGGGAAGGCCGGTTTGCGAAATTAGGACGTCCTTCAAGCGCGACGTTCCTGCGGCAGGCGGTATGCCGACACAGTCATAGAGCATCGCGCAATGGCGGCTGAACGGACAATTCACCGCCCGTTCATTGTAGCTGAGGTCGGCCGGCCCAAGGCGTAAAACAAAGGCCGCCGGGAGGCGGCCTGTAATTCTGATGCTGGTTGAGGATCAGGCTAGTTGAGGATCAGGCCCGGCGAAGCGCTACCGCCGCCTGGTTGCGGCGGCGATAGGCCAGAAGGCCGACGCCGGCGAACCCCAGGATCATCATGGCCCAGGTCGAGGGCTCGGGCACGGCAGAGATATTGGCCGTCACGAACTGCGTGTTGTCCCCGAAATTGGAATCCCAATAGTACAGCTTGAGCTCGCCCGTCGCGTTCGCGGGGCCTGAGAACGAAGTGCCGATTTCAAAGAAGATGCCAGCGCCAATTTTGCCGACCAACGTGCCAAGGGAGGCTGACGCCGTCCTGATTATGTAGTCCGAAATTGGCTCCGATCTGGGTTCCGAAGGGCAGCCCACTGTCGTCAGTGCCCGTGGCCAAGAGAACGCCAGTCAATCCGTCCGCATTGGACCATCGCGGCAAGTCGCCGGCGTTCCAAAGGTCGTTGGGATTGACGTCCACGGTGAAGATCTGCCCCACCGTCAAAAGGACGCCGGTTGAGACGCCGGTGCCACCCGAGCTGCTGTTTGCAAGAGCGTCGACGACGACGGCTTTCGCGGAGGTGGCGGAAATGCCGGCAAGTCCCGCAACGAGTGCGCACGCAAACAAGGCTCGCTTGAATTGGAGATTAATCATGCCACCACCTAATTTAATTATTTAAATAACAGTCTCGCCGAGAGAATCGGGCGAGGTCGATTGCACCGTATTACATTTAATTAATAATGAGTCAAACCGCTCGATCAGGCCGTCCCCAATGACTTGCCGCAGGCCGGATGGCAGGCGACCGCGTCAGAGCAGAGTACGATCTGAGTTCAGCTCGTCAGTGCGTGAATTGCCAGTGACCTGAGGCCAACGCTTCTGCATGCCAACCGCAATCTTTTGGACCAGTCGGTTTTCGCACTGAAGGAAAGGCTTCAACGACGCTCGTCGTTGCGCCCTCAACCGTGCGCGGTGGCGTCGGAGATATCTTTTGGATCGCGTATGCATGCGGCATCGCTCCAAGATTTGGAAAGCCACCACCCAAAAGAACCCTCCGGAAAGACGATCGTCTCCTGATGGGGGCTTACGATGATCGTGTCTGGCGGATTATTTTCTTGCCCGCAAACGTCCCAGCGTTTAATTGAGTTAATAGAGCTATTTAATCGGACCCATAGTTTCAGGCAAGGGAACCGGGGTCAATCGGCATAATTACGGTTAAATTGCTCGGGTGTGGGGCGATCGAAGGGAACTTTCCCTTTTTTCCCGATTTAAGCCCCGGAGTAGGGGGAGCGATAAACATGGCCAAGCGCTGGAGTGCCGGGGATATCAGAGACCTCAAGACTCTCCGCTCAAAACTATTCAGTTCAAGCGATTGCCGAAAAAATGGATCGAACCGTGGGTGGGGTGGCCTTCAAGGCTCACCAACTAGGATTGCCGCTAAAGGCGCGTTCCCGGGCCACCGATCCAGGCTTCATGGATTTCAATTGGACAGCGGGCGACAACAGGTCGCCAGCGTCGGACGAGCGCCGCTGAGGCCAAGCCTGCGGCGCTCGAGGCGAAGCTTGGTTCTGATGCGGCCTGCGCTGCGAGCCTAGCCGGTGCGGTAGGCATCCAGCGCATGGGCGGCGAAGATGCCCACGCTGACCAGGGCGAGGATAGCTGCCGAGAGCTCGATCATTGCCCGGCCTCCCGCTCATGGATCGTGGCGAGGAATCTGCTGCGTGACTGGTTCCAAATGAGATCGAAGAAGAATTGCATGTTGGCCGTCCCTGTTTTGTTAACAACCAGTTAGACAGCCCTTTGTTTCAGGACGTTTTCGTCGCCCCCGGAAAATGGTTTCGTCCAGACGCTGGCGACAACTGAATGATGACAATTTCGCGACCGAAGCGCATGCTTTTTGTGACACCAGCGGAGTGATTCGATCATGCTGGAAGCAATTGTACTGTTGCTGGCTGTGAGCACCTGCGCCCTGATCCTCATTGCCTTCTGGGGCCTCGACCTGCTCGGGATGCGCCGCCGCAAAGGATAGGCTGATCTCTGCTTCAATGCGGATCGCTGCCGCGAAAGGCACCGGGACGAGGGTGTCGTTCGTGCCTGGGGGTGTAAGCCGTCACCGTGTTTTTCGGGCGGGGCGGGTTGTCGTGGTGAGGGCTGCCGGATGACCGGCTCGGTCCGAGCCGGGACTACGAGTTGCGAGATAGCGGCCCAAGCCGATGCCGGGCACTTCCACAAACCTGAAGCAAATGCAGGCTGGTACGGCCGTAAGTCGCGTCGTCGCAAAGCAGGGCGCCTACTCACAGTAAACCAACAGTTAACTATAAATCGGTACCATCTGCTGTGTCCGGGTGGTGACCGTCCGGTTAAGCGGGAGCGAATATCATGCCCGTCGAGATGCTGACGTATGCCGAGCTGGGCGAAAGGCTCAAAATTTCCGCGGAGGCAGCCCGGGCCCTGGTAAAACGACATCGATGGCCGCGGTCGCGCTCCAACGACAGCAAGACGCTTGTGCAGGTCGACCTCACCGAGATCAGCCATTCCCCAATCTCCCGTCCGCCGCAGGCCGCTCACCAGGTGGTCACCGCCCTGAAGCAGAAAATTGAGACCTTGCAGGCCGAGCTGATCGAGGCGAAGGCGATTGCCAGCGGCCATCGGGCCGACTTCGAGAGAGAATGCGAACGCACCAATAAGCTCTTGGCTGAATTGCTCAGGTCTACTTCGGAAAGCGTGGGCGCCCGGGAAAAGGCGGCTCTGCTCGAAGGGAAGCTCTCGATGCTGACGCAACCTTGGCGACGTCGGCTGGTCGATGCTTTCACCCTTGCCTTGCCACAAGTCGCCTGCAACACGCGCGAGAGCGCCGGAAGCATAGCGCCATCGCGCAACTGAGCCGATTTACCTGCTCGCGCCGACTGTCCTGAATTCACGGGAGTCCGGACAGGCTCGTCCCGCTGGCTGGCGTCAGCGCCAATGGCGGCGGGGATGACGATGGCCCCAGTAGTGGTGACGATGTCCCGCTCGCCGCCAACCATAGCTCGTGTAGGGATTTCCGGGCCCGTAGTTCTGGCAATTTGCGTTCGGATAGAACTGGGCGCACCAGCCCGGATTAGCAATCACGCGCTGCGCCGACGCCGGGCTGGCAAGTGCGGACAGGAATGATAAGGCAACGGCGCCAAGCAGGATCGTTGGTCTCGTCATCGCAGCCTCGCTTGTTCCTTGTTTGCAACTTTAACGGCGATTGATCGTAAGCGTTCCCATTGACCCATTGACGCGCAGGGGACTCGATCAGATCCCGCATGGCTCGCCTCAATCTGCGTAGCCGCCGATGGTGCCGTAATGCCAAAAGGCCAAAACGCAACCAACAGCGGCTGGCCTCGCACGCGACGGCTCAGACGGTAATGATCTCTTAACGCCTGGGGCTAAGTAGCCGTCGCTAAATCGTCAGAGCGACGGCTTTTTGCCACCAAACCGCCACCAGTTCGGCCGACGAATCGCGCGTGCTTGAATCCCACCTTTTCGTTAACGGGAGATACTGAAGTGGCGATAGGGACAGTGAAGTGGTTTAATGCAACCAAAGGGTACGGGTTTATCCAGCCGGACAGCGGCGGCAAGGATGTTTTCGTGCACATTTCAGCTGTTGAGAAGGCCGGTCTGAGCAGCCTCAATGAGGGTGCCAAGGTGAGCTATGAAGAAGTGAGCAACCGGGGCAAAACGTCCGCGGAAAATCTAAGAGTCGGTGAATTCAAAGCCCGCTGGTTCACGCCGGCGGGCTTTGTTCTGGCGAATTGTCCGCAGACTCACGTGACCGCCGGTTGCGTGCGCTATGCTCGGTCATCGCTTTCACTGCCTCGTTCTCGTCGGCGCAAAAAGCAATGCTTTGCCGATCCGCAAACACGAGCCATTGATGATGGCCAACTTCCGTGACGACGTATTCGGTCATTCCGGCCTCCGGCGAGCAAATACATCTTAGGACAGCAGCCTTGCTGCTTTGTTAACCACAATCCGCCACGATCCTCGTGACCTTCTGGTGGTCACGCGTATTGAGTAGAGCCGTCGCGGGGAATACCTGCGACGGCTTTTTTGCAGGAGAGTAGATGGATTATCAGGCATTCACGAATGACAGCCTCACCATGATGTACGCTGCCGTCCGTGGTGCTTTGGCTGCCGATGACGCGGCTGAACGCCAGGGCGGCGAACCCAGGTTCAAGGTCCGCGATACGCCAGAGTGGAAGAAACACGCAGCGGACCTGGAATCCGAAATGCTCGGACGGGGCATGCTGTTCGAGGTCATCGATTGGGCTGAGGGACAAGGATCTCTGCCGCTTTAGAGTTTCCGGGTCGCGGGGCTTCGGTCATCTCCCTCGCCCCGGGATATCCAACCCGAGGCGTTCGGGCAGCAAGTGCTACACCAGATCCGAAGCTATTTGGTCAGGTGCGCCACCATGGCCTCACAGGCCTTCTCGGCTTCCGCAAACGTCTTAAAGGGCGATCCACCTATCCGGATGGCGGTCCTGTTGGAATTGATGGGGCGCCAGGAAGCTACAAAGCCGGGCTGCCCGTGGAGTCCAGGACCACTGCGGCTCTCATTACTGATTACAAACGAGAAGCCGCTCTCGTTTGCGCTCCATATTTCCAGCTCCTCTGTCGCGGGAGCGATGCGGCTGAAGTGCAGGGCCATTCCACCATCCAGACAACCCTTAAACGGCTCCAGCCTGTTGGAAGCTGGAGCCGTCAACCCTCGAAGGGTTTTCTTCCGGTGGGGCTTTGGGGGCTAGAACCGGAAGCCATAGTAGATTCATTTCCGAGGCCAACTGTTCCATTGCTCTGCCGTTTTTCCCGAAACTCGATGTAGAGTCTGATGCCGGACGGACGGGTGAGCGGCGCGGGATTTTAATTGGCCTCGCGTGGGTGGGGCCGCGATGCGTCAGCAGCAATTAAAGACAGCAGAGTCGCCGATTAGACGGCAAGCCGCAGACGCATTGAGGCGGGCCCGGAGGCTTCCAGTCGGCCACGCCAGAAACGACCTGAGGCAACTTGCGCTTGGACTTCGCTGGCTCGAAAAGAAAGGGTTCGTTGCCGTCGTGCAAGATCGCGATGGCATCCTGGAGATAGCGAGGCAAGCCTAAACGGAGGCAGCCTTACGTCTTGGGAGGTTGCAACCCGGGCGACGTGAGCCATTCGGAGAGGTGGGAAGCCGTGTCGGCCAGGCTTGCTCTTTGAGAAGAGCTTCGCGCTCATGGCCCATCGGCAGGTGATTGGCTTGTTCTCGTAGGCGCCTCGATTCCTCGGCTAATCCTTCTTCGAGCGTGAGCGAATGCTTGATACGGCGTCGCTGCATGGTCTGACTCCACGACAGACAGTGTGTGCAAAACGGTTGGCGGCAAGTCGGGTTCCGTCGAATTGTCGGGTGCCGGACAGACAGCGGCCGAAATCGAATCTTAGCTTGACGCATGCAGGGACAGCATGCGGACGGCTTGCCCGGCATAAGACAAGGACGGCCCCGGCGGTTGCCTCCAACCTCCCACCCTGGGGCCGTTTCTCTGCATCACGTCCAACTATGAAAGGGGCCGTTCAGTAATTGCTGCCTTTGATGGCAGGATCCAGCATAGGAGTTGATCTCGATGATGCTCGAAACAATTCTGGCGATGTTAGGCCTTGTGACCTGCGCGCTGATCCTCGTCGCATTCTGGGGCTCCGACCTCTTTGAAGCCGCACGCGGAAGCGGAGTTAGCTGTCCGCACTGCTCTGCGGGGCGCGGTGTGGAAGCGAAGAATATCCGCTGCAGGGCGCCGCCTCTCACGCCTGTTTACTCGTCCCCGAGGCGTCCTGCGAGGCGCGGAACGCGCGGCTCGACCGAGGCCTGCTGATCCTAACGGTCCTGGGTGGCGGATTTCCGCTGTCGGGTTGGGGCAGAGCCGTTGTTGCTATGCGCTGCGTCGCGTTACCTTGTGCCAATAGTTTGCGTTCCCAAGCGAGCGCATGACGGACGATCAGGGAAAGATCATCCCATTGAGGCCGCCAGCCTAGCAGATTGCGCATCCGTTCCGCCGACGCCACGATCTCCGCCGGATCGCCAGGCCGGCGGGCGGCAAGTTCGACGGGAAAGTCGTTTCCGGATCTCGTGCCGCATGGCCTCGATCACCTGCAAGACCGAAAAGCCGCGGCCGTAGCCGCAATTTAGCGTCAGGGACTCTCCACCACCGCGCAGGTATGAAAGCGCGTGACAATGGGCGTTTACGAGGTCGCTCACGTGGATATAGTCGCGAATGCAGGTCCCGTCAGGCGTGGGGTAATCGGTGCCGAAAACCTGCATCTTCTCTCGCAGACCTACCGCGGTTTCCGCTGCAACCTTGATAAGATGCGTTGCCCCTCGCGTTGCCTGTCCAGTGCGCAGAGCAGGATCGGCGCCCGCTACGTTGAAATACCTCAAGATGACGTAGCGTAGGCCATGAGCGCGTGCAGCATCACGCAGCATTGTTTCGGCCATGAATTTGGATGAGCCGTAAGGTGATACAGGCGCAATGGGGGTCTCTTCCGTGACAGGGTTTGCCGGCGGATTCCCGTACACCGCAGCCGTCGACGAGAGGATAAAACGCCGCACTCCACTCCTGATTGCGATCTCGAACAGGCTTCGGGAATTTTCGGTGTTGTTGCGATAATATCGAAGCGGTTCGGCAACCGACTCCGGAACAACGGCAGAAGCCGCAAAATGAATGATCTCCGAAATCCCATACTTCGCGATCAGCTGCGCAACTCGTCGCTGATCCCCGATGTCCTCAACGAAAACCGAAACTCCGGATGGCATTGCCCATTCGAATCCCGACGAAAAATCATCGATCACGACGGGCTGTTCGCCACGATCAGCGAGTTCGTACACCATGTGGCTCCCAATGTATCCGGCACCTCCGGTGATAAGGATCGCCATTGCTGTCCCCTTAGAGTGACTCGGAACAAAGTTCCCTTCAGGCGTGTTATGAAAGCCCATGGACAACACTTGAGGTGCGCTGGGGGTTCGTTCCCGATTAAGCGATTTAGCTGGGTGTCGCCTGATGTGATGCAGGCGGCGGTGTCGGCCGATGGATGGCAGGTCCGTCTGAGTGTCGATCCGCCGCGTGAAGCTCCTCGTGCTGCCGCTCGATCGCGTTGGTGGTAGTAGCGATGCGGCGATCCCGCCGCGCGAATTCCCACCACATTTCCAGACGGCACCAGTGCGTTGTTATGCAACCGCTAAGGACAATGCATGGCGCTTGAACAGGTGGATGACGACGGCTCTGGATTTGCGAAGCCGAAGCTCGGCCTCGCATTTGCTGCGCGCCATGCCGAGACGTTGCTCGTGCTCCTTGTGCTGAGCGTGGCCTTGGTCATCGGGCTTGCGACCGCCGCGGATTACGGGCTGTCGACCGACGAATTCAACACCGACGATTACGGCCCCAAGGCGCTTGCCTGGTACACGAGCGGCTTTGCGGACCGGTCTCATTTCGAGACGGTCGAAGAGTATCTGTGGATGTATGGACCGTGGTTTCAGATGCTCGTCGCGGCCGTGCAGTCGCTTGAGCTCGCGAACCCGATCACGGTCCGGCACGCCATGACCTTCCTGTTCGGCCTCGCTGGGCTCGCCGCCGTCGTGCCGTTGGCACGGCTCACGGTCGGGTACTGGGCTGGGTTGACGGCGCTCACCCTGTGCCTGCTGACCGGCTACCTGTACGGCAACCTGTTCTTCGCCCCGATCGACGTGCCGTTCCTGTTCGCCATGAGCTGGTCGACGCTCTTGATCGTCCTGATGGTGCGGCAGGAGACGCCGAACTGGCACCTGACCCTTGCGACGGGCCTTGTCACTGGCCTCGCCATTGCGACGCGGACCGGCGGGGTGATTACGCACGCCTACCTCGTCGGTGGCATGAGCCTGTGCGCGCTCGAGGCGCTGCTGCGCCATGGCCGCGCGGGCTATGGCCAATTGCGCCAGATCGTCTTGCATACGCTGCTCGTCATCCTCGTCGCCTGGCTGACGGCGATTGCACTCTGGCCGTGGTTGCAGACTGGACATCCGCTGATGCGATTCCTCGAGGCCTATCGGCACTTTGCTCCGCTCGACACCTCGTTCGAATTCCAGAACTGGGGCCGGCGCACGTTCACCGATAACCTGCCCGCCTGGTACATCCCCGGACAGCTCGTGGCGCGTTTGCCCGAGGGCTTCCTGGCGTTGCTGTTGCTCGGCATGGCGGTCTGGATCGGTGCTGCAGTGTCATGGACGCGCGCCGCCCTCGGCGCCCTGCGTCGGTCCGGCGTGGCAGGACTGCGACCAGTCGCCGCCGAGCTTGCAGGATCGCGCGCGGTGCTGGTCGTCAGTGTGGCGGCGTTCGGGCCCATCGCGGTGCTCATCCTGCAGGGCTCGACGCTCTATGACGGTATCCGCCACGTATTGTTCGTGATCCCAATGCTCGCCGTCGTGGCCGCGCGCGGCTGACGAGCCTCTTGCCCTTCTTGCGACGCCTCCCGATTGTGCCCGCGGCCCTCGGGGTGGCGCACGCGGCCGTCATCGTGGTGACGCTCGTCATCCTGCATCCGCTCGAATATATCGCAATGAACAGCCTGGCAGGCGGCGTCGCCGGCGCTTACGGCCGATTCGACCTCGACTATTGGGGCATGGCGGCTCCCGAGGCGCTGCGCCGCCTCGAGCGTCGAATTGACGCCGAAGGCCGGTTCGCGGGCGATCCACCGCGCGTGCTGGTCTGCCTGGGCTGGCGCGAGCAACTGGCCGGCGTGATGTTCCGTCGCAACTGGATTGCCGAAACCGACCTGCGCAAGGCCGACTACCTTATCGCCACCGAGCGCTGGCCGTGTGCCAACGGCACGTCGGCCGTACTGGTTGATGAGGTCACGCGATTTGGCCGCTCGTTCGCCCAGATCTACGCCCAACGTCGCGGGCTCGGCGACTGACGCCAAATGCCGGCGCGACTTGGCAGTGGCATCTACTTCTTCGCCTGCAATTCGATCGGGGCCTCGGCCTTTCGGCCCAACATGACCGGGCGACGTTTTCGCGGCGGGCCTGCGTCACGCCGGCTCTCCTTGGTGCGCTCGATCGCGACGGCGCGCGCCAGCCGCGTGATCATATCGAGCTGGAGCCGCAACTTGAGATGCAAGTTGAGCATGATGAGCAGGCTGATCACGACCCAGGTGTAGAGGATGAGGTCGGAGCCGCGGCCGATTCCCACGAAGGCGGCAAGGGCGGTGGCATGCTCCGGCACCCAGACGAAGTAGAGGCCGGCGAGCGCGGCGCCGCTTGCGAGCAGGCCGATGATCGGCACCGTCCGATGTGCCGACCAGGCGTAGACCAGAACCAACGCCAGAAAGGCCGTCAGCAACAGCTGCGCGATCATCGGTAGAGCCTCCGCGCAAACAGATCGATCAGGATGGCCAGCGCATCGGTGACGCGTTGACCCTTGCCCAGCGAATAGGCGCTGTACTCGATGTTCACCGGCACCTCGACAAAGCGCAGGCGGCTCTGCGCGATCTGGTGCAGGATCTCGGACGCATGCGCCATTCGGTTCTGTCGCAAGGAGATCGCGCGGGCGCCGCGCGCGGTCATCGCCCGTAGGCCATTGTGGGTATCGGTGACCGGCAGTCCGGTGCTCGCGCGCGTGAACCAGAGCGCGGCGCTGAGCAGGATGCGGCGCGACACCGGCAGATTTGCCGTCGCGCCGGTGAGAAAGCGACTGCCGAGTGCGAAATCGATGCCGGGCTGCTCGATCGCCGCGAGCAGCGCCGCGATGGCCACGGGGAATGCTGGCCGTCGGCGTCGAACGTGACGAGCGCATCCGCACGCTGCTTGAGGGCGTAGTCGATGCCGGTCTGCAGCGCGGCACCCTGTCCGAGGTTGACCGGATGCCGGACGACGACCGCGCCTGCCAGCAACGCAACGTCGCCGGTCCGGTCACTGGAGCCATCATCGACCACGACGACCGCGTATCCGGCGCGGCGAATGCCGGACACGACGCTGCCGACCACCGGCGCTTCATTGTACGCCGCAACAACGACCCAGGGATTGCGAGATCCGGCCGGTCATGTCTCATCAACCCACAACAAGAACAAACCACAACAAGGCCGCAGGCGATCACCGCCATTCCCAACCAGGAGACGCGCCGCCAGCAATGCGATCTGGCCGAGGTTGAGGCGCTCTGTCATGGGGACTCGTATCCGGACGTGGTGGCGCCTTGCTCAAGACCACGCGCATCGCGTCGAACAGGTTCACCGGAATGGCGAACCGGTTGCCGATCGGGCTGGCCGCGATCTTGCGGCCGAGCATGCGACCAACCTGGAAGACGATCAGCGAGAACGGCACGACTTTCCAAGGGTAATCGGAACTCTCGACGCGCAGGCCTACCGAATGGGCCAGAGACGCGATGCTGGCGCGATTGAAGAACCACAGGTGCTGCGGAGGCGTCATCAGGCGCCAGTGCGCGCCGGTCGACCGCGCCGCCAAGGAACCGAAGTCTCCGGTCGTCAGTACGATGATTCCGTCCGGCCGGAGATGCTCCGCGAGCAGCGCGAGGGCTTCCTGCGGGTCGGGCAGATGCTCGATGACGTCGAGGAGGACGATAACATCCAGATTGCCAAGCGACTCGAGAGTCGCTTCGTTCAGCAAGCCGCAGATGACGTTCAAGCCGAGATCGGCAGCATGGGCAGCAGCCGACTCCGCCGGCTCGATGCCGCTCACCTCAAATCCCGCGCGGCGGGCTTCATCGAGAAAGAAGCCGTAGGCGCAACCGATCTCGAGCAGGCAGCCCTGTGGCTTGCGGTGCTGGATGAACTCGACCGTGCGGGCGAACTCGCGCCGTAGCACCGGTTCGGCGCCGCGATAATCGGCGTAGCCGTCGGACTGACGGCCGGAAAAGTAGCCATCGTCATAATAAGCGAGGGGATTGAAGCTCGATGCCTCGGTGCGTCCCAGTCCGCAGTCCCGACATTGAAAGATGTCGCAACCGTTCTTGATGTAAAGCAACCGATGTGGCGTCGCCCGACTGCACGCGGGACACTTAAGCGTAAGCGCAGTTCGGTCGTTTCGCATCGGCACATGCGTCCCCTTGACTGCGAAAAAACGCCTCCGATGCCGAACTGTTCCGCTTGGCGAACGGCCACGGGGTCGCAGTTGCTTTGCTGTGTCTGGGCTTCGAATATTGACCCTTTCGGCGTCCAGCTGTGACCTTGGTCAGAGTCTTATTTCGACAATGCCTCAGATGGTTAGGTGCAACGCGGAGGGGCAACCTTGGACGCCGATTGGGGGCAGAGCGCGCCGATTCACACTCGCTCACGACGACTTCGATCACCGCTAACCTCCTGTTCAACCACATCGAAATAGCCTGGATCACCAGAGGCATTGGTCCTCCTGCGCTTGCGGACCGGGTTCGATCTTGAACTTGTAGAATTCTCCGTTCGCCCAGACCCTCCCGTCACGAGCCACCGAGATGATGGTCTTGTGTCTCGACCTGACAGTGTCGCGCCTGCCAGACGATCGCGGGCCCCTCAATCGTCGTAGTAGTGGCGGCGACGCGGCCGTGGATAGTCATCATAGTATCTGTCGCCGCGATACCTGCGGTATTGTCGCGCCGCTTGATCCCTCGGGTGAAGAGAGCCGGTCGGATAGCACATGCCGTCGCGAGCACTGACATCCCAACCATGGCCGCACGGCGGCGGACGGACGGGCACGCGGTATTGGATTTCCTGGGCTGGCAGCTCGCTATCGTTCAGCGGGTGAGCAGGTACTCCCAGCTGCAGCGCGAGCACCACGCTGGCAACGTTTAAGAGCATTTCCAATCCCTCCGGTGAGCGGGGAAGTGCCATCGAAGTTTATGCTTTTTCACCTGTAGGGCGGCTGAATTGGACGTTCATGCAGCATTAATACGCAAGATCGAGGCATCCGATCCACGGTGGGTGAATTTCGGTTCCAGGTCGGACAGGCGAACGTCGTTCACCCAGCGGCCGGCGTCGATCAAGGCGGAATGCGCACACCGGCAATCGCCGCAGTAGACGATGAGCCGGGGAGGGCCGGACTCTCGCATTTTCCCGAGCGTGATTTTCTGAGCGCGCTTCCGCTGCGCTGGGCTTCGGAGGCGCGACCGTGGAAGGCTTGGCTGTCCTACGACTGTGCATCGAGTATGCGGGATACGCTGCCCTGATCGCAAGCAAGCCTTCGCTGGCCCGCGCCTGGTTTGACCGGGACACGGATGCTTCCGGTAAGGCGGCCGTTCGAAAAGCCTTTACGCACGCAGCCATTAAAGCCTCGATTGAGAGGAGCGACCTTAAGCTGTGTTCTGTCTATAGCGAGCTGTACGAGCGTCTGATCCAGTTCGGCGCGCATCTCAACGAAAAATCCGTAGCCGGAAATCTAAAGATAGATGAAGAACTGAGCGGACCACCCAGCTCAATCAGATTTATTCGCAGGGAGATGGTACTGCCCTCGATCATTGGCTGCGCACCGCAAACCAAGTTGGGATTTGCGCGTTGAAAATCTTTGAGATCGTACATGCGGCCCGGTTTGCCGAGCTTAAGATTAGCCCACAAATCCAGAAGCTGGCAGAGGGGCTCTGAGCAGCCTTCACCGGGCATGCGCTCCCATTAAGCAGTTCAGCGAGTTTGAACGCCGCCATTGGGCAGCGAGCTAGTTTACCGTCCGGCGTGGCGGCAATTCGTCGCCTTCCATGAACTCGATCTCGCGTCGTGGACGGGCGCCACTATCTGGCCAAAAGTCACGCATGTCGAACCATTGCCCGCATGCGGGACATTTCATGTGATGGTCAGCCTCGGTTTTGGCCGAGGCCGTCAGCGTCCTTACCCGGTTTCGTCATCCACAGCGCCTATGACCTCGTATTCAAACACGACGCCTTCAGGATTGTTCACCAGGAACCACTCATCGGCGAGGTCCGAGTTTGCAAACACCTTGAGATGGTCACGGTCGCCGACCTGCTTGCTGGTATCTACGTAGATCCAGACCGTTTTCATCATCGATCTCGCGCCAGCTTGCGGCGTCCCCAGTGGGGGCTCTTCCGAGATGGGTTAAACTCCTGAACGCGGCCCCGGTTCAATGCCCGCATGACGGCAATTCGCGCAATGTCGGACCGCCCAGATCGACCACCAGCATCAGCGCCTCTATCGCGGCTTGCCATTCCGGCAACCCGGCCTTTTTGGAAGGCAGGTGATGCAGTCGCCGGCCTCCCGCAACGTGACGAGCTTTCGCCCATCAGCAACGGTATCGGGTCGTCGAAACTGCGGTGCCAGTCGTGGACATGCATCATTTGGCAGGCTTATCACTGGTTGTTTCCGCTCGCTCCTTGGCTGCAATAACGGCCTGGGCACCCCAGCCACAGCCGACCACGAACGCGATCAACGACGCGCCAAAGAACACGAGCCCGGCTGCGCGGTATATGTGCTAACGGCCTAATCTCTTGTTGGCATCCGAGTGTTGCTCATCCGCAGCTCTCAGATGTTCGGTATTTGGCGGCGTCTGGTGTGGGTACCCCAACGCGGCGACTCGGTGAAACTGTTCCCATCTCAGGCAGTCCGTTGCTTCGGCTCGCTTCGCCATGGTGAAGAAGGCAGCGGCCTGTGCCAGGACCGCGAAGAATAAGCCGGTCACGAATAGCCCGGCGGTCAATAATGCGTCGCTCTTTGCCACGTCTGCCCGGAAAAAGGCCATTGCGGTTGGGATTGCCACCAGCGCGCCGCCGTTCAGGTGACGGTCTGAAAGCTCGTGTTCGAGTAATCGACGGCGAGTTTCTCATATTAAAGCCAAGGTCCGAAATGGTCCCGCGCGCTTCTCTACATCCTCGTGAAACTTGTTGCCGATCCGATCTACGCGCTGCCGGAATTCCTCAGGGGTCTCGGTCATCCTGTCTCCTCGGTGTCGGTACGGACTTGCCTATCACCCTCTTGGCGAGGACCTGGTAATCCTCAAGCATGTGGGCATTGAAAGCCATCTGGCTGTGGCACAGGTGCTGCAGGATCGCCGTCAGCCGACTCACGATCTCAACCAAGGTCCGGAGTTCGGACATCGTAACCGATTTTTTCATCTCCTCCGGCGTGAGGTGCGCAATTCCACGATTGCGCAGGTGCACAAGTCGGCCGTGCACTTTCCAGTCGATCTTTTGATAGGTCTGTTGGAATTCTTCAATCAGTTCGGTTCGTGACGGCGGAAGGACGTCCGAGCCGTGTCGATCTTCCAGCGTCTGCAAAAGACCTGTCACCACCTTGGGGTCTTTCAGGAGCCGATGAACTGCTTGAAAGCTCACCATTCGATCATCACGGTCGAGCAAGATCGAGACCCGCAGCGCAGCCATCATGAGCGCGTCACGATGCAAGACCGCGATGGGTTGACGCCATTCGCCGTGCGGGTCGTCTGGGAGCAACAGCTGAAGTTAAAGGCGGCCGCCTCTCTAGCCTTCGAGGGCGGCGTTCTGGAGAAGAGCCGGCAACATCTTCGCCACGAAAGGCAAATAGTCGCTTGGTCTACCGCGATGGATGCCATCCTGCTTGGGGATCCCGATAAGATCGCCCGCGAGCTCGCTGCAGCAAGCCAACTGCCCTTGATGGCCCGCCGGTTCACACTGGCGGGCTGCAACTCCGTCCCCGGCAAACCCAAAAATACGCCATTGTCCCAGCGGCGGCTGTCTCAAACTGGCGCTCACGCGAGTTCCATGCCTGAAGAAGCAGGCCAGGAGGCCCACCGCGGGCATGGGAGCCTGAAGGAAATCAACCTTCGGCCCTATAGAACCCTGACGCTATTGCGTCCGGATGGTCCCGTTCGGGTTGAAGTCGTTCTTCTTATCGTACCCGGAGTCGCGTAGATTTCGGAAATACATGTCGCGGTCGCCGCTACTCGCACCGCCCTGCCAGCCGACCGGAGACGGACCCATACGAGCAAATGCGTTCGGGGCATATGGGTTTGGACTCATCGCGGCGGCAGGTGCGCTGGGCTTCGTCGCGCGGCTTTGAGTCCGCTGCGCTGCCAGAGCGACAGAAGTGGAGAGAGTCAGGATTGCAAGACTAACAAGGATGCTTTTGGTCATAGCCAGCTCCTCTGAACCGGAAGAGTCCCCAGCGCCAACAAATCTGAACTACCTCAGAGAATTTTCGTTCCAGCGATGGCTTGGATGCCGAGACCGCCGCGAGCATATGTGGACAAGATGCGGAGAACATTCGAGTTTTGCCATCCAGCTGGCGGGTTCATTCCGCCGGCTTTCTTTGCCCCTCAAAAGCAGCCGGACGTCGGCGCCACGCTTCCGGCACCTCCTCGGGGACGAGCACGACGGCCGGGAGCCGAGCGAGGACGAGCCGTCGCTTGGTAGTCTGGGAGGCGATGGCGCTCTCGATCTTTGAGGACATTCGGAGGAGGCGGATAGGGCCTCGTCTTAGCGTTCCCGCCGGTTCACGCTGGCGGGCTTCTTTTGTCCAGGGGCGGGGCCGCCTCTGGGGCTAGAAGCGGCCCCTGATCGCGCAGTACGCAGACCAAACTGGGGGCGGCCAATCTGCGCGACTTGCAGCCACGCTAGACCTGTCTGAATCGGCCGCAACTAAACTCGCGTGTTAAGCTTGATGTCCGCGTTGCGGGTTAAATCTGGAACACGGCTCATTCGTGAAACGGATACTCAAAGGCCACGCCTTCGGGATCGTTTTCCTCAAACCATTTTTCCGCGGCTTCGATGGTGGCGAAGACCTTCAGGTGATTCATGTCGCCAACTTGCTTGCTTGTGCGGATAAGAGCAGGCTTGGATCCTGCCAGGAGTGCCAGCCTCACTTTTAGCTGACAATCTCCCTGACCTTGATGCCGCGCAAGGCCTCGATGCAGTCAGCTACCAAATCCAAGAACTCTCGCCGCTTTATCGTTTTAACCTGACGACCTTCCATATTGATGAGAATGAATCTCGCCATCTCGTAGGCGACTTCAAACTGGGATTTGCCCGTAACCTCGACGTCAATCCTTTCGGCCATTTCGCTCCCCGCTAGTTGGACTCAGGCAATGATCTTGGGCGTTCCGCGGCAGCACACCCCATTCCCAGCGGCTTGCCAACTCGTTCACGATTTGTACTATATCCGCATGCAGAAAAAAGACCGTGAGTTCGAAATCCTATTCAGGCGGCTTCGCCTCGACGACCAGCTCGAGCGCAGGGCGGAAGAGCTCGTCCGCACAATCCAGAGGGTAATGAAGGAACGCTATGGACCTAGATCGCGTCCGTTCCGAAATCGAGCACATGCGCGCCCAAGTCGGAAGACAGCGTAAGGAAATCCTCCAGCTTCAGCGCGCCGGCATATCGACTGCATCGGCTGAGCTGTTGCTGCAGCGGATGCTGGTAAGATTGAGGGCCTTTGTGACGAGCGGGACCGGCTGAAGGAGGAGGGCGGTCCTACGAAGGGGTGCGTGCTTGGCGGCCGGAGTTGGTGATGCGCGATCAACTGAAATGGTACGATGACAAGGCCGACAATTCGGCGTGGCTCGACGCGCTCGCCGAGCTGCGGCAGCGGGCGACGCGAGAGGGCCACTGCTATCAACATGTCCAGGCGATCACCGTTGCGATCGATCAGCACGCGGAGAAGGCGCTGGGCAACCGCAACTACTTTCTCAACAAGCCGTACGGGGTTGGGTAAGGGCGATGGCTGACGTAACGGCCGACCTAAAGCGGAAGTCGCCCGTCCGCAACACTTTCAAAACAGATAGAAGGTCCCGATCAGCAGGCCCGCAGAAAAGGACCAAAGCCCCAGGGTGCAGACCGACACGACGCGCACGAGGTTGCGAACCTGCGCCTCGAACTCCTCATCCGTTATCTCATGGAAACCAGCTGCCATTGGCGATGTCCTGCCCCAGCAGGCGTTGGACGGATGTATGCACAAATCATGGTGAAGGTGGGGCATTTGCGCCCGGCCCCGGGGCCGGAGCCGTTCCCCCATGTTCGCAAAGGTCAGGGCCGCTTTAGTCGATGCTGCTGCCAAGCTTGTTGACCTTGGCCGAGATCGAAACAATGGCAGTCAATCCCGGCGAAGCTACCGCAATGATCAGAGCGGCAAGTCCGATTGAATACATGACCACCTCGCGCAATGTGTGCTCGAGGTGTGCTTGCTAAAATTCAGGCCAGGTCGTAGACCCGAATTCTACCCATAACTGTTTGATTTCATTGGTGAGCGCGGAGGGACTCGAACCCTCGACCCCATGATTAAAAGTCACGTGCTCTACCACCTGAGCTACGCGCTCACTTGCCGCGCTGTGTAGGGGCGGGCCCCTGCGGGTCAATAGTGCCGGCGCGACAAAAGCGGCAGTCGCGCAAGGCGAATTTTCTTTGTGCCCGTGGCGCTTAGCACGGCTTGTTGAAGCGCCAAGGCCTGTTCATCCACCGTCAGTTCACCTCGCGGCGAATCTCCGAGGCAACCGGCTGGGACTGGCTGCCGACCGTCGGTAGGCTGACCGGGCGCAGCCCGATCAGTTCCGCCGTCCGCACCGCGCTGTTCCGCCAGAACGCGAAGGAATTGGTGCGGGAGTTTTCCAAAAGCGCGATCGCGACTGCCGCGAGGAACGGCAGGCTTTGCAGCACCAGCACGCCCGCGAAGATATAGATCTCGTGGACCTGCTTGTAGCCGTTCGTCACGATCAGCACGGCGGCGCCGACCAAGAGCAGCACACCGATCACTGCTTCCCAGAACGCCTGGAATTCGATCGACATCCGCGACAGGCCGCCCTTGGAGGTGCGGGCGAAGGCGAGATGCTCGGTGATCAGCCCCTGGGCCACGGCGCGCGACACCGTCCACTGCACGCTCATCGCCGCGATCATGGCGCCCAACATCTGGCCGGCCCTGATATTCACCCGCAGGCGATAGAGCGCGATGAAATGCACCAGCGAGACGATGAAGGAAGCGATGATCGGCAGTGTCAGGATTTTATCGGGGATGGCGATGTCGGCGAAGGCGACGATCGGCACCCAGATCAGATTGAGGATCGCCACCACCACGCCGAGGCTTTCGGCGCCGAGCCAGTTCAGCCAGCCGAGCGAGAATTCGCGGCGCTGGTCCGGTGTCAGCCGGCTCGCGCCGGGCATGAAGCGGCGCCAGTGTTTCTTGACGATCTGGAAGCCGCCATAGGCCCAGCGGTGGCGCTGCTTCTTGAATGCTTCGTAGGTGTCGGGCAGGAGGCCCTCGCCATAGCGGACGTTGGTGTAATGCGTCAGCCAGCCCTGCTGCTGGATGGTCAGGCCGAGATCGGTGTCCTCGCAGATGGTGTCGCTGGACCAGCCGCCGGCCATGTCCATTGCGGAACGGCGGATCAGGCACATCGTGCCGTGCACGATGATCGAGTTGTGCTCGTTGCGCTGGACCATGCCGATGTCGAAGAATCCGGCATATTCGCCGTTCATGATGTAGTGCATCAGCGAGCGGTCGCCGTCGCGATGCTCCTGCGGCGCCTGCACCAGGCCGACGCGTGGGTCGGCAAACACCGGCACGAGATCCTTCAGCCAGTCCGGATGCACGACATAGTCAGCATCGATGATGCCGATGATTTCGGCGTCTGCCGCTGTGCGTTCCATGGCGATGCGAAGCGCGCCGGCCTTGAAGCCCTGCACCTTCTCGGCATTGATGAACTTGAAGCGCTCACCAAGCGCGCGACAGTGGTCCTGGATCGGCTGCCAGAATTCCGGATCGGGCGTGTTGTTGATGATGCAGACGCATTCGAAGTTCGGGTAGTCGAGCCGCGACACCGCATCGAGGGTCTGCTTCAGCATCTCGACCGGCTCGAAATAGGCGGGGATGTGGATCGAGACCTTCGGGAAGGCGACGTTCTCGCCGATGGTGGCGGGCGCCAGCGGCGCGCTCTTGGTGATCAGCCGGCGCGGACCGCGGCCGAAGGCAATCGCCGCGATTTCGTCGATGCGCGCCATTGCGATCAGGACCAGCGGCACCAGCAGGATCAAGCCAAGCGTCAGCGCAAACGCCGAGCCGAACACGAAATAGTGCCCGGCCCAGTAGGCGAACACGGTGGAAGCCCAGGCGCCGACGCCGTTGGCCGCGGCTGAAAGCATCAGGGCCTGCATGATGGTCGGCTGCTCGATCCGCAGGATCGGCAGCGACATCAGGATGCCGACCAGAAGCGCGATCGCAGCCAGCTTCCAGTAGTTCTCGTTCACGATCGGGCCGGTCCATGCGAATTTCGGTTCGCGGGAGGCATCGAGAATGCCCCAATAGGGTCCGACGCCGCCTTCGAAGAATTTCCAGGGCTGATCGATCGCCTCGACGATGTTGTAGTCGATGCCGATGGCCTCGGCGCGGGTGACGAAGTTGCGCAGCACCGAGGCCTGTTCGAAGGGGCCGGGGTCGGCGTTTCTCAAATTATATCCGGCGCTCGGCCAGCCGAACTCGGCAATCACGATCCGCTTGCCGGGAAACTGGTCACGCAGCAGCTGGAACATCGCAACCGCCTGATCGACGGCCTGCTTGGAGGTGAAGTTTTCCCAATAGGGCAGCACGTGCGCAGCGATGAAATCGACGGAGGACGCCAGTTCCGGATTGTCGCGCCAGATGTTCCAGATTTCGCCTGTTGTCACCGGGACGTTGACGGATTTCTTGACCTGCTTGATCAGCTCGATCAGGTCGTCGATCTTTTGCTCGCCGCGGAAAATGGTTTCGTTGCCGACGACGATGCCGTTGACGTTGCTGTTGCGCTTGGCCAGCGTGATCGCCGCCTCGATCTCGCGCTTGTTGCGATCGGAATTCTTGTCGATCCAGGCGCCGACGGTAACCTTCAGGCCGAACTCGGCGGCGATCGGCGGCACCAGTTCGACACCACCGGTCGAGGAATAGAGACGAATCGCGCGCGTGATCGTCGACAGCTTCTTCAAGTCGGCGCGGATCTTTTCGATCTGCGGAATATTGTCGACATCCGGATGGGCGCTGCCCTCGAACGGCGCATAGGAGACGCTTGGCAAAATGCCTCTGAAATCGGGGGCCGCCTGCTTTTCCTGGAACAGGCCCCACAGCCCGGCGTGAGCTGCGGTCACAAACAGCAGAACGGCAACGACGGCACGCATCGGGGGCTAAACCATACGGGGCTGCGATTCAGGGAATGCGAACCCGTCCCCTGGGTTCGACCGGCACGGCGGCATCATAAGGATAGTCCTGCCCTGTGATTTCACAACTGGTATGACGCCATGACTTTTTTAAGGACAGCGCTTTTTAAGGACGGCGCTTTCCTAAGGACGACGCTTCAAGGGCGCAGCCGATCCAACACCGGATAGATAGGATCGTTCCGCTGAACGTATCCTGAATGCCGGGCGTCTATTTTGCCGGCGCGGCAGGTGCTGCGGGAGCCGGTGAGGGCGAAGCGGCAGGCGCCGGCGTCGCGTTGCCGGCGGTCGCAGGCGGGGGCTTGCCGCCGCGGCGGCCTGGGGCTGGGCGCCCGGATTGATCCAGCAGACGTGGATGCGGCTGTCGAGGGTTTCGGCCACCTTGGGATCGATCTGTCCGCCAAAGCGGGTCAGGCAGCGGAAGGCCGCCTGGACATGGCCGCCGGGGCAGCCGAACCGGTCATAGAGATCGAGGTGCCGGAACGCGGTATCGAGGTCGTCGCGCCACATCAAGCGAACCACCCGGCGGCCGAGCCAGACGCATTCGGGGTTTCCGCCCGGACCGTTGATGGCCTGGGCTGCCTCGACGAATTCGTCGGCCTTGCGCTGGTTGTCCTTGTTGACGTCGGCGGCACTGGCGGCCGGCGGCTTGCCGGACTGATCCTGCGGGGTCGGGCTGCCACTCTGGGCAAACGCTCCAGCCGATCCGATCAGGAGGGCCAGGGCGGCAGCGGCGAAGCGCCTCAAAACCGCAACTCTTGGATCAAGCACCCGTCGACGCATACATTCCCCGATTAGTTTCCAGCCGCGCGTGGCTAGTGTGGTGATCTGGCTTGTTGCCGCCCAAATAGGTCCCCAATGCGGCGGACATATCAGGCGATTCACATGACGGGTATTTCGGATTTTGTCCAGCAAAGTCACAACTTTATCATAGCGGTGGTAAAACTGCCGCAGGGGCTGAGGCGCAATAGGGCCACCGTGCATCTTGGCAGAACGCCGATGAACGGGTAATCGACGGTCCCCGCCCGGAGGATGGAACCGATTTCTCTTCGTACGCCGCTGGCGCTTCTCCTTTCATCGCTCGGTATGATCGCGGCCCTTTGGTGGTGGCTGGCCACGCCGATTACGCTCGTGCGCGCGCCGATCGACCCCAGCGCAAAGCTGCAATGCGTCTCTTACGCGCCGTTCCGCGGCGCCCAGACGCCGCTGATTCCGACCACGCAGATCCTCCCTGAACAGATCGCGCAGGATCTGGCGCAGCTCGCCAAGATCACCGACTGCGTGCGGACCTATTCGATCGAGAACGGGCTCGATCAGGTTCCGGCCCTGGCCGCCAAGGTCGGGTTGAAGGTGATCCAGGGGATCTGGCTCTCGAGTAACCGGATCAAGAACCTCGCCCAGATTGCGGTTGCGGTCGAGCTGACCAAGGAACATCCAGGCGTCATTACCGCGCTGGTGGTCGGCAACGAGGTGCTGTTGCGCGGCGAGATGACGACATCCGATCTCGCAGCCAATATCCGCTCGGTGAAGTCGCGGGTCACGGTGCCCGTCACCTATGCCGACGTCTGGGAATTCTGGCTGCGCAACCGCGAAGTCTATGACGCCGTCGACTTCGTCACGATCCACATCCTGCCATACTGGGAAGACATGCCGGTGCGGGCGAAACACGCCGCCGGCCATGTCGACGATATCCGCAAGCGGATGGCGGTGGCATTTCCAAACAAGGAAATCCTGATCGGCGAAACCGGCTGGCCGAGCGCGGGGCGGATGCGCGAGGCGCGCTGCCGTCGCGCACCAACCAGGCGCGCGTCGTGTCCGAGATCCTCGACCTCGCCAAGCGCGAAAAGTTTCGCGTCAACCTGATCGAGGCCTATGACCAGCCGTGGAAGCGCCAGCTCGAGGGCACGGTCGGCGGCTACTGGGGCCTGATCGATGACGCCGAGCGCGCGGTGAAATATCCGCCCCTTGAGCCGATCAGCAATTATCCGTTCTGGAAACTGCAGATGGGATGCGGGATGGCGCTCAGCGCCTTCGTCTTCCTGGTGGGCTGGCTGACGTTGCGGCGGCGGCCGTGGAAGCCCGGGCTGGCCTCCTGGATCGCGGTCGGGACATCGGCGACGACGGCCGGCATGCTGCTCGGGATCGCCGCCGACAAGATGGTTTACGAGAGCTACGGCGCCGGCGGCTGGCTGCAATGGGGCGCGCTGCTGGCAGCCGCCATTGCGTCGCCGATGCTGTGCGCGAACGCCGCGATGTCGGGCCGGTCGCTGCCGACATTCCTCGAACTGCTCGGACCGCGCGGCGGCAGGACCAAATCGGCGCTGACAGCGCTTTTGGGTTTTGTGCTTGTCGTCACCACGCTGATCGCGGCGCAAACCGCGCTCGGCTTTACGTTCGATCCGCGCTACCGCGATTTTCCGTTCGCCTCATTGACCATGGCGGTGGTGCCGTTCGCGGCCTTGATGCTGCTCAACCGGCCGAAAGAGGGCGTGCGCCCGATCGCCGAATCCGCTTTTGCCGGTTTGCTGGTCGTGGCCGCGCTCTTCATCGGCTTCAACGAGGGCAACCAGAACTGGCAGGCGATGTGGACTTGCGCCCTCTATTTGCTGCTGGCGCTCACGCTGTGGCGGGCGCGGGCCGTGCAAATCCCAAAATGAGCAGGCCGATCGCAATGCCCGACAGCGCGATATTGTAGAGCACGATCCCGAATCCCGCCGCGATCAGCCCGCCGGTCAACAGCACGATTGACGGCCGCATCACGTGAAGCGTCGCAATGATCAGCGCGGCGATGCCGAATACCGAATTCTTGAAGAGGTACGTGGCGAGCGTCCGCGACTTGCACAGCATGGTCTGCAGGCCGGCGTCGCAGGCCAGCGCGACGGGTGAGAACTCGACCGCGAGGTAGCGCAGATAAAGCGCGTAGCCGACGGTGACGAAGCCGACCACCAACAGGAATTGGACTTGATAGGGCGTGAGCCGGAACGGGGATTTTTTCATCGGCGCAATATGGTCGGGATCGGCTGCCGGGACAAGCGTTCGCCTGCCGTGAGAAGGTGGGTCAAAAATTCTGCGTAACGCTCTGTAGTCAAAAAGATTATTGCGAATTTCTTCGGTTGAAGAAGGACGACAATGTCGACGGCGTTGTCGTCGGCGTTGCCGGTGGCGGCGCTTCCGGCTTC
This sequence comes from Bradyrhizobium sp. RDT10, assembly GCA_044772375.2. Lineage (GTDB taxonomy): Bacteria > Pseudomonadota > Alphaproteobacteria > Rhizobiales > Xanthobacteraceae > Bradyrhizobium. Next base: position 2,663,150 of record CP187939.1, read on the forward strand.
TTCGGCGCCTCCTCGGCGACCACCGCCGCCCGCTTGGCAATGCTGCGACGGCGCGGCACTGGCTTGTCGGCAGTGGGTGACGGGTCATCGGATTTCAACGACAGCCGTTGGCCGTCGAAGATCGTGGTCTCGCAGGGCCGCTTGTTTTCGGTCAGGACGGCGCAGATCCTGGCGGCGGCACCGGCATCGTGCAGCGGACCGGCGACCAGACGAAGCTGCATGCCCAGCCCATTGGTGCCCTCCTTGATGACGATGATCGGGCGTAGCGCCGTCAGGGGCGCGTTCGATCTCGATTTCAACAGCCCGAGCCACAACGCGCGCAGGCCGTTCACCGAATTGGCGGTGCCAAGATCGACCCCGAACTCGGTCCGCTGCAGGGAGACTTTTGGCGCAGTGTCATCGTCGGCTTCCGCATCGGTCGCCGATGGCGCCGCCGCCACGACGTCGGGGATCGGGCTTGCGATGACAGGGTTTGGCGCCTTGCCCGGCTCGATCAGCTTGCCGGCTGCGGGATCGGGCGGGGCCATCATCGACTGCGCAGCTATCAGCGGCGCGGCGGGCGAGGGTTTTGCGGGCTCCGGCTTGACGGGGTCCGCTTTTGCCAAGTCGGCCTTTGCGGCTTCCGGCTTTACGGTTTCCTGCTTGGCGCTATCCGCTTTGGCGGCGTCGCTCTTCGCGGAATCCTTTGCGGCGGAAGCAACCGCCGCCGGGCCGGGCTCCGCGATGGAGGTGGTTGCTACCGGCGCGACGGGAGGCGACGGCTGCGGGTTCTGGGCGGCCTGCGGTTCCGCATTGGCAACCGGCGGCGAAGCCGCAGCGGAACCCTGCCGGGCGATGGCGCCGGTGACGGAGTCGAGCCCCTGTTCCAGACCGGTGACCCGGGAATACAGCCTGTCGCGATCGCCATTGAGCGTGTCGATGGCAGCGGCAAGCCGCCGCGCCTCGTTCTGGGTTTCCCTGGCGACCTGCTGGATCTGCTGCGCCTGCCGCGTCAGATCGGTGGCGGCGACCTGTTCCCGCTTCAATCCGAGCGACGACTGGTTGGCCATCACGGCCAGAATCACCGCAGCCGTGGCGCCGACGCCCCAGGACCCGAGTCGCCACAGCGCGCGGCGGTCAAGCTCGTCTTCCTCGGCCAGCAGGTTGCTCAGCACGCCACCGGTGTCATCCGCCTCGAAGTCCGCGAGATGGTCTGGTTTTTGGCCAAGCGCCCCTGGCCCTCCTCAAGGCCCTGCCGAATCACGGGGCAAACATTAACAGGAAAAGCGCCGGCCACTTGAATCCGGACCTTTTCGGGGCGGCGAATCGGTTTGATCTCCGGGGAAAACAATTAAAGACGGCCGGCGCCATCTGTGTTGCCCGCAAAGGAATGGAATGACCGCTCGATCCAGCCTGACTGTCGTGCTTGCGGCCGGTGAGGGCACGCGCATGCGATCCTCGCTGCCGAAGGTGCTGCACCCCGTCGCCGGCCAGTCGCTGCTGGCGCATGTGCTGGACGCTGCCCCGCACGGCGAGGGTGCTTCGCTCGCGGTCGTGATCGGGCCGGACCACAAGGCGGTCGCCGACGAGGCCAGGCGCATCCGCACCGATGCGGCAACGTTCATTCAGGCCGAGCGCCTCGGCACCGCGCATGCCGTGCTGGCCGCCCGCGCGGCGATTGCGCGGGGCGCGGACGATCTGCTGGTGGCCTTCGGCGATACGCCGCTGATTTCGGCCAAAACCTTCGCGCGGCTGCGCGCGCCGCTGGAGCAGGGCGCAGCCCTTGCCGTGCTCGGCTTCCGCGCCGCGGATCCGACCGGCTACGGCCGGCTGCTGCTCGAGGGCGACCGCCTGATGACGATCCGCGAACATGCCGATGCGACAGAAGAAGAGCGCAAGGTGACGCTGTGCAATGCCGGCGTGATGGCGTTCGAGGGTGCCCGCGCGCTGGAAATTCTCGACCGGATCGGCAATGCCAACAGCAAGGGCGAGTATTATCTGGTCGATGCCGTCGCTATCGTCAGGGAAATGGGATTGGAGGCCGTCGTGATCGAAACCAGCGAAGACGAAGTGCGCGGGATCAACACCAAGGCCCAGCTCGCCGAAGCGGAAGCGGTGATGCAGGCGCGGCTGCGCAAGGCGGCACTCGACGCCGGCGTGACGCTAATCGCGCCGGAGACGGTCTATCTGGCCGCCGATACCAAGTTCGGCAACGACGTCACCATCGAACCGTTCGTGGTGATCGGCCCCGGCGTCACCATCGCCGACGGCGCGGTGATCCATTCATTCTCGCACATCGTGCAGGCCTCGATCGGCAAAAAGGCATCCGTCGGTCCCTATGCGCGCCTGCGCCCGGGTACCTCGCTCGGCGAGGGAGTTCGGATCGGCAATTTCGTGGAGACAAAAGCCGCGACGATCGAAGCAGGCGCCAAGGTCAACCATCTCTCCTATGTCGGCGACGCCCATGTCGGCGCCAACGCCAATCTCGGCGCCGGCACCATCACCTGCAATTATGACGGCTTCTTCAAGCACAAGACCACGATCGGCGAGGGCGCGTTCATCGGCACCAATTCATCGCTGGTGGCGCCGGTGAAGATCGGCAACGGCGCCTATATCGGTTCGGGCTCCGTCATCACCAAGGACGTGCCTGACGACGCGATGGCCATGGAACGCAGCCCGCAGAGCAACCGCGAGGGCGGGGCGGCGCGCTACCGCGAGATGAAGATGCGGGCGAAGAAGCCGAAGGAGGGTGAGCGCAGGGCTTGTGGAGCTTTCCGCTTAAGACTGTCTCAATCCGCAATAAGGTTATCGTCAAAAGTTGAAGGATTAGCGAGAGTCGCCCCTTGTGAATTCGACCTCTCGGACCCAACGGACCACGGGAAGGGTTCGAAATCCTGCCTGTCATTGACATATTTACGTCTGGCAAAATATCCTTCGGAACGACCGGTCGATCCTCGGGCTGACCGACTTTCTTGCTGCAATGCAACTCGTCAGAGACCGGAGAACGAAATGCTGTCCCGTATTCTCGCAAGACTCGCTGTAGTGGCCCTAACGCTCGGCCTGTTCACCGGCGCTGCCATGGCGCAAGAAAAGTGGCCATCGAGGCCCGTGACGATCATCGTGCCGTTCGCTGCCGGCGGCAACACGGACGTCATGGCGCGCATTTTTGCAGAGCAACTGACGAAGCGGCTCGGCCAGCAGTTCGTCGTCGAGAACAAGGCCGGTGCGGGCGGGGTCAACGGCCTGCACGCGATGACGCGGGCGGCGCCGGACGGCTACACCATTGCGGTGGCGACCTCCGGTGGAATCGCCATCAATCCGATCCTGATCAAGGACAAGATCCCCTACAACGTCGAGAAAGACTTCACCTACCTCTATGGCATGGCAGCACAGCCCAACATCTGGCTCGTCAACCCATCCGTCCCGGCCAACACCATGGCGGAGCTGATCGCCTGGCTGAAGGCGAACCCGGAGACGCCGTATGCGACATCCGGCCCCGGCACGACGCAGCATATCTGCGGCGCGATGCTGGAGGACGCCGCGGGGGTCAAGATGACGGCCGTCTCCTACCGCGCATCAAACATCAGCATCCAGGATCTGATTGGTGGTCAGATCAAGCTCGCCTGCGACAACTTCGCCGTGGCATACGAGCAGGTGAAAGGCGGCAAGCTGCGTGCCATCTCGATCACGTCGCCTGGGCCCTATCCGCTCGCCAAGGAGATACAGCCGACGGCCGCGACCCTGCCGGGCTTCGAACTGATGCCGGCATTCGGCTGGGTCGGCCCCGCCAACATGCCGCCCGACATCGTGAAGAACCTCATTGAAGAACTTGTCGCGGTCGGCAAGATCCCCGAAGTCCGCACCGCACTCGAAAAGTTTGGTGTACTCCAGACCGAACTGCCCGGTCCGGCCTACGCCGAGGCGCTCGCCAAGGAGCGCGCAGGGTACGCACGTGTGATCGAGCGTGCCGGGATCAAGGTGCCTTGAGCGCCTTCAATTTGTACGCCGTCGGAAACGTTCTGATCGCCATCTTGTCCGTCATCCGTCATCCTCAGGCACAACCTGTCACAGAAATTATCGTGTCTCACTGACGGGGTGCAGTCCAGTGCAGTCCAGCACTGTCACCGTAATGACAATGACGGCCCCGGCGCAGGACTCATAGCGGTTTTCAAGCCAGCTGTTGCGCCGGGTCGGCGCCGTACAGGTTCGGCCCCTTGGTGCCCGGCAGAATGCCGAGCTCGACGATGCCCCATAGCGCGGGCGGAAGGCTCGCAAAATCAGGATCGAGCCGGTCGCGAAATCTCCGCTCCGGCCGGTCCTGGGGTCGTCAAACAGGTAGATGCTGAAGCCGACACAGAACAGGGCGAAGGGGAGCAGCCAGAAAACCAGCAGCCACCAGCCGTTCTTGTTGCGGTCGTGCAATCGCTTGCTGCCCACGGCCAGCATCGGCCACAGGCTTAAGAGCCATATGAATTGCGAGGTCAAGGCAACCAGCAGGACGGCCGCCTCTTCGCTTTCGAGGAGAAAGGGGCGAAGGTCAAGACCTGCACCGCGACGATCAGGGCGAGGATCGCCAGCCAATAGGTGCGGCGGCCGATCCGGCCGTCGAAGCTGAAAAGGATCTTCTGCAGTTTCATCGCATCCTCGGCAGGGGCGTCCTCTCGGGTGCGTTGATTGGTCGGTACGGCGGCAGATTTGGTTCGAAACGGAGTTCCTTCACGCAGCGGACAGCGGATCGGGTCCGTAACTGTTCGACCCCTTCGTGCCGCGCTGGAAGCCAATCTCGACGAGCATCCAGATCGAGCAGGGAATTACGGTGACACTCAATTGCACGTCGCGAGCGGCAGATTAAGTGTCACCGTAATCGCCGTAGTTCGGTTGTGTCTCAGTTTGAATTTTTTGGGAGGCGGTTTTGCCGGAAGTGCTCCACGGCACCATCAATTTGAACCCAATCGTGTTTCGACTGTTCGAAAACCGATATGACAGGGGCTGGGTATTTTGGTTCTGCCATCGCGCCGACTGCAACGGCAACCAGCGCGGGCAGATTGCTGAGTTTCCAGTGGACTGTTGAGCCGCACTGTGGACAAAAATAGTTATGGATTTTCCCGCCGCTTGCGGCGGCGTGCGTGAACTCTTTTGAGGTTCCCGAGATGGTGACAACATCAGCGGGGTAATAAGCGCCTACACCGAACGGCGCCCCGGTTCGGCGTTGGCAGTCGATGCAGTGACAAGCAACGACTAGCTTGGATGGTTCTTTTGGAAGCGAGAGCGCGACTGCACCGCAGCTGCATCGAGCGTCAGCCATTCGAAATATCCTCCAATTGCTTCCGAGCAAGCAAAGCTTGCCGCGAAGGGACGACGGGCCATCCGACCGATGACGGTCAAATCGATCTGATCGAACTTTATGGGGCTCTATTGCTCTGTCAAAGCTTCAGTGACACCACGGGGACACATCAGCTATCTCGTCGCCTGAGGTTGGCGTCATGCGGGCATTGAACCGCAGCCAGGTTCGCGAGTTTCCGCCAAGGTTCATCACTGGGCGGAGAAAGCTCAAGAGGGACAGACTGTGATCTGGTTCACATCTTGGGCCCCAGGAAAAATGATAGCTTGGAATTGGAATTGGAATTGGTGCAGATCAAACAAACGAGGTTAGATCATGCCCGCCATATTCGATCTCCTGTACCGCGAATACTGCCGTGCCCGCCTCGCCGAGATGCGGAAACAGCTTCTGATCTCGCCTGACAGGCATGAGGTCCCGGAAGCGCTTTGCGATGACAAGAAGGCTGTCGGCGCTAGTTCGGTAGACGGCAGTGAGACAACCACGCAGCACGAACTGCCGAAGCATTAGGCCGATCTACGGTGACAGGCATTTAACCGTCTCTACCGCTGGGGGAGCTTGCTGATTTGGGCTGCGCGCTCAGGCTAATTTGCTGAACCAGATCAACCTGATGCTACCAGTCCAGTCTCATCCGAAAAATATTCCGCTTTCGCCGCAGGCCAAATCACCGCTATCACCTCGCCCATCCACCCCGGCAAGAGGGGGCGTATCGCGATCGTCACGGACGCGGGGTTGGATGCGGTGGACGCAGCGGCGTCGGGCGCGATCGTGGTCGCAGGGCGGGTTCTCCCGTGAGTGATCCAACGTCGCGCAGACGACCGGCGTTTCAAGGCCTTCGCTAGAACTTCGGCCGGCATCTTGTCGATCGGAGGGGCGGTTGAGGGCGCTGCGTACGGCGAAGTCGTGTGGTTCTGGCATCCGTTGCTGATGTCAAGCCAGCGGAGACGCGTCGGCCCGACCGGGCTTAGACAAATCTCAATCCGCTGGTGACGGTGACAAAAGGAATTCGTCGCCGGGAAGAGCGCGAAGTAAGCCGTAAAGCCATTGCGCAGGGAATGCCGGATTGCCTCCGCTGAACCTGTATGCTCGTGTGCGCTTTCCTTCTACCCATTGCACGCGAGACCGCGGGTGCAGCGCGCATCCGGCATTCCCTGCTCCTCTCTTTGGGAGAACCAAGGCCACAGCTCGGGCAGGTCATGCCGCGAGATCGCGGACCCGTATTCCGTGCGCCTCGCGGATGTGACAGGTTAATCCCCGGTTAGGCGGTCCGTTAAGCTTTCCACTTAAGACTGTCTCAATACGCAACAATTATTGAGTATCTGTCGGACTGCGAATTTCGTTAAGAGGAAGCGGGTTGCGACGCTATTCGTCGATTTGGGGAAATTGAACCGCATGTGCGGCATTGTCGGCATTCTCGGGCGCGCTCCGGTCGCGGAGCTGTTGGTAGACTCACTCAAGCGGCTTGAATATCGCGGCTATGATTCCGCGGGCGTCGCCACGCTGGAAGGCGGCCGCCTCGCGCGCCGGCGCGCCGAGGGCAAGCTGAAGAACCTCGAAAAGCGGCTGGATGCCGAACCGCTCAAGGGTCACACCGGGATCGGGCACACCCGCTGGGCAACCCACGGCAAGCCGACCGAGAACAACGCGCATCCGCACGCGACCGATCGCGTCGCCGTGGTTCACAACGGCATCATCGAGAACTTTCGCGAGTTGCGCGAAGCGCTCGAGAAAAAGGGGACAGTCTTCAAGACCGAAACCGATACCGAGATCGTTTTGCATCTGGTCGACAGTCTGCTGCAGAAGGGCATCAAGCCGGTCGAGGCCGTGAGGGCGGCGCTATCGGAACTGCGCGGCGCATTCGCGCTCGGGTTCATCTTCTCAGGCGACGACGATTTGATGATCGGCGCCCGCAACGGCCCGCCGCTGGCGATCGGTCACGGCGACGGCGAAATGTATCTGGGCTCGGATGCGATCGCGCTCGGGCCGTTCACCGATACGATCAGCTATCTCGAAGACGGCGACTGGGTGGTGCTGACGCGCAAGGGCGCCACCATCTACGACAAGACCAACGCGATCGTGCACCGCGATGCGGTCAAGCACACGGCCTCGACCTCGCTGGTCGACAAGGCGAACTACCGCCACTTCATGGCCAAGGAAATCCACGAGCAGCCGGAAGTGGTCGGGCATACCCTTGCCAGATATATCGACATGGCGAGCGAGCGCGTCATGCTGCCGGTCAAGCTGCCGTTCGACTTCAAGGATATCCAGCGCATTTCGATCACGGCCTGCGGCACCGCGAGCTATGCCGGCTACGTCGCCAAATACTGGTTCGAGCGGTTCGCGCGCCTGCCGGTCGAAGTCGACGTCGCTTCCGAATTCCGCTACCGCGAGGCACCCTTGCGCAAGGGCGATCTGGCGATCTTCATTTCGCAGTCCGGCGAGACCGCCGATACGCTGGCCGCGCTGCGCTACGCCAAGGCCGAGGGCGTCCACACGGTGTCGGTGGTGAACGTGCCGACCTCGACGATTGCGCGCGAAAGCGAAACCGTGCTGCAGACGTTGGCCGGCCCCGAAATCGGCGTCGCCTCGACCAAGGCCTTTACCTGCCAGTTGATGGTGCTGGCCTCGCTCGCGGTCGCTGCCGGCAAGGCGCGCGGCGAGTTGTCCGATGAGGACGAAACAAAACTCGTCCACGGCCTCGTCGAGATTCCGCGCCTGATGGCGGCGGCGCTGACATCTGAGCCGCAGATCGAGAAGCTGGCGCGCGACATCTCGAAATCGAAGGACGTGCTCTATCTCGGCCGCGGCACCAGCTATCCCTTGGCGCTGGAAGGCGCACTGAAGCTGAAGGAAATTTCCTACATTCACGCCGAGGGCTATGCCGCCGGCGAACTCAAGCACGGGCCGATCGCCCTGATCGACGAGAACATGCCGGTCGTGGTGATCGCGCCGTTCGACCGGGTGTTCGAGAAGACCGTCTCCAACATGCAGGAGGTCGCGGCCCGCGGCGGCAGGATCATTCTGATGACCGACGCCAAGGGGCGGCGGAAGCCACCATCGAATCCCTGGTCACCATCGTGCTGCCCGACATGGCGGCGGCGTTCACTCCGATGGTCTACGCCATCCCGGTGCAACTGCTGGCCTATCATACCGCCGTGGTGATGGGCACCGACGTCGATCAGCCGCGAAATCTCGCCAAATCGGTAACGGTCGAATAGTCAAGTCAATCGACTGTCACGCCGGGTCTTCAAAAACCTGCTAGGATGGCTTAGCTGGAACATAGCCGGCTGCCCCGACCTGGAACCACGATGAACCGCGAAGAACTGCCCCCGACCGCGTCCCTGGAGGAACCCATGCCGGACGCGCATCCTCCCGGCCTGATGGCCCGTTTCCGAAACTATTTTCTGACCGGACTGGTTGTCGCAGGGCCGGTTGCGATCACGTTTTATTTGACCTGGTGGTTCGTGAACTGGGTCGACAATCTGGTCCGCCCGTTCGTGCCGACGGTCTACCGTCCCGAAACCTACCTGCCGTTCGGATTGCCCGGTTCCGGGCTGATCGTCGCCGTGATTGCGCTGACGCTGCTCGGTTTCCTCACCGCCAACCTGATCGGGCGGACGCTGGTCGATCTCGGCGAAAGGCTGCTCGGCCGCATGCCGGTGGTGCGCGCGATCTATCGCGGCCTCAAGCAGGTGTTCGAGACGCTGTTCTCGGGCAAGGGGTCGAGCTTTCGCAAGGTCGGCCTGGTCGAGTTTCCTCGCCGGGGATGTGGTCGATCGTCCTGATATCGCAGTCGCCGAGCGTGAACATCGCGGCCGTATTGCCGGGCCAGGAGGAGCACATCTCGGTTTTCCTGCCCTGCGCGCCGAACCCGACCACCGGTTTCTTCTTCTACGTTCCGAAGAGCAAGATCATCGAAGTCGACATGAGCACCGAAGACGCTGCGACCCTGATCATGTCGGCCGGCGTGGTGCAGCCCGGCTCCGATCCGCAGAAACGCAATGCCGCCGCGCTGGCCGGCATGGCGAACGCGGCGCGCGTGGCGAATTCGGCCAAGCTGCAAGCGGCTCCCGCAAAGGTGGAGGCGGAGTAGGGCTTCCGCTGCGGCGGCCGCCGATAATCTCGAATGTGGGCAGGCTGAAACCATGGTCAAGAAGATCGAAGGCATCATTCCGGTAATGATCACGCCGTTTACCGAAAACGGCCAAATCGATTACCCGGGCCTCGGCCGGCTGGTGGAATGGTACATCGACCATGGTTCGGACGCGCTGTTCGCGGTCTGCCAGTCCAGCGAGATGCAGTTTCTCAATCTCGACGAACGGGTTGCGCTTGCCGCTTTCGTCAGACAAGCCGCAGCGGGCCGCGTGCCGGTGATCGCTTCCGGTCACATCAGCGAAAGCCTGGAGGACCAGCTTGCCGAGCTGACCGCGATTGCCGCGACCGGGGTTGACGGCATGGTGCTGGTCACCAACCGTCTCGACGCCAGGCGGGAAGGCGGAGCTAAGTTCATCGACGATCTGAGCTGGCTGCTCGAGCGGCTGCCGAAGCAAATGCCGCTCGGTCTCTACGAGTGCCCGGCGCCCTATCGCCGGCTGCTGACCGACGACGAACTGACGTTCTGCGCGGGTACCGGCCGCTTCGTCATTCTCAAGGACGTCTCCTGCGACCTCGAAACGGTGAAGCGCCGGGTGGCGCTGACCAGGGGCACGCCGCTTGCCATCGTCAATGCCAATGCGGCGATTGCCTATGAGGCGATGAAGGCCGGTTCGCGCGGCTTTACCGGCGTGTTCACGAACTTTCATCCCGATCTCTACAAGTGGTTGATGACCGAGAATGCCGCCCATCCGGCGCTGGCGGACGAGCTTTCCGTCTACCTCGCGCTGTCGGCAATGGCCGAGCCGATGGGTTATCCGAAGCTCGCAAAGCTCTACCACCAGCGTATCGGCACGTTTTCCTGCACCGACAGCCGTGCCGTCACCTTCGATATCCACGAAAAGTTCTGGGCTCTCGACGCACTGCTCGACAAGATCGTCGAGGGCACCGAGCACTACCGGCGGCGCATTGCCGTGGTGGATGCGAGCAAGACTTATCCCGCACCGATCAGCGGCACGGCTTCATCGCGTTCATATAGATAAAGCAGACAGCGCAGCGCCTCGCCGCGCTCGCCCTTCAGTTTCGGATTGTCCTTCATGATACGAAGCGCCTCGTCGCGCGCCTGCGTGATCAGTTGCGCATGCACGTCGGAGCGGGCGATGCGATAGCCGGGCAGGCCGCTCTGGCGGATGCCGAGCACGTCGCCTTCGCCGCGCAGCTTGAGGTCCTCCTCGGCGATCCGAAAGCCGTCGGTGGTCTCGCGGATCACCTTCAGCCGCGCCTTCGACATTTCGCCGAGCGGCTCCTTGTAGAGCAGCAGGCAGGTAGACGCCTCCGACCCGCGCCTCGATCCGGCCGCGCAACTGGTGCAATTGCGCGAGCCCGAAGCGTTCGGCGTTCTCGATCACCATGATGGTCGCGGCGGGGACGTCGACGCCGACCTCGACCACCGTGGTCGCCACCAGGAGCCCGATCTCGTGGGCGGCGAATTGCGCCATCACGCGGTCCTTCTCCGTGCCCTTCATCTGCCCGTGGACGAGACCGACCTTGTCGCCGAAGCGCTGCCGCAGCTTTTCAAACCGTTCCGTCGCGTTGGTAAGATGCTCGGTACCTTCGGCTTCCGATTGCTCCACCAGCGGGCAGATCCAGTAGACCAGCTTGCCGGCCCGCAGCGCGCGGCCGACGCCATCCGTCACCTCGTCGAGGCGGCTCATCGATATGGTGCGGGTTTCGATCGGCTGGCGGCCGGCCGGCTTCTCGCGCAGCTCGGAGGCGTCCATGTCGCCGAAATAGGTGAGCACCAGCGTGCGCGGGATCGGCGTCGCGCTCAAGACCAGCACATCGACCGCGTCGCCCTTGTTGGTGAGCGCGAGCCGCTCGCGCACGCCGAAACGATGCTGCTCGTCGACCACGGCAAGCGCCAGCGCCTTGAAGATCACGTCGTCCTGGATCAGCGCATGCGTGCCGACCAGAAAATCGATCTCGCCGGCTTCCAGCCGGCCTAAGATTTCGCGGCGCTCCTTGCCCTTCTCGCGACCGGTCAGGATCGCCACGCGCAGCCCGGCGCGTTCGGCCAGCGGCGCGATGGTCTTGATGTGCTGGCGCGCGAGGATTTCGGTCGGCGCCATCAGCGCAGCCTGCTTGCCGACCTCGACGACCGCAGCGGCGGCAAGCAGCGCCACCACCGTCTTGCCGGACCCGACATCGCCCTGCAGCAGCCGCAGCATCCTGACCGGCTGCCGCAGATCCTCGGCGATGGCGGCGACCGCCTCGCGCTGCGAGCCGGTGAGTGCATAAGGCAACGCGTCGATGATCTTGCGGCGCAGGTGACCGTCGCCGGCGTTGCGGTCGCCCGCCGGACGCCGCAACTGCGCGCGCACCAGCGCCAGCGCCAATTGACCGGCGAGGAGTTCGTCGAAGGCGAGCCGCGACCAGAACGGGCCATCGGGCAGGATGTCGGTGAGTTCGAGCGGCACATGCACGCGGTTCAGCGCTTCCCGGATCGGTGGAAAGCTGCAGCGGCGAATGACTTCCGGGCTGACCCACTCGGGTAAAACAGGCAGCTTCTGCAGCGCCTGCGCAATCGCGCGGCGCAGCGAGCCCAAAGCGAGGCCTTCGGTGAGGGATAGACCGGGTCGATGCCGCTGAGTTTTGCAAACCCCGCTTCGTCGACGACGCGGTCGGGATGCACGATCTGCGGGATGCCGTCGTACATCTGCAGCGTGCCGGAAACGTAGCGCTTCTCGCCGACCGGCAGCAGCTTCTCGACGTAACCGGGCTTGGCGCGGAAGAATGTCAGCACCACATCGCCGGTATCGTCTGAGGCATAGACGAGGTAGGGCGCGCGGGAATTGCGCGGCGGCGGCGGCCGGTGGCGATCCACGGTGACTTCCAGCGTCACCACGGTTCCCTGCACCGCCTCGCGAATCTTCGGCCGCGCCCGGCGGTCGATCACGCTGGCCGGCAGGTGCAACAGCAAATCGACCAGCCGCGGCGTCTCATCGCGCCCCAGCAGATAGCGCAACAGCTTGTCCTGCTTCGGCCCGACGCCGGGAAGGCTCGTGACCAGCGCAAACAGCGGATTGAGCAGGGTGGGGCGCATCGGAAGGCTTAAATCCGTTTTCTACCGTCATGCCCGGGCTTGTCCCGGGCATCCACGGCTTTTTGTCCTCATGTTGAGATCAAGACGTGGATGGCCGGGACAAGCCCGGCCATGACGAGCATTTACGTAAACAACACAGTCAACAAGGGCTGACATTGCCGATCCCGACCGCTATATCAACCCCGCCCGGCACGTCCGGGCTTTTGGCGTTCGAAATGGAATGGGACAATGACGGGTACGACACGATCAAGCGGTGGCCTCGACGACCGCCGCAAGCGGCTTTTATTCCGCTGCTGGCATCGCGGCACCCGTGAGATGGACCTCATCCTGGGGCGCTTTGCGGATGCCGAAATATCGGGCTTGCGCGATGATGAACTGGCCGAACTCGAACGCCTGATCGAGGTGCCCGATCCCGATCTCTATGCCGCGCTGCTCGGCGACACGCCGCTCGATCCGGAATATGCGACCGCGCTGTTCGACCGCATCAAGGCGTTTCGCGCCGTGGATCACGACGCATGAAGTCGCCTGTCAAATCGCCTGCCGCGCTGCTCGTACCCGGCCGTGCGCTGACCTTTGCCAACGTTGCCGAAGGCGCGGAGGGGCTGGTCGTATCCGATCTTGCCCGTGCGGTGGCGGCACGACCAAAACCGCCGGCGGTGAGCCTTGCCGTGGTCTGCCGCGACGGTCCGCGCATGCAGCAGCTCGCGCGGGCGCTGGAATTCTTCGCCCCCGATCTGCCCGTGATGCAGTTTCCGGCCTGGGACTGCCAGCCCTATGACCGGGTGTCGCCGCATGGCGGCATACTGGCGCAGCGCCTGACCACGCTGGCACGGCTGTCGCGCCTACAGGGCAGCGACAGGCCGCTGATCGTGCTCACCACCGTCAACGCCATCGTGCAGCGCGTGCCGGCGTGCGAGGTGGTGGCGGCGCAGGCGCTGTCGGTTGCGCCCGGCCATGTCGTGCCGATGGACTCGATCGTGGCCTGGCTGGAGCACAACGGCTACAACCGCTCCTCGACCGTGCGCGAGCCCGGCGAATACGCCGTGCGCGGCGGTATCCTCGATCTGTTTCCGGCCGGGCTCGACCAACCCGTGCGGTTCGACTTCTTCGGCGACAGCCTTGAATCGATCCGTACTTTCGATGCGGAAACGCAGCGAACGCTGCTCGACATGCGCGCGCTCGATCTGGTTCCGGTTTCGGAATTCCAGCTCGTCACGGAAACCATCCGCCGCTTTCGTATGGGCTATGTCGCCACCTTCGGCGCGCCGCAGCGCGACGATCTGCTCTATGAAGCCGTCAGCGAGGGTCGCCGCCATCCCGGCATGGAGCACTGGCTGCCGCTGTTCCAGGAGCGGATGGATACGCTGTTCGACTATCTCGATGGCGCGCCGGTTGCGATCGAGCCGCAGGGCGAAGACGCGGCCCGCGAGCGCTTCAAGCAGATCCTGGATTATTATGAGGCGAGGCGCGAGGCGCTGGAACATCCAGGCTCCGGTGCGATCTACAAGCCGTTGCCGCCGGACCGGCTCTACCTGACGGAAACCGAGTGGACGACACGGCTCAGCGAGGCCGCATTGGCTAGGCTGACGCCATTTGCCGTGCCTGAGGGCAGCGCCGACGTGTTCGACGCCGGCGCGCGGCAGGGCCGCAATTTCACGCCCGAGCGCGCCGACGGTTCGGTCAATGTGTTCGAAGCCGTGGTGGCGCACGTGCTGGCGTTGCAGGCGCAACGCAAGAAGGTGGTGATCACGCTGTGGAGCGAAGGCTCCCGCGACCGCATGGGCAGCATGCTGCGCGACCACAAGCTCGCCAATCTCACCAGCGTCAACGCCTGGCGCACGGTGCAGGCGACACCGCGGAACGAGGCCATGCTGGCGGTTGTCGGCATGGAGAGCGGTTTCGAGACCGACGAATTCGCCGTCATCAGCGAGCAGGACATCCTCGGCGATCGCCTGGTGCGGCCGCGCAAGGCAAGCCGCAAGCTCGATAACTTCATCTCCGAAGTCACGAGCCTCGCGACCGGCGATCTCGTCGTCCATGTCGAGCACGGAATCGGCCGCTTTGTCGGATTGCAGACCATCGAGGTCGGCGGCGCGCCGCATGACTGTCTCGAGCTGCATTATGCCGCGGAAACAAAGTTGTTCCTGCCGGTCGAAAACATCGAACTGCTGTCGCGTTACGGCTCCGACCACGCAAATGTCGAACTGGACAGGCTGGGTGGCGGCGGCTGGCAGGCGCGCAAGGCAAAGCTCAAGAACCGCATCCGCGAGATCGCCGGCGAACTGATCAAGATCGCGGCCGAACGACACCTGCACGAAGCGCCGAAAATGCCGGTGCAACCGCATGTCTATGACGAGTTCTGCGCGCGCTTCCCGTATGAGGAAACCGAGGACCAGTTAGGGGCCATCATGTCCACGCTGAAGGACCTCGAAAGCGGCCGTCCCATGGACCGGCTGATCTGCGGCGATGTCGGCTTCGGCAAGACCGAGGTGGCGCTGCGCGCGGCGTTTGCCGTCGCGCTCGAAGGCAAGCAGGTTGCGGTCGTCGTGCCGACCACGCTACTCGCGCGGCAGCATAGCAAGAATTTTGCCGAACGCTTCCGTGGCTTCCCGGTCAATGTCGCGCAGGCCTCGCGCCTGGTTGCGTCGAAAGAGCTGACGCAGGTCAAGAAGGGATCGCCGAGGGCAATGTCGATATCGTGATCGGCACCACGCGCTGCTCGGCAAATCCATCAAATTCAGGGACCTTGGGCTCCTGATCGTCGATGAGGAGCAGCACTTTGGCGTCAGTCACAAGGAGAAGCTGAAGCAGCTGCGCGCCCAGGTCCACGTGCTGACGCTGAGCGCCACACCGATCCCGCGGACGCTGCAGCTCGCGCTCACCGGCGTGCGCGACCTCTCGATCATTGCCTCGCCCCCGGTCGATCGCCTCGCGGTGCGCACTTTCGTGGCGCCGCACGATCCCTTGATGATCCGCGAGGCGCTGCTGCGCGAACGCTACCGCGGCGGACAGGCGTTCTATGTGGTGCCGCGGATCGAGGACCTCGCCGGCGTCAAGGATTTTCTCGACAAGAACGTGCCGGAGATGAAGGTCGCGGTCGCGCACGGCCAGATGGCGCCGACGGTGATCGAGGACATCATGTCGGCGTTCTACGACGGCAAATACGATATCCTGCTCTCGACCACCATTATCGAGATCCGGCCTCGATATCCCGACCGCCAACACGCTGATCGTGCATCGCGCCGACATGTTCGGGCTGGCGCAGCTCTATCAGCTGCGCGGCCGGGTCGGGCGCTCCAAACTGCGGGCCTATGCGCTGTTCACGCTGCCGGCGCAGCAGAAGATCACAGCCCAGGCCGAGCGGCGGCTGAAAGTGCTGCAGTCGCTGGAAACGCTGGGCGCGGGCTTTCAGTTGGCGTCGCACGACCTCGATATCCGCGGCGCCGGCAATCTGCTCGGCGAGGAGCAATCCGGCCACATCAAGGAAGTCGGCTTCGAGCTCTATCAATCGATGCTGGAGGAGGCGATCCTCAACTTCAAGGCCGGCGTGGCGGAGCCTGCCGCCGACCGCTGGTCGCCGCAGATCACCATCGGCATGCCGGTGCTGATCCCCGAGGACTACGTCAACGACCTCGCGGTGCGGCTGTCGCTGTACCGGCGGCTGGCCGACCTCGAGACCGACGAGGAGATCGACAATTTCGCCGCCGAAATGCGCGACCGCTTCGGCGTGCTGCCGGACGAAGTCCGCTATCTCTTCAAGGTCGCGGCCATCAAGGCCTATTGCCGCAGAGCCAATGTCGAGAAGGTCGATGCCGGACCGAAGGGCGCGGTGATCTCATTCCGCGACAACAAGTTCGCGCAGCCGGACCGGCTGGTGTTCTTCATCCGCCAGCACGGCCAGGCTGCCAAGGTGCGACCCGACATGAAGGTGGTGTTCCTGCAGACATGGAAAACGCCGGAAGAGCGCTTGATGGGCACGACCGAGATCCTGCGGCAACTCGCCAATCTCGCGGAGAGCAAGAAGGCGGCTTAATTGGTTCGTGTCCCGGACGCGGTGCAGCGCGTAGCGCTGCTCCGCAGAGCCGGGATCCATTCACGCGCAGACGGATGGACCCCGGATCTGCAGCGCACCGCTACGCGCTGCGCAGCATCCGGGGTACGTGGTGGTGCCGGCAAGGGGCGGTTACGACGCTGCGCGATGCGCCTCTTCCTGGAGCCGCAACCGCAGCGACTTCGCGGAATCGTTCGGCAGCAGCGTTGCCACGGTAACAACCGGCTCCGATCGCGCGTCGCGTTGGCCATGGCTGGTGTGGCGCATCACGCTCGACAGCCGCCGCGCGATGGCGTGGGCCGTCTTCAGGTCGGTTTCGGCAAAGACCACGACAACCGAGCCGTCTTGCTGGGCGGCGCCGAAATCCATCTGCCGCATCAGGCGGCTGATGATCCGCGCGCCGTCGAATTGCGCGCGGGGATGTTCGGGATCGAACGCAAAGCGTGCGACCGACAATCCGCCGCCGCGCTGCTGCGTCTGGTAGATGGCGCTGGCGAAGTCGCGCTCGAAGGCGTCCCGGGTGAGCAGGCCGGTCCGCGCATCGATCAGGCCATCGGCGTCGATGGCCTTCAGAGTGCGGCTCAGATGCGCTTCGAAGGCATGCTGGCGGATCAGCGGCAGCGCCGTCGCTACCGCCTGGGCGGCGCCGTCGGAGATGATCTCGAGGTTCGGCAGATCGTAGCTAGGTGCCAGATCACCTGCCGTCACGACGACGGGAAGGTTGCGGAAACGGGCGTCCTCCGTCAACACGGTGAGGAAGGCGTCGATCACGCGCGGGCTGAAGCCTTCGCCGAGCACGATGCCGTCGATGTCTCTGACGTTGAGATGCTTCGCAGCCGCCTCGATCGAGAGCGCGCCGACCACGCCGATGCGCTCGCCAAGCGCGACCGACAACGTCGGATAGGCGCCACCGCGGCCGATCAGCAGCACGGTAGCGTCGCGCGCCGGATCGATATGCGACAGCACCATCGGCGTTGCCGGCACCAGCCGGCGCATCACGGTCGCATGCAACGACCGCACGCGCAGCGCGGCACGCAGCCGAGCCACCAGGCGGTCAGAGCCGCCTTGAGCTTGCAGGGTTTGGGTTTGAAAAAGGGAATGACGTTGTCTGGATGCGGGACCCGCGGGTCGACCGAGATCAGCGGCAGATAAGGCTGGCGTGCCGCAACCCGCGCTGCCAGTTCCGCCAGTCCGGCCTCATCGGTGTCGGAGGTGGCAGCCAGCACGGCGGCCGGTTGCACCTGCTCGACTGCGCGCGCCGCGTCCGCCCACTCGGTCTCGACCACCGGAAACAGTCTCGCGAGGTCGAGCGTGGCGGCAAAGGACGGCCGTCTCGCGGTCGACACGACGAGGATCGGACCTTGCTGGGACATCTTGAGAACTCGGGTCAGGTGCGCATCTGGAACCAGCGATGCTGGTTTGCGCCGCTTAATGCGGCGTCAACGCCGCCCCTGTCGGAGGCTCTCAGACCGCGCTGTTCCGATCGCGAAATGCTTCCACCATCAACGGGTTAAGGCCGAGTTCTGTCAGCGCGTCCCGGGCGCGCGCATTGTCGAGGGCGCGGCCGGCGAGCCGGTGGCCGCTGAGGCGGTCGGGCAATGCCGTCAGGAGCGCGCCCTGGCCGAGTCGCCGCGCCCACTCCTGCAGGTCCTGCACCAGGAACCGGTAGCCGCCGACAGCCATGACGCCGGACGGCGGCGCGGTGATGTTGATCGCGCCGGTCACGCGCTCGAGCCGCGCCGCGTAATCCGTATCGACGTAGTCGCGCGGCGGCGAGGCGATCAGGGAATCGCTTGGCGGCGGAGGCGGTGCATAGGCCGCGACCGGCACCATCGGCCCGCGCAATCCCAACGTGCCGCGCGGCGTCAGCAGGATCTCGCCCGCGATCGACGATCCCGGCAATTCGCGCGGCGCGCCGTGGAGGCCGGGCTTGATCAGGGCCGGCGAGCCGTCCTCCGCGATCCGGCGCGCGCCGAACAATCCGGCCTCGCCGAACAGATAGACATCCGTCAGCGTCGCCTGTTGCGCGGCCCAGCACGCGCTGGAGCCGACCTGTTCCGGAGTGCGCCACAGGCCGATGACGTTGCGCAGGCTTGGCATCCGCGCCGCGAGGTCCATCTCGTCCAGCCGCAGCGCCAGTTGCGCCGGTGCAATCAGCGTATTGCAGGCCTGTTCGTTGATCTGTAGTTCCAGCGCCTCCTCGTCGAACGGATGGTGCAGCACCAGCGTTCCGCCCGACAAGAGCCAGACCGCCAGCGACGAGGCGAGGCCGGCAAACGACATCGGCGAGAAGGCCGACAAGACAGTTGCGCCCTGCGGCACGTCGCTTTCGAGCGACATCGCAAGGCCGCCGGCAATCAGGCCGAGATGGGCGCGCGGGACCGGCCGGAAGCCGTCCGCGGTGACGTCGAAGGAAATCAGCGCCGCCTTGCGGCCGTCCTGGATCACGGCGCGCGTGGTCAGGGATTCCCGGAAAATCGCGTTGTCGAGCGAGGCCATGCCTTCGGGCAGGTCGCTGCCAAAGCCGCAGACATGGCGGATCGAGAACGCTTCGGCGGCGGCGTTCATGGCGATATCAGAATAGACCACGCCGTCGACCTTGCCCGAGGTCACGATCCCCGCGCGGCGGTGCGGTTGAGCGCCATGGTCAATTCCGACTGCCGCCAGAGCAGCGGCAGCACCGCGACGACGAGGCCGGCGCGGAAAGCGGCAAGCACGGTGAGCGCGAATTCGATGGTGTTGGGCAGTTGAACCGCGATCACGGAATTGGACGGCAAGCCGGATTCGATGAAGTGCGCGGCCAGCGACGAGATCATGCGGTCGGCCTGCGCGAAGGTAAGCCGCTTCGGCGGCTGGCCGGTGATGCGCTGCTTGTTGAGGGGATCGACCAGCGCCAGCGCATCCGGCTGCCGCGCCAGGTTCCGTTTGAACAACGTATCGAGCGTTGGCGAAGCGGTGGGCTGGGTCACGGCGTTACTTCGGCTCTGTCACGAGGGTTGCACGGTCGGTGAATTTCATTTCGCTTCCGGCTTCTGCCACCAGGTTTCCGGCAGATAGCCCGTCAGCGCGGTCGCTGCAGGCTGTTCTATCCGATTCCAGCGCGCGATCCATTGCTCCTGCACGTTAAACACTGGAATAGCATAGAAGCCAGACATCAGGGCGCGGTCGAGCGCCCGCACTGCGGAGACGAAGGCCGGCCGCTCGCGCGCCTCGAGCAGCGCCGCAATCAGGGCGTCGATGGCGGGCTCCTTCGCCCCCATGTAGTTCCGCGTGCCGGGAATGTCGGCGGCCTGGCTGCCAAAGTAGAAGGACTGCTCGTTGCCGGGGGACAGCGACTGATCCCAGCGGTTCTGCAGCATGTCGAACTCGTAGCCGAGCCGGCGTTGGTCGAACTGCACCGGATCGACCGCGCGAACGCTGGCCTCGATGCCGGCGCGCTTGAGGTCGCGCTGATAGGCCAGCGCGATCCGCTCCTGATCGCGCGTCGTCACCAGGATTTCGAAGGCGAAGGGGATTTTGGTCGCACGCTGCCGCAACACGGTTCCATCGAGCTCGTACCCAGCTTCCGACAGCAATTTGAGCGCGCTGCGCAGCGTCGTACGATCGCGCCCCGATCCGTCCGTGACGGGCAGGCGGTAGCTGCCGTCGAGAATATCCGGCCGGATGCGCTCGGCGAACGGCTGCAAAGTTCGCGCTCGCGCTCGTCAGCGGGACGGGCATAGGCCGACAGTTCGGACCCGGCGAAGAAGCCAGCTGAACGCGCATAGAGCCCGAAAAAGTAATTGCGGTTGATCCACTCGAAATCGAACAGCAGCGTCAGCGCCTGACGTACCCGGATGTCCGAAAACACCGGGCGCCGCGTGTTGAACACCAGGAATTCCGACGGCTGCGGCATCCCGGTCTTGATGGTCTCGCGGATCACCTCGCCGTTGCGGGCCGCCGGAAAATCGTAGCCGTCGTGCCAGCGCAGCGGTTCGTGCTCGACGCGAAAGTCGTAGAGGCCGCGCTTGAACGCTTCGAACAGCCCGTTGGATTCGCGATAGAAGTCGAGTCCGACCTCATCGAAATTCCACAAACCACGATTGACCGGCAGGTCGCGGCCCCAGTAATCGGGATTGCGGGTCATCGTGACGCTGGCCCCCGGCTTGACGGCGGTGACGTGATAGGGGCCGGAACCGATCGGTCCGGTCATCGTGGTTTCCTCGAACGTTGGGGGATCGACCGCGTGCCGCGGCAGGACCGGCATCAGGCCGAGGATCAGCGGCAGCTCGCGGTCGTTGGCCCCGCCGAAATCGAACCGCACCGTGAGCAGGTCGGGGGCCTCGGCCTTTGCGACCTTGGAATAATACTGACGGTGATTGGGGCGGCCCTTGTCACGCAGCAAGGCCCACGAAAACAGGACGTCCTCTGCCGTGACCGGCTTGCCATCGGCGAAGCGCGCCTTGGGGTCGAGGTGGAAGGTGACATAGCTGCGCGCGTCGTCGGTTTCGACGCTCTTGGCCAGCAGGCCATAGAGCGTGAAGGCCTCGTCATTGCCGCGCGCCATCAGGCTCTCGACCACAAAGCCCCTGATTTGCTGTACGGCGAGGCCGCGAACAATCAGCGGATTGAGGCTGTCGAAGGTTCCGAGGAGGCCCCAGACCAGCCGCCCGCCCTTCGGCGCATCGGGATTGGCGTAGGGCATATGCGTGAAGCCAGGGGCGAGGGCTGGCACGCCGTGCATCGCCAGCGCGTGGCTTTCGGCCGCCTTCGCTTCGTAGAACGGCGCGAGCGGCGTTACACCCAGCGCGAGGGCGATACATGCCAACACACGCAGGCGGATACGCCCGGAAGCGGTCACAGGCGGGCAGGGAATTGATTCGAAAATGCGCACCCGCAAGCTTTACCATAGGCTTCGGCCTCGGCCTGCGAGGAACGCCAAAGATGCCTGTCGGCATTGATCTTTTCGTCTGCCGCTGTATTGAAGGCGGGCAGTTGATGCCGGCGGGAACACCGGTCACGTATCCGCCTCAATTGCCAACGAGACAGCCGCCCCAGCGCGGCTAGGTGTCGGTGCCTGTAGCGGTTTCGGGCGCTGCGGTTCAGAAAGGGTTTTCCGCAATGAATTTCCGTATCTTGGCCGGGTCGATCCGGCCGCGTGGGCAGATCTCGGCCCTGTTGGCGGCCTCGGCTTTGTCGGCAACGCTGATCGCTTCGGGCGCGCAAGCCCAGCAGCCCGCGCCGGCGCCCGGCGCCCCCAAGGCTGCTCCTGCGCCTGCTGCTCCTGCTCCGAAAGCGCCTCCGAAGGCTGCCCCAAGGGTCCCGCCGGCGCCCCGGCCGCGCAAGCCCCTCCGGCTGGCGCTCCCGGCGCCGCCCCCAGCCGCAGGAACAGCAGGTCCAGCTGATCTACGCGCCCTGGACCAAGTTCTGCCTCAAGGGTCAGGAAGCCGGCGCCAAGCAGGTTTGCTTCACCGGCAAGGACGGCCGCATCGAGTCCGGCCAGCCCGTCATCGCCGCCGTGATCATCGAGCCGGAAGGCGAGCCGAAGAAGCTGCTGCGCGTGACCCTGCCGCTCGGCATGCAGCTTCGTGCACGGAACCCGGATCATCGTCGACAGCAATGCGCCGCTGCAGGGCCCCTACGTCATCTGCTTCCAGAACGGTTGCATGTCCGACTACGAAGCAACGCCTGAGCTGATCGCCAGCCTGAAGAAGGGCCAGAATCTCGTTGTTCAGGCGATCAATTCCAACGGCGCGCCGCTGACGCTGCCGCTGCCGCTCGCGGGTGAATTCGCCAAGGCCTATGACGGTCCGCCGACCGATCCGAAGGTGTTCGAGGAAAACCAGAAGAAGCTGCAGGAAGAGCTGCAGAAGCGGGCGGAAGAGCAGCGCAAGAAGCTCGAAGGGGCGGGCGGCGGCGCCAATCCGGCAGCGAAGTAGCAGCCGCGTCGTTCGACAAAACAAAAAAGGCGCCCGAGCAGGGCGCTTTTTTATTGCGGGCAAAGATGACTAGTTCAGCGACGGATTGCGCGGGCGATAGCCGCCTGCCTTGTCCTTCACGAAGATCTCGGCCACCTGCGAATGTCGGATCGGCTCGCCGGAATCGTCCGGCAGCAGGTTTTGCTCGGAGACATAGGCGACGTATTCGGAGTCCGAATTTTCCGCAAGCAGATGATAGAACGGCTGATCCTTGTGAGGCCGAACCTCCTCGGGAATCGACAACCACCATTCCTCGGTATTGTTGAATTCCGGATCGATATCGAAAATCACGCCCCGGAATGAAAACACCCGGTGGCGGACAATCTGCCCGATCTGAAATTTGGCGGTGCGCGCTTTGATCATGTCCCGTCGAATAGACCATGATTGTGGCCGATGCTGAGGGGCAATAGGACGAATTAACCTTTACATGTGGTGGCCACGTCCGGCGCCATACCCCCGAAATTACTGACGAAAAGACATTTTCGAGATGGTCGATATCCTCAACCTTGCGCTTCCCTATTTCGGCCTGATCTTCATCGGTTTTGCCTGCGGCAAGACCAGGGGCCTGCCGGAATCCGGCCTCGCCTGGATGAACTTCTTCCTGCTGTACGTTTCTCTGCCGGCGTTGCTGTTTCGCATCATGTCGGAGACACCGTTCGCCGAACTGAACAACCCACCATTCCTGATCGCAACGACGATCGGCACGGTCAGCGCATTCGTGCTGGCGATGGTGACAGGGCAGATCACCGGCGAGCTCTCGCTGCGCAAGGCGACGATCTCGGGCCTTGCCGGTGCCTACGGAAACATCGGCTATATGGGACCGGGGCTGGCGCTGGCGGTGCTTGGCAGCAAGGCAGCGGCGCCGACCGCGCTGATCTTCTGCTGCGATAGCATTTTCCTGTTCTCGATCGTGCCGCTGTTGATGGCGCTGACCGATCGCGAGCATCCCTCCTTCCTGCACGCGATTGGCGTCGCCGTGCGGCAGATCCTGCTGAACCCGCTGATCATGTCGGCTGCCGCCGGAGCGCTCGCTGCGGCGCTACATATTCAACTGCCCGTCGCGGTCGACAAAACGCTGCTGTTCCTGCAGAACGCGGCCGCGCCGACCGCGCTGTTCGTGCTCGGCGTCACCGTGGCGTTGCGCCCGTTCGATCGCGTGCCCTGGGAAGTGCCGGGCGTGATCGCGATTAAACTCGTGATCCATCCGCTCATCGTGTTCGGCTTGATGCTGCTGTTCGGGCCGTTCGCGCAGCCCTGGGCGGCGACCGCGGTCCTGATGGCGGCATCTGCCGCCGGCGCTGAACGTGTTTGTGATGGCGCGGCAGAACAATACCTGGATCGAGCCGGCGTCCGTCGCCGTACTGATCGGGACCTTCGCCTCCGTGGTCACGCTGACCAGCGTGATGTGGTTCATCCAGAGCGGGCGGCTGGTGTTTCCGTAAAGCGTGGCACGGGTGCTTGAGACACAAAATCGCGAAAACAACCCCATGCAAAGTAGAAAATCACTTCGCGGCGCGATGAGCGTAGCCCGCATGAGCGCAGCGATATCGGGACACTCCCGGGGTCGCTTCGCTCGCCCGGGCTACGGCAGTATGGTCAGCTCACCCGCTTCCAGGTCGGCGCCAGCCCCTCGCGCATCGCGAGCGCCGCAGCGGGCCGAACGAACCCAGCAGGTGCATGCCGGCCGCGCGCAGCGATTGCATGCCCAAGAAATCGCTGAGCAGCGAGCGGTTGGCGACATCGATGGCGATTAGCCGGCTTGCGACGTCGGCGCGGCGGGCGGACTGGATAGCGCGCCAGCACCGCCGGCGATCCCGGATCTTCTCCGAGCGAGATTGCATTGCCTGCGATGTCGGCGATATCGGCCGCATCGCGCAATCCCATGTTGAGGCCCTGCGCACCGATCGGCGGCACCACATGGGCGGATTCGCCGACCAGCGCGACACGATGGCTGGCGAATTGATCGGGACGTTCGATCGTCAGCGGAAAGATGTTGCGGCCGGCTTCAACCTGGACGCGGCCGAGAATGGAGTGCGACTGCGTCTCCGCGGCCTCCGACAATTCGTCGTCACTGAGCGCATCAACCGCTCGGCTTCCTGGTCGCCGAAACCCACACCACGCTGCAGCGGTTGCCGGGCAGGGGCACGAATACGCACGGACCTTGCGTGGTGTGAAATTCGGTGGAGATGCCGTTGTGCGGCCGCGAATGGGAAATGTTGAACGTCAGCGCCGACTGATGCAGGTCGCGGCGGCTGATCCCGATTCCGGCCGCCGCGCGCGGAAGGCGATTGTCGCCCGTCGGCGCCGATCACCAGCCGTGTGGCAAGCGGCTCGCCCTTGCTGGTATGGATGATGACGATCGCATCCTGCGGGTCGATCGTTGCCGCCTCATCGTCAAATCGGGTCAGGTTCGAAAGCCCGGCGGCACGCTCTTCGAGAGCGACCATCAACGAGCGGTTGTCGATGTTGTAGCCGAACTGTTCGAGACCGATCTCGTCCGAGGTGAAGCGCACCTCGGGCGCGCGGATCAGCCGGCCGGTGTCATCGACGAGGCGCATGGTCCGCAAGGCGGCGGCCTTGTCCCGGCAGCGGGACCAGACGTCCAGACGTTCGAGCAGATCGGTGGAAGCCCCGAGCAGCGCCGTGGTGCGGTTGTCGGCATAGGGGACGCGGCGGGCGAGCAGGGCGGTTTTCGCGCCGGTCGCAGCCAGCGCGATGGCGGCGGTCAACCCTGCCGGGCCGCCGCCGATCACGGCGGCGTCATAAATTTGCGATGCATCGTTCATATTGGGACAATCGACGTTCGGAGCGGCATTTTCAAGCCATCAACTGGCCGAAATGTTTCTGCCCAATCGCGCGGCGGAACGCCGCAAGCGCCGATATGCAAATCGGAGCGATTCCTGATAGCACTGCCGGTGCAATGGACCAGAGCACAGAGCCAGATTCCGCACCCGCGACCAGCCGAATGCGGACCGCAGCATTCGCCGTGCATCTCTTCACGGCACATGGGCGCGGGCATCGCGTTGCTGGGCGATGCTGGAGGCCGTGCGCCGAACACTGGGCCAGCATGTTCGGCTGGCTTGGCGTCGCCCTGATTATCGACGCGATCGACGGGCCGCTCCGCGCGCAAGCTGGATGTCGTACGGTTGCAGCCGAACTGGTCGGGCGAGGTGCTCGATCTCGTCGTCGATTACGTGACCTACGTCTTCGTGCCGACCTATGCCATCACCGCGAGCGGGATGCTGCTGCCAGTGGCGGCGCCAATTCTCGGCATCGGCATAATGGTGTCGGGTGCGCTTATTTTGCGGACAAGCGCATGAAGGCGTCAGACAATCATTTCCGCGGCTTTCCGGCGCTGTGGAACGCCGCGGCGTTTTATTTGTTCTTGCTGCACCTGCCACCGGCCTTGTCGACTCTCCGGAATAGCCATCTTGATCGCGCTGACATTCGCACCGTTTCATGTGTTGCATCCGATCCGGGTGGTACGTCTGCGCTGGCTGACCCTGTGGCTGATGGCCATCGGAGCCGTGCTGGCGATCTGTACGCTCGTCCGCGATTTCAACGTGGGTACCCCGTCGTCGCCGGGCTTTGCGCCATCGCGGCTTACGTAATAGGAAGTGACGCCGTGATCCGGCAAATTAAGTCGTTCAAGGCATGATGGAATTATTGACGAGCCCGGAAGCCTGGGCGGCGCTGTTGACCTTGACGGCGCTGGAAATCGTGCTTGGCATCGATAACGTCATCTTCATTTCGGTGATCGTGTCGCGCATCCCGCCTGATCAGGCCAAGCGCGCGCGGCAGATCGGCTTGCTGCTGGCGCTGGTGTTCCGCATCGTCCTGCTCAGCGTGCTGGTGTGGCTGATCGGTCTCACCGCAGACCGGTCATCACGGTGAGGAACGTCGAATTTTCGTGGCGCGACATCATCCTGATAGGCGGCGGGGCGTTCCTGATTGCCAAGGCGACGCATGAAATACATGGCGAGGTCGAGGCCGGCGACGCCGAACCTGATGGCGAACCAAAGGCCAGCGCATTTTTCTGGGTGATCGTTCAGATCATCATCATCGACATGGTGTTTTCGCTGGACTCGATTATCACCGCGATCGGCATGGCGCAGGATCTCGAAATCATGATCGCGGCCGTCGTGATCGCGTGCATCGTCATGTACGTCTCGTCAGGCCCGGTGGCGCGATTTGTGGCAAATCATCCGACCACAAAAATGCTGGCGCTGGCGTTCCTGGTGTTGATCGGCGTGGCGCTGGTCGCGGACGGTTTCAATTCCATATCCCGCGCGGCTACATCTATTTTGCCATGTTGTTCGCGGCACGCCGTCGAACTGTTCAATGTGCTCGCCAGGCGCAACCGCAGGAAGGTCGCCCGCTAGCCAGTTTCGGCCAGCGAGTTGACAATACGGCGGGGATGGCTTTCGTTTCGCCTGCAAGTTGGGTGCTTCAGGACACATACCGAGGGAGAGACTGTCATGACCAAGGCCGTGCGCGTACACAGGTGGGGGTCCGGAAGCCCTGGTGTACGAGAAGCGTCGACGTCCCGGCGCCGGGGCCGGGGCGAGGTTCGCATCCGCCAGCATGCGGTCGGCGTGAACTTCATCGACGTCTATTTCCGCACCGGCCTCTACAAGGCGCCGGGGCTGCCGTTCATCGCCGGCAACGAAGCCGCGCGGGCGAGGTCGTGGCCGTCGGCCCGGGCGTCACCATTCATCCCGGCGATCGCGTCGCCGATTATTTCACGCTCGGCGGCTACGCCAGCGAGGCGGGTGATCCCGGCGGATAAGCTGGTCAAGCTGCCTGGACCACATCACCTACGAGCAGGGCGCCGTCCTGATGCTCAAGGGGCTGACGGTCTGGTACCTCCTGCACAAGACCTTCAAGGTCGAACCCGGCCATCGCGTGCTGATCCATGCGGCCGCGGGCGGCATTGGGCTGCTCGCCTGCCAATGGGCGAAGGCGCTCGGCGCGCATGTGATCGGCACCGTGGGCTCCAAGGCGAAGGCTGACCTCGCGCTCGCCAATGGCTGCGACCACGTCATCCTTTACAATGAAGAAGACTTCGTGGCGCGCGTGAAACAGATCAGCCGCAACGAGCTCTGCGATGTCGTCTATGACGGCGTCGGCAAGACCACGTTCCCGGGTTCGCTGCGCCGCGGCCGCGCGGCCTGTTCGTGAGTTTTGGCAACGCCTCCGGCCCGGTACCGCCGTTCCCGCTCGCCGAACTCGGCAATCACGGCTCGCTGTTCGCGACCCGGCCGAAGCTCAACGACTACGTCAGCACCCGCAAGGAACTGCTCGAAGGCGCCGACACGCTGTTCGCCGCCGTCATCAACGGCAAGCTCCATGTGCCGATCAACCACGCTTACGCGCTGAAGGACGCCGCCAAGGCGCATACCGAGCTCGAGAGCAGGGCGACGACGGGGGCTGCGATCATGCGGCCGTAAGAGTGAGTAGCGTCGGCCTCTCCACGCCATGCCCGGGCTAAAGCGCGAAGCGCGTCTTCACGCTAGATGTCCCGGGCATCCACGTTCTTAGCGCCACGTCAGGAACGTGGATGGCCGGGACAAGCCCGGCCATGACGAAGTGACGGGGTTGCTTCTAACGATCACGCCACTCCGCCGTGCCGCACCCACCTTGACCAAAATCGCATCAAGGCAGTCGATCATCAGCGATATCTCCTCGCGGGTGACGTTGAGCGCCGGCATGAAGCGCAGCGCGTCGGGCTGCGGCGAGTTGATGAGCACGCCGTCCGCAAGCGCCTTCGGCCACGATCGCGGCGCCGATCGGCAGCTTGAGATCGAGCGCGAGCAACAGACCCCGGCCGCGCACCTCGCCGAGACCGTGCCGCGCCGGACGGTTTCTGCAACTCGCTTCCAGGAACAGGCCGGCATCTGCCACCGCTTTCCAAGAATTCCAGCTCGGCGACATGTTCGAGCACCGCAAGCCCGCGGCGCACATCAGGGATTGCCGTTGAAGGTGCCGCCCTGGTCGCCGTGCTCGAGAGCGAGGCGTGCCCGGTGGCGAGCAGGGCGGCCAGCGGCACGCCGCCGCCGATGCGCTTGCCAAGCGTCATGATGTCGGGCTCGATGCCGGCATGTTCGTAGTGAAGAAACAGCTTGCCGGTGCGGCCCATGCCGGTCTGGATCTCGTCGACGATCAGCAGCAGGCCGTGCTCCTTGGTCAGCGCGCGCAACTCTTGCAGGAACTGATCGGTCGCCGGCCAGACGCCGGCTTCGCCCTGGATCGGCTCCAGCATCACGGCGACCGTGTTGTCCGAGATCAGCGCCTTCACTGCTATCGAGATCGTTGAGCTTGGCTTTGCGGAAGCCGGATACTTTCGGCTCGAACAATGGCTCGAACGCCTTCTTGCCCGACGCCGACATGGTGGCCAGCGTGCGGCCGTGAAATCCGCCTTCGAAGGTGATGATTTCGAACGCGCCGTTCTTGTATTTGGCGCCGTACTGTCCGCGCGAGCTTGATGGCGCCTTCATTGGCCTCCGCGCCTGAATTGGCGAAGAAAACCTGATCGAAGCAGCTGTTCTCGACCAGTGCTTTCGCAAGCTTCAGGCTGGGGCCGTTGTAGAAGGCGGGGCTTGGCGTCAGCAACAGGTCTGGCCTGTGCGGCAAGCGCTTCCGCAACGGCAGGCGGCGAATGGCCGAGCGCATTGACGGCCCAGCCCTGCACGAAGTCGAGATAGCGCTTGCGGGAGTCGTCCAGAGATAGGAGCCCGCACCGCGGACGAACACCACCGGCGGGCGAGCGGTAATCTCCATCAGCGCGTCGAGCGGATGGGTGGCGTCGAGTCATCGTCGATCTCCTCTGGGGTGCTGGGGTGAAAGGTGGGCCGAAACGCGAGAAGGCCGCACTTTTCAGGGTGCGGCCTTCTCGAAAACCGTTGCTGAACTAGTTAATCAGCGTTGTCGTCGGACACGGCGCAACCCATCGTCGCTGGAGCGACGACGCAGGCAGGCGCGGCGGGTGGTCCGGTTCAATTTCATGGCGATGGCCCATACAGCCGAACGGTGGGCCATGTCGGCGCGGCGTGCGCGGCCTAGAAGCCAGCCACGCTGCCGTGCAGGTCGCATTGATCCGCGCGCTCGATCTTCGCGGTGACGATCTCGCCGACCTTCAGCGGGCGGCGGCTGGAGAGATAGACGGCGCCGTCGATCTGCGGTGCGTCGGCCTTTGAGCGGCCCTTTGCCACCGTCGGCCCGACTTCGTCGATGATGATCTGCTGCCTCGGTGCCGACCTTGCGCTTGAGGCGGCGGGCGGAGATTTTCTGCTGCCGCGCCATCGGCGCGTTCCAGCGCTCCTGCTTGATTTCGTCCGATACGGCGTTGCCGATCGCGTTGGAAGCCGCACCGCCACCGGCTCGTACTTGAAGCAGCCGAGACGATCGATCTCGGCTTCTTCCAGCCAGTCGAGCAAATACGCAAAGTCGGAATCGGTCTCGCCGGGAAGCCGACGATGAAGGTCGAGCGCAGCGTCAGGTCAGGACATTCCTTGCGCCACTTCTGGATCGCGCCAGCGTCTTTTCCTGCGCGGCGGGACGCTTCATCGCTTTCAGGACGTCCGGGCTTGCATGCTGAAAAGGGAATATCGAGATAGGGCAGAATCTTGCCTTCGGTCATCAGCCCGATGACTTCGTCGACGTGGGGGTAGGGGTAGACATATTGCAGCCGCACCCAGGCGCCGAGTTCGCCGAGTTCTTTGGCGAGGTCGAAGAATTTGGCGCGGACCTGGCGGTCCTTCCACGGGCTGTCGGCATATTTGATATCGACGCCATAGGCCGACGTGTCCTGCGAGATAACCGGCAATTCCTTGACGCCGGCGGTGACGAGCCTTTCCGCCTCGCGCAGCACGTCATTGGCCGGACGCGACACCAGATCGCCGCGCAGCTTTGGAATGATGCAGAAGCTGCAGCGATTGTTGCAGCCTTCGGAAATCTTCAGATAAGCGTAGTGGCGCGGCGTCAGCTTGATGCCCTGCGGCGGCACTAGATCGAGATGCGGGTTATGAACCGGCGGCAGGGCCCGGTGCACGGCTTCCAGCACGCTCATATTGCTGCGGGCCCGTGATCGACAACACGCCGGGATACGCCGCCTCGATCTGCTCGGGTTCCGCGCCCATGCAGCCGGTGACGATGACCTTGCCGTTCTCGGCCATGGCCTCGCCGATGGCGCCGAGCGATCCTGCTTGGCGCTGTCGAGGAAGCCGCAGGTGTTGACGATCACGATGTCGGCGCCATCATGCTTGCGCGCCAGCTCATAGCCTTCGGCGCGCAGCCGGTGATGATGCGCTCGGAATCCACCAGAGCCTTGGGGCACCCAAGCGAAACAAAGCTGACTTTGGCGCAGCGGCCTGTTGCATATCTAATCTGCCTGATTGATGAGCACGAACTAGTCCTAATGGCCCACAATTACAAGGCTTTGCGGGGACTTCTGACGTGCTATGGATGCCCTGCCGGGTTAAGAGTTGATCGATGAGCGCTGAGTCGTCGCCGAAAATCGTCATTGTCGACGAAAGCCCGATCCGGGCCGCAATCCTGGAGGAGGGATTGCGGGAGGCGGGCTTTACCGGCGTCGTGCATATCAGCGAAATGCAGAGCCTGCTGGCGCGGATCTACGCGCTCGATCCCGACGTGATCCTGATCGACCTGGAAAACCCCCAGCCGCGACGTCCTGGAACAGATGTTCCAGGTCAGCCGCGCGGTGCGCCGGCCGATCGCCATGTTCGTCGACCAGAGCGATGCGCCTCGATCCAGGCCTCGGTCGACGCCGGCGTTTCCGCCTATATCGTCGATGGCCTGAAGAAGGAGCGGATCAAGCCGATCCTCGACCTCTGCATCTCCCGCTTCAACGCCTTCTCGAA
The DNA here is from genome assembly GCA_044772375.2 of Bradyrhizobium sp. RDT10. Taxonomy (GTDB): domain Bacteria; phylum Pseudomonadota; class Alphaproteobacteria; order Rhizobiales; family Xanthobacteraceae; genus Bradyrhizobium. Next base: position 2,694,549 of record CP187939.1, read on the forward strand.
GCTGCAGGACGAACTCGACCGCACCAAGTCCGCGCTCGAGGAACGCAAGGTGATCGACCGCGCCAAGGGAATCCTGATGAAGGTCAAGGGCCTCACCGAAGACGAGGCCTATGTGCTCATGCGCTCCACGGCGATGCGCGAGAAAAGAAGATCGGCGAGATCGCGCAGTCGATCCTGACCGCCTCGGAGCTGTTGAAATGACGACACCGCTGCATATCGGCTTCATTCCGCTGGTCGACGCCGCCGCGCTGATCATCGCCGTCGACAAGGGCTTTGCGGCCGCCGAAGGGCTCGACGTCAAGCTGGTGCGGGAAGTGTCGTGGTCCAATGTCCGCGACAAGCTCAATATCGGCCAGTTCGACGCCGCGCATCTGCTGGCGCCGGTCGCGATTGCGTCGAGTCTCGGGCTTGGACACGTCAAGGTGCCGATTGTGGCGCCGTTCAATCTGGGCCTCAACGGCAACGCGATCACGGTATCGCCGGCACTGCATGCGGCAATCATGGCCGAGATCGAGGGCGACGCCGTCGATCCCATGGCCACCGCGTTGGCGCTCGCGCGCGTCGTTGCGATCAGGCGCAAGAGCGGCGCGGAACCGCTGACGTTCGGCATGACGTTCCCGTTCTCCACCCACAACTACCAGCTTCGGTTCTGGATGGCGGCCGGCGGGGTCGATCCCGACGAGGACGTTCGCCTGGTGGTGCTGCCGCCGCCCTACATGGTGGACAGCCTCGCCAACGGTCATGTCGATGCGTTCTGCGTCGGCGCGCCCTGGAACTCGGTCGCGGTCGATCTCGGCGTCGGCCACATCCTGCATTTCGTCTCTGATATCCTGGTGCGCGCGGCAGAAAAGGTTCTCGCAGTCAGGCAAAGCTGGTCGGAAAAGAATGCGGACGTGCTGGCTGCCCTGGTCCGGGCGGCTGCCCACGCCGCCGAATACATCGAGGATCCCGGAAACCGCGCCGAGACCGCGCATGTCCTGGCGCGGCCGGACCGGATCGGCGTCGGCGCCGAGGTGATCCAGCGCACCCTCGATGGCCGGCTGAAAATTTCACCCGATGGCCAGCGGCGCGAGAGCGGCCGCTATCTTCTGGTCGGGGCGAGGGCGCGGGCCGTCCCGATCCCGCGCAGGCCGCCTGGCTTTATGCGCAAATGGTGCGCTGGGGGCAGACGGCGATGCGGCCGGATGCGCTCCGAATCGCCATGGGGATCTTCAGGCCGGACCTCTACGACGCCGCCATGGGGCAGCAGGGCAAGCCCCCCGGCGCTTCCGACGCCATCGGCGCGTTTGCTGGTCCCGCGTTTGATCCTGGCGACATCGCCGGGCACTTGGCGGCTTTCAAAATTGGGCATTGGAAGCCGTGAGCTAGCCTCTTGAGGCAACATTAGGCAACATCCCGTATTGCATATTGTTTAGGCAATGTGCTCACGAAGCAACGGTGAAGCAAGCTTCATAACTTCGAGATCATTCCGGGAACAGATTGAAATAACAAGATATTATCGGCGATCCCGTGTGGCACGCAACTTGAATGGTGCAGTGCGGTCGGCTCGTCGCAGATGCCTGCTGACCGATATCCAAGATGGATTTCCGCAGCAACGAAGCTGGTCGGACCGCATACCAAAATCGTCGCCCGGCAACACATAGCCGAGCCGATTTCCGAGGCGGTCCATCCTGTTCGTTGACGCCACCAATGGTGGCCGCAGGAGTTTCGTCGCGCATGAAAATCGAAGCGCTCACTGTCGACTTTACCGACGAGCAGAAACGCTACCTCGAAGGCTTTACCACCGGTCTGCAGATCAGCCGGGTCGGGCGCGGCCTCGGCGGCGCTGGCGCCGGCAAGACGAATGCCGAACCGGCCGGGCCGGATGCCGCGCACATCAAGGCGCAGGACAAGGTCACAGCCGCCGGCAAGAAGCTCGCCGACCAGGAAAAATTCAAGCGCGAGGAGCATCCGTTCGATGCCTATCCCCGGCTGAAGCAGCAGGCGCTCGACAACGCGCCGCCGAGCCCTGCGGATAATTTTCGCTGGCGCTACTACGGCCTGTTCTATGTGGCGCCGGCGCAGGATTCCTACATGTGCCGCTTAAGGATCCCGAACGGCATTCTGAAGCACTGGCAGTTTGCGGGCCTAGCCGATCTCGCCGAAAGACTGTGCGGGCCGTTTTGCCATGTCACCACGCGGGCCAATCTGCAGGTGCGCGAGATTCCGCCCAAGAACGCGGTGGCGTTGATCGAAGGCATCCAGGATCTCGGCCTGTGCTCGCGCGGTACCGGCGCCGACAACATCCGCAACGTCACGGGCACGCCGACAGCGGGGATCGATCCGCAAGAACTGTTGGACACCCGCGAATATGCCCGCGAGTGGCACTACCACATCCTCAACGATCGCTCGCTGTACGGGCTGCCGCGCAAGTTCAACGTCGCCTTCGACGGCGCCGGCAAGATCGCCGTGCTGGAGGATACCAACGACATCGCGTTTTCCGCGGTCGAGGTAAAAGATGGTTTTGGCGTCGAACCCGGCGTCTGGTTTCGCCTGGGGCTCGGCGGCATCACCGGCCACAGGGATTTCGCCAAATATGGTGACATCATCGTCAAGCCGGCTGATGCGACCAAGGTGTCGGATGCCATCGTGCGTATCTTCATCGATCTCGGTGACCGCACCAATCGCAACAAGGCGCGGCTGAAATATGTGCTCGACGCCATGGGGCACGACAAGTTTCTCGCGCTGGTCGAGGAGCGGCTCGGCAAACCCTTTACCCGCGTGCCGCCGGAAGCGCTCGCCCCGCGGCCGGCTTTCGATCGCATGGCGCATATCGGGGTGCACAAGCAGAAGCAGGAGGGGTTGAACTGGATCGGCGTCTCATTGCCGCTCGGCAAGGTCACCTGCGATCAGATGCGCGCCCTGGCAAAGATCGCGCAGGACCTCGGCGACGGCGATATCCGACTGACGGTCTGGCAGAACCTTCTGATCCCGGGGGTGCGCGACGAGAACGTCGAGCTTGCGGTCGCCGCGATCAGGAAGATCGGGCTCGCGGTCGAGGCCTGCAATCCGTGCCGGGCTGATCGCCTGCACAGGAAACGCCGGCTGCCGGTTTGCGGCATCGAACACCAAGCGCCATGCCGCCGAGATCGGCGACTGGTGCGAGCCGCGCGTCAACATCGACACGCCGCTCAACATCCACGTCACCGGGTGCCATCACTCCTGCGCGCAGCACTACATCAGCGATATCGGGCTGATCGCTGCGAAGGTGGATGTCGGCGAGGACGTCGATCCTGTCGAGGGCTATCACTTGTTCACCGGCGGCGGCTTTGGTCCGGATGCCGATGTCGGGCAGGAGATCTATCGCGACCTCAAGGCCGAGGATGCTCCCCAGACCGTCGAGCGGCTGCTGAAGGCCTATCTCGCGCATCGTGTTTCGCCCGAAGAAACTTTCCTGACGTTTGCGCGCCGCCATGACGGCGAGACGCTGCGCAAGCTTGCCGATGCTGAGGTGTCCTCATGAACCAGATCACGCCGCCACCGAAGATCGAAATCATCCTGTCCAGTGCGCCGTTCTCCGAAGCGCAGCGCTCCTGGCTGAACGGGTTCTTCGCCGGGCTGCTGTCCGACGCCCCGACACCGCTGTCGGCCGAGCAGGGCGCGGCCGTCATGCAAGGCGCCGGTGGCGATGGCGACGACGGCGAAGCGCCGTGGCATGACCAGACCATGCCGATGGCCGACCGCATGAAGCTTGCGGAGGGCCGCCCGCTGCGGCGGCGCATGATGGCGGCGATGGCGCAGCAGGATTGCGGCCAGTGCGGCTACGACTGCCATAACTATTCGGAAGCGATCGCGAGCAAGAGCGAAGCACGGCTCAACCTCTGCGTCCCCGGCGGCAAGGAAACCGCGCGGATGCTGAAGTCGCTTTATGAGGAAATCGACAAGGCGCCGGCTGCGGCCTCATCGGCACCCGCAGCCGCGCCGGCTGCGCCTGTGGTGGCGGAGCCTGGACGCTCGCGCGATAATCCGATCGCGGCGACCTTCCTGTCGCGTCGCCTCCTGAACAGGAAGGGTTCGGAGAAGGAGACCTGGCATATCGAGTTCGATCTCTCCGGTTGCGGCCTCGACTATGTCGTCGGCGATTCCTTCGGCATTTTTGCCCGCAACGATGTCGGGCTGGTCGACCAGATCATCGCGTTGCTCGGTGCCTCCCATACCACCAAGGTGAACGGCAAGACGTTGCGCGAAGTCCTGATCGATGATGTCTCGCTGTCGCCGGCGCCGGACTCGCTGTTCGAGCTGATTTCCTTCATCAGCGGCGGCGCCACTCGCGAGAAGGCCCGGGCGCTGGCGCAGGGCGAGGATCCCGACGGCGATGCGGCCACGCTTGACGTGATGGCGGTGCTGCAGAAGTTTTCCGGCGTGCGTCCGCATCCCGAGGCCTTCGTCGAGGCGCTCGAACCGCTGCAGCCGCGACTCTATTCGATCTCGTCGTCGCACAATGCGACGCCCGGAAAATTGTCGCTGACGGTGGACTGCGTGCGCTACGTGATCAACAAGCGCAAGCGCTTAGGTTTGGCGTCCACCTTTCTCGCCGAGCGCATCAAACCCGGCGATGAGCTGAAGGTCTATGTGCAGAAGGCGCACGGCTTCGCGCTGCCGCAGGATCCCAAAACGCCGATCATCATGATCGGCCCCGGCACCGGCGTGGCGCCGTTCCGCGCCTTCCTGCTCGACCGCCGCGCCACCGGCGCACCCGGCAAGAACTGGCTGTTCTTCGGCCATCAGCGCAGCGACTGCGATTTCTTCTACGCCGACGAACTCAGCGCGTTGAAGACGTCGGGCCTGCTGGACGCGGTTGTCGCTGGCGTGGTCGCGCGACGGCGACAAGAAATTCTACGTGCAGGACCGCATGCGCGAGGTCGGCCGCGAATTGTGGACCTGGCTTGCCGAGGGCGCCAACATCTATGTTTGCGGTGATGCCAAGCGCATGGCCAAGGACGTCGAGCGCGCGCTGGTCGATATCGTCGCCCAGTTTGGCGCCCGGACCACCGATGAAGCGGTCAGTTTTGTCGCCGAACTCAAGAAGAAGGGCCGGTTCCAGCAGGACGTTTACTAACCCGGGTTCCAACTGCCTCAAATCGGCCCGAATAAAATTCTCGCGCTGGTCGGGAGGAGGGGAATTTTCCCCTCGAAATGGAGTGCGCCGGAGCGACCGCATCGCTATTTCGGCGGATATCTTGAATCCGGAGGCAAACGATATTCCATATGCAGCCCATGCTGCGTTGGAGATCGACCATGCGCGAACTATCGGCGGAGGCCCGCCTGCACCTTTACGCACGCTCGGTGTCCCGCCGTTCCGGCACCGGCTTGCACACCGCGGCGCTCTACAGCGCGTTCGCGCTCATTGCCGCCATCGTGTTCGGCACGCTGTCGGTTCATCCGTTCTAAGAATTACTGCGCCGTCTTGAACGGCGCCACCGCAATCCCCGCATCCTTCAACGCCTGACGGACGCCGCGCGCAATGTCGACCGCGCCCGGCGTGTCGCCGTGAATGCACACGGTGTCGGTGCGCATCTTGATCACCTTGCCGGTCACCGACACCACCGCGCCGTCCTGCACCATCCGCACCACGCGGTCGGCGATCTCTTTCGCATCGTGCAGCACCGCGCCCGGCTTCTTGCGCGACACCAGCGAGCCGGTGTCTTCATAGGCGCGGTCGGCAAACACCTCGTGCACCATCGGCAGGTTGGCGGCTTCGCCGGCCTGCACCAGCTTGGAATTGGCGAGCACCACGAAAATCAGATTTGGGTCGACGGCCTTGATGCCGTTGGCGATCGCCTTCGCGGTCATGTCGTCCTCACAGGCGACATTGGAGAGCGCGCCATGTGCCTTGACATGGGTGACCTTGTAGCCGGCCGCGGTCGCAATCGCCTGCAGCGCGCCGATCTGGTAGGCGATGAGGTTCTCGATCTCCGACGACTTCAAGCCGGGGATCGGCCGCCGGCAAAACCGTGCAGGTCGCGATATCCGGGGTGCGCGCCGACGCTGACGCCGCGAGCTTTCGCCAGTTCGACCGTGCGGCGCATGATGTCGGCGTCGCCGGCATGAAAGCCGCAGGCGACGTTGACCGACGTCGCAAGCTCGATCATCGCGGCGTCGTTGCCCATTTCCCACGCGCCAAATCCTTCGCCGAGATCGCAATTGAGATCGATGGTCGTCATGATGCTGGTCCGCTTCTCGTGAGTGGATTGGTTGATCAGTCCGGGCCCGCTAGTGTCGACCAGAGTTACGGCGTGCCAGGTTCCGGCATCGACTGCGCTGACGGCGTGGCCCGCGACATTGGCATCGTGCAGCGCATCGATGTTGAGATCAACGCTTTCGATGGCGCGCAGCCGTTCGGGCAGGGTGCGCAGCAACGCCGCAAATTTCCGCGCTTCCGCCTGCGCCTCCGCCATGCTGACGGCCCTGAAGCGAAAGCCGCGCCCGGCGGGGATCTGCGCAAGCCGCCCGAGGTCGGCCGAAGATGACGGTCGCGATCTTGGGATAGCCGCCGCTGGTACCGCGGTCCGGCATCAGCACGATCGGCTGGCCATTGCCGGGCACCTGCAGGCTGCCATTGACGGTACCGTCGAGACGATGTTGTGGCCGTGGAGATGCCTAAGCACGGGGGCCTTCGAGCCGGTAGCCCATGCGATCGCTGGTCGCCGATATCTTCCATTCGCTGTCGAGAAACAGCTTTTTGGTCTCGTCGCCGAATTCATCATCCTGCGGACCCCACACCACGCGGATCGGCGCACTCGGTTGCCGCCGGCAGCTCGATCCGCCGCTCCGGCGCGCCGCTTGCCGCCTTTGTCTGCAGTTCATCGCCGGCCTGCAGGGGCCGCGGATAGGGGCTGCCGAGGCCGGCGCGTGCATTGACAGCGAGGCTGCCGAACATCGGCTCGCCGGCAATGCCGCCTTCGATCGCGAGATAGCTGAACGCGCCGCCGCGGGCAAAGCCGAGCGTCAGGGTCTCGCCATCGGCAAGCGTTGCGGAAGTATCCGATGCCACGGCGCGGCCGGCAATATCGGCATTGCGCGGGGCTCCCGCCAGCGCGATGCGCACCGCGCCGCCGCGTGCCGTAAACTTTGCCCCGAACGGACCGACCTCGACGGCCGCCGTGAACGGTTCATTGCCGACCAGCGTGTTCGCGGCCGCCAGCGCCAGCCGATCCATCGCGCCGCTCGGCACCAGGCCGTAACGCTGGGTGCCGGGACGTCCGCCGTCCTGTACCGAACTCGCCGGACCGATCGATGCAATGACGAGCTTGCTCATGAGGCGATCTGCTCGGCAATGAATTCGCCGGCTTCAGCGGCGCGATCCTGCTCCGCAAACGTCTTGGCATCGACAGCCGCAAAAGTGACGTTGTCGCCCGGCTCCAGCAGGAAGGTCGGATCGCGATGCAGCTGGTAGGTGCGGACCGCCGTCCGTCCCAGAAGGTGCCAGCCGCTCGGGCCGGCCAGGCACTGCACGCCGGTCTGCACCCCGCCGATCGAGATGGTGCCGGCCGGCGTCAGCAAGCGCGGATTCTGCCGCCGCGGCATGTGCAGGGTGTCAGCGAGCCCGCTGAGATAGGACCAGCCCGGCGTAAATCCGATCATGCGCAACCCGGTAGTCGCCGGCGACATGCCGCGCCACGATGTCGTCGGGCGTGGTGTTGAGGGTTTTGGCGACATCCTCGAGGTCGATGCCGTGCTCGCCGCCATAGACAACCGGGATGCGCCAGCGCCGGGCCTTGTCGTTGCCGGTACCGGCCGTTGCGCGAGCGCGAGAATCTGTTCGCCAAGCTTGTCGAAATCGATCAACACGGGATCGTAATGGACCAGCAGCGAGCGATAGGTCGGCACGGTCTCGGTGACGCCCGTAACCGGCTCGGCGGCCATGGCGCGGTCGAGCGCCAGCACCCGCCGGTTGGCGGCATCGTCGATGTTGCGGCTGAATTCCACCGTGATGGCGCTGTCGCCACTCGGCAAGAGGCGGGGCGGGGATAGCGTCGCGGCCATGGCCTCGTTACTGTCTCGCAGCTTTGGCTCTTGGTTTTGAGTATGATCTCTTCGGAAAACCGGTACCCACTTTTCCGGATCATGCTCTGTGCTAGGCGCAACCTGTAGCGTGTTTTGGGTGCCAGTGGAATTCGCTTTGCGCGAAATCGGCTAGTAAGTTCAATAAATTAATCTGCATGCCGATGATAAGATGTTGTGATCGTGCTGCTTTCCGCGAGCCCTTGACGCGACACCTGCGCTTCGCAAGATGCGCTACCTTTCACCCATCCTCCGGAGCCTGCATTCCAGATGTCCCTGTCCCCCGAAGCCCTCGCAACCCTCTCCGGCGTATCCACCGCCACCATCACCACCGTGCTGCTCAAGAAGGGCCTGCGAAACATCTGGATGCGCGGCACCAAGCCGCTGCGGCCCGGGCAGCCACGGCTGGTCGGACCGGCCTTTACGTTGCGCTTCGTACCCGCGCGCGAAGATCTCGCAACGCCCGGGTCCTGGTCGTCGCCGATTTCGACCCGCACCGCGATTGAAGCGATGCCGAAAGGCTGCATCGCCGTGGTCGACGCCATGGGCGTCGCCGATGCCGGTATCTTCGGCGACATTCTCTGCGCGCGCATGGTCAAGCGCGGCGTTGCCGCGCTGATCACCGATGGCGTGGTGCGCGACGTCGAAGGCGTGCTCGGCACCAATTTGCCCGTATGGTGCGACGGCTTTGCAGCGCCGCCCTCGGTCGCTGGGCTGACGTTCGTCGGCTGGGGCGAGCCGATCGGCTGCGGCGGGTCGCGGTATTTCCAAACGACATCGTCGTCGCCGACCAGGACGGCGCGGTGCTGATCCCGCAGGCGCTGCTCGATCATGTGCTGGCCGAGGGGCCGGAGCAGGAGCGGATGGAAGCCTGGATCGTCAACGAGGTGAATAACGGCGCGGCATTGCCCGGCCTCTATCCGATGAACGCCGAGACCAAGGCGCGCTACGCCGCCAGCAAGAAATAACCTGAGAAAGAGGAGACAACTCCATGGACATCCATATCGCGGGCTCCCGCCCGACACGCCGGGCGCCGCCCGACTATTTCACCGGCACGGTGCTGCAGGATCCGATTATTGCAGCAGGTCGCCGGCGCGTTTGGTCTCCACCCGTGTTGCCTCTTGAGCCGGGCGCACGAACCGCGTGGCATACGCATCCCCTGGGCCAGACCCTGTACGTGATCTCAGGTGTTGGCCGCGTGCAGGCCAAGGGCGGACCGATCCGCGAAATCCGGCCCGGCGATGTGGTCTGGATTCCGCCGAACGAAAAGCACTGGCACGGCGCATCGCCGACCAACGGCATGACCCATATCGCCATGCAGGAAGCGTTCGACGGCAGCTACGTCACCTGGATGGAGCATGTGACCGACGCGGAGTATTCGGCGAAGCTCGGCTAATTTCGCTGTGCCGTCCAGGTGCCCGAGCAAAGGGCGGCGCGCCAGGTGCCCGAACCCGACGTTCCTGAGAGGCGACCGGTGCCGACCGCGCGCTTGAGGCCGGTCGACAATGTCACGCTGATGTTGCCAGCCTCGGCGACGCGGCCCGATGCCGTTACCGTCGTGCTGTTCGAGGCTACCTGGCCGTTGCTGATTCCGATCGAGACCGACGCGCCGCTGCTGCATGCTGCGCTCGACGAGGTGATCTGCACATTCCAGTCGCCGTCGAATGTCGCGGCTGCGGATGGTGTCGCAAAGCCCGGTGCAGCAAGCAGCGAAGCGGCTATTACGGATTTCCAAAACTTTAGCATGACGTGCCCTTTGGTTTGGACACGATCACGCTCGCACAGCGGTTCCATGAGGGCTGTGACTGCCATCACGCGCCAGAACACGATGACAGTGAAAAGCCCGCGTTGCGGCGGGGCTTCGATTGAATGCGCGGCAGTGCTTGCCGGTCAGTTGACGCGGGTCCAGGTCTGGCCGCCACAGAACATGCCGCCAAAGGCGCAGCCCTGAACGCGCAGACTGTCGGTGCCCTTGAGGGCGATCGTCGAATCGTAGGTGCTGCCGGTATTCGGATCGAAAATCCGGCCACTCCACTTGTCCTTGCCGGGTTTCATGTTGATCAGAACCTGCTCGCCGTTCTGGTTCGACTTCTTGTCGACGGAATAGCCGCAGATATTGGGGCCGCACGGCTCGATCCGAACCTTGCCTTCCTTCTCCTCCGTCCAGCCACACGCCGAGCGGTGAGTTCGCAGGCGAAGGTGCCGAAGCTGGCGGGACAGCGGCCTGCTTCTGTTGCGGTGGCGCTGGCGCGGCAGCGGGAGCGGGCGCCGGCGGGACCGCCGGAGCGGCGTTCTGTTGCGCTGGGGGAGCAGCGGGCGCTGCTGGCGCAGGTGCATCAGCCGGCGCAACGGCCGCTGTCGCGGTCGACGGCGTAGTCGCTGCAGCGGCCGGAGCAGGGGGAACGGGCGCTGGCGAGGCCGCCGGAGCGGCCGTCTGCTCAGTCGTTGCCGGCGCGGCCGGCGGTGGCGCCGTCTCGGGTGCGGCCTGCGGGGCGGTTCTTGCCTGCTGCGGCGCCTTCTTGCCCGGACGATCGAGGTCGCCTTCCTCGCCACGCGAGCGCTTGGCCTTCTTGCCGGTATTATCGTAGACGCCGGGAATGGAAACGGTGCCTCGATCGGGATCGATCGTAATGGTGCGGCCGCCATACTCAAACGTGTACTGGGCCTGCGCGGTGGTGAGGCTGCTCGCGAGCAAGAGCACGGCGATAGCGAGACACTTCTTCATTATTGCGACCTCCTGAGCAGGGAATCCCATCCCCCGAAGCTATTACGCAGCGATAGCTTCACCCAACGTGATCCAGATCACTTTCAAACTATAAGTCGTGTACTAGCGGCTTTGGTTCAAATTCGATTTGGGCAGTCTAACTTGAACTCCACCATCGAAATAGATGACATCCCGAAGCGATGGCGTCGGATTTAAAACAGATACCCACGCGGTGCCAGCCGGAGAAATCGAAACGTGACCATCTCGCTTCACGAAGCCTCTGTCGGCGTGTTCGCGCCGTATCTTGGGAATCTGTCCGTTCTTCTTGACCAAGCCTCGGCCTATGCCGAAGCCCGAAACATCGATCCCGCCGTCCTTCTGAACATGCGGCTCTCACCCACCATGTACAGCCTGAAGCAGCAGGTGGGAGAAGCCAACCGGCATGCGGTCGTTGCCGGCGCGCTGCTGGCCGGCCGTGCTCCCCATACATTTTCGGATACCGAACCCGACATCCCCGAGCTCAAGGCGCGGATTTCAGTGGCGATCGATTTTGTGCAAGGCTTGCCGCGCGCCGAGATCGACGCCGCGGCCGACAAGGAAGTCGCTTTCACTTTCAAGAACGGCGCCCAGCGAAAATTCACCGGCAAATCGTTGCTGCTGACATTCAGCGTTCCGCAGTTCTTCTTTCATGTCACGACGGCCTACAACATCCTGCGCCATGCCGGCGTCGATCTTGCCAAGAAGGATTTTCTGGGGCCGCCGAGGTAACGCTTGAGAAGCGGCGGGCTATGCCTCGCCGCTGCCGTTGCGAACCAGATTGGTGGCGGCGCCGCGTCCGGTCATCTCGCTCTTCAATTGCTCGAAGCGCCGGCGTGCGTCGCTTTCGCGATCGTCCACCATCCGGATCGCGGCTTCCCGCGACATCGGGCCGTTGACGATCGGCGCGGAATTCTCCCCGATGGTCTCGTCGACATAGTAGGCGCCATTGTCGAGGCGGACCGTCCATTTGAAACGGATCGCGGCCATCGGCCCGGGGCCGAACTTGGAGTAGCCATGAGCCTCAATCGGCGGAGGGATCACGGGGATCGGCGGAGGGACCACGGGCCCATGCTCCGCGACCGCGGGCTTTTCAGGCTCGCGATGGCTCTCCGGGCGGTCGAGAATGCTGGCGATGGCCGCCAGCGCATTGTCGGTCGGGTCGCTTTGAGTCACGATTCAGCCTCCGGATCGGGGCGCCGTGAGCAGAGATCAATGTCCCCGTTGCCGCCCCGTGTCTTTCCTCGTTACCGAATAAGGCTGAGCCTTGTCCATCCGTGGCGCTTTTGGGGCGGAGCTTAAGCACATACCGGCGGTATTCTGTTCCTCCAGGGCCGCTCCTGTTCGAGCTGGCCGGCCAGCCGAAACAGGGTCGCCTCATCGCCGAACCGGGCCGAGAACATCATGCCGAGCGGCAAGCCGGCCTTGTTCCAGGCCAACGGCACCGACATCGCCGGCTGGCCGGACATGTTGAACATGGAAGTCCCCGGCATGTAGCGGCGCAGGATCGGGGCAATATGCGACAGATCCTCCGACATGGTGTTGAGTTCGCCGATGCGCAGCGGCGGCGCGCACAACGTCGGACACAGGAAAACGTCGCAGCTCTCGAAGAAGGCGGCAAGGGAGCGTGAGATCTGGAAGGCCGCGAGCTGGGCGGCGACATAGTCGGTCGCGGTGGTCTTTTGCGCGTTGTGAGCGCTCGCCAGCGTCAACATCTCGAAATCGTTTTCCGTCGCGGCGCGCCCGAGCCTTGCTCGATCAGCCGCACCGTCAGGGCGGTGTTGCCGCCGACGATGGTGGTTATGGCTGCGGCCGGATCAGCGGGAAGCGGCGGCGCCCGTTCCTCGACGCGATGGCCGAGCCCCGCCAGGAGGCTCGCGATCTCGCGCACGGCGGCCGCGATTTCCGGATCGATAGCGTCGCCATATGGCGATTTATCGGTGAAGGCGATGCGGAGTTGGCCGGGATCGCGGCTGACTTCCTGCGAAAACGGCCGTTCCGGCGGCGGCGCCACGTAGGGGCTGGACGGCTCGGGGCCATGGATCGCGTCCATCATCACCGCGCTGTCGCGCACGCTGATGCTCACGACATGGCCGCAGGAGAGATCCGCCCCGGCCTTCGCCGCGATCCGGGCCAAGCGGATTGCGTGCCCGGGTCGGCTTCAAGCCGAACACGCCGGAGGCAGAGGCGGGGATCCGGATCGAACCACCACCATCGCTGGCATGCGCGACGGGGAGGATGCGGGCGGCAACCGCCGCCGCGGCGCCGCCCGATGACCCGCCGGAAGAATGCTCGAGATTCCAGGGATTGCGGGTCGGCCCGTGGAGGCGTGATCTCCGTCGTCGGCATCAGGCCGAATTCGGGACTGGAGCTCTTGCCGAAGATCGAGACGCCGGTATCGAGAAAACGCTGCGCCAGCGTGCCGCTGTGATCGGCCACAAAATCCTTCAGGACCGTGGCGCCCGAGGTCGTGCGCGTGCTCTCCAGAAGATCGAGATCCTTGAGGAGAAACGGTACGCCGGTGAAAGGTCCGTCCGGCAGGCCCCGTTCGATCTGGCGTTCGGCATAGTCGTAATGCTTGACGACGACCGCGTTGATCTGGGGATCGACCTTCGCGGTACGGGCGATGGCCTCGTCGAGCAACTCCTGGCCGAGACCTGTTTCTTCCGAACCAATTCGGCAAGGCCGACCGCGTCGTAATTGCCGTATTCCTTGAACGCCATGCGGACCTCGCTTGCCGGCCGGCCGATGAACCGGCCGCGCCCAGGGTCACTTATTGCGGACGATTTAGCCGAGCACGTCCTGATTGATCACGTTCTGGCGCACGGGATCGCCATCCAGCACGCTCAGAATGTTGCGGGCGGTCTGCTCGCTCATCCGGTCCACGGCTTCCACTCGTAACGCCCGCGACATGCGGCGCCATGATGACGTTCGGCAGGGCGAGCAATGCCTGACCGGCCGGCGGGGCTCCTGCTCGAAAACGTCGAGGCCCGCGCCGGCAATCTTGCCGGAGACCAGCGCTGTGTGCAGGGCGGCCTCGTCGACGATTCCGCCGCGCGCCGTGTTGATCAGATAGGCTGATGGTTTCATCCGCTTCAGCCTGTCGGCATCGAACATGCCGACCGTCTCCGGGTTCTTCGGGCAATGGATGCTGACGAAGTCGGCGCGCGGCAGCGCGGCGTTGAGGTCGGCAACCGGTTCGCAGCCGGCGGCCTTGATGTCGGCGGCGAGGCTCGTAGGGGTCGAAAACCAGGACGTTCATTTCCATCGCGAGGCAGCGCCTGGCGGTGCGCGTGCCGATGCGGCCAAAACCGACGATCACAACCGTCTTGCCGAAGAGGTCGTAGGGCAGCATCCCTAGCCTATCAGCCCATTTGTCGTCCCTGACGAGCGAATGCATTTCCGTCGCGCGCTTGGCAAGCGTCAGCATCATGAACAGGGCGTGCTCGGCAACGGATGGCGAATTGGCGGTGCCCGCCACCATCAGCAGGACCTTGCGGCGGCTGAGCGCGGGGACGTCGACAGCATCGAACCCGACGCCGATCCGGGTCACCACCAGCATGTCTTTCGAGGCTTCGAGCTCGGGCTCGCCGAAGCGGGTACCGCCGAGAGCGACGCCGTGGACCGGCGCATGCTCCTTCAGCTTGGCTTCGAAATCCTTCTGCAGAAATCATGTTGGGAAATTCGACGAGTTCGATATCGTCTCGCGCGTGAAGTAGCGCTCTTCCCGGCTGCGACATCGATTCCGTGACGAAGATTTTCTTCTTGTTGGTAGTCATTTCCTGCCCTTGATCCCCAGCAATTGCGCCGTCAAAGGACGACGCCGGTCACCTCGTTTAGCAGGTGCATATTGTTGAGGTCCACAGCCAATCGAAGCGGGCCGCCATCGTGCGCGCCGGCGTTGGGGCTTCACGACCGCAGAGCTGCGTGCCCTCCATTGTAAAATAGATCAGCGTCTCCATTCCCATCGGCTCGGTGACATCGAGCACCGTATCGAAGGTCTCCACGCCCGGCTCGGAATGCGGCTTCGCTTCGGTGATGTGTTCGGGCTGCAGGGTCACGTAGACGATCGTGGTGCGGACCTTCTGGTGGACTTCCAGCTGCCGGAGATTCTGCAATGCCTCTCTGCGCGGCATATTGCGTTGCACACGGCATCATGAACGCGAGAGAGTTTAGGCGATGCGGCCGTGCCACGGAGGTTCCTGTTCCATGGGTTCGGCGCTCCGGTGCCGGCGATTGCGGTCGGCGCCGCGGCTGGACTGCGCGTCGCTCAGACGATAACATTCGGATTCGAGGACGCCAGTCCTGGCTAACGACTACGGAGACCAATAATGACTAGCCCGACATCCAAACTGTGCACGCGGTGGAGCGCGGCCATGGGGTTGGCCGCCATCATGCTTCTCAGCACGCCGCGGCTTGCGGATGCGCAGCTGGTTCAGGGTGTCGAGAAGGGCGCCCGCGAGGGTAACAAGGCGGCGGGTCCGGTCGGCGGCGTACTCGGCGGCGCCATTGGCGGCGTCGTGGGCGTCGTGACCGGAGTCACCGGTGTGCTGACCGGGGGCAATAACACTAACAAGGGCGGACAGGCGCCGGCGGCGGGATTCAAACAAGGTGAGGCCTCAAGCAAGGCGACACGTCGAAGCCGGCGAAGGGAGCAAGTCTACGAAGACCGCCAAGCAACAACAGCAGCAACCGGCCGTCCTCACCCAGGCTGCCGCGCCGCAACTAACCGCCGAACAGATCGTCGCCAACAGCGACGCCAACGATGAACGGATCAAGGAATTAAACCTCACGCCCGAACAGGAGAAGCATTGGGCCGGGTTCAACAGTGCGATGCACTATCTCGGTCATAACGGCGCCGATCGCCTCAATCTGCGTGTGCGCGCGCCAAGCGCGATCCCCCGATGACATCATCGAGCAGATGCGCAATGAGGCGCAGTTCCTCAACGACCGCGCCGTCGATCAGCGCAACGTGGCCGATGCGGCCGAGCCTCTATTTGCCAGTCTGAACGACAAGCAAAAGGCGGTCTTCATTCAGGAAATGGTCAATCTGAGCCACGAGCGCGGGCTCGATTAGCGAGCCGGCTGGACGAATAGCCGGGTACGCATGCCCTGGGGTAGGTTGAAAGGCGCGGGCACCCGGCTACTCTGCCGCAGCGGCGCGGCTCCTCCAATCTCATTGCAATGATGATGAAACCCTGACGGACTCGCGCCTTACTGATGGCTGACTTGCGGCGTTGTCGGGAACTTCAGTCTTTGACGGGCAGTGTTGCGCCCGAACATCAGGTGCAACTGGGAGCCACTGCGTCGAGACCACTTCGGCGGCTCGGACGCAGCCGAGGTGGGTATGGATCCCCCGGTGCCTCAGGTTTTCGGGAAGTTCAGTTCGACGCCGACACCATCGGGATCGTAGAGGAAGAACTGCGTATCGCCGGTGCGCGGCGCGATGCTCTCGCGGAATTTGACGCCCTTCGACAGCAGGCGCTTGCGCATGCCTTCGACATCGGTCGCTGCAAAGGCGATGTGGTCAAGCCGGCCGGTATCTTCGTACTTCTTTTCGGTGCCGCGCACCACGATGCCCTCGCGCGGCTTGCGCGTGCCCATCAGATGCACCGTCGCGGTGCCGCCGGAATAGAGCCAGTAGCCGGGGAAGTCGAGCGGAGGGCGGTCGCCGTTCTCCAAACCCAGCACGTCGCAGTAGAAATCCTTGGTCCGCTCAAGGTCAGATGGTTCGATGGTGTAGTGCTGCAGTCCGCCAAGTCCCATGGTCGTTCTCCTAAACAAAGCTGAGGTCGGTATCGACGCCCATCATCCAGGCGCCGACGGTTTCAAAATGCCTGAGGCTGGCCCTGCAGCTGCTGGGTCACGGTATGGATGTCGCGGAAGCGGCGCTCGAGCGGATGGTTCTCGAAGATCGCGGTGGCGCCCGCGGCATTGTAGGCAAAGTCGACCGCCTCGCGCGCCTTGTGAGATGGCGTGGGTCGAGGCCATGCGGATGTTCATGCGCTGTGCCACCGTGATGGTCGCGCCCGCGGTGAGATCTTTCCAGGTGTCGGCCATCGACTGCAGCACGTAGCCGCGCGCGGCGCGGAAGATTGACTTCCGCCTGGGCGAGGTTGCACTGAACCACGGCATTGTCCCGCAACGACACCTTCGTGCCACGCGGCACCTTGTTGCGCATCGTCTCGACGAAGTTGTCGAGCGCGGTGCGGGCGATGCCGCAGGCGACGCCGGCAAAGCCGACCTGGTAGCAGGTGTGGTTGCTCATGCGGTAGAGCGGGCCGCTCTCGCGGCATTCCCGGTCGAACTCGCGGGTAATCGAATGATCTGCGCGTACGAAGAAATCGTTGAGCGCGAACTGGTCGCTGGCGGTGCCGCGCAGGCCAGCGGTATTCCAGATATCCGTCCACTCGACGTCTTCGGAGCGTACCAGCATGGTCCGCTCGAGCGGCACTCCGTTGGCGTCGTATTTGGGCGAACCGTCGGCGGCATGGATCGGGCAGTGTGCTCCGAGCCAGGTCGCATGCCCGGCCGCCGGATGCAAAGGACCACACCCCGGTCACCCTGTAGCCGCCCTCGCATTCGACCGCGCGAACCCGGGGGCCGGGCCCCCACGCCAGCACCGCGCGCGGATCGCCGAAGATCGCCTGGGCTACCGGCAGGTCGAGATAGGCCGCCGACATCGCGCAACCGCCGGCCTGGAGAGGCACCAGGCGGTGGAAGCATCGGCTTTGGCGATGGTTTCGATGACGTGGAAAAAAGTGACGGGATCGGTTTCGATCCCGTTGGTCAACGCGGCAGCAACAGACGGAATAATCGCGCGTCGTGCAGCTTGTCGAGCAGCGCGGGCGGCAGCCGGCGCGCGGTCTCGATGTCGTCGGAAGTCAGCGCAACATCAGGACGTATGGCCTCGGCCCGGGCGATCACCGCCTGGTCGCCGGCAAGATCGGCAGAGTTTGCGATCGGTGTATTCAAGGCCATGCCTGCCGGTCCATCGCGTCCGTGTGCCCGTCATTGGTGGAAAGGCTATCGTGCCACCGCCGCGATCGGCAAGTCCATGGTGACGCGGAGCACATCTGCGAATAAGCGATTGAGATTTCGTGCCGCTCTGCACAATAGGGCCCGCAGACGATCACATCGGCCGCAGGCCGCGCCCGTCTCCGGGCGCGCGCGCCAGCTTTGTTTCAGGTTTGCGCTAGCCTTGCGATTTGGTCGGATCGATCGGGACGGGACGGACGGCATGGAAGAGAAGCGAAAGTATCCGCGAACGGAGATTGACGAGCCCGCCTATGTTTCGTCGGGCGGATCCGTCATGCCATGCGTGGTGCGGAATATCTCGCGCGAGGAGCGGCAATCGATGTCGACAACCCGGCCTTCGTCCCGCAGCACTTTCGCCTGGTGATGGCAAAGGATTCTTCGATTGTGCACGAGTGCCGGGTCACCTGGATCCAGAAGAGATCGTATCGGCCTGACCTTCATGAAGATCGCGGATGCGGTTGCGGAACCGCCGCCATCGTAACGCTGAGCACGTTACTCGATCCGCAACTTTGCATCGCGTACTACCTTGCCCCACTTGTCCATCTCCAGCCTGATACGCGCGCCGAACTGATCCGGCGTATTCGCAACCGGCTTGAAGCCGAGCGTCGTCAGGCGTTCCCTGACGTCCGGCTGGGCGACGATTTTGGCGATCTCACGATAGAGCAGATCGACGATCTCTTTCGGCGTCCCCGCAGGCGCGACGATACCCGTGAGCGTGTCGGCGTCCTGATCCATCACGCCCTGTTCGGCGAAGGTCGGCACGTCGGGCATCCCGGCGGCACGTTCGGTTGACGCCACGCCCAACGCGCGCAGTTGTCCGCTCTGCACCCCTGATAAGGCAGGCGGCAGCGCGGGTGAAGGCGATCGGCGTGTGCCCGCCGACCGTTGCCTGGATCGCCGGCCCGGCACCTGTGAAGGCACGTGCACCAGGTCGAGCTTGAAGGCGAGCCGGAACAGCTCGCCGCCCAGATGCGGCGTCGAACCGATGCCCGGACCGGCAAAGCCGTACCTGCCGGGGTTGTCCCGAATGAGCTGCACCAGCTCCGGCAGCGTTTTGGCCGCAACCTGCGGGTTGACCACCACGACATTCGGCGAGACCGCAACCAGCGTCACCGGCGCGAAATCCTTGACCGGATCATATAGCACCTTGGCGTAGAGGCTTGGATTTACGACGAAGCCGGTGCTGATCACCATGATGGTGTAGCCGTCCGGCGTCACGCGCGCGACCTGGCCGGCCGCGATGTTGCCGCCGGCGCCGCCAATGTTCTCGACGAAGAACTGCTGGCCGAGATTGTCGGCGAGCTTCTGCGACACAATGCGGGCGATGGCGTCGGTCGGTCCGCCGGCGGGAAAGCCGACCACGACACGCACCGGCTTGCTCGGATAGTTTTGCCCCGATGACGCCACGACGCCGGACAGCAGCCAGGCCGCTGCCAGCACTACGCGCAAAGCCGCGACCATGACGCTCTCCCCAGTATGTTTGTTGGGGCCATCATCGACGAGGTAGTGGCGCCAGACAAGAGGTGATCGCGACGGCCGCGACGACCGCTACTTCTTGAGTAGCGGCTTGATCCGTTCTTCCAGCTCCTCGAACGACATTGAGCCCTGCAGCCGCACGCCGTTGAGAAAGAAGGTCGGCGTCGAGGTGACCTTCAACTCCCGAACGGCGTATTGCTGGTCGGCGGTCAGCTTGTCGAACTGTGCCTGGTCTTTCTCGCAGGTCTCGACGTCCTGCTCGCTCATTCCATGCTGCTGGCCGACGTAGAACAGCGTATCCTTGGTTTGCGCCATCAGGCGGTCCTGCAGCTTGAACATGGTCTCGACCACGCTGAGGTATTTTTCAGGATCGCCGTTGCCGATGCAGCGCGCCAGGTATCGAAGCGGCGGCGGCCTTGATGTCGAGCGGAAATTCACGGAACACGAAACGTACCTTGCCGGTATCGATATATTTCGACCGCAACATCGGGAACACATTCTGGCCGAAGGCTGCGCAATGCGGGCAGCTCATCGACGAATACTCGGTGAGGGTGATCGGTGCTGTCGCGGACCCGATTGCAATGTCCGGCAGCGATACCGGTTTGGCGACCGCTGCGGCGATCGCGCGTTGCGCGATGGCTGCACCTGAAAAGCCGGCGCTGCGAAAGCGAGAAGGACAGTGAAGGCGATGCGGTGACGAACGTTCAACGGTTACTCCGAAACGAACTGGCGAGAGGTGGCGAGCCGTCATATCCGCCAGTTTTACTGGTTTCGCGAACCGAAAGCCACCTGACCTGACTTCGATCGGAGTTGACCGTGAATTGTTGGCGATCCAATCATAGGCGGCGACAGGAAGCGCAAGGCAAACTCTGCAAACCGAACAAGAGAACGACATGACCCAGCACACGGCGCTGTTGAGCGAAACGCAGACAGCGGATGCCATGTTGCGCGCAAGGGCCCGGTTGGTGGTTCCAGGCGGCATGTGGGGCCATCTGAATGCCGCGCGGCTCCCGGAAGGCTATCCGCAATTCTTCGCCTCCGCGGAGAGCTGCCGTGTGCGCGACGCCGATGGGCGCAGAATATATCGATTTCATGTGCAGTTGGGGACCGATCCTGCTCGGCCATCGGCATCCCGAGGTTCAAGCGGCGGCTGAGGCGCAAGCCGCCAAGGAGATTGCTTCAACGGCCCGGGGAGGTCATGGTGGAACTCGCCGAAGATCTCGTCGCCATGCTGCCGCATGCCGATTGGGCGATGTTTCAAAAGAACGGCGGTGACGCGACCACGTGCTGCGTGACGATCGCCCGCGCCGGTACCGGACGCCGCAAGGTGCTGGTCGCACGTGGCAGCTATCACGGCGCACTGCCATGGTGTTCGCCAAGCGTTGCCGGGGTAACGGCCGAGGACCGCGCGCATCTCCTGCATTTCGAGTACAACGACGTGCAGAGCCTGCGGGCGGCCGTCGAAGAGGCGGGCAAGGATCTCGCGGCGATACTGGTGACGGCTTTCCGCCACGACATGGGACGCGATCTCGAACTGCCAACGAAGGAGTTCGCGGCAGCCGCACGTGCGGCATGCGACGCGGCCGACGCTGCTTTGATTATCGATGAAGTGCGGGCCGGCCTGCGCCTCGATGTCAGGGGAGCTGGGAAGCGCTCGGCGTGCGTCCGGACCTGTGCGCCTGGAGCAAGGCGATTGCCAACGGCTATGCGCTGGCCGCCGTTACCGGCAACGATCGCTTTCGCGAAGCTGCCGCCAAGGTCTTCGTCACCGGGTCGTTCTGGTGCGGCACGGTGGCGATGGCGGCTGCGCGGGCGACGTTGCGGATTGCGCGCGAGGCCGATGTGGCCCGGCATATCCGCGCGATGGGCTTGCGGTTGCGCGAGGGATTGGCGTCGCTGGCGAAGGAACATGGCATCGCGATCCGCCAGAGCGGTCCGCCGCAGATGCCGCTGATGCTGTTCGAGGCTGACCCGGAGGTACGCAAGGGCAGGGCGTTCTGCTCGGCCGCGCTACGCCACGGCGCATTCTTTCATCCCCAGCACAATATGTTCCTGTCCTTGGCGCATCGCCCAGCCGATATCGACGAGGCGCTGCGGGCAGCCTCACACGGCTTCAAGGCCGTCCGAGAAATGGAAGCGAGATCCGATCGATAAGTCGTCGCTGTCGACCGGAGCCGATTTGGGGTTTGCGGGCATCATAAAAATGCCCCGCAACGCAGTCTTTACGACCGGCGATGGCGGGGCAGTCTTAGGAGAAAACGGCGAGATCGCCGAA
Organism: Bradyrhizobium sp. RDT10; assembly: GCA_044772375.2. GTDB lineage: Bacteria > Pseudomonadota > Alphaproteobacteria > Rhizobiales > Xanthobacteraceae > Bradyrhizobium. The sequence goes on from CP187939.1 coordinate 2,716,121, forward strand.
TGATGCGGACATCATTGTCGGGCATCATGTAGATCGACATTCTGCGCGTTTGGTTGCGTCCGCATTGAGCTGGATCAAATAGCCGGTACGCCGGGCCTGAGAACGAGCGCAACAGGGCAGCCGAGCGCGCAGGCCCGGCGGCTAATTCGTCGCGGTCAGTTCATCACGCGACGCGGTTCCATGTGTCCTTGCTGCGGGCGAACGAATGGCTCACCGAATGCTCGAACTCGTGATGGCCGGCCAGGTGCGTCACCTCGACGCAATCGGCGTTCAGGCGGTCGTTGTCGACCAACCGCTCCGCCAACACCAGCGCCTGGGAGGGGCCGACCGATTGGACCTCGATCTGGCGTTGCAGGCACTTGAAGCTGTGGCCGTCGGAGTTACAGAGATCCTTGTAGAAGGAGACGCGATAATTATTCATTTTTGCACTCCCATCCTTCCTCCTCGCGGCCAGCTTATACTCTCAAGCATCCATGTCCGCTAGCCGCTGGCGGTTGCGCAGCACGATTGTCGGGCGCTCGAAAACACCAGAACGCCCTGGTCGCTGAGCAGTGAAAGCGCCCGCGAAACAGTTTCCAGCGTCAGGCCGAGATAGTCGCCGATGTCGCGGCGGCACTCGGCAGGGCCATCATGCCGGTCTTGGCCAGCCGGCGGTCCATTTCCAGCAGGAAAGTCGCAACTTTTTCCATCGCGGTCTTGCGGCCCAGAAGCAACATGTGGTCTTCGGCGTGCCGGAGGTCGCTTGCGGTCATGGTCCAGAGGGTATGGGCGACCTGGACATTCGATCCGCGGCGGCTTCCAGGCTGCGGCGCTTCACCAGACGGACGGTGGTATCGGCGATCGCTTCGGCGGTCAGGCGATGGGTCGAGCCGGCATCGAGGCCGAACACGTCGCCGGGCAGATGGAACGCGCCGATCTGGCGCCGTCCGTCGTTAAGCAGCTTGTAGGTGCGAACCGCGCCGCGGATCACCTGATAGACATATTCGGAAGGCTCGCCCTCACCGTAAATTTCCTCATCCTTCCGGTAGGAAAACTCGCTGGCAATCACGCCTGCGCAGGTTGCGATCACGCTGAACTGGTCGACGGTCGGAACAGTCTGGGCGCGCGGCGCGGGAAAACCTTGACTGCCGGGACTGCCGGGGCGGTGATCGTCTGGGTGAGCATTTTGCCATCTCCTGGATGCGGGATGGCTTTGGTGTAACCGGGTTTTTTGCTGCCCGAAATTTGGGTCGATATCCTAGGGGCAGGCCCTTACGGGGGTTTACGGAGCTGTCGCGCCCGACGTATCGATCGCCTTTCGAACGCAGTCGATCAGGTTGCCCTCGAGGTTGGGCTTCAAAAGCACCTGGCGCACGCCGGCCGAGCTTGCTTTGGCCGAGATGCTCTCGTCCGGATAACCCGTGATCAGAATGATCGGGGTCGAGACCTGGAGCCTTCGCAGCCGGATGGCCAGTTCCAAGCCGTCGAGTTCCGCCATCTTGTAGTCGACGACCAGACAATCCGCGCGGTTTCGGGTGGAAGAGCCGAGCAACGCGATCCCGCTGCGGAAGGTGCGGACGTCGAAACCCTCGGTTTCCAGCAGAAATCGCAGCGATGTCCGAACGTCGTAATCGTCATCGACGATGTAAACCATCGATTTCCTGGGCGGAAGGCTGACGCTGGCTTCACCGCTGGCGCTGGTTCGGGTGTCGTTCATGCCGGCAAGATAGACGTATTGCCAGTCCCCGAATTGACTTGGCTCAATCTTCGACGATGCCGGCCCGGATCGCAAACCGCACCAGCTCGGAAAGGTTACCGGCCTGCATCTTGGTCATCACGTTCGCCCGATAGACCTCGACCGTGCGCGGGCTGATATCGTATTCCCGGGCGATGGCCTTGTTCGATTGGCCCGTCACCAGCCCCTGCATCACCTGGCGTTCGCGCTGGGTAAGGCTGGCGACCCGGGCGGCCATATCGGCCGACAACGCCTCGCTTTTCGAACCGCTTTCGCTTTCCGCGAGCGCAGTCTCGATCATGCCGATCAGTCGATCATCCTCGAACGGCTTTTCGAGAAAGTCGAGCGCCCCAAGCTTCATCGCTTCGACGGCGAGAGGTACGTCGCCATGGCCGGTCATGACGATCACGGGGAGCTTTCGCGGGCCCGAGCTCAGCTGACGCAGCAGTTCCATGCCGTCGATGCCCGGCATGCGCACGTCCGTGACCACACAGCCGGCCTCCAGGTTCGCAAGCTCGTTCAGGAAAACCTGCGCGGAATCGAAAAGGCGCACGTTGAAACCGGCCGAGCCCAGCAGGAAATCCAGCGAGTCGCGCATCGCCGGATCGTCGTCGATAACATAAACTTTAGCGCTCTGCGGCATCGGCTATTTCCTTGGCGTGCGCAGCCAGCAGTGTGAAGCGGAACGTCGCGCCACCGGACTTGTTGGTTTCCGCCCACATCCGGCCACCGTGGCTTTCGATGATGGTGCGGCTGATGGAAAGGCCGACGCCCATGCCGCTCTCCTTTGTCGTAAAGAATGGCTGGAACAGGTTCGCAAGCGCATCGCCTGCGAAGCCGGACCCGGTGTCGGCAACGGCAATTTCGATCATGTCGTCTGCGGCCTTGGTGTTCGAAGCAATCAGCTCTCGATGCGTCGAGGCCGCCATCGCCTCCAGCGCATTGCGGAACAGGTTGACCAGGACCTGCTGAATCTGGACCCTGTCGGCAAGCACCAGGTCGCATGTCGGGTCCAGGTTGAAGCGCAGAAACACGCCCTGTTCGCGGGCGCCGGTGAGCCCGAGCGCGCCGGCCTCTTCGATCATTTTGAAAGACTCTCGACGCGCTTCTCGGACGCGTCACGAGCGACGAAGTCGCGCAATCGCCTGATGATGTCGCCGGCGCGGATCGCCTGCTCAGCGGCGCGATCGAGCGCCACTCCGATCTTCGCCGCGTTGGGGTCGGTGCTGCCCGCCAGCAGGCGGCGCGAGCCCTTCATGTAATTGCTGATGGCCGACAGCGGCTGATTGAGTTCGTGGGCCAGGGCGGAGGCCATCTCGCCCATCGCGCTTAGACGCGAGACGTGGACCAGTTCGGATTGCAGTTCCTGCAACCGTGCCTGGGTCTGTTGCTGCTCGGTGAGATCGCGGACGAAGCCGGTAAAGAAGGGCTTTCCTCCCGAATGCATCTCGCCGATCGTGAGGTGCATCGGAAATGTGGTGCCGTCCTTGCGCATGCCGGTAACGATACGGCCGATGCCGATGATACGCCGTTCGCCGGTCTTGAGGTAGCGGGCGATGTAGGCGTCATGACGGCTGCGATCCGGCTCCGGCATCAGCTCGCTGATGTTCTTCCCGATCGCCTCGGCTTCGCTGTAGCCGAACTGGTGCTCGGCGGCGCTGGAGTAGAACTGCATGATTCCATGCTCGTCGATCACGATCATCGCATCCGGAATCGTATCCAAGATCGAGCGAAAGTGCCGCTCGCGCGTCCTGACCGTGTCCTCAAGGAGTTTCTCGCGATTGATGTCGATCATGATGCCGCTGAGCCTGGCAGGGGCACCATCGGAACCATTGATGACCGTGCCAACCGCACGCACCCAGTGACCTTCATCCGAGTCCCGGCGCACCCGGTACTCGATGTCGAAATTGCACCCGGTATCGATCGATGCTTGCACGGCTCTTGCGGTGCGATCACGATCCTGCACATCGAGCAGGGAAAGAAAGAGGTCGTGGTCGACAGGCACATCCTGTCCGACGCCGAGGAGCTTCCGGGTGGCGGTGGACCAGCTCAACTTCCCGGTCGACAGTTCGAGATTCCAGGCGCCGACGCCCGATCCCTCGGCCCCGCTGCGCGCATGCTGGTCAAGGGGATCTTGATCGCGAAAGGGGCGGTCGGGGTCGATCATGCTTCGCCTTCTCGGCTGCTCTTGCTTCTCAGATACAGCATTAAATCGAGCGTGTGAAATAGCGGCGAGGCGATATTACCGTAGGCATATATCTAATTGATACGCAACGCGATTTCCCGAACCGCCCGAGCGGAGTCCTGCAGGTGCTCGATTTCAGGAAGAGCCATGGGGATTCTTGATCTAGGTCAGCTTCGAACCGGCGCGGACGTCTAGGATGGTCGTTATGGGCAGGGCCCATACGATATTTCATCCCGAGGCGTGGAGCAGGTTATGGACTACAAGACCGTCATGGTCTGTTTGGCGCTGGACCGGCCCAACGATGCCAGCCTCAGGGTGGCCGGAGATATCGCCGAACGATTTGGGGCACGGATCATCGGCGTTGCCGCCTCGGACCTCAGGCCGCCAATGTATTTCGCCGACGGCGAGTTTGCGCAAAGCTCCTCGATGAGGAGGCCGTTGCCATCGAAAGACGACTGTCGGAACTTGAAGCAGAGTTTCGCGCCTCGACCGAGAGGCGTGCGACGTCGCGGGAGTGGCGTTCCGCCCGGACGTTGCCCGTGCCCTACATGCTCCAGCAGGCGAGAGCCGCCGATATCCTCGTGATCGGCGCCCGCTCGGAGATCTTGGTTGATCCCAGCGCGGCTCCGGACCCGAGCGATCTGGTGATGCAGGCCGGCCGGCCGCTCATCGTGGTGCCGCCCAGGGCGGAATGGCTCGACCTGAGAAGCGTTCTGATCGCCTGGAAGGATGTGCGGGAAGCGCGGCGGGCCGTATTTGACGCATTGCCGATTCTGGCTGCCGCAAAGGAAGTCACGGTTGCGGAAATTCCTGAGCAGGACGGAGGTCGCGCGGATGCGCTCGCGCGTGTTGCCGACGTGGCGGCGTGGCTGCGTGGCCACGGTATCGCAGCGAACACCTCCGTTCCCGAAAGGTCGGGCGGCGTGACCGGGCAGCTCGAGAACATCGCCGCCAATGTCGGAGCGGGCGCCGTGATTGCGGGCGCCTACGGCCATTCGCGATTCCGCGAATGGGTGCTCAGCGGCGTTACACGCCACCTTGCAACTGAATCGCGACGCTGCGCGTTCCTGTCCCGTTAACGATTTACAACGGCGAGGACCTCCTGTGCATAAATTTCTCGAAGCGACCGCCGGGCAATACATGACGCGCAGGGTGAAGACGGTTTCCCGCGACACCACCATGCGCGAGTTGCACAAGATGTTCGAGGCCGATGATTTCAATTGCTATCCGGTGCGCGAAGGCGACGACATCGTCGGCGTCGTGAGCAACTTCGATTTCCTGAAATGCTTTGCGTTCAACCCCGGCCGCATGGTTCCGGCCTATGACGATTTGTTGTCGCGGATGGTGGCGGATGTGATGACGCCGGAATTCATCTATGTCGATCCGGCAACAAAACTGACCCGCGTCCTGCAGCTGATGGTGGACCACCGGATGAAGAGCCTCCCGGTGCTGGATGCCGAACAGCGGTTGGTCGGGATCATCGCGCGCGAGGACATCATGCGCGCATTGACCGAGAGTGCGCGCGGATAAGTCGATTCTCCTGCCGGAGCCGGCGCTCGCTTTTCCCGTTCACACCCGATAGGCTGCAAACACTTGCGTGAGGACGAGACGAAATGCACGCCATGGTCCTGACAGCGCCCGGCGCGCCGCTCCGGCTTGAGCCGCGTGAGGATCCCGTCCCCGGGCCCGGCGACGTGTGCGTCAAGGTCAGCGCATGCGGGGTGTGTCGGACCGATCTGCATGTCGTCGATGGAGAATTGCCCGGCATTGCCTATCCCATCGTTCCCGGCCATGAGGTCGTCGGCCAGGTGCAAGCACTCGGTGCTGGCGTCACATCCCTGAAAATCGGCGAAAGGATCGGCGTTCCCTGGCTCGGTTATACCTGCGGTGAATGTTCCTATTGCCGGAGCGGCCGGGAGAACCTGTGCGACCGTCCGCGCTTCACCGGCTACACGCGCGACGGCGGCTTTGCCACGCATCTCGTCGCGGACGCCCGCTACTGCTTTCCGCTCGGCGAGGCCGGTGACGATGTCGCCATCGCGCCTCTGCTGTGCGCCGGTCTGATCGGCTGGCGCTCGCTGGTGATGGCGGGCGAGGGGAAGCATCTCGGCATCTTCGGCTTCGGTGCGGCCGGGCATATCATCGCGCAGGTAGCCCGCTGTCAGGGGCGCTCGGTCTATGCGTTCACCCGCAAAGGCGATGTCGAGGCGCAGCGTCTTGCAACATCGCTCGGCGCGGAGTGGGCCGGGTCATCCGAGGACGAGCCTCCGGCGCCGCTCGACGCCGCGATCATTTTCGCGCCGGTGGGCGATCTCGTTCCGCTGGCGCTACGCGCCGTGCGCAAAGGCGGGCGCGTGGTATGCGCGGGCATTCACATGTCGGACATTCCCTCGTTCCCATACCACATCCTCTGGGAGGAACGGCAGCTGCTTTCGGTCGCCAACCTGACGCGCGGCGACGGCATCGCGTTTCTTGAGGTCGCGATGCAAGCCGGCATCAGGACGCACACCAGCGTGTTTCCGTTGCGCGAAGCCAATGAAGTCCTCACAAAACTGCGCGTCGGGCAGATCACCGGCGCCGCCGTGCTGCAGCCATGACGGAGCGACCGCCCGCCGACACGGCCGACGCTGACCTGCAGCAGCAGGTGCTGGATTTCCTCGATGGTTCCAGCTTTGGTCCGGCCAAGGGCGGCAAGCGGATCGACACCCATGCGTCCATGGTTTTTCTCGGCGCCGATCGGGCATTGAAGATCAAGCGCGCCGTGCGATTGCCGTTCCTCGATTATTCGACACTGGAAAAGCGCAGGCGCGCCTGCGAGGAAGAGTTGAAGGTCAACGCCGGCAACGCCCCCGAGCTCTACCGGCGCGTTGTCGCCATCACGCGCAATTCCGATGGCGCCTTCGAAATCGACGGCTCCGGCACTCCCGCCGAATGGGCGGTCGAAATGACGCGGTTCGACGAGAAGCAGTCGCTCGATCGTGTCGCGGCATCGAAGACGGTCGATCCATCCCTTGCGGCGGCCGTGGCCGACGCGATTGTTCGATCCCATGACAAAGCGCCGCGGGCGGACGGTGAAAGCTGGCTTGCCTCTATTCCGCCCATCATCGAACGGAATACCGCAAAGTTTCGCACCGTACGCGGACTTGATGCCGTCGCCATCGATCAACTCGATGCCGCCAGCCGTCGCTCTGTAACAACATTGCAGCATGTACTCAGGCGGCGTGCCGAGCAAGGATTCGTGCGCCGTTGCCACGGCGATCTGCATCTCGCCAATATTGCGTTGGTGGACGGTCGGCCGCTGCTGTTCGACGCCATCGAATTCGATCGCGTCATCGCTACGACGGATGTGCTCTACGATCTCGCGTTCACACTGATGGATCTGATCCACTTCAATCAGGGTACGGCGGCAAACGCGGTGTTCAATCGCTACGTTGCGGGGGCAGGGGATGAAGGTCTTGATGGCCTCCGCCTGCTGCCGCTGTTTCTGTCGATGCGGGCGGCGATCCGCGCGCATGTGCTGTTCATGAAGAGCGAGCAGGCCGGCGAGAGCGACGCGGTCTGGCGGGAGGCCAGGCGCTACTTCGATCTGGCGGGACGCCTCATCGCGCCCGGGCCGCCGCTGCTGGTGGCGATCGGCGGGTTGTCGGGGACGGGCAAATCGGTGCTCGCACGCGGGCTTGCCGGCCTGATTGATCCTCCGCCCGGCGCGGTCATTGTCCGCTCCGATGTCGTTCGCAAGCACCTGTTCGGCGCCTGCGAAACAACCGCTCTGCCGGAATCTGCATATCGGCCTGAAGCCACGAAACGTGTATATGAGATGCTTTCGAGCGCCGCGCAGCGTATCCTCGCCCAGGGCTGTTCGGTCGTGCTCGATGCCGCCTATCTGCTGGAAGCGGAACGGATGGAAATCGAGGGTCTTGCGGCCACGCATGGCGTACGCTTCGTCGGCATGTTCCTCACGGCGGATCTCGCGACGCGGCTGGCGCGGATCGAGCGGCGCCAGGGCGATGCTTCTGATGCAACAAGGGATGTCGCTCTGAAGCAGGAGAGTTTCGCGATCGGCACGGTAAACTGGCATATGATCGATGCCTCGGGAACATCGGACCAGTCGCTGCGCAGAGCCCGGGTTTCTTTGCTTGCGGTGCCGGGCGAGCACTGAAGATGAGAAACGGTCAAACAAGAACGTCCAGCCGACGTAAGGCCTCTGAAGCGGCGGGCCTCGATTGTGCGACCGCATTCCAGAAGATGACGCTCGGCTGCGTCGCGGCTATCAAGGTCCATCACAGCAGCGCGTGCGCCGGCGATGCCGAGGCCGTGCATCAGATCCGGGTGGCGATCACGCGGTTGCGCGCCGCCGTGGCGTTCTTCGCGCCGATCGTGGTCGATGCGAAATGGCTTCGGCTGAAGAAGGAGATCGCCTGGCTGAATGGCCCGCTCGGCGCCGCGCGCGACAGCGATGTCGTTGTGGAATATGCGGGCCGCAAGCGATACCGCGCTTGGGCTGAGCGCATGGTCGGCGAGCAGCTCGGTCAGCACCGGACGCGGGATCACCGCCGCCTGGTTCGTTCCCTGCGATCCGCCCGGACGCAACGTCTGGTCACGGCCATCGCGCGCTGGATCAGACAGGGACCGTGGCTTGAGCGCTACAGGCGACGCACGGATGCGGAGGCCCTGCAATCCTATTGCACGCGCGAACTCGACCGCTGGCACGAATGGTTGATTCGCAAGGGACGGCGTCTGAAGACTTTGGGTGCGTCGCGCCGTCACCGGCTGCGGATCAAGGCCAAACGCTTCCGCTATATGCTGGAAGCGCTCATGGAAACCGTCGCGCTGTGGGGCCGGGGCGAATTCCATCACCTGCACCGGCCGGCAAAACGATTGCAGGGCGCATTGGGCGACCTTCGCGACCTCCAGCGCTTCGCCGGCCTTGCCAGCGGATCGCCGCAGGCGGAGAATGGCAAACAAGGCAAGAAGCATCCGCCGGGCTATCGCCGTAGAGAGGAAAAGCTGCTCGGCGCCGCCATCGCGGCTCATCGCGACCTCAAGCACGCCGGGGTCTGCTGACGTCGCCGTCCGCATGCGCTGCCGCTCGGCATTTTCGAGTTGATGTGCGTCAATTTCGGCCATCGGTCCGTCGGTTACCTTGCCGGCAGCAACCGTGACGGGGGCCGCATGCCTTCGCGAATGTATGGGAGAATGGCGATGTTCAGGAACATTCTGGTTCATATACCCTCCGAGCGGCCGGTCAGGCCGGTGATCGACGTCGCTGTCGCGCTGACCGTTGCGCGCCGGTCGCATCTCGATGCCGTCGCCATCGGCTATGAATCGATGAGTGCCGCCGGGATGATTGTCGAGGGTGGCGGTGCTGCCGTTGCCGCCGTGATGGGAGCCGAACAGGAGCGCGCCCAGGAGAGGGCTGACGCCGCGATCGCCGTGTTCGAGATCGAAGCCAGGCTGGCCAAAATCGCCTACGGCACCAGGACCTTCGCGGCGATCCCGGCCGAGGCCGGACAGACCATCAGCGCGCTTGCCCGGCTTTACGACATGACGATCGTGCTGCAGCCGGAACCCGCGAGGCCCAGCTACGACAACGAGATTCCACAGCACATCCTGTTCAATTCCGGCGGACCGATGCTGATGGTTCCCTATATCCACAAGGGGCCGCTCGACGCCCACCATGTCGGCATCGCCTGGGACGGCAGCCGCCTTGCGGCCCGCGCCGTGCGCGATGCGATGCCGTTTTTGATGGGCGCGAAGGCCGTGACCGTGATTGCGGCCAATGAGGAGGCGGGTGAAGCCTCCTCGGACCAACTCGTCGCGCATCTGGGGCGGCGCGGCATCTCGGCCAGGGTGCAGCGGCTGACGACGGATCGCGGTGACGTTCAGGGCGCTATTCTGTCGATTGCTGCCGAAAGCAATATGGGCCTCCTGGTGATGGGGGATACGGCCATTCGCGATTGCAGGAGCGAATTCTGGGCGGTGTCACGCGCAGCATGTTCGACTGCATGACCGTGCCGGTGCTGATGTCGCACTGATCTCGGGTGGCCAGGGGATGTGGACCTGATGTGACCTTTCGCCTCGGCGAGTTCCTTGCCTTGTATCTTTTTGGCTGTGGCTGCGCTCGCAATGACTCCAGTTTGATGCACCTCAATGTTCGGCCTGACGCCGATCGATATCGTTTCGGTGGAAACTCGGAAATCGGAGATTGTCATGTCAGAACTGTCTGAGCGGGCCGCTTCCGGTTCCTTTCCAGCAGGCGCAAATGCGGAAGCGGAAGCCACCAAACTGAACCAGGGCGCGCTGGAGTTCATGCTTGGCGCGCAGAAGATGATGCTCGAGGAATGGGTGTTTCTCGGCGACGAGATGCTGGAGCGAACGCGAACCGAGATGCATCTGTTCACGGAGTTCGTTGCGAAGATGGCGAGCGCGCATTCCGTAAGGGACATTACGACGATGTGCCAGGAATGCGGCCAGCATCAGCTCGACTTCTTCCGCCGCGATTCCGAACGGCTGTTCAGGCACGGCGAGCGGATGATCGCGGCCACGTCGAACTTGATCAATGGCCGCACCTGAACTGATCGGCCGAGCAACATGCACCAGAAATCGCCCCTTCCGACGGCGGAAGTTACCGTCTTGCCGCTTCTCTCCCGTGTTGCGGACCGAGGCGAGGACCGGCAGCCGGCTGCGCCGCAGGTCTCATCGCTGACGGAAGGCGGGGGCGGTGCCGAGACATATCAGGCCGACCGTACCCTGCATGCCATGCTGGCCCGCCTGAGCGGCGGCATTTCCCCGGCCGCGTTGTTGCTGGCCTATACGGACTGGCTATCGCATCTGGCCGCCTCGCCGCAGCGGCAGATCGAGATTACGCAGGAAGCCCTGGTCGGCACCAAGCGTTTCCTCGAAGCTGCGCAGCATTTCTTCTCGCCCGGACAGGGGCCGTGGTCGCTGATCAGGCCGCAGCCACAGGACAAGCGCTTCGGCCGGCCGGAGTGGGAACGGCCTCCGTTCAATCTGATGGCGCAGGCGTTTCTGCTTGGCGAACAATGGTGGCACCACGCGACCACAGGCGTACGCGGCGTGGCGAAGCAGAACGAGGCGATCGTCGAGTTTTCGGTCCGGCAGATGCTGGACGTGATGTCGCCTTCCAATTTCGCTGCGACCAATCCGGAAGTGCTGCGGCGCTCGTTCGAGAGCGGCGGCAACAATTTCGTACGCGGCTGGCAGAATTTCTGCGACGACTGGATACGCCTGGTGTCGGCGGGCCTTGGCCCCGTCGCGACTGGCGATTTTGTGGTCGGGGAGACCGTCGCAACGTCGCGCGGCAAGGTCGTATTCCGCAACGAACTGATCGAGCTGATCCAGTACTATCCAACCACTGAAAAGGTGCATCCGGAACCGATCCTGATCGTGCCGGCCTGGATCATGAAGTACTACATTCTCGATCTGTCGCCGCATAACTCGCTGGTGAAATATCTCACGGGCGAAGGATTCACCGTCTTCATGATTTCGTGGCGCAACCCTGATGCCGCCGACCGCGAGATCGCTTTTGACGATTATCGAAAGCTCGGCGTTGAAGCCGCGCTCGATACGATCGGCGATATTGCGCCGGGCCGTCAGGTGCATGCGCTGGGCTATTGCCTTGGCGGGACATTGCTGTCGATCGCTGCCGCCGCCATGGCGCGCGACGGCGACGATCGGCTGAAGTCGATCAGCCTGCTGGCCGCGCAAACCGATTTCACCGAGGCCGGCGAGCTGACGCTGTTCATCAACGAGAGCCAGGTTGCGTTTCTCGAAGACATGATGTGGGAGCGCGGGGTGCTAGATACCGCGCAGATGGCGGGCGCGTTCCAGTTGCTGCGCTCCAACGACCTGATCTGGTCGCGGCTTACCCGCGACTATCTGATGGGGAGCGGGCGGCGCCGAGCGATCTGATGGCCTGGAATGCCGATGCGACCCGTCTGCCATACCGGATGCATTCGGAGTATTTGCGCAAGCTGTTCCTCAACAACGATCTTGCCGGGGGCGATATCTCGTCGAGGGCAAGCCGATCTCACTGTCGGATATTCATACGCCGATGTTCGTCGTAGGCACCCTTCGCGATCACGTCGCGCCGTGGCAGTCCGTCTACAAGATTCACTATCAGGTCGATGCCGACGTGACCTTCGCTCTCACCAGCGGCGGCCACAATGCGGGGATTGTGGCGCCTCCCGGCGAACCAGGGCACACGTATCGGATCAAGACCAAGGTAGCGCACGCCACCTATACCGGCCCCGAGGAATGGCTGAAGACCGTGCCGTCAGTCGAAGGATCGTGGTGGCCGGAATGGACGAAGTGGCTGTCCGCACGATCCGGCGAGCCATCCGATCCGCCGGGCATGGGAACCGACGCTGCACAGGCGAAGAACCTACCTGCGGCGCCTGGCGATTACGTTCGCCACTGATCCCGAAGAGCTCACTCAGCCGACCGCGATTTGTCATCGCGGCGAGACCGTTCCGAGCTAATCTGTCGCGCAAAGTTCAAATCACGCTGAACATCTGCCTCGGCTCACACAAAGGCCGCGACCTGCCGGTACCGGAGAACGATGTCCACCTATCGTCTGAAGAATCTGCTTGCGCCGCATTCCGTCGCCCTGGTCGGGGCCAGCCCGCGCCGCGGCTCGGTCGGCCGCGCCATTCTCAACAATATTCGCAAAGCCCAATTCAGGGGCGAATTCGGCCTCGTCAATCCGCGCTATCACGAGATCGATGGTATCGCGACCGCCGACAGCATCGCAAAACTGGCTTTGCGCCTGAACTCGTTGTCCTTACCGCGCCGGCGCGCACCATCGCGGGCTTGATCGATGAGGCTGGCCGACGCGGGGCGGCAGGCGCCGTCATAGTCAGTGCCGGGCTCGGGCATGGTCCGGGCTCGATGGCGGATGCGGCGGAGCGGGCCGCTCAAAAATACGGTATGCGGCTGATCGGCCCGAATTGCCTGGGCATCATGATGCCTGGTGTCAGTCTCAACGCGAGTTTTCCGCCCACATGCCGGCCGCGGGAAATTTGGCGCTGATTTCGCAGTCCGGCGCCATTGCCGCGGGCATGGTGGATTGGGCGGCGCAGCGGGCCGTCGGTTTTTCCGGCATTGTTTCGATCGGCGACCAGCTCGATGTCGATATCGCCGATCTGCTCGATTACTTCGCGCTGGATGAAAAGACCCACGCCATCCTGCTCTACATCGAAGCGATCAAGGATGCGCGCAAGTTCATGTCGGCGGCGCGTGCCGCCGCCAGGATCAAGCCGGTCGCGGTCGTCAAGTCAGGCCGGATGGCGCAAGGCGCGCGGGCGGCTGCAACCCATACCGGCGCGCTGGCCGGGGCTGATGCCGTCTACGACGCCGCGTTTCAGCGCGCCGGCATTCTGCGCGTGTCGGACTTGCGCGAATTGTTCGACTGCGCCGAGACGCTCGGGCGGCTCAAATCGCCGCCCGGAAAGCGGCTGGCGATCCTGACCAATGGCGGCGGCATCGGCGTGCTGGCGGTTGACCGGCTGGTCGAACTCGGCGGCATTCCCGCCGAGATCTCGCCCGCGACCCGCGACAAGCTTGATGCGGTGTTGCCTCCGACATGGTCGAAATCGAACCCGGTCGATATCGTTGGCGACTCCGATCCTGCGCGCTATGCGGCGGCGCTCGAAGTGTTGCTGGCCGACCCTGGCAATGACGCCGTGCTGGTGATGAATGTCCAGACGGCGATCGCCCGTGCCGATGACATTGCAGCGGCCGTTATCGGCGTGGTCGGGAAATATCGCGCCGAACGCCGCATGTCGCCGAAGCCCGTGCTGGCGGTCTGGGTCGGGGCGGACCAGTCGATCAGTGACTTGCTGAGCGGCGCGGGAATTCCGAACTATCAGACCGGCGGCGACGCCGTCCTCGGGTTCATGCACCTGGTTCGCCACCGCGAGGTGGTGGAGGCGCTGGCGCAGGTTCCGCCTGCCATGCCGAGCGAGTTTGCGCCCGATACGAACGCGGCGCGGCAGATCGTTGCCGCGGCGCTGGCCGACGCGCGCTCTTTGCTCGATCCTATCGAGGTCAAGCGGCTGCTCGATGCCTATGACATCGCCGCCGTACCGACCTTCGCCGCCGCCGACGCCGAAGAGGCGGTCACGCATGCGAATGCAATCTTCGCGCAGGGCTCCACCGTTGTGCTCAAGATCATGTCGCGCGACATCGTGCACAAATCCGATGTCGGCGGCGTCGTGCTCAACCTCACCAACGCCGGCGCGGTGCGCAAGGCAACCGCCGAGATTCTCGCGCGTGCGAGATCGTTGCGGCCGGAGGCGCGGATTTCGGGCGTGATGGTGCAGGCCATGGTGGTGCGGGCAAAGGCGCGCGAGCTCATTCTCGGCCTCGCCGACGATCCAACCTTCGGCACCGTCGTCGTGTTCGGCCGCGGCGGCACGGCGGTCGAGATCATCAACGACAAGGCGCTGGCGCTGCCGCCGCTCGACCTGCAACTGGCGCGCAGCCTGATCGAGCGAACCCGCGTCTCGCGGCTGTTGCGCGCCTATCGCGACGTGCCGGCGGTGAAGCAGGACGCCGTCGCGATGGTTCTGGTCAAGCTGGCGCAGATGGCCGCGGACATTCCTGAAATCCGCGGGCTCGATATCAATCCGCTGCTGGCCGATGAAGCCGGCGTGCTCGCCGTCGATGCGCGCGTCGTGATCGGCCGTGTGGAGCGGAAGTTTCGCGGTTCAGGCCCTGCGAATTTCGCCGTGCGGCCTTATCCCTCGCAGTGGCAGCGTCACATCGAGGTGAAGGACGGCTGGCGCGTATTCGTTCGTCCGATCCGGCCCGAGGACGAGCCGCTGATCCACGAGATGCTCAAACACGTCACGATGCAGGACCTGCGACTGCGGTTCTTCGCCCCGATGAAGGAATTTTCTCACGAGTTCATCGCCCGCCTGACCCAGCTCGATTATGCCCGGGCGATGGCCTTCGTCGCGCTCGACGAGGCGACCAACGATCTGGTCGGCGTGGTCAGGATCCATTCGGACTCGATCTATGAGAGCGGCGAGTATGCGATCCTGTTGCGCTCGGACCTCAAGGGCAGGGGCTCGGCTGGGCGCTGATGCAGATGATCATCGAATATGCGAAATCGGAAGGGTTGAAAGCCATCTCCGGTGACGTCCTCGCCGACAACACCGTAATGCTGGCAATGTGCCGCAGTCTTGGCTTCGAGGTGAAATCGGACCCGCAGGAACACGACATCTGCAACGTCAGGCTGACGCTTTAGCTATTGCAAGAGCGCCCGCCGCAGCCGCGCACGGTCGACGGCGGCGGGATGCCCTCAATGCGAAAGCAGGATCGGGAGCGGCGGCTTCGACAGCAGGCTCTTGGTGGCGCCGCCGAGGATGAACTCGCGCCAGCGCGAATGCCCATAGGCGCCCATCACGAGAACGTCGACCTGATGCGAAACGGTGTAGGCTTCGAGCACGTCGCCGATCCAACGACCGTCGGCGTCGACCTTGTCGAGCACCACGTCGATGCCGTGGCGCGCCAGGTTCCTGGCCAGTGCTTCGGCGGAATGCTTGCGATCCAGCTTCTTTTCGTTGGTGACGGTGACGATCCGCACCTTCCTGGCCTTTTCGAGCAACGGCATGGCATCGGAAATCGCGCGGGCCGCGGCGCGGCTGAAATCCCAGGCGACAGCGACGGTGCCAAGTTCGAACGGACGCGCACGCGGACTTTCGGGCAGAACGAGGGTAGGCCGCCCCGATCCGAATATCACGGCTTCGGCGTACCACTGGTCGTAACTTTCAGGCACCGGCACCATGGTGAGGTCGCGAAGCCGCGCGTGATCTACCAGCAGATCCGGCACTGCGAAGGTCGGGCATTTTTCGAGATGGGTTTCGTGCAGAATGCCGGCTTTGTTTGCGGCGGCTTCGAATGCGGCCAGCATGGCCCTGGCGTTGTTCCGGCTCTTCTCTGTTTCACCCGCAATGATCCCGGGAATGTTGGCGGTCGCGCCGGAAAGGAAGTGCCCTGGCACTTCCACATGCACCTCGCAGGCCACCGCCGCCAAGTGAGCGCCCAAGGTTGCAGCGATCGCGACCGCATCCTCGGCGACCGAGGGCGGGGTGGGATCGGGATAACTCGTCAATGTCAGCAGAATATCCGTGAACGCCATGGGGGCTCTCCTTTTTCCGGAGCTAATTTAGCGTCCCGTTGGCTTGGGCGTTTGATCCATCGCAAGCGGGTGGCTTGGCCGGACCTGGGACTGCAGCCGCGGGCGAAGTAGTGGCTGCAGCGAAGCGTTCGGCCGAATTGCGGAGAACATGATCCGTGGTTGAACCCGGTTCGACGCGGATCGACCAAGAAGGTGGCCCGGAATCATTCCCAATCGCTTTGACGACACGACGGTCGTATTGATTTCGACGGAATTCTACGAGCGGAATATTCTGGTCCGGCGCACGTTTCTAGCAGGCCGCGGCTGGTATGAAATGTTCATCCCCAAGGGTTCGTTGATGCAGATGGTGCTGCATTTCGGCCTGTTCTCCATCCCACCCGCAGACATTCGCGAGCCTGCTGAAATCAGATGGAAGGCGTTCCGGACCGAGCCGCCGCTCGATGCCGGCACGGTGCCGGCGGATCGCCGCGTTTACGGCGTCTGGTCGGTCGATGGCTCGCTCTGGCAAGCGACCAAGTTTCTCGTCCCGCTCATCGGCATCATCGTGATCCTGGTGGACTCGACAGGGGTGTTGCACCGCTAGGCGGGTGTCGCGCTGTCATGAAACGTCGACTCTGGAGCCGTGAGCCGGTCAGCCTATTCAAGCGTCTTAAGATACGCCAGCAGATCGCCGATCTGGTCCGGCTCAAGCTGGAAGGCCGGCATTGTCGGGTGGCCGGTGTAGATGCCTTCGGCCAGCGCCTCTCCGAGGGTCTCGATCGGGTAGCGCTTGTGCAGTGTCCGGAACGGCGGCGCGATCTTGAGCGGGCTTGGCGAAGCCTTGTCGATCGAATGGCACTTCGCGCAGTTGTTCAGCGCGAAGGTCTTGCCGCGCTGCTCCTGAGGCGAAGCCGCCGCAGCCGGCGTCAGGGTGACGAGCGTAAACGCCAGCGGTACCAGAACTCGCCCGATCATTGCAGCTTCAACTCCGTGGAAAAGTGCGGTTTTCCAGCCCGGAATTGTATTGTGAAGGATTAATCGCCGGCCAGTTTGATCTGCATCAATCAGCGAACGGTGGATCAGCTAGAATGAAATATATCTCCGATAGGCCTGCCATGGCCGAGGAGCGAGGGCGTCAATCCAGCGCTCGAACAGGCAGCGGCAATGATACGAACCATCTCTCCGAATCGGGCAAGTTTCGGCCGCTGCTCGGCCTGTACCGTCCGTTCGCTCAGCATCTGCGGCGCACTTGACCAGGGCGACCTCGCAGAGTTCGAGCGGATCGCCCGCCACGTTCATCTCGCTCCCAATGAGGCGCTGTTCACGGCGGGCCAGGTCGCGCATTCGGTCCACAGTCTGACCGCGGGTGTCGCGCGTCTGTACAAGCTGCTGCCGGATGGGCGCCGTCAGGTGATCGGTTTCGCGCTGCCGGGCGACTTTCTCGGCACGGCGCCGTCCGATCGCTACAGCTTCTCGGCAGACGCCATCGATTCCGTGACGGTGTGCCGCCTCTCCAGAGAAGCGTTCACGCATTTCATCGAGCGGAGGCCGCATTTTCTGATTCGGATCAACGAGTTCGCGGCGCGGGAACTGATGCTGGCACAGGAGCAGATGCTGCTGCTGGGCCGGCGCACCGCGGAGGAGAAGGTTGCATCCTTCCTGGTCGGCTGGCGGGAGCGCCTGGCTCAGATCGGCGACGAGCGGCAAACCATCGCACTGCCGATGAGCCGGCAGGATATCGCGGACTATCTGGGGCTGACGATCGAAACCGTCAGCCGGACGCTGACCCGGTTCGAGCGCGAGAAGATGCTCATCATCGTCGCGGGTGGGATCCGTTTGCTGGACCCGAGCCGGGCTGCAGCGATGGCTGCGGCATGAGAAATCTCGGGTAAAGGCGCGGTGCGTTTGATCCAGGTCAAAGCCCCGATTGAGGCTTGCAGACATGCTTCCTCCGTCACAGGAGATCAGCCGCATGCCAATCGATTCCTTACTCGTTACCGTCTGCGTCGTTGCGATGTTCGCGGTGTTTGCTGGGGTGCTGTTCTGGGGTGACCTGCAGACCCGGCCGAAGCAACTGACCAACTCTTCCCACGCCAAGCGCCGTGCCTTCTGACAGGCCGAGCCCGGGGCGGGACCATCTGCAGGATGAGCGCGGCTAACCGGCTGCAAATCTCCGACGAACCCGATCTCGCTTGATTCAAGTCAATACGCCGGGCGCCTGTCTGCGCTTTGGTTGTGCGTGGTCCTGTGAGGTTTCGTTTTGACGATCATGTCCGCCGATACGGAAGGATTGACTGCCGCCATCGGCCGTCGGGTGCGGGCGATCGCCGCCAGGTTCAGGCATACCGCACTTCGCGGGCTTCTGACTGCACGCTTCGATTCTGCAGGCGTCGTGAAAGGGCGTCCGAACCAGCCCGATGTTTCTCCGGAACATGCCAAGGCAACGCAAGCTTGCCTGCCGATCGGCCCATCCTGTTGCTGAGTTCGCTCCCGACCCGATCAGCATCTTCCCGGACTGCGCAAAACAGAAAGAAATTGACTTCGATCAATTTGCCGGTCGCGAAGCTGTGATCAGTGAGACTGGCACTCGCAGAAAGAAGCTCGCCCATGATCCAATCTCCAACCGCAAAATCGATGACACACGGCGAAGCCGGTCTGGTGCTGGTCTTTTCGCTATCCGCGTTTTTGTGCCTGTTCGCCGCGGCCAAGGCGCTGGATACGGCGTTCGCCTTTCATGCCGCGCTGACGTCCGCTGCCAGCCTCTGGGCGGTCGTTGCGATCGTCAACCGATACTTCGCCCGTCCGGCATCGTTGCCACCGCAGGAAATCAACGGCCGTCCCAACTACAACATGGGCCCGATCAAATTCTCGGCCGCCATGTCGGTGATCTGGGGCATCGCCGGATTTGCGGTCGGGCTGCTGATCGCCTCCCAGCTCGCATGGCCCTCGCTCAATCTCGATCTGCCCTGGACCAGCTTCGGCCGCCTGCGGCCGCTGCACACGTCGGCGGTCATCTTCGCCTTTGGCGGCAACGTGCTGATCGCGACCTCGCTCTACGTCGTGCAGAAGACCTGCCGCGTGCGCCTGGCGGGCGATCTTGCGCCGTGGTTCGTCGTCATCGGCTACAATTTCTTCATCCTGATCGCCGGCACCGGCTATCTGCTCGGCGTGACCCAATCCAAGGAATATGCCGAGCCGGAGTGGTACGCGGATCTGTGGCTGACGATCGTTTGGGTGGCCTACCTGCTGGTCTTCCTGATGACCATCATCAAGCGAAAAGAGCCGCACATCTTCGTCGCCAACTGGTTCTATCTCGCCTTCATCGTCACCATCGCCGTGCTGCATCTCGGCAACAACCCTGCGCTGCCGGTCTCGGTGTTCGGCTCGAAGTCCTATATCGCCTGGGGCGGCGTGCAGGATGCCATGTTCCAGTGGTGGTACGGGCATAACGCGGTCGGCTTCTTCCTGACCGCCGGCTTCCTTGCCATCATGTATTACTTCATTCCGAAGCGGGCCGAGCGGCCGGTCTATTCCTATCGGCTGTCGATCATCCATTTCTGGGCGCTGATCTTCCTCTACATCTGGGCCGGTCCGCACCATCTGCACTACACCGCGCTGCCGGATTGGGCGCAGACGCTCGGCATGACGTTCTCGATCATGCTGTGGATGCCGTCATGGGGCGGCATGATCAACGGCCTGATGACGCTGTCGGGCGCCTGGGACAAGCTTCGCACCGACCCGGTGCTGCGGATGCTGGTCGTGTCGGTCGCCTTCTACGGCATGTCGACCTTCGAAGGGCCGATGATGTCGATCAAGGTCGTGAACTCGCTCAGCCACTACACCGACTGGACCATCGGCCACGTGCATTCCGGTGCGCTGGGCTGGGTCGGCTTCGTTTCGTTCGGCGCACTGTATTGTCTCATTCCCTGGCTGTGGGATCGCAAGGGACTCTACAGCCTGAAGCTGGTCAACTGGCACTTCTGGACCGCCACCATCGGCATCGTGCTCTACATCTCGGCGATGTGGGTGTCGGGAATCCTGCAGGGCCTGATGTGGCGCGCCTACACCTCGCTCGGCTTCCTCGAATATTCCTTTATCGAAACCGTGGAAGCGATGCATCCCTTCTACATCATCCGCGCCGCGGGCGGAGCGCTGTTCCTGATCGGGTCGTTGATCATGGCCTATAATCTCTGGATGACGGTGCGTGCAGGCGAAGCGGAAGTGCAATCGCCCGTCGCTCTTCAGGCAGCGGAATGAGGAGCGCACAAATGTCTTTCTGGTCACGGCATCAAATCTTCGAAAAGAACTCGATCATCCTGATCGCGGGAATCCTTGTGGTCATTGCGATCGGCGGTCTCGTCGAGATCACTCCGCTGTTTTATCTCAAGAGCACGATCGAGAAGGTCGACGGCGTCAGGCCGTATACGCCGCTCGAGCTTGCCGGACGCAACGTCTACGTCCGCGAGGGCTGCTACCTCTGTCACTCGCAGATGGTCCGGCCGCTGCGGGATGAAGTCGAGCGCTACGGCCATTACTCGCTCGCGGCGGAGAGCATGTACGACCATCCGTTCCAGTGGGGGTCCAAGCGCACCGGTCCCGATCTGGCGCGGGTCGGCGGCAAATATTCCGACGAATGGCACGTCACGCATCTGAACAATCCGCGTGCGATCGTGCCGCAATCGGTGATGCCCGGCTATGCCTTCCTGTCGCGAACCGAAGTCGACGAGGCCAGTGTCACGGCTCATCTGCGCACCAACCGCGCGGTCGGCGTGCCCTATTCGGACGATCAGGTCGCCAATGCCGTTGCCGATCTCAAGGCGCAGGCTGACCCTGACAATGCCGGCGTGGATGCGTTCACCAAGCGTTACCCGAAGGCGGTTGCCCGCAACTTCGACGGCAAGAGCGGCGCGCCGACCGAAATGGATGCGCTGGTCGCGTACCTGCAGATGCTGGGCACGCTGGTCGACTTCAAGCTTTACAACGAAAAAGCAAATCTTCGCTGAGCAGGCAGAACGATGAAAGCAATTCTCACTGTCCAAAACATTGCGTCGGACCTCGTGACGACGTTATGGACGCCGGTCTTCGTTGGAATCTTCATTGCCATCGTGAGCTACGCCCTTTGGCCGCGCAACCAGGCCGTCTTCGACGAAGCGGCGAAAATGCCTTTGCGTGAGGAGTGACCAGGTCATGACCGAACACAGCGATATGGATCACGTCTCGGGGCGGTCGACCACGGGTCACGAGTGGGACGGCATCAAGGAGCTCAACACGCCGCTGCCGCGCTGGTGGGTGATCACCTTCTACGCGACCATTCTCTGGGCGGTCGGCTACTGGATTGTGTATCCGGCGTGGCCGCTGCTCTGGAGCCATACGACCGGCATCTGGAACTACTCCACGCGCGCCGAGGTCGCCACCGAACTCGCCAATCTGGAAAAGATCCGCGGCGACAAGATGGTGGCGCTTGGCGCCGCGCCGCTGGAGGAGATCGAGAAGAATCCCGCACTTCTGGCGCTGGCCCGCGCGCGCGGCAAGACGGTGTTCGGCGACAATTGCGCGCCCTGCCACGGCAGCGGCGGCGCCGGAGCCAAGGGCTATCCCAATCTGAACGATGATGAATGGCTGTGGGGCGGCAGCCTCGACCAGATCATGCAGACGATCCAGTTCGGTGCCCGTTCCGGGCACCCGAAGGCTCACGAGAGCGCCATGCTGGCGTTCGGCAAAGAGGGGTGCTCAAGAAGGACCAGATCGTGACCCTTGCCAACTATGTCCGATCCTTATCCGGCCTGCCGACGGCTGCGGGACATCACGCGCCTGCCGGCGCAAAATCTTCGCGGAGAACTGCACGTCCTGCCATGGCGACAATGGCAAGGGGAACCAGGAACTCGGTGCGCCCGACCTCACCGACAAGATCTGGCTCTATGGATCAGACGAAGCGACGCTGGTCGAGACCATCACCAATGGCCGCGCCGGGGTGATGCCGGGCTGGGTTGGCCGGCTCGACCCATCCACGATCAAGGCGCTGACGGTCTATGTCCATTCGCTCGGCGGAGGCAAATAGCCGCCGGGCGATGCTGCGCCTCCGCTCTGTTTGAGGTGGATCAAGTGCGGTTGCGGGGCTGGGTCTACATTGAACTCCTGAGATGAGATCAATCCAGCGATGAACGAGACCGTGAACCCGACCGACCTGCAGCTTGACGACGGTGGGCCGCTTTATGTGGCCCGAAAGAAGATCTATCCGCAGAGCGTCTCCGGAACCTTCCGTCGGACCAAATGGGGGCTGATGGCATTCTGCCTCGGCGTCTATTACCTGTTGCCGTTCGCGCGATGGAATCGCGGCCTGGGTGCGCCGGACCAGGCGGTGCTGGTCGACCTGCCGAACAGCCGCTTCTATTTCTTCTTCATCGAGCTGTGGCCGCAGGAAGTCTATTACTTCACCGGCCTGCTGATCGTCGCCGCGCTGACGCTGTTCCTGATGAACGCGGTCGGCGGCCGCATCTGGTGCGGCTATCTCTGTCCGCAAACGGTCTGGACCGATCTGTTCTACGCCGTCGAGCGCTGGGTCGAAGGCGACCGCCGCGAGCGCATGCGCAAGGATGCCGCCAAGGACACGATGAAGCTCCGGCGTATCGGAGAAATCGGGCTGAAGCATTCGATCTGGCTGATGATCGCCTGGTGGACCGGCGGCGCCTGGGTGCT
Source organism: Bradyrhizobium sp. RDT10 (assembly GCA_044772375.2). Taxonomy (GTDB): domain Bacteria; phylum Pseudomonadota; class Alphaproteobacteria; order Rhizobiales; family Xanthobacteraceae; genus Bradyrhizobium. The sequence continues at coordinate 2,738,861 of CP187939.1, forward strand.
TTACTTTACTGACGCCCCGACACTGGTGATGCAACTCCTCACCTTCCAGGCGCCGATGATCGCTTATATCTGGATCGGGATCCTGACGGCGACCACCTATGTTTTTGCTGGTTGGATGCGCGAGCAGGTCTGCGTCTATATGTGCCCGTGGCCGCGCATCCAGGCCGCGCTCACCGATGAGTGGGCGCTCAACGTCACCTATAAATACGATCGCGGTGAAGCGCGCACGTCGCTGAAGAAGGCGAACGAGCTGCGTGCGCTTGGGCAGCCGGTCGGCGACTGCATCGATTGCTATCAGTGCGTGGCCGTCTGCCCGACCGGTATCGATATCCGCAACGGGCCGCAGCTCGACTGCATCCAGTGCGGCCTGTGCATCGATGCTTGCGACACGGTAATGACCAAGATCGGCCGGGAAACCAGGCTGATCGGCTACGACAACGACATCAACATTCACCGTCGCGAGGAAGGCAAGCCGCCGATCTACCGCATCGTGCGACCGCGCACCATCCTCTACGCCGCGATGATCCTGGCCGTCGGCGCGATCATGCTCTACGCGCTGCTGAACCGGACACTGCTTGACATCAACGTGCTGCATGACCGCAACCCGGTCGCGGTCAAGCTCTCCGACGGATCGATCCGCAATGCTTATACCGTCCGCCTCCTGAACAAGCGCGGCTTCGACCGCGTCATCGCGATCGACATCGACGGCCCGGTCAACGCCACGCTCCATGTCGTCGGCGCCGATTCCGTGACCCAGGACCGGCCCATGATCATCCTGGCGCGCGACACGACCACCGAACTGCGGCTGCTGGTAACGGCGCCTGCGGAGAACAATCCCGCGAAATCCGCCCCTGTGCATTTCCGCGTTACTGACATCGGGCTCGGAGAGGTCGCCTCCGCCACCGATCATTTCGTGTCGCCATGAACACGTCGAGGAGTATTCACATGAGCCGGGAGCAGCGGCATAGACCCATCACCGGACGCATGGTCTTCTTCATGATGGTCGCCTTCTTCGGCGTCGTGATCGGGGTCAACCTCATCATGATGCGGCTCGCGATCCAGACTTTGCCCGGCACCGAAGTCGATAGCGCCTACAGCGCCAGCCTTGCCTACGAGAAGGAGATCGCCACCGCCCGCGCCCAGAGCGCGCGCAACTGGAAAGTCGATGCCCATGTCGAGCGCAGCGGGCAGGGCGGCGCAACGCTGCGGGTCGAAGCGCGCGACAATCTTGGCCAGCCGATGTCTGGCCTCACCGTTCAGGGCCGGTTCGAACGGCCTACTGACCGGCGCGCCGATCAGCAGGTCACACTCGCCGAAGTCGGGATCGGCATCTATCGCGGCAGCGCGGAAGCTATCGCACCGGGCCAGTGGGATCTGGTGCTCGAAGGCGTCGCGGCGGGGCAGCGGCTGTTTCTGTCCAAGAATCGCGTGTTGTTGAACTAGGAAGGCCGGATCATGCAGGCGACGCGAGACTTTTCACATTATGTCCGGCATCTCGGATCGGGGCTGTCGCATATCGATCTGGCGGTGGAGGGCGTCAACTGCGCCGGCTGCATGTCGAAGATCGAGCGCGGTCTTTCCGCGCTTCCGGACGTGACGCTGGCGCGTGTCAACTTGACCGACCGCCGCGTGGCGCTGGAATGGAAGGAGGGCACGCTCGACCCGGCCCGTTTCATCGACCGGCTGGCCGAGCTTGGCTACAAGGCCTATCCGTTCGAGCCGGTCCGCGCCGAAGCTGACGAGACCGAGCAGGCGAGCTTCCTGCTGCGCTGTCTCGGCGTCGCCGCCTTTGCCGCGATGAACATCATGATGCTGTCGATCCCGGTGTGGTCCGGCAATGTCAGCGACATGATCCCCGAGCAGCGCGATTTCTTCCACTGGCTGTCGGCGCTGATTGCTCTGCCCGCGGCGGCCTATTCTGGGCAGCCGTTCTTCAGGTCCGCTCTGCGTGCCTTGCGGGCGCGCCGCACCAATATGGATGTACCGATCTCGATCGGCATCGTGCTGGCGCTCGCGATGTCGGTGATGGAGACGATTCACCACGCCGAACATGCCTATTTCGATGCCGCGCTGATGCTGCTCGCCTTCCTGCTGGCCGGCCGCTATCTCGATCAAAGCATGCGCCGCAAGACGCGGGCCGTGGCCGGAAACCTTGCTGCGCTCAAGGGAGAGACCGCAACCAAGTTCGTCGGCACCGATGAAATCAGGGTCGTGCCGATTGCCGCCGTGCAGGCAGGCGATATTGTCCTGCTGCGTCCGGGCGAGCGCTCCGCCGTCGACGGCTCGGTAATCGAGGGCCAGTCCAAGATCGACCAGAGCCTGATCACTGGCGAGACCTTGCCCGTGAAGGCGGGGCCGGGCACTGCCGTCTATGCGGGCACGCTCAATCTGTCGGGCGCCTTGCGGGTGCGGGTGTCGGCGGCGTCCGAAGGCACGCTGCTGGCGGAGATCAGCCGGCTGCTCGACAACGCCGTGCAGGCGCGCTCCCGCTACGTGCAGCTCGCCGACCGCGCGTCACGGCTCTATGCCCCCGTCGTGCATACGGCGGCGCTGCTGACCATGCTGGGCTGGGTGGTATCAGGCGCAACCTGGCACGATGCCATCGTCACTGCGATCTCGGTTCTCATCATCACCTGTCCCTGTGCGCTCGGACTGGCGATCCCGGCGGTGCAGACCGTCGTCTCGGGCGCCATGTTCCGGACCGGCGTGCTGCTCAATTCAGGCGATGCCATCGAGCGGCTGGCCGAAGTCGATCGCGTCGTGTTCGACAAGACGGGCACGCTGACCTTGCCGGAGCTCGATGTCACGAATGCTGGCGATGTTCCGAGAGAAGTGTTCGAACTCGCCGGGCGGCTCGCGCTTGCCAGCCATCATCCCGTCGCCGCCGCGGTGGCTCGCGCTTCCGGAGCAAAGGCGCCGCTGGCCGGGGTCGAGGAGGTAGCAGGCCAAGGTGTACGTGGTTTCGTCAACGGGCTTGAAGTCGGGCTGGGCAAGCCTTCGTTTTGCGGCGCGGACCAGATCGCCAACGAGATCCTGTGCCGGGATCCTGAGGCTTCCGTCGTCGCCTTCCGTCACGGCGAGACGCGGCATGTGTTCGCGGTACGGCAGCGCCTGCGCCACGACGCGGCCGGCGCCATTGCCGCGCTTCTCAAGGCCGGGATCGAAGTCGAGATTCTATCGGGTGATCGCGAGCCTGCCGTACGCCATGCGGCCGAGACGCTCGGCATTCACGAATGGCGCGCGGGCGTCACGCCGGCGGACAAGATTGCCCGCATCGAGGAACTGAAGCGGCAGGGCGTCAAGGTTCTGATGGTCGGCGATGGCATGAACGACGCGCCGGCGCTTGCCGCCGCGCACGTCTCGATGTCGCCGGTAAGCGCCACCCATTTGAGCCAGGCGACCGCCGATCTGGTGTTCCTCGGCGATCGCCTCGCGCCCGTCATCGCCGCAATCGGCTTCTCGCGGAAGGCCCTGCGGCTGATGCGGCAAAACCTGTGGCTGGCTGCGGGCTACAACCTGCTTGCCGTGCCGCTTGCGATTGCAGGCCTCGCGACGCCGCTGGTCGCTGCCGCCGCCATGTCGGGTTCGTCTCTGCTGGTGATCTTGAACGCGTTGCGCGCGCATCGCGGCGCGAAGGAGTTTGGCTGATGGAAGTTCTGGTATTTCTCGTGCCGCTGGCACTGACGCTCGGCGCCATCGGCCTGATGGGTTTTCTCTGGTCGCTCAAGAACGGCCAGTACGACGACCTCGAAGGGGCAGGCTGGCGCGCGATTGCCGATGACGAGCCGGTTCATCAGAACTATTCCCTGCGGCGCGGTCCGGACACCACGCGAGCGCCATAAGCATCGGGTACCGAGGCCTCGCAGAGACAACGTCGTGACGTTCATTCGCTCAAGCAGGCAGAGTGTGCTCTGGCGTAATCAAACGCGGCGAGTGTTTGGAAAAACCGTATTTCTACGGTCCATGAATCTTTGTTCCGGTGTGAGCTTTTGCCTTCCACGGCGCCGGCCGAAAGCATTCAAACGACAGGAACGCCAATAACCGCGAATAACCCGCGGATTTTCGCCTTTTGGCGGAAGGGGTGTCCGTCGTTTTCATGTCTGCCACCGTCTATTAGAGGCTAAGAAACCCCGATTCTACGGGGCTTTTTTATGTTTGGATAGTCCAGCGAGGGCTATTGCAATCCAGTAAAAGCTAGCGCATATTTGTACGTAGAGTCGTACATAGGGGAATGCGATGGCGCGGCCCACGAACAAGCTTTCGGTGAAATTCACAGAAAAACCGGACCTTAAGCCGGGTCTTTATGGCGATGGTGGAGGTCTGTATCTGCAGGTCAGCGACTTCAAAACCAAGGCTTGGGTCTTCCGGTACATGATGGCCGGCCGCGCCCGTAAGATGGGCCTGGGTGACTTCGAACTGGTCTCGCTCAAGGATGCCCGCAAGAAGCGGGACGCGGCCTACGGACTCGTTGTGGACGGCGTAGACCCCATTGAGGAGCGGAAAGCCCGAAAGGCGGAGCAAGCGGCCGAAAGCGCGAAGCAGATGACCTTCAAAGAGTGTGCTGTAGGATACATTGAGGCCAACAAGTCCGGCTGGAAGAACCTCAAGCACGCAGACCAGTGGCGGATGACGCTGTTGGGCGTCGACCCCAAGGGCAAACCCGCCAAGAACGACTACTGCAAACTCATTCGAGATCTTCCTGTTTCCGCGATCGATACCGCCCATGTCATGAAGATCATTGAACCCATCTGGGAGACCAAGACCGAGACCGCCAGCCGCGTGCGGGGACGGATCGAGAAGGTCCTAGATCGCGCCAAGGCCCTCAAACTTCGTTCTGGCGAGAACCCGGCGGCATGGCGGGGGCATCTGGACCAGTTGCTGCCGGCAAAATCCCAGGTTTCCCCGTCGAAAATTACCCGGCATTGCCCTACAGCGAGTTGCCGGCCTTCATGGCAAAGCTTCGCGCCAAGGAGGGCGTCAGCGCCCGCGCTCTCGAGTTCACCATCCTGACCGTTGCCCGCACCGGGGACACCATCGGCGGGAAACACAAGGAGATCGACAAAGCCGAGAAGCTTTGGACAGTTCCCAAGGATCGTGTGAAGGGAAGAAGGGCGCTCGCAAGCGGGATCACGTGGTGCCGCTGACGAAGCAGGCGTTGGCCGCGCTGGAGGCCGTTCCGGTGGAGGGTGCCTACCTTTTCCCGGGCGGGAACGAAGGCGCCGGCCTGTCAAACGCGGCCATGTCTGAATTGCTCAAGGGTATGGGATATTCGCCAGACTACGCCACGGTCCACGGCTTCCGATCGACGTTCACGGACTGGGTGGCCGACCGAACAAATTATCCGAACGAAATGTCAGAGCTGGCAAAGGCACATACGGTATCTGACAAAGTTGAGGCGGCGTACAGGCGCGGCCACATGCTCGACAAGCGCCGCCGGATGATGGCCGACTGGGCGGCATACTGCGGCGGGAAGGCGATCGGCGGGAATAACGTCGTCAAGATCGGGGCTCGCAAATGACTTACTTGCCGGAGCTCCAGGTCCTTTGGCGCAACAACATCAGACCAAACGCGCGGCTGTCTCGAGCCAAGAATATTCGGGGGCGCGAATTTGTTGGCGAATTGATGCTTTTCCACGCAATGACGGGAGACGATAGATTTAAGGGCGCGATAGACGCTCTCTCCGATCACGGCATCATTGATGACAAGCTTGGCTTCACCCGCTGGCGCGGACCTGTAGTAGAGAAGATCGAAGGCAATACGGACCTAACGAAGATGCGCATTATCCAGCTTCGCATGGAGAATGGCAGAATCCTTCACACGGGCTTGTGCAGAGTGTGCCGCCCGTACAGGTCACCCGGCGAATAGCTTTGAGGCTGCGATTAAAGATCTGAAGATTAGCTACAAGCGACTGGGACCAAATCCGATAATTGAGCCTACAGATCACGATACGGTTGTACGCCAAGCATTTTCCGAACTGAGGCAGCGTCTTCAAACTTCGCGTAAGCCAAAGCTGGTGAGAAAACACGGAAAGCCCGTGTAGCACGCTATTTCCTGGAAGCGTCGCGCCGCGCGTGAAGTCTTTTGCGTCCCTGAATCCGTTGCCATAGATGGATAGCCATTGCCCCATGGGGGCTTATGGAGATTCACAATGGTTCGGAAGGTCATGAGACTGCCCGCGGTGCTTGCCGCAACCGGCTGGGCGAAGCCGACACTCTACGCAAAAATTGCTGCCAAGAAATTCCCGGCTGGCACAAAGCTGGATCCGGACGCTCGCGCCGTTGTCTGGTTCGAGGATGAGGTCGAGGCTTTTCAGAAGGCCGCAGTAGCGGCTGCGACGGAGGCCGCTTAATCCCAATGCCTATCAAAGAAAAGGCCCACCTGAGCGGCGGGCCGATTCCGAATTGTGTCTTGGCGGACACCTCGGACAATAAGACCTCTCCCGAGTTTTCGCAAGCCTTGGCGCGTTCTGTGTTCGGCCGCGGCTATCTTGTTGTGCATCAGCCGATCGGCAAGCGATTCCGCAAGCAGGCACCCTCCCGCATTCGAGCTTGGAGGGCGCAATGAGCAAGCAGGATTATGTTCTGGCCGTGCTTCGCGCGACATGCGTTCGCGTTCGGCTGATTGAAAGCGAACTCCAGACGATCGGCGTGGCATTGAAGGGCAATCTTATCAGCCCTGAAATGGCGCTGGAGTGCGCGGACGAGATCGCGCCGGGCTGTGCCGCCGTCGTGGCCGAAACTGCGATCGGGGCTGCAGCATGACTATTCAATTCGAGACTGAGGACGGCTGCACTGTTTTCCTGCCAGAGCTGCCAACCCAACTGCTAGACCCCGAAAAGGCGCGGCAGGCAATCGCCCGCGATCGAAATATCCGCCGCTCGCATCTCTTCCCGTTAATGGACGCAACCGCGCGTTTCGCTTGTTCCTGGCTGATAGCCCCGCAGGGCCGACCCGTTCGAGTTGCCGCGGGGACCGTGGATCATCGCCGTCGGGGATGATCTGCATTTCGCCTGGGGGCCGAAAGCCTTCCCGGCTGAATCCTTGGATGCAGCGATCAAGGCGGCCGATCATGGCGTGATGATAACGAGCGGGCCGGACCCTTATCCCTACCGGGTGGCGGCGACGGTTGCCGTTCGCGATCGAAAGAACGCGCTGATAATCGAAACGCTGCCGCACCAAAAGGAAGCTTGGCAGCGACGCATTGAGCACGTTCGCGGCAAGGATGAATTGCCGATCACGTATTGCATGCCGGTGCCGACCAAGGGGGCCGCATGAGGCACGAACGAGTTCCGCTTTACGATGCCCTGAATGCGGCGGCGAACGGCTATTCGGTTGTCCCGGCTGACGCTCGGACCGGAGAGCCGTTGCTTGATATCGAAAAAGGCCAGCACTGACCCGGAGGTGATCCGGGCATGGTGGGACCAATACCCCGGCGCCCAACCAGCGTGCATGGCGCCAAAACCCAAGGCGCTGAAGGCAACGCCCTACGTCTGGCGAGAGCCTGCCAGCATTCCACGACGTGAGTTTGTGTATGGGCAGCACCTGATCCGCAAGTTCGCGTCGGCAAAGTTCGCGGCCGGCGGTGTCGGCAAGTCGATCCTAGCGCTAACGGAAGCCATTGCGATGGCGACTGGCCGTCCGTTGCTTGGCATCACGCCAGCAAAGCGATTGCGCGTTTGGTATTGGAATGGGGAGGATCCTCGAGACGAAACCGAGCGACGCATTGCGGCCATCTGTCTGCATTTCGGCATCAAGGCCGAAGAGCTGGAGGGGTGGTTGTTCATCGACAGCGGCCGAGATCAGGAAATCATCATTGCCGAGCAAACCAGAAACGGCGCGATCATCGCCAAGCCGCTGGTTAAGTCGCTGGTTGACGCCATCCTAGACAATGAAATCGACGTTCTGGTTATCGATCCCTTTGTTTCATCCCATCGTGTCACCGAAAACGACAACATGGCGATGGAGCTCGTTGCAAAGAAATGGACCGCGATAGCCGACGAAACCAACACGGCGATTGAGCTGATCCACCACACCAAAAAGACCGGCGGTGCAGAAGCCACGGTGGAAGACGGGCGCGGCGCTGTTGCAGTTCTCGCCGCGGTGCGATCGGCGCAAGTTCTAAACAAGATGACCCCGGACGAGGGGGCCAAGGCTGGCGTTGATAATCCCCGGCAGTATTTCAAGGTTGAGAACGGCAAGGCCAACCTGGCCCCGCCACCGGAGGGCAAGGACTGGTATCGCATTGTTGGCGTATCGCTTGGCAACGGCAGCGAGTTCGCCCCCGAGGGCGACAACGTTGGCGTGGTGGTGGGCTGGAAATGGCCCGATCCGCTGGATGGGGTGACCGGCAATGATTTCGACGCGGCGGCGCAAGCCATCCGGGCCGGAACGTGGCGGGAGAATGTCCAGGCCAACAATTGGGTTGGCATCCCGGTTGCCCGAGCGATGGGCCTGAGTCTCACCAACAACGCCGACAAGGCCAAGGTGAAGGGGCTGGTCAAAATCTGGATAGGTGCCGGCCATCTCGTTGTTGTGGAGCGGCCGGACGATAAACGAATGCCCCGCAAATTTGTTGAGGTGAGAGCAGATGACTGACCCCGAGATCATTCCGCCGGAAGGCAAGCCAAAGCGACCGGCGGAGTTCACTGACGAGATTTTCCAGCAGGTTTGCGACCGCATGGCCGGAGGCGAGGGACTACGCAAGATTTGCGAGGATCCCGAGATGCCGAGCCGGCAAACCTTCCTGCGCTGGATCGAAAAGGACACCGGTCGGCAGAATCGCTACCAGGCCGCTCGCGAAGCGCTGATGGACTGGTACGGGGAAGAAATCCTGACGATTGCCTGGGATAGCTCCAGAGACACCATCCCGGCGGAAGGCAAGAAGCCGGCCCGCTGTGACAACGAATGGGTGAACCGATCCCGGCTCAAGGTGGATACGCTCAAGTTCCTGATGGCGAAGCTTCACCCCAAGCGGTACGGCGACAAGCTGCCTGAGACTGTGGAGCAGCGGACTCACGAAGCCGCATTGCTCGAGCTGCAGGCCAACGCGCCGATAAAGATTACATGGGAACGCGAGATCATTTCGCCGATCCATGACGACCACGGCAACATTGTCAGCGCAAACAACAACGCCGCGCTGCGAGCGCGCATCAAAGAACTTGAAGAGCGCCTGGGTATACGAGAGGGCGCCCCACAACCGCCGAAGCTGATCGGGTATGATCCTGGCCCACTGCCAAGCAGGATGGACGGGGAAGTCACGCTGAAGCTTGTGGACCTCATTAAGCAGAACGTGCCCAAGGCGAACGACCGCGATCCGCTGGAAGTGCTGGACGAGGTTCTGCACGAATGCGCCAAGGCATTGCAGGCCAAGTATGGCAAGCCAGCAGACCAACCAGAGATCGACGCCAAGAGCGTCTGGCAGGGGGCGGAAAATGCCGCTTGATGGGTTTGCCACACTGCCACACCTGAGGTTCGGCAAAGGTTCGGCAAGTGAGGCAAGCCTTTGCCACACCACCACCCCACTATGGGGTGTGGGGGTGGGGCATGGCAGGGAAAGGCTACAAAGTGAGGTGTGGCAAAACCATTGCGGTGAGGGATTAGGTTTAGCTCTCTGGCGAGAGAGACGCGGACCATTACGCGCGCGAGCGCGAGGAACTGACGAGCTTGACCTAGATCAAGGAATTGGTTCGCGGCGGGAAACCAACTCACACCATGGATCGCAGCAATCTCTATTTCCGGCTCTCGGTGTTCTGGCTCGGACTACTCATTGCCGTCCTGGCCTACGCATTGTTTGCAACGCAATGGCGGATGCATCTTCCGCTTAAAGCAGTGTTGTTCACAACAATGTCAATGACTTGAGTCTAGCGCGGTCTAGCAGCGTACAGTTCTACGTACAAAACAATTAGCAAAACAGATCAGTTCGCCCTACATTGTCAGCATCTGATTTGGCGACCCCGGCAACGTCTGCCCCCCGGCGCAATCCAACACTACGGACGCGACCAATGGCAGACCACGATCCTCACCTTGAAGAGCTGATGCGGCAGTGTGCGACGGCAACGCCGCTTAACCGGCTGTCTGGCGTAGAGCAGGCGGTGGTGTTTCGCTGGCTGATTGACGGCGGCCACATGACCCGCACCGGCCAGCCACTGGAAACCCCGCTACAGGCGCCGCGGGTTGAGGCTCGCAAGGCGGATGGTTCGCCGATCTACGCGCCAGGCACGGATTTCAGCACGCACAAGACGGTGACGATGCGATGAGCGGCGAGGACCTGGGCGAGCTTGCCCGCATGCTCCAGAAGCACACTCCGCTTTGCCAGCTATCGGACATGCAGGTTCGGGCTGCACTCGAATTGATGCAGCAGCGCGGCTACCGGATCACGAAAGATAAGGCTGATGACTGAGCCAATTCGATTCAGCGACAGCATCACTATCCGCTGCCAGCCCGAGATCACGGCGCTTGTCGATCAAGCTGCCCGTGCCAAGGGGAGCAAGCCAAGCGAATGGGCCCGCCAAGCCCTTAGCGAGGCGCTACGTGCGGCCGGCTTCGATCCGAGTCCCAAGCCCAGCCCCACGGCTGGCGCGCTGTACGACTCTGTAGAGGGCCGGCGGCGCTGGGCATTCGTTGAGGGTGGCGAGATCAAAGCCATGAGCTACGGCGATCAGCCGGCGGATGATTGGTTACCGGTTGTTCATGTCGATTCCGAACCCTTCGACCTTGCCCTGCATTGGCGCCTGGCGCCCACCACGACGGTTGAGGCTGATCGGGTGGTGGTGACGTTCCCCGTTATCGTGAAGTCGCTGGAGCACGCCTGATGCCCACGGGTTTCTTTCGTTGGAGCCGAACGGCTAACAGCAACGCTAGCGCGACCTATGACTGGAGCGAAGGAATGGCTCCTTCAACCGTCAACGATTCCGCGCGTGGCATCATGTCAGACGCAGCCCGGTGGCGCGATGATATCAGCGGAGCCATAGCAACGTCGGGAACTTCGACGGCTTACACCGTGACCAGTTACAGCACCTTTGATTCGCTCGCCAACATGAGCGGCCAGTTGATCGCCTTCACTCCGCATACCACGAACGGCGCGACGGTGACGTTGAACGTTGATGGGCTAGGGGCAAAGCCGCTGCGGTCGGCACCATCTGTTGAATTGCTGGCGGGCACGCTGATCCAGGGCACGCCCTATGTCGCGGTCTACAACAACTCGGATGCCGCTTTTTACCTGCATGGCTTGTACGGCAATCCGTACAACGTGCCGCTGGCGGCCGGAATGGACTATTGGGCGTCGACGACGCCTAACAGCGCGTTTGCTTTCCCCGCGGGGCAGGCCATTTCGCGCACGACCTATTCCACGCTTTTCGCCCTGATTGGCACGACGTACGGCGCCGGCGACGGGACCACGTTCAACTTGCCTGACAAGCGAGGGCGGTTTTCAGCCTCCCTCGATAATATGGGCGGGTCTGCGGCCTCTCGTCTTACGGACGCCGTTTCTGGAATAGGCGATGTCTTGGGCGAGGCCGGCGGGAGTCAGTCCAAGACTCTCGTGACCGCCAACCTTCCTGCCTACACACCGAGCGGCTCAATCTCAAACGGTGCGATTTCAATTTCGCATAACGCTGCTGCCAACAGCGGGGGCTCATCCACGGGCGGCGGCCAGTTTCCGATTAACGCGTCAAGTGGTGCGTCAATCAGCGCCTCTCAAGCAGCCTCGTCTTTCAGCGGTGCTGCGCAGGGTGGCACAAGCACGGCGTTTAGCATCATCCCGCCAACAATTTGTTGCAACTACATCCTGAGGATCATCTAGCGCATGAGCGAAACTCGAGACGAGGCCACCGGCCAATTCACGCCCTCGACTGAAGGCTTATTCGGCCGCGAGGCTGAGGAAGCCGCGGCTGGTTTTACGCCGATGCCGGAAAGTCTGAACCCGGAGCCGGAAGAGGCCGATCTTGCCAACCCGCGAGAGGCGGCTGACAAGCTGAGTGCTTCTCGCGCGGGCGCCGAGCCCGATGATGTGGTCGTCTACTTCAAGACGGACACGGGCGAGAAGGTCGATACAACCGAAACGGTGACGCTGGAGCGCGCAGCGGCCGATCTTTCGACCTATCGCGCCTCGAAGATCGAGAGCGCTGCGGCCTCGATTTCAAGGATTTCGCGGCCGAGATCGATGCGCTGCGCACGGCTGCCGTTAAAGAAGGGCTCGATCCAAAATCGACGGGCATTGAGGATAAGGTTTCCCAGACCGCGGACGTACCGGCGGGGGACGTTGAGGCGCATAAGAGCGGGACAGAACCCGCCGAGCCCGGCATGGAGCATCTCGACCCCGAGGTACAGAGGGCGCTGAAAATCCCGGCCGTCAAGGAGGCGCTGGAGCGCGAGTTTGCGCAAGCCGATGCGGCCAAGGCGCAATTCTCGCAAACCCTGGATGTGGCGCAGCGACTGGCGCAAGCGACGTTGCTCACGCTGGCGCCCGGTCTGGCGAACGTTCCAGCCCATCAGCTTGAAGGCGCCCTGCAACAGCTTGCGATGACTGATCCTGAGCGCGCTGGTGCGATCGTGCAGGCCCTTGAAGGGGCCCAGCGTATCGAGTTCGCCCAGCAGCAAGAGCAACAGCAACAGGCCTATGTCGCGCACCAGCAATTCGAGGCCCAACGTCAGGAGTACAGCAGGCAATCCGATGCCGCGCTTGGCCCGATGACCTTCGCGGAAAAGGCGGAGATGGCTGAGGAGTTGGTCAACTACGTCGGCGAGTTCGGAATCAGCCGCGAGGCGCTGATGCGTGAAGCGCAGACGAACCTCGCAATTCATCATCCTGCGTTTCAGAAAATGGCGGCGGACGCGCTGATGTATCGGCGCGTGCAGAAGGCGCAGAAGGCTATAGCGACGCGCGACCTCCCGCCCGTGCAGCGGCCGGGCACCGCCGGCCCGAGAGTTTCGAGCGGTATGGCATCACTGAGCGCGCTGGAAGCCAAGTTTGCGCGAACCGGAAACACCAAAGACGCGGCTGCGGCACTCGTGGCGCGCCGGAAGGCAGCGAGGTAACACAATGGCGGATGATACACGCTCTTTTGAGGAGCGCATGCAGAGCGGCTACCGGAACCGATCTGGCGAAGATTGGACCCCGCAAAAAACGGTCGACAGCTTTGCGCTCTACGGTCCGCAGCAGCGTGCTGAGGCGTTGGATCAGCTCGACCTTGAGATTTCCCGCACCGAGGTGAGTAGCAATCCGCAGGCGATTAAAACTGCGGCCCAGCGGCTGGCCCTCAGGCGACAACTTCGGTCGCAGCATCAAGAAATGCTGGCGGTTAAGCGATGAGCCCCAGCCCGATCCATGTCGCACTGGCGCGGCAATATCTCGAGCAGCACTCGCCCTTCGGGCAGTGGGCTCTCGTCAGACGTCTACCGGTATTGCCGACATTGCCGATCCATGTCGCCGAGTTTGTGAGCAGCAGCTTTCCGTCAATGAAGCTTGAGGATCTGATCGCCTCGATGCAGGAAGTCTCGCGGCTGCACACCAGCAATGGCCTGGCTGATCCCTGCACCGCGCAAGTAACGGCGGCCTTCTATGCGATTGCTCCGATCGACCCGCCCCGTTCCTGGCCGAAGGATCAGAAAGCCTGCTTCGCCGAACTGCCATACGGCGTGCAAAAGTATGTGGCTGCGCACGACGATCAGCGCGAGAGAGCCATAAGGCGAGCGCATAACGAGGCCGCGACGGCTCGACAGCAGCTCGCCGCAATCGAAAAACCGAAAGAGGTGACCAATGGCAACGCCATTTGCGCGCAATCTGCCGCTTGACGAGCGGATCAAGGCCATTCGCGCAGAGATCGACGCCTTCATCGATGCGAGAGCCGCCGCGACCGCAAAGGAATGTCCCGGCGTTCCTGCCGCATCCATCCGAACTTCGCTCACGCGCGGCACGGGCTGCCAGTGTGCGGTCTATCTCGAAATGACGAAGAGCGAACGAAAGGACGCTGCGTGATGGCAGGCGGAATACTAGACGGCCTCAACGATCCGGTTCTGATGGCGGAGATCGATCGGCGCTCTCGTGTCGTTGACCGTATCGCAGAGCGATTGGGTGTGAACCGTACCGAAGCGCGCGAAATGCTATCGCAGTTCGAGGCCGTCACCCTCAGTGAGGGCTGCGAGCTGCATTGATGGGCTGGCTGGACGCACTGGAACGGCGGGCGCGTGAGGCCGTGGGGAGTGTCCCCGCTGTCCCGGCGCCCGCACGCCAACCGGCGAAGCCGCAGCCAACTCCTGTCATCAAATATGTCTGGGTGCAAACCGCACCGGCACGATTACCAGACGATCCAGGCGCCGCAGAGCCGGGGTTCTACTCGGTGACGGATGGCGTTCTGACAATGCACGACGAGAGCGGGAAGGCGACCGGCCAGCGGCAACAGCTAGGGCCGGGCGAGGATCCGCACAGGATTGCGGGGCGGTTGAGGCTGGAGGCGTGGCGGAAGGCGACGGGCGAATCCAATTTCAACCAGCGCATTGATTATCAACCGTTGGGCATTGCCTGACACTTTCAACGACACTGAGGAATTAGAAAGATGGCATCACGATTCTGGGTTGGCGGCACGGGTACGTGGGACACGACTGACACGACGCATTGGGCGGCCACATCAGGCGGTGCGGGCGGCGCGAGTGTGCCAGGTGCATCCGATACTGTCACGCTCGATGCGAATAGCGGCGCCGGCACGGTCACGCCGGCAGCTACTATCACAAGCTTTTCGTCTCTCACGGCTGGAGCCTTCACCGGCACGCTGGACTTTTCAGCCAATGACCCGAACGTCACAGTCGGAACTGTAAACATATCAGGTACTGGAACAAGAACGATCAATCTTGGAGATGGGACTTGGACGATTACCGGCGTCGGCACGCCATGGGATGCTACGACCACGACGAACCTAACGTTCAGCGCCAATTCATCTACTCTGAATTTCACCGGAGTATCTAACTCACGAACCATCAATCTTGGCGGTCTGACGTATTCAACGGTCACACTTTCCTCGAATACCAATGGCTACCACACCCAGATCACGACGGGGCGAGCGGCGAATTTCAATATGGCCGCCCCGCTGAAATTGATTCTTGTCGGTGGCAATACGCTGACGATCGACAATCAGTTCAATTGGACGGGTACGAGTTTCCAGAACGGCTTTGTCATTGACTCAACGTCAGGTGCTACCGGCGGAACTATCGCCGCCAGCGCGAGTGGATCGACGATTTCCTGGGGTGTGCTTCGCATTATTACATTCACGGGAAATGCAGTGAACGCGACAAACTCCATCGATATGCGCGGCAATAACATGAACGGCGGATCGATCACCGGGCCTAGCGTCGGCGTTGTTGGCGTGATCGGAGGATAACGATGCGCCTGTGAGCCATGAAGCCAATCCCGGCAAATCCGATCAGCAGCATCGCCCAGGTCGAGGGTTCGGGAACGGCTGGAATGGTCCCGAACGCGGCTACTTGTAAAACTCCGCTGGCGGACAAGATGCCGCCAAAATTCCAAATGTCCGAATAGGATCGACCAAATACACCGGTCGATGCGGCTTGAGTCGCGATATCAAAATGACCACCCGAACAGTCTGCGCCTCCGGCACTCAAACAAAAAAAGACACTCCTTGGCTGACGTCAGTCGAGTCGCGCTTAAACAAAACGAACGAAGTTGAAGCGCTGTCAAAATCAAAGTACAGGCCGCTCGGCGTAGCAAAAAAGCATTACCACTAATCGTGACCGTCCCCGTTCCACCTCGAACCGGCGAGGATATATCGGCATCGCCGATGCCGTTAAAGGCGCCAATCTGAAAATCGACGATGTTCTGCGAGCTCAACTGTCCAAACGTCCCATCGGTTACAATGATTCCGTTGAACGATCCGAAACTGCTTAGTGGGCCGGACGGTGCGGGAAAGAAGATTGGACCGAACGCCTTATTGCCTGGGGTGGATTCTCCGTTGAGAAAAGACGAAGTAGTGTAGGTTGTCGCAAGCGCGGGATGAGTGAGTAGCGAAACCAAAATCACAAGAACCTTACGCATCATATCCCCCAACAAAGCCCCATTCCACCTTTGAGCTTCTGACGATAGGCAGCAAATCCCAACACTGCAAACCCGATCAGCAGCATCGCCCATGTGGAGGGCTCAGGCACTGCATCCGTAATTGGAGAGATCGAAATTTCCAGTGTCTGCGGGACAAGAAACAAGGCCGCCATTCCACCTCCTAAGCCCGTGCTCGCGTAGCTATACTGAACGCCTCCAGATCCAGTCAGGCCGGAGGTGATTTTGACAGGATGCAGGATGTTAGGCGAGATTTCTGGAGAATACGAAGTCATAGAAATCACTTCGCCGACGCCATGGAAGCCGAAGAAGGCAGCAGTTTGCGTTGTCATTCCCACAGCGGCGTCGTCAAACGAGTAACCCGCTCCTGAACCGAGGTTGAAGAGAGGCGATACAAAGGTCGCTTGGCCGAGGCTCGGAAACCACGGGTCTTGGGGATTGATCCAAGGGTTACCCAAGTGAGACGGCGTAAAGCTGCCGGGGATCGCTAAGCTGGAGTCAAATGTGAAGGTCAGATCAAACGGAGTTTGCGCATAGGTGCCGGAAGTTGGACCACCAAGAAAGTCCGGCGGATAAAGCCTCAAAGGATCGTAGTTGCCGAACCAAGAACCGGTGTACGTGCCCGTATAATGCACAGTTATTACCGTTGCAGAGGCGGCGCCGGAGCACAGACACAGTGAAAGAATGGTAAGTGCTAAAATCTTACTGAAACGCATAACTCAACTCCCCAACAAAGCCCCATTCCACCTTCCCGCGGCGGTTGAGTCAATGAGCGTGGATGGAAGATGAAGGTTGACAGTCACCGCCCTTTCGGCCGGGGCTTGGGTAAGGGCACTTTGGTAAGTCCAGACGAAGAGAGCCAATCCGGGACTGGTTTCACCACACGTTCAATGACCGGTTGAACGTGGACTACAGGAGCAGCAGATGGCTTGAGTAAGGCGGCGGCTGCGATGATGGCGCCGGCCATAGCGATCACCTCGCTACGCGTCCAGCCCTTGAATAGTCCCTTAGCCTCCGGAGCGACGCTCTCAACTTCCTTTTGAGCTTCTTCGATCGAGATTTTGCCAGCTTGTAGGCGAGTGGCAATTTCAGTGATCGCGGCTAGCGCTTCCTTCGAGATGCTAGGATCAATCAGCAAGTTGAGGCTCTTTTTGCCTGCACTGTACTTACCTGGGATAATCTCGCAGTTCTGGATGCAACCAGGAACGAAGCAACTTGTCTGGCAGTTGATAAAAGTGATGCTGGAATCCTCACCAAGCCCGAACCCGGGAGCCTGGAAAAGCCCATGCCGAGGGCAGAAGGCTGCTGGATGTTGCTTGTTGGGCATGCCGCTCCGGCCATTTTAGTGAGTGAGCAATAGCCTATCTTTGCCATCCAACTGCAACGCGAGGGCGAGAGCAATGGGCCATCCGACTCAAAATCAAGCCGCGTTGACTATGGAATGGCAATGGCAGGGATCGCCACCGCTCTGCCGCGACTCAGGCTCTGCATCTGCCGGCGCAATCACGCGCTTGGTGGAGCTGAACATGACAATGGAAGCTTGCGCTGCCTGTCCGCACCAAAACGACTGCTTGCAGATCGGTCGTTGCCTCGACAAAATCAACGCAGAGTATCTCGCCGGACATCCAAACCAATTCCCACGCTTGATGACGCCGCTTCAGGCAAACTCCGTAATGGCGGCATTGCGAGCCGGTCAATCCCGTCGGCGTTTTACCGGCGGTGGGAAAGCGGGAGCGATGATCGTCTCGCTGACGAAGTTCAAAACCCATTGCGCTGCTTATCCGGAATGGGGAGCGGAAGCGGACAGGCTAGTGAAGGCGAACGCAAAGGCGGCCGATTACCTCAAAGGCAGCCTCAATAGAGGCAAACAGTTTCCGTTCTGCAGGCGCGGCCTGCACGCGATGGTCGGTGACAATGTCGGCATTCACACGACCAAGGGGCGCCGATATTGTCGCATCTGTGCGAAAGCGACGTTGGAACGACCGATCACTGTAGAAGAAGTGCTAGCCGTCAAAAACGCCGCGAGCCAGGGCTGGACGATAAGCAAAATGATCACTGGGCGTCCGGTCGGAGGTGGGCCAGTCGACTACAGCCAGCGTATCGTGAACGCACATGTGCTATTCGGTCACTGCAGGCGCGATCCCGAGTTTGCGCAATTCTTGAGGCAAGCAACGGCAGGAAATACTAAGCGCGGTCAGAAAATCCGATGGAGTCGCTTCCGCTCCGCAGCCGCGCGCCGGGAGAACAACGACTACTACAAGATTCGTGGCATGATCCCAGATCGTAATCCACATCGAGACGATATCGTAGCCCGGATCTTCGAAGATATTCTCAACGGTTCGCTGAGGCGCGAGGATGTGCCCAGCCGGATCGATCGCTATGTCGGCGAGCTAAATCGCCTCTACCCAACCAAGTTCGCCAAGTTCGGCGACAGCCCGCTAGTCTCCCTGGATGAAGTCATGTTTGAAGGCGGGATCGCTACTAGGGGCGATACGGTCAGCCGAGGGATCTGGGACTAGGCGCGCCAAGGCGCCCCCGTGAGAGGAATCATTTAGCCTTCACCTTCAGCCCCAGCTCTACAAGCCGGCGGATGGCTTCTGGCCGAGTGGGCACGTCATCCTGCTTCCGTCGCCATTCATCGATCATTTTGAGGAAGTCAGCGTCAACGCGCACGCCAATCTGCGGATATTCGACCATTGGGATATTGCTACCAATTTGAGATCATGCTAGCAATATAGCAAGCCGGGGCGGCGCTTGCAACACCGCGCCCGGCTCTAACCCAAGCCAAAGGTGATCCATATGGCTCAAGCTAACATCGATGATAGCACATCCACGTCCGCCGTTTCCTCACGGCGCGGCTTCCTCGCACAAGCCGCTGTAGCGGCCGCTGGAGGCGCTGCCCTTGGCATGGCACTTCCATTGCCCGTATCGGCTGGAAGCGCTGAGCGAGT
The DNA here is from genome assembly GCA_044772375.2 of Bradyrhizobium sp. RDT10. Classification (GTDB taxonomy): domain Bacteria; phylum Pseudomonadota; class Alphaproteobacteria; order Rhizobiales; family Xanthobacteraceae; genus Bradyrhizobium. The sequence goes on from CP187939.1 coordinate 2,757,871, forward strand.
CCCTGACCCTATCCTGACGTTGATCGAAGCGCACAAGGCCGCTGCGGCCGCAACGAAAGCTGCCGTTGACCGAAATTCGGCTTTCGAAAACGAGTTGCACGCCAATGGGCGGCTTAGGCAGCCCGACCGCGCGGAAGACGAGCGGCGACGGGGGAAGAGTTGGAAGAGGCTTTAGAGGAGGCATATCACGTCGAGCAAGTTGCGGCCTATGCGTTGCTGGACGTCAATCCGACCACGTTGGCGGGCGTCATTGCCTTGCTGACTTATGCCACAGAATATGACGACGCCACCTTTGGCATGGGATGGCCCGAAGCTATCGAATGTGAAGAGGCGAAGGGCAACCGAACTTGGCAGCATTTCGTGATTGCCAACTTGGCCGACATCCTGCCCGGGCTGATGCGGGGGTGGTGTGATGGCAATTCAAATCACCAGCATCGACAACCCGGCGGAAGGACACGCGCTGTGGACCGGCACGGCCATCAAGGACGGTACAAACGTTCGTTGGTTCATCGACCTGGACGACGACGGCGGCTTTAAGTTCATGGAAGAGGAAGTCACGTGCAGGCATATCGCCAAGGACGGAGACTGGCGTTACTGCTTCTTGTACGTCGATCCACCGGACGGTGCCAAGGAAGCCGTTCTGAAGGCTATTCGGGGGACCTACTCATGAAGGAACAGCCCTGGCACAAGAGACACGCCATGATCCTCGCCGGCCAACTACCCGACAACCAAGAGGACGCATTGATAGTGCTGCGTCTCACGACGCAGCTCGTGACGGACTTCCTCGCCGATCCCGAGCCGACTCGCAAACCGGCCCCTACCATCGTCAGGATCGGGGGCAACGAACGCGCCTGATCCGGCGCTGAGAACCAAGGCCCGCCGGTTCACGCTGGCGGGCCGTTCCATTCTCGTTTCTGAATTTGCTCACATATCGGGCGAGGTGCTGTCCGTATTTGAGCCCCGTTGATTTTGCCCGTGTCCTAATTTGATTTTCGTTGGGGAGAAGCGGCCCCAGCGCGGTTTAGGGAGTGCCAGTGCTGGGGCCGCCCATTCCAACCGCCGGCACGCGGTAACAAGCGGCCAACGGCCAGCCTGATTACCGCAATTCGGTCGATCCATAAGAGCTAGTTTGGAGTACCTCAGTTGGCGGGGCCTACAGCGACCCCAGCACCTGCCAGACAACGGCCCAGGGGCAAGTCAGTTAAAACCTTGCACATCTTACTGGGAACGACTTCTGCATGATGCGTTATCGTAAATGCAGCCAGCAAACATGGAGGCAACGGGACATGGACAATCGGGTCATCGCCGGTGTTGTCGCGGCCGTTATCATTGTTCTTGCGCTGATTGGTTGGACTGGTGGCTGGTTCGGGGTGAGACACCGGCACCAACGACGCCACCAGCTGGGCAACAACCATCGAAGTAAGAGGCACGGCGGCCCGCATAAGCGCGGCAATCCGCCTTGACAAGCAATGTGGCGGAAGAGGGCGACAAGCCGCGCGTGCTTTGTTTTCGGGCGAGCACTTGGCTTGCCATTCTCGGAAAGCGGCTCGCCGGCCTCTAAGTGATACCCCGCCGGCTCAAACCGGCGGGGGCCCTTCCTGGGCCGTGACATGCCAACCGTCAAAATAATTGCGACTGTCAGCCACAGAATCCGATGAAGGCGATAGGCTCGGCATCATCGAAAGGGAATTGTACGTTTGATTGTGCGTAAGCCCGGCCATCAAACACAAATGCTAGGAAAATCAGCAGCTTAATGCTTATTCTGGCGGAAGGGGTGGGATTCGAACCCACGGTACCCTTGCGGGCACGCCGGTTTTCAAGACCGGTGCCTTAAACCACTCGGCCACCCTTCCAGCTCAGGAATTTCAGTCGCTTAGCGCACGTTCCTAGTGAACGCAATGCGAACGCGAGTGGCGTAGGACAAAATATTGGACAAATGTTTCAGGTCTTGCGTTTCGCACAACGGGTTCATTGTCGCGACGATCACAACCGTCTGCCACATTTCAAATCAGTCTGCGCCTTCGGTATTGCGGCCAAACAATAATTGAATTGAGGGCCGCCAAGTGGAGTATGTTCGCCTGACGGCTGTGCCGTGTACGCCGGACCACAGAAATTGTCTGGTTCTCAATCCTTAGCTCAGCTCGAGGACGCAGCAACCGAACTCGCGGCTTGACCTAACCAGTCAACCTTGCTGGTCGCCTCGTCTTGTCGCAGGACAGCTTCAGCCACACGAACTTGCTGCTTTAGTTCGTGGAGTTCTGCCATTCGCTCCGACAGACTTCGCGACGTCCGTCGCGCCATGGGTTTCGCTTTCGAAACACGGATCTTCTGCTCCATTGCTTAGCCCCCGGTTAAGGATCATCGTGAATCAAGTTGCGGCGTCGGCGGGAAACTTTGGCTCCCTCCGCCGAGACGTAGAACTGCCGCGTTGGAATGACGGCTGCGCGTCGCGTCGGAGGCGTTTCCGTTTGATGTTTACAAGCGGCAAATCGGTATCGAATCAGCTAGAACTTCCCGCGCCCGATTGAGTAGTTTCAATGCTCTCGATGGTTTTCATCATGGCAGTGGCGGGGCTGGCCAGTTGCGCAGTCCTTATCGTCGTTTTCGAAATCGTCGCCGCCAACTCGCGCCGGCAACAGAAGCGCGCTGGCGGTCGGTCGCAGTCTTAGCGCTCTAATTGACCGGTTGGACATCGAGCCCGCAGACGTCCAAGTCCGGACTCCGCAATTGGAGTGGGCGCTTGTTTAGCCGAATGCAACAGCCAGCAGGCTCGAGCACAGGAGCAGGAAGCTGGCCGTGGTCAGGGCAAGAAATCCGTTGGAGACAATGTCGTGGCGCATGAGACACCTACCACTCAGATTCTCGCCCGAATTTATTAAAGGTTTCCGAGATCCCTAGTCGGCACTACCAAGTTATTACCCTGTCCGAAGCCGCGCGGTCCCCCGAACCGCCAGGCGTTCGCACCTCAAGCCCTGTAACGATAGCCTTCAAACGCGTGTGCAAGAAAAATGCCCGCGCTCACCAAACCCATCACCGCTGTAACTGTCTCGATCATCGCACAAATCCTTTGCGCCCCTGCAAGCCACAGAACGACTCCACCGCTGCACAGTCAAAAAGATTCACAGGCTCAGATCGCAGATCGGCCGGGAGTGATGATTTGGTGCAACAGATTGTCTGAAAGCAGCACAAAGGACGGTGCGAACGGGCCGTGTTTTGCCGATTATCGATAGTGAACGCCCGCAAATCGACGGATGCGCAAAGCAACGATTGATTTACCACGCGGGAGCAGACCCCATTTCCGCCGTGTTCCGGTTGCGATATCTTCACAGCGTGATGCGGAGGTGGGCCGCATCGTGGGGTTAAGGCCGCAACGCTTCAAGATTGGGCGGTCGGCCGCTGAAAATGGTAATTGGGGTGATGGGGATTCGACGGGCAAGAACGATCGTCCTGGTGGCGCGTGGTACGGTTGCCGTGGCAACGTGCCTTCTCCTTGCCAATTGCGCCTCGTCCAGCAAATTCGCCAGCCGCGTCGATCCCAAATATGGCGTCTCCTCGAGCCCTCGCGTGGTGGCGTTCGGGGAGGCTGTGCCGAAGGGCGGGGGAACCTACCGGATCGGGAAGCCCTACACCGTTGCAGGCCGGGTCTACGTCCCGGAAGAGGACCCGAACTATCGCGCCGAGGGAATGGCTTCCTGGTATGGCGACGACTTCCACGGCCGGCTGACCGCCAACGGCGAGGTTTTTGACATGACCTCGCTGACCGCTGCCCATCCGACGCTGCCGATCCCGAGCTACGCCCGCGTCACCAATGTCCGGAACGGTAAATCGCTGATCGTGCGGGTCAACGACCGCGGCCCGTACCACGGCAACCGCCTCATCGACGTCTCGAACAAGGCCGCGGAACTGCTTGAATTCAAAGCAAATGGCGTCGCCAAGGTCCGCGTTGAATATGTCGGCCGGGCGCCGCTGGAGGGTTCCGACGACCGCCAGTTGCTGGCAACGCTCCGGACCGGCGAACCCGCGCCGTCCCCGTCCACGGTCCGGGTCGCTTCGGCCCGTCCGTTTGTGCCCGAGATGTCGTCGTCTGCGGGCCGAATCCGGGGCGAGGTTCCGATGCCGGAAGGCCGGCCCTACAGCCTTGGCAATACCTCGGCCGACTATGCCTCGATCAATGCGACCTCGGAAATGTCGGCCTCTGGCCGCTCGCGCGGTCGGACCGCGGAAAACCCGCGCGCCGTGTCCTACGAGAATGATGCCAGCTACGCGGCTCCGACCCAGGCTTACCTGCCGGTCGATCCGCGGGGCCCAAGCGAAGTCCTGAGCGGGCGCGGGTTGTACTAACCCTTCAGGAACGCGATCAGGGCGGTGTTGACCTCATCGGGCCGCTCCTGCTGGATCCAGTGACCCGCCCCATCGAGAATCAGTTTCTGCCGCAAGTTCGGCAGCGCGCGCTCCATCTCCTTGACCTGCTTGGCGCCGATCAGGCCGGTAATGACGCCATCCTTCGATCCCGCGATGAACAGGGAAGGCTGGTGGATTTGCACGCCCTGCCATGGTGCGGTCAGTTCCCAGTTGCGGTCGATGTTGCGATACCAGTTGAGCCCGCCGCGAAAGCCGGAGTCCCGGTAGACGGCGGCGAAATAGGCGAGGTCGGCCTCGGTCAGCCAGTTCGGTAACGGCCGATTGGCAGCAGCATCGCCGAGGAATCCCTTGCCCTCCTGAACAAACTGGTGGGCGGCCGGATCGGAGAACCCGCGCCCGGCCAGCACGATTCGCATCGTCGCGGCAACATCGCGCTCGAACTCGGCTTCGGCTACGCCCGGAGCCTGAAAATACTGCCAGTAGAAATTGGTAATGCCGTTGTTCCGCAGGGTTTCGAGCGGCAGGCCGCGCCCGCGGGAGGGTGGCGGAACGCTGAGGCCCGCGACCTTGGTGAAGACATCCGGCCGGAACATCGCCGCGTGCCAGGCGACCGGCGCACCCCAGTCATGGCCGACAATGACGGCCTGCTTTTCGCCAAGCGCCGCCACCAGAGCGACCATATCGCCGACATTGTGGAAGATGGTGTAGGCGCCGACATCGGCGGGCGCGCTGGTCCGGCCGAACCCACGCATATCGGGGGCGACGACATGGAAACCGGCTTCCGCGATGGCTCCGATCTGGTGCCGCCAGGAATAGGATAGTTCGGGCCAGCCATGACAGAGCAGCACCAGCGGACCCTGGCCTTTTTCAAGCACAAACAGATCCAGCCCGTTGGCGGAAATGGTGCGTGAGGATGGCATCGCGTTTCCGCCCTGTTTTTCGTATCCTGTCCGGAAATGCAGCATCGCCACGATACGTTCCTTCATTCGGTGCCGCAATCCGATCGACACGGCGACAAGTCCAAAGGCAAGTCCAAAACCTGTGTTGTTTGCGATACTTCCAACTGTTAGAACGCAGGGATTCAGGACATCGCCGATGGCAGCAGAGACTTCCGTTTCCCGCAAATCCGACGCCGCGGCCATCATCCCGTGGCGCGGCCTGATGGCCGCCGTCCTCGCGCTCGCGGTCGGTTGGGGCGGGATCGTGTACGCCGCCAACAACAGTGTGCAGGGCGGCAAGAAGGAAGAGGGCGGGTTTGACGGCGACGCGCCGACCGCGATCCTGATCGAGGCGTCCAGCGGCAGCGTGCTGTTCGAAAAGAACGCCGACGAATTGCGGGCGCCGTCCAGCATGATGAAGCTGATGACGGTCGAGGTCGTCTTCAACGCCATCAAGGAAGGCAAGATCAAGCCAACGGACGAATACCGGATCAGCGAGAACGCCTGGCGCAAGGGCGGCGCACCGGCCGGCGGCTCGACCATGTTTGCCATTCTCAACAGCAAGGTTTCGGTCGACGACCTGCTGCGCGGCGCGATCATCCAGAGCGGCAATGATTCCTGCATTGCGCTCGCCGAAGGCATGGCCGGCAACGAACGGATCTTTGCCGCCGACTTCTTGACCAAACGGGCCCGCGAGCTTGGCATGCCGAAGTCGACATTCGGAAACTCCAGCGGGCTGCCCGATCCCGCCAACAAGATGACGGTGCGGGAACTGGCCAAACTCGCCCGCCACCTGATCCTGACCTATCCCGACATGTACAAATTGTTCGGCGAGAGGAATTCATCTGGAACAAGATCCGGCAGCAGAACCGCAATCCGCTGCTCAATACGCTCAACGGCGCCGACGGGCTGAAGACCGGCTACACCAAGGACGGCGGCTACGGCATGGTCGGCTCCGCCGTGCAAAACGACACGCGGCTGATCGTCGTGATCAATGGGCTCGAGGATCCCGACGATCGCGCCTCCGAAGCCAAGAAAATGCTGGAATGGGGTTTTCGCAATTTCGAGACGCGCACGCTGTTCGCAGCCAACCAGCAGGTCGGCTATGCCAAAGTGTTTGGCGGCGAAAGCCGCTCGGTGAAGCTTGCAAGCCCCGAGCCGATCAAGGTGATGGTGCCGAAGAACGGCAACGAGAGACTGATCGCGCGCATCGTCTACAACGGTCCGGTCCGGGCGCCGGTGCAGTCCGGCCAGCTGGTCGGCGTTGTCAAGGTATGGCGCGGTGCCAATATCGCTGTGGAGACGCCGGTCTATGCCGCTGAGGCGGTCGGCACCGGCTCGACCGTGCGCCGCGCGATCGACGGCGCCAGCGAGCTCGTCATCGGCATGTTCCGCGCGAGCGCAGAGAAGCTCTGAGCATGACCCAGGCAACGCTGCAGCGGCCTTCCGGACGCGGGAAGTTCATTACGTTTGAAGGCGGCGAGGGCTCCGGAAAGTCCACGCAGATCAAGAAGCTCGCCGAGCGTCTTGCTGCGGCAAAGCTGCGCGCCATCGTCACTCGCGAGCCCGGTGGCTCGCCGGGGGCGGAAATCATGCGGCATCTCGTGCTGTCGGGAATGGGCAAGTTGCTTGGACCGGACGCGGAGACGTTACTGTTCGCGGCTGCCCGCGACGATCATGTTCGTACGGTGATCCAGCCTGCGCTCAGCCAGGGAACATGGGTGCTGTGCGATCGCTTCTCGGACTCGACCCGCGCCTACCAGGGCCGCCTGGGGCAGGTCTCTCCCATCGTGCTCAATGCCATGCAGCGCGTCACCATCGGCGATCTCAAGCCGGACCTGACCATCATTCTGGACATCCCCGTGGAAGTCGGCCTGCAGCGGGCCGCGGCTCGCCGCGGCGGCGGCGTGCCGGATCGCTTCGAGGCGGAAGATCTGCAGTTTCATCAGGATCTGCGCGACGCCTACCGGCAGATCGCAGCCGAAGACCCGCAGCGCTGCGTGCTGATCGACGCCAATGCCGATGCCGACACGGTCGCTGGGTGCGTCTGGACGGCGCTGCGCGATCATGTGTTCGCGGCCCCAAGCCCGGCGGGTACGGCATGAGCGCACGCAAGACCGAGCAGGAAGTGGCGGTCAGGCATCCCCGCGCAACGGCCGATCTGTTCGGCCACCGCGAGGCAGAGATGGCGTTGCTCAACGCCTATCGCAGTGGGCGCATTCCGCATGCCTGGCTGATTGGCGGCCCACAGGGCATCGGCAAGGCGACGCTGGCCTATCGCATGGCCCGCTTCGTGCTCGCGAATGCCAAGCCCATGGCGCCTTCGGTGCAGCGCGCCGAGACGCTTGCGCTCGATCCGGACGATCCCGTCGCGCGTCAGGTCACCGCCGGCGCGCATGGCGGGCTGCTGGTGCTGGAACGCGGCCTCAACGATCGCGGCGTGTTGCGGACCGTAATTACCGTCGACGAGACGCGGGAGACGATTTCGTTCTTCGGCTCGACCGCGGCGGTGGACGGCTGGCGGATCTGCATCGTCGACACCGTCGATGAGCTCAATCCGAACGCTGCCAACGCGCTGCTCAAGATTCTCGAAGAGCCGCCGCAACGATCGCTGTTCCTGCTTGTCAGCCATTCGCCGGCGCGGGCCTTGCCGACGATCCTGTCCCGCTGCCGCAAGTTGCCGCTGCGGCCGCTCGCGACCGACGACGTCATTCGCGCGGCGTCGCGCGCCGCTGACATGGCGCCCGATGATCCGGCACTGGCGGAGGCCGCAGAGGCGGCAGAGGAGCGTGTCCCGCGCGCTGACGCTGCTCGGCGGCGACGCGCTGAAGCTGCAACAGCGAACCGCGGCACTGCTGGCGACGCTGCCGCAGATCGACCCACGCGAGCTGCATGCGCTGGGCGAAGCGCTGGGCACCAGCGACCGGGTGGCGCTGGCGGCTTTCATCGACGGCATCGATCGCTGGATCGGCGAAAAGCTGCGCACTGAGGATGCCAACGCAGATCTGCCCCGCCTTGCACGGCTGGCTGAGGTATGGGAAAAGATCGTCCGCGCCGCGCGCGACACCGAATCCTATAATTTGGAGCGAAAACCGCTGGTTTTCTCGGTGTTTGGGATGCTCGCGGAAGCGACGCGGTAACGCTCCGTCCGACAATAATCCCGACAATCGTTGAGTTGAGAAGGAATTCGTGGTGGCGAAGGCTGCAAAGAAAGCTTCGAAAAAGCGCAAGGCGAAGAAGACTCGTAAAGCGCTGCCAGCCCGCGCCGGCAAGAAGGTCGCGGCGAAAAAGCGTGCCACCAAGAAAGGGGCGACCAAGAGCAAGCGCGTCGTGAAGAAGGCCGGCAAGCCTTCGAAGAAGGCTGCAAAGAAAGCCGCGCCGAAGTCACCCAAAAACGCTGCGAAGAAGGAAGCCAAGAAATCCGTCAAGAAATCCGCGAGCAAATCAGCGAACAAAGCGACGAAGGCGCGCGCGGTAACGTCGCAAGAAACGAGCTCTGCCGTGCCGGCAGCTCCCATAGCTAAACGTGCAAAGCCAGCCACGCCGCGCGCGAAGCCGGCTGCCGTCGCCCAGCCCTCGGTGGCTGCCGAGCGCAACACCTATTTCATCACCACCGCGATCGCCTATCCCAACGGCATTCCACATATCGGCCACGCCTACGAGGCGATCGCGACCGATGCGCTGGCGCGGTTTCAGCGGCTCAACGGCAAGGATGTATTTTTCCTGACCGGCACCGACGAGCACGGCCTGAAGATGGTGCAAACCGCCGAAGCCGAAGGCATGGGCGTCGCCGAGCTTGCCGCGCGCAATGCCGGCCGGTTCAAGGAGATGGACGAGCGTCTCAACGTGTCGTTCGACCGCTTCATCCGCACCACGGAGCCCGACCATCATCGCTCGGTCCAGGTGGTCTGGAACCGGATGCAGCAGAACGGCGACATCTATATCGACACCTATGCCGGCTGGTATTCGGTGCGCGACGAAGCCTATTACGCCGAGGAGGAAACCGTCCTTGGTGAGGACAATGTGCGCCGCGGTCCGCAGGGCTCGCCGGTCGAGTGGGTCGAGGAGAAGAGCTACTTCTTCAGGCTCTCCGCCTATCAGGACCGGCTGCTGACACTCTACAAGAACCAGCCCGATTTCATCGGACCGGATTCGCGCCGCAACGAAGTCATCAGCTTCGTGAAGGGTGGCCTGAAGGACTTGTCGATTTCGCGCACGACGTTCGACTGGGGCGTCAAGGTGCCCAACGACCCCGAGCACGTGATGTATGTCTGGGTCGATGCGCTGACCAACTACATCACCGGCGTCGGCTTTCCCGATGAAAGCGATCCGAACTGGCGCTACTGGCCGGCGGACGTCCATGTCATTGGCAAGGACATCATCCGCTTCCACGCGGTATACTGGCCGGCGTTCCTGATGTCGGCCGGCATTCCCGTGCAGAAGCGGGTCTACGCCCACGGCTTTCTGTTCAGCAGGGGCGAGAAGATGTCGAAATCGGTCGGCAACGTCGTCGATCCCTTCAATCTGGCCGATCAATATGGCGTCGACCAGATGCGCTATTTCTTCCTGCGCGAGGTGCCGTTCGGACAAGACGGCAACTACAACCACGAAGCCATCGTCGCGCGCATCAATGCCGATCTCGCCAACGATCTCGGCAACCTGGCACAGCGCTCGCTTTCGATGATCGCCAAACAACTCGGCGGCGTGCTGCCGGAGCCCGGCGAGTTCACCGATAATGACAAGGAGATCCTGGCGGAGGCAGATGCCATGCTGGAGGTGTCGCGGACCGCGATGGCGACGCAACAGATCCATCAATGGCTGAACGCGGTGTGGTCCGTGGTCGCCGAAGCCAACCGCTATTTCGCGGGCGAGGCGCCGTGGGCGCTGGCCAAGACCGATCCTGACAGGCAGAAAACCGTATTGTACGTGACGGCGGAAGTCGTGCGGCAGGTCGCCATCCTGACCCAGCCGGTGATGCCGGATGCCTCGAGCAAGCTGCTCGACAGTCTCGGCATTCCCGACGAGAAGGGGCGCGCGACTTCGCAGCGCTCGGCACGCGGATCAAGGCCGGTACGCCCCTGCCGCCGCCGGTCGGGGTGTTTCCGCGCTACGTCGAACCAAAGATTGATTGAGCCGTTTGCAAGCCATGCTCGTCGACAGCCATTGCCACCTCGACTTTCCGGATTTTGCCGAGGATCTCGACGCCATCGTCGCGCGCGCCGAGACGGCCGGGATCGGCCGTATCGTCACCATCTCGACCCGGGTCAAGCGGCTCGGCGGTCTGCTGGCCATCGCCGAGCGGTTTCCCAACGTCTATTGCTCGGTCGGCACCCACCCGCATCAGGCCGATGAGGAAGATGGCATTCCCGCCAGCGAACTGATCGAGCTGACCAAGCATCCGAAAGTCGTGGCGCTGGGTGAGGCGGGGCTGGATTATTTCTATGAGCATGGCTCGCGCCAGGCGCAGGAGCGCGGCTTTCGCGCGCATATCGCAGCGGCGCGCGCCACTGGTCTGCCGCTGGTGATCCACACCCGCGAGGCCGACGAGGACTGCGGCCGCATTCTCGAGGACGAAGTGGCAAGGGAGCGTTCCGCGCGGTGCTGCATTGCTACACCGGCGGGCGCGAACTGGCGATGAAAGCGATCAGTCTGGGTCTGTCGATCTCGTTCACGGGCATTTTGACGTTCAAGAAGTCCGAAGCCTTGCGCGAGCTTGCCGCCGAACTCCCGGCCGACCGCATCATGGTCGAAACCGACTCGCCCTATCTGGCGCCCGGCAAGTTTCGCGGCAAGCGCAACGAGCCGTCCTGACGTGGTCGAAGTCGCAAAAGTGCTGGCGGAAACGCGCGGCGTCTCGCTGGAAGAGATTTCGCGGCAGACTACGGAAAACTTCTTCCGGCTATTTTCAAAAGTGCCGGCGCCGAAGGCCGCGGCATGACGGTGACGCTGACAATCCTCGGCTGCGGCTCCTCGGCCGGCGTACCGCGCCCGGCACTCGGCTGGGGCGCTTGCGATCCCAACAATCCGAAGAACCGCCGCCGCCGCTGCTCGCTGCTGGTCGAGCGCAACGGCGCGCACGGCACCACGCGGATCGTGATCGATACTTCGCCTGATCTGCGCGAGCAGTTGATCGACGCCAATGTCGATCACATCGACGCGGTGTTCCTGACGCACGAGCACGCCGACCAGACCCACGGCATCGACGATTTGCGTTCGGTCGTGCTGCATCAGCGCAAGCGCATTCCGGTCTATTTCAATCAGTCGACCGCAAAAGACATGATGGCGCGGTTCTCCTATTGCTTCATCGCGCCCGAGGGCAGCGATTATCCGCCGATCCTGACGCGTCATTCGATCGAAGCCGGCGAGAGTCATGAGACCGAAGGGAAGGGCGGCCCGGTGAAGCTTTCCGCTTTCCTGGTTCACCACGGCAGGATTCCCGCGCTGGGCTTCCGGATTGGGGCCGCCGCCTACACGCCCGACCTCCACGACATTCCCGAGGAGAGCTGGCCGGCGCTGGAAAACCTCGACCTCTGGATCGTGGACGGGTTGCGCTATGCCGGCCATCCCAGCCATTTCAGCGTCAATGACGCGCTTGGCTGGATCGAGCGCTTCAAGCCGAAGCGCGCCGTCATCACCAACATGCATTCCGACCTCGACTACGAGGTGCTGCGCCAGAGCCTGCCGCCGGGAGTGATCCCGGCCTATGACGGGATGCGGCTGGAGCTCGGTTAGGACCCGCAGCGCGGGGCCAGTCTTCCTCACCATCACACATTCTCGACTAAAGGACACCGCGGTGGGGCCTTTCGCCGGGCCTCATACCGGCCTATGAGGGGATCAAGCTGGCGCTTGAGAACCCAGACAGAGCACGGTCGGCCGTGCTTCGCGCAGCCGATCGCGAGGCCGCGGAGGAGTTTCGATGATTGGCCTGTTCTTCGAAGTCCAGACAAGGCCCGGGCATCGCAATCAATATCTCGATCTTGCGGCCTCGCTGAAGCCCGACCTTGAGGCGATGGGTGGCTGCCTCTTCATCGATCGCTTCAGGAGTTTGACGCGGGAGAACCTGCTGCTGTCCTACCAGATCTGGCAGGACGAGGGGGCCCTGACGGCCTGGCGGGTCCACACTCGCCATCATGATGTCCAGACCATCGGCCGCGAAAGGGTCTTTTCGGACTATCGCATCCGCGTCGCCCAAGTCATTCGCGAGGAAAGGCCGGGACAACCGATCTGGCGACCTGAGCGGCGAACGCCTTACAACGATCCCGCACGGCGCCAGCCAACCTACGTCCTCGCTTCGGGTCGAGGAGCGCCACGCTCCCCGTCGAGACGAAATGGCGCCGTGACGTTTTCACGAGCGTCTATCGTGATGGATGTTTCGCGCATCTGATCGATCTACCGGATGATCGAGCCGGCGTCGAATTCGGCTCCCGCCTGTTTGCCGATCCGACAACCGAATATTTTCGCATTTTCGAGGTCATGCGCGACTACGGAATGTACGAACGAGCCGAAGCGCCGCAGTATTACCCGCCGATCGCGCTTCGCTCGCAATGACCGTCAGGCCGAAATCGCCTTTGCCGAGATCCACCTGGTTGCGCAGCAAGAACTTCTGGATCTTGCCGGTGGACGTCTTCGGGATGGTGCCGAACACCACCGCCTTCGGGGTCTTGAATCCCGACATGTGGCTGCGGCAGAAGGCGATGATCTCGGCTTCCGTCGCCTTGGCGCCTTCCTTCAGCTCGACGAAGGCGCAGGGCACTTCGCCCCACTTGGAATCGGGCTTTGCCACCACGGCCGCGAACAGCACGGCGGGATGCTTGTAGAGGACGTCCTCGACCTCAACCGAGGAGATGTTCTCGCCGCCTGATATGATGATGTCCTTGGAGCGGTCCTTGATGATGACGTAGCCGTGCTCGTCGAGCACGCCGAGATCGCCGGTGTGAAACCAGCCGCCGGCGAAGGCTTCCTTGGTGGCCGTCTCGTTTTTCAGATAACCCTTCATCACGATATTGCCGCGGAACATCACCTCGCCGATGGTCTCGCCATCGCGCGGCACCTCCTGCATGGTCACAGGATCGAGCACGGTGACGGCTTCCTCCAGCGGGTAGGGCACACCCTGCCGGCGTTTCATCTGGGCGCGCTGGTCGGCGGGTAGTTCATCCCAGCCCGGCTGTTCAGCGCAGACGGAGGCGGGGCCATAGACCTCGGTCAGGCCATAGACATGCGTCAGCTTGATGCCGATGCTCTCGGCGCCTTCGAGCACCGCCACCGGCGGCGCGGCGCCTGCGATCAGTCCGACCACGGGGCGCGCGGCCTTGCCCTTTGGCGCGCCGGGCGCGTTGATCAGCGTGTTGTAAACGATCGGCGCGCCGCACATGTGGGTCACGCCGTGCTTCGGGATCAGCTCAAATATTTTTGCCGGATCGACCTTGCGCAGGCAGACATTGGTGCCGGCCGAGGCCGCGACCGTCCACGGGAAGCACCAGCCGTTGCAGTGGAACATCGGTAGCGTCCACAGATACACGGGATGCTGGCCGAGATTGCCGGCCAGGATATTGCTGACGGCATTGAGATACGCACCGCGGTGATGGGTCACGACGCCCTTCGGGTTGCCCGTGGTGCCCGAGGTATAGCTCAGCGCAATCGCGTCCCATTCATCGCCGGGAAGTCTCGCAACGAAGGCCGGATCGCCCGCCGCCACCGCCGCCTCGTATTCGAGTTCACCGATCCGCTTGCCGCCCGCAAACGCCGCGTCATCGACATCGATGACGATGGGCTTTGGCCCGGTCATCAGCGTCAGCGCTTCCGCGATCACGCTCGCGAATTCGGGATCGACCAGGATGATTTTCGCACCGCCATGGTCGAGCTGGAAAGCGATCGAGGGCGCATCGAGCCGGATGTTCAGCGCGTTCAGCACGGCACCCGCCATAGGCACGGCGAAATGCACCTCGTTCATGGCCGGGATATTCGGTAGCATCGCCGCGACCGTATCGCCGTGACCGATACCGCGGCCGGCGAGCCACGACGCAAAGCGCCGGCAGCGTTCATAGGTCTCGGCCCAGGTAAAACTGCGGCCTTCATAGACCGTGCTGACGTGATCGGGATAGACGGCGGCACTACGGGCGAGGAAACTCAGCGGCGTCAGCGGCACGTAATTCGCCGGCGTCTTGTCCAATCCGATTGAGTACTGGTTCTGGGCTGCGCTCATCGGCTTTGTCCCATTTTAAAAATTCGACTTACAAGAACCCGATGGAAATCCACGGGAAGATCGCCACTATAATCAGGCCGACCATCAGCGCCAGCAGGTAGCCCCAGATCGGCCGGATACCCTCGGCCGGGTCGACGCGGCCGATGGCGCAGGCGGCATAATAGCCCACTCCGAAGGGCGGCGCGAATAGCCCGATACCCATCGCGAGAATAACGATCATCGCATAGTGGACCTCGTGCACCCCCACGGCGCGGGCGATCGGAAACAACAGCGGCCCGAACAGCACGATCGCCGGGATACCCTCGAGCACGCTGCCCAGGATCACGAAGGCCACGATCGACACCGCGATGAAGGTCGCCGAACCACCGGGCAGGCCGGTCATGGCGGCCGCCAGCGTCCGCGAAAAGCCGGACTGTGTGAGGCCCCAGGCCATGCCGGTGGCGCAGCCGATAATCAGCAAGATCGCGCCCGACAGGCACGCGGTCTCGACCAACATTGGCATGATCCGCCGCCAGTCGAAATTGCGGTAGATCAAGAGGCCGTAAATCAGGTAGCCGACGATGAAGGCATAGACGATGCCGATGGTGGAAACCTCGGTCGCGGTCGCAATGCCTTCGACCACGGCGTAGCGGATCACGAACGGCAGCGCGATGGCGGGCAGGGCGATGAGAAACGCCCGGACGATCTCGCCGCCACTGGCGCGCGTGACATGCCGCAGGTCCTCGCTCCGGTAGCGCCACCACACCAAAGCCGACAGCGTGATCGCCAGCACCAGGCCCGGCAACAGGCCACCGGTGAACAGCGCTGCGATCGAGACGCCGGTGACCGAGCCAATGGTGATGAGGACGAGGCTCGGCGGAATGGTTTCGGTCTGCGCGCCGGTCGCGAGAGGAGGGCGACCAGATCGCCCGGCTTGGCGCCCCGCGCCTTCATTTCCGGAAACAGCACCGGTGCCACGGCCGCCATATCGGCCGCCTTCGAGCCTGAGATGCCCGACACCAGATACATCGCCCCGACCAGCACGTAGTGCAGCCCGCCGCGAACATGGCCCAGGAGGCTCGCCAGGAACGCCACCATGGCGCGCGCCATGCCGGTCATCTCGATCAGCAGGCCCAGAAATACGAACAGCGGCACCGACAGCAAAATGAGGTGGCTCATGCCCTCATCCATGCGGCCGACCAGCACCATCAGCGGCGTGCCCGTGGTCAGCGCCAGATAGCCATAGGTCGCAAGCCCGAACCCGAACGCAATCGGAACCCCGGCGAAGACGCAGAAGCCGGCAACGCCGACAAAAAAGACGATCAAATTGAGATTGCCGAGTGGCTTCAGCGAGCCCCTGAGCAGCCAGAAGACCGCGATGACAAGCCCGACCGACAGGATCGCAGCCACCATGGTCCGGACATTGCCCGATCGCGCCAGCCGCAGAAACGCAAACAGCGCCATCAGGGCAATGCCGACCGGCAGCGCTGCAGCGCGCCAGATATTGGTGATCTGCAGCGCCGGCGTCGTGATGTAGCTTTCCTCATAGGCGTATTCGTAAGCCGGCCAGGCAATCCAGAATCAGAAACGCCAGCGCGGCGACTGTCGCCACCAGATCGAGATAGGCGCGCATGGCGGGCTTCGCGCTGGCGACCACCGCCGTCATTCGCATGTGCTCGGCGCGGCGGAATGCGACCGCAGCACCCAGCATGGCGAGCCACAGGAACAGGATCGACGCCAGTTCGTCTGACCAGATCAGCGGCCGGTGCAGCGCATAGCGCGCCACCACGCCGGCGAACAGGATGACGATTTCGGCGATGACAAGGAGCGCGGCCGGAATCTCGACCAGCATTCCCAAGGCGTGTTCGATCGACGCCAGACGCGAACGGCGGCGAGGGGGCTGAGCCGCCTCACCGCCAACGATTTCGCTCAGTTCGGCATGAGCCATAACGGCCGCTCAGACGCGTTACGACAGCTTGCCGACGGACTTTTCGAGCAGCTCCCAGGCCTGGTCGCCGTATTTACCTTTCCATTCCGCGTAGAAGCCGGCAGAGCGCAGCTTGTCGCGGAACGGCGTCACGTTGGGCTGGTTGAAGGTCAGGCTCTTGCCGGCCAGTTCCTGCTGCAGCCCGGCATTCAGCTTGGCGACGTCCTCGCGCTCCTTGACGGCCGCGGCATTGATGTTCCTGGCGACGATGGTCCTGATATCCTCGGGCAGCTTCTCCCAGGCGCGGCGGTTCGCCAGGAACCAGAAGCCGTCCCACATGTGGTTGGTCAGCGAACAGAACTTCTGGACTTCGTAAAGTTTCGCCGCGTACAGCCGCCAGGCTGGCTTGGTTTTGCTAGAAGAACCGCCTAAATATCTGATCTAATTGTAGATATAAATATTCCATAATATACCTTATGCGAATTACGGGTATCGGCGGGCCTGCTCTTTCGCACCGCGTATGCCACAGCGGTCCTTAGCGTCGACCCAGCGGGTCAAGCGGATGATCGCGCTATCTCCCCTGAACCGCGGCTTGCGACGCTCCAGAAACGCTGCGACGCCTTCCTTGTGGTCCTCGCTCATGCTTGCGAGCGCAAACTGGTCGACGTCCATGTGACTGGCGAGATCGTCGAGCGCGTGCGCCAGGCGATTGACGGTCAGCTTGGTCATGGCAACCGATAGCGGCGGCTGGGCGGCGACCTTGGCGGCGAGCGCCATCGCGGCGTCGAAGGCCTTGCCGGGATCGGCCACCTCTTCCACCAGCCGCCATTCGTAGGCCTCGGCGGCCGAGATGCGATGGTCGGCCAGGATCACGGCCTGCTTGGTGCGCGCCGGACCCATCAGGTGCAGCATGCGCGGCACGCTCTGCCAGCTCATGTTCATGCCAAGCCCGATCTCGGGCACGCGCATATGGGCGTCTTTAGCCATCACCCGGAAATCCAGCGCGACCGCCAGCGCCACGCCGCCGCCGACGCAAAAGCCTTCGATGGCGCCGATGGTGATCTGCTCCATGTCCTGCCAGGCCCGCGTCAGGCGCGGTCCAAGTTTCAGGTGACGGCGCAGTGCACCGAGATCCATGGACCTGCGGGACCGGCCTTCCGGATCCTTCAGGTCGAAACCCGCGGTGAACGATTTGGCGCCGCCGGTCAGCACCACGACTGAGGTCGCGCCGTCATCCTCAAAGCTTCGGGCGGCGTCCGTGAGCTGGCGCATCGCCTCCGGCGACATCGCATTGATGCCGTCGCCGCGGTCGAAACGCACGACCGCGATACGGCCGTCCGGGCCCAGGCCCTTCTCGATCTTTACAAATTCAGCCAACGGATTGCCTCCCCGTAGATGCACCCTGCCCTGATCCCCATCGACAAAAACTAGCAGAGTCCTTGTCTCGACATAGCCCGGATTTTGCGCCTATCCTGACGGCATGAGCGACCATGATCATGATCACGATCACCACCACCACGATCACGACCACTCCGAGCTGTCGGAGACCGAGCTGCGCGTGCGTGCGCTGGAATCGATCCTCACCGAAAAGGGCTATGTGGACGCGGCCGCGCTCGATGTCCTGATCGATCTCTATGAGACGAAAATCGGACCGCGCAACGGCGTGCGCGTGGTCGCCAAGGCGTGGTCCGATCCGGACTATCACGCGCGGCTGATGAAGGATGCGACCGCTGCGATCGCCGAACTCGACTATTCCGGCCGCCAGGGCGAGCACATGGTGGTGGTCGAGAACACGCCCGAGCAGCACAACATGGTCGTGTGCACGCTGTGCTCCTGCTATCCGCACCCCGTGCTGGGATTGCCGCCGGTCTGGTACAAATCCGCGCCCTATCGCTCGCGCGCCGTATCCGACCCGCGCGGCGTCCTGAAAGATTTCGGCGTAACGCTGCCGGACACCACCAAAATCCGGGTCTGGGATTCCACCGCCGAGATCCGCTATCTCGTGCTGCCGATGCGCCCCGAGGGTACCGAAGGCTGGAGCGCCGAGCAGCTCGCCGAACTCGTCACCCGCGACAGCATGATCGGCACAGGCCTGCCGAAACAGCCGGGCGAGACCGCCTGATGGACGGCGCGCATGACATGGGTGGCGCCAAGGGCTTTGGCCCGGTTGTAGCAGAGCCGAACGAACCGGTGTTTCACGCCGACTGGGAACGCCGCGCCTTTGCGCTGACGGTCGCAATGGCGCGTCCGGGCGGCTGGAACATCGATATGTCGCGGTTCGCCCGAGAGAACCGACCGCCCGAGGATTATCTCAGCAAGAGTTATTTCCAGATCTGGCTGGCCGGGCTGGAAACGCTGATGATCGAGCGCGGGCTGGTGACGCGCGAAGAGATCGAGGCCGGCAAGGTGCTGTCGCCGCCAAAGCCCGGCGTCACGCCGATCGCTCCAAATGAGGTTACGCCGGCGATCCGGCGCGGCGGCCCGACCGAACGCGAGGCAAAGCGGCCTGCGATGTTTGCGGTCGGCGAGACCGTGCGGATGAAGGACATCCACCCGGTGACGCATACGCGGCTGCCGCAATACGTCCGCGGCCATCTCGGCACCATCGAGCTCAATCACGGCTGTCACGTCTTCCCCGACACCAACTCGCTCGGCAAGGGCGAGGATCCGCAATGGCTCTACACGGTGCGTTTCGACGGGCCGGAATTGTGGGGCAAGGACGCCGACCCCACGCTCAGCGTCTCCGTCGACGCCTGGGAATCCTATCTGGAGCGCGTGTGATGAATTTGACCCCGCAACAGGCGATGCGCGCGGCCGTCGCTGTCCCCGGCGTACCCCGGGACGAGGACGGCCCGGTGTTTCGCGAGCCGTGGGAGGCGCGCGCCTTCGCCATGGCGCTGGCGCTGCACGAGGCCGGCGTGTTCACCTGGAAGGAATGGGCGGAGACGCTGGGCGCGCAAATCAAGCGCGCGCAAGCCGAAGGCGATCCCGACACCGGCGAGACCTATTACCGGCACTGGCTGGCGACATTGGAAACGCTCGTCGCCGCGAAGGGCGTCGCGACGTCGGATCTCCTGCACCGCTACCGCGACGCCTGGGACCATGCCGCCGATCGCACCCCGCACGGCGCGCCGATTGAGCTGATGCCGGCGGACTTTGCCCGTTAGGCCAGCGCCGCATATTCCCGCCAGCCCTTGGCCCGCAGGCTGCAGGCCGGGCACTCGCCGCAGCCATAGCCCCAATCGTGCTGCGCGCCGCGCTCGCCGAGGTAACAGGTATGGGAGTGCTCGCGGATCAGGTCGACCAGCCCCGCCCCGCCGAGCTCATGCGCGAGCTTCCAGGTCGAGGCCTTGTCGAGCCACATCAGCGGCGTATGCAGCTCAAAGTTCTTCGCCATGCCGAGATTGAGCGCGGACTGCAGCGCCTTGATGGTCTCGTCGCGGCAATCCGGATAGCCGGAATAATCGGTCTCACACATGCCGCCGATGATGTGACGGATGCCACGCCGGTAGGCCAGCGCCGCCGCGAAGGTGAGAAACACCAGGTTGCGGCCGGGCACGAAAGTATTGGGCAGGCCATCCTCGCCCATGGCAATGACGACGTCGCGGGTCAGCGCGGTATCGGAAATCTCCGCCAGCGTCGGGATTTCCAGCGTGTGGCTCTCGCCGAGTTTTGCCGCCCAATCCGGGCGCAGCGATTTCAGGCCCGACAGCAGCCGGTCGCGGCAGGCAAGTTCGATGGCGTGGCGCTGGCCGTAGCTGAAACCGAGCATTTCGACGCGGGCAAAGCGCTGCAGCGCCCAGGCAAGGCAGGTGGTGGAATCCTGCCCCCGGAGAACAGCACCAGCGCGGTTTCGGAACTGAGTTGTTCATTCATGGCCTGCCCTTATCACTCCCCGATCCACAGGCCAATCGGCTCAAATGCGCGGCAAGCGGCTTGTTCCGCTGGGATCGCTGCACGCAATGCGGCATAAGGGCAGGAAGCGCCAAGCCTTAAAAGCAAACCTTCGGAAATCACATGAAGCCTTCCCGCGATATTTCACGCCTGATCGAGGTCATGGCCGCCCTGCGCACGCCCGTGACAGGTTGTCCGTGGGATCTCGAGCAGAATTTTGCGACCATTGCGCCCTACACTATCGAGGAAGCCTATGAGGTCGCCGACGCCATCGCCCGTGGCGATCTCGATGATCTCCGCGACGAGCTTGGCGATCTGCTGCTGCAAGTGGTCTACCACACCCGCATGGCCGAGGAGCAGAGCGCGTTTGCCTTTGGCGACGTAGTCGAGGGGTGACGCGCAAGATGATCCGGCGGCATCCGCATGTGTTTGGCGACGAGAACGGCGTCGTTACATCAGGCCACGTCGCGGAGAATTGGGATCGCATCAAGGCCGAGGAGAAAGCCGAACGCGCTGCGCGGCGGCCGCAGGAAGAGACCGCGCATAAATCGCTGCTGTCGGGCGTCAAGGCGGGCCAGCCGGCGTTGACGCGGGCGATGGAGTTGCAGCGCAAGGCGTCCACCGTCGGCTTCGACTGGAACGATCCCCGAGCGGTGCTGCACAAGATCCGTGAGGAGGCTGACGAGATCGAAGCGGCCCTGGACGGCAACAATGCGGACCAACTCGCCGAAGAAACCGGCGACCTCTTGTTCGCGCTGGTCAACCTGGCCCGCCATGTCGGCGCCGATCCGGAAACAGCGCTGCGCGGCACCAACGCCAAGTTCGAGCGCCGCTTCGCCTATATCGAGCGTGCGCTCGCGGCGAAAGGACGCTCACTCGAGGACGCAACGCTGGAAGAAATGGACGCGCTGTGGAACGAGGCGAAGGGTGAGCAGCCGGCGACGGCTGCACCGATCCGTGCAAAGGCGCTCGCTGAATTCACGCCACGCGCGGCACGGCATCAAATCGCGACACCACGATGTCGCGCTTGGTCTCGTCGACGCGCACGGTCATGTCGAAGCGGCCGTCGTGGAGCTCCTTGTTGAGCACTTCGGCATTGCGATGCAGCCAGCTGATGCCGGCGCCGTCGGAAGCATCGATCGACAGATCGAGCGTCGTGCGCCTCGCCGCCAGCCGATCCTCGATCGCGGTCAATAGCTCATCGACGCCCTCGCCCGATACGGCGGATACCAGGAAACAGGGGCGCTCCGCCGGACGGCGCGCGGCGATGTTGCGCAGGTTCTCGCGTTCCTCGGGATCGAAGCGATCGATCTTGTTCCAGACTTCGAGGATGCGCGCGCCGCCGTCCAGATCAATTCCGAGCTGGCGCAGCACGGTGTCGACGTCGCGCTCCTGCGCCTCCGCGTCTTCATGCGAGATGTCGCGGACGTGGAGAATGATATCGGCCTCCAGCACCTCTTCCAGCGTGGCGCGAAACGCCGCGACGAGTTGCGTCGGCAAGTTGGAAATGAATCCGACAGTGTCCGACAGCATCGCCTTGCCGCCATGCGGCAGACTCAGCGCGCGCAGCGTAGGATCCAGTGTCGCAAACAGCATGTCGGCCGCCTGCACGTCGGCACGCGTGAGCCGGTTGAACAGCGTCGACTTGCCGGCGTTGGTATAGCCGACCAGCGCCACCACGCGGTACGGCACCCGCTGTCGGCCGGCGCGATGCAGCCGCCGTGTCGCCTGCACCTTCTTGAGTTCGTTTTCCAGCCGCGCGATGCGGTCGCCGATCAGGCGTCGGTCGGCTTCGATCTGGGTCTCGCCGGGGCCGCCCATGAATCCAGATCCGCCGCGCTGGCGCTCCAGATGGGTCCAGGAGCGTACCAGCCGGCTGCGCTGATAATTGAGATGCGCCAGCTCGACCTGCAGCGAACCTTCCTTGGTCTTGGCGCGGCGGCCGAAGATTTCCAGGATCAGGCCAGTGCGGTCGAGCACCTTGGTGTTCCACGCCTTCTCGAGATTGCGCTGCTGGATCGGTGACAGCGCGCAATCCATCACCACAAGTTCGATATCGTGGCCCGCGATCAGGCCGGTGATCTCCTCGACCTTGCCTTTGCCGAGATAGGTCGCAGGCCTGATCTGGCTGATGGGCGCAATCAGCGCGTCTGATATCGTGAGGTCGATGGCGCGCGCCAGACCCGTCGCTTCCTCGAGCCGGGCCTCCAGAATCGCGCACGACATCGCTCGCCTGCGCATCGGCATCGCCGCGGCGCATTCGCAAGTAAGGGCCGATGACGATCACCCGCCCGCTTTGCTTGCCCCCGCCGACCGCGGACGATCGGCGCTCCCTTTACGGTCAAGGGGTTCCAATCAGTTTACTCTCACGCCGGAGCATCCTCGCCGCCTTCGAACAACTGAATCGGAGCCCCCGGCATGATCGTCGAGATCGCATGCTTGTAGACAAGCTGCGAATGACCGTCGCGCCGAAGCAGCAAGCAGAAGTTGTCAAACCAGGTAACAATCCCCTGCAGCTTCACCCCGTTGACCAGAAAGATCGTTAGTGGCGTTTTTGTTTTACGAACGTGATTTAGGAAGGTGTCTTGTAGATTTTGTGCGCGGTCTGCCGCCATTGTTTTTGTCCCGCCGTCTCGTGTTTCTTTTATTAAGCCGGTTGTTTCTCTCTCACGGAGCCTGCCCCGACTCGCCGGCTTCCCCTGAGATCCCCCTCCGGTCGGCTCGGCAATACGATTAGAGGGCACGCGCGGTTCTAAGGCAAGCCGGTTCGGCCCCCGCTTAGCCGGAACCTGGTGGCCATTCTCCGTAAAAGCGCGGAAAGAGATAAATATTCCAAAGCAAGTGCATGGATCGGCTCAAGGCGAGCGAGATGAGCCGCAGATTTCGGCATGTATCGAACAAGCGGTTCACGCAAGCTTCAGCCGACCCCAAGCGCCTTGAGCTTGCGGTGTAGCGCCGAACGTTCCATGCCGACGAATTCGGCGGTGCGCGAAATGTTGCCCGAGAAGCGGCTGATCTGCGCGATCAGGTAGTCACGCTCGAACACTTCCCGTGCCTCACGCAGCGGCAGCCCCATGATGTGCTCGCCATTGTTGCTGGTCGGCATCGCCGGCACCATCGAGCCCACGTCCTGCGGCAGCATGTCGGCGGTGATGATCGCTTCAGGACCGCCGCCGGCCAGAATCATGACGCGCTCGACATTGTTGCGGAGCTGGCGGACGTTGCCGGGCCAGACATGCGACTGCAATACCGCCATTGCGTCCTGGCCGATCTGCCGCTTCGGCAAGCCCGTCGCCGCCGAAATCTGGTCCATGAAATAGTCGATCAGTTCGGGAATGTCCTCGCGGCGTTCCGACAGCGGGGGACGCGGATCGGCACCACCGACAGCCGATGGTAGAGATCCTCGCGGAATCGCCCTTCCGATATCTCTTCCTCCAGGTTGCGGGCGGTCGAGGAGATGATGCGGACATCGACATGAATCTTGCCGGTGCCGCCTGAACGCTGAAAGGTCTGGTCGACCAGCACGCGCAGGATCTTGTTCTGGGTCTCGCGCGGCATGTCGGCGATTTCGTCGATGAACAGCGTGCCGCCGTGGGCCTCCTCCAGCGCGCCCGGCTTGCGCGCCTGCTCGCCGTTCGACTGCTCGATACCGAACAATTCGACTTCCATCCGCTCCGGCGTGATCGCCGCGGCGTTGATGACGACGAACGGCCCTTCTGCACGGCTCGATGCATTGTGCAGCGTGCGCGCCGCCAGTTCCTTGCCCGAACCGGAGGGGCCGACGATCAGGATGCGGCTGTTGGCTTTGGCTGCCCGGTCGATGGTCTGGCGCAACTGGTTCATGCAGGCGGAGCGGCCGGTGAGAACGCTCGCGGTGGGAGCCAGCTGCTTGAGTTCCTTCACCTCGCGCTTGAGGCGAGAGGTTTCCAGCGCCCGCGTCGCCACCAGGATCAACCGGTCGGACTTGAACGGCTTTTCGATGAAGTCATAGGCGCCGCGCTTGATCGCAGCCACCGCGGTTTCGATGTTGCCATGGCCGGAGATCATCACCACGGGAACGTCGGCGTGGTCCTTCTTGATCTGCTCGAGCAATTGCAGGCCGTCGAGCTTGGAGCCCTGCAGCCAGATGTCGAGAAACACCAGATGCGGGCGGCGGTTGCCGATCTCGGCCAGCGCCGAATCGCTGTCGCGCGCGGTACGGGTCTTGAAGCCTTCGTCCTCCAGGATGCCCGCAACGAGGTCACGAATATCGGCTTCGTCGTCGACAATCAGAATGTCACTGGCCATGGGTTACACCTGTCTTGTCAGTTGCCTGTTGCGGCTTCGGTTTTTGCTTCATCATTGGTCGCGGATGCCGCCTCATTGGTTTCGCCTGACGGCGCTTTTGTTTCGTCAACCTGTGGTTTTGCACCCGAATCCGGCCGCTTCGCTTCCGCCTTCGGCGCATGGCCTGACACGGCGAACCGCAGCCGCATCCATGCGCCGCGCTGCCCGGGCCGGAAATCGGAGGCATCCTTGAGTTCGATGCGGCCGCCATGGTCTTCCAGCACGCGGCCGACGATGGCGAGCCCAAGCCCGGTGCCCTTCTGGCGCGTCGTCACGTAGGGCTCCAGCAGCCGCGCACGGCTCACCTTCGGCAGGCCGATACCATTGTCGATCACGTCGATCACGATGTCGTCGTTTTCCTGCGCGGCAATGACGTCGATGCGTCCCTTGCCGAGTTCTTCCGGCGGCACCTGCTCGATCGCCTCCGTCGCGTTCTTGATGATGTTGGTCAGCGCCTGCGAAATCAGCCGGCGGTCGAACTGCGCGCGCATCGGGTCCTGCTTGATATCGGCCTCGATATCGAGGTCGGGATGGCCGACCTTCATCAGGAATACCGCCTGCCGCACGGTATCGGCAACGTCCTCGCCTTCCATGACCGGCTTTGGCATCCGCGCGAAGCGGGAGAATTCATCGACCATTCGCCTGATGTCGTCGACCTGCCGCACGATGGTGTCGGTACACTGTTCGAAGATGCCCTTGTCTTCGATGATGACCTTGCCGAATTTACGGCGGATGCGTTCGGCCGAAAGCTGGATCGGCGTCAGCGGATTCTTGATCTCGTGGGCGATGCGGCGCGCGACGTCGCCCCATGCCGATGTCCGCTGCGCCGAGACGAGCTCCGTGATGTCGTCGAGCGTGATGATGTAGCTGTCGCGCGAGTGGCTGGTCTGCTCGGCGCTGACGCGGACCGACAGGTTGCGCTCGTGGCCGTCGCGCGTGATCGTGATTTGGCCCTGCACTAGGCGTTGCGTGCCCTCGCGCGCCGTCTTCATCATATCGTCGAGCTCGGGCAGCACGTCCGACAGCGGATGGTCCAGCGTCTCGGACTCGGCATGGCCGATGAGTTTTTCGGCCGAACGGTTCAGGATGCCGACGCTGCCGGAGGCGTCGACGCCGATGATGCCGGCGCTGGCCGACGACAGCACCGCCTCGATGAATCGCCGGCGGCTGTCGATCAGGTCCGAGGCGTTCACCAGTTCGTCGCGCTGGGTGCGCAATTCGGCCGTCATCTTGTTGAAGGTCTCGCCGAGCTGCGCGAGATCGCCTTCGGATTTGTGCACCGGCACCTGGACATGCAGATCGCCGGTCGAAACGATATTGGCCGCGCTCATCAGGTTGCGGATCGGCGCTACCAGCCAATTGGCGAAATTCAACCCGATCAGCACCGACGCCATCAGAATCGTGAGCGCGATCACCGCGAACATCAGTGCGAAGGCGACTTGAATGCCGAGCCGGCGGGATTCGATCTGGGCGTATTCGGCAACGCTGGCCTGGGTCTGCTTAAGCTGGCTGACCACCCGCGGGTCGAGCAGACGGGCAACGTAAAGAAAAGTGTCAGTGAAGCCGTGGAGGCGAATTATCGCTGCGACGTAGTTTTCTTCCGGGAATACCGCGATCTCCGGTTTGCTTTCGCCGATATTGCTGAGGAACTCCTGCGGCGGCGTAGCGAATTGCTGCTTGATGCCGGTTTGCGCCGTCACCAGAACGTTGCGATCCTTGTCGATCAGCATCGCGCCCGGCAAATTGCGTGAGGCCGCGTTGTTCGTCAGCAACTCGAAAAATGACTGCCGGTCCTGGTCGAAAAGCGGCCGCGCATTGGAAAGATCGTTGGCCATCCCCAGAATGTCGCCATTGATCAAGTAGGCGTGCTCATTGACATAGGCATGGGCAATGTTGAGCGAATTCTCGATCGCCGCTCGCGTCGGCCCGGAAAACAGCCTGTCGAGGCCGCGATCGAGGGTGATATTGGCGACAATGGCAACCACCACCGCCGGCAACACCGCGATGACGGAGAACAGGCTGACGATCTGGACGTGCAGCCTGGCCGCAGCCCTGCCGCGCCGCCGCGCCTGAATCACTTGCCAGACTTCGCGGATGATGATGCCGACCAGCAGCAGGATCGTCGCCGCATTGATCAGCAGGAACGAATAGACCACGTGGCGGGTCGGCTCGATCGGCGTCAGGCCGCTCAGGACCACGAAGGTCAGAAACGCCGACAGCAGCGCGATCGCGACCGCAAACGGCACCACCCACCTCCGCAGGATCCCTCCTCCGGATTCGGCTTGCGATGGATCCAACGATGGTGCCGAGGTCTCTGCGGTGGTCATTCCGGCAATCGGTGAGCTGAAAGGGCTTTTGCCCGCCTGTCGCGGACTGATGCTTTCATATCACAATGTTGCCAAATTGCGACAATTCCACGGCCATCCGACCGCTAAAGCGATCGATCCCCAGCCGCGTCACCCGCCTTCATTGCAGAAGAAGGCAGGTGCAATCCCTAGCCGCCGCTCCGGTAAACCTGAATGTCGAGATCCCTGATCTTCTTCCGCAGCGTGTTTCGGTTGAGGCCGAGCAGGTCGGCCGCGCGGATCTGGTTGCCGCGGGTGGCCGCCAGCGCCGCGGTGAGCAGCGGCACCTCGATCTCCTTGAGGATGCGGTGGTAGAGGCCCGGCGGCGGCACCCCGTTCGGGAAGCCCGAGAAGTGCGATGACAGGTACGCCTCGACCGCGCCGCCGAGATTCTCAACCCCGAGCGGAGCGTTCCCGCCGGATGCGACGGCTGGCGGGGCCAGTTCGCCATCGATCACCGAACCCGTAATGACGTCCTGCGGATAAAGTGCCGCCAACCGGCGTGCCAGGTTTTCGAGCTCGCGCACGTTGCCGGGCCAGCGATGCTGCTTGAGGCGGTCCAGGGCCAACGTGTCGAGTTTCTTCGGCGGCAAGCCGTCCTTTTCGGCGAGCGCGAAGAAATGCCGGATGAGATCGGGCAGATCCTCGATCCGCTCGCGGAGCGGCGGCAGCCGCAGCGGCACCACGTTCAGGCGGAAGAACAGGTCCTCCCGGAACAGGCCCTGCTGGATCAGGATGCGCAAATCCTTGTTGCTGGCCGCCACGATCCGCACATCAGTCTTGATCGGTGTGCGTCCGCCGACGGTGGTGTACTCGCCCTGCTGCAGCACCCGTAACAGCCGCGTCTGCGCCTCCATCGGCATGTCGCCGATCTCGTCGAGAAACAGCGTGCCGCCTTCGGCCTGTTCGAACCGGCCGGATGCGCGGGTATTGGCGCCGGTGAACGCGCCGCGTTCATGGCCGAACAACTCGGATTCGATGAGGTCGCGCGGGATCGCCGCCATGTTGACGGCGACGAACGGGCCATTGCGGCGCTTGCCATAGTCGTGCAGCGCGCGGGCGACCAATTCCTTGCCGGTGCCGGACTCGCCGGAGATCATCACCGTAAGGTCGGTCTGCATCAGCCGCGCCAACACCCGGTAGATTTCCTGCATCGCCGGCGAGCGGCCGACCAGGGAATCGAGATCGAATTCGCCCTCATCGGCGGCATGCGCCACCCGCTCCTTCGGCTCGGCCAGTGCGCGGCCGACGATGGTGATGAGCTCCTTCAGGTCGAACGGCTTAGAGCAGATATTCATAGGCGCCACGCTCCGAAGCCCGGATCGCCGTCATGAAGGTGTTCTGCGCGCTCATGACGATGACGGGAAGGTTCGGCCGCATCTTCTTGATCCGCGGCAAGAGATCGAACGCGTTCTCGTCGGGCATCACCACGTCGGTGATGACGAGATCGCCCTCGCCCTGGCTCACCCAGCGCCACAGCGTTGCGGCGTTTCCGGTCAGGCGAACTTCATATCCGGCGCGCGAAAGCGCCTGGTTCAAAACGGTGCGGATGGCGGTGTCGTCATCGGCAACGAGTATGCTACCTGCGGGCATCATGGTTCCTCATCTTGCGTCCTGTGAGGCAGGCGGCAGCGTACCCGGAACGCCGTCGCGGTTGCTTTGGTCGAACTGTTTGGTGGGACTAAACATCGGCAGCAGCACGCGAAAGGTGGTCTTGCGCGGCTGGGATTCGCATTCGATGATGCCGCCGTGATCGCCCACGATCTTGGCAACCAGCGCCAGCCCGAGCCCACTGCCGGTTTGCTTGGTCGTCACGAAGGGATCGAATAGGTTCGGCAGCAGGTCTTCCGGCACGCCGGAGCCATTGTCCTTGACGCAGAATTCGAGCGGCAGCGACACCCGCGACTTCTTGCCCGGCACCGACAGGCGGACGCCGGGACGAAACGCGGTGGTGAGCTGGATTTCTGCGTCCGAGCCGAGATCGGCGACCGCTTCGGCAGCGTTCTTTACCAGATTGAGGAACACCTGAATCAATTGGTCCTGGTTGGCCAGCACCGGCGGCAATGACGGATCGTAGTCCTCGATGAAGCGGATGTTGCGGGCAAAGCCCGACTGCGCCAGCCGTTTGACGTGATCGAGCACGGAGTGGATGTTGACCGCTCCACGCGCCACAGGCCGGTCGTCGCCGAATACTTCCATGCGGTCGACCAGGGTGACGATGCGGTCGGCCTCGTCGCAGATCAGCCGCGTCAG
This sequence comes from Bradyrhizobium sp. RDT10, assembly GCA_044772375.2. Classification (GTDB taxonomy): domain Bacteria; phylum Pseudomonadota; class Alphaproteobacteria; order Rhizobiales; family Xanthobacteraceae; genus Bradyrhizobium. The sequence goes on from CP187939.1 coordinate 2,787,097, forward strand.
CATGCGGTCTTCAGATGAGGCCTGCTGCTCGAGCAGTTGCGCGGCGCCGCGGATGCCGGACAGCGGGTTCTTGATCTCATGCGCCAGCATCGCGGCCAGCGCGATCACCGAACGCGCCGCGCTCCGATGCGTCAGTTGCCGGTCCATCTTGTCGGCGATGGTGCGCTCCTGCAGCATCACGACGATATGGCCGGGCCGTTCGGTGAGCAGGGCGACGTGAAGATCGACCTGGCGATCGCCGCCGATGCGGGGCGTACCGAGGTCGACCTTGTATTCGTTGACCGGCGAGCCGCTCGAGCGCACCTGGTCGATCAGCGCCAGCAGCGGACTGCCGAACGGCACCAGTTCCTTCAGCGACTGCCGGCGCAGGAATTGCGTCGAGATTTCGAAGAAGGATTCGGCGGCGATATTGGCGTCGACGATGCGTCCGTCGGGCGCCACCAGCAGCACCGGATTGGGCAGCGCGTTGAGGATGGCCTCGCTGTCGGTGGGCACCGGTCGGCGATGTTCTGCGGCTGACGTCATGCAGCAGCACTCCATGCAAAATCGTCGAACGCGTCCTGGAGCGATCGATGCACCCGGTGCGGATCCTCCGACGTCAAAATGTCCTGTCGCCAGCGCTTGAGCTTCGCTGCCGGCGCGCGGCTGCACTGGGCTGCGATCTCCAGCGCCCAGCCGAGATGTTTTCGCGCGTGCTTCAGTCCGATACGCAGGCCGTAATGGCGGCAGACTTCATCGTAGAGCGCGCGGATGTGGCTGAGCTGGTCGGCGAGGTCAGGCGCGGTCTCGGCCCTTCCGGTTTCGAGCCGGCGTCCGATCTGCCCCGGCAACCATGGCTGGCCCTGCGCGCCGCGCCCGATCATGACAGCATCGGCGCCGGAGGTTTCGAGTGCCTGCACTGCTTTCTCGAACGTGGTGATATCGCCATTGACGACGAGCGGTACCGAAATCGCATCCTTGACCGCGCGCACCGCGGTCCAATCCGCCTCGCCCTTGTAAAACTGGCAGCGCGTCCGCCCGTGCACGGTAATCATCTGCACGCCGGCCTGCTCTGCGCGGCGCGCCAGTTCGGGTGCGTTGAGCGAGCGATCGTCCCAGCCGAGCCGCATCTTCAGCGTTACCGGAACTTTCACCGCCGCAATCGTGGCTTCGATCAGCTTGAGCGCATGATCGAGATCGCGCATCAGCGCCGAGCCGGATTGACCGCCGGTGACATGACGCGCCGGACAACCCATGTTGATGTCGATGATGTCGGCGCCAGCAGCTTCCGCGACCTTTGCCCCCTCCGCCATCCAATGCGCCTCGCAGCCGGCAAGTTGAACGACGTGAGGGCCGACGCCAGCCGCTTCGCAGCGCAGAACCGACATCGGCCTGGCCTGCACGAGTTCGTCGCTCGCGGTCATCTCTGAGACCACCAGTCCGGCGCCGAGGGTGGCGGCAAGCCGTCGAAAGGGGCATCGGTGACGCCGGACATTGGCGCCAGGAGAACCCGGTTGGCGACAGCAATTTCGCCTATTTTCAACGGCTTAGGGCGTGAACTTTCCAGGCCGGTCACGGGGTTCTCTTGGTTGGGACGGCAGCGTCATTGCAACCGTCGACGCACATTGTGAGCACAAATCTTGTGCAGTCAAGCTTCTTGCCTACACTTTAGACAGATCTATCATTTGTGCAAGTGCACTGCAACAAAAACCGCTTTTCCCACAGCTATTGGGAATCACTCTTTTTGCGCATTCGGCATGGTAAGGGCTGTGCGCCACGGCCCTAGCCTGCCCTCTCACCCCTATACGCCAGCATTTTTGAGTCCAGATGCCCAGACCTGAGCGCACAGCAGCCATTCTCGTCGCAGCCGGGCGCGGTCTTCGCGCCGGCGCCGGGGGACCCAAGCAATACCGCGAGATCGGCGGACAGACCGTGATCTTCCGCGCCATGGCGGCGTTCTGTCGGCATCCGGATGTGTTCGCCGTGCAGCCGGTGGTGAACCCCGATGACTCCGCGATCTTCAACGAGGCTGTCGCTGGACTGCGTCACCAGCCGCCCACCAATGGCGGCGCGACACGTCAGGCCTCGGTGCATGCCGGGCTCGAGGCGCTGGCCGCGGAGAAGCCCGACATCGTCCTGATCCACGACGCCGCGCGGCCTTTCGTGACATCGGCTGTGATTTCACGCGCGATCGATGCCGCCGGCCGCACCGGCGCGGCAGTCCCTGCGATCCCGGTCACAGACACGATCAAGCAGGTTGACGATACCGGCAACGTCGAGGCGACGCCCGAACGCGCGCGGTTACGAATCGCGCAAACGCCGCAGGCATTTCGCTTCGATGTGATTCTCGACGCCCACCGCCGCGCGGCGCGCGACGGCCGCAGCGATTTCACCGACGATGCGGCGCTCGCCGAATGGGCGGGATTGACGGTAGCGACCTTTGAAGGCGATCCTGCGAACATGAAACTGACGACGCCTGAAGATTTCATCCGCGAGGAAGCCCGGCTCGCCGCCCAGCTCGGCGACATCAGGACCGGCACCGGCTACGACGTGCACGCTTTCGGCGACGGCGATCATCTGATGCTCTGCGGCGTACGCGTGCCGCACACCAAAGGCTTCCTCGCCCATTCCGATGGCGACGTCGGCCTGCATGCCCTGGTCGACGCCATTCTCGGCGCGCTGGCGGACGGCGATATCGGTTCGCACTTTCCGCCAAGCGACCCGCAATGGAAGGGCGCGGCGTCCGACAAGTTCCTCAAATATGCCGTCGAGCGCGTCACCGCGCGCGGCGGCCGGATCGCCAATCTCGAAGTCACGATGATCTGCGAGCGTCCGAAGATTGGCCCGCTGCGCGATACCATGCGCGCCCGCATCGCTGAGATTACGGGGCTGAACATCTCCCGCGTTGCGGTCAAGGCGACCACCAGCGAACGACTTGGCTTTACCGGCCGCGAGGAAGGCATCGCCGCCACCGCGAGCGCCACCATCCGTCTCCCTGGGGCGAATAGCATGAGCGGCAGCGACGCCCGCGCCCTCTCCCGCTCGCTGCTCGACCTCTGCCGGATGCGCAAGCTGACGATCGCGACGGCGGAGTCCTGTACGGGCGGTCTGGTTGCCGGCGCGCTCACTGACATCCCCGGCTCGTCAGACGTGATCGACCGCGGCTTCGTCACCTATTCCAACGAAGCCAAGCGCGCCATGCTCGGCGTCAAGGCTTCGACGCTTGCGACCTTTGGCGCGGTCAGCAAGGAAACTGCGACCGCGATGGCCATCGGCGCCCTGGAAAAAGCCGGCGTCGATCTAGCAGTATCCACTACCGGCATTGCCGGCCCTGGCGGCGCCACGCCGGGCAAGCCGGTCGGCCTGGTCCATTTCGCGGTCGCCTCGCGCGACGGAAGGATTCTCCATCGCGAATTCCGTTTCGGCGCAATCGGCCGCACCACCGTGCGCCAGCGCTCCGTCGTGGAGGCGCTGCGCTTGCTGATGGAGCTGGCGCGGCCGCAGCCGCCTATCAAGCCGCGGCGCGAAACGATGAGCCGGTTGCGTCCGCGGGTGGCGCGAACGCCGCGGCGCAGTGCCGTCAAACGGCGGCGGCCGACGCGGCCATAGCGTTGGCGCGGGTTTCGCTGAGCGAGCTTACCGGCGTCAATGCTTCCGGGCTGACCGAAAGCTCGATGATGGCCGGAAGTCCGCTTGCCACGGCTTCGTCGAAAGCGCGCGCAAAGTCTTCGGTTCGTTCGACATGCGCGCCGAAGCCGCCGCAAGCGCGGGCAAGCGCCGCGAAGTCGGGGTTGGTGAGATCGGTGCCGGAGACACGGCCAGGATAGGTCCGCTCCTGATGCATCCGGATCGTGCCGTACATGCCGTTGTTGCAGACGATCACAATCAGCGGCAGCCGGTTTTCGACCGCCGTCATGAACTCCAGCCCGGTCATCTGGAAGCAGCCGTCCCCGGCGAATGCGATCACGGTGCGTTCGGGATGCTGCAGCTTGGCGGCGACGGCCGCGGGCAGGCCATAGCCCATCGAACCCGAGGTCGGCGCCAGTTCGGTGCGATATTGCCGATAGCGCCAGAAGCGATGGACCCAGACCGCATAATTGCCGGCGCCGTTGCAGATGATGGTGTCATGGGGCAAGCGATCACTCAAACCACGCACGATCTGCGAGAGTTGCACATCGCCCGGCGAGCGCGTCGGCTCGGCAAATGCGAGATAGTCGGCATGCGCCGCCTTGACATAGTCGGCGCGCGATCGATGCTTCGGCTCCAGCCGCTTGATCGCGGCCGCAAAGGCCGCGCTGCTCGCGACCACGCCGAGCGTCGGCGAATAGACGCGGCCGATTTCTTCGGGATCGGGATAGACGTGAACCAGCGGCTGCCTCGGCTTCGGAACATCGAACATCGTGTAGCCGGATGTGGTGGCCTCCCCAGCCTCGCGCCAAGCGCGATCACCAGATCGCTGTTGCGGATCCGCTCGGCGATTTTTGCGTCGAGACCGATGCCGACATGGCCGCCATAGCAGGGATGCAGATTATCGAAATAGTCCTGGCAGCGGAACGAAACGCCGACGGGCACCTCATGCGCTGACGCGAATGCCTCAAGATCGCGGCGTGCCTGATCGCTCCATCCGCCGCCGCCGACGATCAGGAACGGCTTTTTTGCCTCCGAAAGCAGCGCATGGAACCGTCCCAGGGCGCCGTCGTCAGGTGCGATAGGAAGCGGAGTGTAGGGCGGCGCATCCGGCACTTCGGCGGTGTCGGTGAGCATGTCCTCGGGCAGCGCCAGCACGACCGGGCCGGGACGGCCCGAGGTCGCGGTGAAGAAGGCACGCGAGATGAATTCCGGAATTCGCCGCGCGTCGTCGATTTGGGCTACCCATTTCGACATCGGCCCGAACATCTGGCGGTAGTCGATTTCCTGAAACGCTTCGCGCTCCATCATGTCGCGCCCGACCTGACCCAGCAAAGGATCATGGGCGTCGAGTCCTGGAACGCGACATGAACGCCGGCCGACGCATTGGTGGCGCCTGGCCCCCGCGTGGCGAACGCGATCCCCGGGCGGCCCGTCAGCTTGCCATAGGCATCCGCCATCATGGCGGCGCCGCCTTCATGCCGGGCGTTGATGAACCGCACGCGCTGGCTCTGATACATGCCGTCGAGCGCGGCGAGAAAGCTTTCGCCGGGCACGCCGAACACGGTGTCGGCGCCGTGCAAGGCCAGTTGCTCGATCAGAATATGTCCACCGGTTCGAAGATTTGCGTCCATCGCCTCATCCTTCGGTTACGGGATCACGGATGTGGGACCGGCTTAATGAATGGCGTCGGCACCGGCAACCGGTTTTCCTGTGCGATCAGATATCCCGCCGATCATTTCCTTGCTTGGTCTTGCGGCCCTACCCGCGCCTCCACGCCTGTCACGGCCTCATAGGCCTTGATGACGGCGGTGCAGGACTCGCCGTCGTGCCCGAGCAGCGCCGCCTGCCGATAGGTCTGGTGCACGGCCTCCGCCATGAACCCGGGCAAGCCCGCCTCCTCCAGCCAGCGCGCGTAGTAGCGGACGTCCTTGCGGGCATTCGCCAGCGACATCAGCGGGGTGAAGTCGCCATCGAGGGTGGCCTGGCCATAGAGATCGAGCATGCCGCTCTTGGCTCCGGCGGCCGAGATGATGCCGATCACCTGGGAGAGATCGAGCCCGTCCTTTGCAGCAAGCGCAAAGCCCTCGCACCACGCCGCCACATTGGCGAAGGCGATGTAGTTGTGAATGAGCTTGAGGCGGATGGCGTGCCCCAGCGGGCCGATGTGGAAAATGTTTTCGGCATAGAGCTCGAAATAGGGCCTGAGGTCGTCGAGCAGGTCGCGCTCGCCGCCGAACAGCACGTTGACCTTGCCGATATCGGCGTGTTTCGGGGTCCGCGTCATCGGCGCCTCGGCGTAGCGTCCGCCGGCCGCGCGCACTATCCGGTCGAGCTTTGCGACCATCTGCGGGCTGCCGGTGGTGTGATCCACGATGATGAACCCCGGCCCCGGACCGGTCAGCAATCCGTCGCCAGAAATCAACAATGCCTCGACATCCTCGGCTTCGTTGACGCAAATCATGATGATGCGGCAGCTATCCCTGATCTCCTGGACACTGCCGGCCGCCGTCGCACCAAATGATTTGGCGACTGCCACAGCGGCGGGATTGAGGTCGTAGGCGGTAACCGCCACGCCCTTGGCGACGAGATTCTTCACCAACCCTCGTCCCATTCCGCCGAGGCCGATAAAGCCGACGCGTTCGAATCTCGTCATCTCTGGGCTTCCGTCATTGTTGGAGGATTTATTGGTGAGATGCTCGGCCGACCCGCGCCGACCTCGCGGCTGTTTAGCCGGCTTTCGCCGGCCCTGCCCCCGGCTTGCCGTAAACCGCGTCCGCCCGCTTTTCGAACGCGGCGGCAAAGCGCTGGAACGCGGCATCGAACATCGTTCCCATCAGCATCGCCAGCATCCGGCTCTTGAATTCGTATGACAGGAAGAATCCGACATCGCAGTCGGTTTCGGCCTTCGGCTCGAACGTCCAGCGGTTTTCGAGGTTGCTGAACGGGCCCTTCAGATATTCGACCATGATCTTCAGGTTCGGCCGGTCCAGCGTGACCCGGCTGGTGAAGGTTTCCCGCACCAGCTTGAACGACACGGTCATGTCGGCGACGACGATTTCGGTGCCGTCTCCCTCGACGTGCGCTGACGTATCCTCAGCGACTGGCACAACGGCACGAATTCCGGATAGCGCTCGACATCGGCGACCAGATCGAACATCTGCGACGCGCTATGATGAACCCGGCGCTTGCTGGAAAAGTGCGGCATCAGTGGCCACTCGCCCGGTTCTGCTTGAGCGCGATTTCCTTCAGATAGTCGTTCGCCTGTGCCCGGTCGGTAAAACAGACGAACGACTGATCGGCGCGCAGCGCCTGAAAATAGTCCAGGAGTTTCGGCCGCTGTTGCTGGCGATAGGTCCAGACATAGCGAAAAAATTCGAAGTCGATCCTCTCGGGACAGCCCTCAGCCATCTCCGGCCGGACCTTGCCATAGCTGCCGGCGATCCGCCTCACGATGCCGAGCATGCAACTCCTGCGCGGCAGGTCGAACCAGATCACGGTATCGCTGAAATCGCGGCGCAATTCGCCCGCGCCGCTGCTGGTGAAGTTACCGTCCATGACCCATTGCGGCTGGCGTGCGACCTCGGCCACGCGCTGTCCGAACTCGGCGTTGTCAGAGGCGACCCAGCCGGGCTGCCAGTACAGCGCATCCAGCGAAACGAACGGAATGCCGGTAATTTCCGACAGCCGTCGCGCAAATGTCGACTTGCCGGACCCCGACGATCCCATGACAAGAACGCGTTGCATTGGTTCAATCCGAGGCTAGCGCGCCCGCGCGAGGCGCGCCGCCTGCAGCTTGGCAAAATCCTCGCTCGCATGGTGCGACGAGCGGGTCAAGGGGCTCGCCGACACCATCAGAAAGCCCTTGGTGTAGGCGACCTTCTCATACCCTCCGAATTCATCCGGGGTCACGTAGCGCATGACGGCGTGATGCTTGCGGGTCGGCTGCAGATATTGCCCGATGGTCAGGAAATCGACTTCGGCCGAGCGCAGATCGTCCATCACCTGAAGTACCTCGTGGCGCTCCTCGCCGAGGCCCACCATGATGCCTGATTTGGTGAAGATGGTCGGATCGATTTCCTTGACCCGCTGCAACAGCCGGATCGAATGGAAATAGCGCGCGCCCGGGCGAACGCTGAGATAGCGCGCCGGCACGGTTTCCAGATTGTGGTTGAACACGTCGGGTTTCGCCGCCGCGACCACTTCGAGGGCGCCTTCCTTGCGCAGGAAGTCCGGGGTGAGAATTTCGATGGTCGTGGTCGGGCAACGCGCGCGGATGGCGCGGATCGTCTGCGCGAAATGCTCCGCGCCGCCATCGGCGAGATCGTCGCGATCGACCGAGGTCACCACGACATGGGTCAGCCCGAGCTTGAAAGTCGCCTCCGCGACATGTTCCGGCTCGGCGGCATCGAGCGCACCCGGCATGCCGGTCTTGACGTTGCAGAACGCGCAAGCCCGCGTGCAGGTGTCCCCCATGATCATGAAGGTGGCGTGCTTCTTGTCCCAGCACTCGCCGATATTCGGGCAGCCAGCCTCCTCGCACACCGTGACGAGGCCGTTCTCTTTCACGATCTTGCGGGTGTCGGCGTAGCCGCGGGTGTTCGGCGCGCGCACCCTGATCCAGTCCGGCTTCGGCGGCGACAGCGCATCCGGCCGGTTCACCTTTTCGGGGTGACGGGGGCGCAAGGGCGTGGTGGAAAGCGTGTCGACGATGGTGACCATGGTTCGTCCAGAAGGCCGGAATCCCTAGGTAATCCGTATATCAGGTGCCTGCAACCCGGCTCGCGAAAACCCCGGGGAACATGTAACTATTTCGACAGGTTCTCCCGCTGTTCCTCTGATTCTCACCCTCGAATGGTTCAAATCTCAAAACCGGCCGGGACGCTCCCGCCCCTCGGCAAGCCGCTGAAACGCTCGTTCTTTGGCCGCAGCGTGCATGAGGTCGCGCCCGACCTGATCGGGGCGACGCTCTTGGTCGATGGCGTCGGCGGCATCATCGTCGAGGTCGAGGCCTATCACCATCTGGACCCGGCCGCGCACTCGTTTCGCGGCCCCACGCCGCGCAACCGGGTGATGTTCGGCCCGCCAGGTTTTGCCTATGTCTACCGCTCCTACGGCATCCACTGGTGCGCCAACTTCGTCTGCGAGGCGGAAGGCTCGGCCAGCGCCGTGCTGATCCGCGCCCTGCAGCCGACCCATGGCATAGCCGCGATGCGCCGACGCCGCGGCCTGCAGGAGGAGCGCGCGCTGTGTTCGGGGCCCGGCAAGCTCACGGAAGCGCTCGGCATCACGATAAAGCACAGCGAATTGCCGCTCGATCAGCCGCCGTTCGCGCTGCATGCGCGGCTTGGCAAGGCCGAAATCGCTGCCGGCGTGCGGATCGGCATCACCAAGGCGGTTGATTTGCCGTGGCGCTACGGATTGAAGGGATCGAGGTTTCTGAGCAAGCCATTTTGACAATTGGAGCTGAGACCGTCATTGCGGTCCGTAGGTCCGTAGGATGGGTGGAGCGAAGCGATACCCATCAATGCCGGTGGGTGTGGCGATGGGTATCGCTTCGCTCCACCCATCCTACGATAGAAATGCCTTCGCGATCTCGCGACGCATTGCGTCCGAGGTTTTGCCTGAACTTGTCCCTCCAAAAACAGAGGGCGCAGGGAATGCCGGGTGCCGGCTAGCACCCGCGGTCTCGTGCGCAAGATGCACTCAAGAATGCGCACACGAGCATACAGGTACAGCCGGAGCAGCCCGGCATTCCCCGCGCAATGGTTTGACGGCTTATGCCGAGCTCTCCCTGGAGACGAATTCCTCTTGCCTCCATCGCCGGCGAATTGACGGCTCGCATGACCCGGTTGGGCTTTGCAAACCTCCGTCAGCTTGACACCAGCCACGGGTGCCAGGACCACACGGTTTTGCCGTACGCAGCTTCCCTCGCCACAGACTTGCGCGCAATTGGCATTCAAGAGAGTCCGGTGAACGACGTTGAGACGGCGGATTACTTCGGCTCAATCCGCCCTACGCGCTACGGCGTGAGGGACTCGAAGTTCCTGAGCAAGCCCTTTCAGTTCGACTTGAAATAGTAACGACGCGGTAACGACGAGCGTCGCTTTTTCCACAATCGCAACATCGACTCAATCTCGTCACGACACGCCCACGTTGAACACGTAAGTGTGGTCTGCTGTTTCGCTTTGCGCGGTGAAGTGCTCACAAATTGTGCTGCATCGAACGTGCGGAACACGCAACGTGGCGAATTTGCGCAGACGAAGGAGCCACCAAACAGCAGAAACTTCAAAAGAAAAGGAGCTGTACAATGGCGAGCGTGTTTCCTGTTCAGGGATTTGGATTCCTCTCCAACTACAATGGTGCATTCGTCGCCAGTTCCGCGCTGGCCGCCATGCAGGCGATCGCGGGCACCAATGCAAACTCGATCGAGCTCGCTCCGCGGCTGTTTATGCAAACCAGGACGTCGAGTGACGTCTTCGCCGATCCCAACAAGACCGAGAGCGACGCCAATATTCTGCAGGCCATTGCAAATGCGCAGGCGCTCGGGCTTTCCGTCACGCTGAAGCCCATGGTTTCGGCCCTCGACGGCTCGCTTGCATACGTGCTCAATCCGAGCGATCCCGCCGCTTTCTTTGCTTCCTACAAGAACCATATGGTTCGTATGGCTGAAATCGCCGAACAAGCAGGCATCAGCATGCTTGTGATCGGCAATGAGCTGGGCAAGCTCTCCGGCCCTGAATACCGAAGCTACTGGGTCGACCTCATCGAGATCCGTACGCGCCGTGTTCCACGGCGAGATCACCTATGCGGCCGCAACCGACGAAGCCATCAATGTCAGCTTTTGGGACAAGGTTGATGTCATTGGAATCAATGCCTATCCGCCCCTGACGACGAAAACGGACCCGACCGTCGAAGAGATGGTCAATGCGTGGAACAACATGTCCACCGACGACTACTGGGCGAAGGTGATGAACCACATGTCGCCGGTCGATTTCTTCCATTCCCTTGCCTTACAATACAACAAGCAGGTGTTCTTCACCGAAACCGGATACCGCAGTGTCGACGGAACCAATATCAGTCCCGGCGGCTGGGCCGAGAGCACGACGCAAGATGTCCAGGAGCAATACGATGCCTTCAACGCCTTCTTTCAGGTGTGGGGATCGGAAGGCGGAAGCTGGTTCAGGGGCGCGTCGATCTGGAACTGGGATACGAACAACAAGTATTCGCCGATCGGCTATTCACCCTCAGGCAAGCCTGCGCAGGGGTTGATTACCGAATGGTACGGAGGTCAGCACCAGCCGCCCGGCCAAACCGTAACGGGTTCTCCCTCCGCCGATTTGATAGATATCGGCGGCGGCAATGACGTGCTGTCGGGCGCGGTCGGCAACGACACGATCAAGGCAGACGGGGGCGACGACACCATTACCGGCGGCCCCGATACGATTCCGAAGCTCACGGAAACATCAGTCACGGTGACGGGCTACAGCTCCGTCGTCGACGGCGTCGGCGCCAAAATGCAGCTCCTGATCAACGGGCAGCAGATCGGCAGCACGGTCGAATTTCGCGGCGCGTCCGATCCATCGGGCTTTCAGACCTTCACATTCACATTCGCCAACCCGGCTACCGTCTCCAGCCTCGATCTCGCCTTCATCAACGATATCGCCAACGCCAATGGCGATCGCAACCTCTACATCAAGGACATCACCGTCAACGGCGAACATCTTGCCGTCTCCGACGGCGTCAATCCGAGTTCGCCGGGAACCTGGAACCTCTATCAGAACAAGTCCATCCACTATGACATGACTGCTCGCCAGGACCTGTTCTTCGGTTCATCGACTGATGATGACAGCCTTGATGGAGGAGCAGGCAAGGATGCGATCAACGGCGGCGCTGGGAAGGACACGATCCAGGGCGGCGCGGGCAACGACAGCATCAATGGTGGTCCCGGTGCGGATGTGATCCACGGCGGGGCAGACGACGATACGATCAACAGCGGCGCCGGCATCGCCAGCGCGACGGATCAACTCTATGGCGATGACGGCAACGACATTATCAAAGCCACCACCGGTGACACCGGCGCCCTGCTCGACGGCGGCACCGGCAAGGATCAGCTCTATGGCAGCTGGGCCGCGAACGTCATGAACGGCGGCGACGGCAATGACTATCTTTCCGGCAGCGGCGGGTTGGACGTCATGCATGGCAATGCCGGTGATGACCAACTGAAGGGCGGCCCCGCGGCAACCAAGATGTACGGGGACGATGGCAACGACAGCCTGCAGGGCGGCACCGGCAGCGAGTTCCTGTATGGCGGCAGTGGCAACGACCGGCTGATCGGTAGCGGCGGAAATGATTATCTGGCCGGCGGCACCGGCAACGATACGTTCGTGTTCGCCCCCGGCTTCGGCAAAGACACCGTTGCCGACTTCCAGAACACCGAAGGCGTGCAGGACATCATTCAGTTCGCCAAGACCGTGTTTGCCGACTTCAGCGCGCTGCAATCGCACATGGCCGAGGTTGGCACCAGCGTCGTGATCACGGTCGATGCCAACACCACGGTCGAGATTCAGAACAAGACAATGAGCCAGCTCCACGTCAGCGACTTTTTGTTCGTGTGAGGCTCATTGGGCCGCACCTCACACGTCGCGCGGCTATATCGCGCGATGGCACACCGCCTCGACCTTGTTGCCATCTGGGTCGCGCAGAAATGCGCCGTAATAGGCGGCGTGGTAGGGACGCAGGCCCGGCGGGCCGTCGTCGGCGCCGCCGGCGGCGATGCCGGCGCGCCAGAACGCATCGACCTCGCTGCGCGATTTCGCCTTGAAGCACCAGTGCCGACCGGAGGCTTCGTCCGGTTTCGCGCCCTTGTAGATGGCGATGTAGACGCGATCCGGGTGCTCAGCGTCAGCCCGTTCGCCATAGCCGAGCCAGCGGTCGCTGCGGCCGACCTTGACGACGCCGAGCGCCTTCATGATCGCGTCGTAGAAGCGCTCGGCTGCGTCGAAATCTGAAACCGTGATGGAGACGTGGTCCAGCATCGATCAGTCCTCGACGATGAACGAGACATCATCATTGCAAGGAGCGAAGCGACGAAGCATTCCATACCTCCGCCGCAGGACGATGGATTGCTTCGCTTCGCTCGCAATGACGAACTGGTGGGCTAAGACGCCATCTTCAAGCGCTCAAGCGCTTCCTGCAATTTCGCTTTTCGCTCGACCGCCGCCTCGCGCTTTTCCTTTTCCTCCTCGACGATCTCCTCGGGCGCGTTTGCCACGAATTTCTCGTTGCCGAGCTTGGCGTCGACCCGCTTGATGTCGGCGTCGGCCTTGACGATTTCCTTGTCGAGCCGGGCCTTCTCTGCCGAAAGATCGATCACGCCCTTCAGCGGCAGTGCCACCGCCTCGCCGCGCACGAGCAATTGCACGGCGCCTTCCGGCGGGCGATCGGCGAAAGAAATATCGGCCAACCGCGCCAGACGTTTTACGATATCGGTCCAGCGCTGGGCGCGCTCTTTGGTCTCCGTGGACGCACCCGACAGCACCAGCGGGATCAACGTTGCCGGCGGGATGTTCATTTCCGAACGCACGGAACGGATGGCGGTGACGAGATCTACCACCCAGCCGATTTCGGCTTCAGCCGCGGGATCGCTGAAATCGCCGGCATCGAGCGCGGCCATTGCCGGCGCGATCACCGGATCGCCGGGCCCTGCCATCGCCATCGCGGCGATCTGCTCTGGCGTCACCGAGCTCGCCTTGCGCGGCCATTCGGCCAGCACCAAGAGGCCGTCGCGCTTGGCCGTCACCGCCCAGAGCTCTTCGGTGATGAACGGCATGAACGGATGCAGCAGCTTGAGGATCTCGTCCCGCGCCCAGGCGGTCATGGCGCGGGTTTCGGCTTTGGCCGCACCCTCCTCGCCCATCAGCACCGGTTTTGCGAGTTCGAGATACCAGTCGCAATAGACGTTCCAGACGAAGCGATAGATCGCATTGGACGCATCGTTGAAGCGATAGCCCTCGATCGCCTCGGTGACCTCGCGCGTGGCCCGCGAGGTCTCATGCGCGATCCAGCGGTTCAGGGTTTCCTTCGCCGCCGTCGGATCGAAGCTCGCGGGCTTCTCGCAGCCGTTCATCTCGGCAAAGCGGCAGGCGTTCCAGAGCTTGGTCGCGAAATTGCGATTGGTTTCGACGAGTTGCGGCGACAGCTTGATGTCGTGGCTGTGGGCCGCGCCGCGCGCCAGCGCAAAGCGCAGCGCGTCCGCGCCGAAATCGTCGATCACGCCCAAGGGATCGATGACGTTGCCTTTCGACTTCGACATCTTCGCGCCCTTCTCGTCGCGAACCAGGCGGTGGATGTAGACGGTCGAGAACGGCGCGTCCTTCATGAAGTGCAGGCCCATCATCATCATCCGGGCGACCCAGAAGAAGATGATGTCCCACCCCGTGACGAGGACGCTGGTCGGGTAATAGCGCTTCACTTCCGGCGTTTCGTCCGGCCAGCCGAGCGTCGAGAACGGCCACAGCCCGGAGGAAAACCAGGTGTCGAGCACGTCCTCATCTCTGACGATGAAGCCCTCGCGCTTGGCAGGGTTTTGCGCCATCTCGCGCCCCTGCTCTTCGGTGATGACTTCCTGCTCGACGTAATAGCCGAGCGCATTGCCGACGGCTTCTTCTTCTGTTTCGGCGACGAACACCTTGCCGTCCGGCCCATACCATGCCGGGATCTGATGGCCCCACCAGAGCTGGCGCGAGATGCACCAGGGCTGGATGTTCTCCATCCATTCGAAATAGGTCTTTTCCCAGTTCTTCGGCACGAAGGTGGTCGCGCCCGAGCGCACCGCTGCGATGGCGGGCTGCGCCATGGTCTGGGCGTCGACATACCACTGGTCGGTCAGATAGGGCTCGAGCACCACGCCGGAGCGATCGCCGTGCGGCACCATGTGTATGTTCGGCTCGACCTTTTCCAGGAAGCCGAAATCCCCCAGCCGCGCCACGATCTTCTTGCGCGCGGCAAAGCGTTCGACGTTGTTCAGCTCTTCGGCCAGTTGTTCCGAACCTTCCGGCAGGCCGCGCAAATAGTCCTCGTTGCCCACGAGGTTCATGCAGCCCTCCTGATCAAACACGTTGATCCGCGGCAGGCCATGCCGCTTGCCGACCTCGAAGTCGTTGAAATCGTGCGCCGGCGTGATCTTGACCGCGCCCGAACCCTTCTCGGGATCGGCATAGTCGTCGCCGACGATCGGGATGCGGCGGCCGACCAGCGGCAGGATCACGTGCTGGCCGATCAGATGGCCGAGACGCTCGTTGTCCGGATGAATCGCAACGGCGGTATCGCCGAGCATCGTCTCGGGCCGCGTGGTCGCGACCACGATGAAGGTCGCGGGATCGTCCGGGTTGAACGTCTTGCCCTCGATCGGATATCGCAAATACCAGAGACTGCCCTTGACCTCGATCTGCTGCACTTCGAGATCTGAGACCGCGGTGAGCAGTTTCGTATCCCAGTTCACCAGCCGCTTGTCTTTGTAGATCAGCCCGGCGCGGTGCAGTTCGACGAACACTTTCACGACCGCGCGCGACAGGCCCTCGTCCATCGTGAAGCGCTCGCGCGACCAGTCGCAGGAAGCGCCGAGACGCTTGAGCTGGTTGACGATGGTGTCGCCGCTCTCTGCCTTCCATTGCCAGACGCGTTCGAGGAATTTGGCGCGCCCCAGGTCGCGGCGGCCCGGCTCCTGCCGTTCCATCAATTGCCGCTCGACCACCATCTGCGTCGCGATGCCGGCATGGTCGGTGCCGGGCTGCCACAGCACGTCGCGGCCGCGCATGCGTTCGAAGCGGCAGAGAATGTCCTGCAGCGTGTTGTTCAGCGCATGGCCCATGTGCAGCGAGCCCGTCACGTTCGGCGGCGGGATCACGATGGTGAACGGCGCGGCGTCTTTTCGTTCCGGGCGGCCGGCTTTGAACGCGCCGCTCTCCTCCCAGATCCGGGACATGCGGCTTTCGATATCGGCGGGCTGGTAGTTTTTCTCGATCATGGCACTACAATTGGGGATATAGAGGGCGTTCTTGAGCAATCCGTCGCCGGGCCGCTCAAAGAATGTGAATTAAATCAACGTGGTAACGCCCGGTTCTGATGCGATCGGCGCCGGGCCGCGCCCTAGAAAGCCGCCACAGCGCCTCAAGTCAACCTGACAACGCGGCTCCGGGGCAGCGGGGAGCCGCAGTAACGCCGGTTTGAAAGGCACGGGTCCCGATCGATGCCCGCCGAGGCTGCCTTGACGCAGTCTCGACACAGCCTCGACACAGCCTTGGGGCTACCGCCCGCCGCGCGAAACCCGCTCGATTTCGGCCTTGACGATCCGCTCCACCAATCCCGGCAAATTGTCGTCGAGCCAGGATTTCAGCATCGGCCGCAGCATTTCCTTGACCAGATCTTCCAGCGTCCGCGCATTGTTGCTCAGCACTGTATTAGCCAGCGAATTGAAAGCGGATTCCACGGCGGAGACGGTCGAATGCGATAAAATTGGTCGCGCTGGTGCGCTCTCGAACGGCGGCTCATAGGCCGGCTGGCGACGTGACGCCTTGGCTTCGCTGAACTCGATGTCGTCCGCCGGCTCGATCTTGTTGAACGAGGCCGCCGGCGGCGGTGCCGGCTCCGGCAATGCCATCTCGTCGGTCAGTTCGAACACGTCGGCTTCGGGTTGCGCCGGCCTGATGTCCGCCTCGGGCGTCGCCGCATCGAGACTCGCCAGCATCGCGTCGATGTCGTCCTGGTTGTTGCTGACGGCCGGTTCGGGTGCAGGCGGCGGCGGTGGCGGCGGGGCTGGCTTCGGCGCGGCAGCCGGCTTCGGCGCCGGAGCAATCACCGACGGCGGGATATCCTTCATCACGGCCGGCTTCGCCGCAGCCGCCGGGCTCGCCGGTTTTTCGGCAGCGGCAGGCTTTGCCTCGTCGTCGGCAATGATGCGACGGATCGACGCCAGAATCTCCTCCATCGAGGGCTCTTGGACCTTTGCAGGTTGCGTCATCTCCGACTCCACATCGAAACCATTTTACACCAAAGCGGCGAAGGAATTGCCGGTTCCGGATATGCGGGCCGGGATTTTCATCGCACAAGCCCGACTTGTCCCCAGATCAAGCCCGCCCGCTGCATCGCGCGCGGATCCTGCTCCCCTCAAATGCGATCCGACGCCGCGTCCGTGAAATGCAAAGACGCAGGCCGCGAATCGCTCAGCTCGCCCAGGAAACGGTACGTCATGGCCACAAATGATTGCAAGCAAAGCGCCCGGCGCTTCAGGCGCCGGGCGACGATTTCATCCCGCCTGTGCGGAAATCGGCTCGGAGATCAGCGGCCGTCGGGTGTGCGAACGCCGGCCCAGCTATCGCGCACCTGGTGATAGTGCACGCTCGGGTCGTAGACCGTGGTCGGCAGGTTGAGCACCAGCGGCGACAGACGTCCGACCGTGTTCAGCACGGAGTATGACGCAACCACGCGATCATGCTGCGCGGTGACGAGCGCGACGCGCGCATTGACCAGCGCCTGCTGCGCGTTCAGCACGTCGAGCGTGGTGCGCTGTCCGGCCTTGGCTTCCTCACGCACGCCGTTCAACGCGATTTCCGACGCCGCCACCTGCGCCTGGGCAGAAGCGACCTGCGCCTTGCCGGCGACGAGCTGTCCCCATGCCGTGACCACGTTGGCGCGGGTCTGGTCCCGGGTCTGGTCGAGAACGAGGCGCTGCTGCGCCACAGTTTCCTTGGACTGGCGGATCAGCGAATATTCAGTGCCGCCCTGATAAATCGGCACCGAAAGCTGCGTGACCGCCGACGCGCCGAACGACCTGTATTGGATCAGAGTCTGCTCATAGGACTGCTGCACCGAGGCCTGAAGCGTGACGGTCGGCAACAGCGCGCCTTCGGCCACCTTGACCTGGAGGTAGCTGACGTCGATGCCGAACATCGCCGCGGTGACGTTCGGATTTTGCGTCAGGCCGAGCTCGACGGCAGCCGGGAGCGTCGTTGGCAGGAAGCGGTCGACCGGCGAGCCCGGCGCAAGCGCTTGCGGCTCGTTACCTATGATCCGGCGGAAGTTCGAGCGCGTCGTCGTCAGATTGGCTTCCGCGGTCAGGAGCTGCGTCTTGCCGGCGGCGAGCTGAGCCTCCGACTGCGCAACGTCGGTGCGCGTGACTTCGCCGACATTGAAGCGGTCGCGCGTCTGTTTCAGCGTCTGCTCGAGCACGCGCACGTTGCTCTTCTGCACCTCGACGATCGCGGAATCGCGCAGATAGTCCATGTAGATCGTGGCGGCGCTGAGCAAGACGGTCTGTTCGAGCGCCCGCAGAGCTTCGCGCGCGCCGGAAACCTGCCCCTCAGCCGCTCTGGTTCGGTTCGCGGTCTGCTGGCCGTTGAAGAGCGTCTGCGTGATGGTGGCGCCGACGCTGCGCGGCGCATTGGAGCCGTTAATTGGGGGAGGCCTCCCGACATTGAGGTCGCCGGTCTGGGTAAGGCTGTCGGTGTATTGGAAGCCCGCGCTCGCCGTGACCGCGACCCTTGGGCGGTAGCCCGACAGCGCCTGCGGCACGTTCTCGTCCGTGACGCGCACCTGTGCGCGCTGCGCATTGAGCTGCGGATTGTTCTGATAGGCGCGCACCAAGGCCGCCTCAATCGTGTCGGCCAAGACGGGCGTCGAGCCCATGCATACTAATAGAAGGACCGCGGCCGCAGCCCCCCGGCAAATGCCTTCACCCCACGCATCCCAAGCAATCCAATCTTTTGGCGCCCGGCCCAATGACCATGATCGCACATGATCATTAACCGAACGTCGCTTCACTCGAAGTGAGTCCCGGCTCACCTTATTCCGCACGTAGGCTGGACGGAACCACCCAACAAGCAAACGCCGTCGAAACTCTTCACGTGGGGCAATCGGGCCACACTTCTGATTTCGAAGAGGATTTAGCTGGTGACGGAGGGCGAATATTGGGCGTGGAAACGGCTGAAACGCTAGAATACGAAGGCCGGAACAAGTTCCATGCCGGGCAGCACCGGGGCAGCGGCATCGAACAGCGTCCGGTGGCCGAAATCGCCATGCGAAGAGGTCACGATGGTGGCCCGCGCCGGCCGCGACATCGCGAAAACGCCCACCAGTCGGCCGCCGCTGCGCAATTGCCCGTAGACCTGCTCCGGCACGATCTCGGTTGCGCCGTTCAGCACGATGACATCATAAGGCGCGCCTCCCGGGTCTCCATCGGCCGGCGCCGCGGCGCGAACGGTCACGTTTCCACAGCCATTGCTGGCCAGAATCGCCTGCGCCTTCGCCGCCAGCGCCGAATCGCTCTCCGTGGCGGTTACCTGGGGGCGAATCGGGAGATCACGGCGGCGGCGTATCCGGTGGCACAGCCGACCACCAGGACGCGGTCGGTCGCCTTGACGTCGGCTGCCTGCAGCATCTTCGCCAGCACCACGGGCTTGATCAGAAACCGCTTGGCCGCGCCGCCTTCGCTGACATCGAGATCGAGGTCCAGATAGGCCAGAGCCTGCTTGTTTTCGGGAACGAAGGCCTCGCGCGGCACCGCCAGCATGGCATCGAGAATTCGGATATCGGTCACGTCGCTCGGACGCACCTGACCATCGACCATTTTCTGGCGCGCGGTCGCAAAACCGGACATAGGCTAAGACCCTGAGAGCATGCGGCGTGGCCGCCGGAAGAGCTGAAACCGGGTCATCTTTGGTACAAGCGCCGGCAAAACGCAACATGCGGGCGCCTGTTGCGAGCCGCCGCCGGAGGCGCGGGAAAGCCGCCTACTCGATCGGCACGGCGAGCCGGGCGATCAGCCGCGCGACCTCATCCAGATGTTCGGTATCAGGCAGATGCTCGGTATCATGCTCTTCAATGGCTTGCGCGAGCCGAAGCAGGCATTCGTCGTCACTCATGGCGGGAATGTCGCTTGGGGCGATCGAAGGTGCTGCGTGCGTCAGGTCGGTAATGGCTGGCATCGAGATCAGCTCCCGTGAAACTCCGACATTGCGGAGCCTCCGGTCCGATTGAGTCGAATTGGCGGCCCGACCCATGACGCCTGGGGATGCCGGAATTGCACATGCCGGGTTCCGGCCACCGGTTGCCCGGGGCGAAAACGACGACAAACCGTTGTAGCGCAGGGGCTTTCCGGCTCAGCTTCAAGCAAGCGCGCAGCCGGTGATTTGGTCCTTTGCAAGCATGAAAGGCTTTGTTATACGCTCCCCGCTCGCGAACCTTTGTTTCGCCTATTCCTCGGTAGCTCAGCGGTAGAGCATTCGACTGTTAATCGAATGGTCGCTGGTTCGAATCCAGCCCGGGGAGCCAGTTGGCGGCTGCCAGCCTCGCCCCTTTTCGATCCCTGCAGTAAATTGCTGCGATTGACGCATTTATCGCGGCAAGCTTGCTTGAAAGCGACTCATTTAAATCGTCGCTGTTGCGCCGGTGTCGCTCCCGCAAGAAGAGCCTCAATACGGCCCTGCCTTCCCTGCAGCCGGACCCGGCACGATCCCGCAGCGAAAGCGGCTCCAATCGATCCGCAGGTCAGGAATTAACTACACAACCAGGCACTGCACTCAGTCCAAGAATTCAACGCTGAGTATTAAAAGAATACCCCTTGACCCTCTTTATAAATTCTGAAAAAGTTCCCTGTAATTTAAATAATTAAAAACAGGATGGCGTTATGGGTAAGGCATTTAATATTCTGGCCGTGACGTTGCTCGCCAGCCTGGTTCATTCGCAGGCAAGCGCCGCAACCGTCGTGAATTTCCAGGGCGACGGCAATTTTTCCAACGTCACGAATTGCAGCGGCGGCAGCCCCGGCTGCTCGATCAGCAATGACAAAAACGTGCTCAAAATGTCGGGAGCGACGTGGCCGGGAAACAAGCCCAGCACGCTGACCATCACGGACATCACCGGCACAAACATCACGACGAATCAGGACGATTACACCATTGGCAAGATCACCTGGGTGAACCTGGCCACCTACAACACGGACCAAAACTTCAACGTCAAATACACCTTCTCGCTGAACTTCACCTCGCCGAGCAATGCGTTTGACGCTCAGGTGTTCAACCTGAACATCCAGCAGACGACCAACCCGTCGCCTGACAACGTGTTCAACATCAGCCAGGCATTGCTCAATAATCTCGGTCCATTCACCCTCAACGGCGTTACGGTTTCCGACATTCACTTCGTCGAATATGGCGATGGATGGTACGACGGAAGCAAATGGATCAACCCGGAGGGCGGGACGTCGACGCTTAAGATAAAGGCAGACTTTACCTTCGCAACCGCGGCCCCTCCCGTACCGGAACCGTCCACTTGGGCGATGATGATCCTCGGCTTCGCCGGCGTCGGCTTCATGGCCTATCGCCGCAAGCGTGGCGGGAACGCTGTCACAGCTGCCTGACATCACGCACTGATAGCAATTCGAAAGCCGCCCCTGATCGGGCGGCTTTTGTTTGTCGGCATGCGTGGCGCTATCGCGCCGCAATCGCGGCAATAAACAGCGCGCAAGCCGCCGTGGATGAGACCGTCCGCACGTGGTTCCACAACGTCCAGTCCGTCAGATAGCGCGCCCACAGCGATGCGGCCTCGTGGCTTGCGGGGTCGGCCGCGGCAAGCGCGTTGTTCAGGGGCACGTTGAAGATCATCGTCACGACGAACATGCCGAGCACATAGAGCACGCCGCCAGCCATCATGGCCATCGCGCCGGGCTCACTCCAACGCAACAGCGCGGTTACCACCAGAGCCGCACTCGCCGCTGTCGTCCCCAGGAAGATCGGGATGAACAGCGATTGGACGATCGCGACGTTGATCGCATTCATTGCCGCGATGCCAGAGGCCTGCCCGATCCGGCCGAGCGCCGTCATGACGAAGGTCGAAAACGCGAAATAGAGGCCGGCGAGCAGGCCGCAGCCGATCGCGGAAAACCACAGCAGGCCGGTAATCAACATCTCCAGCATGATCATGCCCTCCAGACACCGGTCGCAGCGGTTCGGCGGGCGTAATCGGCAAAGTCCCGCGCGGGACGGCCGAGCGCCTGTTCGACGCCGTGCGCGACATCAGAATTGCGCCCGTCGAGGACGACGGCGAACAACTCGAGCAGAAGCGCGATGTGGTCCTCGGGCACATGGGGCCGCATGCCGGCGGCAAAATCTTCCGGCGCGATCTGCCGGTAGTTGACCGGCCGCCCTGCGGCGGCGGCGATTTCGGCGGCCGCTTGCGCGAACGTCAGCGCGCGCGGTCCCGTCACCTCATAGACCTTGCCGGCATGACGCCGGTCCGTCAGCGCGGCGACCACGACCTCGGCGATGTCGTCGGCGTCGACGAACGGTTCGGGTACGGCGCCAGCGGGCAAGGCGATTTCGCCGGCCAGCACGCCGTCGAGCAGATAGCCTTCGGAGAAATTCTGGTTGAACCAGCTTGCGCGCACGATGGTCCAGGGAACGCCGGATTGCTGCAACGCCGCCTCCGCCTGTTGCGCGCCCGGCTCGCCGCGGCCCGACAGCAATACGGCGCGCTTAAGCCCGTTCTCGCGCGCCAGCCGGCTCACCTCGGCGATCGCATCACTGGCGCCTTCGACCGCAAGATCCGGCTGGTAGGTGATGTAGGCCATCGAGACGCCGGCAAGCGCGGCCGGCCACGTCTCGGGCCGGGTCCAGTCGAACGCAACGAGCGTCGAACGCGACACCGGCCGCGTCGGGATACCGCTCGCCCTTAGCAGCGCATCGACGCGCGCACCGGTCTTGCCCGCGCCGCCGATAATCAGGATCGGAAGTTCTGACATGGCTAGGTCCTTTCGAAATGCAATACGAGAATATCTCGTATTTGCAAAACCCGATAAACTCTCGTATTGGTAACGTCAAGTCGCTTTTATGTGAGAGGACCGATGCCGCGGGGAAAAGCCGGACAGAAGACAGCCGAAGCAGGCGCGTCGGGACGGGCGCGCCTGGTCCCGACGCAGCAGCGCAGCCGCGAGCGGTTCGAGAAAATTCTCAGCACCGCGGCCGAGTTGATGGCTGAAACAGGCAGTGAAGCCTTCCGCATGAGCGACGTCGTCGACCGCAGCGGCGTGCCGTTCGGCTCGCTCTATCAATACTTTCCGGACAAGACCGCGATCATCGGCACGCTCGCGGAACGCTACAACGCGATCGGGCGCGACTGCGTCCGGCGCGACCTCGCCGTGGTCAAGAAAGCCCGGGATCTGCATCCGGCGCTGTGTCGCATTACCGACAGCTACTATCAGATGTTCATGGACGTGCCGGTCATGCGCGACATCTGGCAAGCGACGCAGGCCGACCGTGCCTTGCAAAAACTCGACGAAGAGGACGGCGTCTATCTCGCCGGGCTGCTCGGCGACGCGCTGCGGCGCATCGCACCCGACGCGCCCACGACCGCCCTCGCCTCGTTTTCTCAACTGATCATGACGCTGATCGCCGCGACAGTCCGCCACGCGATCACGCAGGACGCGAAGGAAGCCGCCCGCGTTCTCACTCTGTTCAAGCGTATGCTGCCGAAGAATCTGGCTGCGCTGGAGATGTAGGAAGCGGTCGAGACTTACTGCTCGAACACCGCCGCGCAGGACGGGCTCAAGCTCGACTTCTGCCGGCGCAGGCATGCGGCAATCGCCCGGGCGTTCGGGATCTCGCCGGCGCACAGGCGGTAGACGTCGGGCGTACAAGCCCGGCGCTGTTCGGGAGTGCCTTGCTGGGCACCGGCCGAGCCGCTCGCCATCAGTGTGAGCAGGAAGCCGAGCGTCGAAGCCCGGCGGGAACGACAGAGAAGTGCCGCACTTCGCGCAAACCTTGCCTTCATGACCGCATCTCCCTGGATCATGCCCGCCTTGACAAGGCAGGCGTCATCCAGCCGAATACGCGAAGTAATTTTTGCAAAAAGTGATTTTTCTCACACTGCGCCCCGCGTGCACGGGGCTAGTGTTTGCGCGAGGAACTCAACGCTTTAGTAACCCAGCTTTGCCGCGATCGTCGAGATCGTTAAAATTCGAACGATCCGCTCAATCTGGAAACAGAACACTTTTGCGACCGTCGCCTCTGGAACTCCGGAGAGCGCGATGAGCCTAGTTGAATACGATTTGCTGCTGGAAGCCGTGCAGACGGCCATTGCGCCAGTACAGGAGGATGATTTCGTGGCCCAGACCCTGCCTTTTTATCCGGCGCCGCGTGCGGCCAACGACAACCAAGCCCCTTGGCCGCTGGTTCCGTTTCCCGAGGGCTGGTACGCCTCCTGCTGACCGGCGGCCGGCTTGCTGCGGCCTCTCATATAATCGGTCTAAGTCATTGATTATATGGATGGAGGCCACGACCAGAATTGAACTGGTGTACACGGTTTTGCAGACCGTTGCGTAACCACTCCGCCACGTGGCCCCATCGGGCGCACTCATATACGCCCCGCCCCGGATAGGCAACCAAGCAGCGCTGGTCCTGCGCCGCACTGGTTAGCAAACTGAAACAGTCCGGATCGTTCGCCCGGCCCGACGCCTCAACCGCCGGACGTATCGCCGAGACGGTTGTTCCGAAGGCCCAGTTTGGCAGTCCTTGCGCGGATGCCGCCGACCGTTCGCTTCATTTCCAATGCGATGGCTCTCGGAGGCTTGCCGCTGTCAATCAACGATCGCAGCAGGGCGTCGTCTTCTGCCGTCCATTCAGCGCCGCTCATTTGAAAGCGCTCTTCGCGGCTCGCTTCCTGGCTTGGCGGCGCAAACCTCGCCCACCCCAGCGTCTCATGGAAAATGACAACGAATGCAATCCAGAGAACGACGGCCCGTCCCTCGGACAGAGCGGCGGATTTGAAATGTCCGGCGCTGAACGTAGCCGGCAATGAAGCGCTCAGAGCGGGCCAGATGTCTCCGGCGATCGAATTGACGACATGCACGTAAAGCGACACGAAGGGGCCGGCGGCGATGGCACCGATGGCCGCAGTGAGCCAAAGCGGCAGGTTTCGCCGGGCGCTTTTGCTCACCAAGTGGGTGACGAGGCCGGTCAGCCACCAGGGAACAATGGCGAGCGAGAGAACATAGGCGACCGCGCCGGCCCCTCCCATGATGGCCGTGTACGGCCCGAGAACGGCCGAAAGCATCGCCAGCACGACCGGAACGCCGCAGAAGAAGACGACATCGATCAATGCCTGTTTCGACAGGCGCAAACGCGCAACCAATTCCATCCCGTTGCTCCGCTCGGATCCGACGCGTCCGTCATAGTGCGAGCGAAAGAATGGGGCAACCTTCAGTCGCGCTCGTCATGAGACGTGACCAAGTTTCAAGTCGGAACGGCCACCCGACCTGCCATTCTGCCGCCTGCCGTCATCGACATCTCGGTGACGGCTGTGCGGCTTAGAATGCGCTGCTAATGGCCGCGACGATGAACGGCGCGGCCACCAGCAAGACCGGCCAAAGCCGGAACATCAGGCGGCGAGACTACTACCTGCGGCAATCTTCTTCTTCAGCGTCTCACAAACCGTGCGGACTTCGGATGTCATCAGGGAACAATCCTCGATCTGCAGGAAGTAGCGCTTGCCTTCCTCGCGATAGTTCGCCGCCAATTCCTTGATCTCGTCCACCATGGCGTGAACGCCGGCAACCATCGCCTCACATTTCTTGGCGGCTTCGGCCAGTTCGGCACCGAGCGCTTCGATCTCTTTCACCGCCGCCTCATATTCGCGGACCACGGCTTCGGCTGAGAGTTTGCCGACCTGATTGACGCCTTCCTTGTGCTCGACGTAGTCGGGCATCGGGCCTACCGGCAACGGATGATCGTCACTGTGAGGCACCGCGCGGATGAACGGCCCTCGCCGGGAGTTGTGGATGATGTTGCCGATTTCCCCTTCGATTTCATTGGCGTCGAGCAACGGAGAGCGAGTGAGGATTTCTGTGCTTAAAGTCATCGACTAAGCTCCAAATTGTTACGCGGAGAACTTGGAACATTATCACCGTCAAGAGACATGTCATCACTGTCCACAGCTCGTTATGTATGGAAGCAGACATTGGAACCGACATGTTGGCGTCTCAAATCATGACGGGCATAGCGCAATTCCGCACAATTCGAGATACGCCAGCTTGGCCGACGCAGCTTTTGCTTGAAAACCAGGTTAGCCGCGCTTGCGACGGCGATAATCCCGCTTCTTCGGCTTGGGCGCGAGCTCGGGCATTTCGGCTTGCACTTCCCGATAGCGTTCCAGCATGCGGTCAAAGCTTGCGTTGAGCGCCTCGGCGATCTCAGGCCGCTTCTCAAGCGCGGCCAACAGCAGGCCGGCGGCCTCGATGGTGGACAGTCCGTCGCCGCGCGGCTCCTTGCGGAGCTTACCGTAACGCGACGGGCGTTTCGGCCCGAGAATGATCCGCTGGCACTTCAGCATCCACGCGTTGCGCCACCACAGCGCCTTGGCCTGGCTCCAGGTTCCGTCGAGCAGCACGACGCCCTCGATGTCGGAAAGGATGGCGCGCTGGTGCGGCTCGATTTCGCCCTTGCGGTTGATCGCGACGATCTCGGCCTCCGTGTCGAGATCGCTGACCTTGGCGGAACCGAGATAAAGCACGGCCCAGCGCGAGGGATCATCGACCTTTCGGCCCAGCGCCTTGGAGAGGCTTGGCCAGGACAGGCCGATTTTTACGACCGCATCCTTGAAATGCATCGCCGTCAGCCGCGCGGTGCCGAGCGCCCTGTCCTGCTCCTGCGGGTGCTGCAGGATCAGGAGCGAGATCCTGCTTTTAACCGGCGTAACGCTGTCGCAGATGCAGAGCGGCAGCGGCTTGCCGCAATGCGGACAGTCCGGAACCACCTCTTCAGCGGAGCCGGGCTTGGGATTGGCTTGTTCTGACATCCGCCCGCTATACGCTTCGTGGCCAGTAATTCAACTATTCGGCGGGCGCGGCGACGGCGGCCGGCCGGGATCGCTGCCGCAGCCGGTCGATCAGGAGGTAGATCACCGGCGTGGTGTACAGCGTCAGGATTTGTGAGACGAGCAATCCGCCGATGATAGTGATGCCGAGCGGCCGGCGCAGCTCGGTGCCGGGGCCGGTGGCAATGACCAGCGGAATGCCGGCAAACAAGGCCGCCATCGTCGTCATCAGAATGGGGCGGAAGCGAACGCGGCACGCTTCGAAGATCGCGTCCGCCGAAGACAGGCCGCGGTTGCGCTCGGCATCGAGCGCGAAATCGACCATCATGATGCCGTTCTTCTTGACGATGCCGATCAACAGGATGATGCCGACAAAGGCGATCACCGTCAGCGGCGTATTGGTCACCTGCAGCGCCAGCAGTGCGCCGAGCCCTGCGGACGGCAGTGTCGAGATGATCGTGATCGGGTGCGCCAGGCTCTCATAGAGCACGCCGAGCACGATATACATCGCCACCAGCGCGCCGAGGATCAGCAGCGGCTGCCGCCCGCTGGTCTTGTTGAAATCGCCGGCATTGCCGTCGAAACTGCCGCGGATGCCTTCCGGCATGTGCAGTTCCTCGACGGCGCGCTGGATGCTCGAGGTTGCGACCTCCAGCGGCACGCCGGGCAGCAGGTTGAACGAGACCGTCGTCGAGGGAAACGATTGCGAGTGATACACCGCGAGCGGCGATAGGCCGCGCTGGTAGCGCACCACGGCCGACAGCGGCACCTGCGCGTCGTTGGTGCCGGCCACGAAGATGCGCTCCAGGTTGGACGGATCAGCCTGGAATTTCGGATCGATCTCGAGCACCACCATGTACTGGTTGCGCTGGGTATAGATGATCGAGATCTGCCGCTGCGCGAACGCGTTGTTCAGGGCGTTGTCGATATCCTGGACGCGAACGCCGAGGCTCGATGCGGTCTTGCGATCGATCACCAGCGACAATTGCAGCCCGCCGGGGTCGCGGTCGCTGGAAATGTCGGTGATGCCCGCCACCGTTTCCATGCGCTTGGCGACCAGCGGCGCCCATTTCTGCAACAGATCAAGGTTGGTGCTCGACAGTGTGTACTGATAGTCGGAATCGCTCTGCCGGCCGCCGGTGCGGATGTCCTGCGCTGCGAACATGAACAGGCGAATGCCGGCCACCCTGTAGAGACTTCTGCGCAGCCGATCGATCACCTGCGCCGTCGACATGCCTGCCCGCTCCTCCGGCGGCTTCAGGCTGATGAACATGGTGCCGCGGTTGGAGCCACCGCCGCCCGGACCGGCGCTGCCGCCTAGCGACGATCCGACCGCGGCCACCGCAGGATCGGCCATCACGATATCGGCCAGTTGCTGCTGCAGCCCGAGCATCGCCTGGAACGAGGTGTCGGGGGAAGCCCGCGTCGCGCCGATCACGAGACCACTGTCGTCAGTCGGGAAATAGCCTTTCGGGATCTTGATATAGAGCACCACCGTTAGCGCAATGGTCGCGAAAAACACGAGCAGGGTCAGGAACGGAAAGCCCAGCACCGCCCGCAGCGTCCAGGTGTAGAAGGAAACGATGCGCGACAGCGTGCCCTCGACCAGGCGGTCGAACCAGGTCGCACGGTCCGACGTCGCTTCCTTGATGTAATGCGCACAGATCATCGGCGTGACCGTGAGCGAGACCACGGTCGACACCACGATGGCAAAAGTCAGCGTCAGCGAGAACTCGCGCAGCAGCCGGCCGACGATCCCGTCCATGAAGATCAGCGGCGTAAACGCTGCGATCAAGGACAGGCTGATCGACAGCACGGTGAAGCCGATCTGCTTGGCGCCCTCGAGCGCGGCTGGATAAGGCGCCATCCCCTGTTCGAGGTTGCGGTACATGTTCTCGATCATGACGATGGCGTCGTCGACCACAAAGCCAACGGAGATCGCGAGCGCCATCAGCGACAGATTGTCGATCGAGAAGCCAGCAAGCCACATGCCGGCGCAGGTGCCGGCCAGGGCCAGCGGCACCGAAACGCCGGCGGCAATGGTCGGCGTCAGCCGCCGCAGGAACGCGAACACCACCACCATCACCAGGAACGCCGTCGCCAGCAGCGTGTACTGCATGTCGAGCACGCTGGCGCGAATGGTGCCGGTGCGGTCGACCAGCGTCGAAATTTCCACGCCGCCGGGCAGCCACTGCTTCAGTTCCGGCAGCAGCGCCCTGACCCGATCGACCGTGTCGATCACGTTGGCATCGCCCTGCTTGGTGATCTGGATCAGGACCGCCGGCTGCTTGTTGAACCAGGCGATCGAGCGGCTGTTGCGGACGGAATCCTCGACCTCGGCGACGTCGGCGAGGCGGACGAAATTGCCGGCCGAACTCTTGACGATGATGTCGCGGAATTCGGCCGCGGTGCGCATCTGCCGGTTGGTCGAGATCGTCTCGCTCTGGCGGCCGCCGTTGAAGATGCCGACCGGCCCCAGCGGATTGGCGTTGATGATCGCCAGCCGCACGTCGTCGGTCGCAATCCCGGCATTCGACAGCGCCACCGGGTTCAGCGCAATCCGTACCGCCGGCTGGTCGGCGCCGGTGACATTGACTTCGCCGACGCCCGGCACCTGCGAGATGCGCTGCGCAATCACGGTGTCGGCGACGTCGTACATTGCGCTCGTCGTCAGCGTCTTCGACGTCAGTGCCAGCACGAACACCGGGGCGGCCGCGGGATTGGCTTTGCGAAAGCGCGGCAATGACGGCAGATCGCTCGGCAGATCCGCCAGCGAGGCGTTGATCGCGGCCTGCACGTCGCGCGCGGCGCGGTCGATGTCGCGGCCGATCGAGAATTGAAGCTGGATGCTGGTGGTGCCGAGCGAACTGGTCGAGGTGATCTGGTCGAGACCCGCGATCTGGCCGAGCCGGCGTTCCAGCGGCGCGGCAACGGTCGACGCCATGACGGACGGATCCGCGCCGGGCCGCGTGGCGGACACCCGGATCATCGGGAAGTCGACATTGGGCACCGACGAGACCGGCAGGAAGACATAGGCGACGATGCCGACCAGAAAGAGCCCGATCGCCAGCAGCGTGGTCCCCACCGGCCGGCGAATGAAGGGCTCCGAGATCGATGCCATCTACTGCATCCCTCGGTGGCGCCGGCAACCGTCGGCCCGGGAGGCCCCGGGTCCGGCACGGCCTTCTCGATTTTGCGATTGATCCGATCGAGCGCCAGATAGATCACCGGCGTCGTATAGAGCGTCAGCACCTGGCTCAGCAGCAAGCCGCCGATGATGGAAATGCCGAGCGGAAAGCGTAGCTCGGCGCCGGTGCCGCTTTCGATCGCCAGCGGCAGCGCGCCGAACAGCGCGGCCAGCGTCGTCATCATGATCGGGCGGAAGCGCAGCAGGCAGGCCTGCACGATGGCTTCGTTCGGCGACATGCCCTGGTGCCGTTCCGCCTCCAGCGCGAAGTCGATCATCATGATGGCATTCTTCTTGACGATGCCCATCAACAGAATGATGCCGATCAGGCCGATCACCGACAGGTCCTGCCCGAACAGCATCAGCGCCAGAATGGCGCCGACGCCTGCCGACGGCAGCGTCGAAGAATGGTGATCGGGTGGATGTAGCTCTCGTAAAGCACGCCAAGCACGATGTAGATCGTGACGATCGCCGCCAGAATGAGCCAGGGCTGGCCGGCCAGCGATTTCGCGAATTCGGCGGCATCGCCTGCGTAGACGCCGACGATGCTGCCGGGCATGCCGATGCTGGTCTCGATTTTCTTGACCGCCTCGACGGCATCGCCCAGGGCCTCGCCGGGCGCGAGGTTGAAGCCGAGCGACACCGCCGGAAACTGCGCCAGATGTGAAATCGCCAGCGGCGCGGTGGTGCGGGTCAGCGTCGCCACCGCCGACAGCGGCACCTGGGCCCCCGGCGCGCCTGCGGTCGTGCTCGCGGCTCCCGGCAGATAGAGCTTTGACAGGATCGACGGATCGCGCTGGTACATCGGCATCGCCTCCAGCACCACGCGATACTGGTTGGCCTGGCCGTAGATGGTCGAAATCTGCCGCTGCGCGAAGGCGTCGTTGAGGGTGTCGTTGACCGCCTGGAGGCTGACGCCGAGCTGGCCGGCGCGCTGCCGATTGATGTCGAGCGCGGCGCGCAAGCCGCCCTCCTGCGCTTCCGACGAGACGTCGCGGAACAGCGGATCCCGGCGCATTTCGGCGATGAGCTTCTGCGACCACAGCGAGACTTGCGTCGCATCGGTGCCGGTCAGCGTATACTGGTACTGCGAACGGCTCGACTGGGTCGAGATCTGCACGTCCTGCACCGGCTGGAAATAGATGGTCATGCCCGGGATCGACGCGGTGCGTTGCTTCAGCCGGTCGACCACGACGGAAATATCATCGTGCCGCTCGCCGCGCGGCCTGAGCGTCATGACCAGGCGTCCGACATTGGTGGTCGGATTGACGGAGCCTGCCCCGATCACGGAGACCACGCCGACGACATCCGGATCGGCCTGGATCGCAGCCGCTGCCGCCGCCTGCCGGCTCTGCATCTCGGCAAAGGAAACATCGGGCCCGGCCTCGGTCACCGCCGTGATCGACGCGGTGTCCTGCAGCGGCAAAAAGCCCTTCGGCGCGATCACATACAAGAAGAGCGTCGCGGCGATGGTGGCGAACGTCACCACCAGCGTCGCGCGCTGGCGTTGCAGCACCCACAGCAGCGTACGATGGTAGAACGCGACCATGCGGTCGATGAAGCGGCTGACGGCGGCAAGCCCCGGGACCGTCATCTCTTCGCCGACATGCTTGAGCAGCCGTGAGCACATCATCGGCGTCAGCGTCAGCGACACGATCGCCGAGGTCACGACCGCGATCGTCAACGTCAGCGCAAATTCGCGGAACATGCGCCCGACCAGCCCGGACATGAACAATAGCGGGATGAAGACCGCGATCAGCGACACCGTCAGCGAGATCACGGTGAAACCGATTTCGCTGGCGCCCTTCAGCGACGCCTCCATCACGGACTCGCCGTTTTCCATGTGACGGACGATGTTCTCGATCATCACGATGGCGTCGTCGACCACGAAGCCGGTGCCGATCGTCAGCGCCATCAGCGACAGATTGTCGAGGCTGAAGCCGCAAAAATACATGATGCCGAAGCTCGTGATCAGCGACAGCGGCAGCGCCACGCCCGCAATCAGGGTCGCGCGCAGCGACCGCAGGAACAGCAGTACCACCAGCGTCACCAGCACCACTGAAAGGATCAGCGTGAACTGAACGTCGCGGACGGACGCCCGAATGGTGACGGTGCGGTCGGAGACGATGGTCAGGTTGACGCCGGCCGGGATCGCGCGCTGCACCTTGGGAATTTCCGCACGGATCTGCCGGACCACCTCGATCACGTTGGCGCCAGGCTGCCGCTGGATGTCGATGATCACGGCCGGCGTGCCCTGGTACCAGCCGCCCGTGCGATCGTTCTCCAGCCCGTCGACGATGATCGCAACGTCGCCGATGGTGACGGGCGAACCGTTGCGATAGGCGATGATGATCGGCTTGTAGGCCTCGGCCACCGCGATCTGGTCGTTGGCGGCGATGGTATAAGCTTGCTGCGCGCCGTCGAGCGATCCCTTCGGCCCCGACACGTTGGCGCCCGCGATGGCGTTGCGCAGATCCTCCATCGAGATGCCGTAGGCGGCAAGCCGGGCCAGATCGGCCTGTACCCGCACCGCTGGCTTGAGCCCGCCGAGTATCGCAACGCGACCGACGCCGGAAATCTGGCTGAGCCGCTGGCCGAGGATGGTGTCGGCAATATCGCTCATCGCGCGCAGCGAAATCGTCTCCGACGTCAGCGCCAGCGTCAGGACAGGCGCATCCGCCGGGTTCACCTTGGCGTAGGTCGGTGGATACGGCAGGTTTCTTGGCAGGATCCCGGCGGCGGCGTTGATCGCGGCCTGTACGTCCTGGGTGGCGCCATCGATGTCGCGGTTGAGGTCGAACTGCAGCGAGATCTGGCTGACGCCGAACGAGGAGGTCGACTGCATCGACGACAGCGACGGAATCTGCCCGAGCTGGCGCTCCAGCGGCGCCGTGATCAGGGATGCAATCACGTCGGGGCTGGCGCCCGGCAGTTGCGTCGTCACCTGCACGGTCGGAAAATCGACCTGCGGCAACGCCGATACCGGCAGCGCCCAGTAGCCGAGCGCGCCGCCGATCATCAGCGCGATCCCGAGTAGCGAGGTCGCGATCGGCCGGCGGATGAACGGTTCGGAGACGCTCATGGTTGCGTCCTCACTTGCGAATTCATTTTGAGGCGTGCGCCGCGTCGATCATGGCTGCGACTTCGCAGCGCCGCCCGATGGCTCGGCAGGTGCCGGGCCGGTTTGTCCCTTCAGATCGCCCTCGCCGCGCTCGCGCTTGCCGCGGTGTTCGCCATCCTTGCCCTGACCGCCCTTGGAATCTGCCTTGGCATCGGGACTGCGGCTGCGCTTGCGCGGCGCGAGGTCGGCGGTCGGCGCCCGGTCGTCGGTGCCGATCAGAACCCTGGCGCCATCAGACAAATTGGCAAAGCCTGTGGTCACGACGCGGTCGGAGGTCGAGAGACCGCTCGCGATCACGGCGTCGTTTTCGTTCTGCTGCGTCACCACGACCGGTTTCGCGGTCGCGACATTGTCGGGGCCGATCACATAGCTGAACGTCCCGACGGGACCGCGCTGGACCGCCGACGTCGGCACCACGATCGCCTTCTCCAGCGTTTCGACCTTCAGCCGCACATTGACGAATTGTCCGGGCCAGAGCTGGAATTTGGCGTTCGGAAATTCGGCCTTCAGCTTCAGCGTGCCGGTGGTCGGATCGACCTGGTTGTCGATGCCCTTGAGCGTACCCGTATCGACGACCGTCACGCCGTCATTGCCGAACACGTCCACCGCCAGCACGCCCTTGGCGGCAGCGGCGTTGACCCGCACGATCTGCTGCTGCGGCAGGCTGAACTGCACGGCGATCGGCTGCAACTGCGTGATGATGACGAGGCCGGTGACGTCGAAGCGCGGATGATGTTGCCCTGGTCGACCTGGCGCAGGCCGACGCGCCCCGTCAGCGGCGCGATGACCTTGGTATAGCCGAGCATCGCGCGTGCATTGTCGATCGCGGCCTGGTCGGCCTGCACCAGCGCTTCCTGCTGGGCGACCACCGAGCGCTGCGTATCGGCCTGCTGCTTGGAGCCGGCGTTCGACGCAGCAAGCTGCTGATAGCGCGCCAGATCGAGCTTCTGGTTGGCCAGCAGCGCCTCGTCCTGCGCCTTCTTCGCCACCGCCTGATCGTACTGCGCCTGGTAGATCACGGGGTCGATCTCGGCCAGCACGTCGCCCTGCTTGACGTCCTGGCCCTCGACGAAATTCACCTTGATCAGTTTGCCGTCGACCTGAGCACGCACGATAACGTTGTTCAACGCGCGGACCGAGCCCACCGCATCGAGATAGACCGGCACATCCTGCGTCCGCGGCGTCGCCGCCAGCACCGGCACCGGGAGGTCAGGGCGTGCGCCGGGGCCACTACGGCCGGTCTGCTTCTGCTGAAAGGCGTTCCAACCGAGATAACCGAGACCGCCGAGGATCAATAGCGTGATCGTCAGCGACACCATCCGCCGGCCAATGCCACGCGCGACGCGCTTGCGCGCCGTCTTTGCATCGTCCTTTACTTCCGGCTTAAAGAGCATTGACCGCCCTCTCCATCCTGGGCTCCCAGCCGCCCCCAGCGCCTGATAGAGACTGACGATCGCGAGCAGCCGGGCCAATTGGGCCTGCCACAGCAAATCCTCGGCCTGGAATAACGTCTGCTGCGTATTTAGCACAGTTACGATATCGGCGGTCCCTGCCCGCAGCTGTTGCTCGGACAGTTCGAAGGCCCGCCGTGACGCCGCCACCACCTCACGCTGCAACCGCAGCCTCTCCGTGGTCTGGCGGATCGACATCAAGGCAGTATCGACATCGGCAAAGGCCTGCACCACCGTCTTGCGGTAGGTCTGCAGCAGTTCGTCCTGCCGCGCCTTGGTGAACTCGAAATTGCCGAGGATCCGGCCGCCGTCGAAGATCGGCTGGGTCAGGCTTCCGACCATGCTGAAGAACGCGGCCTGCGGCTGAAACAGCGACGTCAGCGCCGAGCTTTGATAGCCGCCCTGCCCGGTCAATTGAATGCTTGGAAAAAACTGCGCGCGGGCGCTGCCGACATTGGCAGTCGCCGAGGCAAGCTGGGCTTCCTGGCGCCTGATGTCCGGGCGTTGTGTCCAGAGTTCCGACGGCAGGCCCGGCGTGACGCGCGGCGCGGCGATCTGGTTCAGCGAGCCACCGGTGACGCGCACCGCTTCCGGCGGCCGCGACACCAGCGTCGCCAGTGCGTTGAGGTTCTGGTCGAGCGTCTGGCGCAGCGGCGGCACCAGCGCGCGCTGGTTGGCTACCACGCTCTCCTGCTGCGCGACGTCGAGGTCGGTGCCGGTGCCGGCTCTCAGCCGCTCCTTGATGGCATTGAGGATGCGCTCGGCGCTGGCGATGTTGCGCTGCGCAGTCCGGATCCGGTCCTGCGCGGCAAGCACCTGGAAATAGGCGTTGGCGACGGTCGTCAGTGTGGTCAGCGCGATGACATCGCGGTCGAAGCGGGTGGCGACGGAGGTCTCCTCCGCCGCCTGCGCGGCATCGCGGTTCTTGCCCCAGAAATCCAATTCGTAGCTGGCGCTGAGCGAGGCCGAATAGTTGACCACCTCGCGTCCGCCAATGCTCAAGCCGCTGGAGCTCGATCCGGAGGTCCGGGAATAGCTCTCCGAGCCGCTGCCGCTGAGAGCAGGCAACAGCGCCGCGCCAGCGATTCGTGCCTGCGCATCGGCCTGCCTGAACCGCGCCGTGGCCGCAGCAATGTCCAGATTGACGGTTTGCGCCTCCTCCATCAGGGCGGTCAGCTCGCGGGAACGGAAGCCGCGCCACCAGTCGAGCGTCGGCAGCGCGGCCGAATCCTTCGAAGGCCGGGCTGCCTTGTAGCCTTCGGGTATGTCGAGCGCGGGATCGGGCAGGTCCTTGGTCAGGATGCAGCCGGCCGAGCTGGCCAGGAGGCCAAGCACCGCAAGCGACCGCGCCAGCCGCTTGCCGCCCGGAATGAGCGCAGGCCAACCGTCGATCGCAGCCGTTGCAATTCGATGGGTCACAACACCCGCTCTCCACCGGGCAAATCCCGGCCCGGCGCACGACGAACGCCTCTTCTGATGGCCTGCGACACGTTCACGGGGTGATGCTTCCGTTGAATCCGAGCCCGATACTAGCCTTGCGACTGGGGCGCGCACAGCCCCGCACCGCCCTTCGCAGGTCATCCGTTCGGCGCGCAAAACAGGCAGCAAAGTGCTCACTTCCCCTTGTTTTATAGAGCTTGGAGCGATGTCGGACACCTCAGGGGCGCCGAAATCTTACGAAGATTTCATGGGCTTTTCTGAGCTTTTCCCCTGTTCTGACGCCTCCGCACCCGCCTCTCGCGTAAGCCGAATCCGTGGCTGTGGCCGATTTGAAACTCCGGGAACAGCCCCCGTATCTCGCAGCGTGCGATGGAGGGCCAAAATGCGGGTCGCTGTGGTCGGGACGGGAATCAGCGGCAATGCCGCGGCCTGGACCTTGTCGAAACATTATCCGGTCACCGTCTACGACCGCGAACTCAGGCCCGGCGGCCACAGCCATACGGTGAGCATCGACTATGACGGCGCGCGGCTTGCGGTAGACGTCGGCTTCATCGCGCCAACCATCGCCTGCTGCAATATGACCGCCCGGTCTGGCGCACCGTGAAAGGCGGCAGCCAGAGCTATGTCGAAAAACTGACCGCTTCATTCCGCGACCGGATCAAGCTTGGCTGCGCCGTCACCGGAATCGAGCGCACCTCGCATGGCGTCGTCGTCTACTGGATGAACGAACTGCAGGGCATCGATTACGACAAGCCGTTGTTCGTCAGCCTCAACCCGCCGATCGCGCCCGATCCCGCACTGACCTTCGGCAAGTACCTCTGCGAGCATCCGCAATATAACGCCGCAGCCTTTGCCGCCCAGAAGCGCCTGCCCGAGATTCAGGGCCGGCGACGCACCTGGTTCTGCGGCGCATGGACCGGATACGGATTCCACGAGGACGGATTGCGATCCGGTCTTGCGGTCGCCGAAGCGCTCGGCGCGGTGGCGCCATGGCGCGAAGTGCCGCCCGAACTGGCGCAAGCTGCGGAATAGCCATGCGCGCAACCTCGGCAGAACCAAAAAATCCTAGCGATGGCGCCAACGCCGCGGCGCTCTACATCGGCGAGGTCATGCATGCACGGCTGAAGCCGATCGGCCATCGCTTCAGCTACCGTGTAATGAGCCTCTTGATCGATCTCGACCGGCTGGCGGACGCGGACCGGCAATCGCCGCTGTTCGGCGTCAACCGCGCGGCGCTCTACAGTTTTCACGAGGCCGACCATGGTAAGCGGGACGGATCATCCTTGCGCGCCTACGCGCAACGTTGCGCGGCCGAGCGCGCCATCGACCTCACGGGTGGACGGGTGTTGCTGCTGTGTTACCCCCGACTGCTCGGCTACACCTTCAATCCGCTCTCCGTCTATTTCTGCTATTGCGCTGATGGTGAGCTGGCACTGCTGATTTATGAAGTGTGCAACGCCTTTGGCGACATCCATCCTTACGTCCTGCCGGTGACATCAGGCGAAATCAGCGCCGCCGGCGTGCGGCAGCAGCAGGACAAGCTGTTCTACGTCTCGCCCTTCATCGAGATGGCGATGCGCTACCATTTTCGCGTGCTGCCGCCGAGCGATCGCGTGCAGTTGCGGATTCTGAAACCGACCGCGAAGGTCCCGTGCTCGCTGCAACTTTCAATGGTCGTTGCCGTACGCTCAACACCAAGGAGTTGCTGCGTGCGTTTTTCGCCCTCCCGCTGGTCACAATAAAGATCATGGTGGCGATCCACTGGGAAGCGCTGCGGCTCTGGCTCAAGGGCGCACGGCTGGTGCCGCGGCAGTACGCAACCCTCAATACCGGCTTGGCGACCGGGAAAAGCAACGATTATACTTCGCCGACTTTGTCTACCCGTGCCAAGGATTGAAGCAGGGTCAATCGGCCATGCGAAGCACGGGTAAACCGCCATTCGATGGATCGCACATGCCCGAGTTGATTTCGGTCACATCGGAAACCGTAGACGCGACGTTTCCGGAATTGCCCCGCCTGGTCCGGCTCGCGCTGGGCTTTGGTTCAAAACTCAAGCGCGGCACGCTCGACGTGACCTTGGCCGATGGCCGCATGGTCCGGCTCGGCGGCAACGGTCCCGGTCCCGCCGCAGCCATGACAATCTATGATTACGGCTTCGCCTCGCGGCTGCTGCGCGGCGGCGACATCGGCATCGCCGAGGCCTATCTGCGCGGCGAATGGGACACGCCCGACCTCACGCAATTCCTCTATCTGTTCTGCGTCAACCAGGACTGGATGCAGACCATGCTGGTCGGCAACCCGCTGACGCGCACCTTCCAGGCCGTCAGACGTTGGCTCAACCGCAACACGAAGCGGCAGGCCCGCCGCAACATCTATGCGCATTACGACATCGGCAACGCGTTCTATTCGGCATGGCTCGATCCCAGCATGACCTATTCATCGGCCCTGTTCGAGGACGACACGTCGGACCTGACCGCAGCCCAGCACAACAAGTATCGCCGGCTTGCCGAAGCGATCGATCTGCGGCCAGGCCAGAAGCTTTGGAGATTGGCTGCGGATGGGGCGGCTTTGCCGAATACGCCGCCAAGACGTTCGGCGCCAAAGTTGTCGGGCTCACCATCAGCAAGGAGCAGCGCGATTTCGCACAGGCGCGCATTCACAATGCCGGCCTCAGCGACAAGGTCGAGATCAGGCTGCAAGACTATCGCGACGAGCGCGACCGCTATGATCGGATCGCCTCGATCGAGATGATCGAGGCGGTCGGCGAGCAATTCTGGCCGAAATATTTTTCACAGTTGCGCGACCGCCTGCTGCCCGGTGGCCTCGCCGGCATCCAGGCCATCACCATCCAGGACAGCCTGTTCCAGACCTATCGCCGCGAAGTCGATTTCATCCAGCGCTACGTCTTTCCGGGCGGCATGCTGCCCTCGCCGCAGATCCTGAAAACGCTCGGCGAGCGCTTCGGCGTTCCCGTCATCCGCGAGCGCATTTTCGGGCAAGATTATGCCAGGACGCTTGCGATCTGGCGAAGCAATTTCCGCGCGGCCTGGCCGAACCTGACGCCGTCAGGCTTCGACGACCGCTTCCGGCGGCTGTGGGAATATTACCTCGCCTATTGCGAGGCGGGGTTCCTGTCCGGAAATATCGACGTGCGTCAGGTGGTGTTTGCGAAATCCGGCTGAGCACCCCTGCCGATTCGCTGGCTTGTATGGCTAGCGGCGGTCCTTTAGGGTCGCCCAGCGATTAGGCAGGCAAACCGGCAGTTTTAAAGACATGACCTTCAACAAAGACGTCATCGAAGCGATCGGCAACACGCCCCTCATCAAGCTCAAGCGCGCTTCCGAGCTGACCGGCTGCACGATTCTCGGCAAGGCCGAATTCATGAATCCCGGCCAGTCGGTGAAGGACCGCGCGGGCAAATGGATGATCCTGGAGGCGGAGAAGCGCGGCGACCTCAAGCCCGGCGGCCTGGTGGTGGAATCGACCGCGGGCAATACCGGCATCGGCCTCGCCGTCGTCGCCAGCGCGCGCGGTTACCGGACCTTGATCCTGATTCCAGAAACCCAGAGCAAGGAAAAGAAGGACACGCTGCGGCTTTGCGGCGCCGAGCTGATCGAAGTGCCGGCGCTGCCCTATTCCAATCCGAACAACTATCAGCATGTCGGACGGCGACTGGCCGCCCAGCTTCGCAAGACCGAGCCGAACGGCGTCTTGTTCGCCGACCAATGGAACAATCTCGACAACGCCAAGGCGCACTACGAATCCACCGGCCCGGAGATCTGGGAGCAGACCGGCGGCAAGATCGACGGGTTCATCTGCTCGGTCGGCACCGGCGGCACGCTCGCCGGCGTCAGCCGCTATCTGAAGGAAAAGAACAAGGGCGTTGTCACTGCCTGCGCCGATCCGCATGGCTTCGCCATGTACGAGCTGTTCAAGCACGGCACCGCCAAATCGACGCCGGGCGACTCGATCACCGAAGGCATCGGATTAGGTCGCGTCACCCCGGTCATCGAGACCGCGAAGGTCGACGACGCTTTCCTGATTTCGGACGAGGAAGCCGTAACGGTGATCTATGAGCTGCTCGAGCATGAAGGCCTGTGCCTCGGCGGCTCGACCGGCATCAACGTTGCCGGCGCGATCCACCTCGCCAAACAACTCGGTCCCGGCAAGACCATCGTCACCATCCTTGCCGACTCCGGCAACCGTTATCAGTCAAAACTGTTCAATCCGGAGTTCATGCGCTCGAAGAACCTGCCGGTGCCGGCGTGGCTCGAGAAGCGCACCCAGATCGAGGTCCCGTTCGAGAAGGTGTGAGGCGGCAGGATTCGTAGGGTGGGCAAAGGCGCTCTTGCGCCGTGCCCACCATCTTTCCGCGGCCAGACTGTTGGTGGGCACGCTCCGCTTTGCCCACCCTACGGCTCCATCAATGCCGCAGGATCTGGCTGAGGAACAGCTTCGTCCGCGCGTGCTGTGGGTTGGCGAAGAATTCCTGCGGCGTATTTGACTCGATCACCTGCCCCGCGTCCATGAACACGACGCGGTTGGCGACTTCGCGGGCAAATCCCATTTCGTGGGTAACGACCAGCATGGTCATGCCTTCCCTGGCGAGATCGACCATGGTGTCGAGCACTTCCTTGACCATTTCGGGATCCAGCGCCGAGGTCGGCTCGTCGAACAGCATGACTTTCGGATTCATGGTCAGCGCGCGTGCGATGGCGACGCGCTGCTGCTGACCGCCCGACATCTGGCCCGGATATTTGTTGGCCTGGTGCGGAATCTTGACCCGCTCCAGATATTTCATCGCGGCGGCCTCAGCGTCCTTTTTGGGGATATTACGCACCCAGATCGGCGCCAGCGTGCAGTTCTCCAGCACGGTCAGGTGCGGAAACAGGTTGAAGCTCTGGAACACCATGCCGACCTCGCGGCGAACTTCGTCCACCCGCCGCAGGTTCGGACCGAGTTCGATGCCATCGACGACGATGGCTCCTTCCTGGAACTCCTCCAGCGCGTTGATGCAGCGGATCAACGTCGACTTGCCCGAGCCCGACGGGCCGCAGATCACGATGCGCTCGCCCTTGGCGACATCGAGGTTGATGTCGCGCAGCACGTGAAAATCGCCGTACCACTTGTTGAGAGTGTTGATGCCAACGATCGAATTTGTGGTCATGGTCATGTACTCAGTTGCGACGATGGGCGTTCAGCCGGTTCTCGACGAACAGGGAGTAACGCGACATCCCGAAGCAGAAGACGAAATAGATGAGTCCGGTAAAGGCAAAGCCGGTGAACAGCGTCGTGGGCGTGGACCAGACCGGGTCGGAGAACGACGCGCGCAACTGCCCGAGCAAATCGAACAGCGCCACGATCGAGACCAGCGAGGTGTCCTTGAACAGTGCGATGAAACTGTTGACGAGTCCGGGGATGACATGACGAAGCGCCTGCGGCATCACGATTAGCGCCGTGGTCTTGCCCCAGGACAGGCCGAGCGCGCTCGCCGCCTCGCCCTGCCCGCGCGGGATCGCCTGCAGACCGCCTCTGATGACTTCGGCCTGATAGGCGCCCGCGAACAGCGCGATGCCGATCAAGGCCCGCATCAACCCGTCAATGGTGAAGCCGGCCGGCACGAACAGCGGCAGCATATAGGTGGCAAAGAACAGCACGGTGATCAGCGGAACGCCGCGCCAGAATTCGATAAAGGCGATTGAGAAGATCCGTATCAGCGGAATGGTCGAACGCCGGCCGAGCGCGAGCACAATGCCGACCGGCATCGAGGCGACGATGCCGGTGACGGACACCACGAGCGTCACCAAAGGCCGCCCCATAGCCGCGTATCCACGACCGGGAATCCGCCGCGGTCGAGCCCCATCACCGCGATCACGATGCCGATGCCGGCAAAGACCGCAAGGCTGGTCACGAGCGGACGCCAGCCGGAACGCAGGCCGCCACCCAGCCAGAACAGCACGGCCGAGACGATCGCAGCCGTGGCCGCGAGGTCGGCCCAGACCGGGCTGCCCGTTGCCTGGATCTCGTCACGCAACCACGTGAGCGGCCAGATCAGGTATGAAAGAACTACGCCCAGTGAAAACCCAAGCCATCCCAGCAGAGATAGAAACGGTCCAAAAATCGGATGACCCGCATTGATGCCGGCAGCACCGGCATTCTTGATACCACTCGCCAGACCCGACAACAGCCCCGCGGTCCAACTCACGCCGAAGCCGCCTAGCCCGCCGCCGAGCAGCAGGAAGAAGGCGATAACGGGGAGTGCCAGGAAGAACAGGATGGCATTCGGCCCCTTGCCCGGCAGTCGCGGAATCAGCAGTGG
This sequence comes from Bradyrhizobium sp. RDT10, assembly GCA_044772375.2. Lineage (GTDB taxonomy): Bacteria > Pseudomonadota > Alphaproteobacteria > Rhizobiales > Xanthobacteraceae > Bradyrhizobium. Next base: position 2,829,081 of record CP187939.1, read on the forward strand.
TGTCAGCAGGGTCGCGGCAAGAACGAAGACCAGATTGACTCGCCAGCGCTCCGGCTCCGGATAGAATCCGTAGATGAACTGCGAGAACTTGGCCTGGATGAACGGCCAGCAGGCGCCAACCGCGTCACCGGGATTCTTGGGGAGGCAGGCGGTGCGGTCCGTGCCGGTCCAAACGGCATCGACAAGCAGGAATCTCAGCGAGGGTACGAGGATGAACCACAGCAGCAGCACGCTGACGATGGTAAGCAGGACGTTGGTCGGCGAATTGAACATGCGCGTGCGCAGGAAGCCGACAAAGCCGGTGGTCTTCACCGGCGCGGGCCGTTCGGGCACCAGATCCTGACGAACGAAATTGGATGAAGTCGTGTCGCTCATCCGCCCATGCTCCGGCTGATCCGCCATCCATAGAAACTCATGATCGCGCTGGTGACCAGCGAGATCAGGAGATAGACGCCCATGGTGATGCCGATGATTTCAATCGCCTGCCCGGTCTGGCTCAGCGTCGTGCCCGCAAACACCGAAACCAGGTCGGGATAGCCGATCGCGACCGCCAGCGAGGAGTTCTTGGTCAGGTTGAGATACTGGTTGGTGAGCGGCGGCAGGATCACGCGCATCGCCTGCGGGATCACGATCAGCCGTAGCACCGAGCCGCGCTGCAATCCGAGCGAGGAGCCGGCTTCCATCTGCCCCTTGTGGACGGAGAGAATGCCCGCCCGCACGATCTCGGCGATAAAGGCCGCCGTGTAGGTCGATAGCGCCAGCGTCAGCGCGACGAATTCCGGAATGACGCGTGAGCCGCCGGCGAAGTTGAAGCCCTTCAGGGCGGGCACTTCAAACGTGACGGGTAGGCCAAAGATCAGCGCGCTGAGTAGCGGCAGGCCAACCACCAGGCCGAGCGCATAGGGCCAGACCTTGATCACCTTGCCGCTGTCGAACAGTTGCCGGCGCGCGTAACGCCCCAGCGCAATCGCGACAACGATCGCCAGCAACAGCGCAGCGACGAACGGCTCGAAACCGGGCGTGCCGATCGGCTTCGGAATCACCAAACCGCGATTACTGAGAAAGAAACTGTCGAAGACGGAGATGCTTTGTCGCGGATTGGGCAATGCGGCGAGCACGGCCAGATACCAGAACAGGATCTGGAATAGCAGCGGCAGGTTGCGGATCAGTTCGACATAGCCGCCCGATATCCGCGACAGCAGCCAGTTCGGCGACAGCCGGCCCAGTGCGACGAGGAAGCCGATCAGGGTGGCGAAGAAGATGCCGATCACCGAGACCAGCAGCGTATTGAGCAGGCCAACCACAAAGACGCGCGTGTAGGGATCGGATCCGGAATACGGGATCAGGCTTTGGCTGACGTCAAAGCCCGCGTTGTTGGCAAGAAAGCCGAAGCCCGCAGTGATCCGCTGCGCCTGCAGGTTGGCGCGGGCGTTGGCGACGATCTCGTATGAGATCCAGGCGAGCGCGGCGACGAACACAAGTTGGAGCACGAAGCCGCTCCAGCCCGCCCGGCCGCCGAGCGCCCGCTGCAGCCTGGGAAGTAGCTGCGACGGTGGTTTTCGGGGTTCGATGGCCATCGCCGCAGCCCTCTCGCTGGCGCCTAGCGGATCGGCGGTGCGTACTGGATACCGCCCTTGCTCCAAGGTTGTTGAGGCCGCGGGCGATGGCAAGCTTGGAGCCGGAACCGACGTTACGCTCGAAAGATTCGCCGTAATTGCCGACCGCCTTCACGATCCGCACCATCCAGTCCTTGGTCAGGCCGAGTTGCTCGCCCAGATTGCCGTCGGTGCCGACGGCGCGCTTGACCTCGGGTTTGTCGGACTTGACCATCTCGTCGATGTTCTTCTGGGTCATGCCAAGCTCTTCGGCGCCGACCATCGCGTACAGCGTCCATTTCACGATGTCGAACCACTGGTCGTCACCATGGCGGACCATCGGTCCGAGCGGCTCCTTCGAAATCACCTCCAGGGAGCACGACGTGATCGGCGGGGTTGGCGACCTTCAGGCGCTCGGCATAGAGCTGGGAAACGTCTGACGTGAAGACGTCGCAGCGGCCGGATTCATAGGCCTTGACGGTTTCGTCGGCGGTCGCGAACGCGATCACCTCGTACTTCATGTTGTTGCCCTTGAAGTAGTCGGCGAGGTTCTGCTCGGTCGTGGTGCCGGTCTGCACGCAGACGGATGCGCTGTTCAGTTCCAGCGCCGAGTTCACCTTCAGCGACTTCTTCACCAGAAAGCCCTGTCCGTCATAATAGGTCACGCCGGTAAAGTTGGCGCCGAGCGAGGTGTCGCGCGACAGCGTCCAGGTGGTGTTGCGCGACAGCACGTCGATCTCGCCCGACTGCAGCGCGGTGAAGCGGTCCTTGGCCGAGAGCGGCACGAATTTGATCTTGGTCGCGTCGTTGAAAATGGCCGCTGCAATCGCCCGGCAGATATCGACGTCAAGACCGGTCCAGTTACCCTTGTCGTCCGGCGTCGAAAAGCCCGGCAGGCCCTGGCTAACGCCGCAGGACAGCATGCCGCGGTCCTTGACCGTCTTGAGGGTTTGCGCCGAGGCGGCCTGGGCCGACAGACCGGCGGCAAGGGCAAGAGTAACAACCAGAGATACGCGTTTCATGGGCTTGGCCTTTCAAGGGGTCGTCCGGAGATCGATTTTATAGGCAACGCCTGACGTTGGGGGCCAACCCGCTGATCCCCCGCTGAAAAGCGTCACCCTGACCGTGCATTTCACGTGCCATCCCGGTCAGGCTGTGGATCTGATATCGCGGCAGGCCCCTCAACTTGCAGCGACAGTTAGTTGGCATGCATCTCAGAACGACTGGCGTGCCGGGTCAAGGGGTTGACTGCCGTCTTCTGTGTCTTGTTATTAACTTACCCGGTCCTGCCGGCCGCCCGGCGGTGTTTTCGCGATCAAGTTGTGGCTGCGGCATAACGTCTTGGATAATGCAAACGCATGAGCTTTTCGAACGACGGTCCGTCCAACCCGCAAAAACCCGAAACCAGACTGGTCACCGCGGGCCGTGACACCATAGGACAAGGGGTTCGTCAACCCTGCCGTGTTCCACGGTTCGACCGTGCTCTATCCGACCGCCGAGGACCTGCACGCCCACCGCGCCGAATTCTCCTATGGGCGTCACGGCTCGCCGACCACACGCGCGCTGCAGGACGTGCTGATGGCGCTGGAAGGTCCGCAATGCGCCGGCGTCGGGCTTGCGCCATCGGGCCTGGCCGCAATCAGCACCACCCTGCTCTCGGTGCTGAGTGCCGGCGATCATGTGCTGGTGACCGACAACGTCTACCGGCCGTCACGCAATTTCTGCAACGGCATGCTCGCCCGCTACGGCGTCGAGGTCAGCTATTTCGATCCGCTGATCGGCGCCGGGATCGAAAGCCTGTTCAAGCCCAACACCAAAGCGGTGCTGGTTGAGGCGCCCGGCTCGCAGTCGTTCGAGATGAGCGACATCCCCGCCATCGCCGAAGTCGCGCATGCGAGGGGCGCGCTCGTCATCGACGACAACACCTGGGCGACGCCCTTGTTTCACCGCTCGCTCGACCAGGGCGTCGACATCAGCATGCAGGCCGCCACCAAATATATCGGCGGTCATTCCGACATCATGTTCGGCACGATTTCGGCGAACGCGAAAGCGTGGCCGCTGATTGCCGAGGGCATCCGCCTGCTCGGCGTCTGCGCCGGTCCCGACGACGTCTTCCTGGCGCTCCGCGGCACCCGCACGCTTTCGGTGCGGCTCGCGCAGCATTATCGCTCCGGCCTCGAAATGGCGCGCTGGCTGGCCGCCCGCCCCGAGGTCCTGCAGGTCCTGCATCCGGCGCTCGAAAGCCATCCCGGCCACGCGATCTGGAAGCGCGACTTCACCGGCGCCTCCGGCCTGTTCAGCATTGTGTTGAAGCCGGCGCCGCAGAAGGCGGTCGATGCCCTGCTCGATACCGTGAAGCTGTTCGGCATGGGCTTTTCGTGGGGCGGCTTCGAAAGCCTCATCATCCCGTTCGACTGCGATCCCTACCGCACCGCCACCAAATGGTCCCCCGGCGGGCCGACGCTGCGGCTCCACATCGGCCTCGAGAATGTCGACGACCTCAAGGCCGATCTCGATCGCGGTTTTGCGGCGTTTAGGGCTGCCGCTTAATCTGGCATCTCACGCCGCCCGGTTTCCCATCCTGGCCGCGCCCGCCATCTCAGCCGCGAGCAACAAAGCCGCCCGGCTGGCGCCAACCGAGGCGACGCCCCGGCCTGCGATGTCATAGGCCGTGCCATGGGCCGGCGTGCAGATCGGAAACGGGAAACCGCCCAGGATCGTCACCCCGCGATCGAAGCCCATCAGCTTCATCGCGATCTGGCCCTGGTCGTGATACATCGTCAGCACCGCGTCGAAGGCGCCGTTCTTGGCGCGCAGGAAAACCGTGTCGGCCGGAAACGGCCCCTCCGCCGCTATTCCTTCGGCCCGGCCGGCCATCACGGCGGGTTCGATCACATCGATCTCCTCGCGGCCGAAATTGCCACCGTCGCCGGCATGCGGATTGAGCCCGGCAACCGCGATGCGGGGCGCGGTAAAGCCAGCCCGTCGCATGCAGGCATCGGTCAGCTTCAGCGCGCGATGAATGCGTTCGACGGAGAGAAGCGAGGCCACGTCCTTGAGCGCGATGTGCGAGGTGACACGCGCATTCCACAGCCGGTCGAGCACGTTGAATTCGCTGGCCGGGGTTTTCAGGCCGGCGATCTCGGTGGAGAACGCAATCTCGTCGTCATACTCCGCGCGCGCGAGCCGCATGGCCTTCTTGTTGAACGGCGTGAAGCAGACCGCATCCGCCTTCCCGTCGCGCGCAAGCGTCAGCGCGTGACGGTAATTCTCCAGCGCGAATGCGCCGCCAGCCTGGCTGGCGACACCGCGTTCGATCGTGGCAGGATCGAGATGGCCAATATCCATGAAGGCGGCATCGCCGCCGATTGTTTTGGGGTCCGCGGACGGCGTCACATTTGGCAGGTCAGCCTTGACGCCGGCCACCCGCGCGCCTTCGTCAAAAACGCGGCGGTCTCCGATCACGATCAGGATTGCGCGGGAGCGGATTTCGTCGAGGCAGGTGAGCTTCGCGGTCAGCTCCGGGCTGATGCCGGCGGGGTCTCCCATGGCCAGCGCAATCACCGGCTTGCCGGGGCTATGCACGTTCATACGATCCTCACCTTTTCATCAGCGGCTTCGTCCGGTTTTCGCAGCAGACGCACCATCTGCAAGACAAGCGGAAGCAGCAACAACGCCATCCCGGCGAGGACGAGGGTCGTCACCAGCCGGTTCGCAAAGAATATCCCGAGCGATCCCTTCGACATCAGCATGGCCTGCCGAAAGGCGTCCTCGGCCTTGTCGCCGATCACGATCGCAAGCACGAGCGGCGCCAACGGATAGTGCAGCTTCTTGAAGAGATAGCCGACGACACCGAAGCCGAGCATCAAGACGACGTCGAGATAGGAGTTCGAGACCGAATAGGCGCCGACGACGCAGATGATCACGATCAGCGGCGCGATGACGGCGAAGGGAATGCGCATCAGGGCGGCAAATACCGGAACAGTGAGCAACACGAGCACAACCGCAACGATGTTGCCGACATACATCGAGGCGATCAGCCCCCAGACGAAATCCTTCTGGTCGACGAATAGCATCGGCCCGGGGTTCAATCCCCAGATCATCAGCCCGCCCATCATCACGGCGGCCGTCGCCGAGCCGGGAATGCCGAGCGAGAGCATCGGCAATAGCGCGCTGGTGCCGGCGGCATGGTCGGCGGTCTCCGGCGCGATGATGCCCTCGGACTCGCCGGTGCCGAAACGCGCGCCATTGCGCGAGAAGCGCTTGGCGATGCCATAGCTCATGAAGGAAGCGGCGGTCGGACCGCCCGGGGTAATGCCCATCCAGCAGCCGATGGCGGCGCTGCGCAGCAACGCGATGCCATGGCGCGGCAGACGGCCCAGCGCCCGGAAGACTTCCTTCCAATCGACCCTCGACGACACCGCGCGGGCCTGGAACTCCTCCTCCACCGCAATCAGCAACTCGCCGATGCCGAACAGCCCCATCACGGCAACGACGAAGCTGATGCCCTTCACCAGTTCGTCGATACCCATGTTGAGCCGAACGCTGCCGGAGACTGTATCGATGCCGATTGCGGCGATTGCAAAACCGATCGCGAGTGCCACCACCGTCTTGACCGGCGCCGCACCGCCCATGCCGACGAAACTGGCGAAGGCGAGGAAATAGACCGCGAAGTATTCGGGCGGTCCGAAGGCGAGCGCCACCTGCGCCACCCAGGACGCCAGAAACGTAATCAGGATCACGCCGACAAGCGCGCCGAACGCCGCCGAGCCGAAGGCGGTGGCCAGCGCCGTCGTCGGCCGGCCGTCGCGCGCCATCGGATAGCCGTCGAACGTGGTGGCGACCGACGAAGGTTCGCCCGGGATGTTGAACAGGATCGACGTCACCGAACCGCCGAACAGCGCGCCCCAATACATGCTCGAAAGCAGGATGATCGCCGAAACCGGCTGCATGCCGAAAGTCAGCGGCAACAACAGCGATACCCCGTTCGGCGCACCCAGGCCCGGCAGAACGCCGACCAGAATGCCGAGCAGGACGCCGATCACCATCAGCGTCAGGTGCGGAACGGTTACCGCGATGGTGAAACCGTGCAGCAGCGATTGAAGGTTTTCCATCGCTTGTCCCTTCAGAAACCGAACGCTGTGGCGAGCGCGCCGCGCGGCAGCGACACCTGGAACATGCGCTCGAACACGACATAGAGCGCAAGCGGCGTAACCGCGGCGATGACAAGCGAACGAAAAACCGATTGCCGCTTCGGCAATGCCAGGACCGCAAAAACATAGCCCGCCGAAGCGAGATACATCCCAACGATGGGAATGACGGCAACGAAAATCGCGGCAGGAACGAACAACCCCGCGAGGCGGCGCAATTCGGATGGCGTGACCGCCACCCTGACAATGGCGAGGGTGCCGCGTCCGAGCGCGCCCTGCGCCATGTTGTAAAGGCTGCCGAGCACGATGATGACGCCGGTCAGGAAAGGAAATGTGCCGGCGTCGACGCCGGCGCTGGACCAGCCGATGCCGTTGTCGATGCTGGATACGACGACCACGACGCCGAAGATTCCGGTCAGCGCCGCCGTGGCTATCTCAAGCGCACGTCGTGATATCATCGCGTCCGGCCTTACTTCAGCAGCCAACCCTGTTCGCCTGCAACCTGCTTCACGTGTACGAGGTCCTGCTTGATGAAATCGTCGAACGCAGTGCCGGTGAGAAAGGTGTCAACCTGCGAGGTCTTCTCGATGTAGTCCTTCCATTCGGGCGTCGCCTGCACCTTTTTCATGAGATCGACGTAGAACGCCACCTGCTCCGGGCTGACCTTGCCCGGCAGCCACACCGTCCGCGGTTGCTCATATTGCGAAATCGCCAGCCCCTGCTCGACACAGGTCGGCACGTCGCTCCAGCCTTCTGACGCGGTGACCTTCGGCCCCTGCGGCAACCGCTTCGGACTGAAGGCACAGAGCGGGCGCTGGGTACTTCCGCGCCACTGCCCAAGGCTCTCGGAGGGATTGTTGACGTGCGCATCGATATGGCCGCCGGCCAGTTGCACGGCGGCCTCGGCACCGCTCTTAAAGGGGATGTAGGTGAATTTGACGCGCGCCGCCTTCTCGATCATCCGCGTCAAGACCTCGTCAGTGTCCTTGGACTGCGCGCCACCCATCTTGAACTCGGTCCCGGCGGCAGCCTTGAGAAAGTCGCCCGCCGTCTTGTAGGGCGCGTCCTGTTTCACCCACAGCAGGAACTCGTCCTGCGCCATTGCGGCGATCGGGGTGAGATCGGTGTAGTTGAAGGCGACCTTGGAGACGAGCGGTTGCTGCCACGCGTTCGAAGTGCCGAAGATCACCTTGTAGGGATCGCCGGCCGACGCCTTGCCGTAGACATAGCCTTCCGCCCCGCTACCGCCGCCCTTGTTGACGACCACGATCGGCTGATCGGTCAATTTGTACTTGGTGACGATGCTCTGGACGGCGCGTGCAGATTGTCGGTGCCGCCGCCCGGCCCCGCGGTTGCGACGAACTCGATCGGCTTCTGCGGCTGCCAGGCCGCGGCGGCCGGAATCGCGCTCGCGAGCATGAACGCTGTCGTGGACAGCAGGAGTTTTGAAGTGATCTTCATTGGGGTTTCCTCCGGGTGGGCGTTTTTGTTGTCTTTGGATTTTCGTGTTCTCGTCAGGCGACCTGCTCCTTGCGGCCGGCCGAGGCGGCAACGACTGCCCCCTCCCGCTCGAACGCGTCGATCTGCGCCTGGTCAAAACCATGTTCGCGCAGCACCTCGCGCGTATGCTCGCCATAGACGGGCGCGCCCGAACGCACCTTGCCGGGCGTCGCCGAGAATTTGACCGGCAGCCCGATTGTCTTCACCGGCCCGAGCGTCGAATGCTCGACCTCGACCACCATCTCGCGCGCCAGCGTCTGCGGATCGCTCAGCGCTTCCAGCATGTCGTGAACAGGGCCGCAGGGCACGCCCTTCTCGTCAAGTGCCGCCAGCCAATGCGCCCGCGTCTGTTTTCGGAAGCGGACGCTCAGTTCGGCTTCGAGTTCCTTCAAATGCGCCATGCGATCGGAGCCGTTGACGAAGCGCGGGTCGGAGGCCAGTTCCAGCGCGTCAAGCGCTTCCAGCATCAACAGCCAATGCTTCTTGTTGGCACCGCCTACCACGAGCCAGCCGTCGGAAGCCTCGAACGCCTGATACGGCGCGTTGAGCGGATGGGCCGAGCCCATGGCGCGCGGCGCCACATTGCTGGCGAGCGCAATCGTCGACTGCCAATAGGTCTGAACCAGCGCCGCCTCGTAGAGCGATGTCTCCACCCATTGCCCTTCACCGGTCTTGAGCCGGTGCGAATAGGCGGCAAGGATGCCCATGCTGGCCAACAGTCCGGCCGTGATATCGGACAGCGGCGGACCGCATTTCACCGGCGGACCGTCCGGCCGCTCGCCTGTGAAACTCATGATGCCGCTCATCGCCTGCGCGACCAGATCGAAGCCACGGCGATGCCGGTAAGGGCCGGTGCGGCCGAAACCCGACAGCGAGCAATAGATCAGCGCCGGAAAATCGCTGTGCAGATCCTCATAGCCGAAGCCGAGCCGCTCCATCGCGCCCGGCGCAAAATTCTCGACCAGAACATCGGCGCCGGCGATCAGCCGCCGCAGCACTTCCTTGCCGCCTGCGGTCTTCAGGTCGAGCACGATGCCGCGCTTGTTGCGGTTCATCATCAGGAAGGAGGCCGCCTCGTCGCCGATCTTCGGCGGCACCGAATGCCGCGTGTCGTCACCATTCGGCCATTTCTCGATCTTGATGACATCAGCGCCCATGTCGGCGAGCATCAGGGTGCAGGTCGGCCCCGCCATTACATGGGTGAGATCGATGACCTTGAGGCCGGCGAGCGGTCCCGAACGCGGCGTCTTGTCGTTTCGAACGGACATGCGGGCTCCTATTGACCGCGCCATTGCGGCGCGCGCTTGGTGAGAAACGCGTCGAGCCCTTCGCGGAAATCCAAGCTGGTGTAGCACATCAGGATGAGGTCCTCGCCCTCCTCGCGCGTCAGCCGTTTCTGCAACCGGGCGACCGCCTGCTTGGTCGCGCTCAGCGTCAGCGGCGCGTTGCCGGCAACGAGCCTTGCAATCTCATCGGCGCGCTTGTCGAGCGCGGCCAGATCATCGACGACATCGTTAAGCAGGCCCACGGCGGCCGCCTCCGCGGCTTCGACAAGACGCGCGGTAAAGATCAGATCCTTGACGCGCGCCGGACCGATCAACGCGACAATGCGGCTGACATTCGACATCGACAGGCAATTGCCGAGCGTGCGCGCGATCGGAAATCCCATCCGCGTACTCCTGGTGCCGATGCGCAGATCGCAACTGGCCGCGATGCCCGCGCCGCCGCCGGTGCAGGCGCCGTTGATGGCGGCAATGGTCGGCACCCGGCATGTTTCGAGAATGCCGAGCACGCGGTCGATGCGGTTCTCATAGTCGAGCGCATCCTGCGGCGTCTTGAAGGCACGGAACTGGTTGATGTCGGTGCCCGCGGCAAGCGCCTTGTCGCCGGCGCCCCGCAGCAGCAGCACCTTGATCGCATGGTCGCGGTTGGCGCGTTCGCAGATTTCGGCCAGCCGCTCATACATCTCGAACGTGAAGGCGTTGCGTGCCTGCGGCCGGTTGAAGGTTATCCGGCCGATGCCGTCATCGACGGTAAACAGGAGATCGTCCTCCCGTACCGTTACGTCCTGGTCCATGTCGCCGGGCCCTTCTTAATTGCTGTTAACCAATTCTGAATGCAAAAATACGATTTATCAAGCTGGAACCTGCAAAAATTCGATGATATAGCCATTTTTGCATTCAAACTGGATTTTGACGGCAATGCTTCATGAGGAAGTCGTAGGCCGCGTCCGCGCCATGCTGCTCGATGGCGAGATCCCGCCGGGCGCGCGGATTCCCGAGCGCGACCTCTGTGAAAAGCTGCAGATCTCGCGCACGCCGCTGCGCGAGGCCCTCAAGGTGCTCGCCGCCGAGGGCCTGGTCCAGCTGCTGCCGAACCGCGGCTCGCGCGTGGCGAGATTGACCGACAAGGACATGCGCGACCTGTTCGAGGTGTGCCAAGGGCTCGAAGCGCTAGCCGGTGAGCTCGCCTGCGAGCGCATCACGGATGCCGAGATCGCCGACGTCGCCGCCGCCCACGTCGCGATGGCCCGGCACTACGAAGATCGCGACCTTCTGCAGTACTACCGCTGCAACCGTTATATCCACGAGGCGATCATCGCCGCGGCCGGCAACCCGGTGCTGTCTGGTCTCTATGATTCCGTCACGGCCCGCATTCGCCGTGCGCGCTACGTGACGCCCATGACACCGCGGCGCTGGGCGCTGGCGGTGCAGGAGCACGAAGCGATCCTCAATGCACTGCAACGCCGCGACGGCGTGGGGTTGTCGCATATCCTGCGCGCGCATCTGCGCCACAAGCGCGACGAGGTCTTGCAGGCAGGCTTCGCGGAGACCGAGCCTCAAGATCAGGCTCGCGCCTCATAGCAGCGTCAGGCTTGATGCCGATCGGCATCCGAATCGCACGTCCATCTCCATTGGCGAATTCGACCGCCGACGCACGCGCCACATCGAACGGCTCCCGGCTTTTGCGGAGTGGTTTTCTCCAAACGATAACCACCCGTTCACCATGACGGTGAATCCCGCCGTCCGATCAGCCAAAAACTTCACGCCTCAAGTTCCCTTATACCTTTGATGCCTAGTCATACCTCCGGGGATGGCTGTCATGGCCGTGCAGTTGGGACGTCCCTGCGTAAGAGTAGTAAAAGCGTATGAATATCGCACGTGTCGTCGTTCTGATCATCGCGTTGAGTGCGGGCGGTGTCGCCGCCTATCTCGCCCGTGGCACCGAAGAAAAATCGCAGCCCGCCGAACCGGTCGCGCAATTGCCGACGGTGGAGATTCTGGTCGCGAAGTCCGACATCGGGCTCGGCCAGCCGGTCAAGCCCGAGGACTTGCAATGGCAGACCTGGCCGGCTTCCGCCGGCAACAATCTGGTCAACCGCGCCAGCAGGGCCGGGGCCATCACGGAAATCGCCGGTTCGATCGCACGCGCTCCCTTCATCGCGGGCGAGCCGATCCGTGAGCAGAAGCTGGTCAAGGCCAACGGCTCCGGCTTCATGGCAGCGATCCTGCCGACCGGCATGCGCGCGATCTCGACCGAGATCTCGCCGGAAACCGGCGCCGGCGGCTTCATCCTGCCCAATGACCGCGTCGACGTCATCCTCTCCAAGCGCGAAAAGAATCCGGACGGCAGAGGACCCGATGTCGCCCAGTCGGAAATCTTTCTCTCCAATATCCGTGTGCTGGCGATCGATCAGGCGCCGAAGGAAAAAGAGGGCGTCAACGCCCTCGTCGGCCGCACCGTCACACTCGAACTGAAGCCCGAGCAAGCCGAGGCGCTGGCGCGCGCACGCCAGAGCGGCACGCTGGCGCTAGCGCTGCGCAGCATCACCGATGTCAACGCGACGGCCGAAGGCCGCTCGAAGATCAAAAACGAAGCGAGAGCGTCAACGTGGTTCGCTACGGAGTCGCCAATCAAACGACGGCACAGAAGTGACCGAAAGGACGCCTGAAATGAAGTTTGGGGAAGATCAGTTGGCGATGCGAACCGTAGCGGCGCGCGCCCTGTTATTGTCGGCCGTCGCCGCGCTGACGCTCGGTCCGCTGCTGCCGGTTTTCGCAGCCGAATCCGAGAAAGATCCCGTAACGACCTCCGCCCTCGGCCCGGTCAAGATGCGCTTCCTGTCGCTCGGCATCGGCAAATCGATGGTTGTCGACCTGCCGCGCGACGTGAAGGATGTGCTGGTCGCCGATCCGAAGATCGCCAATGCCGTCATACGCTCCCCGCAACGCGCCTATATCATCGGCGGCGCAGTCGGCCAGACCAACGTCGTGTTTTTCGACGGCGACGGCCAGCAGATCGCTTCCTACGACATCGCGGTCAAGCGTGATCTCAACGGTGTGCGGGCCGCGCTGCGGCAGTCGATGCCGGGGATTCAGATCGAGGGCGTCGGCGATAGCGTGCTGCTGACCGGCTCGGTATCGAGCCCGGTCGAAGCCCAGCAGGCCGGCGAAGTCGCCGCGCGGCTGGTCGGCGGCGCCGAGAGGTCGTCAACTCGATCGTCGTTCGCGGCCGCGACCAGGTGATGTTGAAGGTCACCGTCGCGGAAGTCCGGCGGGACGTCGTCAAACAGATGGGCATCGATCTCAGCGCCCAATTGAATGTCGGCAATACGACCGTGAATTTCAACAATACCAATCCTTTCACTGCAAACAACGCGGCCCTCGTGCCCGGCAATGGCCTTGGCATAGCAGCCGGCTCGATGCCGTCGGTCCAGGCGGTGCTTCGCGCGATGGAAAAGGCCGGTGTCGTGAAGACGCTCGCCGAACCCAATCTGACAGCGATATCAGGCAGATCCGCAACGTTTATCTCAGGTGGTGAATTTCCCATTCCGACCGGCGTGAGCTGCCAAACGACGACGGGAGGCGCGATCGGACAATGCGTCCAGACCGTCAGTTTCAAGAAATTTGGCATCTCGCTCAACTTCACGCCGGTAGTCCTGACTGAGGGACGGATCAGCCTGCGGGTGATGACGGAAGTTTCGGAAGTCTCGACCGAAAACTCCCTGACTGGCGGCCAAGGTGGAACAACCATTCCCTCGATCAAGACCCGCCGTGCCGAGACGACGCTGGAAATACCCTCCGGCGGCACGATGGCGATGGCCGGCCTGATCCAGGAGCAGACCAAGCAGGCCATCAACGGCTTGCCGGGGCTCGATCAATTGCCGGTTCTGGGCGCGCTGTTCCGCAGCCAGGACTTCATCAACAACCAGACCGAACTGATGGTTCTCGTGACGCCCTACGTCGTCCGCGCGGTCGCGCAGAAGAACTGTCGCGGCCCGATGACGGATTTGCGCCGGCATCCGATTCCCAGTCCACGCTGCTCGGGCGTATCAACCGGATCTACGGGCTCGTCGCCCACGTCGATCCCGTCGGCGGGAGCCAGGGCAATTTTGGCTTCATCATTGATTGAGACGCAGAGCTGTTCACCGAGTGGGGACGAGGACAGAACCATGACAACGAGAATTCCGCTCCATCGCGGCAAGGCCTTGCACGTGCTTGGCGCCCTGCTCGGCCTTTCGGCCGCGCTCGGCGCCTGCACGCCGCAGACCACGGAAATCGTGACCGCCAGCGTGTCGGATGATTACCGCCACCGTCATCCGATCGCGGTAACCGAAGCCAACCGCTCGATCGTGGTGTTCGTCGGTCATGCCCGCGGCGGCCTCTCCGGGTCGCAGCGCGCCGACGTTCTGGGCCTGGCGCAGACCTGGGTACGTGAAGGCACCGGTGCTGTTATCGCCGATGTCCCGATCGATACGCCGAACGCGCGCGCGGCCGCGGCGTCGTTCCGGGAAATCCGGTCGGTGCTGATGGCGGGCGGCGTGCCCTCGCGCGCCATCACGATGCGTCACTACCGGCCGGACGATCCCCGGACGCTGCCGACGATCCGGCTCAGCTATCCGAAGATCACGGCCGTGGCAGGACCTTGCGGCCTGTGGCCGCAGGACCTCGGACCGAACATCGACAATGTCGCCTACAACGAAAATCGCCCCTATCACAATTTCGGCTGCGCCACCCAGCGCAACCTTGCGGCGATGATCGACAATCCCGCCGATCTCGAACAGCCGCGTCCTGAAAGCCCCGCCTATACGTCGCGGCGCAATATCGCCTTTGACAAGTACCGCAAGGGTCTTCCGACATCGACCAGCTATCCCGAAGCCGACCAGGCCAAACTCAGCGATACAGGCAAATGATCAGCCGCGTCTTTCAAAACTCCGACGATCAACTGGACGACACGCCGGTGCAGCCCGATGAATACATCTCGCCGGCGCCACGCGTATCGGTACAAGCCTTTTGCGCCAGCGTCGCGATCGCAACCGCGGTGCGCGCGGCGAGCGAAGACCGCCGTCTCGGCAAGGCCCACCTTACGGTTCACATGGGCGGCATTGCGGCCGCCATCGAGACCTACCACAAGGCGCCGACGCCGAACGTCATTTGCTGGAGACCGAACCTGGCTCCGACATTCTCGAAGCCCTCGATGAACTCGCGACCGTCTGCGACGCCGGTACCCGCGTCGTCGTGATCGGCAGTGCCAACGACGTCACGCCCTATCGTGAACTGGTGCGGCGCGGCATCAGCGACTACGTGACCGGACCGATCGAACCGATCGACGTCGTGCGCGCAATATGCGGTCTCTACGCGGCCTCCGAGGCCGTGGCCGTCGGCCGCATCATCGCCGTGGTCGGCGCCAAGGGCGGCGTCGGCGCCTCCACCGTTGCGCACAACGTGGCCTGGGCGATCGCGCGCGATCTCGCGCTGGATTCCGTCGTGATCGATCTCGACCTTGCCTTCGGCACCGCCAGCCTCGATTTCAACCAGGATCCGGTTCAAGGCATTGCCAATGCGGTCTTCCAGCCGGAACGGCCCGACTCCGCCTTCATGGAGCGCCTGCTGTCGAAATGCACCGACCGCCTCGACCTGCTGGCGGCACCGGCAACATTGGACCAGGTCTATGATTTCGGCGCCGATGCGTTCGATGCGATCTTCGATACGATGCGCATGACCACGCCCTGCATCGTGCTCGACGTCCCCCATCAATGGTCGGCGTGGACCAAGCGCACGCTGGTCGGCGCGGACGACATTCTGATCGTCGCCGAGCCCGATCTTGCCAACATGCGCAACGCCAAGAACATGCTGAACGTGCTGAAGGCGGCGCGGCCCAACGACCGCCCGCCGCTCTATTGCCTCAACCAGGTCGGCATGCACAAGCGTCCGGAGATCTCCACGCGCGAATTCGCCAAGGCGATCGAGAGCCAGCCGATCGCGGCGATTCCGTTCGATTCAAAGATGTTCGGTACGGCCGCCAATAACGGCCAGATGATCGCGCAGATCGCTGCCAAGCATCGCACCACCATGATGTTCCTGCAGATGGCGCAGCGCCTGACCGGCCATGCCGTGACCAAGCGATCCCGGACTTCGTTCCTGGCGCCGATCATCAAGAAACTGCAAGGCGCGACGGCGCGCCGGGCCTGAGCAAACAACGACGGCGGCCGCGGCTTGGCCGCTGACGCCTACTCCGAGCGCCCAGCCGAGGCGATCGGCATCTTCTCGACCTCGGCCCGCGCGTTCTCCTTGCCTTTCCGCGACAGCATCCGCTTCAACTGCGCGACGTTGGCGGCAGCCTCGGCGGGCGGCAGATCGGCCTTGGCGATCTTTTCTGCTTCGGCAAGATTTCCCTTCAGGCCAACCGCCAGCGCCAGATTGGCGCGCACGCGCGGATCGGTCCCCGCCAGGCTATGGGCGCGGCGCAGCGTCTCCTCGGCCTTGGATAGATCTTTGGAAAGCACGTAGGACAGTCCGAGATTGGACAGCACCAACGGCTGGTCAGGCGCGATCTTCAGCGCGCTCGCATAATATTGCCGCGCCTCCTCGTATCGGCCGAGTTGGTCCAGTGTCGCGCCCTGCGCCGAGAGCAGCCGCCAATCGGGATCGTCGGGGCTGTGGGCGCGGCCGAGCACGTCGAAGGCCTGCTGGAAATTGCCGTTATCCGCCAGCGCGCGGCCGTAAGCGGCGAGCAGCAGCTTGTTGCCGGAATGGGCGATGGTGGCCTGTTCGAGCACCGCAACCGCTTGCGACCGCTGTCCCGTCGCGCGCAGCGCCTTGCCGTATTTCAGCGCCGCGTCGGCATCCTTCGGGTTGGCGCGATAGCGTTCCTGATAGAGATCGAGGTCGCGGCGCGGATCGCTGGCGCGGCCGGTGTCGGCCTTCTCGTCGATCGAACCGGTGATGTCTGATAGCCCTGAGGTCTGGCAGCTGCCAAGCCCCAACGCCAAAACCAAGATCGATGTGCACGCAAGAAGCCGCGTGGCGCGGAACGGATGGGGCGACTTCTGGGACATGTAGCTCGACTCGCGGCGGGAACTGTCCAGAAGTGTTCACAGCTTAACCCTAAGTTCAGGTTAAGCTGGCGCGCTTTGCGGTAATTGGCGACCTCCGAGGGCACTTGCCCTTCGGCCGCGGGCCCATGGCCCTCGGCCGCTGTTCTGCGCCCTCGACACCGGCGGTGCCAGCCGGCCTAGTCGACGAACTGCGCGCCGAGTTCGCAGCCGATCCGCCAGGCCAGCCGGCACTGACGCGGCCTGCCCTCCGAGAAGATCACCGTAAATTCGGATGGAATTTCGGGATATTCGGCGATGATCTTCACACCGCCATCCGACACGTCGGAAATCATGCAATCGCGCGGTAGCCCACCGGTCGCGAATTGTATTTTTGCAAAGCTTCTGCACGCCCGACGTTCGCTGCTGCGACGATTCGCATACATCTCGATCCCTGACCCTGCTCGATGTGATTCACCCGATGGTGCACCAGCTTTACCGAAGAATTGTTGGAATTGGCCTATCGCAACGGCTCGCAATGTAACTGATGTGTTCGAACTCCGTTTACCGAAACCGGCGCTCTGGCTGTCGCCCAGCGAGGGGGATCAACCCTTATTTGCCGAAAATTGCGCCGCGAGGCGCCACCCGCGAATTGGCCGCCCATCGCAATGCCGAAAGCGAATTGCCGGCGCTGCCCACGCCGGTCCCGGGTCGCGGATGATCAGCGATCCAGCGTCTTCGACGCGGTGCCGCGGTTCTTCACGATCAGCATGATGTTTCTGATATAGATGATGGTGGCGAGCGATTGGCCGATGATGATCACGGGTTCGCGCTTGGCGATGCCGTAGACCAGCGTCATCATGCCGCCTCCCATCGAGAAGAACCAGAACGCCATCGGCACCACGCTTTGCCCGGCACGCTCGCTCGATATCCACTGCACCAGGAAGCGAGCGGTGAACAGCAATTGGGCGCACAGTCCGAAGGCCAGCCAGAAATCGAACTTGGCGACGAAGACGTCGTAGAGATAATCGCCGAGCGCCTGGCCGTATTGAATCAGCATCAGAGAACCTCGGTCACATCGGGCGTCGGCTTCTTGCGGCGGATCAGCCACCACACGCCGGCAAGATCCATGATCCCGATCCATAGCCGGTCAAAGAAGCCGTAATTGGACACGCCGGAACGGCGGGGACGATCGACGACGTCGACATAGGCGATGTCAAAGCCTTCGCGACGCACCAGCGCCGGCAGGAACCGATGCAGACCATCGAAATAAGGCATCGAGAGGAACACCTCGCGCGGGAAAGCCTTCAGCCCGCAGCCGGTGTCGCGGGTGCCGTCGCGCAGGATCGCGTTGCGCACGCCGTTGGCGATCCTCGACTGCAATTTCTTGAAACCGGTGTCCTTGCGCCCGACCCGCTGACCGGCCGCGAGGCCGACGCGCCCGCCGCCGTTTTCGACCGCCGCGATCAAGTCCGGCAGGAACGCCGGATTGTTCTGGCCGTCGCCATCCAGCGTCGCCACGATCGCGCCGCGCGCGGCCCGCACCCCGCTGCGCACCGCCGCCGACTGCCCGGAAGAATTGCCGTGCTTGAGTTGCCGGAGCTGACTGTGCTGCTTCATCAGATCGGCCAGCCGTCCGGCGGTCGCATCCGTCGAGCCGTCATTGACGTAGATGATTTCGTAGCCCCATCGGCCGTCGAGCGCGCTGACGATTTCCGCAACCAGCGGCGCGACGTTCTCCGCTTCGTTGCGCACCGGCACAACGATGGAAACGGCGACCGCATCTGTGTCGGAAGGTGTCAAATCGGCACTCGTCTGGTTGGTTTGGGAGCACCCGGAACCGGGCGTATCGGGCCGTCAGGCGGCGTCCGCTTTTATGGGGCGAAAGCGCCCCGGGCAACCCTTTTGAGGCGCCCGGACGAGGGCCCGACAAGGGCCACAATGCTGCCGTCGCGCTGGATCGCAAATCCGAGCCGCCGGGCCGCGAACCAGTACCGCACGAACATCGCACCGATGATCCCGACCAGCGCGCCGGCAACCACGTCGCTCGGATGATGGGCCAGCAGCACCAGGCGGGTGGCCGCAATGATCAGGGCATAGACGGCCATCGCAACGCGCGCCTTGGGCCAGACGACCGACACGGCGAAGGCGAGCGCAAAGGCGGTCGTGGCGTGGCCGGAAGGAAAGCTGTAATAGGCCGAGCTGTCAGCAAAGTGCGAGAAGAGGAAGACATTGGCCTCGCCGCCGACAAACGGCCGACCGCGGCCGATGCTGTATTTCAGCACCTCGGTGACCAGACTGGACACGGCGACCGCGCAGAAAATGAACTGCAGCCGCGTTCCAAGGCCGAGCAAAAGCGAGCGCTGGATGCCGCGCAAGGCCGGCGAGACGATCGCGACCGCGATCAGCAATCCGGCCAGCACCGCCAGCACATATTCGTCCTTGCCGAAATCGGTGAGAATCCGGACCCACCACAGCGACGGTGTGCCGCGTTTGGGCATCTGCGCGATTTCCCACGCGTCGATCGCGTACATCAGCACGATGATCGCGGCGCCGAGACCAGCCGACAGCCACAACGCCTGTCGTGCCGCCCGCCGCGCAGCCTCGGCGCGCCGCGAATGCGACGGCGAGCGCACGAGCTGCGCCAGCGACAGCCACGCCAGCTTCACGAAGCGCGAAGCATAGTTCTGGGATTCGGCGGGCACGGAGTTTGCGGACATCCTACTCCGTGCCTTCCGAGCGGAAGATGGCGATCGAGATCGCCTTGCCTTGCGAGATATTATAGCCCTCGATCCGCTTGGCGACGTTGTAGCGCAGCCCGATGGCTTCGGCGCGCTGAACGAAGGCGCGTTCGGTGCGCGATTCCACCAGCGCGAAGCGGCAACTGCCCTGCCCGAGAAAATCCGCAGCTCCCGATCCGTCGGTGAGCAGCGTGCTGGTTCCGGTCATGAAGACCAGGCTGGGCTCGTGAAAGCCGGCTGCTGCAGCCTTCGGCCCAACGCAGACCACGTTGCGAAGCGCACGCGCGATCTCGGCGCTCGGAAACATGGCGGTCAGCGACGGCATGACGATGCCGTAGATTCCGACCGCCAGAAACATCGCCGCGACCACGGCATTCAACAGCGAGCGCTCGGCGCGGCTGTCCTCGAACAGCCACCACGCGAACAGGCCGAAGATCATCGCCGTCGCAAGGAAGGGCCAGGCCGGAAAGGCCGGGTAATGCGTCAGCTTGATGGCTCCGACAACGGCAATCACCGACGCGATCGCCGGCACCGCAAACCACCATGCCGCACCGCGCCGCAACCATGATCGCGACAGCACGCGGCGCTCGAGCGCGCCGGCGGTGAGGATCGCAATCGCCGGATAGAGCGGCAGCACGTAATGCGGCAGCTTGGTCAGCACCAGTTCGAACACGACCCAGGACGGGACCAGCCACGCCAAGAGATATTGCGCGCCGGGCTCCCGCCGCGCGCGCCATACCGCCGGCGCCGCCATCCCGGCCAGCGCCGCCCCCGGCCAGAACGTGACCCAGAACAGCAGCAGATAGAGGCCAGGCGGCGCGCCATGGGATTCCTGCGCGCCGAGCTTGCTCAGCATGTCGCCGCCGAGCGAATTGGAAAAGAATGCCCTCGCCCGCGCGCCAGAAGATCGCGACGAACCAGGGCAGCACCAGCACCAGCGTCCACATCAGCCCCCATACCGGGCGCAGCCGCCACAGCCATGCCGCCGAGCGGTCGAGGATCGCGAGCGCCAGGATCGTCAGCCCGACGAACATCAGGATCAGCGGCCCCTTCAGCAGGATGCCGCCGGCCAGCGCGGTCCAGAAGATCGCGGGCGCGCTCCAGGGCGGACGCACCGGATCCTCGCCGCGCTGCCAGGACAGATAGACCCGCGCCATCGCCCCCATCGCAGCGACAACGGTCAACAGCAGCATCGCGTCCGTTTTGGCGAGCCGGGCTTCGGCGCCGAGCAGGACGGAACTGCACATCATCAGCGCCGCCAGCGCGGCCCGCGCCGCGTCACGAAGGCGAGCGCCGCCCAATAGGTCAGGAGAACCGCGCCAATGGCGCCGATCAGGAAGGAATCCGATAGAGCCAGATGCGCAACTGCGCCCGCGGCAGGCCGAGCGACGAGGCGGTTTCAACCACGGCGGCCTGCAGCCAATAGATGCCGACCGGCTTCTTGTAGCGGACGTCGTCCTGAAAGCGGATGTCGACGAAATCGCCGCTTTCGACCATCTGCTTGGTCGCCTGCGCGAACCGCGCCTCGTCGCGGTCGATCGCCGGAATATTGAAGAAGCCGGGCAGGAAAAGCACGATGCCGCAGAGCACCAGGAACACGATGGCGCGAAAATGGCTCGCTGTCGCGAAGTCGAACGCCGCGGCCACCCTGCGGCCGGAATGCGCAGGTTTTACAGGCTGTTGGCCCGCTCCAAAGCGTGGGGGGTGCAAGGTTTCCACCATCTTGTTCGCATACGATGAAACCGCACTGCAAACAACACCACAAGTCCCCCTAACCTGTGGTGGCTGGACGCTTTTTCGTCACTGTACCCGGATCACCACCGTATCGGCCGCCTCCCCCGGGGGGGGGGCGGAGGTTAAGCTAGACCAGTGTCGTGGTCCCCTGAGCGCTTCCGGACCGGTCCGATGCGAGCTTACCGCTTCTCGCCTTCCGATCTAACCGGTTCGTGAACGATCACATGCTTGTTGAAGTAGTAGCCGCCGAATAATGGCGCCAGAAGAACCGGAAGGACAAACGCGTGAATGAACGGTAGAGCGTGGTCAGCGTAGGGGCCGGTCGGACGAATTTGAAAATAGTAAAAGAGCAGTATTGTTGCTTCACCAACGAAAAAGCACCAGATGGCTCGAAATCCAAACTGGAACAATAGAAACCCGACCAGGAAAGCCGCTACCAGAATGCCGGTCGCGAAAGCGGCAAAGTAGATGAAAGGGTCGTCCATCATTGGCGATTGATCCAAATCACTATGCTGCACTGTTGCATATGTGATCTGATCAGCGAAGCAGAGGGTTTTTCCTTACTGTACCCGGATCACAACCGTGTCAGCCGCGCCCGTCGCGTCGATCACTGTCAGCCGGGCAAACCCCGGTCCGGGCGCGTCGACCAGGCGCTGGCGGCGGCTGTCGATTTCGCCGACCGAGGCGCCGTTCAGCATGACGGTCAGCGGCAGCACGCCGCCGGCGACCTTGACCGGCATCGGCGCGGCCTGCCCGCCGCCTGAACGGTCAACGTCGATCCGCGAGCCATTCAGCGGAAACTGGATACGCGGCACCTGATCGCTGCCGGTCCGGATCAACTCGCCGACAGGACGAAAACGCCGCAACGGCAACGGAAGTTTTGCATTGGTGGCAATCAGCGCCCCTTCGGCGGCTTCGGCAGCGCCGCCGGAATCTTTCCGGTGCGTGCAAGGGCGTCGAACAGGATCGGAGCTGCGGCGGTGCGGCCGACCAGGCCCGGCACCGGAGCGCCGTCGGGACGCCCGACCCACACGCCAATCGTGATGCGGCCATCGAAACCGACCGACCACGCATCGCGATAGCCGTAGCTGGTGCCGGTCTTGAATGCGATCCTGTTGTGCACGCCGTTTTCCGGCGGCGGCGTCCCGAGCAGCACGTTGCCGACCTGCCAGGCCGCGGCCTGATCCATCAGGCGCATTGGCTCGCGATCGTCCTTATCTTTTCCTGGGCCAGCATGATCTCGCGCAACGGCCGCGCCGCGCCGAGCCGCGCCAGCCCGGCATAGAGCTGTGCCAGATCCTGCAAGGTGACGCCGACGCCCCCTAACCCCATCGCAAGGCCGGGCGCTTCATCCTTCGGCAGCACCAGGTTGCCGCCGGCCTGCTTCAGCCGCGACGACAGCCGGCTGGAGCCGACGCGGTCGAGCAGCGCAATCGCCGGCACGTTCAGCGAGAGCTGCAGCGCCTTGCGCACCGGCACCGTGCCCTGGAACGTCATGTCGAAATTTTCCGGCGCGTAGGAGCCGAAGCGGATCGGGCGATCGTCGATCAGGACTCTCGGGGTGCACAAAGCCGTCCTCGAAGGCGAGCCCGTAGATGAACGGTTTCAGCGTCGAGCTCGGCGAGCGCACCGCGCGGGTCATGTCGACCTGCCCGGCGCGGCGCTCATCGAAATAATCGGAGGAGCCGACGCGCGCCAGCACGTCGCCGCTCTCATTGTCGACCGCGATGATGGCCACCGAAACGTTCGGCCCCTGCGCCACCGCGCGGTCGCGCGCCAGCGCCTCCAGCGTTTTCTGCAGGCTTGAATCCAGCGTCAGCCTGACGATCGATTTATCCGTCACCGTGGCCATTGCCGCGTCGGAGGAATGCGGCGCCAGGATCGGCATCGGCTTGCGGAACTTTGTTACCGCGACCGCCTCGGCCTGCGCTGCCTCCTCCGGCGATACGACGCCCTCCTCGACCATCCGCCCGAGCACGCGATCGCGTGCGGCATGGGCCTCTTGCGGATGACGATCGAGCCGCCGGCGTTCCGGCGATTGCGGCAGCGCGACCAGAAGCGCTGCTTCCGCAAGCGAAAGCCGCTTCGGCTCCTTGCCGAAATAGGCGATGGCGGCCGCGCGGATACCTTCGAGGTTGCCGCCGAACGGCGCCAGCGCGAGATAAAGATCGAGGATTTCGTCCTTGCTCAATTGCCGTTCGAGTTGGACCGCGCGTACCATCTGGCGCAGTTTTGCGTAGACCGAACGCTCGCGCCGCGGCTCCATCAGCCGCGCCAGCTGCATCGTAATGGTCGAGCCGCCGGAGACGATGTGGCCGTTGGTGACGAGTTGAAGCGCCGCGCGCCCGAGCGCCAGCGGATCGACGCCGCCATGCGACCAGAACCGGCGGTCTTCATACGCCAGCAGCAGCTTGAGATATCCGGGGTCGACCGCGGTCTTCGCATCGACCGGCAGCCGCCAGCGGCCATCGGCCATCGCATAGGCGCGCAGCAGCTTGCCGTTGCGGTCGACGATCGTGGTGGAAACCTTGCGCGCTTGCTCGAGCGGCAGCGGCCCGAGCGAGACGACCCAGGCTGAGAAGGCAGTGGTGATTACAACGAACGCGACACCGATGGCCGCCGCGATACGAATTCCGTGTCTCTTGCCACCACCGTCATGGCCGGGCTTGTCCCGGCCATCCACGTCTTTCTGCCGCCGCAGGAGCGTGGATGCCCGGGACAAGCCCGGGCATGACGAGGGAGATTGCGGTGACACCGCGTCGCTCATTTCACCATCGCTCATTTTGCCGGACGCACCTCGACAGAGCCCGTGCCGGAGCGGCCGTAGCGCGAGGGGTTGTACATGTCCTCGACATAGGCCTGCGGCAGCGTATGTTGCCCGGCGACACCGCGCGCACGATGTAGGCCACCGTGAATACCGACTTGTCGTCGCTGGCGCGATCGATCGCCGCCGTGAAGCGGTCGTCGCGGAACTCGGTATGCTCCGGCTCCTCGCCGTCCTCGATCCAGTCCAGCGTGCCGCTATCGCCCGAGGACACCAGGTGCGGGTTGTCGATCTCGAGCCCTGCCGGGAGATAATCGGCCACCATGATATGCCCGTATTCCGGCTTGGCCTCGGTGATCTTCAGCACCACGGCGAAGCGGTCGTTCTGTTTCGCCTTGGTGACGTCGGCCGGCTTGCCGTCGAGCGTGAAGTAATTGCGCTCGATCTTGAAGCCGTTGGAGGCCGCAGGCTCCGGGGTAACCGGCGAACCCGAGACCGAGACCACCGCCTGCACCGGCGCATCGCCGGTGTTGGTGATCTTGACCGGCTTGCCGCCCAGCGCCTCGGCCTTGTAGCTGCGATATGCCGCAGCTTTCACCGGCGAACCATCGATATCCAGCGCCAAGGTTTCCTTCGACAGCGCACGCGCGGCCAACACCAACCACGCATTCTCCTGCGTGGAGGTGTAGGGCGAAAGCCCTCGTGCCACTTCAACTCGCTGAACCGCCTGCGTCAGCGTCGCCCGCGGCGCGTTGCCTTCGCTGGCAAGCGACACCAGTGCTGCCGCATCGCGCAGCGCCGAGCCGTAGTCGACGCGGCCGAACTCGAGCACGGGCTTTGGCGCCAGCGCATCGAGTGCCGCGCCATAGACCCGCTCTGCCCGCGTCTTGTCGCCGACCAAAGCCAGCGCCGCCGCGAGCTGCGATTTTGCGATTGGGGTCGCGAGATTGGAGAGCTTGGTATCGGCGAGATAGCGCAGATCGCCGATTGGCGCGGCGCCATTGCGGGCGAGCACGTAGAGGCCGTAGGCGAGATCGCGGCCGCCGTCCTTTTCCGGCTCGTTGGCGTTGACGACGGAGTTACGGATGCGGTCGAGCGCGTTCTTGAACAGCACGTCCGGCACCGCAAAGCCCTTTCGCGGGCGCGGGTCAGGAAGTCGGTCACGTAGGCGTCGAGCCAGGCGTCGTCGCCGCCGGTCGACCACAGGCCGAACGAGCCGTTCGAGCCCTGTCGTGCCAAGAGCCGTTCGATCGCGTCCTTGATGCGCTGGTCGACGGCGGTATCCATCGCCAGATGCGCGCCGGCCGCGAGGTCGTTGACATAGAGCAGCGGCATCGCACGGCTGGTGATCTGCTCGGAACAGCCATGCGGATAGCGATCCAGCGCCTTCAAAATGGTCGCCGCATCGAGCGCAGTGGAGAGGCTCACCGACAGCGACACGCTGCCGGTGCCGGACACGAGGTCGGAGAACATGTCCGACGTCAGCGTCAGGCTCTCGCCTTTTGCCAATGTCCGGATCGAACGCCGCGCCAGAACCTGCGTCGCCGCCTTGACGTCGAGCGCATAGTGCCTTGCCAGCGTCAGGCCGTTGGGGCCCTTGATGTCGACGTCGAGATTGGTGGTGCCAGCACCGCTGGCGTCGAGCGCCAGCGCCATCGAGGTCCGCTGCTTGGCGACCAGCTTCACGGTGGCCGTGGGGTTACCCGTCACTTTAACCGGGCCCGAGGTCTTGACGCTGATGCTGTAATCGCCGGGCGCGCCCTCGACATTGTCGAGGTCGAAACTCATGGTGCCCTTGTCGCCGTTGAGCAGAAAGCGCGGCAGCGTTGCCGTCAGCACCACGGGATCGCGCACCGTGACATCGATCGTCGCGCGGCCGAGCTTGGTCGAATTCCACGCCACCGCCATGACGCGGGCGGTGCCGGCGAACTCCGGAATATCAAAACTGACTTCCGCGGTGCCGTCAGCCCCGACCGTGACGATCCCTGAATAGAGCGCCAGCGGTTTTTGCGTAGGCGGCGAGCCCTGCAGCTCGGCGCCGGCGGAATCGCCACCGGTCCGGATCTGGCCGCGCGTGCCCTGCATGCCGTCGATCAATTGCCCATAGAGGTCGCGGATTTCGGCCGTGAGGCGGCGCTGGCCGAGATAGTAATCATCGGGCGCCGGCGGCTTGTAATTTGTGAGATTGAGAATGCCGACATCGACCGCTGCAATGACGATCTTGGCGTCCTCGCCGGGATTGAGCCCGCCGAGCTTGACGGGAATCTTCAAGCTTGTGCCGGGCCGCACCAGGGGCGGCGGCGACAGCGCGACCTGCAGCGTACGCGTCTTCTTATCGATGCCGAACCATTTTAGCCCAATCGCCCGCCCCGGCATCCGCAGCGCCGCCGCATCCAGCGGACGGCGCAGCGTCGCCAGCACATAGGCGCCGGTGCCCCAGTCCTTGCCGACAGTCAATTTGACCTGCTGGGTGCCTTCCTTGACGTTGACGGTCTGCGTCGTCAGCAGGCGCTCGCCGAGCACGTTGATAGTCAGCTTGCCGGCGGTACGGGCGTTGACCGACACCACCATGGTGTCGCCTGAAGCGTATTCCGGCTTGTCGATCGAGGTTTCCAGGAGGTCCGGCGTATCGGCGCTGCCGTCGGAATACCAGCCGACATCGAACTGCACCGAGGTAACAGGTCCATCCGCCTCGGTCGATTTGACGTCGAGGCGATAGCGGCCGGGCTCCGGCGCGACCGACACCCGCGCCGCCTTGTCTGATGTCAGCGTCAGGTCGCCATCGGCAACGCGTTTGGTGGATTTGACCGGCTCATATTCCCACGACGAATTCTGCCGGTACCACTGGTACCGGGATTCCATCTTCAAGAGTTCGTAGCGCAGCCCATCCCGCGAAGTTGCTTGCCGTCGGGGCCGACGAACACGACATCGAACTCGGCCTTGTCGCCTTCCGCGACGCTCTTGTCGCCGAATAGCGGCTTGATGCCGATCAGCGCCGCCTGCGGCGCCACGGGAGCACCAGCTTGCGCTCGACCGCGCGGCCGCCGGTCTCGACCATGCGGATGAAGATCTGCGCCTCCTGCGGGCGGGTGGACGTCGGCGCCTTGGCGAGCGACACCGGGAACGTCGCAACGCCATTGGCGTCGGCCTCCGGGAGGTTCTCGATCGGAGTGCGCTCGTTGGAGGAAGTTTCCTCATCCGCCACGCCGAACTGGTAGCCGGGATAGCCCGGCCGCCCGGAGGCTGCGGGGGCGACCAGCATGTCGCCTTCGAGTTGCAGGCCCGAGGCGGGCGCGCCATAGAGGAATTTGCCGGCGACCTTCAGTTCGACCGGGTCTCGGCCTTGATCATCTTCTCCCTGGCTGAGACGTCGAATTCGATCCGTTCGGGGATGTAGTCCTCGACCATGAAGGTGGTCTCGCCGACGGACGAGCCCTTGGGATCGGTAAAGGCGCGCACCCGCCAGGTCCCGGTCGGAACCGCCGAATTGAGCGACACAGCCAGCGAGCGGCCGCCTGCGCCCTGATCCGGCAGCACGGCACGGCGGAATTCGACGCCGTCGGGCCGCTCGATCACCAGCGTGAGCGGTCCGCCGGCCATGGCGTTGCCCTGCCCGTCACGCAGCAGCGCAGTCAGATAGACGGTTTCGCTCGACCGGTAGACCCCGCGCTCGGCATAGACAAAGGCGTCGGCGCCGGCGGGAACCACGCGGCCTGACACGCCGCGGTCGGTGAGATCGAAGGCGTTGGTCTTCAGGCTGAGGAAGGCGTAGTCCGCCTTTTCGCTCATGACGGTGAGCAGCGCCGGCGAAAGCCCGCCCTCGCCGCGCGCCAGCCCCGCCTCGAACAGCACGTGGCCGGCATCGTCGGTCTTGCGGGTGGCGAGGATCTCGTTGTTGCGCGCAACCAGCCGCACTTCGGCCTTCGCGACGACGTCCGTCGAAGCCAGCGAATTGACGAAGACATGGATGCCGTCATTGCCGGAAAACGCCGTCAGGCCCATATCTGACACGATGAACCACTGCGTCGCCAGCGAGCCGTCATCGTCGCCGCTGCCGGGCCCCTTGGCCGCCGCGGTCATCACGTAGACGCCCGGCTGCAGGTCGCCGAGCGCCTGGTCGACCGGGAATGCCGTCACCACGTCCTGGTTCAGCGTCGAGGCGGTCGCAAGTTCGCCGGACCAGACTTTGACGCCGCGCTCGTTACCCAAATCCGAGAGCTGGTAGCTGGACAGCGTCTTCTGGAAGTCGCTGTCCACCACCGTGTTGATCAGATTGCGGTCGCCGATCCGAAACACGTTGACGTTCACCGACGGCGTATTGACGCTGACCAGCGGAATGCCGCGCTGGCCGGTGCGCGGCAGCACATAGGCGCGGCCGGTGAAACGCACGAACGGCTTGCGGTCGCGGACGTAGATGTTGAACTCAGCCGATTTCGGCAGAGTCTCCTTGACGGTGGACGGCAGGCCGGCGCGCAGATTGATGTTGTAGCGCTCGCCGTGTTTAAGCCCGTCGACGCAGAGCTGCTTACCCTCGCTGGTCAGCGCCGGCTTGTCGGTGCCGGCCTGCGCGAGGTACGGCGCGAAATCGACACGCTTGGCAAGGTCCTCGGAGAACTGGAAACAGGCCCGCGGCGAGGCCCCGTCGGAATCCACGGTGTAGTCGAGCAGCCGAAAGCCATGCTGGTCGCGCATCTTCTCGTACTGGCCGCGGACCTCGGCGACCTCGCGCATGTCGAGCGACAGCCGCAACGCATCCAGCGCTGGACGCCACAGCTTGCGCTCGGACATCGCCCGACCCAGCACGGCCAGCGCATCGGCCTCCTCGGTCTGGTTGCCGGCGCGCTGATAGGCGATGTAGGCCGCGGTCGAGGCGCGCTCGTACAGGAAGGTCTGTTCGCTGGAACTGGCGGAGCGGATCTGAAAGATGGTTTTGGCAAGTTTTAGCCAATTGGCGCTGTCTTCGGGCGTGGTGGCGGCGATCTGGCCGAGGATCTGCAGGCCGACGCGGAAGTCGGCGCGCTTGAAAGCGGCGTCGGCGTCGTTGCGCAGGGTCGCAGAGGATTTGGCGACCGGCCCCGCCTCGCTCTTGATCTGGGCCTCCAGCTTGAGGGCCGAATCGGCCAGCTCGTCGCGCTTGAACGCCTTGTCCGCGGCCCCTGCCGCCGTCAGGCCAAGCGCCAGCGTGGCGCAAATCACTGTGGCGCGAACCAAACCGATCATGATGGGCTCCTTGCCGCGGACATCAGCCGCGTAACGTCAAAAAGTGCGCGAAAAGGTGACGGACTGATGGCGGTGACATCGGCTTGCGAAATGGTCGCATGCATGGCGCTGGCAGTCCAAACGGTCCCGGCCGCGCCGCCCTGGCGGGGTGCCGGCGGCTGGCTTTGTGTCAGGGGCGGACCACAGGCAAGGGCCCACCGTCTGCCTTAGTCGCGAACTTGAGGAAATCGGTTCGACCGTCTTGGCGGGAAGGCGGATTTTTCATATTGGCAGTGCTAGAAAGGCTCAAGGCGGATACCGCCCGGACGGTCCCATAGCTCAACTGGATAGAGTAACGGATTTCTACTCCGTGGGTTGCAGGTTCAGAATCCTGCTGGGATCGCCACCTCCTATGTTTGTGGACAGAGCCGTGCGCGTCACCTTTTGCGACGTCGATCCTCGCGTCACGCTTAGGCGCGAAGCGTATTGCACTAGCAACGCTGGCCGCCCGTTACGGCTGAACCAAGGGTCAAGTCTTCTCCCACCACCCTGAGCGGCTAGTGTCGGAACCGACATAGCGTTATGGCTGTTGGGCTAGTTTCGTAGTCCCACGGAGATCTCTTATGCGCATTCCGGCTTTGGCATTGTTGACGATCGCAGCGGCGGCGGCAAGCTCGCCTGCTCAAGCCCAGACCTATGATCCGCGTTATCCGGTCTGCCTGCAGGTCTACCAGGGCTTGACCGACTATTATTTCGAATGCGGTTATACCTCGCTGGCACAGTGCAATATGTCGGCGTCGGGCCGCTCGGCACAATGCATCGTCAACCCGTATTACGCAGGCGGAAAAGCACGGCGGGACCGCCGGCAGCGCCAGCCTAATTGACCGGTCCAGCGCCTAGGCTGGATGCAGGTCGGTCCAAGCCGCGCCGGAATCGCCCACAAATAATCAGGACAGCCGCGGCGCAGCGTTCGCAATTTCGACGTCATTCTCGACTCGACTTGAACGTGAGCCTACGATGTCGGCTGGGAATTGCGCCGTTGCCCTGACGAAGGATGCGGGTCGTCATGCCAAAAAGGAATTACCGGCCACGACGAATGGGTCATCACGGAAGCGCTGGCGACGGCGCTGGTCGCGCTTGAGCAGCTCGAGCCGACCCAGCAATCGCGCCAGCAGATGGACGACATCCGGAAACTGTTGGCGGCCAACTGTCAGCCCGGCACCATCAACCTGCATCTCGCCCAGGCAAAGTGCCGGCTAAACCCCCACGCCGATCGCGCCGCCATCTATCGCGAATACGGATTCGAGGATCGGGAAGTCTGAAAGCGGGCGCTTAGCCCGTCCCACCCGCCGCATTGCCGGCCATTCACCAGCCGTAAGTGCCGAGCGCGAGCGGCCGCCTCGGTGGGGCCTTGGCCGTTCGCGTGGTGTCGGGCCTCAGGCAGCGCCGGGCTGCTTCGATCTCGGCGTCGCTCGCGCCTTTGCTGCGGGCCCACTGCTCGGCGGCCGGCGCGCTGTATTGCGCCACGTAATAGCGCACGACAGGACACGAAATTCGACGCAAAACACCAGACTGTTCACCCGCAAAGCCGGCGCTTGGTGTCCCCAGACACAGCGCAAGCGCGCACATCCAACGTAAGCCCATGTGATTCCCCTCTGCGTATCAAAAGAGGCCCGGCTTTCACCGGCACATCAAGCGTGATTGTGAGTTCCGCACGCGGAACAGGCGGCGCTGTGCTTAACCCGCCACTGCACCCGTCCTGACGATGGCTGCTCTCCCTCGTGGAACGCGACTTTTCGCGAAGATTAAAATTGATTGTTTACGAAGATGGCCGAAGCTGATCGCCGCCTGAGCGCAATTCGCTAGCCTCTGCCAGCGCAGGCCTGGCGTGAACTGTTGGTAACCGGATGGAATCCGAACGCCGATATGTGGCGAGAACGACGATCGCGAAAGACGCGCTGCTGTTCTTTGACGCGCAGCGCGGTGTCCTCACCTGCCGCGTCCAGGACGTCACGAATTCCGGGGCCGGAATCGAACTGCACGGCCTCAATGTGCTGCCGCTGAATTTCGAATTGAGCTTCGACAATTTTCACACCGTTCGCGAGTGCCGCGTGATCTGGCGGCAAGGCGATTTCGTCGGTGTTGCGTTTCAAAACTGATGTTCAGCAACCGGGCTCAACCCGGAGCCGCGGCGCCGCACCCTGCAGCACAGAGAGTTCCGGGGAGATGAGGCCGGACTGGAACTGTGAACAAACAATCTCGGGAGAATGGAACTAACAGCGAGACTCCGCGTCGAATCTCCGGCTTCCGGCTCGATCGGAAGACAACCATTGCCGGGTTGCGCGCCTTGGCGCATCCTTCTCATGCTAGGGTCGTGGGAGGTCTGTGACGGGAGTTCGACTAATGTCCTGGGATCGTCCGTTCGCGCAGCCTGTCCCTCTCCCGGAGGGACCGCCTGCGCAAACCCTGCGAGACGCAGCCGACTACATCAGGAAGCTTCCTCAGCCAGAACGTGATGGTCAGGAATGGCGGCTTGCCGTGCAGATGCTGATCGATGCCGCCGAAGATCGCGGACCCATGCTGTTTGCGCGCATGGGAATTGTCAGAGCCCTGGAAGCGCATGCCGAAGGGCACTCAATCCCGAGCGCCAACGTCCAGGTCAAGCGCCAGGCCAAGACGATCTGAAGTGCGACCGTGACGCCAGCATCTGAATCCAGGTCGACATCACCAGGGATGTAGCCGAAGCGCCGGAAGGCCCCTCCAAGCCGAACGGCCGCGAATGCGCGCGCATTCAGGCGCTCGCGCGCAAACGACACGCAGCTGATCGGCGCGGCATCCGCAGGTTTCACCTGGCCGTTTCGTGGATTGGCCGACGTGCAAGCACGCTGCAACCGACCGGCTGGAAAGCTTCTTATGCTACCTGCCTGATTCGGAAGTCGTCGATCCGCTTGCCGGACTTCAATTTTGCAGCAAGCCAACGCGGCGTCTTTCCTCGTCCCGCCCAAGTCTCGGACGGCCGGTCCGGATTCCGAAACTTCGGAACGACGGTCGGATATGGGCGCCGCCCTGTCGACGAACTCTCGCGCTCAGCTTCGAGGCCACCCTTGAGTTGCTTCAGGCGATTTTCGAGCAGGCGCTTCTCCGCAAGCAGCGTGGTTGCAAGCCTGGATGCGATTTCTTCGTGGAGTGCCCACAGCTCATCCGTGGACATCGATTTGAAGTCATTCCGGTTCACGACCGTCCCCAATCATGATTCGATTTAGCTGTCATCGTTGGTAAAAAACATGAGCAGAATAAGGCCTATTCAGCACCTCTTTAAGTACGTCTTTCAGGCTGTAAAGTTCCAAGCGGGCTAGCCCTTTAGATCGTAAAGTTCCAGCCGGTTGACCTCTTTGGATAATGCAACCGTGACAGCTGCTTTAAGGTTTAAGGCGCACCCAAATTTTCCTTCACGACCGGTGATAGATTTGCGCGGTCAGAAAATCGGAAGCTAAAGGCATCTCGTTGACGGTTTCCTAATCGCACTGCATTCGGTGCTGCGCGCTAATCTGTTGCAGGCCAAGCAACGCGTATCCGACACGCAACAAGAGCGTCCGGGTTTCCATTCGGCGCAATGGCGCCCCACCCCCGCCACGCCGCCGCCAAAGTCGAGGGGAACTTTCGGCCGTGAACCTCCGGCGGGCGCGAGCCCGTCCCGCAACAGAATGTTGGCGTCATGGCAGGGTATCGCCACCGCAATAGCAGCGGTGCTTCCGGACTGCGGTTCGCGATGCTTGCGCTGGCGCTGACCTCGTCGCCTGCGCACGCCGACACCTTTCAGGAAAAGTGGATGGGACGGATCGCCCGGCCGCCGGCAGACGATCAGGAAGCCTCCGTCTACTGGGAGGGCAAGTGGGACGCACGCGGCAAGCGCTTCAAGGCCGATGAGATCTCCTGCGCGCATCGCACCGAGGCGTTCGGCACCATCTTCGTCGTGACCAATCTCGAGAACGGCAAGAAGATCCGCTGCCCGGTGCAGGACCGCGGCCCCTATGCGCGCGGCCGGGTTCTCGACTTCTCGCTCGGCGCCGCGCGCCAGATCGGCTGCGATGGCTTGTGCCGCGTCACCGTGCGCCGCGCCGGCTACGAGTAGCAAGCATAACCCAGCTCGCCTTCAGGCCGTCGCCTAAACTGCGCCGCTGTTGCGGTAGGCCGGCAAAGCGCGGGCGCGCTTGCCCGCCGCAATCCTGCGCAATCCTGGGGGCGTCGGCGGAAGCGGCCATCGAGGGCTCTGTCGCCGCGGCTAGTGAGCTGCCCACAATAGCCGAGCGCGCGTCTCCCTGGGGTAGGTGAAGGGCGGCGCCCGACTATTCGGGCCGCGCGGCGGTGCGGCCTGAACAGGAACTCATTTCCAACTTAAAGAAAATTTAAAAAGTCATTGAATTATAACGATTTTTATGATCGGGATCGATGACTGGCGCTGGCATCCGAGCGTCAAGGGAACCGAAACGGCGCAAAATGAGCCGGAATCGCTCGAGATAGGGAACAGAGCGCCCTCGGCACGTTTTTTCTATCTCATGAATTGAAACGGCCGAGCGCGAGGATGATCCGTTGAGCCCGCCACCTCCCGAATTCGATCGCGACGAGGTGCTGGTGTGCATGGCGCTGGCGTTCTGCCTGGCCGGCGCGTCGACGGGCATCGTCTACAGGCTGCTGGGTTAGGGGTCCGAAATCCCGCCGTCGGAGCAACCGGCGAGCTTAGGCTGAATTTTGACCCCGGATCCGCGGCGGCCGGGCCTGACCGGCGAATCCATTGGCGGCGTTGAAGCCCGGGTGACCAGATGCCGGCATCGCTTTCAAGCGCGCGCAGCCGAAAGGAAGTGTGATGAGCGGGATCGTTCGCAAGATCATCATGTCATGCTCGTGATCGTGGTGCTGCTGATCATCTGGCAATTTTCTCGGATCGCTTTGATCGTCGGTACGCAGGCGCAATGACCGCGTGCCGCTTTTCCGATTGGGCCGATGAAGCGGGACGAGCGGCGGAAGCGGCTCGGCCGCTGCGATGAGGAGTAGACGAGGCCCGGAGTGCCTAGGAGTCCGGGCCTCGTGGCCTCCAGTGGTAGCACTCGTTGTGATGAACGAACGCCCTGCCCCCGCTGCAAGCGACGTCGTTATAGATGCGCCGTGCTCGCGCAGCCAATCCGTATGAGTACGGTGAGATACAGGTGTGGATATTCCTTGCGTGTATCCCGCACGCCAGAGCGCAAAACTCTGCCCCGCCGTCGTTGCGAGCCAACGGGGCGTGCATTCGCTGAACATGACCAGAGCAGCTACTCGCCGTATCCTACCGCTTATCGAACGGAATATACTGATGATACTCTTTCGGCACCGAGTTCCGGTAGCGCGCGGGCACCGTGCCACGGTCGACCGAACGGTCGATCTCCTGCTGCCGGGTCATCTTGGCCGATTTCTTTTTCTTCGGCGCCGCCTTCTCCTTTTCGGGAGCCGTGGTTTCCGGCGCGGCAGTGGACGTTGCCGCAGGCGCGGTCCCGCCGCTCGGCGCGCCCTGCGCCAGCGCGGCTCCAGCCGGCAGGAATACCAGAGCCGCCGCCGACACGGCCACCATAACACGAGACAGTTTTTGCATGGGAAGCTCCGGTTCAGGCCAACTCCGTTTCCGGCCCGACCCTATTATGTCCGCAGCCGTCCGCACACCGGGATTTTGGCGACGCGGACGGACATGGACTGGCTGTTCTTGACCCGGCTGCAGGTCGTGAAGACGAAAGCCAGCCGGCTGCACTGCCAGTCCGGACCAAGGGCTGCGCTCAGAGCGGGCTCCGGCGTGGACAGCCCGAACGTGGCGAGACCGATGGCGCAGGCCAGCACGACGACGGCGGCGGCGAGAACGATTTTGTGGGTCCACCAATTATGCGGCATGGCGGTCGCTCCTGTTTCGGAAAGCCCGGAAAATAGGATCGACCCGCCACAGCCCCTGTGAACAGGTTCACACTACACGGGTTTGTGCGCGAGGCCGATGAATGCAGAAATGGGTATAACTCGCGCAAATCCGTTGCGTGCTCACAACCCTTGATCGACAGTGCGTGATCGGGGTGAGCGCGTGTGCGGGGCGTGCGATGGACAAGCAGGAAACGGGCTACGACTACATCAGGTATAAGCAATTGCTGGCGCAAGCGGACGACGAGACCAAGCGGCTCGAGTTGATCGAGATCATGATCAGGGAAAAAGCCCGCGACAGGCTGGAGGCGCAGCGGACCGCGGATCGGGTCGCAATGACGGCGATGACGGTCGCACGCGTTCTCGGACCCGGTGGGCGTCGCGATAGCTTCTAGGATAATGCGGTCACATTTCCGAGGCGAGCATCACCAGCGAGCCAACCAGGCCAATCAGCGCGCAGGCGAGAAGCCCATATTGCAGGATCGCCAGCGCCCGGCTCGGGGCTTCGGTCACGTCGCCATCTCGTAGAGCAGCCAGGCTGACGTAATCCCGCTCATCAGCATCGGTTTGGGGCCATTTGCTGCTCACGCAAGTCTCCCCTGCTCTATCGGTCCGATTTCGACGCTGGCATTTTGCCCCGGGTTCACTTACCTAGACGCCATTCCGCGCGCGTGGCGCGTCCACCTCAAGAATGAAAGCGACAAAGGCCTCTTTTATGAGCGGATTCAAGGAACCGAGCTTCGCGGACCGCCAGAAGGCCGCGATGCAGGCGCGGCAGAACATCCTGAACAAGTTTCGCACTCAGCCGGGACCCGACGATCCCGAGGTGAAGCGCCGCCAGGCCGAGCGCGAGGCCCAGGCGGCCGCGCGCGCCAAGGCAAGAGAAGTCAAGGAAGCCGAAAAGGCCGAGCAGAAACGTCGCGAGGCCGAGGCCGCCGCGGTGGAAGCCGCCAGGATCGCGCGCGAAAAGGAAGAAGAGGCCGCCAGACTGGCGGCGCTGGAGGCCGAGCAGAAGGCAAAGCGCGACGCCCGTTACGCCGCGCGCAAAGGCAAAGGCAGGAAGTAGGCAAGGCGACGCGGGCAAAACGTGCAGCGCCGTCTCTTGCCAGTGACAGATTCAGCCCTCCCGTCGTTCCGGGCTGGTGCGTGAGCGCCAGACCCCAGATGCGCAATGGCGCATCCGGGAATCTGGAACCCTTGGGGGCCGATGCTTAGCATCGCTCCCTTGCGCAAGCGCTTTGCGTTTGTCGCAGGGAATGGCGGCGCGG
Organism: Bradyrhizobium sp. RDT10; assembly: GCA_044772375.2. Taxonomy (GTDB): domain Bacteria; phylum Pseudomonadota; class Alphaproteobacteria; order Rhizobiales; family Xanthobacteraceae; genus Bradyrhizobium. The sequence continues at coordinate 2,865,280 of CP187939.1, forward strand.
CTCAGTTCTTTTTCATGCCGTCGTCTTTTTCATGCCGTCCTTCATCATGCCGTCGTGCTTCATGCCGTCCTTCTTCATCATGCCGTCGTCTTTCTTCATCGCGTCCTTGGACATCGATTCCTTCTTCATGCCGTCGTCCTTGCCCATCTTGTCCTGAGCGAAGGCGGCCGGCGCGAACGCAAGGCCGAGCGAAACGAGCGCGGCAGACAGGCCGAGGCCGATACGGGTCGTGGTGGTCATGGGGTCGTCGTCCTTTGGGTTGGGGTTGGTTTCTCGAAAGCGACGTCTGCCGCTTCCTTAGACGACGATGCCGCGACCGGGTTTGTTACCGGCCGCACCCCAAAGTTCTTGCGTTGTCACAGATAGTTGAAGCGGCCAAATTGATGGCGGCTAACGCTCCGCGAGCGACTATTCGCTATTCGCCCTTTCGACGGGCACGAAACCCGATCGAGCCGCCACCGACGACGCGCAACAGGTCCGTTCGCACCGCCTCGATATGCTGCTCCAGAAACCGGCAAGCCTCGTCGATCTGCTGCGCCCGGCATAACGCGATCAGGTGGGCGTGTTCCTTTTCGGCCGTCCCCATCGCCTTGGTGTTGGAGAGCTGCAGGCGCGTGTAGCGGTCGCTGGTCTGCAGCAGCGCGATGACGATTGCCTTGGTACGCGGCCGCCGCGCGTGGACGTACAGCGCCATATGGAAGTCGGCATTGAGCTGGCCCCACTCGCTGACATTGCGCGCCTTGATCGCCTGCTCGAAGCGCTTCTGGATGTCATCCAGCCCGGCAAAATCTTGTTCCGCAAAGTGCGGCGCCGACTGCGCCAAAAGCCGCGGCTCCATGATCCGGCGCAGATCGAACACGTCGTTGATTTCGTCCAGCGACAACTCCGAGACGATCGCGCCTTTTTGCGGGACGATACGCACCAGCCCTTCCGCCTCGAGCTGAAACAGCGCTTCGCGTACCGGAATGCGGCTCACGCCGTAAGCGTCGCCGAGCGCGTCCTGCCGCAGTTGGGAGCCAGCCGGATACGTTCCGTCGAGGATCGACTGCCGGAGCTGGTCGACCACCGCAGCCGACAGCGTCCGGTGCTTCAGTGGGCCTTTCATTTGATCTTCCGTCGTCATGGCCGGCCTTTCCGATCGAAGCGGCTCTGTTTCGCACGTTGAGATGGCGCCTACCCAGCGAAGGCTGGCGAGGCCTGCAAATCTCCATTTGACAACATTGTATAAATTATACATTTTCAAATGGCACGGGAAATCTGAACGAGCAGCGTGGCCTTATGATCGAGCAGACAATTGCGAATGCGTCGGCGTTCAGCGCCGGGCGGATCGTTGTCAGCGCTTCGAGTCTCCTGCTCGCCTTCGAGCGCATCGCTTTGATGAGCCTGATGTATCTGCTGACGGCGCTGATCCTGGTGAACGTCGTCACCCGCTATTCGCACTTCCCGATCTACTGGATCGATGAATCGGCGGTCTATTGCGTAGTCTGGCTGACCTTCATCGGGGCCTCCGCCATGACGCGGCTGCGGCTCGATTTCGCGGTCACCATGATGACGGAGCACCTGTCGGCGCGGAATCAGAAAATCGCGAAGGTCATCGCGACCGGCATGGTCGTCGTGTTCGGCGTGTCCCTGATCGCCACCTGCATGCTCTGGATGGATCCCATCGGCCTCGCCCGTGCCGGCTTCGATGGGCGCAAGCTCGCCGCCGAGACGTTCAACTTCCTCTACACCGAGCGAACCCAGACGCTGAACTGGCCAACCTGGGTCGTCTACCTGACGCTGCCGATCTTTGCGGTATCGATGACCGTTCACGGCCTAGCAAACCTGCTGGAGGACCTCGAACTGGTACCGCGAACGCCGCCGAAGGGTTTTCATATCTCCGCGCTGGACGGGGTCAACTGATGATCACCTCGGCCGCGTTCATCGCGATCATGCTGGTCGGGGTGCCGATCGGCCTTTGTCTGTGTCTTGCCGGGTTCGTCTACATCGTAGCATCCGGAAATCCGGTTCTGTTTCAATCCTACCCGCTGCAGCTTTTCGGCGGCGTCGACAGCTATGGCCTGATCGCCATCCCGCTTTTCATCCTGATCGGCGAGATCATGAATGGCGGCGGCATTACGCGGCGTATCGTGGACATGGCGATGGCCTTTGTCGGCTCGCTGAAGGGCGGGCTCGCCTACGTCAATGTCCTCGCCAACATGTTCATCGCCTCCATCCTCGGTTCGGCGACCGCGCAGGTTGCCATCATGGCGCAGATCATGGTGCCCGAGATGGAAAAGAAGGGGTACGACAAGACTTTTGCCGCAGGGCTGACGGCGTATGGCGGCATGCTCGGGCCGATCATTCCGCCGTCTGTGATGTTTGTCGTCTACAGCGTGCTGGCGCAGATATCCGTCAGCGACATGCTGATTGCCGGCATCGTGCCGGGCGTCATCCTAACGGCGATGTTCTTCGTCGTCATCGCTCTGATGGGATACGTCTACAACTATCCCCGAGGGAATATCAAACGCCACGGCAACGGGTGGCGACAATCCTGCGCACGTCACCTACCTTGCTGATTCCGATCGTCATCGTCGGCAGCATCCTCGGCGGGCTGGCAAACGCGACGGAGTCCGCAGCCGTCGGTGCGGTCGCCGCGGTGCTGATCGGAAAATTCTGGACCAAGGAGTTCGAGTTTTCACAATTGCCGCAAATGATGCTGCGCGCAGGGGTCTATTCGGCCATCGTGCTGTTCCTGGTCGCCGCCGCGGCCGTGTTCTCCTGGGTGCTGGTGTTCGGAAAAGTGCCGCAGGAGACCGCGGCATGGATCCAGTCGGTCGCCAAGGATCCGGTCAGCTTCATGCTGCTCTGTAACGTGATCCTGCTGGTGATCGGCACGGTCATCGACGGCATTCCCGGCCTGATCATGACGGTCCCGATCCTGCTGCCGGTCGCAACCGAAATCTACCACATCGATCCCAGGCACTTCGGCGTCGTCGTGGTGATCAACTTGGTGCTCGGCTTGCTATCGCCGCCCGTCGGCCTTTGTTTCTTCGTCGCGGCAGCCGTCACGGGTGCCAGGCCGGGAAAGATGTTCCTCGTAACGCTGCCGTTCTTCGGCGTCGCCTGCATCCTGCTGGTGTTGCTCTCGCTCTATCCGTCCCTCTCCCTCGTTCTCATCAAGTAGACCCGCCAACTCTTCAGGAGCCTTGCCATGTCCCTTTCGCGTCGCCGCTTCCTTGCCGCCAGCGCGGCCGTGCCGCTGTTCGCGCCCTCGCTGGCGCTTGCCCAGGCCAAGGAGTTTCGCCTTGGCCTGATCACGCCGAACGGCCACTCCTGGAACAAGGCCGCGCTCAAGCTCGGCGAGGACCTCAAGGCGGCCACCAACGGCCGCCTGACCATGACTGTGTTTCACTCCGGCCAGCTCGGCAACGAGCCGGCCATGATGCAGCAACTGCAGTCCGGCGCGCTCGACATGGGCTTCATCCAGGCCGCCGAGCTCGGCTCGCGCGTGCCGCATATCGCGGCGATCAACGCGCCCTACATCGTGCGCTCGACGCCGTCGGTCGCGAAATTCGTCCGCCATCCGGCGGCGATCAAGCTGTTCGAGGTGCTGCCGCAGGAAACCGGAACGATTGGATTGGGCTGGGGCATCACCGGCATGCGCGCCATCTTCTCGGCGAAGGATTTGACGACACTGGCCGATATCAAAGGCATGAAGCTGCGGATCAACCCGACGCCGGTGTACCGCGACTTCTATCAGTCGCTGGGCGCGGCACCGACGCCGATCCCGACTCCCCAGGTGTTCGACGCGATGGCCAATGGCCAGGTCGACGGCCTTGAGGCGGACCTGGAGTTCTCGTGGAACCAGCGCTTCGATAAGGTCTCCAAAGTCATCCTGCAGATGAACGCCGTGTTCATGCCGATGGCCGCCGTCGTCTCCGGCCGCGTCTGGCAATCGTTGCCGGCAGCCGACAGGGAGTTGATCGCCAAGACCGTCAAATCGACGCTCGATGCGCAGATCGACGAACTGGCCGGCAATGAGCCCAAGCTGATCGAGAACTTCCGTAACGCGCCGATCCCGATCCGCCAGGTTGCCGCCAAGGATACCGAGGCCGTCATCGCCGAGTTCGACAAGGTGTGGCTGCCCAAGGCCCCTGTCCTTGCGGAGCTGCGAAAAGTCGGCGCGACGCTCTGATCGGCACACCCATCGTTCCATCGTTCACAGTCAAAACCCGGCGGATTCAAAATCCGCCGGTAAAAATCCAATTGGAGCCAAACATGAGCCCACGCATTTCCTGGGAAGGCGTCTTCCCGGCCGTTACCACGCAATTCAATGACGATCTGTCGCTCAATATCGATGCGACCGCCAAAGTCATGGATGGCCTGATCCGCGACGGCGTTTCCGGATTGATCGTTTGCGGTTCCGTCGGCGAGAACACCTCGCTGGAACGCAAGGAGAAGATCGCCATCATGGAAGCGGCCAAGTCGGTCGCCGCCGGCCGCGTTCCTGTCCTGTGCGGCATTGCCGAGTTTACGACCGCCTTCGCCGTGGAAACCGCCAAGGAAGCCGCGCGTGTCGGCATCGACGGCGTGATGGTTATGCCGGCGCTGGTCTATTCGTCCAAGCCGCATGAGACCGCCGCGCACTTCCGCTCGGTTGCCAGCGCGACCGACTTGCCGGTGATGCTCTACAACAACCCGCCGATCTACAAGAACGATGTGACCCCGGACATTCTCGCAACGCTTGCCGACGTCGAGACGGTGGTGTGCTTCAAGGACTCCTCGGGCGACACGCGGCGCTTCATCGACACCCGCAACATGGTCGGCGATCGCTTCGTATTGTTCGCCGGGCTCGACGACGTCATCGTCGAGAGCGTGGCGATGGGCGCCGTCGGCTGGGTCTCCGGCATGTCGAACGCCTTCCCGCGCGAGGGCGAGACCTTGTTCCGCCTCGCCAAGGCGGGACGCTATGCCGAGGCCATGCCGCTCTACGAATGGTTCATGCCACTGCTGCACCTCGATGCCCGTCCCGACCTTGTCCAGTGCATCAAGCTTTGCGAGCACATCATGGGCCGCGGCACCGCACTGACACGTCCGCCGCGGCTGGCGCTGCTGCCGCACGAGAAGGCAGAGGTCGAGTCCATGATGGCGAAGGCGCTGAAGAACAGGCCGCCGCTGCCGAACGTTGGCTTGAAGGCCGCGTAGGCGGCCTACTTCGCGGCCCGCGCCTTCGCGTTCAATGCCGCCGCGACGCGGCTGACCGGCGGCCGGCCGATCAGCCCGCTCACGACATTGGTCGCCGCGACCAGCTTCGGCATATCGACGCCGGTCGCAATCCCCATGCCCTCCAGCATGTAGACGACGTCCTCGGTCGCGACATTGCCGGTCGCGCCGGGGGCGTAGGGGCAGCCGCCGAGACCGCCGGCGGCGGAATCGATCACGCGGCAGCCCTCTTCCATCCCGGCATAGAGATTGGCGAGCGCTTGGCCGTAGGTGTCGTGGAAATGCATGGCGAGATTGGCCATTGGTACATCGCCCGCCACGGCGCGCAGCAATTGCCGCGCCTTCAACGGCGTGCCGACGCCGATGGTGTCGCCGAGCGAAATCTCGTAGCAGCCGAGGTCCCACAGCACTTTTGCGACATCGACCACCGCCTGCGGCTTGATCTCGCCCTCATAGGGACAGCCGAGCACGGTCGAAATATAGCCGCGCACCCTGACGCCGTCGGCCTTGCCGCGGGCCAGCACCGGCTTGAACCGGTCGATCGATTCTGCGATCGAGCAATTGATATTGGCACGCGAAAAACTTTCCGACGCGGCGGCAAACACCGCTATCAGCTTGGCGCCGGCCGCCTGCGAGGCCTCGTAACCTTGCTCGTTCGGCACCAGCACCGGCAGTTCGCAATTCATGTGATGGCTGACGCCGCGCAGCACCTCGGCCGATCCGACCATTTGCGGGATCGCCTTGGGCGACACGAACGCGCCGACCTCCACCGTCTTGAGCCCGGCGCCGATCAGCGCCTCAATGAAAGCGATCCGGTCGGCGACGCCGATCGGGGTCTTCTCGTTCTGCAGCCCGTCGCGCGGGCCGACTTCGACGATGTGGACGCGATCGCTCATGACGCCACCGGTTCGATTTCGGCAAGTTCGACACCCTCGCCGACGATATCACCGACCTTGCACTTGATCTTCTTCAGCACGCCCGCAAAGGGGCGCGCAGGGTCTGCTCCATCTTCATGACTTCGAGGGTAAGGATCGCAGCACCCTTTTCCAGCGTCGCGCCCTCCTCGGCAAGCAGCGCGACCACGGTGCCCGGCAAGGGCGCCACGATCTTGTCCTCGCCGACCTGCTCCTCGGTTTCACCGCCGAACGGATCGACCCAATGCAGATCGAAGCGGCCATTGCGGGTGCGCAGGTAAAGCTCATGGCCCTCGATCACGGCAACGACACGCGACTTCATGCCGTCGATCGTCAGATCGAAGCTGCCGCCATCCGCCGGCGACGTCGTGAAAGCAAATTCGTATTTGCCGATCGAGAGTGTCATCGGCCCGGAGCCATAGTGCAGCGCCACCTTGTGCTCGGCGCCCTGCCCGTGACGGAACGAGAATACCCGTTGCCGCCTTCCGACCGGCATCCAGCCAAACGTCTGCCATGGCGAATCCTTGCGCGCCGTTTTCTGCTCCTCGTTGACGATGGCGGCGACCGCGGCGCAAAGCTCGAGATCGCCAGCGACGCCTGACGATTCCGTCAGCTTCTTCAACTCGCGCTCGATGAAGCCGGTGTCGATGCGGTTGGCGCGCACGTCCGGGTGTGTCACCAGCGCCGACAGGAATGGGATGTTGGTGACGATGCCGCGGACGTCAGTTTCCTCTAGTCCGCGGTTGAGCCGCTCGATCGCGGCCTGCCGGGTCGGCGCCCACGCGATCACCTTGGCCAGCATGGCGTCGTAGTACGGCGACACCGCATCGCCATCGCGATAGCCGGCGTCAATGCGCAGTCCATCGACCGCATCAGGTGTGCGCCAGGTCTTGATCCGGCCGACTGAAGGCATGAAATTCTTCTGCGGGTTTTCGGCGTAGACCCGCGCCTCGATGGCGTGGCCGTTCAGCTTGATCTCGTCCTGCGCCAGCGGCAGCTTTCGCCGAACGCCACCCGCAACTGCCATTCAACGAGATCTACGCCGGTGATGAGTTCGGTGACGGGATGCTCGACCTGCAGGCGGGTATTCATTTCGATGAAGAACACTTCCTTGCTGTCGGAGACGAACTCGATGGTGCCGGCGCCGACATAGTTCACGGCGGCAGCGGCCTTGCGCGCGGCGGCGCAGACGGTCTCGCGCTGCGTGGCATCGAGCGTCGGCGACGGCGCCTCCTCGATCACCTTCTGGTGCCGCCGCTGCAATGTGCACTCGCGCTCCCAGAGCGAGAGCAGATTGCCGTGGCTGTCGCCGATGATCTGCACCTCGATATGGCGGGGGTTTTGCACGAATTTTTCGATCAGCATGCGGTCGTCGCCGAACGCCGCCTTCGCCTCCCGCTTGGCGCTGACGATCGCCGCCGAAAGTTCGCTGGCCGAATTGACCACGCGCATGCCCCGGCCGCCGCCGCCGGCGGACGCCTTCACCAATACGGGGAAGCCGATCTTGTCGGCGGATTTTGCTAGCGTCGCCTCGTCCTGGGCCTCGCCGTGATAGCCGGGCACCAGCGGCACGCCGGCCTTCTCCATCAGCGCTTTCGAGCCGGACTTTGAGCCCATCGCGGTCATCATCGAAGCCGTCGGACCAATGAACACCAGCCCGGCATCGAGGCACGCCTGCGCGAACTCGGCATTTTCAGACAGGAAGCCGTAGCCGGGATGGACCGCCTCGGCGCCGGCCTGGCGTGCGGATTCGATCACGCGTCCAATATTGAGATAGCTGTCGCGTGCCCGCGCCGGTCCGAGCAACACGGCCTCGTCAGCCATGGCAACGTGCATGGCATCGCGATCCGCCTCGGAATAGACCGCGACGGTGCGCAGGCCCATGGCGCGGGCGGAGCGGATGACGCGGCAGGCGATCTCGCCGCGGTTGGCGATCAGGAGCGTGCGAAAACGCCGGTAAAGTTTCGAGCGGTCCATCATCACATCCTGAACAGGCCGAATTTCGTGGGTTCGATCGGCGCATTGGCCGCTGCCGACAATCCAAGGCCGAGCACCAGCCGGGTGTCGGCGGGATCGATCACACCATCATCCCACAGCCGAGCGGTCGCGTAATACGGATTGCCCTGGTGTTCATATTGCGCGCGGATGGGGCTGCGGAACTTGTCCTCTTCCTCGGCCGACCAGCTCTCGCCCTTGGCCTCGATATTGTCGCGGCGCACTTGACCGAGCACCATGGACGCCTGCTCGCCGCCCATCACGGAGATGCGCGCGTTCGGCCACATCCAGAGAAAGCGCGGCGAGTAGGCGCGGCCAGACATGCCGTAATTGCCGGCGCCATAGGAGCCGCCGATCACGACGGTGAACTTTGGCACGCCGGCGGTTGCCACCGCCGTCACCAGCTTGGCGCCGTCGCGCGCAATGCCGCCAGCCTCGTATTTCTTGCCGACCATGAAGCCGGTGATGTTCTGCAAGAACACCAGCGGGATATTGCGCTGGCAGCACAGTTCGATGAAGTGCGCGCCCTTCAGCGAACTCTCGCTGAACAGGATGCCGTTGTTGGCGATGATGCCGACGGGGTACCCCCAGATATGGGCGAAGCCGCAGATTAGCGTCGTGCCGTAGAGTTTCTTGAACTCGTCGAACTCCGAGCCGTCGACGACCCGCGCGATGATATCGTGGACATCGAACGGCTTTCGGCCGTCGGCGGAGACCACGCCGTAGATTTCTTCGGCCGGAAACAGCGGCTCCCGCGGCTCGCGCATGTTGAGCACGGCGCGCGTCGGCGGCTTCAGCGTGGCGACGATGCGCCGGGCGATCCCGATCGCGTGCGCGTCATTCTGCGCGTAGTGATCGGTGACGCCGGATTGGCGAGAATGCACGTCGGCGCCGCCGAGTTCTTCGGCGCTCACCACCTCGCCGGTGGCGGCCTTCACCAGCGGCGGACCACCGAGAAAAATCGTGCCCTGATTGCGCACGATGATGCTCTCGTCCGACATGGCCGGCACATAGGCGCCGCCGGCGGTGCAGGAGCCCATCACGATGGCGATCTGCGGAATGCCCTGCGCGGACATCTGCGCCTGGTTGTAGAAGATGCGGCCGAAATGCCGCTCGTCGGGAAAGATCTCGTCCTGCAGCGGCAGGAACGCACCGCCCGAGTCTACCATGTAGACGCAGGGCAGATTGTTCTGCCGCGCAATGTCCTGCGCGCGCAGATGCTTCTTCACCGTCATCGGATAGTAGGTGCCGCCCTTGATGGTGGCATCGTTGGCGACGATGACGCATTCGCGGCCCGAAATGCGCCCTACGCCGGTGATCACGCTGGCGGAATGAACGTCGCCGCCATAAAGGCCGTGGGCGGCCAGCGGCGACAATTCGAGAAAGGCGGTGCCGGGATCGACCAGCAGGTCGACGCGCTCGCGCGCCAGCATCTTGCCGCGCGAGGTATGCCGCTTGCGCGACGTCTCGCCGCCGCCGCCGGAAACAACTTTAAGCTTCTCGCGAAGCTCGGCCACCAAGCCGCGCATCACGTCGGCGTTGCGGGCAAACTCGGACGACGTTGGATCGATGGTGGAATGAAGCAGCATGGTCGGCGTTTCTTTGGATGCTGGAGGGCCGTTGGAATGCTTCTGGACGGGTCGGAACAGCCCGTTCGGAGAGGATGCGACAGCCTGTACTATCTTTGCCCCGATGTGAAGTTCAGGCGGTCTTTTCGAACAGTTCCCGGCCGATCAGCATGCGGCGGATTTCGCTGGTGCCGGCGCCGATTTCATACAGTTTGGCGTCACGCAAGAGACGCCCGGTCGGGTAGTCGTTGATGTAGCCGTTGCCGCCGAGCAGCTGGATGGCGTCGAGCGCGCATTGGGTGGCCTTCTCCGCCGCGTAAAGATCGCGCCGGCCGCGTCCTCGCGCGTGGTCTCGCCGCGGTCGCAGGCCTTGGCCACCGCATACACATAGGCCCGCGAGGCGTTCATCGTGGTGTACATGTCGGCGATCTTGCCCTGTACCAATTGGAAGGTGCCGATCGGCTCCCCGAACTGCTTGCGCTGTGCACGTACGGCAGCACCACATCCATGCAGGCCTGCATGATGCCGATCGGGCCCGCCGCCAGCACCACGCGCTCATAGTCGAGGCCCGACATCAGCACGTTGACGCCGCGGCCGACCTCGCTGAGCACATTCTCCTCGGGGACCTCGCAATCCTCGAACAGCAGCTCGCAGGTGTCGGAGCCGCGCATGCCGAGCTTGTCGAGCTTTTGCGCGGTGGAAAATCCCTTCATGCCCTTTTCGATGATGAAGGCGGTCATGCCGCGCGGACCGGCGTTGAGATCGGTCTTGGCGTAGACCACCAGCGTATCGGCCTCCGGGCCGTTGGTAATCCACATCTTGTTGCCGTTCAGCACAAACCGGTCGCCCTTTTTGTCGGCGCGGGTCTTCATCGACACCACGTCGGAACCGGCGCCGGGCTCCGACATCGCCAGCGAGCCGACATGCTCGCCCGAGATCAGCTTCGGCAGGTATTTCCGCTTCTGCGCCTGGTTGCCGTTGCGGCGGATCTGGTTGACGCAGAGGTTGGAATGGGCGCCATAAGACAGCCCGACCGCGGCCGAGGCCCGCGATATCTCCTCCACCGCGATGCAGTGATCGAGATAGCCCAAGCCGCTGCCGCCATACTCCTCCTCGACCGTGATGCCGTGCAGGCCGAGCGATCCAATTTTGGGCCAGAGGTCGCGCGGGAACTGGTTGCTGCGGTCGATTTCGGCGGCGCGCGGCGCGATTTCGTTCTGGGAGAACGCATGCACCGTCTCGCGGATCGCATCCGCGGTCTCGCCGAGATCGAAGTTGAGAAGCAGCGCCCTGTTTGAGGCCATCATTCCACCCTTGGTTCTTCCTCGAATTAAACGATCATACGTTTTTTAACCTACCTGCAAGCGGAACCTGTTAAGGCTCAAGCGAGATCTACAGGCGATTGAAATTGCTATTATTTCGTGTCACGATTATACGATCGACCGCTCGTTTCCATAGCGGCGAAACGCCTACCTTCAGAGGCTCCATGGCGCGGACGATCGGCTCACACGGCCCCAAGACGATGGAGGCGATCCGCAAAGCCGGGCTGCGCCTGATCTTCGAGCACGGCTACGCGGCCATGAGCCTGCGCCAGCTCGCGGCCGAAGTCGGGATCCAGTCGGGATCGCTCTATAACCACATCTCGACCAAGCAGGAATTGCTGTTCGAGCTGATACGCGACCACATCAACGAGTTGCTGCGCCAGCTCGATCGCGCCCTTCAGGGCAAACAGCGACCGGCCGACAAGCTCCGCGCCTTCACAACCTTCCACGTCACCTATCACATGACCAGGAAGCGCGAGGTCTTCATCGCCAATTCCGAATTGCGAAGCCTGGAGCCGAAGAACTATGAAGAGATCGTGGCGCTGCGCGGCGCCTATGAGCGGCGGCTGGCCGAAATCCTCAGCCAGGGCGTCGCCGAAGGCGAATTCGAGGTCGTGGACATCCAGGTGGCGACATTTGCGATCCTGGCCTTGTTGACCGGCCTCACCACCTGGTACCGGCCCGGCGGGCGACTCACCAAGGAGGCCATCGTCGCTGCGCACGAAAAGCTGGTGCTGTCGAGCGTCGCCCCCGGCGCGATACCCGCCCCGGCCCGAACCAAACGCGCGCCCTCCTCCGGCCTGACGGCGCCCGGCAGGCTGGAACGCCGATGAGGTGCCCAAGAGGAGCCCATGAATAGCCTATGACGGAACGCCACCCCCTCGACGACATCGACCTGCGGATATTGTCCGAGCTGCAGAGGGATGGACGCATCCGCAACAACGAGCTGGCGGATAGGGTCGGCATCTCGGAGCCTCCATGCCGGCGGCGGGTTCGCGCACTGCGCGAGCGCGGCTATGTCAGCGCTGTCAGAGCCACGCTCGACGAAACGCTCCTGGGCTACGAAGTCATTTCCTTTGTCCTGATCCAGTTGCAGAGCCAGGCCCAGGCCCCGCTACGGGCGTTCGAAAAATCGATCGCGGCGGCGCCGCTCGTCCTGCAGTCCTGGCGGATTTCGGGTGACGCTGACTATCTGCTCAAATGCGTGGCGCGAAACGTCGAGGGCATGCACCAGCAGCTTCTGCAGTTTTCTGCGATGCCTGAAGTGCGCAACATCAGGACCTTCCCGGTGCTTGGCGTCGCAAAGGACGCGCCGCTGCCGATCCCCAACACTCCGGCAGCATCCGACCCGGCGCAGTAACCCGCGCCGCAACTCCCCGCGTCGAGCGACCGGGAAGCGCCGCTCAGGCCTCTAATGCGTCCAGGGCTCGACGCGCTTGAAGGCGAAATTGTCGGCGTAGGCGGCCGGCCGGCGCACCGAATCCTTTGGCTCGATCACCTGGTAGGCAATGCCCCTGCGCTCGCAATAGGCGATCGCGTCTTCCTTGGTATCGAAGAGCAAGGTGAGCTGCTGCTTCATGTCGCCCGACGAGGTCCAGCCCATCAGCGGCTCGACGGCCTGGGGCTGCTCGGGCTCGTAATCGAGCTGCCATTCCTGGGTCTTGGCCCTGCCCGATTGCATCGCGTTTTTGGCGGGTTTAAAAATGCGTGCGGTCATGGATGGTTCGGGTCCTTAAGCGTATGCATAGTAGCGGTTGGTGGAAACGGCCGGGATAGTATAAAGACACCTCTCAGGGAATTCGATCGGTGATTCCAGAAACCGGATGTACCATTTCCGTACCGGTATAGTCATTATGCCGTACTGTGACAATCTAGGGCTATCCGGCACCCGGGACCCCGTGTTGCGGCGCCATCCTCCGAAAGCATCACTGCGAAGCGGCATCCATGAAAATCAACGCCACTCTGCCCGACAAAGGACGCGACCTCCGGCTGGACCTGTTTCGCGGGGTCGCGAACTGGGCGATTTACCTGGATCATATCCCTGACAATGTCGTGAACTGGATCACCACCCGCAATTACGGGTTTAGCGACGCCGCCGACCTGTTCGTTTTCATTTCCGGCTATACCGCCTCCTTCGTCTACGCCCGGATGATGCTGGAACGCGGCTTCATCGTCGGCGCCACGCGGCTGACCAAGCGGGTCTGGCAGCTCTATGTCGCCCACATCATCCTGTTCGTGATCTATATCGCCTCGATCAGCTATCTCGCACTGCGTTTTGGCGATTCCCAGCTGGTCAACGACTTCAACGTCGTCGGCCTGATCGATAACGCGACCGAAACGCTCCGGCAGGGACTGTTCCTGAAATTCAAGCCCGTCAATCTCGACGTGCTGCCGCTCTACATCGTGCTGATGGGTCTGTTCCCGCCGGTGCTGTGGTTCATGCTGCGCCAGCCCAACTTGACCATGCTGGCTGCAATCGCGCTGTGGCTGGTGTCTCGGCAGACCGGCTGGAACCTGTCCGCCTATCCGATCGGCACCTGGTACTTCAATCCATTCGCCTGGCAGGTGCTGTTCGTGTTCGGCGCATGGTGCGCGCTCGGCGGCGCCCGCAAGAACCTGCACATCATCAACTCGCCGATCACGCTGTATTTCTGCATCGCTTACATGATCTTCGCTTTGGTCATGACCATGGCCGGCAAGTTTCCGACGTTCGGCGATATGTTCCCGCAGTGGCTGTATTCGACCTTTAACCCCAACGACAAGACCAACCTTGCGCCCTATCGCTTCCTGCACTTCGTGGTGATCGTGATCCTGGTCATCCGTTTCGTGCCCAAGGAGTGGCCGGGCCTGGAGTGGAGGATTTTCGATCCGCTGATCGTCTGCGGCCAGCAATCACTCGCGGTTTTCTGCGTCGGCGTGTTCCTGTCCTTTGTCGGGCATTTCCAACTATCGATGAGCTCAGGCTCGCTGCTCGTGCAGATCCTCGTCAGCGTGACCGGCATCGCGATCATGACCGTCGTCGCCTATTACATTTCCTGGTCGAAGCGGCAGGACAAGCCGCTCAAGCCGGCGGCGCCGAAAGCCGCCTGAGCGGCTCCCGGCTGGACCGCGACAGCCGCGTTCAGGCCGGCTGCGCGGTCGACGCCACCAGCATCCGCACGTCGGTGTAAATATTGACCAGCGGCGCGACCACCTTGTGCATGGCGGCCTTCGACACGATCGTGTCGTGGATGACCAGATGATCGACGCCCGTGGTCAGAAAGCAGTTCACGGCATCCTGCGGCGTTTCGACGATGGGCTCGCCCTTGATGTTGAATGAGGTGTTGATCAGCACGGGAACACCGGTCAGCGCCTCGAACTCCTTCAGCACGCGGTAAAGCATCGGATTGGTTTCTTCGCGCACGGTCTGCACCCGCGCGGTGCCGTCGACATGCACGATCGCAGGAATCCTGTCCCGCCACTCGGGACGAACCGGCTTCGCGATCAGCATGAAGGGTGAGTCCTCCCCGCCTTCGAAGATCTCCTTCATGCGCTCGGCCAGCACGATCGGCGCGAACGGCCGGAACGCCTGCCGGTGTTTGACGCGGCTGTTGAGGATGTCTTTCATCTCGGGCTTGCGCGGGTCGGCCAGCAGGCTGCGGTTGCCGAGCGCGCGCGGTCCGAACTCCGAGCGGTCCTGAAACCAGCCGATCACTTTCTGATCGGCGAGCAGCTTTGCCGTGTCGCGGCAGACGTTTTCGCTCTTGACCGCATCGACCTGGATCCGCACCAAAAATTTCTGCAATTCCTTGGCAGCGTCCTGATCGCTGTAGCGCCTGCCGACATAGGAATGATCCATGACGAAGCCGCGGCGCTGCTTCAGGATTTCGAGCCAGCCGTAATAGGCGCAGCCGATGGCGATCCCGTCATCGCCCGCCGCAGGCTGGATCCAGACATTCTCAAATCCGGCTTCGCGGGCGACCCGCCCGTTCGCAACGCAGTTCAGCGCCACGCCACCGGCCATGCAGAGGTTCTTCGCACCGGTGGTTTCGCGCAGCCAGCGGGCTCGGGCAAGCAGCACATTTTCGGTGTCGTCCTGCGTGCGCCAGGCGAGATCCTCCCAGTGCCGCATCGCAGGGTGCTTTTCCCAGTTGCCGGCGACGTCAAAGACATAAGGCTGCTTGAAGTCGGTGGCGTTCCAGTGCGGCACCTGCAGCTTGCCGTCGGTCAGTTCGAGCAAATGCTTGACCTGGTCGCGGCGGCCATAGGGCGCCAATCCCATCAGCTCGCCGCATTTATTCCAGTCGCCGAAGATGTAGGTCGAGGCGCGGCTGTAGAGCGCACCGAGGCCGGGCATGTTGTAGAATTCGTCGCTGAGGAAGCCGCGGTCGGGCTCCATCCAGACCTTCTTCAAGCATTCCAGCGTTGTTCCGTTGAAGCTGTAATAGCTCTCCGACTCCCGCGCGAGCGGCGTGGCGGCATCGCTGGCGGGAAACGATTCCATCACGTCGGACCGGTAGCTGCCGACACCATCGACGATCATCACGACGCCATCTTCGAACGGCGACACCGCGAACGCGCTGTAGGCGTGCGCCAGGTGATGGGAGATCGTGACCACCTTTTCCTGACGCGACAGATACAGCGGGTGTTTGGCGGCGTCGCCGCGTTCGAAATCCGGCAGGAAGCCCGGCGCATCGAAATAGACCAGCCGCTCCTCCATTTCCGGGACCGGCAGGACGTAGCAGTTGCGCACCACCAGATCGACGTCATCGAGTGTGATGCCCTCGGCCTCGAGGCAATAATCGATCACTTCCTTGTAGAAGCCCGATGCGTGCTTGGCCCGCGTGATCCGCTCCTTGGCGATCGCAAATGCGATGGCGCCGTCGCGCAACAGGCAGGCGCTCACATCATGGTCATAAGTGTTCAGGCCAAGGACATAAGTGTGTTTTTTGGACATGGGTACTCGTCAGGAGAGGATCGTCTTGCGCTCAGAAATGGAGATGATGTCGATATCAAGTTGCCGGCGTGGCCTCGTTGAATTTTTCCAGCTCGAAGTTCTGCAGCGCACAATCCTGGTGTTCATCCAGCATTCAGAAAGATGAACGGCGCGATGCAAAGAACCATCGGTAGACCGGCTGTAAACTTGACCTTACCTGCCCTTCTTAATAAAGTCCCGAAAGCTCGAATGAACCTTGTAAAATATTGTCTTAGCGCATCTGAACTAAAAGCTTTCTCGCGTGTCTAAGTGAGATGGTGCCGAAGTCCAGGTGTTTCGGAAGTGACCGGGAGATTCTCGAATGGCTAAACGCTACAATATCCTGACCCGCTGTCTTGCGGCGCTGGCTTTGTTGTTCGTCTACGTGGCCAGCACGTCTGCGATTCTGGTGGGTGCGACGACCACTTCAGCAGAAGCGCAACGAGGCAGAGGCAGAGGCAGAGGTTATGGTCGCGGTTACGGTCGCGGCTACGCGCGCGGTTATGGCCGGGGTCGGGGCTATGGCCGGGGTTATGGCTTCTATGGCGCGCCCCTCGTTGTTCGCCCGGGCCCGCGCTGCTATTGGAATCCCTACGGCGTCCGCGTCTGCAGGTGGTGATTTAGGCTCGATCGCCGTCGCCTTAGAAGGGACCGGAGATAAGATAGAGACGCACCGGAAATCCGGTGCGCCTTTTCTTTTTTGACGAATCTCTTTTGACGGATCGTTCCGCGACGTGGCGGGAAGCTCGGCTCCCGAACTAGCTTGCAAGTCGCGGCAGCAACTTGAGCGCATTCCCCGTTCGATCGCCGCCATCTGCTCCTCCGTGAACACACTCGCCTCGCGCAGCCCCTTCACATGATCGATGCCGGTCCGGTACGGGAAATCGGTCCCGAACACGATCTGCGACGGAGGAATGATCGCCGCCAGCGCCGACATCGCACCGCGGTTGGACGTCTGCGCGGTGTCGTAGAAGAAGCGCTTGAGCTCGGTAAGCGTGCCGTCGGGCACCGTCTCCTTGGCCTTCGGCGCCAGCAGCGGATGCCGCACGAAGCGCTCGATCAGGAACGGCATGGTCCCGCCCGCGTGGGAGAATATCCAGCGGATGTCGGGATACCGCCGCGCATTGCCGGAGAAGATGATGTCGGCGATGGTGCGCGTCGTGTCGGTGCCGAACTCGATCATCACGGGCGGCTGCGTCGGCGCCAGGTTCACGCAGCAATTGGCCGCCGTCGGATGGGTGTAGACCAGCGCCTTGCGGCGATTGAGTTCTTCCATCACGGGCAGGAACAACGGATCGCCGAGCCACTTGTCGCCGTAGCTCGTCATCAACGCGATGCCGTCGGCCTTGAGGGTATCGAGCGCATACGTGAGTTCTCGAAGGCTGCCTTCGGCATCGGCGAGCGGCAGCATTGCGAAATTTCCAAACCGTCCGGGATAATCCGCCACAAGCTTCGCCGCATATTCATTCGACTCGCGGCAGAGCTTTCGCGCGGTATCGCCCTTGGTGAAATTGACCGCGGGCGTGGTGACCGACAGCATCGCGGTGGCGATGCCGGCTCTGTCCATGTCGGCCAGCGATTTCTCGATGCTCCAGTTCTTCATCAACGGATCGCCGAACCCGCTATCATTCGACGCGGTCACATAGGTCGGCGGCGACAGATGATGATGAACGTCAATCCGGAACGGCTTGGTGTCTGCGGTTTGTGCCGTCGCCCGGCTGCCACCTGCTGCTGTTGTCAGCGCCAGCGCGCCGGCGCCGAACATGAAGCCGCGCCGGCTTGGTGCGGAGCGCGACGAACTTGATGGGCCACAGCAGAAGCATCCCCGCAGCGGGGGCGTGCGCAAATCCGTCATCCGTTCTCTCCCTGTTTTTGTTTGTTGTCGCGTGCAGCCTTCAGCCGTCGAGAATGGCGACCGCCCGGGTCCAGCCCGCCGAGGCGCGCTCGATCTTCACCGGGAAGCACGACACCATGAATCCGGTCGAGGGCAGTTGTTCGAGGTTGTGCAGCTTTTCGATGTGGCAATAGCCGATGTGGCGGCCGGCCTTGTGGCCTTCCCAGATCAGGCTGGCGTCCTTGGTCTCGGCATATTTCTTCGCCGTGTAGATGAACGGCGCGTCCCAGCTCCAGCCGTCAATGCCGGTCAGGCGCACGCCGCGCTCCAACAGATACATGGTCGCCTCGTAGCCCATGCCGCAGCCGGAGGTGACGTAATCGGGCCTTCCATATTTGACGCCGGCGCTGGTGTTGACCACGACGATCTCCAGCGGCGACAGCGTATGCCCGATCCGCTTCAGCTCCGCTTCGACGTCCTTGGCGGTGGCGACATAGCCGTCCGGCAAATGCCGGAAGTCGAGTTTCACGCCCGGCTGAAAACACCACTCCAGCGGCACCTCGTCGATGGTCCATGAACGCTCGCCGCGGTTCATGGTGGGATGGAAGTGCCAGGGCGCGTCGAGATGCGTGCCGTTGTGGGTGGAGAGCGATACCTGCTCCACCGCCCAGCCCTGCCCGTCAGGCAGGTCTTCCGCCTTCAGTCCGTCGAAGAATTGCAGCATCCGCGGCAGGCCCTGCTGGTGATCGATATACTGGATGGTCGGATGATTGCCGGGCGGATCGGCCGGCACGTCGTTTTGCAGGGGAACGGAGATATCGATCAACTTGCGCGCCATGGCGTTTCCTCGCTGGTGTTCTTGTTTTGCTGACGTATCCGGAGGCAGCTATTGCCGCTCAACCCGGTTCTTCAAAATACCGATCTTTTCGACTTCGAGTTCGATGGTGTCGCCGTGCTCGAGATACCAGCCGAGCTCGAGGCCGCAGCCATTGCCGACAGTGCCGGATCCGAAGAATTCGCCGGGCATCAGGGTCTCGTCCTTGCTGACATGGGCGATGATCTCCTCGAACGAGAATAGCATGCCCTCGCTTATCCCTTGCGAGCGCTTCTCGCCGTTGACGCGCGCTTCCATCTTCAATTTGTAGGGATCGCCGATCTCGTCCGGCGTGACGATCCACGGCCCCATCACATTGCCGCCGTCAAAACTCTTGCCTTTCGCCGGGCCTAGCCGCCCCTCCATTTCGATGCGCTGGGCATCGCGCGCGGAAAAGTCGTTGAAGATCGTATAGCCGAAGATGTGGTCTTTGGCCTTGGCGGCGGAGATGTTGGCGCCCTTGTTTTTGGTGATGATGCCGAATTCGAGTTCGTAATCCATCACCTGGCTGTAGCGCGGCCACTTCACCGTGGTGTTGGTGCCGCGGACGCTGAAGCGGTTGGTGATGTAGTAGATCGGTTGCTTGCGGTAGATCTCCGGCAGTTCGCCGAGCGGCTCGGCCTCGATCCGCGCCAGTTCCGCCATGTCGCCCTTGGCGCGCGCGGCAAGCTTGAGCTGTCCGCGCGGAGCCTGAAGGATATGCAGCGGGAACGACATGCCATCGCGCATCTGCCGTGGCTCCGGGACCGGCGCGAGAAGCTCGGCCGTCTCGGTCTTTACCGACAACGTCTCGTCCTTGCCGTGCCTGTCGAACACCTTTGCCGCCTGTTCGAGCGCGCTCTCGCCAGCATCGATCAATGCCAGCATCGATGCGAAGGCCGGACTGGTGCTTCCGCTCCGGTTAGCGGCGGCTGCGAGATCGAACAAAGCGTATCGCCGGTATGCACGATTCCGATCTTTTCCTGTCCGCCGGATTTGAATGTCGTGAGTTTCACTGGATGACCCCTTGTTTTCCGATGAAATATATGATCAAAAAAATATCGATAAACAAGATAGAAAAATGTGTATTGGGGAGAATGCCGTGAAAAAGGTCCTTGCCGCCCTTGCGGTCAGCGTGGCGCTGACCGGTACCGCCTTTGCGCAAGCCAAGATCCAGGTCGGCTGCACGGCGACCTCGGACTGCGCCTCGGCGATGGTGGCTATCGACGAAGGCATCTTCAAAAAGCACGGGCTCGAGGTCGAGATGACGCCGATCGGCATCAACTCGAATATCCCGGCGGCGATCCTGTCGAACTCGATCCAGATCGGCGGGCCGACCTCGACCGTGTTCCTGCAGGCGGCCGATGGCGGCCTCGATCTCGTTGCGATTGCCGGTGCAACCGTGATGAGCCCGGTGTCGAACGGCAACATCACCGCCTTTGTCCGCAACGGCATCACCATCAAGGAGCCGAAGGATTTCGTCGGCAAGAAGGTCGGCGCGCCCGGCCTGAACGCCTTCCTGCACGTGCTGTTCGTGAAATGGCTGGTGGAGAAAGGCGTCGATCCCAAGGGCGTCAATTTCGTCGAGGTCACGTTCCCGACCATGGCCGACATCATCAAGTCGGGCGGCGTCGATGCCGTGCTGACCGCCGAACCGTTCGTGACGCGGATGACCAATGCCGGATTGGGCTCGGTCGGCGCACGCTACGCGGTCGAGCTGGCGCGCACCGATCCCATCATCTTCTACGCCGCGTCGCGCGATTGGGCCGACAAGAACGCCTCGGCGATCAAGAAATTCCGTGACGCGATCGCCGAGTCCGCCGTCATCGTCAACAACGACCGCGAAAAGGCATCGAACTCGATCTCGAAATTCACCAAGCAGCCGATCGAACTGGTTAAGGCGACGCCGCCGAACCGCTCGAACCGGCGCTGAAGCCCGAGCAACTCGGCTGGTGGATCGAAGTAATGTCGTCGCAGAAGATGCTGCAATCCAAGCTCGACACGTCGAAGCTGGTCCTGAAGTAAGGGATTTCGCCATGCCAGCCTCCGAGCGCCAACCAAGTCGACCGGCGACCGAGGCCGCCACGCTAACTGAGCGTGCCGCCATGCTGGTCGAGCAGGATATTCTCGCCGGCCACCTCGCGCCGGGATCGCGGCTCGGCATCGTCGACCTGGTGCAACGCTATGAGATCGGGGCGACGCCGCTGCGCGAGGGCCTGTCACGGCTGATGTCGCGCGGGCTGATCGTCGGCACCGGGCAGCGCGGCTTTCGCGTCGCCGATATCAGCCGCGAGGATTTGCTCGACATCACCACCATGCGCACGGCGATCGAGATCGAGGCCGTCAGGCTCGCCATCACCCACGGCGACGACGCCTGGGAGGCCGGCATCGTCAGCGCGCTGCACCAGATGCGCCGGCATATCGAACGGACCGGTGATGAATTCCGCGAAGGTGCGGAGGATTTCGACCGGCTGCACAAGGGCTTTCATACCGCCCTACTAACAGCGTGCGGCTCAAAACGCCTGCTGGCGGCCCATTCCGATCTCTACGACCAGGCGTACCGCTATCGCCGCGTAATGATGCGTTCCATGGACAGCGGCAAGAAGTTCGTACGCGCGCACCAGTTGCTCGCCGACCGCATCATCGCTCGCGATATTCCGGGAGCGCAGGCAATGCTGGAAGCGCATCTGCGCTCGACTCTCAACTTCGTCTATCCTCCAGGCAGCGAGAGCTGACACGATGGCAAGTGCCGCTAAACGTCTTGAAGCTGTCCCCGGCACGCCTGCGCCGCAGATCGCGTTCGACGAAGTCACGCTCCAGCTCGGCGGCAAGACCATCATCGAAAATCTCAGCCTCGGCGTTCGTCCCGGCGAATTCCTCTGCATCGTCGGCGCCTCCGGTTGCGGCAAGACCACCGCGCTGCGTCTGGCCGCCGGTCTCTATCAGCCGACCAGCGGCAAGGTGAGTTTCGACGGCCAGCCGATGCGCGAGCCGCGCCGCGAGATCGCGATCGTGTTCCAGGACTACGGCAAGGCGCTGCTGCCGTGGCGCACCGCGGCGGGCAACGTCTCGCTGGCGCTGGAAGCGGGCGGCATGCCCTCGGTCGAGCGCCCCGCCCGCATCGAGGAATTGCTGCGCACGGTCGGCCTGCCCGGCCACGCCGGCAAATATCCCGCCGAAATGTCCGGTGGAATGCAGCAGCGCCTGCAGATCGCCCGCTGTCTCGCGCAGGAGCCGAAGACGCTTCTGATGGACGAGCCGTTCGGCGCGCTGGACGCGATGACGCGGCAGGGCCTGCAGGACGAGGTGATGTCGCTGGTGGCGGCCAGCGGCGCCACCGTGATCTTCGTGACCCACGACCTCGATGAAGCGATTTATCTCGGCGACCGCGTCATCGGCCTGTTGCCGCATCCCGGACGGATCGGCATCGAGCTTTCGGTCAACCTGCCGCGCCCGCGCGACCAGTTGTCGACCCGCGAGCACCCGGAGTTCCTGCGGCTGCGGCGGCAATTGTTCGATTTCATCAAGGCGACCGAGCAGTGACGGCTAATTCCGCCAAGGCGCTGGCGCTGCCGCTGGCCGTGCTGCTGGCGTTCGAGGTCTGGGCGCGCGCCACCCATCTGCAAAGCGACAGCCTTGCGCCGCCGAGCGAAATCGTCATGGCGCTTGCCGGCGCCTTCGCCGATTTCTCGATCCTGACGGCGACGCGCGACACGCTGTTCTCGGCGTTCACGGGCCTCGCCATCGGCACCCTCATTGGCCTGGCGTTCGGCATCGCCTTTGGAATTTCGGATACCCTGAACCGCCTGATGGAAGTGACCGTCGAGGCGATCCGTCCAATACCCTCGATCGCACTGCTGCCGATCGCGTTGATCGCGCTCGGCTTCGGCTATCGCATGGAAATCGTGATCGTGGCGTTCGCCTGCGTCTGGCCGATTCTGATCCTGTCGCGCGCCGCCGTGCGCAGCATCGAGCCGCGGCTGATGGAGGTGTCGCGCGCTGCGGCTGCCGCCGGCGCAGCGGGTCTGGAAGATCATCATCCCGGCCGCGCTGCCGCGGATCTTCGTCGCCTTTCGGCTGTCGGCTGGCATCGCGCTGATCGTTGCTGTCACCGTTGAAATCGCGATCAATCCGCTCGGCCTCGGCGCCGGCATCATGCTGGCGCAGCAGGCGCTGCGTCCCGATCTGATGCTGGCCTATCTGGTCTGGATCGGCATCATCGGCTACGCGCTGAACGTGCTTCTGACCGTAGCCCAGCACCGTCTGTTCGGCCGTGCCGCGTTGAGCGGAGACAGCCCATGAACCGCGCAGCGATCATCTGGCGCGTGGCAAGCTTTGCGATAGCCGCAGGCTTCATCGCGCTCTGGCAATTGATCGCCAATTTGAAACTGGTCTCGCCGGTGTTCCTGCCGGGACCGGACCGCGCATGGGCAGCGCTGGTGCGCGGATTTTCCGCAGGCGACCTCTGGAGCAAGCTCGCGGGCACGCTCGAGCACATGGCCTATGGCTGGCTCGCCGCCTCCATCGCCGGTATCGCGATCGGCGCAATCATCGGATCGTCGCGCACGATGCGGACCTATGTCGCGCCCTCGCTGGAGTTTTTGCGGCCGCTGCCGGTCTCGGCGATCATCCCGGTTGCGATCGCCATGCTCGGATTGACGCAGGCGATGGCGCTGTTTGTGATCGCCTTTGGTGCGATCTGGCCGATCATGCTGGCGACCATCCATGGTTTTGCGGCGGTCGAGCCCCGGCTCTACGAGGTGGCGCGGTCGCTGCAGATGTCGCGGCTCGCCGTGATCTTCAAGATCGCGCTGCCCTCCGCCAGCCCCGACATTCTCGCCGGCATGCGCCTCAGCCTGACGGTGGCGCTGATCCTGTCGGTGGTCTGCGAAATCCTGGCCGGCCTCGACGGACTCGGCCACTGGGTGCTGCTGTCGGCCGCGCGTTCCGCTCGGCCGACCTGTTCGCCGGTGTCATCCTGTTAGGAGTGACCGGCTATCTGACATCGGTTGCGATGTCGGCGGCCGAACATCGGCTATTGGCGTGGCAGGCCGTGCAACGGTAACGACCGACCGCCACAGCGCCTTGAGACTGAAGGTGATGAGCACCTCGTGGTGCCGCATCCCTTGCCGCCCTTGACCAGCCCGAGATCGCGGATGACGCAGTACGTCCCGCTGCTCATGCGGGCGAACTTCGCACCTTGAAAATGATTGCGCACACGCGACAACATGGGTGCAGCATGCACCGCGCGTCGATTCCGTCAATCTTGACGGCCGCCGAATCAACCTCGCCGAGGTGCGAAGCCATCAAAGCGTTGCGTTGTTGCCGCGCTCGCCAATGCGATGCACCTGACCCGTCGGAACCCGCACGCGGCTCAACACCTCCCGACGATCGCTCATCCGCGCGCTCGGCGACTCGCGTTGCGCAAAGCATTCAAGAATCTGGATACGGATTTCTTCCGCGAGCGGACCCTCGACCCTGCGCATGCGATTCCAGAGCCGGATGATTTCTCGCTGCTTCTCGACATCCATTGGTCACCTCCGAAGAACGACCAAGCAGAACATAACGAGAACGACATTGCAAGCCACAAAGTGGCAACTTCTCTAAAGGCAGATGCTCAGAATCTTCAGTCGGCAGGCCTCAGCCGCGCGCGGTTTGGGCTTCGCAGCATGTGCCTGCTTTGAATCCTTCGGCGAACTCTTTGGCGGACTCTTCGGCTTCTTGGGACGCTCATAGTCGCCTGCGATCACCATGGCCCAATACATACGACCGGTCTTCGCGCTTTTCACGCTGGCAACACCCACACGCGTGGCGCCGGGCAGCAGCAGGTTTTTTCGGTGCCCTGACGAATTGATCCACTGGTCGAGGGTTTTGGGAAAACCGTCATAGCCGTACGCAATGTTCTCTGCGGCTCGGCCGGCGCCCGCCGGGCTGACACGCGTAGTGAATCGGCCGAGGACGTCGTGATCCAGTTGATCCTTTGCGGCCATCGCCTGGGCTTGATCGTGTGCAATCCGCGTGAGAACAGCATCAAGGGTTACGCGCTTCTGCCCGTGCTTTAGCCGAAAGTCCGAAATCATCTGCGCCGGATTGGCCGCGGCCGTCTGGCCCAGGACTGTGGTGGCAAAACAAAGCGCCAGCCCCAGCAGCAGTGCCTGCCGCGCCAGAACGACTGTCTTCGTACCAGTCACAAGTTTCCCCTGCCCTTCCCAAACTGGGACCGTTGGGAAGATTCAATCCGAAAAAGACGTGGCAAGTCATTGATTTTATTGGTCGGGGCAGCTGGATTCGAACCAACGACCTGCAGTACCCAAAACTGCCGCGCTACCAGGCTGCGCTATACCCCGATCTATGCTGGGAAATGCGTCGATACACGCTTAAACCGCTGCCAGCAAGGCGCTCCGGTAGAGCTTAGCGCTTATTGAAGAGCGGGTGCGCCACCCGGTCGCCGGGCTGAATTCCATACTTTTGGGCCGTGCCCGCGATCACCTCCAGCACGCCCTTGGCTAATCCCCCCGAGGAGATGATCTTGGTGGAGAGCGGCTCGGTATTTTCGGCGATGCGCAGGATGCGGCCATCGGCGCGGATGAAGATCATGTCGAGCGAGATGTAGGTGTTCTTCATCCACATCGAGATCTGCTGCTCCGGCGAGAAATCGAACAGCATGCCTTTTCCGTCGGGCAGCTCCTTCCGGTACATCAGCCCGTTGGTCTTCTCCTCTTCCGTGGTCGCCATCTCGACCGAAAACACCTGTACACCCGATTTGGTGACGATCTCGAGCGGCTGAACGCTCGCGGCCCTCGCGGCGGGACTGGCGCAGAGGATGACGAGCACGGCGGATGCCGCGGCCAGCGACGTCACCAGGCGGCCGCCGATCCGAAGCCGCGCAACCATCAAAGCGAAATTCATCAAAGCACTCATGCCGGATATCTTGGAATTGCCGGAACACTAGCCCGATGATTGCGGCAAATGCCAGAGGCCGCCGCGTTGGTGCGCGGCGGCCGGCTCAAATTTCCGTCAGCAGGATCAATGCGAGGACAGCGCCGACGGGCCGGTCTCGGGATGGATCTCGGCCGCCATCATGCCCTTGGACCCGGGCCCGAAGCGCACCAGCACATACTGGCCCGGACGCAGCTCGGTCATGCCGAAGCGGCGCAGCGTTTCCATATGGACGAAAATGTCCGGCGTCCCCTCGCCGCAGGTCAGGAATCCGAAACCGCGCAGCCGGTTGAACCATTTGACCTGGGCCCGCTCAAGACCGCTGGTCGGCGTGACGTTGACATGGGTCCGGGGCGGCAGCATTTGCGCCGGATGGATCGCGGTGGACTCATCCATCGAAACGATCCGGAACGCCTGATAACCCTTGGCGCGCTGCACGCATTCGACCACCAGCCGCGCGCCTTCATAGGCGGTCTGATAGCCGTCGCGCCTGAGCACGGTGACGTGCAGCAGCACGTCGGGCCAGCCATTGTCGGGAACGATGAAACCGTACCCCTTCGAGGCGTCGAACCATTTGATGACGCCGGATATTTCGACAAGGTTGGCCGCGGCATCGCCGAGACCCGACAGTGCATCCACTGCCGGATCGCGCTGCGCGCCGATTGCATATTCACCCGGTCCAAGTCTGTTCTGCCCTGTCCCGCCTGACGGCGGCCCCCGAGCTTCTTGGACCCAAATTCGTCCGACCCCATGACCCCGGACCTCACACTTCAAAAAGCGGTCCACTTTCGCCGCAGCGGACCGGAACACGCGCCCTACCATGACCATCATGATAACGCAGCGCAGATCTCTCGAATCAAAAGATAACACTCTCGACTGCGAGGCATAGCTAAAAAAACAAAATTGCGGGGGCTATGAACAGGCTTGCACAGCCGCGAATCAGTTGGTGATCAATTGCCTACGAACGGTCCGAGCGTTTCCCCGATGTCGAAACGGATCACCAGATCGGCGACATCATCCTGTTCTGTCGGCTCATTGTTGATGATGACGAGCTTCGCGCCGCAGTTCCTGGCCATCAGCGGAAAACCTGCAGCGGGCCAAACAACTAGCGACGAACCGATCGCCAGGAACAGGTCGCAATGCTGGGCCAATTCAGTGGCGCGGCGCATCGCGTCTTCCGGCATCGCCTGTCCGAATGAGATCGTTGCCGTCTTCACCGGATCCTCGCAGATGGTGCAGTAGGGAGCATCGCCGGTCTCTTCGAAACGCGCTTTTACCCAAGGAAGATCATAGACATGTCCGCAGCCGATGCAGCGGGCATAGGTGGTGTTGCCATGCAGTTCGATCACGTCGTCCGCCTTGAAGCCTGACGCCTGGTGCAGATTGTCGATATTCTGGGTGATGATCGCCGGGGTCTTGCCGGCCTTGTAGAGCGAGGCCAGCGCGCGATGCCCGCGGCCGGGCTTGGCCGCCGCAAAGGTCTCTTCCATCGCAAAGCGCCGCCGCCAGGCCTCGGCCCGCGCCTCAGTGCTGGAGATGAATTCGTCGAACGCAATCGGGCGGTTACGAGTCCACAGGCCGCCGGGCGAGCGGAAATCCGGAATGCCGCATTCGGTAGAAATGCCGGCGCCGGTAAAGGGGACGATACACGCCGCTTCGGCGATCATGTTGCCGAGCTGCTCGACGCCGCTGTGCAAATCCTTGGCGATCACCGTTGATATTTCCGAATGGTTGGGCCGTGCGAATTATAGCACGGCCTTTCGGATTGCCAGATCGAAGCGCCCTGCCCGGTGGCGCAGCATGCGCATCGTCAAGGCGGCCTGGATCAGGCCGCCTTGTAGCTACGCCGCCCTATCATGCTGCCATGTCACGGCTGCCTTGATCACGCTGCTTGGCGACCTGTTCCTTCGGCTCTTTGGCTTCTTCGGTCTTCTTCGCCTTCGGCGCGGGTGCGCTTTCCGCCTTCTTCACCGGCTTGCCGTACTGGGCCAGCTTTTCCAGCTCCGCTTCGAGCTCGGCGCGCCGCGCGGCGACCTTCTCGAACAGCTTGTCGGCGGCGCTCTCGCGCAGACTAGCGAGTTCTTCGATACCAAGTGAATCCAGATCGATCTTTGCCATTGGAACCTCCCGTTTGAACCTTTCGCTAACGGGAACCCGCGTGAGCGACAAGAATGCGCTACATCTTATCCACCGCCTTCGCTTCGCAACGACAGCCAATCACAGTGCTGTAGCCCCGCTTCCCCATTCACGCCCCATTCGCGCGCGCCAATGATGGCGGAGCGCAGAATCAAACAAGACACGGATGGGCGATGACAGAGAAGGAAGAAAGACTCGCGCGCGACCGGGCCGAAATCGCAGCCCGTGTCGCAAGCTTCAGGAAACCCAGCAGAAGTTCGAACGCGAGCGCGAAGAGTATTACGAGACGACCTTGGCCAACGCGCTGAACGGATCCGGCCGCCCCTCATTCTGGCGTTGAGGCGGAACCGGCAGAAGCTTGCTCGGTCCCTCGCGTTATCGCCGACGGAATATGACGTGTGGAACCGCAAGCGAATTCCGCCAAGAAAATCCACCATGGCAGGAACGAAGCCGGCGCCTCGACGTTTTGTTCTGAAGTGCAGCAAACCTTGCGAGAGGTGAAAGCACAAAGACCCCGTTTGCATCTTCGAATGTAGGCGGGGTTTTCGTTATCGAGCAGAGGGCTACAGCCCGCACGTGATCGCGACCATGCGATCGGGCGGGTCTGATCATCGTATTGCGCGGGAACAAACACGCCCTTGCGGAGTTTGTTTCAGGGGAAGGTGTGTCATGCCCGCGTGGATGGAAATTCTGATCAATGTGATCGGCTATGCCGGCTTCATCGCCATCGCAACCTATCACCGACCGCCAGACAATAAATTGCCGGACCGCTGAGTGCCGAACCAATCGCGGGATTGAGTTCGGTTGAGAGCAAGACTCCTTTTGTTCTCACAGAACGAACAGGGGGCGCGTTTTCCGGCACCGTTGGCTTGTTAAGATAACGTTACCTCGCCGCTTCGCCCTCTCCCCCATCCGATCGATCTGTCCCTCATCTCGCCATGTCCGGTCGCGTGCCGGACATCGAACCTTTTGGCGCAGCCCGTACTTATCTAAAAAGGTGCTGCGATGACCCAAGCCGACCACTACCGAGACCAGTCCAACAGAGCCCGGCAGCTCGCCGAAGCCGTCAAGGATCCGGAAGCCTCGAAGAAGCTGATCGAAATGGCCGAGGAATTCCGCCTCTATGCCGAGCGGCTGGAACAGAAGCATTAGGTCGTTTCGGTTCCGATTGAAGCAGCTCGAAAACGCGATAAATTTTTCTGACGCCGGTCATGGAAACTTAAGCCTCCATTTACCGAGCCTCCCTGAACTGCTGCGCCGTTAACCCAACCTCTTTACAAAGCGTAAATAGGCACCTGACAGGGTTTGGCCCAGGAGGGTCATCCCATGGTCATTTATCCCATACCGGTTGAAGTGACGCAGGCCAGAATACAACTCGTCGTCGATCAGAACGCCAAGGCGCCGCCGAATACGATCAACCAGGATCTTCAGGCCGTCTATCACGCCAAGGCAGCCGCCATGGAAGCGGCCCTTGCGGATGTGCCGTCCGACGAAACGTCCCTGCTGGACGTCAAGGTCTAAGCGAAGCCGAAAGTCAAATTTCTGCGCGCGACCTCGAGATCGCGCGCAGTCCGGCTGTCGCGCGTCAGCCAACCGCCCGCCATCGCAAGCACCGTCATTGCGCATGGAAGCGGGCAGCTTTTGTTAGTGCATCAGGCGCGGCACGACAACCGACACTGCCAGCAATACGCCGAGGCTGCTCACCACGGACAATTTCATCCGAGCCGTCCTGGCGTCGGTGATCGGAAGCACGAAAAAGAAAATCATCGCGAGAACGAGTACGCCGTAAAGCAGGTACATGATTGATCCCTCCGTTGGGCGTCACCATGAACGGAGGAGCCAATCGCGTATGTGTGAGGGTCACGCTGGTGACGCGGCGTTCTGGCTCGCCGAAAGATATCCGTCTGAAAACAAAAGCCACGGCCGAACGCGATTAACTCACGCCGTCCGCCCCGGGCTGCAGTCCCAATAATCTTGCAATTTTACGCTTTTGGTTGTCTCGAAAGCAACTTGGACGTGCCACACCATTTCCGTCAAAGTTCGAGAGAGAATGAATGCTTGGGAAGTTTCTGCGCGACGAGTCCGCCGCCACCGCCATCGAATACAGCCTCATCGCTGGATTTATCGCCCTGGCCATTATCGCCGCAGTCGGAATGACCGGCCAAAGGCTCCTTGCGCTGCTCGATAATCTCTTATCCCTGCTTTGACGCGCTAGGTAATCAAAACGCTGCAAGCACGAGGATTGCGGGGCCGAGCAGCATCCATAGCGCAACCCGCGCGGCGTCAGCTTATCGTCTTCGACACCCCACCTCGCTTCGCGGGAGCCCGCATCTCTGGCTTCCTGGCGTTGCCCTTGCCGGTAGCGTGGCGATTTAGTCTTGAGAGATCGATCGCCGACCGCGGCAGCCCCGCCAGCTCGCAGGCGAGAACGGCAGCTCCGAGCATTGGGAAGAGAGCTTTGACGCTTGAGAACTGCCCGGAGAACGGCGCTTCGATGCAGACGCCGGTGCACTCAGGTCCGGCGCAGTGGTTGATGATGCCGCTGCCGCCGACCGTGCGGCTGCCGATGTTGCCTTCAAGCCGAATTGTCTGGCCATCCAAACCTCCATCAATGAACACCCTGCTGACGCCGGGTGTCGTCCTCAAATCAAGCCTAAGACAAATCTACGGCTCAATCATTGAACTTCGCTTGGTTTACCCACAAGGAACAACTTCGCTTTCGTTAGACATAGTTCCGCCTCCGGCCAAATGGCCGCTAAACGAATATCGCTCAGAAAACTCTTGGAAGAACCCGCCGAGGTCCGCGAACGGGTCAACACGGTGGATTTGCAACCTCCTGGCACGCCATCGTCCCGCAACACCCTGCCCCTTAGCGCATTTTGCTGCTATTTATCGTCCCACCCGCCCAACCATAACGAAATCTCCAAACGTTCTCAGGAGGACAACAAACATGCGCTATCTCCACACCATGCTGCGCGTTCGCAATCTCGATACCGCGATGAAGTTTTATCGGGACGCGCTGGGGCTGAAGGAAGTACGCCGGGTCGACAACGACAAGGGCCGGTTCACGCTGGTATTCCTGTGCGCGCCCGAGGACGAAGGCCTGTTCAAGGCCGCGCCGCAGAACCGCGGCGCGCCGCTGGTCGAACTCACCTACAATTGGGACGAGGAGAAATACGGCGAGGACCGCTATTTCGGTCACCTCGCCTATGAGGTCGACGACATCTACGCGACATGCGACCGCCTGATGAAGGCCGGCATCACCATCAACCGGCCGCCGCGCGACGGCAACATGGCCTTCGTGCGCTCGCCGGATCTGCATTCGATCGAGCTGTTGCAGAAGGGCGAACCGAAGCCGCCGGCGGAGCCGTGGTCGTCGATGCCGAACACCGGCCACTGGTAGGCCTTGTACAACAAGTGAAAGCGAATGGCGGCTGACGCGCAGCCGCCATGTTGACGACGTCAATGCCGAAGTGCGCGAGGCGGTCGACCGCGACGGCTGCGCGCTGTTTCGGATCGGATTATCGCTCTCGGAAATTCCGAAATCATAAAACGTTCCTTCGCGTGGCTTCTTTTCTGCGCAGGAACTGGCCGCTACATCGCGCGTTTTCTCCTCGATGTATTTTGAGGAGTAGATGATGGGACGAGGCATTCTGCTTTGGGTGCTTGGCGTGCCTATTCCGGTGATCATTC
The DNA here is from genome assembly GCA_044772375.2 of Bradyrhizobium sp. RDT10. Classification (GTDB taxonomy): domain Bacteria; phylum Pseudomonadota; class Alphaproteobacteria; order Rhizobiales; family Xanthobacteraceae; genus Bradyrhizobium. Next base: position 2,896,693 of record CP187939.1, read on the forward strand.
TGCTGTGGCTGTTCTTCGGCCACTGACCGGCTGACGCCACCCAACGCGTTACGCGAAAAATCGTGGCTCTGTCGCACTGCGGCGGAGCCTGATTTTTGTTGGGCTTCAACGCGCGCAAGAGCGCGCTTTTTCGCTGATCTTCAGCTATTAACGGCCAATCGGAAGATCAGCGGGAGCAATGCGCGTGGCCGACAACAAGAAACAACAACTCACCATCTGGGGCCGGGCCAATTCGGTCAATGTTCAAAAAGTGCTGTGGTGCCTCGCCGAACTCGACCTCGCCTATGAGCGCATCGACGCCGGCATGCAGTTCGGCAAGAACAATGAGGCGCCGTATCTGGCGATGAATCCGAACGGCCGCGTGCCGACGCTGGTGGACGGCGACTACGTGCTGTGGGAATCCAATTCCGTGATGCGCTATCTCTGCATGGCCTATGGCGAGAATTCGCCGATCTATCCCTCGCAGCCGAAAGCGCGCGCAAGCGTCGACCGCTGGCTCGACTGGACGCTGTCGACGCTGCAGCCGGTCGACCGGCCGGTGTTCTGGGCGCTGGTGCGGACGCCGGTCGAACAGCGCGACATGGTCGCGATCCAGAAGGATGTCGACGCCGAGGCCGCGGTGTGGCGGATCGTCGAGGCGCACCTTGAGACGCGGCGCTTCATCGAAGGCGACCAGTTCACGATCGCCGACATCGCGCTCGGCGCCTTTGCGCGGCGCTGGTTCGGCGTCGAAGGCGTCACCAAACAGAGGCTGCCGAACCTCGAACGCTGGTTTGCGCAGTTCGCGGCCCGCCCGGGCTTCGTGCAGTTCGTCGCGCCGCCGATGACGTAAGTCAGCGCGAGCCGCCGGACACACCTACGCCGACGCTTACCGCGCCGCCGATTTTCATGCAGGTGTTGGTGCCTTCGATCTTGACGAAGCCCGCGCCGTACTCCGCGCAGGCATTGGTGGAATTTGAGCGCTTCAGCGGAAGCAGTTTGCCCGATGTTGCGGCCTTGTCGGACTTCTGAAGACGGGGCTGCTCGGCGGCCGCGGCAACCGAAGGCAGCACCACGGCCATCATGACCAGGAGAAATTTTCGCATCCCGCCTTTTATCGTCCCTCGCGGATCGATGCCAGATTAGCGGACGAACTTGACGCCGACCGATTTGCCACGGCGCCAGACCACTTCGCAGCGGCGTCCGGTCCTGGCGTCGCGCGAAAACGCCAGCCGCAACTTCGCCGGCAGCGAGTTGGGATCGTCGATCGTGACCTTCGCCCCCGTCGTCGACATATCCTGCACCACGCATTGGCGCGCGGCAAAACCACCCTCGAGCGTGATCCACCCGGGCTGGCTCAACGATTTGCGCGTCTCGCGCTTTTTGCTCGATAGCAAAGCCATGTCGGAAGTTCCCCCGTTACAGCCTTACGACATGCGGCTTTAAATTCCGTTGCACGGCCGCGGCGTGTCGGCGCCAGGGTGTCGATCGAGGCGCAAACGGCCGCAAAAACCGGTTTCCGAGCGGCTTGCCCACCCGGCCAAACGCCACTATACGTTCGCCCGTCGCCGCCTCCATGGAACATGGGCGGCAGGCGGCCAACACGGCCTGTCAAGCGCATAACGCATTGATTTTCCGGTTGTTTTTGCTCCCTTCGTCTATCGGTTAGGACGCCACCCTTTCACGGTGGAGAGAGCGGTTCGATTCCGCTAGGGAGCGCCATCATGTTCCAAACACTTTCAAAGCCCAGGGCGACCATTTTCAAGGCTTAAGGGAACCATTTTCACCGCCCAAGTTCCATCCGCTGCATAGTCCGGCAAACGGACATCGGTGCGTAAGAATGAGGAACAGGGAAAATGGATACGGCCGCTATTGCAATCACAACCTGCGTCGCGCTTTACCTCGCACTCCGCGTAACGTTGCGGGTCTACTTTCCGCCAGATACCTGACGGCTCCTCCTCACGAGGCTCGGGGATTATCATATGCGGGGACTGAATTTTGCCAGGCCCCTCCCCAAGCTCGTCGACCCACCAGCCGGCTTCTCAAACCCAGGCTCTCGACGTGGCAGGGTTGAGCCGAAATAGTATACGGCGCTCCTCTCAACATCATGGCAATCAGCTGACTTCCTGCAAGGCCCGACCACAGTTGGACAGGAAGATTGTGTGTTTATTCCGGGTGCACATTTAATATAGCGCTGCAATTGCCCCAAAATTAAATAGTCCGCCAGGAACTACAGCACAAAATACACAGCCTCAGTGAGCGCCTCGAATGCGGATGCGGCGCGGCTGCAGCGCAACCTACAATCGACTAAATAAATCTATTGAACGGTATTACCGTAACGTTAATTTACTTTACCAATTTTTAATAGATGGTACGGTCCGGGAAAAATTGGCATATCAAGCCGGCGAATAAAATGTTGTTTTTGAATTCCAGTTATTGGCAGGAGTACGCGATGATAAATCTTCGCAAAACCGTAGTCGCAATTTCAATCACGGCGGCTACAGCCACGTTCAGCGTTTCTGCTCGGGCCGACATTGTTTCGAGCACTTCGTCGAGCTGGCAAACCAGCAGCACATCGTGGAACGTCGACGTCAACAACAACGACGTGAGCAGCTTCACTGCCCATGTGGGCAGCGAACTCATCAATATCTCCACGGTCGGCAAGGTGGACACCGGAAGCGGGAACGCAACGGCCACGCCGGCGAATAAAGACACTCTCTTCACGTCGATAACGTTCGACCCCACGAACAACGTATTCACATCGTTTTCCTTCCAGGGGCAACTCGCCATTCTTGGTTCTATCTTTGTCGAAGTGAACGACAATTTCGGTAACACCTTCGTCTTCACCAACGTACCTAAGAGCTCAGTGTTCGGACCGTTCGGGGCGGCCGCCGTTGCGGGCAGCGGCCAGTACATCGACAAGGTCAAGGTCTATACCGAACTCCCGAAAACTTTAACTCCATCAAGTTGGTCGATTTCGGCAATTACACGGTAGCCGGCGCCGTGCCGGAACCGGCAACCTGGGCAATGATGCTGCTCGGCTTCTTCGGCGTAGGCTTCGTGGCCTATCGACGGAAGAATCAAAGCCGCGTTCGCCTGGCCTAGCTCCAGCATGACGTCGCGTTGTTTTGCTGTGGAGAGGCCGCCGGAAGGGCGGCCTCGCCGCGGTCAACAAGTTCTGATGCGTTGCGTCCGCCGCCTGATGCACGCGCCCTCCGGTCCTGGTGCCTCGTCCTGGGGGCCTCGTCTTGGGAGCATCGTATGGTTCGAGATCCCCGCGCGAAAGAACTGGCTAATCTGAAAGAGGCGCTCGCGAACTTCGAGCATCAACTCGATGCATTCGAAGCCCGGGTCGGATACCAACCGAAGGCGTCTCAAATTCATTGTCTGGCGTCGACGGATCCTCCTCTCGCATCGGTCGATCCTCAAATTGCGTTTGCCAATGAGGTCGTCGCCGCGATGAAGAACCGTCTGGCCGAAGATCGCGCCATGGTCGGCATGCGGCGAGGCGAACTCTTCTAGCGCCGACGGCGCGGCTTTCCATCACGCCTGAAGCAAGGCCTTTCGGTTCGCTCGCAAGCCGCGGTCGACGACCGGCTGCAACGGCGGCCCGTCGCGCTCCCGCGGCGTTGGGCCATTTCCTGCTCGCACCGCACCTCCTGCTCGCACAACGCGAACTATTTCTTTGATGCAATTGAGCGATTGAATTACCCTCAAGGCCTGAACGCCCTCACACGTTTTGCGAAACAATGCGCGGCTACACGCTGAAGCAGAAGGCGAAGATCACCGCTGGCGCGGTGACGGCACTCGTCATCGTGGCATGGCTTGCCGTTGTGGCATTGGCGCTGCTGTCAGCGGGATAAACGTGGCTGGCGACGCGGCAGGAACTTTGTTCTACTCCGAGAACGGTAACAGGAACTTTGTTCTACTCGGAGAACTACGGAAAGCATGGCTGACATTTCCTCGCGCGCCGATGGCGACCGCGTCCTCGCCGATCTCAACGCGCTGCGCGCCATCGGCGGCTACAAGACCGGCGTTCACAAGCCGACGTTTTCGGAACCGCATCTGCGTTCCCTGCAATGGCTGGTGCAGCGGCTTCCCGAGGCCGGCCTCGTAGGCGAGATCGACGGCATCGGCAATGTGCTCGGCACCAGCACGAAGCCCGGGCCGAAGTTGTTGGCGGGGTCGCATCTCGAAAGCCAGAACCACGCGGGCTGGCTCGATGGACCGCTCGGCGTGGTCTATGCGCTCGAAGCCGCCCGAGATCATCAATCGCGATCCCAATACAAACGGCGCGGTCGAAGTTGCATCCTGGTGCGACGAGGAAGGGCATTTCGGACACTTCCTCGGCAGCCGGTCCTATGTCGGCGGCGTCACCGAAGCCGATATCGACGCGGCGCGCGACCGCAACAGCGACAGGAGCATGCGTGACGCGCTGCGCGACGCCGGCCTCGCCGGCCGCGCCCGCGCAGGTTACGAACGCGGGCGGCATATCGGATATCTCGAAGCCCATATCGAACAGGGCGAGACGCTCGAAAGCAGCGGCCTCAAAATCGGGATCGTCACGTCCATCGTCGGGATCTGGCAATACCGCATCACGTTTACGGGCGAACAAAACCACGCCGGCACCACGCGGATGGCCATCCGCAGGGATGCTGGGTTGGCACTCGCCAGATTTTGCGTCGATATCGACGACCGCTTCCCCACCGCCTGCGGTCCGCGCACGGTGTGGACCACGGGCCGCATCACCCTCGATCCCGGTGCGCCCAGCATCATCCCGGGAGCTGCGGAAATGCTGTTCCAGATTCGCGACGACGATCCGGCCGTGATTGCGCGGTTGGAGGATCTCCTGCGCAGCATGGCCGCGGAGGTCGACAAGCAGGGCCGTTGCAGCGTCGCCGTGGAGCGCATTCGCACCGGTGCGCCCGCGCTGATGGATGTCTCCTTCCAGCATGCCGTCGAACAAGCCAGCGCAGCCTTTGCCGGCGGCAAGTCACTCCGCATGCCGAGCGGCGCCGGTCACGACGCACAGATTCTCGCGACCGTCATGCCGGCAGGCATGCTGTTCGTGCCCTCGATCGGCGGCATCTCGCACCACTGGACCGAAGACACCGCTGACGCCGACATCGTCACGGGGGCCGAGGTCTTTGTCGAGGCGTGCCGGCGGCTGTTGGCACGGTGAGACGGCGCGTGAGGCGACATGGCTGCTGAAACCAAGCGGGCCTATTCGATCCGGGATATTCCACCGAGCGTATGGGTCCTCGGTTTCGTCTCGATGCTGATGGACGTCTCGTCGGAGATGATCCACGCCCTGCTGCCGATCTACCTGGTCTCGGTGCTGGGCGCATCGATGGTGACGGTCGGCGTCATCGAAGGCATCGCCGAGGCGACCGCCTCCATCACGAAAATTTTCTCCGGCGCGCTCTCGGACTGGCTTGGCAAGCGCAAATGGCTCGCGGCTTTCGGTTACGGTCTCGCGGCCTTTGCCAAACCGGTCTTTCCGCTGGCGCCAACCGTCGCCTGGCTGGTGGCGGCGCGCTTCGTCGATCGGATCGGCAAGGGCATTCGCGGCGCCCCCGGGACGCATTGGTGGCAGACCTCTCGCCGGCCGGGCTGCGCGGCGCGAGTTTTGGGCTGCGCCAATCGCTCGACACGATCGGCGCCTTCACAGGCCCGCTGCTCGCCATCGCGCTGATGTGGTGGACATCAGACAACTTCAAGGCGGTGTTCTGGGTTGCCGTGATTCCCGCCTTCCTGGCGCTGGCGCTGATCGTTTTCGCCGTGCGTGAGCCGGACCGGCCGAAAGAGCTGCGCACCGTGCGCAATCCGATCAGCCTGGCCGAGATCAAGAACCTCGGAGCGGCCTATTGGTGGGTGGTGGCGGTGGCGAGCGTGTTCACGCTGGCGCGCTTCAGCGAGGCATTCCTGGTTCTGCGCGCCCAGAATGTCGGGCTGCCGATCACGCTGGTACCCGCCGTGCTGGTCGCCATGAATGTCGTCTATGCCCTCGCGGCCTATCCCGCCGGCGTCATCTCGGATCGCATCGGCCGAACGGCCGTGCTGGCGGGCGGCATGCTGTTGCTGATCGCCGCTGACATCGCGCTGGCGCTGCTGCCGTCAATCGGCGGCGTTGCGCTGGGCGTCGTTCTCTGGGGCCTGCACATGGGGCTGACGCAAGGGTTACTGGCCGCGCTCGTGGCGGATACCGCGCCGGCCGAGCTGCGCGGCACGGCCTATGGGTTCTTCAACCTGCTCGGCGGTGTCGCGATGCTGGCCGCCAGCATCATTGCCGGCGCACTCTGGGACATCACGGGGCCGCAGGGGACGTTCCTGGCCGGCGCCGGCTTCGCGCTGGTCGCGCTGGCGGGATTGCTGGTGGTACATGGCAAGATCGGCGGCAAGGCCGCCGCATAGCCCTTCGGGAGGACCGGATTTCAAATTGCTGTTGGCGACAACGAGTCGCGTTCGGCTTTCTTGCAAACAACTGAATTTGCGGCCATTTGAGCACCTGACGAGGTGAAATTCCCGACATGTTGCTGCTCCAGGCCCTCCCCACATCGATCGGCGTTGCCGCCATTGCGCCGGCGTTGCTGGTGCTCTGGCTCGTCATTGCCGCCGACGAGCGCCCCGGCCCGCCCACGCGGGTATGGCTCGCTTTCATACTCGGGGCCGCCAGCATTTCTCTATTGGGAATTGCGCGCGCCCCGTTTGCCGCGATCCTCGCGGTGCCGGGAAACCCTGGATGACGCAGGGCCTGCGTTCGATCTTCGGGGTAGCCGCGCCCGAAGAGATCGTGAAGGTTCTCGTGATCGTTTTGGTGTCGATCCGTCGCCGCACGTTTGCGGACCCGATGGATACCGTGGTCTATGGCGCGGCCGCGGGCCTTGGTTTTGCAGCTTACGAAAACCTCGCTTACCTCGTGCAGCACGCCGACATGTGGCGTTCGCTGGCCGCGTTGCGCAGCGTGCTGACGGTGCCGTTTCACGGTGCGCTCGGCATTATCGCAGGCGCCTATATCGCGATCGCGCGCGCGGGAACGGCGCTCGGCGCGCACCGCCATCATCGCGACTGGGCGCGGATTTCAAGTTGGTGTCTGGCGCTGTTTGCGCCGGTCGCGTTGCATGCCGCATTCGATTTTCCGTTGCTGACGTTGCAGAAGCATCCCGATCTCGGCCCCAATACGCGAATGCTGCTGGGGGCGGCCAGCCTGCTGATCGGATTCAGTTCGATCGGATTTGCCATACGGCTGGTGCGGCGCGTCGGCCGGCATCATGCGCCCCGCACCGAGATCGCGCGCGAGCGGCTGAGCCAGTTGCGGCGGATGTGGGCGCTGCTGGTTGCCGGCGGCGGCGCGGGCTTTGCCGGCGTGGCTTTCGTGCTGACCTCGCTCCATCACTGGTTCGTCAATCCCGACCGCAACGTCTCGCTGCTGCTGATCCCGCTCGGCTTCACCTCGATCCTGATCGGCCTGGCGCTGCTGATAGCCACCACCGCAATCTATGTTTTCGGCCGGAACCGAATCCGAACGAGCGCGGAAGGCTTTTCATCCGCGCCTGGCCCGGGCTGAACCTCATCCTTCCGTCGTTGATCTCGCTCAAAAAGGCCTGCGAACAAATTTTACCGGCAAGCGGCGCACGAGCTATATTGGACACTCCATCGGCGCGGCAGGCATCGGGAGTTTCCAGTGACCCTTCCCCAGGATATCCCACCAGGCATCGGCAAATTGCAGTCCGAAATGAACGCCGCGGTGAAGGCGCACTGGAAGGCCTTCCTGTTCGAAGGCATCGTACTCGCTTTGCTCGGCCTGGCTGCGATGATCGTGCCGCCGCTGGCAAGCCTCGCCGTCACCATCTTCCTCGGCTGGATGTTTCTGATCGGCGGCATCGCCGGGCTGTTCGCCACATACTGGGCGCGGCAGATGCCGGGCTTCTGGTGGTCTCTGCTTTCGGCGGCGCTGGCCGTGCTGGCCGGCGGCATCCTGCTTGCAAAACCCGAGCAGGGTACCCTCACGCTCACCATCGTGGTCGGCGCGTATTTTCTGGCCGAAGGCGTCGTCACCATCATGTACGCGCTGGAGCATCGCCGCGAATTGTCGGAACGCTGGTCCTGGCTGCTGGTCTCAGGCGTGATGGACCTCCTGATTGCGTTCATCATCGTCGCCGGGCTGCCGGGTTCGGCGCAATGGGCGATCGGCCTCCTGGTCGGGATCAATCTCGTGCTCGGCGGCGCGTCGCTGGTCGGCATGGCGCTCGCCGCGCGCCAATCCTGACGCCGCCGATTAAGGGATGACAAGGCCGGACGGGTGCGCTATAGAGCCCGCCATGATCATGATCGCCGCCAACAGCTTTTGGTATTTTAGCTACGACAGCTCGCTGGCGGTGGGAGGATCGCGCTCAATCTGACGAATTGAAGCATAAAGTCCGAACAGCCGCCAAACCTGGCGGCTTTTTATTGGCCGGCAGGTTCCCAACGAGCAGGAGCCATAGCCGTGTTGAGCACCACCGACGACCTTCGAATTAGCGAACTGAAAGAACTGAGTACGCCGCAGGAGGTGATGCGTGAGATACCGCGCACCTTGACTGCGACGCGCGTGGTGATGGCGGCGCGCAACGCCATCCACGCTATCCTGAACGGGACCGACGACCGCCTGCTGGTCGTCGTCGGCCCCTGCTCGGTCCACGATCCCGTCGCCGCCGTCGAGTACGCCGAGCGGCTCGTCGCCTTGCGCGAACAGCTTGCCGACCGCCTCGAGATCGTGATGCGCGTCTATTTCGAGAAACCCCGCACCACGGTTGGATGGAAGGGGCTGATCAACGATCCCAACCTCGACGGCAGCTTCGACATCAACAAGGGCCTCAGGCTGGCGCGCAACGTGCTGTCGGCGGTGAACAATCTCGGCCTGCCGGCGGGAACGGAATTCCTCGACATGACGACGCCGCAATACATTGCCGACCTGATGGCATGGGCGGCGATCGGCGCGCGCACGACGGAGAGCCAGATCCATCGCGAGCTGGCGTCGGGGCTTTCCTGCCCGGTCGGCTTCAAGAACGGCACCGATGGCAACGTGCGCATCGCGGCCGATGCCGTGAAGTCGGCCTCGCATCCGCACCATTTCATGGCGGTGACCAAGGGCGGACGCTCGGCGATTGCGGCAACCACCGGCAACGAGGACTGTCACATCATCCTGCGCGGCGGCCACCAGCCGAACTACGACCGGGAAAGCGTCGATGCCGCGTGCCTCGAACTTGTCCGCGCCGGCGTGGCCCCGCGGATCATGATCGACACCAGCCACGCCAACAGCAACAAGAGGCCGGAGAACCAGCCGCTTGTCGCGGCCAACATCGCCCAGCAGATCTCGAACGGCGAGCAGCGCATCACCGGCGTCATGATCGAGAGCAATCTGGTCGCCGGCCGCCAGGACGTGGTGCCGGGCAAGAAGCTCGCCTACGGGCAGAGCATCACCGACGGCTGTATCGACTGGGAGACGACGGTGTCCGCGCTGAACGTGCTGGCCGATGCGGTGGAGACAAGACGGAACGGGCGGCCGCGCAAAATCCAGGAGCTATCGGCCTAGCCAATTGGACGAACGATCATCGAGCCGGGCACGCGGTCTGCGCGCCCTGTTCCCGGTTTCAGGGAAAGCTCTCGAGCCTAGCAGCCGCGGCAGATGCTCTTGATCTTGCGGTCGAGCGCGGCGTTTTCCTTGCTGAGCGGGTCGTTCGGATCGTTCAGGTTCTTCTCGCTGGGAACGTCGGCGCGGCGGGGTTGACGGTGTCCGATCGGCGCCTCCGGAATCCCTCCGGCACTCGGACTGCTCTTCGGCATTGTCGACGTCCCGCCCTGCGCGAACGCAGCAGGCATGCCGAGCAGGACCATCAGCGCGACTGACAAGACTATTTTTTGCATTCTGATTCTCCCGCCTTTTAGGTTCGTTTATCGCGTCCGTTCCGGCGCATCGATCGTTGCGCAGTTGCGGCGTCCCTGGGCGGCGCAGTCCTGCGCCTTTCGTACGTCGGCCATGGTGCTGAGCAACCAGATTCCGGCTGCCACCAGCACCGCGAAGAAGCCGAGCATCACGGCGTTTTCGATTGCGCGGTTGCCCTCGTCTTCGTGCGGCTTCGGTTTCTCCTCGCCTTCGTCCATCATCGCCGATTACGGCTTTGGCGGATAGAGATGCACATCACCGCAATAATCAACGATACGATAATGCGTTTCCGAGGATAGTTCACGTTTCCCGGAATTTGCATGCGACAAATAATTCGGTCCAATCGGCGCCTTTCCATGGCCGCCGGGAATATCGAGCACATAATCCGGCTGGCACAGGCCGGACACGCGGCCCCGCAGGTTCCGCATCAGTTCCTGCCCCTCTGCAATCGTCGTGCGCAAATGCGCCGTTCCCGGCGCGAGATCGCCGTGGTGCAGATAGTAAGGCTTGATTCGGCATTCGACAAAGGCCCGCATCAGCGCTTCCAGCGTCGCCGCATCGTCATTGACGCCCCGGAGCAGCACCGTCTGGCTCACCAGCGGAATGCCTGCGTCAGCCAGCCGCGCGCAGGCGGCGCGCGCCTCGCCCGACAATTCGCGCGGATGATTGGCATGAACGGCGATCCAGGTCGTCGCGCCGTCTGCTCGCAACGCCCTGATCATGTCGCCATCGATTCGCGCCGGCGCCGCCACGGGCACGCGGGTGTGGATGCGAACGATCTTGACGTGATCGATGGCTGCAAGGTCTCTCATGATCTCGGCCAGTCGCCGTGGCGACAGCATCAGCGGATCGCCGCCGGTCAGGATGACTTCCCAGATTTCCCCGCGGCCGCGGATGTAGTCCAGCGCCTCGCGATAGGCCGCCTCCGACAGCGCCGTGGCCTTGCCCGGCCCGACCATCTCGCGGCGAAAGCAGAACCGGCAATACACCGCGCAGACATGCACCAGCTTGAGCAGCACGCGATCGGGGTAGCGGTGCACGATGCCGGGAAGCGGCGAATGCGCGTCGTCGCCGATCGGATCGGCGTTCTCGCCCGGCGCATTCACCAGTTCCAGCGCGCTCGGAATGAATTGCCGCGCGATCGGATCGTCAGGATTTTCAGTGTCGATCAGGCCGGCGATCTCAGGCGTCACGGCGATGGCGTAACGCGCGGCGACCCGTTCGAGGTCGGCGAGATCGGTCACCTTCACCAGCCTGCGCTCGACGAGCTCGGCGGGTTGCCGCAGCGTGGCCGCCAATTTTGGATCGATCCTGTTCATGTCTCCTGCCGGTGGCGTCCACACCACCTGATCGACCCGCAGCGCGCCGCTGGCCAGCATCACCAGCCGGTCGAAACCGAGGGCTACGCCGCTCGACGGCGGCATCGCGGCAACCGCTGCGAGAAAATCCTCGTCGAGCGGATAGCGCTCGCCATAGCGCCGCTCTTTCTCGTCCATAGCAGCGGCGAAACGGCGGCGCTGCTCCGCGGCGTCGGTCAATTCGCCAAATCCGTTGGCGAGTTCCACGCCGCAGGCATAGACCTCAAAACGTTCAGCGACGCGCGGATCGGCCGCTTTCGTCCGTGCCAGCGCGGCCTCCGGCGCCGGATATTCGAACAAGACAGTCAAACGCCCCTGCCCCAGGCAAGGTTCGACATGCTCGACCAGCACCTTGCTGAAAATGTCCGACCAGGTGTCGTCATCAGTGACCCGCACCCGTCCATTTGCCGCGGCCGCGAGCGCCGCATGATCGCCCTCGCCATTGCTGATCGTGGCCAAAAGATCGATTCCTGCAAAGCGCTCGAATGCCGACGCCACCGTCAAGAGTTCCGGTTCGGCGAAGGGATCGGCCGTTCTGCCCCGAAACGAAAACTGGCCGGTCCCGGTCGCCTGTGCCGCATGTGCGATCACGGCGATGGTATCGGCCATAACAGCGTCATAGCTTGCGTCGGCACGGTACCATTCCAGCATCGTGAATTCGGGCAGATGCAGATCGCCGCGCTCGCGGTCGCGGAACACGCGCGCGAACTCGAAGATTTTGGCCTCACCGGCGGCGAGCAGTTTTTCGCGGCGAACTCCGGCGACGTTCGCAAATACCGTGTCGCACGGCTGCCGTCGTTACTGATGAGCCCGGTACGGGGAGCATGCAGATGCGTCTCGTTGCCCGGCGATATCTGGAGGATGGCGGTCTCCACCTCGGTAAAGCCCTGCTCGTCGAACCAGCCCCGCACCGCGCTGGTGATCGCGCTTCGCGCCATCAGAAACGGCTTTCGATCGGCATGCCGCGCGGCCGACCACCACGGCGACGGCTGGTCGGGGTCTGTCATCAGCAGCGACTCCGAGCCGGCCACCGCGGAGGCGCGCCCGCTGAACCGATCAACAGGTGCAGGGAATCGACTAACGCCATTGATATTATTCGACTTTCTTTGCATCGCCGCGATAAGCGGCGGCAGGCGACGAGATCAAGCTAAACTCCGTCATTTCATGTCGAAAGATACGCACCTTGTCCATTCGCTTGGAAAGCCAGCGTAACTCGCTGAGTTTTCGGGCTTCTTGCGTTCCCCTGGAAATTTTATGCAAGGCCCATCGGCATCGTCGCGACCGTCAAGCGACCTGCCCGCATCCTCCAACAAACGCGGTGAAATCAGCTGTTTACGGCCTCAGGCAGCCCGCTTGAACGGCCGCAAAACGCTGGCATCGACGGGCAAAATCAGTATGTTGCAGCCCGAAACCGCCTCATTGGCCCTGCGGACATCCATGTCCGGATTTGGCCGAAGGCCAGAAATTCAGGAAATCAGCTTTGAAAGTTATCGCCAGTTCTATCCGCAAGGGCAACATCATCGAGCAGGACGGCCGGCTCTACGTCGTCCTCACCGCCGAAAACATCCATCCCGGCAAGGGAACCCCGGTCAGCCAGATCGAAATGCGCCGGATTGGCGATGGCGTGAAGATTTCGGAACGCTACAAGACCACCGACCAGGTCGAGAAGGCGACCGTCGAGGATCACAATTTCAATTACCTGTATGAAGATGCCGACGGCTTCCACTTCATGAACAACGAGACCTATGACCAGGTCCAGGTGTCGAAGGAAATCGTCGGCTCGTCCGCGCCCTATCTGCAGGAAAACATGACCGTGAAGCTGTCGATGCACGACATGAATCCGGTCGCGATCCAGTTGCCGCAGCGGGCGACGCTCGAAGTTGTGGAGACTGAGCCGGTCACCAAGGGCCAGACCGCGTCCTCGTCCTACAAACCTGCTATCCTCTCCAACGGCGTGCGGACCTTGGTGCCGCCGCACATCGGGACGGGAACGCGGATCGTGGTCATGACCGAGGATGGCTCTTACGTCGAACGCGCGAAGGATTAAGACCGCGCACTGCAGCGTTTTCAGGCGAAGTGAGCACCGGTTCGCGTGAAGAAAACGCGTCAAAACTAGAATCTAGAGGTTGGGTTCTGATTCAATCAGAACCGAAGCTCTGGAATACGGAGCACGCGCCGGGGGCGATGCAGTGGGCAGGAAAGCTGTCGGCTTGCTTGGGCGTTGGCTGGCAGCCCTTTGTTGGCTCGCACCAGGAGCCACCGGCGCTGCCGCCGAAGAGTTCAGGACGCCGTCGATATCAGCCGTCCGCGTCGAATGGCGGGCGGTTCTCGATCAGCTCCGCACCGAGATCGGAGCCCGGCCGGCGATCGCTTCCCGATTTACGTTCGCCGGCCAGCGGCGGGTGCCGGCATGGGATCCGCGCGCGACGCCCGCGCTGGTGCAACTGAACGCCATCAACGCGAGCCTGTTCACCGGGATCGGACGCAGTCCGGTGCCGGTATTGTTGCCGTTCGATACCGCGGGCTACCTCGAAGGCCAGGCCGACGGCACGCAGCTTCCGCTGTCGCGCTACCAGGCCGATTTCAGTCCCGCAGACCTGTTTCATGCTGGTCCCTCCGGCTACGACGCGGTGTTTTCGCTGCTACCAGGCACAGGCGGCTCGCGGACCTTCGCGAGGCCGGTCGAAGTGCAGATCACGGGCTCGATCCTCGTCTACGACCTCGCCGATCCGCTTGGCGGCAAGGGCGAGCCGGTCAAGGCGCTGGCGGCGCAGTTCCCCGACATGCGCCGCTTCATCCGTGAAGGCTATGCGCGCTACGCCTTCACGCGCTTCGGCGTGCCCTATGTGGTGTCGATCCAGTGTCTCGACTCTGCGCCGCGGGCGCGGCGGCTGGCCTGCCGCGAAGCCTATCCCATTGCCGAGCGCTTTCTGAAAGCCCTGCGCATCGCGGGCGGACAGCCGGCGCGGCCGCGCCATGACATTTCGTCCGAGGTCGCTGAACGCCCAATGGCGGTTTCGCCCGACTTCACCTATTACCCGGGCGGCGACATCATCGCCCGTAGCAGCGTGCGCCGGCGCGGCGGACGCGCCGACTTCGCCGCCTATTCGCAAATCCGTTTTCCGCTCGAGAAAGCCCCGGCCGCCATCCGCTCGCAATCCTTCGGCAGGAAAAAGACTGAGGGAGGCCGCGGCGTCTATCCGTGGCGGGACAATTTTTGCGAAGCCCGCAGCTTCCAGGTCGGGCAATGTGCCGCCGGCTTCGGGCACCAGGGTCAGGACGTCCGTCCCGCGCCCTGCCCGCCGAACAGCAACAGCGAAAGCAGTTGTCATCCCAGGAAGCAGGCTGTGGTCGCCGTCCGCGACGGCACCCTGATCCGTTCACCGAGGCAGCAGGCGGCAACGCTTCAGATCAATACCCGCAACGAGCACATCCGCTTTCGCTACATGCACATGAACCCGACAGCCATGGATGCGGACGGTATTCTCAACGGGCGTCAGGTCGCTGAGGGCGAGAAGATCGGCGTGGTCTCCAACTATCTCGACTTCCCGAATGGCACGTCCTACCACCTTCACTTCGACGTGCAGGTGTTCACGCGCGACGGCTGGATCTGGGTCAATCCCTACACCACCCTGATCGCGTCCTATGAACGGCTGATCCGCGGCCGCGGCCGCGAGGTCGGCACCGATCCTCCGGCTGTCGCCGCCGTGGTGCACGCCTTGCCGGAGGGGCTCACCAGGTGAAGGGACTCCCGAAAGGCGAGTGCCAAAAAGGCAGGCTGCGTGGACGCGTGTAGCGTCGCCGGTTCTTGATGCCCCCTTGCGGCTCGCCGCTCAACAGCACCACGAATTCCGTTCCCTTGCCGGTTTCCGAACTCAACGCCTCGTCCGTGACGATCAGGGAAGATCGCGGCATAATGTTGCCGATGCGATCCAATACGTCCTGCGGAATGGCGATGCGGCCGAGCGCGGCCTTTGCGCTGTCCGGGTCCGTCGGCACCGGCTCAACGTCGCGACCGCTGCTCCCGCGCGTCCGGTCGCGGGGCTCGACCGTGGCATTGGGCGAACGTCCGCCCGCCAATGAGACAACGCTCCATCGCACCTTGGCATCGTCGGTCGCGCGCTCGATGGCGGTGAAGACATGCGTACCCATTGGACGGTCGGGATCTGCGATCGTGACCGGACTTTCAAGGATGGGCTTGAATGCTTGACGGACATAAAGCCGCTGGGACTTGCGGCTGACTAACACTGATACCGGCTGGAGTTCGCGTGCGATCTCGCGGACCGCCTCGGCTGCCGCAACGCGCGCAGCTTCGGCCGCGGCGGCGGCATCACGCGCCGACGTGACGGCATCGAGCCTCAGTTGCAGATCCACGTTGGCGGCGTCCCATTGCAGCTGCAGCTCCGCGATTTTGGCGACGGCCTGCGCCTTGGCGTCCTCAGCCTGCTCCTTGCCTCCGCCGAGATGTCAGAGCCAAGTTTGGTCTCGACGGCCGCCAACTGCGCCTCGGCTCTGCGCTTCAGATTTTCCGCCGCGCGAACCGGGCCCCTGGCCTGCGTGGCCTCCCGCAAGACCGTCGCAGCGGCTAATCGCGCCTCGGCCGCTTTCCTTGTCGCCTCTTGCGCTTCTGCCGCGCGAGCAGCGGCCATGGCACCGGCTTCCGGCTTGGGTTGAAACGGAACCGGATAGGCAAACTCAACGGGCGCCACATCGGTTGGCGCCACGATCACCCGCATGCCCATCGCGGTCGTGTCGAACAGGCGGTCGGCGAACTCGAAGGGGAGCCGGATACAGCCATGGGACGCCGGACGCCCCGGCAGGACGCCGCCATGGAGTGCGATACCGGACCAGGTGATGCGCTGCATGTGCGGCATGTAGGCATCGTCGTACAGGTTCGAGTAATGCTCCTCTACTTTCTGGATGACGCTGAATATCCCGGCGGGCGTCTCGCGTCCCTTCGTGCCGCTCGACACCGGCGCCCGCAGGATCCACCCCTTGGCATCATAGACGGTGATCCGCTGGTCGCGGAGCGAAACGATGGCCATGAGCGGCTCGCCGGCGCTGCGCGTCTCGATGGACTCGATCGGGCGTTCGCCGCTTCTGGCGCCCGCATCGTTTCCCGCCGCGACCAGCACGGCCAGACCGGCAACAGCAAGGTAGACGGGCCGCAGCCGCGCCGGCTTGCGCTTCGGATTTACACAACGGGGCGTCATGCGCATCCCATCTGACCGGGGCTAGGCCAGCTTGTACTTGGGTAGATCCATTCACGCGCTCCGACCTGGCGGGAGGACGACGACGATCGCGCCCGGCTTCACCCGATTCACGAGATCGATGACGTCCTCGTTGGTCATGCGGATGCAGCCGGACGAAATGGCTTGGCCGATATATTCGGGCTGATTGGTGCCGTGGATACGGTACAGGGTGTCCTTGTTGCCCTGGTAAAGGTAGATCGCCCGCGCGCCCAGCGGATTTTCCGGACCTCCGGCGACGCGCTTCGGGTAAGGGCCGAGCCGAGCCTGGATCTCCGCCGTCGGAATCCAGTCAGGCCATTCAGCCACACGGCCAACGGTCGCGACACCGGACCAGGCCAGCGCTTCCTCTCCCACCGTCACGCCGTAGCGGACCGCCTTGCCTCCTGGCAGGACGTAATACAGGTAACGTGAATTGGTATCGACCAGGATCGAGCCCGGCTGCTCCTTGCGCATGTAGTCGACAATATGCCGGCGATAGGTCTCGGGAATGTCCGCCCGCGCATAAGGCGGACGGGCCAGCAACTGCCGATCCCTTGGGGTCAAACTGGCATTCGATGTCGGGGCGAGCGTCGATTGCATGCAACCGCCGAGCACAAACCCCAGTAACCCCACAAGCAACAACGCCAACCCGGACCTCGGCACCGCCAGTCCTCCAAAGCGTCACATTGGGCACCATTTGCTGCTCAAATAGTGCAGAAATCAAGGCGACGTTGGAAAGTGTCGCGACGCGATACGATAAGCTGGCAGCCAACTATCTGGCCTTCATCAACGTACACCGATCAGTATCTGGTTCGGTGCCAATGAGCCCGCGCCTTGATTTCTATGAAGCGGCCGCGCCGACAACCTGCTTTCGCGCGGGTGGGGTCCAGCGAAAAGCGGCGCCGAATCTGTTCCAGACATTGATCGAGGCGACCGCGGAAGTGAGGTAGGCGAGCTCCTTCTCGGAGAACTCGCTACTTGCCTGCGCATAGACCTCGTCGCTGACACCGTCGCTGAGCAAGGTCAGCGCTTCCGTCCACGCCAGCGCCGCACGCTCGCGCTGCGAGAACTGCGGCGCCTCGCGCCAGACCACCACGAGGTTGAGCTTGTCGGTGGGCACGCCAAGCTTCTCGCTTTCCAGGATGTGATACTGCACGCAGAAGGCGCAGCCGTTGATCTGCGAGGCGCGCAGCTTGATCAACTCGAGCAGTTGCCTGTCCATGCCCGCCTTGCCCGCAACCTGGCTGAGCGCCAGTACGGCCTCGTAGGCGTCTGGCGTCAGCGACATGAAGTCTCTGTATTCCTTGCGGGCGTGTGACATTCTTCCTGCCTTCTGTTGTCGGTACACTGCTTGATTATAAGAGACCTCCGCACCCCGTCCATGGCTGAGCGGTCCTGCAAAATTTCCGCCGATTGTCCCGAAAAAGCCGGTTCCCGCGGCGTCATGGCTTTTGGCTCGGGCTCGCCGCGCCGCTAGACTGCGGGTATGAAACAGCCTGATTCCAAGACTGCCCCGACCCGTCGCGCCGTGCTGCAGACCGGCCTCGGCGCTGGCGCGCTGCTCGCGACCGGGCTTCCCGCGTTTGCGGCAGCGCCGCCCGGCTTCGACCAGTGGCGCGACAATTTTCATGCCCGCGCCCGCGCCAAAGGCATCTCGGACGGGACATGGACCCGGGTGATGGGCCGCATCGAGCCCGACATGAGCGTGTTCCGGCAGATGCAAAAGCAGCCGGAATTCCACGAGCAGATCTGGCAATACATCAATCGCCGCGTCTCGGACTGGCGCATCATCAACGGCCGCGAAGCCCTGAAGAAGCACGAGGCGCTGTTCGCGCGGATCGAGCAGGACTTTGGCGTCGAGCGCGGCACGCTGCTGGCGCTGTGGGGCGTTGAATCAGCCTATGGCGATCCGCTGGTGCAGCAGAACCATATGCGCCCGATCTTTCCCGCGCTCGCGGCACTGGCCTGGAATGAGCCGCGCCGCCGCAGCTATTGGGAAACCGAGCTGATCAATGCGCTGAAGATCGTGGACCGCGGCTGGGGCACGCCGGACGAAATGCGCGGCTCCTGGGCCGGTGCGATGGGTCATACGCAATGGATGCCGGAAGTCTGGCTCAATGTCGGCATGGACTACGACAAGGACGGCCGCGTCTCGCCGTTCGGCAAGCCCGACGATGCGCTCGGCTCCAGCGCGCGCTATCTGCTCAACCGCGGCAAGTATCACCGCGGCGAGCATTGGGGCTATGAAGTCCGCAGCTCAGGAGGCGCTTCGAGCGGCAGCCGCACCTACGCGGCATGGGCCAGCGCCGGCGTGACGCGCGCCGATGGTAAGCCGTTCCCGCAGCCGAACGCCTCGGCGCAGATGTGGGTGCCGGTCGCCGGCGGACCTTCGTTCCTGCTGGGTCCGAATTTCTATTCGGTGAAAAGCTACAATCCGTCGATGAACTACGCGCTGGCGATCTGCCATCTCGGCGACCGCATTCTCGGTGCGCCTCCGTTCATCCAGCCCTTCCCCGGCTCCGAACGCGCGCTGACGCTTCCCGAAGTGCAGGAGCTGCAGACCCGGCTGACAAAGGCCGGCTTCGACACCGGCGGCACCGACGGCCGCGTCGGCAACGACACCATGAAGGCGGTGAAGGACTATCAGACCAAGATGGGGCTTCTGCCTGCCGATGGATACGGCGGACTGAAGGTGCTGGCGCGGTTGCGGCAGGGCGGGTAGCGCGACCGGAAGCACCCGGGAATGGGCGCCCGCTCACGCCGCCCGCCGCGGCTCCGCTTCCTCCACCAGCCGATCGACCAGATCATCGACGGCGCGTTCGATCGCCGCAATCGACGCCTGCAACCGATCGCCGCCGAACTCGTCATATTCGATTGCAACGCTGTGGAACGCGGTGACGCCCAAGAACGCGAACACGTCGCGGATACCGCCTTCCACATGATTGATATGAGCGATGCGTCCACCGGGATCGTACCCGTAATCGCCTCGCGAACCGAGCAGGATGAGATGCTTGTCCATGCCGGCCAGCAGCGGCGTATAGGGATCGTCCGGCCGTGACCGGTCGAAACCGAACGTGCGGCCGACCCGCACGACATTGTCGATATAGGCCTTGAACTGCGCGGGCATGCCGAAATTGTACATCGGCACGCCAGCCACGATCAGATCGGCTGCGGTCAGTTCATCGATCAGCGCGTCGCTTTCCGAGAGCGTCTCGTTCATCCAGGGCTCACGTTGGTCGGGCTTCGTGAAAGCGGCGCTGATCCATTTTTCGGTCACCGGCGGCGGCGGTGATTGGCCAACATCGCGACCGACCAGAACATCATTCGGCCGGTGTTGCAGCCAGCGCCGGGTAAACCGCGCGGTGAGCCGGCGTGTATGCGATCCCCG
This sequence comes from Bradyrhizobium sp. RDT10, assembly GCA_044772375.2. Lineage (GTDB taxonomy): Bacteria > Pseudomonadota > Alphaproteobacteria > Rhizobiales > Xanthobacteraceae > Bradyrhizobium. Next base: position 2,916,574 of record CP187939.1, read on the forward strand.
CGGGCTCCGGTCTGAGGCCTGGCAACGCGCGCTGGAATCAATTTGTAACAACTTCATGGCTTAGCTTCCTTCATCCGTTTGAGTTACATTGGTGCCAGCAGTCTGCGTTGACAAACGCAAATTACTCAGCCTATGGCTGAGATGAATTCATCCATGGGCTTTGGCCATGAGACGACTGCCGCCATTGACTGGTCTGCGCGCGTTCGAGGCCGCCGCACGACATCTGAGCTTCAAGCACGCAGCCCACGAACTGCACGTCACGCCGACGGCGATCAGTCATCAGGTGCGGCAGTTGGAGGAAGCGATCGGCGTAAGCCTGTTTGAACGGCGGACGCGGCAGGTGGCGCTCACGGCAGAAGGGCAAGTTTTGCTGCCGGTTCTGCGCGACGGCTTCGATTCCTTTGCGCGCGTCATCGATGGCCTGAGCCGCAGGCAGCGGCGCACCGCGGTCACGCTCTCCGCGACGCCTGCTTTCACGGCCAAGTGGCTGGTGCCGCGCATCGCGGCATTTCGCAAGGCACGGCCGGACATCGATCTCACGTTGCTCGCGTCGCTCGAAGTCGTCGGCCTCGGTTCGGGCGCCGCCGATCTCGCCCTGCGCTACGGCCCCGGACCCTACCCCGATCTGGTCGCCGAGCCCCTGACCGTCGATCGCTTTGCGCCGGTCGCAAGTCCGCGCCTCGGTATCAAGAAAGCGAGCGACCTGCGGTCAGCAACCCTGCTGCATTTCGACTGGTATCGTCGCGATCCGCGCAATCCGACCTGGCGTCGCTGGCTGAAAATTGCCGGCATTGACGGTATCGATGCGCGGGCGGGCCTGCACTTCAGCGATGAGACCCATGCGATCCAGGCGACCGTCGCCGGCGCCGGGATCGCGCTGCATAGCCTGCTGCTCGTCTCCGACGAACTGGCACAGGGCACGCTGGTGGTCCCGTTCGGACCGGAGCTTGAGGGCTTCGCCTTGCACCTGGTGCGCGACCGCAACAGGCCGCTGACGGAGCCGATCGAGGCGGTGCAGACCTGGCTGCGGACGCAATTTACCGCAGCATCCCAGTAGCGCTCTGGCGCGCGTGCTGCAGCGAAGACATCTCGCGACGGTTACGCGCGCTTACGCCCGCCGCGCGACGCCGCCTGCATTCATGCCACCGTCGATGACGAGCTCTGTTCCGGTCACATAGCGCGATGCATCGGAAGCCAGATACAACACGCCTTGCGCGATTTCGATGGCATGGCCCGCGCGGCCAAGCGGGTTGCGAATTTGCACGCTCCTCCGGATCGATCGGCGCGTTCTGCCCGCTGCCTGTGGCTCCCGCCGGAATCTTGCCCCAGATCGGCGTGTCGATGATTCCGGGATGCACCGAGTTGACGCGGATGCCGTCGCCAAAGGTGGCACACTCCATCGCGATCGCTTTCGCAAACAGCCGCACCCCGCCCTTGGTCGCGCAATAGCCGGAAAGACCAGCCGCACCGCGCAGGCCCGCCAGCGACGACATCATGATGACGGAGCCGCCGCCGGTCTTGCGCATCGCCGGCAAGCAATGCTTCACCGACAAAAACACGCCGTCGAGATTGATCGCGGTCTGCCGCCGCCAGTCCGAAAGCGACATCTCGGTGATCGACGGCACCGAAATGCCGATGCCGGCATTCGAGACCAGCACGTCGAGCCGGCCGTAGCGCTTCATGACGTCAGCCACCACCTCGATCCAGCGTTCCTCGCTGGTGACGTCGTGATGCAGGAAGCTCGCCTCGCCACCCGCCTTCTTGATCCGCGCCACCACCTCGGGGCCCTTCAAATCGTCGACATCGGTCACCGCAACCGAGGCACCTTCGCGCGCCAGCAACTCGCAAACCGCCTCCCCAATGCCGGATGCACCACCCGTCACCAGCGCGACCTTGCCCTGAACCTGTCCTGTCATTTCGTCTCCCGTTTGTTGTTCTTGGTTGTCGAATTACCGGATCACCGCCGGCCCCGGATCCGGCACCGCGACGTCAAGCACGCGCATCTGCACGCGTTCCGAGCCCTGAAAGCGGTCGACCGCGAGCGTAGCGGCGACATGCAGGGGCTGGCCGCGGTTTTGCGTCAGCGCGTGGCCGAGCTTCTGGCCGATCGACCGGAACGCAATGCCGTTGACGATGACGCCGTCGCCGGATTTGAAGCGCAGGCGCAGATGCGCCTGGCCCACTTCATCGGCATAGACGAGCTGATGGGCCGGCAGCGCGATCACGGGTTCCGGATTGGCCGCGCCGAACGGCCCGGCGCGGTTCAGCATCGTCGCGAACTCCACCGTCACGCTGCGCGCGCTGACCGCGCCGTCGATGAATAGCTCATTTTCGTGACGGGAATTGGCGACGTCCTCGGCCAACGCGCTTTCCATAAAGGCGCGAAACTCCGCAAGCCTCTCCTTGCGTAGCGTCACACCCGCGGCCATGGCGTGGCCGCCACCCTTCATCAGCAATTTTTCTTTCACCGCCTGCCGCACGGCTTTCCCGAGATCGACGCCCGAGATCGAGCGGCCCGAGCCGGTGCCGATGCCGCCCGGCTCCAGCGCAATCGCAAAGGCCGGCCGCGCAAACTTCTCCTTCAGCCGCGAGGCGACCAGGCCGACGATGCCGGGGTGCCAGCCCTCGGCGGCGGTCACGATCACCGCGCCTTTGTCCTCAAGCCCGAGCGAGGCCAGCGCCTCGGCCTCGGCTTGAGCTTCGGCCGCCTGCTCGATGATGCGGCGCTCGCTGTTGAGCCGGTCGAGTTCGGCGGCGATCCGCGCGGCCTCGGAGACGTCGCCCTCCAGCAGCAGCCGCACGCCTAAATCGGCGCGCCCGATCCGGCCACCCGCATTGATGCGCGGCCCCAGCATGAAGCCGAGATGCCAGGCTTCGGGCGGGCCGTTCAGCCGCGAGACATCCATCAGCGCGGTATGGCCGATATGGTCGCGGCGGCGCATCGCGATCAGGCCCTTGGCGACGAAGGCGCGGTTGAGCCCGGTCAGGGCGCGACATCGGCCACAGTGCCGAGCGCCACATGGTGCAGCATGCCGAGCAGATCCGGCTCGGGGCGTTCGGCCGTCCAGAAGCCGCGGCCGCGCAATTCCCGGTTCACCGCCACCAGCGTGATCAGCACCAGGCCGACGGCTGCGAGATGGCCGAGGCCGGAGAGATCGTCAGGCCGGTTCGGGTTCACCAGCGCATCGACCTCGGGCAATTCGTCGCCGGTCTGGTGATGGTCGATGACGACGACAGACATGCCGAGCTTGCGTGCTTCCGCCAGCGGCTCGATGCTGGTGGTGCCGCAATCGACGGTGACGAGCAGCGTAGCGCCCTTGGCTGCGAGCGCCCGCACCGCCTCGACATTGGGGCCATAGCCTTCGAAGATGCGATCGGGGATGTGGATCAGCGGATCGAGCCCGCAATGGCGCAGGTGCCAGGCCAGCAGCGCCGCCGAGGTCGCACCATCCACGTCATAATCGCCGAAGATCGCGACCATCTCGGCGCGCGCGGCCGCGTCGGCGATGCGCCTTGCCGCCGTCTCCATCTGCGTCACGGTGTGGGGATCCGGCATCAGTTTGCGGATGGTCGGATCGAGAAAATCCTCGACCTCGTCGATCCCAACATCGCGGCCAGCGAGCACGCGCGCCAGCATCTCCGGCAACTGGTAGCGCTGCGTGATCGCCAGCGCCCGCGCCGCCCCTGGCGTCGAGCCGGTCGCGCCACAATTTGCCGGTCGCTGAACGCAATACGCCAAGAAACGCCGGCGGCAGTTCAACGGGCAGTGCGGATACGGGAAGCGTCATGATTCCTTCGAGTGATAGGGACAAAGCCGCCGATCGGCAAACCCGGACCATGGCGTGGTGCGGCTCCGCGCGAGATCGCTGCGGCCTAGCCGACACAATCCCGGCCGCGCCAGCTTTGAGTCTATGCCGATAAAAACGACTTGCACAAAGAAGATGCAACTTGTCCCCGCAATACTACCCGCGGGAGGCAGAAATTAAACCAATCGTTAGCCATGATCCCCGACAAAGGATTCAACACGCACTCGTTGAGTCCCACCGATCCGCAGAAGATCGACATCCGCACAAAGACTGAGGAATTCCCCGCCAATGTCCGTCGCGCTTCGCTCCCAAACCGCAACGATCGCAAAACAGCCAGCCAATGCAGCGGGCGCCGAGGATGAGGCCGACGTTTCCGCACTGATCGCGAGATTGACCGCCGAGGTCAACCAGGTCGCCTGCGAGAAAACCAAGTCGATCCAGAAGATCACCAACCAGATGAAGATGCTGGCGCTAAACGCGCTGATCGAGAGCTCGCGCGCAGGTGCCCAGGGCGCGGGCTTTGCCGTGGTAGCGCAGGAAGTCCGCAACGTCGGCCAGCAGGTCGAGACCATCGCCCGCGAGCTCGAGAGCCAGCTCACCAACCGGACCGGCAATCTGATGAACTCGATCGCACAGATGGCCGATCGCTCGCGCGGCGAGCGCATGGTCGATCTGTCGCTGAACGCCATCGAGCTGATCGACCGCAACCTCTATGAGCGCACCTGCGACGTGCGCTGGTGGGCGACCGACTCCGCTGTCGTCGATTGCGCAGCGGCTCCGGAGGCTGCCACTGTTGCCCATGTCTCGGAACGGATGGCCGTGATCCTCGGCGCCTACACCGTCTATCTCGATCTCTGGCTGTGCGATCTCGACGGCAATGTGGTCGCCAACGGCCGCGCCGATCGCTTCCACGTCGTCGGCCAGAACGTGGCCGCAACCAAGTGGTTTCGCGCGGCGCGGGGCCTGCGCTCCGGCGACGAATATGCCGTCGGCGACGTCGAATGCCAGCCGCTGCTCGGCAACGCCCAGGTCGTGACCTATTGCGCCAGCGTTCGCGCCGGCGGCAAGGCCAACGGCAAACCGACCGGCGTGCTGGCAGTCCATTTCGACTGGGAGCCGCAAGCCCGCGCCATCGTCCAAGGCGTGCGCGTCGGCGCGGCCGACAAGGCGCGCGTGCTGCTGGTCGATTCGAATTTCCGGGTGATCGCCGCGTCCGACGGCCAGGGCCTGCTCACCGAGCGCGTCTCGCTTCCACTGGAGGGACGGCGCTCCGGCTTCCATCAGGACCGCTCCGGCGCGCTGGTCGCCTTCCACGCGACGCCGGGGTACGAGACGTATAAGGGGCTTGGCTGGTTCGGCGTGATCCAGGGCGGGGGCGCGGGATAGCCCTCAGCGGCTCACTTCGTAGGATGGGTGGAGCGAAAGCGATACCCATCAGATCCGGGGCGCGAAAGTGATGGGTTTCGCGAAGGGCTCAACCCATCCTACGAAGCCCCGCGGAAATCGTCAGCACCCCAACCTGTCAGCAATCCCGCCAAAATCCTTGGCCACAATGTTCCAATCGCCCTTGGCCTCGAAATCGTATTTCTGGTGCGGGCCGTATTCGGTGGGCCGCGCGACGAAGGCGGTTTTCAGGCCGTTCTGCTGTGCCGCTTTCAGATCGTTGTTGTGGGCGGCGACCATCATCACCTGCTCCGGCGGCAGGCAGAGCAGTTTGGCGGCGCCGAGATAGGTTTCGGGATCGGGCTTGTAGTGCTCGAACAATTCCGCCGACATGATGAGGTCCCACGGCAGGCCGGCGAACTTCGCCATGTTGGTGAGCAGCGCGACGTTGCCGTTGGAGAGCGGTGAGATGATGTATTTCTTCTTCAGCCTGACCAGGCCGGGCACGCTGTCGGGCCACGGATGCAGGCGGTGCCAGCCCATGGTGAGGTAATGCAGATCGGCGTCGCTCAGTCCCTTGATTGAGAAATCAGCGACAAGTTTTTCCAGCGATTGCCGGTGCAGTGTGTCCAGGATCTGATAGCCGCGTTCGGGATGCTTTCGGACCTCGTCCATCGAGGCCATGTAGACGCCGCGCCAGCCGTCGACGAGAGCAGTCCAGTCGGCCTTGACGCCCGAGGTTTTCGACCATTCGGTGAAATCGTTGATGAGGCTGGTGCGCCAGTCGACGACGGTGCCGAATACGTCGAACACCAGCGCCTTCACCGCTGATACGTCGGACATGCGAGCCCCTCCTCTTATTTTTCTTATCGTCATTCCGGGACGCGCAAAGCGCGAACCCGGAGCGACGTCGTCGCCAGCTCAATCCAAATGGAACTTGTCCAGCTGCCGGTGCTCGGCCTTGATGTAGCGCACCGTGCCGGTCACCGAGCGCATCACCACCGTTTCGGTCTCGATCACGCCGTCCTTGCGGAATTTGACGCCGGTCAGCAGCGAGCCGGTCGTGACACCGGTGGCCGCGAACAGGCAGTCGCCCCGTACCATGTCCTCGATGCCGTAGATCATCTTCGGATCGGTCACGCCCATCTTGTGCGCGCGCTCCCGCTTCTCCTCGCTGTCGAGGATCAGCCGGCACTGCATCTGGCCGCCGATGCAGCGCAGCGCCGCCGCCGCCAGCACGCCCTCGGGCGCGCCGCCGGTGCCGATATACATGTCGACGCCGGTATTGTCAGGGTCGGCACAATGGATCACGCCGGCCACGTCGCCGTCGGTGATCAGCCGGACCGCGGCGCCGGTCGAGCGGATGCTGGCGATGATATCGGCGTGGCGCGGGCGATCCAGCACCAGCACCGTGATCGCGCCCGGCTCGACGCCTTTGGCTTTCGCCAGCCGGCGGACATTGTCGGCAGGCGACGCGTCGAGCTCGACCACGCCCTTGGCGTAGCCCGGGCCGACCGCAAGCTTCTCCATATAAACGTCGGGCGCGTGCAGCAGCGTGCCGCCATCGGCCATCGCCATGGTCGCGATTGCGCCCGGCATGTTCTTGGCGCAGAGCGTGGTGCCTTCCAGCGGATCGACGGCGATATCGACCTGCGGACCGGCGTTGAGCCCGACCTTCTCGCCGATGAACAGCATCGGCGCCTCGTCGCGCTCGCCCTCGCCGATCACGATGGTGCCTTCGATCGGCAGCTTGTTGAGTTCGCGGCGCATCGCGTCGACCGCAGCCTGGTCCGCCGCCTTCTCCTGACCGTGGCCGCGCAGCCGCGCGGCTGAAACCGCCGCGCGCTCCGTCACCCGCACGATTTCGAGCGTGAGAATGCGCTCGAGCAATAGCTGCGGCGGAACGGAAATATGGGTCGACATCGGCTTACTCCTTTAAACCTGCACAGGCCTTTCGGCCCGCAATCAATGCTTTGGCGCGCGATCCGTTCGGATCCTGCGTCAGTTCTTTTCGATCCGTATCACCTGCGGCCGGCCGCTGATCACCTTGTCGCGCTGCACCGCGTCCAGCGCACGATACACCGCGTCCTCGGAAGTGGCATAGGTAATCAGGATGACCGGAACCGGTGACGCTTTTTCGTGGCGCCGTTCAGGTCGACACCTTCGGGATGCCGCTGCACGATCGATTCCAGCGAAATCTTCTGTTCGGCGAGGCGGGTGGCGATGGTGGCGGCGGTGCCGGCAAGGTCGCGCGCCATCAGGCGGATGTAGTAGCCGCCCTCGTGGCGCTCCATCGGCGCCTTGCTGGTTTCGCGCAGCCGCTCCACCGGACGCCCGAAGGGTTTGGCGCGAATGCCGCGCGCCACATCGGCGATATCGGCCACGACGGCGGACGCGGTGGCAGCGCCGCCGGCGCCGGGTCCCACCAGCGTGATCGGTGGAATGCCCTCGCCGTCGATGGTCACGGCATTGGTGACGCCCATCACCTGCGCGATCGAGGATGATTTCGGCACCATGGTCGGATGCACGCGCTGCTCGATGCCCTTGGCGGTCCGCACCGCCACGCCAAGCAGTTTGACGCGGTAGCCCAGTTCCTCGGCCGCACGCAGATCTTCCGGCGCGATCGAGGAGATGCCTTCCACATAGACCGCGCTCTGCGCCACCTTGGTGCCGAAGGCGAGGCTCGCCAGGATCGCAAGCTTCTGCGCGGTATCGTGGCCGTCGACGTCGAACGACGGATTGGCTTCGGCATAGCCGAGCCGCTGCGCGTCCTTCAGGCATTCGGCAAATGACAGGCCCTCCTGCTCCATCCGGGTCAGGATGTAATTGCAGGTGCCGTTGAGGATGCCGTAGACGCGATTGACGCCGGTGCCGGCAAGCCCCTCGCGAAGCGTCTTGATGACCGGAATGGCCGCTCCGACTGCCGCCTCGTAATTGAGGGCGCCGCCATGCTTCTCGGCGGCCTTCGCCAGCCGAATGCCGTGCCTGGCGATCAGCGCCTTGTTGGCTGTTACCACCGACTTGCCGGACTTCAGCGCGGCCTCGATCGCCGACAGCGCCGGCTCACCGGAGCCGCCCATCAGTTCGACGAAGCAATCGACGTTGGGATCAGAGGCCAGCGCCAGCGGGCTTTGGCCCAGTCGACGCCGCGCAGGTCCAGCGAGCGCTTTTTCGCCTTCGAGCGCGCCGTGACGGCAACGACGCGCACGCCGCGCCCGCTGCGCTCGGACAGCATCCGCGACTGCGCTTCGATGAGGCGGACGACTTCGGCGCCAACAGTGCCGAGCCCCGCGATACCCACTTTCAGGGGTGCGACCATGAAGAACCTGCAATAAAAGGAATTAGCGCCGGTTGGCGAGAGGAACCACGTTGTGCAACGTTTCAATGCCGCTTTCAAGGAAGCGGCGCACCCCGCGTGCGGCCTGGCGGATACGTTGCTCGTTTTCCACCATGGCGATGCGGACATAGCCCTCGCCATGCTCGCCGAAGGCGACGCCAGGCGAAACCACCACGCCGGATTTCTCCACCATCAGGGTCGCGAACTGCATGCTGCCGACGGCCTCGAAGGTCTTGGGCAGCGGCGCCCAGGCGAACATCGAGGCCTGCGGCGGCGGAATCTCCCAGCCCGCTCGGCCAAACGATTCGACCAGCGCGTCACGGCGCCTGCGGTAGGTGTCGCGCATTTCCTTGATGCAATCGTCCGGCCCGTTCAGCGCGGCGGTAGCGGCCACCTGGATGGGCGTGAACGCGCCATAGTCGAGATACGATTTCACCCGCGCCAGCGCGGCGATGATCCGCTCGTTGCCGACGGCAAAGCCCATGCGCCAGCCCGCCATCGAGAACGTCTTCGACATTGAGGTGAACTCGACGGTGACGTCGATCGCGCCGGGAACCTGCAGCACCGAGGGCGGCGGATTGTTGTCGTCGAAATAGACTTCGGCATAGGCCAGATCCGACAGGATGAAGATCTCGTGCTTCTTCGCGAACGCCACCAGATCCCGATAGAAATCGAGGTCGGCGACATAGGCGGTCGGATTGGAGGGATAGCAGACGATCAGCGCGATCGGCTTCGGGATCGAATGGATGATCGCGCGTTCCACCGCCTCGAAAAACTGCGGCGTCGGTTCCGAGGGCACCGAGCGGATCACGCCGCCTGCCATCAGAAAGCCGAAGGCATGAATCGGATAGCTCGGATTGGGGCACAGCACGACGTCGCCGGGCGCGGTGATCGCCTGCGCCACATTGGCAAAGCCTTCCTTCGAGCCCAGCGTCGCCACGACCTGGGTGTCCGGATTGAGCTTTACGCCGAACCGCCGCCCGTAATAGGCGGCTTGCGCCTTGCGCAGGCCGTTGATGCCGCGTGAGGCCGAGTAGCGATCGGTCCGCGGCTTGCCGAGCGTCTCTTTCAGCTTCTCCAGCACGTGGGGCGGCGTCGGCAGGTCGGGATTGCCCATGCCCATGTCGATGATGTCGGCCCCGGCATTGCGCGCGGCCGCCTTGGCCTGGTTGACCTTCTCGAACACGTAAGGCGGCAGACGGCGGATGCGATAAAAATCTTCCATGGGACCCTTGCTCCGACAACCGGCAGGACAGAATCGGACGGAACCTTCGCGGCTATCGAAACCGGAACCGGGTTTCGGTCAGAAGTCGCGCTCAATCAAGGATTTAGAGCGAATTCAGGCGCGAGGTCCTTAAACGCTCCGGACCCGCAATGCGGTTGAATTGGGTTCTTTTACCACGGGAGCCCGGCAGCGCCAGTTTTTTGGGTGTTTTCAAGCAGGCGGCGGTTCGCGACAGGGAGAACGCGTCAAAAACAACGGCCTTCTTACTTCTTGGCTGGCTTTGAAGGAGGGGTCGAAGCCTTCGCCTGACGGTCCCGGGCGGCGGTCAACTCTGACTGAATTTTAGCCAGTTCGGCCGGCTTCATCGCCTCCTCGTTGCGGTCCGGCGGCAGGTCATGCACCGGTAGATAGCCGCCGGCTTCCTTCGGACGCTCGGGCGCGCCAGCCGGCACGCCAAGGCCCGGCATGTCCGCGATCTGGGTCGAGCAGCCGCCGAGCGCGAATGCCGACGCGCACAGCGCGGCAATCGACCACAGCCTTATCATCCGAGTGACCGGCATCCGTTTCGGAAATCCCCAACTACCTCTGCACCGCATCGCGATCGCATCTATGCGGTGGTACGAGCTTTGCAACGCCAAACCGTCCCGCGGCGTTGATTTCGCTAGAACCGTTCAAACCATTGTCGCCCGAAACGATTAAAGCCCAAAGAGCAAATGTGACAGGTGCGGCGGCAATGTGTGCAATGCGTCTGAACACGCAAACTTTATCGCAGTGCAACAGGGTTAACCGCGAACCCGTTGCCATCAATCCGCGCGGTGACGAACGCGAAATGAAGCTATAGTGTCCTTGATATGAGCGACGTCAGCACCGAAACCCAGGCTTCGAAAACATTCAATCCCGAAGCCTTCGCCATGAACATCGCCAAGGCGATGGAGACGAGCGGCCAGGCGCTCGCGGCCTATCTCAAGCCGCGCGAGGGCGGGGAACCGAAGGACAAGCCGCCCAGCGAAATCGGTGAGGTCATCAAGACGTTCTCTGTGGTCGCGGAATACTGGCTCTCCGACCAGGAGCGCGCCGCGGAGCTGCAGACCAAAATCGGCAAGGCCTATCTCGATCTCTGGGGCTCGGCGGCGCGCCGCATGGCCGGAGAACAGACCACGCCCGCGATCGAGCCGTCGCCGCGCGACAAGCGTTTCAAGGATCCCGAGTGGAAATCGAACCAGTTCTTCGATTTCGTCCTGCAACTCTATCTGCTCACGACGCAATGGGCCGAGGCGCTGGTGAAGAACGCCGACGGTCTCGATCCGCACACGCGCAAGAAGGCCGAGTTCTACGTTCAGCAGATCACCAACGCGATCGCGCCGTCGAATTTCGTCCTTACCAATCCGGAAGTGCTGCGCGAGACACTGGCTTCGAACGGCGCCAATCTCGTGCGCGGCATGAAGATGCTCGCCGAAGACATCGAAGCCGGACGCGGCGCGCTGCGCATCCGCCAGTCCGACCCGTCGAACCTCGTCGTCGGCGTCAACATGGCGACGACGCCGGGCAAGGTAATCTTCCAGAACGAGCTGATGCAGCTCATCCAGTACACGCCAGCCACGGAGACGGTGCTGCGCACGCCGCTCCTGATCGTGCCGCCCTGGATCAACAAGTTCTACATTCTCGATCTCAAGCCGGAAAAATCCTACATCAAATGGTGCGTCGATCAGGGCATCACCGTGTTCGTGATCTCGTGGGTCAATCCCGACAAGGAACTCGGCAAGAAAACCTTCGACGACTACATGAAGGAAGGCCCGCTCACCGCGATGGACATCATCGAAAAGGTGACAGGCGAGATGAAGGTCCACACCGCCGGTTACTGCGTCGGCGGCACGCTGCTCGCCTCCACGCTGGCCTGGCTCGCGGAGAAGCGGCGCCAGCGCGTCACGTCGGCGACATTCTTTGCGGCGCAGGTCGACTTCACCCATGCCGGCGATTTGCTCGTGTTCGTCGATGAAGACCAGATCTCGGCGCTCGAGCGCGACATGCAGGCGGCCGGCGTGCTCGAAGGCAGCAGGATGGCGATGGCCTTCAACATGCTGCGCTCCAACGACCTGATCTGGTCCTATGTCGTCAGCAATTATCTGAAGGGACAGGCGCCCTCCTCGTTCGACCTGCTGCACTGGAATTCCGACGCCACGCGGATGCCGGCGGCCAACCATTCCTACTACTTGCGCAACTGCTATCTGGAGAACCGGCTCTCCTCCGGCAGCATGGTGCTCGACAACACGCTGCTCGACCTGTCGAAGGTCAAGGTGCCCGTCTACAATCTGGCGACCCGCGAAGACCATATCGCGCCGGCGGACTCGGTGCTCTACGGCTCGCAGTTCTTCGGCGGCCCGGTGAAATATGTGCTCTCCGGATCGGGCCATATCGCGGGCGTGGTCAACCCGCCGGAGGCGGAGCAAGTACCAGTATTGGACCAACGACAACATCAAGGATGTCACGCTTGCCGACTGGCTGAAGAATGCTACCGAGCACAAGGGCTCGTGGTGGCCGGACTGGCTGCAATGGCTGGAGGGCCTCGATGCCGAGCGCGTGCCCGCGCGCGCCGTCGGCTCCGAGGAGATGCCGCCGATCGAGGACGCGCCCGGCAGCTACGTCAAGGTTCGCGCATAGCGCTGATGCGGGCGGTTGGATATAACCTGATATCCCGTGCCGGAATCGAAATCGATTGAGGGGAAACCGATGACGCAACCAATCACGCGTGAATTGTTCTGGCTGACTCTGACCGTGATTTTGACCGGGCTGATGTGGATCCCCTACATCATCAACCGCTGCCAGGTGCGCGGCCTTTCCGGCGCCATGGCCAATCCCTCGCGCAACGACAAGCCGCACGCAGACTGGGCCAACCGCCTGATGTTCGCGCACGACAATGCGGTCGAGAACCTCGTCATCTTCGCGCCGCTGGTGCTGATCCTCAACGTCATCGACTATTCCGACAGATGGACCGTGATGGCCTGCGCCGTGTATTTCTGGTCCCGCGTCGCGCATCTGATCGTCTACACGCTGGGCCTGCCGGTGTTCCGCACACTGGCCTTCACCGTCGGCTTCCTGGCGCAGGCCGTGCTGGCGCTGGCGATCTTCAGGGTGGTTTGAAGCTTATTCCACACACGAAACTCCAAACAAAACCCCGGAGCTTGGCCCCGGGGTTTTTTCGTTGGCGCTGGAGACTGCTCTCAGTACTTCGCAACGACAGGCGAATTGAAGTGGTAGTTTATGCCGGTGCGGAAGACATGCTCCGTAACCGAACGGGTGGTCGTTGCCGGACTTGCGCCGATGATGAAATTGTCGGAGGTGGTGCCGAGATCGACATACAGATATTCGGTCTTGGTGGTCCAGTTCGGGTTCGGGCCGAGCAATCCGAGCAGGGTGAACAGGGTTTCGATGCCGGCGCCCGCGGTCCAGCCGCTCCCGGTCGTCTCGAACGTGTTCGACACGATGCCGGCGCCCAAATTTGTCGTGACGCTGGTCTTGACGTTGCCGTAGGCGTAACCGCCCGTCGCATAGAACAGTGTCGATCCGACCGAATAACCAAGGCGGCCCCGAACGGTGCCGAACCACGGTAGCTTGGCATCGTATGCTGCCGATACGCCCGCGCTGCAGCCCAATACGCACGTCTTGTCGTCTTGCAGGGTCGAACCCTGGAAATCGGCCTCAACGCCGAACACCCAGTTGGCGGCCTGCCAATTGTAGCCCGCCTGCACGCCGCCAATAAAACCGTCGGGGGCCAGGTTGAAGGTGTCCACGAACGGACCAATCGGCACGTTCAGTGAACTCCGGTCACGGCCGTATCCGGACCCGAAATTGCCGCCGAGATAGAAACCGCTCCAATTGTCCGCAGCCACCGGTTGGTAATTCGAGTTGCCGCCGATCCGGTAGTTCAAGCCGGCGCGGAAGATATGTTGGCGGATCTCGGTATTGACGTTGCTCGGGACGAACAGCGGCGCTGCGAAATCCGTCCGGTTGCCGAGGTTCAGATAGAGATGTTCGATCTTTCCGGTCCAGTTGCCGCCGAGCGCAGCCTCGACGCCACTGCCCACAGTCCATCCACCCTGGAGGCGATCGGTTGAAAACGTCGCTGAAGCCGGACCCGGTACGGACTGAGTTATCGTGGTGTTGACGTCGCCATAGGCAAAGCCGGCCGTGACGTAGCTCAGCACCGGTCCCTTGGCGAGGCCGACACGCCCGCGAACGGTTCCAAACCAGTCGAGCTTCTGGCTGTAGTTCGTAAGCAAGCCGCCGCCGAAATTCAGATTGGTGCGGTCGTCGCTGAGGCCGGCTCCCTGGAGATCCGCTTCAACACCAAAGACGATCGGCCCGAGTACCGAATTCGTCTGCCAGTTGTATCCGATCTGCCCGCCACCGATCGCGCCTTGAGGCTGCAGATAAAGCGAATAGTCCTGCCCCGGCAGGGCTGATGCTGCGTCCGATCGCGCCCAACCCCTCCGCCCGCGTTGACGCCGACATAGAAGCCGGTCCAGTCGTAGACGGCTGCCAGTGCGGGAGCTTTGGTGTACGGCCGGGCGGCCAGGTCTGCGGCGATCGTCGGGGCCGATCCCAGACCAGCGAGAGCGGTGGCCAGCAGGTACTTTTTCATCTTCATGTACGGCATTCCCAGAACGTTCCCAACGCAATAGCTGTTGGTGCTCGAAAAATATCCTTACTGTATTCGCAGCTTAAAGCTATAGCCCGCCAGCCACATCTTCCGAGGATTTTCCCGCTCGATTGGCATGGGCAATATCGCAGTGCCTGGCTGCCATTTGGTCAGCCGGATTTCTGAGCAACGACGAACAACATCGACGCCATCTTGTCGTCGAATCCTCTGACTTCGCCGCTCTCGATCGACAACGAGTTCCAGTTCCCCGCCTCGGCGTAGGTCGCGCGCAGCCAGTCCGGCGACGGATAATTGTAGTAGCGATTGAGCGTGTCGCGGCCATCGCCATCGCCAGCCTTGTAGCTGGCGTAGAAAACGCCCGCAGGCCTCAGCGCGCGCCAGATCCGCGCCAGAACATCCGCAAGCTCTGGCCTGGGCACATGAAGCAGGCAGGCATTGGCCCAGACGGCGTCATAGGCCGCGACCTCGTCGAGGTCGTGAAACAGCAGCGTCTCGACGGTGCGGCCGAGATGCTTTGAGGCGATATCAGCCATTTCCGGCGACCCATCGGTCGCGCGCACGTCGAACCCGCGCGCCAGCATTTCCGCGGTGTCGCCGCCGGCGCCGCAGCCGAGTTCGAGAATGCAAGCGCCCGGCGGAAGCTGCGCCAGAAACGCCGTCAGCCGCGCCTGACGCGAAGTGAACGTACGCCCGGCATAGGCTTCCGCGTTGCCGCGGTAGAATTGCAGCGTCTCCTCGTCCACCGCGGCACCTCGTGTCACGGAAACAGCGCGATCTGTTCCAGCCCCGCGGTCTCGGGCAGGTCGAACATCAGGTTCATGTTCTGGATCGCCTGTCCGGCCGAACCTTTCACCAGGTTGTCGAGCGTGGAAATCACGATCGCCCGGTTCTTGATGCGGTCGGCGACGACGCCGATCTGCACATAGTTGGAGCCGCGCACGTTCTGGGTCTGCGGCAGCACGCCCTTTTTCGCGACATGCACAAAGGGCTCGTTGGCGTAGGCTTTCTCCAGCGCGGCCCGCAGGTCATCCGGCGTCGCGCCGTTAAGCTTGACGTAGGAGGTGCAGAGTTCGCCGCGCGCCATCGGAATCAGATGCGGCGTGAAGTTCACCGTCACCGCCGATCCCGCAGCGACGCCGATCTCTTGCTCGATTTCAGGCGCGTGCCGGTGGGTGCCGACCGAATAGGGCGACAGCCCCTCGCCGGCCTCGCTGAACAGCGTGTTCTGCTTCAGCCCGCGGCCGGCGCCGGTGACGCCGGATTTCGCGTCGATGACGATATCGTCGACGTCGATCAGCTTGGCCTTCGCCAGCGGCACCAGCGCCAGCAGCGCCGCGGTCGGATAGCAGCCGGGACAGGCGACCAGCCGCGCCGACGAGATCTTCTCCCGGTAGAATTCGGTGAGGCCGTAGACGGCTTCGCCCTGCAGTCCGAGCGCCCGGTGCTCATGGCCGTACCATTGCGCATAGGTGTCCTTGTTGCGCAGCCGGAAATCGGCGGACATGTCGAGGACCTTGATCTTGGGATTGGCCTTGAGGACGGCGGCGATGATCTCCTGCGTGGTGCCGTGCGGCAACCCGCAGAACACCGCGTCGAGGCTGGTCCAATCGACCTTCTCCCATTCGACCAGTTTTGGCAGATCGAGCATGAAGAAATGCGGGAAGACGTCGCCCATCGACTTGCCGGCGTGGGTATTGGCGGTGAGCGCCGTGATCTCGGCATTCGGATGCCGCGCCAACAGGCGCACCGCGTCGGCTCCGGTGTATCCGGACGCGCCGAGAATGCCGATCTTCTTCTTCGTGCTCATCACACGCTCCTTTCAGGCGTAGTCGTTTGATTGTCTTGTACCGCAATCGCGGCGAAAGCCAGCGGCCGTGCGGCGCGCATCAGCTCTGCGATGGCGCGCGCATCCGCATCCGGTTGCGAGGCCAGCGCCTGGGTCAGCGCCGTATAGTCGGCGTCGGACTTGTGCTGGTTCAGCTTGAAGCTGCCTTCGATCTCCTCGACCGTCATCGCCAGACCCACAATCGCCTTCTTCATCGCCTCCAGCCGCCCTGCCGTCATCTTCGACGACAGCCAGGGCTTTTTCGGCAACAGCCGCCCCTCGAACTTGGCGCTGAGCGTGTCGATCTGATCAGCGAGTTCGCCGTCGGACAGTTTCCGCACCGGACCCGTGAGATGCACCGCCTGATAGAGCCAGGTCGGCACCTGGTCAGGCGAGACATACCAGTCCGGCGACACATAGCTGTCTGCACCGTTGACGGCCAACAGCCACGGCGTCGTCCCGTCCGCCAGCCCTACCAGCGGATTGTGACGGGCGACATGAAACAGCGCGCGCGGCGTGCCGTCATTGTCCGATGTCAGATAAAACGGCAGCGACGAGGCGACCGGCTTCCTGCCGTCCCACGCGCAAGCCAAACCGAAGCCGCGCGCTTCCGCAAACGCGAGGCTCGCGGCGCGGCCGGACTTGAACGGTGGTGGCGTATACATCTCAAACTCCTGCTTGACGTAGGAGCCGCCAGTTCAGACCGCGTTTTCTGGAAAAGGGAGAAGCCGCGGGACCCGATCCGGCGGCAAAGGCGACAATCCTAGACGCAGACGTCCGCCCATACCGCGATAATGCGGCGGCGGCGAGCGATGGTCATGGTCGCGGCGATAGTCATGGGCGCGGGCTATAAGGCCGCGCCCATCCGGCGTCAAGTTATGACTGCCATTCCGGCAGGGTCTGGCGTCAGATCACCGGATTCCACGGCGCCGGAATCAGCCGGTAACCGTTGCCGTCCTTCTCAACGAAGCCGTTGGCCGGGAACGGATAATGGAAGCCCTGGACCCGCATCTTGTCGGCGACCAGCATGTCGTAGACCCGGCGGCGGGTCTTCTCCGCCAGCGCCGGATCCTGATCGAACATCAGGTGCCAGCCCGGATTGGTGACGAACAACGCCGGCAGGTTGGTGACGTCGGACTGGATGAACACCTTGTCGGAGCCCGACGCGAGAACATAGGAAGTGTGGCCCGGCGTGTGGCCGATGGTCTCGACCGCCGTTAACCCAGGTGCGACTTCCTTGCCCCACTCATAGGGCGTCGCCTTCTTCTTCAGCCCGGCCTCGAACACGCGGCGGGCATTCTTGAACACCGTCTGCATCCGCCCTTCCGGCGCGCGGCTCATCTCGCCGTCGTCCATGAAATATTTCCACTCTGCCGCCGGCACCAGCACTTCGGCATTGGGGAACGCCGGCGCGTTCTCGGCGGTCAGGAGGCCATTGATGTGGTCGCCGTGGAAATGCGAGATCACCACCATGTCGACCGCCTTGGGATCGAAACCGGCGGCGACCATGTTGGCGCCGAACTGTCCGACATTGCCCTTGCTCGATGCAAAGGCGGCCGCGCCGTTGCCGGTGTCGACCACGACCAGCTTGCCGCCGGTATTGATCACCAGCGGCGCGAACTGGATCGACATCTTGTCCTTCGGCATGAAGGCCTTTTCCAGCGCCGCGTTGACTTCGTCCTTCTTGACGTTGAGCACGAACGTATCGGGCAGCGCGAAATTGTTGACGCCATCCGAAATAGCCGTCACCTGGGCGTCGCCCACCTTGTAGCGATAGAAGCTCGGCGCCTGCTTGTCGGCTACCGGCGCGGCAGCCCTGGCGGGCGCTTGCGGCAAGAGCGGCGTGGCGGCGAGCGCCGCGGCTCCGGCGAGTGCGTGACGTCGTGTCAGTTGCATGGTGATGTCCTCCCAGTGAGACAAAGTATGCGATGGCGTATGCGATGGCGGGTGCTCCCGCCTTGGAGTGCTCTTGGCTAGGTTACCGCTGATTCTACCAAGCGGTTTTACGGTGGCGCGACGACGGTAACGCGACGCCAAGGCGAAGGGCTCCAGTCCGTTGATCGTATGTTGATCGTATCTTGGGAGCTAACACCCTCGCCAACGGCTTATTCCGGCCTGCCCTTACGCCGCCCGCCACAGCCATTCGGCGATCTTCCCCATCACGTCGCCGACCAGCAGTAGCGCGGCCGACCAGATCAGCGCCGAGACGAAATTGGCGACCTGGAACGGCCAGTAGGACATTTCGAAAATGCCGGCGGCGAGCGGCACCGAGGCCCGCAGCGGCCCGAAGAACCGGCCGATGAAGATCGAGGGCACGCCCCATTTTTCACGAAGTCCTCGCCGCGCAGCAGGATTCCCGGATAGCGTGACAGCGGCCACATCTCTGCGACGTGTTCCTTGTACTTGAAGCCGATCCAGTAGGAGACCCAATCGCCGAGCGCTGCGCCGATCCCGCCTGCCAGCCAGACCGGCCAGAAGCTGATACCGCTGACGCCGATCAGCGCGCCGATCGCGACCAGCGCGCCCCAGGCCGGCACCAGCAGCGAGACGAAAGCAAGCGATTCGCCGAAGGCCAGCACCAGGACGATCGGGGCGGCCCAGACCTGATTGTCGCGCACGAAATCGGCCAGAGCGCGCACATAATCATCCATTCCGAGCCCTTTCCGCCCCGATTCCTGTCCTTGAACCCATCTCTACCGGTTCCGCCGGGAAGAACAGGTAAGCCAGCCCCTTCCGCGACATCAAGTCACAAAGCCGGGGGCCGGCGCGTGAACGCAGTTACCGCCGGATATGTGAGTGGTGCGATCAGCTCTGGGGCGGCGGTGGCCGCCTGGGCGGGCGCGGTTTCGCCGGACGCGCAGGAGCGGTCGGTTGCAGCGTCACGATCACAGGATTCGGCTTGTGATCCAGCGCAGCGCCGGTGGCCGCATCGACGCCCATGCCGACCAACCCGCCAAGCAAAAGGTTGCCGGCGAAGCCCGCCGCGCCCGTGCCCGGAACTTCCTTGGTGAGCGGGATGATCTGCGGCTCATACCCCTCCTTGTTGACGGTCACCGTGATGTCGGCGCTGCGCTTGGCCACGACCACGCACGGGGTGACGCAGGCGGTCGGGACATCCAGCCCGGATACCTCGGCGGTGGCGCCTGACGGCGTGCTCGAAATGGAAATGTTCTCGGTCGTTCCACGCGTCACCGACGCGCAACCAACACACGGCACCGCGAGTGCGGCGGCCAACAGCAATCTGATCATTGGATTTTTTCCCTGCCCACCGCAACCTTCACGCAACCCAAGGCTGAAGGCAAGTTCGGTCACCCCGATCGGTTTGGTTATTGTTAATCGAACGCGGTCCGCTTGATGGCTGCAGCTTCCCGCAGGACGCACCCTGCCCGGCCTGAGCCGTCACTTTTTGAGCCCATCCGTGGCATAGTCACAGCAACCGATTCGCTGCCGCGCGCTGCGCGCAACACACGAAGAGCCATGTCCAAGTCATTGAAATCAGCTACAAAACCTAAATCCGCCAACGATCTCTTTGCGGCGGAACCGAAGAGCCGCGCTGCGCCAAGGCCGCGTCACGGGCGACCAGCGCCGAGGCTGGCTATACGGCAGCCGACATCGAAGTGCTGGAAGGACTGGAGCCGGTGCGCCGCCGCCCCGGCATGTATATCGGCGGCACCGACGAAAAGGCGCTGCACCATCTGTTCGCCGAAGTGATCGACAACGCCATGGACGAGGCGCTTGCCGGGCATGCCTCGTTCATCGAAGTGGAGTTGGGCGCCGACGGCTTTCTGACCGTCACCGATAACGGCCGCGGCATTCCGGTCGATCCGCATCCGAAATTTCCGAAGAAGTCCGCGCTCGAAGTCATCATGTGCACGCTGCATTCCGGCGGCAAGTTCGACTCCAAGGTCTACGAGACCTCGGGCGGCCTGCACGGCGTCGGCGTCTCCGTGGTCAACGCGCTGTCCTCGCGGCTCGAGGTCGAAGTCGCGCGCAGCCAGAAGCTCTACCGGATGAGTTTCGAGCGCGGCCACCCCAAGGGCAAGCTCGAAGACCTCGGCAAGATCAACAACCGCCGCGGCACCCGCATCCGCTTCAAGCCGGACACCGACATCTTCGGCGCCAAGGCGGCCTTCAAGCCGCAGCGGCTATTCAAGATGACGCGCTCCAAAGCCTACCTGTTCGGCGGCGTCGAGATCCGCTGGCGCTGCGATCCCGCGCTGTTGAAGGGCATCGAGGATGTGCCGGCCGAGGATAGTTTCCATTTCCCGGGCGGCCTGAAGGACTATCTCGCCGCCGCCATTCATGCCGACACGCTGGTGCACCCGGATATTTTCTCCGGCAAGTCGGGGCGCAACGGCGCCCATGGCGCCTGCGAATGGGCGGTGGCGTGGACCGCGGATGCCGACGGTTTCCTCTCCTCCTATTGCAACACGGTGCCGACGCCGGACGGCGGCACGCACGAGTCCGGCATGCGCAGCGCGATGCTGCGCGGCCTGAAAGACCACGCCGAGCGCATCGGCCAGGGCAAGCGCGCCGCCCCGATCACGTCGGAAGACGTGATGGTGGGAGCTGCCGTCATGCTCTCGGTGTTCGTGCGCGAGCCGGAATTCCAGGGCCAGACCAAGGATCGCCTTGCCACCGCCGAAGCGCAGAAGATCGTCGAACAGGCGATCAAGGACCCGTTCGATCACTGGCTGTCGGGCAATCCGCTGCAGGCCAACAAGCTGCTCGATTTCGTCATCGAGCGCGCCGACGAGCGGCTGCGCCGCCGCGCCGAGAAGGAAATCTCGCGCAAGACCGCGGTGAAGAAGCTGCGCCTGCCGGGCAAGCTCACCGATTGCACCAATACGGCCGCGGAAGGCTCCGAGCTGTTCATCGTCGAGGGCGACTCGGCCGGCGGCACTGCCAAGCACGCCCGCGACCGAAAGACCCAGGCCGTTCTGCCTCTACGCGGAAAAATCCTCAACGTTGCATCCGCCGGCAAGGACAAGCTCACCGCCAACGCCCAGCTCTCCGACCTGATGCAGGCGATCGGCTGCGGTACGCTTGCGCATTATCGCGAAGAGGATTTGCGCTATTCCCGCATCATCATCATGACCGACGCCGACGTCGATGGCGCGCATATCGCCTCGTTGTTGATTACGTTCTTCTACCGGCTCACGCCGCGGTTGATCGACGAGGGCCATCTCTATCTGGCGGTGCCGCCGCTGTACAAGCTGACCCACGGCAGCAAAACGATCTACGCCCGCGACGACGCCCACAAGGAAGCGCTGCTGAAGAGCGAGTTCAACGCCAATGCCAAGGTGGATGTCAGCCGGTTCAAGGGGCTTGGCGAGATGATGTCGGCCCAGCTCAAGGAAACCACCATGGACCCGGCCAAACGCACGCTGCTCCGCGTGGTGCTGCTGGCCGACGACCGCGAAGGCACCGCCGATTCGGTCGAGCGGCTGATGGGCACCAAGGCCGAGGCGCGGTTCGCCTTCATCTCCGACAAGGCGGAATTCGCCAGCGACGACCTGCTGGACGTCTAGTCAGGCCGCATCTGCGGGCCTGACCCGCCTGCTGATGTCGGCACCCTTGTCCCGTTCAATCACGGCAAATCGTACTGGCCCTGCAAATCGAGCCAGAACTGCGGATTGTTGCCGAAATAGCGGCCGAGCCGCACGGCCGTATCTGCCGATATCGAGCGCCTTCCATTGAGAAATGACGCGGGGCTTAACTGCGTCTTCAATCCACCGTCAGCTTGACCGGCTTCCCGACGCGGCTGAGCATTTCCACCAGCGTATCAATGGTAAACTTCGAGACCTTCTTGTTCACGACGTCAGAAACTCGGGGCCGCGAGACCATCAAAATGTCTGCAGCCTCGGCCTGTTTGAGGCGGTGTTTTCCGATCCACGCTGCCAGCTCAGTCATCAATTGCTGCTTGAGCCGCTTGGTGTCATTGATCTGCTTGCGTGAAGCTGCGTGCAGACGTTTGGCTTCCGCCGGCGAGAACCCCAACTCTAGGAAGAGGTTCGCCCCCGGTTTCGTCACGTGGCGGATTTCGGTATCGATCTTCATTTCCTGACCTTTCGCGTGTTGACCACGGCTCGGTAGCGCGCCTCGGCAATAGCCTTGTCCGACGACTCGTCGCCTGCGTTTTCTTCTGGAAACAATGCAGGACGTACACAGCCTCCTCGAACTTGGCGACATACATCACCCGGTAAGCTCCGCTAGCCTCCCTGATTCGGATTTCCCGTGCGCCCGGGCCGATGTCGTCGAAAGGCTTCCAGTCGTCGGGCTCCAATGCGGCTTGCACCTTGCCCAACTGGAAGCCCGCCTCGCGGCGAGCGTCATCAGGAAACGCCAGCAAATCCTCATAGGCCGAGCCCAGCCAGCGAATCTCCTTTTCCTCATCCATGAGAAAATTCATGTATAATATTTTATACGCAATTCAAGCGGTGGCTGGGCGTGGATCGTCCGGTCATCCTCCTGCACCCCTGCGAACGATTTACTCCCGATTCGGCCCTCGCCTTTGGCTTCCGCAGACATGGTGCTGCTGGCCGGCGACCGTGAAGGCACCGCCGACTCGGTCGAGCGGCTGATGGGAACCAAGGCCGAGGCCCGACTCGCCTTCGTCTCCGACAAGGCGGAATCGCCAGCGACGACCTGCTGGACGTCTGATTTCAGCAGTTGGAGGCGGCTTTCGGGTTATTTCCGGCTTTTTCAGTCGGTTAGCGCCCGAATTTGCCCGTTTTCCAGGCATTTTCCGGTCATTCGTTTTCCGATGGCTGTGCTTCCCCCGCAACAGCTTTTTGGGCGGAACTGCGTATAGTCACCGTACTGGGTTTTGGGAATCGGGTGCTCGCGCATCTTTAGAGCGATCGAATTCGACGCTTCTGGACTGAGGGACTTGAAAATGAAGAAGTTAGTGATCGCTCTGACCGCGGTAGCGGCTTTCACCGGATCGGCTGTTGCGGCGGATCTCGGGGCTCGACCCTACGCCAAGGCCCCGGCCCCCGTGACCCCGCTTTACAACTGGACCGGCTTCTACATCTTCGGTGGCGGCGGCGGCGGACTGTGGAGCGCTGATAGCAACGCGGAGTTTCCCCTGGTGTTGCCCTCACCCGCGACCAGCGGTTTGGCGGCAGCGGCTGGTTCGGAACGGTCGGTGGCGGCTACGACGTGCAGTTCGGCGGCCGGTGGGTGGCCGGTATTTTCGGTGACGCGCAGTTCGGAGATATCCGGGGCTCCCTCGGCGATCCTACGTTCGCCACCGAAGGTCGCATGAAGCTCGAGACAAGCTATGCCGCGGGTGTGCGGCTGGGCTATCTGGTTGCTCCCAATGTGTTGTCCTACGTGAATGCTGGCTACTCTGGTTCAGAGTGGTCGGGCACTACTCAGAGCACGGTCTTGGCTGGCGGCGGCCCTGGCTTTACCACCACGCCTTCCTTCGATCGAAATGGCTGGTTTGTTGGCGGCGGCGTCGAGAACAACCTCGATATCTTTGGTATCGCGGCTCCCGGCTGGTTCATGAAAACAGAGTATCGCTCTGCATTCTATGATCGTGTCACCCTGCCGACGACGTTCACCCCTGCCTTCGGTGGCCTTCCGACCGGCGGTGCAGTCACCTTCAAGCCTTGGACGCAGACCATCAGCACCTCGCTGGTCTACCGCTTCAACTGGGGCGGCGCTCCGATCCAGGCCAAGTACTGATCTCTTCGAAGTCAACAGTTCAAAAGCCCCGGCATCGTCCGGGGCTTTTTTGTTGTTCGGATTTGGGATCCTTCCGAGATCATCTTAGCCGCCTGCCACCGCCGCCCTCAGCGACCGGTACGCGCCGCAACCGGCACTCGATCTCGGACCAGTCCGGATCCGTCATCGCCTGCCCGCGCGCGTCGCGATAGGCCCATCGCCTTGGCCCGGCCGATGCCTGATACCATCAGCGACGGGGCGTCGGCTCGCTTGCCGTAGGTGACGGCGGCCACGCGGGCGACCGTCACGCCGTATTGCCCTGGACCCACGGCTTCGCGTCTGGCCGGCCACCAATCGAGTTCAAGCCGCGCCGCCTCCACGACGTCGAAGCCGCCGGGGCACGGCGGATGCGAGCAGGCGATAGTAAGCCACCAGCGGCGGCAGCGCGGCATCGGCCGCCTCGCGGGAACGCGTCGGCTGGAAGGCTTTCGCGGCCTCGTTCTGCGGCTCATGATAGCCCCCTGAAATGGCGGTGCAATGAGTTCCGGCCTTGCGGAGCAGACCTGCTTTGTATTCGATCGGAAGCTACGGCCGCCGCTGGCAATGGTTTCCTGCGGCGGCCCCGCGATAAGCGGCGCGGCGTCCAGGGCCGGAATGGCGACGGGAGGAAATCCATGGCCAGATCGCTTTCGATCATCGGCTTTCTGGCGCTTGCCATCGGCCTGCTGTGGATCGGTCAGGGCACCGGCGCGATTCCTTGGCCGCGATCGAGTTTCATGATCAATCAACTGCAATGGGCGGGTTATGGCGCGCTGCTCAGCGCTGTCGGCCTGATCCTGATCTGGCAAGGCAACCGCTAGATTCGGTAGGGTGGGCAAAGCGCAGCGTGCCCACCATCCGCCCGCTCCTGAAAATGGTGGGCACGGCGCCAAGCGCGCCTTTGCCCACCCTACCCAACCTCGCAAAGACGTGGATGCCCGGGACAAGCCAGGACAAACCCGGCCATGACGAAGAAAGGACAACAACCATGAAATCAGCTCCCTTCGATCTCACCGGCAAGGTTGCCATCGTCACCGGCGGCAATGGCGGCATCGGGCTCGGCATGGCCAAGGGGCTTGCACAAGCCGGCGCGGTGATCGCGGTGGTGGGCCGCAACGAGGCCAAGTCGGCGGCCGCGGTCGCGGAGCTTGCGCAAGGCGGCGCCAAGGCGATTGCGGTCGCGGCCGACGTCACCGACAAGGCCGCAGTCGCTGCCATGGTCAGCCGCGTCGCCGGCGAGCTCGGCCGGATCGACATCCTCATCAACAATGCCGGCATCAATATTCGCAAGCCGCCGCACGCGCTCGACATCGCCGAGTGGAACAGCGTGATCCAGACCAACCTCACCAGCGCCTTCCTGTGCTCGCAGGCGGTCTATCCCGCCATGAAGGCGGCCGGCGGCGGCAAGATCATCAATATCGGCTCGATGATGTCGATCTTCGGCGCCAGCTTCACGCCGGCCTATGCCGCCAGCAAGGGCGGCATCGTGCAGTTCACCCGTTCCTGCGCCTGCGCCTGGGCGGCCGACAACATCCAGGTCAATGCGGTGCTGCCGGGCTGGATCGATACGGATTTGACCAGGCGCGCCCGCAAGGAGATCGACGGCCTGCACGACCGGGTGCTGGCGCGGACGCCGGCGGCGCGCTGGGGCGCGATCGATGATTTTGCGGGAATCGCGGTATTCCTCGCCTCGCCCGCGTCCGACTTCGTCACCGGGTCAGCGATCCCGTCGACGGCGGGTACTCCGTTATGGGATAGGCCACTTATCGTTAGGTGCCACTTAACGCTCCATGCGAAATGTTCCCAGCGAAAGGTGGCTCCAAAGCCGCCCGAGCTCCTCGAAATCATCGAAATCACGACGTTTTGCCGGCTAATGAGCCGAAAAGAGGCGACCGACTGGCGCTGTCATGGTGTGGAGGTGACGAAGGTCTGCCACTGTGGCGTGCAGGTGACAGCCTTTTCGGCAATTCCCGATTATCAACATAGCGATTAGCAATCGCTCGCGTCACTTGTTTGAATTAGGAAAAATCATGAAGAAAATCGCTCTTGCCGCTGCTGCCTTGGCTATCGGTACCGTCAGCGCTTCGGCGGCCGATATGGCCGCCCGTTACACCAAGGCTCCGGTGGCTCCGGCCGTCGCAATCTACAACTGGACCGGATTCTACATCGGCGCCGACGTTGGTTATGGCTGGGGCCGATCGACCGGGACCGGAGCCAACGCGGCTGGATTTTTCCGACCCCTACAGCGTCGACCCGAGCGGTGTCATCGGTGGCGGGTTTGTGGGCTATAATTGGCAGTTCAGCAATGTCGTGCTCGGCATTGAAGCGGACTGGCAGGCTTCCGATTTGAATGCTTCCGGCAATTTCGCGAATAACGTTGGGACGCTTTATACCATCGGAACCAGCGTCAAGGATTACGGCTCCGTCAGAGGACGGCTGGGCTTCGCCTTTGACCGCTGGATGGTGTTCGGCACCGCCGGTTGGGCGTGGGGAAGCTGGGATACCTCGTATGGGTTTGCCGGCGCCGGCGCTCCCTTGTAACCATGAAGGTCGATTCAAGTGACGGCTGGACAGCCGGGGCCGGTGTCGAATACGCCTTCACCAACAATTTTCTGGGCCGCGTCGAGTATCGCTACACGGATCTGGGCCGCGCCGCCTTTGTTAATCTCCCGACGAACAGTTCGGAACTCGGAAACCGGGTCACGATCAACGACGTTCGCGTGGGCATCGCCTACAAGTTCTAGTGGCCCTGGCTCGGTCGTCGCCAAGTACTGATCTCGGCTAACTCTCAACAACTCAAAGCCCCGGCATTGCCCGGGGCTTTTTCGTTGCGCATGCGAGAACCGCTCGCTCAGGCTGCGGCATGTGCTGTGGGCGGTCCGACCGGTTCGGTCAGCCCGAATCCGGCTGATCTGGTAAAGGTCGGTCTCAACTCCCGCTTCGGGTGGGCCCCATCGGGCCGCGGCTTTGCTCCACGCTTCCTTCAGACCCCACCTCGCGGTGACGCCCTTGCGCTTCGCTAATCCTTCGCTGCCATCAGGCTAGATAGAAGACTTTCACCTCCAAGCTGTCGACAATGCTTGGCACAACGAAAAAGCCCGGCCAAGGCCGGGGCTTTCTTCAGCTACGTAGCAATTCTCAGTACCTCGCCACGACCGGCGCGGTCGGCCACGGATTGAACTTGTAGCTCACCCGACCCATCACAGCGTCGACATCCGCATCGACGTTCCGGAAGAATCCCACGCCGCCGCAGCTGGCCAACGCCAGGTTACAATTGTGCTGCTTGGAGTCGAATTCGTAGTGCTTGTAGTCGATGCCGAGGATCAGGTTGTCGAGAACCGCGTATTCGAAACCAACGCCGGCATACCAGCCGCCATGCGAAGCGCCGGCATGGTCGAACGTCACGCCGGTCGCATTGAAGAGGTGCTGGGTGTCGATGTCAGCCTGCGCATAGCCGCCCTGGCCATACACCATGAAGCGGTTCCAAGCATAACCGAGCCGCCCACCGATATACCAGATGTCATTGATGCGGCTTTGGCAGGAAAAGCCAACACCTATCCCGCAGCGCTCACCGATCAAGCCGAGGCTGTTGGTGGTGTTAAAGCCGTTGTCGAGGGCATTGTAGCCGCCTTCGATACCGAGGACGAAATTGCCCCACTGCTTCTGGATTCCGGCAAAGCCGCCGTAGATCAAAGCGGCGTCGCTGTTACCGGTGCCCCAGAGGAAGGGCGGAGCATTGTAGAACTCTCCGGCGGTGTCGTGCCAGGCGCCGCCAACCGCGCCGCCGACATAGATACCGGACCAGTCATAGGTAACGACCGGGGGCACCACGGGCGCCTTCGCAATGCGTGCCGGCATGTCTGCGGCGAACGCGCTCACCGCGCTGGCTGCAAGAATGGAAGCAGCGAGTACCAGTTTCTTCATTGTCATTCCCCTCTGTAAGTTGCGCCGGCGACGTGCGCGGATGGAGCATCGAACTGCGGATGAAGCATCGAAAAGCCTGATCAGAATCTACCCGGATTCTGGCTCAAAAACTGTCACCTCGTTGCTACAGTTACGAGCAATGTTGTTCGGATGCACGGAACCGGGCATATAGCGAATATCAAAATACTCGATATTTCCCAAGGCCTTGCCTGCTTGTCGCCGTCAACTCAATGGAACCGCACGTGCTCAGGCCGCACGCCGACGCCCACAAACCGCGCCGTGATGCCCTGCAGCCACGGTACCGCAGTGACGAGCCGCATGACGAGCGGCACCTTTAGCGGCTGGTTGCCGGGCTTCAGCGCCGCGCTGACGATGTTGTTCTGGGCAACGACCTGCATCCGCTGCGTCATCCGCACCGGAAACTCGCGACGCCGCCGCACGGCGTCGAGCTCGTCTTCCGATGGACAACCGGTGGCCAGCTTCGACGCCAGCAGGTTGGCGGTCGCGACCGCGTCCTGCACCGCGAGGTTGACGCCGACGCCGCCGATCGGCGACATCGCATGCGCGGCATCGCCGATGCACAGCAGTCCCGGCCGCGTCCAGCGCTTCAGCCGGTTGATCGCGACCGTCAGCAGCTTGACGTCGTCCCAGCCCGTCACCTCCGTGAGCCCCGGTTTGAGGATCGGCGCCATCCGCGCGACATCGTCGAGTAGATCGGGCAATCCCCTCGCCTTCACCGCGTCATACTGCCCCTTCGGAATGACATAGGCGCATTGCCAGTAGTCGCCGCGGTCGAAGGTCACCATCATCTTGCCGGGATCGACCCGCGCAAACAGGCTTTCGCTTTCGTCTCCGCGCTTGCCGGCGCGAAACCACAGCACATCCATCGGCGCGCCGATTTCCTCGACTTCGAGGCCGGCGCGTTCGCGCACCAGCGAATGGCGGCCGTCGCAGGCGATGGTCAGGTCGGCCGCGATATCGATCACGCCATCCGGTGTCTTCGCCTTGACGCCCGTGATGCGCTCGCCGTCACGAATGAGATCGATCGCTTCCGTCGACATCATCACCTTGAGCGAAGCAAACCGCTTGCCGCTCTCGCGCAGGAAATTGAGAAAGTCCCACTGCGGCATGAAGGCGATGAAGGGATATTTGACCTTGAGCCGGCCGAGATCGGCGATCCGCACCGTCTCGCCGCCGAACATTCCCTCCATCTTCTGCAGGCGCTGATGCGGCAGTTTCAGGAAGCCGTCGATCAGCCCAAGCTCGTCCATCACCTGCAACGTGGAGGGATGCACGGTGTCGCCGCGAAAATCGCGGAAAAAATCCGCGTGCTTTTCCAGCACCACGACGTCGATGCCGGCGCGTCCAAGCAGGTAACCGAGCATCATGCCGGCCGGGCCACCGCCGACGATGCAGCAACGCGCCTTCATCGTTCACCTCCTTGCATCGGGATAGGTAAGCCACCATCGTGGCGTACTGGCAGCGGTATTGGCATTATACAGCAAACGCAAATCGGTGTCCGTTGCGCATCTTGAAGATCGCAACAAAGCATGTTGGGCAATGATTGAGACTCTTTCAGCCCACATAGAGAGACCCTTCGATTGCGAAACGCGGCGCGCTTGTCTTGGGCAAGCCGTCTCGCCGAGATCACGCTTGCCTATTCCGGGCTGGTACAGGACCGGACAGGCGTTGCGCGCGGGCGGCATTCCCGAAACAGCTGCAGATGAAAGTACCATATCGCATAGAGCACGAGGCAACCGAGCACGCCCCACTGGATTGCGACGTAAAGTGTCTGGTTGTGCGGGTTGCAGATGAAAGCCGTCAACCCATTGCGCGGGGAAGGCCGGAGTGCTCCGGCTGTACCTGTATGCTCGTGTGCGCATCTACCACCATCTCTTGCACACGAGACCGCGGGTGCAGCAAGCACCCGGCATTCCCTGCTCCCTCTCGTTTGGGGGAAAGGAATTTCAGCAAAGCTCGGGCGCAAGTCGCGCCGCGAGAACGCCGACACGCATTCAGTTGTCACCCGCCTTGTGCGCAATTGCGCACTGGGGCGGGCGACCCAGTACTCCAGAGACGTCACTGATTAAACCGAGAGGGCCCGGCGTACTGGATACCCCGCCTGCGCGGAGTATGACGGCCGCCAGCGCGGCGAAAACTCTACCGCCGAAAGCTCTTGATCTCCGAGACGCTGCCGTCGCGGTAGGTCAATTCCACCGAAACCGATTTGGTCTGCGGCGCGAGCTTCAGGTACGGCGTCGCTTCGTGCGGAATGACGCTGGGATCCCGGGGATTGCACGGCGGCATCTTCAGCACCTTGTCCGGCACCGCGCTGTCGATGCCGACGCGCACTTCGCGGATCGCGCAGCGATACGACATCAGATGCGTGTAGTAGACCAGCAGGCCGTTGAATTCGCGAAACGACAGCCAGCTCGTCGCGGTCATGTCGAGGATCTTGCGCTGGTCGCGGATCAGGGCGGCCTCGGGGTCGAAGCGGATCGGGAACGGCCCCTGCAATTCGCCATTGGTGTCGACATAGCGCACCTGGATGATGGCCGCCGGCGCATCCGCGGGCAGTTCGACCGACGGGTTGGGCATCCGCTTGCGGGTTCTGGGATCGAGCGTGTCGATGAAGCCGGTCTCGCGGAAATCGCCGACCTCCCCAGCCGCCAGGAAATGCCGAGCGTCGGGTCGGCGATCGAGAACACCACGGTCCAGCCGCCATTGTGGCGCGAGAACATCGCGATCGGCGCGTTGACGGAATCGTTCTGCGGTTTGAGTTGCTGCACCGGCGGCAGGGCCGCCAGCTTCTGCAGCGGCTCGGCAGGCTTCGCCGCCACCTCGGGCTGGCCTTTCGCCATGCCGTTCAAAAACACGTCGTCGACCATCTGGTCGAAATAAACCGGGATCTGCTTGTGGCGAACCGTCTCCGCCAGTTCGCTGACCGCACGCCGCGTGCGCTGCGCGACCTGAACGAGATTGGCTCCGGGCTGCGTCAGCTCCTTGGCAAAGGTTCGCGTGAAAACCGAATTGGGATTGGTGTCGTCATTGGAGAGCCGGTCGAGCGCGGTCTGCCGCGGCCCCGCCGAGAACACCGAGAACACGCCTTCCGGCAATTGCGTCATCGGCGCCAGACCGCCGCCGCCGGCGACGGCGCGGGTGCCGGCGCGTTCGAACGGATTGTTGCGGCAGGCGTCGAACACCAGAATGGCGGTGCGGACCTTCCGGTTCTGCAGCCGCTCGATGATGCGGTCGGCGAGGACCGAGGCGTCGCGCACCAGCTCTTCCTGGCCCTCGGTCGCCGCCGGCACGTCGGTCGGCAGCAGGAAATTCTGCCCGGCGATTTCAAAGCCATGGCCGGCATAGAAGAAGAACGCGGTGTCGCCAGCCTCGACCGCCTTGTCGAACGCCAGCAGCGTCTGGCTGAACGCCTGCCGGTTCTGGTTTTCCGCCACCATCACGGTGAAGCCAAGCTGCTTGAGCGTATCGCCCATGGTGCGGGCGTCGTTGACCGCCTTCAGCAGCTTGGGCACGTGCCTGTAGTCGTTGTTGCCGACCACCAGCGCGACGCGCTTTTCGGCATAAGCGGGAGCGGCAAAGGCAGCGATGCACGTTGCAAGGCCCGTCACCGCGAGCAGTCTGGAAAGCCAACCCTTCATCGAATTCCCCCAGCGCACGAATGGTCCTGGTCTGGGCCGTGCCAAGCCGCTTCATGCCATAGTCGGCATCCCAATGCCCACGGTTCAATCGACCCGGTTGATAGGAATGCGGCGGTTCGATTTGACGCCCAAATGACGGTTTTGGCCGTTATTTGTGCGAGAACATTAAGCTTTTTCGGCGATATGGCCGTTCCCAGATTGACTTTGGCCATTTCGACCCTATGTTCGCCCTCAACGCGGCCTTGGATCGAAACGCGATTCCTTAGGTTAGCCGCTCGTCTGCGTAAGTCAGAGCCCCCAGCTTTTCAAAGCGCGCCGTTTCGGGGCATAACGCGACAGCCTTTTTACCCTCGATTCCGAACGGCGGTGTCGACTAGAGGCTCAATGTCTTTTTCCCATCTCGGCCTTTCCGATAAGGTCCTCGCCGCGGTTGCGGCCACCGGCTACACCACCCCTACCCCCATCCAGGAACAGGCGATCCCCCACGTTCTGGCCCGCCGCGACGTTCTCGGCATCGCCCAGACCGGCACCGGCAAAACCGCCGCCTTCGTCCTGCCCATGCTCACACTTCTGGAAAAGGGCCGCGCCCGGGCACGGATGCCCCGCACCCTGATCCTCGAACCGACCCGCGAACTCGCGGCACAGGTGAAAGAGAATTTCGACAAATACGGCGTCGGCCAGAAACTCAACGTCGCGCTCTTGATTGGCGGCGTCTCGTTCGGCGACCAGGACAGTAAGCTGACCCGCGGCGTCGACGTCTTGATCGCGACCCCCGGACGCCTGCTCGACCACACCGAACGCGGCGGGCTGCTGCTCACCGGCGTCGAACTGCTGGTCATCGACGAAGCCGACCGCATGCTGGACATGGGCTTCATCCCCGACATCGAACGCGTCTGCAAGCTGGTGCCGTTCACGCGGCAGACATTGTTCTTCACCGCGACGATGCCGCCAGAAATCAGCCGCATCACCGAAGCCTTCCTGCACAATCCCGCGCGGATCGAAGTCTCGAAGCCGGCGACCACAGCGGT
This sequence comes from Bradyrhizobium sp. RDT10, assembly GCA_044772375.2. Lineage (GTDB taxonomy): Bacteria > Pseudomonadota > Alphaproteobacteria > Rhizobiales > Xanthobacteraceae > Bradyrhizobium. The sequence continues at coordinate 2,949,131 of CP187939.1, forward strand.
AGGCGTGTCGCAATTCCAGGTCCCCGCCGGACGCGAGGTACACGAGAAGCGCGAGATCCTTCGCCGCCTGCTGCGCGACGCCAAGGATCTTCAGAACGCGATCATCTTCTGCAACCGCAAGCGCGAAGTCGCCGTCGTTTACAAATCGCTGCAGAAGCACGGCTTCAGTGTCGGCGCCCTGCACGGTGATATGGACCAGTCGGCCCGCACCGCGGCGCTCGATCAGTTCCGCAAGGGCGAGATCCCGTTGCTGGTGGCCTCCGACGTCGCGGCCCGCGGCCTCGATATTCCAGCCGTCAGCCACGTCTTCAATTTCGACGTGCCGCATCATGCCGATGACTACGTGCATCGCATCGGCCGTACCGGACGTGCCGGACGCGCCGGCACCGCGATCTCGATCGTCAGCCCGCTCGACAACAAATCGATTGCTGCGATCGAACGGCTGATCGGCCAGACCATTCCTGCCGCCGAAGGCGACTATACCGTGCAGTCGGCTTCCTCCGACGAAACCGATCAGCCGCGCGAACATCGTTCACGCGAGGGATCTCGGGAAGGTTCGCGCGGTGGCCGCAAGCCGCGGCGTGAACGCGAGCCGCGTGCCGCCAGGGGTAGCGATAGCAGCGAACGCGAGCCGCGCCCCGCCAAGGGTACTGATAAGCGTAGCGACAAGAGCGGCGAGCGCGAACCGCGGCGTGCCAAGGGCGGCGGCCGTAGTGCCGGCCCGCAGCCGCAGGCAGCGACCGAAGCCTTCACGCCGCCCACCCCTGCACAGCCCTCGCGCGTGCCCTCGATCGGTCGTCCCGAACCGCGGCGCGCCCAGCGCGACGCTGAATCGGAGCCCGCCGATCACTCGCATCTTCCGGCGTTTCTGTTGCGGCCGGTTCGCGCCCGCGTCTGATCAGCGTCGATCCCGACGGCCGGAAGCATTTACCGGCCGTTCATCCTCCTCCGTTAACTTGGCAGCGATAATTTAAATCATTGCTGCCGGCAACGATCGGCGCTGCTCGCTATTGGGGACGGGATCAGTGGTCAAGCTGCTGGACGAACACGAACGCACTTTGGCGTTTGCCGAAGTCGCGTTGGGTCAGATCAAATCCTCCGGCAGACCGCCGTCCCGCGCAATTACGAAATCTGGTACGTCTACGCGACCGGCTACAATGCCCCCTCAACAAGATCATCAACGAGACGCTGGCGCGCAACGGCAGGCTGAGCGAGTCCGATCTCGAGCAGATCTACGAAACCTATCTCTCGCACATCAAGACCTCCGACCGCATCGACAAGGTCGGCGCCCGCGTGATCGGCGAAATCGACGACGTGATGACCCTGATCACGGACGCGCTCGGCATGTCGCAGAGCTATGACGCCAGGCTGAGCGGCGCCAACGAGAAGCTCCGCAATGCCAAGAACCGCGATCAGATCAAGGAGATCGTCGACGGCCTGATGAAGTCCACCCGCGAGATGCAGGAGACCAACAAGGCGCTGGAAAGCCGGCTGGCGCTGTCAAAGACCGAGATCAGCAATCTCCAGCACAGCCTCGAGGCGATCCGTGCCGAGAGCCTGACCGATCCGCTGACCGGATTGGGCAACCGCAAATATTTCGACCGCTCGATCGACATGGCGGTTCGGGCGGCGCTGGCGAACGGCGAGCCGCTGTCGCTGATGATGTTCGACATCGATCATTTCAAATCGTTCAACGATTCCTACGGCCACCTCACCGGCGATCAGGTGCTGCGGCTGGTTGCGATGTCGCTGAAGCAGACCATCAAGGGCCAGGACATCACTGCGCGCTATGGCGGCGAGGAATTTGCGGTGGTGCTGCCCAATACCGGGCTGCGTCAGGCGCTGACGGTTGCCGACCACATTCGCCGCGCCGTGATGGCGAAGGAGTTGAAGAAGAAATCCACCGGCGAAATTCTCGGCCGTGTCACCATCTCCGTCGGCGTCTCCATGCTGAAACCGGACGATGACACCGATTCGCTGATCGAGCGCGCCGACGCCTGCCTGTACGCTGCCAAGCGCAACGGTCGCAACCGCGTGATCTGCGAAGTCGATCCCGAATACGCAGCCGAGACCCGCAGCCAGGTCGCTTAGGCTTTCGCCTTACGCTTCGCCGGCTTGCCCTTCGGAGCTGGCCGCTTCGCCGCCACCTTGGCCGATTTGCGTACCTTCGGCCGCTTGCGCAGCGTCGCGCGTTGCGCTGCGGCCAGCGCCGCCCTCGCCCAATTGGCCAGATCCTCGGAGTCATCGAACAGACGCGCCGGCAATTGCCAGTACGAGTTCACCGTGACCGTCTTGGTGCGCGTCTGATACTGAAACGGCTTCGAGCCCTCCGCTTCGAATTGCGGAATGGTTTGGTCATCGGCGCGGAAATACAGACCAGCCCGCAGCGCGAGCGCGAAATTGGTGCCGTCGGCGGAGATGCCAAAACCCGAAAACATCCGGCGGATGGTGACCGGGCCGAAATCGGCAAACAGGTCGATCAGGAAATCGCGGTCCATCGCTCACCGCCCGGCGATGCGGTCGCTAAACCTTCGCGGCCCTCAGCTGCACCGACTCGCCGCAGCCGCAGGCGGAGACCTGGTTCGGATTGTTGAAGATGAACTGGGCCTGCATCTTGTCGGCCTTGTAGTCCATCTCGGTGCCGAGCAGGAACAACACCGCCTTGGGATCGACCAGGATCTTCACGCCCCGGTCCTCGACCACTTCGTCGGTCGGCCGGATCTCATGGGCATATTCCACTGTGTAGGACTGGCCGGCGCAGCCGCCGTTCTTGATCCCGACGCGAAGCCCGACGATCTCGGAATCGGCGCGCTTGGTCAGTTCCGTAATCCGCTGGGCGGCTGCCTCGGTCAGTTTCATGACCTGCGGGCGCGGCCGCGGCTTCGGCTTGGTAGCTGGCGTGGGTGAAGCTGACGTCATGTCATTCATGTGATCATTCCCAACGGCAAATCAATGCCTGTCATCTTCCCGTAAAGCCGTTAAGCCAATACGCAACACTCACCACATATTGAGGACGAGACGGGCCTCGTCGGACATCCGATCCGGCGTCCAGGCCGGATCCCACACCAGGTTCACATTGACGACGCCGACGCCGGGAACGCTGGCGACCGCGTTCTCCACCATGGTCGGCAGTTCGCCGGCCGCCGGACAGTTCGGCGTCGTCAGCGTCATCATCACGTCGACGCTGCGGTCGTCCTTGAGGTCGACCTTGTAGATCAGGCCGAGCTCGTAAATGTCGGCCGGAATTTCCGGATCGAAAACTGTCTTCAGCGCGGCGACGATCTCGCCTCCCAGCCGTTCGGTCTCCTCGGGCGGCAGCGCCGAGATGGTTTCCATATTGGCTGACTTGACTTCGGCTGTGTCACTCATGAGAACAATTCCCGCGCCTTGATCAGCGCCTGTGCCAGATGGTCGACTTCTTCCCGGGTATTATACATCCCAAACGACGCGCGGCAGGTAGCTGTGACATTGAACCGCTCTAAAAGCGGCATCACGCAATGGGTGCCGGCGCGCACCGCTATCCCTTGCCGGTCGATCACGGTCGCGACGTCATGGGCGTGGGCGCCCTTCATCTCGAAGGAAATCACCGGTCCCTTGCCGCGCGCGGTGCCGATCAAGCGAAGCGAGTTGATTTCGCGAAGCCGGTCCTGGGCATAATTCAAAGATCGTGCTCGTGGGCGGCAATGCGATCCTTGCCGATCGAATTGACGTAGTCGATCGCAGCGCCCAGCCCGATCGCCTCGACGATCGGCGGCGTCCCAGCCTCGAACTTGTGCGGTGGGTCGCCATAGGTGACCCAATCCCGGGCAACTTCACGGATCATCTCGCCGCCGCCGTTATAGGGCCGCATCGCCACCAGGTGCTCGTGCTTGGCATAGAGCGCGCCAATCCCGGTCGGACCATAGATCTTGTGGCCGGTGAAGGCATAGAAATCGCAATCGAGGTCCTGCACGTCGATCGGCAGATGCACCGCGCCTTGCGCGCCATCGACCAGAACCGGAATGCCGCGGTCATGGGCGAGCTTCACGACTTCCTTGACCGGGACGAAGGTGCCAAGTGCGTTCGACATCTGGGTGATGGCGACGAGCTTGGTGCGTGGCGTCAGCAGCTTCTCAAATTCCTCGATCAGGAAATTGCCGTCGTCGTCGACCGGCGCCCATTTGATCACGGCGCCATGGCGCTCGCGCAGGAAGTGCCAGGGCACGATGTTGGAGTGGTGCTCCATGATCGAGAGCACAATCTCGTCGCCCTGCTTGATGTTGGGCTCGCCCCAGGACGATGCCACGAGATTGATGGCCTCGGTGACATTGCGGGTGAAGATGATTTCTTCACTACGCGCCGCATTGATGAATTTCGCTACCTTGGCCCGGCCGCCCTCGTACGCCTCGGTCGCGGCATTGGCGAGGTAATGCAGGCCGCGATGCACGTTAGCGTATTCGCTTCTGTAGGCTTCCGTCATGCGGTCGAGCACGGCGGTCGGCTTCTGCGCGGAAGCGGCGTTGTCGAGATAGACCAGCGGTTTGCCATAGACCTTCATTGCCAGCGCGGGGAAATCCTCCCGCACCCGGTCGACGTCATATGCACCGTTGGAAACCGCCGGATGCATTGTCATCCCCTTGCCTCCAGCCAGCGCTGCGCGGCTGCAATCGCGAGTTCGCGCAGATCATCGTTGACGATCGATTCAATGGCCTCGCCCACGAAGGCCTGGATCAGCAGCGCCTGAGCTTCCTTTTCGGAGAGGCCGCGGGCGCGCAGGTAGAACAGCAGGCTCTCGTCGAGCGCGCCGGTGGTGGCGCCATGGCCGCAGGTGACGTCATCGGCGAAGATTTCGAGCTCCGGCTTGTTGTCGGCTTCGGCCTCGTCGGACAGCAACAGCGCCCGCGTCATCATCTTGGCATCGGTCTTCTGCGCGTCGGGGCGCACGATGATGCGGCCCTGGAACACCGAATGGCCGCGGTCGTCGGCGACGGCGCGGAACACCTCGCGGCTGGCGCAATGCGGCACCGCGTGGTCCATCAACAGCGTCGTGTCGGCGTGCTGGCGGCCATTGAGCAGGTTGACGCCGTTGGTCTCGACCCGGGAGCCTTCGCCGACGAAGGCAATGGTGGCCTGATAGCGGCTGACGGCAGCGCCCGAGGTCATGCCAAAGGTGTTGAAATGCGCGTGCGCACCCAGCGTCACCACGGCGGAGGAGATGTTGAAGGCCTCGCGGCCGTCCTCGATCAGGCGGACATGATCGAGCCGCGAATTGTCGCCGATCGCTGTTATCAGCGAGTCATGGGCCTGATAGGCCGTCGCACCATCAGCCGCGATGTAGCTCTCGACCAGCGTCGCGCCGACGTCCTTGCCGAGGCGCAGCAGCGAGCGGGTGAACATCGCCGCGGGCGCGGAGCCACTGGCGATATGAATGACATGCAGCGGCTGCGTCAGCACGACGCCATTGGCAATCTCGATCACCACGCCGTCGGTCATCATTGCGCTGTTAAGCGCCACCATCGGATTGGCGATATCGGGCGTGAATAGCTGCGCCTGCAGCGCAGCGTCGCCACTCTCCAGCACTTCGCGCAGGGTGCGGATGGTCAGACCCTTCTCAAGCCCGTCCAGTTCGGAAAGTTTTGGCGCGAACACGCCGTCCACCAGCACCAACCGCCGCGCGCCCTTGACCGCCTGCAGTTTCACGGCCGTTGCAGCCCGCTTCAGGGCGGCGGCATCCGGCACGGGCGCCAGCGGCAGCACTTCGCGCATCAGCGCGCGCAGGTCGGTATATTTCCAGTCCTCGATCCGCCGGTGCGGAAGGCCCACACGGTCATAGGCCTCGAAGGCGGCGCTTCGCGCCTCAGCGACCCTGCCTGTGCCCGGCAGCCGGTCGCGCGCGATGGCGAAGCTGTCGCTCAGCGCGCGTCCGGTCTCGTTCTTTGCCAAAACTAGGTTCATCACAAATCCGCTTTGCGTCAGGCTGCGTCTTCGAACTGGGTGTAGCCGGAAGCCTCGAGCTCCAGCGCCAGATCCTTGCCGCCGCTTTTGACGACCCGTCCCTTCGACATTACGTGCACGAAATCAGGCACGATGTAGTTGAGGAGCCGCTGGTAGTGGGTGATGACCACCATCGCCCGATCCGGCGAACGCAACGCGTTGACGCCGTCGGCCGCGATCCGCAGCGCATCAATGTCGAGGCCGGAATCCATTTCATCGAGGATGCACACGGCAGGCTCGAACAGCGCCATCTGCAAAATCTCGTTGCGCTTCTTCTCGCCGCCGGAAAAGCCGACATTGACGCCGCGGCGAAGCATATCCTGCGGAATGTTCAGGGACTTCGCGACCTCGCGGACCTTTTTCAGAAAGTCCGGCGTCGAATACTCACTCTCGCCGCGCGCCTTGCGCTGGGCATTCAGCGCGGTGCGCAGGAACGTCATGGTCGCAACGCCCGGAATCTCTACCGGATACTGGAACGCCAGGAACACGCCCTTGGCGGCGCGCTCGTCCGGCTCCATTTCCAGGAGATCCTCGCCCCTGAACAGGATCTGGCCGTCGGTGACTTCATAGCCTGGCTTGCCAGCGATCACATGCGACAGCGTCGATTTACCGGAGCCGTTCGGCCCCATAATCGCATGCACCTCGCCCGGATTCACCGTGAGCGTCAGCCCGTGGAGGATTTCGTTGTCCTCGACACGCACCTTCAGATTTTTGACTTCAAGCAACGCAGTCATTCTGTTTCCTTGTGGCCTACAACGCCCGAATAAAAACCGGAATAAAGGCCCAGACGAAAAAACCCAGGGCTCCACCACCGGCAGCCAATTTGCCGAATTCGGCTACATCAACCCATCCCGCCAAGCCGCTGATCAGAGCCGCAAAGGCCCCAACAATCGCAACAAACAAAAAGATCGCAAGTGGCGCTAGGCGAACAAAAGCGAGAATGTTGCTGATCATCTGGCTTACCCGACGCTGCCCTCCAGCGAGATCGAGATCAGCTTCTGCGCTTCCACCGCGAATTCCATCGGCAATTGCTGCAGCACGTCCTTCACAAAACCGTTGACGACGAGGCCAACCGCTTCTTCCTGGCTGAGACCGCGCTGGACGCAATAGAACAGCACGTCCTCGGAAATCTTCGACGTGGTCGCTTCGTGCTCGAAGGTCGCGGACGAGTTCTTCGCCTCGACATAGGGCACGGTGTGCGCGCCGCATTTGTCGCCGATCAGGAGCGAGTCGCAGGCGGTGAAGTTGCGTGCGCCGGTCGCCTTGCGGTGCGCAGTGACGAGGCCGCGATAGGTGTTTTGCGAGACACCCGCCGCGATACCCTTGGAGATGATCCTGGAGGTCGTGTTCTTGCCGAGATGGATCATCTTGGTGCCAGAGTCGACCTGCTGGTGACCGTTCGAGATCGCGATCGAGTAGAACTCGCCGCGTGAATTGTCGCCGCGCAGGATGCAGCTCGGATATTTCCAGGTGATCGCCGAACCGGTTTCGACCTGGGTCCAGGAGATCTTCGAATTGTTGCCGCGGCAGTCGCCGCGCTTGGTGACGAAGTTGTAGATACCGCCGACGCCTTCGGAATTGCCGGGATACCAGTTCTGCACCGTCGAGTATTTGATCTCGGCATCGTCGAGCGTGACGAGTTCGACGACGGCGGCGTGCAACTGGTTTTCGTCGCGCTGCGGTGCGGTGCAGCCTTCGAGATAGCTGACGTAGGAGCCCTTGTCGGCGATGATCAGCGTGCGCTCGAACTGGCCGGTATTGCGCTCGTTGATGCGGAAATAGGTCGACAGCTCCATCGGGCAGCGCACGCCCGGCGGCACATAGACGAACGAGCCGTCGGAGAACACCGCGGAGTTCAGCGTCGCGAAGTAATTGTCCGAGGTCGGCACGACCGAACCGAGATACTTCTTCACCAGTTCGGGATGTTCGCGGATCGCCTCCGAGATCGGCATGAAGATCACGCCGGCCGCCTTCAATTCCTTCTGGAACGTGGTCGCCACCGAAACCGAGTCGAACACGGCATCGACCGCGATTCTGCGCTCGCCTTCCGGCTTCACGACGCCTTCCAGCACCTCGACTTCACGCAGGGGATGCCGAGCTTCTCGTAGGTCTTGAGGATCTCCGGATCGATCTCATCCAGCGAGCCGATCTGCTTCTTCGGCTTCGGCGCTGAGTAATAATAGAGATCCTGGTAGTCGATCCTGGGATAGTTGACGCGGGCCCAGGTCGGCTCGGTCATGGTCAGCCAGCGGCGATAGGCCTCCAGACGCCATTCCAGCATCCAGGCGGGTTCGTTCTTTTTGCGGAAATGAAGCGGACCGTGTCTTCCGACAGCCCCTTGGGCGCCTTGTCGGATTCGATCAGCGTCTCAAACCCATATCGATACTGGTCGACGTCGATGCGCCTGACGCGCTCGACCGTCTCTTGTACGGCTGGCATTCCATCCTCCGCTCGCGGTTTCAAGGACCGCGGTGGAACAATTCCAAATCAGTGACGAAGCGTTCCGGCGAAACCCACTTAGAACGGTTCAAGCCGTGTTTCGTCGTCCTCTAAGTAAGCCATCGGCGAGCTTTCGCCAAGCCTGAAGGGCCAAATCAATGTCTGCCTCAGAGGTAGACCAGCCCAGACTGAGCCGCACCGCTCCCTGCGCCAATTCCCCGCCAACCCCCATGGCGGCCAGGACGTGAGACGGCTGGACCTTGCCGGACGAGCAGGCGGAACCCGAAGATACCGCAATACCGCCGAGGTCGAAGCCAATCACGGCGGTTTCGGCCTTCAGGCCGGGAACCGTGAACAGGGTGGTATTCGGCAGCCGCGGCGCGTCCTCGGCGAACACCATCATTCCCGGAGTTTGCTTTAAACCGGCCTCAAGGCGATCCCTCAAGCGCCGCAGCCGGGCCGCATCCGCTTGCAGCGCTGCCGTCGCAGCCCGCACGGCAGCGCCAAACGCCGCGATGCCTGCGACGTTCTCGGTGCCGGCGCGGCGGCCCAGCTCCTGACCACCGCCCCGCAGCAGCGGCTCCAGCCCCTGCACCTCCTCCGCCAGGACCAGCGCCCCCGCCCCTTCGGGCCACCGGTCTTGTGCGCAGAAAGCGTAACCAGATCGGCCTTCAGCAATTTGATATCAAACGGTATTTTTCCCAGTGCCTGGATTGCATCGACATGCAGCAGCCCGCCTGCTTCATGCACGATGTCAGCGACCTCGCCGACCGGTTGAAGCGCGCCGGTCTCGTTATTGGCCAGCATGACCGCGACAAGCGCCGGCTGCCCAACGGCAAGAAGCCTCCGCAGATGGTCGATGTCTATCAGGCCGGATCCGGTGACCCGGATCGTCCCGATCGCCTCCGGCGAGAAACGTCCCCCGACAACACCGACGTATGTTCGATAGCCGAGACCAATAGCCGACGGATCGGCTCGCCCGCGCCGCGGCGTAACCCCGGCGTCAGCGCCAGCGCATTCGCCTCCGTACCACCAGACGTAAACACCACATCCTGCGGCCGGGCGCCGACGGCCGCAGAGATGGCAACGCGTGCATCCTCGACCAGCCGACGCGCCTGCCGACCTTCGGCATGGACCGAGGACGGATTGCCGGCCATGTCCCAAGCGGCGGTCATCGCCTGCCTCGCCTCAGGCCGAAGCGGCGTCGTCGCATTCCAGTCGAGGTAAACCCGGTCAGGCATTTCCGTACAATACTACCTATATCGGCCAGCAGCACTCGCGAGCCTCAGCTTCACGCCAGCGCAAGATGCCTTATCGCAATTGGGGATCGCGGCGTCTCTTACAATCTCAGGCTAACGCCTTGAACAACCTTCCAGATGTTCAAGATGCTTGCTTTTTGCCCCTTGCCTCATGCTAGAACGCCGCCACCAGTTTCACGTGAGCGCCGTTCGCGCATCGCCCAACGACGCCTGATCACATTTCTTCGCCGGATCACGTCCGTTGCCAAGGAACACTTCCAAGGATCATCAATGCCTGAAGTAATTTTCACCGGCCCCGCGGGCCGCCTCGAAGGCCGTTACCATCCGGCCAAGCAGAAGAACGCGCCGATCGCGATGATCCTGCATCCGCATCCGCAGTTCCACGGCACGATGAATCACCAGATCGTCTACCAGTGCTACTACGCGTTTGCGCATCGCGGCTTCTCGGTGTTGCGGTTCAATTTTCGCGGCGTCGGCCGCAGCCAGGGCTCGTTCGACCACGGTACAGGCGAACTCTCCGATGCTGCTTCCGCGCTGGACTGGGCGCAGACCATCAATCCCGAAGCGCGCGCCTGCTGGGTCGCGGGCTTCTCGTTCGGCGCCTGGATCGGCATGCAGCTTTTGATGCGCCGGCCCGAGGTCGAAGGCTTCATCTCGATCGCGCCGCCCGCCAATCTCTACGACTTCTCCTTCCTCGCGCCCTGCCCGTCCTCGGGCCTGATCGTGCACGGCGAGAAGGACGCGGTGGTGCCGCCAAAGGACGTCAACACGCTGGTCGAGAAGCTGAAGACCCAAAGGGTATCGTGATCGATCAGCAGATCATCCCCGGCGCCAACCACTTCTTCGACGGCAAGCTGGAGCCGCTGATGGAGACGGTGACCGGTTATCTCGACATGCGGCTCGCCAACGTCCGCTAACGTCTGGTCCGTGCCCCGGACGCGGTGCAACACGAAGTGGTGCGCCGCAGAGCCGGGGCCTATCCTTCCCATTGTTTCCGTTACCAGCATGGATCCCGGTTCTGCGAAGCAGCGCTACGCGCTGCATCGCGCCCGGAACACGCGGCCTACGCTACCATCCGGCATAACGCTAAGCGGCCAGCTTCAGCATATGCGCGTCATGGCGCACCAGGAAGGCGTGCAACAATTGCGGATAGTCCGGCCCGACCGCCGTGCGCACGCTCGGCCGCCGCGCCAGCGCCTTTCGCCATGCGCGCACCTTTGGCGTATCGGCAAACACCGAAAGATCGATCAGTTCATCGAACACGTCGAAGTAACGGAAGATCGGCGCGAACACCGCATCCACCAGGCTGAAATCCTTGCCGGCAAAGAACGGTCCCGCGCCGAGCGTTTTCTCGACCTGCGCGAACTTCGCGGCTACTGCCTTCCGCTTGGTTTCAAACACCGCGGGATCACCCGTCGTCTCCAGGCCCCAGAGCTCGCTCAGAATGGTCGAGCCGAACTCCATCCACGCACGGTGCTGCGCGCGCTCGAGCGCATCCTGCGGATGCAGCTTTGCGCCGCCTTGCGTCTCTTCGATGTACTCGCAGATGACATTGCTCTCGAACAGCGCCGCCTCGCCGTCTTTTGTTTCGACAAGCAGCACCGGCACCTTGCCAAGCGGCGAAATCTTCAGAAACCATTCCGGCTTGTTGGCGAGATCGATGTCGATCCGCTCGAACGGAACGCTCTTTTCAGTGAGCGCGATCACCGCGCGCTGCACATAGGGCAAAGCTTGTGGCTGATCAGCGTGAGTTTTGGTGCCATGACGACCTCCCAGGCGAAGCCCGGGCAGGCCTCGCTCCATGCATCTGCATTTAATTAGATGCATTTGCATGCAGTCGTCAAGGTCGATGCAGTTGCATCAACATATCTTGAACCGGTCAGGGTCGCGCGATGATGCCGCCGGTCATCGGGAACGGCACCCCCGTGGTGGCGGGGTAGCTGAGCGGCAGACCTTTCAGGCCCCGCGCGGCGAGGAATCCGAAGGCCTGCGCCTCGATGGCGTCGGAGGCCCAACCCAGCGTGTCCGCTGCCCTGACGGTCGCCGGCGCAAGGCACTCGCGCAGCATCCGCAGCATGGTCAGGTTGCGGGCGCCGCCGCCGGCCACGATCCAGTTCTTGGGTTCCTTCGGCAGCAGCGGCACCACCCGGGCGATCGCGGCGGCGGTAAACGCGGTCAGCGTCGCCGCGCCATCCTCGGGCGGTATATCGCCGAGCTTCAGCCTCGCAAAATCGTTGCGATCGAGCGATTTCGGCGGGGGCAGCGAAAAGAACGGCATCTCCAGCGCGCGGGCGATCCAGGCCGCATCGACCTTACCCAGCGCGGCGGTACGGCCCTCGGTATCGAAACGCTGGTTCAGCCAGCGGAACATGTAGTCGTCGAGCAGCGCGTTGCCCGGACCGGTGTCGCAGGCGATCAGCGTGTCGCCGTCGATATAGGTGATGTTGGCGACCCCGCCGATATTGACCACGACGGTCGGCCCCTCCCAATCCAACGATTGGGCAAGCGCGCGGTGATAAACCGGCACAAAGGGCGCGCCCTGCCCGCCGGCGTCGACGTCGGCAGCGCGGAAATCGTACATGACCGGAATGTGGATCGTTCTGGCGAGCGCGGCCGCGTCGCCAATCTGGACGGTTAATTTTCTCTCGGGCCGGTGCAGCACGGTCTGGCCGTGAAAGCCGACGATGTCGATGTCGTCGAAGCGCATCCGGTGTTGCGCGGTAAAGGCGGCCACCGCCTCGGCATGCGCAGATGTGACGACCCGCTCGGCCTCGCGCAGGCAACCAGGCCGCGCCGCGCGATCCGGCAGGTCGGCGGCCTCATACAGCGCTTGCCGCAGCAGGCTGCGCTCCATTTCGGTATAGGGGCGGTATCCGGACGGTCCGAGGGCGTTTACCCGGCGGCCATCGGTCTCAATCAAAGCGACATCGACCCCGTCGAGCGAGGTGCCGCTCATCAGACCAAGTGCCGTCAACATCATTTTAAATCGTGCCTTTGCAACGCCCTGCTCGATCCGTCCCGCCGACGACGATCAGCTTGTGCCAAACACAGACATCTTATAATGCCACAGCGCCCGGCCTTGCGGCAGCCTGTTCCGCCATGGTTCCGCAACTCGCTACAATTACAGTGAAAATAGAATGATCAAAGCAGCCCGCCATGACCGCATTTAAATCAGATTTCCTGAACATTTTAAGGGAACGCGGCTTCATCCACCAATGCTCCGATTTCGAGGGCCTCGACGCGCTTGCCGCGAAGGGCCAGGCGACCGCCTATGTCGGCTACGACTGCACGGCGCCGTCGCTGCATATCGGCAACTACCTCACCATGATGATGCTGCACTGGCTGCAGCAGAGCGGCAACAAGCCGATCACCCTGATGGGCGGCGGCACCACCATGGTCGGCGACCCCTCCGGCAAGGATGAATCGCGCGCCATCCGCTCGATCGAGGAAATCGAGGCCAACAAGGCCTCGATCCGCGGCGTGTTCGCGAAGGTACTGCGCTACGGTTCCGGCCCGAGCGATGCCATCATGCTCGATAATGCCGAGTGGCTGACGAAACTGAACTGGATCGAGATGCTGCGCGATATCGGTCGGCATTTCTCCGTCAACCGCATGCTAACGATGGACTCGGTGCGGCTGCGTCTCGAACGCGAGCAGGAGATGAGCTTCATCGAATTCAACTACATGGTCTGCCAGGCCTATGACTTTGTCGAACTGGCGCGGCGCACCGGTTGCCGGTTGCAGATGGGCGGCTCCGATCAATGGGGCAATATCGTCAACGGCGTCGATCTCGGCCGCCGCATGGGCACGCCGCAATTGTTCGCGCTGACGACACCGCTGCTCACGACAGCTTCAGGCGCCAAGATGGGCAAGACCGCGCAGGGCGCGGTGTGGCTCAATGCCGACCAGTTCAGCCCTTACGACTTCTGGCAATACTGGCGCAACGTCGAGGACGCCGACGTCGTCAAGTTTCTAAAGCTGTTCACGATCCTGCCGATGAGCGAAATCGAAAAGCTCGCGGCATTGCAGGGCGGCGAAATCAACGAAGCCAAGAAGGTGCTGGCGACGGAAGCCACCGCGCTGCTGCACGGTCGCGAGGCCGCCAACACGGCCGCCGAAACCGCCCGGCAAACTTTTGAGCAAGGCACGATCGCCGAGAGCCTGCCCACCGTGGACGTTTCGCGTGGCGAGCTCGAGGCCGGCGCTGGCGTCCTCGGGCTGTTCGTGAAAGCAGGCCTCGTGGCCTCGAACGGCGAAGCGCGCCGCCAGATCAAGGGCGGAGGCTTGCGCGTCAACGACGCCGCCGTGACCGACGAGAAGATGGTTCTGACGCCGTCCAACCTCACGCCGGAAGGCGTCATCAAGCTTTCCATGGGAAAGAAAAGCACGTTCTGCTCAAGCCGGCTTGAGCCCGCCTGCATAGGCGCATTCGTTTTTGAGGCTTGCGGGCACCAGCGGAAACGCGCTCCCCTGCTCGCATGGATAGCAAGACCCGCGGGGAGGATATCGCGACACAGCCGCTCAAGTCGCAGCGGGTTGCGCTCAACGTGCTGGCGCTGTGCTTTACGCTGGCGCTTATCGGCCGCGGCCTCGGCGAGAGCTTCACGGTTTTCCTCAAGCCGATCGCGGAGAATTTCGGCTGGGACCGCGCCCAGGCGGTCTCGGTCTATTCGCTGACCTGGCTGGCGGGCGGGCTGACGGCGCCCGTGGTCGGCCGGCTGTTCGACCGCTACGGCCCCCGCACCGTCTATTCGCTGGGACTGTTGCTGCTCGGCGGCGCGTTCCTGGTGGCGTCGCAGGCGCAAGCGCTGTGGCAATTCCAGTTGAGCGTCGGACTCTGCGTCGGGATCGGCATCGCCTTCATCGGCAACGTGCCGAATTCGATCCTGCTCGGCCGCTGGTTCGGCGCACGCCTGCCGACGGCGATGGCGGTGGTCTATTCCGCGGCCGGCGCGGGCGTGCTGGTGCTGTTGCCGGCCTCGCAAATCCTGATAGATCAAGTCGGCTGGCGCGGCGCCTACCAGATCTTCGGCATCGTCGCGCTCTGCCTGCTGGTGCCGTTGTTGCTGCTACCGTGGCGGCTGTTTTCCACGGGCTCGCCACACATCGCCAAAAAGGCCGATCCCGATTTCGTGGATGGGGGCTGGACGCTTGCGAGCGCGATGCGCCACCACGCGTTCTGGGCGCTATTCGCCACCTTCTTCTTCACGGCGGTGGGGATGTATGCGCTTGCCGCACAGATCGTCGCCTATCTGATCGACGCCGGCTTTCCACCGCTGCAGGCTGCGACCGCCTGGGGGTTTTCCGGCGTCGTGCTGCTGTTCGGCATGCTGGGGGTGACGCAGCTCGATGCGATGATCGGACGAAGGCCGTCGGTGCTGCTCAGCTACGCCATTTCGATCATCGGCATCGTCCTGCTGTGGCTGCTGCAGTACTATCCGAACTTCTGGCTGCTCGGCGCCTTTGTCGTGACCTTCGGCAGCATGATCGGCTCGCGCGGTCCGCTGATCACGGCGACCGCGATGAAGATCTTTCGCGGCGAGCGGGTCGGCACCATCTACGGCACGATCTCGATCGGCAGCGGGCTCGGCTCAGGGCTCGGCGCCTGGGCCGGCGGCCTGATCCACGACTGGACCCACAGCTACAACCCCGTGATCGCGTTCGCGCTGGTCGCCGTGGTGCTCGGAATGATCCCGTTCCTGATCGTGCCGGCGCTGCGGCGCTAGCTAAGTTGCGGCCTGCTTGCCGGGGCTTCCCTTTTTGCCGCGATCGTTTCCAGCAACCAGCTCTTGAATGAGAGCATCGCAGGTGACGGTCGCCGGGAGTGCAGCGACGTAATCCAATAATCGCCAAGCGCTACTTCGATCTTGAAAGGACGTACCAGCCGCCGTTGCCGGATTTCGTCCTGAAACAATGCCTCCGGCAACAACGCAACGCCGAAACCACGCGCCGCTGCATTGGCGATCGTGATCGATGAATCGAATACCATTCCCTTGAGGACCGGACTCTGCAGTCCCGCCGCGGTAAACCAGCGCGGCCATTCCTCCTGCCGGTAGGAACGCAGCAGCACCTCGCGCTTGAGATCGGCCGGCCGGCCCAGCCTGCGCGCCAGCGTAGGCGCGCAGAATGGGGTAAATGGCGCCTCCATCAAGTGGGTCGCCTCGGTGCCGTGCCAAAGGCCATCGCCAAACCTGATCGCGTAATCGAGGCCTTCACCCGCGATGTCGATACGATTGTTGTTGGTGAACAGGCGCAAATCGATCCGCGGATACGCCTTCCTAAAAGCGTCGAGCCGCGGCAGCAGCCATCCCGAAGCGAAGGTCCCGACCACGCCGACCGCGATGACGTCCTGATAGCGGCCGTCTTCAAAACGATTGAGCGTTTCGGTGAGCCGGCCGAAGGCCTCGACAATGCTCGGCAGCAGCAATTGTCCTTCATCGGTGAGCGCGACGCCGCGCGGCAGCCGGCGAAACAACTGTACGCCAAGCCGGTCCTCGAGCACTTTCACGTGCTGGCTGACGGCGGCCTGCGTAACGCGAAGTTCCAGGCCAGCACGGGTGAAACTCAGGTGGCGCGCCGTCGCTTCAAAGGCCCGTAGTGCATTGAGCGGAAGGTGCGAAAGCTTCGTCCGGCGCCGCATTGCTCGTCCCTAGTTTTTCTTATGCCTGCCCGCAGAACTGATCGTTTGTCAAGACACCGGCCTGTCGGCACTTTCCTGCTCGCAGCAAAATAGGGATTCGTAATGATCACCAGACGACAGTTCCAGCTTGGACTAGGCACCGCGCTGATAGCGACTGATTTAAGCGGCCGACCGAAAGCGGCGCGCGCATCGACCGCAAATCAACGACTGATTGATGAGATCAAGCGTCTGGAGAGCGAGAGCGGCGGCCGGCTCGGTGTTTGCATCCTTGAGACAGCAACGGGCACACGCCACGTCCACCGGGGTGACGAGCGCTTTCCGATGTGCAGCACCTTCAAGGCGCTGGCAGCCGCGGCTATTCTGGCGCGGGTAGATGCGGGCAAGGAACTGTTGAAGCGGCGCATAACCTTCGACGCGTCCGCGCTCGTTGTGAACTCACCGATAACCGAAAAGCGCGTCGGCGGCGACGGCATGACGCTCGCTGAAATCTGCGATGCGGCGCTAACGCGGAGCGACAACACGGCCGGCAATTTGCTGCTTGCCGGCATCGGCGGACCTCCGGGGCTGACGGCGTTCGCACGAAGTCTAGGAGACCAGGTCACGCGGTTGGACCGCGATGAGCCCTCGCTCAATGAGGCTTTGCCCGAGGATCCCCGCGATACCACGACACCGAATGCAATGGCTTCGAATTTGCAGACCCTCATCCTCGGAACTACGGCGCTGTCGGCTGCATCACGCGAGCAACTCACGGCATGGCTGATCGCCAACAAAACCGGCGACGCGCGACTGCGTGCAGGCTTTGCGAAAGACTGGCGCATCGGCGACAAGACCGGCGCTGGTGATCACGGCACGAACAATCACGTCGCCGTGGTCTGGCCGCCCAACAACGCCCCCATCGTGATCGCCGCCTACCTGACGGGCGCTACCGTTTCTACCGCGCAGCAAAACGCCACTTTGGCTTCGGTCGCGCGGGCGGTCTCGGCCATGACATCTGGCTAGGTCGGAATGCAGGCCGCAATCGCCGGATTGTCGGTAGCGACCATCGCCCTGTGCCTTGCGGCGCGGAGTGTGGCTCCATCGATCGCGTCGGACGACATATTCGCTAACCGGCCGGCATTTTCCAACGCGGAGCAGCCCGCGCGGATGCCGGCCGAATGCAGAGATGTCAGGCGGATGGCGGATGGCATTCCTGAACTCGACTACCGGATCGATCTCTCCGTGGTCGGCAGGCTCACGGCGGTGCAGACGGATCAGGTGTTGTGGTATCTCGTGCTGTGTTCAGCGCCGGATATCCGGATCATGTGCGTGACCTACCAATCCAATGGCATGGCGATTGGCGACAGGGTCATCGTCAAAGGCGGATATCTGCGACGCGACGCCAACCATGTCCTCTTGGATCCTTGTCTGGCAAACAGGCCGGAGCAGTGATTTCAACCGAAGCAGCTTCCCAAACGCCAATCTTGAATCTGCCATTCGACCATCCACGGCCTGACTTGCCGCGGCGCGGCCTGCCTAATTATTCGGGGGAATTCGATCGGGCTGTTGTTCTGCTTGCCGGTATTGAACTCCATAATCTTTCGCGTCACCCCGGAAAAATCGCCGAGATCGGATTGACGCGCAGCACCGGCTGGCCGGGGTGCCGACCACTTCATAGGTCACGCCGATCAGGCCTTCATTGTTGCCGTTGCCGAGGAACAGGCCGAGGACGGGGATCTGGCCGAACATGTTGTTCAGCCCGTACATCGGAACGAAGGTGCCGCTCATGCGGACCTGGTTGGCGACGGTATCGATGCTGCCTTCGATGGTTGCGCCGATGGTCGGTCCCTTCACGACACCGTCGCGAATCGCGAGCTGTCCGTTCTGGCGGGTAAATTCCGCGCGCAATGCCGAAAAGGATACGCCGCTTTGAGTGCCGGTTGAGCCGCCGGCAGCCACACGGTCGAGCGAAGCCTCGCCCTTGATGGAGAAATCGCGGACGTTGATCAGGCCGTCCTTGGCGCTGGGTTCGACTGTCGGTGGCTCCAAGGCGAGCGCGAGCTGACCGCCGATGATCTTGGAGTACATGTCGGTGAAGCGGAAGAAGGCTCCCGCATCGTTGGTCTGCAGGATGACGATGTCCCGGCCTTGTCCTTGCGCGCGGCCGCGCAGATCGGCCGTCACGGGCGTGTCGCGTCCGACCTTGCCGGAGAGCGTGAAGTTTTTCACGATGCCATTGCGGCGGGAGAACTTGCTGTCGACGCTGCGCAACGCCTCGCCGTTGAATCCCGCCACTGCGCCGAGCTTGAGGTCGATGTCGAGATCGATGTTCCTGGACTTGCTCCTGGGATCGGCCTCCTTGCCCGAGATCGCCGACTTGAGAAAGCCGCGGCCGTCGAACACGTCGCCGCGCATTACGACCTTCACGACGCCATCAGCGCCGCGTTCGGCTTTCAGCGAGGTCTTATCGCCGTCCGACGGCGCATAGGTTGGGAAGTTCGCGTTCAGCAGGTCGCCATTCTGGTCGACTTCCAGCGATCCCTTGATCGAAACGCCGCCGCCTTCGACCACGATGTCCTGGAACAGCGTCGATTGTTCCTTCTTCACCACGTTGAACGTCGCCTTGCCCGACTTGCCGGGCACCTTGACCCAGCCGGGCAGTATGTTGTCGAGCCGCAGCGAGGTCAGGTCGGCCTCGACACCGACGCGGCTGTCGTTCTCGCCGATCTTGCCGATCACCTTGATCGGAATGGAGCCGCTGACGGCGGGTCCGAGATCGATCCCGAGGCGCTGGCGGCTGGCGTCATCGAGCGTTGCCTGCAGCCTGATATCGGCGTCGCCCTCGTTCGCCTTGCGATAATCCAGCGAGGCTGGCTGACCGTTGATCTTGACGTCGCCCTTGACCTGGTAGCCGGCGTTGTTGGCGACCAGCTTCAGCGTATTGGATTCCAGTTTCTGGTTCATCACGAGCTTGTCGGCGGCAAACCCGGCCAGATCAGCCGTGACGCTGTAGGTGGTGTCGGCCTTGGTCAGCGAGCCCTTGACCGGCATGCCGAGCGTGATGATGGCGGCGACCGTTCCCTTGCTGGCGTTCGGATCGATCAGGGTGCCGGAGAGATCGCTGATGCGGTCGGAAGCCAGAATCTCAGCCGCGGCCGGCACCGGAGCATCGACCCTGAACTTCACCCGCGCGGGTGACGGCTTCGGCGCCATGTCCGGCACCTCGAAGATGAAATCCGAAATGTTGATCTTGCGCCCGGCCGGCGTGTCGGCGACGCCCTGCCCGATCGTCACCGTCGCGGTGCGGCCGGTGACCCGCGCCTTCAGGTCGGCATCGCGAACCGAGGGCATCTCGTCCACCGGGTGAACCGTGACACCTGTCGCAACGATATTGACGGCGAGACCATCATCCGGAATCGGTGGCCCCTTGCGCGACAAATTACGCACCGGGGAATTGACGCCGACCTCGATGCGCTGAAGCGTACCCTTCTCGATCCGCTCGATCACCCATTCGCGCACTTCGGGCACGATCAGGATCGGCCACATCCGCTTCAGTGCGGATGCCGACATCGGTGTGCCTGCAAAACCAAGCTGGAGACGCGCCTCGCCCGCATAATCGATGCTGCCGGTACCGGCGATGCCGATCTCGCCATTGCTGATATCGGCCTGGGTGAGCAGTACGCGCTTCCGGTCGGTGTCGAACTTCATCCCGATCGCGATGCGGTTGAAGATCAGCGGCGGTTCATTGTCGGCGCCGGCGAGCAGGATCGTGCCGCCGCTAAAGCCCGCCTGCCATTCCGTGGTGGCGCCGTTCGGCGGTTCGAGATGGGAGAGCAGCGTAATCCGGTTTGCACCGGAAACGACCTTGAAGGGGCGACCAGCACCCGCCTTCCGGAATCCCATTCGACGCTCATCTCTGCCGAATCGATCGGCATCGGATAATCAGGCGTATCGGTGTCGATGAGGTTCCCAGCGCCGGCGCTGATCTTGCCGCGGAAGTAGGTCGGCAGGCCGTCGCGGCCGAGTTCACCCTTCAGTTCGCCTGACAGCGGCAGGTCGGCGCTGTAGGTGAGATCCTTGACCCGCATTGCCAGCAGGATGTTGGCGGCCGGCACCTTGTCGGCGCGAAGGTCGACCGACCGCACGCCGTTCTGCTGTGGCCCGACCACGACCTTGAGCGACCACCGGCGCGCGCCCTCCTCGCCAAGGCTCACCGCGACCCCGCCGCCGCTCGGCCGGCGCATGCTGAGGCTGATATTGTCGAACGTCCATTTGTTGCCGCGCTGCTGGTCGTCGACGACGAGATTGCCGTTCTTGAGACCGATCTCGTTCAGATTCTGTCCGTCGAGGCCGGTGAGGCTAAGGCTGTCGAGCCAGTCGAGGCCGGCGAGCAATCCGTTCTGCGTCGTGTCGGGAGCCGTCGCAACCGCGCCTTGGGCGGGCGCGGGCGCCTGGCGGGGAATGTCGGCGCCATGCCGGCATCGCGCTTGGAGGCGACCCCCGTCGCCAGCGGCTTTCCGGTGTCGCCGGCGGACACCGTCACCTGGCCGTCCGGCGTGATTCGCACCGCGAGTTCGGCGTCGACCAGATTGAGGCTTTCAGCGCGCAGCCGCCCCATCAGAAGCGCCGTGCCGGATAGTTTCACCTCGGCCTTCGGCGCAGTGGCGACGATGACCTGGTCACGGTCGCGCACCACGATGTCGCGGATGCGCACCGCGATCCGAATCCGCCCGGCCCGCTCGATCTGCGTACCGCCAACCGCAACCGTATTGCCGTGGCCGATATTTTCCTCGATGGCGGCTGCCAGCCAGGGCGTCGCCATGTCGAGATTGATGGGCCCGGCGCCGAGCCGCCACCACAGCCCGCCGAAGCAGCCGGTGAAAATCACCGCCAGTACGCCGATCACAATCGCCAGGCGCTTGACCCAGCGTTCGCCGGTCAGCCATAGCCGCAGCGCTGCAAACTTGTCGCCCAGCCGGTGAAATCTGGAATTGGAGCGGGAGAGCAGCCGCTTTGTCCGATGGCGCGCCGCATCGTCGGGTTCTTGATCCCAGCCGGCCGCATCATCCCACTGCGGGATGTGGGCCTCGGCACGCGGATTCGACCCCTTGGGCGAAGTATTCCTAGCCATTGCCTCTCGGTGCCGGCGCTGAGGTTGATCGCCGCCAACGGCGCGCTCTTCGATCGTTATCGAGCGCTCCTGTGCCGGCATCGCTGCCAATCCTCGATTAATACTGTTACTCGTGGTCGGGCCCAAGGGTTGATTGGGCGGCCCCATCGACGAGCGGACGGGTGTTGCGTCGAATTCGTTGTAACCATACTCCGGGGTCATCAAACTTGCCCTGCAGCCGGAGCGAATCCGACGGTCAAGGGCGAGACCCGCAATACCCTAATGGTTGATCTGCGGAAAGCGACGAAAGGAAGGCGTATGTCCAAGAAAACGCGCAAGAAATCCTCCAAGCCATCCCCCAAAAGCCGCAAGACGCTCGCCCCAAAACCCTCCGCGGCCAAGAGCGCCCGCAAGGCCGCCCGCCGCAGCGACGCGACATCGGCCAAAAAGCCTGCCGCCAAAACAGCCAGCAAGACAGCCAAATCCGTCGCCAAGGCGGCCGTCGGAAAACCAGACAAGACGGCCAAAACCGCTCCGGCCAAAGCGTCGCACAAGCCGGCATCGAAATCGTTAAAATCCAATCTATCGGCTCCGCCCAAGCCGGATGTCGGAACCGGACGGATCGAGGGCGCGACAGCTCCCCTTCAACTTGCCCCGCGATGGCGGCGGCACCGTCTCGCTGGCCGACTATGCGGGCAAGAAACTGGTGCTGTTCTTCTATCCCCGGGCCGACACCCCCGGCTGCACCCGCGAGGCGATCGACTTCACGCGGCTCGAGAGCGCGTTTGCCGACGAGGGCGCCGCGGTACTCGGGATCTCGGCCGACACTGTAAAGGCCCAGGAATCCTTCCGCAGCAAGCATCAGCTTTCGATTCCTCTGATCTCGGATGAACAACATGAGATGCTCGAGGCCTATGGCGCCTGGGGCGAAAAATCGATGTACGGCAGGAACTTCATGGGAATCATTCGAACGACGGTTCTGATTGGCGCCGATGGGCGGATCGCCAAAATCTGGCGCAATGTGCGGGTCGACGGCCATGCCGACGAGGTGCTGGCCGCCGTCCGCGCCCTATGATTGGTAGGTTCCATTTCCCAAAAATTAACCATGAAAGGGTCAAATCGGCACCGCAAATTGAGCCGTACGGAACTCACCTCCGACCGGCGCGGGAGTGCCGATGTCGTACCGTTCCGGTCATCATTATTCCGATCACCACCATTCTCACGATCATGGCCGGACGCCGCCCCGCCGTCCCGCCAATTATGCGGCAAAGGCCGCTGCCATAGACGGTGACGGCTACACCATCGTGCATGCCGGCAAGCAGGTCCGGCTCGGCCCTGTCGTGTTCTGGATCGTTGTCGGCACGATCGTGTTGCTCGGCATGTGGTCGGCGGCGACGGCCACCTATTTCGCGTTTCGCGACGACGTCCTGACCCGGCTGATCGCCCGTCAGGCCGAAATGCAATACGCCTATGAAGACCGCATCGCGGAGCTGCGCGCCAAGGTCGATCGCACCACCAGCCGCCAGTTGCTCGATCAGGAACAGTTCGACCAGAAGCTCGACCAGATCATGCGCCGCCAGACCGCGCTCGAATCGCGCGCGACCGCGCTTGGCGCGATCCCGGATAGCGCGGCCACCGGATCGACAAGGGCTCCGGCCCGCGGCGCGGCCGTGGAGACGCCGGCTTCCGGCAGCCTAAAACCCTCCCCGATCAGCGACACCGTGATCTTCGTGGCGCCGCCGGATCGCGAAGCGCGGCTGGAATCGCGCGCGCCCATCGTCGTCAAGCCGCAGCCAAATCAGTTCGCCAAGGTTCAGGGCGTCGACAGCGTGCTGGCCCGCCTGCAGACCTCGCTCGATTCCGTCGAGCGGCGGCAGATGGCGGCCTTGAGCTCGGTCGAGGACGGCATGGAATCGCGCCTCCGCCGGATGCGCGGCGTGTTCACCGATCTCGGCCTCGACATGGCGCAGCTCGAAGCGGCGACGCCGCGCTCGGCCATTGGCGGCCCGTTCGTGCCGGTGAAGCTTTCGGCCGATGCCGGCGCGTTCGAGCGCCAGCTCTACCGGATCAACATCACCCGCGCCCAGATGCAGCGTCTCAACGCGACGCTGGCGCTGGTGCCCTATCGCAAGCCCGTTGTCGGCGAGGTCGAATTCACTTCGGGCTTCGGTGTCCGCAGCGATCCCTTCCTCGGCCGCCCGGCCATGCACACCGGCCTGGATTTCCGCGCCGCCACCGGCGATCCCGTCCGCGCCACCGCGAACGGCAAGGTGCTGTCATCGGGATGGATGGGCGGCTATGGCCGCATGGTGGAGATCGACCACGGCAACGGGTTATCGACCCGCTACGGCCACCTGTCGGAAATTCACGTCAGGGTCGGCGACTTCGTCAGGATCGGACAGGTGATCGGCGCCGTCGGCTCCACCGGCCGCTCCACCGGCCCGCATCTTCATTATGAAACGAGGATCGATGGCGATGCCGTCGACCCGCAGAAGTTTTGCGCGCGGGCGTGAGGCTGAGCTCGGGCTAGCATCGCGTCGCCAGAGCTGGCGTGCTTGCTTGTCGATCGCGCGCGGAATACTCCCCTATTCTACCCTCGCCGTTCCACAGTCACCTAAAACGGAACCGGCGCGCGCCGCGTCGGTGAAATTTTTGGCCCGTGTCGGCTCGCGGGGAGCCCAGGCGTCCTTGTGGCAGAGACTGAGCCAACCGAAGCAAATCCTGCGATATACTCCGCTCAGTAATGGAGAAAATAACGTCATGTCCCAAGGCAATACCGTTCGTTTGCATCGTGTCTTGGCCACCAAGCCGGAGAAGGTTTTTCGTGCCTTCCTCGATGCGGAAGCCATGGCCAAGTGGCTGCCGCCCTACGGCTTCACCTGCAAGGTCCACCAATTCGACGCCAAGGTTGGCGGCACATTCAGGATGTCGTTCACGAATTTCACCACGAACACAGGCCATTCGTTCGGCGGAGAATATCTGGAGATCGTGCCCAACGAACGTATCCGTTACACCGATCGTTTCGACGATCCCAATTTGTCTGGCGTCATTGAGGTCACCGTGATCCTGAAAGCGGTTTCGGTCGGAACCGAAATCAACATCGAACAGACAAACTTGCCGACGGTGATTCCGGTCGAAGCCTGCTATCTCGGCTGGCAACAGTCGCTCGCCCAGCTCGCGTTGCTCGTGGAGCCGGATATTCCGGGATAGTGACGGCCTGAGGAGAGGCACCACGCTGTGGTGCCTTATCCTCTGGTCTCCGACCTCGCCCGTGATGATGTCGCCGAATACCTACCACGCATCGCCGTTGTTGCCGGACGCCAATTGTGGTTGATGCGCCCTGGCGCCAACGCTTGGCGTAATAGCGTGGCCCAGAGGTTGGAAAAGGTTGAAACAGAAGACAAGAATTGGTCCGCGACATCCCAGACTCGCGGCCGGCGGATTCCGCTTCGCGCGCTGGCTGGCCGCGAAAACCATGGCTGCTGCGGGGTTTCATCAGCTCGGCTCGGAATTCGCCGATGCGCGGATCGCGCATGTGCGCGACAAACTCGCGCGGGGCGAGACGGTCTATCTCGCTGGCCTCGGCGCACCCGGCACGCATAATTCAGGTCTGGCGCTGGTCGAGGTCACGCAGGCGGACGGGCCACGGCTGATCGTCAACAACGAGGAAGAGCGCTTTTCGGGCAACAAGCACACCACCGAGTATCCAAAACTGTCGGTCGAGGCCGCAGTGGCGACGCTGCGGGAGATCGGCCGCGATATCGGCGATATCGATGCCTGGCTCACGAGCTGGGATTATCCGACGCTTGCCGGCACTTTGGCGCGCTCGGTGCTGGAGGAATTTCCGCAGAGTTTTAAACTCGTGCGCACCACGGAGGCCGCCGGCTTCGACGGCCGCCGCCTCGACCAGATGACGCGGACGCCAAAGATCCTCGCCCGCCAGCTCGGGCTTGCCGAGCGCGTGCCGCTGATCTGCCTGCCGCATCACGACAACCACGCCTGGTTTTCCTACGCCGTCTCACCATTCGCCGCCGACGGCGAACCGACGGCGATTGCGGTGCTCGACGGCACCGGCGATCAGGGCTCGATCTCGCTGTACGTCGTGGAGAATAGCGCGATGCGCCGCCTCTACTGCAACGACAGCATGTTCGATTCACTTGGCGCGTTCTACAGCGTGATTTCCTCGACACAGGGCGGCTGGACCTGGCTTTCCAGCGAGGGGCGCTATATGGGGGCTGCCGCGTGGGGCGACATGGACCGCGCCAGCAATCCCTATTATGCGCGGCTGCGAGACGTTCTGCATTTCGGCAGCGATGGTGAAGTCCGGCTCAACCGCGCGATGGCCAACTGGTACTGCGACCCCTTCGACCATCCCTACAAGCAAGCGCTGACGGAGATACTCGGCGAGCCGCTCAAGCCGGACCAGCTCTGGAATCCGGATGCGGTGCTGCGGGTCGAGGACATCCATCACCGCGCCGATACCAAGGATCGCCTCGACAAGGCCGCCGCGACCCAACTGGTGTTCGAGGATGCGATGATCCATGTCGTCGATCATCTGTTGCGCGTGTCAGGCGCGAACCGGCTGGTGCTGGCCGGCGGGGTGGCGCTGAACGCGGTCGGCAATATGCGGCTGCTCGAACATTTCGATCAGGCCTGGTTCGCCAAAGCCCAGCAGCGCAACACGCGCCTGCATCTGTGGGTGCCGCCGGTCCCCGGCGATCCCGGCGTCACCATCGGCGCCGCCTGGCTGTTCGCGCATCTCGCCGGCGCCCCGCGCGGCGCGCCGATGACGCACGCTTTCTACTGCGGCACGCCGCCGATACAGCAAGACATCGTCAGCGCGCTCGAGGCCGATGACATCGCCTCGCAACGCATTGGCGACATCTCGGCGCCCGAAGGTCTCGAAGCGATTGCCGATCTGATGGCATTCATGGTCGCGCAAAGCGGCGTGATCGCACTCTATCAGGGCGCGGCCGAGACCGGTCCCCGCGCGCTTGGCCACCGCTCGATCCTGGCGAACCCCTGCGACCCCGCAGCGCGCGAGCGGCTCAACGAGCGCGTCAAATACCGCGAGGCCATTCGCCCGCTGGCGCCGATGGCGACGCTGGAAGCCGCGCGAGAATATTTCGATCTGCTGCCCGGCGCCTCGGACGCCGACTACAACGCCTATAATTACATGGTGCTGACGGCGCATTCGAAGCCGCACGCGCGCGAAAAATCCCGGCCGTCATTCACGCCGACGGCACCGGCCGCATCCAGATCGTGCGCGCAGGCGACGATCCCCTCACCTATGCTTATCTGAAGGCACTCGGCCGCCATATCGGCGTCGAGCTGTCCGTCAACACGTCCTTCAATGTCGCAGGTCCCATCGCGCAAACGCCGCAGCAAGCGATCGACACGCTGCGCCGCTCCAAGGGACTCGATGCCGTCATCATGGTCGCCGACGACGGCACCGTGCACGCGGCCTGGCATGGCGGCGAGCGCGACAGCGGAAGGTTCAGAAACTGGCTTGCCGACTGGAAGAAAACATCGGCTTCCAGCCAGCCTACGCGATAATTCGCTTCTTCCCTGAGATCGGGTGATCCGCCGGTTCAGAGATCGACGCGTTCGCTCGCAACCGCCTTGCGTTCCGTCATGTTGAACCGGCCGCCATAGATCGGGCGCTCACCGGTCGTCGGACCAAGATACTGGACGATGAATATCTCCCCGCCCGTTTCGGTGCGAAATTCGCCCTCAAAGTGCGGGTCGGGATGGAACAGCACCGTTCCCGGACCATGCAGCGTTCCGTCGATTGAAAACTCGCCTTTCAGGATATGCCAGACCTGCGCGAAGCCATGATAGTGCTCGGGGTGATAGGCGCCGGGCTCGAGCCGCAGAATTCCCGCGTTCGGTTCGGTCGGACGTTCCGGTCGCGGATGAAAAAGCATTTTGCCTGTCTCGCCCGGCCACCGGATTGTCTCCCAATCGACTTCCTCGAAATGGCGAGCCTCGTAAGGCTTGTGGTCCTTTCGCGACGCTTCGCGCGCGGTCGTCAATTCCGCATTTGCGGCCGCCGTATCGGGAATCTCCTTGCTGCTGACAGTACTCATTTTGCTCTCCCTTTTGCCGTGCTCTCTCGTTCGCTTTTCCTGCCCGCAATATCGCTCCACCACTCAACCGCGATGGCCGACTGATTTTCGATTGATGTCACCATGAGCAGGCGCGCACTGCCGGACCCGCGCGCCCATGCCATATGCGGTACGTCTGAGCGCAAATGAATTGAATCGCCGTGCTCCAGCGCGATGGTTTCGTCTCCCACCTGAAATTCGACACTGCCTTCGAGGACAAAACACATTTCTTCGCCGGGATGCGCGACCAGCGTCGGCTTGCGCGGTTTTGCCGACAATTCGAGCAGGAAAGTTTCCAGCCGCTGCTCGCCGATGCCCGAAGCGAGCTTGCGCCAGGCATAATTTGCGTCAGCGCCCTTCGATGGAACGGCATCGATTGACCGCACGACGCGATACGCGCGCGTCCGGTCCTCTCCTTCGATGTCGGCGAACAATTCGGCCGGCCGCACCTGAAGGACGCCGGCAATTTCCAAGAGATTACCGATCGAACACGCGATCAGTCCGCGCTCGATCCGCGAGAGAAATGTCAGGGATAGCCCGACCATTCCGGCGAGTTCATCGAGCGTCAAATCGCGCGCCGAGCGGGCCCTGCGAATGACGGCTCCAATTGCGGCAAGGCGCGCCCCTCGCGGGCGCGCCGGCCAGCTTCTGCCGAAACCACGCTGCTCTCCGTTTTGCTTATATGGCAAATCGTATTGCTATATAGGCAAATGTCAAGTCGGCTCGCGGCGCCTGCGCGAGCGAACTAACGTTCGAGAAACTTCAGCACGCGGCCGTCGATCACGAGTAGCGCGCTGCCGATCACCAGCGCGCCCGCAATCTCGCGCAACGATATTTTTTCGTCCAGTACGAGATAGCCAAGCAGAATGGCGGTCACGGGTATCAGCAACGTCACCAGCATGACATTGGTGGCGCCGGAGCGCCGCAGGATCTGAAAGAACACGATATAGGCGAGCGCGGTCGACAGCCCGGCAAGCCCGATCACGGCGAGCCACGTCGATGACCCCGGCATCGGCAGTTTCCAGGGACGTTCGATGAGCCCGGCGACAACGGTCATCATCGCGGCCGAGGCGAGCATCTGGAACGTCGCGGTGCCGAGCGGCGGGGAATTCGACAGCAGCCGTCGCGCCAGCAGCGCCGACAACCCGTACGAGAAGGCGGCTGCAAGACACAGCAGAATGCCAAGGCCCTGCCCGCTCTCCAATCCAAACCGGCCGCCTTGGAGAATGATCACGCCGATCAGGCCTGCGATGACGCCCGCGATCCGCCGCGCGGACAGCTTTTCTTCACCTGCCACCGCCATCACGACGACCGTGAACAGCGGCGTAGTCGCGTTCAGGATCGAGGCCAGCCCACCCGGAATATAGGTCTGCCCGACCACGATGAGCGAGAACGGCAGCACGTTATTGAGAAGCCCGATGGCGATAAACGGCCGCCAGGCTGACAGGCCCTTCGGGAAACGGATGCGGTAGAGCCAGAGCACCGCCAGCAGCATGATCGCGGCGAGCGTCACACGCAGGAACACCACCGTAAGCGGCGGCAATTCCTTCAGCACCACGCCGTTGAAGAAGAACGAGCCGCCCCACAGGATCGAGAGCAGGCCGAGCAGCGACCAGTCGCGGGCGTCAATCGAAGTGTCATTGGCGGTCATGGCGGCTTAAATCCGGGGAATAGACAGCTCTATTCAGCCGCGCCGGGTCTTGCCACCCGATTCCCGGATACAGGCTTGCGGCGGCTATTTCGGCCGCGAGACGATCTCGATCATCCGACCCTCGTCCTCATCGGGCATCTCGCCCTTTGCACGCGCGTAAGCCTCGACTGCGGCGCGTCCAAGCAGCGGCGTCGCGGCCAGCAAGTTCTCGGCCAGCTTCACCGCGTAGACCGCATCCTTGTGGCGAAGCGCCGACGTGAACGACGCGCCGGAGAAATCGCGCGCCACCATGCGCTTCGAATGCCGGATCACTTGCGGGCTGGCCACCGCGCCGGTCGCCAACACATCCGCAACGAGGTTCATGTCGAGCCCGGCCTGCTCAGCCATCGCGATACCTTCGGCAAGGCTCGCGATCTGCACCGCGCCCATCAGATTGTTGATCAGCTTGAAGACGGTGCCGGTGCCGACAGCGCCGAAGTGCCTGACCACGTCGCCGATCGGCGCCAGATAGGATCTTGCCCGATCCAGATCGGCCGCGTCAGCACCGACCAGCAAAGTCAGCTTTCCAGCGGCCGCCGCTTGCGGCAGGCCGGTGACGGGACAATCGATGTAGATCAGGCCGCGGCCGCGCAGTTCGCGCGCCATGTCGAGCGCATGCTGATGCGAGACAGTCGAGCATTCGATCGCGAGGCTACCTGCTTTCATTTTGGCGGCAGCGCCGCCCTCGCCGAGCCACACGGCGCGCGAGGCTTCGTCGTCCGCGACCATGGTCACGACGGCATCAGCCCCACTAGCGGCCTCCGCCGGCGACGCGGCCCACCGTGCGCCGCGCGCGATCAAGTCTTCCGCCTTCGCTTTGCTGCGATTCCACACCGCCACCGCAAAACCTGCATCGAGATAGCGGCCGGCCATGCCATGGCCCATGCGGCCGAGCCCGATGAAGCCGACCTTGTCATCGGCTAGTCCACATCCTCGACCGCGCCGGGCGAGGTGCCGAAGGCGCGCTGCGCCAGCGTTGCCGCCATGAATTCGTCAAGGTCGCCGTCGAGCACACCTGATGTATCCGAGGTCTGCACGCCGGTGCGCAGGTCTTTCACCATCTGGTAGGGCTGCAGCACGTAGGAGCGGATCTGGTGGCCCCAGCCGATGTCGGTCTTGGCGGCCTGATCGGCGGCGGCCTGCTCCTCGCGCCGCTTCAACTCGATTTCGTAGAGCCGCGCGCGCAGCATGTCCCAGGCCTGGGCGCGGTTCTTGTGCTGAGAGCGGCCGGCCTGGCAGACCACGGCGACACCGGTCGGAATATGCGTCAGGCGTACCGCGGATTCGGTCTTGTTGACGTGCTGCCCGCCGGCGCCACCCGAGCGCATCGTGTCGGTGCGCACGTCGGACTCGGCGATATCGATCTTGATGCTGTTATCGACCACCGGAAAAATCGCCACCGACGAGAACGAGGTGTGCCGGCGTGCGTTGGAATCGAACGGCGAGATCCGCACCAGCCTATGCACGCCCGCTTCCGTCTTCAGCCAGCCATAGGCATTGTGGCCGCTGATCTGGATGGTGGCGGATTTGAGGCCGGCCTCTTCGCCAAGGGTTTCTTCCAGATACTCGATCTTGAAGCCGTGCTTCTCGGCCCAGCGCGTATACATGCGCAGCAGCATCGCGGCCCAGTCCTGGCTTTCGGTGCCGCCGGCGCCGGCATGCACCTCGAGATAGGAATCGAACTTGTCGGCCTCGCCCGACAGCAGCGCTTCCAGCTCGCGGCGCGCGACTTCCTTCTTCAGGGCCTTCAGCGCGTTCTCGGCCTCGACCACGACGCCATCATCGTTCTCGGCCTCGCCGAGCGCGATCATTTCGACATTGTCGTCGAGCTCACGCTCGACCTTGCCGATGCCCTCGAGCGCATCCACCAGCGAGGTGCGCTCCTGCATCAGCTTCTGGGCCTTCTGGGGATCGTTCCAGAGATTGGGATCTTCGGCGAGCTTGTTCAGCTCGGCGAGGCGAGCCGTTGACTTCTCGACGTCAAAGATGCCTCCTCAGCAGCCCGACTGACTGCTTGATCTCTTCTACGAGGCGTTCGACTTCGGCGCGCATGGTCTCTTCTGTCTGCGGTCGGAACCGCTACTGGATAGATGTTCAACGGGCCGGATGTAGCGGCGTATGCAGCAAAGCGCAATCGGCTAATAAATCCTGCCCGTTCCGGGCCGCATGATATTGCCTGCATCAGGCGAAATTTCCTGTATGCTGGCGGCGTCAGGCGGAATTCCCTGCGGCACGCGTCCCTCGCCATCGGCGACGCCGACGGGAATGTAATTCTCCGGCGGCGCGGTGCCCGGCTTGAAGGCTTCCAGAATGGTGCGGCCAGTATCGCCCGGTGCGGGGCGCATGCCGCTCTTCGAATCGATGCGGACCAGCCTGATCCCGGGAGGAACCTTGAACGGGGTTGGCGGCTTGTCGGCCAGCGCGAGCTTCATGAAATCCTTGACGATCGGCGCGGCGATACGGCCGCCCTGCGCGGACCTGCCCAGGCTGCGCGGCTTGTCATAGCCGAGATAGAGACCGACGACGAGATCGGGCGAAAAGCCGACGAACCAGACGTCCTTGCCGTCGCTGGTGGTGCCGGTCTTGCCGGCGATCGGCTTGCCGACCTCGCGCAAGATCGTCGCCGTGCCACCCTGCACCACTCCTCCAACATCGAGGTGATCTGGTAGGCGGTCAACGAATCGAGCACCTGCTCCCGGCGGTCGACGAGTTGGGGCTCGGGCTGGTTCTTCCAGCCGCCCGGCGCGTCGCAGCCGCGGCACTCGCGCTGGTCATGCTTGAAGATCGTGCGCCCGTAGCGGTCCTGGATACGGTCGATCAGCGTCGGCTTCACGCGGCGGCCGCCATTGGCGAACATAGAATACGCTGTCACCATCCGCATGACCGTTGTTTCGCCAGCGCCTAGCGAATAGGAGAGATAATTCGGCAACTCTTCGTACACACCGAAGCGCTTGGCATATTCGCCGATCAAGGGCATGCCGACATCCTGCGCCAGCCGAACCGTGACGGTGTTGAGCGACAATTTCAGGGCGTCGCGTAGCGTGATGGGGCCACGGTAGCTTCCCACCGAAAAATTGTCCGGCCGCCAGACGCCGTTGCCCTGCCCCTGGTCGATCTCGATAGGCCCGTCGATCATGATCGTGGCCGGGGTGTAGCCATTGTCCATCGCCGCCGAATAGACCAGCGGCTTGAATGTCGATCCCGGCTGTCGATAGGCCTGGGTCGCGCGATTGAACTGGCTTTGGTCGAACGAGAAGCCACCGACCATCGCGACCACGCGGCCGGTCCACGGATCCATCGCGACCATGGCGCCGGACACTTCAGGCAGTTGCCGCAGGCGATACTGGCCTTCGACCGTGTTGCCGTCCTTGATCAGCGGATCGGCGTAGATCACGTCGCCCGGCGAAAGAATTTGCGAGACCGTGCTCGGCAGCTTGCCGCGAGCCGGAACGGAAGCCGCCCTCGCCCATTTGACCCCTTCCAGCGTGATGAGGCCGGTCTGCCGGTCCTTGGAGATCGCGCCCCCAGTTCGCGGCCGGGCTGGAAACCGATGCGGGCCGACTGGTCGGATGTCTCCAGCACCACGGCCATCCGCCAGGGCGAGATGTCGCTGAGCGATTTGACGTCGGCGAGTTTCACGCCCCAGTCGCCGGAAATGTCGAGCTTGCTGATAGCTCCGCGCCAACCCTGGGCCTCATCAAAATTCACGAGGCCGGCGGCCATCGTCTTGCGCGCCATCACCTGCAGCTTGGGATCGAGCGTAGTGCGGACCGACAGGCCGCCTTCATAGAGTTTCTTTTCACCGTAGCGCTCGAAGATGTCGCGCCGGACTTCCTCGGCAAAATACTCGCCGGCAAAGGTGTGCGCGGCGTTGGACCGGCTGGTTACGGCCAGCGGTTCCTTGCGGGCCTTGTCGGCATCGGCCTGCTTGATCCAGCCGTTTTCAAGCAGACGATCGATCACGTAATTGCGCCGCTCGACCGCCCGATCGCGGTTGCGCACCGGATGCAACATGGCCGGTGCTTTCGGAAGCGCGGCAAGGTACGCGGCTTCCGCAACCGTTAGTTCGTTCACCGATTTGTCGAAATAGACCAGCGACGCCGCGGCGATGCCGTAGGCGCCGAGACCGAGATAGATTTCATTGAGATAGAGCTCGAGGATGCGGTCCTTGGAATAGGCGCGCTCGATGCGCATCGCCAGCAAGGCTTCCTTGATCTTGCGGGTGAACGAGACCTCGTTGGTCAAAAGGAAGTTCTTCGCGACCTGCTGGGTGATCGTCGAGGCACCCTGCGGCCGGCGATTGGAGCCAAAGTTCTGCGCATACACCACGGCCGCGCGCGCCATACCGGTGAAGTCGATGCCGCCATGCTCGTAGAAGTTCTTGTCCTCGGCCGCCAGGAACGCGTTGGTGAGGAGTTTTGGCATCGCCTGGATCGGCAAATAGAGCCGGCGCTCCTTGGAGTATTCGCCGAGCAGCGCACCGTCAGACGCATGAACGCGCGTCATCACCGGCGGCTCGTAATCCTGAAGCTGCGAATAGTCGGGCAAGTCCCTGGAGAAATGCCAGATCGCACCCGCGACGCCGGCCACGCCGACGAGGAACACCACGGTTCCGGCGGTAAACAGGAAACCCAAAAACCTCACCAGAAACCGCACTATCGACGCTCCGTTCCAACCCTTGCACCGCAACAGCCGGTGCTTGTCCTCGTGTCCATCGGAGATTTCCTCTCCGGCGACATGGATCGCTCAGATCGACCGGATCCAAACATTTGTATATCGCAATGTCCGAGGGATACGTCTTGAGGTTGTGAACGCTTCGTGCGGGATCAGTAAAGCCCGCCGGTACCGGGACGCATGATATTGCCGGCGTCGGGCTGGTACCCTTGCGGGTATCCCTGCTGGTATCCTTGCGGCATCCGGCCGTCCGCATCGGCCACGCCGATGACCGAGTAGTTATCCGGCGGCGCGGTGCCCGGCTTGAAGGCTTCCAGAAGGCCGCCACTGCCCGGACCGGCGCGCATGCCGCTCTTGGGGTCGACGCGGACGAGCTTGATGCCGGCGGGCACCTTGAAGGGAATCGCGGGCTTGTCGGCGAGCGCGAGCTTCAGGAAGTCCTTGGCGATCGGTGCCGCCAGATGACCGCCGGTCATGCCGCGGCCGAGATTGCGCGGCTTGTCGAAGCCGACATAGATGCCGACCACGAGGTCCGGCGAGAAGCCGATGAACCAGGCGTCCTTTTCATCGTTGGTAGTGCCGGTCTTGCCGGCGATCGGCTTGCCGACTTCCTTGACCACCGTCGCGGTGCCGGCCTGCACCACATATTCCATCATCGAGGTGATCTGGTAGGCCGTCATCGGATCGAGCACCTGCTCGCGACGGTCCACGAGCTGCGGCTCGGGCTGATTCTTCCAGCCGCCGGGCGCGTCGCAACCGCGGCATTCGCGAGCGTCATGCTTGAAGATGGTGTGGCCGTAGCGGTCCTGGATGCGGTCGATCAGCGTCGGCTTCACGCGGCGGCCGCCATTGGCGAACATCGAATACGCCGTCACCATCCGCATCACCGTGGTTTCACCGGCGCCGAGCGCATACGACAGATAGTTCGGCAGTTCGTCGTAGACGCCGAAACGCTTGGAATACTCGCCGATCAAGGGCATGCCGATGTCCTGGGCCAGCCGCACCGTCACCGTATTCAGCGAATTCCGCAGCGCGTTGCGCAGCGTGACCGGTCCCTGGTATTTTCCCGACGAATAGTTTTCCGGGCGCCAGACACCGACGCCCTGTCCCTGATCAATTTCAATCGGGCGCGTCGACGACGACCGTCGACGGGGTGTAGCCGTTGTCCATTGCCGCCGAATACACCAGCGGCTTGAAGGACGAACCCGGCTGCCGATAGGCCTGGGTCGCGCGGTTGAACTGGCTTTGGTCGAACGAGAAGCCACCGACCATCGCCAGCACGCGACCGGTCCACGGATCCATGGCAACCATCGCGCCCGAAACTTCCGGCAACTGACGCAACCGATACTGGCCTTCGACCGGCTTGCCTTCCTTGTCGAACAGCGGGTCGGCATAGATTACGTCGCCAGGCGACAGCACCTGCGCCACCGAGGTCGGCGTCTTGCCCCTCGCAGGACCCGAGGCCGCCTTGGCCCAGCGCACGCCCTCGAGCGTGATAATGCCGGTCTGCCGCTGCTTGCTGACGGCGCCGCCGAGTTCGCGGCCCGGCTGGAAGCCGATCCGCGCCGACTGGTCGGAGGTCTCGAGCACCACCGCCATCCGCCAGGGCGCAATATCGCCCAGCGACTTGACGTCCGCGAGCTTCACGCCCCAGTCGGCGGAAACATCGAGCTTGGAAGGCGCGCCGCGCCAGCCGCTCGCCTCGTCATATCTCACGAGCCCCGCGACCATGGTCTTGCGCGCCATGACCTGCATCTTCGGGTCGAGCGTGGCACGGACCGACAAGCCGCCTTCGTAGAGTTTCTTTTCGCCGTAGCGCTCGAAGATGTCGCGCCGGACTTCCTCGGCGAAATATTCGCCGGCAAAGGTATGCGCGCCGTTGCCGCGGCTGGTGGTGACGTTGAGCTGTTCCTTGCGGGCCTTGTCAGCGTCGGCCGGCTTGATCCAGCCGTTTTCCACCATGCGATCGACCACGTAGTTGCGCCGCTCGACCGCGCGATCGCGGTTACGAACCGGATGCAGCGCCGCGGGTGCCTTGGGCAACGCCGCCAGATAGGCGGCTTCCGCGATCGTGAGCTCGTTCACCGATTTGTCGAAATAGACCAGCGACGCGGCGGCGATGCCGTAGGCGCCGAGGCCGAGATAGATTTCATTGAGATAGAGCTCGAGGATGCGATCCTTCGAATAGGCGCGCTCGATGCGCATCGCCAGCAAGGCTTCCTTGATCTTGCGGGTGAACGAGACCTCGTTGGTCAAAAGGAAGTTCTTCGCGACCTGCTGGGTGATCGTCGAGGCGCCCTGCGGGCGCTTGTTGGAGCCGAAATTTTGCGCATACAGGACGGCCGCGCGCGCCATGCCAGTGAAGTCGATGCCGCCATGCTCGTAGAAGTTCTTGTCCTCAGCCGCCAGGAAGGCGTTGATGACGAGCTTCGGCACCGCCTGGATCGGCAGATAGAGGCGGCGCTCTTTGGAATACTCACCGAGCAACGCACCGTCAGACGCATGGACGCGCGTCATCACCGGCGGCTCGTAATCCTGAAGCTGTGAGTAATCGGGCAGGTCCTTGGAGAAATGCCAGATCGCGCCCGCGACGCCGGCCACGCCGACCAGGAACACGACGGTCCCGGTAGCGAACAGGAAACCCAAAAACCGGACCAGCAAGCGCATTATCGAAGTTTCCGTTCCAACCCAGTGCGCCGATATCCGCGGCGTCTATCCTACCGCGGCAATCCCGCCGAACGAGTTGCCGCCACGCGGTCGAACAATAAAAGGCCCGGCGGACAAATTGACCGATTCCGAAGACCAGCAGTCGATTTTCTATACCGTTGCCGCTGTGGCCAAACTAGGGCTTGGTCCACCGGACGGCACGCTTTTCAGCCTGCTCTTACGCCAGGCGTACCGGACTTTTCACTTGCCCGGTCCGGCAGTTGCCAGCCGTTTGGCTAAAAACGCATCAATTGCCTGCGCCATCGATCCGACCGTCCGGTTCCGCCAGTTTTCCGATACTAGGTGCTCAAGATCGCCCTTGTTCGAGACATAGCCGAGCTCGACCAGGACCGAGGGCACATCGGGGGCCTTCAGGACCCGGAAACCGGCCGATTTCAACGGATGCTTGTGCATCCGCACCGTGTTCTTCATTTCGCCCATCAAGACCCGCGCAAAGCGGTTTGAAAAGGTTTTGGTCTCCCGCTGCACCAGATCGATCAGGATGTCGGCGACTTCGGTCGGCTCGTCGGCGAGACTGACCCCGGCGATCGCGTCAGACTTGTTTTCAGTGTCCGCCAGCCGCTCGGCCTCGGAGTCGGTGGCTTTATCCGACAGCGTATAGATGGTGGCGCCCTGGGCGTCGCCCTCGCCACGCCGCAAGGCGTCGGCATGGATCGAGACGAACAGCGCCGCCGACTCGTTGCGCGCGATCTTCACGCGGTCGCCGAGCGGAACGAAGGTGTCGTCCGTCCGGGTCATGACGACGCGATACTTGCCCGACTTCTCGATCCGATCGCGCAGCGCCAGGCCAAAACCAGCACCAGATTCTTTTCCATGATGTCGCCGCCGCCGGCCTGGGTGCCGTTGTCGACGCCGCCATGGCCGGGATCGATCACGACGACCGGCCTCTTGTCGGGCGGCCCGGGTGCAGGCGTCGGCGCGGCTGGTGCATCCGCCCGCGCAACGGCTGCGTTGGCCTCGGCGATCGCAGGCCGCAGTTCGGGCCGGCTTTCGGGGGCCAGCGACTGGACAAAGGCGGTGCGGTCCACCTCTTCGAATTCGAGCACCAGCCGCGGCGGCTGGCCGTTGGCTGCCTCCAGCACGTAGGATTTGGCGATCCTGGCCGGTCCGGTCAGGTCAAACACGATCCGCGACCCGCCCGGCATGACCAGACCGTAGCGGAACGCCTTGACTAATCCCCGTCCTGCGACACCGACTCCGGCTGGAAGCTGGAAACTGACCTGGGGAAGATCGACCACCACGCGATAGGGGTCCGCCAGGGCGAACGCCCGAAACTGGATCGCCTTGTCGAGATCGAGGATGAAACGGGTCTGTTTGGCATCGCCGGCCAGGCGAGCGTCAGACGCGATCGGGAAATTCGATACCGCCGTCGGGCTGGGTATGGCGGCTTGAGAAGCCGGTCCTTGATAAACCGGTGCTTGAGCCGCGCTGTGGCCGACCATCTGGGTGCACAGCAATGCTGCGGCGCACAATAGGCCACATCCCAGCAAAACAAGGTGATTTGCACGGCTTGCCAACGATTCGGTGCCTCCGGAGGAGCCCTCCCATACCGCATTAGAACCACAGGGTTAATCGGACCTTAAGGACTAATCTGTGAAAAGGAGCAAGTGTTGCCTCGCTGCGACGCTCGCGAGAGGGCTCCCTTGGGGTTCCCTCGCGCTTCCCTTGCACGCAGCCCCCAATCCACGTATGTACGAGGTGCTGACGGCTAATACTCCCGGTTGTGTCGCGTTCAGCCTCCCGGTGCAGCGCTGGAGCCTTCCAAGTTGAAGGAACCTGCGTCTTTCCCGATCCCTCCACAGCCAGCGCCGCGCGCGGCTGACACGGAGTGGCGGTTTCGAGCCCGAGCGGCGTCCGGTCCCAGGTACCTTTTCCAGGGACGGTTTGAGACACGGCAAAACTGATTATCCGGACCCAAAACGGTCCGATATGCGATGGCCGGCGGGCGTTTAGGCGTCGAACCGGGCCTTCAGCGATAAATACGGCGGTATCTTTTCCGCCAACATGTTTAGACGGGCCGACGCTTGATGCGCCAGACTGTGTTGCCGACCAGGATCCACGGAACGATCGCGCCGACGCGAGGCGAAAGCTTCGCACGTCGCCTCGCTCTGGTGGCTCCCGTTCGGCGCGGCGCCAAGAAGTGCGTTTTGGCCTTCCCCTCACCCCCGAATCAGGTGGACCGTCGCGTCACCGGGCCGCGCAATTTGCGCGCGCCATGCACCGCGCTCGCCGCCGTCAAGAGTTCCAAAATGCCCAACAAGATGTTGATCGACGCCACCCACCCGGAAGAGACCCGGGTCGTTGTGGTCCGCGGCAACCGCGTCGAAGAGTTTGATTTCGAGACAGCCCAGCGCAAGCAGCTCCGCGGCAATATCTACCTCGCCAAGGTCACGCGCGTAGAACCGTCGCTGCAGGCAGCGTTCATCGAATATGGCGGCAACCGCCACGGCTTCCTGGCCTTCAGCGAAATCCACCCGGACTACTATCAGATCCCGGTCGCCGACCGTCAGGCGCTGATCGAGGCCGACGAACGCGCCCATCGCGAGGCCGAGGAAGAGAGCGAGAACCGCTCCTCCAACCGCCACCGCGGCCGCTCGCGCCACCGTAATGCGCGCCGTCGCGGCCATGGCGACCGCGTCCAGAGCGGCGTCGTCGAGAACGCCGGCCAGGATCCCTCACAGGCGGCCCAGCCCTATGAAGGCGAGGCGCATCAGCACGAAGGCGCGTATGCCGGCGATATGCATCCGCACGACGCCGAGCATCATGAGAATGATGCCGGGCATCATGAGGATACGGCTCATCACGACCATGATGCGCACGATCGCGAGGCGCATGGTCTCGATCACGATCATTCGCACGATCACCACGATCACGATCCTCACCACGACCACCAGGCGCAAGGTCCTGACGAACGGGCAGATGCCGCAGGCGAAGCACGGGTCGCGGAAGCGGAATCCGGCACGCCCGCCGTGGCGCCGGTCGAGGCGGCCGCCCCCGAGGCAACGACTGAACACGCTCATGATGAGCAGCATGACGAGGAACAGGCACGCGAAAACGCGGCCCACGCCGACGACGCGCCGCATATCGAGCACGCCGGTGAAGGCTACGCGGTTGCTTCTCCGGACGAACTCGCCCCGGCTTCCGAACGCGACGACGGCCACGACGATGAGGACGACGGCGACGATGCCGAAGAGGAAGTCGTCGAATCCGTCGGTGGCGACGACGTGCTGGAGGAAGTTCCGGAACGCCCGTTCCGCCCGCGCCGGCAGTACAAGATCCAGGAAGTCATCAAGCGCCGCCAGGTGATGCTGGTTCAGGTCGTCAAGGAAGAGCGCGGCAACAAGGGCGCGGCGCTGACGACCTATCTGTCGCTGGCCGGCCGCTATGCGGTGCTGATGCCCAACACCGCCCGCGGCGGCGGCATCAGCCGCAAGATCACCTCGGCCCAGGACCGTTCGCGGCTGAAGGAAGTGGTGCAGGACCTCGACGTGCCCGAGGGCATGGGGATCATCCTGCGCACCGCCGGCGCCTCGCGGACCAAGCCCGAGATCAAGCGCGACTTCGAATATCTGATCCGCATGTGGGAAACCGTGCGCGACATGACGCTGAAGTCGCAGGCCCCCACCCTCGTCTACGAGGAAGGCTCGCTGATCAAGCGGTCGCTGCGCGACCTCTACAACAAGGAAATCGACGAAATCCAGGTCGCCGGCGAAGCCGGCTACCAGGAAGCGCGCGACTTCATGAAGATGCTGATGCCCTCGAACGTGCGGGCGGTCAGGCAATATCGCGACGGCCAGCCGCTGTTCTCGCGGATGGGCGTCGAGAGCCAGTTGGACGCGATGTTTTCGCCGACCGTGCAGCTGCGTTCCGGCGGCTACATCGTCATCAACCAGACCGAGGCCCTGGTCTCGATCGACGTCAATTCCGGCCGCTCGACCCGCGAACATCACATCGAGGACACCGCGCTCAAGACCAACCTAGAGGCGGCCGAGGAAGTTGCGCGGCAATTGCGCCTGCGCGATCTCGCAGGCCTTATCGTCATCGATTTCATCGACATGGACGAGAAGCGCAACAACCGCGCGGTCGAGCGAAAACTCTCCGATTGCCTGCGGCAGGATCGCGCGCGCATCCAGGTCGGACGCATCTCGCATTTCGGCCTTCTGGAAATGTCGCGCCAGCGCATCCGCGCCAGCGTGCTGGAGAGTTCGACCGAGCCCTGCGTGGCATGCGGCGGCAGCGGTCATGTGCGCTCGGTCTCGTCGGTCGCGCTGCAATTGCTGCGCGGCATCGAGGAAATCCTGATGAAGGGCGCGACCCACAATCTGGTGGTGCGCACCCGCACCGACGTCGCGCTCTATGTGCTCAACCACAAGCGCGGCCATCTGCGCGATCTCGAAAACGCCTTCAAGGTGTCGCTCGCCGTCGTCGCCGACGCCACCGTGAGCGGCCAGCAGTCGTATATCATCGACCGCGGCGAGCAGGTGCACACGCTGGAAGCCGCCAAGGCGTTGCTGGCGGCGCAGGCTGCCGCCTTCCCGCCGCAGGTCGAGGAAGCCTATGAGGACGACGAGGCGTTCGACATCGAAACCGAATCCGAGGTCGAAACCGAGGAGACCGAGGGCTGACCGACGATGCCGGCGAAGCGGCGGCGGGCGAAGGCGAAGGAGACGGCCACCGCCGCAAGCGGCGCCGACGCCGGCGCGGCCGTGGCGAGCCGCGTGACGGCGCCGCCCCGCGCGAGGACAGTGACGCGATGCGCGTCGCGGGCGAGGCCGTCGAAGGCACGACCGCCGAGGACGGTGAAACCGACGAGGACGAAGGCGACGAGCAGCCCGGCATGGCCCGCGGCGATCAGCCTGCCGGTGGCGAGCGGCGCACGCGCCGTCGCGGCCGTCGCGGCGGACGCCGCCGGCGCGGTGCCGAGCTGGAAGACGGCCTTGCCGGATCGATCGCGGACGAACTCGGGCCGACGCCGGCTTCCGAAGTGACCAACGCGGTTGCCGATTTCGACGGCGGCGCGTCCGAGCCCGCGCCACCGCTGGTGCAGGCCGACGTCCCGCCCGAACCGGTCTCGCAGCCGGCGGAGATGCAGCCTGCGGCCTACGCCCAGCCCGAGCCGGTTGCGAGCGAGCCCGCGCCGTCAGCTGAAGAAACCAGGCAAGAGGCCGAGCGGGCCGCGGCGCGGCGGCGTTCGACCGTGCGCGAGAAAGTCAGCTTCATGACCAGCGCTCCGGCCGAACCGGCGCCCGCCGTCAGCCACAGCGCGCCGGAGCCGGTCGAGTCTCCCGCACCTGCATCGACCGAGCCGGCGCCGACCGCATCGGACGAAGCCGCGCCACGCAAGGCGGGCTGGTGGTCGCGGCGCTTCGGCAGCGGCGAGTAGTAACGAATCGAACTAAAAAACCGCCCGGAGAAAACCGGGCGGTTTTTGCTTGGCGGTATCTACAAGACCGCTTAGCCGCGCGGATCAAAGATCCGCCGGATCGCCGGCACGAGCGCGGCGCCGAGCGCGTTCTTGATCAATGACGCCGCGATGAACGGCGCGATGCCGACCAGCCACGCCTTTTCGACACCGAGCTTCATGCCGAATGCCAGCCAACAAAATCCGGCGGCGAGAATCAGAATGTGTCCGAACGCCATCGCCAAGAACAGCCGGAGCACCGATCTATCCCAGCCACGCTCGCTCAGCCACCCCGTAACGAAGGCCGCCGCCACGAAGCCGAAGAGATATCCGGCGGTCGGACCGTCCAACGGCGCGAGGCCGCCGGCAGGACCTGCAAATACCGGAAATCCGATCGCCCCTTCGGCCAGATAGGCCATGAGTGTTGCGCTGCCGAGCCGCCAACCATAGGCCGCGCCAATTACCAACACGACCAGCGTCTGCAGCGTCATCGGCACATAGGGCAATGGCAGATTGACCTTGGCCGACAAGGTCAGCACCGCCGTTCCCAGTGCGACCAGGATCACGCTGCGCAACAGGCCGGACGATCCATCAGCGCGATAAGGCCACAGCAGGGCGGCGAGCGGGAAATACGGCGGCGCGACGGTTTCAGGCATGGTCCTGGCGGACATCGATGGCTCCCGATAGATGATTATTGGTACGGATGATGTGGATGTGATGGGCCGGCTGGTATTATCCCAGCCAGCGCGCGATGCGCGTCACCGCTTCACGCATCTCGTCAACCGAGCGCGCGTAGGAGAAGCGAATGAAGCTGCGGCCGTGGATCGGATCGAAATCGACGCCCGGCGTCGCCGCCACATGCGCCTTCTCCAGCATACGGCCGGCGAATTCGAAACTGTCGGCGGTGAAATCCGAAACATCGGCGTAGAGGTAGAAGGCGCCATCCGCAGGCAAAAACTTGGAGAGGCCGGCCTTCGGCAGCCCCTCGATCAGGATGCGGCGGTTCTCCTGATAGCCGCGCTTGATCGCCTCCATCTCTTCGCGGCCTTCGAACGCCGCTTCGGCCGCGATCTGCGACAGCGTCGGCACCGAGATCGACAGGTTCTGCTGCAGCCGCTCGATCGGCCGCACCAGCGGCTCCGGCACCACCATCCAGCCGACCCGCCAGCCGGTCATGCAGAAATATTTCGAGAACGAATTGATCACGAGTGCATGCGGCGAAAGCTCCGCCGCCGTCACCGCCGGAAACGCATAGTCGAGGCCATGATAGATCTCGTCGGAAATGAAGCGGATGCCCGCGCCTTCCGCCGCATTGATCAGGCCGGTGAGCGCCTCGCGCGACATCATCGTTCCCGTTGGATTGGCGGGCTGCCGACCAGCACGCCCTTCAGCGGCGCCCTGCGATGTGCGGCCAGCAAGGCCTCGCCCGTCAACGCGTGACGCGTCGCGCTCGATGTCTCGATCAGCACCGGCTCGCAGCCGAGCGCCGTCAGGATATGCCGGTATGGCGGATAGCCCGGCACCGTGACCGCCACCCGGTCGCCCGGCCCGAACATCGACAGAAACGCCAGAATGAAACCGCCGGACGAGCCGGTCG
Source organism: Bradyrhizobium sp. RDT10 (assembly GCA_044772375.2). Classification (GTDB taxonomy): domain Bacteria; phylum Pseudomonadota; class Alphaproteobacteria; order Rhizobiales; family Xanthobacteraceae; genus Bradyrhizobium. The sequence goes on from CP187939.1 coordinate 2,992,724, forward strand.
TGATGACAATGCGCTCGGGATCGACCGTACAACTGTAAGTATCGCGATAGTGTTTTGCGATCCGCGTGCGCAGCGAGGGAATGCCCAGCGCGGACGTGTAATCGATCCGCGCCGCATCGAGCGCGGCATGCGCGGCCGCGATCGCAACCTTCGGTGCCGGCGCCGCCGGCTGCCCCACTTCCATATGAATGACATGGCCGCCGGCTGCTTCGATGCGGGCCGCGGCCGCCATCACGTCCATCACCATGAAGGGTGGAACATCGCTCCGCCCCGAGGGCGTCAGCAGGTCCTTCACACGGTCTCTAAGTGTCGATTCCAGCATCGATATCTGCTAATTGCACGGGCGCTGCCCGAATCCAGGTTCCGAACCGGTTACCGCCCCAGACTGGCCGTATTCGGTGGCTTGTTATAGCGTTTTCAAGCGAAGTGATACCGGCTCGGGTGAAAGAAACGCGTGAAACAACAAACTGGGACCCGTTTCTGATCTAATCGGAAATCGAACCGGCCTCCGGCATACCGCCAATCGCCAAAGATCATTCATGCTGCTCCGCATCGCCTTACGCAAGAAATCACCGAAACTGACCGCGCTGATGACAGCCGTCGCGCTTGCCGTTGCGCCGATGGCGGCTATGGCGCAGCAGAACAAGGGTCCGCCGGTGCTCCGCGACACCGAGACGGAGCAATTGCTGCGCGAATATACCCGGCCGATCCTGCGCGCCGCCGGTCTGGAAAAACAGAATATCCAGATGGTGATCATCAACCAGGGCGTCTTCAACGCCTTCGTTGCCGACGGCCGCCGCATCTTTGTGAACTACGGCGCGATCATGCAGTCGGAGACGCCGAACCAGATCATCGGCGTGATGGCGCATGAAACCGGCCATCTTGCCGGCGGCCATCTCGCCAAGATGCGCGAGCAGATGGCGCAGGCCCAGACGCAGATGATCATTGCCATGCTGCTTGGCGCCGGCGCGATGGTGGCGGGCGCGCAAGGCGGCGGCGCTAACAGCGGCTTGGCGAACGCCGGCGCGGCAATGTTCTCAGCTCCCGGAGAAATCATCCGCCGCAACCTGCTTTCCTACGTACGCCAGCAGGAGGAGAACGCCGACAAGGCCGGCGTGAAGTTTCTGACCGCCACCGGCCAGTCCGCCCGGGGCATGTACGAGACCTTCAAGCGCTTCACCGACGAAAGCCTGTTCGCCGCGCGCGGCTCGGACCCCTACGTTCAGTCGCATCCGATGCCGGCTCAGCGCGTCGCCGCGCTGGAAGAACTGGCAAGGTCGAGCCCTTATTGGGACAAGAAGGACGACCCTGCCCTGCAGCTGCGCCACGACATGGTGCGCGCCAAGATCTCGGCCTTCATGGAGCGGCAGGAGACCGTGTACCGGCGCTATCCGCTGTCCAGCAACAGCCTGCCTGCGCGCTATGCCCACGCGATCTCGACCTATCTGCACGGCGACCTGCGCAGCGCGCTCGCCCAGATTGACGCCCTGATCCAGCAGCAGCCCAACAATCCCTATTTCTACGAGGTGCGCGGCCAGGCGCTGCTGGAGGGCGGCAAGCCGCAGGAGGCAATCGCGCCGCTGCGCAAGGCCGCAGCGCTCTCCAACAACTCGCCGCTCATCGAGATGCTGCTTGGGCAGGCCCTCGTGGCAACCGGCAACAACGCCTACACCGACGAGGCGATCGCTATCCTGCGCGCGGCGGTCGCACGCGAGAGCGAAGCGCCGATTGGCTACATCCAGCTCGCAATGGCCTACGGCCGAAAAGGCGACTACGCGCAGGCCGATTTGGCGTCGGCCCAGGCCGCCTACCTTCGCGGCGACAGCAAGACTGCGCGCGATCTTGCATCGCGCGCGAAAACGCGCTTCGCGATCGGGACGCCGGGATGGGTCAAGGCTGACGACATTGTGAGCGCCAAGCCGCTGCCGGGCCAGAGGAGCAACTAGCAATAAACCGCGTTCGGCTATAATCGGACTTGATCACCAAGGACTTGGTCACCCGCGACCAGGATATTCTGCAGGAGCCGGCCTTCAGCAGAATTGCCCGGGAACCCGCCGCATAAGGATTTACCGATGCCCTCGTTCCGTCTTCTCATTCCCGCATTGTTCGCTCTGGCGCTCTGCGGCGCGCCTGTGTCCGCTTCCGCGCAGAGCTTCAACGACACTCAGCGCGGCGACATCGAGGCCATCGTCCGGAATTACCTCATTGCACATCCGGAAGTGCTCGAAGAGGCGATGACCGAACTCAGCAAGCGTCAGGCCACGGCGGAGGCCGCCAAGCACGAAGCCGGCGTCGCCAAGAACGCGGATGCGATTTTCAACTCGCCGCGCAACGTCACGGTCGGCAACAAGGACGGCGACGTCACCTTCGTCGAATTCTTCGATTACAATTGCGGCTACTGCAAGCGCGCGATGCTGGACATGATGGAGCTGATGAAGAGCGACCCGAAGCTGAAGGTCGTGCTCAAGGAATTTCCGGTGCTGAGCGCGGGCTCGGTCGAAGCCGCCCAGGTCGGCGTCGCCGTGCGCATGCAGGATCCGACCGGCAAAAATATCTCGACTTCCACCAGAAGCTGCTCACCGGCCGCGGCGCCGCCGACAAGGCACGCGCGATGGCCGTTGCCAAGGAAGTCGGGCTCGACATGGCGAAGCTGGAGAAGGACCTGTCGAGCGCCGAGGTGCGCAACACGCTCGAGGAAAATTTCAAGCTCGCCGAAGCGATGGGCATGAACGGCACGCCGAGCTACGTGATCGGCAAGCAGGTCGTGATCGGCGCGGTCGGCGTCGAGGCCTTGCGCGAAAAGATCAGCAACGCCCGTTGCGGCAAGGCGACCTGCTGAGGCCGATACCAGCGATTCAATGATTGCAGCAAAGGGCCGGCTTCGCAGCCGGCCTTTTGTTTGCGGCATTGCCGTGCGCGCCGGTTCATCCCGCGTTCACAAAACAAAAGTCAGCGGAACCGCCAACTATCAGGAACATCACGCAATTCCTTTCGTTGTTGGCGCGGGCAATGCAGAAACACGTGAGGAGACACTCAATGACTAATCGCTTTTTGATTTCGGTCGCCGCAGCAGCCCTGCTCGCCGGAACCGGATTTGCGAATGCGCAGGGTACCGGAATGGGCCGCGACGCAGGATCACCCGGTTCCACGACGCAGCAGAGCGCGCCCTCCGATCGCGGCGGTGGTGCGTCGGGCGGCGCGATGCAGCGCGATAGCGGCGGCACGACGGGTATGAAGGGGGCGGAATCCGAGAAGTCGACGGGCACTGAAAGGAACCAACGCGCCGACGACAAGATGAAGGGCGGCAAGGACATGAAGGCCGAGGGTAAGGAGGACCGCGGCGGCATGAAGTCCGAACAGAAGGCCGAGCAGAAGTCCGAACAGAAGGGACAGACTACCGGCCAGGGCACGATGCAGCGTGATCAAAGCACGACCCAGCAGCGTGACCAGACCCCGGGCCGCGACCAGACTACGACGCAGAAGGATCAGACGCAGAAGGACCAGAAGGCCCAGGGCAAGGAAGACCGCATGCAGACCCAGACGCAGGGCGGAGCCGCGGGCCAAAGCACGACCACGACGGGCCAGGCCGGCGCGGCCGGGAAGCTCTCGACCGAGCAACGCACCCAGATCACGAGCGCGATCAAGGAGACTCGCGTTCAGCCGGTGACGAACGTGAACTTCTCGATTTCGGTCGGCACCCGCGTGCCGCGCGACGTCACCTTCCACACGCTGCCGGAGCGCGTGGTGACGATCTATCCGGAATGGCGCAGGTATAAGTACATCCTCGTCAAGGAGCAGATCGTGATCGTGGATCCGAACACCTACGAGATCGTGGCGGTTCTGGAAGCCTGACAACGACCTTTTCGCAAGGATCAAGGGCGGGCAGAAGTGCCCGCCCGTTTTTGCGCTGTTGGGTCCACTCAACGAGATGCTTCGCGTCACTTCCGCAGAAGCAGCCGCACCAGTTCGGCCTGGCGACGGGAGCCCGTCTTGTCAAAGATGCTGGAGAGATGGCTGCGCGCCGTTCCGACGGTGATGCCGAGCCTGTCAGCAGCGGCCTGGCGACCGTCGCCCTTGACGATTTCAAGCGCGAACGCCGCCTCCGCCGGGGTGAAACCGAAGCGTTCGCGCAGGTCTTCGACGCGCGCATGGATCTCTGTTTCAGGGTCGGAGACAAGCACGATCGCGACTGCACGGTGTAAGAAAATCCAGGGGATGATGACCGTTGCCGTTTCCTGCCTTACCGGCACCACGACAACATCAAGCGGCAACCGCGTTTCACGCGCCAGTGCGACTTCGCCGCCGGAACCGATGACAGCACTGGGATCGCCAGCGCATGACTTGATCAGCCCGCGCAACGCTCGCCCGCCATCGGCATCGGATGCCGACAACGCGCCGGCCTCGAGCCGCAGGCCATCGCGACGATCGAGCAGCGCACGGGCCGCGCGATTGACGAACAGCGGCCGGGCCTTCGCATCGACAAGCAGAAAACCCTGTTGCAATCCGTCGAGGCCGGTTAGCGCGTGCTCGTTTGCGATGGTCAGGTGATGCACACGGCGCTGCAGCGCGACTGCGCGAACGAGATGCTGCACCAGCGCCGCGAACAAGCGTTTCTGGCTGGCGTCAAATGGCGATTGATTCAGCAGTCCGTGGCTCGCAATGTGCCCGGAGGCCGTGCCATCGGCAAACAGGTTGGTGACCAGGGGATCGGCGCTGAAACCGCCCGGCCGCCACAATTCGTTGTAGAAGGCAGTGCTGGTAAACTCGTCCCGCGAGATCACGTCGGCACCGGTAAAGACCTCTCCGGGCCGATAGTTTCCAGTGCACGGCAAGGCCGGAATATTCGGCGTCCAGTCGTCAAAGCTGCGCAGGATGTCTGGGTCGGTCCGCGGCGCATGCATGCTGACGATGCCGTTTGCCGGGTCGTAAAATCCGAACACCACCTGTGGCCCGCCCACGGCATCGCCAATTCTGTTCAGGACGCCCGGCCAAAGCTGTGCATCGAGCGCGGCATCATAAATCGATCCGACAAGGTCCAGCACCTTGTCCTCGCCGGATAGCCCATCGCCAGACATTCGCCTACCCCAAACCGTGCCCCGAACTGTGGCTCAGGTGCCGTCCCGGTCGCAAGGCTCGATTATGGGCATCAAGCACTATGTTGCCGCGAAGCCTCACTTCGCAAACATTCAGCTTAGAATGCTTCCGTTTGGTTCGATGCCTCTGACGTTCGTCAGATGCGGCGCCTGCATGGCTTGGGCCAAGGTCGCTTCACGGCAGATCGAAGTAACAGGAATCGCGCCGTCTGCCGTGGGAGCTTGCATGCCTGACGTTCACCAATCGGTCGTTTCACCGGCCAGCGATCAGAAAGGCCGGCGATGACAGGTTTTCCGACAGCGGGCGCAGCGGATTTGGCGACAGCACATGCCTCCGACGTGTTTCACCCACACGGCCTCCAGGCGCGGCTGCTTGTCATATCCGACGAGACATTGCGAGGGCTGGCGCTGGCCGCCAGCGTTTCAATCGCAGCAGCAACCCTCTGGGCCGTTCCGGCGATGGGCCAGCAATCCCTCAACGGCGGGACGGCCACCGGCACACAAGCCTACGCTTCTGGCGATGGCGCGACCGCCACCGGCAATTTCGCGACCGCTACGGGGCAAGCTAGCATCGCGAACGGCACCAGCGCGACCGCGACGGGAGTGGCCAGCTTCGCGAACGGTACCGACGCGACCGCGACGGGCACGTCCAGCTTCGCGGACGGCGACAACGCGACCGCGATGGGCCGAGCCAGTTGGGCGAATGGCCCGCTTGCGACCGCGATGGGCGGGAACGCAAGTGCAGTCGGCGACTCTGCGACCGCGACCGGCGCTTTCAGCCTTGCGGGCGGCGACTTTGCGACCGCCACGGGTCAGAACGCCAACGCGCACGGCGCTTCTGCGACCGCGACCGGCCAGAGCAGCGTCGCAGACGGCGCTGAGGCAACCGCGACGGGCCAGGCCAGCTTCGCGAACGGCGCCTTTGCCACTGCGACCGGCGCATCTAGCAACGCGAACGGCAACTCCGCGACCGCCACGGGCTACCTAAGCGCCGCGACCGGCGTCAACGCGACCGCGATGGGTGCCAGCAGCATTGCCAACGGCGCTACGGCGAGCGCCTACGGCCAGAACAGCAACGCTACCGGGGACGCCACCACCGCGATCGGGCAGGCAAGCCGAGCCACTGCCACCGGCGCCACGGCCCTTGGCGCCGGCGCTACGGCGACCTTCGCCAACTCGACCGCGATCGGCAACGGCGCGAGCACGACCGCCACCAATCAGGTCTCAATCGGCACCGCATCGAACACCTACCGGATGTCCGGTATCACTTCGGCGGCGAGCCTCGCTGCGCAATCCGGCCCGACATCGCTCGTGACCACCGACGCCAACGGCAATCTCGCGGCGGCAGGTTTCAGCGGGCAGGATATCTCCCTGCTGCAATCCAACGTGGCCACGCTGCAGACGCAGATGCGCCAAGCCTTCGAGGGAACGGCGCTTGCCATCGCCATGGGCGGCTCCGCGCTGCCGTCGGACAAGAAGTTCGCGATCTCGACGAACTGGGGCACCTTCCGCGGGCAGAATGCCATGAGCCTGGGCGCCCAGATGCGGTTGAGCGAATATGTGGTCGTCAATGGCGGCGTCGCCGCTGGCTTTGCGCAGGGCGGCGTCGGCGGACGGGCAGGCATGACATTCGCGTGGTGATGGTCAAAACCAGTTGCTGGCGAATCCTCGGTGCTCTCTTGCTGGCAGCTGTCGTGATCGCATGTGGATTCCGCGCGCAGGCGGAGACGCCGGCCGCCCCAAGCCCGCGAAGATCGATCGCAACGGCGTGCTGATTCTGATCCGCTCGTCGCTGCTCGCGCTGGATCAGGCCAACAAAACCGGCAATTACACAGTGCTGCGCGACATCGGCGCTCCAGGTTTTCAGAGCAACACAGCGGCGCGGCTGGGCGAAATCTTCGCCAAGCTGCGCAGCGACAACCTCGATCTCTCCGGCGTTGCCGTGATCGAACCGCAGCTCAATCTGCTGCCGCAGATCGAAGCCAACGGCCTGATGCGTATGGCAGGCTTCTTTCCATCGGTGCCAACCCAGGTCAATTTCGACCTGTCGTTCGCGCCGGTGAACGGGCAGTGGCGGCTGTTCGGCATCTCCGTTGGCGTTGGATCGTCCGCACCCGCCGCGCCTGAGCCGCCCTCGTCGCCGATTGCGCAGAGACCCCCTCCTCCGAGATCACGCCAAGCAGGCTGCATCAGCAAAACCCGCGCCCGCAATCAAGCTCGCGCCGCCAGAGAACAAGCCGACCGACAACCCGCAACCCAAATAGGCCGAGCGCGCGGTTCGATCTGCAACGCAAGGTGCTGCATCTCGGGCAGCACAATTTCCGCAGTGACCTCGCCGAAAGCCTGCGAGGCCAGAACCGGTGGCAATGCGGGGTGATCCGGTCGCCCGGTTACGATGCCGGTTCACTCAACATTGGTTAACGGAACAGTTTCAGCAAGTTCTGCGCGCCTTTTATGAACAGGATGAGGCATTTGAAAGGGGTCCAGAGCGGCCTTAAGGCTTCCCCTTGGCCCCGTTGTTACCTATAACCCCGCGACCTGCCTGCCCCCATTTGCTGGAATCCGGATGGCCCAAGCCTCTGCCGCGACGATCTATGTCCTCAATGGCCCGAACCTCAACATGTTGGGGACGCGCGAGCCCGAAACCTACGGCCATGCGTCGCTCACGGACGTCGAAAAGCTTTGCGTGGAAACCGCAGCGCAATTCGGCCTGAAGGCCGAGTGCCGCCAGTCCAACCGCGAAGGCGAGTTGATCGACTTCATCCACGAGGCGCATGCCAGGAAGGTGGCCGGGATCATCATCAACGCCGGCGGCTATTCGCACACCTCGATCGCGTTGCACGATGCGCTGGTCGCCGTGAAAATCCCGACGGTGGAAGTGCATATCAGCAACATCCACGCCCGCGAGAGTTTTCGTCATCACTCCTTCACGGCTATGGCCGCCTTTGCATCGCTCTGCGGCTTCGGCATCGATGGCTACCGGCTCGCAATATCAGGCCTTGCCGCCAAACTCGGCGCCAAGGCCACAACCTGACTTCAAATCCTGACGTCGAACGAAACCAAGCCTGACGCTTACGCCGTCACCCACATCGAGAATTCCGGATCAAGAGCATGGCCCGCCAGCCCGACAACAAGTCAGCGGACAATTCAGCCGCAAATCTGAAGAGCGACGACAGCGCGCTCATTCGCGAACCTCGCGCTGTTGCTGGATGAGACCAGCCTGACCGAGATCGAAATCGAGCGCGCCGGACTGCGCGTGCGGGTCGCGCGCAACATCACCGTGTCGGCGGCGATGCCGGCGGGCTTTCAGCCGGTTGCTGCGGCCGCAGCCGTCCCCTCGGCGGGTGCCGATCTGGCCAAGCATCCGGGCGTGGTCCCCTCGCCGATGGTCGGTACCGCCTATTGGGCGCCCGAGCCCGGCGCCAAGCCGTTCATCGAGGTCGGCACCAAGGTATCGGCCGGGCAAACTCTGCTGATCATCGAAGCGATGAAGACGATGAACCAGATCCCATCGCCGCGCGCGGGCACGGTGACGCAAATTCTCGTCGAGGACGGCCAGCCGGTCGAATTCGGCGAGCCGCTCGTGATCATTGAATAAAATTCGTCAACGTCAGGCGCTGCGATGTTCGACAAGATCCTCATAGCCAATCGCGGCGAGATCGCCCTGCGCGTGCTGCGCGCGTGCAAGGAGCTCGGCATCTCCACCGTCGCGGTGCATTCCACCGCCGACGCCGACGCCATGCATGTGCGGCTCGCCGACGAGAGCGTGTGCATCGGGCCGCCGCCATCAAAGGACTCCTATCTCAACGTCCCCGCACTGCTCGCGGCCTGCGAGATCACAGGCGCCGACGCCGTGCATCCCGGCTACGGCTTCCTGTCGGAGAACGCCCGCTTCGCCGAAATCCTCGCCGAACATAATCTGCATTTCATCGGCCCGAAGGCCGAGCACATTCGCCTGATGGGCGACAAGATCGAGGCCAAGAAACCGCCAAGCGGCTCGGCATCCCGGTCGTGCCCGGCTCCGATGGCGCGGTCTCGCCCGACGACGACGCCCTGGCGATCGGCAAGGCAATCGGCTTCCCCGTGCTGGTGAAGGCGGCGGCCGGCGGCGGCGGCCGCGGCATGAAGGTGGCGCACTCCGCCGACGCCCTGATGATGGCGCTGTCGACCGCGTCCAACGAAGCCAAGTCGGCGTTCGGCGACGCCTCGGTCTATCTCGAAAAATACCTGCAGAAGCCGCGCCACATCGAGATCCAGATTCTCGGCGACGGGCGCGGCGGCGCGATCCATCTCGGCGAGCGCGACTGCTCGCTGCAGCGCCGTCACCAGAAGGTCTGGGAAGAAGGCCCCTCGCCGGTTCTCCACGCCGCCGCCCGCGCCAAAATTGGCGAGACCTGCGCCAAGGCGATGCGGGACATGAAATATCTCGGCGTCGGCACCATCGAATTTCTCTATGAGGACGGCGAGTTCTATTTCATCGAGATGAACACCCGCATCCAGGTCGAGCATCCCGTCACCGAGAGCATTACCGACATCGACCTCGTGCTGGAGCAGATCCGCATCGCCGCCGGCGGCGACCTGCCCGCGAAGCAGGAAGAGATCGCCATCATCGGGCATGCCATCGAATGCCGCGTCAATGCGGAAAACCCGCAGACCTTCCGCCCGTCACCCGGCAGGATCACGCAATTCCACCCGCCCGGCGGGCTCGGCGTGCGGATCGATTCCGCCGTTTATCAGGGCTACGTCATTCCGCCCTATTATGATTCGCTGGTCGGCAAGCTGATCGTGCACGGCAAGACCCGCGCCGAATGCCTGATGCGGCTGCGCCGGGCGCTCGACGAGATGGTGGTCGACGGCATCGAAACCACCCTGCCGCTGTTCCGGGCCCTGGTCCGGGAGGCCGATATTATCAACGGCGACTACCACATCCATTGGCTCGAGCAGTACCTCGCCGGTCAGCCGGTGGACGGCAAGACCTGAGCGAAATCTTCTGAAATATTCGACGACACATGGAACCGATGGGTTCCATCACACGTTGGGATGTATAGGGGTTTGCCAGGGGCGCTTGTTCCGTTTGTCCATGACGCGAGATCACCGTGACCGCTGATGCTCAGCGCAAGCGCGCCATCGGGCACATCCTGCTGCTTGCGGCGGGGCTGTTGGTGTTGACCGCCATCAGCGCCGGCTCGGTCCATCTGGTGAACAAGGCGCGCGAGGACGCGCGCGCGGTTCTGCGCACCCTTGAGGTTGAAAACCAGATATCGCTCGTCCAACTGCAGTTGCGGCGCGCCGAAAGCGCACAGCGCGGCTATCTCGCGACATTGCGGCCGGATTTTCAGACCGATTTTGAGCGAGCCATAGCCGAACTGACGCCGGCGCTGACGAAGTTGAGCCAGCTCGTTACCGACAATCCGGTTCAAAGGCGGCTCATCAACGAGATCATGCCGCTTTGCGATCAACGGATCGACGAATTCCGCACTACCATCGAGCTGGCACGGTCGCAGCGCTTGAACGACGCCGCCAAGATCGTGCGCGAGGGCATCGGGCGCGACACCATGAAACATATCGACGATCTCGCGGTGCGGATGCGGGTGGAGGAAGACCGTCTGTTTGTCGAACGCACGACCAACGCCGACCGCAGCCAGACGCTGGCGGCCTCGATCACAGGCATCGGCTCGGGTTTCGTGGTTGTGCTGGCCGGCATCGCGATCTTCCTGGTCCGGCGTTCGTCGCACGCACGCGACCAGGCCGACGCCAGGCTGCGCGACAGCCATCTCAACCTCGAGGCCACGATCGACGAGCGTACCGCGGACCTGCGTGAAGCCAACGACGAGATCCAGCGCTTCGCCTACATCGTCAGCCACGATCTGCGCTCGCCGCTGGTGAACATCATGGGCTTCACCAGCGAGCTGGAGGAATTGCGGGGCGACATCTTCAAACGGATCGCAGCGCTTTCCGCGAGCAGTCCGCCGCGCCAACAGCCCCGGAAAACGCCACCGATACCGCCGAACCCGTGCTCGAGGGCTCCGACAAGCAGCTCTCGGAAGACTTCTCCGAGGCGCTCGCCTTCATCAAGTCGTCGATCGGCAAGATGGACCGGCTGATATCGGCGATCCTCAGTCTCACCCGCGAGGGGCGGCGCGATTTCGAGCCGGTCTGGATCGATACCAGGGAGCTGATCGAGGGTATCGCGGCGACCGTGGCCCATCAGGCCGCGGAAGCCCAGGCTGAGATCCGGATCGACGCGCTGCCGAATATCGTCAGCGATCGCCTTGCGCTGGAGCAGATATTCTCCAATCTGATCGATAATGCGCTGAAATACCTCAAGACCGGGGTCCCCGGCGAAATCACGGTGCGCGGCCGCACCAAGCTCGGCTTTGCGATTTTCGAGGTATCGGACAACGGCCGTGGTATCGATCCCAAGGACCATCAGCGCATTTTCGAGCTGTTCCGCCGCGCAGGAACCCAGGACAAACCGGGGCAAGGCATCGGCCTTGCACATGTCCGCGCCTTGGTGCGTCGCCTGGGAGGCACTATGTCGGTCGCGTCGGAACTCAACCAGGGCAGCACGTTTACGATCACGTTGCCCATCAATTGGTCTGCCAACCGGAACCCACGGCTATGAGTAATCCCGTCACCATCATCATGATCGAGGACGATGAGGGCCATGCGCGCCTGATCGAGCGGAATATACGCCGATCCGGTGTCAACAATGAGATAAAGCCGTTCACCAGCGGTACAGCCGCCCTGAACTACCTGTTCGGCAAGGACGGAACGGGCCTCGATCACAAGGGCAGCGCGCTCCTGATCCTGCTCGATCTTAACTTGCCCGACACGACCGGCATCGACATTCTGAAGCGGGTCAAGGAAAACAAGTATCTCAAGACCACACCGGTCGTGGTGCTGACCACGACCGACGATTCCACGAGATCAAGCGCTGTTACGACCTCGGTTGCAACGTCTACATTACCAAGCCCGTGAACTACGAAAGCTTCGCCAACGCCATTCGTCAGCTCGGTCTGTTCTTCTCCGTCATTCAGGTCCCTCCGGCCGCCACATGAAACCAGCGACGCCGACACTGCTGTACATCGACGACGACGCTGGCCTCGCCCGGCTGGTCGACCGCGGCCTGACGCGGGCAGGCTTCAAGGTCGTCCACGCGGCGAGCGGCGAGCAAGGGCTGGCGCGGCTGGCGCAAGGCGGCATCGATGTGATTGCGCTCGACCAGTACATGCCGGGCCTCGACGGCCTCGAAACGCTGGAACGGATCATGGCGATAGCGGACGCCCCGCCCGTGGTGTTCGTCACGGCCGCGCAGGATTCGGCGATCGCCGTCACGGCGCTGAAGGCCGGCGCCGCCGACTATCTGGTCAAGGATATCAGGGGCGATTTCATTCCGCTGCTTCAGGTCGCGATCGACGGCGCACTCAAACAGGCCGAGCTTCAGCGCGCCCGCGACGAGGCCGAAGCCGAGGTTCACGCCTCGCGCGACCGCTATGCGGCGCTCGCCGCCGAACGCGAAATGCTGCTGCGCGAAGTCAACCACCGCGTCGGCAACTCCCTGCAGATCATCGCCTCGCTGCTGCTTTTGCAGGCCAATTCGGCTGTTCAGGACGACGTCAAGGCGGCGCTGACCAATGCGATGGGCCGCGTCGCTGCGGTCGCGCAGGTGCATCGCCGCCTCTACACGTCGCACGATCTCAAGAGCGTGTTGCTGAACCAGTATCTCGAAGCCCTGCTGGAGGACCTTCGGCGTTCGGCTGAGGGCAACAGAATGTCGCGGCTGACGCTCAAGGCCGAACCGATCGAGATCGACCCGGACCGCGCGGTGGCGATCGGTATCATCGTCAATGAGCTGGTGATGAACGCCGTCAAATACGCCTATCCCGACGGCGCTGGCCCCATTCACGTCGAGCTCAAGACCGAGGGCGAAGACCTCGTGGTCGCGATTGCGGACGACGGCGTGGGTCTCAACGCCAAGGCCGATCCGCGCTCCACCGGCATGGGACAACGCATCGTGAGCGCAATGGCCGCCAAGCTGGACGCCAGTGCCGAGCGCGATCCGAACCATCTCGGCACCAGGATCGTGCTGCGCTTCCGCCGCGTCCCGGCGGCGGCGCCGAAATCAACCAACGCCGCGGCGAGCTAGGCTTTCGAATAAGGCGTGTGCATTTGTCCCTCGATGGCCGTATTGCCTTGCATCGGCAAAGCCGGAGAATCGACAAAACTCATCAATGTCTATCGTAAAACCATTAAATATCATATACTTGCTACACTAATTGCATGATTTTTAAATGAAGAAACTTGCATTTCGACCGTTTGGGTCTTATCTTTCATCGTATGACAAAGCTCGAAGAGCTCAAAACCCAACTGAAGCCGGGTCAGGCCTATCGGCGTGCGGACTTGGCTCGCTGGTCGACGTCGGTTGACCGGCACATTAGGCAACTGGTCGAAAGTGGCGTGCTCAAGAAGCTTTCCGGCGGTCTCTATGTTTACCCGAAAGAGACGGCATTCGGCCTGGCGCCCGCTAGCGACAAGGATATCGTAAGCGCCTTTCTCAAGGATGATCGGTTCCTGCTGGCATCGCCGAATGCCTACAACTCTCTCGGTGTCGGCACGACGCAGCTCTACGACAGCACCGTTGTTTACAATCACAAACGGCACGGCGAATTTCAGCTTGGCGGTCGCAAGTATGCGTTCCGCGTGAAACCGCGTTTTCCGAAGTCATTGACAACGGAATTCCTGCTTGTCGATATCGTCAACAACCTCGATCAGCTCGCCGAGACAAAGGATGAACTCCTGAAACGTGTGATGGAGCGCGCAGTCGCGGCCGACAAGCCACGCCTGCGTCGCGCCCTTCGCGAATACGGAAACGAAAGAACGAAGCGATTGTTCGGGCACGCGCGGGAGAACAGATGAGTTCCACCGTGCCGCGCGACTATTTGCATGACCACCCTCAGTTCGCGGATCTGATCCGGATCGTCGCAAGCGAGAAGGGCATTGATACGGCACTGGTTGAAAAAGACTATTGGATCATGCACTGCCTCCATGGTCTCCAGCAGTTCGGATTCGCATTTCAGCTGAAGGGCGGCACGTCGCGTTCAAAGGGGCATCAAGCTATCAACCGGTTTCGGAGGACATCGATATCCTCATCGAACCCCGTCCGGTCACGACGTGAAAACGGGGCGCAATCAAAACAGGCCGGCGCATATCCAGACAAGAAAGGAATTCTACGATTGGCTAGCGCAGACGATCAAGATCGACGGCATTTTGAAGGTCGAGCGCGATACGGTTTTTGATGACACGCCGAACTATCGAAGCGCCGGCATCAGACTGAGCTACGAAAGCGTGACCGAAGCACTGGAGGGCCTGCGCGAAGGCGTCCTGCTTGAAGTCGGCTTCGATACTGTCGCTCCCAATACGCCGAAAGACATCAGCGCCTGGGCTTACGACTACGCCGCCGACAAGGTGAACGTCATCGATAACCGGGCAAAGCTGTTCCGTGCTACGATATCGGCTATACCTTCGTCGAAAAGCTTCAGACCGTCTCGACCAAGTTTCGCATGCAGCAGGCTGGCGATGGCGTCCCCATAGAGTTCATGCGCCATTACTACGATATCTGGAGTCTGCTGAAGCGCCGAGAGGTTCAGGAGCTCATCGGCACTGAGGCATATAAGACTCACAAGCAGGCGTGCTTCCGGCAAGCTGACAACCAGAACATCACCGAAAACGAGGCCTTCGTTCTCAACAATAGTGCAACGCGTGCGCTCTACGCCAAGGCGTATGATGATAGCGGCGCGCTCTACTATGCCGACCGACCGGCCTTCGCAGAGATGATGGGTGAGATCGGAAAGTGGATTAGCAGACTTTAGGACGCTTCCCGCGGCGTTGCCGCTTCGATCGCACGCGCAGCGGCGACAAGAACGTCGGCCACCTCGATCGCGCGACGCGGGCTCAACCTGTTTCGGATGGCAGAGAGCGTAATCGCGGCGGCCGGCTGACCGTCCGGCGTCCGGATCCAGGCCGAAAGCGACTTCGTTCCCTGCACCAGGCCGACATCACGCAGATTGTAGCCCCGGCGGCGCGCGAGCTGGATCTGGCCGAGTACGGTGGCCGTTTCGGTCCGGTAGGCGCCAAATCGCGTTTCGTTGGCGAGCACGATCTTGCGCGCCTCCGCAGAAGGCATGGCAGCCAGTATCGCCACCCCCGCGCTGCTGACGCCCAGTGGACGCCTCACACCGACCTCAATCGACAACACCTGGATCGGATAGCTGCCGATACGGCGCGCCACGCATAAGGTGTCGAGCCCAGTGCGCACCGTCAGGAACAAGGTATCGCCGAGCTGCGCCGACGCCGCCGCGAGATGCGGCTCGGCTGCAATCAAGAGTGGCGAACGCGATGGACGCGCCAGCGCCAGTTCGGGCACCTGACGGCCGACGACATAATTTCCCGTCCGCTCGCTGCGCTCGACGATTCCTCCTCGATCAGCACATGCACGATGCGATGTACCGTCGGACGAGCGAGCGACGTCGCCTGCACGACTTCCGCGAGAGGTACGCCTCTTTCCCCACCAACCGCGAGCGTCCGCAGCACGGCTACCGCGCGGCGGATCGCCTGCCCGCCCTGAAGCGGCTCGCGCCTGCGCGCCCTTAACCGACCATTTGTCATACGCGTTGTCCGCTGTCCACAATGTGGACAAAAACACCACAATTTGGTCGACAGCGGAAGGGCTGCGCGCAAGATCGCGGCGCAGACTGGGGACGGACTCGCGCAAAACAAAAATGTAGCGGCGGATATGCCGCTTTTCGGGAGAAGGCGATGAAATTTTTCGCGATCGCAGGCGTCGCTGTGTCGATACTGTCAGCTGTCACGTTGAGCAAGCCGGCCGACGCCCAGCAATGGCCGGCGCGGCAGGTACGGCTGATCGTCCCCTATCCGGCAGGCGGCAATGTCGACGGCGCGGCGCGCGTCATCGCCGACAGGCTGCAGGCAAAGCTCGGCCAGCCGTTCATCGTCGAAAACAAGGCCGGCGCCGGCGGCCTGATTGCCGGCGAGGCGTTCGCGAAAATGCCTCCCGACGGCTATGCCCTGTTCGTCGGCGCCAACGGCCCGGTGCTGTTTGCACCCGAGATCGCCAAGCGCGACGCCTACAACTGGAAGCGGGATTTCGTCCCGATTACCTCGATCACGATGACGCCGCTGGTGCTCGAAGTGCATCCGTCGGTGCCGGCCAAGAATCTGAAGGAATTCATCGAGCTCGCCCGCCGCGATCCCGGCAAGCTGACGATGGCCTCCCCGGCCAGGGCACCACCAACCATCTGCTTAGCGAACTGATGCAGTCGGCGCTCGGGGTGCAATGGCTGACGGTGCACTACCGCGGCAACGCGCCTGCTCTCAACGACCTGATCGGCGGACAGGTGCAGTTTGCCCTGGACCAGATCTCGGTCGGTTTGCCTTCCATCAAGAGCGGCATGCTGCGCGCGCTCGCCGTCACCGGCAGCCACCGCGCCTCCTGGCTTCCGGATGTCCCAACCTTCATCGAACTCGGCTACAAGGAATTCGACGGCCAGACCTTCACAGGCCTGTTCGCGCCCGCACGCACGCCGGCCGAGATCGTGACCAAGCTCCATGACACCCTCGCGGAGATCCTGAAAGATCCCGCCATCGTCGAGAAGTTCAACGCGCTCGGCGCCGAGGCCGTCTCGATGACACCCGCGGAGTTCACGAGCTACCTCGAACGCGAGGATGCCAAGTGGATTCCGGTCGTCCGCAAGGCGAATATCAAGGCTGACTGATCCAATGCAGATCGATCCCGGCGATCTCGGCGCGGAGCGGATTTACCGGCTGATGACCGGCATCGTGGTACCGCGTCCGATCGCCTGGGTGACGAGCCTGTCGCGCAAGGGTGTGCTCAATCTAGCCCCGTTCAGCGCCTTCACCTTCGTCTCGCAGAAGCCGCCGATGCTGGCCATCAGCGTCGGCCGCAAGGGCCCCGACTACAAGGATACGGCGCACAACATCCTCGACACCGAGGAGTACGTCATCCACATCGCTGACACGCCGCTGATGGGTGCGGTGCATGACAGTTCGGTCGAGCATCCGCCCGAAGTCAGCGAGGTCGAAGAGCTCAACCTGGAAACGCGTCCCAGCGAGCGCATCAAGGTGCCCCGGCTTGCCGCCGCGCCGGTCGCCATGGAATGCGTGTTTCGGCAATGTCTCGAATTCGGCGAGGCGCGCAGCCGGCTCATCGTCGGCGAGGTCGTGATGTTCCACATCCGCGACGGTCTCGTGAACAACGGCAAGGTCGAGACCGAAGCGCTCGACCCGATCGCCCGCATCGGTGGACCCCGCTACGCCCGCCTCGGCGAGATCGTGACGCTGCGCGGCGTCTTCCAAACCCCGAAATCGACCGATTAGCGATGGCAGCAATCCGTAGCGAGCTTGCTGACGCGGGACGCAGATCGAAGCAGGATTCTAAGAGGACGACAATGCGACTGGTGAGCTATCTGGTGGAAGGAGAGCCGCGCTACGGCGCGGCAGTCGACAGCGGCGTCGTCGATCTGACGAAGCGGATCGGCCGCGACTTTTCCGACGTGAAGGCGTTGATCGCGGCCAACGCGCTCGACGATGCTGGCGAGGCGGTGGCCGGGCAGAAGCCGGATTACGCACTCGAGAACATCACACTGCTGCCGCCGATCCCCAATCCGGAAAAACTCTGGTGCATCGGCGTCAACTACAAAGACCGCAACGCCGAGTACAAGGACAATTCGGACCTGCCGAAATATCCGAGCCTGTTTGTCCGCAACCCGTCTTCCGTCGTCGGCTCCGGCCAGCCGATCGAAAAGCCTGATATCTCCGAACAGCTCGACTATGAGGGCGAACTCGTGATCGTGATCGGCAAGGAAGGACGACACATTCCCCGCGAGCGCGCCTTTGAGCACATCTTCGGCATGACGCTGTGCAACGAGGGCAGCGTTCGCGACTGGCTGCACCACGGCAAGTTCAACGTCACCCAGGGCAAAAATTTCGACCGATCGGGCAGCATCGGGCCATGGATCGTCACTTCGGACGAATGCGATCCGCGCGGACCTCATGACATTATTACCCGCGTCAACGGCGAGTTGCGCCAGAGCGACACCACCGAGCGGCTGATGTTCCCGTTCGACTTCCTGATCGCCTACCTGTCTACCTTTGCCACCCTGAAACCCGGCGACATGATCGCGACCGGCACCCCGACGGGGGCCGGCGCCTGGTTCACGCCGCCGCGCTGGCTCAAGCCCGGCGACGTCGTCGAGGTGGAATCCAAAGGCATCGGCATCCTTCGCAACACCGTGGCGGCGGAGCAGTAGCCGATGCTCGATCAACAAACCGTCGAACGGCTGGCGCAGCGCCTGGACGACGCCGAACGCAGCAAGTCGCTGATATCAGCGTTCACGCGCGAATATCCTGATCTCACGATCGAGGACGCCTACGCCATTCAGCGCGCCTGGACGAAATTGCAGCTCTCCCGCGGCCGCATTGTCCGGGGGCACAAGATCGGCCTGACATCGAAAGCGATGCAGAACGCTGTCGGCATTTCCGAGCCAGACTACGGCGTGCTGTTCGCGGACATGTTCTACCCTGACGCGTCGGCGATCCCGTTCGACCGTTTCCACGCACCACGCATCGAGGTCGAACTGGCCTTCGTGCTGAAGGCGCCGCTGAAGGGCCCGGATTGCACGCTGTTCGACGTTCTCAATGCCACCGATTACGTCACGCCCGCGCTGGAAATCCTGGAAACCCGGATGCATCGCGTCGACCCCGAGACCAAGGCGCCGCGCAAGGTGATGGACACGATTTCCGACAATGCCGCGAATGCGGCGTTGGTCGTCGGCGGCCGGCCCATTCGGCCACTCGATTTCGACCTGCGCTGGATTGGCGCGCTGTTGTTTCGTAACGGCCAGATCGAAGAGACCGGCATCGCCGCCGGCGTTCTCAATCATCCCGCCAACGGCGTGGCCTGGCTTGCCGATCGGCTGGCCGCCCAGGGCGAGTTTCTCGACGCCGGCGAAGTGGTGCTGGCGGGATCGTTTACACGCCCGGTCGAAATCATCAGGGGCGACACGTTTCATGCCGATTACGGCCAGTTCGGATCGGTGTCCTGCCAGTTCGTCTGAACAAGAGCGCGTCCGAGGGAGAGAAGCGATGACAAGGCGCAAGAGCATCCATATCGGCGAGTTCAAGCACGCCAATCCCATTCCCAATGCCTGCCGTATCGGCAATCTCCTGATGTCTGGCGTCATCCTTGGCCGCGACCCCGCTACCGGCAGGATGCCGGAAAGGATCGAAGACCAGTGCGCCAACATGTTCGGCCATATGAAGGTCATCGTGGAAGCCGGAGGCGGCACAACCGATGACATCATCAAGATGACGGTGTGGCTGCAGGATCGCACCCAGCGCGCACCGGTGAATGCCGAGTGGCTGAAAATGTTTCCCAACGAGCATTCGCGCCCTGCCCGTCACGCGCTGCAGATGAACATGGACGGCGGCGCGCTGGTGCAGTGCGATTTCACCGCCGTGATCGGTTGATCAGACAAGGAACCCGAGATGCCGACCTATCTTCCGTTCGATCCCAACCCGCGTCGTCCTTCGAAACTGCCGCCGCCGAAGAGCATCGACAGCCAGTTTCACGTGCTGGGCCCGCTGGAGAAATATCCGGTGCGGCCGGGTGCCGCCTACCAGATGCCGACGGCGACCTGGGAGGCAGCACTGCGCGTCCACAAGGCGCTCGGCATCGAGCGCGGCATCATCGTGCAAACCACGACCTATGGCGCAGATCATTCCGTGGTGCTCGACGGCCTCGCCGCGATGGGACCGAACTACCGCGGTTGCGCCAACGCGCTGGTGTTTGCCGAAGCCGACGATGCCTATCTCGCCAAACTTCACGACGCCGGCGTACGCGGAGCCCGCTTCAGCTTCCGGCAGGAACTGGGCGCGGTGCTCTCGGACAAGGATTTTGCGCGCGCCATCGCCAGAATTCGCGAACTCGGCTGGTACGCAAAGATCCAGCCGGAGAAGGACGGCATCGTCTCCAGCGTCGCCAAATACGAAAACCTCGACGTGCCGATGCTGATCGATCATATGGCGCGGCCGGACCCGACGCGCGGCAAGGAAGATCCGAACCTGCAAAAGATGCTGGAGCTTCTGTCCAAGGGCAATTTCTGGGTGATGCTGTCGCTCGGGGAGAAGACCTCGAAAAAGGGCCCGCCGTGGGACGACGTCATTCCAATCGCGCGCGCCTATATCGAAGCTGCCCCCGACCGCTGCGTCTGGGCCAGCGACTGGCCGCACCCGGTTTCGGTGGTGCAGCCGCCCAACGACGCCGACCTGCTCGAACTGCTTTATCGCTACGCGCCCGATGAGGCCGAGCTGCGGAAGATCCTGGTGACCAACCCGGCAAGGCTGTTCGGCTTCGAGGACTAGAATTGCGACTGATGTCGAGCGCCTAGCGCAGCGCGACCGTCACGAACGCTACAACGACAGGCAACGTCACCGCGGCCAGGACCGTGCCGAGAGCCACCGCGCCCGAGACGGCTTCGGTCAGCCGTCCGTGCTGGGCCGAGAAAATGTAGGCATTGGCGCCGGTCGGCATCGCGGCAAAGAGCACAACCACGGCCGCGGAAATGGGTGGCAGCGCCAGGACGTAGAACGCAAGGATCGCGGCAATGGCCGGCATCGCCAGCAGCTTGAGCGCGCACATGACGGCCATCCCGAGCGCCTGGCCTCTGATCCTGAACCCGAAGAGATTGATGCCGAGCGCGATCAGCGCCGTGGGCGAACCCGCCTGCGCCAGCAGTTCCAAGGTCTTGTCCGCAACCGGATGCAGCCCCAATCCGGTCAAGCGCCAGAGGAAGCCGAAGCCGAGCGCGAGCATGATCGGATTGCGCGCGATCTCCCGCACCGCCCGCAGGACCAGGAGCGGCGCTGTCTCGGAAGACTTCCGCTCAGCCCATGCCATCTGCAGCGTGCCGCAAAGCCAAAGCAGCGGCGTGTTGACCGACAGGATCAAGGCCATCGAGCCGGCGGCCTGACTTCCCAGAGCCGATAAGGTCAAGGAATGCCGAGCATCACGACGTTGCCGTAAATCGAGCCGATCGCGAGAACCACACCGTCGGCCCGGGATTGCCGAAGAACGGATGACGCCAGAAGCGCGACGATCCATGTAGCCGCCGTTGCCCCATAATAGGCGCCCCACACCGCGAAGGCGTTGACGGCGGAAATTCCGCGACGACCACGATCCGGAACAGGAGCGCGGGAATGGCGATGCTGAAGGCGAACTCGGAAATGCCCTTGTGCGCCGTCGGGGAAATGAAGCGTAGCGCAACTGCCGCATAGCCGGCCGCAATCAAGGCGAACACCGGAACAACGATCAACACTGCGCTCATGCTGCACTCTTCTACCGGAATTCGGTCGGACGAATTGCCCGTCCGTCATCCGTCTCGCATCGTGCGGCTGTGCACTGATTGTTTGCGGAACGTAGCATAGGCCCCTCCGTCCTGCTATCATGAGCGCATGACCTCGCGCGAGTCAGCCGTTTCCGAAATCACGCCCGAAGTGCTGCTGCGGGCCTATGCCTGCGGCATCTTCCCGATGGCCGAGAGCGCCGGTGACCCGACGCTGTTCTGGGTCGAGCCGGAATTGCGCGGCGTGATTCCGCTCGAAGGCTTCCGCGTCGCCTCGCGGCTGGCCCGCACCGTGCGCTCGGACACCTTCAGCGTTACCGTCGATACCGCCTTCAAGGCGGTCATCGCGGGCTGCGCGGCGCCGCAGCCGGGCCGCGACGACACCTGGATCAACAAGCGCATCCGCGATCTCTATCTCGGGCTCCACGAACTCGGGCACTGCCACAGCGTCGAGGTCTGGCAGGACGGCGACCTCGTCGGCGGCCTCTACGGCGTCAGCCTGGGACGCGCCTTCTTCGGGGAGAGCATGTTCCATCGCACCCGCGACGCATCGAAAGTGGCGCTGGTTCATCTGGTGGCGCGGCTGATCGCGGGCGGGTTCGAGTTGCTCGACACCCAGTATGTCACCGAACATCTGCGCAGCTTCGGTGCGGTCGAAATTTCGAGGCGCCGCTATCGCGCATTGCTCGACAAGGCGATCGCGGGCGAGCCCGCGGATTTCCTGAAATTGGCCACCGGTCAGCCGGTCTGCGGGGCGGAAGCGCTCGCGATCATCGCCGAACGCAATTGATGCGTAGGTCTTGCAGAACACCGAGGCGCTGCGGCGCCCGCTTCCGATCGGCTCAAACCGGCGGCGGGTTCAATCGCGCAATCCTTCCTGGACACGATAAGGATAGTAGGGATAGCAAGGCATCACCGCGCTCGCTTGGTCCAGGCGCGCGATCTGCCCGGCGGTCAGCGACCAGCCGACGGCGCCGAGATTGTCGCGCAGCTGCGCTTCGTCGCGCGCGCCAATGATCACGGACGACACGCTCGGGCGGCTGAGCAGCCATGCGATAGCGACCTGCGGCACGGTGCGACCGGTCTCGTTCGCGACTGCATCCAGGACATCGACGACAGAATAGAGCCGCTCCTCGTCGACGGGTGGACCGAACTGCGCCGTCTCGCGCAGGCGGCTGCCCGCCGGCAGCGGCTGGCCGCGTCGTATCTTGCCGGTGAGACGCCCCCAGCCCAGTGGGCTCCAGACCAGCGCGCCGACGCCCTGATCGAGGCCGAGCGGCATTAGCTCCCACTCATAATCGCGGCCGACAAGCGAATAATAGACCTGGTGCGCCACATAGCGCGGCCAGCCGCGACGCTCGGCAATGGCGAGCGACTTCATCAACTGCCAGCCCGAGAAATTGGAGACGCCGACATAGCGCAACTTGCCGCCGCGGACGAGCCCATCAAGCGTTGACAGGACTTCCTCGATTGGCGTGAAGGCATCGAAGGCGTGGAGCTGCAGCAAGTCAATGTAGTCGGTCCCGAGCCGCCGCAAGGCGGCGTCCACCGCCAAAATGAGGCGATGCCGGGATGAGCCCGCGTCGAATGGACCGTCACCCATCGGCAGGCTCGTCTTGGTAGAGATCAGCACCCTGTCGCGGCGGCCTTTGATCGCGGCACCGAGAATCGCTTCCGACGCGCCGTTCGAATAGACATCGGCGGTGTCGAACATGTTGACGCCGGCTTCGAGGCAGATGTCGACCAGCCGCCTCGCTTCCTCGGCGTCGCTCCGGCCCCAGGCCGAGAACAGCGGCCCCTGTCCGCCGAACGTGCCAGTGCCGAAACTGATAACCGGGACCTTCAGGCCCGAGGCACCCAGACTGCGATATTCCATCATCGTTCTCCTTTTGATTGATGCTTTGCTTTCATTCCGCCGGGCACGCCGCAGCGGAAGGTAACGGCCGGTCGAGACGCAAGCTCCATAGCGCAAGCAGGAGCCCCGCCGCGGTGATCGCCGCCGCGACGAGCGGAAGCGCGGCCAGGCCCGGGCCGTGATCGATCGTTAACCCGCCGGCCCAGGCGCCGAGCGCATTGCCGAGATTGAAGGCCGCGATGTTGAGGCTGGAGGCGAGCGTGCGCCCCTCCGTGCCGGCCGCTTCGAGCACGCGAAGCTGCAGCGGCGCCACGGTGGCGAAGGCGGCGGCGCCGAGCAGGAAGATGAGCGCCACGGCGAGACCCTTGATCGACAGCACCGCCGCAAGCGCGACGAGCACGAGCGCAAGCGCCGCAAGCGTGCCGATCAGGGCGCGTCCCAGACCACGGTCGGCGAGCCGCCCACCCGCAACATTGCCGATCGACAGGCCGACGCCGAACACGAGAAGGATCGGCGAGACCGCCGCTTCAGAGAAGCCGGACAGCCGCGTCAGGATCGGCTGGACATAGGTAAAGACCACGAACAGGCCGGCAAAACCGAACACGGTCATGGCGAGGCCGAGCAGGACTTGCGGACGGCCGACCACCGCCAGCTCCTCGCGCAGCGAAATGGCTCTCTCATTGCCGCCCACATTGCCGGGAACGAAAACGACAAGCACCGCGAAGGCGACCACACCGATCGCGGTCACCGCCCAAAATGCGGCGCGCCAGCCCAGCATCAGGCCGAACCACGCGCCGAAGGGCACGCCGAGCAGAGTAGCCACCGTCAGCCCGATGAACATGGTGGCAATCGCGGACGCACGCTTGTCCTCGGCGACGAGGCTCGTCGCCACCACCGAGCCGACGCCGAAGAATGTGCCATGGGCGAGCGAGGTGAGGATCCGCGCCGTCATCAACAGCCCGTAGTCTGGCGCCAGCGCGCAGGCGGCGTTGCCGAGGGTAAAGATCGCCATCAGGGCAAGCAGCACCGCCTTGCGCGGCATCCGCCGCGTCGCCAGCGTCAGGATCGGCGCGCCGACGAACACGCCGAGCGCATAGCCGGAGATCAGCATGCCCGCCGCGGAGACCGAGACCTGCATGTCGGCGGCGACCTGCAGTAACAGACCCATGATGAGGAATTCAGTGGTGCCGATGCCGAAGGCACCGGCGGTGAGCGCAAGGACGGCGGCAGGCATGCGTTGCTCCGGATCAGGGACAGGGTTGCTGCAATGCAAATAGCGGAAAGACGGCGGAAGAATTAGAGTGCAGGCAGTCCAATCATTTGTGACGTGAAATCAACATGAGCCGGCTCGACACCAACCGTTCCGCCGAGATGGAGGTCTTCGTCCGCGTCGTCGACCTCGGCGGGTTCACCGCCGCGGCAAAAGCTTTCGCCTGACCCCATCCGGCGTGAGCAAGCTGGTATCCCGCCTGGAAGCCCGGCTCGGCACGCGGCTCGTCAACCGGACCACGCGCAAGCTCCAACTTACCGAGGAAGGCCAGGCCTTCTACCAGCGCTCGCTCCGCATCCTCGGCGAGATCGAGGAGGCCGAGCGCGAAGCCGGCTCCGGCGCCGCGCCGCGCGGCCATCTGATGGTGAACAGCAACATCCCCTTCGGGATGCAGCACGTCATGCCGCTACTGCCGCGCTTCCTCGGCGAGCATCCCGATGTCACGCTCGACATCGTCCTCACCGATACGGTCATCGACCTCATGCAGGAGCGCGCTGACGTGGCGATTCGCGTCGGGCCGCTGCGGGCTTCGCGGCTCGTCGCGCGCAAGCTCGGGACCAGCCGCATGGCGGTGGTGGCCGCGCCGACCTATCTTGCCCGTTTCGGCGAGCCGCAGACGCCGGCTGAACTCGCTGGCCATCGCGGCATCGGCTGGACTTTTCCGCGCAGCATTCGCGGCTGGCCGTTCCGTCGCGGCGAGCGGATCGAGGAGGTGCTGCCGCCGCCGGCCGCACGCGCCAGCGACGGCGAAGCGGTCCGCCGGCTCGCGCTCGGCGGCGTTGGCTGCGCACGCCTGGCTCTATTCCACATCGGTCCGGACATCGAGGCCGGGCGCCTGGTTCCGGTGCTGCAGAACTACAATCCAGGGGACCGCGAAGACATCCATGCGATCTACGTCGGCCACGCCGGGCCGCTGCCGGCGCGCGTGCGCAGCTTCATCGATTTCCTCGCAACGCACATCCACATGGGCGACCTCACCCTAAGGCGCGCTGCCGGCGGCAAGTGGAAGCTACACGGCGGATCCTAAGTATTTGGGACGGACAAGATGCCGACGCGAAGGCGCGGACGCCTTAATTCCCGAACAATCCGCCAAACAGTCCACCCGGCCGCTGCTGCGGCGGAGGCGGCGGAGCCTGTTGCGGCTGCGGCTGGAATTGCGGTTGCGGCGGCGGTCCCGGCGGGCGCGGCGCCGCCTGCTTCGGCTGCGGCGGACGCCTTGCGGCCGGCGGCGGTGCGGCCCCTTCGGCGGCTCGGGCTGCGCGCTGACGATGGTCTGGTCGGGGCCTTTGCAGTCGGTCAGCCAGATATCGTAGACCGGGTGCTCGACGCCGTGCAGGCCGGGGCTCGCAGCGTACATCCAGCCCGAAAAGATCCGCTTCACTTCGCCCTGCAGCGTGATCTCGTCGACCTCGACAAAAGCATCGGTGTTGGCGGCTTCGGTGGATGGCCTTGTGTAGCACGCGCTGGTTTTGACGCGCAGCGCGCCGAACTGCACGGTCTCGCCGATATCCTCTTCGAAATTAATGATGCGGCCGGTGATCTTGTCGAGGCCGGAAAAGCTCGCCTTCTTGTTGGTGATCTTGGTGGCCGGCGGTTCGGACACGACTTCATCGCCCGGCTGCAGGGTCGCCGGCGATTGCGGTACGCCCTTGGCTGGTGGTTGGCGCTGGCCCGGCGGCGCGTTGGCGACGCCCGGCTGGCCCGGCTGCGGCGGCTGAACCGCGACGCCCGGCTGGGTGCCCTGGGGAGCGACGGTCGTTCCGGGCGGCGGCGCCAGCGGCTGCGACTGGAAGCTTCCCGGCGGCGGAGCGCCCTGCCCCGGCGGCGGACGGTTCGGAGTCGGCAACAGGCGGCCGCGCGGCAGCTCCGGCACTTCCTCGTCGTCGTCGGGGAATTGTTGCTGCTGCTGGTTACCGCGGGGAATGGCGCCCGGCGGCCGCAGCGGCGGATCGGAAAAGATATTGCCGATCTGCGCCTGCGCCGGCGGCACAAGCGTGGTCATGGTGGCGGCGATCAGGGCCGCAAGACCGGTCAGGGCAATGGTTCGAAGCATCTCGCGGCTTTTACAGGCGAATCGGGCTCGCGACATAGTAAGATTTATCCGCCGCTCGCGTCCCTTCCGGTTAACACGGCGAATACGGCGCGGAAAGGGCGGCTTGCCCCTTCCCGCCGCACGCGACCATGGCCCGGAAAGGCGGAAAACCGGCTTTCGATAGTCGCGCCATGATCTCGATCATGGCCCCATGATCTAGTCATGCCCCGTTTCAGATGAAATAGTCGCTTCCGGTCGCGCGAGGGTGCCCACTCCTGGCGCGAAACCACCAAAATCCGGGATAACCGGAGGAGCGAGAGGAAACCCAGGATATGCCCGATCGAATTCGCCTCGATGGCCGGGTTGCCGTCGTGACCGGCGCGGCCGGCGTTATCGGAACCGCGACCGTCCGCCTCCTGGCCGAACGCGGCGCCCGTATCGTCGCCGTCGACCGCAGGGAGCAGGATCTTGCGGCCGCCATCAGGGACCTGCCCGCCTCCGCCGAAGCGCTCGCGGTGACGGCGGACGTTACCCAGGAGGATGAAGTCGCGGAATATGTCCGCGCCACGGTCGACAGGTTCGGCGCGATCGACGCCTTCTACAACAACGCCGGCATTGAGGGCGACATCAAGCCGATCCCGGAATATCCGTTGGAGAGTTTTCGGCGCGTGCTCGACGTCAACGTGGTCGGCGTCTTTCTCGGCATGAAGCATGTGCTGCCGGTGATGCTGAAACAGAACAAGGGCAGCATCATCAACACCGCCTCCATCGCCGGCCTGATCGGATCGCCGATGATCGCCGTCTACAGCGCCAGCAAGCACGCGGTGATTGGGCTCACCAAGAGCGCGGCCTGGGAATGCACCGGCACCGGCGTGCGGGTCAATTGCGTCTGCCCCGGCCTGATTGACAGCCGGATGCTGAGCACGATCCTGCAGGGCCGCAATCCCGGCAATGAGCCGCCGCCACCTGAGAAGATCGTCGACCGGATTCCGGCGCGGCGGCTCGGACAGGCATCCGAAGTCGCCTCGATCGTGGCGTTCCTGGCCTCCGACGAGGCGAGCTACGTCTCGGGCTCCGCCTATACCGTCGACGGCGGCCGCACCGCCGCCTGAGCTTTCAATCAACGCACGAGGTCTTTGCCACCATGCCCGTCACGCTCGATCCCGATGCCGCTGCCGTCTACAAGGCTTTCCAGGAGGCTGGCCGTCCCGCCTATGAGACGCTGACCGCACTGGAAGCGCGCGAATATTATCGCAACGCCCGCGTCGTCAGTAACCCCGAGCCGCCGGCGCTCGAGATCGAACAAACCGCTGTCGATCCCAGCGCCGCACGGCGCGATTGCGGCGCGCATCTACACCCCGAAGACGCTGCGCAAGAACAACGGCGTTGCGCCGTGCCTGGTGTTCTTTCACGGCGGCGGCTGGGTGATCGGCGATCTCGATACCCATGAAGTGGCCTGCCAGAAGCTGGCCCATGAGGGCGAGTTGATCGTCATCTCTGTCGACTACCGGCTGGCGCCGGAACATAAATTTCCCGCCGCTGTCGACGACGCGATCACGGCGACCAAGTGGGTTGCCGCCAACGCCAGCCAGCTCGGCATCGACGCCGGCCACTTGCTGGTCGGTGGCGACAGCGCCGGCGGCAATCTCGCGGCTGTCGTGGCGCTGGCCGCGCGCGACGGCGACGGCCCGAAACTCGCCGGCCAAGTGCTGATTTATCCCGCCACCGACTTTGCGATGAGCCATCCTCGCACAGCGAACCCGAGACCAGCATCTTGCTGACGCACTCCGTGATCAAATGGTTCTGCAACCATTATTTGAACGGCGCTGATGACATCGACCATTGGAAGGCCTCGCCTGCGCGCGCGAAAACACTCGCCGGGTTGCCGCCGGCCTACGTGCTGACCGCGGGCGCCGATCCGCTGCGCGATGAGGGCGCCGAATACGCCGCACGGCTCAAGGAAGCCGGCGTGCCCATGACCTATCGGCACTTCCCCGGCCAATTCCACGGCTTCTTCACCATGGGCAAGCTCTTGCAGCAGGCCAACGTTGCGGTCAGCGAAATCGCCGATTGGCTCAAGACGCTGAAATAATGCACATTGCCGATTGCGACCTGAACCCGTGAATTGCGCTCGGCCTCGGCTTTGTCTCCGCCGTGTTCGACAATATTCCCTCATCGCTCGCACTGAAACAGGGCGGCTATGACTGGGGCTATCTGGCCTATGCGGTCGGCTTCGGCGGATCGATGACCTGGTTCGGCTCGTCGGCGGGAGTCGCCCTGTCGAACATGTATCCCGAAGCCAAATCCGTCGGCCGCTGGATCAGCCAGGGATGGCCGGTGGCTTTGGCCTATATCGTTGGGTTCTTCGTGATGCTGGCGGTACTGGGCTGGCACCCCGACATGCCGCATTAGCCGGCCATCATCCATTGGGCTGCTGCGCTGTACCGACTCAGGCCGCAATGTTATCTAAGTTTCGTACTAGCTTTGGCACACAACGATCGGCCGGATGATTCGGCACACGATCGCGAGGAGAGAGCTATGGCATTTTTCAAGCGCGAGCTCGGCCCGATCGAGCGCTTCGAGAACGCGCTGAAGGAGAAGCTGGCGGCGCGGCAGAAGCTGGCCGACCGCTTGAGTATCGGCGAAACGGAACTTGCAGAAAAACGTGCCGCCGCCGAACGGCTGGCGGTAGCCGGGGCTGCCGCTGCCCGGCTTGATCGCGCCGAAGCCGACATGCGTGCCGTCGAAGAACGCACCAAGACTTGGCGCGCCGCATTGGCGGAGTACGACGAGCAGGTGGCCTCGGCAGAGCGCGCACTCGCCGATGCCAAGGCGCAGCGCGACCGCGACACGATGGCTGACCAGATCGAAGCGATGGCTGCGGCCATCGAGCGGGCCGCGCCGGGATTTGATACCGGAGCCACCGCGCTGGTCGAGGCCGTCGCCAAAGGCGCACTGTCGATACCGGAAGCGACCAGGTTTTCGACCAATGTGGATGCCGTGCGTCGCGAGGTTCTCTCCGCGGCGGACCTGATATGCTGGGAGCTGCGATCCGCCGCCGTGCGCACACGTGCAGGTAACGCCAACCTCGCCAGCCTCACGCTGTTCGAGTCGGAGCAGCCGCCTTCGCCGGAGATCGAGCGGCAGTTGATCTACACCCTCCATCCCCTGCTCTGGCGTGAGGACGGCGAGGTCCGCAAGGTTCCGGCCTTTACCCTGGTCGGGTTGCCCAAAGCGCTGCTGACGGTCGCGCTGCAGCATCAGCATGTGGACCATCTCAATGCTCGCCGTGTGCAAACCCTGATGCATCTTCACGGCAGCGCAGGACTCGGCGAACCCGAGGCTGACGATCCGCAGCTCGTCGATCTCGATGCCTTGCTCGCGGAAGAACAGCAGACCGCGCAGGCTAACGTTGCGTAAGCCAGGCAAGCGCTGAACCAACGCCGCCGGCGAACGTTGTCCGGGTTCATTCGTGAACCCGGATTTCGGCGATGCGGCTACGCGTTGTCACGCTCAATGTCTGGAACCGACAGGGCGATCCGAAACGAACCGGTTTGATCAACCGGGAACTACGCCGGCTGGCGCCCGATCTCGTGTCCTTCCAGGAAGTCGTCCAGTCGCCGGAACGTTCGCAACTCGACGAATTGCTTCATGACACCGACCTGCATGGGACACATCAGGCTGACGTCTTACGCAGTGTTCCACCCCATGCCGATCGCTTCGGCGGCAGCGCCGTCGCGACGCGATGGCCGCACCGGGTCGAGGAGGCCCTGGACCTGCGCATGTCGGATGCGGACGACGTGCCCTGGTGCTCGCTGGCGGTAACGGTGCCGCTATCAGGCGAAGGCGAGCTTTTGTTCATTGCGGCGACGACATCGTGGCGGCCTGCCGCGGAATCGGCCCGGGAGCGCCAGGTCGTTGCGCTGACGGATCTCGATGCGCGGCACCGGCGGGCGCTTCCCACCATCATCGCCGGCGATTTCAACGCGACGCCCGACGCGGCCAGCATTCGTTACATCAGGGGACTGCAGTCGCTGGGCGGGCGAAGCGTGAGATATCACGACGCCTGGGAAGTCGCAGGCGAAGGTCATGGCCATACCTGGAGCGTCGAGAATCCGAATGCAGAGTCGGAGATCGGCGTGATCGTCCGCCAGCCGCATCATCGCCGCAGGGTCGACTACGTGTTCGTGGGCTCCTGGGACGCCCATCCGAACGCGGCCTGCGAGGTCCGGGCCGTGTCGCTCGCATTCGACCAACCGGTCGACGGCATTTGGCTCAGTGATCATTTCGGCGTTGTGGCCGATCTGGAAATCAGCGCCGCTCCCTCCGCGTGAGATATACCCCTACCCTTGCCGCGCGTAACAGCAGAGTTCCTTCGGAAATCGGGTGGCCGCCGCGTCTCCATCCTGCGATCCCAAGCGTTCACGAAGCAAGCGATTGCAGTTGGAGACGCCAATGAAATCCGAAAACGCCAAGCGAAACGCCGTGTCCGAAAACGGTCCGGCAACCCGAAATCCATTCGGCGTCATGGACGTTCCGCATCCCAACGACGATGACGTGACGCAGTTCGCCCGCAACACGGCGCCGGAAGAATCTGCCGCCGACGAGAATGCAAAGCCGTGGGGCGCTGAGGACACCAGCTACCCGCACGGCACGATCGAAGGTCAGTGGTCGAGCCGCTGGAAGGGTGCTGCGGACCCCACCATACCGGGCGATGCCCCCGATAAATGGAAACAGGGCCAGGGCGAGGTGAAAATCGTCGGAGACCGCGTGTACCTGCTATTCGACTGGGATTCCGGCAAGCGCAGGGGATTGATCGACGCAAGACGCGAAGGTCCGTACCGGCTGGTCGGGAAATATATCAACCTGAACAATCCGGAGATCACCGTTCCCTGGGTCGGCCTGGTAGTGAGCGACCAGCGAATAGACGGCTACTTTTCGCAAGGCCGGGTGGACTTCCGGAGATAGCGATCAATCCGCCTACCCCGCCCGCGCTGCGCGGCGCAGCGATTGCGGGGCTGACCGAAGGCGCGGATGAAGGCGCGGCGCATCCGCTCCGGATCGCGGAAGCCGGTGGTTTGCGCAACGCGCTCGATCGCCTCGCTGGAGGACTGCACGCGCTGCCGCGCCACCTCGATGCGCAGCCGCTCCACCGCCTTTGACGGCGTGGTGCCGGTTTCCGCCATGAAGGCGCGGGTGAAATGCCGCGAACTCATGCCGGCCTGCTCGGCAAGGTCCTCAACCGTCAGCGGCGCATCGAGATGCTCGCGCGCCCAGGCCAGTAGAGATCCGAAGCGGCCGTTCGGCGCCTTCAATTCCAGCAGCGAGGAGAATTGCGACTGGCCTCCGCTGCGGCGGTGATAGAGCACCAGTTGCTTCGCGGTTTTCTGCGCGATCTCGTCGCCATAGTCTTCCGCGATCATCGCCAGCGACAGATCGATGCCGGCCGATATGCCGGCGGACGTCCAGATGTCGCCGTCGCGCACGAAGATGCGATCCGGCTCGAGCTTCACCTGCGGATAGGTTTTGAGAAAATGCCGCGTGCGCTGCCAATGCGTGGTGGCGCGGCGGCCATCGAGCAGGCCGGCTTCCGCGAGGATATAAGCGCCGGAGCAGACGCTGGCGATGCGGACGCCGCGTTTGGCGATCATGCGCACGAAGCCGAGCGTCTTCTCGCAGGTTGCCGCCTGCCGCACGCCCTCGCCGCCCGCGACGATCAGCGTCGTGATCGCGGATGCCGACTTTAATCCCTCGCGACGATCTCGACGCCTGACGACGAGCGCACCGGCCCCGGCGTCACCGCCAGAACCCGGATCGATGGCGCACCGTCGGCAAAGCGCGCCGCGATCTCGAATGCCGAAATCGGCCCGGCGGCATCGAGCAACTGGAAATCCGGAAACACGAGAACGCCGATCATGTTGCTGGCCTGCCTTTGGCTCTGTCCTAACTTCTGGCACATGTCCTAAAATGAGGAAAAATGCCATTTCGGACATGAAGCGACCATGCCAGGATGCCTTCCGTCAAGCCAAATTTTCCGGAGGTCACGATGTCCGCGCCGTCTCCCACGCCCACGCCGCTTCAGATCGGTCTCGTGCTGTTCCCAAAGGTCACCCAGCTCGACTTCACCGGTCCGTTGCAGGTGTTTTCCAGCCTGCCCGGCGCCAAGGTGCATTTGATCTGGAAGCAGATCGAGCCGGTCACGAGCGATTCCGTGCTGATGCTGACGCCGACCACGACCTTTGCGGACTGCCCGCAGCTCGACGTCATCTGCGTGCCCGGCGGGTTCGGCACCGACGACATGATCAATGACGAGGAGATGCTGGCCTTCCTGCGCCAGCAGGCCTCTAGCGCAAAATACATCACCTCGGTCTGCACGGGTTCGCTGGTGCTCGGCGCGGCCGGCCTGCTGAGGGGTTACCGCGCGGCGACGCACTGGACGGCGATGGATTTCCTGAGCGCGTTCGGCGCGATCCCGACCAGGACGCGCGTCTGCGTCGACCGCAACCGCGTCACCGGCGGCGGCGTCACCGCAGGCATCGATTTCGCGCTAACGCTGGTCTCGCTGCTGCACGACCAAAGGACCGCGGAGGCGATCCAGCTTCGGCTCGAATACAACCCGGCGCCACCGTTCAATTCCGGCTCGCCGGACACCGCGCCGCCGGAAGTCCTCGCCTTCATGAAAGACAGGATTGCGCAGGCGCAAATCCGCCGCGGCGAGATGATCGACCGCGCCGCCGCGCGGTTGGGGTAAGTGCCCCCGAACGATAGTCGAGGCTGCAGTCGTGTCCCGGACGCGGTGCAGCGTTCTCCCGGCGATGCGAAGCATCGTCCGGTTATGCTGCTCCGCAGAGCCGGGACCCACGCGGCTCGCTTTGGGTCCCGGCTCTGCGTCGCGTCACTTCGTGCCGCGCCGCGTCCGGGACACGTAACCCACCACGACGCAGAAAAAGGCCGCCCGGTTTCCCAGACGGCCTTTCCTGTCCTACGGCAGCCACACATTAGCGGGCGATTTCAGAACTTCTGCACCGGGGCCTATCTCCCGGCCGTATCCTGATCGGTAGCCGCTGCAAATCGGGGCAGTCGCGAGCTGGAGCCCGACACCGACGCGATGGTTTCCCATCTCCGTAAGATGTCTCATTGAACAGCGATCACGCGGACAGCACAAGACGGCGGTGGCGGATGTCCCCGCTGATCCCGTTATTCACAGGGTGATGGCTGCGGTCGAGGGCGCATGCAACCGCAGTGCGATCACGGACGCTGCGCAATGACGACGATCATCTCAGTTTCCCGGCGTCCAGGCCTGGTAGTCGCCGGTCGCCTTGGGGCGGCGGCCGCTGGCCAGCGTCGAGCCGGAGGGACGGTAGGCCGCGGGCGTGCCGGTCATGTTGGGAACATGCGACTTTTCCCACTCGCGCGGCGTGTAGCTCTCCTCAGTCGGCGCGGTATCGACGGTGTGATGCAGCCAGCCATGCCATGACGGCGGCACCCGGCTCGCCTCGGCATATCCATTATAGATCACCCAGCGCCGCTCGAAGCCGAGCGTCGGATCGATCTTGCGGCCCTTGGTGCGATAGTAGAGGTTGCCCTGCTCGTCTTGCCCGACCAGCTCGCCGAATCGCCATGTCCACAATTGCGTGCCGAACGTCTGACCGCTCCACCAGGTGAAAAATTTCAGCAGAAACAGCTTCATGAGGGCTCGGCCGGTTCGAGATGTCGTGCCGCTCTGATGCCACCGGAGCGCCGGATTGTCCAGACAAAGGCTGATATTGCAGCCCCGCCGGTACTCTGCACGGCCCGATCGCGCCCGCGCATGGTCGCGGAATCGGCGCAATCCGTTCATTCCGCGTACAGTTCCGACCTGACAGGCTGAGCTTGCGCGCAATCAATACGCGGGCTCTGGAACGTCCGCCCGCTGAACGGGTTAGGGCGTATATCCCGTAAATGGAGTCGATAATGATCAATCTGAAAGTTTTGAGCACAGCGGCGGCGATTGCGCTTGTGTTGCCGATGGTTGCGCCGGGTATCAGCGCCGTCCAGGCGCAGGATAGAGGCGGTGGGCCGGGCGGTGGCGGCATGGTCGTTGTACCCGGCGGCGGTGGCGGCGCAGCTATCGGCGGTGGTGGCTTTAGAGGCGGTGGCGGCGGTGCCGTTGCACCCGGCGGTGGCGGCGGCTTCAGAGCTGGCGGGCCGGCCGTTGCGCCCGGCGGCGGCGGCGGCTTCAGAGCTGGCGGGCTGGCCGTTGCGCCCGGCGGCGGTGGCAGCTTCAGAGCTGGCGGGCCGGCCGTTGCGCCCGGCGGCGATCGCGGCTTCAGACCTGGCGGGCCGGCCGTTGCACCCGGCGGCGATCGCGGCTTCAGACCTGGCGCAGTTGCCGGCACTGGCGTTGTCGGCGGAGGTTCCGTCGCGGGCGGCGGCTGGCACGGCGGCGGCCGTCATTTTCACCGCCATCGTCGTCATGGCGGCTTCTGGCCGGGCTTCGCGATCGGCGCCGGCATCGGGTCGGCCTATGCTTACAGCGACCCCTACTACTCCTACTACGATGACTCGTATGGATATTACGATGACACCGTAGTCGCGGCAGCGCCCCCGGCCGGCGATGACGCCGTGGCGTACTGCATGCAGAGGTACAAATCCTACGATCCGGCGTCAGGAACCTATCTTGGTTACGACGGCCAGCGGCATCCCTGCCCGGCGCAATAGCACGATATCGTGAGTTCGAAGGGCGGCGCATTCCGGTGCGCCGCCCTTTTCATTGCAAAATTACGCGCACAGCGCCACCGCCACCCCGCCGAGCGTGAACACCAGTGCCGCGACTTCGCGCAGGCCGAGCGGCTCGTGCAGCATCGCTGCCGCCGCAAGCACCCCGATGACAGGGACCAGCAGGGTTCCAATCGAGGCCGTCGCCGCCGGCAGCCGCTCCAGTGCAGCAAACCAGCACACGTAGCAAAGGCAGAACTGGATCAGCGTCATATAGAGCAGGGACATCCAGCCGATGGTTGACAACGCTTCCAGCTGCGGCTGCTCGACCGCAAGCCCAACGATCGCGATCGGCAGGCAGCCGAGCCCGATCTGCCAGGCGGCCAGCGACAGCGGCGGCATCGCCAGCGGGAAATGCTTGGTCAGTACGGTGCCGAAGCCGACGCACACCGCGCCAGCCAGCGCACACGCGATGCCCGGCAATTTCTCGACGCTGGCCTCGAGGCCGTTCCGCCGATCAGCACGGCGATGCCGGCGAGCGCGACCGTCAGCGCGACGGCGCGCAGCGGCGACAGCCGTTCACCCAGGATCGGCCATGCCAGAAACGCTACCCAGACCGGGATCGATATCCCGAGCACCGCGGCCTCGCTGGCATTGAGCCACAACAGCGCCAGCCCCGTGAACGCGACCCAGCCGCCGATCGTCAGCATCGAGACCAGCAACAACCGCAGCCACATCGGCCGCGGCACGCTCAATTTCTGCCGCCGCGCGAGCGCAACAGCGCCAGCGCCACGGCGCCGGCGATGCCGCACAGGCCGCGCGAGGACAATGGCGGCCATTCCGTCAGCAAGTGTTTCATGATGGGAAAGTTGAGGCCCCACCCGACCGACGTAACGGCGAGCAGGATAAGCCCGAGCGGCGACAGCCGCCCCGCGCGATCGATCGGGGGCATGGCGGGCTTAGATCCGGAACCGGAAGTACATTTGTTCTCGTTCTGACACAGCGAAACGGAATTGCCCTCAACAACCTTTTATGTGCACTCTAATCATACAGACGACCTGTCGGCGTTTCGACTTAATCGTCACATGGGATGCGAGTCATCTGGCCGCCGCCCGAGGAAGAAGGAATCATCGTGCCGCGCGTTCTCGTGGTCGATGACGACCCGATGGTCTGCGTTGCCATCGAGGTTTGTCTGACGCGCAAGGGTTTCGAGGTCACCGTTGCCGACGGTGGTGAAGCGGGAATGCGCGCACTCGAAGCCTCCGATTTCGACGTCATGCTGATCGATGTGTTCATGCCGCATATGCGCGGCTTCGAATCGATCCGGATGTTTCACGAGCGTAAGCCGGACATACCGATCGTCGCGATGTCGGGATACGCCTTCGCCAACACCGAACGTGCACCGGATTTCCTGCGGATGACCATCGAGCTCGGCGCGGCATGCTGCCTGCGCAAGCCCTTCACGCCGGACGCGCTGTTGACCTCGGTCAATCAATGCATCACCACACCGAAAGCTTCCGCGCGCCACTCGAAATAGTGAAGTAAGCAACTGGCAATGCCCTCGCAGCGTATCATTCTTGGAATTGGCCTCGCTATACTCCTCATTATCGGCGCTGCCTCGATCGGTTTGGACCTCAAGTCGCGGTCCGATAACGCTTCCGTCGACCGCGCGCTTGGAATACTCAGCAAAATCTCCGACATGCGCCCGCTGCTGCGCCGGACGGAAGCGCGGCGCGCGCCTTCGCGATCAGCGGCGATCAGGAATTCGCCAGGGAATACCGCGAGGCCAGCGACGCGATCCTGCCGGCGCTCGCGGCACTGATCGAAGCCGTCAAGGCCAATCCCACCGAAAGGCAGCTGATCGAAGAGACCAAGGCGTTGGTGGAGCGCCAGATTGCCATCAATGGCGAGCTGATCAGGCTCCGGACGGCGGGAGACAGCGCCGCCGTCGCAGCCCTCGTCGGCCAGGACGACCGTGCGGCGACGGCCGCGATCGCCGGAAACCTCGAAAAGGCGGTGGCGGAAGAGCGCCGCCTGCTCTTCGCGAGGCGCGCCGAATCCGAAATCAACGGGACGTTCCTGCTGGCGATCGATCTCGCCGGCGTCGCACTGATTCTGATCCTCGCTATTATTCTGACGGCGTCGACCCGCCGCTCGCGCCGGGAACTGCAGGATCTGCTCAGCGCCACCCAGGCCACCAACGAGGCGCTGGAGGCAGCGGTCGCCGAGCGCACCGAGCATCTGGTCGCAGCCCATGACGAACTCAGGCTTTCGGCCGCAGTCCTGCGCAGCACCTTTCACAGCATGGCTGAGGCCGTGCTCGTCATCGACCCCAAGGGAGAGATATTGCTTTCCAACCCGGCCGCGGAGAAGATGCTGCGCTATCGTCCCGGCATGACGGTCGAATCGTTGCAGTCGCTCAGCACGGTTTTTCATGCGGACGGCGTCACGCCCCTGCTTGTCCACGACATGCCTGCGTCGCGGGCGCTACGCGGCGAAGCATTCGACGCCACCGAAATCGTGGTGCGCCCCGTCAGCGGCAGTCCGCCCGTTCATCTCGTGATCAGCGGCCGGCCGCTGCGCGATGCCGCGGGCGCCATCAGCGGCGCGGCGCTGGTCTATCACGACGCCACCGCCTCGCGCGAAACCGAGCACAAGCTGCAGCAATCGCAAAAGCTCGACGCCATCGGCAAGCTCACCGGCGGCGTCGCGCACGACTTCAACAACATGTTGACGGTGATCGCCGGCACCACCGAAACGCTGGTCGCGGGCCTCGCGCATGAGCCGGAGTTGCAGAAGACGGCCGAACTGATCGACCAGGCGGCGGAACGCTGCAGCGAGCTGATCCAGCATCTGCTCGCCTTCGCCCGCCGCCAGCCGCTGCAGCCGCGCAATGTCGACATCAACGCCACCGTGCTCGACATCGCAAAATTGCTTCGGCCGACGCTCGGCGAGCAGATCGAGGTCGACTCGATCCTCGAGCAGGAAGTGGCGGCCGCCCATATCGACGCCTCGCAGCTCGCCAACTCCCTGCTCAACATGGCGATCAACGCCCGCGACGCAATGCCGAACGGCGGCAAGCTGCTGCTGGAGACGCGCAACGTCGTGCTCGACGAAGCCTATGCACAGGCCAATCCCGACGCGAAGCCCGGCCCCTATGTGATGCTCGCGGTCAGCGACACCGGCACCGGCATGTCGCAGGAGGTGCTGGACAAGGTGTTCGAGCCGTTCTTCACCACCAAGGAGGTCGGCAAGGGTTCGGGCCTTGGCCTGAGCATGGTCTACGGCTTCGTCAAGCAATCGGGCGGACACATCCGGATCTACAGCGAGGTCGGCCACGGCACCACGATCAAGCTCTATCTGCCGCCGGCCCGCGGCCAGGTCGAGACCGCGCCAGCCGCGGTGGCGCCGCTGCCGCATGGCAACGAGTCCATTTTGGTGGTGGAAGACGACGCGATGGTGCGCAACTTCGTCACCGCGCAATTGCAGAGCCTCGGCTACCGCACGCTGGCCGCCGCCAATGGACCGGCGGCGCTGAACCTGATCGAAGGCGGCCAGGCGTTCGACCTGCTGTTCACCGACGTCATCATGCCCGGCGGCATGTCCGGCCGCGAACTGGCGGAGAAAGTGTTGAAGCTCCGGCCCGGCATCAAGGTGCTCTACACATCAGGCTACACCGACAACGCCATCGTGCATCAGGGCCGCCTCGACCCCGGCGTGCTTCTGCTCACCAAACCCTACCGAAAGTCCCAACTGGCCAACATGGTCCGCCGCGCGCTGTCGGGGTGAAGCGGTGGAAGTGGTGTTACCTTTTCACGCCTGCGGCACAGGCATTGCAAGCCCGAGCTCAAACCGTCTCTTCTTTGACAAGCCCTGCGAAACGATAGAGTGAGACTGCCGGATGTAGTCGCCCAGCGCGGCATCTGATAGCCCGGGCTTTGCGAAGTGCTGGATCCATTTCATGCCGCGCGATGCGAGGTACGGCGCAGGACGCAAGCCCGGCTGGTCCTTGAGCATCTCGTAAGCAATGTCGCTCACCTTGAAGGTGACGCTCGGCTCGTCATGCTTCCCGCTGGCGATCGCAAAGACTTTGCCACCGACCTTCCAGACATGCGACCCGCCCCACTGTATCACATGCGTGGTCGCAGGGAGCTTCCGGCAGAATGCATTGAATTTTCCGCGGGTCATCTTGTTGCGTTTCACCCAATCGGCCGCGCGTCGAACTTCCCATCGAGCGCCCGGCGCTCGCAGAGCATAATCAGAACAGCGCGGTCGGCGCGGCAAGGCTATCGCATTGCAAGCCTCACGTCACTCGCATCGGAATGGTACCGAGGAAATCGCGCTTGCCGATTTCGACACCGCAGTGACGGAGGATGTCGTAGGCGGTGGTGACGTGAAAGTAGAAATTTGGCACCGCAAAGTGGTTGAGATAGTCCGCGCCTCTCATGTGACCCATATTCTTCGGACCGAGCGGGAAAGTGATCTCGCGGTCGGCCGACTCGTCGATCTTCCTGACGTCGAGCGTCTTCACAAAGCTGACCGTCTTGACGATGCGCGCCTTGAGCTCGGCGATTGTCTTCTCGTTATCCTCATACCTGGGCGGGTCGATGCCGGCGAGCCGTGCGCCGCCGTTCTTGGCCTGGTCACAGGCGCTCTGCACCTGCTGAGTGAATGCAAACATATCGGGGAAGAGGCGCGCGCTGAGCAGCGTCGCGGGATCGATCGACCTGGCCGCAGCATATGCCTCAGCCTTGTCGAGAATCGCCGAGAGTGCATTGAGGCCAATCTCGAATACCGGAATTGATGCGTTCGACATCGACATGACGGGATCTTCCTTCGTTGATGAATCAGACAGGTCATCATGACCGGACGGCAGTTGCCCGACAAAGTGAAGAAGCGCCGTCCCCGCCGTCAAGGTGTTGCATACGTCAGGCTATACCGACAACGCGATCGTGCATCGGGGCCCTCGATCCGGGCGCGCTGCTCTTGACCAAGCCTTATCGAAAGTCCCAACTGGCCAACATGATCCGCCGCGCGCTGGCGGGGTAAACAAGGCGCAAGCCCCTGCTCTTGCGCCGTCGTTTTCGATTCCGACTTGATGTATAAGGGTGAGACGTTGGACGACGGGATTCTGGGGAAGAGCCAAGGCTAATGGCCGACGTGACCTACAAGCGCTGCTATTTCGACTGGGGCGGACGATGCGCGTACTGCGACATTGGACTTCCCCGGATAAAGTGGGATGGCAAGGTCAAGGCCAGCATCGACCATTTCATCCCGCTCTCAAAGGGAGGCCAAAATAGCAGGGCCAACCGCGTGCTCTCCTGCTACCCCTGCAATCTCGCCAAGGACGACACCGACCCGCGCGAGACGAAGCAATGGTCCCACATCGAACGGCGGCTGGCCGAGATCGCCGCGACGCGCCCGCTCAGTCACGGGCAGCTCAAACGGCTCCTGCCCGAATTGGTGAAACAAGTTTACGTCGAGGCGCCGGTTGTGCTTTCCCCGATGAGCGCGAGGCGATTGCCCGCTCCAAATCCGCCGCCGAGCACGGTGAATTCGCAACCGATGAACAGGTGCGCGCCGTATAGGCCAAGCACGGCCTATGAGGCTGCGCTATACGCTTCCCGCGCTCGCCGACCTCACATCGATTCTGGATTACATCGCGGATCGCGGCGCCACGGCGAATGAGTAGTGCCCATCTTCATCGGCTCTTCATCGGCCGCGGCGCGCCATTCTCGAACTGTCTCAGGCGCGCATCACTACAAACCGGATCCGCCCGCCACGATCTTCTCGTTCAATTTCTGATCGACGATCTGCACCGTGCGGTCGATCTCGGCACTGGGCGCGCCAAGCTGGTGCGAAATCAACTTCACCAGGAGGTCGACCCGCTCGATGAAGGGCGCGCCGGCGGCAACCGCACGGGCCGCTGAGGACGGCTTGAGAAGGCTTTGCGCCGCCTTGGCATACTTCTCGAAGGGCACCTGATCCTGCGGATCGGCACCCAGGCGCCGGGCGATGCCGTCGACATGGTCATAGATCGACTGCGAGAGTTTTAGATCGCTGTGCACGGCATCGCGGATCGACTGCGGCTCGTGCGGCGTGATGCAGCGGTAATTCCCGGTCAGCAGCATCGACCATTTGGCCAAGGGTACGAACAGCGAGTCGAACACCTTGAGCTTCACCGGAACGTCATGGCCATCCAGCTTCACCGCGTCGATATCTGCTTCGAGTTCGCGAAGCATCTTGTTGTGCGCCTCGTCTTCAAAGGCCGCGGCCTTGAAGTTGGTCGGCAGGCCGACATGAAGCACGTTCGCCGCCTCTTCCGGCGGGCGGAAGGCCTGCGGATCGGGCGAGCAGAGCGACACCAGTCCCGGCTTGAACCGCTCCCATACCAGCGCATTGGTATAGGCCTCCTCCAGCTCCATCTCCGCCAGCGCCGGGATCCGCTTGAGATAGGGCAAGGGCGGCATGTTCATGATCGAAAGACAAGGCAGTTTTGCCTCGGCGATTTTGATCATCAGAACGCGGATCGTATGGTTGGTGTATTGCGGCTCCTGCATTGCCAGACCGACCAGGTCATAACGGGAAAGGTCGACCTCGGCGGGCGTTGTCGCGTCCAGCTTGCCGGGCAGATCGCGCGAGAAGATCGCGCGGTGCACCGCCTCGTCGCGCAGCTTGATGCGAACCTCGGTGCCGTCGCGATTGATGAGGTCAGCCGTCTTCTTCCGGCAAACCAGGGTGACGTTGTGACCCGCCATCAAAAGCTTCGTCGCCAGCAAGGAGCCATACGAGGCCCCAAGGATCAAAATGTTGCGCGCCATACTCTCCCTTTCACAGGTGATGCCGGAATCTTGTTAAACGCCCCGGCCCGTGCGGGCCGAAATTTCGCCCGTGGCATACAATGAATTGATAGGTCTTACAATCACATAGCGGCCAGCCAAGATGGAATTAAAGGGAGGTATTCCTAGAGCCCGGCGAAACAACCTCAGGGCTTCCGCAGATGGCGCAGGCGCCAGCTCGCCAGGCAGGCGATGGTCGCCGGCACGACGAAGCTTGCCGGTACCCAGAACGCCACCTGCATCATGCTTTCATCCGCGGCCCCGGCCGAGAAACCACTCGCATTTGCAACCAGACCCGCGAGCGCCGCGCCCAGGGCAAACCCGGTCTGCTGGACGGTGGGGATCGCGGAGGCCGCAACGACCTCATCACGCGCTTTAGCGCCGCTCATGATCCGGTGGGCGACAAAGGGCCAACATTGGCCGATGCCCATCCCCAGCACGACAATGGCCGGGATCAAGGCCAGCGTCGCCGCAGAGCTTAGGAGCAGCGACGCGATAGCCACCAGGCCGATACCCATCATCACCGGTCCAGCCAGCATGAGTCGGTCTGGCCATGACCCGGATGCGCCGGCAGTGACAAGAGACGCGATCGTCCATCCCAGTGAGCCGCTTGCAACCATGAAACCGGCCGCCAGCGGATCCAGTCCGCGCAAGTGCTGCAGGAAGATGGGCACGTATATCTGCAACGGGCTGAAGGTGATGCAAAGCAGCAGCGCCAGCCACAACCCTACGCCGGTTGGCGTGTACAATGAAAACGCATCACTCGGCAGCAGCGGCGCCGCCGCGGCACGATCGAGCCGCAGCATCGCCACCAGCGCGCCAATCGCAAGAACGATCAGGCCGGCTTTGGCAAACGATGATTCGACGATCGAGGCTGAAGACATCCCGGCGATTGCGAGCCAAATCAATGCGACACGTCCGGTCGGCAGGCCTGCAGCGGGCGTCCGCCGTTCCGACGCGCCCGGCGGCAGGATGACATAAGCGCTCACTGCCAATATGCCAGCGACGATCGCGGTCGCGACGAACGCGCCGCGCCAATTGCCGAAGCGGGCGAACATTCCGCCGACCAGCGGCCCCAGCAAGACCGACATGCTCCAACTGGTCGACATCAATGCAATCGTCCGCGACCAGACTGCTTCCGGGAAAGTTGCTCGCACCGCGACATAGGCTGCGGCCGCCTCCAAACCACCGCCGAATCCCTGTACCAACCGGCCGACGACGATCCAGCCCATTGTTGGCGCGAGCGAGCAAAGCAACGCTCCGAGACCGAATGTCGCTACCCCGGCGCAGTAGGCCGCCCGGGGACCGACCGCAGCCGCGAGCATGCCAGCGCAGCTCGCTGCTACAATGGATGACGCAAGAAATGCGGTTGTCGGCCAACTCAACATGGCGACGCCGCCCAGTTCACCGACGATCGACGGCAGCACCGTCGTCAGCATCAGAACGTTCATCGATTGAAGCAGCACGCCGCCGAGCAGGATTCCGAGCGTCGGTATCCACTCCCATTTGAGGAGCGATCGCCATCCCTCGCGCCCCGGGTTCTGCCGCATGCCTGTTGCTTCCCTTCCGGGACTCACGCGCCGGGATGTCGATCGCTATTCAAGTTGGCCGGGATTGCCAGCTATCAGCGTCCGGGTTATTATAGATAGCAATTGCTTTCTAAATCAAGGGCCTCATGAATCAAGACGAAGATCGCAGTCAGGACCGCATCCTGTTTCACCTGAAGACCCGCGGATCGCAGACCGCTGCCGATGTCGGGTCACGCCTCGACATGACCTCGGCCGGTGCGCGTCAGCATCTCGTCAAGCTCGAAACGGCAGGTCTGGTGGAAAGCGAGGACCGACGCGAAGGGCGGGGACGGCCAAGGAAATACTGGCGGCTGGCGCCGCTAGGTCACGAACGGTTTCCCGACCGTCATTCCGATCTAA
This sequence comes from Bradyrhizobium sp. RDT10, assembly GCA_044772375.2. Classification (GTDB taxonomy): domain Bacteria; phylum Pseudomonadota; class Alphaproteobacteria; order Rhizobiales; family Xanthobacteraceae; genus Bradyrhizobium. The sequence continues at coordinate 3,036,880 of CP187939.1, forward strand.
CGCTCGATCTGCTGCGGTCCATGCGCGACGTCTTTGGGGAGCGCGGATTGGAACAACTGATCGAGCACCGCGAACATGCGAACATTGTAGATTACCGCAAGCTCATCGGAGAGCGACGCTCGCTTCAGCAAAAGCTGACCGCCCTCGCAGAAATTCGAAGCCGCGAGGGCTACATGGCGAGCGTCATCAAAGACACGCGAGAAAGCTTTCTGTTCGTCGAGAACCACTGCCCGATTTGCGCGGCGGCGACAGCTTGCCAGGGTCTCTGTCGTTCGGAACTGGCGATCTTCCGCGCCGTGCTGGGAACCGACGTCACCGTCGAGCGCATCGATCATATTCTCGCCGGTGCCCGTCGCTGCGCTTACCGAATTGGCAAGCGTCAGCGGTGAAACAGGCGACGAGCCCGTGACAAACTTGGGGCCGATGACCCTCGCCTTCCCAAACCGGCCGCTAGGACCTTGTCGCCAGCACCACGCCGGCCAGCGTGAACACCAGCGCCACGATCTGAATCACGCCGAGCGGCTCGCCCAGCGCGATCGCGGAGGCGACGACGCCGATCACCGGCACTGCCATGGTACCGATCGCCGCCACCGACGCTGGCAGGCGGGCGAGCGCGGCGAACCAGCTGACATAGGCGATGCAGAACTGGATCACGGTCGAATAGATCAGCAGCCACCAGCCGAGCTCTGTCACCTGCTCGATGTGCGTGGTCTCGATGGCGAAACCGATGATGACGATCGGGAAACATCCCAGCCCGATCTGCCAGGCCGCGGCCGGGATCGGCGGCAGCGGCACCGGCAGCTTCTTGGCCAGCACCGTGCCGAGCGCAAAGCCGAACGCGCCGCCGAGCGCCATCACCATGCCCGGCAGCTTTGCAGCCGTTGCGCTAAAACCGTTGCCGCCCATGATGGCGGCGAGGCCGGCAAACGCCATCACCAGCGCCACCGTGCGCAGGACCGTGGGCCGCTCGCCGAGCACCGGCCAGGCCAAGAGCGAGGCCCATACCGGCATGGTGTAGGCGATCAGCGCCGCCTCGCTCGCCGGCAGCCAGAGCAGCGCCAGCCCCATCAGCACCATCCACCCCGTGACGTTGAGCAGTGCCGCCAGCATCAGCCGCGGCCACAAATGCCGCTCGACCTTCAGGCTCTGGGAGCGCGCCAGCGCCAGCACGGCCAGCAGCGCCGCGCCGATCACGCCGGTCGTGCCGCGCAAGGTCAGCGGCGGCAGCTCGCTCAGGAGATATTTTGTGACGGGCCAGTTAAAGCCCCAGCCCACCGAGGTGATGGCGAGGAACATCAGGCCTGCGGGCGCGATCCGCGCACCCGCGCTGGGCGGTTTTGAGTCTGTCATGGAGCCCGGCAAGGGATGGAATCAGCCCGCACCATGGCGTGTATCCGGCCCTCCGACCACGGGTGCGCGGACATGCCAGACCTCCCTGCCCGTAGCCTTACGGAAGCGCGTTCCGTAGCCCTACGTGAGTCTCGTGAACGCAATCCCGGCGGCTGAAAAAATACCTGCCCTGTGAACAGCGGGACGAAGCCGATTTCCACACGTCGGAACAAATTTTTTGTCTTGGGAATCCCTGAGGACTCACTGATACTTGGCGCCATCACAGGGGCGGCACTACCCCTGTTATCCCTCACTTTCCACCATATTTAGTATTTGATTCAGGAACTCGTACTAGTCCTTGACGGGCGCGACGGGTTTGGCCTAGCCTTCCTCCTGACGGCGCGAGTTAAGTTTTGGGTCCCGCCGGTCGCTCCCAAATGGGTTCCTAAACGAGCACTCCGTCGGCCGGTCGAGGCACGGATCGAGGGCTTGTCTGCCTTGAAACGGGGGCGAGCGGCGCACCGAATAAAAGAGCCGAATGGCTCAGGTGCTGAGTTGCGGCGTTGTGGAGAGGTCGGGCCCATCAAGCCAATGACGGGGGCGGCCTTGGGGTGGCGAAGACAGAAACAGGGCCGGGTCCACCGGTAGAGCTTGCGGATCTCAGGCCCAAGGTTGTCTTTCAACCTTGGTGCCGAAGGTTCGCTCACTGATAACATCCGGCAACCGCGGCAAATGCGGACCGGTCAAGAAGACGGGGCACGACCTATGCGAATCGAACGGCGCAACACCACTTCCGGCCAGTCACCCTACGCGGGGATTGATTTCAGATTGACGACATCGGAGATCCGCAATCCCGATGGTTCGATCGTGTTCCGGCTCGAAAATGTCGAAGTGCCCCAGTTCTGGTCGCAGGTCGCTTCCGACGTGCTGGCCCAAAAGTACTTTCGGAAAGCGGGCGTTGCCGCGCGGCTGAAGAAGGTCGAGGAAGAAACCGTGCCGTCCTGGCTGTGGCGCTCGGTGCCCGACACCGAGGCGCTGTCGCTCCTGCCCGAAAGCGAGCGCTTTGTCAGCGAGCTCTCGGCAAAACAGGTGTTCGATCGCCTCGCCGGCTGCTGGACCTATTGGGGCTGGAAGGGCGGCTATTTCACCTCGGAAGAGGACGCGCAGGCGTTCTTCGACGAGCTGCGCTACATGCTCGCAAAACAGATGGTCGCGCCGAATTCGCCGCAGTGGTTCAACACCGGCTTGCATTGGGCCTATGGCGTCGATGGCCCCGGCCAGGGCCACTATTATGTGGATTGGAAGACCGGCAAGCTGACCAAGTCCAAATCCGCCTACGAGCATCCGCAGCCGCACGCCTGCTTCATCCAGGGCATCGAGGACGACCTCGTCAACGAGGGCGGCATCATGGACCTCTGGGTGCGTGAGGCGCGCCTGTTCAAATACGGCTCCGGCACCGGCTCGAATTTCTCGCGCCTGCGTGGCGAAGGCGAGCGCCTGTCCGGCGGCGGCCGCTCGAGCGGCCTGATGAGCTTCCTCAAGATCGGCGACCGTGCCGCGGGCGCAATCAAAAGCGGCGGCACCACGCGCCGCGCGGCCAAGATGGTCGTGGTCGACGCCGACCATCCCGATATCGAGACCTATATCGACTGGAAGGTGAAGGAGGAGCAGAAGGTTGCAGCCCTCGTCACCGGCTCCAAGATCAACCAGAAGCACCTCAAGGCCGTGCTGAAGGCCTGCGTCAATTGCGAGGGGTCGGGCGACGACTGCTTCGACCCCGAAAAGAACCCTGCCCTGCGCCGCGAGATCAAGCTGGCGCGCCGCGCGCTGGTGTCCGACAACGTCATCAAGCGCGTCATCCAGTTCGCCAAGCAAGGCTACAAGGAAATCGACTTCCCGACCTACGACACCGACTGGGATCCGGAAGCCTATCTCACGGTATCAGGCCAGAACTCCAACAACTCGGTCTCGCTGAAGGACGACTTTTGCGCGCGGTCGAGACCGATGGCGACTGGAATCTGATCGGCCGCACCAACAAGAAGATTATGAAGACGCTGAAGGCGCGTGAGCTCTGGGAAAAAATCGGCCATGCCGCCTGGGCCTCGGCCGATCCCGGCCTGCACTTCAACACCACCATGAACGACTGGCACACCTGCAAGGCGTCCGGCGAGATCCGCGCGTCGAACCCGTGCTCGGAATACATGTTCCTGGACGACACGGCGTGCAACCTCGCCTCCGCCAACCTGATCACGTTCTATTCGACCACCACAAAACGGTTCGACGTCGAATCCTACGAGCATCTGTGCCGGCTCTGGACCATCGTGCTCGAAATCTCCGTGATGATGGCGCAATTCCCGTCCAAGGCGATCGCCGAACTCTCCTACGAGTTCCGCACGCTGGGCCTGGGCTTTGCCAACATCGGCGGCCTCTTGATGACCATGGGCCTGCCCTACGACTCGAAGGAAGGCCGCTCGCTGTGCGGCGCGCTGACTGCCGTGATGACCGGCGTCGCGTATGCGACCTCGGCCGAAATGGCGAAGGAGCTCGGCCCCTTCCCCGGCTACAAGAAGAACGCCCAGCACATGCTGCGCGTGATCCGCAACCATCGCCGCGCGGCGCATGGCGAGAGCCGCGGCTACGAGGCCCTGGCAGTCAATCCCGTGCCGCTCGATCACGCCTCCTGCCCGCAGGCCGATGTCATTACCCACGCCAAGGCGGCCTGGGACAAGGCGCTCGAGCTTGGCGAGCTCAACGGCTACCGCAACGCGCAGACCACCGTGGTGGCGCCGACCGGCACCATCGGACTCGTGATGGATTGCGACACCACCGGCATCGAGCCTGATTTCGCGCTGGTGAAATTCAAGAAGCTCGCCGGCGGCGGCTACTGGAAGATCATCAACCAGGCCGTCCCCGTGGCGCTGCGGACGCTCGGCTACAGCGAGGCCGATATCGCGGAGATCGAGGCCTATGCCGTCGGCCACGGCTCGCTCTCCAATGCGCCCGGCATCAACGTCTCCACCCTCAAGGCCAAAGGCTTCACCGACGAAGCGCTGGCCAAGGTGGAAAAGGCGCTGCCGACCGCGTTCGACATCAAGTTCGCCTTCAACAAGTGGACGTTTGGCGAGGATTTCCTGCGCGAAACGCTGAACCTCGCACCGGAAACGATCGCAGCCCCGGCTTCGACCTGCTGGCCGCGGTCGGATTCAGCAAGCGCGAGATCGAGGCCGCCAACGTGCACATCTGCGGCGCGATGACGGTGGAAGGCGCGCCGCATCTGAAGGCCGAGCACTATCCGGTGTTTGACTGCGCCAACCCCTGCGGCAAGATCGGCAAGCGCTATCTCTCGGTCGAGAGCCACATCCGCATGATGGCGGCCTCGCAGCCGTTCATCTCGGGCGCGATCTCGAAGACCATCAACATGCCGAACGACGCCACCGTCGAGGATTGCAAGGCAGCCTATCTCCTCTCCTGGAAGCTCGCGCTGAAGGCCAACGCGCTCTACCGCGACGGCTCGAAACTGTCGCAGCCGCTGAACTCGCAGCTCATCGCCGACGATGACGACGAGGAAGATGCGACCGAGGCGTATTACGACAAGCCGATGGCGGCGCGTACCGCGCAGGTCTCGGAAAAGATCGTCGAGAAACTGGTCGAGCGTATCGTGGTGATGCGCGAGCGCGAAAAGATGCCGGACCGCCGCAAGGGCTACACCCAGAAGGCGGTGGTCGGCGGCCACAAGGTCTATTTGCGCACCGGCGAATATGACGACGGCCGCATCGGCGAGATCTTCATCGACATGCACAAGGAAGGCGCGGCGCTGCGCTCCTTCATCAACAACTTCGCGATTGCGGTTTCGCTCGGCCTGCAATACGGCGTGCCGCTGGAGGAATATGTCGACGCCTTCACCTTCACCCGCTTCGAGCCGGCGGGCCCCGTGCAGGGCAACGACAGCATCAAGTATGCAACCTCGATCCTCGACTATGTGTTCCGCGAACTCGCGGTCAGCTACATGTCGCGCTTCGATCTCGCCCATGTCGATCCGACCGAGTCGAATTTCGACGCGCTCGGCAAGGGCGTCGAGGAAGGCAAGGAGCCGTCCGGCGGCCACCAGGCCACCAAATATCTGTCCAAGGGCCTGACCCGCTCGCGCACGGATAATCTGGTCGTCATGCGCGGCGACGCCGACGCGCGCGGCTCCGGCAACGTCACCGCGATCGGCGGACACGGCCCGAGCGCCCGCGTCTCCGACACGTTGGAAAGCGCGGTGGCCCTGAAGCAGGAATCCCAGCACGATTTGTCGCCGACGGAAAAGCTGGAAGCGATGAAATGGAGCAAGGCCGGCAGCGCCGCTGTGGCCGTCGCCCCGAGCAAGGCCGAACGTCGGGCGGAAGCCAAGGCCAAGGGTTACGAAGGCGAGATGTGCTCGGAATGCGGCAACTTCACGCTGGTGCGGAACGGGACGTGCATGAAGTGCGATACGTGTGGCAGCACGACAGGGTGTTCGTGAGCGAGTAATTCATTCGCAACGTAGGAAGGGCCGCTCGTAAGAGCGGCCCTTTTTGAAGCTAGGCGTGAACAGGAAACTAACACAAATAGTCGATTTCATTTAGGCACGGATATGACAGAAAAGAGTAAGGCGCAACAATCACTCGAAAGGATTCAATCGTTCGATGCGGAGTCTATTTCGCGCGATCAAGATTTAGGAACAGCTCTAAATTTTCGCGACGCCGTTGAGCCTGCGAAGAAGGTCATTGGCTTATTTCAACAATTTCCATCAGAGTACGTGTTCGACCTACCTACCAACAAGCAGGAGCAGCTAAAAAGTCAGGCAGACGCTTTTTACAATCATCTCGATCAGATCGTAAACTTCGACCCCAAGCAGGACAACGCCTACGGCGCCAGGACGAGCTTGATTTCGTCGATAAAAGATCAGTACGATTCCCACTTTAATTTCTTATCGCCGCTAATCGCCTATGGCGCGTCTCGTATCCGCGACTACCGCGCGTTGGAGCGCGAAGCGCGCGCTGCGATGCAGGCGGCTTCGGACCGCGCCGACGAAGCGACGAAAAGTCTCGAAAGTAATCAGAAGGAAGCTGAACGTATTCTAGCGGAGGTAAGAAAGGTCGCTGCCGAACAGGGGGTTTCTCAGCAGGCAATCTATTTCCAAACTGAGGGTTCTAACCACGACGCTAACGCTACAAGTTGGCGCAACGCGACTATATGCACGGCTATCGGATTGGCCACGTACGCCGCATTGACGGCAACAATGCATAAGTGGGCTTGGCTCGCTCCTAACAGTACGTACGAATCTGTTCAGCTTGGACTAAGTAAAGTTCTCATCTTTGCAGTCATCGCATACATGCTAATTCTTTGCGCGAGGAATTTTCTTGCGCATCGGCATAACTCGATTGTCAATCGCCATCGCCAGAATGCCCTACTAACATTCAACGCTTTGGCAAGCGCGGCTAAGGGCGAAGAGCAGAAAGACATCGTCTTGACGTACGCCGCCGCCTGCATTTTTGCTCCACAAGATACGGGATTTACTAAATCTGCGTCTGGTCAGCCCGAGATTCCGACTAACATAATCCAAGCTGCACCCAAGATCATGCCGGGCAGTTCCTAGCAAGTAGCCCGGATGAGCGTAGCGATATCCAGGACCACTCTAACATCCCGGATATCGCTCCGCTCATCCGGGCTACCCAGCCTGCTAACGCATCCATGGAAGCGATGGAAAGGCAGCTCGAAAGAGCGGCCTTTTGCTTATAGGCGAATGAGTTTAAGTTGGGCGACAACATGAGCAAGTAGCCCGGATGAGCGCAGCGATATCCGGGACCACTCCAACACCCTGTTTACGGCGATTGATCAGTATCGACCATCGAGGGTTCGGCACAAGCCGTGAGGGCTAGGCCGGTCAGAGCAGCACTTCGCATCATGTCCTATTATGCGCACAAAAAGGTCGCGGCTGTGAATCGCTCCACGATCAGTCTTTGCGCATGTCGTCCAAGGGGCCCCTCAGGTGTGAATAATCCGGGTTCTTAGGATCGAAGTTGCGGAAGTGGTTCGCAATGTCCACAATGTTTCTTTTGTTGTTCTTGTTCCAGACCTTATCCGCCATTTCCTGAATAGCGTCTCGACTGGCTATCTGCCCTTCAAACTTTATGTCCCGACAGAATTTCCTGAATCCAGGGCGCGACGGTGGCTTGTTCTGACCAGTCGCGAAGTATTCTTTCGCATGATTGTTGAACTCGTAGGCCAGGTAATCCGCTGCTTGTAGCAGGACCGTCTCTGTTGAGCTTTCGAATGAAATCTCAGAGAGCTTCATGTCACTAATGAACGTCTCGTAGGCGTGATTCACCACACCAGCGTCCCTCACCACAGGAGCCGGGCGGGCATCGAACACAAACCTGATATCGGGATCGAAGGTGCATCTATTTGCCCACGCGAGCGTCTTGACAAAGCAATTCCGAATACAAAATCCCTCCGCATCCCCAAATATTGCTCGATAGTCGCCGGTTACCAACTCGTCCCAATCCTTCCGAGGGCAAGCGACCGCGTAACCAGAGATGTCCGCCCCCACAAGTTCTTCACGCAGGAGATGACAGAAGAAATCCGTTTCAGTCCTAGTCCAGCCTGAGAATTCGTTTAGGCTGTTATAGCAATCGAAGGCATGAAAACGCTTCAGAGCAGGCTTCCTTCCTTCCAGCGGATCTGCAAGCATCTTCACCCATCGACGAGCCAGCAGACGGGTGCGCGCCTCCGTGGCGAACACACCCGCAACAATTACAATCTCCGATTTGGCGTGCGTCCCGCTGTCATCAAAATATGCGGCAATCATTATCCACCAGATATGCGGCGTGGGTCACTTCGTCTTGGCAAGATCCTTGAGCTTTTCGATCGGCAGCCTGAAGAGTGATGTCGTGAATCCTTTGCTGTCTTCGGCGGTTGCATCCTGCAACTGTGCCGCCTCGGCAGTGTATCCACCCTTCTTCTCGCACTCAGCGACAATCCGCACCAATTTGCTCCGGAAGTCAGCGGCGATTGCCTTTTCCTCTTCGTTAAGCCATTCCGTCGGAGTCAATACGTTCAACTCTTCGCCGAAATTGAAGCTATCCAGCCGGCGCCACACTTCGTCGAGATCGACCCTCTTGTTATATTTGGACATCCCATCGCTGTGGGCATCCCGCATGGCGCGACTCTCTGGAGCTTCATTTCTAGCGTTCTCGACCAGAATCCCGTAACGAATCCCTGCGTAGTCGTACACAATCTGTCGATAGCCCAGGAAGAAGTCGTACTTGAGCATGTTGACGACTGGTTGGACGATGCGCAGTCGCTCATCTTCCGTTACCTTGAACTCCCTTATCTGCTTATCGACATCGTCTAGCAGAGCTTGCTTCTGCTTGGCCGATGGCGCCCCCATGCGGTTGCTCCAGGCCAGCGTCATGTAGGTGACCTTGGCATTAACCGCTGCAATCTTCCGAACTGTCTCTTCAACAGCTTTCACCTCGTTGACGCGATTGTTCATCCGGGTTTCGAACCCACCCGGGAGGCTGAATTGTTGAATAAGGGGCAGGAACACCACAATGCCAGCCGCAAAGAATACAAGAAGCGTACCTCCCACGCTCCCGTTCCCCTTGTTCATCGCCTGATAGAGCGCCCCGATGAGTGAGAACACGGCCACCGCTCCGGCGGTGTATGTGACAATGTTCTGGACCTTTTCTGCGTCCACTATCGCCTCCGAGACATCAAAAGCCGGGACAAGCCCGGCTGACCATAGGTAGCAGATTCACGGTGTGGGTACTAGCTGAAGAACCCGGTATCCCACCCATATGCACAGGCCGAGCCCCATATCAGCCCAATGCCGAAAGGTAGGGATCACGGTGACAGTGCATTTAACTTGCCGGGATGCTAACCGAGGCGCAATCCATTGAGTGGGCGCATGGGCAAGTCACTGTTGATCGCGCAAGGGCCATCGAATCTGGTATAAACGCCGGATGCATCCCGATGCAGCCAACCCCTCCTGCCACTCGTCACCTTGGCCGCGGGCGTGTTTCTGCTGATCGCGCCCCGTATCGTCAGCGTCGCAGCGGCGGTCTATCTGATTGTCACCGGCCTTCTCGACCTGAACGCGATCTACCACTTCTTCAGATAGGTCCGGCAGCGCGGGGACCGATGCCCCGCGCGTCGCTCTGCTGTCTTTAGCTTTGTGAGGCTGGCGTGGTAGCCGGGGCACTCAGGATTGCTCCTCCAACCGAAACGGGTCCCACAGGCCTAGACTGCCGAGCCATCTTCTTGCGCATGACCCGAGATAGCCGGTTGCGAGCGTGCCTTGTTGAAATGGACGAAGTTACTTCCGAGGTCATTGCATTTTTCAGCGAGTCGACCTTCGCTATCAGCGTGGAAATCTGAGCAGACATTTTCTTCACGTCTTCATGTTCATCCGTGATCTGAGCGGATATTTTCTTCACAACGACCTGCTCATCCACGACGCTCTGTCTTAGAGAAGCAAGCGCAATTGAATCTTGCTGAAGAAGCGCTGCGTTTTGCTGCAACAGGGAGGTATTCTCCTGCAGAGCGGCAACGTGCTGCTGCTGGGCCGACGGAACATCCTTCGATGCGGGGCCAGCCAGATCCGCCATGAGATCGGAAATTTTCTGGTGCGGGATCAGCTCGGCCAGCATGCTGACATTCGGCAGGGCAAAATCGGCAGGCATCATGGTATAGACGGCCGCGGCACTGTTTATTCCAATAGCGATCACCGACAGCGCCAGGATCGATTTCCGGCTCGATTGCTTTTTCGGCGCCGTGGATTCGGGTTGTTCGCTTTGGCTCTGCTTTTCCGGTGTACTGGTCACGTGCAATAACCTCAAATGAGTGAACAAAAGAAGCCGTCGCCGGATCGTCCTCGCGACGGCTCCTTTTACGCGGCACCCAACTAGAACTGCCTGAGATGATAGGCTGATCAGATTAATTCGGCGTTAGCGCCTCAGTCGCCTTTGCATGAGCCGCAAGCGTCGCCGGTTGCGCCTCCTGTGTGATCGGCGCAGGGCGCTCCCGTGCTTGCACGAAGCGACAGTGCGACCGAGAGTAGCCCGATGAACTAGTAGTGCGGATTAGTGCAGCGTAATCCGCCGCGCTCTCGCGATCAGGTCGGTGGGTTACGCTGCGCTAACCCACCCTACTCGCTAACGTATCCATGAAAGCTATGGGAAGGCCGCTCGAAAGAGCGGCCTTTTGATTATAGGCGAATGAGCTTAAGTTGGGCGACAACATGAGAAACATGCTGTCCAGACTGTTCAGGCTGATGAAATTTATCGTGCCCGCCCTCTATATCGCGGGAGCAATGGGTATCTGGCTGGCCTTTTCCAGATCGAACCCTGATGGCCTCGCCAATATTTGGATTGCAATCTACACATTTCCAATGGTCCTGATCGGCACCTTTCTACTGCAAGGCGAGTTCCCATATCTGCCTGGCCGCTACTATGAGGCGCACGCCCTCTACTTCTGGCCAAGCGTTGCCCTTTTGGCTCTTGCATTATTTTTCATTTTTCATGGATTGCAGCGACTAGCTCGCAAGGTGGAATAGCGCGGCGTATTCCGCATTGTGCCCTGCGGCCCTCTTAGCGGAGAGCGAGCGCAGACGAAGTGGTAGGCAAGATATCAACCATGATGCAGAGAAGTCGTAGAATTCGCAGCGAGTAGCGAGTAGCCCGGATGAGCGAAGCGACATCCGGGACCACTCTAACACCGCCCCAGATTTCGCCTCGCTCATCCGCTTGCGGTCCCTGGAGATGAAATTCAGCAGAAGAAAAGCCCGGCTGTGTTGGGCTGGGCTCTCGTTAAGAGTTGCTGCCCCCGATTCTGAGGGAGATCGAGGTTCTTATTTGATTTCCCACGTCGTGTTGTGCGGGATGTCCATCGCGAAATAGCCGCCGGGGCCAGCGGGCGCAGGCATGGTTATGCAGGCAAATGGCTCACTCCCGGTGATCCCCTTATACTTCCCGGTACCGCCGGTGATGATGTGGGTGCCACAATCCATTTTCGGCTGCGACTTATCGAGGTCGCGTGTATCGAAGGTCGAGAAAATCTTGTCACCGTCGCTGTCGGCCAGCACGCAGGCGCCGTCGATGTATTTCTTGTCGCCGGACGCCACGTTCAACGCCAGGCAATGGGCCGACATCTTGTCCAGCATCTTCTCTCCCTTCATGTTTTGGGTCGTCCCGACCGCCTCCAGCGTGGTGGCCGTACCGAGTCCTGAGATGTCAATGCTCAGCAACGGCTTGAAAATGAAGTGCGTCACGTAGGGCGTAGTCCCCTTCTTTTCAATCGGCTCTCCCAGGGCAGCCGCGGTAGCAATGGCTACCAGTGCCCCGGCGAGGAGCGTTGCTTTCGCAAGTGTCATCGCGGCGGCGGGTATCGCGTATTTGCTTGGGTTGATGGGCCTCATTGGTTCCTCCCTGGATCAAGCGGCGGCTCACGCCTATGCCGCGAACTGCCGCGGAGTTAGAGACGACGTGCTTGCACGTAGGATGCATATCGTTGTCCTTGCTGATGACGAACTTCGCGCAGGCGCTGAACGCCGACGCGATCATGCTCTAACGACGCTTCGCCGCAGACGGACGAAGTATGTGGGAGATTGTGGCTCCGATCGCCGGTTCATGACGTTCTCGCGTAGAACCGACTCAGACAGGGCCGATGAACGGTTTACACACCTGCAAGAAGGCATAACCCGCACGATCCGAGCGTGCGGCATGGTAGCATCAAGTGCGCCCGACGTCAGCCATCATGTCTCTGGAACGCGCGGCTTGTATCGTCAACTGGCCTGACCTATCCCGCCTTGCGGGATCTGACCATCTTGCCGATCCATAAGCGGATGAATTAGGTCCGTGCAGCAAGTGTAGATGAGGCAACGGGCCTCGGGCTGCTGCCAGAACATGGCTAAAGCCACAAAAACCAGATCATGGCTGTTCTTGTAGGATCGGAGAACCGAGTTCATCGAAACGGAAGAGCTGAAAGACCCGCTGGCCGTTGAAGTCGAGGACCCTCAGATCATCAGTCTCGCGCAGGTTGCTCTCGACCGCTTGAAAATGTCCGCCGTAGCGCTCCTTGGCGAGCGACAATGGAACCTCAAACGCGACGAACTTGGCGATCCCTTTGTGCTTGAGCACCTCAAGAAGCCTCTGATCGCGTAAGGACTCGTGCGATGTGAGAATGAGCAGCGGACCGCTCGCCGTGAGCAGCAAAAGCGATTTCATCGGATACTCCTTCGCGGTTGGACTGAACTCACCCGTCATATCCAATTTAGCTCGTAGGGCGGATTAGCGGAGCGTAATCCGCCGCTCTCTCGTGACAGGTCGGTGGATTACGCTGCGCTAACCCACCCTACGCGCTACTTTGCATGGGGTTGTTTTCGATATTTTTGGTTTGGGGCCGCTACCCCCTCTTCGGCGACCAGCATGTAGCCCGGATGAGCGCAGCGACATCCGGGACTCATCCGGCCCCTGACGCCGCCAGGACGGCATTCTCTATCGACGTGCGCCGGGCGGTTTGACTGCCCCTTCTTCCACAGCCGAAATCCGCCCTCGAATGCATTGGTGTTGACGCCGAGCCGGACCTTGCGCGGCAGCTTGTCGAGCTTGTCGGCGTTTCCGCCGCCCAGCATGACGTAATCCGGCTCCAGTGCGGCGAGCAGACGCTTCAGGACGTCATCGACCGCGCGTTGCCATTTCTTCCTGCCAACGCGCTTGAGGGCTGCGGCGCCGACGCATTGCTCGAACGTCTTGCCGTTGCGGTACGGCAGGTGAGCGAGCTCCATCGGTTCCAGAATGCCATCCACGATCATCGCGGAGCCAAGACCCGTTCCTAGCCCTAAGAACAGCATCCGGCCGCCCTGGTAGCTGCCGATCGCCTGCATCAGTGCATCGTTGACGACCTTCGTCGGCCGGCCGAAGGCCTTTTCGAAATTGAAACCGGCCCACCCGAGACCGAGATTGTGAGGCTCCGACAAGGGCCGGTTGTTGACCACAGGCCCCGGATATCCGACCGAGATGACGTCATAGGACCAGTCTTTCGTCAGCGCCTTGACCTTCCTTACCATCACTTTCGCGGAAAGGTCGGGACCGGACGCAAACGCGCGCCTGGTTCGCTCCCTGTCAGTCATGACCTTCACGCGCGAACCGCCGACGTCGATCGCCAGGATCGTTTGTCGCGATGCACGCTTGCCGGTTTTCTTCACCATGAACTCGCGCCCTGCGCTGTCGGACGAGCACAAGTGTAGCCGATACTCTGCCGAGGTCGAGAAACAAACCGCACCACAGCTTTGTTCTCCATCCGACTCCATTTTGTTCGCAAGGAACGAATCGGAATCGTGCAAATCAGCGCGAGCCAATTCTTAACAACGTGTTTGCTTCGGTGTTGGCGCCAGGCCTCAACACGCGTGGTGTGGCAGCCGGCACACACTCTCGGTGTTAAGCGCGTCGTCGCTCGCGAAAGGTCCGCCCTGTTCACAGACTCGCCGCAAATGCGTGTGGAGCATTCATGGGGACAATTAGTTGAGTATCAATCCATGCGTTTGTCAGCTCTATCGACTGCCGCCGCCGAGCGCGCCGGCGTGCTGTGTTGTGCCTTGTTCATGGTGATAAGCGCTCAGGCGCTCGCGCAGACGCCGGCCACGGACAATCCGAGCCCGACCGCAGCGCAGCCTTCGGCGCCCGCGCAGCCTGCGGCCGCGGCCGAAGAGAAACCGCCTGCCGCGGACGACAAGCCCGCCACCGCCGAGCAGAAGCCGGCGCCCGCGGAGGAAAACCAGCAGTCGCGCAGGACAAGCCCACAGCGGTGGAGGAGAAGTCGGCTGCCACGGACGACAAGCCTGCCATCGTCGAGCAGAAGCCGGCCGTCCCGGAGGAGAAGCCTGCCATCGCGCTGGACAAGCCCGCAGCTGTGGAGGAGAAGTCAGTTGCCGCGGACGACAAGCCTGCCATCGTCGAGCAGAAGCCGTCCGTCCCGGACGCGAAGCCTGCGGTCGTCGAGCAGAAGCCGGCGCCTGCCGAGGAAAAGCCAGCGGTTGCGCAAGAGAAGCCCGCCTTGAAGCAGAAATCTGCCGCCAGGCAATCAGCAAGCGCTGTCCGCAGCAAAGGGGCAGAGCCCAGTAAACCGGTGCAACCGGCCAGGGCAGCCCACAAGCTGGGCGAGCGGACCATGGTCATGTTCTGCACCCGCTTCCGCACCTACAATCCGTCGTCCGGGACCTACCGGGGCTACGACGGCCGGACGCATTCCTGCCGATAGGCGAAACGCGGGCGATGGCATCAACGATCGGACGAACGTCAAGCCTGATGCCTGCAGCTCCCCTTTGCTTTGATTTGCCCGGGCATGACCCTACGGTGCGCTCCGCCAAGAGCGGACCAGACCGATTATGGACGATGCAATGAAATGCCCGGCATGCAATTCCGAGCATGCCTATCAGGATCGCGGCCTGTGGGTTTGCCCGGAATGCGCGCGTGAATGGAGCGCCGAGGCGGCGGCCGCCGCAGAGGCCTCGCCCGAGCCGGGCGTCCGCGATATCAACGGCAACCTGCTGGTGGATGGCGACAGCGTCATCGTCATCAAGGATCTCAAGGTCAAGGGATCGTCATCGGTCGTCAAAGGCGGAACCAAGGTCAGGAACATCCGCCTGACCGAGGCGACCGATGGCCACAACATCGCCTGCAAGATCGACGGCATCGGCGCGATGAATCTGAAATCGGAATTCGTGAAGAAGGCGTAGCAAGCGCGGCGCGGATGATCGTCGAGCAAAAAGCCCGGCTCAAGGCCGGGCTTTTCGCTTATTGGCGCCTGTCCTGACCGGGGCCTCCGCCACCGCCCGGTCCGCCGCCACCGCGCGGTGCGGCCTGCGGCGAGCCGCCGCCCTGCGGCGTCGCGGGCGCTGCTGCGCGCGGGGCGGCCGGGGCCGGCGTCTGCTGCGCGCGTGCGCTCGGCGGCGGGCCACCGCCGCCGCGCGCCGCATCGGGCTGCGTCATGCGGGGCGTGGCACGCTCGGTCCGCGGCGTAGCCGCGCGCCGTTCGTCATGACCGCGGGCCATGACCGGCGGCGTCTGCTGCGTGCGGGCGCGGGCCGTCGGCTGCTCGCGCACGGCCGCTCTCTCGCGCACGGACTCTCTTCGCGCACGGCCGCCCTTGCGTCCTCACGCCTCGTCCGCACGTTCTCGCGCGTCATGCGGGGCTGCACCGCCGCGCGTTCGCGTCCTTCGCGCGCGCTACGCGTCGCGATGTCTTTCTCCGCGTCACACGTTCCGTCACGCCGGCGCGGGTCCGCTCCGTCGTGCCGGCGCGGGTCCGTTCCTCGACACGGGCACGCGATCTCTCCTCGACACCGACACGCGACCTCTCCTCGACGCCGACACGCGACCTCTCCTCGACGCCGACACGCGCCCTCCCTCGACGCCGACACGCGCCCTCCCTCGGGGAGCGCAGCGTCGCGCGCTGCCGCCGCACGGCCGATCCGGGCCGCCGAGCGGTCGATGGTCAGCCGCGTCGCGAAACGCTCACGCGATTGCCAGTAGCCGCTCCAGTGGGCGCGGCGGTGATACCAGGGACGTCCCGCATAGTGGCTCGACCAGTACGTGGTCAGCGCGAACGGCACGATTGGAACGTCGATCTCGTCGACATAGTCGGGCAGATAGACGTAGCGGTTGCGGTAGAGATATTGCAGA
This sequence comes from Bradyrhizobium sp. RDT10, assembly GCA_044772375.2. Classification (GTDB taxonomy): domain Bacteria; phylum Pseudomonadota; class Alphaproteobacteria; order Rhizobiales; family Xanthobacteraceae; genus Bradyrhizobium. Next base: position 3,052,914 of record CP187939.1, read on the forward strand.
TATTGCGACGACACCCAGCCGCGATCATCCGACCAGCTCACATCGCACCAGGCCTTGCCTCTGAAACACCCGTGGATGTTGACACGGGTGCCGCCGGGAATGCGGTCGACCGTCGGAAAGCCTTCGCCGGGCCCTGCCTTGAGGCTGACCGTGGTGGTGACGATGCCCGGCGCCGCCAGTGCGGCGGCCGGCATCAGCAGCATGGCTGCTGCGATAAACAATCCTCTCAGTTTCATGACGCGTTCCTCCTCCTCAGTTGGAACGCCGCAGCGAAACAGGCGTTCCCTGAGGCGGTCGCGTTAGCCGAAAGATTCAGGCATCTCGCAGGCGCGAGACGAGGTGCTCGTGTTTGTCATTCCGGGCGGCCACGACCCACCCGAGCCAAACTCATTCCATCATCGGCCGACCGATCCACAATCTGTTGAGCCAGCGCACGGCAAGGTCCGGCTGCTGATCGCCTTTCAAGCGCGCCAGCGCCTCCTGATAAGGGCCCACCGCGCGCAGGCGCATGGGAAGCCGGGGATAGATGCGCCGGATCCACGCCAGCGCGCGGTCCGCGCTGCGCTGTTCGCGTTCGCCGAACTCAAATCCGAATTCTTCGCGCAACCGCTTCGGCAGCAAATGGGCCGTCAGCGCCCGATACCATCTCGGTACGTGCAATCCTGTGCGGCCCGAAAAGATCTGCTCCGCAATGTCGCGGGCGGCGGGACTGACCGCGAGACTGTCCGACTGCGTCATCGCCTCCGTGTAGGCGGCGAACGACGTCCAGTCCGCAGGCAAGTCGGCCGGTCGAATGCCGAACAACGCCGCGTACAGCTTCGCCTCGGCCCAATATTGCTCTCGCTCGCTATTGGTGAGTGCAGGCAAGACGAGGTCATGCGTCTGCAAGGCGGTCTCCACCAGCGTGGCGTGAACCCAGCGTAGCGCCGAGACCTCATTGGCGCTGTAAGCCGAGCCGGCTTCGAAGCGGCCTGCCGCCTGTGGCAACGTCCCGGTCACCACGGCGTGGCGTCGATGCAGCCGGCGGCTGGCGGCCAGCGCCTGATCGAGCGTGCCGAACACCATCGTGAAGGTAATGTTGAATGTCCGGTGAAACCGGCCGACCGGATCGGCAAAGGTCCGCGAATGCTCTGAAATGGCGGCGGCGACCCAGGGGTGCGCCAACTGGAGCAACAGCGCCCGCCCGCCGCCAAGAAAAACGGCCGCCTCGCGGTCGACCCGCCAGGTCAGTGAATCCGGACCGAAGATACCCGCGGCGGGCCCGGCCGCCGCCGCGCGAACAGAGTTGAGGCTGTTTTCGAAATCATCGGCGGATAACAACAATGGCGTGTCCTCAAGCGGGCTACCGCTCATACCCAAGCCGGGTTCAAGAACATGCCATGGCTAAGCGCTCGAACGGCTGGAAGGTAGTCGGCTTCCGCAAAGCTAGCCTATTCTCCCTGAGGGTCATCGGCTGGTCGCCGATGGCGGCCGGCAGCGCGTAACCCGCATCCGCGCTGCCCGCTGATTTGCTTTCCGCGCAAGTCAAATCTTGCCGCGCCACATGCGGCAAAACAACACGACGGGCAAATCACCTAAAAGCTGTCCAGTGCTCGCAGCAAAAATATTTCGCTTTCGTTGTCGGGCAAATCAGTGGTTTGACTCCCGCGTCTCACCCGATGAGAGGGGCGTTGCGCACGTCACGAACGCGCGGTGAGATGCGGTGGACGCGGAAGGCGCGCGAGACGTACGCGCCCGATGCGTACGGCGAAGTCGTGTGGTTCGGGCGCCGCGGTGCTGGCGCTAAGCTTGCGATAAGAAGCGCAGGCGACGGAGGCAAAAGAGCCGTTCTCCGGGATCGCGGAGGTGTGGACGGTGATCGTTACCGCAACACCAGCAAGTGGCCCGGATGAGCGCAGCGACATCCGGGACCACTCTGACACCGCCCCGGATTTCGCTTCGCTCCATCCGGGCTACCTTCGCTGTTTCGCTCAGGCCGCCTTCGCCGTCTTTTCCGGCGGCGCGGTTTCCATTGCCCGCATGTAGAGATCGAGCAGGCTCTCGCGCTCGTCGCGCTCGTCCTGGTCCTGCTTGCGCAGCTTGATGATTTCCTTGAGGATCTTCACATCGAACCCTTCGCCCTTGGCCTCCGAAAACACTTCCTTCTTCTGCTCGTTCAGCTCAGCCAATTCGCTGTCGATGTTCTCGATCCGCTCGACGAAAGAACGAATCCGGCCGCCGGGAATGGTGACGTCAGACATGGTGCCTCCCTGTTTAATGAGGTGGTGAAAATGCCCGCAAACAAATAACCAATGTGTTAACCTCGGCAGGTTCCCGTCCGGCCCAACTCGAATATCCCCAGAACTGTCAGCATGAACGTGATTTCTATTCAGTCGCAGGTCGCCTACGGCCATGTCGGCAACAGCGCCGCGGTCTTTCCCATGCAGATGCACGGGATCGACGTGGTGGCGGTGCCGACCACGCTGTTGAGCAACCGGCCGGGCTACCCGACCATCCGCGGCCGGGTGCTCGACGCCGAGCTGGTCGCCGATCTGCTGCGCGGATCGAGGAGCGCGGCGCGGTCGATACCGCGCAAATGATCCTGTCGGGCTATCTCGGCTCGGCTGACAACGCCGCCGTGGTCGCGGACTTCGTCGCGCGCGCCAAGGCCAAAAATCCCGCGCTGCTTTATTGCTGCGACCCCGTGCTCGGGGACCGCGACCGCGGCCTGTTCGTCCACGCCGACATCCCGCCGCTGGTGCGCGATCTCTTGTGCCCGCTTGCCGATATCATCACACCCAATCATTTCGAGTTCGAATGGCTGTCCGGGGCCAAGGCCGCGACGACCGATCAGGTGCTCAAGGCGGCGCGCACGTTCATGGCGCGCGGGACGGTCGTCATCACCAGCGCCGAGCTTGCCGACACCCCCGAAGGCGAGATCGAGACGCTCGCCGTCGAGCGCGCGAGATCCTTTCGCGTGCGCACGCCAAAACTGCCGATCAGCCCGAACGGCACCGGCGATCTGTTTACCGCGCTATTGGTCGCCGCGCGCCTCGGCGGCGCCGACACGCCGGATGCGCTCAGCCATGCGGCCTCCGCCATCTTCGCCGTGCTGGAGCTCACCGCGGTCAGCGGCAGCGAGGAAATGCGCATCGTGGAGAGCGCGGAGGAGCTGGCCCATCCGAACCGCAAATTCGAATGTATCGCCATCAGCCCGTAGGGCGGAGAGAAAATGAGCCGTTTCTGGAGCAGCCTGACGCACGACCTGAAGCCCTATGTGCCGGGCGAACAGCCCCGCATGGCGGAGCTGGTCAAGCTCAACACCAATGAAAGTCCATTTGGTCCTTCCCCACGCGTGCTGGAAGCGATACGCGGCGAGGCGACCGATACGCTGCGTCTCTATCCGGACCCGCAGGCGTCGGCGCTGCGCGCTGCCTTGGCCACCTACCACCAGGTACGGTCAGAACAAGTGTTCGTCGGCAACGGCTCGGACGAGGTGCTGGCGCACGCCTTCGCCGCACTGCTGAAGCATGAAGCGCCGTTGCTCTTCCCTGACATCACCTACAGTTTCTACCCGGTTTATTGCCGCCTGTTCGGCATCGCTTACGAGGCCGTGCCGCTCGATCAGGCCATGCAAATCCGCGTGGCCGACTATCGCCGGCCGGCCGGCGCGCTCATCATACCCAATCCGAATGCGCCGACAGGCGTTGCGCTGTCACGGGCCGAGATCGTTACCCTGCTGGAGGAACATCCCGACGCTCCCGTTGTCATCGACGAGGCCTATGTCGATTTCGGCGCCGAGACCGCGATACCGCTGGTCGCCTCCCACCCGAATCTTCTGGTCGTTCAAACCATGTCCAAGTCCCGGGCCCTGGCCGGCTTGCGGGTTGGCTATGCGATCGGCGACGCCGACCTGATCGAGGCGCTCACCCGGGTGAAGGACAGCTTCAACTCCTATCCCCTTGGCCGGCCCGCCCAGGCCGGCGCCATCGCCTCGCTGGAGGACGAAGCCTATTTTCAACAGAGCCGCGCCCGCGTGATCGAAGGCCGCGAGCGGCTAAACCGCGGTCTGGTCAGGCTTGGCTTCGAGGTGCTGCCGTCCTCCGCCAACTTCGTGTTCGCGCGTCATCCGGCGCACGAGGGCGCGGCGCTGGCCACCGCGCTGCGCCAACGGGCGGTGATCGTCCGCCATTTTTCCGCGCCCCGTATCTCCGACTATCTGCGGATCAGTGTGGGCACCGACGGGCAAATCGACAGGCTGTTGTCGGTGCTGTCGGACATCCTGGGTAACCCATAGGCCGAACGGGAGAAGAGCATGCAAATCGCGGTCGTCGGTGCGGGAGCGGTCGGATGCTACTATGGGGGACTGCTGCTCCGGGCCGGACATGACGTGACGTTCATCGGCAGGCAGCCGCATGTCGACGCCATCAACGCCCATGGCCTGCTGCTGGACACCAAGACTTTCAACGGCCACCTGCCCGCCAGGGCTGCGACCGACGCAACCGCGCTTGCCTCGCCCGATCTGGTGCTGTTTTGCGTCAAGTCGGCCGATACCGAGCAAGCGGGCCGGTCGCTCGCCGGACGCTTGCTGCCGGAAACATCCGTTCTCAGCCTGCAGAACGGCGTCGACAATGCGCCGCGTCTGCGCGCCGTCATCGGCCACGCCGTCATTCCTGTCGTCGTCTATGTCGGCAGCGAGATGGCCGGGCCCGGCCACGTCAGGCATCACGGCGGCGGCGACCTCGCCATCGGCGCCGCTGCCGCGAGCGAAGCGCTGGCGCAAACGCTTCAAGCCGCCGGCATCCGCACCACGATCGCCGACGACATCGAGGTCACGCTGTGGAGCAAGCTGATCATCAACTGCGCCTTCAACGCACTTTCCGCCGTGGCCGGCATTTCCTACGGACCGATGCTGGAAGTCGAGGGTACAAGGGATGTCGTCGCAAGCGCGGTGCGGGAAGCCGCATCTGTCGCCCATGCCTGCGGCGTATCGATATCCGACGATATCATCGAGCATATCCTGAAAATCCCCGCCGCCATGCCGAACCAGATGTCGTCCACCGCGCAGGATCTTGCGCGCGGCAAGCCCAGCGAGATCGACTTTCTCAACGGCTATGTGGTGCGCAAGGGCGCGGAGTTCGGCATCCCCACGCCGACCAATCAGGCCCTGCAGGTAATGGTGAAGCTGGCGGAACGGGGCAACGAGATATCGGGTGGACGGAAGTAGCCCGAAGGGTCGCTACTCCACCACGTCGAGTTTGACCTTGGCAACGCCCTTCCCCACCATTCCCAGCGCGTCGGCCGCGGAATAGGACACGTCGACAACGCGTCCCTGAACGTAAGGACCGCGGTCATTGACCCGCACCGTCACCGACCGGCCGCTCGCGACGTTTGTCACGCGCAACTTGGTGCCGAACGGCAACGTTGGATGGGCGGCTGTCATTTCGAGCGTGTTGAACTTTTCGCCGCTCGCGGTCTTCGTTCCTTCGGTGTAGAAGCTGGCAACCCCGTGCGAGGCCGTTTTGATCCGGCCCGCATCCCTGCGCGACGCGGTGTGCTTTCTCACGGCCGCCACGCGCCTCTTCATCATGGATGAGGTCGTTCGATCGTGGTCCAGCGACGCCTGCCTGATAGCGCGAAGTTCGGATTTCTGGGTAACGACCGAGGACTGCGCGCAGGCCGCAAGCGATGCCGCTCCGAGTGCGACAGCAAGCAGTCGTATGAATTTCCCTGCACGCGCGGCCGGGACCAACGGCGCTTCAAGTTGAGTACGGCCTGTTTTGACGTCGACGCACGATGTAGTGCTGCAGCCAATGGAAGACATGTTGCAATCCCCGCTCGCGCCCCAGCCCAAGCCGAAAACCAACACGTGGCCATGGCGGGATCAAATCGGGGCGGAAGCGTGGCCGGATACGACCATGCACAGCCTGAACAGCGCATTTCCGTTCGAGTGTGGAGATTGTGTCACAGCTCGTAGGGCGGCGATTGCGCCCGACGTCCTCAGGAAATCTCGTAGACCGACACCTTGTCCGAGATGCCGCTCAGCGCCACACGTCGGGGAGCCGGCTTCAGCCCGTTGGTCTCGAGCAGCGCCCGGGCATGCGCGTTCTCCACCACCGATTCCGTCACCACGATCGAGCGTGAGGCCGCAAGGCCCTGGACGCGCGAGGCGATATTGACCGTCTGGCCAAAATAGTCCTGCTGGCCATTGAGGGTGACCGCGAGGCATGAGCCTTCATGGATGCCCATCTTCAGGCGCAGGCTCTGATGCTGACGCTCGGCGCCAAGATCGCTCATTGCCTCGCGCATGCGGATCGCCGCGGCAATGGCGCGGTCGGGCGTCTCGAAGGTCGCCATCACGGCATCGCCGATGGTCTTCACGATCGCCCCCTTTCGGAGGCGATAATCTCCTGCAGCAGCCTGAAATGCTCGTTGACGAGATCGAAGGCCGTGAGGTCACCGACGCGCTCATAGAGCTCGGTGGAGTCCTTGAGATCGCTGAACAGGAAAGTCAGGCTCAGGATCTTGAGGCGCTGGCCGATGGCGAGCGTGTCGGTCCGGTAGATATCGCGAAAAGTCTGGTTGGTGAGGAGACGCGTTGCCGTGAGAACCGACTTTCGTCGCTTCAAAAGGTCATCCAGCGCCGGGTTCGCGATCCATACCGCCGGCAACACGCGACCGTCGGTGCGGTTGTCCAACGCCAGGCGCAGTGGCCCGGGGCGCAAGCCAACGGTGTCGACCGGAACCTGGATTTTGTTGAAGATCACGGACAGGCTCTGGCGCTCGCTGGCCTCTTCGCCGCTGACCTCCAGGAACTGGGCCGCATGCGTCACGGGATCGAACACAATCAACGTGCCCTGCGGCACCTGCAGGGAAAGGATGGCCCTTTCGCCTGCCGGCAAGTCGACGATTTCGAGCGTGACGTCGTCCAGCAGCTTCTCCAGATCGTCCGGAAGATCGATCGCCGAACTCCAGAAGATCTGGCGATAATATTCGGCCGCGGACAGTTCATCGGGATTATGGGCCGCAATCTTTCGCACGCGCGGGCTTACCGTGAAGGTCACCTCGACCAGATTGTCGAGCGTCGTCTCATAGCCCGCGGCGCAGAAAGTGCAATGATACTGCGCCCGATCCAGGGTCTTCAGGCTTTTGTTGGCGGAAAGAACCCCGGCGCAGCTCGGGCACATCACGTTCCATGTCATCTCGAACATGCCGAGCCTCACCGCATTCAGGAGTGCTGCGATGACCCGATCTTCGTCGATGCCCTCTGTGCCTGCGAGATCGAGCGCGTTCATCTTGTTCAAGGCATGATCCGGGGCATCCCGCACCATACGCTCGAGCATGTCGACAACGGCTTCGTCGGACGACTGACGCAGGGCCGCAAACAAAGTCTCGGTTTCACTCATGCGGCAATGCTACCTGAAAGAAGGCAGCGCGAACACCCGCTAACCCATCCCGTGCGCGTCGCTCGTAGCCCTCGCCGATCGGCTTGCGCACGGCGCAATACGCGGATGCTGTCATCCATCAGGACAAAAAGCCCGCGACGAAATCGCGGGCTTTTCGCTCAAGCGGCGATGGAGATGACGGTCAGCGAATGGCGCGACCGGTGGTCGGCGTTGGCGCGGCCGTCTCGGCCGTCCGCGTCGTACGCGGCGTCAGGACGCTGAGCTGATGCGCAGTGGCTGTGGAGGTCTGCACCCGCGATTGCTCCTGAACGCCAGCGGCTCCCAGCACGCGAACCTGCGCCGCCGATATCGGCAAGCTTTTCGCTTCATAGGTCGGCAACTCCGCCGCAAAGCCGGCAGTGGCGCCTGCAATCGAGATCAGGGCGGCGGCTGCGATGGTAAGGTACGTCTGCTTCACTTCAATTCTCCGGGGTAGGTTTCAGAATCTCCAGGGTAGGATTCGAACCCACAATCTACACCTCTTTTGCTGCATTGCGATATCATGATATTGCATTGCAACAATGCAGTTCCCGGCGCTCAATTAAGGGTGAGAGCCCAATCGGTTAGCGTAGGGCTGATTAGCCGAAGGCGTAATCTGCCCTTCATTCGGAGCGCCCGGCGGGTTGCGCTCCGCTACTAACCCGCCCGTAGCCAGGTCCATTCCACCGCGTACCGCTCACCCGCCGAGCACGTTTCCCCAGCCGTCGAACACATATTCCCGCCACGCCACGCTCCCGTCATCGCGCGTGCGGCTGGCGCGGCGGAAGTCGTCGGCTTGCTCGCCGGTCCAGGTCACAATCTGGTCGCTTGTGCGGTCGTGCAGGATAGCGGGCTCGGACGGGTTGAAGCCCGTCATGGGATGCAGGGTTGCGTTGGCTGTCATGCACTGCCAACGCGTTAGCGGTGACGAAAGTTGCGTCCTGGCGCGCAAGGGTCGCACCTGCCCGCAACCTCCCCGTCACAGCGGCGTTGTCGGCGAACAACCACGGAGGCACGCACCATGCGGAACAAGGCTCCGAACTCGCAAAGCGCAAAATCGCGCGCAAAGCCGCAGATGCAGGCGGCCAACTCAATGCTCAATCCCGGTGATGAAGCGGCACGCGGAACGCCCGGCACCGGCGACGACATCTGTCCCGAATGCGGCGGTGAGGGCCGCATCGACGGTTCCCCTGCCCGAACTGCGGCGGGGGCGGGATAATCACCCGCGCGATCGGCGGCGCGTGAAATGAGCAAGTAGCCGTGGCCGGCGCATCGCGCAAAATGCGCGCGGCGACGAGCGTATTTGCGCTCGCGGAGTGGCGACGAGCGCGTTTGCGCTCAGAGGGTGCTCGCCGCCTTACGCGACCAGACGCTTCTCGAGGATCTTCCGAAAGTCCGTCGCCAGGCTGGTATAGTAGCCGGCCAGCACCTCGTAAAAGGTCTGCTGGGCCTTATCGGTTGCCTCGCGCGCCTGCGCTTCGCAACGCGACGCCCGGCTCTCGTACCTCTCCACCTTGGTCTGAAGCTCCGCCACCACCATGATCATTACTCCCCGCCACCCTTACGAGCGACGATGGTAAGCTGGCAGACGTCCAAAAGATGACCGCCTTGGGGAGATTTCGCAGCGGTGCCGTGAGCAAGCGATGGCGTATCGTTTTCCGGCTACCGCGCCGGCACCGGCGCCGGCGGGCGCAGGACGACCGCGACGCGCCGGTTGCCGCGGGCTTCGCCGCGACGCGCTTTCCGCTGTCGATGGATTCCAGATAGGACGTCAGCGCCCAGGCCGAGCTGGAGCCGCTGGAATAGTGCTTCTGCAGGAACAGATAGAGCGTAAGATGAAAGCGGCCTTTGGAGAGCCCGCGCGGGCTGCGATGGCAGGACGCGCAACTTTCGGCAAACAGTTTTGACGCCGGTTTGCCCTGATCGAGATTCTGCGCGTCGGCCACCGATCCGCCAAGCGCGACGGTGACGGCAATAACAAGCAGACCGCAGCGCGCTTTTGTTGGCGACATCAGTTTTTCCGGTACACGGAGGGATGAGCTACCTACGGCGGCTCGGGGAAGAAGGCAGGCAAAGCGCAATCTGCTGTCCAGGCGTGGCGAAAAATGGGTGTCCTTCCGCCATCATTGCGTTCCAATCGGGGCGTGGAGCAGCCGCGCGAACGCGCGCTCAAAGCTCCGCGACTATCCGGTGCGGTGTTGGAGCGATCCCTCTCAATATGGCGGCTTCTTGCGCTCCCGCTGCGCTCTTGCCGCCTCCATCCACCATACGAGATCATCGGCAAAGCGCGGAAACGCGTGTGACAGCGCCTTGCCGCCCTCGCCGGTCGGTTTGCCGTCTTCAGTCAACGTCTGCGCGATCGGCCCGACCGCGATCGAGCTCGAAATCACCACCATGCCCATTTCCGAAAGCGTGCCGTGCCATGCCAGCGCGGCGCGCGCACCGGAGAAGCGGCCGGCCGAATAGCTGGCGATCGCCGCAGGCCGCCAGAACCATTCTTCGAGGAAATGGTCGGTGAGGTTTTTCAGCCCCGGCTGCATGCCCCAATTGTATTCGCCTGTGACGAAGACAAAGCCGTCAGCGGTGCGGATCTGCTCGGCCAGTTTTTCGAGTGCGTCCGGCGCACTGCCTTTCGGATATTCCTTGTACATCCGGTCCAGCATCGGCAGGCCGATCGCCTTGGCGTCGATCAGCTCGACATCGTCGCCGCGCGCGGCAAATCCGTCGACGACAAATTGCGCGAGCCGGATGCCCATGCGGTCGGAACGGTAGGAGCCGTAAAAGACGAGAATGCGGTTGCTCATGAGACCTCAACCTTCAGACATTGGATGATGCAGTCGAACCATGCGGGCCCGTCCCATGCAAGGCCGCAACTTCCTGCGAATGAACCTTCCTCGCGCGATCGTCGTCCTACGCCGCGGCGAGTCGCTGAAGCGCCAGGCAGCCAAAAAGCGGCCTTGCGGCCGCTTCGTTGCAGTTAGGCGTCCGTCTCTACCAATAACCGGGCCCGTCATAGTAAGCATAGGAATCAACGTACGGCGCGCCTGCAATGGCGGCCGCCGTTCCGACCGTTACGCCGGGCGCAAGCCCGACGGGGCCAGGCCCGTAATACGCGCGGCCCGTAGTAGCCACGGTAGTAGCTATAGTCATAGCGGCTCGGCAGGCGAACACCGTATCCGCCGAGCAGATAGTCGGAGTTCGGGTAATAGAGATCCTATCATGCCGGGCTCTTGGGTTGACTCCTGCGATACCGCAGGTGTTGCAAGCGCCGTCGCTAAGATTGCGGTCGCGCCAAGCAATGTCAGTTTCGTCATTGCGCATTCTCCATCCTGAATATGAAGAGCGAACGGACGAGCCGAGATGCTTGTTCCGGTGGCCGATTCACAGCGCCGTGATTTTCACGATTTCGGCAAGAGAAAAGGCCGGCGGGCATTACGCCGCCGGCCTTCTCTTGCAACTGCCGGCTCGGGAGGTCCGGTTCCGCTGCGATTCCATGCCTAAAATTTGACCACTACAGCATTAACAAAATCTTAACGACCGACTGTGAGGTGCATCACGGATGGGCAAAACCTTTTGGGGCTAGCTTCGTACCAATAAGAGTAGCTTCGCCTAAGTGCAGGAGGCCAACATGGCCCAGGTTTATTTCCACTGCTCGAATTCCGGGAAGTCCGGATCGATCGATCCGGCGAAGCGGTGAGCGACCTCGCCGAGGCACGCGACCGCGCGGCCTGCATCGTCCGCTCGCTGATCATGGGACGCGACGCGGAAGACTGGCGCGACTGGGTCGTGCATGTCAGCGACGATTTCGACGAAGAGATCTTCGTTCTGCCGTTCGCCTTCGTCCTCGGCAAGCCGCACTGAGAGGTTGCCATGCTGCCGGCACGACCGCCCTTCATGCCGCTGCTCCGCCGCCTCGATGCCATCATGGCGCGGTGCCACCGCCTGATCGAGCGCGCCCGCGACCCCTATCGTCCCGAGCGCCACTACATGCGCGGCCCCGGCCCGAAATGGCACGCCAGGCATCGCGCTGACGTCGCAGGCGTAGCCCTCTAGGACGCGGCCGACCGCGCGCCCGGCGCGTTCTGCGTAAGATCCGGACCTGTATTCCCTCGCGCTTTCTTTGCATTTCGGTTCCAGCTCCAGGAACCCGCGGCCCCAACCTCTCCACGAGATCGCCTTGCTTTGGTCAAACCTCGCTGGCCGTGTGGTGGCTTGGACAAGGCTTTCTGGGCAGAGGGTTTTCGACGCCGCAAAGCATGCTCGCCGCCGATGCGGGTGACATTGGACTGAGCAAGGGACCGCCAATGCAATCCACGCCAACGCTGAAAGACACCGATCCGCACGACGTCTTTGCGATCGAATCGCTGCTGCACGCGCATGCCGAAAAGGCGCCGCCGCTGGCACACGATCCGGCCGCCCCTCCAGCGGCGCCGCAGGTCCAAGTCGCGGCAAAGCCGCAAGTCCACGTTACGCCGCCGATTTCGGCCGGCGCGCCGATTCCGCAGGTCGAACCGACGTTTCGGGCCAACGATCTCAGCGATATTCAGGTCAACCGAGATATCCAGATCGAGAATGTCAGGCCGAGCGAGATCAAGGTGGATAGTCTCTTGCCTCCGGGCGAACGGCCGGTGGGCAAATGGGTGAAGCGTGTGATCATGGCGCTGCTCGGCCTGTGCGGCGCCATGGCTGCCGCGGCCTGGCAGCAATATGGCGATGAGGCCAAGGCAATGGCCGCCGAGTGGGCGCCGCCCTTCGTGCTGGCGGCATTGCCCTCGGCAGCCAAGCCTGCCGTCGCCGAGCAGCCGAGCGCTCCGGCCGAGACCGCCGCATCAGATCAGGCCGCCGCGCAACCGGCGGTAGCGCCGGCAACGGCAGCACCGGCTCAACCCGAACCCGCCGCCACTGCTGCGGCCGCCCCTTCTGCTGACACGGCTCAGTTGCAATCGATGGCACAGGACCTCGCCACGATGGGCCAGCAGGTCGAGGAGTTGAAAACCACCATCGCGCAGCTCAGGGCGAGCCAGGCTCAAATGGCGCGTGAGCTTGCCAAAGCTTCAGAGGCCAAAGCGGCCGACGCCAGACCTGTCGAGCAGAACCTGCGGCCCAGGGTATCGGCGCTGACGCCACCTGCGCCGCGGCCGGCCGCCCCGCCGCCCCAGCGCAAGCCGAAGCCGGCCTATTCCTATTCGCCCGCGCCGATTGCCGCCGCTCCTCAGCGCCGCTCCCGCCGGCGCAGGCCACCGCACCGTTGCCGCCAGCACCGCCCCCGCAAACGATAGCCGACGATGGCGCGCCAGTGGTGCGCCCGCCGATGCCGCTGCGGTAAAGTAACTGCGTTCCCCGGATGCGGAGCGCTTGCGGTGTGTTGCGCTGCTGATCCGGGGCCGTGTCGGTCATAGCTCCGGCTCAGCGGACCAACGCTGCGGGACAAGCGGACACGTGCCAATCCGCTAGCTCTGATGCGGTCCTCGCATCAGCTTCATGGCGTCTTCGATATGACGCCACTCCGTGGCTTCCTCGATATCGCCCTTGCTTTCGCAAGCCTGTGCATTGTGGGCCGCTTCCGCGATCGCGGTGAGGCCGTGCTTCTCCATCATCTGCCGCGCAATCGTGTGGATCTGCATTTCCGACATCATGTCGCTCTCCCAGGGTTCCACCAGTCCACGCCGCAGCGTTTCGATCGTCGCGGCTTCGTCTTGAAACGGCTGAACCGAAAGTCTCGTTCCTCGCGCTGCGACAGATAATTTTCCGACAAGTTTACGGGCCGGTTCCACCTGAGGTCGCTGGCCCCCGTAGTATCCCGTACGCAATCTCCCCGAATATCAAGTCGATCTCCCGCCTGCTATTTTTCAGCGTGAGTCGCAATCGCGGAGTCGGATATGGCCAGAGTCCATTTCCACTACTCCAATTCCGAGGGCGTATGCGTCGACCAGCGCGGCACCGCCGTCGGAAACCTGGCCGAGATGCGCGACCACGCCGCCCGCGTCGTGCAGTCGCTGATTACGGCGCAGGGCCCCGAAGACTGGCGCGATTGGACGCTGCATGTCAGCGACGATCTCAACGACGAAATTTTCGTCCTGCCGTTTTCGTCCATGCTCGGCAAGCTGCATTGAGAGGTCGCCATGCTGGTCTTGCAACCGCTTTTCCGACGCCTGGCAGAGATCGTGATCCATTGGCACAGGCTGATCGACCTTGCCCGCAATCGCTACCGCCCCGAGCTGCACTACATGCGCGGCCCCGGCCCGAAATCGCGCGCGAAGCATCAGGGCATTCAGTAGCCTGTAGGCCCGCTCCCTACAAATCCCCTAACTCCGGCGGCTCGAACCAGTTCGTCAGCGACAAGCCGCCATCGATCACGATCGCGGCGCCCGTGACGTAGGCCGATATCCGGTTCGACAGCACCGCCAGCGCCAGCGGCGCAAGATCTCCGGCCTGGCCGAGCCGGCCGAGCGGAATGTGTTTTGCGAGCGCGGGATCGGCGACGAAGCCGCCGGCCGCGATCGCGCCGGGCACCAGCGCGTTGACGCGGATGCCGAAGCGCCCGAACGTCTTGGCTAATTCCTTTACTAGAATCGAAAGCCCCGCCTTCGACGTCGAATAATGCGGCAGGTTACGCGGCGTGCCGGCATGCAGCGAGGTCAGCAGCAGGAACGAGCCGGGCTGTTTGTCGGCGACCAGCTTTCGCGCCAGTTCGCGCGAGAGATGGAATCCGGCTTCAAGATTCACCGCATGCATCTGCGCCCAGGTCTCCGTGCTAACGCCAAGCACGTGATCGGTCTCGCGCCGTGGCGGAGAGGCGCTGTGTACAAAATGCGTCACACGCCCGACGGCGGCGGCTGCTTCCGTCAGCAATGCCGCGCGCGCCGCAGGGTCGGCGAGATCAACGACCCAGGGCACCGCGAGTTCCGGCCGGGCCGAGGCTTTGACGGCCGCCGTCACCGTCTCCCGGTTCACATCGGCGAACACCGTTCGCACGCCCTCGCCGACCAGGGCTTGCGCGATCGCGCGGCCGATCCCGTTGCCCGCGCCGGTGACGAGCGCCGCCTCGCGCGCGGGATCGAATGGCGTATTCAATAAACTCATGCTCGCTTCTCCCTCGGGCTGTCATGGCCGGGCATGACAGAAACCTACATTGGCCCGACTCCTTGCGCTGTATCAATCCGGCGCAACGCCTGCACCGCTAGGTTGCTTCCAGGTTGCCGGAAACCGTCCTAATCTCACTCCGAAATTGGCGGGCTCACCACCATGCAAACCCGCGTTCGAAAGGTCGCCCACGTTCTGGAACGCCTTGGGCTTGCAATGGCAGGCGCAGCGAGCGGCTTGTTTGTGGCGGCTCTGGTCGGAACGAGCCATTCCGCACTCACCAATCAGGCCTTCCTGCTCCTGATGATGGTTGGCGGCGCCGTCGGCTTTTACCTCGGCATCGATACGCCGCCGGCCTCATATTCCACCGCATCGAACGGCCGGCCCGTCGATGGCGCCTGGGTCGGCAAGATCGACACGCCGGAACTGCTCAGCGCGATCGGCACCTTCCTCGCGGCATTCTCGGCGTTCGCTTGCGTCGGCGTGATCGTGCTGCGCCACGATCCGCATTTGGCATGGATATTGATGATCATGGCCGGATGGGTGGTCGGCGTTGCCATGCAGATCATCGCCGGCGCGATCGCGCGCCTGCGCCGCTGATCAGCAGCAGGAGCGCTGCATTCGCCGTCAGCTCTCCTCCTCCAGCGTCAGCACCAGCCCGGTCAGCGCCGCGCCGATCCCAAACATCAGACCGTAGGTCGTGACCAGCATCACCGTGGTCTGAACCGGTGCACCGCTTTTGGCAACGAGGTCCCTGACATGAAAGGCATCGGTCAGGCCGAGCACCAGCACCAGCGATAGCCCAAGCGCCACGCCCATCAGGAAATGGGTGAGCAGCGCATTGAAGAGCGACTTTTGCGGACGCATGGACGCCAGGCCCTCGGCATGATGCCAAGCCAACGCACGGCCGAAGGAACTGGTTCCTCAGCGGGAGAACAGAATTCGTCCTGCGCTGCGGCGCATCAGCGTCCCCGGCCGTTTGCAAAGCGTTAAGCAAGCGCTGCCAATGCTCCCCGCATTTCCAAAAATTTCCACAATCCTCTTTAGGAAGAAGAAGGCATTCGCTTTCGAGACAAGGAGAATTCCCATGCGGTTAGGGCAAGCGATCTTCTTCGGTTCGGCGGCCGCCCTCCTCACTTTGGCAGCGCCGACGCTCGCCAGAAATTCCAGTACGAATTCGCACACGGCGAAAGCAACCGAAGCGCCCGCGGCCGCCTCCTGCCATGCCTATCAGCAGGCGGCCGACGGCTCGTGGGCGCAACTGCCCTGTCAGGCGATGGGTTCCAGGGCGCCGACCCAGCCTCGCTCCGCCGCAAAGAGCGCGACCGAAGAAACGCAGTAACCGCAGACGATAGGAATCGCCGCCGCCTACGCCACCGACCTGCCCAGCCAATCGTCGAAACGCGTCGGCATGATCCGCGCGCCGTCGCCCGGAACCAGCGTGCGCAACGCGAGCGGCGCGCCGAAATACGGCACGTCGGCGCCTGCCACGATCTTGCTGGTGTCGCCCTGCTTGCGGAGCCAGCGGCCGACGAAGTCCGCAAGTGGCGCCGCTTCGGGACCTGCGACCTCGCGGATGCCGTTGGCGAGCTCGCCGAGGGTCACGTCGGCGAGCGCAACGGCGACCTCGTCGGAAAGCAACGGCTGCATCAACTGGCTGGAGGCATGGACCGCACCTTCCCCCGCCCGGAATCCGCGATCGCGCCGACGAATTCGAAGAACTGGGTGGCGCGCAGGATTGTGTAGGCCAGGCCGGAATTCGCGATCAGCCGCTCCTGTGCCAGCTTGGCACGGAAATAGCCGCTGCTCTCGAGCCGGTCGGTGCCAACGATCGACAGCGCGATGCAGTGCCGCACGCCAGCCTGCTTCGCAGCCGCGATCAGGTTGCGCGTCCCCGTCTCGAAGAATTGCAGCACCGCCCTGTCCTCGAACGAGGGCGAATTCGACACATCAACGACGATGTCGGCGCCCGCAAGCGCCGGTTGTAGGCCCTCCCCGGTCACGGCGTTGACGCCCCGGCTTGGCGACACCTGCAGCACCTCATGGCCGCGCGACCGGAGCAGCGGGGCCAATTTCGAGCCGATGAGGCCCGTACCGCCGATGATAACGATCTTCATTTCCTGTGCTCCTCTCCCTGAAGCCGCGGCGTCCCGCGACGCCACCAAGACGAAATGGAACGGGCCGGTGTGACACGCCCCACCGTAACCCCGGATTAATTTGCACCACCTATACTGGTGGCCCGCACGTCCGCACCAGCGCAAATGGTCTGAAATCCCATGAAAATCGGCACCCTCCTCACCGCTGCCATCGTCTCGCTTTCCGCCGTCGGCGGCGGGCTCGCCGTCTATGTGGCGGTTTCGAAATATCAGACGATGGATAAGGTTTCGGTCGCGCAGAGCCGGCTGGAGGTGGTGCGGGCGGTCGGCGACATCCCGCGCTACATGAATCCCGAGCGGGGCTTTGCCACCAACATCATGTTCGGACCTCCCACCGTGGATCCGAAGCTGCTCGCCGAACTCGACAAATATCGCAAGAACACCGATGGGGCGCGCGACAAGATGAACCGGGTCAAGGCGACCCTGGCGGGCGCGATCGAGGACAGTGCTGCCGTCGGCAGCAGCATCGATGCCCTCAATACCCAGTTCGCCGCGCTGCGCGCAACCATCGACAAGGCCCTCAGTGGTCCGGCGGAAGCCCGCCGCGATGTTGCCAAGAAGATCGTCTCCGACAACTCCGCCTTCAACAAGGCTGTCACGACGCTGCTCGACGAGCAGGTGCGCAAGATCGCGCTGCTCGACGGCACGGCCTACCGGCAAGCAAGTTACGCCAATATCGCATGGACGCTACGCGACGTCGGTGGGCTCAACTCCAGCCTGCACAAGAACCTCATCGGCGCCAACCGGGTGGCCACCGAGGCCGAGAAGATGGAGATCAGCCGCTCGCAGGGGCGAAACGATCAAATTTTGATGTCGCTGCAGGAATTGCGTGGCAATCCCTCTACGCCGGCCAATGTGGCAGCAGCGCTGGACAAGATGAACGCGGCTTATGTCGATCGCTTCGGCAAAGAGCTGAAGCTCGTCAAGGATGGCGCCATCAGCGGCAAATACGAACACGATATGGAGACCTACTACGCAGAGACGCAACTCGGTCTTGCGTCCATCATTACGGTCCGCGATGCCTTCTATGACAACGCCGAACAGGTGCTCGGCGAAGCCTATTCCTCTGCGCGTCTCAGCTTTCTGATCGCGCTCGCGGGTCTCATTGCAGTCGTCGCCGCCAGCGCCGTGCTGATCGTGATGGTTCGCCGCCGCGTCTGCAAACCGATCGTCGATCTCACGGCGCGGATGTCGCGGCTGGCCAGCGGTGACCTTGCGAGCGAAATATCGGGCAGCGAACGCAACGATGAGATCGGCGCGATGGCTGCCGCCGTCGGTGTCTTCAAGGACAGCATGATCGAGGCGGAACGGCTCGCCGCCGAGCAGGCCGCCCAGAACGACGGCAAGATGCGCCGCGCCCAGGTGCTCGACGAGCTCACCCGCGTGTTCGAAGCCAAGGTCACCGAACTCGTCGGCGGGCTGTCATCGGCATCGTCAGTCATGGAAGACACCGCACAGTCGATGTCATCGACCGCAACCCTCACCAATCGTCAGGCGGCCATCGTCGCCGCCGCTTCCGAACAGACTTCCGCCAACGTGCAGACGGTTGCGAGCGCCACCGAGGAACTGGCCTCCTCGATCTCGGAAATCGGCCGCCAGGTCGCCCAATCGACCGAAATCGCCGCCCGGGCGGTCGACAATGCGCGGCGCACCGGCGATAGCGCCCGCTCGCTCGCCGAGGGCGCGCAGAAGATCGGCGACGTCGTGACGCTGATTCAGAGCATTGCCGCGCAGACCAACCTCTTGGCGCTGAACGCGACCATCGAAGCCGCGCGCGCCGGCGATGCCGGCCGCGGCTTTGCCGTCGTCGCTTCCGAAGTCAAATCGCTGGCCGGCCAAACCGCAAAGGCCACCACCGAAATCTCCGATCAGATCGCCTCGATTCAGGCGGCGAGCGACCAGACCGTGACAGCGATCCAGAACGTCGCCAACGTGATCGCCGAAATCGACCAGATCGGCACCGCGATTGCGGCGGCGATCGAGGAACAGGGCTCCGCGACCAAGGAAATCTCGCGCAGCGTGCAGGAAGCCGCGCGCGGCACCCAGGAGGTCAATTCCAACATCACCGGCGTCCAGAAGGCCGCCGACGACACCGGCGCGGCCGCCAATCAGGTGCTCGGCGCGGCCGAGCAATTGTCCTCGCAGTCCAAGGATCTCGCCGGGCAGGTCAACCGCTTCCTGTCGGAGGTGCGTGCGGCGTAGCTATCCCGTCAGTCGGAGGACCCGACAAAGCCGACGAAATCGCCGTTTGCCTCGCGATCGGAGCGGACGGAGTTGGCGGGAAAGCTGTCGTCGGGATAGCCCATGGCGACGCAGGTCATGATGACCTCGTCCTCGGGGATGCCGGCGACCTCGCGCACGATGTCCGAGCGCATGATGCCTTGCCCGTTGATGACGCTGCCGAGCCCGCGGTCCCAGGCGGCGAGCACCATGCCATAGCAGAGCGCGCCGAGATCGAAGTGGCACACCGCGCCGGCATCGAGAATCTTGTCATAAGTCAGAACCAGCGAGACCGGCGCGTCGAATTGCCTGAAGCCACGCAGCACCCAGTCCTGCCGCATCGGCTTGTCGTCGCGGGCAATTCCCATCACGGCGAACAGCCTTTTCGCGATATCGACCTGCCGGCCGCGGTGCACCCCTGGTATTCGCCATGGCTGACGATGTCGCGCTTCGGCTTGGCGCCGGCGATCATCTCCTCCATGTTGCGACGGCGCACCTCTTCCAGCGGCTCGCCGGTCAGGACGTGGATATGCCAGGGCTGGGTGTTCATCGACGACGGCGCGCGCTTGGCGACCTCGATGATGTCCTCGATGACGGCGCGGGAAACCGGCTCCCTGGTGAACCCGCGCACGCTCTTGCGGGTCTGAACCAGCGTCTCGAAATCCATCCGTTGCATTCCGTCGGTCCGTTGCATTCCCATGGTCCGTCCCTCTTGAAACGATAGTCGAAGCGGTCGCCATCGGCGGTAATCAGGCCGACGGTGGGTGTCGGAAAATGGATCGGCAGGATCAGCGTGTCGGTGCCGGCGACGGAAGCAAAGAACTTGCGACGCGAGGAAGCAGCGTAACGGGCGAGTTCAGCGTCGACAAGCCGCGCACAAGTTGTGGCGCCATGCGTTTCGGCTTTCCGACCCACCGCCGCAAATCGAACAGAAATGCTGCCTAGCGAATGCGTCCTCTGCGCGGGGCAAGCCTTGAACAAGAAACTTAAGTATGCCGCGGTGGCGATCGTCGTCTTCGCCGCAGCCATCTACATCAACAACACCAACCATCTCGCCACCCACCGGAAAGGCAAGCCTGTCCTGCTGGCGCATCGCGGCATTGCCCAACGCTTCGACGAACGCGAGCTGAAGAACGACACCTGTACGGCGGCGAGAATGCTGTCGCCATCCCATCACTATCTGGAGAACACGATCGAGATCGATGCGAGCCGGTTTTGCGGCCGGGGCCGACATCGTCGAGCTCGATGTTCATCCCACCACCGACGGCGAGTTCGCAGTGTTTCACGACTGGACGCTGGATTGCCGCACCGACGGCCACGGCGTCACGCGCGAACACTCCATGGCCTATTTGAAGAAGCTCGACATCGGCCATGGCTATACCGCCGATGGCGGCAAGACCTTTCCGTTTCGCGGCAAGGGCATCGGCTTGATGCCGACGCTTGGCGAGGTGTTGGAGGCCTTCCCGCAACACCGTCTGCTGATCAATATAAAGAGCCGCGAGCCATCCGAGGGCGAAAAGCTGTCGGCCGTGCTGAACAACCTTCCCACCGAACGCCGGGCGCGGGTCATGGTCCATGGCGGCGATGAGCCGATCGAAATGGTGCGCCGGCGCGCCGGCGATGTCCGGACGATCTCGCGCAGCGCCATCAAGAGCTGCCTCGTCCGTTACATCGGTTACGGCTGGAGCGGTCTGGTGCCGGATGCCTGCAGCAACGCGATGGTGCTGGTGCCGGTCAATGTCGCCCCGTGGCTTTGGGGCTGGCCGGACCGCTTCCTCAATCGCATGAAAGCCGCCAATAGCGAGGTGTTCGTGCTCGGCCCTTACCGCGGCGGCGAATTCTCGACCGGCATCGATACGCCTGAACAGTTCGCTCGGTTGCCTGCTGACTATTCCGGCGGCGTCTGGACCAATGAGATCGAAACCATCGCTCCGCTCGCGCGCAAGCAAAATAGATCTCAGCTCCGCAAGCCCGGCGCTTCCTGTCCGGTACGCGCGACATACTCGGTGTAGCCGCCGCCAAACTGGTGGATGCCTTCGGGCGTCAACTCGAGCAAACGATTGGAGAGCGCGGCCAGGAAATGCCGGTCGTGGGAGACGAACAGCATGGTGCCCTCGAATTCGGAGAGCGCGTTGATCAGCATTTCCTTGGTCGCGAGGTCCAGATGGTTGGTCGGCTCGTCCAGCACCAGGAAATTCGGCGGGTCATAGAGCATCTTCGCCATAACGAGACGCGCCTTCTCGCCGCCCGAGAGGACCCGGCATTTCTTCTCGACATCGTCACCGGAGAAGCCGAAGCAGCCGGCGAGCGCGCGCAGCGAACCCTGGCCGGCTTGCGGGAAGGAATCTTCCAGCGACTGAAACACCGTGCGCTCGCCGTCGAGCAGATCCATGGCGTGCTGGGCGAAGTAGCCCATCTTGACGCTGCCGCCGACGGCAACCGTGCCGTCGTCGGGCTCGGTCGAGCCTGCCACCAGCTTCAACAGCGTCGACTTGCCGGCGCCATTGACGCCCATCACGCACCACCGCTCCTTGCGGCGGATCATGAAATCGAGCCCCTGATAGATGGTACGGCTGCCATAGCCCTTGTGGACGTTCTTCAGGCTGACGACATCTTCGCCCGAGCGCGGCGCCGGCAAAAATTCGAACGCCACGGTCTGGCGGCGCTTCGGCGGCTCGACGCGCTCGATCTTGTCGAGCTTTTTCACCCGGCTCTGCACCTGGGCTGCATGCGAGGCGCGCGCCTTGAAGCGCTCGATGAACTTGATCTCCTTGGCCAGCATCGCCTGCTGGCGCTCGAACTGGGCCTGCTGCTGCTTTTCGTTCAGCGCACGCTGCTGTTCGTAGAACTCGTAATTGCCGGAATAGGTCGAAAGCGTGCCGCCATCGATCTCGACGACCTTGTTGATGATGCGGTTGATGAACTCGCGATCATGCGAGGTCATCAATAGCGCGCCTTCGTATCCCTTCAGAAACTGCTCCAGCCAGATCAGGCTTTCCAGGTCGAGATGGTTGCTCGGCTCGTCCAGCAGCATCACGTCAGGCCGCATCAGGAGAATGCGCGCCAGCGCCACCCGCATCTTCCAGCCGCCCGACAGCGCGCCGACGTCGCCCTCCATCATCTCCTGGCTGAAACCGAGGCCCGACAGTGCCTCGCGCGCCCGGCCGTCGAGCGCGTAGCCGTCGAGCTCCTCGAAGCGGTGCTGCACCTCGCCATAGCGCGCGATGATCTCGTCCATGTCATCCGCGCGATCAGGATCGGCCATCGCGGCCTCGAGCTCCTCAGCTCGCCCGCAACGACGCTCACGGGCCCTGCCCCGTCCATGACCTCGGCCACGGCGCTGCGGCCGGACATCTCGCCGACGTCCTGGCTGAAATACCCAATGGTAATGCCCCGATCGAGGGAGACCTGGCCCTCGTCAGGCGGTTCCTGGCCCGAAATCATCCGGAAAAGCGTGGTCTTGCCGGCCCCGTTCGGACCGACCAGGCCGATCTTCTCGCCCTTCTGAAGGGCCGCGGAGGCTTCGATGAAGAGGATCTGGTGGCCGACTTGCTTACTGACGTTATCGAGACGGATCATAGGGGCCTGAAAAGGAGGAAATCGTTGCGGCCCGCTGCTTAGGACATCCGGCGCGCTTGTGGAAGCGGTTCCAAATAGCACCATTCGGAGCGATCATTCTACCGGTAGGCGTGGGTTATCATGCCCGCAACTGCAGCTCCCGATGCAGAAGCGGTCGCGGCAAACCTTCGAGCGTCGCGAACCGATCAGAGGAAACCTCGTTACTCCATTATCTCCAATTGAAGGATGGAGTAGTTCCATGAGCGCAACAGGTCTCGAAGTATTCGACAGAACGCTCCAAATCACCAACACATGGTTGGACGAAATGATGGAAACGCTGCCGCGCGACCGGAAGCTGGCATGGCATGTATTGGGCACCGTGCTGCGAACTATTCGCGACCGGGTTCCGGCCAATCTCGCCGCACATCTTGGCGCGCAGCTGCCGCTGTTGGTGCGCGGCATCTACTATGACCAATGGCGGCCGAGTGAAACGCCGAAGGCATGGCGATCGGCAGATGAATTTCTCTCGATCGTTGCGGCAGAACTGAGTTCCGTGAAACCAGTGGGCGCCGATGATGCGGCGCGTGCGGTGTTTCGGGTTCTGAACCACCATGTCGATCCTCATCAGGTCGAGAAGGTCCGACACGCACTTCCTGAAGAGGTCCAGAAGTTGTGGCCCGCCAATAATCAGGTTTCTTCGGCCGCCTGATGCGGCATGTGACCGCGGTTCCGCAAATCGAGAAGAACCCCCGTGTTCACCGCGCGTTGTCCTGCTGCAAGCAACAACGGAGCCAACAATGACCAAGCCTCCGCCCGTGCCGCCGGACAATCAAAGCCGCAAGGGCACCGGTGATCCCAAAACCGGCAATGCCCATCAGGTCCGGAAAGGCCGCAGCCATATCGAGAATCCCCGCGAGCAGGGACAGCCCGGCAATACCGCGCAGAACACGACGCATCAGGGCTATCAGCAAGATCGCTAGTCAGGAGCGAGCACCATGTCGACTTCAACAAAGACGCCGGCCAGCATTCGCCAGGGTGGCCCGGGCGCTTCTCATGAGAACGCCAAGGAGCCGCTTCACGTCGAGAAACCGCCCGCCGACGATCCGCAGCGCCGCCACAGCAAAGTTTCCGGCGGCGGTGGCGAACACGATACCCATCATACTCATCACGCGGAAAGAAAAGGCGGCGGTACCCATCCAGCTTCGAAGGACAGGCCATGAGCACCAAGCATGTGAAATTGAACAGGCCGACTAACGTCGATCTTGTTCGCAATCCGCTGATCGGCGGCTCGAAGGGAACGGCGATGGCAGGAGTAACGCCGGACGAGCTGGAGGAGTTCGAAGGCGCCAACACCTTCGAGGGCGATATCGAGAACGACACCAATCCGCAGGGCGGAATCGATAAAGCAGAGGTTCGGGATCGGCGCCGTGGCCCGCCGCAAAACGATCGGGACAGCGGCCCGCGGAAAATGGCGCTGCAGGAAAGAAGACCCATGAGCAGCAACTGCGCATCCTTGAAAGCAAGCCTGATGTTCCCGATGCGAGGCAGATCGAGGAGGAGATCGCACGCACGCAACATGATGGCGGCGCAAAGACTGCGAAGCGCGGCGGACGCCAATCGGAATTTGCGGTGAGCCGCGGCGGCCTCAACCAGGAAAGCCAGCACAACAAGCACAATCATCCGGGGCAGTCGGGCCATAAGCCCCAAAAGCCATAGGGATTAGAATCATGACACGTGGAGCACATGGAGACGGCAAGCATCTCGGGCCTGGCGCGAAAGGCAAGGGCGCGGGAACCGGTGGCATGACTGACGTTCAGAACGACCTGATCGGCGACAACATGGTGCTTTCCAACCGCGACAAAACCGAGCACTCCCGAGATCGGGGTCAAGACAGTAAGTGGACCCAAACCGAACAGTTGAAAGATCACGCCGCCAACAAGGGGCGCGGATAGAAGGACGTCGTCCGGCCCGGTGAGCGGAAGTTACAGGTGGATCACGCCGCGTCGCGCAGCGTGCGCTACGGCATCGGTCCGGCCGGTGGCATCGAGCTTGTCGAGCAGCGAGCCAACATGGAATTTGGCGGTGTGAACGGATATTCCAAGTTGTCTCGCAATCGCCTTGTTCGATGCACCTTCGGCCATCAGCGCGAGCACGTCGCGTTCGCGCGGTGTAAGGTCGATGTCGTCAGGTTCGACGGCGGCTTGCGCCTCACGTGACACGAGCGCGACGGTCGCGGCCTTCCCTGATGTCGCCAGGCGGAAGCCGGCGACACCATCGAGCAACGAGGCGAGCCGATCGGCCAGGACGGGATCGGCAACCTCGATGGCGACCACAATGACCGGTGAGGCCCCTCGCTCACGCGTCCGCCCTTTCGCCGATCGTGAGCTTGATCCGCACCGGTTCGCCGCCGCGCCGGATCGCGACGTCAACGACCGAGCCAATGCTGTCGGGCCCGAGTGCTCGTAACAGCGAACGCACGCCGGAGAGTTTTTCGTCGTTCCAGCCGACGATAACGTCGCCCTGTCGGATCCCCGCCGCAGCCGAGGGGCCTGACTTATCGACACTCATCACCATGGCGCCGACGCCATCGTCGAGCTTGACAGGCTGCAGCCCAACGCCGAGATAGCCCCGTGCGATCCGGCCATGGGTTTCAAGCCTTCCCGCAATCCGGTCGATCGTTGCGCCGGGAATGACAAGAACGCGTCGCACGCCCCGGACAGCCATGCCAATCGCTTCGCCGGAGGCATTGACCGCGAGACCTCCCTCGTGGCTGGGGCGCAGCCGTACGTCGAGTTCGATTCTGGCGTCGATCTCGCCGCCGCGAAGGCTGCGCCAGCTTCTGCCGACCAGCGATACTGCGCCGAGCGCTGCCGTGGGAACGCCGTGCTCGGCGGCGACCACGACCGACAGCGAACCGAGGTCAGGAACGACCGACGACAGTACGACGGGCGCCATATCCCTGGCATCGAGATCGCAGCAGGGCGATATCGGTCGGTGGTCGCGGCCCGCGATGCTGGCCGGCCGCGCCGTTCCGTCGGCGAACTTGATCGAGACTTCGCCTTCGTCGGCCAACGCCTCGTCAGCCGTCACGATCAGGCCGGGTTTCCAGACGAATCCCGAGGCCCGTAAGCGGTGCGAATGCACCGAGACGATCGCGGGCGTCGTTCGGGCAACGATATCGGCAAGGGCGGAGGAGAATGAGGTGAGGATGGCTGCGGTCGGCTCGGTCATGGCGGGAACTCCTGGATTGGTTGAATCCAATCTGGGAGTTCGGATGGCGTTCGGGAACTAGCCTGATGGGCAGGCCGATGCTCCGGATATCGAACGCGATTGCTGCCGCTTGCCTCTACCCGGCGCGTCCGGGGTCGGCGTGCCACATCTCTCGAACGTTCCAACCCGCTTCACAGCTACTGCGTGTCGGCAGCGTTTCCACTCGTCATTGGAAGTTTTCTGAGAGCGTCTCTAAGAACCTTTCCATTAGAGGAATCTGACTCCTCGCGTATGCGTCCCTGACTTCGCGCCGAGTCTGAGGCGCGACGAAGTGCTCGCAGGTTGGATGTTGTCGTGAAATCTCGTGATTTGTTGCGGATCGCCGCGTCGGCGACCGCGTCCGTATTGGTATTGTGGCCGCAGGCCCCGTTCGCGCAATCTTCGCCGCAGCCCGGCGCCCAGTCGCTGCCTCCCGTCGTCGTCGGAGCCCCGGAGGCCCGTCGCCGCGCGGCATCGCCGGAGCGGCGCCAAGCGCGGCGTGCAACGCAGACGGCGCAATCACGCAAACCGCCGCCAAAGCGCGAGAGCACTACAGTTGTCGAGAACCCGCGCGGCGCGGTCCAGGGCTATGTCGCCGGCCGCTCGATGGCAGGCACCAAGACCAATACGCCGATCATGGAGACGCCGCAGTCGCTCTCGGTGATCGGCAGCGAACAGATTCGCGACCAGAAGCCCGGCAAATTCGACGAAATCCTGCGGTACACGCCGGGCGTCCTCGGCGGAACGTTCGGCGCCGACACGCGCAACGACTGGTTCCTGATCCGCGGGTTCAAGTCGGAGGATGTCGGCCTGTTCCTCGACGGACTGCAGCTCTTCTACACGTCCTATGCAAGCTGGAAGCTGCAGCCGTTCAATCTCGAGCGTGTCGAAGTGCTCCGCGGTCCGTCCGCCGTGCTGTATGGCGGCTCCAGCCCGAGCGGCATCGTCAACGCGGTCAGCAAGATGCCACCTACGGAGCCGATCCGCTATCTCGAGACCGGGGTCAATAATTTCGGCAATGCCTACTTTTCCTTCGATTTTGGCGGTCCGGTTGCGACGGCTGCCGAGAACGGAAAATTGTTCTATCGTGTGGTCGGCCAGATACAGAACGGCGGGACCCAAGTCGATTTCACGCCCGACAATAACTACTTCATCGCGCCGTCGGTAACCTACAAGCCGGATGCTGATACGACGTTCACTGTGCTGGCATCGGCGTTGAAGCAGGATACCCGTGGCATTAACTTCCTGCCTTATGTTGGAACGGTGGTCGATGCGCCGTTTGGCCGTATCCCGACCAAACTGTTCGTCGGCGACCCCAGCGTCGATACGTTCAAGCGCGAACAGGAGATGATCGGCTATCAGTTCGAGCGCAACCTCTCAGACAACGTTACATTCCGGCAGAATGCCCGCTACGCGCACGTTGATATCACCTATCGCGGTTATGTCGGCAACAGCTATACTAACATCGCCACCGGTGACATCGGCCGCTACAATTGGTACGCAAAAAACACCGCCAACCAGGGCAATCTCGACAACCAGCTAGAATATCGTTTCGATACCGGCCCGGTGCAGCACACGATGCTGTTCGGCCTCGATCTGAAAAGCTACCGCATTGACGATTATCAGATCTTCACCTTCGGCGGCATACCCTCGCTCAACGTGTTCAATCCTGTCTACGGGATCGGCGACATACCGTTCGCGGACCCTCCATTCCGCAATTTCCTCCTGACGCAGAACCAACTCGGCACCTACGTTCAGGACCAAATCAAATTCGGCGGCTTCACACTGGTATTGAGCGGCCGCAATGATTGGGTATCGACCAGCCAGGGCGATCGTCCGACCGGCGCCACGCTTTACAATCGCGAGGACAGCAAGTTCAGTGGCCGTGCCGGCCTGATCTACAATTTCGCCAACGGTCTCGCGCCCTACGTCGCTTACGCGACCAGCTACAATCCGATCATCGGCCTCAACGCTTCGAACCAGCTGTTTCTGCCAGAAACCGGCGAGCAGGCCGAAATCGGATTGAAATTTCAGCCTGTCGGCTTCAACGGCCATTTCAGCATTGCCGTGTTCGATCTGAAGCGGCAAAACGTGCCGACGACAGTCCCGGGTGTCACGCCGACTCTTCAGAACCAGACGGGTGAGGTCACATCGCGCGGTCTTGAGCTCGAGGCCGTCGCCAATCCCCTCCCGGGATCAAATTGGTTGGCGCGTTCACCACCTACGACCTCTTCACAAGTAAGGACGCAAATCCGGCCCTGATCGGCCTGACGCCAACCAACACGCCACAGCAGATAGGATCCCTCTGGGCTGACTACACGTTCCAGGAGGGGCCGCTGCGAGGTTTTGGCTTTGGTGGCGGCGTGCGCTACGTCGGCAAATCCTTTGCCAATACCGCGAACACGCTGATCGTTCCTTCGGTCGTGCTCGGTGACGCGACGATCCATTACGAGTGGCAAAACTGGCGCGCGGCATTGAACGTCATCAATATCGCCGACAAAACCTACGTCGCCAGCTGCGCGTCCGATACGTCCTGCTTCTACGGCGATCGGCGCCGCGTAACGGCGAGCCTCGCTTACAAATGGTAGCACCGGCGTAATCTGCAGGAGGCAGCACTGAAAGCCAGGACCGTTCGCATCTGGTCGGTGGTACACACCTGGAGCAGCCTGATATCGACGCTGTTCCTGCTGCTGCTCTGCGTCACCGGCCTGCCGCTGATCTTCCATCATGAGATCGATGAGCTGCTGGGATACGATCCGAAGCCCGAGATCGTCCAGCCGGGCGCGGTGAAGCGGAGCATCGACGAGATCGCCCGCACGGCGCTCGCGAACGATCCCGGTCGCGTCCTGCAGTATATCCTGTGGGACAAGGACGAACCGAACACGGTAATCGCCTTCACCAACAACAAGGTCGACGGCGATCCGGATGCGGCGACGCTCAGGGCGTACGATGCGCACTCCGCCAAGCCGCTCGGCTCGGTCGGTGGCGGCCCGATGCTGATATTCCTGAAACTCCACGTCGACATGTTTGCGGGCCAGCCCGGCAAGCTGTTCCTCGGTGCGATGGGATTCCTGTTCCTGGTCGCGATCATCTCCGGCGTCGTGCTGTACTGGCCGTTCACGCGCCGCCTGAGCTTTGGCACGCTGAGGGACAAGTCGCGCCGTATTGCCTGGTTCGACTGGCACAATCTTTTAGGCGCTATAACCATCGCATGGGCGCTGGTGGTCGGCGCCACCGGCGTCATCAACACGCTCGCCGAGGTGATGCTCAGCCAGTGGAAGGCCAATGAACTCGCTGACATGGTCAAGCCCTATGCCGGCAAGCCGCCGCCGGTGCATCTGGCCTCGCTCGACGCAACGCTCGAGAATGCGCGCAAGACCGCGCCCGACATGAATGTCTCGTTCGTCGCCTTTCCGGGCACGCCGTTCACGAGCTCGCATCATTTCGCTGTCTTCATGCGCGGCGACACGCCGCTGACGTCGCGGCTTCTCAAGCCGGTGCTGCTGGATGGCGAAACCGGAGAAGTGTCCGATGCGCGCGACCTTCCCGTCTATCTCAAGGCGCTCCTGGTCTCGCAGCCGCTGCACTTCGGCGACTATGGCGGCATGCCGCTGAAGATCATCTGGGCGCTGCTCGATATCATGACCATCGTCGTGATCGGCAGCGGGCTCTATCTATGGATCGTCAAACGCCGCAAGCACCGCAGCCACGCCATCGCGGGCCAGCCTTCATTACAGCCGTCGCGATGACCGCTGCACGCAAACCGCGATCCAGTGGCAATTGGTGGACTGTGTATGGCGGCCCGCTCCTGCTCGGCGTGCTCTCGATTGCCGGGCTGCTGAGTGCACTGTTGTCCGAAGGTCCCGGCCGCTATTTTTCCTGGCTCGCCCTCGGCGTGCCCCTCGCCCTCACCGCATGGTTTTTCGCGCGGCGCAAGCGAAGCTAAGCCGGCCGCATCAGTTTCAGCGTGGCGGCCAGCCGCAGGCTGCGCTTTCCTGCGAGTGCAATGGCTTCGAGTTCGGCGCCCGCCTCGTCGCAGGTGCCGGCAAAGCCGATGCCGACCTCATGGCCGCCGAACACGGGGTTTTCGCCTTTCGCCGGCGTGTGCTCCTGGTTGAGGATCTCGCCCTTCCAGCGGCCGTCAGCCGAGGAATAGGCGCCGAGGTAATAGAAGAAAGCGTCGCCGCCGAGGATGCGGCCGTCCAATAGCAGCATGACGCCCGATAGACCCGCGTCGATACCGTCAAGCGCGCGGAGATGGAGGAATAGAGCCCGTTGACGATGCCGCCCTGCCCGACGGACCCGACCGGCGGCAATCCCTCATCGTCGAGCCGCGTCAGCTCGGCCCAGAACAGGGCGCCGGGCCGCGGCGCGGCGCTGCCTTCAAAACGAATCTTGTCGCCTTGCAGCTTGCCTCGCACGCTGATGACGGCGACGTCGGTGTCCATCAGCGGCTTGTAGTAGGGATCGTCATTGTGACGCTGGGTGATGACCTCGCCGACAATCTCCTCGCCACTCTCCTGATAGGTGCCGAGATGGGCAAAAGCAGAATTGCCGCCCAGCAGCTTGCCATTGTGCATGCACATGATGCTGCGGCCGAACGCGTCGTTCACGCCATACTCGACCTTGTAGAGCCCGTTCAGCAACGAAGGTGTCCCGCACTCGATTGAACCATCTCGCGGGGCGGGCTTAGCACCGCCCAAGGCCCGGAACCAGCCGCGATTTAACGCAGGTTCAGTGCCGTTTGAAATACTGCACCGCGCGCTCATGCTTTTTCTGCTGCGGCGCGTGATTTGAAGGTTCCAAGGTTACGACGCTTGCCCGTTTTCGGATTGATTTTACGGGAATAGAGCCGGTATTCGCCCGATTGCAGTTTTCGGATCATGGAAAGCACCGCTTGTTGGCGCGCCCCGTCCGCAATAATTGCGCCGTGGGGCCTCTTGTTCCGGGCCAGCTATTCGCGTTGTCTCTGGCTTTACAACGCCGGATCGCTTTGCCGGCCGGGAATGAATGGGGGCCTCGTGCAACATTTCTTCCTTTATCTCCTCGCGCTCGGCGCCGGGATCAGCGTCGCCACCCAGCAGGTGCTCAACGGCAACCTGCGCACGGCACTTGCGTCGCCGGCATGGGCGGGACTGGTCAGCTACGCCGTGGGCCTCATCGCCATGATCGTCGCGGTGATCGCGCTCGGCGAACGCGTGCCCTCGTGGAAGATAATGGCCGGCGTGCCGTGGTATGCGTGGTCAGGCGGCGTGTTCGGCGCCGCCTTCATCCTGCTGGCGATCCTCTTGCTGCCTTCCCTCGGCGCGGCGACACTGTTTGCACTTGTCATCGCCGGCCAAGTGCTGGCCGCCGTTACGTTGGATCATTTCGGCGCATTCGGGTTGACGCCGCATCCCCTCAGCGCCGCGCGGCTGGCAGGAGCCGTCCTCCTGATCGCCGGCGTCGTTTTGATCAGGGAATGAAATTCAAGGTTCCAGCCCGCTCTCGCGCAACGCCGGCGCGACCGCGGGCGACGCGAGAAACCGCAGCAACCGGTCTGCTTCGTCGGGCTGGTTCGTCACCGCCATTCGCCCCGCTGAAAACACCGCAGGCGTTTGCAGCTCGTATGGAATGGGTCCCACCACCTCGATCCCCCGATCTGCTTCAACTCGCTGATCTGCTGGACCGCGAGATCGGCCTCGCCGCTCACGAGCCGCTCGGCGGTAAAGCCCTGCGGAATGATCACCGCATGGGCGTTGATGTCGGAGGCAATGCCGAGCCGCTCGATCAATTTCGCAAACAGAATGCCGCTGGCGCCGAGCCGCGAATAGGCCACCGAGCGCGCGCCGAGCAGTGCCGCACGCAACGCCGCCTCGGTTGATATGTCCGGGTGGACCGCGCCGGCTTTCACGGCGATGCCGACAAACGATCGCGCGAGATCCACGCAACTTTCGGCCGCCACGCGCCCTCGCGCGCGATCTCGTCGAGCCCCTCGCGGGTCAGGATGACGACGTCGGCTGCCTCACCGGCGCGCAACCGCTCCAGCAGCGCCAATGTCGGCGCGAAATCGGCAATGATACTCGCGCCGCCGACCGCTTGATACTGGCCAGCGAGGCCGTGGACGGCGCCCTTCAGCGCCAGCGTCGAGAGCACGCGCACGGTATCGCTCATCGCCGCTACACCCGGTGCATCAGCTTGAGCACTGCGGTCATGCGAAGGCTGCGCTTGCCGGCGAGTGCGGTCGCCTCAAGCCGCGCGCCCTCCTTGTCGCAGGTACCGGAAAAACCGATGCCGACTTCATGGCCGCCGAAGATGGGATTCTCCCCATGGCGGGCGTGTGCTCCTGATTCAGGATCTGGCCCTTCCAGCGGCCCTTCTCCGAGGTGTAGGTACCGAGATAGTAGAACGAGGCGTCGCCGCCCAGGATGCGGCCTTCATTGAGCAGCATGACGCCGGTCAGGCCGCCCTCGACACCGTCAAGCATGCGGATGTGAATGGAATAGAGGCCGTTGACGATGCCACCCTCGCCGACGCCGCCGGCGATCGGTACGGCCTCCTGCTCGATCGGCGTCATCACCGAGTGAAACGCCACGCCGGGCAGTTCCTTCAAGCCCCCTTCAAAACGGTAGAGGTCTCCGTCCGCCCTGCCCTTCGCCAGCAGGGTGGCATCGTCGGTGCCGGCCATCGCGCGGTAATTCGGGTCCGGGTTATGGCGGACGGTCTGGATCACGATGTCGACGCCGTCGTTTCGTTTTTCGTAGGTGCCGATATGGGCAAAGGCGGAATTGCCGCCCAGCATTCTGCCGTCGCGCGCATACATCACGCTGCGGCCGACCGCCGCGCCAAGCTGAAACCTGACTTTGTAAAATCCCTCAAACAATGGCCGCGTCCCCGGCAAGCCCACGGCCGTTGTCTAGCGCGCTTCACAACGCAGGAAACGGCTTTGAACCGGCGGATTTGAATCAAAATGCATCAAGACGTCGTGTCATCAAAACGCAATGATCCGCCAAGGCGGTTTTCATCTTGGCGGATCAGCGTTGCAGCCCCGGGGCGCCCCGGGGTCATATCGTAGGTCCGTTAGGCCGCAGCCGCCTTGGCGCCGGTCGGGACTTCCGCGATGGTCTTCAGGATCTGGGACGCGATCTGGTAAGGGTCGCCTTGGGAGTTCGGACGGCGGTCTTCCAGATAGCCCTTGTATCCGTTGTTGGCGAAGGAGTGCGGAACGCGGATCGACGCGCCACGGTCGGCAATGCCGTAGCTGAACTTGTTCCAGGGGCGGTCTCGTGCTTGCCGGTCAAGCGCTTGTCGTTGTCCGGCCCGTAGACGGCAATGTGGTCCATGAGATTCTTGTCAAAGGCCGCCATCAGCTTCTCGAAATACTCCTTGCCGCCGACTTCGCGCATATACTTGGTCGAGAAGTTGGCGTGCATGCCCGAGCCGTTCCAGTCGGTGTCGCCGAGCGGCTTGCAGTGGAATTCGATGTCGATGCCATAGCTTTCGGTGAGGCGCAGCATCAGGTAGCGGGCGATCCACATTTCGTCAGCGGCCTTCTTGGAGCCCTTGCCGAAGATCTGGAATTCCCATTGGCCTTTCGCCACTTCGGCGTTGATGCCTTCATGGTTGATGCCGGCGGCGAGGCAGAGGTTGAGGTGCTCTTCCACAATCTTGCGGGCGACGTCGCCGACGTTCTTGTAGCCAACGCCTGTATAGTACGGGCCCTGCGGCGCCGGATAACCATCCGACGGAAAGCCGAGCGGACGGCCGTCCTTGTAGAAGAAATACTCCTGCTCGAAGCCGAACCAGGCGCCCTCGTCGTCGAGGATGGTCGCGCGCTTGTTCGAGGGGTGCGGGGTCTTGCCATCGGGCATCATGACTTCGCACATGACGAGCGCGCCGTTTTCCGCGCGGCGTCCGGATAGACGGCAACCGGCTTCAGCACGCAATCGGAGCTGTGGCCTTCGGCCTGCATGGTCGACGAGCCGTCAAAGCCCCACAGCGGAAGCTGTTCCAGCGTCGGGAACTTGTCGAATTCCTTGATCTGCGTCTTGCCGCGCAGATTCGGCGTCGGCGTATAGCCGTCGAGCCAAATATACTCGAGCTTGTACTTGGTCATTGAGCCTCTCTTGAGTTGCTAGTGGAATGCGGAAGACCGAAGCCTTGAAATCTGGATTTTGACGCCCAGCCCCTGGAAGTCTCCGCATACGTGTACCCGGCCACGTCAGGCCACGCCTTACTAAGCATTTAACGTGCCAATCGCTGCACTGCGGCAACAGCTGTCCACCGCCAGTCGACCGCGCCTCCTCGGAAAAAGCTGCGACATAGAAGCGCGGTGGGCCCCGTAAACGGGCATGCGGCCGCTTTGCCGGGATGCCGAATCCAGCCCATTTCTTCGGCATTTTCGCCTGCGTGCCGTTCCGCGATTAAAGCTGCGGCAGCTCCCCAGTGCATCCGCCGCAAAGCCAGGCTTCCTCCGGCAACCTTCCGGCCGCCTCACGCGTTGGCTATTCGTTCGCTGCCCCGCAGGAAGCAACGCCAAAATTGCCTACGAAATAGACATTATGTGCCGCTCTCTTGGTCATCTTGCGTCCACAGAGGGCACCGACGATATCCCGGATTGTAACGACTAGAGAACGAGTCGGGCGCACCATAGAGGCTCGCGCCACGGCAAAGGAGAGACTGGGATGATGAATACGGGTGTGAATCAGGGGTCCGCCAGGATCTACCAATTCCCGACCGGGGGCCGTGCGGCTCTCGGGGGACGTCGCTATGGCGAGGCCAAGACCGAGTATGCCGCCCCGCCGGCCAACCTCGCGGATTGCAGCGACAGCTGGTACCACGCGGCCGCCATCGAGGACGAAAAGAACGGGCGTGACCACTGATGTCCGGGAGGTGTTTGGCAGCGACGCGCCCGATCAGTAAGGCGCGGACGGTGAACTGAAAAGGGTCGGAACGATATCGTTTCGGCCCTTTTTCATGTCTGCTCGCATGTGGTGACCGGTCGCTTGGCATGCTTGAGCGTCGTGATCCCGGCCCTGGTGATCCTCAGGGTCACGCCCTTCCACTGATAACGCGATCCCGACAGCGCCACGCGCTTCGTCAGAGTCAGCGCCTTGCCGTCGAGCTGCAGATGGGCGCGGGAATCGTACTGGAAAAATCCGACGATGAATTGCGCCCCGTCGGCGCAGCGATAGTTCCGGAAAGTCGACTGCGCGAATGCGGCCGACGGCGCGGTTGCCATCGCCGCCGCGCATAGCGCAGCGCCAAAAATCGTATTCCTGTGACAATTCATGCTTCGCCCCCTGCAGAGCTCAGTATAGACGAGACGGAAGCGGACGACATGCCCTTCCGCCGTTTGTCCGCAGCGCGGGATCGCCGGTGCAAGTGACGGACTTTACCGGCCCCAGAACGCGGGCGCCGCTTTGAATCGCCGCCATCTCTTGCGCAGCGTTTTTGCCACCGCAATCTGATCGCGGGCTTGCCAACCGGCCACTGCGCCGATGGCGAGATCAAGCGCAGGCTGGTTGTCCTGCCTGATGGCATCGAGCAGAATGCGGCTGCTCGCGATGTCGCGCGCGCGTCCGAGACTGGTCTGGAGCCTGGCGAGCCGCCTCGCGTAACGCCTGGCGGCCCCATGCGTGGCATAAAGCGGCCGGAAGAACTCGGCCGCATAGCGCAGCTTCTTGAGGTCGATTCTGAGATCGTGCTGCGCATCGACGTTGAGCTGCCGGAAATGCGCGCCACGCCTGAGCGCCTTGCGATGCAAGCGCGCCACAATTTTATCGGCGATCGCCTGAATCGGTTGCGACAGGATGGCCAGCGCTTTGCCGTCGATTTCATTGCGCCAGCCGCGGCGTTCTACCAGGTGCCCCAGCGAGAGCAGGAAACGGCTGCAGCGGACATCGGCGAGAACGGTCTGCAATGCGCCGTAGCTCGACTTGCGCTGCCGTTCGACCGCATCGCGCAGGCCGACGAGGTCGACATCCGGAGCCGCCGTGACCAGGCGAGTGATGATCCCCTCGGCGAAAACATCCCAATCCCGCGCCGGGCCGAGCTGCTGCATCAGCCACCGCGCTTCGCTGTTGATCGCCTGGAATGCAGGAGAAGGAATATCGCGCCGGAACAGTGCGCAGATCGTACGCAAACGGCGCAGGCCAACGCGCATCTGGTGCACGCCTTCGGGATCCGATCCCTCTTCGGCTACCGTGTGATTTTTCAGAAGGTGATGCCAGCAGGTCCCCATCAGGAGTGCGATGACGTCGTCGACCACATGCTCGGCACTGATGCCGACTACGTCGGCTTTCGTCGCTGGTTGCACGACGTCGAACGCGAGCGCATAGCCGCGTTCCGCCTTGCTGCGCGTGCCAACCTGTAGCGGCGCGGCATCAACCAACTGCGTTCCGAGATCGAACAGGACGCCGGCGTTGCCGCTCTTCAATTCGAGTTCGATTTCGGACAGGAGTTCCTGGCGCGCACCGGCCTCGATCGTCCCCTCGTCGAATACGATTTCAACGGAAGCATCGGGCAGGTCGAGCTGCCGTGCGTACCGGCGAACCTTCGTCGCGAAAACCGGCACCAGCGCGTCGTTGGTCAGCGTCGTCACTGGATCGCCGATATCGGCGGGAAGCCGCGCCAGATCAGGGGTGACGCCGTCAACCGGTCCTTCCCACTGCCGTCGCATCAGAGGTTGCCCGCTGTTGGGCAAAAGCTTCAGGGTCTGGATGAAGTGTTTGCCGCTGCGCCGCACGCGCAGCGACATGCCATTTTGGAAGAGGAGTCGCTCTGGCGTGTCGTAATACACCGTTTCCAGCCGGTGAAACGCGCCCCGGTTGCGCGCATGCTGCAGGATAACGGGCAGTTCGCGCAGTTTTTCGAGGGATCCTTGCGGCGCAAGCAGCTTAAGTTCGATTTCCGCACCCGGCCGCACGGCAGTGGCCGCGCCGGAATCGCTCACGACTGGCTGCCGCGCGTTCAACGATATCTCCATTGGGATTGCGTATGAAGATTTTATGACAATGACATGGCGCGTCCAAGTTATCCAAGGGCAAGTTATCCAAGGGGATGAGTCCGCGAATTTAAAGCGAAGATCACCCGACGGGGTTGTGCGACAACAGGGTGCGCGTCTCGCGGCGCCGCAAGCCAAAGCGAGAAAACCGGGGCACCCTCCATATTTAAGCCCCGGCGTCGTGAGTTGACTTTGTAAGTGTCCTAAGTACCGCCTTAACGTATACTGGGTTGCCGGCTGGGATTTTTACGGGTGGCGTATGAAAAAGGACGATGTGACGTGTCCCAAGTGCAGGGCCGGTTTCCGCCGTCTCGAACTGACGTCGTGGTCGGGCAAGACGGGCGAATATCGCTGCCCGGCGTGTGACGCGGTTCTGGAGAAATTCGACGGCGGCGCGCTGGTCGCCTACCGCCTCACCATCCAGCCGTCGATAAGGGCTGTACGGGACTAGTTGCGAGCCGCGCCGGTTGGCGGCCTCAGCCTTCCTAAATTGTATGGTCCCCGCCCTGCAGCGGTGATAATCTCTATCTCAAATCAACTAGCCGGAGGAGGTCCCGCCATGCTTGCGGAGAAATTCTTCCTGGTGCTGGAAACGCTCAGGAGTTTTGCTTCGGATGGAAGCGTCAAGGTGGTTAGCGCGACGCCGCATATCCCGGTCAAGGTGCCACCACAGAAGTAGCCCAGAGGCCGCCTCAGTTGGCGGCCTCTTCCGCTTTCGGCAGCGCCTAAAATCGTTATCGTCCGGCAATTGACGTTTCGCCCCCGACAAGTTCAGTATAGACGAGACGGGGCAAGCGGTATGCCCTTGCCTCGTTTGTCCGCAGTACGAGATCGTTCAAACCGCCGATGTCAGATTCCCCTGCCTCCCTCGCCCGCCATCTCAAGCTCTCCGGCGCCAGCAATTTCCGCGATCTCGGCGGCTATCCCACGAGCGACGGCCGGACCGTGCGCTGGCGGCAGATCTTCCGCTCCAACCATCTCGGCCACCTCACCGATGACGATGTCTCCGTGCTGCGGAACCTGGGCGTCCGCAACGCGTTCGACTTTCGCGGCACCGAGGAGCGTGCCGCCGCCCTGTGCGGCATGCCTGAAATCACCGTTCATTCGCTGCCGGTCGAACCCACCGTCGTCGCGGCGTTGCGCGCCATCGCGGCCACCGGCACGCCGCTGTCGACGGACCATGCCGTCGAGGTGATGCGCGATTCCTACAGCGGCTATGTGCAGAACAACACGCAGCATTTCCGCACGCTGTTTGCGCATCTCTTGGAAGATCGCGCGCCGCTGGTGATCCATTGCACCGCCGGCAAGGATCGCACCGGTTTTGCGTGCGCGCTGATCCTGCATGCGCTCGGCGTTTCCGAGGACATCATCTCGGAAGATTATCTCCTGACCAACCGCTTCTATCGCAGGGATCCCAATTCCAGCAGCGACCTGCCCGACGAGGTCAGGCAGGTGCTCGGCTCGGTGCAGGAATCGTTCCTCGCCGCCGCGTTCGAGGCCATCGATGCCGACTATGGCGATCTCGAAGGCTATCTGCGCGATGGCCTCGGTCTCGGCAAAGCCGAACGCGCCCATCTCGAAGCGCGTTACCTTCAAGACTGAACCAGCAAGCCTGACCTAATCCGACTTCACACGCCGCATCGACACGACCTGCGCCTGCTTCCTGAAAAGCGGCGGACGGATTTGGCGGCCGTGGCGGCTCGCTACAGGCTCAGGCTGCTGCTTCCATTTCCAGTTCGGCATCGAGATCGGCGATGACGTCCTCGAACGCCGAGATCGCCTGCTGGATCGCAGCGATCTGCATCAATTCCCAGCTTGAGACCGGACCGCTGCGATCTCTGCAGCGCTACGACCAGGTCGCGCCGCTGCTCCTTAAGCTGAACAAGCGGTAAACCATGATCCGGCAAACCCATGACAAATCCCCCTGCCTTTTGTTGGTATCCGGTTGTACCGAACGGATTCTGAAAACGGCTTACAGAACTCCGGCAAATTTTATCGATTTCGCCCCATTCCGTAGTCCTACGTAGCTCGCGTTCCCCGAACGGGCGCGGCCCGCGGCAATTTGGGCGCGTGAGACAGATCGTTCCATGCAGAAATTCGCCGCATTGCCAGTGAAAAACTCCTGATAGGGTGCGCTCCCTTCCCCGGCATGCGGAGGCCCTCATGGACGGAAAAGTCATTGTCGTGACGGGCGCGCTGGGCGCGCTCGGCCGGGTGGTCGTGGACGAAGCGCTGGCGCGGCGCGCCCGGATTGCGAGCGTCGATCATGCGCCAACGCAAGTCCCGGCAACGTTTGATCTGTTCGAAGTCGGCGGTGTCGACCTCACCGACGCGGCACAGGCCGGCAAGGCAATCGATGCGGCTGCATCGCATTTCGGCCAACTCGATGCGCTGATCAACATCGCCGGCGGCTTCGCATTCGGGACGGTGGCCGACGGCGATCCCAAAACCTGGCAACGGATGTACGCGCTCAACGTCATGACCGCGCTCAACGCGTCACGCGCGGCGATCCCGCATCTCGCCGCATCCGGCGCCGGACGCATCGTCAATATCGGCGCGATGGGCGCGCTGCAGGCGGACAGTGGCATGGGCGCCTACGCCGCCTCCAAGGCTGGCGTGCATCGCCTTACCGAGGCGCTTGCCGCTGAACTGAAGGGCAGGATCACGGTCAACGCCGTGCTGCCGTCGATTATCGACACCGCGGCCAATCGCGCCAGCATGCCTAAAGCCGATTTCACCAAATGGGTGACGCCGAAAGAGCTAGCCGACGTGATCCTGTTCCTCGCCAGCGACGCCGCGAGCGCCGTCACCGGCGCGCTGCTGCCGGTGAACGGGAGGGTTTAGCTGGTGAAGACGGTGGAGCAAATTCAGAAAGCTGTCGAATTGCTCTCCGCCCGGGAGTTGGCACGTTTTCGTGCCTGGTTCGAGGTGTTCGACGCCCGCCGCTTCGATGCAGCCATCGAGCGAGACGCAGGTGCTGGAAAGCTCGACGCGTTGGCCGAGGAAGCGATCGTCCACCACCGGACAGGGCAATCTCGCGATTTGTGACTAGAGCGGGACGGGTTGGAGTCGAATCGATCCGCCGTTAGCGCGAAGCACTAACGATCTCGTGTCCCGGACGCAGTGCAGATACCCTTCGACGGTACACCGCAGGGCCCAGACACAAAATCGCGAAAACAACCCCAAGCAAAGTAGAATGGGCTCGGCCCGCAACACTCGCGCCGCTTGCGTCCGGGGCACGAGGTGATCCGTCGTCACGGCCCAACCTAATCTCATCCTGCTCTACTAGCCTTCAACGCTTTGCCGGAATTCGGCTAGAGTCGGCAGGTTGAGTCGCGGTCGCACGCGCCGGAGCAAATCTTGGAAACCGCGCTATATCTTCCCGTCAAACGCTTTCTCGAAAAGCTCGGCTTCACCGTCAAGGGCGAGGTCGGGGGCTGCGATCTGGTGGCGCTGAGCGGCGACGATCCGCCGATCGTGGTGATCGGCGAACTGAAGCTTTCCTTCAACCTGGAACTGATCCTGCAGGCGGTCGATCGCGCAGGCGCCGCCGACGAAGTCTGGCTCGCGGCCAAATTATCTGCCCGCGGCAATGGCCGCGAGAGCGACGCCCGTTATCGCAATCTCTGCCGCCGCCTGGGTTTTGGTATGCTGGCGGTCACCAACACGGGCGATGTCGAGGTGATCGTCCAGCCTGCGACGGCAGCCCTCGCCGCAATCCAAAAAGCGGTCGCGGCTGGTCGCCGAGCATCAGAAGCGCAAGGGCGATCCGGCGATGGGCGGCTCGACGCGCGCGCCGATCATGACGGCCTATCGCCAGCAGGCGCTGGCCTGCGCCTCGGCGCTGTCAGGCGGGCCGCGGCGCGTCAGGGACTTGCGCGTGGATATTCCCGACGCCGGAAAGATCCTGCTGCATAATGTCTACGGCTGGTTCGATCGCGCCGAGCGCGGCATTTATGTACTGACCGATGCCGGACATGCCGCGTTGAAGCGCTGGCCGCAGCAGCCGCTGGATCTGGCTGCCGCCGGCGATTCCGCGCCATGACGACGAGAACGGTGAAATCACCGAACCGTACGGCGTTACCGGACTTGAAGATTGTAGGTGCATGGCTGTATTGCCATGCGAAATGCGTATTGCAATGCAACATGAGGGCACCTAGGTATCTCCGCAGTTAGTTGCGAGGCCGCTATGAGCGAAGACTGGAACACGAAATACGGCACACGACGCGTCCGGAAGGATCCGCCGACGCTGGAGGAGGCAATCTTCGCCGCGGTGGGGATCACCGACGACCAGCAGCAGCAGGCGGAAATCGCCGCCGCGCTGATGGGGCTGCCCTACGAGGACGTGCTGGCGGAAGTGAAGAAGACCGGCCGCGCGCTGGCGCGATCGGCTACCCGCGTCATCGCGGGCGAACAAGGCGCGCAGCGCTCGGTCGTGGTCGAGCGCCGTGTCATCAGGCGCTTCGGCAACGACAAGCGTACCGGCACCTGAACAATCAAACTTTGGGCAATTCGCTGGATCAACAGTCAGCGAATTGCCCTGATTGAACGCGCTGCTCAGGCGGCGCGGCCCCAGCCATACATCCGAAGCAGCATCCGCCAATAGGCGCGGTTGAAGTTCGCGACCGTGCGGGCCGCATTCACCGCGCTATCCGCCCAGGTCGTCGCGAGCTCTGCCTGGTCCTGCTTTGTCAGATCGATGGTGCCGGTGGATTCGCCATGGCGGAATACAAGCTGCGCGCCGAATTTGCTGGCGAGCTTCCGCATCGCCTCGTTCTGTGCGCCGGTGGTGATCCGCAGGCTCTTGTAGCCCTTGGCGCGCGCCTCCGTGATCAGCTTGCGGAACAGGATGCTGCCGACGCCCCGCCGCCGCACCGATGCTTCGACGCTGAAGGCGATCTCGGGGAGCGAATCCGGCGACTGGTCCGGCGGATGCAGCTCCGCCGCCCCCGAACCACGCCATTTTCAAAGAAGGCAATGATGGTCGTGCCGTCATTGGCGCATTTCTCGGCGTAGCGCTCGATGAAGCTGTCGTCCATGAAGCCGTGGAAACGGTCGCGGCGGCTGTTGCGGTCGAGCCGCAGCAGGTGATCGCGCAACAGCGGCAATTCTTCCTGCTGGCTGAGCGTGCGCACGCTACTATTGGCGAGCGCGGCCGCAATCACAGTGAGGTACATATCCTAAACTCCTCTGAGAGAAGCCCTCGAGGAGGCGTCGAATCCCTAGACCATCTATATTGTGCATCGCAGCATGAACTTCAAGCCCGGATTGTCTGTATACTGCCTTAAATAATGGCAACAATTCCAGCGGCTTAGATCAATCTTTATCAACCAATTGTTAACGCCTGCCACCCAGCGCAGACTGGGCATGGGGCTTGCTTATTTTTGAATTGGGTCAGGCTCCACAGCGTTTTCGAGCGAAGTGGATACCGGTTCGCACAGCAATCAAGCTTGCGCAGATTGCGTAGACTTATCTGCGGTAGAAAACGCGTCAAAACAAGAATCTAGAGCTTCGGTTCTGATTCAATCAGAACCGAAGCTCTAGGCAACGCACCGGATGGTTCGTGGAGGTCCGTCGTGGCTGTCGTGCTCAACACGAGTTCTTGCCTTCCGGAACGCCGGCTTGCGGTGTGGCAGGACATCGTCTGCGACACCTTCGTCGGGTTAGACTGCAAATCGGACATGCGCGGCGCATTCTGGGGCGCGGTTTCGCAATCCAGAATCGGACCGGTGGCGCTCACGCAGGTCGATTCCACCGCCCAGCGGGTATTCCGCACGCCGTCGCGAATAGCCCGCGCCAGCGAAGATTACGTGCTGATGGCGCTCGGCAACAACGGCGTGAACGGCGTCTTCCAGGACGGCCGCGAAGCTGTCGTCTCCGCCGGACAATTCGTCCTTTATGACACCACCCGCCCCTACGAGCTGCGCTTCGACGACAGCTTTTCGCAGACCATCTTCCAGATGCCGCGCAAGCTGCTGCAACAGCGCGTCGGCTCGTTCGATGGTTTGACCGCGACCACGTTCGCAGGCGATCGTCCGCTCGAACGGCTGACCTTTGATTTCGTGCGCAATGTGAGCCGGACGATCGAGCTGGTCGATCCCGCGGCCGCTAGCCGCCTGCTCGACCAGGCGCTCGACCTGCTGGCGATGACGCTGGCCGACAGGCTGCACGCGCGCTTGCCGGACCAGTCGGTCCACCGGTCGGCGCTGCTCTATCGTCTCAAGAATCATATCCTGACGCATCTCGCCGATCCGGAATTATCGCTGCCGCGCGCCGCAGCGGCGACAGGAATCTCGCCACGTTACGCCAGCGACTTGATGGCCGCCGAACAGACTTCGTTCCGCAGCTACGTCCAGACGCAACGGCTGGAACGCTGCAAGCGCGACCTCACCGATCCCGCGCATCAGGCCCGACATATTGGCGAGATCGCCTTCGCGTGGGGCTTTAACGACCTCGCCCATTTCAGCCGCATCTTCAAGCAGCGGTTCGGCGTCTCGCCGCGCGAATGGCGCGAGCAGCCGGGCCAATAACGCATCCGCTCGGCCCTCCATCCTGCCACGCCACAGGCATCCGGCGTCCATCTGCGCGTTAAGACAAGTTTTCGTTCCGCTGCAGACAAGCGGCGCGCGATGCCATGGCTGTACGCTTGCGACCGAGCGATTGTCGGTTCGCCAACGCGAAAGGATTGATGCGATGGGTCTGGTTCATCAGAAATACAAGGTGGCGGTGGTTCAGGCAGCGCCGGTCTTTCTCGATCTCGATGCCACCGTGGACAAGACCATCGCGCTGATCGAGCAAGCTTCCGCGCATGGCGCGAAGCTGATCGCGTTTCCCGAAACCTTCATTCCCGGATACCCGTGGCAGATCTGGCTTGGCGCGCCCGCCTGGGCGATCGGCCGCGGTTTTGTACAGCGCTATTTCGACAATTCACTCGCCTTCGACAGCCTGCAGGCGGAAAAGATCCGCCAAGCCGTCAAGCGCGCCAAATTGACCGCCGTGCTCGGACTGTCCGAACGCGACGGTGGCAGCCTCTATATCGCGCAATGGCTGATCGGACCCGACGGCGAAACCATCGCCAAGCGCCGCAAACTGCGTCCGACCCATGCCGAGCGCACCGTGTTCGGCGAAGGCGATGGCAGCGATCTCGCGGTCCACGATCGCGCCGATGTCGGACGGCTCGGCGCGCTGTGTTGCTGGGAGCACCTGCAGCCGCTGTCGAAATACGCGATGTACGCCCAGAACGAGCAGGTGCATGTCGGTGCCTGGCCGAGTTTTTCGCTGTACGATCCGTTCGCGCATGCGCTCGGCCATGAGGTCAACAACGCCGCCAGCAAGGTCTATGCGGTCGAAGGCTCGTGCTTCTTCCTCGGCCCCTGCGCGGTGGTCTCGCAGGCCATGATCGACGAGCTCTGCGACTCCCCGAAAAACATGCCTTCCTGCATGCCGGCGGCGGTCACGCCGTGATCTACGGGCCGGACGGCAGTTCGCTCGCCGAGAAGCTGCCGCCCGACCAGGAAGGCATTTTGTACGCCGATATCGATCTCGGCATGATCGGGGTAGCGAAGAACGCCGCCGATCCGGCCGGGCATTATTCGCGGCCCGACGTCACGCGGCTGTTGCTCAACACCACGCGCGCCAACCGCGTCGAACATTTCTCGCTTCCCGTCGACGCCGAGGTCATGAGCGAGATCAGGCTGCAAGCCTGAGGCGCTTCAATTCCGACAAGGAGCAGGCCGATGGAATCCGCGATCCCCGCGCATCTGCAAACCGCACGAACGCGCCACCGCCGGGTCGGCGACGATTATGCGCCGCCCTATCCGTCCTTCGTGGCGCGGCACAAGCCGAGCGTCACGCGGGTGGTGATGACCTATTTCGGCATCCAATCCCGCGGCACGCTCAACGCCGTCGCGGAACAGGCGTTGGCGCGGCTCGCTTCGGATTTCGCCGCGGCCGACGGCCCGGCGCATTGGGACCGGGCGAGCTATGTCGACGAGGCCGGTTTCACCAACGTCGTCACGGTGGCCTATTGGGACGACCGGCAAAAATTCGACCGCTGGTTTCCGGCCGCACGCGAGCGCTGGACCGGCGACCAGCGGACCAACAACGGATTCGGGACTTTCATCGAGGCACTTTACCCGTCCGTG
The DNA here is from genome assembly GCA_044772375.2 of Bradyrhizobium sp. RDT10. Taxonomy (GTDB): domain Bacteria; phylum Pseudomonadota; class Alphaproteobacteria; order Rhizobiales; family Xanthobacteraceae; genus Bradyrhizobium. Next base: position 3,097,711 of record CP187939.1, read on the forward strand.
GAAGGCCATGAGACGCTGTTCTCTTCCCTGGAAGGCCCGAAGGCGTCGCCGTTCTCGCCGACGGCATGAGCGGCGAAGTTTTGGAGCACGCCTATTGGGGCGGCATGCGCGACCGCATCCCGTTGTCTCAAACGAGCGAGATGGCGCCTTCAGGCTCCGCACGCGCGATCCGCGACGGGACGCGCATCCGCATCGTCCCGCATGACAACCTCTGCCTGATCCGGTCCGGCCAGGATTGGGGCGATACCGAAGCCGCCGAGCGCAAGATGTACCTTGGCGATGTCGAGCCGGTGCTGCGCGAAGGCATGGATTTCCTGCGCGACCAGGGGCGTTCGATCGGCTGCTACGCCAACCGCTACATGACCGTCATTGGCCCGGACGGCGCGGCGACCGAAAAGTCCTACGGCATGAGCTGGTGGAGAAGCCTGTCGGCGCTGGAGCGCTGGGCTGAATCGCACCCGACCCACGTGAAGATATTCGGCGCCGCCATGAAATACCTGTCAACGCTCGGGCCGGCCGCAAAACTGCGGCTCTACCACGAGGTAACCGTCGCCCGCGCCGACGAACAGCTTTTCGAATATGTGGATTGTCATCCGCAAACCGGGATGCTGAACGCCGTGCAGACGGTGGAGGCGGCCTGAGGCTACAGCACCATCTGCGTTTGCGTGACGACCGCGACAAGCTTGCCGTCCTCGGTCTCCAGCCGTGTCTGCCAGACCTGGGTGCGGCGGCCCCGATGCACCGGGGTTGCAGTGGCGATCACCGTCGATCCTTCCTTGGCGCCACCGATGAAATTGGTCTTGCTCTCGATCGTAGTGGTACCTTTGGCGTCAGCGGGCAGGTTGAGGACGGTGGCGGCCGCTCCCACTGAATCCGCTAACGCCATGATCGCGCCGCCGTGAATCGTGTTCCGCAGCGTGCAGAGGTCCGGCCGCACCAGCATCTTGGCCACCACCCGATCCATACCGGCTTCCGTGAAGGTCACCCCTTCAATTCGGCAAACGGCATCTTCATCGACTGGATTTTTCGAGCGGCGTCATCGGTCCTCCGGCTTTTCTTTCAAGCGATTTCTCAGACAGAATGGATGGTGCCGGTAAATCAGGCAATGACCTCCGAGGTAATGGATGCCGTGACATGCTGCCGGGAATTAGGCATATCATCCGTATGCGCCAGTTCCCGCCCCGCCGGATCGTTTGCCTGACCGAAGAGACGGTCGAGACGCTGTATCAGCTCGGCGAGCAGGACCGCATCGTCGGCGTCTCCGGCTATGCGGTGCGGCCGCCACAGGTCCGCCGCGAGAAGCCGCGGGTTTCCGCCTTCATCTCCGCGGACATTCCGAAGATTTTGGCGCTCGAGCCCGATCTCGTGCTGGCCTTCTCCGACCTGCAGGCGAATATCGTCGCCGATCTGGTCCGCGCGGGCGTTTCTATTCACGTCTTCAACCAGCGCGACATCGTGGGCATCTTCGCGATGATCCGCACGCTTGGAGCCATTGTCGGCGCCGCCGAGCGTGCGGATCAACTCGCCCGGAGCTTTGAAGAACGTCTTGCGCGCATCGCGGCAACCCCGGCCCTCGCCCAAACCAAAAGTCTATTTCGAGGAATGGGACGATCCGCTGATCTCCGGCATCGGCTGGGTCTCCGAACTGATCGAGATCGCCGGCGGCGAGGATGCGTTGCCGAAGTTGCGGCTTCAGCAGGCGGCCAAGGACCGGATCATTGCGCCCGACGCGGTGCGCGAAGCCGCGCCCGACGTGATCCTCGCGTCATGGTGCGGCAAGAAGGTCGTGCCGGATCGCATCCGGCAACGTCCGGGCTGGAGCGATATTCCGGCCGTGCGCAACAATCGCATTGTCGAGATCAAATCGACGATCATCCTGCAGCCGGGACCGGCGGCGCTGACGGATGGGTTGGACGCGATCGTGACGGCGTTGTGGCCTGCTGGCTGACCTTCCCCGGATGCTGCGCAGCGCGGGCGGTGCGCTGCTAGCCGGGGTCCATGCCGCAGCAGGTCCCGGCTCTGCGGTGCAGCGCAAAGCGCTGCACCGCGTCCGGGACACGGTAACTTACACCCTCTCCACCCCGCACCATTCCGCGATGAACAGTGCGGTCGCTTTCGTCGACTTCCGCAGCGACTCCAGATCGACATACTCGTTGAAGCCGTGCATCGCTGCTCCTGTCGCGCCGAAGCAGAGGCTCGGGATGTTGTAGTTCAACCCGTAGAACCGCGTATCGGTCAGCGCGGTGAACGCCCGGTCCGGCACCGTGCCGCCATAGACAGCGCCAAACGCTTTTGCAAATGCGGCTTCCGGCTCGGCGGAATTCGTCAACTCGTAGCCCTCCGACAGGAAGCCCGACCATTCCACCTGCGGCGGGTTGTTGGAGAGAAAGCGATGGTCGCGCGCCGCTGCCGAGACGCAGGCCAAAATCTCCTTCTGGCATTCGGCGATCGACCAGCCCGGCAGCACCGCAATCCGGCAATCGACGTCGCACCAGGCCGGCACGCTGGAGGCCCAGTCGCCGCCCTTGATGATGCCGGGGTTGAAGTTGAGCGGATGGGCGACCGCCTTGAAGTAGCGGTCCGCCTTGGCGCGCTCGTTCCACTCTTCTTCGAGCTTCTGCAAAGAATGGATCAGATGGTAGGCCGCCATGATCGCGTTGGCGCCGGCGCCGGCCTCGAACACATGCACGGGGAAACCGCGCACCTTCAGGCGAAACCAGATCACGCCGACCTGCGAGCGCACCATCGTCTCGCCGGTCGGCTCCGGGATGAAGCAGGCGTCCGCGCGGTAGCCGCGCTGCAAGGTCGAGAGCGCGCCGACACCGGTGGATTCTTCCTCAATCACGGACTGGAAGTGAATGCGCGCCGTGGGCCGCAGGCCTGCCGCCTTGATCGCATCCAGCGCATAGAGCGCGCCGATGGTGCCGGACTTCATGTCGCAGGCGCCGCGGCCGTACATTTTGCCGTCCTTGATGACCGGCGAGAACGGCGGCGTCTCCCACATGTCGAGCGGCCCTGCCGGCACCACGTCGCAGTGGCCCTGCAGGATCAGCGATTTGCCTGAATTATTCGAGGGACGGTAGGTGCCGACCACCGAGCGCGCCCTGGAGAAATCATGCTCGATCGGGCCGAAGCCGCGCAGATCCTTCAAATCCTCGACGTCGATATGCCAATCGTCAACCTCATAGCCGCGCTGGCGCAGGAGGTCGCCGATCATGTCCTGGCACGGACCTTCGGCGCCCCGGGTCGAGGGAATCGCAACGAAATCCTTGGTCGTCGCCAGTTGCGCATCAAAGCCCGCATCGACGGCGTCGAGGATTTTCTGTTGCGTATCGGTCGTCATTGCGGCGGCTCCAGTCGAGAATTCCGAGAGGTCGGGAGTGCGCACCCTATCCCGATCTCAGCCGCCGGCGTAATGCGCAAAATGCGCATCCCGCAATGCATCTTCGAGCAGGCGGCCTTCCGAATAGCCGCGCAGCGACGCCGGGCGCTCGACGCCGTCGAGAAGCCGCGGACAGGGTTCGGGTGCGCCCAGCACGGTGCGCACCGGAATGCGCTCGGCATAGATGGGCAGTTCGTAGTCCTCGTCGTCGTCGGCGACACCCTTCGATCTGATCTTGGCGGACGCCTGCTCGATTTCCATCGCAATCACCGACGTCGCCTTGACTTCCTGAACCGTGCTTTGTCGCAAGCTCGCGGTCCGGTCGGGAAAGAAGCGGTCGACCATGGCAACCAGCGCGCGCTCCTTCTCAGCCCCGTCGGTGATGAGGTAGGCAGTGCCGAAGGCCATCACGGCGCGGTAGTCCGCCGAGTGATTGAAGCCGCAGCGGGCCAGCACGAGGCTGTCGAGATGCGCAACCGTGAGGCAGACCTGCTGGCCATCTGACTGGTTGCGCAGCATGCGGCTGGCGCTGCTGCCATGCCAGTACAGCCGGCTTCCTCCCGCCAGAAGAACGTCGGCGTGCAATAAGGCTGGCCATCGATCACGTAGGAAACGTGGCACAGCATCGAGGCGTCCAGCAGGCCATGAATCGTCGCACGATCGTAGGAGCCGCGCTGGTACAGGCGCTTGACTTGATTGCGCGGCGACAACGGATAGGAATTGGTGGTCTCGCCTTCGATCGTCACGGTAGCTCCTCTCGGGATTTGGCACGCGTCAAGGAAGTTGTACCGGCGAATTTGGTCTGCGATAGTGCCAATTCCATGCGAAAAATTCCGACCAATTCTCCGCCGTCGCGGCGCAAGGCCGAGCTGGCGCTCGACCTTTCCGGTCCGCACGTGACGCCGGGCGCCTCCTCGCAGCACCGGCTCTATCAGGCGCTGTGCCACGCCATCACGGGCGGGATCGCCAAACCCGGAGAGCCGCTGCCGCCGCAGCGCATGCTGGCAAAACAGACCGGCTTTCGCCGCAACGCCGTCACCTCGGCCTATGAGCGGTTGATCGCGGACGGCTTTGCTGTGGCCACCGTCGGCTCCGGAACCTTCGTCGCCGCGCGTATTCCCGCCCGCGTCAACGACGCACACAAGGCGAGGATCGCGATCGATGCGCCGCAGCAAGGCGCGCTGGCGCTCGGCTGCACGCATATCGATGAAAGGGCCCTGCAGCGCTTCAGGTCGTTTGCCGGCCGGCGCCTGCGCGCGTTCGGCACCGAGCACCTGCAATACGGCGACCCCAGGGGCAGCCGCGAGCTGCGCGCCGCGATTGCCGATCATTTGCTATCGGCGCGCGGGCTGCGCTGCGATCCGGACCAGATCATGCTGACGTCGGGAACGCAGCACAGCTTGCGGATCGTGCTGGGCGCGATTCTCAAGCCCGGCGATCAAATCTGGTGCGAGGATCCGGGCTATCCCGCGGCGAGAAGCGCGATCGGGCATTGCAGCCTGCGCCCCGTCGCCGTGCCGGTCGACGTATCAGGCATGATCGTGGCCAGGGGCCGGACCCTCGCGCCGTCGGCGGGCGCGGCCTACGTGACGCCATCGCACCAGTTTCCGCTCGGCGTGCAGATGTCGATGCCGCGGCGGCTGGAACTGCTCGACTGGGCCAGGGATGCCGGCGCCTTCGTGATCGAGGACGATTACGACAGCGAATTTCGATACGACGGTGCGCCATTGCTGTCGCTCGCCGGCATCGATCACCTCTCGCGCGTCATCTACATGGGCACGTTTGCAAAGACACTCTTTCCCGGATTGCGCATCGGCTATTGCGCGCTGCCCGAACGGCTGGTCGGGCCGGTGACGACGGCCCGCGCCGCGCTCGACCGCTTTCCCGGCACGCTGCTCGAAGGCGCGGTGGCGGATATGCTGAATTCGGGCGCGTTCGCGGCAAACCTGCGCAAGGTGCGCGGGATCTATCGGGAAGCGCGTGACGTCCTGGCTTCAACCTTGTCGGCGGCATCGGACGGGCAACTATCGGTGCCAGTGCCATCGCAGGGGCTGCACCTGGTCGCGCGGTTCGATCCGTCGACTGATCCGCAGGTTGCAGCGAAGGCAAAGGCCGACGCCGGCGTCGCGGGCTGGCTGCTGGCGGAAACTTGTTTTCGCGCGCGGCCGCTGCCGGGATCTCGTCCTCGGCTTTGCCGGCCATCCGATCCCGCAACTGGTTGCATCGGCCGAAAGACTGGCGGAGGCATCGCTGGCTGCGTTGCGGGCAAACCGCAAAACGAACAGCGGAACCGGTGTCAGAAGGCTGAAGTCCGCGACATAGCCGTGGCGGCCGGCGCAGCACACCGCTCTATGAGAATCGTCGCCGCGTCACTAAGCTCGCCGTCCATCATCATGACGGAACCACCGGATGCCCGGCAATCGCAACGTTCTGTATCTCATCATCGGCGTATTGATCGTCGCGGTCGGCGCGCTCGGCTACAATCTCTATCAAGCCAAAAAGGAGCCCGAAGGCCTGCAGATCAATGTCGGGCCCGATGGGCTGAAGATCAAGACCAAGTGAGCGAGGCCGGAATGATGACGACAAAGGCTGCCCGATCGCTTGCCCTGCCCGCCGGCGTCGCGCTGTGGCTCCTACGAGTCCCGCCCTGGCCCAGGTGGCCTCGCGCGAGCAGGACATTATCGACCTGCGGCTCGGCCAGCGCGTGCTGGTCGACGATGGTTCGTGCCCGGCCGGACAGATCAAGGAAGTCCAGGGCTCGCAGATGACGACGACCGGCGTGCTCCGCACCCGCAAGTGTATTCCGAGGCTGGGGACCAAGCGGCGATAGCTACCAGCTTCCGTATCGGCCGACGACCCCGCGCCACAGCGCGTCGCGTTCGCGCGCGAAGCTCTCTTTTCCAACGCTGGCGTTCTTCGCGCGATCCGACCGGATAACCGGCCGCCTTCCCCAACAGGTCCTCGTCGGGCGCGGCGCCGGCTGGCAAGCCCAGCGCGACGAGCAGCGCGCATGAAAGCGGGAGTAGTCCCGGCTGCATTGGCTTGCTCACGCTGATCGTCGACCGGCCATTGCCTTACAATGGCTGTTACCGGTGTGTCGAGCCAGCGGGGAATATGGAGCTAACTAAGCCGCGCTCACTTTACTGGTTCGTCGCCGGCTCGAACATGCACTGCAGCGTCGGCTTGGCGATCTTGGTGAAGGTCGGGCCGATCTCGGCGTGCTTCGACGGCGGCACCCAGGCGGTCTCGATCGTCGGCACCCCGGTCTCGCTGATGCCGCGCAGCAGCGCCTCGCGCAGGTCGGCATCTTCCACGGTCGCGGCGGCGTGGTCGTGCAGACAGCTGCAAACGCTCTCGGGGTGCGCCCAGCGTCCGACCATATGGGGCGCGCAGAGCCGCACGAACTCGCCGCGCGGATCGGGCACTTTGAACAGGAACGGAACGAGGTCTGCGGCGGCTGAAACTGGAGTTGGAGCTGGGCCTGCGCCGCGCCGCCGAGAAGGAAGAACGTCAGGATTACGGCAGAACAGATGCGTACGAACATGCAGGGCCTTTGTCGGCGATCTTTGCAAAGTAATCCGTTCGCTTAGTTGGCGGCCACGACCATCGGCTGGGACGCCGACGTCGCAACCGGCGAACCATTAAAGGCGAAGGTGCCGGCGCCCGGCAGTGCCTGGTCCGACGAACCAGCCATCGAGGAACCCGCCAGGACAAAGCCGAAGGCGAGGATGAAGCTGATGGTCCGCATCTGACTGACTCCGGTGATCCCTGTCGGGCGGTGCCCCGCCGTCTCGTTGGATACCTGATAGCCATCGGCTGTTTCCGGACATCTGCACCAAAACGGAAAATGGTTTCATTGCGCAGGAGAATTGTTTCGTCGGCGCTGCCGGACGAAACAATAGCCGGAAAAATTCAATGAATTCAGCTACGACGCCCTCACTTCAGACGATCAGGCTGAACGCGTAAGCCGGCTATTCAGGCCGCTTTGGCCCTCCTTTCATCTACGAGGACGGCCTCGTTCACTGGCCGATCGGATGAACCGAAGCCTCGGTCCGGCCGACTCAGCGAACACCGCGCAACTTTCCGTGTGCTTGTGCGTTGGTCACCCTTCCTCAACAAAGGATAGCCGTCGTGGGCAGTGGCAACATCGACGTTGGCAATGACACCCCGACCCGCAAACCCGGCCGGCCGGCGGTTGAAAATGTGTCTCGGAACTCAGAGCATCCTGTAAGCCTTTGTGGCGCGATGTCGCAGCAAGGCAGCGAATTTCGCGGCAATGTCTCAGCGCCGCAAAATTCGTGCATCTGGTCGGCTGCCGTGAGCGCAAGGCCGGGCCCGGCCTGGAGGCCCGCCAATATTCCAATCCGGTCAAACGGTAAGCCCAAAGCCCTCATATCCCGGATCCCGATCTCGAATCCCTCGGATCCCGGATCCGATCTCTGAGTGGCGTCGGACTTACTGGATGAATTCACCGCATTTCTGAACTGCGGCGTCGTTAGCCCCCAGGGCATGATCGGCACGGAGGACGTTGAGTTTTTGGGTGAACCCTCGATCAGCCTGTCCGAATAGACCATGTAGACCAGCACGTTGCGCTTGGCATCGCAGCCGCGAACGATCTGCATCTTCTTGAAGAACAGCGAGCGGCGCTGCCGAAACATGTCGTCGCCCTGCTCGAGCTTGTGCTTGAACTTGATGGGGGCGATCTGGCGGCACGCCAGCGAGATGTCCGAGACCTCCTCGGCAAGGCCGAGCCAGCCCTTGAAGCCGCCCTTTTCCGGCACCGTGAAGTGACAGGCCACCCCATCGACCTCGGGATCGTCGACGGCGTAGGTCGCGAGCTTGTCGTTCGGGCTCAGCCACTTGAACACGGTCGAGCGGCGAAAGATCAGGTCGGGCTCTTCCGCGGCCGACGCCGGTGCCGTCTGCCACAATGTCAGCGCCAACACCACCAAGGCCAGACGTCTCCACTTCCTGTCGCACTTAACGATGGCCTTGGATGTCATTGATATCTCCGCTGAAGGGCTCGCCGCCTATGTAGTGCCGGAAAGCCGGACAGGAAGGCCGCAGGGGATATGGACGCCGCAGTACCGCCTTATGGATGGCGTCAGATTGACCAGGCGCCGTTTAACGGAATGTGAGGCTTTTTTGCTACGATCGAGGCGAAAAGCGCTGAAATTATAAGGCTTACGCTGGTGAACGCTTTTCGCCTCTGCGACAACAAATGAATACGCAGGACAGTAGATCTCGAGTAACTGGATTTGAGGACTATGCGCGTGAGCGGGCATCGATTTTTCAGTGCGAGTATTGCGGGCACGGCTATTTCGAAGCAGCGATTTTGGCAGATTGCGATGTTGACCGCGGCCGGCTCCGTCGCCGCCGCTCCCCAGGCGGATGCCGCCGCCCTGTTCTACTGGCAGGATTCCTGACCCCGGCTACTACCGGCCCGCGCCGATGGTGCAGCCGCGCAAGCCCAAGGCACGTCGGCCATCAGCCAAGACCGAGGCGGCCATCAAGGAAACCAACGCCAAGCCGCAGGGGCCGCTGATCATCGCGGTCTCGATCGAGCAGCAGAAGGTTCGCATCTACGACGCCAAAGGATTGTTCGCTGAAAGCCCGGTGTCGACGGGCATGAAGGGTCATTCGACCCCGATGGGCGTGTTCAGCATCATCCAGAAGCACAAGATGCACCGCTCCAACATCTACAGCGGCGCGCCGATGCCTTACATGCAGCGCATCACCTGGTCGGGCATCGCGCTGCATGCCGGCGTATTGCCCGGCTATCTGGCGTCGCACGGCTGCATCCGCATGCCGACGGCGTTCGCCATAAAGATGTGGAACTGGACCAGGATGGGCGCGCGCGTCATCATTACGCCAGGCCAGATCACGCCTGCCAGTTTCTCGCATCCATTGCTGGTGGCGCAGAAGGTCGTGCCGCAGCCCCTCATCGCCAACGACCCGGCGACCGACGCGCCCGCGGTGAAGAGCGACAAGGGTGCGGACGCTGGCAGCGCCAGCAAGCCTGCGAATGCCAATCTTTCAAATTCCAGTCTTGCGAATTCCAGTCTTGCGAATTCGAGGCGAGCCTGGATCTCCGATCGACTGTCGGGCACGCGGCGCCGTTGCGCGAACAGACCCACACAGCGGATGCCAGCCGCGCGCTGCCGGCGCTCAATGGCGTCGTGACCATGTCCGATGCGACGCCGTCTGCAGCCGGGGTCCAGCCTGCCAGCGATACGTCGAACGCGGAGGCGAAAGCGGACGCACCGAAGTCCGAGCCGGCGGCTAACTCGGCTGACAGCAGCGAACCCATAAAGACCGATATCGCCGCAAGCGAAAGCGTGAAGGCCGAGGAAGCCAAGACTAACGAATCCAGGAGCACCGAAAAGCCCGCCGAGCCCGTCAAGGCGGTCGCCGATACGCCGGCTGGACCAGCCATTGGACCTGACGCGAAGAAAGATACGGCGCGTCCGCCCGGCGCGGAAAAGGCCGCCAGGACCGAACCGCCGAAGCGTCCCGGCCAGATCGCGGTGTTCGTGAGCCGCAAGGATTCCAAGCTGTACGTCCGCGAGAACTTCAAGCCGCAGTTCGACGTTCCGATAACCATCGCGCCGAGCGACCGGCCGCTGGGTACGCACGTCTTCACCGTCGCGGCCGACAAGAACGACCCCAACCTGTTGCGCTGGTCGGTGGTCTCGCTGCCGGTTGCGGCCCGCAACGCTGCGCGAATCGATAGCACCGATCGTGCCGCCCAGCGCGGCAGGATGGTCGGCGCGGCGCCCAGCGAGGTAAAGCTGCTGCCGACGGTGAACAGTCCGGCCGAGGCGCTGGACCGCATCGCCGTCGCTCCCGACGCGATGGCGCGGATCGCCGAGATGCTGACCACCGGCAGCTCGATCGTGGTGTCCGATCACGGCATCAACACGGGCGGCGAAACCGGCGAAGGCACCGACTTCATCGTCCCGCTGCGCATGGTCCAGCCATAACGGCTTGTTGAGGGGTGAATGCTTGCGCGTTGCGCTATGCTTTGCACGGTTGAACCGCATCCCGAATCTTTCTCATCGAGGCTTTTCATGATCGACCGCAGGCGCGTGATGTCAGCGGCGCTGGCCGCGATCGCAGCCGTCACCTCGAACAGCCAATCCCTGGCGCAGGCCGGCATGAGCCGGATCACGGCTTACGCGTTTTCATTTCCGGGATTGGCCAGTGGCGACATCAGGCTGGCCGAATTTGCCGGCCGGCCGATCCTGATCGTCAACACCGCTTCGCTGTGCGGCTTCACCCCGCAATATGGCGGATTGCAGGAATTGTGGACCGAGTTTGGCGACCGAGGCCTGATGATCATCGGCGTTCCCTCCAACGATTTCGGCGGCCAGGAGCCGGGCGGCGTGACCGAAATTACCTCGACCGCGTTGAACCATCACGTCACCTTCCCGATCGCCGCGAAGGCTGTCGTCAAGGGACCGAACGCGCATCCGTTCTACAAATGGGCAGCGGAAGCGCGGCCGAAGGATGTTCCACGCTGGAACTTCCACAAATACCTGATCGGCCGCGACGGCTATATCGCCGACGTCTTCCCGAATCTGTTGACCCCGTGGATACACGGGTGAAAACCGCCATCGCGCGGGCACTCGCCGCTTCCTGAATTAACCTGTCCGGTGACAAATCGGCTGGGCGTAACCACAGCCGTTGCGTTGGCGCACCCGCTCCAACTAGGTTACTATGCGTCGGGGGAACGAGGCAGACCGGACGACGGCAACGCCGCGACCGGGAGCGGGATTCAAATTTAGGGAAAACAAGATGCGTATTGCGGCAGGGATGATCTTTGCAGGCGCGGTTTCGCTGTTGGCATCAAGCGCGGCGTGGGCGCAGATACCACCCGCCAAGGGCGCGGCTTCTCCGCAAGCCGCCCCGGCAGCGGTCCCCACCCGGCGGCAGCGCCCGCCCCTACCCGTCCGCCCTGCAACAACCCTAACGCGCTCGGCATCGGCCGCACGGTCGAAATCGACACCACGGGCGGTCCCGGTTTCGGCTTCGAACATTTCAAGGAGCTCGACTTCCTTCGCGACAAAGAGGTGGTGCTCACCTTCGACGACGGCCCATGGCCGGTGAATACGCCTTCGGTGCTGAAAACGCTGGCGGAAGAATGCACCACCGGCATCTTCTTCCCGATCGGCAAGCACGCCACCTATTATCCTGAAATCCTCAAGCAGGTGTTCGCGGCGGGTCATTCCATCGGATCGCACACATGGTCGCATGCAGCCCTCGTCAACAAGAAGCTGAACGAGCAGCAGCGCAAGGATGAAATCGAAAAGGGATTCAGCGCCGTGAAATGGGCGCTCGGCGGCAAGGCACCGGCACCGTTCTTCCGCTTCCCGCGCTGCAGCACCCGCCGGAGATGGTGACGTATCTCGGCGAGCGCAACATCGGGATATTCTCCTGCGATCTCGATTCCTTCGACTTCAAGGCGAGCAAGGCGCAAACCATCATCGACAACGTGATGCGCAAGGTCGAGAAGAACGGCAAGGGTATCATCCTGATGCACGACTTCCAGAAGCATACGGCGGAAGCCCTGCCCGAGCTTCTGAAGAAGCTGAAGGCCGGCGGTTACAAGGTGGTGGCGATGCGCGCCAAGACGCCAGTGCAGACGATTGCGCAATACGACGAGGACATCGTCAAGGACCTGAAGCTGCCGACCGTGAGTGCGCGTCCGGTTTCCAGCGTCGTGCAGACGATCTCGAATAACGCGGCGCGACACGGACCCGCGCCGGCGCTGCGTATCGAAGGCTATGTCATCGTCTCCGCGGACGGCATGCTGGCCGACGCGCGTAACGTCATGCCCGACGAATTGAAGTTCGAGGGCGACAAGGCGTTCTTCACCGCTGCCCTCGACCGCGCCGATCTGATCCTGCACGGCCGCAATTCCTACGAGGACCAGCCGAACTCGCCGGGGCGCAGGCGGATCATCCTGACGCGGAAGGTAGACGCGATCGCGCCCGATCCGGCCAATCCGAAAGCCACGTTGTGGAATCCTGCGGGCGCGACCTTCGAAGCTGCCTGCGCGCATGCAGGAGTGCGTGACGGCACTGTTGCGATCATCGGCGGCCCCGGCGTGTTCGGCATGTTCATGGACCGCTACGACGAGTTCTGGCTCTCGGTGGCGCCGCATGTCCGCCTTGCCGGTGGCGAACCTTGCTTCCCCGGCGTGCCCGCACGTTCTCCGCAGGACATCCTGACCGCGCATGGGCTGCACGCCGGCGAGCCGCAGATGCTCGACGCCGCCCACCAAGTCACCGTCACGCCGTGGCGGCGCGGCTCCTAGGGCGTCATCCTTTCGTACAATCAGCCTCGCCGTAAGCCAGCTCGGCCAGAGATCTGCTTGACAGCACGCGGCCGCGGTTCCAACCTGAAAAGAAAAAATAAGCAAATACCACCATAGGGAGGACCACAACATGTTGAGGCGCGCTTCAACTATGATTGCAGCGGTGACCCTTGGACTTGTCACCGCCTTCGCTGCACCGGTTCACGCTCAGACTACGGAAAAGCCGTTAGTTCTAAAGGGTCAGTCGACCCACCCCGCATCCTCGAACTTCCATCTCATCTTCAAATTGTGGGCGGAGACCGTCGAAAAGATGACGGCCGGACGTCTCAAGATCGAGACGCTTCCTGCGGGCGCGATCGTGCCCCTGTTCGAGGTGTTCGACGCCACCTCCAAGAACGTGCTCGACGTCGGCATGGGCCCGTTCGGCTACATTCTCGGCCGCAACACCGCTACGATACCAATGTCGCACGGTCCGCTATACGGCATGGACGGCTCGGACTACTGGGCCTGGTACTATGACGGCGGCGGCATGAAGCTGCTCGACGAGTTCTACCGCGACGTCCTCAAGCTGAACGTCGTCGGCTTCCCGATCCCGACCGACTACCCGCAGGAATGGGCTGGTTCAAGAAAGAGATCAACAGCCTTAGCGATCTCAAGGGCTTGAAGTACCGGATCTACGGCATCGGCGCGGAGACCTACGGCAGGCTCGGCGTGTCGGTCGTCACCATTCCCGGCGGCGAGATCGTGCCGGCGATGGAGCGCGGCGTGATCGAGGGCGCCGAGTGGATCAACTGCGAGGAAGACAAGAAACTCGGTCTGCACCAGGTCGCCAAGCACTACTACACGCCGGGCATGCACGAGCCCGTCACCGGCGGCCAGTTGATGATCAATGCTGACGTCTGGAAGAAGCTCACGCCGGACTTGCAGGAGATTATCAAGGTGGCGAGCGTTTACGCCACGACGCAGCGCAACTTCGCCTTCAACCGCGAGACGGCGCACGCTTGCCAGGAACTGATCAAGATGGGCGTGCAGATGCATCGTACGCCCGACGAGATCCTGAAGAACTTCCTCGACGAGTGGGAGAAGATCCAGGCCGAACACGCGGCAAAGAACCCTTCTACAAGAAAGTAATCGACAGTCAGAAGGCCTATGCCGAACAGATCGTGCCGTTCAAGCTCTCCTGGTTTCCGCCCTATAACTTTGCCGGCGAGTATTACTGGAAGAGCAAGATCTACCTGACGAGGAAGTGATCTCTCTTGCCGCATGAAGCGGAGTTGCTGGCGTCCGCACCGCCGGACGCCAGCATGGTCTAAAGAGGCGTGATCATGTCGGCGGACACCAGCAGTGCTTCGGTGCCGGGCGATCCGGGCGGCGAATTCCCGCGCGCTTTTTACGGGATCATTCGGGCGATCGACCGCTTCACCGATGTGACCGGCAAGCTCATCGCTCTAACGATGCTGTTTCTGATGGTGACGATCTCGTACGAGGTCGTCATGCGCTACGGATTCAACGCACCGACCGTTTGGGTTTATGAGTCGAGCTTCATGGCCAATGGTTCGGCCTTCATGCTCGGAGCCGCATATGCGCTGTTGAAAGGCGCACACGTTCGCACCGACATCTATTGGGAGAATTACTCGGAGCGAAAAAGGGCGTCGTCGACCTGATCTCCTATCTGCTGTTTTTCTATCCGGCCATGATCACGTTCATGCTGATCAGCATTGACGACGCCTTGCACTCCTATGACACCGGCGAACGATCGCAGGAAAGCGTTTGGCGCGCGATCATGTGGCCTTTCCGGGCCACGATCCCCCTGGCGGCCCTTCTTCTCATGGTCCAGGGCGTGTCCGAGGTACTGAAGTGCTGGTACCAGGTCCAGTTCGGGCGCGAGTTCGTGCACAGAGAAAAGATCGAGATATGACGGGACTCGAGCTTCTCGGACTTGTCATGCTCCTAGTGATGCTGGGGGCGATCTTCATCGGCCTGCCGATCAGCTTCACGCTGCTGTTTCTGGCGCTGATGTTCGGCTACGTCGGCATGGGAGAGCGGGTCTTCAACCTCGCCTACCTCCAGACCATTGGCCTCATGAAACAGGATGAACTCGTCGCAGTTCCGATGTTCATTCTGATGGGGTTCATCTGCGATCAGGCCGGACTGATGCAGCGACTGTTCAAGGCGTTCCGCGACCTGTTTGCACCGATCAATGGCGCGCTCTACGTGGTCGTCATCCTCACAGCGACGCTGTTCGGCATCGCCGCCGGAACCGTCGGCGCGACGGTTACACTCCTCGGCATCATGGCCGGGCCGATGATGATCCGCGCGGGTTATGACGTGCGCATGTCGGCCGGCGCAATTGCGGCCGGCGGCACGCTCGGCATCCTGATCCCGCCGTCGGTGATGCTGGTCGTCATGGCGCCCGTGCTGGATATCTCGATTATCGATCTCTATGCGGCCGCCTTCGGCCCCGGCTTCCTGCTGTCCGCCATGTTCATTGCCTACACCCTGATACGCTCTCATTTCAATCCGAAGCTCGGCCCGCCCGTGCCGATCGAAGACCGGCCCGACTCGATGCGGATCGTGCTGTGGGAATGTCTGGTCGGTCTTGTGCCGATTGCAGTGCTGACGATCCTTACGCTCGGTGCCATCCTCGCCGGAATCACAACGGCCGCAGAGGCCGCAGCGTTTGGCGCACTTGGGTCAATCGTCCTCGTCATTGCCTACGGCCGGTTCTCGTGGCGCGGATTGCTGGATGCTTGCTACGGCACACTTGCAACGACCAGCATGGTGCTCCTCCTCGCGGTAGCCTCCAACGTGTTCGGTTCGGTCTTCTCATGGCTCGGCACGGCAACCTGGATGACCAATGCCTTGCTGGCCTCGCCGCTGCCGGCCTGGGGCACGATGTCCCTGCTCCTGGGCCTGATATTCCTGCTCGGCTGGCCATTCGAATGGCCGGCCATCGTCTTCATCTTCCTGCCGATGCTGGCGCCGGTGGCCAAGGGCCTGGGTTACGACATGGTCTGGTTCGGTTGCCTCGTCGCGGTCGTGCTGCAAACCGCGTTCCTGTCGCCGCCGGTAGCCATGTCGGCCTATTATCTCAAACAGGTCGTCAAGGAGTGGAATCTAAGGCTGATCTACCGAGGTATGGCCGACTTCATGGTGCTGCAGGTCGCTTGCGTGGCGCTGGTGCTGATCTTCCCCGCCATCGCCATGTGGTTCCCACAGTGGCTGCAGGCACGTAGGATGGCGGCGCGCACCGCGCAGATCGAGTACGTCGCGCCGCCGCCGAGCGCCACCGCGGCGTTCAAGGATCTTCCTGGCGCCATCAGGAATTTCTGACTCTTTAGAGCCCCTGTACGCCAATTCAAGGATGGGCGGACCCGGACTGCGGCCGTCCACAATGCTCACACGAAGGCGCAAATACCTGGCTACTAATTCCACGTGCCAGAGCAATTTTCGCTTCTCTAAGAGACTTGGCAGGTAAAGGCCAATCCTTGGAAATGCGACCAGCAACAGATCGACGATGATAAAGCCGATCAGTCCGCGGAAGATCGTCGTCAATGACACACGGTCGCCGACCACGGTCTTGATGACAAAGGCATTTGAGCCCGACCGGCGGCATCAGCAGTCCGATCGCCAGCAGCATCACCACCAGCACGCCCCATCCAGATCAGGTCGAGCCCGACCGCCTTCCACATCGGCAGCAGGATCGGGAGCGTAATCAGCATGATGCCGATAGGATCGAGAAAGCATCCAGGAATGAGATAAATCACCGTCACAAAGGCGATCGCGCCAGCCTGCGGCGAAGACCCGCTTTAGTCGATTGTGTTGGAAAAACTCCTCCTTGGCTGATGACTGAAAATTCTCAGGACCGCTCGCGCGTCTCACGCTCTGCCATATGAGGGACCACATCGATTAAAGCAAAAGCGACTGCTGACCTTTGTATCCGCGCTGCAGAACCTTGCAGCGGCCTAGATCGCCAATAGTCGACATGCGCGAGATTTTCGGAGCCTCTCGATTTTCGACTTTTTCTGGCATGCCCATTATTCGAGAGGATTCCGTAAATTTCTTAGAGTCATCGTCGCGAAATGCGAGCTACGCTCCCTTGACAAACCTGAGTTCTTAAGGGGAATGTCGGTGCAGCAGCTAGGGGACGTCAGACTCACAGCGCAAGAAAACGCAACGAAGAAACCAAAAAACCCAACCAAGAAAACAAAACGCTTAAAAAAGTGTCGGCATCCCAAATCGGAACGACTCGGTAGTGACGATCAACGTCCGCTGGGTTCGTAAGGCGGGGTTCGTTGCGGGTCGAAGCACGACCAACCTCGCCTTGGTTTTAACCGGGGAGGGAATGATGCGAACAATCTTTAAATTTGCTGGGTTAGCGATCGCTTCGGTGATGGCGTTGGGTGTCCCGACGGCATCTGCCCAAGACAAAAAGTGCGTATTCAGATGCAGTCGAACTTCGCGTCGACGCTGGCGCTGCTCGGACCGAACGCGAAGTTTACGGTCGACCAGATCAATAAGGTCTCGGGCGGTTCGATCGACATGAAGTTCTTCGAGCCCGGCGCACTGGTGCCGCCGGCGCAGGCGTTCGACGCAGTCTCGTCCGGAGCGCTCGACGCGGCGTGGGCGACGCCCGGCTTCTGGACCGGCAAGGACATCGCCTTTGCGGTCTACTCGACCGTGCCGTTCGGTCCGGGCATGGGCGAATACCTCGCCTGGATGAAGGAGGGCGGCGGCGAGAAAATGCTGCAGGCGCTCTACGCCAAATACAACATCCACTCCGTGATCTGCCACCTGATCCCGCCCGAGGCCTCGGGCTGGTTCCGCAAGGAAATCAACTCGGTGGCCGATCTGAAGGGGCTCAAGATGCGCTTCTTCGGGCTGGGCGCGAACGTGATGCAGAATCTCGGCGTATCGACGCAGCTGCTTCAGGCCGGCGAGATCTTTCAGGCACTGCAGCTCGGCACTATCGACGCCACCGAATTCTCGATGCCGGTGATGGATCTGAGCCTCGGCTTCCACCAGGTCGCGAAGTTCTACTACTTCCCGGGCTGGCACCAGCAGGCGACGTTCGGCGACCTCATCATCAACAAGAACAAGTGGGATTCGCTTTCGCCCACCCAGAAGGCCCAGGTCGAGGCCGCCTGCGACCAGACCGTGCTGAAGGGCATCAGCGTCGGCGAGGCGGTGCAGCCGAAGGCGATGAAGGATATCGAGGGCAAGGGTGTCAAGCTGATGACCTGGTCGCCCGAGTTCCTGGCCGCGTTCGAGAAGGAATGGAAGGTGGTTGCCGCGGAGCAGGCCACCAAGAGCCCCGAATTCAAGAAGGCCTGGGAATCGCTCAGCGCGTTCCGCGATGAGTACAAGATCTGGCGCGAACGCGGCTACCTGAAATAGGCGCAATCTCGCGGGGAGCGCGGCTGCCGTCCGGCGTCCGCGCTCCTGTCCGTCCGGCAGGCCAACTCATCGCCCTGTTTGCAGGCCTGGCCGACAACCGCAGTGGGCGCCTCCGGCAGCGAACTCTCGACAGCGAATTTTTGAGAAACAGGACTTTTCAATGGAAGTAATGCTTGCCGTCTCCCGGGCCATCGATCGATTTCTGCAGGCGATCGCCAGCCTATTCGGCTGGCTGTTCCTGGCGCTGGTTGCTGTGATCTGCTGGGACGTGATCACCCGCAAGATGGGTTTCCAGCTACCCGGCTTCGGCTCGACGCCGCTCCAGGAACTCGAATGGCATCTGCACGGCATGCTGTTCCTGTTCTGGCTAGGCTACGCCTATGTGCGAAATGTGCATGTACGCATCGACGTGTTCACCGGCCATCTGTCCTGGCGCCGTCAGGCCTGGCTGGAAATCTTCGGTATCGTCATCTTTGCCATCCCCTATTGCGCGCTCGCAACCATTTACTCCTGGTCCTTCGTCGTGGTGTCGTTTTTGCAGAACGAGAGTTCCGACGCGCCGAACGGGCTCGCCAACCGCTGGATCATCAAGGGTTGCCTGTTCCTGGGCCTCGTCCTGCTCGACGCGGCGGTCCTGTCGGTACTGCTGCGCAAGCTCGTCGGCCTTTTCGGACCGCCGCCTATGGCCGCCGCCGCCAGCGCGCCGGCTGTGACTCCCAGCGCGCCCGCTGTAACTCAGCCGATTCTCTAAGGGGGCGATGATGGAGTGGATTGGCGATCACCTCGCAGTGCTGATGTTCCTCGTGCTCACGGTCATCATGTTCGTGGGCTATCCGGTCGCCTTCGTTCTGGGCGGCATCGCGCTGGCGTTCGGCGCCCTCGGCATCGTGTTCGACGTGTTTCGGCCGGCTCAGTTCGGCAGCCTGATGCCGCGCATCTTCGGTCAGGCGGTGCAGAACCCGGTGCTGATCGCGGTGCCGATGTTCGTCTTCATGGGGACGATCCTGGAGAAATCGGGCGTCGCCGACGAGCTCCTGAAGGCGCTGCAGGTGCTGACGCGACGTATCCCGGGCGGTCTTGCGATGTCGGTGACCCTGATGGGTACCATCATGGCGGCAACCACCGGCATCGTCGGGGCTTCGGTGATCATGCTGACACTGATTGCCCTGCCGACCATGCTGGCCGCCGGTTACTCCAAGGAGCTTTCCACCGGCACCATCGCCTCGGCCGGAACACTGGGCATCCTGATCCCGCCCAGCATCATGCTTGTCATCATGGGCGACCTGCTGACGATCTCGGTCGGCACGCTGTTCACCGCCGCGATCGTTCCCGGGCTAGCGCTCTCGATGATGTACCTCGTCTACCAGGGCATCCTGGCGTTCGCCAAACCGCATCTTGCGCCGCCGCTCCATATCGACATCGGCCCGAAGTCGAGCGGCGAGATGTGGCGCATGGTGCTGCGCAGCTTCCTGCCGCCGGCCGCGCTGATCTTCGTCGTGCTCGGCTCGATCTTCGGCGGCTTCGCGACGCCGACCGAAGCGGGAGGCACCGGCTCGGCCGGCGCGCTGGCGCTGGCGGCCTGGAACAAGCGCCTCAACATGAAGATGCTCAAGGAGGTTATCGAAAGCTCGGCGCTCACCAACGCGCTGGTGTTCTTCATCATCTTCGGCGCGACACTGTTCTCCTTCGTGTTCCGCGCGCTGGGCGGCGACGACCTGGTGGTAGAAATCCTCAAGGGACTCGGCATCAACACCGGCTGGGAGATCATGATCTTCGTGATGGCGCTGGTGTTCATCATGGGGTTCTTCTTCGACTGGCTGGAAATCTGCCTGATCGTGCTGCCGATCTTCGGGCCGATCCTGACCAAGCTCAGCTTCGAGCCGCATCTGGCGACCAACAAGGACTTCATGCTGTGGTTCACCATCCTGGTGGCGGTCAACCTGCAGTCGGCGTTTCTCACCCCGCCGTTCGGCTTCGCCCTGTTCTACATGAAGGGCACCGTCCCGAAGTCGGTGACGATGCAGCACATCTACCGCGGGATTATCCCCTTCGTCATGCTGCAGCTTCTGGCAGTGGCGCTGTGCCTGATCTTTCCGGAGATCGTCCTCTGGTTACCCCGACGCTTCGGATTCCTTGACTGAGGGGTGATAGCCGGCACCGGTGGTTGCCGAACGACGGCATCGTTGTCGGAGCCATCAATGTAAATGTAAGTTTTCTATCTCGTCGAAAAAGACGGCGGGTAACCCAACGGGTTCACACCGGCGCTTTCAGTCCTTCGTGGTCCCGAATACGAACGCCACGCTTCCAATGCGCCTGGACTACACGTCCCCGTAAGCCGGTTCATTCGGCCGCGGCCCGCGGCCGTATCCTGCGATCATGAACAGCGCGCCGATGAGCGACAGGTTCTTCAGGGCGTCGATCAGCATGTTGGCGTTTTCGGGCGCCGGCTGGTTCCAGAAGTCGTGGAAGTAGAAGGTCGTCGCGATGACGAAGAAGATCAGCATGATCGCGAAGAAACGCGCGCCGAAATTGACCGCGATCATCAGACCGGCGAGGACCTCGAAGCCGCCGGCGCCAAACGCCAGCAGTTGCGGCATCGGCATGCCCGTCATGGTTTCGAGCTGCGAGGTATAGGGCGCGAGCAGCGCCGGAATGGTCACCTTGGATGCGATGGAGTCCGCCGTCTGCTGTATAGCGAAGAGCTTGGTCGCTCCCGTGTACATGAAGAGGACGGCGAACAGGACTCGCCCGAAGGTAACTAACGCTGGCATGGGATCGGCCTCACTGAATGGCATGCAAAGGTAACAGGCGGCGCGAAACGATTATGGGCGTTTCGCATCCGCTTTTCAAACGCTCAAATCGAAACCATCGGCGCAGGAGCCTGCGCAGACCCCAACCAGACCTTCTGATAGAAGCAGAACCAAGGCCCTTTTTGGCCATGGCGTTTTCGAGCACGGATACACTGGCACAGAAAAAACGCGTCAAAACAAAAGACTGGAGCGGAGTTCTGATTCAATCAGAACCCCGCGCTATCCAAACAACGTCGGCTGCTGGCGGCCGGCGCGCTCCTGGGCTTCGACAGCGGCAACCGCCGTCATGTTGAGCACGCCGCGCGCCGTTACCCCCGGGGTCAGGATATGTGCCGGACGCGCCGGCCCGATCAGGATCGGCCCGACCGGCAGCGCATCCGCCAGCGTCTTGATCATCTGATAGGCGACGTTGGCGGTGTCGAGGTTCGGCATGATCAGTATGTTGGCATCGCCTTCCAGGTTGGAATGCGGCAGCACGAGCTTGCGTGCGGCGGCCGAAAGCGCGGTATCGCCCTGCATCTCGCCGTCGGCCTCGATCTCCGGATGCTTTTCCTTCAGCAGCGCGGTG
The DNA here is from genome assembly GCA_044772375.2 of Bradyrhizobium sp. RDT10. Taxonomy (GTDB): domain Bacteria; phylum Pseudomonadota; class Alphaproteobacteria; order Rhizobiales; family Xanthobacteraceae; genus Bradyrhizobium. The sequence goes on from CP187939.1 coordinate 3,119,187, forward strand.
GCGCGGCGCATCTTGCGCGAGGAGTCGGTGTCGTAACTGCCGAAGTCGGAATGTGACACGAAGGCGACGCGCGGCTTCATGTTGAACCGCTGCACGTGGATCGCCGCGAGCGAAGCCATCTCCGCGAGTTCCTCCGCGCTCGGATTGGGCCGCACCTGGGTATCGGCGATGAAATAGGACCCCTTGCTGGTGATCATCATCGCCAGCGCCGCGAAATCGCTGACGCCAGGCAGGAAGCCGATGATCTCGCGGACATGGCGTAGATGGCTCATGTAGCGGCCCTCGACGCCGCAGATCATGGCATCGGCTTCGCCGCGGACCACCGCAAGCGCGGCGATCACGGTGTTGTTGGTGCGAACCACGGTGCGCGCAGCCTCCGGCGTGACGCCGCGCCTTCCGGCCATGTCGATATAGGTCTGCACATAGGAACGGTAGCGCGGATCGTCCTCGGGATTGACGAGATCGAAATCCTGCCCGGCCTTGATCGAGAGGCCGAACCGCTTGAGCCTTGCCTCGACGACCGAGGGGCGTCCGACCAGGATTGGCCGCGCCAGTTTTTCCTCAAGCACGACCTGCGTCGCGCGCAGCACGCGTTCGTCCTCGCCCTCGGCATAGATCACGCGGACCGGCTGCGTCTTCGCCTTGGCGAAGACCGGCTTCATAACGAGGCCGGAGCGGAACGCAAAGCGCTCCAGCAGCGCGGTATATTCCTCGAAATTCTTGATCGGGCGCGTGGCCACGCCGGATTCCATCGCAGCCCTCGCCACGGCCGGCGCGATGCGCAGGATCAGCCGCGGATCGAACGGGCTCGGGATCAGCGAGCCCGGCCCGAATCCTTGCGTCTCGCCGCTGTCAAAGCCCTGCGCCACCGCATCCGACGGCGGATCGCGCGCGAGCTGCGCGATCGCGTCGACCGCGGCATGTTTCATTTCCTCGTTGATGCTGGTGGCGCCGACATCGAGCGCGCCGCGGAAGATGAACGGGAAGCACAGGACGTTGTTGACCTGATTCGGGAAGTCGGAACGCCCGGTGCAGATCATCGCGTCGGGCCGCGCCTTGCGCGCCTCGTCCGGCATGATTTCCGGATTCGGATTGGCCAGCGCCATCACCAGCGGCTGGTCCCCCATCGACTGGACCATCTCGGGCTTCAGCACGTTGGGTGCCGATAGCCCCAGGAAGATATCGGCGCCGCCGATCACATCCGCCAGCACGCGCGCACCGGTCTTCTGCGCATAGACCGCCTTCCAGCGGTCCATCAGCGTGTTGCGGCCCTCATGCACGACGCCGTCGATGTCGCAGACCCAGATGTTCTTGCGCTGCGCGCCGAGCGAGACCAGAAGATTCAGGCACGCGATTGCGGCCGCGCCTGCGCCTGAGCACACGATCTTGACGTCGGCCAGCTTCTTGCCGTTCAGCAGCAGCGCATTCGTGATCGCGGCTCCCACGATGATGGCCGTGCCATGCTGGTCGTCGTGGAACACCGGGATCTTCATGCGCTCCTTGAGCTGCGCTTCGATCTCGAAGCACTCCGGTCCCTTGATGTCCTCGAGATTGATGCCGCCGAAGGTCGGCTCCAGCGCCGCCACCGTCTCGACCACGCGCTCGATGGTGTCGGCAGCGATTTCGATGTCGAAGACGTCGATCCCGGCGAACTTCTTGAACAGCACCGCCTTGCCTTCCATGACGGGCTTCGAGGCCAGGGGGCCGATATTGCCAAGCCCCAACACCGCGGTACCGTTGGAGACCACGGCGACCAGGTTGGCCCGGGAGGTCAGCGACGCCGCTTCGGCGGGATTGTTGGCGATTTCGGTGCAGGCTGCAGCTACGCCCGGCGAATAGGCCAGCGCGAGGTCGCGCTGGTTGGCGAGCGGTTTTGTCGCCTGGATCTCGAGTTTACCGGGCCGCGGCAGCCGATGATATGCAAGCGCCGCGGAGCGGAGATCTTCAGAATAGGACGACATGCACTCTCCCACGGGCTTTCTCGACCCCGAATTACTTCCGGCGGCCGGTCTTCATTCGAACCGTTAGTTTTGCGGCAGATTTAGCCAGATGTGAAGCACGGGCGGCCACTTGGATGCAACATCCGAAAGTGTCCCCATCAACAGGGGGCATCGACGGAAAGCGCCAAAGCCGGTAGCATATTTTCCTCCCTACCCCCTTCCCTTGACCGACATATGGCAATTTTGCCTCCCGCAATGCGGCGTCCGGAGCACAACTAATGGTCAAGATACTGATGGGCCTGGCCGCCGTGGTCGTGATCGCGGTGGGTGGCTTCTTCGGCTTCGAGTTTTATACGCAGCATCGGATCGAAGGCGAGATCGAGGCGGCGTTCGAGCAGATTCGCGCTGGCGGCGGCAAGGCAAGCCACGGCAAGGTGTCGTTCGACCTGCGCAGTCGCACGCTCAGGATTGCCGATATCGCGACTGAATCGGCATCGCAGCCGCCCGTGCGCGTGAAGATCGCCAGCATCACAGCCTCCGGGGTCGGCCAGCCGGACGCGGCGCGATTCTCGGCCGATGCAATCGAGGCTGTCGACCTCGACGTCAATGCCAGGATGCCTGCAGGGGTGGATTGGCAAGTCGCCTACAAGGTGCCGCGGATCGCGGCGAAGGATTTTCCGGCCCCGCAAGCCTGCCGCGGCCGCTGGCATCGTCGTCGATGATCGACCAATACCGGATTCTTATCGAACAACTTGGTGCGCTCACCGCATCCACGATCACGATACCCAGTGTTGCCGGCACCATGAACTCCGGAAACCCTGCGCTGGGGAGCGGAGAATTCGCCTATTCCAACGTCACGCTGCGCGACATCAAGGCCGGCAAGATCGCCACTGTCACTGCCGACCGAATGACGTTCACAGGGACCACGCAAGCAAAGGGCAAAGCGGAGAAAGTCACCGGCGACCTTGCAAATCTCGCTGCGCAGGATGTCGATGCCGTCGCGGCGGCGACAATCCTCGATCCGCAGCGAGCCAACGACGACCAATACTACCGCGTCTACCGCCAGATTACCGCCGGCCCCTATACGATCACCTCAGGGCAAGGCCCAAAGGTGCGTATCGACGGGCTCACGATCGACGATATCGGTGCACGGCCCTCGCGGCTGCAACTGGCTGCGCTCCTTGCAACGATACCGTCCGGCACGGCCGAGCCCACCCCGGCACAGACGCGCGAAATGATGGAGAGGACGGCCAAAATCTACGAGGGCGTGCGCATCGGAAATGCCGAGATGCGCGGCTTTTCAATGGACATGCCGGAGGGCGGCTTCAAGCTCGCCTCGATGCGCTTCAGTCTGGAGAACGGAAAGACCGGCGAATTTGCGCTCGAGGGTTTTGACGGCCGCACGCCGCAGGGTCCCGTCAAGCTAAGCCGCTTCGCCCTCAAAAGCGTGGATATCGCCGGCTTGTTGCGCATGACCGCGCTGTTCTCAAATCCGGCGCAACCGCCACCTCCCGACCAGGCGCTCGGCATGATCGCCCTGCTCGAAGGCGCCGAACTCAAAGGCTTCACTGCGCCCTACAAGAACACCGGCAGGCCGATCAATGTTGACCTCGTCAGCCTGGACTGGGGGCAGTTCATCGGGCCGATTCCGAGCAAGGCGCGGCTGACCGCGAAGATGTCCGGTCCACTCGACGCTGGCCATCCCGGCCAGCGAATGCTGATTGCCGCGGGCCTCGACAAGATGGCGATCGATCTCGATCTCGGCACGGCATGGACCGAAGCATCGCGCGCATTCGTGCTGGAGCCGGTGACGCTCGAAATTGGCGGCATGCTGAACGCGTCCGCAAGAGTTTCGCTCGCCAATGTGCCGCGCGAGGTGTTCTCGATCAATCCGCTTCAGGCAGCCGCCATGGCGACACAAATCGAGGCCGGCACCATCGAACTCACCGTGCGCGATTTGGGTGGCGTCGATCTCGCAGTCGCCCACTATGCAAGGACGCAGAACGTTAGCCGCGACGCGGCACGAAAAGCGATCGTCGACGACATCAGAAGCAGCGCAGCGACGACAGGGACAAGCAATCCCGATGCTGTGGCCGCCGCCGAGGCGCTGGCGCGCTTTATCGAAACCCCGCGGACGACTCTGACGCTCAAGCTCACGCCGCTCGGCAAGGTGCAGGCGATGCAGCTCTTCCAGGCTTTGAAGATCGACCCGCTCGACGCCCTCTCCAAGTTCCGCATCGAAGCTTCGACGGCGCTGTGAGCTACTTGTCCGGCAGATTGAGCCGGATGTGAAGCTCGCGAAGCTGCTTGGTCGTGACCTCCGAGGGCGCGCCCATCAGCAGGTCCACGGCCTGCTGGTTCATCGGGAACAGCGAGATCTCGCGCAAATTCGTGGTGCCGCAGAGCAGCATCACGATACGGTCGACGCCGGCCGCCATGCCGCCATGCGGCGGGGCGCCGTACTGGAACGCGCGATACATGCCGCCGAAACGCTCGACGACGTCCTTCTCGCCATAGCCGGCAATCTCGAACGCCTTCACCATCGCTTCGGGACGGTGGTTGCGGATGCCGCCGGAGGCGATCTCGTAGCCGTTGCAGGTGATGTCGTACTGGAACGCCTTGATGGTCAGCGGATCCTGCGTCTGCAACGCATCGAGGCCGCCCTGCGGCATCGAGAACGGGTTGTGCGAGAAGTCGACCTTCTTGTCTTCCTCATTGTACTCGTACATCGGGAAGTCGACGATCCAGGCGAGTTCGAACCGGTCCTTGTCGATCAGGTTCAGCTCCTCCGCCACCTTGGTGCGGGCGAGGCCTGAAAACTTCCAGAATTTTTCCGGATCGCCGGCGACGAAGAAGGCCGCATCGCCCTCCTTCATGCCGAGCTGCGCACGGATCGCAGCCGTCCGCTCGGCGCCGATGTTGTTGGCTAGGGGACCAGCGCCCTCGCCGCCCTCGCGCCACATGATGTAACCGAGGCCGGGCTGGCCTTCGCCCTGCGCCCAGGAGTTCATGCGGTCGCAGAACGCGCGGCTGCCGCCGCCCACGCCGGGGATCGCCCAGACCTGGTTCTTCGGATCTTCCAGCATCCGCGCGAACACCTTGAAGCCGGAGCCACGGAAGCGTTCGGAGACGTCCTGCATGATGATCGGGTTGCGCAGGTCCGGCTTGTCGGTGCCGTATTTGCGCAGGGCTTCCGCAAACGGAATCCGCGGCCATGATTTGGTGACCGGCTTGCCCTTGGCAAACTCCTCGAACACGCCGGTGACAACCGGCTCCATCGCCGCGAACACGTCGTCCTGCGTGACAAAGCTCATCTCGACATCGAGCTGATAAAACTCGCCCGGCAGCCGGTCGGCGCGAGGGTCCTCGTCGCGAAAACACGGCGCGATCTGGAAGTAGCGGTCGAAGCCACTCATCATCAGGAGCTGCTTGTACTGCTGCGGCGCCTGCGGGAGTGCGTAAAACTTGCCGGGATGAATGCGTGACGGCACCAGAAAATCTCGCGCGCCTTCCGGCGAGGACGCCGTCAGGATCGGGGTCTGGAACTCGAAGAAGCCCTGCTCCTTCATCCGCTTGCGCATGGAATCCACGATCGCGCCGCGGGTCATGATGTTCTGGTGCAGCTTCTCACGACGGAGGTCGAGGAACCGGTACTTGAGCCTGATGTCTTCAGGATATTCCTGTTCGCCGAACACCGGCAGCGGCAGCTCGGCCGCAGGCCCCAGCACCTCGATCTCGCTGACATAGATTTCGACCATGCCGGTCGGCAGTTCCGGATTGTCGGTGCCCTCAGGGCGTCGGCGCACCTTGCCGTCAATCCGCACCACCCATTCCGAGCGGAACTTTTCCACTTCCTTGAACGCGGGCGAATCCGGGTCCGCCACGCATTGGGTGATGCCGTAATGGTCGCGCAGATCGATGAACAGCACGCCGCCATGGTCGCGGATGCGATGGCACCAGCCGGAAAGACGGGCGGTCTGGCCGATGTCGCTGTCGCGGAGCGCGCCGCATGTATGTGACCGGTAGCGATGCATGGAATTCCCAAAATCAGATGTCGGAGGTCAGAATCGGAGGCAAAAGCCGGGTCCGAAGTTGCGGAGGGTTTACCCGACGCGGCCGGGTGCGGCAACCAAGGCGGGGGCTGTTTCGGGCTCAAAAACCGTCATTTCGGCGTCGCGGGTTTGATCTGTTTGCCTATTCCCGCCGCGCCCCTATCTTTGGGTCATGACCGTCCATTTCCCGTTCCAGAACACCTATTCGGCGCTGCCGGCGAACTTTTCGCGCGCGTGGCGCCTACGCCCGTCGCCGCCCCCCGGCTGATCAAGCTGAACCGGGCCCTGGCCGTCCATCTCGGGCTTGATCCCGATGTGCTGGCGACCCCGGAAGGGGCCGAAATCCTCGCCGGAAAACGCCTCCCCGACGGCGCCGACCCGATCGCAATGGCCTATGCCGGCCACCAGTTCGGTCAGTTCGTGCCCCAGCTCGGCGACGGCCGGGCGATCCTGCTCGGCGAGGTCATCGACAGAGACGGTGTCCGCCGCGACATCCAGCTCAAGGGCTCGGGCCCGACGCCGTTCTCGCGCCGGGGCGACGGCCGCGCCGCGCTCGGGCCGGTGCTGCGTGAATACATCGTCAGCGAGGCGATGTTCGCGCTCGGCATCCCCACCACCCGCTCGCTGGCCGCGGTCATCACCGGCGAGAACGTGATGCGCGAGACCATGCTGCCCGGCGCGGTGCTGACCCGCGTGGCCGCCAGCCATATCCGCGTCGGCACGTTCCAGTTCTTTGCCGCGCGCGGCGACACCGATGGCGTGCGCGCGCTCGCCGACCACGTCATCGCCAGGCACTACCCTGAGATCGCCGGCGCAGAGCGCCCCTATCACGCCCTGTTCGAAGGCGTCGTCGCCCGGCAGGCTGATCTCGTCGCGCGCTGGCTTCTGGTCGGCTTCATCCATGGCGTCATGAACACCGACAATACCTCGATCTCGGGCGAGACCATCGATTACGGCCCCTGCGCCTTCATGGACGAATACAACCCCGCGCAGGTGTTCTCCTCGATCGACGAGTTGGGCCGTTACGCCTACGCCAACCAGCCGCGCATCGCGCTGTGGAATCTGACGCGGCTCGCCGAATGCCTGCTGCCGCTGTTTGCCGACGAGCAGGACAAGGCGATCGAACAAGCGCAAATGATTTTGGGCGAGTTCGCCGAAAAATTCACCGCCGCCTACCAGGCCGGATTGCGCAGCAAGATCGGCCTGTTCACGTCACGCGACGGCGACGAGGCATTGGTGCAGGATCTGCTCGATGCGATGGCAAAAAACCAGGCCGATTTCACCCTCACCTTCCGCCGCCTGAGTGACGCCGCCGGAGATGCCGACGACGACAGCGTCAGGGCCCAGTTCACTGACCCCACCGCCTTCGACGAATGGGCCGCGCGCTGGCGCCAGCGCCTCACGGACGAACCGCAATCCGCGGCCGAGCGTCAGGCCGCGATGCGCGCGGTCAACCCAGCCTTCATCCCGCGCAACCACCGCGTCGAAGCCGTGATCGCAGCCGCCGTGAACAACGACTACGCACCGTTCGAGGAATTGCTGACGGTGCTGTCGAAGCCGTATGAGGATCAGCCGGAGTTCGCGGCCTACGCAGAGCCGCCGCTACCCGACCAGCGCGTGCTGCGGACGTTCTGCGGGACGTGAGACACTGATCCTTCCACGTCATTGCGAGCGAAGCGACTTGTCCGCCGTAGCTCAAAGAGCGAAGGCGGAAGCAATCCGTCTCGCCGCGGAAGAAAGAATGGATTGTCACTTCGCCGATGACGGCACTGGAAATCTCAGCGCAAAGCATGATTACATTGCGCCATCATGAAACGCCTCCGATTGAAGAAACTTTCCTCTATGCATCCCGCAGAGGTTCTTCGGGAAGAGTTTTTGTTGCCGCTCGGGTTGTCGCCCGGTGCGTTGGCAAAGGCCTGCGGCGTTCCGCGGACGCGCATCGAAAGATTGTCGAATGAGGAAACCGGCGTGACGGCAGATACCGCGTTACGCCTGTCGAAGGTCTTCGGGACCTCGCCCGAACTCTGGCTGAATCTTCAGACTGATTACGACGTTCAAATCGCGAAGCGACAGATAGGCAAGGACCTCGCGAAAATCGGGCCGATCCGCACAAAGGCGGCCTAGACTTGGATGAGGATCACCACGGCTTCGCACGACGACTATTAGCCGTTAACCGCAATCCTTAAGCGCCTATCCACCATCCGTGCACACGCTCGGCCCCCGGTTCCACAAATTAAGAAACGGTCAACGCGCTCCCCACAATTCTATCGGTTTATTGGGGGAGGAATGCCGTGGACGCCTTTGCTTTTGAACTCATGGGAATGGTGATGATTGCGCTCTGTCTCGCCGTGCTCGCGATCCCGTCGGGCCGCCGACGGTCGCGGCGCGTCCGGTACGAGTGACGTCTTTCCGGATACCCGACCTTATCCCCGACGGCGTGGTCGCCGGCGCAATACAATTGCCTTCGCCCCTGAGCACTGTTATATGTATTATACGCATAATTGGTATTTTCAATGAAGGGTTGATCGCAATGGTCCAAACTACCGCCCTGGAATTCCAGCGCAAGTTCGGTGAATTCCAGCACCAGGCCCAGCGCGAACCCGTGGAGATCACGCGACACGGCCGGCGCGAGTTCGTGCTGATGTCGGCTGAACAGTATGATTGGCTCACGGCTGCCGCCAAGCGCACCCATCGAACGGCCGACGCAACGTCGGTGGTGATCGACGCCGTGGAGCGCGCCGAAATGGATCCCGAACACGCGACACTCGACGAACTGCTGAAATAATAGCAGCAACGTGGCGTTTCCCGATCCGAAGCCCGGACTCATCGTCCGCTATGATTATCTGTGGTCTCATGAGGCTACCGGAGGCCGAGATCAGGGAAAGGACCGGCCAACTTGCCTCGTCGCCGCAAGCGATAGTCTGACGAAGCCACGCTATGTTGTGCTGCTGCCGATCACGCATTCGCCGCCGAGTGCCGGCACGGACAGCGTCGCAATACCCGCAAAGGTCAAGCAGGCCTTGGGCCTCGATGACGCACCGAGCTGGATCATCGTTTCCGAATACAATGTTGACGAATGGCCGAATGCCGGGCTGTCGCCGCTGCCCGGAAGGCCGGGAGTGTTCAGCTATGGCTTCATTCCGCCGGGCTTGTTTGCGCAGATCAAGGCCAGATTTATCGAGCTTACCCGACAGAACAAGGGCCGGGGCGTTCGGCGGTGATCGTAATTCAAAAAGAACGATAGATCACGGCCGGTCGCGAACCCGCCCGGCCCCCAGACGGACGCAAAAAGCCGTGCTCAGGCTTAAATGCAGGGCTCAAATCTTCCGCGACACCCTTGACATATCAGCGTTTTCGGCAGAACGCCTGTCCGACGCGTCATGGATTGTTCATGGATCTGATTACCACCACTTCCGACCTCGCCGCCGCCTGCTCCCGGCTCGCCCAACACAAGGTCATCACGGTCGATACCGAGTTCCTGCGGGAGACGACGTACTACCCCCTGCTCTGCGTCGTGCAGATGGCAAGCGCAGACGAAGCTGTCGTGATCGACACGCTGGCGCCCGGCATCGACCTCAAGCCGTTCTTCGACCTGATGGGTAACGAGGCGGTGCTGAAAGTATTCCACGCCGCCCGCCAGGACATCGAAATCGTCTGGCACCAGTCCGGCACCATTCCGCACCCGATCTTCGATACGCAGGTCGCAGCCATGGTGCTGGGTTATGGCGACAGCATCGCCTATGACCAGCTCGTCGAGCGCGTCACCGGCCACCGGCCGGACAAGACCCACCGCTTCACCGATTGGTCGCGCCGGCCGCTGACGCCGGAGCAGATGCATTACGCGGTCTCCGACGTCACCCATCTGCGCGACGTCTTTGCAGCACTCGACGCCGACCTGAAGAAGCGCGCCCGCAGCGACTGGGTCAGCGAGGAGATGGAAGTCCTGACCTCACCCAGGACCTACGATTTCCATCCCGAGCGCGCCTGGGAGCGGCTGAAGACGCGGGTGCGCAAGCCGAAGGAGCTCGCGGTGCTGATGGAAGTCGCGGCCTGGCGCGAGCAGGAAGCGCAAAGCCGCGACGTGCCGCGCTCGCGCGTGCTGAAGGACGATGCGGTCGGCGACATCGCCACCCACGCCCCGACCTCGCTGGAGCGTCTCGCCAGCCTGCGCTCGCTGCCGAAGGGCTTTGACCGCTCCAAATGGGGCACCGACATCATCGCCGCCGTGCAACGCGGCCTTGCCCGCGATCCCCACACGCTGCCGAAGATCGAAAAGCCGCGCGGCAATTCGAACGGCGCTGCGACCGTCGAACTCCTGAAAGTGCTGCTGCGGATGACGTCGGAACGCCACGCCGTCGCCAGCAAAGTGATCGCCACTGTCGACGATCTCGACCAGATCGCCGCCGACGACCAGGCCGACGTCGCCGCCCTGCACGGCTGGCGGCGCGAATTATTCGGCGAAGCCGCGCTGGCGCTCAAGCACGGCCGGCTGGCGCTCGCGATCGAAAAAGGCCGCGTCGTCAGGGTCGACCGGGATTAGATCGGACTCCCAGCCCGTTCCCCGGATGCTGCGCGGCGCGATCGGGATCGCGCTTCGCGCGACTCCGGCACTGCGCTGCTGATCCGGGGTCCATACATCACCGCGTCACTGCGTGCCGCACCGCGTCCGGGAGACGACGACAGACCCTGTCCCTACCACTTCAACTCCAGCCCCACCGTCCCCTGATGCGACTGCATCGCGGCGCGTAATTTGGCGTCGTAATTGACGTAGAGCCGCGCCGTATTGGTGAGGCTCAGCGATGCCGAGGCGCCGGCATCGGCGCCATACCGGCTCTCGCCGATACCCTGGAACGTAAGACTCTGCACGCCCTGGCTGACGGTGATGTCGGAGAAATTCTGCACGACATTGTCGACGAACTTGCCGTAGCCCGACAGGTCGAAGATCTTGCCGTCGAATATCCAGTAATGGCCGATCTCCGCGCCGATCAGTAGACGCCCGCGCTGCACGGTGGCGCCCGTCGCCATCACAGGGTCAAGGCCGCCGATCTCCTGCAGCGAGCCGGTCTGGGCGCGGACATATTCGAACGCGGCCTTGGGCACGATGCGGCCCTGGTCCTTGGACCAGTAATAGCTGATCTCGCTCAACACGCCGTCGAGCCGCGCATTATATCCGGCGGTCGCAATTCCAAGCCCCGTGTCGCGGCGCGAATTGATGTTGCCGAAACCGTGCACCACCGCGCTGGCCCAGGTCCACGGCCCGCTGTCCACAGAGGCCGTGAAACCGATCTGGGTCAGGTCGATCGTCGCCGATTGCAGCGCCAGCGGAATGTCGATCGCCGAGCGGCTTTGGTCGACCGAGAAGCCGATATTGATGCCCGGCGCCACCCGCGCGCCGATCCCGGCCACACCGCCCCAGGTCTTCCGGCTATCGCCGACGAAATCTCCGATCGCGCCGGTCTTCGTATAATTGCCGTAGCCTTCGAACCAGGTCCGGTAGCGCGGCGCTTCCGTGCTCTCGGAGGCACCGCCGCCGCCGGGATTGGTCCGCTGCAGGCGATTGAAACCGTTGCTCGACTGATTGCCCAGCCGCTCCAGGAAATTGCTGCCGAGATTGGTCAGCGCCGCGCCCGACGACACCGTCGAATTGATCACCGTCGGCGTCGGGCTTGGCGTCGGTGAAGGCGTAGGTGTTGGGGTGGGTGTCGGCGTCGGCGATTGCGCCTGCGCGGCGGACATGATGCCGATGAGCACGAACATGATCGCGACCAGCCGCGCGCAGGCGTGGCCGATCCCGATTTTTCGTGCCCGCGAAAGCTGCGACGAGCAGCACATGCAATCCATTCCCAAAGGCAAAAGCGCCGGCCCGAAAAATGCGCAAATCCCAATCAACCGTAACGATTTGCCCCCAGTTCGCCGGAAGGGTCAATCGGTTAGCCCCCGGCGCGCCCTCGAATACGCGTCATTGTTGTTCGGTTGCCACAGCCCGCGCGATACTGCGACCCAGTTTCCGGCACGTGCCAGAACCTTGCGAACGGCCAAATTTCGTGTTGCAATCCGAGGTGCAATCGGATTCAGGCCGTTCGACTGTGCGTTTCGCGAGCAGGAAATCTAGCAGCTACCGGGGAGCCCGTTTGTGGCGTGGCACGTGGAAAACGTGGCCGCGTCTTTTTTGTATCTAGTCTAAATTTGGAGACAGGCGATGGCGATGCACAAGGGCAGCGTCAAGTGGTTCAACCCCACCAAGGGGTATGGGTTCATCAAGCCGGTGGTCGGCGAGAAGGACGTGTTCGTCCACATCTCGGCCGTCGAGCGAGCGGGGCTCACCACTCTCAACGAGAACCAGCACATTGAGTACGACCTTGTCGAAAACCGCGGCAAGACATCAGCGGAGAACCTCAAGATCTCCTAGACTTCGACCAACTTGATGACCCCCGGCCTCGCCGGGGATCTTCCCCTGCCTCGGAATTCAGGCCGCCGCTTGGCACCCCGCAATCTCGCTGAGTTCCGGATAGAATCGCGCAGTCATCCGGCCGACATACCGCCGCAAATTGTCATGGCTTGCGGCCGCCCGCTGCAGATCCGACTCGAACATCGGACAAATCGCGCTGACCGCGAAGGCAAACATCGTGGCATCGATGCCGGCGGGCGCGCTACCCATGAAGAACGGCTTGTCGCCAAGATAGGCCGCCATCGCATCGATCGAGCGGATTCTGATCGCGGTGATCTCGTCGGCGGAGTGACGGCCGATTCCTGGCCGTGCAACGTCTTGCGCAAGCGGCGGCGGATCATCGAGGCGACAACGGGCCGGACCGGCGCAGGCACGCCCTTGAAGAAATGGAGCGGTCCTTGCGGAAATTGTCATCGATCATCCAGCGGAAATAGACGCTGGCCCAGTATAGATTGTCCTCCGCCATTTTCTCGAACGCCCAGGCGATGGCGAGCTGCTCGGCGGTGAGGCCCTGGTCGAAATCGATGCCGTATTTCTTTTCGAGGTGCCAGCGGATCAGCGTGGAATCTCCGAGCAACTGGCCGTCGTCCTCGATGTAGGGATCTTGCCCTTCGGCGCCTTCGAAAAGCTCATCAGCGCCTTTTCGAACGGGAGTTTCGACATCCGCAACAAGGTCTCGGCCTTGGTCACGAACGGGCTTGCGTCGGGAAGGCCGAAATTGGGCCCGGAGCCATAGAGCGTGATCATGGAACCTCGATGGACTTTGCGGAGCGCGGTTATCGCGCTCGTTCGTGCACACCGGCAGATAATATCAGATCGTCCGCGGCGAAATCAGGGTGCCGTCGGTGTCGGCCCCGCCGGCAAGCTTGCAGATGTCGCCTTCGAGCCGAAGCCTGCCGCTCGCCAGCAACCGCAGCGCCTCGGGATAGATGCGATGCTCCATGCCGAGGATGCGCTGCGCCAGCGTCTCGGCCGTGTCGTCATCGGCCACCGCGACCGCGCCCTGCATCACGATCGGGCCCGCGTCGGTTTCGGGAATCACGAAGTGCACGGTCGCGCCCGAGATCTTTACTCCGGCCTGCAACGCCTGGCCGTGCGGATCGAGGCCCGGAAAGGACGGCAGCAGCGAGGATGGATGTTGAGCATCCTGCCGTACCAGCGCTGCACGAAATCGGCGGTGAACAGCCGCATGAATCCGCCGAGGCAGATCAGCTCGACGTTCTCTTGCTCCAGCGCCCGCTGCAGGACGGCCTCGAAGCCGGCGCGATCCTTGCCGAACGGCTTGCTCTCGATGACCGTCGTCGGGATGCCGCTCGCGCTGGCCTTCTCCAGTCCGGGCGCATCGGCCCGGTTGGAGATGACGGCGACGATCTCGGCCGGAAAATCCGCAGCCTTCGCCGCGTCGATCAGCGCGGCCATGTTCGATCCGCGCCCCGAGATCAGGATGGCGACACGGCGCTTCATTGCGTGAGATCGAGATGACCGTTGTAGACCACGCGATGTTCGCCCGCAGCCGGGATCACTTCGCCGAGCAAGGCGACGGTCTCGCCGCTTGCGGTCAGAATTTCGGTCACCTGCTCGATCGCGTCCGGCTTGACGATGGCGATCATGCCGATGCCGCAGTTGAAGGTGCGCAACAATTCGAGTTCGGCGATGCCGCCCAGTTCCGCCAGCCACTTGAACACCGGCAGCACCGGCAGCCGCGCCAGATCGATGCCGACGCCGAGATGCTTTGGCAGCACGCGTGGAATGTTGTCGGTGAAGCCGCCGCCGGTAATGTGGGCGAGGCCCTTGATCGCGCCGGTCTCGCGAATCGCGCGCAGGCAGGACTTCACATAGAGCCGCGTCGGCACCAGCAGCGCGCCGCCGAGCGTCATGACCGGCGAGAACGGCGCCGGCGCATCGAAGCCGAGGCGTGAGTTTTCCACGATCTTTCGGACCAGCGAAAAGCCGTTGGAGTGCACGCCCGACGAGGCCAATCCGATCACCGCGTCGCCTACGGCGATATCTGCGCTCGGCAGCAGCGTGCCGCGCTCGGCAGCCCCGACCGCAAAGCCCGCGAGATCGTAATCGCCGTCCTTGTAGAGCCCCGGCATCTCCGCGGTTTCGCCGCCGATCAGGGCGCAACCGGATTCCCGGCATCCTCGGCGACGCCGGCCACGATGGCCGCCGCGGCCTCGGGATCGAGCTTGCCGCAAGCAAAATAGTCGAGGAAGAACAACGGTTCCGCGCCCTGGACCACCAGATCGTTGACCGACATCGCCACCAGATCTATGCCGATGCCGCCATGCAGCCCGGTCTCGATCGCGATTTTGACCTTGGTGCCGACGCCGTCGGTCGCCGCCACCAGCACGGGATCCTTGAAACCCGCCGCCTTGAGGTCGAACAGGCCGCCAAAACCGCCGATTTCGGCGTCGGCGCCGGCCCGGGCGGTGGCGCGAACCATCGGCTTGATGAGATCAACCAGGCGGTTGCCCGCATCGATATCAACGCCCGAATCCGAGTAAGTCAGCCCGTTTTTGCGGTCGATCATGCCCAATTTCCGTATGATGACCGCTGGTTACGAGGAATTCCGCGATCCTGCAATGGCTCGCGAACGCTTCTCGCATATACTATGTAGATAAGGTCCGGCCGAACCCGCCAAGGGCCGGATCTAGGCCGGGAGCCGGGAAGCGACCGAGTTGAGTATTCCAAATATCATTACGTTGGGGCGCATCATTCTGGTGCCGGTCATCGTCTGGGCGATCGTTTCCAGCCAGATGGAAATCGCCTTCGCGATCTTCGTCATTGCCGGGGTCAGCGACGCCGTCGACGGCTTTCTCGCCAAGCGCTTCAACATGGCGAGTGAGCTGGGCGCCCTGCTCGATCCGCTCGCGGACAAGGCGCTGCTGGTTTCGATCTTCGTGGCGCTCGGCATCTGGGGCGCGGTGCCCCGCTGGCTCGTCATCCTCGTGGTGTCGCGCGACATCATGATCGTCACGGCGGTGATCGTGTCATGGCTGCTCGACAAGCCAGTCGCGATGAAACCGCTGATGGTGTCGAAGCTCAACACGGTGGCCCAGGTGGCGTTCGCGGCGCTGGTGCTGGCTTCGCTCGGTTTCAATTTCAAGCCGACGCCCTATGACGTGATCCTGATGGGTTTTGTTACGGTCTTTACTTTGGTTTCCGTCTCGCTCTATCTCGTCGAGTGGGTGCGGCACATGAGTACGATCGACGCGCGCTAGATTGTTCTTTGTTATGACGCGTTTTCTTCACGCGAACCGGTTCCCACTTCGCTCGAAAACGCTATGAAGGCTGTGTATCCCGGCCTGGAGATTTGAGTGGCAGTCCGCGTTCAACCTCGTCAGCTTGCCTTTGCGCTGCCGCATGCGGAGAGCCTGACGCGCGACAATTTCCTGGAAGGGCCGGCCAATGAAGCCGCGCTCTCGCTGATCGAAAGCTGGCCGGACTGGCCGAACCGCGTCATGCTGCTGGTGGGACCGGAGGGTTCCGGCAAGAGCCATCTCGCCGCGATCTGGGCCGAACAGGCCGGCGCGCGCTCGACATCGGCGCACGCGCTTAACCCTGCTGCCGTCCCCGGCGCGCTCGCCACCGGAGCATTGGTGGTCGAAGATCTGAGACCGGCCGATTTCGACGAACGCGCGATGTTTCACCTCCTGAACCTGGCGCGCGAGGACGAGGCATTCGTCCTGATCACGGGGCGCGTTCCGCCAGTGGCGTTCGAGGTTGAACTGCGCGATCTCAGGTCGCGGCTGCGCGCCGCACCCATCGTGTCGCTATCGCCGCCCGACGACCTGCTATTTCGCGGCCTGATCATCAAATTCTGCGCGGACCGCCAGTTGAGCATCGATGAGACGGTCGTGAGCTACCTCACCACCCGGATCGAACGCTCCTATGCCGCCGCCCGCCAGGCGGTCGACCTCCTGGATACCGAGGCGCTGCGGCTCGGCCGGCCGGTGACCCGGGCGCTGGCTGCCGAACTGCTGCGCAACGCCTGACAGGATGCCTTGTCGCGTTGACGGCGGCTCGGGGCGGAACGTCAATGTCATTGAAACGTCATTGGCGTATCACATGTTCTGCGCTGCACTGATTTAAGAACGCCCCGCGCCCTCGCCCGAGATGGATAAAAGCTTTATGGAATCGGCACAAGTTATTGAAATAAAAGAAAAAGAACCAGTTGCCGAGGCTCCCTCCATTGCCACGAGCCCGGAACGATTCATCAATCGGGAACTATCCTGGCTGCATTTCAACCGCCGGGTACTCGAGGAATCGGTCAATCCAGGCCATCCCGTGCTGGAACGGGTCCGGTTCCTGTCGATTTCCGCCAATAACCTTGATGAGTTCTTCATGGTCCGCGTCGCCGGCATCAAGGCGCAGGTCCGCGAAGGCATCACCGAACGCAGCCCAGACGGCCTGACGCCGTTGGAGCAGCTCGTCGTCATCAACAAGAGCGTTTCGGAACTCGCCTCGGACCAGCAGGCCATCTGGCGGGATCTGCGCGCCACGCTGTCGGAGACCAGCATCGTGCTCGTCGACGGCCACGACTTCACCAAGGCGGAGCGAAGCTGGCTCGAGGATCACTTCCTCCGCAACATCTTCCCGCTGCTGACGCCGCTTGCCATTGATCCGGCGCACCCCTTCCCGTTCATCCCGAGCCTCGGCTTCACCATCGCGCTGCAATTGTCGCGGGTGTCCGACGGCAAGGCGATGAATGCGCTGATCCGCATGCCCGGCAAGATCGACCGCTTCATCCGGATGCCCCAGACTGGGGACGGCGCGGTGCACCTGATCCCGCTGGAACAGGCCACCGGACTGTTCATCGGCCGCCTGTTCCCCGGCTACACCGTCAAGGGCCAAGGCGCTTTCCGCATCATCCGGGACTCCGAACTCGAAATCGAGGAAGAGGCCGAAGACCTGGTCCGCCTGTTTGAGAGTGCGCTGAAGCGGCGGCGGCGGGGATCGGTGATCCGCCTCGAGATGGAAGCCAAGATGCCGGAAGCGCTGCGCGGCTTCGTGCAGCAGGCGCTTTCCGCCGACGACGACGAGGTGTTTCTGGTCGACGGCGTGCTGGCGATGAACGAACTCGCAGCTCACCCGGCTCGACCGTCCCGACCTCGAATTCATACCCTACGTGCCGCGCCATCCCGAGCGGGTGCGCGACCATGGCGGCGACATCTTTGCTGCAATCCGGCAGAAGGACCTGATCGTCCATCACCCCTACGAATCCTTCGACGTCGTCGTGCAGTTCCTGCAGCAAGCGGCCCGCGATCCCGACGTTGTCGCCATCAAGCAGACGCTCTACCGCACCTCGAACAATTCGCCGATCGTGCGCGCGCTCGCCGAGGCTGCGGAAGCCGGCAAATCGGTTACCGCCCTGATCGAATTGAAGGCGCGGTTCGACGAGGAAGCCAATATCCGCTGGGCGCGCGATCTCGAACGCGCCGGCGTGCAAGTGGTGTACGGTTTTCTTGAACTGAAAACCCACGCCAAGCTGTCGATGGTGGTGCGGCGCGAGGGCGGCAGCCTGACGACCTACGTCCATACCGGCACCGGCAACTACCATCCGGTGACGGCGCGCATCTACACTGATCTTTCCTACTTCACTTCGGACCCGATCATCGGCCGCGATGCGGCGCGGGTATTCAACTACATCACCGGCTACGCCGAACCGAGCGACATCGAGCGGATGGCAGTATCGCCGCTGACCCTCCGCAAGCGAATCATCGAACATATCAGAGGCGAGGCCAATCACGCCCGGCACGGCAAGCCGGGAGTGATCTGGATGAAGATGAACTCGCTGGTCGACCCCGATGTCATCGACGCGCTGTACGAGGCCTCGCAGGCCGGCGTCTCTATCGAACTCGTGGTGCGCGGCATCTGCTGTCTGCGGCCGGGCATTCCAGGACTTTCCGAGAACATCCGGGTCAAATCCATCATCGGCCGCTTCCTGGAGCACGGCCGCGTCTACTGCTTTGGTATGGGACATGGCCTACCGGGCGCTAAAGCGGCTGTGTATATCTCGTCCGCCGACATGATGCCGCGCAACCTCGACCGCCGCGTCGAAATCCTCTGTCCATTGCAAAATCCTACGGTGCATCAGCAGGTTCTCGAGCAAATCATGGTCGCGAACCTGAAGGATACAGAGCAGAGCTGGCAGTTGTTGCCGGACGGGACGTCAACGCGTATGAAGGCCGCGAAAGGCGAAGAGCCGTTCAATCTGCACAACTATTTCATGACGAATCCGAGTCTGTCTGGCCGTGGAAAGTCTCTCAAGGAATCTTCGCCGCGTCGCCTCACGCGCCGTACCGAGCGCCAGCAATCGCAATAATCAGGGGCGACGTGGTGAAGCGGCCGCGCAAGCGCGCTTCCAGCGTCGCCGTCATCGACATCGGTTCGAACTCGGTTCGTCTCGTCGTCTATGAGACGATGGCGCGCAGCCTCGTCACCATCTTCAACGAGAAGGCGCTGTGCGGGCTCGGCCGCGAGGTGCAGAGCACCGGCCTCTTGGCCGAGGACGCAGTTGCCAAGGCGCTTACGGCGCTCCGGCGGTTCCGGGCGCTGTGTCGCATCCAACGGGTCGGGCGCGTCTTCGCCATAGCCACCGCCGCCTGCCGCGACGCCAAGAACGGTCCCGACTTCATCGCCAAGGCCGAGCGCATCTGCGGCGCGGACATTCAAATCCTGTCGGGGCCGCGCGAAGCGAAGCTTTCCGCGCTTGGCGTTGTCTCCGGCATCCACAATCCCGACGGCGTCGTCGGCGATCTCGGCGGCGGCTCGCTCGAACTGATCGACGTGCATGGCAGCCGCGTCAGCAGCGGCGTCACGCTGCCGCTCGGAAGCCTGGCGCTGCAGGACCTGTCGCACAAATCGCTGAAGCGCGCCGAACGCATCGTCAGCGACGATCTGTCCAACGTGGCCCAGCTCAAGGCCAGCAGTGGCCGCACCTTCTACGCGGTCGGCGGCACCTGGCGCGCGCTGGCGCGTATCCATATCCTCCAGAGCGGCTATCCGCTGCGGGTGATGCACGGCTACTCGCTGCCCGCCGCAGATGCGCTGGATTTCGCGCGGCGCCTGCGTCGGCTGGCGGCCGCCAACATGCTCGCCGATATCGAAGTGGTCGCCGACGCGCGGCGTCCGCTCCTCACCTATGCGGCGCTGGTGCTCGAATACATCATCCGCGTCGGCAAGCCGAAGACGATCGTGTTTTCGACTTTCGGCGTGCGCGAGGGCCTGCTCTACGAGATGCTGCCGCCGCAGGAGCGCGCCAAGGACGGCTTCATCTGCGCAGCGCAAACCCTGAACGGGCTGCTGTCGCGCTCCGCGCGCCACGCCGAGGAATTGGTCGCATGGACCGATCGGCTGGTGCGAGTCGTGAAACTGCGCGAGACCGAGGAGGACCGCCGCCTGCGCCACGCCGCCTGCCTGCTGTCCGATATCGGCTGGCGCGCGCATCCCGACCACCGCGGCGAGGAAACGCTGAGCCTGATCACCAACGGCAATTTCGGCTCGATCAGCCATCAGGGCCGCGCCTTTGTCGCGCTGTCGGTGTTCTACCGCTACGCCGGCTTGAGCGAAGAAAACGAACCGCCGACGCAGATCCGCGAACTGGTGCCGCCGGCGATGGATGAGCGCGCCCGCATTCTCGGCGCCGCCTTCCGCGTCGCACATCTGATTTCGGCGGCACGCACCGGCGTGCTGCCCGCAACGCATTTCCGCAGCGGCAGCCGCAAGCTGATGCTGGTGTTCGAGCACCGCATGGTCGATCTCGTCGCCGACCGCGTCGGCAGCCGCTTCAAGCAGCTGGCGCGGCTGATCGGGCGCACCGGCTCGATCGTGCGGAAGTGAGAATTTCGTCCCACGCCGCACACCTGCAACTTAAGGGATGCCACGCAGCCGCGTAAGCATCAGAAAATGCAGAAAAGGATTTCAAAACAGAGCCTTGCCACTACAACTTAGTGCCGCGATTAGCGGCTTGGTAACGGCAGGCTGGTAGTAACAATGAGGCCGTCGTCAGGGGCCGCCACCGGAAGGTATCCCCATGCATGCGAAGCGCGAGGCCCTTTCGGGCACCCTCACAGTCAAGACCACCCTCGCCGTCATCGTCGGCGTGCTCGCGGCACTGGTCCTGATCTCCTGCGGCATTGCCGGAACAGATGCCTGGCGCAGCTACGCGGCCGCCGTCCGCGTCGCCGAGGTGAATGCAAACGCCGATCAACTGCTCAAGGGACTGGAGAGCATTCAGCTTGAGCGCGGCCAGACCAATACCGCGCTGCAGGCTCCTGCCCCGACAAGCGCCGAGACGCGCGAGTTGATTCAGAAGCGCCGTTCGCAGGGCGATGCTGTGCTGGCTCCGGCGCTCAGGCAAATTGCCGCCACCGCGACGCCGGAGGGCAAGAAGCTGATTGCCGATATCGAGCAGGCCTATGAACGTGTAAAGCAGCTTCGCCGCAGCGCGGATTCCGCCCTTCAGTCTTCGAAGGAGCAGCGCGATGCCGAACTGCTGAAATCCTGGTATCCGACCGTCTCGGAGTTCTTGACCAGAATTCAATCGCTCTGGACCGCGGCCTCGCGCGAGATCAGCAGGAAGACGCCATCGTCGGCGAGCTTACGATGGTCAAGCAAGGCGCATTCCTGATGCGCGAATATGCCGGCCGCGAACGCGCCGTCCACGCCGGCAACATCTCGGCGAGCCGCGCGCTATCGACCGAGCAGCAGCGCGACATCGCCAACTGGCGGGGGCATGCGCAGTCGAACTGGCAGACCATACGCGATCTGACCGCCGGCGCGGCGTCGCCGCTGGTATCTGCCGTGGCCGCCGCGGAGCAAAACTTCCTCGGCCATTTCAAGACTCAAACCGATACGGTCTACAAAGCCGGTGCGGCGGGCACTGCCTATCCGATGACGGTCCAGCAATGGTACGACGCGTCGAATCCGGCGCTCGGATCCATCGTCCGGATCAAGGACGCCGCGGTCGAAATCACCAACAGCCATGCGGGGGCCAAGGCTGCAGCGGCATGGACGCAGCTCATTCTCGTCGCCCTCGTCACGCTGTTTGGTATCGCTGTCGGCGTCGGTTCGATCTGGATCCTGTCGCGCCGCATCATCCGTCCCTTGACCGCGATGACGGCTGCCATGCAGCGCCTGGCCGGCGGCGACATGTCGATCGACGTTCCGGCGCTCGCGCGCGCCGACGAGGTCGGCGAGATGGCGCGATCGGTTGCAGTGTTCCGCGACAACGCCATCAGGGCGAACGCACTGGCAACCGAGCAACGGACCGAACAAGAGAAGAAGGAGCATCGCCAGCAGGCGATGGAAACGCTGACGCAAGGCTTCGACCGGAATGCCACCAGCGTGCTCGATGCGGTTGCCGCCTCGATCGTCGAGATGCGCGCCACCGCCGAAAGAATGGCAGCCGTCGCGACCGAGAACACCAACAAGGCGTCGGCCGTGGCGTCGGGCGCGCAGGAAACGTCGAGCAACGTGCAGACGGTGGCAACAGCCACGGAAGAACTGTCCGCTTCCGTCAGCGAGATCAGCCGGCAGGTCACCCAGTCGGCGGCGATCGCGGCAAAAGCCGTGCAGGAAGCGCAAGGCACCAATGCCGAGATTCAGGGACTTGCGGCCATGGCCCAGCGGATCGGCGACATCGTCAAGCTGATCAACAACATCGCTTCGCAGACCAATCTGCTGGCGCTCAATGCCACCATCGAAGCGGCGCGTGCCGGCGACAGCGGCAGGGGCTTTGCCGTCGTCGCGGCCGAGGTGAAGGGCCTGGCCGAGCAGACGTCAAAGGCCACCGAGGAAATCGCCTCCCAGATCGCCGCGATCCAGGGGGCGACGCAAAAATCCGTCGTCTCGATCGAGGCGATCGGCAAGACGATCGGCGAAATCAGCGAGATCGCAACGACGATTGCGTCAGCCATCGAGCAGCAGGGCGCCGCGACCCAGGAGATCGCGCGCAATGTGCAGCAGGCCGCGTCCGGCACCCAGGAAGTATCGGCCAATGTCGGCGGCGTGACCGAGGGCGCCGCTGCCACCGGTATCGCGGCCAACCAGGTCGAGGCCGCCGCCGGCAATTTGTCGCGGCAATCGCAGCAATTGCGCGAGCAGGTCGACGCGTTTCTCGGTCAGGTGCGCGCAGCGTAGCGCAAAGGCCGGAACGGAAACTGCGCCGGCCGGCCTAGCCTGGTCGCGCGCTGCCCTCGTACATGAAGGTCATCGGCTTGGGTCCGGGCATGTAGCCCGTTTCCACCTGAGCGATCCTGAAGCCGGCGCTCTCGATCATGGTCTGGATAGGCCGATTGAGGTGACAGCCTCCGCCGATGCGCTTCCAGGCAGGCGTCAGCCAGTCCTGCCATCGCCGCACATTCTTGTCCGGCGCCATGCCGTGTTCCGCGAACAGGAGCTTGCCGCCCGGCCGAAGCACGCGACGCATTTCGGTGAGCGCCATGGCGGCATCTGGAATGCTGCACAAGGTCCAGGTGGTGACAACGGTATCAACGCTGCGATCATCGAGGGGAATGGCTTCCGCAGAAGCCTCGATGAAGCTGACTTGCATACCCGGGCGCAGCGCATCGCGGGCCATTGTCAGCAGCTTCGGAGCCGGCTCCAGCGCCAGCAATTCCGTCACCGATGGCCGATAGAAGGGCAAGTTCCGGCCCGAACCGATCCCGATCTCGAGCACGCGTCCTTCGGCCGCGCCGATCACCCGCTCGCGATACGGCCGAAGCTGCTTGTTGCGCATCGCGAGATCGCAAACCCGCGGCAGGATATGGTCGTTGTAGAAGCCCATGAGGCATTTCCTTCAGATCATAGATTGGACCTTCTTCGAATGCTTCGCAATCGCCGCGGCCGGAGGCCTTTCCCTGTGATCGCCCGGCAATCCAAAGCCCCTTAGGCCGAATACGGCAGGGATCACGATCAGTGTCAGCAGCGTCGAAGAGATCAGGCCGCCGGCCAGCGCGAACGGCAGCGACAGCATGACGATCAACGTTTCCGTCAGCGAGCGGAAGTTGAGATAGAGCAGCAGGAAGATGATCGCGAGCGTCACGGGCACGACGATCTTGAGCCGTGCCGCCGCCCGCTCCAGCTCCACAACATCGCTTCGCAAACCAACCCCGCTGACGCTGAATGCGACCATCGAAGTCGCACGTGCCGGCGATAGACGCGCTAAGACCGCGCGGCGCATCGGATCGGCCAGCGCGCTGACCGCGGTAACGGGCTGATGACGACTTCGGTCACGGCCAAGTCACTAGCCATGACTATACATTAGCCATACTGTTCTACCTTGAGCGCGCTCCAAAAGTGCGCAGCATTTTTTGAAATGCTCGACAAAGCAAAACCAGAGCAGAATTCTGATCCAACTAGATCGGAATTTGCGCTGGCGGCCTGACGCTCGCCAAGCTGACGGTGGCCGCGAATTTGCTGGGCGATTTGGTGAAAGACGGAGGGCACGCTCACTGCAATAAGGATCCTCGATCATGGATGCCTCGCACCCCGTAGACGCGAAACAATTCCGGACCGAACGTAGCCGGTTTGAACAGACCGTTCTATTGCTGCAGGGCGGCGGCGCGCTCGGCTCCTATCAAGCCGGCGTCTACCAGGCGCTCGCCGAAGCCAACCTGCATCCGGATTGGGTTGCCGGCATTTCGATTGGTGCCGTGAACGCTGCATTGATTGCGGGCAATCCACCGGAAACCCGCGTCGAAAGATTACGGGAGTTCTGGGAAGCCGTCAGCACGCCACCGCTAGGCATCCCTTATCTCAAATCGTTCGACATCAAGGACGATTCCATCCATCGCGCCATCAACCAGACACGCGCGCTGGGCATCATGATGTTCGGTGCACCGCACTTCTTCACGCCGCGCCTGCTCTCGCCCGCGTTCTGGCCGTCACCCAATGCCGACCAGCTCAGCTACTATGACGTGACCCCATTGAAGGCGACGCTTGAGCGACTGGTGGATTTCGACCGCATCAACGCCGGCGCCATGCGCTTCAGCGTCGGTGCCGTCAACGTCAAGACCGCGAACTTTATTTATTTCGACTCACGACCCATCGCATCGGCCCAGAACATATCATCGCCAGCGGCTCACTGCCGCCCGGTTTTCCGGCCACCGAGATCGACGGCGAGTATTATTGGGACGGCGGCCTCGTTTCCAACACCCCGCTGCAATGGGTGCTCGACAGCCGACCGCGGCTGGACACACTGGCATTTCAGATCGATCTTTGGAGCGCGCACGGCGAGCTACCGCGCAATCTCGGCGAAGCCGACGTGAGGCAGAAGGAAATCCAGTTTTCCAGTCGCACCCGGGCGGCGACCGATCAGTACAAGCGGGCCCAAAAACTCCGCATCGCCTTCGCCAGCCTGATGAAGGACCTTCCGGCCGAACTGCAGGACCGTCCGGAGGTGAAATTGCTCGCGGCAGAGGCCGACGAGAAGGTCTGCAATATCGTACACCTGATCTACAACGCCAAGAACTACGAAGGCATCGCCAAGGATTACGAGTTCTCCCGCCGGACCATGGAAGAGCACTGGGCCGCCGGCTATGAGGATGTCGTTCGCGCCATTTCCCATCCTGAGGTCATGCAACGCCCCGACAAGATGGAAGGCGTTCGCACCTTCGACTGGGCCCACTACAGGCCGGCATAATTCGGCTGCAGTGTTGATTTCGACCAACAGCGGCGAGGTCTGTGATGAATGAAAGTGAAGTACGAAGCAGGGCATACGCCATGCCGCTGACCAGTCCGGCCTATCCGGTCGGCCCCTATCGCCTTTGCGATCGCGAGTACATGATCATCACCTACCGTACCGATCCGAAAACACTTCGCGAGCTTGTGCCAGAACCACTCCAGATCGAAGGGGACGTTGTGAAGTTCGAATTCATCCGGATACCAGATTCGACAGGGTTCGGAGAGCGGACAGGTCATCCCGGTCTCGTTCCAGGGCCGCAAGGGCTCATACACGCACTGCATGTTTCTCAACGACCATCCTCCCATCGCGGGCGGCCGTGAGCTCTGGGGCTTTCCCAAGAAACTTGCCCAACCCACCCTCAAGACGGAAATCGACACGCTGGTTGGCAGGCTGCATTATGGTCTCTTGCAGATTGCCGTTGGCGCGAAATTTACGACGGTCGATGACGTGGCCGAGACCGCGCTGTTTCTGGCTTCTTTCGGTTCGAATGCCCTGACCGGCCAGTCGATCGTCGTGAGTCATGGGTGGTTTATGCAATAGCAATCGCCTGAGCTGCCCGTCTGGCTTGCGCTTCGGTGCTCCTCGGGCTCTCGTTGCCCGAGCATGTTGTGTCGAAGTCAGGTCTCGCGCCTTCCCGGCGTTGCCTGTCATATCAGCGACATCACGCGCGCCGCGAGCGCTGGCTCGCGCAGCGCGGCCTGCGGCCTGAGCAGTTGCGAGACTTCCACCGTCAGCCGGTGCACCTCGGGATCCTGCGCGGCGAGCTTGGTCAGGGCCATACCATATTGCAGGCGCTGCGCGAGGTCGGCGGGCCGAACGCCGCGCGTGGCTGGGTAGACGAAATCGCTCACGGCAACGCCCCACGGCGTCGCGATGGTGTTTTGGATGGCAGCGAAGAAGTCACGCGCCAGGCGCTCCATGGGAACATCTTCTGCCAACAACCGGTCCAGGATCACGGCCTCCTGCGCGGCCACGCTCATGCCCTGGCCGAACACTGGATTGAAGCGGCAGAGGGCATCGCCTATCGCGAGCAGCCCTGCCGGGAAAGACTCCAGGCGTTCGAAGTGCCGCCGTGTGCTGCAAGGCAGCTGGTAGCGGACGATATCAGTCAGCGGTCGGGCATCCCTGACCGCGTCATAGATGGTCGGGGTACGCAGGCTCCTGACGAAATCCATGAATCCCGCGCGGTCGCCCGGAGGCGCATCGCCGTGATTGCCTCCGACGGAGAGCAGCCATCGCTGCTTCTCGATCGGAAACAGGAACGCTCCACGGCTGCTGGCGGGTGCCGACGGCAGGACGATATTGCCCAGCCAGTCGGCATTTTGATCGAGCGGCCGCTCGACGATGGTGCTCGCGTAAGCCTGATCAATGCCGATCTCGGTTTCTTCGGGCTTCTGCAGCGAAAGCTCTTCGAGCAGCTGCAGCGTCAAGCCGCAGCGGCCGGAGGCTTCAACCACCAGGTCGGCCTCCAGGGTCACAGGACCATCTTCGCCATCATACCGGACCGCTTCAATCCGTGTTGCATCACGCGATGCGATCAGCCTGGTCACGCGGGAGCGCACGCAAATGTCGATGTTTGGGGTCTGCTGAACGCGTCGCCGCGTAACGGATTCCAGCAGTGGACGCGACATGCAGAAAATGTCGAAGCCGAGATCCCAGATCGGGAAAGGATCGAAGCCGGGGCGCTCGAACCGTATATCCTTCCCGGTGCGGATCTTCACGGCGCCCGCTTCCGCCAGATCGTTCTCAAACCCCGGAAACAGGGTCTGCAGGGCCCGCAGCCCGCCGGCGAGCAGCATGTGGGCATGCTGGGCCTGCGGCGTGCCGTTTCGTGGCGCAGGCTCCGCGGGAAGCACGTCACGCTCGATGATGGTGACTTTCCGGAAATGCCTGGAGACAGCCTGAGCGGCCGTAAGGCCGGCCATGCCAGCGCCAATAACCACGGCATGGCTTCTTGCAATATCTGGCATGTGTTCCTCCTGGGAGGGAGTGTGCAAATAGGATCCAGAGACTAAAACGGATCTACAGACACGCACGCCCACGCAAATTGCTTCGGGTAAGCCAATCTTATCCGATCTTTTTTGG
The DNA here is from genome assembly GCA_044772375.2 of Bradyrhizobium sp. RDT10. Lineage (GTDB taxonomy): Bacteria > Pseudomonadota > Alphaproteobacteria > Rhizobiales > Xanthobacteraceae > Bradyrhizobium. The sequence goes on from CP187939.1 coordinate 3,146,403, forward strand.
GGCGATGGTGAAGGACATCACAAGTCAGGGATGGGAGCTGCCGCTGATGGATTTGCACGCCGGTTTCAGCCGGTCCTGCCACCGTCGAACGCCTTCAATGCCAGTTCTCTCTCAGCACCGCGCCTCGATCAACTTGCTGATCTCTTCCGGGGCAGCAAAAATCACATCTGCACGGTCACCCATCATGCCTGCGGGCACAAGGGCTGGCGCCCCGTTTTGCGGACCATCTTTTCCGGAATCGGTTTTCAGGCGCAGATTGCGTTCCCAAAACGCGCGGGTCTTGCCGTCGGCCGTAGTCACCCGATAGGTGTCGCGACAGTAAGTGATCGTCTTCACCTGCATGTTCGACTCCAGGCTTTTCAAATTGGGAACGCGGCCGCCGCCCATCATCCCGCCCATGCCACCCATTTGCCCTTGAGCGCTCATTTGCGGCGCGGCTCCCGGTTTTGTTGCTTCCATCAGAAAGGCGAGCAGGTCTGCGCGGTGCTGCGGGTCCTTGATGCCGTTAAACGGCATTTCATTGTCCGGCACCATGCGGTTGGGATCGGTCAGAAAGCCGTCCAGCGAACGGTCGTCCCACATAATGCCGGACGATTTGAGGGCATCGGAGTAGCGTTCGAAGCTCGGCAGCGATCCGGCCTTACGGTCCCAGAGACCGGCAAGGCTCGGCCCCGTCATGTTTTGGTCCGGCTCAAGCGAATGGCACGGCGCGCACATGCGGAAATGCCGCTGGCCCCGCGCGGCGTCGCCGTGCTGGGCCGACGAAGGAGATGACAGTGCAATCGTCAAAAGCCCAATGACAATGAGTTTGTTCATTGCCGACCGTCCTTGCTCCCGGTGCGAAGATACTTGATCAGTGCCGCGGCCGCCAGGATCAAGACGATCACGACCAACAACCAGACGAACCCCATGCCCAACATCATTCCAGGCATCATATTGTCCATCATTCGCTCACCTCAGACATCGCGCGGAACACCGCCTGTTGGAGGGCTACCTGCATGCCGGGGTATCGTCGTGCTGAAACAACGTCATTGGAATGCTCTCTCCTTCCGCGGTGAAACGAGGACGGTTGCGGAAGGTAGATGATCATCCGCAACCTCTTGTGCTTCAGGTCGCGTCAAAGGGCGTCGGCCGCGACCCTCGCTCTGCGGTACTGCCCCCGCGCAACATCAACGGCCCTTCGGACCGCCCTGATAACGGAATGCCGATCCGCCCCTGTTGGTGGTTGCGGGGTCAAAACGCGACGTTGCTCGATCGTAGGCAAACGCAGAATATGCGTCGGTTCGCGCGCCAGCCCTGAATGGCGTGCTCTGCCTAGCCTCGTTCGGCCAATAGCTCTTATCGGTAATGGTCGAGCCCGCCTGGGCAGTCGTCGAGATCGCCACGAACGGCAAGAGAAGGGAAATCGCGAGAAGGTGTTTGGTTGACATGTTCCGGCTCCATGATTGTGGAAGCGCCGTGATGTGCGCCTCTATCCATGAGTTCGGAGCCAAATGTCAGCCGGTTACAGGCTCACGCCGACGTGAAAACAAGGCGCTGGATTTCCGCAAGATCACAGCTTCGATATTGCGCCAGCGAACATGCAGGGCCACCCTCCGTTGACCCGCCTTCAAGCCGCCCTATCCACTCAGGAATAGGCGGCGCGGCCGCTTCATCCATGCTATCTTTGCCGACCGTCATCTCCTCGAACTGCGGATGTTGGAGGCAATTCATGACCATGGATATGACAGCGATGGGCTCCGGCATGATGGTGGCGATGGGGTTTATCACCTCGCGATTTTCGCCTTCGCTGTGCTCGGGATTGCGGCATCGATCAAGTACCTACGCTCCTGATTGATGGTGATGGCGCTGCTCAAGCGCTCCGCCCGATACCGCTCAGAACGAGGAATCAAACATGAGCGTATCTTGTCCATCTCTAGCTGCTGGGCGGCCACACTCTGGCGTCGCAGCGAAGCCGGCCCTCGTGAAACGCTTCCTTTTCGCCGCTCACCAGCGCAATAGCCTTGGTCCCAATGCCGCGCCCGCTAGAGTGCACAGCGCAATCGTTCCGCCGTACCAGATTGCAATAAATGCCAGAGAATCATCTGTGCAATGGAGCGCATAAGCCATCGCGCTCACGCCTCCCGCAACGAGACCGGCGAAGGCGCCCGCACGCGTCAGATTCGTGGGCGCCGCCCTGCGCACAGCCCAGATTGAAATGGCAAATGGAACGACTGCAATGATCGGAATGGAGAGAAGGCATTCGAGCCATTCATCGCCGACGATCATCCTCTCCCAATGCGACTGGGGTGCCGATCCAAGGCTAATAGCCGCAAGAACCACAACGACGAGAAACGGCACTGCGACAAGCAAGGGAGGCGGGATTTTCCGTTCCCCACCCGGCCGCGCCAGCCTCGTCAGGTAAAGCAGCGCGAGGCCGACGATCCCGATGGCGAAAGCGAGCTTAACGGCGAGATAAATCAGCGCGCGGGTTGTCGTCAGGTCAGGGCGGAAGCCCAGGCCGGCAAAGGCGATGCCGAGGGCAGCGACTGCTCCCCGGCAATTGCGATATAGAGCGGTTGAACGACCGCCGTGCGATTGACCGGCTCAAGATTCTGTGCTCAGAAGCGCAACCAGATCATGCGTCTTCATCTTCGCGTTTCCCCGGCAATCAACGCAGCGAGCGCTTTGAGCCCGCGATGAATGTTTACCTTTACGCCCGACTCCGACAGACCGCATCGTTTCGCGGCTTCAGCTACGCTCAGCCCGTCGAGTTTCACGGCCCTGATCGCGCACTGCATGCCTTCCGGCAGCCGCTGCACAAGCCGCCTGATATCATACGTGCTTTCGGCGTCGGCATTGTCATCATGTGCCATGATCTCGTCGGCATCGTCGATCGGCACCTCGGCGAGCGATGCGCGACTCCGGCGCAGAAAATCGATCAGTTTATAGCGCGCGATGGCGTGCACCCACGGCGTGAGTGGCTCCCGCGGATCATAGGTATGCCGTTTGATATGGATCGCTAATATGGCTTCCTGGACCAAATCTTCCGCCTCCGCCATTCCTCCGCCGACAGCGACAAGTTTGGCCTTGTAATAGGCACGCAGGCGACCGCTCAGCCGATCGAGCAGCGAGCGGTGCGACGCCGCGTTACCGGCCAGGCTCGCAAGCATGAGGGCCTTGAGCTCGATTTCGAGGGTCGTCATGCCTGCTATCTCATTAGTTCGCCGATCCGGCGAATTTGGTTACAGTCTCTGCATCGAGTCGAAAAATCCGAGACAAGGAAGTTCTTGTCCATCCCGCTCATTCGGCAGGCTCGGGAACTTTTCGAGGTGCGACAGGGGAAACGATCGACAGCGGAGGCTTGACGGAATCGTCCATATCCTTCAGCCCGAAGCCCTTCACCAAGCCGAAAATCGCGGGGATCACGATCAGCGTCAGCAGCGTCGAGGAGACCATGCCGCCGATCATCGGCACGGCGATGCGCTGCATGATTTCGGAGCCGGAACCGGTGCTCCACATGATCGGCAACAAGCCCGCCATGATCGCGACCACCGTCATCATCTTCGGTCGCACGCGCTCGACTGCACCCTCCATGATGGCATCGTAGAGGTCGCGGCGCGTCAGGGGTCGGCCCTCCACTTCGCGCCGGCCCTTGATCTCGGCCAATGCGTAGTTGAGGTAGATCAACATCACCACGCCGGTCTCGGCGGCTACTCCAGCGAGGGCAATGAAGCCGACGGCAACGGCAACCGAAAGGTTGAAGCCGAGCCACCACATCAGCCAGAGGCCGCCGACCAGCGCGAACGGCAGCGACAGCATGACGATCATCGTTTCGATGACCGAGCGGAAGTTGAGATACAGCAGAAGGAAAATGATCAGCAGCGTCGCGGGGACGACGATTTTCAGCCTCGCCGTGGCGCGCTCGAGATACTCGTACTGGCCGCTCCACATCACATAATAGCCGGACGGGAACTGAATGCTGGCTTGCACGGCGCGCTGCGCGTCAGCGACATAGCCGCCGAGGTCGCGATCGCGAATGTCGACGTAGATGTAGGTCGCCAACTGGCCGTTTTCGGTCCGGATCGAGCTCGGCCCTCTCGCCGGCGCCACCTTGGCGACCTCACCGAGCGGGACGGCACCGCCGGCAGGCATCGGCACCAGCACGTCGTTGGCGATGGCGAGCGGATTGTCCCGGAGATCGCGCGGATAGCGCATGTTGACGGAGAAACGCTGGCGGCCCTCGACCGTCGTCGTGACCGTCTGCCCGCCAAGCGCCGTTGCAATGGTGTCCTGGACGTCCTGGACCATGATGCCGTAGCGCGCCATCGCTTCGCGGTCCGGCGTGATCTCCAGATAATAGCCGCCGATGCCGCGCTCGGCGTAGGCGGACGAGGTGCCGGGCACCGCCTTCAGGACCTGCTCGATCTGCTTGGCGAGCTTGTCGATCTCGACCAGATCGCTGCCGATCACCTTGACCCCGATTGGGGTGCGGATGCCGGTCGACAGCATGTCGATGCGGGCCTTGATCGGCATGGTCCAGGCGTTCGAGACGCCCGGGAACTGCAGCGCCTTGTCCATTTCCGCGATCAGGCTGTCGATCGTCACGCCGGCCCGCCACTCCTGCTTCGGCTTGAGATTGACGATGGTCTCGTACATTTCCGACGGCGCAGGATCGGTTGCGGTCGCGGCGCGGCCCGCCTTGCCGAAGACGGATTCGACTTCCGGAAACGATCGGATGATCCGGTCCTGGGTCTGCATCAGTTCCGCGGACTTGGTGACCGAGATGCCCGGCAATGTCGTCGGCATATAGAGCAGCGTGCCCTCGTTCAGGTTCGGCATGAATTCGGTGCCGAGCTGGCGCGCGGGCCAGACGCTCACGGCCAGAAGCGCGAGCGCGAGCAGGATGACCAGCATCTTGGCGCGCATGACGCCTTTGATGACGGGCCGGTAGATCCAGATCAGGAACCGGTTGATCGGATTCTTGTGCTCGGGAACGATTCTGCCGCGGACGAAGATCACCATCAGCGCCGGCACCAGCGTCACCGAGAGCAGCGCGGCGGCCGCCATGGCGAAAGTTTTGGTGAAGGCGAGCGGGCTGAACAGGCGCCCTTCCTGCGATTCCAGCGTGAAGATCGGCACGAACGACACGGTGATGATCAGCAGGCTGAAGAACAGCGCCGGCCCGACTTCGGACGCCGCATCGATCAGGATCTGCAGGCGGGATTGTCCCGGCTCGGCACGCTCCAGATGCTTGTGCGCATTCTCGATCATGACGATCGCCGCATCCACCATCGCCCCGATCGCGATCGCGATGCCGCCAAGGCTCATGATGTTGGAGCCGATCCCCAGCAGTTTCATCGCACCGAATGCCATCAGCACGCCGATCGGCAGCATCAGGATGGCGACCAGCGCGCTACGAACGTGCAGCAGAAACACGATGCAGACCAATGCAACGACAACGCTCTCCTCGAACAGCGTGTGCTTGAGCGTGTCGATGGCCGCGTAGATCAGGTTCGAGCGGTCGTAGACCGGTACGATCTCGACCGATTTCGGCAAACTGCTGGCGATTTCCTTGAAACGCTTCTTGACGTTCTCAATGACGTCGAGCGCGTTGACGCCAAAGCGCTGCAGCACGATACCGCTTGCGACCTCGCCCTCGCCGTTCAGTTCGGTGATGCCGCGCCGCTCGTCGGGGCCGAGTTCGACTCTCGCGACGTCGCGCAGCAAGACGGGCGTGCCGTTGCTCACCTTCAGCACGACGTTGCCGAGATCGTTGATGCTCTTCAGGTAGCCCTTGCCGCGGATGACGTATTCGAATTCGGACAGCTCGACGGTGCGGCCGCCAACGTCAGCGTTACTGGCACGGATCGCCTCGCGCATCTTCTGCATGGTGATGCCGCGGTCGCGCATGCGCTGCGGATCGAGGATCACGTTGTACTGCTTGACGAAGCCGCCGACGCTCGCCACTTCAGCGACGCCTTCGGCCTTGGCGAGCGCGAACTTCAGATTCCAGTCCTGAATCGTGCGGGTGTCGGAAAGGTTCAGCTCCTTCGACACGATAGCATATTGGTAAACCCAGCCGACGCCGGTGGCATCGGGACCGATGGTCGGCGTCACCCCGGCGGGCATGCGGGGGTCGCGGCGTTCAGGAATTCGAGCACCCGCGAGCGCGCCCAATAGATGTCGGTACCGTCTTCAAAGATGACGTAGACGAACGAGACGCCGAAGAACGAGAAGCCGCGAACAACTTTCGACTTCGGCACCGTCAGCATCGCCGTCGTCAGGGGATAGGTGACCTGGTCCTCGATGACTTGCGGCGCTTGACCTGCGTATTCCGTGTAAACGATGACCTGTGTGTCGGAGAGATCGGGGATGGCATCCAACGGCAGATGGAGTAATGCATAAAGGCCGGCTGCGGCAGCGAAGCGGAGCCAAACAGCACCAGCAGCAGGTTACGGGCCGACCAGGCGATCAAGCGGGCGATCATTGCTGCGCTCCCTCGGCAAAGCCCTTGAGAGCTGCCTTCAGATTGCTCTCCGCGTCGATCAGGAAATTGGCCGCAACAACGACGGGCTCGCCATCTTTCAGCCCGCTGCGAATTTCCATTAGCCCGCCTCCCCGGCGCCCGACCTTGACGTCGCGGGGTTCGAAGCGGCCCTCGCCCTTGTCGACCAAAACGACCTGGCGCGCGCCCGTATCGAGCACGGAGCTGTCTGGAACCGTCAAAACAGGCTCCGCGCCGCCGATATCGATATCGGCGTCCACGTACATATCCGGTAGCAGCGCGAGATCCGGATTGGCGAGTTCGACACGAACGCGCGCCGTCCGCGTCTCGCGGTTGACCTGGGGATAAACGACCGAGATCTTTCCGGAGAAATCCCGGCCCGGGAAGCTGCGCGCCCGGACAGTTACGGGCTGTCCGACCGCAAGCGAGCCGAGGTCGCGCTCGGCCACGTCGATTATCGCCCAGACAATCGACGTGTCGGCGACGCGGAAGAGCACGTCGCCTGGTTGGGCTCGCATACCCTGGACCGCGTTGCGTTCCAGCACGATGCCGTCGCGCGGAGCCGACCACCCGACGGTCACAGGAACGACCCGCGTCTTTTCGATTTCGGTGATCACCGCATCGGGCACGTCGAGATTCATCAACCGTTGCCGCGAGCCACGTCCGTAGGACGGCTCGCCGGCCGTAGTCCTGGACGTCAATGTCGTCACATACTCGGCGGCCGCACTGGAAACTGCGGGACTGTAGACCTGCATCAAAGGCTGTCCCTTCTTGACGAAAGTGCCGGTCGTGACGTCGGCGACCGATTGCAGGTAGGTTTCCGAGCGCATCGCGATAACCGAGACACGGCGCTCGTCGAGTTGGATCGTACCTGGCGCGCGCACGACCGTCCGGATCGGACGGAGGGCGGCCGGCTCCGATTTGACGCCGGTGCGCTGGATCTTGCCCGGCGAAACTTTGACGGATCCGTCGTCGCTGTCCTCGCCCTCATAGACGGGGATGTAATCCATCCCCATGGAATCCTTCTTCGGCGTGGACGAAACATCCGGCAAGCCCATCGGGTTGCGGTAATATTTGATCTTGCGATCGGCCGGCGCAGCCGCCACGTCCGCTGGCGGATCGTTGAAGCTGATATCCTCCTCCGGAGGGACGGCGCGGTACTCGCGGCCATCCGGCGTCTTCTTCGGCGTGAGCGAATAGGCCGGCTTGCCATCCGGATCCTGATAATAGATCGCCGCGCCCGGCGGTACGGCGCTCGCCTGGCCCATGACATGGCCGAGCCAGATCTCCGCGCCGGACCGGACAGATGGACGCGAAATAATGACGACAGCCGCCGCAGCAACGACGGCAATGGCAATGACAGCCAGGACTGACCGTTTCATTTGTCGGCCTGAATGACGAGCTTGCTTTCAACCGTGCCGGTTTCACCCTGCACCTTGGCGCCGAGCGACAATTGCCACCGACCGGCCATGCTGAAATTGGCCTTGAAGCCATAGGTGCCTGGTTCTGTTCCCGGCACCGGGGTAAGCTTGGTGGCCATCTCCTGCATTCCATCCGGAGCCATATCCAGGCGCGTCGCGAAAATCACCGCGTTCGGAACGGGCTTGCCTGTGGTCTTGTCGACGAGCTTCACGGCGATGGTTTGGTCCGGACCGGTCTTGACGGCCGGTTCGACGAGTTTGAACTCGTAATTCTTGATATCCGCGAACGCGACGGTTGGGCCGCACGTCAAGGCAGCGCCGATCAGCGCGACCCGCAGGCTGCGCGACAGCTGATTGAACTTCATTGTGATAACCTCGATCTCTGGTTAGCTGCCCATGGCAGCATGGAGCGGACGCAACGAAGCGCCGCGCGATTTTGGCGTTACGCCAAAAGGTCCAGAGATCGGGGAGGTCTTGGAGGGGTGAATAGCCGAGGCTTTCCACCTCGGGATCGCTGCCGGGACGCAGCATTCGCAGAATGACCGGCTGGAGTTCGGCAACGTCAGCCGGGAGCGGCGCCTGCAACGTCGTCGACACGCAGAGCGCCATCAACGGGCACTGGCCGCAATCCACTGGCGCCGATTTGTCCGGGCAGCACGGCATGTCGTCGGACATGGCCGCTGTGCCGCCGGCCATGGCTGCCGTGGCCATCGAGGCCATTGACGCCACGTTCGCCCGCGCCGCGAGCGGGGCCAATACGAGGCCTGCGATCAAAAAGACCGCCAGCAGCCGGCAAAGGTGGATCGAACGTTTCACGACGACAGTTTCGCATGATCCGGCCTATGATGGGAAGCCAAGTTCCATCACGAAACCGCGGGTTCGTTAACATAATCCGATTGGGGTGCACCACGTTGCGTTGGATCAAAGGCCCGGTCCAAGGGCACCAGCATTCATTCTTGCCGAGGGCCAGAACATTTTCGATCGCTGCGGCTTAAAATAGCGGCCGCCCCGTTTGCGGCCGGCCGTCAAGCAAGGAGCCCGCCATGCACGCCCGCGAAATGATCGGCACCCACCCGGCCGTCCAGGGCCAGATCAACGACGCCCTGATCCGCTGTATCGAGGAATGCTATTCCTGCGCACAGACCTGTACCTCCTGTGCCGACGCCTGCCTGTCGGAGCGCATGGTGCAGGAGCTGACCCAGTGCATCCGCCTGGATATGGATTGCGCCGACATTTGCAACATCACCGGCCGCATCATGACCCGCAGGACAGGTTCCGATGACGAAGTGATGCGCCGCATGCTCAGCGTCTGTGCCGCCGCCTGCCGGCTTTGCGCGGAGGAGTGCCAGCGGCACGCCGCCATGCATGAACATTGCCGCATCTGCGCGGAAAGCTGCCGCCGCTGCATGGAGGCCTGTCAGGAAGTGTCACGCGGCATGGCGCACTAGAGCTTGATCCGGAAAGCTTTCCGAAGAGATCATACGCAAAAGGATGATGATATTATAATTGACAAACCCGCCACATGTCATTGTGTAACGTGCCAAATCGGCCCACGTGGGGGAGATGGAGGTCGATATGGCGAGTTGCGGCGGCTGTTGCGGCAGCGAGGTCAAATTTGAGGGGCTTTCGCCGGACTACAAGCGGCGGCTGTGGGCCGTAATCGCGATCAACGCAGGCATGTTCGTTTTAGAGACGGCCGGGGGTCATCTCGCTGGCTCGAACGCCCTACAGGCAGACGCTTTGGATTTCCTGGGTGATGCTCTCACCTACGGAATCACGCTGGCTGCGATTGGGGCGGCCGCGGCGACACGGGCCAAGGCTGCTCTTTTTAAGGGCTTCACGCTTTTCCTGATGGGCCTGTGGGTCTTCGGATCGACGGCGTACCACGTTCTCGTTGTTGGCGTTCCCCGTGCCGAGTTAATGGGGGCAATCGGTTTCCTTGCCCTTGCCGCGAACGTTACAAGCGTGCTCCTCCTGATGAAATACAAGGACGGGGATTCTAATGTGCGGTCCGTTTGGCTGTGCTCGCGGAACGATGCCATCGGCAACGTCGCAGTTATGGTTGCAGCGGCGGCCGTATGGCTCACAGCATCAAAATGGCCTGACCTGATCGTAGCCGCTTTGATGGCCGGACTATTCCTGTGGTCCGCATCCCAAATTCTCCGCCAATCGTTGGAGGAGTTGCGCCAGCGGGTCAGCCTCCCTGCGGAGTAAGCGTTGCCTTGGCGATCCTGTTCCGATCCCAGTTGCGGATCAGCCCTCGCGCCTGAATACGCTGAACTGGAACATCTGTCGGGAGTCCCACGGGGTCACGTGTTCATGGCGCTGCGTGTGCACCAGTTTGAACATGCTGCCGAGCGTCCGTCCGAGACTAGCGCTGTCATAGCGGGCGACCGGAAGGCCGCTGCACTTTTCAGGACCGTCGAGCGCGAAGGTGGCGATGATGGCGTGCCCACCGATTTTCAGACCGCGCTTGAGGCGGGCGATGTAGGCGGCGCGATCGCTCGCATCGGTGAGAAAGTGGAACGCCGCCCGATCATGCCAGATATCGTAGGGCTTAACCGGCTCAAAGGTCGTCGCGTCCGCGATGATCCAGCTAACCCGCGCGGCGCTGGCGCCAAGACGGCCCTCAAGCCGGCTTTTGGCGGCAGCCAGCGCCGCGCCCGACACATCGAGGACGGTGACATCTTCAAACCCTTGCTCAACGAGACTGTCGACCAGCCGCGACGCGCCGCCGCCAACGTCTATGATAGCTGACTTGCTGGTGGCACCCGCCTGCACGATCAACTCAAGCGAAGGCGCCGGGCTTTGCTGAAACCAGCTGACCTCGTTCTCGCCCTTCGTCGTGTAGACGTTCTCCCAATGGGCCTGACGGCCGGCATCTTCCATGAGCTGCACCTCCCAGTCTGTTCATGGTTATACCGCCCGTCTTCGACAACGAGCCGACGATCATGTCGCCAGCATTCGCGCCTGCAGCTCTGCTTCGCGGGCGGTCGCGGGACCAGACGTTGATGCATAACCAGCGGGATATAGTAACAGGGAACCGGTAGTTCCTTTGATGAGGTCGCCTATCGTTGCGTTACTTTCCGGCTTGACTAACCCATATCTCGGCGGTTATGCGTTAATCAATAACCCAGAGGTTATCGATCTCAGATGCCGAATGCTCACGACGTGCTGTTCAGAACGCTAGCCGATCCGACCCGTCGGGCGATCTTCGAGCGGCTGTGCCGCGAAGGAGAGCAGACGGTGGGGGCCCTGACGGCGCGGGCCGGGATTTCGCAACCGGCCGTCTCAAAACATCTCGGCATTCTGAAACAGGCCGGGCTGGTGCGCGACCGTCACCAGGGCCGACAGACGCACTATAGCGCCCAGCTCAGCGCCCTCGCCCCGCTGATCGACTGGACGAGCCAGATGCACGGTTTCTGGCAGAACCGGTTCGACCACCTCGAAGACCTGCTCAAACGGATGGACCAATGACCAAAACAGCGACTGAAACGCGCACTGTCATCGTCGAACGCGAGATGCCGCATCCGCCGGAAAAGCTCTGGCGCGCGCTCACGCAACCACACCTGATGGAGGAATGGCTGATGAAGAACGACTTCAAGCCAGTCGTAGGTCACCATTTCAATCTTCGCGGCGAATGGGGCGGCGTGCTGGATTGCGAGGTCCTCGCCATCGAGCCGAACAAGGCGCTGTCCTACACCTGGAATTTCAAGCACGAGGATGCAGCCTTCAATCTGCAAAGCGTGGTGACGTTTACGCTCACGCCAACGAGCGCGGGCACGCTGCTGCGCATGGAGCAGTCGGGCTTCCGGCCGGATCAGAAGCAGGCCTTTGGCGGCGCCTACGCCGGATGGCAGCAATTCTTCGCGAAGCTCGAAGAGCTTGTGGCGCGGACGGACTGAAATCCGCCGCGTCGCGCTTCGCTCGTTTCAAATCAAAGGAGGTCTCATTGAACTGGAATATGTGTATACGGCAGATGCATCGCTGGCTGACCATTGCCTTTACGGTGGCCGTCATCGTCAACGTCATCGCCGTGATGCTGGAGAAACAAGCCATCTGGATAGGCCTTCTGGCGCTGTTCCCGCTCATCTTGCTCATGGTTACCGGCCTGTACATGTTCGTGCTGCCCTACGCCGCCAAATGGCGCGCCGCGCGAGACATCAGCGGATAGAGGCATCAGCGGATAGGAGTGAACGCAATGGCCGGCAAGACGTCCGCGAAGTCGGCGAAGGTCGCAAAGAAAGCCACCGCAAAGCCCGTCCTGCTCTCGGGCGGCAATCCTCAGATCGCGAAGGGGACGGCGACGCTCCCGTGCAGGCCTACATCGCCGCCATGCCGGGCTGGAAACGCGATATCGGGCGCCATCTCGACGCGCTCATCGTGCGCACCGTCCCCGCTGTGCGGAAGGCCGTGAAATGGAACTCGCCCTTCTATGGCGTCGAGGACCAGGGCGGCTGGTTCCTCAGCTTTCACTGCTTCACGAAATACGTCAAAGTGACATTCTTCCGTGGCACGTCGCTGCGCCCTCTCCCGCCCGGCGAGTCCAAGCACAAGGAAGTGCGCTACCTCGACATCCACGAGGGCGATCTCGACGAACCCCAGCTCGTCGCCTGGGTGAAGCAGGCCAGCCAATTGCCCGGCGAACGATTGTGAGCGGAACGACGACAGCCATGAAGAAAGCGACAAGCATGAAGAAGAGCGGCGCGAGCGAAGCAAAAGGCGGAAGCTCTCCTCTCAGCAGATCGATGCGAGGATCGAGGAGCTCGGCGATTGGCGCGGCGAGATGCTCGCGCGCATCCGAAGCATCATCAAGCAGGCCGATCCCGACGTGGTCGAGGAGTGGAAGTGGCGCGGCGTTCCGGTATGGGAGCACGACGGCATCATCTGCACCGGCGAGACCTACAAGGCTGTCGTGAAGATGACCTTCGCCAAGGGCGCCTCGCTGGACGATCCAACAGACCTCTTCAACTCCAGCCTCGAAGGCAACACCAGGCGCGCCATCGATTTCCATCAGGGCGACAAGATAGATGAGAAGGCGTTGAAGGCGCTCATTCGCGAGGCCGTGGCACTGAACGTTTCGGCGCGGGCTTCCCGGAAGAAACCAAAGAGCGCTTGAGGCGACGACGGCGACGGGCTCGACCAAGGGCAGGATTATAGCCGCGTCGACGTTACAAAGTTACGGCGCCTTCGCCCGCAACTGCTCAAAGCTCACAATGCGGCCCGCAATCGCACTGGCCGCCACCGTGGACGGGCTCGCCAGCCAGACTTGTCCTGGTCCGGAACGCCCCGGAAAATTGCGGTTGATCGCGCTCACTGTGACCTGTTCGGCTCGATCGGAAACACCGGGACCGGCATTCACACACGCGCCGCAACCCGGTTCGATCAGTTCGACGCCCGCGCGTTCAAACACGTCAAGCATTCCGCTCTGCACACAATAGCTGCGGACATCCTGGCTTCCGAACTGAAGAAAGAAGCGTGTTCCGGGAGCGACCCGCATGCCCCGCTGCACCGCCCATTCGAGCACGGCATGGTAATGCAACAAGTCTTCACGCTTGCCACCCGTACATGAGCCACCATAGGCGATATCGATCCCCACCGTTTCGGCCAATTCGGATATGGCAACGCCGTGACCGGGATCGCCAGGCCTCGCCAGCATCGGCTCGAGCCTGTCGCACTCGACTTCGATGATGTGCGCCAATTCGGCGCCCTCGTCGCTGCACATCCAGGGCTCCAGTTGCAAGTCGGTGCCACGGCGGTCCCTCACAAAGCGGCGCGTCTCTTCGTCAGGCACGACAATTCCACTGAAGCCGCCGATCTCCGCCACCATGTTGGTCAGGGTCGCGCGCTCGTCTGTGGACAGGCTCGACAGGGCTTCGCCGCAATACTCGGTCACCTGACCGATTGCCTTTCCCTCTCGCACGTAGGGCAAGCGCAACAAATGCAGAACGATATCCTTCGCCTCGACACCTGCCGGAAGCCGACCGTTGAGCCGCACACGGCAAGTCCGAGGGACTTCAACGCGCACCTCTCCCGTCATCCATGCGTTTGCCATCTCGGACGTACCTATACCAAACGCCAATGCCCCCAATGCGCCGCAGTGAGGCGTATGGGAGTCGGTGCCAACGGCCAATTGACCGGGCCGAACGTAACGCTCGGTCATGATCGAATGGCTAATGCCTTCCGAGCCGTCACGGTCCGCAAGGTAGTCGTGCAAACGCAGCCCGTGAGTTTCGCAGAATTGCTTTTGAACCTTGGCCAATGCCTGAGCCGCTTCGAGCAGCCCTCGGGCGCGCCGCTCGGGTGACATGCTTCGGTGGATGAAGGGCAAGTGATCGCCAAAGCAGACGATGCTCGCGCGGTCATGCAGCGTGATCTGGTCTCCCATCTCCCGTCCGAGAAAGCTGATGCACATCGGCGTCACATATTCATGCGCGTAGCGCCAATCTGCTCTTGCGAAAATTGCGTCTCCAGCGCGAACCGCCGCGGAATTGCCGGAGGAAGCGCGTGCGATGATCTTTTCGGCATAGGTCATCGGCCGCGGTGCGGTGACATGCGTGGTCGGGGACCATCCGTCCTTTCGCGCGCGCGCCAGCTTGAACAACCCGCCTCGGCGAATGAGCTCGGCCGTGAGTTCGTCCTCTCCTTGCGTGAACTCGCTGACAGGAATGCTCTCGCCGCGCCGGATGCGTTCGATCAACCCGAAATCGGTCGAGGTGTAGATGCCGAGGTTGCGGCAGTTCTGCCGATAGATACGTTCAAAACTTTCGGCAATCACCAGCCGGATGCCGGCACACCACTCGGCGTAGGGACTGGCCTCGCGCGACGACCCCTTGCCGTAGCGCCGCCCCGCCACCGTCACGCCGAACTCGCCGGCCTTGACGCTGCCGGCCGATACCGGCAGGCGCTGACCGCATTTCAGCCCCAGATAGGGATATTCCCCGAGCTTTTCGTCGTAATAGTAGCAGATCCAGGCCGGAGTGATCTCGTCGGTCGACACGTCGCTGCGCAACGGCAACGCGTCGGCCAGCGACACATCCGCCCCCGCAACTGGCTCTCCACCACGTCCGCGTCTTCAGACAGGAACAAGATACGGCCATCAAACCGGACCTGTTCGTTCGATACCGTTGCCATGATGCTTCCCTGCTCACTCGGCGGTGATGCCGAGAGTTCGGACGAGTTCACCGCGCGCCTGATAGTCGACCTCGATCTGGCGCCTGAAATCAGCCGGCTTGCCGCCGAGCGCGACCATGCCCTGCTTGTCCAGCCAGGCGCGCATGGAATCCGTGCCAAGCACCTGGTTCACTTCCTTGTTCAAAGTAGCGATCACCGGCTTTGGCGTGTTCTTTGGGAGCATGAACCCGATATAGCTGATGATCTTGAACTGCGGAAAGGTTTCGCTGATCGCCGGCACGCCTGGAAGCAACGGGAATCGCTTTTCCGATGTGACGCCGAGCACCTTGATCTTGCCCGCCGTCGCCAGCGGCTCCACCGCCGTCGGCGCGCCGAATAACAGCGGTATCTGCCCGCCCAGCAGATCGTTCACCGAAGCCGCCGTTCCCTTGTAGGGAATGTGGGTCATGGTGAAGCCGCCGTACTTCTGCAGCATCTCGCCGGCGAGGCGGTGCGGCGTCGAACTGCCCGAACTCCCAAAGCTCAGGTTTTGCGTCTTTTGCTTGCCCAGTGCAACGAGTTCAGCCACCGAATTCGCCGGCACATTGTTGGCTGCGGCCAGCAGCAGCGGCGACCATGCAACGTTGATGACCGGCTCCATCGCCTTCGAAAGGTCGAAGTGATTGCTGGTGGCGAGGTGCGGATCGATCGTGACCATCGCATCCGTCACCATGAGGATGGTGTATCCGTCAGGCTCGGCGCGCGCGGCCGCCTGGGCCGCGATCATGCCGTTGGCTCCCGTCTTGTTCTCGACGACAACGGATACTTTGAGGTTCTCGCCGAGTTGCTTGCCCACGATCCGGGCCAAGGCGTCGGCCTGCCCTCCCGCGGAATAGCCCACGAGGATCGTGATCGATCGCGATGGATATGGCTGTGCCTTTGCAGGCAGCGCGATTGCGCTCAACGCAAGAGCCGCGGTCGCCACACCGAGGATGCGAGCTTTCGCTCGAACCAGTTTGCCGGAAATCATACTCCGCTTCCTCCCTGACCATGTTGCATTACGCGAGGCGGTTGGACCGCTCTTGTTCGCTTCGTCTCATCCGCTTCTATGCGGGCACGCTCGCAGCCTCACCCAATACGCCCGCCGCGCGCAGTTCGATGATTTCTTGCTCCGAATATCCGGCCGCGCTCAGAATCTCGCTCGCGTGCTCGCCGACCTTCGGCGGCTGGCGGTCGAGGCCCGCGCGTTCGCGCCCGTCGCCGAACTCCATCGGAAGCGCGGGGATCCCGACCAGCGGTCCGCCGCCCAGTCCGGAAACGGCTGTCGCAAGCAGGCCGCCATGGGCAAGCAGATGCGGATCGATCGACAATTCATCGGGCCGCCCGACGCGCGAATAGGCCACCCGCGCTGCTTCGCACTTCCGAAGGATTTCATCGAGCGGCAATTGTGTGATGCGCCGTTCCAACTCGGGCAGCATCCACTCGCGCGCCTCGCAACGATTGGCATTCCCCACAAGCCGTGGATCGCCGCGCCAGTCATCGAATCCGAAAGTCTCGCAGAAGCGTTGCCAGTGTCCGTCCGACGTGCAGCCGATGAAGACCTGGCCGCCATCGGAGGCAGTGAAAACGTCGTACACGCCCCAGGCATTCTTGCGTGCCGGCATCGGCGGCATCGGTCCGCCGGTCACGGCGCTGCCGACGACGATCGCGCCGAGCATGAACGTCGCGCTTTCGAAAAGGGAACTGGCGACCTTCTGCCCGCTGCCGGTGGCGTCGCGCTCGCGAAGTGCGGCCAGCGCGGCGACCACGCCGAACACGCCGCCGAGAATGTCGATGACAGGTGCCCCCGCGCGCAACGGCCGGCCCGGCGGCCCGGTCATATAGGCGAGCCCGGACTGCATCTGCACGACCTCATCGAGCGCGCCGCGGTTTTCGTAGGGACCTTTGAGGAAACCCTTCATCGAGAGGTAGACGAGGCGCGGGTTGATCTTGCGCAGATCCTCCCAACTGCATTTCAGCCGTTCGATGGTTCCCGGGCCGAAATTCTCCAGCACGACATCGGCATCCTTCACGAGCCGATGCACGATCGCCTGTCCCTCGGGCCGTTTCAGGTCGATCGCGATCGAGCGCTTGTTGCGGTTGTAGGTCGCGAAAATCCGGCGGCGAAGCCCGGCAACCGCCTGGTCGGATCGCCGTCCGCCGGCTCGATCTTCACCACGTCGGCGCCGAGATCGGCAAATACGACGCCTGCGCACGGCCCCATGATGGTGTGACCGAAATCGAGCACTTTCAGCCCCGCCAGCGGTCTGGAGGAAGTCGTCATGCAGCCCGTCTCCTGAATGCGGCGAGCGTTCCCGATCGCAATGCAGCGCTCGGCAGTCTGTGTCCGACGATCTCGCTCGGCAAGCCGCCCGGCCTCGACCAGCGCCTCGATGTTCAGGCCGGTGGAGATACCCATCTCCTCGCAGAGCAGCGCGAGTTCTTCGGTGGCGATGTTGCCCGGCGCCCCCGGCTGGCCGGCAAACGGGCACCCTCCGAGGCCGGCCACCGCGGCATCGAACGCCGTCACCCCGAGCCGCAGGCCCTCATAGGCGCAGGCGATGCCCTGGCCGCGTGTGTCGTGCAGATGAAGAGCGATCCGCACATCGTCGAAGCGGTCCCGAACCGCGCCGATGGTATCAGCGACGCGCCGGGGCGTGGCCCAGCCCATGGAGTCGGCCAGCGTGACGTCCTGCACCGCCACGCCGGCTTCGCGCGCGACGGCGCGCGCGTCCGCAACCGTCTCGACGACCTTTACCGGCGAGATGTCTCCAGCGAAATTGCAGCCGAAGGCGGCCATCACGATGATCTTGGCAATCGGCACGCCAGCTTCTTGGTGCGCGCGCATATTTGCGCATGGCTTCCATCTGTCCGGCGTGATCACGATTGAGATTCCTGATCGTGAAGGACTCGGATGCGCTCAGTGAAATGAACCCGGCCAGGGTTAGCTTCCCCTTGAAGGCAAGTGCGCGCTGCAATCCGCTCTCATTGAACCACAGGGCAGAGTATTCGACGCCTTCCTGGACACGGAATCCTTCAACCACGGCTTCTGCGTCGGCCCAGCCCGGGACGTGCTTGGGATTGACGAAAGAAGCGACCTGTATCTGACGAAGACCGCACGCGGAGAGCGCGTCGATCAACGCGATCTTGTCGGCAGTCGCGATCGGACCGGTCTCGATCTGAAAGCCTTCGCGGGGCCCCTCCTCGCTGATGACGACGCTGCTCGGCAGGTCCATGCGCCGGCGCTCCCCCGGGTTATCGTTATTGCTTGTGAGGGCAGCTTGCCGCGTGCACAGACATCTGACAAATATAATATGAAGATCACTTCGTTCTGATCATTAGATGGCAAGGGCGATTTCAATGGCGCTCGGATTGCGGCAGATCAGGTATTTCATCGCCATCGCCGACGCCGGCGTACTGTCGCGGGCGGCGGAGACGCTCAATGTCGCCCAGTCGGCGCTGAGCCACCACGTCGCCGCACTCGAAACCGATCTGGGCGTCAAGTTGCTCGAACGAAGGCCGCGTGGCATCGCGCTGACCGCGGCTGGCCGGCGGCTCTACGAGCATGCCAGCGCCGTGCTTTCAGCGCTCGGCAAGGCGGAAGAGGATGTACGAACTTACAACGAGGCCGCGACCGGTCCGGTTTGCATCGGCCTCAGCCATACCGCGATCGCCATGGTCGCCCTTGATGTCATGAAGGCGATGCGAAAGAACTCGCCGGGCGTATATCTGACGGTCGTCGAGGCGCTGTCGCCAGCGCTGATCGAGCGCGTCTTCAGGCACGGTCGATCTCGCGCTCGCCTATAATCCACCGAGGGATGCCCGCCTGGACGTCGAGCCGCTGCATGACGAAGACCTCTATCTCGTCGGCCATCCGGGTCTGATCGGCCGATCATCCAGTCCGATCGCCTTCTCTGCCATTCCGCAGCGAAGCGTGGTTGGACTGACGCCGATGCCGGCGTCGCGCGCCATCATCCAGACCCAGGTCCTTCGTAATCAGATCACCCGAGTGAAACGCTCGAAGTCGATTCTTTGTCGGCATTGCGAATGGCGATCGAGGCTGGACTGGGATGCGCGATCCTCTCCCGGGCAACCGTTCTCGCCGACCTGGCGGCGGAGAAATATCACGCACGGCGCATCATCGATCCGCCGCTGACGCGCTCCTGCGCCTTGGTTTCGCTTGCGGACCGGCCGCAGACCAAGGCGTTCCTCGAGGTTCGCAGCACCGTGGTCGAGATCGTCCGCGCGGCCGTCAACGAAGGGCGCTGGCCCGCGAAAGGAAACGGCCGGCGGAGCAAGCGCACCAGCGCGCCGCGGCGGCCTTAGTCCTGTCCAGATATTCGCGAGCCGGCCGACCGGATCGCGTGCCAGATGCGGGAGGGCGTTGCGGGCATGTCGAGATGCCGCACGCCGAGCGGCGTCAGTGCGTTCATCACGGCGTTCATGATGGTGGCGGGTGCGGCGATGGCGCCGGCCTGACCGCTTCCTTCACCCCCAGCCGGTTAGCCTGGCTTGGAAAGTCGCCCGTCAGGCTACCCTCGAACGCGGGAAGATCGCCCGCGCGCGGCAGCGCATAATCCATCAGCGAGCCCGAGAGGATCTGCCCGGTCTCCGCATCGAACAGCGCGTGCTCGAACAACGCCTGGCCGATGCCTTGCGCGACACCGCCATGCACCTGCCCCAGCGTCAGGCGAGGATCGAGCAGGCGGCCATAGTCGTCGAAAATCACATAGCGATCGAGCCTGACTTCCCCGGTCTCGGGGTCGATCTCGACTTCGGCAATATGGCAGCCGTTGGGGAAGGTATAGCGGTCGCACAAATGGGTCGCCTTGTGCGCAAGGCCGGGCGCAACATCGTCGCCGGGCGTCTGGTAGGAGGCGCGCGCCACCTCCTCGAGGCTGATCTCCTGCCCGGTCGCGGCCACGCGCAGCATGCCGGCTTCATAGCTGACGGCATCGACACTGGCCTGCAGCAGGCGGGCGGCAAGCCGCCGCGCATTCTCGATGACGCCTTCGGCCGCCATCAGCAGTGCGGTGCCGCCCTGATGCATCGAGCGCGCCCCGCCATGCCCGCCGCCGGAGTCGAGATCATCCGTATCGCCCTGCCGAAACCGGAAGCGCTCGAGCGGCAAGCCAAACGCATCGGCCGCGATCTGGGCGAACGTGGTCTCGTGGCCCTGGCCGCTTGAATGCGTGCCGACCTTCAGATCGATCAGCCCGTCCTTGCCGAGACACGCCTCCGCCACCTCATTGGGCTGGCCGCGCGACGTTTCGAGAAAGCAGGCGTAGCCCAGGCCGCGCAGCCTGCCCCGCTTGCGTGAGCTTCGCCGGCGTGCATCGAATCCTGCGGCGGCCTTGACCGCGTGATCGATCGCGTGCGCAAAGCTGCCCTGCTCGACCGAGAGTCCCATCGCGCTCTGATGCGGAAAACGGCGAAAGATGTTCTTGCGCCGCAGCTTCAGCGCATCCATGCCGAGCTCGGCAGCGGCGATGTCGATGCAGCGCTCGATGAGATAATTCGCTTCCGGCTTGCCGGCGCCGCGATAGGCGTCGACCGGCGTGGTGTTGGTGAACACGCCTTTCGTCTCGAACGCGATCAGCGGGATATCGTAGACGCCGCCCGTTGCGCTCGCCATGGCCCTAGTTGGCACGCCAGCCTGCAACGTCGAGATATAGGCGCCCAGATTGGCGAGAACCTTTGCCTCAAGCGCCAAGAACCGGCCATCGCGATCCAGCGCAAGGCGAGCCTGGACAACACTGTCGCGGCCATGCACGGAGCCCGTGAAATCCTCGCCGCGATCCCCGATCCACTTCACCGGGCGGCCCAACCGGCGTGCCGCCCACAGCACCAGCACCCATTCCGGATAGAGAACGTTCTTCATCCCGAAGCCACCGCCGACATCGGGAATGCTGACGCGAAGTTTTTCACGCGCGATACGGAAAACGGAGTCGGCGAGCAGGTCGCGGATCATGCGGGCGCCGGCGGCCGAGGCGGTCAGGTGCAGGCGGCCACTCTCGGCATCGAATTCCTCTACCGCGCCGCGCGCGTCTCCAGCGGCGCGGCGACGACGCGGTTGTTGACCAGCTCGCATTCCACGACATGGGCGGCGTCGCGGATCGCAGCTTCCACCGGATCGATCTCGCCGCGGTTGAACTGGAACGCGATGTTGCCCCGCGCCTCCGGCCAAATCGACACCGCGTCCGGCAGAATGGCATCCGCGATCGAGACGACCGGCGGCAGCGGCGCATAGTCGACGACGATGGCCTCGGTGGCATCGCGCGCGGCTTCGGCGCTTTCCGCGACCACGAATGCGACCGGCTCGCCGACATAACGAACGACGTCGCGCGCCAGCGCGTGACAGGGCGGCACCACGAGCGGCGTTGTCATTGGAATACCGGTCACCGCGCACGGCAGCGGGCCGATATTGTCGGATGCCAATTCGGCTCCCGTGAGCACAGCGGCGACGCCGCGCATCTTACGCGCCGCATCGACATTGATCCCTGTGATCCGCGCATGCGCATGCGGCGAGCGGACGACGACGCCATGAAGCGCGTTGGACGCCACGAGATCTGCGATGTAGCGCCCGCGGCCCCGCACGAAGCGCTCGTCTTCGAGGCGGTCGAGGCTGCGCCCCAATAACGGCTCGGCCATAGGAAGCTGTATGGAACCCCGCAGCGGTAAAAGCAATCGGCAACCTCGTCAGCCGCCGACCAATCGCTCGATGACTAGCGCTGAATGAGCTGCAATTCCAGCAGTGCAAGTCTTTGCAGAACGATCGGATCGCGCTCTCCGCCATGGGCCGCGCGCAGGATCGCTTCGGCGAGGGCTTGAACGTGACTGGAATGGACCGGCTCGGGAAGTGAAGCCACCGCGGCATCAAGCGCCACTTCCATCACCGAGATCACCTCGGGCGGGAAGGACGCATTGGAAAAATCCTTCATGATGGTCGCGACCAAAAGGAGCGGCTGCCAACACGTCTTGGCAGCGGGAATGCAATCGGCAGCCGCTTTGGAGTTTGATGTGTCTATCCCTAGGACACAAATTGCATAATTTTCCCGACACCGATCTGTTCCAGAAGGGCGAGCAAAATCGCCATCCATCGGTCCGATACCCACCTCACGCCCGCCTTACGCCGGCAGGCTTCAAGGCCACAGCGGTATGCACGCTTACAGGGACGGATCCTGGTGAAGATAGCGGTCGTCAAACTGCGCCAATTCCGCAAGCTTCGCCTCGTCGAGAACCGCCACGCGACCCCTGCTGATATCGACGATCTTGTCGTCTCGCAGTTGCTTGATGATACGGTTTGCATGCACCGGCGTGATGCCCAGCGCCTCGCCAATTTGCTCCTGCGTCAGCGGCATTTCGAACGTGTCACCGCCGCGCGGCCGGTGATGGCAAGGCGTCTGCGAAGTTCAACAACGGTGTGGGCAAGCCGGCTCGCGGCCGGCCGCTGACCAACGTTGACGATCCACTCCCGAAATATCGCGGCGTCGACCAGCGTGTCGCGCCAAAGCACTTCGGCGATGTTCGGGTTTGCCCGCGTCAAGGCTCGCAACGAAGCGTGACTGATAAAGCCGAGGGTGGAAGCCACCACCGCGATGAGATCGTGATCCATCCTGTGCAGATGGAGATTCTGGAGGTCGGGAATTTCCCCGGCAATATGGATTGAGAGAATTTGCCGCTGGCCGCTGACGGTGGTTTTGGCGCGGACGCAAAACCCTTCGATAATAAGACAGCATTCCGTCGGGCGGCCGCCGTCAGATTCAATCGCCCGTCCGGCCTCCCACTGGCGAACGATGATCGGAAGCGCGCGGATTGCAGCGATGTCCGCGTTATCTAACCTTGAGACGGTATTGAGCCGCCGCAACAAGGCCGCCAAAACCAGCTCCCGGTCCAAGTCCGCGTCTCCTCCAATTGAATGACTTCCGTGACCAGAACGAAACGGCGCCGACCCGATGCCGGTTCCCAACAAAGGTTAAGGAGGCGCCCCTCCCGACATGAAAGGATCAGGGCCAACAGGGAGATATGCCATGACAAAAAGCGCAACCGCAGCCGCCCGGCGCTGCCGCTTCAAGAACGGCTCAGACAAATTGCACTTCGCGCCCGCGAGAAGGCCGCCGGCCTGCCGCCCGGGCATGAACGCGATCGTCTGTTGGAGATGGCGGTCGCAAACGAGGCCGCGGCCGCTATCGACCGTTGGCTGTCGTCACCTGGTTTGCAGAGCCCCAAATAGATCGACCGTCCCATGCGCTCACGGCCCGTCCGGCCCAAAGTTCAGTTGGCAAGATTCACTTCGAGGTTCACTTGGCAAGGTCTTCGCCGACGTTTTTCGTTGCGACCGACTTCTTGACCGCCATGAATCGCGACGTTCAGCTGCCGTTGCCGATGCGCTTGTTCTAGCGCTCGCGAACGGCGGCGGTCTCCCGAGACCTGGGATTCAAGCCTCGGGAGGCATCCGCGCCGAGCGAGACCGCGGGCGACCGCCCTCGCCGGCCGGCGCCGAGAATTGATTCTCTACGCGGTGGCGGAGTGCTCAGCGCCTTCCAGCTTCCGCCTGCGCCAGATCGATCCCGCCACGAGCACCAAGGCGATGCCGATGAGCCCGAGCAGTACCTCGCCGCCGTGGCCGCCATTGGCAAAACGCAGCCCAAGACCAAGCGAGCTCAGCACGCCATCGAGGCCGACACCGACCGGGCCGTTGAAGAACGCATGCATCGCCGGCTGTATCGCGGGATCGGTCGCCATCACCTCGCCGGCGACCCAGCCGAGCAGGCCCGCACCGGCCCACACCAAAGCGGGCAGGCGCGTGAGCAGCGCCATGATCAGCGCCGCGCCGGCGACGATCAAGGGAACGCTGATGGCAAGGCCGATGACCAGCAGCGGAATGCTGCCGTTGGCGGCGGCGGCAACCGCAATCACGTTGTCGAGGCTCATGACAATGTCGGCGATCGCCACGATCTGCACGGCCGCCCAAAGATGCGAAGCCGCATCCACGTCTCCCTCGCCCTCGTGTTCAGGCACCAGCAGCTTCGCTGCGATAAACAGCAACGCGAGGCCTCCGACCAGCTTGAGGAACGGCAGCGCCATCAACGTCACGACGATACCGGTGAAGATGATGCGCAAGAGAACGGCGACGCCGGCGCCAAGGATCATGCCCCAGAACTTCTGGCGGGGCGGCAGCCCGCGGCACGCCATCGCGATGACAAGCGCGTTGTCACCCGACAGCAGGATGTTGATCCACATGATCTTGCCGAGCGCGACCCAGAAAGCGGGGTGCTGCATCTCGGCCTGGAACTGGGTGAAGAACGCCGAGATAGTCGCAGGATCGAAAATTTGCCACAGCCAGTTCACAGCGTTCCCCTCGGCTCTTTCAGCCGTTGCGCGCGGCGCCTATTGCCGCTGTCCTAAATAAATCAGCCGACGATTTCGTTACCCGAAAAGAACTGCGCGATTTCGATCGCGGCGGTCTCCGGCGCATCCGAACCGTGCACCGAATTCTCGCCGATCGACTTCGCATGGACCTTGCGGATCGTGCCGTCCGCCGCCTTCGACGGATCGGTGGCCCCCATCACGTCACGATATTTGAGCACGGCGCCCTCACCCTCCAGCACCTGTACCACGACCGGGCCCGAGGTCATGAAGTCGACCAGTTCGCCGAAGAACGGACGCGCCTTGTGAACGGCATAGAAAGTCTCAGCCTGTTCCCGGGTCATGCGAATGCGCTTCTGGGCCACGATCCGCAGCCCCGCCTTCTCGATCAACGCGTTGACGGCGCCGGTCAGATTGCGCGCGGTCGCGTCCGGTTTGATGATCGAGAAAGTGCGTTCAATCGCCATTGTTTACGTCCTTACAAAACGCCAGGTGGAGAGTTGCGGGGCTTATATCGGCGCCACCTCACGACGGCAAGCCACCCGGTGACGCGGCTGCCACCCTTTTGGCGAGTTTTCGCGCGGCGGACGCGCCGCGGGGGCGAAGATTACAGCAATTTCACGGAGGTGAACCCTGTCTGAAGCCGGCGTGCCGTCTTCGTTCAGCTTCGCGGCCGTAGACTTGACGACGATCGAACGCAGGGCACGCGGCGTCCGCCGGCCCAGGGCGTCACGGGACCCGATCTCACTGATGGTGCCAACTGGCGCCGAAACTTTGAGGAGACGATCATGTTACGCAAACTTTCGCTCGTTGCAGTGGCCGCGGCTTCGCTGGGTGCGGCCGCGCTGGCGCCGACCTCGGCCTCGGCCGGCGGCTGGCACCATGGGCACCACGGCGGCTGGCACCACCGTCATCATCATCATCATCACGGCTGGGGTGGCCCGCGCGTCTTCATCGGCGGCCCGGCCTATTACGCCGGCGGATATGGCGGCTGCTACGTGCGGCGCCTGGTTCCGACCCCTGGGGCCCGCGCTGGCGGCTGGTGAACCGCTGCTACTAACCCTGATTTGAGCTTCCCCTGACTGAGCCCCGGCCGCCGCGCTGGGGCTTTTTTCAAGGAACCAATTTGAAAGTGATCTCGACTACTTGCAGGCGGATGCATGCAGCCACGGGAAACAAATCGCGCCGTTGTGACTTGATCCATCGATACCCTCGGACCTTGCGATTGCTGCGAGGTGGAACTCGTCAAAGAGACTGTTCATGGATTCTCGAATCAACGGTGATTTCGTGCAACTCGATCACAAGACCTGCCAGTCCATCTGCGACGCCGTGGGCGAACGGCTGCAGCAAAACATGCGCCCGGAAGCAGAACTTTCACCTCGGCTGCGGGAGCTGATGGATGAACTGCGTCGGCGCGACGACGACGAGCTGCATTGAATGCTGCGCCGATAGAATTTGCCGATCAGCCGATAGATTTTTCCGATAATAAATGGGTTGCGTTTGCCGGCCGCTCCGGTGACAACCCCGCATGCTTTCCATCACAGATATTTCGGTCCGGATTGCCGGACGGCTCCTGATCGACGACAGCACGGTGCAGATCGTGCCCGGCGCGCGCGTCGGCTTCGTCGGCCGCAACGGCGTCGGCAAATCGACGCTGTTTCACGCGATCCGTGGCGACCTGCCGACCGAATCCGGCAGCATCACCCTGCCGCCGCGCTGGCGCATCGGCAGCCTGGCGCAGGAGGCGCCGGACGGCCCGGAGAGCCTCGTCAATGTCGTGCTGAAGGCCGATCTGGAGCGCGACGCGCTGCTCCGTGAAGCCGAAACCGCCACCGATCCGCACCGAATCGCCGAGATCCAGATGCGGCTGGTCGACATCGACGCCCACTCCGCGCCGGCCCGCGCGGCGGCAATCCTGAGCGGCCTCGGATTTTCCACCGCGGACCAGGCGCGGCCGTGTTCGGAATTCTCCGGCGGCTGGCGCATGCGGGTGGCGCTGGCGGCGACGCTGTTTTCGGCCCCCGATCTCTTGCTGCTGGACGAGCCGACCAACTATCTCGACCTAGAAGGCACGCTGTGGCTGGAAGACCATCTGGCCAACTATCCTCGCACCGTCATCGTGATCAGCCACGACCGCGACCTGCTCGACACCTCGGTCGACCAGATCCTGCACCTCGATCGCGGCAAGCTGACGCTCTACAAGGGCACCTATTCCTCGTTCGAGGAACAGCGCGCCACGCGCGAGATGCTGGACGCCAAGCACGCCAAGCGCCAGGCCGACGAGCGCAAGCGGCTGCAGGCCTTCGTCGACCGCTTCAAGGCGAAAGCCTCGAAAGCCCGCCAGGCCCAGTCGCGGGTCAAGATGCTGGAACGGATGAAGCCGATCACTGCGCTGGTGACCCAGGACGTACGTGAAATCACGTTCCCGACGCCGGAGAAAATGCTGTCGCCGCCGATCATCGCCGTCGACGACGTCTCGGTCGGCTACGATCCGAAAAAACCGGTGCTCAATCGCGTCACGCTGCGTATCGACACCGACGACCGCATCGCCCTGCTCGGCTCCAACGGCAACGGCAAGTCGACGCTGGTCAAGCTGTTGGCCAACAAGCTGCAGCCTTTCTCCGGCCGGATCACACGGGCGGAAAAACTCTCGGTCGGCTATTTCGCGCAGCATCAGGTCGACGAGCTCAACCTCGACGGCTCGCCCTACGATCACGTCCGCAGGCTGATGCCCGATGCGCCGGAAACCAAGGTGCGCGGCCGCACCGGCGCGATCGGGTTTTCCGGAAAGGCCGGCGATACCCTGGTCAAGAGCCTGTCGGGCGGCGAGAAGGCGCGGCTATTGCTCGGGCTCGCCACATTCTTCGGCCCGAACATGATCATCCTCGACGAGCCGACCAACCATCTGGACATCGACAGCCGTGCGGCGCTGGCCGAAGCGATCAACGATTTTCCCGGCGCCATCATCATGGTCTCGCACGACCGCTATCTGATCGAATCCTGCGCCGATCAATTGTGGGTCGTCGCCAATCAGACGGTGACGACTTACGATGGCGACCTCGACGATTACAGGCGAATGGTGTTGTCGATCGGCGACACGCAGCGGTTCGCGTGACCGTGGCAGCGAGCGAGCCAAAGAGAACCTCAAGGAAAACAACAGGCCCGAGCGCAGCAAGAACGAAAAGCGGACGCCGCTGAAGCAACGGATTGCCGAAGCGGAGGCCGAGATAGAACGCATCAACGGCATCATCGCCAAGATCGATACAGCGCTTGCGCTGCCGGATCTGTTCACGCGCGACCCGAAGCAGGCGGCCCAGCTGAGCAAGGCGCGCGCCGGCGCCGAAAGCGCGCTGCGGCGGGCTGAGGAGGTCTGGCTGGAAGCAAGCTCACAATACGACGAAGCGGCGGGCTGGCCGTGAACCGATAAATCGCCGTGGACGGCTTGCTTGAATCCACCATGCCCCGATAGCGACCAAATTCCGCGGCGCAGCGAAATTACGCGATGTGCCAGCATGCGCGCATACCCCTCTTTCTATGGCCTGCTCGCCTGGTATCCCGCGTCCGCGGGCTACAAGGCTTCAGCTACAAGAGCGCCCGGCCGGGCCCTCGCCCGCAGGCGGGACACCGCCTCGGCCAGCGGAACGTCGGCCTGTGAGCCGTCGCGTTCGCGCAGGCTCACCCGGTCGTCCCTCATCTCGCGCCCGCCGACGATAGCCATCACCGGCACCGCCATTTCATGCGCCGCCACAATGCGCCGCGAAAGGGTATCGGCGCCATCATAGGCAACGGCCCTGATCCCGGCATCCTCGAACGCTGCCAGCACGTCCGCGCCGTATCCGGCCTGTTCTTTCGAGATCGGCGCAACCACAACCTGGTCCGGCGACAGCCAGAACGGAAGCACGCCGCCATGGTGCTCGAGCAGGATCGCGATCATGCGACCGAGCGATCCGAAGATGGCGTGGTGGATCATCAGGGGCCTCGCGCGGCTGCCGTCGGGGGCGACGTAGGACGCTTGCAGCCGCTGCGGCAGCACGCCGTCGAGCTGCACCGTGCCGCACTGCCAGGATCGTCCCAGCCGGTCGCGCAGCGCGAATTCCAGCTTCGGTCCGTAGAACGCGCCTTCGCCTGGATTGATTTGAGGCACGAGGCCGCATTGTCGCGCGGCATCGCCGAGCTTCGCCTCCGACCAGTCCCAGGTCGCGTCGTCGCCGGCGCGCACCGCCGGCCGCGTCGCCAGGGCCACTTCGTAGTCGGGAAAACCGAGGTCGCAATAAACCTCGTCAAGCAGCGCGATGAAGCGCGCGACTTCGCCCTCCACATCCTGCTCGCGGCAGAACACATGCGCGTCGTCTTGCTCGAAGGCGCGCGTCCGCATGATGCCGTGGAGCGAACTGGAAGGCTCATTGCGGTGGCAGGCGCCGAACTCGGCATAGCGGATCGGAAGCTCCCGCCACGAGCGCAGCCCCTTGTTGAAGATCTGCACGTGGCACGGGCACGACATCGGTTTCAGCGCCATCGCCAGCTCGCCGTCGTCGATCCGGAACATGTGCTCGCCGAACTTGTCCCAGTGGCCGCTGCGGCCCCAGAACTCCTGCGGCAGCAGCTGCGGCGTCCGGACCTCGGCATAGCCGGCGCGGCGCATCTTGCGCCGGAGATAGTCCTCCAGCACCCGGTAGACCGCGTAGCCGCGCGGATGCCAGAACACCATGCCCGGCGCATCTTCCTGAAGGTGCCAGAGCTTGAGCTGCACGCCGAGATTTCTGTGGTCGAGATCGTCCATGGCTATGTTCCTTGTGATGGGAAAAAGCGCGGACGGGGATCATCAGAAACCGGAAAAGGCCCCGTCCGTCGCCGGCGGGGCCTTTTCTGGGTGAAGTACGCTTGTCTCTAGCGCGCGCAACCAGCAGGCGATCCGCCGTAAGCGGTCGCCGTGGTGGTCAATACGGCTGATAGAAGCTTATTCATGCTCTGTATATGGCGGTAAAACGCTAAGGCGTCAACGCCAGCCGCTTGGCGTCGCGGAGTATGGATGATGCGCGGGGGATCAACACTGCTGTGGCAGATGATCCGGCTCCTTGGTCAGAATGCCGGTCTGCTCAGCAACGCGCTTGAAGTCGGCAAACGTCTTTCCATTGATGATCGATGGCCAGCGGCTCCTTGCCTCCATCCCGATGTTTCTTCAGGGTCATTCGCGATCGGGGCGAACCAGTGGCAAGTCCGGCCTATGCCGCCGAAAGCGGAAGTAAATTCAGAGCATCAGTTTAGCGGGCTTGGACGCGTTTCTTAACGCGAGCCGGCATCCACTTCGCTCGAAAACACTATAGCCAATGCGAGGCGAGCAAGCGCGCAGAGCTTACGTCGCGGCCGGCTTTTCTTCGGCTTGGCGCCCCTTGCCGGCGCTGCCGGCTCCGGTGCACGCTCGATCGACGTCAGGCGTCCCGCGGTAAAGGTGTAGATCCCGGCACGCTGGCCACGTGAATAGCTGACGACCGCCACGCGGTCGCCGCGGGCATTGCTGGAAAAATTGACATTGTCGGGCGCACCGATGCCACGCACAACGTCGCATTCGGTATGACCGAGCGCCACCGTCCCGGTCGTCGAGGGAGGCGGACTGCCTGCAGCGCCGTCTGCCAGCGCGTTTGCACCAGCGCCCGGCGTCGCCGTTCCGGGACAACCGCCGTCGGCACTGACCAGTTCATCTGGCGTCACAGGCTTGTCCGGGCTGAGTGGCGGCGTTTCGATCGATACGTTTCGGATGAACACGCGGCCGGAACGGGAAAACCAGTCCGCATCCTTCGATAGAAGGTCTGACGCCCCCGAGCAGCCCGCAAGCGCGGGCCCGAGCAGCAACAACATCAGCAGTGGTTTTCGATCGATCGTTCCGCGTCGCACGCTAGACCCAGGCTCCGCCCTTGACTGTAACCATTTGTCCGACCATCACTTTGCGGCACGACCATGGCTGCCCGCAAGGTCCGGCGCAGAATCTGCAGATTATCATTAATTCCCGAAGATCGCTAATTTCCAAGGACCGCTCATTTCCAAGCATCGCTAATTTCCAAGCATCGCTATTGCCGCCGCTGCCACCGGCCCCGCTCATCGGCCTGCCAATAAGTCAGCTCGAACCCTCGCGCCTTGCAATCGGCCCATACGCCGCGCGCCGCAGTCAGCGCGTCATCATCGTCGCCGTTGAAGACCAGCACCACCCGTTCGTAGCTGTCGCAATCGGCCGGCAACGCCGCATTGTCGATCAGGAACCTGACATTGGCCCGGTTCGGGTTGCCCTCCTCGATCGAGAGGATGATGGGCTGGTCCTGCGCATCGCCGGCGCGCCATGTGGCGTGCGGCAGGAACGAATCGTCGCTGTAGGTCCACAAATGCGCATCGAGCGCCTCGGTGCGCTCCGGCGAAGTCGATTGCACGACCACGCGCCAGCCGCGCTCGAGCGATTTTTCCAGGAGCGGCGGCAATACGCTTTCGAGCGACATGCCCTGCAAATGATAGAACAGGATTTCCGTCATCCGGCTGCGACCCGATTACTTCGTGGCTTCGTAATATTCCGCGACGAGCCGGTCCAGCAGGCGAACGCCGTACCCGGACCCCCAACTGTGGTTGATGTCGGTTTTCGGCGCGCCCATCGCGGTCCCCGCGACGTCGAGATGCGCCCACGGCGTGTTGTCGACGAAACGCTGCAGGAACTGCGCGGCGGTGATCGAACCGCCATGGCGCCCGCCGGTATTCTTCATGTCGGCAAACTGCGAATCGATCTGCTTGTCGTATTCGGGACCAAGCGGCATGCGCCAGACGCGTTCACCGGTTTCGGTTCCGATCTTGCTCAGCCGTTCCGCCAGTTCGTCGTTGTTGGAGAACATTCCGGAATATTCGGTGCCGAGCGCGACCATGATCGCGCCGGTGAGTGTCGCAAGATCGACCATGAATTTGGGCTTGAATTTCTTGGCCACGTACCAGAGCACATCGGCCAGCACGAGCCGGCCTTCGGCGTCGGTGTTGATGATCTCGATGGTCTGCCCCGACATCGAGGTGACGATATCGCCGGGGCGCTGGGCATTGCCGTCGGGCATGTTCTCGACCAGGCCGATGGCGCCGACCGCGTTGACCTTCGCCTTGCGGGCGGCCAGCGCATGCATCAGCCCGACCACGCAGGCCGCGCCGCCCATATCGCCCTTCATGTCTTCCATGCTGGCGGCGCCCTTGATGGAAATGCCGCCGGTATCGAAGCAAACGCCCTTGCCGACGAAAGCAACTGGCTGATCGCCCTTCTTGCCGCCATTCCAGCGCATGATCACGGTGCGGCCGGGCTGCGTCGAGCCCTGCGCGACACCGAGCAGTGCGCCCATGCCGAGTTTCTTCATCGCCTTGACGTCGAGCACCTCGACCTCGACACCGAGCTTCTTGAGCTGGCTCGCGCGGCGCGCGAATTCGATCGGGTACAGCACGTTCGGCGGTTCGTTGACGAGTTCGCGTGCGATGATCACGCCGTCCACGACATGGGATGCCGGCGCGAAGGCCTTCGCGCGGCGGCGACATCCCCGACGGCGATCGAAACGTCGGCGCGAAGCGTGCCGTTCTCGCCGTCTTTCTTCTTGGTCTTGTAGCGGTCGAATTTATACGCGCGCAGCCGGATGCCCGACGCGATGGCGGCGGCGGCATCGCCCTGCATCGCCGCCTCGGGCAGTTCGGCGATCACGGTGACCGATTCGCTAGCGGCATTGAGCTTGCCCGCCGTCACCCCGCCGAACTTGAGAAAATCCTTCTCCTTGATATCGGCCGCCTTGCCGACGCCGACCACGATCAGGCGCTCCGCCTTGATTCCATCCGGCGCCGGGATATCGAGCGTCGATCCGCTCTTGCCCTTGAACTGGTTGGCGGCCGCCGCCCGCTTGACGGTGTTGGCAGCCGTCCCCAGCGCCTTCCGCGTCACGTCGCCGAACTTCAATGCGTCATCGCAAAACACCACGAGAACGCCACGGGGCGCGGCGGAAAAAGCGACAAAGCCGACCTTGACGGTGTCGGACATAGGTAAATCCTCCAGAATTCAGGGCTGTCTCGCGGGTCCGGAATCGGCCCGTACGATGGAATGTTTCTCTTCGGTAACGGCCGAAATCGCTCAGGACCTGACGTTTTCGGCACTATGGCCCGCAAGCCACGGTACTGCCAAGCGCCGCAGTGGCCGGAAGGCCACATGAAGTGAATTATTAACCGCATCGAGGGGACGCCACGGCCCGGCCATTTTGTTGACGGATCAAAGGGATGGTGGTGAGAATGCAGACGGCCGGTGTTGGTGGCCCGACCAAAGGGAACCCTCAAACGGGGGTTGGTCGGAAGCCGCTCTTTGGGCGCGCAAGGGTGGGATCGTGCGGTAACGATGGGGTCGATCGACAGGTACATTTTCCGCACGACGCTCGCGTCGTTTGCGCTGATCCTGGTCAGCCTCACCGGCGTGATCTGGATTACGCAGGCGCTGCGCGGCATCGACTTGATGACGAGCCAGGGCCAGACCATCATCACCTTTCTCGGCATCACCAGCCTGGTGATTCCGGCGCTGGTGCTGGTCATCGCGCCGATCGCGCTGATGATCGCGATCTCGCATACGCTGAACAAGCTCGCCACCGATTCCGAAATCATCGTGATGAATGCCGCCGGCTTTTCCCCTTCCGGCTGTTCCGCCCATTTTTCTTCGCCACTTGTGTGGTGGCGATGCTGGTCACCTTCATCGCTGCCTATCTCGCTCCCGACGGCCTGCGCCGGATCAAGCAATGGGACGCCGAGATCACGGCCGACGTGCTGACCAACATCCTGCAGCCGGGACGTTTCGCCCAGCTCGACCAGAACCTGACGATTCGCATCCGGGAACGGCAGCCGGGCGGCGTTCTCGCCGGCATCTTCGTCGACGATCGCCGCGATCCCAAGGAGCGCGTCACCATCATCGCCGACCATGGCACGGTGCTGAAGAACGAGAACGGCTCCTACCTGGTGCTGGAGGACGGCAACCTCGAACGTTTCGAGGCGGAAAGCGCGATCCGGCGCTGGTGGCGTTCGCCCGCTATGCCTTCGACATGTCGAAATTCTCCAATCGCGGCCGCGACGTTGCGCTCGGAATTCGCGAACGCTATCTCTGGGAGCTGATTTCGCCCTCCGAGGACGACCCGGTTTTCAAGCAACTGTCCGGACAGTTTCGCGCCGAGTTGCATGACCGCTTCCTGGCGCCGGTCTATCCCTTCGCGTTCGCAGTCCTGACCTTTGCCTTCCTCGGCACGCCGCGTACCACGCGCCAGAGCCGCAATTTTTCGATCGGCGGATCGATCCTGGCCGTATTTGGCCTGCGCATGGCGGGATTCGCCTGCTCGGTAATGACGGTGAAAACGCCGGCCATGGCTCTCGTCCAGTATTCGATGCTGTTCGCCGCGATCGGCGGCGGGCTGTGGATGATCATCGGTGGCATCGTGGTGGAGCCGCCGGCGGCGCTGATGGAGGCCATCAACAAGTCGAACGCGCGGCTGGCGCGGCTCTTTGGACGGCCTGCCACAGCATGAGCATGATGACCAATACGCTCGGGCGATATTTTGCCGGCCGCTTCCTGGTCGCGGCGGTGGGCGTGTTTGCGAGCATTTTCGTGCTGCTCGTGCTGGTCGACTACATCGAAATGGTCCGCAAGACTTCCGGGCTGGTATCGGTATCCGCGATCACGGTGGCCCAGACGTCGCTTTACCGGGTGCCGCAACTGCTCGAAAAGCTGATGCCGTTCTGCGTCCTGATCGGCGCGATGACCTGCTATCTCGCGCTGTCGCGGCGGCTCGAACTGGTGGTCGCACGTGCGGCCGGCGTATCCGCCTGGCAGTTCATCTCGCCTGCACTGGCAAGCGCGATCATCCTCGGCACCGTGGCGACGGTTGCCTACAACCCGATGTCGGCGAACCTGCGCGAACTTTCCAAGCGGATGGAGGCCGAGCTGTTCGGCTCGGCGCCCGGCGGCGGCATCCAGGATGCATCCGGCTTCTGGCTCAACCAGATCAACAGCGACGGCCAGTCAATCATCAATGCGGCGCGCAGCGAGCAGCAGGGTGTACGGCTGACCGGACTGACCGTGTTCCGGTTCGACACCGATCTCCAGTTCAAGGAGCGAATCGAGGCCCGCGAAGCCGCCCTCGAGGAAGGCCGCTGGGCCTTCAAATCGGTACGCAGGTACTCCCTGGATAAACCCCGGTTGATCAGGAGAACTATTACCTGACGACCACCCTCACCCCGGCCCAGGTTCGCAACAGTTTCTCCACCCCCGAAACCGTGTCCTTTTGGCAACTGCCCGGCTATATCCGCTCTTCCGAAAGCTCGGGCTTCGCGACCGCCGGCTACCGTCTGCAGTACCATAAGCTCATCGCACAGCCGTTTTTGCTGGCTGCAATGGTGATGTTGGCGGCTTCCGTCAGCCTTCGCTTCTTCCGGATGGGCGGCGTGCAAAAGATGGTTTTGAGTGGCGTGGGCGCGGGCTTTCTGCTCTACGTTTTATCGAAAGTTACTGAGGATTTGAGCAAGGCTGAGTTGATGCATCCGATCGCTGCGGCGTGGTTGCCCGTCTGTGTGGGTGGCCTCACCGGCTTTTTGGCCTTGTTGTACCAGGAGGACGGGTAGTGGCCGTTGTCGCCGCCCGCCAGTTGAGGTCGCCTGCGTTCAGGCGGCGCACCGATGTGCGCCGCTATCGAGCCCGCTTGGCTGCCGTTGGCGTTCCCATGTTTGCGCTGCTCGCCGGGATCGTTCTCGCGGGCTCGATCGAGCTTGCCCTGACGGTGCCGGCCTCTGCGCAAAGCTTCACCTACAATCCGCGGCCGCCCAAGCCGCCGCCACGGCCTGCCAACAACGACGGCAGGATGACCGTGCAAGCGGTCGAGGTGGACTACGACTACAACAACCAGCGCGTGTCCGCGGTCGGCAACGTGCAGATGTTCTACAACGGCACCAGCGTGGAGGCCGACAAGATCGTCTACGACCAGAAGACCAAGCGGCTGCATGCGGAAGGCAACATCCGCCTGACCGATGCGGAAGGCAAAGTCACCTACGCCAACATCATGGATCTGAGCGACGACTACCGTGACGGGTTCGTCGATTCGCTCCGCGTCGATACCGCGGACGCCACG
Source organism: Bradyrhizobium sp. RDT10 (assembly GCA_044772375.2). Classification (GTDB taxonomy): domain Bacteria; phylum Pseudomonadota; class Alphaproteobacteria; order Rhizobiales; family Xanthobacteraceae; genus Bradyrhizobium. The sequence goes on from CP187939.1 coordinate 3,181,979, forward strand.
CGGATGGCGGCGACGCGCCGACCGCTCCGCCGGCAATTACACCGTGTTCGAAAACGGCGTGTATACCGCCTGCGCGCCCTGCAAGGACAATCCGAAGAAGCCGCCGCTGTGGCAGGTCAAGGGTGCACGCATCATCCACGACCAGACCGACAAGATGCTGTACTTCGAAAACGCGCAGCTCGAGTTCTTCGGCGTGCCGATGGCATATCTGCCGTATTTTTCGACGCCCGACCCGACCGTCAAGCGCAAGACCGGCTTCCTGATGCCGTCCTACACGACGGTCACCGGCTATGGTTACGGTGTGGAAACCCTGTTCTACTGGGCGATCGCGCCGGATTATGACGCGACTTTCAATCCGCGCTTCACCACCAAGCAAGGCGTGCTGCTCCAGGGCGAATTCCGCCAGCGCCTGATCAACGGCTCCTACCAGATCCGCGCCTATGGCATTAACCAGCTCGACCCCGGCGCGTTCGCCGGTCAGCCGGGTGACCGCGAATTCCGCGGCGGTATCGACACCAAGGGGCAGTTCGCCCTGAACGACAAATGGGTTTGGGGCTGGGACGGCGTTCTGCTGTCGGACCACTTCTTCTTCTCGGACTACCGGCTGGCCCAGTACAAGGACCCGCTGGGCTCGTTCCTGAGCCTTCCGACGGAAGCCATCTCGCAGCTTTATCTGACCGGCGTCGGCAATCGCAGCTTCTTCGACGCGCGCACGATCTATTACCTCTCCTTCTCCGGCAACCAGGACCAGGTGCCGGTGATTCATCCGGTCATCGACTACTCCAACGTCCTCAACCACCCGGTCCTCGGCGGCGAGGTCAGCTACAAGACAAACTTCACCAGCCTGTCGCGTACGACCGCGGCCTTCGATCCGATCACGACATTGGCGAACACCGCCAGCCTGTGCACCACGACGTCCGCCGATCCGCTGGCGCGGACGCCGTCGCAATGCCTGTTGCGCGGCTTCCCCGGCACTTACACGCGCCTGACGGCCGAGGCGCAATGGCGGAAGTCGTTCACCGATCCGCTCGGCCAGATCTGGACGCCGTTTGCGATCCTGCGCGCCGACGCCATCAACGCCTCGGTTTCGAACCAACCCGGTGTTTCGAATTTCCTTCCTGTCGGCGACACGCAGGCGCTGCGCCCGATGCCGGCCGTCGGCCTCGAATATCGCTACCCCTTCATCAACGTTCAGCCCTGGGGCACGACCACGATCGAGCCGATTGCGCAGGTCATCGCGCGTCCCAACGAGACCTACGCCGGCAAGCTGCCCAACGAAGATGCGCAGAGCATGGTGTTCGACGCCAGCAACCTGTTCGCGGTCGACAAGTTCTCGGGCTACGACCGCGTTGAAGGCGGCGGCCGCGCCAATGTCGGCGTCCAGGCGACCACGCAGTTCGACCGCGGCGGCAGCGTCAACGTGCTGTTCGGACAATCCTACCAGTTGTTCGGCCTGAACTCGTACGCTGTAGCTGATGCCACCAACACGGGGCTGGAATCCGGCCTGCAGAACACCCGGTCCGACTACGTCGCTCGCGTCAACTATTCGCCGAACCGCACCTATACGTTCAGCGTGCGCTCGCGCATTGATGAGGCGACGCTGAACGTCAATCGCTTCGAAGCCGAGGGACGCGCCTCATTCGACCGCTGGTCGGTCAGCATGATGTACGGCAATTATGCCGAGCAGCCGGAACTCGGCTATCTGACCCGGCGCGAAGGCCTGCTCGGCAGCGCATCGATCAAGCTGGCGTCGAACTGGGTCGTGTCGGGCTCGGCACGGTGGGATCTTGAAGCCAACAAGCTGAACCAGTACATCGTTGGCGCCGGCTATGTGGATGACTGCTTCGTGCTGGCGGCCAATTACGTCACGTCCTACAACTACTCTGCCGGGACGACGCCGCCGGTACTCAGCCACGCGTTCATGGTGCAGATCGGCCTGCGGACCATCGCGACTTCGTCCTCGACGGCCGGCAACAGCGGCATGCAGTAGCGTGAGGCCCGACCTTGCCGGACAGTACCCAACGCAACGCGGTACGAATTGGTTGATACGGCTGACATGACCATGACGACCATCAAGCTCCTTTCTCGCCGACTTTGGTCCAATGCTTGGTCCCTGCCGCCGGCTGCGCCGTCGCGCTTGCCGTGCTGGCCGGCGGCGTTTCACCGCTGCGGGCGCAGTCGGTGGCCTGCATGGTCAACGGCGAGCCCATCACCAGTCTCGATATCGAGCAGCGTACTAAGCTCAACTTCCTGACCACGCGGAAGCAAATGCCGCGGCAGGAAGTGATCGACGAACTGACCAACGAAAAGGTGAAGATCAAGGAAGCCAAGAGATTCGGCGTCGATCCTTCCGCCAGCGATATCGATCAGGCCTATGCGGGAATGAGCCAGCGGATGCGGCTGTCGCCCGAGCAGCTCACCAAGTCCCTGGAGAGCAGCGGTGTCCGGCCGGAAACGCTGAAGGCCCGCCTCAAGGCCGAGATGGTCTGGGGCAGTCTGGTGCGCGGCCGCTTCAAGGAGAGCCTGCAAGTCGGCGAGAAAGACGTCGCGGCCGCCGCCCAGGAAAGCGGCGAACCAACCCAGACCGAGGCGTTCGAATACAAGCTGCGGCCGATCGTGCTGATCGTGCCGCGCGGCTCGGCGCAAGCGGCGGTCGACCTGCGGCGCAAGGAAGCGGAATCGTTGCGCGAGCGCGTCCAGACCTGCGAGCAGGCCAACTCCTACTTCAAGTCGATGCGGAACGCTGCGATCCGCGACACCGTGACCAAGACTTCGGCCGACATCCTGGGCCCGCTTCGCGAATTGCTGGACAAGACGCCAATCGGTCGTTTGACCCCGCCCGAAATCACCAAACAGGGCGTGGAGATGGTGGCGTTGTGCGAGAGGAAACCGACCAAGATCGACACGCCGAAGAAGCGGGAAATCCGGGAAAAGATGTACGCCCAAAAATACGAGGCAAAACAGAAAGCCTATCTGAACGACATCCGCAAAGCTGCAATGATCGAATGTCGTTGATGCATGGCAAAGCCCTCGCGCTGACATCCGGCGAGCCCGCGGGCATCGGCCCCGACATCGCCCTCGCGGCCTGGCTGCGGCGTAGCGAGCTCGACCTTCCGCCATTCTATCTGCTCGGCGATCGCGCGTTCTTCGCCGAGCGGGCGAAGATCCTGGGATTGCAGGTCGAGCTTGCCGATGCCGTCCCCGAGGATGCGAGCGCGGCGTTCGCGAAAGCGTTGCCCGTGGTAGCGACGGGCGAAATAGCCACTGCGCGCCCCGGACAGCCCGACGATACCAGCGCAAGCGCTGCGCTGGCCTCCATTCGCCAGGCGGTCGACCATGTCCGGACGGGGCGAGCCGGCGCCGTCGTCACCAATCCGATCGCCAAGAGCGTGCTGTACCGCGCCGGATTCCGCCATCCCGGCCACACCGAGTTCCTTGCCGAGCTTGCCGCGAAAAGCGGACGCGCGCCGCAGCCGGTGATGATGTTGTGGTCGCCGGCGCTCGCCGTCGTTCCGGTCACCATCCATCTTTCGTTGCGCGAGGCGCTGGCCCAGCTCACGAGCGAGCTGATCGTGACGACCGCCCGGATTGCGGTCGCGGATCTGAAAGCGCATTTTGCCCTGGCCCAGCCGCGGCTTGCCGTATCGGGCCTCAATCCGCATGCCGGCGAGGACGGCTCGCTCGGCAGCGAAGACATCGACATCGTCGCGCCGGCCGTCGAAACGCTGCGCGCAGAAGGCATCGACGCCAGGGGCCCGTTGCCGGCGGATACCATGTTCCACGCAGCGGCGCGCAAGACCTACGACTGCGCCATCTGCATGTATCACGACCAGGCGCTGATCCCGATCAAGACGATTGCGTTCGAGGACGCCGTCAACGTCACGCTGGGATTGCCGTTCATCCGCACCTCGCCGGACCACGGCACGGCCTTCGACATTGCCGGCACCGGCAAGGCCAACCCGTCGAGTCTCGCAGCAGCCTTGCGGCTCGCCGCGCGCATGGCGACGACCAAGCCTTCATGAACGCGATCGACGATCTGCCGCCACTGCGCGACGTTATCCGCGAACATTCCCTGTCGGCACGCAAATCTCTCGGCCAGAATTTCCTGCTCGACCTCAACCTCACCGCGCGGATTGCAACGCGCCGCAGGCCCGCTCGAAGGCGCCACGATCATCGAGGTCGGCCCCGGCCCAGGCGGCCTGACGCGCGCGCTGCTGGCGCTGGGCGCGAAACGCGTCATCGCGGTCGAGCGCGACGAGCGCGCGCTGGCCCCGCTCGACTACATCGCCAAGCGCTATCCCGGGCGTCTCGAGATCGTGCACGCCGACGCGCAGCGCTTCGATCCGCGCCCGATGCTCGGCGGCGAGCCGGCAAAGATCGTCGCCAACCTGCCCTACAACATCGCGACGGCGCTATTGGTGGACTGGCTCTCGATCGAGCCGTGGCCGCCCTGGTACGACATGATGGTGCTGATGTTTCAGCGCGAGGTCGCCGAGCGCATCGTCGCAAGAGAGAATGACGAGGCCTATGGCCGGCTCGCGGTGCTCGCCAACTGGCGCGCCGAGACCAAAATCCTGTTCGACATTTCTCCCGCCGCTTTCGTGCCGCAGCCCAAGGTCACCTCCTCGGTGGTGCGGCTGGTGCCGCGCAGCGCCCCTGAAACGTGCGACCGACGCGCCCTCGAACAGGTGGCAGCCGCGGCCTTCGGCCAGCGCCGCAAAATGCTGCGGCAGAGCCTCAAATCGCTGTCGGTCGATCCGGCGCGGCTGGCGGCAGCCGCGGAAGTCGATGCGACCCGGCGGGCCGAAACAATCCCCGTATCAGGCTTTGTTGCCATGGCCCGTGAATTGACCGATATACGAAATACAAAAGCTCAAACGCTCTGAGGAAACTTCTGCTCAAGGGAGATATTGCCATGGCGCTGATGCGTCGCCAGTCGCTGGTCAAGTTCGATGCGCCGTTGTGCGAAACCATCGTCGACACGCCGAAGCCGATAGGACGCGAAGTCCTCGTCCGCATCGAGCGCTGCGGTCTGTGCCATTCCGACCTGCACATCCAGGACGGCTATGCTGATTTGGGCGGCGGCAAGCGGCTCGACACCACGCGCGGCATGACGCTGCCGTTCACGCTCGGCCACGAGATCGCCGGCGTCGTCGATGAGATAGGTCCCGATGCCCCGAAAGACCTGATCGGAAAGAAGCAGGCGGTATTCCCCTGGATCGGCTGCGGCCAGTGCCGCGACTGCGCCAATGGCGACGAGAACCTCTGCGTCAAGCAGCGCTTCCTCGGCGTCTCGATCGACGGCGGCTTCGCCACCCACGTGCTGGTGCCCGACGCAAAGTACCTGCTCGATTACGATCCGCTGCCGGTCAACCAGGCAGCAACCCTGATGTGCTCGGGCGTAACAGCCTATGGTGCGCTGAAGCGGCTGGTCGACCGCCCGCGGCAGCGCAACCTGTTGCTGATCGGGCTCGGCGGCGTCGGCATGATGGGGCTTTCGTTCGCGCAGGCGATGTTCAAGCAGAACATCACGGTCGCCGATCTCAGTCCTGCCGCGCGCGAGACCGCGCTGCAGAACGGCGCCGCGGTTGCCTACGATCCGTCCGAGCCTGAAATCGTCAGGCGCATCCTGAAAGAAACCGAAGGCGGCTTCGACGGCGTCGTCGATTTTGCCGGCAACGAGAAATCGATGGCGTTCGCCGTTGCGACGGTGGCGCGCGGCGGCAAGATCGTGGTCTCCGGCCTGATGGGCGGCAATTTCAGCCTGCCGATGGTGCAATGGGTCTACAAGCGCATGACCATCGAAGGCTTCATGGTAGGCACCCTCGCCGAGGCCAAGGAATTGATGGCGCTCGCCCGCGCCGGCAAGATCAAGCCGACGCCGATGAAGGAAGAGCCGATGGCCGACGTCCAGAAATGGATCGACGAGCTGCGGGCCGGCAAGGTCGTCGGGCGGATCGTGCTGAAGAACTGAAGCGGCGCGTCTTCCGTCGGGCGCGGACGGTCGAGCATGGCCTACCCCTTGAGATGCGATCATCCATTCGCCGACCGCCTCGCCATGCGCCGCAGTAGTGCATCCGCAGCGCCAGCCAAAGGAATTGCTGAAAACATCCAGCAAGCCTGGTGCTCACTTAGCTCCCAGGATGTCCTTGAGTTCTGTCACTTTTTTCATGCACTCTTGTTCGTTGCCAGCCTCGGACATCTGGCGGGCTTCGGCCATCAGTTGGGTGGCCTGTTGGTCACTCTCGGGGCTGCGCTTGCCGATAACTTGCTCCTGATGCGGTGAAGCTGGCTCCACAGCCGCCGCCGTTGATCCGACGGTTTCAGGTTCATCGCTCTTTTGCTTGCCGGCCAGAACCTCCTCCTGGTGCTTGGTCACCGGCATTCCCGATCCGCTGGTGCTCGCGCCCGTCCCCGCGGAAACGACATTCTGCTCGAGCGCTTTCAGTTCTTGTTTACAATCAGCAAGCGCCGGCGATGCAAGGATAACGGCGAATGCAGCTACAGTCGCTATGCGTGTGGACATCGGAACCTCCTTGCTTTGAGGTTGTTCCTCGCTCGAAATGAGGGGTACAAAGAAACGCTCACGAATATGAGGTGGTTCCTACCAATCTGGCTATGATCGGATTTGCAGAGTCGAACAGTGTTGGCAACAATGCAGAGCAACGTCGGTGCTCGGGTCCACCAGCTTCAGGCGCGCTGTTTCTCGACACAGTGCACTTAACCAGCCGGTGAAACCCACGAAGCCGCAACGTCTCAATTGAGTGCACTCAATTGCGCGTCGCGAGTGGCGGATATGTGTACTGGACTGCATTCCGATGAAACAAGAGCCGATGGCCGACGCCCGGAAATGGATCGACGAACTGCGGGCCAGAAAAGTCGCCGGACGCATCGTGCCGAAGAATTGAGGCTGCGCGTCTCACATCGTTGCAGTCCGTAGGCGGATTTGGTGGGAATTACGCTGACCGTGCACTTAACTTGCCGGTGATGGCCCTGAAGGCACGGCGACCGATGACCATGCCCTGTCGACGCCGTCCACGATTGCGAGCTTCATCGCCCACGCCACACGATGCGTGGCCCAGTCGCTGTCGTGCAGCCTGTGCTCATCCGGCGGGTCGACCAGCCGGTCGAACGCGACCTGTTCGACCTCATACAAGCCCTTCATGAATGCGAAGCGGCGGAACACATTGACGCCGGCGTCCCGCGCCAGTTCGCTGATCGCCTTGACCATCGCGATCGCCTTGTCTTTCTTGGCCGGCGTCAGCACCGCCGGCACGTATTGGAGGTCCATCAGGATGACGTCAGCCTGCGTCTGGTTGCGCAGTTTTGCGAGGCCGTCGCGGATGGCGCTGGTGGTTTCGTCGAAGGAGGGAGGTGGAGGTTTCAGGTTCGAGCTTTGCCAGATTGCATTCGTTCCGACCTGCCAGATCACCAGATCGGGCTTCTCGGCGATGACGTCGGTATCGAACCGCTGAACCTCGATCGGCGCCTCCTGGCCGCCGATTCCCTGGTTGACCATGGTGATCCCAGCGTTTGGATATACGGCCTTAAGAAACGACAGCAGCCGCTCCGGATAGGGCTTGATATTGCCGTGGCCTACCGTCGACGACGAGCCGATCGCGACGATCTTGGCGCGTCCTCTGAGGCTCTGCGCAAAGTGGGTCAGGCCATGCGCGAATGGAATCGGCTCAACCGGAATCAGTGAGGGATCGCTGTCCATGAGTCACCAGTTTGTTTGAAGCCGAGACAACGAGGGTGGAAGAAGAATAGCGCGCCACGGCGAGATCGCCTAGCCTGCAGGCGCGGATAACCCGCGCAGCTGCGATGAAATCTATCACGACATTACCACTACGGTGAAAGTGCACTTGACTTACCTGTGATGCTCGCGAAAGCGCGATGCGTCTATTGAGTGTCACTGGACAGTAATGACGGAAACCACAGGACATCGCCCGGCGCCCTTCCTCGACAGGTCAACCCTCGCGCTGCACTCATCCGAGTCCCGGTGATGATCAGCGCCTGCCTGAGCGAGGCTGCGCCCGGCTGCGGAAGGCGAAGTCGTCTTGTTAATTGCAGCCGGCTCTGAGCGGCTGTCATGATCCTCGGCCATGTCGCTGGGCGCAGGCTCCAGTGAACCCAACGCCGCGTCGACCTTCTCCAAAAGGCGCTCCAGTTCGGCGCGCTCATTGGGCCCCGGGTCCTCCTCAACCTGCCCAGCAGTTGTTGCTTCTGGAGTGAGAAGTTTCGCAAGTGAAGTCATGGTGGCCTCGTCTGGGTATGGAGCGGGAGGGGCGCGGAGAACAAATCGATCAACCATTCAGAACGGCGTCAGGTTCCTCCGCTCGCAACCAGAGGCGTGAAACCTGCATCGAGTACGACAATAGCAACGGGTTCCGCCGGTACCGCGAGCGATCGGCAGATCGAAACCGAGACGGTTCACTGCAATGTTTCTTTGGCGGAACCTAAGATGACAGCGCGACATCAAAACTCTCCGCCAAGCGGAACGAATGCCTTCCGAAGCCTTTGGTTTTGACCGACATCGACAAGAGGAGGTATCTATGAAGCTATCTGCCTTGACGATTGCGACACTGCTTACGGTCGGCACCATCGCTTCGGCCAACGCTATCGAGTTCGGCGTCGGTCCCGGCGGCGTCTACGTTGGTCCCGGCTATGATCGCCCCTACTACCGTGATCGTGATTACAGAGATGATTGCCGGATCGTGATCCGCGAACGCACCAACCGCTTTGGTGAACGCGTCAGGATTCGCGAGCGCATCTGCGACTAAACACGCGCTCGACGGTTAGCGACGATCAGCTCAGGGTCTGGCTGGGATGCTTGGACCGACCGGTAGGTCAGGAATTACGATGTCGCCCCCGCGACATCGTTCCCGCAAAAGAAGGGCCTCCGGGCTCGCGGGGACTCTTCTTGCGTTTCTTGGATGCTGTCAGTCGGGATCAGCATCGCACCCGGTGCCAAAAATCTTCGTCATGGGTTGTACGCAGGCGGATAACGGCCATCGTCCGCAAGCCAGCGCAGCCGGATTGACCTTCGCGGTATAGTGCGACCCTAAACCGAATGAAATCGCTCGAACCATCGACGAGTATACGGCACTATTTGGAATCGATGGAGCCCAAGGATCGGAAACTAATTAGTCGCCGAGATTAATGCGGGCGACAACACTTGAAATGCAGCGCGCTCGCTGACTATTCCTCTATCCTACTTGATAGAGTGGCGCCTTTCGCAGGAGCATCACGCTCGACTGACGTGTCCGCATTCTTCGCATCTGAATTCCGTGCGGTCGTGCCGACCGATCACCGCGCCACGGTGTATATGAGTCATCGATTAAAACGTCTTCGAAGTTTTTGCATCTTCTATGAGAGCTTGAGGGTGACAGCGCGCTCAATGGCTTTTCGTCCGCACAGCTTTCCCACGGCCCCAATCACTGATTTGCCCCTGGCAAGAAACTTATCTCACTCCCGCGCAAAACTTTTCGCTTAACGCGTGACCCAAATCAAATCTACAACTCCCGCCATCCCGTCCCGCTAGAGGGGCGTTGGCCAGCGTCACGAACGTTGGGGCGGGTTGCGGTGGACGCGGCAGCGTCGGGCGCGAGAGGTGTTCGCAGGGCGGATCTTCCGTGAGCGGGCGCATCGCGCAGACGACCGGCGCTTAAACGCTTCAGTCGAAACTTCGTCCGGCAGCATGCGGGCCGGTCGAGGCGTATGGCTTGAGGAAGCTGCGGACGGCAAAACCGTGTGGTCCTGGCACCCGTTGCTGGTGTCAAGTTGATGGAGATTGTCGAGCCCAACCGGGCCTTCGATCAATCGCCAATCCGTCGGCGACGGAGGCCAGAGGAATTCGGCTCCGGGGAGACCATCGCGCAGGGAAGGCCGGTGTTCCGGCGCACCTGCGGTCCGCCGTGTGCATTCTTGCGCACGACTGCGGGTGTCATGGGCACCCGGCCTTCCTGCGCCCTCTATTTTACGAGGGCATCGTCGATGCATAACTTCGGGCGCCCCACGCCGCGAGATCGCAATGTCGTATCCAGCCGCCGGCCGCGTCTATCGAGCGCATCGGCTCCCGGTTCATTCGCGCGATTGGACCGCTGCTCCGAACGCTAGAATGCTTCCAAACAGTAGGAAAAAACCCATCCAAACGGGAGAAAAACAAGCTGTTTTGTGGGAATCCGCCGGCCTCAATTGAGGCGGCCAGCTAGCCCCAATTATACCCCATCCGCTCCGGCATTTCGGCTCATTGCCACCCAAGTCTCTGACCAGATTGGGGGCATCAAGCGTCGTGTTGCGTGCGTTGCCGGGGATACAGAATGTCGAACCGTTCCGTGAAATTCGTCCCGGCTCTCTTTGCCGGGGTTGTGGCAGGCGCCAATCTGGCCGCCATGACGGATCTCCGGGCCCAGGTAATATCAGCGGCGGAAGCCGCCACGCCAGCGACCCAGGCCGCCTCAGACAGTTGCCAGTCCGCGCCGAAGGGCGCGACCCCTCGGGCAGCCATTGGTACTATCGCATCGACCGCACCACCAAACGTCAATGCTGGTATCTCCGGGAGGAGAGCGACAAGGCCGACGACAAGTTCGCGCGCGCCGCGCCGCCAGCGTCGTCCCCGGCGCCGTCGTCAGCAGCAGCAGAACCGGCTGCGGCGCAGCCGCCAGCGATCACACGCAAGTCGATCGCCGACGCACGTGCGGAATGGATCTCCCAGCAACCCCGCGCCGAGCCAAACTCGCCCGCCAAAGTCGAGCGAACGGTTGCAGCGGCCCCCGCACCGGCCGTGCAGAATACCCCGCGCGCAGCCATGCCGAATGTGCTGGCGCCAGCGCCGCTGTCATCGATGCGATGGAATGACGGTCCCACCACGAGATCTCTGGCAAATCCGACCGATCTCCAGGTCGCCGCCGCCAACCCACCCGCAGCCCAGCCGGCACAGGCCGAAGAAGTGCCGCAGCCCGCGGCAGATCAGGTTGCGCCCGCCGCAACGGACGCGGCGACGGCAAAGCCGACCGCATCGCTGCAGAAGCTGCTTCTGGTGATGGCCGCCGCCCTCGCGCTGGCCGGCCTCACGGTAAGCGCGATCGTCAGGATCGGCCGCATGCGGGCCCGCCGCGCCATGCGCCGCAAACGGCGCGCGATGTGGGATTCCGCCAAGACACTGCGGCGTTCGCCGCAGCCGATGTTCCACGACGAGGATGCCGGGCTGCGACGCACCGGCGGCGTGCACAATAATCCGCGCGTGCCCCAGGAAAGGACAACACGCGTGCCTCGAGAGCGGCCACGCCCGCCTCAGGAACGGCGGCACGTGCCCCAAGATCGCGTGCCCCAGGATCGGGAGCGGCAAGTTACGGAAATGCTGTCCCGGCTCGCCCGCAGCGCGCAGACCTGACCGAAGCGGAAGCCGCGGCTATTTCTCCAGCTGGCGCCGCAATCCGAGAACGAAGTCTGAAAGACCTACTTGCCGTTCTCGCTTCAACTGTTCCGCGCGCAAGATTGATTTTACGGCTTCGAAGGCAATTCCGATATTGTCATTGACCACAATGTAATCGTAGGCATCGAAATGGCTCATCTCGTCGCCGGCCTTTCTCATACGGCCGCGGATGACCTCTTCGAATCTTGCGCGCGTGTGTGCAGTCGTTGTTCCAGTGCCGATACTGACGGCGGAAGAATGAAAACACTGACCACATCTTTCGGCGACCTGTCGCGCAGTTGTTGAGTGCCCTGCCAGTCGATATCGAACAGCACGTCCTGCCCGGACGATAATGCCGCTTCGACCGGCGCGCGGCGTGCCGTAGCGGTTGTCAAATACGGTTGCCCACTCCAGCAGTTCGCCGTTGGCGACCATCGTCTCAAATCGTGTATGATCGACAAAGAAGTAATCCTTGCCGTTAACTTCACCGGGCCGCTTCTGCCTCGTGGTAGCCGACACTGACATCTGCAGCGCAGGCGTCTCGGCAATCAGCATACGCGACAGCGTGGTCTTGCCCGCGCCCGAGGGCGACGACAGCACGAACATCAGCCCTCGCCGTTCAACCCCGTCGAAACCTCCAGCCGTCATCGGTTACTCCAGGTTCTGGACCTGCTCGCGGAACTGCTCGACCACGTTCTTCATCTCGAGCCCGGTCTGGGTCAATTCCAGATCGTTCGATTTGGAGCAGCAGGTATTGACCTCGCGGTTGAATTCCTGGGCGAGGAAGTCGAGCCGCCGGCCGACCGGTCCACCCTTGCCGATCATCTCACGGGCCTGCGCCACGTGCGAGGCGATGCGGTCGAGTTCCTCGCGGATGTCGGCCTTGGTCGCGATCAGGATCGCTTCCTGATTGAGCCTGTCAGGGTCGAAGCGCTCGGAAGTCTCCAGCAGTGCCGCCACCTGCTCGGCCAGGCGCGCCCTGATCGCCTCCGGCTTGCGGCCGGGCGCAGCGGCCCTTTTCGCCAGCCTCTCGATTTCATCCATGCGCTGGATCAGAACTTGCCCGAGCGTCACGCCCTCGCGGCGGCGCATCTCGACCAGCTGGGCAAGCGCCTGCTCGAAGGCGGCGGCAGCCGCATCCTCGCCGCCTTGTCTCTCCGCCTCGTCGCTTTCGGGCTCGACGACTTCGATGACGCCCTTGATGCCGAGCAGCCCATCGATGCTCGGCGCCACCGCGTCGATCCTGCCGGCGAGTTCACCCGCGACCTTCACGATCGAGGCCAGCACGTCTTCATTGATGCGCACGGTCGAGACCGCGTTGGCGCGCTTGACGCTGAGATTGGCGTAGACCGTGCCCCGCGACAGCACCTCGCCGGCGCGTTTCTTGGCAAAGGCCTCCAGCTCGTCCCAGCCGGGCGGCAGCCGCAAACGCAGGTCAAAACCCTTGGCGTTGACGGACTTCAGTTCCCATTCGAACGCATAGGGCCGCTGGCGCCGTGGCTCCGGGCAAAACCGGTCATGCTCGATAGCGCCATCGCTTAATACTCTCCAAAAGACAGGGATTTCGAGACTCGAAAGGAACGGCGCGACCTTAAGCCGATTTCCGCCGAAGTGGAATTACGTTCCGGCGGTGGCCGGAACGACTATTCAACCAGCCGGGCGTCAGCGCTGAACCACCGGCGGCGTCGTGGTCGGCTGCGCCGCGCCCTCGCGGGCCGGCGCCGCTGGACGGGCGGCTTTCGCCGGCGCTGCCGGCCGCGGCGTGGTTGCGGTTGGATTGGTATCGGCCGGTGCTCCGCCCGCCGTCGGTGGCGGCGCATCCTCTGATGGTTCGACGGTATCGTTCTGAATCTGTTTTTCGAGCGCCCGCAGCTTGGCGACGTTCTTCTGGTGTTGGTCGTAGGTCTCGGTAAAGGCGTGCCCGCCGGTCCCGTCGGCCACGAAGAACAGGTCGCGCGTGCGCGCCGGGTTGGCGGCGGCTTCGAGCGAGGCGCGGCCCGGATTGGCGATCGGGCCGGGCGGCAGGCCTTCGATGACATAGGTGTTATACGGCGACGGCTGCGTAATCTCGGAGCGCTTGATCGGCCGGCCCAGCGTTCCTTGCCGCCGACAAGGCCGTAGATGATGGTCGGATCGGACCGCAGCTTGATCCTCTGCCGCAGGCGATTGGTGAATACGGCGGCCACGCGGCTGCGCTCATCGGCCCGACCGGTTTCCTTCTCGATGATCGAGGCCAGCGTGATGAGCTGCTCCGGCGACTTGACCAGAACGTCCGGATTGCGGCGCTCCCAGATTTCCGCAAGCACCCGCTTCTGGCTCTGTTGCAAGCGGTTGATCACCTGCTCACGCGTGGTGCCGCGCGGAAATTTGTAGGTTTCCGGCAGCAGCGTGCCTTCGCGCGGCATTTCCCGCACCGAGCCCGAGAAGATGTCGTTGTCGATGAGCCGCGCCACGATCTGTTCGGAAGTCAGGCCCTCGGGAATCGTGATCGCGTGCTGCACCACCTTGCCCTCGACGATGGTGGCGATAACTTCGCGCAGGCTGGCATTCTTCTGGAAGGAATATTCGCCCGGCTTGAGGTCGGAACTCGCTTTCAGCGCAAACACACCGCCGATGAATACCCAGGGATTGACGTTGATCACGCCCTCACGCAGTAGCGCGTCGGCGATGTCGCGCTTGCCGGCACGCGAGGGAATGTTGACGATCTTGTCTTCCCGCAGCGGCCCCGGCGTCTCCAACATTTGTCTGCCGTAATAATACACCGTGCCCGCCCCGATCATCAGAATGATCAGGATGGTGATGATGGCATTGCCGACCACCACGAAAGGATTGCGGGCGCGTTCCGACCGCTTCGGCGGCGGCGGCACCCGCTCAGGCTCCAACGCAGCGCGGGCTCCGTGGTGAAATGGGCGGCCTCTCACTCATCGATGCAACCTGAATCCTGTCGGTTCAATCGCAGCCCGGCAATCCCTGCCCAGCCGATAGCATGCGCCCGTATGTAGAAGTCATCGCCGAATACGGCAAAACGGTGGAGTAGTTCTAAACACTTGCTAGTCGGCCACGCGCCGAACGATCACAGAGGCGTTGGTCCCCCCGAAACCGAAGGAATTCGACAGCGCGACGTTAATCTCGCGCTTGCGCGCCGTCTGCGGCACCAGATCGATCGCCGTTTCCACCGACGGATTTTCCAGATTGATGGTGGGCGGAGCGACATTGTCGCGAATCGCAAGGATACTGAAAATGGCCTCGATCGCACCGGCAGCACCGAGCAGGTGCCCGGTCGACGATTTCGTTGACGACATCGACACCTTGGAGGCGGCGTTGCCAAGCATCCGCTCCACCGCGCCGAGTTCGATCTCGTCGCCGATCTGCGTCGAAGTTCCGTGGGCGTTGATGTAGTCGATATCGGCTACCGCGATCCCGGCGCGCTTGATCGCCGCGCTCATGCTGCGGAAGCCGCCATCGCCATCCGGCGACGGCGAGGTGATGTGATAGGCGTCGCCCGAAAGGCCGTAGCCCACCACTTCGGCATAGATTCGCGCACCGCGCTTTTTGCGTGCTCATATTCCTCGAGCACGACGACGCCGGCGCCCTCGCCCATCACGAATCCATCGCGATCCTTGTCATAGGGCCGCGAGGCCCTTGCGGCGTCTCGTTGAAGGCGGTCGAGAGCGCGCGCCGCGCAGAATCCCGCCATCGCCAGCCGGCAGATCGGCGATCTCGGTCCCGCCCGCCACCATGACGTCGGCGTCGCCGAGCGCAATCAGCCCGGCACCATCGCCGATCGCATGCGCGCCGGTCGAACACGCCGTCACCACGGAATGGTTGGGGCCCTTGAGGCTGTGCTCGATCGAGACGTAACCGGAAGCGAGATTGATCAGTCGCCCCGGAATGAAGAACGGCGATACCCTGCGCGGCCCGCGTTCCTTCAGAAGTAACGCCGTGTCAGCGATGCCGGACAGGCCGCCGATCCCCGAGCCGATCAGGGTGCCGGTGGCGCATTTGTCTTCTTCGGTCGAGGGATGCCAGTCGGCATCGTCGAGCGCCTGGCGCGCAGCAGCCATCGCAAAGATGATGAAATCGTCGACCTTGCGCTGTTCCTTCGGCTCCATCCACTGGTCGGGATTGAAAGTGCCGTCACTGCCGTCGCCGCGTGGAATCACGCAAGCGATCTGGCTCGCAAGATCGGCGACTTCGAATGTGTCGATCTTCCTGGCGCCGCTTTGGCCGTTGAGGATACGCGTCCACGTTGTGTCAACGCCGCAGCCGAGCGGCGTAACCATGCCCAGCCCCGTGACGACAACCCGCCTCATATCAAAAACTCCAACCCGAAAATGCCGGCCCAAAACAAGAAACCGGGGGACCGTTCGACAACGGCCCGTCCGGCTCTGTCTCTACCCGCCCGGGACGTCAGCTTTTCGCGTTCTTCTCGAGAAACTTCGTGGCGTCGCCGACGGTCAAAATCGTCTCGGCGGCGTCATCGGGGATTTCGCAACCGAACTCTTCTTCAAATGCCATCACAAGCTCGACGGTGTCGAGACTGTCGGCGCCGAGGTCGTCGATGAAACTTGCGTTGTCGACAACCTTATCGGGTTCAACACCGAGGTGTTCGACCACAATCTTCTTAACCCGCTCGCCAATCTCACTCATCGTTCAACCTCGTGCTTGTTCCATTGGACCCGACCCCAAGACGCTATAGAGACGCTACGAGCTATCGTGGTCGTTAAACTTCCTTCGCTATCGCGCATAGTCTTGATTCGGCCCGGTGGTAGCCGACAAAGCCCCGGCGAACGGCAGGCGTCGCCACGCCAATATACAGGGTTTCAAAATCCTGCAATGGCCTTGTTTGCCCATCCGTCGGGGGTTCGGTTATCATACTTCCCAAGCCTTGACTACAAGCCCTCAACCGCCCCGGGAAAACGGCCTTTGGCCACATCGATCGGGGCAATAACTGGCTCAAAACATGGCCATTCCGCCGTTGACGTGAATCGTCTGGCCGGTGACGTAGGCGGCCTCGTTCGAGCTAAGATAGACGGCCGCGGCGGCGATGTCTTCCGGCGTTCCCAGCCGCGCCGCAGGAACCTTGGTCAGGATGGTCTCGCGCTGCTTGTCGTTGAGCGCGTCCGTCATCGGCGTCTTGATGAAGCCCGGCGCGATGCAGTTGGCGGTCACGTTGCGCTTGGCATATTCCGCGCCCAGCGTCTTGATCAGGCCGATGATGCCGGCCTTCGACGCCGTGTAGTTGGCCTGGCCGGGGTTGCCGGTCACGCCGACGATCGAGGTGATCGCGATGATCCGGCCGAAGCGCTTACGCATCATCAACTTGGTTGCGGCGCGAGCGAGACGGAAGGTCGCGGTCAGATTGACCTTGATGACGTCGTCCCAATCCTCGTCACGCAATTGCACAAACAAATTGTCACGGGTGATGCCGGCATTGGCGATCAGAATATCGACCTGCCCCATCGCGGCTTCCGCCGCGGGCACCAGCGCCTCGACTTCGGCACTGTCGGAAAGATTGCACGGCAGCACGTGAACACGCTCGCCAAGCTTGCCGGCGAACGAATCCAGCACCTCGCGGCGCGTCCCGGAAATCGCCACTGTCGCGCCCTGCCCATGCAACGCCTGCGCGATCGCCCCGCCAATGCCGCCGGTCGCGCCGGTGACCAGCGCCGTCCTGCCCGTCAAATCGAACATTAATGTCTCCTTCCGGGAGCTTTAGGCCGAAGCCGCCAATGCGTCCTTGGCCGCGGCAATATCGTTGGGTCCCCCAATCGACACGCCGACCGCGCCGTCGGCGATACGCTTGACCAGCCCGCTCAACACCTTGCCGGCGCCGATTTCGAAAAGCGTGTGACGCCGTGGCTCGCCATATAGGCCACCGACCTCGCGCCAGCGCACGGTGCCGGTGACCTGCTCGATCAGGCGGCGGCAGATCTCGTCGGGATCGGTGATCGGTGCCGCCAGCACGTTCGACACCAGCGGCGAGGCCGGCGTCCTGATCGTCACACCGGCCAGCGCCTCCGCCATCGCATCGGCTGCGGGCTGCATCAGCTTGCAATGGAACGGCGCGGACACCGGCAGCAGCATCGCGCGCTTGGCGCCCTTGGCTTTGGCGATTTCGAGCGCGCGCTCGACCGCCGCCTTGTCGCCGGACACCACCACCTGCCCGCCGCCATTGTCGTTGGCGGCCTGGCAGATCTGCCCCTGCGCGGCTTCGCTGGCAACCGCCATGGCGGCCTCATAATCGAGCCCGAGAAGTGCGGCCATGGCGCCGGCGCCGACCGGCACCGCCTTTTGCATGGCAAGGCCACGGGTGCGCAACAGGCGCGCGGTATCGCTGACACTGAGGCTGCCGGCCGCAGCCAGCGCGGAATATTCGCCGAGCGAATGGCCGGCGACGTAGGCCGCATGCCGTCCCACGGAAAAGCCCGCCTCGCTCTCCAGCGCCCGCAGCGTGGCAATCGAGACTGCCATCAGGGCCGGCTGGGCATTTTCGGTGAGCTGGAGGGTTTCGGCCGGGCCATCCCAGATGATGGCCGTCAGCTTCTCGCCGAGCGCCGAATCGACCTCGTCGAATACCGCCCGCGCGGCCGGGAAGGCCTCCGCCAGGGCCTTGCCCATGCCGACCGCCTGGGAACCCTGCCCCGGAAACATAAATGCAGCCGTCATCGGCGCTCCCTCATTCGAATGGGGCCGTAAGACACTGACCAAGGCCGGGATGTCAAGCCGCGGTGCGGAAAGACGCATTCCGCAGGGAAGGCCGGAATTGGGGTCGGCAGGCTCAGCGTTCTTGCAGCGCCAGCCGGACGCCTAGAGCGCAATAGATGCCGCCAACCGCCTTGCCCTGCCATTTTAGCACAGTGGGATTTCGGCGGAGAAAATTGCCCAGTCCTCCCGCACAGACCGCAAAAACCACCGTGCTGACGAGTCCCAACAGGACAAAAGGATCCCCAGGATCGTCAATTGAAGCATGACCGATCCGTTTTCGGGCACCACGAACTGGGGAGGAACGCGAGAAAAAGAGCGCGGTCTTTGGGTTTAGCACCTCGGCCAAAATAGCCTGCCTGAATGCCTTGCCGGCGGAGATTGGCAGTGCGCCGGCCGTCAGATTTACCGGCGTTCTCTCAAGGATGGCACGAATGCCGAGGTAAACGAGATACGCAGCGCCAATGTATTTGATGATGCTGAACAGCACCGCCGAAGTGGCAATGATCGCCGAGATCCCGACGATCGCCATAAAGGTATGAATCATATCGCCAGCCGCGATCCCGACGCCGGTAGCAATTCCCACCTTGGTGCCCGAACTCGTCGCCCGTGCAACGGTGAGGAGCGTAGCGGGGCCCGGAATGAATACGAAGCCGAGCACAACCGCCCCATAAGCAACCAAGGTCGTCAGATCGATCATTCGCTGGCTCCTTCAGGCGATTGTCGCCCAGGGACGTTACTCTATGTGATGTTCACCACTAGAAGCCGCCGGCCGCCTGGTCACGGCCAACCTCGGCGCCTGCCCGCGCGCGGCGCACGCTGCTCACCAGTTTGCCGGGCCGGTCCTCGTGGTCTGGCCTGGCGGTCGCGAGCCGCAGCACGGCGGCGTAGTTCGGCTGCACTTCCATCCGCTCCGCAAAACGGCTTTCAGAGAGGATGCGGTGGACGCGCGGCAGGTTGTAGCAGGGCACGTAGAACAGCAGGTGATGCTCGAGGTGGTAGTTGACGTAGTAGGGTGCGATGAACAGCCGCTCGAGGAAATTCGCGCGCGTGGTGCGGGTGTTGCGCAGAGGATCGTTCAGAATCGGGAACGACTGCATGTTCGGCGATGTTGCGAATGCGCGTGATGACCATCTGCCAGGTGAGCAGCGGCAACAGCCATAACAGCGGATAGGCCCACCACACGCCGGCAGCGGCAAGGCCGGCGAACATCATGGCGTTGACGACAAACTGCGGGCCAAGTTTTTCCCAGAAATGCGCAGCGCGCTGCGCGAGTGGCCATTCCTTTGGGCCGAGCGCATTCAAGAACTGCGCCTTGCGCTGCTGGTAGCCGGTCTGCCCAGTGATATCGCGCACGAACTTGCGGCGGTAGCTCGTCCCCGTGATCGGAAACGGCGCCGACAGCACCAGATCCGGATCGTCCTCCTGTTGCGTGCGCGCGTGATGCTGGAGGTGATAGCGGCGATAGGCCCGGGTCTCGGCGAAGACCGGATAGGCGCAGAACCATTGGCTGAGCGTCAAGTTGACCTTTTCGTCCGCCGACAGACATCCATGTGCGCCGTCATGCATCAGGATCGCAAGCCCGAGCTGGCGCGAGCCGATGATGCCGATGGCGATCAGAAAGGTCAGCGGGTTGGGCCACCACGCGACCAGCGCGATCGATCCCAATATCAGCGCCCACGCATGCGCGATCAGGGCCATACCCTTCCACGTCACGCGCTGGCGCACGGCGATCAATTGATCCTCGTTCAAGAAGTCGCGGGCACGCATGCGAAGCGCGGTCATGACGATCCCTCCCCGTCGGGTAAATCCGAAGCGTCGCGGTCGCCGACGAGACGTAGCCGCGTATTGTCGCCGCTGGTCCTTGTCGTCGCCTGGTCGCCCAACACGCGCAGCATCTCGGCGCACATTTCCTCGGCCGAACGGCCCATGGCATGGCCCTCGACCATCACGCCGATTGCAAGCGCCCAGAACCGGCGTGAGCTGGCGTCGGGATCGCGCAAGGTTTTCCAGCCGTGTCGCTCGATCTGGCCGGCATAGGCGCGCATCCCCTCGCCGTGCAGCCGCTCGACGGTGCGCTCCACCAGCGGCGCGAGATCCTGGCGGCGGCGGGTCAGCGTCAGCGCTTCGGTAAGAAGGCGACCGAATCCGTCGCTGTAACCGTCTCGACCAGCGCGCGGGTGTACTCGCGCGGCGTATGGGCCTGCGTGGCCGCCTGCTCGGCCGCGCGCGCCACGTACAGCACGTCGCGGCAGGCAGCTTCGACGAACAGCGCTTCCTTGGTGCGGAAGTAATAGGTGATCTGACTCGGAAACGCGTCCGCGGCCGCCGCGATGTCCGAAATCGAGGTGCCGGAGAGGCCCCGCTCCTTGAAAAGGCCGCTGGCGACGTCGAGCAGGCGCGAGCGCATCTGGCGCCCTGCCGAACGCGTCGCGCGGGCGGCGTGCTTGGGATCGCCGGCCGGCGTTTCAGAAACGGTCTGGACGGACTTGGGAGCCATTTTGCCCTCTCGTGCATTATTTGTATGCTATACAAACAACTATGTCAATCCAGCACAGCGGCCCCCACCATCTCCTGATGGCGAGGCCAGGAACCCTCAAGTCCCGCAAGAAGCCTTGCCAGCGCGCTGAAAATCCTTATAAACCGCGCCATCCGTGGATCCCGGCCGGGAGCTGAACGGACGGTCTCAGCAATCTCACCTTTTTGGCGATGTTGATGTGGCAGGGCCAGTCGGCCCGTCGTCCCGTGCTTCCGCCTTCTGAGCTTATCCCCGAGTCCTTTCCGAAGGCCTCGAAGGGCTTGCCGCCGGGAACCGCGCCAACACTAGGAAAGGACACCCATGCCTCTTTACGAGCATGTTTTTCTCGCGCGTCAGGATGCGAGCACCCAGCAGGTCGAAGAGCTGACCACCCAGATGACGGGCATCGTCGAAGGGCTCGGCGGCAAGATCACCAAGACCGAGAATTGGGGCGTACGTTCGCTCACCTACCGCATGAACAAGAACCGCAAAGCGCACTTCGTGCTGATGAATATCGATGCGCCCTCTGCTGCGGTCACCGAGATCGAGCGGCAGGAGCGGATCTCTGAAGACGTCATCCGCTACCTCACCGTCCGCGTCGAAGAGCACGAGGAAGGTCCCTCGGCCATGATGCGCAAGGCCGATCGCGACCGCGAGCGCGACGATCGCGGCGGCTTCCGCGGCGACCGCGAAGGCGGCTTCCGTGGCGATCGTGAAGGCGGTGGCTTCCGCGGCGACCGCGGCCCGCGCCGTCCGCGCGAAGACGCTGTTGAAGCGACGGGAGAGGAGTAGAATCATGGCTGAAGCTGGTGCACGCCGTCCGTTTTTCCGTCGCCGCAAGACCTGCCCGTTTACGGGTCCGAATGCGCCGAAGATCGACTACAAGGATTCCAAGCTGTTGATGCGTTACGTCTCCGAGCGCGGCAAGATCGTGCCGAGCCGCATCACGGCCGTGTCCGCCAAGAAGCAGCGCGAACTCGCGCGCGCCATCAAGCGCTCGCGTTTCCTCGGCCTGCTGCCCTACGTCATTCGCTAGGATATCTTCGACCGGCGGCGTCCGCGCCGCCGGTCGTTATTATTCATTGGATTTTCGGGTCGTCCGGCCGCGGACGGCTGCGGTCCAGGACCTCTGACCACTCGTTGGGTCCACAAATTCTTCACCTATATTTTTGCGGTGCGTCCGATGCCGCTTGTTCGCATCGTGTACCGGGCTTTCCCGTACGACTTTAGTACGTAGCTGGTCCGCCCTACCCTGATAAATCCCCAAACCGCCGAGTGCTCATGAAGGGAGCACGCGTCGTTGACAATCGCTGCGGCGGGCACGTACGCTGCTCGGCAGCAGGACGGATGCCAAATTTCCGCATGCTACGGGTGTCGAAGTAACCGCCGAAAACGTGCGGACACGAGCCCCAAGGAGTTGCGCCAACGAGCGCGAACGCCAGAGGGAGTGAAAACGATGTCCGCCCACATCAGTGGTCTGCGACGAGTCGTACGCTTGGCTGCCATTGCAGCACTGTCCGCCGCCGCGGCAAGCGCCGCCCAGGGCCAACAGAAAACCGATGTCATCTTCAGCGCCGGCCCGACCGGCGGCAGTTGGACGCCGATGGCAGCCGCAGCGTCGCAGGTCGTCAACAAGAAGTTTCCCGAGCTGAACGTGCAGGTCGAGCCGGGCGCGGCGCTCGTTAACATGGAGAAGATCCGCAACGACAAGGCCGATATCGGCTGGTCGATGACGACCGTGATGTCCGATGCGCAGAAGGGAGAGGGTCAGTTCGCCGGCAAGCAGACCGACAAGGGCCTTTTCGTGGCCAACTTCTACCCCAACGTCTGGCAACTCGTGGTGCCCGCCAACAGCGACATCAAGAGCGTCAAGGATCTGAAGGGTCAGCCGGTGGCGCTGCCATCGCGCGGCAACACCAGCCTGGCGGCCGGCTGGGAGTATCTGCTCAAGGTCAACGGCATGACGCTGAACGATCTGGGCGCAAAGAGTTACGGGCCGGTATCCTCCAACGCCGAGGCTGTGAAGAACCGGCAAGCGATGGCGGTCGGATGGTTCACGGTGGTGCCGGCATCCTTCATCATGGACATGGGCTCGGCGATGCAGGTGCGGATCGCCTAGAGTCACCGACGAGGAGATCGCCGCACTGCGCAAGCTCAATCCGGGCTTTGTGCCCTACACCCTCAAGGCCGGAATCTACAAGGATCAGGGCGTGACCGAGGCGGTTCAGACCTTCCAGTCGCCCACCGTGCTGATTGCATCCTCCAAGACGCCTGCCGACGTGGTCTACAAGATCACCAAGGCCATCGTCGAAGAACGGGAGGAGTTCGGCAACGTCACCAGCGTCATGAAGGGCGTGACGGCGGCGGAGATGGCAGAGAATTTCGGCATGCCCATTCATCCGGGCGCGGAGAAATACTACCGCGAAGCGGGATTGCTCAAGAAGTAAGGAGCGCCCCGTGCGCAAGCTCGCAGGCTATGCGGGGTTGGTGGTCGGCGTGGTGGCGGTCGCGATGTCCGTCTACCACGTCTACGCCCGGCTAACGGTCTACGCGCCCGATCAGCAGGCCCTGCTCTATATCACGCTCGCCTTCAGCCTGGTGCTGTCGTTCCTGTTGTGGCCGCGCCGCAAGGACGTGACCTCCGATCGCGTGCCGTGGGAAGATCTCGCACTGGCGGGTCTTTCGCTGGCGTGTATCGGCTACATGTTTGCGAATTACGACTACGTCGTAAACCGGTTCCCCACCGCCGACGCTCTGACCCGAATGGACATGGTGGTGGGCATCACCGCCACCCTGCTGGTGCTGGAGGCGACGCGGCGCACGATCGGCGCGGCGTTGCCGATCGTGGCGATCGTCTTCCTCCTCTACGGGTTCGCCGGCCCCTGGCTGTACGGCTGGCTTTACCACAAGGGCCTCACGCTCGAGATCGCGGTTGACCAGACCTATTACACCACCGAAGGCATCTTCGGGGTGCCGATGACGGTGGCCGCGACCTACGTCATCCTGTTCATCATCTTCGGCACGTTCCTGGAGAAATCCGGCGCGGGCCAGTTCTTCATGAACTTCGCCAACGCAATCGCCGGCGGCGCGCGCGGCGGCCCCGGCAAGGTGGCGGTGGTGTCCTCGAGCCTGTTCGGCACCATCTCCGGCTCCGCGGTCGCCAACGTCATGGTCGACGGATGGCTGACGATTCCGATGATGAAGAAGACCGGCTTCAAGCCGGAGGCGGCAGCCGCGATCGAGGCGGTGGCGTCCACCGGCGGGCAGATCATGCCGCCGATCATGGGGGCGGCGGCCTTCGTGATGGCAGAATTCCAGGGCGTCAGCTACACGCAGGTGATGATCGCCGCAGCGATCCCCGCGTTCTTCTATTACGGGGCGCTGTTCGCCGCGATCCACTTCAATGCCGTGCGTTCGGGACTCAAGGGCCTGCCGCGCGAGGAACTGCCGATCCTGGGCCACATCATGCTGCGTCAGGGCCACCTGTTCCTGCCGGTCATCGTGCTGCTGGCGCTGCTGCTCTACGGCTTCACGCCGACCTATGGCGCGATCATCGCCACGATCGCGCTGGTCGGCATCTCGTGGCTGCGGCCCTCGACCGGACTTGGCTGGCGCGCGTGCCTCGAAGGCCTGCGCGACGGCGCGGTGCAGACCGTGCCGGTGGCGATGGCGTGCGCGTCCGCCGGCATCGTGATCGGCATCGTGCTGCAAACCGGGCTGGCGCTGCGATTCACCGCGTTTCTCATCGACTTCACCTATGGCTCGCTGCTGCCTGCCCTGCTCATCACCATGGTCGCCGGCGTCATTCTCGGCATGGGCATGCCGACCACGCCCGCCTACATCATGCAGGCGGCGCTGCTGGTGCCCGCGATCATGAAGCTCGGGGTGGAGCCGATGGCGGCGCACATGTTCGCGTTCTACTTCTCATGCCTGTCGGCGGTGACGCCGCCGGTGGCGCTCGCCGTCTATGCCGCCGCGTCGATCGGCGGGGCCGGCCTGTGGGGCTCGGGCGTGCAGGCGATGAAGTTCGCCGCCGCGGGCTTCATCGTGCCGTTCTTCTTCGTCTACAACCCCGCACTGCTGTTCCAAGGGCCTTGGCCCGAGATCCTGCGTGCGGTGGTGACGGGCGGGATCGGCGTGGTCGCACTGGCGGCCAGCCTCGAATGTTACTTCCTGCGCCGGACGACGTGGTTCGAGCGGATCCTGTTCTTTGCCGCCGCCATGCTGCTGATCGACCCCAATGCCGTCACCGATGGCATCGGCCTGGGCCTGCTTGCCCTCGTGCTGCTGCTGCAGAAGTTGTGGACTCCGCAATCCACCATTGTGCGGGAAGCAAGCACGTGACCCGCGCGCAATCCATAGCGCTGACACTTATCGCAGCGGCGCTCCTCGTTGGCACCGTGCTCTACGGTGTTCTGCGCATATATGCTGCCTGAGACGCGGCTAAGTCTCGGGGTCCCCTTTGTACCCCTGCCTGGTCGTCGGCTAAACGCCGGGAACCTTGCTGAATTCGTTTCCGCTGACACTCTTGATCGGCTGCGACTACTGCTCTAAAAGGCGCACCAACTCATCACGGCCCCCGGTGGGCCCGTGAACGTTTGAGGGGTATCCCGGTGCGGACGCTTCCCTTAGATCTCTAACTAGTTGGTAAGGCGGCATAATTTGCTGACCTCTATCTAACCGCTCGAAAGGAGCGGGACAGCTGATGATCGCGATTCTCCTCATTGGTCTTGCAGCCGGCTGCGCGTCGGCGCTGATGTTCGCCTCGATCATCTCGGGCGCGCTGATCTCATTGCTGCTGTTTTATCTGGCGCCGTTGCCCCTGATGGTGGCGGCACTGGGTTGGGGACCGCTCGCGGCGACGATCGGCGGCATTGCGGCGGCTTCAGGCCTGGGCGCGATCTTCGGCCTGCCGTACTGCATCGCCTTTGCCATCACCGTTGCGGTGCCTGCCTGGCGGCTCGGCCATCTCGCGCTGCTGGGACGGCCGCTGCCTGGCGAAGCCTCCGGCAATGGCCCGATGCCGGCTGCGCCGCAACTCGAATGGTATCCGGTCGGCCGCATCCTGCTCTGGATCGCAGGTTTTGCCGCATTGGCCACGATTTCGGCCATGCTGACGCTCGGCACCGATGCCGAGACCATCACCAACTCGCTGCGCCGCGGCCTGTCGCGAATTCTAGGGGCTCGCGATGCGGCGTCGTCAGGCGATATCGAACGCTGGGTCGCAGCGCTTGCCATCGTCGCTCCGGCGGCCGCAACGATCGTCGCCATGATGACCCTGACACTCAACCTCTGGCTCGCCGCCAAGATCACGGCGACATCCGGCCGGCTGCAGCGGCCCTGGCCCGATCTGAAGAGCGCCGAATTGCCCCCGATGACGCTGGTGGCGCTCTGCGTCGCGCTGGCCCTCTGCTTCATCGGCGGGCTCGTCGCAATGTTCGCGCAGATCGCGACCACCGCGCTGATGATGGCCTACGGCCTCACCGGCTTTGCTGTGCTGCACACGCTGACGCTGGCACTCAAGAGCCGCGTCTTCTGGCTCTGCTGCGCCTACGCAGTTGTCATCACCTTCGGCTGGCCGATGCTGGCGATGATCGCGCTCGGTCTTGCGGACGCGGTCTTAGGCCTTCGCCAACGCTATCTGCGCGGCAAGCCGCCGCCGCTGCCCGCATCCTGATACTCCAACCATACATTTCAACCGCATATCGAACGCTCAAAAAGGAGAATTAAAATGGAAGTCATCTTGCTGGAACGCGTCGCCAAGCTCGGTCAGATGGGCGAAGTCGTCCGCGTCAAGGACGGGTTTGCCCGCAACTTTCTGCTCAAGCGCGGCAGGCGCTGCGCGCCACCGCCGACAACCGCGCCAAGTTCGACGGCATGAAGGCCGAACTCGAGGCCAACAACCTCAAGGCCAAGGGCGAAGCGACCAAGGTCGCGGAGAAGATCAACGGCCGCAACGTGATCTTGCTGCGTCAGGCATCCGAAGGCGGCCAATTGTTCGGCTCGGTAAACGTGCGCGACATCATCGCTTCTTTCGAAGCCGATGGCGTCATCATCAGCCGCAGCCAGGTCCTGCTCGACGCGCCGATCAAGACCATCGGCAAGCACCAGATCGCCATCGCCGTGCATCCGGAAGTCGAAGTCAGCGTCAGCGTCACCGTGGCGCGTAGCGCCGATGAAGCCGAGCGCATCAACCGCGGCGAGGACATCTCGACCCGTCAGGAAGACCAGGACGCCGCCGCCGAGGCGCTCGCCGCAGCCGGCGAGTTCTTCGATCCGGAAGCCCAGCACGACGAAGAGGCGCCGGCGCCCGCTTCGACCGAGAAGTAATGCGTCTTATCGCGCTGTCTTATCGCGCTGTGATGAGCTTCAAGCCCGGTCCCTTCAGGCCGGGCTTGGGATCTCGGCAGCCGCTTTCTCGTCGAGCATGGCAATCGACGCCAACGCGGTCGCAGTGTGCTTCTCCACACCATCGGTCACGCAGAACACGTCGGCCGCAACCACGGCGACCTGACGTCCGGGCTTGATCACGCGCGCCCGGCAGATCAGGCGCTCGCCTGCAGCCGGCGACAACAGGTTCAATTTGTATTCCGCCGTCAGCGCCGATTGCCCGCGCGATGTCGCGGCCGCAATCGTGGTAGCATTGTCGACCAGGAAGGCGGTGACGCCGCCGTGGAACAGGCCGTGCTGCTGCAACAGTTCCGGCCGGCGGTCGACCGCAAGCGTGCATGTGCCGCGCGTCAGCTCGGACAGCTCCGCCCCGATATGGCTCATGAAGCCCTGGCGGCCGACATTGTCGCGGATACGGGTCGCGATCGGCGCGAAGTCGGGATCGTTATTCGCATTCATACGGTTTCTCCCGGTGTGTGGATCGCATCGGGCGCGACCACCGCGCGGATGGCACAGGCGATCAGGATATCGGCCTGCTCTCTTGGATCGGCGCGGTCGCGGCCCGACAGCCAGGCGCGGCAAAAAATCTGCGCCGGTCCGATGATCTGGCTGAAGAACAGTGACGAAGTCATCGGCAGCAATTCGCCGCGCTCAACCAGCGGCGCGCGCCATCGCTCGACGGCTTCCGCAAGGCGCGAATTCTGTGCGCGCTGCGCGCCGCGGATCTCCTCGGTCCATTCGCTGCGGGAAATCTCGAACAGATAGCGCGCTTCGCGCCGGGAGTTGACGACCCATTCGAGATGCGCGCGGATCAGCCGCGCCACGCCTTGCCGCGCCCCGCAGGATTCACCGACCGCGGCGATGATGGCGGCGTGGTAACGGGCGAGAATTTCCAGGAACAGCGTGCCGGCCAGTTCCTTCTTCGACCCGAAGAAATGGAAGAAGCTGCCATTGGACGCCCGCGCGCGGGTTCTGATGGCGGCCACGGTGGCGCCCTCGAAACCGTCGCGGTCGAATACCGCCAATCCCGCCGCCAGCAGATCCTCGCGTGCCGTAGTCATTCACGTCCGCCTTCAAGGGCTGGACTCTTACTCTAGAGTAACACTCTAGGACCAGTCAAGCGACAGCACGCCTTCGACCGGCATTCCGAAATCTGAAAATCCTAGCGCGAGATGGGCGGCACGGGCGGGCCGGCGGGCGTTACCGGCGGCGATGCGGGTGCCGTGGCCGTTACCGGTGGAGGCGCCGCTGCGGAAGAACCTGCGGCCGGCTCAGGCGCGGTCGCCGCGGGAGCGGGCGGTGCCGGCGTGACCGGCGGCACCGGATCTGGCCTGAGCGGCGTAGGCTCGCTACCGGCGTTCTCCTTGGGAGCATCGACTTTGGCGGTCTCGGATCCGCCCTCGCCTGCCGGCTTTTCCGACTCGCCTACGGGCTTCGCTGGCTCGCCGGCCGGCTTGTCGCTCTCGCCCTTGATCGCGTCGGTCTTGATCGCGTCGGTCTTGGCAGGATCGGTCGTGGCAGGATCGGTCTTGGCGGTATCGGTCTTGGCAGTATCGGTCTTGGCAGTATCGGTCGCGGCAGTTTCAGCCTTGGCGGCATCCCGCGACGCATCTTCGTTTGCGGCATCGCCGGGGGCTGCCTGTTCAGCCTTCGGCGGTTCTTCGGCAGCGGGCTTGCCCCGTCTGCCCTGCTTCTGCCTGACGCCCGATTTGCTGTCGGTCGCGGCCTGCACCGGGGCCTGTCCATCTGCAGGCTTGGCGGCCTCGGGCGCCGCTTGCGGACGTGCCAACCGCTTCGCGTCTCGGCCTGGCCGCGCGCCCTCGCCTTGCGGTGGTGCTCCGCCGGCGTCCGGCCGGGAAGCCTCCTGCGCAGGTGCGGCCGGTGGCTGCCGGCGACCGAGCCGGTCGGGCTGATCCAGCCTTCCGTCCTGCTTGGCGTTCTTCTGCTTCGACTGGTCCTTGCCCTGATACCGGGGGTCGGCAGCCCCGTTGGATATCAGGAAGGAAGAGAGCTGCGAGGCCATGTCGGTGCCCGTCGTATAGTGCTGGCGCAGAAAGCCCGGCAACGACGAAGCCGACGTGTTCTTCAACAGGCCACGCGGGCTCTTGTGGCAGGCGCTGCAAGTGTTCGAGAATATCTGGGAGGGGCTCTTGCCGGCGTCGAGATTTTCCACCGCCCGCGCCACGCTTGCTGTGAGGCAGCCGATCAGGAGCGTCACCGTCGCTAAACTGAGCGCTCGGCTCAACATTCCCTGCTTCTCCAGAGGTGGAATCGCTGCCGGCATCGCATAACGTAGCCGGCGGCGGGGTCACCTTTTAGCCGATTGTGACGCGAATGGAAGCGCGCTTATTGCGCATCTGCGTGATCGCCACATTCGGGAATATCCGCTTTGACTCCAACACAGTAGCGCCACGGCATTATCGTACTTACGATTTATTTGATCCATCCTTGGAACCAGCGGTTCCCTGATGCGTCTGTGTAAACAGTTGTTCGTTCCATTGGTGCTTCGATGGATCGGTTGTTGCGTTATTTTTTGGGTCAGTTCATTCGCCGCGGCACCATGAATTTCACGGCCGCCAGCGGAACCAGGTTTACCTGTGGGGACGGAACCGGCCGCCCGGTGTCGGCGCGGTTTCTGACCGAACGGACCCAGCGCCGGATCCTGCTCAATCCCGAACTGGCGCTCGGCGAAGCCTATATGGACGGCACCTTCGTGGTCGAGGATGGCTCGATCGCGGACGCGCTGGAGATCCTGCTCGGGCAGCCGGAAATGCTTCCACGTTGGGCCAAATTGCAATGGTGGATGCGTTATCTTGGCCGACACGCCAGGCAATTCAATTGGCGCGGCCGTGCGAGAAACAACGTCGCCCACCACTACGACCTCGACGGGCGGCTCTACTCTCTCTTCCTCGACGCCGACAAGCAATATAGTTGCGCCTATTTCGAAACGCCGGACACGACGCTCGACGATGCCCAACTCGCCAAGAAGCGCCACCTTGCCGCCAAGCTCCTGATCGGGCGCGGCGACCGCGTGCTCGACATCGGCTCGGGCTGGGGCGGCCTTGGCCTTTATCTGGCCGAAATGACCGGCGCCGATGTCACCGGCATCACGCTGTCGTCGGAGCAATTGCTGTCCTCGAATGCCCGCGCCGCCGAAAAGAACCTGACGGGGTCGGCAAGATTCCTGCCGAGCGATTACCGCGATATTGCCGGCCCGTTCGATCGCATCGTGTCGGTCGGCATGTTCGAACATGTCGGCATTGACTTCTATGAAACCTATTTCCGGCGCTGCGCCGAACTTCTCAGCGACGACGGTGTCATGGTGCTGCACTCGATCGGCCGCTCTACCGGGCCCGATGTGACGAACCCATGGATCACGAAATACATCTTCCCGGGCGGCTATATCCCCGCCCTTTCCGAGGTCATTCCCTCGATCGAGAAGGCGGGCCTTCTGGTCTGCGACATCGAAATCCTGCGGCTGCATTATGCGGAAACGCTGAAGGCCTGGCGTAACCGCTTCATGGCGCGGCGCGAAGAGGCGGTGCGCCTCTATGACGAGCGTTTTGCCCGCATGTGGGAATTTTATCTGGCGGCGTCGGAAATGTCGTTCCGGAAGCAAAACCTGATGAATTTCCAGATCCAGCTCACCAAGCGCCAAGGGATCGTGCCGATGACGCGGGATTACATTACCCGTGAAGAAGCCAGGCTGCGCGGGATGGAACTCGGGAGGCAGCCGCGGCTGCAGTTGGCGGGCGAATAGTCCGCCCCAATCGCGGCGGCGTCAGTTCCGCAGGCTGTACGCCGAGGCATAAGGCGCCAACGCCGGACGGGCGAGTTGGGCTCGCAACGCTGCGAGCAACTGATCATCACAGGGTATGGCACGCAGTTCCGGGCGCGAAATCTCTTCCATCGTGTCGATCAGCATCGACAGCCACAAGCGCTGCCCGCTTGCCGATCGCCATCCCTGGATTTGCTGACCCATCGCCCGTCCTTCCGGTCCGTTACAACCGGCAACTCGAAAATCGCCAGCCCGTTCCCGATTCCCGTAACCAATCCATTCTGCGGCGAAGAAAATCACATTCGATGTGATCTGCTTCACAGAATCCCTCGGCGGCCCGTCGTACATTACCGCCATGAGCCGGCAGACCTACCCAGCCCCATTCGATTCCGACATCAGGATCGACTACGCCTTGATCGTATTCGGCGTGGGCGCTGCCTTGTTCGCGTTCATCTACCTGATCCTGGTTTGATCAACGCTTAAGACGCGAATCGAAAACGTCTCCCCGCGTTCGGATAGGTCTGTCCAAGTCGCGGTAAGGTTCAGACTCTCCTAAGATTTTACCTAAGACTTTCCTTGGCATTTCCGGCGAAGGCGCTCCCCGCGTCACCCGGTTCTGGCTGCAACCCCGTCAAGGGAAGACGTCTGCCCGTCGGGATCATTCACACCTTACATGTGTGAATCGTGCATAAGGCAGCTTCACACTTTCGCCGGGCCCGCGAGTGGCGCTTTATCGCCCCCACTCGGGAATCGCGACCTCCCCGCGAAATCCCAACAACGCCAAGAATCTGAGCATAATCCGACCCATGGCATTGACTGATTCGAACGTCCTCAAACTCGCTCCCGACGCGGGAACTCCGGTCTACCGGAGCGCGCCGCACAATATCGAAGCGGAGCAGAGCCTGCTGGGCGCCATCCTGGTCAACAACGACGCGTTCTACCGGGTTTCCGACTTTCTGGAGCCGAAGCACTTCTTCGAACCGATCCACCAGACCATCTTCGAGACCGCTGGCAGCCTGATCCGGATGGGCAAGGTCGCTACCCCCGTGACGTTGAAAACCTTCCTGCCCGCCGATACCGATATCGGCGGCATGACGGCTGGCCAATACCTCGCGCGTCTCGCGGCCGAGGCCACCACGATCATCAACGCGCAGGACTACGGCCGCACGGTCTACGATATGTCGCTGCGCCGCGACCTGATCCGGATCGGCGAGGACATGGTCAATGTCGCCTTCGATGCGCCGGTGGATTTTACCCCGCGCACGCAGATCGAGGATGCCGAACGCCAGCTTTACGAACTTGCAGAGTCCGGCCGTTACGACGGCGGTTTCCAGCGCTTCTCGCAGGCCCTGACCACTGCAGTCGACATGGCGGCCAAGGCCTTCCAGCGCGACGGCAGCCTGTCGGGCATTGCCACGGGCTTGCGCGATCTCGACACCAAGATGGGCGGGCTGCAGGCGTCCGACTTGATCATCGTCGCCGGTCGCCCCGGCATGGGCAAGACGGCGCTCGCCACCAACATCGCCTACAACATCGCCAAGGCGCATCGCGCCGAGGTGCAGGCCGATGGCACGATGAAATCCGTCAATGGCGGCATCGTCGGCTTCTTCTCCTGCGAAATGTCCGCCGAGCAGCTCGCCACACGTATTCTTGCCGAACAGACCAGCATCGCCTCCAGCATGATCCGCCGCGGCGGCATCACCGAGGCCGATTTCGAGAAGATCCGCGACTATTCGATCGAGCTGCAGTCGCTGCCGCTCTACGTCGACGAAACCGGCGGCCTGTCGATCTCGCAGCTCACCGCGCGCGCGCCGGCTGAAGCGGCAAAGGGCCTCGACATGATCGTGATCGACTACATCCAGCTGCTGCAGGGATCCGGCAAGCGTTCCGACAACCGCGTGCAGGAAGTGACCGAGATCACCACCAGCCTCAAGGCGCTGGCAAAAGAGCTTAACGTTCCGATCATCGCCCTGTCGCAGCTCTCGCGTCAGGTTGAAAATCGCGACGACAAGCGGCCGCAACTGGCCGACCTGCGTGAATCCGGCTCGATCGAACAGGACGCCGACGTCGTGATCTTCGTGTATCGCGAGGAATACTACCTCGCCAACAAGGAGCCGCGTATCGGCACGCCCGAATACGAAAAATGGCAGCTCGACATGTCGCTGGTGCACGGCAAGGCCGAAATCATCATCGGCAAGCAGCGCCACGGCCCCACCGGGACCGTGGAAGTACAGTTCGAAGGCCAGTTCACGCGCTTCAGCGATCTCGCACAGGATGGCCACCTGCCCGAGCGCGGCTATTGAGGCGAACTGCGGTTGAACCGCCGCGTTCCGCCGCGTAAAATGGGGCATGAACATCGCCCCCGATCCCAAATCCATTCCGCAAGGCACCCTGCTAACGCCGCAAGCGAACCAGGCGGCTGCGCTCGTGACGGCCACCGGCGTGCTAACAGTCGATCTCGACGCGATCGTCGCCAACTGGCGCAAGCTCGAGAAGACGGCGGTGCCGGCCGAATGCGCCGGTGTTGTGAAGGCGGACGCTTATGGCTGCGGCGCCGAGCAGGTCGCGCGCGCCCTCTCTGGCGCCGGTTGCAAGACGTTTTTCGTCGCCACCCTCGATGAGGCCCGCGTGGTTCGCGCCGCGACGCCTGCGGCCGCAATCTACGTGCTCGACGGCTTCTTCCAGAACACCGGCGAGGCCTACGCCACGATCGACTGCAAGCCCGTGATCGGCGACCTCAACGAGCTCGCCGAATGGGACGTGTTCTGCCGCCGCTCGGGCTGGTCGGGCGGCGCCGCCATTCACATCGATACCGGCATGAACCGGCTCGGACTGACCGTGACCGAGGCGCAGGGCCTCATCCCGCGGATCAATGCCGGCGATCACGGCATTACGCTCGTGATGAGCCACCTCGCCTCCGCCGAACTGCTCAACAATCCCGCCAACGCCAGGCAGCTCACCGCCTTTCGCGAGATCGCGAGCCTGTTTTCCGGCGTACCGGCGTCGCTGGCGAATTCGTCCGGCGTGTTCTTAGGGTCTCAATTCCAGTTCGACCTGGTGCGGCCGGGCTGTGCGATTTACGGCATCAATCCGACGCCCGAAGCCGACAATCCGATGCAGCCGGTCGTCGAACTGAAGGCGCGCATCGTGCAGATCCGCAACGTCGAACGCGGCGATACCGTCGGCTATGGCGGCACCTGGACGGCGCGGCGTCCGACCAGATTAGCGATCGTTTCCGCGGGCTATGCCGACGGCTATTTCCGTGCCGCCAGCGCCAATGACGGCACCCGCGGCGCCGAGGTGGTGGTCGCCGGCAGGCGCTGCCCGATCGCGGGGCGGATTTCGATGGACCTGACGGCGGTCGATGTCACCGATCTCGACAAGGGTGCGGTGCGGCGCGGCCATTGGGTGACGCTGATCGGCGAAGGCATCACGGTCGACGAACTCGCCCACCATTTCGGCACCATCGGCTACGAAGTGCTGACCAGCCTCGGCAAGCGCTACGTGCGGATTTACAAGGGCGGCAATGCCACTGCAGAGCCGACTGCTGCGCCTCCAGCGGAGCCGGCGGCCGCTTCCACCTAGACGGTGCACCACAGGGCCCAGTTACAAAATCTGGAAAACAACCCCATGCAAAGTAGAATGAGCCCGGCTCGCAGCGCTCAGGCCGCTTGCGCACGGGGCACGAGATGGTCCACTGCCCAACCTGATCTTATCCTGCTTTAGTGCGTTCGCTGCGCTTACTGCGCCTTCCGGCTAGCCAACACTTTTTTGCAGGCGTCGCTGAGTTGGTGCTGCTGCTTGTTCAGACATGCGACGACACGGCCGCCGCCAGGCAGCGTGCCGGCGCAATATTTGTCATAATCCGCCTTGCAGGCGCCGCGCTGGTCGGCCGTTTGAGCGCCTGCGGATCCGGAGCATGCGATGGCGAGCGCGAGAACGGCGAAGCGTAGTTTCGACATGGAATCTCCAAGTGTCAGCGAAGTGTCAGGCGAAGCATAGTGATGCCGGCTAGCTCTACATGAAGATCGCGACCTTCAACATTAATAATGTCAACCGCCGCCTGCCGAACCTGTTGCGCTGGCTGCGCGCGGCTAAACCCGACGTCGTCTGTCTACAGGAACTGAAATCGACCGATGCCGAGTTCCCGATTCTGGCGATCGAGAAGGCCGACTACGGCGCGGTGTGGCGCGGACAAAGAACCTGGAACGGCGTTGCCATTCTGGCGCGAAACGCCGAGCCGGTATTGACTCGGACCGCGCTGCCCGGCGATCGCAATGATGACGAGGCGCGGTATATCGAAGCCGCCGTCAACGGCGTCATCGTCACCAGCCTCTATCTGCCGAACGGCAACCCGCAGCCCGGGCCGAAATTCGATTACAAGCTCGACTGGTTCAAACGGCTGCGATCGCATGCCGGCAAACTGCTCAAGCAGGACATCCCGGTGGTGCTGGCCGGCGACTACAATGTCGCGCCGACCGCATCGGATATCTATCCGACAAAGTCCTGGGACAAGGACGCGCTGATCCAGCCGAAGAGCCGCGCTGCGTTCAAGGCGCTGGTGGACCAGGGCTGGACGGACGCAATCCGGAAGCTGCATCCGTCGAAACCGATGTTCACGTTCTGGGATTACAAGCGCAACCGCTGGCCGCGCGACGCCGGGCTGCGGCTCGATCATCTGTTGCTGAGCCCGGCGATCGCACCGCGCCTGATCAAGGCCGGCGTCGATCGCGAGATACGCGGCGAGGAAGGCGCCAGCGACCACGCGCCGGCGTGGATCGTGCTGAAGTAGGCAGGATCATTGCGGCGTGATACCCGCCCTGAATGACGGGCAGCAAGCGCGCTCTCCTTCGCACGAAACGCGGCGACTTCCGCAGGCGACGTCGGCCATGCGGTCGCACCAAGTTTCTCGAAACGCCGTTTCAGCTCCGGATCGTTCAGCGACGTGACCGTCAGTTCATTGATCTGCGCCGTCACATCCGGCGGCATTCCGTCGGCGCCGAGGATCAGCCCTTGCGCGTGTGCCCCCAAGCCGCGTCCCAATCCTCGCCGGCGGCGTCGATGACGCGGCCGTCGGCCTCGAAGAACTTGTTCGGCACCTGGAAGATCGCGAGCATCAGTCCGCCTTCCGGACACCAGGCGACATGGCGGCTGCCCTCCTCACGCCAGATGAATTCGCCGGCCTTGCATTCGATGCCCTGCGCCGGGCCTTCCTTGTCGACGAGCGAACCTTCCAGCACGTAGGTCTGCTCAATATTGACATGCTCGTGGTCAGGCAGCACCGCGCCCGGCGCGAACCGCATCAGCGCGGTCATCAGGCCGGTCTTGCGATCGAACAGCAACGTCTTGGCCTCGCAGCCGGGGAAACGGGTTTTCTGCCATTCCATGCTGTCGGGGCGGACGAGATGGGAATGCGTGTCAGCGGTCTGCGCGCCCTTCGGCGTCACGGCGTCCATGGCGATCCTCCGTTCTGCTTGTTTTGAGGCGATCCTAGCAGCTTTGCCTTGGGCCGCCAGCCGGCTGGTGTGCGCTGCGGTGGTCCTGCCTTGCTCGCACCCGCGGCGGGTTATAGGATCGTCATCCCTGCCACTCTCGTGGATCACGGTTGAAAATGGCAGCTCTGCAACGTTCGCTTATCTGCAAAGGGTGCTGGGAGCAGATGCATGTGCCGGTGCTGCTTCGCGGCGTCGCCTCGGCGCCGTTTCGCGCATTTGGCATTCGGCCGAGCCGGATGAATCCCAACACCTGCACAATCTGCGAACTGATGTTCACGAAGGTGATGCGGGCCCGCAAGATCACCATCGACGCGACCATCATGTTCGCCGATCTGCGGGGCTATACCAGCCTGTCCCAATCACAGTCGCCGGATGCCGTCTCAGGCCTGCTCGACGCATTCTATGACGAATGCGCGAGCGCGATCTGGGAGCATGACGGGCTCCTCAACAAGACGATCGGTGACGCCGTGATGGCGGTCTTCAATTTTCCCCTGCGGCGGGAGCAGCATGCCAGAAATGCCGTGCTTGCAGCGCGCGACATCCAGAAGAACTGGCGCGACCGCCGGGAAGCTCTGGTTGCCGCGCACGGCCTCACTGCCAGCGAACTGGGAATCGGCATCGGCATCCATTCCGGTGAACTAAGTTTCGGCGAGTTCGGCCGATCGCACCGGGACCTGACGGCAATCGGCACCGTCGTCAACACCGCCTCCCGGGCCCAGTCGGTCGCGGGAGCCGACCAGATCCTCGTGACGAAGGCCGTGTTTGACCGCGCCCAACCGGATTTGAAGGACAGCCAGTCAAAGGCATTTCAGCTCAAGGGGTTCGATGCCCCGATCGAGCTTTACGCCGCCTAGCCCTGTTGGCCGGCCGCCATATCACCACAAATTCTTGCCGTCGATGACGGTGACCGGCACCGCGTCGAGGTCGAAATCATCAAGCAGCTGCGAATTGACGCTGACCTTCGGATTGTCGAAGGCCGGCTTGCGCCGAAAAGCGGCGTCAGCTCTCCCGTGGCGCGCGCCAGACCTGCTGCAGGTCTGTCCAGCGCTCGGGAAGTCCCTCGCTCAACTTGGCGGTGCCGTCGCAAGCCGGCAGGTGAACCGTCAGGGTCTCCCAATCCTTCGTGTCGCGCGGCGTAAGGTTGCGCAACATGATCACGTCACGCGTGCGTTTGATCTCTTTGAACTGATACCGGAAGGCGACGACACCAGGCGAGTACTCATGCCAGACGTCACCCTCCTTTTGAAATCGGTCTGCGTACCGCGATAGACGTCGGAGGTGCGGCAACTCGGAAGATTGAGCGTCTTGAGAATCAGCGGAACGGCAGTGCCTGCCTGGCTGACCATTGCGAGCACAGCGGTCGCCGTGGTCACCCCGCCGAAAAGCATGGCAAACAGACTAGGCTTAAACCCGCTCAGATACGTTGCAAAGAAGGTGGCGCGTGCTTTCTCCATGATTGCGGTCTCCCCTTTTCCGGCGACCAGCACTGACGAAATTGCGCTGCCGATCGCTCTAACCAGCCAAGATCCCGTCCCACTACACCAACGTTGCAGAAAACGAGCAGCGCGAATGTGACCCAGCTCACAACCAACGGTGACATTTGCCAAGCCGACCCTCATGTTCCGGTCTTGCGATTGCCGCTACCCTCGCCATCGCGATTCCCGGCATCCCGCCGGTCCTGGAGCTGTAATCCTTGGGTTTCCTCTTCGTCCTCATTGTCGGCCTGCTCGCCGGCACCATCTCAGGCATTGTCGGCACCGGTTCGTCAATCATGCTGATGCCGGTGCTGGTCTATCAATACGGGCCGAAGGAAGCGGTGCCGATCATGGCGGTCGCGGCCGTGATGGCGAACTTCTCGCGTATTCTCGCCTGGTGGCGCGGGGTCGACTGGCGCGCCTGCCTTGCTTATTCGGCCACCGGCATTCCGGCCGCCGCACTTGGCGCACGGACGCTGCTGGCGCTGCCCTCGCACGCTGTCGATATCGCGATCGGCCTTTTTCTCATCGCGATGGTACCGGTTCGACACTGGCTCGCTCGTCATCAGCTCAAAGCGCAGCTCTGGCACCTTGCGGTCGGCGGCGCCATCATCGGCTATCTCACGGGCATCGTGGTTTCGACCGGTCCGCTCAGCGTGCCGCTGTTTCTATTTTATGGGTTGACCAGGGGCGCCTTCCTCGCCACCGAAGCCGCAAGCTCGCTCGGGCTTTATCTGAGCAAGTCGGTCACGTTCGAACGCTTCGGCGCGCTGACGCCGGATATCGCGCTGAAAGGCCTGATTGCGGGCTCCTCCCTCATGTTCGGCGCCTTCATCGCCAAACGCTTTGTGCTGCGGCTTAAGCCTGACGTCTTTCGACTGTTGATGGATGGCATCATGCTAGTCGCCGGTCTCACCCTGTTGTGGACGGCATTTTCATAGGAATGCGGCGCAGTCAGCCACATTCGCGAAGGCCATGATCTCAAGCTGCGCGATGCTGGAGCCGTACATCTGGCGCATTCCTGGTCAGACGTCGAACGCTTCGCCCTTCGCTTTTTCAATGGCTAGGGCCGCACGCCCTCCGGTGGTATCATGCCGGCGTGAACGGCATCGGGTGCCGTGGCATGGTGCATCATCCGATAGATCTAATTTGGGGACGAGTGTCTTGAGCGCATTGGCGGAAACGGCCGATATCACCAATCTCCGTAGCGAAGCGGCTGGACGAACCGGCGCGCAGCAAGACACCCTGAAATTCGCGGAAGCCGCCCTTGCCGACAGCAAGCGTGAAGGACTGCTGCTCGCGGTCCGGGCCCGCTGGGTCGCGCTGGCGATCACTGCCGTTACCTTGCCGATCATCAACCCGAACTGGGACGTGATCTATTACGTCCTGATGCTAGGCTTCTTTGCCGTCATCGGCTGGGCCCAACTGAAGGTCGGCAAGGTGGGCCGTTCGCGTCCCGAACTTTTCCTGATATTTTGCGACCTCGCGCTGCTGACCTTCCTCAGCGTCGTACCCAATCCATGGAGCAGCGTTCACTGGCCGATCGGAATGCAATTCCGGTTCGACAGCTTCATCTATTTCTTCATCTTCCTTGCCACCGCGACGCTTGCCTATTCGTGGCGAACGGTGGTCGCGATAGGCTTCTGGACCGCAGGCCTGTGGGCCGTCGCGGTCGGTTGGGCGTACCTGCAGCCCGAAAGCCATGCCGCGCTGTCGGAGCGCGTCAGGGAAGCGGTCGGCGCCGATATTCGCATGTTCGAGATCATCGATCCCTCGTCGATCGGCTTCGGCGCCCGGTTCCAGCAAGTCACCGTGTTCATCATCGTGGCCGCGATCCTGGCGCTGGCGGTGCGACGTTCGAATGCACTTCTGATCAGCCACGCCGGGATCGAACGCGAACGCGCCAACCTCGCGCGCTATTTCTCACCCAACGTCGTCAATGAATTGTCCGGCAATGACGAGCCACTCACGCGGGTTCGCACACAGGACGTCGCGGTGTTGTTTGCCGATATCGTGGGATTCACTGCCTACGCCGATGGACGAGACCCCAGGGAAGTCATTGGCACGCTGCGGCAGTTTCATGAGCGAATGGAAAGAGAAGTGTTCCAGCACGGCGGAACGCTCGACAAGTACCTCGGCGATGGTTTGATGGCAACGTTCGGCACGCCGTTCGCCGGCGATTCCGACGCGTTGAACGCTTTGCGTTGCGCGAGGGCTATGATCGGCTCGATTGCCGAGTTGAACAGAGAACGCAGCGGCCGCAACGAGCCGCCGATTCAGGTCAGCGTCGGGCTGCACTACGGTCAGGTCGTGCTGGGCGATATCGGCCTCAACCGGCTGGAATTCGCTGTGATCGGCACCACCGTGAACGCGGCGAGCCGGCTTGAGTCGCTCACCCGCGAGTTCGGATGCGCCATCGTGGCCAGCGACGCGCTGGTGCGGCAGGCCCGGGCGGAATCGAACCAGTCGAGCGCCGACTTCGCGTTGCTCGTCGAGCAGCCGGCACAGGTCATTCGCGGTCTCGAGCAACCGGTTGGCATCTGGACGTGCGCCAACGTCGCTCCATGATGCCCTGAAGCGCGCGATGCAATGCATCGGCACTCATCGCTCCCACGGGTTCTTTTCGTGCTATGAGTCTTGCCCGTTCCACCGAGACTGCGACTCACTTCCCTCATGGCCAAATCCACCCTCTCCTTTGTCTGCCAGAACTGCGGCGCGGCGTATAATCGCTGGCAGGGCAAGTGCGAGTCCTGCGGTGAGTGGAACACGCTGAGCGAGGAGGACACGACCGGCGCGACCTCGATGCCGGTGTCGATCCGCTCCAAACGCAAGGGTCGGACGTTCAAGCTGGAATCGCTGACCGGCAAGACCCAGGACGCCCCTCGCCTGTCCTCCGGCATGACGGAGCTCGATCGCGTCACCGGCGGCGGGTTTGTCCGCGGCTCGGTGCTTTTGGTCGGCGGCGATCCCGGTATCGGCAAGTCGACGCTGCTGACGCAGGCAACCAGCCTGATGGCCCGCGCCGGCCATCGCGTGGTTTACATTTCGGGCGAAGAGGCTGTGGCGCAGGTGCGGCTGCGCGCCGAGCGGCTCGGGCTAGCGGATGCGCCGGTGCAGCTCGCCGCCGAAACCTCGGTTGAAGACATTGTCTCGACGCTGTCGGAGGGCGCGGTGCCGCGCCTGATCGTGATCGATCTGATCCAGACCATGTGGACCGACACGGTGGAATCGGCGCCCGGAACGGTAACGCAGGTCCGCGCCTCGGCGCAGGCGCTCATTCGCTTCGCCAAAAATCCGGAGCTGCGATCATCCTGGTCGGACACGTCACCAAGGACGGCCAGATCGCGGGCCCCCGCGTGGTCGAGCACATGGTCGACGCGGTGCTATCGTTCGAGGGCGAAGGCTCGCAACAATTCCGCATCCTGCGCGCGGTCAAGAACCGCTTCGGCCCGACCGATGAAATCGGCGTATTCGAGATGACGGGCTTGGGCCTCCGCGAGGTCTCCAACCCTCGGAATTGTTCCTTTCTGAACGAGACCTGGGTAGCCCGGGCACGGCGGTCTTTGCCGGGATCGAAGGCACCCGTCCGGTGCTGGTGGAATTACAGGCCTTGGTGGCGCCGACCACGCTCGGTACCCCCAGGCGGGCCGTGGTGGGCTGGGACCCGAGCCGGCTATCGATGGTGCTGGCGGTGCTGGAAGCCCATTGCGGGGTCAAACTGTCCGGCTACGACGTCTATCTGAACGTGGCGGGGGCTTGCGGATCCAGGAGCCCGCGGCCGACCTCGCGGCGGCAGCCGCCCTGGTGTCGTCCTTGGTGAACGCTCCGTTACCGACAGATGCGGTCTATTTCGGCGAGATTTCGCTCTCGGGAGCGGTCCGGCCGGTAGCGCAGACCTCCGCCCGATTGAAGGAGGCCGCAAAACTGGGATTTGGGCGCGCGGTTCTGCCCGAATCGGCGCGCGGGGAGGTCGGCGGCGATGGCGGGCTTGCACTGAACAGCATCGGCGGCCTGACCAGCTTGGTCGCCGATATCGCGGCACGTGGCAGCCCTAGAAACACCGGGGCCGGCAACCGGGAAGCCAGTCGCGAGGGTGCGGCAGAGAAAATGCCACACCGGCGCGATTCCGTCGTGAAAACAGCTAAAGCGGCGTGACGCGCCCGGCCCTCGCCGCTATACAACGCGCGCGAAAGGCGGGCGGGATGGTGCGATATCCGGCCTTGCGGGATGCGCCGTCTGCCCCTCACTTGGGGTGATCCTGACCCGCCGATTCTGCTGCTTGAGAACTTACGAGCGGACCTGACCAGCCGATGCCGATAACGATACTCGATCTCGTCCTGCTCGGAGTGATGCTGATTTCGGGGCTGCTCGCAATGGTGCGCGGCTTCATGCGCGAAATCCTGTCGATCGCGGCATGGGGCGCGGCGGCGCTGGTGACGCTGTATGCCTTCTCGAAGCTGCTGCCGACCGCCAAGGCCTATTTCAATAACGACACGGTGGCTTCCGTTGTGGTGGTGGCCGGCACCTTCATCGGCACCCTGATCGTGGTCTCCGTCGTCACCGTGCGGATTTCGGACATGATCCTGGATTCCCGGATCGGCGCGCTGGATCGCACGCTCGGTTTCCTGTTCGGGCTCGGCCGCGGCCTCCTGATCGTGGTGGTCGCCTTCCTGTTCTTCAGCTGGCTGGTCCCGGACAAGCAGCGGCCGGACTGGATCACCGGTGCGAAGTCCCGGGTGGTCCTGCAGGGAACCGGGGATTGGTTAATGTCGCTCTTGCCTGACGACCCCGAGAACACCATCTTAAAGAGATTCAAGAAGAATAAACCGGAAGACGATCAAACTGACGCTGACCAGGCAGCCCCTGCGTCCGGCGATGGCTACAGCAAACCTGCCCGCGACAGCCTTAAAAAGCTGATCGAGAAACCCGCGGCACGCTAAAATTTTGGCCAAAAGAGAGGCGATGGACGAGATGCAAAACCCTTCCGATCCCGCCGGCCAACTCGATCTGAATCTTGATTTAAATCTTGGCATCGAGTTGCAGGACGATCTCGAAGGCGACACGTTACGCGAGGAATGCGGCGTGTTCGGCATCTTCGGCCACCCGGAAGCCGCCGCCGTCACCGCGCTCGGGCTGCACGCTTTGCAGCACCGCGGCCAGGAGGCCGCCGGCATCGTCTCCTTCGACGGCTCGCGGTTTCACTCGGAGAAGCGGCTCGGCCTGGTCGGCGACACCTTCTCCCGCCGCGAGGTGATCGAGCGCCTCCCCGGCAACCTCGCGGTCGGCCATGTGCGCTATTCCACGACCGGCGCCAACATCCTGCGCAACGTGCAGCCGCTGTTCGCCGAACTCAATGCCGGCGGTTTCGCGGTCGGCCACAACGGCAACCTCACCAACGGGCTGAGCCTGCGCCGCGAACTGGTGCGCAACGGCGCCATGATGCAATCCACCAACGACACCGAAGTGATCCTGCACCTGGT
Source organism: Bradyrhizobium sp. RDT10 (assembly GCA_044772375.2). Taxonomy (GTDB): domain Bacteria; phylum Pseudomonadota; class Alphaproteobacteria; order Rhizobiales; family Xanthobacteraceae; genus Bradyrhizobium. The sequence goes on from CP187939.1 coordinate 3,225,236, forward strand.
GGCGCAGTCGAAGCGCGGCCGCTTCATCGATCGCTTCATCGAAGCGCTGCGCGCGATCGAGGGCGCCTATTCGCTGGTGTCGATGACCAACAAGAAGCTGGTCGGCGCCCGCGATCCGCTCGGCATCCGTCCGCTGGTGCTCGGCGATCTCGATGGCTGTCCGATCCTGACCTCGGAAACCTGCGCGCTCGACATGATCGGTGCGAAATACGTGCGCGATGTCGAGCCCGGCGAGATCGTCGTGTTCGACGAGGAAGGTGCCCACAGCCACAAGCCGTTCCCGCCGAAACCGCCGCGGCCCTGCATCTTCGAATATATCTACTTCTCGCGGCCGGATTCGATCGTCGGCGGCCGCTCGGTGTACGAGGTCCGCAAGGCGTTCGGCGCGCAGCTCGCACGCGAAAGCCATGTCGAAGTCGACGTCGTGGTGCCGGTGCCTGATTCCGGCGTCCCCGCCGCCCTCGGCTACAGCCAGCATTCCGGCGTGCCGTTCGAACTCGGCATCATCCGTAACCACTATGTCGGCCGCACCTTTATCCAGCCGACGCAGAGCGTGCGCGAACTCGGCGTGCGCATGAAACATTCGGCCAACCGCGCCGCGATCGAAGGCAAGCGCATCATCCTGATCGATGACTCGCTGGTACGCGGCACCACGTCGAAGAAGATCGTGCGCATGATGCGCGATGCCGGCGCCCGCGAGGTGCATTTCCGCCTCGCCTCGCCGCCGATCCTGTATCCCGACTATTACGGCATCGACCTGCCGGACCGTGGCGGCCTTCTCGCCGCGACCCATTCGCTGGAGGAGATGCGCGACATCATCGGCGCGGATTCGCTGGCGTTCCTGTCGATCGACGGCATGTACCGTGCCATGGGCGAGCCCGGCCGCGACCCCGCCAATCCGAAATTCTCCGACCACTGCTTCACCGGCGCCTATCCGACCCACCTCACCGACCAAAGCGAGACCGAGCCGCAACCGCGGCAATTGTCGCTGCTGGCGGAAGCGAGCTGAAGGCGCGCATACAGCGAATAATCCAGTAATTTTCCGTCATGGCCGGGCTTGTCCCGGCCATCCACGTCTGTAATACCCGCCGCAAAGACGTGGATGCCCGGAACAAGTCCGGGCATGACGAAAGTGGCACGACATGACCAAACCCCTCGCCTCCCGTATCGCCCTCGTCACCGGCGCCTCACGCGGCATCGGCTACGCCACTGCGCGCGCGCTCGCCCGCGCCGGCGCGCACGTCGTGGCCGTCGCGCGCACGCAAGGCGGGCTGGAGGAGCTCGACGACGAGATCCGGAAAGACGGCGGCAGCGCCACGCTGGTGCCGCTCAACCTCACCGATTTCGACGGCATCGCGCGGCTGGGCGCAGCGCTGCATGAACGCCACGGCAAGCTCGATGTTCTCATCGGCAATGCCGGTGTCGCCGGCCCCTCCTCGCCGCTCGGACATATCGAGTTGAAGCCGTGGAACGACGTGATGGCCGTGAATGTCACCGCGAATTTTCAACTGATCCGCTGCATGGAACCGCTGCTGAAGCAATCCGATGCGGGACGTGCGGTGTTCGTCACCTCGGGCGCCGCTAACAAGGCGACCGCCTATCTCGGTCCCTATGCCGCCTCTAAGGCCGCGCTCGAAACCCTGGTGCGGGTCTGGGCGCAGGAGACCGCGAGCACGAAGATGCGCGTCAACCTCTTCAACCCCGGCCCGATCCGCACCCGCATGCGCGCCACGGTATTTCCCGGCGAAGATCCGATGACGCTGGATACGCCGGAGCAAGCCGCCGAATTCATCGTGCCGATGTGCGCGCCCGACTGGAACGAGACCGGCAAGTTTTACGATTACAAGACGCGCACGCTGATGAGTTTTCGAAGCCCGGCGTAACCAGGGCCGGACGGTTCCATTTGATTCCCGCTGTGGCTGCGAGCGGTGATGATCATACCGCCGTGGTCGATACCGCGAAGCGGATTCAGAACTTCAAGCTGACCTCGGACGCGCTACGATAGGTGGGTTGCCGGGCCTTGCGAGAAGGACTATCGCAGGGCCGGTGGCAGGTTCCGAAAAGAGAGCCGGCAAACAACCGTTTCTGGAGGATTACCATGACGACTACAATCGCGCGGCGCTTGGCCGCGTCCGTGGCACTCGCCGCTATCAGCTTCGCCACACCAGCACTGGCCCAGGACAAGACCGTCAAGATCGGCGTCCTCAACGACATGTCGAGCCTCTATGCCGACATCGGCGGGCCCAATTCGGTGGCTGCGGTCAAGATGGCGGTCGAGGATTCCGGCCTGACCAAGAAGGGCTGGAAGATCGAGGTGCTGAGCGGCGATCACCAGAACAAGCCTGATATCGGCAGCAACATCGCGCGGCAATGGATCGACAGCGACAAGGTCGACGTCATCGCCGATACCCCAAACTCCGGTGTTGCGCTGGCCGTGACCAATATCGTCAAAGAGAAGAATATCGTGCACCTCAACTCGGGTGCCGCCACCGCCGACCTCACCGGCAAGGCTTGCACGCCGAACACGATTTCCTACACCTACGACACCTACATGCTGGCCAACGGCACCGGCAAGGCGCTGACCAAGGCCGGTGGCGACACCTGGTATTTTCTGACAGCAGATTACGCGTTCGGACACGCACTGGAGCGTGACACCGGCGCGGTGGTCACCGCCAATGGCGGCAAGGTGCTCGGAGGCGTCCGGCATCCGCTCAACACCTCGGATTTTTCGTCGTTCCTGCTGCAGGCGCAATCCTCAAAGGCAAAGGTGGTCGGGCTTGCCAATGCCGGCGGCGACACCACCAACTCGATCAAGCAGGCATCCGAATTCGGCATTGTAGCAGGCGGCCAAAAGCTCGCGGCGCTGCTGCTTTTCATCAATGACGTGCATTCGCTGGGGCTGAAGACCGCTCAGGGCCTCACCTTCACCGAATCCTTCTACTGGGATCTGAACGACAACACCCGCGAATGGTCGAAGCGGTTCGCAAAGCTATCGCCAAAGGGCACCATGCCCTCGATGACGGTGGCGGGTCTCTATGCGGGCGTGCTGCATTACTTGAAGACGATGGAAGCGCTCGGCGGCAATCCGCGTGACGGCGCCAAGGTCGTGGCCAAGATGAAGGAGCTTCCTACCGACGATCCCCTGTTCGGCAAGGGCCCGCTGCGCGCCGATGGGCGCAGGATCATCCCGGCCTATCTGTTCGAGGTAAAGAAGCCCGAGGAGTCCAAGTATCCCTGGGACTACTACAAGCTGGTCGCCACGATCTCGCCGGAAGATGCGGCCAAGCCGCTCGAAGCCAGCGAGTGTCCGCTGGTGAAGAAGTAGGAATCACAGGGTGGGTTGGCGAAGCGTAACCCACCTCTTTTCACGCAAGCGAACGGTGGGTTACGCCTTCGGCTGACCCACTCTACTTTTTCAGCGTGCGCCACGCGATCACAAGCCCCAGCCCCAATAACGCGGCTGCCAGCAGGAACGGTGCGCCCGGCATTTTCACTGGCGCCGTATCGCTGATGAAATAGGCAAAGGTTAGCGTGAACAGGAACGGTCCTACCATCTGGGCGATGCTGTTGACGCTGTTGGTCGCCCCCTGCAATTGGCCTTGCTGATCCGGCGCAACGAGCTGCGTCGTCAGCGCCTGGATCGCCGCCCCCGCCACGCCCCACAGCGCCATCACGGGAATGCCGATCCAGAACAGCAGTCCAGTCGGAGCGGCGCCGTAAATGAAAAAGCCAAGCGCGCCGCAGGCAAGCCCGAGCAGCAGCGCCCGGCGTTCGCCGAGACGGTTGACAATCGGGCCGACGCCCCCGCCCTGCACCACCATGGCGCAGACGCCGACCAAGGCCAGCGTCAGGCCGACGGTCGTCGTATCCCAGCCATATCGGTAAGTCGCATAGAGCACGAAGGTGGAGGGCAGCACCACATGCGCGACTTGCCCGAAGAAATTCGCTAGCGACAGCCCGGCCAGAATCCGGTTGGAACGCAGCAGATGCAGTGCGCCGAGCGGGCTGGCGCTTTTCCAGCGGAACGGTGCGCGGCGTTCCAGCGGCAGCGACTCCGGGAGGATCAGCCAGCCGTAGAGCGTATTCGCAAAGCTCAAGCCTGCCGCGATCCAGAACGGCAGGCGTGGATCCATGCCGCCGAGCAGGCCGCCAACGGCGGGACCGAGAATGAACCCGGCGCCGAAGGCTGCGCCGATCTTGCCGAACACCGCGGCACGCCGTTCCGGCGGCGTCACATCGGCGATATAGGCAAAGGCCGTCGAAATGCTCGCCGAGGTGATGCCTGAGATCACCCGCCCGATGAACAGCCAGATCAACGACGGCGCCAGCGCCATCAACACGTAATCCAGCGCCAATCCGAAATTCGATAGCAGCACCACCGGCCGCCGGCCGAACCGATCCGAGAGCGCGCCGAGAATTGGCGAGAACAGGAACTGCATCAGCGCCCAGGCGGTGCCGACCAGCCCGAAGATCCGCGCAGCGGTTGCGGTATCGTTGTCGACGAAGCTTTCCACAAGCTTGGGCAGGATCGGCAGGATCAGGCCGAGCGCAAGCATGTCGAGCAGGATGGTGACGAATATGAAGGCCGCCGCGCCGCTGCGTACCGGCGGCGTGTCGGCAGCTTGCGCGGACGCCGCTTCGCTCATGACGGCCGCTTGCGCTTGTGTGCGAACGGATTGGCCTTTTCGCGCAGCGTGATCCGTATCGGCGTACCCGGCAGGTCGAAGGCCTCGCGCATCGAGTTGATGAGATAGCGCAGATAGGATTGTGGAACGGCGTCGGCGCGCGAGCAGAACAAGATAAAACTCGGCGGCCGCGCCTTGGCCTGCGTAATGTAGTTCAACTTCAGCCGGCGGCCGGAGACCGCGGGCGGCGGGTTGGTATCGACCGCCTGCTCGAACCAGCGATTGAGCGTGGCCGTCGGCACGCGCTTGTTCCACACCGCGTAGGCTTCCTCGATCGCCGTCATCAGCCGGTCGATGCCTTCGCCCATCAACCCGGACACCGCTACCACAGGCGCGCCCTTGACCTGCGGCAGCCAATGATCGACATCGGTGCGCAGCGCGGAAATCAGATTTCCCTTCCGCTCCATCAAGTCCCATTTGTTGACCGCGAGCACGATCGCCCGCCCCTCGCGCTCGATCAGATCGGCAATCCGCAGATCCTGCTCCTCGAACCGGTTCTGCGCGTCCATCATCATCACGACGACTTCAGCAAAGCGCACTGCCCGCAACGCGTCCGCCACCGACAGTTTTTCCAATTTCTCCTCGATACGCGAGCGCCGCCTTAAGCCCGCGGTGTCGAAGACGCGGAATTCGCGTCCCTGCCAGGTGATCTCCACCGAAATGGAATCGCGCGTGGTGCCGGCCTCGGCACTGGTCAACAGCCGCTCCTCGCCGAGCAGATGATTGATCAGCGTAGATTTTCCAGCATTGGGGCGGCCGACGATCGCGACGCGGATGGAGACGCTGCGCGAGCTCCTCATCGGATACGATGACGTCGTCATCGTCGAACTCTTCACCCTCCTCAACCGGCTCCGGCATCAGCACGCGTAAGGCATCGTAGAGGTCGCTCAGGCCTTCGCCGTGCTCGGCGGAAATCTGGATGGGGTCGCCGAGGCCCAGCGCGTAGGATTCCATCGCGCCGACTTCGCCGTGCCTGCCCTCACTCTTGTTGGCGACCAGCACCACCGGCTTGTTGGCGCGGCGCGCGAAATCGGCAAGGTGCGATCATTGGGCGTCAGCCCAGCGCGCGCGTCGATCACGAACATCAGCGCGTCGGCAAGGCCGATCGCGGTTTCGGTCTGCTCCTGCATCCGCGCGGTGAGCGAGCCCTTGGCGCCCTCATCGAGGCCGGCGGTATCGATCACGGTGAACTCGAGATCGCCGAGACGCGCATTGCCCTCACGGCGGTCGCGGGTGACGCCGGGCTCGTCATCCACCAGCGCGAGCTTCTGCCCAACCAGCCGGTTGAACAGCGTCGACTTGCCGACATTGGGCCGGCCGATGATGGCAATCGTAAAGGACATAAGTGATCCAAACGCCCTTTTCGAAGGGCGTGTCAATCGAATGAAAAGAAGAAAATCAACGCGTGAACGTGCCGCTCGGCATCGGCGCCGGGAATGCGGATTGTTGCGGGGATTGCGCAGGCGCCGCCGATTGATCGGGCGGCGGCGCGGTGGTGCGCTTGCGCACGATCTTGGCCGGCTTGGGCGCTGGCGGCGCGGCAGCGGTGCTGCCTTCCTCCTCGGGCGCGGCGTCAGGGTCCGCAGCCGCAGGGGCAGCGGCCTGTTTGCCCTTGGATTTCGCGCCACGCTTCGATTTCGGTTCTTCCGCCGGCGGAGGAGCGGCAGCCTGTGCGTTCGGGTCGTCCTGCTGACGGGCGCCCTTGTAGAGATCCTTCGGCACGCCCTGTTCAAGGCCCGGCACGCCTTCGGGGAACACCGGCTTGCGCTCACCGGGCAGCTTTTTCTTGGTATCGAGGAAGTCGAGCAGATCGCTCGGATCGAAATTGCCCATGCTGCCACAGCCCGCCAGCGCGCCTGAAAGCGCGATGAGGACGGTAGCTGCGATCAAACGTTGCGGGCGGCGCATGGTCGGTTTTCCACTCAGCTCGTTTTGCGTCAGCTCTTGGCGACCGGCGGCAGCAAGGCCTGCAGCGCTTCGGCGCGCGAGCGCAGGCTCGGCGGCGTTTCGCCGTCATTGGCGATCATATCAAGCCATTGCCGCGTCGCCGCAGCGTCGTTGGCGCGCCAGGCCGACAGCGCCAGCAATTCGCGCGCGGTATGGCGAAAGGTGGCGCCCGGCGCGGCAGCGGCTTCGAGGCGCTCTTTCATGTTGGGATAGCTGGTGCTCTCCAACAGCAACTGGGCGGCGCGAATCCGCGCCAGATCCTGCTCGGCGACGCCAGCGCTGCGATCGGCGGCGATCTCATCGAACAGCTTTGCGGCTGCCTGCGGATCGCGGTTGGCGACTTCGGTTGCCATGCGCAACCGCGCCAGCACGCGATAGCCGAACGGCGCCTTCGCGACGAGATCGGCGAAGGCCGCTTCGGCCTCGGTGTGCTTGTTGGCTTCCGAAAGCTCGACGGCCTTGTCGAACGCAGCCCCCGCCTCGGCCGCCTTCCTGGCCTCCAGATATTGGTAGCCACGCCAGCCGCCCACGGCGGCGATGATCAAAATCACGCCGGCGATGATATAAAGCGAGTATCGGTCCCACAGCTTTTTGAGCTGATCGCGACGGACCTCCTCGTCAACTTCATCAAATAATTCAGACACTTAAAGGTATCCCATCCCCGAGGAACCGCGCCTAGGGCGGCAGCAACGTGCGCTCGATCCCCGCATCGCCGCGAGGTAGCCTATCGATATGGCGGTGGCAAGGCAAAGCGAGGTGGATCAAAGCGTTAACAACGGCCCCGGCCGGCCCGCGAAATCGCCTGACAACGTTGACATCGCGGTTCAAAGTTTGGCGTAATCCCGCCCGCTTCCATTTCGAATCTTACCCCGATTTCTTGGGTGTTTCATGCCTCGCCATGCGCTGGTTTCAATGCTTGCCATGAGCGTGGTATTGGGACTGGCATCCCTGCCCGCAACGTCACTGGCCGACGATATCAAGCCGAAGGCGCCCGAGACGGCGTTCTCGGGCAAACTGCGCCCCGACATTTTGGGTATTTCGACCGAATCGAACGCCGAATCCGCGCGCGCCATCTTTGATTCCTGTTCAAGGGCCGTACCGACACCAAGACCGACATCCAGCAGCAGAAATTCGGCGGCGCCAGCTATGTCGCTGCACTGAATTTCAGCCTCCCCGCCGGTTCGAAACAGAACGGCGAGATGCTCTCGACCAGCTTCTCCTCACCCGCGAGCGCCAACCGCGCTTACTTCGTGGCGCGCAATCCGACTTTCGCGCAGGACCAGCAGCCGTCGAAGGCGGACATGGTCAAGGAAGTCATGGGAAAATACGGCGTGCCCACCATCGTCGGCGATCAGCACCTGTATTACATCTACCGCAAGGGCTCGATCATGTCCGTCGGCGGCAAGTACAAGCAAGCGACCGCGCTGGAAGCCATCGACAAGCCGCTCGATCCCCGGGCCGCCGTCAAGCTCAACGGCGACACCGTCCGCGGCAGTTGCGTGGCGGTCGTCAAGCGGGCGCAGACCAAGGCCAAGGAACCGAGCGCTATGCTGGCTGAGGCCAAGGGCGCGAACTGCGACGGCGTATTGAGCGTGCAGCTCGTCCCGGGCACGCCGGCCGACCGTGTCGGCATCGCGCAATTCACCCTGCTGGATGTCAAGCAGTTCGTCAGCGCGGCCACGATCGACAGTGCCGCTCTCGCCGCGGGGCAGAACGAAGGCTCGATGCCCAAGGGCAGCGCTCCGAAGCTCTAGCCGCCGGGTTTCAGCCCTGCGTCGCCGTTCAGGCCGTTGGCAGAGCCTCGCGGAGCTGCCGTTTCATCACCTTGCCATTGGCATTGCGCGGCAACGGGTCCGTCCGCACATCCATGGTTTCCGGCACCTTGTAATCGGACAGCCGCTCGGCGCACCAGGCGCGCAGCGCCTCGGCCCCGATCGTGCCGCGCGTCACGACGACCGCGTGCACGCGCTCGCCGAGCACCGGGCACGGCTTGGCGACGATCGCGCTCTCGACCACGTCGGGATGGCCTGAAAGCACCGACTCGACCTCGGCGGAATAGATTTTCAACCCGCCGCGGTTGATCATGTCCTTCTGGCGATCGAATACGCGAACGAAATTCTCTTGGTCGATCGAGCCGAGATCGCCGGAATGCCAGAAGCCGGCCGTAAAACTCTCGGCCGTTGCCTTCGGGTTGTTCCAGTAGCCCTTGATGACAGATCCGCCGTGAATCCAGATTTCGCCGATCTCGCCGCGCGGCAGCTCACGGCCTTCTGCATCCATGACGACGATCTGCGCGCCGGGACAGGGCAAACCGACACTGTCGATATGGCCTGCGGTCAGTTCGCCGGGCATCATGGTCGAGGGCGACGTGGTCTCGGTCGCGCCGTAGCAATTCATCAGCTTCAGGCCGGGAATCTTGGCATCCAGCTTTTCGATCGTGGCGATCGGCATCGGCGCGCCGCCAAAGCCCCCGATCCGCCAGCTCGACAGATCGTAGCTGTCAAAGTCCGGCTGCAGCAGGCAGAGATTATACATCGCCGGCACCATCACGGTGTAGCTGACGCGCTCGCGCGCCGCCATCTTCAGATATTCCGCAGCCTTGAACTCCGCCATGATGATCAGCGCGCCGGCGCAACGGACCATGGTCATGATGTTGGCGACCACGCCGGTGACATGGCCGAGCGGCACCGCGGCGATCGATCGATCGGCCTCGGTCAGTTTGAGGCACGATACGAACACCATCGCCGAATGAATGATGTTGCAATGGGCGAGCATCGCGCCCTTGGCCGCCCTGTTGTGCCCGAAGTGTAGAGGATCATGGCGGTGTCTTCTTCGCCGGCTTCGACCGGCGCTGCCAGCGGCGCGTGGTCGGCCAGATCCGAAAAGCGCGAGAGTTTCGGATCGTCATCGACGGCGATCCGGTACGTCACATCGGGAATGTCGCCCGCATCCGGCACGCGGTCGGCCAGCGCGGCCTCGTGGATCAAGAGCCGCGCGCCGCAATCGGTGAGCACATAGGCGATCTCAGGCTTTTGCTGGCGGGTCGAAAGCAGCACCGTCACCAACCCGGCATGCGCCGCGCCCAGCATCGTCAGCACGAATTCGATCCGGTTGCCGAGCAGCACCGCGACGCGGTCGCCGCGCTTGAGGCCGAACTTCCCGAAGCCCGCCGCGATCTGCGCCGACTGCTGCGCGACTTCGCGCCAGGTCATTCGCTTCTCACCGCAGACCAGCGCCTCGCCGTCGCCGTTTCGCGCCACGGCCTCGGCTACCATCGCCGGGATGCTTTTGGGCCGCTCGCAAAAGCCGGAACGATACGATCGCCGAAGCGGGGCTCGAGCCGCATGGGTGGAATGGCGTGCTGCGACCAGTCCATCGCGCACCTCGTCAGCTCTTCTTCATCTCGTAGACGTGTTCGGGTCCCGGAAAAGCGCGCGAGCGCACATCGCTGGCATAGCCCTGGATCGCCGCTTCGATCGCGGGGCCGAGATCGCCGTAACGACGGACGAATTTCGGCGTCCGCGGCGACAGGCCCAGCATGTCCTCCAGAACCAGCACCTGCCCGTCGCAGGCCGCGCTGGCGCCAATGCCGATGGTCGGAATGGCGATGGTCTCCGTGATCTTTCGCGCCAGCGGCTCGGCGACCGCCTCGACCACGACCGAGAAGGCCCCAGCATCCGAGATCGCTTGGGCATCCCTAAGGATCGGGTCCCAACTGCCTTCATCGCGGCCCTGCGCGCGAAACGAACCAAGCGTGTTGATCGATTGCGGCGTCAATCCGATATGGCCCATCACGGGCACACCGCGCTCGGACAGGAACGCCACCGTCTCCGCCATCCGCGCGCCGCCCTCGAGCTTCACCGCGCCGCAATGGGTTTCCTTCAATATCCGCACCGCGGAATGAAACGCCTGCTCCTTCGAGGCCTCATAGGAGCCGAACGGCATATCTACCACGACCAGGGCGTGCTTCGAACCCCGCATCACCGCATGCCCCTGCAGGATCATCATGTCGAGCGTCACCGGCACGGTGGTCTCGAAACCGTGCATGACGTTACCGAGGGAATCGCCGACCAGAATGACGTCGCAGTGGCGATCCACCAGGGCTGCGGTATGCGCATGGTAGGACGTCAGCATCACGATCGGCTCGCCGTTCTTGCGCGCGCGGATATCCGGCGCAGTTTTGCGCTTGATGGCAGACTGAACCGACATGCTAGGCTCCAACCACGGGGACGCCGATCACGACCGGATGGAACGCGAATGCCAGCGCCAGATAGGCGACGAGGCCGACCGCGATCGCGATCAGGTCGTTGCCGGGACCACCGACGGGGATCGGCGGCGCGCCGGCGTCGGAACGAGATTTCAGCGAGATGCGGTCATATACCGCCCATGCGAGAAACGAACCGAACAGGATGATCGAGCCGAGATCGCCGTTGGCGAGCAGATGCGCCGCAGCCCACAGCTTGATGCCCGTCAGCATCGGATGCTTCAGCGTCGTATAGATCCGGCCGCGGATGTAGGAAGCGACCACCATAATGACCGCGGGCAGCATCAGGGCCACCGCGATATGCTTGAGCGCGGTCGGCGGGCTCCAGACGTCGATCCAGCCCGTCGCACGATACTTCGCAAAGCCCCAGATGATCAGCGCAAGGCCTGCGAACGAGGCCAGCGCATAGCCGATCTTGTAGCCGCCCTCGCCGGTCGCGGCGATCACCTGCGCGCGCAGCTTGCGCTGGATGGTGAGCGTGTGGACGCCGAAGAACAGGATCAGGCCGAGGATCAACACCAGCAGTCCCATGATGTCCCTCCGCTACGCGGCTGGTTCCAGATTATCCGCGTATCATTTTAGGGGCTGGTGCGCAATGCGCCACGCGGACATCGTCAGGGTTTCTCTGCCTGCTTTGCCAAATCGCGGTTGTCGACGTAGCGGATCGCGATCGGCCGCCCGGCCAGCGCGCCGCCAAGCCCGGACGTGAACTTGAGCGGCATGCAGCCTGCGAGCGAGGTGTTGATCGCTTTGAGGTAAATTGCGCGGGTCTCGGCCGGGACGCCGGCGGTGGCATACGTCACGCGCGGGGTGGCGATGATCTCACCCGAGCGCTTGAAGCTGAAGCGAACCGACATCTGCATGCCCCTGCGCGCGATGTCGGAAGGCGGCGGCGACCAGCAGGACCGCAGCGCCGCAAACAGGTCGCCGATCGTATCGAGATCATGGTCCGGCTTCCGGTACTTCGCGGCCTGATCCTGCGGCGGCACGGTTTCGATCGTGAGTTGCAGATTCTGGCCATACGGATAATCGATCTCGGGAATGCACGGCCCTTCGTTGAACACGCTGCAAAACGACGGCGTGCACGGCTGGCCGTCGAGCACGCTACAGGGCGCATGCGAAAACGGCGTGGCATCGATCTGGCGCCGCGGCTGGGCATCGGCGGCGCTGATCCCGACGAACAGGCCGATCAGGCAGACGACGATGCGGCGGAACATGCGAGCGAGTCCTCAAAGCGACCCAATCAAGCTGGTACGCGTATTGGCCCGCATCAAGGCTGATCGCGTTCACATCCCCGCGTTCATGGCGGACAGTTCCGCAATCAAGGCCTTCTCGCTGGGCTGGTCGAGAACGCCGGCCGTATAGAGCGAAATGCCGCCATAAAGCGTGATGTAGACCTTCATCACCGCACGGCGGCGTTCGACCGAACTCTCGATATCCCGGCAGAATATCCGCATGGCCTGGGTGATGACCTTGTGGACCGCCGCCTGCAGCGGCGGGTTGTGCTTCATGGTGGCGTGCGGGCGGCTGGTCATCAGGGCATAGAGCGCGCGATTGGCCAGTGCGAAACGGACATATTTCGCGGTGTAGTCCTGCGGGGTCTCTGCCTTGACCAGGATGGCGGCGAGCCGCGTGTAGGCCTCGGTCGCCACCGCATCCAGCAGCGCCTCGCGGTCGGCGAAATGATTGTACAGCGATCGATGCGCGACGCCGACGGCCTCCGCAACCTCACGCAGGCTCAACTGCTCGTGGCCGGCAGCGGCCACCAGACGGGTGGCCGCCTTCAGCGCGGCGGATTTCAGATTGCCATGGCGATAGGTCGCCCGGCGCGGCTTTGCGGTCATAACCCCTTCATACAAAGGCACGGGACGCAACGCCACCACCGGACCGGCCGAAGTTCGTCTCAGGCCGACGCCCGACTGGCAACGCGGTCCTCGCCATACTGCGGCGTAATGTCCTCGTCGATCATGCTGCGGATCATCTTGATCACGGCGCCCTCGCTCGCGCCTTGGTGGCGGCATGGGCCGCCATATTGAGCGTGGCGAGCTTTTGCGCGGCCTCCTCGGCGCTGCGCTCCAGCGTATCAGCCGGAACGACGCGGTCAAAGAAGCCGGCGGTGACCGCTTCCGCGGGGCCGAACATTTCCGCTGTTATCACCACCCTGCTGAAATAGGCCGGCGTCAGCCGCTGTCTGGCGATTTCAATCGCAAAGCGCGGCACGGTGAGCCCGATCGCGACTTCGTTCATGCCGATCCGGTAGTCGCCGTCGGCGGCGATCCGGTGGTCGCTGGACATGATGAGGAAGGCGCCCATCGGATAGGCGTTACCCTGACAGGCCGCCACGACCGGCATCGGGAACGAGAGAATGCGGAGCGCCAGTTCCGCGCCCGCCTTCACCATCAGATACTGATCCTCGGCGCTGCCCTTGGCGAACACGCCGAGATCGAAGCCACCCGAAAATGCTTGCCCCGCGCCTTCAGGATTACGACGGTCCTGTCTTTTTCCGCCTGGTCGAACGCGCCGTGCAGGGCATTGAGCATCGCAAGCGACATCACATTGGCCTTGCCGTCGTCGATCACGATGGTGCCGACCGGGCCGGTGCGGGAATAGGTCGCGAGATCAGTCATGGGTTGTTTGCTCCCTGTGCAAAAAGCATCCATTGGATACTTTAACGGATGCCGGTCCGACGCAAGGGCTTCACATTCGCTAACAGTGCATGCAGGCATCCACTGGATGCATGAGTGGGATAGGCCGAGCCAAAACCCCACCCGTCATCGTCCGCCTTGTGCGCAATTGCGCACTGGGGTGGGCGATCCAGCATTCCAGAGACCTTGGTGATTTTACCGAGAAGCCGCGGCGTACTGGGTCCCCGCTTTCGCGGAGGACGACAGTGGAGATTGGCGCGAAAAGCGAGCCCGCCTTACGCCTTCTTCTTCACGTCCTTGACGTTGGAGAAGACAATTCCCTCGGCCCGTTCGCGGGTATAGCCCAGATAGAACTCGTTCTTGGCCATGAACACCGGATCGCCGTCGACATCATCGGCGATGCCGGAGCCGTTGGCGGCGATGAAGGCCTCGAGTTTCTTGCGGTCGTCGGATGAGACCCAGCGCGCCAACTGGAACTCCGAGACCTCGAATTCCACCGGCAGCGAATATTCCGCATCGAGCCGCGCTTTCAGCACGTCGAGCTGCAGCGGACCGACGACGCCGACCAGCGCCGGTGCGCCGTCGCGCGGCCGGAACACCTGCACCACGCCCTCTTCCGACATCTGCTGCAGCGCCTCTTTCAGCTTCTTCGCCTTCATCGCGTCCGTCAGGCGCACACGACGGACGATTTCCGGTGCGAAACTGGGAACGCCGACGAAGGTGATGTCTTCGCCTTCGGTCAGCGTATCGCCGATCCGCAAGGTGCCGTGGTTGGGAATGCCGACGACGTCGCCGGCGTACGCCTCGTCGGCCACCGAGCGGTCCTGGGCGAAGAAGAATTGCGGGCTCGTCAGGCTCATGTTCTTGCCGGTCCGCACCAGCTTCGCCTTCATGCCGCGGCTGAGCTTGCCGGAGCACAGGCGCGCAAACGCGATGCGGTCACGGTGGTTCGGATCCATGTTGGCCTGGATCTTGAACACGAAGGCGCTCATGCGCGACTCGGCCGCTTCGACCTTGCGCAGGTTCAGATCTTGCGCCCGCGGCGCGGGCGCAAACTTGCCAAGCCCCTCCAGCAAGTCGCCGACGCCGAAATTACGCAGCGCGCTGCCGAAATAGACCGGCGTCAGGTGGCCTTCGCGAAATGCCTCCAGTTCGAACGGCTTGCAGGCTTCGGACACCAGCGCGAGTTCGTCCTTGATTTCGGCGACGTCGAGATTGGCGTTGCGGCCGGCGAGATCGGCGATGTCGATCTGCTCGGTCGCGCCGGTCTTGGCACCGCCGCCTTCGAGCAGGCGCACGCCGCCGTTGACGACGTCATAGGTACCGAGGAAATCGCGGCCGCGGCCGACCGGCCAGGTCATTGGCGTGGTATCGAGCGCAAGCGTCTTTTCGATCTCGTCCAGCAGTTCGAACGTGTCGCGGCTCTCGCGATCCATCTTGTTGATGAAGGTGATGATCGGAATGTCGCGCAGCCGGCACACCTCGAACAGCTTTCGCGTCCGCGCCTCGATGCCCTTGGCCGCGTCGATCACCATCACGGCGGAATCGACCGCGGTCAGCGTTCGGTAGGTGTCTTCGGAAAAGTCCTCGTGGCCCGGCGTATCCAGCAGGTTGAAGACGAGCCCCTCGAATTCGAACGTCATCACCGACGTCACGACCGAGATGCCGCGCTCGCGCTCGATCTTCATCCAGTCGGAACGGGTATTGCGCCGCTCGCCCTTGGCCTTGACCTGTCCCGCCAGATTGATGGCGCCGCCGAACAGCAGCAGCTTTTCGGTCAGCGTGGTTTTGCCGGCGTCCGGATGGGAGATGATCGCAACGTGCGCCGCCGCGCCACTTCATCTGCAAGCAGCGAGCGGGACGGCGATTCGGAAGTAACGGCAATGTCGGACATGAGGCTCGAGCGTTTGGCAGGGAAAACCGGGCTAATCAAGCCTCATTTGGTGATTGTGGAACCCGCTAGCCAGTCCCATATCCGCTTTGGAAGGACGACCTTCCGATTTCACAGCATTTTCGCGGGGACGACCGACCCTGCATGGTTCGGAGGGCTGTCATGGCTTGGCTTGTGCTGGTCGCCGCGGGTCTCCTGGAAATCGGTTGGGCTATCGGCCTCAAATACACTGAAGGCTTTACCCGGCTGGTACCGTCGGTGCTAACGCTCGCAGCGATGGCCGGGAGCATCATTCTGCTCGGACTGGCACTGAAATCACTGCCGATCGGAACGGCCTATGCGGTATGGACCGGCATCGGCGCCGTTGGAACGGCGCTTCTTGGCATCGCATTGTTCGGTGAACCAGCCACCGCGGCCCGCCTCGCCAGCATCGGACTGATCGTGGCCGGCATTATCGGGCTGAAGCTGGTCACCACCTGATCAGCGCAGCAGCACCACCGCCCAATAGGTCAGCGCCGCAATGATTCCGGAAGCCGGAATGGTGATCACCCAGGCATAAACGATCGAACTCGCCACGTTCCAGCGCACCGCCGAGACCCGCCGTGCGGCGCCGACGCCGATAATGGAACCGGTAATCGTGTGGGTCGTGGACACGGGAACCCCGAGATAGGTCGCCACGAACAGGGTCGCAGCACCGCCGGTTTCAGCGCAAAAGCCCTGCATCGGCGTCAGCTTCGTGATCCGCAGGCCCATGGTGCGAACGATCCGCCAGCCCCCCATCAGCGTGCCAAGCCCCATGGCCGCCTGGCAGGAGATCACCACCCAGAACGGAATATTGAAGTCGCTGCCGATGTGGCCCTGCGAGTACAGCAGCACTGCGATGATGCCCATGGTCTTTTGCGCGTCGTTGCCGCCATGGCCGAGCGAATAGAGCGACGCCGAGACGAATTGCAGGATGCGAAAGGCGCGATCGACCGCAAACGGCGTCGAGCGTACCGACAGCCAGGACACGATCGCGACCAGCATCAGCGCCAGCAGGAACCCGACCAGCGGCGACAGCACGATGGCAAGAAGCGTCTTGGTCAGGCCGGTCCACACCGCGGCGGAAATTCCGGCTTTTGCGATCCCCGCCCCAACCAGCCCGCCGATCAGCGCGTGCGAACTGGACGAGGAATCCCGAGCCCCCAGGTGATCAGGTTCCAGACGATGGCGCCCACAAGTGCCGCGAAGATCACGGTGGCATCGACGATATCAGGTTCGATGATGCCGGTGCCGATCGTATTGGCGACGTGGAGCCCGAACACCAAAAAGGCGATGAAATTGAAGAAGGCGGCCCACATCACCGCATATTGCGGGCGCAGCACGCGGGTCGACACGATCGTTGCGATCGAATTGGCGGCGTCGTGCAAGCCGTTGAGGAAGTCGAACAGCAGCGCGACCGCGATCAGGAAGACCAGAATCGGAAGACCGAGCGAGGCGTCCACTTGATTGGCCCTGCCCTATACCTGTTCGATCACGATGGAATTGATCTCATTGGCAACGTCGTCGAAGCGGTCGGATACTTTCTCAAGATGCTTGTAGATCTCGGCGCCCACGATGAAATCCATCGAGTTGCCGCTTCGATGCTTGAGAAACAGTTCCTTCAATCCAATGTCGTGGAGATCGTCGATGCGGCCCTCCAGCTTTCCGATCTCCTCGGTAATGGCGGTCAGCATCGCGACGTTGTTTCCGATCGACTGCATCAGCGGCAGCGCGCGACCGACCAGATTGGCGCACTCGACCAGCAGGGTCCCGATCTCGCGCATCGGCGGCTCGAAAATGCGGACCTCGAACAGCACCACCGCCTTCGCGGTCTGCTGCATCTGATCGATCGCGTCGTCCATCGAAGTGATCAGGTTCTTGATGTCGCCGCGGTCGAACGGGGTGATAAAGGTGCGGCGGACCGCGGTCAGCACTTCGCGGGTAATGCCGTCGGCGTCATTTTCGAACTGGTTGACGCGCTGGCAGAACACCGGCGTCTCGTCGCCGCCGCGCAGCATGTCTTGAAGCGCTAACGCACCCTGCACCACCGTCTGAGCATGTCGGTCAAACAGGTCAAAAACCGCTCCTCCTTGGGCAAAAAGGCACGAAACCAGCGCAACATGGGTATTTTCCGTCGTTCAGAAATGGCCGCTCGAGCGAGCTGTCACAAAACTGTCATAGAACATTCGAAAGCAAAGCGCGCGACAGCAAGCCCCGGGAACCGGGGGCTGAAAAAGGCGCCAACGGTAGCTACAGCGACCGCCGGAAATAATGCGCGATCTCACCGATGATGCCGCGTCGGAACGTTAGCACGCAGGCCACGAAGATGACGCCCTGGATCACCGTCACCCACTGGCCGAAGCCCGCCAGATATTGCTGCATGGCAATGATGACGAAGGCGCCGACAACCGGTCCAAAGATGGTGCCAAGGCCACCGACCAGCGTCATCAGCACGATTTCGCCCGACATCGTCCAGTGCACGTCGGTGAGTGAGGCATTCTGTGCCACGAACACTTTCAGCGAGCCGGCAAAGCCCGCAATCGTTCCGGAGAGGATAAAGGCGAGAAGCTTGTACTGGTCGGTCTTGTAGCCCAGCGAGATCGCGCGCGGCTCGTTCTCGCGGATCGATTTCAGGACCTCGCCGAACGGCGAGTTGATGGTACGAAAAATGAGCAGAAAGCCGAACAGGAACCCGGCGAGGATGACGTAATAAAGCACCGTCGGGTTCGCGAGATTGAAGATTCCGAACAGATAGCCTTGCGGAATACCCTGGATGCCGTCTTCGCCATGGGTGAACGGCGTCTGCAGATAGACGAAGTACAGCAATTGCGACAGCGCCAGCGTAATCATCGCGAAATAAATGCCTTGGCGACGAATAGCGACGACGCCGGTGATAACGGCAAGCCCGGCCGCGCCAGCGGTGCCGAACAGAATTCCGAGCTCCGGCGTAAAGCCCCAGACCTTCAGCGCATGCGCCGTAAAATAGCCCGCTGTGCCCAGAAACATCGCGTGGCCAAACGACAGCAGACCGCCATAGCCGATCAGAAGGTTAAACGCGCAGGCAAGCAGCGCGAAGCACAGCGCCTGCATCACGAAGAACGGGTAGATGCCGGTCAACGGCACCAGGCCCAACAGCACCGCCATCGCCGCGAACAAGATCATCTCGTCGCGGAAAGCGCGCGGGGTTACCGGTAATGTGTCGTCGGTCATTGCCGTCATGTCAGGCCGCCCGTCCCGTCAATCCAGAAGGCTTCAACAGCAACACCAGCACCATCAGGACGAACACCACGGTGTTGGAAGCCTCGGGATAAAAATATTTCGTCAGTCCTTCGATCACGCCGAGCGCGAATCCCGTGATGATCGAACCCATGATAGAGCCCATGCCGCCGATCACCACCACCGCGAACACCACGATGATCAGGTCGGCGCCCATCAGCGGCCGCACCTGGTTGATCGGCGCCGACAGCACACCGGCCAGCGCCGCCAGGCCGACGCCAAGCCCATAGGTCAGCGTGATCATCCGCGGCACGTTGATGCCGAATGCCCGCACCAGCGTCGGGTTCTCGGTGGCGGCGCGCAGATTGGCGCCAAGCCGCGTCTTTTCGATCAGGTACCAGGTGGCGAGGCAAACGATGAGCGAGAACACCACCACCCAGCCGCGGTAGATCGGCAGGAACATGAAACCGAGATTCATGCCGCCCTGCAGTTCACTGGGAATCGCGTAGGGCAGACCCGACGAACCGAAATAATTCTGAAAGACGCCCTGGATAATCAGCGCCAATCCGAATGTCAGCAGCAGCCCATAGAGATGGTCGAGGCCGGCGAGCCATTGCAGCATGGTCCGTTCCAGGATCATGCCGAAGATGCCGACGACGATGGGCGCGATGATCAGCGCCGGCCAATAGCCGATGCCGGCGATGTTCAACAGAAAATACGCGCAGAACGCGCCCATCATGTAGAGCGCGCCATGGGCGAAATTGATGATGTTGAGCATGCCGAAGATCACGGCGAGCCCGAGACTGAGCAGCGCGTAGAACGACCCGTTGATCAACCCTACCAAGAGCTGGGCGTAAAGAGCTTGCATCGGTTTCGCACTCAATCTCGTTTGTGACGCAAATCGCGTTGTGACGCGAGAAGACGCCCGCCGGCATCGGTGCCGGCGGGCGATCGTATTACTTCTTTACTAGCGGACAGGCGCTTTCCGAAAGCGGCCGGAAGGCCTGGTCTGCCGGGGTCGTTCCGACCAGCTTGTAATAGTCCCACGGCCCCTTTGATTCGGCAGGCTTCTTGACCTCAAACAGGTAGGCCGGATGAAGCTTGCGGCCGTCGGCGCGGATCGTGCCCTTGCCGAACAGCGGGTCATCGGTCGGCGCCTCCTTCATTTTCGCCACCACCTTGACGCCGTCATGCGGATTGCCGCCCATTGCATCGATCGTCTTGAAATAGTGGATCAGGCCCGAATACACGCCAGCCTGCACCATGGACGGCATCGCCTTGTTCTTCATGCGCTCGGAGAAGCGCTTCGAAAACGCGCGGGTGCCGTCGTTGAGATCCCAGTAGAAGGTTTCCGTGAAGTTCAGCCCCTGAGCCACCTTGAGGCCGAGGGAGTGGACGTCATTGATGAACAGCAGCAGGCCAGCGAGTTTCTGACCGCCTGCGACGATGCCGAATTCCGACGCCTGCTTGATCGTATTGGTGGTGTCGCCGCCGGCATTCGCCATGCCGATGATCTTGGCCTTGGACGCCTGCGCCTGAAGCAGGAACGAGGAGAAGTCCGACGAATTCAGCGGATGCCTGACGGTGCCGATAACCTTGCCGCCCGATTTTACCACCACCGCGGCGGTGTCGCGCTCGAGCGCGTGGCCGAACGCGTAATCCGCAGTCAGGAAGTACCAGGTGTCGCCGCCGGCCTTCACCAGTGCCTGGCCGGTGCTGTTGGCGAGCATGTAGGTGTCGTAAACCCAGTGAATGGTGTTCGGCGAACACTGGGTATTGGTGAGATCCGACGTCGCCGCGCCGGTGTTGATCATGATCGCGTTCTTTTCCTTCACCAGATTGTTCACCGCCAGCGCAACGCCGGAGTTCAGCACATCCACGAAGATATCGACCTTCTCGACGTCGATCCATTGACGCGCGACGGTGGTGCCGATGTCGGGCTTGTTCTGGTGGTCGGCGGAGACGATGTCGATCTTCCAGCCTTTGGCCGCCAGTCCTGAATCCTCGACCGCCATCTGGGCCGCGAGCGTCGAGCCGGCGCCGCCGAGGTCGGAGTAAAGTCCGGAATTGTCTGTGAGTACGCCGATCTTGACGGTCTTGTCCTGCGCAAACGCGCTGCCGCCGGCAAGCGCCAGAGCGGTACCCAGGAAGAGAGCTGAAATGCGATGCTTCATAGTATCTCCATTAATCTTGAGTTGAGATGCAGTACCGATCAGACGCCGAGATAGGTGTGGAGCTTGTCCATATTGGCCGACAACTCCGAGTTCGCGAAACCGTCGATCACCTTGCCGTGCTCGACGATGTAGTAGCGGTCGGCCACCGTCGAGGCGAAGCGGAAATTCTGCTCGACCAGCAGGATGGTGAAGCCTTCCGACTTCAGCCGCGCGATGGTGTGACCGATCTGCTGAATGATGACGGGTGCGAGACCCTCGGTCGGCTCATCCAGCATCAGGAAGCGCGCGCCGGTGCGCAGGATTCTGGCGATCGCAAGCATCTGCTGCTCGCCGCCGGAAAGCTTGGTGCCCTGGCTGTTGAGGCGCTCCTTCAGGTTCGGAAACAATTCGAAGATCTGATCGAGCGACAGGCCGCCAGGGCGCACGATCGGCGGCAGCAGCAGGTTTTCGCGCACGTCGAGGCTTGCGAAAATGCCCCGCTCCTCCGGGCAGAAAGCCACGCCCATCCGTGCGATCCTGTCGGACGAGGCGCGCGTGATGTCCTGGCCG
This sequence comes from Bradyrhizobium sp. RDT10, assembly GCA_044772375.2. Lineage (GTDB taxonomy): Bacteria > Pseudomonadota > Alphaproteobacteria > Rhizobiales > Xanthobacteraceae > Bradyrhizobium. Next base: position 3,246,628 of record CP187939.1, read on the forward strand.
TTGAAACGGATCGAACCGGTCCGCTTGCCGATAATTCCCATCACCGACTTCAGCGTCGTGGTCTTGCCTGCACCGTTGCGGCCGAGCAGCGTAACCACCTCGCCGGCCTTCACATTGAAGTTGATGCCATGAAGGATGTGGGATTCGCCGTACCAGGCCTGCAGGTCGGAAACGGAAAGGACTTCCGCGCCCGCCGGTTTGGCGGCGGCTTCGGCCATTTTCAACTCAGGCATGACCGGCCCCCAGATAGGCTTCCTTGACGCGCTCGTCTTTGGACAGTTCGGCATAATTGCCTTCTGCCAGCACCTGCCCGCGCGTCAGCACCGTGATGATGTCGGACAGGTTGGCGACCACAGAGAGATTATGTTCGACCATCAGGATGGTGTACTTCGCCGAAATGCGCTTGATCAGCGTCGCGATCTTGTCGATGTCTTCGTGACCCATGCCAGCCATCGGCTCGTCGAGCAGCATCATCTCGGGGTCGAGCGCCAGCGTCGTCGCGATCTCGAGCGCGCGCTTGCGGCCGTAGGGCATCTCGACCGCCGGCGTGGTAGCAAACTCGCTCAGGCCCACATCGTTGAGAAGCTCATGCGCACGGCCGTTGAAGCGGTCGAGCACGCTCTTGGAACGCCAGAAATCGAACGAGGAGCCATGCTGGCGCTGCAAGGCGACGCGGACGTTCTCCAGCGCTGTCAGATGCGGAAACACCGCCGAAATCTGGAACGAACGCACCAGCCCGAGGCGGGCCACATCGGCCGGCGCCATCGCGGTGATATCCTGTCCCTTGTACAGGATCTGGCCCGCAGACGGCCTCAAGAACTTGGTCAGCAGGTTGAAGCATGTCGTCTTGCCGGCGCCGTTAGGCCCGATCAGCGCATGAATGCTGCCGCGACGCACCTTGAGGGCGACATCGCGAACGGCGAAGAAACCCGCGAACTCCTTGGTCAATCCGTGGGTTTCGAGAATGAACTCATCAGCCAAACAAATTTCCCCGTCAGCCGTCTCCGCGAGTTCGCTCGCGCGCGGCCAATTTTTCCCTGTTCCGGGCAGGCTCAGCCGGACGTCCTGGAAACCGTCCCGAGCCCGCCGCCTCCAGGCCGGAATATGCCGTCAACGGTATGGGTTAGGCAAGGCGGAAAGCTGCCACGGGGAAAACGTGCCGGTTCCGGATGCACCATAAGTCGAATTGCGCCGACTGCCCGGCCCGGGCTCGCCGTCCGCGCTCAGCCGCGATCCTCGCGCCGGCAAGCCATCGTTAACGGTGTTCTGCTGCAATTGGACGCTTTCATACAATATTTCCGCCACAGCCGCATCATCACGCGATTTAAATAGCCAGGAATTGCCGCCTTGGAATTTGAAAGCGCCGGACCGTCGGTCGTCAAATCTATCAAACAGCGCGACCTGCTGAACACCTGGCTGCGGCAATACGCCCGCGACCGGTCGATACCGCGCATGTCGGAATACCAGCCGTCGCGGATCGAGGACGAACTTCCCGATCTGGTATTCTACACGGTCGATACCAGCACGCAGCCGCCACGCCTGACCATCCAGAGCAACGGCACGCGGATGTCGACTGCTTATGGGAATACCGGCAAGGGCCGCAATCTCGACGAGTATCTGGGCGCAAGGCTCGCTCCGATCGTGATGCCGGTCTATTATGAATGCGTCGCGCGCCGCCTTCCCGCCTATACCATCGCCAATATCGATGACATCGACGGGCGAATCGTCGCCTATGAGCGGCTGTTGCTGCCGTTCTCCGACGACGGCAGCGTTACCCAGATCATCGCGTCGCTGAAGACCATCAGCGAGGACGGCGGCTTCGAGATCAAGAACCTGATGCGTGGAAACGACAAGCTGCCGGTGCCGAAGCTGCGCACCATCATCGACCGCGATCTCTTCCATCGCGCGCCGGGCCGTATTCCGTCCGGCGATGTGCTCGAATTCGAATAGCCGTCCAGCGAACCTATCGAGTTCAATCAGGCCTTGCGCCCGCGCGATTTGGACGCCACCTCGTTGCCATAGACGTCCGGCTTGAAGCCGACCAGCAATTTGCCGCCGAGATCCAGTACCGGACGCTTGATCATCGAGGGCTGCGCCAGCATCAACGCCAGCGCCTTGCGCTCGTTCAGGCCTTCCTTGTCGCTATCGGGCAGCTTCTTGAACGTCGTCCCCGCGCGGTTGAGCAACGTCTCCCAGCCGAGTTCGTCGGACCATTGCTTGAGCTTGTCCTTGGCGATGCCGGCAAGCTTGTAGTCGTGGAAGTCGTAAGCCACGCCGTGATCGTCAAGCCAGGCGCGCGCCTTCTTCATGGTGTCACAGTTCTTGATGCCGTAAATGGTGATGGGCATTTTCGTTGCATTCCGTAATGACGTTATTGGTTCTGCCAAATTGGTCCTGCCAGGCAGTTTTTTATACAAAGCGGAACGGCGAATCTATCATAGACTGGCCCATCGTTTGCGAAGTTAGGACCGGTGATGGAATTCACCCTGTTGTTTCTGGCCACGGCCATCGTGATGCTGATCGCCTGGCGCGGTCAACGCCCACTGGCGCTCGGCCTGTTTGGGGCTGTCCTGATCGCGTGCGTCGCCACCTATCTGCACCATGCGACAGACACGCTGAAACTGTCATTCTGAGAGGCGCATGACCCAGACGCGCGCCATCACGCTGAACGCACTCAGCCTCTACGCGGTGGCGCTGGTGCTGGCGGCGGCCTATGCGGCGCAGTTCATCCTTCATGAACTGCCCTGCCCGCTCTGCCTGCTGCAGCGCATCCTGTTCGCGGCGCTGGCCGTTGGGCCGATACTCAATATCCGCTTCGGCCCCCGCCCCAGCCACTATGCGATGTCGCTGCTGGCGGCGGTCGCAGGCGCTGTTGCGTCGACCCGGCAGGTGCTGCTGCACATCATGCCCGGCGACGCCGGCTATGGTTCGGCGCTGCTCGGTTACCATTATTATACCTGGGCTTTGATCGGCTTCATTGCCGCGGTCATTCTGATTGCCGTCGTGATGCTGTTCGATCGCCAATTCGAGGACGACCATGCCGCACTACCGGCTACAGGCGGCGCGTTCGCGCAAATCGCGGTGTGGCTCGTGATCGCGCTCACGGCGGCCAACGTGGTGACTACGCTGCTGGAATGCGGCTTCGGCGCTTGCGCCGACAATCCTCTTGTGTACGAGCTGCTCAAGCGCGCCGCTTAGGCCCGCTTCGGTATATCGAGCCCGCGCTGCACCGCCGGCCGGGCCAGCCCCCGCTCCAGCCATGCCGGCACCTGCTTCAGCATATCGAATGCGACGAGATCGCGCGCACCGTAGAAGCCGATCAGGTTGCGCACCCAGCCGAGCATGGAAATGTCGGCGATGGTGTATTCATCGTCCATGATCCATTGCCGTCCGGCAAGCTGCGTCTCCATCACATCGAGCAGGCGTTTCGATTCGGCCACATAGCGCTCGAGCGGCCGCTTGTCGGCAAACTCCTTGCCGGCGAATTTGTGGAAAAAGCCGACCTGCCCGAACATCGGTCCGATCCCGCCCATCTGAAAGTGCAGCCACTGGATGGTTTGGTATCGCCGGGCCGGATCGGCCGGCAGAAGCTTGCCGGTTTTCTCGGCGAGGTACTGCAGGATCGCGCCGGACTCAAACAGCGGCAGCGGTTTTCCTCCCGGCCCATCGGGATCGAGGATCGCGGAATCTTGCCGTTCGGGTTGAGCGGAGAAACTCCGGCGTCTTCTGGTCGTCCTTGCTGAAGTCGACCAGGTGCACCTCGTAGGGCAATCCGATCTCTTCGAGCATGATCGAGACCTTGACGCCGTTCGGCGTGGGCAGCGAATAGAGCTGAAGGCGGTCGGGATATTTGGCGGGCCAGCGTTTGGTGATCGGGAAGGCGGAGAGATCGGACATCGAAACTCGTTTTGCATCGTTATTGTTGCGCGGCTAATGTACGGCTGATGCCGCGTATAACAAGGGTCCGCGCCGTTCATGACAGATCAACCGTCTCCGGCGAAGCTCGGCCTCACCGATGAGGAGCTTGCGGCTCACCCGACCATGTTCGCGGCCGATGCATGTAGGGATCAGGTCGTCGTCGTCACAGGCGGCGCCGGCGGCATCGGGCGGGCGATCGCCTGGCTGTTCGCGCGGCTGGGCGCGCATGTCGCCGTGGTCGGGCGCGACGAAGGCAAGCTCGATGCGCTCGCGACCCAATTGACGGGCCGCGGTTTCAAGGCATCCGCGCACGTCGCCGACATCAGGGAGCCCGATGCGGTCAACGCCCTGTTCGAAGCGATCTGGGCTGCGCATGGCCGCGTCGACAGCCTCATCAACAGCGCCGGCGGACAGTTTCCGCAGGCTGCGATCGATTTTTCGGTGAAGGGCTGGAACGCCGTCATCAACACCAATCTGAACGGCACTTGGTACATGATGCAGGCCGCCGCGCAGCGCTGGCGCGACCACAAGCATCCCGGCAGCATCGTCAACATCGTGGTTGTCGACGACACGGCCTCTATGGCATCGCGCACACCATTGCCGCGCGAAGTGGTGTGATCGGGCTCTCGCGTGCCGTCGCGGTCGAATGGGCGCCCTTGAACATCCGGGTCAACTGCGTAGCGCCGGGCGCGATCGAGACCGAAGGCTGGAATGTCTACACGCCGGAAGCGCGCGCCGCCTACCCGCGCTCGAACCCGATGATGCGCGTCGGCTCGCCCTGGGACGTCGCAGAGGCCAGCGTTTTCCTCGCCGGACCATCCGCGAAATTCGTGACTGGTGAGACGCTGACAGTAGACGGCGGCGGCCAGCTCTGGGGCGAGACCTGGACCACGGGCAAGCCGGCGTATTTCGGCGGCGACGACACGTGACACGCTGAAAGCCTTCCCCTCATGACGCGCTATCGCCTCGTCATTTTCGACTTTGACGGCACGCTGGCCGACTCGCTTCCCTGGTTTCGCGCGTCATTTCACGACATGGTCGCGCGGTTCAATCTTACGCCCGTCCCCGTTGAGGAAATGGAGGGGCTGCGCGGCCTGACCGCACGTGAAATCATGGCGCGGCTCAACGTATCCACGTGGCAACTGCCGGCCATCGTCAGCGACATGCGAAAGCGCAAGCTCGCCGCCGCGAGCGAGATATCGCTGTTCAAGGGCATCCCGGCCATGCTGACCGACTTGCAACGCTTAGGGATCAAGGCCGCCATCGTCAGTTCCGACAGCGAAGCCTCCGTCCGGCAGGTGCTCGGACCCGCCGCCAGCCTGATCAACCGCTTCGACTGCGGTGCCGCGCTGTTCGGCAAACACTGGAAATTTCGTCGCGTAGCCCGGCGGCTCGGAGCCGAGCCTTCAGAGACGATCTGCATCGGCGACGAGATCCGCGACATCGAGGCCGCGAATGCCGCCGGCATGGACTCGGGCGCGGTGGCCTGGGGCTATGCCCTTCCGGCCGCACTGCAGGCGGCGGGAGCAACATATCTGTTCAACTCCATCGACGAGATGACCGAGCGGCTCGCTGCGCCGAAATAGCGTCACCAATGCTTTCTTGCGCCAGTTTCCGGTCATGCCTGCAAAGGCCAGCGCGCAAGATAATCGTGGCCCTTCATGCTGTGGATGAGCACGAACTCCGTCACCGTCCAGAAGATCGGTTGAATCGGATGCTCGTCGACATGGCGCGCGTCGTACAGAAGCGTAACGTGCGGCGTAAAATTCGTGTGCGCCGCTCGCCTCAACCCTCTTCGCGTTAGCGCGGCGCCTAGCATTTGCCGAAATGATTTCAACCGGCACAGGCCGTCTTCTCCAATCAGTACAAACGGGTGGTTGCCCGATCTGCCCCGAAAGCTCGCGGTCCGGTCGAACGAAACCTCGAACGGCTCGGCTCCGCAACTCCGTGGCAGCCTCGCATGCGGCGCAAAGCTGCCGATCCGGCAAACCGCTGAGAGAAAACAGCGAAATGTGCAGGCGGTCCGGCGCGATGAGTTTGCCGTCGAAACGATGTGCGCGCTTGAGTATACTGGCCAGCCCGTGCATGTGCTTCGCTGCGGCTGCGTCGGGAACTGTCGCGAGGAATAGTCGGGCACCACCAGAACTTGCAAACTTGTCCATGACGGGACTAGAACAGATCATGAACATTTAGTTGTTGCAAGGCTAAAGTGCAACTTCGGTATTCGTGTATTTCTGCAGCCTCACAACACACATCCATAATGCGCCGACGACACCAGCCGGATGTATTTGTCGTGCACGGAGCCCGGCCGCACCGCGGCAACAGAAGCCGGTGCGCGCCAGTCGGCCATGCGGCGGACGATCTCTTCCGCTGACACTTCGAGATTCACTGTGCGGGCGCCGGGATCGATCACGATAGCGTCGCCGTCGCGCACCGCCGCGATCGGGCCGCCGCGCGCGGCTTCCGGAGAAACGTGGCCGATCAGGATGCCGTGCGACACGCCGGAAAAACGGCCGTCGGTGATCAGCGCGACGTCTTCGCCAAGGCCCCGCCCCTGCAACTGAATAGTCAGCATCACCATTTCGGGCATGCCGGGCCCGCCGACCGGACCGACATTGCGCACCACGATCACGTTGCCTGGCACGATCTCGCCGGCGCGGATGGCGGCCATCGTATCGGCTTCGGACTCGAAAACGCGCGCGGTGCCGCGGAACTGCCCCTTCTCGAGCGCCTTGCCCGAGAGCTTGAGCAAACAGCTCTCCGGCGCGAGGTTGCCCCTCAGGACGCTGATATGATTGTTCGCCGGCGCGATTGGTTTCGACACCGGGAAAACGATCTGCTGCGGCGGCATCTCTTCCAGCGTCGGAACATCGGCGAGATTTTCCGCCAGCGTCTTGCCGGTCACCGTCACGACGTCGCCATGCAGAAGGCCCGCGCGAAGCAATTCCTTCATCACGACAGGCACGCCGCCGATCGCATGCAGGCTGCCCATCGCGAACGGGCCATGCGGTTGCAGATTGGCCAATAGCGGGACGCGTTCGCCGACCTCCTGGATGCGCTCGATGGTGATCGGCACCTGGGCTTCACGGGCGACCGCGAGCAGATGCAGATACATGTTGGTCGATCCGCCCATCGCATAGACGGTCGTAATCGCGTTTTCGAACGCGCGCTCGGTCATGATGTCGCGTGGCCGAATGCCAGCCTCCATCAGCCGGTACAGGGCATCGACCGAGGCGTGCGCCTGCGCGCGGACGTCGGCGTGGATGTCGCTGCCGGCGTTGTAATCGGCGGGATGCGAGGCGCCGCGCGGCAGCATCATGCCGATCGATTCCGCGATCGTGCTCATGGTGTTGGCCGTGAACATCGCGCCGCAGGTGCCGCTACCGGGCATCACGTTGCGCTCGACCTCCAGCAGTTCCTCGCTGGACAATCGGCCGGATTCATTGGCGGAGCGCGCCTCGGCATAATCCATGACTGTGAGGTTGTTGCCCTTGTCGGCCCACGCTCCAAACGCGACACGGCCCGGCGTGCCCGTCCCGGGATAGAGCACGAGGCCAAAGGCGTTGGTGCGCGCGAGCGGCATCAACGCGGCGGCCCCGGTCTTGTCACAGCCGGAGATCACGATCATCGCATCGCCATGATGCGCGTAGTGACCGATCTCGAAGCAGTCGGCGACGACGTCGCGGGATACGAGGCTATAGCCCGCTGTCGGCGTGCCCTGCGTCAGGGCATCCGACACTGCCGGCGCGCCGACGATCAAACCCTGCCCGCCGCGCTCGGCGAGGATTTCCACCAGGAGATCGGTGATCGCGCGGACGCGGTTGTTGCAGCGATGGGCATTGGTGTAGGCGCTGGCGATCGTCACCACCGCGTTGGTCTCTGCTGCCCGATCCGGGTCGAACCCGGCGGCGCGCAATTCCACCCGCGCCCGCTTCCAATAGGTGCTGCTGTCTTGCGTCGTCATGGGTTACCTCCGGCCCTGTGCGGATTAGCCAGTCTTGCCGTCATCGAAGCTGACGATCACGGCGGCGTTCGCAATCAGGATGCAGTCGCTACCGCTTTCGGCGGGAATTTCCATTCCGCCATTGATCGCCGTTACCTTCACGGTGCCGTACGGCAACTCCTTGGCTACCGCCGCGGTATCTACCCCACTCGCATCAGGCACGGCGATCGTGACATCGACGAACATGTCGTTGGCGGTCTTGCCCAGCATCCGGAAGAAGCCGAGGCTGGAGTGGCGGATGGCGTCGGAGACGGCGCGCTTGGCGGCCTTGGTGGCATCGCGTCCGTGAACGTCGACGCCCATGCCCATTTCGGTGATACAGCGCACGCGTGCCATGGTGTTTCCTGCTATCGTTGAGTGGATTTACATACGTATCAGTCGTCCGCGATTCATGCGAGCGAGTACTCATCTGCCGGCTGTGGTCCGAGCCTATCAGCGCCGGGATGAAATGGCGGCAGGAACCGAACGGTAGCGACCAGCGTTCTCCGCCGGGGTTGGATCCAGTTCGAGGAAGCACATGCAGGGTGCCCCCGAAATCCTGTTCTGGCGACGCACCGACGTGATCGGCTTGGAGCGTCTGAAACTCAGCATTTCCGCTGACGCCGTGGTGGCGGAATCTACCGTGATCTGCGTTGAGGACCGTGGCTTTCGGCTCGACCACAGGTGGAGGCTGACGCCCGACTGGCGAGCTCAATCGCTGGACGTCGAGCGATGGGGACCGACCGGGCAAACCCATCTCAATCTCGAGCGAACGGACGGCGGATGGTGTGTCAATGGCCGACGACGTACTGACCTCGACGGCGCGGAGGAACCGGACCTCTCGATCACCCCTTTTGCAATACATTCCCGATCCGCAGGACGCCCGCCGGCGCAGGAGAAAGTCGCATGCTCGACACCTGCTTCGTGGACGGGGCCGCCATGACGGTGCAGCGTTCGCGTCAAAGGTACGACCGCCTCGCCCCGGATCGGGTACGCTACGTGGACCTCGGGGTCTCGGCAGGTTTCGAGGCTGAACTTGAGGTCGATGATCGGGGCCTGGTGCTTCGCTACCAGCACCTTTTCGAACGAGTGGCGCCCTGCTGACGAGAGCACGCCGGATCAGGACGGCAGACTCCGCTTCGCCGGCCTTATGATAAGCTTCAGCCAGGGCGCCGAATGGAAGGCACTCATCAGCAAGTACATCGGGACCATTCCGCCCACCGGCGATGCGTTCGAACAAAGCATATCGAGCGGGCCACTGCCGACCGCAGCAGTAAGCAGCGCCATGATCGCGAAGGTCGGCGCGGCCGCGAGCAATAGCCATTTGACTATGCTGCACGCGGCCGCGTTGCCCTCGTCATCACAACTCACAGCGCCGGTCGAGTTGCTGTGACAGGCCTGGCTCACGGCTTCGCACTCGCACTCTGCTTCCGGAATGCGGCCTCTCCGGCGTCCGACACCTCGACCCACCTCTTGTCGGGCGCAGCGCCTTCGACGTAGCTGTCGTGCCAGTTCCACCACTTGTAGGTCGGGGTCTGCGGATAGCCTTCGGGAGAATCCTCCACTCCTCCTGGCGCCCGAGCGGCGTGATGTCGAGATAATTCCAGGTGCCCCCCATCTGCTCGTCGCCGCGGTTGTTGATGAAGTAGGTACGGTAGATCTTGTCGCCGTCGCGGAAGAACACATTGGTGCCGTGCCATTCGCCGACGTCGAAGTCGGCATCAAAGCTGTCCGTGATGGTGTACCAGGGATCATCTCCCATCCCATTCGCGCCTTCTGGCGCGCGATGTCGGCCTGCGGCGCGCGCGAGACAAATGCGAGGGTGGTGTCGCGCGCGTTGAGATGAGCCAGATGAGCAACCTGGTCGGCCACCATCGAGCAGCCGCGGCAAGCATGGTCGGGCCAGCCGAACACCCCGGGCTCGTAGAAGGCGCGGTAGACGATCAGCTGACGGCGGCCTTCGAACAGGTCGCGCAAGCTCGCCTTCCCGTTGGGTCCCTCGAACTTGTATTCCTTCTCCACGGCCAGCCACGGCATCCGCCGGCGCTCGGCCGCCAGTGCGTCGCGAGCGTGGGTCAATTCCTTCTCCTTCACGAGCAACTGCTTGCGCGCGGCTTCCACTCTTGCGCTGAGACGGCATGAATCTGCATAGCTAACCTCCTGTTTGTCGCGATACTTGTTGATACTTGTTGTGATTGTCTCGTCAGGCCGGCAGACGCGCGTCGTATTCCTTCATGAGGCCGCTCCAGCCGTCCCAGAACGGCGCCGGCTCCTCGCCGTTCGCACGGGCGACCAGGACATCGAGATGCATGTGCCAGCCGGCCATGTGCTTGAGCAGCGTGGCGCGGTCAGGAAGCGCCGATGGATGATCGTGAGCAGCACGCCCTTGCCTTTGGGCTCCAGTTCGAACGTGACATCACCGGTGCTGTTCCAGGCGATCGACAATTTTCGGGGCGGATCGAATTCGGTAATCAGGCTCTGCATGCGATGCTCGCCGCCAAAGCCGGCCGGGGCCTTGCCGGGCGGATTCGTCAATTCGTCGTTGCGCCAGACGAGTTCGAAGGGGCGCCGACCTTTGTCCCCATATCGCCGGCGGCCAGCCATTTGCGGCGCAACTCGCTATCGGTGAGATAGGCCCAGATGCGCTCGATCGGGCCGGGCAGCAGCCGCTGGATTTTCAGCGTCGCGGGCTCGGGCAGTTCGCCATAAGCTTCGGGCTTCGTCATTGAATTCATGCTTCTACTCCTTCACTTCCTGGCCTTCGCCTCATCTTCCGCACGCAACAGCGCTTCCAATCTGTCGAGATTGGTGTTCCAGAAGCGTTCGTAACGCTTCAGCCACGCATCGGCTTCCGCGAGCCGCGCCGCCTCGAGGCGGCACAGATGGGTGCGGCCGCGGATCGTGCGCTTCACCAGCCCGGCATTCTCCAGCACCCGCACATGTTTCGACGCGCCGGCGAAGCTCATGTGAAATGGCGTCGCCAGCTCCCCGATCGTGAGCTCCCGCTCGGCCAGATGACCAAGCATCGCCCGGCGCGTCGGGTCCGCGAGGGCATGGAAGACAGCATCGAGATAGGTGGATCGTTCAACCATGTGGTTTAGTATAGTCGCGCGCCTCCAATAGTCAACCGATCGGTTTAACGTTTTCGTGATGAACCCCGCGGTTCCAGATTGCGCCTAGCCGTCCGACACGGTGTAGACGGCGCAGGGAGATGCGATGCCGCGCAGCGCGTGCGTTCCCAGCGGGATCAGTATCGCGCTTGTCTCAGTGGCGACCGCGCCCGAGATCAGGACGGTTCGGCCGAGCGGCCGGCAGAGCCCTTCGAGCCGGCTGACCAGATTCACCGCAGGACCAATCGCGGTGAAATCCAGCCGGTCGGCCGCGCCGACATTGCCCCATAGAATTTCGCCAAGGTGCAGCGCCACGCCGAACGACAGCGGCGGCAGCCCCTGCTCACGCCGGCTCGTATCGAAATGCGCCATGCCGGCTTTCGCGGAAGCAACCGCACGCAGCGCAGCGTCGCAGGCTTCGCGCGGCTTCTCGCCGACCGGAAAGATCGCAAGCACGCCGTCGCCGATGAATTTCAACACCTCGCCGCCAAAGGCGTGGACGGCACCGCCGATGCAGTCGAACCAGCCGCCAAGTGCGGCGATGACGGCAGCAGGAGGCTCGGCCTCGACAGCGCGGTGAAGCCGCGCAGGTCGCCATAGAGCACCACCGCCCGAATGGTCTCGCCGACTTCGCGCCGCAGCGGCCCCGCCAGTACGCGCGCGGCGCTGCGCCGGCCGAGATAGGCCTCGAGCGCGGTCGACAGCGCCGCGCGCGCCGAGAGTGCGGCGAGCGGCGCTGCGGCAAAGCGGGCTGCTTCGCGCAATCGATCTGCTTCCGCTTCCGTGAACCGGCGCGGCCCGATCCAGCCGAGCACCGGGCCGCCTTCTCCCTCGCCAACGGTGTCTTCATGCACCGCACCGTCCGCGAGTCCGGCTAACCAGCTCCCGCCCGCATCTCCGGACGAGCTTCCCGCGCCGCCAAATCCCATCGGTGCAAATCCCACCGCCTCGATCACCTCGCCGTTTTCAGCCCGCCATAGCCAGGTGCGGCGGGCGATGATCGGGTGCGGCACGGCAAGCGTCAGTGCGCCGCCGGCGAGCGGCATGCTGTCCTTGATCAAGCGCGTGCCGAGTTCGGCGAGGAACCGGTCGGCGCCTGGCGAAGCGCTGGCCGCATCGACCAGCCATGTCAGCGTCGAACTCAGTTGCATGCGGCGACCCTGTGGCAGGGACGATTCATTGTCATTATCGGCACTTGGTAAATCCTCGCGCGGGCATATGTTCTCGTGCGGGTTGCAGCCCGCGCCCTGCCAACGACCAGTGAGGTTTTCGATGCCTGAATCATTTGTGGTCCAGCGCGAGACACAGATCGCCGCACCGCGCGCCAGCGTATTCGCTTTCCTGACGGATCCTGAGAAGATCGTGCAATGGATGGGCAGCGAGGCCGTGACGGAGATGCATCCGGGCGGGTTGTACCTCCTGAAGGGCGTTGGCAGTGCGACGGCGCGCGGCGCATTCCGCGAGGTGGTGCCGGTGCATCGCCTCGCCTACAGCTTTGGCTGGGAAGGCAATGACGAGGTGCCGCCGGGATCAGGCCTGATCGAAATCGACCTGATCGAACAGGATGGCGGCACGTTGCTGCGCATGACCCATAGCGGGCTTCCCAGCGCCGCTCACCAGGCGAGCCATGCCAAGGGTTGGATCCACTATATCGACAGGCTGACCAAGGTCGCCTCCGGCCAGGATCCCGGCCCGGATCGGGGTCCGAACGGCACCCGCAACGCGTGAGGAAGATATCGGTCAGGGCGCGCATCGCTGGACGATCAGTCCGCTTTCTTCAGCACCGTCACGTGGAGGCGGCGGCGGATTTCCATCCCCTGCCGCCGGTAGAGCGCGATGGCCGAGTGATTGCTGGTGAAGACGTGCAGGAAGGAATTTCCCCGCGCGACACGATCTGGCGGGAGATCGCGGATAGCAGTATCTGCCCGTAGCCGCGGCCGCGATGGGATGGATGCACGCAGACGGCGGTGATCTCGGTGTATTGAGCGGGCTTCATCCGCTCGCCGATCATCGCGACGAGCTGGCCGTCGACGCGGATGCCGAGAAAGGTGCCGAGTTCATGGGTCCGCGCACTGAACGGGCCCGGCTTGGTGAGCGCGGTCAATTCCATCATGTCAGGAACGTCATCGACGCCGAGGGTGATGATGTCTACACCGTTCGCTGGCGTCTCAACCGGCGTACCAATCATCTGCTCGCCGGTATCCGCCAGCACGATCTTGAATTCCGCGGGAGGACTGACGGCTTCCGGCGTGAACAGCACGGCGATGTCCTGCGGCGACATCAACGCCGCGAGCGCTGCGAAATTTTCCGCAGACATGTCCGGCATGGCCGCGAATGGCGTCACTTCCGTCGGATAGCGCCGCGCGCGGGCATCGCCTTCGGCCAACGCCTGTTGCGTGGTCGTCAGCGCGGTCCAGATCGGATAATCCAGGGGATGGCCAGGGCTGTCGTGAACGGACATCATCAGGCTGCTTTCATTCTCACTCGATTACATGACAACGCTAGCGATAATCGCTGAGGTCGGCGACCTTGCCGCCCTCGCGGACCTCGGCCGTGTAGCGCCAGATGTCGGGCCGCGAGCCATCGATATCCGTAAAGCCGTAGTGGCGGGCGAGTTCGCCGGAGCTGACCGACCTCTGATTCCACTTCGCACGATCCGGATCGGCGGCGAGCGCCGCCACCGCGCGGCCGACATAGCGCGGCGATTCCGACAGCGCGAAATCCGGTGGCGCCTGGTGCCGGCCGCCTCCCCGCTCCGTCAGCGCCTCGCGCCAGTTCGTTTCGGTGACGCCGAAATTCTCCAGCATCATCTCGGAGCGCAGCCAGCCTGGCGTGATCGCCACCGCCGTCGCCCCGTGGGGGCCAAGTTCGTGGCCTTGCGAGAAGGCCAGACGGTTCACGCTCTGCTTGACGAGGTCATAGAACACCGAGATGCGGTAGTGCTGCGCGTTGTAGTCGGCGGTGCCGTCGGTGACTTCCACCAGAAGGCCGCCGGGCTGCGCGATCAGCAGCGACAACAGGTAATGCGACGTCACCAGATGCGTCTCGATGCCGAGCCGCAGAATCCGCAAGCCCTTTGCAGGTCGAGCTTCCAGATCGGCGTATTCCATTGCGGCGGCCCGCCCTTCAGCACTTCGGCGCCCCAGATGTCGTTGACGAGCACATCGATGCGGCCGTGCTCGTTACGGATACGTTCGGCCAATGCTGCGACCTGCGCCGGTTCGAGATGGTCGACGGCGATGGCGACGCCCTTGCCGCCCAGCCCGGTCACAAGCTCGGCCGTCTCCTCGATCGTCTCGGGCCGGTCATAGTCGGATCGCGTCGGAGCATCGGCGCGCGTGCTGCTGCGCCCGGTGCAGATCACCGTCGCGCCGGCCTCGCCGAGCGCTGTGGCGATGCCGCGGCCGGCACCGCGCGTCGCGCCTGCCACGACCGCGATACGTCCGCGAAGCGAGCCCTCGTGTGACGCAACATTCATCGCAACTTCCCTTCACGCGGCGGCGCCGGACCTGATCGCATCGAAGCGCCAATGGAGCGCATCATCACGCTTCCTCCGCCGTCGCCTTGATCAGATCGTCGCGCAGCGTGACGACATTTTCCTGTAGCCGCGCGAACTCGTCGGCCTTCAATCCGGTCGAGGCCACGAGGTTCATGTGCATGCCCTTCTCGCGCAGCAGCCGGCCTTCGTCGGTGAGGCTGATGCGCACCTGCCGCTCGTCCGCGGGATCGCGCTGGCGGCGCAGATAACCCATGGTCTCGAGCTTTTTCAGGACCGGCGTCAGCGTGTTGGATTCCAGGAACATCTTTTCGCCAAGCTCGCTCACGGTCTGGCCGTCCTGCTCCCACAAGGCCACGATCGCGATCCATTGCGGGTAGGTCAGACCGAGTTCCTCGAGGCCCTTCCTGTAGGCCCGGCCGAAGGCGAGGTTGGCCGAGTAGATCGCAAAGCACAGGAAATCGCCAAGGCGCCGATCGGCCCCCGGCGGCTTCGCATTCTGGCTGGCCTTTGAATTGTCGCTGGAATTGTCCCTGGAACTGGTCGCCTGACCGGATTTGGGGCCGTCATTCGGTTTCATGGAGGTCGTCCTTTCCGACACGAACATGTGAAGTCTCGCACCCATATATATCGCATCCGATTAAATCGGAAGGGTTGACAGCAGAGCCCCGCGGGTATTTATAGGCCGCGCGCGAATATATCGTACACGATCTAATCCCAGGAGAAAGCCATGATCATCACATCTGCAAACCAGACCTCGAATGCGCCGGCGGTCGACCTGAAGCTCGAAATCGTCGTCATCCCGGTCTCCGACGTCGAACGCGCCAAGCAATTCTACGCGAAGCTCGGCTGGCGGCTCGATGCCGATTTCGCCGGCCCGGACGATTACCGCGTGATCCAGTTCACCCCGCCCGGCTCCAACGCCTCGGTGATCTTCGGCAAGAACGTCACCTCTGCCGCGCCCGGCTCCGCGCAGGGCCTGTACCTGGTCGTCTCCGACATCGAAGCTGCCCGCAAGGAGTTGCTCGGCCGCGGCGTTGCGATCAGTGAAGCGTTTCACGCCGGCGGCGACGTGCATGTTGGCCAGGACGAGCCCTATCTGTTTGGACGGGTCCGGCTGAGCGGCCCGGATCCGGCGCGCGGCAGCTATCGTTCGTATGCCTCGTTCAGCGATCCCGACGGCAATGGCTGGCTGCTGCAGGAAGTCACCGCGCGATTGCCCGGACGCATCGACGGCAACGGCACCTCGTTCACCTCGCCGGCCGATCTCGCCGCCGCGTTGCGCCGGGCGGCCGCCGCCCATGGCGAGTACGAAAAGCGCAATGGCGGCAAGCACGATAAGAACTGGCCGGACTGGTATGCCGACTACATCGTCAACGAACAGCGCGGCCAGCAGCAGGCAGCATGAGCAGCGCTTGTAACGACGGGCATCGGCGGCAGGTCCCGACGACTTCGCCGCCGATGCATCAGCCAACCCATCATGGAGACTTGCAATGCGTACGCTATCCAAGGGCTTCTCACTTATTCCGGTGACCGCGCTCGCGCTGGCTCTATTGCTTTCAGCCGCACCGGCATCGGCTCAGACGACACAGGGCGCCGCGGGTGATCGAACCTCGGCGGCATCCGAGCGGCCGCGCGACGATCTGGCCGGCAAGCTTGTCCGGCGCATCATCCAGCGCGCGCCATCATCGATCCCAGGCCGCGAGATCGTGCAGGTGGAAACGGAGATTCCCGCAGGCGTCGAGTCCGGATGGCACGTTCATCCCGGCGAAGAGGTCGGCTACATCATCGCCGGCGAGGTCGAGATGAAGGTCGAGGGACGTCCCACCGTCATCCTGCGCGCCGGCGACGGTTTCCTCATCCCGCCGCGGACCCCTCATAATGCGCGCGACCTCGGTCCGGAGACGGGGCGGATGCTGTCGACCTATATCGTCGAGCAAGGCCAGCCACTGGCGTCGTTCGTGCATCAGCACGTAGAGAAGTAGGCGGCATTTCCGATTCAATTTTCAAACAACCCCGGTGTCATCGCCCGGCTCGACCTGGCGATCCAGTACGCCGCAACCTCTCCGCGTCATTGCGAGCCACCCGGTCGGCGCAAAGCGCCGCCGGATGACAGGCTCCGCGAAGCAATCCATACCTCAACGCGGGATAGGTGGATTGCTTCGTCGCTTCGCTCCTTGCGCAAACGCTTCGCGTTTGTCGCAGCGGTGGCACCGTGCGGCGTGTCACGCCGGCATCGGCGCAGCAGCCCGTGCCACCGGCATCGGCCGGAACGTCAATATGATCAGGAACGCGCCGAGCCCCATGATCCACGAGCCGATATAGAGCCAAGCGTAGCTGGCAAACGTGTCGTAGATCAAACCGCCGGCCAGCGGACCCGTTGCCATGCCGAGGCTGCCGGCCATGGCGGTGCCGCCGATCACGGTGCCCATCATCCGCAGCGGAAAGTTTTCGCGCACCAAAACAGCGTAGAGCGGCATGGTGCCGGCATAGATGAAACCGAACAGCGCCGCGACCGCATAGAACGCGGCAAGATCGCGCACGAAGACATAACCGAGCGCGCCGAACGCCTGCGCCAGCAGGCCGAACACGAAGCACGCGCTTGGCGCCGAAGCGGTCGCCGAGCAGGCCGAAGGCGATGCGGCCGCCCATCCCGGCGAGGCCTTCGATGCTGTAGATGGTCACGGCCGCGATCATCGGGATGCCGCAACTGATGGCGTAGCTCACGGTATGGATGATCGGGCCTGAATGCGTGGCGCAGCAGAAGAAATTTGTCAGCAGCAGGATGATGAATTGCGGCGAGCGCAGCGCCTGCGCCAGCGTCATGTCCGCTTGCGCCGGGTCGTCTGATGGCGCCGACGGCCCGGCTTCCAACGCCGGCGCGCGGCGCACCAGCAGTGAGACCGGGATCATGATCGCGGCGACGACAAGGGCCACGATCTGCATCGAGGTCCGCCAGTCATGGTTCGAGACCAACCAGGCGGCGAGCGGCGACATCGTCATCGGCGCCATCCCCATGCCGGCCGAGACCAGCGACACCGCAAGGCTGCGATGGGTATCGAACCAGCCGGTGACGCAGGCCATCATCGGCGCGAAGATCGCAGCGGTGGCACCGCCGACCATCAGCCCGAAGATGAACTGAAAGACGACCAGCGATGTCGCAAGACTGGCCAGCCCGAGGCTCGCCGCCAGCACCACCGAGCCCGTCAGCACCACCGGCAGCGGCCCCAGCCGGTCGGACAAGGTGCCCCAGACCATGCTGGTAAAGGCCATGGCGAGAAAGCCGATGGTCATGGCGCTGGATATGCCGGTGACCGACCAGCCGGTGTCCCGCGCGATCGGCTGCAAAAACACCGGCAGCGAAAACATGCCGCCGATTGCGACGCAGCCAAGCAGGCCACCGGCCGCGACGATCACCCAGCGATAGTGCAAATTGGTCATTCCCGATCTCCACTTCAGATATCTCTCTGGGTGGAAGACGAGCGGGATGGACCGAAGCCGACAGGCCGGCGAGCAGGCCGCCTCACTTTTTTGCGAGGGAACGGTGAAGCGGCAATGCGAGGCTCCTCGCCGTTTCCGACCGGGCCGAAACGAAAGCCCTGCAAGGAGGCATGATCCATCCACCTTCAAAGGTGATTGCATCGGTGCAACCTGGGAATGTCGCCACTCACACCTCGCCTGCGGCAGATTGACCCCGCGCACAACATGTCAGCTTTGCTTTGACGCCTCATTAATTCTTTCTGAGGCAAAAGAACGAAACAACACCAGAGGTTGTACATCCAGAACGGGAGTAAACAGTATGCAGATCGGAACCTTGAGCGCTTGGAATGTGACGCTGACGCTACTTCAACCGCCGTCACCGCCTCGATCTCTCCTGGCCCAGTCCGACCGCAGAGCAGAATCCGGCCGCTACGGGCATGCCTGCAGTTGACCCGGGTGCAGCGGAGAAGACGACAAGCAGCATTGGTCTTTCCCCGGTTGTTCAGGCGTTCCTGCTCCGTCTTCAGGAGCTCGGAATGACATCTGTCAGCGGAACGGACGGCCACGACAGGCTTGCAGGGTGGAGCAAAAGCCTTGTTGATGGCGGTAACGGCAACGATACGGTCGATGTCTGGTCGGACAGCGTGGTGGACAGTGGCGCCGGCAACGACTCCATCCGGGCCTGGTCTGGATCCGGCGTCTTCGGCGGGGCGGGAAACGATCAGATCGATATCTGGTCGGACAGTGCGGCGGACGGCGGGGATGGCGACGACACCATACGTGCCTGGTCCAACACTGTGGTCCTCGGCGGCAACGGCAACGATTCCATCAGTGCGTGGTCCGACAGCCAGGTCGACGGCGGCGCCGGCAACGACGTGATCAGCGCCTGGTCCAATAGCCGCGTGAGCGGTGGCGAGGGCGATGATCGGATCTCCGCATGGAGCAACGGCTTCGTCGACGGTGGTTCCGGCAACGACACACTTACGGTCTTTACCGACTCTCTCGCGTCTGGCGGCACGGGAGATGACACGATCTTCGCCAACCGCGGCTCCACGGTTTTGTTCTCAGCCGGCGACGGCAAGGACACGGTTCATGCCGGTCTCGACACCACCCTCAGACTGGGAGAGGGATTGACGGCCGACAAGATGCAGGTCGAGGTTTCCGGCAACACTGCCACGATTTCTTTCGGCGGTGGATCAGATCAGATCACGCTCCATCTTGACCCTCGCTCTCCCGTGACCGTGGCGTTTGCAGACGGAACGACGACCGAGATCAAAGGCAATGGCCCCCCGATCGGCTGGGCTATCGAGGTGCGCCGACTGGCATAGGCTGCGCAGCGCCCTGCTCAATATCGAACTGCAGGATGCCGTTGAAGCGGCTGAACGCGCCGCAGATCGACTTGATGAGACGAGGTGGTGGATTACGCTCGTCGGCCGCGCTTCGCGCGGACCTGCTGGGCAAGTCCACCCTTCGAGCCGAGATCAAAAGATCAGGGATCGATGGGCGGCCACGCCGGCCATGCTTCCGTCCGATACCGCGAGCGCTATCGATCCGGCAGCGCGCGCAACGTCGCCACAGGCGAACACGTTGGGAACTGACGTTTGCTGCTGCTCATCAACCCCGATGAATTTTCCAAGCGGTCCGTCCTTCAAATCGCAGCCAAGCTGTTCGGCAATCGGCCCTCCCATGGTCCGGCCAAGCGTGAAGATGCCGGCGAATTCAATGGTGCGGCCATTTGCGAGTTCAACGGTCGGGCGCTGACCGGATATCTGCCGGACGCGCCCCTCCTCCACCGAGACCCCCGCCTGGCCAGAGCTGACAATTGTGCTTCGTCGGGGATAAAGCTGTCGTTGATCAGAAGCGTGGTCGGCCCCCAGTCGGGCAGCATCAGGGCATGATGCATGGAGAACGCACTGGTGGCCAAAACGCCGATCGGGCCTCGTTCGAGTTCGTAACCATGACAATAGGGGCAGTGGAAGATCGAAGTGCCCCACCGATCGGCGAGGCCCGGGATATCGGGCAGGATGTCGACGACGCCAGCAGCAATGATCAGCCGCTTGCCATGGAAGATGTCGTTGTGCGTTTCGACGTAAAACCCCTCCTCCATGCATCCCGCCTTTGATGCGGATCCCTTCAGGGTTGCGACGGTAACATAGCGCGCCAACTGTCTCGTTGCTTCGGCGATGATCTCGCCCGGCGCAACGCCATCGCGGCCCAGAAAACCGTGAGAGGCCGATGCAAAGCGGTTGCGTCGCTGCCCCGCATCGATGACGAGCACGGTCCGACGCGCCCGGCCCAGTTGAAGCGCCGCCGACAGGCCGGCGAAACTGCCGCCAATAATGATGACATCAAACTGCATGCTGATCTCCCGTCGCTACTCGTAACTGTTACTAGTACGATATTCGGAAAATGCGTCAATAATTTGTCACTGTGTCTGTTGCGATAATGGGGGAAGCGGTCTAGGCTGCGATGACATCAAGCGAGGTACCGCCGTGAGCAAGGACACCCGGCTCGCCCGCGTGGCTCATGTGCTGGTTCACATGAGCTTCAACGAGGGCACAGCAACATCCGAGACGATCGCTGCCATGCTCGACACCAACCCGGTCGTCGTTCGACGTATCATGGGTGCGCTCCGTGAAGGCGGCTATGTATCTTCCGAGCGGGGGCCGAAAGGCGGATGGCAGCTCGAACGGCCGCTTCGCGAGATCACGTTCCTGAATATCTACAAGGCGTTCGAGCCGGGATCGCCGTTTACGATCGCAACCAGCGACGATCATCCCAAATGCGTCGTCGAGCGTTCCGCCAACCGCGCTTTGTCGCGCGCATTGTCCGAAGCCGCAGCCCGCTTTGAGCAGGCTCTTTCGGAAATTACGCTCGACCAATTGCTGCCTGGAAAGCGCTAGACTGCGGCGGCCCTGGCCCGCGACGGCATGGCAACGGGCCCTTGACTTCGTCTCATCTGAGGCATATATCTGCCTCAGATGATGCAGAGGATTTCGATTTCAGAGGGCTTCATGCGTTACCAGGCTGCGACCGCCGCCGAACTGCTCGGCGTCAAACCGAAGAACACCGAAACGACGCTGACGCTGGCCTACTCCGTCGAGAAGGGCCTGCCGGTCTCGGCGCTGGACAAATTCGCGGGCCGTGTCAGCCCGAACGATGTCCGCCGCTTCACCTATCAGGTCGTGCCAAAGCCGACGCTCGAACGCCGGCGCAAGCACAAGCAGCTTCTGACCAGCGAGGAAAGCGATCGCCTCGCGCGCGTCGCCAAGGTGTTCGCCTTCGGGATCGATGTCTTCCGTGACGAAACCAAGGTCCGAGCTTTTCTCGAGCGGCCGCACCCGATGCTCGACGACAAGGCCCTGCTCGAAGTGGCACTCGCGACCGGCCCCGGCGCTGATGCGGTGATCAACCTGATGGGCCGGGCGGCGTATAGCGGCGGCGTATGAGCGTTCAGAAGACCGACCGGGTCCTGAAATGCTATCGCATCGGAGACCCGGACGGCGCCTTCCCGATCTATGATGCCGAAGGCGCCCGCCTGTATCCCGGGCGCTGGAACACGCATACGAGCCCGGTCATCTACACCTCGGAGCACTATTCCACCGCGCTGCTGGAAAAGCTGGTGCACGCCAACCTGGTGATGCCCGCCAATCAGCACTTCATCGAGATCACGATTCCAAACGGCGTCTCTTACGAAATCTTTCAGACCGCCGCGCATCCGGGCTGGGATTCCCGAAACGAAACCATCTGCAAGTCGTTCGCACAGGCCTGGTACGAGGAGCGGCGCGCCGCGCTGCTGATGGTCCCGTCCCTGCCCGCAAGGCTGGAGCGCAACATCCTGATCAATCCGCTGCACCCCGACGCCAGCGGCATCACCTACACGATGCCTGAGCCGGTGTGGTGGGATGCGCGGCTTTATTCGAAGCGGTAGGATCATGACCATCCGTGCCATCGTCCGCTATCCCGACCCCAGGCTTGCGCTCCCGGCGCAGCCTGTGACCGCGTTTGACGACGCGCTGCGCGAGCTTGCTCGGGATCTGCTCGAGACGATGCACGCTGCGCCCGGTATCGGGATCACCGCGCCGCATATCGGCGTCTCCCTGCGGGTCGTGGTGCTCGACCTCGACCCCGTCGATGGCGCGCTGACCTATGTCAATCCGGAGATCATCTGGGCATCGCCCGAGATGATCCTGCATCAGGAAGGCAGCGTCTCGATGCCCGGTGTCAACGACGAGATAAGCCGCCATGCGCGGGTCCGGATCAGCTATCAGGACGTCCACGGCAACCTGCAGACCGAGGAATCGGAGGGTCTGCGCGCGGTCTGCCACCAGCATGAGATCGATCAGCTCAACGGCCTGTTCTGGATCAAGCGGCTGTCCCGCCTCAAGCGCGAGCGGCTGATCAAGCGCTTTGAGAAGATATCGCGCAGTTGAGATGAATGCGCCCCTCCGTTAAGATTACGTCTTAACTAATAATTAATTATGCCTTTGCGGGCACAAAAGGCACGGCTTAGCGTCTTAGGAATGCTGCTCAGTAACCTACGAATGGGTGAGTGCCATGACCTATAGAACGACGTTTATCGCGTCCCTCGGTGCAGTCGCGCTTGCCCTTGCCGTGAGCGAGGCAATTGCCGATCCGGGAGTAGCGCGCGGTGCAGGGGTTGCTCCGGCGCGCCCGGCTTTCCCGTCATTCCCCCGATCGACGCATCATCACCACCACCGGCCAGCAGGCGGTTTCTTCCCTGCGACCGGAGGCGTCTTCTATGGTCTACCGAATGAGGTTCGGGAGCCGGTGGTAGAGGCTCCGCCACCAAAGATGTCAGACGATCTCCGCTTCACGTGCGTATATGATATTCCCTGGGATTACGTGCATCGTTGTCCGCAGTTTCGGTAGTAGTTTTCGGAGCATTGTGCCGGGCGCAAATGTCGTTCGTGCGCGGCAATGAGATCGGCTCGTATGGCGGCTTAGTCTTACTGCGTCATGATTTTTGGCTTGCTCGTCACATCATACGCTACCGGCTCGCACCCCTTCACCTCGTTGGAGATGCGGGCCGCCGTCGTCCACAGGGATGACATCTCGAACCGATAGAAACCCGCCGTCATGCCATCGGTCAAGGTGACCGCCGCCGGGTCTCCCCGGTGTCTCTCCGAACCGCCTGCCATACGCCGCGGTGAAGCGGGACAGGTTGCTGAATCCAAATCGCCTGGCGATCTACCGCGTGCTTTCTCCTGTCGCATAGCCAGAACGCTGAGCGGTTCGCGGGCGGCGCTCCTGCGCGCCTTCCGGTCGATCAGGCGATAGGTGACGCGGTTGTTGATGGGGTCACAGTTGCGTTGTGCGCCGGCACCCGCGTCGCGTCCCTCGGAATACTGGATTTCGACCGACGTCAGGGTGTCGAGCAGCGACTGCTCCACCGCAATCATTGATGCAGATTTCTCGTGAGACGCGAGGACACGTCCTTGCCGAATGCACGGTTGCAGCCCGCAAGTTCCGTTGCCGGACGCCTCGCGCCGCAGTCGTTTCCTGTCGTCATCGCGCTTTCCTTCAGATCGCAGCTTCCGCGGTCCGGACAAGCCGCGCGCCATCGCACGGGTGTCGCAAAAGACAATTATGGCAATGTCCGTACAGGTTGCGCAACAGAGTGCGAAGGCGCTCGGAAAACAGACTGTCGGATGAAGCACGGTGCGATACCACCGTGACGATTCAGACTGAAGCGGGTTCAGGAATACAGACTTGGGAAAATCAATCATGTTTCGAAAAGCAAAAACTCTTGCCATCGCTTGTGCCGCACTGCTGGCGCTTAGCGCCTTGCCGGCCCAGGCCTCTATCATCGATTGGACGCTTGCGAACGTCTTCTTCAGTGATGGCGGATCGGCGAGCGGTACATTCTCGACGGATTCCACGACGGGCGACGTCGTAAGCTTTGATATCACCACCACGCTCGGGACGAAATTGGCAGGCACGGTCTACGAGACCGCCGGGGCCGAGCTGTACAACAATTTCTGGGGGCCTCAATCCTTCCTGATCAAGAACCGGACGACCTTCTATGATCTGGAGTTGGCGTTCGTTGATCCGTTGACCGCACCCGGAGTGATTTCGCTGGCGCTGCAACGGGCATCCTATGAGTGCAGGAACTGCTCCCCGGCCCGCATCGTCATCAGCGGCGAAGCCGTGGCGGCCGTCGCAGCGGTGCCCGAGCCCGCGACCTGGGCCATGCTCCTGATGGGCCTGCTCGGAATCGGCGCGTTCCGCATCCGCCAGAACGGTGGCCTCGGCGCCGCTTTCCGCGGCCGGGCGTAACCGGCAGCACGGCGAGGTCCGATTGGGCTGCCGCCGTCACCCCTTCGCAGCGAAAGCAAGGAACCTGCGAATGATCTCGTGCTTCTCTTCCGACAGACCGGAAAGGAGGCTTTCATCCAGATGCCCCTCTCGAATGAGACGGGCAAAGACAAGAGGAAGTTGCGAGTACCGATAATCGAATATCTCATCGATCTCCCGCCGTTGCTGACGCAGATAGTCTTCGATCTCCCACATCTCGGACGGCGTCGACGCGGCGTTAGCCTTTCGCTTGAATTCGGCCATTACCTTGGCGAGTGCCGATTCCAGCGCGGTGTCGAAGGCCTTGCGTGCGATCTTCTTTTCGGATGGCGACCATTTGAGATCATGGAACATCAACGACCTCCTCCTCAAGCATTCGCGAAACTACGCATCGTCACGCAATCTTGCCGCGCAGGCCGTCCGCGAGTGCAGAAAGTGCATTGGCAAGTTGTCGCGCGGTTTCCGGTGACGGCAGAGGCATTTTGAGGCTTTGCGCGCCAGTTGCCGGATCGCGCTCGATCCAGGGATGCGCCGCAGCCTTTGGATCGTTGGCAGCCGCCAGTGCGGCAACAAACTGCGCACCGACCTGCACCAGGGCTTGCCACGGATCGGCAGCCGCATCGCGGGGCAGTGCCTCAAACCCGTCAGTCTGCGCTATCTCACCAGCGCGAATGTTCCCGTCGGCATTTATTTTTTCCGCCGATCCTGCATCGTCATCAGCAGCGGCGACAATGCTCCCCACCTCCTCGGCCGGCGTCACCGCTTCGCCCTCGCCCATGCTTCCGGTGACGCTTTCCACGTCCTTCATGAAGCGGTTGAGGCGCGAGCCGCCGAGCGAAATCTCGCCGCTGCCGCCGT
This sequence comes from Bradyrhizobium sp. RDT10, assembly GCA_044772375.2. Lineage (GTDB taxonomy): Bacteria > Pseudomonadota > Alphaproteobacteria > Rhizobiales > Xanthobacteraceae > Bradyrhizobium. The sequence goes on from CP187939.1 coordinate 3,271,790, forward strand.
CGAGGATTCCTGCCGACAACGAGCGTTTGAACGCCAGCACCGAAAGCATGCCTTCCTCGATGGTGCCCTTTGCCACGAAATTGATGACCTGCACCGGACGTGTCTGGCCCATGCGATGAATGCGCGCGATGCGCTGCTCGAGGACCGCCGGATTCCACGGCAAATCCATGTTCACCAGGGTCGAAGCATGCTGCAGATTGAGACCGGTGCTGCCGGCATCGGTGGACAGGAATACACGGCAAGCGGAATCGTCGCGAAACCGCTCGATCAATGCCGGCCGCTTCTCCGACGGCACGCCGCCGTGGAAGCTGACATAGCCCAGTCCATGTGCTTCGAGACGTCGGATGACGATGTCATGGGTCCGCGTCCACTGCGAAAATACCACCGCCTTGGCCTCGGGATCGGCGAACAAATCATCGAGCAGCGCCGCCAATTCGTCGGCCTTGACGCCGTGGTCGGTCTCCTGGTCCAGCAGATAGGTGCTGTTGCACGACATCCGCATGTTCTGCAGCGCAATCATCAGCGCCCGCTGGTCCCGATCCGAGAGAAATTTGGTCTTGCGCCAGCGGCGGACGATTTTCGCTACCTCGTCGGCGTTTTCCTTGTGATAATCCATTTGCAGTTCGGTCATCGGCACCAGCAGGTTCTGGTCGGTCCGGCTGGGCAGTTGGCGCAGCACCTCGGATTTGCGCCGGCGGATCATGACCGGCGCCAGCGTTTGGCCGATTTTTTCCAGCCCTCGATAGCCGATGACGCGCCCGGCTTCGTCCTTGACCTGATGCTCGTGCAGCAGCTTCCAGGTCGGTCCCAGCCGATGTTGATCGACGAACTGGACGATGGAGATCAGTTCCTCGAGCTTGTTTTCCAGGGGCGTGCCGGTCAGCACGATCGCATAGGAACTATCGATGCGTTTCAGGGCGCGTGCCGCAATCGTGTTCCAGTTTTTCACCCGTTGCGCTTCATCGACGATGACCAGTTCGGGCGCCCACGCGGCGATCTGGTCGAGATCGGGCTTGAGCTTTTCGTAGTTTGTGATCTTGCAGAAGTCGTCCAGGGCATAGTCCTTCGCCCTCTGCGCCCGACCGCCGCTGATGACGCGCGCCGCATGTTTGCCCTGCCGCCCCGAGAAACGCGCGATCTCGCTTTGCCACTGGTATTTGAGCGAGGTCGGGCAGATCACCAGCACTTTCGAGACGCCGAAATGCCGCGCCAGTATTTCGGTCGCGGCAATGGCCTGTATGGTCTTGCCTAGCCCCATGTCGTCGCCGATCAGCGCCCGGCCGGCCCGCACCGCAAACAGCGCGCCCTCGGCTTGATAGGCATAGAGCGGAACTTTCAGAAGCGCCCGCAGCTTTGGATCGGCTGCGCCGCGCGGAAATAGCTGCTCCAGCTTCGCGGCCCGCCGATCCGCGTCCCGTCTTCCCGCGACAAAATCGAGCGCATCGTCATAAGCGCGCAGCTCATGACCATGCTTCGACGCCATGGTCATAAAATGCTCGAGCTCGCCAAGCCGTTCCTCCGGCAGCATCCCGTCGCGCTCGACGTCGAACAGACCCGTGGCGGCCTCGCGCAGCGTCGGCGGGCAATCCGTTCCGGCGCGAAAATGCACGCAGCGTTTGCCTTCGTTGCGCAAATACAGCTCCGAAAATGCAGGCTGGTAGCCGCGCGCGAAGGCCGCCTTTGCGCCGCGCTTTTTCTCCAGCTTCGCAAGCGTGAATTCGAGGTGCTTGCAGGTCCCCAGCTCGCTGGTGGCATAATCGGGACAAGAACAGAAATTGCCGCCCGGCCCCAAGCCTCAGATCGCGACGCGATAGCTGGACTTCGACACCGGATTACTGACCCGAAACTCGGAGAAAAACGGTTCGTCGGTCAGGTTCTCAAGCCCGAAGGCCTGCTCGCGGCCGAACTGTCGGCGCAAGCCGCGCTGCCAGTCCACCGGCGACAGATCGGCCGGAGCATGGGTGCGGGAAAGCTTGGTTTCCTTGGCCGGCTTGGCAACGAGATTTGATTTTCGGCGCAAGGATTTCATCGAAGCACTTTCCGTTCACCAAAGGGGCCTCGGGAGAGCGATCACTCACCAGCTCCCCGGCGGCTTGCTCCTCACGTCATACATCACCCAGTTGACGCCCTTCAACTCGTTGATGATCCGCGTCACGGCCAGGGCCGCCTGCTCCAACGCTCGGCCGCGCACCGGTGGCGCAGGCCTGCTCGACGCAGCGGCTTGCTCGGAGGATGTTCTGCTCGCCAAACATCGGCCCCACGATCTGCAACCCGATCGGCAAACCCTCGACAAAACCGCAAGGCACCGAGGCCGCAGGCTGGCGCGTGAGATTGAACGGCCATGTCAGCGGCGTCCAATCGAACCATTGGGGGAAGCGCGTGGCGTCGGGCGTGTCGAGGCCGGCCGCGAAAGCGGTGATAGGGACGGTCGGCGTCAGCAGGAGATCATAATCCTGATGAAATAACTGCATCCTCTGGCTCAGCGCGCGCATCGCGGCATAGGCCGCCTGCAATTCGCTCGCGGAAATATTTTGGGCTGATATGACCAGCCGCAGCAGGCCCGGATCGAGCGCCGCCAATTGCGCGCCGTCGAAGTCACGCACCAATGCGGCATGCGAAGCGCCCCAGATCACCTCCAGCGTAGGCTGCGCACCGGAAAGATCGAGAGAAACACGCTGCACGTCAGCACCGGCCTTCACCAGCGCGTCGATCGCCGGCTGCATGCCGGCCACGACGGCCGGATTGGCGACCGGAAAGCCGAGATCGGGCGACCATGCGATGCGCATGCCCGCCACCCCGCGTTCGAGGCCATCGAGATAATCGATGCCGCGATAGGGAATGGCGAAAGAATCACGCGCGTCGGGGCGCGTGAGCACGTTCAGCATCAAGGCGCTGTCAGCGACATCGCGCGACAGGCCGCCATAGACCGCGAGCGTGCCCATTGGTCCCGGAAAATTCGGCACCACGCCGTAGCTCGGCTTCAATCCGAACACGCCGCTGAACGCCGCCGGAATCCGGATCGAGCCGCCGCCATCGCCGCCGGTGGCCAGCGGCACGACGCCTGCCGCCACCAATGCGGCCGAGCCGCCGCTGGAGCCTCCGGGCGTGCGGGATGTATCCCAGGGATTACGCGTGATGCCGGTCAGCGGGCCGTGGGTGATGCCCTTCCAGCCGAATTCGGGCGTAGTCGTCTTGCAGAAGAACACGGCGCCGGCCTCACGCAGGCGGGCGACACCGGGCGTATCTTCCGTGCTCGGCACAGCTAGCGTCGCGTGCGAGCCGATGCGCGTCGGCCAGCCGGCGACATGCGCCGTGTCCTTGATCGCGACAGGCACGCCGTCGAGCGGTCCGCGCGGTGCGCCGCTGTGCCAACGTTCCGCCGACTCGGCGGCCAGGCGCTGCGCCAGCGGCTCATCCAGCAGGCAGATGGCATTCAGGACCGGATTGACCGTGTGCAGTTGCGCCAGCGTGGCTTCCAGCACGTCAACCGGCGACACCTCGCCCTTGGCGAAGCGCCGCGCCATCTCGCGGGCGGAAAGCCAGTTCAAGTCGTCAGGCATGACGCCCGATCCGAAAATGTGGTGAGGCCTTCGAACATTCCGCTGAACATGCCACGACAGGCAGCGGGCCGCAGCCCCCTCGACCAGAATGGCAGATCTGCTTGATGCCTCGGGTCGAACACTGCGCAGTTGCGTGTATCAGCGACGTCGCAGGCGCTGCGTGTCCTCGCTGCGGCGAACCATTTCGGCGATCCAGACCGGCGCATAAGGCGGCGTGCAGCCGGGCGATGCAGGATAGTCGATCAGGACCGCGAGTTGCTCGCCGATCCTGATGGCGCGCGCGCGATGTTCGGCGTGACGAATGCCGATCTCGGCGAGGCAATGATTCATGGCCCACTGCTTCTGAGCTGGAGCCTGCTTCATCTCTTTCTCGATCTGGTCGAGCAGCGCTTTGAGGTCGAGGCCTGGAGCCTTCTTGACGACCCTTTCGGTTGTCAGGATCCAGCCCGCCCGACCGACGAGGTCATCGCCGTCCTTCCAGCGCTGACGAAGCTCCTCGGCATGGGGACCAGGCTTCACCACGTTCACGATGAACCAATCGAGGAGCTTGGGCGAAGAAATGTCAGCGATCATCGCGTCGAGCTCGGCCGCCGAGAAGGCCTTCGGCCTGGACACCAAAGTTGCGAGAAGGCGGCCGGCCGTGTCGCCTGTGGCCCACAGCTCTAGCGCGAGATCGTGCTGCGTCTTGAGGCGCTTGGCCAAAGCGCGCAGATGCGTGAGGTTCACGCCATGGTCGTCGCCGCGGCTTTCGTTGGCCTTTCGCATCTTCGGATCTTCGAGCGCGGCCAGCTCGCGCATGACATCCCTGATCGTCTTTCCTGATGGCATGATGCCTCCTCACCCATTCTTCGTTCGTGCGCAATCTCCCTTAAGCCCTCCTCCCGGTCCGTTTGGTCATGGGCGTGTTACGCCGCTCCCGTTTGCCTCGCGCGATCTCCGTCGCCAGCGCGTCGAGCTTCGGCTCCCAGAAGCTCCTGAACTGGCCGATCCAGGCGTCCACCGCCTGAAGCCCCGCCGCATCCACCGAATACAGTCGCCTTTGCGCCTCAGCCCGGACTCTGGCAAAGCCGCTCTCGCGCAGCACCTTGAGATGCTGCGACACCGCCGCCTGCGTGATCCCGAACTCGGCTCCGATCGCCTCCACCACTTCGCCAGACGCCATTTCCCGAAGGCCCAGCAGTTCAAGGATGCGACGGCGCACCGGATCGGCGAGGACTTCGAAGACGTGCATCAGCTTCCTGTGCCCGGGTGCGCGATATCCAGGCGGGATCTCGCCGCGATAGAAGGCGATGGTGCGGTCCGATCGCTCCTTTGCCGAGGCCGGATCGACGCCGCTCGCGACATGCGCCACGCGCCAAAAGTCGCCGCTCTCTGTCATGAACTCCTTGCCCTCCAGGAGAGCCCATCCATGCCTCGGCCGTTTCATGATCGACCGACGCCCCGGTCGCAAGATACCCCTCGAGTCCCGCAACGGCGAGGTCCCAACCGATACCCACCGCGCCTGGACCGAACTGGTTCCAATGATCCTCGATGATGGCGGTGTGTTCCAGCGTCAGCCGCGCCTGGTTGCGCTCTGCCGCCAACGTGACGTCGATCCAGCTCGTGCCGCCGCCGAACTCCCATGTCGCAGCAAAATGCCTAGGCGGCGTACACGCCGTTATGGTCCCGCCCGCATTGCCCTTGAGCTGGTACCTTCCGCCCAATTGGAGATCTCCCTCGACCGGCAAAAACCAGCGCGGGATGCGTTCCTTGCTGGTCACTGCGTCCCAGAGGTCATCGACATCAGTGTCGTAAAGCCGTGTCAGCGTCACCGCGCTCGCGGCTTTGCCGTCCTTCTCAAAATTGCGCACCGAGCGCGTGACAAGTCCCAACACCCTGGCGACGTCGATCTGCATACCGTCCTCCTTGTCATTTCCGGCAGAGGAATATCGGTCTTGGCTTATATAAGTCAAGACTTTTACTATCGCTGGCGGCCGACGGAAATTTAGGAAAGGCCGAGTTCACGGCCCGAGACCCCATAGCTGATCTACTTTTCAAAGAGCATGAGGGTGCGGGTTCGCATTCTCGCGACGCGTTGCGCCCCGAGCTTTGCATGTTCGTTTGCCCTCCTCGAAAATTAGAGGGCGCAGGGAAGACCGGGTGCTTGCTGACCCGCGGTCTCGCGTGCGATTTGCGCAAACAAAACTGCACACGAGCATACAGGGCAGCGGGAACACTCCGGCCTTCCCTGCGCAATGGCTTTACGGCTTACTTCGTGCTCTTCCCGGAGAACGGCTTTCTTGCCTCCGTCGTCCTTGAGAAGTTTCGCTTCTTAAGGACTTAGCGCCAGCACCGCGGCGCCCGAACCACACGACTTCGCCGTACGCTTGAGCCACACACGTCAGTCGCAGCTCTCGCGTCCATCGCATCTCACCGCACGTTCGTGACGATGGCCAACGCCCCTCATCTGCCGTGAGACAAGCGGAGTTATGAGACTGATTTGGGTGAGAACGAAGCAGAATATTTTTGATTCCCGGGCTTGACATGATTTCGGAAAATCAGAAGTGATTTGCCTGTCATGCCAATTGGTCGCATGCGAAAACTCTCATTCGTCATTGCGAGCGAAGCGAAGCAATCCACAGCGCCCTTTGCCGGGGCGGCCGTGGATTGCTTGTGGGCAGGAATAGTACGCAGCTTTGGGGCACAATCCTCGGCTAGTTAGTGCACTGTCACCGCAACGTGCCCACCCCGAGTGAAATGATGCTCCGGCCCATGCGGGATCGGCATCATGTCGATGCCCAGCCGATATCCTAGGCGAACAGCAAGTGGTCGGCCGAGAGACGACCGAGCGATTCTCCTGGCAGGAAAATGCTGCCGTCGTCGCCGAAGTCGATGACGACGCCAGAATTGCGTTGTGTCGCATGCGCAAGCACGTCCTCGAAGCTGTCGACGCCCTCGACATTGAGTGCGATCTGGTCGTCCTTGCCGAACCCCGCGATCTCGTCATTGCCGTCGCCGCCCTGGAACATGAACGTGTCGGCGCCCGCACCGCCCGCTATCCAGTCGTCGCCCTCCCCGCCGGCAATCAGGTCGTCGCCCCGGCCACCGAAGATCTTGTCATCACCGGCGCCGCCATTGAGCTGGTCGTCGCCCCGGCCGCCAAAATCTTGTCATCGCCGGTGCCGCCATCGACAACATCCCAGCCAGCGCCACCAAACACCGTATCGTCACCGCCGCCCGCCGTGACAAGGTCATCGTCTCCACGGCCGATGATCAGGTCGCGGTCGTCCGTTCCTTCCCGAACGCGAACCGTGTTGATGTGGACTTCAGCGAGCTGGGCGCCGGGACGGGTGAAGTCGGCCGCAACCGGATCAATGAACTCGCCGGCCTCATTGACGCCACCGAGGATGATCTGCTCGCCCTCGCCGACCGGGTTGCCCAGAGAGCCGTTGAATCCGGGATGGAGGTGAACGACACCGGACTCATCCACGCCAGTGTTGGGCGCGGTCTGGTTGATGAAGGCCGCGTCAAGTTCGGTGTTTACTTCGGTGCCGGCGTCGTAAGCATCTTTGCCCGCGAATGCGATTGTTGTCTCGCCGAGGAAGCGACCCTGGGCGTCGAACAGCCGCAACGCCTCACCCGTGCCGATGAACGCATCATTCGACGGGATAATCATTGATCCGAAACTGGCGAAGGCATTGGAGACACCGTCGACATCGAGGATGGCCGAGGTGGTCTCCTGCGTCGCGATCAGGCCAGCGGCGCCGGGGACAACCAAACCCTGACCGTCGGCATCGGCGGCGACGAGCTCGGTGCCAAGTATCGCGGCGGCGCCGTCCTCGGCCAATTGCTCGAGCCCCAGCGAAGCCGCTTCGCCGACGTTGAACAGATCGAAGCTTCCATCGTGGAAGCCGAACCAGACCGGCGTTAAAAATGTGCCGCCGCTCTCAGAGGTATTTTTGATTGTGACCCGGAGATCAGTCATGGACGCCTCCCCTTGACTGGGGCCCCCAGAAGATCAGTCACTAGTCAGCACCTTCGATCAGATCAAATGACAATAGCTCACGTCCATTCACAAGACGTTGCGACACGCAACCTGACCCATCGCAATGCGTGCCATGATCAGCGGGATGCCACAGCAGCCGGCGTGGCGACGATCCTTACACCTCCGGGCAGTCTGAGTTCGGCCGCGCCCTCGTTTCTGGCGGTAAAGCAGCGCCCGCCCCACCGGGATGAGTTGGAGCAGGATATCGTAGCCGCCGACATTCGCGGTCAAAATACCAGGCGAGTTTCTGCGCCTGAAGGAACAGCACGCAGTCCTGAAGCGCGCGCAGCTAGAAGCATCTTTCTGATTCAAGATTCAAACAGCGGGATGGTATGGGTCCGCATTCTCGCGGCGCATTGCGCCCTAGGTTTCCATCTTCGTTTGCCCTCCTCGAAAACAGAGGGCGCAGGGAAGACCGGGTGCTTGCTGCACCTGCGGTCTCGCGTGCAGATCCCAGCAGCCATCGAGCTCAACGTCGCTACTACAGACCATCTCATGGCGAGGGAACAAGACCGATCGCCGCCCCCTGGACCATGCGCCGGGAACGCGCGACCGGAACGGGAGAAGGCGCAGCGCCGGGCGCCGATGCCGGGATTGGCTGCCAAGTCGCATTCCAGCGCGTCAGCGTCGTCCCGTTGCCGTCGAAGGCCAGGTCGAGGAAAGCCAGAGTGAGTTCCGCCGTCGCAGCCTTCACTTTCGGATTTAGAGCCGGACCACCTGTGAACGAGCGATCGGTAAAGATGCTGTGCGAGCCACCCTCAAACACGGCAAGCAGCTTACGCGGAGTGGCAATGGCCTTGAAGACGGCTAATCGATCGGCAGCGGGCGAGTGGTATCCGGGGATTTCGATGACGTCGTTGGTCGCAGTCACGTGCAGGTTCGGAACCGCGATCTTGCTCAGCACCGAGGCAAGATCGGACTCGCCGTAGAACGGCGGCGCAGAGATCACGATCGCCGCAGCAAAGCGCGCGTCGCGGGCCTCGACCCACTGCCCTTCACGCATCACGCGGGCGCCAACCGCAAGAAGGGCCGTGTTCGCGCCATATGAATGTCCGGCCGCTACGATACGCCGGCGATCGATCTGGGTGCCATAGGGGCTCGACAGCACGCGGTCCAGGGCGAAGTGCAGATCCCAGGCCCGCGCCAGCGCCTCGCTCTCATGAGCGGCTCGCTGCAAACGGTCCACGACGGTGAGAGGATTGCCCACCCAGAGCGACGAGATCGCTGCCCGCATGCTGAACATGCAAACTCGCAATGCCACGGGCAGCCCAATATCGCGCCAGATAGCTGTAGCCCCGGCGGGAGCCACCCATGCCATGGGAGAACACGATGAGCGGCACGTGCGACCCCGGCGCGACACTCGTGGGCCAATGCAGGCGCGCCGGAACGGCCCGCGAACGCGCGGGATCGACCCAGTCGAAGTCAACGAAAGCGGGCGCGGCGGACTGCGCCCGCGCTGGATTTACGGGAGCGGCGGCTGTGACTGCGACGGCGAGCAGCATGGCACCGAGGCGCCGTCGCGTCATGTTGCCCGCCACGATTGCGTCGCCCCGGCCATCTGCGAGAGCGGATTGAACGTGCCACGAGGGAGTATCGCCGCCCACCCTGCTCTCCATAAACACACCTTGAACATAATTCGCACTGGGTGTAATCTTATATTACACTGAGTGTAATTTTTCAAGATCACAAATTCGTGTCAGAACTGGTCATGGAAAGTTCGGTCCCCAAGGAGGAACGTCCACGCGAGCGGAAGCGGCGCGAGACGCTGCATCGTATCGCCGAGCAGGGCCTGAAACTGTTTTTGACCCGCGGCTATGAGGCCACCACGCTCGACGCGATCGCGGAGGCAGCGGGGATCTCGCGGCGGACGTTCTTCTACTATTTCAAGTCCAAGGAAGAGATTCTGCTGGCGTGGCAGGACGGCGGTTTCACCGAGACCCTGCGAGCCGCCGTGCTGGAGCAATCGACCAAACAGTCGCCACTCAGCGCCGCGAAGAACGCCTTATTGGAGCTGATGAGCCGCTTTCCGGCTGATTACAAGCAAACCCGCGTGATCGAACGCCTGATGTGCGCGAACGAGTCGCTTCGCATACGACACCAGGCGAAATATGTAGAGAAGGAACAAGCGATGTTCGACGCGCTCTGCCAGATGTGGCCGCAGCCCAAGCGGCAGCCTGCGCTCCGCATTGTCGCGATGATGTCGATCGGAGCACTTCGTCTTGCGATCGACAACTGGAACCGCGACCAGGGAAAGCGACCTATCGCCATTTATCTAAAAGAGGCGTTCGCCGACCTGAAGTCGGAGATTTGAAACGGCGCCTGCGATGAGCGGAGCGATCGTCACCGAACTGGTCATATCGGGAAAATCCTGGCAGCGGGTGGTGGCTATCCCGAAGCAAACCGACCTATTTGCACGTCATTCTACGCCGCAGCACTACGCGACACCAATGGTGCTCTACATCCGGCGCCCAACGCGTTCAGATCAAGCGACCCCTCACTCCCACTCAATCGTCCCCGGCGGCTTGCTCGTCACGTCATACACCACCCGGTTCACCCCCTTCACCTCATTGATGATCCGCGTCGCCGTCGCGCCGAGGAAACTCATGTCGAAGGGATAGAAGTCGGCGGTCATGCCGTCGGTGGAGGTCACCGCGCGCAGGCCCACGACGTATTCGTAAGTTCTGCCGTCGCCCATCACGCCGACGGTCTTCACCGGCAGCAGCACGGCGAAGGCTTGCCAGATGGTGTCATAGAGACCGGCCTTGCGGATCTGGTCGATATAGACGGCGTCGGCCTGGCGCAGGATGTCGAGCTTTTCTTTCGTGATGTCGCCGGGGCAGCGGATGGCGAGGCCGGGGCCCGGGAACGGGTGGCGGCCGACGAAGATTTCGGGGAGACCAAGCTCGCGGCCGAGCACGCGGACTTCGTCCTTGAACAATTCGCGCAACGGCTCGACCAGCTTCATGTTCATGCGCTCAGGCAGACCGCCGACATTGTGATGCGACTTGATGGTCACCGATGGGCCGCCGGTGAAGGAGACGCTCTCGATCACATCGGGATAGAGCGTGCCTTGGGCGAGGAAATCCGCGCCGCCGATCTTCTTGGCTTCCGCATCGAACACGTCGATGAACAGGCGGCCGATGGTCTTGCGCTTTTGTTCGGGATCGCTGACGCCGGCCAGCTCGCCGAGGAATTGCTTCGACGCATCAACATGCACCAGCGGGATGTTGTAGTGATGCCGGAACAGGTCGACGACGGTCTTGGCCTCGTCGAGCCGCAGCATGCCGTGATCGACGAACACGCAGGTGAGCTGGTCGCCGATCGCTTCATGAAGCAGCACTGCGGCGACGGCGGAATCGACGCCGCCGGAGAGGCCGCAGATCACCCTGCCCTTGCCTACCTGGGCGCGGATTTTTTCGATCGCTTCCTCGCGGAAGGCGCGCATGGTCCAGTCGCCGGTGAGGCCTGCGACCTTGCGGACGAAATTGCGGATCAGCTTGGCGCCATCCGGCGTGTGCACCACTTCGGGGTGGAACATCAGGCCGTAATATTTGCGCTTCTCGTCCTGGATCACCGCGAACGGCGCGTTCGGCGAGACGCCGGCGACGGTAAAACCCGGCGGCATTTTTGTGATGCGGTCGCCATGGCTCATCCACACCGGATGGCGCTCGCCCATCGACCAGGTGTCGTCGAACAATTTGCTCGCCGTCTTCACCTCGACATCGGCGCGGCCGAATTCGCGGTGGTGGCCGCCCTCGACCTCGCCGCCGAGCTGGGCGGCCATGGTCATCTGGCCGTAGCAGATGCCGAGCACGGGAACGCCGGAATCGAAGATCAGTTGCGGCGCGCGGGGCGAGCCTTCCTCGTGCACTGACTCAGGGCCGCCGGAGAGGATCACCGCCTTCGGCTTCATCTCGTTGAAGGCCGCCTCGGCCTTCTGGAACGGCACGATTTCGGAATAGACGCCCTCCTCGCGCACCCGGCGCGCGATCAGTTGCGTCACCTGACTGCCGAAGTCGACAATCAGAGATCTTGTCATGTGCCGAGGCCACGGAGGGCGTCGACTCGCGGGCTTTCTGTGCTGCTGTCATGGACAGGAATTACGCGACGGGGCGCGGCGTCGCAACCGCGGGAAACGACTGACCCACATTCTTTCTGGGGCATGGACAAGCGCCATTAGGTAAGTATTATTGACCTAATTTGTCCAAACCTAATTTGTTCCAAGGACGAATTCGAAAGCCTATGGAGGAAACCATGCAAAGCCAGCACCACGCGCCGGCCGACCTCGCCGCGCTGGGCCGGGAGTGGATCGCCGCCTGGAACTCGCACAACCTCGAACGCATCCTCGCGCTGTACGCGGAGGACGCGGAAATGACCTCCGATCGCATTCAGGCGCTCGGTCTCGAGGCCAGCGGCACGCTGCGCGGCAAGGAGAGCTTGCGGATGTACTGGAGCAAGGCGTTTCAGCTCTTGCCCAATTTGCATTTCGACCTGATCGACACCTATGTCAGCCCCGATAGCGTCGCCGTGTTTTACCAGAACGAGCGTGGCGCACAGATCTGCGAGTATTTGCGGCTCGATGCGAGGGGAAAGATCAGGCAAGGTTCGGCGAACCATCTCGCGCATTGAAGTTAGCCGTCTCACACCTTCCTGCCACAGGACACTCCCGCATGAAAATTCCCACACTGCCCTTCACCGTCACCGACTGGAGCCGGATGGAAGCGACGAAACATCCCGGCGTTTCAGGCGAAGCGCTGTGGCGCACGCTCAACATCGGCGATGTCAGGGTGCGGATGGTGGAATATTCGCGGGGCTATCTCGCCGATCACTGGTGCGATCGCGGCCACGTGCTCTACGTCGTGCAGGGCGAGCTCGACACCGAATTACGCGACGGCCGCAGGTTCAAGCTGACATCAGGCATGAGCTATCAGGTCTCCGACTTCGGCGACGCCGCGCACCGCTCGTCGACCGTGACAGGCGCGACACTGTTCATCGTCGACTGAGCGCCGCGCCAGCGGCCGGCACGCCCAGACCTCCTCCCGCCACCTCCCGCAGACGTTGCGACAATCCGCGCGACGACTTGGACGATACGCCCGGCTATTCTCTACCCATACTATTCTCTACCCATACTACTCTCTACCCATAATTGTAATGTCATTTCAGCACCAGGGGATCACCATGAAGCTTGCATCCTACAACGTGGAAAACCTCTTCATGCGCGCACGCGCCCTCAGCGGTCCGGGATTTTCCGCCGAAGGCAGGGAAATCCTGAAGGCGCAGGCGGACATCAATGCCATCCTCGGCAAGAACAAATACACGCCAACCGACAAGAAAAGGATCGTCGAACTTCTCGATACACTCGGCTTGAAGAAATCCGACGAAAACAAATTTGCGATCCTGCGCCAGAACCGCGGGCATCTCGTCAAGCGGCCGAACGGCAAACCGATCGAGGTCGTGGCCGACGGGCGCGACGACTGGATCGGGTGGGTCGACCTCACGCTGGAGCAGGTCAATGAAAAGGCCACCCGTAGTACCGCAAAGGTCATCAAGGAGATCGACGCTGACGTGCTCGGGGTCGTGGAAGCGGAGAGCCGTCCCGCGCTGGTGCGGTTCTGCAAAGACGTGATGCCCGCCGTCGACGGCACCCCTACGATCACATCATGCTGATCGACGGCAATGACGACAGGGGCATCGATGTCGGGATTATGACCAAGAAGAAATTCAATATCGTTTCGATCGCCAGCCATGTCGACGACGAGGATGACGACGGTCGCATCTTCAGTCGCGATTGCGCGCAATTCGAAATCGAGACCGCGGAGGGCAACACGCTCGTCGTTCTCGCCAATCACTTCAAGAGCAAGGGTTTTGGCTCGCAGGCGACATCGAATGCGAAGCGCAAGCGCCAGGCCGCACGCGTGGCCACGATCTATCGGCAGCTCCGCCAAAAACACAAGTTCATCGCTGTGATCGGCGACTTCAATGACACTCCGGACAGCGACCCGATCGGCCCGTTGTTCAGCCAAACGGGCCTGAAGGACATCAGCGAGCTCGCAGGATTCGACGATGGCGGACGGCCCGGGACGTTCAAGAACAGCACGGCCTCCAACAAGATCGACTACATCCTGCTGTCGCCGGACTTGTTCGAGAAGGCAACGGCCGGAGGAATCTTCCGCATGGGCGTTTGGGGCGGCACCAACGGCACGCTGTTCCCGCATTTTCCTGAAATCACCAGGAGATCGAAGCGGCATCGGATCATGCGGCGATCTGGGCCGATCTCGATATCTAGGCACCCTGCCCGCCCGATCGTATCGGCGGCCTGAAGATCGAGCTCACGCGCCGGGAGAGATCGCCGGCAAGGCGCCAGCGCGCGCTTTGCCTCGCGCGTTACGCCTTCTTCAGCACCGAGACGAAGAAACCGTCCGTGCCGGTGCGGCGGGGCGTCATCAGCCAGCCCTCGGCAGACTTGAGCGCAGCCGCTTCAAAATCCTCGGCCTTGTCCCACAGCACGCTCGCTGTCTCGTTCAATGGCTGAATCGAAAATTCCGGGTGGCGCGCGAGAAAGCTGCGCACTTGGTCGCCGTTTTCGCTTCGTAATACCGAGCATGTGACATAGGCGATGCGGCCGCCCGCCTTTACCAGGCCGCTCGCGCGATCAAGCGCTTCCGCCTGGTCCTTCAAGCGGACTTCCAGCGCGCCGGGGCGCATCCGCCATTTGGCATCGGGGTTGCGGCGCCAGGTGCCGGTGCCGGTGCAGGGTGCGTCGATCAGCACGAGATCGGCTGACGCCTTGATGTCGGCCAATGGATCGCTGTCGCCTTTCGGCGCGCGGATATCGGCGTTGTGAACGCCGGCGCGGGACAGCCGCTCGTAGATCGGCGCGAGCTGGCGCTTGTCGCGGTCGGTCGCGATCAGGCGGCCCTTGCCTTGCATCATCGCCGCGAGCGCCAGCGTCTTGCCGCCGGCGCCGGCGCAGAGGTCGATCACCTGCTCGCCCGGTTTCGCGGCCGTGAACAGCGCGGCAAGTTGCGAGCCCTCGTCCTGCACTTCGATGCCGCCCTTGATGAAATCCTCCTCGGCATGGACGCCGGGATTACGCGCGTCGGCGCCGAGCTCGATGCGCAGACCCATCGGCGACCACGGCGTTTCCTGCGCGCCGAGATGCTTGAGCGAGGCGAGAACTTTCTCGCGCTTGGCCTTCAGCGTGTTGACGCGCAGATCGAGCGGCGCCCGGCTCGCCATCGCGGTGGCCTCCGCCACGCGGTCGTCGCCGAACACGGCCGCCAGCGGCGCGTCCAGCCATTCCGGATAATCGCCGGCGATGTGCGGCGGCGCGCCGTCGAGGGTGCGCGAGGTCAGCGCCGCGCGCTCGGCCTCGCTCAGCGGCTTCGGCGCGAAACGGCCGCCGTCGCACAGCGCCGATATCGCTTCCGTGCTCATGCCGCGCTCGAGCCGCATCATGCCGAGCACCCGCGCGCGCGGCGTGTCCGCGTCCATCAGCCAGGCGCTGGACGCACGGCGCCGCAGCACGTCCCAGATCAGGCCCGAGATCGCGGCGCGGTCGCCCGAGCCGGCATAGCGGTGCGCGGTGCCCCACTCCTTCAGCGCTTTTGCGGCCGGAACGCGCTGGGCGTCGATGGTCTCGATCAGTTCGATGGCTGCGGACAGCCGGGCAGCAGGCGTCATTCAAGGTGCTTTCTAGATCAGAAGCAGAAGCTTCAGCGCGAAGTAGATCCACATCGCCAACAGCACCAGCGCGCCGGCAAACCACGCCAGGCTGCGCTGCTGAATGTTGTTCGACGTGACGAAAATGCCGGCATGGGCAAATCGCGTCACCACGAACACCCAGGACATCAGCACGATGAAGAGATCGGCCCGGCGCAGCGGCAGTGCCAGCGCGATCAGAATGTAGAACAGGAGGGTACTTCGAACTGATTGCTGAAGCAATTGCCGATCTGGGCCACGCGCGGCGGGTATTTCGGCTGCCCTAGCGCGATGTCCTTCAGGCTGGTTTCCCGGGCTTTCACCGCCTTGGTGCGGGCTGTGACCATCCACATCAGCAGGAAGAAAGTGAGCCCGATCGACACGAAAACCGGCAGCAAAACCATTTGAACCGACATGAGAACCTCCCCCGAAACCTGCACCAGGCCATAAAGCAATAACGAGGCCCCCTTCGCCTGACAAATCCACTTGCCGGAGCTCGCTTGAACCGCCGCCCGAGCCTTTTGAACCACGAACGGAGCCTTCGCGACCAACTATCGAGAATTCCGATGGTTCTGGTCTCGAACCGGCCATCACGCAACCCGCGAGCAGGCGATGAATATCACCTCCCCGATCCTGACCGGCGCCGGCCGCGCCGCCGAACTGCCGGGCGATTCCGTGACCTCCCTGCTCCGGACCTTAGGCTTCAGCGACAGCCCCGATGGCGGCCTCGGCATCATCATGTCGGCATTGGCCGGCATCGCCGCAGCGCTGGCGGTGGCGATCATGCTGTCGGTCTATTTCGGCAGCCGTCGCCGCAGCGGCCACGATCTGCTCAAACACGGGCTTGCCGCTTCCGCGGTACTGGTCCTGCTCGCCTTCGCGATCTCGGATATCAGGCACGCGGCGCAGGCCTATCTCGGCATCAATCCGGCAAAGCCCGCAGTGGAATTTGAAATCCGCCTGCCGAAGGCGACGTTGACGACGGCCGCGGACATTCAGATCGAGCTGCTGACGGACCGGAACCAGAAGTTGGCAAAAGTTCAGGAGGCGCTGGCCTCCACCCCCGACGGCCGCAGCATATTGCGCGGGACGGTGACGCTCGATTACCGCACCACCGAGCGCATGATGGTGCTGAACCCGCCCGGCCGGGCCCAGAGCACGTTCCGGCTACGGCTGCCGGCGAGCCCGTCGCATTCCCAGCAGTTCGGGCCGTGGCACCTGGCCGACGGCATCGTCCCCGCCAATGGCGGCCCGGTGACATCGGAGAATCATGACGCCTTCGCGATCCGCTACCGCGTGCTCTGACGTGTGGGCGCTGGAATGCTGAAGGGGCTGGAGCGCCTGTGTTGCCCATTTGCCCTGAAGGACAAGGATGGCGAGACCGCGGGGCACATTTGCTTTGACGGGAACAACTAGCGCTTTACTCTATCCCTGACGGTCGCCAAAAAAGAGCGGCCGCGGGAGGAGTGCAACTTTGCGATTTCGCGATCAGGACATTGTTTTCGCTGGCGGCGCCAAGGGACAGAATATCGACATTCTAACCGCCAATCCTGTCAACTACTTCCACGTCATCAGCAATGCCGTCGAGCTGCCCAGACTTGTGGTCGATGGCAAGCTGTTCCTGCCGGCTTCGAACCATCGCAAACGCAATGGAAAACTGCCGCTTGTCATGGTCGTGCCGGGCAGCCTCGGGGTTGCGCCCTCGCATCTGGCGCATGCCGAAACGATGGTCGGCAACGGCTTCGCGGCGTTTGTGCTCGACAGCTTTGACGGGCGCGACGTGACCTCGACGGTCGCCAACCAGACGCAGTTTTCATTTGCCGCCAGCGCCTATGACGTGCTGGCGGCCTGGCAGGTGCTGTCTGATCATCCCGAGATCGACGCTTCCCGGATCGGCGCGCAAGGCCACAGCCGCGGCGGCTCGGCGGCGCTGACAGCAGCGACGCGCCGCTTTGCCGATGCGGTGGTCGGCGCCGGCGCCGGTTTTCGCAGCGTGCTCGCCGCCTATCCCTGGAGCGGCCACCAGTTCCTCGATCCATCCGTCGATGAAACCGAAATCCGCGTCCTCATGGGCGACGCCGATGAATGGTGCTCGCCGATGCAGGTGCAGGGCCATTGCCAGGCCATCCGCCTCTCAGGCGGCAAGGCAACGATGCGGCTGATCGGCGGCGCGCAGCATAGCTTTGACCGCGGCACCGATATCGAGAACGTCGCCGAGGCATCCGTCTCCCCCGCCGCGCCGACGGCCTATGTCGCCAATGACGGCGCCTTCATCCATCCGCTCACGGGTGTCGCGGACAGCAAGCTGACCGACCGCGACCTGATGATCTATGCGCTGAAGGCCGGTTACGGCCGCAAGGGCGCCCGGATCGGAAGCCGCGACGGCGACGCTGAATTGTTCAAGACGGACATGCTCGCGTTCTGGCGAAGGACGCTGGGGTGACACGCCCATGTGTTTCCCGTCATCGTACCGACTTCAGGTCCGGCTATGATCGGATCTGAAAGGAAGGCTGCATGACCGAATTTCGCCTGACACAAATTTCCGATACCCACCTCGCGCGCCGCCTGCAGTCACTGACCGACAATTTTCACCGTGTCAGCGAACACATCGACGCGACGCGCCCGGATCTTGTGATCAACAGCGGCGATATCTCCTTCGACGGGCCGACCAGCCGCGGCGATCTCGAATTTGCCAAGGAACTGCATGACGCGCTGCCGGTGCCGTGTCGCCATTTGCCCGGCAATCACGACATCGGCGACAACCCGACCGCGGTCGGTCCCGCGCCGAAGCAACCGGCGACCGAGAAAGAGCGGCAGAACTATCTGTCCGTGATCGGCGAAGACCGCTGGCGCTTCGATGCGGCCGGCTGGAGCTTTATCGGGCTGAACTCGCTGATCATGAACACCGGGATCGAGAGCGAGGCCGAGCAGTTCGGCTGGCTGGCGTCAGAACTCGGACGCATCAACGGTCGGCCCGTCGCGCTATTCCTGCACAAGCCGCTTTATCTGAACACGCCTGATGATCCCGAGACGGAGGGAACGGCAATCCGCTATGTGCCGCAGCCCCGGCGCAGGAGTTTGATCGAGATGTTTGTGGCGGTCGATCTGCGGCTGGTCGCCTCCGGCCACGTTCATCAGCGGCGCGACTTTACCTTTGGTCATACCCGCCATGTCTGGGCGCCGTCTGCGGGCTTCATCATTCCCGACCGGATGCAAGAAGTGATTGGCACAAAGGAAGTCGGGCTGGTGGAGTATCGCTTCCAGCCCGACAGTTTTGAGGTCCGGCACGTCAGGGCGCCGGGACAAACCGATGTTGATCTGGATTGGCTGATTGGCAAGGGTTCCTAGACTTCTTCAGAGCGCCTCGAAATCCTTACCTTCCGGATCAGTACTGCCGCTCAACGTAGCCATAGTAGGAACCGTCGGTCCAAGGCTCGCTGGCAAATGCGCCCACGCGTGGGGCCGGGTGAAACCGGTTACCGTAATAGTAGCCCGGCGGCGTGGCCCTGACGCCGTAGCCTCCTGTGACGTAAGCGGAGTTCGGATAGTAGCCCATCACGCCGGGTTCCTGATATACCACTTGAGCCATTGCAGGAGTGGCCAGCATCGTGGCGGCAACCAGGCCGAGCGATAGTTTCTTGAAGTTCGTCATTTGGCTTCTCCATTGCATGTCAAAGCCAAACGATGCTTTCGAAAGGACGTTCCGCCATCAGCCTCAAGTGGCCGTGAGGTTTCGCCTTGCAGGTTCCCCACGGCTTGGCGGCCAGTCTCAAACCTTGTCCGGCCCGACCCGCACGAGTTGCTTGCCGAAATTCGCGCCCTTCAGAAGCCCCATGAACGCGGCCGGCGCGCTGTCGAGGCCTTCGGTGACGAACTCCTTGTGCTTGACCTTGCCTTCGCGCACCCAACCCGACATGTCGCGCAGGAAGTCGGCGTGACGCGCGGCAAAGTCGCTGACGATGAAGCCGCGGATGGTCAGGCGCTTGGTCAGCACATTGCGCATCATCGCCGGCGCCCATTTCGGCGCCACCGCCTGCGTATCGTTGTAATGCGCGATCAACCCGCACACGGGAATCCGCGCGAACGCGTTGAGCAGCGGAAACACTGCTTCGAACACCGCGCCGCCGACATTCTCGAAATAAACGTCGATGCCCTTCGGGCAAGCGTCCTTCAGCTTCGCCGCAAGATCGGGATCGCGGTGATCGAGGCAATCGTCGAAGCCGAGCTCATTCTTGACATAGGCGCACTTGTCCTTGCCGCCGGCGATGCCGACCGCGCGTGCGCCCTTGATTTTTGCGATCTGGCCCACGGCCGAGCCGACGGCGCCCGAAGCGGCGGCGACGACGACGGTATCACCCGCCTGCGGCTTGCCGATATCGAGCAGGCCCGTGTAGGCGGTCATGCCGGGCATGCCGAGCACGCCGACCGCGGTCGAGATCGGCGCAATCCTGGGATCGATCTTCGCAAGGCCCTTGCCGTCGGAGATCGCATGCGTCTGCCAGCCGGCGCGCGACAGCACGATGTCGCCCTTGGCAAAGGCTGGATTGTTGGACGCGATTACTTCGCTGACGGTGCCGCCCTCCATCACGCCGTCGATCGGCACCGGCTGCGCGTAAGACGGACCGTCGCTCATCCGCCCGCGCATATAGGGATCGAGCGACAGCCAGATGGTGCGCAGGAGGACTTCGCCGGCACCCGGCGTCGGGATCGGGCAATCCTCGAGGCGGAAATCAGATGGCTTGGGTTCGCCGACGGGACGGGAGGCCAGAACGATGCGCTTGCCTTGGGACATGGGGGCTTCCTCCGGTTTATGAGATCATTTGATCGCGTGGGCCCGCATCGCGTCAACGCCCAAGCCGAGGTCAGGCCGCGATTTTTGAAAAGCGCCGCCTCGAACGCGGCTGCCGCGCTCGCTAAATCCGTGAAGGCCAGGCCGCTATCCGCGGTCTGCTTCTGCGCTTCCGTTGCCGTCGGGCGAGATCTCCGCGATCGGTTTTCCTCCATCAAGCAAAGCCGACGGCGCGATCACATGAAACTCATGGGCTTCGACGGGCTGGTCTTTCAGCAGAAAGACCCCGATCGAGACGATATCCTTGCCACGCCGATATGAAATATAGCGGTCGACCGCAACCGAGCCGTCGCGTTGCATCCCGCCTAGTTTTGCATAGCCATTTGAGTCCAGCAGTTTGTGCGCCTTGAAGCCCTTCACGCCCGCCGATCTTGCTTTCGCGGTCTCCTCCGACAGGTCGTATTTCGCAGCCATCGCCTTGCCGATTTCAGCGAGTTGCTCCGACATGCCGTGCTCGAACTCTTTCAGCTCGGTACGCGGCTTCGATGCCTTGCGCGGCTTTGACGTATCCCGCTTATCCATTTCGGCTTTGCATCGCGCGATGATTTCTGCGGCGGATTTCCGCTCGGCATTGGCGAGCAGATTCTTCAAATCCTGCTTTGAAAGCGCGGCAATCCTGTCGTCCGACCAATCGATCATAGTCAACTAAGCTCCGCCCGGATAATTCGGGCTTTCGCGGGTGATGGTGACGTCGTGGACATGGCTTTCGCGCAGGCCGGCGCCGGTGATGCGGACGAACTGCGCCTTCTCGTGGAATTCGGCGAGGTTGCGCGCGCCGACATAGCCCATCGCGGCGCGCAGGCCGCCGGCGAGCTGGTGCATGACATTGGCGACCGGGCCCTTGTACGGCACCTGCCCCTCGATGCCTTCAGGCACCAGCTTGAGCGTGTCCTTGATGTCCTGCTGGAAGTAGCGGTCGGCCGAGCCGCGCGCCATCGCGCCGACCGAGCCCATGCCGCGATAGGCCTTGTAGGAACGGCCCTGCCACAGAAACACTTCGCCCGGCGTCTCGTCGGTGCCGGCGAGCAGCGAACCGACCATGGCGATGTCGGCGCCGGCAGCGAGCGCCTTGGCCAGATCGCCGGAATATTTGATGCCGCCGTCCGCGATCACAGGCACATCGGCCTTCTTCGCGGCTTCCACCGCGTCCATGATCGCGGTAAGCTGCGGCACGCCGACACCGGCGACGATGCGCGTGGTGCAGATCGAGCCCGGGCCGATGCCGACCTTGATCGCGTCCGCGCCCGCATCGATCAGCGCCTGCGCGCCCTCTTTCGTCGCGATGTTGCCGGCAATCACCTGCACGGCATTCGAAAGCCGCTTGATGCGGTTGACCGCCTCCAGCACGCGGGAGGAATGGCCGTGCGCGGTGTCGACCACGATCAGATCCACGCCGGCATCGATCAGCCGCTCGGTGCGCTCATAGCCGCCCTCGCCGACGGTGGTTGCGGCTGCGACCCGCAAGCGGCCATGCGCATCCTTGCAGGCGAGCGGATGCGCGACCGCCTTTTCCATGTCTTTCACGGTGATCAGGCCGACGCAGCGAAACTGCTCGTCGACAACCAGCAGCTTTTCGATGCGGTGCTTGTGCAGCATCCGCTTCGCCTCGTCCTGGCTGACGTCTTCGCGCACCGTGACGAGGTTTTCGTGCGTCATCAATTCCGAGACTTTTTGTTTCGGATCGGTGGCAAAGCGCACATCGCGGTTGGTGAGAATGCCGATCAGTTTGCCGGGCACATTCTTGCTGGCGCCGGTGACGACGGGAATGCCGGAAAAGCCGTGATCCTTCATCAGCGCCAGCGCGTCCGACAGCATCGCGTCCGGGCCGATGGTCAGCGGATTGACCACCATTCCGGATCTCGTACTTCTTGACCTGCCGCACCTGGGCGGCCTGCCCCTCCGGATCGAAATTACGGTGGATGACGCCGACGCCGCCCGCCTGCGCCATCGCGATCGCCATGCGCGCTTCGGTGACGGTGTCCATTGCGGACGCGATAATCGGGATGTTGAGCGGGATCGCGCGGGTCACATGCGAGCGGATATCGGCCTCAGAAGGCAGGATATCCGAGAGACCGGGTTTCAGAAGCACATCGTCGAACGTGAAGGCTTCACGGATACCCTGAAGTCCCTGCGCCATTGCCAACTCCTTTCGGCGGCTCACCGCCGCGATCAGTCTTATGGATGAACGCCGCCTTCGGCGATGCTATCGGCATCGCCGTCGAGATCGAAGCCCATCGGTGGGGTTGACGGTGGTCGATAGCATGGCGGCACGCCGAATCAAAGCGTTTGACTGCCATGCACAGGTTTTTCGGGAAAAGCCGCAATCCCAAGGGGTTAGCGACGGCTTTAGGACCGATATCCCGGCGGCGGGCCGTGCTGGCGGATCGCCTCCACCACCTCGCGGTGGCGGCGGTCCTCCCGCTTCATGTGGACCGCGATCAGCGCATGCGCCGAGGGCACCAGCAGCAGGACGTGGAAAATCAGCCCGAAAACCAGGCAGAACACGATCAGGACCAGGTTGAAGATCGCCGAAAACGGCTGCCCGTTCAGCAGCAACCCGAGCGGCGGCAACAAGGCAGCAAGCACATAGATCATGCGGACCTCCAGCGGCTGGCGCGGTGCATACCAGCGTCACGCAGGATTTAGGTGGTAATCCGCCATGGACAATAGCGGATACGGTCGACGCGCCAGAGAACCGACGACCTGCTCCAGCACCAATCTAGTCAATCAGAAGGTCTATCGGCACGCCAAGCGCGCGAGCGAACTTCTTCTGCAATTCAGCGGGTCCTTTGCGCCGACCGGTTTCGATTTCCGACAGGTAGTTCTGACTGATCCCGACTGCGACCGCCAACTCACCTTGAATCATATCGCGCCACTCGCGGAGGACGCGTACCACGTTTTCGCCATTTGCGAGCCGATCGGCGACGGCTTTGGGCAATGCAACCTCCCGCCCTTCCCGGAGCGCGCGCGTGGAATTGCGGACGATCCGGCTTGCAGCGGCATCCTCCTGAGCCTCAGCAGCTAGAGTGACCAGCCGATCATACTCGCTACGCGGCAGTACGGCGAGATCGTCGCCACCCGACGTATGAATGAACTGGACGTTGCTTTTTAAAGTACCAGCTTTCGCCATGGTGCCCTCTCACTCATAAATATCGCGGCGGTGTCCGACTGCGTGAATCGTGATCGTGTTGCCCTTGATCGTGAACAAGACGCGCCAGTCACCCGACCGCAACCGCATGCCCGACACCCCTTGAGCGCCTTCACGTCGCCGGTCCCGGTTTCCGCAAATGTTTTTAATTTGAGATCAATCTGCGCACGCGTGGCGGCGGTGAGTTTGCGCCATTGGCGACTGCGGCAGAGGTGAACTCAATCTCCTTCACATCTCATGTATCGCATAACGCGATGCCGCGATCAAGAGAGTTTCGCATAGTGCGATATCGAATTCGCGTCCCCATGGGTTCAATCCAGCATGGCGCACGCTGACCGGAGGAGGACGTCACGCAGGATTTAGGTGGTATGCGCGGTTCCGCAATGGCTTGTGTGACGACGGGATGATACAGGCCCCCTCGCCCGCCTCGTTTTCCGGTCCGCCGATTTTCCGATGACCAAAGAACGCCTGATCCCGCTGATCGTCGCCACCGCCCTGTTCATGGAGAACATGGACTCGACGGTGATTGCGACCTCGCTGCCGGCGATCGCGGCGGATATTGGCACCAGCCCGCTGACGCTGAAGCTGGCCATCACGTCTTACCTGCTCTCGCTCGCGGTGTTCATTCCGGCCAGCGGCTGGACCGCCGATCGGTTCGGCGCGCGCATGGTGTTCTCGATCGCCATCGGCGTGTTCATGATCGGGTCGATCGGGTGTGCGCTGTCGCAGAACGTGACCCATTTTGTCATCGCCCGCATCCTGCAGGGCATGGGCGGGGCGATGATGACGCCGGTCGGGCGGCTGGTGCTGTTGCGCTCGATCGACAAGAGCGCGCTGGTCAATGCGATGACATGGGTGACGGTGCCGGCGCTGATCGGGCCGGTGATCGGGCCGCCGCTCGGCGGCTTCATCACCACCTATTTCTCCTGGCACTGGATTTTTCTGATCAACATCCCGATCGGGCTGCTCGGCATCTTCATGGCGATGAAGTACATCGACCCGATCAAGAGCGAGGATCCCGAGCGCTTCGATCTCTACGGGCTGGTGCTAGCCGGCATCGGCCTTGCCGGCATCGCCTTCGGCCTCTCGGTCGCCGGCCTCGGCCTGTTGCCCTGGCCTGTTGTCGCCGGCCTCGTCGCGGTCGGCTCGATCTCGATGACACTCTATGTGATGCACGCGAGGCGGACCGGATCGCCGGTGCTGGATTTCTCGCTGCTGCGGCTGTCGACGATGCGCGCCAGCATCATCGGCGGATTCCTGTTCCGGCTCGGCATCGGCGCGCTGCCGTTCCTGCTTCCGCTATTGATGCAGGAAGGTTTTGGGCTGACGCCGTTCCAGTCCGGCGTCGTGACGTTTGCCTCTGCCGTCGGTGCCATGGGGATGAAGACGC
Source organism: Bradyrhizobium sp. RDT10 (assembly GCA_044772375.2). Taxonomy (GTDB): domain Bacteria; phylum Pseudomonadota; class Alphaproteobacteria; order Rhizobiales; family Xanthobacteraceae; genus Bradyrhizobium. The sequence goes on from CP187939.1 coordinate 3,296,462, forward strand.
TGGCCGCGCGCATCATCCGCGCCTTCGGCTTCCGCTACATGATGACGGTCAATGCCGTCGTTAGCGCGGTCTTCCTCGCTGCCTGCGCCCTGTTCACCGTGACGACGCCGTTGATGCTGATCTTCATCATCCTTGTCGTCGGCGGCTTCTTCCGTTCGCTGCAATTCACCGCGATCAACACCGTTGCCTATGCCGAGGTCGAGCCGGCACAGATGAGCCGCGCCACCACGCTGGTCAGCGTCAACCAGCAACTGGCGATTTCCGCGGGCGTCGCGGTCGGCGCGTTCTCCGTGGAATCGACCATGCTGTATCAGCACGTCACCGAACTGAGCGCCGGCGTATTCCCGCCGGCGTTCCTTGTGGTCGCGGTGATCTCGGCGGCCTCGGCTTATTTCTTCTGGCAGATGCCCGATGATGCCGGCCACGAAATCTCCGGCCGCAAGGCGGTCGAGATTTCCAGCCGCAAGGGCGTGGCCAAGGCGGCGACCAAGGCCGCCAGCGAAGGCACCGACGACGCGCGCGATCAGCGGCTGGGTTGACGGCGCCGGCGTAAGACAGGCCTGCAACGGTCAGAAATTCCCGGCCGAACGACGGCCAAAAAATCTGGCGTGAGAGTCAGAAAGCGAACGGAAGCCTCCGCAACTGTCAGTCATATCTGGTCAGACCCGGCGCGGACCCGTTCCGTGCCGGGCCCCACCATGGCGGGGGAATTTCTTCCGTTGAATCCAGTTTCGATTGAAAGGACGAGGACGCGTGAATCAAGCCAATACGATGGAAACGAATTCCGATCCGAAAGCCGGCGCCGACGAGAAGCACTCAGGCGTGCCGTTCCTTGCGGTGCCCGGAATTTTTAATGGGCTCGCCGAGCAGAACATGATCCGGGCAAAGGAAAACATCGAGAAGATGAAGATGGCCTCGGGAGCGATCAACGATGCCCTCCTGCAAGCCTATTCGGCCAACGCAAGGGCGCTGCGGACTACGCCGCCAAAGTCATCGAGTTCTCCGGCGCCAATACCAGCTCCGCCTTTGATTTTTTCACCCATCTGCTGGGGATGAAGTTGCCCTCGGAAATCCTGCAGCTCTCCGCCGCGCAAGGCTGCCAGAACTTCCAAGCCACGGCCGCGCAGAGCCGGGAGCTTTGGGAGCTCACGCGCAAGGTCGCGAGCGAGACCGCCGATCCGATCAAGAAAAGCTTTGCCAGCGTGCTGCAGAAGGCGGCCTAGTTCTTAGTCGAACCTTTGCAGCCCGCCGGGATCGGCTGGAACAAGCGCTCCCCGTGAGAAGGGCGCATTCCAGCCGGTGGCGAAGCAACTTGCTGTCGGCACAAAAAATCCAAGGAGGAACAATATGGGCGTGGTCATGATCAAATGCCCCGGGACCGGGCAAGCTATCCCGACAGGCATGAAAGCGGACCGGGAGAGGTTTCGATGCAGCCCGGTGTTTTTCGCGCGCACGTTTTGTTCGATCTGCCAGGCCAATCACGAATGGTTTGCCCGGGAGGCCTGGGTTCACGAACCGTAAGAGAAATGGCGCATGCTCGAGCCCGCATTCGCCCTGCAATCGGCGCAGAGCCGTCGAGGCGTTGCAATCCGGTCAATGGCCCCGTGGGCGTTGGCCGGTCGCTCCCGCGTCGGTGTGCGCCGCACTTCGTCAGCGCTCGCAAACAGGGGGACTTCAGCCGCAGGCGGTGGCGGCTCCGTCTCCTCCATCAGGATGATACGATCGATTCTACGGCGCATGAGCTGGTAGCATTCGCATGCCGCCGCTTCGAGCCGCGGCCTGTCAATCTCGATCGAGCTGCGGGCATTGGATCGGATTGCGCCCGAATCGCGAAGCTTGGAAATGACGTGCGTCACCGTCGTCCGCCGCACGCCGAGAAATTCCGCGAGCGTCTCCTGGGTCAGCGGCAGCACGTCCCCGCCAGCCCGATCGCGCACCTGCAGCAACCACCTCGCCAGACGCGCCTCGACCGAGTGCAGCGCATTGCAGGCCGCGACGTGCTGGAATTGCGCCATCAGTGCCCTGTTGTGCGTTTGAACCGCGCCGTTCAGGGCTATGCTGCGGCCGAGCGCCGCATGAAATCGTGTGGGCGAAATTTGCAGCGCGAGCCCCGCCACCCGGACCACCGCTGTCATCGGAGAGCGGGAAGACGCCAGAGTCGTCAGGAGGCCTACGGCCGCCTCATTGCCGACGACGGCGGTCGCAACCGTTTGTCCGCTCGGCATTTCCATGATGAAGGCGATCAAGCCGCTAAGGAGGAAATAAATCCGTTCTATTGGATCGCCCGACCGCACCAGCACGGCGTCCCGTTCAAGCTCAACCAATCGGAAATGACGCACAAGCAAATCGAGGTCTGCTGTCGGCAACGCAGCTAACAGTCGATTACCAACCCTGGACCTCTGCTCCATCACGGGAATACTCCTTCCCAGACGGAGGCGCGGCTCGCTGCAGAATTCCCGGTGGCGTGAGGACTGCATGCGGATAAACAGACCGCGCCTGACTAATGCAATACGCCGTGTGGCGGGAAAGTTCCAGGATTCGCACAAGACCTAGCGCCCGCTTCCGCCTCGTACCGCAACCGCTGCAGACGCTGTCCAGTCATCGCGCCGTAAAGGTTGCGCTTCACAGCTGATGGCGGGCCCCGCGAAATCCCATCGCCAGCACATAGCGCTCCGAGGAATCCTGCCGGCTGGAGGCCGGCTTGACGTGACGGACGCTGGCGAAATCGCGCTTCAGTTGCGCGACCAGTTCGGCATCGGCGCCGCTCTGAAAGGCTTTGGCCAGAAACGTGCCGCCGGGATTGAGCACGTCGGTGGCAAACGCTGCCGCAGTTTCGATCAGGCCGACGATGCGCAACTGATCGGTCTTGCGGTGGCCGGTGGTGTTGGGCGCCATGTCGGACATCACGACGTCGGCGCGACCGCCCATCATGGCGATCAGTTTCTCGGGCGCGTCCTCGCTAAGAAAGTCGAGCTGCGCGAAGTTGACGCCGGGGACTTCAGGCATCTCCAAGAGATCGATCGCCACCACCTTGCCCTTGCCGTTGACCGCGCCGACGCGCTTGGCTGCGATCTGGCTCCAGCCGCCGGGGGCGGCGCCGAGATCGACCACTGCGATGCCATGCTTGAGGAAATGATACTTGTCGTCGATCTCGATCAGCTTGTAGGCCGCGCGCGAGCGATAGCCGTCCCGCTTGGCCTGCGCCACATAGGGATCGTTGAGCTGCCGCTCCAGCCAGAGCTTTGATGACAGCTTGCGCTTGCCACCGCTCTTGACCGTGACATGCAGCCGTCCGGTGGTGTCTTTTGCCATATCGGTACTTTTCTTCAGTCAGCCAGGCCCAGAGCTCGGAATTGATAGCATGCAACCGGACGCGCACTGACGCGAGTATGAGGTGCCACGCCCATTCGGTTCTAGTCGCCATCAGCCCCATAGCGGGCACACGGAAATATAACAAGGTCGACGAAACAGCCCATCTGCCGTGCCAGCCAGTCTACGGCACAACCGGCACATGTAGCCGTCGTTCCCAGAGCAACGTCCAAGACGAGGAAAAGATAGACAGGCCTGGAACGGTCCCGCAGTGATTGCGTTGCTCGGGATGGGCTGGGGCCAGTCATCAAAAAGCATCAATGGGAGAACAGCGATGGCAAACCCACGCCAGGAGGAGAAGTCTACGCAAGGCATGGAAGACGCAGCCCGCCGCGCCAGCGAGAGGACTGCTGAACAGGCCGGCCGTATCGGACAGGTTGCGGCTGAGGCCGGCGAGGAAGTGGCTCGGGCAAGTGCCAACCTGCTCAAGCAAAACGCCGAGACGTTACAGAACGCCTGGCGCTTCGGTCTGGATATGGCGACCACGGTCATGGGCCGGTCTACCGAGCAATTTGGTCGCACGCTCGGCTTGTCGGGAGACGGGGTGCAACAGGCAACCGAACGGTCGGCCCGCAGCGCCCAAACCATACTTTACACCAGCACCGCTGCTGCCAAAGTAATGGGCGGAATGTCTCGAGAATATTTGCAGTTGGTTCGGAATCAGGTCGAGAAGAACATCGACCACATGAATGAATTGTGGACCTGCCGAACGCCTCAGGACTTTGCAGCCGTACAAAGCGATATGCTGCGTGAGACCGTGGAAACTGCTTTGGAGAGCAGCCGTCGGATAGCCGACATGTCGCTCAAAATGGCCGACGACGCCGGAAAGCAGATCAATAAAAATATGGAAGAGATCCGGCGCGCCGCCTAGCGTTGCTGGAAGAGCGGCTGACCGTCAGCCGCTTTTCCCGCTTTTGAGCATAGCGCAACGTTTTTCGACTGAAGCCAGTCCATAGATAGATACGCAATCTGACAGATGAGAGCGCCCGCGCCCTAGCACGGCCGGAGCGCGCCGTCCTCGCGCATCATCTCGACCAGCATGCCCTCGCGCAGGCCCCGGTCGGCGACGCGCAGCCGCGGCAGCGGGAAGGCATCGCGGATCGCGTCCAGAATGGCGCAGCCGGCCAGCACCAGATCGGCGCGCTCGACACTGATGCAATTATTGCTGGCGCGCTCCTGATAGCTCATGCCGCGCAGCCGCTGGATCACCGTGGTGACGTCGGAACCGTTCATCCAGACGCCGTCGATGCGGCGGCGGTCGTAGCGCGCCAGATTGAGATGGACGCCGGCGAGCGTCGTCACGGTGCCGGAGGTGCCCAGCATGTGCATGTCGCGCAAATCCGAGCCGTGCTCGGCGGCAAACGGCGCCACATACTGCGCGACTTCGCGCACCATCCGCGCATAGGATTCGTCCGTGACGTCGCGTCCGCCGAAATGCTCGGCCAACGTGACGACGCCGAGCGGGATCGACATCCACGCCTGGATCCGCGGCGTCGCATTCTGCTCGGCGGGATCGCGCGCGATCCGGACCAGTTCGGTCGAGCCGCCGCCGATATCGAACAGGATCGCGCCCCGCCCCTTACGTCGAGCAGCGGCGAGCAGCCGATCACGGCAAGCGCCGCTTCGGTCTCGCGATCGATCACCTCGAGCCGGATGCCGGTCTCGCTCGCTACCCGGGCGCGAAAGCTGTCGGCATTGGCCGCGGCGCGGCAGGCTTCGGTTGCGATCAGCCGCAGGCGGCGGGCCTTGCGGTAGCGGATCTTGTCGCTGCAGATGCTGAGCGCTGCGATGGCGCGGTCGATCGCCGCCTCACTGATGGAACCGGTTGCGGAAATACCTTCACCCAGCCGGATGATCCGCGAAAACAGAATCCATCACGCGAAAACTGTCGCCAGCCGGACTGGCGATCAGAAGCCTGCAATTGTTGGTGCCAAGGTCGAGCGCGGCATAGACACCGTTTACCGTGGCCGCCGCAACCGACCCTGACGGGCCTGCGCGGGCCTCAGGGCCTTCGCGCAGCCGCGTATCCTCATTCATCAAAACTGTCTTTCCGCGCGGCCGCTTCCGGGCCGCCGAAGAAAATTACCGTTCACGGAAACTTTAACAGCGCCAATGGGCTACGCAACAACCCATCACATAGAACTATGCCCAATCAGGCGTTGTCGGGCATGACGCGGTGCGTTATCTCAGCGGGAACTCGCGGAACCCAAGAAATCCGAGAGAATCCCAAGCATTTCAGGTGTTTTTCGATGCAAGATCACACGCCGGCCTCCTCCCTGGACAACGCTATCGCACTGCAAAAATACGGTGTGGGGCAGCCGGTACGCCGCAAGGAAGACGACACGCTGGTGCGCGGCAAGGGCAAATACACCGACGATTTCACCCTGCCTGGCCAGGCCTATTGCTGGATGGTGCGCTCCAGCCATGCCCACGGAATCATCAAGGGGATCGACACCGCTGCCGCCAAGGCGATGCCGGGCGTGCTCGGCGTCTGGACCGGCAAGGACCTCGAAGCGGCCGGTTACAATCCCTTCACCTGCGGCCTGCCCTTGAAGAGCCGGGACGGCTCGCCGCTTTTGCAGACGAACCGTCCGGCGCTGGCGACCGACAAGGTCCGCTTTGTCGGCGATCCCGTGGCCTTTGTGGTTGCCGAAACGCCGGCGCAGGCGCGCGATGCGGCGGAGGCCGTCGAACTCGACATCGAGCCGCTGCCGGCCGTGACCGATGCCGCGGAGGCCGCCAAGCCCGGCGCGCCGCTGCTCTACGATCACATCCCGAACAACGTCGCGCTCGATTATCACTATGGCGATACGGCCAGGATCGACGCGGCGTTTGCCACGGCTGCCCATGTGACAAAGCTCGACATCGTCAACACCCGCGTTGCCGTGGTGTCGATGGAGCCGCGCGTGGCGCTGGCGGCCTTTGACAAGGCGGCCGAACGCTTCACGCTGCAGGTGCCGACGCAGGGCGTCTCCGGCAACAAGGTGACGCTGGCGAAAATCCTCAACGTGCCGAACGACAAGGTTCGTATCCTGACCGCCAATGTCGGCGGCTCTTTCGGCATGAAGAACGTCAGCTATCCCGAATACACCTGCATCCTGCACGCGGCGAAGGCGCTGGGCCGCCCGGTGAAATGGACCGATGAACGCTCGACCAGCTTCCTGTCCGACAGCCATGGCCGCGCGCAGCTCATTCACGCCGAACTGGCGCTCGATGCCGAAGGCAAGTTTTTGGCGGTGCGCCTGCAGGGTTACGGCAATCTCGGCGCCTACATCACCGGCGTCGCGCCCGGCCCGTTGTCGCTCAATACCGGCAAGAACCTTGCGAGCGTCTACCGCACGCCGCTGCTCGGCGTCGACATCAAGACGGTTTTGACCAACACCACGCTGATGGGCGCCTATCGCGGCGCCGGCCGGCCCGAGGCCAATTATTACATGGAGCGGCTGATCGACCGCGCCGCCGACGAGATGGGTATCAACCGCCTCACCTTGCGCAAGCGCAATTTCATCAAGCCGTCGCAACTGCCGTTCGCGGCGGCCTCCGGCGTCACCTATGACAGCGGCGATTTCGCAGGGGTCTTCAACAAGGCGCTGGAGATTTCCGATCACGCCAATTTTGCCAAACGCAAGAAAGAAAGCAAAAGAGCGGCAAGCTGCGCGGGATCGCGGTCGGCTCCTATCTGGAAGTGACCGCGCCGCCGAGCGGCGAGCTCGGCAAGATCACCTTCGAGCCTGACGGTTCGGTGAAGCTGACGACCGGCACGCTCGATTACGGCCAGGGCCACGCCACGCCGTTCGCGCAGGTGCTGTCGGCGCAGCTCGGCGTTCCCTTCGAGAAGATCACCATCGAGCAGAACGACAGCGATCTCGTCCGCTTCGGCAACGGCACCGGCGGCTCGCGTTCGATCACCGCGACCGGTCAGGCGATCGTGGAGGCCTCCGCACTCGTGATCGCAAAGGCAAGCAGGCCGCCGCACATCTGATGGAGGCGTCCGAAGGCGATATCGAGTTCGCCGGCGGCCGTTTCACCATCGCCGGCACCGACCGCTCGATCGGCATCATGGAGCTGGCGCAGCGCGTGCGCGAAGGCAGGATGCCCGAGGGCGTGCCGCTATCGCTCGACGTCGACCATGCCACCAAGGACACGCCGTCGACCTTCCCCAATGGCTGCCATGTCGCGGAAGTGGAAATCGATCCCGAGACCGGCGTCGTGCAAATCGTGCGCTATTTCGCCGTCAATGATTTCGGCACCGTGGTCAATCCGATGATCGTCGCCGGCCAGTTGCATGGCGGCGTGGCGCAAGGCATCGGCCAGGCGCTGATGGAGCAGGTCAGCTACGATTCCAGCGGCCAGCCGATCACCGGCTCGTTCATGGACTACGCGCTGCCGCGGGCAGAAGACATCCCGCCGATGGAAGTCGGCGACCATCCCTCGCCCGCAAAATCCAATCCGCTGGGCACAAAGGCTGCGGCGAAGCCGGCTGCGCCGGCAGCCTGGTCTGCATCGTCAACGCGGTGGTCGACGCACTGTCGGAATATGGCATCAGCCATATCGACATGCCGCTGACGCCGGAACGGGTGTGGCGCGCGATCCAGGATGCGAAGGCGAAAGCGGCGTGAGGCTGGCAAGTCGCCGCGCGGTAACTGACTTCGACCAAGGGCTCAATCTGTCCGCGTCATGGCCGGGCTTGTCCCGGCCATCTACGTCTTCCGTCACATCAACAAGGACGTGGATGCCCGGGACATAGGCGAGCGGAAGCGACGCCGTCCTTCGGACGGCTATGCCCGGGCATGACGGGAAAAGCTGCTGTTACGTTCTGCGCGTTAGACCTTCTCGACCGCGCCGCCGCTTTCGGCCCAGCCCTTGAAGCCGCCGAGGTTGCGCACGTCCTTGTAGCCCATGTCCTGCAGCGTCTTGCCCGCAAGCGCGGACCGGCCGCCGGAGGCGCAGTAGACGATTACGGTTTTTCCCGATCGAATGCATTGTCATAATAGGGGCTGTCGGGATCGGCCTTGAATTCGAGCATGCCGCGCGCGACGTGCTTCGCGCCCTGGACCTTGCCGGTGCTTTGCAACTCAAGCCCGTCGCGCACATCGACCACCAGGACCTCGCCGCGCTCGATCAGGGCTTTGGCGTCCTGCGGGCTGATGGCTGGAACGGAGCTGTTAGCCGCTGCAAGTAAATCCTTCACTGAACTCGGCATCGTATTCTCCTGTATGCAGTTTTATCGTTAGGTACAGATATAATGGCGCAGTATGTGGCGAAGCTTGGTCAATAGCGCAATGACCATGGCTCCAAGAAGCTTTGCCGCGACGCTATAGCGCTTGACTGGAGCGTGCATTCTGAAAAGCTTTCGCCCAGCCCGCAGGCGTGCCGACAGCAGGAATTTGGGATCAGATTGTGGACGTATTGTCGGAGGTCCTGCGCGTCGTGCGTTTGTCCGGAGCTATTCATTTTCGCGCGGAATTCACGCATCCGTGGGCCATTCTTTCATCCCCACCAGCGCTGCTTGCGGCGCGCCTGCAATCCACCGAAGGGTCGGTGACGCCGTTTCATGTGGTCACAGAGGGCGATTGCCTGGTGACATCAGGGGCATTGCCGCCAATCCACATCGAAAGCGGCGACGTGATCGTGTTTCCGCGCGGCGATCAGCATGTGATGGCCAGCGACCCCGAGCTCGCGCCTGTCCCAATACAGGACATCTATTCGCAACCGTCCGCGGAGCAGATCACGGTCGTGAATCACGGGGGCGGCGGGCCACCGGCACGCTTCATCTGCGGCTTTCTGCACGCCGATCAGCGCTTCGATCCGCTGCTGAAATCGCTGCCGGCGATTCTTTGCGTCCGCTCGCGCGAAGACATCCTTACGCTTGAGACGCTGGACGGCGCCGGAAGGCGTGTGCAGACGATCACGCATCCGCAGGAGAAGGAGTGGTGGCGGGCATCGGTGCGCTACCTCATGAGCGAAACCGCAGCGCCGGGTCCCGGCAATCGCGCCGTGCTGGCACGATTGGCCGAATCGCTTTTCCTCGAACTGCTGCGGTGGCAATTGCAGTTTGCGACGCAGGGCCACGGCGGCGGTTGGCTGGCGGGCCTGTACGATCCCCAGGTGGGTCCCGCGCTCACCCTGCTTCATGCGCAGCCGGGCCGGTCGTGGACCGTCGAAGCGCTCGCAAAAGAAGTCGGTGTCTCGCGGGCGGCGCTCGCCAAACGCTTCGTCGAACTGGTCGGCGAGTCACCGATCCAGTATCTCGCGGGTTGGCGGATGCATTTGGCGCAGCATCTGTTGCAGGACAGCACGCTTGGCGTCGCCGAGATCGCCGGACGCGTCGGATATGACTCCGACGCGGCGTTCAACCGCGCGTTCCGGCGAGTAGTCGGCTCGCCGCCCGCGACATGGCGGCAAGCCCGGGAGGAACAGCCTCTCGCAGCGGATGGATTGCCGAGTCAAGCCCGGCAATGACGCGTGCTACGCCGCCGCCTGCTCGCGCGGCTGGTAGATCGCGATGTGGTGGCAATGCGCCAGCGCCGTGTTGCCGTTGGCGACAACCAGTGCATCGAGCTCGACGAAGCGGTGGCCCTTCTTGTCGTAGTTGCCGATCACTTTTGCGCGGGCCGTAATCACGTCTCCGGCCTTCGCAGCCGACAAAAGCTGCATGCGACTGCCGACGTGAATCCAAGGCCCCAGAATGGCGTTGTCGACCAGCGCCCGGTTCATCACCCGCTGCAGCAGGCCGGGATGACCCAGGCCCTGCTTGGCGTAGATCGGATCGGCTTCCCTGATATCGGCAAGATATTCGCTCGCCGCATCGCCCGGCCAGTCGCGCGGCGTGGTGCCTAGCCATTTGCCGACTTCGTAGGAAGCGGCGTTGACCGGCTTGCGCTCCGCTACGGCCGCGACTTCCTTGTAGTCGCCGAGCGAGAACGCCGGCGCGGACGTCGGCAATGACGCGGTGCCGGTGGCGCAAAGCTCGCCGCGGCTCTGCACCTCAATCGAAAGCACGCCATCGCTTTCCTCCGCCGTGAGTTCGGCCATCTCGCCGTCATAGACCGGCTTGGCGAAACGGGCGTCGATCAGGCCGCGTTCGAGGAAGGCGCGGCCCCATTTTGCGACCGGTAGGTGCATCATGTAGGCCATCACGTCGACGCCCGGCACCAGCCCGCCTGAGAATCCGAACCGCTTTGCCACAGTGTCGTCATGCATCTTGTTTTCGGATTGCTTGGCGGTGTTGTAGGCCTGGACGCGATAGGGCTCGATGGCCATGCCGGTTTCCTCTTATTCTTGGTTGTTTTCAGCCGTTTATCGTACGCAAAGAATGTACCGTGGCAAGCGTGTTCCCACCCCTGTTTCCCTCGCATTTTGACACCCGATGGAGTACCACCCGCGGGCAAGAATACGGAACGAGATCCACCTTATGCTGCCCGACGCGAACTTGACTCGCATCTATATCGATGCCGACGCCTGCCCGGTGAAGGACGAGATCTATCGCGTCGCGATCCGGCACGGCCTGCCGGTCAGCGTAGTCGCGGGGAATTTCATCCGCGTGCCGCAGGATCCGCTGATCGAGCGCATCGCCGCCGGTTCCGGGATGGATGCCGCCGACGACTGGATCGCGGAGCGCGCGGGAAAGGGCGATATCGTCATCACATCGGATATCCCGCTCGCCAGCCGCTGCGTGAAATCAGGCGCCGAGGTGATTGCACCGAATGGCAAGCCGTTCACCGAACAATCGATCGGCATGACGCTGGCGGTACGCAATCTGATGACCGACCTGCGCTCATCCGGAGAAGTCACCGGCGGCCCGAAATCCTACTCCCCGCGCGACCGCTCGGCATTCCTGTCGGCGCTCGACCAGACCATCCGCCGCATCCAGCGCCAACGGGCGCAGCAGCCTGCGCCGGATCAGGATTAAACGATGGCGCCGCCGCTGATCCAGTTGAAAGATATCCGGCTGACGTTTGGCGGCACGCCGCTGTTGTCAGGCGTCGAGCTGTCGGTTTCATCGGGCGAGCGCGTCTGCCTGATCGGCCGCAATGGCTCGGGCAAATCGACGCTTCTGAAGATCGCCGCCGGCATCGTCGAGCCCGACGGCGGCAGCCGCTTCGTGCAGCCCGGAGCCACCATCCGCTATCTGCCGCAGGAGCCTGACTTCGGCGACCACAAGACGACGCTGGCCTATGTCGAGGCTGGCCTCGGTCCCGGCGACGATCATTATCAGGCGCGCTATCTGGTGGAGCAACTCGGGCTACATGGAGACGAAGACCCCGCGCACGTCTCCGGCGGCGAAGCCCGCCGCGCGGCGCTGGCGCGGGTGCTGGCGCCCGCGCCCGACATTCTGCTGCTGGACGAGCCGACCAACCATCTCGACCTTCCGACCATCGAATGGCTGGAAGGCGAACTGGAAAGCCGCCGTTGCGCGCTCGTCATCATCAGCCACGACCGCCGCTTCCTCTCCAATCTGTCGCGTTCGACCGCCTGGCTCGATCGCGGCCAGATCAGGCAGATCGACCGCGGCTTCTCGGCATTCGAGGCCTGGCGCGACGAGGTGCTGGCGGAAGAAGAGCGCGACCAGCACAAGCTCGACCGCAAGATCGTCAACGAAGAACACTGGCTGCGCTACGGTGTCTCCGGCCGCCGCAAGCGCAACGTCAAGCGGCTCGGCAATCTGCATGCGCTGCGCGACCAGCGGCGCGATTACCGCGGCGCGACGGGGACCGCGAGCCTCGCCGCGGCGGAAGCCGACAAATCCGGCAAGCTCGTTATCGAGGCCAAGAACATCGCCAAGGCCTATGGCGACCGCACGATCGTCGACGGCTTTTCGATCCGCGTCCAGCGCGGCGACCGCATCGGCATCGTCGGACCGAACGGCGCCGGCAAGACGACGCTGATCGACATGCTGACCGGCGGCAGCCCACCCGACAGCGGCACCATCCGGTTCGGCGCCAATGTCGAGATGGCGACGCTCGACCAGCATCGCGAAAGCCTCGATCCGAAATCGACACTCGCCGAAGCCTTGACCGGCGGCCGCGGCGACCACGTCATGGTCGGCGGCAAGCCGAAGCACGTGGTCAGCTACATGAAGGACTTTCTGTTCGCGCAGGAACAGATGCGCACGCCGCTGGAAGTGCTCTCCGGCGGCGAGCGCGGCCGGCTGATGCTGGCGCGCTCGCTGGCGAAGCCCTCCAACCTGCTGGTGCTGGACGAGCCGACCAACGACCTCGACCTTGAAACCCTCGACGTGCTCGAGGAGATGCTCGGCGACTACGAGGGCACCGTGATCCTGATCAGCCACGACCGCGACTTCCTCGACCGCGTCGTCACTTCCGTGATCGTGCCCGAGGGCGATGGCCGCTGGATCGAATATGCCGGCGGCTACACCGACATGCTGGCGCAGCGCGGCGAAGACCTGACGCGTGAGGCGGCGACGGCCGTCGTCGAGGAAAAGAAGGAAGCCAGGACGGCCGCGCCTTCCGCGGCATCAAAGCGCCGGCTGAACTTCAACGAGAAGCACGCGCTGGAAACCCTGCCGAAGACGATCGCTAAATTGCAAGCCGAAATTGCAAAGCAGCAAAAGCTGCTTGACGATCCCGATCTCTACACCAAGGATCGCAAGAAGTTCGACGCGGCCTCATCAGCGATTGCAAAGGCGCAGGAAGAGCTGGCGGCGGCCGAAGACAGATGGCTGGAGCTGGAAGTTCTGCGGGAAGAGATAGAACAGGCATAATCCATGACAACGCCCCTCGCCGCTAAAATCGCCCGCGAATATGGCACGCCCTGCGCTGTCATCGACATGGACCGCGTCGAGCGCAATATTGCGCGCATCCAGGTGGCCTGCGACGCGGCCGGCGTCGCCAACCGGCCGCATATCAAGACCCACAAGAGCCCCTTGCTGGCGCAGATGCAGGTTGCGGCCGGCGCGAAAGGCATCACCTGCCAGAAGCTCGGGGAGGCCGAGGTGATGGCGGAGGCCGGGATCGACGACATCCTGATCAGCTACAATCTGATCGGCGAGGAGAAGATGGCCCGCCTCGCCGCGCTGCAGGCCAAGGCCAACATGACGGTCGCCGCCGACAATTCGACCGTGATCGCGGGCCTGCCGCAGGCCGCCGCCGCTTCCGGTCGCCCGCTGTCGGTCGTGGTCGAGTGCGACACCGGGCGCAAGCGCGCCGGCGTCGAGACGCCGACTGAGGCTATCGCGCTGGCCCGTGAGATCGCGGCTTCCAAAGGGCTGACCTTTGCGGGCTTCATGCTGTACCCAACTGAAACCGGCTGGACGGACGCGCAGAAATTTTTCGACGAAGCACTGGCCGGCGTCCGCGCGCACGGGCTCGATGCATCGATGGTTTCCACCGGCGGCTCGCCGAACCTGAAAAATCTCGGAAAACTCAAGGGCGCGACCGAGCATCGGCCGGGCACCTATATCTACAACGACCGCATGCAGGTCGCCGCCGGCGTCGCCAGTTGGGACGATTGCGCGCTCAACATCTATTCCACCGTGGTCAGCCGCGCCGGCCCGGATCGCGGCATCCTCGACGCCGGCTCGAAAACGCTGACATCGGATCCCGGCGGCGGGCTCGACGGTTATGGGCTGATCCTGGAGCACCCGGAAGCCAAGATCGCACGCTTTGCGGAAGAGCACGGCTTTCTCGATCTGGCCCGCAGCAACACCCGGCCTGTCGTCGGCGACGTCGTGCGGATCGTGCCGAACCATGTCTGCGTCGTCGTCAACATGATGGACGAAGTGGTGATGGTGCGCGGCGAGGAGATCATCGGCACGCTGCCGGTCGCAGCGCGGGGAAATTGCGGTGACACCCGCGCATCCTTCGAGGCTCGCTTCGCTCGCACCTCAGGATGACGCTCTTTCGCAGCCGTTACCCTGAGGTGCCGGAGCGCAGCGAAGGCCTCGAAGGGGGACGGCGTTCAGGCGGCCTCAAGCCACTTCAGCGCACCCCGCCCCGCTGCTGCGCCCGTCGCGAACGAAGCCTGCAGCAGATAGCCGCCGGTCGGCGCTTCCCAATCGAGCATTTCGCCGGACGCAAACACACCGGGTACGCGCCGGAGCATGAAATCGGCGTCGATTTCCTGAACGGTATCCCGCCCGCAGTCGAAATCGCGCGCGCGATCGGTGCGACGCCGGCAAGTTCGATCGAGAGGTTGTTGATCAGGCTGGCGAGGTCGGCCGGTGACAGTGACGAGGGTGCGACACCCGATGCTTTGGCGGCCTCCTGCAACAGGCCGATTGCGACTGGCGACATATTAGCCGCCTTGCGCAGGAAGTTAGACAGGGATTGCTTGCCCTTTGGCGCTGATACCTTCGCGATCAGTTCTTTCATTTCGAGATCAGGCCGCAGCGCGACGTGCAGGGTTGCCTGACCTGAACGGATAATGGCCTCGCGCAACTCGGCCGATAACGTGTAGACCGCGCCACCTTCGATGCCAGCGCGGGTGATGATGGCTTCGCCGCGTACCGTATACTGGCCGAATGTCAGTGCCACGCCCTTGAGTGGCTGGCCTTCGAACCGGTCGCGAAAAATGTCGGACCAGGCGACGGTGAAGCCGGAATTCGCCGGCCGCAGTGGCGATATCTTCACGCCTCCCGCCGCAAGAATCTCTGTCCACGCGCCATCGGAGCCGAGCCGCGGCCAGCTCGCGCCGCCGAGCGCCAGCACGGTCGCGTTCGGCTTGACGACGTGTGCGCCGTCAGGCGATTGAAATCGCAGGCGGCCCTCCTCGTCCCAGCCGGTCCAGCGGTGACGCAGCACCAATCTTACGCTCTGCAGATCCAGCCGTCGCAGCCACGCGCGCAGCAATGGCGAGGCCTTGAAGGCTTTCGGAAAAACCCGGCCGCTGGAACCGACAAAAGTCTCCTGCCCCAGCGCTTCGCTCCAGTCGCGCAAGGCCTGCGGCGGGAATGCTTCGATCGCAGCTTTCAGATGCGGCGTTGCCTCGCGGTACCGTGCAAGGAATTGCGGCAATGGCTCACTGTGCGTAAGATTCAGCCCGCCTCGCCCCGCCATCAGGAACTTGCGGCCGGCGGAAGGCATCGCGTCGTAGACGGTGACCTGGGCGCCGCCTTGCGCGAGCACTTCGGCTGCCGTCAGGCCGGCCGGGCCGGCGCCGATGACGGCGACGCGTTGTGAATTCGTGGACATGGCGTGAGTGTAGGCCGTCGCCGCCACAATAACAGTCGTCATGCCCGGGCTTGACCCGGGCATCCACGTCTAACTTGCGGGCCGTGACAAGGCGTGGATGGCCGGGTCAAGCCCGGCCATGACGAGAGAGCTTGACGAGAACCGCAGCGCTACAGCTTGATCCCGGCCCGCGCCGCGGCCTGCGCGACATATTTCTGCGTCTGCTCGAACGCGCCCTGCAGCGCCTTGGCCTTCGAGACGTCGTCGATCTCGGCAAAATGCGCGGCGATAGCATCGGGGGTCCAGTCGGACTGGGCTAGATTGATGCCTTCGGTCTCGATGATCTTGATCACGGCAAACGAGCCCGCGCCGGCGCCCATGATGGTGCGGGTCGGCGCATCCTCGCTGAGCAGGAATTCCACCGCCGGCGTGATCGCCTCGGGGCGCATCAGGGCCAGCGCCTGCGGCGGCAGCAACTCTTCCGTCATCCGGGTCGCCGCCGTCGGCGAGATCGTGTTGACGCGGATGTTGTTCTTGCGGCCCTCCTCGGCCAGCACGTTCATCAGGCCGACCAT
Organism: Bradyrhizobium sp. RDT10; assembly: GCA_044772375.2. Lineage (GTDB taxonomy): Bacteria > Pseudomonadota > Alphaproteobacteria > Rhizobiales > Xanthobacteraceae > Bradyrhizobium. The sequence continues at coordinate 3,312,537 of CP187939.1, forward strand.
GCCGGCTTTCGCCGCGCCGTAATTGGCCTGGCCGAAATTGCCGAACAGGCCCGACGACGAGGTGGTCAGCACGATGCGCCCATAGTTGCGCTCGCGCATGCCATCCCACACCGCCTTGCAGCAATAAAACGTACCGACGAGATGGACATCGAGTACCTTGGCAAAGTCGGCTATGTCCATTTTTGCGAACGACTTGTCGCGAAGAATGCCGGCATTGGCGCACAGCAGATCGACGCTGCCCCATTCCTTCGTAGCCCGCTCGACCATCGCCGTGACTTGTCCGAACTTCGAGACGTCGGCGCCGTCGGCCATCGCCGTGCCGCCGGCTTTGCGGATTTCCTCGACCACGGTTTCGGCAGGGGTCAGCGACCCGCCGGTGCCGTCGCGCGCGCCACCGAAATCGTTGACCACGACCTTGGCGCCGCGGCTCGCCAGCCCCAGCGCATGCGCCCGTCCCAGACCATTGCCCGCGCCGGTGACGATAGCGACGCGTCCGTCAAACCTGATTGCCATGAGTGGAATTCCTGATGTGGGTTTCTCTCGTCATGCCCGGCCTTGTGCCGGGCATCCACGTCTTGTTGGTTGCTGCATAGCAAGACGTGGATGGCCGGGACAACTGGTTTGAGAGACGCGCTTCGCGCTTTTGCCCGGCCATGACGCGCAGAGGTTAAGCGAAATAGATCAGCCCGATCCAGTCGGCCACCAGCGCAGGCTTTCCTCGCCCTCGATCTCGACGGTAACGTTGGTGCGCGACTGCAGCTCTTTCGGCTTGCGCAGCTTGGCTTCCATCAGCGTGAAGCGGCCGCGAACCCGCGATCCGGCACGCACCGGCGAAAGGAAGCGCAGCTTGTCAAAGCCGTAGTTGACGCCCATCGCGGTGCCCTCGATGACCGGCATCACCTCATAGGACATGATGCTCAGCAGCGACATCGTCAGAAATCCGTGCGCGACGGTGTTGCCGAACGCGGTTTCCTTTTGGCGCGCTCGGGATCGACATGGATAAACTGATGGTCCTCGATCACATCGGCATAGACGTTGATCCTGTTCTGGTCGATCAGGTGCCAGGACGACACGCCGATCTCTCGGCCTACCATGGCCTGATAGGCCTCAAACGAGACCGGCGGCTTCTTCCAGACTTCATTCATTGATTAGCTCTCCAACCCGGCGGTCCGCACCTTCTGCAGCTCCGGGAATTCCTCTTCGCGGAACTCGGCGCCGCGCAACGCATCGCTGCGGTTATTATCATGTTCGAGCCGGCGTAACTGGACGCGACGGATTTTGCCGGAAATTGTCTTCGGCAATTCCGTCACCAGTTCGATCTTGCGGATGCGCTTGAACGGCGCGAGCCGCGTGTGCAGATGACGGAAGATCGACAGCGCGGTCTCCGGTGTGCGTTCCACACCCGAGACCAGCAGCACATAGGCCTTCGGGATAGCGAGCCGGATCGGATCAGGGCTCGGCACGACGGCGGCTTCCGCCACCGATTCATGCTCCAGCAGCACGCTTTCCAGCTCGAACGGGCTGATACGGTAGTCGGAGGACTTGAAAACGTCGTCGGAGCGGCCGACGAAGGTGAGATAGCCCTCGTCATCGGCAAACACCACATCGCCGCTGCGGTAGAGATCGCCGTCCGCGCCGCTGAGTTTGCCGTCTTCGCCCTGATAGCCCTGCATCAGCCCCGCCGGGCGATCGGTGCCGAGCACCAGCGTCACCTCCTCTTTGGTGACGTGGCCGTCACCATCGGTGATCTGGACGCGGTAGCCCGGCAGCGGACGGCCCATCGAGCCGACCTTGACCTTCTGGCCCGGCGAATTGCCGGCAAGCGCCGTGGTTTCGGTCTGGCCGTAGCCGTCGCGGATGGTCAGCCCCCACGCCGCTTTCACCTGATCGATCACTTCGGGGTTGAGCGGCTCGCCGGCGCCGCAGACTTCGCGCAAGCTCACCTTGAAGTCCGCAAGCTTCTCCTGAATGAACAGCCGCCACACCGTCGGTGGCGCGCACAGCGTGGTGACGCCGCAGCGGCCGACGGTCGCAAGCAGTGCCTTGGCGTCGAAGCGCGGCTGGTTGACCACGAACACGGTGGCCCCGGCATTCCATGGCGCGAAGAAGCAGCTCCAGGCATGCTTGGCCCAGCCCGGCGAGGAGATGTTCAGATGGACATCGCCCGGCTGCAGGCCGAGCCAGAACATCGTCGACAGCGCGCCGACGGGATAGCTGCGTTGGCTGTGCCGCACCAGTTTCGGTTTTGCCGTGGTGCCCGAGGTGAAATAGAGCAGCATCGGATCGTCGGCGATGGTCGGACCATCTGGCGCAAAGGTTTCGGACGCGCCGACCGCCTGCTCGAACGGCAGCCAGCCGTCATGCGTGGTCGTGGCGCCTACCACAATACGCACCAGCTTCTCGCTGCCGAGGCCAGCAAACTTCGCGACCTGATCCTGTGAAGCGACTACCACCCTCGCCTTGCCGCGATCGAGCCGGTCGCGCAATTCATCCGGAGTGAGCAGCGTGGTGGCGGGGATCACGACGACGCCAAGCTTCATCGCCGCCAGCATGGTCTCCCACAGCGGCACGACGTTGCCGAGCAGCAGCAGCAGATGATCGCCGCGCTTTAGCCCCTGCGCGCGCAGGAAGTTCGCCACCTGGTTGGACCGGCGCGACAGCGTCGCGAAGGAGAGTTTCGTCTCCTTGTCGCTGGGATCGACGATCCAGAGCGCGGTGCGGTCCCGGCTGTCGGCATTGCCTGCGAGTTCCGCATCGAACCAGTCCAGCGCCCAGTTGAACGGGACCGGGTCCGGCCAGCGAAATCCTTTTACGGCCGCATCATAATCAGCGCGGTGCTTGAGCAGAAAGGCCCGCGCTTCCTGGAATGTCGTCATCCCGTCTCCGTTATTTCCCGGCGAGGCTCCGAACGTGCTGGATAATACCGGAAAAATCCACCCCGCCATGGCCGGCGGCGTCGAACGCCTTATAGATTTCCTGCGCGTGCTTGCCCAGCGGCGTAGCGGCCCCGGTGGCGTTCGCCGCGTCCTGCGCCAGCGTGAGGTCCTTCACCATCAAACTGGAGGCGAAGCCGGGTTTGTAGCCGTTATTCGCCGGCGAGGTCGGCACCGGACCCGGCACCGGGCAATAGGACGTCAGCGCCCAGCACTGCCCCGAGGAGGTCGAGGCGACGTCGAACAGCGCCTGATGCGACAGCCCCAGTTTCTCCGCCAGCGCAAAGGCCTCGCCGACCCCGATCATGGAAATGCCTAGGATCATGTTATTGCAGATCTTGGCCGCCTGCCCGGCACCGGCGCCGCCGCAATGCACGAGCTTCTTGCCCATGTTCTCCAGCACGGGTTTCGCCGCCGCGAACGCCGTGTCCTCGCCGCCGCACATGAAAGTGAGCGTCGCGCCCTTGGCGCCGCCGGTTCCACCCGACACCGGCGCATCGACCGAAAGCATGCCGCTTTTGGCGGCCAGCGCATGCGCCTGCTTGGCGCTTTCGACGTCGATGGTCGAGCAATCGATGATCAGCGTGCCCTTGGTCATCGCCGGGATCACTTCGTTCCAGACCGACAGCACATGCTTGCCCGCTGGCAGCATGGTGATGATCACGTCGGCGCCCTTGACGGACGCAACCGAACTCTCGGCGATCGCGGCGCCGTCGGCTTTGGCCTGATCGCGCGAGGCTGCCACCAGGTCGAATGCGGTCACCTTGTGGCCGGCCTTGACCAGATTAGCGGCCATCGGCCCGCCCATGTTGCCGAGGCCAATGAATGCGATGTTTGCCATCTCGAATCCTCCGCTTGGAATTTTTCTGGTTTGGTCAGTTGAATTTCAGCTCATTGGCGCCAATCTCGGCGAAGTAAGGCGCGACCATTGCCGGCGTCACGTCCTCGATCCGCGGCGGCGACCATTTTGGATTACGGTCCTTGTCGATCACGGCGGCGCGCACGCCCTCGCGGAAATCATCGCTGGCGAAGACTTCCAGCGCGGCGCGATATTCCCGCACCAGGCATTCCTCGAGCGACGATGCCGCGCGCGCCAAGCGCAACAGATTTAAAGTCACCACCATGCCGCGCGGCGATTTCTCGTTCAGCGTCTTCAGCGTCGAAAGCGCTAGTTCCGACCCGTCGCGCTGCAACGCCGCGACGATGTCTTCCATGCGGTCATAGGCGAACCAGCCATCGATTTTCGCCTGCATCGCGGCGACAGGTCCGGCCGTCTCACCGGTTGCGAAGCCGGCGATCAGAGCTTTGACTTCTGCCGATGAAATCCCGGTACGAACCTTGGTCAGGGCCTCCCGTAACGGAGCGAGCTTGGCCGACGGTACGACCGCATCGGCAAAGCCGGCATGGATCGCGTCCGGACCGTTCATGGTCTGCCCGGTCAATCCAAAATAAGTGCCGATCTCTCCCGGTGAGTGCGACAGCAGCCAGGTGCCGCCGACATCGGGAAAGAAGCCGAGCCCGACCTCGGGCATCGCGAGTTTCGTCTTGTCGGTCACCACACGATGGCTGGAATGCGCTGATAGCCCGACGCCGCCGCCCATCACGATGCCGTCCATGAAGGCGACATACGGCTTTGGGAATTTCTTGATACGGGCGTTGAGGATGTATTCGTCGCGCCACAGGATCTTGCCGAGATCGCCCTTCACCTTGGAGCTTTCCCAGAGCGCGCGGATGTCGCCGCCGGCGCACAGGCCGCGCTCGCCCGCGCCTTCCAGCAGGATCACGGCGACCGCGGGATCGGCTTCGAACGCATCAAGCGCCCTGTCGATGTCGTGGAACATCTCCAATGTCACCGCATTGATGGCCTTCGGCCGGTTCAGGCGGAGGATGCCGGCCGAGCCTTCCTTGCGCGCGATCAGGTCGCCCTCTGCAACAGCAGCATCCGTCATCGCGCGCCCTCGATTAGCTTGCGCGACACGATCAGCCGCATGATTTCGTTGGTCCCTTCCAGGATCTGGTGCACGCGTAAGTCCCGCACGATCTTTTCGATGCCGTATTCGCTCAAGTAGCCGTAGCCGCCATGGAGCTGCAGCGCCTGGTTGGCGACCTCGAAACCGACGTCTGTGCCAAAACGCTTGGCCATCGCGCACAGCATGGTGGCGTCCGCGTCCTTGCGGTCTAGCGCCGCCGCTGCGCGCCAGACGAAGGTTCGCGCCGCCTCCAGTTCGGTCGCCATGTCGGCCAGGCGAAACTGCAGCGCCTGGAATTCGTCGAGGCGCTTGCCGAAGGCCTTTCGCTCTTTCATGTAGGCCAGCGATTTCTCCAGCGCGCTCTGCGCACCGCCGAGCGAGCACGCGGCGATATTGATGCGGCCGCCGTCGAGGCCGGCCATCGCGATCTTGAAGCCGATGCCCTCTTCGCCGAGGCGATTTTCGACCGGCACGCGGGCGTTCTCGAAGATCACCGCGCGGGTCGGTTGCGCGTTCCAACCCATCTTGCGTTCATTGGCGCCAAACGAAACGCCGGGCGTGTCGCCGTCGATCACCAGCGTCGAGATGCCGCCGGGTCCGTCGCCGCCGGTCCGCACCATCACCACATAAAGATCGCCCTTGCCGGCGCCGGAGATGAACTGCTTCTGCCCATTGAGCACATAATGGTCGCCCTCGCGCACCGCGCGAGTGCGGAGCGCTGCGGCATCCGAACCTGAGCCCGGCTCGGTCAGGCAGTAACTAGCCAACAGCTCCATGGTGCAAAGCTTTGGCAGCCATTTCTGGCGCTGGGTGTTGTTGCCGTAGGCGTCGATCATCCACGCGGACATGTTGTGGATCGAAATGTAGGCCGACACCGTCGGACAGCCCTGCGCCAAGGCCTCGAAGATCAGCGCAGCGTCGAACCGCGTCAACGCCGAGCCGCCGACATCGTCCTTGATATAGACGCCGCCCATGCCGAGCTTGGCGGCTTCCGCATCACGTCGACCGGGAAATGCTTTTCCTCGTCCCAGCGGAGCGCATGCGGCGCGATTTTTCCGCGGCGAATTCCCGCGCCATATCGCGAACCGCAATCTGGTCCTCGTTGAGAGCGAAATGCATCGCGGTTATGACGCGGTCAATTCATCGTCGGGATCGAGAACTCCGCGCCTTCCTTGACGCCGGACGGCCAGCGCGAGGTGATCGTCTTGGTCTTGGTGTAGAAGCGGATCGAATCCGGACCGTGCTGGTTGAGGTCGCCGAAGCCGGACTTCTTCCAGCCGCCGAAGGTGTAGTAGGCGATCGGAACCGGGATCGGCACGTTGATGCCGACCATGCCGACATTCACCTTGGCGGCGAAGTCGCGGGCAGCGTCGCCGTCGCGGGTGAAGATCGCAACGCCGTTGCCGTAATCATGATCCGACGGTAGCGCGAGGGCTTCCTTGTAGTCGTGAGCGCGCACCACCGACAGCACCGGGCCAAAAATCTCTTCCTTGTAGATCCGCATGTCCTTGGTGACGTTGTCGAACAGGCAGCCGCCCATGTAGAAGCCGTTTTCATAGCCCTGCATCTTGAAGCCGCGGCCGTCGACCGCAAGCGTCGCGCCTTCCTTGATGCCGATATCGACATAGTTCCTGACGCGATTGAGCGCCTCTTTGGTCACCAGCGGACCGTAATCGGCGGAGGGATCGATCGAGGTGCCGATCTTCAGGCTCTCGACGCGCGGGATCAGCTTTTCCATCAGCCGGTCGGCGGTGGGCTTGCCGACGGGCACGGCAACGGAGATCGCCATGCAGCGCTCGCCGGCCGAGCCGTAGCCCGCCCCGATCAGCGCATCGACGGTCTGATCCATATCGGCGTCGGGCATCACGATGGCGTGGTTCTTGGCGCCGCCGAAACACTGCGCGCGCTTGCCGGTGGCGGCTGCGCGCTCATAGATATATTGCGCGATCGGCGAGGAGCCGACGAAGCCGACCGCCCGGATATCGGGATCGTCGAGGATGGCGTCGACCGCTTCCTTGTCGCCATTGACGACGTTGAGCACGCCGGGCGGCAGGCCCGCCTCGATCATCAATGCGGCCAGCATCATCGGCACGCCGGGATCGCGCTCCGACGGCTTCAGGATGAAAGCGTTGCCGCAGGCGATTGCGGGCGCGAATTTCCACATCGGGATCATCGCCGGGAAATTGAACGGCGTGATGCCGGCGACGACGCCGAGCGGCTGCCGCATCGAATAGATGTCGATGCCGGGGCCCGCTCCTTCGGTGTACTCGCCCTTCATCAGATGCGGAATGCCGCAGGCGAATTCGACGACTTCAAGACCGCGCTGGATATCGCCCTTGGCGTCAGGAACGGTCTTGCCGTGCTCGCGGGCCAGAAGGTCGGCAAGCTTGTCGTAATCGCGCTGCGCCAGTTCGAGGAACTTCATCATCACGCGGGCGCGGCGCTGCGGATTGGTGTTGGCCCATTCCACTTGGGCCGCTTTGGCGTTCTCGACGGCCGCGCGAACCTCGGCCTTGGAAGCCAGCGCGACCTTGGCCTGGACGTCGCCGGTCATCGGCTCGAAAACGTCGGCCGTGCGGCCCGAGGTGCCCTTGACCTCCTTACCGCCGATGAAATGTCCGATTGAGCGCATGAATAACCTCCCTAAGAGCCGAGCCTCGGTCGAACCGAGGCTCTAAACTATGTTCTGCCGCGTTTTCTTCACGCGAACCGGTACCCACTTCGCTCGAAAACGCTTTAGATCGCTTTGGAGCCCTTTTTGACCTGCATTTCTTAGGATACAAGTCCGATATATTGCACCATAGATGTGCGGAAATGCTGGATCAAGGCGCCAAGACGATCGATTGGGATGACTTCCGTTTCGTGCTGGCGATCGTCCGCGGCGGATCGGTTTCCGCTGCCGCCAAGCAGCTATCGGTCGATCATGCCACAGTAATCCGGCGTGTCGACCGCCTGGAACGGCATCTCTCGGCAAAACTGTTTGATCGCCGCAAGACCGGCTACCTCCTGACCGAAGCCGGCCAGCGTGTCGCCGACAGCGCGGAGGCGATGGAATCCACCATCGTCGCCAACCAGGAGGCGGTCGGCGGCTCGCGGGCCCATCTGACCGGCACCGTGCGGATCGGCGCCCCCGATGGTTTCGGCAGCCATTTTCTGGCCTCGCGACTGGTGAAGTTCACCGAACGGTATCCCGATCTCGATTTGCAGCTCGTCGCCACCGCGCGGCTGTTTAGCCTGTCGAAGCGCGAGGCCGACATTGCGATCAGCCTGACGATGCCCAAGGAAGGCCGCATCGTAGGGCGCAAGCTGCTCGACTACAGCTTGGGGCTTTATGCTGCGCCGGCCTATCTCGACCGCGTGCCGAAAATTACAGGCCGTAGTGACCTGCCCGGGCATCGTTTCGTCGGCTACATCGAGGAATTGCTGTTCACGCCCGAACTGGACTACCTGCCGCAGGTCTCGCCAAAAATTTCCGCCAAATTCCGCAGCGCCAATCTGATCGCGCAGCTCAACGCCACCATCGCAGGCTTCGGCATCGCCGTGCTGCCGCACTTCATGGCGACGGCGCATCCGGAATTGCGGCCGGTATTGCCTGAAGAGATCAGGATTTCGCGCACCTTCTGGATGCTGATGCACGCCGACAGCAAGGACCTGGCGCGGATCAGGGCGGTGGCCGATTACATCTACGAGACGGTGGAGAGTGAACGCGCGCTGTTTGGCGGAAGGTGAATTCCTAATTCACCTTTGCCCGGGCCTTCTTCGCGACCGGCTTCGCCGCCTCGGCACGGGCCAGCGCCGCCTCGCGGCCGGCGGCGAGAATTTCGTCCGACAGTTCACCGCTGCCCGCGACGCGGGACATCACCAGGGTGCCCATCATGGTCGCCAGCGTGCTCATCGCCTGCCTGCGCGCCGTCTTCCGTGGCACATCCGGAATCTGGTCGGCCATCACGTCGACCAACTGTTCCAGCTTGGCGGCAAAGGCCTTGCGGGTCTTGGCGCTTTCGCGGGCGATCTCGGCGCCGAGCGTGGGGACCGCGCAACCGCGGCCCGGATCGTCACGATGCACCGTCGAGACGTAGGAATCGATGATCGTCGACAGCCGCTTCTCCGGCGGCGTCTCAGCGGCGATCTTGCGCCAGTGCTCGACCGAGCGGTCCATCGCATAGGCAAAGGCCTCGATCACCAGCGCCTCGCGGGAATCGAAATGCGCGTAGAAGCCGCCATGGGTCAGGCCTGCCTCCTTCATCAGGTCGGCGACGCCGATGCCATGCGCGCCCTTTTCGCGAAGCCGCACCGAGGCCTTCTTCACGATCCGCGCGTGGGTTTCCTGCTTGTGCTCTTTCGAATAACGCATCGACCCGTCCCATTAAATGTCCGCAGTCATATAATAGCAGTTGTGCGGGCGAAAAGCTGCATCTATTTCGCTTTTTCACCGCCGATCATCGTGAATGTGGCGGTCGCGTGCACTGCAAGATTTCCCGCGCCGTCACGGACGAAGCCTTCGGCATAGCTGGTCTGGCGGCCGAGTTTTACCACTTTGCCTTCCGCCGAGATGGTGCCTGATTGCACCGACAACGGCCGCAGATAGGTCAGCTTGAGGTCCAGCGTGACCGAGGTCTGCCCCGCCGGCTGCATGGTGGCGATGGCGCAACCCATGGCGGTATCCAGCAGCGCCGCGGCAGTCGCGCCATGGAGCAGTCCGATGGTGTTTTCGAGGCTTTCGTCCGGATCCAGTTCCATCACAATCCGGCCGGGCTCTGCGACGCGCATCTCAAAGCCGATCAGCCGAGCCATCGGCGGCGGTGGCAGGATGCCGTCGCGGATTGCGCACATCGTTTGCAGTCCGGACATCCCGGAGGCCGCCCTGGCAACAGGTCCCGGCGCCTGCCACTCCACCACCCGATGCCTGCGTGTATCGAGCGAAAACAGATCGACGGTCTCGGTCGCGGTCATGGCGGCTCCTTTTGAATGATAGTCGTCATTCTATATCGGCGTGTGCCGCGGCGCAACGCCCCATCGCCCGGCTGCTCTTGACAAGCCGGCGCAATGTCCTTGGAAGTGACGCCGACTGCCAGAACAAGCCCGGAAAAACAAAATGGAAATGCTCAATCCGCATTGTGGGGTCGACCGCGACGGCAGAGGTGTCGTTCGCCTCTCGATATGCAATGCAGGCTCCCTCAACATCCTCTCTTCTGCCGTCACCGACGGCGTACGCGAGGGGTTCGAGAAACTGGCTGGCGACAAGGACATCCGCGCCGTGATCCTTGCCGGACAGAGCGAGAAGAGCATGATCGGTGGCGCCGACATCAAGGAGATGGCGCGGCTCGACCAGAAATCCGCGGAAGCCTTCATCACGCGCTTACGCGACCTCTGCGAGGCCGTGCGCAACTTTCCTGCACCCGTGATCGCGCGGCTTCCCGGTTGGTGCCTCGGTGGCGGCCTCGAAGTTGCCGCGGCCTGCGATTTCCGCATTGCCGCCCATGACGCCAAATTCGGCATGCCCGAAGTGCGTGTCGGCATCCCTCGGTGATCCATGCCGCGCTACTGCCGCGGCTGATCGGCTGGGGCCGCGCCCGCTGGCTGGTGATGACGGCGGAAAACATCGACGCGCCGACCGCGCTTGCCTGGGGCCTGGTCGACATGGTCGCGAAGGAAAATGGCCTCGATGCCGCCGTCGAGCATACGGTGAAGGCGCTGCTCGAATGCGGCCCTGAAGCGCTGCGCGCGCAGAAGGCGCTGCTTCGCCAGTGGGAGGAACTGCCGCTGACGGAATCGATCAATCTCAGCGTCGGCGCATTCGGGCGATCGTTCCTGACCGGCGAGCCGCAGCGGCTGATGCAGGGATTTCTTGACCGCAAGAAATAGACGGAGGGACGCATGAGACCTGCCGGCAAGGGGCCGCTAGAGTCACTCTACTTCGACTATCCGAGGTTTGCGGCGCGGCGCGTCCCCGAGCTTGACGGCGTCGCGACACGGCATCCCGTGCTGATCGTGGGCGCCGGGCCAATCGGCATGACGGCGGCGCTGGTGCTGGCGCGCTATGGTATCAGGAGCGTCTTGATCGATCGCAAGGACACATTCAACGACGGCAGCCGCGCGATCTGCATCGCGCGGCCCAGCATGCACATTCTGGAGCGGGTCGGCGCGGTCGCGCCGTTTGTCGAAAAGGCGCTCGGCTGGCGGTTCGGCCGCAGCTACTATCGCGGCGAACAGATTTTCCGGCTGGAGATGCCGCAACCGCCGGGCGAAAAGTATCTGCCGATGTACAATCTGCAGCAGCAATATATCGAGAAATTCCTGCACGACGCGGTCGCGACGACCGAGCTCATCGATATGCGCTGGCAGAGCGAATTGTCGGCCATCGAACGTCACAACGATGGCGTATCGGTTCGGATTTCATCGCCGGAGGGCATTTATCGGCTCGATGCCGACTATGTGCTTGCCGCCGACGGCGCGCGTTCACCCGTCAGATCGATGCTTGGCTTGCGGCTGAAGGGCGACAATTACGAAGGCCGGTATGTGATCGCAGATATCCGCATGGACCACGATTTTCCGACCGAGCGCCGCGCCTTTTTCGAACCGGCCGGCAATCCCGGTGGCACGGTGCTGATCCACAAGCAGCCGGACGATATCTGGCGCGTGGACTACCAGCTCCGCGAGGGCGAAAGCGAGGCAGATGCCCTCAAAGAGGAAAACATCCGCGCCCGCGTCAGCGCCATCCTTGCTGATATCGGCCACACAAAACCATGGGAGCTGGAATGGTGGAGCATCTACTCCGCCAACACGCTCTGCCTCGATGACTACCGCCACGGCCGCGTCTTCTTCATTGGCGATGCCGCGCATATCGTGCCGATCTTTGGCGTGCGCGGGCTGAACAATGGCCTCGCGGATGCCGAGAATATCGGCTGGAAGCTGGCGCTCGTGCTCCACGGCGAGGCGGACGAGCGGCTACTCGACAGCTATTCGCCGGAGCGGCGCGGCGCCACGCTTGACGTCTTTGCCAATGCCACCAAGAGCACGCGCTTCATGACCCCGCCGACGCGCGGCTGGCGACTGGCGCGCGAGGCGGCGCTGTCGCTCAGTTTGAAGCACGCATTTCCGCGCGGGCTCGCCAATCCGCGCCAGATGCAGCCCTACGCCTATTCGGAAAGCCCGCTGACACCCTATGCCGGACGCGACGCCGAATTTGCCGGCGGACCTAGCTGCGGCAGCACCGCGCCGAACGCCACACTCGCCGACGGCAGCTACCTGCTGGATCGCGCCGGCAACGGCCTGACGGCGATCCTGTTCTGCGAGGGCAACCCACCGCCGAACAGGCGGCGCTGCTTGGGCAACTCGGCCGCATCGACAAGCGATCTCGTTGCGGTGTTGGTCACGTCACGCGGCTCGGCCTCCGAAGCGAAAGCCATTGCGGATAATGACGGCGAAATCGCCCGCCTGTTCGCGGCAGCGCCCGGGACGCTCTATCTGCTGCGGCCCGACCTGCACATTGCCGGGCGATGGAAGGCCGTCGTTCCCGGCGAGATCCTGAAAGCCGCAAGCCTTTGCCTGGGAAGCGAGACGCCATGAGCGCCATGCCCTTCGAAGACTTCGAGATCGCCTATGAGACGCTGGCGACCGCAATCGATCGGGCCGGGCCCGCGCGCGAAGCGCTGTTCCTGACCCGGCTTGCGCTCGTGCTCGGCCACGAACTCGGCGACGTCGCGGCCTTCAGGAAAGCCGTCGAGACCGCGCTCGACGGGCTGGAGTAGCGGGCGTTCGCGTCAATCCCTGCCCAAGTGCCTCTGCCCAAGTGCGCCGATCGATCAATTTCTCTCATGCGAGCGGCGAGATTTTTCATGGGATGATCGGTTGCGATTTTTGCAGCGCATAATATTATAATCATAATCTCATTCCGGAGTTGACCCCGCGCGCGGATCGATCCTGACGCCAACGCTCCCCGTCATGTCCTGAAACGAGGGAAGTATGACATTCAAGTCAGACGACCGTCACGTCAGAATGCACACAGCAAACCAGACAAACCTTCCCACTGGAATCCTCTGAGGTTCAATGATCTCGAACTGGCTGTCAGCCGCCCTCGCCCGCCGCAACATCCATTACGGCTGGGTGATGGTCGGCGTGACCTTCCTCACCGCCCTGATATCAGCGGGCACGGTCGGCGCCCCCGGGGTTTTCATCGTGCCGCTGCAGAAGGAATTCGGCTGGACCACGGCGGAGATTTCCTCGGCGCTGTCGATCCGCTTCATCCTGTTCGGACTGATGGCCCCCTTCGCCGCCGCGCTGATGAACCGCTACGGCCTACGCAACGTCACGCTGTTGGCGCTGCTGATCGTCGTATCAGGGCTCGTCGCGTCGCTGGCGATGACGCAGGTCTGGCAGCTGATGCTGCTGTGGGGCGTGGTGATCGGGCTCGGCACCGGCATGACGGCGCTGGTGCTGGGCGCGACGATTGCCGCGCGCTGGTTCGTGGCGCGGCGCGGGCTTGTGGTCGGCATCCTCACCGCGAGCGTTGCGACCGGGCAGCTCGTCTTCCTGCCGCTGTTGGCCAGCCTGACCGATACCTATGGCTGGCGGATCGCGCTGGCGCTGGTCTGCGTGATGCTGGGCGTGGCCGCGTTCGCCGTGCTGATGGTCATGCGCGACCGCCCGAGCGACGTTGGCTTGCGGCCGTTCGGCGACGAAGGCACCGAGCCGCTACCGGCGCCGCCTCCCAACACCACGCCGATCATGGCGGCGGCGCTCGGCACCCTGCGGGATGCCTCGAAGTCGGGTGTGTTCTGGATCCTGTTCGCAACCTTCTTCATCTGCGGCGCCAGCACCAATGGCCTGGTCCAGGTGCATTTGATCCCGATGTGCCTCGATTTCGGCATTCCGCAGGTGCAGGCGGCAAGCCTGCTCGCGGCGATGGGCATTTTCGATTTCGTCGGCACCATCGCCTCCGGTTGGCTGTCCGACCGCTACGACAACCGCTGGCTGCTGTTCTGGTATTACGGGTTGCGCGGCCTGTCGCTGTTGTTTCTGCCGTTCACCGATTTCTCGTTCTACGGCCTCTCTATCTTCGCGATGTTCTACGGGCTCGACTGGATCGCAACCGTGCCGCCGACGGTGCGGCTCACCGCCCAGCGATTCGGCCCCGAGCGCGCCAACCTCGTGTTCGGCTGGATTTTTGCCGGTCATCAACTGGGTGCGGGCGTTGCGGCTTTCGGCGCCGGCCTGTCGCGGACGGTGCTGCAGACCTACCTGCCGGCCTTCTTCGTCGCCGGCGCGCTCTGTGTGGTGGCGGCGCTGATTGTGCTGGCGATCTCGCGGCCGAAGCCGGTGGCGGCGTGAGACTGCTGTAGGGTGGGCAAAGGCGCGTTTGCGCCGTGCCCACCATCTATCCGCGATCACGATCCTGAATGGTGGGCACGCTGCGCTTTGCCCACAATCTGCTACGGCCGGATCGCCATGTTCGTTGCCGGACCCACGCTGCGGATCGGCTCCGCCAATCGCGCGAATTCGCACAACAGCGAACGCGTCTTGCGGGGATCGATCACCTCCTCGACCCAGAATTTCTCGGCCGAGCGAAACGGCGAGCGGAGCTTGTTGAGGCGCTCCTCGATCTCCTTCAGCTTCGCGGCCGGATCATCTGAAGCCTCGATGTCGGCGCGGTAAGCCGCCTCGATGCCGCCTTCCAGCGGCAGCGAGCCCCAATAGGCCGACGGCCAGGCGTAGCGCATCGAATAGCGGTTGGCCGGTTGGTGCACGACACCTGCCACGCCGAACGCGTTGCGTACGATGATGGTGCACCAGGGAACGGTCGATTGGTTGACCGCAGCCATGGCGCGCACGCCGTGGCGAATGGTCGCCGACTTCTCGGCCTCGAGCCCGATCATGAAGCCGGGGCAATCCATGAGATACACGACCGGCAGATGGAAGGTTTCGGCGAAATCGACCCAGCGCACCACCTTCTGGCACGCTTCCGCCGTCCACGACCCGCCGTAATGGAAGGGATCGCTGGCCAGCACCAGCACGGCACGGCCTTCAAGCCGGGCAAGCCCGGTAATGACAGGGCGGCCGAAATTGGCATTGACCTCGAAGAACGAGTCCTTGTCGACGACGGCGTCGATGATCGGACGCATCTTGTAGACCTGGCGGCGATTGCGCGGCACCGCCTTCAACAGCAATTCTTCCGCGCGCTCCGGATCGTCGGTGCAGGGCGTTGTCGGCGGCAGGTCGTACACCGATGACGGCAGATACGACAGAAAACGCCTGGCGCGCTCGAAAGCCTCCTCCTCGGTGTCGACGGCATCGTCGACGCCGCCGGCGCGAGTCTGGATCTCTGCGCCGCCGAGCTCCTGCTTGGTCAGATCCTGGCCGAGCCGCTTCACGACCGGGGGACCTGCGACGAACATCGCGGAATTCCGGGTCATGACCGAATAATGGCTGGCGGCAAGCCGCGCCGCGCCAAGGCCTGCGACCGAACCGAGCCCGAGCGCCACCACGGGAACGCGTGCCATGTTTGCGGTCGTAAACCAGTACCAGCGCGTGCCGCCGACCCCGCCGGGCAGATTGGCAGCGCCGCGCGTTTCAATCGTCTTCACCGAACCGCCGCCGCCGGAGCCTTCGATCACGCGGATGATCGGCAGGCGGAAATCATGCGCCATCTCCTCGGCCATCAGCGGCTTGGCGGAAATCGAGGCGTCGGCCGAACCGCCGCGCACGGTGAAATCATCCCCGACCACGACCACGGTGCGGCCGTCGATCTTGCCGCGACCGAACACGCAGTTGGCCGGCGTCAGGTGCTTGAGTTCGCTGTTTTCGTCGTATTCGGCGATGCCGGAAATCGCGCCGATCTCGTGGAAGGAATTCTTGTCGATCAGTTTGTCGATGCGCTCACGAACCGTGAGCCGGCCCTGGTCATGCTGGCGCTTGACCTTCTCAACGCCTCCCATCTCGCGCGCGAACGCTTCGCGCCGAGCGAGGTCGTCGAGCTCCGGCTTCCAGTTCATTCGTATCCTCCGTCTTGATGATCTTGTTGTTATTATGGGTCGGCACCGGAAGCGGCTTTCTTTCGATACGGTTGGCGAAGATGTCGCCCTCGGCACCTTCGAGCAAGCTGCCAAGCGCAACACCGAGCTGGAGCATCTGCGGCGCCACTTCCCTGTGCAGCCGCTTCTCATCGAACATCGCGGAGAGCAGGCCAATCGTCGCGACAACGAAGGTTTGATATTGCGGCGACCACACCGGCACCGCGCAACCGTTGATATGCGGGCTCCAGGTGCCACAGCCCACGACATAGCCGTGTTCGCGCAAATGGCGGCGGTTGTCCTCGATGCGCGACTTCAACAATCCCGCGTTTCCCGGGATCTCGCGCTCCATTTCGGCGATCAAGGCGTCGCCGACGTCGGTATCGAGCGCGGCGGTGTAGGCAAAGCCGGCCGCGGTGCTCGTCATCGAGATGCGGCTGCCGGTGCCTTCGTGCAGGCCGAGCGCGTTCGCTGCACGCGCGAATTCGAGATAGACCAGATGATAGCGATCGGGAATCACGAAGCCGACGGTACCCGGCAATTGATCGGCGACGTCCTGCAGTCGCAGCCGAATCAGGTTGCGAAGCTGCAACCCCTTCATCATCGAGGTGCTCATCGCTACCGCGCTTGGACCGATACGGTATTTCTGATCGCGCGGCAGATAAACCAGCTGGCCCATCCGCGTCAGCGTGTGCGTGAGCCGCGATACCGTCGACCGCGGCAGACCACAGCGGCTGGAAATTTCCAGATTGCCTAGTCTGGCTTCATGACCCTCGAAGCAGCGCAGGACGTCGAACGCCCGCGACACTACCTGGATCACATCACCCTCGCCTGCGAGATCGCTGGCGAGCATTCCCTGCTTGCTAAGCCGTTCCGAGCGTCTTCCCATCTTTTATGGCTCCATTCCGCCCTGCGGAATAAAATTCCACTTGCAGAACAAACTACCTCAGGCAATCTGCGGCCACAACAAAAAGCCGTTCGCGAGGACACCAGTCCGTCAGACGGTGCCCCGGAGAACGGAAATGCCAGACATCAAGATCGTCACAGAAGTCGCCGGCCGCGTGTGCGCACTTGCCGTCACAACCGGCGGCGACGTCGGCGACGGCGACGAGATTGCTTTCGTCGAAGCCATGAAGATGGAAATTCCGGTCACGTCGACGACGGCAGGAAGAATCAAGGCTATCCTGGTCAAACTCGACGACGTCATCGCTGAAGGACAGGTCGTCGCAATCATCGAAGCTTAACCGGTTCACGGCATAGACGTGCTTGCGACGATTTCCGCGACAATCTGTCCAGCTCGGTGTCGAAGTCGGCGCACCTAACGTTGCCATCGCAAGCAGCCGATGACATGATCAATGATAACGAGTGAACTTTCGCATAGCGAAAACCATCTGAGGGAAAAATTATGATTCATCGGTTGACGGCGCTCGCGCCAATTGCCCTGGCAGGCATCTCGCTGCTGGCCTCGCCGGCCAATTCCCAGGACGTCAAGCTGCCGCCGACCATGGTCGTCACCGCCTATGACACCGGAACGGCGGGCTTCAACATCGCCGTCGGCATCGGCAAGATGATGAAGGACAAATACGGTACCGATGTCCGCGTGCTGCCTGCCGGCAACGACGTGGCGCGACTGGCACCGTTGCGCGCCAAGCGCGCGGCCATGTCCGCGATGGGCTCCGGCTCCTATTTCGCTCAGGAAGGCGTGTTCGAATTCGGTACCAAGGAATGGGGTCCGCAAGCCCTGCAATTGGTGCTGTCGACCGTCGACTGCAACGCCGCCACGCTCGGCGTCGCCAAGGATACCGGCGTGACCGAAATCAAGCAGCTCAAGGGCAAGCGCGTCGGCTTCGTGGTCGGTTCGCCGGCGCTGAACCAGAACGCGCTCGCGATCCTGGCGTTCGGCGACCTCAAGCAAAGCGACGTCAAGATTGTCGAGTTCTCGAGCTATGGCGCGATGTGGAAGGGCATGATCAACAACGACGTCGATGCCGCCTTCGCCACCACCATCACCGGCCCGGCGAAAGAACTCGAGACATCGCCGCGCGGCATCATCTGGCCGCCCCTGCCCGCCAGCGACAAGGCCGGCTGGGAGCGCGTGAAAAAGGTTGGCTCGTTCTTCTTCCCGCACACCGCGACCTGCGGTGCCGGCATCACCAAGGACAAGCCGATCGAGCTCGGCAACTACCCTACCCGATTTTCGTGTCTTACGGATCGCTGGCCGCCGACGAGGTCTATGCCATCACCAAGGCGATGATCACGGGCTACGACGCTTACAAGGATGCCGCGCCGGGCGCGGGCGGTCTTGCGGCCGACCGCCAGACCAAGAACTGGGTGGTCCCGGTGCATCCGGGCGCCGTAAAGGCGCTGAAGGAAGCCGGGCAATGGTCCGCCGAGCAGGAGACGCATAACAATGCCCTGTTCAAGCGCCAGCAGGTGTTGGCGGCGGCATGGGCGGACTACGGCAAGTCCAATCCGCCAGCGGACGACAAGGCGTTTCTCGAAGGCTGGATGAAGGCGCGCGCTGCAGCGCTGACCAAAGCCAGCATGCCGAACGGCTTTGAGCAATAGTACCGTCGCTATTCGCTCAGGTCGAAGGCGAACACCGTCTCGAGGGAAATGATGTCACCTTCTGCGAGCGATAGCGTAGTCGCGCCGGCACAGCGAATTGTGTTCGACGACCCGCATGCCAACATGCAGGAAGCCGAAGTCACGCGCGTGCGAACGTTGCACGGCGCGTGGCGCTGGGCGCTGGTGGTCGCGACCGCGGCCACCATCCTTTTGTGCATCAACCAGCAATTCTCGCTGCGCTTCTTCCTCGGCTATACGCAGCTCAACACCGAGTATTTCTATCTCCTTATCGCGCTGATGCTGCCGTTCACGTTCCTGATCTTTCCCGGAACCGAGACCGCGCCGCTCAACCGAATTCCCTGGTACGACATGCTGCTTTTCGTCGTCACCTTCGCCTGCGCCATCCTCCTGATGCGCAGCGTCCGCAAGGCGGCTGAAGCTGGTTGGGAATTCGGCGGCGCGCCGACGACCGTCATTGTCGCCGGCGTTATCATGTGGGCGGTGCTGATGGAGGCGTTGCGGCGCACCGGCGGCTGGAGCCTGCTGCTTAGCGTGCTGCCGTTTACGGTCTATCCGCTGTTTGCAGACGCGAAATGGTTGGGACCGTTCCGCGGCACGCAATCGACGCTCGAACAGGCAACGTCCTATCACGTATTGTCGGGCGAAAGCCTGCTCGGCATCCCGATCCAGGCCTTTGCCGACACCGTGATCGGCTTTCTGGTGTTCGGCACCGCGCTGATGATGACGGGCGCCGGAAAATTCTTCATCAACATCGCCTTTGCGCTGTGCGGCACCTTCCGCGGCGGCGCCGCGAAGGTCTGCATCTTTGCCTCCGGCCTGCTCGGCATGATGTCCGGCTCGATTATCTCCAACGTGCTGACCGCGGGCACCATGACGATTCCGGTCATGAAGAAGAGCGGCTTCCGCGCCTCCTATGCCGCCGCGATCGAGGCCTGTGCGTCGACCGGTGCGGTGCTGGCGCCGCCGGTGATGGGAGCGACCGCATTCGTGATCGCGCAGTTCCTCAACGTCAGCTATGCCGACGTCGCTCTCGCTGCGATCATTCCGGCGACGCTCTATTACATCGGCCTGTTCATGCAGGTGGATTCCTACGCTGCGCGCCACGGGCTGAAAGGCATTCCGCGCGCCGAGCTGCCGAAGGTGTGGGATACCATCAAGGAAGGATGGTACTACATCTTCGTCATCGCGCTGCTGATCGTGATGCTGCTGTATTTCAAGCGCGAGAGCCACGCGCCGTTCTATGCGACCGCGCTGCTGCTGGTCTTGAACCAGCTTTTCTCGAAGGACACGCGCTGGACGCCTGCGACCATCAGCAAGTTCCTCGAGGTCAACGGCCGCACCTTCGTCGAGCTGGTCGGCATCCTGGCCGGGTGCGGGCTCTTGATCGGCGCGTTCTCGATGACCGGCGTCGTCTCCAGTCTCGCCAACGATCTGCTGCGGATCGCCGGCGACAATGCGTTGCTCTTGCTCGGCATGTGCGCCATCACCAGTCTCATTCTCGGGCTCGGACTGACGACGACGGCCTGCTACATTTTCCTCGCCATCCTGGTGGCGCCCGCACTGGAAAAACTCGGCCTCAACCGCATGGCCGTGCACATGTTCATCTTCTACTGGGGCATGCTGTCCTCTATCACGCCACCGGTTGCCATCGCCTCCTTTGCCGCAGCCGGCATTGCCGGCTCGCCGGCGATGAAGACAGGATGGGAATCGATGTGGGTCGGCAGCATCATCTATTTCATTCCGTTCTTCTTCGTGCTGAACCCGGCGCTGGTGCTGCAGGGACCAAGTCCCTATCTGGAAGCGCTCGGGCTGATGGCGCTGGTGGGCTTCGGCACGCTGTTCATCTGCGGCGGCATCCAGGGCTACCAGGTTTTTGTCGGTGACCTCAGGGGTGCAGGCGCGCTGGAATGGCCGCTGCGGGTGCTGCTCGTGATTGGCGGGTTCGTGGTTGCCACGCCCGGCGGCGGAATCATGCCGCTGTCGCAATGGCAGATCACCTCTCTTGGATTGGCGATCCTGATCCCGACCGTTCTAATCGCGCTCGTGCTGATACGGCGCCGGACGCTGACGCCGAACCAGTTGCACGCTCCCTGATTGCGTTGCACAAGAGGAGGCGATGAAACAATCGCCTCCTCCGCACACGGCCCGCCCCGCGGCCTGGACCAGTTCAAAGCCGCCCTTGCTGCGGTTCCTGAATGCGTGCCACGCGGAATTCGCTGACGAGACCAGCGGCGCAGTCGCCGATTACATCCCCGAACTCGGCAAGGCCGACCCTGCCCATTTCGGCATCAGCCTCGCCACCCTCGACGGCCATGTCTATGAGGTCGGCGACACACAAGTCCCTTTCACCATCCAGTCGATGTCGAAGCCATTCGTGTTCGCGCTCGCGCTGGATACGCTGGGTGCGGCGCGGGTCGAGAGCGTGATCGGCGTCGAACCGTCGGGCGATCCTTTCAACTCGATCCGCCTCAACGCTGAAAACCATCCCTTCAACCCGATGGTCAATGCCGGCGCGATCGCCTGCTCCGGCCTGATCCACGAGGCCAAGGGCGACGCCGCATTCGAATACATCCGTCAGGCGCTGGGCCGGTTTGCCGGGCGCGATCTCGATGTCGACGACGCCGTCTATGCCTCCGAAAGCGCCACCGGCGACCGCAACCGCGCGATCGGCTATTTGCTGCGCACCAATGCCGTGATCCGGGACAACGTGGCTGCCGTGCTGGAGGTGTATTTCCGGCAATGCGCCATCCTGGTGACGGCGCGCGATATCGCTGTCATGGCGGCCACCCTCGCCAACCGCGGCATCAATCCCGTGACCGGCGAACAGGTGCTGACGCCGTATGCCATCTCGCGGACGCTCTCCGTCATGACGAGTTCCGGCATGTACGATTACGCCGGGGAATGGATCTACCGGATCGGCATCCCCGCCAAGAGCGGCGTCGGCGGCGGCATCCTTGCGGCGCTACCGGCGCGGCTCGGGCTCGGCAGCTATTCGCCGAAACTCGACAAGCACGGCAATAGCGTGCGCGGCATCAAGGTCTGCGAGGCGCTGTCATCGCATTACGACCTGCATATGCTCAACCGCAGCGACGACGCCCGCAACAGCATCATCGCCGATTACGATATCGGCAACAGCCCGTCGCGGCGCGTGAGGCGCGCACAGGAACAGAACATCCTGGCCGCGCATCACCGGGACGTTCGCGTCATCGAACTGGTAGGCACGTTGTCGTTCTCCAATGTCGATTACGTCTCGCGCCAGCTCGCGGCCAAGCCGCGCCCGCAGCTCGTCATTTTCGACCTGCGCCGCGTCACGGCCATGACCCGCGCCGGCACCCGCTTGCTCGCCGAGGAATTCCGCGAACTGGCGGCGCACCACGTCACCGTGGTCCTGTCCGGCATCAGGCGATCGTCGCCGGAATGGAAAATGATCGCGGAATGGACGGAAGGTCTCACCAACATCCGCAACTACTACCTGCTCGATGCCGCGATCGAATGGGCGGAAGACCAGGTGGTCTATCGTTACGGCGGCGCGATCGATTTCTTCGAGGCGACTGAGCTGTCCGAACAGGCGCTGCTGGCGGGGCTGACGGACGAGGAACTGACCGATCTCGCCTCGCTCGCTTCGGTCCGCACCTATCAGGCGAGCGAAAAGATCATCGCGGCCGGCGATCCCGCGACCTCGCTGTTCTTTCTGCGGAGCGGCGTGGTGCATGTCACCCTGCCCGACGGCATCCGCCTGGCGACGCTGACGGCAGGCATGCCGTTCGGCGAGATGGCGCTATTGGAGCCGCGCCGCTCCGCCGACGTCTTCGCTGACATGGCCGCGACGGCCTACGAAATTCCGCTCCGCCATTTCGAACGTTTCCGAAAGCAGCATCCGCGCGCCGGCGAGCGGATCATGCGTAACCTCGCGCAATTGCTGGCCGATCGCCTGATCATGGCCAACGCGAAGTTGAACCTGTTGACGTCGGGTTAGACCTCCGTGTCTCGCACGCGGTGCAGCGCCCTTGCCCTGCTACGCAGAGCCGGGACCCGTCCACCCCAACATTGCCGTAACACTGGACCCCGGCTCAGCAGCGCACCGCTTCGCGGTCCGCAGCGTCCGGGGAACGCCAGCCGCTCGATGCCGAACAGCTAGCTTCTACGTCCCCGCCTTGCCCCGCCCGTTTTTCTCGGCGGCGCGGCGCAGGGCTTCCGCCAGCGCGCCGCCCTGTTCCTGCGCCTTGCTTGGCGCGGACGATGTCATCGACGCCTTGGAATACTCGCGCATCTTGCTTTCGGACAATTTGGGCCCCTTGTCGCCGATTTCGTCATCGAGGCGCAGCGTCAGCGCGATGCGCTTTCGGGCGACCTCGACCTCCAGCACCTTGACCTTGACGATGTCGCCGGGCTTCACGACCTCTCGCGGGTCCTTGATGAAAGTCTTCGACATCGCCGAGATGTGCACCAGACCGTCCTGGTGCACGCCGATATCGACGAAGGCGCCGAACGCCGCGACGTTCGTCACCGTGCCTTCCAGGATCATGCCGCGCTTGAGGTCCTTGATCTCTTCGACCCCCTCCTTGAAGACGGCGGCCTTGAATGCCGGGCGCGGGTCGCGGCCGGGCTTTTCCAGCTCACGCAGGATGTCGGTGACCGTGGGCAGGCCGAAGGTTTCGTCGACAAAGGCCTGCGGCTTCAACTGGCGCACGATCTCGGCGTTGCCGATCAGCGCTTTGATGTCGCTCTTGGATGCAGCCAGAATCCGCCGCACCACGGGATAGGCCTCGGGGTGCACGCCGGACGCATCGAGGGATCCTCGCCATCATTGATGCGCAGGAAGCCGGCGCATTGCTCGAATGCTTTCGGTCCCAGCCGCGGCACTTCCTTCAGCGCCTTGCGCGATTTGAACGGCCCGTTGGCGTCGCGATGCTGCACGATGCTTTGCGCGAGCCCTGCGCCGATGCCCGACACCCGCGCCAGCAGCGGCGCGGAAGCCGTGTTGGCATCGACGCCGACGGCGTTGACGCAGTCTTCGACCACGGCATCGAGCGAGCGGGCCAATTTGGTTTCGCCGAGGTCATGCTGATACTGCCCGACGCCGATCGCCTTCGGATCGATCTTGACGAGCTCGGCGAGCGGATCCTGCAGGCGCCGCGCGATCGACACCGCGCCGCGCAAGGTGACGTCGAGCTCCGGCAATTCCTCGGATGCAAAGGCCGAGGCCGAGTAGACCGATGCGCCCGCCTCGGACACCACGATCTTGGACATTTTCAGGTCCGGCAGCAGCTTGACCAGTTCGGTCGCCAGCTTGTCGGTCTCGCGCGAGGCGGTGCCGTTGCCGATCGCAATCAAGTCGACCCGGTGTGCGACCGCGAGCTTGCCCAGCGTCGCCAGCGCCGCATCCCATTGCCTTTGTGGTTCGTGCGGATAGACCGCTGTTGTCGCCACCACCTTGCCGGTGGCGTCGACGACGGCGACCTTGACGCCGGAGCGATAGCCGGGGTCGAGCCCCATGGTCACGCGGGCGCCGGCCGGCGCCGCCAGCAGCAGGTCGCGCAAATTCGAGGCGAACACCCGCACGCCCTCGGTCTCTGCCGCCGTCCACAGCCGCATCCGCAGGTCGATGTTGAGATGCACCTGGATCTTGGTGCGCCAGGCCCAGCGCGCGGTCTCGATCAGCCAGCGGTCGCCCGGGCGGCCCTGATCGGTAATCGCAAAGCGCTGCATGATCTTCAGTTCATACGCGCTCGGCACGTTGGCGACCGGGACTTGCGCGTCGGGCAATATCTGCAGCTCGAGGATTTCTTCCTTCTCGCCCCGAAACAGCGCGAGAATGCGGTGCGAAGGTAGCTTGTGGAGGGCTCCGTTGTAGTCGAAATAGTCCTTGAACTTCTCGCCTTCGGTCTTCTTGCCCTTGCGCACGGTCGAAACCATCACCCCGTTCGACCACATCTCCTCCCGCAAGCGTCCGATCAGATCGGCATCCTCGGCAAAGCGCTCCACCAGGATCGCACGCGCGCCTTCGAGCGCCGCGGCGACGTCCGCCACCTGCTTCTCGGCATCGACGAAGCCTTTGGCCACGGTCTGCGGATCGTTCTGCGGCTGCGTCAGCAACAGTTCGGACAACGGCTCGAGCCCGGCCTCCTTGGCGATCTCGGCCTTGGTGCGGCGCTTCGGCTTGAACGGCAGGTAGATGTCTTCCAGACGCCCCTTGCTGTCGGCCGCCATGATCGCAGCTTCCAGCGCGGCGTCGAGCTTGCCCTGCTCGCGGACCGAGTTGAGGATAGCGACCCGGCGCTCCTCGAGTTCGCGCAGATAAGTCAGCCGCTCTTCCAGCGTGCGCAATTGCGTGTCATCAAGCCCGCCGGTGATTTCCTTGCGATAGCGCGCCACGAACGGCACGGTGGCGCCGCCGTCGAGCAATTCGACCGTCGCCGAGATCTGCTGTTCGCGAACGCCAAGCTCTTGCGCGATCTGTCGATTGATATTTGCCACGCCAAATCTTCCTCAAAACCATCAGGGCAGATGAATCGCCGGCCGCCGCCGGGAGGTCGCTTATGGACCATCGCGGATTATTTCATCAAGGCGTCCGTGGAAACAAATTGATCTGTGGATGGGCTCACCGGGCAACGCAATAGATATTGAAGCACCCGTTGGGATGAGAAGGCGAGATAAAGGTGGATCGATGGCGTTGTTATGTGTAAACGGACGTTCCCTCCCGGAGTGTCCATGTCGATCTGCGGCCTTGATTTCGGAACGTCGAACACGACGCTTGGCACCATCGAAGGCCGGGCGCCGGTTCTGGTGGCGCTGGAGGCGGCCCAGACCACGATTCCCAGCGCGATGTTCTATGAGACCGACGGCGCCGTTTTGATCGGCCGCAGGGCCGTGGAAGCCTATGTCGAAGCCGCGCCCGGCCGCCTGATGCGCAGCCTCAAGTCGGTGCTCGGAACCTCGCTGATCGACGAAACCACCCGGCTCGGACGCGAACGGGTCAGCTTTCGCGACGTGATCGCCTATTACCTCGGTGCGGTCAAACGCCGCGCGGAACAGGCCACTGGCGATGAACTGCGTAATGTCGTCCACGGCCGGCCGGTTCACTTCGTCGACAATGCGCCGGACGCCGATCGCAAGGCGGAGGAGACCCTGCGGATAATTGCGCGGGGGATCGGCTTCGACGAGGTCACGTTTCAGTTCGAACCGATCGCCGCGGCTCTGGACTATGAGCGACAGATCGCATCCGAGGAAGTCGCGCTGATCGCCGATATCGGCGGCGGCACGTCCGACTTTTCGATCGTGCGTCTCGGGCCGGATCGTCACGGCAAGGCCGATCGCGCGGCCGATATTCTCGCCAATGACGGCGTACGCATCGGCGGCACCGATTTCGACCGTCAGCTCAGCCTCGGCGTGATCATGCCGCTGTTCGGATTCCGCAGCGCCATGAAGCGTCCCGGGCTTGACGTGCCGTCGAGCTACTTCCACGACCTCGCCACCTGGTCGAGCATCAACCGCATGTATGAGCCGCGCGTAATGGCTGATATCCGCCAAGTGCGGCAGGAGGCCGCCGAGCCGGAACTTCTCGACCGGCTGATACGCGTGGTGCACGAACAGCGCGGCCATACGCTGGCGATGGAGGTCGAAGACGCCAAGATCTCCCTGTCCGAGAAGCGTCGGGCTGACATCCCGCTGGAGTGGGTTACCCCGGGGCTTGGCGCTGATATCGGCCGCCCCGATCTCGTCAGCCATACAAAGCAGTTGGCCGATCGCATCGCGGCGCGAATCAACAACTGTCTGATTCAGGCAGGACTGGCCGCCGGTGATATCGACGCCGTGTTCCTGACCGGCGGGTCGGTGAAACTCGCGCACGTCCACAAGGCGATTACCAAAGCCGTGCCGTCGGCCCGCATCGTCGAAGGTGACATCTTCGGTGCGGTCGGCAAGGGATTGACGCTCGAGGCGCTGCGACGGTACGGGCCGGGCCGATAAGATCACCGCTCGCGGAACACTGTCAGCCCACCACTTCCGTCACCGGCTGCAGATCGATGGCAAACGTTTCCAGGAACTTCGACGTCATGATGTAGAAGCCGACCGAAAGCTGTAGCTCGACAAGCGCGGCTGGGGTCAATTTCGCTGCAATGGCGTTGAAGGTCGCGTCCGTTGGCTTGTTGCGCTTGACGATTTCATCGGTAAAGGCGAGCGCGGCGCGCTGCACCTCGTTGAAGCAGGTCGCCGACTGCCAGTCTTCCAGCGCCTCGTTCTGCTCGTCGGTGACCCCGACATTCTTGCCGATCCGCTTGTGGGCGACGATTTCATAGGGCGCCTCGCACAGGATGCCGGTGCGGGTGATCGCGAGTTCGCGCACGATCGGGTCCAGTTCACCCTTGTGCCTGATTGCCCCGCCCAGCCGGCAGTATTGTTCGAGGTAGCTCGGCGAATGCGCCATCATGCGAAAGATGTTAGCATTGCGGTTTTTGCCTAGCAATTCGCGGGTGCGCTCGTTGTGCTTGGCGGGATCGCTATAGTCGACGCGGGCCATACATCACCTTGGGGTTTGCGGATTTTCTGATTTGTTGACAGCGGGATCATGCACCGCAGCAGGAAGCTGATCAACCGTCGAAACGACGCGGCGACAGGTCCTGGCCTGCGTCCAGGCGGTTGGACTCGCGCCAAAAAACTCCCTCTCTCGTGCACAAACCGGCTGCGAGCGAGCCAAATTGCCGCCTCATTGCTGGTCGATTCTCAGGACTGTCGATATTCGCTGAGTGGGGACTCAAAGAGCGAATACTCGTCGCGGGGTGTTCCGAGTAAAAAACCAACTGAGCCATCAGGCCTTCGCGGGCATTGATGACTCATGCCCAAGTCTAGGGAGTTAGGCATGAAGGAAGCCACCAAAAAGGCGGCCTCGGAAGCGCTTGCGCAGATGATGGCGGTAACGGCAATGCTCGTTATCGCCAGCGTCGTGTTCTACTGGCACTGAATGTTGACGCATCGAAGCACTCAGATTTTCACCCGTTCCGCGTAGTTCTGAGTTGCTTCGTAGCGTGAGCATTGATGCCTGTGGTTCATGTTTTCTCGAAATACGGGACCAGCCTTCCCGCAAATGGCCGATAGCTGGCGGTGACCTTGTCACCAATCGCAAGATCGTTGTCGCCGTGGGCCATCATGCGAAAGCCCTCCACCGTATCGACCAGTACGATGTTGTAGGGAACGTGCGCGCGGGTTTCAGGCGTCGCAGCGCGGCATACCAGCGAGGTCGCATAGACCGTACCTGCCCCGCTGGCGCGATTCTCGACCGGATCCGGCGCGCCACAGGCGGCACAGAAACGGCGGTGGAAATACTGCACGTTCCCGCAAGGACCGCAGGATTGATAGACGATGGCCTCGGCGCCCTTGGTCCAGTCGGCGAGCTTGTCGGTCATCGCACCCGCTCCAGAAACATGCTGACATGCGACGACAGCACGCCGCCGTCGCCATGCAGCAGCGCGACCGAGGCGTCGCGGACCTGCCGGGCGCCGGCGCGCTCCGTCATCTGCAAATGCGTCTCGACCAGATGCGCCATCGCACCGCCGACGCCGCAATGGCCGTAGCTCAAGAGCCCGCCATGAGTGTTGAGCGGCATGGCGCCGTCGCGGCCAAAATGCCCTGCCCGCACCCGTGCCGCCGCCTCGCCGCGCCTGGCGAGACCGAGGTCTTCCAGCAGCATCGCCAGCGTAATGGTGAAGCTGTCATAGACCGCGGCGTAACGCACATCCGATATCGCGACGCCCGACGCGGCCTTCGCCTTGGCGATCGCAATCTCGGCGCCGAATTCGCTCAAACGCGGCGCCGCCGTGATGTGCTGATGGGTATGCGCCTGCGCAGCGCCGCGCACGCGAATGCCGGTCGCGGAGGTTGGCTCGCGGCTGACCACGAACGCCGCGCCGCCGTCGGACACCGGGCAGCAATCCAGCAGCTTGAGCGGCATCGCCACCGGTTTTGAGGCCATCACGTCGGCGACGGTGATGGGTTCGTGGAACTGCGCGCCGGGATGGGTCACGGCGTGAGCGCGCATCAGCACCGCGAATTCGGCGAGGTCTTCCTGGGTAACGCCATATTCGTGCATGTAGCGCGACGCGACGAGGCCGTAGTAGGCGGGGATCGTCGGTCCCAAGGTCACCTCGTAATCGGGGTGGCCGACCTGCGCCAGCGCCTGGATCGAGGCGTCGCGGCTCTGCCCGGTGAGACGATTTTCGCCACCGACGACAAGTACATGCTTCGCGACGCCGGCGTCGACCAGATGATGCGCCAGCATGGTCATGGCGAGCCCGGTGGCGCCGCCAACCTGGACGGCATGCGCATAGGATGGCTGAATGCCGAAATGCTCGGCGAAGACGGTGGCGAGCATGATGTGCGGCGACACCGTCGAATAGCCGCAGAGAATGCCGTCGATCTCGGACCGCTTCAGCCCGGCATCGGCAATGGCAAGCTCGGCCGCCTTGCTCATGAGATCGAGCGAGGAAGAACCTTCATGCTTGCCGTAGGACGTCAGCCCGACGCCGGTGATGAAGCTCATGCTCGTCTCGACTTTTCAGTACGACTTCGGCAAACCCAGCACCTTCTCGGCGATAAAGCTGAGAATGAGTTGCGGGCTGATCGGCGCGATGCGCGGGATCAGGGATTCCCGCAAATAGCGCTCGACGTGATACTCCTTGGCGTATCCAAATCCGCCATGCGTCATCACCGCCTGCTCGCAGGCCTGGAAGCCGGCTTCCGCTGCGAGATATTTTGCGGCATTGGCGGCCGGGCCGCATGGCAAGCCCTGATCGTATTGCCAGCCGGCCGAGAGCACCATCAGCCACGCGGCTTCCAGCTCCATCCAGTTCTTCGCCAGCGGATGCTGGATGCCTTGGTTCATGCCGATCGGGCGATTGAACACGATGCGGTTCTTGGCGTAGGCCGCGGCGCGCGACAGCGCGATCTGGCCCAGCCCCACCGCTTCCGCCGCGATCAGGATGCGCTCGGGATTCATGCCGTGCAGGATATATTCGAAGCCGCGGCCTTCTTCGCCCAAGCGATCCTCGACCGGGATCTCAAAGTTCTCGAAGAACAGTTCGTTGGAATCGACTGGCTTGCGGCCCATCTTTTCGATCTCGTGCACGGTGACGCGCTTCTTGTCGAAATCGGTGTAGAACAGGCTCAAGCCGTGGGTCGGGTTCTTCACCTCTTCCAACGGCGTGGTGCGTGCCAGCAGCAGGATCTTGTTGGCGACCTGTGCCGTGGAAATCCAGACTTTCTGGCCATTGATGATGTATTTGTCGCCCTGGCGCACTGCGCGGGTTTTCAGTTGCGTGGTATTGAGCCCTGTATTGGGTTCGGTCACCGCAAAGCAGGACTTGTCGCGGCCGTCGATGATCGGCGGCAGCATGCGCGTGCACTGCTCCTTGGTGCCGAACACGACCACGGGATTGAGCCCGAACACGTTCATGTGCACGGCGGAAGCGCCGGACATGCCGGCGCCCGATTCCGAAATCGTCCGCATCATGATCGCGGCGTCGGTGATGCCGAGCCCCGACCCGCCATATTCCTCGGGGATGCAGATGCCGAGCCAGCCGGCATCCGCCAGCGCGCGGTGGAAATCGGCGGGGTAGCCGCCCTCCTTGTCCTTCTTCAGCCAATAGGCATCGTCGAAACGCGAACAGATTTTTCCGACCGCGTCGCGGATCGATTCCTGGTTGGCCGACAGCGCGAAATCCATCTATCTCGTCCTATTTGTTTGACGCGACCTTGGTGACGCCATCGCGCACCAGCGCTGCGATCTCATCCGGCGAAAAGCCGGCTTCGTGGAGAATTTCGGCGCTGTGCTCGCTCAGGCGCGGCGCTAGCCGCTTCGTTTCAACCGGCGTTTCCGAAAATCGCGCCGAAGGCCGCATGTTGCGGATGCGGCCTTCGGTCGGATGATCGACGACCGGGAAGAAATCGGTCGCGACGATGTGGGGATCCCCGAGCAGGCTTTCGAGATCGTGCATCGGCATGACCGGCACATCAGCTTTTTCCAGGATAGCGGTCCACTCGGCGGTGGTCTTGGTCTCGAGGATGCGCGCCAGTTCGGCATAAACCGCGTCGATATTGACGGCGCGGCCGGCGAAGGTCGCAAATTTCGTGTGGACGCGAAGATCGTCACGCCCGGTTGCGTCGAAGAAATTCTGCCACTGCTTGTCGTTATAGACGATCACGCAGATATAGCCGTCCGCGGTCTTGTAGGGCCGCCGGTCAGGCGACAGATGCCGGGCATAGCCGCCCTTGTCGAGCGGCGGCTCATAGGTGAGACCGCCCATGTGATCACCCATCACGAAACCGGCCATGGTTTCGAACATCGGGATATCGACGCGCTGGCCGCGGCCGGTGCGGTTGCGATCGACAAGGCTGGCACAGATCGCGCCCACTGCTGTAAGCCCGACGATTCGGTCGACCAGCGCATTGGGGACATAGCGCGGCACGCCGTCGGCGGTCTGCGCCATCAGCGCCGGCAAGGCTGTCGCGCCCTGGATCAGATCGTCGTATGCGGGCTTTGCCGCGTAGGGCCCGTCCTGGCCAAAGCCGAACACGCCGGCATAGATCAGGCGCGGGTTGATTTTCGACACGACGTCGTAGCCGAGGTTCAGCCGCACCATCGCCTGCGGGCGCACGTTGTAGACCAGCACGTCGGCGGATTTGATCAGCCGCAGCACGGCCTCGCGCCCGGCCGGCTTCTTCAGATCGAGGCAGATCGAGCGCTTGCTGCGGTTGGTGTTGAGGAACACCGGCCCCATGCCGGGATGGCGGGTCGGCCCGATCTGCCGCGTCACATCGCCGTCGAGCGATTCCACCTTGATGACGTCAGCGCCGTAGTCGCCGAGCATCTGGGTGGCATAGGGCCCCATCAGCACGGTCGTCATGTCGATGACCTTGATGCCTTCCAATGGTCCCATGGATCAGCCCGCTCCCCGGTATGCGGCCATCCGGCCTCGCATTGTTGTGCGGACCAAGTAACGGCAGGCACTTGCGAAGATCAAGGCGCGCCCAGCGTATGGCCGTATGCGCGCGATGGCGGCTATTTCGTCGGCGGCTCTTTCCTGGATCTGGCGTCGCGCTCCCGGGTCAGGCGCTCCAGCTCTTCGTTCTGCTGGCTGAGGCGGTCGGCGATGCGCGCTTCGTTCCGTTCGCCGGAGGCGGCAGCAGCCTGTTCGATCAACTGCCGGATGTTGTCTTCCAGAATCCTGATCCGGCTGTTCAGTTCTGCCGATGACAACGAACTCTCGTTGCTCATGATGCACGCTCCGGGGGTGGCCCTCATCGAGCGGGTGGGTGGGCGAGGCGCAAGCGCGCCTTGCCCACCCTAGGATAGCACTTTTGCGATTACTTCGCAGGTTCCAACACGGAGACGTAGTTCGCCACCGCCGCACCGCCCATGTTGAAGATGCCGGCGAGCTTGGCGTTCTTGAGCTGCATGCCCTCGGGCGCCTGGCCGACGAGCTGCATCGCGCTCATCACGTGCATCGAGACACCGGTGGCGCCGATCGGGTGACCCTTGGCCTTCAGGCCGCCGGATGGATTGACCGGCAGCTTGCCGTCTTTCTGCGTCCAGCCTTCCTTGATGGCGCGGGCGCCCTGCCCGCGCGGTGTTAGCCCCATCGCTTCATATTCGATCAGTTCGGCGACGGTGAAGCAGTCATGGGTTTCGACAAAGGACAGATCGGACAGTTGAACGCCGGCCTGCGCCAGCGCGCGCTGCCAAGCGACCGTGCAGCCTTCGAACTGCAGGATGTCGCGCTTGGACATCGGCAGGAAATCCTGTGCGTGCGCGGTGGCGCGGAAGTTCACCGCCTTGCCCATGGTCTTCGCGGTTTCCAGAATCCGTCAGTACCAGCGCCGCCGCGCCGTCGGACACCAGCGAACAGTCCGTGCGCTTCAGGGGACCGGCCACGAACGGGTTCTTCTCGCTCTCGGCGCGGCAGAACTCAAAGCCAAGATCCTTGCGCAGCTGCGCATAGGGGTTGGCGACGCCGTTCCTGTGGTTCTTGGCCGCGATCATCGCCAATGCGTCCGACTGGTCGCCATATTTCTGGAAATAGCTTTGCGCGATCTTGCCGAACACGCCGGCAAAGCCGCCGACGGTTTCGCCGTCCTCAGGCAGATAGGACGCCTTCAGGAGGTAACGCCCGATATCGGCCGAGGGCGTTCGCGTCATCTGCTCTACGCCGACCACCAGCACGATTTTGGCAGCGCCGGAAGCAATCGCCCGGATGCCCTGATGGACCGCCGCCGAGCCGGTGGCACAGGCGTTCTCGACCCGCGTGGCTGGCTTGAAGCGCAATTTCGGGTCGGCCTGCAGCACCAACGAAGCCGTGAAATCCTGCGGCGAGAAGCCGGCGTTGAAATGGCCGAGCACGATCTCGTCGACGTCTTCGGCTGAAATACCGGCATCCGCCAGCGCATCGGTCGCAACCTTCACCACGAGGCTCTCGACGGTTTCCGCGTCGAACCTGCCGAATGGCGTGTGCGCCCATCCGACGATGCTGGCTGTCATGGTCGTTCTCCCTGTTTCGGTTCTGAAGCCTTTGTAGCCTATCGGGAAAAAGACTTCACGCCGGTTTCAGCGATTTCATCGTCCGAGCGCACATGGCGGTTATGCCGGCCCAGTTGCCGGACCGAATGTCGGCTGGCGGGCAGAGCCAGGAGCCGCCCACTGCCACCACATTCGGCTCGGCCAGCCAGGTCGCCGCATTGGCCTCGCCGATGCCGCCCGTCGGGCAAACCCTGATATTGGGAAACGGCCCGGCCAGCGCCCGAAGGGCCTTGATACCGCCGGCCTGCTCGGCGGGAAAGAATTTCACGAGATCGAAGCCGGCCGCCAGCGCCTGCATCAGCTCGGAAGCTGTCGCGATCCCAGGCGCAAACGGCAGGTCGCTTGCGGCGGCGACCTGCAAAAGCTCCGGTGTCGCACCCGGGCTGATGCCGAATTTGGCCCCGAGCGCCCTCGCCCTCGCCAGATCGTCGCCGTTCAGGATCGTGCCGATGCCGACCACGGCTTCCGGCACCTCCGCAATCATGGCCCTGGCGGCCTCGACGGCGACCGGAGTTCGCAGGGTGACCTCCAGCACGCGCACCCGCCTGCAACCAGCGCGCGCGCCAGCGGCACCGCGTCCTCCAGCCGCTCGATGGTGAGCACGGGGATCACCGTGGCGGACTTGAAGATGGCGGCGAGTTGTTCCTGCCTTGTGCCTGCGGTCATGGAGATACCTTGCGAGAGGTAGCGGAAATGAGTCCGGGCGGCATCGCCGCACGCGGGATAATCGCACCGGGGTGGCATACCACAACCCCGGCGAGGCGGTGCCCCGCCCGCGCGGCGTCGATCGGCTCCTCGCCAAAGAGGCGCGCGGCAACATAGGCGGCAGCAAAACTGTCGCCGGCTGCCGTGGTATCGACAACGGGCGCCTTCAACGGCTCGGCCTTGATCGGATGCAGCCTGCCCTGAAGACGAAGCAGGCTCGCCGGTTCCGAAAGCTTCAATACCACCTCGGCACCCGGAATCCTCGCCAGCAAGGCTTCATTGCTTTCGCCGGGATAGAGCGGCAGCAAGTCCTCGGTGGAAGCCAGCACGATGTCGGCCGTGGCGAAGGCCTCCTGAAAAACGGCGCGGGCGACATCTAGATCGGGCCAGCCGCGGGCGCGGAAATTGGTATCGAAGGCGAAACGTGCGCCATTTTCGCGCGCGCGTTTGAGGGCCGCGAACAGCCGCGCCCGGCCCTCTCCGCCATAGAGCGAGAGCGTGATCGCCGAGAGATAGATCACGTCATAGCCAGCCAGCGAATCCAGGATCTCCGGCGTTTGCGGCAAATCCATCAGGCTGCGGGCGGCGGCGCTGTCGCGCCAGTGAAAGAACCGCCGCTCGCCCCTGTCGTCGGTCTGGATCATGTAGAGGCCCGGCAGCTTGCCCGGCAGCCGGGCCACCTGCCTGGTCCCGACCTCCTCCGCTGTCCAGCCCGCGATCATCTCATCGCTCAAGGCATCGTCGCCAAGCGCGGTGATATAGTCGGCGCCGACGCCGAGCCGGGCGAGATAGACGGCGGTATTGAGCGTGTCGCCGCCATAGCCGCGCGAAAACAGGCCACCCTGGGCCCCCTTCAGCTCGATCATGCACTCGCCGATGCAGGCTACCTTGCTCATGACCGCATCCGCGCGAATTGGCATGAGATTACGTCAGGCCGCGAACTTGCCGCCCAGCTCATCCTCGATGTGGATCCGGATGATGTCGTCAAACGTCTTCTCGGCGGTGGTGAAGCCGAGCTTGAGCGCGCGGTCGGTGACGAAGTCGCGCGGCCAGCCAGAGACGATGCCGATAATGGTCGGATCGGGCACGCGCTTGATCCGCGCGGTGACGTTCTTGCCGGCGACGCGATCGAGGGCTGCGATCTGCTCGCCGACGGTCACCGACATGCCTGGCATGCTGAGATTGCGCCGCGGTCCGATCGCGTTGAGGTCCATGGTACCGGCGTGGATCAGGAAACCCACGGCCGATTTCGGCGAGGCGTGCCAGTGCCGGACGTCTTCGGAGACCGGCAGCACCGCCTCCTCGCCGGCCAGCGGCTCGCGGATGATGTTGGAGAAGAAGCCGGAAGCGGCTTTGTTCGGCTTGCCCGGCCGCACGCAGATCGTCGGCAGGCGGATCGAGATGCCGTCGAGCATGCCCTTGCGGGTGTAGTCGTTGATCAGGAGTTCACAGATCGATTTCTGCGTGCCGTAGCTCGTCAGCGGCGTATGGAAGAATTCGTCGCCGATCTTTTCCGGGAACGGCGCGCCGAACACGGCGATCGAGGACGTGAACACCAGCCGCGGCTTGTAGCCGCCGCCGGCATGGCGGATGGCATCGATCAGATATCGCGTGCCGTCGAGATTGATCCGGTAGCCCTTGTCGAACTCGGCCTCGGCCTCGCCGGAGACGATCGCAGCGAGATGAAAGATGACGTCCGGCCGATCGGCGATCAGCGGCGCCGCCGCGCCGGCATCGGCAAAATCGGAAGCCACGACTTGAATCGGGATCGAGGCGTTGGCGGGCGTGGCGGGCGCCACCACGTCCTGCAGCGTCATGCGGGTGATGTCGTGCTCGCCGAGGCGGCCGTCGCGCAGCAGCCGTTCGGTCAGCTTGCGGCCGACCATGCCGGCGGCACCGAGAATCAGAATGTGCAAGACCCGTCTCCTTTTTGAACCCTTCTATAGCGTTTTCAAGCGAAGTGGGGACCGGTTCGCGTGAAGAAAACGCGTCAAGAGATAATGTCAGACACGGGCCTCAAACGCTCACTCTTTCACGGCTCCCGTCATGGCCGACACATAATGCTCGACGAAGAAGGCGTAAAGGATGACCAGCGGCAGCGAGCCCGCCAGCGCTCCGGCCATCAACGAACCCCAGCGATAGACGTCGCCATCGACGAATTCGTTGACGATCGCGACCGGCACCGTCTTGTTCTGCACCGAGGTGAGGAAGGTCAGCGCATAGATGAACTCGTTCCAGCACAGCGTGAAGCAGAAGATGAACGCCGAGATCAATCCCGGGATCGCCAGCGGCAGCACGATCTTGGTCAGGATCTGCCATCGGCTAGCGCCGTCGATCAGCGCGCACTCTTCCAATTCGAACGGGATGGTCTTGAAATACCCCATCAACAGCCAGGTCGAGAACGGGATCAATATCGTCGGATAGGTCAGGATCAGGGCGAAAGGCGTGTCGAAGAGACCATACTGGAACACCACGGTCGCGAGCGGGATGAACAGGATCGACGGCGGTACCAGATAGGACAGGAAGATCAGCCCGCCAACCCATTGCGCTCCGCGATAGCGCAGCCGCACGATCGCGTAGGCCGCGAACACGGAGGCCACGATCGACAGGATCGTCGAGGCGACCGCGACATACATCGTATTCCACAGCCAGAGCGGATAGTAGCTTTCGAAAAGCAGCTTATGAATGTGCTTGAACGTCGGATTCCAGGTCCAGAACGGATTGTAGGTATTGAGATCGAGCAACTGCTCGTCCGGTTTGATGGCGGTGAGCGCCATCCAATAGAACGGGAACAGCAGCACGATCACGATGATCGACAGCGGCAAATAGAGCGTCACCAGCCGGCGCGGCACCGACTCCAGGTAGCTCATGCCCTCGCTGTGATCGTCCTTCGCGGCAGCCGCCGACGAGCCGGACAGCACGGCTTTGAGATCGATTCGCGAGGTGGGAAGATCAGTCATTGTTCTCTCCCTGCTGCCACTTGCGGCAGCGCGCGCGGGCTTGCCCCGTTCGCGCAAAAAACGCAGCGCCGGGGCTCAGTCATTATTTTCTCCCTGCTGCCACTTGCGGCGCTGCAGTCCGAACCACGAGACCATGATCGCCGCCAGCAGGAACGGAATCATCGCATTCGATATTGCCGCGCCCTCGCCAAGGGTGCCGCCGATGATCGCACGCTGATAGGACAGCGTCGCCATCAAATGCGTGGCATTGACCGGGCCGCCGCGCGTCATCGCCCAGATCAACTGGAAGTCGGTGAAGGTGAACAGCACCGAAAACGTCATCACGACAGCGATGATGGGCGTCAGCAGCGGATAGGTGATGAACCGGAATCGTTGCCAGCTGGTCGCGCCATCGAGCGTCGCCGCCTCGTAAAGCGATGGCGACACCGTCTGCAGGCCCGCCAGCAGCGTGATCGCGACGAAGGGAACGCCGCGCCAGATATTGGCGAAGATCACACAGATCCGCGCCCAGGTAACATCGCCGAGGAAATTGATATTATCAGTGATCAATCCCATCTGCTTCAGCGACCATGAGATGATCGAGAATTGCGAGATCGAATATCCACCAGAACGCCAGCGCGGATAGTACGGTCGGCACGATGAACGGGATCAGCACCAGTGCGCGCAGCATGGCCTTGAACGGCATGTTCTCGTTCAACAGCAGCGCCAGATAGAGACCGATCGCAAATTTGATGGCGCTCGCGACCGTCGTGTAGAGCAGCGTATTGAACACCGAAAGCCAGAAAATCGAGTCGTCCCACAACCACTCGTAATTCTCGATCCCGATGAAATTGCCCGGCCGCCCAATGCGCGCGTCGGTGAACGAAATCCAGACCCCCAAACCCAACGGATAAGCCAGGAACAGGATCAGGAATGCCATCGCCGGAAGCATAAACCAGAAGCCGAGCCAGTTGCGATTGGCCCTGAGCAGGTCCCACCTGGTGGCCTCGCGGATCGGCCGCCGGGCGGCCTTGGGTTCGAGTGCGATGTCAGCCATTGGCGAAATCCCGCAATGTCATCGGCGGCGCTGCCGCCTCTTCGGTATCTGTGTTTGAAGAGGCGAGCCGCAATCGCTTGCGGCTCGCCCCGTTGTCGTCAGCGATAGATGCGCTTCAACTGCCGTTCAGCAATGGCGATCGCGCCCGGGGCAGTCTCGCGGCCGGTGCAGTAGTTGGCGAACATGTCGACCACCAGGAAGTCGGCGATCGCAGTCGCCGCCTTCTCGCCGGGCGTACCGATACCGGAAGCAGGAAGTGCGCGCTTGCTGGCCTGGCTGAACACCTGGTTCTTCGGGTCGGCGGTCCAGACCGGCGAGTTGTCGTAGGCGTTGAGGGTGTGGGTGAGATAGCCCCGCGCGCCGGTCAGCCACTTGTCGTAGTTTTCCTTCTCCAGCATGAAGGCAACAAAGGCTTTCGCCGCGTTCGGGTATTTGGTGAACTTGAACGCGAGGATCGGAACCGTGAGCTGCAGTTCGGTCGGCTTGCCGATCGGGCCCACCGGATATAGAGCGTGATAGGTGTCCTCGGTAAGCTCCTTCTTGGTCGGATCGTCCTTCGCCGCGACGTAGATCGAAATGCCATTGGCGGTGCAATAGAGCTCACCCGACAGGAAGGCCTTGTTGTTGGAGCCGTCGTTCCACGAAGCGACGCCGGGAATGAAGGTGTCGGTAAGCGCCTTGGTGTATTCCAGCGCCTTCAAGGTCTCCGGTGAATTGATGATGACCTTGTCGTTCTTGTCGACCGTGTAGGCGCCGTGGCCCCACAGCATCCAGTGCAGCCAACCGTTGGCATCGCCCGAGGCGTGACCGAGCGCCATGCCGGCCGGCGTGTTGTTTTTCTTGAGCGCCTTGGACAATTCGAGGAAGCCCGGGAAGTCCTTCGGGAATTCACTGAAACCGGCTTTTTCCACGGCCGATTTGCGGTAGGTCATGTAGCCGCCGATGGTGGCGACGGGAATGCCGAGCCAGTTGTTGCCCTGCTTGCAGGTGATTGCGGCCGCATCGGTCCACCCGCCATACTTCTTGCCGAGATAATCGGCGACGTCGTTCATCGGCAGCACCTGGGTCGGGAACAGTTGCGGCAACGTATGCAGACCCCAGACGACATCGAGGCCCGAGCCGGTGTTGGCGGCGACCGAAGCCTTCGGCTGCACGTCCTCGAAGGATTCACTGAAGACGTTCATCTCGACGCCGGTGGCGGTCTTGAAAGCCGCGACCATGGCGTTGAAGGCGTCGTCCTCGGCAGGCACGAAGCGCTTCCAGCGCATCACCGTGAGCTTGGCGCCCTTCTCGGCCTTCCACGGCGCGGCTTGCGCCCAAGCCTTGGCAAAATCAAGAAGCGCCGGCCCGGTCAGCGCACCGGTTGCCGCAAGCGCGGTGCCGCCCTGAAGCAGGGTACGGCGGGTAAAATCCTGCATAGTCCATCCTCCCGTTGATTTATAATTTTGACTTTATTTTTTAGGCGTTTAGTCGTTTCCCGGTCTGCTCGTCGAACAGATGCACGAGTGCCGGGTCTGGCTTCAGCCGGACCTTGTCGCCCGGGTTGAATTGGTGACGTTCGCGGAATACGGCGACAACCTGCTCGCCGCCAAGCTTGGCGAACACTTGCGTTTCCGAGCCGGTCGGCTCGACCACGACGATCTCGGCCTCGGCGCCGTCATCGGCGATGGTGAAATGTTCGGGACGGACGCCGTAGACCGCGGGCCGCCCTTCCGAATTGGCCGGTGCCGACGCCAGCGGCAGCTTGACGCCATTCGGCCCCTCAAAGCCCGCGCTGCCATTGGACTTCACCTGGCCCTTGAGGAAGTTCATCGCTGGCGAGCCGATGAAGCCCGCAACGAACTGGTTGGCCGGGGTGTCGTAGAGTTCAAGCGGCGTGCCCATCTGCTCGACGACGCCGTCGTGCATGACCACGATCTTGTCGGCCATGGTCATGGCCTCGATCTGGTCGTGGGTGACGTAGACAGTCGTGGTCTTCAGCCGCTGATGCAGTTCCTTGATTTCGGTGCGCATCGCGACGCGCAGCTTGGCGTCGAGGTTGGAAAGCGGCTCGTCGAACAAAAACACCTGCGGATCGCGCACGATGGCGCGGCCCATGGCGACGCGCTGGCGCTGGCCGCCCGACAATTGCCGGGGATAGCGCTCGAGCAGCGGCGTCAGGGCCAGGATTTCGGCGGCGCGCTTGACCCCGTTCGAGATTTCATCGGCACTCGCGCCGCGCAGCTGGGCGAGAAGCCCATATTGTCGGCGACGGTCATGTGCGGATAGAGCGCGTAGTTCTGGAACACCATCGCAATGTCGCGCTCTTTCGGCTGGACATTGTTGACGACGCGATCGCCGATCGAAATCGTGCCCGAGGTGATGTTTTCGAGGCCGGCGAGCATCCGCAACAAGGTCGATTTGCCGCAACCGGAGGGGCCGACCAGCACGACGAACTCGCCATCCTCGATCGGAATCGACACGCCGTGCAAAACTTCAAAGTTACCGAACGACTTGCGCACGTCGCGGATCTGTACCGACGACATCGAACTCTCTCCCTCATTTTTCTGTTTTCTGGCGCACACCTGGGCGGCGACGCCATACTGTCTTTTCGACTCTAATGCCGGAAGCCGAATTCAACGGTCATTATCATCCGCAGTTTGGCGGCTTTTAGCAATCCGATGGTAGCGCTGTCAATAATTGTTCAAACGTCTAATTCGTTGTGATATGAGCACAAGATGGGACGAAAACAGACAAAGTCTGGCAAAATCCGCCTCACCGAGGTCGCCAAGCTCGCTGGCGTCAGCCCAATCACGGCATCGCGTTTTTTCAGGAATCCAGAAGCGCTGTCGTTGAGCAAGCGGGAACGCGTCGATAGCGCGGTGAAGGAATTGGGTTACGTACCCAATCTCGCCGCGCGCGCGCTGGCCTCGCACCGCACGGAAGTCATCGGCGTCGTGATTCCTTCCCTCACCAACAACGTGTTCGCCGATGTGTTGCGCGGCATCTACGATTCTTCCGAAGGTAGCCGCTACACCATCCAGCTTGCCAATACCCGCTACAGCATCCTGCAGGAGGAAAAGCTGCTGCGCCTGTTTCGGGCGCAGAAGCCCGCGGGATTGATCGTCACCGGCATCAACCAGACCGCGGAATCGCGCACGATCCTGGAGTCGATGAATTGCCCGGTCACGCAGATCATGGAGATCGGCGACAGTCCGGTCGATATGATGGTAGGGTTTTCTCACTATGATGCAGCTTCTGCGGCAATTGCGCACATCCTCAAGCAAGGATACCGCCGCATCGGATTTCTCGGCGCGCGAATGGATCCTCGCGTGCAGCGGCGGTTCGAAGGGTATCGTGATGCCATGAAAGGGGCTTCGCTGTTCGACCCGAACCTCGTCGTCACCACTTCGGTGCCAACCACCGTCACGCTCGGCGGAACTTTGTTCGCCGATCTCCTCGCCCGGACGTCCGACATCGACGCGGTGTTCTGCGTCAACGACGACCTCGCGCTCGGCGTCCTGTTCGAATGCCAGCGTCGGCAAATGTCGGTTCCCCGCGATTTGGCCATTGTCGGCTTCAACGATCTGGAATTCACGGCCTCAGCGGTCCCCTCGCTCACCAGTGTGCGCACCAATCGCTACGAAATGGGCCGGCACGCTGTTACGATGGTGATCGACGCGATCGAGGGCCGTCGCCCGCGGGAGCCGGTTATCAACCTTGGTTTTCAGTTGATGGTCCGCGAGAGTTCGTCGCCGCAAAGCGCTTGATCGCCGCCGTCTCCGGTATGGATTGCGCGTGGACAGAAAATGGTAGCGCTATCTTTTGGGCCGAACTAAGATCGAATTGCTCAGACGGGAGAAGGCAAGCGCGTTGCAGCGGATGAAATTCTTGGCATGGTGCATCGCTGCCGTGACTTAAGCCGTCCACGAGTTTGCAGTGCGGGAGGAACCAGTGAAAAAGAACGACAACAAAACTGCCACCAATGGCAAGGGCCGGAAACTACGTTCCCTCGAGTGGTTCAACAACCCGCATAACCCGGGAATGACCGCGCTCTATCTCGAGCGCTATCTCAATTACGGCCTGACCCGCGAGGAATTGCAGTCCGGCAAACCGATCATCGGCATCGCCCAGACCGGCAACGACCTCTCGCCGTGCAACCGCCACCATCTCGAACTGGCGCACCGGGTGCGTGAGGGCATCCGCGCCGCCGGCGGCATCGCGATGGAATTTCCGATGCATCCGATCCAGGAGACCGGAAAGCGGCCGACCGCGGCGCTCGACCGTAACCTCGCCTATCTCGGCCTGGTCGAAATCCTGTTCGGCTATCCGCTTGATGGCGTTGTGCTGACCACCGGCTGCGACAAGACCACGCCGGCCTGCCTGATGGCGGCGGCGACCGTCAATCTGCCCGCGATTGTGCTTTCCGGTGGACCGATGCTGAACGGCTGGTTCAACGGTGAGCGCACCGGGTCGGGCACCATCGTCTGGAAGCAACGCGAACGGCTTGCTGCCGGCGAGATCGACTACAACGAGTTCATCGAAATCGTGGCGTCCTCGGCCCCTCGGTCGGCCACTGCAACACGATGGGCACTGCCTCGACCATGAATTCGCTGGCGGAAGCGCTCGGCATGTCGCTGCCGGGCTGCGCGGCGATCCCGGCGCCCTATCGCGAGCGCGGCCAGATCGCTTACGAAACCGGCAAGCGGATCGTCGAGATGGTCTGGGAGGATCTCAAACCTTCCGACATCCTGACCCGCAAGGCGTTCGAGAACTGCATCGTGGTGAATTCGGCGATCGGCGGCTCGACCAACGCGCCGATCCACATCAATGCGCTGGCGCGGCATATCGGCGTCGAGCTCTCGATCGACGACTGGCAGAAGCACGGCCACGACATCCCGCTGCTGGTGAATATGCAGCCGGCCGGCTTCTATCTCGGCGAGGAATATCATCGCGCCGGCGGCGTACCGGCGGTGGTGCGCGAATTGATGGCGCACAAGCGCATCCATGAGGACGCCTTGACGGTCAACGGCCGCACCATGGGCGAGAACTGCCGCGAGGCCCCCAAGCCCGACGGCGACGTGATCTGGAGCTACGACAAGCCGCTGGTGAA
Organism: Bradyrhizobium sp. RDT10; assembly: GCA_044772375.2. Classification (GTDB taxonomy): domain Bacteria; phylum Pseudomonadota; class Alphaproteobacteria; order Rhizobiales; family Xanthobacteraceae; genus Bradyrhizobium. The sequence continues at coordinate 3,355,397 of CP187939.1, forward strand.
GGACGCCGGCTTCCTGGTGCTGCGCGGCAACCTGTTCGATTCCGCGATCATGAAGACCAGCGTAATCTCCAAGGAATTCCGCGACCGCTATTTGATCAATCCCAAAGACCCGAATGCGTTCGAAGGCCGCGCCATCGTGTTCGAGGGCCTGAGGATTATCACGACCGCATCGACGATCCCTCGCTCAACATCGACGAGCACTGCGTGCTGTTCATCCGCGGCGCCGGGCCGATCGGCTATCCCGGCGGCGCCGAGGTCGTCAACATGCAGCCGCCGGCGGCGCTGATCAAACGCGGTATCCTGTCGCTGCCCTGCATCGGCGACGGACGGCAGTCCGGCACGTCGGGTTCGCCGTCGATCCTGAACGCCTCGCCGGAGGCCGCCGCCGATGGCGGGCTTGCGATCTTACGGACCGGCGACAAGGTTCGCATCGACCTCAACAAGGGCGACGCCAATATCCTGATTACGAGCGACGAATTGAAGAAGCGTCGCGCCGAGCTGAAGGCCAAGGGCGGCTTCCCCTACCCGGCCAACCAGACACCGTGGCAGGAGCTCTATCGCTCCACCGTCGGCCAGCAGGCCACCGGTGCCTGCATGGAGCTCGCAACGCGCTATCAAAATATTGCCGGCACGGTCGGCGTGGCGCGGGATAATCACTAGCACGGATCGTCATTGCCGGACTTGATCCGGCAATCCGTCGCGCTTCGAAAGAAGATGGATACGCGGGTCAAGCCCGCGTATGACACCGAGAAATAATCCTCGATCGTTCAAGGGAAGAAAAGCATGTCAGACCGCCTGAAGGGCAAGCGCGCATTCGTCACCGCGGCAGCCGTCGGAATCGGCCGCGCCTGCGCGGTGGCCTTTGCGCGTGAAGGGGCAACGGTGTTCGCCACCGACATCGACGAGGCCAAGCTCGCCGCGCTCAAGGGCGAAGGCATCGCCGACGTGGCGAAACTCGATGTGCGAGACAGCGCGGCGGTCGCCGCCATGGCCAAGCGCGCCGGCAAGACCGACATCCTGCTTAATGCCGCCGGCTTCGTACACCACGGCACCGTGCTGGATTGCTCCGACGAGGACTGGGATTTTTCGTTCGACCTCAACGTCAAGTCGATGCACCGCACGATCCGCGCGTTCCTGCCGGGCATGCTGGAACAAGGCCGCGGCGCGATCGTGAACATCTCGTCGGCTGCAGGCGTCTTCAAGGCTGCACCGAACCGCTACGTCTACGGCGCGACCAAGGCCGCCGTTGCGGCCCTGACGCGCTCGGTCGCCACCGACTTCGTTGCCAAGGGTATCAGGTGCAACTGCATCTGCCCCGGCACCATCGAGACCCCGTCGATGCTGGAGCGCGCAGCCGCCGCCGGCCCTAACGGACGCGAGATGTTCATCTCACGGCAGCCGATGGGACGGCTCGGCACCGCCGAGGAGATCGCTTCGCTCGCCGTCTATCTGGCCAGCGATGAAAGCGCGTTTACCACCGGTGTCGCGCACGTCATCGACGGCGGCTGGACGTTGTGATCCTAACCTCTCCCCGCGAAGAGCGGGGCGAGGAGAAGACCACCCGGGCGGCAGGATTCAAGCGAAAGGAATTTCCATGAACAAGATCGATCTGAACGGCCGTTGCGCCGTCGTCACCGGCGGGGCGCAGGGGTTTGGCCGCGCAATCGCCGAGCGCTTCGTCGCGTCCGGCGCCAAGGTCGCGATCTGGGACTATGACCTGCCGTTTGCGGAAAGGACCGCCAAGGAAATCGGCCCTGCCGTGTCGGCCTTCAAGGTCGACGTTTCCGATCTCGCCGCCGTCGAGAAGACCCGCGACGAGACGCTGAAGGCGCTCGGCAAGATCGACATCCTCGTCAACAATGCCGGCATCGCCGGCATCAACAAGACGGTGTGGGAAACCGACCTCGACGAATGGCGCAAGGTGCTGCGCATCAATCTCGACGGCCCCTTCATCTGCTGCAAGGCGGTGGTGCCGGCGATGCTGGCGCAGAAATACGGCCGCATCGTCAACATCGCCTCCATCGCCGGCAAGGAAGGCAACCCCAACGCCGCGCATTATTCGGCCTCGAAAGCCGGCCTGATCGCGCTGACCAAGTCGCTCGGCAAGGAACTCGCGCAGCACGACATCCTCGTCAACGCGGTGACACCGGCGGCGGCGAAAACCGCGATCTTCGACCAGCTCACGCAGCAGCACATCGATTTCATGCTGTCGAAAATTCCGAAAGGACGCTTTGTCCTGGTCGAAGAACTCGCGGCGATGGTGGCGTGGCTGGCGTCGGAAGACTGCGCCTTCTCGACCGGCGCGGTGTTCGACATTTCCGGCGGCCGGGCGACGTATTGAGATGGGCTTGATTCGGGAAGGCGGATGCTTCTGCGGCGCGGTCCGGTTCAAGACCGAGGGCGAGCCGCTCAATGTTCGCATCTGCCATTGCCGCAAATGCCAGAGGGCGATGGGCTCGCCGTTCTTTGCCCGCGCGCTGTTCGACCAGCGGGCGCTTTCGGTCGAGGGCGACACCGCGCGCTATCCGTCATCGGAGGCGCTTGACCGGGTGTTCTGCAAGATATGCGGGACGCGGCTGTTTTCCCGGCGGACCAACGGCACCGTGGTCGGCGTCGCTCTGGCGGCCTTCGACGACCGCAACGCCTTTGCGCCGACCGAGCACATCTGGGTCTCGGAAAAGATGGCCTGGGTCCGGCTCGACGACGGTTTACCGCAATATCAGGAGACGGTTCCCCAGTGACCTGGGCGTGCTAGGTTGGTAGCTTCGAAGCGCAAACCGGGGAGACCGCTTGAACATCTCACTCTACGGCATCTCGGTCTGGGTTCTCCCCTCCTCATCGCCATCACCTTCCACGAGGCCGCGCACGCCTTTGTGGCATACAAGCTCGGCGACAATACCGCCTGGCAGCTTGGCCGGGTCAGCTTCAACCCTTTCAAGCATATCGATCCGTTCGGGACCGTGATTCTTCCAGGCCTGCTTTGCTGGCGCACTCGCCGTTCCTGTTCGGCTACGCCAAACCGGTTCCGGTGAACTTCCGGAACCTGAACCATCCCCGGCTCGACATGGTCTGGGTGGCGCTGGCGGGGCCAGCCACCAACATCATCCTGGCGACGATCGTGGCGTTTGCCTTCCATGCCCTGCCCCTGGTGCCGGCCGAGGCCGCCAAATGGACCGCAGACAACCTCAAAAACGCTTTCCTGATCAATATCGTGCTCGCAATCTTCAACATGATGCCGATCCCGCCGCTGGATGGCGGCCGGGTCGCCGTCGGACTGCTGCCGCGGGTGCTGGCTTACCCGCTGTCCCGGCTGGAACCCTACGGGATACTGATCCTGCTCGGTCTTTTGATCCTGCTTCCAGTTATCGGCGCACAGCTCGGCCTAAATCTTGATGTTATTTCGGCGATACTGCGAACATTGACCGGTTATGTGATCAGCGCGCTTCTCTTCATCACCGGCAACGCTTAACTTCAGATAGAAACAAGGGACAGGGAAGAATCGACCCGGACCATGGCGACAAAAGCTGCCGATATGTTGATTGCACGACGCGCCGACACCCGCGCGAGGGCAGATTTCGCAACCTGGAAAATGCTGGCCAAGCTCAACGGATTTTCCGCCCTGCCCGCCGAGGCGCAGAACTTTCTTGAAGGCTACCGGCAGTTGTTGCTCGCGAGGATGACCGAGGCGGACGCCTCCGAGGCCACCATCCAGCTCATGTACAAGAGCTATTATTCCGAGATGGGCGGCTCGGGAACGCCACCCGAAATTCCCTCGCGCGCGAGCGAGCCGGTCACCGAAGCCGGCAACGTCACCGCGTTCCGACGGCCGCCCCCGCGGCCCAAAGCGGCCGCATCCGGCCCGGCGACAAAACCAAGGCTTCCGGTGGCGCTGATCTTTGCGTGCCTCGCCGTGGTCTATGTCAGCATTCGCTACTTCTGGCGCTGACGCGGACGCATTCCCGCGCCGGTTGAATTTCCGCGATACAATCGCTTCATGGCCACGCCGCGTAGGAAGGGCCGCTGCGCGCGTGCTCCAGCCGTATCTGCCGGCGATAGTTCCCCGGTGATGCGCCGCGATACTTGCGGAAGAAACGATTGAAATAGGCCGGATCGCGGAAACCCAGACCGTATCCGATCTGCTCGACCGGAAGGTCGAGCTGCTGCAGCCGCGCGCAGGCTTCGCGAACCAGCCGCTCGTGGATGATCGCGCGCGGGCCGCAGCTCTTCTCGCGCTGGCAATGGGCATGCAGCTTGTCCGAGGTGACGCCGAGCGCGTCCGCATAGCGCGCCACCGGCCAGCCGTCGCGATAGTGCAGCTCGACCATTTGCAGGAAATTGCCGACCAGCGCCGGACCGCCGCCGCGCGCCGCCATCTCGTCACGCTCATCGTGCGAGGCGCTGAGCCGCCAGAGCTGCAAACACAGCAACAGCAAATGCGAGGATATCAGCGTCGCGCCACCAAAGCCCGGCATGCGCAGCTCCGCCACGATGGCGCGGCATGATTCAGCGATCGTGTCGAGATATGGCGGAAGCGCCTCGCCGGCGATCAATGCAACGCGCTCGGTGGTCCTGCGCAGATGCAGCGCCTCGGCATTGCCGGCGACGATCTTGATCAGGAAATCATCGTCTACCGACAACAGGAAACCGTGCGCGCCCGGCCCCACTTCCACCGTCGCATCGATGCTCCCCGGCAGCCAAAGCAGCGCGGGCACTTCAATTGCAACGCCGGTCCCGTGCCATGACGCACGGCCGCGATCCGATTGGAGCAGCAACAGATGTGCCCGTCGCCCGGACTTCTGACGGATCACCCACGATCGCGCCGCCAGCGATGCCGAAAACGCCTCCGCACGCACCGCCAGCGCGATGCCGACCGGCAGTCCGTTCAGCCCCGGTGATACCGACATGCCCCGCCTCCTGAGACAATCCGCCGCCAGTAAACCGGAGGATTTGCCAGAAAAGTACAATCTTTCCCCGGTTTCGTCCAATTCCAAGCCTCCCGGAACCTCCCCTAACGTCAGGGGATCATGAGCGCCAGTTCAATGGCGCCGGCATAAGCACCCGGGGAGGACAACATGACGACATTCCTGACTCGACGCACGGCACTGCTCGCGGCCGCCACCTGCGCCGCCACGCTCGGCCTGGCCGCCATCGCTGAAGCGCAGACCTCGATCAAGATCGGCTACGCGATTTCGCGCACCGGCCCGAACACCGGCGGCGCCGCCGTCACCACGATCCCCAACTACGAATTGTGGGTGAAGGAAGTAAATGCCGCCGGCGGCATCAAGCTCGGCGACAAGCGCGTCCCGATCGAGGTCGTGCAGTACGACGACCGCTCCAACGCTGAAGAGGCGGTGCGCGCGCTGGAGCGGCTGATCAATCAGGACAAGGTCGATTTCATCCTGCCGCCATGGGGCACCGGCCTCAATCTGGCCGTCGGCCCGACGCTCAATCGCGAAGGCTATCCGCACCTCGCCGCGACCGCCGTAACCGACCGCGCGCCGGAACTCGCCAAACGCTGGCCCAACAGTTTCTGGCTGCTCGGCACCAGCGCCGATTCCGCCAAGACGCTGGTCGAACTGCTGACCAAGCTGCGCGACGAAAAGAAGATCGGCGATACGGTCGCGATGGTCAGCATTGCCGACGGCTTCGGCATCGACCTGTCGAGCGCGGCGCGGCCGGCGCTCACCAATGCGAAATTCAAGCTCGCCTACGACAAGAGCTATCCGATCGGGACGCAGGACCTCGCCCCGATCGTCAACGAAGTCAAAGCGCTCAATCCGGATGTCTTCATCGCCTTCAGCTATCCGCCGGATACGCTGGCGCTGACCGAACAATCGCGTATCGCCGGCTTCAATCCGAAAATATTCTATACCGGCGTCGGCACCGCCTTCCCGCTCTATCGCGGAAAGTTTGGCAAGAACACCGAAGGCGTCATGGGCATCGGCGGCTGGAGCGGCGACAGCCCGGCGATCAAGGACTACCTCACCCGCCACAAGGCCTCCGCCGCCAACGGCGCCGAGCCGGACCGCTGGGCGAGCGCGGTCACCTACGCCAGCCTGCAGATGCTGCAGCAGGCGATCGAGCGCGTCGGCAAGGTGGACCGTGCGGCCGTCATCAAGGACCTGCAGACCGGCTCGTTCGATACCGTGATCGGCAAGGTCAAGCTCGAGAACAACATGCCGACGCGCTATTGGTGGGTTGGCCAGTGGCAGGACGGCGAGTTCTACGGCATCGCCCCGGCAAAGAACGAAGGTGCGCGCGCCGCGATCGTACCAAAACCGGCATGGGTGGCGCCGTAACGTCACGCCAACGCGGCCGGTCCTGTCATGACGAACGCCATTCTGACCGGCCTGATGCTGGGCGGCATGTATGCGCTCATCGCCATGGGGCTCACGCTCCAGTACGGCGTTGCGCGCATCATGAACCTCTCCTACGGCGAGTTTCTGATTGCGGCTGCCTTTGCATCGCACTGGCTGTTCACGGGCTGGGCCGTCAGTCCGTTTGTCGGACTGGTGCTTGTCGTGCCTGCGGCCTTCCTGCTGAATTTCGCCATCTACAAGCTGCTGCTGACGCCGCTGGTGCGCCGCGCGCCTAACCGCGACGCGCTCGAGGTCGACAGCATTCTCGCGACCTTCGGACTCACCTTCGTCATTCAGGGTTCGATGCTCGCGCTGTTCGGCGGCGCCTATTACAGCTACTCGTTCCTCGCCTTCCCGGTGCAGTTTCTCGGCGAGACCGTCGCGGCCAACCGCCTTGCCGCGCTTGGCATCACTATCCTGCTTGGCCTCGCGCTTTATCTGGCGCTGACACGGACCCGCGCCGGCACCGCCATCCGCGCTGTCGCCGTTGATCCCTTCGCCGCCCAGCTTGTCGCCATCAACGTGCCGCAGGCCTCCGCCCTGACATTTGCATTGGGTGGCGCGCTGGTCGCCGCGGCCGGTGTGCTGGTCAGCACGTTTCTCACCTTCAGCGCGTCATCCGGCGTGGTGTTCACCATGAAGGCGTTGATCGTCGTCGTCATGGGCGGCGTGGGCAACATGCTGGGGTGCCTGGTCGCGGGCCTCGCGCTTGGTCTCAGCGAAGCGCTGGTTGCCTCCTATGTCGACCCCGGCCTCACCCTTGCCGTCAACTTCGCGCTGTTCCTCGCCGTGCTGCTGGTGAAGCCAGCCGGCCTGTTTGGCAGGGCAACACGATGACCGCGCGAGCCGCAGGCTTCGGCGTCGTTGCGCTCGCAGCCCTTGTGCTGCTGGCCTTCGTGCCGCGTCTTGGCAACGCCTATTATCTCGCGCTCGCCATCAGCCTCTTGCAGTACACCGTGCTGGCGACGGCCTGGGGCATGTTCTCAGGCCCCACACGCTACGTCTCGCTGGCGACGACCGCCTTCTTCGGCGTCGGTGCCTATACCGTCGCCGTGCTCGGCGAGATATTGCCCTGGCCGCTGGTGCTGCTGATCGCAGCGGCGCTCGGCGCCTTCGTGGCTGCCATTGTCGGGCTCTCGACGCTGCGCTTGAGCGGCGTATACTTCGTCATCTTCACGTTCGGCCTGACCGAGCTGATCCGCCAGCTCGTGGTCTGGTTCGAGGTCAACAAATCGCGCGTGCTCGGGCGCTATGTCTTCGTCGACATCACCCAGGCCGATATCTACTGGCAGTTGCTGGCGCTGACCGCCGCCGTGTTCCTGCTGGGCTGGATGATCGCGCGCTCGCGCTTAGGCTTTGCGCTGCGGGTGATCGGCGAAGACGAGACCGTCGCAAAGCATTGCGGGATCAATACCACCTTTGCCAAGGTCGCGCTGTTTACGATCAGCGCCACGGTGATGACGCTGGTCGGCGCGATCATGGCGCCGCGATGGACCTATATCGAACCATCGATCGCCTTCAATTCGATGATCTCGTTTCAGGTGCTGATCATGGCGCTGCTCGGCGGCGCGCACAGGCTGTGGGGACCGGTGCTCGGCGCCGTGCCCCTGACCCTGCTGTTCGAGCTCCTGAGCGCACGCTTTCCGAACACGTTCACGATCATCCTCGGCTGCATCTTCCTGCTGATCGTCTACATGCTGCCGCGGGGCGTCGCGGGATTGTTCGAGAGGCTGGCTGCGACGCCGAGCGGCAAAACCACCGGACGGGTGGCCGCATGAGCCTGGACACCGCAACGCGGGTTCTCGAAGTCGACGGCCTGCGGCGCGCGTTCGGCGGGCTGGTCGCGGTCAACGATCTCGGCTTTGCGGTCGGGCACGGTGAGATCATGGGCCTGCTCGGACCCAACGGGTCGGGCAAGACGACGGCGCTCAATTTGATGTCGGGCGTGCTGCGCCCGATGCCGGCACCATCCGCCTGATGGGCCGGAACATCGCGGGTGTTGCATCGTACCGGATCGCGCGGCTCGGCCTGGCGCGGACATTTCAGCTCGTCCGCGTGCTCGACGGCATGGATTGCCGTGAGAACATCAGGGCCGGTCTGGCGTTCCAGAAGCCGCATCTGCCCGCCACTGAGGCCGAAGTGCGGATCGACACGCTCCTCGACCGCGTCGGGCTTGCCGGGCACGACCGGCGGCCGGCGGCCGACCTCACCTATATCGACCGCAAGCGCCTCGAGCTCGCCCGCGCCCTTGCCGCCAGGCCGCGGCTGCTGCTGCTCGACGAATGGCTCGCGGGCTTAAATCCATCCGAACTCATGATCGGCATCGAATTGATCCGGTCGCTGAAGGCGGACGGGATCACGATCGTGCTGGTCGAGCATGTGATGAACGCGGTGCGCGCGCTGTGCGATCGCTGTGTGGTGATGAGCAGCGGCCGCAAGATTGCCGAAGGCGCGACCGCGGACGTGCTGAGCGATGCGGCCGTCGTGAAGGCCTATCTTGGGGGAGTGGCCGCCGATGCTTGAGGTCGCCAATCTCAGCCTGGCCTACGGTCTGCATCGCGCGCTCGACGGCGTCGCGCTGAACGTCGGGCGCGGCGAGATCGTGACGATCCTCGGCGCCAACGGCGCGGGCAAGACCTCGCTGCTGAAAGCCATCGCGGGCGTCGTGCGTACGCTTCCAGGCAAGCAGGTGAGCCTTGCCGGCCGCGATATCTCTGCACTCCCGGCACACGAGATCGTCGAAAGCGGACTGGCGCTGGTCCCCGAAGGGCGCGGCATCTTCGGCGATCTGACGGTCAAGGAAAACCTCCTGCTCGGCGCCAACCCGAAGCGCGCCCGCGACGGTGAAGCGGCGCGGCGTGAACAGGTGCTCGGGCTGTTTCCCCGCCTGCGCGAACGCGCCGCCCAGATCGCACGCACCATGAGCGGCGGCGAACAGCAGATGCTCGCCATCGGCCGCGCGCTAATGTCCAATCCGGATATCCTTTTGCTTGACGAGCCGTCGCTCGGGCTGTCGCCAGCCATGGTGCAGGAGTTGTTCGCAACCTTGCGGCGGGTGCGCGAGGCCGGCGTCGGATTACTGCTCGTGGAGCAGAACGCGCAGGAGAGCCTGCGGATCGCCGACCGCGGCTATGTGCTCGAAAACGGCGTCATCGTCGGGCACGGCACCGCCGATCATCTGAAGTCCGATCCCGCCGTCCAGCGCGCCTATCTCGGCGGCGTAGCGCCGGCCGCCGCACCATCACCGTAACGCCAACGCCCAAGGAGAAAGCCATGTACGAAATCTCGCTGCTGCTCGAGAGCAAGGATGTTCCGGCGTCGAACGGCGGAACGTTCGATCGCCTCAACCCCGTCACGGGCGACGTCGCAAGCCGCGCCGCGGCAGCCCAGATCGCGGATGCGAAGCGCGCGGCCGACACCGCCGCAGCCGCCTTCCCCGCCTGGTCCGCCACCGGCCCGAATGCCCGGCGCGCGATCCTGCTGAAAGCCGCCGATCTTCTGGCATCGAAGGCGTCCCAGTTCGTCGAGCTGATGGCCGCCGAAACCGGCGCCACCGCCGGCTGGGCCGGCTTCAACGTCCACCTCGCCGCCGGCATGCTGCGCGAAGCGGCATCCATGACCACGCAGATTTCCGGCGAGGTCATCCCTCGGACAAGCCAGGCTGCATCGCGATGGCGGTGCGCCAGCCGGCAGGCGTGGTGCTGAGCATGGCGCCGTGGAACGCGCCGGTCATCCTCGGCGTGCGCGCCATCGCGCTGCCGCTCGCCTGCGGCAACACGGTCGTGCTGAAGGCCTCCGAAATCTGCCCGGGCACGCATCGGCTGATCGCAGAATGCCTGCGCGACGCCGGTCTGCCGCCGGGCGTCCTCAACGTCATCACCAACGCGCCGGAAGACGCGCCTGCCCTGATCGAAATGCTGATCGGCCATCCCGCCGTGCGCCGGGTCAATTTCACCGGCTCGACGCGGGTCGGCCGTATCATCGCGCAGGTCGCGGCGAAATATCTCAAGCCGGCGTTGCTTGAACTCGGCGGCAAAGCGCCGATGATCGTGCTGGACGACGCCGATATCGATGCCGCGGTGGCCGCCGCAGCGTTTGGCGCCTTCATGAACCAGGGCCAGATCTGCATGTCGACCGAGCGGCTCGTCGTCGACGAGAAGATCGCCGACGCCTTCGTGACCAAACTGGCGGCGAAAGCCGGATCGCTGGTCGCCGGCGATCCCCGCAAGGGCAATGCGCCGCTGGGATCCTTGATCGGCACCGATGCCGCGGCGCGCATCCAGGCCCTGATCAACGACGCTGTCAGCAAGGGCGCCAAGGTGCTCGCAGGCGGGCGCAGCGAGGGCACGCTGATGTCCGCAACTGTCATCGACGGCGTCAACTCGTCGATGCGCATCTATGGCGAGGAGTCGTTCGGGCCGGTGGTCTGCGTCGTGCGCGTCAACGGCGTGGACGAAGCCGTGCGCGTCGCCAATGACACCGAATACGGGCTATCCGCGGCGGTATTCGGCCGCGACATCGCCCGCGCATTCGAGGTCGCCAAGCGGATCGATTCCGGCATCTGCCATGTCAACGGCCCCACCGTTCATGACGAGGCCCAAATGCCGTTCGGCGGCGTCAAGGCGTCGGGCTATGGCCGCTTCGGCGGCAAGGCCGGCATTGCCGAGTTCACCGAACTGCGCTGGATCACGATCGAGACGGGACCACAGCATTATCCGATCTAGCGGGGAATGCGAGAGCTCAGCTCTTGCTCTTGACGCGGAAGATCACGGGCAAGGTGAAGGTCAGGCCTTCGTCGGCGATGACAGGTGGCGGCATCGGCACCGGATCGGAGCGCCGCAGCATCGCCAGCGCCGCCTCGTCGAAGGCCGCATCGCCCGAACCTTTTTCGATGTCGGTCGAGAGCACGTGGCCCATGCGGTCGAGCGTGAAGCGAGATCTGGATCTCGGCGGATTTTGCTGCCGTTCCTTCGGGTACCGCTTGTGCTTGTCGAGATGTGCGACCAGCTCCTTCTGCCAGGTCGCGCGTGCACGCCGCGCGCTCTCGCCGGTACCGATTACCGGCGCGACGGAACGCTGCCCTTCCGGAATGGCCTCCGAACTCGGCGTCGCGGTAGCTTCGGACGCAACCGACTCGGTGGAAGCCGAGGTCTGCACCGCCGCGATCTTCGGATCGTCCTCTTTCGGCTTCTTCGACTCGTTCTCCGTCACCACCCGGTCGGCCTCTTCGGGCTCGGTCGGCTTGTCCTGCGGGAGTTCGGTTTCCTTGACCTCGGCCTTCTGTTCGGAGAGCTGAGGCGAAGCCGCGGAAGCATCGGTGTCCGGACCCGGTGGGAGGTCGGTCACCTCCCGACGGACGGAGGCCATTTCGAGCCCGATCTCGATCGCCGTTGCGCCGAGGGCGTCATCGGCTTCCTCGGTCTGCAAATGCACAATCGCCAGCGCTGCGCCGCCGATGTGAAGCGCGAGCGCGATCACTGCGGCAGAAATCCAGAGCCGCCGGGATGGCTTTTGCTCGTCGAGACCGGTCAAGGCTTTGCCGGCGCCGCCGCTTGCGACGCCGCTCCATCTGGAACGCCTTCGAGCGCCACCAGCTTGATCTTCGTATAGCCGCCGGCGCGCAGGATTTCGAGAATGTCCATCAACTCGCCATAGGGTACCGCGCGATCGGCGCGCAGAAAGACGTGGCGCTCCTTGCTGGCATCCGGCATCGCATCGAGCGAGCGCACCAGGTCGACGCGCTTGACCATGTTTTCCCCGATCGCAACCGAGAGATCCGGCTTGATGCTCACATAAGTGGGCTTGTCCGGCTTCTTCTGCGGGGTGGCGGTCGAGGTCGGCAGATCGATCGGCAAGTCGACGGTCGACAACGGCGCCGCAACCATGAAGATGATCAAGAGAACGAGAATGACGTCGATGAACGGCGTGACGTTGATCTCGTGCGATTCCGCGAAATCGCTGTCGTCATCAAGGTCGTGTTCTGCGATCGATGCGCCCATCGCCTACTCCGCCGCTCCACGGACATGCTGGCCGCTGACATGGGTGCGGTCAAGATCGCGCGACAGCAGCCGTCCGGCGGCGCCCGACGCACGGCTGACCAGCTCCAGATAGCCCTTGGTCACGCGCGCAAAGTGATTGTAGATGATGACGGCGGGGATCGCGGCGACCAGACCGATGGCGGTGGCCAGCAGCGCTTCGGCGATGCCGGGGGCCACCACGGCGAGGTTCGTGGTCTGCGATTTCGAAATGCCGATGAAGCTGTTCATGATGCCCCAGACGGTGCCGAACAGGCCGACGAAGGGCGATGTTGCGCCTATCGTCGCTAACAGACCCATGCCGAGCCGGATCCGCCGCGCTTCGGCGCGTACGATTTCGGCGAAACTCGAAGCGGCGCGCTCCTTGATGCCGGCGTCGCTCGATATGCCCGCCGACAGCCGCGCCTCGCGCATCGCCGCTGCAAGGAAGGATGCCAGCACACTGCCCTTGGCGCCCAGAGCGAATTGCGCTTCTGCCAGCGACCGCGCGTCGGCGATCTTGGCAAGAGCCCTGCGCAGCTTACCCTGAACCACGGTCAACTCGAACATCTTGGCGATGAAGATCGTCCAGGTCACCAGCGAAGCAAAGGCAAGACCGATCATCACGGCCTTCACCACGACGTCGGCATCCTGATACATTGACCACGGCGACAACTCGCGCGGCACGGCGGCCGCCGCCTTCGACAATTTGCCTTCACGATCGGCCGGTGCGGCGGTCGCATCCGAAGGTGCGGTCACGCCGGCGCTCGCCGCTGGGGCCTGAGCCGGCTGCGCTGCCTGGACTGGCGCCGCAGGGGCTTGCAAAACGGCGGGAGCCTGCTGGACCGCGGACGGGGCCGCGGGAGCCGTACCCTGCTGGGCCGAGGACGGCGTCGCCAGCGATAGCATCGCCAGCGCCGAGATCACCGTAAGTGTCGTGCGAGAAAGTGACATATTCATACTTCGGCCCAGTAGCGGATCAGGTTGTGATAGATGCCGGTCAATTTGACCGTTTCAGGGTCGTCTCGCCCCAGCCGCTCCACAAGGGCCTGGATCGAGGTATCGAGATCGAAGATCAGACTGCGGGCGTGCGCATCCCGTACCATGCTCTGCAGCCAGAAAAAGATGCCACCCGCATGCCTCGTGTGACCAGATGCAAGCTAGACGCAGGATAAAGCACGAGGTCCCCGGCCGCGAGCTTGATTTCGTGGGAACCGTAGAGGTCGTCGACCACCAGCTGGCCGCCATCATACTCCTCCGGCTCTGACAGAAACAGGGTTACCGACAGGTCGGTCCGGATCCGCAATCCCGTGAGACGATCTCCCTCACCGCGTTGTCGACATGGAGGCCGAAATGGTGCCCGCCGGAGGCCACGTAGCGATGAAATAGCGGCGGATTGCTTCCGAGCGTTCGGCCGACCGAGTTGATCGTCGCTTCAAAGCGACGCGACTTCGGTGCCTTTGCAAAATTCATTATGCCTCTGATCAACTTCAATACGCGCAAATCGACGTGCGGCGAGTAGTCCCCGCGGTAGGTACCGAGCGAGAAATTTTGGGTCAACGCGATTGAGCAGGACTCCCGTTGGATCCGCTCAGATCACAACGATTCTAATCTGTAGTTTGAAATGTTTCTAAGAACTCCGCTGCAACCCCCGGCGCGAAATTCACGCCTGAGATCACGCGTTATTGGCCCAGGCGCCGAACCATGCGCGCCGCGGCTTCAAACCTTTCCAATTGTTTAGGATTCTCAAGCCTTAGTGTTTGTACACCTCAAACGCGCGCATTTTATATCTGCCCTGATGGGAACTCTTCCCGAGCAACCATTGGTGTTTTTCCTGAACCCGTGAGTCAGGCATGTCGAGGTCGCGCACCGTCCGTTGGGTTTTGTTGCTCGCAGCGATCGGCGCGCTGGGTTACCTGGGCTGGCAGCGCTTCCACGGCGAAGATCATGCCGCACAGGCCAACGCTCAACAGCGTGCTCCGGCCCGCGTCGCGGTCCCCGTCAAGATTGCCACTGTCGAGAAGGCCGATTTTCCGGTCTATCTGACGGGGCTTGGCACCGTGCAAGGCTTCAACACCGTGGTGGTCCGCACCCGCGTCGACGGCCAGATCAACCGGATCGCATTTCAGGAAGGCCAGTTCGTTCGCGAAGGCGACACGCTGGTCGAGATCGATCCGCGACCGTTCCAGGCAACCCTCGATCAGGCCAAGGCCAAGAAGGCGCAGGACCAGGCCAATCTCGCCAATGCCAACCTCGACCTGCAGCGCTCCACCCGGCTCGGTGAGTTCGCGACCCGCCAGCAAACCGATACCCAGCGTGCTTTGGTCGCGCAACTGACGGCGCAGGTGGCCGGCGACGATGCAGCAATCGCCAATGCGCAGACGCAACTCGATTACGCGACCGTCAAGGCGCCATTCTCGGGCATTGTCGGCCTGCGCCAGGTCGATGTCGGCAACATCGTCAACGCAGCGACGCAGACCGGTATTGTCAGCATTGCCCAGATCGAGCCGATCGCCGTGATCTTCACCGCGCCGGAGGACCAGTTGCCGGAGATCAAGGCGGCGCTGGCCGATGCTCCCCCAAGACGATCGCGCTCTCCACCGACGGCAAGCGGGTGCTGTCCACCGGCACGCTTTCCTGATCAACAACCAGGTCGATACATCGAGCGGAACGATCAGGCTCAAGGCGGTGTTCGACAACAAGGATCACGCGCTGTGGCCGGGCCAGTCGGTTTCGACCCGGCTGCTGGTTGCAACGCTGAAGGACGCGACCGTGGTTCCCGACGACGCCGTGCAGCATGGCAGCGATGGTCTCTATGCCTATACGGTCAACCAGGACAACAAGGCCGAGCTTCGCAAGATCAAGGTGACACGCTCGATCGACGGACGTTCCGTCGTCGATGAGGGACTGTCGCCCGGCGAGCGGGTGATCACGGCGGGCCAGTTCAAGGTGCAGCCGGGCACGTCAGTCACGACGGCAGTCGCCAGTTCGGATCGGGCCCAATCCGGGGACGCTCGAGAATGAGCGGCGGGATCTCCGCGCCCTTCATTCGCTACCCGATCGGCACGTCGCTGATGATGGCCGGTATCATGTTCGTCGGCCTCGTTGCCTATCCGCTGTTGCCGGTCGCACCCTTGCCGCAAGTCGATTTCCCGACGATCCAGGTGACAGCCTCCTGCCCGGCGGCAGTCCGGAAACCATGGCCTCGTCGGTGGCGCAGCCGCTGGAGCGCCAACTCGCGCAGGTTCCCGGCGTCGCGCAGATGACATCGACGAGCTATCTCGGCACCACGGCGATCAACATTCAGTTCGATCTCAACCGCTCGATCGACGCCGCCGCCAACGACGTGCAAGCGGCGATCAATGCCGCCGGCGGCCAGTTGCCGAAAAACCTGCCCTCGCCGCCGACCTACCGCAAGGTCAACCCGGCCGACTCGCCCATCCTCCTGCTGTCGGCGACATCGGATACGCTGCCGCTTACCACAGTGAGTGACTCCGTCGATGCCCAGCTCGCGCAACAGATCAGCCAGATCTCCGGCGTCGCCCAGGTCATCATCGGCGGCCAGCAGAAGCCGGCGATCCGCATTCAGATCGACCCGGCCAAGCTCGTCGCCAAGGGGCTGTCGCTGGAGGACGTGCGCAACCAGATTACGATCACGACCGTGAACAGCCCCAAAGGCAATATCGACGGCGACCGCCGCGCCTACACCATTTACGCCAACGACCAATTGCCGGACTCCAAGGATTGGAACGACGTCATCATCGCCTACCGCAACGGCGGCCCGTTGCAGAATCCGCGATATCGGCCAGGCCGTCACCGGGCCGGAAGACGCCAAGCAGGCGGCCTGGGCCAATGGCAAGCGCGGCGTGTTCCTGATCGTGTACAAGCAGCCCGGCGCCAACGTCATCGAGACCGTCGACAAGATCAAGGCGGAGTTGCCGCGGCTGATTGCTGCGATCCCATCGGCGATCAAGATCGAAGTCACCAGCGACCGCACCCAGACCATTCGCGCTGCGGTGGAAGACGTGCAGTTCACCCTGCTGCTCACCATCGCGCTGGTCGTCATGGTGATCTTCATCTTCCTGCGCAGTTTCTGGGCGACTGTGATCCCGGCCGTGACGGTGCCGCTGGCGCTGCTCGGCGCCTGCGCGCTGATGTGGGTGTTCGACTATTCGCTCGACAATCTTTCGCTGATGGCGCTCACCATCGCCGTCGGCTTCGTGGTCGACGACGCCATCGTGATGCTGGAGAACATCACGCGCTACATCGAGGAGGGGACAAGCCGCTTGCCGCCGCCTTCAAAGGCGCCCGTGAAATCGGCTTCACCATCGTGTCGATCAGCGTCTCGCTGGTCGCGGTGCTGATCCCGCTGTTGCTGATGGGCGGCATCATCGGCCGGCTGTTCCGCGAGTTCGCGGTTGTGCTGGCGATGACCATCCTGGTGTCGATGATCGTGTCGCTGACGCTGACGCCGATGATGGCATCGCGCTTCCTGCGCGCGCACGGCGAGGTCAGGCACGGCCAGTTCTATCAATGGAGCGAGCGCGCCTTCGACGCGATGCTGCGCAGCTATGAACGCGGTCTCGACCTCGCGCTGCGCTGGAAGTTCACGACGCTGATGATCTTCTTCGCAACGCTTGGTCTGTCGGTCTATCTATTCGTCATCATCCCCAAGGGCTTCTTCCCGCAGCAGGACAACGGCCTGATCACGGCTACGTCCGAGGCCAGCCAGGACATCTCCTTCGCCGACATGAAGCGGCGCCAGGAGGAGCTCGGCAAGATCGTGCAAGCGGACCCCGACGTGGCCTCGGTCGCGATGGTGATCGGCGGCAGCGGCCGCGCCGGCAACAATGGCAATCTGTTCATCACGTTGAAGCCGCGCGACGAGCGCAAGGCGTCTGCGCAAGCGATCATCGCCCGCCTGCGACCCCAGATCGAGAAGGTCGAGGGCGCCCGCCTCTATATGCAGGCGGCCCAGGACGTGCGGCTCGGCGGCCGGCCGACCCGGACCCAGTTCGAGTTCACGCTGCAGGACGCCGACCTTGCCGAACTGAACGAGTGGGCGCCGAAGATCCTTCAGAAGATGCAGACGCTGCCCGAGCTTCGCGACGTCGCCACCGACCAGCAGACCAACGGCACCACGCTGGAGCTGAAGATCAACCGCGATACCGCCGCGCGCTACGGCATCCAGCCGCAACTGATCGACGACACGCTGTATGATGCGTTCGGCCAGCGCCAGGTGACGCAGTTCTTTACCCAACTCAACACCTGCAAGGTGGTGCTCGAAGTGCTGCCGGAATTGCAGGGCAGCCTCGACACGCTGAACAAGATCTACGTGAAATCGCCGGCCACCGGCGACCAGGTGCCGCTGTCGGCCTTCGCCACCTGGACCAGCGTGCCGGTGCGGCCGTTGTCGATCAGCCATCAGGGCCAGTTTCCGGCGATCACGATCAGCTTCAACCTGGCGCAGGGCGTGGCGTTGGGCCAGGCGACCGACGCGGTGCAGAAGGCAATGGTCGAGCTTGGCGCGCCGGCGACGC
This sequence comes from Bradyrhizobium sp. RDT10, assembly GCA_044772375.2. Classification (GTDB taxonomy): domain Bacteria; phylum Pseudomonadota; class Alphaproteobacteria; order Rhizobiales; family Xanthobacteraceae; genus Bradyrhizobium. Next base: position 3,373,310 of record CP187939.1, read on the forward strand.
TCAAGTCGAGCTTCCAGGGCACGGCGCAGGCGTTCCAGCAGTCGCTCGGCACCGTGCCGCTGTTGATCCTCGCCGCACTCGTGGTGGTGTATTTGATCCTCGGCATTCTCTACGAAAGCTACATCCACCCGATCACCATTTTGTCCACGCTGCCGTCCGCCGGCGTCGGTGCGCTCGCCATCCTGATGCTGTTCGGATTCGATTTCAGCCTGATTGCGCTGATTGGCATCGTCCTTCTGATCGGCATCGTGAAGAAGAACGGCATCATGATGGTCGACTTCGCGATCACGGCCGAACGCGACGAGCAGCTCGAACCCGAAGCCGCGATCCGCAAGGCCGCGCTGTTGCGCTTCCGCCCGATCATGATGACGACGATGGCGGCGCTGCTCGGCGGCGTGCCGCTGATGCTCGGCACCGGCACCGGATCGGAAATCCGCCAGCCGTTGGGTTACGCCATGGTCGGCGGCCTGATCGTCAGCCAGGCGCTGACGCTGTTCACGACGCCGGTGGTTTACGTTTATCTCGACCGGTTCTCGAACATGTTTACACGATGGGGTCGTTCGACCAATCCTGACCATGAAGCGCATCTGGACGCGCACGGCTCGATCAAGCAGGCGGCCGAATGACTTGACATTGCACGGCAACCGACACATCCGAAGGCAGTCCATTTCGGAGCCGGTTCAGTGAAGATCTTAATAAAATTTGCGGTCGCTGCCGCGGCGATATCGGGTTTGTGCGGCCACAGCCACGCCCAGGCGCCCAAGGCCAAAAACAACGCCGCACCCGTGGCGCAGGCAACGCCGGCCCCCACCGCTGCAGCGACCGAGGGGGCGAATGCATCAGCGCCTCCCGGCTGGGTTGCGCGGTGCAGCAGCGCAAGCCGCGGCGCACCGCTCGAATGCGCGATCGAGCAGAGCGCGATTCTGACCAAGACCGGCCAGCTGATCGTGCAGATCAATGTCCGCGTATCAGCCGAAACCCGCGCGCCGATCGCGCTGGTGCAATTGCCGCTCGGGCTCAACCTGCCGGCCGGCGCCAAAATCCAGGTCGACGACGGCAAGCTGTCCGAGCTGCAGATCCAGACCTGCGAGGCGCGCGGCTGCTACGCCAGCCTGCAGATTTCGCCTGACCTGCTGGTCGCGTTGAAATCCGGCAAGCAGTTGAAGGTTTCGTTCCAGAATATGGCCAAGGAAACCATCACCATCCCGATGCCGCTGGCCGATTTCGGCGCGGCGTACGAGAAGATCAAGTAGCTGACCTCGGCATTCGCCCCGTCATTGCAATGACGGTGGCTACTGCCGCGCCATCTCGGCCGCACCTACCCCTCGCCATCCAGCTTCTGGTCGTCGTGCATGTCGACCGTTACCCGCAGCAATTGCCCGGTGAATTCGAACGGCGCCTCGTAGTGCGAGACCGGGCTGGAACGGTCGCGGCCGATGTCGAGCCCGGACCACGAGATGAAATTGTTGAAGGCAAGCTGGGTCTGGATCGCGCCTGCCGCCTCGCCGTCGATCAGGAGCGTATAGGCCGTCACGCCGGTGCGGGAGCCCTTGGCCGGCGGCTCTTTGCGCACCAGACGTTCGACATGCACGCCGAGCCGGTGCTCGCCTGATGGCACCTTGCGGTTCGAGGTCACGATCTCATGGCCGCCGCCGATATTGAGATCGTGCACCAGCCGGCCGTCCTTGATGTAGAGGCTGTAGCCTGACGTCGCGTCGCCGTGGGCGATCAGCACGCCCTCGGCGCCCTCCTCGGCAATCTCCACATGGGCTTCGATGGTGTAGCTGCGGCTGCGCACGTCGGGTGCGACATCGGTCGGCACGTGCCCCATGCCGGCGTGAAAGGTGAATTTGTTGCGTGCGCCATGGAAGCGCGCGGCGTTCTCCGCAAAGCGCGGGCCGAACCGGTCGTCGAGCGGCAGCACATTGTGCTTCTCGGCCTCGCTCCACCACAGCTTGATCATCGCTTCCAGCCGCTCGGGCTCTTGCACCGCGAGATCGTCGGTTTCCGAAAAATCCTTGGCCAGGTGAAACAGCTCCCATTTGTCGTTCTCAAATGGCGTGCCCGAGGATGGAAGGAAACCGCCTTCCAGCCGTCCTGCCAGATCCCGCGATGCCCGAACATTTCGAAATATTGCGGCTGACATTTTGACGGCGCGGCCGGATCGGCAATCGAGCGCGCGAAGCTCTCGCCTTCGATCGGCATCTGCGCGACGCCGCCAATTTCGGCCGGCGGCGCGATGCCGATCAGGTCGAGCAAAGTCGGCGTCAGGTCGCAAGCATGGACGAATTGATGGCGCACCTCGCCTTTGGCGACGATTTTCTTCGGCCACGTCATGATGAAGGGATCGCGGATGCCGCCGCCATGGGTGTTCTGCTTGTAGCGGCGCAGCGGCGTGTTCGAGGCCATCGCCCAGCCGTGTGGAAAGTTGCTGTGCGAATCCGGCCCGCCGATGTCGTCGATCCGGCGCAGCTTTTCCGCGATCGGTTCGGGACGAAAATTATACGGCCCCATCGCATTGACGAAGCCCCACGGTCCACCCTCCTGGCTCGCGCCGTTGTCGGACAGCACCAGGATCAGTGTGTTGTCGCGGATGCCGGCCGCGTCGAGAAACGCGATCAGCCGCGCCAGATGCTGGTCGGCGTGATCGAGCATGCCGGCAAAGCCGCCTGCAGGCGTGTGAAGACGCGCTTTTCGTCGGCACTGTGCTCTTCCCACGCCTTCACGCCATCATTGCGTGCGGGCAATCGGGTTTCCGGCGGCACGATCCCCATCGCCTTCTGCCGCGCTATGCGTTGCTCGCGCTCGATGTCCCAGCCATGCGCGAACTTGGAGTCATAGCTCTTGATGATGTCGATGGGTGCCTGGTGCGGCGCGTGGCAGGCGCCGAGCGCGACCCAGGTCAGCCACGGGATATCGGGCCGGTCGGCGGTGTGATCGGCGATGAAGCGGATCGACTGGTCGATCAGGTCGGACGTCAAATGATAGCCGTCTGCATACGTCCCGGGCGGATCGACATGGGTGTTGTCGGAAACGAGCTCCGGCGCAAACTGATCGGTTTCGGCATCGAGGAAGCCATAGAAGCGATCAAAACCGCGCCCCAACGGCCAGCCGTCGAACGGCCCGGTGGCGCCGCTTTCGGTCAGCGGCGTGACGTGCCATTTGCCGACCATGTAGTTGCGATAGCCGTGCGGCCGCAGCATTTCCGCCAGCGTTCCCGCCTCGCGCGCGATCTTGCCGCGATATCCAGGGTAGCCGCTATCGAAATTGGCGAGGCAGCCGACGCCGACCGAATGATGGTTGCGCCCGGTGAGCAGCGCCGCGCGCGTCGTCGAACACATCGCGGTGGTGTGGAAGCCCGAATAGCGCAGGCCTTCGGCAGCGAGCTTGTCGATGGTCGGTGTCCTGATCGCCGAGCCATAGCAGCCGAAATCGGAAAATCCGACATCGTCGAACAGCACGACGAGAACGTTCGGCGCGCCCTGCGGCGGCTTTGGCGCCTGCGGCCACCAGGGTTTGGAGCCGGCCACCGTCTTCCCGATCGTGCCGCCGAACGGCTTTGCGTTGCCTGCCGCCATGCTTTCCTCCCGTTTTTGGATGCGACCGCGGTTGACCCACAGGTTCGCCGAGGCTCACGGCAACGCGCCGGCCGCGCATTGCCAAAAACCATAATCCGAATTATGATTATGGTTATTTCGAACGGAGACGCAAGTTCCGGATGCAGCGACCGGCCGAACTCGACCTTCCCGGCGTAACCCCGTCGCGGCAGCAGCGCAGCCGCGAGACCACGGCCGCCCTGCTCCAGGCCGGCGCGGAGATGTTGCGCACGCACAGCCTTGCGGAGTTGTCGATCGAGGTGCTGTGCCGGCAGGTCGGCGCCACCGTCGGCGCCTTCTACAGCCGGTTCGAGAGCAAGGACGCCTATTTCAATGCGTTGATGGCGCTTGCTGCGCGCGACGGCGAAAGCAGGCTGTCCCGGATGAAGGAAGACAGACGGCTGGCCGATGCCGATCTCGCCGAACTCAGCCGCCTGCTCGTCCGCGGGACCATCGGCTGGATACGAAACCACGAAGGCGTGCTGCGCGCCGCGCTTCAGCACGACGACACCAGGCCGGACCGATGGTCGACCTTCAAGGCACTGGCGCGCGCCAATGTAGCGGACGCCACGCCAATCCTGCTTGCCGCCATGGGCCGGGGCAACAAGGCGGCAAAAGCCCGCGCGATCGCCTTCGGCTTTCAAGTCGTGCTGGGAACGCTGGTCAACGCCATCCTCAACGATCCCGGACCGCTCTCCATTCACGAAGGGGAAATGGAGGCGCGGCTCGGCAGTTGCCTGCTGCTGTTGTTGCAGGCGGAGATGACGGCGCCGACGGCACGCGGTTCGCGCAGGCGCAAAAGCAGGTTCGTCGTTCGCGGGGTTGACGCGGGACCGCGGCACATGCCGCCCGCAGCACACCCTGCCATTCGGCCCGAAAATGCCCCTCCTTCCGCGCTTGCCAAGGCCCGGACCGAGCGAGTAGAACGACGCACCAGCGAAAGCGGCGATTTGCACAGTCCCGCTCCAGCCGATCGCCCGGACATTCATCTAAGCTATTGATGTCACTGAGCAATTATTGGGGAATGGTGTAACGGTAGCACAACAGACTCTGACTCTGTTTGTCTAGGTTCGAATCCTAGTTCCCCAGCCAGTCTTCCCGGCCCTTCCCCTCAGCCGCGCCCTCATCACACACTGGCCACAACCGGCAGCTCCGCGATCATGCGAATGCCGGGCCGCCTTCGCCAATGAATTTGCGACGGCTCGACCGCCAGCTTGAGTGCGGGCCAGCGCGTGAACAGCGCCTGCAGCGCGCAAATCCTTCGATGCGCGCGAGCTGGTGGCCGAGGCAGAAATGAATTCCTGTGCCGAACGCGAGATGCCGGTTCGGCCGCCGTTCGAGATCGAGGCGTTCGGGGCATTCGTTCGCCTGCGGGTCCAGATTGGCGGCGACGATCATCGCCATCACCCGGTCGCCCTTCTTCAATTTCACGCCCTCGAGATCGACGTCCTGGCGCACGTAGCGCGGCTTTGAGAATTGCACCGGCGAGACGAAGCGCAGGAATTCCTCCACGGCAAGCCCGGCGCGGCTCCAGTCCGCCGTGAGCCAATTGCGGCGATCCGGGTCCTTCAGCAGTTCGAACACCGATCCGCTGATCAGATGGGTTGTGGTCTCGGATCCCGCGCCCAGCAGCAGAAAGACCATCGAGACCATCTCGTCCGGCGTTATGCGTCCGCCCTCCTTCTCGACACGCACCAGTTCGGCGATCAACCCTTCGCCGCCCTGCTCGCGCGTCAGCCGCAGGCGTTCCTTCAGATAGCGCCGCATCTTGATGAGGCCGCCGATCAGCCACAGAAAGCCGAGTGCATTGGCGAGGTGCGCCATCGAATTGGCCCAGGCCATAAACTTCGGCCGATCCGACGGCGGCAGACCCAGCAACTCGCAAATCACCGCAAGCGGCAGCATCCGCGCGTAACGCTGCACCAGATCGGCAGGGCTGCCATCGGCGAACAATTCATCGGCGAGGCGATCGGCGATGGCACGGATGTGCGGCTCCATGTCGAGCACCGCGCGGCGGCGAAACGCCTCATCGACGATATTTCGAAGCCGGGTGTGGTCCGGCTCGTCCATCGTCAGCATGTTGTTGGCCAAGTTCCCGATTAGCCTCGGCATCCACCACGGCACACCGCCGAGCGCCCCGCCTTCCTTGCGCAGCGTGAACACTGTGCTGTCCTTCAGCACGCGCGCGGCCGCCTCAAAGGTCGTGGTGACCCAGACCCGGCCGATGATCGGGAATCTCGTCGCGACGGCAGGACCGATCGAGCGCAGTTGCGCGACGCCGGCCTGCGGATCGCGAAAAACGCTTCGCTGGTGAAATCGAAATCCACGTGCTGTGCCATCGCGCGTTCCACACTGCCGCTTCGCCACCTGATCAAGATGGTGCGCGACAGCGAAGCCGCAAGGCTCGCACTTTCGATCGCCCTCGCCGTAATTTTGTCGCGATCGACGATGCTGGCGCGCGCCTCTCACACCGGCGGCGTGCCGTGCGTATGGAACGACTCGATCGTCTTCAGCCCCCAGGCCTGGCCCTTCTTGCGCTCTTCCTCGGTCCGCACGATCGGCTTCCAGTCGGGCGCGAGAATGAGGCGGGCGCCGGCGTTGGCGACCTCGACGCGGTTGCCGCCGGGCTCATAGACATAAAGGAAGAAGGTCTGCTGGATCGCGTGCTTGTGCGGTCCGGTCTCGATGTGGACGCCGTTTTCGAGAAAGATATCGGCGGCGCGCAGGATTTCCTCGCGGCTGTCGAGCGCGTAGGTGAAGTGGTGGAAGCGGCCCGCCTTGCCGTAATGATCGCGGGTATAGGCGAAGTCGTAGCTCTTGTTCGACATCGTCATCCACATCGCGGCTTCCGTGCCGTCGTTGAGCACGATCTGCTCGGTGGTGCGGAGGCCCAGATAGTTTTCGAAGAATAGGCGATTGGCCTTGATGTCGGCCGCAAGGCAATTGAGGTGATCGAGCCGCCGCACATTGACGCCGCGCGCGGGAAACCGCTGCGCCTGATTCTTCAGCGCCGGCTTCAGTTCCGGAGGTGCTTGATACCATTCGGTCTCGTAATAGAGCTCGACGATGTGACCATCGGGATCGCGGCAGCGGAACGCCGGTCCCTGCCCCATGTCGCCGTCGACCCAGCCGATGTCGAAGCCGGAGCCCTTTAGCGCGGCGACGCGGCGCTCCAGCGCCTGTGGGCTGCGCGCGCGCAACGCCATGTGCTCCATGCCTGAGGTTTTCGAGGCCGTCAGCTTGAGCGAATAGCGCTCGTAATCGTCCCAGCCGCGCAAATAGACCGACTCGCCTTTTGTCCGCTGACGGTCATGCCCATGACGTCGACGAAGAATTTCAGGCTCTCGTCCGGCTTCGGCGTCAACAATTCCATGTGGCCGAGATGGGCGAGGTCGAAGATCGGCTCGGGGGTCATTGCACCTCTCCTCTAGCGCAATGCGCGCGTTACATCATCGAACAGTTCATCGACGGCAAACGCGCGCGGAATGAGCCTTTGCTGCGCGGAATATTCGATAATCAGTTCCAGCGAACGCTGCATCTCGCCCCGGTCAAAACGCGACGCAGCGGGCGAAGCCGCAGCAGATCCGACGAGCAGCCGATGAACCTCCCGCACGGCGTCCGGATGCTGGTCGGACAACGTCCGGCTCACCACCACCATGTGGTTGATCGGCGCCACCTTGTGCTTCTCGAACCAGGCTTTCTCCTCCGCGGCGACATCGGCAAACAGCGGCTTCAAATCGAGATGATCCGATTTTTCGCCGAGCACCGCATCAAGTTCGCCATCGATCAGCATCTGGATGACCTGCTTGCCGGCGGGCGCCCGTTTCGTCGTGTCTACAAACTCGGCGACATGGGCGTCCTCGAACGTCACCCAGTCGATCGAGATCGAGATCGACGCCATAATCGTTGGCAAGAATGCCGCGCAGCCATGCGCCGGTCGTGGTGGTGAAGGAGCGGATGCCGACGCGCTTGCCATTGAGATCGCGCGGTGAGAGCTTGCCCGCCGTTGCATTGTAAAGCGCATGCCCATGCTGGAACCGCGCCAGCACGACATCCGGCAGCAGCACCATCGGCTTGCCGAAAGATTTCGCCATCAGATAGGTGACGATCGCCATCTCCGAGACGTCGAACGCCCTTCGCGAACCATCGGCTTAAAACCCTTGTTGGTCGGCGAATACGGCGCGAAATCGAACTCGATCAGATCCGATCTGATCGATCCATTCTTCAGCGCTGATGTGCCGGGATGGTCGCCGAGCAAGGTGCGCAGGCGCATTGCCACCTCAGTCTTCCTCCAGCTCATCGACATAGACGAGGCCGGCCTTCGCCAGCGGCTCGCGCATCTTGTACATGTCGAGCCCGAGCACGCCCGCCGCCAACTGCTTGCGCTTGCCATCCTCGTCGGCAACGCGCTTCTCGCCCTTGGCGACGACATCGGCGGCGTCCTTGCGCCGGATCACCACGACGCCATCATCGTCGGCAATGACCGCATCGCCGGGCACGACATTGATGCCGGCGCAGACCACGGGCACGTTGACCGCGCCCAGCGTCGCCTTCACCGTGCCCTTGGCCGAGATCGCCTTCGACCACACCGGAAACCCCATCTCACGAAGCGACTTGGCGTCGCGAACGCCGGCGTCGATGACGAGCCCCTTGACGCCGCGCGCCATCAGCGATGTCGCGAGCAGATCGCCGAACATGCCGTCGGTGTTGTCGGTGGTGCAGCCAACCACCAGGATGTCGCCGGGCTTGCACTGCTCTACCGCGACATGGATCATCCAGTTGTCGCCGGGTTGCGCCAGCACGGTCACGGCGGTGCCTGATGTCTCGGCCCCGCTCCACACCGGGCGCATATACGGTTTCATCAGCCCGAAGCGACCATAAGCCTCATGCGCAGTGGCGACGCCGAGCGCCCCTAACCGTTTCACCAGCTCAGCATCGGTTCGCTTGATGTTGCGGACGACGACCGTCTTCATGCCAGTTCCTCCATCGCCATCGGGAACAGCCGCTGATACGCCTCACCATAGGTCATCGGCTTGCCGGTATTGCGGCCGCCCTGCACGCCCCGCTGCAGCGCGACCCGCTCATAGTAGGCCCACAAGTGCTTCTGCGCGGCGAGAATCTCGAACGTCTTGCGCTTGATGTCCCAGACCTCGTCGATGTTGAGGATCACCTGCGGCTTGAAGTTGCACATCTCAGGCTGATGCGGCTCGAACAGGAACACCGGCGGCGCCGAATAGGTGTATTTGGCGCCGGGCTTGTGGCCCATCGCCTGTGCGACCACGCGGGTTTCCTGGGCAAAGTGCGCCGCATTCGGATGGTCGAAATTATAGGGATCCTCCAGCGCATGGGTCAGCACGAAGGACGGGTTGAGCTCACGGTAGATATCGACCATGCGATCGAAATGCTTATCCGTCAGCCGCAGCGGATAATCGCCGGCGTCGAAGAATTCGATTTCCGCGCCCAGCATCTCGGCTGCGCGCTGCGCCTCGTCGCGCCTACCCGCCTTGACCTTCTCCATTGTCGCGCCCGCTTCTTTCCAGGCGAACTGGCTTTCGCCGCGTTCGCCGAACGACAGGCAGGCGATCTTGATGCGGTAGCCTTTCCTGGCGTGCAGCGCGATCGCGCCGCCCGCGCGCCAGACGAAATCGCCGGGATGCGCCGTGACCACAAGGCCCGTCTTGCCAGCGTTGCTCATGATCGGCATTCCTCCTTCGCTTGTTGCACGTGGCCGGCCGCACCGGCCGCGTGACTACTGCTTGGCAATCCCTGCCCGCTCGATCACCTCCGCCCATTTGCCGATATCGGCCTTGAGCCGGTCGAGGATTTCCTCGGGCGAGCTGGCCTTGGCCTCGATGCCGAGATCGAGTGCGCGCTTCTTTAAATCCGGCATATCGAGCACCTCGCGCAGCGCGGCGTTGAGGGTCTTGATCACCTCCGGCGGCGTGCCCTTGGGCGCAAAGATCGCATTCCAGGACCGCGCCTCGAAATCGCCACCGCCCGCTTCCTTCACCGTCGGCACGTCAGGCAGAAATGTGGTGCGGATCGTGCCCGAAGACGACACCGCAATGGTCGCCTTGTCGGCAACATGCGACTGCACCGCAGTGTAGTTCTCGATCGCCATCTGGATATCGCCGCGCAGCAGCGCGATCAGCACATCGGGGGAACTGCGGAACGGCACGATGGTGACGTCGACACCGGCGGTCGATTTGAACAATTGCGCCGCAAGATTCTGGGTCGATCCGACGTTGATGGTGCCGACATTGAGCGTGCCGGGCTTTGCCTTGGCCGCCTTGATGAATTCAGCCAGCGTCGGATATGGCGAGCCGGCTTGCGTCACGAAGATGAAGTCGAAATAGCCCATGCTCGACACCGGGACGAAATCGGTCACCGGATTGAACGTCAGGTTCTTGAACAGCGACACGGAAATCGCGGTGCCGTTAGAGAGCAGCGCCAGCGTGTAGCCGTCCGCAGGTGCGGACAGCACGGCGCGCGCGGCGCTGATGCCGCCGGCGCCCGGCATGTTCTCGATGACGAAGCGTTGGCCGAGCTTTTCGCCGAGCTTTTCGGTAACGAGCCGCGCCGTGACGTCGGCAACCCCGCCCGCGCCGAATGGCAGGATCAGCCGCACCGGCCGGTTTGGATAATTCTGCGCGTCGGCGATTCCCGGCAGCAACAATGCCGCCGCCAGCGCAGCCATCCCGGCGAACGACGCGCCGCGCCGGCTCAGGGGGTATCGTTTGTCCGCCATCGCACGCGCTCCTTCAAAACTCGAACAGCCGCGCCGGATTGTCGACCAGGATCTTCTGCTGCAGCTCGGGGGCCGGCGCAAACAGCGGAATGAGGTCGACCAGATCGCCGTCGTTGGGCATTACCTTCACATTGGGATGCGGCCAGTCGGTACCCCAGATCACGCGGTCCGGCGCGGTCTCGACGATACGGCGCGCGAACGGCACCGCGTCATGGAACGGCGATCCGCCGGATGACACCCGCTCGCAGCCACACACCTTGACCCAGCATTTTTCGTCCCGCGTCATCAGGTCAATCAGGGTCCGGAACGGCAGCTGGTCGAGGCCGTCAGATGCCTTGACGCGCCCCATGTGATCGATGGTGTAGCGCACCGGCAATTTTGCCAGCATGTCGGCATATTCAGGCAGGTCGATCGCATCGAAATGCAGGTCGATATGCCAGCCGAGCGGCGCGACCATCGCGACGATGCGGTGGAAGACCGCCATGTCCGGCACTCCGCCGAGGTGACGCACGAAGTTGAAGCGGCAGCCGCGGAAACCGCCTTCATGCAGCTCGCGAAGGCCGCGCTCGGTAATGGTGTCGTCGATATTGGCGACGGCGCGAAGGTCCCGTTGCTCACGGCTATGGCATCCAGCGCCACCCGGTTGTCGGTGCCGTGCACGCTGGCATTGACGATGACGGCGCGGCCGATCCCGAGCTTTTGTGCAGCGCCCGGAAATCCTCCAGCGGCGCATCGGGCGGCGTATAGGCCGTCCCGGCGCGTAAGGGTATTTGTCGCCGGGGCCAAAAATGTGGGTATGCGCATCACACGCCAGCGCCGGCAGCTTGAATTTCGGCGTTCGCGTATCGGGATCGGGTCCGGGAATCCGTTGGCTTGTGCATGATGCCTTCTGCAGTGTTGAGCGCGCGGTAGATAATTTCCGCGATACCTAATCGGTCGGACTTTCTTTCCGCTTTGCACCAACGCCCTTTGCGGACGGCTGAGCCGGCTTCGCCCGGCGTGACCCGGCTCTGAGGCCGCCGTCGATGTGATCGACGTCGGATGCCTGCAACGAGGCGACCGTCGCCGAGACCAGTTGCTCGATCGCTTCCGCCATGTCGGCGCCATCGGCTTCGCCGCGGGAGAGCCGCGTGACCCGCTCCGGATTGACGAGTGTAATAGAGTGCGCCGAGCAGGAATTGCGACCGCCACACGATCGTTGTCCGCGGCAGATGCGGCAGGCTTTCCTCGATAGCCTCGATAAATGCGCTGGTTGTGTCGTCGAAGATCTCCGCGATGATGCGCCCTACCACGGCGTTGCCTTCGGCCGACATCACGGCGCGCAGCCGCGTGAACGCGCGCCGCCGCCGGCGAGGTCGCTGCTGGATGAAAACGCCGGCTGCACATAGGCCCGCACGATCGCTTCCAGCCGGTCCTGAACGTCGCGTACGCGTCTTGCAGCCACCAGCAATTCGATGCGGCGCTTGTTCATGCGGACCGCAATGGCGCTTGTAGATTTCAAGCAGCAAGCCGTCCTTGCTCTTGAAGTGATAGGTGATGCTGCCCGGGTTGGCGCCGGCCTCCAGCGCGATGTCGCGGATCGACACGGCATTGAAGCCGCGTGTCGAGAACAACAGCTCGGCCGCGCTCAGGATGGCTTCCCGCATGTTGGGATTTCGCGTCATGGCATTTGCTTTCCGCTCTCGACTTTTTGTACATTTGTACAGACAATAAGGTCTAGTCAACAAACATCTGAGTGGGGAGCAGCCGCCGCGACTGGCCGGGATGAAGCCGCCTGCCTATCGCGCATTCGCCGGCGCGTGCACGTGCTCACAGGTCGGCGCGCCAGTGCAGCACGATTGCCAGCATCAGCGCCAGGCCGGCCGCCGCGTAGAGCGTTCCGGTCGCCGCAAATCCGATCTCGTCGATCAGGCTGCCGGCGGCCAAGAGGCCGATCGGCAGGCCATAGATCACCATCATGCGCACCCCATCACCCGGCCGCGGAAATTCTCGCTCGCGGTCCGCATCAGGATGACGGCGATCGAGATCATGGCGAGGCTTTGCGAAAAGCCCGCCACCACCAGGCATATGATCGCGGTCGGCACCGTCTGCATCTGCACGAAGATCAGCAAGGTCGCGTACCAGACGACGGTGGCGCCGATCATCAGCCGCGCCACCCGGATATCGCGGATCAGGCTCAACACGATCGATCCGGCCAGCGAGCCGATCGCAAAACTCGCCGACAGATATCCAAGCCCGGTCTGGTTGGTGCCGTGATCGCCTTGGCGATATAGGGCAGCAGGCCGTTGGAGAGTGGATACGCCGTCAGGTTGGCCAGGAATGCAACCCACAGCGCGGCCTGCATCCGGGGCGTGGTCCAGACATAGGCCACACCTCCTTGAGGTCGCGCAGCGGCGAGCGCTGCAGCGCCTCGCTGGCAGCCTCGCCCGCCGCATCCGGCTTCGCCGGCGCCACGATACGCAGCGTCAGCGCGGTAGCGGCAATATAAAGGCAGACGATCGCCACATAGGCCGGGCCCATGCCGAGCGCGGCAAACAATCCGGCGCCGCTCAGCGCGCCGGCGATGCGCGCGGTATCCATCGTCGTGCGCAGATGCTGATCGCGCCGATCAGCTGGCCATGCGGCATGATGGTCGCAACCAGTGCGCCGCGCACGCCAAGGTCCGATGGGCGGACGATGCCCATCACGGCCGCGACAATGAAGACATAGAGCGGCGCGAGGTGGCCGGACAGCGCCAGCGCCATCAGCACGGCCGCCAGCACCGCGTAGATCGCGCGCATCATCGCCAGCAGATCGCGGTGACCGATCCGGTCGCCGACAACACCGAACATCGGCGCTACCAACGTACCGATATAGCCCAGCGAGGCGAACAGAGTGAGCAGCAGCACCGACCCGGTCTCGACCAGCACGTACCAGCCGAGAATGAGCATCTCCATCTCGAACGCCCACGAGGTGAGCAGATCGGCGGGCCACTGAAAACAGTAATTCCTGACACGGAATGGTGCGAGCGCGGAACGCGGCGCCGGGTCGCTCAAGATGCGTTGTCGCGATTCATCGCGGTCCACCCCTGCCTGTTTCTTGTTATGCGGAACTGGATAGCAAGCCGCGCCCGGCGTTTCAAGCAGCCGACTTCAAGCAGCCGACATGGCCCTGCCGCGGTGCGAGAGCAACAGCCGCCGCACCTCGGCGGCCGGTATCGCGGGCTGAACAAATAGCCCTGCATTTCGAGTGCAGCCGAGGATGTACAGCAGATTCCGCTGCTGCTCGGTTTCGACACCCTCCGCCGTCGTCGTCATGTCGCTGGCGGCCGCAATGTTCACCACGGCCTGGACGATGGACGAGGACGCGCCGGGACCGGCGATATCCCTGATGAAGGAGCGGTCGATCTTGATCTTGTCGAACGGGAACCGCTGCAGGTAGCTGAGAGAGGAATAACCGGTGCCGAAATCGTCCAGCGCGATCCGGACGCCCAGCTTGCGCAACTGGATGCAGCATGTCGAGCGCCGCCTCGTCGTCGCGAATGAGCACGGCCTCGGTGATCTCGAGCTCCAGCCGGCTTGCGGGAAGACCGCAGGCAGCGAGCGCCGCCGCCACGTTCAACGCCAGCGACTGGCTCCTGAACTGCACCGGCGAGACGTTGACCGCGACGCGGACATGATCCGGCCAGGTGGCGGCCTCCGCACAGGCGGTATTGAGCACCCACAGGCCGAGCTGATTGATCAGGCCGCTGTCTTCCGCGATCGGGATGAATTCCGCCGGCGAGATCATGCCGCGTTCGGGATGCCGCCACCGCAACAGCGCCTCGCAGGAGCTGATCTTGCCGTCCTCGATGTTGACCACCGGCTGATAACAGATCTCGAGGCCGCCATTGCTGATCGCCTGCCGCAGCTCGAGCTCCAGGCTGCGACGCGCTTTGGCGTGGTGATCCATGCCGGCCTCGAAGAAGCGGTAGGTTCGCCGTCCGTCGGCCTTGGCGCCGTAGAGCGCGAGGTCCGCATTCCTCAACAACTGGTCGAGGTCCACCCCGTCGCCGGGGGCAATCGCTATTCCGATGCTGGCATCGGTGGTGATCAGATGCCCCATGCAGTCCAGGGGCTGCCTGATTGCCGAATAGATTTCATCAACCAGCCGAGTGGTTTCCGACCGGTCCTTGATAGCGGTTTGAATGATGGCGAACTCGTCGCCGCCGAGCCGGGCCGCCACATCGGTTTCCTTGAGGCAACCGCGCAGGCGCTCGGCGACACCCTTGAGCAATTCGTCGCCTATCGGATGGCCGAGCGCGTCGTTGACGCTCTTGAACTCGTCGATGTCGATATAGAGCACCGCCAGTTCCTCGCCCGGCCGTATCGCCCTGAGTGAGTGTTCCAGCCGCTCACTGAACTGGATCCGGTTCGGCAGATCGGTCAACCCGTCGTAGTGCGCCAGATGCGCGATCTTCTCGTCTGCGCGCCGGCGCTCGGTGATGTCCTCGATGGTCGCGACCCATCCGCCGCTCTTCAGTGGCCGATTGATGATCTCGATCGCCCGGCCACCCGGCGCTTCCGTCAACTGCCGCGTCGTCTTGCCGAGCGACACTGTCTGGATGATCGCGTTGCAGAATTCATCGACGTCGCCATCGAATGATCCGGTTTCCTTCCGGTGGGCGATCAGCCGCTGCATGGTGCAGCCGGGCCTGGCCACGTCGGGCGACAGTCCGAACATGTCGAGATAGGGCTGGTTGCAAATGATGATCCGCGCGGATGCATCATAGAGAACAAGGCCTTGCGGGATGTTGTTCACGGCAATCGAGAGCTGGCGCCGCTCGGCCGCCAGCCGCCGGTCGGTCAATCGGTCACGCCGCAGCAGCAGTCCGGCGACCGCGGCCAGGACGGCGACAATCGCAAGCAGCACGCGTTCGCGAAGACTCCATGCCGACGTCGCCAAGTCGGCCGCACCGATCGCCGCGAGCAGCACCCCGCACACCGCAAGCAGTTTGACCGTTCCGCCCCCTTGCGCAGAACCGGCCGAACCGTCCGATGTTTGATGACCACCCTCGTTGCTCACCCGACGTGCCTTTAGAATGCGACAACGGTCCGTACGAATGGAAGACAGCTGATCGCGCGCCCCGCGGCAGTGTTGCGCAGCACTGGTGGAAGGCGCGTTACAACTTGCGGTTAGCAATCAGTTACCTTGCACACGCATTGGCGCCAATCTGCGATCCGGAATCGGAGGTTACCGAGCCGGAGCCCCAAGAGCCCCAAAGGCGGCTCCTCTCGTCCGAAGTGGTAAATGAATGATTAATTCGAAGCCGGCGTCGCGCACGGCCGGAAATGCAAGAAAGCCCTTATTTCTCAGCGCAACTTGCATTCGACAGCGCGAACGGCGCTCGGCTGCAAAAACAGATCCTGACCGGGATGCCGCAGATTTAGCCAATACAGAATCCTCTCCGGCTTAACCGTTTCGCTAGTCGGGGCTGCCCATAATGCGGGTCAGACCCCAATTCATGAGATCCAGGTTCAACACCGTGACATCTTTCGGACGTGTGATTTCCGTGCGCGGCTCCTCGCCCGGGTCGGACTTCTGGCGTCGGGCCAGGTGCCGGTCTCCGAAGTGCGCGCGACCGTCGGCCGCTTCATCAGCATCCGCTGCGCCGATTCCACCATCGTCGCAATGATCACCGAGGTGTCGTGCGAGGATCTGCCGAACCTGGACACCTACATCGCGAGCGCGTCGGTCGACCTGCTCGGCGAAATTTCCGGTGGCGAGCGTCCCAAATTCCAGCGCGGCGTCACCAATTATCCGACGATCGGGGATGCCGTCGACCTCATCACGGCCCAGGACCTTCGCACCGTCTATGCGCCGAGCGGGTCTGACCAGATCAATATCGGCACCCTGCAGCAGGACCGCTCGGTGATCGCCTATGTCGACGTCGAGGAGATGCTCTCCAAGCATTTCGCCGTGCTCGGCTCCACCGGCGTCGGCAAATCGACCAGCGTGTCGCTGCTGCTCAACGAGATTCTCAAGGCGCGGCCGAACCTGCGGATTTTCCTGCTCGACGTCCACAACGAGTATGGCCGCTGCTTCGGCGACCGAGCGCTGGTGCTCAACCCGCGCAACCTGGAAACTGCCGTTCTGGCTGTTCAATTTCGAGGAAATCGTCGACGTGCTG
Source organism: Bradyrhizobium sp. RDT10 (assembly GCA_044772375.2). Classification (GTDB taxonomy): domain Bacteria; phylum Pseudomonadota; class Alphaproteobacteria; order Rhizobiales; family Xanthobacteraceae; genus Bradyrhizobium. The sequence continues at coordinate 3,389,802 of CP187939.1, forward strand.
TTCGGCGGCCGCCCGGGCGTGCCCGAAGAGCTCGACGTTCTCGCCGAAGTCATTCCGATGGCGAAGGGCCTCTACACCCAGTACCAGAACTCCGACCGGCTCGGGCTCAAGCGCATGGACCCGAAGTCGGGCGGCTACACCGTCGATACGCCGGTGCCCTACCGGCTGGTCGATCTGATCTCGCTGATCGATGAACGGATGGGCAAGCTGGAGAACCGCTCCTCGCGCATCATCTATCACAAGCTGATTTCGCGCATCGAGACCGTGCGCAACGATCCCCGCTACACCTTCATGTTCGACAACGCCAATGTCGGCGGCGACACCATGGCGGAGGTCATCAGCCACCTGTTCCGCCTGCCTGCCAACGGCCGGCCGATGACCATCATGCAACTCGCTGGCTTCCCCGCCGAAGTCGTCGATTCCGTGGTGTCGGTCTTGTGCCGCATGGCGTTCGATTTCGGCCTGTGGAGCGATGGCGTCTCGCCGTTGCTGTTCGTCTGCGAGGAAGCGCACCGTTACGCCTCGGCCGACCGCAACATCGGATTCGGCCCGACCCGCAAGGCGGTCTCGCGCATTGCCAAGGAAGGCCGCAAATACGGCGTCTATCTCGGCCTCGTCACCCAGCGCCCGGCCGAACTCGATGCCACCATCATCTCCCAGTGCAACACGCTGTTTGCGATGCGCCTTGCCAACGACCGCGACCAGGCGCTGTTGCGCTCGGCGGTCTCGGACGCCGCCGCCAACCTCTTGTCGTTCGTGCCCTCGCTCGGCACCCGCGAGGTGCTGGCCTTCGGCGAAGGCGTCGCGCTGCCGACCCGCCTGCGCTTCAAGGAAGTGCCGGTGCATCAGTTGCCGCGCAGCGAAGCCACCATTGCGACCGTGCCGTCGGTTTCCGCCGGCCACGACATGCATTTCGTCTCCGCCGTGCTGGACCGCTGGCGCGGCGCCACCTCGCATCGCGATGTGCCGAACGATCCCGGCATCGGCGACCGCCCCGCCGCCCGCGTCATGACGCCGGTGGAAGCGCCGATGCTGCAGCCCTCGATGGGACTGGACCCCGACCGGTTCTCGCTCCTGAAAAAGCCGCTGCGCTGATACCGGAATCGTTCGCGCGAATTCTTGACCCGAGCCGGTATCCACGTCACCGCAAAAAGCTATATGGTCCCGGCAACGCCGCCTCGCGGCCTTAAGCCGGAACCTTCCATGAGCAAACCCGCACCCAAACGATTTCAGCCGCCCGCCATCGACAAGCTGCCGGAGGACATCCGCACCCGGATCCTCGCGGTGCAGGAGAAATCCGGCTTCGTCCCGAACGTCTTCCTGACGCTGGCTTATCGTCCTGACGAGTTTCGCGCCTTCTTTGCCTATCACGACGCGCTGATGGAGAAGGACAGCGGGCTGACCAAGGCCGAGCGCGAGATGATCGTGGTGGCGACGTCCGCCGCCAACCAGTGCCATTATTGCGTGATCGCCCATGGCGCGATCCTGCGTATCCGGGCCAAGAACCCTGTCATCGCCGACCAGATCGCCGTCAACTACCGCAAGGCCGACATCACGCCGCGGCAGCGCGCCATGCTCGACTTCGCCATGAAGGTGAGCCAGGAGGCCAACACGGTTTCGGAGGCGGATTTTGCGGAAGTTGCCGGCCACGGCTTTTCCGACGACGACATCTGGGATATCGCAGCGATCGCCGCCTTCTTTGCGCTGTCGAACCGGCTGGCCAACGTCACCGCGATGCGCCCGAACGACGAGTTCTACATAATGGGACGGCTGCCGAAGCAGGGCTGAGCCGGCTTGCTGGCGTTTGGTTCCAGGCATTGCGGGACGGGATGGCTGTCCCGCGCCCGGCAACATTTCATGTTCGAAGCACGGCCGTCGTGCTAAGAAAGGCGCAGGATTTTTCGCGGATCTGCGGCAGTGAAAACCCAGCGGCCCATTATTTCGGACGATGAGCACGTCGTGCTCAAGTTCCGGCCGCGCACCTCCGCCCACCCGCCCGGCGGACGGGAAGAGACCAGCCAGGCCAACGCACCGCCGGCGGCGAACGACCTGTCCCGCTATGAGCGGCCGCGCGACGAGGGCGACGATTTCCGTCATCGCATGCTTGCCAATGTCGCAGCGCTCGCGTTCACCGTGGCGCTGACCGCGATCGGCATCTGGCTTGCCGTGAGCATCGCCGATCTGCGCAAGACCCAGGACTGCGTGCTGATGGGCCGCCGCGACTGCGCCGGGATTTCGGTGACGCCGTAGGGGTAGTGAAACACAATCATCGCACCAAATCGGATCGTCATACCCGCGAAGGCGGGTATCCAGTACGCCGAGCCTATCGGTTCAATCACTGCTGCCTCTGGAATACTGGGCGGCCGGTCAAGCCGGGCGATGACAGTTGAACGTGTATCTGCGTTCTCGCGGCGCGACTTGCGCCCGAGCTTTGCTGAAATTCCTTTCCCTCGAAACACAGGGAGCAGGGAATGCCGGGTGCTCGCCGCACCCGCGGTCTCGTGTGCAATGCGTAAAGAGATGCGCACACGAGCATACAGGTACAGCCGGAGCACTCCGGCATTCCTGCGCAATGGTTTGACGGCTTATGCCGCGCTCTCCCTGGAGACGAATTCGTCTTGCCTCCATCGCTGCCGGCTTGATGGCTAAATCGATCCGGTCGGATCAAATTCGCCACCGACAGCTTGACACCAGCCACGGGTGCCAGGACCACACGGTTTTGCCGTACGCTGCAACGTCGTCGTCTTGCGCGCTGTGCTCACTCACGGCCGAAACCGCCCTGCAAACAACTTCTCGCGCCTGACGCTGCCGCGTCCACCGCAACCCGTCCCAACGTTCGTGACGATGGCCAACGCCCCTCTTCTTCAGGACGGGATGGCCGGAGTTTTAGGGGTGATTTGGGGTCGCGGCGAAGCGAATTATTTTTGCAACCGAGACTGGACGGGAAAATCACGTTGAAGTTGTTACGAAAAATCGCGTGATCGCGCACAGCCGATTGCCCGCAGATTCGCTACCGCCTCGCTCTGCGCCACTGCACAACGATGTTCGCGACCCCGTAGCCGCAGATCAGAAGCAACAGCACAGCTATGACGGGATTGTCGGAGAGGTAGGCCACCGCGGCGAAGCCCGCGAAAGCCACCATCGATATCGCCGAGGAAACCGCGAACCGCCGCCGGATTTCCGGGGTATCGTCCGATTGGACAGCACGTAAAGCATGTAGTATCGCGACGAAAGCTCATCTGCGAATTGAAGCGGATAGTATTTGCGCGCGCTCATTTCTGCGCGCACCCCCACCCATGCCGACACCAGCAACAATGCACTGCTGAACACGACCAGAAAGCCCTTCATGATGCGAACCTCTGGGCTCGCTCGTGCGACCTGGTCGCGGCAATAATCGCGCCAACTAATCCAAGGGACTTCATCCGGCGCATCCTGGTTACTCCGCAGGACGCGGCAAATTTCGATGATATCGAACCGCACGGTAGCTTGATCACGCGCCCAGCCCTGTGCGCGTGTGGCGGTCCAGCCAAACTGCTTCGTTTACGCCGCCGCGAAGCGCTGCTCCGAGGCTGAATAGGGCAAGCATGCAAAGGGCCTGTATCGGCATGGCGATAGGCCACGGCACTTACATGCGCTGTTCGATCCGTCGGATCGGCCGCAGCAACCGGCTGCATCGCAAAAAGCCCCTGCCCGTCTCTCATCAGCGCGTGTGCGCGCATCGGTTTCAACTCAACATAACTGGAAAACCACGATGCGCAAGCTACGGTTGTATGACCTGATGATGCGCTTTTCGACACGTGGAGCGCAGCGATGTCAATCACTTGCGGCCAGAGACGGCGATGGGTTTACTACGCTCTATCCATCCAACGTACTAAAGACGAACGTGCACAAGACCGATTTCAAGAAGAAATTCTCAAAGCTCTACAGCGCGCCTAATGGCAGTTTTGTTACCGTCGACGTGCCGGTCATGCAATTCGTCAAGATCGACGGCAAAGGCGATCCCAATCGCGATCCGGCCTACAAGCGTGCCATCGAGTGGCTGTACTCCGTGAGCTACGCGATGAAATTTGCCAGCAAGACCAAATCGGGAAAAGACTACGTCGTTCCGCCCCTCGAAGGCCTTTGGTGGGCTGACAATCCCGACGATTTTGTCGGGCGCCGGAAGCATCTGTGGCAATGGACGATGATGATCATGGTGCCCGACTTCGTTGAGCGATCCCTATACGAGGCTGCCCTGGCAAGATCGCGGGACAAGCTCGGGGAGCCTCCTTTCTCGCTGCGCCTTGAGCCATTGGACGAAGGGCGATGCCTGCAGACGCTGCATATCGGCAGCTATGACGACGAAGGCCCGACGCTCGCCAAGCTTCACAACGAGATCATGCCTGCGAAGGGGGTGACGTTTGCAGGGCCACATCACGAGATCTATCTGAGCGATCCACGCAGGACGCTACCGGAAAAGCTCAAGACGATTCTGCGGCAACCGATCAGAAGCGCTGGCTGAGGGCCGCGCCCGTTGAACAATAGTAACGCGACTTGCGACCATCGCTCATGAATAAATCAGGTTGGGCGCCCAGGGCGGAATAGCGATTGCGTCGCTCGCAGCGATGTCAATCAATTGGCCGGACCAGAACGACCCCGCGCCACCACTGATCCCGGGACCAAAAACCGCCATTTTTGCCCCCAAATCCGTCCCCGACCGATCGGCCCCTTTCCATTGAACTCGGGCCCCGCTCCGATATACGGGCACTCGACTCCGGCCGAGGAATTGGGCCCTCCGCGGCGCCGCGCCCCGCCTCCTCAAGCCGTTCCGGATTATCTCCAATATATCAAAGGCTTAATGATGTCTTCCACATTCGATCAGATCGCCAACATTATCGCGGAGACCTGCGACATTCCGCGCGACACGATCAAGCCGGAGAGCCACGCCATCGACGATCTGGGCATCGACAGCCTGGACTTCCTCGACATCGCCTTTGCCATCGACAAGGCATTCGGGATCAAGATGCCGCTCGAAAAATGGACCCAGGAGGTCAACGACGGCAAGGCCACGACCGAGCAGTATTTCGTGCTGCAAAATCTCGCCGATCGCATCGACGAACTGGTCGCCGCCAAGAATGCAGCGCCGGGCGCCTAGTCGCCCGCCATGGACATTGATTACTTTCGGCTGATCGATCGCATCGTCGACCTCAATCTCGACGAGAAGAGGATCACGGTCGAGGCACAGGTTCCGACTGATCACACCATCTTCGAAGGGCATTTTCCCGGCTTCCCGATCATGCCCGGGGTCTTGCTGACCGAAGCGATGGCGCAAAGTTCCGGCTGGCTGATACTCGGTGTCCTGAAGTTCGCGCGCATGCCGTTCCTCGCCATCGTGAAGGAAGCCAAGATGCGGGGTTTCGTCAGTCCCGGCCAGTTGCTGACGATCGAAGCAAAGCTCGAGCACGAAGGCTCAGGCTTTGCCGTCACCAAGGTCAAGGGGCGCGTCGGCAAGGAGCTGAAGTGCAGCGCCGAGCTCACCTTCGGCCTTGCCCCCTTCCCCGACCCGGCCTTGCGCGTGCACATGGACGCGATGGCCAACAAGATCGGCTTCCCACTGCAGGCGATAACGCATGACTGAGCCAAAATCCGCAGGCACCAAGGAAGTCTGGATCACCGGCATCGGCATCGTCTCCTCGCTCGGCGAGGGACTGGATGCGCATTGGGATGCGCTGAACGAGAAGAAGATCAACGTCGACGACAAGCGGTTTGCGCCCTACATCGTGCATCCGCTCGCGCCTGTTACCTTCGACGCCCAGATTCCGAAGAAGGGCGATCAGCGCCAGATGGAAGCCTGGCAGCGCATCGGTACCTATGCCGCGGGGCTGGCGCTGGATTCGGCCGGCATCAAAGGCAACAAGGAAATCCTCGGGCGGACGGACATGATTGTCGCCGCCGGCGGCGGCGAGCGCGACCTCGCGGTCGACCTCGCGATCATGACCGCCGACGCCAAGGGCAATTCGAGCCCCGCCTTTCTCAACGAACGGCTGATGAACGATCTGCGGCCGACGCTGTTTCTAGCCCAGCTCTCCAACCTGCTCGCCGGCAACATCGCCATCGTCCATGGCGTGTGCGGAACCTCGCGCACCTTCATGGGCGAGGAGGCCGCCAGCATCGACGCGGCGCGGATCGCACTTGCCCGCATCGAGTCTGGACAGAGTGAGATCGCGCTGGTCGGCGCCGCCCATAATGGTGAACGCTCCGACCTCCTGGTTCTCTATGAATTCGGCGACTTCAACCTGACCGACAAGTTCGCGCCCGTATGGCAGCGCGAGAACAACAGCGGCTTCGCGCTCGGCTCCGCCGGTTGCTTCCTGGTGCTGGAATCCCGCGAGCACGCTGAAGCGCGCGGCGCCAAGCCTTACGCCAAATTGACCAAGGTGGTCGCCGACCTCGCGCAGCGCAAGCAGCCGGGCGCGGTGACCAAATCGCTGGAAGCGCTGTGGCCAAAGCTCGGCATAGCCGGCGACAGCGGCCATCTGATCACGGGCGCGACCGGCGTCGAGCCGGTGACCTCGGAAGAGAAGGCGTTCTTGCGCCAGCACCCCGGATTTGCGGTGCGCGCCACCGGCACGATGTTCGGCCATACGCTGGAAACCCAGTTTCCGCTGGGGCTGGCGCTTGCCGCACTCTCGCTCTCCCGCGGCGCGCTGTTTCCGCCCAACGATCCGACCGGGCTTGAGGTTGAAAAGGCCGGTCACCCGGACCAGATTGTGGTGGTGGGGGCCGGTCACTGGCAGGGCGAAGGCATGGCCCTGGTCGAGGCCGTCAAGTAATCGGCGCGAGAAGCGCTTTCAGTTACGGCGCAACATCGGGGGAACCATGTCAGCACCATCAGATAAATTCGGCAGGCCGATCGTCGTCGTCACCGGCATGGGCGTGGTGACGTCGCTTGGCGCCGGCAAGCAAGACAATTGGCGCAAGCTGACCGCGGGCGAGTCCGGCATCAAGACCGTGACGCGCTTTCCGATCGACGGCCTGAAATCGACCATGGCAGGCACGGTCGATTTCGTCACCGTCGATCCTGTCACCTCGACGGGATTGACCGAGCGGCTGGCCGAAATGGCCACCGAAGAAGCGCTCGAACAGGCCGCGATCGGCGCCAAGGCCGATTTTCCCGGACCGCTGTTTCTGGCGGTAGCGCCGGTCGAGGTCGAATGGCCGCAACGGCTCGAGCTCGGGCGCGCGATCGGAAAGACCGAATTCGGCTACGACGACATGCTGCGCGTCAGCGGCGGCGGCCGGTTCACAGCCTACCATCACCGCTTCATGTTCGGCTCGGTGGCGAGCCATCTGGCAGAAAGCTTCGGCACCAAGGGCTCGCCGATCTCGCTCTCCACCGCCTGCGCCTCCGGCGCGACCGCGATCCAGCTCGGCGTCGAGGCGATCCGCCGCGGCGATGCGGATGCTGCGCTGTGCGTGGCGACCGACGGCTCGGTCAACCCGGAAGCCTTGGTGCGCTTTTCGCTGCTGTCGGCCCTGTCGACGCAGAACGATCCGCCGCAGGCAGCGTCCAAGCCGTTCTCGAAGAACCGCGACGGATTTGTCATGGCGGAAGGCGCCGGCGCGATGGTGCTGGAAAGCTATGATTCCGCCATGGCGCGCGGCGCAAAAATTCTCGGCGTGGTCGCCGGCTGCGGCGAGCTGACCGACTCGTTCCATCGCACCCGCTCCAGCCCGGACGGCAAGCCGATCATCGGCTGCATGCGCAAGACGCTGGCCGACGCCGGTCTCGAACCCGAACAGATCGATCACATCAACGCGCACGGCACCGCGACGCCGGAAAACGACAAGATGGAGTACAACACGACAGCGGTGGTGTTCGGTGAGCATCTGCCGAAGATTCCGGTGTCGTCGAACAAGTCGATGGTCGGGCATACGATTTCCGCAGCCGGCGCAGTCGAGGCGGTGTTCTCGCTGCTGACGCTGGAGCATCAGCGGATTCCGCCGACCATCAATTACGAGATTCCGGATCCGGCGATCCTGTTCGACGTGGTCGGCAACAAGGCGCGCGACGCCAGGGTGACCGCCGTGATGTCGAACTCGTTCGGTTTCGGCGGGCAAAACGCCTCGCTGATCCTGACCCGCGAACCGGTGTAACAGGCTAGCCGCTCGCAAAAAATGAACCGCCTGCTCCTACGCACCAAGGCGCGCCTGCGCGACGCCGCCAAGCCTGTGGCGGAATTAGCCGTGGGCGCGCTGACGATCGCGCTGCTGCGCACCACGCGCTTTTTCGATCCGGACAAGACCGCGAATTTCTTCGGCCGCGTCACCCGCTTCATCGGACGCAGGCTGCGTGAGGACCGCATCGGGCGCGAGAATCTCACGGCAGCTTTCCCCGAGAAATCTCCGCACGAGATCGAAACCATTCTGGCCGGCGTCTGGGACAATCTCGGCCGCATCGGCGCCGAGTTCGCCCATCTCGATCACATCTGGGACTACGACGTCGATCAGCCGGACAAGCCGAGCCGTATCGAATTCGGCGCGCGGACCAAGCAGATTTTCGATTCTTTGCGCGACGACGGCAAACCGGCGATCATCTTCGCGAGCCATCTCGGCAATTGGGAGATCCCGGCGCTTGGCGCGGTCGCCCATGGGCTGGATTGCGCGATCCTGTTCCGCCGGCCGAACATCGAGATCCGCCGATCGCGCCATCGAACGGATCCGCGCCGTCAAGATGGGCACGCTGGTGCCGGCCGGCCGCGAGGCGCCGCTCAAGCTCGCCGAGGCCCTGCAGAAGGGCCAGCATGTCGCGATGCTGGTCGATCAATACATGGGCAATGGCGTCGAGGTGACGTTCTTCGGCCGCAAGACCAAGGCCAACCCGACGCTGGCGCGGCTGCTGCGCCAGGTCGATTGCCCCGTGCACGGCGTGCGCATCATCCGTTTGCCCAATCACCGCTTCCGCGCCGAACTGTCCGAGGAGGTCAAGCCGGTGCGCGACGCCTCGGGCCAGATCGACATCCAGGGCACGATGCAGACGGTGACGTCAGTGATCGAGGGCTGGGTGCGGGAGTATCCGGATCAGTGGCTCTGGCTGCACCGGAGGTGGCGGTAGGTCCGCAATCGTCGCTCACGCTCCTCGCAATGACGGGAGCAGGCGCAGGTCTTCCCTATCCGCCGAACAGCAAGCCGAGGCTCCATGCCTTCATCGCGACGGCCGATCCGAGGATGAAGATGATCTGTAGCAGCGTGCGCGTTGAAAAGAACGTGAGGATGTTGGTCATGTGATGCTCCCGGCGGGAGCTATAGGTTCTCGCTCACGTTTCGGCAACAGGAGTTTGTTGGGGGCGAGCGTAGCCCGGACGAGCCAACGGGTCGCGCGAATGCGCCCCGTTGGCTCATCCGGGACGGCGGGAATCACCTCCCCGTCTTCACCTTCGTCCACAGCCGATTGATGATGCGCTGCGTCGCCGGATCGCGCGCCCGGATCACGAACAGCTTTTTCTGCATCGCCGCGTCCGGATAGATATTCCTGTCGTTGAGGATTTTCGGATCGACCAGCTTCTGGCTCGCCAGATTGCCGTTGGCGTAGGACAGGAAGTCGGAATTTTTCGCCGCGACGTCCGGGCGGTAGAGATAGTTGATCAGCTCATAGGCCTCCGCGACGTTCTTCGCATCCGCCGGGATCGCGAGATTGTCGAAGAACATCTGCGCGCCCTCTTTCGGAATGGTGTAGCCGATCTCGATGCCGTTCCTGGCTTCCGCTGCGCGGCTCCGCGCCTGCATGACGTCGCCGGACCAGCCCACCACAAAGCAGATCTCGCCGGACGCCAGCGCGCCCAGATATTCCGAGGAATGAAACTTGCGGACATTGGGCCTGATCTTGCTGACGAGCTCGGCGGCCTTTTCCAGATCGGCCTGCCTGGTCGAGTTCGGATCGGTCCCGAGATAGCTCAGCGCCGCGGGCAGAATGTCATCGGCAGAGTCCAGCATGTGGATGCCGCAGTCTTTGAATTTCGCGAGATTCTCCGGCTTGAACACGATGTCCCAGCTGTCGATTTTGGCATCGGGCCCGAGGACTTTCTGCGCGGCCTTGACGTTGTAGCCGATGCCCGTGGTGCCCCACATGTAGTTGGCGGCGTAGTTGTTGCCGGGATCGTAGGTGGCGAGTTGCTCGGTCACAACCGGCCAGGCGTTGGCGAGGTTCGGCAGCTTCGACTTGTCGAGCTTGACGAAGACTTTTGCGGTGATCTGGCGCTGCAGGAAATAGCCTGTTGGCACCACGACGTCGTAGCCCGACTTCCCGGCCAAGAGGCGCGTCTCCAGCGTCTCGTTGGCGTCGAACGTGTCGTAGACCACCTTGATGCCGGTCTCCCTGGTAAAATCCTCCAGAACACCCGGCGCCATATAGTTCGACCAGTTGTAGAAATTGACCGTGCGCTGCTGCGCCCATGCGGGCGAGAGCGACAGCGCGACCGTCATCACGCCGATCAGGCGAAGCGAGCCTCGGATTGGATCGCGCATCTGCTACCTCTTGCGACGGCCGTGCACCGCGTCCGACAGGCGCTCCAGCGCGGTATCAAGCGTTTCGTCCTTCTTGGAAAAACAGAACCGCACCACCGACGTCACCGCCTCCTGCTCGTAGAACGCCGATACCGGGATCGCGGCGACTTTATAATCGGTCACGATGCGCTTGCAGAACTCGACATCAGTCTCATTGAGCCCGAGCGGCGACAGGTCGACGGTAAGGAAATACGTCCCCTGCGATTTCAACACCGGAAAGCCGATGCTCTCCAATCCCTTCGTCAAACGGTCCCTGCTCCGCGCCAGTTCCTTGCGCATGTCGTAGAAATATTCATCTGGTTTGCCGAGGCCGTAGGCGACGGCGGCCTGCAGGTTCGGCGCGGTGGTGAAGGTCAGAAACTGATGCACCTTGGCGGCTACCCTGAGCAGCGGCGGCGCGGCGCAGACGAAGCCGACCTTCCATCCCGTCAGCGAAAAATCTTGCCGGCGCTGCCGACCTTGATGGTACGGTCGCGCATGCCCGGAATCGTGATCAGCGGGATATGCTCGCGGCCGTCGAAGATCACGTGCTCCCAGACCTCGTCACAAATAGCGATCGTGTCGAACTTCTGGCAGAACCGCGCCAGCAATTCGAGGTCCTCGCGGGGATAGACGACGGCGGCCGGATTGAGCGGGTTGTTGAACAGCACTGCCTTGGTCTTGGGGTTGAAGACGCTGGCCAGCATCTCTTCCGTCAGCCGCCAGCCCGGCGGCTCGAGCCGCAACAGGCGCGGAATGCCGCCGGCCTGACGGATGATCGGCAGATAGCTGTCATAGACCGGCTGGAACACCACGACCTCGTCGCCGGGTTCGACGACGGCGAGGATGGACGCCGTCAGCGCCTCGGTGCCGCCCGAGGTCACCATCACTTCCGTCATCGGGTCGAGCGACAGCTTGTGCCAGCGGCCGTAATGAGCGGCGATGGCCTGTCGTAGATCCGGAATGCCCATCATCGACGGGTACTGGTTATAGCCGTTTACTGTGGCATCGGCCGCGGCGCGGCGGATGTCCTCCGGCCCGGGATCGTCGGGAAATCCCTGGCCGAGATTGATGGCGTTGTTGTCGCGGGCGGCCTGCGACATCGCCTCGAAGACGGTGACGGGAAGGTCGGCAAAGACCTTGTTCATGGATGTCATGATGGAGATCAGCCGCCGGTCTTGGTCTGCAATCCCGCAGCCTTCCACGCCAAAATACCGCCGGCCAGATGCTTGTCATAGGGCAGACCAGCCGCCTGCGCCGCCAGCGATGCCGTCACCGAGCGCTTGCCGGAGCGGCAGGCAAACACCACCTGCCTGCCCTTGGGATCGGGAATGGCCGCCGGATCGAACGACTGCAGCGGAACCACCATGCCATCAGGATAGGCTTCCACCGCGACCTCGTTCGGCTCGCGGACGTCGACCAACAGATAGCGGCCCTCCGCCATCCCCTTCGCCACGTCTTCCGGGGTCAAATCGTGCACCTGATGGTCCGCCAACATATCCTCCTGAGAACCCGCCGCCAGCGCTCCGTTAGCCGGCCAAGCGGGCGCCAAAGTCGCCCCTCGCGGGGTGAAAATCAAGCGCCGAGAACGGTTTAAAGGCCGCCAAAACCGGGCCGCCGCACAAGGCGCCTATTCTCCTCCCGCCCCTGTTTCAGGTCAGAAGTTCTTTCGCGATGGGCCAGGCGCCTTGCGGCGTTTGCGGACCGGTCGTCCGGTAGCCGCGACGAAGGTAGAAGTCGCGGGCATTTGAGCTTGCTTCAGCGCGCACCGAAGGGAACTCGCGTTCGCGCATCAGCCCTTCGAGCACGGCGAGCAATGCGGCACCCACGCCCTGCCCGGCGAATTCTGGCGCCGTGTACAGTCCCTCCAGCTTGTCGCCGCGAATGGCCCCCCACCCCGCGACGATGCCGCCCCGCTCAGCAACCCACACTTCCAGCTCACGCAGCTTCATCTCCATGCCGCAGCGCGTGAGCCTCGCCGCCCAAGCCTGCGCCTCGGCGACGGTCATCGTTGGAGGCGCGAGTTCAAGGATCGATCGCCGTCGAATGTCGCAGAGACGGTTCGCGTCATTGAGCATCGCGCGACGGTAAACGGCTCCCATCGTCACCTCCCCCGAGTCGAACGGACATGCCGCGGTTGTGCTGCCGATCTGATATCCTGCACCGCGAGGGCTGGTCCATACTCCCACCCAGATGCGCGTCAGCGTATATGATGTGTTGCATGCGCAGCAATTGAGCCAAGCGATTATTGTTCGTTTTCGCGGGAGCGATCATGAATAAGTACCTTCTGGTGACGATTCTTGTGGCTCTCACCGGTACGGCGGCTGCGCAGGCTCCCACCAGAGATGCGCTCGTCGCCCGCGCGAAATCGTTCGAACTCGATACGCCCTATGTGCCGCCGCCAGGCGACCCCTTGACGCATCATGCCGCCGGATTTGCGAAGGTAATGTGCTCAGCCGTATTCATGACCGGTCTTGCGCCCGATTTCGCGGCCGGAAATGTTGGGTTTTTCACGGCGCCCTACCAGCAGCGTGCGAAGCTCGGCAAGCCGGTCATCGATCGCGCCAACAAGGCGGTCCACGTCACGCTTCCTAACGGCGTGACCCGGACGGCCAAATATCTCGGGAGCCAGGGTTGCGTCACGTTCCCGATCGGCAAGAGCGCCGTGAATTTCAAGCCGGTCGCCGTCAAGAGCCGATTGCCCGATCCCGCGACTCAATTGTGGCCCATGGGCGACATGCTGCCGCAGGACCCGTTGCCGACAGAGATCGACGCCGAGAAACTCAAGGCTGCTGTTACTGCAGCCTTCCAGCCGGCCGAAGCATTGACCGCGGCGTTCGTTGTGACGTGGAAAGGCCGCCTCATTGCCGAGCGCTACGCGGAAGGCGTCACGGCGCAGACGCCGCTCGAAAGCTGGTCCATGGGCAAGAGCATTACGGCAGCGCTCTTTGGCATTCTGGTCAAAGACGGCGTCTATGATTTGGACCAGCCGGCACCGATCCCTGAGTGGCAAACGCCCGGCGACCCGCGCGCCAAAATACGCATTGCGGATCTTCTTCGCATGTCGAGCGGGCTTCGGATCAGGGCGCCCCAAGACCCGGATTATGACCCAACGGGGCCTTACCCGGATCACGTTTACCTTTACACCGGCAGCATCAATTCCTTTCACTACGCGGCAACACGGCCATTGCAATGGCCTCCCAACACGGTCGGACGCTATCGCAACACCGATCCGGTCCTGATCAACTATCTGATCCGGCTCGGTGTCGAAAAAGCGGCGACGAGTATCTCTCATTTCCTCAGCGGGCGCTGTTCGACAAGCTCGGCATCCGTACCATGGTGATCGAAACTGATCCGTTCGGAAATTTTCTAGGGCAAGGTTATGAGGTGGGCTCCGGGCGCGATTGGGCGCGGCTTGGCAATCTCTTTCTTCAGGGGGCGTTTGGAACGGTGAGCGCATTCTCCCGGAGGGCTACACCGCATTCGTCAGCACGCTTGCGCCCGCTTGGGCCGCGGACAATCGGCCGGTCTATGGAGCCTTTTTCTGGCTCAACGGCGACGGGCAATATCCAGTCCCGCGCGATGCCTATTACATGGCGGGCGCTGGCGGGCAGACCACGCTGATCATTCCCTCGCACGATCTCGTCGTCGTGCGTCTCGGGCACTCTCGAGGTCAATCTTACGCCGCTTCAGGCTTCAGCGAGGCGCTCGCGCTGTTGATCGAGGCGGTGCCAAAAGCACAAAAGGCGCGGGCCCAAGAATAGATTTCGCCTCTTGAACCCAAAGCGGAGTAAAACAGTCGGCGAGGCAAACGAGCGCTTGCGCGGCCAGAGCTGGGTATCGAACCTCAATCAGCCGCATAGAACGCTTCACGGATGGGGTTCGAGATCGCACCGGAGCCAATAATCGCCGTCTGGGTCATGACCAGGCCGACAACGCGGTTTGTCGGATCGATCCAGAACTGCGTGCCATAGATGCCGCCCCACCCATAGCTGCCGGCCGGAAGACGGCTCTTGGCTGCGGCCGGATCGGTCACTATCCCAAAGCCCAGTGTGAAGCCCCAGCCCGGCCCGCGAATCGTCCGCATATCGCCGGTCGCGTTCTGCGTCATCTGCCGGACCGTCTCAGCGCGGAGCACCCGCGCGCCGTCAAGTTCGCCCTCATTCAGCAGCATCTGCAGGAACCGCGCATAGTCACCGATGGTGCCACTCATGCCGGCTCCGCCAGAGTTATAGGCAGTCGGAGAGAAGGCGCGGTTCGGGTCGAGATTCGCAGTGCCCTTGGTGAGTGGGAACGGCACAGCCTCAGGTCCCGTTACAGGAACGTAGCCCGTGCCGAGTGCGCCCGTGACCTGTGCGGGCCGCGTCACCTGCACGAAGCGTGAGCGGATGGCCTCAGGTGCGTTAAACACAAAGCTCTGGATGCGCAGGGGCTTTGCAATACGCTCGGTTACAAAAGTTTCCAGGCTGCCTCCCGTCACCTTCTCGACGACGGCGCCGAGCACGTCAGTGGCGAGCGAGTACTCCCATCCCGTACCGGGTTGATAGCCAAGCGGAACGGAGGCGAGACGCTGCATCGCTTCAGCCGTGGTCAGCTCGGGCTGGTCCAGCCCGTCGGTCACGCGCGCGTCGCGGTATGCATCAACGAGCCGGGGATTATTGATGAAGTTATAGGAGAGCCCGGCGGTATGAGTCAGCAGTTCGCGGATGGTCGGCGGCCTGCTCGCAGGGCCTTCGTTGCCATCGGGTCCCCGCACGTGCAGCTTGGCGAACTCGGGGAGGAAGCGGCTGACTGGATCGTCCAGGTTGATCTTGCCCTGCTCGACAAGGATCATCGCTGCCACCGAGGTGACGGCCTTCGTCATTGAGGCGAGGCGGAACATGTCGTCCTCGCCGATCACCGCGGCGCTCCCGACCTCGCGAACGCCGACACTGCGGCTGTAGACTGGGCGGCCGTTCTGGAGAATCAGCACGGCAACACCCGGAGTGCTGCGGCCTTCGACCAATCCCCGAAGGGTTTCATCGAGCTTTGCGTTGCGCGCCTCGGGCGAAAAAGCCAGCGCAACCGGGGTGGCATAGAGCGCAAACGCTGTCACCCCTGCCCCTAGCAGTCCGATCACAAGACGACGTGAGATCATGGTGTTTCCTCCCATAGACCCGTTCTGACCGCCCATTCTCCAGCTAATCCAGATCGGAATAAATCGGAGCCCAGACGGCGCCGTGGCACTTCTGACTTGAAACGCAAAAGGCAACGTGACGAATGACCCTGGTGAGCTCTGCCGCGATTCATCAGCGAGCAATTCGCCCACAGTTCGGGAATTTCATGCAGCACCTGCATGATGGAGAGCAACGTATCACATCCGGCGGGTGCCGTCGCAGGCAAAACACGGTGGCCGAGCTCCGAAGCCCTCCAGGAGACATGCGGCGATCCGGCGATTTGATTCCAAGACTCCTCGGATGTCTCGCGCCACAGGTGAAGTGGTTCACACCAAGACGAAATAGCGAGGATAAAATGCCGATGCCCACCTGGCGTGAAACAACACCCCATCGCGTGGGCGGCAAAAGAGTCTTCCGATGAAATCCGTCCTGGGAATGTCGGCAGCTACTCTGCTGCCGGGCATCATCGCTGCCGCGCTGTTGGGCGCGCCAGCGCGCGCCGATGTCGTCACCGACTGGAACGCGACCACCGGTACCCTGGTGGCCAACGACCTCGGCAATAACCCCAAACTGCGCACCTTGGCCATGGTGCATGTTGCGATGTCGGATGCGATCAATACCGTGCAGAGCCGCTACACGCGCGTGGTCGCGACGGTTCCGGCTGCGTCTGGCGCGTCGGCCGAAGCCGCGGCCGCGACGGCCGCGCGGCAGATCCTTATTCAGATCTACCCGGCAAAGAAAGACAAGATCGAAGAGGTCTACGCGGCATCGCTCCAGGCGATCCCTGACGGGTCTGCCAAGGACGAAGGCATCAAGCTCGGTATGGCGGTCGCCGAAGCGGTACAGGCCGACCGCGCAAACGACGGCACCAACGCTCCCGACACTTACCGGCCGCACACAGCGCCGGGGGTCTATGTGCCGACCACGCTGCCGATATGGGAGCAATATGCGCGCGCGAAGCCATGGGTGTTTAAGAGCGCCGACCAGTTCCGGCCCGGACCGCCGCCGGCACTGTCGAGCGCCGAGTGGGCTCGGGACTACAACGAGGTCAAGAGCCTCGGCGGCACCAAAAGCACGGCGCGCACCGCTGAGCAGACCGAGGCGGTCAGGTTCTGGGATAACATTAATTTCGGCCCGTCATGGCAGGCGGCGGCGCGCGAGCTCGCGATGAAGCAGGAGATGCCGCTCGCCGAATGTGCCCGCCTGTTCGCGCTGCTCAACATGAGCCTGGCGAACGCCTACATCGTCAATTGGGACGCGAAGTACACCTACAATGTCTGGCGGCCGGTCACCGCGATCCGCAATGGCGACCAGGACGGCAACGATGCCACTGCGCGCGATGCCGGCTGGACCTCGTTCAACCCGACGCCGATGCATCCGGAATACCCCTCGCAGGCGACGATCAACGCAACGATCGCGTCGGCCATTCTGGAATCGGTGTTCGGTCCCGTGCAGGCCATTCCTTTCACGGCAACCGATGTGCGGGATCCGAAGCGGACGCGGCAGTTCGCCAGCTTGGCCGATATGGCCGAGGAGCAGAAGAATGTCCGCGTCTGGGGCGGTGTGCACTATAGATTCGCGATCCGCGCCAGCGAGGACGTGGGCCGAAAGGTCGCAGCCTACATGATCGAGAATACGCTCAAGCCCTCGCGTTGAGCTCTTGGGCCGCGCGCGAAGCCCCGGATGCGAGATCCGGGGCTTTCTCCGATGCCCGAATGTGGTGCTTAACGGGCGCAACTTATCGAGGCGATATCCGTTCACGCGGCATCGCTGGAGGCGCGAGTCCCAGCCGCAATCGCGTGTATTGAAAGTACCGGATCTACCAATAATTGATGGCCTCGCAGGTCAGTTGTGCCTACCCGGCACGGCGGCAGCGCAGCCGGCTGTGCAGTAAGTTCGGTCCTTCACAAGGCTATTCTGCGTATCAGCCGTGTGCTAGAATTTGAGGTATAAGGAGGGCAGCAGTACAGGGAAAGGGAGCAGCAATGGAGCTCAGAAAATCTCTGATGCTGGCAGGCCTTGCCGCGGCGATTTTTTCGGGTGGAACGCGGTTGCGCAGGCTGGCGAGTCCCGTATTGCTCTTAGAGGCTATGACCCGGTGGCCTATTTCACTGACGAGCGTCCGATCGTCGGCGACCCGCAATATCAGTACGATTGGGACGGAGCGGTCTACCGATTTGCATCCGCCCAGCATCTCGCCCTGTTCAAGGCCGACCCCGATCGCTATCTGCCGCAATACAACAACTGGTGCGCCGCGTCGGTGGCGAAAGGCGAGAAGGTGTACGGGAATCCGGAATGGTGGCTCGTGGTTGACGGCCGCCTTTATCTGTTCGGAAAGCCGATCGGTCCCGGTCTGATGAGCAAAGATGCGGGCATGAAGAGCCGAGCCGAAGAGAACTGGCCGAAGGTTTCACAGCTACCGGCTCCGCCGCTGCCGGACTACATGCGTGGCGCGAGCCAATCGCAATAGCCGGCCTACAAGCCGGCCGCTTTCAGCCCCTCCCGCAGATACCCGGGATGAGAAGGGTCTTTGAAGCGCGAACCCAGCTTGTCCAAATCGAGGAACGGCACGCGGCGGCGGAGCACCTCGACGTAGCGCGCGGCTTGCTCCTTGCGGCCGAGTTGGGCAGCGGCCGCAGCAGCCGGGACATTGAACATGGGAAAGTCGGGATAGCGCGCAAGGCCGCGCTCGGCGATGCGGAGCGCGTCCTCGTGGCGATGTGCGAGATAATAGGCGACCGCCAGATCGAACACGAGTTTCGGTTCGAGCATGGGATCGAGCTTGAGTGCCAGCTGGAGCGATTCGGTCGCTCCGCCGACCTCGCCCGAGAAGGACTGCACCGACCCCCATACCGCCAGGGCACTGGCGTCGCTCGGGTTGATTTCAATCGCCCGCTTCAGCGCGTCCTTCGCTTGATCGTATTCGGTGCGAGCAAGAAGAATATAGCCGAGTGCACGGTATCCGTCGGGCTCGTTGGGGGCCAACGCGATTGCTTTGCGTGCTTCTGCTGCGCCTCGCGCGAGCTCCTGATCGGGGAATTCGGTCCAGCCCAGAACCGCCATCGAGAAGAGCGCTTCCGCCAGCAGGGCCCGTGCCGCAGCATAATTCGGGTCCAACTCTATCGCCTTCGCGATCAGCTCGCGAAACTGTCGGTTCGTGGTCCGCGAACCTCCATGGCCGATCGCCCTCGCACGCAAAACCAGATCAAAGGCCGTCGGATTGGGCCTCGGGTGATCGAGCTGCCGCCGGCCTTCGATTAGTGTGACATTGGCGGCAAGGGTGCCCGCGATCCGGCGGGCGATCGTGTCCTGAAACTCGAAAATATCGGCGAGCTCGCCGTCGAAATGATCGGTCCATATCACTGTGCCGACTCGTGATTCAGTCAATTCCGCAGCAATACGCACGCGTGTACCCGAGCGCCTCACACTTCCCCCAACCAGATAGTTCGCGCCCAGCTCGGAAACGATCTCTTCACGCGTGGCCGGCCGCTTCTTATAGGGCAACACGGCATTTCGTCCGATCACCCGCAACGTGTTGAAACGGCCGAGAGCGCTGATGATTTCCTCGGTTACACCATCGGCGAAATACTCCTGGCGTTCGTCGCCGGTTTGATTGGCAAAGGGCAGCACGGCAATGACCGGGATCACGTTAGACGCGATCGGCTTTGGCTCGGCGCTCTGCGATACGTCGTGTGTCGCGCGAGGAAAACTGAACCATGTGATCACCGCCAAAGCGATCGCCGCCGTTATCGCCGCCCCCGCCCGTGCCCACACCAACGATCGTCGTCTCGGCTGAGCGAGCGGCGCTGCCGATTCGACCGCTGCCGCCACGGACGGCTCGATGCGATACACCTTGATAGGGTTCGAAATGTTCTTGAGTTTCTGCTCCCCGGCGTCGGTGATGGGAATTTCGAGCTTACCCCGTACTTGTCGGTACGCATCTTCGGACAGGCAGATGCCGCCCGGCGGCGCAATCTGCTCCAGCCGTGCCGCAATGTTGACCCCATCGCCGAATACGTCGCCTTTCTCGACAATGACGTCTCCGAGATTGACTCCGATGCGGAATTCGATGCGGACGTCCGCAGCAATGTCCTTGTTGCGCCGTGCCATTCCACTCTGCACCGCCACGGCACAGGAGACCGCTTCCACAATCGACGGGAACGAAAGCAATAAGCCGTCCCCAGTGGTCTTAACGATGTGCCCCTTGTGAGCGGCAATAAGCGGATCGATCAGCGCCAGGCGATGTGCTTTCAACGCCGCCAACGTGCCTTTCTCGTTCACGCCCATCAGACGCGAATAGCCCACCACGTCGGCGGCGACGATCGCAGCGAGATGACGCTCGATAAGGCCCGTAGACACAGTCGAGAGATCCCTACCGGTCTTGAATAATCCATCACCTTAGCTCTATTCGGTCCCGCGCGGCGGGAGCAAATAGCCGCAGGAAGTCGTGCTATCAGGTAAATATCCGGTCAATATAGGCATCAGTGGGCCGTGGATGATGACCGCTTCTGGCACCTTTGCGACGTACCCGGCGTATCCTGCGAACGTCCGCGAACAGGGGTAGACTGGAAGTGGTTGATCGACCCTCAAGCGCGGCGAATGACACACCTCGGACCGTCGAACGCGCGCGAAAAAAATACCAACTGGGATGGAGATGGCAAATGGACATTCGAGCCGCACTGAAGGAGCTATGTGAAGCCTTCAACGCGCACGATCTTGATCGCATCATGGCATGCTTTTCTGACGATTGTGTCCTGGAGATGCCGAGGGAAGCAGTCCCTGGGGCTCCCGCTTCCAAGGCAAACGGAATGTACGAGAAGCGCTGGCAACGCGCTTTGAAGGCTTGCCCGATGTCCACTACGGCAACGATGAGCATTTTGTGGATGCGGCTGCCGATACCGGCATCTCAAAATGGACCCTCACAGGCACCACCCGCGAGGGTACCAGAAAGCAGGTCCAAGGTTGCGACTTCTACACGTTCCGCAATGGCAAGGTGATCCGCAAGGACTCGTACTGGAAAATCGTAGATTAAGATTTCGGTGTTGGCGTTTGTCAGACATGGCGTCATGTCCGGCTTGGTTTCGAAATGCGCTTCAGGGCGGGCATCGAACTGCCAGCCGAGGTTGCGGGATCGGCAGGTCCACTACATTGGGCGCAATCTCATGCGGCTGGATTGGACCGGACGTGCTGGGCTGGAATGCTCTCGTCTTGTTGCAACGGCAGGGTAAATTGAAAAACCGCCCCCCGAGGTTCACCCGCGCTTGCCCACATCCGTCCCCCGTGAGCCTCGACCATCGACCGGCAGATAGCGAGGCCCATGCCCATGCCCTTGGGCTTGGTCGTGTAGAAGGCCGTGAAAACGTGCTCCACATCCGCTGGGTCCAGGCCCGGGCCGGAATCGCGAACCGTGACGAGCACGCCGCCGGCGGCCTCCTCTCGGTATTGATCCGTAGCTCGCGCGTCCCCTCGTCGATGCCGCCCATGGCTTCAACGGCATTGAGGATCAGGTTCAGGATCACCTGCTGGAGCTGAGTGCGATCGCCAGCCACCGCAGGCAATCCGGGCGCGAGCTCGGTCCGCAGCAAGATGCCATGCTTGAGCATTTCGCTTCGGGTCAGCGCGACCATTCCGAGGATGGCTTCGTTGAGATCGAACCTATCCTTGCGCGGCGGCACCTTGTTGATGAAGGCCCGAATGCCGCCGATGACGTTGCCGGCACGGTTGCCGTCCTCGACGATACGGCTGAGAGAGGCGCGGACCTCGTCGAGATCGGGCGGTTGGGCGCGCAGCCAGCGCAGGGCGGCCTGCGCGTTGGTAACCGTCGCGGCAATCGGCTGGTTGACCTCATGGGCGATCGAGGCCGACAGTTCCCCCATCGTGGTGACGCGATTGGCGTGTGCGAGTTCCGCCTGCATGGCACGCAAGGCTTCCTCGGCCCGCCTGCGTTCGGTGATGTGCCGCCCGACGCCGCGGTAGCCGACGAAGCGTCCTGTCTCATCAAACACCGGCAGCCCGGAGACGGACACGTAACGCTTGCTGCCGTCAGGTGCGGGCCGCGCCAGCTCAAAATCGCGGAACGGCAGGTGGGCATCGAGCGTCTCCCGGTGCTTGCGCCAGGCGTCCTCGTCAGGCTCCAGGTAAGGCACCTCCCAACGTGTCTTGCCGATCTCGGAGTCCGACGCCGGCGCGTCGGCAAGGCTCTCCGCGAACTCCTGATGAATAAAGCGATGCTGCGCATCGGTCTCCCAGTACACATCAAAGGAGAACTGCACGAGGGTGCGAAAGCGCTCCTCGCTCTGCCGCAGCGCCTCTTCCGCCCGCTTGCGCTCGGTCAAATCGAGCACAAAACCAACGCCTTGACTTGTACCTTCCTCGAACATCGCCCCGCCGATCAGCACCGGCACGCGGCTTCCGTCTTTCCGCAAGTACTCCTTCTCGAATGGTTGGGCAGTCCCGATCCGCCTAAGCTCTGCCACGGTACGCGCGTCGCGGTCGCGCCATTCCGGCGGCGTCAGCATTGTGCGGTGCAGCCGACCTGCGGTGAGATCCTCCCGGTCGTAACCCAACATATGGAGAAACGCATCATTGGCCTCAAAAATGCGGCCTTCGAGATCCCAGATGATGATGCCGACGATGTTGGCGTCGACCAGGCGGCGGATCATCTTGTCGCGCGCCAAGAGATCGCCGTGGAGCGTGACGTTCTCCGCGATCGCCTTACGCCGCCGGATCGCTTCGAGCCGTGCCAGCGCCAACGCCACCACTGCCAGGACTGCGACAATGACGACTGCCGTCGCGATCAGCCACGCTTTGCGTTGTTCGAGTGCCTCGGCGCGCTTCTCCTGATCCACCTGCAGGAAGCGCTCGTGGTCCACCATCTGGTCGATCTGCGATCTTATTTCGTCCAGGCTGCGGATCATCGCCAGCGCTGCCGGCCCGGAACCGGTTCGGGCGGTTTTGACGATGTCATCGATCTCGCGCAGCTTTGCTGCGACGGTCAGCGCCAGATGTCCGGCACGATGGTTCTGCAACGGGTCGCCCACTACCAGCGCCTGGAGCGCCTGCGCGTCCCGCCGCACGCTTTCGTCGGAGACGCCGTAGGCCTTGAGGTATGAGGGGTCGAGAGTCAGCAGATAGCCGCGCCTTTGGGCCTCCACGTCGGCGATGATCGTTTTCAGCCGGTCCAGCGTCTCGAGCACCTGGCGGCTGCGCTCGTGCGCAAGATTTGCCGCTTGTCGCTCCTGCCAATATCGATGGCCGAGAAACCCGGTCGCGACAACCACAGTCAGAAGCGCCGCGACCACCAGCGCCAGCGGACGCGCAAACCACCGAAAGGACTGGCTCAGAGTGACTGACATTGGTCCAGGTCTTCGATGCTCGCGTGAGCAATTGTTTTCTGATGCCGACGCTGAGCATTGCTAGTATAATGAAAGTATTGTCACGGTCCGCGTGGGTGAGACGGGAACCGGCACGCTCTATTGCGCAGATTACACGCAAGCGGCAAGAACGTCACGGGTAAGGCCCGCCCGCGTGTTGTGAAGGCCAAGGCCGATCCGCCGGCAGGAGCAAACACATGGCTCCAGATAAAAGATTGCAGGGCGAAAATTCGCCGAGCAGTCCAGGGTCGGCCAGCCGGCGCAGCTTCGTCAAGGGATTGGGCGCGGCGGGGCTGGCCTTGCCGGCCCTCATCATGCTGCCGCGGCGGGGTTTCGCAGAGGATGTGACCGCGCTCTATGCCAATGCTGCGATAGATTGGAGACAATTTGCGGGCCAGACGATCACGCTCGGGGGTGCGATCCATCCCTGGTCGAACGCGATCACTCCGCTTTTGTGGGATTTCACCAAGCTCACCGGTATCAGCGTCGTTACCGACTTCCGATTGGAGACCACCTACCTGGGCGCGCTTCCGATCCAGCTCGCCCGTGGCGGCGGCACACCCGACGTCTTCATGTACACGACCTATGGCCAGGGCATCTCGAACGGATGGCTCGAGCCGCTGAACGCCCATTATTCCGACAAGTCGCTGACCGATCCCGGCTGGTATGACGAGGGCGACCTACTCAAGACCGCCCGGGCCTTCCCGTTGTGGCGGGACGGCGAACGCTACGCCATGCCGATCACTTCCGAGGCGGTTACCTTGTTCATCAACGGCGATGCGCTGGCAGCCAAGAACCTGCCGGTTCCCCGGACTTTCGATGAGCTGCTGGTTACCGCGAACGCGGTCAAGACCAATGAGATGTCCGGGATAGCCATGCGGGCCCAGGCCGGCGGCAATTCGTCCGTGCCGGCGATGAGCTTCGTGTTCTCCTATGGCGGGGCGATGGTCGACAACAACAAGGTTGCATTCGCAAGCCCCGAGGCAATCGCGGCCATCGAGATGTACGGTCGGCTGCTCAGTCAAGCCGGCCCTGGCGGTGTGGGCGGCTATGAATGGTACCATGTGCTGGACGACTTCCTGCAGCGCAAGACGGCGATCGCAATCGACAGCAGCAACTTCGCGACCGACATCTCCAATCCAGCCAAAAGCCACGTTGCCAGACAGGCCGTGTTTGCCGCGTTTCCACATGTCGCCGGTCGCACGTCCGTTCCCTTCATGTCGCACTGGCAGGCGTGCATCAATTTCAGGTCACGAAACAAGCGAGCGGCTTTTGTTTCTGCTGTGGGCGACAAGCAAGCCGACCTCGATGCGGACCGCCGCAGCGGGACTGGCGACGACACGGGTGTCGGCCTGGTCGAGCGAGGACTTCAAGAAGGCGTTCGGCGCACAAGCCGCGGCGGCGGCGCTGACCAACTTGCAGAATGCCGACGTCGAGCGCGCCAAGGCGATCCTTTTCCATCCGCACTCGAGACCGATCCTGGACGCTTTCATGATCGGCGTGAATGAAGTGGTTTCCGGAGCCAAACCGGCGAAGGTTGCGATGACCAATGCCGCCGAGAAGGCCAATGCGGTGATCCGCGGTTAGGACTTCAGCTCCAGGTTGCCACCGCCGACTGGCGCTCCACAAAAAAACAACAATCCGGTCAACTAATGGGTGCGCATCGAGGGACGTGTCATGGTGCACCGCACCGACATCATCGGGCGCAGCATGGGGCAGGCAAGTCCTGGCCATGACGGCGTATACCGCCCTGCCCTTAATGGCGCCCTTCTCGAAAACAACTTCTCACTCAGCCGACAAGAAATGCTGCCGTCCCTTCACGATGGTAGTCCCGCCGGTCCATGCCATCTATCTCGAACTCCTGACCCTATGAGGCGTTGACGCGAGAGCATCCTGCAAGGGTCGCGACAAAAATTCGGCCCAACAAACAAACGACAAAGGGAGGACACAGATGACTTTCCATGAACGATATGCCGTCGGCTGCGCCGCGCTGGCGGTGGCTGCCCTGGTCACTGTCTCGCCGACGCGCGCTCAAGCGCCGACGCAGCCTCAAGAGGCGGCCCTGAATGCCGAGGCGGCCCAGAACAACTGGTTAACGTATCACGGCACCTACAAGTCCTACCATTACAGCGGCCTCGACCAGATCAATACCGGCAACGTCAAGAATCTCGAAGTCGCGTGGATGCATTTTCCAGAGCGCGCCACCCGCGGCGTTCAGTCGACGCCGCTCGCGATCGACGGCGTGCTGTACTATTCAGGCTCCTACAGCCGCGTCTACGCGCTGGACGGCGCGACCGGCAAGACAATCTGGGCCTATGCGCCGGAGCTCGACGAGGACCTGGTCTCCAAGCAGACGCACTCGCCGTACAACCGCGGCATCGCCATCGGACACGGCAATCTCTATGTCGGCACGGTCGATGGGCGCCTGATCGCGCTCAATCTGAAGGACGGCAAGCCGGTGTGGGACACCAAGCTACTGGATTCCAAGAAGGTGACAGTTGGCTTCACCGGCGCGCCGCTGGTCGTGAAGGACATGGTGATCATTGGCGCCCAGGGCGGCGAATGGCCCGGTCGCGGACCGATCTTCGGCGTGGACGGCAAGACCGGACAGAAGAAATGGGAGTTCTTCACGGTCGCCGGTACCGAAGAGGCGATGAAGACCTGGGGTGGTGACCCTGGCGGACCGGCGGCGGCGGCGGCTGGATGCCCGGAACCTATGACCCGGAAACCAATACGGTGTGGTGGGGCACCGCCAACCCGGCGCCGCTCTACGACTGGGCGGGCGCGGACTGGAAGAAGAGCGGACCGCGGCCGGGCGACAATCTGTACACGACATCGGTCATCGCGCTCGATCCCGATACCGGCAAGCTCAAATTCTACCATCAGGAGCTGCCGCACGATGCCTGGGACTTCGACTCTTCCGTGGGCGAATTCGTCATGCTCGAGCGTGGCGGCAAGAAGCTCGTGGTGCACGCCAACAAGAGCGGATACGTCTTCGTCTATGATCGTTCCAACGCCAAGGTCGAAAACGTCTGGCCGCTGGTCAAGAACATCAACTTCGTCAAGAGCATTGATCCGAAGACCGGCGAACTGATCGGTCGCCGCGACCTCGCGGCCGGCAAGGTGGACCCGCCATTGTGCCCGGCGATCATGGGCGGCATCAGCTGGAACTCCGGCGCCTACAGCCCCAAGAACGGGCTGTTCTACCGGATCGGGCAGGAGTGGTGCATGGAGCTGACCGTCGAGAAGACGACGCCGGTCCTGGAACCGATGGCCCAGCTCAACCTCGGCGCCACGTTCAAGGCTGTGGCGCCACCGGACGGACCGGCCCGTGGTCATCTGAGCGCCCGCGATCCGGTCACCGGCGCCAAGAAGTGGGAGGTCAACTACAAGTACCCGCCGCTCGCCAGCGTTCTTGCCACTGCGGGCAATCTGGTATTCGTGCCGGACGCCGAAGGCGTCGTGCACGCCTACAATGCGGACACCGGCGAAGAGCTCTGGTCGCGCAACAACGGCATCGGGCATAATGGCGGCATCATCAGCTACATGGCCGGTGGCAAGCAGTACATCGCCGTACCGGCAGGCTGGGGCAGCCTGGTGGGCGATGAATTTGTCGGGCTCTATGGCGAGCCCTTCAAGAGCATGTCGAAGAACACCGGTGCCCTGGTTGTCTTCGCGCTCAGACAATGAGTATGGCGTGGGCGGCAGGAATTGATTTCTCCTTGCCGCCCTGCCCTTGCGGTGAATACGGATGCTGGAATGCGAATACCGTTTGTAGTTGTTACTTCCCTGGCCATTGTCTGGCCATGGCTTTCGACCGCCTCGTTTGCCCAACAGTCTACCCCCGCGGACTCTGCGAGTCCGCCGGCGCAAGCCGAAGCCTCGCCGAACGACAACGATGGCCGGACAATGTTCACAAGCAACTGCGGCTTTTGTCACCAGGATGGCGGCCGCCATGCCGGCCGGGGTCCGAAGCTGTCGAAGTCCGAGCGCAGCGACGAATACATCATCGAGCGGATCAAGAAGGGCAAAACCGGCGCCATGCCCGCGTATGGCGCGGTGTTCAATGATGCCCAGATCACTGCGCTGCTGGCCTACATTCGAGGGCTCGATGACTAGGGCGCCTTCTGCGGCGTGGAAACCGCGATATGGCCTCACCCGATACGCGGCAAGCCTTTCGCTGCTGATGCTCTGGAATGCATCGGCGGATGCTCGCTCGCTGGAGGCGATCATCGAGCGCGGCGCGTTGACACTCTGCGCCAGCCCCAACGCGCTGCCGTTTGCAAGCAAGGCCGGACCGGTCCCGGGATTCCAGATCGAACTCGGCGAGAAAATTGCCGAGCAACTCGGTGTCAAGCTGACCCGGGAGTGGGTGGTCAGTGCGATCCAGTATCGCCGCGCCGATTGCG
This sequence comes from Bradyrhizobium sp. RDT10, assembly GCA_044772375.2. Lineage (GTDB taxonomy): Bacteria > Pseudomonadota > Alphaproteobacteria > Rhizobiales > Xanthobacteraceae > Bradyrhizobium. The sequence goes on from CP187939.1 coordinate 3,417,261, forward strand.
ACCTCGTGCTCGACGTCATCGCCCGCAAGGATGCGCAGCCCCCGGGCGGTGTGCGGGTTTCGCGCCCCTACCATCGCAGCGGCGTCGTGCTCGCAGTGCGCGGCGATTCACCCGCGTCGTCGCTGGCAGGTCTCGGTTCCGATCAGCGGGTCGGGGTACCGGTCGGCTCGGTGGTCTCTATGACGCTCGCCAAGGCCGGCGCCGCCACGTCTCCGTTCGTGTTCGAGGACGATATTGTTGCAGCGTTGGCCAATCGCGAGATCGAGGCAGCCGCCGTCACACCGATGACGGTCGGCTGGTTCAATCAGCAGCATGCCGACAAACCGTTGCGCCTGATTCCGGCGTTCGACAACGACCAGGATTTGAACTGGAATATTGCGGCTGGGCTACTTCGCCCCGACGACAAACTGCGAGCGCGTGTCGATGCGGCGATCGAGGCCCTGCTGGCCGATGGCACCATCGCGCGGATCTATGCCCGCTACGGCATCGAACTGCGACCTCCGCAGTGAGGTGCGCTCGGGATGATTTCGGCAGCCAGCGTCCCGGTCGCGGCGGACGTGCGCTGCTCGAAAGCGGCGCCGCTTTCGAAGAGTTGTTGAAGGCTGCAAAAGATTGGGAAGCGGCACGCCGGGATTGAATGGCACTGGACTGATCCGCAACTCCAAGCGAAGCTTGCCAATCTGCGCCCCAATTGAAGCCGGCGGCGGCTCTTGGCAAAGTGCTTGACCGCTTAGGGGAGCACAACGGACGTTGCTCCGCTCCCCGGCCGATTTCCGCCCAAGACCCATTTCCGACGTGGGCATAGCCGGACATGGGCCCACAATTGTGCTATATGAACATTCAGTTTCCCCAGCCCCGGGGGTGCATCTTGAGCAGCGAGCACGTAGAGCGGCGACTGGCGGCTATTCTGGCGGCGGATGTCGCGGGCTCTTGCCGCTTGATAGGGATCGACGAGGAAGGCACGCTGGCGCGACTGAAAGCGCTTAGAAAGACGCTTTTTGATCCCAAGATCGCTGAGCATCGCGGGCGCATCGTCAAGAATACCGGGGACGGCGCTCTCGTCGAGTTCGGCAGCGTCGTAGATGCCGTACGCTGCGCCGTCGAAATTCAGCGCGGCATGGCCGAACAAAATATCGATGCACCGCAGGGCAAGCAAATCGAATTGCGCATCGGCATCCACGTCGGCGACATCATCATCGATGAAAATGATATCTTTGGAGACGGCGTCAATATCGCAGTGCGGCTGGAGGGAATTGCTGAGCCGGGCGGCGTCTGCATCTCCGATGATGCCTACCGGCAGATCCGGGGCAAGGTCGAGATTGCCTGTGATGATATGGGGCCGCAGCCCCTCAAGAATATTGCTGAGCCTATGCGGGCGTGGCGGGTTCGCCTGACTGGTCAAACCCGTTCCGCAGTACAATCAGGTCCGGCTGTGAGCCAACCTCGGGCGCTCCCGCTACCCGACAAACCCTCCATTGCTGTTCTGCCATTCACCAACATGAGCGGCGATCCGGAGCAGGAATATTTTGCCGATGGAATGGTCGATGACATCATCACGGCGCTATGTCATTTCAAGGCGCTGTTCGTCATCGCCCGCAATTCGAGTTTCACCTACAAGGGGCGCGCCGTCGACGTGAAGCAGGTCGGGCGCGAGCTTGGGGTGCGCTACGTGTTGGAAGGCAGCGTTCGCAAAGCGGCCAACCGGGTGCGCATCACCGGACAGCTCGTCGATACCGCCACCGGGGCACATCTTTGGGCAGACCGGTTTGATGGCGGTCTCGGCGACATCTTCGATCTGCAGGACCAGGTTACTGAGAGCGTTGTCGGGGCGATCGCCCCAGCGGTTGAACAAGCCGAGATCGAGCGCGCCAAGCGCAAGCCGACCGAGAGTCTCGATGTCTATACGCTCTACTTACGCGGTTTGGCCAGGTCTTATCAGTTTGCGAGCCGGCAAGCGAACGACGAGGCATTGCGCCTGTTCAACAGCGCGATCGAGCTCGACCCAGATTTTGCCTCCGCCTATGGTTGTGCAGCCTTTTGCTATGTCATTGCCAAGTTCAATGGCTGGATTTCAGGCACAGCGAACGAGATTGCCGAAGTGACGAGGCTCGCCCAGCGGGCGGTTGAGTTGGGCAAGGACGACGCGATCGCGCTCGCCGCCAGCGGGCAGGCGCTAATGTATGTCGTTCGCGATCTCGAGGCAGGCGCCGCCTTGATCGATCGCGCGCTTGTGCTCAATTCCAATTCGGCGGAGGCATGGTATTGCGGCGGCTGGGCAAAAAACTGGCTCGGCGAGCCAGAAGCTGCGATCGTGCGCTTCGCGCGTGCCATGCGCCTGAGCCCACTTGATCCGCGGATGAGCGGTATGCGGGCCGGGACCGCGCTTGCCCATTTCCTCTTGGGCCGCTATGACGAAGCGGCATCGTGGGCGGCAATGGTATTGCAGGACAGGCCGGATTATCAACCTGGATTACGCATCGCCGCCGCAAGCAACGCAATGGCCGGACGGCCGGAGCAAGCACACAAGGCAATGGCTCGGCTGCGGCAACTCAATCCCGCACTGTGTGTTTCAACTCTCAAGGACGTGCTGCCCCCTTATCGGCGTGCCGAAGACCTCTCGCGATACGAAGAAGGATTGCGGCGAGCCGGCTTGCCCGAATGACCATCGCAGAAAGATGCTCGCCCGTTGGGACGAGATGATCGAATAAGCGCGACTTCCGTTGTTGGCACCTGTGAGACATGCCGACCAGCTCTGAAAATGTCTGCTGCTAGGGGTAGACCGGAAGTGACTGGCCATGGTCAGAATAACGAGATTGACCCTGAGCCGACATGGCCGGCCGAAATCCCGCAGGGCGGCAGCTCCCCTGCTGCTCATTCCCGTTTCAGATTGGCCGCCAAAATCACCCTGCTCCACTTCTTGACCTCGTCGGCGATCAGTTTGGCGAAGTCGGCGGGCGACCCGCCAAGAGCCGTACCGCCCATATTGGCAAGCCGCGCTTGGAATTTCGGATCGGCGATGCTGACGTTGACCTCCTTGTTCAGCTTTTCGATGACTTCTTCCGGCGTGCGCTTTGGACCGCCGATGCCGAACCATGCACTTACCTCGTAACCGGGCAAGGTTTCGGCCAGAGCTTGGACGTCCGGCAATATTGGCGAGCGCGTCACCGTCGTTACCGCCAAGGCGCGGAAATTGCCGGCCCTGACATATTCGATCGATGAGAGTAGCGGGCCAAAGTAGACATGCGCCTCGCCGGTGAGAAGGGCAGGAAATACCTGCGCGCCGCGATAAGGCACGTGAAAGAGATCGACGCCGGCCATCGTTTTGAACATTTCGCCGGCCAAGTGGGTCGTAGATCCGGTCCCGGCTGACGCCATATTGACCTTGCCCGGATTAGCCTTCGCGTAGGCGATGAACTCCGCGACTGTCTTGGCGGGAACCGATGGGTGGACCTCCATGACCAAGGGCACCCGAACGATACCTGCGATCGGCGCGATATCGCGGACGAGGTCGAAGTTAAGCTTGAGCAGGGTCGCATTTATCGCATTTGTTGCGGTAACCAACAGCAGCGTGTAGCCGTCCGGGGAAGCCCGCACGACTGCCTCAGTGGCGATGTTGCCGGTAGCACCACTGCGATTCTCGATAACAAATGACTGTCCAAGTCGCTCCGACAGCGATTGACCGATCAATCGCGCGACGACGTCAGGCGCTCCGCCGGCGCCAAAGCCTTCGAGCAGGTGCACCGGTCGCGTCGGGTAGCTCTGTGCACAAGCGAACCGGGGTAATGCCGGAAATGCGGCAGCGGCCGCTGCCAGACGCAGGAATTGACGGCGAGGAACTTTCATGGCGGACCTCACAAGCTGCTGGCATGCGGAGCCCCTGCGGGCCGCACGGGAGGCCGCACACGCAGACGTCGGTTTAATTTCGATGCGCGCCTGCCGACGGCATGAGCGCTGCGGCTAAGATAAAGGGACTTCGGCACGTCCCGCTCGGCAGCTCATGAGCAGGCTACATCAGTTGCACGACCGGCGGAAGGCATGAATTGAGAGCCACGTTGCGCCGCACGAGTCTGGTAGATTTTGTTGCAGAAGTCGGCTGCTTTGGCTTGCGTGATAGCTGTTTGAGTAAGCAGCCGATTACCGCATGCTGAGGCTGGGCTACGCGGTTTTGGCTTCCGCGTACCGCGGCAAACTGGTAAGATTCAGATCAAACCTGCTCACCGGGAAGTCGACGAGATCCGATCACGCCACTTTACGTGAAGTGATGTGCAATGGTTCCGAAAACCCAGTACGCAAAGAGCGGTGATGTTCGCATCGCCTATCAGGTCGTCGGCGAAGGGCCCTTCGACCTCGTGTTCGTTCCTGGTTTCATTTCGAACCTCGACGTCGCTTGGGAGGAGCCCTATCGTGCGCGGGTTTGGACCCGCTTGGCGGCCTTCGCCCGCCTGATCATGTTCGACAAGCGCGGCACCGGGCTTTCCGACAGAGCGGTTGGTGTGCCAACCTTGGAAGAGCGCATGGACGATGTTCGCGCGGTCATGGATGCTGTGGGCTCGCAACAGGCTGCCCTGTTCGGCATCTCCGAAGGCGGCGCGATGTCAGTCTTGTTCGCGGCCACCTACCCAGAGCGTACCCGAGCGTTGGTCCTGTACGGCACCTATGGCCACTTCCGCTCGTGGGTTGTGCCCCCGGACAGGATCGAAGCCGCCCTGGATCGCATGGAAAAAAATTGGGGGACCGGCGAGAGCCTCCGTTTGTTCGCCCCCAGTGTGGCATCAGATGAGACGTTCAAGCTATCATGGGCCCGTTTTGAACGTCTCGGTGCAAGTCCTTCCGCAGTTGTCGCGCTTATGCGAATGAACAGCGAAATCGATGTTCGTCCAATCCTTCCGTCGATCCGAGTGCCGACGTTCATTATTCATCGACAAGGGGACGTTCGCGTCAACGTTGAAGCCGGACGGTTCATGGCCCGGCAAATCCCAAACGCGAAATATCTCGAACTGCCCGGCAGCGATCACATGTTGTGGACTGGCGAAACAGAACGGATATTGGATGAGGTTGAAGAGTTCCTGACAGGCTCGCGGTCGGCAATCGAGATCTGATCGCGTGCTCGCCACCGTTCTGTTCACTGACATTGTGAACTCAACTATGCGTGCCGAGACGATCGGAGATCGTGCATGGCACGATGTGCTTGATCGGCACAACGCGCTCGTGCGGCGGGAGATTTCGCGACATAGAGGGCATGAGGTGAGGACAATGGGAGACGGCTTCTTGGCAACCTTTGACGGGCCGGCTCGGTCAATCCGTTGCGCTCTGGCGATCAATGAAGGCGTTGAAGCTCTTGGGCTGCAGGTAAGGGCCGGCCTTCATACCGGCGAGGTCGAAATCGCCAATGATGATCTGAGCGGCATCGCGGTCCACATTGCATCGCGCGTCGCGACGATGGCAAAGCCCGGGCAGGTCCTGGTGTCGAATACAGTCCGTGATCTTGTCGCAGGATCAAACATCAGGTTTCATGACGAAGGTAGTCATTCCCTGAAGGGGCTCACAGAGAGCGTCAGATTGTTCGCAGCCGAACGGTAGTGGCGCAAAGCGGATGTTCTGCAAACGAGTTTGTCGTTTTTGCTTTGGGAGAAGCCTTCCACAACATCAAACATGTACTGTCAATTCCCGCTCGTGGACCCAATGCGGTCATTCCTCTAAACAAGCTGCCTCGCCAAAGCTCCACCGCTATTCATAGATCACCAGCCGAAATTCGAAGAGTTTTCGTGCCGACCTCGACCAAACCTCGACCAAATCCCCGGCTCGCAGCACCCGACTCTGGCGGCTGCTTGAACAAAATTCCCGGGAGGCTTTGCGATCATGCCTTTAAGGCAAAATCAGATCACGGCTGCTCCTGCAGGATCGGTGCACCGAGTTCATCGAAACGAAAGAGCTGAAAGACCCGCTCGCCGTTGAAGTCGAGAACTCTCAAATCATCTGTCTCGTGCAGATCGCTCTCGACCGCTCGAAAATGTCCGCCGTAGCGCTCCCTGGCGAGCGACACTGGAACCTCAAATGCGACGAACTTGCCAATCCCTTTGTGCTTGAGCTTCTCGATGAGATTCGGGTCGTGCAAGGCCTCGTGCGACGTAAGAATGAGCAACGGGCCGCTCGCCGTGAGCAGCAAATGCGATTTCATCGGACACTCCCTTCGCGGTTGGACTGAATTCACCCGTCACGTCCAGTCTTGGTTGGACAGCGGCGCTGACGCCCCAGCATAAGCCAATTCACCTGCGATTTTAATTTGGGACAGCTTCGTTGTCCGTGTGTGGATTCGCGCAATCAATACTTCTCGCATTGCTGTTGAACCTCCGTGAAGTTCCCGTGACCCACACTAAGGGGCTTTGGCATCACAGTAGGAGGTTCTGATGACGAGGCATCGAACGATTACTGGGTTTGTGGCTGTCGCTCTGCTCGCCGTTGCCGCAACCGCCGCCACCATGAGGTCGCACTCGCCTGAGGCAGACGGCATTGTCGTCTCCGCCGGCACGACGACGTTGAAAGACCTCACCGTTGACGCGAACAATCTCCCGACCGCGAGCTTTGACGACCGCTGGTCTGCGATATCAGCTTCGACAACGGACACGCGCTGAGCGCAGGCACGCCGTACGCTAAGTCCGGCCGCAATCGGACTACTTGGCGAACATTGTAATGAACCCTTGGTAGTTGGGCGACGCTTTCGCGTGACGGGGCGCGGATGCGGCTGCGTGCACGACACGATGATTACGGAGGTACATCCACACCACATTGGCAATCACACCCACATTGGCAGTCGTTCGAACATCCGACTTTTCGAAGGAGGCAACGATGAACGTACTGAAAGCTGCAATCGCCGGCCTGGCCCTGATTTCCGCCAATACTCTGGTCCGCGCGGACGTCATCACCGACTGGAACAACACGGCAATGGACGTGATGAAGGCGGTCAACGTGGCAGGTAATCCGTGGACGCGCAGCATGGCCCTGGTGAACGTGTCTATGTCCGACGCGGTCAACTCGGTGCAGAACCGATATTCCCGTTACATGGCGGAGCTTCCAATTGACCCGAACGCCTCGGCCGAGACCGCAGCGGCGGCGGCTGCCCGCGAAATTCTCATGCGCCAATATCCCGGCCAGAAGGCGCGGATTGATGCAGCCTTTGCAGAGACGATGCAAACCATTCCGGACAATCCCACACGGGCTGCGAGTATCGCTTTAGGCGAAAAAGCTGCGGGCGCCGTTTTCGCCGAACGTCAGAGCGACGCGACCAACACGCCCGACACATACCGCCCGCTCACCACGCCTGGCGTGTGGGTACCGACCACGCCGCCGCTCTTCCCTCAATATGCGACCGCCAAGCCGTGGGGCATGGACAGCGCGAGTCAGTTCCGCCCGGCTCCGCCCCTGCGCTCAACAGTGCTCTTTACGCGCGCGATTACAACGAAACCAAGGAAATGGGCGGAGCGAAAAGCACGAAGCGGACCGACGCGCAGTCCGACGCCGTGCGCTTCTGGACACAGGCCAACCTTGGGCCCGCATGGTTCGAGGCGGCCAGGCAGGCTTCCGCCCGTCGCGGCCTCCCCGTGGCAGAAAGCGCGCGAGCGTTCGCACTGATGTCCATGGCGCTCGCCAACTGCTTCATCGTCGATTGGGATGCCAAATTCCAATATCATTTTTGGCGGCCGATCACCGCGATCCGCAACGGCGACCAGGACGGCAACGATGCGACTGAACGGGACGCAGGCTGGCAGCCTCTGAACGCCACGCCGATGCATCCGGAATACCCGGCGCAGGCGGCGATCAACGCGGATGCGGCGCGAGGCGTTCTGGAAGCTGTTTTCGGCAGCGGGACGGAAGAGTTCGTCGCGACCGATACTTCCGACGCGCGGCCTTCGCGCCAATTCACCAACTTTGCGCAGATGACCCAGGAACACAAAGAGGTGCGCATCTGGGGCGGCATTCATTTCCGCAATTCCCTGGAAGTCGGAGAAGCGATGGGTCGCAAGATCGCTGACCATCTCGTGGCAAATTACATGAAGCCTGTGCGGTAGGCCCATGCTCGGTGTCATCTCAAGGCGCTTGGTACGGCGGCGCGCTGCTGCTTACCGCCTTCCTTGCCGCGGATGCCGCTGACATCGACGACGATCTGCCCGACCTTAACGACCAGATCGCGCAGATGGCCTCCGAGGTCGCAGTCGAGTTACAGCAAGTCTGTCCGCCTGCTTCAGCCCCGGACCAGGCAGCCTTCGACCGATGCCGCTCCCATAGCGGAACATCGAGACGGACCACCCGGAGTTGTGACCAGGATCACATGGATCGCTCGACTTTTGGCGCATTGTAATGGCGTTATCGATATCCGTTGAGGTCCGGATGCACTGCAGGAATTGCGCAGCCGAAGTCCCGGAGCAAAGGAAATTCTGCGGGCAGTGCGGAGCGGCGGCAGTACGGCGCTGTCTGGCCTGCGGCGCGGCAAACCCGGCCCTAAACAAGTTTTGCGGCGACTGCGGGATCAAATTGCGCGTGGATTCTCCCGCGGTAGTACCGACGGCACGGGACTCGCGCCCGATCGAGCGCCGGCAGCTTACGGTACTGTTCTGTGACCTGGTCGGATCGACTGCGCTCTCCGCGAGGCTCGATCCCGAGGACTTCAGCGCAATCATCGCCGGCTACCGGCGCTGCATTACTGAAACCGTTGCCCGCTTCGACGGCTTTGTCGCGCGACATCATGGGGACGGCGCGATCGTATGCTTTGGCTATCCTCGGGCGCACGAAGACGACGCGGAGCGTGCCGTTCAAGCCAGCCTTGCACTGGTGCAGGCGATCGCCGCCTTGCCCGCGAAAGAGAAGTTGAGCGCACGCGTCGGTGTTGCAACGGGCGTCGCGATTGTTGGCGATATGTCTGACAGCGCGATTTCCGAGGAGCATGGCATCCTCGGCGACACCCCGAATCTTGCCGCCCGACTGCAATCGCTCGCACAACCCGGCAGCGTTGTCATCTCGGGTCGCACAAAAACGATCGCAGGACCGCAATTCGAGTATCTCGATCTCGGTAAAGTCGAGATCAAGGGTTTCGTAAAACCAGTCGCTGCTTGGCAAGTTGCCGGCAAGACAACAGTGACCAGCCGATCGCACGCTCTCCAAAGCTGCGCTGTACTGCCGCTGATCGGTCGTGATGAAGAGATGGAGCTAATTCTGAGCCGATGGAAGCGGGCCAAGAGCGGCGAAGGTCAGGTGGTGCTGCTTTCCGGTGAAGCGGGGATCGGCAAATCACGGCTCGCCGTCGCGCTATTGGAACAGCTTGCTCGCGAGCCGCACATACGCCTGCAGTACTTCTGCTCGCCGCAGCACACCGACAGCACGCTCTATCCGGTGATCGGCGAGATGTGGCGCGCCGCTGGCTTTGCTCACGATGACAGCCAGCAAGCGAAAACGGACAAGCTTGACGCGCTGCTGGCGCAAAGCTCGACGCCGCCCCATGATGCGGCGCTGTTTGCCGAAATGCTGTCGCTGCCCAACGATGGACGCTACCTTCCGGTTGAAGTTGAGCCGCAGCTCCGTCGACAGAGAACGCTGAAAGCTCTTGGTTCGCACATCGAGGCGCTGGCGCGGATCAATCCCGTGCTGATGATTTTCGAAGATGCACATTGGACCGATCCAACCAGCCTCGAGTTGTTCACTCAGGCGGTGGACCTGGCCATAACCCACCGGCTCTTGATACTTGTTACTTTCAGGCCGGAATTCAGCCCGCCCTGGATCGGACGGCCGCACGTGACTGAGCTGCCCCTCAATCGGTTGGCGCCGCGCGACATCGATTTCCTAATCGAGGAGTCGTCGGCAACCGATCGTTGCCGGCGGGCATCCGCCAGGACATCATCGAGCGCACCGACGGCATTCCACTGTTCGCCGAGGAGATGACCAAGGCGGTACTGGACGCGGAGGGTGAAGTGATGCGCAGCGGGCCTGCGCAGCGGCACCAACGCCTGTCGTGGCGGTTCCGGCGAGCCTGCAGGCTTCGCTGATGTCGCGGCTCGATCGGCTCGGCCCGGCGAAGGACGTGGCGCAGGTCGGCGCGGCGATCGGCCGGGAATTTCCCCACATGTTGCTGGCTGCGCTCGTGCGAAAGCCGAAGGCAGAATTGGACTCCGACCTCGACCGGCTCATTGCGGCGGGCTTGTTGTTTCGACAGGGCATCCCGCCACATGCGAGCTATCTGTTCAAGCATGCGCTGGTGCAGGACGCAGCCTACAGTACGCTGCTGCGGGAGCCACGGCGCGTGCTGCATGCGCGCATCGCCGAAATCCTCGAAAGTCAGTTTGCAGAAATCGCCGAGAGCCAGCCCGAGCTGCTGGCGCGTCACTACACAAAGGCCGACCTGATCGAGAAGTCGGCGCGCCTGTGGGGCAAGGCGGGACAGCGGTCGCAGGAGCGTTCGGCGCTGGTCGAAGCCGCAGACCAACTTGGCCACGCTCTGGAGCAAATCGCAACCTTGCCCAGCACGTCCGACCTGCGGCGCGAGCAGATCATTTTACAAGTCGCGCTCTTGAATACGCTCATGCATGTCAAGGGATATGGCGCGCCCGAAACGAAGGCTGCCGTAGCTCAGGTGAGAGCGTTGATCGATCAAGCGGAAAGGCTCGGAGAACCTCCCGATGATCCTTCGCTGCTCCTCTCAGCCCTCTTTGGCCAGTGGATCGTCAATTTCATAAACTTCAATGGTGACGTTGCGCGCGAGCTCGCAAGCCGCTTTCTGGCGCTTGGCGAGAAGCAGGGAGCGGCGGTACCGCTCATGATCGGACACCGCACCATGGCGAGTACGCTCGCGTTGAGGGGCGACCTCGTTGAGGCCCGAGCGCACTACGATGAGGCGCTCGCCCTTTACCGCCCTGCCGAGCACCGGCGATTGATGACGCGATTTGGCCAGGATCTCCGGGTAACGTGCTTGGCCTTTCGTTCAATGGCCTCGTGGTTGCTCGGTTATCCCCAAGCTGCGCTGAACGACGCAGACGGCGCGCTAATGGAAGCTCGCCAGATTGAGCATGCTGCCACTTTGATGTTTACGCTGAATTTCCCGGTTCTTGTTAATACCTACTGCGGGAATTACCACGCGGCAGACGAGTATCTCAAAGAGCTTGTCGCGTTAGCGGAAGAGAAAGGCGCCCCGTTCCGAAAGGCGGAAGGCGTGTTACGACGGGGCTATATCCTGACCCTCACGGGAGCCGCGAAAGCCGTCGAGATCGTCACGGCGGGTATTGACTTATGGCGGTCGGCCGGATCGACGATATTTACACCGGAGCACGAGTTCATGTTGGCAACCGCCCATGCGGATTCGGGGCAATTCGATGATGCCTGGCGCTGCATCGGCAACGCAATGACGGCGATGCACGCGACCAGGGAAAGATGGTGCGAGGCTGAGGCTCATCGCGTTGCCGGTGAAATCGCGCTCAAGTCGCCGCAGCGGGACGAGGCGAAGGCGCAAGCGCATTTCGAGCATTCCCTGACAGTTGCGCGAGCCCAGCAGGCAAAGTCGTGGGAATTGCGCGCGGCCATGAGTCTGGCTCGGCTCTTGAGCGATCAGGGAAAACGGCAAACGGCACGCGACCTTCTCGCCCCCATCTACGATTGGTTCACCGAAGGTTTTGACACAAGCGACCTTCGAAAGGCCAAGGCGTTGCTCAGCGAGCTTCACTGAAGGGACCATCAGGCGACGAAGTTCCGATCCTGGCAGCACTTAACTGACATGCGGCCACGCGAGCGGATCTTTGCTCTTGGAGCAAGTACGGGCGTCAAGCTTGTACCGCTTCCGGCCAATTTTGGAACTCGGTTAGGAGACGGCTTTCGGAAATCGCCGGCCCGCGTGTCCTGTTCTTGTCGCTATTTTCTTTGCTGCCACTGAATGAATTTTTCGAGCAGAGCTTGGGATTTTTCGGGCCCCTCTTTAGCCGTTGCAAGGGAGGCGGGGTCAGAAACAGGATGTTCCAGGCTTTCGTTTGGTGTCTTTTGAAACTGCTTGAATCCTTCAAGCAGGGCTTGGGAGTTGTCGGACGTGACCTGGGCCGGCGTGGCCGATGCAGGAGTCGAAATGGAAACAGCGAGTTCCGAGGGATCACTTTTTGACCTTGGAAACACGTTAAACAAAACGAGCGCCAGGATCACAGTGACACCGATCGCTGCGGCAATTGCGCCCGCAGTGGCGAGCAGTCCGCGCGGTGGACGGCGTTCGTAAATGAATTGTGACTCCAGCGGACGGCTGGACTTGGCGAAGGCTTCCTCGCGCATCTCATCAAAACGAGACAAAGGGGAGTAGGAGACAAATGGTCCGACCTCGTCTGCGGTGCCGCGCTGGATCGTGGGTTCGCCATGCTGCGCAACGAGCGCGGTGCGTAGTACAGCGGATCGTCCGGACGATCGGGGTTGGGATGGTCGTTCGCGCGGATGAAACTCATTTGCGCTACTCCTCACAATGTCAGCATCGCATCGAAATATCTCTGCCACTCAAGGCTTCAGCCTGGGCTTCCGAGCACAATCCGTCAGTCGCACATGAAATGCCGCGGGCATTCGCGCCCTGCGGCCAGCCGGGTAAAACTTCGATCCGCCGACCCCCGGCTTCAAGAGACTGATCCAAACCGGGATGCGTGTGGAGTCAGATGTTCTGTTCCGCCCAAAAACAATGAAGCTGTTGCCGTCTTGCGACAACGTAGGATCGCGGAACTTGAGCAGAAGCTGCGGGAGACCGACGAGTATGGCCGCTCAGTTGCCTCTCTGGCCGTTGAACCTTATTGCGCCTAGATAGACAGATAATTGCCGGGGGATTGCACTGTCCGGATTTCAACACAGCGCCACCAAGCATTATTCGGCTTGGGGGCGCTGTTTGCATTGGTAGCCTGCTTTTGATCCAGCGAATGGCCCATTTCGGCCAGCATCGGTCGTCGGGGATTTGACTCAAAATTGCCTTAAGCTGCGGACAGTGTCCTAATTCGTTCTGGACAAGGGGTCGGAGAGTTAAAGTTTCTTAAGTTGGCAATCGAAAATAATGGGAATCTACTGGTTCCATCACCGCCCCGTCTTCGGCTTCCATCGGTGACTGAGAGTGTTGTGCTCCCGCCCGTTTTGGAGAGCCACCATGCCCCTCATCCAGCGCAACCAACCCAAAGCACCGTTACAGGACCCTCTAATGCCGGAGGCCATGCGCCTCAACGACGAGGCGAATGAACTTCCGCCAGGTCCGTTGCGCGACGCCAGGATCAGAAAAGCTCGCCAGGCTGAAACCGCTTCCCATGTGGACGAGTGGCTTTCGTCTCCCGGACTGCAAGCGCCGCAGTAAGGCCGCCTCGGTTGGTAGCCCCTTTCGGAGTTCGCTGGTGGCAGACGGGTGTGATCTACCAGATCTACCCGCGCTCCTTTCAAGATGCGAACGCCGACGGCATCGGCGACCTCAAGGGGATCGAGCGGCGGCTCGACTATCTAGCCAGCCTTGGCGTCGACGCGATCTGGATCTCACCCATCTACCCCTCCCCGATGGCTGATTTCGGCTATGACGTCGCCGATTATTGCGACGTCGATCTGCGCTTCGGCGTACTCGCCGATTTTGACAGTCTGCTTGCACAAGCCCATGCGCGCGGGCTCAAGATTCTGCTGGACTTCGTACCCAACCACACATCCGACCGGCATCCCTGGTTCGTCGAGAGCCGCGCCTCGCGCGACAATCCGAAACGGGACTGGTACATCTGGCACGATCCCGCGCCGGATGGCGGGCCGCCCAACAACTGGATCAGCGATTTCGGCGGCTCGGCATGGCAGTGGGACAAGGCCACCAGCCAATATTACTACCACGCCTTCCTGAAGGAGCAGCCGGACCTCAACTGGCGTAACCCGGCCGTGCAGGCGGCGATGTACGACGTGATGCGCTTCTGGTTCGACCGAGGCGTGGACGGCCTCCGCATCGACGTGCTGTGGCACCTGGTCAAGGCGGCAGACTTCCGCGACAATCCGCCCAACCCTGCCTATCAGACTGCGATGGGCGATATGCACCGCGTGCTCCAGCTCCATTCGACCGACCAGCCCGAGGTGCACGAGATCGCCGCCGACATGCGCGCCATCGCCGATAGTTATGGCGCCAGCGGACGCGGCGAACGCGTGCTGATCGGCGAGATCTACCTGCCGGTCGATCGGCTGCTGCACTATTACGGCCGGGAACGGACAGAGGTGCACCTGCCCTTCAACTTCCAGCTCATCGATGCACCGTGGGAGGCGCGCTCGCTGGCGACGCTGATCGCCAGCTATGAGGCGGCGCTTCCACCAGGCGCCTGGCCGAATTGGGTGCTCGGCAACCATGACCGGCCACGCGTCGCAGCCAAGCGCGGGCAGGCCCAGGCCCGCGTCGCAGCGATGCTGCTGCTGACGCTCCGCGGCACGCCCACCCTCTATTACGGAGACGAGTTGGGCTTGAGCGATGTCGCGATCCCGTCTGCCCAGGTTCAGGATCCGCGCGGGCTGCGCGAGCCCGGGCTCGCCTTGGGCCGCGATCCGGTCCGCACGCCGATGCCGTGGGACGGGAGCGAGAATGCCGGCTTCACCACGGCTGAGCCGTGGCTGCCGCTCAATGCCGACTGGCCAATTCGCAACGTTGCGCAGATGGCGCAGGAGCCTCATTCAATCCTGGCGCTTTATCGCCGATTGCTGGCTGCCCGGCGCGCACATCCGGCGTTGGCGATCGGCGACTTTGCGCTGCTGGACGCGGACGGCGATGTGCTCGCCTATGAACGTCGGCACGGCGCCGAGCGAGTGATCGTGGCACTCAATCTCGGGACGCATTCGCATCGCTTGGAGCTGCCGGACTGGGCGAGCGATTGCCGGGTGCTCTTGTCCACTGTCGCCGACGCAGCGCTGGCCGGAGACGGCGCCGTGCTGCTACGGGCGAACGAGGGCCTGATCCTGATGGCCGGTTAACGACAAGCAACGAAGGACAATCGCGTGCGTATTGCCATGCTAGCTCCGATCTCCTGGCGCACGCCGCCGCGCCATTATGGTCCATGGGAGTTGGTGACGAGCCTGTTGACCGAGGCGCTGGTGGCGCGCGGCATCGACGTGACCTTGTTCGCCACCAAGGATAGCCGGACGGCGGGCAAGCTGGCCGGTGTCTGCCCGGCGCCCTATTCCGAGGACCCCACGATCGACGCCAAGGTATGGGAGATGCTCCACGTCGCCCATGTGTTCGAGCGCGCAAGTGAGTTCGACCTCATTCACAACCAGGCCGACTTCGTGCCGCTCGCGTTCTCGCGGCTGGTGGGGACACCGGTGGTGACGACGATCCACGGCTTCTCCTCGGAACGCATCCTGCCCGCCTTCAAGGCCTACGAGGATCGCGTCCATTATGTCGCGATCAGCGATGCCGATCGCCATCCGGACCTGCGCTATGCAGCAACAATCCACCACGGTATTCGGCTTGAGGACTTTCCCTTCGACCCGCGCGGCAGCGAAGACCTGCTCTTCTTCGGCCGCATCCACCCGGACAAGGGGCGGCCGAGGCGATTGCAGCGGCAGGTCGAGCGGGTCGGCGGCTGATCATGGCCGGCATCGTCCAAGATCAGGACTATCATAACGCGCAGGTCGTGCCCGCGCTGGACGAACGGTCCGTGGTCTATCGCGGGCCGGTGGGCGGAGCGGCCCGCACGAACGCCCTGGGCTCCGCGCGCGCTGCTCCATCTTATCAATTTCGACGAGCCGTTCGGACTATCGGTCGTGGAGGCGCTCGCCTGCGGCACGCCGGTGATCGCCTGCAACCGCGGATCGATGCCCGAGCTGATCGACGATGGCGTGACTGGCTTCCTGGTCGACAACGTCGATGAAGCCGTTAGTGCGATCAGCCGTATCGGCGAAATTGATCGCGCCGCATGCCGAGCAGCGGTGTCCGCGCGCTTTACGGTAGACCGGATGGCCGATCGATATCTGGACCTGTACCGATCGCTCCTTGGCTGAGGACCTGCTCGGCTTTCATTGGCCTACGACGATCGGAATTTATGGTTCACATCCTAGACGGAAGTTGCTCCCTTTGAAAAGCGCAAGCGGTTGATCCGACTCACGGATTGGGATGTCGTCGGTTTGGGTACTGGCTACGACTTGACGGCGACGTCGAGGAGCTGGAAGGCGCGCGCCTGGATCTGCGTGAGTTGCGGATAGAGGACGAACGAGGCGTCCGGGTTTTGCGCCATTGCCATTGTGTTGCGTGTGACGGTCGCGAGATCGTCGAGCAGCGAGCGGAAGCTGTGGACCGGCAAGCCGTCGTCGGTTTGTTTGGTGGCGGCCTTGCGCTGTGCGGCTTCGGAGCGTTGGGCTTTGGCGACGATGGAACTGCGCGCGGCTTCGGCGGCCTGCGTGTCATGGTCATCGAACAGGATCGGCTTGAGCGCCTGGCGCATGTGCCATTCGAGATAGTAGGCGAGCATGCACAACAGGACGTGGGCACGCACGCGGTCAGCTCGCCTGTGATGAATGGGCCGCACCTCGAGATCGACGGTCTTGATGCTGCGGAAGGCGCGCTCGACGCCGGCGAGTTGTTTGTATGCCTTGACGGTCGAGGTGGCGTCGAGCGCCTCGGGCGCGAGGCTGGTGCGCAGCACATAGACGCCGTCGAGCGCGGCTTCACCATCGATTTGTGCGGTGTTGCGCGAGAATGTCAGGTCGTCGTCGGTAATGGTCACGACGAAGTGCTTGGCCATTTTGTAGTGATTGAGATCGGCGCCGACGGCGAGTCCGATCCTGTCCTTGCCACGGAGCGGCTTTTATCGCGGCGAACGCGGGCCTGAACGTCGTGCAGCTTGCGTTCGGTGGCATCGAGCAGCTCGCGTCGTTTGCGCGCACGCTGGTCGGCCAGCAAGGGATTGCGGCAGACCATGAGCCGCTCGCCGGGATAGTCGGGCGAGGCGATCTCGGCGAGGTCGCGCTTGTCGAACAAGGAGAGCTGTAGCGTGCCGGCCTCGGCGAGAGCGCGGATCGCCGGGGCGCGCAGTGCGGTGATCCAGTCGAGCCCGGCCGGCTTGATGGTCTCCTCCAGGCGTGCTGCGGTGATCATGCCGCGATCGCCCACGAGCACCACGCGCTCGAGATCAAAGCGCTGCTTGAGCTTGGTGATCTGGCTTTGCAGTGTCGACGGATCGCCGACATTGCCTTCGAACACTTCGACTGCAACGGGGCAGCCGTCGGCCGTGCACAGCAGTCCAAACACGATCTGCAGCTTGCCCTTCTTGCCGTCGCGGTTGTAGCCGAATTTGGCGAGTGAACAGGTGCGGCCCTCGAAATAGGTCGAACTGACGTCGTAGAGAACCAGCATGCCGTTCTTCAGATGGCGCCGGGCCAGCGCCGCTTCGATGCGGTCCTGCTGCCCGATCAACCAGTCGAGTGCGGCATAAAGCTCCTGCTCGTCGACCGATCCGAGCCCGAGCACCTGCCCCAGGGAGCAGGTGGCAGTCTCGTCATCAAGCAGACGTGACGTCGCAAGCTTGGAGCGGTGATCGACCAGACGCGCCACGATCATCGCGGTGCACAGCGCGACGTCGCGCTTTGGCTGCCGGCCGCCCTGCGCCAGCAGCCGATCGAGCCCCAGCTTGTGCAGGGTCCCCAGCGCCGCCGCCACATGGCCGTGCGGCAGACTGCGCAGCAGGGTCAACGCCTTCGGATCGCTCGCCGCCACAGCGTCGCCGCGCAGCACGCGGCGCAATGCCTCGATCTTTGCCGCAGGCCAATCCGAAAGGTTGGCGAGCGTGCGCTTCTTGATCTTGTCGCCGTCGCGATAGCTCTCGCGCAGCAAGATCGCCGGCGGCGAATTGCGGTTGGGAATGCGCTCGACGTACATGGCAAGCTTGAATCACAGCCGCACGCATCCGTCAACCGGAAAACACCAATTACATGGGTACAACGCAGACCGTCGAAGGCGCTTTATCCCCTGTTCTCAATGACTTACCCCAAAAGCGCGCGGCAACTTCCGCCTAGATCGTGACCTGCGTTCCCACTTCCACCACACGGCCGGTCGGGATCTGGAAATAATCGGTGGCGTCGTTGGCGGAGCGGCTGAGGCGGATGAACAGCAGGTCCTGCCAGCGCGGCATGCCCGAATGCGCGGCGGGCTTCAGCGCGCGACGGGACAGGAAGAACGACGTCGACATGATGTCGAACTGCCAGCCGAGCTTGCGGGCGATCGCCAGCGTCTTCGGCACGTTGGGCGATTCCATGAAGCCGAACCGCAGCGTCACCTTGGAGAAGGTCTCGCTGAGCTGCTCCATCCGCACCCGCTCGGCATCGTCGATCCGCGGCGTCGGCGCGGTTTCGATGGTGAGAATGACGTTCTTCTCGTGCAGCACCTTGTAGTGCTTCAGGCTGTGCATCAGCGCGGTCGGCGCGCATTCGGGGTCGGAGGTCAGGAACACGGCGGTGCCCGAGACCCGCTGCGGCGGACGCTTCTCCAGCATCGCCACCAGCTCGGCCAGCGGGAATTCCAGCTTGCGCGACTTCTCGAACAATAGCCGGCTGCCGCGCCGCCACGTGTACATCAAGAGCATCACGACGGCGCCCAGTGCCAGCGGCACCCAGCCGCCTTCGAATACCTTCAGCAGGTTGGCGGCGAGGAAGGTGATGTCGAGAAACAGGAACGGCGCGATCAGGGCTGCGGCCGCGATCGGCGACCATTTCCAGACCCGCCAGATCACGACGAAGCCCATCATGGCCGTGACCACCATGGTCCCGGTCACGGCGATGCCGTAGGCCGAGGCCAGCGCGCTCGACGAGCGGAACAGGACGACCAGCAGTATCACCGCAAGGAACAGCAGCATGTTGATGCGCGGAATGTAGATCTGGCCGGAATGGGCTTCCGAGGTATGGCGGATTTCGAACCGCGGCATCAGGCCGAGCTGGATCGCCTGGCGCGTCAGCGAATAGGCGCCGGTGATGACGGCCTGGCTCGCAATCACGGTCGCCGCCGTCGCCAGCGCCACCATCGGAATCAGCGCCCAGTCCGGGAACATCAGGAAGAACGGGTTCTCGATCGCCTTGGGATCGGCAATCAGCAGCGCGCCCTGCCCCAGATAGTTTATCGCCAGCGACGGCAGCACGATAAACAGCCATGCTGTCTGGATCGGCCGCTTGCCGAAATGGCCGAGGTCGGCGTAGAGCGCCTCGGCGCCGGTGACGGCGAGAAACACTGCGCCCAGCGTGATGAAGCCGATCATGCCGTGATGGAGCATGAAGGAGACGGCGTGGAGCGGGTTGAACGCCGATAGCACTTCGGGGTGGCGCACGATCTGCGGCACGGCCGCGATCGCGATGACGGCGAACCAGACGCACATGATCGGTCCGAAGAATGCGGCAACGCGCGCGGTGCCGTGGGACTGGACCGCAAACAGAGCAACCAGAATGACCAATGTCAGCGGCACGACATAGTGTTCGAAAGTCACCGTGACGAGCTTGATGCCTTCGATCGCAGACAATACCGATAGCGCCGGTGTCAGGACTGCGTCGCCGTAGAACAGCGCACCAGAGATGATGCCGAGCAGCACGATCGCACCGCCGCCCTTGCCGACCGCACGTTGCGCCAGCGCCATCAGCGCCAGCGTTCCACCCTCGCCATTGTTGTCCGCGCGCAGCAGGATGACGACGTATTTCAGCGTCACCACGATGATCAGCGCCCACAGGATCAGCGACAGTACGCCCAGCACCGCTTGCGGATTGGCAGTGCCCGCGTGCCCGCTGGCCGCGACGATGGCTTCGCGCAGCGCGTAGAGCGGGCTGGTGCCGATGTCGCCATAGACGACGCCGATGCTGCCGAGCATCAAGGCTTTGAAGCCGGCGGTGGAATGCGTTTCGCCATGACCGTTGGCCGCGGGCGTTTCCGCCGCGGTGACCGCACTTCCAGATGACATGGGAATAGCCTCGGTTGTTTGCTGCAACGCACAATGCAGAACGGCAGGTCTATACCCCCGGCGTGCCAGCACGGGTTAGCCGGAATTCAGGCCTCCGGTATGCGCCATCCGCATGGATGCCGGAGGCACTCAATCCCATATTTCTTAGAAATATCAAATAGTTACTTGAGTTCCAACTTCGACCACCCGCCCGGTCGGGATCTGGAAATAGTCCGTGGCGTCGTTCGCCGACCGGCTCATGGCGATGAACAGATGGTCCTGCCACAGCGGCATGCCCGACTGCGCCGAGGGTTTAAGCGAGCGCCGCGACACGAAGAACGACGTCGCCATGATGTCGAACTGCCAGCCGAGCTTGCGCGCGATCACCAGCGCCTTGGGCACGTTCGGCGATTCCATGAAGCCGAACCGCAGCCGCACCGTGGAAAACTTCTCGCTGATGGTTTCCATCTTGACGCGCTCGGACGGATCGACGCGGGGCGTCTGGGCGGTTTCGATGGTCAGGATCACATTGTGTTCGTGCAGCACCTTGTTGTGCTTGAGGTTATGCATCATCGCGGTCGGCACGAAGCTCGGATCGGAGGTCAGAAACACCGCCGTGCCCTTGACGATGTGAGGCGGACGCTTTTCCAGGCTCTTGATCAGGTCCGCCAGCGGCACCTCGATACGGCGCGTCTTGGCGGTCAGGATCGCCGCCCCCGCCGCCAGGTCCAGATCATCACCGCGACGGCAACGCCGAACAGCAGCGGCACCCAGGCGCCTTCGAGCAGCTTCAGCAGATTTGCGGCAAAGAAGCTCATGTCGACGACGACGAGGGCAGAATCACGGCCGCCGCGGTCGCCGCGCGCCAGTTCCACAATTTCCAGATCACGACAAAGCCCATGATGCCGTCGACCACCATCGTCGTGGAGACGGCGATGCCGTAGGCCGAAGCAAGTCCGCTCGAGGTGCGGAACAACAGCACCAGCAGCACGACCCCGATCAGCAGCAGGCGGTTGACGCGTGGCAGATAAATCTGACCGGCATGAGCTTCGGAAGTGTAGCGGACCTCGAAGCGCGGCAACAAACCGAGCTGCACCGCCTGGCGGATCAGCGAAAAGGCGCCTGTTATCACGGCCTGGCTCGCGATCACGGTCGCTGCGGTCGCGAGCACCACCAACGGCAATACCAGGATCTCCGGGACCATCCGGTAGAACGAGTTTGTGATCGCCGATGGATCGGACAACACCAACGCACCCTGGCCGAAATAATTGATCAGGAGCGCCGGCAATACGAAACAGAGCCATGCGGCCTGGATCGGCTTGCGTCCGAAATGGCCGAGGTCCGCATAGAGCGCCTCGCCGCCGGTCACGGCCAGAAACACCAGGCCCATCGTCACCAGTCCGACGACGCCGTGGAAAGCATGAACTGGATCGCGTACCAGGGATTGATCGCCAGCAGCACCGTAGGATCGTCGCTGATGTGGACGAGGCCCATCACCGTCAGCGTTACGAACCAGACCAGCGTGACCGGCCCGAACAGCGAGGCCACGCGCGCGGTGCCGCTGCTCTGCACCGAGAACAGCACGACGAGAATGAAGATCGTCAGCGGCACCACATAATGTTCGAGCGCGGGCGTGACGAGCTTGAGACCTTCGACCGCCGACAACACCGAGATCGCGGGCGTGATCATGGAATCGCCGATGAACATCGAGGCGCCGACGACGCCGAGCGCCAGCAACACCCAGCTCCGCCGGCCCAATGCCCGCTGACCCAGCGCCATCAGGGACAGCGTGCCGCCCTCGCCGTTGTTGTCGGCGCGCAACAGCAGCAGCACATATTTGGCGGTGACGACGATGAGCAGCGACCACAGGATCAGCGAGAGCACGCCGAGGACAATGATGCGGGATACCGGCTGCCCTTCGGCCGCGTGGGTAACGGCCTCGCGGAACGCATATAGCGGCGAGGTGCCGATATCGCCGAACACGACGCCGATGCTCCCCAGCGTCAGGGCCCAAAAGCCAGAGGTGGCCTGCCCTCATGGGCTTCGGTAGATGTGACGCTGACAGCCATGATGGAGAGGAACGTTCTCGTCGTTGAATTGATCCGGGCGGCTATCGACGCTTCCGCGCTGCCTGTCAATCGTCGGGCAAGCATAGCACCGCATGCGGTGCGGAGCGCACGCAAAGCAGATCGAAAGGTGAGATGGTATTATGGTAGTTACGTCGTATTACGGCTTCAGGTTTGGCGGAAGCGGCGGATTTTCACGCATCAATGTGATGGTGACGCGACGGTTTGCAGGCAATGTCGGATCGTCGGGAAACAACGGCTGGCTGTCGGCCCTGCCGCCGACGGCGTAGATGTGCGATGCCGGCAGTCCCTCGCGTTCGAGGATCTGGCGCACGACGTTGGCGCGGTCCGCCGACAGATCGAACGCGCCATATTCACCGCGCGCCGGCACGAAGCCGGCCGAGGTGTGGCCGACAATTCTGACCCGCAGCGGCGTCGCCTTCAACGGCACGGCCAGTTTCTGGATCAGCCGGCGGGTACGGTCGTAGGGGACCTTGGAGCCGTCGGCGAACATCGAGCGGCCATCCTGGTCGACGATTTCGAGATTGAGGCCCTCTTTGGTTTCCTCGAACATGATGTGCTTGGACATTTCGGTCAGTTCCGGCATGTCCTGCAGCGCCTGGCGCAACGAGGCCGAGGCGAGCGCGAACTCGCGATCGACCTTCAGTCGGGCACCGCTTTCACGCTGACGGTCCTTGTCGTCGGGCGTCGGGGTGTTGGAGGAATCCTCGGGCGAGATATGCTCGACATTCTTCAGCTTCGGGCGCGTCGGCAGGCCGTCGGATTCGACGATGCCCGAATATCGGGATTCAGTCTGCACGCCGAACGCTTCGCGCATCGAGCCGGCAACGATTTTCAGCTTGTCCTTATCCTGACTGGAAAACGCGACCAGCATCACGAAGAATGCCAGCAGCAGCGCCATCAGATCGGCAAACGTCACGAACCAGCCGTGACCGCCATGTGCCTCTTCGCGCTTTTTCTTGGCCATGTTTTCTGTTTCCGCGACTGGATGCCGGTGCCGGTCAAGCCGGAGCCAGTTCGCCTTCCTCGTGGCGATGCTTCTCGGGCAGATAGGCCAGCAGCATTTCACGCACCAGCGCCGGGCTCTTGGAATCGCGGATCATCAGGATGCCGTCGATGATCAACGTGCGATTGGTTTCCTCGTCGATCAGCTTGCCATGCAGCTTGTCGGCGATCGGCAGACAGATCAGGTTCGCCACCAGCGCACCGTAAAGGGTCGCCAGCAAGGCCACAGCCATGAACGGACCGAGTTTCGAAGGGTCCGACATGTTGGAGAACATCTGCACCATGCCGAGCAGCGTGCCGATCATGCCGAACGCCGGGGCGCAGTCGCCGATGGCGCGATAGATCTTCGAGCCCTCGTTCAGGTGCATCAGGAAGTTGTCGCGGTCGCGCTCCATATTGTCGCGGATGAATTCGAGATCGTAGCCATCGGCGACGTAGCGGATGCCCTTGGCGAGGAACGGCTCGTCGGTCTCGACCTTTTCCAGTCCGACCGGGCCCTGCTTGCGGGCGATTTCCGCAATCCGCGCCAGTTCGTCGACCAGATCGCGCGCCGAAAGACGGCTCATCGTGAAGGCGAATTTTGCACCCAGCGGCATGCCGTGCAGGATCGCGCTGAGCGGAAATCGGATCAGTGTCGCGGCGAACGAACCGCCGAAGATGATGATGACGGCATGGATGTCGTAGAACATCCGGAAGTCACCACCCATCAAGATCAGCGTCGACAGGACGATGCCGCCGACGACCAGGCCAACGAGCGTAGTGATATCCATTCTGCACTCCGACGCGTACGCGAATTACCGGCCGTCCTGGACGGTCGCGCCCCCATTCGGAGCCGCGCAAGCGGCACCCTACGACCGCGCCATTAAAGACGCGTAAAGGTTAAACCTAAAGCGCGGTCGTAGAATTGCGGGCCCATGACCCGCACGATCTCAAGGATCTGCTAACCATAGCGGGCGCATTTACTGCGCCTGCACGCCGATTCCGGCGGCCTTGATGATCGGCCACCATTTTTCGATCTCGGCCTTCTGGAAGGCGGCCAATCCTTCCGGGGTCTGCTGTGCGCGGGCGCGACGTCGAGCCCCAATTCGGTAAACCGCTTCTGGATCGCGGGGTCGGCCAGCGCCTCCACCGTCGCGGCATTAAGCTTGGCGATAACATCCTTCGGCGTGCCTTTGGCGCCCAGAAGCCGAACCAGCCGGACATATAGAGGCCGGGCACGCCGGTCTCGTCCGCGGTCGGAATGTCAGGCATCGAGGCCGAGCGCGTGGCCGAGAGATTGGCGAGCGCCTTGATCTTGCCGGCGCGGATTTGCGGCAGCGCCACCGCGCCCTGCACGACCAGCAGATCCACCGTGCCGGAGATCAGGTCGGTCATCGCGGGACCTGCGCCGCGATAGGGAATGAATTGCACTTTCTGCTTGGTCAGGTTCTCGAACATCACGCCGGTGACGTTCGCCGCCGCATTCTGGTTGACGAAGTTGATCTTGCCGGGATTTTCCTTCATCCAGGCGACCAGTTCGGCCAGCGTGTTCGCCGGCAGGTCTTTCTTGGCGACCATGAGCTGGGGATTGTTGGAAACAAGCGCGATCGGCTCGAAGTCTTTTTCGAGGTCGTAGTCGAGCTTGTAGATGATGCTGCCGACGTGGGTATCCCACTGGCCGATGTCGAAGGTGTAGCCATCGGGCGCGGCGCGGGCGACGCGCCCGACACCATGCTGCCGCCGGCGCCGCCGACATTTTCGATCACCACGGACTGCCCGAGCGTTGCGCGCATCCGCTCGGCCATGATCCGGGCGGCGGCATCGGTCGATCCGCCCGGCGGGAACGGCACCACCAGCGTGATGGGACGGGAGGGATAGGTTTGCGCCTGCACGCCAGCGCTGCAAGCCAGAAGCATCAGTGAAACCGCTGCCAGAAGCCTCTTCATGACTCTTCCCTTCTCCTCGAAGCGCCCGGACCGGCATCCGTCACGGGCTATTTCAGATCAACCTTGGGAATGGTCGCTTGGGTCAGCCGCTCCATGCCAGGAACGCTATACAGTTCGGAGAAAGTTTGCTGGCTCTTCTGATACAGCACCAGCACCTTGTCGTCGGCGATCTGCTGAACGGAGTAAAGCTGCTCGATATTATCGACCAGCTTCCTGTAGTTTGTCCCGTCGATGGCGCCCGCCGCCAGCGAGACGGCGTCCCTCTCACTCAGCCGGTTGTCGCCGTTCGAGTCCCTGTCGATAACGGCATAAAACACGCCGACGCCGGTGCGTGCATCATCCGGCGTGGACTTCACCTTGTTGAACAGGATCTGACTTTCCACAATGAGCTGACCCACGCGCTCAAGCAGCCACCTGCCCTCATTCGTCGAGGTGTTCAAGAACAGGTAGTTGACGACGTTTTGATCCGAGCGCTTCGGATAGTACGACCCGGGATAGGATTGCCCGCGATAGAGAGGCACGCGGACATAGGAGGTACCGGCAATCGCAACCGCCGAGCCCAGCGAAAACTCTTCCGAGACTTTCTCTTGTTGACCAACGTTGACGACCTGGGTGACCCGGCGGGTCCGCGTTGCCTCGCTGAAGAGCGTAAATCCTGTATAGCCGCTGAGCAGAATGACGCCGATCGCGGCTCCTGCAATTGCCAGCGCGTTGAACCGCCAGACATATTTGAAGAAGCCGCTTTCGCTGCGTTTCACAACCGTTTCCATTTGACGGGTCTGCGCGAACCGGCTCGCTTAGTGGATCTCGGACGAACGCTTCAGCGCCTCTTTCAGCTTCTCGAGTGTGAAATCCGGACTGCGCGCGATCTCCAGGATCGGCGTTTCGCGCCGGCCGCAGAGTTCGGCGGCTTCCGGAATCTTCGCCGCGATATCGACGGGGATCACGATGGCGCCGTGCTGGTCGGCGTGGATCAGGTCGTCGGAATGCACGGTCATGCCGGCGACGCGCACTTCGCCGCCCCAGTTTTCGGCGTGAACCCAGGCGTGCGACGGCCCGACCGAACCGGCCAGCGCCTGGAAACCCGGCGCCCATTGCGGAATGTCGCGGATCGAGCCGTCGGTGATGACGCCGAGGCAGCCGAGCGCCTTGTGCACGTTGCTCTGCACCTCGCCCCAGAACGCGCCGTAGCCGACATCGGCGCCGTCGATATCCTGGATCACGGTGATGCGCGGACCGAAGCCGGTGCCGACATATTCGTAATAGGCGATGCGGCGCTTCGCCTGCTCGTCGGCTGGAAGGGTAGATTTGAGCACCGAACGGATCGTCACGGTGCGGGCATAGCCGACCATGGGCGGCAAATCGGGAAACGGGCAGACCAGCGGCTTGGTGGTGTAGCCGATCAGGCGGCGTTCCGGCGCCACGATCTCCATCGCGTTGCAGATCGTCGGCGTGTCATAGCGCGCCAGCGCCTCGAGGACGGAAGCAGGCAGCGGGGCGGTAACGGCTTTATTCACGGCGTTCTCTCCTGATTATTGTCGCGCCGGCTGTTTCTTGAGAGCCGTGCATGGAAGCCGTATAGCCGAGATCGACCGCAAACCCAACTCGGCCGCAGCTCATGGCAGATATATCGGAAATGGCGCGAGGGTTCAGTTCAGCCGAACCGGCCGCTCGTCCTCGGTATCGCTTGGGGCCGGCGGAAAGGTCGCCGCCGGAGTTGACTGCGCGGCCGCTTCAGCCGTTGCAGGTGGCTGCGCCGCGGCCGCCCTGCGCTCATGGTCGCGATAGGACTTCCACCCCCAGGGCAGGCTTCCGAGGTAGAGCACCGAGCCGATCGACAGGATGTGCCAGGGATAGCCGATCAGCAGTGCGACGAAGAACACGACGGAGACGAAAACCGGCAGCACCATTTCCGGCGGCACCCGCATCCGCACCGTCTTGCCGGAAAACACCGGCAGGCGCGACACCATCAGGAACGCGATGAGAAGTATATAGCCCGCGGTCAGCATCGCCGGCGGCTTCGAGACGCCGAGAAACGACAGATAGAACGGCAGCATCGCAAGAATGGCACCGGCCGGCGCCGGCACGCCGGTGAAGTAATTTGCTGCAAAGGCGGGTTTGTTCGGATCGTCGATACTGGCGTTGAAGCGCGCCAGCCGCAGCCCGCCCGCGATCGCAAACACCATCGCCGCGATCCAGCCGCCATTGTTCAGCTCTTGCAGCTGCCAGAAGTACAGCATCAGGCCGGGCGCAACGCCGAAATTGACGAAATCGGCAAGGCTGTCGAGTTCGGCGCCGAATTTCGACTGGCCCTTGATCATGCGCGCGACACGGCCGTCGACCCCGTCGAGGACGGCTGCGAATACGATGGCGGCGACCGCAAGCTCCATCCGCCCTTCGATCGACAGGCGGATCGCCGTCAGCCCGGCGCAGATCGCGAGCAAGGTGATAACGTTGGGCACCAGCATCCGCACCGGGATCGGGCGAAACCGGCGGCGGCGCAGTTCAGGGTATTTGGGATCTGGGGTCAGCATAGCTTGCCATTATATAGCAAGCGCCGGCCCGGTTCACCATTGGCGGCGGCTTAGCCTTTTAGGCGGCCGGGAGTTGGTTAATCGGCCCGAAACGTCCGCCCCTGCTCGCTCGACCCGAAATCGGCCAAAATCGTCTCGCCGGCAACCGCGGTCTGGCCCTCGGAAACCAGCGATTTCGAACCTTCGGGTAAATAAACGTCCAGACGCGAGCCGAAACGGATCAGGCCGAACCGCTCGCCGGCGCCGATCGACTGGCCTTCCCGCACGAATGAGACAATCCGCCGCGCCACTAGGCCGGCGATCTGGACCACGCCGATCCGGCCGTTGGTGGTCGAGATGACAAGCGAATTGCGCTCATTGTCTTCGCTGGCCTTGTCGAGCTCGGCGTTGACGAAGGCGCCGGGCCGGTAGACGATACGGTCGATGCGGCCCGCCACCGGGCTGCGGTTCACGTGGCAGTTGAACACGCTCATGAAGATCGAAATGCGCGGCAGCGGCCGGTCGCCGAGACCGAGTTCGGCCGGGGGCAACACCTGCGCGATCATGGAGACGCGACCATCGGCCGGCGACACCACGATGCCGTCGCGCACCGGCGTGACGCGAACGGGATCGCGGAAGAACAGCGCGCACCAGACGGTCAAAAGCGTGCCGATCCAGCCGAGCGGCGTCCAGATCCAGAACAGGATCAGGCTGACCAGCGCAAAGCCGCCGATGAAAGGATAGCCCTCGGGATGGATCGGCGGAATCTGCGCGCGGATGGAATTCGCAATCGACATCGAGGCTCACTGTTGTCTGGCCGACTTCCCTGCCTTTGGAAGTAGCGGGGTATTTGGATTATTCCGCGGCGGTTGCCAAGGGATCTTTGGGTTTGGGCGGGTCTCTGGAGGGCTCATTAAGCGGATCGTCGACCGGCGGCGGGGCGCGGTTCGGCGCCACGTTGCCGTCGTCGATCTGGGCGAGCTTCTCCCGCGCCTCCTCGGCTTCGCGCTGCCTGTTCCACATACTGGCATAGAGCCCGCCGGACGCCAAAAGCCTGATATGGGTGCCGCGCTCGGCGATGCGCCCTTGATCCAGCACGATAATTTCGTCGGCGCCGACGATGGTCGACAGCCGATGTGCGATCACCAGCGACGTGCGGCCACGCGAGACGCGCTCCAGCGCTTCCTGGATTTCATGCTCGGTGTGGCTGTCGAGCGCGGACGTCGCCTCATCCAGCACCAGGATCGGCGGCGCCTTCAGCACGGTGCGCGCAATCGCCACGCGCTGCTTCTCGCCGCCTGACAATTTCAGGCCGCGTTCGCCGACCTGGGTTTCGTATCCCTTCGGCGACATCCGGATGAAGCTGTCGATCTGCGCCAGTTGCGCCGCCTGCTCCACCTCGGCATCGCTGGCGTCCCAGCGGCCGTAGCGGATGTTGTAGCGGATGGTGTCGTTGAACAGCACGGTATCCTGCGGCACCATGCCGATCGAGGCGCGCAGGCTCGCCTGCGTGACGTTCCTGATGTCCTGGCCGTCGATCAGGATTTTTCCGCTGGAGACGTCATAGAGGCGGAACAGCAGCCGCGAAATCGTCGACTTGCCGGCGCCCGAGGGACCGACGATCGCCACCGTCTTGCCGGCGGGCACTTCGAAACTGAGGCCTTTGAGGATCGGCCGCTCCGGATCATAGGCAAAGCGCACGTCGTCGAAGCGCACATTGCCCGAACTCACGACCAGTGGCGCAGCGCCCGGGATATCCTTGATCTCGGGATTGCGCTGCAGCACGTTGAACATCTTCTCGATGTCGATGATCGCCTGCTTGATCTCGCGATAGACCATGCCCATGAAATTCAGCGGCTGGTAGAGCTGGATCATCATGGCGTTGACCATGACGAAATCGCCGACCGTATTGGTGCCGTTGCGGACGCCGAGCGCGCACATCAGCATGGTCGCGGTGAGGCCGATGGTGAAGACGACCGCCTGCCCGGCATTGAGCACCGCCAGCGAGGTATAGGTCTTCACGCTGTTGTGCTCGTAGCGCTCCATCGAGCGGTCGTAGCGTTCGGCCTCGCGCTGCTCCGCGCTGAAATATTTCACCGTCTCGTAGTTGAGCAGCGAGTCGATCGCCTTGGTGTTCGCCTCGGTGTCGGAATCGTTCATCTTGCGGCGGATTTCGATCCGCCATTCGGTCGCGATATAGGTGTAGTACATGTAGATCACGACGGTGATCGCGGTAACCAGCACGTAGCGCCAGTCGAACTGCCACAGCAGCACCGCCATCAAGAGCGAGACCTCGACGATGGTCGGGATCAACTGCAGGATCACCATCCGCACGATCACCTCGATGCCGGTGCGGCCGCGCTCCAGCACGCGCGTCAAGCCGCCGGTCTTGCGCTCCAGGTGAAAGCGCAGCGACAATTCGTGCATGTGGACGAAGGTGATGTAGGCGAGCTTGCGCACCGCATGCATCGCGACGCGGGCGAAGATACCGTCGCGAAACTGCGTCAATACCGCCATCAGCACCCGCACCGCGCCGTAGCTTGCGGTCATCAGCAAGGGCGACGCGATCAACCACAGCGTCCAGTTCGACGGCTCGATCGGCGCCGAGCCCGTGCCGTTGAGCGCGTCGATCGCCCATTTGAAGGTGAACGGCACGATCAGCGTCGCAAGCTTCGCCGCCAGCAGCAGCACCATCGACCAGACCACGCGCATCTTCAGATCCGCGCGGTCGCCGGGCCAGATATAGGGCCACAGATGCACCAGCGTCCCGGTCAGGGTCGCTTTTTCGGGAGAGTTGTCGGCCGGAGGCTGGCTGGCACGATCAAGCGAATCAGGATCAGCCATTGCTGTCGCGTCCAACGCAAGATGGCGCACCGGCCGCCGTCAAATGGTTTCTGATGATCTGCATATGTCCCGTCATATAGAGCGTTTGACTGTCCCGTACAGCCTTGAAAGATAAATCTTTCCCCCGTTTGGTTTGATTTCGGGCCTATTTCTGCTGCATCAGCGAAGTCAACCAGACTTGAGCTTTCCTGGGTGCGGTGCCACATGATCTGCATGGATCAAATCAAAACCGAACAAATCAAAACCGTTTGTGTCTATTGCGGCTCCGGCGCCGGCTCCAGCCCTCGCTTTGTCGAAGCTGCCCTCACATTGGGAAAGGCGTTTGCCGAGAACAACATCCGGCTCGTCTATGGCGGCGGATCGGTCGGCCTGATGGGCGCGATCGCCAAATCCACGCTGGATCACGGCGGCTTGGTCACCGGGATCATTCCGGATTTTCTCAAGTCCCGCGAGCACGCGCTGTCACGCGTTCAAGAAATGATCGTCACGCCCGACATGCACGAGCGCAAGCGGCTGATGTTCGAACGCTCGGATGCCTTCGTCGCGCTGCCCGGCGGCATCGGCACGCTGGAGGAACTGGTCGAGCAGATGACCTGGCAGCAGCTCGGCCGCCACTCCAAGCCGGTGCTGCTCGCCAATATCGACGGCTTCTGGGAGCCGCTGATCGCGCTGCTGGCGCATATGCGCGCAACCGAATTCATCCGTCCGGCGCTGGATATCGACATTCTCAAGGCTGAACGGGTCGAGGACATCGTGCCGCGCCTGCGCGCCGCCGCCGCCCGCGCTCCCGAAGGCACCAAGGAAATGGCGCCGGAACTGGCGCGAAAGCTTTAGCTCGTTTGGCGTTTCACTCGCTTGGAAACGTCACCGCCTCGATGCGGTTGCCGTCGGGATCGATGACGAAGGCCGCGTAATATTTTACGCGATCATGCGGACGCAGCCCCGGGGCGCCGTCGGAACGGCCACCGGCGTTGAGCGCCGCCGCGTGAAAGGCATCGACATCGCCGGTTGCTTTGGCGCGCAGGCAGATATGCGTTCCGCTCTCGGGCGGGACCGGCGCCATGCCGGCACGCAGGTTGATCCAGAATTCGGGATAGGTCTTGCCGAAGCCGATCGTGGCTGGACGGGTGACAAGGCGTGACAGGCCGAGGGCTGCGAGCGTTGCTTCATAGAACCGCGCGGAGCGTTCGAGGTCGCTGACGCCGACGGAGATGTGGTCGATCATTTGAATTCACCTGCTCTCCCCCGTCATGCGAACCATCCGGGCTACAACTTTGACTCACACCGGCGCGCCTGATTTCACCAGCTTGTAGACCACCGAATCCATCAGCGCCTGGAACGAGGCATCGATGATATTCGGCGACACGCCGATGGTGGTCCAGCTCTCGCCGTTCTCGTCCTCGCTCTCGATCAAGACCCGCGTCACCGCTTCCGTGCCGCCATTGAGGATACGCACGCGGTAATCGATCAGCTTCAGGCCCTCGATGTACTTCTGGTACTTGCCGAGGTCCTTGCGCAGCGCGACGTCGAGCGCGTTGACGGGGCCGTTGCCTTCCGCCGCCGAGATCAGCCGCTCGCCGGCGACATCGACCTTCACCACCGCGAGCGCCACCGTGACGCGCTGGCCGTTGGCGTTGTAGCGCTGTTCGACATTGACATCGAACTGCTCGACCTTGAAATATTCCGGCACCCGGCCGAGCGTGCGCCGCGCCAGCAGGTCAAACGAGGCGTTGGCGGATTCATAGGCGTAGCCCGCCGCTTCGCGCTCCTTCAATTCCTCGACCAGGCGCGCCAGCTTCGGATCGCTTTTCTCGTAGGTGATACCGGCGCGGTCGAGTTCGGCCATCACATTGGAGCGGCCGGCCTGATCGGAGACCAGCACCTTGCGGTGATTGCCGACTGATTCCGGCAACACGTGCTCGTAGGTTTGCGGATCCTTCATGACCGCGGAGGCATGAATGCCGGTCTTGGTCACGAAAGCGCTCTCGCCGACGTACGGCGCATGGCGGTTCGGCGCGCGGTTGAGCATGTCGTCGAGCGTGCGCGACACCTTCATCAGCGTCGTCATCTTCTCCGCGGTGACGCCGATCTCGAACGCGTCGGAGAATTCGTTCTTTAGGCGCAGCGTCGGAATCAGCGAACAGAGATTGGCGTTGCCGCAGCGCTCGCCGAGCCCGTTCAGCGTGCCCTGGATCTGCCGCGCGCCCGCACGGACCGCGGCCAGCGAATTGGCCACCGCCTGCTCGGTGTCGTTATGGGCGTGGATGCCGACATGGCTGCCCGGGACATGCTTGACGACGGCGCCTACGATGGCTTCGATCTCGTGCGGCATGGTGCCGCCATTGGTGTCGCACAGCACCACCCAACGCGCGCCGGACTCATAGGCCGCCTTCGCACAGGCGAGCGCAAAGTCGGCATTTTCCTTGTAGCCGTCGAAGAAGTGCTCGCAATCGACCATCACCTCGCGGCCAGCGGCCTTCGCAGCAGCGACGCTGTCGCGGATCGAGGCGAGGTTTTCCTCGTTGGTGGTCTCGAGCGCGACCCGCACTTGATAAGCGCTGGATTTGGCGACGAAGCAGATCGCATCGGCCTTGGCCTCGATGAGCGCCGCAAGCCCGGGATCGTTCGAAGCCGAGCGTCCGGGACGGCGCGTCATGCCGAAAGCTGTGAACTTGGAATGCTGGAGCTTCGGCTTCTGGGCGAAGAATTCGGTGTCGGTCGGATTGGCGCCGGGATAACCGCCCTCGACGTAGTCGATGCCGAGATCGTCCAGCATCTGCGCGATGATCTGCTTGTCATGCAGCGTGAAATCGACGCCGTTGGTCTGCGCGCCGTCGCGCAGCGTGGTGTCGAAAAGATAAAGGCGTTCGCGGCTCATGTCGGAACTCCCGGCGCTGATCTATCGGCCAGCGTCTTCTGCATCGTGGTGTTGGCGAGCCATTCGCCATTGATGATGACGGTATTGCGCTGCATGGCGACGTAACCGCGCTTCTTGAAAAACGGCTCTGCGTTATCGCTGGCATCGACCGTCAGATGCTTGGCGCCGCGCGCGCCCGCCAGTTTCTCCAGCGCATCGACCAGCATCGAGGCGATGCCCTGCCCCGCCACGCTTGGATGGACGAAGAGCATGTCGATGTGATCAGGCCCTTTCAGCGAGGCGAAGCCGACCGGCGCGTTCTGGATGGTCGCGATCAGGGTCAACTGCCCGGCGAGTTTCCTGCCGAACGCTTCCTCGTCCTCGGCAGCCGCAGCCCAGGCTTCCTGCTGCGCTTCGCTATAGTCATCACCGGTCAGCCCCTCGATGGCGGCAACGAAGATCGCCGCCAGCATTGGAACATCCGCCGGCAAAAACGGTCGCAAGCCAGGTTTGGGCAACGCCTGTCCCATCGCGTCAAAACACTCCGAACAGTCGCAAGGCCAGCACGATCGCGGCAACGATCAGCGCCCACTTGATGAAGAGGTAATAGCGCCAGTGTTTCGGGAACGGCGTATCGGGCTTTTCCATCACGCGATCTCCCATGTGGTCACGGGTTTGCCGTCCGCATCCTTGCCATCCTTGATGGCGACGCCCATCGCGGCCAGCTCGTCGCGGATACGATCGGACTCCTTGAAATCCTTCCGCGCACGCGCCGCCGTGCGGTCCGCAACCAATCGATCGACCTGTTGCGGATCAATGCCGCTTGCCTGCTGCTTGCGTCCCTTCCATGCGGCAGCACTCATCGAAAGAAAACCGAGAAGGCGAAGCGAGGCCGCGAACTCACCGCGTTCGCGCTCCCCGCCGGACGCCGCCGCATTGCGCTGGCCGTGCAGCACAGCCATGGCCTGCGCCGTGTTGAGATCGTCATAGAGCGCCTCGATCATCGCCGGCGACGGCTGACCGCCCTCGGCGTCGGCCGCGACCGCGTACCAGTCGTCGAGTGTCTTTGCGCTCTCTTCCGCGCCTTTCGTGGTCCAGTCGAGCGGTGAGCGGTAGTGCGTCTTGAGCATGCTCAGGCGCAGCACCTCGCCCGGCCAATCGGCCAGCATCTCGCGGATCGTGTAGAAGTTGCCGAGCGACTTCGACATCTTCTCGCTTTCGAGCTGCAGGAAGCCGTTGTGCATCCAGACATTCGCCATGCGGTCGGAATGAAAGGCGCAGCAGGTCTGCGCGAGTTCGTTCTCATGATGCGGAAACACCAGGTCGATGCCGCCGCCATGAATGTCGAACTTCTCGCCAAGATGCTTCCAGGCCATCGCCGAGCATTCGATGTGCCAACCCGGACGTCCTTCCGCCTTGATGCCCGATGGCGACGGCCAAGACGGCTCGCCCGGCTTCGACGGCTTCCACAGCACGAAGTCGGTATTGTCGCGCTTGTAGGGGGCGACGTCGACGCGGGCGCCCGCGATCATTTCGTCGAGCGAGCGTTTCGACAGCGCGCCGTAGCGCGGCATCACGGAATTGGCCTCGTTCATCGCCTGCGGCGAGAACAGCACGTGGTCTTCGGCGACATAGGCAAAGCCGCCGGCCACCAGCTTCTCGATGATCGCCCGCATCTCCGGGATGTGCTCGGTCGCGCGCGGCTGCACCGTCGGGGCCAGGCAGCCGAGCGCGGTGACGTCGTCCTGATATTGCTGATAGGTCTCTTCGGTGACCTTGCGGATCGCCTCGTTCAGCGGCACGCCGGGATAATCGCGCGCGGCGCGGACGTTGATCTTGTCGTCGACGTCGGTGATGTTGCGGACGTACGTCACATGGTCGGCGCCATAGCGATGGCGCAAGACGCGGAACAGCACGTCGAACACGATCGCCGCGCGGCCGTTGCCGATATGCGCGAAGTCGTAGACCGTCGGTCCGCAGGCATACATGCGGACATTGTCGGCATTAAGCGGCACAAACGGCCGCTTCTCCTTCGTCAACGTATCGTAGAGACGTAATTCCATGGAAAACCCATCCGTTGCGGCCGGGCGTCCAGTGATCTCGGTTGGGAGAAAAGACGGCCTCAGCCAGCGAATCGCTAGCTAATAATCTCGCGGCAAATGCTGCAGATGGCGAGGAAACCGTTCATGGTTCCACCATTGCGGTATCGGGGGACGTCGTCAAGGCCTTGCTTGTGCCCGATTTGGGGCCGATCAGGCCGCCGAACCCCGCCATCGCTGCCGCCCCGCGGGCTCATGGTTAATCATTATTAACCCTTTGGGCCTATCTGTGCGGGGCGATCCCTTTTCCCTGCCGGTGTCTCCATGCGACTTTACTCCGCACTCATTGCCAGTGCCTTCCTGGCCAGTGCCTTCCTGCTTGCCGCCTCGGCCGCTTCCGCCGACAGCCGCGTCTTCATCGTCGCCAACCAGGCCGACGGCTATGGCGTCGACCAGTGTCTCGCCAGGGGCGACAAGTGCGGCGCCCATGCCGCCCGCTCCTATTGCCAGTCACGCGAATTTGCACAGGCTACCGCCTATCGCCGCGTCGATCCCGACGAAGTCACCGGCGCGGTTCCGAGCGGCGGCGGCGATCGATGCTCAGGCCCGGTGTGCGGCGAATACGTCGCCATCACCTGCCAGCGCTAAAGCCTTTTCGGTTCTGATTGGAAATCAGAACCGGGCTCTAGCTTTGTTTTGACGCGTTTTCTTTACGCGAACTGGGATCCACTTCGCTCGAAAACGCTATGGAGACGATTATCCCGTAGAATCAAGGGCTGGTTGCCACACCTGCGCCCCGGAAACGACGTGACGCTGCCCCGAGAAGCAGGTATTGGATGCGGCCTTGGTTGCAGAACGCCGCCTTGGCCGCGCGATTAAGGCTTTCGAGCCGCGCGGATCAGCTCTCAATGGCCGGATATGCTGGAAATTCGCAACACTCCGCTCTCCCTTCGAATTTTGACCTGCGCCGTCCTGCTCGGCATCGCGACCCCGGGCGCGCCCGCTTTGGCGCAGCCGAACGACGACGCCATGGCGCAGATGAACCAGGACGCTCCGCCGCAGCAGGGCGCGCAGGCCAATCCGATCTGCATCCGGCTCGAAGGACAATTGGCGACCATCGACCGCGGCGCCGGTACCGGTGACCCCGCCAAGGATGAACAGATCCGCCGCTATCAGGAAGCCCAGGCCAAGCAACAGGCCGAACTCGATCGGGTCACGCTACAGGCCAAGCGCATGGGCTGCGAAGCTCGGGCTTCTTCTCGCTGTTCAACGGCCGGTCCGCCCAGTGCGGCCCGGTCAACAACCAGATTCAGCAGATGCGCGCCAATCTCGACCAGATCACCACCAGCCTGGAACGCCTGCGCAGCGGCGGCATCGGCGGCGCCGACCGCGAAAACCAGCGCCGCTCGGTGCTGACGGCGCTCGCGCAGAACAATTGCGGCCCGCAATATGCCGCTGCCGCGCGCGGTCCCGGCAACTTCATCGACAGTCTGTTCGGCAACAACCAGACGCTCCCGCCGCCCAGCGCCGAACTCGGCCCGCCGTCCGGCACCTTCCGCACCGTCTGCGTCCGCACCTGCGACGGCGGTTATTTCCCGGTGTCGTTCGCCACCTACCAGGCGCGATTTCAGGACGACGAGAGGACCTGCAAGGCGCTTTGCCCGGCGACGGAAGCGACGCTGTTCACCTACCGCAATCCTGGCGAGGACATCAACCAGGCGGTCTCGATCAACGGCCAGCCTTACTCGTCGCTGCCCAACGCGTTCAAATTCCGCACCGAGTTCAACGCCTCCTGCGCCTGCAAGGCCGCAGGCCAGACCTGGTCGGAAGCGCTGAAGTCCGTCGACGACAGGGCCGGGGTCGAACAAGGCGATATCATCGTCACCGAGGAGAGCGCGAGGCGGATGCAGCAGCGCGCGCAGCCGAAGGGCGCGCCCGCTCCCAAGAAGGGCACGGCGCCCGCGCCCTCCACCGCCGCGGCACCGCCGCCGGCCGATACGACCGCGACCGCCAGCGACAAGGACAAGCCGATCCGCACCGTCGGCCCGACCTTCGTCCCGCCGAAGCAATAGATGCCCTCCCCTCGAACGCTTCCGCCGACGCGGGCGGAGGCGCGATCCTGAACTCAAATCTCGCAGCCTACGGCTCGCGTTCACGGCTCCATGGGAAGAGAACGGCCGGGAAATCCGCGGCGTAGCGATGTCCTTTCCGCAGGTGAGGTTCTTCCTGTCGAGGGTTGGGATCCGGCTCCACCACTTTCCGGTACAGATGCCAGGTGGCATGACCGAGCACCGGCAGAACGACGGCGAGACCGACGAAGAGCGGTATCGAACCGATCACCAGCAGCGCCGCGACAATCAGCCCCCACCCGGCCATCGCAACCGGATTCATCATCACAGCCCGCAGCGACGTCCGGATGGCGTCGATTGCAGTGGCATGGCGGTCGAGCATCAACGGAAACGACACGACGCTGACGCACAGCGCCACGACCGCGAACAGAAAACCAACGCCGCAACCGACGATGATGAGCGACCATCCTTCCGGCGTCGTCAGCACGCGCGTTGCGAAATCGGGGATGCTCGCAGCCGGTGCGTGGCCGAAGATTGAAACGTAGATAGCGTTCGCTACGCCGATCCAGGCTCCGAACAGAACGAGCAGGAGCACGCCGAGTTCGATCATGGCGCCGAAAGCCGGAGCGCGCAGCACGTGAAGCGCTTTCGATACGTGAACTTCCTCGCCGCGCTCGCGGCGGCGGCTGAGCTCGTAGAGCCCAATCGCGGCAAACGGTCCAAGCAAAGCGAACCCGGCAGCCAGCGGAAACAGCAGCGGCAGTACCGAATAGCCAAGGACCATCCTGAACAGGGCAATACCGAGCACGGGATAAATCACGCACACCACAACCGCGTGACTAGGCATTGCCTTGAAGTCTTCCCAGCCCAGGCGCAGCGCCTCAGTCAGGTCGGATAGTTCGATTTTGCGAACGGGATATGTGGCGGCGTCGCCGAATAGGTGCCGTCCAACTTTTGCGATGTTGTCGGAATACGTAGTGGCCATGTATGCACCCTCCGTGCTGAAAGCCGTGGCGGCGAAACGGCGCGCTTTCCAGCCACGCGTGTCCGCCCTCATATGCGGGAAACGCGATCGAGCCGAGTACGGCAAACCCAGGTTCCAAGAAGGAGCTTAGCCGGACGAAACTTGTCGCGACCTGCCCGACAAGCTTAGCGCTATGGGACGTAAGACAGCGCTCACGGTTCGGTGAACTGTGCACGTTCACGGTCATTTGGTGCATTGCGTCATCGTCAAATGATTGTGCTAGCGGACGCTCGCCAGCTTGCTGGCATCCGCGCAGCGCCCTGACGACGCTCAAGTGATCTATTGACGCCGGCGCCGACGCGTACCATCCTCATTTCTGACGCCCAGATCCGAAGGAAGCGGTCGCAACGTGTGCTCGGTGCCACGTTTGGATGTCGCGACCGGTCAAAGTGGGCGAGGCAAGACGCACTGCGATGGCGCATGTGAAGTCGGCCATCGAGACTGGCGTGAGCTCCGCCCTTTAATTCGTCTCCGTTGCCTTTAATGGCAAGAAGGAGCGAGGGATGGTTGTCGCTATCGTACTGCTTCTGGTCGCAGTCGGCTCGGTGCTGTTTCACATCTACAGCCCGTGGTGGTGGACGCCGATCGCCACCAACTGGCGCTACATTGACGACACCATCAACATAACCTTCTGGATCACCGGGGCGGTTTTCTTCGCGGTGATCGCTTTCATGGCCTATTGCGTCTTCCGCTTTCATCACAAGGAAGGAAGACAGGCAGCCTACAATCCCGAAAACAAAAAGCTCGAATGGTGGCTCACCATCGGGACTGCGATCGGCGTCGGAGCCATGTTGGCGCCCGGCCTGGTGGTCTGGCACCAGTTCGTGACGGTTCCGGCCGACGCTACCGAGATTGAAGTCATGGGCCAGCAATGGAACTGGAGCTTCCGCCTCCCCGGCAAGGACGGCCGGATGGGCACAACCGATGTTCGCTACGTCAGCTCCGACAACCCCATGGGCTTGAACCCCGACGATAAGCACGGGCAGGACGACGTTGTCATCGCAAGTGACGACTTGCACCTCCCCGTCGGGAAGCCGGTCAAGGTTTTGCTTCGCTCCCTCGATGTCCTGCACGATTTCTATGTGCCCGAGTTCCGCGCCAAGATGGACATGGTTCCGGGCATGGTCACCTATTTCTGGATGACCCCGATCCGAACCGGAACGTTTGATGTTCTCTGCGCCGAGCTGTGCGGCGCTGCGCACGCGCAGATGCGCGCCAAGGTTTTCGTCGACGAAGAGAGCGACTATCGGGCCTGGCTGGAGAAGCAGAAGACGTTTGCGGAATTGTCAGGCCGAAGCGCCG
The DNA here is from genome assembly GCA_044772375.2 of Bradyrhizobium sp. RDT10. Taxonomy (GTDB): domain Bacteria; phylum Pseudomonadota; class Alphaproteobacteria; order Rhizobiales; family Xanthobacteraceae; genus Bradyrhizobium. The sequence goes on from CP187939.1 coordinate 3,456,827, forward strand.
TCAAGAGGGCGACGTACGAATCCGGCGGCAAATAACAAATGCCGCTGCGAAGATAGATTGGGCGCGCAAGACCCTCTCATCGCGCCCTGATGGAAGAAACGACCGGGAGGTAAGTCGATGGTCGATGTCCCGTATGACAGAATCGCAGACGTTCCGCCTGCCGAAGTGCCGGAGGTTGAGCTCTATCATCCCAAGAGCTGGTGGACACGGTATGTCTTTTCGCAGGACGCCAAAGTCATCGCCATCCAGTACTCGCTGACAGCGACGGCAATCGGGTTGGTGGCGCTGGTGCTGTCGTGGATGATGCGACTGCAACTGGGGTTTCCCGGCACATTCTCCTTCATCGATGCGAACCAATACCTTCAGTTCATCACCATGCACGGCATGATCATGGTGATCTATCTGCTCACGGCGTTGTTCCTTGGAGGCTTCGGCAACTACCTGATCCCGCTGATGGTCGGCGCCCGGGACATGGTTTTCCCCTATGTGAACATGCTGAGCTACTGGGTCTACCTGCTCGCGGTCATCGTGCTGGCGGCGGCTTTCTTCGTGCCCGGCGGGCCCACCGGTGCCGGCTGGACGCTGTACCCGCCGCAGGCGATTCTTTCCGGCACCCCCGGGCAGGATTGGGGCATCATTCTCATGCTGGCCTCCCTGATCCTGTTCATCATCGGCTTCACCATGGGCGGGCTGAACTACGTGGTGACAGTGCTGCAGGCGCGCACGCGCGGCATGACGTTGATGCGTTTGCCCTGACGGTGTGGGGCATTTTCACAGCCACTGTCATGGCGCTGTTGGCCTTCCCGGCGCTGTTCGTCGCCTCTGTCATGATGCTGTTCGACCGCGTTCTGGGAACCAGTTTCTTCATGCCGGCCCTCGTCGAGATGGGGCAGCAGATGAAGTATGGCGGCGGCAGTCCGATCCTGTTCCAGCACCTGTTCTGGTTCTTCGGCCACCCCGAAGTCTATATCGTCGCACTTCCCGCCTTCGGCATCGTGTCCGATCTGATCAGCACCCACGCGCGCAAGAACATCTTCGGCTATCGCATGATGGTTTGGGCGATCGTCGCGATCGGCGCCCTCAGCTTCATCGTATGGGCGCACCACATGTATGTGAGCGGCATGCACCCGAGTTTCGGGTTCTTCTTCGCCACCACGACGCTCATCATCGCCATCCCGACCGCCATCAAGGTCTACAACTGGGTGCTGACCCTGTGGCGCGGTGACATCCATCTCACCGTCCCAATGCTGTTCGCCCTCGGCTTCATCATCACGTTCGTGAACGGCGGGCTCACCGGCCTCTTCCTCGGCAACGTGGTCGTCGATGTCCCGCTTTCCGATACCATGTTCGTCGTCGCACATTTCCATATGGTGATGGGCGTGGCGCCGATCTTGGTTGTGCTGGGCGCGATCTATCATTGGTACCCCAAGGTAACGGGACGGATGCTGGATGATTGGATGGGCAAGTTTCACTTCTGGGTTACGTTCCTCGGTGCCTATCTGATCTTCTTCCCCATGCATTATCTCGGGCTGCAGGGAGTCCCGCGTCGTTATCACGACCTTGGCGAAGCGGCGTTCATCACGCCGTCGGTCCATTCGCTCAACGCCTTTATCACGGTCGTGGCTTTGATCGTGGGCTTCGCCCAGATGGTGTTCCTGTTCAACCTCGTCTGGAGCTATTTCAAGGGCCGTCCATCCGGTGGCAATCCATGGCGGGCGACGACACTGGAGTGGCAGACACCGGAGACCCCGCCCGGGCACGGCAACTGGGGCAAGGAGCTGCCGGTGGTCTATCGATGGGCGTATGACTACAGCGTGCCCGGTGCTGCCCAGGACTTCATTCCGCAGAACCAGCCACGAGCGACGCCGGCCCTTCAGGGAGCTGCTCCGTGAGCGCCATCATCCTGTTCATGGCTGTAATAGCGGTCATCATCGGATGGTGGCTCTCGCAGCAACGGCTGACAGCCAAACCCTGGCTGGAAGAAGGTTCGATCGATCGCTTCCCGGGCACGGGAGCAATGACCCTGCCGGCAGCGAAGATCGGATTGGGAGTGTTTCTCGCGGTCGCCAGTTCGTTGTTCGCGCTTTTCATGAGCGCTTATTCCATGCGCATGAACATGGTGGACTGGCGGGCGCTGCCCGTGCCGGGGCTGCTGTGGTTCAACACCGGCGTCCTGGTCGTGAGCAGCGTCGCGCTGCAATGGGCATACATGGCCGCACGCCGGGACAATATGGACGGTGTGATCGTCGGCCTCTGCGCAGGGGAGCCTCCGCCGTTACATTCCTGGTTGGGCAATTGCTGGCGTGGCAACAGCTGAGGGCGGCGGGCTATTTCGTGGCGTCCAATCCGGCCAACTCCTTCTTCTACATGATCACCGCGGCGCACGGGCTACATCTGATCGGCGGTTTGGTGGCCCTGGGCAGAACGACTGCCAAGGTGTGGCGTGGCGCTGAGATGCCCCAGGTACGCCTGAGCGTGGAACTCTGCACGATCTACTGGCATTTCCTGCTGTTGGTCTGGCTGGTTTTGCTTGGTCTGTTGACGGGCTGGACAGACGATTTCGTCGACATCTGTCGCCGGCTGCTCAGCTAGGGAGAGACCAGATGGCAGAGACGGCGCTGACAAACCCTGAAAAATCGCCTGCGCAGACTGCCGGCTGGAAAGGCATCGCCGCCGACTGGTCGTCGGATCAGCGCGCTTTCAAGAACGTCTCCTGGGGGAAGGCCATGATGTGGATCTTCCTCCTGAGCGACACCTTTATCTTCAGCTGTTTCCTGCTGTCCTACATGACCGCGCGAATGTCCACGACCGTGCCGTGGCCGAATCCGAGTGAGGTATTCGCTCTCACGATTGGCGGGCATCATATCCCTCATCCTGATCGCCATCATGACCTTCGTGCTGATCAGCAGCAGCGGGACCATGGCGATGGCCGTCAATTTCGGCTACCGCCGCGATCGCGTCAAAACCGCAGTCTTGATGCTGGTCACAGCGGCACTTGGCGCAACGTTCGTCGGAATGCAGGCTTTCGAATGGACCAAGCTGATCCAGGAGGGCGTACGGCCCTGGGAAAACCCGTGGGGCGCAGCGCAGTTCGGCTCCAGCTTTTTCATGATCACCGGGTTCCACGGCACCCACGTGACATTCGGCGTGATTTTCCTGGTCGCTATCGCACGAAAGGTTTGGCGCGGAGATTTCGATCACGGGCGCCGCGGCTTCTTCACGAGCAGGAAGGGGAATTACGAGATCGTCGAAATAATGGGCTTGTACTGGCACTTCGTCGATCTTGTGTGGGTTTTCATCTTTGCCTTCTTTTATCTGTGGTGAGGTCAGCGCATGGTAGACGCAGCGGTACATCTAGAACGACAACAACCTTCGTTACACATGCCTGTGCATGAAGCACACGTATCAGGAGCCGTGCACGCAGAGGGGCAGCAGCATCCGATCAAGCTCTATCTCGTGGTCTGGGGATGGCTGTTCGTGCTCAGCACCTTCTCTTATCTCGTCGACTATTTTGGCTTCCAGGGCTATCTCAGATGGTCGCTGATCCTGCTGTTCATGGTGTTGAAGGCCGGCTTGATCGTCGCCGTCTTCATGCACATGGCCTGGGAGCGGCTGGCGCTCGCCTATGCCATCCTGCTGCCTCCGGTGCTGGTGCTGGTGTTCGTTGCCATCATGGTGTTCGAATCCGAGTACACGCACCTCATAAGGGTCCTGTTCTTTGGGTCGTCGCCAACCTAACATGCGCTAGAGAGGCTATCCGTCAAATACGTCCGCCGACGCGCGGCCGGCGCGCGCGACCAGCTTCTCGTCGGGCTCAGGCAACGCCTTGCCATTGTCGCGGAAGCGGTTGGTGATGGGATAGCGGCGGTCGCGGCCAAAGTTCTTTTCGGTCACCTTGACGCCCGGCGCCGCCTGCCGCCGCTTGTATTCGGCAACGTTGAGCAGCCGGTCGATCCGCGTCACCACGTCGGCCGGGAAACCGGCCGCGATGATCGATGCCAGCGGCTCCTCGCGCTCGACCAGCCGCTCCAGAATGCCGTCGAGCATTTCATAGGGCGGCAACGAATCCTGGTCGGTCTGGTTCTCGCGCAGCTCTGCCGTCGGCGGCCGGGTGATGATGTTGACCGGAATCACCTCGCCGGATGGCCCGAGCGCGCCGTCCGGTTTCCATTCGTTGCGCAGGCTCGACAGGCGGAACACTTCGGTCTTGTAGATGTCCTTGATCGGATTGAAGCCGCCGTTCATGTCGCCATAGATGGTGGCGTAGCCGACCGACATTTCCGACTTGTTGCCGGTCGTGACCACCATCGCACCGGTCTTGTTCGAAATCGCCATCAGGAGCGTGCCGCGGGTGCGCGCCTGCAAATCTCTTCGGTGATATCGCGCGGTAGCCCGGCGAAGGGTTTTGACAGGATCTTTTCGAATCCATTCACGGCGTCCGCGATCGGCAGTACCTCGTAGGGAAAGCCGAGTGCTTTCGCGAGCTTGGCGGCATCGTCGAGCGACACCTGTGCGGTGAAGCGAAACGGCAGCATCACGCCGCGAACCTGGTCGGCGCCGAGCGCATCGACCGCGATCGCCGCGCACAGCGCGGAGTCGATACCGCCGGAGACGCCGAGCAGCACGCCCGGAAACCCGTTCTTTCGGACGTAATCGCGCAGGCCCAGCACGCAGGCCGCATAATCGGCCTTGTCGCCCTCGACCAGCGGCACGACAGGCCCGGAGCAGCGCCAGCCGTCGGCGCTTTTGGTCCAGCGCAGCGTGGTGATGTTTTCCTCGAAGGCGGGCAGTTGCGCTGCGACCGAAAGGTCGGCGTTGAGCGCGAAGGAGGCGCCGTCGAACACCAGTTCGTCCTGTCCACCGATCTGGTTGAGATAGACCAGCGGCAAGCCGCTTTCGGTGACGCGGGCGACCGCGATCGACAGCCGGAGATCGTTCTTGTCGCGCGCGTAGGGCGAGCCGTTCGGCACCACCAGGATTTCCGCGCCGGTCTCGGCGAGACACTCGACGATATTTTCGTATTCTTCCGATTCTTCGAGCCAGATGTCCTCGCAGATGGGAACACCGACCCGAACGCCGTTGACGGTCACCGGCCCCGCGGCCGGGCCGCGGGCGAACAGGCGCTTCTCGTCGAACACGCCGTAGTTGGGCAGATTGGCCTTGAAGCGCAGGGCTGATATGCGGCCCTGATCGAGCAGCGCGCACGCATTGTAGAGCTTGCCGTCTTCGACCCATGGCGTGCCGATCAGCATGGCCGGACCGCCGCCCTTGGTTTCGCGGGCCAACCCTTCGACCGCGGCGCGGCAGGCCGCCTGCAGCGCGGGTTTCAACACCAGGTCTTCCGGCGGGTAGCCGCAGATGAACAATTCCGGTAGCACCACGAGGTCGGCGCCGTCGGCCTTGGCCTTGTCGCGCGCCACCCGCGCCTTGTCGGCGTTGCCCGTGACGTCGCCGACCGTCGGGTTCAACTGCGCCAGCGTGATCGTAAAGGTGTTGGTCATGGGAGCGATGGTGCCTTGCACAAGGGCAAACTGCAATGCTCGCTTTAGATCGCGCCTATGCGTTCGGCGAGGGCAAATAGCCAGAACACCCCGGCCATCAAGAGCGCGACCCCGACCGCCGCCGACCCCATGTCCTTGACCCGCCCGATCTGCGGATCGTGGTCGGTGGTGAGCCGGTCGGCGAGTTTCTCGATCGCGGTATTGAGCAGCTCGACCACCAGAACAAAAGCGACGGCCGCGACAAGTTCCACGCGGCGCATGACCGTGGCGCCGACCAGCCAGGCCAGCGGCACTGAAAGCGCCAGTGCGAAAATTTCCTCGCGGACGGCCTGCTCCGAGCGGATCGCAAAGGCGAGCCCGTTACGCGTGTTGATGGTGGCCCGCCAGAGTCGCAGCAAGTCAGAGTCCCGCTGCCGCCGGCATCGGCTTTTCCTTACCCGCGCGTTCCTGCTTGAGCAGTTCGGCGATCAGGAAGGCCAGGTCGATCGATTGTTCGGCATTGAGGCGGGGATCGCAGACCGTGTGATAGCGGTCGTTGAGGTCCTCGTCGGTGATGGCACGCGCGCCGCCGATGCATTCGGTGACGTCCTGCCCGGTCATTTCCAGATGCACGCCGCCGGCATGCGTCCCCTCCGCGGCATGGATGGCGAAGAACGACTTCACTTCCGACAACACCCGGTCGAACGGACGGGTCTTGTAGCCCGAGGTCGAGGTGATGGTGTTGCCGTGCATGGGATCGCAGGACCAGACCACGACGCGCCCTTCCCGTTGCACGGCGCGGATCAGCCCTGGCAGATGCTCGACGACCTTGTCGGAGCCGAAGCGGTTGATCAGCGTCAGCCGTCCGGGCTCGTTGTCGGGATTGAGGATGTCGATCAGCTTCAAGAGCTCGTCCGGCTTCAGTGAGGGACCACATTTCAGGCCGATCGGATTCTTGATGCCGCGGAAATATTCGACGTGGCCGTGATCGAGCTGGCGGGTGCGGTCGCCGATCCAGATCATGTGGCCGGAGGTCGCGTACCAGTCGCCGGTGGTGGAATCGACTCGGGTGAAGGCCTGCTCGTAACCCAGTAGCAGTGCCTCGTGGCTGGTGTAGAAATCGGTGGCGCGCAGTTCGGGATGGCTTTCGAGATCCAGCCCACAGGCGCGCATGAAATTCAGCGCATCCGAGATGCGATCCGCGATTTCCTTATACCGGCGCGACTGCGGGGAATCCTTCAGGAACCCGAGCATCCACTGATGCACGCTGCCGAGATTGGCAAAACCGCCGGTCGCGAAGGCACGAAGCAGGTTCAGCGTCGCGGCCGATTGACGGTAGGCCATCAGCTGGCGCTGCGGATCGGGGATCCGCGACTCCGCCGTGAAGGCGATGTCGTTGATGATGTCGCCGCGGTAGCTCGGCAGCTCGACGCCGTTGATCTTTTCCGTGTTCGACGAGCGCGGCTTGGCGAACTGCCCGGCGATGCGGCCGACCTTCACCACCGGCAGCGCGCCTGCGTAGGTCAGCACGACCGCCATCTGCAGCAGCACGCGGAAGAAGTCGCGGATGTTGTTGGCGCCATGTTCGGCAAAGCTCTCGGCGCAATCGCCGCCCTGCAGCAGGAAGGCTTCGCCCGCGGCGACGCGCGCCAGCGCCTTTTTCAGGTTGCGGGCCTCGCCGGCAAACACCAGCGGCGGAAACGTGGCGAGCTGCGCCTCGACGTCGGCCAATGCCTTGGCATCGGGATAATCGGGGACTTGCAGCACCGGTCTGGTGCGCCAGCTATCGGGCGTCCACCGCTCGGACATGACGTTAACTCCTGAGCAAAAACCGCAGCTTAATAGCGATTGTGAAGGGCCGGTTTATACACAGGCCTGTGACCGACCGCCAGTTAGATTTCAGGTAGTCCCATCAAACCCTTGCGGCAAAAGCCGAATTCGCATTTGCTGGGGCCGCTCGCGAAAGCTGAGGAGAAGAAGCAGTGGCCGAGCCGGGGCTGGACGACGTATTTTGCGACGATATCACGGTGCCCGAGACGGATGGATATCCCTTGCCGCGACGCTGTTTCTGCCCCGCGGGGCCAAGCGCCATGCGGTCCTGATCAATTCGGCGGCCGCGGTCCCCCGCAAGCTCTACCGGGGCTTTGCCGGCTATCTCGCCAGGCGCGGCTGCGCGGTTTTGACCTCCGACTACCGCGGCACCGGCGATAGCAGGCAGCAGGTGCTGACCGGCAACAACCAGCCGAAATCGCTGGTCGGCTTCAAGGCCTCGATGTCGGACTGGGCCGCACAGGATATTGCGGCGACGGTCGCCTGGATGCGCGAGCGCTACAAGGTGCTCCCCTCGCCTATGTCGGACATTCGTTCGGCGGCCAGGCGCTCGGCCTGTTGCCGAACAATTCGGAGATTTCGCGCGCGCTGTTCATTGCAGCCCAGGCCGGCTACTGGAAACTGATGGCGGCGCCGGAGCGTTACCGCGTCTACGCGATGCTGAATTTTGTCGGCCTCCCCTCACCCGCGCGCTCGGCTACATGCCGGGCAAGGCCGGCCTCGGCATGGACCTGCCGAAGGACGCATTCCTGCAATGGGTCGGCTGGGTGATGAGCCCGCGCTATCTGTTCGACGATGCCAAGCTCGACGCCGTGCGGAATTTTCCGAACTACAAGGGCGAGCTGCGCGCGCTCTGCATGTCCGACGATCCCTGGGCGACGCGGCCCGCGGTCGAATTGCTGTGCGCGGGATTTACCTCGATCAAGCCTGACATCGTCACGGTGACGCCCGCTGATACCGGCGCCGCCAAGATCGGGCATATGGGATTTTTCAGGCCCGAGCATCGCGACACGCTGTGGCGTGGCGCTGCGGAGTGGATTGAGACGGGGGAATGAGTTCGCTGTCATTACGAGCGAAGCTTATAGCCCGTAGCCCGAAGCTGGGGCTCGCTTAGTCCGCGTTCGTCCTCCTGCACAAGGTTGCGCCCGAGCTTTGCTGGCGCGTTTTCCCTTCAGAACCTGGAGGGCGCAGGGAAGACCGGGTGCGCTCACCCTCGCAGCGCGGACATTGACCATCGGCGGCCTCGGCCAGCTGGCGCCTGAACTCTTCCCTGAGCGCCTCCGATGTCCACGTCGTTCCATCGCTTCTGATCATTTTTCTGGCCCGCTCGAACGCATGACTTTCGGCGGCGTCATCGCCGACGCGGATAATGACATCCCAATGGAACGGGCATGCGGCGGTGGCACGCGTCGTCTCCAACGCATGGCGCACGGCTGCGGTCAGATCGTCGGCATGGTTGTTCATCGGCACGAGAACCTCCAACCTGCGCCGAAGCGTGGCCATCAGGCAGCGAGACCAGGCATTGTTGGCGCGCGAAGCAGCCTCACCTGACCAGCTCTCACCAAGGCAACGCGGCGACGGCCGCGACCGTTCCCCTCTCCGGCCTTGAAACCAGTCCCGGCTCTCCGAATTAGCCCTTCCGATGAGCCCGGGGACCGACGAATGGCCGGCATAACTGACGCCGCACATCTGTGCATCGATATGCAGAACATCTTCGCCAAAGGCGGCGTATGGGAAACGCCGTGGATGGAAAGGGTATTGCCTGTCATCGCGGATATCTGCGCGGGGTACACGGAACGGACCGTGTTCACGCGCTTCATCACGCCCGAGCGGCCGCAAGACCGGCGCGGCCAATGGCAGGCCTATTTCACGAAATGGCAGCACGCGACGCGCGGCAATCTCGCACCCGGCGCGCTCGATATCGTGCCTGAGCTTGCGCGCTATTCGCCGCCGGCGCTTGTCGTCGACAAACCCGCCTATTCGGCATTCTTCGGTTCACGGCTCGGTCATTTGCTGGTGGAGCGACACGTCGGGACGGTGGTGGTGTCGGGCGCGGAGACCGACGTCTGCGTGCTCTCCACCGTGCTCGGCGCGGTCGATCTCGGCTTCCGCGTCGTCATCGTGCAGGACGCGCTGTGCAGCTCTTCCGACACCGGCCACGATGCGCTGATGACCATGTATCGGACGCGGTTCAACGAGCAGATCGATCTGGTCAGCGCCAGGGAACTGTTCGACCTGTGGCATCCGGATTAGGTGCTTCGGCGAGGCCCTCGGAACTGCCGCTCTGGCTCCGGCGTTGACTCCTGCGGCAGTCAAATCGCGTGAGGGTCGATCGATGGCGGAGCCGGACGTTCGCAGGGAATGCCGCCCGTCAAATTGCCGCGCGAGGAATTCGAGAAGCGCTATCGCAGCCGCTTCGTCGATCCGGCCTTCCGGCCACTGCAGCGCGAACTCGACGCCATCGTCCAGGCCGCGTGGGACGCCTATAGCCATTCGCGAAAAGCCCCGCTGACCCGCAAGGCCGGCCTCGGCTTCGCCGATCCGGAATATGAAATCTCGGTGGACTGGCTCGCCGCCCGCGATGCCATTCTTGAAGCGCAGCGGCGCCACAACGATGCGGCCGCGCAGCCGCGCATTCTCATCATCAATGGCTCGGCGCGCAGCGAGCACACCTGCCCCGGCGAGATGTCGAAGAGCTGGCGGCTGGTCAAGCTCGCCGAGCCTGTGCTGCTCGAGATGGGATCTGCAATCGACATCCTCGACCTGTCGCGCCTGACGTCGGAATATGGCCGGCAGATTCATCCCTGCAAATCCTGCGTCGCCACCGCGATGCCGCTCTGTCACTGGCCCTGCAGTTGCTATCCGAACTATTCGCTCGGCCAGACCGACGACTGGATGAACGAGATTTATCCGCTCTGGGTCGCAGCCCACGGCATCCTGATCGTGGCGCCGGTGAACTGGTATCACGCCTCCACCGCGCTGAAGGCGATGATGGACCGGCTGGTCTGCGCCGACGGCGGCAATCCCGATCCGACGTCGACGCACGGCAAGCACGCCGACCAGGCCAAGGCGCTCGAACTGAGAGGCTGGCCCTACCCGCGCCATCTGGCCGGGCGGCATTTCGGGCTCGTCGTGCACGGCGACAGCGCGGGCACGGAAACATTGCGCCGCTCGCTTTCGGACTGGCTCACGGACATGTCGCTGATCTCTGCCGGTCGAACCAGTGAAGCTGACGGCTATGTCGGCTACATGGAGCCCTATGCCACCTCGCACCAGGCGCTGGACGAGGACCGCGGCTTTCAGGAGGAGACGATCAACGCCGCGCGCGCACTCGGCAACGCGGTAAAGCTGGCGCGCGCCGGGAAATTCGAAAATCCGGCGGAGGGACTTGTGGAGCCCAATCCGAAATAGCTTCGTAGGATGGGTTGAGCGAAGCGATACCCATCACCTCCGCGCAAGAAATGATGGGTTTCGCTACGCTCTACCCATCCTACGGGACCCCGCCACCCTCACTTGCCGTAGCTATAAAACCCCTGCCCGGTCTTGCGGCCGAGATGGCCGGCGGCGACCATTTCCTTCAGCAGCGGCGCGGGGCGATACTTCGGATCGTTGAATCCCTGGTAGAAGACTTCCATCACCGACAGCATGGTATCCAAACCGATCATGTCGGCGAGCGCCAGCGGGCCGATCGGATGGTTGCAGCCGAGCTTCATGCCGGCGTCGAGGTCTTCCGCCGTGGCGAGGCCTTCCTGAAGCGCAAAGATCGCCTCGTTGATCATCGGACACAGGATGCGGTTGACCGCAAAGCCCGGGCTGTTCTTCGCCGTGATCGAGACCTTGCCGATCCTTTTCGAAAACGCTTCGGCCTTGGCGTGGGTATCGTCCGACGTCTGCAAGCCGCGGATCAATTCCAACAGCGCCATCAGCGGCACCGGATTGAAGAAGTGCATGCCGATGAAGCGGTCCGGACGATCGGTCGCCGCTGCGAGCTTGGTGATCGAGATCGAGGACGTATTGGTGGCGAGCAGCGCCTGCGGCCGCAGCTTTGAGCAGAGATCCTTCAGGATCTTCACCTTCAGCTCTTCGTTCTCGGTCGCGGCCTCGATGACGAGATCGCAGGTGGAAAACTTCGCGGTGTCCGTCGTCGTCGTGATGCGGGCCAGCGCAGCCTGCCGGTCGGCATCGGTCATCTTCTGCTTGTTGACCAGCCGCTCCAGGCTGTTAGCAACAACAGACATGCCCCGGGCGAGCGCCGCATCCGAGATGTCGGTCATGACCACGGGAAGACCGGCGGCGGCGCACACCTGCGCAATGCCGTTGCCCATGGTGCCTGCGCCTACAATACCGATTGATTCGATCATGGGGATAACTCCGTTATTGAATGCTTGCCTGCACCGTTATCAGAGTGCCGCAGCCATCGGTAGCCCTGGCACGCTCACACGGCCGCCCCTAGGGCGCGTCGGGGGCGCCGAAAACCTGATAGAGCACATGCCGGAGTTCATACTGGTTGCAACCGCGAGAGGGAATGTTGCCGCGACCATCGGGTACCGCGAGCTCCCATCCCTCCTCGATGTCCGACCAATAGAGCAGCTTCTCGTCGAGAACCGCCACCGCAACGACGAATTCTCCGGGGGCGTCACTCAGGCCGACAGTACGCGGACGGATCAGCGCGCGTTCGAGCGCCGCCCGATGCTGCGGATGAAGCGATGCCATGTCCGCTGCGAGCCGACTCGTTACCAGAGAAATTTCGGGCTCGCGTGACACAGGACTACAATCCAAATCAAGTGTCAGCCGTGACGTTTCGCGGAAGGTGATGGGTATCGCTTCGCTCCACCCATCCTACGATCCCACCTACTCCGCCGCCTGCCTCACATATCTTGCCGTCGGCGTGCGCATCGTGACCAGCTCTTCCGCGGCTGTCGGATGCAGCGCAATCGTCGCGTCGAAATCGGCCTTGGTCGCTTTCATCTTCACGGCGATCGCGACTGCCTGGACGATTTCGGCGGCGGTGTCGCCGACGATGTGACAGCCGAGCACGCGGTCCGTCGTGCCGTCGACCACGAGCTTCATCAGCACGCGGGTGTCGCGGCCGGACATCGTCGCCTTGATCGGGCGGAAATCGGCCTTGTAGATGTCGACATGGCTCACTTGCGCGCGCGCCTGCGCTTCGGTCAGGCCCACGGTGCCGACCTCGGGCTGCGAGAACACCGCCGTCGGGATCGTGGCGTGATCGACCTGAACCGGGCGCTTGCCGAACACGGTGTCGGCAAAGGCATGGCCCTCGCGGATCGCCACCGGCGTCAAATTGAGGCGATGGGTGACGTCGCCGATCGCATAGATGTTGTCGACCGAGGTTTTCGACCACTCATCGACCGCGATGCCGCCATTCGCCGGGTTGATGGCGACGCCGGCCTTTTCGAGCCCGAGATTGGCGACGTTCGGGTGCCGCCCGATCGCGAACATCACCTTCTCCGAAGCGATGCTCGAACCGCTGGACAGATGCGTGGTGTATTCATTGCCGTGCTTGTCCACCTTGTCGATGGTGCAGCCGGTGATGATGGTGATGCCCTGCTTCTCCATCTCGGCGCGCACGTGCTTGCGGACGTCCTCGTCGAAGCCGCGCAGGATGTTGTCGCCGCGATAGATCACGGTCACGTCGGAGCCGAAGCCGGCGAAGATACCGGCGAATTCCAGCGCGATATAGCCGCCGCCCTGGATCACGATGCGCTTCGGCAGCTCGGTGAGATGAAACGCCTCGTTCGAGGAAATCACGTGCTCGATGCCGGGGATCTCCCGCCCGTGGTTGGGCGCACCGCCGGTCGCGATCAGGATGTATTTTGCGGTGAGCTTTTCGCCGGTCATCAGCCGCAGCGTGTGGGTATCTTCCAGCACCGCACGGGTCTTTGCGATACGTGCGCCGCTCTTCTCGACATTGGCGGCGTAGATGCCTTCGAGACGCGCGATCTCCTTGTCCTTGTTGGCGATGAGCGTCGGCCAATCGAAAGAGACTTCCGGGATGGTCCAGCCGAAGCCGGCGGCGTCCTCGATCTCGTGGCGGACGTGCGAGCCGAGCACGAACAGCTTTTTCGGCACACAGCCGCGGATCACGCAGGTGCCGCCCATCCGGTATTCTTCGGCGACCATGACCTTGGCGCCGTAACCGGCGGCGATGCGGGCGGCGCGCACGCCACCCGAACCACCGCCGATGACGAACAGATCGACGTCGAACTCAGCCATCTCAACCCCGCCCGAAGTCGCCCCTGGTTTGGATCAGATATCCTTGCCGCGCTTCTTCATCTCGGCGCGGAACTGGCCGTTGATGGTTTCGGCAAAAGCCTGCGCCCACTGGTTCATGTAGGACATGCTGAACTGGATGGCGCGGGGCTCGCTCGAGAGCAGCTTCTGACCGAGCGGCGACTTGTAAAAGGTGACCAGATCCTTCAGCTCCTGCTCGGTGAACTCGTTGGCGTAGACCTGCGCCATGCCCTCGCCGATTTCCTTCTCGCGGCCGGCGAGATTCTTGGCAACGATAACGGCGACCTCGTTGAGATCCTTCTGATAGTTCAGATTGCTCTGCATCAGCACGTTCTTGGTCTGCTCGACGAGATTGGGAACGGCGTTGGCATACATTGCGCTCGCGTTCTTCATCGCCAGGATTTCCTTGGCGGCGGCGAGCGCCGCCGGCGAGCCGGGCTTGAGTGGCGTCGTCGCGGCGGGCGCATTTTTCTGCTGCGCATCGGCCGGAACGGCGGTCAGGGCCAGTCCGACTGCGAGGCCGGCCGCCGACAAAATCCGTGAAAGGCTCTTCATTCCAATTCTCCTCGATTACCGGCGTTACCGCCGCTCAACTACGCGAATTCCCTGGGCACCTGCCAGGACGGCGATGCTAGCCAGGCCAATGAACAATCCGTGTTCGACGACACCCGGGATCAGGCTCAACAGGCCCGCCAGACGCGGCGCATCCGTGATGCGTCCCAGATGGGCATCGACAATCCAGTGGCCGCCATCGGTGACAAAAACGTGGCCGTCCTTGCCCTTGCGGAGCCCCATTTGCCCGGAAACACCGCATTTGCCAAATGCCGTGGCCATGGCCCGCTGGGTGGCGGCCAACCCGAACGGAATCACCTCTACAGGTAGTGGGAAACGGCCGAGAACATCGACCCATTTGGTATCGTCGGCAATCACGATCATGCGATCGGAGGCCGCCGCCACGATCTTCTCCCGCAACAGCGCGCCGCCGCCGCCCTTGATCAGGTTCAGCGCGGAATCAAGCTCGTCGGCGCCGTCGACGGTGAGATCGAGCCGGTCGACTTCATCGAGCGTGGTCAGCGGAATTTTGCAGGCTTCGGCCTGGGCGCGGGTCGCCTCCGACGTCGGCACGCCCACTACTTTCATCCCGCCCGCAACTTTCTCGCCGAGCAGCTCGACAAAATGCCTGGCGGTCGAGCCGGTGCCGAGCCCGAGCTTCATGCCGTCCTGCACATGCTCCAGCGCCCGCGCCGCCGCCTGCCGCTTTAGTTGGTCCATATCCACGTGTTAACGATGCCTCTCAAGAACCCGCCAGTGACGTTTCTCTAGCGTCGTTTTGGCCTTGGGAACAGCGCTTAAGATCCTGCGTGAGAAGGATTATGGGGGTGAAACCCTGTCCATCGCGGCCAGAATCGCTGCGAAACGCGGCTCCACCTCGGCCCGCATGCCGGGATGGGTGAACACATAGAGGTCATCCTGGCGGATGGCCTCCAGCACGCGCGCGGCGACGGTAGCTGGGTCGAGCCCCGCCTCGATCTGCCTTGCGATCTCGGCCACGACGGCTGCCGACGGACTGGCGGGATCGAGCGGCTGCGACTGGCCGTAGCGCTCGGGCCGGTTGCGCCCGCTCTCGCCGATACGGGTGCGGACAAAGCTTGGGCACAATACGCTCACGCCGATACCATGCGGCTTGAGCTGCATCGCAAGGCCCTCAGACATGCTGACGACTGCAAATTTGGTCGCCCCATAGGGGCTGAATCCCAAACCGGTCTGCATCCCCGCCATCGACGCGGTGTTGACGATATGGCCGCCTTCGTCATGGGCGCGGATGTGCGGCAGAAAGCTTTTGATGCCGTGGAGCACGCCCATCAGGTTTACATCGATGACCCATCGCCAATTATCCAGCGAGATGTGATCGATGCCGCCGCCGGCCGCAACGCCGGCATTGTTGCAAACCACATGAACCCGCCCGAAGGCGTCGAACGAAGCCTGCGCCGCACGCTCGACGCTTTCCGCATCGGCCACATCGCAGATGGTGCCGCGGATATCTGGGGAGACTTCCTGCAGGCTTTTGACCGCGGCCTGCAATGTATCCATCTCGATATCGGCGAGCATCACCTTCATGCCGCCTTGTGCAAACGCCCGGCCTAGCGCCAGCCCGATACCGCTGGCCCCACCCGTCACGAAGGCCGTCTTGCCGGCGAGATCACGCATAGCTGTTCTCCGAAGGGATTGTGCGGAAGCCGGCATATCCACTTGCATGATGCCGCGCCTGCCGCTAGCGAATTCCGGATGAGCCTTCCCCGCACTGTTGTCTTCGACCTCGACGGCACGCTGGTCGACACCGCACCCGACCTGATTGCCGCGCTCAATTTCGCGCTCGACCGCGAGGGCGTGCCGCCCGTGCCTTTCAAATCGGCGCGCAACATGATCGGCGCCGGCGCCCGCAAGCTGATCGAGCGCGGGCTCGAGCTGGAAGGCCGCGCGATGAGCGTGGAAGACGTCAACCGCCTCATGCGCGATTTCATCGACTATTACGCCGCCCACATTGCGGACGCCTCGCGGCCGTTCGAGGGGCTGGAAGCCGCCCTCGATGAGCTTGCGGCGCAGGGCTGCCGCTTCGCGGTATGCACCAACAAGCTGGAATGGCTGTCGAAGCGGCTGCTCGACCAATTGGGCCTGAGCGGACGGTTTTCCGCCATCTGCGGCGCCGACACATTCGGCGTCTCCAAGCCCGATCCCATCATCCTGCAGCAGACGGTGGCGCGGGCGGGCGGCGATCTGGCTGCGACCATCATGGTGGGCGACGCCGGCCCCGACGTCGGCGTGGCGAGGCGGGCCGGCATTCCCGTGATCGGCGTCGAGTTCGGCTATACCGATGTGCCGATCGCCGAATTGAAGCCCGACCGGCTGATCGGCCATATGCGCGATTTGCCGGCGGCGGTGGAAAGCCTCAGCAAGGTCACATCTCGGACCTAACCTTCTGATTTATATAGTGTATCTTGAGCGCTAATTTTCGGCGTTAACCATTCTTTAACGATTTTTCCCGGGCTGGTTGCAGGCCTGTTCGCGCACTCCTATGGTTCGCCATGGGGATTGTGGCCAATAGCCGCAAGTCAGAGTGATCGATCATGCGTCGTGCCGTCGCGATTGCCGTCACCGGAGCGAGCCTCGCCGGGTGTTCATCGTTTTCCCTTGATTCCTTCAAGCCGGCGCCGCCGCTGGTGAAGGTTGCGCTGGAATCGGTGCCACCGGGAGCGGATGCCACGACCTCGCTCGGACCGGCCTGCAAAACCCCCTGCTCGATCGACGTGCCCGCACCCGACGCCGGCTTCTCCGTCACCTTCGCAAGCCCCAAGTTCCAGCCGGCCACGGTTCCGGTCCAGGTGATCCGCAATCCCGGCGATTTTGCCTCGCCGCCGACGACCATCATAGAGCCCAGCCCGGTGTTCGCGGAACTCACGCCGGCCGCGCCGCCGCCGAAGGCGCGCAAGCCGATGCGGCCGAAGAAGCCGAAGCCCAACGCCGCCGCGGCGCCGAACCCGGCCCTGCGCAGGCCGCGGCCCGCTGAATCCCCGGCGGCCCCTGCCGGACCGCGCAACTGCACCCGCCAGTTCGCTGATTGTAGGCGCCTTACAACGTGCCTAGATTATGCTAGCGAGTTAGTACGTGAAGACCCCGGTACAAGGCAGTTGCAAGGCAGCTTGAATGAGCGGATCCCCGTCACCCGATCAGTTGTTTCGTCCGATGGTCGATCCGTTCGGTCGGACCATCCGATATCTGCGTGTGTCGGTGACCGATCGCTGCGACCTGCGCTGCTTCTACTGCATGTCCGAGGACATGACCTTCCTGCCGAAAGCCGATCTGTTGACGCTGGAAGAACTCGACCGGCTGTGCTCGGCCTTCATCGCCAAGGGCGTGCGCAAGATCCGCCTCACCGGCGGCGAGCCGCTGGTCCGGCGCAACGTGATGTCGCTGGTGCGCTCGCTGTCGCGGCATCTTTCAAGCGGCGCGCTCGATGAGCTGACGCTGACTACCAACGCTTCACAACTGGCGCGCTTCGCCGGCGAATTGCGCGACTGCGGCGTCCGCCGCGTCAACGTCTCGCTCGATACGCTCGATGCGCAGAAGTTCCGCGCCATCACGCGCTGGGGCGATCTCGCCAAGGTTCTGACCGGCATCGAAGCCGCGCGCGACGCAGGCCTTGCGGTCAAGATCAACGCGGTGGCGCTGAAGAACATGAACGAAGAGGAAATCCCCTCGCTGATGGAATGGGCGCACGGCAAGGGCATGGCGCTGACGCTTATCGAAGTCATGCCGATGGGCGACATCGGCGAAGGCCGCATCGATCAGTACGTGCCGCTGTCGCTTCTGCGCGCCCGCCTCGCCAAGCACTACACGCTGACCGACCTCGATGAGGATACCGGCGGCCCCGCCCGCTATGTCCGCGTTGCGGAGACCGGCGGCAAGCTCGGCTTCATTACGCCGATGACGCATAATTTCTGCGAGTCCTGTAACCGGGTACGGATCACCTGCACCGGCACGCTGCATACCTGCCTCGGCCACGAGGATGCCTCAGATTTGCGCAAACCGTTGCGGGCGTCGGCCGACGACGACTTGCTGTCGGCCGCTATCGATCGAGCCATCGGGCTGAAGCCGAAGGGCCACGACTTCATCATCGACCGCCGGCATAACCGCCCGAGCGTCTCTCGCCACATGAGCGTGACCGGCGGCTGAGTTCGCCGATTAATTTATCATCCGTTCCAACGCGGATTTATCAGGCCAACCAATCAATTAATCCCCGCGTCAATGTGTCCATTTTCCGATTGACGCCGCCGCAGCGCGCTGAAATGGTGCGGCTGCTTCACGCCAGCACGGCCGGGACAGGCCGCTGCATCCCTGGGTTGCGGTCAAGACGGCGGTAGCGCGAGACGGGGAGGACTATCGTTGCAATCGCATCTGCGAATGAGTTGCGGACTCGCGCGTTTTTCGCGCGAGAGCGAACCTGCGCGTTGGGTGCAGGACGGCAGCTCCAGGCGCCCGGCGCGCGATGGCAACGCAATATCAATAAAGACATCCGGCGCGCGTCGATGACGCGTCCGAGGAGAGCGTAATGCGCCCATTGTTGGCACTGAGTAACTCAATCGATTGGATCAATGAGAAACTAGGCGGCATCTGCAACTGGCTGGTGCTCGCAGCCTGCGTGGTGAGCGCCGCCAACGCGATGATCCGCTACGCGTTCGGCTACAGTTCCAACAGCTGGCTCGAATTGCAGTGGTACATGTTCGCCATCTTCGTGATGTTCGGCGCCTCCTATACGTTCAAGAAGAACGAGCATGTTCGCGTTGAAATTCTCTATCTGATGCTATCCGAGCGCGGCCAGCTCCGGCTCGACCTGATCGGCACGCTGTGCTTCCTGATCCCGTCCTGCCTGCTGCTCAGCTATCTGTCGTGGCCGTTCTTCATGCAGGCCTACGTCGTCGGCGAGACTTCGAGCAATGCCGGCGGCCTGCTGCGCTGGCCGATCAAGCTCGTCGTTCCCGTGGGCTTCGTTTTCCTGGCGTTGCAAGGCGTCTCCGAGGTGATCAAGCGCATCGCTGCACTGAAGGGCTATGTCGTGATCGATGCGAAGTACGAGAGGCCGACCCAATGATCACGCTGGATATGATGCCGCCGCTGATGTTCGGCGGCTTGATTCTGGCCATGTTGATCGGCTTCCCGGTGGCCTTCACGCTGGCCGCGCTCGGGCTGTCGTTCGGGTTCCTGTCGATCTATCTCGGCTTCTTCGACATGAACTTCCTGCAGGCTATTCCCGGACGCATTTTCGGCGGCGTGCTTTCCAACGAATTGCTATTGGCGATCCCTTCTTCACCTTCATGGGCTCCGTCCTCGAGCGGTGCGGTCTCGCCGAAGACATGCTGGATCTCGATGGGCCAGTTGTTTGGCCCGGTCCGCGGCGGCCTCGGCTATTCCGTCATCATCGTCGGCTTCATCCTGGGCGCGATCACCGGCACGGTGGCGGCGCAGGTCATCGCCATGGCGCTGATCTCGATGCCGGTGATGCTCCGCTACGGCTACAATGTTCGCTACATCACCGGCGTGCTCGCCGCATCCGGCACCATCACCCAGCTGGTGCCCCCTCGCTGGTGCTGATCGTGATGGCCGACCAGCTCGGCAAGTCGGTCGGCGACATGTATCTTGGCGCCTGGGGCCCGTCGCTGCTGCAGATCGCGCTGTTCGCCGGCTACACGTTCGTTCTGAGTATCTTCCTGCCCCATCACGTCCCGGCCGTGCCGAGGGACGCGCTGACGCTGCGGGGCTGGCCGCTCTGGCGCAAATGCCTGATGGGCATCATTCCCTCTGCTGTGCTGATCTTCGTGGTGCTAGGCACCATGATGATGGGCCTGGCCACCCCCACGGAAGCCGGTGCAATGGGTGCCATCGGCGCCATCGTGCTCGCCGCGATCCATCACAAGGATCTGAGCAGCAAAGGCCACAAGATGCTGCTGGTCGGCATCGCCGCCACCGGCATCGGCGTGATCATCGGAATTCTCGTCGGCGAAGGCAAACTGCTCAAGCTGACCTTCGCGGTGCTCTATCTCGCCGTCGTCTGGCTCTGTCTGGAAGCCGTTCGTATTCCGGACCTGCGCGACCTGATCAAGCAGGGCTACCAATCGACGATGCGCCTTTCCACCATGGTGGTGTTCATCCTGATCGGCTCGACCTGCTTCTCGGTGGTATTCCTCGGCGTCAATGGCGGGGTCTGGCTCGAGCACCATCTGACCTCGATCCCCGGCGGTGTCTGGGGCTTCCTGATCTTCATCAACCTCTTCATCTTCTTCCTGGCGTTCTTCCTCGACTTCTTCGAGATCGCCTTCATCATCCTGCCGATGGTGGCGCCGATTGCGCAGAAGGTGCTGGCGCCGGTCGTGGGACCGGATGCGGCGCTGATCTGGTTCGGCGTCATGCTTTGCGTCAACATGCAGACGTCGTTCCTGCATCCACCGTTTGGTTTCGCGCTGTTCTATTTGCGCGGCGTGGCGCCGAAGGAAGTGAAGAGCTCCGACATCTATTGGGGCGCGCTACCCTGGATCGGCCTGCAGGCGATCATGGTGGCAATCGTGATTGCTTTCCCGGTCGTGGTGACGGCGCTACTCGACAAGCCGCTCGACGTCGACCTCAGCAAGGTCAGGATCGAGGTGCCGCAGATCGAGCTGCCGCCGCTGGATTTCGGCGGACCGAAGCAGTAGCGGCGCCTCACCTCTCGACAATCAAAAACCCCGGAGTTTTCGCTCCGGGGGTTCACTTCACTTGTTGAGAGGGGTCGCGATCAGCCTTGCGGATTGCGCGCCATGAAGCTGTCGTAACCGAGTTCGGCGACCTGGAACCACTGATATCCGTTGGCCGTGAACGAGTTCATCGATTCCAGCACCTTCTTGAAGTTCGGATTGGCCGACGCCGTCTCCGCGTACAGTTCTTTCGTCGCTTTCAGGCAGGCCTGCATGATCGGCGGCGAGAAGCTGTGCAGCTTGGTGCCGCCCGCCAACAGCTTCTTCAGCGCCGCCGGGTTGCCCTGGTCGTATTTGGCCATCATCCAGCTATTGGCGGCCTGGCCCGCCTGCTCAATGGCGCTTTGATAGGCCTTCGGCAGCGAATTCCATTTATCCAGGTTGACGAGCCCGAGCAGCATCGGTCCGCCCTCCCACCAGCCGGGATAGTAATAATGCGGCGCGACCTTGTTGAAGCCGAGCTTCTCGTCGTCATAAGGCCCGACCCATTCCGCCGCATCGATCGTGCCCTTTTCGAGCGCGGGATAGATGTCGCCACCGGCAAGCTGCTGCGGCACGACGCCGAGCTTCTGCATCACGCGGCCCGCAAAGCCGCCGATGCGCATCTTCAGCCCCTTCAGATCGTCGACGGTGTTGATTTCCTTTCGGAACCAGCCGCCCATCTGGCAGCCGGTGTTACCGGCCAGAAACGAGGTGACGTTGTAGCCCTTGTAGAACTGGTTGAGCAGCTCCTTGCCGCCGCCGAGCATGTACCAGGCCTGGTTGAGACGCTGGTTGGGGCCGAACGGCACGGCGGTTCCAAAAGCAAACGTCGGGTCCTTGCCGAAATAATAGTAGGACGCCGTATGGCCCATCTCGACGGTGCCATTCTGCACGGCATCGAGCACCTGCAGGCCGGGAACGATTTCGCCGCCGGCGAAGGCCTGGATCTGGAACTTGTTGTCGGTGGCTTCGCCAACGAGCTTGGCCATCAGCTCGACCCCGCCCCACAGCGTGTCGAGCGACTTGGGCCAGCTAGCCGTCAGGCGCCATTTGAGCTCCGGCATCGATTGAGCGATGGCGGGAGCCGCCAGAGTTGCAGCGCCAGCCGCGCCAATACCAGTAACTTTAAGAAAATCTCTTCTTTCATTGAATCCATCCCTGTTGGTGAGCATGTCATGGCCTTCTTGGCGAGGCCTTCGCAGCCAGCATGGAACATCCAGTTCCCGATATCCATCCCGAACTATACGGGGCAAGCGAAAAGCCCGGCCTTCGTGCGAAGGCCGGGCTTCTTTCTACGACTTAAGGCGTAATCAGCCGCGGGTGCGCGAGCGGATCATGAAGCTGTCGTAGGTGTATTCGGCAACCTGCCACCACAGATACTGGTCGGAGCGGTAGGCCTGCATCGCGTCGATCGACTTTTTGAAGTCGGCGTTCTTGCCGGAGATCTCGGCCCACAGCTCGTTGGTCGACTTCAGGCAGGCTTCCAGCACTTCATTGGTGAAGGGACGAAGCCGCGTGCCGCCGGCCACCAGGCGCTTCAGCGCGGTCGGGTTCTGCATGTCGTAACGTGCGTTCATCCAGGTATTGGCGTGGGCGCACGCGTTGGTCAGGATCGCCTGGTAGTTCTTCGGCAGCGAATTCCACTTCTCGAGATTGCAGAAGGCGTGGATCATCGGGCCGCCTTCCCAGAAGCCCGGGTAGTAGTAGTACTTCGCGACCTTCGCGAAACCCAGCTTCTCGTCGTCGTAGGGGCCGACCCACTCGGCTGCATCGATGGTGCCCTTTTCGAGCGCCGGGTAGATGTCGCCGCCGGCGAGCTGCTGCGGCACCACGCCGACCTTCTGAAAGACCTGTCCGGCGATGCCGCCGATGCGCATCTTGAGGCCCGAGAGATCGGCAACCGTCTTGATCTCCTTGCGGAACCAGCCGCCCATCTGCGCGCCGGTATTGCCGCAGGCGAAGCCGATCACGCCGAACTTCTTGAAGAACTCGTTACCGAGCGCCTCGCCGCCGCCCTGATACCACCAGGAGTTGGCCTGGCGCGCGTTGAGGCCGAACGGGACCGAGGCAAAGATCGCAAAGGTCGGGTCCTTGCCGACGTAGTAATACGAAACGGTGTGGCACATCTCGACGGTGTTGTTGGAGGTCGCATCGAGCGCCTGCAGACCTGGAACGACTTCGCCGGCCGCGAACACCTGAATCTGAAACTTGTTATCGGTCATCTCGGCGACGTATTTCGACACCTGTTCAGCGCCGCCATAGATGGTGTCGAGAGATTTCGGGAAGCTCGACGTCAGGCGCCATTTGATCTCAGGCGACGATTGCGCGATCGCCGGCGAGGCAACGGCTGTCGCGGCAGCACCGGCCGCTGAAACCTTCAAAAAATCACGACGCTTCATTCAAGTCTCCTTAAGACGGGGCGTTTCCCATATTGCTCGAGCTGTCCTCCGGCGGGGCGAATTCCACATCATCCGGGGCGCTCTGGCGGGGCGGCTTTAACACGGAAGTTGGCTATCGAAAACGCGACAAAGGCATGACTGCACTGATTAAACCAAAGTCTTAGGGGGACGGATAAAGGGATGTTACGCCGCGGCGATCACGCCCTGAAGCTGGTCGCGAACCTTGGTCCCGATGGACCGGTAGATCGCGGCATGCGGACCGTCCGGCTCGCTTGCCACCACCGGGTTACCGTCATCGGAGGTGGTCCTGATCGACATGTGCAGCGGGATCTCGCCCAGAAACGGGACACCCAGCCGTTCCGCTTCATGCCGCGCGCCGCCATGACCGAAAATGTCCGAGCGCGTGCCGCACTCGGGGCACTGGAAGTAGCTCATGTTCTCGACGATGCCGAGCACCGGCACGTTGACCTTCTTGAACATCGCGAGCCCTCGCCGCGCGTCGATCAGCGAGAGATCCTGCGGGGTCGAGATGATCACCGCTCCCTTCAGCGGCACGTTCTGCGCCAGCGTCAATTGTGCATCGCCCGTGCCGGGTGGCATGTCGACGACCAGAATATCGAGCGTGCCCCATGCCACGTCGCGCAGCATCTGGGTGATCGCCGACATCACCATCGGCCCGCGCCAGATCATCGCGGTGTCTTCCTCGACCAGAAAGCCGATCGACATGATGGCAAGGCCAAAACGCTGGATCGGAATCATCTTCCTGTTGTCATCGAGTTGCGGCTTCTCATTGATGCCGGTCAGCCGCGGCACCGACGGGCCATAAATGTCGGCATCGAGCAAGCCGACATGCAGGCCGAGATCGCGCAGGCCGAGCGCCAGGTTGAGCGCGGTGGTCGACTTGCCGACGCCGCCCTTGCCCGAGGCCACCGCGATGACAGCGGCAACACCAGGAATCTCCGCCTGTTTCGACATCGGCGACGCCCGCCTTGCGGCGGACGGTGGGCGGAAATCGGTTGCACGCCGTGCGCGTGCCGATGCGGCGCAGGCGCTGACGGCGGCGAGCCGGGCTTGCGCTCGGCCGTCAGCGCGATCATCGCAGCAGTGACGCCGGGAATCGCGCGCACGGCGGCTTCGGCCTGCGCGCGCACGCTTTCCCAGGCGCGGGCTTCGGCGGCGTCGACATTGATGGAGAAGAACACCTTGCCGTCGGTGACCGAGATCGCCGACAGCACGTTGGTATTGGTCAAGGGCACGCCACGCGGCGACGCCACCCGGCCAAGGGAATCGAGAACCTGTTGCTGCGTCACGCTCACTCGCGCATCTCCTGAAGCCCTTTCGGTCCTGATCGAGAACCGGGCTCTACTCATTTGTATTGACGCGCTTTCTTGACGCGACCTGATCAGCCTCGGACCAAATCCGAAAAGGCTGGGCCGCGCTTCGAAACCGCTACGTCAGTCGGATGCGACCCATAGAGCGGTTCGGCGCGAAAGGCTACCTCGCTCCGACGTCGTCCCGCCGCTCGGCCGGCGCCGCAACGCCCTGCTCCTTGGCGGCCTCGTAATTCAGCTCGATCATGACGCCGTTGGGATCATTGACGAAGATCTGCCAGAGGTCGCCACCCGGCACCTGCCGGGAGTCGTACGCCATGCCCTTCTGTTCCAGCCGCCGCTTCATGCCGTCAAAGCCGTAGCTCGCAAACGCGACATGGTGGACGACGCCGGAATCAGGCTTCTGCGGTTCCTCGGTCTTGGAGATATCGACGAGGTGCACCACCGCCTTGCCCTCGCTGTACATCCAGGCCCCGGGGAAAGCGAAGTTCGGCCGGGCGCCCTTTTCCAGGCCCAGAACGTCTTCATAGAACCGGACCGTGTCGGCAAGGTTGCGGGTTCGGATGTTGAAATGGTCGAGCACGCCCACACTGACGCCCATGCGATGTCACTCCCTTTTTGTGAGGTTCTTGAGGCCCTATCCTAGCACAAATCCTGGCTTGCCCGCCAAATGAAGGCGTTGCCCTCCCTGCGCAGGGGGTATGGTGCGGCTCCTCCAAAACAACGTCCGGCCCGTCCAAGGTCGCCGGCGAACTCTAAGGTATTGCATATGGCTAAAGTCGCTTTTCTCGGTCTCGGCGTGATGGGTTTCCCCATGGCAGGACATCTGGTGAAAAAGGCGGCCACGAGGTGACCGTGTACAACCGGACCGGCGCCAAGGCGAAGGAATGGGCGGACAAATTCGGCGGGCGCACCGCGCCGACGCCGAAGGCCGCGGCGGAAGGTCAGGATTTCGTGATGTGCTGCGTCGGCAACGACAATGATCTGCGCGCCGTCACGATCGGCGCTGATGGCGCCTTCGCCGGGATGAAAAAGGGCGCAATCTTCGTCGATCACACCACCGCCTCCGCCGAGGTTGCCCGCGAGCTCGACGCCGCTGCCGCCAAGGCAGGCTTCAAGTTCATCGACGCGCCGGTATCCGGCGGCCAGGCGGGTGCGGAAAACGGCGTGCTGACGGTGATGTGCGGCGGCAAGGACGATGCCTATGCTGCTGCCGAGCCGATCATCGCGGGCTCCTACGCGCGGATGTGCAAGCTTCTCGGCCCGCCGGCGCCGGCCAGCTCACCAAGATGGTCAACCAGATCTGCATCGCCGGCCTTGTCCAGGGCCTATCCGAGGGCCTTCATTTCGCAAAGAAGTCGGGGCTGGACGTTGCGGCCGTGATCGAGACCATCTCCAAGGGCGCAGCGCAGTCCTGGCAGATGGAGAACCGCTACAAGGCCATGAACGAGGGCAAGTTCGATTTCGGCTTTGCGGTCGAATGGATGCGCAAGGATCTCTCGATCTGCATCGCCGAAGCCCGCCGCAATGGCGCCAACCTGCCGGTGACCGCCCTGGTCGATCAGTTCTACGCCGAGGTCGAGAAGATGGGCGGCAAGCGCTGGGATACGTCGAGCCTGATGGCCCGGCTGGAGCGGTGAGTTAAAAAGCCGGTTAAGATCGCAGAACGGGCCCCGCTTCTTGCCCCGTCAGAAGCGGGATTCCGCCTGAGAAACAGGTTAATTTTAACTTCCCGTTAACGGAAATTTTTAGCTCTTTAAGTCATCGCTTAATGATTTAGGGCACAGATAGACAATGCAAAAGCGCGCGCGGTTCGCGGGCAGGATTTGTGTTGTTTGATGAGTAACCCCGCAGAAAAGCCTGAGGTTGTCCAGCTTCCGGCAGAAGCGCCCGCCGGACCGCCGGTCAACACCCGGCGCGTGGCGGCGCAGCGGGTGCGCGAGGCGCGGGATCGGTTAACGTCATCAAGCGGCACCCGCCCGGCGTTCGATACCGAATTGCTCCGGCAATATGCCCAGACCCGGGTATCGGCCTCCTTTGTCGTCATGCTGCTGGTGGTTGCGACCGGCGTGCTGTTCGGCCTCTGGAAGTACGCCGTGCCGGCCGCGATATGGACCGTCGGCATGCTCTGCATCCATGCCGCCATCATTCGCAATTGCTGGCGCTTCCTCCGCGAGCAGCCCTCGCTCGCGGCGACGCGCAAGTGGCAGACCCGGTTCGTGCTGCTCGACCTGCTCTACGGCCTGTCCTGGACCGCGATCCTGCTGCATCCGGCCGGTCTCGACACCGTCTCGAACACGATGATGATGTTCCTGATGCTGCTGGTGATCGCGGTGTCGAGCATGCTGGCGGCGACGCTCCCCATTGCGGCGATGGCGGCGACCGCACCGGTGACGGCGGCGATCGCGCTCAATTTCGTGCTGAGCGGCACCTTCGACAATTACGCGCTTGCGCTGCTTGCGGTCGCCGCCGAAGCCTATTTCGCCCTGCTCGCCCATCAACTCCATTCGACCACGCTGGCGACCCTGGAAGCGCGCGCCGAAAAGGACGCGCTGATCGGCGAGCTCGAACAGGCCAAGGCGATCTCGGACGAAGCGCGGCACCGCGCCGAATCCGCCAACGTCGCCAAGTCGCGCTTTCTGGCGCAGATGAGCCATGAGCTGCGAACGCCGCTGAACGCGATCCTCGGCTTCTCCGAGGTGATGAAGAGCGAAATTTTCGGCGCGCATGCGGTGGCGGTGTACAAGGAATATTCCGCCGACATCCATAATTCGGGCGTTCACCTGCTCAATCTCATCAACGAGATTCTCGATCTGTCGCGGATCGAGGCCGGCCGCTATGAGCTGAACGAGGAAGCGGTGTCGCTGCTGCACGTCGTTGCCGACTGCCACCATCTCTTGAAGCTGCGCGCGACCAGCCGCGGCATCACCATCCACGAGGTGTTCGAGCACGGCATGCCCAGGATCTGGGGCGACGAACGCGCCACGCGCCAGATCGTGCTCAATTTGTTGTCCAACTCGATCAAGTTCACCCCGCAAGGCGGCGATATCTGGCTCAAGGTCGGCTGGACCGCTTCCGGCGGGCAATATCTAAGCGTCAAGGATACCGGATCCGGCATTGCCGAGGACGAGATCCTGATCGTGCTGGCCTCGTTCGGCCAGGGCTCTAACTCGATCAAGTCGGCCGAACAGGGCGCGGGGCTGGGCCTTCCGATCGCAAAGAGCTTGATCGATATGCATGGCGGCACCTTCACGCTGAAATCGAAACTGCGCATCGGCACCGAAGTCATCGTCACCTTCCCGCCGGAGCGTGATGAGCGCGCTGGCGCCGATGGCCGAGGAGGCCCCGCCGCTGCAGCCGGAGCCCACCGTCACAGCGGCCGCCGACGACAAGCGGCGGGCGCGTCACAAACCGATCATGAGTGCAGGAACCGGATTGTAGCTGGAGCGCTTGCGCAAGGAACGCAAACCATTTCACTATCGCTAAATGAGCAAAGAAACGCCGTGATTGCAGTCTGTATGATGGACCCCAAAACCAAACTCTGCTTCGGCTGCGGACGAACGTTGCCGGAGATCGCACGCTGGCACCGCATGGAGACAGCGGAGCGATTGGCCGTGATGGAAGGACTTGCGGCGCGCATGGCGGAGGCCGGCCTCGCGCAGATGCCGCGCAGCGAGCGCGGCTGATCACCGGACGAACCGGCGGAGGCGCGCTGTGATCCGTATCATGCTCGTTCTGGCGATGCTCGCCGCCACCGCCGGCGCCGTCGTCGCCTACGGCGATCCGGACCAGATCGCCCGCGCCAGCAACTCGGTATCGAAAATGCTGCGGCAACGCAGCCTGGAGCCGGCGCCCGCCGTGCAGATCGCGCGCGGCAAGGCCGGCGAATTCGCGCTTCATGCCAAGATCAACGGCGTCAAGGCGCCGATGGTGATCGACACCGGCGCGACGTCGGTGGTGCTGACCTGGGAGACGGCGAAGGCGATCGGCCTGCCGATCGAGATGCTCGAATACAATGTCGACGTCGAAACCGCCGGCGGTCACACCAAGGCGGCGCGGCTGACGCTCGATCGTCTCGCGGTAGGTCAGCTCGTCGAGAAATCGGTTCCGGCGCTGGTGGTGCCGCGCGGCCAGATGAAGACCAACCTGCTCGGCATGAGTTTTCTGGACCGGCTGGAAAGCTGGGGCGTGCAGGCCGACAAGGTGATGCTGCACGGCTATCCCGAAGTCGCAGGCCGGAGCAGCGCCGCGCGGCTGCGAACTAAGGCGCGGAATCATAGATTGATAGCGACGCAAAAGCACATATGCCGATATCGGCGCGTTGGGCCAAAGCTGATATGGGCGGCAGCTTCGACTCCGAGAAGAGTCGGAAGCTTGCTCGCTAGAAGCCATTCGTGAATTCGGCCAAGACCAACCAATAGCCAACATGGTACTGCCGCTGGCCCCTACCTTCTTGTCCGGCTAGCGATATCCTAATCGCGATCAATCGCGATATGCCAATTGGCCAGCGCCGCGGGCAGTACTCCACCTCTTGAGGGCTTTGGCCCCGGAAAACAGTACTATTGACAATAGGCCAGGAGCGGAACCACAATCCGTCGTTGTTTCAGTAAGCACCATTTAGTTTTGAGTTTTAGTGTATGGCTTTGGAGTCGCCACAGGCATTCCCCCATGTGCCTCCCTCGTCGAGTATTCGCGAGAAATATAGGCACCTATTCCTGCATTTTGACCTGATGGATCGACCATCCAAGGATGCATTCGATCTGGCTGTTGGCCTTATCGCGCTCTTGGCAGTCTCTCCTCTATTTTCGCCATAGCGATCGCCCACGGCATTATCTCGATGATTTCGCCTCGCGAACGCGGTTCTCTTTTGGTGAGCTACAAGGCGGTGAGCAGAGGTGTGATCTTTCCAAAATACAAGCTTCGGGTGGTGAGAAGAGCTCACATCAACGCTGCCGCGGCGTTAGATGGCGACTGGCATGCATATGCAGCAGAGTGGGATCCAGCCTGCCGCACTCTCCTCGGCAATTTCCTGAAAAAGTTCTATCTGGATGAAATCCCGCAACTCATCAATGTCGCTCTGGGACACATGAGTTTGGTAGGGCCGCGGCCGCTTGCGCTGCATCACTATCAGCGCGATTCTGCACAAGGTAACATCCAGCGACGAATGATCAAGGCCGGCCTGTTCGGCCCATCACAAGCCCTCAAGGGCACTGCCCAGTATGGCCAGCAGGATGACGAATACGAATACCTCGATGCAGTCCTGCGGATGCCAGCCAGCCAACTGCTGCTCTATGACCTAAAACTAATCTGTTTGGGTTTGTTCCGCGTAGCACAAGGCAGGGTCTTTGATCGTCCCATGTCCCAACCGGTCCACATTCTGACATTCGATATCGAGGATTGGTTTCATGTGCTTGAGCACCAGGATACAGCCTCCGAGAGCGATTGGTGTCGTTTTGAATCCCGCGTCGAAAGGAACACCGATCGCATTCTGGAATGTCTCGATGAGGCCAACGTAAGAGCTACTTTCTTTTGCCTTGGTTGGATCGCTCGGACCCATCCGCAAGTTATCAAGGCAATAAGCGCTGCAGGACACGAAATCGGATCGCATTCCGATCGTCATTTGCTCGTGAACCAAATGACGCAGCGGCAATTCATGGACGATCTCCGCACTTCCATTGTATCCTTGGAAGACCTCACCGGCCATCGGGTTCGTGCTTTCCGCTCTCCCGGATCTCTCCATTTCGCGTCAAAGCATTTGGGCGTTTTCGGTACTGGCCGAGAACGGGGTGGAATGGGATTCCTCAGTTTTCGCGTCTCCTCACTCCCACAGCAGGGAGCCGGCCCTCGACATCACCGGTCCTGTAACCCTTGAATGGCGCGGCGTGCAGCTCAAGCAGTTTCCGGTGGTGCCGGGCTGCGTACTCGGCCGGCGCATCAGCTTTTCGAGGGGGATACTTTCGGCTGCTGCCCTACGGTCTCATCCGGCACCTGATGAGCAAGTCGGATTACGCAATGACATACTTTCATCCGCGCGATTTCGACCCCGATCAGCCGCTGATACCGAATCTTCCGCTTCACCGCATCTTTCGATCATATGTCGGCTTGAAATCGGCGCTTGCTAAATTCAAAGCCCTTCTCGGGCACTTTCACTTTATCGATATCAGCGAAGCGAACAAGTTGCTGGATTGGGACGTGCTTCCAAAGCTTCAGCTGGATAGCACTTCATTATCTATCCCGAATGGGAGGAAAATTTGCTTGCCAGCCTGATCAGACATGGATCTGCTCGCGTTGAACGAAGCGTCCGGGAACGAATGTTCCGCCGCTTCGGTTGGGATGTTACCAAACCAGCCTTCGTCCAGTGTATTCTCACAGAACGCTGCAACTATAAATGCCAATACTGCTCACATTGGCGCATGGACAAATATTCTGACGAAATGTCGTTCGATGAATGGCGAGCAGCCATCAGCAGTCTCACAAAGCTGGCGAGCCCGCTGGTAATCGACTTTACGGGCGGAGAACCCACCATCCACCCGCACTTTCTTGAGATCGTCGAGTACTGCCGATCCAAGCGCGTTGACTGGTTCATGACCACCAACGGATCTACGCTTTCGAAAACCCGGTTCGTAGAACGGCTGGTTGCAACGCAGCCACTCAAGATTGACGTGTCGGTGGATAGTGGATCGAGCATCGTGCATGACAATGCCCGTGGCGTTGCAGGGTCTTTGGCACGAATTGAATATGGGCTGCGGCATCTCGTCTCCGAACAGGAGAGAGCAGGCCACAGATTCTCAATCAGGATCAAGGTAACGGTTCATCGACTTAACGCGCGCGAGTTGACGCCCGTGGTGAGATGGGCTGAAGCCGTCGGCGCGACTTCGATCGACTTCAATCCCGTCGGCGGACTGTGGCGCAAAGAGCAGATGGAACACCTATCTATTCGCGACAGAGACCTTGATGAATTGAAAGGCGAGATTCACAAACTGATTCATATGAAATCGGAAGGTGCGCTGATAGAGACCAGCAACGAGCGCCTTCTCGGAATGATCGATCATTTCTCAGGGACCACCGAGTTCGGCACCGCGCCGTGTCGGGATCCTGTTCGTAACTTCATAATCAAGCCCTGCGGCGACGTGATCGCATGCGGCTGCTCCCCACCTGTTGGAAACGTGCGCGAGCAGCCTGCAAGACAGATTTGGCGCGGGAAAGCAGCCACAAGTGCTCGCGTCAAATCCCTCGGTTGCTCCCTGAAAGTCGCGAAGGCCAAGGGCGCCAGCTCTTGCATGGCGCAGAAGACAGTAGGAGACGATCTCCGCCGGGCGCTGCTCGTTGTCGGATTTGGGTCAAAGCGTGCTCACTAGCTCGAAATCCATTTATCACAAGCTCAAATGGAGCTTGCTGCCCATCTTTCGCGCAGCGGATGGACCGATTTTTCCAGATTATGCGCCCGCGGCCCGGCGCCAAAATCTTAGACGTCGGTGGACTGCCGGCGCTGAACGGCGTGCCTGGCCTTTGGAATGATCATACGACGACTTATAAGATTACTTTGCTTAATCTTCCGGGCTCGTTTGATAGGTTCAGCGCGAGTGAACTTGCACATTACGAACTGATCGAGGCGGACGCCTGCAATTGCCAGTTATCACAGTCGTCCTACGACCTTGTTTTTAGCAACGCGCTTATCGAGCACGTGGGAAACTTCCAGCGACAGAAGCTACTCGCCAACTTCATCCTTTCGGCTAGCAACAACCACTGGGTACAGACGCCATCGCCGCTCTTTCCTTTGGAAGCGCACTGTGATGTGCCGTTCTGGTGGTTCCTAACACTGTCCCAGCGGAAGAGAATGATTTCGGAATGGTATCACGGAGAAAATCCCTTCACAGCCCGACAAATGGCGTCGACCAGGCCGATATGGGCTAGCCGGCTTCGTCAACTCTTTCCGGACTCGCAGCTGACGGTCGAATACTTCCTCGGTTTCCCGAAGTCTCAGATTGTGTATCGGCGGCGGAACGACGTAGGCTAAACCGCTCGGACCGCCACTGGGCTTTTGCACCCTCGCCGCCGCCAGCTTTGCTCTGATCGCACTTCTGCAGCTAATCCAAATTGTGATGGGATGGTCCGTCACTTTGAATGATGTCGATGTGCCGTTTTGGGCGAGCCGGATTGCGGTCATCGTGGCTGCTGCGTTGAGCTTCGTCGGCCTTCGCGCCGCCATGCGCACCTAAGGCCGGCCGGGCCGATCTGTTGCCCGCCACGGGTGTCCACAAGCGTCACGCTTTCGCCTTTGCCGCCTTGCGCGCCTTGTTCGCTTCCTCGATCTCGGGTTCGAGCGATTTCAGGCTCTCGTAGATCTCTGCCAGAATTGTCTTCAGGTCCGAAATGTTCTTCGACGGAAAATCGCGCACCGCAACCTCCTCGAAGTGGATCGCGATCGGGATCAACTCTTCGACCAGTGTCCGCCCCTTCGGCGTGAGGTTGATCGCAACGGTGCGGCCGTTGTCCTTCAGCCGCGCGCGCGTGACGAGGCCACGCCGTTTCATCTCACCGACCAGCCGCGACAACGTCGATATCTCGATCGTCGTCATCGCAGCGAGATCGCCGAGCCGCTGATCGCCGGTTTCCCAAAGCGCGGCCATGACACGATACATCGGCAGGGTCACGCCGTAGCCGGCAATGCGCCTGGAAAACAGCTCGCCCATCTGCACGCCGACGCGGTTGAGCAGGTAGGGAAAGGAATTTGTCAGCCTGTACAAGGTCTTGCGTCCTGCCTTGGTGCAACTTTTGCAATCCTCCAATAGCCGGGCGCGGATCGCTTTTCAAGGCAATTGTTGCATTTGAAAATTTCCTTGACCGATATTTGCACATGCAACTATTGTTGACGAAAGTTAAGCCGCCGGACAAGAGCGGATTTCAGTGGAGGAAACCATGTCGCTGGATTCGGCATCCGACGAATTGCGTGAAACGTTCAAGCGCGCGTTGCGGCGATTTCCCGCGGCGGTGTCGGTGATCACGTCATCAGACCAGAACCGCCGCCACGGCATGACGGCGACCGCGGTAACGTCGCTGTCGCTCGATCCGCCTTCACTGATCGTCTGCGTCAACCAGCAGACGCTGCTGCACGACATTATGCTCTTGGCGCGCCGGTTCTGCGTCAACGTGCTGCGCCGTGATCAGGCCACCCTTTCATCCGCCTTCAGCGGCGCGCTCCCGGCCGAAGAACGGTTCGGGCTCGGCGACTGGATGACCTCGGCCGAGGGCGTCACCTACCTCGCCGACGCACAGATCAACATCTTCTGCAAGAAGGCGGCCGCGGTGCCCTACGGCACGCACACGATTTTCATCGGCGAGGCCGAGACCGTGAACGTCCGCGATCCGATCGAGCCGCTGATCTACCAGGATGCGACCTACTGTTTCTCGGTGCCGCACGACAGCCAGGCGGCGTGAACCGCGCCAGCCACCTGACCGCCTTCAACCCATCGAAGACACGGAGCAAACCAATGGTATCAGTCGCCCAGTTGAAAGGCGTGCCGGCACAGCCGTCGCTTCGCCCGGATATTGCCGAGTTGCGCAGCCGCGTGGCGCAGGTCGCGCCACAGATCAAGGCGCGCGCCCACACCACGGAAAAGCCGGCCGCGTTCCGGAAGAGAACATCATTGCCCTGCGCAACATCGGCTATTTCGACATCGTCAAGCCGGCGATGTTCGGCGGCTACGAGCACGATTTCGACGTGCTGGTCGAACTGAACATCGAGCTTGCTAAAAGCTGCGCCTCGACGGCCTGGGTCGGCGGCCTGCTCGCAGCCCATCAATGGCTGATCGCGGGATTCTCCGAGGCGGCACAGTGCGACGTCTGGGCCAGCAATCCCGATGCAGTGGCCTGCGGCTCCTATGCGCCGGCGGCCAAGGCAGTCGAAGCCGACGGCGGCTATCGCCTGACCGGGCGCTGGTCGTTTGCCAGCGGTTGCGACAACGCGCAATGGTCGCTGTGCGCGGCCCTGTTGCCGTCGAACACCGAGAGCGGCCAGTTTGCGCCGGCCTTCCTGCTGGTCCCCGCTTCCGACTACGTCATCGACGACACCTGGAACGTCGTCGGCCTCAGCGGCACCGGCAGCAAGACGCTGGTACTGTCGGACGTGTTCGTGCCGGCGCACCGCCTGCTGTCGTTCGCCGACACCACGTCCGGAAAGACGCCGGGCGCCGTGCTCTATGCCAATAACCCCACCTTCTCGATCCCGATGCTGTCGAACATCCCTTCCTGCCTGGCCTCGGCCGCAGTCGGGGCGGCTGCGGGCGCGCTGGAAGACTATCTCACCGTCACCTCCAGGCGGATCACCCGCGGCGCGGTGGCCGGCCACAACAACCGCATGGCGGATTTCCCGACCATCCAGTTGCGCGTTGCGGAAGCGGCTGCCTCCGTCGATGCGGCGCGCGAAGTGCTGCTGCGCGATCTCAGGGATCGTGCGGCGACGGTTCGCGACCACAAACCGGTTTCGATCGAGGATCGCATCGTTGGCCGGCGCGGCCAGGCGTTCTCGGTCGCGCTGGCCATTCGCGCCACCGAAGCGTTGAACGCCTCGACCGGCGGGCTCGGGCTCGATCTTTCCAACCCGGTGCAGCGCGCCTGGCGTGACGCCAATGCCGTCGGCCGCCACATCAGCATGAACTGGGATGCCGTCGGCACCATGTACGGCCAGCTCGCGCTCGGGCTGACCCCGCAAGGCCAATACTAGTCAACATCAGACATCAGCGAGGACAACATGCAGGGCAAGATCGCGCTTGAAGAGCATTTCGCCATTCCGGATACGCTGATGGATTCGGCGGGCTTCGTCCCGGACTCTATTGGCCGGAGCTGAAGGAGCGCCTGCTGGATATCCATGACAAGCGGCTGGCCCAGATGGACCGGCACGGCGTCGAGATGATGATCCTGTCGCTGAACGCGCCCGCCGTGCAGGCGATCTCGACGTCATCAGCGCCAACGAGATTGCGATCCGCGCCAACGATTTTCTCGCCGAGCAGGTCGCCAAGCGCCCGTCGCGGTTTCAGGCGTTTGCCGCACTGCCGATGCAGGATCCGGATCTTGCGATCAAAGAACTCGAGCGCTGCATCAAGACGCTCGGTTTCCGCGGCGCGCTGGTCAACGGCTTCTCGCAAATCGGCGACGGCAAGCGACCGGTCTATTACGACCTGCCGCAATACTGGCCGTTCTGGGCGGCGGTCGAGAAGACCGGCCTGCCCTTCTACCTGCATCCGCGCAATCCGTTGCCGGAAGACTGCGCGATCTATGAAGGGCATCCGTGGCTGATGGGCCCCACCTGGGCCTTTGGACAGGAGACCGCGGTTCATGCGCTGCGCCTGATGGGATCGGGCCTGTTCGATGCCTATCCAAAGCTCAAGATCATCCTCGGCCACATGGGCGAAGGCCTGCCCTACAGCATGTGGCGCGTCGACCATCGCAACGGCTGGGTCAAGGCGCCGCCGAAGCACAAGGCGAAAAAGAAGATCTGCGACTACTTCAACGCCAACTTCTTCCTGACCACGTCGGGCAATTTCCGCACCCAAACGCTGACCGATTCCATTCTCGAGATCGGAGCGGACCGCATTCTGTTCTCGGTCGACTGGCCGTTCGAAAACGTCGATCACGCCTCCGACTGGTTCAACAGCGCCAGCATCAGCGAGAACGATCGCCTGAAGATCGGCCGACGTAACGCCATCGACCTGTTCAAGCTCGATCTCGGCGAAACCACTGTCGCCGGGCACGGCATCCATCAAGCCGCGGAATAAGCGGTCTCACACGACATAATCACCATCCGGGAGGGATACGGCCATGACTGCGAAAGCGATCGATCTTCACGAGGAACTAGCCGAGGCGAAGGTCGGCAAATTTCACTGGCGCCTCGGCGCCATCATGGGATTGCTCACCCTGTTTGACGGATATGACACGTTCAATCCGGCGTACGTCATTCATTATGTCGCAAAGCCGTGGGGCCTTCAGGCCGGCCAGGCGGGGCTGCTGATTTCAAGCGGACTGGTCGGATTCCTGCTCGGAGCTGCGATCCACGGCATCATCGCCGACCGCCTTGGCCGCCGCGGCACGCTGCTCGGCGGCCTGTGGATCACCAGCATCTTCACGCTGCTGACCGCGACCTCCGCGGACTCGTTCCTGTCATTCTGCATCCTGCGACTCCTGACCGGCATCGGGCTCGGCGTATTGCTGCCTTTGGCGACAACCTACATTAACGAGCTGGCGCCGCGGCGCGTGGCGAATACGTTTGCGCTGTGGGGTGTCGCGCTCGGCTGGGCGCTCGGCGGAACGCTCGCCGGTGTCGCCGGCGTGTTTGCGACGCCGGCGTTCGGCTGGACCTCGTTGTACTGGATCGGGTCGCTGTCGTTCCTGCTGCTTCCCTTCATGCACTTCATGTTGCCGGAGTCACCGAAATTCCTGGCCCTTCAAGGCCGCACCGGCGAAATCCGCGACATGCTCAGCAAGCTTCGGCCCGAGCGCGCCGCTGTCTACAAGTCCGCCGAAATTGCGGTCGGACAGTCCGAAAAGCCGGTCAACTCGGTGGCGGTGCTGCTTCATGCCAAATATCGCCGGACCACGTTCGCGATCTGGGCGTCGGCGTTCCTCAGCCTGTTCTGCATCTTCGGCCTGTCGGGGTGGATTCCGACGGTGATGATGCAGCGCGGAGAAACCTTTGCCGCAAGCTTCGGCTTCGGCGCGCTGATGCAGATCATGTCGTTCGTCGGTGCTCTCGTGCTTGGGCATCTGGTCGACAAGTCCGGCAGCAGCCGCGGGTTGATCGCAACCTGGTGGGCGATCGGCGGCGTCGCGGTGCTCTCCCTCGTTGTGCTGAACGACCACGTCGTCAACATCACGTCGGTGGCGGCCGCCGGCTTCTTCATCATCGGCGCGCAGTTCGTGCTGAACAACTTTACCGCGGCGTCCTACGAGACTGGCGTGCGCGCCACCGCGGTTGGAATGGAACTCGGGGTCGCGCGGGTCGGCGCCATTCTCGGTCCGTTCGTCGCCGGCGCGCTTCAGCAATATTACCAGAGCCCGACGCCGATGTTCCTGTCGATCGGCATCTCGGCGATCGCAGCGGGCGCGATTATCCTGCTGGCCCGGCGGCCGGCGAGCGCCCCCGCTGATAGCCTTGAAGAGATTGCCGGCTTGCGCAAGGTTGCACAGCCCGCCTCTTGAGGCGGGGTGTCGATGCGGAAAGTCCGGCTCCGGAACGATCCGGAGCCGGCTATCTCTTGCGCAAGGAGCGGCCATGCAAGACTTCGTCTACCAGAGCGCGCCGATGCGGGTGGTGTTCGGCACCGGCACGCTGCGTCGTTTGCCCGACGAATTGTCCCGCCTCGGCGTCACCCGCGCGCTGGTGCTGGCGACTCCGCGGCAGAAAGACCTGGTCGCCGGCATCGGGGAGATGATCGGTGAGCGCTTCGCCGGCGTCTTTACAGGCGCAGTGATGCACACACCCGTTGAAGTAACGGAACGGGCCATGCAATCCGTGCGCGACGTGCGGGCCGATTGTCTCGTGGCGATCGGCGGCGGTTCGACCACCGGCCTTGGCAAGGCGATCGCCTTGCGCACCGACCTGCCGCAAATCGTGCTGCCGACCAGCTATGCCGGTTCGGAGATGACGCCGGTCGTCGGCCAGACCAGCGGCGGGATCAAGACCACGCAGTCGAGCCCGAAAATTCTCCCCGAGATCGTTATTTACGACGTCGACCTCACCATGACGATGCCGCCGGGATTGTCGGCGACATCGGGCATCAACGCCATCGCGCACGCGGTCGAGGCGCTCTACGCGCGGGATCGCAACCCCGTGATATCGCTGATGGCGCAGGAGGGGATCCGCACGCTGGCGCATGCGCTGCCGATAATTTGCGCCCAGCCGAACGACAAGACCGCGCGCACCGACGCGTTCTACGGTGCCTGGCTCAGCGGCATCTGCTTAGGCGCCGTCGGCATGGCCCTGCATCACAAGCTCTGCCATACGCTGGGCGGGTCGTTCAATCTGCCGCATGCGGAGACCCACACCGTCATTCTCCCGCATGCCCTCGCCTACAATGCGCCTGCCGCGCCTGAAGCGATGACGCGTATCGCCACCGCGCTTGGCGTGCCCGACCCGGCGCGAGGTCTCTATGATCTGGCGCGAAAGCTTGCTGCGCCGGCATCGCTGCGCGAGATCGGTATGCCCGAGAGCGGTATCGACCAGGCTGCCGACCTCGCCGTGAAGAATCCGTACTGGAATCCGCGCCCAATCGAGCGAGAGGCGATCCGCGAGTTGATCGCGCGCGCCTGGCGCGGCGACGCTCCGGAAACCACCATCTCCTGAAGAGAACATCGACTATGGCGTTTCACGCCGCGACCAACGCCGCCGCGCGATCCTCGACCAGCGCGATGGCATCGCGCAGCACGCCGACACCGGCGCCCGGCCGGACGCCCTTCTCCGCCAGATGGCGGCGGAAGGCGCGCGCACCGGGCACGCCGTGAAACGCGCCGACGAAGTGCCGCGTCATCGAATGCAGCTTTGCTCCCTGCGCCAACTGCTCTTCGATGTAGGGAAACATCGCTTCGAAGACGTCCTTCATGGCGGCGTATGGTGCCGCCTCGTCGAACAATTCCGGATCGACGTCGAGCAAGCGCCACGGCTCCTGATAGGCCGCCCGCCCCAGCATCACGCCGTCGACATGGTCGAGATGCCGCGCAGCCTCGCAAGGCTGCCGATCCCGCCATTGATGATGACGGGCACATCCGGCAGCGCGGCCTTGAGCCGATAGACCCTGTTGTAATCGAGCGGCGGGATGTCGCGGTTTTCCTTAGGCGACAGTCCGTTGAGCCAAGCCTTGCGGGCATGCACGACCAGCGCGTCCGCGCCAGCCGCGACCACGCCGCGCGCCAGCAGGTCGAGCGCCACTTCCGGATCCTGGTCGTCGATGCCGATCCGGCACTTGACCGTGACGGGAATCCTGACCGCGCGCTTCATGGCCGCAACGCCGTCGGCAACCAGTGCCGGCTCCGCCATCAGGCACGCGCCGAAGCGGCCGTCCTTCACCCGGTCGGACGGGCAGCCGACATTGAGATTGATTTCGTCGTAGCCGAAATCCTCGCCAATCCTTGCAGCGGTCGCCAGATCGGCCGGCTCCGACCCGCCGAGCTGCAGCGCCACCGGATGCTCGCTCGGATCGAAGCCAAGCAGCCGTCTCCGGTCGCCATGAATGATGGCGCCGGTCGTCAGCATCTCCGTATAAAGCCGCGCGCGCCGGCTCATCAGACGGTGGAACACGCGGCAATGCCGGTCGGTCCAGTCCATCATTGGCGCGACGGAGAAAAAGAAAATCGTATGATTTCGTAGTTTTTTCGGCCATTTCAGTTACTTACTGAGATTTCTGAATTTTCCATTGTAGCTCGTTTTTTAGCCATTTTCCTCCATTTTGGTACCCGCAGTACTGCGGCGCAGTACCGACGACGTCCATGCAGTACCGGTGATGGAGCTTACAAGATGGGAACCGTCGTACCACGCAAGCGAAGCGATGGCTCTACAGGATACCAAGCCCAGCTCCTCATCAAGCGAGCTGGTAAGATCGTTCATCGAGAAAATCGGACGTTTGATCGACGGCAGGCCGCCTCTGCCTGGCTCGAAAAGCGGGAGAAAGAACTTGCCAGACCGGGTGCACTTGAGCGTCTCGAAGCTCCGGACCCCACTCTAGCCGCTGTTATCGACCGCTACACGGATGAATCTATCAAGAAGATTGGTCGCACAAAGGCGCAGGTGCTGCGAGCGATCAAGAACTACGACATAGCCAATAAGAGGTGTTCGGAAATCACAAGTACCGACGTGGTCGCATTTGCTAATGAGCTTATAGTCAATGTCGCTCCGTCGACCGTCGGCAACTATCTCTCGCATTTGGCTGCCGTCTTTGCCGTTGCCAAGCCCGCATGGGCATATCCACTTGATCAAACCGCAATGAAGGACGCCTTTGTAGTTGCGAAGCGCCTCGGTATTGCGAGCAAGAGCCGCGAGCGCGATCGGCGGCCGACTCTCGAAGAGCTCGATAAGATCATGGAGTATTTCGGCGAGCGGTTAAAGCGCCGACCATCCTCCATTCCGATGCAGAAAGTCATCGGGTTTGCGATGTTCTCAACACGTCGCCTTGAGGAGATTGCGCGGATGTCGTGGAAGAATCTCGACGCGGAAGGAAGTCGTGTTTTGGTCCGGGATATGAAGAATCCCGGAGAGAAGATCGGGAATGACGTATGTGCGATCTTCCGCCCGAAGCGCTTCAGATAATTCTCTCAATGCCGAAGAGGCGCGACGAGATATTTCCGTTTTGCGGCGACACCATTGGAACTAATTTCACCCGCTCTTGTCAGTTCCTTGAGATCGTTGACCTGCATCTGCATGATCTTCGCCACGATGGTATTTCAAGGCTATTCGAAATAGGCTGGAATATTCCTCAAGTAGCTGCCGTGTCGGGTCATCGTTCCTGGTCAAGTCTCAAGCGCTACACGCACTTGCGCCAAACCGGCGACAAATATGCAGGATGGAAGTGGTTCTCAGTGCTGACAAGCTCAACCAGTTCGGTCCGTCCATTACCGAAGTATGCCCTTACTGAGGACGCCACGACCACGAGTTAGATCCCACGCCTGCGTAACGCGGGCTATGCGGACATGCCAATGAGCGAGGCAAGAGTTGGCAGGTGAAGCGCTCCGACTTAAATTTCTCTGCCGATTTTATCTAGTTAGCTCAACTATTATTACGCTTGATGGGCAATTTTCGGGTTGGACGCCTTGTTCGACGTTTCGCTGGGCCCTGCTTCGCCGCTCAACTTTGGCTCTCAGTTCAAAACCCGTTTTCTGCCCCCTATGGAAACCCGTGAAGTATTGGTGGTAACGCCTGTATCAACAACACGGCGCTTCCACCCAGTACGCTGGCGCCCACGACGAGCAGGGACAGGACGCGCTCCCAGAGCATCTCATTTCTGGCGACGTCATTCGAATTTGGCATCTGTGTGCACCCGCTTTTTCGTGCGACGGGGACGTCATAGACTGAGTCGGCGTGTCGCCGAGCGGCGAAATTTACCTGAAAATTAACTCATAATTCACCGACTCGGTCGCCCTGCCCCGATGCGCGTTGGTGTTGATTTCGACCACGTGTGATTCGCTACCCGACCCGGCACGCCGATATGAATGCCAGGATCAATATCCAAGATACAGACGATCAGAACTTTAGATCTCAAAAGCTCAAGGCTGCGCGCAACATTAAGTGTCAGCGCTTCTCGATCAGGTGGACCTCGACTCCGTAGCCCATCAGCCTAATTCGGTCGGCGACTGCCCGCAGACTGACCTTGCTGAAGAACGGAAGTCCCAATGTTCCGGACTTCTTGTAGGGCTCACGCATGATGCCGTACACGACCGTGTAATCGGCTGGCGTGGGTTTGGACCGACCATCGGGCACCAGCGCCTCAAACCTCTTTCTTCTTTGCGTCTTTCTGACGCTTCTTGACAGCCTTGCGCAGATCGACGCGGAATTTCTCGTCTCTCACGAACGCTTCGGCAGCAACGACGCCCTGATTCCAAAGATGGCTGATGGGCGCAGAGGAGTGCCCGTCCTTCAGATGAATGAACTGCTTGTGGGTCGACAAGAAGTCGCAGGGCCCAAGTTCGCCGTAGCCGCTCCAGTAGGCGACAGCTTAACTTGATCCAGATTAAGGAGATGCGCCTTGGTGTCCAGCTCGGCAATGAAATTGCGCTCATTGGCCTGCGTGGTGGACGCAACGAACGGATGCTGCGAAACGAGCGCGGAGAACCGATCTTCCACGCTCTTATGAAATGCCTTGTCTACTGCGTACCAATCGCCCGCGTAGAGCACATAGACGCTACCGGCGTGCTCAACCTCGTAGACGAAACAGTCATAAATCTTGCGCTTTCGCCTCTTGTCGCCTTCACCATCCACCACCACCCGAATCTCGTGGCTGGCCCGCAGGGCATCCATTTCGGCAATCTCTCCGATATTCCCAGCCTGAAGCTCGGCGACGTAGTCCTCGATCGACACTTGCGAATAGGTCTGCTTAGTGCCCGACTTGAGGCCAATGCCATAATAGCCGATCTCTAGAGCCTCTTCGGGGCTGAGAATGTCGGGCAAGGCAATGTGCAGGTCTGACGCATTGTCCTTCACCAACTCCTGCAGCTCAGCAAAGGCAAGAGCGTCCAGCTCATCCAACAGCGTCTTCTGTTTCACCGGGCTGACGAAATCGATGAATCCGAAGTCGGCCTTGTAGTCGGTTGCTTGGTAGAGCTTCAAGGCGGTCTTGCATTTCTCGGCGACATCTGCAGGCGATGTCTTGGTCGCCAATGTCAGCGCGTCCTTGCCTGCGAGCGAGCGGGCGAAGGAGCCGTCTTTTGGAGAGCCCGCTGCAAGGCGCATCAGGTCGCGGTCAACATCAATCCCGAAACCCTGCAAGTCCGCATCACGGCTAGCCTGAATGCGCTTCTGGAAAGTGGTCGCATCGAGGGTGGCCACGTCGACGCTGCGAAGATTGGAGCGGGCAACAGCGTTGAGAACGACGCGCAGACCGAAGTTGCGCTCGAACGAGTCCGGCTCAAGAGAGTGATGGCCTGTCCCAAAGCTCAAGGCGAAGATGCGCCTTTTTTGTCCATCGACCACTTCGATAAACAAAATGGCAGCGCAGCTCTGGTTGACGAGTCTCGGTAGCGGGCCGGCTGCAAACTCGTCGATGAAGGCGAACCACGTCGGCGGCAAGGCCGGTGCTTGGCCGACAAATAGGCGCCCCGGATCGGCAGATCGCTCCTCAAGCGCATGGTCGTCGCGAAGTGCCTGCTCGACGGTCAGCCCCTCTCGGAGCAACCCGCAGGGAAAGGCTCATCGACTTGATTTCCCCCAGATCGACCATTGTCTTGGCGTAAGGCGGCGCCGCTCGCAAGAGCGTTGCTCGGCGTGAATCACACGCCATGCAATGGCGCTGACTAGTACAGTATGGTTACCAGGCCTTGGACCTTCTCTGGGGCGAATCGGCACCCTAGAGGGCCACACTCACACAGACTAACCGGAAAATCATGAAAATGCCCAGGGGGTCGACCCCGGCGTCCCGAACGCAGTGAGCAACTTCTAAGTTATTGAAATTTCTTATGTGAAGGCTGCATCCGTCCCGTTCTGTTCACGATCGTTTCACGCAATTCGTTGCGATTTCGTTGCGGCGTTCCAAGGGGAGAACGAGCCTCACAGGAGAACACGCCTCGCTGAGGAACCGAGATCACTCGATGCGCTGAATGGCCCAGGTCCGGGCTCTCCGACAAAACCGATGTCTTGTCCGATATGACCGGCTTCCAAATGAGCGCCCAAACCGACCGCAAGGTCTTGATTGCCGCACCAAAGCTTGGCTCGGGCGCACCTCAGAATGGCGGAATCAAAATCCGCCCGATTATTCAACGATTTCAATGCGCATTTGGAAAAACGGCAAAAAACGCTCTTTAGCAATTCCAATAGTTTGGCAGCTATTTCCAAATAAGGAAGCAGTCCTTGCAGGAAGACGCAGTCCCACAAAATCGGGGCGGCGGGCTGCGCCCACACGCTCAAGCGCTTTGGTGTCGAGGGGTTCAGCCACCTAAAGCTTCCATCGCGATTGCGTAGCTTATCCGGTCAATGGGCCGAACTCTCAGTTCTGGACAATCGTTACCTGCCCGTGGCCATTTCCTACCGCGTCAACGAATCCGTCGCCTTCCGATAAGAGGCGCTGCCATCAACACCATGGGCAACATCAATAGAGCAGCCATGATCGTACCATGTGCCACGAAGATTCTTGCCGTCTCAAGAGGAAACCCGCGACGGCCGCTGCAATCGCGCAGGTCAAGCCGGACCGAACAACCCCGTAAACAAAATGACCAAAACGACGGGAAATCGTCGGCAACGACGTAACCTAATCAAAATCCGCTCGGGCATCCACGCTAGCTGCGATGTCTGAACCTGTCCTTGGCAAAACCGATCCATACCGTTGAGAGTTGGTACTGGCAAACCTGGATGCCGCGAAGTGGCAAATTCGGTTGATGCAGCATGCAGGATCGAACAGTTATGGGGCAACCTGTCACTCCTCATCCGGAGTCGTATCGTACAACGTCGCACAATATCGTGTATTTGGCGCTCCCTAGAGAAGTGCGCAGATCTAACGATGCGGTGCATATGCCACCGCCAAGAAGGAGCAAGATCCGAGGAACCGGTCGATCTGGATAGCGACCAAGGTTGAGACCAGTCAACGGCAACAGGGGTTCAAATCGGGGGACTCGCAACACCCGATTCTTGCGATTGCGAGCTTCACCACAGTGATGACGGATCTCGATGTCCCGCACCGAACTCTAAACCTAAAAATGCGGAAGTATAGAATCGATCGCCATCGATCTGTTGACCGT
Organism: Bradyrhizobium sp. RDT10; assembly: GCA_044772375.2. Lineage (GTDB taxonomy): Bacteria > Pseudomonadota > Alphaproteobacteria > Rhizobiales > Xanthobacteraceae > Bradyrhizobium. The sequence goes on from CP187939.1 coordinate 3,501,814, forward strand.
GACTGATACAGACGGCTCCGCTCTGACCCAATTGGATGAGGGATACTGGCCAGCGGATCAGATCGAATGATCAGGCTGGTCTTTTACATGGTCTCTGCCTTTCCACCCAGTCTTCCCTGTAGCTCCTGGGGTTGAGCTCCAATGGCGTCGAACACCGCGCTCCCAATGGTTAAGCCTGCGAACCGAATCGAATAGCGATGAACGAGGTTGTCGGCTGATAGCGCACTGGAATGCCATGAAAGGACAATCGAAATAGTGTAAGCTACGATGAACCGCAGATGCCTGCCTTCGTATTCGGTACAGCCGCGACTCCGCCGACCGACGAAGCGAACACACCTTCCCCAAGGCCGTCCCGATGCTCGAAGACGGTCATCAGCAGCCTCGCTCCTCTGCTTGCCGCGACAAAGATAGGCGAGGCACGGATGCCGGGGCTTTAACTGATATTACGAGATATTTCCGCCCTCTGGTCGCACCCCGAGCCGAGATGTTGGGGCATTGAGGTGAGGCGGAGCGCGCTTTCTTCACTTGAGGCCGTGTGGGCACCTCGCGGGGACAGCGAGGCGCATTAGCGGTACTCGACATTGTGATGATCGAGCTCGCTCCTCCTCTAGGGACAAGGATAGGCCGTGCGCAGATCACCTGGGTTTATTTGATGTTACGATATGTTGCGGCAGCAGCTCGACTGCCGGCTTTGGTGCACGCGCAGATCCGGTCTCGTCTGCTCGCGGAAGTTGGATTCGAACTGTCAAGCCAGTTGGAAGCCGCTGGAGCAGGCTGATCTCACCACGGTGCCCGCTCACAACGCCGCGCGCAATTGAAAGCCCAAGACCGAAACCATCACCTGCGGCTGCGCGCGCATTATCGATTTTGAAGAAAGGCTCGAAGACCTTGGCTCGGAGAGCGGCTGGGATGCCAGGGCCGTCGTCAGATATGTCGATTTCTGCCGTCCCGTCGCCAAGGGTTGTTAAGCCCACAGTGACGAACGAGCCATGCTTCACGCCGTTTGCGACGATATTGCTGATCGCGCGCGTGAGAGCGGTCGACCTGCACGTCCAAGTGAGCCGTCCCGGCCCCTCATAGGAGACGTTATGGCCGACATCGGCGAAATCTGCACAGACCGTTTGCAGAAGGCTTGGCAGGTCGACGCGCGACATTCCCCCTGATCTTGCGTCATGGCGGAGATATTCCAAAGTTTCATTCAGCATGCGACTGATCTGCTCAATCTCGTGCAGCATTTTTTCGCGCAAGCTTTGATCGGCGACCCTTTCTGTCCGCAGGCTCAGACGCGTGAGAGGTGTTCTGAGGTCATGACTGATGGCAGCGAGCATGCGCGTCCGATCTTCAAGCAGAGCGCGGATGCGGGTCCGCATTTCGTTGAGCGCGTCAGCGACCTGGGCGATCTCACGAGGAGCGCGCCGGCTGACCGCGTGATTGCTATCAGGAGAACGCCCAAATGAATGCGCGGCCACAGCAACGGCAGAGAGCGGCGCAATGATCCAGCGAACAGCATAGATTGAAAGGAACAGGACGAACACCAGAACAATCGTTAGTGTCAACGTGGTCGGCGCCAGAAGGAAACGCCACATGAAGCTGGATATGCTTGTCCCTGGAGATGCTTCAAAGATCAGAGCGGCGCGATCGTCCATTTTCACGACCAATTGATAAGCGGGACCGGCCGGATATCGGGCGTCGTCGATGACCTCGATGCTCTGATTTGATTCCAATTGATGTACGACCAGTCCAGAAAGAATAGGCAGCTTGGTGTCGCGAGGCGATGCCTCCAGATCGGCCAGCGCCACGTATCTCACGTCGATGCCAGAACGCTGGGCAGCGGCTATGATGATGCCCGCCTCAGCCGGACTGCCTGCAGAACGCACAAGCCGGGTAATGTTGGCAATCCGTTCGGCCGCAGCCGACGGGCCTTCCCTGTTGACGATGCCGAAGAACAGCAAAATTGTGACGGTGAGCACGACGCCGAGCATCACGGAGACTGCGACGATGCTGGTGATTTGCGTCGTGATGCTGCGAGGGACCAGGCGATCCGGAAGCCGCATCAGGTTTCCCCTACGTCCGGGGTGAACAGGTAGCCCCCAAGCGCACCGTCTTGATCAGCGTCGGATCGCGCGGATCGATCTCAATCTTCTGACGGATGCGGCTGACATGAACATCAATGCTGCGTTCGACCGATCCTGCCAGGCCACCATGGACCAGTTCTAACAGTTGCTCGCGTGAGAGAACGCGGCCGGGATTTCTACAGAAGGCCAGGAGCAGGTCGAACTCTACGCTCGTCATCGCGACCTTAACTCCTTCAGGGTCTTGCAACTGCCGCGTCGTGGGATTGATCCGCCATCCCGCGAACGTCAACTGCCGCGCTCGAAGGCGCGCGGTCTCGTGCCCGCCTTGTGCGCGGCGCAGGAGCGCGCGGATGCGCGCCACCAACTCGCGCGAATTAAACGGCTTGGTGACATAGTCGTCAGCACCGATTTCAAGGCCAACGATTCTGATCGACATGCTCGTCGCGCGCGGTGACCATGATGATAGGAATTGCGGACGCCGTCCTGAGCCTGCGGCAGATGCTGAGACCGTCTTCACCCGGCAGCATTATATCCAGTACGACTAGATCGACTGTTTCCCGTGCAAGGAGTGCATCCATGTCCACGGCCGAACCGACGGACGAGGCGACGAATCCGCTCTCCGATAGCACGTCCGTCAGCATCCGCGAGATCTCCGGGTCATCCTCAACGAGCAGGATGTGGGTCTTGCAGAAGCGTGAGCAGTATAGACGGGTGACACGACTTCGCCGCGCTCTAAGATCGACATTTCAGCAGGTTCCGCATTCTGCCCATTATCCCAGCGACAATGTCCGACGTCACGGGCTCAAGTGTTTATTTTTGTTGCGGCATCGGCACAAAGAACCCCCGGCAACATCTATTAACATAACTTAAGCCCGGATGCCTCTGATGGGTCCTATGTATGCGTCGCAACGTCATCGCTCGGAGGCTCCTGATCATGAGACGAATTCCGCTCTTCCTTATTATTGCTGTCGTTCTTCCCAATGCTGCTCAGGCTCAACCGAAGCAGAGCCCGCAGGCTGAGATGAGCGAAGAAGTCAAACAAATGTGTCGGCAGGAAATCAAAAGAATCTGCCGACCGGGACTCGTGCCAAACCGGGATGCGATCCAGCGTTGCGTGGCCGAAAACAAGGACAAGTTCCCCAAGCAATGCGTCTCCTGCCCATGTCCCAAAACAATTGATGCCGACCGCAGGATCACGACCTTCACGACCGATTGAGCGGAAGGCGATGGTCTTCGTTGCCCTCAAGATGCTCACAGGAGATCGGGGTAAGTACCTGGGCATGGTACTGGGGCTTGTCTTCACGACCTTCATTATGACTCAGCAGCCGGCGATGTTCTTCGGGTTCGTGAAGAGAAGTTACGGCTTCGTGTCGGACACCGCACTCGCCGATATCTGGGTGATGGACCCGATGGTGCGGTATATTGATGATGTTAAACCTCTGTCGGACACGGCCGTCTCGCGTGTGCGCGGCGTCGAAGGGGTTGGCTGGGCCGTGCCGATCTACAAGGGTAATACACGGGTACGACTCGCGGACGGCAATTTCCAGAATTCTGTTCTTATCGGTCTCGACGACACCACGTTGATCGGCGGGCCGCCGATCATGCTTTCCGGCGTACTCGCCGACCTTCGGCGGGCGGATGGGGTTATCGTAAGCGCTGATGGGGCAAACAATCGACTTGCCCACCCCAACCCGCGTCCGGGTGAACCGGCGATTCCTCTGCGGATCGGTGATGTCATCGAGATGAATGAGCGTCGGGCAGTGATCGTCGGTATCAGCGAAGCGACCACGACTAACACCGGCGTACCTACCATCTACACAACCTACTCGCGCGCCAAGTCCTATGTTCCGAGCGAGCGGAAAACGTTGTCCTTCGTCTTGGTTAAGACCACGGCCGGGACAGATGTGAGCCAGGTGATCTCCAACATTCGCCATTGGACAGGGCTTGCCGGCCTTACCAAGGAGCAATTCGAACAGATGACACTCTGGTACGTCATCCAGAACACACCGGCGGTCACCCTGTTCGGCCTCTCCGCAATCATCGGCTTTGCGGTCGGCGGCCTAATCGCCGGCCAGACCTTCTACAATTTCACGCTCGAAAACCTGCGCTATTTCGGCGTCCTGAAGGCAATGGGCGCGACGAACCGAACACTCCTCACGATGATCATGGCGCAGGCGCTCGTTGCGGGCGCGATCGGTTACGGTCTCGGCGTGGGTCTCATTTCGCTATTCAGCCTAGTGATCGGCCCCCGATTTCCGTTCGAGCTGAGCTGGTCGCTGTTTCTCGTCAGCGCTAGCGGAATCGTTCTTCTGTGCGTGATCGCTTCGGGCCTGAGTATGCGCAAGGTCATGCGTCTAGATCCGGCCTCGGTGTTCAAGACATGACGGCTGCAGTTTCAAGACAACATCTCGATGCTGGAGCAAGCGTCATCTGCAGCGGCCTCACCAAAATCTATGGGCAAGGCGCGCAGCAAGTGACAGCGCTACGCGGCGCCGATCTGGAGGTCGCCCGGGGCGAGCTCATCATGCTCGTCGGCCCATCAGGCTGCGGAAAGACCACGTTGATTTCGATTATTGCCGGTCTCCTCGATCATGACGGCGGGCGGTGTGTTGTGCTCGGCGAGGATATTGAACGCATGGATCAAACGACCAAAGCCGCATTCAGGCGGCAGTCGCTCGGCTTTGTGTTCCAGGCTTTCAACCTGATTCCTCAACTGACGACCGCTGAGAACGTCATGATTCCGCTCCTTCTGAACGGGATGAATGAGAGCGACGGCATCGTCAAAGCGCGTCAGGCATTGGAGCGGGTTGGGCTTGCAGAACGGTCCGAGCATTTCCCTTCTCAGCTGTCTGGCGGCCAGCAGCAAGGGTAGCGATCGCTCGCGCGCTGGTCCACGAGCCGGAGTTGGTCGTTTGTGACGAGCCGACCAGCGCGCTCGATCATGCGACTGGGCAGCACGTGCTCGAGATCCTGCGCGGCATCGCCACAGGCGACGGCCGCACGCTCATCATCGTCACACACGATCAGCGCATCCTTAGCTTTGCCGACCGGATCGCGCACATGGATGACGGCCGCATTACGCATTTCGAGGAGCCACGGGCCGCAGCGGGAGCGACGTTTTAATGAAAAGCCGACTTGCCCTGCCGGTTCTAGCTGTGCTCGGTATTCTGGGCGGTCTCTGGCTTGTCCTGCAGGCAGGTACACCGCGCCCCGTCGCTCAGCCGATCGTGCAGCCGGCAGCAGCACCGTATCAAAGCTATGTTGCCGGCGGCGGCATGATCGAGGCTAGCACCCGCAACGTCGCCATCAGCACACCAACCAGCGGGGTGATTGCGAAAGTCAACGTGAAGGTTGGCGACCGCGTAAAGCAGGGCCAGGCGCTATTCCACATCAATGGGCGTGATCTCGAAACCCAGCTTGCCACGCGCCAGGCGGCTACAACCCTCGCGAAGCTGCAGATCTGAGAGGCCGAATTGTCGCTCGCCAATGCGCGTCGCCGGTTGGATCAAGCGAAGCCTTTGCATGACAGGAACGTGATTAGCCCGGATGAGTTCGCCGGCCGCGGACACGACGCGGCGCTTTCGGATGCCAGACTCGCCTCTGCTCGAGCCAATGCAGATTTGGCAGCCGCTCAACTGCAGGAAGCCGAATCCGCGGTCGAACGCCTCACGGTGCGTGCTCCCATTGCCGGAGATATCCTTCAGGTAAACGTTGCACCGGGGGAATATGCCCAGACTGGAGCGCTCTCCAAACCTCTCATCTTGATGGGTGACACGCAGACGCTTCATGTCAGAATTGATATCGACGAAAATGATGCATGGCGTTTCACTCAGGGCACGCCAGCCAAGGGTTTTCTTCGGGGCAATAGCGCGATCAGCTTCGATCTACGCTTCGCCTATGTCGAGCCCTTCGTCGTGCCAAAAAGTTCGCTAACGGGTCTCGGCGCGGAGCGCGTCGACACGCGCGTACTCCAAGTCATCTACAGCGTCAGTAGAGGCAATCTGCCGCTCTATGTTGGCCAACAGGTCGATGTCTACGTTAAAGCGGATGGCAGTGCCGTGGCGCCGCGGCGGTCGGATCCACAGTCGGTCGAACATCACGATCGGCCGGCCGTCACGGTTCGATGAGACAAGTCACGAGGGGGACACCTCTCGGAGGCGAAGTGATTCAGCGACCGCATCGAACGTCGAAGCGAGTTAATCGACAACTGGTGTCGGCATGTCGGCTTTGAGTGCCGGCCATGTTGGCTTATGGGACTCGGAGTCTCGGTGAACACGCGGCCCGATCCACGTCTTACTCAACAACCGCCTTGCCCCAGATTTCAAGGTGATTGAGCGACGGACGTTCACAATTGCTTCCAGCGGGCACTCAGTGCCCATCGGGATCAGTGGGCGAAACAATCTGACCGGCATTTCTGGATTTTCGCGACAACACAAAGTTCCGCTTCATAGGGCCAGACTTCGTGATACCGTACGTGGATGCTTTTGATTCAGCTTATTTGAGTATGGCTATCGGCGCACGAGAATGGGAGCGGCGTAGTCGCCGCTCAGCCAAGACAATCGCGAGGAGTTCACTCTACCTGCGCTCCGGTACCTGTAGCGCCAGCAGAGAGCTGTCCATCGAACCGGTGGCCGAGGCTTGCGTCGCAACGCTTTGAATGTGTGCTTGCGTCCTTCGGATCGCGGCCTGATCCGCGTAGCGTGCCCGTCTTTGAGCCGTTCAGATGAGTGGATAGTTCAGAACTGACTGGCGCCTCTTCGGCCCCGATCTCCTTTTTGGCCACCTTGCCGCGGCGACGAGGCTCGTGCTGCGTTCAGTTCATCAGCTGTAACTTTGCAGTCACCATTCTTGTCGAGACGCACAAAGAATGGACTCGGCTTGTCTACGAATTCCTTGCGACTAACACGCGCATCCCCATTCTCGTCGAAGTAAGCGATATCTGCATTTGCGAAATTTTGGTGAGACTTTTGAATGACTTTGAATTCGCTGGGGTCAACATAGCCATCGCTATTGCGATCGCCCATATCGAAGAGGCGAGCGACGGATTGTTTCCATCATCACACGTGTAGGTGCCGTTGTGATCCGCGTCCCAAATGGGCGCAGCAAGGATCAGGACGTCCTTCTCAGGCGCCTCTGCCGGATGTCCGCGCCGTTGGGATAGCGCAGGCTCGCCGTCGCAAGTAAGCACAACCGCTGCCACAAGGAGTAACCATCTTTTCATCGGAACTCCCGTGGATGAGACTTCTTAACGTGCGAGCTTCAAGATCAGACTTCTGAATCCGGTGGGAAGAACGCGCCACTTCGATCGGGTGATATATCTTGGCCGTCAGAGCCCTCTCGTGTCTAGCAACGTCGCTCGAATCGCCGTGAATTCCCTGCCTCAGCAGCCGGACATCACCAAAGTTTGACATCGAACGAATAGGTCGCGCCAAGTCCGAAGGTCACTTGGTTCGCTGAACCACGATCAGTTACCAGGGGGCTAGAGCCGGCATCTCCCATAAGGCGGCTGTATTCGACATAGCTCCGAACAGCCCATTGAGGTGTCAACTGGTAACGCGCTTGCATTCCTGCACCTATCGAATAGATGCCGCCCTTGGCATCGAATACAGGAAGTCCTGAAGCTGCCGACTGGGCAGCGTTGACCCCGAAATAGGGTGCGGTTGCATCGGTGTCGGCAAGCGTTAGCCGCGGACCGCCCGAAAGCGTCCAGCTCTGCATCACGGGCACTACAAATTCAGCCGATAAATCAACAATGAAACCCTCATGGCCGTGGAAGCCGCGGCGCACTTCGACGCGACCGCGCATCCAATCGCTCGGCCAATATTCCGCAAAGAGGCCGACCTCGAGCGTCCAGTCAATGTCACCGAGCCCGCGCAATTCCTGAGAGTCGCTTTCATAGCGTCCGTACCTGAATTTGCCGACTGGACCAAAGTAGAGGCCACCGGTGTGAATCAGCGCAATACTCGTTCCATCTCGCGGGTTGCGGAAACGTGCCGTCCTGTCGCTTGGACGCAGAGAGAAAATGGAATCGGACTAGCGACGTAGTGGTTGGAGCCTTCGAATGCTGGGAGGCCCTTCCCTTCCGCTCCTAACGTGATCGTCCACGCGCCGGGAACGGATGGGAATAGCCAATTGGGATCTGCAGCCAACGCAGCACTCGTCAGTGTCACCTCGCCTAAGACCAACGCTAGAGACAGATGGCGTAAACTTGACATGTAGTTCCGCTCCCATTACCGGCCGCTAGTTGCAACTCGTGGCTGGTCGCTTGCTTATTCGGCCATTGTTTCGCCTCGTCATCGCAAACTGAACTGACGCGCGATCTTAAGCCGTGCTTCAGGTGAGAAGCGTTCCAGGGCCTCGCGAACAGTTTCTAAGGCTAGGTCGTCCACGTGCATTTGCCTTGCGCGCGCATCGTCGATTGCAGCGCGCAACTTCTCTCTGTTGAGATGAGGTTGTCCAATGATTGATATCGCGCTCACTAGGGACCTGTGATACGCAACTTGAGCTGGCAGAAGCATCGGCTCTTTGGAGCTTACAAGCTTCGATAGAATATCCGCATCCTCTCGAGACAGCCCTTGCGCGGACGCCGCGACCATTTCCGGTATGCCCGGCACCATCATTGAGGTTTCTGGGACCTGGTCGTTTACGAGCAGCGATGTGGCGAACTGCGTTCCAAGTACAATGTTTAGAGTTGCCGAGATTGAAAGTGCGAGCATCAGAAGGAATCTTCCCGGTCTTGACCTGTGGACCAAGTCCCCACTCGCGGACGCTGAGTGCGTACTATTATCAACGTTCACTGCTGTTGTTCCTTGGACATGGAGGCTGCTTAAAAGTGGGAATGCGGAGAGTAGAGTGAACGTCGAGGACATGTGGTTGCGTGAATAACGCTCAACCAGCGATCGGGAATGCCACCACGGCGGCCTCTATCCAGCCGAGATGTTCGTAGACTACACAGCGGAAGTGGCTACTGAATTTAAGTGATGTTAAGTTATGTTGCGGTGGTAGCCGTGTGTTGAGTGCGGCTTCGCGAAACCGATCCCCATGTCGAAGCTGCTTGCACTCCTTCGAGAGAGAGAGAGAGAGAGAGAGAGAGAGAGAGAGAGAGAGAGGCAGGTACAGGTCGAGGCCGTGCCGACGTCCGAGGACCCGCTACTGCCGCGATTCGCAGCGTCCGAAACTTGTGAATGGTCGGGGTGAATTGGACGGATCTCGGGTGGGGTCGCCAGATCTTCTAGCAAGTGCATCGTCGATCCCACACGAGCGAACACGGCCAATCGGCTCTGCTTCCTCCATCCAAGGCAATTGGGGGGTGGAAGAACGAAGACGTATACCGGACCGTAGACGTTGACGAGCCCAAGCCGATTCTTGTCCATATCGGTCTCATTAGCAGCAGCAGGAAGGATATGGATCGCAGCGGCTCCAACGATCCGCATCGCTAATACAAGTAGAAGACGGCGCATGGTGACGGACTCCTCTTTGTAACAACCGCACTTCGGTTGCCTCGCGGCATCGCGTCGGACTGGACTGCGGGAGTTGTACCTGTCTCTGCAAATGGGAGGTTTTAACTTTTTTGAAGAAATGTGGCGCTTGAGGATTCTGAAGGGGCAACGGCCTACCAACTCAGATTCCTTTCGGAACAATCTATCGGGTAAACCGCGCATCGGGCAGCAAGATGCGTCGTAAGACCTGCCGCGCGATGTTCCAGGCGTTACGAGCCTGCGTCCGGACGCGGACGGTGAAGGCGAGCGTGGACTCGAAGAAATCAAGGCGGCCGGGAGCGACGGGCATCCCAAATATCGTCTGGGCGCGGTTGCGGAGGCGAACGGGATTGTCGCCGGAAAGGTCAACGGCGCGGCGGCGGACGTGGACGCGATGCTGGCGCTTTGTCGGATAGTGCGAAATGAAGCTGCCGAACTCTGGTCAGCCTTCCTTCGGTTTTCGTCGAAGGCCGCAGTCGTTGATCTTGTACGTGACGAGGAGGCGTTTGTTTATTTCGATTTCATCGGTAGCCCGCGCGCGATGCATTTTCCTCACGAGAGGGCGTCAGTCCGAACGATACCAACGCGCACTACTATCTCGGTCTTACCTGCAATCTTGATGAGTAGCGAAAGCTAGACGATTGATCTTGCGCGAATTCTGCGCCTGTATCGAAAGGTGTCGGTCGTCCCGACCGGCTAGCGTGGGTGGGACGAGGATCACGACCCGCCCGAGGCAGCCGCGATGGGACCCTTCCCTTTCGATCCCGGCATCACAGGTCGTCCGACCCTGGACTTAACGTCCGACTCTGTACGGCAAAGTTGGGTATAATCGCATCCACACGCAGCAATGGTTCGTTGAGTCGCGTGCTCGCGCTTCTCTGCTGGTGGAAGCTCGAAAGGTCGACACCGCCGTAGCCACCAAACACCTTGTCTCGTTGCTGAGCCTCGCTCCACGCAGCTCAGTGCACATCTAACTCGACCGCGGAACGGCTGAGGCTAGCTGCTCAAGCGTAACGACCTCCCGCAGAAATTGTCGGAGAGGCTTGGCGTTGGGAAAGCCACCCCAGAGAGCCCCGGCTGGAACATCTCGCATAACCGAGGATCTCGCTGCGAGCCGTGCTCCCTTGCCGACCGTAACATGCTGGCGGATACCAACTCGTGCTCCGAGGACAACAAAGTCTTCCAGAGTTACGCTGCCACTCAACCCCGATTGACCGGCTATGATGCAATGGCGGCCAATAACAACGTTGTGGGCGATCTGAACAAGGTTGTCGATCTTGGTTCCCTCTCCGATGACCGTATTGCGAGATCCCTCCCCGATCGATTGTCGTTCCAGCTCCAATCTCGACATCATGCTCGATTACGACAGTTCCGAGCTGCGGCACCTTGAGGTGTCCAGTTGCGCTCATTATGAAACCGAACCCGTCCTGACCGATATGGCAACCCGAATGTATAATGACTCGGTCGCCAATCATTGCATTCGTGATTGAGCTTCCGGGACCGACTGCACAATTTTGTCCGATCTGAACGTCTGGCCCAATCACGGCGTTGGCCCCGATCAGCGTTCCGATGCCGACCGTAGCTCGTGGTCCAATTAGAGCGCCTGGATCAACCGTCACACCGCTCGCGAGTTGGGCAAAGGGATGGACGGATGCATTTGACGCGACGCCCTCTGTTTCGAAAAGCGAAGAGGGACGCAATGCGTCAGGATAAAGTTGGCGAGCCGCTAACACGAAGCACTTATAAGGCTCAGGCGTGAACAATACGACGAGCCCGCTCGGTATGAGACATTGAAGATGCTTGCTGATCAATACAGCGCCAGCCCGCGTTGATGTGAGGACTTTGGCAAATTTCTTGTTATCGACAAAGGTTAAGTCCCCTGCCTCTGCCAGATCAATCGGCGCTACATTCGTGATTTGCTGCGCGAAGGTTTTGGCATCCTGAAGTTCGGCACCCGTCAACGATGCAATCTCGCCTACCGTTAGACCTGATGGGTGACGGAAGAAATTTGGCTCGGTCAAGTCATTCCACCCAAGAAAGAGTTGAAAGCGTATTAACAGTTATCGAGCGACGTGATGTCAAGTGAGGCAGGTCCCGAAGGTTCTTTTGTGAAACATAGTCGTGAAGGGGTAGCCGCATATGATGTGACGATTAGGTATCCTATCCGCGACTTCAGTCAACGTTTCTGTGCGTCCACATTTATTACTCAACGTTTCCGTAGGCCCGCGCGCCGCAAATAGGCCCCGAAATTCGACGCTGCTTCGTGAGAGTTCGTTAGATAAACAGCGCTAGGCATCGCTGCGAGATCCCGATTGTCTGAAGAAACCGTTTGCTGCGCGACTGGATCTGGTGCGCGCGCTCAAGGTACCCATGGAGGAGTTGCTCCGATAATTGAATCCTGACCAGCTCGCGTCGCCTAATTCCCTACATGAGTTAAATGGAGAACCCATGCCCAGCATCATTTTAGTCATCATCTGCATTGCGGCTGCTGCACTACTTTTTTCTTTGTGCTCTTCCGTCATTACGGGCGCGATTGGAACCACAAGTAGACGTCAACTCAAGCTGTCCAGCGCCCACGCGTTTGAGCCTAGGCTGCCAGGCGTGTTGATGCCGGGCTATACGATGAAGATGAGCGCAAAGCCGCCCGTCTCTGGTTGGACGAGCAGGAGCATGTTGGGGAACGGCGCACTCCTCGATGACGGCACTATCCTGCGCATGCCGCCGCATGTTGCCGGTCGGTTTGCAACGCTGCTCGTGCCAGGACAGAGCATCGCCGTGCAGGGCTGGATGCTCAACACAGCGTTCGGCCCGGTCATCGCCGTCGAGGCCATTGGTCCTTCGCCGGCTCAGATGACGACGGCCGCGCCACCCCCGCCGCCTGGCACTGCCACGACCGGCACGACGCCAGCACAACCATCTCGTCCCTGGCCTCAATATCCATACTTTGCTGGAGGACAACATGCACTACATCGACCCCGCCTCGCTGCCCGCTCAGTCCGGCGAGGTCGAGCGCTTCATCATCGATCCCCACGGCGACCTTGACGGTGTCGTGCTCGCGGGCGGCGGCCTGGTGCACTTCCCGCCTCACCTGTCGGAAGCCGTTGCCGCAGCGATACGACCCGGCGACCCCATTACCGTTCACGGTGTGCGGCTGCGCGGCGTCAACATGGTCGCCGCGGTATCGCTAACAGCGAAGAGCGGCGAAGTGATCCTCGACGAGGGGCCCGAAGCGCACGAAACGACGCACATGCGCAATAATGAAAGACCTAAGCGACAGAAGCTCGACGCCCGCGGGACGGTGCGCCTCCGCGCTACAGTTCGAAGACCTTCTTCTCCGTCCTGTGCAAGCATGGACCGCACCCGTCCGCGGCAATCAGATAGTTGTCGCAGATCACGGCGAAGATCGAGTCAGTCTCGTAACCGGGATGAACGGCAAAGTTCATTCCGGCGGCGATGCTCATGGTCTCGTCGCGCCGGATCAATGGCCGTTCCACCATATCGTAGCCCTGGCTGTGGGCGTACAGCCGGATCTCCGGCGGCAGGCCGCGACCGACCATACAGGCGTCGTGGGCCGCCGCGATCTCCAGGCGGTGACGCCGGGTTTCAGCAGCGACAGGGTATGATCCTGTGCCGCCTTCACTGCGGCGAAGCCGTCTAGCAATTCGGTGGAGGCCTTGCCCAGCACCAGCGTCCGGGCGATCTCGCAGAAGAAACCGCCGGGGCCGTTGACCTCGATCAGTAGCGACAGATGATCGCCGGCGGCGAGCGTCCGGCCCTGAAAATGCCGGCCCATGAAGGGCGAGCGAACGCCGACGCGCGCCGAGGCGCCGAGCAAGATGCCCTGCTCGCTGCCGAGTTGCTGGGCTTTCATCTGCGCCGCCGAGGTCACGTCGATGTCGCGAAGGCCCGGCCGGATCGCCGTGCAGACGTGGCTGAACACCTCATCCTGCAGAGCGGCGGTGCGGCGGATCAGATCCTGCTCTTCGGAACTTTTGATCGCCTTGAGCGCGTCGAGGTCCTCGGTGACATCGACGATCTCGACATTGCCGAGGCCCTCGCGCAGGATACCGCTGAAGCCGGCTAGAAAACCCGTGCCGTTGGCAAAACCGACCCGCCGAACGCCGCGAGCACGCAGATCGGAGAGCGCGAGATCGGCGTCGTAACGAACGGTATATTCGATGGACGGGAAGGATGGCGTCGTGAGGATGGTCCCGACGCCGCGATGGATCGGATCATCGCCGTTTAGGGCGCGCCGGCCGCCGAACACTCCCATTTCGACTACCGTCATCAGGTCGTCGGCATAGAACAGCACCGTGCGCGGATAGCCGTTGTTGGCGGGAACGTCGGTGAGCCATTTGACATTGCCGCCGAGCCAGTCGTTGGTCGCCTGGACGATGACAACATCGACATCTTGCGCCCTCATGGCGGCGCGCAGCGCTGCCCAACGCCGCGCCAGTTCCTTTTCGCTGATGCGGACGGGAATTCGCTCGTGCGTCGTCATGCTCAGACTGCCGCCGTCGTGAGGAAAATACGGTTGCGCATCTGCTCGGTTGCTCCGGCAGCGAAGGCTCGCAGGTTATGCACGACCAGTGGTAACAATTGATCGCCGTAGCTGTCGCTCATGCCGCCGAGATGCGGCGTTATCAGTACGTTGCGGAGGCACCACAAGGGATTGTCGGCCGGCAGCGGTTCGACATCGAACACGTCGAGACCGGCGCCGGCAAATCGCCTTGCCTCGAGCCGCGCGACCAAGGCAGCCTCATCCACGACCGGTCCGCGCGACAGATTGATCAGAAAGGCGTGCGGCTGCAGCGCATCCAGAACCGCAGCGCTGATCAAGTGACGGGTTTGCGGCGTATAGGCCGCCAGTACGATTAGAAAGTCCGCTTTGGCTGCCAGTGACACGAGTTCGCTCCGCGGACGGATCTCGTCGAACCCTTCTCCGGCAGCGTTGGCGTCGCTGACGCCGATCACGCGCATGCCGAAAACCTTGCAGCGCACCGCAAGTTCCTCGCTAATCGCGCCGACACCGACGAGAACGACGGTCTTGCCGAGCAGCAAGCGCTGCGGCCAGCGTTCCCAACTTTGGTGGCGCTGGTTATCAATCATGCGTGGCACATTGCGCGCCAGCGCCAGCATGTGCACGAACGCCATTTCTGACATTTGCGGCCCATGGACGCCGCGTGCCGAGGTGACGATGATCCGGTCCGAAAGGCTGAGCGTCCGCAATGGGTCGACACCCGTTGTCAGCGCCTGGATCCACTCCAGACGCGGCGCGGCCGCGACTAAAGCGGGTGTTATGGTCTGCGCCAGGCCAATCAACGCGCGCGCCGAAGGGGCCCTCTCCAGTACGTCGGCGGCACTCGCAGCCGCATGAATCACTACGTCAGGACAGGCCGCTGCGATGCCGCCCGACAGCCCCGGAACGTCCTGCGTGATGACGACGATTTCGAGCGGAGCCTCAGCCATAGAGCACCCTCGGTAACCACAAAGCGAGCTCCGGGAACAAGAACAACAACACGACAAGCACGAAGGGCGCGATGAGGAACGGAATGATACCGCGGTAGATATCCGTCAGCTTGATCTGCGGCGCCTGGGCCTGGATCACGAACAAATTCATTCCGACAGGCGGATGAATGAGACCGACTTCGACCATGATCACAACGACGATCGCAAACCAGATCGCATCATAACCGAATTGCTGGACAAGCGGCAGGAACACCGGGACGGTGATCAGGATCATCCCTATACCTTCGAGGAAACAGCCGAGCAGGATGTACGCGACAATTATCATCAGCATAACGGCGTAGCCCGGCATGTTCAGCGCCTTGGCCATATCCGCGAGCAGTGTCGGGAGCTGGGTCTGCACCATGAAGAAGGCGAAGAGGTTCGCGCCGATGATGATGACGAACAGCAGACAGCTCGTCACCACGGAGACCTCGATCGAGGCCCAGAGCGCGCGCAGAGACAGCCGACGACCAAGAAGGCCAAGCGCGATTGAGCCAAAGGCGCCGACCGCAGCCGCTTCGGTTGGGCTGAAGACACCGGAATAGATCCCGCCGATGGTCACGATGAATAGCGCCAGAAACTGCCACGGCTCTTTCAGAGCGGCGACGCGTTCGCGGAACGAATAGCTTGGTCCGGCCGGCGCGAGATGCGGCTTCGCGAATACGACGGCGAGGGCCACGATTATATAGAGCGCCGTCAGCACCAGCCCGGGAATAAGGCCCGCCGCGAACAGTTTCGGAACTGATTGTTCGGCGATCGCCGCATAGATCACCAGAACGATCGATGGCGGAATCAAGATATCCGTGCTGCCGCCGGCGGCGATACAGCCGGTTGCGAGACCGTCATCATAGCCGGCTTTTCGTAACTCGGGCAGCGCCATGCGTGTCATGGTCGCAGCATTGGCGACTGACGACCCAGAGATCGCGCCAAAGCAGGCTGATGCGACCAACGTTGCAACCGCGAGCCCGCCTCGAATTCCCGAAAGCAGTCTCTGAGCCGCGTTAAACAGATCCCCCGACAGTCGCGTGCTCGATGCGACCTCGCCCATCAAGACGAACAGTGGAATCACTGATAACGTGTAGGCCGACGCGGTGTCGAACGGCGTCGTGCCTGCGAGCGTAAAAGCGCTTTGCCATCCCGATAGCAGCACGTTGCCGAAGAATCCGACCAGCATCAGCGCGATCCAGACCGGGACGCGCAACAGCAGGAGAAGGAACAGTGAGGCGACGCCTAACGCGCCGATGATGGCCGGGCTCATTCTGGCAGATCTGCATGAGAGAGGGCGGGGCGTTGCAAGAGGGCACCAACGGCGCACAGCAGTGTTCCGGCAAGTCCGGTCATCGCCGCAATCCAGAGAACGTAGATTGGCAGCCCCAGCTCAAGTTTTCGATCGCCATAAGTAAACGCCTGCATAGCGATACGCGCCATTGCCCAGCCCATGATCAGCAGCGTGACAATGGTGAGCGCATCGGATGCGCGGATTAGGATGCTGGTCAGGCGCGGACCCATAACCCCGTCAAGTGCATCGATCACAAGATTGCTCCTGGTGAGAAAGGTCGCGGGCATGCCGTGGAAAACGAAGATGACCAGCATGCACTCGGTGAAATCATACGAGCCGCGCACCGGGCTGTTGAAGAGATAGCGCAGACAGACGTCGAGCACCGTCACTAGCATCATGAGGATCAGGGCTAGTGCGGCGAGGCGCAACTCCATAGCCTGAAGTTTGAATAGGAAGCCGCGCGCGGCAGACCCGCCGTGTTCAGCCATAGACTGCGCCTCCCATGCGAGCTTGCGCGATCATTTGCTGTAAGCCGCAAAGAAGGCACGACCTGGCTGTCCCTTTTTATCGACCAACGCGACAGCAGCGTCATTTTGGGGAGAGAATAATTTCTTCATGCGGTCAAGCTCTTCCTTGGCCAGCACCGACACGTTGACGCCCTTGGCGACGAGGTTGCTCTTCCCCGTTGTTTCCGCATCGTCGAGCATCTTGCCGAACGTTTCCGCTGCGGCAGGGCCGGTTGTTTTGTCGATCAACGCCTTAAGATCGGCGGGGAGAGATTCGTATCTTTCCGGGTTCATCACGACGCCGAATGTCGCGGAGCTCACGCCGGGTTCGAGTGTGTATTTCGCGGCGGTGCCAATATCGAAGCTTGCGGCGCCCTCATAAGGGAAGGTCGCAGCGTCCACGATGCCCTTTGAAAGAGCATCCTGCGTTTCCTGCGGCGGGACCGGCAATGGAACGGCGCCAAGCGCGTCGATGAGATTCTTGAACTGCGTTCCGGCGTATCGGATCTTGAGGCCCTTGAAGTCGTCGACCTTCCGAAGCGGCGTCTTCGAATGGAACATCAGGGGCGGGGTGGCCGCCAGCCACAGAATTCGGAGGCCTTCATGTTCCTTGGCAAGGTATGTCGGGGCCAATTCGGTCAGTCGGCGCGACGTTACCGCGCTCTTCGCGCCGGCCGATGGTGTGACGAATGGCAAGCTGGCAAGCTCGGTGGTGGCGTATCGACCTGGCGTCGCGCCGTGCAGGCTGATCGCGATGTCGACCACGCCGTTTCGCGCCGCGTCGAACTGGCGATTTGGTCCGCCGCCCAACTGGCCTGCGGGATAGATCCGGAGCTTCAGACGGCCTGCGGATTGTTTATCGAGGTCCTCGCCCCACATCACCATCACTTTTTGGAAAGTGTGGTTCGGCGGCAGGAAGTGAGAAACCTTCAGCTCCGCGGTCTGGGCCGACGCTGAGCGCGACATGATTAGCGCGCAGGTGCCGGTGAGCGCGAACGTTCTGCGGGATACAGCAATCGTCATGCTTTCCTCCGATTGTGTTAAGTCCTTCCGGTCTTCTCGCCGGCTGCGGACGGTTGATATTTCTTTAAAGCTTCAGAATTCGCCTTGCGCTGTTGAATGCGATGTCGGTGCGAACCTCTTCGAACAGCACTACATGATCCATAGTGCCAACTTCCTCGGGTGCCTCGAAGTTGTCTTCGCCAGCCGCAGTCACGCGGGATCGTTTCAACCTTCGGCAAGATGGGAACCGGAAAGAGTTTGAGCGCAAGCTGCCCCTGCGATTGCACGGAGAGGTAGTCGCCCCATTTCACCATCTCGCGATGGAAGGTGCGGTTGGGTGACAGATAGTGCGAGACCTTCAACGTGATCGGCTCGCGCGGCTGACGCCGAAACCTCCGAACGCGGCCCCCGAGATGGCCCCTGGCATGGCTGTACGACGTGCGATCATCGCGCTTCCTCCCTTGTCATGGGGAGCATCGATGACGTCCCCGCTGCAGTCCGAATTGCCTCTTGTGGGCAATTTCGTACTACGATACGGGACACATGTACTGCATCATGGTCAGATGCGCAAGGGCTGCCCGGCCCCGCTGGCTTCAGCGCGACAGGACGCCCTCAACCCCGCGTCGGAAGCCGAGCAGCCGTTCGGCGAGAGCGTCGCGATTTTCGAGAAAACGCTGTGTGGGCACCGGGATCGACACCGCGACGGGACGTCCGAAATGATCGAGCACGGCGGTGCCGATGGCGCTGATGCCAGCGCCATGTTCCTCCAGATCGTACGCGAGATGAGCACGACGAATTTCGTTGAGTTCGTCCATCAGGCGCTTTCTATTGGCGAGCGGATAGCCGGGGTGTTCGGCAATGCTTTTCTCGATGAGCTCCTCGCCTTCGTCCGGCGAGAAGCATGCCAGCACAGCCTTGCCGTTTGCAGTACAATGCAGCGGAAAGCGCTCGCCCACCGCTGAGAGCGCCGTAAGCCGTTGCCGGCCAGGCACCTGGTCAACAAAAACGACCGAACCGCCCGACAGTACCGAGAGGTCAACGGTTTCTCCCACGTCTTCGCCGAGCGTCAGCAGATGTGGGCGGATGATGTCGGTGGAAGTGGCGCCGACGGACGCGGCTATTCGCAAAAATCCTATCCCGATCCTGACCTCGCCGGGCCCTGTCGACGTGACGAAATCCTCGGCCATCAGGGCCGCGACGATGCGCTGGACCGTAGATCGGGCAAGGTCCACGGATTTGGCGATCTGGCCGAGGCTAAGGCCATTAGGATGGCTCTCGAGCGTGCGCAGGATGCTACCGGCGCGCGCAATCACCTGGATCCCGTTGACGCTTTGCTCTTCTGATCCGGCCTTTGTTGATCGGGGCGCCCGTGCCCGCGATGCGGCTTTCGACATCGTCGTTTGTCCTTCCAGTTGAATCGATCACATCGTCGGAGGGTCTTGCTGCACAACCGTTGGACGGCACCAAGGGCTTGCTGTTCGGCCATCATCCGCATCGATCGCCTGACAGCGCCCCTGTACCACAACGTGGTGCGAAAGTTCACGCCCGCACTTTGCGCCGCTGAGGAGCCGACGAAGCGGCTGCCGAGCGCACGCGACATCCCTGAGACTCGCGGCCCAAATTCGCGGACTTTCAAAGCATTCGGCCCCCAAAATATGCGTTGGTAGCCCGGCGTGATCTTTCCATTGCCACTCCTCCCTTCCCTGCCGACACAAGTGCGACCCATGGCGAGAGTGCTGTGGATGAAACGAAGCTGATTGACATTTACCACAATATGATACATCTGTATCACATAGCGGATCACCGTCAAACTCCGAGCTGGAGCCTGACGGCGAACTAACAAAAGCAATCAGAGGGAGGGACGTATGTCCATCACGGTGCGCGGCATCGAATTTCAGAGCAACACCGACAACACTATGGGGCTGGAATTCTACAATCTCTCGCACCGCTTCGGATTCCAGTCCCCCAACTGGCCGTATTTTGAAGACGTCAAAATCGAACGCATCCATTACATGGCAAAGTCGGGCGTGCTGTCGCAGCGCATCACGACCAGCATGCACAACACAACTCACATCGACGCGCCCGCGCATGTGGTCGAGGACACCCCCTTCATCGACGAGGTGCCGCTGCCGCATTTCTTCGGCTCGGGCATTGTCGTCTCGATCCCGAAGAAGATGTGGGAGCCGATCACGTATGACGATCTTGAAAAGGCCGCCGGCCATGCGGTGCGGCCGAACGACGTTGTTATCGTCAACACCGGCTGGAATCACAAGTATCGCGACAGCGAGGAATATTTCTGCAAGTGCCCGGGCTTCGTAGCCTCCGCTGGCGACTGGTTCGTCGAGAAAAAGGTCAAGGTTGTCGGCCATGACACCCAGGCCAACGATCATCCTTTGGCCACAGCGATTGGGCCGCACCGCAACGGCCCGCTGCATCCGCACCTCGCCGAGGAATACAAGAAATGGTCCGGCGGTCGCGACTGGAAAGAAGATCACCCCGAATGGGAGCCGGTACACCGCAAGCTCTTTACCAACGGCATCCTCGGAATTGAAAACGTTGGTGGGGATATCGACGCGGTGACCGGCAAGCGGGTGACGTTCGCCTTCTTCCCCTGGAACTGGGATCGCGGCGACGGCTGCATCATTCGGCTCGTCGCCATGCTCGACAAGTCGCAGAACTATCGCATCGATAAGGGCGAGGCGTTCTGATGCGCACCAAGCGTTTCGCGGATGCCAAGCCGTACGATGCACCCAATCACCGTGGTGTAGTCGGCCTGCGTCTACAAGGCTTCGAACCGGGGGGCCGACCAATCAGTGGATAGGCCTGTCGCAATTTCTGCCCGGCGGTGGCGCCGGGCCGGACTCTACTCCCTTCGAAAAAGTCTATGTCGTGCTCGATGGCGAGATGACGGTAATCGTGGACGGACGTGAAACCGTGCTCGCCCGATTCGATAGCTGCACCGTCGCCCCCGGCGAGGTACGGGAGATCGTCAACCGTCGCAACGATGTCTGCACCATGCTGGTCGTCATTCCCTATCCGCCCGGAGTGAAGCTATGACCGCCTCCAACGATTTCCTGAAGAATCCGCAGTCGCTGTTCGACATCCGCGGCAAGAGCGCGATCGTCACCGGAGCTTCCGGCGCCTTCGGCGCGCTCGCCGTACAGGTGTTGGCAGGAGCCGGGGCGAAGATCGCCGCGGTCGCCGGCAATGCCGACGCGCTGAAGGAGACCGCCATCGCCGCATGGGCGCTTGGCGCCGAGGTACAGCAGATCAAGGCACGCCCGACCGACGAGGCCGCGTGCGATGACATCGTGGCGCAAACGGTGAAGGCTTTTGGCGGCGTCGACATTCTCGTCGTCGCCTCGGGCAAGAACGATGTCGCCAAGATTGTCGACATGGCCCCGGTACGCTTTCTCGACGTCATGGATGCCAACGTCACCCAGTCCTGGCTGATGGCCAGGGCTGCGGGCAAGCAGATGCTGACGCAGGGGCGCGGCGGCAAGATCGTGCTGATGTCCTCGGCACGCGGCAAGCTCGGGCATCCGGCCGGCTATTCCGCCTATTGCGCTTCGAAATCAGCGATCGACGGCATCACCCGCGCGCTCGGCTGCGAATGGGGCGACACCGGCATTACCGTCAACGCCATCGCGCCGACGGTTTTCCGATCGCCGCTCACTTCGTGGATGTTCGAGGACACCGAGCGCGCCCAAGAGGTACGCAAGGGTTTCCTTGAGCGCGTGCCGAAAGGCCGGCTCGGCGAACCACAGGACCTCGCTGGTCCCTTGCTGTTCCTGGTTTCGAAGGCCTCGGATTTCTACACCGGGCACATCCTTGACGCGGACGGCGGATATACGGCGGGCTGAGCCCTTTTGAACGATGGAGGCTTGCATGTTGCAGCGGATCGGCGTCATCGGCGGCGGCACCATGGGCCACGGCATCGCTGCCGCGTTCGCCCTGCACGGCCTGTCCGTCCATATCTTCGAGCCTTCAGCGGTACAGCGCGCCGAGATCGGGCCGTCCATTGAGGCCGCTTACACGCTGCTGGTGGACGAGGATTTCATTGCCCGCGATGCGGTAGCGCCGGCGCTGTCTCGGATCTCAGTCTTCGCTGATCTAGCTTCAGTGGTGTCCGACCGGGACTTCGTCGTCGAAGCGATCCCCGAGCGCATGGAACTAAAGCAAAACTATTCACTGAGCTTGACCGGCTCTGTCCAGACGTGACCATCTTCGCCACCAACACGTCGAGTTTGCCGCTCGCGCCGATGATCGCGGGCCTATCCGAGGCGCGTCGCAGCCGGACCTTGGTGACGCACTGGTACAACCCGCCGCTGGTGATGCCGCTGGTGGAGATTTCGGCGTTCGGCAACACACCAGCCGATGTCTATGACGCGGTTGCCAGACTCCATCAGGCGATCGGCAAACGCACCGCTAAAGTGCTGAAGGACGTGCCCGGCCTCGTTGCCAACCGCATCCAACAGGCGGTGGCTCGCGAGGTATTCTCGCTGATCGAGCAAGGCGTCGCCGACGCCGCCGATGTCGATACCGCGCTGAAATTCGGCCCAGCGTTTCGCTACGCCACCACCGGACAGCTCGAGGTCGCAGATTTCGGCGGCCTCGATATCTGGCTGACGGTCGGTGACAACCTTTTGGCAGTCATGGACGCCTCGAAGGAAGCAAGCCGGCTACTGCGGAGCAAGGTTGGTGACGGCAAGCTCGGCGTCAAATCCGGCGAGGGATTCTACAGCTACGACAAGGCGGCGACGCCCGTTATTCGCAGGGCGTTTCTCGCGCGGCTGGTGAAGCAGCTCAAGGTCTCGCGCGCCTATACATGACGATAGAGCCGGTCTGGCGGCGGATAGCTGTCGCAGCCGGCGCAACGGAGGAAGCAGGTCCATGGCAGATACCATCATCACCGTCGCCACCACCGGCGCATTCCCGACCAAGGAGCACAATCCGGCGATTCCGCTCACCCCCGCGAGATCGCAGACGATGTCTACGAATGCTGGCAGGCCGGCGCCGGCATCGCCCATTTGCACATGCGCGACGACGCCGGCAAGGGTACCATGGACAAGGATCGCTTCATCGAGACGGTGGGCAGAATTCGTGAGCGCTGCGACATCGTGCTCAATCTGACGACGTCGGGCGATCTTACCGCCACCGACGAGACCCGTATGGCGCACTTGATCGAACTGAAGCCCGAGCTTGCCTCTTATGACGCCGGTTCGATGAACTGGATGCATTCCACGCTGTTCATCAATCATCCGGCTTTTCTCGAGAAGCTTGCCAACGTCATGAACGAGAACGGCGTCAAGCCTGAGATCGAAGTGTTCGATCCCGGCATGTTCTACAACGCGACCTATTACATGAAGAAGGGTATCCTGCGCGGCCCCGGCTATTTCCAGTTCGTGCTCGGGGCCGCCGGAGGAATTGCTGCTTCTGTTGAGAACCTTGTCTTCCTCAAAAGCCTGCTCCCGGCGGACGCTGCCTGGTCGGCGTTTGGCATCGGCGCCGGCCATCTGCCTATCCTGTACGCTACCCTGGCCCTAGGGGTCACATTCGGGTCGGCATGGAAGACAACGTGTTCTACGCAAAGGGCCGGCTCGCGAAGAACAATGCCGAGTTCGTTGCGCGCGCCGCGCGTCTCGTCCGCGAGGCTAACGGCACGGTCGCGACGCCGGAAAGTTCCCGACGCATCCTCGACCTGCCAGCGCGTTCCTCACTCGCCGCCTGACCGACGAAGCCGTGCCGTAGGGCCCATGGTGCGGCCCGCGGATACGACAGCCACACTTCGCAACGCGCATATATCGGGAGGACGTGCTATGGAATTCGAGGATTGCAATTTGCTGCTTGACCCCGGCTACCAGCCGTTCGAGTCCGGCTATAAGGATCTGTCTGATGGGAAGAAGCTGGTCGCCGCACTAACGCGCATGCCGGGCTGTCGCGCCAAAATGGTCCATTGGTGGTTCGGCTGGCTCGGCGGCATCCAGCAGTACAAGCTGTGGCATCCGCGCGACCACGTCGCCAGCGCCTGGATCAACCGGATCAACGGCAATTACATTGGCGCCTCGCATGTCGTCAGCGAGTATCTGGCCGGCCCCACGGGCCCTTGCTACGACCTGACCGTCGACTTCCATCATCCGCACGAGATCTTCGATGCAGACCGTTACGACCGTTCCGGCGCGGTGGCGATCTGCGCCCGGATCGGCGAGCAGAACGCACCGGTCCACGTCGGACGAATGACGCATTTCGTCCGCGAAACCGACTACGGCTGCGAGATGCGATCCCGGTTCTGGCTTGGCATTCTCGCTTACAAGAAGACGCGCGCGTCGCTCCCCGAGGAGGTCGCCGTCGAGGCGCGAGCGCGTCAGCTCAATGACGATTTCGCCCGCCGGTTGCACCAGCACGCCACGGAGGAGATGGGTTATCTCGCCGAGCTGCTGCCGGTGCTTTACCGACGCTACACGGGCGACGACAGCTTCTGAACGTGTTCGACTGCAGGCGACAACGTCGCTGGCGGCCGGAGGGAACGCGCAAGACAACAAGGCCGAAAGATAGCCGCTAGAAAAGCAACACGGAGGACACATTCATGATCGAGACTCGTTTCAGGTCACCACAGATGCGACGCTTGTTGTCTGCGACCGCGCTCCTCTTCTCGGCCGCGCTGCCAGTTACCTCGCCAGCTTTGGCCGCCGACGAAATCGTCATTGGCGCCTCGATTCCGCTGAGCGGACCGTTGGCCGGTTTCGGCAGCTTTCAGAAATGGGGTTACAACCGCGCCGTCGATGACATCAACAAGGCGGGCGGTATAGCCGTCGATGGCAAGAAGCTGCCAGTACGACTCGTGCTACGAGACGATAAGACCGATCCAAATGCCACAGCCGCAAACACTGAAAGTCTGTTGTCGCGCGACAAGGCCGTAGCGCTTCTCGGCTCCTGCACACCGGCCCTCGTCAATGCGGGCGCCCTGGTCGCCGAGCGTAAGAAAATCCCGCTGGTTACCGCCTGCAATCCACTCGAGGCTTTCAAATCCGTACGCAAATGGTCCTATGTTTGGGACTTGTTTTTCCACGAGCCCGAACTGGCCGCGATGCCGTTCAAGGCGTTGCGCGACCTCAAGCTCGACACCAACAAGAAGATCGCGATCTTCCATGACAACGGTCCCGACGGGCAAGTAGTCGGCGGCGTGCTTTGGCCCGCAATGGCCAAGGAGGCCGGCTACGAGGTGGTGCAGAACGCGTCCTTCCCGATCGACAACACTCAGTTCACCTCGATCGTTGCCGAGGCCAAAGCGAAGGGCGCCGACATCGTGCTGGTAGACGCCATTACCCCGCAGGCGGTCTCGATCCGCAAGCAGATCGCGTCGGCGGGCTATTCCCCAAAGCTGCTGGTGATCGAGAAGGGTGCCGAGCCGGTGCAGTTCGCCGAAGCCCTCGGCAAGCTCGCCGACGGCATCGTGGTCGGCGGCTACTGGGACCCGAGCTTTCCCTATCCGGGTGCCAAGGAACTGGCGACCGCCTTCGAAGGCGAGACCAAACTGACCTCGAGCCAACACATCGCCGACAGCTACGCGGCCGCGCAGGTTCTGCTCGACGCCATCGCTGCCGCCGGCACGCTCGATGCGGAGAAGATCAACGCCGCGGTAGCGAAAACCGACAAGACCTATGTGGTCGGCCCGATCAAGTTCGACGAGAACCACACGGCCAAGCTCCCGCTGGTGATGTTGCAATGGCAATCCGGCAAGACCCCGATCGTCTGGCCGGCAGAACGCGCCAACGGCAAGATCCTGTTTCCGTTGCCCTGATCCTGTGCCAGAGCCTGATCGCCGCAGCAATCAGGCCATCGTTCCCGTTCGAAAAGGCGCGCCATGCCTGGCTTCGATGTCATCTTCAACGCGCTGATCTCGGGTGTACTGCTCGGCGGTATGCTGGCGCTCACCGCGTTAGGCCTGTCCATCATCCTTGGCGTCATGCGGCTGGTGAATCTTGCCCACGGCGAATTCCTGGTGGCGGGCGCCTACGCGGGCCTGTTCCTGTTGCAACGGACCGGCATCGATCCCCTCGCCGGTCTTGCACTGATCGGCCTCGCCCTGGCGCTGGTCGGCTATCCGATCCACCGCTTCCTGCTGGTGCCGCTAGCCGGCAAAGGACCGGAGGCGGCGATGATGACCATGTTCGGCCTCTCGATTATTATGCAAAACCTGTTTGTGCTCCTGTTCAGTGCCGACACGCGCGCCATCGAGCGCGGCTACGCCACCGTTCCGCTTGAGCTAGGCCCGGTTAGCGTGCCGCAGATCTATGTCATCGGCTTCGCCATCTCAGTCACCCTGATTATGACCGTGCATCTTCTGATCTCGCACAGCCGTTTCGGCATTGACCTGCGCGCCAGCACCGACCAACCGGAGGCCGCCGCGATCGTCGGCGTCAATGTGCATCGCGTCCATGCCCTCACCTTCTGCCTGGGCACGGGCTGTGCGGGGATCGGCGGTACCCTGATCGGCGTCGCGCTGTCCTTCACACCGACCAGCGGCGCCGCCTATCTGCTGACCGATTTCGCCGTGATCGTGCTCGGTGGGCTGGGCAACGTGCTCGGCACGCTCGTCGGCGGCATTGTACTCGGAGTATTGCAGAGCCTCGGTGGGCTCACCCTCGGTGACGGCTATCGCGACCTCGTCGGACTGGTGCTGTTTCTGGCAATGCTCTCGTTGCGTCCGCAAGGGTTTCTTGGAGGTCGCGTATGACGGTTCTTCCCGTCCCGAGCGCGGCCGAATCCGCCGGCACCGGCAAGCGTCCGGTCGCCTGGATTGTGTTCGCCTCTGTCGGATCTCGTCTCGCTGCTCGCTGCGCCGGCAGTGCTGCCAACCTATTTCGTAGAGATCGGCTTCAAGCTGCTGATCTACATCGTGCTGGCGGAAGCGTGGAATCTACTGGCCGGCTATGGTGGACTCGTTTCGCTCGGCACCTCGTCCTTCTTCGGCGTCGGAGCCTATATCACCGTAAGCCTGCTCAACCAATTCGGCATTGGCTTGCCACTCGCGCTCGCTGTCTCGGCCCTTGCCGGCATGACGCTGGCGCTGGTGATGTCGCGCGGCCTCTTCCGGCTGCGTGGACTCTATTTCACTGTCGGCACGCTGGCGCTCGCCGAGGCGCTGCGGCTGTTCGTCATCAATGTGCCGTGGTTCGGCGGCGCTACCGGCCTGTTCGTGAGCACTGACCTGCCCGACATTGTGGCGCTGTTCCGCTTCGCCGCGCTTTTGCTCGCCGTTACCTCCGTTGTGATGACGCTCGCCACCGGCTCGCGCGTGTCAGTGCTGCTGCGCGCAGTCCGCGACGACGAGGACGCAGCGAGCCAGGTCGGCGTCCGCGCCTTCCGGGTGAAGCTCGCCGCCTTCGTCACCGCCAGTGCCCTGGTTGCCGCGGCCGGCGGCCTGCAGGCCGCCAAGCTCGGCGCCATTGAGCCGTACGGCAGCTTCGGCCTACAATGGTCGGTCGACCCCTGGCCATCGTTATCATCGGCGGCATCGGCATGCGCTTCGGCGCCGTGATCGGCGGCATCTTCTTCGTTGCGCTCGGCGAGTTACTCGCCGATTATCCCGAGCTTCACGTCGCCATCACCGGCATCATTCTCATCCTGCTGATCCGCTTCGCGCCGCTCGGCTTGTGCGGCCTTGCCGAGGCGGCGGCGCGCTGGCGATCTCGGCTCCCCACGGCAAAGGAAGCTGGTCGATGACTTTCGTTCCGCGGTCAGAACAGCTCCTCGATGCGTGCGGCCTTCACAAGCGCTACGGTGGTCTGGTCGCCAACGACGGCATCGATATCCGTCTCGACAAGGGCTCTGTGCTTGGCGTGATCGGTCCCAACGGCGCCGGCAAGTCGACCCTGATCGGCCTGCTTGGCGGCGCCATCGCACCGAGCGCTGGGACCATTCGCTTCGAAGGCGAGGACATTACCGCCCTGCCGGCCTCCGAGCGGGCACGGCGCGGCATCGGACGCACCTACCAGATCCCGCGACCGTTCCTCGACATGAGCGTCGCCGACAATCTCGCAGTCGGACAATACTCCCTGGCGCCCTTCGTGTCTGCCGCGACGGCCGCCGCAGAGCGCACAGACATTCTGGAGCACTGCGGGCTCACCGAGGTGGCCGAAGTAAAGGCTCGCGACCTTCCCCTGTTGCGGCGCAAGCGGCTGGAAGTAGCCCGCGCGCTCGCGCTCAAGCCGAAGCTGCTGTTGCTGGACGAGGTCGGCGCCGGCCTGATCGACAGCGAGGTCGGCGAACTGATCGCCTTGATCAAGTCGCTGCGGGACGGCACCCGATCGATCATCATCATCGAACATGTGATCCGCATCGTGAAGGAATGCTGCGAAGATCTTGTGGTCATCAATTTCGGCAAGAAACTGACCGAGGGCCCCACCGCCCAGGTGCTGGCCAGCGACGAGGTCAGCGCCGTCTATCTCGGCACCAGCCACGGCGCTGCGGCAAAGGCAGTGCAAGTCGCCACCAGCCTGCCGGCTGCTTCCGCGCCCTCCGCTACACAAGCGCCGCTGCTCGCGCTCGATTGCGTCTCCGCCGGGTACAGTCAGGCGCGGGTGATCCACGATCTCAGCCTTACCGTGCTGCCCGGCCAGGTCGTCGGAATTCTCGGCACCAACGGCGCCGGCAAGACCACCCTCGCCCATGTCATCAGCCGCGCCCTGCCCGTTACCGCCGGCCGCATCCTGTTCGACGGCGAGGACATTACCGCGCTGCCATCCTATGCGGTGGCCGCCCGTGGCATCGCCCATTGCATGGAGGGACGGCGCATCTTCGGCTCACTGTCTGTAGAGGAAAACTTGCTGGTGGCCGCCCGAGGCGTCAGCGTCATCGAGCGCAAGGCACGGCTGGATCGCATCTATTCGCTATTCCCGGTGCTGGCCGAGCGGCGCAACGCGCCCGGCACCTCGATGTCGGGCGGCCAGCAGCAGGCACTGGCGATCGGACGCGCCTTAATGGCCCGTCCGCGCCTCGTCATCTTTGACGAGATCAGTCTCGGTCTCGCACCGGTGACGATGGACCGTCTCTACGCGGCACTTGCCGAGCTCAAGCGCGAGGGACTGACCATGTTGCTGGTCGAGCAGGATATCGAGCGCGCCCTCGAGCTCGCCGATACCGCCCACATCATCAACAAGGGACGCGTCACCCTGTCGGGGCCCGCGGCCGTAGTGCGCACCGACGAACGGCTGCGCCACCTCTATTTCGGGACCGAAGAATGAGGCT
Source organism: Bradyrhizobium sp. RDT10 (assembly GCA_044772375.2). Taxonomy (GTDB): domain Bacteria; phylum Pseudomonadota; class Alphaproteobacteria; order Rhizobiales; family Xanthobacteraceae; genus Bradyrhizobium. The sequence goes on from CP187939.1 coordinate 3,530,912, forward strand.
ACGCCTCGCCAAAGGAGAGCAACGTGAAGCGCATCGCCATCGAGGAAGCATTCGTCACTGCCGAAATTGCCAAGGAGTGGAAGAACGTATTGGTGCGGCCCGATGTCGAGCCGGGCTTCGCCAAAATGGGTGAGAGCATCCTCGCCGAGACGCCGGGCAATGCGCTGCTGCATTCTCGCCTGCTCGATATCGGCAAGGGGCGCATCGCCCACATGGATGAAGTCGGCATCGACATGCAGGTGCTGTCGCTGACCTCGCCCGGCGTGCAGGTGTTCGAGGCAAAACTCGCAACGCGGCTCGCCGCCGACGCCAATGACGCCCTCGCGTCCGCAATGCGCGCGGCGCCAGCTCGCCTCGCCGGGCTTGGCGCCATTGCGCCGCAAGATCCTGCCGCCGCAGCCCGAGAGATCGCTAGGATCAAGTCGCTCGGCCTATGCGGCCTGGTCGTCAACTCGCATACATTCGGCGAATATCTCGACGCGCCACGCTACAGCCCGATCTTCGAAGCGATGGAGGAAACGGGCCTGCCAATGTACCTGCATCCGCGGGAGCCAGCGCCGAGCCTGGTCACACCGTTTCTCGACTATGGCCTCTATTTCGCGGGCTGGGGCTTTGCGGTGGAGACGGGACTTCATGCAATGCGCCTGATCATGTCCGGCACCTTCGCGCGCTATCCGAAACTAAAAATCATCCTCGGACACATGGGTGAAGGCATTCCGTTCTGGCTGCAGCGAGATCGACAATCGCTATCTTCTGCAGGTCAAAATCGGCGCCGTATCGAAGCTGCCGCGGCTGCCGAGCGAGTACTTCCTCGATAATTTCGTTATTACCACCGCAGGCGTGACCTCCATGCCTGCGCTGCGGCTCAGCCTCGACGTCCTCGGGCCGGAACGCATCCTGTTCGCCGCCGATTTTCCCTACGAAGATGATGCCGAAGCGGTTCGCTTCCTCAACGGCGCCGCGTTGACGCTGCGTGAGCGAGCACTGATCGCACACGAGAATGCAGAGCGGATGTTTGCGCTGAGCGACGTGGTATCGTGATGCTGATACTTCTCGACATTCTGCGTGAGGCTACGCTCACGCCGACTTCGTCGATAGCAACGCCCGTTTGAGCGCGTTGTTGCGTCTCGTCCGAGCCCGCGACCTTGTACAGATTCTCGAATTCCCTTCCGTATTTGCTGAATCGGGTGGGTGAACGCATGGGCGAAATTTTTCACGCCAGATCGCGCCCCTTGGTGTGACACTCCCAATGTATCGCGTGATGGCTGCGCTTTGGGAGAGCGGCGATCAGCGGCTAAGTGATCTTGCCACTGTCACGACCACAGAAATTTCGACGTTGTCTCGCCTGATCGGCGGGATGAGCCGGAAGGGCTTGGTTACTCGAAGCCGCCTTGAGGACAACGCACGAACCGTTGCCATCAACTTGACATCAAAGGGCCGATCGCTCGCTGAGACCCTAGTGCCGATCGCAGTTCATTTTGAACAACTAGCTGTGTGCGATTTCTCGGAAAGCGAAAGATCTCGCCTCAAAGACGTCCTCCGGGAAATCTATGAAAGCTTGGAGTCGATAGAGGCTGAACTCGGGAAAATACCTGTGGGGAACGAACCGGCTTAGCATCGGAACCGAAATATTGGCGGCGGATGCCGGGTCGTTCAGGGTAAGCCCGACCCGGCTCCAGCCGGCGCGACGGATAGCGACGCCTGTTCTCTCATCGATCGGTGGCTTGGCCACAGTCGTTTCGGTAGCCGGAGGTGACGCAGCGGTCTCGCGGACCTTCTTTCGGCGCCTCGACGGTTCTGGGAAGCGCGCTCGGCCCTGCTCAAATCGAACGTCCTTATCAGCCAGATCCGCTAATCACTTATCAAAGTTCCACCGTCGATGACGATGTTCTGCCCAGTAACGAAGGCGCCGGCTGGCGACGCAAGGCAAACTGCAATCCCGGCGACTTCCTCCGGCCGCCCTGCCCGCCGCAGCGGCGTCTTGGCGAGACGGATCGGCAGATACTCGGCGTCCTCCAGGATCGGCTTTGCGAAATCTGTCGTGATCAGGCCAGGTGAGATCGCGTTGACACGTATGTTGCTCGGCCCCCATTCCACCGCCAAGTTCCTTACGAGCTGTGCATTGGCCGCCTTCGAGATACCATAGCCGCCAATCCTCTTGTTGCCGCGCAGACCAGAGATACTCGATGTCACCAGCACCACGCCGTCGCGTCGCGTCGCCATGCCCGGAAGCAGGTGCCGGCATAGTCGCAGCGTGCTCGCCACATTGATGCGCACCATGCGGTGAAACGCCTCGTCGGATATGTCGGTGAGCGCGCCTTCATGCAGGTTGGCACCTGCATTACAGACCAGGATGTCAATGCCGCCGAAGCCGTCAGTCGCTCCGGCGACGAGCCGATCGATCGCCGCCGTGTCCTCGATATCGCAGGTCAGGCCAAGAGTTCGCGTCCCGGCCATTGCGGCGATCTCCGCGGCCACGGCCACCGGCAGGTCCAGCTCGTTGCTCGATAGCACGACGTCCGCGCCGGCAAGCGCCATCTGCTCGGCGATGGCGCGGCCCATACCGCGAGTCGCGCCGGTGACAAGAGCGCGGCGGCCGGCCAGCGAAAACAGCGAAGACATAGACAGGCTCCTCCTATCGGTTCAGACCTGCAGCTGAATGTCGTGGGTCGGCGGCCGATCATCCACCACCACCTCCGAATCCATCAGCGATCCACAGCCGGGGCAATAGAAACTGCGGAAAGCCACCGCGTTGTCGACGTGAATCGACGGATCGAGGATGTTGGGATTGGCTGCCGTGATCGGCTGGCTCTCGACTAGGCACCCGACCTTGTAATTCCGCTCCACAGGGCCGAGCTCGGAGTCGCACGAGCGGCAGGCGAAGAAGGTTCCCCCGCGTCGCGCCTCACGGCCAACGCCGGGCTAGCTTCGAACAGAAGTGAGCCCTCGCGTCGCGCCGCCGGTCGACGACCGAGACGATCGAGCCGTGCCGCACGAATTTCCTCGCGCCGCCGTGCAGTGGCGCGAGGATCGACCATGAGCGTCTTGTGATCAACCACCGCGCCGTGAACGCTCTCCGCCACCGCCACTGAAATATTGCCATTGGCAAGATCTTCGGCGATGTAAGCGCAACTGCGCTTGAGTGGATCGCCAAAGCCACCGCCGCCGCACCACATTACTCCCATCGCGTCACGTTTGGTTTGCATGAACGCGCGCTCGCGCATACCGAGCGTCACCCGCTCGCCAGCAAGATCGGTGACATCGCGAGGCAATGTGCCGTGTGCGAACAGCTCCTCGACGTTGCTGTTACGAACAAATTCGAAGCGATTGGTGGTCGATGGATGGCCGCCCATCATGCCGAGCGAGCTCGGAACCGCGACGCCCGAGGCCAATGGCTCGTGAGTGATCTCCTCGACATGATGGGCGACCCAGCAGGAAATGCCGCTCAAACCGCCGCGGTACTCGCCGGCGCCGCCGGAATCCCGGATCTCCTTGCGGTAGAGATAAAGCAGCGGGAACTGATACTCGGTAAACTCGACATTGGGAATGCGCGAGATCGGCGTGCGCGACTGTCCGCCGGTGGAGATACCATCTCCCACTGCGAACGCGCCGATACCGCCGGCGAGCACGTCGATCATGCCATAGCCGTAGGATTCGCCGTGCTGGTCGATGCCGCGATACTGCGTGATCGGCATCTGGCTGGAGCCGCTCATGCACAGGATGTCCGGTCGCAGCTTCGGATTGGGATAGACCATTTTGGCAAGCACGTTGTAGACGGGGTACAGCGCGATCTCCATGGCTTGGATCGGCGCGGTCGAAACGGACGCCGGAAAATCGGCGCAGGTAAAGGTGCCGGGCGTCGGGTCGAAGTTGACGTGGCGCAGCGCGCCGCCAATGGCGAAATACTGGTCCCAGCAGAGCACCTGGTTCAGCACCACCATCACCGAGCCGCGCCAGCCGGAATACGTGGCGTTCATGGCTCCCATCTGCGGGGCGGTACCGTCGTTCTCGAAGATCAGCTCACTCCCCGCTTTCGCAGCCGTGTCGCCACTGGATAGACGGAGCGGTCGCCGACATAAGCGCATTCCACATAAGTGCGCTCCTCCCAGACGCCGTCCGGCAGCGTCGCCATCTTGGCGAGGAACGATTTCTCGCTGTTGTCGATGATCCGCTTCATCACGCCCTTGACCACCCCCGCGCCGTAGCGGTCGATCAACTTGAGGATGCGCCCTCGCGCGGCGACGTTGCCGGCGATCTGGGCTCGCAGGTCAAGAGCCACCATGTCTGGCCGGCGCGAGGCCCGCACATACACCGCCTCAATGTCGGCGCGCAGCGCGCCCTTCTCCACGATCTTGGTCGGCGGCAGCAGGATGCCCTCATCATAGGCGTCCCGGGCAGACACGCAGAAGCTGCCCGGCGTGCTACCGCCGACATCGTATTGATGCAGGCAGTTAGTCACCCAGCAGAACAGCTCGTCGCCGTAGAACACCGGACAGAGCAGCATCACGTCCGACTGGTGCGCCGCCCCGACCCAGGGGTCGTTGGCGATAAACATGTCGCCGTCATGGATGCCGGGGTTCTCGGAGCGATATTCCAGCGTCCATTTCACCTGGGTATCGGTAACGCCGGACATGTACTGCATGAACGGGCCGAAATAAACGAACTCGGCATCCTCTGTGAGGATCGATGGGTTGAGGTCGATAGCATAGACCGCCACCGGCGAGCCGGAAATCCGCTGGATCGTCGAGCCGTGTTCTTCGTTGGTGTTCCACAGATTGTGACGGATGACCTCATACGTCACCGGATCGATCTCGGTATCCCACGCGCGATGCAGCTTCAGGCCGCCCTTAATCGCGAGCTGCCGCGGCGGCACGTAGGGTCGCTTGACGCCATCGAATACCACGCCGGTTAATTCGGACAGTTTCTTGAGCATGTGGCGTCCTCCCCTCAGGCCGCGTTCAGTTCGAGTTCGAAGTTGCCGAGTGCGTCCACCAGCAGCGCCTGGCCGTGATGTACCACGACCGCCGTGTCGAGCGTCTCAATGATGGCTGGACCAGCCACGCGATTTCCGGGCACCAGCACGTCTCCGTCATAAACCGGCGTCGCCAGCCGCTGCCTGCGTTCAGTCCAGTAGACGCTGCGGCCGCCGCGCGCCGCATTCGCCGGTAGTTCGGCGACAAGCTGGTCGGACGGCTGCAGCACCGGCTTGGCGGTGATCGCCGAGGCACGGCAACGGAACGTCACGGCCTCGAGCCTGGCATGGCGCAGCGATGAATCCTTGCCGAACATCGCCTCGTAGCGTTCGAAGAACCGCGCGATCAGCGCGTCGAGCTCAATAGCATCGAGCCGGTCGCCCTCCAGCGACACCTCCACCTCGTTGATCTGGCCGCGGTGGCGCAGGTCGATGGAGAAAGCGAACTTCTTCGTGGCTCCGGTCTCGCGCACCACTTGCGCCGCACCCAGCTCCGCCAATGCGGCGAGCTCGCGATTGATCGCGGCGAGGTCGAATGGCGAGGACATCAGATTGGCGCGCTCGTAGACGTGCAGCACGTCGGCCGAGGCAGCACCGAAGGCGCACCACACCGAGGCGGTGCGCCGCTGCGGGATGATCACCTTGGCGACGCCGACCTCGCGGGCGAACATGCCCGCATGGGCTGGGCCAGCGCCGCCAAAGGCGAACAGCGCAAAATCGCGCGGGTCGTAACCCTTCTCCACCGTGGTACGACGGACGATGTCGGCCATGTTGAACTCGACGATCCGGCAGATTCCCGCGGCGCATTCGTCAGCTGACAGGCCGATCCGGGCGCCGAGTTCGGTGATCGCCGCAACCGCCGCATCGCGGTCGAGCGGCAGCTTGCCGCCAGCAAACGAGGCAGGGTCGAGATAGCCAAGCGCCAGCGCTGCGTCAGTGACCGTCGGCACCGTGCCGCCGCGGCGGTAGCACACCGGTCCGGGCCGCGAGCCGGCACTGTCCGGCCCGACATGCAGCGTGCCGGTCGTCTCGTCGATCCAGGCGAGGCTGCCGCCGCCCGCGCCGATCGCCTGGATGTCCACCTTGGGCAGGAAATATTCATATTGATTGACCGAGCTCTTGTAGGAGGCTTGGGCGATCCCGTCATGGATCACGCCGACGTCAAGGAGGTGCCTCCCATGTCGGTGGTGATGGTGTTGCGATGCTGCATCAGCTCAGCGAGGAAGGACGAGCCGGTCACGCCGGCCACGGGACCGGAATCGAGCGTCAGCAGCGGCGCCTCGATGGCCCGCTCCACCGAGATCGCGCCGCCGCCGCATTGCATGATCTGCAGCGGCGCGACATAGCCCAGCTCCTTCAGCTTGGCGTCGATGGTGCGCAGATAGCGCGAGGTCAGCGGCCCGATATAGGCGTTCAGAGCCACTGCGGTCGTTCGCTCATATTCGCCCCATTTCGGCACGAGGTCGACCGAACCGGTGACGAACAGCCCAGGCGCACGCGCCTTGGCCATCTCGACGGCGCGCCGTTCATGGGCGGGATGCTTGAACGACCACAAGAAGCAGATGGCGATCGCTTCGACGCCCTGCGCAAGCAGGTCGTCGATCGCAGCCGAGAGCTCCGTCTCGTTCAGCGGAGCCACCACCTGGCCGAAGCTGTCGACGCGCTCGGATACGCCGCGGATCTGGCGCTTGGGCACCAGCGGTTGCGGCTTCGGCCCCTCCGAGAAATGTGACACCTTGCGCAGGTCGCGGCCACTGTACCCGCGGCTGCCGCGCATGATGTGGATGGTGTCCTCGAACCCCTTCGTGGTGATGATGCCGACCTTGGCTCCTCGCTTCTGGATCAGCGCGTTTGTTCCGACAGTGGTGCCATGGGTCACCATGTCGAACCGGGCGCAGAGTTGTTCCAGTGTCAGGCCAAGCCGGCTGGCGCCGAGCGCCAGCGCGTCGACTACGCCGTCGGCGAAATTCGGCGGGGTGGAAGGTGATTTGGCCGTCGTGACGATTCCCCGCGGTCGATCAGCACGACGTCGGTGAATGTGCCGCCGATGTCGATGCCGGCGAGATAGCGCTGCATGGTGGCCCCTGGTTTGTTCCGCTGTTGCGGCAGACTTCCATGGCGGCAGACATGGCGATATCGTCATAATTCCTATAAAGCCCATAACGAAATTGCTATTGCTCGATGTGACCCGGGAGGGACGATGAACCTGCGGCACTGGCGCCATTTTCTTGCGATCGCCGAGCTGCGTAGCCTGACCCGCGCGGCCGAGCGAACCGGTGTGCCGCAGCCGGTGCTCAGCCGCGAGATGCGCGAGCTGGAAGCCGGGCTGGACACCGCGCTACTGGCGCGCCATGCCCGCGGCGTGGCACTGACACCGGCCGGCGACGCCTTTCGCAAACGCGCCGAAGCGATCCTGCGCGATATCGACCGGGTGCCGGCCGATATCGCCGCTGGCGGTGCTCTCACCGCGGGCCGCCTGTCGCTGGGCACACCACCCTCAATGGCCGGTCTCGTGACCGGTGAGCTGATTGCCCATTTTCGCAAGCGTCATCCGCAGATCCAGCTGCATCTGCGCGAGGCGACCTCGATCGGCATCCGCGACGGGCTGATCGACCGCGAGCTCGACCTCGGGATTTTGTCAACGCCGCTGATCGAACCGCAGCTCGCGCTGCGGCCCTGCTCGACGAACCGATGGTGCTGGTGGGCCCTCCCGGTTGCGAGCTTGCATCGGAGCGGCCGGTCACCATCGCGGACGCCGCGCGGCGGCCGCTGATTCTCGCGACCCGGCCGAACAGCACCCGCATCCTGCTGGAGCATGCGATGGAATCGAAAGGCCTCGCGCCGACCATCGCGATCGAGATCGATAACGCGCCGATTGGCGAACTGGTGCAGCGTGGTCTCGGCTACGCCGTGCTGCCCAGCTCGTTCGTGGCTTCGCATCGCCATCACCGCCTGCGCTACGCGCCGATCATCGGGCTGTGGATCGCTTGGGCGATCGGCTCGCTGCGCAATCTGCCACCGACCCCGGCGGCGGAGAGTATGGTCGCGGAGATGCACAGTGTGATCGCCCGCCGGCGCGATTGGCCGTTGTGGACCGACGAGAAGTTGAGGCAGTCTTTGCGTCACCAGCCTGCCTCCCGCCCGCCGGCCAGACGTGTCGCGTTGCGCAACGCCACGCTACGAAGGATGCCCCGTTGAGCCGACCGCCCTCACCCCGCCGTCCCGTTACTGCGCACGACGTGGCGCACGTTGCCGGCGTCTCACAATCGGCCGTGTCGCGCGCCTTCACCCCGGCGGCCGTGTCGCCCCGGAGACGCGTGCGCTGATCGTCGCCGCGGCGGAGAAGCTTGGTTACCGCCCCAACCGCATCGCTCGTTCGCTGATCACGCGCCGGTCCAATATCGTCGGCGTCGCCATGGGCTATCTGGAGAACCAGTTCTATCCGCAGGCGCTGGAGATGCTGTCGCGTCGGCTCCATGCACTGGGCTTCCACGTGTTGCTGTTCACCGTCGATCCGTCGAGTCATGCCGATCCCGGCATCGCCGACGTGCTGCAGTATCACGTCGACGCGCTGGTGCTCGCCTCCACAACGCTTTCCTCGCGCCTCGCTGTGGACTGTAAGGCCGCCGGCGTGCCGGTGGTGCTGCTCAACCGGACCGGCAGCGCCGGGGAGTTTCCAGCGTTACCGGCGACAACGCCAGCGGCGGACGCACCATCGCGGCGTTCCTGGCCGCGGGCGGCCACCGTCGCTTCGCGTTCATGGCTGGACTGGAGAACTCCTCGACGAGCCGCGACCGCGAAAAGGCCTTCACCGGCTGGCTCGCCGAGCATGGTTTTGCCGCACCCCAGCGTGCGATTGGCAACTACGATTTCGCCACCACCATGCAGGCAACGCGCGACCTGCTCGGCGGCAAGGGCTCGCGCCCGGACGCCATCTTCTGCGCCAACGACCACACCGCCATCGCCGTGCTTGAAGTTATCCGCCATGAGCTCGGGCTTCGGGTCCCCGAGGACATCTCCGTGATCGGCTTCGACGACGTCGGCGCCGCGCGCTGGCCAAGCTTTTCGCTCACCAGCTACGCCCAGCCAATCAATCCGATGGTCGAGGGCGTGGTCGACATCATCACCTCACTCCTCGACTCCCCTCGGCGAGACCCCGGCACTTGCGGGTGTCCGGCGAACTGGTGGTGCGCGGCTCCGCCCGCCGCCCTCCAGGCTGCATCACCGTTGACAGCCGCACTGTCTGGCGGCCCTGACGCAGAAACGGGCTTGCGCCGGCAGCCCAGCCATGCATACGTATGCAATCCGCGCTGGACGTACGTCCAACCATGGCTTATTCAGACGGGCAGTCGCGCGACGACAGCCCGCACGCCATAAGAACATGTGTCAGGAGGGCCCAGATGGCCAGGATGCTCAAGACCGGCACCGATGCCGGCGCCATGCAGGCGACCGATGCCAAGGTGCGCGCCATGGTCGAGGACTACCTGACCGACATTGAGCACCGCGGCGACGCGGCGGTGAGGAGCTCTCGGCCCGCTTCGACGGCTGGGAACGCGACGATTTCCGCCTCTCTGCGCGGGAGATCGAGGCCTGTCTGTCGACGCTGTCGCGCCGTAATCTCGACGACATTCGCTTCGCCCAGGCGCAGGTGCGCCATTTCGCCGAAAAACAGAAGGAATGTCTGCGCGACCTCGAGGTCGAGACGCTGCCAGGTATCATTCTCGGGCACAGGAATGTGCCAGTGGAGTCGGTCGGCTGCTACGTCCCGGGCGGCAAGTACCCACTGCTTGCTTCCGCGCATATGTCGGTGATCACCGCCAAAGTCGCCGGCGTGCCCCGCATCATCACCTGCGCGCCGCCCTTCAAGGGCCGGCCAGCGCCAGCGATCGTCGCCGCCCAGCACCTCGCCGGCGCCGACGAGATCTACTGCCTCGGCGGCATCCAGGCGGTCGGCGCCATGGCGCTCGGCACCGCGCGGATCAAGCCGGTGGACATGCTGGTCGGTCCCGGCAATGCGTACGTGGCCGAAGCCAAGCGTCAGTTGTTCGGTCGCGTCGGCATCGATCTCTTCGCCGGCCCCACCGAGACGCTCGTGATCGCCGACGACAGCGTCGACGCGGAGATATGCGCGACCGACCTGCTCGGCCAGGCTGAGCACGGCCCGGATCCTCCGGCGGTGCTGCTGACCACCTCGGAGAAGCTCGCGCGCGAGACCATCGCCGAGATCGAGCGCCTGCTCACCATCCTGCCTACCGCGGAGATCGCTCGGAAGTCCTGGAACGCCTTTGGGCAGATCATCGTTTGCGACAGCGACGAGGAGATGGTCGCCGAAGCCGACCGCATCGCTTCCGAGCATGTGCAGGTCATGACCCGCGATCCGAACTATTTCCTTAACAACATGCGCAATTACGGCGCGCTGTTCCTTGGTCCCCGCACCAATGTCGCCTATGGCGACAAGGTGATCGGCACCAACCACACACTGCCGACCCGCAAGGCAGCGCGCTACACTGGTGGACTGTGGGTGGGCAAGTTCCTCAAGACCTGCACTTATCAGCGCGTCACCAGCGATACGGCCGCGGCCATGATCGGCGAATACTGCTCGCGGCTGTGCATGCTCGAAGGCTTTGCCGGACATGCCGAACAAGCCAATGTCCGCGTGCGCCGCTACGGCGGCCGCAACGTGCCTTACGCGACGGCCGCGGAATAGCGGGCCGCGACGTGATGGAGCTGCCGCGCACCCTTCGTTCCGGCTCGACCGCCGCCGCGCGCTGGTGACCGGCGCGGGGCGCGGCATTGGCCTTGCGGCCGCCGCCGCGCTCGCCTCTGCGGGCGCGGAGGTCACGCTCTGCGCCCGCACCACGGACGAGATTGGCGAGGCTGCCGACGCGATCAACGCGGCGGGCGGCCGCGCCGTGACGCTCACGCTCGACGTGACCGATCCGGACGCGGTGTGCCGCGCCCTGGAGGCGCGACCGGCCGACCACATCCTGATCAACAATGCCGGCACCAACCGGCCCTGCAGCTTCGTAGACGTCAGCGTCGCTGATTACGACGCGGTCATGCAGCTTAATCTGCGCGCCACCTTCTTCGTCGGCCAGGCCGCGGCACGGCGCATGATCGCCGAAGGTGTGGCCGGATCGATCATCCAGATGTCCTCGCAGATGGCCATGGTCGGCGGCGCGAACCGCAGCGTTTACTGCGCCTCCAAGGCCGGACTCGAGGGCCTCACCCGCGCCATGGCCATCGATCTCGCGCCGCACGGCATCCGCGCCAACACGCTGTGCCCGACCTTCATTGAGACGCCGATGACGGCGCCGTTCTTCCGGGATGCAGCGTTTCGCGCCTCGGTCCTGTCCAAGATCAAGCTTGGCCGGCTGGGCACGGTCGAGGACCTGATGGGTGCGGTCGTGTTCCTTGCCTCCGACGCCGCCGCGCTGATGACGGGCTCGGCGCTGATGGTCGACGGCGGCTGGACCGCCGAGTGAGCGCCGCCATGAACGAAGGGATAACACTATGCAGATCCTAATCACCGGTGCCGGCGGCTTCATCGGCCGCGCCCTCGCCGCTCGCATCATCGAGCTTGGCGGCCTTGGCATCGGCTTTGCCTCTCCAGCGCCTTGTCGTCTGTGACGCCAGGCTCGGCGACACTGCGCTCGCAGCCGCCGATCGCATCGAGGGCGATCTCGCCGATCCCGCGGTCTGCGCCGCCGCCCTCGCCTGCGAGCCCGACATCGTGTTCCACCTCGCCGCCGTCCCCGGCGGCGCCGCTGAGGCCGACTACCAGCTCGGCAAGCGGGTCAATCTCGATGCCGCCATGGCTCTTGCCGAGGGGCTGCGCAACCGTGCGAACCGTCCACGGCTCGTCATGAGCAGCAGCATCGCGGTGTTCGGCTCGCCGCTGCCGCCGACCGTCGACGACGACACCCCACCGTCGCCGGCGCTCAGCTACGGCACCCAGAAGCTGTTGCTCGAAATCTATCTGTCCGACCTCGCGCGCCGCGGCGAGATCGACGCACGCCTGGTACGCCTGCCCGGATCGTGGCGCGGCCGCGCCAGGCCGGCGGACACATCTCCGCCTACATGAGCAACGTGTTCCACGCCGTTGCCGTCGGCGAGCGCTTCACGTGCCCGGTCGGGCCCGACGCCATGGCGTGGTTCATGTCAGCGACCTGCGTGGTGGAGAACCTTTTGCACGCGGCACGGCTTGCGCCCGAAGCCCTCACGGCCCGGGTTCTCACGCTGCCTGCGCTGCGGCTGTCGATGGTCGATCTCGTCGCGGCCATCGGCGATGCCACCGGCCAACCGGCCAGTCGCCTCGTCGGCTACGAGCCGGTACCGGCGATCGAGGCGCAGTTCGGGCGTTACCCGCCGCTGGCGACGCCGCGCGCCGAAGCGCTCGGCTTCCACCATGACGGCGACGCGGCGACGCTGGTGCGCCGCGCGCTCGCCCAGGCCGCAATCGGAACGAACCGCTAGTACCATTGTCCAACGAAGGGCTCGCAGAAGCCCGCCAACCGGGAAAACGCAGGGAGGAGAACAGATGACTGAACAGATAAGAAGGACGCAGGCCGGATGGCTCGGCGCGATCGGCGCGCTGCTGCTGCTGGCGACGCCAGCGGCGGCAGCCGATAAGGTCGGCATCACCACCACCGCCAATGCCGAGGTGGCGGCGATCTATGTCGCCCAGGAAGAAGGCATCTTCGCGAAGAACGGTCTCGACACCGAGATCAAGATCATCGGGCTCAACCCGAACATCCCCGCGGCTGTCCTGTCGGACTCGGTCCAGATCGGCGTTCCCACGCCCACAGTGTTCTCCCAGGCGATCGACAACGGCCTCGACCTTGTGACGATCGCCGGCGTCTCCACTATCTCCGCCGACTACAAGGGCGTCGCGCTCGCAGTGAAGGCGGATTCGGCGACCGCCGGCGCCAAGGACTTCGTCGGCAAGACCGTGGCGGTGCCCGGGCTCAACGCGGTCCTGCACGTCGCCCTGCAGATCTGGTTCGACAAGAACGGCGTCAATCCCAAGAGCGTGCGCTATATCGAGGCGCCGCTGTCGACCATGAGCGATCTGCTGAAATCCGGCCAGGTCGACGGCGTCATTGGCATCGATCCGTTTCTGCCGCGCATGATCGACACCGGGGTGGCCAAGCTGACCGCTTACTTCTTTGCCGAGGTCGCCGCCGGACAGCAGACCATGGTCTACGCCACCACGCGGGCCTGGGCGGAGAAGAACCCCAAGGCGATCGCCGCGTTCCGCAAGAGCCTCGCCGAGGCTGCGGACTTCATCGCCGCCAATCCCGACAAGGCGCGCGAAGACATCATCAAGTACTTCAAGGTGCCGCCGGAGATCGCCAAGAGGCTGGCGCTGCCGCGCACCGCTCCAGACCTGACGCCGCAGCAGATCACCTTCTGGGCGGACGTGATGAAGCGTTTCGGCTTGATGCAGAACCCAATCGAGCCGGCCAAGGTGATGGTGCGCTGACCGACGGTGTACGACGGACGCCGCGCTCCGCGGCGTCCGCGTGTGTGACCTGAGCGCGGAAGACGGACATGAAGATTTTGGTGACCGGCGCGACCGGATTTCTAGGCAAGGCCCTGGTGGCACGGCTGCTGGCCGACGGCAGCATCGGCGAGGGCCATGCGCCGATTTCCTCCCTCATCGTGCTCGGCCGCAGCGTCTCCGATATGCCGCAAGATGGCCGGGTGCGCCCGGTGCGCGGCGACATCTGCGACGTCGACGCGCGCGCGGCGGCGCTCGCCGACGGGGTCGATTGTGTATTCCATCTCGCCGGCGCGCTGATCGCCCAGACGGAGCCGAATTTCGACCTCGGCCGCGCCGTCAATCTGACCGCCAGCATCGACCTGTGCGAGGACCTGCGGCGACGCCGCCTTGCCCCGCGTTTCCTGTTCGCCAGCACCATCGGAGTCTATGGCCAGTCGCTGCCCGATCCGGTCACCGACGACACGCCTGCGCGCCCCAACCTCACCTATGGCGCCCACAAGCTGATGGTTGAACATTATCTGGCGGATCTCGCCCGGCGCGGTTTTCTCGACGCGCGCAGTGTACGGATTCCCGGCACACTGCCGCGGCCGCGGCTGCCTGACCGTACATTCTCACCCGCCTTCGGCGGCAACCTGATCCATGCCATGGCCGCGGGAGAACCATTCCATTCGCCGGTGTCGCCCCAGGCGACGCTCTGGGCGGTATCGCGGCGGTGGACCATCGAGAATCTGCTGCGCTCCGCCGCAGCGTCCCCGAAGCCCTGCCGCGGCATCGCGTTTGGCAACTGCCGGCGCTGCATCTGACCATGGGCGAGCTCGCGCAGAGGCTGGCGGCGAAGTTCGGCGCCGATCGCCTCGCCAAGGTGACCTGGGATCCGGTCGCGGACCTGGAGCGCGCTCTGGGTGCACTGCCTCGTCTTGTCACAGCCACCGCCGATCGTCTCGGCCTGCGCCGTGACGGCGACGTGACGACTCTGGTCGCCAATGTGCTCGACGACATGTCCCGCAACCCGTTTTGAGTCCTTCCGCCATTTTCCGTTGACCCCAGCAGGATCGAGGATCCCATGAAGCTCGCGACCATCGACAACGGCAGCCGCGACGGCCAGCTCGTCGTCGTCTCCACAGACCTCGCCCGCATGACACCGGCCACCGCCGTCGCACCGACTTTGCAGGCCGCGCTGGAAAACTGGGACGGCGCCGCGCCGCAGCTGCGCGATCTCGCCGGCACGCTCGCGGGCGGCGGTGGCCAGCCGTTCGATCCGGCGAAGGCTCTGGCTCCACTGCCGCGCGCGTATCAGTGGCTCGACGGCTCGGTGTTCCGCAATCACCTGCGGCTGATGGCAACCGCGTTCAAGCGCGACCTGGAGAAGGAGGCCAACTATCCCAAACCACTGATGTACCAAGGCGGCTCGGACAGCTTCCTCGGTGCGCGCCAGGATGTCGTGCTGCCGCGTGAGGAGGACGGCATCGACTTCGAGGCCGAGATCGGCATTATCGTGTCCGACGTGCCGATGGGCACCAAGGCGTCCGACGCGGGGCGCTACATCCGTCTTGTCGTGCTGATTAACGACGTCAGCCTGCGCCGCCTCGCGCCGATCGAGATGGACACCGGCTTTGGCTGGCTGCAGGCAAAGCCTAGCTCTGCCTTCTCGCTCACCGCGGTGACCCCCGATGAGCTCGGCGCCGCCTGGAAGGACGGACGGCTGGAGCGGCCCATCCGTGTTGCCTGGAACGGCAAGCCGTTCGGCGCCCCCAGCGGCCGCGAGATGACGTTCAACTTCCACCAGCTGATCGAGCAAGCCGCATACAGCCGTACCCTTTCCGCTGGAACCGTAATCGGCTCGGGCACTGTCTCCAACGAGGCGTACAAGGAGGTCGGCTCGGCCTGCATCGCGGAGCGGCGCGCCATCGAGTTGATCGAACAGGGCGAGCCCAAGACCGCCTTCATGCGTTTCGGCGACCGCGTCCAGATCGACATGACCGACGACGCGGGACACTCCATCTTCGGCGGGATCGACCAATGCGTCCGGCCGTCACGGTGAGCGAGCGGCGCAAGGAAGCCGGCCCGGCCATCACATCGCCGGAGCTGGTGCTGTCCGGCGTCGGGCTGCGCCTCGGTGCGCACGCGATCCTCGAGGGGATCGACTTGACCATCGGTCGCGGCGAATTCGTCTCTGTGCTGGGCCCCTCCGGCTGTGGCAAGACCACTCTGCTGCGGGTGCTGGCCGGGCTCTACCAGCCGACGGCCGGGCGCGTTGCCTGCCGCGGCGAGATGATGACGCGGCCACGCCAGGACATCGCCATCATATTCCAGGATTATGGCCGCGCCCTGCTGCCTTGGCGCACCGCCCACGGCAATGTCGCGCTGGCACTGGAGGCGATAGGAGCACGGCGAGAACAACGTGATGCTCGCATTTCGGCCCTGCTCGCCAAGGTCGGTCTCGCCGGCCAGGACAAGAAATATCCATCCGAAATGTCCGGCGGCATGCAGCAGCGGCTCCAGATCGCCCGCTGCCTGGCCCAGGATCCAAGGTCCTCTTGATGGACGAGCCATTCGGCGCGCTCGACGCCATGACCCGGCAAGCCCTGCAGGACGAGGCCCTCTCGATCGTTGCTGCGACCGGCGCGACCGCGTTCTTCGTGACCCACGACATCGAGGAAGCGGTCTATCTCGGTGACCGGGTGATCGGCCTGTTGCCGCATCCCGGTCGGATCGGCATCGATCTGCGCATCGACTTGCCAAAGCCACGCGACCAGCTGACGACGCGAGAGCATCCCGAATTCCTGCGGCTGCGCCGCGAGCTGTTCGATTTCATTAAAGTCGCCGAGTGCTGACCATGCCCGAGCGCCTGAAACCGATGCTGTTGCCGGTGGCGATCATCATCCTGCTCGAGCTGCTCGCTCGCGCGACGAAACTGCAAAGCGACGCGCTGGCACCGCCCAGCGCGGTGGCGCTGGCGCTGATCGAGAGCGTGCGCGACGGCTCGCTGGCTCACGCAACCCGCGACACGCTGGCCACGGCATTTATCGGCCTGTTCATTGGCACCAGCATCGGGCTCGCGCTCGGCATTGCTCTCGGGCTGGTCCGCCAGCTCGATCTCGCCCTCGACGTGACCATCGAGACGCTGCGGCCAATCCCGTCGATCGCGCTGCTGCCGATTGCACTGATCGCACTCGGCTTCGGCTACCGCATGGAGATCGCCATCGTTACCTTCGCCTGCGTTTGGGCGCCACTGATCCTCGGCCGTGCCGCGGTGCGCAGTGTCGAGCCGCGGCTGCTGGAGGTGGCCCGGGTGCTGCGGCTGTCGCCGGCTGCGCAAGTCTTCAAGATTATTCTGCCGGCCGCGCTGCCGCGCATCTTCGTGGCGTTCCGGCTGTCCGCCGGCATCGCGCTGATCGTCGCCGTCACGGTCGAGATCACCGCCAATCCGCTTGGCCTCGGCGCGGCGATCATGACCGCGCAGCAGGCACTACGGCCGGACCTGATGCTGGCCATGCTGGCCTGGGTCGGCATCGTCGGCTATCTGCTGAACCTGCTGCTGATCCAAGCCCAGCATCGTCTGTTCGGGCGCGCCTCGTTGGCGGAGGCGACGCCATGATAAGCCCGAGGGTCACCACTTGGGCCTGGCGCCTCGCCAGCTTCGCCGTCGCCGCCGCACTAGTCTTGGGCTGGCAGGCTATCGCCAATGCGCGACTGGTGTCGCCGGTATTCTTGCCGGGCCCCGACCGGGCCTGGGCCGCGCTGGTGAAAGGCCTCACCGTGGGCGATCTCGTCGCCAAGCTCACCGGTACCCTCACCCATATGGCGCTGGGCTGGCTGCTCGCCTCCATTGTCGGCATCCTGCTGGGCGCGCTGATCGGCTCGTCCAACTGGATGCGCGTCTACGTGGCACCCTCGCTGGAACTGCTGCGGCCGCTGCCTGTCTCGGGGGTGATCCCGGTGGCGATCGCGCTGTTCGGCCTGACCGAGCCGATGGCGCTGGCAGTGATTGCCTTCGGCTCGCTATGGCCGATGCTGCTGGCCACCATCCACGGCTTCGCGGCGGTCGAGCCGCGGCTCTATGAGGTGGCACGGGCACTGCAGATGTCGCGTTTCGCGGTGATCCTCAAGATCGCATTGCCGTCCGCCAGCCCCGACATTCTTTCCGGCATGCGGCTGAGCCTGACGGTGGCGCTGATCCTGGCGGTGGTCTGCGAGATGCTCGCCGGGCTCGACGGGCTCGGCCATTGGGTGTTGCTCGCCGCACGCTCGTTCCGCTCCGCCGATCTGTTTGCCGGCGTGATCCTGCTCGGCGCGATTGGCTATCTGACGGCGCTCGCGATGGCGGCCGCTGAGCGCCATTTGCTGGCCTGGCGGTCGCGCGGGCACTGAATGCAGGAGCAGGTCACTGGTCGGCGAAACGGAAATCGGTTGAGGAGGAGCTTCCGGCGCTTGACGAGGTGGCACCCTGGCGGCCACTGGTAACACTTTGGTTTTGGGCCACGCCCACATGAAGACGATCACGCAGCGCACGAGAGTGCACCGGACAGGACGATGAAGCCACGATCTGCAAGCCACAAGGCCGCCCCGCCGTCGGCACAGGCCGATCAGAGCACGCGTGAGCGCCTGCTCAATGCTGCAGAGGCGTTGTTCGCCCAGTCGAGCTACGACGCAGTATCGATCAGAGACATCGCCGAGCGTGCGCAGTGTCGGCTCGGCCTCGTGAACTACTACTTCCGTTCGAAGGAGCAGATGTTCGAGCAGGTGATTGCCCGGCGGTTCGAAACGCTGGACGTCGAACGGCGTCGCCGCCTCGCTGCCGTCAAGGCACAGCCAGTGATCACCGTGGAGGATCTGCTGCGGGCGATGATGGAGCCATTCTACGAAGCCTTGGTCAGCGGCGACGAGGGATGGCAGAACTACGGCCTCCTGGTGGCGCAGACCGCCCAGACCAACCGCTGGACGGAGATGATGCACCACTTCTTCGATCCCACAGCGCTGGAATTCTACAAGGTCCTGCGCAAGCTGTTTCCGAAGGCAGATCCCGACCAAGCTCTGCGTGCCTTCTTGTTCGCACTGCAGTCGATGATCAGCGCGTTCGCGCAGAGCCGCCGCGCCGACTACATTTCGTCCGGCCGCATCAGCGGCACCGACCTTCCCGCGGTCTACCGCGCTTTACTTGTCTATGCCGCCGGCGGACTGATTGCGGTCCTGGAAGGCAACACAAAGCGCGCGAAGCCGCCGCGAGCCGCCGCATCGGCCGCTCCCCGCAAAACGAGCGGCCGGCCACGCCGCGGCTGAAAGCTATAGCGCTCCGCATCCACCCGACCACCGAACCGCACCTTGACTCCGCTCCGACCATTTCTTATTGGTCGGTCGTACAACTAATAAACGTATAACCCGGCTTCGCTGAAAAATAGCCGGGCGATGCTGGCCGACAATGGGAGGCTCGAGCCATGGCGCGCCGCTTCATCGATATTTCCGTGCCGCTGCAGGCGAGCATCAAATCCGACCCGCCGGGGCTCGAACCGCAGATCCAGTACTTTGGCCACAAGGACGCGCTCCATGAGGTCGAGACCATGATGGGTCTCGCGCCCGACAAGCTGCCCGAAGGGAAGCCTGGGCCTTCGAGAAGGTGCAGATGTCGACCCACAACGGCACTCATCTCGACGCGCCTTGGCATTACGCTTCCACGATGGACCGGGGCAAGCCGGCGGCGACCATCGACCAGATTCCGCTCGACTGGTGCTTCCGTCCCGGCGTGAAGCTCGACTTCCGCGCCAAGCCCGACGGTTACGTCTGCACCGCGCTCGACGTCCAGGACGAACTCGCTCGCATCGGCCATACGCTGCAGCCGCTCGACATTGTTATGGTGAACACCGCCGCCGGCGCGCGCTACGGCCACGATGACTACGTCATGCGCGGCTGCGGCATGGGGCGCGAGGCGACGCTCTATCTGCTGGAGCGCGGCGTCCGCGTCACCGGCATCGACGGCTGGAGCTGGGACGCGCCGTTCGGCTTTACTCGGCAGCGCATCGCCGAAACCGGCAATTACGCTCTGTTCTGGGAAGGCCACAAGGCCGGGCGCGAGATCGGCTACTGCCATCTGGAGAAGCTGCATAACCTCGAAAGCCTGCCGGCAACGGGCTTCGTCGTGTGCTGCTTCCCGGTCAAGGTCGAACGTGCCTCCGCAGGCTGGACGCGGGCCGTCGCAATCATCGACTGACGAAGAGGACACCGCCATGCCCGCCCTGCTTTCCATTCGCTTCGCCCTCGGCCTCGCTTCACTTGTCGTCTCGGCGCTGCCGCTGCATGCGCAAACCATGATCGCCCCACCCCGCACCCTGAACGAACTGAAAGAGGAAACGCTGGCCCGCGTCGAGCGCGGCGGCTATCCCGCCATGGGATTGAACGTGGAGGATGCCCGCGAGGCGCTGTCGCACATCAACTCCCTCGACCGCGATGAATGGGCCGTGGCCTGGAGCGCGATCGGCGACCGCTACCGCGCAACGGCGCATCAGGCGCAAGGCCCTGCGGCGCGCGAAGCGTACTACAAGGCTTTCCAGTACTACAGCATGGCACGCTTCCCGACGCCCAACTCACCGGGCAAGCGCGCCGCCTATGACAGGGCGGTCGCCGCCTATCTGGACTATGCCGGCTTCGACCTGCCGAGGCTCGAGGTGGTCCGCATCCCATTCGAGGGCAAGGAGATCGTCGGTTACCTCCGCCTGCCCGATGGCCGGCGTCCCGCGCCGCTGATGATCATGTGGGGCGGCCTCGACTTCCTGAAGGAGCAGGCCGCCGACAACCTGCTGCCGATTGTGCGCGGGGACGGCTTCGCCGCCTTCGCCGTCGATATGCCCGGGACCGGCCAGGCCCCGATCAAGGTCGGCCCGACCGCGGAGCGGATGTATTCGGCGATCATCGACCACATGCGCACGCGTCCTGAGATCGATGCCGGCAAGATCTTCGTCTGGGGCGCGAGCTGGGGCGGCTACTGGGCGACGAAAGTTGCCGTCGTGGAGAAGGACCGGATCGCCGGCGCCATCAACCAGGGCGGCCCGATCGATGTCTATTTTCGTCCCGAATGGCAGATGAAGGCGCTCGGCACTCGCGAATACCTGATGGACCTCCTGGCTGCGCGCGCGGCCATCTACGACAACGTCAACACACTGGAGGAATTTCTCGCGGCGGGGCCAAAGATGTCGCTGCTCGCCATGGGCATCCTCGATCGTCCCTCCGCCCCGCTGCTCGCCTTCAATGGTGCCCGCGACAGCCAGGTGCCGATCGAAGACCTCACGCTTCTGTTGCTGCACGGCTCGATCAAGGAAGCCTGGGTCAATCCCGATGGCAACCACGTGGCAATAGGCAAGGGTGGCCGCCGAGTCGGATGACACGGGAAATCGTGATGCCCTGGGTACAAAGGTTCTTGCCCGGCCGGCGGCGAACTGACACGCATTTGTAAGAGGAGCAGCATGGGACTACAGCACGGCACCGAGATCCGCCGGGTGGTGACGGGACACACCGCCGATGGCACGGCGACCGTCACGATCGACGATCGGCGCTCAACCGCCCTAGTCGGCCGCGGCGATGCCGAATTCGCGTTGGTCTGGACCACGCCCACGGTACCGGCCGACAACAACAATGATACCGACGGAGCCACGCGCGACGCGGGGCTGACGCTGCATGGCGGTTCGGTCATCCGCGTCGTCGATATCGGTCCCGGCGAGGTCTCGCCGATGCATCGATCCAATTCAATCGACTACGGCATCCTGCTCTCCGGCGAGCTTGAGCTGGAGCTCGAAGGCGGCACCGCGGCGAGGCTCGCGCCCGGTGACATCGTTGTACAGCGGGGCACCAATCATCTATGGCGCAACCCGAGCCGGTTCGACTGGTGCCGGATCGCTTTCATACTGATCGAGGCGAAGGCGGTACAGGTCAATGGGCGAGATTTGCCAGAGATCCACCCCTGACTCCTCGCACATTCTCTTAAGCGCTTGGCCGATACGCGGTTCATTATCGTGGCGTCCTTCATCCAATACCGGATGCAATGCCATCTCACCTGGCAAGCTTCGCGCTCGAGAGATCAAACCGGCCACTGCTAGACTTTCTTGCTTCCGGTGCACACGGCCTGCACATGCCGCCCTCTCTCACTGAAAGAATTGCACTTTCGCTCCAGTCCGTCATGGGCAAGTTGGAGCTAGCTTAGGCAAATGTAATCAAGCGGCAAGGAGACGGCGAGAGGTTCAATCTGGAGGCGCAGCCACGGCGCTGGTAGTGGGCATTTGAGGTGCTGTTAGACCTGCCCTCCGAAGGCAAAGGTCACACGTTCGAACCGTGTCGGGTGCGCCAGTTTGTCTTTGTTTGCAGCGCGATGCTTGTCCCCACACCAAACTGTAACTCCGTCTCGTTCACGCTAAGTAAGCAATAAAAAACGAAAATTGGACGTCGCCGCGCCAAAAAAGCTGCCTTGGGAGTCACACGACCCGAGGCGACGGGTACTTAGCGTTGCATCGACCCGCCGATGCGGAGTTATGAAACGCGTGGATCAATCGGCGTGATCTTTGGCGCTGACATTTCCAGCGCCAGCGCTGCGTCCAGGAGCAGGTCCTTCTGAAACCGGTCAGCAAACCGTCGAAAAAGACGCTCGACCTCAAGTAGCGTGGTTAGGGAAATCGGCTGGTGCCCCGGGCGTCGAACCACCCGGCTTCGAACTGAGAGCTACAATCGCGTTTGACCAATCATTACATGCCTGATCAGTGTTTCGGGGAGTTTGCCGCTGCTGCCGAGGCTGCGCGACAGGTCTGGCGTAAGACCTAGGCGGCCAAACGGCACGCCTGCCGCACGGGCGATGATTGCCGGAGGCAACGGTGGCGTTATCAGCAACATGTCGTCGATCAATGCAATCCTCGGAAATCCTTCGATTGCGACGTACTCAATCTCAAAGTGGGAATTGAACTAACGACGGCGACGGCCGCACTTGCCCTGGCTCCTTATGGCATTCGCGTCGTCGGCTTGGGACAGGGTACGATCCTTACCGATATGGTCGCGAGATCCGATTATGACGTCTGAGGAGGCTCGCCATGCCATCCGGGTCCCGCACTCCCTTCGGACGCTGCGGAGATCCGTCCGAGCTGGCGGCCAGAGTTTTGGTCAAACCAGTGGACATGGGCGGCAGCCGCCTGCCGCTCTACTCCCTGGCGAACCCGGCGATTGCCTTGACGATCGGCGATCGCCATCTCGCCGACGTCGTGAGCATCCAGCATTCGTACCGGAATTCCGAGTCCAGTCCCAACTCGACCAGGTCGCCGCGTTCAAGCTCCCGCTCGAACACGAAGCGCGGGCCGCGGGCGACATGATCGGTATCGAGCGCCATTCGCCTTATGAGGTCGTAATCGTCGGAGAGGAAGGCTTCAAGATTCCGCGCTTGGGTGTCGGCGGTGACGCCGAGCCAGGCCCGGAAGTCCGGCGTGAGGCCGGCGCTCGCCAGCGGCAGGCGCGCGAATTCGGCGGCCGGCAGCGGCGCGGCCTTCAGCGCGAGGTGGTCCGGGCGCGCCACGACGATGTAGCGATCCTCGAACACCTTCACGCGGAAAAAGTCATCCTGGGGCATCGCAAGCTGGTGATTGCAAAACACGAGATCGAAGGTGCCGGCCCGCAGCGCCCGCATCATCAGATTCGGCCCGGCATAGCGGGTGACGAATTGTAACCGGGGAAACGCCCTCGCCGCCTTCTGCATGACCTTCGGCAGCGGGTGCAGCCGGGTCGCAGGTCCGATGCCGATCTTCAGCATGCCGGCTTCGCCCCTGGCCATCTGCTCGAGCTCGTGGCCCAGCGTCGCGACGTTCTGCAAAAGCGCCGAGGCATGATCGGCGACGAACTGGCCATAGGTCGTCGGACGGGCGTTGGCGTTGGTTCGCTCGAACAACTGAATTCCAAGCTTCGCTTCGAGACGGCTGATGCTCTTGCTCAGCGTCGGCTGGGCGATACCCAGCGCCTTCGCCGCCCCGCTGAAGCTGCCCGCACGGCAAATCGCGACGATCTGTTCGATATGACGTAAATCCATGGCGCGACCATAACAGATACGCGCGGCCGCAACGAGGTGGCGCTCAGCTGCGCGCCGGTGGGATGTTGATCAGGAAAACCTCCCTGTATTGCTGCCGCCAGCGGATCACCCAATAATGAAACAGCAATTGCCGCCACCAGGTTTCGCAAATTCCGCTTGTGGAGCTATTGCAGGCCAACGATTCCCGCTGCCCGCATCATGTGCTCGGTCTTGTCGATTTCTCCTCGCAGCAGCTGGGCATAGGCCTCCGGCGTACCGGTTTTCACCTTGCTCATGCCCATGCCTTCCAGCCGCTGAACGATCGCCGGATCATCCAGCGCGGCTGACAATGCCTGGTGTATCCGAGACACGATCGCAGACGCCGTTCCCGCCGGGACGGACAACCCGCCGAAGGATTCGATCGCGACGTCCCGAACGCCCGCTTCTTCCAATGTGGGAACATCAGGCAGAGCGGGGTTTCTCTGCCTGGCGGCCACGGCGAGCGCCACAAGCTCTCCGGCTTGCACCTGGGAGAGTGCGACGCCGAGAATCGGAAGGCCGAAGTCGATCTCCTTTCCCAGGACGGCCGCCACAATCGCATGCGCACCCCGGTAAGGGACGTGTTCTGCCTTGAAGTTGGCCGACATCATCATCATGGTGACGCCAAGGTGTGAAGGAGTCCCGGCTCCGCTCGAGCCAAAGTTCAGCTTTCCCGGACTTGCCCTGGCTCGCTCGATCAGTTCGTGCACGGATTTGATGCCTGAAGCTGGATTGACGACCAGCAGCGAGTCCGAAGCGCCGAACGTCGAGATATGCATGAAATCCTTCAGAACGTCGTAGCCAGGCGATTTGTACAACTTCATGTTTCCGGCCATCACGGAAGATGAGTAGACCCACGTGTAGCCGTCAGCCGGCGAACGAGCGGCGTATTGTGCGCCCAGGTTCCCTGAAGCCCCGGCCCGATTTTCTATGACAATGGGATGGCCGCCCAGCCGCGCAGACATTGCCTCCGCCAGGACACGGGTCACGCTGTCAGGTGACGACCCCGCCTGATATGGGACGATCCATTTGATGGCCTTTGTCGGCCACTGTTCGCCGGGCGCCGGCGTCATGAACGTGGCCGCTGCTACCAACAGGCATGCGATGATTGCACGGATTTTCATTGAAGTCCTCTCAGGCGACGGACGGAAAGCCTACCCGCTCGAATTGCCCGCCGTTTCCCAAACTGTTCAGGAAAACGCCACTGGCGCGAAAGGCTAGGAAAGCAGGCCTGGCGGCACTGGCGTGAAGAGCTTTCTTGTCGGAAGATTTGCCATCACGGCCTCCGGACCACCTCGCCCTTGGATCAGCTTCTTTTGCGCCTCGTTCGCGCGGCGGTCGGCATCCTCGGGATCCACGATTGCTCGCAATGCTGCCTCGAGTTCGTTCAGGACGTTCGCGTACGCCTGCCCTGCCGCCAGATCACGCGTCTCCTCCGGATCGCTTTCAAGGTCGAAAAGCTCCGGCTTGAAGCCGACATAGTAGATGTATTTGAACCGGCCCTTGCGCAGCATATAGGACGCCGACGGCGAACCCGCGGCGTGATATTCGCTGAAGACGATGCGGTCGCGATCATCGCTTCCGTTAGCGAGATCGAACAGCGAGCGGCCGGGAACATTGTCCGCTTCGGCGGAAGGCCCGACGCCGTCGAGCACCGTGGGATATACGTCGACGAGCGAAGTGGGCGTCGACGAGAGCTTGTTGACCGGCACGCCCTTTCCGGCAACGATCATGGGGATGGCGACCGCTTCCTGGTAGTGATTCGACTTTCCCCAGAAGCCGCGCTTGCCCGCATTTTCACCGTGATCAGAGGTGTAGAGGACGCGCGTAGTATCCCGCAGGCCCGCCGCATCGAGTGCGCCGAGCACGCGGCCGACCTGCGCGTCCATAAAGCTGACCAGGCCGAGATAGGCGGCAAGCGCCCTGCGCTGGTCCTGAGGATTGGGTGCGCCTCCCGACAAAAGGTCCGCAAGCCAGGGATGGGGCTGATAGCCCGAGCCGGGCCCGAATGTCGGATCGGGCATCTGCTCGATCGGGTAGAGGTCGAAGAATTCCTTCGGCGCCACCAAGGGATAATGCGGTGTCACGAAAGAGACGAACAGTGCCCAGGGTTCTTGCGAGGAAGCTGCGTCGTGAAGCCAGCTCGTCGCGATATCGGCGACGCGCCGATCATATTGGGTATACTCGCTCTCGCCGACGGTTGCGGCTTCCGCAATCGCCGAGCGATTGCGCGGCGGCGGCACGAAATCGGGAAATTGCTTGCGGATCGAGAGCTGAATCATGCCGACGCCGCCGGTGATGTGCATCGGGATGTGCTGTTTGTCAAAGCCGGTCGGATCCTCCTCGAGCCTGTAGTGCAGCTTGCCGATGGACTCGACGCGCACGCCGGCCGCCTGCAGCCTGTGACCCCAGCTCGGGACCCTGCCGTCATAGGCGATGGAGTTGTCCCAATATTCGATATCGTGGATGTAGCGGCCGGTGGCGAAGCTGGCGCGCGCCGGCACGCAGATCGGGCAATTGGTGTAGGCGTCCACGAAGCGCGTGCCGCGTGCCGCCAGCGCATCGAGGTTCGGCGTCCTGGCGAGCGGATGGCCGGCACAGCCCATCATGCTGGCGTTGTGCTCGTCGGACATCAGAATCAGGAGGTTCTGAGGTTTCACGGCGTTCTCCCTGTGGTTCTGCCGCGCGCCCTGAGGGCTTGTGGGCACATGTTGCGTCAACAGTGCCAGAGCAGGCAGAGGCGAGGTACCGACAAATCTTCACAATGGTCATAGCCGCTGGCTATGGCTAACTCGCGACCGCTACAGTCGGGGACAACATCGCGGAAAAATCGTAGTTTGGCGTAGAAAAGCGTGGGACAGCGTAGCGCTACCGCTTTCCCCACACCCGTCAGACCTATGATACCTCAACCAATCTTACGCATAAGGCTGTTCCTCAGACCCTCGGGAGCGCAGCTCCATTCTCATAAACAGGAATATTGAAAGGTCACGAAACCAGGGTCGGATATCCGGGGCAGAGCGGACCTCTTTGGGGCCGCTCTCAAGTCGGGAAATGACCCAAATTAGCGGCACTAGGCGCGCTCTATCGCCCAGTCGGAACGGGAAGAAACTTCGATTCAGTGCCTAAGCGCCAAGTCGGGACGCCTTATGAATGACCGGCGATACTGCCTGCCTGGCATGAAACGCGCGCCGAGCGACGCATCGACTAGCGCAAGCACCGACTCCTCATGACTGCTCAGTCCGCCAGCCCATTCGTGACCCGCCGGCCTTTGACCCGCATTGGCATCCAGGCGCGAGAGTGAACTGAAGGAGTTCGCCTGCAGCCGCTCCGAAGGATCGGTCATCAGCACCCACGAATAGTCTTCGATGTGCAGAACGGACTCAATGTCTTCGTTCCAGCCGCAGAGCACGATCTCCATCTGCGAGAACCCGCCAGCGTCGGCCGCAAATGCCGACGCTGCAGCTTCCACCGCCTCGGCAACATCCCGCGCACTGGCGGCCAGCACATCGTGGATCACGACCGTGATCGGCTTTCGAGTGCCTGCAGCCCCTTCATGACCAGATGGGCCTCCGGCGCCTGATGTCGGCCGAACCGCCGGCCTGATTGCAGCGGTATCGCGAACGGCGCCAGAAGCTGATCATCATTCCTGCAACGAACCTGCCCCGGATGATCGTACCATCCTGCGCCTTCATTTCGCTGGTCCGCCAGTACGCGTCCGGTAACCACGCTGTCTCGATCTGCCGCTGGGAGGTCGCAAGCGTCCATGCCTGATCGAGCAGAAATGATTCCGGCAGACCGGGATGGCTTCGGGTGAGCCGTTGCCAGCTATCGAGCAAGGCGTGCGCGGATTCCGTCTGGTGGAAGAACAAGGCGCCGGTCGTCATCGCTCCGTTCAACTGCCGATGGACCGCGAAATCGCACCCCGAAGCCTGCGGCAACAGCGGATGGCCCCCGAGGCGCGCATGCGGATCGATCCAGAACACCGGTCGACCGGTGTTCGTCCATTGTTCGACGATGAAATCGACCTTCGGCGAGCTCTGCCTGGCACTCCCGATCTCCTGCGAGATATCCATGACGGTGTGATTGAGCCCCAAACGCTGCAGATCTCCAACAAGCCTGTCAGCATGGTCAGCCTCACGGCCGGCTCGTTGAAACGATGAAATGAAGAGCGTGTCCTCCTTGCGATAGATCCCCGTTCGCACCGCCGGCGGCTTTACGCCGCCCCACCAGACATGATGTGGAGCCTCCGCGGCATGCGCACCGAGCGATCCATGTGCATAGAGCTTCGATTTCAGCAGATCGAAGGCCGGATTCTCACCAAATGGCAAGATGACGATCGAATTCTCGTGCAGCGAGTTGACCAACGTTTCGATGCGGGGCGCATGCGCCACTTCGATCACCACGACTGCCGCAGCCGGTGCGGAGACTGCGCCCGCACCGTCCCAACAGATCACACTGTTGAAGTGACCGGTCAGTCGCCGAAGACGATCGAGTTGCACCGCGCCCAACCGCAGGGCTCGCATGCTCTGCCCAAGAATGTCTTTCATTATCGTTCGCCCCATTCACTAGAACCCTTGCTGATACGGACAGCACGGCGAGTTCAGGCGGATGGGGTGGACCTCGATCGAGCCGAGACGTTCGCCCCGATGGGCGGTGTCAGATCGATGCCGAGCATCGTTCCAGCAACATTGCTGGCAATGCTCCACATAAGACATAGACACATGCAAAAACAGCTTGAACGCAGACGAAAAGCCGAAATTCGCACTCCGAGTTCTCGTCTATACGTTTTCATTCCTGAACGCATTTGTTTCTGATGTGTGTAAATTAGTTTCTCGATCTCTAATCCCGCGCGTCGAGATACGTTCAGACACAACAAATCATGCGCTTCATCACGTAACTGCTTTGTATCGCAGCGAACTCCGCTATTTTCATAATTGCGATTCGAGCCAGAACTTTCGAGCGAACATCCACAACTATCGCACGCGACAATCGCTTTAGAGAGTCGCCGAACGCTTGAAGGCTCGTTAATCGTCGATGCGTTGGTACTGTTGCTTGCGTAGAATTCTGTTGAGCATTCGCCGTAGTCAACCTGCACGCCGAGATACTTTCAATGATCCGCTCATCACAGCAAGACGCTCGCGCGAGGCGATGCAACCGCAACAATCGCCCGGGCAGTTCTTGCCTATGCCTAGGCAACTTCTTCCCACTAACTGTTTGCAAAATAACAGAAAATATTGCGCCGGATTATTTGAAGCCACCCGTTCAACACTCAGAGGCCGATCAGACCGGCCGTCCGTCAGCGTAGGATCGGGAGAAGGGCATGGCGTTCGCGCTCCACAATGCAGGCAGCCTCGAAACCTTGCCGGTTTCGATGGAGCGGTCGACGGAAATCTCGGAGGTTGCTTCGGCACCGGATACATCCGAAACGGCGCGCGATATCGACGAAGAGCTTCTGCACAGACTCGCGGCCAACGATGAAGCAGCGTTCCGGTTGCTGGTGGAACGTCACATCGACCGCGCATTTGGTATCGCGCTTCGGATTCTAGGCAGCCGCGCCGATGCTGAAGATGTGGTGCAGGACACGATGTTGAAAGTCTGGACGCATCGCGGACAGTGGGAGCCTGGTCGAGCCAAATTCTCGACTTGGCTATATCGCGTTGTCACCAATCGCTGCATCGATCTGCGTCGCCGGCCGCGCACCGACAATGTCGATACCGTGCCGGAGCCAATGGATGGACAGCCTGACGCCTTCAACACCATGCAGCGCGACGAGGTCACCAAACTACTGGAGACGGCGATGCAGCGTTTGCCCGAACAGCAGCGCGTCGCCGTGATCCTGTCGTATCATGAGAACATGAGCAACAGTGAAATCGCCGAGGTCATGAGCACGACCGTTGCGGCGGTGGAATCGCTGCTCAAGCGCGGTCGCCAGCAGTTGCGCGAGATCCTGCGTCGACACGAGCCGGACATCATCCACTCTTTAAGCAATTGCTAACCATAAATCTCCGGCCCCGAAATAAACTGCGCCCGAATTGTGCGTGCCATTCCGTTTAGTGGATGAACGGGGGCCGGCTTACGTCTGCGATTCCCGCTGATTGGTTCGCATCCGCGACCAAACCATCCAAAGGAGCAGTTCGATGCCCGTTATATCAACCAATACCGCAGCCAATTCCGCCGTTCGTTACCTGAACATCAACTCGCAGCAGATGTCGAGTTCGCTCTCCAAGCTATCGAGCGGCTCCAAGATTACGCAGGCCTCCGACGACGCCGCCGGCCTCGCCATTTCGACCCGCATTTCATCGGACGTTACCACGCTGCAGCAGGCGGCGACCAACGCCTCGCAGGCGACATCGATCCTGCAGACCGCGGACGGCGGCGCCTCCAACATCAGCGACATTCTTGCGCGCATGAAGTCGCTCGCATCGCAGATCATCTTCAGGCACCGTGACCGACAGCAGCCGCGCCTACCTGAACTCGGAATTCACCGCACTGTCCGACCAGATCGACAGCATCGCGACCGGTACTCGCTATAGCGGACAGAGCCTGCTGGACGGAACGAGTGCATTCGCAGCCGGCGCCACGGTCCTGGTCGGATCATCGTCCGCGGATACCATCACCGTCACGCTCGACGACCTGACGGCCACCACGCTGGGTGTCGATACGCTCGATATCAGCACGCAGGCCGGTGCAACCGCGGCAATCGACGCGCTCGACATTGCCATCGACACCGTATCGGCGGCACGTGCAGCGATCGGCGCCCAGGAGTCGCGCTTCAACTTCAGCGCAAGCTCGATCTCGACCCAGTCGCAGAATCTGCAGGCCGCTAACTCGGCCATTCTCGACGTCGACATCGCCGCCGAGCAGGCGAAACTGTCATCCGCGCAGGTGAAGGTGCAAGCTGCGGTCGCCGCCGAATCCTCAGCCAACCAGATGCCGCAGTATCTTCTGAAGCTGCTGTAACCTGCTGACCTGGTGAGCCGGCCGCGGCGCCGGCTCACCACCTTGCCAACCGGTGTAAAAGCTCATGGCTACGGTATCCAGCTCGACGTCCATCGCGGCATCTGCTGCGCTCTCTACGACCACATCGGGCACCAAGACCACGACCAGCGTCGACTGGGACGCGCTGATCGAGGCCCAGGTTGCGGCCAAGACCGAGGCGGCGACCACGATCGAGACAAGCATCACGGCCAACGAAGCCAAGATCTCGGCGTATCAAGAACTGCAAACGCTGCTCAGCTCGCTGACCACCGACACGGCTTCGCTATCCAAATCAATCGTCAACTCCCTGTCATCCAGCGCCTATGGTGCAAGGACGGCAACTATCAGCTCGACAGGCGACGTCAGCGCCAGCTCGGCTGTTTCGATGGCGATCAGCAACGGGGCTGCAACTGGCGACCACACGTTGACCGTGACGCAGATCGCCACCGCTCACAAAGTGATCGGAACGTCTGTCGCGGACAAAACCGCGGATATGAGATCTGACGGGCACATTCTCGATCGGGCTGGAGGGCGGAACCAGCGCCGACATGTCCATCACCAGCGGCATGTCGCTGGAAGATATCGTCGACGCCATCAACGCGCAGACCGAGACGACCAACGTCCAGGCCTCCATCATTCAGATATCCAGCAGTCAGTACGAGATGATCCTGACCGCGGGCAAGGACAACGCCGACATCACCACCGGCGTCGTTTCGGGTGACGACGTCCTCAATACGCTGGGTTTGACCGACAGTTCCGGCGCTTTCACCGATGTGCTGCAGACGTCCCAACCTGCGATTTTCAGCGTCGACGGGATTTCGCTAACGCGGGACACCAACGACATCACCGACGTCCTGAGCGGCGTCACGTTCAGCCTGCTGCAGAGCACGCCCACCGGGTCGACCGTCAATATCAGCATCGACGTCGATAGCAGCTCGATCCAGACCGTCCTGGAGCAGTTCGTGACGTCCTATAATGCCGTCCGCGACTACGTAACGAGCCAGCAGACGCTGACCTCCGACGGCACGGCGGATTCCAGTTCCGTGCTGTTTGGTGACGGCTCAATGCGGAACATCATGACCCAGATGGAGCAGGCGCTGAACTCGATCGTCGGCGGACTTTCGATGAGCGACCTCGGCCTTTCGTTCTCCGACACCAACGACCTTGTTCTGGATACAAGCACACTCGCAACGACCCTCGCCGGCAATTTCAACGCGGTGATTGCCTTGCTGGCCACGAAGACAACGACATCCTCCAGTACGCTCACCGTCGTCAACACCAACTCGTCGCCACCGTCGTCGTTCGTCATGGATATCGCCGTCAACAGCTCCGGCGCATTGTCCGTCTCGGTCGGCGGCGACAACTCCCTGTTCACCGTGTCAGGCAACACCATCATCGGTGCAGCAGGAACAGCCTATTCCGGCATGGCCTTCACCTATACCGGCTCGCCATCGGCGTCGATCACAGTGACCTCGACATCCGGGATCGCTGCCCAGCTCAACGCCATTGCCAGCGCCGCCTCGAACAGCAGCACCGGATCGTTGCAGGACCTGATCACAAGCCTGCAATCCCAGGACGATCGGATGCAGCAACAGATTGATGACATCAACGCGCGCGCCGAGGTCTATCGGGCGATGCTCGTCAGCCAGTACGCCAAATATCAGTCGGCGATTTCATCTGCGAATTCGACGCTCGACTATCTATCTGCCCTCCTCAACGCATCGAGCGATTAGCAATGCAGCATCAAAGTCACTTTCAGGCCACGCAGGCTTATCGGAGCGCTGCGGTCGCCGTCCCACCGCTGCGCGCGGTCATCATGATGATTGATGGCGCGATCAAATTCCTTCAGAAATCGGTTGCGGCCACCGAAGACAAGCAGTTCGAGGAAAGTCACAGCCATATGATCCGCGCCACCGCCATTCTGCGGGGCCTAAGCCACAACCTGAATTTCGACAAGGGCGGCGACGTCGCGGAAGGCCTGCACACGACCTATCACACCCTGATCATGGCCTGCCTGCGCTCGTTCGGGCGTTCCAATTCCGCAGAATGCTATCGCCGTATTATTGCGAGCCTTACGGAACTCCGCGACGCCTGGATTGCCGTCGCCCTGAACCCGGCAAAGCCGACGACCTAGCGTTCCAGCGCCACGACCGCCGGCGCTTTCGGCGGCGCTCCTTGCGATCATTCAGCGCAATTTTGCGGTTGAAAAGCCGCACCGCTGTTGCCTATCCACCTGCCCTGCTCTAGGACCGTTGAATTGTCAGTATCACTTCGGGCCGCCGTCCAGCCAAGATATTGGGCATGCCGGGCGAGTTTCATGATGGACCTTCCCGAGTTCGAAGACCTGCTAGGCCGGCACGGCGACGACTTGTCGAACTGGCCGAAGGATCGGCAAGCCGCAGCCGAAGCATTGTTGCAGTCGTCCAAGCAGGCTCGCGCCGCGCTCACCGAGGCACAGCGGCTTCGTAGCGCGCTGCAATCGACGCCGGTCCGCGCCCCCGTCGGCCTCGTCGACAGGATCATGGGCAAGGTTCGGCGGCGAGGGCCATCCAGCGGATGAGAACACGACCGATTTGGATGACGAGTCATCAACATCTCGAAAAGATTAGGCCCTTGATCCTGGCGAACTGCCTCACGGCGGATTTGCCGGAATGCCGCCCCGTCCGGGTTCAGGCGGCTGGCGATCGCATCATCATCTAATCGATCCCGCCTCGCCCTTACCGGTACACGCGCCTTACCTTCCAGAACCAAAATTGTTTACCTCCCTTTCGGATCGATCGGGAGGGCAAATTTTGCCGGGCTGTGGGCCGATCGAACACCTCCTCGACAATTCGAGAACGAGCTGCGGCACAGCAATAACTCGAAATTTGGCGAACCCTGCGCACGCCATTTTGGACGCCGGAGAATCTTCGCCTGAATGGCCGGTTCCGCCCGTTTCAATAGGGAGCGGACTTCAAGACCACTTCAATTCACCAACGCAACTCCGGGGCGCATGGCGCCCGGACATCGCTGGAGCGCGCCATGACTGTTGCTGCAACGACGGCGACCACGACAACAACGGCTGCGACGACGACCTCCTCCTCGTCCAGCTCCGGCCTCACGTCGAGCCAGTTTCTGAGCTTGCTCGTCGCCGAGTTGCAGAATCAGAGATCCGCTCGAACCGACCAGTTCGACAGACTTCGTCAACCAACTGACGTCCTATGCGAACTTCGAGCAGCAACAGACGCTGAACACGAGCATGAACACGCTCGTGTCGTCGCTCAACAGCCTGCTGACTTTGAACTCGTCGAACTACATCGGCCAGACAGTCACCGCGAAAGCCGACACCGGCACGCTGCAGGACGGTACGATCGCGTTCGGTTACTCGCTGGATTCCGCGGCATCGAACGTGACGCTCACCGTAAAGGACTCTTCCGGCAACACGGTTTGGAGCGGTAGCGGAACGACGACCGCAGGCACCAACAGCTTCACCTGGGACGGAACGACGACGGACGGCACACAGCTGGCCGACGGCGAACAGTACGCTGAACGTCACGGCCACCGATTCCACCGGGCAGTCCGTCTACGGATACACGACGGTCTCCGGGAAGGTGACTTCGACCGACAATTCGACCGGCACGCCGATGCTCAAGATCGGAAACACGTCCGTCAGCACCAACAACGTCATCGGCGTGACTGCCTAAATCATCGGAGTACTGATCATGAGTCTGTCCGGCGCGCTCTCCTCCGCAATTTCCGCCTTGAACGCCCAGAGCTCGGCGCTGGCGATGATCTCCGACAATCTCGCGAATTCCTCGACCGTCGGCTACAAGACCACGTCTGCATCGTTCGAGTCGCTGGTCACGAGTTCATCGAATGCGTCAGCCTATTCGTCCGGCGGCGTGACGACGCTCGCAAGGTCCAATATCGCGACACAGGGCTTGTTGACGTCTACTTCGACGTCGACCAACGTAGCCATCCAGGGTAACGGGTTCTTTCCGGTCACGACATCGCTGACAAGCGGGAGACCCTTTATACGCGAAACGGCGCTTTCACCACCGACGCCAGCGGCTATCTCGTCAACAACGGGGCGTACCTGCTGGGCTGGCGGACCGACGCAGCCGGCAGCATCGTCGGCGGCGCCAGCGCCGGCAACATGGAGCCGATCGATACCAGCGTCGTACAGACGAGCGGCAGCGCGACAACGACGACGACGTTCTCGGCCAACCTGCCGGCCGATGCGGCGGTCGGAGACACATTCGAGACGTCGATGTCGGTGTACGATTCGCTGGGAACGTCGAGCTCGATCCAGGTGACCTGGGAAAAGACCGCGGACAATACCTGGAGCGCAAGCTTCGCTCAGCCGACGCTGTCGTCCGACTCCGCGACGACGACTGCCGCGGCGCCAACCAGCACGGTATCGGTCTCGTTCAACAGCGACGGCTCGCTGGCGAACACCGATCCTCTCCGCTACACTCGCGATCACCGGCTGGACCACCGGTGCCGCGGACAGCACGATCACGCTCGATCTGGGCACGGTCGGAGGCACCGACGGCCTCACGCAGTATGCTTCGGGCCTCACCACGCCTGCGGTCAATATTACCCGCATCGAGTCGGACGGCCTTTCCTTTGGCAAGCTCAGCAATATTTCGGTCGGTGACAACGGCATCGTCAACGCCACCTATTCAAACGGTCAGACCATCGCGATCTACAAGATCCCGGTCGCCACCTTCGCCGCCCCTGACGAACTGGAAGCCCAAAGCAACGGATTGTACTCGGCAACGGCCTCCTCGGGCACGGCAGCGCTGCAGGAATCCGGCACCAATGGCGCCGGAACGGTCTATGGCAGCGAGCTGGAGTCCAGTACGACCGACACCAATGAGCAGTTCAGCAGCATGATCTCGGCTCAGCAGGCCTATTCAGCCGCGTCGCAGGTGATCACAGCCGTTAACAAGATGTTCGACACCTTGATTTCCGCCGTGAGGTGACAGGCATGTCTTCCGAGAACCATGACGATGAACTGTTCCGCCGGCTCGATCGCCTCATGGCGATGGCGAAGATGATGCGCCGGGACCGACGGCTGGTCCTGTCGCTGGAGAACGACCTGCGGGCACTTCGAACTGCCCTGCAATTTCGTCGCGATGCCCTGGTACAGCGGTTGAACATCGCGGGAGCCGGCAGCAAGGCGGTCGCCGCCTATTCCCGCATTGCCTGCCTCAGGTCCGGCACGGCTGCCGCTACAACAATCAAATAGACAACGGAGAAACTCAGATGACGACCCGAAGCCCACCGCTCCAGCCCGCGATCAGCAACGCGGGTTCCTCCGTCGCAGATTTGGTCGAATTGATCGAATGTTTGATCGACGTCGTCACCGAAGAAAACATCGCACTGGCGATGGGCCTGCCAGCCTCGCAGTCGCGTCATACCGCGCGCAAGCTCGAGCTGTCCGAAATGTTTGAGGAATGGGTGAAGGACGTCGCCATGAAGAACGTGCTGCTCGGCACCCCCGATCGCAAGCTTCAGATGAAGGTGCTCGAGCGCATCGAGCAGTTGCGCGTGACGATGGATGAGAACGTCACCCGTCTGCGGGCCGCCATCGAGGCCAGCCAGCGTCGCATCGACGCCGTGATGGCTGCCATCCGCGAGCAGATCTCCGATAACTCCCCTTACGGATCGAACGGCCGCGTCAGAGGCCAGACGGCATCCTACGCACGCGACGTGCAGATCTGATCCAACCCAGAGATCGCGAGGTCACGGTGTCGCTCGATATAGCACGCAGCATTGCCGTCAGCAGCCTGATGGCAAGCCAGGTTCAGATCAGCGTTGCGTCGTCAAACCTCTCGAACGCCGACACCACCGGCTATACCGTGAAGACGGCCAATCAGGCTTCGACAACGAGCGGCGGCGTCGGCACCGGCGTGGCCATTACAGGCATCACCAGCAACGTCGACAAGCTGCTGTTCAAGTCATTGATAGCGGCTGAATCGAAGCTCGGCGCCGCAGATATCGGCAACAACTATCTTGACCGCCTGCAGGCACTGTATGGAAGCACGACGGGAACCGACGATACCGGCACATCGATTGCGAATACGCTCGCATCGCTTGAGGCCGCCGTGTCGTCGCTGGCCGCCACCACAAGCAGCGCTTCCCTTCAGTCCAGCGTCGTCAGTGCACTCGACGATCTGGCATCCCAGCTACGCGAAGCCTCGAGCGGCATTCAGGAACTGCGCAGAACGGCCGACGCGGCCATTTCTTCCGATGTGGACCAGGTTAATGACAGTCTGAAGACCATTGCCAGTCTCAACGCGCAGATCAAGCAGGCGGCTTCCGCCGGCCAGCCGACCGGCGACCTTGAGGATCAACGCAACGTCGCGCTGCAGAGCGTCGCGACCAGGATGAACGTCAGCTACTTCATTTCATCTACCGGAGACATGCAGGTTTACCGGCATCCGGTCAGACACTGGTCGACAGCAGCGCTCACCTGCTTAGCTTCACCGCGGCATCGTCAGTTACCGCAAGCTCGGCCTACGATCCGAGTTCGTCGTCCACCTTAAGCGGCATCTCGGTCAATGGGGTCGATATCACGGCGCAGATTACATCCGGCGAGATCGGCGCGCTGATCGACTTGCGCGACACGGTGTTGCCTGCCGCACAATCCAGCTCGATCAGCTCGCCAACGAGCTGGCAGACAGCCTGAATGCCACCAGCAATCAGGGCACATCGCTGCCGCCACCGTCAGCGCTGACGGGCACGACGACCGTCAGTTCCTCAACGGCCCTGAATGCAACAGGAACGGTACGCATCGCCGTCGCCGACCAATCCGGCAGCCTCGTGTCCTACGGCGATCTGGACCTCTCGAATTATTCGACGATCGGCGACCTGGTCAGCGCGATCAACGGCATTTCCGGCCTCAGCGCCTCGGTCAATGCCAGTGGCAAGGTCGTGATCACCAGCTCCAGCAGCAGCAACGGCATCGCGATCAACGAAATGACAAGTTCGGTCGGTGCTGACGGCACCGGTCTCTCGGATTATCTCGGCCTGAACGATCTCGTCACCGGGACAGGCGCATCGAATTTTGCCGTGCGCAGCGACATCCTGGCCAATTCCGGGCTCCTGCCGGTCTCCACCCTCGATTCGTCGGCAACCTTGACGACAGGCGGCAAGGTATTGACGGCGGGATCCACCGACGCGGTCGATGCCATCTACGCGACGCTTACGGATTCGCGCACTTTCAGCGCATCGGGCGAACTGGGGTCTTCAACAGGCTCGTTCGCGGATTATGCCGCCGATATCATCTCGAACGTCGCCTCAAAGGCGACCTCGGCAGCCACTACCTACACTTCGAAGACGACGATCCAGTCGACCTTCGCCAGCGCGATGTCATCGCAATCCGGCGTCAATCTGGACGAAGAGACCGCCAGGATCAGCACATTGCAGAACCAGTATTCGGCCGCGTCGCAACTGATTCAGGCCATCAACGAGATGTTCTCGTCGCTATTGAGCGCCGTACAGAGCGTTGGCTGATAGGAACCCAAGCAATGCAGATGCGCGTGGCCACCTTCGGGATCAGCGATCAGATGATCGCATCTGCTTTGCGCACGCAGAGCACAATGGCCAATCAACAGATTCAGGAGGCCTCTGGTCTCGTTTCGTCGGATTTCGGTGGACTTGGATCCACGACGCAGCAGGTTCTCAACCTGCAGGTCTCAGCGACGCGGTCGCAGAGCTATATCGATGCGGCCACGCTCACTAATAGCAAGATCCAGGTGATGTATTCCGCAGTGAACTCGATCGCGGATCTGGCAACCCAGTTCCGCGCGCAGCTTACCAGCGCAACCAGTGCCTCCAGCACCGACGCAGCCAGCGTCACTGAATCGGCGAGGAATATGCTCGAGCAAGCCGCCTCGGTTCTCAACACGCAGTACAATGGCAGCTACCTTTTCGGCGGCTCGGAGACCAAGACCGCGCCGGTGGATGTTTCGAGCACGGGTTACGCTGCGGCAACCTCCCCATCGTCGGTCGATAGCAGCTACTACCAGGGCGATAGCCAGCTGGCCTCGGTTCGCGTATCCGACAGCCAGACCGTGTCCTATGGCGTGTCGGCAGACAACCCCGCCTTCGAAAAGCTCTTGCGCGCCATGAACCTGGTGGCGAGTAACTCGCCGCTTTCCACCGAAACGCTGAATGAAGCGCTGGATCTGGCGGTCGAAGCGGTCGACGAGCTCGGCCTTGTTCAAACACGTATTTCGAATGCTTCAACGTCGATCGAGAACGCCAGCGCCTTTCAGACCGAATACCTGTCCTACGTACAGACGCTCGGAAGCGACCTCACCAGTGTCGATGTTGCTGCGGTGACCGCCAAGCTGGCGACCTATCAGGCCCAATTGACGGCATCCTACTCCGCCATCGCCAAGGTCCAGAGCCTGAACCTGGCGAGCTATCTGCGCTGATTGGCGTAACGCTCGGCCTCCTCGGGCCATATCTATTTTTCAGTAGGTCGATGAGTTGCGGCAGGCACCGAGGTTCACCCTGAGTCTTGGATACGATTTCCGCCGGCGGCGAGATAACAAGCCGCCGCCTCGTCGGAAAGAGCGCAAGGTCGTAGCGCTCCGTGATAAGGCCCCATAAGCCCTTTGGCGCAAACAACATGACACCAATTCCGAGTGTACCGAGCAGAATGAGATAGGAAGAGCCGAAATCGGCGAGATAGCGTTGCAGGAGATAAAAGATTACGGCCCCGACGACAGGGCCCTCGATCGTGCCAATGCCGCCGATCACGACAATGAAGACAACATAGGCCGTCCAATCGGTGACCGAAAAGGCCGCGTCCGGCGAGATGCGCGCCTTCTGCAAATAGATCAGCGCGCCGATCATACCGGTCATGGCGGCGGTTGCGACATAGACGGTGAGCTTGATGCGATAGATGTCGACGCCGAGGCTTGCCGCTGCGCCCTCGTGGTCGCGGATCGCACCGAGCGCGAGACCGCGGCGTGAGCGAAGGACGAGATAGACAAAGACGAGTGTGCCGACCATCAGCGCCAGCGCCGCCCAATAGGAGATGATGTCGCGCGCAGCCGGCGTGCGGACGTCGAGCAATGCCTTCACCCATTCGATGCCCGGGACGGACGAGGTGACCGACGGCGTCAGCGACATTCCGGTGCCGCCGCCGAGCGGCTTGAACTGGGCGAAGACCAGGCGATAGACCTCGGCCACAACCCAGGTGCCGATGGCAAAATAGGCACCGCGAAGCCGAAACACGATGAGCGCTGTCGGCAACGCGAACAATGCGGAGACAAAGCCCGCCAGCGGAATTGCGAGCAATGGATCGATGCCGCCAAGCAGCGTGAGCGCAAACAAAAGGTAGCCGCCAAGCCCGACGAAAGCCTGCTGGCCGACCGAGATCAGGCCAGCGTAGCCCGCGAGCAGGTTCCAGCATTGCGCTAGCGCAAGCATGTAGAACAGGAAGATCAGGTCCTGGACCAGATTTCGGCCGGCTACGACGGGAAGCAGCGCCAGCGCCAGCAACATGACGCAGGCGATCGCCGCGATGGCGCCCGGCGCGCGGCCTGCGGTCCCGGTGCGGAAGGTCTGCGTTGGCTTTGCTGCGGCCTCTCCCATCATCGATCCGATCAATCCTGAGCGCGCGGAAAAAGGCCGCGCGGCCGCAACACCAGCACCACCAGAAAGGCGAGAT
Source organism: Bradyrhizobium sp. RDT10 (assembly GCA_044772375.2). Taxonomy (GTDB): domain Bacteria; phylum Pseudomonadota; class Alphaproteobacteria; order Rhizobiales; family Xanthobacteraceae; genus Bradyrhizobium. The sequence continues at coordinate 3,571,104 of CP187939.1, forward strand.
GGCCCGCCAGTATCTGCCATTCGGGATCGATTCGCGCGCCGATGGTTTGCGCCAGGCCAAGCACGACGCCACCAGCGAGCGTGCCCCAGAAGCTGCCAAGGCCGCCGATGATCACGGCCTCGAAAGCATAGAGCAGCCGGGCGGGACCGATGGTCGGATCGAAATTTGCCCGCAGTCCGAGATAGAGCGCCGCAATCGCGATCACGACGAAGGCGAGCCCCATGGCGGTGGCAAAAACGCGGCTGATATCGATGCCCATGAGCTCTGCCACTTCGAGATCGTCCGAGGTCGCACGGAAGGCGCGGCCGATCGAGGTCCGGTAGAAAATCATATTGAGGACGACGATCACGGCGATCGCGGACAACAGCGTCAAGAGCGGCACGACGCCAATCGCAATGCCGCCACCAAGTGGGATCGAAGCCGTCTCGATCGCGCCAGAGCGGAGGCGCTGGCTGTCAGCGGAGAATAGCTGCAACAATCCGTTCTGGATGATAATGGACAGGCCGAAAGTGACGAGCAGCGGCGGCAACAGGTCGCGTCCGAGCGTCCGGTTCAACAGCACGTACTGAAGCGCGAAGCCGATGACGAACAGGATCGGAACCGCCATTGCCACGGCAACGAAGGGATCGAGGCCGAGCTTGCCGGCCACGACGAGAATCGCAAACGCGGCAAGCACGATGATGTCGCCATGTGCGAGGTTGACCAGCCGCATCACGCCGAACATCAGCGACAGCCCCGCCGCGAACAGTGCGTAGAGCCCGCCGAGCAACACGCCTTGGATCAGTGCATCCAGCCAATCGATCATGTCAGGAGCCAAAGTAAGCGCGGTGGATCTGCTCGCGCATCAGCTCGCGCGGGCGGCCGGTCAGCGACAGGCGCCCTTCCTGAAAGCAGTAGACGCGATCGGCGACTTTCATCGCCTGCACGATGTCCTGCTCGACGAGCACGACGCTGGTGCCCTCCGCCTTGATCTGCGGCAGCGCGGCGTAGATGTCGGCGATGATGATCGGTGCGAGGCCGAGGCTGATCTCGTCGCATAGGAGAATGCGCGGGTTGGACATCAAAGCGCGACCGATCGCGGCCATCTGCTGCTGCCCGCCCGACAAGGCCGGCGAGGCCGTGGACCGCCGCTCCTCAGGATCGGAAACAGCGCATAGACGCGATCGAGCGTCCATGGCCCCGCGATCTTGCGGCCGTAACCCCCGATCAAGAGATTCTCTTCCACGGTAAGCGAGGAAACAGCCGCCGCCCCTCGGGCACGAGTGCAATGCCGAGCTTGACAATATCGGCCGCACGCCGTGCGCCGATCGGCATTCCTTCAAGCCGCACGCTGTCGGGGGTGCCGTGAATGAGGCCGGCGATGGCTTTGAGAAATGTCGACTTCCCTGCCCCGTTGGCGCCGATGATGGCAATGGTTTCCCCTTATCGAGACTGGTGTCGACGCCGTACAGCGCCTGGAAGTCGCCGTAAAAGGCCGTGAGGTTGCGGGTCTCCAACAACGGCATGGTCAGGCCTCAATGCCGATATAGATCTGATGCACGTCGGGCCGTTGCATCACCTCTTTCGGCGATCCCTCCGCGATCTTGCGGCCGAAATTGAGCACGATCAGGCGATCGATCACGGCGATCAGGGCATGCACGACATGCTCGATCCACAGGATCGCGACGCCGCTCTCGCGGATCTCGCGAATGGTGGCGACGAGCTCGGCGCATTCGCCCTCGGTCAGCCCGCCGGCGATCTCGTCAAGCAACAGAAGCTTTGGCTCTGTTGTCAGAACGCGGGCCATCTCCAGCCGCTTTCGTTCGAGCAGGGTCAGCGACCCCGCAAGCGTATTGGCGCGTTTCAACAGACCGAGACGTTCCAGAATCTCGCCGCACGACTGCGTGGCCTCGTGCTCCGCCTTACGGCCGCCGTACACCGCGCCGACCAGAAGGTTCTCGAACACGGTGAGTTTCTCGAAGGGCTGCGGGATCTGGTGGGTGCGGCCGATGCCGGCCCGACAGCGGGCTTGCGGAGGCACGCCCGAGAGATCGCGGCCATCGAAGCGGATGCTGCCAGCACTCGCCGAGATGCCGCCGGCGATCGAGGTTGAACAGCGTGGTCTTGCCCGCGCCGTTCGGCCCGATGATGCCGACCGCCTCGCCCGGCGCGATCGCGAGGCCGAGATCGTCGGCGACGATGATCGAGCCAAAGCTTTTCTTAAGTCCCGCTACCTTTAGCAGCATGATGCATCAACGTGCGCGATCAGGCGATGGCCTCCATCTGGCCGCCGACGGGGATCGCCGGCGCCGTCCGGTTATCGGTGATGACGATATCATACTTGCCGTCCTTGAGACGCCACTGACCGCCGACCAGCGGCGTCTTGGCGACGTTCTTGGCTGCGAAGGGCGGCAGGTTGGCCTCGCCCCACTGCACCTTGCCGACGACGGTATCGAGATTGGTCGCGGCGATTGTCGCGGCGATCGCCTTGGCGTCGCGATCCGGGGCGCGCTTAAGCACGTCGACGGCCACCTCGAACAGTGCATGGGCAAAGCCGATCGGTTGAGTCCATTGCTTCTTGGTCGCGCTCTCGTAGGCAGCAGCGAGATCCCTTGCGCTCATACCCGAGAGCGACGACTTGAAGGGATGGCTCGGCGACCACCAGACTTCGGACGACAGGTTGTGCCCGTCCTTGCCCAGCGCCTCGACGGCGACGGGGAAGAGGATCGCCTTGCCGATGGACGCGACTTTCGGCTTAAAGCCTTGCTGAAGCGCCTGCTTCCAGAAGGTAGTGAAATCCGGCGGCAGGACCACGCCGGTGACGATCTCGCAATTCGCCGATTTGAACGCGCCGATCTGGGCGGAGAAATTGTCGGTTAGGTTCTGGTAGCGGCCGGGGTCGGTGAGCTTGTAGCCGCCCCTGTCCAGGACTGGCGGGAAGCCGACGACCTTGTCGCCCCAGGCGTTGCCGTCACCGTCGTTCGGAAACAACCCGCCGACAGATTTGTTGGTCGCGACCTGGCTCCACATGTTGGTGAAGACGGCTATGACGTCCTCCAGGCCCCAGAAGAAATGATAGGTGTAGTTGAAGCCTTTCCACGCGGGTGGCCCGCCCCCGGGTTGGCTTGACGGCCGATGAACCAGGGTTGCCACGGCGCTACGGTCGAGATGCACGGCACCTCCTCGATCTCGCATTGAGTCGAGACCGGGTTCGTGGTCTCCGGCGTTGAGGCCACCAGCATCAGATCGATCTTGTCCTGGACAATGAGGTCCTTCGCGACTTCGGCGGCGCGGTTTGGATTGGACTGGCTGTCCTTCACCACGACCTCGACCGGTACAGTTGCATTACCGATCTTCACTCCGGCCTTGGTCGTTTCCCTGAAATTGGCAAGGATGAAGTTGTCCGCTTCCGCGAACGCTGCGAGCGGGCCCGTGAGCGGTGAGACATAGCCGAGCTTGATCGCGCGCGTCTGCGCGATCGCCGGCGAGTTTAATCCAACCGACAGCGCGGCGCCTGTAGCGGCCGAGTATTTCAGGAGCGTGCGCCGGTCGATCGCGTGACGATGAGTCGAGCTGGTATTGTGGCAGGTCATCTGCGCGTCCTCCCTCTGGATGCGCCGGATTCCCATCGTGGATCGTTTGACACACGGGCCGGCGTTCGATATTCGAACAAGAGTTCGTATGTCGACCAGTCTCTGCCAGAGCCCAGATAGAGTCAACAGGCCGCGTCATGACACAATCTTTCCAGCAACGTAACGGCGATCCCGAAGACAAGGAATTCATGACGACGCTCGCCAAGGGGCTCGCGGTGCTTGGCGCGTTCGGCAAGCAGCGGCCAACCATGACCCTGTCGGAGGCGGCCGAGGTTGCCGACCTGTCGCGAGCCACGGCGCGCCGCGTGCTGCGCACCCTCGCCCAGCTCGGATATGTCGAGCAAGACGGCCGGACGTTTTCGCTGTCGCCGCAGATCCTCGATCTCGGCTTTGCTTACCTCTCGACACAGAGCTGGATCGATCGCGCGATGCCCTTGATGCGCGAGCTCAGCGAACGGCTCGGCGAGATCCTGCTCGGCCGCGATCCTCCAGGGCAACGACATCGTCTATGTCGCGCGCGTGCCGGCCCGCCGCATCATGTCGGCCGCGCTCTCGGTCGGCAGCCGGCTGCCCGCGTTGCATACTGCGCTCGGGCGGATCATGTTCGGCTATCTCGACGAAGCCGAGATCTGGCGACGACTGATGTCGCAGCGGATCGAGGCTTACACGCCGCAGACCATCACGGATGTGCAGGCGCTGTTCGATCGCATCCGCGCCGACCGCGCGCAGCGATTTTCCATCGTCGACGAGGAGCTCGAGCGCGGACTGCGCGCATTGGCCGTGCCAGTGCTCGATCGCAGCGGACAGGTGATCGGCGCCATCAATTTGTCGACGCACTCGACGCGAACGACCCGCAACGAAATGCGGGAGCGGTTTCTGCCCGAGCTGAACCGCATCGCCGAGCAAATCTCCTCGATGACCGTCTGACTTTCGCCCTCCCTTGCCAACAGGCGGGAGCGGCCGTATCGTCATTCTAAGTTCGGAATACGGACAATAGTTCGATAATCGAACAACGATGGAGATCAGGGATGGCAGGCAAAGCGCCGGGAAACGCGGCATCAGCAATTCCGCCGGAGCACACCGGTAACGTCAAGGTCAGCCGCCCCCAAACCGGCGCGGAATATCTGGACTCGCTGCGCGACGATCGCACCGTCTTCATCTACGGCGAGCGGGTAAAGGACGTCACCAAGCACCCTGCCTTCCGCAACACCGCGCGCATGGTCGCCCGGCTCTACGACGCGCTGCACGACGACAAGCGCAAGGACAAGCTGCTGCTGCCGACCGATACCGGCAATGGCGGCATGACGCACGCCTTCTTCAAAGCGCCGAAGACCATGGATGACATGATCGCCGGCCGTGACGCGATCGCCGAATGGGCCAAGATCACCTATGGCTGGATGGGTCGCGCGCCGGACTACAAGGCCGCGTTCCTCGCCACACTCGGCGCGAATTCCGATTTTTACGAGCCGTACCAGGACAACGCCAAACGCTGGTACAAGTTCAGCCAGGAGCGCGTGCCCTTCATCAACCATGCCATCATCCATCCGCCGGTCGATCGCGACCGGCCGCCGAACTGAAGTCGCCGACGTCTGCTGCCATATCGAGAAGGAGACCGACGCCGGCCTCATCGTGTCAGGCGCCAAGGTGGTCGCGACGGGATCGGTGCTGACCAACTACACATTCGTTGCGCATCACGGGCTCATTCCGCTACAGGACAAGAAGTTCGCGGTCGTATTCATGGTGCCGAGCAACGCACCCGGCGTGAAGTTCATCTGCCGCACGTCCTACGAGATGAGCGCGAGCGTGATGGGAAGTCCGTTCGACTATCCGATCTCGAGCCGGCTCGACGAGAACGACGCCGTGTTCATCATGGACAAGGTGCTGGTGCCCTGGGAGAACGTCTTCGTCTACGGGGACATCGAGAAGGCGAACAATTTCTTCCCGCGCACTGGTTTCCTGCCGCGCTTCGTCGTGCACGGCTGCACGCGGCTTGCGGTCAAGCTCGATTTCATCAGCGGGTTGCTGTTGAAGGCGACGGAAGCCGCCGGCACCAAGGATTATCGCGGCGTGCAGGCCAATGTCGGCGAAGTCATCGCCTGGCGCAATCTGTTCTGGAGCCTGTCGGATGCGATGGTCAGGGATCCCAAACCGTGGATCGGCGACTACATGCTACCGAACATGGATCCTGGCAATGCCTACCAGATCATCGCCACCATGGCCTACACCAAGGTCAAGTATCTGATCGAGCAAACGGTCGCCTCCGGGCTGATCTATCTCAACAGCCATGCCAGCGACTTCAAGAACGACGAGATCCGTCCTTATCTCGATCGCTATTTGCGCGGCTCCAACGGCTACAAGGCCGAGGAGCGCGTGAAACTGCTCAAGCTGCTGTGGGATTGCATCGGTAGCGAATTCGGCGGCCGGCACGAACTCTACGAGATCAACTACGGCGGCTCTACCGAGGAGATCCGACGCTACTGCCTGTTTGGTGCACAGGCGTCCGGCAATGCCGACCGGTTCAAGGGCTTTGCCGAAGATTGCATGGCCGAATATGACCTCGACGGCTGGAAGGTGCCCGACCTCACCGACCCCGGCGAGCTCAGCTATCACATGCTACGGAAGTGACCGATGATTCCGTGACACAGCGGAGCAGCGTCACGGCTATTCCGGCCCGCGGATCTCGAGGAACTATGGTGACATGAACATGCAGATGTCGTCGTCTTACACAAATGGCCCCATTGTTCGCGGCGCCGCCATCGATCCCAAGCGCTTCCGCTCCGTCATGGGCGCTTTCGCCACCGGAGTCGCGGTCGTGGCCACCGAGTGGGAGGGTGAGCTGTTCGGCGCGACCATTAATTCGTTGACCTCGGTGTCGCTCGCGCCTTGCATGCTTCTGTTCTGCACCAGCGAAGGCAGCGCGACGGGGACGGCGATACGAAAACGCGGGCTGTTCTCCGTCAACATTCTCGGCGAGCATCAATCCGATCTGTCCGCTCGCTTCACCGGGAAGCAGCAAAAAAACCGCTTTGCGGATCTTGCCGTTGCGCTGAGTCCGGAGGGACTGCCGCTGTTGCAAGGCGCCGCGGGCCAGATGTCTTGCCGGGTCGCCACGGTCCACAAGGCCGGCGACCACGACATCATCCTCGGCGAGGTCTTGTCAGGCGAAGAGATCGCCTGCAGCCCGCTCGTCTTCCACAGGGGTGCCTACGGAAGCTTTCAGCGCGCTCGACCTGCACTCGTTCTAGACAATCTCTGTCCAGAACTAATAATGACTTGGTTTAGAAGCTGAGGCACTTGCGTTCCGCGCGTTGATAGCTTGCTGGCAATAAAATCAATGAATAGCTTGGCCACCAAGACACGGTAGCGCGGCAATATCGCAGAAACAAAAGGTCTTTAAAGCTAGCCTCGCCGAACAACCAGCGTTCCCAAGGTTCGGTAAGGCCCGGTGTGTTTCTTTTTGCAACAATTGCGGCGCACCAGGCCGCCTTTTGCGACGCTCGCGCCCAATCGGCCCGACTCCATCGCGTTTGCTGTGTTGAAAGAGCCATACCTTGACCAGCAGCTCCATTGTTAGCGCCGAAATTGATGTCGACTAAATCGAGGCAACGTTGAAAATTTCGTCCCTTGGCGCGGTACGGTTCAAGCGAAATGTTCTGAAGATAATCTAAAGTGAGCCTGGGTCCCTGCGGACAAACGACCGTCTAGCCGGTCTTCTTTACTTCGTCTATACGTTGGACGCGTCGGCCTTATCAGGTTAGTCGGTTATAAAACCGAAGCTGCCGTGATAATTCTGGGCGGGCTTAGCCTGTCCCGGGACACCATAAAGTTTGTTGATGGTGCCAAGCAGAGCGGCCTGCGGATCCGAGGCATCGACGAAACCGTCGCCCGGCCGTGACAGATCCTTCTGCGCCACGGCGCGAACGATTAAGGGCGTGACAAGAATTAGCAATTCTGTCTGACTGTTGACATAGTCCTGACTTTTGAACAGCGAGCCTAAGACTGGCAGTTGGGCTAGACCCGGAAAACCATTGACTGCTCGCTTGGTCTGTTCCTGGATAAGGCCAGCCATCGCCAACGCGCCGCCAGATGGGATTTCGAGCGTCGTTTCGGCGCGCCTTGTCTTGATGGATGGAACGGTGAGCGAACTACCGGACTGCGTGAGGGTGATAGCGTTTTCGTTCGAAAGTTCGGAGACCTCGCTCATGATGCGCAGGCTAATCCGGCCCGCACTTAGCACAACGGGGTGAAATTCAGGAAATGCCAAATTTCTTGAATGAAATTTGAGTGGTACAGACGTGTGTGCTCGGGTCACAGGAATAGCCTGCCGGAACCGGAAATTCACCACCGGCGACAAACGTCGCGGATTCACCAGAAATCGCAGTCAGGTTCGGCTCTGCCAACGTTCGTACAGATCCCGCACTCTCCATGGCGCGCATTGTTGTGGTAACGCCGCCGACTGTGCTCGTTAAACTATTGCCCTCCACAAGTGAGCGGCCGTATGCCGTGAACGGATTCGAGTTGGTGAAATTCACGACAGAAGTGCCGTAGGTCAAGTTGGCGCTGAGATCTATGCCCAGCTGCTTGACGATATTGCGCCCTACCTCGGCGACGGTAACTTTCAACATTACCTGATCGCGGCCTTGGACGACGATATTATTCACTACCTTTTCGGCGCTGCCTACGAACTTGGCAGCGATGTCACCCGCCTGCTGCGCCTCCACTGGATTGGAGACCCAACCAGACAGCATTACCCCGTCGCCGATACCATCAACCTTGATCTTGGCTTGGGCTAGCGCCTGCCTTAGTGCGAGGCGGATGCCGTTGAGGTCGCGGGTCACAGCGATATCATACGCCACGATCTGCTGACCTGCGGCATCGAAGAATACAATGTTGGTCTGACCAACGGCTACACCTATGATGTAGGCGCGCTGTGTTGATCGCACAATTGCATTTGCTATCTTTGGATCGGCGACGAGCAAATCCTTCAGGTCGCGCGGCAGGTCTATAACAACCGACTTTCCTATTCCGATTGAGAGAAACTGAACTGTCCGTTGATTTTCTTTGATAGTAGTCGCAGTCGCGCGATGGTCTGCCGCCAGCGTCCTCTTGTATCCGGTATTGATCATCAGTCCCGTAGCCACGACCAATGATAGCAATCTCACTGCGAAGGCATGGATCAGTCGAGGCATTGTGGCGCGCCTTATCGCATAATGGACGGTCTGATTCGTAGCGGCTCGCTAAATAGACATTCATTTTGTTTCTTGATTATTGCGTGTTCTTTTCACAACGTTGCCGACGAATGCCAGCGACTTTGCCGGCCACGATCTGCTGCCGCGCGACGGATGAAGGACGCGGACGCTGATGTAGATGTATACTGCGAGACGTTCCACCGGCTTACTCTTGGGGTGTGGCGGCCGCTTTGATGGCGAAGGCCAAGCGAGACAACGCATTCGTTGAGCGGCTGTGGAAAGCGTATCAAGTACGAGGAGGTCTATCCGCGAGCCCTTACGCGTCGGCGAGGTCCGCAACTCGATCGGCTGGCATCTCGACTTACAATCGCCGACGCCCGCATTCGCGCCTTGACGATCGGACCTCGGACTAAAGCGACTTCGATCTTCCTCCGGTCCGCGCGGCAGCCTAACTCGGCAGGGCTCCAGTTATCGACGCGGACTTTTTGTTCAGATAACCGGGACCGGCTCACATCGCGCAAGCACGTCCCGGACTTACAATGCGGTTTGCAACTCTAGTCGGCGCGCTCCAGCAACACCGCTTGTTAATGTCCCGACAGAACAGGACATGAAATGCTCGTATCCGGCAATATCTGAGAAACAAAACCGCGATAGGAATTCGGTGGCCGAATGACTTGAAGCCCCGGAATTCGGCTAGGCCCGGTACGCAACGATTCCCAGTCATTGCAGCGTACCGGGCCGTCAACGTTACAAGAGTTCCATCTACATGAGTTCCATACGGGTCGGATACAGAGGATCTCGACCCGCACGTGCAAACTGGCACCCATTTTCCGAATATCGTCGCGACCCATCTAGTGTAGTCGCGTGAGACATCCGAGAGTTCAGTATTTTTGGTACCGACGAATTTTGCCGACGTCTGCGCCTTCCAGATCGGCATATTGTAGATAGTATACACATTGCGACGGTTAAGTTGGCGTGCATGGTAAGTGCGCCACGAGAGCTGTTTATCGAATTGCGCGCACTTCCTAGTCACGCTTGATATGGCGATCCTGTACGCTGGCGGAAGTCGGCTGGTCGCCGTCCGCCCGAGGTCGCTCAAATTCGATTGGTGCCTTCCCGCTTGAGCCGCTAGCTGACTATTAGCAAGCGTTACTATCTCTCTCACTTCGGATCGCGAACAAGATTGATCGTGACTTGCGAAACCCACGCGCCCGGTGATTCCATGCTGAACGTCTGTCGCGCTCCGTTTGTCTGAACCGTCAGGAGAGCCGTGATCGTATCGCTTTCAACCCTGGCCTCGATAAGACCATCGAGATTTCGGCCCGAAACCTTACCGCCTTGTCGATACTGACTTTCAAACCAGTTACCCGAAAGATTGGTTCCTTGCTGATCAATATTGGCACTCAGTTCCATTCTGTAAGCATCGCTTGCACAGCGCACAATCATCTTGACGGAAAGGCCTCCACTTCCAACGGCATAATTGGCCTTGCACCGAACACGTTCTTGAGGTCCATCGGACGGCTTCATCGTTCCGCTGCCCGACCATGACCCGGCCACATTTTCCAATGTTTGCGCCGAAGCCGGTGCAACACCAAGTATAGTCAGCAGCACAGAGAATAGGATCAAGCGTCCGGACACTGTTGTGAGCAGTAACATCGATTTTCCTCTCGCAAGTTCGAAACTTCAAAACAATTTATGCGGGTCTGCTGTGTGCTTGTGATCTACTCATGACGACCTGACCTTGATCGCAGTCGAACAACTCGCCCACTGTGACCTGATTGCAACGTTGCATGTCGCTCGCCAGCCTCGACCAGCCAACAGTTTGCTTCTCAGTTTGCAATTGCGTTCGCTCCCGACACATAACCTCAAACGCGAAACACGACTCTTCGAGTCCCTTGAACTCTCCATCGAGAAAGCGCAACCGTCAGGACGCTCTCATTGCAGACCGACCAAACAATGATCGAGGATTGTCCGACTGTTGCTTTGCGTGGCTGAACGTAACGCGTTTCGACAGCAGCGGGATTGCCATCATAATCCCCATATGCAGGCCCACAGCTGACGGGCCGAAATATAGTCGCGCTGAACCCGAGCTTCAAAGCGATTGTGGGATACCGAGCTTTCCAAGCAGGTTCGATGGTTCGAACCCCCTCTCTGGAGTTGAGTCGGGCTCAAGCTCGGGCCAGCCCTTACAAGAGGAATGTCTCATCGCTCCGATCTACGACGCCATTTCTCGATTCGATCAACCGGTTAAGGAAGCTTCGATGCGAGGCAACGGAACTTTGTTTTCCGCATTTTGCCGTGGCGCGCTAAACTTCGCCACGCCAACGTGACGGAATGCTTTCCGAGCATCGATCATGTTCATACTCTGATCGACAGCAGGCGTAACGTCTCCACCAACGTAAGTGACTCCCCGGTCGCCAAGTCGGCGTAAAACCGAGTATCGCCATACTGACTTAGTGAATGATTGACTGCGGTAGAAGATGCCGTCGATCGGCGCCTTCGATGCACGACGCCACTGAACTATACCTGGTATCGGACCAAACGGACCGCGACACCTGCACGGCGCACCGGGAGGTGCTGGAGGAGAACGACAAACTATTGGAGGAGGCCTTGGCGGCCAGATCCAGGTAGTCCAGGAGGCGGCGGTGGAAACGTTTGAGCCAGCGCACCATGCATTGTGCACAACGCGATCGCTATTGCGAGAGCTGGCCTACGCATGTTGTTTGAGCCTCCGCAACGCACCAAATTAACATGCCAAAAGATTCCGTCGGAGCAAGTGCAAACGCGCACCGCGACACGATTAGAAATACTTAGACGTTTATAGAAACGATTGCCCTTCGGAGAGACGAACTGTTGACGAAACAATCACCAAACTCGCGATAGCAACGAACACACCCACAATAGAAACAAATAGTACTAATCTGAAATATTTCGAAAACTCATCGACGCCTTTCGAACACACGTCGTCAATAGATGCGTATGGATTCGCTTGGAGACGTCGCACCATCCGTATCAATCGGATCATCCAAATGAGCAGACTAGCAACGATGAACAACACCTTGGAAGGCACTCTTAGACAGGATCCGCGCGCGCCACGATTGGGGATAGCGCAGTTCGCACGTCTGCGCGAGCTCACCAATCGTTACACTGGCGTCATCCGCTGGGACGGCGTAAGCACAGTCTCAGATCCTTCCGTTGCAGTGGTGGTTCCTGAGGCGACGCATGTGACGCGCGTCGAGAGGCTGATTGGATCGCTGCACGAAAATTCGATTGTCATTTTGCCTTTCGGTGAAAATCCTGCCTTCGACCTTCTCAAATCCAGGCTTCATGCTCATGGTTCGCTCGGCGCGCAGGGTGCCGAAGCGCCGCATCATTTGTGGTGGGGTGGCCGCAAGCCGCTCGCGGTGCCGACGGGTTCCTATCGCAAACAGGGTACGCTGTTCATTTCGTCTTACGAAGCGGGCGACTGTGCCGATCAAGCCAAGCGCCTTGTCGGTGACTTTCAGCAGTTCGGCCTCGACCACGTTGTTATGCAGGCGGCATCACTGAAGTCCGATCGTAGCATGGAGATGCCATCCAAAGTCGACTTTATCATAGAGCAATGGACCCGCGCACGTCGGCCGGTATTTTGGATCAACCCGCGTGCACGGCTCGCGGGTCTTCCGTTACTCCCGCAGGCGCTTGGATGTGACATAGCGATACATCGACGGTCCAACGGTGCGATTACCACCGGCGTATTGTTCTTTCACCAGACCGAGCACGCACAGGCATTGCTGGATATCTGGCAACGTCTTGCCAGCAGTCATCCCGATCTGCCGGAATCGCTACTGCTCGATCAGGCGTGGACGATGACCAATGCGCAGCGACAGTTGGAGACGGCCTGGCTGCCCGATACCTATTGGCAGACAACGGACGTTAAGCCCTGCGCCGGCACGACCATTCTTCGGCAGGGCGACAGCCGCGAAATCGATCATCCGCTCGCACCGTTTGCGAGGCCACTGCAATCGGGGCAACGATTCAGCCGACACCGGCCACGGAAAGCGCATCTGGTGATGAAGGGCGCCGCCAAAGGCCTCGGCTTGATCACGGTCGTGATCCGGGACCTGCTGGCCGCCAGCACGCAGGACGTCGGTGAAGCTGTTGAAGCGGCCGCATCGGCTTTCGCGGCCGATTGCGGGGGCTTCTCGCAGATGGAGATCGTACTTTGCTGCTGGAACGAGCACCTCGAATCCATCCTCCAGATCGAGCACAGCTCATCGGTGTTGATAACCGACGCATCGGAACGTCTGCGGCCGGATTCCTTCAGCTCACGGGCGCGGCGCGAGCAAGCGGCTGAGCCGGAGCACCTCGACCAAACGCGATTGGAAAAGGCAGACAACGACGATGGGCCGAGTCCTTCTTTGATCCATCCCCTTGCCGGGCACCCGGTTGAAGCAAAGCGGAATGTTCGGGCACGGCTTATGCGGCGACCTGTTCACATGTTCTGGGGCAGATAAATTTTGCGGTAACAGCTGCTCGGCAATAGGCGGGATTCGGGTTCATGAGATGTTCGATGCCTTGTTTATCTGAGGTGATCTGCCGGAGCAGCTCCCAAATCGCCCGATCGGCCAAGCAACCTGCTTATCTCATGCTTGATAGTACGACCGTAGAGCCCATCGTCAATAACGTCGTGGATCACTCAATCCCGACGGCACACGAGCCGCTTCTCGAGGTGCCCTAAAGCCCGTGGAAGGACTTTCCTGCGAGCCCAACGGCTCGCTCTTAAGGATCAACCTCGTCATCGCGGCGGTACGCCTCCCAAGAAGACTTGGATACACCTTCCGATATGGACCTGATGCGCGTAGGGCTTCGGCTCCCGGTGCTTTCGGTCTGGCCGATTAAAAAAGCAAAGATCAGTACGGCAATTAGGAACTTGCGTGAACGAGCGAAATCAGCAGCCCCTATCCCTTGTTCTTCGATGTCATCCGTTTGGCCGGACGACGTCGTGCGTCCTGTCGCTCCTCTTCTTGACAGCTTGTGAAGGGCAGCAGCGGCCCCCGGTGCACCTCCCAGGCCCGAGGTGGGCGTCGTCGCGCTTCATTCTCGATCAGTGGCGATAACGACCGAGCTACCGGGCCGCACCGCAGCATCGTTGACAGCGGAGGTGCGCCCGCAAGTGAACGGCATCGTTCAAGCCCGCCTGTTCAACGAAGGAGCGAGGTCAAGCAGGGTGATCCACTCTACCAGATTGATCCGGCAAGCTATCGAGCGTCATACGACAGCGCCGTGGCGGCGCACCAGAAAGCCGAGGCAGCCGTGCCGAGCGCCGAAGCCAAGGTCGAACGATATCAGGGGCTGGTCAAGCAGAATGCGGTGAGTAAACAGGACTTCGATGATGCCCGCGCGGCGCTTGCGCAGGCTAAGGCCGATGTGGCCTCGGCCCAAGCCAACGTCGAGACCGCCCGCATCAATCTCGCCTATACCAAGATCACCGCGCCGATCGGGGGACGGATCGACAAATCTTCGCTCACGCCCGGTGCACTTGTGACGGCCAGTCAAACTACGGCCTTTACCACCATTCGCACGCTCGATCCGATCAATGTCGACGTGACCGAGATCCAGCACGAATCTGCTCAACTGGCGGCAAGCTGTCAGTGACGGGCGCATCAAGTTCGGTGGTCCGGATGTAAACGTCAAGCTGAAGCTCGAAAACGGCGCGGTCTACCCGCACACCGGCAAGCTTTCCGTCGTCGAGTCCTACGTCAGCGAGACCACCGGCACGTTCGCATTGCGAGCGCAATTCCTAATCCCGATCGACTGCTTCTTCCCGGCATGTACGTTCGGGCCGTTATCGAGCAAGGCGTCGCCGAAGGCAGCTTTTGGTACCGCAGCGCGCCGTCACGCGGAACACGAAGGGTGAGCCCACGGCGATGTTTGTCGCGCCCGACGGGAAGGTGGGACTGCGCGTCTTGTCGGTCGGCCGAGGCGTCGGAAACAACTGGCTTGTCGATAATGGCATTCGAAACGGCGATCGCGTCGTCGTTCAAGGCATGCAGTTGGTTCGGCCGGGCCAGGAAGTCAGCGCTGTCGAAGTCACGATCGACGAGACGACGGGCGAAGTTCGCGGTCGAAAGCACGGATCTACGCAATCCGGGATGTCGCAATCCGCTGGACGTGACGCAGCGCCGGATGACCCGGCAGTCAGGAACTAGCCGATGTCTCGTTTCTTCATCGATCGCCCGGTTTTTGCTTGGGTGCTCGCCATCGTTATCATGCTGGGCGGCCTACTCTCCTTAGAACTCTTTCGATCTCGCAATATCCGCAGATCGCGCCGACCACGGTACGCATCAGCACAACCTACGCAGGCGCGGATGCCCAGACTGTCGAGAACTCGGTGACCAAGATCATTGAGCAGGGAATGACCGGTATCGACAATCTCGATTACATGACCTCGACCTCGACGTCGACCGGGTCCTCGCAAATCACGCTTACCTTCACGAGCGCGGCAGATCCCGATACGGCGCAGGTCCAGGTGCAGAACAAGCTCCAACTCGTCACTTCGTTGCTGCCTCAAACCGTACAGAATACAGGTCTTTCCATCACGAAATCGTCGACGAGCTTCCTTATGGTGATCGGCTTCGTCTCGTCCGACGGCAAACTCTCCTCAATCGATCTCGCCGACTTCGTCAACAGCACGCTGAACGATGCGCTCAAGCGCGTAGAAGGCGTCGGCGACACTCAAATGTTCGGATCCGGTTACGCCATGCGCATCTGGATCGACCCCGACAAGCTAGCCAAATACGCGCTAATGCCGGGCGAAGTCGCTACCGCGATCGAAGCCCAGAACACGCAAGTTTCTGCCGGCCAGCTCGGCGGCCTACCGGCGCGCACCGGGCAGCAGCTCAACGCGACCGTGACCGCGCGCAGTCGCCTCCAGACGCCCGAGCAGTTCCGCAACATCATCCTCAAAAGCGCCACCGATGGTTCGCTGGTACGGCTGAACGACGTCGCCAGTGTCGAACTCGGCGCCGAAAGCTATACCACCAGCGCGGCGTACAGTGGGAAACCGGCCGCCGGACTCGCTGTCACTCTGGCGACCGGCGCGAACGCCATCAGCACTGCGCGGGCGATCAAATCCGCTATCGTGCATGCGTCCTCAACGTTTCCGCAAGGCGTCGAGGTGGTCTATCCTTATGATACCACGCCGTTCGTGGAATTATCGATCGAAGAGGTGATGAAGACGCTGATCGAGGCCATCATTCTCGTCTTCATCGTTATGTTTGTATTCTTGCAGAATGCCCGAGCCACTCTCATTCCTACACTGGCGGTTCCTGTCGTCCTGCTTGGCACGTTCGGCGTGCTTGCCATCTTCGGCTATTCCATCAACACGCTGACCATGTTCGCTATGGTGCTGGCGATCGGGCTTCTGGTCGACGACGCGATCGTCGTTGTCGAAAACGTCGAGCGCGTTATGCGGGAGGAAGGACTATCTCCAAGGGATGCGACGCGGAAGTCCATGGATGAGATCACGAGCGCGCTCGTCGGCATCGCGACCGTGCTGTCCGCCGCGTTCGTGCCGATGGCATTCTTCGGCGGCTCTGTGGGTGTCATTTATCGACAGTTCTCGATCACGATCGTCTCCGCAATGGTCCTGTCGGTGCTGGTCGCGCTCGTGCTGACGCCTGCGTTGTGCGCGACCATCCTGCGCCCTCCCAAGGATCAAGCGAACCGGACCGGGGTGTTCGGCTGGTTTAACCACGTATTCGAACGGGGAACGCATGCCTATCGCAACGCCACGAAGAGCGTCATACGACGATCTGGGCGCTTCCTGCTCATATTCGTAGCCATCGTCGTCGCGATCGGCGTGATGTTCGTGCGCCTGCCGGGTTCATTTCTCCCCAGGAAGATCAGGGCATTCTAATGACCAGCGTGCAGCTTCCGGTCGGCGCGACGCAGGACCGGACGCTGCGCGTCCTCGACGAAGTCAAAGAGCATTATCTCACACAGGAAAAGAATGCCGTCGAAGGCGTATTCACCACGGCCGGCTTCGGTTTCGGCGGCCAAGGGCAGAACGTCGGGCTCGCCTTCGTCCGATTGAAACCGTTCGCCGCACGCAGATCGGCGGCGTTGTCCGCGCAAGCCGTCGCTGGACGCGCCATGATTGCGTTTCGCGGCATCAAGGACGGAATGGCGTTCGCGCTTGCTCCGCCGGCCATCCAGGGCATGGGCAACTCCAGCGGTTTCAACTTCTACCTGCAGGATATCAACGGCGCCGGACATACCGAACTGATAGAAACCCGCAACCGGCTACTGGAACTGGCGGCACAAAGTAAACTTCTCGCCAACACCCGCCTGAGTGGCCAGGAGGACGAACCACAGTTCTCGATCGACATCGACCAGGAAAAAGCTAGCGCGCTTGGCGTGAGCCTCTCGGATATCAACACGACGCTTTCGACGGCTTGGGGCAGCAGCTATGTCAACGATTTCATCGACCGCGGCCGGGTCAAGAAAGTCTACCTGCAATCAGACAAAGACTTCCGAATGCAGCCGGACGACCTTGGCAGGTGGTACGTGCGGAATTCGTCGAACGCCATGGTGCCGTTCTCTGCCTTTGCATCCGGCCGCTGGACATTCGGATCTCCGCGGCTGGAGCGGTACAACGGCTCCGCAGCTGTCGAGATCCAGGGCGAAGCCGCTTCCGGCATCAGTTCAGGTGCTGCCATGCAAGAGATCAGCGATCTCGTCAAGCAACTGCCCTCCAGCTACGCCCATCAATGGACCGGCCTTTCCGCGCAGGAGCAGCTGTCGAGCAATCAAGCCGCTTCGCTCTATATGATCTCGGTGCTCGTGGTGTTTTTGTGTCTCGCGGCCCTGTATGAAAGTTGGTCGATCCCGCTCGCGGTGATGCTTTCCGTTCCGATCGGAATCTTCGGCGCCCTTCTGACGACGATCGTGTTCGGTCAGACCAACGATGTCTATTTCAAGGTTGGCTTGCTGACGACTATCGGCCTCGCGGCAAAGAATGCCATCCTAATCATCGAGTTCGCAATCGCGCGGCAGGAGTCGGGCATGAGCGTCGTCCAAGCGACCCTCGAAGCAGCGCGCCAACGCCTTCGCCCGATTCTCATGACGTCCTTTGCCTTCATCCTGGGTGTGGCGCCGCTTGCCTTCGCATCCGGAGCGGGCTCCGGCGCGCAGAACTCGATCGGGATCGGCGGCATGGGCGGCATGATCGCAAGCACTGCGCTCGGAATAATCTTCGTACCACTCCTGTTCGTCACCGTCCGCCGAGATCTTCAAAGGCGACCGCACGAAGCGCAACGCGCTGCCAGGAACCGGTCCGACGCAGGAAACGATCCAGCCATGAACCGAAGATTGCTGGCAAATTATTCCGAACTTGGAGCGATCACAACGGTTCGAGCATACCGTCGCAAATTCGGAGCGGGCCCGCGCGGCAACGCTCGCCGTTTGTTCGTCCTGTTGCTTTCAGCCCAATTCCTGACTGGGTGCGCAGTGGGCCCCGACTATGGATCTCCCTCCATTGAACTTCCGAAGCGTTGGTCGAATGCAACGCCTGCCAAGCCAACGCCGGATGCAAATCTGTCCCAATGGTGGCGTCGTCTGAAGGATCCAGTTCTGAACGCGCTCATCGAGGATGCCGTCGGCGGCAATCTCGATGTGGCCCGCGCAAAGGACGAATTCGCGAGGCACGAGCGGTGCGTCGACAAGCGGTCGGTGCCTTATTCCCACAGGTCACTGGCTCGGGCTCGGCCACCCGAAATCAGGCCAGCGCGGCCTCGACAGGCGAAGGGGTGACGAGTACCTATAATCAGTTCCAGGCGGGTTTCGATGCCAGTTGGGAACTCGATCTGTTCGGCAGCAATCGTCGTGCTGTCGAGGCCGCGAGTTATGGAGTTGATGCGGCAGAAGACGATTTGCGCGCAACGCTGCTCACCTTGATCGGCGACGTAGCGGCCTACTACGTCGAAGCTCGCGGCTATCAGGCGCGCGCCGCGCCAGCGCGGCGCACTGCATCCTCGCAGCGCGAGACCGCAGCGCTGACACAGAAGAAATTCGATGCCGGTTCCTCCTCCGCAGTCGACGTGGCCAAGGCCTTGGCGCAGGCGTCAACTACTGAGGCCAATATACCAACTTACGAAACATCCTATGCGGAAGCGGTTCACCGGCTCGGCGTGCTGCTCGGCCGGGATCCGACTGTGTTGGCACAACCACTTCGCCGCAATGCGCCTATTCCGGCGCCGCGTCTGCCGTTACCTACGGGTATTCCGGCCGACGTTCTTGTCATGCGGCCCGACGTCCGCCAGGCCGAGCGGCAATTGGCGCAATATACGGCCAAAATCGGTCAAGCTGAGGCCGCGCTCTATCCAAGCGTCACCCTCACCGGCTCGGTGTCGACGACCGCCCTCAAGATCGGCGATCTCGGCAAAAACTCGTCGATCGGATGGTCATTAGGTCCGACGGTCAGCGTCCCCATCTTCAACGGCGGCAAGCTGCGTGCTGCCGTCGAAATCGCGGAGGCCCAACGCGACCAATACTACATCGCATGGCGCTCCACCGTGCTTTCCGCGCTCGAGGACGTGGAGAACGCTATCGTCTCGCTGGCGCAAGAGCGCGTCAAGATTCAGAGCCTCTCAAAAGCCGCCGAGCGTTATCGCGAGGCCGCGCGCCTGTCGCGCTCGCTTTACGAGACCGGCTCGTCGAGTTTCCTCGAAGTGCTCGATGCCGAGCGTTCGCTTTACACGGCGGAAGATTCGCTTTTGCAGAGCCGCGTCGCTATCGCTACCGACTACATCGCGCTTTCCAAGGCGCTCGGCGGTGGCTGGAACGGCGCGATCGACAGTTCGAGGCCGGACGTGAGTGATGTCAATACAGGACCACACATTCCAGTTTCGCAATAGCGCTTCCGAAGGGAAAGTACTCCTCCTCATCCCGCGAACAAGCGCGTTCCATATATGCCGACAAACGTAATGATCTCCCGCAGACACCTCTTTAGACCCTTCGTTGTCATCATCCTTGCCCTTGTCGCGGCGGTTTTGCTCGTCTGGCTGACTAGGGCCACGCTGCTTTCGGAGCAGACCGCTACCTTGATCACGGCTCCGGCGAAAATCGGCGACATCGAGGAGACCGTGCTGGCCAGTGGCACGGTGAAACCCGTCAAGCTCGTTGCCGTCGGCGCACAGGTTTCCGGGCGCGTCGTCTCCTTGAACGTTTCTCTCGGACAGACGGTAAGAGCCGGAGATTTGATCGCGGAGATCGATTCTCTGACGCAGCAGAATTCGTTGCGGACTGCGCAAGCGACGCTGGCATACACTCGCGCCCAGCGTCTCGAGAAGGAGGCAACCCTTGCCTTGGCCGAGGCTACTCTCGCTCGCCAGCAACTTACCTGGGCGCAGAAGGCGTCGTCGCGCGCAGAATATGATTCCGCCGAAGCGACCGTGAAGACAATACGCGCGCAGATCGAGCAGCTCGACGCCCAGATCGTGCAGGCAGAGGTAGGAATCGAGACCGCGCGCATCAATCTGGGCTACACCCGTATTACGGCTCCTATCGACGGCACGGTGCTCTCAACCGTGACCCAGGAAGGTCAGACGGTGAATGCCGTTCAGTCGGCGCCGACCATCGTTATTCTTGGTCAGCTCGACACCATGACGGTGCGGACGGAGATCTCCGAGGCGGACGTCGTCAGGGTCCGCCCAAGTCAGCCGGTCTATTTCACGATTCTCGGCGATCGCGAGCATCGTCACTACGCAAGACTGGATTCCATCGAGCCGGCGCCGGAATCGATCCGCAATGACAGCAGTTTCAGTGCAACCACCGCGACGACCACCAGTAGCAGTTCCTCGTCCTCGTCCTCGTCATCGTCCACTTCCGCTGTCTACTACAACGGGATATTCACGATCCCCAACACGACTAGGAAACTGCGAACCTACATGACTGCGGAGGTTCATATTGTTCTCGCCGAAGCCCGCAACGTTCTAATCATCCCGGCTGCCGCGCTCGGCAAAGCCGGACCGGATGGAAGCAGTATAGTTCGCATCGCCGAGTCCGGCGGCAGGATCACGTCTCGCACGATCAAAACTGGCCTCAACAACAAGATCATGGTCGAAGTGAAAGCCGGTCTAAGGGAGGGTGAGCACGTTGTGATCGCAGAAAGGAGCCGGAGCGCGTCCGCGGCGGCCGCGATAACCCCGCCGCCCGGAGAATTCTAGCAATGGCTCCTCTCATCGTCTTGGAGAACCTATGTCGGCATTTCGTTGCTGGCGACGCCACCGTCGTTGCGCTGACGGAAATCGATCTCACCATCGAAGCCGGTGAAATGGTCGCTATTGTAGGAGCGTCGGGCTCCGGCAAGTCGACGCTGATGAACATACTTGGCTGTATTGATCGACCAACCACCGGAAGCTACCGCATTTCGGGACGGCGAGACGGCCGCGCTGGACATCGACGAGTTGGCTAGGCTGCGGCGCGAGCACTTCGGCTTCATTTTCCAGCGCTATCACCTGCTATCGGAACTGAACGCTCTCGCCAACGTCGAGATGCCGGCCGTCTATGCCGGACTATCACCGCGGGATCGGGGTGCGAGAGCTGGTACCCTGCTTGCCCGGCTTGGCATGACCGACCGGACCAGCCATAGGCCCGGTGAGCTCTCGGGAGGACAACAGCAGCGGGTCTCCATTGCTCGAGCGCTCATCAATGGTGCCAATGTCCTTCTTGCAGATGAGCCGACCGGTGCGCTGGACAGCACGGCCGGTGGACAGGTGTTGCGCATTCTCGACGAGCTGCACGCGGAGGGACGAACAGTCATCATCGTCACTCATGATATGGCGGTGGCCCGCCACGCCGAGCGCATCATCGAACTCCGTGACGGGGCCATCGTCTCCGACCGGCGGACGGAGCAGGCCCACCCGCGCCGGCCGAGCACGGTCCAGCCTAGAAGCCGGTCCGTCCCCGGCGCGGTGGCGGACGCAGATCGATCGGTTCGGTGAGGCATTACGTATGGCGCTCGCGTCTATGAAAGCTCATCGACTGCGAACCCTCCTTACCATGCTCGGAATCATCATTGGCGTAGTTTCGGTGGTGTGCGTGATAGCGCTCGGCGAAGGATCGCGTCTTCAAGTGCTCTCCAGTATCAGCAATCTCGGCACCAACACACTGGAAATCTTCCCCGGCAAGGATTTCGGCGACGTTCGTTCCGGCAAGATCAAAACCTTGGTGCTTGCGGATGCGCGAGCGCTCGCCCAGCAGCCCTATGTCGCCGCGGTGACCCCAACCGTTTCGACAAGCCTGACGCTCCGTTACGGCTCGGTGGAGGCAAGCGCCCTGGTGAACGGCGTCAGCGAACAGTATTTTGACGTGAAGGGCACCAAGCTTGCCGAGGGATTGTTCTTTGACGCCGGCGGCGTTCGCAGTCTGTCCCAGGACATCGTTATCGACGACAACACGCGCAAGGCGCTCTTCGCGGTTGACGCAGGCAGCTCCGTCGGCCGGACCATTCTAGTTGGTAAGGTGCCATGCCGCATCGTTGGTGTCATACGTCCGCAACAGAACGGATTTGGTTCGAGTGCCAATCCGTCAGTCTATCTACCCTACACGACGGTCCAAGCGCGGTTTCTCGGCGATTCTTCGCTGCGAAGTATCTCGCTGCGCGTTGCCGACGACACCGCGAGCGATGCCGCCGAACTGGCCGCCGTCGGCTTCCTCAAACAGCGACACGGAATAAAGGACTTCTTTATCCTCAACACTGACGACATTCGCCGGACGATCACGAGTACCGCCCAGGTGCTGACCCTGCTGGTCGCTGCCATTGCCGTTATCTCGCTGATCGTCGGGGGTATCGGAGTGATGAACATCATGCTTGTCTCAGTTTCCGAACGGACCGGTGAGATCGGGCTGCGCATGGCGGTCGGCGCTCGCCGAAGCGACATCCTGCAACAGTTCCTGATCGAAGCGGTTTTGGTGTGTCTGATTGGCGGCATGATCGGCATTCTTGCGGCATTGGGATTTGGCGCGGTCTTCAACGCCCTCTCCCCGCCTTCCATCTGGTCTATTCCGCAAGCTCTATCGTTGCCGCGTTCGCTTGCTCGACACTAGTCGGTATCGTATTTGGATATCTACCGGCTAGGAACGCGTCACTTCTCGATCCGGCCGTGGTTCTATCGCGGTAATGCAGGCCCACGAGACTCACTGCTCCGCCTGAACGCCGTCTACGGCAAGACCCGCATGGCAGTATTCGGCCCAATTGTACACTCCGCTGATCGTTGGCTCATGAAACCACTCGATAGCTTCGTCCGCCGACGGCGTCGCTTGGAGGATTCTCAACCAAGCTTGACCGTCGGCCAATCCTTCGCACGCGAGACCCGAGAACAATGGACCTCAATTAACGGTTTAGAAAGACGTCCCGCCGCCGAACTTGAATTCCTGGACGACGTCGTATTTTCCTTTGGTCAACGGAACCGCGTAGTCGAACCGAAGCGGACCGAACGGCGAAGCCCAAATCAAGCCGATGCCAACCGAGGTGCGTATTTGATTGCCGTCGTCGTACTGCAACCCGCATTTCGGACAGGCCGGCGAATTGACTTCGCCCGTTGCGGTCCACGATGTCGGCCCTTTGTAGTCCCAGAGCGAGCCGGCGTCCGCGTAGACCGATCCCTTGAGTCCAACTTCCTTTGGCAAGAACCAGAATGGCATCTGCAATTCGGCCGAAGCACCCCAATACTTGGTGCCGCCCAAGAGGTCGCCGGTAGCCCCCAGATTGTAATAAGTGAGGTCTCGAGGACCTATGCCATTAGACGCAAAACCTCTAACCAGGTTCGGGCCCATTTGGAAATGATCGAGCATTCGAACACCATCGCCACCAAAGCTGTTCAGGATTCCGGCCTGACCATGAATGAGCCCAACGATGTTGGCTACCAAAGGGTATAATACTTCGCGTCGATGGCCGTCTTGAGATACTTGACATCGCCGCCGACGCCCGCGTAATCCTGCTTGAAATCGATTAGCAAACCGTCGGTCGGGTTCTTGTTGTTATCAAGCGTGTTGTAGATCAGGTTATATCCGATGGCGGACGTCCAAACGGCGCCATTGCCCAGTTCCTTTCGAACCGGCAACGCGGACTCACCATCCGCGTAGCAGCCGTATCCATAATACGAAGAAGAACTGGAATTGGTCGGATCGACCCCACCTAGCACGCTACTGATATATGCAGGCGTCGGATTGAAGGCGAGCAGTGAATTTGACGCGTTGTTGTTGCAGTTGTTGTAAGCGTCCGTCAGCGTGATCTCTTGCTGATAGATCGAATACCGAAGCTGCAACGAAAGATCTTCGCGCAGACTAAAACCCAACCTCGGCGAAAAGCCGATGGTCTTGGTCCCGTAAGTAGTGGTGCTGGTCGCGAGTTGCTCCTTATAAAAGGCATCCAATCCCAGTGCGACGCGGTAATCCAGCAGATACGGCTCGACATACGAAAGCGTAAGTCCCCTCGAATACTGACCGTATGTCACCGCGGCCTTCGCATACAGGCCGCGGCCAAGGAAATTTCTTTCGGAAATGCTGACTTCGGCCAATGCACCGTCGCTCGTCGAATACCCGCCCGAGACCGAGAAGTCTCCGGTCGACTTCTCTTCCAGATTGACGACGAGGACGACCCGGTCGCTCGATGATCCGGGCTCCGCCGTAATCTTTACGGACTTGAAGAAATCCAGATTATTCAACCGCCGTTCCGCGCGATCAACCAGCGCGCGGTTGTAGGCATCGCCCTCGGTCAAGTCGAACTCGCGGCGAATGACATAGTCGCGGGTGCGGTGATTGCCGCGGATATCGATGCGCTCGATATAGTTCCGCGGTCCCTCCTGCACCGTGAAGACGATTGACACGGTGCTGGTCTCAAAATTGCGATCGCCGCGAGGGCGAACCATGGCAAACGCATAGCCTCGGCGGGAGGTCTCAATCTGCATCTCCTCGACAGACTTTTCCAGTGCTTCGGCGTTGTAGAGTGAACCGACATTGACGCGTGATAACCTGCGCAGAGAATTCGCTTCAAGCGTAGCGATGCTGGACTGGAAATCGACTGAGGCAACGCGATACTGGTGGCCTTCCTCGATCTTGAAAGTAATGAGGAAGCCCTTCTTCTCGGGATCGTATTCGGTTAACGCCGCCACCACCTGCACATCGGCATAGCCATTCTTCAGATAAAACCGGCGAGATCAGGTCGCGGTCGGCTTCGATGCGGTCGGGATCGTAGAGGTCGTTGCCGCCGAGAAAACTTAGCAAGTTCGATTCACGAGTCTTGATGACGTCCCGCAGCCGATAGGAGGAGTATGCGTTGTTACCGATGAACTCGATCGACTTGACGCCGGTTTTCGAGCCTTCGGTGATGTTGAAGATCAGATTGACTCGGTTGTTGGGCTGCTCGATGACTTCAGGATTAACGCGCACGTCATACCGCCCCGACCGCCGATAGATTTCGGCGATACGCAGGGCGTCGGACTGCACCATCGGACGCGACAGCGTACCGCGCGGCTTGGATTGTATTTCTGCCGAGAGCTGTTCGTCCTTGACCTTTTTGTTGCCCTCAAAGGCAATGCGGCCGATCACGGGGTTTTCGACCACGGTCACCAGCAGGCGACCGCCCGGCAGGCTGATCCTGACATCTTGAAACAGGCCAGTTTCGATCAGAGACTTCAGGCCATTGTCGATCTCAGCCTGGTTCAGGCGCCCGCCCGGACCGGGCCTGAAATACGAGCGGATGGTTTCGGCTTCGACGCGGCGGTTTCCCTCGACGGCAATCGAGGCCAAGGTCTGAGCGAAAGCTGGACAAGATACAAAAACGGCCGCCAGTGTGGTGGCAACCGGCACGGCAAACACGATCAGGGCGGCGAGCATGCCTCCCTGCATAGATAGTCCCAGCTTCATGTAATGCGCCCTTCGTCGATCCGATGAAGGACGGTAGAGCTTAGATGTGGCCGAGAAATCTCCGAATTATTTCTGGCCATTCTGAAATGTTGCTGGATTGGAAATGATGTTTCCGAAGAGCTCCTTTTGTTGTTCACCATCCCGGTCTTGGATACAGGGCGGGACTCAAGCACAAGGCCGTGCGGCTCGGTTTCTACGTCGCGATTTTCACAATCCGTCAGTTGACTTCCTCCGAAATCGACGTGCGAGAAGATGCCGTTCGTGTCTGCCAACCATTTTTCGACTGCGGCTCAACGGATGTCGTACCGCGCAATCGGGCTCGCGCATTCTCGGAAATGCTCGGCAACAGTTAAGCACTTTACTTCCGGTCGGCCCACGAAGCATGTGATCGCGACGCTGCTCGCTTGAAAGCGGCACTTTCGCCAGGAAACCGCGATGAAAATGAAGTTCATTTCGACGACAGGTATCGTGACGTTGCTTGCCGTCGCAGCATTCGTGGTCGAAACGCTGCCAGTCCATGCGGCGCAGAAAAGAAGTTCGATGACCGTAGTAGCGTTTTTACTACGGCCCCGACGGGCCAAACAGATCCTATCAAGCGGGACCGCACACCCGCGTTTACGTCACGACACGCTCGTGGCTGGATGCAGGTACCGAAGTCTTGCCGGGCGACCGCAAGTTTACTGACTACGCATTTCCGCCTGGATATTCGTTCGGGCGCGAGAATCGGAACCGGCCGATCGATCGACAACCCTTGAACCCGCTTTCGGACTTCGGAGGAATTCAGCAGGTGTTTCCGCTGTATTGACCGGATCTGAGCGTAAGATCCATTCGCAGCGCGACATAGGATTCAAGACGACCCGATAGCCATCCGGAAAGCGGCGGATGCCAAAGACGTTGCTCCAGCCGACGTTGGAAGAACTCCGTCAGCACTTACAGGCCAATCGCCGGGGCCATCACGTAAGAGCGCAACACTCTGGACGATGCAATTCTTGCCCCGGCCGGACTCCAGACGGTCCGTCTTTCGGAATGATCGATCACCTGGGTCCGCCCTCGGCGGGCCAAGGATCGGGACTTGCTGAAGGAATGCCGCCCACGCTTGCTCCCAGAAAGGCCTGTCTTGCGGCCATCAACTGGCAGATGGGCGCCTACGGCTACAGAAAAAGCAAGCTTCAGCTTACCGACCACCAGAAACCGGCCTGGAAGGCCGTCGAAGACGCGGTAGATGCTTTCACTCAAAACATGCGCACCATATGCAACACTTTGCCCAACGACTACGTGGGAAGTCCGTTGTCGAGCGGTCCGATTATATCTCGAGCGGCAACTATCCACCCGCTTCGATTTTGTTCGGGCTCTCAAGATGCCGCTGGAGCATCTTGTCGGGCAATTGACGCCCGATCAGCGAGCGTCCCTCGATGCATCACGTCCATTTCCACCGTTCTAAACCTAACTAAGCCGAGAGGATGCCGCCGCAGTCATGTCCGAGCACGTGCTTAATTCCAGCGCACGAGCCGCATTTCTACGTAGTACCCGGCTCTGTTTCTCAGTATTTCCAGACCATGCATTAGCCTTTTCTGCATCATGCATTGGCCTTCATCGTTGGCTCTAGCTCCCGAGCGGATCTTTGCAAAATCCGCTATCGCAATCGGACACGCAGCTACGGTTGACGCCTCATGACTCCCAAACGAGAGCCACACATACTTGTGGTCGACGACGATCTGGAAATCCGCAATCTGCTCGGAAAGTATCTTGCGAGTCAGGACTTCCGTGTTTCCCTCGCCCCAGATCTGAAGGGTTTCAGAAAGGCGATCGCCTCGAGCACGATCTCCCTTGCGGTTCTGGATGTGATGCTCCCCGACGGTTCCGGGTTAGACACTTGCCGCGACTTGCGCGCACAAAGATCGACACTCCCGATCATTCTCCTCACTGCGCGGACAGAGGATATTGATCGCATCATAGGTCTTGAGTTCGGAGCGGACGATTATCTCGGAAAGCCATTCAACCCGCGGGAATTGGTTGCGCGTATCCGCGCCGTGTTGCGGCGGCAGCAGGAAGTTGCGGCCTCCCCGAAGCAGAACAAAACTTATAGATTTGCCGGCTTTGAAATCGAGACCGTCCGGCGTCGGATAATCAACGGCAAGCAGGAAGAGGTTGACCTCACGAGCGCCGAATTCGATCTGCTGCACGTCCTGATCTCTCGTCCTGGGCGGCTTCTGTCTCGGGAGCAATTGCTCGACCTTACGGGTGGGCGGAACTCGGACCCGTTCGACCGCTCGATCGACGTCCTCATGAGCCGCATCCGCCGAAAACTGCGAGATAACGGCAGCGATGATGTAATCAAGACTATACGCAACGGCGGCTATCAGTTCAGCGCACCGGTTGAGGTCCTCGGAGTTCAATCGTGAACACTCTGCGGATACGGATTGCGGTCTTGCTTGTAATCTCCATCGTAGCGGTTGTCGGGCTTGCAACCTCGGCAAGCATCCTTGTCCTCGGTCCGCGAGGACCGGATAAATTCGCCGAGGCGACGGCGATGCAGATCACAACGCTGCTTCGGCTTTTCGAGAGCCATGAGCTCAGCCGTTCCCTTCCGATGGTACTCCACACTGCGCCGACCGATGGCGCTCCTCGCGAATTCTCCACGCGTATGCTCCAAAGAGCCCTTCGCGAGGCAGGCGCACAGAATCGGTTGATCGTCACCAAACCTGACGGCGGCGATCTGGCGGTCGTATCCGTCGAATTGCCGGGGCGTGGTTGGTTCCCCGTCCCTGTGCTCGACGAACCGCGCTCGATGGGGCCATGGTTCGCCCTGGCCAGCTGGATAAGCCTCATCAGCGCTGGGGCTGTCGCGATCGCGCTCGCCGTCGCTCACAGGGTGGCCCGACCGCTCGCACTTCTGGAGAAGGTGGCGAGCACGATTTCGCAGAACGGACAGATGATCGTCCTCCCCGAAATCGGACCTGCCGAAGTGAAAGCCACCGCACGCGCGCTAAACCGCCTCACCGCGAGCCTGAAGGTCGCGATGGAAAGCCGCATGCGATTGGTTGCGGCGGCAGGTCACGACCTGAGAACGCCGATCACTCGGATGCGGCTTCGTGCCGAATTCTTGCCAGACCACGAGCAGTACGCATGGCTTCGTGATTTGGACGAACTGCGCCGGATTGCGGACAGCTCGATCCAACTGGTTCATGAGGAAGTTGAAGGAAAACGCGACGAGTCGGTGCGCCTCGATAATCTCGTTGGAACCGTCATCGAGGAATTGACTGCAGCCGGCCTTAGCATCGAGCTTCTCGACTCCAGTCCGGTGCTGATACGAGCTGCACCTCTCGCCATCACCCGCGTACTCAGAAACCTCATTACCAACGCTGCGACCCACGGCAAAAGTTGCGCAGTTGTGATCGAAGCGCAACCGCAGCGCGCGATCGTCGTAATCGAGGATCGCGGGCCCGGCATTCCCGCCGCGGTGATCGACCAGGTCTTCGAGCCCTTCTTTCGTATTGATCCGGCGCGACAACAGCCGATTCCAGGCGCGGGCCTCGGCCTTGCTATCGCCAAGGAAATTGTCGGGCGGCACGATGGCGAGATTATTCTAACGAACAGGATTGCCGGTGGACTGCGACAGGAGATCAGGTTTCCGCGATACATTGACCAAACAGATGCAAGGCGGCTTCCGATACTTACCGCCTAACTTTGTAAGCGCGCGTCGGTAAAGTGCTCCCATTTCCAGCTCAAGTGTTCGTTGTTCCTCTCGCGCGACTCGGATCCGAGGGGCCAATTTACTTTCCGACACCACGGCGCTTTCGGACAACGTCCTAATCCTAGGCTTGTTTGGCTTCCTAGGCTTTTGACATTATGGCGCGATTTTCGCTCCCATGACGAATACGCCAAAGCATTTCAGAATATTGCCAAGAGGACTTCAGCAATATCCAGAAAGGGATCTTTTACGCGCCGTTCTCGTAAAGCCGGCTCTTTTGGAGGACACTGTCTCCAAGAGTCATTCATCGACCTGCCCACCCTTTCGGTTAAGTCAGCTGGGATAGTCGAACAAAATGGTGCGAACCAAGTCAAACAGAATTGCCCTGTTCATTGATGGACCCAATCTCCAAGCAACCGCCAAAAATCTTGGCTTCGACATCGACTACACACTTCTGCTGGAGGAGTTTCGGTCCCGCGGACCGCTGTTGCGCGCATTCTACTACATAGCAACGAGCGAGAATCAGGAGAATTCCTCGGCGCGCTCGTGGATCGACTGGCTCGGCTGGAATGGCTATATTGTCGTTGCCAAGGCGGCGAAGGAATTTGTCGGTGCAAACGGTCGATTCAGACCAAAGCTAAACACGAACATCGAACTCGCAATCGACGCTATGGAGATTGCCGAGCACGTCGACCAGATTGTGCTCTTCTCCGGTGACGGCGCTTTTCGTCCCCTTGTTGCGGCCGTACAGCGCCGTGGAGTACGGGTGACTGTGGTTTCAACGAGATCGAGTCACCCCCGATGATTACTGACGAGTTGCGCCGACAAGCCGACACCTTCACCGATCTCCTCGAACTAAAATCGAAGGTTGGCCGCGACCTGGGCAAGCGAGCGCACCAAGCGAAGGAGCACGTTTCGCACTCCGGCCTGGGGACGAAATAGCGCGCTCGTTTCATCTAGCCGATTTATTCCCCGGTCAGCTCTTTGTTGGAAGAGCGAGCGTTGACTCTTCTGGAACCCCGGACTTGCCTAGATTGCTGCTCGGCGCAGCGCGCGCCGTCCCACGCTCTCGTCGCGATCGGCGAGGTGGACCATGGCCAGGGCGGCTGCTGCTACCCAGCAACGAACGGAGTCACTGCCCTGCAGCATCCGCGTAAATGGACAACCACCCTTCCCTCCTCGGGCCGGAGGAGGAAGGATGGCTATGACGCGCGTCGCCGCGTCGAAATGGGTTCCAGCTCTGACACTCGATCGAGCACGCCGAGCTGGATGCAATCCTGTCGCTCCACGCACCGCTTGCGCGGTGCACGCTCGACAAATGTTCATGCAATTAAAGCGCACGCTGGGGTAATGATCTTAACGAAGCGCTTCGATCTGTTATATTCTGCTACTAAAGCCGCTTCAGAAACAATTTGAAACAATATTCTTTCGCCGACTCTCTCAGATCACGCACAAAAGGCAGACATGGCCCGCCAGCAGCCCAATATCCTTGTCGTCGAGGACGACCGAGAGACGCGAACTCTCATCGCAAAATACTTGCGCAACAATTGCTGCAACGTGACTATCGCATCAGATGGTCGCGAGATGTTTCGAGCGATGGCCGATCACCGCGTCGACCTTCTGATTCTTGACGTCATGCTGCCAGGCGAGGACGGCTTGAGCCTGTGCCGCAAGGTTCGCGCGCAATCACATACGCCGATCATTATGCTGACCGCGCGCGGCGAGGATGTTGATCGCATCCTTGGTCTTGAGATGGGCGCCGATGACTACCTTGCAAAGCCGTTCAATCCGCGCGAACTGTTGGCGCGGATCAACGCAGTGCTGCGGCGGCAGGCGGTCGCCGGTACCGCGAGCGCGAACGAAGGTGCGACCGTGTTAACGTTCCTGCGCTGGCGGATCGATTTCCGCCTGCGCGAATTGCGCAATCCCGAGGGCGCCCGGGTTGCGATGACAAGCGCCGAGTTCGACTTATTGTGGACGTTCTGCGAACGCCCCGGCCGCGTACTTTCGCGCGGAGTCTTCTCGACCTCACCCAGGGTCGCAATGCTGGCTCATTTGAACGCAGTATCGACGTTCTAGTCAGCCGTATCCGCCGCAAGATCGAGCCAGATCTGCAAGAGCCAACCCTTATCAAGACGGTGCGATCCGGCGGCTACATGTTCACCCCGCGGGTGGACGCGGTCGCCGCCGGCAACTGATCATGAGGCTGTCTTTCCTCCACCTTAGAGGCATCGGCGGGCAACTCGCGGCGCTGGTGGTCGCCTCGATGCTCGCTATTCATTTGATCATCACGACGGTATTCCTCGTGTATCGTCCGGACCAATCAGAGCCGCCTGGCGACCGCGGACATACTCATCTCGCTAGCGCCATCCAATTGCTTGGCGCAGCGCCAGCATCCGAGCGCCAGCGGCTGGCAGCGGATATTGCCCGCGCCTTCCCGCAGCTCGGGATCGAAAGCGTTGCTCCCGGCAACGCACCTCTGGCTGGCGAAGCTGATGGACGCGCTTTGCACGACGTGAGCCGACGCCTCAGCAACGCCTATCGGATAATCACGCTCGACCGCGACGGCGATATGCAACGAGTCGGCATTGTGCTGCCAGACGGCGCGACCTTCTCCGCAAGACTGCGCGCCGATCGCAAGGGGCCGCCATTTCTGGGCGGGCCATGGATGATGACCTTGTTGTTCACTGTCATCAGCATGACGCTACTTGGGTTGTGGGCGGCGCGCGCGCTCACCGCGCCGCTATCAGCCTTCGCGAAAGCGGCCGAGAGTTTGGCCTCGACGGCACCGCGTCGCCGCTTCCCGAACGCGGCCCCGAAGAGATCCGCTCGGCCGCGAAAGCGCTCAACCGCATGCGCGAGCAGATCACCGGCCTGATCGACGATCGCACAAAAGTGCTGGCAGCGATCAGCCACGATCTACGTACGCCGATCACGCGAATGCGGTTGCGGTCCGAATTCATTGAGGACGGAGCCCTTCGCAGCCGGATGCTCGGCGATCTCGACCAGATGCGCGCAATGCTCGAGTCGGTACTTTCATTCCTGCGTAACGACAGCAAGCTGGAGGCCATGACGCTAGTCGATATCGCGACTACCTTGCAGCTCGTGGCGGATCAGTTCGCCGATATGGGGCACAAGATCGTTTATGACGGCCCCCACATGTCGCAATCATGGGCCGTCCCGATGATTTGCATCGCGCTATCACCAATCTCGTCGAGAACGCTGTCAGGTTCGGTGGGGAGGTGGCGATCCGTCTCAAAACCTCACCGCAGACCATAATGATAGATGTCGAGGACGACGGACCTGGCATTTCTGATCTCAGAAAACAGATTGTCTTGGAGCCTTTCATGCGCGGGGATGAAGCGCGCAATATGGATGAAAGCGCAGGCTTCGGTCTGGGCCTGTCTATCGCCCGCGCAATAGTGGATGCCCATAGCGGAACGCTGAGACTTAACGACCGTCAACCACATGGACTCATCGTCCGCGTAGAATTGCCTGCGGGTGGACCAGCCCCCGTCATGAATTCTTCGGGGCGCGGCGCAGCTGAATGATCTCGTGGGATAAGTCGGGAGACGCCTCATCCGTACCACGCTGGACTGCACGATGGCCGTTCGAAAACGGTTCCCGCTACGGCGGGACTCGAACGCAAATCATCTCCTAGCGCGTGTCATTCGATCTAATAATTTTTTGTCAGATCACCTGGACGGCCGCAGTCCTTCTCTGACTGGACCACACGTTTCCCTGAGTTGTTTCCATTCCTCTGCTTCTGCTAACCAGTATTCCGCTTCCTTCTGCCAAAACTCAGCTTCCTTCTTGGCAAGCGTCGCGCGCTCACGGGACATCATTTCCAAATTCTCAAACTGGCTTTTGGATTCATAGGTCCTTCGCAGTCGCCCTAATCCTAACCTGCTTGCAATCAACGCCAACTTACAATCCTGTAAGGCTGCTTGACACCTCCGTGAAGTTGTTTTCCGAACATTGCCAGGAAGCGCCTTCATCGACCGGTCGTTTTGCGCCGTCACTTTTCCGATCCGAAATTTGCCGATTGAACGCAGAAACAACGTCGTGGCTCCGAATTCTTAGAAGCCGCAAGAAATACGCAGGCTTCTAGATTGCAGCCCTGTTCGAGAATCGTCGCACGCCTGATGCCGGCACGACTTTCGTTTCTATCCGTCGCACATCCTCATCAATCTTGGTAACGCTCTAGATGGTCATCCCGCGTTTTGTCGAGCGCCCTGATGGCTGAAGCGTTGAAGGCCAGAGTCCGTCGTTCCGATTGGATTGAATAAGTAACTGAACGAATTGTGATGATCAGTTCATAGGGGGCCATGTTTGTTGGCTGGGAGGAATGATGCTCTACTTGAATGTGACCTTTGAACGGATCGTCGGCGGCATTCTATTTGTCGCGTATTATCTCTTTCACGTCCTCTCCATATCCAGAAATGTTCGCATAGGCCGGCCGCGGATTTACCGTCCGAATACTTTGCACGAGATTGCCAAACCTATCATTTACGTTAGGCCGGGAGTTTTCGACTAGAATGTCGGAACGTTCCACGAGGCCGCGGAAGATGACAGGTCCCGACTCGCCTTTTAGGTTTCATGCCATGCATGCGATCGTTCCCCGTACAGAGTTTGGAAGTCTGAGTTATAGCTGGGGCCGTCGGTACCGAGATCCTCGGCCAGCTCGACCGTGATCGTCTCCACGCCCAATCTGCCAGCAGGCAAACTGCTGCCGACCCAGCGCGTGAGGTCCAGCACCCATATGTTGTCAGGCCTGCGTTCCACCATCAATGGGAATGGTTACCCCTGTCATGTAACTTGATGCTGGCGAGGCCAGGAGCAGCGCCAGCTCCTTGATCATCGAGTTTTGCAAGCCGCCAAGGCGGCACGGAACTGGCGAACATTGCGGCATCCTCCGATGTATGCATGCGTCGGTTGCCGATGTTGGTCTTGAATGGTCCCGGAGCGGTCGCATTCACCCGAGCATTGTGCGGACCAAGTTCGAGCGCCGCGACGCGGACAACCTGTGCAAAACCTGCCTTGGCAGCGTGGTAACCGTAGCTCGGCACCGCGGACGCCCGGAGCGCAGCAACGAACGACATCACGACGATAGAGCCATTGCGTCGCGGCTTCATGTGTTTCGCCTCCGCCTGAATGGCGTGAAAAGCGCCGTCTAGGTTGATGCGCAAGCAATTGCCCCAAAGCTCCAGCGACGCCGCTTCGATAACACCTTCCGGCTTCCCAAAATCGGGGCCTCCACTGATCCCGGCATTTGCAAACACACAATGTACTTGGCGGCCCGTCCAATAGTTGATGCTCCTACGGAAGCCCGGTCCGCCTGCTGTTCTCGATGAGCGCCTTCACGCAGCGTCGGGTGATGCGTTCGGTCGGTGGGGTTAGGGCAGCGACAGGCTGCAAGCCACAATGGGATGAGCGGCCATTGTGAAACGGTGGGAGTTCGGGTCAGAGGGTCGTTACCGCTTTTCTACACATAGTCGCTCTGTCATGGCATCGCCGACATACGCTTGTAATTCGCATTTCACGTCAGGCGCGTGACGTATTCAGATTGGAAGCCTGAATTTGGCAGCGTGTCTTTGCCAATCTCACTTTATGGCAGCCTTACGAGTGATTGAGATCGCCACACGCTAATGCGGACGCGCTTCGCTCGCATCAGCGTCGACCGCCACCGGGACCGCCACCTCCAAATCCGCCTCCAGGACCAGAAAAACCACCAGGAGGACTGCCGCCAGGCGGCCCAAAGCCGCCGTTCCGGCCGGGTCCCGATGGACCGCCGCTAGGGTTCGAGCTTGGGCCACGGCCACTGCCGGCACCATCAGGACGGCCGCCACCGGGCCCGTGAGGCCCACCGCTTGGAGCCGGCGAAGATCCAGGAGTCCGATCGGGCCCGCGCGGACCCTGCATCGACGATCCCGGGAAGTGATTGACCGACCCGAGCGATTCAACGCGCAGGCCTTGCGAGCCATCGCGAACGGCATTCACCACGACGCGCGTGTCCTGGCTCGGCTCGAAGCGCGACGCATCGCGTGCCGTATATCCTGAACCGAGCTGGAGATTGGGGCCGACGCGCCGCACATACGCTTCAATCGACAAGCGCGTGGCGCCGGACAAATCCGACAGGTCATCGGCTCTCGCGCGCGCGACCTGCATTGCGCCCTGTAGAATGCTTCCTCGACCTGAACGCGTTGACCAACGAGCGCGGCATCGACGCCGTCGAGCCGGAGGCCGCCGATCCGCAATCCGTCACGATCCCGTTCCAGCGGGCCCGTCACCCGCGCTGTGGCGTTGCGACGCTGCTGGACCAGGCTTGCGACGATCACGCCGTCAGTCCGCCGAAGCCCTGAGACTGCCACCTGCGTGCCAACGCGACGCCAGCTTTCACTGCCCGTCCACACGACCCTCTGGCTGAGGACGGTCATCTCGCCGCCCTTGACACTTTCGATCGGCCCTATGACTTCGCTAACCGCGTCGATGCGCTTGGTGTTCAGCGTGCCGTTCGACTGCCGTTGCGCCACCACTCGTGCGACATGCCCGACCCGCAGCGCCTTCGCCGTGGCTGCCTCGCCATCGATCCGCACCTGCACATCCGGCGCATAGCCGATACGCTCGCCGTTGATGAAGATGCTGCCGAAACGCTGGATGACACCGACGATGCCGGTGCCGCCGATGCCGTGGTCATCGCCGCGCGAGATTCCGGTGCCGCCGATGCCTTGGTCGTTGCCGCGCTTGACCTGCGCCCACAGCGAGGTCGTTCCGGCGAGCCAAAATCCCGCCAGCAGCAAGCGACGCGTAATGGTCGGTGGCTTCGTCATGACTGACCGCCTTCACCGGTATCGTCAGGGGCGCCGCCCGTATCTTCGGAATAGACGTAGACGCCAAAATTCCAGCGGCTGTTGCCGCCCTTGTCCTTGGCGAGCGCGCGGTTGGCCTCGCGGTTCGCGACCTTCAATGCCTCCATCGCAAGTTCGCGCGAGCGCGCCTCCAGCCGCTTCGCCAGTTTCGGCGACAAGCCGTCATAGTGCACCGCGCGCTCCAGGAAGCGCGGCGCCGGCCCGGAGACGTTCTCCGCGGCGGCTGCGACGTGATCATGCAGGTTGCGGCCGAGATAGTGCCATTTGCGATCGTCGTCGCCGCGCGGAACAAAACCGGTGTCGACCAGCACGATCTCGTCATCGTCATTGATGGCGACGAGCTTGCGGTCCAGCCATTCGTCGAGCACCGCGCGCGGGCGCACGTCCTTCGTGATCGACTCGACGAGTTGCTCGAACGACGGCGCATCGCCTTCCGCGGTGCGCGGCAGCGGCAGCGGCTCGCCTTTCGCATCGGTGAACTCGGGCGCGGCGAGCCAGCGCGCGATGATCGCGCTGGTGCGTGACAGCGTGGCCGGCGTTTCGTGAACCGGCGCTCCAGCACCGCGCAGCCGTGCCACCTCCTTACGGTGGATCCCGGTGAGCAGGCTGACGCGGCTGTCGGTCTGCTCCTTGCCCTCCAGCGCGAAGTCGTGCTCGGCAACGTTGACAAAGAGCTCGCGCAACAATTGCGCCAGTGCCGGAAATGTCATGCCGCTGCGGATGCAAAGCCGGACCAGCGGACGCAACAGCCGCGCCAGCGGCGCGTGCAGCTTCGCCGCGGCGTTCGGCTGGTGCGAGGCCGGCTTCGGATCCCGGGACTTGGCGTTCATGGTGAAATCGTACCGGCTTTCGGCGTGGGATACAATCCCACATTTCTGTCGATTAAGATTGACGTGTGAAATTTTCCCACATATTAGGAAATCGTCAACCACGGGGAAATCGACGCATGTCTCGCCTCTCGGTCCGAGTTTCCGCCTCCGCCACCAGAAATGTCCCGAGCGAGCACGACGGTCGCGCGGCCCTCGCGCCAATGCTGCCGGCGCTGCTGCGCGGCGTGATCTTCCTCGCAGGCTTAGCGGCGCCGTTTGTCGTCGCACTGCTCGCCCGCTGACAGGCTCCCCACACTTGCGCGACAGCGGATCAACCAACGGCGATCGGTATAATTCTATGCGCTTCGACTTGTGGCTGGCAGATGCGTGCAGGACGGCGGACGTCTCCTATGACGACTTCATCCTGACGATCGCTACCGGCGGTTATCCCTGCCTGCCGGGGCTGTCCCCGGCTCTCCCCGCACCTTCGACGCGACCGATCTGCTCACGCTCTACATCTACGGTCGGCTGCTTGCCTTCGGTTTCGACGTCTTGCGCGCCGGCGAATATGCCGGTCGCGTGCATTGCGCGCTGAGAGCGAACGTGGACGCGACATCCATCGCTATCGTCCTGAGGCCGCACGGCGGCAAGCGTGTGGTGACAGAGCGTGAAACAGGTGCGCCCTCGTGCCCGGCGCCATCCGAGAAGATCGAGTTCAACGTCCCCGCGATTCTGAAATTCCTGAACCGGCGGGTCGAAAGCTACTGCGAAGAGCAAACCCGGAACCCATAGCTGTCCATGATCCCCGCAAACCAGCCTGCCCGGCGTCCGTCGGTGCTTCACATCTTCAAGGTCTACTACCCCGATTTGTTTGGCGGGACGCTTTCGGTGATCCGCGACATCTGTGCGGGCCTGAAGGATATCTTCTCGGCCGGCGTCCTGGTCTGTTCGAGGTCCGGCGGGAAAAGCCGGATCGTCGTCGACGACGTCGCGGTGGAACGGGTGCGCTCGTTCGGGGATGTGCTGTCGTTGCCGGCAGCGCCGACCTATCCTTGGCGATTGTGGCGCCGGATCCCCGAGCACGATCTGCTCGCGCTGCATGCGCCCTTCCCGCTCGCCGACCTCGTGTTCGCGTTCGGCCTCGGCCGCAACCGGCCGATGGTCGTGCACTGGCATGCTGACATCGTCTCGCACGCCGCGTTGCGGCCCTTCGTGGAGCCTTTGATGCGGCGGACGCTGCAGCGAGCCCAGGCCATCATCGTGTCTGACGCCGTACTGATCGAAAACACCCCGCTGCTGCGGGAATTTGCCGACAAATGCCACGCTATCCCGTTCGGTGTCGACGTCTCGAAATATAACCAGCCGGCGCGGCGGCTCGACCGTGTCAACGCGCGCGGACGGCTGGTGCTCGCCTGCGGCCGGCTTGTTCCCTACAAGGGTTTCGACGTTCTGGTCCGCGCCGCCGTCGGTCGCACTTTCGAGGTCTGGATCGTCGGCGAGGGCCGCGAGCACGAGCGCCTGGAACGGTTGATCAAGGAGCTCGGCGTCGAGGATCGCGTTCGCCTGCTCGGCTCCGTCCCGGAGAGCGAACTCGTCAAACTGATGTGCATCGCCGATGTGTTCGCGATGCCGTCGGTTAGCAATGCGGAAACGTTCGGGCTCGTCCAGTTGGAAGCAATGGCGGCGGGACGGCCGGTCGTCAATACCGCGCTCGACACCGCCGTTCCGCAAGTCGCGCGCGACGGCATTGAGGCGATCACCGTGCCGCCTGGCGATCCCGAGAAGCTCGGGGAAGCCATCGACAGCCTGATCGCCGACCCGGAACGCCGCCGGCGGATGGGCGAAGCTGCGCGTCACCGCGCCATGACAAAGTATTCCACCGCTGCTTTCAGCAAGGAATCGAAACGATCTATCGCGAGGCCGCGGCCGCGCCAGCCCGACGGTGCGTGCCTCACGAGCCGCCGCGATCGGATGGCCCCACGCCATCCAGATCGCGGCGGCACTCGCCTGGTCGGACATGCGCCACCGCTATGTCCGCTCGCTGCTCGGGCCGTTCTGGATGTCGATCCAGATGGCGATCATGG
Source organism: Bradyrhizobium sp. RDT10 (assembly GCA_044772375.2). GTDB lineage: Bacteria > Pseudomonadota > Alphaproteobacteria > Rhizobiales > Xanthobacteraceae > Bradyrhizobium. The sequence goes on from CP187939.1 coordinate 3,610,229, forward strand.
TGGCGGTGCTGGGCTCGGTGATCGGCCACTTCTCCACTGCGAGCACGGTCGGCCGCCTGCCGATGCTGGCGCTCAGCCTGACGGCATGGACCTTCCTCAACAGCGTGGTGCTGGACGCCACCACCGCGCTGCAGAATTCGGCGAGCCTGATCAAGGACCGTGCGCTGCCGCCGATCATTTTCTTCTACAGTGCGTGTTCCGGCAGGCGCTGTTCGCGCTCCACAATGCCTGCGTGCCGCTGATCCTCTGGCTCGTCCTGGTGCCGAAGGATTTTGGCGGGGCCTTGGCGGCACTGCCGGGGCTTGTTCTTTTCGTCGTCTTCACGCTCGGCCTCGGTCTCGTGCTCGGCGCGATGGCGACGCGGTTCCGCGACCTCAAGCCGATCATCGAATCGAGCCTGATGCTGGCCTTCCTGTCGTCACCGATCATCTGGTCGTCGGAAATGATCAATCAGGCTTCGACCGTGATGCGGCTCAATCCGCTCACGCATCTGTTCGCGATCTGGCGGCGAGCCGCTCGCGACCGGTCATGTCGCGATGGCGAGCGTCGCCTATGTGCTGGCCGGCCTTGCCGTGCTGGCGGTCGCGAGCGTCGTCACCGTCGCGCGGCTCCGCAAAGCCGCATTCTGGATCTGACCCATGGCCAGCATCATCCTGCGCGACATCTGTCTCGATTATCCGCTGTACGGTGCCTACGACTTCTCGTTCAAGCGCCGCCTGCTCGGGCGGCTGGCCGGCGCCACGGCGCCGATACAGACGATCCGCGCGATCGACAATATTTCGATCGAGGCATCTGCCGGCGCGCGAATCGGTCTCGCCGGCCCGAACGGCTCCGGCAAATCGACCCTGCTGCGGCTGATCGCCGGCGTCTATCCGGCCACCAGCGGCCATTTCGCGATCACCGGCAACGTCATGCCGCTGCTGGGTCTGAACGCCGGCGCCAATATGGACTTCGTCGCGGCCGACAATATCAGCCTGTTGCTTCGGATCAGCGGCCGAAAACCGACGCCGGCAATCATTGACGAGATCTGGGCGTTCACGGAGCTTGAGGAGCGCATGCAGCGGTTGCCGCTGCGCATGTTTTCCTCGGGCATGCTGATGCGCGTGCTGTTTGCGACCGCCACCGCCTTTCCGGCGGACATCCTCCTTCTCGACGAGTGGCTCAGCGTGGTCGACGAGAACTTCTCGGCGAAAGCCGAGCAACGGCTGCTCAAGCTAGTTTCACAGGCCGCGATCGTGATCATCGCGTCCCATGACCATGAGCTGTTGCGGCGTACCTGCACTAGCATCGTCAGCCTCGACCGGGGCCGTGTCGTCAATACGGTCTCACTCGAGCCCCATTCCACCCACCCTTTTGAACTGCGAGAGAAGCGAGCATGAAGAAGATACTCGTCGTCAGCGAATCTCTCGGTGAACCGAACCACAAGCGCGGCATCTTCCATTTCACGCGAGAATTGATCCGCTCGCTCGACGCGGAAGGACACGAGCTGACGCTGGTCGTCGAGACCACGCGGCGCTATCGCAAACTGCGCAGGCGGCAACGGCGGACACGGCTGCTCCCTGCGGATCTGCGCCTGATCGAGCTGCTCGCGCTCTACCGCTTCCTCGATGAAACCGACCTGAACGAATCGATGACCCGCAGCAACCTGCGCCGCTCGATCGACTGGCTCAAACACCGCATTCGCATGTGCACCTCGTGGGAGTTCGGCCTGTGCTTCCTCCGCGCGATGGGGGTGTTGCCGGCGCGCGTCAAGCTGATCGAGAACAAATCTGGCGGCTTCGAGTACATCCCAACCGACCTCCGCCATCTCGAACTGTTCCGGCATTTTCTACTCGAGCCCGGATTTTACAGCTATCAGGACACATCCGCGCTGATGCGGCTGCCGCCGCCGCGGATCGATGCGCGCGACTACGACATCATCCTGGTCGATACACCGACCCGGGTCGCCATTAAGCGCCGTCCGGACGCCAAGGTCGTCTGCGTAGTTCATGATTTGTTGCCGCTCACCGACCTCCGGCTCAGCGACGTTGCGACACGGCTGTTTCTGTCCTGCCTCTTCACCAGCCTGAATCAGGCCGACGAACTGGCCTTCGTTTCCAACTACAGCATGAACCGCTTCAGGGAGCTGCTGCCGCAATTCGGCCACCTGCCGGCCCGGGTGGTCTATCCGCGCACGCGCTTCGACGCGCCTGACGTGGCGCGGATTCCGGTGTCGACCACCTGTACCGCTCGCCCGGCCTTCGTCGTCATTGTCTCGGCCGAGCCGCGCAAGAACCTCAACGCCGTGATCCGCGCTTTCAGAAAGATGCCGCAGGCCGACCTGATCGTGATCGGCTACGCCGGCGGCGCAAGCCGAATGGCAAGCCTGCCGCCGAACATACGCTTCGCGGGTTATGTCGAGGAGCACGAGAAAGCAACGCTGATCGCGGACGCGCACGGCCTGATCATGCCGAGCTTCGCCGAGGGGTTTGGCGTGCCGATCATCGAGGCTCTGGCCGCCAACACACCCGTGCTGTGCTCTGACATCCCGGTGTTCCGCGAAGTGGCGGGCGAGCTTGCCGACTATTTCGATCCGTTCTCGACCGAATCGATCTGCACGTCCGTCGAGCGGGTGGTGGCGCGGCAGGACGAATGGCGCGGCAAGATCCGCGCGCGCCGCAACGAACTGGCGGAACGCTTCGGCTATCACACCCAGGCCCGCGATTTTCTCGTGCACCTGGCTGCCGGCGACGGCTTGCTATCGATGCCCAAGACCACCGCAAGCGCACCGGTGCTGGATGGCCTCGCCGCGCACGGCACCTAAGCGCCCTGGGATAGCAGCACATGACGATCGAGATCCAGCGTACTGCGCGCGCCCGCGCGACTTTCGCATTGGCATGATCGATCCCAGAGATGGCGCCACTCGCCGGTGTGGCCGCTGGCCGCCGACCTGCTAGCCGTGATGGTCGTGGCTTCCCTGCCGTGGTCGACCTCGGCGACCTCCATACTGGTCGCGCTCTGGATAATCGTCGTCGCTCCCACCATCGACTGGGAAACTTTCCTGCGCGATCTGGCCCAGCCGTCTCACGCCATGCCGGTCCTCTTCGTGGCGCTCGCCATCCTTGGCACCTTGTGGGCGGATGGTCCGTGGGCGGCGCGCCTGCACGGAATCGCCGGCGGCAAAGCTGCTGATGATCCCGCTCCTTTTCTACCACTTCCAGCGAACCCAACGGGGCTCCTGGGTCTTGATCGCCTTTCTCGTCTCATGCACGCTCTTGATGATCCTCTCCTGGATCGTGCTGTTCGTTCCCAGCCTGAAGCCCGCGCACACCCTCACCGCCGGCGTCCCCGTCAAGAACTATATCGACCAGAACCAGGAGTTCGCGCTCTGCGCCTTCGCGCTGGCCCTGCCGGCTCTCATCGCGCTACGCCGGAAAAACTGGAAGCTGACCGCCGGCTATTTCGCGTTGATTCTGATCTTCATCGCCAACATGCTTTTGGTGGCGTTGGCGCGGACCGCGCTGATCTACATGGCGGCACTACTGGTATTGTTCGCCGGGCGTCATCTTAGCCGGCGTTCGATGCTCACGTTCCTGGCAGGCGCCCTCGTCACCGCCTCGCTGGTCTGGGCGAACTCCCTATCTGCGCCAGCGCATCGCCGACATCGGCGTCGAATATCAGGCGCAGGACATCAGCGGGATCGCATCGACGGGGCAACGACTGACCTACTGGCGCAAGTCGATGAAATTCTTCGCTGAGGCCCCGCTGCTTGGCCATGGCACCGGCTCGATCAAGGCGCAGTTTGAGCGCGATGCGGCCGGGCGGACCGGGCTTGACGCCGAGATCGTCAACAACCCGCATAACCAGACACTCGCCGTCGCGGTGCAATGGGGGTGGTTGGTGTCATTCTTCTCTACTCGATTTGGCTGAGTCACTTTCTGCTCTTCACCAGACGGACACTCGCGGCGTGGATCGGACTCGTCGTCGTCGTCCAGAACGTTGTCAGCTCATTCCTGAACTCTCATCTGTTCGACTTCCATGAGGGCTGGCTGTACGTCATCGGCGTCGGCGTTGCCGGCGGCATGTCGCTGCGTGCAGCGGTCCGGCGACGGCCCCTTGAGGGGCACGCTCTTGACAGCTCAAGCCACTGTGAGCGGCCCGAGACATAGGCAACAATTCGTACCGGACACAGGTTATACCTTCGCTTCTTTGCAAGCGGGAGGTATGTTGATGCCGTGCCGCCTGGGGTTGCCGCGGGATAATGCGCTCCTTGAGGCCTACACCAGAGAATACAACGACGGCGAAAGCGCTGGCAGCCTTGGAAGCCTATGACCGACCATGCAGCTCTTCGATCAAGCTCCCAACCTAGCATATTCAGTTCGTTCGCACCGCTGGCACCGGCGAAGACGTAGCGGTCGGGCCGGACGACGACGGCGCTCACCATGTTTTCACCCATCCAGCTCGTAAATACTCCGTCGCTTTCGACAAGGGTCGCGATGCCGTCTCGCGTCAAGCTTTCTCCAGCGTCAGTGATAGCCACGCGTTCACCGCCAAGCTGTTGCCAGCAAGAAAGCGAAGCCTCCGACATCCACGACATCGCCTCCTGCGTTGCTGTGACTACCGCAAATTCCGGCTTCAGCAGGTCATCAAGGCGCCTCACGCTTCCGTCGACTGCCCGCACAAGCGGTTGCACGAATAACCTGCCAGCAAGCTTGTTGCGAGGGGCGATCAGTCCGGAGGCGAGATCGGGAATGAATTTCTGCCGGATGGTTTCTGCTTTCCCGGACTTGAGTTCCGCGCGTAACCTCTTATCGCGAGCAACTGCCACTAGCGGGTCCAACTCGCCGATGATCTTGCCGAATTCCTTGGCGCTGGCGACAACCGAGCGGACGTGCGGCTTGCGCTCGACCTCGTAGCTGTCGAGCAGGGCATCCCTGGCGTTGCCACGCAGCACAAGCGCTAATTTCCATGCGAGATTGGAAGCATCTCGAATGCCCGCGCAGAGGCCCTGTCCAGGGAATGGCGGCGTCTGGTGCACGGCGTCCCCCATCAGGAACACGCGACGGTCTCGCCAGCTTTCTCCTAGCAATGCGTGGAAACGATAGACCGCCGAACGCCAGATCGTGAGGTCGGACGTGTCCGTAAAGCCTTTCAGCAACTTCAGCACGTTGTCCGGCGCGCTGGCGGCCTCCGGATCTTCACCCGGCAATAGCTTGATCTCCCAACGGCGCAATTTTCCCGGACCGGGCACGAACGTTCCGGGGCGTGACGGCCAGCAATACTGAAAACTTTTTGCGGGCCGCTTGGCAGGTTCGCTGGTCAGCGTGTCCACCACCATCCACCATTCGTCGAAGGCGAGATCTTCAAGCCCGATACCGAAGTGCTTGCGAACGAAACTGTTCGCACCGTCGCATCCGACCAGATAGCGCGCGCTAATCTCAAACGTGTCGCCGGTTTCGCGTTTCGCCTTCAGCGATACCAATACTTCGTCCTGCGCCAGAGCCACGGCACTGGTCGAGAGAAACACATCCGCGCGCCCGTATCCGGCGAGCTTGTCGCGAAGCGCCCGCTCGGCGTCGGGCTGGACGAAGGTCGCATTCGGGATCCACCCCAACGGATAAGGCGGCGGCATCGGATCAAACATTTTTATCAGTTCGCCGTCGACACCGAGGTAGTGCGAGCCATTGTGCGGCGCGATCGCACTCTCCAGGAAGTCCGCAAGCCCGACAACCTGGAATACCCGCAGCGCCTCGTGATCGAGCGTAATCGCGCGCGGTTTGTCGTAAATACCGGCGGCGCGTTCAACGACCGCGATCCTGAGACCGTAGCCCGCCAGCAGGTTGGCGAAGATAGCGCCAACCGGCCCGTAGCCGACGATCGCCACATCATAATTTGGGACCTTGCTCAACGCGCGCGATCCCTCCAGAACCTGGCGGACCAGTTCGGCGGTACGCTCGAAATGCGCCGTGATCAGCCGGGCGGCCGCATCGGCGTCACGTGCCACGACGGCCTCCATCAGCGCGCGATGCTCTTTTTCGCGGTTCTCGCCCTTGATGCCGGCTTGCGGCCGACATGACGGTAACGTTCCGAGGAATCGAACAGGTGTTCGCAGTATTGCGCGAGCCGTCGCGAACCCGAGGCCGAGATCAGGCTGGAATGGAAATTGCGATGGGCGACTTCCCATTTGGGACTGCGTTCCCGCTCCTGGCCGGGTTCGAAGCGCGGCGTGCGTGACAGCCGATGGAACGAAAGCACCACCTGCTCCTCCCAGGCGGCATCGCCATGGGCGATGGATTGGCGGATCGCAAGCTCGTTAAGCCAGCAGCGCGCGCGTGATGTCGACGAGGTCTTCCTCGCCCATCGGGGCGACCGCGAAGCCACGATGATCGCTCTGCGCCACCAGTCCCTCGCTAGACAGGCGGCTCAGCGCCTCGCGCATCGGACTTAAACCCACGTCGAAACGTTCGCACAGCGAGCGGATATGCAGCTTTTCGCCCGGTTCAATGGCAACCGAGATGATGTCTTGCCGCAACCGATCATAGACATGTGAGGCCAGCGTCTCCTTAGCAATTTCAGGGTTATCGAGCATAGGACTGACCTCTAGGCATTCTGCTTTGCAAGATATTTCTCGAGCGTCATCGGGCTCGGCTTGACCTGCGGCTCGCGGATGGCGACGCCCGCGAATGGCGTTGCTTCCTCGAACCAGGCCTGGCGCGCCGGCAATCCCCAGGGTGGGCGATGGCAGGGTCGAAGGGTCCCAGCCAATCGGCTCGTTCTCGATGTCCATGATCTGGTAGTGGGTGTTGAACAGCTCGACACGATGGCCGTCCGGGTCACGCATGTAGACGTACATCGCATGCCCCGGCCCATGCCGCCCCGGGCCCCGTTCGACGCGGGTTCCGAAGCCGAGTTCACCCGCAACATCGCAGGCATGCAGCAGATGATGCACCTCCGGCGCCAGGAAGGCGAAATGGTGCAGCCGCGGACCCGTGCCGTTGAAGAAAACGATGTCATGCGGATTGCCCTTGCGCTGCAAAAACACGCCGCGCAGGTCGAACGTACCCGACGGCGCGATATATTCGCTCAAGCGGAAGCCCGCCGCCATAAAGAACTCGCAGGTCTTGCGAGATCTCCGGCGTCAGGATCTGATAGTGGTCGAGCCGCAGCGCCGAACCACCAGCGTGACGTGTGAATTTGGTGATCATGCGCGGCACCACCGGCATCGTAGCGCAGAATTCCAATGGCGTGCCGGCCGGATCGGTCGCGTGCAGCGTGCGGCCCTGATGCGGCAGGTCGGCCCACGCAGCCGGACAGCCATGGGCCTCGAAGAAGGCCTTGAGCTTTTCGAGATCGGCATCCCTGAACACCCGCAGCCCGACCCGTAGGCACGAAACATCGTTTGCCTTTCGCAGCACCAGGCTGTGGTGACACGCTTCCTCGATGCCGCGGAAATATAGAGTGCCGTCCTCCTCCGCCGTCAGGATCAGGCCGATCACCTCGGAATAGAATTGCCGGCTCGCCGCGAGGTCACGGACGGTGAGCACGACGTGGCTGGCGCGGGTGATGTGAAATCCCGGATCGAAGTTCGTGGTTGGGAGGCTCATTGTCATGCCTTTCATATCATCTTGTCAGGTCAGCCACGCAGCAAGGCCGGCAGCCACAACGCCAGCCACGGAAACGACGTCAGCAGCGCCAGAACGACGATGTCAGCCGCCACGAAGGCGACGATGTTGCGGTAAAGCGCCCGCAACGGAATATCCGGCCGCATCGCATTGATGATCAGGATCCACAAGGCCGATCGGCGGGATCACCAGGCCGAGTTCGACGATGATCACATTGATGATCGCCCACCATACCGGATCATAGCCGAAATGCACGATGATCGGCAGCGCGAACGGCAGGGTGACGATCATGGCTGCCAGCTCGTCGAACACGGCGCCAAGCACCAGATAGGCGGCGAGCATCAGCACGATGATGCCGATCGGCGGCAGATTCACGTGAGCCAGGAACGCGATGAGCTGCTCCGGGATTTTGGCGAGGCTGATGAAATAGGTGAAGATCGACGAGCCGATCAGCACGAAATAGATCATGCCGGCGATCAGCGCGGTCGAGCGCAGGCTGGAAACGAGATTCGTCGGCGTGATCGTGCGGCGCATCAGCGCGAACGCAAACGATACGACCGCCGCGACCGATGCCGCCTCGTTGACGGTAAAGACGCCGCTGTAGAGGCCGGAGAAGATGATCGCAATCAGCAACGCTGCCGGTGCGGCGCGGCGCACGGCCGTGAGCTTGTCCTGCCGCGATACGCGCTCGGAGACGGGCGCGATCGCGGGATCAAGGCGCGTCATCACGGCGATGGCGATCAGATTGGCTGTTATGGTGATCAGCGCCGGAATGACGGCTGCGATGAACACGTCGAAAATATAGGTCCGTGCCACTACGCAAAACAGGATCATGCTGAGCGAGGGCGGGATCAGCGCCTTCAGCGCGCCGCCGGCGGCGATGGTCGCACCAGAAAAGCCCGGCGAGTAACCGCGCTTGAGCATCTCCGGCAGCGCCACCTGGGTAAGGTCGCAACCGTTGCCGGCGACGATCCGCAGATCGCCCCGAACGCGGCACTGCCGCCGATGGTCGCATAGGACAGTCCGCCGCGCCGGTGGCCGAGCAGCGCCGCGGCCGAGGCGTAAAGATCACGCGCAAAGCCCGAAACGTTGACGAACGCGCCCATCATGAGGAACAGCGGCACGGCCGCAAGGTCCGTGCTGCCGAGCACCTGTGACGGCTCGGTGGCGAGAAAGGTCATCGCCGAGGACCAGTTGGTCTGCAGCGCGAACGCCACGATGCCGACGACGATCATCGCAAACGCCAGCGGAATATGCAGCGCCACCAGCACGAACAGCGCCACGATGCCGCCGATCCCGATACCGGTCGCCGTCATGCCACCGACTCCGGATCGCGGTGTCGGCGCGCGCCGGTGATCTCCTCGATCAGCACGAAGGTCTGCACGGCCACCGCCACCCAGAGGATGCCGTCGACCGCGAACCAGAACGGCGCCTTCGGCCAGTTGAGCAGCCAGGTGACGTCGCCCGCTTGCATCGTCTTGATGCCGAAACGCCAGAATTGCCAGGCCATGCCGATCATGGCGATCTCGATCACCAGCGCCGAGAGCGTGTCGATCACGCGGATGCCGGATGGCGGAAAGATTCGATCGAAAATCCGCAGGACGATATTGTTCTGGTGCAGCAGCACGATCGGCAGGCAGCAGGTGCCACAGATCGCCGCGACCATGTCGCCGATCTCGCGCACCAGGTCGATCGGCGTGTTCGCGACAGCTCTGAGAAGCCCGTCGAGCAACGTGAAGACCGCAAGAAACAGCAGCAACGACAACCCGGCGACAGCGACCGCGTTCGCCACGCCGGTAACGATAGTTCGCACCGCCTTCACGCTACTGGACACGCTACTTGGCCCTGATCCCGGCCAATAGCTCCCGCGCCTTGCTCAACAGCTCGGCATTTCCCGGGCTTTTGGCGACCCATTCGGCAGTGATCTTCTGGTAGACCGGCTGCAGGCTCGCGAGATCCGCCTGCGAGGGTGCCGTCACGGTGCGTTTGGGATCGGCCTTGAACTTCGCGATCAGCTCGTCGTTGTATTGCCCGAGGACGCGGATATAGGTGTCATCGATCCAACGGATCGAATATTTCGCGATCACGTCCTGCGCCGGCTTCGGCAGCGATCTCGAATTTCTTGCGGTTCATCAGAACGGCCAGCGGACCCGCGCCGAGCGGCAGCAGATAATCGTGGCTGGTGACGCGGTCGATGCCGAAATCCACGATCGCCGCCGGAACGGTGGTGGTGGCGTCGATCGTGCCGCGCCCCATCGCCTCGACCACTTCGTTCGGCGGCATCAGAACCGGCACCATGCCGAGTTCCTTGACGGTCTGACCGATCACCGCGCCGTTGATGCGCACCTTCATGCCCTTTAGATCGGCGAGCGATCTGATCGGACGGCGGGCGAAGACCATATATTGCGGGTTCATGAAGGCGCCGACGACGTAATAGTCGGAATAGCCGCGCAAGAGATTGGCCTTCAGCAGCTCTTCGTAGAGTTTGACCCCTCTTTCAGGTTTTGCAGCAGGCCCGGCAGTTCGAACACCTGATCGTCTGGAAAGCGGCCGGGCCCCAGGCTCGGATTGACGAAGGCGATGTCTGCGACGCCGTCGAGCAACAACTGCGGCTGTGCGGGGAGCGCCTTGCCAAGCGCCCCATTCGGGTAGGCCTCGATCTTCACCGCGCCGCTCGGATCGGCGTTCACGGCGTCGATCCATGGCTTAATGGCGCGCGTAATTGACCTCGGTATCCGAGCTGAAGAACGAGAGCTTAAGCGTGACCGGTTGCGCTGGCGCCTGCAGCGGTAACAACGCCAGCCCGACGAAAATCAATGTGCGAGTAACGCCATGCCTTCCTCCCTTCCCGCCGCCGGCCGCCGACCACTTTTTCTTTAAAAGGGATAATGCGGAAAAAGAATCGATTTTCACGTGCAATTATAATAATAATCGATCCTATCGGTGCCTGACACCACCAACGGCCATATAAAAACGGTGTTAATTCAATAAGTTAGGGGCTCATCATGGGAGTATGGAAAGAATGCTCTGCTGCTCGCATCGTTAGCTTGGCAGCAACGTCCGCATTCCTGCTTCTGCGGAAAACTTTCCGGAGAAGCCTATCACCGTTGTTGTCGCCCTGGCCGCTGCCGGCACGAGGGATGGATGCGATCGTGCGGCTTTACGGTGACCGGCTCACGAAATCCCTCGGGGCCAACCGGTTGCCCCGTGATAGAGAACAAGCCCGGCGCTGCCGGAATCATCGCTGTTGAAGCGCTCATGAATGCGTCGGCCGACGGACACACACTCGCCGTGGCGACCAGTTCGATCATGGCAATCCGCCCGAGCCTGTTCAAAAAAACCGCCGTATGAACCTCGCAGAAGATTTCGTGCCAATTTCGCTCTATCTGAAGTCGCCCTTCATCCTCGTAATCAACCCAGCACTGCCGGTTCACTCAGTTCGGGATCTGATCGCCTACATCAAGGAGCGCCCGGGCCAGATCAGCTATGCATCCTCCTCCATCGGTGGCGCGCCGCATCTGTCCACGGAGTATCTCAAGCAGCGCTTCGATCTGGATATCAATCACGTTCCATACAAGAACAGTCCGCAATCCATTGCGGACCGTTGCCGCCGGCCATGTGTCGCTTGCATTTGTGGAAGCGAGCGCCTCGCTGCCTTGATCAAGGATGGCAAGCTGCGCGCCATTGCGGTCACGTCTCTGACACGATTGCCCTCCCTGCCCGACGTGCCCCCTCTTGCCGAAGCCGCAGGCGGCCACGGTTTCGAAGCCGTGTCTTGGCACGTGCTGTTTGCCAAAACAGGCACGCCGGCCGCCATCGTTGACAAACTTCATTCGGAGATGACGCGCATCATGTCCGAGCCCGACTTGAAAAAGCCATCGCAAATCACGGCCTGATCCCGCAGACGCCAGAACCTATCGAGGCGACCCGCGCCTATGTCGCGCCGAAATCGAAAAATGGGGCGCGCTCGTTAAGAGCCTCGGCCTTGCGGGGTCGATCTGACCCTCACTGCAATCTCATGCATCATCAAGGAAAGCAAAGCAGAAAATGAATCTGGAAATCGAAGGCCGCACCGCAGTGGTGCGGCTCAAGTCAAGGGCTCGGGCTCGCCGCTGCGCGCAGGCACTGGCGCAGGAAGGCGTCCACGTCATCCTGAACGGCCGCGACAATGCCAAGCTTGAGAAGGCTGCGGCGTGCCTGCGAGAGATTGCGCACGGCAATGTCACACCCGTCGTCGCGGATATCGCCACGCGCGAAGGCCGGAAACGCCTAGTGTCCTCCGCGCCCGCCGCCGACATCCTGATCAATAATAACGGCGGCCCAAAGCCCGCCAACTTTGTCGATCTTGATCACGATGCCTGGATGACGGCCATCGAGGCCAACATGATCGCGCCGCTCATGCTTACGCGCGCGCTGCTGCCAGGCATGCAAAGAGCGCCATTTCGGACGCATTATCAACATCACGTCCGCGATGGTGACCACGCCGCGTCCGCACATGACCTTGTCAGCCGGCACGCGTGCCGGGCTAACTGCCGCGATGAAGGCATTGCACTCGACGCCGTGCGTTTCAATGCGCGTCACTATCAACAACTTCTGCCGGAGCGCTTCGACACGGATCGCCAGCACCAAATGGCAAGAGGCCGCGATGGCGCGCGAGAACATCTCCTATGAGGAGGCGCGCACCAAGCAGGTCGAATCCATCGCCGCCAAGCGGCTCGGCGATCCGAAAGAGTTCGGCGCCACTTGCGCATTCCTGCAGCGGCTTTGCCGGTTTCATGTCGGGCCAAAACATTCATCTCGACGGCGGCTCGTATCCGGCATTGATATGATCGTCTAACATCGGAATTGCTCCTGGAGATGATTATAGATGCCGAAACCTGCGTGCTGATTGTCGGTGGCGGTCCGGTCGGACTGAGCGCCGCCATTGAACTCGGCTGGCGCGGAGTTCCCACCATTCTAATCAGCGAGCGCCTTGAGACGGCGCAACATCCCGAGTGCAACAGCACCAATGCACGCTCGATGGAACATTTCCGCGCTATTGCCGATGGATCTGCGGGCCGCTGGCGCTTCCACCGCATATCGTGCGCGCATCCGCTTATGTCACGCGCTTTGCGGTTACGAGCTCGGGCGGCTTCCGCGTCCCTATTCCGACTGGCCGACGCCCGAAATCCCGAACAACGTGTCCCAGATCGTGCTGGAGCGGGAGCTGCGCCGTCACGCCGAGCAGCCAGGTGGTGACAGGTTTGCTTCGGGTGGAAACTTGTCTCTTTCGAATCCGACCCGGACGGCATCGTAGCGGCTGTCGAAAGCGCGACCGGAGGCAAACGCGAGATCAAGGCCCGCTATCTCATTGGTGCCGATGGCGCCGGCAGCACCGTGCGCCGGCTGCTCGGCATCGGCATGACCGGCGAGGACGGTACGACGCATCGCGCCTTCATGGGTGGCACCATGCTGTCATACTACATCCGGTCGCAAGAGCTGATGGTGCATAGCGGCCGCGTCCCGACGCAGTCTACCTGGATCATCAATCCAGATATGCGCGGGCTAATGTTCTCGCAGGATGGCAAGGAGCATTGGGTCGCACACTACCAGGTGCCGGCGGACATCGATTGGCGCACGCTCGATGGTCGCGCGATCAGTCCGCAAGATGCTAGGCTGTGATGTCCATTTCGAGATCATTTCAGGCGGGCCTTGGACCGGCGGCCTCGCTTGGTCGCGGAGCGCTATCAGTCCGGCCATGTCTTCCTTGCCGGTGACGCAGCACATCTGTTCACGCCGCTCGGCGGTATGGGTATGAACACGGGTATTGGTGATGTAATGAACGTCTTGCTGGAAGATCGCCGCCGTGCACGACGGGTGGGCCGGCCCCAGCTTGCTTGCCAGTTACGACATTGAGCGCTGCCCCATCGGGGTGCGCAACTCCCAGTTTGGCGTGAAATGCTCGCGCATCATGGACGGCTGGATCGTTCCTGCAAATCTCGAGGATGACACGACAGAAGCGCGCGCCGCGCGCGACAAGCTCGGCGCACAAATCGTGGTCGAGGATGTTCCGCAATATCTGTCAGCCGGCTTGCAGCTCGGTGAACGATACGAAACGTCTCCGATTATCAGTAGCACCGCAACGCCGGAGCCGGCCGACCGCTGGGATCTCTATACACCAACCGATAGGCCGGGCGCACGCGCCCTCATTTCTGGATTAAGCCAAGCCAGTCGCTCTACGATCTGTTCGGCAAGGGCTTCACTCTGTTGAATTTCCGGATCGAAGAATGATGCAGCTCCGCTTGAGACTGGGGCAGGCGCGCGCAACGTACCGCTTACGACGCTGCATCTTGAGCCGCGCGACGGCGCTTTACACGCGAAGCTCGTTCTGGTGCGGCCGGACCACCACATCGCATGGCATGGCAACACCATAACCGACGCTGCCGCTGTCATTGACTGCGCACGCGGTGCGGCAAAGATGGCTTGAACTGGAGGAACACAATGAACGCAAAGCAACGTCTTCAAAAAGTTTGGCGGCTTCACTCAGTCTTGCATTTTCTCATCGACGCGGCGTCTGCCAAAACTACCCGGATCGAGCAATCAAGATCGTCGTTCCGGCGAGGCCCGGGTGGCCCGACTGATGTTCTGGCGCGACTGGTTGCCGAACGATTGCAATCCTCACTAGGTCAAAGCGTGGTCGTCGGGAATCGCCGGTGGTGCCGGCGGCGTGCTCGGCGCGCACGCCGTCGCAGCTCACGGACCCGGACGGCTACACCTTGTTATTCGGCAGCACGGCAACGCTTGCCAACATTCCCGCGGTTTCTAAAGGCGCGGGATACGATCAAGAAGGGCGTTCGCGGCCGTCGCAAAGATCATGGATTCCTATCAGGTGCTGGTGGTGAACGCCGACCTTCCGCTCAAATCGGTGAATGATCTCATCACCTATGCGAAGGCCAATCCGGCAAGCTCAATTTCGGCGCGGCCGGCATCGGAAACCTTACGCACCTGTCGGGCGAGCTTCTCAAGAGCAAGACCGGCATGGATTTCGTGACGGTACAGTACAAGAGCGGCGCAGGATCCTGAACTCGATCCTGAGCGGCCAAGTTCAATTCACGATCGACAACGTGACCGCGGTCCGATGCCTTGGTGAGTGACGGCCGCCTTCGCGCGCTCGCAGTCACGAGCGCAGTGCGCAAACCTGAAATGCCAGATGTCCCGACCATGATCGAAGCCGGCATCCCCGGCTACATCGTCACAAGCTTTTTTGGTGTCGCGGCGCCCGCTGGCACGCCAAGCCCGTCATTGCGAAGCTCAACGGCGTGATCAACGATGGCCTCAAGTCGGAGCAGTTCCAGACCAGCTTGAAGCGACTTGGTGCGGAGGCCATGCCGAAGACGCCGGAGCAATTCCAAGCGCTGATTGCCAGCGAAACCGAGAAGTGGACCGATATCGCCACCACCGCCAATGTCCGCGTGGATTAACTAACCTGGTCCAGCGGAGGACTTCCAGTTGAGGAAATGCCGCACACCCGGCGGTTAGCAAGGAACCCGCGTAGCCCAAACCTTTGGCATCACACAGGGTGAAAGCAGCTGTAACTATGCCGGCCAGGTCCGAAGCCGGATTAGGCGACCCGCCTCACAGTCTAGTCTGTTAGGCCACCAGGACCGGAATAATAGGCACTGCCGCCCTTCTACTTAGGTTTCGCGGTTCATCTCAACAGCAGTGTCAGACTTCCAGTCACTGCTGTCTCACGGCCCCTGTTGGCGAAGATCCCGAGGTGATCCTTCAAACACGATTTTGCCGTGACCCATGGCGCTGATTGAAAGAAGCTCCTCGTTTGCAGATCGATCCGGCTTTGGAGCCCGAGCGAGCGCACAGGGCCTAGCCTAGGACATCATGATGTCGCGTGCTGCGGCACCCAAATCCTGCCCATATAGCTCGCAATTTCATCCCGCCTCGAACTTCCTGATAAGATCGTCATCTGGCGTTACAGAACGTTCTGAATACGAATTGGCAGATAGGGGTAAGACGGAACGTAGTCCCGCTGCCGGATTGGCGGCTCTTCAACAACAGCGTATGCGGGAGATCGCACTGATCTCTCGAACCTCGCCAACAATTCCGTAGCGCGCACGATGTCCGTTTCATTTGGTAGGCGCGAAAATGGTATCCGTTTGACCGGTGTTCCCCAGAATGCCCAATAGGGGGCTGCTCCCAGGGACCACGGTGACGTGGCCCCGAGAGATGGAATAGCGCGTTCACTTTCATTCCAAATCCCCGTGCACTCTGCCGCCCGGCAAACCGCCGACGGCTGGCAATCAATCCGCGCGGCCCAGCAGCGCGCCGCCGTCGACTGACGATATGCGTCCCCGTGACGTAGCTTGACGCCGGGGACGCCAGGAACAGCGCCAACCCCTGGATTTCTTCTGGGCGCCCCACCCGATGCAACGGGCTACCCGCCTCGAAGCGTTTCCGCAGCTCCGGTGTCGTCAACTGCGTCTGAAACGGCCCCGGCAGGATCGCGTTGACGAGGATGTTGCTAACGCGCGAGTTCGAGCGCCGACTGTTTGGCAAGATGCGCGACGCCCGCCTTGGAGATCTGGTAAGGCATTCCCACGATGGCGCCCGGGCGTACACCGGCGATCGATGCCGTCAGGATGATGCGTCCGCCGTTTTGACGTTTCATCGGACGGGCTGCTGCCCTGATCGTCGTGAACATCGACGTCAGATTGGTATCGATGACCTTGTCCCAAAGGCTATCGGGCACCGCTTCGAGAGCACCGTCCGGATCGCGCTCGCCAGCCATCGAGAGAAAGCCCGGACCGGCGTCGATTCCGGCGTTGGCAAAAACCACATCCAGCCTGCCGCGCCTATCGACTGTCTGATCAATCGCTGCCCTCACCGCGGCTCGATCAGTAACGTCGACAACTATTCCGTTCACATCGCCGCCGCGTTGCCGCAACTCCGACACCATCCGATCCAGCGCGCCCTTATCAAGATCTGGCAGGGTTACACGGGCACCGTTGTCAATCATCGCTTCCGCAAAGGCGCTGCCAAGACCCTTTGCGCCGCCGGTAATGATCACCGAAAGGCCCGCAACATTGAAGAGGTCGTGCGTCTTCATCTACGCGCCGACCTTTAAGCGACCAGCGGCGTACCGGATCCTCACCATTCCAGTTTCGAGCGGCGTCGAAATAGCCTTGGTAGATAGCCTCCAGCGCATCCGTCGTCTCGATAATCTCGAGCATGCCCGGCAAAGTCTCGCGTGGTATCGATATAGACGATGCGCACGCCGCGAGGAGAAACGTCGGAGAACGCTACCGGATAGCCGGCGGCCTCGTGGCGCGCCACATCCTCGTCGAGTGATTTCGAGCAAATGGCCCAGTGGTGAAAGCCATAGCCCTTGGTCATGATGGTCTCCTGATACACGGATGGCTTGTTGTCATGCTGCTCGATCAACTCGATCATCATGTGGCCAGAAAAGGCGACCGCAAGTGTCAGACTCATATCCGTCGACTGGCCCCTGTAACGACCCTTGCTCGGAACGAAAGGACCGGTCACGAACCACGGACCGATGTTGAGCCGCTTGGTGAAATCGTCCATTCCGCGGTCGATATTCCTGACCGTGTACGCGGCCTGGACGATGCCTCCAACCGGCTGCCCAAAGAGAGTAATTTCATCGCTTGAAGAACTCCACGCTGCCCTTAAGCCGCTCGGTGGCGACGATAAAATCAAGAACGGCAGGCTTTCCTGCCGCATTGGCTTCCATCGCGCGTCGGAGCGCATGACCAATCTCCGCCGGATCCTCGATACGCTCGCCGTAACATCCACAAGCCTCGGCAACAGCGGTGAAGTCGAGGTCAAAGATAAACTCGGTTGCGATGTAACGCTTGCTGAAGGCGCTTGTCTGCGCGTCTCGGATCGAACCCAGAGCGCGGTCGTTCAGAACGCACCAAGTTACGCCGAGCTTCAATTCGGCTGCAACCGGCAGTATATTCATAACCATCTGAAAAGAGCCGTCTCCAACCAGACAAACGGCCGGCTTGTCCGGATAGACCAATCGCGCGACCGGGAAGGCCGACGCGCTGAAACCCATGCCGTAGAAGCTGGATGGAACAATCGTGGTACGCGGCTGAAATATCTTGAGGTAGGGATACACCCCGCCCATCCCTGCGCGAGGACGCCAACGTCAATGCCAACAGTTGTCTCGCGCGGGAAAGCTTCACGGATCTGGCGGATCACGCGAACAGGATGCAGAGGCCGCATCTCTGACGAAGCCATCGCAGCAGCCTCAGCCTCCAACTCGGCACGTTCTTTGGCCAGCCAGGCTATACGCCTGCGCCCATTCGGATCATTGGATCGTCCAGCAACACCAGAACGTTCGAGCTCGTTGAGAATTTCTTGAGCGTCAGCTTGGCATCGCCCACGATGCCAATCCGGGCCGCCACTGATTTTCCGATCTCGGTCGGGTCGATGTCGATCTGGATATAGATTGCATCCGGCGCGGGCAGATACTCCGGCTTCCAGTTCGTTTCCTGCTGCTCGAATCTTGCGCCAATACCGATGATCACATCCGCATCGGGCAACAAATGTTTAGTGATTTCCTGGCGGTGATGACCGATGCCGCCGGCCGAGAGCTCGTGGTCATCGGACAGAATACCGCGGCCGGCGAGCGTGGTAATCACCGGGATTGCAAGAGCCTCGGCAAGTTCCCTGACTTCGGCGGCCGCGCCGGACGCAATTGCACCACCACCCGAAACGATCAACGGCCGCTGCGCCGAGAGAAGTGCTTCTGCGGCGGCTTTGATCTGATCGGCATCGCCACGCATCCTGCCTGGTCTTGAGGCTGGCAGGTACTCAGCGAATTCTATGTCGGCTGCCAGAATGTCTTGCGGGATGTCGACCAGGACCGGGCCGGGCTTACCCGAGCGGGCAATGGTAAATGCCTGCCGCAGGCTTTTCGACAATGAGGTCCGGACGATCGACGCGAATACCCCACTTGGTAATTGGCCCAAAGATGCGAACCTGGTCGATCTCCCGACCTCGCGCCGCGATGGGCATTTCGGGTCGCACCGCGCCCCGCAATGATTACGATCGGCAGCGCACCCACGAACGCCTCTGCAACGCCGGTCACGAGATTGGTCGCCCCGGGTCCCGCGGTGACGCAGCATACGCCTACATCTCCGGTCAGCTGTGCATAGCCCGCCGCCATGCTCGCGGCATGCTGCTCGTGCCGGACAAGAATGTGGCTAATTTCCTGCTGGCCAAACAGCGCATCGTAAATGCCGGAGAGTATGGCCACCAGGCATTCCGAAGACGAACCTGACCCCTTCGGCCTTGAGCACGTTGATGACCGCTTGGCCTGCAGTGATTTTCAGGCTCGAATTCATGATGTTACCGCCCGCATCCCTGGCCTTCTACAATCGCGCCTGCCTTGCCGCACCTGCGAACTATGAGCGAAGATAGGCCTTTTCAGATCTGTATATTTGTGATTTGTTATCACAAATCACGATTTACACGGATTGCAAGGCGGTCAATCAGATGCAAAGTCCGCAATCAGTTTTTTCGGGCGTCGATGAGACCTGCGACGATGCGATCGCCGCCCTTGCTGAGATCCTCGACAATAGCTGCGCGCGCAGCTTCGGCATCCCCCGCCTGCAGTGCTGCGAGGATGCGATCGTGACCACGTGCACCCTCGGCAGTGAAGTTCAAAGGGATGTGGTTGAACACCGGACCGATCTGCAACCACAGAGATCTGATCATCGACAGCAAAAGCGGACTTCTCGCGGCCTCATAGATCGCAAAATGAAAATCGCGGTTGAGCGCGAGAAATTGGCGCTGGCGACCAGGTGTCAGCGTGACGATCTTCTTCTGAATCGACTTGAGACTATCGATAAGTTCATTGCCGGCATGATTTGCGGCCAGTGCCGCGGCCTCTCCTTCGAGCAGCATGCGAACCCGCCGAATTTCGAGAAAGCGATCGATGGTCAGATGCGGAACAATGACCTTCCTGTTTGGCAGCATTTCGAGCGCACGCTCCACCACAAGCCGGCCAATGGCATCGCGCACCGGCATCAGGCTGACATGAAGCGCGGCAGCAAGGGCCCGAAGGGTCAGTTCCTCACCCGGCGCAAATCCCCGACATGATCATCCGACGCAGTTCGCCGAGCACGCGGTCATTCAACGTTTCCCGCGCGACAACCGGGACAGCCGGTCGGGAGGTGCGCCGCTTCGTGCCGCCGCTGATAGCCATCGGATACATCCTGGGGGTTCTCGGTCGAAGCAGTTTAGGGCGGCATGATCACATTGACCACATCTGGCAACCTCAATCCAATGGAGATGCTTGCTTGAAGGTCGAGCAATTGTTCGATATCGGCGATCTCTCCGTCGTCGTGACGGGTGCGGCATCCGGCATTGGGCTGGCGTGCGCGGGTAATGGCGGCCAACGGCGCACGTTTGACATTACTGGATCGCGACGAAGCCGCTCTGGCTGCAGCAGTTAAGGAACTGACGGCGATGGGGGCCGAAGTCCGCAGCGATATCGTCGACGTCACCGATCGCGATCGGCTTGACCGCAGCTTTGACAGAGCTGCACGCGCGCATGGCCGCATCGACGTGGCTTTTGCCAATGCCGGCATAGGCGGTGGCCCCGGCTTCCTCTTGATGGACGGGCAGCGCAATCCCGCCGGCGCGATCGAGGACATTGGCCCCGAGCGCTGGAATACGTTGCTCGATACCAATCTATCGTCCGCGCTGTGGACCATCCAGTCAGCCGTACGTCGGATGAAACTGCAAGGCGGCGGGCGGATCATCGTCACAACCTCGATTGCGGCGATCAAGACTGAAAGCCATGTCGGCCTCCCCTACATGGTAGCGAAATCTGGGTTGGCCCACCTCGTCAAGCAGGCCGCACTTGAGCTTGCGCGCTACAATATTCTCGTCAATGCCATCGCGCCCGGCCCCTTTGCGACCAACATCGGCGGCGGTCGGATGCTGGAAGATGCGATGCAGAACCATCATAAGCGCGTCACGCCGCTCAAACGTATGGCAAAGCCAAACGACATCATGGGCCTGGCACTTTTCTCGCGTCGCCCGCTTCGAGCTTCGTCACGGGCACGCAGATCGTTATCGACGGAGGGGCGACGTTGGGATTCTGCCGACTGAACGGCGAGATTACATCGGCCCTTCGAAAATTGCTGATGAAGGCAAGACTAGAGCTGAAAAGCCGGGATACAGAACTCCAAGGGAGGAGATCGGGATGTTAGGTTTGATCAAACGCGGCGGCTATGCCCTTTTGGCGGTCGCGCTGTCGGGCACGCTCGCCATCGCTCAGGAAAAGCCCGTCGAATTGAAGCTGTCGCACTGGCTGCCGCTCTCGCACGTCAACCATCAGCACGTTCTGGTGCCGTGGGCGGAGATGGTCGAGAAAAACAGCAACGGCAAGCTGAAGATCACGATCTTTCCTGGTAGCGTTCTCGGCAAGCCGGCCGACCATTGGGACATGGCGCAGAACGGCATCGTCGATATCGCATGGGGAACGCACAATTACACGGCCGGGCGCTTCCCTCTAACCGCAGCCTTCGATCTTCCGTTCCAGACCAAGACAGCAAAAGGCGCTAGTCGCGCGTTGTGGGAGTACTACGTTAAGCATCTGCAAAAGGAGCATGCACGCGTGAAGGTGCTGTGGCTGCAAGCTCCCCCACCCTTCCATCTCCAGATGGTGAACAAGCCGGTGCTGAAGCCTGCAGAGTTCGCCGGTCTGCGTATTCGGGTCGGCGGCGGCCCGGTCTCCGACCTGGTCAAGGCGCTCGGCGGTGTACCAGTCGCGTTGTCTGTGCCTGAAGGCTACAATGCATTGGAACGCGGCATCGTTGACGGTACGATCCTTCCGCACGAAGCCCTTTACGGCTTCAAGCTTGCTGAGGTGACAAAACATCATATCGAGCTGCGCATGTACACGACATCGCAGTTCCTCGTAATGAACCTTGCCAAGTACAATTCGCTTCCACCCGACCTCAAGAAGGTGCTGGATGAACTTGGCGGTGCGTGGGGGGCGGAGTTCGCCGGAGCCGCATGGGACAAGGGCGAGCTATCTGGCATCGATGGCAGCCAACAAGGCCGGTGGCCGGTTCTACAAGCTCACCGACGACCAACTGCAGCCATGGCGTGAAAAGGCAGCGCCCGTTGCCGAGGAATGGCTGAAGGCGACCGAAGCAAGTGGTCTGCCCGCAAAGCAGGCGCTCGGTGATCTGCGCGCCTTTATCAAGCAGTACGATCCCTAGGCATCAGCGCATGTTTGCTCGTCTCCTGGAAACGACCGCAAGGGGCTTGAACGTTGCTGCAATCGTAGCCTTGGCCGGTCTCGTCGGAGTGACGGTTTTCGACGTGACCGGCCGCTACTTCTTCAACAAGCCGCTGTTCGCCGGCGTCGAGATCACCGAGTTTCTTCTCATCTTCCTGAGCTTTGGCGGACTGGCCTGCGCGGAGCTTCGCAACAGTAACATCACGGTGGACTTCTTTACCCAGATGCTGCCCGAACGGGTTCGCGCTGCGCTCGACGGCGCCGGCGCGTTGCTTGGAATGGTCTTCTGGAGTTTGATTTCCTGGCGTGCCATCGATCACGCTCAAGAGGTGCGCGATAGCGGTGAAGTCTCACTCAATCTCGGCGTCTCGACGTTTCCCTTCTATGGTTTCCTCGCCGTGGGCTCCGCCCTCGTCGCGATCGTGCTGGTGCTGCGCATCGCAAGGACGATCAACACCGTGAGCCGCTAAATGGACAATACAACAATCGGCGTCATGGGCTTCCTTGCCATGCTGTTGCTGATGTTTCTAGGCGTCCCGATTGGCGTCGCCATGGGCATCGTCGGATTCATCGGCTTTGCAGTCGTCAACGGCTGGGATTCAGCGCTCAACCTGATCGGGCTCGCGCCCTACAGCGCAGTCGCCAATTACGTGCTGAGTGTCGTGCCGCTATTCGTCCTGATGGGCCACCTTGCCAATGAGACAGGAGTAGGCCGCGAGCTTTATGCCGCCTCGCAGACCTGGCTGCGTCATCGGCGCGGAGGACTTGCGATGGCGACGGTGATGGCGTGCGCCGGATTTGCAGCCATCAGCGGCTCCAGCGTCGCGACAGCCGCGACAATGACGACAGTCGCACTGCCCGAGATGCGCAAGTTCGGCTATGACCCGCGGCTCGCCACCGGTTCGATCGCTGCTGGTGGCACGCTTGGAATTCTGATTCCGCCGAGTATCGTTTTTCTGATCTACGGCTTCATCACCGAAACTTCGATCGGAAAATTGTTCTTGGCCGGCATACTGCCCGGGATCGTTTTGACGATCATGTTTGTTCTCACGATTGCGATCACGACGTTGAGGGACCCGACCCTTGCTCCCCGGACTGAAGCGAAGGCAAGCTTCGCCGAACGTGCCAGTTCTCTTCGGGATGTTTGGGCCGTTGCGATGCTATTCACGTTGGTGATCGGTGGCATGTATGGCGGCGTCTTTACCGCGACCGAGGCCGCCGGCATCGGCGCGTTTGGCACTTTGATTCTGGCGTTGGCGCGGCGGCGTCTGACCTGGCAGGTGCTGCTACGGGCATTGACGTCAACGGTTGAGACCACGGCCATCATTACCGTCATCCTCATCGGAGCGGTGATTCTGGGCTACTTCTCGCCGTAACGCAGTTGCCGATGTCGTTGGCAACTGCGCTCGCCAATTCGGGATTATCGCCTGCGGCCATCATGTTGCTCATCATAGCCGCATATCTGATCATGGGCGCATTCATGGACGAACTCGCCATGATCCTGCTGACCGTACCTATACTCTTTCCGGTTTGCGTTGCGCTCGGTTATGATCCGATCTGGTTCGGCGTCGTCATCGTTGTGGTGTGTCAGGCCGGCATGATCGCACCACCCGTCGGGCTCAATGTGTTTGTCATATCGGGCATGGTGAAGGACGTGCCGATGGACCAGATCTATCGTGGAATTCTGCCGTTCCTCGCCGCGATGATATTTTTGCTCGGCATCCTGATGCTGATTCTGATCTCGCGCTCTATCTGCCGCGGACGATGAGGTGAGTCTTAGAAGCAAGCGAATGAACGTTGAGCTCATCGATGCGCGTCCTCGCTGCAAGGAAGCGGCAAAGAAACATCAACCGAGCCGGTTCGCGGCGTCTCGTCGTCGCCGGTCTCCCGTGGTGCGCTCAGCAGTCCAACCGTGCTATTACGGTGACTTCGCGAGACCGTTGGATTATCCGCAGCAGAGGGAGAGAACCGACCCTGTAGTGTTTTCCAAACGCACCTTAAAACTTAGCCGCGAGAAGAGCTGTCTAATAACGAACTCAGGGCTTCAAGTGCTGCTGCAGCCACACGGGTCGGACGTCCGAATCGCGGGATCAAGATCAGTTTTATCTAATGATTTCAAGGCGCGATTGAAAAAATGGCCCGAAAGACGCTCTAGCAATATCAATAGCTTGGCTACCGTTTCCAAATGAAGAAAGAGCCCTCGCGGGGAGAATCAGTCTCGCAACATCTGAGGCAGGGGCTGCGCACGTGAAGAAACATTCCGCTAACGGCCCGAATGGAGGCCGGTCAAGAACGCCGGCTGCCGGCCGCTTCGAGCCGATGCCCGCTTTGATTGCGAACCGATAAGCTCTTGCGACGTTCTTATCGGTCGAAGCAACGAACAATCGCTTAGCGCCGGAAGCGGTCGGTCGCTTCCGGGACCTGAATGCGAGCCTCAAAACGCGCCAGAGACTATTTTCTTGCGTCCGCCAAGAGATAACCTAGCGCCGCGCCTACATCGGATTGTCGCGGAGGATCGGCTCCGGGGCGCCCACACGTAAAGGCCGCGCAAACCGTCGCAAAGAACAGCACCCGATAAAGTTCGCTGCAATTCATTTGCGCCAGCGCTCCGGTCCTGATCCGCCCAATGGCACGCAAGGCAAACAACAGTGCTGCTTGAAAACTGTCACCTGCCCCGATGGTATCCACCACATCCGTCGCGGGCGCCTGGACCTCAACCAGACCCGCCTCGCGATGCCATGCCTGAGCTCCCCTGATCCCACGCGTAACAACAACCAGGCTTGCACCCGCGGCAAGGAGCGACTTCGCCCTCTCCCCATAGTCGCTGCCGCCATAAAGGAAATCGAAGTCAATGTCTGACATCCGCACAATATCTGCGGCTGCAGCAAACGCATTCATCTTATCGACGTAGCGGGCCTTATGCCCGACGAGATCCGGCCGGCAATTCGGATCGAAGGAGATGGTGGTTGATCCGCCTGCATCGTCAATCATCGTGAGCGCCTGGGCTGCTCCCTCTTCTTTGATGAGCGTGGTCGACCCGACATGGAGCGCTTCGATCGCATCGAAAACGATGGAGCCACGCTGATAAGTCCAGTTTCCGGACGCCGTCGCCTTGTCATAGAACGCATATTGCGGCTCGCCCTTCACATGTCGGACGAACGCGAGCGTCGTCTGGTGCTCGCTGCGCGTCGCATAACCAAGGTCGACCTGGGAGCTAAGCGCGTGTTCAGCGATCATCCGCCCGAAGGGATCGGTCGAGATTCCGCCTACAAACCCCGCCGGCGCCCCCAGCCGCGCCATGCCGACCGCGATATTGAGACAGGATCCTCCGGTAACCGGTACAGCGGCGTCGCGTCCATCAAGAGATTTGACGGGCAGGAAATCAACCAGAGCGTCTCCGCAACTCAGCAGCATTGATCAGCTATCCGTTCTGGGATCGCAGTCGAATTCGATTTTACGCATGGCATCACGGCTTTCCCGTTCCTGTGTTCGCATCAATCGGCATCCCTTGGACGGGATCATCGGGGCCGATACAGCTTCCGCCAGCCTGGAAGCCGCTCGGCATAGGCCTCGGCCAATGAGCGATCGGGCGTGAACGTCTCGACCCGTTGTGGTCTCGTGCAGACAGCCTCTACCGTCTCACCGGTAGTAGCCAGACGCCCGAGCCGCGCGGCGCCGAAGGCGGCGCCGGTTTCTCCATCAGCGAACCGGTGAATGGGGCAATCCAGCACGTTGGCCATGACCGACAGCCAGAACCGGGAGCGCGAGCCACCGCCGATCGCGTCAGCTTCCGTGACAACCACGCCGGCGTCGGCCAGCGCATCGCGACAGTCGGCAATCGCAAACGCAACGCCTTCGAGCACGGCCTGGACGATGGCGCAGCGATCGGTGCCATTACTCAATCCGTCGAGCATGCCACGCACATCTGGATCGTCGTGTGGCGTTCGCTCGCCGGATAGATAAGGCAGAAAGCTCACCGGTGACGGCCCCGTCGGATGCAACCCGAGCGGCTCCAGCAGTTCCGCTTCCGGCGTGTTCAACAGTTTCGCCAGCCATGCAAGGCAGGAAGCCGCCGACAGGATTGCGCCGGCCTGAATCCAGGTCGACGGAATGGCATGGCAGAAGGTATGCACTGCACGATCGGGATTGGCTGCAATTCCGTCGGTCGGCGCGAGCAAAGCCCCGGACGTGCCGAGTGAGATAAAAGATGCGCCCGGGCGGACTGCGCCGATGCCGATTGCGCCCGCGAGATTATCGCCCGCACCGCCTGCGATCATCGGTGGCCGTGCCATCCCCACCGGGCGGCGAGCTCACGGCTCAGCCGTGCCGCGGGCGCGCACCCCTCGACGAGCGCAGGCATTTGCTGTCGGGACAGGGCGGTTGCGGCGAGCCCCTCGTCCGACCAGTCGCGCCGTGCAACATCAAGCCACAACGTTCCCGACGCATCCGAGATGTCCTCGACGACCTCACCGCTCAAAGCCAGACGCAAATAGGCTTTCGGCAACAGCACAAGCCTGATCGCGGCGAAAATGTCCGGCTCGTGCTCTGCGACCCACAATAGTTTCGGCGCCGTCAGCCCGGGCATCGCCTTGTTACCCGTCATCGCACGCAGCGCCGGCCAGCGCCGCTCCAGCGTCCGACATTGCGCTGCGGAGCGGCCATCGTTCCACAGGATGCAGGGGCGTAGCGGCTTCAGATCGGCCCCGATCAAAGTCGCCCCATGCATCTGGCCCGACAGGCCGATGCCCGCGACCGCCGCGAGCGCGTGGGGATAATCGGCTTTCAGGGCGTCGAGCGTGGCGAAGGCAGCATCGACCCAATGCTGCGGCTGCTGTTCGGAATAGCCCGGATGCGGAGACGCCGCCGCAAGCGGGTGGCTGCGCGTCGCAACCAACCGCTGCTCGTCGTCGACGAGAACCGCCTTGACCGCAGAGGTGCCGAGATCGATGCCGAGATACATTGACGTCTTATATTGCTTGAGCGTACGTACTGCGTCCGGTCGACGACAGGTTAGCCGGCGAGATTGAAGCCTCTCTTGAAAGCGACATGCCAGTCTTGGCGTCGAACAAATGAAGCCGCTGCTCGTTGAGCGTGACGCGCAGCATCGTGCCGGGAACCGGTCCCGGAGGGGCTGTCAGCACCGCAATGGTCCGGCTACCGTTCCCCGCACCCGAAGGCGCCAGATCGACCAGCACTTCGTTTCCAAGAAATTCGACAAGCTCGACCTTTCCCTCGATCACGTTACCGGGCTGTTGGGAGTCAACGATCGTCATGTCCGAGGGACGAATGCCGAGGACGACCTTGGCCCCGGCTTCAAGATCGAAGCGTGCGCGCGAAACCGTAAAGTCCGACGCCCCGGACCCGGACGACAGGATCCAGCGGTCGACCCCGTCCGCTACCGTGACGTCGATCAGGTTCATGTTGGGGGAGCCGATGAAGCCGGCTACAAACAGCGTGCGTGGCCGTTGGTAGATCTCGGCCGGCGTGCCGATCTGCTCGACCAGGCCGCTCCGCAGCACCACGATCCTGTCGGCTAGGGTCATCGCTTCGAGCTGGTCATGGGTCACATAGATCGTTGTGGCCTTGAGCTTCTTGTGCAGCCTGGCGATCTCGATCCGCATATGGCCACGCAATTTGGCATCCAGATTGGACAGCGGCTCGTCGAACAGGAATACCTGCGGCGTCTTGATCATCGCCCGCGCGATCGCAACGCGTTGCTGCTGCCCGCCGGATAACTGCTCGGGCCTTCGCTCCAGCAGCGTCTCCAGGCCGAGCATTGCGGCGACCGCCGCGACACGGCTGGCGATATCGGCTCTGCCGATTCTCATCCGTCGCAGGCCGAAGGCGATATTGTCGAACACCGACATATGCGGATAAAGCGCGTAACTCTGGAACACCATCGCAATGTTGCGCTCGCGCGGCGGCAGGTCATTGACGGTCTTGCCGTCGATCAACAGCGTGCCGCCCGAAATGTCCTCGAGACCGGCAATCATGCGCAGGATAGTTGACTTGCCGCAGCCGGATGGGCCCAGAAACACCACGAACTCATGGTCGGCGACATCAAGGTTGAAGTCGGGAATGACCTCGATGCTGCCGTAGGACTTGCTCAGGTTCACGCAACTGATTTGTGCCATGGCGTCAATCCCGCTCGTCGGGAAGGGTAATCTGGAGTTTGACAATGCTCGGCAGGCCGGATGCAGCCTTCTCAAATGCACGGATGCTGTCCTTGAAGGCGAACGTGCCCGTTAGTAGCGGTTTGAGGTCGACCTTTCCCGATGCAATCAGGTCGATGGCCCGCTCGAAAACGTTGGCGTAACGAAAGACCGTCTCGATCCTCACCTCCTTGGAGATTGCGGCCGGGATATCGAATCGCACCGGGTCGACCGGCAGGCCCACCAGCACCAGTGCCCCGCCAGGTCGGACCACATCGAATATGTAGTCGAACGCCCGGGGGCTGCCGCTTGCTTCAAACACCACGTCGGCACCCCACCCCGCAGTCTCGCGCGCCACCACGGCATCCAGCTTATCCGCCGGAACGTGAACCGGCGTGATACCCTGGTAGCGACCGGCGATGGCCAGCTTCTCCTGACTCAGATCGGAAATGAACACGCGCGAGCAGCCGGCCGCAAGCGCGGCAAGCGCCACCATGATGCCGATCGGCCCCGCCCCGACCACTGCAGCGACGTCGCCCGGCGCAATGCGCGCGCGTGGCGGCCTGAATCCCGATCGCGAACGGCTCGACCATCGCCCCTTCCGCAAACGAGACATTGTCCGGCAGCTTGAATGTGAAGGACGCCGGGTGCACCGCATATGGCGTCAGCACGCCATGCACTGGAGGGGTGGCCCAGAAGCGGACGGCGGGATCAACGTTGTATAGTCCGAGTTTCGAGGCACGGGACGCAAGATTGGGAACTCCCGGCTCCATGCAGACCCGATTGCCGATTTTCAGACCGACGACATTGCTGCCTACCTCGACGATCGTTCCTGCCGCCTCATGACCCAACACCATCGGTGCGTCGACCACATAGTGCCCGATCCGTCCGTGGGTGTAATAGTGAATGTCGCTGCCGCAGATTCCGACGGTATGGATCGCGATTTTGACGTCGTCCGGTCCGACCTCGAGCGACAGATCAATGTCGCGAAGCGAGAGTTCGCCTTTCCGTTCCAGCACGAGCGCCTTCATATGCGGGTGTCCTCAGAGGTTTTTCTTGACGATGGTGTTCAGGAAGCGGTTGAGCACGAAGATGAACAGCAACGGCGGCAACGATAGCAGGATGACCGATGCATTCAGAATGCCCCAAGGGACGTCGCGGCCAAGTTGGGTCAACTCCGAAGCCACGATCGGAAGCGTCTTGGCGTCGGAAGTCGTAAGCATCAATGCGATGAGGAATTCATTCCAGACCAGCACGAAGCTGAAGGCGACCGCGCCGATCAGCGAGCGCGACGCCACCGGCAGCGCGATCAGGAAAAAATCGCGTAACGCCCGTATCCATCGACCGTTGCAGCCTCCTCCACCTCTTTCGGCACGCGCTTGAAGGCGGGGATCGCAAGCCAGATGATGGTGGAGATGGTCAACAGCGAATAGGTGATGACCATCGACAGCCGCGTGTCGTAGAGACCTAGATCCAGCCAGATCGCCATCAGCGGCACGGCGACCGCCACCGGCGGCAGAAAGCGCAAGGACAGCACGAAGAACTGGATATCGTTTGCCCATCGCAGCGGATAGCGTGCCAGCGCGTATGCGGTCGGCAGGCCGAGCACGACGCCGATCAGCACCGCGAAGCCCGAGATAGTGATGGAATTCAGCAATCCGCCGATGACGCTCTGGCGACCCAGCACATACAGAAAATTGTCCAGCGTCGGCGTGAAGAACAGGACTGGAACAGGCGAAACGATATCGATCCGGTTCTTGAGTGCGTTGAGAAACGTCCACAGCACCGGAACGACTGCTATCGCTGCGGCTGCGACCAGAACGAACTGAGCAATTCGCAATTTTAATCCGCGCCGCGTCATGAGCGAACCCGGCTCCACAGCAACATGAAGCCGATGTTGGTAACGATCAGCATCAGCACCGCCATGCTCGAGGCATAGGAGATGTTCCCGGATTCTGACGAAACCCTGGGAGAACGCATACATGTCGAGTGTTTCTGTAGCGATGCCGGGGCCGCCGCGGGTCATGACATAGATCAGATCGAAGGAGCGCAGCGATTCCACCATCTTGACGAAGGTGAGACTGAGCAGCGCCGGCTTCAGCATCGGCAACGCCACAAAGGCGTAGATTTCCCATGTCCGTGCGTGGTCGAGCCTGGCGGCTTCTAGCGGTTCAGGCGGCAAGGTTTCGAGCAGCTTCAGGACGATGACCGAGAAGAACAAGCCCCACTGCCAGATGTCCACCAGCGCCACCGTGGCGAGCGCCGTCGAGGGATTTGCCAGCAGGTCGATGGTCTGGCCGGTAAGGGCCTTGTAAGGATAGGTGGCAAGGCCGAACAGCGGATGGAAAGCGAACTTCCAGACAAATGCGGCCGACACCCGCGGCAACAGCACCGGAATAAGGAACAGGACACAAAGCACATTGCGCATGCGGGGCGACGCCGCCTCGAACATCAGGATCGCGAGGCCTATCGCCACGATCATGGTGAGCGACACAGTGATGACTTCCCAGTTAAACGACACCAGGGCCGAATTGATGAAGCGGCGATCGGAGAGCAGGCGGACGAAGTTCGCGAGCCCAACATACTGGCTGTCGGGGCTGCTGAGCTCCCGATTCTGGAAAGCAATATTGATTGCGTAGATGGTCGGGACGAATGCCAGCACCGCCAGCACCACGATCGTGGGCATGACGAAGACGACCGGAAGCAGCGTTCTCGATCGGGCTTTCGGCGGCGTTTTCTTATCCGCAACAGCGCCGCAATGCGGGTCGCCGACAGCAGTGTCGCTGGACACTGCTGTCGCGTCGTCAGACCGGGATATGGCGCGCCGTCCTGTCACTTGCGACGAGCGACAAGATCTTTTGCAAAGACGTTGAGCTCATTGAGGCTGCCTTTGACGTCCTTTTTCGTTCCGGTCACGAGCTCCTCGAGCAGAATGCCCCAGCGGTCGCCGAGATCCGGCCACAGCGGGTCCTGCCAGAAGTTCACGCTCGTCGCCTTTGCCGTCTCACCAAGCGCCTTTCCGAGATCCGCTCCATAGCGCTTGGCGAAATCCTCGCTCGCAAGCACGCTGGTGCGGTTCAGTTCGCCGAACTGGTCGGCCGCCAGCCGGCGTTGTTCGTTCTGCTTCGAGGTTGCCCAGGCGATGAAGAGGCCTGCACATTTTTGGCGTTTTCATCCTTGTTGGCCTTGGCACCGATCGCAAGCCCGTGCCCATAGCCACCACCGGTTAGGGGCTTTGGCGGCGGCAGGTAACCAACCTTGCCGACGACCTTGGAGGTCTTCGGGTCGAGCGCGAGACCGGCGAGCGGCGTCGATTCAATCATCAGCGCGACCTGGCCCGACAGAAAAGCGCTGGTAGCCTCGTCCCAGCTTCCGGTCTGCGTTCCGGGAGCGGAGTATTTGAAGAGATCAAGATAGGTTTCCGTTGCCTTCACGGCCGCAGCCCCGTCGAACGTCGCCGTCTTGCCATCGAACCACTCGCCACCAAAGCCTTTGAAATAAGGCATCCAGCGCCAGACATTGGCGCCCGATCCGCGCTGCCCGCGCAATGCGATGCCATAGACGCCATGTGCCGGATCATGCGTCTTTTTGACGACGGCGATGAAGTCCTCAAGATTGGTAGGCGGCTGAACGCCCGCTTTCTCGAGCAGATCCTTGCGATAGACAAGCAGATCCCCACCACCCGTCACCGGCGCAAACCAGACTTTACTATCGTAAGTCGCGATCTTCTGCCGACCCGGATCGAAATCCGCGAAATCAAACTCCTTCGGGTAGTAATCCAGCAGCGGCACGATCCATTTCGAGCTTGCGAACAGCGCGACATTCGCTTCGTCGACGTAATAGACATTGTATTTGCCGATGGTCGAAGCATCGGCCTTCGATTTCGCACGCCGATCGTTTTCGTTGAGATAGTCAACCGCGAAGGTCGCGCCGCCACTCAGCTTTTCGAACTCGGCCGCGTACTTTTCGTTCAGCGACAACCCATCGCGCGGCTGTGCCAGTACCCTAATAGTACCGGAGCAGGTTTCGGCAAGCGCTGACTGGGCGAAGAGTGTCGCGGCCAGTAGCGCGTAGCCAGTGGTGCTCGCAAGCCTTCCGGATATTCCCATTGGTTGTTCCTCCTTGGTGTGACGCCGGCGTTCCCCGTGCGTGCGGGGATGCGTTGTCCGGATCTTGTGTCCGGCTTTCTGTGGCATGATAGGTACCGGTCGCGGTCGATCTACCGCCCGGCATGCGCGAAATATGTACTTTTATGCATCATGCGGCGCAGCACAGAATGCGGTCCACGTATCGATATGGACACCACTAATCCATTGAAATACCTAAATTTTTTCTGGAGATGGTGAAACCATTCCATATTCACGGCTGATGATGGCGCTTGCCTTTGCCGATCGTTTAGCAAGAAAGTATCATCGAAGTACTGGAGCAATCCCGTGCCGCTTGGGCACAATAGCGACGGACAACAGAATGCAACCCGGCGCCGCATCCAAATTCTTCAAAATCTCCGAGACCAAACCGGTCTTTGAACACGTCATGACGGAGCCCTCGAAATCCTTCCTATGGCGGTTGGACGATTATCCGTGGGGGCGCAATGTCTGGAATTTCCACCCCGAATACGAAATCCATCTGATACGGAACGCTTCGGGCGTCGCGCTGGTGGGCGACCATATCGGGCCATTCGAGCCGGGATACCTTGCGGTCGTGGGCAGCGGCCTGCCCCACGATTGGGTGACCGATACGGCGCCAGGTGAGCTAATCGTCGGTCGGGACATTGTGCTGCAGTTCGATCCGGAACAGATCCGCTCGGCCGCCGCCACATTGCCTGAACTTGTAGAAATCGATCCTTTCATGACGCGCGCCCTACGCGGCGTCTCGTTTCACGGCGAGACGCGACGCCGCGGTGCTGAACTCCTGGAGGAGATGGGCTCAGTCGACGGCTTGGAACGGTTGGCAATGTTCATGCGCCTGTTGAACGTCCTTGCCGTATCCAAGGAATATGTTGTGCTGTCGTCGGAGGATTTCATCCCGCATCTCGATCCGACGACCTTGGAGATCATTCAAAGCGCACTGGCGCATGTGCTTGACAATTTCACCACCGATATCAACCTACCCGATCTTGCCGCAATGTCGGGAATGAGCGACAGCGCATTTTCCCGGTTCTTCAAGAAGAACACCGGCAATAGTTTCACTGACCATATCGCCAAGCTGCGCGTCAACCGAGCCTGCAAGCTGCTGGCGGATTCAAATCTGTCGATCACCGACATCTGCTTCGAGGTGGGTTATTCTAACGTCTCGAACTTTAACCGAACCTTCCTCAACCAACGCAAAATGACTCCTCGTCGTACCGTCGCTTGGCACATCGCCGGCGGGCGTTGCATCCATCAGCTGGATGCGATGTTTGAAAACCTAAACTCTCGTTCCTATGCGGCTGAGCTTAGGACGATTGGAGCGAGGCGCAAAAGGCTTCCAACAATGAGGTCGTTCCCATGCGGACTTCGCCCACATTCTGTTCAACCTCGATCCGGCCGGCGTTGTTAGCGGCATACATGCCCGCCACGAGGCTTGCATAACTCTCGCTCAGGCCCGCTGAGGTCAGGGCTCCTAGCCAGTTTTGCTCGGGGACAGCGATTGAGGTTATCTTCCGATTTGCCACTTGCTCGATTGCCTGCAGCAGATCCACGGTCGAATACCGGGCCGGGCCTTCTGCGTGAACAACGCGATTTTGCGATCCACGTTCGGCTTCGAGCAGCAAGTCTGCCGCTATCCGACCTACGTCGGCGGCAGAGACCAAAGGAAGCGTCGCGTCGCAGGCCCATAGAACAGCGGCATTGCGCCAGACTTCGTCGCTCCGAAAAGCAGCCTGCCCCAGTTCTGCATGTGCTCAGCAGACCGCAAAATGGTTTTGGATGCAGCAACCGCGCTCAACCTCTGTTCGAACATCCGGAAAATTGAGGTGATGCTGCCCTTGATTTCTTCGTGTGCACCATAGTCGGAGATTGCGACGACAGCGCCGGGTTTTGCCTTCTCGATTGCGGCCATGATGGCATCGATCACCTGACCGTGATCGACCATGGCGTCAACCGCACGTGGATTCATCGGGCATAGAGCTAGAACGGCGCTCGATCCTGAAAATGCTTCGCTCAACTTCGAGGCGTCGTTATACTCGGCGACCGCGATCTCGCAGCCGAGACGACGCAGGTTTTCCGCCTTACTGGCGTTGCGGATGACGACTCGCACCGCCTTGCCGTGAGCTCGAAGCTCGCGCGCCGCCGTCCCGCCGATCTTTCCCGTAGCTCCAAGAATGGTGAGCACGAAGTTTCTCCTTGTTCTATTGAATTCGATTAGGGATAGGAGCGCAGCAGGCGAGCGAGCATCTGCAATTCGCGTCCGGCGTCTGCAAGATGGCCGACGCCGCCGGTAACTTTGATACTGTTCAGCATGGATCGGATTTGACCATAGGCACCGCCCATAAGGCTGCCACCGAGAGAAACGCGACGCACGCCTGCCCCGGCGAGCTCGGCGATCGACGCTGTCCGTTCCCGGCCGCCAGCCATCAGATTCAAGGGGCCATCGATAGCTTTGGCCAGCGCTCGCGCGGTATTCACGTCGCCAGGGCCAGGGACGAAGGCGCATCGCGCCCCGGCCGACAAATAGAGATTTGCGCGCGTGACAGCTTCCGGAAAAGCTTCCTTGGGCTCTTGACCGACAAAGAAGGGATCAGTTCGGGCGTTTACGACGAAGTCCTTAAGTCCCGCTCCAGAAGATGCCTCCACGGCGGCACGGATACGATCAGCTGCGTGTTCGACATCGAGCAGCTTTCCGGTCGCGATGTCGCTGTCTTCGAGATTACAACCGACCAGGCCGGCAGCGATAGCGCCACGGACAGTGTCCGCGACAGCATCCGGTGTTGCACCATAACCGGACTCCAGATCGGCCGTGACGGGGACTGGAAGGCGTCGGGCGATCGCGCCGGCGACCGCCAGCATCGACCCGCGTCCGATTTTTTCGCCATCCATTAGCCCTTGCGAGAAGGCCACGCCGACGGACGTGGTGGCGACCGCGGCAAACCCAACATCGAAGCATATCAGTGCGCTTGGCACATCCCACGCATTCGGGATAACGAAGCAACCAGTTCGGTGGAGCGCGAAAAAGGCAGCAGCGTTCTCCGCCTGAACGGTTGAAGTCACGGACATCTCCTGATAAAACAAATACCGACCGACAGTCTGTATTTACTGACTTGTAGTCTGTATGTCAAGCGACGCGGTAGCTAGCTCGAGATCACGCAGGGAAATGTAATGGCGACACAATCAGACCGGAGAATAGCTACCCGGACCGCCATCCTGCAGGCGGCGCGTTCGCTGTTTGGCGAGCATGGCTTCGGCGCCACAACGATCGATCAGATTGGCGCGGCTGCAGGCGTAGCAAAGGGTGCCGTCTACCATCACTTTCCGACCAAGGAGGCGGTATTCGAGGCGGTCTTTGATCAAGTCTCCAAAGACCTCGCCGAACTGGTCGCGGCCGCTTCCTCCACCAAACACGACGTGCTAGCGGCACTGACTGCGGGAACCAAATCATATTTTGCGGCTTGCTCTGAAGGCCCGACAGCACAAATCATTCTGAAGGATGGCCCGGCCGTGCTGGGCTGGGAGCGCTGGCGTCAAATAGACGAGCAACATTTCGGCGGCATGATCCCGCGGGCTCTCGGCAAGGCCATGAAGGAAGGTCTGATCGCTCGTCAACCGATCGAACCGCTTGCTCGGCTTTTGCTTGGAGCCATCACCGAAGCGGCCGCTGCGTGTTCAGTTCGAGCTGACGTGCGTAAAGCCGGAAATGAATATGGCGACGCACTGGTATCACTTCTCGAAGCACTGCGATCAGGATAGACGGTCGTCTCATTTAGCGGCGCTACCCGCCGCATGGTCAACTTAAGTGGGTCGCGCGATACGCAGCACGCTATCGATGCCGATCGAGACGCTCTTCGCGCCAACTTTCAAGGCGCTGTTTCTTAGGCCGTCGGGCCACGACGAGCGCGATCGAATGACGCACCCTCATCGCCTATCGCGCGGACCTCGACTGGCGGCTGCCGCGCCGCTGATGGCCGGAGCAAGTTGCTGGCTTTGGTATGCGCGCTTCTGAAATGCCGCAACCTATATCAGTACCGTATAGATACCTGTTATCAGTTATTCCTTGATATCAAGCGAAATGCTGGACACGCTCGGCAAAATTAACTGGGGGTGGCCATGAATCGTCGGGAGATATTAGGACTGGCCGGGGCAGCAACTGCGGCGGTGTCTTTGGGCGTTGGCTCGGCTTCGGGCCAAGGCAATAGAAACACGTTCGTGCTAGTCCACGGT
Organism: Bradyrhizobium sp. RDT10; assembly: GCA_044772375.2. Lineage (GTDB taxonomy): Bacteria > Pseudomonadota > Alphaproteobacteria > Rhizobiales > Xanthobacteraceae > Bradyrhizobium. The sequence goes on from CP187939.1 coordinate 3,646,614, forward strand.
GCCTGGCACGGCGGCTGGTGCTGGCGCAACGTGGCCGACAAGCTGCGAGCAGCCGGGCACTCAGTTTTCACCCCGACCTGCACTGGCCTCGGAGAACGTTCACACCTTTTGTCGGCTCATATCACACTGGATACGTTCACGATTGACGTCGCCAATGTGCTCGAAGCCGAGGAGCTGAAGGACGTAGTTCTCGTCGGTCACTCATTCGCCGGCAGCGCAATCAGTGGTGTTGCGGAGAAGATGCCGAACCGGATCAAGCACCTCGTTTATCTCGATGCACTGATAGTTGAACCTGGCAAAGCTCCGTTCGACAATTTGCCTTCGAATATTGTCGCAGCCCGCATAAAGGCCGCGCAGGAGACCAGCGGCGGATTGACGTTACCGAGCCCTGCCCCATCCGTCTTCGGCGTTCCCGACGGGCCGGACTCGGACTGGGTAAAACGACGCCTTACTCCTCATCCGATCAGCACTTACGAAAGTAAATTGAACATCAAGGGGCCGATCGGAAACAACCTTCCTCGTACATACATCCATTGTGCGAACCCGTCATATGGCGCCCTACAGTCAAGCCGCGACTGGGTGAAGAGCCAGCAAGGCTGGCGCTGGAGAGAAATCGCCGCAGGGCACGATGCGATGGTGACGGCACCAGATGAACTCGCAAGGATGCTTGCAGAAATAAGCCAAGCTTAACGAGTACAGCGTCTCGCTGCCTCTCATTTGTTGCGGGATTTTTTGCAGCGATCGGTCCTGTCGACTCTCCGAATTTGTAACTCCGTGCGGAGCGTCACGGTACGCGGGCTATTATCGCCTCGAATGGCAGCCAGCGCGAGTTGGCATGCACATATTCCCATAGCTCTCATCGGCTGAGAGACCGTCGTTAAAGCAGGACTCAGGAAGCCGCCAAGGCTGTTATCGTAACCGATAATCGAGATATCCGTTGGTATCCGCAAACCAGATTGATATGCGACCTGAAGCGCACCAGCGGCAAGTACATCCGATGTCGCAAAAACTGCAGTTGGCGGATTCTTCAATTCCAGCAGGTGCCGCATCCCTTCACGACCATAGCGCGTGACCGGTTCTTCTGCCGAGATGTAGGGACCGAGCCGAACCAGTTCCTCATGGTAGCCGAGACCGGCATTTTCGAGACCCTGTCTATATCCGGCAAGACGTTGTTCTTCGACCGAGAGCGAAATTGGCCCGGTTGACCCCTGAATATATTTTTTGTCACCGCCGATGAACCCGATTCTGCGATGACCCAGTTGAACCAGATGCTCGATAGCCTGCACGCAGCCGGAGAAGTTATCGACTATGACGGCTGAAGTCGGACGATTCAGTATTCGTTCAACTTGGACAACCGGAATTCCGGCGGCCGAAGCAATATCTATATTTCCTACGTATTGTGCGGGCGTAAAAATCATGGCATCGACGCGCCGCTCGATCAATCGTTCAACTCCAAGTCGCTCACGCTCGTGGCTGCCTTCCGGGTTGAGCATGATGACCGTGTAGTCATTACGGATGGCTTCCTCTTCGATGCCCCGAGCGATCTCGATAAAAAATGAAATCGCAGCCGAACCGCGCAAGAAATTGCCAATCGTCAAAGTCCGGTTCGTTCGAAGTCCTCTTGCCACACCATTGAGTCGATAGCCGGTTTTCTTGAGGGCTTTTTCAACTCTCAACCGAGTGTCTTCGCTCACGACGTCCTGCTTTTTCAGAACGCGCGCAACCGTCGCGGTGGAGACACCCGCGCTTTCGGCCACGCCTCTCAAGGTCGCCGGCTTGTTTGTCACCCTGTTCAACTGAAATCACCCGAGTTCAAGTCGAACCTCCTTAGCATCGAAAGCCATCCTGATGCAGAAGACGATTGGTGCCCACGTGCTGGTAGCGCGCAAGGACCCGCTCGTGTTCGGCACCCCGAGAACAATCTCTCGCCGCCGCAACACCATAATACCTTTTTGGCATCATAGGCGCCGCCTGAACCGCCCGGCGCAGCAGGAAAATGCCCCTTGCACGGCCTCGCGGACTATGTCATCGATGACATATGTCATCGATGACATTTTAGTCTAGCCGGATCAAGACCGCGGTGAGCGGCATGCCAAATCGGCTGCAAGTCGCCGGTCCTTACGGCTCACGTGTCACATAACGAAAGGTCGCCCATGTCATCGATGTGCCGCTGTCCCAGCTTTAGCGAGCACACCTCCGTGTCCGCGATCCCCGCGCACGACCCGCGCAAGGCTGCTGCGGTCGCATTCGACGATGCCGCAAGAGAGCGTGTGCAGGCGAGATCATCAGGGTCCTTCGATCGAAAGCGTATCCATCTGTTCGACGCACACGGCGGGACCGCATGAATTGAATACCGCAATGCGACATATCGAGCCGTAGCGACTCGCTCTCTCCAATCGACGCGCAAGTCGTCGAACGAGGCGGGCTCACCGTATCAACAAGGGAGGAAGCAATGAAGTTATTGAGAACGAAAGGTGCGGCCGGCATCTTGCGATCGGGAATCTTGGCGCGTTGCTCCTTGTCGGAGCAACTACAGCGCAAGCTCAGGTCGTGATCAATTTCTGGGATCAAATTTGGGGGCCAGCCGAATACATCGATACTGCGAAGAAACTGGTCGAACAGTTCAATACACAACACCCAAAGATCAAAGTGCAGTATCGCTCGATCCCTGGGCAAACTGGTATCAGACCTATGCGACGGCAATCGCTTCCGGAACCGCTCCTGATTTAAGCACAGGGGCCGGCTATCAAGCTGTGCAATTTCACGAAATGCGGGCTATCCGCCCATTGAACGATGTCGTCTCGGAGTTCTCGTCCTCGAGCGATTTGAGCGATTTTTCCCCGGGTCCGTCGAAAAACTGAAGGCCGGCAGCGATTACTTTGCGCTGCCCTGGAATCTGGACGTCAGGGTCTGGTTTTACAACAAAGACCTGCTCCGGGACGCAAATACCGCGCCTCCGACGACCTGGGCGGAATTTAGATCGGCTGCCAAAGCGCTTACCAGAGACGGCAAGTACGGCCTGGTGTCATCCGGCGATACCGGCGGATCGCATTATATTTATAGTCTGCTATTGAACAACGGCGGTGGACTATTCAACGCCAAGCGTGAACTGACATTCAACTCGGATCGCAACAGAGAGGCGCTTACTTTCATATCCTCGCTGGTCAAGGACGGTTCAGTTCATCCGGCGAGCGCGGGATACGACAGCGATCAACGCAGGAGGGCTTTCTTCCAAGGTCAGGCCGCCATGATCCTTGATGGCCCGGGTCTCCTCGACTCAGCGCCTTCAGATCAGCGTTCCAAATTTGCCGTACTACCACCGCTGATCGGGCCGCATGGTGACAGGGGAACCGTCTCCTGGATCAACAACATCATGATCTACAATCAAACCAAGCATCCGGATGAGGTGAAGACCTTTCTGAAGTGGTGGTCGAAGAATCAGAAGACTTTGTGGACGGAGGGAAAGGTACGTTCCCTGCCCGCTCGCCTCTCCTTCTTGCAGGACCCATTCTTCAAGCAGGACCCCGCTCGAGACGTCGCAATTTCGGCTTACCTTCCTGTCGCCAAGACAACTGGAGCAAACTCAGAAACGATTTTCGCCAAACTCAACGCCGTCGAGGGCGACGGGGTCATGATGTCGCTCATCCAGGAACTATTGCAGGGAAAGGATGTAGCTCAAGCGATCGGAACGGCTGACAAAAAGCTGAACGCGATCATGAAAGCGCCATAGCCATGGCGACCACGTCCACCATCGCCCTCGATGAGACGGTTACTCGCAGAAGACGCGCCGGGATCAATTTCTTGCCGGCGTTGCTTCTGCTGCCGTCAATTATCCTGATAGGTGGAGTGATAGCATGGCCGCTCCTTACCGGCATAAGCTACAGCGTGCATGGCGGAACGCTGCTTACGACGGGACCCTTCGTGGGTCTCGACAACTACATTCAGCTGGCGACGCTTGACGAATTCTACCACGCGCTACGCTTCAGCGTCATCTTTGCCGTGGTCAACGTCGTCCTATGCTATTCGTTGGGGTTGGGAATCGCACTTCTGATGGACATGGATGTCCCAGGGCGCGCTTTTTCCGAGTCGCCTTTTTGCTCCCATGGATCATCCCCTCCATTGTGTCAGCCGTCAGTTGGCGATGGTTGATCGCCGATCAATCAGCGCCAGTGAATCAGTTTCTCGCGCTATTGGGCACCGACCCCATCTTTTTCTTAGTTCGGACATATGGTCCCAAATCGTCGTCGTGACGGTAAAGGTCTGGCGCAGCTTTCCTTTCATGATGGTTTCACTGCTTGCGGCGCTGCAGAGCATTGACCGATCCCTGTACGAGGCCGCTGCAATAGACGGCGCAACACGCTGGCAGTCCTTCTTCTACATCACTCTGCCGCAGCTGAAGGGTATCTCCATCATCCTCTGCATTCTGATGACGATCTGGACCATCAATGACTTCGAGACGCCTTGGCTGATTACGCAGGGCGGGCCGTCCAACGCGACGGAAAATCTAATTCTCCTCGCTCACCGACTCACATTTACGCGCAACCAGATCGGCCTGGGTTCGGCCGTATCCTTCGTGACCTTCCTGATTCTGATGGTGTTGGCGGTCATGCTGTTGAGATATCAGAGGGATGAACGATGAATTCCTGGGCACGCGAACTCGCTGGCAGCTATTCGCGGCAGTCGCTGTCATTGCCGCGGCTATCAACACCCCCATCGTCCTCATAGTTCTCAATTCATTTCAGACAACCGAGAAGATGCTCGTATCAAAATCGATTCTTCCGACGACCTTCTCTTTGGAAACCTTTGAATATCTAATCGCTCGCACGTCCTACCTTCGCTTCTTTGCCAACAGCGTAATGATAGCTGCCGCGAGCACAATTCTGACCATCGTTGCGGCGGCATTTGCCGGATACGTTCTGTCGCGGTATCGCAGCCGTTCGGTTACCGTCTATTCGCGCATCCTCCTCATGGTCCAGATGTTTCCGATCATCATGGCTCTGATTCCACTGTTCATCACCTTCAGGGCGCTGGGTCTGATCGATCATCCTCTCTCGGTCATTATCATCTACACGACGGTGCATCTTCCGTTCGCCACGTGGATGTTCAGAGCATTTTTTGACACGATCCCCCGCGAGCTCGAGGAGGCCGCTTTCGTGGACGGATGCTCTCCGCTGGGTGCATTCTTCAGAATTGTGTTGCCGCTGTCCGGGCCTGGTATCGCCGCCGTCGCAATCTTTTCGACGCTGTTTTCATATAATGAGTTTTTCGTCGCAAGCGTCTTTCTGCGATCCGAAACCGAGATGCCGGTCCCGGTTGGTGTGCAGATGTTTATGCAGCAATACGCGACCGACTGGGGAAGCCTCATGGCAGCGGCGACGCTGACGATGGTTCCCACCTTCATTTTCTTTATGTTCGCGCAGAAATACATGGTGCACGGCGGGCTTGCCGGCGGAGTGAAGGGCTAAGGAGGCTAAATGGCGGCGATTATACGCGTTGGAATTGTCGGGTGTGGAGATGTCGCGCAAATCATCCACATTCCGACCCTGCAAAATCTGCGGAGAGATTTCAAATCGTCGCGATATGTGATGTGAGTCTCGCTGTCCTACAAGGAGTTGGCAATCAAACTGGCGTGGCCCATAGGTTTACCGATTACAGGGACCTTATCGCACACACCGACGTAGACGCCATACTGATATCCAACCCACATGTATACCATGCCGAGGTTGCGATGGCAGCGATGGCGGCCGGTAAACATGTGCTTATCGAGAAGCCAATGTGTATTTCATTGGCGCAGGCCGACGCGTTGATCGATCAGGAGCGCAAGTCTGGAATTGTAGCGCAGGTCGGATTCATGCGCAGGTACGCTCCGGCGTTTACTGAAGCGGTAGAGCTAATTCGGGATCTTAAAGACATTCGTCTCGCTCGCGTTCACGATGCGATCGGACGAAATGCCCTCATTATTGACCAGATATCAAACGTGATCCGTCCTACAGATCTACCTGAACGCGTGGTGAAAGAGCTGCGATCGAAACAGATAGAAATGGTAACGGCCGCAGTTGGTGTTCTGCCCGCCCCCTGGACGCGGCGTACCAGCTACTTTTGGGTCTATCAAGCCATGACCTTTCGGCAATGCGCGAGTTGTTAGGATTTCCAAAAGGCGTTCTGTATGCGGCGAGCCGGGGCTCAGATGGGCGCACAATCTCTGCTGCGTTCGATTACGGCGATTTTGTTTGTCAATTTGAAACTACCATCGACTCCGTTCCGCGCTTTGACGCTCACATCGAAGTGTTCAGCCCTTCAAAAGTCGTAAGGGTCGATTTCGATACGCCTTACGTTAGAAACTTGCCAGGGCACCTCACGATTTTGGATTCTGATGCAAATGGCATGGTGAGAAGGCAAAGTCAGTCCGCCTGGCAAGATGCATTCGAGATCGAATGGTGCGCATTCCATGACAATATCGCTTTCTCGCGACAGCCCAAGACGTCCATCGTCGACGCGCGGCAGGATTTGGTTCTCTTTCAGGAAATGATGGCGCACATGAAGGTCAATCAAGCGAAAGCTGCATAATGGAGTCAGCGGAACTGAATTTGCGTCCACAGGACATGAACCCCTCCGAAGCAGAATGATGAAATGGTGGATATCGCCGGAGTCCGAAAAAGTGGCGCAGTATTTTGCCGCTTAGTGGGTAACCGACGGTGCGCTGTAACCGCACATTCTGAGCGAAGCACGAAAGGTTGAAAATGCGGCGAGCACTGATCGTTTGGGGTGGCTGGAGTGGACATGAACCAGAACAATGCGCTTTGATAATTGCAAGTATGCTGAAGGAGGAGCAGTTCGACGTGCGGGTCGAAACATCAACCTCGGCATTTGCAGATCCTGCGCTATCGAAATTGAATTTGATTGTGCCGATTTACACCATGTCGAAGCTTGAAAAGGACGAACTGAGCAATTTGACCGCAGCCGTACGTGGGGAGTCGGGCTCGCCGGCCATCACGGGGGCATGTGCGATGCGTTCCGCGATTCGCCCGAGTACCAATTCATGTGCGGCGGACAATGGGTCGCCCATCCAGGGAACATCATCGACTACCGGGTAAACATTACGAGGAGCGATGATCCGGTTATGAAGGGTATAACGGACTTTGATTACCGTTCGGAGCAGTATTACATGCATGTCGACCCGTCGAACGAAGTTCTCGCAACGACAACGTTCTCTGGCGATCACGCACCGTGGATTGCGAATGTCGTGATGCCAGTTGTATGGAAACGCAGGCACGGCGAGGGTCGGGTCTTCTATAGTTCGCTGGGACACGTATCGAAAGAATTCGAAGCCCCGGAGATGCGCACTATTCTTCGCCGGGGAATGTTGTGGGCCGCGGGGTAAGAAGCAGAACTACGGTGGGGTCCAGACCCGCCAGGCTCAGGCCCTTCGAAGATAGAGGAGAATAGTTGTGCGCACCATCAAGGGACCGGCAATATTCCTGGCTCAGTTCGCCGCCGAAGCTGCTCCGTTTGATACGTTGGACAACATATGCGCCTGGGCAGCGGGTCTTGGATACAAGGGCGTGCAGATACCTAGCTGGGTTTCCAGCTTTATTGACCTGGAAAAGGCTGCGACGTCGAAAACATATGCGGATGAACTGCGTGGCACAGTCAATCGTCATGGACTCGAGATTTCCGAATTGTCGACGCACCTTCAGGGCCAACTGGTCGCTGTGCACCCAGCCTACTCCAGTGGATTTGATGGTTTTGCGCCGGTTGCAGTCCATGGCAATTCCTCGGCTCGGACAGCGTGGGCAATTCAACAATTGAAATGGGCCGCAAAGGCCTCGAGCAACCTTGGTCTGAATGCCCATGCAACTTTTTCGGGCGCGTTCGCGTGGCCTTTCATCTACCCCTGGCCCCAACGCCCCCAGGGCCTGATCGACGATGCCTTTGGTGAACTTGGCCGCCGATGGTTACCAATTCTGAATGAGTTCGATCGCAACGGCGTCGATGTTTGCTATGAATTGCATCCAGGCGAGGATCTGCATGACGGCGCGACTTTCGAAATGTTCCTTGATCAAGTGAAGAACCACGTTCGCGCCAACATTCTTTACGATCCAAGCCATTTTGTGCTGCAGCAACTGAAGTATCTCGATTTCATCGATATCTATCACCAGCGTATCAAGGCGTTCCACGTCAAGGATGCCGAATTCAATCCAACCGGCAGGCAAGGTGTCTACGGAGGCTTTCAGTCATGGGTTAACCGCGCCGGACGTTTCCGATCGATCGGAGACGGTCAGGTTGATTTTCGATCAATCTTTTCGAAGCTCACGGCCTACGACTACGCGGGGTGGGCCGTGCTGGAGTGGGAATGCGCGCTAAAGCATCCGGAGGATGGAGCTCGGGAAGGAGCTCGGTTGATCTCCGATTACATCATACGGGTAACCGAGCGAGCTTTTGATGACTTTGCAAGCTCCGGCATAAACAGGGAAGCAAATCTGAAAATGCTCGGTCTGCGCTCAGATGAGGGCATGTCATGAGAGGCAGCGAGACGTCGCGCATCCGATTGGGAATGGTCGGTGGCGGGATCGGCGCCTTCATCGGCTACGTGCACCGAATTGCATCGCGAATTGACGACGATTATGAACTGGTTGCGGGAGCTCTGTCCTCCGATCCTGCCCTGGCTCAGGAATCCGGTAGAAAGATTGGGCTGGCCGAAGACCGAATATATGCAAGCTTTGCCGAGATGGCGGCGAAAGAGGCTGCCCGCGAAGACGGCATTCAGGCCGTCTCAATCGTCACGCCCAATCACCTGCATTTTGCGCCGGCCAAGGCATTTCTTGAGGCTGGAATTCACGTGATTTGCGACAAGCCTCTTACGTCAACGCTCGATGAGGCTCGTGCGCTGGCCAAGATCAAGCCCAAGAACGGCGCGAAGTTTCTGTTGACGCACAATTACACCGGTTATCCGTTGGTGCGACAAGCGCGTGCCATGGTGGCGCGTGGTGACCTCGGCAAGATCTCGGGTGGTTCAGGTCGAGTATCCGCAAGATTGGCTAACTCGCCCACTTTCAAACAAACAGGCGGATTGGCGCACGGATCCTGCTCGTTCAGGACCAGGCGGCGCTATCGGAGATATCGGTACGCACGCCTATAACCTTGCGCGATTTGTGACGGGTTTAAAAACGGCGGCCGTAAGTGCGGACTTGTCGACTTTCGTGGAGGGCAGACGGCTCGACGACAACGTGCATATACTGCTGCGTTTTGAGGGCGATGCACGCGGGATGTTGTGGGCCAGTCGAGTTGCCGTGGGCTGCGAAAACGGTCTGCAGCTGCGCGTTTACGGCGACAAGGCCGGACTTGAATGGCGCCAGGATAATCCGAACCAGATGTGGTTCACGGAATTCGGCAAGCCCAAGCAACTTCTTACGCGAGGCGGCGCTATCTCCGGTGACGCTCCTCCGATTCAGGTTCGACTGCCGAGCGGGCACCCCGAGGGTTATCTCGAGGCGTTCGCCACACTTTATAGTCAGTTCGCTCAGCTGATCCGCTCCGGAGACACCGCCTGTCCCGACCTGCCGTCGCTCGCCGACGGAATTGAAGGAATGGAATTCATCGCCGCCGCGGTCCGATCGAGTAACAATAACAGCATGTGGACAAGCCTCAGCGACGTGTAAGGCGCGCGGCTAGAGCCAAAGAAAGCACGACGCGCATCCTGGTGGATCGCGGCATACATGATCCGCCGAAATCCCGCCTTCGGCCACACGAGCACCGCTTGGGAGAAAGCCATGGCCGCCATCTATCCCGATCTCGCCGGCAAAGTCGTGCTGGTCACCGGTGGCGCATCCGGCATCGGGGAAGCGATCGTGCGCGGCTTCGCGCGCCAGAAATCGACCGTCGTCTTTTTCGATATCGCGGACGAGGCGGGCATCAGTCTCGCGCGGGAGCTTTCCGGCCAAGGACTTGCCGCTCACTTTGCTCATGTCGACGTCACCGATATCCCCGCCCTGCGCGCGGGCATCGCGGAGGCTTGCAAGCTCCATGGGCCGATCACGATTCTCATCAACAACGCGGCGCATGACGAACGGCACGCGGCCGAATTGGTGACGCCGGAGTACTGGGATGACCGGATCGCGGTGAATCTCAAGCATCAATTTTTCGCGGCACAAGCCGTACTGCCGGACATGAAGGCGGCCCAGCAAGGTGTCATCATCAATTTCGGCTCGACCTCCTGGATGGTGGGCCAAGGCGGTATGGCGGCCTACACGGCGAGCAAATCCGGTGTGATCGGATTGACGCGCTCGCTCGCACGCGACTACGGCCCTTCCAATATCCGCGTGAACGCGATCGCGCCCGGCTGGATCATGACCGAGCGCCAGCTCGAAAAATGGCTGACGCCGGAAAGCGAGACCGAGCTAATGCACCGCCAATGCCTGAAGCGGAAGCTCATGCCGGACGAGATCGCGAAATTCACGGTCTTCCTTGCATCCGACGAAGCATCGGCCTGCACTGCGCAGCATTACGTGGTGGACGGCGGTTGGGTGTGAAGGCGCGGCGGAAAGCAGGCGCTTCACGCGTCCCCGCGGACCTTGGCGCACTCTGCCCTTTAGGAAGACCAGGTTCTCGTTGCAGATGTCGGCTGCGCTTAGGACGATTGGAGCGAGGCGCCAACGGCTTCCCGGACCGCCATTCTGTGCCCATCCCTTCGTCGGTTTCAAGGATCGTTGGGCTGCGGGGAGGCTCGCACGCCCGGTTCTTGAGATCGGTCGCATGGGGAATGACGGAATTTTTTCGGTGCAGCGCCCCCGATTCCTCAAATACCTGCAACAAGTATGTATTTGATTTCGACATACTCGTCGACACCATGGCGGGATCCCTCGCGGCCGAGACCGGATTGCTTCATGCCGCCGAAAGGCGCCACATCCACGCCGACGAGCGGGGAATTGATACCCACCATGCCCGCCTCCAATGCCTCGGCGACCCGAAACGCGCGGCCCAGGTCGCGCGTGTAGAAATAGGATGCGAGGCCGAACGGAGAGGCATTCGCCTTGGCGATTGCGTCGGCTTCGTCCCTGAACCTGTAGACCGGAGCGACCGGTCCGAAAGTCTCTTCCTGGTCACAGCCATATTGGTCGTGACATCGGCCAGGACGGTCGGCTCGAAAACGTACGGCCGAGCGCGTGACGGCGACCGCCCACGAGAACACGGGCGCCCTTTCGGTCGCGTCGGTGAGATGCCTTTCGACTTTCTCGACCGCCTTGGTATTGATCAGCGGTCCTTGGCTGACGCCGATATCGAAGCCGTTGCCGACTCGCAAATCACCGACCCGTTTTGCCAGCTTTTCGACAAAGGCGTCATAGATAGAATCCTGGGCATAGAGGCGGTTCGCGCAAACGCAGGTTTGACCCATGTTGCGGAACTTCGAGATCAGGGCGCCCTCAATCGCTGCATCCAGGTCGGCATCATCGAATACAATGAACGGCGCGTTGCCGCCGAGCTCGAGCGCGACCTTCTTCACGGTTGACGCGGCTTGGCGCATCAGCAATTTTCCGACCTCCGTGGAACCCGTGAAGCTAATTGCACGGACTGTAGGATGCTCGGTGAATACCTTGCCGATCGCCGGAGCATCACCCGTAACGATGTTGGCCACGCCGGCTGGGATACCGGCACGTTCGGCGAGGACGCCCAGCGCTAGGGCCGTCAGCGGTGTTTCGGGGGCCGGCTTGAGAACGACTGTGCATCCGACCGCGAGGGCGGGTGCCACTTTACGCGTAACCATCGCCGCGGGAAAATTCCAAGGTGTTATCGCAGCGACGACACCTACGGGCTGTCTGATCACCATGATACGCGCATTTCTCTGATGAGAAGGAATAGTCTCACCGTAGATGCGACGCGCTTCCTCCGCATAGAATTCCACGAAGGAGGCCGCGTAATCAATTTCCCCTTGGCCTCGGCCAGAGGCTTGCCCTGCTCCGCTGTCAAGAGAACTGCAATGTCGTCCTTGTTTTCAAGGATCAAATCGAACCATTTGCGCAGAGTTCCCGCTCGCTCTTTCGCCGTTAGGCCCGACCAACGCGGAAACGCTGCCTGGGCCGCGCCGACGGCCAATTCCGCTTCATCTGCACCCAAATTCGGTACCAAAGCGATAGTCTCACCCGTGGCCGGATTAATTACCGGCTCCGTCGGCCTGCCAATCCACTCTCCATTGACTAAGCAGCGATCAACCAACAGCGATTTGTCGTTCAATTTCAACATTCGATCCTCCGTCGACCCCACAGGGTCGTACTAACCGTCAAAGCCATTGCGGTCAGATCACACGCGCGTCCTGACCGACCTAAGGTGAACAGCGATGATCAGAATGGCGATCTTTTGAACAGCAGAATCCGACCACCACGATCCGCTGTGAAATCAGTCAATTTGATTCAATGCCATGTCGACGGCAGCCTTCGCGTGAGTGACTGTTGTGTCAATCAGCGGAATCAAGCAGTCGTCTTCCTTGATGAGCATGCCGAATTCGGTGCAGCCCAAAATGACGGCTTCTGCGCCCCGATTAGCGAGATCCTCCAAGGCGGCTTTGAACTTTACCCGCGTTTCAGGACGAAAGATCCCCTTGGTCAGTTCATCATATAAGGCGTTGTGAACATTGTTCTCGTGCTCGCCCTCCGCAACCAGCACCTTCAAGCCATAACGCTCCTTGAGCCGATTTATGAAGTATGTCCCGGTCATGGTGTATCGACTGCCGAGCAAGCCGACGGTCCTGTAACCCTCGGCGACCGCGTGCTGTGCTGCTGGATCGACGATGTGAATAAACGGGAGGTCGACCTTCGCCTGGAAGGTGTCGGCTGCAGTATGAACTGTGTTGCAGGCTATGATGTAGAAGTCGGCACCGGCGGCTTTGAGCTTGTTTGCCTGCTCGGCGATCATTTCGCCGACCAGGTCCCAGCGCCCCTCGACCTGGCGGCGCTCCACTTCGTCGAAGTCCGTCTGCGCAAGCACAAGCTTGGCACAATGCCGGCCGCTTCCACCCAAGCGGTGTGCGATCAGTTCATTGATTTTCTGGTAATAAATAATCGAACTCGGCCACGCAACGCCGCCGACCACGCCGATCGTCTTCATATCAGCTCCAATTCTTTGTATGGTTGGCTAAGTTCGGCGCTGGATAAGCCGCGTTGCCCGAACTCTCGGCACGTGACACACCGACTGCATCCAGCAGGACACGAACGGGATGCGACAGCTCAACGCCGACCGCCATCTTGACTTGGCAACGGCAAGAATGTCCGCTCGCAATGAGCCGTCCTTGGAATGCGCTGTTTCGGACGTGGTTATTCCAGCTTTGTCCGAAGATCCTCCTCGAAACCATACGATGCTCAGTCGCATATCCATAGGCGCCGGCCATACCGCAGCAACCGCTCGGGAGAATTGTCAGATCTGCGCCGAGCGATCGAAACACGATCTTCCAATCGTCGGTCGCCGAGGCTGCATTCGTGCGCTCGGTGCAATGTGGGAGCAACCAGTAACGGTCGGTCACCGCCGGCCGAGGGGTCGTGTCGCGCAAGCGTTTCGCTAACCATTCCTGTAGCAATAGAACATGCGGAGATTCCGGGCCGAGCGTCTGCCGGTATTCTGACCGGTACGTCAACGTCATCGACGGATCGATGCCGACAAGCTCGATTCCGCTCGACGCCAGATCACGCAACATGGCTGCGTTTGAGCGAGCCGTCTTCTCAAACTCCGCGAGAAGACCGTGCACGTGGAGCGGCTTTCCGTTAGGTAGGAACGGCGATATCCAAGGCGTGAAACCGAGACGAATTAGCAGATCGACTGTATCGATGACGATCTGGGTCTCGAAGTAGGTAGTGAAAGCGTCCTGCACCAATACGACGTGCTTGGCGCGCTGTTCCGTCGTCAGTCCCGCGAGCATTCGAGCATCTGCGACCCCGACGTCTCGCTTTGCGAGCTCTCTCCCTAGGTCGATGCCGGAGAGACGAGGCGCCCCGACAAGCCCGATGGACCGCAGCAAAAATCTTCCAAAGGCGCTCGATACCAGTCCGTTGTATGGTCCCGAAACTTTCGCAAGGAGTGGAAGCCTTCGCTCGACCGAGGCAAGCAACCGATCCTTCGGCGGCCGCAGGTAGCGACCGTGATAGAGTTCGAGGAATTTCGCGCGGAACGACGGCACATCGACCTTGATTGGGCACTGTCCGACGCACGATTTGCATGCAAGGCAGCCATCCATGGCCGCCTTGACCTCGTGCGAGAAATCCGGAACGTCCAACAAGGTGTTCCAAAGGCGCCTCGCCAGCGTTCTTAATCCCGAAGACGCTCTCTGCGCGCTCGCCTGCAACGATGGATCGACTCCTTCGGCCGAGAGCATTCTCAGCCATTCGCGGATCAAGGACGCGCGGCCTTTGGGCGAATGACGTCGATCGCGCGTTGCCTTCCAGGAGGGACACATGGCGTCGTCAGGATCGAAATTGAAGCAAACCCCATTCCCATTGCAATGGAGCGCTTCGTCGAAAGCCCTGCGTGCAGCGGGAGATATCTGCCGATCGCTTTGGCCTCGCGTCGGAACCCCGTCGATCTTGAGAAGCTCGCCCCCGAAGCCGTGGCGATCTTGCCCGGGTTCAATTGGTCGTGGGGATCGAATGCCGCCTTCACCGACTGAAGCGCAGGATAGAGCGGTCCGAAGATCGCGGTCCGTACTCCGAGCGGACGCCTTTTCCGTGCTCGCCCCAAAGGAGGCCGCCGTACTTTGCCGTCAGCTGGACAACTTCGTCGGATACTTCCCGGATAAGCTTTTCCTGCTCGGGATCCTTCATGTCGATCGCGGGACGGACGTGAAGCACGCCGGCATCGACATGACCAAACATGCCGTACGACAGACCGCGCTTGTCGAGGAGCTGACGAAATTCACGGATGTAGTCGGCGAGCTTCTCGGGAGGTACGGCGGTGTCCTCGACGAACGGGACCGGACGCTTGTCGCCCTCAACGTTGCCCAATAGTCCCGCCGCACGCTTACGCATGTTCCAGACGCTTTTGACGGCGCCCTCGCCGCGCGCGACCGTGTATCCGCGGATTCCCGCGCTGCGCTGTCGCGCGACAGGACGGCCTCGACCCGTCCCAGGTGTGCAACAAGATCTTCCTCCCGATCGCTCAGGAACTCGACAAGATTCACCCCTTGGGCCGGTCCCTCGGGGTCGTCCGGAAAAACCGACTGACATCGCGCCAAACGGCGTCTCCACGTCCCAATCCGAGGACGAGCGAATCCACGGTCTCGATCGAAGCCGGTTTGAGCGCCATGAGGGCCGAGGCGTCTCGCAAGGCCGCATCGAAAGTCCCGTACCGCACGTTGACGATCGCACTGCATTTGGGGATCGGTAACAGGTTCAGCTTCGCTTCAGCGATGAAACCGAGCGTACCCTCCGATCCGCAAATTATGGCATTGAGGTCAAAAAGGCCGTCGCGGTTGCGGAGATGGGCCAGATCGTATCCGGTCAGACACCTGTTCAGCTTGGGAAATCGCGCCGCGATGAGGTCACGATTTTCGGCGTGAATCTTGTCCAGAACAGCGTGCGCCAGACCGGCACGGTCGGGACGTAGCTTGACGGCCCGGAGTTCCATTTCATCGAGAGGCGCGGAATGCCAGAGCGTTCCTCCGAGCAGCACGGTGGAAAGCTCAAGGACATGATCCCTCGTCTTTCCGTACAGGCACGATCCTTGGCCGGATGCGTCCGTACTGATCATTCCTCCGATGGTGGCGCGGTTCGACGTCGAAAGTTCCGGCGCAAAGAAGAGACCATGTGGCCGCAGGGCTTCGTTCAGCTGGTCCTTGACCACGCCGGCCTGCACACGCACCCAGCGCTGTTCGGGGTTGATCTCGATGATATGGATCATGTGACGGGAGACATCGACAGATAGGCCGTCGGTCAGTGATTGCCCGTTGGTACCGGTCCCGCCGCCGCGTGGTGCGAGTTTCAATTCCCGAAAGCGGGGCTCCGCCGCGAGCTTTGCTATCCTCACGATATCGCCGACGTTCTTCGGCGATATCACCGCCTCGGGCACACGCTGGTAGATCGAGTTGTCGGTGGACAGCGCGAGACGGTCACCATATCCGGGCGAGCAGTCGCCTTCGAAGCCGCGGGCGCGCAGTTCCACAATGAACTGGGCATACAGGGGAGCCGCAGCAGGAATGCCGGCCAAACGCGGAATCATGGGCGAATGTCTCGGAATCAGGCGACGATCGCCTCCTTTAAGGACTGCGGCTTGGCCGTCGCGTGAACCGTCAGGAATCTGTCGGCTTCGAGGGCTGCCATGCATCCCAGACCCGCGGCCGTAACGGCCTGCCGATAGACGCCGTCCGCAACATCGCCGGCCGCAAACAGGCCCGGCACGCTGGTGGTAGTCGTTCCCGGGCGCACCTTGATATACCCGTCAGGATGGAGATCGACCTTTCCCTGAAGGAGCTCGCTCGCTGGCGCGTGTCCGATAGCCACGAACACGCCGTCGACGTCGAGCCTTTCGACGTTTCCACTGAGGCCGTTCTTGACCAGGATCCCGTTGACCTTTGCAGGCTTCTCTTCGCCGACGATGGAGTCGACCTCGCTGTTCCAGCGTATGGTGATCTTTGGATGAGCGAATAGCCGGTCCTGAAGTACGCGCTCAGCACGGAGCGTATCGCGACGATGGATCAAGGTGACCCCGCTCGCGATATTCGCGAGGTACAGCGCCTCTTCTACGGCGGTGTTTCCGCCACCCACGATGGCCACTCGTTTGTCACGGAAGAAGAAGCCGTCACAGGTGGCACATGCCGAAACGCCGAAGCCTCTGAAGGCTTCCTCTGACGGTATCCCAAGCCATTTCGCCTGTGCACCGGTCGCGTAGATCAGCGCGTCGCACAGATAGTGATCTCCGCTGTCGCCGATGAGCCGGAACGGGCGCGACGCGGTCTCGATCGCCACGATGTGATCGTAGACGATCCGCGTACCCATGTGCTCGGCCTGGGCCTGCATTTGCTCGACCAACCAAGGTCCCTGGATGACATTGGCGAATCCCGGGTAATTCTCTACATCCGTGGTGGTTACGAGTTGCCCGCCGGGCTGCATACCGGTCAGAAGGATCGGATGGCGGCTCGCACGCGCCGCGTAGATTGCAGCCGTGTAGCCAGCCGGGCCGGCGCCGAGAATGATAACGTCGGTCTTAAGCTCACTCGACATGTCTAACCTCGTAGGTTCAGTACTTCTGCATTCCCCACCGCCGCACGGTTCGCCGCTCGATGGTCCGGAAGATTACGCTTTCGACGAAGAGGCCGATCAGGATCACGCACAGCAATCCCGCGAACACGTTAGCGGTCTCGAGATTGTTGCGGTTCTCGTAGATGAACCAGCCAAGGCCGCCCTGCCCGGAGCTCACGCCGAAGACCAGTTCCGCCGCGATCAGCGTGCGCCAGGCAAAGGCCCAACCGATTTTCAGGCCGGCGAGAATAGATGGCAGCGCCGCCGGGATCAGGATTTCCGCGACAAGGATAGCCCCCGAGACCAAAGCAACGCCCGGCCATCCGCAACGTCTCGCTCACGGACTGAAATCCGGTATGCGTGCTCAAGGCCACCGCCCACAGCACGGAATTGATGATCACGAAGACGAGGCTGCCCATGCCCAAGCCGAACCACAGCAGCGCAAGCGGCAGCAGGGCGACGGCGGGAAGTGGATTGAACATCGACGTCAATGTGGACAGCACGTCGCTGCCGAAGCGGGTCGTGGAAGCCAGGATCGTCAGCGTGGCCGCCGCCAGGATGCCGGCGGAGTAGCCGATCAGCAGCACCTTCATGGTCATCACGACGCGCATCGCCAAGCTGCCGGACACCAGGGACGCCACGAGCGCGACGATCACCTCGGAAAGGCGCGGCATCATGAGCGGATTATCCAGATACGTCGCGTAGGCCTCCCAGAAGGCACCGAGCAGGCCGACGACGATGAGACGTCTGAAGACGGTGCTCTGAAAGATCCGGACGTGCAGCGGAAGCGGGACTTCGGCGTCCGCGGCTGGCTCGACCACGCTCGAAAGCTCGAACTCGTCGCGAATTGGGGAAGCACAAGCGCCATGCCTGCGGCACGATCGATGGTCGTCATAGCTTTATCCTTTCGGATGTCGGGGGCAGGGCGTGAAGAGCATCTGGTGAATGCGGCTGCAGAGGGCTCGAATTCGCCGCCCCCTGGTCGGCATAGGCGAATTGATGGGCGTTGATCTCCGCTCGCACCTGACCTGGATGCGGCGTCAGCACCAGGATGCGCGAGCCGACGATCACCGCCTCCTCGATCGAATGAGTAACGAAGAGGATGGTCGAACGCGTGTCACTCCAGAGTTCCAGCAGGTCGTCCTGCATCTTCCGCCTGGTCAGGGCGTCGAGTGCCGCGAACGGTTCGTCCATCAGCAGGATCTTGGGTTCTACTGCCATAGCGCGCGCGATAGCGACGCGCTGCTTCATTCCGCCCGAAAGCGTATGTGGGTACGCGTCAGCGAATTTCTCGAGACCGACCTTCGCGGTGAATAGTCTCGTCCTGTCCATGATTTCCGACGACGACCATCGTCCAACCTTCTGCATGGGGTATGCGACGTTCTGATGGATCGTCTTCCATGGAAGTAGCTGGTCGAACTCCTGGAACACCATCATGCGATCCGGGCCTGGGGCGTCGATGATCCTGCCGTCGAGCCGGATCTCCCCGGACGCAGGCTTCAGAAAGCCCCCGACGGCTTTCAACAGCGACGATTTCCCGCAACCTGACGCACCCAGCAGGATGAACCTGTCGCCCCGATAAACATCGAAACTGACGTCGTAAGCGGCGGTCACGATACTGGTATCGGTCTGATAACGCAGCGTCACGTCCTTCAAGCTCAGCACCGGCTTTGTATCCGGCAGGCTGCGGGCCTCTTTGATCTGGGGCTGATTCATCATGTTCATGCTCAGCTCCCCTTGCGGTCATGGATGAACGAGAAGAACACATCCTGCCACTTCGCCGGCTTCGCCTTGAGTTGACCGGTGCGCAGCATGAACTCCGCGTAGGCCATGACGCCTCCCGGGGCCACGCTGAAAATGTTCTCGGGATCGCGCAGTATCTTCTCCACGAAAGCGGGCGTCATGGACTTAGACGGCTCCTGCTTGAGGTAGAGCGCGGCGGCCTTCGCAGGATCCGCTGCGATGCGCGCGATGGCCGTATCCATGGCCTTGACCATGGCCGCAGACACCTTCGGGTTCTGTTCGACGAACTTAGTGTTGGCGGCGAGAAGAACGAAAGTCGCCGACTTTCCCAGTATTTCCTCCGAACTCAGGACGCGATGCACCCGCTTGTCGTCCGCTTCGAATTGCGCGAATGGCGCGTTGGTGAAATGGGCCACAACTTCCGTCCCGGACAACATCGCGGCCATCGCGTCCGGATGCGGCAGCGCCACGACATTCGTATCAAGCTTCTTGGTGTCGCCCAGGTACTTTTCGGCTGCCATGCGCAGGCAGAGGTTCTGTGGCGCTGTGATCGCCGGAGTTGCTATGCGGTCCTGCGGCGTGAAGTCAGCGATGGTCTTGATGCGGTCGAGGACCGTATTCAGCACCATGGGGAACGACGAAGCCCCCGTGAGCCCCTTGACGGCGCCGCGGGCTTTTTCGTTGATGATCAGTAGAGAAGGCGCTCCCATCACGCCCATATCGGCGGTGCCGGCAAGCAATCCCTCATTGACTGCCGTCGATCCGCTGACCCGCTGAAGTTTCAGTTCGATCCGGGAATCGCCCTGCTCGGCGAGCGCCGCCCCGAGCAGCTTTTCTTCCTCGATCATCATCAGCGGCAGGTACGATACGCCGTATTGGATGATGGCCCGTACTTCCGTTGCCTGCTGCGCCCTCGCGACGGCCGATGCTGCGACTGCACCTACGATCACTCCCAGCGCCGTTCTGCGTGAAATTCTATTCCTGTTCATGCGTCCTCCTTGTTTTCCTCGATACGCCCCGCTTCTGTCGGCGGATTTAGGCGCTGTTTTTCGAAACGATCCCCTGTTCGACCAGGCGGTCCAGTTCGGACTGGGGCATTTTCAATTCGCCGCGGAGGATTTCCGCGCTGTGTGCTCCCAACCGGGAGGCGCCCGTCCATATTCGATCGGCGTCCGCGAAAACTTGATGGGATTGCCGAGGATCTTCGTAGGCGAACCGCCTGGCGAAAGATTCTGCTCGACCACGAGGCCCCGCGCCTCGACCTGCGGATCCGCGAAGACTTCGTGCATCTCGTTGATCGGCCCGGCCGGAATAAGCTCGGCATCCAGCTTGCTCAGCAGATCGAGTTTCCGGAAAGTGCGGATCCTTGCGCTCAATAGCTCGATCAATTCGCTGCGGTTGTGGACGCGGTCGGAGTTCTTCTGAAATCGCGGATCTTTCGCCAACTCCGGGAGCCCGAGGATCGCGGAGAAGCGCGCGAACTGGGCGTCGTTGCCCACGGCCACCACGATGTGACCGTCGCTGGTGGCGAAGGCTTGGTACGGTACGATGTTCGGATGGGCGTTGCCGTGCCGGCGAGGCGCTTTCCCCGACGCCAGGAAGTTCATTCCCTGGTTTGCCAAGGTGGCTATCTGCACGTCCAACAGCGCGAGATCTATGTGCTGGCCAACACCGCTGCCACGCCGCTCGTTGAGCGCCGCCAGGATGGCCACAGTCGCGTACAATCCGGTAAGAATATCGGCAACCGCCACCCCGACCTTCATCGGCTCTCCGTCCGGGGAGCCGGTGATGCTCATCAGGCCGCCCATGGCCTGTACGAGCAGATCGTAGCCGGGCTTGTCCTTGTAGGGACCGGTTTGCCCGAAGCCCGAGATCGAGCAGTAGATGAGAGCCGGGTTGACGGCGGAGAGAGCATCGTAGTCGAGCCCGAGCCGCTTCAAGCCGCCAACCTTGAAGTTTTCAACGACAACGTCACAAGACTTCGCGAGCGACGCGACGATCTCGCGACCCTCGCGGGAACTGAAATCAACTCCGACGGACTTCTTTCCCCTGTTGGCGGCCAGGTAGTAGGCGCTGAACAGGTCGCCATCATGGTCACCGACGACGAAAGGCGGTCCCCAGGCGCGCGTGTCATCCCCTCCCCGGGCCGCTCGATCTTGATCACGTCGGCGCCGAGATCGGCTAAAGCTGGGTCGCCCACGGTCCCGCGAGGATGCGGCTGAGATCCAGAACGCGGAGGCCCGTCAGACATGCGTTCATGGCTTCCTCACGAAAAGGCTTGTATGCCGGTGATTGCTCGGCCGAGGATCAGCGCATGGACGTCGTGCGTGCCCTCATAGGTATTGACGGTCTCCAGGTTCTGCGCGTGGCGCATCACGTGGAACTCGCTTGAGATTCCGTTGCCGCCATGCATGTCGCGGGCTACGCGCGCGATATCCAGAGCCTTTCCGCAGTTGTTCCGCTTCACTAGGGAGATCATCTCGGGTGCCATCTGCCCGGAGTCCATCAGCCGGCCAACCTGCAGGAGGCCTGCAGACCCAGCGCAATCTCGGTCTGCATGTCCGCGAGCTTCTTCTGAACCAGTTGAGTCGCTGCCAGCGGCCGGCCGAACTGCTTTCGGTCGAGCACGTACTGACGCGAGCGATGGAAGCAATCTTCCGCCGCACCCATGGCACCCCAAGAAATGCCATAACGAGCGCGGTTTAGGCACCCGAAAGGTCCTTCAGGCCCGACACGTTGGGCAGCAGCGCACTCTCCGGGACCACGACGCCGTCCATCACGATTTCGCCCGTAATCGAGGCTCGCAGGGAGAGCTTGCCGTCGATCTTTGGCGCGGAAAGGCCCTTCATGCCCTTTTCAAGGATAAAGCCACGGATCTCATTGTCGTGCGCAATGGATTTTGCCCAAACCACGAACACGTCAGCAATCGGCGCGTTCGTAATCCACATCTTGGTACCAATCAGCAGATAGCCGTCAGACACCTTCTCAGCACGAGTCTTCATGCCACCCGGATCCGAACCGGCATCAGGCTCGGTGAGGCCGAAGCAACCGATCCATTCGCCGCTGGCTAGTTTCGGCAGGTATTTCTTGCGCTGCGTCTCGTCGCCGTACGCGTAGATCGGATACATCACAAGCGACGACTGGACGCTGTTCATGGAGCGGTAGCCGGAATCGACGCGTTCGATCTCCCGGGCTACCAGCCCATAGGCGACGTAGCCTGCGTCGGCGCAACCGTACTGTTCAGGAAATGTCACGCCGATCAGCCCGAGCTCGCCCATCTCGCGGAAAATCTCGCGGTCGGTTTTTCTGCGAGATAGGCGTCGGTCACGCGGGGAAGCAGTCTCTCCTGCGCATATTGCCGAGCAGTATCCCGTATCATCCGTTCGTCTTCGCTGAGCTGGAGTTCCAACAGGAAGGCGTCCTCCCATTGGAACAGGGCATGAGACGACTTCGGACGCTGCGCTCGTTCTGACTGACCCATCATCGCTCCACACTGCTGCGTGATGACGGTCCAACGAACGGCTGGTTATATCAAGAAATTTCTGATACCATCGATAATTCCAAAAAGGATATAAATCATGACTCCTTTGGCAATGCCGGACCTTACCTCGCGCCAACTGCAGACCGTGCTCGCGCTCGCGGAATACGGCAGCTTCATCGCGGCCGCCTCACTGCTCAAGACCTCGCAGCCTGCAGTGACGCGTACCATCAAGCACGTCGAAGACGTCCTCGGTATAAAGCTGTTCGACCGCAGCACACGATCGGTGCAGATCACTGCGGCGGGCAAGGAATTTGTAGCGGTCGCCGCGCGGATTCAGAACGATCTGAAGATCACGCTTCGCAGCATGCGTGAGCTTTCCGATCAGCGCCGGGGGCAGATCATCATCTCGAGCATCATGTCGGTCGCGAACGGAAAGCTTCCGGGGCTGGTCTCGGCCTACCGGCTTGATCATCCGGGCATCGAACTTCACGTTCGGGACGGCGTCCACGGAACGGTAATTGAAGACGTGCGCAGCGGAGCGGCGGATTTCGGTATCACCTATCTGGACGACTTGCCGGACCCGTTCCTCTCGGTTCGCGTCGGCAGCGAACAATTCACCGTCGTGCTCCCCAGAAATCACGAATTGGCCAATAAGAAGAGCCTTTCCCTGTCGGATTTGAAAGACGCACCTCTCGTCTCGCTGCCCAGCGATTCCAGGACCAGACGCGTCATCGACGGAGCCGCCTCGTCGGTGGGATTGACGTTAAATCACGTCGTTACCGTCTCGCAGTTCGCCACCATGCTTGGCTTCGTGCGCGCCGGCATTGGTTTGGCGATCGCTCCCAAGAGCGGTGTCTCGAGTTTTCTGGGCAAGGAATTGAGTGCGGTACCAATCCGCGGGCGACCGCTCGCGCGGGATCTCGGAATCGTGACGCTCAAGGAACGAGAGCCGTCTCCTGCTGCGAGTGGCCTGATGTCGCTGATCAAGCGATCGTGGGATAAGATCGGTCACTAGCGGCTCTTATTTATGTCTTTTTCGTATCAATCGAGGCTATCAGGATTTTCTTGGCATATAAGCAATTGCTCCTAGGATGTCTCCGGGTTGAAACAGCCGGAGACGAGCAAATGGCGACGCAGACATTGGAAGAGGTTGGCACTTCGGTGGCCATCGAGAGCGTACCGACGGGCACGGACCTCATTGAACTCTATTACGACCGCGGATGGTCCGACGGACTTCCGGTCGTCCCCCGACCAGGAAAAAATCGACGCGATCGTTGCAGCTTTGGGCGGCGATCCGCAGTTCGTCGAGTGCAAGATAGCGCCACGCTGGGGCGCCCTCGCCCAGGAGATCCTCGCGGTCAACATGGTGATGGCGGGATGCCGTCCCGAGTATGCTCCCATCGTCCGTGCGGCGATGCTGGCCCTGGCCGATCGCGAGTTCAATCTGAACGGCGTTCAGGCAACCACCCACGTCGCCTCTCCGCTCATCATCGTGAACGGCCCTCTCGCCGCGGAAGTCGGGATGAACGGCGGACCGAATGCATTCGGATCCGGCAATCGCGCCAACGCCACCATCGGCCGCGCCGTTCGTCTGATCATGCTTAACGTGGGCGGAGGCTGGCCCCGGATTTCGACAAGAGCACCCTCGGCCATCCGGGCAAGTACACCTACTGCGTGGCCGAAAACGAAGCCGATAGTCCGTTCGCCCCTATCACGTCGAGCACGGCTACCGTCCCGGGACTCGACCGTTTTCGCAATCGCCGCGGAGGCGCCGCATAGCGTCACCGACCATCAGTGCAATGATCCGGAGGGTATCCTTGACACGATGTGCTCCGCGATGAGCACGATCGCATCGAACTCCGCTGTGTTAGGCGGGCATTGCACCGTCATTCTCGGCCTCGAACACGCCAAGGACATCGCGAAGGCCGGCTGGACCCGTTCCGATATTCGGCATTATCTCTGGATGAACTCCGGAAATGCCTTCAAGGCCATCTCTCGCGATCACCGTTACGGCAAGGTTTACAATCGCAATTTGCCGAAGTGGTTGAAGCGCGATCCCGACACCCGAATTCCGATCGTGCCGTCCGCCGACAACATCCACCTCTTCATCATGGGCGGACATGCCGGCCGGTTCTCGGCATTCATCCCCGGATGGGGCCATATGAACACTCCGGTCCTCAAGGCCATCGACCCGACGTCGGCTCCGGACGACGACGGCTGCACCGACGGCGTATGCGCGCTGTAAACCCAGGGAGGAAATGAACATGCTTATGAAAGTTACCGACAAGAATTCGCTTTTGGTATTCGATCCGCGCGGCGTCGTGGAATCGGCCAACATTCCGATTGCGGCGCGCGTGAAGAAACTGGATGGACTGCGTCTTGCCATTCTCGACAATTCCAAGTGGAATGCGAACAAGATCCTGCGCACGTCGACGGCGGCCCTGGAAAAGAACGTGAAGTTCGCCAAGGTGAACTACTACGTGAAGCACAGCTTCTCGAAGGATGCTGCTCCGGAGCTCATTGCGGAGATCGCCGCGAACAACGATATCGTACTCACCGCGATCGGCGATTGCGGCTCGTGCTGCTCCTGCTGCATCCGCGATTCCGTCGCTCTCGAAAAGCTCGGCATTCCGGCAGCAGCGATCATCACGACCGAATTCGAACGCGAGACCGAGCTGACTCGTACCGCCATCGGCATGCAGGGTCTCATGCCGATCGTCATCGATCATCCCGTCAGTTCGATCACTCAGGCGGAAGTCGAAGTGCGGGCAGCCCAAGTTGCCCTGCAGGCTCCGAAGGTCTGGCTCGGCAACTAATCGTTTTCCTCCCAGACTGGGGCCCCGTCTTGCAAAAGCCGGGGCTTTTTTTGCCGGCGATCCGAGGTCAGCCCTCGGCACGACGGGGCGCCGTCTCGGCAAACCCGAGAGCGGAATTCCTCCACCTTGCATGACAATCGGAGCTAATCATGAACCGCATCGCCGGCCGCTCGGCTTTTCTCGCCTTGCTGAAGGACGAAGGCATTACCCATCTGTTCGGTAATCCTGGCACGACCGAACTTCCAATCATGCATGCGCTGAAAGACCACCCGGAACTCACCTATGTCATGGCAATGCAGGAAAGCCTGGTGGTCGCGATGGCCGATGGCTACAGCCGCGCCTCGGGGCGCCTGGTTGCCTGCAATGTCCACGTCGCACCAGGCCTTGGGAATGCAATGGGCTCGCTCTACAATGCGATGTTCACCGGCACACCGATGATCCTCACGGCCGGACAGCAGGAACAGGGGCACGGCCTGATGGAGCCTCTGCTCTACGGACCGCTCGTTCGGATGGCCGAGCCGCTGGTGAAGTGGGCGGTCGAGGTCAACCGGCTCGAGGACCTGCCCGCATCGTGCGACGGGCCGCCAAGATCGCCACCACCCCTCCTACCGGGCCGGTCTTCATCTCCCTGCCGGGCGACATCTTGAACGCGGAAGCCGGCATCGAGCTCGGCAGGTCGACGCGGGTCGATACGCGCGTAGCTCCCTCCGCGGATTCCTCCGGGCGTTGGCTCGGCAGATCTTGGACGCCGAGCGTCCGGTAATCGTCGTCGGCGACGAGGTCGTGAAGAGCGACGCCCTGGAAGAAGCCGGGCTGCTGGCGATCACCATCGGCTGCCCGGTCTACCAACAGACGATCGCCTACGGCGCCCATTTCGCGTCGGAGAATCCGTGCTTCATGGGACCGTTGCCGCGGGTACAGAAGCAAACGAGCGAAATAATCGGCGCCCATGACCTGCTTATCGTCCTGGGTGCAGATCCTGTCCGGATGTCGGTCCATAGCGAGCGTTCTCCTCTGCCCGACTGCATGCCGGTCGTGCAGATCGGCCTCGTCGACGGCGACCTGGCGAAGAACTTTCCGGCGGATATCGCAGTCAAAGCCGACGTCAAGGAAACGCTCCGCGTCCTCATTCCCGCGCTCGAGTCAACCGGGGGCAGCGCCCTCGCGAGACGCGCCAAGGAAGGCCTTGATAACCTCGTCACCGGCAACTGGTCAATGAAGCGCAAGAACTTGATACGGCAGATCGGCGGCAAGTGCGCAGCAAACCCGATCGATCCAGATTGGCTCGCTCTGCAGGTCGTGGAGTCAATGCCGGCAGATGCCATCCTCGTAGACGAAGGCTTGACGTCTTCCCGCTACATGACCTCACTGCGGGCCCATCGCGACCGCTACGGCTATCATGCGCTCGCATCCGGCGGAATCGGCTGGGGCATACCCGCTTCGGTCGGCGTTAGTCTCGCAAATCCGGATCGGCCCGTCGTCTGCTATTCGGGAGACGGCAGCGCCATGTACTCTATACAGGCGCTCTGGACGGCCGCCCATCACAAACTACCGCTGACGGTCGTCCTGGTGAACAACGGCGGGTATCGCATTATCAAGCAGCGCCTGCTTGCTTTCCACAGTGACGACCACTTCGTCGGCATGGATTTCAAGGACCCGGAGGTAGATTTCACCGCCATTGCAAAAGGGCTCGGTCTTGAAGCCGTTCGTGTCCATGCGGCCGAGGAACTGCCCTCGGTCCTCTCGTGCGCCTTCAGACGACCGGGAGCAAAACTGATTGAAGTCATGGCGGACAGATCCGTCGGTATTTGATCGACGGGGGTTACATCAATCTCAAGTCGACGTTGGCGTCGGTGCCCAGCCAGCTAAAAATGCTCAAATTGCCGCACCGATTTGCTGCAGCAACCCAAGCAGGTCGGGCTGGCCATGTTCTTCGATGATTTGTCCGTCGGCTATACGATAGAAATTCATGGCCTTGACCTGGATCTTGTTTCCTGACGGTGGAACATCCAGGAAGGTTCCTTGGTGCGTGCCTCGCATGGTGAAGCGTGCGGCTACCTTGTCATCCTCCGCTACCAACTCCTCCAGCGTCCATTGAATGTCCGGAAAACCCGCACGCATCATTCCAATAATCGTGAGATAGCCAGGCGGCCCTTGCAACGGCTCAGAGCGGCCGGGAACGTGAAATACTGCATCGGGAGAGATTAGTTTAGTGGCCAAATCCTGATTCGCGGTGTTGATGAAGTCGGTAAAGCTGTTCATTAGAAGCTTGTTTGATGCCGCAGTCATAGGGTCTCATTTTCCAGAGATTGGTTTTCGGATTTGCCGATCTATGTCTAGGTCTTCGACTATGATTGTAGGGGCCATCTGGGAATATCGGCCTTCCCAGGCTTTCGGATTCTAATCAGGCCTTACAGTGTCGCCTGTCCAATCTTGCTACATGACTACCTGTACGCGTCAGGATCGGCGCTATCGGTCGGCTTCGCTATAATTTTACTCAGCGACTCACTCATGGGCATATGCAAATTGATGTTTTTCGGCGGGATGGGCTGCTCAAACCACTTTGTATAAATCGTCTTGATCTTACCGCTATTGAAGATGTCGGCCAGAGCACCGTCGACGACAGCCTTGAACGTGGGGTCCTCGCGACGGACCATGAAAGCATACGGTTCAAGCGACAGCGGTTCCTTCGAAATTTCGTAAGCAGCGGGGTCTTTTGCATTGGCAACAAGTCCAGCCAGAATGACGTCGTCCATTACGAACGCCACGGAGCGATCCGTTTCGACCATCAAGAACGCTTCAGCGTGATCCTTGACCGGCATGACCAACATGCCAAGATCCATTTGGGCATTCAGCTCGGTGAGCTGCTTGATATTCGTTGTACCAGACACCGAAACGACGTTTCGGCCCTTCAGATCCTCAAATTTCGACAGCTTCTCAGATTTCTTCGAGACGAACCGATTGGATGTGACAAAATGCGTGAATGAGAAGGAGACCTGCCTTTGACGGTCCACATTGTTCGTCGTGGCGCCGCATTCCAGATCGATCGTACCGTTCGCCAGAAGAGGAATTCGAGATGACGAAGTCACCGGCACCAGCTTCACCTTAAGATCGGGAAGTTTAATTTGGCGCCTAATGATTGGTAAGATTTCTGCACATAGATCCGCAGAGTAACCGACCACCTGTTGCTTGTCGTCAAAATAGGAGAACGGGGCAAGAGTTTCGCGATGACCGATTGCGATCTCTCCGGTTTCCTTGAGTTTCTTCAGTGTGCCGGTCAGTTCTTGCGCAGACGCTTCGATAGGATGGAGAAGTCCGGCAACAACGAAGTATTTGGCAAGGCTTTTTGCGAACACGCGGCTCTCCGTTCCGGAATGGATTAGGGAGCCCTCGATTGAACGGCTCTCGGAACAGAATTGCCAATCCGTTTTCGCTATGCGGATATTGGCAGCGTCAATGGGTACATTGCTGCTAAGCGCTTGTCGACCGCCTATCGTACGAATGACTGTTTTGGCTCATCACTGACACCACCGAAGCATTCCTGATACCCCACTCCGCCCGTCAGATGATCTGCGCAATAGAGGGCAGCCAAACCAAATGCGTCCGAAAGGATCGAAGCAGATCGGACCGAGTTCGCTACGGTGCAGCTGGTCCCAGGCGCATCGTCGGAGCCGCGACGCTTTCGATCATGACGTTTATGCAGGCCGGCTTCCCGCTTGCAAGGGCGCGGTCGATCGCACCTGGAAGGTCGGCCGCCCGATCCACAAATTCCCCGTGTCCGCCAAGCGCAGCGCATGACGAGATCGTAGCGCGCCGGCGTGAGTTCGCAGCCGTGCATCCGGTTGGGCCCGTACGTCTTGAGCTGAATCTGGCTCTCGGCATTCCAACACCCGTCGTTTCCAACCACGGCAACAAACGGGAGGCGGCATCGGACGGCCGTCTCGAACTCCGCGAGATGGAAGCCGATTGTGCCGTCACCCAGGACGGCGAACACAGGCGCACTTGGTTCGGCATAACGTGCCGCCAAGGCCAGGGAAATCGAACCGCCTATCGAGCCCGAAATGCCGTTTGTCAATCGACGCCGCACTGGCAGCATGCTTTGCGCCCATTGGCCGATTTCGCCGCCGTCGCAGACCAGCACCGCGTCCTCGTCGCTTTCGACATGGGGTCTAAGGGCGCGAAACAGCTCTGCAGGATGGAGCCGGCCCTCCGTTGAGGAAGCAACTGACGCCCATTCCCGCGGCCGATGGTCGAGCGCAGCACGAGCTTTCTTGAACCATTCGCTGCCGCGGCGGTCCGCGCTCGAAGCGCGTGCGATGAGCGTCTTCGCGGCATTCCTGACGTCCGCCATACACCCGATGAGAAGGCGACTGCCCGTCTCCCGAGCCGCCCGCTCCACCAATGCCGCCTCGGGATCGATGGCGATAACGCGTACATCTGATCGAAAATCAGGCGCGGCAGTCCAACGCGTTGTGAAGTCGAGCGCTTTTCCCAGTAGAACAACGAGGTCGACTTCCCGCAGTAAATCCGCAAAAGCGCCGAGGGTAGCATCGGCGATGCCGCGCAGGCTTTCCAAGATGACGGCGGGTGCGTGGGTCGCCTCCTCCAACTCCTTGAGTAGAGCGCGGCCCCCAACGCTGGAGAGTTGCGGCGGCGCAAAGATGATCGGTCGTTTGGCCAACGCGATGGCTGCGAGCACGCCATCCGCAATAGCCATCGCCATGTCCGGCCCGTCCGAACGGTCATGCGCCTCGGGCCACGAGATCGCACCAGCCTCGACCTCTTCATCGAGAATATCCGACGGCAGGCTGACATGCACCGGGCCGGGCCGGCCCCGCCTAGCTATCCGCATCGCTTCGCCGATATCCTGACCCAGAGTAGAGGCCGACGTCGCCGTCCAAGAGGCTTTGGTAACCGGCGCGGCGATATCCGCTTGCCTAAGTTCCTGAAAGCCGCCGCGTCCCAGTTCCCACGTTGCCGCATGGCCCGACAGAAGGACCATCGGAGATTCAGAGGCCGTCGCGGCTAACAAGGCGCCCACAGCGTTCGCATGACCCGGGCCCCCGTCACCATCGCGACGCCAGGCTCTCCGGTAAGGCGCCCCCAACCGTCTGCCATGTGCACCGCCGCCGCTTCGT
This sequence comes from Bradyrhizobium sp. RDT10, assembly GCA_044772375.2. Lineage (GTDB taxonomy): Bacteria > Pseudomonadota > Alphaproteobacteria > Rhizobiales > Xanthobacteraceae > Bradyrhizobium. Next base: position 3,677,005 of record CP187939.1, read on the forward strand.
GTCGGACGTGGACAAGTTGGATCTTGGTGTCCAGCACGGCGTCGAAAATCGACATGATGTGGTTCCCGGACAGCGTGAAGATCCGCTGGCAGCCAAGGCGCTCGAGCGACTGGGCGACGATGTCCGCGCCGCGAAGGGTCCTGCTCATGGCGAGGCTTCTCCATTACTTAAATTGGTTCTCACCACCGGCTTTGGGGCGTCTTCCAGGCCAGAGGAATAGTAGACTGCGCCGTTCGCGCGGACTAGACGATTCCGCGCTTACTCAAGTCGTCGACCTCTTCGTTCGACAACTTGAGGAGACCTTCGTAAATCTCGGTGTTGTGCTCGCGAGGCATCGGAACGCGCGGATCATGACCCGCATCGGATCCGCTGAACTTGAGCGGAAAGGCGGCAGCCAAGGGACCAGAAGCGGCCGGAAAGTACGGATTGGTCACTGGTCGCAACATTTCTCGTGCACGCAGCTGATCCCAGGTGACGACATCCTCGATGGTGCGGATTGGCCCGCACGTAATGTCCGCCTCGTCCAGGCTCTGGATGATTTCGTCGACGGTCTTGTGGAGCGTCCACTGCCCAACTACGGCGTCGACTTGCGCGTTATTCTCGATGCGCCATCCGGGATTCATGAAGTCGGTCGAGGTTAGTAGATCCTCCCGTTCAATGATCCGCAGGAGTTTTACCCAATCGGCAGCATTCCCGACTCAATGGCGACAGCTCCATCAGCTGCACGATAGGTATTGAACGGGGAGAACCGAGCGATCCTGTTGCCTTGACGCTGGGCTAGTCCGAGTTCGCGATAGCATTCGAACGGTTCATCAAAGATCAGGGAAACGAGACAGTCCGCCATGGAAACGTCAACGAATTGTCCGAGCCCCGTCGCGTGGCGCTGGAACAGCGCGCCGAGAATTCCTGCCATGGCAAACGTGCCTGCGATACCATCCGAAAGCGAGGCGCCGGTCTTGCTCGGCAACCCTGCAGGATCGCCGGTGATACTCATCATGCCCGTCGCGGCCTGCACCATGAGGTCAAATGCCTTGCGATGGCGCTCCGGGCCTGTCGAGCCGTATCCGGTGATCGAACAGTAGATCAGGCGAGGATTGGCAAGCCGCAGGGTTTCGTAATCAATCTTCAGCCGAGAAGTCACGCCGACCTTGAAATTTTCGACGAGGACGTCGGACTCTCGAACGAGCTTCACCAGGATGTCACGTCCTCCGCGCTCTTGAGATCGAGCGTGATCGATTTCTTGCCGCGTGCCCGCTTTAGGTACGCAACGCCCAGATCTTGTTCGGACCGGCGCTCGAAAGCCACGCCGTCGGCACCGAAGTATGGCGGCGCGGCGAAGGTGGGATCGCCGCTCCGGGGTTCATCGATCTTGATAACCTCGGCGCCCATCCCGGCCAGGAATAGTGTTGCCTGTGGGCCGGACAGAAACCGGCTCAGGTCCAACACCCGGACTCCGCTCAGAATGGCCGGCTTGCTGCCTTTGGGACCGCTGGACGCATCGATCGAGGACGGTTCGCCTGGCGAGACCACGGATCACTCCTTGAAACACAAAACTCCGATCAATCTCGTCATAATGATCGCACGGGTCCAATACCCTTTTGGTCACCTTCGATACGTTATGCGACTGCTTAAGGTCCGCTAGTCTTTGTCCATCTCCGTTTTCTGATAGTATCCGCAACGATGAACATAGAATTGAGACATATCCGATATTTCGTTGCGGTCGCCGAGGAGCTTCATTTCGGCAAGGCCGCCAGCCGGCTCGGTATCTCCCAGCCACCGCTTAGTCAGCAGATTCTCGCCCTCGAACGCGAGATAGGAGCGCGTCTTTTCGAGCGCTCAAACCGCCGAGTCGAGTTGACGGAAGCCGGCCGGCTTTTCCTGAAGGAAGCAGCCGATATTCTCAGCAAGGTGGACAACGCCGTCACGCTCGCGGAGCGGGTCCATCGAGGCCAAATCGGCGAAGTGAAAATCGGGTTCTTCGGATCCGCTCCTTTTGTCGACGAATTCCAGCAGCTGGTCTTCAATTTTCGGCGAGAGCATTCAAGCGTAAACTTGGTGCTACAGGAGATGCCGACCTATCAGCAGATCGACGCTATTCTCGACGGGCACCTCGATCTCGGATTTGTCCGACCGCTGCAGCCCAAGCCCGCCTCGATCCAGTCCGTCGAAATATCGCGCGAACGGTTGATGGCGGTCATGCGCTCCGATCATCCCCTTGCATCAGGGCAGCCGGAAATTTCCGTGTCTGATCTCGCAAACGAACCGCTTGTGCTGTACGCCCGTTCGATCGGCAGCGGTCTCTATCAGAAGGTTGCAGATCTCTGCTGGGACGCCGGCTTCTCTCCCAATGTCGCGCAAGAAGCGAACGCCACACCAACTATGATGGGGCTGGTTGCGGCTGGGATCGGAATCTCAATTCTTCCCGCTTCCTCGAACGCCTTTCGTTCGATGGTTTGAGCTTCCGGCCCCTGCAAGACCCCAAAGCGCAAACGGCGGTCTGGCTTGCCAAGAGGTGGGACGACCGCTCGACGCTCGTCCGTCACTTTTTTCAGGCCGCGACCCGCCGAAAATCGAGCAGCACGGACACAACCGATTCGTCTTCTATTCGTTCGACGAAACCGAAGAACCGACGAAACCGTTGAGTGCCATGGTCGCCTGTCAGCCCCGCAATGAGGCGTCCTTCACGAATACCTTCTCCTTGTGAAGGTGGGTGATCTCCTGATCGGATAATCCAATCTCTGTCAGAACCTCGTTGTTGTGTTCGCCCAAGCGCGCTGCCGTCAGAGCGTTGCGGGGCTGCCAGGACGAGAACCGCGCTGGCATTCCCGGAATCTTAAACGAGCCGAGAAGCGGGTCATTGGCAGATCTCACGGTGCCGCGCTCCTTTAGATGCTCAAGTTCGATTACTTCGTCGAGGTCAAGAACGGGGGCCGACGGAATTCGTTGCGCCTCCAGCGCCGTCAGGCAGGCCTCGCGTGGCCCAATAGACGCCAGCCACCCTTCCAGGATGTCCTTTAAGAGGCTGTTGTTTTGCCGTCTGGCGCTTGGCGTCTTGAAGCGAGGATCATCGAGCAATTCGGGCATTTGCAATGCGTTTACAAGTTGGGGCCACTGGTGCGCCAGCGACATCAGTGTGATGTATCGGCCATCGCCGCACTTGAAGATCCCGGTCGGGCCACCGTCCGGGTGTTGAGACCCGGTTCGCTTCTGTAGGTACCTGTCCCCCAACTTGGATACGCGAGGAATGCTTGCTTCATGCATGTGGAAGTATGTATCGAGCAGCGTACTCTCCACGTGTTGTCCCTCACCCGTCCGCTCGCGATGGAACAAGGCTACCGCGATCGCCATCGCCGCAGATACACCCGTCGATACGTCGCCCAAGGCCATCGTGACCATCGCAGGGCTACCATCCGGATCGCCTATCATCCCGGTGACCCCGGCATATGCCTGTCCGATGTAGTCGTAACCCGGCTTGTCACTTAGCGGGCCTGTTTGGCCAGCGAATGAGATCGAGCACATCACCAGCCGTGGATTAATCTTCTTTAGATCATCGTAGGCCAAGCCTGCCCTCGCCATGACGCCGGGGCTGAAATTTTCGACGAGAACATCGGCTCGCGAGATCATGCGTTTGAGGATCTCGCGGGCCCTCGGGCTCTTGAAGTCGAGAGCAACGCCGCGCTTGGAATGATTGTGTTGAAAGAAGTATGTGCTGTACGGCGCGGCGTTTTCGGGCATTGGGCTTGGCTTCATGCCTTGGACACGTGACCTGTCCCCGAACGGCGCAAGCTCGACCTTGACAACGTCCGCTCCGACTTCCGCCAGGATCCGGGACGCCGTTGGACCCGCCACGAACTGCGTTATATCGACTACTTTGATGCCGGACAGCATCGGCAGAATTCCGTTCATCGGTCCCGCTCCCTCGCCTGTAGCTTTGAAGACGCTCCACAGGATCGAATAGACAGCCGGGGCACCACGGTCCAATACGGAAGACAACTTGATTAAGACAGGCGGCGACTTGTGCGCGGCAGGGCCAAGTCTCTTGACGTATTGATTATGTCTTGGATCGTCTTGGACTATCGATCGCAGCTCTCATAGCTTTTCGGCGTCCATCGAGGAAGGCGCGAGGGAGAGCACGGGTGATCCAACTGTATTTCTGGCCCACGCCGAATGGCTACAAGATTTCGATCCTGCTTGAGGAACTCGAAATGCCTTACACGGTGGTCCCCGTGCATATTGGAAAAGGAGAGCAATTCTCCGAGGATTTCCTCAAGGTTAGCCCCAACAACAAGATTCCCGCCATCGTGGATGAGGACGGACCCGACGGGAAACCTTATGGCGTGTTCGAATCCGGGGCCGTCATGATGTATCTGGCCGAAAAGTCCGGCTTTCGCTTCCTACCTAAAGACTTGGCATCGCGATACGAGGTAGTGCAGTGGCTCTCGTTTCAGGCGGCCAGCATGGCTCCGATGCTGGGGCAGGCGCACCACTTTCGCAAATACGCACCCGAACAGATCCCCTACGCAGTCGAGAGGTACACCGCTGAAGCAGGCCGGCTGTACCGGGTGATGGAGAAGCGACTCTCCAACTACGAATTCCTCGCCGGCGAGTACTCCGTTGCGGATATGGCCGCCTATCCTTGGCTCCGGGCCCATTCCTGGCAGGGCCAGAAACTTGAGGATTATCCCTCCATCCAACGATGGTATGGCTCCGTTCGCAACCGGCCCGCCGTCCAACGCGGCCTGGCCCTTCTGAGCGAAAGGCTTCAGAAGAACCGGAAACCGCCGACTGGAGAGGCTTGGGACAATCTCTTCGGAGCCAACCAATTCGCCAAAAAGGAAGCGGCGCTTGGCGGAAAAGACACACTCAAATAGCCAGAACGTGGAGAAGGCGTCGTGAGCAAGACAATCGAATTCTATTGGGATCTTGGAAGCACGAACAGCTACTTCGCGCTCCATCTGATCAAGCCGGTGGCAAAAAAGCATGATGCAACCATCGTGCCGCACCCGTTTAATCTCGGATACGTGTTTCGCAAGCAATCCTATGTCCTGATGGAAGAGCCTAAGGTAAAGCTACGCGCACGCAAGGTCGATCTGATGCGATGGGCTCGGCGATACGACCTGCCCTTCAAGATGCCGACCAAATTTCCGATGAAAACCAGCCCGGCCCTGAGGGGCGCCTTGGCGATGCGAAGATTCGGGAAAGAGTGGGAGTTCATGGAAAAGATCTTTGCTGCCTACTGGGAAAATAATGATGCTTCTGTAGGAGAGGTGTCCGGCTTGAGGCCGATCGCGGCCCTCTCGGCGTTCCCGAGGAAGAGTTTGAAACGCTCATGGAGAGTGCCGAGATCCGCGATCTTCTGGTCGCCGAGACCGACCAGGCCCTGGGGAGAGGCGTCTTCGGTGCGCCGACATTCTTCGTCGGAGAGGAGATGTTCTGGGGTAAGGATCGAATGGAATTCATTGATAGTGAACTGACTACCCCAAGCCCGTCGCGGGTGCGACGCTCGTAGGCGACAGTTGCTCCATTAAGGTTCCCGCAACGAGGGAAGTATGGTCGCGGATTCCACCAGGACGAGGCAACCGCCGGCGTGGGCAACGCATATCCATACTTCGAGAAGGCGCCATTCGCTGACCCTTTATAGTACATGTGACCAGCCGGTGTAGTTGTGGTCAGTTAAGGAATGCGATTGCCACGCCAAAGGAAGATGGAATTCCCGCAAATTGGAAACCGGAAAGAAACGGTTCGGCATTGCTTAGCGAAGGCGCTCGCGACAGCGCAGATTGTGCGCACCAAGATGGAAATGGCCGCTCGGTGCATTCGCGGCGTAGTCAATGCCCGCCAGGTTCGCGAGAGGCAATGATCCTACGGTTGTTCCATCAGCGGGGTTGAGCACCGCCGTCTCACGCCTCCCCTCTCCTCTTTTTGGAATTGCCGTCGATATGCAGCGCTAGTTCGGGATACATCTCAGTTTCCATCTTGCGACTGACGATCTGGCAGATAGAGAACCAAAGCATCGATGTGCTCTGAAGCTCGAATTTGGTAGCTCAGACGACTGTTTGGTTTACGCTCTGCCGCGACGCTCTCGAGCAATTTATTCTCCTTGTTGGATGCAATCGGCAGCAGATACAGTTGCCAAGGCTCGGCGTACACATGGTAGGTGGCGGAGACATGAGATCGCTCCCACACTTGGCAGTTATGCCGCTGATGCCCGCCTGCAGGGCACCCCGCATGATACTCGTCCCATTCGGCAGATCTACTTGACGGCGGCGGCCGCCAGTTTCTGCGTATGTGATCGAAGGCTCATTCATCGGAGGTAATTGCGCTAACTGGCAACGACCGAAAAGCGCGAGTTGCGTTGTCGCATTGCGCGGCCGGCTCTTCGCTCAAGAACTAACGCGGAGCATGCATAAAAGAACCACACTCATCATTCGGCTCAACCAGCTGAATATCGAGGCCCCACAAACTGCTCTCTTGATTCTGTCTTGAGCTGAGCGCGCTACGCGGGGACCACTCGAACTGGCATCGACGCCAGAGCTCTGGTTGTGTTGTTGGGCTTGAACTTTGGGGTCCCGATCATTTCGATCGATGCAATTCGCTTAGCAAGCGCGTTTAGGAGGACCTCACCTTCAAGCCGTGCTATCATCTGACCGACGCACGCATGTATCCCCAGCCCGAAGCCGAGATGACCCGTTGTCTTTCTCATGATGTCATATCGTTCCGGATGCGTCCAATGCGCTGGGTCCCTATTCGCGGCCCCCATTAACATTAGAACCTTGGCATCCGCCGGCAGTGTTACCTCACCGATTGTGATCGGGCGGGACGTGGTCCGGAAGAAGGCTTGCACCGGCGATTCCCAGCGGACTGCTTCCTCAAACGCCTGCCGGGCAAGTCCTGGCGATTCGTGAAGCAGAGCCCATTGGTCGGGATGCGTGACTAGACCCAGCATTGCAGCGCCGAGCCCGGCCATGGTGGTATCCAGCCCGGCCGTGAGGAAAGGCCGGACAAGGAAGGGCGCGTCGTCCGGCTCAACGTCTCCGCGATCAGCCGCTTCATAGATTTTCATACCCATACCATCCGGGCTCAGCATGTCACGGCTGCAGCTTTCGCGGATCCACTCCCGCGCTTCGAGGCCACGCCTCGCGCTTTCTCGCTGCAGCTCATTGTCTGGGCCCCAGGAATTGAACACGGCATCGCTCCATGTCCAAAGATTTTCACGCCCATCCGGTCGCAATCCGATAGCGTCCGGAAAGACCTTCTGCGGAAAGGCAGCAGCCAGATCCTTGGCTGCATCGAACGTACCGCGCTCCACGAGTTCCTCTGCAAGGTCGTCAGCCTTCCGGGTGAACTCCTCTCGCAGATTGCGGGCAAGACCTGGATTCAATATGCGTGTGAAGACCGATCGATACTTACCGTGTTCAGGAGGGTCAATCTCCAAAGTGAGGCGTGTGTCGATCACTATGTTGGAAACCTTGCGGAGGTCCGCCAATCCGACGCCGGCGCCACTGATGAACGTCTCCCAGTCTTGCATGCAGGATGCCACCTCACGGTGACGAGCGACGCCCCACGCGTCGTAGTCCTTGAAGCGAAACACGGGACCTGCCTCCCGTAGGCGAGCGTGATACGGATGAGGATCGTTAAGGTAGGCCAGCGAGAACGGGTCTACATCGACCACGGGCGCACGTATTGCAGTGATTGTCTCGTTCATCTGATTCCCTCCGGTTCAGGTTCGTTTGCGACCTGCAATTTTTTGCCGCTTGATTCATCGATCCCTCAGCGGTCGCTGTTCAGTAACACCCGCATAGAGATCGGACTGTAAAATATGCGACAATGTACTTGCTACATTCCTGAACCTGCTCGATCGGCAATCCGAGCGAGCCTGTGAACATCAAGTATTGTGATACGCTTGTAATCGGTCAGGATAAGCTTTCGCGCCTCCCAGCGTCGCAGAATCCGATTTATTGTTTGCCGCGATACTCCGGCTATTGCCGCGAGCATTTCCTGATTGAGGCTGGATACGACCGCCTGGTTCTGCGCATTCTCAGATGGCTCGGAGATCGAGATGAGGGCTTTGGCCATTCTGCTTGATGTCGTCAGTCCATTCAGATCGGCAACCGCCTCCGCAAGTAGTCTGGCTTGGTGGGCGGCTAGACGAGCTAAGTCCCAGCCGAACCTGGTGCTCTCTGCGAGAACATTCTGAACGGACTGGTGATCAATATGCAACAGAACCGTCGGATCTCCTGCTAGGGTCGTTTGCATCTGAGGTAGGAGATCCGCCTCGGAAATTACACCAACCCACGCGGTTGGCTTGAGAACATGATAGAAGCGGTAACGACCCAGGACGTCGAAATGCGAGATATGAATGGACCCCCTTAGAAGCGCGTAGAGTCCCGAAGGCGGTGATCCTATTGTGAAAATCGGCTCTCCTGTGTCTAGTTTTTGAGTCTGGCGGTCTCATAAAGAGCAGATTGCGTCTCCGTTGGAAGAGACGAAAACCATCGGTCGGCTCGTAAAGCCTCCAATGCCATTAGCAAGCTCCACCGGTCGCCAAGTCTTTCTTATCACCCCACGGTCATCCGTCTTGTGTCTGTCCGGATGGCCATCTCAACAACACAAGACACGGCAACGACGGCAAAACGTTGAGCGGGGTGAACAAGGACCGTCAATCGGTACTTGCTCTTGGACCTTCCGCCCCAACGCCCAGGCTGCTACTGAAACGGCGACGCTCCTCTCGTACACTATCCCGCACGTCCGTGCAATATTGGCTATCCAAATACCCCACTGGGCCTGTTTAACTATAGCGGTCACTCGGTCAATAATGCTGACCGAAACCCCATTTAATATCGCACGGCCGTGCGCTTTTCGATTGAATCTTCTTTGGTCATCGTGTCATCTTTGTTCGCAGTCTTCTATCCGCCGCCGACTGTTTCAGATGTCGCGCCGCGCACTCACGATCCCAAGGAGAGATCATGCTTAGAAGATACTTGAGACCTTGCATCGGCTTACTTGCGATGTCGCTTGCCTTGTTTTCCGGAAGCGCGATTGCCTTTGCGCAGAAGAAATATGATCCTGGCGCGAGTGATACCGAGATTAAAATAGGCAATGTGGCCCCCTATAGCGGCCCGGCATCTTCCCTCGGACTAGTCGGGAAGATCGAAGCCGCCTACTTCAAAATGATTAATGACGCGGGAGGCATTCATGGGCGCAAGATAAACTTTATTTCCAACGACGACGCCTACAGTCCCGCGAAAAGCGTGGAGCAGACTCGAAAGCTGGTCGAAAGCGATGAAGTTCTTCTAGTGTTTGGGTCGATCGGTACGGCTACGAACTTGGCCGTCCAAAAATACCTGAACGCAAGGAAAGTGCCGCAGCTTTTCGTTGCATCCGGTGCAACTCGATGGAACGATCCGAAGCAATTTCCGTGGACCCTGCCGTGGCAGCCGCTTTATCAAACCGACGGTCATGTCTTTGCAAAATACATCTTGAAAGAGAAGCCGGATGCCCGGATCGCCATTCTTTATCAGAATGACGATTTCGGCAGAGATTATCTCAAGGGTTTGAGGGATGGGCTCGGCGCGGACGTCTCGAAGATCGTCGCAGAAGAAAGCTACGAGACTTCTGCGCCGACTATCGATTCTCAGATCATCAAGCTCAAGACTACCGGCGCAGATGTTCTCGTGAACATATCGATCCCAAGATTTGCCGCTCAAGGCATTCGAAAGCTAGCTGAAATAGGTTGGAAACCATTGCACCTGGTCACTGTCATTTCGGCGTCCATCGGACAGACAATGAAGCCGGCTGGCTTGGAAAACGCCCAAGGGGTCATTTCGGCGTTCTTCGTCAAGGATGCAACCGACGTTCGCTGGAATGATGATGGTGGAATGAAGAATTATTTTCAGTTCATGAAAGAATATGCACCTTCGGTAGACAGAACAGATTACTACAGTCTCTATGGCTACAGTGCTGCGCAGGCGCTAGTGCAGGTCTTGCTCCAGTGTGGGGACAATCTTACGCGAGAAAACGTAATGAAGCAGGCTGCAAACTTGCGGGACTTCCGGTCCGAAGTCATGTTGCCTGGAATTACGGTAAACACCTCGCCGACCGATTACGCCACAATCAAGCACCTTCAATTGATGCGGCTTAAAGGCGAACAGTGGGAAGCTCTCGGTGGCCTGCTGCGGGGCGATGAATAGAACTGCATTGCCTACTATTCTGGTAGTGCACGTCCGAAAGAAGGGACTGCAGTCCGTCCTTGACGGGCTGCAGTCGTTGCAGGATATGGCGAGCGTCACGGTGCAGGATGATCGGATCGGCACGCAAGCAATGCGATCGAGGGTCCTTTCAGGAGCGGGCCGCTAGGCACGCGAATTCGGAAAGAACGCGTCGACCGCCAGCGTAGCGCTGGTAGCGGCATGTCTCATCTTGACGGTCACATCACGTTTGGCATGCAGCATGCTTCGCATCTCCATTGGACATCAAAAGTTTCCGGGTTCGACCTCCTGACCTTCCCTCAATCATAGCGACCAGCGCCCCGTCGGGGCACAGCAGCATCTTATCGGTGTCGGCCTTGCCGATTTGCATTAGGCGCACGGCGGGGACCTCTGCTTCCGTGAAGACGTTGACTGCGACTTCATAGCCCCTGTTGGGCGATGCCGCTGCCGGGCGCTAGGGAGCGCACTTGCACGGTGACGCGGCCATCAATGGTCCCTTCCCAGACCGGCGTACCGGGCTTACAGGAGAGCCTGTGCGTATTGCCCGTCTTTCGATGCAGGCGGCGCGCAGCGGGGCGTGAGTAACGAGCCTGGCGATCATCGGTTGGGAATAGATCGACGGCGCCCTCCTGCAAGCCTGTGTCGTTCCGCACCGAGACGTTTCGACCCTCGGCCGGCTATACTTCACGAGATGACGGATCGACGGCAGAGAATTGCGGAACGTATCTTCCACATAGATGTGCGCTCGACGGCAAGCCGGTCGGTATGACGTCCTTCGCCAGCGCCAGCTTCTCGCCGGCGCAACGTGCTTGACGAGGCCGACGCCGTGACCAGCCCGGTCATCAAATTCTTGATTTGAAGGTGGCTGCTCTTCTAGAGATAGAAGCTCTTGTCCTAGCCGGCGCGTTCCATGCGTACTTAACGGTCTTGGGCGGTGGCCTGTCCGGCATCTCGCGGCGGACGCGCTCTCGTCGAGCAGCGGGCTCGGTGTCCACTCGAAATGTTTCGGGTAGGTGCACTGGATAGAACATTCGCACGCGTCGAGATAGGATCACGTTGTGCCGTGCTCGTCGCGGAGTACTTAGATCTCGATGTGGCGGGGACTCTACGATGACCTCGAACACGCGATCGTTGCCTGACGACTCTTTCGCTTCCGCTTGGTGAAATTAAAGCCTTCGGCGATCGAACGCTCGATGCGCGTGCTCCGGCTCATGTTTGACGTGCTTAACGTGCGACCTGCTCTCTTTAGTGTTCCAGCAGAAGGCGACCCTTCACAGCTGACGCTTGTTCAATATCGCCATCTCATTCAGTACCTGTTCCGAGTGTTCGCCGAACTTGGGCGCATGACGCTGAAACGTCGCTTCACTCACCGACCACCGGCCGGTTGACCTCATAGTCCTGATTTGCTTCTCCGCAGGATGCTCAAAGTCTTCGAAGAAGCCGACGGCCTTCAAGTGGGGATCATCAATCAACGCATCAATCGTGGCGACAGGGACGGCGGGAATATCGAGACGTTGGAACTCTCGGATCCACCAGTCGGTTGTGTGAGTGGCAAGGATGTCGGCGACGATCTTATACAAAGCCGTGGTGTTCTGAGTTCGACCGGAAACCTTGGAAAACCGCTCGTCCTCCAGAACGGCTTCCCTGCCGGCTAGACGAAAAAAGGCCGTCCATTGCTTATCTGTAACAAGCAACAACGAGAGAAAACCATCGGAAGTCGGAAACGGCCTTCTAACTGACGCATACCTCTCAAAGACACTCGGTCCAAGCGGAGGTTCAAACGTGCGTCCGCCCATATGGTCCGACAACACCATGAAGGCCATTGTTTCGAACATAGCCACTTCGATGTGCTGACCTTGCCCGGTTTTGAACCGATAATACAGAGCACCGAGTGCCGCATTACAGGCGTTCATCGCAGTGATCCTATCAGCGACGGCGAAGGGAGCGTATCTTGCTCCGCCGTCGAGTGCAGCCCCAAGAGAGGGGATCCCGACCGCGGCCTGGATGAGGTCGTCATAGGCCGGACGATCTGAGTACGGACCCCCGCTCCCGTATCCGACGATACTAACGTAGATCAGCGATGGATTCACTGACCGAACGTCGTTATAGCCGAGACGTAAGCGTTCCATCGCCTTGGTTCGGATGTTGCAGATCAACACATCTGCGTCCTTAAGGAGAGCGAGAAAAGCATCCCGGCCGGCAGCGAGCTTGAGATCCAGAACAATACTTCGCTTTCCTCGATTGGCGTGGAGATACATGGAGCCCATGCCGCCGCTGCGAGAAGGGCCGACGCTGCGCAGATTGTCTCCCTCAGGGGCCTCCACCTTGATAACGTCGGCGCCCATCTCAGCCAGAGTCTGCGTGGCGCAGGGCCAGACAGCATCGTCGAGAGGTCAATAACGCGAACACCGTGTAGTGGACCAGTCATTCAAATACTCCTAGTCAAATTGGCTGTCCGACGTTCAACCGGCTCTTGATGGCTCGGGCTGAGATCACTGGATGGATCTCGATTTGCTTGCACCGCCGTGGTAATGACCCGATGCGCGTTGGCAACTTCGGGCGTGGACATCGTGCGCATTCCAGCCCACATGTTGCCCTCGTCGTTGGGCGATAGGCCACCAGTCACGATTAGAGCCGCGCCACCGGCGGCACGCTCGGAATAGAAGGTTGCCATTCGCTCGATACCACCGACCGCCTCTTCAAGACCGGTGTGCATCGAACCCATCAGCACGCGAGAACGCAGGATGGTTTCGCTGCCGTCGGCATGCTTCAGGACCAACGGTGACAAGAGGGTAGGAAAAGATGATGACATGACGCTTCCAGACGATGAGGCGACAGCAGGCTGAACATAGGTAAAGCACACGGGTCTTGCGTCTTCTGGCCGCCAGGCTGATTGCCCGGCGCTCCGGCGCGCGACGGGCAACGGGCCCTATTCTTCACGTCACCCTCTGCGGCATCCCTCCCGGAATGATGGTCTCAACAATAGATTCATCGAGCGCCTCGTAATCGTGCAATCCAATCAATGCGTACAGTTCGGCGCGGGTCTGCATGCGATCAACAATCTTGTGGGTACCGCCGTCACGGGCGATTGTTGCGTAAAGTTCTGCCTGCGCCTTGTTGGCGACCCGCAGCGCCGACACCGGCCAGATCACCATGGAATAACCCATGGCTTCGAATTCGGCCGCCGAAAAGAAGGGCGTCTTGCCGAATTCCGTCATATTGGCAAGCAACGGCACGCCAGGCATGCGCTCAGCAAAGGCACGAAACAATTCTTCGGCATTGAGTGCCTCTGGGAAAATCGCATCCGCGCCTGCCTCCACGTAAAGCTTTGCACGAGCCACGGCGCCGTCCAGCCCCTCACTTGCCGCCGCATCGGTGCGGGCGACAATGACAAGATCGCGCCGCGCTTTGGCCGCCGCCGCCACCTTGGCCGCCATGTCGTGCGCGTCGACCAGCTTCTTGTCGTTAAGGTGTCCGCACTTCTTTGGCAGTAGTTGATCTTCTAAATGTAGCGCTCCGGCACCGGCTTCCTCAAAGAGGCGAACAGCGTGCATCACGTTGAGAGCCTCGCCATAACCGGTATCAGCATCGACAAGAAGCGGCAGTCCCGAAGCCCGGACAACCTGGCGGATAAAGAAGCAGACTTCGTCGACCGTGATGATACCGAGATCGGGCAGCCCCATCGAGGCCGTCATAGCGGCGCCCGAAAGATACAATCCTTCGAAGCCTGCGGCCTTGGCTTGCAGCGCGGCCATGCCGTTGTGTGCCGGGCAGCTTCAGAATGCTTGGCCGCTTCAACAGGTCACGGAAGCGGCGACCGGCGGATTCGGATGGCAGATCGGACGCAATAAGATACGGCATTTGGCCCTCCTTAGGCGGCGTGAGCCGACGAGGGCAAATTGCCGCGCCGCTCGATCGGCACGAAGGCCAGGTTTTCTGGCCCGATATAGTTCGCTGAAGGCCGGATGATCTTATTATCGATGCGCTGCTCGATGATGTGAGCAGCCCATCCTGATGTGCGGGAGATCACGAACAGCGGCGTGAACATCGCCGTCGGCACTCCCATCATATGATAAGAGACCGCACTGAACCAGTCGAGGTTGGCGAACATCTTTTTGGTTTCGGCCATCACGCCCTCGATCCGGTCAGCGATTTCGAACATCTTCATGGAGCCGGCTTCGCAGGATAGGCGCCGTGCGACTTCCTTGATCACCGTGTTGCGAGGATCGGCGATCGTATAGACCGGGTGCCCAAAGCCGGTAATGACTTCCTTCGCCAAAACCTTGCGGCGGATATCGGCTTCGGCCTCCTCGACACCGCCATAGCGCTTCTGAATTTCGAAGGCGATCTCGTTGGCGCCGCCATGTTTCGGCCCCGTAGCGCGCCGATGGCCCCGGTAATAGCCGAATAGATGTCCGCGCCGGTGCCAGCAATCGAACGAGCGGTGAAGGTCGACGCGTTGAACTCGTGCTCGGCATAGAGATTGAGCGAGGTGTGCATGGCGTGGACATGGGAATCAGACGGCGGGCGCCCATGCAAGAGATGAAGAAAGTGCCCGCCGATTGTATCATCCTCGGTCTCAACATCTATACGGCGGCCGTTCTGTGAGAAATGATACCAGTACAGCAGCATCGGGCCAAGCGAGGCCAGCAGCCGATCGGCGATATCGCGTGCTCCCGGATGATTGTGGTCGTGAACCTCGGGCAACACGCACCCCAGCGTCGAAACGCAGCTCCGCATTACGTCCATCGGGTGAGCAGCTGCCGGAAGCGCCTCGAGCGCCGTCCGTACCGCGGTGGGCAGACCACGCAAGCTTTTCAGTTTGGCCTTATAGGCCGCAAGTTCCGTCGGCGTCGGCAGACTGCCGTGAACGAGAAGATGAGCTATCTCCTCAAACTCGCAGGTCCCCGCGACATCGAGGATGTCATATCCTCGGTAGCGCAGATCATTGCCGGTGCGGCCGACGGTACAGAGCGCGGTATTACCTGCGACGACGCCGGACAGCGCGACCGATTTCTTCGGCGGCGGATTTGAAGGCTCCGGAGCCTCGTTAGCCATGATGTACTCCTGTTATTCTGCGACGACGGAGCGGCCGTCTGATGCGCCTGGCCAGTCGAAGATGCCTGACGACGTGGTTATCCCAAGCTGGGTCAACTCGACCGCAAAAGTGAGGCCACCCAGCTCCTCCGGCTTGAGGCTAGGTAGGCGCTCGACCAGCGCGAGGAATCGGTCCTGCTCGTTGGGCGCGACGACGCCGTCGCAAAGGCTGCGGAATTTGCTGATGTATTGAGGCCGCGCAAAAGGACGCATCCCAAGCGGATGGGCGTCCGCCACGGCAATCTCGTCGCTGATGGTCGAGCCGCCCTTGAGGGTCACCACAACGCGGCCGCCGAAAGCTTTATCGGTCGCATCACAGCTGTGATAACGCCGAGTCCAGCGAGGGTCTTCGACGGTCGATATCTTGTGCCACAGCGCCACGGTTTCCGGACGCGCGGCGCGATCCGGCGTGTAGGATTTCTCGTGATGCCAGCCGCCGTCCTCCAATGCGACAGCGAAGATATACATGATGGAGTGATCAAGCGTTTCACGGCTGGCCTTCGGGTCCATCTTCTGCGGGTCGTTGGCACCGGTACCGATCACATAATGGGTGTGATGGCTGGTATGGATAACGATGCTATCGATCTTTGAGAGGTCGCCGATCTTCGGTCCCATCCGCCGCGCGAGATCGATCAGGGCCTGGCTTTGATATTCGGCCGAATGCTCCTTGGTGTAGGTGTCGAGGATTGCGCGCTTTGGCTCGCCTTTGTCGGGCAACGGAACGACATATTCCGCGTTCGGACCCGACAGCAGCCACGCGATGAAGCCGTCTTCACCTTCCCAGGCGGGCGACGGCGCGCCTTCGCCTCGCATCACACGATCGACCGCTTCTATGGCCATTTTACCCGCAAACGCCGGCGCGTAGGCCTTCCAGCTTGAAATCTGGCCTTTGCGCGACTGCCGCGTCGTAGTCGTAACGTGCAGCGCCTGCTGCACGGCCTGATAGATCGTTTCCGTCGAAAGCCCTAACAACGTACCAAGGCCTGCCGCGGCCGAAGGGCCAAGATGGGCGATGTGGTCGATCTTGTGCTCGTGCAGGCAGATGCCTTTCACCAGATCGACTTGAATTTCATATCCCGTCGCAAGACCACGAACGAGCGCACCGCCGTCGAGCCCGCAATGCTGGGCGACTGCCAGAATTGGCGGTATATTGTCGCCGGGATGGGAGTAATCGGCGGCCAAAAACGTGTCGTGGAAATCCAGCTCGCGCACAGCAACACCGTTCGCCCATGCGGCCCATTCCGGTGAGATGCGATGCGATTGCGGTAGGCCGAACACCGTCGCTCCAGATTTGAAGGGGTGCGCGATTGCCTGCGCGCGGGCGCTTGCCACGGGACGACGTGCCGAGAAGCCGCCGCGACGGCCGCATTGTCGAGGATGCGGTTGCCGATCATCTCGATCACCGCTGGCTCGACAGCCACAGGATCAGAGGCCACCTCGGCGATCTTCCAGGCAAGTTGCTCGAATTTCGGAAGATTGGCTTTTGAAGGGTAAACGCGAACCTGATGCTGCTGCATGTTTGCATCCTCATTAAAGATATGCAAATCTAGCAAACTACTTTATTCCCGCCGAGGGCGTAAAATGCGCTGTTTTGCTGATCGAATTGTCCGCCTTGTAAATATTGCTAACTCATGAAGCGGAGAAAACTTTTTGCTGGAGACCGGCTACGCGGGCTACGGGAACAGCACGGCAAGACGCAAATCGCGCTCGCCCAGGCCCTGGTCATCTCCCCCGGCTACCTAAGTCAGATAGAGGCTGACCAACGGCCGATTACGCGTCAACTTCTCACGCGTTTGAGTCGACTGTTCGGCGTTCAGGCGGAATACTTTGCATGCGATGAGGATCTGCGGATCGCTAGTGAGCTACGTGAGAGCGCGAGCGACCCCTGTTTGGTGAGGCCGTCTCATCTCTAGAAGCAGATGCGATAGTTCGCGTTGCGCCTCATGTCGCTCAGCGATTTCTGCATCTTTATCGCGCCTATCTTGCTCTAGAGGAAGAACATCGCTCCGTACTGACCACTATCGCGCACGACGGCAACGCCGGCGCAAGCCGTTTTCCTTACGACGAAGTTCGCGATTGGGTTCAATCAAAGCGCAATCATTTTGACGTACTCGATAAGGCGGCAGAACAGCTAGTCGAGAAGCGGCGTTTTCGGTTAGAGAATCGACGCGACGATTTTGTGAAGTATCTTCGAGATGCCTATCGGATCAGAGTTCAGCCTGCGCGCGAGGGCCTCAATAGCGGAATGATCTGGCGTCTAGACCGTGAATCTCGAATGCTTTCTTGTCGGGAGACGCTCCATCTGAGAGCCGCATGTTCTGGATCGCACACGTAATCGGCTTGCTGGAGCAGGGGGACACGATTGAGCGCCTGATCCGACAGGCCAAACTGAGTAACGATGAGGCTCGAGCACTGGCACGCGTGGCGTTAGCCAACTATTTCGCTGGCGCCTTGGTCATGCCCTATGAAGCGTTTCTCGATTCCGCGCGAAAGCTCCGCTACGATATCGAGCGCCTCCAAAGCCGATTTGGAACAAGCTTCGAACAAGTCTGCCACCGGCTCAGCACGCTACAAAGGCGCACCTCGCCAGGCATCCCATTCTACTTTTTGAAGATCGACATCGCCGGTAACGTTCTAAAGCGAAGTAGTGCTACACGCTTCCAGTTCGCCCGGTTTGGGGGCCCCTGCCCGCTTTGGAATGTCCATCAGGCGTTCGCCCAGCCGGGCCAAACATTGGTCCAGCTGGCGGCCACGCCCGAGGGAACAACCTATTTATGTATCGCGCGAACTGTGAGCTTCTCCGCCGGTTCGTATCTGAACCGGCCGCGCGCCGTCGCCGTGGGTCTGGGATGCGAGGTCGGTTATGCCGACCAGATCGTCTATTCTAAGGGCATCGATCTGGGTGACCCAGAAGCTGCCGAACCGATAGGTCCGGGTTGTCGCGCGTGTGAACGAACCGATTGCCGGCATCGCGCTCTCCCGCCGATTGGACGGGCGCTGGACGTGGGCACCGCTGAAAGAGGCGTCGTGCCCTATCGTATCGACACCGATTCGCTCAAGAGCGTTGCGCGCATGCACAAGCGAGAGCAAGATAGTGGTTAGATGCACGAGGGACTCAGTCGCCCGTGTGATCTAGAACAGAGATCTAGCGCAAGCTCATGCTTGCCAACGGTGTCCTTCACTTAGTTCGTCATGAGTTGGGCATTAGCCCCCACAGGCCCGCGATCGCCTTCGCGCCAGTGTCAGCGGCCACGCACACCGAAACAGCGCGCACCGCCGCGGGCGCGCTCCTGCGTGTAATCATCGTTCCCACCGTCATATATCCATCCGATCCGCTTCCAGACCTCAACCGACATCCGCTAAGAGAAACCAGAGCCGCCTAAAAATTCCCCGCGCTCAAAAGCCCAGTTGACGGCTAGCGAGATCTTTCATGATTTCTTCAGTACCGCCACCGATCGCAGTGACCTTCACTTCACGGTAGATGCGCTCGACTTTTATCCCGCGCACAAAACCCGCCCCGCCAAAGATCTGGACTGCTTCCGAAGCGCAAAAGGCCATGGTTTGGGTGGCCTGGTTCTTCAGCATACAGATCTCGGCCACAGGGCTCTCGCCTTGGTCCAGCCGCCACGCAAGCGTCTCGAGCATTGCCTGGGTCGCGACAACCTTCTGGGCCATATCGACAAGCTTGTGTCGGATGACCTGATGTTGCGCGATCGGCTTACCGAAAGCATGACGCTCTTTCGCGTAGGCGATCGCGTCTTCCAGACAAACTCGTGCAAAGGTCGCACAGCCGGCGGCGAGGCCCATCCGCTCGCTGTTGAAGTTGCGCATGATGATTTTAAAGCCTGCGCCTTCGTCGCCAATGAGGTTTTCGACAGGTACGCGGCAATTATCGAAATACAGGGTCGCCGTATCTGAACACCACCATCCCATCTTCTTCAGGCTGGTACGCGATAGTCCGGGCGTATCACCTTCGATCAGGAGCAGACTGACGCCGCCGGGGCCCTCCCCGCCAGTGCGCACCGCGACCGTCATGTAGTCCGCCCGCATCCCGGACGTGATGAAGGTCTTTCACCGTTGACCACATAGTGGTCGCCGTCGCGCCGGGCTGTAGTCCGCAAATTCGCCACGTCCGAGCCACCGCTTGGCTCGGTAATGGCCAGCGCCGAGATCTTCTTGCCTGAAAGGATTTCGGGCAGTACCCGAGCCTTTACTTCCGGCCGCGCGGCGGCGGCGATTGGGGGCGCGCCGATGTTACTGCTGAATAGACTGGCCTTTATGCCGCCCGAGCCGGCGCGAGACAGCTCTTGGGCAGCGATTATCTTCATAAAGTTGTCTGCCTCGATCCCGCCGTACTCCTCAGGAAAACCCAGCCCCAAGAGGCCAATTTCCGCAGCCTTGCTATAGAGTCCCCGAGGGAATTCTCCGGCCTCGTCCCAAGCGGTGATGCTCGGCTCGATTTCCTTCTGAACAAACCGACGCACGACATCCCGAAAGGCCTCATGGTCCTCGGTGTAAAGGACTCTTCTGTACTGAAAGGTCGAACATGGTGTGATCCTTAACTTGGTGCTTCTCGGTATAAGCACTCTCGTCGCTAGATGCGTAACAAGATCGTCCATCGCCCACGCAGTAATTCGCCATTAGATTTCAGGCATCGGTTTTGGCTTAATCCAATTTAACCCTTGGTCTGCATGGTACTGCTAAGTTCATTACCAGGATTCGATGTGCTGATCCTCGACTTTCATTTGGCGAAAAACCTTATTGCACGTTCGTGCGAATATTGAAGTATGGATTTGATATTCAGGTGGCTATTGGTGCGCCTCTATGTCAAAAACCGACGACGGCTTCTCGATCATGTGCGAGACATTGTCTCGTTTTGTAAAAGACCGTCTTATTCCACGAGAGAAGGAAATAAATGGCCTTGACCGCCCGCCGGACGATCTGATTTCCGAAGTCCGCAATCTCGGTCTATTCGGGCTTACATATCCCGAGCAATACGGGGGGCTTGGTTTGAACACCACTCAGGAAGTCGAGGTCGGATTCATCCTCGGCCGGACCACGCCCGCAATGCGAAACTTCATCAGCATTCATAACGGCGTGGCCGGGCAGGCAATAGTCCATGGTGCAACGCTAGAACAAAAGGCACGCTATCTTCCAAGGTTGGCCAGCGGTGAGATGCTTGCGGCCTTTGCTTTGACTGAGCCGGATACCGGTTCCGACGCGCGTGGCATTACCACGCATGCCTTCCCATCAGGTGGAGGCTGGTTAATCTAATGGACGCAAACGGTTCATCTCCAACGCTAGCTTTGCCGGGTTGATAACCGTTATGGTGAAGACGCCGGGGGCGGCAAGAGAAATCACTGGCTTTCTTGTCGAGGCCGGGACACCCGGAATGACGGTTGGCCGACCCGAACAAAAAATGGGACAGCACGGAGCCCCAATTTGCGATGTCGTGTTCGACGATTGTTTTGTGAGTAATGACGCTATCTTAGGTGGAAAGCCAGGAACCGGCTTTTCGGCTGCGATGGCAGGCCTTGATCGCGGTCGACTTTTCATTGCCGCGCTTTGCGTCGGACTTGCCTATCGGATTGTCGAGGACGCGGCTGACTACGCCCTTCAGCGCAATCAATTCGGCCAGCCCATTGCTAAATTCCAACTTATCCAGGCGCTCTTGGCGGACTCGCTCACGGAAACTTACGGAGCCGAAGGCATGGTGCGCAACGCGGCGCGCAAGGCAGACCTTGGCGAGACAATTACTTGCGACGCATCGATGTGCAAACTGTATGCGACCGAGATGGTTGGTAGAGTGGCCGACCGCGCGTTACAGGTGCACGGCGGCAATGGATATATGGCCGATTACATGATCGAACAAATATACCGCGATGTGCGGGTTCTGCGGATATACGAGGGATCGACACAGATCCAACAGCTCATCATCGCGAAGCAGCTTTTCGATCGTAGGGACCGAGGGCTTCCTCTGTCATCGAGTCCGGACCCAATCAGCACGCACTTATGATTGTCCCAGCGATCAGTGTTCCGGTAACAGTCGACCGTTCCTCGTACTCCATTATCTATTAATATCATTTCACCTGTCACTGCGGGGATGGAGCGCGCGCGGCCGATTAGATCGGTCTCGCAAGCGGCAGTCATGTTGAAGATGGATCGACGATCAAGCTGATCGCCGTCGACGCGAATGGCAAACGGTCAACGCTGTCGATCAATTTGCTCGAGGCTGTGCGCACCCGCCCGCCAGTTTCCATCCCTAATGAATCGCTATTCGCCATGCATGTAATATTGGGTCCCGCTCCGGATCATCAGATCGAACAAAAATCCTTCGGGACAGTTCGAGCAAAACTACCCTCGCCGCTCCTCGTCTCATTCCGCGCGGAGCGCCGATCGAGTTCCGCGCTCTTACCAAGCAGACCCGCTGATGGATCCCCTAAGGTCGAGCGCTCTGTCGGCGGTAGCACTGCGCCTCTGGAGACAGCTTACTGGCATCAATTTAGGACGGGGTGACGGTGGTTTCCAACGGACAGCTCTTGCAAGACCTAGCACACCGATCGCGCCGAGAGGAATTCAAGCGCGCGGAAGACGCACCATGATGATACGTCGAACATATCGCTAAACCCTCGGACGATACTTTACCCTTCGTGCTCCCGGATCGCACCCTCGCACGATTTTCTGGACACCATGGTTGACCAGAACGCTCCGGGTTCAGGATCTTCTGCTTGAAGTTCGTGCTGTGAGGATGGTCGCGGTTGTGCAGCGCAAAATCACGGTGGCCACGCTAGCTGCTATAAAAACTGCCGCTTGACATCCGAGGGTAATCAGAGAACATTTCTTCGCACGACCGTGCGATCTTCGTCGCAACAACGATGATGAGTTGTTGGCGCGGGATCCATGCTCAATAGTCAAATACAATTTCGACGACTACGGAAAGAGCGATTCATGAATCCTTTGAGGTCAATGATTGTCGGCGTCGCTGCTGCCACGCTCCTGGCGCAATTCCTCTCGATATCCGACACCCTGGCACAAGAGTATCCCGACCGACGCATCACTATGGTGGTCCCATACCCAGCGGGCGGCGCCTCTGACGCTATTGCCCGTCTGCTCGGTAACAAATTGTCGGAAGCATGGAAGCAAACCGTGCTCATCGAGAACAAGTCAGGCGGGGGCGGAATTATTGGTAATGATTTCGTCGCGAAATCGCCCGCGGACGGCTATACGTTGCTGGTGGGAATCACTCAGCTTGTTCAAGCACCCAATGTCGGCGCTAAACTGCCGTATGATGTCTTCAAAGACCTCGTGCCCGTGACCCAAGCTGTGGAAATTGCCACCGTCTTTGCCATCCCGGCGGACCGGCCGGAGAAGACGATGGAGGACTTCATACGTTCCATAAAGGCTAAGTCGGGCGCAACATCATATGGTTCTTACGGGAATGCGACCACTTCGCATTTGTATGGCGAACTTTTGAACAAAAAGCCTTGGCTCATATGACGCATGTCCCCTATCGCGGCGCAGCTCCGTTGGCGAATGATCTGCTCGGCGGGCAGATCGACGCCGCTTTCTTGAAGCAGCCACAGCTGCCCCTCTGCTGCGAGGAGGCAAGATCAGGGCGCTCGCCATCAGTGGCGATAAGCGCAACGCGCTTCTCCCAGAGGTCCCGACGCTGTCCGAAACAGGCTACGATGGATTCGAGGCGCACGGCTGGATTGGCGTGTTCGCGCCGGCGGCAACGCCAAACCATATCCTTAAAAAACTCGATGGCGAACTTTCGCGAATCATCAAATCGCCGGAGGTCGCCGAGCAGATCAAAGGAATGAGCCTCATCCCTGTGGGGGCGGTGCCGACGCTTTCGCCGCGGTGCTGCGCAAGGACTTCGAGCGGTGGGGAAATGTCGCGCGCGAGTCCGGCGTCAAGATTCAGTGACCTTCGGTCTCACGAGGGCTTTGGTCCGATTGGCGCACTTCTGGTGTCACAATTTAGGTTAAAGTTTGGTGACCGGATGTGTACGCAACCATTCAGTATGCATGAAGTTCACGATGGCAACCGGCCACGATTCCTGACTATGCGCTGCGCGCGACACTGTGGACACTGCAAACATCTCAAAACACCGGCACAAGGCGTTAAAGAGCAAGAGAGAACGCATCGGAGAAGTGAAATGAAGGCGGTCGTTGTCGAGAACTACGATTCGATCGACGGCATTTCGATCAAGGAGATCGATAAACCCGGCGTCTCGCAAGGCGAAGTCCGCGTCAAGATCGGCGCCACCGCCGTCGGCTTCGTCGACGGGCTGAAGGTGCAAGGTCTGTACCAGACCAAGGATCCGCTGCCTTTCGTGCCGTGCACGGAGTTCGCAGGGACCGTTGACGCCGTCGGCGACGGCGTCACCGACTTCTGGCCGGGCGCTCAGGTCCTCGACATGGCGCGCTCCGGCGGGCTCGCGGAATACATCGCGCTGCCGGCCGCGGCGCTCAAGCGCCTGCCGGCGCGGGTGTCGCTCGAGGCCGGCGCTTCGTTTCAGGCCAATTATCTCACCGGCCTCTACGCGTTGGACGCACGGGCGTCGCTTCGCGCCGGCGAAACGCTGCTGGTGCTGGGCGCGGCTGGCGGCACCGGCATCGCGGCTGTTCAACTCGGCAAGCTCCTGGGCGCTCGGGTGATCGCCGCGGCCTCTACGGCGGAGAAGCGCGACTTCGCAGGTGTTCATGGCGCCGACGCTACGATCGACTACACCAAGGCGGATTGGCGCGAGACGCTGAAATCGCTGACCGGCGGCCATGGCCCGGACGTCATCTTCGATCCGGTCGGCGGCGAGCTGTCGCTGCAGGCATTTCGTTCGATCGCCTGGCGTGGCCGACATCTCGTGATCGGATTCGCATCCGGCGCGCTTCCGGCGCTGGCATTCAACCTGCCTTTACTTAAGGGCGGCGCCCTGCTCGGCGTGGACCTCGCCCAGATCCAAAAGCGCGAGCCGAGACTCATGCGCGCCTGGTCGCCCGATTGTTCGACTGGCTGTCATCGGGAAAATTGAACCCCGTCGTCGGAAAGGTGGTGTCCTTGACGGATTTTCGCGACGCCTTCAAGACCATGCAGTCGCGATCGGCGCTCGGCAAGATGATCGTAAAACTCGGGTAAGCTGCGGTTGCGCGGGCTCGGCTAGCAGGACAGGATTGATGCCTGCAAAAGGATGGATCCTCCTAGCCGCGGAGCCCGCCGCACCAGATGGCCATTGCGACGGTTGAAGGTGCCCCTGAAACATCTTACCGAGTATCCTTTTAAAGGACCTTTCTCGGTGTGGTCGGCAGATTGAACAGCTTGGCGGCGTTTAGTCCCAAGATGTTCCGGGTGGCCTGCTCACCGAGAAATGAAAGATCGCAGATCGATGAAGGCAGATCGAAATCGAAATGCGGCCAATCCGACGCGTAGAGCAGCTGTGTTTCTGCGTTGATCATCTCGAATGTAAGCTCAAGTGCTTTCTTGTTCAGGGATTCCATGGGCTGTGTAGTGTACCAACAGTGTTCCCGCATATACTCGCTGGGCAGCCTCCTGAGTTGCGGAGCCTCCGACGGACGCATCATGTATTGATCGTCAAGTCGCTGCATCAGGAATGGAAGCCATGCGAGCCCACTCTCAACCCAAACGCTCTTCAATTTTGGAAAACGTTCCGGAATTCCATTCAATATCCAGTTGGTCATATGGATCATGTTGCACCATACGAAGCCCAGCGCATGCATGCCAAGAAACCGGTTTACCGTTGCCAATGACTGATCATTCCAGTTGTAGCCTGCGTGGAAAGCGATCGGCTTTCCACGCTCCTCCAGCATGGCGTAGAGACGCATGTATTCGTTGCTGTGAACAGCCTTGTGGCGGACGCTCGTCACGGAGAACCCGATAACGCCCGGCGCGTCTCCGAAATCTTCCACCATGCGGATACACTCGGACGGCGTATTGAATGGAAGATAGACTAGCGTCTTGATGCGGTCCTCGGCCATCAGCACCTTATCGATCATCCATCGCGTATATGCCCGCGCCAGGCCCACTTCCATTTCAGGCTGCGGATGCATCCCAAGGAACAGCATCGGCGTCGGAAAGACCACCATGTAATCGACGGCTAGGCCTTGCATCGCCCGACGGGTCAGCACGACGTCACGGTGAACCGAAGTATCATCGACATCTTCGCGCTGGATGTCCTGATGTGGAATTCGTCCTCCCACGCTTTGATATCTTAGTCCCAGGTCGCCGTTCAGGCCGTAGGGCGGAGCGCCCACGCGGTCCGCATGGAAATGAAGTGCCTGCTGGCGGATAACCGGATCCTCGATATACTCGACGATCTCTTTCCAGCTAACGGTTTCCATGTGATGGGCATCGATGTCACAGATCAGCCAATCCTGCAGACGTCGGCTCTTTGCGTCCCGATTAGCATGCTCGAGGAGCGTGCGCGTGTTGGTGAATACGCCGGCTTCCTGGAGCGGTAACAATTCCGCGTCCTTGATCGTAATCCTATCCATGTTCATTTCCTCAATCTTCGTCCGGCCGACGCCGATACCACAACGCCAATTCCATTGGCCCTAAGTTGAGCGACCGCAGCAATTCTGACACTGCCGACAGCATTTCGGTCGCGGTGAGTTCTTCATCCTTCGCGCCGGCGATCGGACGAAAGGTCCGTTGCTCGCCGTCTGATTTGGCGACATACAAGCGGATTGCCGCCGTTAGAAGTTGTGCTACAGCTTGGTCGGAAACCCGATTTGCCTCTCCCACCCCCGCTAATTCGGCGGAGGCTCTTAGAATGGCGTTCGCGGCCTCGTCTATCCAGCCATACGGATCGTTTCTACGGTCGGAGTCAAACGACGACATAGATCTCACGATCTTCGGTTTCGAGTTTGACGGGGCGTAGCCGCTTTCCCCCACCCGGATGTTCGCCCGTCAGAAGGTCGAATTCGTAGCCGTGCCAAGGACACACGACGTGGGTATGCTCGTCGCTGAGCTGTTGTAGGCCTACAGTGCGGTCAGCCGCCACCGGCTCCAGGACCCGTTGGTAGATGCGCCCCTGACAAACCGGGCCGCGCATGTGAGGACAGCTGTTGAACCAGGCCTTAAGTTGGCCTTTCACCATGAATACGCCAACCTCGGTTCCGTCACACGAGACGACCTTCCTGCTGCCTTCAACGAAGTCATCGACCGAACCAACCCGAAATTTACCCACGCGCTTCTCCAGCGATGCTAGCGTTTTGATTAATTCCATTTTGATTGTCAGTTCGAACTCACGCCAATACTATGTTTGAGACGGTTTGATATACGGGGTGTATCGTTGGTCGAGTTGCGCCAATATCGGCAATATCTTGCAGTGGCCGAATGTCTCAGCTTCAGGCGGGCGGCTGAGCGCCTGAACATGGCGCAGCCTCCTTGACCGTCGCCATTAAAAAGATCGAGGCCGAACTGGGAGTGATATTGATTGAGCGATCAAGCAAATTCGTTCGATTAACGGACGCTGGCCAAGCTTTCATGGAGGAGGACTGCGAGTTGTGGCCCAAGCCGACCGCGCTGTAGAGGCAGCCAAACGCGCTGCTGCTGGTTTCACGGGACGCCTTCGAGTCACCTTTCTGTCGAGCGTCGCGCACAATTTACTTCCTGATGCGCTACACACGTTCAGAACTCTTTATCCGGACATTCAACTCACCCTGACTGAAGCCACGACCGGCGCACAAATTCGTTCACTGATCGAGGATCGCTCCGATCTTGGGATCCTGATGCCCCCCTCTGCTGCTACCGGGGATCTCCGATTCGAGGTTTTAAAGGAGGATGGTCTGCTCGTAGCGCTCCCGAAGGGACACGCGCTCGCAGACAAACAGACAATTGAACTGCGCGAGCTAGCGACTGAGCCCTGGATTCTTCTGTCCCCCTCACGAGGGACCGGGCCTTTATGAAAGCGTCACCCACGCTTGTGCCGAGGCTGGATTTACCCCACGGATCATTCAAGAGGCTCAGCAGATGGACACAATGGTTGGGCTCGTGTCCGGGGAATAGGAATAGCGCTTGCCCCGCGTCCGTTTTCTGAATCGGGCCGCAGTAACGTCGTTTTTCGCGAACTGTCAGGCGTAGGTACGCCTGTGCGACGGACAGTAGCCGCGGCTTTCAGAACGGTTTCGCCGGCTAACAAAGCGTTCATCGATATTCTTCGGCGGCATGCTGAAATAAGTCAGAAAACCTGATTTGACGCGGCCACCTCCCACGTCGTTTGCGGATAGCTGCAACAACGTGTCTCCTGAAGCGGCCAGTCGGCTCGCCAGAGGATATCGGCCTAGGCGTTGCTGGGCATTCCCGGAGAAGTCCCGCTAGGTTGCGAATTTCGCGCTGCCTGAAAAGATAAATTTGCTTACCGCGCCCGCAGTCTTTCGGCCTTTCGGCCAATCTTTTTCGCGCAATTCCTTCAAAAAGGTTGGTCAACAATGCCTTTGCATCTTCACGTGTCGAAGGGGCTGGCGATTGGAGCTGACGAATAACTAAACCGTGAGCAGTGAGCAAAAGTTGGTTGGCCGTGGCATCCGGATCAATGGATGGATCAATCTCTTCGGCGTCTATTCCCGCACGGAGCAGGTCAGCCCAAAACTTCAGCTGCCTTTCATAACGAAGATTTTGATGCTGACGCATCACCTCATCGCGCGAACTGTGGGCTGTATAGTTTATCCAAAAGCGCCAAAAACGCTCACGAGGCGATCGGAATACGTATCCCATTGCCAAATGCTGCAGCTGCGAAAAGGGTGAGCCTTTGAAATCCTGCCAGTCCTCTGGAAGCTCATATGCAGCCTCAAGGGCAGAAATGACGAGATTATGCTTATTCTTGAAATGATAATTGATAGTGCCAGTGCTGATCCCTGCAGCTTCAGCAATTTGCCGCATGCTGACGCCGTCGATGCCGTGCTCAGAGATGGATTCATAGACCACACCGAGTAGTTCCTTGCGCCGTTTTAGTGTTTTCGGCCGAGAGGATGCAAAGCTTCCTACAGCCTCCTTCTTGAGAACTCTTGCCACTTCGAAATCCTGATTACGGCCAATATAGCGCGAAGTATTATCGCATTTCCGTGCGATTTTACCAAGAACCTGATCCGTTTCCACCCCACGACCATACTTTCGCACAGCAACGGGCTCTGGCCTCAGATGGTGGCAAACGGAAGGAATTGTTGGGTTGTGGAGGGGCTTAGACACCTAACCGTGTCCGAGCGGCATCGAGCCGGCCCAATACGCCGGCTGGAAACGTCAGGAATAAGCGTAAGACGCGAGTCCATAAGGCAGCCGATTGGCTTCGTCCAGCGCATCTTCAAAAGTCCGAAAGCGTGTTGCGCTCCTGTCAGAAAGGTCGAATCGTATCCATGAAAGACACGCAATATGATTATGGTTTCGCTATGCTGTTGAAGGCTCACCATACGATCGGCGGCAACGGGCTCCAGGACGGCTATTTTGCCAGTGGAATGAGAGCTATCAGCGGATATCCGCCAGCCAGATCTTTCCAACGAACGCCAGGCGGGCGAAATGGCCATGCACCGCCTGGTCCAGGGCAAGTTGAACCCAGTCAGAGCTCGCCGCTCTCTTCGGCAATGGAAGACGAAGAAAGGACGACATCCATAAGGCAAACAAGATGATCCAAAAATAACGGCCTCCTCGTGAGGCCAATCACTGGGGCGGATCGCGGTATCTGAATCATTCGCAGCTATGTGGTCTTACTTTACTTAAAGCCGGCCTCAGATTAGCTCGTATCGGATCGGCAACGTCTTGGGTCCGTTGACGAAGGTGGCCTGTGTCATCTTCACATCACCGTCGAGCGCGACCGATTTCAGGCGCGGCAATAGCTCTTCTAACAAGATTCGCATTTCCATTTTGGCTAGATACTGTCCGAGGCAGAGGTGGGCACCGTAGCCGAAGGCGAGATGTCGGTTCGGCTTGCGATCAGACCGGAACGAGAAGGGGTCCTCGAACACCTCCTCGTCCCTGTTGCCGGACGCATAACACAGCATCAGCCAGTCGCCCTTCGCGATCTGGCGGCCGCCCAATTCGGTATCCGCGGTTGCACACCGCATGAAATGCTTGACAGGCGTCATCCAGCGGATCGCCTCGTCCACCAAACCTGGAATCAACGCGGGATTGGCCTTTACCCGCGCGAACTCCGCCGCATGTTCAGCCAAAGCCCAGATAGCGCCAGCGGTCGAGGACGATGTCGTGTCGTGGCCGGCGGTCGCAACGATCACGTAGTAGCTCGTGATATCATGACGCGGCAGATAATCTCCGTCGATCTTCGCGTTGGCGATCACAGTGGCGAGATCGTCGCGTGGATTGGCGCGCCGGTCGGCGGTGATCGCACCGAAATAGGCGCCGAAATCCTCGACGACCGCCCGGATTGCAGCCGAGATCGGTTCCGGACCGGGTGCATCATTCTTGACGCGAGCGGAATCAGGGTCCTGCGGCCCGAGCAGCTCCTGGGTAAGCCTTAACATCAGCCCCTCATCCTGCGGGGCACACCCAGGATTTGCATGATGACATGGAGCGGATAAGCGAGCGCCACGTCAGCGACGAAATCACATCGTGCGCCATGGGCCGCCATTTTATCCACCGCGGCTCGCGCGATCGTCCGGACCCGGTCCTCAAACGCCCTGAGGTTTCCAGGCGTGAACCAGTTCTGCGTCAGCGCACGGTATTTCGGGTGATCGGGAGCATCCATTTGCACAAGTGTCCGCAGCACGTTCGGTGCGCCGGTGATCTTGCGGGTGCGCTCTTCGAATGCCCGTGTGGTAAGCACGGTCGGCCTATCTGCGTTATGGAACAGGTCGTTCTGCCTACTAACGGACTGAATGTGGGCGTACTTTGTGACGACCCAGAACGGATGGAAGCGCTCCGGCCTTGCGATGCCGAGCGGGTTGTTGGCGCGGAGCCAGCGGTAGGCATCGTGAAGCCAGTCCTGCGCGTAAGCCTTTGGATTGACAAGCGTCTCGGCGATGTCGTCAGGCAGATAGAGATCGTTGCTAAGCATTGACCTCTCCTCCTCTTTGGGCTGGGAGCAGTAATACATAACCGGCTCGTCGGAGCCGTGGTGGCAACCGGCAGCTCGTCATTGTGCAGGTTCATCCTGGCGCGCTAGTTCGGCTTGTCTTGCATTCGCCTCCGAACGAGCCTTCGCAGACAGTTCAGTTACGGACTCCCAATCACAATGGTCCCTATCACTGGTCCGCGGAAGAGAATGTCAAATATGCGACAATCCAGACCCAATTAATAGCCGGTCATGTCGGCCGTCAAACGGGCGAACCGGTGAACATCGAGGACTGATGATCCTGTATTCGGTCATGAGCAGCTGTTGGTCTCCCAAGTCTTTAGAAGCCTGTCTGCGGTCTGACGAGAAACGCCGGCGATTGCAGCAAGCATTTCCCGATTGACGTTTGACACTATAGCGGATGCCTGGGAGAAGCTTTGGTGCCTCAGATCGAGAGCAGCACTTTGGCCACTCTGAAGGGCTCCGGAAGCCACGACGACGAACCGCCGTCCCGCGGGATTGACTTTGCAACGAGCTATTTCGCTGCGACTACGGGGCTGCTAACTTTAGCCTCAGCAGACAGGCATTAGTCCGGGACAACAAGCAACCACGGCATGGCTCGCCGTCTTCTGCGATTGCCATCGGAGATAAGGTCATGCCTCTGGACTCCCCTGCGAGACAAACTTAGTCGCTAGATAGGCTTCTACCGCCTCCGGCCCGCCCTCAGAGCCGTAGCCGGAATCCTTTACCCCGCCGAACGGCAGTTCGGGCAGGCCTAGGCCGTAATGATTTATGGAGATCATTCCACTTTCTATGGCGCCAGCTATGGCCTTCGCGTTCTTTACCGAACGGGTATAAGCGTAAGACGCGAGCCCATAAGGCAGCCGATTGGCTTCGTCCAGCGCATCTTCGAAAGTCCGAAAGCGTGTAACGAGAGCGAGCGGGCCGAAGGGTTCTTCGTTCATCGCCCTCGCCTCCTTGGCACCCCAGAAAGGACCGTAGGCTCGAAGAAATAGCCGTTGTTTTGGCTCCGTCCTCCTCCCGTTTCTACTTTCGCGCCAATTCTAACGGCATCCTCCACAAGCATCATGAGCGCCGCTTGGCGTCGGTCATTTGCAAGCGGTCCTATGGTGACCCCTCATCCAAGCCGTTCCCCAATTTCAGCAACTTCGTTCTTTCAACGAATTCGCCGACGAATTCATCGTAAACGGCTTCCTGGACAAGAAAGCGGGTCGGTGCGATACAGACTTGACCCGCATTGCGGTACTTGCCGGCGGCAAGCACCGTCGCGGCAAACTTCACGTCGGCATCGTCGAAAACGATTGCCGGAGCATGCCCGCCAAGCTCCATCGTGATCCGCTTCATATGGGAGCCGGCAAGCGATGCAAGCTGCTTTCCAACCGGCGTCGAGCCCGTAAACGAAATCTTGCGGATGGCCGGATGAGCGATCAGATAGTTCGAAATCTCCGACGGTGTTCCGTAGACGAGATTGACGACGCCGCTGGGAAGACCGGCGTCGACCAGGGCGCGCACCAATTCCGCGGGCGAGGCCGGCGTTTCTTCGGGCGGTTTGATCACCACCGAGCAGCCTGCGGAAAGGGCTGCTCCAAGCTTGCGGGCTGCCTGGCTGATCGGAAAATTCCAGGGCGTGAAGGCCGCCACCGGTCCAACGGGCTCCTTGACCACCAGATTGTAGATGCCTTCTCCCCGGGCGGGAATGACACGCCCGTATGTGCGGCGGGACTCCTCGGCACACCACTCGAGAATTTCAGCCGAAGCGTTTATTTCAAGCTTCGCCTCCGCGATCGGTTTGCCCTGCTCCAACGTCATGCAGGCGGCAATGGCGTCGATCCGCTTCCGGAGCAAATCAGCGGCTGTCCGCATGATTCGGGAGCGATCCATCGGGGATGTCTTTCGCCAAACCTGGAAGGCTGCTGCGGCAGCGTCCACCGCGTGCCGGAGGTCCGCCGGCCCCGCATGGGCCACGGTGCCAATTTGTTCCTCGTTCGCCGGATTGACGACCGGAATGGTTTTGCCGGACTGGCTGTCACGCCATGCGCCGTCGATAAAGAGCTGAACACTGTACATCGATATACCTTGGATTAGTGTTGAAGAACGGGATCAATGCATCACCGATCCGCCATCGACCACCATGGTCTGACCCGTGACGAAGTTGCCATCCTCGGAGGCAAAGAAGAGCAAGGCACCTATCAAGTCGTCCGGCGTTGACTCCCGCTTGATCGCCCTGCTCGAAACGATAGCGTCGGCTATCTGTTGCCAATCCGGATGGGACTGGACATTGCTGCTCATTACGAGACCTGGCGCGATCGCATTGACGCAGATTTCGCTATCAGCAAGTTCGCGAGCGATCGCTCTGGTCAGGGCGATTACTGCCCCTTTCGAGGTAACGTAGTGCAACAAGAGCGGCGTTCCCTTGAACACGGTACCGGAGGAAATATTGATGATCTTTCCTCCGCCGCTTCTCTTCATGGCCGGAGTAACTGCGGTGATCGCCTGCCACACACCGCGGACGTTCACCGCCATGACGCGATCCCACTCGTCAATCGAGATTTCCGAATAGGACTTCATTTTGAGGGTACCGAAGAGACCGGCGTTGTTAACTAGAATGTCCACCCGACCGAATTTGTCTTCGGTATGCGCCACCATTGCCTCAAGGGAGGCCTGGTCGGAGACGTCCGCCTTAACTCCGGTGGCCGTTCCGCCGCCCTTCGCGATCTCAGCGGCGGTTTCTTCCGGCAGGGATAGATCCGACACACAGACCTTGGCGCCCGCGGCGGCAAGGGCCAGAGCATAAGTCCGACCGATACCCTGCGCCCCTCCGGTTACGATAGCGACCTTATCTTTCAACCTGCTGGATTTCACCGTCATCTCCATTGTGATTCCCTTAGTTGGAATCGGCTTGCAATCCCACCTCTGATATTCGCTCGTAGGACAACTAAATTGCGATGGCCTCGAAGAGCCGCTCACGATCGGGCTCCGAGGCTCCGACGCCGGATAGAATGATCCGGCCTCGCTCGATCACGCAAAACCGGTCGGCTACCGCGATCGACTGATGGACGTTCTGCTCGACAAGTAGCACGAGCGCTCCTTGATCCCGTAGTTCGCGGATCATCGCAAAGATCTCCTTCACGATCATCGGGGCGAGCCCCTCAGTGGGCTCATCAATCAGAACAAGTTTCGGTTTACCTAACATAACGCGCGCCATCGCGAGCATCTGCTGCTCGCCCCCGACAGGGTCGTTCCGAGTTGTTGGCGCCGTTCGGCGAGCCGCGGCAGCCGTGCATATACCCGATCCAATATTTGCCGCTCCTCTCGCGCACCGCGGCCTTTTACCTGAAGAAGCGCCACACCCAGATTTTCCGCCACAGTAAGCCCTGGAAATATCCTGCGGTCCTCCGGCACGAAACCGACTCTAGATGGCATATCGTGTCAGGGCTGTGCCCGTGCAGCGGCCGTCCGTCGAAGCATATCGTGCCACTTGTCGGTTTGAGCCAGCCGACGATTGTCTTGAGAAGTGTTGTCTTGCCAACGCCGTTGCGTCCGAAGATTCCGATGATTTCGCCGCCATCTCCCTCAAGGTCAATACCCTGGATTATATGGCCCAACCCATAGTGCGCATGCAGTTGGTTGATCCTAAGCAGCATCATGCATGTCCGAAATAGGCTGCCTGCACCGCATGGTCGGCGCGCACCTCATTTGGATGGCCGGCCGCAAGCTTGCGACCTTGGTGCATCACGACGACGTGGTCCGAAATACCCATGATAAGTCCGATGTCGTGCTCGATCAGGAGGACCGCTGTGCTGGTTACGAGTGACCGGATCAGCTCCTTCGTCTCCTCCGTCTCGCCCTGACTCATTCCCTGGGTGGGCTCATCGAGCAGAAGCACCTTGGGATCCGAGGCGAGACAAACGGCAATCTCCAGTCTCCGCTGATCGCCGTGAGAGAGATTTCCGGCAAGTTGATCAGCCTTTGCGAGAAGATCAAATCGCTCCAGCATCTCATCCACTTTTTGCAGCGCGCGTCGACTCCTCGCGAGTGGCATGAACGCATGTCGTCCAGGTTCGAGCAGTTGCGCAGCGATCCGCAGATTTTCCTTCACCGGCAGCTCGAAAAAGAGATTGGTAATCTGGAAGGAACGCGCCAGACCGCTGGCCTTCATCAACCTCGGCGACCGCCCGGTCATATCGATGCCGTCGAGAAGCACACGTCCGGAACGCGGCCGCAGCGCGCCGCTGATCAGGTTGAAAAGCGTCGATTTGCCCGCACCGTTCGGACCGATGACGGTAGTTACACCATTCCTTTCGACGTCGAAGCTTACGCCATCCACGGCCTTCAGGCCGCCGAACGAAATGCCGAGCTCCTCGATCTGCATGATCGGCGCAGTCATGGCTTGATGTCCGAGATCGCCATGGGGCTAGCAATCGGCTGGCGTTTGACATTGCCGAATAGCGCCCGTTGTAGCCACGGTTGGATGATGCCGAGAAGTCCTCGAGGGAGAAACAGCACGGAACACATGAACAATAGGCCGATAACCATGAGATGGTGTTCTGTCCAGCTGCCGACCATCGACTTGATGAGGACTAGCAACACGCTGCCGTAAAGAGCGCCGACCAGCGTGCCTGTTCCGCCGAGCAGCGTCGAAACAACGGCATTTCCCGACGTCATAAAGAACATCAACTCTGGAGAAACGAAGCCTCTCAGCATCGGATACAACGCGCCCGATAGTCCTGCGATCACGCCGGCGAGCACGTATGCCACCATGCGCGCGCGCCAGACCGAATAGCCGAGAAACGGAATGCGCCTTTCATTCGCCTTCAATGCGATCAGAACCCGCCCGAACGGCGTCTCGAGGAGGTAGGCGATGGAGGCGTAGAGCGCGACGATGATGCCAAGAACGATTAGGAAAAATCCAACGGGTTCGGCGGTCGATACCGAGGCGGAGCCCAGACCGATCCTGATAACCGGAATTCCGATGATCCCGTCCGACGCGCCTAACTCCCGACTATTGTAGACGATCTTGGCCACGACCTGGGCGAGACCCATCGTGATCAAGGTGAAGTAGACACCGCGGACACGGTTGGCTATCAGACCGCCGACAACCGACGACAGCAACGAGGCGCCGCCGGCTGCGGTCATTGCCAGCCAGAACGACGGAACGTGGAGAAGAACAAGTGCCGACGCGTAGGCACCGACACCGAAATAGAGCGCCTGACCAAGTGACAGGACTCCTGTGTAGCCGAGCAGCAAATCAACCGAGAGCGCAAGACCCCCGAAGATTAGGGCTTCGGTGCCCAGGCGAAGGTAGAACGTATCTCCCAACGCAACACCGAGTGCTGACGATACGAGCGCGCCGCCCACGAAGAGGAGCATCAGCGCATGATTGGTTCGCATCACGCGAGATCGGTGGTCATGCATGACCAAGCCTCCCGAACAGTCCTTGCGGGCGGAACATCAGAAACGCCACCATCGTTCCGAACACGATGGGATCGGTCCAGACCGGCGAGATTACGAGACTGGCAAGTGCCTGGATCTGCGTGAGGAAGATTCCTGCAATCACTGCCCCCAGATGGAGCCCATTCCCCCGACGATCACGACCGAAAATGCAAGCAGGATGAAATCGCGTCCCATCGTCGGAAAGACCGAATAAAGAGGAGCGAGCAGAACACCGGAGAGACCGGCCAGCGAGACACCCAGCGCAAACGTCCCCGCATACACCCATGTGACCGGGATGCCCAGGGAAGCGGTCATTTGGCGATCGAACGCGGCAGCGCGCACTACGGCTCCGAGACGGGTCCGATAGATCACATAGGCAATGATGCAGACAACCGCCGTACCAATCCCGATCAACAGCAGGCGGTAGCTCGGTATGATGATTCCGAAGACCTCAAGCGCTCCGGCGACGGGGGTTGAATGCTGTGAGTATTGGGACCGAAGAGCGCCTTCAACAAATCCTCGATGATCAAGGAAAGACCGAAGGTAAGGAGAAGGGTCGAAACATGCCGGTCCTTGCCGTCGAATGCGCGCTTTATCAGCAGGCGTTCGACCGAAACACCAACGGGGATCATCAGAATGGGCACCAGCGTGATCAGAACCCAGAAATTTATGCCCGCCGCGCCAAGTCCGAGTGCCGCAAACGCCCCGACTGCATAGAACTCGCCGTGGCTCATGTTGATGACGTCGAGTAAGCCGAAAATGATCGTAAGCCCCAGGGCGACGAGCACAACGGCCGTGCCGAGCGCCAGGCCATTGATGACCTGGGGCGCCAGCACAAACTGAATGTAATCGATCATTCCCATGGGATCTCGGTCCTGCTCAATGGCTGCGGCGCCCTAGAGCGTCTCAGCACAAACTTCAGAAGCGCGTGCAGACGTCCGGACCAATGGCGTCTTCAGCCGGAACCTGCCCCACGACATCGAACTGACCTTCCTTGATCTTGACGATGTACATGGGCTGCGATGCCTGATGATCGCCGGCGCGGATCGTCTTCTGACCTTGTGGGGTCTTCCACGAAAGACCCCGTAACGCCTCCCGCACCTTGTCTGTCTCCGCGGATCCGGCTTTCTCCACAGCTGCCTTGTAGGCGTAGAGGAGACTATAGGAATCGGCAGCAAACAGGTCGGGATCGGCCTTGAACATGGCCCGAAACGCGGCGACGAATTTCTTGTTCTCGGGGGACTCGATTTTCGGAGAGTATCCGGAGCCCGTGACATATCCCTCCGACGCTTTTCCCACGGCACCGAGATTTTGCGACGAGATCGTTCCGGAAGAGCCGACGATCTGAACACCGCGTAGAATGCCGAATTCGCCGAGCTGGCTCAGAAGCCGGACCGTGTCATTGCCGGCAACGGAGGTGTAGATGGTGTCCGGCCGTGACGCCCGTAGCTGGCCGAAATACTGGGAATAATCCTTGGAATCGAGAGGGGCAAATACCTCCCCAACGGTCTCAACGTTGTTCCGGGCGGCGCCGGCCTTGAATGCAGCCACGCTTGACCGTCCCATTTCGTAGTCGGGTCCGATCGCAAAGACGCGAGAGCCGGGCTTTTTCCTTGCCAAGCCAGTATGTGAGAGCGTTGGATTGCTGCTCCGCTCTGGCATTGACGCGAATGACGTTTGGAGAACACTTGTCTCCAGTTATGGAGTCGGCGAACGATACGGTAGTCGATACCAACTTGTTGTTTCGCTCTCCCAGCTGCCCGACGGCGAGCGTCGAACCAGAGTTGACCATTCCGGTAAGAAAATCCACCTTCTCGACTTGGAACAACCTCTCTGCTTTTTGAACCGCAACCGACGGATTGGCTTCCTCATCCTCGAAAATGAGCACCACTTTGCGGTTACCCACCCCGCCGCTTTCGTTGATCTCACGCGCGGCAAGTTCAAGCCCCCAGCGGACCGGCTGCCCTACCCCGGCGTACGTACCTGACAGAGGTGTCACCACTCCTATCTTGATGGGCTCCTGCGCCAAGCATTCCGTGGACGCCAGCACTCCCAAGAACAGCGTATGCGCCATGATTTTCTGGCTATTTTTCACGCTTTCCTCCTCATTTCTGTTCCAATCGATTTCTTATTGAACTAGACCAGCGCTCGCGCGCCTGCCCGAACTTAATTCTTGAATCGCGGAGCCAACTTGGTGCACAGGAAATCTGCTCGCCCAAAAGCCGAGAGTGCACGATGCCGAACCGTGCTCGATCTCGATCGCCACGTGCCTTATTTTTTTACTTATATTTCCAATAGACTGTCCCGCGGCGCATCCGACACTTACCGAAAGCACTTCGGGATCGGCATCACCGAGTGGCGCGTGATGGGGGTCCTGGCTGGCATGCCCAACATCACAGCCAATGACGTCATCACGGCTATCGGGCTCGACAAAGGAGCTGTGAGCCGAAGCCTGCACGAACTGGAAAAGCAGAAGCTGCTGGTAAGCGAGCCCGATCCCGAAGATAACCGTTCCCGAATCATTCGCCTGTCGAAAGCCGGCGAAGAGCTTCACGACCGCATTATCGTCGCGGCGCTCGCGCGGGAAGAACGGTTGCTCTCCACTCTCTCGCCGCAGGAACTCGAGACTTTGATTGTTTGCCTGCGAAAAATGCGGGCCAACGTACCGCATACGAATGCCTACACTCCCTCTGAAGGCGGTGCTCGGGACAAACGTCGAAAATGAGGATCTGAAGCGCGGGGACGCTGGTTGGTCGGTTTTGCAAACTGCCCCCGCGATCATGGCCGCACCTCCACAGCGCATGATCGAGCATATGCTTCGAGCGCCTTTACATTGAATCTGAAGTCGACGATTTGGTCGGGCGACGGCCGGAACCCCTGCTGCAACAATCTGCAGATCGCGATGTGGTCGGCGGGACGGTTTATCGACTCGACACCAACCAGCGCTCGGTTCTTGAAACAAAAAACGGAGAAAACCCCGTCGCCCATTTCGCCGGACAAGAGAACCTCATCGTGACCAGTCGTCAGACCCGCGATGTGCAGTTTGGCGTCGCGCTGATCGCTCCAGAACCAGGGGACGCTCGCATAGCGCTTTGGCCGACCCATTAGCTTTGCCGCCACGGAGCGTCCTTGGTCCACGGCGTTCTGGACGGACTCTAGCCTCCGCCGCTCGCCATCGCCCCAGCATGGGAAGCTGGCGCAATCGCCGATTGCCGAGATGTTGGGGTCGCTCGTGGTTAGAAAATTGTCGACGACAATCCCGTCTTCTACAGCAAGTTGCGCTGCCGCGGCGAGCTCGGTGTTCGGCAACACGCCAATGCAGATCAGGACCAGATCAGCTACTAGCTTCTCACCCGAGTTCAGCAGAACGCCTGCGACTCTTCCGTTGACGCCGATTATTTCGTCCACGCCGGTTTCGTAGCGAAATGCGACACCGCTACGAGCATGAAAGTCGTGAAAATATTCGGACATCAGGGAACTGACGGCACGCGCCATCAGTCGAGGCGCGACATCGAGGACGGTGGTCGGAATGTCCAGCTTGCGCGCTACGCCGGCGACTTCCAGGCCGATGAACCCGCCGCCAATAATGACGAGCCGCTTCGCTTCCGCGAGCGATTTTCTGAGCCTGGTGGCGTCGCTGATTGACCTAAGATAGCAAACTCCATCGAGATCCACGCCAGCGGCGCTAAGAGGCCGGTTGCGCGTTCCGGTGGCGAGGACCAGGTGATCATAAGGAAAATACCTTCCTGACTTAGTCCTCACCTTTCGTTCGGCCCGTTCGATGGCGATTACCGGGTCACTCGCGCGAAGCTCGATTTCCTTGTCGGCAAGAAACGTTGAAGCTCTGAGAACAAGAGCGTCCGGCGCGAGCGATCCCTCAATGTAGGTCTTGGAAAGCGGAGGCCTCCGATACGGGAGGCAGGCCTCCTCGCCAAGCAGCAGAATACTCCCGGCGAACTTCTCGTCACGAAGGGAACATGCTGCTTGCAGCCCCGCCTGGCCACCTCCGACGACAACGATGCGTTCCGGCAGACTCATGTCTGCTTCTCGGGAAGACGAAGCACCAAATCGTCGAAAGCCTCACTCACGCAAAGCTGGCAGCTTAACCTGCTCTCCTTCTTCCGCTCTGACGCCGCGGAATCAAGCATAGCATCCTCCACAGCGCTCATGGGAGGAAGCAACTCAGATTGATCAGCCGAAACATAGACGTGGCAGGTCGCGCACATTGCAGACCCCGCATTCACCCACGATACCATCGATGCCCGCCGCAACTGCTGCATGCATAATCGTGGTGCCCACGGGAACATCGAGACTCTCTTCCCGTCCGTCGGAATGAATGAAAGTGATTGAGGGCATCTGTTCTTCCCCTCGCTTAAGCGTTGAAGCGCATTGGAAGCCGCTCGAACCCTCTCAACGTATTGTGCAGTTGCCGAACCGGTTCGCCCACAAGTTCAATTCGATCGACCCTGCCCGCCAAGGCAGTCAACAAGGTTTCCACCTCGAGCCGCGCAACCATCTGCCCGACGCAACCATGGATACCGGCGCCGAAGCCGACGTGGCCCTTCGTGTTGCGTGAGATGTCGAATTCGTCCGGATCCGTCCACTTTTGCGGATCGCGGTTGGCCGCACCCAGCGACACCATGATCTTGCTGTCCTTCGCGATCCGAACGCCCGCCACTTCAGTGTCGCAAGTTGCAGTCCGAAAGTACGTCTGAAACGGCGACTCAGAATCGCATCATCTCCTCAAACGCCGGCTTCACCAGTGTCGGATCCTTTCTGACCCTCTGCCATTGCTCCGGATAACTGGCGAAGCAAAAGAGCGCGTTGGCGATCGCATAGGTCGTGGTGTCGATGCCAGCGGAAAGGAAAGAACGAACCAAGCGCGCTGCATGCTGCTCGTCGATAGCACCGGAATCGACTGCTTCGTAGATTTGCGCCCCAAAACCGTCATCGGTGAGCGTTGCGCGCTGACACGCGTGAGTTACCCACTCGGACACCGTTTTTGCATTCGCCATCGCGCGATTGAACAGTTCGTTGCGCGGTCCAAATCCGTTGAAAACCATGTTGCCCCACGCAACGAGATGCTCCCGTCCCTCAACAGGCACGCCGACCGCATCGGCAAACACCTTCATGGGGAAGGCTTCCGCCAGCTCGGAAATCGCCTCGATCGTCCCTGCCGCCAGGACGCGATCCGCGAAGATATCCGCCTGTTCCTCGAATGTCTCGCGAAGTACCCGCAAAGCGGCGGGCGAGAGTACGCGACCCACTATGGCTCGATTTGCGGTGTGATCCGGCGGATCGTTTTCAAGGAGAAGACTCGGCGTTCTCCACCCACCACCGCGGCGCAGGTCGTCGATCCCGACGCCAGCCCCCGAGCAGAAGGTTTTCCAGTCCGTAAGGACTGCTTGCACCTGCTCGTAGCGGGCGACGGCGAAGACTTTCCATTTTCGAGCCAGATTACGGGACCCGCCTCCCGCATCGCTCCGTGAAACGGATATGGATTTAGAATGTAATCCGAAGCGAACGGATCAATGTCGGAAGTAACCGGAGCGATTGAAGTGGTCGTCTGCATGGTTCCTCTCCTGCCTGCACCGAACCGTTTACGCGGCCGCTCGGGGGCGACTCGCCACGGTTGCGACCTCTGCTGCCCGGCTACGGCAAATTTCCGCAGCAATACCGGGGCCGGCCGTATTCTTGATTTATCGATTTAGTTGCCACCTCAACCTTCTGCTGTCAATAGCTCCGACGCGATAATCGTACGATTGTGCGACTTTGTGAAGGCAACAACTGAGGACCCAACCGTAACCCTGATTGCAAGCCCACAAGGATTTAGACAATCCTTCTGCTCGCGTTGCGCACTCCCGACTTTCCGATGCCGCCGAGAATGCGGGCGAGCTGTTGGCGTCGACATGATCCGGAAAAACTTTACCGACAATTCTAGATCTGCCGCGTCACGGCGGCAGGATGGCCGAATTCGAAGCGCTCGGCTTGCCAGACAGGCTCCGAGAAACTGTCTGACCGGCTATTTCGTGGTTTCGAGGTAGGGACATCCGCCCTCCTGGACCGGACGAACGATCGACGCCGCAGGCAGCACGCTCTTTACTTTCAGAAGATCCCATTCGCCCTTGCTCTCAGATGGCTTTTTTCCCTCGACGATCAGCATGTCCCGCATCAGTCTGCCATCCTCGCGCAGCTTCGCGTCCCTCGTCATGAAATCGTTGACTGGAATCTCCTTCATCTTCTTCATGACGGCTGCGCCGCTTGTACTGTTGGCCGCAGCCACGCCCTTCAGGTAGTGATTCACCGCGCTGTATACTGCGGACTGGTATTGGGACGGCGGTCGTTTCATTCGCCCTGCAAACCGCGCCGCGAACGCGCGGCTGGCATCATCATAGTCATGATAGTAACCCTGCATAAAAATGACGTTCTGCGTTAGCTTCGCCCCGATCGCGTGAACCTGGGTAATCGCGAAGATCGGGAGCGCTACTGTCACGTGCCCCGAAAGCACTCCGAATTCACTGGCCTGCTTCAGTGAGATGATCGTATCGTTTCCAGCGTTGAGCAGGGCCAGAACATCTGGATTGGTCGATTGCGCCTGGAGCAGAAAGGAGCTGAAGTCGGACGTGTTGAGCGGGTGGCGAACGTATCCGGCGACGGTCCCTCCAGATTGTTCGACCGCCTTGGTCATTTCCTCGCGCATGAGATGACCGAAGGCGTAGTCCACCGTCAGCAAGTACCACTTCTTGTGGGATGCGTCCGTCAGGGCGGTGGCGATGCCTTTGGCCAAGGAGTAAGTATCGTATAGCCATTGTGCACCTGTCGGCGAGCAGGCCTTGCCGTAGAGATCGGCCGAAGCGCTCGCGACATGCACGACGACCCTATCGTTCTTCCTGGCGATCTCCTGTACCGCCAACGAAACGCCGGTGTTGGCGATATCAAAGAAGGCGGCGACGCGATCAACGTCGATCGCTTTGCGCGCCAGTGCCGATCCGATGTCCGGCTTGTTCTGGTGGTCGAGTGCCATGACCTCGATCGGAACACCGGCAACCCGTCCGCCAAAATCCTCCACAGCCATCTGCGCGGACAC
Source organism: Bradyrhizobium sp. RDT10 (assembly GCA_044772375.2). GTDB lineage: Bacteria > Pseudomonadota > Alphaproteobacteria > Rhizobiales > Xanthobacteraceae > Bradyrhizobium. The sequence goes on from CP187939.1 coordinate 3,719,870, forward strand.
GACGGAACCTTTCCCCGAGTCGTCCGAATAGACCGAAGATTGGTCGTTCATGACGACGATGCGTACGGAAGGTTCGGCGATTTGCGCCCGCACAGCGCCGGCACCGCATAGAAGAAAGCAGATCAACGAGAGTAGCCCGATCAGACGCATTCGATGATCATCGGAGCTGCGGACGAACCCCGGCCCACAGGGATCGGCTGCTGCCGACCACGATCCCTCTACTATCAAGGTCATCGAAATCCTCCCGCATAAGGAAAGATGGTCGGCGGACCCTACGCCCGCCGATCCTCTGCCATTCCCCTAGCGATTCCATAATTCGCACAAATGTGCAAAAACTATTTTCGTACGTTCATACGAATTTTCCGCGCACATCGCCTCGACAGGGACTTCGCCGCTTGATCGAAGTCTTGAGGCGCAGGAATGAAGACCCGATATCCGATGTGTTCCGAGTGCACGGACCGGCGTCGATCGCCCTGGACTGCTGGAAATGAAGTGACGTCGCGGCTATCCGGGCAACACGATCGTACCGCGACAAAGAGAGCCGGTCGTCGACAGGCTACCGGTCCATGATTAAGCCGACAGTACTACCTGAATTTCGACCCGTATCGCCTCCTTGTCCTTCGCTGTTGTCGCGACAGACAGAGGCACGTCGATTGCAATGTTTGCGGGTCGTTTCAAAACGACAATCCGATCACCGATCTCGAGAGCTTCATTAATCGAATGGGTGATGAATACAGCGGTTTTGCCGTTCTCCTTGACGAGCCTGACAAATTCGGCCCTGAGGGTTCGAGCCGTCATCTCGTCCAGCGCCGAAAACGGTTCGTCGCACAGCAGGAGATCGGCGTCGGTCGCGAAGGCACGGGCAATCGAAACGCGCTGCCTCATGCCACCGGACAGAGCATGCGGATAATCGTCTTCGTGGCCCCGCAGGCCCAGCGTATGCAGCCATCGAAGCGCAGTCGCACGCCGCCGTTCCGTAGGAATGTTGAGCATCTCGAGACCGAGCTCGACGTTTTGAAGGGATGTGCGCCACGGCAACAGCCGATCACTCTGAAAAACGATGGCCATTTTTCCGCGAAATGAATCGAAATCACGGAATGGATTGCGTCCTGCGACCAACACCGAACCCGAGGTCGGCTCGGTCAATCCCGCGATCATGTTGAAGATCGTCGATTTTCCGCAGCCAGTCTTCCCAAGCAGCGCCAGCATCTGTCCGCGCTGGACCTGCAAATCGAGCCCGTCCACGGCGGTGTAGGCCGTCGAAGCCCCGGCTTTGCCGAATGACTTTGACACCTGCTCCAGGCTTATGATCGGTGCAGCTGCGGTCAAAGCATCCGCTCCGAAACCGCGCGATAGCGGAACGCCACGCTCTCAATGAAAGTGAGGATCGCCTGGGCGATCAATACAAAGAAGACGAGCTGCAGCGTCCAAGCGAGAGCTCCGGCCATGTCGAACACTTGCTGTTGCTGCAGCAGTTCGTAGCCGACGCCGCCTGTGGCGCCGACCAGCTCAGCGACCACCACGACCCGGGAGGCGTTCCCCAGGTTCACTTTCCATGCCGTCAGAATGTCCGGAAGGATGGCCGGAATGATCATGGTACGGAAGAGTTTTGCCCGGGTCGGTCGAAAGCTCATTACCATTTCCATCAGATCCCGCGATATGCCTTGGAGCGCACTCAGCACCTGAAACGTGAAGGCTGGCAGCGTCGTCATCACCATGATGAAGAAAATCCGCGGTTCGATTCCGTGAAACCAGATGATTGCGAATACCACCCATGACAGCGCAGGAATGCCCTGGAACAGCGTTAGAATGGGTGAGAGAAATTCGTTCACTGCACGTGACCGCGCCATCAACACCGCAAGAATGGCCCCAATCGCGAACGCGCCGGCTAGTCCGGCCAGAATGCGGCCGATGGTTGCCAGTACATGGCTGAACTGGCTCCAACTTACGAGGATTTCGAAACAGCGCCGAAACACGGCAAGCAGGGACGGAAACAGGAATGGCGGGAAGAACAGCGAGGCCACCTGCCAAAGTCCTGCGACGACGACGAACGGCAGCACATAGGAAAGCGCACGGCGCCGACCGGCCGCCAGCCACGTCGCCATATCCGAGCCCGCTGCTTCCGACACCGTCATTTCATCGGTCCTTCATAGATGGTCGCTGGGGAAGGATCCGACGGCAGGAAGGAGATTGACTTGCCGGCCTGATAGACCGACCTGATCTCCTTGGCGACTTCCGCAGCGGTCCGGATATTCATACCCAGACGGCCATTGCTGCGAATGAGTTCGGCGATCGCCTTACGATCGCCGTCGGTGCCCTTGGCCAGGATTAGCTTGGCGGCATCCTCCGGATGGGCGGCAGTCCATTCTCCGGCCTCCTTGTAGGCGGCGTAGAGCTTGGGAATGAGGTTCTTGTTGTTCTCGACCCAATCGGTATGCGCCGCGACGCCGAGGTAGGGAATGTTGCTACTGCCTGTCGCCTTCATCCAGCTCTCGCCGATCTTGAGGTCGATCATCTTGATGTCGGGCTTCTTGGAATGCAGCGTGGTGTAGGCGGGCTCCCAAAGCTGCACGGCCGTGGCACGATCAGCGATCGCGTAACCGACCAGACCTGGGGTAGCAGTGTTGACAACCGAAAACTTCGCCGGGTCGGCTCCAAGCTGTCGGGCAAACCAGTCGAACATCACCCAGTTGGTGGTACCCTTTGCCGCGGCGAGATCCTTGCCTTCAAGATCCTTGAGCGACTTCACCTCCGGTCGCGAGGTGACGACCGTGCCCCAGAAGTCGAACAAATTGAACAGATAGGTGACTTTGACGCCCCTGATGTCGGCGAGACCGACCGTCAATAGCGAGGCGCTACCACCGAGCTTGAACTCGCCGGAATTGAACTGGGCCGTATAAGCGTCTGGCGTTCGTTCCTCGAATGCGATCGAAAGACCGTTCTTCTCGTCCAGCTTCCGCGCTTTGATGACAGGCGGCAGGAAGGCGCCGAGCGAGGGCGGACCGAACACCACGATGGAGAGCTTTTGCAGTTCTTGGGCACCAGCCGGTGCCGTCATCAATGCCGATAGCGCACAGCCCAGGCTAATCAGTTTTCCTCTCAACATCGCGCTTCTCCCGTTGTTTCGCGCTTGTCACGCGTTTTGTGAATTCGAGCGCCGCCTGGGCGAACGCATCGGCCGCCTCGATTGCGGAAATGTGCGCTGCGTCGAGCGTCAATATATCCGCATCCGGCACCGAAGCGACGATTTCCGCGCCGCGCGCCGGCGTCGCCGAGGGATCGTGCTGCCCGCAAATTACGCGGACTGGCACTCGCACCCGCGGTAATGCATACGCGAGATCGGTGATCGCCAAGACTTCGCAGCAGCGGGCATAACCTTCGGCAGGCGTGCTGGCGATCATGCGCCGAATTCCGGCCGCCCGATCGGGCTGGCGGACGCGGAATCCCTCGGTCAACCATCTATCGACCGTCGGACCGACGAGTTCTTTCATGCCACTGTCCCGTACCGTACGGGCCCGCTCTAACCAGAGGTCGGGCGGAGGAAAGCTCGGTGCTGTATTTGCGAGTATGAGACCGTCGAACCTCTCTGGCGCCTCAGCCCCAAGCCATTGGCCCGTCAAGCCTCCAAGCGAAAGGCCACAGAAAACGGCACGGGAAATTTCAAGCGCGTCCATAATGCCGATAACATCGCGCCCCAGGTGTTCAATCGTAAGCGCTTCGGTACCGAGCTCCGAACGTCCGTGTCCTCGCGTATCGTACCGAATGATACGAACCTGACCGGACAGGCGGGCGACAACTTCGTCCCACATTCCGTAGTCGGATCCGATCGAGTTGCTGAGAATGAGAACCGGATCAGCCGAGGGCGGCGCAGCTTCGACCCATAGCCGTAGGCCAGGTTGCACCTCGATCAGTCGACCGGTCACCGAGTTCATCGCCCTACTCCGCCGCGCCGCTGATCGGAGACTCGAATTCCTTCCGTAAGGAGACGAAGAAGCGGCCAATCAAATGCTTAGAGACGCTCGAAAGGATCCGCTGGCCTACGCCCGCTACGAGCCCACCGATCTCCCCGTCCCCTTGTATACAAGACGCGAGCCGTTTTCTCCGTCCGGTTCGATCTCGAACCGCGCCGTGCCGTTTCCATGCCCAAGCGTGCCTGCGCCCGAAACTTTGATGCTGCAGGTCTTGGGAGCCTCCTTGTCCAACAGGGAGATTTCGCCCTCGAACGATCCACCGACAGCCGCCACCCGAAGCTGCATGTCGACCTTGTAGGCGTCGGGGCCGATCTCGGTCATGCTCTTGCAGCCGGGGACGCAGCGCGTCAACACCTTGGGGTCATTGAGCGCAATCCAAAGTGCATCCACCGACGCTGGGATTGCTTCATTGCCACCGATCTCGAGTTTCATTCCACGACCTCACGATCCGAAAAGACGTTGGACAAGTCCGCCATTGATGCTGGCTCGCTCTGAATCCGTGAACGGCGTCTCCTGCACGATCTTGAGGGGTGCGAGGTCCCCGATCGGAAACGGCATGTCCGAGCCCATCATGATGCGGCCGGCGCCGACGATATCGGCGAGATAGCGGAGTGTTCGAGGATCCTGGACGATGGTGTCGTAATACATCGCCGCGAGTGCCGCATCGGGATCTCCAAGCTTGTCCTTGTCGAGCGAGAAGTTCCGGCGCAGACGTCCGATCACGTACGGCAGTGCCGCCCCCGATGCCCGCGACGACCTTCATGTTACTGAAGCGCGTGACGTGACCCGCATAGATCAGCCGCGACATCGCGATCAACGTATCGGTGATACGGCCGACCGCATTCGCCATGCCGTAGTCGTGAACACGGTCGTCGCCGCTCTCGAACACGGGATGGATGAAGATGATTGAGCCGAGGCTGTTCGCGGCCTCCCAGAACGGAAGCAGAGACGGATCGTCCAGCACGCCGCCCTTGCCCTTCGGCTGGGTCCCGATCATCACGCCCTTGAAACCCTGGCCATGGGCTTCCTTGAGCACCTCTGCGGCACGCGCACCATCCTGCAGAGGGACGGTAGCGAGCGAAATGAAGCGGGGTTGTTCCTTCGCCACCCGCGCCAAATGCGTGTTTATCAGCCGTGACCACCGCATGCCCTCATCGGCCGGAAGTTCGTTGCCGAACATATCCAGCCAACCACCGACCACCTGACGATCGATCTTGTTGCTGTCCAGCCACTGCAAGCGCGCCGGAATATCGCTCAAGGGCTTCGAAACCGGCCGGGTCGGTTTGTTGCCAGCGAATGCAAAGCCGACGCTTCCACCTTCTTCGACGAGCTTGATTGAAGGGAAGCTCGCCTTCTCGGCTCGAATAGCCTCCAGAAGCGAGGGGAACGAGGTGGGCGTGGCAGTCGATGATCATTTACGAGCCTCTTTGGGATTCCGTGGCGAAGGCGATCGCATCACTAATCGCTGCGATCCTGATGGGGAGTTTGGAGAACGAAATGCCGTATGAGGCGACCGCGTCATTGATGGCACCGGAGATCGCGGCCGGCGCGCCGAGATAGCCGCTTTCGCCGGAGCCCTTCTGCCCGAACACTGTATGGGGCGAAGGAGTGCAATGATGGACGATCTCGACTTCGGGCACCTCATGCGAGGACGGCAGCAAATAATCCATAAAGCTCTGCGTCATCATCTGGCCTTCGCCGTCGTAGACGAACTCTTCCAACAGAGAAGCCCCGATGCCATGGGCGATGCCGCCCAGGGTCATGCCTTTAACGATGTGCGGATTGATGACAGTGCCGCAGTCGTGGCCGATCACGTAGCGCTTTATATCGGGCTTGCCGATGATCGGATCGAACGCGATCAGCACGAGATGAAATTCGAAGGAGTGGCAAGGATACATCTGCACCCTGCCGTTCTCCGGAAGTTTGGTACCGGTTGGCACTTGCATCACATGCGTCGTCTCCAGCCCCGGCTCCATGCCGTCTGGCAGCAGGTGGTAGTTGCGGTGGGCGATACTGACTTGCTCGGCCCATTCCAGTTTTGCATTCGACGGCGGATGGGACACGGTCCCGCCGCTGTAGACCACCTCGCTCTCTCCGCACCTGAACTGATGTGCGGCCAGGCGCACCATCTTGGCCTTCATCTTCTGAGCCGCATGGAAGGCAGCGCCGCCCAACATGATGGCCATCCGACTGCCGACAGGGGAATTGGAAGGCAGGCAGTTTAGAGAATCCGGACGAACGATGCGGATGAGGTCTGGATCGATCTCCAGCACTTCGCCGATAACGGTGGCGGCCAGTGTCTCATGGCCCTGGCCGGACGACGTCGTATGAATGGTTGCCGTCACGAAGCCGAGCGCGTCGACCGTGATGCGGCACGAATCCATCCATGTGGTGGTCTGGTTCTTTTCGTTCAGCAGCGGTTCGAATGACGAGTTGCCGCCGCTCGGCTCAAGACATGCGGCAATGCCGATGCCGGCACATTGTCCCGCCATCCTCAGCGCGTCGCGCTCTCTTACCAACGCCTCATAGTCGGCGTGCGCCAGCACTTTAGCGACCACGGTGTGGTAGTCGCCGCTATCATAATACGAGCCGCTGGGTATGAGGTAGGGAAACTCGTCGCTGCGGATGAAGTTACGGCGCCGTATCTCGATGCGGTCGAGACCGAGTGCGGCAGCGACCTTGTCGATTGCCGTCTCGATTGCGTAGTTGGTCGGCGCCTGCCCGAAGCCGCGTACCGCTTCCTGCGCCGCCTTGTTGGAGGTTACCGAAACCGCACGATATTGAACGCTTTCGATCTTGTAGGGACCCACGATCGCGCCGATCGGCTTACCGAGCTGGAACGGCGAGCGGCCGGCATAGGCGCCGACATTGTCAAGCGCGCGCATCTTCATCGACTTTACGATACCATCGTCGTCGAATGCGACATCAACATCAAAGATCCGCTCGGGTCCGTGGGCGTCACCCGCCCGCATGTTGTCGAGGCGATCTTCGATCAGGCGGACCGGGCGCCCGAGGATTCGGGCCAAATGCGAAACCAGCACCGTCTGCTTGATGCCGCGCTTGACGCCATAGCTTCCTCCGACGTCGATGTCCTGATGAACCCTGACATTGTTGAGCGGAATACGGAGTGCACGGGCGATCTGATCGGGGTACTTGGGCATCTGTATCGAAGCCCACACGTCGAGAATTTCGTGCCAAGGATCCCACTGGGCGGCAACGCCAAACGTTTCGATCGGAACGGTCGAATTGCGACCCCAAGTGACCCGAAACGAAAGATTGTGCGGACTTTCGGCAAAATGGCGCTCAACTTCCCCCCAGACAAATGTGCGGTCCAGCAGCACATTGCTGCCGTGCGCCGGGTGAACCGGCGGGCTTGAAGGATCGAGCGCCTCCTCCGAATCCATGACGTAGGACAGCGGCTCGTAGTGGATGCGCACCTTTTCGGTGGCGTCTTCGGCTTGGGCACGGGTTTCCGCGACGACTGCGACGACCCATTCCCCGGCATAGCGCACTTGGCCGACCGCGAGTGGAAAACGCCGCACGTTCGGCGTGTCCAGTCCATTCATCAGCGGGTCGGTCGCTCTGGCAAGTTCATCGCCAGTCAAAGCATAATGTACGCCGGGCATCTTCAATGCTTCGACCAAATCGATCGAAACGATCTTCGCCGCGGGATACTGCGAGGGAGTACCGCGACGTGTAACATTCCTTCAAGCGCAATATCGGCGACATAGCGCCCGTGACCCGCCACAAACCGGCGGTCTTCGCGGACACGACGATTGCTGGAAACGAACCTCAAGGGAGAACGGGTTTCACGAGCGGCCTCCGTGCCGGGTGTGGGCCGGGGCCGCTTCGAGAATGCCATCCTGCGGCGCATCGGCTTCGGCGGCGGGATCAATACAGGGTTGATTTGCAGCGTTCTTGCTCCGAGGGGCATTGGCCTTGCGCAGCCGGTCGGCCGCAAACTGCACCGCCTCGATGATCTGACCGTACCCCGTGCAACGGCAGATGTTACCGGAGATCGCCTCCACGATATCCGCGCGCGACGGCTCATCGTTGCTCTCCAGAAGCGCATGGGCAGCGAGGATCATTCCGGGCGTGCAGTACCCACATTGCAAACCGTGCGTCTCGCAAAACGCATCCTGTAGGACGCTCAGTTCGCCAGGCGCCAGTGACAGCCCCTCGATGGTCGTGATCTCGTAGCCGTCTGCCTGCACCGCAAACATCAGGCAGGCGCGGGACGGCTCGCCGTCGATCAGCACCGTGCAGGCTCCGCAAACGCCATGCTCGCAGCCGGCATGACTGCCAACCAGCAGAAGGTCTTCGCGCAAGGTGTCAAGCAGAGACTTGCGCGGCTCGACATCGGCCACAAGCTTTCGGCCGTTTACGTTTAGGCTGACCTTCATTGGATTGCCCCACTGGCCTTTTGCGCTTCCGCCAAACCATCCTTGATCGCCTGCAGTCCCAGCGCAGCCGCAGCGCGTCGCCTATAATCGGCCGTGGCGTGCAAGTCGGAGCTCGTATCCAGATCCTGCGTTGCGGCCCTCACGACATCCGAGATCAATGCATCGGTTGCGCGTTCGCCGATAAGCGGCGACATGTCGACGCGTATCGGCCGATCGCCGATGCCGCCGAACCCCAAGGTAGCTTCGAGGCAGCGCCCCTCATCATCGAGCGCAAGCTGCGCAGCGGCGGCCACAAAGGCGAAGTCCGATTGACGTGCGCTAACTTCGCGAAAGCCCGTCCCGATGTACCGATGCGACCAGACGGGAAAACGAATTGCGCAAACACAATCTCCGGGCATCACGGATGTGAGCATCGGACCGATGAAGAAATCGTCCGCCGAGGAGCTCGTACGGCCGGATGAATTGGCGATCTCTATCTCGGCCCCGAGGGTAACCGCTACTAGCGGAATTTCCGCGGAAGGATCGGCATTGGCGATAGAACCGCCGACCGTGCCGCGATTGCGGGTAGGAGGATGGCCGACCCACGGCAGCGCCTTGGCCAACAACGGCAGCGCACGACCAACAATCACGCTCCGTTCAACCTCCACCTGACGGGTGACTGCGCCGACTACGATGGCACCGCCCTCCTCTCTGATGCCCCGCAACTCGTTCAATCTGAGAATGTCGACCAGTATGGTGGGCCGTGCCAACCGCATCGCGAGCATCGGAATGAGCGTTTGCCCGCCGGCGATGACGCGCGCGTCGTCGTCAGCCGCCAGCCTCTCACAGGCATCCGCAAGGGAAGTCGGCCTGATATATTCGAACGGGGCTGGCTTCATTAGAGGTGACTTCCGATTGCTTCTACGAGAGGTGTACGCCGTTCAGTCCAGGACGAGACCGGAAATCAAAGGCGAAAGCGCCGTTACAGTCTGTTGCTTGAGCAGCGGGCCTTGCGTTTCGCTCGCTGCCTTCACTTTTGCCCAGTCGGGATCGGCGGCAAATGCGGTCCAGGCCTTGTCTCTCGCCGCCTCGTCTACGAGATCGGGTCATGTAGGTCAGGCGACCGTCTTCTTTGAGGTCGACGAACGCTCCCACGAGTTCGATTCCGTGACGTGGAAAAAACCTCGATGCGACCTCCTCGACGAAGCGTGCGCGCATCGCATTGCTCTGCCCTCTGCCGCTTCATAAACCCTGATTTCGTAGATCAATGCGCTCTCCTTGGCTGAGCAATGACGGTTGGATAAAGCCAATCGCTCCGATTTTGTCAAACAATTTATGGTTCAATATATCTTTTTGTAGGGAATGCACCGCAACAATACCGGATCTCCAGATCTTGCGCCCGGTCATCTAGTTCATTTTCGTCGGTTTACCCCGTTTATGGGGAAGAATCCGAATTTCGTGGTTGATACAATTTCCGAATTGAACTATTGCACGTTCATCGCCTTGAGGAAGTGCCGTGCCGAATGAAGTTCCGCCTATTTGGTTACCCAGCTTGTCCGACGAGGCGGTTCCTCGCTACTTGGCGTTCGTCCAATCCCTTGAGAGGGATTTGGAAGCCGGTGCATTGAAGCCGGGTACCCGTCTGCCGCCGCAACGCGACATGGCGCGCCATCTTGGACTGAGCGTCGGCACCGTCTCCAGAGCTTATGCCGAGGCGGAATCCAGGGGATTGATCTCCGGGGAAGTCGGACGCGGGACCTTTGTAAAGCGACAACGGGTCACGTCCGAGTTCGGTACGAACAACCACGCTCTGGTAAACTTGGCTCTGAACGTGCCCGCTTCGACCGGCGAGGATGAACCCATCGCGGCCACGCTTTCCAACATACTCGCCGATGACGCGCTGACCCCGCTGCTGGGCTATCTTCCCCACCAAGGCCTGGCGCACCACCGTGCGACCATGGCCGGTTGGCTCGATCGGCTCCGCATCGGCCCCGACGTCGACCGTCTTTTCGTCACGCATGGCGGACAGCATGCGCTTTCGATCGCGGTGGGAGTCGTGTCTGCGCCGCGCGCCACTGTCTTGACCGAACGATTTACGTATTCCGGAATGAGCGCATTGTCCGCCCAGAACGGTTACGCACTGCATGGAGTTGCGGGCGATCAAGATGGAATTCTGCCTGATGCCCTGGACCGCGCCTTCTCGGAAACCGGCGCACGAGCGCTGTTCGTCACGCCTACGCTGCAGACTCCCACGGGCACGGTCATGTCGTCCGACCGTCGTCGTCAAGTCGCTGATATTGTCCGCCGGCATGATGCCTATCTGCTGGAGGATGACGTATATGCATTCCTGACCGCGTCGCCGCCCGAGCCGATTTCGACATTGATTCCGGAGCGCAGCTTCTACATCACGAGTTTCGCCAAATGCCTGGCCCCGGGCCTGCGTGTGGGCGCCATGATCGTTCCCGAAAAATTTCGGGATGTTTGCATAAACGCTGTGCGCGCCACCGGCTGGATGGCGTCGCCGATCATGGCTGAAGTGGTCGTACGTCTCATTCTGAACGGCGACCTCGAGCGGCAGGTCAATCTCAAGCGCGCGGAAGCAATCCGCCGTAACGACATCGCAGATCGGACCCTGGGTCATTGGCTTCCCAGGACGTCGGAGACTGCCGGTTTTCACCGCTGGCTTCCACTTCCCGCGGGACGGACGTTGAACGCGCTAATCATGCAGGCGGCGCAAGCGGGCATCACGCTTGCTCCGCCCGGTGCGCTGCAGCAGGTCGATCGGGACGCGCTCGGCTTGCGGATATGTCTCGGTCATCCGTCCACTCATGGCGAGCTTTCGCGGGCCCTCGGTCAACTCAGACGAATCCTGGACGCGGCCGAGGAAATTTCATTCATCTGAAACATCAGTCCACGTACATCAGGGCGGAAAGTAGATGATCGAACTGCGCCAATTTCGACAGTTCATCGCGGTTGCCGAGGAACTGAGCTTCCGGCGCGCCGCTGAACGGCTCAACATGGCTCAGCCTCCGTTAACGACAACGATCAAGCGTATCGAAGACGAAGTCGGGACGACTCTCATAGAGCGGACAAACAGAATTGGGCGCCTAACCGAAGCCGGTCGTGTTTTTCTCGAAGAGGCCCGCAAAACCGTCAATCAGGCGGAACGAGCCATGCTCGCTGCTAAACGTGCCGGTGCCGGCCTCACGGGGACACTGCGCATAACCTTTGTTGCAAGCGCTGCCCGCGAGATCCTTCCATCGATCCTCCTGCGATTTCGAGAGCATTATCCCGCCGTCAAGCTTGAGCTTCGCGAATCCATGACGAGCCAGCAGATCGAGTCGTTGGCAAATGACGAGAGCGATCTCGGCTTTGTTATCCCACCTCTCCAGAGCTCCGTTAAACTGAGCGTCGAGGTCGTTGCCCGAAATCGGCTTGTGGCGGCGTTACCCGAGGGACATCCACTGGCAAAGGCCGATCGGATCACGCTTTCGGATATGTCTGGGGAGTCGTGGATCCTGTTCTCAGCTCGCCAAGGCCCCGGCCTGTATCAGATCATTCACACCGCATGCGCCAAAGCAGGTTTCTCGCCCAGAATTGGGCAAGAAGCGCCACAGATGGATACGATCGCTAGCCTTGTAGCAGGCGGAATGGGCGTTGCTCTGGTCTCGAGAGCACTCGCGACCGGCGGACGCAAAGGCGTAGCTTTCCGGGAATTAGCCGGACCCGGAACCCCGGTCGAATTTGAACTCGCCATCGCCTACGTTCACGCATCCCCCGTTCTGGATGCGTTCGTCACGGCAACCAGATTGCACGCAAAGATGATTGCACCGTGATCAACGGTTAAACAGTCCAAGGTGGACGGGCGCATCCTTGCCGGATCACTCGACCGCAGCATCATTTTTCAACCGACAGCCTGCATCGGCATTCCCTGCCTGTAATCACTCCGGCGGAATATTCGCTTTCTTGACCACTTGGGCCCAACGTGCGATCTCGCTATCCACAAAGGCGCGAAACTCGTCTCCATAGAGATTGCCAGGCTCGACACCCATTTCGGCGAGCTTCTGTTTGGCCTCTGCGGACTCGTTGACCTCTTTCATCGCGGCAACCAGCTTCTTGTAAATCGGCGAACCGTTCGCCTGCGGCATGTAGATGCCGAACCAAGCCTCCACGTTGAACCCCTTCACACCAGCCTCATCAAGCGTCGGAACGTCCGGAAGCGTTGGGGAACGCTTCAAACCGGTCAATGCGAGAACACGCACCAATCCGCCCTTCGAGGCATTCACCACCGTCGGTAGCGAGTCGAACAGCATGGGAATGTGACCTCCGATCAGGTCATTCATAGCCGGGCCGTTTCCCTTGTAGGGAATATGAACGATGTCGACTCCTGTCATCTGCTTGAACAGTTCGCCCGACAGATGGTTGGAGCTGCCAGTTCCCGCTGAGCCAAACGAGTACTTGCCCGGATTCTTCTTCAGAATCTCAATCAACTCCTTAACGCTCTTTGCCGGGAAATTGTTGGTCACGAGAATTGCATTGGGCACCGCCGCGACAAGCGCAATCGGTGAGATGTCCCTCTTCGTATCATAAGGGATGTTCCTATACAGGCTTGGCGTAATGACGTGATGCGTCGCCGTGAGAAGCAGCACCGTACCATCGGCGGGAGACCTCACTACCGGTTCAGTACCGATGATACCAGATGCTCCCGGCTTGTTTTCGATATACGTCGTCACGCCGAGCTTCTCGCCAAGAATCCTGCCAACGATGCGGGCCAGCACGTCGGTCGGGCCTCCCGCGGAGAACGGCACGATTATGCGGATCGAACCGCCCGGAATGTCCGCTCCCGTGCTTCGCGCCTCAACGGAACCGAACAGCAGCAATGCCAGCACAGCAAGTAGAGGTCTACGCATTGTCATCCCCCAGATTCGCTTTTTGTTCTGATCAGATTTTGGTGGCCCCGGATGAATCAGCTCGCTATGACGAGCTGCTTCACGGGCGTCGGATCGAGATTGAAAAGCCGCGCGGCATTCAATCCCAGGATATTTCGTTTTGCCTGTTCGGTCAGGAACGGCAGATCGCAAATTTCCTGCGGCAAATCGAAATCGAAATGCGGCCAGTCCGATGAGAACATCAGTTGGGTCTCGGCCTTGATCATCTCGAAAGTGGTTTCGAGCGCTCTCGGGTGCGTCGTCTCCATAGGCTGCGTTGTATAGAAACAATTCGTATTCATATACTCGCTGGGCATCCGCTTGAGCTGCGGAGCCTCGGACGGCCGCATCAGATACTGATCGTCGAGCCGCTGCATAAGGAAAGGCACCCACGCCAGTCCGCTCTCAACCCACATCGTCTTGAGTTTCGGAAATCGCTCTGGAATTCCGTTCAAGATCCAATTTGTCATGTGAACCATGTTGCACCAGGCAAAGCCCAGCGCATGCATGCCGAGAAAGCGATTGACGGTCGCGAGTGAAGGATCCTGCCAGTGATACCCGGCATGAAACGCCAAAGGCTTCCCGGTTTCCTCGATCATCGAATAAAGGCGCATATATTCGTTGCTGTGAACCGGCTTGTAACGCGTGCTCGTGACGCAAAAGCCGATAACGCCTTTCTTGTCGCCGAACTCCTCTACCGCGCGTTCAGCCTCCTTGGCGTATTGAATGGCAGATAGATCAGCGTTTTTATCCGATCCTCAGCAGATAGGATCTTTTCCGCCATCCAACGATTGTAGGCGCGCCCAAGCCAGACCTCCATTTCGGTTTGCGGATGCATCCCGAGGAATAACATTGGGGTCGGAAACACGACCATATTATCCACGCCAAGCGAATCCATCGCGCGTCGCGTCAGGGTGACGTCGCGGTGGACACCGGTTTCCGTCACGGTTTCGCGCTGGTCGTCCTGATGCGGAATGCGTCCGCCCACCGACTGATAACGCAGCCCGAGGTCGCCGTTCAGACCGTAGGGCGGCGCGCCGATCCGCTCCGCCTGATAGCGCATTGCATTGTCGCGAATAACGGGGTCCTCGATGTAGGTGACGACCTCCTTCCATGAGACCGATTCGACGTGATGCGCATCGATGTCGACCACAAACCAATCCTGCAACCCGCGCTTGACCGCATTTCGTTTCGCGTGCGCAAGTACGTCCGCGTGTCCGTGTAAACGTCGATTTGTTGCGTGGCAGCGTATTGAGGACCGATCTTCTCTCGAATATTCATGAACTGGCCCCTTGATAATACGTGTCTTCGTCCGGCCGCCGGCGATACCAAAGTGCGAGCTCTACCGGACCAAGATGAAGGGCGCGCAGCATTTCCGAAACGGCAGACAATAGTTCGGTCGGCGTCATTTCGCTGTCGCGCTCGCCCGCGATCGGCGGAAATGTCCGTTCCTCGCCGTCAGACTTCGCAACGTAAAGACGAATGGCGGCCGTCAGAAGTTGGGCAACGGATTCGTCGGAAACACGATAGGCCTCTCCGCTTTCCACCAGCTCTCGCGATGCGCGCAGCAGGTTGGGGGCAAGCGAATCGATCCACCCGTATTGATCGTTGCGCCGGTCGACGTCAGACTCGAACATAGATCTCTCCATCTCTGATCGTCATTTCTGCTTTGCGCAGCCGGATGCGGGGATTTCCCTGATGGCTACCGGTTTTGATGCTGTACTCGTAACCATGCCACGGGCACACAATGTTCGTTTCAGAGTCGTCGTACTCCATCGCTCGCACAGTGCGATCCTCCGCCACAGGCTCAAGCACCCGCTTCATAATGCGCCCTTGGCAGACCGGTCCGGCTCGATGGGCGCAGCGATTATGCCAGGCATAAAATTCGCCATCGATCTTGAAGACGCCCACTTCCGTGTCGCCGCAGACGATCACCTTGCGATCGCCATCGACGTAATCAGTTAACTTCCCTGCGTTGTATTCGGGCATTCCCTGCTTTCCTGTATCCCGCCTGCATTGGTAGCTCTGGCCACGCGGCTTGAGAGGCCGCCGTTCCTTGCGCGCCTTCGACGATGGCGTGACAGGGGCTCGCTTTGCGAGCGAGATCCCAATGTCGCCGCGCTTATCTTCATTTTGAAGCCTTCAACCGCAATATCGTTTGTTCGAACGAGCGATACGCGGAAGATATCACGATGGCGTGCCATGCTGAGTTCCAGGCGATCGACATGGCGGTCTGTCGGATGACGTGTTGCCGCGCATCTTCGAAAGTCGGTGTGAAATTCCGGGATGTTTGCACCAACACGGGGCGGCAGCGCGCTACCGATCATGGCTTGTGCGGGACGTTGCTGAACGCGCTGATCATGCAGGCGGCGCAAGTGGGCACACTTTGCGCCGGCCGGTGGACTGCTGATGGTCGATCGGGACACGCATGGCTTAGGGGCTGCCTCGCTGACGTATATCGACGGCAGGCTTTCGCGCTACCTCGGTCAACCATCCGAATCTTGTTATCGCACGTATGTGCGATTATTGCTTGCATCTATCCCCGAGCGAAGGTACATAGCCGTTGCTCGGGTTTTACGTTACCGAGCTTGAAGCGTCTTGATTGGCGCTCCTCCCTAGACTTGAGGTCGATTTCGTCAACGAAATCGACCTTTTTTCTTGTCCAGGTCGAAACCTTTGTCAGTTTAGCCGAAAGTCTTCAGCGCAGCGGCTTCGTGCAACCGCGTCTTGAAGATCTTTCCCGTCGGGCCAATCGGAAGTTCAGGCCTTACGATGATTTCAGAGGGCCTCTTGTAAGGCGCCAGCCGCTCGCTCGCCCATCGAGACATGGCATCGACGTCGAGCTGATCTCCCGGCGATGGCTGCACGAACGCGATGATTTCTTCATTACCCTCGATCTGCCTTCCGACCACGGCAACCTGGGCGACACCCGGAAAAAGCGCCAGCACCGATTCTACCTCGACCGGGTAAACGTTGAATCCGCTGCGGATGATCAAATCCTTTGACCGACCGACGATATAGAGACGCCCCTGTCCGTCGATCGTTGCAAGGTCTCCGGTGGCCATGAAGCCGCCATCCCTCAAGGCCGCGCGCGTGGCGGTATCGTTGCGGTAGTACCCAAGCATTAGGCCCGGCCCGCGTGCCCATAGCTCACCCCGCTCATCGGTGCCCGCGTCGCTGCCGTCTTCTTTTACTATGCGGATCTCCACTCCCGGCTGCAGTTCTCCCACCTCGTTCGTGTTAACGCCAGTGGCGGAGCGGGCCACCGGGTTGCACTCTGTCATTCCGTATGAATTACCCATGCGCAACCCGAACGCCGCCTCCACCCGCGTCTTCAACGCGAGATCCAACGGAGCGCCAGCCGTCGCAATGACGCGTAGCCGCCGCGATCTGAGGGAGAGCCGCTCTTTTTCCGCGTGATCCAGAATACGCGCAAAGAGGGTCGGCACGGCCGTGACGCTCGTTATTCGCTCGGCCTGCAAGGCTTCGACGAAATGCTGCGGCGTGAATTTCCCGACCAGTTCGACACCCGCCCCGGCCCAGAACGCCGTCATGAGCACGGTACCGAGCCCGATGGCATGAGATATCGGAGAAGAATTATAGAAGACGTCGTCGGGTGTGACTTGACGAAGCTCGGCCATGTTTGCACCCATATACATGAGCGCCTGATGGCTGAGCCGCACTCCCTTCGGTTCGCCGGTGGTGCCGGAAGTAAACACGAGAACGGCAGTCTGTCGCTCTTTCTCGGGAAAGGTCTGCTCGGCAGCAACCTCCTCGTTCAACGAACTGAAGACTAGCGGACCGAGCAGTTCCTCGGTCTCGCCGGCCGATCGGTCCGCCTTGGCATGCTGCTTTGCGGCTGACGAGTCACCGATGCAATAGACCGCCCTGCGGCATTCGGCGAATTCGCGGATAACTTCTATCTCTCTTCCGGACATACGCGCGTTCAAAGGCACCGACCACGCATCGAGTTCGCTGACCGCGAGCAACAGCGGCACGAGCTGCAGACCGTTCTCTCCGACCAGCACCACGCGGTCGCCCGCGCGCACGCCCTTTCTAGTGAGCAGCGCGACTGCGTCGGACGTCGCCGCCCAGAGCTCGCCATATGTCATCCGGCGGCCTGCGAATTCTAACGCCTGTCTGTAGGGCTCCTTCTTCGCCCACTTCTCCACGACGCGGCTGAATCGCTCCGGCATCGCCGAAAGAAGGTGCGCGGGGTCCGCCCCCGCAAAATCGCGCTTTGTATGTTTGACTTCATCTCCATGGGCTTCGTCCGCATTTATGCACCACTTGCTCTGACAGACGCCCTTCCGGAGAAAGAGGAAAAAGGTCGCCGATCCGGAAAGAAAGTTAGGCCGGCTCGAATACCGGCACGCTGAAATCGTCGCTGAGCTTCTCCCAGCTCAGCTTCACCGGCATGCCGTCACGAAGTTGCGAAGCCTCGCAGTTCACGAGATTGACGAGAATCCGGACCCCTCTTCAAGGTCCACGAGCGCGCAGATATAAGGAACACGGTTTTCGTGCCCCGGCCACGGAACAACTGTGTTCGTCCAGGTGTAAAGCGTGCCCTTACCGGACGCTTGCCGCCATTCGAGATTTCGCTTGCCCGAGTAAATGCTGACGGGGCGCGGGACCCATTGGTACTGTTTGGTGTCGTTGCAGTACTGCAGCAGGAGCTTGCCTTCCCTCGCGGCGTCCCAGAACGGGCGTGTCTTTAGGTAGACGTCCGGGCGCGGAAGCGGGCGGGGCGGTGTTTTCTTCGCTTCACTCATTTCACTTCTCCAGAATCAGGACGTTCGAGACGCCCCAGTTACGTCCATAGGGGATGACGCCGATTCCGGTCGTCATCGCATTCCTAAGGTCCGGAATTTGTCGCTCGCCTGCTTCGCCGAACAGCTGCCGGACCGCCTCCACAAGATTGAGTCCACCCCCGGCCAATCCAGGCTGACCGGCGGATATCTGGCCGCCGCTGGTGTTGAGGGGTAGTTTTCCCTTGTACGACATGTCGGTGTTGAGAATGAAATCGGAGCCCTCGCCGCGACCGCAGAAGCCAATCTGCTCGAGCTGGATCAGGATCGCTATGAGGAAGTCGTCGTAGGGACAGAACAGCTGGACGTCCTTTGGTGCGAGGCCCGCCTGCTTCAATGCTTTGGGACCCGCGACGGAGAAGCCGGTCTCGGTAATATCCGATTTGGTTTTGTCGCCGTTGAAGTTCGCGATTTCGCCATAGCCTGTTGGATAAACGGCCTTCTTCAATCCGAGACGCTTGGCATTCTCGGCCGACGTCACCAGTACGCCGTTTGCTCCGTCGCAAACCATGACGCTGTCCAGCATCCGCAATGGCTCAGACACGTATCGGGACTTGAGGTAGTCCTCTTCCGTGATTGCAGACTTGAGCTTCGAGCAGGCATTCGGATTCAGAAGCGCATGATTGCGTTGCGTGACAGCAAGCCTCGCGAGCGCCTCGTCCTTGAGGCCGTATTGAATGCGGTAACGCTGGCTCAGGAGCCCGAATACCCCGACGGGTCCGCGCAGGCCGGTCGGATACTGGAATTCCCACCGATAAGCCCCTGCTCCGTCGGCGGATAACTGGATTGAGCGTCCGAGGCGATCACGAGAACGGTGTTGCATAGGCCGTCACGTATCGCCGACGCCGCTCGAACGATGCCCGCAATGGTCGACGCGCCGCCAAGGCCGTTGATCTGCGTCCAGGTCGGCACCAGACCCAGCATTTCGGCCATAAATACCGCCCAGAATGGATTCGAGGTCTCGCTCATCGTTTCCGATACGCAGATGCCGTCGATTTCGCTTTTCGAAACTCCCGTCGAGTTGATGATCTGCTCGAGAACCTCTCCAGCGAGATCGTACGAACTGCGACCGCCCTTGAGTTCGACCTTCGTCTCGCCGTAGCCGACGATCGCAATGTCACGCTTTGCCATGTTTGAATGCCCTGATTAGTTGCCTTTGAACTTCGGCGCCCGCTTTTCGCGGAACGCCGCGAGGCCTTCGTTCCTGTCCTCCGAAAAGCTAAGCGCGAAAAACGCGTCAGCCTCGACCGACATACCTTCGGAAAGCGATCCTTCGAATCCGCGCTCGATCGCCGATTTCGTGAACATGACGGAGAGCGGCCCCTGTTCGCCGAGCGCCGTCATGATCTCGCGTGCCTTCTCCACGGCTTTGCCCTGGGCGACGACGTGGTTGACGATGCGGAGTTGAAGCGCCTCGTCGGCCTTCAATCGCCTTCCGCTCCAGATCAATTCCTTCGCAAGAGGCTTTCCGATGATGCGTGGCAAGGTCTGCGTACCGGCTCCGCCGGGCATCAAACCGAGCTTCGCCTCCGGAAGTCCAAACTGAGCCTTCTCGCCCGCTACGATGAAATCGCACAACAAGGCCACCTCGAACCCGCCGCCGAGCGCATAGCCCTCGACGGCCGCAATCACTGGCTTCGTGAACTCGGGAAGCGCGCGAAACAGTTGGTTGACCTTGCGGGAGCGCTTGCGGCGCCGCCACAACTCGAAGGCCTCGTCGGGCTCGTTCTTCTGCTCGCTGGTGTCAACGCCCGTGCAGAACGCTTTTTCGCTTCCAGTGAGGATGAGCCCACGCAGCCCGCGGTCGTTCTCGACCTCGTTCATCGCATCCAGGATTTCAACCGCGGTTTGCTCGCGGATCGCATTCAGTTTCTCGGGGCGCTGAATTGTGACCTCGATCCAGCCATCCTGTCGTTCCACATTAATGTCATCAGGCATTTGATTGCTTTCTCTTTACTATGGGGAGAGCCTTCCGGCCGTGGTTGGATCAAAGCTTGAGTTCACCGCTCAGCACAGACACGAACTGATGGTAAGAGATCGTCCTAATCGTATCCCACCTTTGACCGGCCGGATCCTTCAAATAGACAGCGGATATCAGACCCTGCGCGTTCTCAAGCCCCGCCGGCCGGATGATGTCGCATGGGCCGGCGTCGTAGGCCTTTTGGGCGGACGCTGGTATGGCGAAGGCCGCAAGTACACCGATCGGCGCTGCCGCCGCCGAAGAAAGTGATTTGATCGTGTTGTTCAAGTTCCCTCCATGGGGAGACCTCTAGTCCGGCTCAGCGTATATTCTCAAATTAGCACGTTTGTGCAACTTAAAAATTTGCACATATGTACGATTTTGGCGAGCCTGTTCGCCGTCGACTCCTGTTTGGGCCGGTGGGAGTGCGCTGGATGTTTGCGAATGAACCTGAAGGCGGCCGAGTCCGGATGGGTTTTTGACCAGGGTCTGTCACGCTGAGCCAGTGGAGCTTCTTTTGACGGAGGGCGCCCGGCCAACGCAACTGCGGCAGGTCACGTCTTCTACCGTCCACGAGCCGCAACTCGCCCTACAGGCCTAGAAGCAATCGATCGTTTCAGCCTCGCCGGAATCAACAACGCATGCCCGTCATGCCCGTTCGCATGCTCGCTATGAAGCGATTTGTAGGCATGGCAAGCTTCTACTGTGTCGACGACGGACCTCTTTTGCGGCACCAAGGAGATCGCGCATCCTGTTCACCGGATGGGCGACGCGACAACGCCCACCTTTCGGATGGCGAGTGCTTTTGCACGCAGTAAGCGGTCGAGGCCACCAAGGCGGCCAAAATTTGGACCGGGTCATTCTCGCGGGCACGATGCCGACTGTCAATGCGACCTCGTAAGCGGGACCACTTCCATGGCGATGCGCGAACGCAATGTCGCCCATCCGGGATGGGTTCTGCACGCAAGTTTTGGACTATAGCTTATGGTGCTGCGCTGCAGGGCCACGGCATGGCCCAAGATGTCGAGGAGGTGTGATCAACGTACGAGGCGCTCGGCGAGATTGCCTTTGTACCATGACACTCATCCATGTGGAAACTAGTTCACCCCTTGGGAGTGAGACATCCGGGTGCTTCGACGCAATCGAACGTCTAGCAGTTTGGCAGGTTTCTTCGCCTGGAGCGTGCGCCGCACATCCTTCAAGTCCACGGCTCCCGCGCCCGGCAACGCCGAACGATGCTCCGAAGGTCTGGAGGACGGTCCGTTCGTTCGAAAAAGCAGGCATCTCCGGGATTCACATCGAGGATCACGAATTTGGCAAACATACGTCTTTGCCGCCCGTGATTGCGCCCCTTGAGAAGGCGCTTGCCAAGTTAAAGGCTGCAATCGAAGGTCGGATGGATCCAAATTTTCTCATTATAGCGCGCACTGATGTGTTTCATCTTGCCAACGATGTCGAGGAAGGTGTTCGCCGACTTAATGCCTTCGCACAAGCTGGCGCCGACTTGGTGATGCCCGCCGGCGTTGACACCGCGTTGCTGTCGCAAATTAGAGCCGCATCCAAGGGAAGGTGGTGATTACGGATTCTCCCGGACGGACATGTCGGGACGAGGAGAACGCCGGGGCTGACGTCGTTCTCTACTATGGCTTCATACTGTACGCATCCTTTGTGCGGGGTGCGAGATCTGCTCGCGACTTTCAGGAACACACGCTCGGCTGAAAACATCGCGGCCGTTCGAGGAGTAGCGCGTGACTTTGAGGAATTCATCGGCTATCTGGATTTCATGCGAAGGCCCCGTTCTGGGCTCGGGTTAGTCAAACTCGCCAAAAAAGTGGCTACCAAGCCAACCCGAATGTTTCCCTCGCGCCGACGACGCGCCACATTCCGGCTCGAAGTTTGGAGTATCTGCCAACGCCATACGATTTCACCAGCATGCTCGGTCGCTGGCGAGGCTCAATGCATCGCTAGCCGACCTCAACTGTTGGTTCAGGCTGGTTCAAGCTCATCGACTGCCGAACAATCTCTTGGGTAATTCGACCTTTCAGCGTCGCGCGACGGCGATTACCGTACTGCTCGGAAAGCTGAACATACCGCCGCACTACATTTGATGCATGTTCCGCGGGATAGAAGGGTTCGTCGTTGAGCGGTCGAGCATGTTCTCGTTCTAAAGTTAAGTCCTCACGATCTTTGCGTAACGTGAAAGTGTCGCCCCCGAGGGACGACACTGCTTGTTTAAAGTTTCGTTGCGTTCAATCCGTGCCGCCCTTTGTCGGTCTTCTCGTAGAATTTCCTGAGCAGGTCGGGCACCGTCGGGTTGCTCGCCATGAGGGTGTAGGATGCGTACGCCTCTTTGTACAACTGATCGTCCAAGGGGCGGCCAATCATGTCAAGGACGACCTGCTTGGCGGAGCGCACGGAAGCTTGGTCGTTTCGGATGATGGTCTTTGCAACATTTTCTGCGGTTTCCATCAGTTTCTCGTGGGGGACCACCTTTGAAACCAGGTTGATCTGAAGCGCCCTCTGGGCGTTGATCGGCTCGGCGGTTAGCAGCATTTCCATAGCTATGCCGACGCCGCAGAAGTTGACCAAACGGGCAATACCGCCGTCCCCGTGGTGGAAGCCACGCCGAGCCTCGAAAGAACCGAATTGAGCACGTTCAGAGGCGATACGGATATCCGCCGCGAGCGCGGTTTCGAATCCGCCCGCGAGCGCCCAACCATTGACGGCAGCGATCACGGGCTTCGGAAAGCGATGCTTACCGCGCGTTGTGCCGCCCAGCCCCAGCTTGACCCAATCTGCAATCTTCCCGGGCGAGGCATTTACGTACTGTGTTACGTGGGTCTTTAAGTCCATGCCGCCGCAGAAGGCGTCGCCGGTTCCGGTGATGATTGCGACGTCGATCGAATCGTCCTTTTCTAAATCATCCCACGCAGCGCAAAGCGCCTCGTGGAGTTCGAGATTGATGGCATTTTTCGCTTCCGGACGATTCATCCGCAGGTAAGCGATCCGATTGCGCTTTTCGATCTCCAACACGGCCATAAGTCCACCTCTCAAAGTGTTTGACATTCAACATTGCGCCGATATTGTCACATAACAATGTTATGTTGGCAAGAGCTACACACCAGGTGGCTGCTTACGAGGTCACACAATGGATGACGCACAGCGGAAGCACCGCAAGCTGACCGTCGATGGGGTCAAGCGAGAGCTGATCCGGTCCGCGGCCAAAAAGCTTTTCGCGGTTTCCGGACTTGACGGCACGTCAGTGCGCGAGATCGCCAAGCTCGCCGGCTACACCACCGGCGCCATCTACTTCCATTACGGGAGCAAGGAAGAGCTCTACGCCGATATCCTTCGGGATTCCTAGACCGCCTATTCCAGGAGGTGCAGGAATCTCTCGCCGTCGAAGGAGGGCCGCTAGCGAGACTCTCGGCGGCCTTCCGGGCGCTCGTGCGCTTCTACGATCAGAACCCAAGGGACCTCGATCTCAGCTTATACCTCTTGAACGGAACGCGGCCGCGGGGCCTCACGCCTTCCCTGAACAAGGAGCTGAATGACAAGCTCCGCCGAGTTCTGAACATCTACCGCTCCGAATTGTCGCATGCGGGGGTCGAAGATGCCGCGCTGAATGTGGAAGTAGCCGGCCTGTTCGACGAGATGATCGGCTCGCTCGTGGCCTCTCATACAGGACGGCTGAAGGTGATCGGCACCGACCTAGCAAGCGTGGTCGATCACCATACGGCCAATCTGATCTACCGACTTTCAAGGAGAGGAAGGCGTCGCTAAAGGCCCTGCACTGTTTGCGGCGTAGCGCCTTACGATTTTTCAATGAAGAGAACGAAAGCCATGCTTCTGCAAACGACAAGTTACTCGCACGGCGTCAGCGATGATCCGCTGATAGGCGAAACGATCGGAACGCGGTTCGATCGGGCCGTAGCACAGTGGCTGGACCGCGAAGCACTCGTCGTGCCGTATCAGAACGTTCGCTGGACGTACCGGGAGCTTGCAGAAAAAGTGGACGCCTTCGCCCTTGGCTTGCTGGCGCTAGGCTTAAGACCAGGCGACCGCGTCGGAGTCTGGTCGCCGAACAATTCCGCATGGGCTATCACCCAATTCGCTACCGCTAAGGCCGGTCTCATCCTGGTTACGATCAATCCCGCCTACCGAACCAGCGAGGTCGAGTACGCCCTCAATAAGGTAGGCTGCAAGGCTCTTGTACTTGCGACGGCACATAAGAGCAGCGACTATGTTCGCATGCTCAAGGAACTGGCTCCGGAACTGGAATGGTCAGCGGCCGGACAGCTGGAGGCCCAGCGTCTTCCGGACTTGAAGGCCGTCATTCAAATCGGTGGATCCGGGCCCGGGCTTTTTGCATTCGAGCGAATACTAGAAATCGGCCGTTCGCGCGAGAAGCGGGAACTTACAGAGAAAGCGTCGAAGCTTAGCTTCGACGACGCGATCAACATTCAGTTCACAAGCGGCACAACTGGAGCGCCGAAGGGAGCCACACTCAGCCATCATAACATTCTGAATAACGCGTATTTCAGCGGCAAGATCATCGATCTGACTTGCGACGACCGGATTTGCCTCCCCGTTCCGCTCTATCATTGTTTCGGAATGGTGCTCGGCAACCTCATGGCCATCCTATACGGCACCGCTCTCGTTTATCCCGGCGAGGCATTCGACCCATTAATCGTTCTTCAGACCGTCGAAAAGGAGCGGTGCACTGTACTGTACGGTGTGCCGACGATGTTCATTTCCGAACTCGAGCATCCCGAGTTCGACCGCTTCGACCTTCGAAGCCTTCGGACCGGCATCATGGCCGGAAGCCCTTGCCCGACCGAGGTCATGCGCCGCGTCCTCGATCGCATGCATCTGAACGAAATCACCATCGGCTACGGCATGACCGAAACGAGCCCGCTAAGTTGCCAAGGACGTCCTGACGACACGATCGAGCGGCGCGTCGGCACCGTGGGCCGCGTCCATCCGCATGTTGAAATCAAGATCGTGGACAGAGAAGGCGCAACGGCAGCACGCGGCGCTACCGGCGAGCTCCTCGTGCGCGGGTACTCTGTTATGCAGCGCTATTGGGCCGACGAGGAGAAGACCGCCGAAACAATTGACGCCGCGGGTTGGCTTCGCACCGGCGATCTTGCCACCATGGACAATGATGGCTACTGCAACATTGTCGGCAGGATCAAGGATATGGTCATTCGCGGAGGCGAGAACATCTATCCGCGCGAGATAGAGGACGTACTGTATTCGCATCCAGAGATTGAAGCAGCCCAGGCCTTCGGCGTACCGGATAGGAAATTCGGCGAGCAGCTCTGCGTTTGGATCCGAACTCGCGCCGATGCCAAGCTAGAAGCGGAAGAAATCCGTGAGTTTTGCAGGGGCCGGCTGGCGCACTTCAAGGTGCCCCATTACGTGAAATTCGTGGATGAATTCCCGCTGACGGTCACGGGCAAGTTCCAGAAATTCCAGATGCGCGCGAAAATGTGCGAGGAACTGGGTGTCAGCGAACTGGAAACGGCCTGAAGGGAAGTTGAAATGCCCCTTTCGCCTGAACGCATACCGATCTCAGTGGCCAAGTTCAACGTACTGATGCTCGAGACCATACCTGCCGCGGAATTCTTTGGCATCCGTGCTGGATCGATCGAACCCGGTCTTGCTAGATTGGGGCTCTCATACAGCCCGCGATTGCTGAGACCGGGCGGCAGCCACAGCGGCCCTTCGATCATGGCAATGATCGACCTCGCGATGTATGCGGCAATCCTTTCCGTCCAACCCGAGTGCACGGGCGCCTTGACGACCCAGTTATCGGTCAACTTCCTTCGGCGGCCACCTGCCGCCGATCTGATCGCCGAGTGTCGCATCCTGAGCATCGACGATCTCGCGGCCGTGGGCACCTGTAAAGTTTTTCCAGAAACCGAACCAGACCAAGTCGTTTGCGTCTCGACGTGCACATACGCGCTTCCTGGCGCCGACCAACCGCCGTACTCATCGCCTAAGCGCCCTCCTGGCTGAAGTGGGCTGACAGGGTTATTCGCTCGTAGGAACTATCCCCGGCACTCAAACACGTTCGATAATATTCGCGGGCGCCATGCCGCCGGCCGTAACATCGTCACCAGTCCACGCTAGAGATCGCGCCGCTCCAGTTGATCCGGTATGGTGCCGATGAAGATCGAGCCAGTCGCGCCGATGGGGCGACCGCGGGCGATTGAGCCATCGCTGAGCTTGTGGCGTTCGACCTTGAGATCCCGTATGAATCTTTCGGCGACAACCGCAAAGGCCTCGTTGACCTATGTCGATATCGTCGAGAGGCCGGCCTTCGCCAGCACCTTGCGCGCCGGTATCAGCGCATTCAGCATCAGTGTGGGCGAGTCTCCAATCTTAGCCATCAATCACGCGGGCGCGAGGCTTGAGGCCAAGCGCCTTGGCGTAACCCACTGACGCCAGTAGGATCGCCGCCGATCCATCGACCACGCCCGACGATGTGCCTGTAGCGATGCACAAAATCGATATCGAGACCGGGTTTTGCTGCAGAATGAGGTTGCCGTAGGTCGTGCCCTTCTGATCTAGCGCCGGCCGCGGACATTCCTCGCGGTCGAGCGCGAGGCCCTCGTCTACACCGGCGCGAGGTTCCTATCGAAATTGCCGCCCTTGATGGCGACGGCGGTCCGCTTCTGACTCTCAAGCCCGAATGCGTCGACGTCCTGCCGTGATGCCTTCAATCGGCGACCACATCGGCGCAAACGCCTTGATGTGACTGCGGATGCTTGGCGCGCAGGCGAAGATTGCCGTTGTCCATCATGAATGGCCCCTCGCCGCGACGGCCTTCCATGGACATCATCTCGGTCCCTCCGGAGATGACGAGATCTTCGGAGCCCGATATGGTCGCGCTCGCGGGATGTTGACGCTGGTGACGCCGGAACCGCAGAAGCGATCCAGAGTAACGGCACCTGGCCGGATGTCCTAGCCAGTGTCCAGTGTGGACATCCGCCCGAGATCGCCGCTTTACGAGCCGTGCTGGTGTCCCAAATAGTCATCGACGTCGGGGGTATCGACGCCGGTGCGATTGGCTAGTGCCTGTAAGACTGTTGCGCCGAGCTGCTGCAGATGAATTACCGGTAGCGGACCCTTCCCGGCCTTACCTATACCTCGAGGTGTCCTACATCGGTGATCAGCGGGTCAACGATGTCGTGTACCTTCTCGCCTCTACGGCCAGTCGGCCAAATTGTTCGCGTAGCCACGTCCTGTCTTGCGCACGTACGTCCTACACCCGCTTACGCAACAAGTATCTCTGCGTACCCTCCATGACGAGCGTCGCCTTTTGATTATGCACTGTGCTCTTCATCGCCACGACGCCCGTCGTTCGATTGGGAAGCAGCTCGACGATCTCGATGCTCGGATAGAGGGTATCGCCGACATATACCGGGGCTGCGAAACGGGACCACTGTTCTAGAATCCGACAAGACTGTCCTCTACCATGAACGGAAACTCCCCGGCACCGGCGGCTGTCTGAATGAGTACCTGAAAGCCATGCGCAAGCATGTGGGGCATCCCGCGACGGCGGCAGTACTCCAGGTCGTAGTGAACAGGATGATTGTCCCCGCTTGCTGCCTGGAACGCGAGGAAAAGGGCGTCCGTCATGGTCCGGCTGGGAAGCGCAAACTTCTCACCAACTTTGAAATCGTCGAACCAACGCGTTTCGTAGCGTCTGTGATTTGCCGGATCGAATGCATTGCTCAAGGCGATCTCCTGTTTTCTGTCCTGCAACGGGCGGTCCCCTTTGCGAAGAGTGGGTCGGTCAGGCGGCCCTCGAAACGGTGACCCGTGCACCTATTCCGGCCGGGCCGTCATGCCTATACGAGCGGACCTGTTGCAACTGCAACGCTTCCACATGGCGGGCTCTGCCTAGGATGCGGCACTTGCAACGTGCTGAACCTGACGCCTGATTCCAAAAACATCACTGGAGAGGCAATGAGCGCTCCACAATGCGAGACAAGGCCTTCCCAGCCACCGGCAGCGTCCCGAATTCATGGGCCCCTCTCCGCCCATTCGCGATGCTATGAACAGCTCGGCTACTTCCTGCGTGCTGTGACGAACAAGGAGGCTTGCCTGAAGCGCCATGGCACTCTTCGCCATCAGACGACGCGCATGTGGTTCCAAGTCATTATCAGCGTTGTTGAGCTCGGTCTCCAATGTGGAAATATAGTTGTCCAACCGACTGTCCGTCCCCTTGGACGAACGCATCTCCGTCAGAAGAGCTTCCTTGGTACCCGGCTCTCGGCGCAGCGCCCGGTTGAAATCAAGACCCATCATTGCCGAAGTACCTTCCCAAATGGAATTCAACGGGGCCTCCCGTAAGAGCCGCGCGATTGCCTGTTCTTCGACAGATCCCATCCCGCCATGGCATTCCAGCGCTTCGAGCACCACGTGATTGACACGCTTGCAGTTCCAAAACTTGGAGATCGGAACGCCGACGCGAAGCATGTTCGCGTCATGCGTGCTGTGGCCTTGGGCATCCGCGGCACTGACCATGCGCATCGCAAGCAAAAGAGCGGCCTCGCTCTCGATAGCAAGATCCGCGAGCGCATTGATCATCTGCGGCTGGTCACTGATCCGCTTGCCGAACGCTCGGCGGTGAGAGACGTGATGGTAGGCCAGTGTCAAGGCCTTACGCATGATACCTGCCGAAGCGAGGCTGAAGTCCATTCGGATGTAGTGAGTCATATGTTTCACAAACTCACGGATACCGTGCCCTCCTCGCCGATCATGGTTGCAATAGTCCCGCGCAACTCAATTTCTGAGGACGCATTCGAATGATTGCCGAGCTTTTCTTTCAATCGCTGCAGGAAGATGCCGTTGTGCCTACCATCAGGCAGCAGACGCGGCGCGATGAAAAGCGACACTCCCTTTTTCGTCTGCGCCGTCAACAGCACGATGTCGCCCATCGGGGCCGAGCAGAAGAATTTATGGCCGTTCAGGACGTACTCGTGCGGATTTCCCGTCGCTTCCGCGGTGGTCATGTTGGCGCGCAGGTCGGACCCACCCTGCTTTTCCGTCATCGACATTGCCATGGTTAGTCCGGCTTTCTGAGATGCCGGGACATGCCTTGGGTCATAGTGATCCGACAACATTCCCGCCTCCCACGTTCTGCCCACCTCGGGATACGCGCGCAGAAGGGGAATGACCGCGTAAGACATGACGTTGGGACAACCGATGCCGTTTTCTCCCTGATTCCACAGGTAAGACATGGCGGCGCGGGCGACCTGCGCGCCTGGTCGATTGTCTGTCCATGAAAGCGAATGAACCTTGGAGGCGTAGGCCAGCCGCATCAGTTCGTGATACGAGGCGTGATATTCGACCCGATCGATGCGTCGTCCGAAGCGGTCGTGAGTTCGCAGGATCGGCTTGTTCTCGTTTGCCTCGCGCGCGAGCTCGCACAGCGCTGCACTGCCGATCAGACGACCGACGGCTGTCAGGAATCGTTTGCCCAGCCCGTTCCTTCCCGACGAACCAAATCCACGAGCGCCGGGTCATGATTGTACGCGTCGTAGTCAGGTTGCTCTAGCGGCATGTTGGTTACTTGACGCGTATCGGCCTCGTACGAGGCGGTTCCGGGCGCATCGCCCAAGAGTACATTCTGCGGATGGGGCCTTCCAATGCGGTCACGAGCATACCTCCATGCGTTCTAGTAGATTGGGGTGAGCAGAGCCTTGCACCGCAGTAACGGTCTCCTCGGGAAAATGCCGAGAGAACGCTCGGCCACGGCCTTCGCATCGACTGGCGGCGTATGGCCGCGCCACGCGATGTGCAGATCTGGTCGGAGCAGGAGCAGGGAACAATCATAAACCGCGCGGACATGCGGTTCATCCAAACGCACGATATGAAGGGGGCGCCAAGCCCGGCGAAGAACGACTCGAATGCCAATGTGTCGCAATCGCCTCGGAGGTCCAGCAGCGTGAAATCCATCCCCAGCACATCTTGCATAGCGCGGCCGTCCTTCAACCAGACATGCGGTATCCGACCGCCCGGACGCGTGTGGGGCTGATAGACAACCATGTCCCATTCGGGCGGATTGTTTGGTTCGTTAGCGATAAGCGCCGAGCCGGCATAGGTATAGCCAAGCTCGACGCCGATCATATCGTGTACGCGGCAGTGGTGCAGGCGCGCCAGACGCGCGACCTCGGCGCGGAGAACCTCGCCCTCGGGGCTGTCGTCTCGGATCTCACCGCGCACCGCCGCCCGCCAGAGCCCCATTCCCGCGGCCGCCCATCCTGATGCTTCCCGGTTGCGCAGGGCAACCGGCCGACGCTCCGCTTCATAGCCTTGCAGCAGACCGGGACCGCCCCAACCGCCGATCGTCGCTGCAAGCTTCCAGGACAGGTCGATGGCATCGCCAATACCTGAATTCATTCCTAGCCCGCCGGTCGGAATCACCAGGTGAGCCGCGTCGCCAGCCATGAATACACGGCCGCTTCCATAGCGTTCAGCGACAAGCAGGTGCAACTTCCAGACACTAGTGTTCAGTAGTTCAAACTCAAAAGGAAAGCCCACCCGATCGCGGATCGCCTGGGCGAAATCGGCGTCTTCGGGTAAATTTACATTGAGGGTAAATTCCTTGCGATCGCCTTGCGCGATAAACACGGCCCCTTGCATATCCGCGACGTAATAGTGCCTTCCCTTGCCCATCGGAATCCGGTCGTATAGTTCATCCGAGCGGAAGCAGATCTGGCGCATGCTGCGAATGCCGCCCTGCCCTTCCAGTTTGATCCTGAGCGTCTTGCGCACGACGCTG
Organism: Bradyrhizobium sp. RDT10; assembly: GCA_044772375.2. Classification (GTDB taxonomy): domain Bacteria; phylum Pseudomonadota; class Alphaproteobacteria; order Rhizobiales; family Xanthobacteraceae; genus Bradyrhizobium. The sequence continues at coordinate 3,750,720 of CP187939.1, forward strand.
GCGCCGCCATCGCAACCGGCCAGGTAGCGTGCGCGAATCCTTTCCGTGCGACCATCAAGCAGCCTGGCTTCGACCGTTACGCCGTCGTCGTCCTGCTCGAAACCGACGAGTTCGCAGCCATAGCGGACAGTCACGTTCGGTGTCGCTTCCGCCACCTCCTTCAGCAAGGGTTCAAGCTTGTTCTGGGAGACAAGTTGGTAGGACTCAAGCGGCTGTGATGCGTCGGTGGTGACGGCCGCTCTTGCGCGACATTCGGCTACAGAGGGATACTCAAACCTAGCGAGAGGCGGATCGCACAATCGCGTAACGATGAACACATCCATCGGAGCCTCGGGCGGATAGCCGAGAGCTCGGACACGATCCGCGATCCCGAGACGGCGATAAATTTCCATCGTTCGTGCATTCGATCGGTCCATCTTTGGCCATGGACCAGTGGTCGGCTCGCGTTCGATGATAAGACATCTCACGCCGCGCTTTCCTAGGTCGATCGCCAAGGTAAGGCCGACCGGGCCGGCTCCCGCCACGACGACCTGGTAATCACAACTCGCTTCAGTGGAGCTGCTTGGCATCTATGTAACTTTCAAGGTCGGGACGCATACAAGCTCAAACAGTGACCAAGTTCTTAATGGGTTGGCGCCTGCCATTCTCTTACGGCTTGTATGCTCCGGATCCAGGCTACCCGGTGCTATCGATCGAGATCATTTCCCCGATCCCCTTCCAGCGCTCCCCGTCGAACTGCGCGAGTTGCATGTTGTGAAATGCACTGTAATCCGCAGGCGAATTATAAACTCTGACGCCGTCCAAGATCAGCGGTGGCCTGAAGTCCTTCAGATTTGTCGCCTGGGCAAGGAGGTTCTCGCGAGTCAGATCGTTGCCGCACTTCTTCAAAACGTGGCAGATAGCGGCGGCATTGTTGTAGCCTGGCACCGGGGTTGAATCTTCAATATTGAGCCTTGGCATGTACTTGCGAGCAAATTCCTTGTAGGCCTTGATATCGGCGTCCTCCTGCGCATCGGGATCGGCTGCGCTTTTTTCCCAGCGGGCCGTGATCAAGCCCTTTGCGTTTTCGAGTCCTGCGGGAGCCAACGTTGCACCTACCGAGCTCGAGTTCGAATTGATGATGAACGTCGGCCGCCATCCGAGACTCGCTACCTTGCGGATGGCCTGTGCGGCGAACTTCGATGCGCTGAGCTGAACGAAGGTGTCCGCGCCCGTCGTTTTAAGTTCGACGATCTGGTTTTCGATCGTTGGTTCGGTGATCTCATGGCTCAGTTCCTTCACGATCATGGCGGCTGCACGATCGCCTAGGCCCTGCTTTAGTCCGCGAAGGAAATCCTTACCCAGGTCGTCATTGATGTACTGTACCGCGATCTTGGCACTTGGATTGGTGCGCAAGAGGTACTTCCCGAACACAGCCCCTTGCGCGACATACGTCGGGTAAAACGGAACGATCCAGGGAAAATTCTTTGGGTCGTTGAAGCGCTCAGCTCCGGAGGTCAAATAGAGGCTCGGAACGCCCTTTGAGTTGAGATATTTGGAGACCGCGGCATTGGTCGGAGTGCCGAGGAATCCGGCAATTGCGAAGACCTCTTCGGACTCGACCAGCTTGCGGGTCTGCTCAACGGCCTTGGGCGGACTGAACGCATTGTCCAGTGAGATCAGATTGATCTTGCGGCCGTTGATCCCGCCAGCGTCATTGATCATCTGAAAGTAGGCCGACTGAGCCTCGCCGTAGAGCCCATATGCCGAGGCCGGGCCGCTATAGGGCGCAGTCGTTCCCAACTTGATCGAGTTGTCGGTGATGCCTGGAACGTTGTCCCTGGCAGCCGCACGTCTCACTGGAAACATTGCTAGCGCGGCGGCTCCGAAACCGACCACCGCCCGGCGACTCAGGTTATGTGTCATTTTTCCTCCGTCCGATCTCTAAGCATCAATTTTGCCGCCGTCGGCTCTGCCGACGACCAGAGCATCTTTGTCCAACAAATACTCGGACCGGCGATAGCCAGACCGTCTCTCTCAAATCTCGACCTTTGTCCGCACGCCACCGGATTCCGCCCGCCATGCCCGAGAAGCCTACGCGCTTCAAGCAACCCGCTTTGCACCCCACATGCAGATACTGCTGGGTTCAAATCCGAAGCTGCGAGGCCTATGGCCTGCTTCGTCTTCAATCTCGTCGACGCCGACCGAGTACTCGAATGTCATGCCGTCCGGTCCCTTGAAGTACAGAAACCGAGCACCGGAGGTCGGGTGGCGGCCGGGGCCGAAAACGATCGGTACATTTCTCTCCCGCAGAAAATAATAGGACCGCAGCACGTCGTCATTGGTGGCGACCTGATGATTGACGTGCTGTATGCCCGCCTTGCTGCCGGGTGCCATCGCCAAGGTGTGATGAATGGCCGTGATCCGCATCAAGGCAATGTCGCCGATGCGGTCGCTTACGCGGGCATTGCAGACTTGTGTCCAGAACCGCTCGTCTCGAACGGGATCGGTCGTAAAAGCCCCACGTGACTAAAGCCGGTAATTCCTATGTCGCGTGGGGAAATAGCGCCGCCCGCTTCGCGCAGGACGCACGACCAATTCAATGCAGTTGCCGGTGGGGTCCTTGAATCCGATAAATGCTTTGACCATTCGCGAGGCGCATTCGTCGGGCGTGCCAGCGTGAACGGGATGTCCAAGGGCCTCCAGCGTGGCGGCAGCGTCCTGAAGCTGCGTTTCGCCGTCCACTTCGAACCCTATCGTCTGTTTTTCGGGATCGCCTTCTGAGTAATATAGCGTATGAGTTCTGTCGTCGGAGCGAAGATAGAGCCCCTTTGCGCTGCGGTCTCCGACTTCCAGGCCCAGACAACGCGTTGCGAACGTCTCCGCCATCTCGAGATCCGGCGTTCCCAGCCGAACGTAGCTGATTTCCTTGAGCTCAATCATGTCGGCCTTCCTGCTTGTTTATGCGCGGTATCGGTATGGCGACCTAGGTCTAATTCCGGCACTTCCGCCGGTTCACTTCCCCAAGCACAGACCGACTCGCGCTGCGGCGAAAACTGCCGGGGACGCCATTTCGCGTCGATGTCCCGCATTCCATGGACAAAGGAAAACAGGTTTCCTTCGGGACCTTGAAACCGCACGAACACCTGACCGGATGCGGTCTCCTTTCCTGGACCGTGAACGATCTTGATCTGTCGGTCGCGCAGGAAATAATTGCTTTGCATCACGCTATCGAGACTCTCGACGTCGAGCGAAATGTAAAGAATGCCCCTACGCTCGGAGGGATAGAGGGCGACGCGGTGATGTCGTGAATCAATCCGCAGGTAAGTCACATCCCCGACGCGATCGCTGATCGCGGCATCAAAGACACAGGTCCAAAACTCCAAGTCCCGGGTTATGTCGGTGCTGCGCAGACCAACTCCCTGAAGTCCGGTTATTCCTGCGTCACGCGACGGAAAATACCGACGTCCGGAACAGGCCGGTCTGATAACAAGTTCGATCGCGTTGCCGGATCCGTCCGCCGTGAACAATGCCTGTCGAACGAACCGCCGTTTGCATTCGTCGGCGGTCGCTTCCCGGACTGCAAATCCGCGCTCCTCCAAAGCAGCCTTCGCCGAAGCGACGCAAGATTCGTCCGGTAGTTCGAGCCCCACGCTCTGCTCGCCAGGAAGGCCCTTTGTCAGACAGAGGCGATGCAAGAGATCGTCCGATCTAAACGGCGCCTCACCATCGTCCGTCGGGACGCGCTCCAGGCCAAGGATGTCGGCCGCAAAGCGAGCGCCCTGCTCTACATCCTGCGTTCCGAGCCGGACATAGCAGACCTGTATCAGGGGTATTCCCATTACGTGGTCTTCTTTGCTGGTTTTGCGGATTGGTATTTTCCCTTCCGTGCGCCCGCCGATCTGCTCCTTTTGCCAGAAGTTCCGGTTCGCTCAGTCATTCCGGCCGGTACGGCGGGTTCAAGTGCGTCCGCCCAACCGCTCAACCGATCGACCAAATAACATCGGACCATGTCCTGCCATACCTGCATCAAACGAGCGCGCTCTGACGGATTGTCCTCGAGGAATCGGCGAACGAAGAAACCGCGCACGGTGTTCAAGGTAAGATTGAGAACATCGCGAGCGACATCTGCCGGCAAACCACGACTTTCGAGTGCTTTGCGCCAGCTCGCTTCGACCGCGAACCGCGCGGAACGGGAAAGTCGGGCTGCCGCGCCGCGAAGCTCGGGATTGCCCTGCTGGAAGGCCAGTGAAAACTCGACGAAAAACCCTTGGCCGAAAAAGAATTCGGATGCGTCGGCCAAGACCACATCGATGATCTCGGCAACGCTGCCCGCGCGCATGGCAAACTGCGTACGTTGCTGGCTACTTTCCAGCGACCGCTCGTTGACGTACTCGAACGCGGCGAGAACCAGATCCTGTTTGGTCGAAAAATGATGCAATAGGGCGCCGCGAGAGACGCCGGCTTTGCGTTCAACGTCCTCCATTCGCATTCCGGCGATGCCGAGGCTCACCATCACATCCACCGTCGCATCGAGGATCAGCTTGCGGGTTGCCTCCCGGCGCTCGGACTGCGTTCGCCGCTTGACCGGAGGCGGGAGCACCACCTTTGCCAGCTTGCTTGTTTTCCTCGAAACTCCCTTAGAATTCGACATAGATCATTCCATCGATAATTTGGACTGGATAGGTCTTGAGAGGAACGGTGCAAGGCGATGTCTCCGCCCTGCCCGTCGTGACGTCGAACGTACCGAAATGCCAGGTGCATTCGACGATGTTGCCCGTCAGCAATCCCTCCTCCGAGAGAGAGGCCTCCCCATGGGTGCAGATATCGGAAGTCGCGTAGATCTTTTCTCGATATCTATAGAGCGCGATCCGTTCCCCGTTCGGTAGTTCAGCTCCCTTGATCTCGCCATCGATCACTTCCGATGCGTTGCAAATCGCGGCCAAGTTACGGTTTTCCGTCTGGATCACAGCATGGTGCTCCCGCCGTTGACGCTGATGACTTGACCGGTAACAAACGAAGCCTCAGCCGAAGCCAGATAGGTCACCATGGACGCCACTTCCGCCAGTTCAGCTGGCCGAGCCATCGGCACGATATCGACGTATTTCTGGACTGCTTGGGGAGATTTCACCATAGCTGCCCGAACGGCTTCCGTGTTGACAATACAGGGAGCAACCACGTTGAATGTGATGCCTTCTCCAGCGAACTCGCGCGCCAAGCCGGTTGTTATTCCATGGACCCCACCCTTGGCAGCATTGTAACCGGCGTGGTTCCAAAGGCCGTTACGGACAGAGTCGGCGCCCACACTGACCACACGCCCGTACCTGCTACGCCGCATTTCGGGCAGTGCGTAGTAGATTGCCCACACGGTGGTCCAGAGATTGCGGTCGACGGTGGTACGCAGCGACGCCGGAGTATGATCGGCGAACGGTTGGATAATGCCCCCGCCGGCATTGTTGACCAAGATGTCAATCTTTCCGTGCCTTTCGATGACGGCTTCAATCATGGCCCGCGCAACGTCCTCGTTCGCCAGATCTCCAATGCAAACCAAAGGACGACCCAGATCTGCCGTCGCGAGGCGGTCGGCTGCACTTTCGAGCCGCTCACCGTCCAGGTCGGCCAAGAGCAACGACGCTCCCTCCGACTTGAACCGCTCCGCGATCGCAAACCCGATCCCTTGTGCCGCGCCCGTGACAACCGCGATGCGCCCTTCGAGGATTGCTGACATTACCTAAGTTCACCCATTTCTTGCCCAAGCTTTCAGCTAAAGGATAATACTGATCCGACCGGACGGCCGCAGCGCATCGCTGTCGAGCACACACCGTTTGCTGCGTATTTTAAAAGCGCCGTGCGATTGCGTAATGCGGTACTCGCTCGTTCCGACGTAAGTGTCGGTCACACCGTCCTTTGTGCGATAGGTTGCGAATACTGCCATCACGTCGATATCCTCATCGTCCCGCGGCCTGATGCGAACATTGCTAACCATGTGCCGGGTTTTTGAATGTGGAAACTCAACGTGGGCGGTGCGCTTCATGAGCCGCTTGACACGTTCGCCGAGGCGAAAGCGGTCGTCGGCGATGTAAAACAGACTTTCATCCGGTGAGGCATCGGCTGAAATATCCATAGTCGGCACGTGATACACGGCATCCTCCGTGAAAAGCGTTAGCCATTCGGGAAGCCGCCACTTGTCCAGCAAGTCCGCCTCTTCGAACAGGAAATCTTCCACCTCGGCTCGTGTCGTCGTTACTTTTGCCATCGCTGGGTGTCCTTATGCTGCCTTGAAGGACTTGCTGGAAGCCGGCGCTGGAAACATTTGCTTGTCCCACTGAGTCCAGAACGCGCGCATCTGCAATTCGTCAGAACTCGAAGGATGCTCCTTATTCATGCCTTTCGAGATGTCGCTCCACGGAACGTCCCTGAAATTACTGAAGCCGCGCTGGCAGTGCTCGAGTGCTTCGGCATCATCCGGGGTCGCGAATCCCCGGGTCCGAGAAATTCGAGGAAGTTGTTCAGGCGGTACTTGCGCGACCAATCGGTTTCCTGGACCGGGGCGAGAGCCCATGACGTGACGGTCATGTAGTCCGGTGCTGAGGGATAGTAGGTGCGAACGACCACCGCCATGATGTCGTTGATGATCAGATTCGGATAGATGAAGAGATTTCTTCCCGTCTTCGCAATTCTGAAGGCACGCTCTTCGCCGAAACGCTCAATCAGACCCGTGTATATGCGATCGATCTCCTTTTTCCCCTCCTCGCCCCAGGCGGGAATCCAATCGGCCACGGGCCGTCCCCACGGAGCCTGTCCTTCGATCACCGCGTGGCCATTGCCAAGGTCGTGACCGAGGCCCCGGCCGCTGTTGAAAGTCGCACCGCCATTGCTCTGCATCAGAATGTCGAAGTACGAAGCGTGCGTGGTGGCCGCGTGGTAGCCGTCGATGCTGTTCTCCGTCAGCAGCTTCCAGTTGGCCCGGACGCAATACTCGTGCGTTCCGTTCACGATAGCCATTCCCTCTTCAGATTGGTCGCAAATGACGTCCAGATAATCCTTCGCGCCGGCGAGGTAATCGACAAGCGGCTCTATGGCCCTATCGAAACATACAAAGTAAAAGCCCCGATACCCCTCAAAGCGGGGCACCGGCGTCATGTGCGAGGTATCGCGCGACTTGAAGTCGGGGTCGTACGAATCGTCCTGCGGCTGACTGCGCAATTTTCCGTCGAGTCCGAATATCCAACCGTGATAAAAGCACTGAAACGACTTCGCAGAGCCCTTTTTCTCACGACACACCTGCATTCCTCGGTGTGGGCACGTATTGAGCAGGGCGGTGGGATTGCCGTCAGCGCCGCGCGTGAAGAGGATGCTTCGCCCGGCAACCGAGCGCGTTACGAAATCCCCTGGCTTCTTTATTTCCGAGCCGTGACCGAGATAAATCCAGTTGCGCTCGAATATCCGCTCCTGCTCTCTCTTGAGTATCTCCGGATCAACAAAATTGCGCCGCGCCACCTTAAAGATGTGTTTTTCCTGGTCGATGATAATGGCCGGCTCGTTGGCAAGTACACCTGTGTCCATGGGATTCTCCTCCATTTGCCGCCATTCATCTAGATGGCGCGCCTAAGGTCGAATTTCGGGTCTGCCAGAGATGTCCTGCTCATCGATCGTCGCTTCTCCACGATGCGCCGGAATGAGGCCATGTCCTTCTTGGAATTCACGGCAGCGGCGCCGACAACCTCTTCGCCGCGCAGAGCAATTGCGCTGAATCGGCCACCCGCTACATCTCCGCGGACCACCTCCTCCGCGTCGGCGAAACTGCCCACAACCTGTAGATTGTCCTTATACTGGTCCGACCAAAACCAAGGGACGGCGTCATAGCCCTCGCCTTTCCCTAACATCGACTTCGCCGTTGCAACCGCCTGGTCTTGAGCGTTTGCCCAGTTTTCGATTCTCATCCAACGATTGGAATAGCGATTCCATTGCAACGCGACATCGCCGGCTGCGTAGATCCCCTCGAGCTCGGTCGCGCCGGAGCGATCAACACGGATGCCCCCGAACACGAGATTCCAAGCCCCGCCGCGAGCTCGACGGCCGGCTCGACACCAATCCCGACAACTATGAGGTCCGCGGGGCATAACGAGCCGTCGGACAGTTCCAGGGCGCCGGCACGGGTTTCCACGGCGGTCGTGCCGGTAATGATCTTCACGCCATGATCGCGATGCAATTTTGCAAAATAAGCACTGACCGTGGCAGACCCCACCTGGGCCAGAACATCGGGCATAGCTTCAATGATGGTTACCGAACATCCCCGCTCCACGGCCGCGGCGGCGACCTCCAAACCGATCACGCCTCCTCCAACGAGCGCGATGCGCGCGCCTTCCGACAAATTAGTTCGAAGCGAGAAGGCGTCTTCCATGGTTCTGAGATAACGAACGGGAATTGACCCTCCCTCAATCGCCGCAAGACGCCGCGGACGCGTGCCTGTAGCGAGAAGGAGCCCATCGAAGGGACAGTGGCGTCCGTCTTCGAGAACAACCGAACGCCTTTCGCGATCGCAAGCGATTGCGTTTACGCCCATCACGACGTTCACGCCGAGTGCCTGCCATTCCTCCAACGATCGGAGGTAGGAAGGCGCGGCCGCATGGTCGAGAAGAATGGACTTCGATAGCTGTGGGCGCTCGTACGGCAACTGCCGCTCGCCGCCCACCAGTGTGATCGAGCCATCGAACTGATTGGCCCGCAGCGCTTCAGCCGCACGACCACCAGCTTGACCGGCGCCCACGATCACTACGGCTGACGGATAAGAACCGTGCACCTCGACGACCTCCCGGCTTCGCACGCTGTGCGTTTCTCGTTGACAGGAAGATATAAACAGTCCAACGAGATTGTAAAGTACAAACAGTCTCACGAAACTGTATTTTCATGCTGCGCTGCCGAGCAGCTAGGGAGGTAACGTGCAGAACATCGACGTTCATACCCACGTCGTGCCCTCGGCCTTGAGCGCCGACATACGCCGCAGCGACGCATGGCCCAGCATCGAGCGCCAAGGTGATGACGATGCGGCCGTAATGGTGCGTGGCAAAATCTTCCGCGCCATCGACTCCGCTCCTGGAGTGTCAGCCGGCGGCTTGAAGATATGCAGAAAGACGGCATCGACGTCCAAGTACTCTCACCGATGCCGGAATTATTGTCGCACTGGCTTCCTACGGATGACGCCCGCGACCTCAGCGTCATTATGAACGAACAGATCGCGGCAATGATCGCGGACAATCCGGCAAGCTTCCGCGGAATCGGAATGGTGCCGATGCAAGACCCTGAGCTTGCCGCCAGATGTCTTGAAGACGTGCGGAAGCTCGGCCTGCTCGGCATCGAGATCGGCACGCATGTCGATGGTATTCCCTTGGGCGATCCACGGCTCGATCCCGTCTACGCAACGGCAGAGGCACTCGGTCTACTTATTTTCGTGCATCCGCTCCATCCGATCGGAATGGAGCGGATGGGCGGCCCGCGCGAACTTGCGATGGTTTCCGTGTTTCCACTGGAGACGGCGATGGCGGCGGTATCTCTGTTGGGCGGCCGTATTCTTCATCGCTTTCCGAAGCTCCGCGTGTTGCTGAGCCACGGGGGCGGCGCAGTGCCCTGGATCGTACCGCGGATCGACTTTGCGCATTCAACGGGCCTGTTGAGGGATCATCTACCCGAAGCGGCAGGCCTTACTCTGAAGCGATTCTGGTACGACTCCATCACCTACGACGCGGAGACCCTGCAGTATCTTGGCAGCCGCGTCGGGGCAGACCGCCTCGTCGTCGGCTCCGACTATCCCTTTGCGATCAAACAGACCAAGCCTGCGGCCTTCGCGCGGCAGGCAATGCAGAACGTCGACTTCACCGCAAACGCAGCGGCCCTGCTTGCAGCGTGCGAAATCGCTGGGATGTGAGCCGCATGGCTGCCCAGCCGGCTCAATCGCTCCTATCCATAATTGAGGAAGGCTCCATGACCGAATGCCGCTCCGAACCTCAAGTTTCGTCGCTTGGCCGGATCCCGCCGCGCACCCCAGGTAGGTCTGACGCCCAGGTCCCGCACGACTCTTCCTTGGGAGACGCTCGTTACGCGAGTATTCCGCATCTCTATTTCTATTCGGAGCCTGAGGGAACTGATCCAGCTTATGGCCTTCTCGATATCGAAATTTCCATCCAGTTACGGCGGGACGGCCAAGTCTGGCTCGAAGCGTACTGCGTCGGAGACGGCTTCCAGAGCGGCCAAGGATGCGGAAGGGAACGGCCCTTAATGATCGAGATCCGAAGTGGCCCGCGTCACCTCGCACGAGCCCACTGGCCATATCCGGCGGTTTTGTGCGGCCACTTCGATCCGATGGCATTCGAAACAAGGATAGACCTGTCGGCGGAACACTTCGCCCTCGCCGACAACATCTATCTGCCGCCCGTCCCCGCAACTGCGGAGAGCTGCGTCAACGCAACCCCTGGCAGGGGACATGCCGCAGGGCATGGACACTAGAACACCACAAGCTTGAAGCGGAAAGGGACAATGAAACGATGACATCAAGGAACGAGCCACGATTTGCGGACGTGAATGGGGTCCGCACCCGCTATTTCGAAGCAGGGGAAGGCGATCCCATCGTTCTTCTTCATGGCGGTGGACCCGGCGCGTCGGGCATCAGCAATTACAGCAAGAACATCGGCCCACTTTCAAAGGAATACCGGGTAATCGTACCGGACCTTCCGGGTTTCGGCGAAACTGAGAACAAGCTCGGACCGGGACCCGTATTCGACGAGATGGGAGAGTTCGTTCGCCGCTTTATGGACGCGGTCAAGATCGAAAAGGCAAGCTTCATCGGCAATTCGATGGGCGGCGCCACGGCGCTCAACGTAGCTCTTCGTGCGCCGGAGCGCGTGAACAGACTTGTTCTGATGGGCACCGGCGGAAGCCTGGCGATATTCTCGCCAATGCCCACGGAAGGGCTGCAGAGAATGCGCAACTTCTTCGTCGGTGACGGCCCCAGCATGGAACAGCTCAAGAAAGTGATCGAACATTTGGTGTTTGATCCCTCATCCATAACGCCCGATCTCCTAGAAGAACGGCTAAAGGCCGCGAGCCGCCCCGACCTCAAGGACAATTCGGTGTTTCATCGGACCGCTTGGGGAGACATCTGGCGAGAGAATTTGGCGAGTCCGACCCACCGAACGCTGATCATCTGGGGCCGCGAGGATCGGGTCGTTCCGTTGGACTCGAGCTTCCTGCTGCTCAAAGTCATTACGAATGCGGAGTTACATGTGTTTCCCAAGTGCGGCCACTGGGCCCAGTGGGAAAAAGCGGACGAGTTCAATGCGTTGGTCGCCAGCTTCCTGGAGCGCACATGAGCAACATCGTATCGAAAGTAGCTGACGCACTGGCGAAAGCCGAAGCGGACCGCACACAGATTGCGCCGATTGTGCCGCAACTTGGCAGCGGAAACGTGGATGCAGCCTATCAGGTGCAGGCTGAGCTCACTCGACGCGGCTTGGCGGGCGGGCGGCGGCTAGTTGGGCGCAAGGTCGGCCTCACGTCGATCGCCGTTCAACAGCAACTCGGCGTCAGCGAGCCGGATTTCGGCGTGCTCTTTGCGGACATGGAGGTCGAGCACTTGGGCTGTGTCGATACCGAGCGACTGATCCAACCGCGGATCGAGGCTGAAATCGCAATTGTTCTCGATCGAGATCTTCCAGCTTCGGATACGACGGCCGCTGAATTGATGCGAGCGGTGGCATTCGTTGCGCCCGCATTGGAGATTGTCGACAGCCGTATCACCGACTGGAAGATCAGTATTGTCGATACCATCGCGGACAACGGCTCCAGTGCGCGCTACGTCCTCGGTAACGTAATACGCAAGCTCACGGACCTCGATCTACTGACTTGCGGAATGGTGATGACGAAAGACGGCGAGGTAGTATCGGTGGGTTCTGGCGCCGCCTGTCTCGGACATCCTCTGAAGGCGGCGCTTTGGCTTGCGCGTAAACTCGCAACTGCCGGCGAGCCGCTCCGTGCGGGAGACGTCGTCCTCACGGGTGCGCTGGGACCGATGGTGAGTGCCCGCAAAGGCGAGATTTACGCAGCTCAGATTTCGGGGCTAGGAACAGTCCAGGTGCAGTTCGCCTAGGAAAATCAACCGTCCAAAAATCTGTTCTCGATGGCACGCCGACGGGCGTCAACAAATCAATTGAGGAAGCATGTTCAGTCCGCTCTATACACTTCCAACCGTGTGCGGAACAACCTTACGCGCACTCGCGCGTTATCCCTCGCGCATCGCATTCAGCTGGCCGGGTGGATCAATTACCTATCAGGGCGCCACCGACCTGATCGGCCGGATCCAGAAAGTGTTCATGAAACTCGGCCTGCAGCCAGGCACGCGCGTTGCTCTGTTAAGTGCGAACCGCGCCGATAGCTTTTGTGCCGGCGTCGCGGCGCAACTTTCAAGGCTTTCGATCACCTGGTTGCATCCGCTTGGGTCGTTGGCCGACCAAGTCGACCAGATCGAAGATCCCGAGGCGGAGATGCTTATCATCGATGCCGAAAGCTTCCTGCTGCGTGGCGGGGAACTGGCTGCGCTAGCCAAGAGTCTTCGCCACGTATTCACGCTCGGTCGCGCCGATTACGGCCTCGATCTGCTAACGGCTATCGAGACCAGCGGCAGCGGCACGGCCAAAGACTTCGCCCGTCCAGATGATATCGCTACGCTCAACTACACCGGCGGCACCACGGGCAAATCCAAGGGCGCGCTCCGTTACCACAGCCAGTACGGTGGCTTTACCAATGCGATCCTCGCCGATTTCGAGATACCGGAAGCCGCGCGCTACCTCACGGTAGCACCGATTAGCCATGTTGCCGGAACGAAGGTCCTGCCGACGCTGCTGCGCGGCGGCACCGTGCACATGCTGAAGGGCTTCGATCCCGAAGCTGTCTTCAAGACCATCGAACGAGAGAAGATCAATTTCACGCTGTTCGTGCCGACTATGATCTATGTGCTATTGGACCACCCTGCCCTCGACAAGTCCGATCTTTCCTCGCTCGAGCTGTTGCTCTACGGCGCCTCTGCAATGTCACCGAGCCGGCTTAGCGAAGGCATCGAGCGGATAGGACCGGTGTTCTCGCAACTCTACGGCCAGACCGAATGCTACCCAGTCTCAGTGCTACGCAAGGCCGACCATGACTTGAGGACGCCGGCGCTTTTCCTGTCGTGCGGCTTCCCGATTTCCAGCTGCGAGGTGAAAATCCTCGGTGATGACGATCAGGAGGTGGTGGCCGGCGAACCCGGCGAGATCTGCGTGCGCGCTCCGCACGTGATGGCCGAATACTGGAAAAGGCCGGAGACAACGGACGAAACCTTAAGAAGCGGCTGGCTGCACACCGGCGACATCGCTCGCTCCGACGAGCGCGGCTACATGTTTATCCTCGACCGCAAGAAAGACATGATAGTATCGGGAGGCTTCAACATCTTTCCGCGCGAGATCGAGGATGTACTGTCGCAACACGTCGACGTCGCGATGGTCGCCGTGGTCGGCATACCCGACGACAAGTGGGGCGAGGCCGTAACCGCTGTTGTGGTGGCGCGCGAAGGGACACGGCCTAGCCCGGACGAACTGATCGAACTGGTGAAATCGCGCAAGGGCTCGGCACATGCGCCCAAGCATGTGAAGTTTGTCAGCGAGCTGCCGATGACCGGCGTGGGCAAAATCGACAAGAAAATGCTGAAGGCGAGTTTCTGGGCCGGGCGTGACCGGATGGTTGGATAAAGACGCATACCCAGCTAGAATCGTCGCAGGTAAACTGAATACTGGTCCATACCCACCTTCAGACATCCCTTCGGAGAGGGCGGCTTTTTCGGAGCAGTCCCCCGTCAGCTCAACGAAGGGCTGCGGCGTCTGGACTCGTCGGCAATCCGTTCGGCGGCTTGAGCCGATCGACGATCGGGTTATCGGTGCACCCCGGACGGGCTTCTGATCTCGACCTAACGTCCCGGATCCGGAACAATGGGGATCCGTCTTGGCAGAGACGTGTTTCTGCGCCACTCCCGCCTCGCGCGCGACAGCCATGTCGACCGTTTGATACCCGTTGCCCGACACTAATCGTCGCCGGAGCGGAGGACAGAGTTCGCAGCATCGCGGAGTCCATCGAGTTGAAAGGTTGAATTCCAAGCTCGACGTTAATGATCGTCGATAATTCAGGTCATATGATACCGATGGAGCAGCCGGTCGTGCTGGCGCAGGCCGTCAGATCATGGCTGCGTACGTCGGTTTGAGCCTGTGTGCCTCGCATGTGGGCCGCCCCGCACACACGCATAGGCTTCAGGTCATTTCAGCGTTTCGGTGCCAAGTACTTTCGCCCATCGAGCAATCTCGGCTGCAAGCTTTGACTTCAGCCCCTCCGGAGTCGCTTCCTCGCGCCGTACCGCAATCGCACTAAGTTGACCAAATCGCTCCAGCACAGCCTTATCTGCAACTGAACTTTGCAGAGCAGATGTTAGGCTTCGCATGACTTCTTCAGGTGTTCCCTTTGGCACGTAAATACCATGCCAAATGGAGAGCTCCATCTTTCCGAGGCCTGCCTCGTTCACGGAGGGAACGTCCGGCAATGCCGGTATCCGTTGCGCCGCCGTAACAGCGTACACTTTGACCTCACCAGCCTTGATCTGATTTGTCGTGTTGGTTGTCTGGTCGCACATGAAATCGACCTGGCCCCCAAGCAAATCGATCATCGCCGGACCGGTCCCCTTATATGGAACTGTTACGGGCTGCGCACCGGTCTCGGCCGCAAAGAGCATCCCGCAAATATGCGAGGCAGTCCCGGCACCCGCATGGGCGTAGGTGACCTTGTTTCCCTCTTTACAGTGTAACTGACCAACTCCTGCAGAGTGTTTGACGGAAACAAGCGCCGCGCAACAATTGTCATCGGCACATCGGCCACCAACCCGACATACTCGAACGCGGCGAGCGGATCAGTCGATCCAGGATACAGGGTCGGTGCAGTCGACATTCCTATGTGATTGAGCAGCAAGGTATAGCCGTTTGGCTCGGACTTAGCCGCTCTCGCCGACCCGAGAGTGCCCCCTGCTCCAGCGACATTCTCGACGATTATCCGCTGGCCCATCTGGCGGCCCATCGTTTCCGAGACGATGCGCGCCACTGTGTCGGTCGGACCGCCGGCGGCATAGGGTACGATCAGCGTGATAGGCCGGTCCGGATATGCTTGGGAGATCGCAGGCTCAGAAAAGCAGCACAGAGCCGCCAGCAAGCCGAGTGTTTTCCTCATGTCGCTTCTTCCTCGATGTTCGTTATTGTTCGGAACCGAGATCGCTGGTCGCAGCCGGCTAGGAAGGCGCCCGCTGCGGATCGAACAAGAAACGGCTCAAGTCGAGAAGCGGATACCTTGCGGAATGCCACTTGTCGGATCGATTGAGTCGTCTAGGCCGTCCGTACGTGCGCTCTCAAAGCCGCTGACTTCCGACACCTTCATGAGGCTCAGTCAAAGCGTCCAATACCCATTAGGTCCCATTCGATACTTATGACGAATGCTGGCGAGACCTCAAACCTCGCCTTTCCCCTACCTAATTGTCGTTGGGGAAATCATGGCTAGGACGTGGTAGCGGACATACGCTTCCGCAGCTATTTTTTCATTGCCAACAGAACTGAGGCGCGCGCCGGAATCGATCCGAACTAATAGTCGGTTATCGCCGAAGTGTATTCACGCTCGACCAGAAGGACTTGTAGCCCAACGCAACGCGGACCTTTTCGGAATAGTTCGAGAAGTCGTAATGATGCGGAATTAGCTCGGACATCTCGTCTCCCTGGGGAAATCGATGGCTCTCGTTCTAATACCTGGATTCATGCTCGACGGGGAGATGTGGGTCTCCTTCGAACGGGAGATGGAAGACTTTCACCCCGTCTTCCACGCCGACCTCAGCCGAGACGACAGCATCGCGGGAATGGCGCGGCGCGTGATCGCCGAGGTGCCCAATCGCTTCATTCGGATCGGCTTCTCGCTCGGCGGCTACGTCGCCCGCGAGGTGGCAAGGCTCGCTCCGGAAGTCGTGAGCGCTCTGGTGCTCGTCGCCACATCCTCGCGCGCCGACACACCCGAGCAAGCGCAAGGAAGGCTGCCGCCGCGGCGCTCGTTTCCCGACCGTTCAAAGGATTGAGCCGGGGCGCGTTGCAGGCGTCCGTTCATCCGGGCCGCCGCTCCGACGAGGATCTAATCGGGCGGATGCGCGAGATGGGGCGCCGCCTCGGCCTGGAAGCGTTCAGGCGACAATCGAGCCTCGACCGGCAGAGCGATGTCGCCTATCTGGGGAAATCCAGTGTCCCACGCTCATCGTGGTGGGCGAGGACGACGAGCTCCGGAGCCTGGACGAGGCGAACGAACTCCATGCCGGAATCCGGCATTCCACGCTGGCGACGGTACCGGCATCCGGCCATATGATTCCGATGGAGCAGCCAGCCGCATTGGCAAAGGTCGTGAGGTCCTGGCTTTACGAAGCGAAGATCGACCTGTCGGCAGCGTCCCGCTCGGATTAAGCCAAATCTCTGATCCTCGGCTGCCGGTCGAACACCTCGTCGGGCTTGCATCCGACAAGCCGTTCGTAGATCTCCGGATCGGTCGATCCTTCGAGGCCAAACAGGACGGCCTGGCTGGAGGCATTGAGACCGAGCGCCTGGCGCAGGTCGGGATCTGCCGCCGCCTTCAGGACAACCGCCATGCCGCCTGCCGCCGACTCGCCGCAGACGATCGGTACGTCGCCGCCGCCGTCGGCCAGGGCCTTCATCGCATCGACCACCCACGAGTCCGGAATGCGGACGAAGTCGCTGCCGAGCCACTCCAGAACGCTCCACGCCGCCGGTGACACTTCGCGGCAAGCGAGACCTGCGCAAATCGTCCGGAGCGATCCCGACGAGGGCGTCGGCGTGCCGCTGACCGCTGATTGGTAGAGGCAATCCGCTTCGACCGGTTCAACCATCACCAGGCGCGGCAGCGCTTTGCAGCGTCGCAGGAAGCCAAGATAGATGGCCGCGGCGATGCTTCCGACCCCGCCTTGAGCGAAGACATGCGTGATCTGATCGACATCCGGAATTTGCGCGAGAGCCTCTTCGACCATGACCATGTAGGCGTTCATCACGTAGCGCGGCAGCGGTGACTTGAAATCGTCCCATGACGTGCTGCTGACGAAATGCCAGCCGTTCATGCGCCCGTCTTCCCGCGCACGTGCGACGGATGCTTCGTATTCGCCATCGATGCGAATGACGATGGCCCCGTACTTCTCAATCGCTTCCTTGCGTCCCGGGCTGACGTGACCGTGGATGTAGATGACGCAGCGGCAACCGAACTCCCGGGCGCCGTACGCCAGACCACGTCCCTGGTTGCCGTCGGTGGCGACGCAGACGGTGACGCGTTCGGTGATGCGGCGGTACTTGCCGGTCCGGAGCTCAGCCGTCGTCGGACGCTCCCCGGTGACGCGGGCCACTTCGTCCCGCAGGAGCGATGAGACGGTATAGGGCGCACCTAAGGCTTTGAAGCTACCGAGATCCTGGCCGAAGCGTTGGCTCTCGTCTTTGTAGAACAATTTAGCGATGCCGCACCGGCGGGCGGTCTCGGCAAGAGAATGCAGCGGCTGCGGGGCATACTCCGGCCAGCCACGGATTTCATTCACCGCACCCGACCAGTTACCGAGGTTCCGCACGCATTCTACAGCCTTCTTCTGTAGCCGGAGTCAATCTCCTAACGTTCCGGTAGTGCACATCAGCGGCGATCATGAGTGCTCCCGAGGATCTGGATTCGGTACGAAGCTTGTGATCCTGATCCCCGCTCCTTCCAGGGTTTGTCGCACCAGCCGGGCCATAGCGACTGCCTCAGCTGAGTCTCCATGGATGCAGATCGATTCGACCGGCAGCTTAATCTGCTTTCCGGATGTAGACTCGACGGCGCCGCTTTGAACCATGCGGAGAGCCCGTGCCGCTGCAACTTGAGGGTCGTGAATCATGGCACCGGGTTGATCACGCGGCACAAGACGTCCCTCTTCCGTGTAGCCACGATCCGCAAAGATTTCGGCGCATGTAGTTAGGCCCATGTCTTGCGCGATGCGAAGCAAAGTGCCTCCGCTGAAGGACATGCAGATCAAGCTTCGATCGACCGCCTTCACGGCCCGACAAACCGCGGTCGCGACGTCCGCCCTTGGCTCGGTCAAGTTCCCAAGAGCACCATGCGCCTTGACATAGGTGATCGGGTTTCCTGCGTACGTGGAAAGCGCCTGTGCGGCGCCAATCTGATAAGCGACGAGACGCTCAATCTCTGCGGGCGAATAAGGCATCACACGTCGTCCGAAGCCCCAGAGATCGGGAAAGCCCGGATGGGCGCCGACATTTACGCCCCGGTCCTTGGCCAGTTGGAACGTTCTCGCCATGATCTCGGGATCGCCGGCGTGGAAGCCGCAAGCGACGTTCGCGGATGTCACCACGTCGAGGAGCGACTGATCGTCTCCGGCACGATATACGCCGAAGCCTTCGCCCATATCGGAATTCAGGTCCACCTTGAGAGTTTGCATACTGCGATCCTGGCTTTCGATGATCAGGACGGTATCAGGAGTCCCTTGCCCGTAGTCTGCGTGTCGAACAGCCGGTAGGCTTCTCCGGCAGCTTCAAGAGGCCAAGAATGCGTAAAGAGACCATCGACATCGAGCTTCCGTTCCGACACGAAACGGGCGCAGTCGGCTTGGCCATTCTTGCTGAAGGTCCAGCTTCCGAACACGGATAGCTGCTTGCGGTTCATGTCGTTGCTGACGTCGATCGTCACGTCGCCGCCCTCTCCTAAAAAACGACGCGCCCCCACTTGCGGGCCGACTTGATCGCGGCAGCCCTCGCCTTGGGCGATCCAGTACAGTCCATCGTGCAATCCGCGCCGCGTCCCCTGTAAGATCGCGTATCGCCCCGACGACGTCGTCGGATCTCGCGTCGACCAGGTCGTGCGCACCGAACTCCTTCGCACGCTGCAGCCGACCGGGATCGATGTCGAGGGCAATGACGCGTGCCCCCATGGCCGTGGCTAGTTGCGTCCCGCTGAGGCCGACGGGACCTTGGCCGAAGATCGCGATCGTTTCGCTACCGCGCAATCCAAGCCGGTCCAGACCGCCCCAGGCTGTTCCCGTTCCGCAGGAGATTGCTGCACCGGCTTGGAACGATAGGTCGTCCGGAAGGACGACCAGAGAGTCCGCCGGCACCTTCATGAACCTGGCATGGGCACCGTCGCCGTTAGCGCCGAAGGTGATCGAACCTTCGTCGCACATCTGCGTCCAACCGCCACGGCACTGATGGCAGCAACCGCAACCGGCGTAGTGATGGTTCATCACGCGCATTCCGACTTTCGCGAGCGGACTCCACACTCCTTTGCCGATCTCGGCCACGACGCCACAGGGTTCGTGGCCGGCGATAACTGGCTTGTCGGACTTCTTGCCCAACCCGATCGAGTCCGCGCCGTCCGCAGCGCGGTAGTATTTCAGATCGCTTCCGCACATGCCTGAAGCCTTGATTTCCAGGATGACTTCGCCCGGACCGGGCGTCGGGTCCGGGACATCGCGTACTTCGAGTTTCCTGTCGCCGAGGAAGTACGCTGCTTTCATCGTCTCACCTTTGCGGGTTTGTTCTGCGACCGTCGGAAGATCGTGTCCGGATTGAAGGAGCCGTCCTCGTCGAGAGTGTCCTTGATCCGCCGCATCAGATCTATCTCGACCGGATCACGCTTCTTCTCCAGGAGATCGACTTTCGCCCGGCCGATGCCGTGCTCCGCCGAGAACGTTCCGCCTAGGGAAAGTGCGATGTCGTAGACGAGATCGCCGATCCGCTTGCTCCGCTCCGCGGTCGACTCGGCCTCGAGCGCCGCTGGCAATACGACGTTCAGGTGGATGTTGCCGTCTCCGACGTGTCCGAATGGGACGATCAAAGCATCGGCGAAGCTGGCTTCGATGTCGGACCGGAATCGGCGCAGCAGATCCGGCACCCGGGCAACCGGCACGGCGACGTCGTGCTTGAAATCGCGTCCAGCTTTTTCTGGACCTCGGTCTGATCTTCTCGTAGCCGCCAGATCTGCTTTTGCTGTTCGCCGCTCTGGGCGAGCGCTGCATCGACAATCGTCCCGTCTTCGAGCACGCCGGCCAGGAACGCCTCAAGCATTCCCTTCAGATCGGCGTCCCGGCGGCTCGACGTCAGTTCGATGAGGACGTAGTGGTCCGCCTTCTCCACGGGCGAACGAAGCCCGTCGCGCTTCGCCAGTTCGACGCAGGCGCCCGACAGATATTCGATGGCGCGCACGTTGCCGTCGGCGGCCGCACGTAGCTTCATCCAGAGATTTAAGACCTGATCCTCCTTCTCGAGAGCGCAGAAAGCGACTTCGCGCACCAACGGCTGCGGCGCGAGCTTCATCGCAGCAGCTGCAATGATGCCGAGCGTCCCCTCCGAACCCGCGAACAAGTGTTTGAGGGCGTAGCCGGTGTTGTCCTTCCGAAGCGTGCGCAGGCCGTTCCAGATCCTTCCGTCCGGAAGGACGACCTCCATTCCGAGCAGCATGTCTCTCGCGCTACCGTAGCGCACGGCTGAGATACCGCCCGCGTTGGTCGCGAGCGCGCCGCCCAGCGTGGCCGAGCCCTCCGACGCGAAGGACAGCGGAAACAGGGAGCCGGCCTCTGCTGCGGCGGCCTGGAGTTCGGCGATCGTCGCACCGGCTTCCGCGACGATCGACATATCGACCGGATCGACGGTGCGAATCTGATTCATGGCGCCAGTGCTGACGACAGCCTGAAGACCCGAGTCGTCTGGCGTGGCACCGCCGACGAGCCCGGTGTTGCCGCCTTGAGGCACGATCCCGATGCCGGCGTCCCGGCAAATCCGGACGCACTGGGAGAGCAGTTCGATCGAGTTGGGTTTTAGGACACACGTGGCGCGTCCCCGCAGGAGGCCGCGCCAGTCGGTGAGATAGCCGTCGGCCAACTCCGGATCGGTAATGCAGCCGGAACCCAGCAAATCGCGGAGCTTGCCGACAGCGTCGTTCATAGCTGCTTCCATGTCGAGGTCGCGTGCGCGATCGTCTCGCCGGCGCCATCGTAGGCCGACGATTGCAGGAAGAATGTCTTGCGTCCCTTCTTCAGAAAGCTCGCCCGGCAGGTGACCGCGCCGCTGCGGACCGGCGCGAAATACTGCACCTTCATCTCGAGCGTCGCGCCGGCGCCGAACTGATGCTTGAGCAGATGCCCCATCGAAATATCGAGGGCGGTCGCGAGTACGCCGCCGTGGAGCGAACCCTGTGGATTGTACATAAAGGGCTTCACGTCGAGGGAGACGACGCAGGCGTCTGCTTCGTAGGACACTGTCATCCCGAAGAGGCGGGACAGGAAGAACGATCCGAATTCATGCCGGCCGTCGCCGATAGCCGCATCGACAAGATCCCGAACCTCGGCTTGCTGCATCTTTCGCCTCCCCTATTCGGCTGACTGCTTCAGCGAGGCCTCGCCGAACGCGCCCTGGAACCGTAGTCCGACACGATCGTCCGCGTCCAACCGAGCCAGTCTTCGAACACCTCGACGGTATGCTCGCCGAGCGTCGGCGGCGGGGTCGACGGCGCGGGAGGCTGATCGTCGAAGCGCAGTGGCCGTGCAACGAACTTGACGTCGCCGGCGACCCTGTGCGTCACGGTTTGGACCATGTCGCGCTCGACAAGTTGCGGCGCTTCGCAGACCTCGCCGACCGTCCGAGATCGCGCCGCACGGAATGCCGGCCTTTCCCAGGACGTCGAGCCAATGGTCGCGCGGCCGGGACCTGAAGATCGGCTGCAGGATTTCGGCCAGGGCAACGCGGCTCGCAGCACGTTTAGGCGCCTTGTCGAAGCGAGCATCAGTCTCAAGGTCCTTGCGGTCGACGACGGCACAGAACAGCGACCAGAACTTGTCGTTGGCGACGCCGACGTTGAGCCAGCCGTCGGTCGCTTCGAACGTTTCGTAGGGGCTGATCGTGGGATGCACGTTGCCCCGGCGCTTTGGGCTTTCGCCCGACGCGAAGTACATGCCGGCGTTGAAGGTGAGCAGCGACGCCATGGCATCCAGCATAGAAACGTCGACGCGTCCTCCGACGCCGCCCCTCTCGCGCTTCATCAGCGCGGCGAGCACCGCTTGCGACGCATACAAGCCGGTGACCAGATCGGCGATCGAGGTGCCCACCTTCATGGGCGGGCCGACGGGATCCCCGGTGATGTCCATCACGCCGGATTCGCCCTGCAGGATCAGGTCGTAGCCGGGCCGGCTCGCGTCAGGTCCGGTGCGGCCAAAGCCGGAGATGCTGCACTGGATGAGCTTCGGGTTATTGGCGCTCAGCGCTTCGTAGGACAGGCCCCACTTGTCGAGAGTTCCGGGCCTGAAGTTGTCGATCACCACGTCAGCGACCTTCGCGAGCGCGATCACGGCGTCCCGTCCCGCCGGCGACTTCAGATCGATCGCGCAGCTTCTCTTGTTGCGGTTGACCGAGAGGAAGTAGGAACTCTCTCCGTTGACGAACGGAGGGCCGTAGCGGCGACTTTCGTCGCCGATACGCGGATCCTCGATCTTCACGACGTCGGCCCCGAGATCGCCGAGATGCATCGTGGCGAAGGGACCGGAGACGACGCGGCACAGGTCCAAGACCTTGATGCCGGAGAGAGCTTCGGTACTAGACGATCGCATCCGCCAGATCCTTCATCGTCGGGACGGTGATGTCGGGCTGGTGCGGAGTATCTTCGAACGGCCGGTCGCGCCGATTGATCATCGCGGTGCGCATGCCCGCCGACTTCGCCCCGATGACGTCGAAGGCATGATTGGCGACGAAGAGAATCTGATCGAGCTTAAGGCCGAGGATCTCGGCGGCCTTCGTGTAGGTCGCGACGTGCGGCTTGAAGGAGTTCGCCTCGGCGACGGAGATCACGTTATCGAACGGTACCTTGTGATACTGCTTGGCGGTCTCGAGCATGTCACGATCACCGTTCGACAGCACGACCAGCTTGTACTTGGTCTGCAGTTTTGCCAAAGCCTCGGGCACCTCCGGGAAGCACTCCAGCTTCTCGATCTCGCTCACGAGATACTTCACCTCGTCCTTCGTGAACTTGATGCCCGCCCGGTCCATGACCTGGGAGACCGCACGATGGCCGATCTCGCGATACGGCGTGTGTTCGCGGTGAAGCAGCGCGTCGATCATGGAATTCTCAAAGTGGGTCCGCCGCCACCAAGTTACGAAGGAGTTCGGGTTGCCAGTCCAGCCCTTCTTCTTGAGGAAGGGCGTCGCAATCTTGACCAAGCCCCCTGCATGTCGACGACCGTACCGTACTGATCGAACATGCAAACCTTGATGGTGTCCTTGAGCTTCTGGGTGTCGGTCATCGTTTTCGTTCCTTGCTGTCGTTGCGTGATGGACGATCCGGATTTGACCGCATCTGAGTCCATAAGCGAAATGGATTGTTCTTCTGTCCATATTCGCTACGTGAATGTGACCACGATCGGCTCGCTTACGCCAATCGCATGACGAACGGGTTCTGCGGCGGCTGCATGGAGTTGTTGAACCAGACGGTCTTCGGCTGCATGTAGCTCTTGATCATCTCCTGGCCGCTCTCGCGACCGAGACCGCTGTCCTTGACGCCGCCGAACGGAGCCATGAAGCTCAGGGCGCGGTAGGTATTCACCCAGACAGTTCCGGATTGAAGGCCCTTGGACATCCGGAATGCGCGGCCCATGTCTTTGGTCCAGACGCCCGCGGCGAGCCCGTATTTCGAGGCGTTCGCTATCCGCAGAGCATCGGCCTCGTCGTCGAATGGGATGATGGCCAAGACCGGACCGAAGATCTCCCGTTGAGCGAGTTGCGACGCGTTGTCGACGTCGCGGAAGATCGTCGGCTCGACGAATAGACCCCCGGTTGGGTGCTTGATGGCGTTGCCGCCGAAAGCGACGATAGCGCCCTCCTTCTTTGCGTCGGCGATGCAGTTCATCACCTTGTCGTAGTGAGGCAGATTCGCGAGCGGCCCCATTTGCGTGTCCGGATCCAGAGGGTCTCCAATCTTCACGCCCTCCGCCACTGTACGGACCTTCGACAGAAACGTGTCGTAGATCGAGCGCTGCAGCAGCAACCGCGATCCGGCGATGCAGGTCTGACCGGCGGCTGCGAAGATACCCGACGCCACACCGCCCGCGGCCGCTTCCAGATCGGCATCGTCGAAGACGATGTTGGGCGATTTTCCGCCGAGCTCGAGGGTCACGTGCTTCAAGTCACCGGCGGCTGCCTTGTTGATGGCTTTGCCAGCCGCGTCTGATCCGGTGAAGGCGATCTTTGCGACATCGGGGTGAGCAACTAGAGGAGCACCCACCTGTTGACCCGTTCCGCAGACAACGTTCACTACTCCCGCGGGGAAGCCCGCCTCCTTGAACAGTTCGGCGAAGGCAACGGTCGAGGCGCTCGCGAATTCCGACGGCTTGACGACGAAGGTGTTTCCGGCGGCGAGACCGGGGGCCAGCTTCCACGTCAAAAGCAGCAGAGGCGAATTCCACGCGGTGATTGCCGCAACCACGCCCAGAGGCTCCCAGGTCGTGAACACGAATTGGTCAGGCTTGTCGATCGGCAGAACTCCGCCTTCGACCTTGTCGGCCAGTCCGCCATAGTAATAGAACCACTGCGGGATCGTTTTTAGCTGGACCAACATTTCGCTGATCAGCTTTCCGTTGTCGCGGACCTCGAATTCCGCAAGCCTATCCGCGTTCGCCGCGATTAGATCGCCGACCCGCCGAAGCAGGGCCCCACGCGCGGACGCCGAAAGGTCCGCCCATCCGGAGGAGTGGAAGGCTTTTTCGCGGCATCGACTGCGGCGTTCACGTCCTTCTGGTCGCTGTCGGGAATCTCACACCAGTTTTCGTTGCGGTATGGATCGAGGCTCTGCATCCACTTGCCGGAAGCAGCCGCGAGCTTCTGGCCGCCGATGAGGTTTTCGAAACGTTGCACTCGCTCTTCCTCCTAGGTATTCCGCCAAACGGTCGGCAAGGTAGTCAGAATCCGCGTCGGTTTGGCCAACAGAAGTTTGGTATGACGCCATTCACCGGAATGATGGCAGCGCCCCTGTGCGTCGATCCCATCGACCGGGCGAATGATACGATTGGCGAATTCAATTGGACATCGGCGCCATTTGGCCACCTATCGATCGGGCCGAACGTAAAGGATGCCGCATGAATCTATCCGGACGGTCCGCCGCGTCAGAATTCGACTACATCGTAATCGGTGCCGGGTCCGCGGGCTGCACGGTCGCTTCGCGATTGAGCGAAGATCCGTCTATCTCTGTGCTCGTTCTCGAAGCGGGCGGTCCGGATCGGAATATCCTGATCCACGTGCCCGTCGGCTACGTGAAAACGATCGACATGCCGGGCTTGAATTGGCGTTTTCAGACAGAGCCCGAGGCCTACACCTACCAGCGCCCTTTTCCGATACCGCGCGGTCGGGTGTTGGGTGGGACCAGTTCACTCAACGCCATGCTTTACGTCCGGGGGATCCCGCGACTACGACGGCTGGGCGCAACTCGGTAACCGAGGATGGTCTTGGGACGATGTGCTGCCCTACTTCCGGAAGTCGGAGAACTGGGAAGGCTCGCCCGCCGCCTGGCGCGGCAAAGACGGTCCTCTCAACGTTCGCGATCAGTACGAAACGGCGGAGATCACCGACGCATTGATCGCCGCAGCGGGCGAATGCGGCTACCTGCGCAATCCGGACTACACGTGCGGAAAGCAGGACGGCTTCGCCTACTTCCAGGTTACGCAGAAGAACGGCGTCCGGTGGTCCACAAGCCGGGCGTTCCTTGAGCCGGCCATGACGCGACCAAACGTTCTCGTTGAGACCGATGCGCACGCGACGAAGATCATCCTCGATGACCGGCGCGCAACGGGCGTGGCGTATCGTAAGGGCGCGGCGAGCGTCGTTGCCAAGGTTCGGCGCGAGATACTTCTATGCGCAGGTGCGGTCCAGTCGCCGCAGTTGCTCGAGCTCTCCGGCATCGGTGGACCGGATGTCCTTAGGGCGCACGGCATAGACGTGCTGCACGCGTTGCCCGGCGTCGGCGAAAACTATCAGGACCACTACATAATCCGGATGGTAT
The DNA here is from genome assembly GCA_044772375.2 of Bradyrhizobium sp. RDT10. Classification (GTDB taxonomy): domain Bacteria; phylum Pseudomonadota; class Alphaproteobacteria; order Rhizobiales; family Xanthobacteraceae; genus Bradyrhizobium. Next base: position 3,776,865 of record CP187939.1, read on the forward strand.
GGCGGGTCGTCGGAGCCCGCACGCTCAACGAACGCTCGCACGGTCTACCGCTTCTCAAGGAGATATTCAAGTATGCGTTCACCCGCCGCGGCGTCTTGACCACGTCGGCCGGCATCGTGAACGGCAATGTCAAATCGAGACCAGAACTCGAAACTCCAGACATTCAGTACACCATAGCCCACGCCAGTTTCAAAGATCCCGTCAAGCGGATCTTGGATCGTGAACCGGGGCTGACCATCGGGCCCACTCCCTCAGGCCTGAAAGCCGCGGGACAATTCATATCAAATCGAGCGATCCGTTCGCGGCGCCCGCGATCCGCCCGAATTTTCTGAGCAGGGAGAGCGACCGCCGGTGCCTCGTGGAAGGTATGAAGATCGCGCGCAGGATCACGTCGGCACCCTCGCTGGCCCGCTACATCGCCGAAGAGGTTGATCCGGGCGGCGATACTCAAAGCGACGATGAATTGCTGGACTTTGCCCGTCGGAAGGGCGGTACGATCCATCATCCCGTCGGCACGGCGAAGATGGGGTCCGATGCGATGGCCGTCGTCGACGACAGGTTGCGTGTCCATGGCATCGGTGGGTTGCGGGTAATCGATGCCTCGGTCATGCCCTCGATCGTATCCGGAAACACCAACGCTCCGGTGATCATGATCGCCGAAAAGGCCGCCGACATGATCAAGCAGGACGCCAAGGACGGTCTGCGGTAACAGTGGAAGTGATAGGGCGCATGCACAGACGCGGCAAATGACGCGATAGGTCAACTCGGAAGTCGGCACGACGCGATTTTTGGGTTCAAATTGGTCGAGCGCTCAGTCTCACTTGTGTAATGGCGACCCCGGAGATCGCGAGCAGTCCACCAACAATCAACTTTGGGGTCAAACGATCTCCAAGGAACAACACGCTCGAAATCAAGGCGAATACCGGAAGCAGCAGGCCGAATGGTGCGACGCGGTTCATGGAACAATGGGCGATCAGCCAGAACCAAAGGCCATACCCAACAATTCCTCCGATGAAAATTGTGTAGGCGAGTGCCAACCAACCACGTCCATCCGCCGTGATAAGGCTCGCCACTTGTCCATGTTCAAGGAGTAGCGACATCAACATGATCTGCGGGACCGTGAGCAGCGACGACCACCCCATCAACATCAAAGGGTTAAAAGGACCGTAGCGCTTCGTGAAGACGTTGGAGACCGCGAACGCGAAGGCTGCCCCGACCACAAGCAGCAGCGGAAGCGCGTTTGTCGACAGGCCAGGTCCCGCTGCCAACACGACCACGCCGACGAATGCAAGCACCACTCCGACGGACGTAGTTAGAGACGGCCTCTCCGCGAGCAGCGGCCAAGCTAATAGGACGGTGAAGGGCGTGGCGAGTTGATATGCGATGGCCGACATGCTTCCCGAGCCGAGCCCAAGGCCAACATAGAGGAGCCCGAAGTTTAGTCCACCAAGGAAAACCGAAATAGCTGCGATAGGGCCGAACTGTTGACGTGTGGGCCTTTTGACGAATGGGATGAGCAGCACCGCGATGGCGAGGAAGCGCAGTGCGAGGAAGAAGAGAGGTGGAAACTCAATAACGCCCACTTTGATGGCCACGAATTGATAACCCCAGAGCAAGGGGACGGCCACCGCGCAGACGATCTGGATGACAGACATGGCATCCTTCCTTTTAGGACCATTCGGTCAAGCAGCGTTAGGGGCTTCGCACATAGCTTCGAAGCCCGATAGCGTCCCGCTTTACTCAAGCGACCGCGGCTTGCCTAATCGACCTTAATCCCAAGGTCGGTCACGGTCTTGGTCCACAAGGATGTCTGCTGCTCTACGAAGCTAACGAGTTGCTCGTCCGGGATGTTTGGAATGACGGCTCCTTGAACTTCCCATGCCTTTTTGACGTTCGGATGATTGAGCGACTCCTTCACGTTCTTTCGAATGGCCGCTACCACTTCCTTCGGCGTTCCTGCTGGCGCCCATAGCGCGTACCAAATCGCCGCGTCGAGCGGCGGCCCCCGGCCTCGGCGAACGTCGGGATGTCGGGAAACCGAGGTGAACGCTTTAATACCGTGAGGGCGATGGCACGGAGTTTCTTTCCTTCGATCTGGGGGCTGAGGTGCCCATCCCGTCAAACATCATGTCGCAGACGTTCGCGATCAGGTCAGTCAGCGCAAGTGCCGTACCTCGATACGGCAGATGCTGTATCTCAACGCCTGTTTGGCTCTTAAACATCTCGGCGATGATATGCTGTGAGGTCCCGTTCCCAGATGAGCAGTAATTCAGCTTGCCCGGGTTGGCCTTGGCTTCTTTGATGATGTCTGTGACCGTCTTGAAGCGAGACTGCTCCGGAACAACAAGAACGTTAGGTACCTCGGCCGTAATGGCGATTGGGACGAAGTCCTTGTCGATCCGATAGCCTCTTGAGGGATAGATGGCTTCGGCCATCGGTTGATGAACGCCGCCGGCCAGCAGGACGTAACCGTCAGCCGCAGACCGCGCCGCGGCGAGGACCGCAACGGTACCGCCCGCACCCGCGCGATTCTCGATAATCAGCCGGTTGGAAAGCTGATCGCTCAGGACGGACGCGATCGGGCGAGCGAAGCTGTCGACACCTCCGCCAGGACCGTACGGCACGATAATCTTGACGATCCTGTCCGGCCAGTCAGCCGCGACCGCACTCGATATCTGAATGGCAGCCAAGGCGATGGCCGCAAACCCGATCAGCCCGCATTTCTTGGTTGATTTCCTCAAGGACAGTACCTTTCATTGTTGCGCCGCGACATGGTCATTGGCGAACCGTGTCGGACTCGGCGTTGGTCGCCAGCGAGCAGGCTCCGCATGAATCGGGACGTGATGAGGGTTCCCTCCCGCTCCGGCACCGTACGCGGCTGATCTCCCGGCTTGATCTTGAGCACGGCGACCAACGTGCCGGCCCGCGCATGGAGCTTGGGCCGCAGGGCAGCGATTTCGTCCTGACCGGTGAGAACCGATGCGTCTTTGATTCCGCAAGCCCGGGCGACCGCCGCCAAATCGGTGCCGAAGCCGGTCGCCGTCTTCTGCATTCCCGTCTCTGCATATTGTTCGTTGTCGAGAACGACAATCGAGAGATTGGCCGGTAGATGCTGAACGATTGTCGAGAACGAGCCCAGCCCCATCAACATCTCGCCATCGCCAGTGAATACGACGACGGGGCGCTGCGGACGCGATAGCGCGAGGCCCAATCCGACCATCGCGGCCGATCCCATCGCGCCCCAGTCGTAGAAGTTCAGGTCGTGATCGCCTGCGGCGAAGACGTCGTAAACCGGTGACCCCAACCCGGCGACGACCAGCGCGTCTCCGCGATCCTTGAGTAATTCTGCGACTGCTGGACGACGTTCGATCATCTTAGCCTCTGACTTCTACCCGCCTCGACCGGCGTCATTTCGACCAATTTTTTCTGCCGATTAGCCGCTGCGAGAGCAGCACCGCAGTGCATCGGCTGGAATAGAACGCCTGGTCGATCGCGCCGGCACAGATGTCGCCGACCGTAGCTGCATCCTCCGCGCGGAAGACGTCGAAGCCCATCAATTCCAGCGCGGTGCCGGCGCGCTTGCCCATGGGGATCTGCCACGGCACGAATTCCGCGAATTCTCCGCGCATCGTCACCAGAAGAACGAGAGGAAGACGGCAGTTTTCGGCGAGTGTGAACATATTCAGGCAGTTGCCGACTCCCGACGACTGCATAAGCAACACGCTGCGAACTCCACCCAGGGAAAGCCCGGCCGCCAGGCCGATACCTTCCTCCTCGGTGGTGAGAACAGTGGTGCCGATGTCGGCATCGTCCGCGCATAGATTGATTAGCCCACGATGCCCGCCGTCCGGGACGTAGGAAACGTGCCGTATATTCGCGGCCTTGAAGACCGAGTAGATGTCCCGTTGCCAAGGCCTGATCGCTTGATCCTGATCCGACATGCCTGAAATCACCGTCCTGCAGAATGCGCGCCCCAAAGACCCCTCGGCTCCGTGGGCGCGCGCCGGTTATCTAGAAGGCCCGGACGCGGTCGGGCAAATCGCGAAAATGTCTTCGGATATTGACGCCGTGAATGAACATCGAGATTAGGCTGTTAGGTCTTCACTAGCGGGCAGCCTACCTCTGCCAGCGGCTTCACCGTTTCCTCGGCCTTCATGATCGATGTGACTTCGCAGTAGTCCCAAGGTGCCTTGCTTTCGCTCGGCTTTTTCACTTTGAGCAAGTACGCGGGCAGCACGGCACGTCCGTCCGCTCTGATGCTGCCGGGGCCGAACGCGTCATCGTCCGTGGGCATTGACTTCATCCTGGTGACGACCGCAGCGCCGCTCTTCTTGGCTGTTTCGACACCCATGGCTGCGACGGCCTTCAGATAGTGCATTGTGACGCCGTAGCATCCCGCATGGGTCATACCCGGATAGCTGCCGCCCGGCATCGCGGGAAGCAACCGCTTGGTGAAGGCGCGCGTCCTTTCGTTCAGGTCCCAATAAAAGCTGTTGGTAAAGACGAGATTCTGCATCGTCTTGAGACCGGAGGAATGGATGTCGCTGAGGAAGAGGACGAGGGCCGCGACCGACATGTTCGCGGTGAGGCCGAATTCATTGACTTGGTTCATACAGCGGGTCAGGTCGTCTCCGCCAAGCGCTAATCCCAGTACATTCGCACCGCTGGACTGGGCGGTCAGCAGAAACGAAGCGAAGTCCACCGTTCCGATCGGGCATTTGGAGCTACCGACTACCGAACCTCCGGCTTGCTCGATAAAAGTTGTGGTCTCCTGCTGAAGGGACGCTCCGAATGCATTGTTCGTCCCCAGGAAGTACCATTTGTTACCTCCCTTCCGGACCGTCTCCGCAGCGACCGCCTTCGAGAGCATATATGCGTCGTACGTCCAATTTATCGCGTTCGGAGTGCACTGCTTTCCGGTGAAGTCCGAAGTCGTGACGGCAGTACCGAGGCACACCTTGTCTTTTTCCCGCGCGACGAACGACGTAGCGAGGCCGACCGCGGAGTTCGGGCCAGCGATCATCATGTCGATTCCGTCGTTGTCGAACCAGCCGCGGACGATGTTAGCTCCGACATCAGCCTTATTTTGGTGATCCGCGTAGATTATTTCGACGGGAAAGCCCTTCTCTTCGGGTCTGAAATCAGCGACCGCCAACCGGGTCGCTGCGACGCCGCCCTGCCCCATGAAATCCACGTACAGTCCCGAGAAATCGGCAAGAACCCCAATCCGGATCACTGGGTTGGTGGCCGCACGACCGCTTGAAGAAGTCACCGCGGCCATGCCAGCCGCACCATACTTCAACACGTCCCGACGACTGATCATGATCTCATCCTGTGCTTTTTGGGTGACGATTGTTGACGCGCCCGAAAGATCGCGCTCGGAGCGGAACGCGGTAGACAGACCGAAAATGACTGGAAGCAGAATGGCGACCAGGGCGGCTACGTCTAATCGGAATTCGCTATTCCACTATTGAGGACTCTGATAATCCGCGGTCGCCTTCCGCGAACGCCCGACGTGCCGGCCTCATGGTCGACCGTGGAGCCAACGATCACGAATCTCCGGATTGAGGACGTTGCGGGCCACTGTCCGAGGAGTATCGCCTTGGCTGTCTCCGCCGCGAGGCGGTGCATTTCCACCTGGGATTCGACGGAATAATATGCGGTGTGCGGGTTGATGATGCATCGGCCGACGATCCACGGCGATCTAGCCTGCCAGGCTTCGACCAGCCGATTTGGCCGCGGCGGTTCTTGAGGAAGGACGTCCAGTCCGACACCGCCGAGCCGTCCGCTCCGCAATGCGTCCGCTATGACGTCAAGGTCGCGGACGACGCCACCGCGCGAGGTATTGACCAGAAAGGCGCCGGGCTTCATCGACCCGATGAATCTTTCGTCGACGAGCCCGCGGTTTCTGCGCTGAGTGGCGTATGAAGCGTCACCACATCGCTATCGTTCAGAAGTTGCTCGAGCGTTTCCGCCCTTTCGCTACCCAAGACCTTCTCGACACCGGAAGGCAGATAGGGGTCAAAGAACCGCGTCCGGAACCCGAGGCTTGCGAGCTTGAGGATGGCAGCGCTTCCGATGCGGCCCGCCCCGACTACCCCGACCGTCGTTCTGTTCGTTCGATGGATCGTCGTCTGCACGTTGGCCTGCCAGGTGGCAGGCAACTGGCGCGCTATCTCGTCGTATCCGAGAATCCCACGAACGAGAGCGAAGATCATCGCCACGGCGGTGTCCGCCACCTCGTCGACGCCATAGGCCGGATTGTTGCAGGCGAGCACGTTGTGCCTCGACGCGGCCTGCACGTCGATGTTGTCAAAGCCAGCTCCGTAGCGCACCACCCCGCGAAGGCCAGCATGCGCGCTCAGGAACGCGTCATCGACGCAATGGCGCCAGACGATGGCGACTTTGGTTTCCGAACTCAAGGTATCGCCGAGCGCTGCGCCCAGCACTTCGCGAGCGATCGACCGGTCCTTTACATGGTCCGTGATGACGACCGATCCACAGGGGAGTGCGGAGTCGTTCAAGGTCACGTTCATAGGACGCCCCACCGAGATCGGGTCGATGCCCCGCCGGCAGGGGCCTGATCGGAATATCTGCTGGTCAAAGGCGCCATGCCAATCGCGCTTCGATATGGCGTCATTCACCGCGCGGATTGGCACATGGCTATTTTCGATTGGCCAGCGGAACGGGCCGTTCCTACGGTCGCGCAACCGTATCTCGCCCGCCGAGAGCGCTGAGTTGTTCCTTAGTCCGACCGAGAATGGCTTCCAGAATGAACCCCGATGTTCTGCCGTCGCGTCCCGCAGAGGCTTCCTGGACGGAACAGGTGTATCTCGCGCTAAAGGAATTCGGCGTCAAACAAGTGCCGTATCTGCCGGATGGATCACTGGCACCCCTGATCAGTCTCTGCCGGGAGGATCCTTCCATGCGAGCCATTCCGCTTACGACCGAAGAGGAAGGCGTCATGCTGCTCGCGGGCGCATGGCTCGGCGGCGACCGCTCCGCGCTCCTCATGCAGTGCGGCGGAGTCGGCAACTGCGTGAACATGTTCTCGTTGCTAACGGCATGCACCTTCCCGGCCGTCATGGTCGTCACCATGCGAGGTGTCTGGGGGAGTTCAATCCCTGGCAAGTGCCGATGGGAAAAGCAACCCGCGGGTGCTTCGAGCTCTTCGGATTCAGCATCTACAGCTTGACGGACGCGTCTCGCGCCGGAGACACGATAAGGGCGGCGCTGCAGCATGCGTTCGGCGGCAATGAGCGTGTCGTGCTGCTGGTGGAACAGAGCATGCTCGGCTCAAAATCCTTCAAGAATTGAAAGTACACTTTCATGTCCGGTACAGGCAAGCTTCAGCGCCGATGGGTCGTCGAAAAGCTGCTGGCCGATCGAAACGATCGGCTAGTGATCGCGGGAGTGGGATCGACGGTTTGGGATTGCGCGGCGGCCGGCGACCATCCCCTGACGTTTCCGCTCTGGAATGCGATGGGCGCCGCCGCGATGGTCGGCCTCGGAGTTGCGCTGGCTCAACCAGGTCGCGAGGTCCTGGTCATTACCGGGGATGGCGAAATTCTGATGCAAGTCGGCGCGCTGGCCACGATCGCGGTTCAGAAGCCGAAGAGATCTCAGCATCGTGGTCCTGGACAACGAATGTTACTTTGAGACAGGAGCGCAGCCGACCCACACGGCGATGGGCGTTGATCTCACTGCTGTGGCCTCCGGCTTCGGCATCACTGAATCCCATTTGGTGCGTTCGAAAGAAGACGTCGTCAGACTGTGCGGCCGCGTCGGTCAGAAGGAAAGTACCCTGTTCGCGCAGATCAAGATCGACGCGAGCCCTTTGCCTCGCGTCATGCCGCCGCGCGACGGCTCCTACCTGAAGGACCGTTTCCGATCTGCTCTTCTCGGCCCGGCGGCGTTCGATTAGCGGCCCGGACGAGGTCGTCTGCTCCCGCAAACCGCTCCGTGGGTGGGACTTCCGGAGCGGCGCTTCGTCAGTCATTGTCAGCGAGTTTCTGCGCAGCCTCCGCGAAGATCGAACGCAACCAGTTCAACTCCTGACTGGCGTCGTGCCGGCGGTGCCAGTACATCGACCATTCGAACGGCTCCGAAGCGAACGGAAGATCCCGTATCGCGAAGTCTTCCGCGACCATCGCGAACGCGAGGCGGCGCGGCATGACCGAGAGGAGGTTCGATCTCGCAAAACGTGCGGCACGAGCAGCCAGTGCGGGACGTTGACCGCTACTCGACGTGTCATGCCCTGGCGAGCGAGGACGTCGTCGACGAAGCGCAGATCGGTCGGCGACATCGAGACCTTAAGATGGGTCGCTTGAAGAAACGTTTCCATCGTAAGGGGCTGCTGCGCCGCCGGATGACCTTCGTGCATGACGCATACCATGCGGTCCTTCATCGCGACGACCGACTTGATAGAATTCGAATGCGCCAGACCCATGCTGATTGCGAGGTCGATCTCGTCCTTCTCTAGAGCTTCGACTGTCTGCGTCGGCGAATAATGCACGACGTCGAGCTGGGCGAAAGGCGCCGTCGTTTCGAGCGTCCGATAGACGGCCGGGAGCAGAAGTCGGCTCAAAAGATCGGATAACCTGACCGAAAAGCTGCGCGTGGTCGTTGCCGGGTCGAAAGCAGACTCGCTATCGAGGATTCGCTCTACCTGCCGGAGAAGCCTCTTCACCGGCTCAGCAAGTTCGATCGCACGCGGAGTGGCTTGCATTCCATTTGCGGTACGCACCAGAAGCTCGTCCTTGAAGATGTGACGCAACCGCGAGAGCGCATTACTCATGGCAGGCTGACTCAAACCAATCCTTTCGGCTGCGCGGGTGACGTGAAGGTCCATTAAAAGTGCATTCAAGGCAACCAGCAGGTTCAGGTCGACGGATCTCAGGTTCATGGCGGACTCTAAGGATGGCCAATACTCAGGACATTCATATAGATAATAGATGGCGCGGTACAATCCATTTCGTGAATTATGAGACGTCGGTGACTTTGCGGAACTTGTCCCGACGCGGTCATCAACGACGGCGAAGTGGTAGTCCCGTATCCGGACGGCACGACAGATTTCTCGGTGCTTTGCATAGCGAATTGAATGGCCGGTCGAACAAGACCGTCATGGTCGCCTTCTAAGCTCGCCTACGATCACCGCAAACCGAACGGCAGTACATCATCACGCCGCCGTATTCCACGAAGTCCTGCCCGTCTGCAGTCTTGCAGCATCGGCCCGCCACCAGCGAAGATGAACTCGCTCGGACTTTACACCGGTCTCGACATGCTCAATCAGACGCTCGAATTCATGCGGGCCCACTTCGGCAAGGTCGGCGCGTACTACTATGGGATCTCGAGAGGCATCGACGACCGCGAGGTCCGCGCAAACGACATGCGAAATCGGTCGGCGCCGAGAACACGTTCTCCAGCGACCTGAGTTTGAAGCCATGCTCTCCGAACTGCGGCCGCTGATCGACAACGTTCGGCGGCACTGCGAGGATCGTCACAACGCCCACGGTACCTACCTACATCGGGCGTGACCCGGTAGAATTGAGACGGTGTTTAGCTTCCGCGACCAAGTCTGCGGATAATGGACCCTTGCAGACCGCGGCCACGTTGTCACGAAGGTGGTCGAGATTTTTAGTGCCGATGATTGTAGTGTCGAGCGCAGGCTCCGCGATCGCGAACCGCACCATGAATTCGATGCGGCTCATGCCGGCGAGCAATTCATCCAGTCGTGCCCTGTCCCAGCGATCGCTCAGTTCGTCGCCGGTCAGCATGTAATAACGCTTGTTCCAATCGGTCGGCGCACCGCGGGCGACGCCGCCGCGTATGATGATGCCAGCGCCGTCGGCTGAGGCTTTTGCGATGATGGTTTCGTGCTCTCTCTGCAGGGCAGAATAAGGAATTTGAAACACATCGAATACGCCGGAATTCACCTGCTCAACGAGGTTCGGCAGTGTGCCGGACACGCCAATGAAACGAAGAGCGCCCTCCTGCTTCAGCTTCAAGAGCTCGTCCAACGCGCCCTCATCTTCCCACATGCTACGAGTAAGACTTTGATGAAACTGAACGACATCGATGTAATCGGTGCGCATGGTGCGCAGACTGTGTTCGACACCAGCGCGGATATTTGCGGCGGTGTGGATATTTGGGGTACCCATGGGCTTGCCTGGTTGGCACCCGCACTTGGTCGCCAGGATGAACTCGCCACGCCGGTGTGAAATGGCTTGGCCAATGCGCGCTTCACTGGTCCCGTAGCAGACTGCCGTGTCAATAAAATTGATACCGCTGTCGAGCACGGCATTGAGCACCCGCCCCGCCTCGTCGTCGGATATTTCGTTAGCCGCCGGCGGTCCGCCGAGATCCATGGCGCCGAAGCCGAGAACAGTCACGAACAAACCCGTACGACCAAGTTGGCGCCGCTCAATATCGCTCATCCGCGAACTCCTGCCCATTACTAAGCGCCACAACGATAGTCGGACTGCGAAAACCCTCGGGCACTCGTCAACTCGATACACCACTTAAGTATCACAATGCAACTCATCCCGAAGGCACGAGGGAGAAAGCTTTGGCGCAGGCAGCAATGGCGCCTCAACGCAAGGTCAAACCACCATCGACGGGAATAGTCTGGCCAATTACATATGAAGCGAGCGGAGATGCTAGAAACAGCGCTACGCCGGCGACATCGCTGGTCTTACCCAAACGTCCCAGAGGATTTGCTTCTCAAAAGATTCGACCCGTTTTGGGTTGTCAGTCGTAACCTTCGTCATCTTTGTGGGTATCATGCCTGGCGCGATCCCGTTGACCCGGATGCCGTCGGACGCCCAGGCATCTCCCAGAGTCCGGGTCAGACCCAACGCGCCCGTCTTGGAGGCGCCGTACGCGGGGTTGCCACGCGTGGAGTGAAGTGCAGCGGTCGAGCTTATGATAATGATGGAGCCTCCGCTGGACTTCAGCATTGGATGAAAGCGCGCGCAGCATTCCATTAGGCTATTCAGATTGACGTCGACGACTTCCCGAAACCTGTCGGGTTGAAATTCTGCTCGATCGTAAAGCACAATGCCTTGCGAAAGGACCAGCACGTCGAGCCGATCAAAGCCCAGCTCGCATGTCCGAACCTGTTCCCTCTCCGAAACGTCAACCTGCCTATAGGATAGACCGCGCAGATCGGAGTCTTCGGAATTTGCATAGTCGCCGGCATTTGGTCGGGTCCCCCATATATGGACCGAGGCACCTTTCAACCGAAACGCTTGGGCGATGGCGTTTCCGATGCCACTGCTTCCGCCCACTACCAAAACTCTCTTATCCTCAAATTGTAGTTCGTAGCTCATGTTGGATTCGGCTCGATTTGTTTGCGGGTCACAGAGAACCGGTAGCGAGACGCTCATTCGCAAGGTTCTGCAAGACAGGCAGCCTCGAACACAATTGCAAGGATCTTGCAGATCGCGCGCATCGTTCGGGAAACGGTGGCCGATCCTTCGATCAAGGACCGGCCACCGAAATTACTTTTGGTCTTGCCAGAAGTTCTTGGAGACCTTGCGCCGAGCGGCGCGCGTGTCCGACTTGGCAAAATCTTCCATGCCAGCGGTCGCAAAACGGCCAGGCTTATTCGCGAACGGCTGAATCGGAACCTCAAACGCCATCGCACCGGACAGCGGCAGATCGGCGCCCTTGTTCAAGGCGAACTTCGAACGGCGGACAGTGATGGGATTCTTGGCAGCCATTACTGCGACGAGCGCATCGACTTCCTTGTTCAGGTCCGCCGGCTTGCAGATCCGGTTGATCATGTCGTGGCGCTCCGCCGTCTTGGCATCGAACAACTGACCGATTAAGTTCCATTCTTTGGCCTTGCGTCTTCCGGCAAACCGAGCGAGGCGCGTGACGCCACCCCAACCCGGCGTAATGTCCCAGTCGATTTCCGGCATACCCCAACGGCTGCGATCCGTCGCAACGACGAAATCGCAGGTCAAGGTCAGTTCGAGGCCTCCGCCGGTGCAAACGCCGTCGACCGCCGCGATCGTGATACAGGTGAGATCTTCGATCATCTGCGCCGTTCCTGGTACTGGCGGGCCTGCCAGTACGGATCATCATCCGTCCAGGTGAGGAAGTCCTTGATATCGTCACCGGCACAGAATGTATCACCCGCCCCCGGAAAATTAGAAACCGGCATTCGCGATCTTTCTTTACCGCGCGGACCGCATCGGCGAGCTCATCGGACATCTCCTTGTCCAAGGCGTTGTGCGCTGCCGGACGATTGAATGTGATCGTACTGATCGTTCCGGCGCGATCAAAGATGATCTTTTTGTACTTGGACATGACGTTCTCCCTAGGCTGGTTCACTTAACTGAGTTGCTTAGTGCTACTTACGTAGATCTAACTTACTTAGTAGCCAAGCGCAACTCATTTCGACGCGCTGAGCCAGAATTTATCTCGTAGCGTCCGGCGAGCATTCAGAGGCTATTACCCAGAGCACAGCATAAGTTGCCGTGCGGACCAGTATCGACGGTCACCGGCGGGCCAGAGAAGATCTGACTGCCATTCGGTCGCTCGATTAATCGGCGAACTGCACTTGTGCTCGTCGAGAATTTTACATTGCAAATTTTACACAGACAGGTTGCAAAGCGGCCAGCATTAGCGAGACTCGCAAGGTTGAAGCCGGATGGTGGAACGCGAGAACTACAAACTATCGGCCGAGCATCGTGCGGCTTCAGATAGGAAACGAACAAACCGATTGGCCTCATCGACGAGAATCATCTTCGGTGCGAGCGGCGCCTCAACCAGTTCGAAACCCATGATGATAACTTCTTCGCCTTGCTTGATCAGATGCGCCGCTGCCCCATTCATGCAAATCGAGCCGGATCCTAATGGTCCCTCAATAATGTAAGTTTCGAGCCGAGCCCCCGAAGTGTTCGATACTACCAGCACCCGCTCTCCGACCCACAATCCAACACGATCCATAAGCTCCCGGTCAATGGTGATGGACCCCACATAGGCAAGATTTGCCTCCGTTACGGTGGCGTTATGGATCTTCGAGCGAACAACCCAACGCATGCAGGCACTCCCTATCGACCAATAGATTGGTTTCGTATTCGAAAGGCGTTTTGGAGTTTTCCGATTCAAATACGACGCTCGCGTCCTGCCCAAAATGGATCTCTCACGGCGCGCCGGAGCAGTTTGCCGACCGGACTCTTCGGGACTTCCTCAATGAAGCGAACGGATTTTGGAATCTTGTAGCCGGCAAGCTTGTCCCGGAGAGAGTCCAGCAGCGCGGCCTCATCCATCTGTGAGCCGGGTCTCAGCGCGACGAAGGCGGTAACGACCTCGCCCCACTTGTCGTCTGGAAGACCAACAACGACAACCTCCCTGACCGACGGGTGGGCAGCGAGGCAGTCCTCAACCTCTCGCGGGTATACATTGTAACCACCTGTCACAATCATGTCGGAGGTTCGATCAACCAGATAGAGAAAGCCGTCTTCATCGAACCGACCCACATCTCGCGTGCGAGATCCAATTTCCCGATAGAAAGGTCTCGGCGTTCAGTTCCTCCGCCTTATAGTAGCCTGACATGGTCGTTGGCGCTCTGACGACAATCTCGCCCGCATCCCCTTGCTGAACATCGCGCCCATCTTCATCGACAAGTCGGACCTCGATTTCGAGACTGGGTCGCCCGCACGACGACAACCGCCTCTCCGCTGCCGGCCCCACGTGTTCATGCTTCGCTAGAACAGAGATGCAGAGCGGCACCTCCGATTGGCCATAATACTGGGTCAACCGTGGCCCCCATAATTTCAGGGCGCGCTGCATGGTTGGGTAAGGCATGGGCGCGGCACCGTAAACGATGGAGCCGACGGAACGCATGTCCACGTTCTCAACTCCGGGGTGATCGAGAAGCATACCGATCATGGTCGGCACGAGATTCAATGCCGTGGGTTTCCACCGCTCGATCGCACCAAGATAATCGGCAGGCTGAAACCCCGAAAGAATTGCCGCGGCTCCGCCTCTCATCCAGTAAGGCAGAACGAACGTGCCGCTGGCGTGGATCATCGAAGCCGCGTGCAGCATAATATCATCCTGCTCAACATTGATGAGATTGAGCAGAATATTCTCTGCAATCGATGCCCAGGTCGCCTGGGTGTGCTGCACAGCTTTCAACCGGCCGGTTGTTCCAGACGTGTAGATCACCAGAACGACGTCGTCAGGTTCCGGGATGAGTTGAGGATGCTCCTCGGATTCTGATTCGGAGAGCTGGATCAAATCGGGCCCGACCGGATGGCTTCCGACGCAGATCAACTCGAGACCTGGGAGTCGTTCCCGGAGTTCCTGTGCCGGCTCGAGCAGGTCCGCTCCGAATATCAATGTTTCGACGTCGGCGTCCGTGAGCATTTGCACCTGCTCTGCTCTCGAAAGACGAGTGTTTAGAGGAACGCGACTTATTCTGGCCTTGGCACAGGCAAAATCGATCGGAATCGTGAACAGCGAGTTGTTGAGCAGCAACCCGACGCGAGAGCCTACCTCGAACTCCGCCCGATTGGCGAAGAAATTGGCGATGCGGTTTGATAGCCGGTCCACCTCGGTGAAAGTGAGCTGTTCATTTCCGAACATTACTGCCGTCCTTGGCCCGTGATACTGGGCTCCTCGACGGATCAACTCGGTCATCAGCATTTAGACTCCTCCTCGGCAGCACCGCTGGCTACGACATGCCCTGCGGGTACGGACAACACTCGGCAGCCAATCTCCACGCAAAAATACGGTGCACGAGCTTAGCGTTAGGGACGTCCTTTCAAGTTTCCTGCTCCGCCGCTCGTTGGCGTCATGCGACCTGCCTCTGACGTCCAATCCAGTGACGTTCGAGATTCTTGATGAGCTGTTCGCTCAGGTGGCAGAACACTTGCTGGTAGGCATAGGTCGCCATGTATTTCCTGAAGAGATCCAATGGCTCGGTTCGCACGCGCATCGCCTTCCGGTTCGCACCCGCACTCACCAAACCCGACCCCACTACGCCGGAGACACATCTCTCAAGCGCCACATCGATCTCCGATGAGGGGACGACTTCATTGACGAGGCCGCGGGATACGGGATCATCTACGTAAAATGTTTTGTCAAAAAGGATGGCTTCGCGGGCCATTCTTTCGCCAACGAAACGAGCGAGCCTCAGATTTGCCGCGGCGGGGATGATGCCCTCCTTTCTGGCCGGCAGATTGAAATAGGACCCAGCCTCCGCGAGCACATAGTCGACCACCAGCAGGAGCTGGCACCCGCCTCCGATCGCGAATGACTCGACGGCCGCAATCCAGGGCTTTTCCAGCGTCTGTTCGGGTTCGTCATTGGGCTCCATTAGTCCGCTGACCTGATGGGGCTGCAGAACGCCGCGATACATCTTGTTTGCGAACCCCATGTCCCGGATCAGGAACTGCAGGTAAGAGAATTGGCCCTGATAGATCTGCGTCAGATTCGCCCCCGCCGAGAACACGCGCTTCCCGGCATACCGCGGATGATCCACGTACCCGCCCCGCAGCACACCCACCTGAAGATCAGGATGCAGCAGGATCAGATCGGCTGCGATCTCCAGCGGCAGGAATGTCGAGTCATCCTCAGCGTTTAGATATGTGCGATTGTTGAAGTATATGTATCCTGCATTGCCTTTCGCTTCGACCTGAACGGTCCCCAGATCAAGCCGCCTATCGCGCTTGAATGCATCGAGAAGGTCGAGGGATTCCGCGCGCGGCAGCAACAAGCTCTTGACTAGATGATTACCAAGAACCGGATCGCTCAGTATTTGGCTGAAGAACAGGCCCTGGCTGAGTTCCAAGCCATCCTTGTCTTTCTGCAGATGGTTGCGTTCGCCGGCCAACTCAGTCGCTGTAGGCAAAAGCCCCGGAAGGCGGTCCGCCGCAAGGGGTGCCAACTGCTCGACCCGCAAGGGGACGCGCCGTTGTTGGTAAGGTCGCGGTAGACCTTACCAGCATGATTACGAAAGAAGTTCCACGTCATATCCGCCAGCAGGTGCACGATGGTGTTCCCGGCCAGCAATTCGAGTTCGTTGCGGCGGGATTTCAATGGAAGGGTCCGCAATAGCGCCCGACCTAGTCGGGACACGCGCTGCGCCGAAGACAAATCGGAGTCAAAGCTGGCTCGGACGGCTGTTGTGGCGCCTCTTGTGTCACTGTCATGCAGGGATTCAAAAACGGGCGAACCTCGTCTGCCGGTAGTCCGGCCGCCAGCAGGCGGCGTTCTCGTTCCATCGGAGGAATGAACTCGATCATGGCATGTCCTCATCAATCGCGTTGGTGGAGAAGAATAGGCCTTGTTCGTTCGCATCGAAGCTGCGCGCCGACAGATTATTCGGCGGCAGCGATATGGCGGTCATGACCGTCCCGGAAGCCAGCGAGGAGGCGGATCCTCTTTGCTTGAGCCAACTTCATGTTCTGATCTTTGATGTGGCCGTATCCCCTTATCTGTTCGGGAAGCCGCGCAATTTGAACCGCCCGAGTATGATTATCGGGCGTCAAATCAGCGAGTATTTCGCGAAGAGTCTCCATGTACTCGACGACGAGCCGCCGCTCTGCCTTGCGCTCGTCCGTGTAGCCAAAGGGATCGAAGACAGTGCCGCGCAGTCGCTTCATTGGCGCCAGCAGCCTGAAGGCCTTGAACATCCAGGGACCGAATGTTTGCTTCCTGAGGTGGCCAGTGAGCGAGTCGCGTCGATTTAGTACCGGCGGCGCCAAATGGACTTTCAGTTTGAAATCACCCTCGAACTGTCGCCTTATTTGTGCGTCGAAAATTCCGTTGCTGTAGAGTCGCGCGACCTCATACTCGTCCTTGTAAGCCATCAGCTTGAAAAGATTCTGGACGACAGCGTCCGTCAGATCCCGCCTTCCCGGCACGATCGATGCTTCGGCCTCGGCAACATCCTTCACAAATGCGGAATACTGGTCGGCATAGGACGCGTCTTGATATTCGGTGAGAAAGGCCACGCGGCGCGATATCGAGTCCTGCGGCCTCGAGCTGCCGCTTTCTCGTTTGCGGAATGGCTGAATCGCTTGCTCGATCCTTTCCGGCTCAATGGCATCAAGCCTGCCCCACGCGAAAGCACGCTTGTTCATCTCCACGGCGGCGCCATTTAACTCGATCGCGCGTTCGATTGCTATTAACGAAAGCGGAATCAATCCCTTCTGAAAGGCGTACCCGAGCATGAAAAGATCTCGTTGCGATCGAATCTCCGAGCAAAATGGTTGCACGCTCCGTTCCGTCGACGAATTCGGCACATCCTTCCCCGGCAGTCTGTTGCAACTGGCGTCGCAGCTTTGCCGCTTCGAAATCGAGGTCGGGGTTGCCCACAAATGCCGCGGTCGGTTCAATGTGGCCATTGATGACGGCTCTGGTTCGTCCTTGTTCGATGCAAGCGAGGGCAGCGTCACTTGCGGCCACCACCATGTCGCATCCCAGCAACAGATCGGCGCCGCCTGGCGCAATGCGGACGGCAGCGAGGTCGCCCGGGCTGGGCGCGATCCGCACGTGGCTCATCACGGCACCGTTCTTCTGCGACAGGCCCGTAAAGTCCAGGACCGAACATCCCTTTTCCTCCAGATGAGCGGCCATTCCAATCAGCGCGCCCACCGTGATGACGCCCGTTCCGCCGATACCGGTGACGAGCACGCTGTAGGTCCCGTCGAAATCCTTGCCTTCCGGCAATGGCAAGCTCAGCAGGGGATCGTCCTCGACCGACATCCCCCTCTTCTCGACCTTCCTGAGCGAACCGCCATCGACAGTAACGAAGCTAGGGCAGAATCCGTTCACGCATGAATAGTCCTTGTTGCAGCTCGATTGATCAATCTGCCGCTTACGGCCAAATTCAGTTTCCAGAGGCTTGACCGAAACGCAGTTCGACTTGGCAGAACAATCCCCACAACCCTCGCAGACGAGGTCATTGATGAAAATGCGCTTGGGTGGATCGGGGTACAAGCCACGCTTTCGCCGGCGCCGCTTCTCAGCCGCGCAGGTTTGGTCGTAAATCAGAACCGTCAGCCCGCGCGTCTCACGAAGCTCACGCTGGACTGCGTCGAGCTTGTCCCGGTGGCGTGTTAGGATGCCGGCGGGAAGATAGTTCGCAGGATATTTGTGCGGCTCGTCAGTCACGACGACCACGCGTTTTGCCCCCTCTGCAACGACTTGTGCGGCAATCTGGCCGACCGTTATCCGGCCTTCGAGTGGCTGACCACCGGTCATGGCAACGGCATCGTTGTAGAGAATTTTGTAGGTTATGTTCACTCCCGCGGCGGCTGCCGCACGAATGGCCAGCAATCCCGAATGCGTGTACGTTCCGTCGCCGAGGTTCTGAAATACATGAGGCTCGGTGGTAAATGGCGCCTGACCGATCCAGTTGGCGCCCTCACCTCCCATATGAGTAACCGTTTCAGTGCGTCGCGAGGGGATGTACATCGCCATAGCATGGCAACCGATCCCCGCCATGGCGCGCGAGCCTTCGGGGACGTTTGTCGACGTGTTGTGAGGACATCCCGAGCAGAAGAACGGCGTTCGGCGCGTGCTGATCGCAGACAATGCACCAGCATGCTCGAAGGATTCGAGCCGGGCCAGCCGCTGGTTCATCAAGGGATCGGCAAGTCCCAGGCGGTTCAACCGAAGAACAATTGCGCGAGCTACCATGGTCGGTGAAATCTCACCTTCGCTCGGAAGCAGAGGCGCCCCTTCTCGTCTCGCTTTCCGACGACCACCGGGCGGCGATCAGCATGCAGATTGTAAAGAAGTCGGACAAGCTGGTCTTCTATGAAGCCCCGCTTTTCCTCCACGACGAGTACATCTCTGAGGCCAGCGGCAAATCGCAGCGCCCCTCGCGCTCGAGCGGCCAGCTCAGCCCAACCTTGTAGATGCGCAAACCTATTGTCTGGGCGACGCTCTCGGAGATCCCAAGATCCACCAATGCCTGCCGGAGATCGAGATAAGCCTTGCCTGTCGCGATGATGCCCAGCTTGGCCGGCGCGGAGTCCAAGACGATCTGGTCGATTGAATTGAGCGGGCAAAGGCCGCAATTGCCTCCATCTTCGGTCCATGCAATCGCCGTTCCTGCTCAAGGGGTCCATCAGGCCAGCGGATTCCGAGACCGCCGACAGGCATTTCGAAGTCGGCAGGAAGGATGATCCGGACACGGTCCGGATCGACGTGGATTGAGGCCGAACTCTCCACGGTTTCGGAAATCGCCTTGAAGCCGACCCAGCAGCCGGAGAAGCGTGAGAGTGCGAAGCCGTAGAGGCCATAATCTAGATATTCCTGGACCGTGGCGGGGTTCAAAACCGGCATCATCGCCGCTTCGAAGATCTGCTCGCTCTGATGCGCCAGCGTCGAAGACTGGCAGCCATGATCGTCGCCGGCCAACGCAAGCACGCCCCCGCGGGGAGATGTCCCGGCCGAATTCGCATGCTTCAGGACGTCCACCGATCGGTCAACGCCCGGGCCCTTGCCGTACCAAATTCCAAATACGCCTTGAACCTTGGATCCAGGGAAAAGGCCTACCTGCTGACTGCCCCACACTGATGTAGCTGCAAGGTCTTCATTCACTCCTGGCTGGAAATGAATGCTGTTAGGCACAAGGAACTTCTTCGCATTCCACAGAGCATTGTCGTACATGCCAAGCGGAGAACCGCGATATCCTGAAATAAATCCCGCCGTCTCGAGCCCCGCAGCCAAATCGCGCCGACGCTGCATGATGGGGAGCCGCACCAAGGCCTGCGTACCGGAAAGATAAACTCGTCCCGGCGACATGGAATATTTGTCGTCAAGAGTCACAGATGCAGACGCAACGGCGATCGAAGATTCGGACAAAGCAATCCTCCCTCGCGCTGTAAACGATTTCACCTGATAGTCTTCTAGCGCTACTATCCCATAGTGTTAGTACTGTTACGCAACTGTCAAGGGGACTTGGACTCAGCGATGGATTTTGCTCCCGCCGGTTCCCTGCATGCCGTTTCGAAACCTGAAAAATCAGGTCCAGTTGGCCTCTTACCGCTCGGTGGGGCGCAAAACGAACCTGCACCAATTCACTAATTGGCCTCGAAAGCAGAATAGATCTCGAAGGCCTGCAATGTTCGTACGATCGGGCTGCTCAAGCATGAAGCGCACTGCGGCTGCGATGTCTTCTACTGCAGCGGACGGCGCATCAGTTGAAACACCAATGTTGGAGCGCAGCTCGCTCAACATGCTCGTCTGCGTCGATCCTGGCGCGATGCAACCGACCTTAACGCCATGAGGACCAAGCTCGATCCGAAGCGAATTTGTAAAGGTCTCAATTGCCGCCTTCAAACCCGCATAACCCCCATTGTCGGCCGCGCACCGAATGCTGCAATACTCGATACATTGATGATTGAGCCGGATCTTTTCTCTTTGAATATCGGCGCGAAGAAATAGCACATTCGTACCACCGCCTCGAAATTAACTCGGATCATATAAGAAAACTCTTCAAGATCGATGTTATCGACCGGCCCCATGGCAAGCATGCCAGCGTTGTTGATGATTATATCGACGTCGCCAAACCGATCGTGGGCGCGGCGAAGTAACTGTTGGGGCGTGTCTGCCGCCGCAACATCGGCGGCAACAACCTCCGCCTCACCGGGCAATTCGCGAAGCAAGTCTGCAAGTCTGTCGGCGCGACGGGCTGTCAGCAGCAGCTTGACGCCGGATCCGCTCAGCTCTCTGGCAATGGCGCTCCCTATTCCCGATGACGCGCCGGTAACCACGGCAACGCGACCTTGCAGCTTCAAGGTGAGCCTCCTGTGTCGTTACTTAAGTTTCAAAGAGTTCTTCAAGCATCCGGATTCTCGAGACCCAGGTTGCATCCGCTATAACGCATCATTTTTCGGACGCACGGGCTCCGTTTCATTATGCAGAAGTCCCAGATCCTTGGCGGATTGCTCCGCTAGAAGGTACTTCTGGACCTTTCCGCTCGCCGTCAGGGGGAATGTCTCGACCAGGCGAATATAACGAGGGACCTTGAAGTGCGCGATCTGATCGCGGCAAAACTCTCTAAGCTCTTCTTCGAAAAGTCGTTCGCCGCTCTTTAACTTAACGCATGCACATAGTTCTTCGCCGTACTTCTCGTCGGGAACGCCGACGACCTGGACCATCTCGATTTTCGGATGGCGATGGAGGAATTCCTCGATTTCGGCAGGAGAAATATTTTCTCCGCCACGGATTATCAGTTCCTTCAACCGTCCAACAATGCGGCCATAACCGTCCCGGTCGATCGTCCCAAGATCGCCGGTATGCATCCATCCATCCGAATCTATGGCTTGGGCCGTCTGCTCAGCATCTCCCCAGTATCCCAGCATGACTGAGTATCCGCGAACGCAGATTTCGCCGACCTCCCTCGCGGAACTATCTCGGAGCGCTCGTTAATGACTTTGAGCTCGAGATGAGGGACCACTTTTCCGACGGTGGAGACCCGCAGCTCGACGGGATCGTCGGGCGACGTAATCATGATGGTCGAGCTCGTTTCAGTCATTCCATAACCGATAACGACCTGTTCCATGTGCATGTCTGAGATGACACGTCGCATCAACTCGATGGGCACCGAAGCGCCGGCAATAATTCCGGTGCGTAACGATGACAGTTCCCGTAACTTGAAGTCGGCGCTTGCGAGTTCTGCAATGAACATTGTCGGCACGCCGTAAAGCGATGTGCACCGCTCCTGCTCTACTGCCCGCAAGACGGCGTCCGGGTCAAATGCTTCGCCCGGATGGACAACTTTCGCGCCGTAAAGCATCGCCAAAAGATTGCCGCTCGCCATTCCGAACACGTGATAGAGAGGCATCGGCACGCAAATCGTATCGGACGAGGAGATTCCGCAGATAGCCCCCGTCGAATAAACGATATTCAGCAAGTTGCGGTGACTGAGGGTCGCGCCTTTGGGCATACCCGTTGTCCCGCTGGTGAACTGGATGTTGATCGGATCATCGCATCGCAGCCCGGATGCGACGTCAGCAAGAAGCTGCCTGTCTATGTCCGCACCAAGCTCTCCAATGTCGCCGAAACTGAACATTCCGGGCTGTGATTCAGAGCCGAGGTGCACTATGATCTCGAGGCTCGGAAGCCGGGCTGCCCTTAGCTTGCCGGGCATGGATGAATCCAACTCCGGGGCCAAGGTTCGCAGCATCTCGATATAGTTGCTAGTCTTGAATCGATCTGCCAGCACCAAACACCTACAGGACACCTTGTTGAGGGCAAACTCGATCTCCGCCAATCGATAGGCGGGATTCAGATTGACGAGGATTAGGCCGAGCTTTGCCGCAGCATATTGGGTAACCGTCCATTCGACGCGGGTCGGTGCCCATATCCCGATGCGGTCTCCGCGGGCCAGCCCAAGTTTAAGCAAACCTAGAGCAAACGTATCGACGTTTACTCTCAGCTCCGAATAGCTCCAGACTATCCGTTGCTGGCTGACGACAAGCGCCGTTCGATCACCGTAGCGTTCAACCGTCCGGTCGAAGGCGGATCCGATCGTGTCATCCAGCAGCTGAATGCCTGTATCGCCACAGACATAGCTCGCGCCTGATCCGGCTATTTCTTCCGCTCTCGGCATCCGCTCTCCCTCACGCTTTAGAAATCCCACTTACTTTCCGTGGGTTGCACGATTGGGCGAACTCCATCCCATCGCGACGTGGTTTTTGAGTTGTCTAAGACTACTAAGTAATGTAGCGTTACGCAACTGATGCGTCAAACAATCGAATTAGCGTCCGCAAGAACAGAGAAAGACGTGTCGGTCGGGAACAAGCACTAGCTGGAGGGAAACAATGGTTGGAACCAACGCGCCTTCGCGCCTCGCAAGGCTCTTGATGTCGATGGCGCTCATGCAGGTTTTGAGCAGCGCGGCATTTGCCCAGAAGAAGTACGATGCCGGCGCGACAGACACCGAAATCAAGATAGGCAATATCGTGGCCTACAGCGGCCCGGTATCCAGCTTGGGTGTAATCGCTAAGACCGAGGCCGCCTACTTCAAGAAGATCAATGATGAAGGCGGCATCAACGGCCGAAAGATAAACTTCATCTCCTATGATGATGCATACAGTCCACCGAAGTCCGTAGAGCAGGCTCGCAAGCTAGTCGAAAGCGATGAGGTGCTGCTGCTCTTTAATCCTGTTGGTACGCCCTCCAATGCGGCCATCCAGAAATATCTAAATGCAAAGAGAATACCGCAGCTTTTTGTTGGCACCGGCGCGACGAGATGGAATGATCCAAAAGATTTTCCTTGGACCATGGGATGGCAACCGAACTACCAGAGCGAAGGTCGGATTTATGCAAAGTACCTACTGAAAGAAAAGCCTGACGCGACAATTGCTGTCCTGTACCAGAACGACGACCTGGGAAAGGACTATCTGAAAGGCCTGAGAGATGGTCTTGGTCCAAAGGCATCGATGATAATTGCAGAGGCGAGCTACGAGACATCCGAGCCAACGATCGACTCGCATATCGTCAGGCTGAAATCCACCGGCGCCGATGTCTTCATCGCTGTTGCACTGCCCAAGGTCGCGGCGCAATCAATCCGCAAGGTTGCCGAACTCAGCTGGAAACCGCTGTTTATCCTGTCCAGCATCGGATCTTCGATCGGCACTGTGATTCAGCCTGTTGGATCTCGATAAGGCGCAGGGGCTTATTTCAACAGCGTATTTGAAAGACAGCTCCGATCCGCAGTGGAACGATGACGAGGGCATGAAGAACTTCTATGCGTTTCTCGCCAAGTACGCACCGGACGCGAACAGGAACGACTTCTTCATCGTGTATGGCTATGCCGTTGCGCAGACCATGGTCAAAGTCTTGCAGCAGTGTGGCGACGACCTCACACGCGAGAATGTTATGAAGCAAGCTGCGAGCCTTGCAAATTTTACCCTGACGTTCTGCTCCCAGGAATCTCGATCAATACCAGCTCTGTTGACTACGATCCGATCGAACAGATGCGCATGATCCGCCTCAAGGGGGAAAAGTGGGAACTGTTTGGGGAGGTCATCAGTGGCGCGGACGTTCGCAGATAGCAATTAATGGAAAGAGATCATCGACGGCCGCACCGAAGCAACGCTATTTGCGAGAAGCTGACGTCCTCTTTTGAGAGCCAGGCTTGTTTCGGACGGAAAGCGAAACGCGCGATGCGGCCGAAGACCGATCTTTCTTGTTGGCTAAGGGAGATGACGCCCGGCCACTTCTAGCTATGACCTCGACGTCGTGAGGATTTGGAACTTCCTTGCAATTCTCACAAACCACCAAAATTCGCAACGGCTCCCCGCAAGCTTTGTGCAAGACGGACATGTCCGTCACTTCAGTTCCTAACCCACGTTTGCCCCAGTCAAACAAGGTAAGAAGCACGGGACAGAGGGCCTTACCCTGCGCGGTGAGATGATAATCGTGTCTCGGTGGCCGATCCTGATACTGAACACGCTCGAGCAGTCCTTGGTGCATCAAGCGATCGAGACGCGCCGTCAGGGTCGTGCGCGCAATTCCGAGAATACGATGAAAATGGTCGAATTTCGTTATGCCCGCAAAAGCGAGCCATAGGACGAAGAAACCCCACCTATCGCCGATCGCAGCAAGGGTGCCACCGACCGAAGTGGGACGACCGCCTGTATAGAGCTCAGGGCGAGAGGAATATCTCACCTGTGCCCCCTCTTCCGTCACCGGATTCTTTGCACTTGCCGGATTAATTGAAATATCTTCCGCATGAACTTCCCGCCTACATGCTTCGCAGATGGCGAGAGGGTGAAGCGGCTTGTTACAGCTCTTGTGGCGCAAACGGACCGGCGGCCCCTCTCCGTTTGACAGCCATTTGTCGCCCCATTTCATCAGAGAAAGAGCATAAGGATAAGTATCAAGGCCGCGCGCCGTCAGTCGATACTCGTAGCGGCGCGGGCGGGCCTGATAGGCTTTTTTCTCGAAGAGGTCATATCTAATCAGAAGCGCGAGCCGGTCTGTTAGCGTGTTGCGCGCAATATTCAGGTTTCTCTGGAAATCGTCAAAACGACGCACCCCAAAAAACGCCTCTTGCAGAACAAGAAAGCTCCAAGGATCGCCAACAGCCTTGAGCGCATGGTCCAGTGGCGAGACTTGCGATTTTATACCTTTTGTCAGGAAACTACCCTTGAATCTGATTATCCGTTGAAATTAGCAGACATTCCTGTTTCCGACCAACCGATTTCCGGCCTCAGCAGAAGGCCCTTCTAGATGGTGCTGGCTTTGCCTCGGTGCATGATCCCGTGATTCGCAATCTGGCAAGAGGAGGCCGCGCCTCCTCCTGCGGTGCGTCCGCCCCCTGACTTAATGAGCCAAACTGAAGCAAAGTTTTCCGAATTAAGACATCACGCCGCGAAAGTATCTCGCCAAGCTGCATCGATTCTGGACGAACGTAGATCGTCATCCGAATCTTGATGACATCGGCCCCATCGCCCGCCACGAACAAATTCGCCTGCGTGCTCGACAAGAGCCGGCTCAGATCGGACGCGGACGCCCCCGGGGTTGCACGTCGCGAGATGCCTCGTTTGTCATGTAATAGTTCAGCAGCACCACGCCGGTCAGCAGATGGGTACACGTATTCTTGATTTTTGCACAATCGTGCTATAATCGAATGGCTACCCCTTTTAGATTCTCTTTAACAAGCTGTTGTAAGGCAGCGATGCATCGTGTTTTTCAGAACTTCGTCGACAAACTATCATGTGCGGTGGGTGCGGATGACCTCCATGATGCGATGGCGGGAGCTGCCGCTGCACTCGACCTTTCCTGCTTTGCCTATCTCCGCACCGCCGATCGACCAGGCAATTTGCCGCGACTAATTTCGAACTATCCGTCGGCTTGGACAAGCCGTTACTTGCAACAACGCTTTGAGCGTTTTGATCCCGTAATCATACAAGCGCTCGATCGTCCTGAACCATTCGAGTGGGGCCTTGGAATAGGATCATATACTCCGTCAGATCCGCAGCGCGAGTTGTTCGAGGAAGCGGCCAAGTTTGGCATCCGGTACGGATTTACAGTTCCCATTCACGATGGACGCGGTCCAATTGCGGCGATAACTTTTGCTGCCGACGAAAGGCGACCACGGTTCGAGCGAACCATTAGTGAGCATGCGCGGGTTCTGCAGCTTATGGCGATATATTTCCACGCGCATGCTCGACAGCGCATGGACGGTGCGCGAATGATCGATGGTGCATCGCTGTCACCGCGTGAACTGGAATGTCTCGAATGGGCTGCGCAAGGCAAATCAGCTTGGGATATCGGACAGATACTAGGCATTTCACGGCACACCGCCGCTACTTATCTCGAAAATTCCAAGGCTAAACTCGGCGTGCGCACAATTGTCCAGGCGGTAGCCCGCCTCACGGCATCCAGACCGGTTTAGTAGTAGTAGTTACGGCTCCCTCCCACAACTTCGGGAGGTGCCTCGCCGCACTGGTTCGCCTTCAATGCTGAAACTTCAGCAATTGAGGAGACGACCATGATGCAGCTTATTACCACCAATTTCTACAGCCAATTCGTCGACGACCTTTCCGAGATGCATCGGCTTCGATACCGCGTTTTCAAGGAACGGCTTGAGTGGGATGTTCAGACAAGCGGAGACATGGAGATCGACGAATTCGACGCACTTCATCCTGCGTACTTGATTCAACGAGGAAGGGATAGCCGCGTTCAAGGGTGCGTTCGGCTGCTGCCAACGACCGGGCCCACCATGCTGCGCGATACCTTCCCTGTACTCTTAGATGGTGCGGCGGCCCCCGCCAACCCGTCAATCTGGGAGAGCAGCCGTTTCGCTCTTGACCTTCATCCTGACACGCCGAAGACTCCTTGCGGTCTGGCGACTGCCACCTACGAAATATTCGCCGGCATGATTGAGTTCGGCCTTTCGCGGCAGCTCACAGACATCGTGACAGTGACTGATGCACGAATGGAGCGCATATTGCGCCGTGCAGGATGGCCCCTGCGGCGGATCGGCAAACCCCGACCCTTGGGCAATACACTTGCGGTTGCGGGATATCTCGAGACCTCAATTGAAAGTTTGGCGCGCGTCCGCAGTGCCGGCGGCATTGAAGGCCCAGTGCTCTGGGTGCCTATTACGCTGGCTGCGGCGTAGGAAAACGCAAGTCCTTGAAGCGCGCCAGGCATCTATCATGAATGAATACTCAGAATCGACAAATACACCGCTTCGAGGCCGAACAGGAAGAGTCGAGCTCCAGCATCTACTTTATGCGGTGGCAGCGGCCGATCACGGAAGCTTCCGACGAGCGGCCGAGGCGTTGTTGCTTCGGCAATCAACCCTCAGCCGCTGTGTGCGGCAGCTCGAACAAGCAATTGGTGTGATCATCTTTGATCGATCAAGCGGCGGCGTTCGCGCAACGCCGGCAGGTCGTCACTTTCTTCGAACCGCTCGATCCATTATTGAGCAGATGGATGCGCTTGCTACACATACGCACGGTACCGGTCCCGGCGAAACCGGAAGGCTGACGATCGGCTTTTACACGTCGCTGTCTGCTGGCAACTTACGTGCGACATTGACGGATTTCAGGCAGCGATTTCCGCAAATCAAACTTCTAACGGTCGAGCGGTCACGGGCACGTCTTGTTACTGCGCTTCGAAACGGCGCTTTGGATCTTGCGATTGTCACTGGCGATGCGCTTATCCAGGATAGTAATTCAATGTCGCTGTGGAGCGAACGCACGCTCGTTGCGTTACCGGAGGGTCATTCGCTGGCCGACCGGGAGTTGATCTATTGGACCGACCTCCGTGACGAGAAGATGCTGTTGAGTCACTATGATCCGGGCCGCGAGTTTGAAGATCTCCTGACGTCGAAGCTCGTGTCGCCTGGGGAAAGACCCACGATCGAACACCACGATGTGAGTCACGGCATGATCAAGAGCCTCGTCAGTGCCGGCTTCGGAATTAGCCTCGCAATAGAATCGGACATGGGCGCCAGCTTCCCTGGCCTGATCTATCGAGAACTGCGTGACGGCGCAGGTCCGAGCCGGATCGGCTATTCGGCGCATTGGAGGGCCGACAACGATAATCCGGCCCTAGCGAATTGCATAAAGTTGCTCGGGGAGCGCTACCCCTTGCCTCCAATATGATTTTTTCGTCGCGCCTTCGCGAACGCCCGATCGGTCGCCATGAACCGAGCTAACATCGGTGCAACCAGCTTTGCAGGATCCGCAATTGGCTGCCCCGACTCATGTGAAAGTGCGTCGGCGTACGAAAGTAGATCACGA
Source organism: Bradyrhizobium sp. RDT10 (assembly GCA_044772375.2). Classification (GTDB taxonomy): domain Bacteria; phylum Pseudomonadota; class Alphaproteobacteria; order Rhizobiales; family Xanthobacteraceae; genus Bradyrhizobium. Next base: position 3,805,106 of record CP187939.1, read on the forward strand.
TGCACGGCTGCTGGAAGCTCGACCGCCAACTTCACGGGTTTATCGTCAGGAATAAAGCCGAGTTTAAGCTTTGCCATCGCACTTACCCTTTGTACGGCTCAAGCACCAGATCACGGTTCACGATGACGCGGACCGGAAAACCCGGTCGGATTGTCAGTGCCGGCTGGATATTCAGATTGCGCCGTACCACTTGTTGACCAGTTTGATTGAGGGAATCTCCCGCGCCGCGTCGCAGCGCCTGAATAATATCGCTATCGTTCCCACTGGAGCCGAGCTCCGTCCCAACGCCGAGCAAGGTCGATAGGGCGGCGGCTTTAAATAGCTCGCCCCAGTGATTGTCGATCTCGTCTTGAAGGCCCGAGTACCCGGCCGCATCGGCTCCTGGCTGACGCTCAAGTACGATGGAGCGTCCATTCGGCATAATGAGGCGGGTCCAAACCAGCAGCACCCGCGACTGTCCGAATGTGATCTGGCTATCACTAAATCCCGATCAATCGCGCACCTTGTGGGACAAGACGAACTCGTCCGGTCGGGGTATCGAAAACATTTTCAGTTACCTGTGCTGTGATCTGGCCCGGTAGATCCGAGCGAATTCCAGTAATGAGAGCGGCTGGAATCACGGTCCCAGCCTGAACCACGAACGGCGAAGCCGGCCTCACCAATCGGTCGGGACTAATTGTTCGTCGATCGACGGAGGCATTGATGAACGCGAGTTTGCGATCCTGACCATTCTGAGCAAACGCGTCGTCGGATGAAGCCGCTCCGCCTGTAGACGTCTCGTTGGACGCCGTCGCACCGGGTGATGGACGGGCAACGGTGTTGGCGAATACCTTGCTGGTGCGTGCTGCTTCGGTCTCCTGAGTAGCGCGCTGCTGCTCGGTATCGACTGCAAGCGGACCAGATTGAGTCTGTGCTGCGACAATCGGACGACCAAGATCACCCGGCAACGGCGGTCCAAGTCGCGGCACCTCCGAGGGAATTGAAGCGTAGTCCTTTGGCAAACCGGAGAGTTGGTCTGCCACGTTTTGGTGATCGGTTGAGTAGAGTTCATCCGAGGCGGGCGTTCGCCTCTGACTTGTATGCAGGGCCCAGAAGACGGCACCGGAAATGAGGGTAAGTGCCAAAGCCGTGCCCCCAATCAGCGCTTTGCGTGATAGCCGCGAAACCCGCTGGCGTTCGGGCCGCAAGCGGAAGGAATTTCCCGTCTCCACTTCGGGCTCTGGCCGGACGGTCGCCCGGCTTGCCGAATCCCCTTCGGCGTTGGTCATCGAGGCCTCCCATCCGCTCGTATGACGCGGACCTTTTGTTGATCCTCGCCGCCGAGCCGCAGTTCAGCAGCCGCAAATAACCTGTCGACGATTAGTACGTTGCCGAACGCCCGGTAATTGACGAGAGCTGTCTTACCGTCCGAGTTGATGACGAACAGCGGCGGCAGCTCGCCTTGCCCGATGCCGGGCGAAAATTCGATGTAGACTTTACGACCATCGTCATAAGCGTTGACGGGGCGCCAGGGCGGGTTGTCTCCCTCTATGGTGTAACGATAGCGCCGCAGGGCTGGATCCGGAATGAACGGCTTCGGCGGGACAGCGCGAGCGTGCGCGGCGCGGTCCTCAGGGTAGAACCAGGAGACCGAAGGCATGTACGGCTTTTCACGAGAGCGTAGCTCAATCAGGTAGGTCCGCCGATCTGTGTTGAGCACAAGGTTAGTTTCGATGGCCGCCCGTGTCGGCTTGACCATGATATGGACCCGCCGTGTGTCCCCGCTCCCGCTCTCGGTATCGCCAACGACCCAGCGCACTGTGTCACCCGCAGCCACCGGTCCCGAGCCGATTAATTGCTCTCCCGGTTCCAACGCAATATCGGTGATTTGTCCTGGCGCGGCATAGATTTGATAGAGCGCGCCTGGGCTATATGGAAACACCTGCACTGCGTTGAAGTAGCCTGCCTTCCGTGGCTGAACACGAGCCGCGTCGTTGGCGCTGTCGATCCGCTCAATTGGCTCTTTGGCTTCCTTGCTCTTACCTCCGCGTGCCGGACTCCACGCAGGCGGCACGTGAAGTGATCGCGGACGATCGTCCGCCAGCGGCGACGGATCGGGGAGCGGCGGAATTTCGTCGTCATAGCTGATCTGCGGAGGCTTGAACGTTGTGCACCCCGCGAGCGCACAGACGCAGATCAAGAGAGCGGAAAACCCCTTTCCAGCTTTCTTCGTCGGCGGCATGAGGGCTATCAGGATCACTGTCCGAGCTCCTTTGACCAGTTGATGGCGTTGACATAAATGCCGAGCGGATTCTTTCGCAATCGATCGACGTCGCGAGGCGGTTGAATGACGACGGCGAGGATCGCGCTCCAGCGCTCGGTCGCAGCAAGCTGGCCGTTCTCGTAGCGACGTTCGATCCAGGCCATGCGAAAGCTGTCTGGCGATGCCCTGATAACGCTGGATACCTCGACCGCGACTTGGACCTTACCGAGCTTCGCGAACGGATCGTTGTTGCGGGCGTAATCGTTAAGCGCAGCGGCCCCGCTATCCGTCGTAAAATTGTAGGCGCGGAGCCAATCTTCACGCAGGACGATGGCATCCATGGGAAGGCCGCGGACATGTTCGATGAAGCGAGCGAGATGGAAGGCGATTTGGGCGTCGGCTACCTGATACGCTGAATTTGCCGGAGTGACCGCTCTTGCCTCTCCGAGGCGATCGACCTCGACGACCCAAGGCGTAATGGACCCCTGTGCTGACTGCCAGACGAGAGCCGCGGCAAAGCCGGCACACAAGGACAGACAACCGAAGGCCATCAGGCGCCAATTCCTGGCCTGAACCCGCGCCGAGCCGATCCGGTCATCCCACACCTGCGCGGCTTTTTGATAAGGTGTAACCGGCTGGGGTGTGCGGCCATAGTGAACAGCCGATCGTTTGAACATGCTTGACCTCGGGCGATTGAAGGAACGGGAGTGGGTGTCTTTCGTGCGATTGAAGAACTCTGAGAAGGTTGCGTCAGCGATGTGGGTCCTTGAGATCGACGGAGGCCCCGCCTCCGCCATGGTCGCCAGAGCGAACCGCTTGCGTCGTCGCCGAAACACCATGACTGACCGTCTGTGCACGTTTCATGCGGCGAACCCAGGCAGGCGCACCTCCGGAAGAAGTATCAGCGCTGCCGGTTTCATCGCGTGCGGTATTTGATCTGCCAAAGTGAGCGGCGAGCGACCGGAGGGGACTCGCTGCTGAGGCGCCCGTCTCGCCGGCCTGCGCTCCCGTCCGGAACGCGGATGCCGCACCGCCTACGAGTGCGCTGCCTCCCTCGCCGCGCCGCCGACCATGCTGCCGGTGAGAGCGGCCCCGCCTGCCGTGAGCGCCGTGCCGGCCGCAACCACGCCGCCTGCTGCCATCGCGGTGCCGACCGCCGCGCCGGCCCCCAATTGCGGACCGCCAGATACGATACCGTTGGCAATACCGGGCCCAAAAATGCCAAGGCCCAAGAGAGAAAGAGCCGCGAGCACCAGCGCCATCGCGGTCTCGATCGTCGGCTGGTTACCCTCAAAGCCCGCAGTAAACTGCGAGAACAGGGTCGATCCGATGCCAACGATGACGGCCAGCACCAGGACCTTGATGCCGGACGAGATCACATTTCCGAGCACACGCTCGGCGGCGAATGCCGTCTTTCCGAACAAGCCGAAAGGAATGAGAATGAAGCCGGCCAGGGTGGTCAGCTTGAACTCAATCAACGTGATAAAGAGCTGGATGGCGAGAATGAAGAAGGTGAGCAGCACCACGATCCAGGCAAACAGCAGCACCACGATCGGGACGAAGTTCTCGAAGAAGCTGACGTAGCCCATCAGACCGGAGATCGATTCAAGGATCGGCCGTCCGGCGTCCAGGCCGACCTGGGCGATCCGCCCAGGCCTGAGGAAATCCGCAGACGACAAGCCCGTTCCAGAGGCCTTCAGCCCCAGACCGGCAAAGCTCTCGAAGACGATCCGAGCGAGGCTATTCCAGTTGCTGATGAGGAAGGCGAAGACGCCGACAAACAGGGTCTTCTTGACGAGGCGAGCGATGATGTCCTCATCGGGTCCCCAAGCCCAGAAAAGACCTGCCAGCGCAATGTCGATGGCCACGAGCGTGGTCGCGAGATAACCGACCTCGCCTCCAACCAGGCCGAACCCGGTGTCGATATAGCGGGTGAAGGTCTCCAGAAACTGGTCGATGACGCCTGTGCCGCCCATCTATCGCTCGCTTTCCATTGGAGCCGGCAAACCTGACGGCAAACGGCTCTGATCCTTGGGGGATGCAGGCGGCGACGCTCCTGGGTCGGGCCGCACGGAATGGTTTGGAGATTCGCTTCCCTGACCCAGGAACTGGCGACGCTTGTCCGCCCAGAGCTTGCGGCAATCGGCGAGTCTGTCTTTTTGCTCGTAGTCGATCGTTCGGCATCGCTCGAGTTCTGCCGCTACAGGGGCGGATTCCCGAGCGCCCGATGTGGTAGGCTGGGGCTGATTCTCATCGCCGCGCAGATGGACCGTGCAGGCGGCAACGGCTGATATCCCGACACAGATTGTTGTGCAGAGAAACAGCGCTTTGAATGCGTTAACTTCGCTCATTAGTGAAACATCTGCACGGTTGTGGGTTGGTAGCCCCGGCTCTGCGTCAGGAAACGTCGAAGCTGCTCCCTGCCCTGGTCTTGAGCGGCCGTTCGCTGGGCCGACTCCAGGCTCTGAGCTCGCCCTTGAGCGGCGACGGTTGCCGTGAGATCGGCAAGTTGCTGTGCCTGAAGTGCGAGAAGCTGATTGCCGGCCTGGCTCGCCTGCAGCGCCCCGGTCGCGCCCTGGCTTGCATTGACGAGCTCCGACATCTGGGTGCGATTGCTGTCGAGGTTACCTACGACGGTGGCCTGCACCCGCATGGTATCCTGAAAGCCGGCAACCGAGTTCTGCCAGCGCGATTGCGCATTGGCGATCAGCGCCTGGTCTGGGACGCTCGATGATGCCGGCGCATACGTGCTCGAAAACGCGCGGTCGATCTGCTGGATGTCGAATGCGATACGCTGTGCCTGGGTTAGCAATTGCTGCGTACGCTGAAGCGACTGCTCCAGCTGCTGCAACGATGAGTATGGCAGGCTTGCAAGGTTCTTCGCCTGATTGACCAACATCTGCGCCTGATTTTGCAGCGATGTGATCTGGTTATTGATCTGCTGTAGCGCCCGCGCGGCTGTCAGAACGTTCTGAGCGTAGTTGTTGGGATCAAACACAATCATTTGCGTCGCCGCAGGTCGGGGTACCGCGATCATCGCGAGAGCAATCAGACCCGCGGCGACGAATCGGCTAAGGCGCCTCATGTGAGGATCTCCTGCTTTGCCAATTGCGGAATGAGATCACAGGCCCAGGCGAGCTCGCGGGCCTTGAGCAGGCCAGCCACGAAGCCTGCCTGGCCGTGCTCGGCAAGAACTCCGTCGATCAGGGTCTGGTCGGCCTTCGAGGAAACCGCGGTGAAAGCGAGGGCAACCTCACCAAGTCCGAGTTCGAACAGGCGATTGCCCCGGCGCGACTGGCAATAATAATCCCGCTTGGGGATCGCCCTGGCCAGGATTTCGATCTGCCGGTCATTGAGTCCAAATCGCCGGTACACCGACATGACCTGCGGCTCGATGGCGCGATCGTTGGGCAGCAGGATCCGGGTCGGACAACTCTCGATGATAACAGGTGCGATTGCCGAGCCATCGATGTCTGCAAGCGACTGGGTCGCAAATACGACCGACGCATTCTTCTTGCGCAGGGTCTTCAGCCACTCACGGAGCTTGCCGGCAAAGTCCGCATCATCGAGAGCGAGCCAGCCCTCATCGATGATGAGCAGCGTTGGCCGCCCATCAAAGCGCGCCTCGATCCGGTGAAAGAGATAAGACAGGACGGCCGGTGCAACGGCGGTGCCGATCAATCCGTCGGTCTCAAAGACCTGAACGGGGAAGTGCCGAGGCGTTCATTCTCTGCATCGAGCAATCGGTCATAGGGACCGCCGAGGCAATAGGGCTGTAGCGCCCGCTTGAGGATATTCGATTGGAGAAGGACGGAAAGGCCCGTGAGGGTCCGCTCCTCGCGAGGGGCCGACGCCAGCGAGGTTAGCGCGGTCCAGACGTGATCCTTGGTCTCAGGGGTAACTTCGATCTTCTCTCGGGACAGAATCGAGAAAACCCATTCGGCCGCCCAGCCGCGTTCGGAGACATCATCGATTCCGCGAGAGGTTGGAGCGAAACGAACTCAGCCGATTCCTCGGCGATCGCGCCACCGAGATCATGCCAGTCACCATCCATTGCTAACGCAGCCGCTCGCATCGACCGGCCAAAATCGAAGGCGAAGACCTGCGCCTCCGGATAGCGGCGGAACTGCATGGCCATCAGGGCCAACAACACCGATTTGCCGGCGCCGGTCGGTCCAACGATCAAGGTGTGTCCGACATCGCCGGCGTGCAGCGAGAACCGGAACGGAGTCGATCCCTCCGTTTTAGCAAAGAATAGAGGCGGAGCCTTGAGGTGATGGTCCCTCACCTCACCCGCCCATACCGCTGACAACGGAATCATGTGGGCGAGGTTGAGTGTCGAGATCGGCGGCTGTCGGACGTTGGCGTAGACGTGGCCCGGCACGCTGCCGAGCCATGCCTCGACCGCATTCACCGTCTCGATCATGCAGGTGAAATCGCGCCCCTGGATGACCTTTTCGACAAGACGCAGCTTTTCGTCGGCCGCCTTGGGATCGCCGTCCCAAACCGTGAACGTCGCGGTTACAAAAGCTTCGCCAATCTGATCCGTACCGAGCTCCTGCAGAGCAGCATCGGCGTCGATGGCCTTGTTATGGGCGTCGGTATCAAGAAGCGCCGATGCCTCGTTGGTCATCACCTCCTTCAGGATCGCCGCGACTGACTTGCGCTTGGCGAACCATTGACGTCGAATTCTGGTCACAAGCTTCACTGCATCTGTCCGATCGAGCATCAGCGCTCGCGTCGACCAACGATATGGAAATGCCAGGCGGTTCAGATCGTCCAGAATTCCAGGCATGGTCGCCGTCGGAAATCCCACGACCGTCAACACGCGAAGATGTGCTGCGCCTAACATCGGCTCGAGACCGCCGGTCAATGGCTGGTCGGCAAGCAGTGCGTCGAGATACATCGGTATCTCAGGCACTCGGACCCGGTGGCGCTTGGTCGAGACGGTTGAGTGCAGGTATGTCAGCGTCTCCTGGTCATCCAGCCAACCGCACTCCGGCATGAAGCCTTCGATGAGTTGCAGGACGCGGTTGGAGCGGTCGACAAATCCGCTCAGCAGTTCACGCGCGTCTGTACCGACGTTTCGGTTGCCACTTTCGTAAAGCAACCGCTCCGCAATAGCGGCTCCTTCCGCCGGGGGCAGATAGACCAAACTCAGGAAGTAGCTTGACTCGTAATGGGCTCCAGCTTCCTCGAACTGGGCCCTGCGCTCGGCGTCGACCAGGGCGGATGCCACGTCCGGGAACGTGTTCGGTGGATAGGCTCCCGCGGCATGGCGTTGTGCCTCGACAAATAGCGCCCAACCAGACCCGAGGCGACGCAAGGCGTTGTTCAAACGCGCTGAGACGGCAACAAGTTCGGCCGGCACCGCGCTGTCGAGATCGGGCCCGCGGAATTTTGCCGTCCGCTGAAACGAGCCGTCCTTGTTGAGGATAATGCCCTCGTCGACAAGGGCGGCCCAAGGCAAAAAGTCCGCGAGGCGCACGTTCGAGGAGCGATACTCGGCAAGATTCATCATGGGAGAACTCACATGGATAGGTGACCGGGGATACGAATGTGCCGGCGCACGACCTCGACGAACTCTGGATCGCGTTTGGCCGCCCAGACTGCCGCCATATGACCGATGAACCAGAGAAGAAGGCCGGCGAGCCAAAGGCGCAGACCGAGACCGAGTGCCGCCGCCAACGTGCCGTTCAAGATGGCAACGGCCCGCGGCGCCCCGCCCATCAGGATCGGCTCGGTCAAGGCGCGGTGCACGGGCGCGACAAATCCTGTGATCTGCTGATCCATCAGATCACCACTCCGCCGCCGAACGAGAAGAACGACAGAAAGAAGCTCGATGCGGCAAACGCGATCGACAAGCCAAACACAATCTGGATGAGGCGACGAAAGCCGCCTGATGTGTCACCGAACGCCAGCGATAGCCCGGTCACGATGATGATGATCACCGCGACGATCTTGGCGACGGGGCCTTCGACCGACTGCAGGATCTGGTTGAGCGGTTGCTCCCATGGCATATTCGAGCCTGCCGACCAGGCCGGCGCAGAAAGCAGGCAGAAGATCGCAAATGTCGTGGTCGATGCGGCACTTCGGCCGAGAAGCAATCGGTTACTCATCATTGGTCTCCTAATGCTGAGAGGCTGTAGTCGCCCGACGCCCCGAGCCCGGCGACGTGAGCAAGTTCAGAAAGACGACGATCCGCACCCCGGCCGCTGAGAACGGCGATGACGTTTACGGTCTCGGCGATCAGGGCGCGCGGCACCGTGACGACGGCCTCCTGGATGAGCTGCTCGAGCCGGCGCAAGGCACCCAGCGCGCTGCCTGCATGGATGGTGCCGATTCCGCCGGGATGGCCTGTTCCCCAAGCCTTAAGCAGGTCGAGGGCCTCGGCCCCGCGCACCTCGCCGATCGGAATGCGGTCGGGACGCAGGCGAAGAGATGAGCGCACAAGGTCCGAAAGCGAGACCACGCCATCCCTGGTTCGCAAGGCCACCACGTTCGGCGCGTTGCACTGGAGCTCTCTAGTGTCTTCGATCAGAATAACCCGATCCGACGTTTTTGCGATTTCGGCGAGCAGGGCGTTCGTGAGGGTCGTCTTGCCGGTTGACGTTCCGCCAGCCACCAGGATGTTCTTGCGTGAGGTAACTGCTCGGCGCAGCGCTTCGGCTTGTTCCGGCATCATGATTCCTGCCGTGACGTAGTCGTCGAGGCTGAATACAGCGATGGCCGGCTTGCGGATTGCAAATGCTGGAGCAGCGACGACCGGTGGCAATAGACCTTCGAAGCGTTCGCCTGTCTCGGGGAGTTCGGCCGATACGCGTGGCGCGCCAGCGTGTACTTCGGCACCCACATGATGGGCCACTAGCCGTACGATGCGTTCGCCGTCGGGCGCGGATAGGGTTTTGCCGGTGTCCACCAGTCCCCTCGACAGACGGTCGATCCACAACCGGCCGTCAGGGTTGAGCATCACCTCGACGATTTCTGGATCTTCCAGAAATTGCGCGATCGCGAGGCCAAGAGCGGTGCGCAGCATCCGCGCGCCGCGGGATATCGCCTCCGATTGAATGGAATGAATTGCCACCACCGCCCCCAACGAAGTCGCCTCGAGCGACCTCAGATGGGGCCGATTAGAAAAGGCAGGAAAGGCCCCTGCGCAACAAGCGGGGTATTGGGTTCGTGCCCCGGCGTAGAAAAAGAAAGAGAGGGGAATATCGGATTCCCAACGTTGCGCTGATCGTCGCAAAAGACGGCTTAATGACCAGGTCACGCCGGTTAGGTCACCATTCCGCCGCCTCGCGCGTTTCGAGGATAAGTCCCTCGACCGGCACCGTGACAAATTCAGCTTGGCTTTCCAGCTCTGCAGACGGCCGCGTAAACGACGCGTACAGACGCCTGCTCAACGCTCGGAGCCAAGGTATGGCGAACCAGAGCAATGCGATTACCTGAACGGCAACACTGAGACCAAACGCCATCTGATAGGCGACCTCAGGATAACGACCGTCTTGAGGTGTCCACTGCTCGACGACAAGTCCAACCCCGTATTGGGCCGCGAAGGCCCAGCCAAAATGCACAAGGTTCAAGGCACCATTTGCTCGCGCGGCAAGCTCCTGTGGAAAATAATCGGCAATCACCGCATAGCTGAGGACCGTTGCCGCCCCCATAACTGATACGACACACCAGGGAAGCAGCGATGGCAGCGGTAGGCGGAGAATAAGTGCAAGTTGAGCCACAATGAATAATCCTCCCATGGCTGCTAACAGCACTTCGGTCGTCATGCCGCGTTTGCGCAGACGGTCGGCCATTACGCCGAGCAGCAATGCCCCCAGACTGATTCCGAGAGCCATGATGAACAGCTGTGTCATGAGACTTTGCCGATCAAACCCTTCCACGTCCGCGAGCCAGGGCGCTGCCCACAGCGACTGGAGTGCCCAAGACGAGCCGATGCAGGCTGCCGAAAGCGGTGCAATTCTCAGGAAACGCTCATCAGAAAAGACAGACCACACCGTAAGCGGCTTATGGGAAGTGGTGGGGATTACTGAGGCCGCAGCCTTCTCCGGCACGACGAAGTAAACGACGCCAGCTATTGCGACCGTCGCAAACGTCAGCAGTTCGAAGAGACCCCGCCAGCCGACCCACTCCAGCACCCAATCGGTTGGCGCCGTTGCCGTGACGGCGCCGAGCGATCCCAGCATGATCATGCAACCGTTGACGAGCGCAAGACGCTCCTTTGGAAACCAAATGACCACAGCCTTGAGCCCGGCCATCAATGAGGCTGCAACCCCAAGTCCTATCAAGGCACGGCCAAAAAGCAGTTCCGAAAACCCTGTCGCGGTACCGAACAGAGACGTCCCTCCGGCCGCCATGACCAGCAACACACCTTGAACCCGTCGCGGTCCAAAGCGGTCGAGAAGGACGCCAATGGGAATCTGGACACCCGCAAAGACAAGGAAATAGACCGATGCGAGCAATCCGATCTTCGCCGCATCGAGCCCGAATTCGGACGCGAGCGCTGGAGAGATGGAGGCATTGATCGTTCGAAAGAGGAAGGAAAGATAGTATCCGGCGGCAAACGGAAGGAATACGGCCAGGATTAGGCGCCAGGCTTTGGGATGGTATGAGCCGCAGTCCAGGCATTCTGAAGCAGGCCGCAGTTCAGAGTTCGTCGATGACCGTAATACCTCCGACCTTCCGCTTTCGGCTTGGTCATGCCGGCCAGCAGAACGAGTTTGGCAAGAGCCGAAAGTTGGAATTGCTGCCGCCCTCCCCGGCGGCAGCGGTCGCTTCGTGCTCAACGTTTACGTTGCCTTGCGAACCGGCGTCCGGGTCGATCCGCGCTGGACCGGGACGAGGTCGCCCATTTTCGCCGATTATCGAATCCTTTTCGCCAAGGCCTGCTGCGTTGAGGCGATCAATCGTCTCCTGTAGAAGCGGACGGCCCTCCCGAACCCGCTGATCGACCTGTTCGGCCAAAACCTTGAAGCGCTCATCGCCGAGCTGACAGGCTTCTCGGCGCTGCGGTTGCGACAGAGGTGGCATCACCGCGAGGTGATATCGCGCGTGCAGCGCGACCGTCTCGGCTATCGTGCGTAAATTGCGCTCCAGAGAATCAAATCGCGCATGTAAATCGTCAAAACTCTGCCGTGCCGGATTCTCGGCAGAAGGCTGCGGATTCATAAAATGCGCAAGGGCTGCCTCCACGACCATGCTCTTGCCTACGCCCGGACGGTCGGTCGCTGCTTCGAGTTGTTTGTGAAGCTGCTCTGAGAGTCGGATGGTTACTTTGCGGGTAGGTAACGAATTCCGTTTGCGAGGTGTTGGTACGGCCGCGGCTTCGCTGGCTTCTAGATCGACTTCGCCATGGAGCTGCATCTTTCGCTCTTCTCCGTTTTTCTGAGCACACCGATCAACACCGCAACGATTGCGTTGAGATGGGTTTTGCTAGGGATGATTGACTTTGTTGGAGATGACAGAAGAGCAGCATCGTGGACGCTACAACGGTCGAAGATGCCGATCGTAATCTGGCGTAGCGAAAGAAGGGATTGGCGGTTTGATTAGCTAGCGCCGGCGTCGTATTTGCCACGCCCGGCGTTCTCCGCGTCATGAGATTCTGATACTAACCTCCTTGAGCATGGTCGATCCGCAGGATAGCCGTCGCCCGAGAGCTTCGACAAAGCGATCGTAACGCTCGGCACCCTTGGCGCGCGCTGCTGGGCTCGAATGCTCCGGCAACGCCGGCGTTGACGTCAGCCAGAAGCGGATGAACAGCGCGATCGTCTCCAGCGTGACCATGTCGTTGCGTTCGAGCCGTTCGAGCACGCGCACGATCCGGTCCAGCCGCTTGGCGACTGCGGCTTCCCGGCGGTCGGAGTCGTCAGGAGAAAGGAACGACGCGATCGCCGCCTCGGCGACCAGTGACTTCGGCTTGCCGTGACGCTTTGCGAAGGCCTCCAGGCTACCGAACGTCTCTGGATCAAGGTAGATGCTGAGCTGGGCCTTTTTCATATCGACCGGCCTATAGATCCATCGGATCGTCCGGGTCGATGGTGACAGAACGTGCGATGCTCTGCATCGAACGGTTCAAAGCGCTCGCTTGCACGGCATCGGTGTCGCCATCATCGGAAGCGGTGTCGAATTCGTTCTCAACGAGGGGTGCCCTGATGACGACATCCTCATGTTGCTGCAACTCCGGCTCGCGGCGAATGCCGCCGTTGGGATCACGGCTTCCGCGCTTCATCTTCGCGAGGAGTTCGACGGAGGACAGAATTTGAGTGCGGCCTGACCAATCGTCCGCCTGCGCTGCCAAGCTGGCCGGACTGCCGCGGAATGGCTCCAAGACTCGACTCTTCATCTGCGCATCCTCATAGTATCGCACTTTGCCGGCGCGCACCGGGTGCACCCCCGAAATCATCAAAATCGCCTCGTTGGCCGAGAGCTGCATGACCTCCCCGGCGTGAGCAGCGGCCGCGATGTTTCCTGGCGGCTGACCATCAGGTGCCCAAGCCAAGGGCTTAGGCGATGGCCGGCATAATTCTTCATCGCACGCATCTCGGTCGCGGTCCCAAGCGCGTCGGATACCCGCTTGGCCGTGCGCTCATCATTCGTCGAGAAGGCGATCCGGATGTGGCAATTGTCGAGGATGGCGTGGTTCGGCCCGTAAGCGCGCTCGAGTTGGTTCAGGCTTTGGGTGATCAAAAAGCTGCGGATCCCATAACCTGCCATGAAGGCGAGCTGGCTCTCGAAGAAGTCGAGCCGTCCGAGAGCGGCGAACTCATCGAGCATCAGAAGGAGCTTTTGTCGTTTTCCGTCGGTATCCAGGCTCTCGGTCAGTCGCCGTCCGATCTGATTCAGGACCAGCCGCATAAGGGGTTTTGTGCGGGCGATGTCGGATGGCGGCACGACCAGGTAGAGCGAGATGGGACGGGACCCCTCCACGAGATCGCGGATGCGCCAGTCGCTCCGTCCCGTGACCCTGGCAACGACGGGATCACGATACAATCCTAGGAAGCTCATCGTGGTCGACAAAACACCCGAGCGTTCGTTTTCGCTTTTATTAAGGAGCTCTCGCGCCGCAGAAGCCACCACGGGATGAACGCGCTCGCCAAGATGCGGGGTCGCTAACATGGCATTGAGCGTTGCTTCGATGGGGCGTGAAGGATCAGACAGAAAGTTGGCAACGCCGGCGAGCGTCTTGTCGGCTTCGGCGTAGAGAACATGCAGAATCGCCCCGACCAACAAAGAGTGGCTGGTCTTCTCCCAATGATTGCGGCGTTCGAGGGCGCCTTCGGGATCGACGAGAATGTCAGCGATATTTTGGGCGTCACGGACCTCGCAGTCTCCCTTGCGGATCTCAAGGAGAGGGTTATAGGCCGCGCTTGCCTGATTGGTCGGATCGAACAGGAGCACGGGCCCAAAGCGTGCGCGCCAGCCCGAGGTGAGCTGGAAATTCTCGCCCTTGATGTCGTGAACGATGGTGGAATTCGGCCAAGTCAGCAGGGTCGGAATAACCAGGCCCACACCCTTGCCCGAGCGGGTCGGGGCAAAGCAGAGAACGTGCTCAGGCCCGTCGTGCCGGAGATAGGCGCCATCAAAGCGGCCTAGCACGACGCCGTCAGACCCCAAAAGACCCGCACGCCGAACCTCCCGCGTATCGGCCCAGCGCGCCGAGCCGTATGTGGTCACCTGCTGGGCTTCCTTCGCCCGCCACACTGAGAGCGTGATCGCGATGCCGATGGCGGCGAACCCGCCGCTCGCGGCGATGCAGGCCCCTCGACAAATACCCTTGGCGCGTAGGCGTCGAACTGGAACCACCAGATGAAAAAAGCAAACGGCTGATAGATCGGCCAGCGCCCAACCGTGAACCAGGCAGGCCCGAGCTGCGGTTGGTAGGCGAGACGCCACGCCGTCCACTCGGTCGCCGTCCAAACGAAGGCGAGCACGACGATCGAGACAAAGAACAGCTGCCCCCAGAGAATCTTGGTCGCGGACATGAGCGCAGATGCGCTCCTTCTACGGGCGCGCGCAACGATCATATCCAGGCTATCGCGGTCGCTCGCATCACAGCGCAGAGATCGGCGGGTCAGAGGGAAAGGTCGCGCTTTCGTCCAAAACTCCAGTCGACGCCGCCTGGACCGGCGATGCCCCTTACCTGCCTGCCAAGTTCGCGCTCAAGCGACGGTATCCAGGGCACGAGTTGGAAACTCAGCCCGTTGTCGATCATCGCGAAGCGGCCGGAGGCAAGCGACAGCCTTCGACGATAAACCCCCGAAACCGGCTCTCCTGACTCGGCTGGCACATGCGCTAGCCCTGTTTCCTCCGCCAGACGCCGTCGCACAGTATCAAGCTCGCGGTTGCGCAGGGTACCGATGAGGTTCCGGCCGAGAAGACCTTGTCATCATCGCGGCGGACGAGACCCCGTTCCGCCAGCACGTCAATCCGCCGATCAAGCGCAGCACGGACCTCGGCGCCGAAACCGGCGCGCGAGAGATCGGCAGCTTCGCGGGCAACCAGGCGCCGATCGAGCCAGGTTGCCCCTTCTGCCGCCACCTGCTCGTCGAGATTCAGGTCCGAGCGGGCGGCAAGCGCGATCTGCTGCCGGCCCCTCGCATCCTCAAAACGACGCAACTCCACAATGCCACCGATCGGACCGTCGCCGGTTGTATCGATGTCGGGAAGTTTGAGGTGATGCACCCGCCCATCGATCCCGTCCACCACGGCGAACGCCGTTCCCTCAACTCGTCATCGAGCCCGCGAGTGACGAGACGGCCGATCACGGGTTCGCCGTGGCCTTCGCCCTCGATCGCCCAGGAAGATGGAGCACGAAATGCACCATCGCTAGCCAGGCTCTTGTGCAGCCGCTTGATGATATCGCCGCGTTCTCCGAGCGTGCGCAAGCGCTGTTCCGCATCCGCCGCCAAAACCCAGCGCGCGGGACCGGCTGGTTCAGCCAGCCCGAGCCGTTCAAGGGTTCGCATCCGGCCGATCCGGATCTCGCGCAGCGGATCGCGCCCGGCATCACGTTCGGGGCGAAGATCGACGACCCCTTCCGCCCTTCCCGCTTCCCGGGCCAATACTCGATCGAGCCGAGTCCAGTGTTCGCTCGTGACCTCCGCCTCAAGGCTACGCCGGACCTCAAGCTCTGATCGCGGGCCAAGCTCACGTGTGACGAGATCACCTGCGCGCGCCCGCAAGCCGGATCCGATGTAGTCGCGACTAATGACAAGATCGGAACCATCGTCAGCGCGGCCGCGCACGAGAATATGGATATGTGGATGCTCGGTATTCCAGTGGTCGACGGCGACCCAGTCGAGCGGTGTGCCGAGATCGCGCGAGGCCTGATCCATCAGCTCTCGGGTAAAGCTCCGCAGGCTTTCCAGTTCCGCGGCATCATCGGGCGAGACGATGAATCGGAAATGATGCCGGTCGCCGTCGCAGCGTTCCGCAAAAGCCCGGCCGTCTGCATCATCCCCGGTGGCATCGAAGAGTTTACCGGGCGATCCATCCCGGGTGACACCGTCGCGTTTGAGATAACCGATATGGGCTCGCAGTGCGCCAAGTGACCGCATCCGGCGTACGACACGTGCCTTGACCATAGCGCCGCGGGCACGATTGTTGAGCAGCCGTGCCGCGGCAAGGCTCGCCGCACGGCCGCGCCCGAAGGAGCCACTCCTCGTGACTCCGCCGCGTGAAGACCGCCTGCCTTCTGCGCGGCTCTGAGGGCCTGCGCGAGAAAGGATTTTGCCTTGGACGCGCGCGTCGAACGGATACGGCCTGGACGAATGCGAAAATCGTCGTTGCGGCTCATTTTGCCCGCCACAAGGTGTCGAAAACTGAGGAAGAACAGCGCCCTGGCAAAATTGGCAAGGTGTTCCAGTTCTTCGCAAGGTCCGGAGCATGGCTGAAATTGCTAACATTTCCCAAGCGACCGACCAGCCGCACCTTGCGGCTTTTATCCTGCCATCCGCGGTCGTCCGATCCGTGCTCCGTGCCGACCATTCTCATAAGTGCGACAGCCTTCGACAGCGCGCGACGAAATGCGATTGTGATCATCTGGGTCGCACCTCGTCTGATGGCTGCACAAATAGCCCCCTCGCGCGAGGTACGAGTGCAGGCGCATCCGCTTTAGGCCGGTCTTTCGACCGGTTGACGGAACGCTTAGTCGACGTCGATAGAGCGTTGGATGATGAGCCGACAGAGCGCTGGACGAACATGGGCGCCAGGTGCCATTCGACACTCTGCCTGCGGCCCGAAGTACCGCGCTCGCGCTGCTCATTGCCAATCAGCGGTGCGAGTTTGGCGACGTAGAGCTGGGTTTCATCTGGAAGCGGTCGACCGGTGACCAAGTGTTGCTCGTACCGCTTCGGGCCGGCGTTGTAGGCTGCAAGAAACCCTTCCGATCCGAACCGGTCGAGCATCTCGCGAAGGTACGCCGTCCCGGCCGTGATATTGTCGTGAGGATCAAACGGATCGATACCGAGATCGTAACGAACACTCAGTTCGACCCAGGTTCGGGGCATGATTTGCATCAAGCCGAGGGCTCCTTTGGGCGACGCAGCTTGCGCGTTCCCACCGCTCTCGACCTGCATCACCGCCCGGATCCAACAGTCTGGGATCGCAAACCTACGGGACGCCTCGGTTATGAAAACTGCGTATGCAGCGACGTGATCGAGGTTTGACGGGAGCGAACCTTGTGTCTGCGATGCAGCTTCCGCTCTGCCGATCGATGGCACTCCGATTGTCAGCAGAACTCCGAGGTAGCAAGCAGTCGTCGCGCGTAGCACGGGGCGCGTAGCCGCCAAGGACCAAGCGCTTATGGGCCAGCCTACCGGCCGCCCTGGACTGACACGGCATGCGCTGATCGTCGAAAACTTGGCCGTGAGGGAGGAAGGGTGCTGCGACAGGCCGAACGGAGAAATGGCAGGCCGATGGAGGAACGACGGCATTTTCACTCCTCGCTGGTCCATACCGGGAGCGCTCGCCCGATAAGTGCAGATGTCTGGATGGGCCCGAAATATCGGCCGTCGAACGACTCGGCCGACTGCCAGTTCATGAGGAAGACTTCGCCCTCTGCAAGGACCCGGCAGCCCTGCCAGACCGGCAGCGGCCGGCCGCGACCATCGCGCTCGCGCGCTTGGCCCATCTCGATGCTCTCGACAGAGATTGTTTGTCCAGTTCTGCAGACAGTTTGTCCGGGCAGCGCCAGCACACGCTTGAGCATCGGCAGGCCGCGCGGCAAATAGCCGTTGAAGTCGAGGAAGCTCGCCAGCGGCTCGGTTGGCCGCACGGCGACGAGCTCGGTGACATCCAATTGTCCAACTTCTTGCAACCGGTAGAGACCGATCGGCACGCTCTCCGAAGCATTCCAAATGTACCACGGTGAGGTGTTTTCGATTGACCGCAGGGCGAGAGCTGTGGCTCCACACATGGCAAGAACGATCGCCAGCCGTTGCATCAGAATGCCACCCTTCGCCGATGGAGCCACGCCCTGTGACGCGCAAGAGTGTAGTTTCGAGGCGCTTCGTTGACTGACAGACGGTTGTGAACGTGATGCCAATACTCGGGAGCTGCTTCGGCGGGATTGATGCCAAGTGCCTCCACCGCGTCGATCAACTGGTGAACGCGCTCGACTTTTGGCCAGCCGGACAATCGCAGCAGGCTTTCGCGGGACTGACCCATGGCACGGTCGAGTAACCTTGGCCGGGAATTGGCGCGCGCAAGATATCGATGCGGGACAGCACTGTACCGAAGTCATTGGACGTCCAGCGCACAATGGCGAAGATGCTGCCGGGCGCGAATGAGAGAACGCGCCGGTGACGGTCGATGATTTTTCCGACACGGGCTTGCCGAACCGAATTCGGTTCTCGATCCGCTTCTCGAGCCACAAGAGTTCAACGGTTGTGAGATCGCTCACCTGGACCCCTCCGTATTGTTATGGTTGATTTTGGGAAGTGCGAACGGGTGCTCGGTCGCCGGCGCATCGGAAAGCGCCTCGGCAAACCTTGGCTGGTCAGCGTGGCCAAAGCGCTGGTAGCGGTCCTGCTAACAATCGCGGTCAACAGGCTCCGACCCGTTAGAAGGAATCCGGAGGATTCCAGGTTAGTAAAGTTACGGGAGCAAGAAGCCTTGGCGCAGCAGAGCGTTAGCTCTGATTCTGGTCCTCGATAGCACGAGGATCCGGTCCCCGATGGCACGAGAGTTCTAGTCCCTGATAGCACGAGTGAATTCACAGCTTATCCCCGCGGGAGTGACGAGGCCCTGTTTGCGCAGTCGCTGCGTAAGCGAGTCGACCGGGACTGGTGCGAAATTCAATCGTTCTGCGCCATTTGGGTCGTGCGTGATGACGATTCGATATCCCGGCAATGGCTGGCGGCGGACGATCTGGCGCAGGTCGTAGGCAAAGTGTTTGAGGGGTGACAGGCTGCCTGACTTGCCATGCAGGTGCACGACATCGAAACTCCAGCCACCATGCTGGCGGCCGCCGTGCTTGCGGACAAGGCGATAGAGCCAGCGCTCGAGTCCGCCGGTCAGGTCGAAATAAGCGCGATCAATGGTCAGCACGAGCGCTTCGTCGAGAACGCCCGTGTAGAACCAATCGGGCAAGATCAGCTCCAGTCCACGAGGACGGCCGTGGGCATCAGCCGTTTCTTTCCACTCGTTGATCCAGGAGAAGCGATGCCGCCGCCGTTCCGTAGGCTGGCGGATCGACGTCACGACGGTCGTCGATTGCAGCCGGTCGAGTGCAGCCTTGAGGCGATCGTAATCGCGCACGCTGGTGCCACGGCCAACAAAGGTCAGGATCTCGTAAGGCGTGGCGGCCATCAGTCGTGACGTCTTCAGGCCGGCGTCGCGCGCCTCGACGATCTGCGACGCGGCCCAGATCAAGACGTCTGCGTCCCAGATCGTCGCCATGCCATGTTCCGGCACGGCTTCGACCCAGAATCGTGATCGTCCCGGCACGGAAATCGATAGGTACAATGCGCTTGGATTTTGCCAGTGAGAAGAACGGATAAGCCATCAGGTCTTGTGCATCGCGCGGTGCCAGGTCGCCGGGCAGCGCGCGAAACAGATCGAGCTGATCGCGCTCCGAGCGGCGCTGTCTGTGTGCCGAAGAGTTGCCGTGCGACATGGTCAGCGCCGCTCCTTGCCCGCATAGGGGATCGGCGTGTGCCGCTTGGCGGGCAAGACCGTGCCGTTACCGGGATCGCTGGTCGATGTCTTGGCGCCGCGGTCAACCCAAGCTTTCAGATCATCGAGTGCATAGACGACCCGTCCGCCGAGCTTCCGATAGGTCGGGCCCGTGCCATAGGTGCGGTGCTTTTCCAGCGTCCGGCCGGAAAGGCCGAGAAAGCGCGCGGCTTCGGGCGTGCGCAGGTATCGCGGCGGTAGGCCGGCGTTTGGTTCGGGCATTTCCGAGGCTCCGTGATCGTCTGGCGCGCGACCGCGTTGGGTCGCGCGTCGACGGTCACGATGGCGGAAGTAGAAGCGCTTAGGGGATGCCGAAGATGAGGGGATGATTTTCGGCACCCCTTCCCTAATCCTTGCGAGGTGGTGGACGAAGCAATGCGCGATAGCCACCGCGCATCAGCGCCAAACCAGCCTGCACCAGGCGGATGGTCCGGCTGCGCAGTTCATGAGTCTTCCAGGCGCGCTCAGGGATGCGCTTTCGGCCGAACAGCACCTCGGCGATGACGCGATAAGATGCACCGTCCATGTATCCGTCGAGGGCGCGCAGCGTTAACGCCAGGCGTTCGCGCCTTTGCCCCGAAAGCTGATGAAAGGGAGGTCCTGATGGACGGCCGTTGATGGCGCGCCACAGCCGATGAGAGGCATGCGCGCGAATTTCAAAATCCGGATCGAGTGGCAGTTCGGCCGCGTAGGGAATACCAAGCTGCGGCGGCTCTTTCAGCCACAGCTGATGTTGCGCTCCTGAATGCGCAACACGGCATGCCAGCCGTCCGATGCCTGTCTAATGCTGCCCGATGCGAGCTCGGCAATCGGCAGCATCGGGCCGGCGGCTTGTGAGACCGGGCTCCGAGCGACCGGCACCACCGTAGGACAGGCCTCGGGCGCCCAAAGATCGTCTGTTCGTCAAAGGACCCACGCGGGTCATGCGCGAAAGCAGACGCCCCATCTCCTTCGGAATTCGGGGGTTACCTGCCGGCCCTTCGCGCGAGCGTCCCGGTAGGCATTTCGATAGTTGGGACTTCGCCGGAGTGCCTCCCACGCGAAATCCGCCACCTCTCCTGACTTGATGGCGTGTTGATACGCACCCGGCGAGCGCCAGTCGAACTCGGACATTGCTCTGATCCCCTGCCGTAAGGCGATAGCGACACGATATCTATGAAGCCTTGGGTTGTTGGGGAAGTCACCAATTGTGCATTGCGTGATGCGTGCAGGCGATCACGCGTTAGCGAGAGAAATCTGTTCTCGATTGCAGATTCCAGATGGAAAATTATTGCTACTTGATCGCGCCGCCGCGAAGCAAATCGCGATAGCCGTGGTCTGCCATCCATTTTGCGCGCGCCAAATGACTATCAAACGCATTGCGAGCGCGCGCCGGCTCGCGATCCGGATCGATATGCAACACGATCCGAGCCACTTCCTTCCAATCGGCACCGTCGGCCTCGGCATCAAGAAGCCGCCAGTAAGTCACCAGATGCTTCTCGTCATAAGCCGTGAGCGCCGTATCGGTAGGCGCCAGATCCGCGACGTCGGGGTCGAGCGGCGGTGTTTGCATCGAAATCCTTTTAGAACGATTGTAAGCGCGAGGTATCGTACGCTCAGCAGACGCTCGCTGAAAGCCGCACTTTAGCCCTATTCCCAGATCAGTCGCCAGCTTGGGAATACATACTATAGGAGATAAACCTCATAGTATGTAAAGACGCAACTTGCGCAGATGGATATGCGCAAGTTAGTGGGCCGGAATTTTGCAAGACTGCGGAAGCAGAAGCGCTTCACGCAGGAGAGATTCTCCGAGGCGTCCGGCTTCACTCAGCAATACATCAGCGATTTGGAGCGTGGTCGGCGCAATCCCACTGTGGTGACGCTGTTTGAACTCGCAGGCACTTTAGGCGTCAGCCACGTCGACCTTGTCTTGCCTGATGAAGAATTCGGCAAGGAGCGCCCGAAAGCTCCGAAGCGCAAATCATAAAACTTAGGATAAAGCGCGGATCCGTCTGACCGCATTGGCGTCGTCTTGGTTGGCGGCTCAAGAAGTGCCCCGCCCGAGCAGTTCGGGCGGGGTTTGGCGGAGATGAGTCTCACTCGCCGTTCTTCCGCGGCCGCGACCAGAGGAGGGTGTAGCCCTCGCCGCCTTCGTCATCGAACAGGTTCGCGTAGATCGGCGCGTTGAACGAGGGATCGTCGAGCTTGAGCGAGAGGTAGTCGCGGCCCTCTTCCGAGCGCTTCGACCAGGCTGCTCCGATCTCCGCGCGGCCGACGTAGATGCGGTGGCTGGGGGCGTTGTCGTTGGACCGGTTCGTCTCGGCGACGATGCGGACGCCCTTGGCTTGCAGGCTCAGAGTGACGATCTCGCCCTGGAAATCGTTGCCTACCTTCTTGAAAGAACCGATGTTAGCCATGTCACTTCTCCTGTTGTGTTTCGAGCCCGCGACCACCGCGGCCTCGATGGCGATCTAGAGGCCGAGGACGATCGGCGACGCACCCGCTTGCGGGCCGTAGCGCAGCGGAGGACGCCGTTGTGGCGACTTTCTTGCCTCGCGAGGAAGGGGCGCAGCCCAGGGAAGAAAGTCGCATCAACGGCGTTGCGGCTCAGACGATCGAGGCGAAGCCGGTCTCGGCCAGATCAAGCCATCAACGAGGCCACGTGCGTCCGCGCGCTGAACCGCAATCTCGGGAGAAGACGTGGCGCAACTCGGTTGCGCTAAACAAGAGGTCGGACGATCTGGCGCAGAAAGAGAAACAATCTGCTGGAAAGGGCGGTGTCGTCTCCGAAGAATGGTCCAGACAACGCCGCTTCGCCGCAGCTGAGTGGGCCCGGTCGAATGCCAGCGGCTTGGTCAGATCACTCCGACGAGGACTGCCCCTTCTCGCTCAAGCTCGATGATCCGTCGTTCAACGCAACAATCTACGCGAACCTGCTCGATGAGGAAGGCGATGTGCGGTCATCCCTCGCGCGTAGCGGCGGTAAGAATTGGCTGAGACGGTTTCTCGACCACTCCAGCCGACTCACATGGGCGGATCTCCGCAAAAGTGGTCAAGCGCATCCACGCCGTGCCGCCGACGCAGAGCGCACCCACGCAAGCGAAGACCTCGCACCAAGCTGGCGAAGAGGCCCCGACCTGGGATAGGGCGAACACGACATGGTAGCCAGCAACGGCGGCGGGAACGGCGAATGCGGTCGCGATCGCAACGCGCAAGGTCAAGGACCGAGTAATGGCGACGGCGGTCTGACCGAGGACAAGAGTCAGCGCGCCACCGGCCGTTCCGATAAGCAGCGCACTGACGACGCCAGCGCCGCCCTGTAACGCCGTCATTCCGATACTCAGTGCGACCAAAAACGGCAAGGCATACACTGCAAGCGCGAAGATCGCCCAGCAGAACAGACCGATGCCGAGTGTGTTGAGAACAAGCCCAAGGGCGAGCATGGTGGTGGCTCCATGTGCATAGATTTGCCAGCCGCGCCTTCCACCACCACCACGGCGCGACTTCAGACATAAAATCGAAACGAGGCGGAGTTGCGGCGTATGCAACTCCGCCCTGATGGCTTTGAAGCGAGAAGACGGCGCTCACGCGCCGCCGAACCTCCAGACGGGAATGCCGAGCCGCTTCGCCTTGTCGGCGAGGTTGTCCTGGATTCCCGTGCCCGGGAAGTGCATGACGTCGATCGGCAGGAGTTCGAGCATGGCATCGTTGCGCTTGAATGGCGCCGCCTTGGCATGTTTCGTCCAGTCGGGCTTGAAGGCGATCTGCGGCACTTTGCGATTTGTCGCCCACTTGGAGGCGATCAGTTCGGCGCCTTTCGGAGAGCCACCGTGGAGCAGGACCATGTCGGGATGCTTGGCGTAGACCTTGTCGAGGCGATCCCAGATGAGGTGGTGGTCGTTGAAATCGAGCCCGCCGGTGAGTGCGATCTTTGGCCCCGGCGGCAACATGACCTCGGTCTCGGCGCGTCGCTTGGCCGCAATGAAGTCGCGGAGTCGATCATCGCTGCGGTTAGCGTGCGGTGGTTCACCAGTGATCCCGATCGGGGGCGCCAGGACGAGCCGGTGTAGTCTCGAAGCGCTCGATGGCCTGATCGCGGAAGACTTCCAGGCAGTTTCGGCGTTCGATCAGCGTGATGCCTTCCGCCGTCAGACGCTCGAGTTCGACCGATAGTACTTCGGAGCCATTCTGCTCGCGCTGGCTCTTCCGTTGCGCCTGTTCGTTGTCGTCGAGTTGGCGTTCGATGCGGTCGACGGCACGATGGAACAGGTTGACGGTCGACCAGAGCAGATCGTCAAGGTCCGGCTCGAGCCGTGTGTCGCTCAATGTTGCGACCAGTGCATCAAAGATGTCGGCGACGGCTACGGCGACGATCTTACCCTCGGGAAGCGGTCGTGGATCGGGCTGGTCGTCGAAGGGGCGGTAGCCGAAGAGCTGCAATTCGGGGAGAACGTGATCCGTTGGAGAAGAGGCCTGCGGCGGTTCGATATCGTCGTGGTGGTTCATGGAGGAGATCCTTTGCCGGATCGGCCGCGCCCATCGCGGCCTTCGTGGCGATCACTCAGGCGGCGGGCGGAACGGGCCAGAACCCGAAAGGGCCGAAGCGGCAGCGGAGGATGGCGAAGGCCGGCTATTTTGCTTGGCGATGCAAAGCGCGCCGTCCAGATGGCTAATTTGTCTTCTCATAGCAGGCGCGCGGCGGAAAATAGCCGGACGCAGCCATTGCCGGCCCGGGCCGCTTGCCGTCCGATCGCCCTCTAGAAGGCCGAGGTCGCGTCCTCTTCCGGCATAGGCCTCGCGATAACCGACCTACGAACGTCGATTGAACACCGCGGGCTATTCCGCGGCCGCCGTTGACGAATGCAGGAAACGGGCGACGTCCTCTGGTACGAGCTGAATCCGCAACGCTGCCCGGAGGGTCTCGAGGCCGAAGATGTGCAGATCTTCGTTGAAGTCGCCCAGCCGAGGCGACAACGCGATCGCCTCAACGCCGGCGGCTTCCGCGCGCTCGGTGAGAGTCATCTGTACGGCATCTCCGGCAGCGTCGGCGTCACGGGCGATATAGAGCCGGCGCAGGCCAGATGGCAGCAACATGGCTGAGAGGTGATTGGCCGAAAGCGCAGCGGCCATGGGCATACTCGGCAGCGCGTAACGCAGCGACAGCATGGTCTCGATACCCTCGCCAGCAGCGAGCACGTCGTCCACCACGCCGAAGCGAACAGCGTTGCCGAGCAGGTCCCCCATGGCCCGCCGTGGCGTGTCGATCGGAGCCTTGCCGAGCCGGACGCGATCAAAGCCGTGTGGATCGAGCCAGGTGCGGTGCACGCCGGTTATCCGTCCATCGAGGTCGGTGACGCAGGCTATTATCGCCGGCCAGGTTTCGGTCGGCAAATGGTCGTCCGGCCGATAGTAGCAACGTGGGTGGAAGCGGAGGCTGCCACCATGGTGGACGTGGGCTATTCCGCGACGCTGCAAATACGTCTCGACCACCGTCCCTTCAATCGAGTTGGACATCGCAAAGAGCCGACGAGCCGCCTCTTGCGATCCGGCCGGCGCAAGCGAACGAATGGGTTTCGGCGCAAGTTGCTGCTCAAGACGAGGCAGCTTCAGAAAGCGCCTCGCCTCCTCGGCTACCTCGCGGAAGTCTCGAAGGCCCAGACTCTGGCGAATAATGTCGAGGAGATCGCCATGCTCCCCAGTCGCAGCATCGGTCCACTTGCCGGCGGGCCCTTCGGCGATTCCTGGAGTCGCACGAACAGCGAGCGGCCCGGGGAGTTATTGATGTCGCCGACCACCCAGTACCGTCCCGCCCGCTTGCCATTGGAGAGATAGTGCCGGCACACCGCCTCGGCCTCGCGCGCGAGGCGGCGTGCCAGACTCGGAGGCGTCGCGGGACATCACGCGACCTCCCGTTCACCGATGCGCGCCACGGGATAGCTGTCGAGCACCTTCGACAGGATCTCGACGCCGCTGGCATCCGTCGGCACGAACATGCGCAGCTTCCAGGAGATGATCTCTCCAAAAAGGCCGTAAGCCCGCAGTCGATCGCGCATCGTGTCGTTGAATCCCGAGAGTTCGATGCGGTGTGCGCCCATCACCCGGACACGGCGAAGCTGGAGCCCCTCTGCGAGGCCGAGGACGGTGCGTCCGTCCATCAGCGCGGCGAAGGCGGCGTCCGGCGTCAGCGCGGGCGCGTCCGCCGCAAGGACGTTT
The DNA here is from genome assembly GCA_044772375.2 of Bradyrhizobium sp. RDT10. Taxonomy (GTDB): domain Bacteria; phylum Pseudomonadota; class Alphaproteobacteria; order Rhizobiales; family Xanthobacteraceae; genus Bradyrhizobium. The sequence goes on from CP187939.1 coordinate 3,830,724, forward strand.
GCGACCCAGGCGGCAGAAACCTTACGGCCGATGATGCGCTCGCCCGCATCGGTCTGAAGCCGATAGACGCGGGTCGATTCGTTCGGCAGCCGCTTCCAGATGGGTAGCAGCAGGCCCGCCACGACATGGATCGTGCTTTCCGTGAACTCGGGGACCTCGGCAAGCTCCGCCAGCCAGGCCGCGGCAAAGCGTTCATGGTCCGCCCCGGTCCAGTGGCTCTCCGCCATCATGGTCAGGGGGACCTTGTGCTGCTCCATCGGGCGGATCAGGCGGACGCGCCGTTCGATCTCGCCGTCGTCGAGCATGACGCTCGCCGCCGGGACCTGAACAGCGGCTCGTCCCGAGCGCTCATTGATCAGCAGGACAGCATAGCGATCGGAAAGACGAGCAAGAGCGTCATCCAGGCTCACCGGATGATTGCGCTGGCGCTGAGTGATCGTTAGCAGGTGGGTCTCGGCGCCCGTGCCCGGATGGACATAGATCGTCCGCCGGTCGGTAACGACAAAGCTTTCGGCGCGGAGCGTTTCCAGGCCGACGTCATAGGTACCCGATGCGACCGCGCCCTCGATCCGAGCGGTCAAGAGCTGCTCGAAGGCGGTGAACAGGACATTCTGCAGGTCAATGGTGAGTGCAAGCAACCTGTTCAGGAAGGTCGTGATCGGCGGCAGCTCATCCCTGAGCCCATTGGCGTCTGTCAGCTTCAGGCCGGTCGCATCCTCGAACCTCTCGAGCGAGCATCCCTCGACCTTGCCGCGCGCGAGCAAAGTGTAGAGCTGACGCAAGGCATCACGCCCGTACTGGCTTTCGAGATTGTCCTCGGGCCGGAACAGGCCCTGCCCTCCGGTCTGGCGCTGGCCGCGCGTGATCGCTCCCAGAGTGTCGAGCCGACGCGCAATGGTGCTGAGAAAGCGCTTTTCCGCCTTCACGTCGGTCGCAATGGGACGGAACAGCGGCGGCTGCGCCTGGTTGGTCCGGTTCGTGCGGCCGAGGCCCTGAATCGCCGCGTCGGCCTTCCAGCCGGGCTCGAGCAAATAATGGACCCGCAAACGGCGATTCCGGGCCGACAGTTCAGCATGGTAGCTCCTTCCCGTACCGCCGGCGTCGGAGAACACGAGGATACGCTTGACGTCGTCCATGAAGGCCGATGTCTCGGCGAGGTTGGCCGAACCGGCTCGATTCTCGACCACTAGCCGGTCGCCCTTGCGGATGATGCGGCGCGAGCGGCCGGTCACCTCGGCGACCATATCGGTGCCAAAGCGCTGTACGACCTGGTCCAGCGCGCCGGGTACCGGCGGCAACGAAGCGAGCTTCTCGATCAAACTGTCACGTCGAGCGACGGCCTCCCGGCTCTCGACCGGCTGGCCGTCGCGATAGACAGGCCGGGAGCAGAGGTTGCCTTCCGAGTCGGTGAAGGGCTCATAGAGCTGCACCGGAAAGGAATGAGCGAGATAGTCGAGCACATACTCGCGCGGGGTGATGTCGACCTGCACGTCACCCCACTCTTCGGTCGGGATCTCGGCGAGCCGGCGCTCCATCAGCGCTTCGCCCGTCGAGACGATCTGGATCACGGCGGCGTGGCCCGCGTCGAGATCGCGCTCGATCGAGGAGATCAGCGATGGTGTCTTCATCGAAGTCAGGAGATGGCCGAAGAAGCGCTGCTTTGCGCTTTCGAAGGCGGATCTCGCCGCGGATTTTGCCTGCCCGTTCAGCGTTCCTGTCTCGCCAGTGATGTTGGCGGCTCGCATCGCCGCGTCGAGGTTGTTGTGTATGATGCCGAACGCGTCGGCATAGGCGTCGTAGATACGAACCTGCTCCGGCGTAAGCTGGTGCTCAATGAGGTCGTACTCGACGCCTTCGTAGGACAATGAGCGGGCGGCGTAGAGACCGAGCGCCTTGAGGTCGCGCGCCAGCACCTCCATGGCCGCGACGCCTCCCTCCTCAATCGCTTCGACGAACTCGGCACGTGTGGCGAACGGGAAGTCGGCGCCACTCCAAAGGCCGAGGCGTTGCGCATAAGCGAGGTTGTGGACCGTGGTGGCGCCTGTCGCCGATACATAAACCACGCGAGCATTCGGCAAAGCGTGCTGGAGCCTCAGGCCCGCGCGCCCCTGTTGAGAGGCCGCCTGGTCGCCGCGCTCGCCCTTGCCCCCGACCGCATTCTGCATGGCGTGGCTCTCGTCGAAGACGATCACTCCGTCGAAGTCGGAGCCCAACCATTCAACGATCTGCCTGACACGCGAAAGCTTTTCGCCACGCTCGTCGGTGCGCAGCGTGGCATAGGTGGTAAATAGGATGCCTTCCGAAAGCCGGATCGCCGTGCCCTGTCGAAACCGGGACAGGGGCGTAACAAGCAATCGCTCCATGCCGAGCGCGAACCAATCGCGCTGCGCATCTTCGATCAGCTTGTCGGATTTACTGATCCAGACCGCACGGCGGCGGCCCTTGAGCCAGTTGTCGAGCAGGATCCCGGCGACCTGCCGTCCTTGCCCGCGCCGGTGCCATCACCCAAGAACCAGCCGCGGCGAAAGCGGACGGCATTCTTTGCGTCGTCGCGCGCGGCGGCCACGACGTCAAAAGTCGCATCGACGGTCCAGGAACCCGCAAGAAACTCGGAATGCGCTTCGCCGGCGTAGATGAGGCTTTCAAGCTGAGCGTCCGACAGAACTCCATCTGAGACTAGAGTCGAAGTAAGGTGCGGCCGGTAGGACGGCTTCGGTGGCGCAACGGACGCCATTGCCGCGGACTGAACGAGTTTGGTCGGATGTGCGCATGATTCGGGAATACGGATCGACTGCAATCCGTACTCCTCATAAAGCGCGTCGGTCAGCCGGGCGCCTTCCGGCGGCGACCATTCGACCGTCTCGTAGATCAGTTCTACGCCTTCTGGCGGAGCGCCGCTCGAAGTGGACAACGGGCGTGGCGCAGAGGGGCCGACCGATCGTGATATCGGAGGGCGCCGGATGGCGTCGACCACGACGGGCGTGGCAACGGGCAGCCTCGGAGGCACATGCCGCGTCACCCAGTCAAGCAAGGTGGCGACATCGCTCGCCATACCCAGCGAAGTCGGAACGACCTTCGGATCGGCGGCGGGGAGCTTGTCGATCACAAGCAGCCTTGTGTCCGTCTGAGTTCCGTGCTTGGCGTAAACGGCTCCGTCGATAGCGGCAGAAAACACCACCCGCCCGCGTTCCTGGAGGCGAACAAAGGCATCTCGCCATGACAGGTTATCCGGCGCAAGGTTTTCGCCGATGATGGCGACGAGGCGCCCTCCGTCGCAAACGCGCGCCAGCGCTGAAGCAATGTGCCTGAAAGCCGTGTCCGCCATCCGTCGATCGACATTCGCCACCGCCGAGAACGGCGGGTTCATCAGGACGACGCTCGGTGCGACACTCGCCTCGAGGTGGTCATCGATCTGGGCGGCGTCGAACCGCGTGATCTCAACGTTGGCGAACAGTTGGTCGAGTAGCTCGGCGCGCGCCTCGGCTAGCTCGTTCAGCATCAGGGCGCCGCCGGCGAGCTCGGCAAGGATGGCGAGCAAACCGGTACCCGCCGAGGGCTCCAGAACGCGATCGGACGGCGTAATGCCGGCTGCGGTGCATGCGGCCAGCCCAAGCTGGATCGGCGTCGAGAATTGCTGAAGCGCCTGACTATCCTCCGAGCGCCGCGTATGGGTCGGCAGAAGACTGGCGACTCGCGCGAGCATCGGCAGCATGGCGGCCGTCGAGCCAGCCTTGGTGCGCATGGCCGGTCCGAACTTGCGAAGGAACAGAACGGTTGCCACCTCACAGACGTCATAGGCGGCCTTCCAGTTCCAGGCGCCGGCCGCGTCCGAGGCGCCGAAGGCAGCCTCCATAGCGCCGCGCAGAACGGCGGCATCGATGCGACGGCCGCGTTCGAGATCGGTCAGGAGCTGTCGGGCGGCCCTGACGGCGGCAGAAGTGAGACTTGCAGCGGCACGCATCGAGAGCGGCGCGGTGGCGGCGCCGCCGGCGAGAGATTCGGTCATGGCAGGATTTCTCGGGAGAGCAGGAATGGGTCAGATCGCCCGGCGCTCTCCTTAAGACCGCGGCGATTCAAACCTTCCCGGCCCGGCTCTACCTCTCAGCCGTCGCCAATAAAAGGGGACCGGCGCTGTGCACCGGTCCCCAAGACTGCGGGACGGCCGGAGCAGTCCCGCCCTGTGATGTCACTCAGCCGCGTCGAGCTGTTGCGGATCGTCGTCGCCGACGTTCTCCGGATCCTCCTCGCCGGCGAGGAATTCAGGCAATGGGCCCGCTTCACCCTCCTCTTCCGCTGGCGACGCGGTGGCGTCGGCGAGACGTAGCGGCTCCGGCAACCAGCCCGAACCATCGAGAAGGCGCTCGGCCTCCTTGGCCATGTCGGCCTTCTTCAGGTGGTCGATCAGTTGCGCGGAAGACTCGCCTCTTGCTTCCCGCACCGCCTCCAGAATGCGAGGCTTGGTGACCCGGCCGAGATAGTTGTCGACGGTCGGTCTCCAGCCAGCCTGGGCCATGTCGAGGCCGACCGCGCGGACCAGCACTTCGGCCTGATCGAGCCGCGTGCGTACACCATGAGCGGAGACGCGGCCCTGATTGTAGCGGTTGGCCGGCTCACAGAGGGCGTTGACCGCAAATGATGCACAGTGAGCGAACAGGGATGCCTGTGCGCCACCATCGAGGGCTGTGAGCGCATCCCAGAGATCTTTCTCGCCCTTCGGCAACCGTGCCTTCCAGGACTCATGCCGCGCCTCGACGGCCTTCGCAGACGCGCTTTCCCTTAGCCCAGGGGCTTGCGCCGGAAAAGTCGGCGTGTGAAGTCCGATCTCAAGGCAGCTCCCGGACGACGCGAACCGGTAAAGGCCGTCAGCACGAAGTTGTGCAACACCGCCTGGAACGCGATGGCCGGATTTTCTGCCAGCGCATCCCGCAATGCCAGTGTACGATGCGCTGTCAGCTCGGTGATGAGCCGATCCGGCAATGGTCTTGCCGCATCGTCATCATCTTCTTCGGCATCGACCGGGTTACCTCCGACTGCAATCACCGTGCGCTGGACGGAAGTGGTAGCCTCCTGCCCTTCGGTCGACGACGGATCGGTATCCTGCCCGACCTCAGGCTCGGTTGCCGGCACGTCGTCCTCTGGCCGGACATAGCCCCGGTCCACAGAACGGCGTCCTTCAGGATCGATGCTGATGAAGACACCGGCTCGAGCAACCTCGGCCGGATCGTAGAGCACCGGCCGGTCTTCTAATGCCATCAGCGCCGACTCGATTTCGCCGAGACGCTGATCGACCTCGTCCGGCAACTCGTCGGCATCCTCGTAATCGGATTCGAGCTTGGCCTGCTCGGCGTTGAGGGCGTCGATGGTGGCCTGCTCCTCAGGGAAGATCGACAGGTTTGCCCTCGAGCTCTCGAAGGCCCTGGTGTGATCGAAGGGAAATCGACGGCCACTGAGATCCACTTCCAGCCTTCTGCGGCAAGGGTCTCAGCCTCGGCCTTGAGTTTTTCGGTTACGAGGCAGTCGAGCAACGCGACGTCCTGAAGCCAGCCGCCATCATCGTGCTCGAATAGGTCTCGCAGAACGCCGCCACCGGCTCGCTCGTATGCGTCGAGTCCAACAAATTGAACCCGACGATCGGACGCGCGGACGGTATTTTCGGTCAGCGTTCGCCGGATTTGATAGGGCTCATCATAGCCCGATCGGTTGACATTTTCCCAGACCTGCTCTTGGCGAGCCTGGTCGCCTGTGACAGAAGAACGCCATGAGCTGCTCGAGGGTCATGCCGTCTTCGGCGTACACCTCGTGCAACTTCGGGGAAATCGTCGCAAGGCGAAGCCGTTGCTTCACCACATTGACGGATACGAAGAATATCGCTGCGATATCCTCCTCGGATCGCCCTTGCTCGCGCAGTGTCTGGAACGCGCGAAACTGGTCGAGAGGATGAAGCGCGACACGATGCACGTTCTCGGCGAGCGAGTCCTCTTCGGCGGAAATCGCGGTACCGGCATCACTGACGATGCAGGGTACTGGCGCGGTCTTCGCGAGTTGCTTCTGCCTCACGAGCAGTTCGAGCGCGCGATAGCGCCGCCCCCGGCAGGCACCTCGAACATGCCGGTATCCTTGCCGTCGGCATCGAGGATGGGGCGCACGCTGAGGCTTTGCAGTAGTTTTTGACGGTGGGCGATGTCCTGGGCGAGATCTTCGATCGAGATCCCGGCCTTGGTACGCCGCACGTTGGACTGGCTCAGCACCAGCTTGTTGAAGGGAATATCCCGGGAGGGACTGAGTTTGATCTTCTGGACGCTTGCCATGTCGGATTCTCCACGACGGGCGGCCGAGAGCCTCTCTCTCGGCCTCCAACCCGTCGCGGAAAACGATCCCGCCCTCTTACTCTCTTACCCGCGGTGGCCGAGAAAGGGCTCACGCCACTTCCTGCTCCGCTCTCTCCGCTGCCGTGTCGACAACCACTTCCGGCAAAAATCCAAGGAGATAGTCCGCAACCTTGCTGGCCTGTGAAGCCGCTCGCACAATCGCGCGATTGTCCTCTCGCAGCACTTCCAGCCAGGAGCCGATATAGTCGGCGTGCCGCACCGTCGGCACAATACCGAGCGAGGCGCAACTGAACGCTGACGATATCTCCGCGATCAACTCCTCAAAGGCATACTTCTTGCTGCCGTAGCTGCCCGACAAGTCGCGGTTGAGACGTGATTCATGACCGCTGGCATGCGCCAGTTCATGCAGCGCCGTCCGATGCCAATTGATGGGCTCGAAATAGGCTTGCGGTGGCGGCACCTGCACATAATCTTCTGCCGGTACATAGAAGGCGCGATTGCCGCCAATGCGGAAGTCGATCCCGGTCGCCTTGATCAGGCATTCGACCTTTGGCTCGATCAGGCCTGGCGGCGGAGGCGGCGCCGTCGTTGCGATCTCCGCAGGCAAGTCGTCACATTGATCAGTGTTGAAGACCGTGAAGCGCTTGAGGAATGCAATGGCCTGCGCTTCCTCACCGTTCTCGCTCGCGCGCCGCTTTTCCTCGACCGGCACAAAGCGGTCGGCATAGACGACGGTGGTGCCGCGCTCGCCCTTGCGGACGTGACCGCCGAGCGACAGCGCCTGGCGGAAGGTAAGCCAGCTCTGACCTGTGAATCCGCGTTCGATGGCAGCCCCCCAGAGGATTAGAACGTTAATACCGCTATATTGACGGCCGGTCGCGGCGCTTTTCGGCATGGCCAAAGAAGCCTTCGCCGCAGCGGTGCCCCAGGGCTGCACCCACGGCACTCGGCCGGCCTCAAGTTCAGCGATGATCTTGTTGGTGATTTCGTCATAAAGGCTTGTCCGGTCCTCACCGGTGCGCGCCCGAAGGTAGTGTCTGGACATCGCGGGTCTCCGCGACGGGCGCCGCGAGCCTCTCTCGCAGCCTGTAACCCGTCACGAAAATCCCAGCTCTCCTCTTGCTCTTGACGGCTCCGCAAACGGCCACCACGCATTACATACTAGCTCCCCGGAGAAAACTCTTCGGCCGAAGCGCAGCGAAGGCAAGAGAGAAGGCAGCCGACGAAGGGGCAGTGATAGCGACGCGGGCATGAAATGCCCGCGGGCACCGAGGCGACTGCAGTCGCGAGACCGGTTAAAAAGGCACCCGCGTTCGGGGCAGTGATAGCGGCGCCGGCATGCCGGCGGCCCCTAACGCGAGAGCCTCCGGCGAGCGACACCGTATGGCGCAAGGGATCGAAGCCGGACGGCCGAGACGCGTCAGCGGCTCGGTTCACGAAAGCCCGGTCCGCGACTCAGCGGATGTGCGCAAGCAGAAGAATCCGCTTAGACTTGAGTCAGAAGATCTAAATTTCCTCGCGCGCGTTCGTTTGCGCGTCATAGATCCTGATCTGAAGCATGGGAAAACGCTTCTTTAGCTCTTCTCCACCTGCCTTGGCACCGTCTCTGGTTGCAAATTCGGCTTTGAGTCGGCCGTCTATTTCAAGGGAGTAACCAGAGGCCGGCAGTTCACGGTTGGCTGCCACCATTTTTCCTTTTGTGCAGTGAGGCGTTTGGGATTGATGGGTTAGCGTGAGTCGCCCAAACCACGCTAGAGCCACCTGCGCGACTGTGGGAATCGACCATCGCACGTTGTGGATTGACGCTTCGCATTGGAGTTCCATCAAGGATGGGCACTTGCGTCGTCCGAACAGGCGGATGGTTTTCCGCTCGCGCGGATGCAGGCACGATACAGCCACGGCTCGACGTAGCTGCCCTTCCAGATACCTCGACTGGCACGCTCGGCATCGCGCTGAGCCCCGTTGTATCTGCCTTTCGAGTATTGAGGCCAGTCCAGAGCAAGGCCATTGCGCACGAGCCATTCGCCGAGATCGGCACCGTCGACAGAACAAGTCGCAACGGTGCGGCCATATCGGTCGAGGCTGAGCGGGACACAGTTGACGGGGCGCCGCGCTATGTAAGTGCTGAGGTCGTTTGCCGCCTGGGCGCCACAGCGATACTGAGAGCTGTCCTCGCCACGGCATAACTGGCTGCTCTCCGGCGCGTCGATACCCCATAGTCGGATATGTGTTCCATGAATTTCCAGGGTGTCGCCGTCAATAACGCTGGCCTGACCGACAAGATTGTCGGCCAGAGCCCCGCTCGATAACAGCAGGAGCATTGATACAAGGGCCCGGCGGCGTTTTCTCATGACGTGGTTACCATCGATTAGCGCAGATCGCGGGGACTGGATTTCGGCCAGTTCTCAAGCGGCTTCAGTGCAGGCAGGTTCTCCGGCCGCTCGGGATAGTGAAATTCGGTGCCGCGCAACCAGCGGCCCTCGAAGCGATCCCAGAACAGGATCGCATCCATCTGCCAGGTGAACTCATAGACTCTCCAAACACCGTCATTCTCTATGACTTCACCGGTCGCGTTGACGGGTAGGCTGTTGAGCTTGCAGAGAGCGTAGATCTCATCCCAGTGCTCCCGGATATAGCGGTCCTCGAGTGCCACGTGATAAGGCCGGTCGGCACGCCAGCGCGGCCCGCCTCCACGCGGATAAAAACCTTGGCGCGGCATGAGGAATTCGGGAATGCGCGCGATTGCCTTGCCGATCCGGCGCGCCTCATCCGAAGAAAGCTTGCTGGCGCCGAAGCTGTCGCGCTGCGTGTCGTCGCGGCAATAAAGCCACGCGAGGGTCACGCCGTTGGCGTCCCTGACCACATAGCACTCGGAATTTTCCCGGACCAGCGTCCAGGGCGGTTTGAAGCGACGGCTCGACTCCATGAGAACAAAATAAGAACATGCATCATCGATGGTCAACCTGGAACGGGCCATGTCCTCGGTCTCTCAGCCGAACGAACAGGACAACGGCCTGGAAGCCGCCGTCGACCAGGCGATCGCCGTTTGCGGCGGCGATCCGCGTGCGACGGTTCGCGCGCTGATCGTCGCGAACAACCTTCTGGAATCGGAGATAGCGGAGTTGAAGAAGGCTGTATCGCACGGCCACACGCGCGGTCGCTTTCGGACCCACACAGGATAGACGTCAGTCGGTAGTGAGATATCGATGAAACAGCAGGACAAGCTTTCTTTCATCACGGATGACCAGGCCGAGCAGATGGGAGCCGACATGGCGATCCAGTTCATGCTCGTGACGCTATTTCAGCTCGTGTCGGAAATGGCGGATGACCCGCGCGGCTTTCGTACGGATGTTCATGGGGAACTTACCGATCTCGTGGCGACCTCTAAGCTGCCACCGATGCCTGAGGATGCTGAGCGAAAGGTTCGAGTCGCCGCTAGGCGGCTTCTCGACGGCATCATGATGCGGTCATTTGAACACGGGGTGAGGAAGGCATCGTGACGGCCGCGAAGACAGACCAACGTTTTTTCAGACGCGCGGAGTGCGCTGGCCAGGCGAAGTCGTTGCCCATGATCGTCGAGAGCGAACGCTGAAATGTGCAATTTGTATTCGATCACGACCAACCAGGCGGCGATTGCCGGCCTGTTCAGGCGAATGAATCGATACGTCGGCAACCTGCCGCCGATGCCCGGTGTTTTTCCGGATTATCCGGCACCGGTGATCCGCAATACCGGTGATGCCGCAGAGATGGTGTTGATGCGGTGGGGCATGCCGCCGCCATCGAGGAACGGTGGTCCGCCAGTAACCAACATTCGCAACACGTCCTCTCCCCACTGGCGCGGTTGGCTGAAGCCGGAGAACCGCTGCCTCGTGCCCGCGAACAGCTTTGCCGAATACGCGCCCGAGCCGGATCCAGAGACCAGGAAGAAGGACGTTGTCTGGTTTGCACTCGGCGACAGCCGGCCTCTGTTCTGTTTCGCCGGCATCTGGACCGAATTCAACGGAGACCGCGGCACGAAGTCGAAGCCGATTCCCGGGCCTCATCTCGTCTATGGTTTCTTGACGACTTCGCCGAATGCCATCGTCGCGCCGATCCACCCGAAGGCAATGCCGGTGATCCTGACGACGGAGGAAGAACGCGAAGTCTGGATGCGCGCTCCTTGGAATGAGGCGAAGGCATTGCAGCGTCCGCTGCCCGATAACGCGCTGCAGATCGTCATGCGCGGAGCCGAGAAGGAAGATGAGGCGGCGGCGTAGGCCGGTTTTGAATGGCACACCGGATCGCATATATTTGACTACTAAAGCGGCCTAGCCCATGTTGACAACATGTTGGAAATCAACGGAAATCACACTGCCGAACTAAGCGATGAGAATTTGTGCGGCCTGGTTGGCATGCTGTGCGAACCCGAGATGCGTCGCCGGCGCCTGCATGTGTCGGCGGTCACCTGGGGCAGTGACCAAAACGCAAAGGACGCGGGACTTGATGTTCGCGTCGCTTCCGGTCTCGACGGTTGTCGACGGTTTCATTCCAAACCTTCGACAGGCTTCCAAGTCAAAAAGTCTGATATGCCGAGGGCAGCTATTATCGATGAGATCAAGCCCGAAGGGATGATACGGCCCTCCATCACCGCGCTGGCCCAAGAATCGGGTGCTTACATTATCGTAAGTGCCGACGGATCAGCGACGGATTCCGCGCTGAAGAGCCGCCGCGATGTGATATCCGAGGCGATGCTCGGTGTTCCGCACGGGGACGAGTGCGCAGATCCAGCTTGAATGAAGGGCCGAGATTCTCGCTTGTCACAAGATGCATCCAACTCAGCCAGCGGTGCGACGGCCGCCCAAGCTGGCTACGAATATCAGCTCAACGTCTCGGTGCTGGCAGCGCTGCGATTACTGCTGATTACGAAGTCGGCGACGCGCATCACGTTAGAACCTGCAAATGAGGAGGATCTGGAAGCGGACCTAGCAACCAATCAACTCGGCCGCGTGGCGCCAAGCGCAAACCTTGCGAGCGGTTACAAACTCATCGTTCAAGTCAAATACCGCGGTGGCGAACCGTGGTCGATCGAAGACCTCGACAGTTTGTTGAAACATGGTGAGAGGAGAAGGCCTGCGAAGCATCACCTCGACGATCCGGACACGCGCTTTCTGTTGGTCACCAACGCTGATGCAAAAGGGGTCGCACGGAACTTGCTCGTCTCTGATTTTGAAGAGCCATCGGATCCACTTGAATTCCCGGCATCGCTCAAGACGACATTGCCTAATGATGCAGAGGGACGCATCGCTATCCGGGGCGGGGCTACAGAGCGATTAATCGAGTTCGAGATCGGCCATATATTGAGCGATCTGCTTCGCGTTCCGCACTCTCGTCAGATGCAGTGCCGAGAACAACTACGCCAGGAAGCTCGGCGTAGAATGCGCGGAACCAGTCCGGGCGTCTGGACGCGCGATGATCTACTTGCGACGATCCGGGCCTACGGCGGGTACCTAGCGAGCGCAGCGGAACTTGTGGGGTTCGTCAGGCCATCGAACTTCGACGAGATGGCATCACTCCTGCAAGAGCGAAATGCAATCGTCATAACCGGGCCATCTGGGACAGGAAAGACGCTGGCTGCAATTGCGCTCTGCGAGATGGCCCGTCAGCGCGACGGACGGCTCGACGTCGTACCCGTTAACCCGAATGATGAACCATCGATTACGAGACGATTGATCGACACCGGCCCCACGCTTTTCTACGTCGAGGATCCCTGGGGTCAGTATAGTCTGAAACGCGGGTCGGAGGCTTGGACAGAGCAGCTACCGCGCTTGTTGAAGAATGCGCGTCCCGGGCATCAATATGTCGTAACTTCCCGCAGCGACATGCTCGGTCAAGCTCGCGCCAACGAAGCATTGAAGCGATGGTCGATCGAGCTCAATCCCGATCACTATAGCGGCGGTGAATTGGCCCAGATCTATGACAAGCGGATGGACCTGCTCGCGACCGATCTTCAGCCCAAAGCGCTGGAGTTTCGGAAGGACACGCTCGAAGCTCTGGAGACCCCACTTGAACTGGACTTGTTCTTTACCAACCTTGCTGAGGGACCTCCGCCGGAGGAGGCGGACTACGCGTTCTTTCGACGCCTGCTCGGCCTGGCTCACCGAGATGCAGTCGAGGGGGTCGTAGTCAAATATCTTGATTCGATCGACACAATCGGTCTATCCGCCGTGATATGGAGCCTGCTTGCGGCCCGCGGTCAGATCGATCGAACGCAGCTGACTGCCCTGCAGCGTCAGCTGCGAAGGTCAGCCGCCGCATTGGGCGATGGGTTGGAAAAGACGGTCGACCGCATGGTTGCAACCCGCCATCTCCGCCAGCCCTTGCGAACGGTTTCATTTGCACACCCAAGTGTCCGGGCGGGATTTGAGGCGTTCTTGAAGGAGAACTGGTCTCGCAGTGAGGCGGCCCTCGAGCCACTCATCGCAGCCCTTACCGAGCTCACCGGCGCGCATCGCGCATGGGGCCTGGAGACGGCGGCACGCGCGCTGGATGCAGCAGGTGATCTTCGGGGGACGATCGAGGGGATGGACGGCACGTTCGAGGTGCCAGAAGCAAGCCGACGCGCGATTGATGCTTGGCTGGACGAGATCCCTTCTCGATGCCGACGCCGACTTCCAGGCCTTGTTGCAATTGGCGGCAGATGTGGGCACGAGCACGTCTATCCCCTCTGAGCTAGCGCGATGGTTCATCCGAGGGATTCGACGAGGCGGTTCATTCTTCATGAACGATTGGAAGCCGCCAAGTTTTAGTGATGCTTGGTACGAACGAGTTTCGGCTGATCCTCGGTCAGCCCCTATCGCTGATCGTTTTATTCGTGAGCAGCTTCCACAGGACCATGGCGCTTACGGCCGCAACTTCGTGAACAAACTCGATCGGATCGCGACTGGTCTTACACCCGCTTTCGTGGCGGTCGCACACAAATTGATTGGGACGGGATTCGACCGGAACGTCGACGCAGTCGCGGAAGGTGCTATCCGGGATATCGTCGGATACGAGGCCGTACTGGTCGAGGCGCTCGACGATTTGGCGGCAATACGGCGGTCCCACAGGGAAGAAGGCGGGAAGAAGTGGCAAGCCATCGAGGATGGAGAGTACGACAAAGGCTACGAGGAATATTACGCTACGCGTGATGACGACGAGGGCTATGCATCAGGGGTCTTCGTCGACACCTTTATCGCCACCCTACGTGGTGCTGGTCGCTGGCAGCAATTGGCCAATCACGCGCGGTTAATCGACTTCGCTTGGCACTGGGCTCGGGAAATTTCCAACTCTAGCGTTACGGCAACTGCAGACGAAGTACGTGCGATTCTAGAAGCCACCCGAAGGAGTGGCGATGAGAAAACCGGTTGGGATGCGGCGCGTAAGTGTTGGGACGCCGCGTTGGAGGATCTCCTGGCGCAACGCATTTTGTCGCAGCCGGATGATGAAGACTTGCGAGGGTCCTTGGTACATTGTGCGTGCGTGACCGCTCCGGCGGTCTTGCTCAGTTGCTTCAAAGCTCTTGCAGGGTCACCCGCAGCGTTCGTCCACCTGCTTGTCGATGTCCACGCCGTCCAAGGACGAGTCAAGGCAAAAAGACTACGGCCATTGTTGGCGAAACTCTCTCCAGAGGCGACAGAAATTTTCAATGCGTTTGAATCCGAGAAGCGAGGAGCAAACCCAGTACGAGGAGCTGCCCTCACGTTGCTTGATGAAGCGGCACTGGTCGCTGCTCCAGCGGTGCTTGCCGCGATAATCCCGGTAATGATCGCTAGCGGATCAAAGCCGGCCAGCGCTATCCGCAGGTGGCTCACTGAAGCGAAAGGTCAAACCGATGCTGCTGCCGCAACAGAGGCGGCGATTGCGATTGGTGAGGAACCTCTCGTTTGGCTAGCGCTGAATCATGCCCGTGCCGACGCGCGCCAAAAGGCACTGGAATATCTTGTACCAAGGGTGCCGGATCCACTCCCCGTCGAGCTGCTTAATCATGCGAGTGACAAAGGTAGTCGGGTTCGTCGAAGCCTGACTAGTGCACTCAGTGGCCGGCGTCATGCGGAGCACTTGCCGGTTCTCATGCAGCTAACTCAGGACGGATGGTCTGACGCCGAGCCGTACTATGACGAGCCAAAATCCTATCCGATCGCACGCGAAGCCGTGGCCGCGCTTGCGACGTACGGGTCACTCGGTGATGAGGTCGGGATCAAGCTTGTTGAATTAGCCAAGGAGACCGCCGACCGACAGCTACGGCGGGATGCACTTAGCGCTGCGGCCCAGCTTTGCGGCCCGGAAATTCGACGAGATATCTGGTCGCTCGTTGCGAACAAGGAACTTGGTTGGTTGCGCGTCGATGCTATCGACGCGTTGAGCACGGCAACCACGGTGGAACCCGAGATCGTCGGAAGGGTCACCGAAGACCGATTGATGAGATTGCCGGCACCATTGGCGGCGTCCGCCACGGTGCTGCTGGGCACCCATCTTCCAGTCGCCGATGCCGTTCGGATACTTGAACGGGTAGGACATTCGCAATCGCACCGGGCGTTACTGCTCCTCGGAGCCGTCGCATTAGAGACCCGTGACCGTGGAGCTGCTCTCGGTCTCCTCGAGCTGCTCGATGCCGGTCACCCCGCACGGAGGCTGCTGGCATCCGATGAGCCCCTACCGCGCACCGTTCTCGATGATCTTGGTCACGTTCGAATTCGACGATATGTGCGGCAGTGGCTCGCCGATAGAATTGCAAAAGAATGACCGCGGGTGGTGGGACTTGACCATCGGCAGCACATGGTGAGGTCACTCGCGGCGTATACTTTCGGGACTCGAACCCAATCATCTGCCTCATGCTGTAAGGCCGAAAGACTATGCAGGTAGACGGCTCCGAACCGTTCGAATTCATTCCGGGCGAGGCAGTGTTAAGTGCTCGCATCCTTGTTCGAGCCCCATCAAATCGGCGGCAGAGCAGCGCGAACCAACAAGTCGTTAAGCCGAGCCAGACACTCATCGCGACGACGCTCAAGATCGCGTCCCAAACGATGATCCCGTACGTCGAGATATCCGCGTCGTTGCTCGAGGCGACCATCCTTGATCCCGGCGACTAGTAGTCCCCGCAACTCGGTCAATTCATCGTCCAGGTCCTTCAGGCCCGCTCTCCAAACTGGCTCTTCAAGGTAGCGCCAACCGCCAACGGCTTTGCGGATTACGTGCCGGCTCTGGCGGTCCACGAGCTCCCCGTTCGAAGGGCGGCCTGCGTGTCCTTCAAAGCCTGTAGGAAATCGTCGAAATGTTCCTGCCCCAGCGGATCGGTAAACGCTGGGCGATGGAAAGCTGTTGCGATCGTCTCCAGGATCAAGCGGTCCTGATCACGCGCGTTCCGGATGGCGATGATCTGGTCGTAGTAGCGCTGCTGGAGATCGGAAAAGGCATTAAGCCACGTAACGTAGTCGTCCCAAAACCAGAGCTGCACCTGGAAGTTGCCTGCCGACCGATGTTCTTCATCGAGCAGTCGGGCTTGGCGCTGTATCCCGGCGTCACGCTTTGCCGTCGTTGCTAAGACCCAGATGTCGAGTTTCGGCCGAAAGGCGAGCGCTTTATCCGCTTCCGATCGGAGCAGCTTTCGGTTGATTGGTCCGCCGGGAAGAGGACGGTTGTTCTCATCCAAGTCGTCGAGCCGCTTGCACTGCACGCCGATTGTGCCAGCGCGAGTTCTGGCGGCGTAGATATCGACCCCATCCTGGGCCTGTCCGGGCCGACCGATCTTATCCACCTTCGCGACTCCGTAAGCGAGCTCGACGACCGATTGGGTCAGATCCTCGAACTGCTGCCAATAGAGTGGCGGTTGGAAAAACTGAGTGACCTGCCCCATCAGCGACGTGTCTCCGATCGCTCGAGCGGTGTCTCGCCAGCCGCGGCAGACCCGACACCATGAAGTTGAAACAAGCGATCAAAGAACCGTTCGATCAACGCTTGCGATCCAGCGCCCACCAATTCGTTCGCGCCAAACCGGAAAATCTCATAGCCTGCCAGCCGCAAGTCACGATCGGCGGACACCATCTCTGAGTAGGCAGGGAGCGACGGCTCGTCGTTACGAGTAAAGTGATGCCGGCCGTCGACTTCGATCACTATCCTCGTGCTATTGGGGAGCAGCAGGAGGAAGTCCATGCGCTGTCGCGGAAAGGACGCGCGGTGCCTCAACGTCCGCACCACGGCCGGATCGTAGTGTAGATAGACCTGCGGAATGAGCGCAGGCAGATTGGACTTCAGCATCGGCCTATAGCGGCGGAAGTAGGTGTCGAAGAGCCCCTGCTCGGCCAAAGAATCCAGCGAGGCGCGCAAGCGATGTCCGAGCGATTTGGCGGCGTCGGTTTCCTCGGGATGCTGCTCACCCCACCAGCTAACGAGCTCTGACCACAGAAGGCCATCTCTCCGTATCGAACGGTCGTAGATCAGGCAGTGCTCGGCGCCGGCCAGGATGACGACGTCGTTGTTGACGGCGTCGGCGAAGCCCAGCTCAGGCTTCGGCCCCGTCGAGGCGAAGATCAGGTTTTTGGCGCACCCGCGCCCCCTCGGTGAATGCGCGAAAGAGCATAGACTGGATAGCCGGAGGCCTCGCCTGTCGTTTCAAGTCTGTAGCCGTCGCGCCGAAGGATCTCATTCAGTTCGCTCGCAAGGCGTTGAGCCTCAGAGCCGCGACGCGCCAGCGGGTGCATCACCGCTTCGAGAAGTCGCGCAAAGCGCGAGCGCGAGCAGGCAAACGCGCCCAGTTCAGCGAACAGATGCTCTGTATCCCAGTCCGACGGATTGATGATCATGTGCTGCACGACCTGCTGCGCGAGCGAGCGACTGGAAAAGAAGCTGTCGCCCATGCTGTCGATCGGCCATAACGGCTTGAGAACGCCATCGATCGCGCGTTCGCCGGCGAGATCGTGCCCGAACACTTTCGCGATATCGCGCCGCGTGATCTCACTGATCGGAGGATCCCCTTCCTCAAGAACAAGACATCCGGTTTCTTCCAGATTGAAGTCGGCGAATCGTCGCCCAATGCGCTCGGCAATCGCACCGAGCGCCTTGCGGTCGGCGGTCTTGAGGCCGGTGAGCGCGCGGTCACGCTTCGAGGCTGCCTCGCCAACGCTGAAACCGGCATCCTCGGCTACGCCGGGCAATGTTTCATGGGTGCATCGGTTCTTTAGCGTCTCGGCAATGCGAAGCGCGAGCGCGTTGTTTCCCGGAATCAGCATGCCACCTCCGGCACGCCAGCCGCGGTCAGCAAGGCATAGAGGTCGGCGACGCGAGCGCGTTGACCACGCTCGCGGCAGAAGGTGAAGATTGCACGCTGCTTGGCGCGCGACAGCGCCACAAAGAAGGTCGCGATCCCTTCGGGATTGCCGGCGCTGTGGCTCCACCACATTGCGTCGTCGAGACCGACGAAGAGGATGGTGTCATATTCCAGACCCTTGCTCTTGTGCACGGTCATCAACGGCACCTGGTCGACGCCCGCGAAGCGATCGAGGCAAGTCGACCAATCGGGGCTGCCGTCCGCACACACAGCGAAATGCAGTCGAAAGGCTTCAAGCGCGATGGCGAGCGCTTCACCGGTCGCATACTCCGAAAAGGACCTGGCAAGGGCGCGCCCATCGACGAAGGCGAGTACCTGATTGGCAAGCGCTTCCGCCACTGCTGCCGAGGGCGGCGTTGCCGCCATAGTGGTGCGCACTCCCTGCAGAAACGTGCTCAGGCCTTCCTCGGCGCGCAGACTAGCCAGCTCGTCGTCGGGGTCGACGTCGCGCAGCCGGAGCACTGCGTCCGAAGCCACCTGCCAAGAATCCGGCGCGCGACGGACAGCGCCAAGGCGCAGCAAGGCTTGCGCAATTCCAGCATAGGAGTCCACGAGGAGATCCTGCAGCGTGGTCCGACCAAGCGCGCGGCTTTCGTTACGCAGACGAAGGTTGAATGCCGCCAGCGCTGGCGCAAGCTGCTCCTCAAACCGATCCGCGGTCTGCCGCACGAGGATGGCGTAGTCGCGAGGCCGGGTTCCGCGAGCGGCCATGTCCTGAGCCAACCACCGCGCCAGGTGCTGCGCCTCACCGGCCGCGGTGGGGCATGTCCAGACCTGAGCGACGTCGCCATCCACGCGCCGGCCGGATTGGGCGACGGTTGGGATGGCGCCCGCGTCGAGCGCCTGCGCCACGACGTGCTGAATGCGCACAAGATCCGGCGATGATCGGAAATTAAACAGCAGTGGCACGCGCTGGGCGGCGAATTCCGCTTCGAAACGGTCGAACGCGTCGGTGCGCGCGCCCGCCCATACCATGATGCGCTGCTTGTCGTCGCCAACGGCCGTCACGGTGATGCCTCGATAACCAAAAGCGGAGAGCAGGAAGTCATACTGCGCGTGAGTCGTGCCTGGAACTCGTCGACGAACACGAACGGATAGGTTGCTTGCAAGGCGCGGGCGATCTGCGGTCTGGCGCGCAAGAGCAATTCCGCTAGCCGGTTGAGCATGATGAACGTCAGGAGAGACCGGCCGGGCCGACGCAGCAACTCGGTCCACCAGCGCGCGACCACAAACTCGATGGCCGCGGTAGGCGCCATGGCCTGAAGCGGCAAGCGAAAGGACCCGACAATTTGGATTCAAAATCGGACGGGCTGAAGCCGGCAATGGCCGCCTGCCACGGCTGAGGTGCAGCAAGGCGCGCGCGTGTCAGGAAATCCTCGACCTGCCGGCGTTTGGGGAAGTCGATTTCATAGGGCTTGGTCGGGCGCCAGTCGGCCGGAAGCGCCAGCAAGAAGCGGTCAACGAGGCTCTTGGTGAACGCGTCGAACGTCATCGACACGAACCGATCGGCCTGCGTGCGGTCGCAGCGTTCGCGCACACGGGTTGCGAGGTTCTCGGCGGCGTCAGTCTTGAAGGAGATGGCCAAAACGCGGTGCGGCGCCGGACATGTATCGGTCTCCAGGAGATAAGCGGCGCGTTGCGCCAGAAACTCGGTCTTGCCGGCGCCGGGGCCCGCGACCACGCAGGTGTTTCCCTGACGGCGGAGAACATGCCAGGCGTTTGGCTCGAGATCGGCGATGCCGCTTGGCCGCCAAGCATCCGGTGCGACGAGCGGCATCGTTACCTCACTGGCGCGACGCCGAGCGCGGCGATGACATGATTCAGAAGCGCCCTCAGGTCTTCCGGAATCCCGGCTTTCAGGGTTTCCGCATCGAGCCGGGCCAGAACGCGCACGTGGGTGCTGGGCTTGCCACGGCCCAGAAACAAGCATCGATACCAAAGCAGCGCCGCATCATATCGCGCATCGTAAAGTGCTGGCAGTCCTTCATCGCCGAGTACCGCCGGCCGCGGCTCCTCGGCGCGCGGTCCGCGCATCCCAGGCTCCAGTTGCTGGTAGGCCGCGAGGAAAGCCGTGAGCATCGAATAGTCGAGATCGAGCGGCGCAGCGAAAAAGACGCCGAAAGACCGAAGCGCATTGATCGATAGCTGTAAGGCGGCGGTGTCACGCGGGTCACGCGCCGCGAGTTCAGCAAGGCGCGCATCAATCTCGGCAACCCCGAGTTCGGCGCCGAACACTTCAGTTGGGGTCCGCCCAACCGCCAGCAGTTGCTCGCAGGTCGTCTTGATCCGGCCCCAGCCGCCGCCATCGCGCCCCCAATCGAGATCGAGGAGCGTGGCGTAAGGAATGGCGAGGTCGCTCAGCAATCGCCATAGATGATCCACGTGGCGGCCGCCCAGCGGCACCATCGCGACAAACGACCGATCGATCGGAAAGTCCAGCGCCTCCGCGAGGCGCGGCAATACCACCTCTTCCGACGCGCCCTCACCGAGAATGACAAACCGCGCGAAATAGAGCTCGGGGTACGTGCGGACCGCTTCCCGCACGAACTTGGCGGCGTCTTCGTCATTCTCGGGCAGCCGAATGCCTCTGACGCGCGCGGTTCGATCGGCGGGCTCCAGCCGGAAGTGCCGGACCTGGCCGGGATCAACGCGGGCGAGGATGCTCGCCGAATGGCTTGATATGAAGGCCTGCGCCCGCCCTGTGGTGGTCAGCTCCTCGAC
Organism: Bradyrhizobium sp. RDT10; assembly: GCA_044772375.2. GTDB lineage: Bacteria > Pseudomonadota > Alphaproteobacteria > Rhizobiales > Xanthobacteraceae > Bradyrhizobium. The sequence continues at coordinate 3,851,115 of CP187939.1, forward strand.
CTGCCGCACGATGCGCGACAGATAGAAAGGCGCGAGATTGTTCTCGGGTTCTTCGACCGCGATGAGGGTCAAGGCCGGCAACGGGACGCTGCCGGCCTGGAATGCAGCGCCTGCAGAGCCGTCGGCGATCCGGCCTTCAACGTCGAGTGTCGCGGCGGTCATTGCGAGATGAAACAGCGAACGCTGACCGTCGCTCAGGTCCTCCAGCCCGCGGTCGCGCCCTCCTCGTCGGGATGAAACACGACCTCGACCTTGCGGATGAACTCTTGGAAACGGAGGTCAACAGGCCGGAACACTGGCTTTGTGTCTGTACCGGCGCTGTGCACCTGTTGCCAGCGCCGCTCCACAGCCTTGGAAACGAGATCGACGGCTGCCTCGCCGCCAAAGGCGCCATTGAGGCGGCCGCCCGCGTCCAAGAAGACGTCCTTCATCGCCTGAGACCAGGTGATCCCGCGCCACAGGCGACCGCGCAAAAGCGCTCACCTGAGAAGAGCCGTCCCGGCTCGCGGGGACGTAGATCATCTGGATACGGGCGCGGTCGGTCGGCCGTAGGTCCGAGCGATCCCCGTCCTCGAAATTGCCGATTGCGCGGATTGCCTGGTACTTCTGTTCGATCACACCTTCGAGCGAGCCGTCATCGGTCCAGCGGCCCTCGAGCCTCAGCCGGCATTTCAACCGACCGTCTTCCTCGCAGGCCATTTGATGAAAGAACTCGGGCACCGCGGCGTGGCCGTCCACGCCATCAAGCTCCGGAAAGGCAAGCGATGGCCTCGACCACAAACTCTGCTCGAGCGGAGCCCCCGCTTCGGCGCTGGGCACATGGAAATCCTGCCGGCGCAATCGTCGATGCTCGGGCGTCACCCCGAACAGCCTCAGCATCGCCTGCATCACCGCAGTCTTGCCCGAACCATTGACGCCCACGAACGCGGTGAGACCTCGCGCCATGTCGATTCTCGTCGTCTGCGGTCCAAAGCACCGGAAATTCGTCAGGAGAAGTCGTTCGAGATACATAGGTAATCCACAATTTTAGAGCCGGCCCGCGACCCATTACTTCCTGGGAGCGCACAATCAGGAGGCGAGAACGGCCTCCGTCTGCTATCAAGGCGGTTCCGGACCGCGGGGATGGCCAGGATGACATCCCGCTGGCGCTGGTGGGCGAGATCGGGGGCAATGGAATCGGACGGAGAGAAACCGGAGGAGACGCTTATCGGCGACTTCGATGCCGCCGACGAACTGCTTTTTGCAGCTGAGAGCGGCGGCTTGCGCAGTCTCGGGCCAATTCGCGTGCACCGGTCGGGGCTGATCGGGCCTCTGGTCGAACTGGTCCGCGCGCGACAGCGATACCCTGACGCCTTTGCCTCCGTCCTGCTCGAGGCGCCGTTCGTCGCGACGATTGAGGCCGCGCTTGATCGCGACACGATTACCGGCACCGAAAAGAACGCAGAGGCGGGTGTCTTCCCGCTTCATCGGCTCGGCGCAGACGGCGAGCGATCGGATTTGTGGCAGCTTTGGGCGAGCCGGGCCGATCAGGCTGCCCTCGCCGCCGGCTTCCCAGCGCAAATCGCGGCCGAGATTGTCGGCGCGCTCGGCGAGCTCCAGGACAATGTCTTCCGCCACAGCGAGGAGCACGCACAGGCCTTGTCGCGTTCGCCGCACGGCCGGGCACGTTCGAAGTCGTCGTCAGCGATAATGGGATCGGCGTGCTCGCGAGCCTGCACTCGCATGCGAACTACTCCGGTATTGAGGACGCCGGCGCGGCCTTGAAGGTCGCGGTGGCCGACGGCGAATCCCGTTTCGGCCGCGACAGCGGCTGCGGCTTTGGCATGGGGCAGATGTTTCGCGCGCTGGCCAACCATGACGGCGATCTACGTTTCCGCAGCGACGATCACGCGCTCGAGGTCCGTGGGCACAGCCCGAGCCTCCAAGGTCACATCCAGCTCCGCCAAAAGCTCCCCTGCCCGGCTTGACCGTCAGCGTGCTGTGCCGACCGGCGAGTGTTCCGGGCCGAATGCTCTGATCGCGCCGTCGGCGCGAAGTCGGAAAGCAGCAGCGCCGTGCGTTTGGTGACGATGTTGTGGGCGAGCAGGTCGTCGATTGGCGCCCCTTGGGGGTAGAGATCCGCGGCCAGCGCAGGCGGCCGGCCTCGGTAAATTCCGCCCGGCGGCGCTTGAGGGTGCGGGTGAAAGCATCCGTCTCGATCAGGATGACCCGGCCGAAGTGGCGCTTGAGGCGGCGGAGAACCTGGGCGCCGCCGCGCACCACGAGCGTGATCGGGCGTCCCGCCGCGTCAGCGATCCGGCAGAGGCGATCGACGTGCCAGTCGATCCGGCTCGGCACACCGGCGCCAGTGCGGAACTCGAAAGCAACGATCTCGACTTCGGAGCGCTCCTGCACGAAGCGCATCCAGCGCGCATAGTCCTGATCGGTCCGTGCGTTAAGGTGCAGCGCCGCCGGAATCCCGGCCGCCATCAACTCGGCCCAACCCAGCGCGATGCGCTTCATGCTGTGCAGATTGTCGGGCCGCGGCACGTTCAAGAACAGGCTGAAATTCGGCACGGTGACCAGCGCGATCCCAAGATCGCGTAGCGTCGATATGATCAGCTCGCGATTGGCAAAAGCCCACCAAGCCTCGAGCTTGATGTCGCGGTCGACGCCCGAGGCGACGATTTTCGCGGTTTCGGGGATGCGGAAGCGCTCGGCGAGCTCAGCGCGGGTGCGAACATGCGGCTGGCCGCTTCGCATGTGGAAGAGCTCATACAAAGGAACGGCGACAACCAGTTCGTTCAGGACCGCTTTGCGGCTGTATTTATGCCCGATGAGCGGGATAACGGACGGCAGCTCCGGCGTCGCAAGAGCGTCAACCCGGGGCGTCGTCCCCAGCTCGAAACCGTCGATCTCAAGGTAGCGCTCGAAGAACTGGTCGGGCTTGTTGCGGCAAACGGAGTCGCAGGCGGCGCGGTCCTCGCACGAGCAGAAATCGTTGCAGTCGAACACGCCAGCATCGGTGTGAAGTCCTCCGCAGGTCTTGAAGTCCGGGCAGCCGCCGCAGCCAAGCGACGGCGCATAGAGCGTGCCGTCGTCGCGAAGCCGATAGGAAGGCTTGAAGTCGCGTGTGGGCTCCTGCGGGGCGCGGCGGGTCATTTGAGTTTGATCTCCGCAGTCGCTCCGAGGATCCCGACGCGCTCGACGACGGCCGGCGCCATGCCCTGTCGCGCATCAACGGCGGCCCGCACGGAGGGCGGCGCGTTGGTGATACTGGCCACCTGCCGAAGGCCGTCGAACACGACCAGATCCGGCCCCTTCGACTGAATCAGCACCGTGGCGCCCTGACATGCCGCTCCCTTCGCGGTCAGCTTCGCCGTGAGCGTGCGGCTTTCCTCCGAGATGCTGACGTCCATCAAGGTCGGCGCCTTGATGCGGTCGATGCCCTTCGCCCAACGCTTGGTGTAGGGCTTGCCGCTGGCATTGCGGATGAATTCGATCCCCATCACGCGACCTCCAAGACAGGTGCAAAGGTTTTGGTTTTCCCCGACCGGCGCTCGATCAGAAGACCACGCGCAGCCAGACTGGATAGGCGGTTGTTCCAGGCCGTTGGCGCCAAGCTCTCTTGGCTCTGCGCCGCGAGGCTCGGCGCGCTTGCTGTACCCAGGCGCGCGACGAGATCGAAGGTCGAGCGATGCGCCTCGTCGAGCTCGCCCAGAATCTTGGGATCGCGCACTTCGCCTGTCGGCGTCAGATGGCAGATCCACATCGCATCCTTGCGATGCCGCAGAAAAATTCGAGCTCTTCGGTCACCGCCTGAGAGGCATTGGCGATGACCGGGTAAAGTCCCGGCAAGGTGGCACGCGCATGATCGCGGAAAGCGATCACGCCCTCGCGCAGAAAGGAGGCGGTCGCGACGGTGACGCCATCGAAGTCCAAATAGACAGGCTCCGGCTCGACGGGCGGACGCGCGGCGGCGACCAGCTTTCCGAGGAGCTGACGGCCGGCTTGCACGCCACTGAGCACCGGCTGGCCATCGGCCAGAGCAAGAATCGACAATTTCACTTTTCCATCCTCATTGAGTTCAGTGAAGATGGGGAGGATGCCTTTGTTGTCAAGAGGCGCCGATTTTATCCCCAATTTCCCTACACAGGCCGAGAACCGAGAGCTGAGTGGACTAGAACGAGGATCTTGTTAACCTCGCGGTCCTAGGAAAATTGTAATCTTCGTGCTACACAATCGCTCAATCTGTAGCGCGAAGGTGTCAAATGCCGACCCCACACAATCCCCCCGCCGCCGTTCGGCGGGCCCTGCGCAAGCTCGGCGCCGACATCCACGACGCCCGTCGGCGTCGGCGGCTGCCGATGGCAGTCGTGGCCGAGCGCGCCTTTACGTCCCGCTCGACCCTGCAAGAGGTCGAGGCCGGCGACACCAACGTCAGCATTGGCATCTATGCCGGCGTTCTTCAGGCGCTCGGTCTGCTCGACGGTCTGAGCCAGATAGCCGACATCAGCAACGATCGCGTCGGACAGGCGCTGGCCAGCGCCGAATTGCCCAAGCATATCCACCTCAAGCGGCCAGCAAGATCGTCCCGCAATGGCTAACTTCGAGGTGCATATCGATCTGGGCGGCCGCACGCGTCCCATCGGACTGGCGAGGAGTAATCGCGTTCGCGGCGCGGAGACCATCCTTTTCGAATATGACGGCGCATGGCTTGAGGACGCGGACCGGTTCTCGCTGGAGCCTGCCCTCGCCCTGACGCGTGGCACCTTCGCTCCCCTGCCGGACTCGCGACTTTTGGTTCCATCGGCGACTCCGCGCCCGATACCTGGGGCCGCCGTCTCATGCAGCGTGCCGAACGCCGCCTCGCCGACCGCGAAGGTCGTGCCGTTCGCACGCTTGCAGAGAGCGACTATCTGCTCGGCGTCGCCGACGAGACGCGGCTTGGCGCACCTCGATTCCGCTGGGGCGGCGAAGAAACCTTCAAGCGCCGATCCGCGCCGGTGTACCGGCCCTGATCGAACTCGGCCGGCTGCTGCAGATCACCGAGCGCATTCTCCGGGACGAGGAAACGGACGAAGACCTTCAGCTCATCTTCGCGCCCGGCTCCTCCCTGGGCGGCACCCGGCCCAAGGCATCGGTCATCGACCAGCATGGTCACCTCTCCATCGCCAAGTTTCCGAAAGAGACCGACGACTACAGCATGGAGACCTGGGAGGAGATCGCGCTGCGGCTAGCCGGCCAAGCAGGCATCGCCACCCCGCAACACGAATTGATCGAAGTGGCTGGCAAGTCGGTCATGCTGTCGCGACGCTTCGATCGCGATGGCGCGATCCGCATCCCCTTCCTGTCCGCGATGGCGATGATGGGCGCCAAGGACGGCGAGCGTGGCAGCTATCCCGAAATCGTCGACGCCCTTGCGCAACATGGCGCACAGGGAAAGACAGATGCCCACGCACTTTATCGGCGTGTCGTCTTCAACGTGCTGATCTCCAATGTCGACGATCACTTGCGCAACCACGGTTTCCTCTGGCTGGGAAAGGCGGGATGGTCGCTCTCTCCGGCTTATGATCTCAATCCCGTGCCAACCGATCTGAAGGCGCGGGTGCTGACGACGAACATCGACCTGGACGAAGGCACCTGCTCGCTTGACCTGCTTGAGGCCGCGTCGGAGTTCTTTGGGCTGACGCTGGCGCAGGCACGCGCGATCATCAAAGAGGTTGCGACGGTGACCGCAATATGGCGTGACACTGCCAAGGCGGTGGGTGCCCGCTCGGCCGAGATCAACCGCATGGCCAGCGCCTTCGAGCACGACGATCTCAACCGAGCCTTGGCGCTATGACGAGAACCCACGCCGGAGCGCTGCTGCACGTTTTCGGCAATGCCTCGCCGTTGTCGCCCACCTGATCCGGCGCGATCGTGCGAAGGTCGTGCGGACCATCCAGCGCCGCCAAGTTCCCACAGGAGATTTCGCGAGCGAGATTGAAGAACCGACCGCATGAACATAGCATGAACGCACACAATGAACAATGTGCATGTCAGACACGTCCAACTCGTTTGAGATTGAACCCGAGATCGATGAGGGACCGAGCCGTTTATGGCTCGTCGAGCTCGCGTTCTGGCAACCGTCGGCCCTCGCCGACGATGAGATGGAAACCTTTTTTCCGGATCGCGACGGACGATGGAGCCAGCAAACCAAGGCAGCGATGGCGCGACAGGGCGCGAAGGGCCTCGATCTGAACCAGAGCTGGGCGCTAGTGCCACAAAACTGGTCCTGTCCGATTTGCCAGCGGAGCAAGGTCGATATCTTTCGTCTCTCCAGCCGCGGCATTCTGCTGGCCAATCTCGAAGAGCACCATGATCACCTGCGGGATTATGTTGGCCGCCGGGCGCGCGCCCTGTTTGGAGACCGCTGGGCTACTGAACTCCCGCCGGGCTGCGGTGAAATTGCTGATACGCTCGAGCACCTGGTATCCTGCTTTTCCCCCGAACTCGTTTGCTCGGAATGCAATGCCGCCGATGGCAAAGCCAAAATCATAATGAAAGGCGTCATTCCTCCCTACTTCAGCTTCTCGCCCAACGAGATCAGAACCTTCATCGAACCTGCCGCGAATGCCGATCACCGGATCGTCCCCGATCGCGTGGAGGCGACATGGCGCGCCTGCGCGCCGTCGATGAAAGAACGCATCGCTTTCGTTGATCAAACCTTGCATATGATCCGCACCGGTACGCTTTACCGGCAGCGCGGTTCATCTTCCGCGCGGATGATCTTGCGTCAATTCGATCCTCAATTCCAGTTGCATCAGGCTTTTCTGCGGGAGTCCGACCGCGACCAACGCGGACGCGCGCTCATGCAGATGACCGACGAATTCCTGGCGCGGTCGGTTCAAAAGGACTCCCCGGTCTTGGCGCCGCGCCCAAAGAAAGCAGCGCCTTCCAGCGTGGGGCCCACCGATGACGAATATGCAGCCTATTGTGATGCCGTTTCCCCGCGACGATGGCGAGAGGCTCGCGACACGTGGTCTTGTCCAGTTTGCAAGCGTGAAAAGCGCGAGCTGCTACGGCGATCCGGCAGCGGGAAATGGACCGGAGGGATCTGAGTTCTTGCCGAACCACTTGCGGAGTCCGATCCGCTCACGATGAAGCACCGGCGCCGAACGCTTCGGGGATTTTCGCACGCTTTCATCATGCAGGGATCCCAATCGATAGAGATCTGCTCGGATTGTGCCGACGTCACGCCACGGATCAAATCACGGCGACCGGATCTGACGGACATCTATCTGGTCCTCGATGACCTAAGGTCCTGCATCCGGAGCGCGACCGCTCATGCGCCGCACGACGTGGACTGGGATGAAGCGGCTCGCCGCGCGCAAGCGAACCAGATCATCGGGCCGGCATGGGAGGCCTTTTACAAGCATCGGTCTCTTGCCTCCCGTCTCGCACGTCTCTTCAAGATTGTCGCGAAGGAAAGCGGGGAGAAGAAGGCACTTGAGGAGATGGCCGAAGAGCTGATGTTCGTTGCCGAGATTGATCAAAAAGCGGAGGCTCTTCCGCTTGCCAAATGGTTGCTTCAGGAGAACGCGCGATTCGATAGGGAAGAAGTGCGCGCCAAAGCCGAGTATCTTGCGCGGAAGGCGGCCGCCTCATAACCCCGGTGATTGAAAGAATTCGTGTTGCCATCAAGGAGAACTGCATGAGCATAAACGATCCGTCTCAAATCCATTACATCGCGAACGTGCGCGTGCCGGGCGGCGCGAACAATATTTCCTTGGACGAAGACGAGGTACAGCGTTATCGCACTGATCCGGACGGCTTTGTGGCAGAGACCTTTGGCCTCTCGAAGCTCGAATACATCGAATGGGTTGAGCTTGATGGGACACCGCTCTGTTCGCACCGCACGAAAGGCGGCGATCTTTGTCGAAATGCAACAAGCCGTGTGCAACAATCAGCGTCCACGTGGAAAGCGGCACACCGAAAATTCGCGTGCTCTTCGCACCGGGAGTAAGCTTTCGCGCTGAACTTGCGGTTATCAAGCGCAGCATAGCAGACGAGCATGAGTTACTCCTTTTCCAATCTGTCGCCTGCGGATTTTGAAGACCTGTGCCGGGACCTCCTTGGCGCCGAACTGGGCGTTCGCTTCGAGGCGTTTGGGCCAGGACCTGATGGCGGCATGGACGGACGGCACGCGAGGGCTGGCCGAACCATGATTCTGCAAGCCAAGCACTATGCGGGCTCCACGTTTCGCGCCCTCCAAGCCGCCATGGCCAAGGAGCCCCAGTCACTCAGATCCCGCCGCAAGTCCCGGTATCTTCTTGCGACATCGCGCGCCCTTACGCCTCAGAACAAGGGTGATCTGGTCAAAACCCTCAGTCGCCTGCTTTCCGATCCAGCTGATATTTACAGCCATGGCGACCTCAACGGTTTGCTGCGGAAATTCGGCGATATCGAGCGAGCCCACATTAAACTTTGGCTGAGCAGTTCAACCGTGCTCGATCGAATCCTGCATGCCGCATCGCACCGCTTCACCCAGATCACGCGCGAAGAGATCGAAGCCAAAGTCCGCGTCTACGCCCCGAATCCGAGTTTCAAGGAAGCACGCGACAAACTCGAAGCTGAACGCGTCATTATCATCTCCGGCCCGCCGGGCGTCGGTAAGACCACGCTGGCCGAAATGATTTCCTACGCCTATCTCGGCGAGGAATGGGAATACGTTGCGATACGAAGTCTGGACGACGGCTTCGCGGCAATCGTCGACACCCGGAAGCAAATCTTCTTTTTCGATGACTTTCTCGGCCGCGCCGCGCTCGATACCAAGTCGCTCTCTGCTCACGATACGGAACTGGCCAAGTTCATAAAAGGGTCCGGCGCTCCAAGAACGCGCGATTTGTTTTAACGACGCGCGCGCCGATTTTCGAGGAAGCGCGGCGTGTTTCCGAACATCTGGCCGATCGGGCGCTCGACATCACCAAATATGTTCTGGACGTTGGTGTTTACACCCGGCGGATCCGGGCCAGGATTCTGTACAATCATCTTCTCGTCGCCGGAACGCCGCGGGAGCACATCCAGGCCTTGTGGGATGCCAAAGCGCTCCCCAAAATCATCGATCATGCCAATTACAATCCTCGTATCATCGAGGCGATGACCGATGCGATGCATGTGCGCTCCTTGCCGCCCGAAACCTACGCTGCCAGCTTTCTCGAGACGCTGAAGAATCCGCTTCTGGTCTGGGACATCTCCTTTCGCAAACACATCACGGCGCGGTGCCGTCACCTGCTCTTTGGCCTTTTCTTTTGCTCGGAATACGGCGTCGATATTGATGAGCTTCGCGCATCCTTCAATGCGCTTCATCCCTATTTTTGTAGAAAGTTCTCGATTGAACATGATCCGAAGGATTTCGAGGAAGCATTAAAGATTCTCGAAGGCGGCTATCTCGAAATCCGCGACCGGCGGGTCTCGTTCGTCAATCCGTCGCTGCGCGATTACCTCATCACGTATTTGGCCGATGATGCTGACCTTCTCGATGATTTGGCGCATACCGCTGTGAAAGCGTCGTGGGCGGACGAGCTTTGGACTTATGTTCGCACCGTCCGCCCGCTCCCGCCTGAGCAACAAAAGTGCGTCGCGAGATCGCTGCTCCATGCCGCGCAACTCTTCCACACGATGCCGATATGGAAGCAAGACAGCCGCAACCCGTCCACTTGGCATCTTTACGATCTGTCCAATACGGAGCGAATGCGGCTCCTTCTCGAATGGCGCGTCGTAAGCGAGGATACAGGGTTTATGGATCTCGCGTTTCAGCTCGCGAACAAACCCGCCGGCGGCCAATTCACGGTTTTTCGTGACGGCACCGGCCTGATACGGCTCCTGCGCAAGCTCAAGGACGAGTTCGCGCAGCTTGATGGCGCAGACGCACTGGCCCGGACGCTCGAAACAGCGGTGGTCGGTTTGCTTGATGGGCATTTGTTTCCGGACGAGTTCGAGCGCTTCTGCGAAGCAGTCGATGGTGCGCAAGACGTGTTCGAAACAGATATGGGTCCTCATGTCGACGAAGCCATCCAGCGGCAGCTGGCCGATGTCAGCTCGCATATTTCCGACATCGATTCCGAGACGGCGCTCAGCGACTACAAGGCGGCTCTCCAAAATATGCGCCGCGCGTCGGCGTCACCGATCTCAAAACGGCCTTTCGCGCAATTGATAAGCGGATTGAGGAAATCAACGCGGAGTCGGACGAGGCAGAATCGCCGCGCAGCGCCGTGTATCGTTCGCAGGACAAGGACCAGTTCGACGATAAGGCGCTGCGGAATCTTTTTGCACCGCTGCTAGCGCTGTGAAAGTTGATCCCCATGGCCGTCACGCGGGAAAGCTACGCGCGCTTCATGCTGGACGGCCGTGGTAAAATGATCGCCGCCGAGACACCGTTAATGTGCTGAATGCCGGATTTCAGCTCGTAATGCTGTTCCGTCTGCGCGCAATCATCCCAAACGAACGCAACGATATTGTCATATTCGGTGGTGCGGCTCAGGTAGAGACTTGCGTCGGCGGCAATTTCCTCGATGAGCTTGGCGAGTGCCCGCTGGCCACGATCACGGAGGAACTTAACTTCAATGAGCGTTCGCAAGGATGGCACGCCTAAATCGGCGCGCGGCTTTTTGTGCCCAATGGATGGCAGATTTTCCTCGTCCTCCAGATCGGGGAAAACGGGCGCCAGCACCGCCCAAAGGAGATTCTGAACGTGGTATTCATTCTCCACATCCCAACGGGCGATGGCGCTATTGGCTGTTCTTTTCTCGTGCTCGAACGTCCAGCGCTTCATGCCGCGGGAGACATTCTGCAGCAACGTGACAAGATCGTTCCGCGTGGCGCTCGCGATATCGATCTGCCCAAGGCGCTGAAACTCGCTTTCGAAGACAGCCAATCGAACAGCGTCGCGCCCCGGTCCGGACGTATGGGGGTTGAACTCCACAGACATTTTCCACGCCTGCGCCCGGTCCCCTTCCTGGGTTTCGCCCAAGCCGCGCGCGAAGGCCGCCACCGCAAGGTCTGGCGGAACGAGTCGTAATCCCTTCTCGCCTAGGAATAGGCGGGCCAGCCGCACAAGGCCCAACTGCCATAGGTCCGAGGCGACTTCTTGCGCTGAGCGCTCCAGCAATTGCCTCAGCCAGGCTCGATCCGTCCCTTCTGCCAAAGAAGCGGTTCCGAAAGCGACGCCGAGCAAAGCGACACCATCCGCTTCAAACCTCAACGGGCGGCCCGCTGCAAAGAATGACCGGCCGCCCAGGTGATCGATCTCGTCGCCCAAGATGTCAAGCTGCTGCGCCGTTAGTCGGGCGGCTCTGGCTCCGTAGCCGAGTGCCGCCACATGCTCCGGGTGTCGCGCTTGTCCCGTGAAGTGCACGGCCTCGTCGACAGCGGCCTGAAGTCTAGGGATGTCATTGGTGATCCACCCACTAAAGGCCGCGACGTGCACCGGCATGGAAGATGACGGTGGAAGTTGTTGCCGCAAGGCCGCGCGTATATCAGGGAGGGTCAACATGGCTACAAGAACCATAAAGTGCGGCCGATGTGGCCGAACTGAACGGCCTCGGCATCCCAGCCCTCGACGCTGTCCAGGCCCGTCAGCCGCGCCGCAATGAGGTCGGAATAACGTATCGTAATCGGCAGTGGCTCTGGGGAGAGCATGCGCCAGGAATGGCCGGCGAACTCGAATGCCTGACGCGCGAGATAGGTCATGTCCTTGAAGGTCGAGGAGCGGTGTAGCTTTAAAAGGCATGGCCGAGGCATTCCGTCGCTGGCCTGCTTCAGCTCGGAGGCGCCGGAGAAGACGACAAGCGATTCATAATCGCCTAGTTTCATATGCAGGCCACGCGACGGCCCCAGGACGCCCTTTTTGGGATCGCGATAGCCAATTCCCTTCTGCGTGTTGTCAAACACAAGATAAGGGTGCGTATCGGCGATATGCACGAAGGCAAATGTGACATCCTCCAGGCCCAGCGCATCCACGGTCCGCTTGATCGCGTCAGCTTCGGCGTCCTTGGGTGGCTTAAACATATGAAAGACGAGGCGAACCTTGTCTGTGCTTCGCCAATTGTCCTGCTTGCGCACCGTCGTGATGGAGCGCTTCAAGGTCTCGTACAGCGCATCGGCATATCGCTCGAATGGAACGACCGCCGTCCTGTCGCTGAGCAAGTAGCTGCCATCGCTCGAGAAGACGGTTGTGATACCGACATAGCGTTGTTGCGCGCCAAGACGGCTTCCCGCGACCGAATGTGATCCAAGGCCGATGACCAGCTCGTGAGCGACCGTTTGCTGAGCTGCCAACAGCCAGGGCGTGCCGCCCAGTTTCGCGTAGGTTGCAAGGCTCATGTGATTCATGGAAAAGACGAGTTGCTGATCGTCTTGGGCCATTGTTTCCAGGCGAACGCTCTGGACCGCCACATCGCGTTTGAGCAGGACCGATTTGGTGGCGTAGTAAGGGTTTTGGCCGCCCTCGATACTCTTGAACTCTTCCTCGATCTGGACAAGCGCGAGGTGCCATTTGAAACCGTTGTCGGCCGCGTATGCCAGTGCTTTACGGCTTGCGGCGACGTAGTCGTCGGCTGAAGGCGACGGGGTTGTGAAAAAAGCTATACTTGGCTTCTCAAGGTGAAAACGCCGCAGGAAGCCATCGCCATAGCGTGCCACGCCCGCCTTGTTGACGATATCAGGCATCCCATCCAGAAATTTCGCAACAAAGCGATCGACCTGCCCCTCGTACTTGGCCTGACAGATCACCGCTATGTTGAGCTTCTTGGGCGAAAAGGTTCGTTGATCATAAGGGCCGTTGGCCTTGATCCCGCGTTCGGTCAGATTGTCCTTTCGCATTCCGCTGGGATCAAACACCAGCGTCGGCCGCTCGATAATTTCGGTGACAGGAAAAATCGCCTTCTTATCGGACGACAGCGGCTCGCCAAGGTCAATCTTCACGCCGGGCACAGCCTCAAGCCCGGCCTTGTCGCGCAAAAATCCGATCGCGTCTTCGATTTGCTTTTTGCGGGTCGGGCCGGCATGGGCGGCGCTGGCCTGTCGCTCGGCGGCTTCCAACACCCTGGACGCGTCGCGGCCAAGGATTCGCTGGACGCAATCATCGAAAATCTCGCGCCTGGCCTCAAGATAGGCCTCCGCTGCCGGCACGGTCGCAAAGCCATCCGTGTGATCGTCGAGAATTAGGTTGCTGCCATCGATGGCCCGCACGCGGCCGACAAGCTTCCTCCGGGGAAGAAGGCGGTCGTCCGACTGATCGATCTGCACTTGAACATAACGTCCAACAAGCGGGATGCCGCAAGCCAGGAGTTCGTCGCATGTCCCATCTAGGATATTTCGGATACGTGTTTCGCACACAACGCCAAGGACACGTTTTCCTCCGGTCAAAAAGATCGAGCGTGTGTCGAATTCAAGCGCGGTACGTTTCTGAACCCAGGCCGGCAGCCTTGGATGTTGCAGCAGGTTGCGCGATGCATTCCCGAGCACGCTCACGGGCCACGCCGATCGGATATCGCGCTGTCCAGCAAAGGTGCGCAGCAGCGCCGCCGAGAGAAGCGACGACCAGGTCCCAACCATTTTCTTGAGATCGATCCGCTCCTGGACATTGGCTACCGGTAGGGCGCCCCGAACAATCGGAATGTCCACGATCATGTCGTCCGCTCCGAGCCGCTGGAAGACATGCGTTTCGTAAAATTCAGCCCGAAGATCGCGCAATGTTTCGGCGCTATAGGGATGCTGTCCCACCAGGATTTCGGTGTCGCCCCGCAATTCCATGGGCGCAAAGTTCAATGTGTATTTCGCCATTGCCATCTACTCGGGGCGGAAAAATCGGCCCCCGGGGTCCTCGCCAGGGGCGGCGCGCATGCAAATCAATGGAAACCAAGCTGGTCGCTGTCCCCTCTTACACGATTCGCTTCCGGCAAGAGATAAATCCTTGCATTTTCAATAGATTATCCAGAAATTTGGTCTCCTTAAGCGGCGTCCGAGGTACACTTTTCACTCATTTCCCGCCTTTTGGGCAGGTCAATATGTTTGACGCGACCGCGTTTCTGGCCGGCTATGACCGAAACACTTTTCCCACCCGCGTCCGCAGGAGCGCACCATCGGCCGACATCCTACAGTTGCGCCCTGCACAATCATCGCAATGGCGCGTCAGCACCTTCGCTGATGCGAAGAATGTTCCCGTTGATGAAGATCATCGCAGCACAGTGGCGACGCAGGCCTACGCGCAACTCACGCCACAGGACCGTCGCGCTCTCCTGTCGGTGCGCCGCATGCGATCGAGGCGGCACGGCTCATGTATCCGGCGATGAAGTCAAAATGTTTTTGGTGGTCGACCGTTCGCGGTTTGCGCCGTCGTATTGATATTTTTTACGGTGCAGGAAGCTGGCGGTTCTAGCCAAAACACGGTCTGGGGCCGTTTTTTTCCAGCCGAAACCGCTACCCTCGCAAGGCGTGCGCATGAAGGCCGCGCCTCTCCGGGTTATCCGTGCTGCCAATCGGATTACGCCGGTTGCACGCTCACTCGTAAAAACTACGATTGTCGACCGCAACGTCAATGGTGTCCTTGACAATCTCACGTGGCGATCGAGCATTTGATTGCATGCGCGCCGTATAAGGATAGGAATCCGACATCACGGCGCCCATGTCATTGCGCAGATCCGAACCAGAGCCGTACTGAAGCTCAACATAAACGGTTCCGCGCGCAACAAGATGAATAAAGTTGTCGTCAACGCTCAGCACGCGTACCTCTGCGACGTAATGGTCATCGACCGTTGTGTGCGTCGAGAGTTCGTCGAGCTCCTGGAGGGTCTCGCTCAAGAACGTGTCGAAGACCGCATCGTGAATTTCGTCGGCTAGTTGTTTGTGGACTTCCTGCTGGCACTCACGCGTTGCTTCGAACAGGTCGAGAAGCCCTTGCAAAGCGTCATCGACAAGCAAGCGAATTTCCCTGTCGTCTGTGAGCACCGTCTCTTCGCGAACATGCGTCGCGCGATTCAACCTGTCCATGGCTTTGATCAACGGGCGGCAAACCGCCCGGTGATCAAGTTGGAGCTTCTTAATCACAAAATCGATCGATAGACCGCCCTGAACAATATAGATGGCGCGCTGCTGTCGTGTCGGGCCGTTGGTGTTCGGCTCCTGCTTGTACCAGCAGCAGTTCGACACCCGCGAGTCCGGCGCAAGCGCGTGTAGCACGTGGCCGGTAACTTCGCGGATCGCAGCCGCGCATAGGTTGCCACGGATCGGGTTCTTACTTTCGCCAACCTGAAACGCGCCCTCCAGCACCGTGGCCGCAAAGGCGCCGTCCGGGATTTCTCGTAGGAAAGCCTCGCCCCTCTCGCGCAGTTTGATCCAGGATGGTGGCGCGCGACGTTCGATGCGCTTACCCGTTTGTCCGCACAAATATGACCCTCGCTTTTAGTAAATACTCGCCGAGCATACGCGAATGCGGTCACTCTTCGGAGACATAGTGGTTCGCGCCGCCACGCTCTCGCATTCCCGCGAACAGAACTTTTGGTTGTCCGCGGCCACGGGAGACTTCGTCCCACAAAAACGCAGGAAAATCAACGAACGCGCCCTTTATCCTGCCGCTCATAACGGTCTGGTTGCAGGTTCGAGTCCTGCCGGGCTTACAAGAAAAGTGGCTCTTTCAGATCACCTGAAATGCCCCCTCAAGTTTCATGATGCTATTGCCGCCGCATGAGCCGAGCCTCCCTTTATTACGCTGGGGAAGCCAAATACCGCCCCAAACGGAAAAGGATCTGCCAAGGCGGAGAGTTTTCTAGTTTGATGCCGGCTGCCGAGCAGCTGAGGCAAACAGCGCACAAGATGTGAAAGCACTGCTTGCCTTCTGCTCGAAATGGAAAGTGATTCAATGAACACTGCGTTTCTTTTGATGGCTCAGTATGGAGGTAAGGCCATTATCCCGATTGAGGACGTCTGTCGGGATTATTTTTCACACCTAAATCCGACCAAGCTGGTGCAGAAGATCAGCAGAGGTGAAATAGTCATCCCTCTAGTGCGAATGGAAACGAGCCAGAAATGTGCAAAGGGCGTCCATCTTCTGGACCTAGCCAAATATCTGGACGCTCGAGTTGAGGCCGCTAGAAAAGAGATGACAGCTCTAACGACCTAGGTGCCACTCCAGCTCCCCTCCTTTTTCAGCGCGACCCAGACGAGTTGCCACCAGCATGACGGGCACTCAGATCAAAGCGCGCGCTATAGCTCCGAGCAAAATTGCAGCACCTCCAAGCTGCTTGCCGTTGGCGGCATGGCCCCGTGTCAATCTCGTCACGGATGTTCTCCAGCTTGGCAACAAGTCGTGTCCACGTATCGCGCCGACGGATCGTGAGAGAGGTTCGCTCACCTGCAACGCGCGATGGTTTTGCCACCGTTTACCTTCTTCAAAGCGCGCAGTATCAATTTTGCAATCGTGGTGTACTCTGTATTTATGCACGTCGAGGGTCGACTTGCATTGAACCAATCTTGGGATTGAGGAGGGCAAAGTGGCTAAGAAAGCGAAGAAGGCGAAGAAAGCGAAGAAGACGACCGGCAAGAAGAAAAGAAGTAGCCGTTCGCCGACCGGAGTACCTTCTGAGACACATCAAGGCGCGTGCGCGGCTTTGCCATTGGCCAACCGATGTTGCCGCGGCTTGATGTGGTTCAGTGACGCCAATCTAAGCCGGACCACGATGCACATATGTGCTGAGCGGTCCGGCTTTTCGTTCTGCAAGTGTCGGACTGTGATCGCTCGAAAGAGCGTCAAAAGGCTGCGAACGAATGAATTGCCCTATTGCAGACTATTCAACATCACCGCTGCGAGTGCAGGTAGTGCAGTGTAGCAGTCGAGCATAAACAGGCGCGCACCGAAAGCGCGCCAGGCAAATACGAAATGGAGCGATAGTGCCGCCATGCTTTGCATGCAGTGACGAGCCGCGTCAGCAGGTGGCGCCGGGCGGATAGGATTATTACCCTGCCCTACGCTGCAGCCGCTCAACAAACGCAGGAGCGCGAAATCGCTTGCTCATCGAAGCTCCGGACTAGCGGCGGTACTTCATTTGGTACGACATGACCAATCGAGACATGGCTTAAATACTGATTGCGCTTCGCTTTTTGAGATGTCCCGGTCCAATCCATCATGGGTGCAATGCAAAATCGATGCGCTAACATGTTGATTACGTTAGCACTTCAGGCATCAATCCGTCTATTCGATTTTTGGGCCGACCGCAGTTCACATGTTCATCGCCGATTCATTCTCCCACTTTTTCAATCAGTTAGCGCGTTACGCAATTGCCGCGCCAAGTCGGGTTGTGCACCTTTTTGGCGGCCCGGTACTGCGTTGCAGTACTGGGTGAGTTCGTGCAGTACCACGCTGGCGCTGGTTGCCACGTCCGCAAAGTACCGTGCTGCTCCCAACACGCCTAGTATTGCAGGACCCGGATCGTAGTTTTGGAGGCGATAGAGAAAGAAGACTTGCAGACTTCGGTTCACAGTGCGCGCTTGCGTTATCAGAACTGCGGCTTGCGAAAGCTTCGGCCTACATTGGTGTCGAAGAATGAGCGTTGCCCTCCGAAGGTAAAGGTCACACGTTCGAATCGTGTTGGGTGCGCCACGTTTTGCGATTATACGGCTGGTTGGTTAGTCAGGGTGTGAGGTCTGCTCTAACATCGCCGAGCAAAGCTGTGGCACCTAGCCGACCCAATTCGTCGGAAGATTTGGCACTCTTGCCGTAGCAACCTGCTGCGACCGCAACACGTTCAGAAAGCAGTCCGATACTGGGCAAGCCGGTTTTGCCAAAGGTAGTCATGCAAGGTACGACACGGCGTTCTTCGAATTTGAGGTCGCAAATACGGTCAAGGATCATCTCTTGAAGCCGGTCAGCAACGTCCGTTGATCCGCCCGATTTGAACCAGCGCTTGATATCCGTGTCGCCTTCTAGGACGATATCGAGTGGATCACCGCCGAGTTTCAGCCACGTATGGCCATCTGGATAGCCGATGGGCGGCAAGATATAGGGATTTTCGCCCTTCGGGCCGATACAACGCATCGACGGCATTCCGGCTAAGCGTTGAACCTCTGCCTCACCAAGCCGAAACATCGCCACAGTACGAGCATAGACTGTAAAGCCCAGCGATCGACCAAGCAGAGATTCGGTATGTCCACCTGCGGCAACGAGAACGCGCTCGGCCTCAACACTGCTGGAGTTTGTCCGGATCGTAACGCCAGAGCCACTCTCCGAAATCCCTAGAGCGTAATCGTCGACAATCCGAGCTCCGGCACGCTCTGCTGCGATTGTCTGCGCCCGGACTAAGCGGCGCGGGCTGATGTATCCGGCATTCCGCGGCTCGAAATAGCCCTGCATACCCGCCGTTTGTTTCAGAAAAGAAAATCGTTTCGCAAGTCGGGCATCTTTGAATGTTTCACAATAGATACGGTCCTCAGCGCAGATCTTGCCAACCCAAGCCACGTTGCTGTTGTCGCTGGGACCAACGTGAAGCGTGCCGACTTCCCGGTAAAACTCGACACCGCTTTCCGCAGAAATTTCGCTATACCGCGAAATCGAAGCGCGGTTCACGTCCCTCCAGAACTTCACCCCTGGGTCGAAAGTCCGCGTAATACGGCCCTCATCATAGTGACTTCCAAAGACGCCGCCATGCTTCGAAAAATCTGCCGGTTCACTAGGCCCGACGAGCGCAACATCGTGGCCCATTTTTGACAAATGTCGCGCGGCCGCGGACCCGATCAGACCACGTCCGATTACCGCAAGTTTCATTTCTATTTTCCAATGCTTCGAGAGCCATTGCGTTTCGGCCCTACCGATGGGTGAAAAGGCCAACCTCAGAGTCCGAAACGGTTCAGGCTTAAGGACAGTCTCATCGGCTCTATGTCAATGGATGATCGATTTGTTCATCGAGGGATTGCGGAAGGCGCGATACCCGAATGAGTGCCAGCCGCGCCTTGGACGCGCAAGCGCGCGCCTTGCTGCTCGCGATCAAGCGCGATCCCAAGGCGATGCGCAGTTTGCTTGCGGACAGGGCGGCGTAGCCGCAGCGGCCTTTTCGTACTGCGTAGCGCAAAATCATAGCGGCGCAGCGAAGCTATAGTGCCCATCTTCATCGGCTGCGGCGCGCCAGATTGTCCTTATCTTAGAGCGCGATACTTGGCTTTCGGTCTGAGGCCTCAGTTCTGCTTCGTTGGCTTGGAAAGCCCTACTCTGCGGCAATCCTGCTGGCATTCTACTTACGGGCGCTCCGGCGCGGGCCGCCGATGCCGGGCCTAGGTGATCGCGCGAGTACTATCCGCGGCCCCTGCTATTCTGCCTCGTCAATCTCTACAGCGCGCATGACTACGCGACCATTTGGCGGCGCAGCGCCAGCCAACTGAGAATACCAAAGCCGAGTGCCGCAAGGAGAAGTGCGCCGACCGCGGGCGCAAGACGTGTGACGACAGAGATAATCGGCTCCTCCAAGTAATCGAACCTGGGCACCTCATCCCAGGCGGAAAACTTCTCCTTGCGCAACGCTCGCGGCTCGAAAAACGCCCGCAATTCCGAATGATGCGCGCGCGCTTGCTCAAAAACCAAGCATAGCGAGCCGGCCCGGTTCCCGCTGCGTCGGCGAATGCCGATTGCGCGAGCAACGCCGGTGAAAGGTATTGCAGCTTCTCCACGAGGCGCTGCTGGCGGGCAAGTTGATCCGAGAAATGAGCCAGGACAGGCGCAAGATCGCGCTCCACCCTCTGGCCAGTCACTAACTGCAGCGTGACAAAGTCTGCGCCGTGCAGCCCATCACCACCAGCAGGAGCAAGGTCCGGGTGGTCTTCATAGAACGCGCCGAGAAGCTTGCTACGCTCAGCAGTTGCTTGATCGGTCGCGGCACGCGAAGCAAGAATCAATTCGACCCGAGAGGGCACCGGCACCATGGTCTTGACGATGAGATTGACGCCCGTGGGTAACAAGAGCGTCAGGGTCAGCCACGCAGCCACCAACGTCACTGCGTGCGTGGCCGTATGGCCGCGGCGGGTCACGACTGCCGCGGTCAAGGCGAACCAGAAAGCGGCATAGGTGATAGCGACGGCAAACCAAATCGCAAGACGCGACCAAGCCCATACAGGCACGATAGCTGCTGAAATCGCGGCGAAAGCCAGCAGCAATCCAACGATTAGCAGGATCTCGAGGCACTATCTTGCCGACGAACAGTGCTTGCATCGTCAATGGTTGCGCCAGCAGGAGGGCCAGAGTGCCACGCTCCCGCTCACCCGCGAGCAACGCGTAGCTCATGCCTATGATCAATAGCGGAAACAAAAAGATCACGGCAAATGCGGGGTCGAAACGGCCAATTAGAAGACGATGTGGATTCTCGGGCTCGGAACCGTCTGCGACCGAAGGCAGGCGACCAGGGGCAAGCGGCAGTGCCGACGGCAGGAGGTCGCTCTGGCCGACGGCAAGGGCCGCTATAGGCGTCGCCGGCAAAACCGCGGAATGCGACATGAGATAATTCGCATAGACCAAAGAGTTACGTGGATCGAAAAAGGACGAAGGTTGCTGTCCACTGTTGATACGTTGAGCTGTCGCCCGAGCAGTTGCACGAGCCGAAATGTCCTGCTGTGCAGCCGCAGCGCGCACGCCGTCCAAATGCGAACGCCAGCGCTCGCCGTTAACGAGCGCGAAGCCAAGTGCAACAATGCCGAAAGTCAGCACTGCCCAGAATGCAAGATCCAGTCGCAGTGCCCGAAGCTCCCACCGAAAGACGGTCTTGAACATGAAATCACCTATAGCGGGCGGAGCCGCGCCGCACCGGTCCAGGCGAGGCAGGCAGCAAATCCAAACCAGAGAAGGAGGAGGACAAATGTAAGTGCGTGGTTCGACAGCACCCAGCCGATGCCGGGTGCCTGATAATGGAACGCCGGCACTTTCGCCCATAGCTCGCGATCACCGAGATGAACGTCTCCGGTCTTCACAGGATGCTCAAGGATGTCATCATTGATGATCTTGAGTTCCACACGCCGATGCTCTTCGGCCGCGCGAGCGAAATCGCGATGCTGGGTGAGATCAGTGCCCGCAAGCCCCATCGAGATTGCCTGGATACCGAGCTGCGGAAAGAATGCGGCGGCGCGCTGCAGCAGGCGGTTTTGCGCTTCCATTGGCGCGTAGAGTTCATTATGGAATTTCTCAAAAACGCCGTAGCCGTACTCCTCGCTGACCTGAAGGCTCAAGCCCGCGAGATTGACAGGGAGATCCTGCTCGCGCGTCACGCCGTACTTATTACGCAATTCGGCTGTGCGGTCCTTCATCATTCTCGACGGACCTGCCGGATCGTGTAGCGCTGCCTGCAGTCGGGCCTTAAACGAGACCCCTCCGGTAGCGGATGACGCTCCGCCGCGAAATCCGACACCACGCGGGGTGCGAGCAGGCAATTCACCGCCCAAAACGCCAGCAGGACCACCAGTGCAAAGCGCGACGACGGTGCCCGCGCGGATACGGCCAGAGTGAGGAGCAGGAAGATGCCAAGATAAAGCAGATAGGCGACTGCCAGCAGGGCAAATCGCAATTCGCCACCAGCCGGCCCAATCAATGCGAGAGTCGCTGCGCCTAGCAGCGCTGCCGGACCTACGATGAATGCCAAGGCAGCAGCAGAACCTAACATTTTGCCGGTGACAAGGTCCCGCGGTCTCAGTCCCAAGCTCAGAAGTTGGCGCAGCGTGCCACGTTCCCGCTCGCCCGCAAACGCGTTGAATCCGAGCACGATGATGACGAGCGGCAGCACAACTTGCAACACGAGGGCGACCGTCATGTCACCGAAGCGTTGCGCGATTGTCGCGTCCTCACTCGGCCGAAATATCAGCTCGTTCTGCTTGTGCGCTTCAAGCCACACCGCGATCCCCATATAGGGCTCGACGCCTGGGTCGAGAAACGCCGGGGCAAGGCGCGGCTTGAAGGCATAGAGACCATAGTGGGCGGCAGAATGCGGGTTCTTCGGGTCTTGCGCATACCATCGCGCCTGTTCCCTGGCCTGCGCCGCGCGCTGCTGCTTGACCAGATCTCGCTGATAGTAGCCGCCAGCCACGAGAGCTGTCACAAGGAGCGCCAAGACAATGGCGGCAGCCCAACGGAATCGGCCGTCACGGATAAGCTCGATGAATTCCTTGCGAGCGATGGTCGCGATCATGGGCGTCAGGACTCCATGACTTCTAGATAGAGCCTTTCGAGATCGGTGTGACTGAGTTCGGCTGCGGTGAGCGCATGCACGAGCTTGCCGTGACGGACGATGCCGACCCGACTTGCGACTTGCTTGGCACGAAAGAGATCGTGGGTCGCCATCAACACAGCGGCGCCATTCGCAGCAAATCGCCGTAGCAAAATCGTGAACTCGTGCGACGCACTGGGGTCGAGACCACTCGTCGGTTCATCGAGAATAAGTGCCTTCGCACCCTTGGCGAGCGCCATGGCGATGCCGACCTTCTGTCGCATGCCCTTCGAATAGCCGCTCACGCGGCGGTCATGGGCGTCGGCTTGCAGGCCGGCCTCGGACAGAAATCGGCGCAGCGCCGCATCGTCATGGCGCGCGCCGGCAAGCTCGCTGAAATAGGCGAGATTTTCGACGCCGGAGAAATGACCGTAAAGGTTGACCTGCTCGGGGATGTAGGCAAGGCGCCGCTTGGTTTCGAGCGCATGCCGTCCAACGTCGAGGCCATCAACCAAGACTCGGCCCTGGTCAGGCGTGAGGAAACCGAGGAAACAATTGATCGTTGTCGTCTTGCCGGCGCCGTTGGGGCCGAGCAGCGCGAGGATTTCACCGGGCGCGACGCTCAGGGAGAGATCGTCGACCGCCGTAACGCCGTTGAAGCGCTTGGTAAGACATTCTGTTGTCAGCAAGTGAATCTCCTAACAGCGCTCACCTTCAAAGATCCTGGTGAAATGTCCGTGAAAGCGCGCTTTAGGTGCGAAGCCCCAGATCAAACGCTGCTTTCAGTTCATCGAGAGTGACGTCGGGAATCGATTTGTGGATTCTTGCGATTATTGGCTTTTCCCCGTCTCTTAAGATCGCGACGAGGGTTTCCACATCGGGACATCCTGGCTCTCGACAGGTCAACTCGCTAACCGAGACAGTCACGTCATCCGACAAGCCCAACAGCTTCTGCGTTTGCAGCTTTAATTCCTGAACTGCCCGAGGATAGCCGGCTCCTTGGACCCGCCGCCCCATAGGTAAGGCAATCTTTGGCATGCTTTTGGCGTCCCGAATGGATTTGCGAGGGCTGTCAGCCTCAGCATGGCAACGGACAAACTCCGCTGCCGTGCTGCAGCTTGGTGCATCACCGTGCCTTCAATCAGTGACTTGAGCCCTGACACTGCTCAAAGCCTGCCTTCAAGACGTCCTCCGGCAAGTCGCGCCCGATGAAGACCAGACGGCTTGTTCTGGGCTCCTCGGGTTTCCAGGGGCGTTGATGGTCTCCTTCGAGCAACATGTGCACTCCCTGAATAACAAAGCGATCGGGATCGTCCTGGAATTGGATGATCCCCTTCAGGCGCAGAATATCGATCCCGAACTGACGAACGGTCTCCTGCATCCAAGGGAAAAATTTCTCAGGAATGAGAGGCGTCTGCGTCGTCAATGACAGGCTCTTTATGTGACTGTCATGCTCATGGTCGTGAGCTTCACTGAGAAAGCCAGGCTCGAACTCAAGAACCCTGTTGAGATCGAACGCATTCCGATCCAGGACTTTTTCGAGGTCAAGCGCGCAACGCTCGGTGCGATGGATCATCGCATAAGGATTAATTGAACGAATCCTTACCTCGACGAGCTTAAGGTCCGCCTCCGAGACCAGATCGGTCTTGTTGAGCAAGACAACGTCGGCGAATGCGATCTGCTCTTGCGCTTCGTGCGCCTGGTCGATCTCTCCGAGGAGGTGCTTTGCGTCGATGACCGTGACGATGGCATCAAGTTTCGTGTTGCGACGAACGTCGTCATCTACAAGAAAGGTTTGCGCCACGGGCGCCGGATCGGCAAGCCCGGTGGTCTCCACGATGATCCCGTCAAACCTGCCGCGCCGCTTCATGAGTCCTTCGAGAATCCTGATGAGATCACCTCTCACCGTGCAGCAGATGCACCCGTTGTTCATTTCGAATATTTCTTCGTCCGCATTGACGATCAGATCATTGTCAATTCCGACCTCGCCAAACTCGTTCACAATCACCGCATAACGCTTACCGTGGGTCTCGGTCAGGATACGGTTCAGCAAAGTCGTCTTCCCTGCGCCCAGGTACCCGGTGAGGACGGTGACCGGTGTTTGTGAAATCACATTGTTCATGCTTGGCCCTTTCAGCGTTGAGGTCTCGTTGTGTTCTGAATCACAGGCGGGGGTTCAAACTGGGCAGTGGCGCGCTCGTGAAGCAACAGCAATAGCCCTGCGACAAACGCAAAGCCGAGAACGCTCAGACCCGCGACCGTCAGCACCAATTGCGCTTTTGTGCGCGCTGAAATGCCGGTTATCGCCGTGAACAGATTCTTGACGACCGCTTCATCAAGGCCGTGAGCGATGACGACCATTCGCGTGCGACGATCGTCCGAGGGCCAGGCCGGAAGCCGGTACTGTTGAATCGCATGCTGAACGCCGTGCACGACAAGAGGCCGCTCCGGATCGTCCTCCAGCCCAACAAGCCCCTTCAGACGGAGCAATTGCGGACCGCCTACGGCCTTGAGCAGTTCAATGAATGTGGCGAGATTTTGCGGCGTTACGGGCCGGCTTTCGAGCAATGCCAAACTCCGGATGCCAGCCGCCGCGTGGCGGCTCGCGCCTGTGGCATCGTTGTGAGTTTGCCCTTGCTGGGCCAACGCCACTTCCAAGGCCAACCATCCCTCGACATCGGCCCCCTGTTCGGAGGGAACGTAGCGACGCGGAGCAAAGACCGCAGCGAGATCGAAGTCGTTCCCGTGACGGTCGACGATGGCCGCGGCAGCGTTGATCTGCCGGATCTTCGGCAGCAGGCCGGAGAGACCGGGAGCCGCGGCGGGTTCTGCGCCAAGATCTGTCTTGGTCAGCACGACACAATCCGCAAACGCCACCTGCTTCATGCATTCGAAGTGCCGCTCCATCGTCTCTTCGATCATGGTCACGTCGATTGCGCAGACGACGCCGGACAGTCGAAAGCATCTTGCCACGACATGGTCCCGATACCCGACCGCTGGAAGGCCGCCCGGTGTGATCTGATTGATGATCGGAGCGGGATCAGCAAGTCCAGTCGTCTCGACGATCACGCGCTTGAACGACGGGACAGCCTTGCTCTCCATAGCGTCGTAAAGTTCGAACAGGGAAGACCTGATGTCGCTGGCAGCTGTGCAGCAGAGGCAGCCCGTCGTTGTCACCATCAGCTCGCGCTTGTTCACGCGAACAAGGTCATGATCGATGGATATATCGCCAAACTCGTTGATGATGACGGCGGTGTCCGCGAAGGCCTCGCTCGCCAAGAGCTCATTGAGCAGCGTGGATTTCCCCGAGCCCAGGAAGCCCGTGAGGATCGTCACCGGAATCGGTTGGTCTATCTTCATTGCCACGCAATCAAATCACCCTAAACGTAATGTTATAACGTAACATTTGAACACGCAACAGCCCTCGGGAGCCCATCACGATTGATTGTGGTCGCTGCCTTCACAGCGCATGGGCAGGAGGGCCAATTCGAATGCGGTCAGCGAAATTCAAGTCTCAGTCGCCGCCAGGCGATCACGATTCCGGTGATGCTGAACACTGCTCCAAACGCGCATAGAACAACAATAATCGCGCTCCGCAGGCTGGGGCGCGCCATCAAGGCAGGGAAATCGAAGGTATGCAGCGCGCGGTATAGCCAGCGATAGGTTCGACGCTGCGCATCAAGCTTTTCCAGGTTGGCGCCGCTAGCACCATCGATGTGGTACCAAACGTCCCCGCATATGGACCGATATACGGGAGCCTGTGCAACTTCAGATACAAGGAAGTAGTAGTCATCTGGCGCGACGGCCGAAGTGCTCGAGCAGCTACCGACAGCGTTCGAGATGACGACATTGATCTGATCGGCTTGCAGGAATGGGAAAGCGGGTGCAGTAGACGCTGGAACGACGACGGAAATCTGCTGCGCGTCAACTCCCGTCCGATTACGTTGATGGATGCGGCCGCCGAAAGCGAACCACTCGATTTCACGGGTAGCCGGTGAAAGCGACGCGGGCACTTTCGCGGTCAGTTCGACCCATGCCGGCGTCCCGGCGATCCGGTCCGCTTCCGATCTGGTAAGCGCGCCGGTGGAAAAGAGACGGCCATGGTCCATCGATAGCCATCCGCTAACGATCCACGTCATCACGAACGCAGCGCACGCCAATCCGAGCCAGTGATGCCAAGCATGCCATTTTCGGAAGGGAGATACGATACGGTCTCGCACGCGCCCGAGACGAAACAGGCCTACCATGAGGCCTGACAATGCCGCGATGACGGCAGCAAGGGACAACCACCAGACCGTGACGTTCCAGGCCATCCAGTCTTTGCGCAGCGTGGTCGGATAGATCCAATGCGCGACGCTTCCAACGTAGTTCCATGCGCGTTCACTGCGCGTCGTATCTCTCACGATCTCGCCGGTGCGTGAAGAGACGTACAGCTCGGTTCCCGCAACATCGTTCAGAGCAATGCGATAGAGAGGTCGGTGTCCGTCGAGGCCGTTCGGGACCGTCCATTGATCATATTCCGCCAGTTCCACGAAAGTGGCCGCAGCAGGATTCAAGCCGCGCAAGCGCGCATGCTCGGACCCGATTGCAAGTGCCACTTGCTCGGAGCCGATATCGGCCGCGCGCAAATCGTCAGCATGCAGCGCTTTCATGCCGGAGGCAGTCGACACCAGGTACACGGGACCGTCGCTGCGCTGCCACAGACGCACCCGCGTGACGCCTTTGAGCGTGCTCGCCGCGACAGCCTCGGCGGGACTGTGCCTCACCTTGGAAACGTCGAAGACGGACAATCCTCCGAAGCGTTCGGCTTCGGTGAGCGCCGGAAATGGCACAAAGTGCATCACGATACCAGACGCAAACCACATCACGAACAGCAGGCACAGCGGGATGCTCAACCAGCGATGGACAAGGACCAGGACCCGCAACGGGCGAACCACCATCAGAATTTGAAGGACACCCCGACCTCGTAGGTCCGCGGTGCCCCGAGCAGGATCTGATCTGGATAGAATGGAGAGCTCCATGCCGCGTACTTCGCATCGGTGAAGTTGCGTACCCGGAACGTGACGCGCGTGCTGTCGAAGGTCGGGAATGTCGGTGACTTCGGAATGTCGATGAAAGCAAAGACATCCGCTGTCGTGTAGGCGAGAAGCTTAACCGTATTGGCATCGGTGCTGTATCGGTCGCCGACATGACGAACCGAAACCCCCAACTCGACGGGAAGCCAGCCCGGGTTAGCGAACCGGTAGGAAGCACCGCCGTTGACCACGACCGCGGGTATGTTCGGCGGCGTATTGCCGGAGAACGATCCACCGGTGAACTCGTAGTCGGCATAGCGCGTGTGGACATACGCGACGTTGCCCCAGAGCTTGAGTTCCGGGGTCGGCCGCGCCGCCGCAGCAAATTCCACACCTTGCGACTTGACCTTACCGGCAATATTGAGAGTTCGACCAGCCTGTGCCGAGTACACATTGCTGCGTTCGATATCGAAGGCCGAGAAGGTCCATTCAGCGCGGCCGTTCCACAGCAGGTTCTTGACGCCGGTTTCGTAGCTGCGAGCCGAAGTCAGGGTCAGTTGCTGCGTCGGGTTCAGCAGGAAGATGCTGCCTGCCGCCAGGTCGCTGGCCGTCGCATATTGGCTGTAGAACGTCATCCCCGGAAGCGCTTCCCACGTGTAGCCGATACGGCCCGTCACGGGCTGCCAGCTTGTGGTGTATGGGAAGCCAGCCCCGCTCACGCCGTTGACGTCGGTGGACGTTCGATCGAGCGTGAAGGGATTGTAGCGGAGACCGCCGATCAACGCGAAGTTCTGCGTGATTTTCAACCGGTCTTCGAGGTTGATCGCGACGCTATCGATCGTCGCCGTCTGCCGCTGCGTCGTCAGCAGTCCATAGTAGCCGCGGATGGGATCGAGCAACGTCACCTGATCGGATGGAAAGTTCGCCGCTGCTGGCCTCGTGAAATCGAGGTGATAAGATTCAAGCGCCGCAACCATGCGATTTTCCATGCCGAAAACGTTAGTATTCCATGTTACGTCCGTGTTGTTGCCCACCATGTTCTGATTGTGGTGGACAAAGAACCTTTCACGATCAACCAGATTGGTGGCGCTGTTAAATGCGCTTACCTCATTGTTGTACCAGTCGCGGCTGGCATTGTAGTTATAGACCTGACTTCTCAGAGTGACGTTGCTCGTTAGATCCCACTCGAATCCTCCGCGCGCCCATGATTCCTTGATGGTCTTGTGGTTGTTGAGCACGTTATAGTTCGTTTTCAGCGTACGGCTGTCGATGGTGACAGGCCCGAGATTGGTGCCGTTATAATCGGACACTTTCGTTCCGGACACGATGTCCGTGGTCGCGAAAGGACCGCTAAAAGCGACCGGGACCAGCGGCGTGCCTTCATAGACCCGCGCATTGTAGTCCTTGTATTCGGTCGCGACGAAAACCTTGAACGCGTTCGTGAGGCGATAATCCAGTTGCCCAGATACATGCAGATTCTTTGTGTCGGTATCATCAATGAAGCCGTTCTGCACCGATCGGCTAATGTCGAACCGATAGTCGAGGCCCCTGATATTGGTGCTTCCTCCCGAACCATAGCCGCCTCGGATACTGCCGAACGAATCGAAACCGATGAAGGCTTCGTTGGTGATTGGACCGGTATGAGGCGCCTTGGTGACGTAGTTGATGGCGCCGCCGACCGCGCCCTGCCCTGACATCAGTGAAGATGGCCCCTTGAGAAATTCGACCCGATCGAGGTTGAACGTCTCCATGGTCAGCGCCGTGAAGCCTGTCGGGCCGATATTGACGCCATTGTAGGTCACGTTGACCTGCTCGCCCTGGAAACCGCGCATGGAGAACGACACGTCGTTCGGCGCGTCGCTGGCGGTCACGCCGGTTGCGCCTTTCACCGTATCGATCGTGGTGTGGTAACCCTGCTCCCGGATCGTTTCCGCTCCGACGACCTCGACGGTTGCGGGGATCTCCCGCGGGGTCAGCCCCAACCGGCTCGCGCTGGGCGCAACGACATTGGTGTTGAGCGGCGTCGCCGGCACCTGCTGCTGCCCTTGCGAATGCGGTGATGCCTCGGCGATGGCTAAGGGTCGCGGATTTCTGCTTGTCCGGGAGATGCGGCCTCTTTGCGAATTCGACCGCGTCGCCACTCTCGCCGTTGGTCGCCGCTGCGGCGCGTCAACTGTTATAGGCGGCAACGAACTCGCCGGCTGGTCGGGTGATGACGAAGGCGTCTGAGGTTGCGCTTCAGCCAAGCCAAAAGGCAGAACGCCTGCCGCCATCAAAAGAGTTGATAGAGAAACCGAACACAACAGGTAACGCACGCTTGCCCCCGCGAACCGCCTCCACATCAAGGCTTCACAAGAACTATGTAATGTTATAACGTTACACACGTCAAGGCAGCCAACGAGGCCTCGTCATGCGACCGCAGAGCGTGAATAGCCGAATTCACTACTCTCTACTGCAGGCGTGCCGCGCACGGCACCTTCGATGAGCGGCCGACGTGGGCAGTGGAGGTGTATGAGAATCGATGCTCGATGCGATTGAAGTGACGAAGCAGTTTGGCGACAAGCGTGCTCTGGATAATGTCTCGCTCAGCGTCCTGCCTGGCGAGATCTATTGCCTCTTGGGGGCGAACGGCGCGGGCAAGACGACGCTGGTCAATCTGTTCCTGAATTTTCTCCAGCCGACATCCGGCAGCTTGCAAATCGGCAAGCTCGACGTCGTGCGTCAGCCGCTGGAGACGAAGCGGCTCCTTGCATATATCCCCGAGCAGGTCACGCTCTATGGCGTGCTCTCAGGCCTAGAAAACCTGGCATTCTTCTCTTCAATCGCAATCGGAGAGCATTTGCCGCGGCAGCGGTTGCTTGAACTGCTGGAGGCGGCAGGTCTCCCGCGTCAAGCAGCCGATGACAGGGTCGCGACCTACTCGAAAGGCATGCGTCAGAAGGTAGGAATTGCCATTGCGCTGGCCAAGAATGCCAAAGCCCTCTTGCTCGACGAGCCCACCTCAGGACTTGACCCGTCCGCGGCCAACGAGTTCTCGGAGCTTCTCGTCAAGGCCAGCAACGACGGCGTGACCGTGTTGACGACAACGCACGATCTCTTCCACGCGAAGCAGACCGGGACCCGCATCGGCATCATGAAGCAAGGGCGGCTGGTGGAAGAGCTCAGAAGCGAGGAGGTCAGCCATGCCGATCTTGAAGCGCTGTACCTCAAGCACATGAGGAGTTGACGTGTTCGCGATCATCGCCGCCAAAGATCTTCGCGAGCTGACCCGCGACGGGCGTCTGCTCTGGGCCGGAGGGCTGGTCGTCATCCTCATGCTAGTGGCTCTGGCGGCCGGATGGAATCGGCAGGTTCAGCTGAATAGCGAACGGTCGGCAGGCCAGGCCCTCGACTATAACGCCTGGCTTCACCAAGGCTATCGGCACCCGCACGATGCGGCGGAACAGGGCATGCACGTCTTCAAGCCCGAACCGTCGCTTGCCGTCTTCGATCCCGGCATTGGGCCGTTTGTTGGCTCGACCGTCTGGCTACAGGCGCATCGCCAGAGCGAAGTCAAGTTCCGGCCGGCCCAGGATGCAACCGGTTTGCAGCGGTTCGGCGAATTATCGCCAGCCTGGCTTCTTCAGGTTTTGCTTCCCCTGCTCATTATCGTCATCGGCTTCAACTCTGTGAGCTATGAGCGCGAACGCGGAACGTTGCGCCAGTTGCTCAGCCTGGGCGCGACTGCGCGGAGCCTTCTTTTGGGCAAAGCGGCGGCGCTTGCGAGCTGCGTTGGCATTCTGATTGCTCCAGTCGGCCTTGCGTTTGCAGTACTCATCGTCGCTCGCCTACCCGCTGGAGAGCGCGTGGACGTGGTCTATCGGATCGGCTGGCTCGCGGCGGGATACGGCCTCTATCTCGGCTTTTTCGTGTTTCTCACCCTGGCGGTATCAGCCCTCGCGCGTTCATCGCGGGCTGCCCTGGTCTTGCTCCTGGGCTTCTGGGTCGCAGCAACGCTGATTGCTCCGCGCACCGCCTCCGAAGCGACGAATTTGCTCTATCCCACGCCGTCCCGGCTCGACTTTGACGATCAACTCGCGCGCGATGTGGCAGACGCTGGCCGCAAGGCCTGGTCTACCCATTTCGGTGCGCGAACGCAGTGGGATCCATCGGTTCCGCTCAGCAAGTGGGGCGCGGCGCTGAAAGTTGATGACGAGGCGGGTTACGGCGCACTTGATGCAAACTTCGGCAGGCTTTGGGACACATTCGAGCGTCAACAGCGCGCGCAAGGGTGGGTCGGCCTTGTTGCCCCGGTTGTTGCACTCCGCGGCTTCTCCATGGGCCTGGCGGGAACGGACTTTTCCCAACATCGCGACTTCTCAACCGCGGCCGAAGCCCAACGGCGGAAGATTCAGAACATTGTCAGTGAGGACTTGATCGAACACGCCGATCGCTTGGGTAATGCGCATTTCACTTACAAGGCTGGCCCTGAGCTGTGGGCAAGCGTGCCGCAGTTCAAGTACCAACTTCCGCCTGTGTCGTTTGCCTTGGCGCATCATTGGGCGAGCCTTGCCCTGCTCGCCGTGATGTTCTGCCTCTCCGTCGCGCTCGCGCAGTATGCGCTCTCCCGTCCGCTGATGCGCTAGGCAGTCGAATGAAGACAATGCAGCCTCGCCCGCTCTCCACCTTGTCGCTGATCGTACTGCACGAGGTCCGCATCCTTGTCCGCGATCGCACGCTGCTGCTGGTGTGTTGCGTTCTGGCTCTCATGGTGGGTTACGGACTATTTGTGGGACTGACGCAAGCAACGCTCCGCGACCGCATGGCCGCTCAAGTCCTCAAACACGAACAGGAGACCCAAACGGCAAATAGCGGGACGCTCCAATCCGTTCTCGCCGGTCAAACCGCGCTGATACCGTTCTCCAATCCCGCGAACCCCGCTGCCATGGCCGGCACCTTGTCCGGGCGTTACGCCACAATGCCCAACGCACCGCTCGCGGCGCTGGCGATCGGTCAGTCGGACATGATGCCCAATTATTACCGCATCACCTATTTGAGCAAAGTTCAGTTCATGTACGACACGGAAATCGAAAACCCCTGGAATCTGCTCAGCGGGCACTTCGATCTCGCTTTCGTTATCGTATTCGTATTGCCTCTGCTGGTTACGACGCTCGGGTATAACCTGCTGTCGGCAGAGCGCGAACATGGCACCTTGCGCATGCTTTGTTCGCAACCGCTTTCCATCGCAACATTGATGACTGGGAAAGTCGTCGTGCGCATGCTTGCGCTGCTGGCGATCGTTATTCCCGTGCCGCTCGTGGTCCTGCTTTTGATCCGTCCCGAAGCCCGCAGCGCGGAGCAACTGGTCTTGATGCTGTCGTGGTCAGCGCTGGTGGCGGCGTATAGCTTGTTCTGGTTCGCGGTCGCGGCCTTGGTCAACACCGTTGGCCGCTCATCTTCGACCAATGCGTTGATCATGGTGGCGCTCTGGACGATTCTTGTGCTCATCTTGCCGGTGACAATGAACCTTGCCGTGGGATTGGTTAGCCCGGCCCCTTCCCGCACCGACTTGGCGAGCCGCACGCGTGTCGCAACCGCCGAAACGTTGCGCGAATACGAGGACCTCTATAGTGCGGATTATCGTTATGCCTCCGATCCGGAAGCGCTGCTGGTGAAAAACGAACGTATCGAAGTGCCTTCGCGCATGCGTGCATTTTTTCTGGCCAAGCAAAAAGTCGACGAACAAATCGAGCCGCTTTTGAAACGTTTTGATCAGCAACTGCTGCAACAGCAAAAACTTGTCGACAGGCTGAGTTTGCTATCGCCTGCGATGCTCGTCAACGAAGCGCTGACCTCTATCGCCGGCACCGATTCACGCCGTTTCCTCGCCTTCAAGGATCAGACGGAGGCTTTTCACGAAAGATGGCGACAGTATTTCGCTCCCAGAATCCTGGAGAGCCGCGCCATGACCGTGCGTGACCTGTCTTCATTGCCCCGGTGGCATTGGGTTGAGATGCCGGCAAGCGAAATCAGGTGGAGCATCTGGTGGCGGGCCATGTTGATGCTGGCGCTCGCGTTCGTGCTTGGCGGCCTCGCGCTTACGCGCTCGTCCCGCGGATCGATCGAATAACTCCTTGCGCCTTATCCGCGAGATTGACCGATCGTGCCGCAAGCCATTGGGTTAGCGTTCAGGCGTACCCGCGCATTCCGCGCACTCACCCTCCACCTCGATCATCGGATGCCGGGGCCTGAAGCCGGTTGTTTTCGCTGCGCCCCGCAAGCCGCGCGCCACCAGTTCGGAGGCCGCCTCTTGAACCGCACCACATTGCGCGCAGACCATGAAAACAACCGTTTCGCCTTCTCCGTGCAGATGATCGCAGGCGAAATAGGACGAGCGGGACGCCAGTCGATGGACGCACCCTGCCTCCTGCAGGAATTCGAGCGCACGGTAGACCTGCACGGCCTTGAGCTTTCGCGCATCGCTCACTTTCTCCGCGATCTCGTAGGCGCTCATCGGCTTTCCGGACGCCGCAAGCAAGGCAAGCACGCTTTGACGCATCGGCGTGAACGGCACCCCTTTCGATACTGCGTACGAGCGGGCGCGGAACTCAACTGCGCCGCCATCGACGGGGTGACCATGCGTCTCTTCGTGCGCGCAAGCACCGCGCGGACCTGGATTGCGATGCATTTCATCTCACCTTGACGGTCTCGGGTGTAATAGTATAACAGCAATGTATTGTTACAACATTACACCCAGGATCGTTCATGACCAAGTCCCAAATGGCGGAGGACGGCGTTCTCCGCATCTCTGGTCCGTCCGGATCCCTCGGCGCTGGAAAGAGGACCATGGGCGAGATCATTCTTGCGATCAACTTCAGGTCCAAGCGCCGCGAGCGAATTTACGACTCAGACAAGGTCTGGTCCGGAGAACATACGATCCTCGATTACACAGAGATTTAGGGCGATTGCGCCGCGAAATTGATTCCCGCCTCTTCTTTCGCGACTTGTTTGTTATGTTATAACATTACATAATCGACTGCCAACCATTCAGGCTGAGCGAGCATCGCATGGACGCGATCATCAGGAGACCAGGCACAGCGTTCGGCCCATCCGTGCGCCCTTTGCTGAGGATACCCGTTACGACCTTCGCAATCTGGGCTGCGCGACCAACGCGTTCACCTCTGCTCGGGCTCCTG
The DNA here is from genome assembly GCA_044772375.2 of Bradyrhizobium sp. RDT10. Classification (GTDB taxonomy): domain Bacteria; phylum Pseudomonadota; class Alphaproteobacteria; order Rhizobiales; family Xanthobacteraceae; genus Bradyrhizobium. The sequence goes on from CP187939.1 coordinate 3,885,495, forward strand.
CGACTGCGGTTCCGCAGCATCGGAAAGCCTCCGGGTTCGGTCGGCGACCACAGCGCTCGATTCCGCGCCAAGAACTGTACAGCGCCACCGCCATCAAGCACTTGAAACAACGAGAATACGACAGCTCATGCTCAAGATGTTAAGAACGGCCGTGCTAGCGGGACTCATCTCGCTATCACCGCTTCCTGCTGGCGCCGAGTCCACCAAGAAGCTCAACGTGGTCGCCAGCTTCTCGATTATTGGTGATTTTGCGCGACATGTCGGCGGAGACCGTATCGATCTCAGGTCACTCGTCGGCGCAAACGGCGATCCCCACGTTTACGAAGCCGGGCCCGCAGACGTCCGAACTATTGCCGCCGCCGATGTCGTGCTCGTCAACGGTCTTCGGTTCGAAGGCTTCCTGAGACGCCTTATCGAAGCGAGTGGAACAAAGGCTCCGGTTGTCGAGCTTACGATGGGAGTCAAGCCGCTCAAAAGCACTGAGCAAGCGTACAACCACGCGCAGTCGGGCCCTCACCACCACCACGGCGACTATGATCCCCATGCTTGGCAAGCGGTTCCGAATGCCCGGATCTACGTCAAAAATATCGCAGACGCGCTCTGCTCGATCGATCTACCCGGCTGCACGACGTATGAAATAAATGCCAAAGCCTATGATGCAACTCTCAGCGTGCTCGATGGCGAGATCAGAGCGACTATCGCACGCATCCCGCCACACAAGCGCATTGTCATCACCGCGCATGACGCATTCGGCTACTTCGCTCACGAATACGGTTTGACATTCCTCGCGCCAGAAGGCGTCTCAACAGACACCGAGACGTCAGCGTCCGGCATCGCCAGTCTCATCCGACAAATCAAGCGCGATAAGGTCGCCGCGGTCTTCGTAGAGAATATTGCCGATCCCCGTCTCATGCAGCGTATTGCCGCTGAAACAGGGTCGAAGGTCGGCGGAGAGCTCTACTCCGATGCCCTGTCTCGACCCGACGGGCCAGCGGCCACCTACGTTGACATGATGAAGCACAACGCCTCGACAATCCGGAAAGCCATCGTGCCTGATGTCCCCTGATCGAACGCGTCTTGTTCGGAGCACGCTGTTTTGAGAGGAAATAGCCGATGACCAGAGTTCCAACCGGCACTATCGGTGTCCTTCTGATGACATCGCCCTCAACTGCCCTGCTTTAGCTGGCGAGAAGACGGCGTGGCGCCTGTTCGTCTCCGACCATTCCGAGCCAATCGTGAATGTCATCAATCTCCTCAAGCAAGAGAAGATCGAAACATTTGCGACCAAAGCGCCAGCTCATCTCTACCGCAGCAAGACCGAACAGACGGTTCTTGCCGTGCAGAGAGGTGCCGATCTGGTTACAGCGATTGATAGAGGCATATCATTTGAAGATCATGGCGATCACGGCGACATCAAAATAAAGCCGCCGCGATTGCTGGGTGTCGACATCGCGGGCAAGCAGCCATCGCATGTGGTCGAGTATGGTGGTGAGATCGCGACCTTCTTCGACGGCGAGGGCCGCGCTCGAATCGCATCCGAAAGGATGATCCACGCATCCGAGCCTGTTCTGCGCGAAACCGCACCGGGGATGCCTCACCATGGGGAAGCGGTTGGCTTTTACTGAAGCGAGGAGTCTTGCGGGGGCGCGAGACATTCGCGTCAAGTGCAAATGAGTCGACAAGAGAGATGATCCGTTGCGGTCGAGATTGCACCTTCTAAAGATCGCCGGCCTCGGTGTAATAGCCACCTTGTCCAGCTCGGGTCCGGCTCTTGCGACGGGGCAGTCGTCGGCCGTACCAGCTTGGTTGCAGGCCCACGTCGGCGACCGCGATGGTCAAATCGCACGAGTGGTCTTGGAGAGAGCTCGCGCGCTTTATCTGAAGAAAGTGCGTGAAGGCGCGGTCAGAAGTCCCTGCTACTTCGCCATGGATGCCACGCGGCCCAACTATGCAAGTGAAGGCATATTGGGGCGCCGGTTTTACATTATCTGCGAAGCCGACCGGTCGTTCCGCGCAATTTCAGCGGGTCACGGCAGCGGTCAAAATTTGAAGGGCATCGTAGATTTTGCAAATGGGAGGCGCTGCGCGAAGAACTTCGGCAATGCGATCGATTCCAACCTGACGACCGGTGGTGCGTACGTGACGGCCGAAACGAAAACATCCTTCAAAGGATATTACCGCGTTTCGGCAAGGCAAGACGCCGCTTTGGTACGCTCTTTCGTTCAGTTTGACGGCGAAGGAGAGACCGCAAATGCCAGGCAGCGCGCGATCGGCGGACATGCAGCCGTATCGCTAAAGGGCGTATGTCGTCGAAAGGATCCACACAGCCCACACGCAAACCACGACGGTTACGTTCCGTTTGGAACGCTGGTGGATTACTCTGCTGGCCGTAGCAATGGTTGCACCAGTTGGTCACCGTCGGACGCTCGGCAAATCGTCCCGATGTTGAAAGACGATCCGAGCACGATCTACATTTATCCTGAATCATACGATATCGAAGCCATCAGCAAAGCCGTTACTACTGGGCAGGTGCCATCGAGCCGGGGATTATATTGGAACGCATCCTGCTTGAAAGAGATTGGCTTTCCGAAATTTTGGTCAAAAGAGAATCTCGAGCCAATCCTTGCTCAGTACAAGAAGGATCATCCGGTGCCGCCGCCGCGGCCGGCGCCGATCTGCAAGAAGCCGTGAAATTTATCCCTCATCGCTGGTCGTGACGGAGATTGCAACGTGGTCGAACGCGACGTGGAAGAGGCCAGTCGGCATGCGCCGAAGCCGAAGCCATCCTACCTCCAGGTTGAAGCCTCCCCTACCCCGTCTTCAGATTGCTGCGCAGAAACGCCGCGGTGATCGGCGCGACGGCTTCCGGGTGCTCTTCATACACCGAGAGCTTGCCAACCGATATTTCAGTTGCCTGCACATGCGAGAGTCTCGCCAGCGCGACCATTTCGGCCTTCGATTTCCGCGGAGCATTGGCGGCGTAGATGATCTGCAGCGGCGTGTTGATGCGCGCCGCAGCCGCCAGAAGCTCGCTCCGCTCCTGAAACGGATCCAATTCGCCGGCAACAAATCGGAATGATGAATACCGTGCGCCAGGTGCTTGCGTGACCGCGAGCTTCTCCTGAATCGCTCGCGCGTCAGCCACACGGGGTTCGCATAGACATGGCCACGCGCCATCATACCAATCACTGGCCGGTTAACGTTAAGCCGATACAGCAGCTTCCCGAGGATGGGTAGGTCGGCTGCTTGGGCGAGCAGTTGAAACAGCTTCAGGCGTTTGCCGGCCATGGTCGGCAGAGGCCCACGCCAAGTCGGCGACACGAGGCTCAGCGCGCCGAGCGAACCTTCCACGTCCGCCGCCTGTCTGACCGCATACCCGCCGGCATGGCCGGCGGCGATGGTGGCGGCCGGTTTGATACTGCGGGCCGCATGATTGAGGAAGGCTCGGTAAGCTTCAGGTCGCCATTTGACCTTCGGCCGCGGCAGGTCGCCGAAGCCCGGCCAATCGATCGCAACAGTATGAAACGACGAGCCGAGTTGTTCCTGCAAGGGACGCATCTCCCGCCGCGTCGAAATCGAACTCAGTGCCGGCAGCAACAGAACGATCGGCCCGTCACCGCAAGAGGTCTGCTCGACGGCGATCGTCTCGCCGTCCCAAGTCCATTCGATCCGTTCGTCCCGGCACGCCATGGCCTTCACTCCATCGATCTGATATAGTATAGACCCCTATACTAGTTTGAAGAACCCGCGTGGAAACGCTTCGATGTCACACACCATTCGCAATAAGCCGAAGTTGGTCGGCCGGGTCCGCCGGCTCAAGGGGCAGATGGAGGCGATCGAGCGCGCGCTGGAAAGCGAGGCGCCATGCGGGCAGGTGCTGCAATTGCTGGCCTCTGTGCGCGGCGCCCTGGGCGGTCTTACCGCCGAAGTGATGGAAGATCAGGTTCGCGAACATGTGCTCGCCGCCGAGAGCGACATCGACCGAAAGCGAGGCGGAGACGAACTGATCGAGGCGATCCGGACGTATATCAAATGAGCTTTTCGCTATCCGCAGTCCTGACATCCTGAACGGCGTTCGCATGGCCAGCTTCCCAACACATTCGCGTTCGCACGATCACGTCTTCCTCGGCGACGCACAAAGTCGCAACGAGCGTCGCGTCTGGCTGGTCATTGCGCTCACGGCCACCATGATGGTGATCGAGATCGCGGCCGGGTCGATCTTCGGCTCGATGGCGCTGGTTGCCGATGGCTGGCACATGTCGACCCATGCCGGGGCGATGTTGATCACGGCTTTGGCGTATCGCTATGCGCGCAAGCATGCCAACGACCCGCGCTTCACATTCGGCACCGGCAAGCTGGGCGATCTGGCGGGTTTCACCAGCGCGGTCATCCTGGCGCTGATCGCTCTGTTGATCGGCTGGGAATGCTTTGTGCGCTTCCAGAGCCCGATCCCGATTGAATTCGAGCAAGCAATCGCCGTCGCCATCGTCGGCCTGATCGTCAATCTGGCTAGCGCCTGGCTGCTGAAGAACAATCACGAGCATCACGGCCATTCACATGACGGCCATCAGAGCAATCATGCGCACGATCATGACCATGCGCGGGACAACAATCTGCGCGCCGCCTATCTTCACGTTCTGGCTGATGCGCTGACGTCGATCCTCGCCATTGTTGCGCTGACGCTGGGCGCGACCCAGGGTTGGCTGTGGGCGGACCCCCTCATGGGCGTGATCGGCGCACTCGTCATCGCTCGCTGGTCATGGGGATTGATCAATGACGCGGGCCGTGTACTGCTCGACGCAACACCGGAGAGCGAGGTCCTCGCCGCCGACATCCGTAAAGCGCTGGATCTGACGGAGGACAGAATCACCGACTTGCATGTTTGGCAGCTGGGTCCTGGGCATCATGCCGCGATCATAACCATTGTCGCGCCGTCGGCGGCGACGCCAAGCGACTACAAGGCTCGTCTTCGCCATCTTCACAAGCTGTCACATGTCACGGTCGAGATCGGCTCGCTTAGTCACTAGCGCCGGATTCTGCCGAAGTTCAGCCGGACAGCGCCATCGAGTACACCCCGCGCACAGCCCGTGCCGTTTCGGAAAAGCGACTATTCGACTTGACGTAACGGCGTTATATTCTATTATTCGTTTGAATATTAGATGGCGGTCCATGAAGCCGGCACCGACTCGACAGCGGCTTGAAGCGGCCTCGATGATGTTTCGGGCCTTGGCAGATTTGTCGCGCCTGCAGACCCTGATCGCTTTGGCGCAGCACGAGCGCAGCGTGACGCAACTCGCTGAAATGGAAGGAGAAAAGATCGCGACGGTTTCTGCGCGGCTCAAGGTTTTGCTGACAGCGCGCCTGGTAACCCGACGACGCGATGGCCAAAGAATCTACTACATGATCGCCGATGATCATGTTCTCGGTCTCATCCGGAACGCCATCGATCACGCCTCTCATTGAGGCCTACACATCTCTCGTAAGGAAAGGAAAAGCCATGGCCACGCACGATCATCCGGTTCACGCCGATCACCCTCATAAGCACGGACCCGGCTGCGGCCACATCGCTATTCGTCACGATGGCCACGTCGACTATCTTCATGATGGACATCTGCATCACCCACACGAGGATCATGTGGACGAGCACGCGCTTGCGGTAAGCGCCACGAATCCAGACCGTTGCACGCCAGATCATCGTTGCGGTGGACACGACGCTTCGCACCGTCACAGGCCTGGCTGTGGCCACGAGGCTGTCCCTCACGGCGACCACACGGACTATTTGGTCGATGGTCATCTGCATCACCCCCATGGTGACCACTGCGATGACCACGGCCCCTTGGATATTGTCTCGCGCTAGCGAGCGTCCGGGCGCTGCTTCAGTGAATTGGGAACACGCAATGACCGAGATCGGTATCCACTGACGATGGTCAGAAAGTGACGGCTCGCTGGGCGGCCGGGGGTGAAAGATTCAAACTTCGTAAGTCGTATCGCGACACCTACCCGACGAGCTTCGGTGTGACTGCTGGGTTGAAGCAAAGTTGACGTGAGACCTGAGCGGCTGCGGCAGCCATGGCCGTGACGGACGGATCTGCACCCTTTGCATCGCGGCGGTCGGGCCCGGCAATCGCGAGCACGGAAACCAGTTCGCCCTGGGAATCAAAAATCGGGGCGGCGGCGCCGCGGATATTTTCCACGAAATGGCCCTTCAGCCACCCGTATCCTGCCGCGCGAACGCTGCTTCGTATCGTATCGACTTGCTTGCGAATGTCCGGCGATGAAATATTCTTGGTGCCGAGTTCGCGCTGCAACTGCGCCCGCGTGTTTTCTTCCGGCAGGTGCGCCAGAAACACCTGGCCCGTTGCGGAGGACAGCAGCGGGAAAATCGTTCCAAGGCCGAGTGATGTCACGCCGATGCCACCGCCCCGGAGCCAGCGAACGACAGTTGCGCCCTCGTCGCCCCACACCGCCAGAGTGCCGCCTTCGTGAATCGTCACAACCAGCTCCTTCAAAGCCGCGGTGGCAAGTTCGATCGCTTCCACCCGTGCCAGCGCCGCGAGCCCAACCCGCAGAGACCGCGACCCGAGATCGTATCGACCGGTGGCGGAGTCCTGAACGGCTATGCCGCAGCGCACCAGACTTACCAGGTAGCGGCGCGCCTGACTGAGCGACAGCTCCGCACCGCGCGCGACCTCACCCAGCGTCAGCGAGCCTCCCCATCGACAAGCGCATCAAGCACGGCGAATCCGGTCTCGACGGACTGGATGCCTTGCAGCCTGTCTGCCGCAATATGGCGGGCGGGCGGCGGATTTCTGTTGGCAACGGCTGAGCCTTTTTTGCGGTTTGACGGTTTCTTCGTCCCGCCCATTGCCTATGATCCATTTCGACTCGTGAATACGATCAGATTTCCTAGACCGGAAACGGGATCGACGTAAATGGCATTCGGGCCCGCGCGATGCTCGACGCCGCCCGCCCGCAGAAATGATACCAGGACATCGAGTGACCGGACCTCGATGAGATAGCCGAGATAGGCCGCACCACGCTGGGGCGGGGTGACGTCGAGCCCAAATTCCGAATGCGCCGAGCGGGCCGTCCGTACCGAAAGCTCCACTCCCCCGGCGCTGGTGCGTGCCATTCCGTCGTTCGCGATAACGGAAGCACCAAACAGGTCGGCAAATCTTCGCGCGATGGCCTCGGGGTCGTCGGCCACGGCGAACACCGCGCGGATGCCCTGTGCGCCGTTGGCGTGCTCGAGCCACTCCGGCCGCAGGTACAGATCCACGTTGTGATACTGGCAGCAGTTGAAGGTGAGTTCGGTCGGAAACGGCAGAATGACGTCAAATTCGGGGAATACGGATCTCGCCCGGCGCGATCACCCATTCACGCTTCACGTGGATCGGAGCGCCGGCGTCAAAACCCTGGCTGCGCATGGCCAATTGCGCCGCGGCGGCATCCCGGGCGCCGAGCACCATCGACTTGATGCCCTCCGGTCCCGACAGGGTCTGCGCCATTGCCGGCGGCAGCTTCTGGCGATCGCGGGCCGCCATCAGCTCGATGTAGTTGGCGAAACCAGCGGTCATCGGCCGCATCGGAACGAGGTAGTTGGAGATCCCCATCGCCTCGATGTGGCTCACCGGAGACAGGGTAAACCCCATGCGCCGGAACAACGATGCCGCGGCATCGAGGTCATGCACATAGGTCAGGAGATGGTCGATCGCGTGGATGGTCTTGTCGGTCATGGGATCTCACTCAGGATCTGGCTGCAAATATCATCGACGTGAAGCGCCACGCTGTCGATCAACGGAACGGCTGTCTCGGGCAACGGCAGAAGCAGCGGCAGTTCGGTGCAGGCAAGCACGACGGCTTCGGCCCCGTGCGAAGCCAGCGCTTCGATTGCGCGCAACAGAATTGCCGAGCCCACGATTCGATCATCGCTCGCCGTCAGGATGGTCTGGATCAGGCCATCGATGTTGCCTTGAGCACCACGATCGAGAAAAACCAGATCGCGGTTCGGGCCACCAAGATAGTCTCGAACGAACGCCGAGTGGCAGGTCATGTGGGTGCCGAGCACACCGACGTTGCGGAGCGACGATCGATCCAGCTGCCGCGCGGCGCCGGCGAGGACGTGCGGCACGGCCCCACCGCTCGCGGCGCGCACTGCATCGTACCAGTTATGGGCCGTCACGGCGGTGAGCGCGACCATCTCGCAGCCGGAGCGGGACAACCCGCGCCCGGCGTCAGCCAGGGTGTTCGCGATACCGTCCCAATTCTCCGCCGCGACCATGGCAAGAATTTTCGCGTAGTCCAGATTCCAAACCTGTCCGGCGAAGCTGTGATGCGGCCCGCACTCGCGTTCGACGGCCCGATTGAGCCGGTCGTAGTACAATGCCGTTGAACGCCAGCTCATGCCGCCGATCAATCCGATCCGGTATTTCTGAAACCGCTCGCACCGATGATCGGACATGACCGGCTGTCAACTGCCGAGCACGGAACGCGAGCGGCCCGTCAGCAGCGGCAAGCCGAGCGTGATCAGCACGAAGGCACCAGTGAGAAATTTGAGGTCGGAGGGATGCAGGCCCGTCGCCAACCCGAACGAGACAAGCTGGTAATAGATGATCGATCCCGCCACCGGCGCAATGACCTGCCTTTCGATGGTGCTGCGCCCGACGATGGTTTCGCCGATGATCAGCGCCGCCAGGCCGTTGACCAGGATGCCGAATCCCATCGTGACGTCGGCGTATCCCTGCTGTTGCACGACAATGGCTCCGCCCAGCGCCGCCAGCGCATTCGCAAGCCCGAATCCGACGATGACGTAATTGCGGGAATTGATCCCGAGCGCGGGAGCCAGGCGCGGATTGGCACCGACACAGCGAAGCGACAATCCGATCTCGGACCGGAAAAACGCGATCAAGCAGATCACGACCGCGGCCACCAGAACCGCAAACAGCACGATCTGCATCGATAGGCTGAGCAGTATGTCGGGCGATATCGCGTCGAAAATCGTCCTTTCGTGAGCAACCGACTGGTTCGGCATCCCCATCGCACGCAAGTCGACGCTCCAGATCATGGTCGCGACCAGAATGCCTGCAAGCAGCGATGGTATCTTGAAATGCATATGCACCAGGGCCGTGACGGTGCCGGCCAGAAAGCCGGCCAGAATGGCAACGACCGTGCTGCCCCAGGGATCGAGGCCGGCGGTCAGCAGTGCTGCTGCGATGCATCCGCCGAGCGGAAAGCTGCCCTCGACCGTGAGATCGGGCAACGCAAGGGTCCGGAACGGAATCATGATCGCAAGCGCGACAAATGCATAGACCATGCTTTGCACGAGCGTGACCGGAACAAGGTTGATGAAAGCTCCAATCATGAAGGTTTCGCCTGTGTCAGCATCATTCGATCGTCCTTGATGCGGAAACGTTCGACAAGATCGGCAACGCCCAGGCCTTTCTTCTCATGCGCTGCGATATCGGCAATGATCTGTCCTGAATCCATCATGACGATGCGCGATGCATAGGCGAGCGCATGCTCCATATTGTGCGTCACCATCAGCGTCGTCAGTCGATCACCCGAGACCAGCGCTGACGTCGCCTGCATGACAAGCTCCGAGATGCGCGGATCCAGTGCTGCGGTGTGCTCGTCGAGAAGCAGAAGCTTGGGCGGGCACAGGGTCGCCATCGCGAGCGACAAGGCCTGACGCTGCCCGCCGGACAGATCGCCGGCGAGCACGTCAAGACGGCTTTCGAGATCAAGGCGTATTCTGCTCAACGACGCGCGGAACAGTTCGCGCCGCTGGGCCGTCAAAGCCCGCTTCAGCCGGCTGCCGTGCGTCCGCATCCAGGCCAGCGTCATATTCTCCTCAATGGTCAGCGACGGCGCCGTGCCGACCATTGGGTCCTGAAAGACCCGCGCCACAAACGCAGCGCGGCTATGCTCAGGCATCCGGGTGACATCCCTGGTATCGATCTCGATGCAGCCCTCGTCGGGCAGGATGGCGCCGCCGAGCAGATTGAGCAGCGTGCTCTTGCCGGCGCCATTGCCGCCGATGACCGCGATGAATTCTCCGGAATCGACCCGCAGATCGACGCCGGCAATCGCGACTTTCTCAGATGCGGTGCCGGCGTTGAATATTTTCCTTAGCTGCGATGCGACAATCATGAACGGCGTCAGTCGATCACGCACTTGCAATCCGCGAGCGACGCCGGCTGTGTCATGTCGAGCGCCTTCAGCTTGCGGGCGCTGATCAGCGGTACGTGCTCGGCTGCGGTCGCGCGATAGGGTGCGATCTTGGCCGGATCCTCGCCCTTGAGAATGCGGCCCGCGATCTTGCCGGCGGCCTCCCCCGACTGTCCGAACGATACTGCGAAGGCCGCCAGTGCATAGTCTTGCTGAACCGCTTGCGGAATCGAGGTGATGACCGGCAGCTTCGATCGGTCTGCCGTCGCAGCTATGGCCGCCATGCCCTGTTGAATCCGGCCGGATGCCACAGTGAACAGCGCATCGGCCTGTCCCACCGCCGACTGGACGCGCTGCGGCAATTCGTTCGGATTGTCGACGCCGACGCGCACCATGCTGATGCCGTTCTTGGCGGCGATGGCTTCCAGTCCGTCGACCGCCGCCTTCGAACTGTCGTCCCCGGTGTCGTAAAGCAGGCCGAGCCGCTTCATGTTCGGCAACAGTTTCTTGAAGAAACCCAGCAGCGCATCGTAGTCGAGGGCCACCGAAGCCCCCGTGATCAGCTTGTCGCCCTTGTCCCAGGACGGCACCAGCTTGGCGTGGACCGGGTCGGCGATCGGCAGAAACACGATCGGAAATGTACGTGCGCGCAGCTGATTTCGCGCCGCCACGGAGACCGGCGTCGCAATCGTTGCCAGCAGGTCGGGCTGCGCACCGGCAAGACGTGTCAGCATCTGGGGGATCAGGGAGGGGTCGAAATTGACGTTTGTTTCGTCGAACACCACGCCGCTGCCTTCGGCAAAGCCTTCCGCGACCAATCCTTTTTTGAAGCCCGTGATCGCCTCGTTGAGCGTCGGATGCGGACCCCATCCCGCGATCGCGACACGCTTGGGCTCGGCGGACGCCGTCGCCACCCACGCCACTGCAAAGGCCGCCGCAAGTCCGAAACGCTTCAACATTTTGGCCTCCCCGCCATTGCCGGATAATTCCTATTGCATATTGTGCAATCAGATGCAGAATATGCAAGAACAATTTTGAACGGCGCGGCGCTCATGAAGGCGGTCTTCTTCCGGGAACACGGCGATCTCTCGGTCCTGCAATACGATGAGGTGCCGACGCCCGATCCCGAGCCGGGCTGGGTGCGGCTCAAGGTCCACGCCTGCGGACTGAACCATCTGGATGTGTTTTCTCGGCGCGGCATGCCTGGTATCAAAGTCGAGTTGCCAGGCATCACAGGCGGCGACTGCGCAGGCACGGTCGACAAGCTCGGCGATGGGGTAAGCGGCTGGAAGGTCGGCGAGCGCGTGCTTCCGATCCCCCACCATGTCGGTTGGTCGACCGGAACTTTCGAGATGCTCGGCGAGACCCGCAACGGCGCGATGGCCGAATATTGCACGGTGCGCGCCAGTCAGCTGATGCGCTTGCCGGAGAAGATCTCCGACGAAAAGGCAGCGGCCCTCCCTGCGCCTATGGAACAGCCCACCGGATGCTGCACACCCGCGGCCAGATCAAGGCCGGCGAAACCGTGCTGGTGCTGGGCGCGTCGGGCGGCGTCGGCACCGCAAGCGTGCTTCTCGCCAAACTCGCCGGCTGTAAGGTGATCGCAGCGGCGGGCAGCGATGACAAGTGCGAAAAGCTGCGTGCAATCGGCGCTGATGAAACCGTCAATTACAGCACCACCAAGATCGACAAATACATTCGTGAAACGACGGGGTCGCTGTTGCGCGGCGGCGGCGTCGACGTCGTGGTGAATTTCACCGCCGGCGATAGCTGGACGCCGTCCATGCGCTGCGTCAAACGGTTTGGACGCCTGTTGTGCTGCGGCGGCACCGGTGGCTACGCCGCGGTCACGGACATTCCCTATCTCTTCATGTCGGAAATGAGCATTCTCGGCTCGACCGGCTGGACCATGGAGGACCAGCAATCATGCGTCGATCTGGTGGCACAGGGTCGCCTCGATCCGCCGATTGACCGTATCGTACCTCTGTCGGAAGGCATCGATGCCATCCGTGCGATCGAGAGCCGCGCCGTGTTCGGCAAGATCATCCTCAAACCTTGATGTCGGCTGAGATGTCCTGGCCTCCTTTTGCAGATGCAGACGACGTCAGCGCCTTCGAAAGCACGCCGCTCGAAACCCGCCTCGCCGGCAACGACCTGCTGGCCATGTTTCGCCTGCAGGTCGAGCGGGATAGCGCTGCGCCCGCGATCGTCTACGTTCCCGACGGGATTGCGGCAACGAACACGGAAACCTTCAGCCGTCGGCAGCTGCTCGGCGCCGTGCAGGCCATTACGCATGAACTGACGACCTGCGGCATCCAGGCGAATGACGTCATTGCGTCGTTGCTGCCCAATGGCCCTGGAACGATCGCAGCGTCGCTCGCCGCGATGGCCGTTGGTTGCCTGGCGCCTATCAACATCTACCTTGAAGAATCCCAGATCAGAACGCTTTTGCAAAGCTCCGGCGCAAAGGTTGTGATGGTGCCGCGTGAGGCTCCGACCGCGATCGCCACCATACTGTCATCGTTGCAGCAGGGTTGTCGGAGTGACGGAATCGCTGTCCTGATTGTTGATACCGCAACCTTGCCGCAGCACCCGCCGATTGCTTCCGAACTCAAAAATCGCGATTTGTCCGAACTAGTCGCCCTGTTTCATACCGGCGGCACCACCGGACTGCCGAAGTTCGTGCCGCTGACCGCAAGCAATCTTGCGGCCGGCGCGGTGATTTCCGGGTTCGCGTACGGATACGCGGCTGCGGAGCGTGTCCTCTGCGCCATGCCGATGTTCCATGTCGGCGGCTTGTTTGCGTGCTCGCTGTTTCCGCTGATCGCAGGCAGCGAAGTCGCCATTCTGGGACCGCTGGGATATCGCGGCGATGGCGTGGTCGCCGCGTTGCCCTCTACCATCGAACAATTCGACCTCGACGTCGTCGTCGGTCCGCCCACCATCATGGCCAAGCTCGCCGCGCGTCCGCCGGACCGGGCGCGGGCGCCGCGGTTGCGGCTGTTTATCAACGGCGCGGCCGCATTGCCGAGCGTTATCGGAACGCGGTTGAGCGAGGCGACGCATGTCGCGATCGTCGAACCATGGGGCCTGACCGAAGCAACCCTCGCCGTTACAAGTGGACCCCGGGATGGGACGATCCAGCGGGGCTCGGTCGGGCTCAGGCTTCCCTACTGCGGGGTCAAAGCGGTCCGCACCGACGCCGCCGGAAAGTTCACAGGCGATTGCGATGTCGACGAGATCGGCGTCTTGGCCGTGCGTGGTCCTATGGTCTTCCGCGGCTACCTTGGCCGTGAAGCCACCGAGCAACCGTTCTTCGAAGGCGATTGGCTCGACACCGGCGATCTCGGGCGCGTTGACATCAATGGATTCGTCTGGGTGACCGGCCGCGCCAAAGAACTTATCAAGCGCGGCGGCCACGGTATCGATCCCGGGATGATCGAAAATGCACTGAGCGCCCATCCGGCCGTCGCACTCGCCGCCGCCGTCGGAAAACCGGATGCTTATGCAGGCGAAATTCCGGTGGCATATGTCGAGCTTCGGCCCGGCGACGAAGTCCTGGCCGAGGAGCTGATTGCGTTTGCCCGCGACCGCATTCCCGAACGTGCCGCCATTCCCAAGGAAATCATCATTGTTCCCAGGTTGCCCGTAACCGCTATCGGGAAGGTTCACAAGCAAACGCTCAAGGTCGAAATCACAGGGCGCGCTGCCGAAGAATGTGTTCGCGCGGTGCTCGGCGACGGCGAGGAATATTCGGTAACCGTGGAGCCACACCCACTGCATGGACTCCAGGTGAACGTTCATGTTCCGGCGCATTTCGTCGAGGCCGTGCGCGAGAAACTCGCAACCTTGCCGTTTCGATCGCAAGTGGACACCCCTGAACAGAAGGAAATGTGATGCTCGACCTCGACGCGTTCAAACGAATTGTCGAAACCGCGGCGTTCCATCAACTGATCGGCCTCAAACTCGAACAGGCCGATGCCACGACCGGCACTGTCGTGCTCCGCCTACCCTACGATTCCAAGCTCAGTATTTTTCCCGAGCCCGGCACCTATCATGGCGGCGTAATCGCTGCCCTGATCGACGTTGCAGGCGCGGTGGCCTGCGGCCTGCAGACGGGACGCCCGACCCCGACCGTCAATTTCCGCGTCGATTTCCTGAGGTCTCCCGCCAAGATCGACCTGATCGCAACCGGACGCCTGGTCAGGGCTGGAAAGTCGGTGGCGGTTGCCGACGTCGAGATCGGCGACGACGCCGGCGAGGTCTACGCCATTGGTCGCGGCACCTTCAGCACCTCGGCTTCGTTCCGCGCGATCTCGAGCCGGCGCCGAGAGCGCCAGCCAAAGTTGAGCGCTGTCTGTTAGATCTTCGAGGGGCGCTTGAAGCGACATCTGCCGAAGCGGAAGATTGCAAATGAAAGGGAACATGACGAGCTCTCGCGGTGGTTCGGCGTGCCGACTTGGTGGTGAAGGCCATCGTGATCGGCCTCTGCTTCGCTTCGCTGCTTACTTGGACACTCTCCATCATCCACTTTATGGAGATGATCCAGCGGCGCACGCGCCTGCGCCGGCCCCGATCGTATGACGAACTCCTGCTCCGCTGGCAGCGACGCGGCAGACTTGGACGAATTTCTCAATACAATAACCTTGAAGGAACTCCCGGCGAGCTGATGACGACCCGTCATCGCAGCCCAAAGTTCGGCGGAGCCGAAAGTGCGTCGACCGAGCGTTGAATGACCGCTTCGCGCGCCAGAAGCGGCCGTTGCATAAGCATCATTCAGCGAATTGAGTTCTGGCGACGATTGGCCTCGATCATTTTTGTTGAGACGAAAGCCGTCGCGAAGCACCGCTGAGCTTTTCGTATTTGGCTGAACCCAAGCAGCGACGGACGCGATATTCGCAACCTCCACCACCACAATAAACGAGACAGAACGCCGCCTTCGTTCGAAGGAGCACAATCGCGCAGATTGGCGTAGTACGTTGCGCTACGCGCGAGTGACCCAATGCACACCAAATTGCGACATCAATCGCCTGCGTACACCTCAAAGCCAGATCGGTACTGCATTTGGTACTGCACGTGTGAAGGCGCCTTTACTTAACTACTGATCGCGCTTCGTTTTTTTAGATGTCCCGGTCCAATCCATCATGGGTGCAATGCAAAATCGATGCGCTAACATGTTGATGTTATTTCGCTTTATCGCCGCAACCGGAATAGTTGATTTTTGGGCCGACAGAAATTCAAAGCTGACTATTGGGGCATTTTCCTTTCGTTTCAAGTGCTTAAGCCGGTCGCCTGTTCGTTGTTTGATAATACCGCGCCTTGTTCGGTACAGCATTGCAGTACCGAATGAGCTCGTGCAGTACCGCGCTAGCTTGTACCCTCCTGATCAATCCATCTACTTCGGCCGCAAAGTAACCTGCCACTCTCCCGAAGCCCAGCGCTTCAGGATCGCGGTCGTAGTTCTGGCGATGATAGAGTAAGAAAACTTGCGCGCTGCGGACCGCAGGTTAGCATTTTCGCTATGACGGCCGAGGTCGAGCGAGATCGGCGCGTCAGCAAAGCCGCCAGCTTAGCCGTCACGCTTGGGGGACCAACGGAGCTAGCCCTGCCCCATTGAAAATACCGCAAAGCGTCTCAAGACACACACGGATGACGGCAAATGTCGTGCAACACGTTACCTGTGATCTCACGCTGTCATGGGCAAATGGCCTCACCGCCGATTTGGGGGCGATGAGGCATCTAATGTACGCCGTCAGGCAGCTGCGCCTGGTCGCCGCCGAAGCTTCCACCCCGCGCGCGGAAAATGGCAGGTGTAGCCTTGTGGGTAGTGCTCGAGATAGTTTTGATGCTCGGGCTCGGCTTCCCAGAACGCGCCGGCAGGCGAGACCTTCGTCACTACCCGGCCCGGCCACAGGCCGGAGGCGTTGACATCCTCGATCGTCCGGAGCGCCTCGTCGCGCTGGGCCTCCGAGGTATAGAAGATCTCCGAGCGGTAGGACGCCCCGATATCATTGCCTTGCCGGTCAAGCGTGGTCGGATCGTGAATCTGGAAGAAGAATTCCAGCAGATCGCGATAGCTGATGCACTTCGGATCGAACTCGATTTCGATAGCCTCGGCATGCGACCCGTGGTTGCGATAGGTCGCGTTCGACACATCGCCACCCGTGTACCCGACCCGTGTCCTGACAATGCCCGGTAGTTTGCGGATCAAGTCCTGCATGCCCCAGAAGCAACCGCCGGCCAAGACCGCGTGTTCAAGCTTGTCTGTCATTTTTGACCTCCTTCTTGATCTCGTTTGCTAATGCACCTCGACGAGGCGCCTATTCAGGGTTGAGAGCGGCTTGCCTCAGCGACGGCGCGGTCTCCGCACGCGCGGTGGACCACTTGCGCAGCGCCACATAGAAGACCGGAGTGAGGAAGAGACCGAACACGGTGACGCCCAGCATGCCGGCCAGAACCGTGACACCGATCGCCTCCCGGACCTCGCTCCCCGCTCCGTGCCCCAGCAGCAGCGGCACGCAACCTGCGATAAAGGCAACCGACGTCATCACAATTGGACGCAACCGCAAATGGCAGGCTTCCAGCGCAGCTTCGATGATGCCCTTGCCTTGGAGCTCCAGTTCGCGAGCAAACTCGACGATGAGGATGGCATTCTTGCACGCCAGCCCCATGAGTACGACCAATCCCACTTGCACGAAGATATTGTTGTCACCTCCCGTGAGCCAGACGCCAAACATTGCCGAACAAATGCACATCGGCACGATGAGAATGACCGCCAGCGGAAGCGTCCAGCTCTCATACAGCGAGGCGAGCACCAGAAAGACCAGTATTACGGCAAGCAGAAAGACAATGGGCGCCGCGTTGCTTTGGCTCACCTGCTGGTAGCTCAGATCCGTCCACTCAAGCTCGATGCCGCGTGGCAAGACGCGCTCGGCGATCTCTGTGATCTTGGCAATGACCTCTGCCGACGAAAGCACTCTGGGATCGGAATCACCGATGACGTCTGCCGCCGGGAAACCGTTGTAGCGGACCACCGGATCGGGGCCAAACGTCGGCACAACGGTCACGATCGAACCGATCGGCACCATGTCACCGCGCGCGTTACGCGTGCGCAGGTTGCCGATGTCTTCCGCCTGCTGGCGAAACGATGCATCGGCCTGGGCCAGGACCCTGTAGACCCGGCCGAACTTGTTGAAGTCGTTGATGTAGCTCGAGCCAAGATAGACCTGCAACGTTTCGAACAGGTCGGACAACGCCACGCCCTGCGCCTTGGCTTTCACGCGATCAATCTTGACCTCGAGCTGAGGAATGTTGGCCTGATAGGAGCTGACGGGATGCGTCATGCCTGGCGTTCGTGCGATCTCGGCCATGAACACGTTCAGAGCGTCCTGCAGGGCGCCATGACCAAGGCCCGCCCGATCCTTGAGGTACAATGAGTATCCGGATCCATTTCCAAGCCCTTGAATGGGGGGCGGAAGGAGCGCATACGAGAAGCCGTCCTTGATGCCTGCAAACTTGGCGTTGAGTTCGGCTGTGATTTCCGCCGCGCTACGGTTACGTTCGGCGTACGGCTTAAGCAAAATATAAGCGGTCGTGATGTTCGGCGTATTTACGAACTGCAACGCGTTGAAGCCAGCATAGGCATTGACGAAGTCCACACCCTCGACGGTGCGGGCGATTTCGTCCATCTTTCGCGTAACTGCTTCCGTACGGGCCAAAGACGCCCCCTCGGGCAGCTTTGCGCCAGAGAACAGGTAGAGCTTGTCCTGAGCAGGGATGAAGCCGCCGGGTACGGACTGAAACAGCACAACCGTGACCGCCAGAAGAGCTGCATAAACCGCAAGCGCACCACCACGCCGGCCGAGCGACCTGCCCACCAATCCTTGATAGCCTCGTGCACCGACCTGGAAGAAGCGGTTGAACGGACGGAACAGCCAGCTGAATGCCACTTCGATAACCCTCGCCAGCCGGTCCTTCGGCGCTCCGTGCGGCTGCAGCAGCTTTGCAGCCAGAGCCGGCGACAGGGTGAGCGAGTTGATCGCAGATATCACCGTGGAAATCGCGATCGTCACAGCGAACTGCTTGTAGAACTGGCCGGTGACTCCTGAAAGAAACGCCATCGGCACAAACGCTGCACAGAGCACCAGCGCAATAGCGATGATGGGCCCCGAAACCTCGCGCATGGCCTGGTGGGCGGCTTCGTACGGACTGAGCCCCCGCTCGATGTGCTGTTCGACGTTCTCGACCACAACGATTGCGTCGTCAACTACGATGCCAATGGCGAGTACAAGGCCGAACAAGGTTAGGGTGTTGATGGAGAACCCCAACAGATAGAGGAAGGCGAAGGTGCCTACCACCGAGACAGGGACCGCAATCAGCGGGATGACCGACGCTCGCCAGTTCTGCAGGAAGAGGATGACGACGAGAATGACGAGGAACACCGCCTCAAGAAGCGTGCTCAGCACCGCGCGAATTGACTCGCGCACGAAGACGGTCGGATCCCAGACCACCTTGTAGGTGATACCCGGGGAAAGCTTTCTGACAGCTTGCTCAATCTGCCGTAAACCGCATCGGCAACGCCAAGCGCGTTGGCGCCGGGCGACAGAAAGACGCCGGCCGTTGCCGCGGTCTTGTTGCCCTCGAAGACCCGCATCGTGTAGTCACCGGCCCCAATTTCGATCCGTGCGACGTCGGCAAGACGAACCACCTGGCCGTCTTCGCCACTCTTGAGCACGATGGCGCCAAACTCGTCTTCGGTGGCGAGACGGCCACGCACGTTGATCGAGACCAAGAAGTCGGTGGTCTTGGGAGATGGTTCCGCACCAAGCTGCCCGGCGGATACCTGCACGTTCTGCTCGCGTATCGCTTTGAGCACGTCGGTAGCGGTGAGATTGCGAGACGACAGCTTGTTCGGATCGAGCCAGACGCGCATGGCGTAGTCGCCAGCGCCGTAGAGCCCAACATGGCCTATGCCATTCAAGCGCGACAATTCATCCCTGACGTTCAGGGTCAGGTAGTTACGCAGGTAAAGCGTGTCATAACGGCCGTCCGACGAATACAGGCTCACATACATCAGCGGCGTCGGAGACTGCTTTTGCGTCGTCACGCCATACTGGCGCACCTGCTCCGGCAATCTGCTAAGTGCCTGGCTCACCCGGTTTTGCACGCGGACGGCCGCGGTGTCGGGATCGACGCCGGGCAGGAACGTCACGACGATCTGCAAGCTACCGTCCGAACCGGCGACCGACTTCATGTACATGATGCCTTCGACGCCGTTGATCGCTTCCTCGAGCGGCGTCGCCACCGATTCTGCCGTCTCTTTCGGATTGGCGCCGGGATACGTTGCGCGCACCACTACACTGGGCGGAACAACCTCAGGATACTCACCGACCGGCAGCAGGGGAATCGAGATCAGGCCTGCCAGGAAAATGACAATCGACAGGACAATTGCGAAAATCGGGCGTTCAATAAAGAATTTCGAGATGTTCATCGTCGCCTCATCAGTTTGCTGTGGCCAGCATTGCGACTTCCGATGGCTTCACCGGCGCGCCGGAGCTGTAGATCCTCTGCAATCCGCCGATGATGATCTTGTCTCCCGGCATCAGGCCGGACTCGATTAAACGAAGCCCATCGCTCTTGCGTCCGGGTTGAATATCCCTTCGTTGCGCGGTGTTGTCGGCGGCGAGGACGTAAACATACTTGCGGTCCTGATCGGTCAGCACGGCCTTGTCGTCGATCAGGACAGCCTCGACTTCGTTGCCGGACGATACCTTCACGCGCGCGTACAGACCCGGCGTGAATACGCGATTGGGGTTGCGCAGCTTTGCCCGCATGCGAATGCTTCCAGTCGCCGGATCGACCTGGTTGTCCTGAAAATCGACCATCCCTACGTGTGCGAATTCTTCATCGCCCGCCAGCGCGACACGCACCGCCAGCGCCTTGCCTGGGCTCCGGCGCGCATCGGCGCTGTAGCGAAGATAGCTTTGCTCGTCCGGATCGAAATCGACGTAAACCGGGTCCTGTAAGACCATCGACGTCAGCAAGGTCTGATCCGCTACGGCAAGGTTGCCGACGGTCAGCATGGCGCGGCCGGCCCGACCGTCGATCGGAGCACGGACCTGCGTGAACTCGAGATTGAGCTGTGCGAGCTCGACAGCGGCTTCGGCGTTAAGCACGTCGGCCTCGCTTTGCGCTGAGGATGCGTGGCGAGCGTCGGCCTCGTCCTGCGACACGGCACTGGACGGCAGGAGTCTTCGCGCGCGTTCGTCGCGGCTCTTCGCCAGCAGCGCCGTAGCTCGTGCGCGCTGCAGCTGTGCCGTTGCGCTGTTCAGCGCCGCTTCGTACGGCCGCGGGTCGATGACGAACAGAAGATCGTTGCGGCGAACCTCATCTCCTTCCTTATAGGCCACATGCGTCACATATCCGCTGACACGGGGCCGAATCTCGACCGATCCGACAGCGCTGATGCGCCCGTTGAATTCGTCCCAGCGCTGCACGCGCTTGAGCAGCACCGGAGCGACATCGACCTGAACAGGAGGAGTAAGGCCCACAGCCGCTGCCTTCCCGTTGCCGGTCAGTTCTCCGGTTGCCGCAAGAAGCCCGAGCGGTGCACCGATCGCAGTGAGAATTGCCGCCGCTATCAGTATTGTTTTGGTCTTCATCGTTGATACCTCCCTGGTCGATGGCTTGTCGCGTTCTCGCGAACGGTTCGATGCAACAGGGATATCTTCAGAACGACACGAAGGCTCGTTAAGCGTCGTGAGAAGTTGTTGGGATGCTGCCGGGCCCTGTCAGTCGACCTTGGAGATCGAGCTTTGGGCGCGGTTTCCCGCTCCTTGCTGGCGGCAACGCAGGTCTTGAGACGGAGGGGCGCGCCGAGCCGGCGAGCGCGGCGGACACAGCCGAATAGTGCTTTTCTTGATCGGTCGACGTGCCGAAGGGAAGGCTCCCGACGGGAGTCATTTCATCCGGCGCCTGGTGCTCGGACTAGTTCCGGTCCGGCGAAACTGAGTTGATAGATGCGGCGCGCTGCTGTTTCCACATTCCGTATGGTGCAAGAATGTAGCCGCCAATCGCCCAGCCAAACATCCACGAGAATGCAAACCAATCCGGCAACTGAACGAAGGTTCGTGCTCCGGCCGGAACGAACATGCCAGCCACCCAGAGAAGGGCGAATCCCAACGCCTTCATCCAGCCATGCTTCCGGACATGGGCCAGGTAGGCTCGTAGATAGTCGCGAAAATCCTGCATTTTTACACCCTAACGGGCTCGCCCACAGCCGTCACGAGCAGTGCTGGCATAATGACGCCTCAGGCAGGAACCGTTCGGCTGTTTCTAGCATCCGTTTCGCGAGTACGGTCTCGACCAGTTGCTCCGAAATACTACCGTTCGGGCTCTTCGTGTGGCTGCCGATGCTTCCTTGCGAGCTTTCTGCGATACTCCAGGACGGGAAGCCCTCCCCACCCCCAATTGCCTGGATCGATTTCGTCGATGACGACGAACGTCGATTCAAGAGGCTTGTTGAGCACATCTAGCAGCAGCTGACTTACCCCTTGATCAAGGCGGCTTTCTCAGTCGCCGTAAGGGATCTGGATGCGCTGAGCGTCCCCTCACGGGTAACCTGTATAGTCACAATCGGCATGATAACGTCCTCTAGCAGCTCTGCCGGTTTAGGTATGCTAATGACCGGCGCTCTGACCGCCGTCGACGTGCAGAATCTCGCCGGTAACGAACGGCGCGTTCTCCAGGTACAGTACGGCGTCAACGATGTCCCTCGGTTCTCCCATCCTGCCGACTGGATGCAGCTTCGACAGGAACTCGTGCGTTTCCGGCGCATGCATCGGCGTCTTGATGACACCAGGCGAGACAGCGTTGACCCTGATATTGCGCGAAGCGTATTCAATCGCGAGCGACCGCGTCGCCGCATTGAGGCCACCCTTGGTCATTGCGGCAAGGCCTGCGGGTACGCTGCTGTTGGGATGATCAACAAGAGAGGTCGTGATCTGCACGATGTGCCCTGAACCTTGCTTCAACATTTGGGCGGCCACGCGCTTCGTGAGGCGGAAAAAACCACCAAGATTGGTCGCAACGATGGCCGCATAATCCTCCTCCGTGTAATCGACGAAGGGTTTAGAGATGAAAATCCCGCATTGTTGATAAGGGTGTCAATGCGGCCAAAGCGAGCGAGCCCTTCCGAAACGATGCGATCCGCCGTCGCCGGATTGGCAATGTCACCGGCGATGTTCAAAACGTTCGCGTCCGACGACGGCTTGATCGAGCGCGAGTTCGCGATCACGCGGTAATTGTGATCGTGAAACGCCTTGATGAGTTCCGCACCGATGCCTTGGCTTGCGCCCGTGACGATGACGACCTTCTGTTGAGTACTCATGATATCCTCCGTTGTGTTTGAATGGACGGCTTTCCCAAGATCAATACGGTGGTTGCTTTCGCTGCCGCTGCGCCTTGCCGGCCTCGACCCACCACGTCAGGTCGTCGGCAAAGCGCGGTAAAGACTGCTCGAGCGCCTTGCCGCCCTCGCCGGTCGGCTGATTGTCGGCCGACAGGGCCTGTCCGATCGGCCCAACGGCGATCGTGCTCGAGATCACCACCATGCCCATTTCGGACAACGTGCCGTGCCAGGCCGTGGCGGCGCGCGCTCCTGACAGGCGGCCGGCCGAATAGCTGACAATCGCGGCGGGCCGCCAGAACCACTCCTCGAGGAAGTGGTCGGTGAGGTTCTTCAGGCCGGGCTGGACGCCCCAGTTGTATTCGCCGGTGACGAAGATGAATCCGTCCGCCGCCTTAATCTTCTGCGCCAGCTGATCGAGCGCCGCGGGGCCTGGCCCTTCGGGTACTCCTTGTACATGCGGTCGAGAATCGGAAGGTTGATCGCCTTTGCGTCGATCAGCTCGGCGTCGTCACCTCGGCGTCGCAGCTGGTCGACAACGTATTCGGCGAGCCGGATACCCGTCCTGTCAGAGCGATAGGAGCCGTAGAAAACGAGGATTCGGTTGCTCATGGGTGTTACTCCGCAGCTGAATGGGAAAGTGCGGTTCGCCACGCCGGCGGACCGCACATGATGATGGTCACTTCGGCAGGGGCTTGCCGGACTGCTCGTTGACGATGTACTCGGCGTACCATTCCGGCCAGTTCACGTCGTGCTCGCCGGTCAGCTTCTCATGCTCGCCGTGGGCTGCCGCCGCGCGGCGAAGCGTCGCCGCGAGATCGGAGACAGAGGCGAAGGTCGTATCACCCTCGACCCGGCCAGGCAGCCGGTTGGTGACTTCCTGCAGCACCCAGCCATTGCCGTCCGGATCGCTGAAGGACGCGAACGAGTGGTAGGTGCGGCGCTGCGGATCCAGGCCGCTGACCCGGACACTTCCGAACAGGTAAGGCTCGTCGGTGCCGGTGTGGACGTTGTCGTCGCCGTGAAACACCTCGCTGACCTTGACGCCACGCGCCAACAGCTCCTTACGGGCGGCCTCGATGTCGGACACGATCAGGTACAGGCCCTGGGAGGCGCCCGGCTTCGCCGGCGTGACGTTCTTGCCGAAGATCACCGAAGCGCCGGAGCCCGGCGGCGTGAACTGAATCACATGGAAATCGCTGCCATTGGTGAATTCGGCGTCAAAGCGCCAACCAAGGTTCGCGTAGAACTCCTTGGCCCGCGCAACGTCCGAGACCGGGATGACGGCGATCTCGAACTTCATGTCCGCCAGACGGACCTTGGTGGGATTGATTGCTACTGTCATGGTTTTCTCCTGTTGTGTGCTGGGTGAATACGTCGCGGCGGTCACACTTGCGCGGCGACGTCCAGAATGGCCTGCGCGAATGCGTGCGGTGCTTCCTGGGGAAGATTGTGGCCGACGCCGCCGGGGATGTGCCGGTGCTCGTACCTGCCGGTGAACTTCTTCGCGTAGGCGGCGGGATCAGGATGCGGCGCGCCGTTGGCGTCGCTTTCCATCGTGATGGTCGGCACGCTGATGGTCGGAGCCTTGGCCAGTTGGGCCTCGAGCGCGTCGTAGGATTGTTCGCCTTCGGCCAATCCAAGCCGCCAGCGATAATTGTGAATCACGATTGCGACGTGGTCGGGATTGTCCAAGGCCTGTGCGCTGCGCTCGAAGGTGGCATCGTCGAAATTCCACTTCGGCGATGCAAGCTTCCAGATCAGCTTTGCGAACTCGCGCCGGTTGTTTTCGTAGCCGATACGGCCACGCTCGGTGGCGAAATAGTATTGATACCACCACTCATGCTCGGCCTTCGGCGAAAGCGGCATCTTTCCGGCCTGTTGATTGCCGATCAGGTAGCCGCTGACGGAGACCATCGCGCTGACACGCTGCGGCCAAAGCGCGGCCATGATGTTGGCGGTACGCGCACCCCAGTCGAAACCTGCGACGACTGCCTTCTCGATCTTCAGTGCATCCATCAGCGCGACCATGTCGGCCGCAAGCGCCGATTGCTGACCATTTCGAAAGGTCTCGGTTGAAAGAAACCGGGTGGTGCCGTAGCCGCGCAGATAGGGCACGATGACGCGATAACCTTGGGCCGTCAGGAGAGGTACGACTTCTGCAAAGCTGTCGATGTCGTAGGGCCAGCCGTGCAGCAGCAGGACAGCCGGCCCGCCAACGCGCCCACTTTCGGTGTATCCGACATTCAGAAGGCCGGCGTTGATCTGCTTCAGATGGTCAAGAGACGCATTGATTGCCAGCGTCCGTGTCGTTGCATCTGTAACTTCCGCCCGGCTCAGATGCGCGGCTGCGGGGCCGATGAATCCAATGCTGGTTGCGAGTGCAGCAGCAGCGCCGATGAACCCGCGGCGAGTCTGGTTGGCGTCCTTGTGCATGATCTTACTCCCGTTGAGGCGTCGTCTCTCGAACGACATCGGGCCTCGTGTGGAAGCGATATGCACCGGATCAGGGATGTTGGCTCGTTAAGCGTTGTTAGACGTTGTCACGCGACGTCGCAGCGACGGAAAATTGCGCGCTGGCAACGCGACCCGATGGTTCGCTCAGTCGGCCCGAAAGCTCGAGCATCGGTGGCCGGCCAAGGCATTGAGACAAAGGGATTTTGTTACCCTCGGTGCCCGCCAACAGCGATTAACAACACCTAACGGGCCAATTAGAGGCTTTTGCCCGATTGTCTGAGCCATCAAGGACGAACGCCGAAAGGACCCGAAATGATACCGCTGCTCACCGATGCAATCGAGGCCCATGGAGGCCTGAACCGCTGGAAATCTCACCACACGCTCACCGCGACCATCGTCAGCGGCGGCGACCTCTGGGCACTGAAGGGCGTCCCGCAGGACCCTGTCGCGCGAACAATGCGGATCGAACTGCATCGGCAATGGGCCTCGGTGGCGCCGTTCGGAACTGGCCGGCATACCGACTTCAGATCCGATCGCATCGCCATTCTTGCGGCCGACGGCAGCGTGGTCGCCGAACGAGCCAATCCCCGCTCTTCGTTTGCGCGGCACGACCTGCGGACGAGTTGGGACCCGCTGCATCGCGCTTATTTCAACGGATATGCGCTCTGGACTTACCTCACCACACCGTTCCTGCTCGCCATGGACGGCTTCAAGATCGAGGAAATCGAGCCTTGGCGCGAAGGAGCGGAAACCTGGCGCGGCTTGAGGGCCACCTTTCCTGCGGAAATCGCCAGCCACAGTTCTGAACAGGATTTCTATTTCGGCGAGGACATGCTCATCCGCCGGCACGACTACCACGTCGATATCGCCGGCAGTTTTCCGGCGGCGCAGTATGTCTCCGACCCCGTGAACGTGGACGGCATCTGGATCCCCACGCGGCGCAGAGCTTATCTGCGCGGCGACGAACTGAAACCGATGCTCGATACGCTGATGGTGTCGATCGACCTTTCCGACTTCCGATTCGGCTGAGGCAGCGGCTACTTTGCAGCCTTGTCCAGCACTTCGCGTGCAGCCTTCAGGTCGGCCGTCTCGAAGCCTTCCGTGAAGCGGGCGTAGGTTTCGGCCAGTCCGTCCAGCGGCTTCGCCCTGCGTTGCTTGCGCTGAAGGCGGGCCAGCGACGTTTCCGTTCGCAGCCGCCATGACAGCGCACCCTGCTTTTCGGCCAGCGCGATCGAAGCCACAAAGCTTGCTTCCGATGCCTTCAGATCTCCGCCGCGCGCCTCGAGTTCACCGCGCAGGCGCAGAAGCTCCGGTCCATCGAAAGCTTCGCCGGCGGGCTCGATGCGAGCGATCGCCTCGTGCAAGATGCGCAGCCCCGCCGCCAACTGGCCCAAGTTAGCCAACCCCTGCGACAGGTCAGAAATAAAAGCGGAGGCATACAGTTCATAACGGTCCGCGTGCAACCGTGGCAGCGCGGCCTGAAGCAATTCGATACCTTCCTTGACCTCTCCGCGCGCGATCATAGTTTGCGCTCGAAAGCCGGCGGCCACGGCCTGATAGGGCGCCAGCGCGTGGTTTGCCGCGAGAGTCGAAAGACGACCGGCCATCTGTTCGACCATGGACCAGTCGCCGATCCAACCATAGAGCGACGCAGACCAGCACAGAGCAATGCAGTGCATCACGGCGTCCCGCGGCGCGGTTGCCCCCGTCAAGGGCCGCGCGCATTCGACCGCTTGATCCGGGAAGCCTCGTAACCAAAGCACGCGGGCGAGCGGGATCTGCGGCGTCCGTGAATATGCAAAATGGCCGGGTTGAATGCGGCGCAGAGCTTCGCCGCCCGCAATTCCTTCCTCAAGATGCAGCTGCGCCGCGCGTTGGTCTCCCATCAGGTGATAGGAAACCCCGACTAAGCCTTTGCCGCCGGCAATTCCTGCCGGATCTCCGATTACCTGCGCAGTCCGTTCGGCTTCGAGGGCAAGCGGCAACAAACGCTTGTAGTCGCCAGTCCTGCGATAGAACATGTTCAGCCGCGCCAGCAGCTTGAATTGGCTTGCGCCGTCGCCGATGGCTTCAGCGATTTCGAGACCACGCCGCAGCGCCGTTTCGGCCTGATCGCTGTTGCGCTCGGTGAACATGAAGGCGTGTCCGAGCGTCGCCTGCAGCTCCAGTTCCCATGCGCTACCGCTGCTCGAATCATCGAGCATCGTAAGCGCGCGGCTCGACCACAGGCGTGCCTCGTCCAGCAGGTTGAGCTCGACAAACAGCCTGGCGCAGGCTGCGGCCAGCGGCACGCGCAGTCCAGCGCCCTCATCATTGGCGAAAGCCCACTTCAGCGCGGCACGCGCGTCGGAAAACAGCAGCGTCCGAGCTCGCGAACGTAAGGCCTGGTCGCCACTTCCAGAATCTGCCGCCGTCGTCTCCAGCGCGTGCTGGACATAGCGGGCATGCCGGCGTGCGGTACTTGTTGCTTCACCGCTTTCGGCGAGCTTTTGTGTCGCATAAGTCCTGGTGGTATCAAGAAGCCGATAGCGCGTCACGGCGCCATCAGGCCGTACCGCGATCAGCGACTTGGCGACGAGTTGTTCCAACGAGATCCACAATGCGCTCGGCCGGGTCTTCCTCCTCGCCAGCGACCATGCCTGCACCCTGCAACGTGAAGGGCGCGGCAAAGATGGCAAGGCGGCGGAGAAGGATCCGCTCGCCCTCGCTGATCAGACCATAGCTCCAGTCCAGCGTTGCACCGAGAGTTTGCTGGCGCGGAGGCGCCGTCCGCCGGCCACGCCACTCCAGCTTAAGCCGGCCGTCGAGCAGCGTCACCATCTCACGCAGCCCATGCGTGCCGACCCGTACGGCGGCGAGCTCGATCGCCAACGCAATGCCATCGAGTTTGTTGCATATTTCAGCGAGGACCTCAGCGTCTTCGTCGGCCACTTCCGAGCGATGGCCCGCCGCGGCGGCCCGTTCAGTAAACAGGCGCGCAGCCGGATAGGCCAACATCTCGCTTGCGCTCAGCCCCGCACCCTGCGGTGGTCCCTCAAGCGGACCGAGCTCGAAGATCTGCTCGCCTTCCACAAGCAGCGACTCGCGGCTAGTGACGAGGATGCTGACCCCGGGGGCCTGCTGGTGGACGCGCTCCGCGATCCCAGCGATAGCCTCGACAACATGCTCGCAGCTGTCGAGCACCAGCAGCAAGCGACGGCTGCGCAAGTAGCCGACGATACTGTCGGTCGGATCAGAATGGTGCACCACGAGCCCGAGGGCCCAAGCAATCGTTCCCGCTACAAGCGCCGTATCCTTGACCATGCTGAAGTCTAGAAAGCGAACCTGACCGTCAAATTGCGCCGAGAGTTCGTGTGCCAAGGCGATTGCAACGGTCGTCTTGCCGATTCCACCCGGCCCCCTGAGGGTGATGAAGCGTTCGCTTACCAGACGCTGTGACACTTCCCGCACAACGTCATCCCGTCCGATCATCCGGTCCAGCCGGTGAGGCAGGATAGGTGCAGGCGTCTCGGGCACGCCCGGTGCCTGCACAGAAAGTACAACCGCCGGACGCGTGTCTGCGATGCGCTGCACCGGTGCGACGAAGCAATAACCGCGGCTTGGTATGTTCGTGATGTACCGTGCGCCCTCTTTGCCGTCACCGAGTGCCTTGCGGATCTCGGCGATATGCACCCGCAAACTGATCTCTTCGACGACAAGGCCCGGCCACGCGTGAGCCAACAGCTCATTTTTCGATACGACATCGCCAGCACGGCTGACCAACAGCCAAAGGATATCCAGCGCGCGGCTGCCTAGCTTGACTGGCACTCCATCCCGTTCAAGCAGCCGCGCCTTGTCGTGAAGGGAAAACGGTCCGAAGGAAGCGATGTCTGCATCGTGCGGCGCCCGCACCGGGCTCGCGCGAGAACCGTTTGTTGTTTCTAGCCCGGTCACCTGCGTTCACCCTTATCGATGCTGGCCGCCGAAACTACTGTACCGCGCTTGCCGCCAAAAGGCTCTTGCATTGCGAGAAGTAGCCGCACTTATTGCGGTCTGTAAAGACGGTAGTGGAGGATCAGAGGGCCGCGAAAATCTCTGATCCGGGCAAAATTGCCACGTTCGACCAAGCTCAATTTCGCTGCCCGGCCCGAACCCGCATCCTGCCTTCGCCGGTACGTTGTTGCCGCGCGGCGAATTTCTCCAGCGTAAGCAATCGGTAACAGCGCTTAACAACACCTAACGAGCATTTCTCGGGCTCTCAGGCGACATTCAAGCCACAGGCGGTGCGCGAACCAGATTGGTCGGTGCCCGCTCAGGCAAGGGAGAGCCAAATGCACGGGCCGCAGGTTTCCGAAGTTATCGACCAGGATCGGCGCGCTCTGCTGGGCAGCGTTACGATGGGCATCGCGATCGCCGGCACGGCTGGCCTGTTTCCTCTTCACCGCGCTCTGGCTGAGCCGAATGATGTAATTCGGCCGTTTCGTGTCGACTTCCCAAGGAGGCTCTGGTTGACCTTCGCCGGCGCGTCGCTACAACACGCTTGCCCGACCGGGAGACGGTCGACGATGGATCGCAAGGCCTGCAGCTCGCCACGTTTAGCGAACTTCTGCGACACTGGGCCACGGGCTACGACTGGCGCAAGGCCGAAGCCAGGCTCAACGCCCTGCCGCAGTTCACAACGACGATAGACGGCATCGACATCCACTTCATCCACGTTCGCTCACGTCATGCCAACGCCCTGCCGCTGATCATGACGCACGGCTGGCCGGGCTCAGTGTTCGAGTTGCTCAAGACCGTCGGTCCTCTGACCGATCCGACAAACCACGGTGGACGCGCAGAAGACGCATTCGATCTTGTTCTGCCGTCGATCCCCGGCTTCGGCTTTTCCGGCAAGCCCGCAGGCACCGGATGGGGGCCGGAGCGCATCGCACGAGCCTGGGCCGAACTGATGAACCGCCTCGGCTACAGCCGCTACGTAGCCCAAGGCGGCGACTGGGGCTCGCCAATCTCCAGTGCAATGGCGCGACAGGCTCCGGCGGGATTGCTCGGTATTCACATCAACCTGCCCGCGGCTGTGCCGTCCGAGATCGCGGCGCTGCTCGCCACCGGCGCGCCCGCTCCGCAAAATCTCTCGTCGAAGGAACGTGCGGCGTTCGACGCACTCTCCACCTTCTACAAGAGGTACCGGGCCTACGCCGCAATGATGGGCACGCGGCCCCAGACCATCGGATACGCTTTGACTGACTCCCCGCCGGGCTCGCGGCCTGGATGTTCGATTACAACAACGCCGAACCGCTGCGCCTGCTCACGCGCGACGAGATGCTGGACGACGTCACGCTGTACTGGCTGACGAACACGGCTGTTTCATCCGCACGCATCTACTGGGAGACGGCGGGTCAGAGCGTCATTCTCTCCGCCGCGCAGAAGACAGCGGAAATCTCGTTTCCCGTCGCGATCTCCGTCTTCCCGGAGGAAGTGTATCGCGCTCCGGAGAGCTGGGCCCGCCGCGCCTATCGAAACCTCATCTACTTCAACGAGGCCGATAAGGGCGGACACTTCGCAGCCTGGGAACAGCCCGAACTTTTGTCCCGGGAAGTCGCCGCGGCGTTTCGGCCGCTACGTCAACACTGACCTGAACCAGACATCTCAATCGCTGCAAGACACCAACCTGAACGAGGACAAACTAAAATGAAAACGCTCCGCATTATCGCCGCAGCTGCGGCACTGTTCGTCGCCACCGCCTCGACCTTGCCCGTGGCAAAGGCCCATGAAGTCAGTCTGGGCGACATCAAGCGCACCAATCTGCTCCGCAACGATCTCAGTGCTGCCGGACGCGAGGTCATCCAGGTGCTCGTTGAGTTCGGTCCGGGCGTGAGCGCCGTCAGGCACACGCATCCCGGTGAAGAACTCGTCTACGTCACTGAAGGCGCGCTGGAGTATCAGCTCGACGGCAGGCCGCCGCTGACCGTCAGGGCCGGCGAAGTGCTCTTCATTCCGCACGGAACTCCGCATGCGGTGAAGAACATCGGCTCTGTCAAGGCCGTCGAGCTTGCCACCTACATCGTCGAAAAAGGCAAACCGCTTCTGAAGCTGAGCGAGTGAGCAGTTCGACAACGCGAGCAGCGGCATCGCAACTGCGAAGTACGTAACATTCGAATCTGGGAGACAAGCCATGAGCAATAGCTCGGAGAAAATCAACATTCGTCGCCGATGTCACGGCGGCGTCGCGATAGCAATCGCTGCTGCCACGGCGCTCGCCGCTCCAGCATCCGGCTCTTTCGGTGCGCCGGCACATGCCCAAACGCTATCCGCACAAGAGCATAAGGCCGACGTCAGCTTCCTTGAGATCGACAAGGACATCACGCTCCGGAGAATGGTGGTCCGCAACGCGAAACCCAGGGGGACAGTTCTCTTCCTGCATGGATTTCCGGAGACACTGTACGCCTGGAAGGATATCGCTCTTACCCTCGCCAGCGACTACGAAGTCCACGCTTTCGACTGGCCGGGCTTCGGTCTTTCGTCTCGGCCGACGGTCGACAGATTCTCGTACGCCCCAAGGGACTTCGCGCGCGTCCTGAACGACTACATCCGCAAGGCGGGCATCGAAACGTCGAAGCTCACGATCTACGCAACCGACATCGGCGCTCTGCCGGCTCTTCTCCTGGCCCAGGAGAAGCCCGGCATCGCGACGTCGATCATCGTCGGCGATTTCGCGCCCTTCGACAGGCCTCAGTATATGTACGAGAGCCTGCAGAGCCTGAAGGCCGGACCTTCGATGGCTCAGGCCCGCGAACATCTGAACAAGAATCGCGACGATATCCTCGAAAACGCGTTCAGAAGAGGCCTGCCCAAGGAAGCGCAATTCGATGTGCCGCGCGAATTCAAGTACGACATGGCACGCGGCTGGGGTCACGGCGCAATAACGACGGCAGATGCCTTCTCGCACTACTACGCACACTTTACGCGGGACCAGAACCAATTTGAATCCAATCTGGAGCGACTCGCGGTCCCGGTGAAGGTCGTGTGGGGCGAGAAGGATCTCTACATCAAGAAGGAAATGGGGATCGAACTTGCCGATAAAATTGGCGCCGAGCTGACGCTACTTCCCGGTATCGGGCACTACCCTCACCTACAAAATCCCAAGCAGACCATCGACGAGGTTCGCGCCGCATTTCGGTGACCAACCCAAGTTCATCACCCCCACGCGCCAGTGGCGCAAGACAAGGAGAAGTGCAATGTCCGTCTCTCCAAAGGTGTCGCAGTCATTACAGGTGCCTCCGCCGGAATCGGTGCGGTTTATGCCGACCGGCTGGCTCGCCGGGGCTACGACCTCATTCTCGTCGCACGCAACCAGTCCCGGCTCGACCAGCTGGCGACGCGGATCGCGGGTGCCACGGGCCGTATCGTCAAGACTGTTGCCGCGGACCTGAACAACAAGGCAGATCTGAAGCGGATCGAAACGATCGTCGCCACGGACCCCGGCATCACCATGCTGGTCAACAATGCAGGCGTTGGCGGCCTTGAGCCGCTGTTGCAGTCCGATGTGGATGCCATGGAAAACATGGTCAATCTCAACGTGACGGCGCTGATGCGGCTTACCTACGCCGTGGCTCCCGCGCTCGTCACCCGCGGAGGTGGGGCGATCATCAACATTGCCTCGGTGGTCGCCATCGCGCCGGAAGTCCTCAACGGCGTCTATGGCGGAACGAAAGCCTTTGTGCTCGCCCTGGGCCAGTCGCTTCACAAGGAACTGGCTGACAAGAACGTGCGTATCCAGACCGTGCTGCCCGGCGCGACAGCGACCAACTTCTGGGACGCAGCCGGTGGCGCCGTCGACAATCTGCCGTCCAACATCGTCATGAGGTCGGAAGACCTCGTCGACGCGGCGCTCGCCGGCTTCGATCAGGGTGAAGCCATCACCATCCCCTCGCTTCCAGATACAGCGGACTGGGCCGACTACGAAGCGGCGCGGCAGAAGCTCATGCCAAACCTCTCCCTCAGCTCAGTGCCGGCGCGATACCGAACCGCGGCTGCGGCGTAACACATGTCCAACAGTACGGAGGCTACCATGTCGCTCTTCAATATCCCGGCCTCAACGCCGATCCTCGCGCCGGTCGCCACTGCCGGTTGGCGCGATCACGCGAGGCACGTGCTCGTCTACGCCGAACCACTCAGCCGGTTCGGACTCTACGCCTCGCTCGCGATCATCTACGCCTGGTTCGGTGGCATGAAATTCACCGACTACGAGGCGCAAGGCCTGGTACCGCTCGTGGAGAACAGCCCGCTGCTGAGCTGGTTCTACGCGCTGTTCTCGGTGCGCGGCTTCTCGACCTTCCTTGGCTTCGTCGAAATCAGCATCGGGCTGCTGATCGCCCTCAGATTGGCGAGTCCGATCTTCTCCGCAGCCGGTGGTCTTCCTCGGCCGGGCTCTTCGTTACGACACTCAGCTTCATGATCTCGACGCCGGGCGTTGTCGTGCCGGAGCTCGGGGCACCCGCGATCACCGTCGCGCCGGGTCAATTCCTCCTCAAGGACATCGGCCTGTTCGCCGCCTCGTTTTGGGTATTCGTCGACTCGCTGAAGATCGTGGTCCGCCGATGAGCAGGTGCCGGATGAAGTGTATCAGGCGGCCCGGGCCGTGTTCGCAAAAGCCTCGAACTGAGCCAAGCTGCACAGCTTATCAGTAGGTGTCGACTACGATCAAAGCCGCGATCGCCTGCTATGACGAGGATCAGGATGAGACTTCACCTCCTTCTTGGCCTGTTTTGGCTTGGAGCTTGCAGCTTCGTCGAAACAGGCGGAGCTGTCGCGGAAACGGCAGTGCAGCGGTTCTCGGCTGCGCCGATGGTGCTCACCATCGAGCAGGAGAAAAATATCGCCAATACCGCCGATTCTGAGTTCAGGGAATGCGCGGTTGCCTGCCCCTCATGGTGGTAATCCCCGCAGGCAAATTCACAATGGGCTCGTCTGAAGACGAGGCCGGTCGGACCAAGGGAGAGGGTCCTCAGCACAAAGTGACCATCGCAAAAGCCTTTGCCGCTTCCAAGTACGAGGTAACGTTCGATCAGTGGGATGCCTGTGTGGCAGCTGCTGCGTGCCCCCGTGTCAAGGACGCATGGGGTCGGGGAAACATGCCCGTCATCAATGTGAGCTGGGGGGACGCCAAACTGTATGTGGCTTGGCTTTCGCGGCTCACAGGCAAGGAGTATCGGCTCCTTACGGAGGCCGAATGGGAGTATGCAGCGCGTGCTGGCGCAAACACACGTTGCTCGTGGGGAGATGAGACTGGCATCAGCAACGCCAATTGCAACGGATGCGGCAGCGCTTGGGCCCCGCAAACTGCCCCAGTGGGATCGTTTCGACCGAACCCCTTCGGTATGTACGACATGGAAGGCAATGTCTGGGAGTGGGTCGAGGATATTTGGCACGATAGTTTCGAAGGCGCGCCTGACAATGGAGCGGCCTGGCTTCAGGGCGGCGATCCAACCTATCGGGTTATTCGAGGAGGATCCTGGCACAACGAGACCGAACTCGTCCGCGCGGCCATCCGATTCAAGCGTCACAGCAAGGTTCAGTTCGACACACTTGGATTCAGAGTGGCCAGGACCATGGGACCATAGCGATAGACGCCCGGAAGCGCGGATGGTCACCTGAAGGCGACCTCCCACGGCGAGATCGACGCTCAGATTCCGGACACGTCTACGACGCCGCCTACGCCCCCTAACTCAGAATTTTGTTCGCTAAAGAGAAATCGTCAGTCGGACGGTACAGCATTTGGTACAGCATGGCCCGCAACGTGCGTGCTTAAGTGCTGATCGCGCTTCACTTTTTGGGATGTCCCGGTCCAGTCCATCATGGGTGCGACGGAAAATCTGTAGTCTAACATGTTGTTTTCATTTGTTTTTGTAGCAAGATCCCGTGTAAGCTGTTTTTGGTCGGCGGAGGCCCGCAGCACGCTCAACTAAAATATCAAAAACAACCCCATGCAAAGTAGCCAAGTGGTGCTGGCATGGATGGTTTTGGCAGTCCTGCGAAAGCATTTGACATATCGGGCAGATCAGCGCCACCGCTTCATCATCGCGCATTTGTCAAGTTGAACCAAGCAATTGCTCATCGAGCGCGCGTTCCCGAACCAGATCGTTTTTCGAGCGGAAGTGCGAGTGGAATCCGCCATTCGTCAGTCCTGCCTCGGCCATCATCCCAGTCATTCCCGTGGCGGCGATACGATACCCTGCCGCCGGAACTTCTTGCTGCGGCTTTCAGTATCCGCTCATGCGGGTTCTCCAAGCGTAACCCTATTGTATGATACACGTCATGTGATAGTTATGTCTTAATCTGATAGCTGAGCAATCGCATCGAGGAGCCTTTTATGCAACGAGACGGTAAAGTGGCGATTGTGACCGGGGTTTCATCAGGAATCGGGCAAGCCTCCGCAAAAGCGCTGCACCAGGCTGGATTCCGCGTGTTCGGCACCAGCCGGCGCGCCGTCGCGGGTACCCTCGAGGGGATTACGATGGTTACCTGCGATGTCACGGACGACGCATCAGTCACGGCGGCCGTTGACAAGGTTTTCGGTGCGACGGGCAGGATCGACGTTCTGGTGAACAATGCAGGGACCGGCCTGCTTGCCGGCGCTGAAGAATCTTCGGTGAACCAAGCCCAGGCGCTGTTCGACGTAAACCTTTTCGGAGTGATCCGCACGACCAACGCGGTCCTCCCGATCATGCGACAACAAAAGGCGGGACGGATCGTCAATATCAGTTCGGTCCTTGGCTTGATACCCGCCCCATTCTCCGCCCTCTACTCATCCACGAAGCATGCTCTCGAAGGCTATTCGGAGTCCCTCGATCATGAGGTGCGGACCTTCGGCATTCGAATTTGCTTGCTCGAGCCGGCGTATACCCGCACTTCATTCGAACAAAACATGGTGCTTCCGGATCGGAGCCTGGACGCATACGTCTCGGCGCGAACGCGCTCCAGCGCAGTTATGCACGAGGTCATGAAGACAGCCGATAGTCCCGAAATTGTTGCCGAGAGGGTCGTGGAAGCCGCAACTACCGCATCGCCCCGTCGGCGATATACCTGCGGAAAGATGGCGCGGCAGGTGAGCGTGCTGCGTCGTTTCGTCCCCGAACGGATGTTCGACAAGAGCCTTCGCAAGCAGATGGGATTGCCGGCGTAACCGGATTGGCTAAGCCGATCTCGAAAGTCATCTCATCATGCGTCGCGTCGTTGTTACCGGATTGGGATTGGTATCACCGTTGGGCTGCGGCAGTGAGTTGGCATGGTCCCGACTGCTCTCGGCTCGTTCAGGACTTGCCGCACTCCCGGAGTGGGCGGCCGCCCTTCCCGCGCGAGTCGCCGGAATCGTCCCAACGAAAGCCAACGATCCGAATGGAGGCTTCGATCCGGATCTGGTCGTTCCTGCCAAGGATCAGCGGAGGATGGATCGCTTCATCCTGTTCGCACTGGCCGCCACGGCCGAGGCTATTGCACAAGCGGCATGGACTCCTTCCGACGCGCATGCGCTCGAGCGCACGGCAACCGTGATCGCATCCGGCATCGGAGGCTTTCCGGCAATCGTCGAGGCGGTCCGCACGACAGATCAGCGCGGGATCCGACGTCTCTCGCCTTTCACCGTGCCGTCCTTTCTCGCAAACCTCGCGGCCGGTCATATCTCGATCCGGTACGGCTTCAAGGGCCCCATCGGTACGCCGGTCACCGCTTGCGCCGCGAGCGTGCAGGCGATCGGCGATGCCGCACGCCTCATTCGAACCGGCGAAGCGGACGTTGCGATTTGCGGTGGCTCGGAAGCCTGCATCGATCTCGTGAGCCTCGGCGGCTTCGCCGCCGCCCGGGCCCTTTCGACCGGCTTCAACGAAACGCCAGCGCGTGCGTCCCGGCCTTTCGACCGCGACCGCGACGGCTTCGTCATGGGCGAAGGCGCCGGTATCCTCGTCATCGAAGAGCTGGACCACGCACTGCGCCGGGGCGCCCAACCGATCACCGAAATCTCCGGCTACGGCACGACTGCTGATGCCTACCACATCACGTCAGGACCCGAGGACGGCGACGGCGCGCGCCGCGCCATGGAAGGCGCCTTGCGGCAGGCCGGCCTTGAGCCCGGCGATATCCAGCATCTCAACGCCCATTCCACTTCGACGCCGGTTGGCGACGTCTCCGAACTTGAAGCGATCAAATCCGTGTTTGGCCGGCACGGAAAAATTGCCGTGAGCGCCACCAAATCGGCGACTGGTCATCTGCTCGGCGCAGCCGGGGAGCGGAAGCGATATTCACGATCCTCGCGTTACGCGATCAGGTCGCGCCGCCCACTCTCAATCTTGAAAATGGCGATGCGGCCGCGGAAGGCGTCGACCTCGTCTCCCGTGAGGCCAGGCGCATGACGATAGAGCATGCGATTTCGAATGGTTTCGGCTTCGGGGGCGTCAACGCCAGCGTCATCTTTCGACGTTGGCAATGACCGAGCCCACTCAGGGTTGGCAAATCGTCGATGAGCGATGCTTTGGCCGCGTTCAACTACGCCAGTTCGCCGAATTTGAATTGGGAACGGGACCGCCGTGACGCGGACGGCTAATCGATCAGCAATTAGCGCGTAGCTTATACGGGTTCGTTCGGTTTGACCGCCTGACCGGCAAACAGATCGCGTGTACCCAATACTTTGTAACCTATCGCCTGATAGCCAGCACGGCGTTTTCGCAGCCATCCGGGCCAGAACCGGCACTCTCATGTCGGCATAATCATATATGATCACCTCGCGCTTGGCGTCGTTGAGACGATGCAAGCGGCCGGCATACTGAGCAAGCGTGCCTTTCCAAGCAATCGGCATGGTAAGAAAAAGGGTATCGAGGCGGGAATCATCGAAACCCTCGCCAAGGTAGCGTCCAGTCGCGACTATGACACGTTCCTCGGCGTGGGGAATTGCCGCGAGCCGCGCGGCGCTGCTTCTCGCTTTGTCCACCGCGCAATACGATCACATGCTTTGCGAACCGCTCAAGACGCCTTGCGATGATCTCCAAATGAGCAGTACGCTCGGTTATCACGACGGGTGAACGGCCCGCTTCTAACGCACGCAAGACATCATCGAATATCAAATCATTGCGCGCTTCATCGGCGACCATTTCCTTGAAAACATCGTGGATGGAAGGAGAAGAGATGTCCAACGTCGTTTGGAGTTGGAAGCTGGTATCCCTGATCCGCACCACGTGGTCGAATGGGCGCTTGGCTGCCTCGGAACGTGCATCTACGCGATGGCGGATAGGGCCACATTGCATAACGATGATCGGGTGATGTCCGTCTTTTCGCGTCACTGTTGCTGACAGGCCCAGGACGTAGCGGGCCTTGCTGCGGCGCGCGACCAATTCAAAGCTCACAGCCGATAGATGGTGGCATTCATCCACTACGAGATGCCCATAATTGCCGACGATATCATCGACTTCCCCTTTCGAACGAGGCTCTGGATCAGGGCGACGTCAATCTGACCCTTCGGTTTGCGACGGCCGCCGCCGATCATGCCGATTGCGTCCCGCGGCATATTTGAGAACGCTGTGAGCCGCTCGATCCATTGATCCATGAGCTGACGGCGGTGAACCAGGACCAACGTATTCCGTCCGCGTTCGGCCATCATCCGGATAGCTAAGATCGTCTTGCCGAACGCCGTCGTTGCCGCGAGCACGCCGGTATCATGCGGCAAGAGGGCTGCGATCGCGCTTTCCTGATCGGGACGCAGTGCGCCGGTGAAGGCAAGTGGCGTCGCCACACCGCAAACGCGGCAATCTTCGATCGTTACTGCAATTCCGACTGAGGCAAGCAGATCCACGACGGCGTCCAAGCACCCGCGAGGCAGCGCTACGTGATGGCTGGTCAATTCAGCGCATGAGATGATCCGAGGCTTATCATGGGTCGATCTGCGCATTGCTTGTGCGGCGTAAAATTCGGGATTTTGGAACGCAGCCAGACGAATAAGGCGCGCAATCAACGATGGTGGCAGCGCGTGACGCGGGATGTAGATCTGGTCCGCCTGTACGACAGTGATAGCACCTGGCAATGGCTCGCGGATTGCCGGCGGCGTCTGTCGCCGCGACGGAGGGGTAAGCCACGGTTCTTCGTCTTCGTCGACGAGAGGAAGACGCACGCCGAGAATTTTTCCAGATGAACTTGCTTCCTCGACCA
The DNA here is from genome assembly GCA_044772375.2 of Bradyrhizobium sp. RDT10. Classification (GTDB taxonomy): domain Bacteria; phylum Pseudomonadota; class Alphaproteobacteria; order Rhizobiales; family Xanthobacteraceae; genus Bradyrhizobium. The sequence goes on from CP187939.1 coordinate 3,924,694, forward strand.
GATGTTCAACCTTCGCGCGCGGCATTGGTCTAATCGCTGAAAGGAAGGCCCACTGATCCGGATACGGTGAACAAGATCTCGTCGATGAACTCGCTGTTGCCGCACCTTCGGGCGAGCCCCTGAAGCGGCAAGGCAATCAGGTTGCCGAAGCCACCCACTGGCACTGAATCCTGGCTTGGAAAAAACGATCGTACGATCGAAATCCGATATCGGGGACGCGTTCCATCGTGTCGGTAATCAGGAAGGCCCCGAGACGGCGCGCCGATGCCGCTGGAATCGGCTCATCGAAGAAAATCCAGGCGTGCGCACCGTTTCCGGATCTGGACCGCTCAATCGCGACAGGTATTCCATGACGTTCGCAGGCGTCCCTAAAAGCAAAGGTATCTCTTCGCCATTCCCCTTCGTCGAAATCCGCGGCCAGGAACGAACAGGTATTGTCCGCAAGCATCGGATAGACGCCCATAACGAACGGAACGCCGTTCGCATCGGTCCCGCGTAGATGACGTTCGATTGACACGTCATCTACGGCCAGAAATGCCTGATTTGGACATGCCGAACATTTGACTTTCGGCTTCTCGCAAATACCACGTTGCCATTCATTCGCACAAGCAGGTGCGTAGCCGCTGCGTCCCGTCGTACGATTCTCCCAACGGGCGGGGAAGACATCTGAGCGGCCGCGGAAAAGCCGACGAAACAAGCCAATCTTCTTTTCGATCGGCGAATTCCGGTTCGTGGGATCGCTAGCGTTTTCCAAAGGGACTACCTTGATAGCCTCCGTCCCCTCCTTCTGCATCGATCGCAGAGTATTGATCTCGGCTACGACACCCGCACGCTCGCGCTCCAGCGCAGCAAGCCGGGCCATGAGTTCAGTAATTCTGGCGTCTGGTTGTTTCATCGTGACGACCGTCGTACGCCAATGTTTAGTCTCCCGAATAGTACCAATCCCGAACCAGCGATTTAACTCAAAGATCGCTAATTGCCCTTGGCCGGCAACGCGCGCCATCGGTAGAAAGGAGTTGCCTTCGTATACAAAATTTTGTATAGTCAGCCTTAATGATGGATTCCAAGCCCGTTGAATTCCGAGGCAGCGCACTCGACGATTTGCGTGCGTTTCCACAAGCGGCTCGGCGTGAGGCGGGACATCAACTCTACCAAATCCAGCATGGGCGCGAGCCAGACGACTGGAAGCCCATGAATACGGTCGGCCGAGGTGTACGCGAAATTCGGATTCGAGACGCCGCGGGAGCATTCAGAGTGTTGTATGTGGCGAAGTTCGAAGACGCCGTCTACGTGCTGCACTGTTTCCAGAAAAAGACGCAGAAAACAAACAAAGCGGATTTGAAACTGGCCGCGCAACGGTACCAGGATTTATTGAAGGAGTTGGCTCAATGAGCAAGAAACGCTTCGCCAATGTGTGGGATGCCATTGAGGATACGCCTGCGCAGGCTGAGAACATGAAACTCCGTTCAGCGTTGATCATGGCTTTGAAGGATCATATCGCCCGAACAGGGCTAAGTCAGTCGGAGGCGGCTAAGCTGCTCGGTGTTACCCAGCCGCGTATCTCTGATCTCATGCGCGGCAAGATCGAGTTATTTGGCCTCGATACTTTGGTCAATATGATCGGAGCTGCCGGGTTGCGTGTTGAAATGCGCGTCTCGGACGCAGCCTGAAGGCCGCTTTCCGACGGCGTGGTACAGCATTTGGTACTGCACGGCTAAATTGAGTTCGTCTTAAGTATTGGTCGGACTTCGCTTTTCTCGCCCAGTCCATCCAGTCCATCATGGGCGCATGTCGATCAACGGGAAGGAGATACCCGCCTGAGCCTTGGCCGAAGGATCGATCCGCATCAGGCAGAAAATCCAGTCGGCATGCTGGGCATGTGTCGTTCTCCGCGATGAAGGCGCACACCTCGTCACGAAACGCAGCTCCTCACTGGATAGGTTACGCTCCATCGCAGACGGCTCCCGCTACCACTTTTCGCCGAACGGGCGAATCTCGAGCTCGAAGGTCCAGGCGCTGCGCGGCTGCTGATAGAGCAGCCAATAGGATTCTGCGACTGACGATGGCGGCATCAAGAGATCGGGGTCATCCAGCGCATTGGGGCCAAGCGCCTCGATTCGCCGCTGCCGCACCCATTCGGTGTCGACACCGGAGTCGATAATGAGATGCGCGACATGGATATTCCTGGGGCCCAACTCGCGCGCGGTCGCCTGTGCAACGGCCCGCAGGCCGAACTTCGCGCTGGCGAAAGCCGCATATCCCGCCCCACCGCGAAGGCTCGCAGTCGCACCGGTAAAGAAGATATTGCCTTTGCCGCGGGGAAGCATCAGGCGAGCTGCCTCGCGACCGGCGAGAAAGCCCGAATAGCAGGCCATTTCCCAGACCTTGCGGAATACGCGCTCGGTCGTCTCCAAAATCGGAAAGTTGACGTTGGCTCCGATGTTGAAGATGCAGACCTCGAGCGGCGCGTGTTTATCCGCATCGCCAAGGAAGGAGATGATCTCCTCTTCCTTGCGTGCATCGAGGAGCGCGCGTGAATTTCACCTCCGGCTTTCTCGATTTCCTTGACCAACGGCTCAAGCTTGGCGCCGTTGCGACGCCCAGCGAACACCGTGAAGCCCTCTGAGGCGAACTTCTTGGCGATCTCGCCGCCGATGTAGTCTCCGGCGCCGATCACGGCCACGGTTGCGTTTCTCTTCTGCAAGGGTGTTCTCCCGGTCAGGTTAGATATGTTGTCTGCGACGTTCGGCCGTCCGCGCCGGAGGGGTTTCGTCACCTTCGCCACGCAAGGCCTCCGCGAACTTGTGCTTGAGTATCTTGCCAGTTGAGGTGGCCGGCAAGGCATCAAGGATAACGATTTCGGAAAGAACGTGGTGAGGGCGAGCTCCGGATAGACGATCAGATCGGCGCCCCTCGCCTTGGCTTCATCCATCAGCGCGACCCCGCCTGATCGAGTGCGCCAAGCGCACGACGAATGACCCCACGGTTTCGGCGATGACCCGTGGCGGCGCAACCACCGGCAGCGCCGCCCCCTGCGCCGAAAGGGTTAACGGCCAAGGTAGCCCCAACGGTACCGCGTTCAAATCGCCGTTGTGCTCGCTCGAAATCAGATTATACTACTGTCTCAGCCGCAACCGCTGCTGAGATTTAATTGTTGGTGACCAGGCCCGTCTATCTAGGCGGGCCGTCGCCGTTTCAGGGTTCGTGGCGATGACTCGTTCCAATCGGATTGATCATATTCGCATTACGTCGCACCCGGCACCGGGTGCCAAGCTCAAATTCCCGATCACCTGGGGCGCAGCCAGCGCGCGCGAACGCGGACCAGTGATTGGCACGGTGTCACGCCCGGCGGACCGCAATGTGATCGGTACCCATGGCGGCTCCTACTCGGTCTATCGTGCGCTCGCCGTCTCATCCGGCGCCCTGGACCCGATCCGACGTCCGGATCTCACCAATACCCACCCTGCCGAAACGATCGGGCCGTTTCCGCAATGGGCCGAGCCGGAGCGGATTGTCTCGCTCGATCCTTGGGGACATCTTGCCGCGGAAACCTTCGCGAGCGAAATCGCCGAGGGTATCGACATCCGTCCGAGTATTGCCATCACGCGCGCCCGTCTCGATCTGCCCGAACTGCAAGCCGCGATCGAAGCCGGGCGGCTCAAGCAGGATGGCGAGGTCGTGCACAAGAATGGCAGCGTCTCCGTGGTCAAGATTGCAATCGACCCGGTCTGGTACCTGCCCGGCCTGGCGGCGCGCTTCGCCACCACCGAGAACAATCTGCGCCGACAATTGTTCGAGCAGACCGCAGGCATGTTTCCGGAACTGGTGACGCGGCCCGATCTGCATGTCTTTCTGCCGCCGATCGGCGGCACGACAGCCTATCTGTTCGGCGACGTTACCAAACTGCCGGACCACTCCACCAGGATAACCTGCCGTGTGCACGACGAATGCAACGGCTCCGACGTGTTTGGTTCTGATATCTGCACCTGCCGTCCTTATTTGATTCACGGCATAGAGGAATGCGCGCGCGCCGGCCAAAGCGGCGGGCTCGGCATCATCATCTACAACCGCAAGGAAGGCCGCGCGCTCGGCGAGGTCACGAAGTTTCTCGTCTATAACGCCCGCAAGCGCCAGGAAGGCGGCGATGCCGCGGCCCAGTATTTCGAGCGCACCGAATGCGTCGCCGGCGTGCAGGACGCGCGATTCCAGCAGCTCATGCCGGACGTGGTGCACTGGCTCGGCCTCAAGCGTATCGACCGCTTCGTTTCCATGAGCGACATGAAGCACGATGCGCTGACCGGTCAGGGCATCGAAATCGTCGAGCGCGTGCCGATTCCCGATGAGCTCGTGCCGGCCGACGCGCATGTGGAAATCGCGGCAAAGAAGGCCGCGGGTTACTACACGCCCGAACCGCTACAGCAGGAGGACTTGATCAACTCGGTCGGCCGTCCGCTTGAAAAATATTGAGAGAGGCGGCGGCCTTGTCCATTACCAATCCGGAGACGTCAGCCGCTTTGACATTGTTGAGCGCGAAGGCGGTCCGCGAGCGCGCCCATCGCATGCTCGCGATCGGCCTTGAAGACAAGCTGCCGAATTTCCGCATCGACCTCGATCGCTTGGACGGCGCAGTCGATCTGGTGCTGGAAACGACGCGCAAGGCCTATCCTTCGCTGGACGTGCCGTTTCATTCGCGCTGGCGGCACTTCGTCACGAATGGGGACGATCGATGGGCCGCTGTCGCCGACCGGACCGGCTGGACCGATCGCGCGACCCGCGCCCGGGCTGAATTCGATCTGGCCATCGTCAGCGTTTTCCTCGATGCCGGCGCCGGCCCATCGTGGCGCTACCACGATCCAAAAACCGGATCAGCCGTCGGCCGTTCGGAAGGACTGGGGCTGGCCAGCCTTGCGATGTTCGCGGGCGGCGCATTCTCGGCTGCGCCGCTTGAACCGTTGCGCGTCGATGCCGACGTGCTCGCGAATTTCACGGTGGCCGACCTCGAGCGCGGCATGCAGGTCACGGATGCCAATCCGCTGGTCGGGTTGGACGGTCGCGCCGACCTGTTGCGTCGCCTGGGCCGGCTGGTGGCCTCGAAGCCGGATATATTCGGCAGCCGCGACACGCCGCGGCCCGGCGGCCTGTTCGATCGGCTTGCGATGCTGGCGGACGATGGAAAGCTGCCGGCGCCAACGATCTTAACTGAACTGCTGCAACAACTCGGGCCGATCTGGCCATCGCGGCTGACGCTGGGAGGGATCGCGCTCGGCGACTGCTGGCGGCATCCGGCGTTGACGACCGCGGATGCAACCAGCGGCCTGGTACCGCTGCACAAGCTCTCGCAATGGCTGGCCTATTCTCTCATCGAACCGCTGCAGACATCCGGCATCGGCGTGACCGATATCGACGGTCTGACCGGCCTTGCGGAATATCGCAATGGCGGGCTGTTCGTCGATACCGGCGTGCTCGCGTTTCGCGATGCAGAAGCAGCCCAGCAAGAACACGAGGTATCGTCACAGCTTGTCGTGGAATGGCGCGCGCTGACGGTGGCGCTGCTCGACCGCATTGCTGATGGTTTGCGGCAACGGCTTGGGCGCGATGCCACATCAATGCCACTGGCGAAAATCCTCGAGGGCGGCACGTGGGCCGCGGGCCGGCGGCTGGCGCGCGAACGCCGCGCCGACGCGTCGCCTCCGGTGAAAGTCGTCAGCGACGGCACGGTTTTCTAGATCCGAGGTCACAGACATGGACGGCGTTACAATCGTTAGTCACCCGCTGGTGCAGCACAAGCTGACGCTGCTGCGGAAGAAAGACATTTCAACCAAGTCGTTCCGCGAACTCCTCAAGGAGATCGGGATGCTGCTCTGTTACGAGGTCACCCGCGATCTGCCGCTGGCCGATATCGAAATCGAAACGCCGCTTGCGCATATGAAGTCGCCGCAGATCGCGGGCAAGAAGCTGGTGTTCGCGCCGGTGCTGCGTGCCGGCGTGACCTTCGCGGAAGGTATGCTCGATCTGGTGCCGACCGCACGGATCGCGCATATCGGCCTGTACCGCGAACCGGAAACCTTCACTGCGGTGGAATATTTCTTCAAGGCGCCGAGCGACCTGCACGAGCGGCTGGTGATCGTGATCTCGCCGGTGCTGGCAACGGCGAACTCCGCCGTCGCCGCGATCGACCGGCTGAAGGAGCGTGGCGCCAACGACATTCGACTGGTCTGCCTGATCGGCGCGCCGGAAGGCGTTGAGCGCATCCGCGGCATTCACCCGGATGTTCCGATCTGGCTCGCGGCGATCGACCAGGGGCTGGACGGCAACGCCTACATCGTGCCGGGTCTCGGCGACGCCGGCGACCGCGCCTACGGCACGAAGTAGATTAGCGAGCGCCGCGGCACGGGATCAGTGAGCTGGTCCCGGCTGTTCCGGCAGCGCTCCGCTACGAGCGATTTCTTCGGGAGAAGCTCTACCGAATTCAAGGCATCCGGCACACGCGATCGACCTTTTCGCTGCGGACGCTGAAGCTCGTGATTTCCGCCGATCCGCTGCTCGTCAATGCGAGGGCCTAGCCTCACTGCAGGCGAAGCGGGGCGACAGACCGGCGTGAAAAATCGTTAGGATTGTCGGCGGGGAGCGCGCCCGGCCACTGCCTGTGCAGCGACCAGACGCCGATCCTGCCTTCTCGCAGTCACTTCTTGACGGCGAACACCCAGACGACGCCGCCCTGCGGCACGTTGTTCTCGATACCGATGTTGTTGGTCGTCAGCGCGTCTTGGATGCGCTGGGCGTCTACGCCCCATCCGGACTGGATGGCGATGTACTGCGTCCCGTCCACTTCGTACGCAACCGGCATGCCCATGATGCCGGAATTGGTCTTCTGCTCCCAAAGCAGTTCGCCTGTCTTGGCATGAAAGGCGCGGAACATCCGGTCGTTGGTACCTCCGACGAAAATGAGGTCGCCAGCGGTGGCCGTCACCGAACCAAACAGGTGCGATCTGGGGAAAAGATGCGACCAGACCTTCTTTCCCGTGGCCGGATCCCACGCCTGCAGTTCACCAAAATGAGTAGCCCCGGCGCGAACCTTCAGACCGATATCTTCGGGCTTGGTCCCGAGCCAAAGCTGACCGGGAACCAACGGCACCTTCTCGCCGGTAAAGCCGCCGCAGAAATTCTCGTTGGCGGGAATGTAGACAAGGCGAGTTTTCGGACTATAGGCCGCCGACGGCCAATCCTTGCCGCCCCATAACGACGGACAGAACTCAACCCGCTTGCCTATAACCGGCTTGTGGGCCGGATCGACAATCGGCTTGCCAGTCTCGGGTTCAATGCCCTTCCAGACGTCGGTATAGACATAAGGCCAGCCGGCTACATACTTGATGCTGTCCGGCTTGCGCTCGAGTATCCAGAAGATCGCGTTGCGTCCCGGATGGATGAGGCTCTTGAAGATGCGACCATCCCTGTGCAGGTCGATCAGCATTGGCGCATCCACCTCGTCCCAATCCCAGGAATCGTTCTGATGGTACTGGAAATAGGTTTTGATCTTGCCGCTATCCGGGTCGAGCGCTAGCACCGAGGTTGTGTAGAGATTGTCGCCGGGGTGAGTATCTCCCGGCCAAGGTGCGGCGTTGCCGGTGCCCCAGTAAATGGTCCTGGTGTCGGGATCGTAGTTGCCCGTCATCCACGCAGAACCGCCACCCGTTTTCCAGTCGTCGCCGCTCCAGGTATCATGGCCGGGCTCGCCTGGGCCGGGAATGGTGAAGGTCCGCCACAATTCCTTGCCGTTATTGGCGTCATACGCGACGACATAGCCCCGCACGCCGAATTCACCGCCGGCGGCACCGACGATAACTTTTCCATCGACTATCAGCGGCATCAGGGTCAGGTACTGACCCTTCTTGTAGTCCTGGACTTTGGTATCCCACAGGACTTTGCCCGTTTTGGCATCAAGCGCGACCACATGGTCATCCGTTGTAGCCAGGTACAGCCTGTCTTGCCACAAGCCCACCCCGCGGTTGGTCGGGTGCAATTGGAAGAGATCGTCGGGAAGCTGGCGTTTGTAACGCCAGTACTCATCGCCTGTCTTGGCGTTGAGGGCGATCACCTGGCCCTGTGGGGTCGCGACGAACATCACACCATTGTTTACGATCGGCGGAGCCTCGTGCCCTTCAATCACGCCGGTCGAGAAGGTCCACACCGGGACCAGGTCTTTCACGTTCGAAGTATTGATCTGGTCGAGCGGGCTGTATCCCTGGCCGTCATAGGTTCGGCGATAGAGCATCCAGTTGCCGGGTTCCGGGTTCTTCAGGCGGTCGGCTGTCACCGGGGTGTATTTCTCAATCGGGCCGGCTACGGCAGCGATTGGAAACAGGCACGTGGACGCGACAAAGCTCGACAATAGCCATTGCTTCATGGTCATAGACGCTACCTCCCTGTATGCTTTCTTCATCTTTTTAATAGTTGTGCGGCATCTGATGCGGGCGGCCGTCACCCTCCTTGCTGTACTCCTACCTTTCCAGTGAATGTTCCAGCGACAGTGAGCGAACCGTCGGCCGCCGCCAGGGAAGTGCCGCAAGGCGCCGCGGCGCCGGTCCGAACACGACTTGCGCGCTATGCCGGGGGTCGAATTCGGAATTATGGCAAACGCACTTAAGGACGTCGTTGTCGCCCTGCGCTGCCTTCCCCCAGGCCGTGATGGGACACCCGGCGTGGGAACAAATTATCGAATAGGCAACGATGCCATCAGCCGACCGCGCGCGCGTGTCGTCATCAAGTTCGGCTGGATCAAGCTTTATGACCACCACCTCATTCAACCGCGAGCCCTTGCGGATCACCGATGTCTTGGGATCCTTTGGCCAGGCGCGCACGAACGGTCCGCCGGGCTTTAGATCCTGCGGCTTGATCACCTCGTCCGCATGATCCCCTCGGCGAAGACCAGGACGTCGGCTTTTTGCGGTCGCAGGTCGCTGCCAGGTCGGTCCTCCTCGGCAGCGGAGGACTTGGATGACGCCGCCAGGCAAGCCCCGGTGACGAGAGCCGTCAGGATGAGCACGCGCCGCGTCGGATCCGAACATGACAACATCGGCGTCGCGAGTTCCGGGCTGACGCATTCGACCGATGTTGTAGCGCTGCGATCGGATTCAGACATGGCGTAGAGTGGGCGTTCGAATTCGGCCAAAGAAGTCGACGGACAATCTTTGTCCTGAGTTCTTGTTCCGACGCGCCTTCCGCTCATGTTCGTCGGTCAGCGCTCGCGTCCTCGACGATAGTCGCGCTTCATCCGATTGCAACTACAGAAGACGACATCGTGCGCGTTTCTCAGAACAGCTCAGACATCTCAAGGTTGTGCGGCGCGTTATGGCGAAGCCCGACCCAGACTGCGGATTAGCCGCGCATTGCCAAACCTTCGAAATGATCAGCATCGGTCGTGTCGGCTTTGTGCGGATAGTGGACACAGCGCTACATCGGACGAGCGAACTCCAAATTCCGGCGCGTCGACCTCGGCGACAGCAGTCCAGCTTTACGAAAATTTCGTCTCGTCTAGACCAAGCGTAAGGGCCACTGACCAAAAGCAAGCCTCGAGAGCAGGGCCCAGCTTTCGTCAAATACAAATGCAGAGACAACACGTTGTGAAGTCGATCGCGCGCCGTTTCTGGTAGCTTCCTGGAACGTCCGTGCCCTAAGGGGATCTAGTGAACAAAGCAAAAATCAAAACAGAAGGATGGGCCCGCGACACAGAAATTCACCAAAGTCCTATGGTAGTCTGCGGTATCTCAGCGAGGTCCGCCCTCGCATGATGCAAAGAATCTCATAGCGACGGCGTTGGGCGGTTAGGAAACATGCTCTCGTTCACGTGGCACAGACATCAACGGCTTATAATGAGTGAGGCACATCATGATCAAATTAAAGATTAATGGTCAGGAACAGAGCTGGGACGGCGACCCGGATCTTCCACTACTCTGGTTTCTCCGTGATGAAGCCGGCTTGACAGGCACGAAATACGGCTGCGGCCAGGCGCTTTGCGGTGCATGCACCGTTATCGTCGACAAGCAGGCCATCCGCGCCTGCATCACCTCGGTTTCCGACGTGGTCGGCCGCGAGGTCACGACAATCGAAGGCCTTCATCCGACCGGCGACCACGCCGTCCAGAAGGCTTGGCGTCAGCTTAACGTTCCGCAATGCGGCTTTTGCCAGGCCGGCCAGATCATGCAGGCCGCCGCACTCCTCATCGAAAATCCAAGACCCAACCACGATCAGGTTCGCGAAGCGATGGCGGGCAATATCTGCCGTTGCGGAACTTACCAGCGCATCGAAAACGCCGTGCGTCTCGCATCGACGGGGGTGTGATCATGAATGTCCTCACCAATCCCAAAAAGCTCCGTGGTTTTGAACGCCATATCAAGATCGACAACGTCTCACGTCGCAGTATCCTCAAGGGCCTCGGGTTGGCCGGCGGCTTTGTGCTCGCCGCGCCTGTGATGTCACGCCCAGGCTTTGCCGCGTACCAGACCGGCGCGGACAAGATGCCGCACGGTGTCGTGGTGGATCCGCGCGTCTTCGTTTCTGTTGCATCCGATGGAACAGTAACGATCCTCGCGCATCGCGCCGAGATGGGAACCGGTGTCCGCACCAGCCTGCCGATGATCGTCGCCGAAGAGATGGAAGCCGACTGGTCGCGCGTTCGCGTCCAGCAGGCGCCCGGCGACGAGGTCAAGTTCGGCAACCAGGATACCGATGGATCGCGCAGCACGCGGCATTACCTGATGCCAATGCGCCAGATCGGCGCCTCGGCCCGCACAATGCTCGAAACAGCCGCGGCGAAACGCTGGGGCGTGCCGGCAACCGAGGTGAAGGCCGTCAATCACGAGGTCGTCCATAGTGCAAGCGGTCGCCGCATTGGCTTCGGAGACTTGGCGGCCGATGCCGCCAAGGGGTCGGTGCCGAGTGTCGAAGGCCTGAAGCTGAAAGATCCAAAGGACTTCCGCTATCTCGGCAAAGGCGCGATCGGCATTGTCGACCTTCGCGACATTACGGTGGGCACCGCGCGTTACGGCGCCGATGTCCGCCTGCCCGGCATGAAATATGCCGTCATTGCCCGGCCGCCGGTGACCGGCGGCAAGGTCGTGTCGTTCGAGGGGGCGGAAGCGATGAAGGTTTCCGGCGTCGAGAAGGTTATGGAGGTCAAGGGCTGGCCGTGGCCCTCAAAATTCCAGCCGCTCGGCGGGGTGGCCGTAATCGCGCGCAACACTGGCGCGGCCATCAAGGGACGTGACGCGTTGAAGATTGTCTGGGATGACGGGCCAAACGGCAAGTACGACTCGCTCGCCTACCGGGCTCAACTCGAGGAGCAGCGCGCAAGCCCGGCCTGGTCGTGCGCAAGGAAGGCGACGTGGACGCCGCCTTGAAGAGCGCCGACAGGGTGATCGTGGGTGAGTACTACCTGCCGCATCATGCCCACGTCGCCATGGAGCCGCCGGTCGCAGTCGCGGACGTCAAGGGCGACAGGGCCGAGATCTGGGCGCCGGTGCAAAGCGCGGGCGGAACGCGCGAAGACGTCGCCAAAACGCTTGGCATTCCCCAGGAGAACGTCACCGTCAATGTCACGCTGCTCGGCGGCGGATTCGGTCGCAAGTCGAAATGCGATTTCGCCATCGAAGCCGCCCTGCTTTCCAAGGAGCTTGGCGCGCCGGTCAAGGTGCAATGGACGCGGGAAGACGACATTCGGAATGGCTTCCTGCACACCGTCTCGGTTGAACATATCGAGGCCGGCCTCGACAAGAGCGGCAAGGTGACCGCCTGGCGGCATCGCAGCGTCGCGCCGAGCATCGCCTCGACATTTGCCGCCGGTGCGCTGCATCAGGCGCCGTTCGAACTCGGCATGGGGCTGGTCGACATGCCCTTCGAGATCGCCAACGTCCAGTGTGAAAATCCGGAAGCGGCCGCGCATACTCGCATCGGCTGGTTCCGCTCGGTATCGAACATTCCCCGCGCGTTTGCGGTGCAGTCCATGGTCGCTGAAATCGCCCATGCCACCAAACGCGATCAAAAGGACATGCTGCTGGAGCTGATCGGCTCTCCGCGGATCGTCAAGCTCGATTCGGTGAAGGACCTCTGGAACTACGGCGAGCCCTATGACAGTTATCCGATCGATACCGCGCGTCTTCGCAAGGTGGTCGAGCTGGTCGCGGATAAGGGCGGCTGGGGACGGTCCGTGCCCAAAGGCCACGGGCTCGGCATTGCGGTGCACCGCAGCTTCGTCAGCTATATCTCGACCATTGTCGAGGTAGCCGTCGACGAAAAGGGCAAGCTCACCGTGCCCCGCGTGGATACCGCGATCGATTGCGGAACCTACATCAATCCGGAGCGGATCCAGGCGCAGATGGAAGGCGCTGTGATCATGGGCATGAGCTTCGCCAAAACTGGCGAGATCACTTTCAAGGACGGCAAAGTACAACAGGGCAATTTCGACGATTTCCCGGTGCTCCGGATCGACGAAGCCCCTGCCGTGACCAACGTCTATATCGTGCCTCCCGGACCCGACACCCCGCCCAGCGGCGTAGGTGAGCCGGGCGTGCCGCTCGTTGCGCCGGCGCTGATCAACGCGATCTTCGCCGCGACCGGCAAGCGCATCCGCGCCCTGCCGATCGGCAAGCAATTGGAGGCGTAAGGGGAACGTTAGACCAAACGGGCCGTTTTCCTTGATCTGAGAGGAGTTCAGATCGATGAAACCTAGCTCAACTGCGCTCGCGGTGTCGCTGCTGTCGAGCGCACTCATGCTGACTGCTCAGGCGGCGACCGCTCAAACGACGACGCCGCCGGACGCGACCGCAACGCGGCCGGCAACGACACCGCCGGGGCAAACCTCCATGCCAAACGAAAGCCCGCCGGCCACGACGACGCAGACCACCGGCGAAGCCAGTCGCGATCCGATGATCAAGCAAATGAACGAAGATGAAAAGCGGAAGGTCGAGACCAAGGGCAGTAGTTCCGGCCCGGGCAGCCAGGAACAATAAAAGGGCGGCGAACATTCGTTCGCCGCCTTTTTCTTACCTCTGGTCAATACCGGGCGGGCGCAAAGAGAACGTTCATCAAAAGCAACTGCGCGGGCTGCTCAAGGCCGCCGGTGCCGCTGTTCTGGAATGTAGTGAGGCGCCGATTGACCGGCTGCGCAAGCGCATTCATCGCATGCTCTTGCGGATCATCAGCCGGCGGGCTTCACGCCGCCAGAATTGTCTCGGGCGGCGCCGCGGGCAAATTCTGGCTTTCGGCGACCGCGCGGTTGGTGATCTGCCCGCGATGCACATTGAGGCCGGCGCGCAGATGCGGATCTTCGATCAGCGCGCGGATGCCCTTCGTAGCCAGCGCAAGGCCGAGCGGCAGCGTGGCATTGTTGAGCGCATGGCTCGACGTCACCGGTACGGCGCCGGGCATGTTGGCGACGCAATAATGCACGATCTCGTCGACGAGATAGGTCGGCGCCTGATGGGTCGTCGGCCGCGACGTCTCGAAGCAGCCCCCTGGTCGATCGCCACATCGACCAGCACGGCGCGGCGCTTCATGCGGGCAAGATGCGCGCGAGAGACGAGTTTCGGCGCACTGGCGCCCGGCACCAGCACCGCGCCAATGACGACGTCCGCACCGGTCACCTCCTCCTCGATCGCCTCCAGCGTCGCGTAGCGCGTGCGAACGCGACCGAGGAACATTTCATCAAGGGCACGAAGCCGCGGCAGAGAGCGGTCAAGGATGACGATATCAGCGCCAAGACCCGCCGCCATCCTGGCGGCATGCGTGCCGACCACGCCGCCGCCGATCACGGCGATCCTGCTCGGAGCGACGCCGGGCACGCCGCCGATCAGCTTGCCCATGCCATCAGCCGATTTTCGCAACGCGGCGCCCGCCGCCTCGATCGCCAGCCGTCCCGCCACCTCGCTCATCGGCGCCAGCAGCGGGAGCCCGCCTTGGGCGTCCGTCACCGTCTCGTAGGCAATCGCGGTGCAGCCGGATGCGAGAAGCCCCTTGGTCTGCGCGGTGTCGGGTGCAAGATGCAGATAGGTGAAGAGGATCTGGTTCTCGCGAAGCTGGCGCCATTCCGCCGGCTGCGGCTCCTTGACCTTGACCACCATGTCGGCGGTCGCGAAGATTTCCGCCGCCGTGTCCACGACCGCTGCGCCGGCCGAACGGTAGATATCATCGCTGGCGCCAATGCCGAGCCCGGCGCCTTGCTCGACGATCACGTCGTGTCCATGCGCCACATATTCCCGCACCGACGCCGGCGTCAGACCAACGCGATATTCCTCGACCTTGATTTCCTGGGCACACCGATGCGCATGGTCTTGCTCCTGCATTGGAGACTGCTGTCCGATCCCAAGAAACTACTCTTGAACGAGCAATGCTTTTCTGCGAATTACGGCTTGCTGGGAGCTATTTACGCAGATATTATGCGCCTGAGTAGTAAATACTAGAGAATAATGGCGTGATCGAGCTCGATCGCATTGACCTTCGGATTCTGACAGAGTTGCTCTCCGATGCAAGGGCGAGCCAGATCGAGCTCGCCGAAAAGGTCGGGCTGTCGCCGACCGCCTGCGCGCGTCGCATTCGTCAGCTCGAGGAAACCGGCATCATTCGCGGCTATCGGGCCGATCTCGAACCGACGGCGCTCGGGCTCGTCACGACGGTTGTCGTCACCATCACGCTGGAAAAACAGAGCGAGGAATATCTCGCCGCGTTCGAAGCAGCGATCGCCCGCTGTCCCGACGTGGTGTCCTGCCACCTGATGTCTGGCAGCGATGATTATCATCTGCAGGTGATCGCGCGCGACATCGCGGACTTCGAGCGGATCCACAAGCAGCATCTGTCGCGGATGCCCGGTGTCGCACGCATCCATTCGAGCTTTGCGATGCGCGAAGTGGTTCGCAGGGCGATCCCTGAAACGGCGCTACAGCGTTAGCTCCGCCGATCGTCTATTCCGGCACCCAGAGAAAGCAGGCGCTAACTCGCTTCGGCGGATTTTCCGCCCTTCCCGAACACGCGGCTCGCCAGCACGTCGGAGGCCTCGATCGACCTGATATCGTCCGCTGTCAGGACATGATCGAGATCGGCGACGAGTCGGTTGGCCTGGCGCAGCCGCAGACGATCCAGCGCGTTGCGGATCGAGCGCGCGTTGGAAAACAGCGGCTGGTTCTTGCGCAATGCGATGTAGCGAACGAATTCTGCACGCGCATCCGGCGTGAAGCTATAGTTCATGTCGCGCAGCATCAGCTCTGCGATATTGAGCAATTCATCGTCTGCATAATCCGGAAAGTCGATGTGGTGCGCGATACGCGAACGGAAGCCGGGATTGCTGGCGAAAAACTTGTCCATGCGGTCGCCGTAGCCGGCGAGGATCACGACCAGATCCTCGCGCTGCGATTCCATCACCTGCAGCAGGATCTCGATCGCCTCCTGGCCGTAATCGCGTTCATTGTCCGGCCGGTGCAGATAATAGGCCTCGTCGATGAACAGCACGCCGCCCATCGCCTTCTTCAGGATCTCCTTGGTCTTCGGCGCGGTGTGGCCGATATATTGCCCGACCAGTTCGTCGCGCGTCACCGACACCACCTGGCCGCGGCGCACGAAGCCAAGCCTGTGCAGGATGCTGGCGATCCGCAGCGCCACCGTCGTCTTTCCGGTGCCGGGATTTCCTGTAAACGACATGTGCAGCGTCGGCACTTCCGACGCCAGTCCCATGCGCTTGCGGATGCGTTCAATCAGAAGCAGCGACGCAATCTCGCGGATGCGCGTCTTTACCGGCTTCAGCCCGATCAGCTCGCGGTCGAGCTGCGAGAGGATCTCCTCGATGCCGACGGCTTCGAGTTCATCGCGCAAGTTAACCGCATCAGTCATTGGGGTGGTATCCACGTCCATCTGCTAACCTCAATGCGCCGCACGTGTCGTTTCGAAAAGCCTCCGTCGCCGCTTCCGCAGCGACGGAGCAGTGCATCCGGAAGACGCAGGCACGTTCAGGGAGAACTCGTCTGCCGGACCGAACGCGTGCCTAACCGTAGCGCCGGCCCTCCGGACGATCGGCGGCGTATGAAGTGGTGGTGTAGCGAATGTTGCGGCCGGCCATTTCATGCCGATCGAGGCGGAAGCCGGGCTCGTCCTTCGGCCGGTTGACGATGAAGGACAGTCGCACCGATTCCCAGCCGTGACTGGAATCGAACGCCGACAGGCGGATGTAGCGCTCGCCATACACCTTGCGGCATTCATTCAGCTCCATCATCACGCCGGCCGCGTCGCGAAGATCGAACATCGGCAATCCCCACATCTCCCAGAAATTGTTGCGGGGATGCGGATCGTCGGTGAATTCGATGTTCACCGCCCAGCCCTGCTCCAGGCAGTACTGGACCTGGCGGGAGATCTGCTCGTCGGTGAGATCGGGCAGGAACGAGAAGCAGCCTTGGGTAATGCGCATGATTTCCACTCCTTACATCGCGACAGAGGGCGTTGGGACGTAGTCCGGCATGTCCGTCGATTCATAGTTGAAGGTGACGTCCTTCCAGACCTCGAGCGCCGACTTCAACGGCGTGCAGGTCTCTGCCGCCTTGGCCAGAATCTCAGGGCCCTCGTGCAGATAGTCGCGGCCTTCATTGCGGGCGAGGATCATTGCTTCCAGCGCCACGCGGTTGGCGGTGGCACCGGCCTGAATGCCCATGGGATGGCCGATGGTACCGCCGCCGAACTGCAGGATCACATCTTCGCCGAGATGATCGAGCAGTTGGTGCATCTGGCCGGCATGAATGCCGCCCGAAGCCACCGGCATCAGCTTGTTGAGGCTCGCCCATTGCTGGTCGAAGAACACGCCATGCTCCAGCCGCGCCGGATTGTAATCCTCGCGGCAGATGTCGTAATAGCCGCGCGTGGTCGCCGGATCGCCCTCGAGCTTACCAACCACCGTGCCGGCGTGGATGTGGTCGACGCCCGCAAGCCGCATCCACTTTGCGATGACGCGGAACGAGACACCGTGGCTGCGTTGCCTTGTATAGGTCGAGTGCCCTGCCCGATGCAGATGCAGGATCATGTCGTTGCGCCGCGCCCATTTGGCCATCGACTGGATCGCGGTGTAGCCGATCACGAGATCGATCATAATGATGACCGAACCGAGTTCTTTGGCGAATTCGGCGCGCTCGTACATGTCCTCCATGGTGCCGGCGGTGACGTTGAGATAGGTGCCCTTGATCTCGCCGGACGCAGCCTGCGCCTTGTTGACGGCCTCCATGCAATAGAGGAACCGCTCCCGCCAGTGCATGAACGGCTGTGAGTTGATGTTCTCGTCATCCTTCGTGAAGTCGAGCCCGCCCTTCAGCGCCTCATAGACCACGCGTCCATAGTTGCGGCCTGACAGGCCGAGCTTCGGCTTCACGGTGGCCCCCAACAGCGGGCGGCCGAACTTGTCCATCCGCTCGCGCTCGACCACGATGCCGGTCGCCGGGCCCTGGAAGGTCTTCACATAAGCTACGGGCAACCGCATGTCCTCGAGCCGTAACGCCTTCAGCGGCTTGAAACCGAACACGTTGCCGATGATCGAGGCCGAGAGGTTGGCGATCGATCCGGGCTCGAACAGGTCGAGGTCATAGGCGATGTAAGCGAAATACTGCCCCGGCGAGTTCGGCACGGGATCGACGCGGAAGCATTTCGCGCGGTATTTTTCTGCCGCCGTCAGCCGGTCGGTCCAGACCACCGTCCATGTCGCGGTCGAGGATCTGCCCGCCACCGCTGCGGAGGCTTCGACCGGATCGACGCCATCCTGCGGCGTCACCCGGAACAGCGCGATGATGTCGGTGTCCTTTGGCTGGTAGTCTGGCTCCCAGTAGCCCATCTTCTTGTATTCGAGGACGCCGGACTTGTAGCGATCCTTGCCGCGAACGGTCATCGAGTGCATGTTCATCGTGGTCTCCTCAGGTGGTGTGCGGCGACTGGTCGGGGTCGAGGCGGTCATCAGTTCATTCGGCGGCATCGGCCATTCCTCCCATGCGTGGATCGAGCGCGCCCGAGCGGTAGCGCTTTGCCATCTCGGCCAACGGAATGACCTTGATCTCTGAGGCGTGGCCTGCGGTGCCGAACTGTTCGAAGCGCTCGCGGCAAAGATCGCGCAAGCCATCCATCGCCGGTTTCAGGAATTTGCGCGGATCGAATTCGCTTCTGTTCTGCGTCGCCACCTTGCGGAACGCCGCGGTCATCGCCAAGCGGCAATCGGTGTCGATATTGACCTTGCGAACGCCGTGCTTGATGCCACGGACGATTTCCTCGACCGGCACACCCCAGGTCTGCGGCATCTCGCCGCCGAACTGGTTGAACGCATCCTGCAGCGGCTGCGGCACCGAGGATGAACCATGCATCACCAGGTGCGTATTGGGCAGCCGGCGATGGATTTCCTCTACCACCCTCATCGCAAGAATGTCGCCGTCCGGCTTGCGCGAGAATTTATACGCACCGTGCGAGGTACCCATCGCAATCGCCAGCGCATCGACCTTGGTGGCGCGAACGAAATCGACCGCCTGGTCGGGATCTGTCAGTAGCTGATCGTGGCTGACTTCGCCTTCGACGCCGTGGCCGTCTTCCTGCTCGCCGCCGCCATGCTCCAGCGAACCGAGCACGCCCAGTTCACCTTCCACCGAGGCGCCGATCCAGTGCGCCATATCGACCACGCGGCGGGTGATGTCGACATTGTATTCGTAGCTCGCCGGTGTCTTGGCATCGGCCTTCAGCGAGCCGTCCATCATCACGGAGGTGAAGCCGTGTTGAAGGGCGGTGGCGCAGGTCGATCCTCATTGCCGTGGTCCTGATGCAGGCAGATCGGAATCTGCGGATGCATCTCTTCCAGAGCGTCGATCATCTTCGCCAGCATGATATCGTTGGCATAGGAGCGCGCGCCCCGCGAGGCCTGGATGATCACGGGCGCATCGACGGCTGCCGCCGCATCCATGATCGCGAGCCCCTGCTCCATATTGTTGATGTTGAATGCCGGCACGCCGTAAGCGTGCTCTGCGGCATGATCCAGCAATTGTCTCAGGGTAATTCGCGCCATCCGAGCCTCCGTGTCATTGATCGGCGTAGTGGTGTCATGCGTAGGTCACCGCCATCCGCGAGCGAGCGATGCCGCGCAGCGCGGCCTTTGCGACCTCATCGGCGGTGATGCCGAATTCGCGGTAGAGCGTTTCTGCCGGTGCGGATGCGCCGAAGCCCGTCATGCCGACGAATTCGCCGGCATCGCCAAGCCAGCGCGCCCAGTCGCCCTCAATCGCGGCTTCGACGCCGACCCTCGAACGCGTCCCAGAACGGCGGTGCGGTATTCGCGGATTGCCGGCGGAACAGCTCGAAGCACGGCGCCGAGACGACCGCGGCGCGGATGTTGTCCTTCTCGAGCAGTCTTGCCGCCTCGAGCGCGATCGACAGTTCGGAGCCCGTTGCGATCAGGGTGACGTCGCGGCCGGCCTCCGGTTCAATGACGACGTAGGCGCCGAACGCGACCAGATTGGTTTCGCCGGCAACTTCGCGAAACGTCGGGAGCGCCTGTCGCGACAAGCACAGCACCGAAGGGCTCGTGTCCGCCCGCAACGCGCAGTCCCATGCCTCCGCCGTCTCGACCGCGTCGGCCGGACGGAATACCAGCAGATCCGGTATCGCCCGCAGCGACGCCAGATGCTCGACCGGCTGATGCGTCGGACCGTCCTCGCCCAGCCCGATCGAGTCATGCGTCATCACATGGATAACGCGGATTCCCATCAACGCCGCCAACCTGATCGCAGGACGGCTGTAATCGGCAAAGCTGAGAAACGTGCCGCCGTATGGGATGAAGCCGCCATGCAGTGCGATACCGTTCATCGCAGCCGCCATGGCATGCTCGCGGACGCCGTAATGGATATAGCTGCCATCGAGGGCATCGTGCCGCACCGGCTGCTGCGTCTTCGCGCGCGTCAGATTCTGAATGGGTCAAGTCGGCCGAACCGCCCAGGAGATTGGGCAGCGCTTCCGCGATGACGTCGATCACCAATTGCGACGCCTGCCGGGTCGCGATTTTCGGCCGTTCGTTACCGAACCGGGTGCGTATCTGCGCCATCGCGTCGGCGTATCCACAGGGCAGCTTTCGATTCAGCGCGTCATGAAACGGCGACCGTCCCGTCGAACTGAGGCGTCTGCTGCGCTCGATCCACGCCCGCCGTACCGCATGACCTTGTGCGCCTATTTCGCGCCAGGCATCGGTTACGGCCCCCGGGACCTGAAATGGCGCGTGCGGCCAGTCCAATGCGTTGCGCGTCTTCTCGACTTCCTCCGCACCGAGCGGAGCGCCATGCGCCTTTTCCGTGCCCTGACGGTTGGGTGCGCCGAAACCGATCACCGTGCGGCAGGCAATCAGGGATGGCCGGCGGTCATGCCGGGCGTGCCGGATCGCCGCGGCAATCGCCTCGGGATCGTGGCCATCGATTCTGGTCGCCGACCAGCCCGACGCCTTGAAGCGCGCGAGTTGGTCATCCGAGCATGACAGCGAAGTCGATCCGTCGATCGAGATTTCGTTGTCGTCATACAGCACGATCAACCGGCCGAGCTTCAGGTGTCCCGCCAGCGAAATCGCTTCCTGGCTGATGCCCTCCATCAGGCAGCCGTCGCCGGCGATCACATAGGTGTAGTGATCGACAAGATCGTCGCCGAAGCGCGCATTCATCAGGCGTTCTGCCAGCGCCATCCCGACCGCGGTAGCGATCCCTGCCCCAGCGGCCCCGTGGTCGTCTCCACGCCGGGCGTATGCCCGTACTCCGGATGGCCAGGGTCTTCGATCCCCACTGCCTGAACGCCTTCAGCTCGTCCGTCGTTACGCCCGCGTAACCGGTCAGATGCAGCAGCGCATACAGCAGCATCGAGCCGTGACCGGCCGACAATACGAACCGGTCGCGATCCGGCCACGCCGGATCGGAGGCGTCGAATTTGAGGAAGCGCGAAAACAGCACCGTGGCGACATCGGCCATACCCATTGGCATGCCGGGATGGCCCGACTTCGCATTTTCGACGGCATCGATGGCCAGAAAGCGGATCGCATTCGCCATTTCAGCGTGCGAGACAACCGGCTGGGTGGCGATACGGGACAGAGCAGTATCGGTCATAGCATGCGCCTCTTGCGTTCCATCAGTTGCAGGATCAGCGGGGTGAGGATCAGCTGCATCGCGAGATCGAGCTTCGAGCCGTGGATCACGATCGAATTGGCCCGCGACATGAAACTGTTTGGAATCATCGACAGCAGGTAGGGGAAGTCGATACCGCGCGGATTTTTGAGCCGGATCACCACCATCGATCTGTCGGGCGTCGGTATCCAGCGCGCGATGAACGGGTTCGACGTGTCGACCGTCGGCACGCGCTGGAAGTTGATGTCGGTCTCGGTGAATTGCGGGCAGATGTAATTTATGTAGTCCGGCATCCGCCGCAGGATGGTATCGGTTACCGCCTCGGCGGTGTAGCCGCGGTCGCTGCGGTCGCGATGCAGCTTCTGGATCCACTCCAGATTGATGACCGGGACGACGCCGATCTTGAGATCGGCATGCTGCGCAATATTGACCTTGTCGGTCACGACAGCGCCATGCAGACCTTCATAGAACAATAGATCCGACTTTTCGGGCAACGGCGTCCATTCGGTGAATGTGCCCGGATCTGCGCCGTAGAGCCTGGCCTCTTCATGATCGTGGACATAGTGCCGCGTCGTTCCGGTCCCGGACTTCGCCGTAGTCGCGGAACAATTTCTCCAGCTCCTCGAACAGGTTCGTTTCCGGGCTGAAATGGCTGAAATGCTTGTTGCCGCGCTCGGCCTCCTCAGCCATTTTTGTGCGCATCTCAATGCGGTTGTAGCGGTGGAAGGCGTCGCCCTCGACATAGGCGGCTGCGACCTTTTCGCGGCGGAAGATGTTTTCAAACGTCTTCTTCACCGAGGTCGTGCCGGCGCCGGACGATCCTGTAATCGATATGATGGGATAGCTGCGTGACATCTGGTTTCCGATCAGCGAAACAGGCCGCGCCGCGCGAACAGCGGCGCGTCGCTATTGTCGAACATCGGTTCGATACCTTCGTGAATGGCGGCAACGTCGCGAACGCCGCGCATCGATCCCATGATCAACGGCACTCGCTGGTGTGGCGTTTTCGCCGAAAGCTCGAGAATGCGACGGCGGCCGGTGGTCGCGGCCCCGCCCGCCCACTCCATCACGAGCGCCATCGGATGCGCTTCGTAAAGCAGGCGGAGACGTCCGTCGCGATATCCCGGGCGCGCATCCGCCGGATAAAGGAACACGCCGCCGCGGACGAGAATACGAAGCGACTCCGCGACCAGCGAGCCGATCCAGCGCATGTTGAAATCGACCGAACCGTTGCCGCTGGTGCCGGCGAGGCATTCGTCGATATAGGTCCGCACCGGCCCGTGCCAGTGCCGCCGGTTCGACGCATTGATGGCGAATTCAGGCGTGTCGGACGCAATCCTCACCCGACGGGCGATCAGCAGGAACTCCCGGGCGCGCCTGTCCAGAATGAAGATGTCGACACGTTCGTCGAACGCCAGCACCAGCGTGGTTTGAGGGCCGTAGACCACGAAACCTGCGGCGCACTGCGCCGTCCCAGGCTCGAAGAAGGTGGAGATGATGTCGTTGCCGCGCGAACGAATCGAAAAGATGGTTCCGACCGAGATGTTGTTTTCGAGGTTGGCCGATCCATCGAGCGGGTCGATGGCGACGCAGAGAGATGCCTCGGCGTTGAGCACTTCAGGCAGATCCAGTTCCTCGGACAGAACGGCAGCCACCGGGGTGGCACGTAGCGCTGCGCGCATCATCGCATCGGCAGCGAGGTCGATATCCTTCTGATGGTCGCCATCGGAATTGACGCCACGGGTTCGTCCGGTAATGCCCGCCAACGGTCCGTCGGCGATGAGATCGGAAAGGCCGATCGCAGCAGTGGCAATCGCCTCGATCACGGCGGCCACGGCCGGGCCGGTCGGCGTCTCCGACCCCGCATGATCGAGATGCGAGCATAGGGTTATGCGTGTGTCCATGGCCGTCCCCGATTGGCGCTCTCTGCGGAGCCACTCCAACGCGTCATGCCGATCGGCAAGCCGCGCCTCAAGAACAACCCAATTTGTAAAATTAGTGAAATTTTCTTATCTTTGGCTTTGGCAAAGTTTTTCTTATACCGGGTGAGCCCATGGCAGGCAGATTTCCGCGGGAATTGACCATTCGCCAGTTGCGCGCGCTCGCGGCCGTTCACAGGGACCGGTCGGTTACCGCCGCCGCCAAACATCTGCATCTCACGCAGCCTGCCGTCACGCTGCAGATCCGCAATCTGCAGGAGCTTGCGGGTCTGCCGCTGATTCAGCGCACCAGCGACGGGATGCTGTTGACGGATGCCGGACGGGAGGTGCTCGCACTCTCCGAGCGCATCGAGGCGGCGATTGCGGACTGCGAGACCTCGCTGGAGATGATGGCGGGAAAGACCGCGGGCCGCATCTCGATCGGCGCCGTCAGCACCGCGAAATACTTCGTGCCGTTCATGATCTCTGGATTTTCCAAACGGCATCCGAACATCGATGTCACGCTCTCGATCGGAAACCGGCAGGAGATCGGCGAGGCGCTACGCGGCTATGATCTCGATTTCGCGATCATGGGCCGCCCGCCGGCCGACATCGACATGGACGTTCATCCGATCGGCGACCATCCCCATGTCATTATCGCGCCGACCAGCCATCGCCTGGTGCGCAAATCCCGTATCCCGCTGAGCGACCTTGCCGACGAAACATTTCTGACGCGCGAACCCGGTTCGGGCACGCGCGGCCTGATGGAGCAGCTGTTCGAAACGGCGCGAATTCGACCGAAAATCGGCATGGCGATGGACAGCAACGAGACGATCAAGCAGGCTGTGATCGCCGGTCTCGGAATTGCATTCATTTCGGCGCACACGGTTGCCACCGAACTCGACGAGCGGCGGCTGGTAACGCTCGACGTGGTTGGCCTTCCCATTGTCAGGCAATGGTTTGCCCTGTCCCGAAAGGACAAGATCCTGCTGCCGCCGGCGCACGCCATGTTGGAGTTCCTCAGCGCACGCGGCGCGCAATTCCTGCCGCGAACCCATGGCAGGATAAGGATCACCCGGACTTCGGCGCGCAACAGACGCCGATAGCGCGATATGCGAATGCTGGCACGCAACGGCTGGCCGGCCGGCTCCGTCCCTTCCCCATCAGACTTAGTTGGTGAACCTGCCGCCCTTCACCTGCGTGACCACACGTTTGCGCAGCCACGAGCGACCCATAGAGCGCAGGCGCAGGTTGACTTCTCGCCGCATTCTCCAAATACTTGACCAAGAACTGGAAGAACCGGTCCCGGCGATAATAATAATCAGTGGGAGGACACGATGCCGACTTCACGCAGAACGCTGCTGAAGACTTCTGCGGCTGCCGCCGCCGCATTCAGCCTCGATTGGACACGCGCGCAAGCACAAGCCGAGACGGTGCGCATCGGCCTGATCTACGACCTGACCGGGCCCTTTGCTGCGGGCGGGTCGGTCGCCTCCTCGATCGGCGCGCAGATTGCCATCGATCTGGTCAACGAGAAGGGCGGCATCGGCGGCAAGTACAAGGTTTCCCCTGTCGCCGCCGATTCCCAGAGCAAGCCCGACGTCGCCATCAATGAGGCTAATCGCCTGATCGACCAGGAGAAGATCGACATCATCAACGGCGTCTATGCGAGTTCGCACGCGGTCCCGCTCGCCGCCAAGGTCGAGCAGCAGAAAAAGATCCTCTGGATCACGACCGCGGTTTCGACCGCGGTGTTCAAGGACAAGAACCTGCAATACGTCTTCCGCGCGCAGATACACTCCGACCAGTACGGCCAGGCCTTTGCGAGCTTCATCACCGAGCACGCCAAGACCAAGCTCGGCATGGAGCCCAAGGACGTCAAGGTCGCGCTGATTCACGAGGACGGCCTCTATGGCGTCGGCGTTGCCGTCGCCGACGAGGCCTATGCGAAGC
This sequence comes from Bradyrhizobium sp. RDT10, assembly GCA_044772375.2. Taxonomy (GTDB): domain Bacteria; phylum Pseudomonadota; class Alphaproteobacteria; order Rhizobiales; family Xanthobacteraceae; genus Bradyrhizobium. The sequence goes on from CP187939.1 coordinate 3,949,712, forward strand.
AGGCCGGCCTGCAGGTCGTGCTCAAGGAAGGTTATTCCGCCTCCGCCCCCGACCTCTCGGTGCTGGTGACCAAGATCAAACGCGCCAGGGCCGACGTGATTTCGCACGCGGGTTACAACCCTGATATCACCCTGTTTCTGCGCCAGGCGCGCGAGAACGGCCTCAAGTTCAAGATGCTGTTCGGTGCCGGCGCGGGCTACAGTCAGCTCGACAAGTTGCGCGCGACATTCGGCGCTGATATCGACAATTTCTGCAATATCGATCCGGTCCCGGCGCAGTTGCTCGATCCTTCGAAACTCGCGCCCGGCATCGGCGATCTCACCAGAATCATGATCGCACGCTACAAGGAGAAAACCGGCGCGACCGACATTCCGCCGCACTGCTCGATGGGCTTCAACCAGACCTGGATCCTGCTCAACAATGTGCTGCCGGTGGCGAAAGAGAAATACGGCGGTTTCGATCCCGAAGCGGTTCGCAAGGCGGCGCTCGACGTGGACATCCCGCCGGGTGGTACCATCCAGGGCTATGGCGTGAAGTTCTACCCGCCCGGCACGCCGCTCGCCGGCCAGAACGAGCGATCGACGCCGGTGGTGATGCAAAACGCCGGCGAACACATCTCGGTGGTCTGGCCGACCAATATTCGGACGCGTGATCCGGTGTTCCCGCTGCCGAAATCGTCGGTGTACGCCGTGTAGGGTTTGTCTCTCACCAATCGTGTTCGCGAAAGCAGCCCTCACCCCGCAAGCGGAGCAAGAGCGGGGCGAAGGAGATCAACTCACAGCGTGACGCGGCGGCCTTCTTCGGCGGCCCAATAGCCGGCGTAGTTGACCTTGATGGTCTCGAAGGCCAGCGCCAGATCCGAGAGCGGCTGCCGGCCGGTTGCGACGCATTCCATGAAGTCCTGGATTTCCTGCACGTAGCCGCGCGTCCATTCTTCCTCGAGGCAGATATATTGCCAGCCGGTCTTCCGATCGACCTTTTCGGTGATGTAGACGCCTGCGAGCTTCTCCTCGCTGGTCTGATAGCTCATCATGTGCGTATTAGGTGTGATGTTGGCGAACAGCGAGCCGCTGCTGGTATAGGTTTCGATCAGGTTGCGCACGCCGCCGAGAATCATGTCGCCTGAAAACACCGTGGCCTTGGTGCCATCGGAAAAGGTTGCCGTGAGCACGCCCCAATCCTCGACATCGACGGGATTGGCCTTGAGCACGGCCCGTTCGTCCGGACGCAGGCACGCCGTGACATTGCCGACGTCACACGTCACGCTTGCGACGCCGATCGCTTCGCCCCGCGCCTTCGCCTCGACCTGCTTGAGATAGAGTACCGCTGCGAGCGGATGGCATCCCATCCGGATCAGCGAGCCGCCGCCGGTCATCGCCCATTGTGCGGCGTGCGCGGCATGCGAGCCAGAGTGGCTCTCCTCCCCTTCATGAACAGGATCTTGTCCTTGGTGGCCTTGAGGATCTCGACGGTCTTGGTCACCGCCGGCGCGTAGATCCAGTCCTCCGCATACATGAAGAGCCGGCCGGTCTTGTCGATCACCGCGCGGGTATTTTCCATTTCCTCCAGCACGCGCTCATACATCAACGCCTTCGGCACATACTTGCCGATCGGCGCTTTGTCGCCGTCCTGGCCGAAATAGCCGGCAAACGGCTTTTCGCAGATCACATGCTTACCGGCTTGCATCGCATCGACGATCATCGACACGTGCAGATTGGGCGGCGTGCAGATGTCGATGACATCGATATCAGCGTCGGCGATCAAGTCACGAAAGCTGCGATATGCCGTCGGGATCTGGTGGCGGCGGGCAAACTCGACGACATGATCGCCTCTCGCCGCAACGGCCCTGACTTCGACATCCACGCCGTAGACGCGCCTGTAGGCATGCATGTGCAGCTCGGACACAAAGCCGCAGCCAGCCAGACCGACCCTGATTTTCGCCATTGCGCAAGTGCCTCCCGGTTGTCGCGGCTGGAGGCTAATTGCCGCTTCGGCCGACACCCTTGCGGCGCATCAACGCCGCGAAGAGCTCGGTCAGGCCGAACTGCCAAGGTTCGCAATCGCCGCTGTGGCGCATGCGGTTGGTCAACCGGCCGAGTTTCGGGGTTGCGACCGTCACCAGATCGCCTTCCACATGGGTGAACCCCTGCCCCTTCGCAGCACGGTCCTGGATCGGCGCGAACATGGTGCCAAGGAACAACACGAAACCGTCGGGATACTGGTGGTTCTCGTTGATCGTCTGCCCGACGATATCGGTCGGATCGCGGCTGATCTGGGTCAGGGAAGATGCGCCATGCAGCACGAAGCCTTCCGGTCCCTTCACCTCCAGCGAGATCTCCATTTTCCGCACGTCGTCGAGCGTGAAGCTTTCATCGAAGAACCGCACGAACGGCCCGATGGCGCAGGACGCGTTGTTGTCCTTGGCCTTGGACAAGAGCAGCGCCGAGCGTCCCTCGAAGTCACGCAGATTGACGTCGTTGCCAAGCGTCGCGCCGACGATGCGACCGTCGCTCGTCACCACCAGCACCACCTCGGGCTCCGGATTATTCCAGGTCGATTTCGGATGCAGGCCAGCATCCACGCATGTGCCCACCGCCGACAGGACCGGAGCCTTGGCAAATACCTCGGCGTCCGGTCCGATGCCGACTTCGAGATACTGGCTCCAGGCATTCTGGGAAACCAGCACGTCCTTTACGTGCTGCGCTTCGGCCGAGCCCGGCTTCAGCCGGGACAGGTCGGTGCCGACGATCCGCGTCACCTCCGCCCGGATCGCCTCAGCCGAATCCGGATTGCCGCGCGCCCGCTCCTCGATCACCCGCTCCAGCATCGATACGGCGAACGTGACGCCGGCAGCCTTGATCACCTGCAGATCAATCGGGGCCAGCAGCCATGGCCTGGTCGGATCGCGAGTATCGGGCGGCGTGTTGCTCAACAGATCCTGCAGCGTGCCTACCCGTTCGCCGCGCGCGTCGCGCAGCGCCCGTGCCGGATCGGCGGCGCCGGCAAGCTGGCTGGCGGTGGGGAAATCCACGGTGATGTCGAACACGCCGTCCTGGCGGATCGCGACCACGGACGGGCCGGCAAGATCGGGACGCCAGATCCGCCCCATCAGCGCGGCGCCGGCAAAATCGTCGGGTAGAATGAATGCGGCGTCTGTGGCGATCGGCATCATAGGGAATCCTCGTGAGGTCACGTCTGTGCAGTCAGGGCAGCATCGTCCATAGAAGGGAACCGCTCGATGGGTCAACACCTTCGAAGATATCCGCCTTCAGCATCGCGGCTGCCACGACAAAACCCATCGCAGCGCAGCATGCAAATCAGACGATCGATCAAGTGCAGCCGGTTGTGCACGCGCGCATCTTGCCACGGACGGCATGGCGATTGAGCAAGAAGTTCGGGGAGAGCTTCGATATGGGAATTGTGCGCCGGACGGCCGTGCCGGAGAGCCACCGCCCGGGATGGCCGCACGACCTTGTTGGCCGGCGGGCCTTTTCACCCACCGGCATCAACGAAGGAATTGCACGACCTGGTGGCGCTTCGGCGTCCGGCTTCGCTGATGGCAATCGCCATCAGCGCGAGTTCGGAGTTGCGCAGGATCAGGCCGGCACCCGTTTCAAGCCGCCTTGTTCAAGCAGCTTTGGCCTTGGACTTTGCCACATGGCTCGAGATCGCATCCATCAAAGGCGGCGACAGGCAATCATAAGGCTCGAGCCCGAGTTCTTTCAGCCTCGCCCTGATTCCATCCATCTCGCCCGGTTGGACGCCGGACTCCAGCACCGACGACACGAACGCAGCAAACCCAGGAGCCGCCCATCCACCTTCCTGGAACAGTTCGGGATGGATGAAGTCGAGGCCGTAGAATGGGTGCCCGGTGTTTTCGATCCGGCCGTACATATGCGTGCCGCAGGCCTTGCAGGCATGGCGCTGGATCGCTGCTGAGGTGTCGACAATCTGCAGCTTGTCGCCATTCTCGAGCACTTTCACATTATCGCGCGGCACGACGGCGACGACGGAGAAGGTCGCCCCTTCGGGCTTCCAGCATTTGGTGCAGCCACAGGCGTGGTTGTGGGCCACATCGCCCGTGATTGCGACCTTGACCGGCTTGTCTTTGCATTTGCACACCAGGGTGCCGCCGGCAAAGTTGCCGGTCCCCTTCTTTACGCCGCTATCAATCGCTGGGTGAATATGAACAGTCATGGGCTTATCCTCCTTGTGTTTGAAGTTCTCCCGTCAGAACACGACAACCGAGCGGATCGACTTGCCCTGATGCATGAGATCAGAATCCCTGGTTGATCTCCTCCAGCTTGAGGACATGCGTGATCATCGGATCGATCTCGATCTTTCCGTTCATGTACCAGTCGACGATTTTCGGCACATCCGTGCGGCCGCGCGCGCCGCCAAATGCCGTTCCCTTCCAGACACGACCGGTCACAAGCTGGAACGGCCGGGTGGCGATTTCCTTGCCGGACTCCGCGACCCCGATAACGACCGAGACGCCCCAACCGCGATGGCACGCTTCGAGAGCCTGCCGCATGACGGTGGTATTGCCGGTGCAGTCGAAGGTGTAATCGGCACCGCCATCGGTGAGACCGACCAGATGCTGGACGATGTCGCTCACCTTGGTCGGGTTGACGAAATGCGTCATGCCGAAACGGCGGCCCCAATCTTCCTTGGAATCGTTAATGTCAACGCCGACGATCTTGTCGGCGCCTACCATCTTCGCGCCCTGGATGACGTTGAGCCCGATGCCACCGAGACCGAATACGACGACGTTGGCGCCCGGTGTCACCTTGGCGGTATTGACCACGGCGCCAACGCCCGTAGTCACGCCGCAACCGATGTAGCAGCTCTTGTCGAAGGGCGCGTCCTCGCGGATCTTTGCCACCGCGATCTCCGGCAGCACGGTAAAGTTCGAAAAGGTCGAGCAGCCCATATAGTGGTAGATCGGCTTGCCCTGATAGCTGAAGCGCGAGGTGCCGTCCGGCATCAGTCCCTTGCCTTGGGTCGCGCGGATGGCAGTACAAAGATTGGTCTTGCCGCTCAGGCAGCTTTTGCATTGGCGGCATTCCGGCGTGTAGAGCGGAATCACGTGATCGCCGGCCTTGACCGACGTCACGCCCGCCCCAACCTCCCGGACGATGCCGGCGCCCTCATGACCGAGGATCGATGGAAAGATGCCTTCGCTGTCCAGATCCGTCAAGCGTGTAGGCATCGGTGTGGCAGATTCCGGTCGCCTTTATCTCGACGAGAACCTCACCGGCCTTCGGGCCTTCCAGATCGACCTCAACGATTTCAAGAGGTTTTTTGGCCTCGAATGCGACAGCAGCGCGGGTCTTCATCTTAAACTCCACATTCTCTTTTCAAGTCGCTGCACGGACCTGCCGGAACGCGCGCCTCGCATGTTCGGCATGATCATTTGGCTCCCATGCAGGACTTTTCTGTCTGGGTGTAGGCATCGGGTTTGTCTTCACGCTTGGCAGGTCGCACGCGCCCGACGGCGTCATTGGCGCGGGCACGCAGATAGACGTAGAAGTCGTCCATGTAGCAGGCGACGTTCGGATTATCGCCGAGCGCAGGCATGACGGAGTTGCCGTTCTGGCGACCGCTCGCAACTACGCCGACGAAATCACCGTAACTCATGGTCTTGAGTGAATCTGTGAGGGCAGGAGCGTAGGTCGATCCCATCCCGTCGGGGCCATGGCAGACGTGGCATTCCGAGTGATAGCGGCGGTACCCGGAGTAGGTATACCAATCCACCGTCCCGTCGGCCGCGACCTTGAAGGTCGGATTGCCTTCCTTGTCGAGGTACTTTCCGTCTTCGGACTTGACGGCAGTCGGATCGACGGCGTTTTCAGCGATGGTAATTCCTCCTGATACCACGAGGATCATCGCGGCACCCACAAACCAGATTGTACGCAAGAGCTTTCCTCGAGATTCGGTGAAGGCGAACCGGCGCATGGAGCAATCCACGCGCCGGAACGAGGCTGGTTCAGTTTACTGCGGCAGCGCGAACACCGTGAGCGTGCCGCCGAGCGCGGTATAGTTGCTCAGCGCGGCATAGCCACCGACCGCGCCGAGACCTGCTGTCGGATCGGTCAGACCTGCGGCAAGGCCGATACCCGCCCAGCCGCCGACGCCGGACAGCACGGCAACATACTGCCTGCCGCCCTGCTCATAGGTGTTGACGTTACCGATGATACCGGATGGGGTCTTGAACTTGTAGAGCTCCTTGCCCGTCTTGGCATCGACCGCCTTGAGGTAACCTTCGAGCGTTCCGTAGAACACCACGCCGCCGGCGGTAGCGAGCGCACCCGACCACACCGAGAACGGCTCCTTGTTCGACCACACGATCTTGCCGGTCTTGTTGTCCCAGGCGATGAAGTTGCCCATGTGGCTCTCGCCGGGGGCGGATACATCGAGAGCGTGGCGCCGACATAGGGCTGGCCCGCGGTGTAGCTCACCTTGAACGGCTCATAGTCCATGCAGACGTGGTTGGTAGGCACGTAGAACAGTTGCGTATCCGGCGAATAGGCTGCCGGCTGCTGGTCCTTGGTGCCGAGCGCGGCTGGGCAGATGCCCTTGGTGTTCTTGTCTTCACCGCCCTTTTCGGTCGAATACTGATCGACAACCTTGGGACGCCCGTAGGTCGGCGAACTCTTGTTCATGTCGACGCCGGTGGTCCAGTTCACCTTCGGATCGTACTTCTCGGCGACCAAGAGCTCGCCGGTTGCACGGTCCATCGTGTAGCCAAACCGTTGCGGTCGAAATGGGTCAACAGCTTGCGCTCCTGGCCGTTGATCTGCTGGTCGCTGAGGATCATTTCGTTGACGCCGTCGTAGTCCCACTCATCATGGGGCGTCATCTGGTAGACCCAGTTGGCCATGCCGGTATCCGGATTGCGCGCGAAGACGGTCATCGACCACTTGTTGTCGCCCGGACGCTGTTTCGGGTTCCAGGTCGAGGGTTGCCTGACCCGTAATAGACCATGTTCAGGCTCGGGTCATAGGACAACCAGCCCCATGTGCAGCCGCCGCCGATCTTCCACTGATCGCCTTGCCAAGTCTTGATGCTCGAGATCCTTGCCGACCGGCTTGCCGAGTTCGGTCGTCTTCACAGGGTCGACCATGATCTGATCGTCCGGCCCTTCGGAGAAGGCGCGCCATACCTGCTTGCCGCTCTTGAGATCGTAAGCCGTGACGTGACATTGCACACCGAACTCGCCGCCGGAAATGCCGATCAGAACCTTGTCCTTGACGACGAGCGGCGAGGAGGTGCCCGTGGCGCCTTTGCCCGGATCTCCATTCTTGACGCTCCACACAACCTGGCCGGTCTTGGCATCGAGCGCGACCAGGGTGGTGTCGGCCTGATGCAGGAAGATCTTGCCGTCGCCATAGGCCACGCCGCGATTGACCGTGTCGCAGCACATCACCGGGATGACATTCGGATCCTGCTTCGGCTCATACTTCCAGACGATCTTGTTCTCCTGCGAAAGGTCAAGAGCATAGACCTTGTTCGGGAATGGCGTATGGACGTACATCATGTTGCCGATGATGAGCGGGCCGCCCTCATGACCACGCAGCACGCCGGTCGAGAAGGTCCAGGCGACCTGGAGCTTGCCGACGTTGGATGCGTTGATCTGGTTAAGCTTCGAGTAGCGTGTATTGGCGTAGTCGCCAGCCGGCTGCACCCAGTCCTTTGGGTTCTGCGACATCTTGATCAGTTCTTCGTTGGCGTATGCGATGCCGACAACGAATGTCGCCATAGCGCCAAGACAGGCTGCGGATAGCACCTTGCGCATAGTGGTTTCCTCCAAGATACGAGTTTTGGGTTTCCGCCGAGACGGCCCATTCTTCCATTATTGGTCCTTATTCCTATCCCGGTCGGAAATAGGAAACTTGCCCAAGAGCGAAGCGCGTTTGCTCAATAGCGAAACTCAATTGATTTTTTAATTTCGGACCTGGGGCGCGACGTTCCGGCTTTTCGGGGATGCTGCGAAGCATCATTCCGTGGGCGTGTTCCCACGCCTTCCTGCGTGGCTCCCGGTCGAGGTTTCCTTGACGTCGCCGAAACTAAGTTGGAGGATTGTCAAAGGGATATTGGGAAGAATCTGCGCAACTTCCTGACGACTGCCTAAATTGGGGCCAAATGTCACGACCATCTGACCGACGCCAAGGCGGAGGTCGCGGCCTGTTCTCAAATCGGTGGCTGGGCAATGTCTGATATAGTTCGTTCACTCAGCACCTCCGGGATGGCGCCGAAGAAGCAGCTCAAACTTGGTCAGATGCACTGACGGATCTCTGCGGCCAGTTTGATGTCGATCCGCTGGAGGGTCTTCGCTTGAGGGGCGGATCAATTACACCACCGTCTCGCAACTGAAACTGTGTCAGATCGAGGCAAGCCAGCATCGCATCGCGCACACGGCCTCAGGCACAAAACTGAGCGAACACCCCTACGTCAAGATATTGTTCCAGACCTACGGCATCTCTCATTTCGAACAGGGCGGCCGGCGCATCGACATCATGCCCGGCGATTGCCTCGCCTATGACGTCTCCTGTCCGCACACGATCGTCAGCCCCTCGTTGACCCGGCACGAGGTCGTGATCGTCCCAAAGGCGCTGCTTCACGAACGCGGTTTCCGTACGGCGAAGATGTTGCCGTGCAAGCTTTCCGCGCGTAACGGCACCGGCCGTATCGCCTACGACTTCGTGCACACCGCGTTTGATGAAGCGAAGAGGCTGTCGCCCTACAACGCCATCGGCGTCGCCGATTCGCTGATCGATTTGCTGCTGTTGCCGCTGCGCGAGGCCGACACGATGTTCGATCGCGTCGGTCCCGAGGCGATGTACATTCGGGCGCAAGCCTTCATCCGCGAACATCTGCGCGACCCGGATCTTTGCATCGACCAGATTTCGGCGGCGTTGGGCTGCACCAAGCGCTACCTGCACATGCTGTTCAGCGACAAGGGCATGACCGTCAGCGACTATATCTGGCGGGCGCGGCTGCTGCACTGCCGGCAGGAGCTGGAGACCCAGCACGGAAAGACGATCACGGACGTCGCATTTTCGTGGGGCTTCTCGAGCTCGTCGCACTTCAGCCGCGTGTTCCGGAAGCATTTCGGATTCGTTCCCTCCGCGATCCACAAGGCGCATTGCGCCGATCCGGCGCCGGATGTTTCCTGACGGTCCCGGTTGCGCGTCCTAGAAGGTTGCCCTTAGCCCTGCATAGAACGCGCGCGGCCGTGCCGGGCTGACCGAACGCGGGTCGGCGAAGTCCGCGCCGCCATTGGTGAAAGTGGGAATATCATCCCTATCGAAGAACGTCCCGTAAGTCGCATAGCGATTGTCCAGAATATTGTCGATGCGGCCGTAGATCTGAAACGTCTTGTTGATCTGGTACGAGGCGTGCAGGTTGAATACCGAATACCCTGGCAGCCTCGCCGCCTGATTGGATTCATCGCCGACAAAATACTGGCTCCCGACGAACAACGCGTCGCCGCCGACCTTGAAGGCGTCCGTGACCGAGTAGTCGATGCCAACCTTGACCCGGTTGCGCGGAATCGCCGGAATTCGGTTGCCCGGCAGGACCTGGACTACGCCGTCAACGGCGAACGGGCTATTGGAGCCGATCTCCAGGGCATCGAGGAAGCGCGCATCCACGAGGCTATAGCTGGCATAGAGCTGCAGCGTCTTCGACGTCAGGTTGACCTGGGCCTCGATGCCCTGGCGCCGGGTTCTACCCACGTTCTGGAAATAGCCAAATCCCTGCAGCTCCGGACTGGGAATCGCCAGGATGTCATCGGCATTCGTCGCGCGGAACGCCCCGACCTTCCATCCGAGCGTTCCGATATTCAGCTCCTTGGTGCCGCGCAGGCCGGCCTCAACGGTACGGGACACGACTTGCTTCAGCGGCGGATCCGCGATCAGGAATGCTGCGATGAGACAGGGCGCGCCGGGTCGGCGCATGCGAGTTCCAGCGGGGTCGGTGCACGATTGGCTTCGGAATATCCTGCATAGGCCGTCAGTTCCGGCGTGATCTTGTAGGTGCCGCCGATCATCGGATTGAAGCGGCTGAACGTATGACTACCGTTGAGCGCGGTGCCAATCTGATCTTCAAGGTTGATGCTTGCATAGTTGAACCGGCCGCCGCCCGAGATTGAAAACGCGTCCGTCACGTCGAAGGTGTCGAGCGCATAGAGGCCGGTGTACCGGTTGGTGGCTCGAAGCGAGACCGGGCCGATCGAAATCGGAATGCCGGACGGACCGAGGAATATGCCGCTGCCGTTGACGACGTAGTTTGAGCCGATCGTACCTAGTTCCGCGCTGGCTCCGAAGCGGGTGACGCCGGAGTCGAAACTGGTGCCAACCATGAACTGGTTGTTGTGGCCGAACAACTGGTCGGTATTGGTTGCCTGCAGGGTCGCCCCCGTCGTCGTCGAACGGGTCGTTGTCCGGTCGATCTGCCCCAGCACTGCGTCGGCGGGAAGGTATTTGCGAGCTGGACTCCGTTAAGACCGTTTGCCGGTGCTCCCGGCGTGGTGTCCTCGTTAAAGCAAAGCAGCGTGTCGTCGGCTGCACATGGCGCCGTCTCGGTCGGGTTTCCGTCCACCGTCTTCTGCCGAAACGCGCGGACGCGGGCCGAGCCTTCGATCGTCCAGGTTGGTGTCGCCTCGACCTTTCCGGTCAGGTTGACGTAGGCAACGCGGTTGTCGGTGGTCTGCGGAGTCGTATAGGTCGCCCCCAATATTTCTGGAGCAGTTCGATCGGCACCGCCGCAGCCGCGCCGAAATTGTTCTTGGCGACGCCCATGTTGAGGTGAAATTCACTGCTGTCGGTCCGGTAGCCAACATCCCCGTAAAATCGACAGAATCGCCGACTCCGAAAAATTGCGATAGCCGTTGTCACGCACTCCTTCCAGCGCACCATAGACGGAAAAATTGTCGATCTGCTTGCCATACTGCGCCGAACTCTGGATGCGTCCGAACGAGCCGCCCATCGTGTTGATTTCGGCGCCCTGATAGTTGAAACCATCCTTCATCAGTACGTTGACAGCTCCGCCGAGCGCATTGAGGCCAAACGCGGGGTTATTGGTCACAACGGTGACCGACCTGATCGCGGCCGTCGGGATCAAGTCCCAGTTGACGGTGTCTCCGAACGCCTCGTTGATGCGGATCCCGTTCTGGTAAACCGCAAGCCCTTGAGGAGTACCGGCCACTGGCGATGCAACGAAACCACGAAATTGTACGTCAGGCATAAATGGATTTCCGGTAGTATCACTGATTATGATACCCGGTACCTGTTGCTGTAACGCGTCCGCGATGTTCAGCGAGCCCGTGCGTGCGATCTGTCCGGCACCAACCGCGTTGACCGCTGCCGGCACCTTGTCGACGTCCATTCCCGAGCGGGCCGTCGGTGTCGGCGCGGACGGATAGACAAGAACCCTGCGCACATTTCGGGTGGCTCGAGGGGCCGCACTGCCGCGGGTTGGTCTGGCTGCTGGTCGGGCTGATGCCGTCGGGGAGCAACTATCTCGATGGCCGGCAAGACCTCGCTATCGCCGGACGCGGTTTGGGCCTCGGCACGGTCGATCCCGGGAACCAGGCAAAGCGAGATTGTCCCGATCACCAGTACGCGTGCACCCATGTCCCCACCCCACTACATTCCGGCGCATTGGCGACTGCCGGTTCGATGCTGACGATACTAGTGAGAAGACAACGACACGCGCTAGCCGCAAAGGTCGGATTCCCTAGATGCCCTCCTTCCCGAGAAGATCGGGAAAAATTCCCGCACCTCGCCGTCCATCAATGGTGCGATCCGTGGGGAACGACCGCCTCTACCGTGACGCCCCCTTGCCGGAAACGACATTCAGCGTCCCGCCCAGCGCCAGGATTCTCTCGCGCATACCGGTCAGGCCGAAGCCAAGCTTGTGATCCGGTGCCAAACCGCGACCGTTGTCGCTGACGCGCACCAGGGCACAGCCGCGATTTCCGTCCATTCCTGCAGCCTGCTCGACCGTGACGCTGACGGCGGTCGCATCGGCATGGCGGAAGGCGTTCGTCAGGGCTTCCTGCACGATGCGGTAAACCGTCAAGTCGGTGACTTCTCCGGTCTCATCAGGTGCGCAGGCAATGTTGGCGTCGATGGTCACGTCGGGGCGCGACTCGCGCCACAAACGCAGCAGCACGCCAAGCGCCTCGCGCAGTCCGAGCTCCGCCAGCCCGACAGGCCGCAGCTTTTCCAATATCCTGCGGTTGAACTGCTGGAGCGCATTGATCTGCTCCATTATGGCGGTGCCATGTTTGCGCAGCGCGTCCGCGCCGGACGCGCGCCCGTCTTCCGAAAGCCGCATCAGGGCACCGGCGTGGGCGCGTAGCGTAAAGAGTACGGCCCGAATTCGTCATGCAATTCCCGCGCAATCTCCTTGCGCTCCAGATCCTGCAGCGAGACCGTGCGTTCGGCGAGCCGCCGCTTGTCCTCGATGGCCTCGCCGAGCGCGCCCGCAAGGTGGTTCAGCTTGGCACAGATCGCCGCCAGTTCGGGCGCGCCGCCGGGCTCGACGCGTGAGCCATAGTGCCCGGCCTCGATATTCGCCATGGCCTGCGAAAGCGCCTGCAGCGGCGCCAGCGCGCGGCCAACCACCATCATCGTCACCAGAAAGAGCGCGATGGCGAGGGCGGTACTGACCGCAAGCTGGGTGACGATTCCGTCCCAGATCTCGGCCATTTCATCGTTCGGATGCGACGTGATCACGAGCGACTGCGGCTTTCCATGGATGGTGATCGGCACGCTCACGGCGGTCGTTTCCGGATGAACGAGCGCGATGAACCAGGCCGGCGGCGACCGTTCGTCGTCGCCGTTACCGGAGCGCTCGCCTGCGGAGGTATCGCCCTGCCGCGTGATGCTGACGTGCCGAAGCCGGCTGAGGTCGCGAACGATCTGGTTCAGCCGCGCATCCGGGTCTGGCGCCTCGTTCAGGCCGGGAACGATCGTCTCCACAAATTCGCGCGCCAGCCTTATGACGCTTTGATCCTCGGCCCGAACGCGGGGCCCCGCCTCTACCACCAGCCGCGCGATATTGATGGCCAGACCGAGCGTCAGGCCCAGCGCCAGCAGCAAATTGATCCGCCCACGCAATGATAATTTCTGCCACATCAGGTTTGCCCCAATCGCGTCGCAATCAGTTCCCGGTCGAGACGACCGGTTGACAGTAGAAAAACCGACGATCAGATTGAAGCGTACAGCAATCGCGCGGGCGATGCATGACCGGTCTCGCGCCGGCTCCGGTGCAGCCCGACGCGATGCAGCAACGAAACTGAAGCTTCTATCGGGGATCGATGCAATGCGTGTTCTGATCGTTGACGATCATCCCATCGTTGCTTCGGGCTGCCGTACCGTATTTGCCGACGAACCGGAGGTCGTGCTGCTGGAGGCCGCCGATGCGGAGAGCGGCGAACGCGTATTCGTCACTGAGCGCCCCGATATCTGTGTAATCGACATCAACCTGCCGACCGTGTCGGGGTTCGAACTGGCGCGGCGCATTCTTGCGCGTGCCGCTTCCGCTCGGATCATCATGTTCAGCATGAACGACGATCCGGTCTTCGCCGCGCGTGCCATCGAAATCGGCGCCAAGGGCTATGTCGCCAAGACGGGCGATCCGCAGGATCTGGTCGAGGCCATCCGTGAAGTCGGTAAAGGCGGCGTCTACCTGCCGTCCGCGATCGCGCGCAGCATCGCGTTCGCCGGACCGGCATTCGCCCGCAGCCCGCTTTCCAAACTTACCTCGCGGGAGATGGAGATCCTGCGCCTGCTCAGCGCGGGCAGAGTCTTTCCGAGATCGCGTGGATGGTTCATTCCTCGTACAAGACCGTTGCCAATACGTCGTCGATCATGCGCCAGAAACTCGGCGTACGAACTTCTGCCGAACTGGTACGGCTGGCAATAGAAAGCGGCGTGGCGTGAGAGCGTGCCGCGCGGCCCAGGAGTCCAGAAATCATGACCATGCAGACCGTTTCACTCAACACGTCATACGGCGGAACGCAGGGTGTCTACAGACACGCCAGCCGCGAAACCAAGACCGACATGACCTTCTCGGTCTATGTCCCTCCGCACGCCGGCGGCGCCGGGCTGCCGGTGGTCTGGTATCTCTCCGGCCTGACCTGCACCCACGCCAACGTGACGGAAAAGGGCGAATTCCGCAGCGCCTGCGCCGCGCTTGGGCTGATCTTCGTTGCGCCCGACACCAGCCCGCGCGGTGAAGGCGTGCCCGGCGATCCCGCCAATGCCTACGATTTCGGGCTTGGTGCCGGCTTCTATGTCGATGCGACGCAGGAGCCGTTCGCCCGCAATTACTGCATGTGGAGCTATGTCACGGAAGAGCTGCCGAAACTGGTCGCCGAAAACTTTCCGGTCGACCCCAATCGACAATCCATTCTTGGTCACTCCATGGGCGGCCACGGCGCGCTGACGGTCGCACTGCGCCATCCCGACCGCTATCGCGCGGCAAGCGCGTTTTCGCCGATCGTCGCTCCCTCGCAGGTACCATGGGGCATCAAGGCGCTCGGCGGCTACCTCGGCAGCGACCGGCAAGCATGGCGCAAGCACGATGCGGTTGCTTTGATCGAGGATGGCGCCAGAGTGTCCGATCTATTGGTCGACTACGGCGATGCCGATCCGTTTCTGACCGAGCAGCTCCGCCCGGAGCTGCTGCAGGCCGCGTGCGAGAAAGCCAGCATCCCCCTCACCTTGCGCCGCCAGCCCGGCTATGACCACAGTTACTACTTCATCTCCACGTTCATGGCCGATCATCTGCGCTGGCACGCCGAGCGCCTGAAGGGCTGAAGCGGCGTGATGCCGCCCCAACAGAGAATTGGGTTGCAAGCCAAGACAATTCGGTCATGGTTCATGCCAAAGGGCTTCCATGCGGCGAAGTCGAGAAGGCCTGTCAGGGAGAAGCTATGATCCGATGGTTGGCCGCTGCGATCGGATTCTGCATCGCGGCCACCCCGTGCTCGCGGCAGACCCCATCGAAATCGGCATCGGCTATCTCGGCCGTGCCGGCGTCAAGGCAAAATTGTCCCTCGTCGAACTGCCGGCGGAGAACGATGGCCTTGCCGGCGCACGCCTTGCTATCGAGGATAACAACACCACGGGAAAGTTCCTCAATCAGCACTTCACGTTGGAGGAAGTCCGACTCAAGGACAATGAGGACGTTACGAAGGCAGCAGCAGCGCTTGCCGAGCGCACCGGCTTCATCATTGCCGACCTTCCGGCGGACGAGTTGTTGAAGGCGGCCGACGCGCTCCGAGATCGCGGAACGCTGCTGTTGAATGCCGGCGCCATCGACGACCGGCTACGCGAGCAGGACTGCCGCGCCAATGTGATCCATGTCGCGCCGACGCGCTCGATGCTTGCGGATGGGCTCGCCCAGTATCTGGTGTGGAAGCAATGGAAGCGCTGGCTGTTCGTGGTCGGCTCGCATGATCAAGACAAGCTCTACGCCGACGCATTGCGCCGTGCAGCGACGCGCTTCGGCGCCAAGATCGTTCAGGAGCGAATTTTCGAGGATACCGGTGGCGCACGCCGTACCGATAGCGGGGTCACCTTGATCCAGCGGCAAATACCGGTATTCACCCAGCAAGCGCCGGCCTATGACGTCCTCGTTGCTGCGGACGAAAGCGAGGTGTTCGCGTCCTACCTGCCGTACCGCACCTGGGACCCACGGCCGGTTGCGGGCTCGGCGGGCTTGTGCCAACCAGTTGGCACGCTGCACAGGATCAATGGGGCGCGATCCAGATCCAGAACCGGTTTGCAAAATTGAACTCGCGACACATGACCGCACTGGACATGCAAGCCTGGACGGCAGCGCGTATGATCGGTGAAGCGGCGTCGCGCACGAAGTCTGGTGATCCAAAGGCGGTATCGGGTTTCCTCAAAGGGCCCGACTTTTCCATTGCGGCGTTCAAGGGTCGGCGGCTGACGCTGCGGGACTGGAATCTGCAGCTTCGTCAACCAATCCTGCTGGTCGATGGACGCATGGTGGTCTCGGTTTCGCCGCAGGAGGGATTCCTGCACCAGGTTTCGGAGCTCGACACGCTTGGCGCCGATCGGCCGGAAACCAAGTGCAAGCTACGTTGAAGGAGGAGAAATTGCGTATGTGGCGGTGTTGCCTGCTTTCCGTAATAGCTGCCTGGCTCGCGACGGCGACCCCCGCCTCGGCCTTCATCGCCTATGTGTCCAACGAGAAGAGCAACACCGTGTCCGTAATCGATACGAACAGTTGGACCGTCACCAAGACGATCAAGGTCGGCCAGCGGCCGCGCGGCATTGAGTTCACAAGGGACGGCAAGTTTGTATTCGTGGCTGTTGGCGACGATGACAGCATTCAGGTCATCGACGTTGCCAAGCAAGAGGTCGTCGATACCCTGCCCTCCGGTCCAGACCCCGAACTGTTCGCCCTCGATGCTGACGGCAAGATGCTCTACGTCGCCAATGAAAACGACAACACGGTGACGATCATCGACGTCGAAAAGCGCGCCCGCCTCGGCGAGATCCAGGTCGGTGTCGAGCCGGAGGGCATGGCCATCAGCCCGGACGGCAAGATCCTGATCAATACGTCCGAGACCACCAACATGGCGCATTTCATCGACACCAAGACGCGCCAGATCGTCGCCAACGTACTGGTCGATGCGCGCCCGCGCTTCGCCGAGTTCAAGCGTGACAATTCCGAAGTGTGGGTATCGTCGGAGATCGGCGGCACCGTTTCGGTGATCGACCCGGTGAAACGGGAGGTGACGAAGAAGATTACGTTCAACATTCCAGGCCTGCGGAGCGAAGCCATCCAGCCGGTCGGCATCGGCATGACCAAAGACGGCAAGACCGCTTTCGTCGCGCTCGGCCCCGCCAATCGCGTCGCAGTGGTCGATGCCACCAGCCATAAGGTCACCAAATATCTGCTGGTGGGGCAGCGGGTGTGGCATATGGCATTCACCCCGGACGAGAAATATCTGATGGTCACCAATGGCGTTTCGAACGACGTCTCGGTGATCGACGTCGCCGCGCAAAAGGTCATCAAGACGATCCAGGTCGGCGAGTTGCCCTGGGGTATCACGATTGCACAACCATGACGGCCACTGACGCACTTTCCGCAGGTCACGATAAGCGGGACATCCCTTCCCGACCCGACACTGTGGAGACGCCTGCATTGTCGGTCGACGGCGTCAGCCATTCCTATGGCACCCGACAGGCATTGATCGACATCGGATTCACCGTCACACCGGCCAGTTTCACCGCGTTGCTTGGCCTGAATGGCGCCGGCAAAAGCACCCTGTTCTCGCTGATCACGCGGCTGTTCAGAATCCAGCGCGGACATATCGGCATCTTCGGTCACGACGTCGCACAGGCGCCCGGGGAAGCATTGCGGCTGCTCGGCGTGGTGTTTCAGCCCCGCACGCTCGATCTCGACCTCTCGGTTACGCAGAACCTGCTTTATCACGCCGCCTTGCATGGCATCGCGAGGCGCGATGCTCGCGAACGGAGCCGCGAGGTGCTGGCGCGCCTCGGCCTTGCCGACCGCGCCGGCAGCAAGGTGCGCGACCTCTCCGGCGGCCAGATGCGGCGATTGGAAATCGCCCGCGCGCTGCTGCATCGCCCGCGCCTGCTCCTGCTCGACGAAGCGACGGTCGGCCTAGATGTAAAGGCGCGCGCCGACATCCTCAACCATGTCCGCCAGCTCGTAACCGAACAGGGAATAAGCGTGTTGTGGGCGACGCATTTGTTCGACGAGATCGGTTCGAACGATGACCTGGTGGTTCTGCATCAGGGTCAGGTACTGGCCCAGGGCAAGGTCGCGCAGGTTATCGCCGATACCGGCGGCAGCGATATCAACACGGCGTTCATGCGGCTGACCGGCTCCACCGCACAAGGCGGGAGCCCAACGTCATGACATCAGCAGCCATAAGACCGATCCGGAGCGGTTTCTCGCTCGCCGAATATCTCACCTGCCTGAACGGCATTGTGTGGCGCGAGGCGCTTCGTTTCCTGCATCAGCGCGAACGCTTCATCTCCGCATTGGTGCGGCCTTTGGTGTGGCTGTTTATCTTCGCCGCCGGCTTCCGCCAGGTGCTCGGCCTCTCCATCATCCCACCCTACGAAACCTATATTCTGTACGAGGTCTACATCGCACCCGGCCTGATGGCGATGATCCAGCTCTTCAACGGCATGCAGTCCTCGCTCTCCATGGTCTATGACCGCGAGATGGGCAATATGCGGACTTTGCTGGTGAGCCCGCTGCCGCGATGGTTTCTCTTGTCCTGCAAGCTTCTGGCGGGAACCGCGGTCTCGCTGCTTCAGGTGTATGCGTTCCTGCTGATCGCCTGGTTCTGGGATATCGCACCGCCGCCGGCCGGCTATCTGACGGTGCTGCCGGCGCTGGTCCTGTCGGGCCTGATGCTCGGCGCCTTGGGCATGCTGATCTCCTCCGGCATCAAGCAGCTTGAGAATTTCGCGGGCGTGATGAACTTTGTCATCTTTCCGATGTTCTTCGCTTCTTCAGCGCTCTATCCGCTGTGGCGCATCCTGGAGAGCAGCCCGATGCTCTACTATGTCTGCCTGTTCAATCCGTTCACGCATGCCGTGGAGTTGATACGTTTCGCGCTGTACGGACAAATCAACTGGATCGCGCTCGCAGTGGTAGGCGGCTGTACGATTGCTTTCATGATCGGCGCCATTTACGCCTACGATCCATCGCGCGGCCTGATCCGCCGCGGACCGGCTGGAGGCGAGACATGAGGCATCGGATCGCGATCGCGGCGTTGCTCGCCGTTACGGTGACCGGCAGCTTCTGCCATGCCGCCGATCCGCGCTATCCGGACTGGCCGTGCACCCAGGCCAAGGTGCCCGAGATTTCCCTTGCGGCGGTGTGGGCAGGCCCGCCGCTCGACGACGTCTCCGGCAAGTGGAAAGACGATGCCAAAGTCAGCGCGCTGGTCGCGAAGCTGGCAGCAAGGCGGACCCCGCTCGAGGAAGCGCAAAAGGCGATTACGGAGTATTTGAACGGTGCAGCCGACAAGACCGGAAGCGGAAAATTGCTGTTTTCCGGCCTGTTCGACTCCCTCAATGCCCAACGTTCCCAGGTTATGAACGGGCTGGAGCGTGTCACCCGCAAGCAGCGCGAGGCGGCGGACAAAATCCGCACCGACACGCTTGCCTTGCAGGCGCTGCAGGGCGCAACACCGCCCGACCAGGCCAAGATCGACGACCTCAGCAACCAGCTTGTCTGGCAGACGCGCATCTTCGAAGACCGGCGAAACGTCATCAAATTCGTCTGCGAAGTTCCAACGGCGATCGACCAGCGCCTGTTCGCTCTCGGAAGAACGATTCAGCAAGAGATAGAATAGTCGCTAACGCGGCGATGAAGCCTCCTCGACCGTCCGCGGCTCTGGTAGCGACTCCGTTAAATCCAAGTCGTCGCGCTCCCAGCCGTCGGTTCCTTCCGGGTACCACGCCACATTGGAATAGCCGTAGGTCAGGATTCGCTTTGCCGCGTTCCAGGACATCCAGCAATCGGCCTGACAGTAAACCACCACCAGCGCGTTATTGTTGCCCGCCGTCGCGCGGACGAGCCCGCGCCGCAGATAATCTTCCGTCGCTGCCGCCAGCTTTCCGTAGCCGGTGTCGGGCAGCCACATGCTGCCGGGAATGTTGAGCCGTGGCTGGTCGCGCCAGACCGTGCCTTGCGGAAGGTTTTGCGGCTTCGGAGCGCGAGGCATTACGTCGATAAATACGCCCGCCTTGGCTCGCCAGATCGAGGCAGCTTCCGCGGTGGTCAGAACGCGCGCACCGGCAAGGGTCGCGGGAACCGGCGCACGGTAATCTTCCGTGCGGTACCCGTCGGGCTCGTGAGGCCTTTCCTGCGCTGATGCCGAGACAATGAGTGCGAATGCCGCAAGGATCAGGCCTGCGAGCGTTTCCTTCATGGCACCTTCGTTGCGGTCTCCGCGCCGATCGGCCGGTCATTGTCGTCCAGCAAGGGAACGCCGTAGTCCAGCAATATCTTGTTGATGGCGGGCTGGTTCTCCTGGATCAGGCGGTTGAGCTGCCGCTTCCAGTTCTGGTCGGCGGCACGCACTCCATGCCGATACGATACGCCAATCGCGGGCCTGTCTTTTCCTTCACCAGAGGCGTGACGTGAAGCGGCGGGTTCGCCTTTTTCGCATGGTAGCCCGCCATCGGTCCCCAGAGAATGCCGGCGTCGATCTTGCCGGACATCAGGTCGGCGATCATGGACTCCGCTGACGAGGTCCAGGCGGGTATCGACCATCAACTGATATGGCTTGGCATTCGCCATCAACCCGTTGACCGCCATATTCGTAGCAGGCGGCGTGCCGGCCACGATGCCGATATGCTTGCCCTTCAGGCGCTCGTCTTCCATTGCCGCCACTTCCTCAAGGCCGCTGCCCTTCTTGGCGACCAGTGCGTAGGCGGTGCGGTAATAGGGATTGGTGCCTTGAACCAGGTCGTCGCCTTGCGGGAAGCCCATGATGACGTCGCAACGATGGGCTCAAGCGTCATCCGGACGAAGCCTGTCGCCTGCGGGAAGTACATGTAGTCCAGTTTCTTGTGCAGCTTCTCGGCGAGCAGTTCGGCGACCTTGTTCTCGAATCCCTCGCCCTTGTCGTTGGAGAACGGCAAATTGTGCGGGTCGGCGCAGACGCGCAGCACCTTGGGATCGACGAGTTCGATCGACAAATCGCCGCCTTCCTTGATCTGCGCATACGCAACATCGCGCCCGACGAGCACCGCGAGCGTCACCAAGGTTGAAATCGCCAGCCAGCGCTTACGTCCGGCACATATCATCGAAAGCTGCTGCACTTCCGGCCCACCATGGTTGCCAACTACAGAAAAATATCGGCAAACCCCAACGAACGAAGTTCCGTTGAAGCCGCAGACAAGCAAAATGCTATGCTTGTCAATTGGAGCCTGCAACTGGAATAATCCCGATAGCGTGCTGCGACGCAAACCTGGCCGCGACGAAGCATGGATTTTCCGATAGCGCTTCGTGGTGAGATGGAGGCCGAAATATGGCTCATGCCGCATCGATCCTTGCCGCGCTCGCGATGCTCGCTACGACCGCTACCTCGTTCGCGCAGCAACAGGAGCTACCCGTCAATTCCATTGCGGATGGCGTATTCGTGCACAACGGCCAAACCGCGCGGATGACGCGCGAGAACGCTGGCGCGATTGCGAATGTCGGGTTCGTCATCGGCGATGACGCGGTCGCCGTAATCGATACGGGCGGCAGCCTTCGCGAGGGACGGCAATTGATGGCGGCCATTCGCGCCCGAACCGACAAGCCGATCCGCTACGTCATCAATACGCACGGGCATCCCGATCACGTCTTCGGCAATGGCGCGTTCGCGCAGGAGGAACGACCTTTATCGGCCATGCGAACCTGCCGCGCATGCTGGCCGCGCGCGGACAATTCTATCTCGATGCCTTTCGCCGTAGCATGGGCGATCAGCTAATCGACGAGATACGCATCGTGCCGCCAACTCTGCTCGTCAGCGGCACACTTACCCTGGATCTCGGGCGACGGCCCCTCGTCTTGCGGGCGTGGCCTACCGCACACAGCGATTGCGATCTGACCGTGTTCGATGAAAAAACCGGAACCCTGTTTGCGGGCGACCTCGTTTTCCTGACCCATACGCCCGTACTCGACGGCAGCATCCGCGGCTGGCTGGGCGTGATCGGCGAGCTCGCCGCGCTGCCCGCGCAACGCGTGGTTCCCGGTCACGGTGCTGTGAGCGGATGGCCGGCCGCCCTCGCCGACCAGCGCCGCTATCTCCAAACGCTGGCCTCAGACGTACGCGGGCTCGTCGCCCGCGGCGCGCCGATAGCGACGGCGGCGGGCACGGCAGCGAGCTCCGAGCGATCCAGATGGGAATTGTTCGATGACTTCAACGCCCGCAACGCAACCGCAGCATTTTCGGAAATTGAATGGGAATGACGCGGGCATTGCCCTATATTGCGCCTCGTTGCTTTCATCCCTTGCGAAGGTGGTGCATGCCCGGATCTCTTTTCCGCCTGTTCGTCGTCGCTGGCTTGCTGCTGTTCGGCGCGCCGCAGACACTTGCGGCAACACCAAATGACCCCTGGCCCGGCCTGGTCCAGGACATTTTCAACAATCGGCCGATGAACGATGGCAGCGACGTGATCGCCATCGAAATGCCGTCGCGCGCCGAGGATGCCGCAATCGTGCCGGTGACGTTACGAACGAAGCTTTCGGTCAGCGACAGCCGGCAGGTGCGGAGCATCACCCTGGTCATCGACCAGAACCCCGCGCCGATGGCGGCCAAATTCCAGCTTGGGCCGGACGCCAAAGTGTCTGAGATCTCCACCCGCGTCCGCGTCAACAACTACACCGATGTCCGTGCGGTGGCCGAACTCAGCGACGGCAAGCTTTACATGACCAAGACCTATGTGAAGGCGTCCGGCGGCTGCTCGGCGCCTGCCGCCAAGAACGCCGACGAAGCCAAGACCAGATTAGGCCAGATGCGCTACCGGCAATTCGCAAAAGCCGGCGAAGGCCCCGCCAGCGGCGCGCGCGAGGCCCAGATCATGATCGGGCATCCCAACAATTCCGGCCTGCAGATGGACCAGGTCACGCACCTGTATGTCCCGGCATTCTTCGTCAATGAACTGCGGCTTTGGCAGGACGACAGCCTGGTGTTGACGATGGAAGGCGGCATTTCGATTTCGGAAGATCCCAATATCAGATTCACCTACGTGTCGAATGGCGCGAAACGCTTCCGCGCCGAGGCCAAGGATACCGAGGGACACGTCTTCCAGCGCGAATGGAAGATCGACGATTCCGGGATTTGATCCGGGCCGCGTGCAGCGCCTCAGAAACAGCGCACTTCCGCTTCGGCCTGGGCCCGCCTGAGCTCGTTGAGCGCATTTGCCGCCTGCTCGGATGTGCGGAATGGCCCGCCCATATCTCCCCTGACCTGCGACACGCTGAGCACGGTTTCGGCCGTGACATAGCGCTCATAAGGCATGAGCGAAGCGATAACATCGATCGAACAGGAGCATTGCTCGATCGCCTGCCGCGTCTCCCCATTTGCCTTCAAACAGCCAAACGCGTATTCGACGCGCGCCGACGTCGGATAATCGTTGATGTCCTGGGCGCGCGCGACCGCTGCCGTCGTCATCAGCGCCGTCAACGCGGCGACAATACGTCGTACCGATCCGACAAGCGTCATCGTCTTCCTCCCGCTGCTAACCGTGGAAGCTATGCTATGACTGTCGCGCTGAAAAGCAGACGTTCGAGGAAACGGCTCCAGGGATCATGAAATTTTCTGTTCGCATGCTGCTTGCTACGATTTTATCTGTCTCGCTCGGCACGTGCTGCAGCGCCGAGGCTTTACGCGTTGCGGTGCAGAAGACCGGAACATTCGCCTGGGAACTCGCAGTGATCCGTGCGCACGGCCTCGACAAGCAGGCCAACCTTTCGGTCCTGGTTCTCGAACTGGCGAGCCCCGAGGCGGGCAAGATTGCGCTTCGCGCCGGGAACGCCGACATTGTGGTCACCGACTGGCTTTGGGTGTCGCGCGAACGCGGCCTTGGCGCCAAACTGACATTCTATCCATATTCGAGCGCGCTCGGCGCCGTGATGGTGCCTGCCTCATCACCGATCCAGACCTTGGCCGATCTCAAGGGTCGCAAGCTCGCCGTCGCGGGTGGCCCGATCGACAAGAGTTGGCTACTCCTGCTGGCGTGGTTGAAACAGGGCAGAATCGACCTGAAGTCGGAGGCGACAATCGCCTATGGCGCGCCACCGCTGCTGGCTGCGAAGACGCTCAGCGGGGAAATGGATGCGACCTTGAACTACTGGAATTTCTGCGCCGCGCTGGAAGCGAAGGCTTCCGCCGCGTCGCCGGCATTGAGGATCTGCTGCCGAAACTCGGCGCCAAAGGCCGGACCGCGATGATCGGCTACGTCTTCGATGAAAAATGGGCGAACGCAAACCAGGACAAAATTGCCCGCTTCATTGCCATGACCCGCGCGGCGAAAGAGATCCTGTCGACCTCGGACGCGGAGTGGGAGAAAATTGCACCACTGACCGGCGCTCCGGACGCCGCAACGCTGCGCGCCTATCGCGATCGCTACCGGGAGGAATTCCGCGTCGCCCGGTCGCGGACGAAGAAGCCGACGCACGCATCCTTTACCGCGTGCTGGCTGACATCGGCGGCCGCGAACTTGTCGGACCGGCGCCTGAACTCGATTCCGGAACATTCTATCACGCGATCCCGGGAGGCTGAGGTGCCGCGCCTGCTGTCATTCGCCGTGCTTCTCGCAACCTGGTGGATCGCCTCGCTGTTTGCCGGTGACGCCAAGCTGCCACCTCCCCTACCGTGCTCACGGCCATGATTGCGGAAGCGAGGTCGGGTGACTTATTCTTCCATCTCGGCGCGACATTGGCGCGCGTTACGCTCGCCTTCACGCTGGCGATGACGCTGGGCGCCGCCATCGGATACCTGATGGGCCGGGTACGGCTTGCCGATCGGGTGGGCGACCCTGGCTGATCCTGCTGCTCAATCTGCCGGCACTCGTGGTCATCGTGCTCGCCTACATCTGGGCTGGATTGACCGAAGTCGCCGCTATTGCGGCAATCGCCATCAACAAGCTCCCGACCGCTGTCGTTACGTTGCGCGAGGGCGCGCGTGCCCTCGACGCGGCGCTTGACGAAATGGCGACCGTATTTGCGTTGCCGCGCTGGAAGAAGTTCCGGCACGTCATTTTGCCGCAACTATCGCCCTATATCGCAGCCGCCGCGCGATCAGGGCTTTCCCTGGTCTGGAAGATCGTCCTTGTTGCGGAACTACTCGGACGTCCGAACGGTGTTGGTTTCGAGATTGGCGTGGCGTTCCAGCTGTTCGACATTCCGCTATTGCTTGCCTATTCACTGAGCTTCGCGGCGGTCGTGCTCCTCATTGAAACCTTGTTGGTGCAGCCGTTTGAGGCCCGGGTATCCCGGTGGCGTCCCCGTGCGGCTTGAGATCGATATCGCCAGCAAGACGTTCAAAAGCGCGGCGGGCGAACAGCACGACGTGATCGCAGGCGTGGCCTTTGCACTTGATGCAGGGGAAGTTGGCGTATTGGTCGGTCCATCCGGCTGCGGCAAGAGCACGATGCTCAGGATTCTCGCCGGCCTCGACCACGACTTTCAAGGCCGCGTCTCGCGTCCCGCCGGCGCGCGCATCGGCTTCGTCTTCCAGGAGCCACGGCTGTTGCCCTGGAGGTCGGTCGAAGAAAATGTGCGACTAGTCGCGCCCCAAGCCGATGAAACGAAACTTTCAGCGCTGTTCGAGATTCTGGAATTGAACGCGCATCGCAACCATTTTCCCGGCGAGCTATCGCTCGGCCTGGCCCGGCGCGTTGCGCTCGCCCGTGCCTTCGCCGTCGAGCCGGATTTCCTCATTCTCGACGAACCGCTGGCCTCGCTCGATGCCGCCCTCGCCGCCCGTCTGCGCGATGAGATCGCCATGTTGATGGACGGCCGTTCCATGATAACGCTGTTGGTCACCCATGACGTGGACGACGCGGTTCGCCTGGGCGACCGCCTGTTCCTGCTGTCGCCGCGCCCGGCTCGGGTTCTCGCCGAGCTGCCTATCCGCACACCGCGCGGCAGGCGCGGAGACGCCGAGATCACCGCAATCAAGCTGGAGGTCATGCGGCGGATCAACGGCGATCCCTTCGAGCGGGAAAGCGCATAGGCAGTGCTTGAAGCCGGTGCTAGGATTACGTCATCGGCGGGGTTGAAGATGAAACGCTCGATCGGAACCGCAGCGCTCGGTCTCGCTCTTGTGGCCATGACGGCAACGGCGCAGGACATGATGCGTCACGTGGACCTGTCCTCGCCCGATATGGTCTCGGCCGAAATGACCCGCGGAGAGGTCGAGGCCGCGCTCGCCGCGGCGACCGGCGCCGCGCCTGCCGATTTCACGGGAAAGCGATTGTCCGGCCTCGATCTCTCCGGGCTCAACCTGTCCGGCGCGATTTTTCGCGCGGCACGGCTCAACAGGACGAAGCTCGCCGGCGTACGCCTCGACCGGGCAATCCTCGACCAGGCATGGCTGCTCGAGGCGGACCTGACCGGAGCAAGCCTGAAGGGCGCAAACCTGTTCGCCTCGCAGATGGTTCGCGCCCGCCTCGACGGTGCCGATCTCTCGGGAGCGCGCATCGCTGCTGATCTCACTGGCGCCAGTCTTGTCGGAGCTTCGATCGCAGGAGCAAATCTGGGTGCCGACATGCGCAACCAATCGATGGGCCTGATGCGCGCGATCCTGAAATCCGCCAATCTGGAAAGGTTGAACGCACGCGGCGCCGACCTGTCACGCGTCGATCTTGAGTTCGCCTTGCTGAAAGGCGCCGACCTGACGGGCGCCTCTCTCAAGGGCGCCCAGCTCGGAGGCGCCGACCTCACGGGTGTGACGGTCATCGACACCGATTTCGACGGCGCCGATCTCACTTCCGTGAAATTGACCGATCCAGTTGGCCTCGACCAGGCAGAGAATTTTAACAAGGCGAAAAACCGTGACCGTCTGATAAGATAGCGACGGCTCCAGGTTCATTTTGGGAGGATTGCTTGATGGGACGGATACTGGCCTTGGTCGCGTTGTTGTTGGCGAGCACCGGCGACCTTGCCGCGCAGGGCAAAGGCATCCGGCTTTGGAACCTGACCACCTCGACCGTTTCCGAGTTTCAGCTTTCCCCGCCCGGAAAGAACGATTGGGGCCCCAACCTGACCCTGAACGACAAGGACAAGGAAGTCGACCACGACGAGCGCCTGCGCATCACCGGCGTGGAGCCGGGCCGCTATGACGCCAAGGTCGGCTATCGCGGCTCGAAACATTGCTTTGTGCGCGGCATCGAGATCAAGGCCGACGCCGTGTTTTCGATCGCGGACAAGGATTTGAAAGACTGCAACAAGTAGCCGCTACAGCCTTCTCGTCGACGATGGCTGGCTCAGCCTACGGACCACACGGCATCCTGGAATGCCTTTTGGTTGTTACGTGGATATTCGCAACGCCATTTGACCGCGGTCCATTTCGGATGCTCGCCAACCCACTGCGCGATGTAGGGCTGCGCAGCCATGGCGCACTGCCGTAACGAAACATCTGACCGAAAGGCCAGATGGGTTTCCTCGCAGGTGGTCGGCGAGAGCACCGCACAGACGGTCACGATCAAATCTATTGGAGTCATGCCTGTTATCCCTTGAATTGCTCCTCGAATAGATAACGCAAAAAGCTACGGTAATGGGTGGCATAAAGTTTCACTACCCCGTGAAAAAGCCGGAACCCGGCGACCCGGCAGTCCTAAAAGTTAATGCCAAATACCAGCCGTGCCTGGTGGCGTTCGAAATTGACGAGATCAAGGCTGGCCGTTGATCCCGCCGGACGCCCCCACGCCTGAACGCTCCAGCTTGCGGTCAGCCGCGAGCGTTTCGACAATTGGAAATATGCCGTTGGACCGACAAACAACGCCTGCCCTGCAAGTTCCTCCAAACCGGTCCCTTCGTATTTCCGCAAGTAACGCGCCTCACCGCCTAACAGGAAACCGGGACGCAGCTGCGCCATTAGCCCGAGCGCCGCTCCTGCCGCGGATTCCCGCTCCATCACACCACTGCCGACCAGGCGCGTCCACTCCGGCTCGTAGATCAGATTGAACGCCGCGACGACGCGGTTTGGTACGAGTTCGCGGTCGAACGCCAGCCTGAATTCCGTTCCGAAACTCCGGACCCCTTCGACCGTCGTTTCATCGACCCGATGAGCATGCGCTTCCGCCGCGAAAGTGAGCCCGAATGGTGCCGTCTCCCGATCGAGAAAGCGGTAGCGCAAATCGAGCGACCCGCCCTGCCACGATAGCCGGCGCTGGTCGTCAAGGCCCGGCACGCCACTGATCAGGTGTGACGCAAACGTGCTTCCGATCTCGATTCGAAAATTCCGGACAGGCACAAATTCCAGCTCGAACTCCTGGCCGACAGCCCGATAACGGCCGCCGTTCTTGCCGAAAATTCCGGTCGTCTCGCTTTGAAATTCCCGTTCGCCGACATTGCCGACATCGGTGCCGATCATGAAGCCGAACAGATGCTCGGTATCGATGCCCTCTGCATGGACGCAGGCTGGCAGCAGCGCAGCAAGAGATACGACCGCCGCCTGAAAGGTCTTTGCACGCGTAGGCATTCGCATTCAGCGGGTTATGGGGTTGAACCGGAAAGTCCGGCGGAGTGTCGGCCGAGGACATACCCTAGCATGATGCCGGGACCAGCGGCGAGCCATGGGAACGCTTTGAATGCAGGTTGGACAGAGGGGTCTGGACCGGATCGCCTTCCGGCGAACGCCTATAGGTGATTCCTGTCCTCTTCGGCAGGATCCACGCCTTGCTCTTGATGCAGGTAGTGGAGAACTCCCTGGAGATCGAACAGCTTGCCCGACCCGCAGCAACAGGCTCTGTTGCCGGAGCCGGGCAGACCGTTTCGACGCGTCTATTGACGCGCCGCGCAGGCGTACATGTTGATTTCCATGCCCACCGGCACTTCCACAATCTTCGGAGTTTTCCAACTCATCAAGCTTCTCCCAAGCAGTGCTGGCACGACGTTCGTGCCGGCATCAAAACTAGGTTGACCTCGAACGTAGCGCAAGCGCGGAACATCAGACGATGAGGGCATACCGACGCACCTGACGCCGGAAACTTCCTCTTGGGCAAAGCCACTTCGCTATTGGACAAGGCGAACGAGCGAAAGCGACAGATCGACGTATGCGCCGCGTCGGTCACGATTGGCGAATTCGGTTCGCCTGAGAGAGCTGTCTATTGCAGTCGGACACTTCGGGGATGTCGGAGCGCCGGCCGAAGCGCCGACAATCCGACACCGACTCAGCTGCACGCCCTCAGCAATCCTTGTCTGCTTCTGTGGTCTTGCTGTCAGCTTTGGCGCCTTCGGCCTGCTGTGCAGCCGTCGGCTCGCCTTGCATCTGCCGCTGCGTATCCTGCGACGACGCCGCAACGTCACCGGTCGACCGATTCATCGTGTCGGTCGGCGGATGCTTATCGGTGCTGCTGGCCATCCCCGTCGTCTGGCTCTCACCCATCTTGGCCGGCCCGGAGCCTGCGTCCTTCAGGTTGGCGGCGCGGCCTGTGTCACAGGGACCAGCCAATGCTGCGCCGGTGCTCAAAACCAAAAAGGAGCAACCAGCAATCATGAGCTGCTTCATTTTCATCTGTCTCTCCTGTTCTCGTGAAGCATGCACAACGCGATGAGAGGCAACCGACCCGTTGCCTGCAGGTTCCGGGTGGCTACGTAAATCTCGACATGTTTAATCTGACGCCCGAGTTCTTGACGAGGACAGCCTATGGAACCGATTCACCGAAGGTTGATCAGTTTTCTCTTCGCGGTGTGCCTTGCGTCGGATGCATTTGCGCAGGACAGGCAGCCTGACCAAGCCGCACCAAATGCCGAGACCGCTGTGCCGGCCAACGGGCCGTCACTGACTGGAAAAGAACGCATGGGCAGGAAGTGGATGGACGAGCAACGGCTCGACAATTGCAACGTGCCTATCGACAAGCGCGGGAGCAAGCCACGATCCGGCGCCTGCCCGCATGTTCCGGCGGGATGATCAGCGACGACGATGCAACGGCACGGTTGCGCAATGTGTTCCGGTATCGTCGCCCTTGTCCGGGGATGCGACGCTTAGCCGGGCAGTCTCGGCCATCGGCCGAGAAGGTCTTGCGAGGCCTCAAACAGCGCGCTCACGCGCAGCAATTCGACGTCTCCACGAAATTGCCCGACCAACTGGATGCCAATCGGCAGGCCGTCCGCATCAAAGCCGCAAGGCAGACTGACGGCGGGATGACCGGTCATGTTGAACGGCATTGTCAAGGGAAACCAGCTCGGCCGCACGTCGGTGAATACCTGCCCGTCGATTTCTATCGTGCCGAACAGGTCCTGGTCGATCGGAAGCGCGGTGCGGGTGATGGTTGGCATCGCGAGAATATCGACCCTCTGCAACAATGTTTGAACCTGCCGGAACAGAGCCGTCCGGTCAAACATCGCCCGCTGGTAGTCGACACCGGTTACCTTCGTGGCCAGCGCCAGTTGCTTCATGAAGGTCTCGCTCAGCACGTCGCCATGATCGGCCGCAAGCTTCTCAAATCGCGCGCGCCACGCGGTGTGATTGATGGCGCGCCAGATCGGCTCCACCTCAAATCCGTCGCCGGGCATTTCCTCGACCTCGGCCCCGAGGGCCTCCAGCCTGGCAAGCGCGACCTTGAATGCAGCGACGACATCGGCCGCAACCGGCCGGCCGGGCGGCGCGAGGCAGAATGCAATCCTGCGCCCCGCAGATCGCCGTTTGGAGCCGATCCCTCGACAAAATTCCACTGCGGGAATCCGATCGACCACGGATCTGAAGCGTCCTCTCCCGACATCGCCTGCATCATCAAGGCGGTGTCCGCGACGGTGCGCGTCATCGGGGTCACATAGGTCTGGTTGCCGAACACGTCCTGCACCTGACTGTGGGGAATAACGCCGTTGCTTTGCTTCAGCCCGACAACGCCGTTGCAGGCTGCCGGGATCCGCGTCGAGCCGCCGCCATCCGTCGCGATGGCAAGCGGCGCGATGCCGCTGGCAACCGCAACCGCCGCTCCCCGCTCGAACCGCCGCTCGAGCGCGCGCTGCTCCAGGCATTGCGCGTGCGGCCGAACAGCGGCGAGATCCGTCAGGCACTTGGTGCCGAACTCCGGCGTCGTGGTCTTGCCCACGAGAATGGCGCCCTCTGCCCGCATTCGCGCCACGGCGACCGCATCATGGTCAGGAACGTTATCCTTGTAGGGGACCGCTCCGAAGGTCGTTCGCACCCCTTGGTGTTGACGATATCTTTCACGGTGAACGGAATGCCGTGAAGAAGGCCGAGCCGCGCCCCGGCCATGACCTCACGCTCCGCATTCCTCGCCTCGGCCATGGCCTCGTCGCCGCACAGCGTGATGAAGCAGTTCAGCGCGGGCTGCATCCGCTCGGCACGCGCAAGAACGGCAGGCGTAATTTCGACGGGTGAAACATCCTTGCGGACGATCCGCGCGCGGAGTTCGGCAGCGGACAGGAAGCACAATTCGTCGCTCATAGCCCTCAGCTCCCAGGTGGGATCGACGTGGGATCGACGTAGGCCCAAGGATGACATCCAGATTGACTTCAGGTCCAATACCATCGCACAACTGACCCATACGAATTCGGTATGGCAAAGATGGACCTCCGGCGTCTCCGCTACTTTGTTGCCGTCGCAGAAGAACGCAGCGTCGGCCGGGCGGCCGTACGCCTGCGC
The DNA here is from genome assembly GCA_044772375.2 of Bradyrhizobium sp. RDT10. Taxonomy (GTDB): domain Bacteria; phylum Pseudomonadota; class Alphaproteobacteria; order Rhizobiales; family Xanthobacteraceae; genus Bradyrhizobium. The sequence continues at coordinate 3,981,081 of CP187939.1, forward strand.
ATGGCGCAGCCGCCGCTGTCGGTCCAGATCCGCAAGCTGGAATCGGAAGTAGGAACCCCGCTGTTTCGTCGGGGCGCGCGGGGAATGGAGCTGACGGCGGCCGGGCGCGCCTTGCTGTCGCGCGCGCGTGAAGCGCTGGCGCTAACGGCTGAGGGCTTCGAGGCAGCCCGCGCAGTGGCGGCGGGGCGCCGGGGAAGATTGTCGGTCGGTTACATGTTCGCGCTTGCGCACGCCGTGTTGCCGAGGCTCGTTCCAGAACTTCGCAGGTCCCTTCCCAAGGTCGATCTGGAGTTCATCGAACTGAGCGCATCGACGCGCGAGGCACGGCTGCTGGATCACAGCGTGACTGTCGCGCTGTGCATGCCCGCAATTCGCCACGGCGAGATTGAGGTCTCCACGATCGGAAGGCAGCGATTGATGCTGGCCATGCCGGCCGGTTCGCCGCTGGCGCGCGCGGCGGCCGTGCCGGTAAGAAAGCTGCAGGGCCGCCCGCTGATAAGTTTGCCCGGGCCTGCCGAGGATCCAGCGACCTCCGTTGTGATGTCGCTGCTCCGGCGGCATCAGGTCACCATGCCGGTCGCGAACCGGGTCGAGACGGTCCACTCGGCGCTCAGCCTCGTCCTTGCCGGAGAGGGCATGGCGATCCTTCCCGCCTGCGCCCAGCTCGGATGCCCGACCGGCGTCGTGTTCAGGCCCTTCCTCGACGCCGACGATGCCATCGACGTCGCGGTTTGCTGGCGGAGGGATTCTCTCAATCCGCTCGTCCGGCATTTTCTCAAATGCGCGGAAAAGGTGATCCGCCAAGCCTGACACCATGGGCTTTCAAGTGCTCGCGTCGATCGTTCCGGATTGCTTGCCGTTTACCCGCTGCCCGATCGCAATGCGATTGCGATATCAGCCCATCACCACATCGTCTGCCGCGCGCGCTCCGGCCATTCGCGATCGTATTTCTCGCCGCCGACGGTGTTGTCGCTCATCTCGGCAAGAATCTGGCCGGGCGTCGGCAAGCCTCTCGGATCGACGCGCTTGTCGGGATTCCAGAGATCGGAGCGCACGATGGCGCGCGCGCACTGGAAGTAAACCTCCTCCACCGTCATGACGATAACGGTGCGCGGCGCCTTGCCCTCCATCTTGAATGACGCGAGCAGTTCTGGATCGGCCGAGACATGCGCGCGGCCGTTGATGCGCAGCGTGCTGCCGGAGCCTGGGATGAGAAACAACAGCGCCACCCGGGGATCGCGCACGATGTTGCGCAGCAGATCGCAGCGGTTGTTGCCGCGGCGATCCGGCATCATCAGTGTCTTCTCGTCGTGGATGCGAACGAAGCCCGGCAGGTCTCCGCGCGGCGAGCAGTCCAGCCCCTCCGGCCCGCAGGTCGCCAGCGCCGCGAACGGCGACTTGTCCATCAACGCCCGATAGGCCGGCGTGACCCTGTCGGCGACCTTGACCGTCGAGGCATCGTTCGGAAAGCCGTAGATGGCCTCGAGTTGCTCGATCGTCGCAATAACGGTCATTTCCCCTCTCCTGTCAGTCGTCCCATCTCTCGCCCTTGATCACGCGGACGAGCTGGCGGGCATGGTATTCCGCGCTGCCGGTGTTGACGATGGTGGCGTCGGGCGCCGCCAAGGCGTCCTCGACCGTGCGGCGCAGACGGTTTTCGACCATGCCGTCGCTGCTTCGTGCGCGCATCGCAATCCGTTCAGCCAGGACGTTTGGCGGCGCGGTGATCAAAACCACCAGTACGTCGGTATAGATGCGGCGCATCAGGCCAATCACGGTGCGCGATACGTTGGCAACGATGGTGCGTCCAGCCCGGACTTCGTCGTCGATCGCGCGCGGCAGCGCGTAGCAATGGCCGTGAGCTTCCCAATGCATGGCATAGTCGCCACGCGTCAACGCCTCCTGAAACGTGCCGATGCTGACCTCTTCGTTTTCCTCCGATGCCGACGCTTCACGCGTAATCACGCGGCGTGGAAATACGACGTTGCCATCATCAGCACAGGCTGCCTTGGCAACACCAAGCAGCGTATCCTTGCCGGCGCCGCTCGGACCGACCACGAGCACCAACCGGCCCGGCCCGATTGCAGCGGTCTGATCTGTTGTTGTGGTCGTCAGCGTCTCCGTCATGCCACACGTCGCCCTTCGCGCCAGACGCTGCGCACCACCGGAATGTCGCGGGCGACATGCACCCGGATCAAGTCGGCCCGCTTCCCGGCTGCAATCTCACCCCGGTCCGCCAGGCCCACGGCTTCGGCCGGCGTCTTGGTGACAGTGCGAACGGCGGCGGCCAGATCGATCGCCGGAACATGCTGCGGCAATTGCAGCGCGGCCATCAACAGGCTCGAGGGGATGTAGTCGGACGACAGGATATCCAGAAGCCCCTCGCGGGCGAGATCGATGGCGGCGATGTTGCCGGAATGCGAGCCGCCCCGGACCACGTTCGGCGCCCCCATCAGAATGTCGATGCCGGCCTGATGCAGCCCGCGCGCGGCTTCCATCGTGGTCGGGAATTCCGCCACCGAAACCCGATCCTTTATCGCGTCAGCGACATTTTCCTCGGTCGTATCATCGTGGCTGGCGAGCGGGATTTCATATTGATGCGCAAGGGCCACGATTTCGCGCATGTTGGCCGCGGCATACGTCTTCTGATAGTGGAAGCGCTTCTCGAACAGCGCATCGAGCTCGGCGTCGGTTTTGCCGCCCCCTTGCCGCGATAATAGTCGCGCAGCTTGACTTCGTCGCGGAACTGGCGCTGCCCCGGCGTATGGTCCATCAGCGACATCAGCCGCACGTCCGGCCGGTCGATCAATTCCTTTGCTTCCTCGACCACGCTGGGCATCGGAATTTCGCAGCGCAGGTGCAGGAAGTGATCGGCGCGAAGCAGGTTGGCGTCGCGCGCGGACGTGATCGCTTCCGCCAGCACGCCTGCCCTGCCGTCAACCTCCTCGGCGCCATCCTCGCGCCAGACCCGCAGCAGATCCAGCACGGTGGTGATGCCCGAAGTCGCCAACTGTCCGTCGTAGGACACCACCGCCGCGATCGGATCCCAGAATACTTTCGGGCGCGGCACATAGTGCATTTCGAGGTGGTCGGTGTGCAGCTCGATCAGGCCGGGCATGATCAGGTCGCCACCGGCGTCCTCGCTGCCTGTTGGCGCGTTTCCCTCGCCGAATTCGGCGATGCGGCCGTCGACGAAAGCGACCCAGCCGCGCTCGATCACGCGATCGGCCAGCACGATGCGGGCGTTACCGAAAACAGTTTCTTGGCTTGTCATCTCACGTCTCTTCCTTCAAGCGGCGGCGGCAAACGATGTCACATCGACGATCCGGTCGGCGATCAGGTGGCGAATTTCGTCGTCATGGACGATCGCCACCATCGCAACCCCTGTCGCTTCTTCTGCCCGATCAGCTCGACGACAACCGCGCGATTGGCCGAATCGAGCGAGGCGGTCGGTTCGTCCAGCAGCAGAATTGGCAGATCGGAAATGAACCCGCGCGCAATGTTGACCCGCTGCTGTTCGCCGCCGGAGAACGTCGATGGCGGCAGCGCCCACAGCCGCTCGGGAATATTGAGACGGCACAGCAGCGCGCCAGCCTTCTCGCGGGCTTCTGCGCGTGCGGATCCGTTCGCAATCAGGGGCTCCGCCACGACGTCGATGGTGGCGACCCGCGGCACTGCACGTAAGAACTGACTGACATAGCCGATGGTCGAGCGGCGCACGCTGAGCACCTGCCGCGGCTCGGCCGTGGCAAGGTCGATCACCTCGCCCTGATGCCGAATGCCGATCCTGCCGCCATCGCAGCGGTAATTGCCGAAAACCATCTTCAGGATCGAGGATTTTCCGGCGCCTGAAGGGCCCGACAGCACCACGCACTCCCCGGCTCGACATGGAACGAGACGCCGCGCACGACGGGCAGCTCGACGCCGCCCTGCAGATGCATCGTGAAGGTTTTTTCGGCGCTGGTGATGTCGATCATCGCAGTCATTGGCGCGCTCATGCCGGCAGAATGGAGGAAACGAGCAGTTGGGTGTAGGGCTCACGGGGATCGTCGAGCACCTGATCGGTCAGGCCGGTCTCGATCACGCGCCCGCCCTTCATCACCATCACGCGATGCGACAGCAGCCGCGCCACGGCGAGATCATGGGTGACGACGATGGCGGCAAGCCCGAGTTCGCTGACGAGATTGCGCATCAGATCGAGCAGCCGTGCCTGCACCGAGACGTCAAGCCCGCCGGTCGGCTCGTCCATGAACACCAGCCGTGGCTCGGTGACGAGATTGCGCGCGATCTGCAGCCGCTGCCGCATGCCGCCGGAATAGGTCCGCGGCGCGGCGTCGATGCGCGCGATATCGATCTCGACGCGATCCAGCCAAGACGAGGCGGTATCGCGGATGCGGCCATAGTGATTCCAGCCGACCGCCATCAACCGCTCGCCGACATTGGCACCCGCCGAGACCGCCATCCGCAGGCCCTGCGCGGGGTCTTGGTGTACATAGCCCCAGTCCGTGCGGAACAGAAAGCGGCGCTCGGCTTCGCCGAGGCTGGCGAGATCGCGCAATACGCCGTCCCGCATCCGATATGACACGCGGCCTGCGCTCGGCGCGAGCTGCGCGGACAACAGTTGCAGCAGTGTCGACTTGCCCGATCCGGACTCGCCGACAACAGCCAGCACCTCGCCGGGGTAGAGCGCAAAGGATACGTCGCGGCAGGCGGTCAACCGGCCGTAGGTCTTGCCGAGGTGATCTGCGACCAGAAGCGGCTCGTCGTCCTGCATGGGAAGTTGCGGCTCAGCCATGCGCCCTCTCCTTGTGCGGCGCGGCGCTCTCGCTGCCGCGATGGCCGGCCAACTGCCGAGACTCGCAATAGTCGGTGTCGGAACAGACGAACATTCGCCCGCCCTTGTCGTCGGTGACGATCTCGTCGAGATAGGAATCGTCGGCACCGCACAGCGCGCAGGGCGCGTCGAACCGGTAGCGCGTGAACGGATGATCCTCGAAGTCGAGCGAGACCACGTCGGTGTGCGGCGGAATCGCGTAGATGCGCTTCTCGCGCCCTGCACCGAACAATTGCAGCGCCGGGCAATTGTCCATCTTCGGATTGTCGAACTTCGGCGTCGGCGACGGGTCCATCACATAGCGCGCATTCACCTTCACCGGATAGGCGTAGGAGGTCGCGATATGGCCGAAGCGGGCAATGTCCTCGTACAGCTTGACGTGCATCAGGCCATATTCGCCGAGCGCATGCATGCGCCGCGTCTCGGTCTCGCGCGGCTCCAGGAACCGCAGCGGCTCGGGGATCGGCACCTGATAGACCAGCACCTGCCCGGCATGCAGCGGCGCTTCCGGAATCCGGTGCCGGGTCTGGATCACAGTGGCATCCGTCGTAAACGTAGTGGTCGCGACGCCGGCCGTCTTGCCGAAGAATTTCCGGATCGAGATCGCGTTGGTGGTGTCGTCCGACCCTTGGTCGATCACCTTCAGCACGTCATCAGGCCCGAGGATTGCCGCCGTCACCTGCACGCCGCCGGTGCCCCAGCCATAGGGCATCGGCATCTCGCGGCTGGCGAACGGCACTTGATAGCCGGAATCGCAATCGCCTTCAGGATCGCGCGACGGATCATCCGTTTTGTCTGCTCGTCGAGATAGGCGAAATTGTAAGCTGGCGCGTTCATTCCGCGGCCTCCCGCATCGGCGGCGTCTCGTTCGCCTCGGCGAATTCCTTGCGCAATTTACGCAGCAGGCCGAGTTCGGACTGGAAATCGACGTAATGCGGCAATTTGAGATGTTCGACGAAGCCGGTTGCCTGCACATTGTCCGAATGCGACATCACGAATTCCTCGTCCTGGGCCGGCGCGACAACTTCCTCGCCGAGTTCGCGGGCGCGCAGGCTACGGTCGACCAGCGCCATCGACATGGTCTTGCGTTCGCTTTGCCCGAACGCCAGTCCGTAGCCGCGTGTAAAACACGGCGCTTCCGTCGCCGACCCCTTGAACTGATTGACCATCTGGCATTCCGTCAGCGCGACCGAACCGAGCGGAACGGCAAAGCCGGCATCCTCGGCCATGAACTCGACCTCCACGTCGCCGAACCTGATTTCGCCGGCAAAGGGGTGGTTGCGGCCATAACCGCGCTGCGAGGAATAGCCCAGCGCCAGCAGAAAGCCCTCATCGGCGCGCGCCAGATTTTGCAGGCGCAAGTCCCGATCAGCCGGAAAACTCAGTGGTTCGCGCGTCAGGTCGCCGACCGGAACATCCGCCTCCGCCAGCGGCGACGGCTCGATCAGGCCATCGCGGCCCAGAATATCGGTCACGCGCGGAGTCGCGCCCGTGGAGGCCTCACCGGTCGCGGGAGCCTCGGGCGCGAACCCCTCGGCGAGTTGGGGGTCGAGCAGGCGATGGGTGTAGTCGAAGGTCGGACCAAGAATCTGCCCGCCCGGAATATCCTTGAAAGTCGAGGAAATCCGGCGGCGCACCTGCATCGCACCCGTATCGACCGGCTCGGTCGCACCGAAGCGCGGCAGCGTGGCGCGGAACGCGCGCACCAGGAAGATCGCCTCGATCAGGTCGCCGCGCGCCTGCTTGATGGCGAGCGCCGCCAGTTCGCGATCATAGAGCGAGCCTTCGGTCATGACGCGGTCGACCCCAAGCGAAAGCTGCTCGGAGATCTGGGCCAGCGATAGTTCGGGAACGTCGCGGTCGCCGCGCCGCTCATGCGCCAGCAAGCGATGGGCGTTCTCGATGGCGCGCTCGCCACCCTTGACGGCAACGTACATGATCAGCCTCCTCTCACGAGCCGCGTCGTGCGTGGTATTGCGACAATGACGTCATCATGGACCAGCACGACGTCGATGCCGCGCGGAAACAACGCGGCATTGATGGCCAGCCGCTCGAACAGATCCTGCGGCTGAATTGAAGCGCGAAGCGCTGCCGCGCCGTCGATGCCGGGGCCCTGCAACTCGATAACGGGGCCATCCGTCAAGCTTTCGACCTGCAGGATCAGCGTCGTCGAACGGTCCGGATACTCATTGCTGCCGAACGCAAAGCGATCGAGCGACGGCAGGTTTTCGGGATCGCCCGACAGCGCAAAACTGGCGATCGACGAGTCCGTGATAACAGGCGCGTTGGTGTGGAATTTGAGCCATTTGGCGGCATCCGGCGTCGCCGACATCCGCGAGTCCAACCAGACCGGCGTATCGTGATCGAACAGGGTCAGCGCTATGGCGGCCGTGCCGCGCATCATCGCAGCCGGCGTGCCGGCCGCAGGCGCGATACGCTGAACGCTGCCGGGATGCGCCATCGCATTCATCACGGACCGGAAGACCGATTGCGCCGACAACACCTTGTCGGCAAATCCTGCGGGCAGTTCGGCAACGCTCGTCATGTCAGCCCTCACCCCGTACCAGTGTGTAGAAATCGACCCGTGTTGCGGCTGCCTCCGCGGCCTTGTTATTTCGCCCTTCGATCATCGCCGCTCGCAACGGTGCGACGACCTGGGTTTCGATCGCAGCCGCGAATTTATCCGATTGCACCATGGCATCGCACAGCGCGATCAGCCTGGCCTTCTCCCGGTCGCGGCCCAGCGTGTAACCGAAGCCGACCTCGCCGGTCGACAGCCGCACCGCGGCGCGCGACACCGTCGCCTCGCCGAGATTGAACGGCGCACCGTCGCCGCCGACGCGGCCGCGCACCATGACGAGCCCGTTTTCGGGCTCGCGCAGGTCTTCGTGCACCGGCAACGCAATCGTCCCGAGGCGCCCGGCGATATCGGCCGTTGCGGAATGTGCCAGCACCGCCATCACGGCCTTGCGCCGCGCCTGCCCGCCGTCTTCGCTTCCCAGACTTTCGTTACCCGCCATCATATCGGCCTTGCCGGAATCAAGTTGTCTATGATAATAGACAACTTCATAATGAAGCGCCATGACAGATTCGTGACAATGAGGTGATTTTTGCCGATGCGCCATTTCGTTCCATGAGCGTTCAGGACACGCCCTCCGGCGTCGCGTTGTGGCGGCAGGTCGCCGACGGCATCGAGCGCGGCATCGCCGACGGCCGCTTTGCTGCCGGCGAAAAATTGCCGGGCGAGATCGAGATCGCCGAGACCTATCGCGTCAACCGCCACACGGTGCGCCGGGCGCTCGCCACGCTCGCCGAACGCGGCCTGGTGCGCGCCGAGCGCGGCAGCGGCACCTATGTCGAGACCCGGCGCCTCGCCTATCCGCTGCGCTCACGGACGCGGTTTTCCGAAATCGTCGGGGCCGGCGGCCGCGAGCCGCGCGGCCGGTTCATCGATGCAGCGGAGGAAGAAGCCACGCGCGAGCTGGCGCGGGAGCTTGGATTGAAAACCGGAGCGCCCCTGATCCGGATCGAGATCCGTACGGCTTGCCGACCGTGCGCCGATCTGCGTGAGCACCACGTGGCTTTCAGCCGGACGCTTCCCCGACGCCGGAAAAGTGTTCGCCAATGTGCGCTCGATGACAAAGCTGCTGGCGCATTACGGCATCCGGGATTTTCGCCGCGCGTCGACCCGGATCACCGCCGGTATCGTCGAGGCCATCGACGCCACCCGGCTCGACCTTGCGCTCGGACGCCCAATTCTGGTGGTCGACAGCACCGACGTCGATACCGACGGCAAACCATTGGTGACCAAGCGCTCGCGCTTTGCCGCTGAGCGGGTCGAATTTCTGGTCGAGAGTGGATAGTCTAGCAGCGAGACATCATGAGATTGCCCGATTGCCGATGATCGCGAAACGGAGCTTGCCGGAAATCCAGTCGATTGCCGATACCGTTATCAGGATAAGCAAAATCAGAAACGATACCTTTTGCCATTCCAGCACCCGGATTTGCTCGGCAAGTTGAAGTCCAATTCCGCCTGCCCCGACGATTCCGATAATCGTCGCCGACCGCGTATTCGATTCAAAATAGTAGAGCACCTGACTCAACAAGATCGGAAAGACCTGCGGCAGCAATCCGAACCGGACGCTATGGAGATGGTTGCCGCCCGATGATCGAACCCCCTCAGCGGGGTTCTTGTCGGCAGCCTCGATCGCTTCCGAGAATAACTTCCCAAAAGTCCCAAAATCGCTGCAGATGACCGCAAGGATACCTGCAAACGGGCCCAACCCCACGACGCCAACCCAGATGAGGGCCCAGATCAAGGTGTCGACGCCACGGATGGTATCGAGGCTGCGGCGTGTCAAAGGTGGATGATCCAGTTTGCAACCACATTGCGCGCCGCCAGCAGGGATACCGGTAACGCGAGCAGTGCCCCGCCCAGCGTGCCGAGAAATGCGATCGAAACCGTCTCTCCGAGCGCATGCAGATATTTCAATACTTCCGCCCAGGAACCAGGATTAGGCGGCAACATGAGCCGAACGAATTCACCCAGCCTGACCATTCCCTCGGAGAGCCGGTGAAAGGGAATGTCGAGTTGGACGATCCCGAACAGAAAAAGCGCAACCGCCCCACCAACGCCTATTGCGATTTTTCCCCGATGCCACCAATCCGGCCGGAAAAGGTCCGGGTGACGTTCGACGATGCCGGCCTGGTTTTCAAAACTGAAAGAATTCATGCAGCGGAGCCCTCCAGCCCGAGGAGGCGGTGGCGCACCCGCTCCGTGATAAAGTCGATCAACATGACGGTGACGACAATGAGCAAGAGGATGGCACTGACATCGGTGTAATAGAACTTGCGAACGGCCTCGATCAAATCCTGGCCGATCCCGCCGGCGCCGACAAAGCCCATCACGGCCGCGCCGCGGACGTTAATCTCAGATCTCAGCAGGGCATAGCTTACGAAGTTCGAGAGGACCTGAGGCACCGCGCCAAACCGGACAATCTGAAGCCAGCTTCCTCCGCTTGCCGCCACCCCCTCGATCGGTTTGTTGTCGATATTCTCAACAACTTCGGCGAACTGCTTGCCCAGCGCTCCGGTGGTATGGATTGCGATGGCGAGGACGCCCGGCAGCGGCCCCAGGCCAAACGCCAGCACAAAAATCAGGGCAAAGACAATCTCCGGCACGGTCCTGCAAAGTTCGAGAACGCGCCGCGTGACAAAAACGGTGGCACGCGACCTGACGAGATTGGCCGATGCAAGGAAGCAGAGAACGAGATCCGCATATCGCTCCCGTGAGGGTTCCCATATACGCGATCAGCAACGTGTCTCCGAGGAGCTTCGTCCAGCGGGGCAGCCCCCAAAGCCACTCCGAGAGATCAACCCACGCGGTCGAGAACGAAAACTTGGGGGCGATGCTGGCAAAATATGCGGGGAAGCGCCAGAAATTCTCGGCGAACTTCCAAAGATTGACATCGCCCATCCAGCCGGCGGCGATCGTGGCGGCGATCAGGACCGCCAAACCCAGCCATACGCGCCGCCGCTTGGCGGCAACTGCAGCTTCATAGCGATGGGCAAGCTCTTGCAGCCTGGCTTCCGGGAACTCGGGGACTGCTGTTCGCATGGGATGTTCAGGCAAGAGAATGGGCAGATCTCGCGATCTGCCCGATCCATCTGGACCCGCAGCTCCGTTCAGGATTTCTGCTTGCGGATGCTGTCGACAAACTTGGTCAGATCGATCACAGCCTCATAGGCCTTGTGATCAACCTCGACGAAGGGCAACTGCTTGCCCTCGTAGATCTTGTCGAAAGCGGCCTTGTCCTTCACCGCAATTTCCAGCACTGCCTTCTTGATCGCTGCCTTGAGGTCGGCAGGCAGGGAGGCGAGATACGCCATGGGCGAATTCACAATCTGTTCGGACTTCATGATGATCTTGAAATCGGCCGCCTTCGCCATGCCCTTGCGTTCCATCCGGAGCAGATTCGATTCTTTTTCGTCGTTCCACCAGTTGAACGCCGCATCACAAGTACCTTGCGCAAGTCCGATCACCGCGTTTTCATGGCTTCCCGAGTAGACCACCTTGAGAAAAACTTTTCCGGGTCGATGCCCATCTTGTCCATCGCGAAACGCGGCACGTTGTTGCCTGACGTTGAATTGGGATCGACAAGACAGAGATTCTTCCCCTTCAGGTCCTTGATGTCCTTGTAGCTCGAATCGCTTTTGACATAGAGAACCGAATAATAGCCCTTGGTTCCGTCGCCATTTACTTCGATCGCGAACGGCTCAACCTTCGCACCGATGATGTAAGCGCGCGCGTAAGCCGACGGACCGAACATCGCTATATGGATGTTTCCCGACCGCTGACCTTCGATAACAGCGGCATAATCGTTGGCGATTCTGCAGCGTGACTTTTGTGCCAAGTTCGCGCGACAGATACTGCGTCAGGGAGTCCACCTATCGGTGGTGCCCGAGGCATTCTCATCGGGAACTTTTGCGAACACCAATTCAGGATATTTTGCCTTCCACTCCTGAGCCGTGGCAGCCGAGGCTGAGAATGCCAATGCCGCCGCAGCGGCGAAAATCATACGACGATCTATCATGACGTCTCCTGTTTCGCAGTAATGAAGCTGGCGGGATTTCAGTCCCGCGCCGCTCTTGATTTACAGACGCAGCACTCAGGCTGCGGCAACCGTGCCGAGAACAGGAATCGCCGCGCTGGCCGGCACATGCTCAGGCGCAACGCCCATCACCTCATCTGCCTCGAGATCGTAGAGTTCGCGCGCTATGCGATCGGTCAACGCCGCGGGCGCGCCGTCGAATACGATTCGCCCCGAAGCCATGCCGATCAGGCGGTCGCAGTAGCTGCGCGCCAGATCCAGCGAATGAAGATTGCAGACCACCGTGATCCCGAAGTGCTTGTTGATCCGCAGCAGCGCATCCATCACGATCCGGGTGTTGCGGGGATCGAGCGAGGCGATCGGCTCGTCGGCGAGTATCATTGCGGGCTGCTGAACCAGCGCACGCGCAATCGCGACGCGCTGCTGCTGGCCGCCCGAGAGCTGGTCGGCGCGCTGCGCCGCAATCGAGGCCATGTCGAATTGCTCGAGCGCCGACATCGCAATTGCCTTGTCCTCTTCGGGCCAGAGCTGCGCCAGCGACCGCCATGTCGGCACTGTTGAAAGCCGCCCCATCAGCACATTGGTCAGCACGTCGAGCCTTCCCACCAGATTGAACTGCTGAAAGATCATCGCCGAGCGTGCACGCCACTGCCGTAAATCCTTGCCGCGCAGTGCGGTCACGTCGACGCCTTCGAACAGGATGCGCCCTTCGGAAGGTTCAGCGAGGCGGTTGATCATCCGAAGCAGCGTCGACTTGCCGGCGCCGGAGCGGCCGATCACGCCGACGAAGCTGCCGGGTTGAATCGAGAATGACGCGTTATCCACTGCGGCCTTGGTGCCGAACCGACACGTCAAACCTTCCACCACCAGCATGCACTGCTCCAGAGTTCCAGTCGTGCAGCATCGCTAACGGCTCGATCTTACAGTTGTGTGACACGAGTGCTGCGGTGCGGCGTTCGTCCACAGGCGCAGCTCGCGTCACGTATCCGTCATGATCCTGTCATCAAGCGCATCGAAGACCAGCGGATGCCAATGATCTTTCCTCGATTGCTGATGGACGCTCCCGATGGCCGGCAAGATGCTTTCCACTGAACCGGCCGTCGACCCCACCGCGTCGGTGCGCGACTGCCAGCTTGGCGCCTATACCGAGGTCGGCGCCCGGACCATCCTGCTCGAGGTCACGATGGCGAATTATTCCTACGTCGTGAACGACTCGCAGATCACCTACTCCACGATCGGGAAATTCTGTTCGATCGCGGCGATGACGCGGATCAACCCGGGCAATCATCCAATGCACCGCGCCTCGCAGGCGCATTTCACCTACCGTGCCAGCAGCTATTTTCCGGGCGAGAGCGACGACGCCGAATTCTTTGCATGGCGGCGCGGGCATCACGTCCATATCGGCCATGACGTCTGGATCGGCCACGGCGCGGTCATCCTGCCGGGCCGCTCGGTCGGCACCGGCGCGGTGGTCGCTGCCGGCGCTATCGTGACCAAGGACGTCCCCGCCTACACGATCGTTGCAGGCAACCCGGCCCGGCCGATCAGGCGGCGGTTTCCCGAATCCATTGCCGGGCGCCTTGCGGAGCTTTCTTGGTGGGACTGGGACCATGAGATGCTTCGCCGCGCCCTGCCCGATTTCCGCAAGCTCGATGTCGAGGGCTTTCTCGAGAAGTACGAAGCCGCGGCCGCATCGGGCCGCCCCAGTTTCAACCAGAGTGCTGCATCGTGACCGAACTGTTCATCGAAGGTGGCCGGGCCCTGCTCGGCCATGAGATCCTCGAAACCACGTTGCGGCTTGCCGGCCGCGAGATCGTGGCCGTCGGTACGGACAACAGCCATGCTGCGCCCGGCATCGATGCCGACGGACTGCTTGTGCTGCCGGGCATTGTCGATCTGCATGGCGATGCCTTCGAGCGACAGATGATGCCGCGCCCCGGCGTTGACTTTCCGATCGACGTGGCGCTGGTCGACAGTGACCGGCAGGCGGTCGGCAACGGCATCACGACGGTCTATCATGCCACGACCTGGTCTTGGGAACCTGGCCTGCGCAGCGCGGACAATGCGCGGAAGTTGTTGGAAGCGATCGAAAAGATGCGGCCGCAGCTCGCCGCCGACACCCGCTTCCATTTGCGCCACGAAACCTACAATCTCGACGCGGAAAGCGAAATCGTCGACTGGCTGTCGGAAGGCCGCGTCGACCTGTTCGCATTCAACGACCACATGGACTCGACCGTCGCCAGCCTCGCCAAACCGCAAAAGCGCAGCCGAATGGTCGAGCGCACGGGGCTCGCCAACGAGGCGTTCGACCGCCTGGTGCAAAACGTGCTCGCCCGCAGCCATGACGTGCCGGCTTCGATAGCCAGGCTGGCCGAGGCAGCGCGCGCCGCAGGCGTCCGGATGCTCTCGCACGACGACGAAAGCCCGGCAATGCGGCAGGCCTTTCGTGCGCAGGGCGTTGCCATCGCCGAATTTCCGGTCAACGAAGCGACCGCCCGCGACGCCGCTGAAGCCTCCGACTTCATCGTGTTCGGCGCGCCCAATGTCGTGCGCGGGGGCAGCCACACCGGCTGGACCAGGGCCTCCGACATGATCGCCAAGGGCCTGTGTTCGGTGCTGGCGTCCGACTATTATTATCCGGCGCCGCTATTGGCGGCGTTTCGTCTTGCGGCCGACGGTGTGCTGCCGCTGGCCGCGGCGTGGCAGTTGATCTCGTCGGCGCCGGCGCGCGCCGCCGGTCTCGCCGATCGTGGCACGCTCGCCGCGGGACAGCGCGCCGACATCATTCTCGTCGATGACACGGTGCCGCTGCGCCCGCAGATCGTCGCCGTCGTTGCCGCGGGGCGTCTGGTGCATCTGACCGAGACGAGCCGTCTCGTCCGTTCGTCCGTCACTCCCCGCAAGGCAGTTGCAGCCGCGTGAGGCGGCCCTATTCTGGCGCAATGGCAAATTTCCCCGTTACGCAATCTATTACACCGCCGCGCAAGGCAGCGCGCTCGACCGGTTCGGCGCATCGCTGCTCGGTTACGACGCCTATGGCGGCGACGAACTACCCTTTCCGGACGGCGTCATGCAGACGATCCCGGACTGGCGCGACCTGACGCATGACCCGCGCAAATATGGCTTTCACGCCACGCTGAAGGCGCCGATGGCGCTGGCCGACGGCAAGGCCGAGGCGCAGCTTGCCACGGCATGCGAATTGTTCGCCGATCTGGCCCGGCCCGTGCCGGTGATCCAACCGGTCGTCGATCTCGATCAGCGGTTTCATCGCGGTGATTCCGGCCGAACCGTCGTCGGAGCTCGAACTGCTCGCCGCTGAAGCGACCAAGGCATTCGATCCGTTCCGCGCCTCCCTCAGCCCGGAAGACCATGCGCGGCGAAATCCAGCGGCGCTGACGCCGCGGCAATGCGACTATCTCGACCGCTGGGGCTACCCTTACGTCTTCGAAGAATTTCGTTTCCACATGACGCTGACGGGGCGGCTTCCCGCAGGACGACGCGAGCAGGTTGTGGCGATGCTGCGCAGCAGGTTTGCGGCAACGGGCATCGGGCCGCTCGCGATCGACGCAATTGCCCTGTGCCGTCAGGACAATCCGAATTCGCGGTTTCGGGTCATTGGCCGCTGGCAACTGCAGAACTGACGCCGCCGCCCCTCATTCCGCCAGCGCTTCTTTCCGCGTTTTCAGTATTTGCGGCGACAGCATCGCCAGCAACAGAATGGCGACGACGCCGAGAATGACCGCGCTGATCGGTCGCGACAGAAAGACCGTGAAGTCGCCGTCCGCAATCAGCATCGCGCGCCGAAAATTTTCCTCGAGCTGCGGGCCGAGCACGAGTCCGAGCAGCAGCGGCGCCGGCTCGACGCCGATCTTGATGAAGAAATAGCCGATCAGGGCGCAGCCCATCATCAACCATACGTTGAACAGGCTGTTGGCGATGCCATAGGTGCCGATGCAGCAGAACAGGACGATGGCAGGAAACAGCAGCCGATAGGGAATCTTCAGCATCGACACCCACAGGCCGATCAACGGGAGGTTGATTACCAGCAGCATCAGATTGCCGACCCACATGCTGGCGATGACGCCCCAGACGAGCTTGGGCTGCTCGGTCATGATCTGCGGGCCGGGCTGGATGCCCTGCATCATCAGCGCGCCGATCATCAGCGCCATCAGGGCGTTGGCGGGAATGCCGAGCGTCAGCAGCGGAATGAAGCTGGTCTGGGCGCCGGCATTGTTGGCAGCCTCCGGACCGGCAACACCCTCGATGGCGCCCTTGCCGAAGCGCGAGGGATCGCGCGCGAGCTTCTTCTCCAGCGCGTAGGAGGAGAACGGCGGCAGCGCAGCGCCACCGCCGGGCAATACCCCCAGCACGGAGCCCAGCGCCGTGCCGCGCACCATGGCCGGAAAGGCGGCCCGCAGGTCCTTCCGGCTCGGGATCAGGCTGCGGATCGACTGGCTGACGACGCGGCGCTCGGAAGGTCTCTCCAGATTGGCGATGATTTCGCCGAGCCCAAACAGGCCCATCGCAATCGGCACGAAATCGAGGCCATCCGACAGAGCGGGAATGCCGAAGGTCATGCGCGCAACGCCCGAGCTGACATCGATCCCGACCAGCCCGAGCAGCAGTCCCAGCAGCACCATCGCCAGCGATTTGGCGACCGAACCATGCGCGAGGACGACCGCGGCGATCAAGCCGAGCACCAGGAGACTGAAATATTCGACCGCGGTGAATTTGAGCGCCAGCATCGACAACGGCACGCTGAGCACCGCGATCACGATCGTCGCCGTCGTGCCGGCAAAGAACGAGGCGATAGCTGCAATGGCGAGCGCGGTTCCGGCCTTGCCCTGCTTGGCCATCTCGTGACCGTCGATACAGGTGACGACCGACGACGTCTCGCCCGGGACATTGACCAGGATGGCGGTGGTCGAGCCGCCATATTGCGCGCCGTAGAAGATGCCGGCCAGCATGATCATGGCGCTAGGGGCGACAGGCCGAAGGTGAAGGGCAACAGCAATGCCACCGTCGGAATCGGGCCGATGCCGGGCAGCACGCCGATCGCGGTGCCGATGACCACGCCGATCAGGCAGAACATCAGGTTGTTGAGTTCGAGGGCCGTCGAGAGGCCCATCAGCAGATTATCGAAGAGTTCCATATGCGTCTGCTTTCGGGGCGCGCGATACCGGAGAAGCGAGCCCGTTGACGGCGACGATCTCGATCGTGATGCAGGACAGGTCAGGTTACGGCGCGCATGCCAATCGTGCTGCGCTAGCGGGGCCAGATCGGGATCGGCAAGCCCAGCAACTTGACGAACAGAAGCACCGCGGCACCCGAAAGCACGACGGCAAACGCCACTGTCTCGATGAGCCGCCCTTCCCGCGTGGCGAGGCTGGCGAGCAGTACGGCGACGACGGAAGCGATCGCGAGGCCCAGGCGCTCGGCCGTCAGCGCGAAAACACCGACAGACGCCAGGATCGCCAGCAGCGGCCGCCACTGAACGGGCGCGATGCCGACGCGCATGCGCCAGAACCCGCGCCCGCTGAAGAAGAGACCGAAACCCATCAGCGCGAGCGCGACAACGCGGGGCATGTAGCCCGGTCCCATATCGGCCGCGTGGCCGATCACCAGATTGCGCGTGGCGACGAGGGTACCCGTCGACACCGCCACCAGAAACAGGCCGAACAGCAGATCCTGCAGGTCGATCCGGGAACGCGTCATCGGCCCAGTCTCAGCTACCCTTGATGCCGGCTTCGCGGATGATCGTACCCCAACGGGCCGTCGCATCCTTGAGCCAGTTGCGGAACTCCTCCGGCGATTGGGCCTTCACGACGCCGCCCTGCTCGGCGATCTTCTGCTGAATTTCGGGCATCTCCAGGATCTTGCGGATTTCGGCGTTCAGCCTCGCCACCATGGCCGGCGGCGTGCCGCCGGTGGTCAGGATGCCTTGCCAGGTCCCTGCATCGCCGCCGGGCAGGCCCGCCTCCTTGAAGGTCGGCAGATCGGGAGCCGACGCGATGCGCTGCTCGCCGGTGACGGCAAGTCCGACAAGCTGCTTGTTCACCACGAAGGGCATCGTTGCCGCAGCGCCGTTGATGATCACGCCGCTCTCGCCGGATACGACGGCGCGCGAGGCAGCCGCCCCGCCCTTGTAGGGAATATTCTTCCACTGAATTTCGAGTTGCTTCGCCATCGCCACGGCCGTGATGTGGGTAGCGCCACCGACGCCTGAATTGGCGATGGTGAGCTTGTTCGGATTGGCCTTGGCGTAGTCGATCAGTTCCTTCGTCGACTTCACCGGGACCGATTCGTGAACGGCCAGGACGTAGGGGCCGAACATCACCATGGAAATGGGCGCAAGGTCCTTTGAACGTCGAACGTGAGATCGGAGAACAGGCTGGGCGCCGTCGCGAGCGAGGCGACATCCATCAGCAACAGCGTGTGGCCGTCAGGCTGCGACTTGGCGACGGCATCGGCCCCGAGATTGCCCGCCGCGCCCGGTTTGTTCTCGACCACGACCGACTGCCCGATGGCGGCGGATAGCTTCGGGCTGATTAGGCGGGCAAGAATATCCGAGGTGCCACCGGGCGCGAAAGGCACAATCAGCCGCACGGGCCGTTCGAAATTCTGGGCCGCGGCCCCGCTTGACGCCAAAGCAGACACCGAAAGGACGGCAGCGATCGCCCGGGCGAGAAATGGCATAGACATCGTTCTTCCTCCGTTTCAAAGCGCAGTTCTGCGCGATCCCGCCGTTTCACCGGCAGGCTGCAGGCCTTCGAGCCTGCGTTGGGAGAAATGATAGGTCATGGGCAGGGTCGCCCATGAACTAGTCTGCGGATAGGTCGATACCTTTTTTGGATGGATCGGCCATGCTTCAGCCTATAGAAGCAAGGCATCCGGCAGATGGCCGGGCCCTCGTCTCAGGTCGAAAATGCAGGTTTCATGTTTGAGTTGAGCCAGTTGCGCTGCTTCGTTGCAGTTGCAGAAGAACTGCATTTCGGGCGTGCGGCGCTGCGGCTGAACATGACGCAGCCGCCGCTCAGCCGACAGATCCAGATTCTCGAACGCGTCCTTGATGTGACGCTGCTGGAACGCAGCAACCGGGCCGTCAGGCTGACGCCCGCGGGGCAGCGTTTTCTCACCGATGCGCGGCATCTCCTCAAGCTGGCGGAGAGCGCGGCCGTGCTGGCCCGGCGGATGGCGAACGGCAAGGCCGGATCGATCAATATCGGCTTCACGGCGACCTCCGCCTACAGCTACGTGCCGGCGCTGGTCGCCGCCTGCCGGCGCGAACTGCCCGATATCGAGATATCGCTGAAGGAAATGGTCTCCAGCGACCAACTCAGACGGCTCGATTCCGGCGAGGTCGATATCGGCCTGCTCCGCCCGCCGATTCCACGTGGCAATCTTGCCGCCTTCCGCGTGACGGCGGAGCCGCTGATCGCGGCACTGCCGAGCGGCCACCCGCTGGCGCAGGCGGCTCAGTTGCGTCTGGAGGATCTCGCGGGCGAGCCCTTCATCATGTACGAGCCCTATGAAGCCCGCTATTTCCACGATCTTCTGGTCGAACTGTTTTCACGCGCAAATCTGGCGCCGAACTATACGCAGCATCTCGCTCAGATCCATTCGATCCTCGCCATGGTGCATTCCGGTGTCGGCGTGGCATTGGTCCCCGAGGCCGCGCTGAATCTCCATTTCAGCGGCGTGGTGCTGCGTCCCGTCGTGATGCAGTGGCAGCGGCCAGCCGAGTTGTTCTTTGTCTGGCGCGGCGACAACGACAATCCGCTCCTTCCCGTCATTGCCGGCGTCGCGCGTAACCTTGCCGCTCAGGCCGGCTCGATCCAATCAATGGATCGATCGATACAGTGATTGGTCTCCGTCCGTAGCCGTCTTGCATTAATCCTTCGGCGGAAGCCGCTGAAGGATCAGAGCATGAGCAGGATGACCCCAAAAGAGATGGCCAGCCGGATCGGCGATGGCCTGCTGTCGTTTCCCGTCACACCGTTTCGGCCCGACAACGCGTTCGACGAGGTCCGCTACCGCTCCAATCTCGACTGGCTGTGCGGGTATGAGGTGGCGGGACTCTTTGCCGCCGGCGGCACCGGCGAATTCTTCTCGCTCAGTCCCGCCGAGGTCGCGAAGGTGGTGGCAACGGCCGTGAGCCAGACCAAGGGGCGCGTGCCGGTCCTCGCCGGGATCGGCCACGGTACGGCGATGGCGACGCAACTCGCTATTGCGGTCGAGGCGGCTGGCGCCGATGGCGTGCTGCTGCTGCCGCCCTATCTGGTCTTCTCCGAACAGGAGGGGCTGGCGGCCCATATCGAGGCGGTGTGCAACGCCACAAAGCTCGGCGTCATCGTCTACAACCGCGACAACGCGATCGTGAACGAGGATACGCTCGAAAAGCTCTGCCAGCGCTGCCCCAATTTGGTCGGCTACAAGGACGGCATCGGCGACATCGAGCTGATGACCCGCATCCATCTGCGCATGGGCGACAGGCTGACCTATATCGGCGGACTTCCCACGGCCGAGACCTTTGCACTGCCTTATCTGGAAATGGGCGTAACCACCTATTCCTCCGCGGTATTCAACTTCGTCCCGCAGTTCGCCACCAAGTTTTACGCGGCCGTGCGCCGCCGCGACCGCGAGACGGTGCAGGCGGGACTGCGCGACTTCATCCTTCCCCTGATCGCGATCCGCAATCGCAAGCGCGGCTATGCCGTCTCGATGATCAAGGCCGGCATGAAGGTGATCGGCCGCGACAGCGGCCATGTCCGTTCACCCCTGACGGACCTGACGCCGGCCGAGACCGAGGAACTGGCGGCACTCGTCGCACGTCTCGATACGTGCGAGTTCGCAAGGCGCGAACCGGCGGCCGCCTAGCCAGCCGCCCTATCGCCGCTGGTTATAGACATCGAGGCAGACGGCGCCGAGCAGCACCAGCCCCTTGATCACCTGCTGGTAGTCGATGCCGATGCCGAGGATGGACATGCCGTTGTTCATGACTCCCATGATCATGGCCCCGATCACCGCGCCGCCGACCCGGCCGACCCCGCCATAGGCCGACGCGCCGCCGATGAAACAGGCCGCGATGACGTCGAGCTCGAAGCCGGCGCCGGCCTTCGGCGTCGCGGTATTGAGCCGCGCGGCGAACACGAGGCCGGCCAATGCGGCCAGCACCCCCATGTTGACGAAGGTGAGAAATGTCAGCCGTTCGGTCTTGATGCCGGACAGGCTCGCGGCCCTGGCGTTGCCGCCGATCGCGTAGATGTGGCGGCCAATCACCGTGCGGGTGGTGACGAAAGCATAGAGCCCGATCAGCGCCGTCATGATGACAAGCACGTTGGGCAGGCCGCGATGCGAGGCGATCAGGCCGGCGAAGAACACGATCACGGCGAACAGCACCGCGCTCTTGGCGACGAAAAAGCCAAACGGCTCGACCTCGATGCCGTGCGACGCCTGCCGTGCCCGGCCCTTCGCGCTGGTATAGACCAGGGCCACCGCCAACACGGCACCGATCAACAGCGACGTCGGATAGAGCGTACCGGCGCCGGGAAATAGTTCGGGAATGAAGCCCGAGGACAGCTTCTGGAAGGTCGGCGGAAACGGTCCAACCGACTGGCCCGCCAGGATGGCGAGCGCAAGCCCCTTGAACACCAGCATGCCCGCCAGCGTTACGATAAAGGACGGTATCTTGAAATAGGCAACCCAGTAGCCCTGCGCGGCGCCGATCGCCGCGCCGACGAGCAGGCAGGCAACGAAGGCGAGCGGATAGGCAATGTGACAGCGCACCATCAGCACCGCGGCGACGGCGCCGACGAAACCCGCGACCGAGCCGACCGACAGGTCGATATGGCCGGTGACAATGATCAGCAGCATGCCGAGCGCCATGATCACGATGTAGCTGTTCTGCAGCACCAGATTGGTCAGGTTGAGTGGCTGCAGCAGCGTGCCATCGGTCATGACCTGGAAGAACAGCATGATCGCAAACAGCGACAGCAGCATGCCGTAATTGCGCAAATTGTTCTTGATGAAACCGGTGTGCCCGGGCAGCGCAACCGCCTTGTCGGTCATGGCCGCAAATCTCCCTGAAGTACCTTCTTGTCGATTTCCTTGTTGCGCATGATGGCGCGCATGATCCTTTCCTGCGTGGCCTCGGCGGCCGCGAATTCTCCGACGAAGGCGCCGTCATTCATCACGCAAATACGGTCGCAGACGCCGAGCAGTTCCGGCATTTCCGACGAGATCATCACCACCCCTTGCCGGCCTCGGCAAGCTCGTTGATGATACAATAGATTTCGTACTTTGCCCCGACATCGATGCCGCGCGTGGGCTCGTCGAGAATCAATACTTTCGGATCGGTCATCAGCCATTTCGACAGCACCACCTTCTGCTGGTTGCCGCCGGAGAGCTGGCCGGTCTCCTGATAGACGTCGGAACAGCGGATCCGCATCCGGTTGCGGTAATCGCTCGCGATGCGCAATTCGGACATGTCGTCGATCATGCCTTGCCGCGCCACGCGGCCGAGGCTTGCCAGCGTGATATTCTTGCGGACGTCGCTGTCCAGGATCAGGCCAAGCTGCTTGCGATCCTCGGTGACGTAAGCGAGGCCGGCATCGATCGCCGCCGCCACGCTCGGCAGGTTGACTTCCCTTCCATCGAGCCAGATGCGTCCGCTGATCCGGTCTCCCCAGGCGCGGCCGAACAGGCTCATGGCGAATTCGGTGCGGCCGGCGCCCATCAGCCCCGCGATCCCGACCACCTCGCCGCGCCGGACCTCGAAATCCACTCCTTTGATCACCCGGCGATCCCTGTGGAGCGGATGATGCACCGTCCAGTCCTGGGCGGCGAAGACCGGCGCACCGATCGTGGCGGTGCGTTGCGGAAAGCGATGGGCAAGGTCGCGATCGACCATGCTGCGGATAATCCGGTCCTCTTCCACCGGCTCAGCCCGGCAATCGATGCTGTCGACGGTGCGGCCGTCGCGCAGCACCGTGATCCGGTCGGCAACGCGCGCGACCTCCGACAATTTGTGCGAGATCAGGATCGAGGCGATGCCCTGGGCGCGGAATGCAAGCAGGCGATCCAGCAATGCAGCGCTGTCGTTCTCGTTCAGACTGGCGGTCGGCTCGTCGAGGATCAATAGTCGCACCCGCTTGGACAAGGCCTTGGCGATTTCCACCAATTGCTGCTTGCCGACGCCGAGATCGGTCACCAGCGTATCGGGCATCTCCGTGAGGCCGACCTGGGCGAGCAATTCCTGGGTCCGGCGGTAGACCGCGTCGCGGTCGATCACGCCAAGACGCGACGGCGGATGCGACAGGAAGATGTTCTCCGCGATCGACATCAGCGGGATCAGCGCCAGCTCCTGGTGGATGATGATGATGCCGAGCGCCTCGGGATCATTAACGTCGCGAAAGCGCCGCTCCTCGCCGTCGAAGATGATGCTGCCTTCGTAATCGCCATGGGGATAGACGCCGCTTAGAACCTTCATCAGGGTCGACTTGCCGGCGCCGTTCTCGCCGACCAGCGCATGGATCTGCCCCGCCTCCACCGTGAAGTTCACGTCGCGCAGGGCCTGAACGCCGGAAAAACTTTGCTTACGCCGCGCATTTCGAGAATTGCGGTCATCGCGCCGTCACGTCCATTATCTGTCTATCTCGCTGCGGTCGCACACAGGCAGGTGGCGGCGCCGGTGATCGCCGGCGCCGCCATTCGCCTTAGTCGAACTGCGAACGCTTGTAGTAGCCGCTGTCGATCAGCACCTTCTCCCAGTTGCTCTTGTCGACGACGACAGGCTTCAGGAGATAGGAGGGTACCACCTTGACGCCGTTGTTGTAGGTCTTGGTGTCGTTGACGGTCACTTCCTTGCCGCTGAGGGCTGCGTCCACCATGTCGGCGGTGACGCGGGCAAGATCGCGGGTATCCTTGAAGATGGTCGAATACTGTTCGCCGCGCTGCATCGACTTGATCGAGGGCACCTCGGCATCCTGCCCGCTGACGACAGGCATCGGCATGTTGCCGCTGCCATAGCCGACGCCCTTCAACGAAGAGAATGCCGATGGACAGGCCGTCATAGGGAGAGAGCACCGCATCGACCCGCTTGCGGCCGTAGAACGCGCTCAGGAGGTTGTCCATGCGGGCCTGGGCGGTGGCGCCGTCCCAGCGCAGGGTCGAGACCTTGTCCATGCCCTTCTGGCCGCTGCCGATCACCAGCTTGCCGCTGTCGATATAAGGCTGCAGCACCGACATCGAGCCATTGTAGAAGAAGTAGGCGTTGTTATCGTCCGGCGAGCCACCGAACAATTCGATATTGAACGGCCCCTTGCCTTCCTTCAGCCCCAGCCTCTGCTCGATCGACTGCGCCTGCAGCACGCCAACCTGGAAATTGTCGAACGTGGCGTAGTAGTCGACATTGGGCGTATCACGGATCAATCGATCATAGGCAATGACCGTGATCCCCTTGGCCTTGGCCTGCTTCAGCACGTCGGACAGCGTGGTGCCGTCGATCGCCGCGATCACCAGCACCTTGGCGCCCTTGGTGACCATGTTCTCGACCTGCGAGAGCTGGTTCGGAATGTCGTCCTCGGCATATTGCAGGTCGGTGCCGTAGCCGCGCTCCTTCAGGATTTTTACGATGTTGTTGCCATCGTCGATCCAGCGTGCCGACGATTTTGTAGGCATGGCGATCCCGACGGTCCCCTTGCTCTGGGCGAAAGCGCCGGTCACCGCCGTTGCGGCCATGGTTGCTGCCAGCGCAAAGGCCGACAATGTGGTCTTCAGGTTAGTCATGCTTCACTCCCTTGATCATCGAAGATCTATGATTCCTGGATCGTCAGACCGCTGAATGCGGCTCTTGAAACTCAGTCGTTTCTCGCGCGTTTGTGCCGCGCCTCGTCTTCCTCCATCAACCCGTTGCAAGCTTTACGTCTGGCTCAGGACGGCCACGCGCGGCAACGTCGAGCACAAAGGTGCAGCCATGATCGGGATCGGCGCGCTTTGCGTCATCGCCCATGCCCTGCCAGGCCGACGTGACGAGCAGGCGCGAGAAATCCGGCCCAACAAATGCGGGGCAGCTCGACTGCCGCGCCGGGACGCGCAAACTGCGCAAATGCTCGCCTTGCGGGCTGTAGACGTCAATGCAGCCGCCGCCCCAGCGCGCGTTCCAGATCAACCCGTCGGCATCGACCACCGCACCGTCGATGCCGCCGCCGCCCCGCCGGGTGACGAGCGCTGCGGGCGCGCCGCGTGGCAGGCCGGTCGCCGCATCCAGATCGACGCGGAACAGCACATTCTCCCGCGTGTCGGCGAAATAGCCGATCGTCCCGTCCGGCGAGAAGCAGATCGCGTTCGGGATCGTGACGTGGTCATAGAGACGCGACAGCTCGCCGCGATGCAGCGCATAGATGGCGCCCAGCCCTCGCTCGGCGTGGCGGCCCATGGTGCCGATCCAGAACGTGCCGGACGGATGAACCCGGGCATCGTTCGAACGCGTTGCGGCATTGTCGGCTTCGAGTGGACGGAACAGCGTCATCCGCCCATCCACCGACTCGCGGATATAGAGGCCGTCATCGGCGACGAGCAGCTGGCGATGCGCGTCGATGCGAGCAAGCGCACTTCCCATCAGATCGAGCGAATGGATGGTGGTCTGCCCGGTGTCGAGCCGCGCCTCGAACAGCCGGCGTTCGACGATGTCGAACCACCAGGCCGTATCGGTGGCGGCGTCGTAGGTCGGCCCCTCGCCAAGATGGCATCGCTCGCTACAGAGAACGGCCGTCGGCACCTCTTCCATGCTGTGATCGCCGATCATTGCCCGCCCCCTTCAGGCAACTCTACCTCGGATTGTGTCCCGATTGCGTCCGGGTTTGCATGCGTGAAACGGTACAGCGTGGTGTGGCGATAGACTTCGCCCGGCGCAAGCCGTGCAGTCGGGAAGTCGGGCCGATTGGGTGTATTCGGCCAAGCGTGCGGCTCGAGGCAGACGGCATCGGACTGCCGGTAAAGGCGGCCGCCCTTTCCGGCGGTCGAGCCGTCGAGAAAGTTTCCGGAATAGACCTGCAAGCCGGGCTGGTTGGTGAACAGTTCGAGCACACGGCCAGAACCCGGAGCAGCAAGCCGCGCAGCGAAACGAGGCCTCGCCGCCTGGCGGCGCGAGGCAGAAATTATGGTCATAGCCGCGGCCAAGGCGGAGCTGCGGATGGTCGTCGCGAATCCGCGCGCCAATCTCGACACCTGCACGGAAGTCGAACGGCGTGCCGGCCACCGCACAAGGCGGCTGCGGCAGCGGGATCGCACCGGCATCAATGGCGAGAAAATGATCGGCGGCGACGGTGAGGTGATGATCGAGAATGCTGCGGCCCGAGGATGCCCCAGCCAAGTTGAAAAAGCTGTGGTTGGTGAGATTGACCACGGTGGGGCGATCGGTCCGCGCCGTCATGTCGAGCCGAAGCTCCATCGGTCCGGCCAGACGCCAAGTCAGCTCCACCTCCAGCGCGCCGGCATAGCCCTCCTCACCATCGGCACTCGTGTACGCAAGCGTCACGGCCGGATGATCTCCATCCTCGATCGCGACAATCCGCCAGTTGCGGCGATCAAAACCTTCCAACCCGCCATGCAACGCATTGGGCCCGTTATTTGCCGCGAGTTGCACGTCGGCGCCGTCGAGCACAAAGCGTGCGCCGGCGATGCGGTTGGCGTAACGCCCCACCGTCGCGCCGAAGAACTGCCGCCGGGCGAGATATCCATCGAACGTGTCATGACCGAGCACGATGTCGTCGCGACGTCCGGCGGCATCCGGCACCAGCAATGCCTGCAGCGATGCGCCGTAGGTCATGATGCGCGCTTCCAGTCCATCCGCGGCCTGCAAGGTCACGCGTTCGACTTCGGTGCCGTCAGCCAGCAGCCCGAAGGTGGAGCGCGCAACGCGAGGAATGGACGGCACGTTCATGCCGCCTCCTCGAATGGCTCAACCGTGCGGCGCCGCCCCAGCAGAAACGCGTCGGCGACGAGCTGGAGCGGCGCGAGATCAACATCGGCCTCGCCGGTTGCACAGAGTTCGCGGAAGCGGCGATAGAGCCCGGCATATTCGGCGTCGGGAGCATCGACGAGTTGCTTGCCTCTTGCCCGCAACCTTGCCCCGCCCATGGAGAGCGTGACCGGGCCACCATCGGTGTCGAGATCAATGTCCCAGCTCTGTGGGCCGGTCTGGCGGAAGTCGAATTCGGCCGTGATCTTCAGCCCTTGCGCATCGCTGAGCGTAAGGCTGGCTGCGATCGGCGCGTCGCGATTGGCGGGGAATGCGAGATCGGCCGCCGTCACGAACAAGGGCTGCGGCAGAATGCGCGTCAGGATCGAAAGCGCGTTGATGCCGGGGTCGAACACGCCGAGCCCGCCCGGCTCAAAGATCCAGGCCTGTCCCGGATGCCAGACCCGCACGTCTTCCTTCCAGGCAATCTTGACTGATGTGACCTGCCGGCCGGCGAGCAATTGTCGCGCCGGCTCGACCGCGGGAGCGAACCGCGAGTGCCACGTGGCGAACAGCGTGCGTTGCGCGGCCCTCGCAGCGATCACGAGCGGATTGATTTCAGCGACCGTCGCCCCCGGCGGCTTTTCCAGCATCACGTGCTTGCCGGCGGCAAGCGCCATCGCCGCCTGCGCGTGACGAACCTGCGGCGGGGTGCACAGCGCCACCGCGTCGATCGGCGGACCGTCGCGCAACAGTTCATCGAGCGTCGCCGCATGCGGCAGGCCGGGAAGCGAGGCATTGCGGCTGGCGACGGCAACCAACTCCACGCCTTCAGTCGCAGCGATCGCCGGCACATGCTGGTCGCGTGCGATCTTGCCGAAGCCAACGATGGCGACGCGAAGCGGGCTCATGATTGTTCTCCAGACTCGACGGCCGCAGGGGTCGCCGGCACAGCGCCGGACGATGCCAGCGTTCCCTCATGACGGCGCAATCCATTGTGGATCACCTCGATCATGGCCGCGGTGGCTGCCTTGGCATCGCCGTCGACGATCGCATCGACGATACGCTGGTGCCACAACAGCACCGTCTCGCGGTCCTGCGTTTCGACCGGGGCGCTGAGCAGGAACGAAGCGCGCAACGCCGCCTCGATGACGTTGCCGATCGAACGCATGAACAAATTGCCGGAAGCGTTGGCGACGGCCAGGTGCAGGGCAAGATCGCCGTCGGCAAAACCAACGGTGTCAGAGGCCTCCGCCCGCATTCGCGCCATGCTCCGGTGCAACTCGGCGATGTCGGCTTCCGAGCGCCGGTCAGCCGCGAGCGCGGCGGCGCGCGAGTTCGACCGCGAGCCGGATTTCGGCGAGATCGTTGAGAAAGCGCCGGTCGATGCCGGCATCGAGATGCCAGGCCAGCACGTCGGCATCGAACATGTTCCAGGCGCCGCGCTCGCGCACCACGGTGCCGACCCGCGCCTTGGTGGTGAGCAGACCTTTGGCTACCAACGTTTTGACGCTCTCACGCAAGACCGGCCGCGATACGCCGAACATCGCCGTGAGTTCGGCATCGCCCGGCAGGCGTCCGCCTTCGGCGTAGCGGCCGGCGATGATGTCGACGCCGATGCTGCGGGCAACCTCGGCGTGGTTGGAATGTGCGCGCCGCGTCGGGATGACGACAAGCCGGGACGTCATGATTTGAGGACTCCTGCCTTACGGGGGCCGGCGCGGCGGGCGATGCCCAGCATGGCCTGCTGCAGGGCGATGAAAGCGAAAAGAAGAACACCGGTCACGATCTTGGTCCACCAGCTCGACAAGGTTCCATCGAAATTGATGTAGGTCTGGATCAGGCCCTGAATCAGCACGCCGAGCAACGTGCCGACCACCGACCCCTGCCCGCCGGTCAGCAAGGTGCCGCCGATCACCACGGCCGCGATGGAATCGAGTTCGACGCCGACCGCAGACAGCGAGTAGCCGGCCGCAGTGTAGAAGGAGAACACAATGCCGGCGAGCCCGGCAAGGACGCTCGACAGCATGTAGATGCGAACCGTCATGGACCCGACCGGAATGCCCATCAGGGCCGTGGTCGCGCGGCTGCCGCCGAGCGCATAGACGTTGGCCCCGAAGCGGGTGAAATGCAGCAACACGGCTCCCGCCGCGACCACCGCGAGCATGATAAGGGCGATGGCGGTGAGCCGGCCTCCCCGGGCAGCCGCAGTGCGAAATCCGACACCGTCGAATAGAGCGGTGCTGATATCGGCGTCGATTCCGTCGACATCAGGAAGCTGGCACCGCGGGCGAGGAACATGCCCGCCAGCGTGACGATGAACGGCGGCATGTCGAAGAAATGGATGATGGCGCCCATGGCCGCGCCAAAGGCAGCACACAATAGCAGGATCGCAGCGAAGGCTAAGAGCGGCGGCATGCCGAGGCGCTCGATCGCCAGCGCGACGAACACGGTGGTGAAGCCGATTACTGACCCAACCGACAGGTCGATCCCTCCGGAAATGATGACGAAGGTCATGCCGGCGGCGACAATGCCGAGAAAGGCGTTATCGGTCAGCAGATTGGCGGCCACACGGGTGGAAGCGAAATTGGGAAATTGCACCGTGCAGAGTGCAAACCCGACGACGAAAACGATGGCCGTGATCGCGACCGGCGGCAGCCGTCTCATGGGCGAGCCCTCCCCAGCACGGCCCCGGCGTTGGCGAAGCGCGGCGACTGCAGCAGCAGGACGACCAACACAACGGCCGCCTTTACCACGAGATTGAACTCCGGCGGATAACCCGACAGCAGGATACCCGTGTTCATGGCCTGGATGATCAGCGCGCCGACTATCGCCAGCACCAGGCTGAAGCGCCCGCCGAACAGCGAGGTGCCGCCGATCACCACCGCAAGGATCGCGTCGAGCTCGAGCCAGAGCCCGGCATTGTTGGCATCCGCGCCCATGATGTCGGCGGCGGCGATGACGCCGGCGAGCGCCGCGCACAGGCCGCACCAGACATAGACCGCAAGGATCATGCCGCGCGTGCCAATCCCGGCCAGTTCGCTCGCCCTTGCGTTGCCGCCGGTCGCCTCGATCAACAGGCCGAGCGCAGAGCCACGGACCACCGCGCCGGTGACGATCAACATGCCGAGGACGACCACCACCGGCGCCGGCACGCCGAGCACCGAGCCGTTGCCGAGCCAGACCAGGTCGGGCGCGGTGAAGGTGACGATCCGCCCCTCGGTAATGAGCTGCGCGACGCCGCGGCCAGCCACCATCAGGATCAAGGTGGCGACGATCGGCTGGATGCCGAGCACCGCAACGAGAAAGCCGTTCCACAGCCCGCACAGCAGCCCGGCCCCGAGGGCTGCGGCGAGCGCCAGCGGCAGACCGTGGGCGTCGGCGAGGCTCGCGGCGATCGCGCCTGAAATCGCCATCACCGCGCCCACCGACAGATCGATGCCCCGCGTGGCGATGACCAGCACCATGCCGAGCGCAAGCAGCGCGACCGGCGCGCCGCGGTTCAAGACGTCGATCAGGCTGCCGAACAGCCGCCCGTCCTGCATCCGCAGATCGAAGAATTGCGGCGAGACGGCGCGGTCGACCGCGAGGATCACCAGCAAGGCGACGATCTGGGCAAGGCCACGGCGTTGCAGCAGTCTTGGCATCATGGCTGTCCGGCTCTCGCGCCGGCAGTGCCGGCGACAGCGATCGCTGCTAGAATATTCGAGACGTCGATGGCTTCCCCTTGCAGCTCATCGACATGGGCGCGATCCCGCAGCACAATCACCCGGTCCGAATAAGTCACGATCTCGTCGAGCTCGGAAGAAATCACCAGCAGCGCCAGGCCGTCGTCGCACAATTCACGGATCAGGCGAATGATCTCGGCATGGGCGCCGACATCGATGCCGCGAGTCGGCTCGTCCAGCACCAGAAGGCGCGGCGCGGTGGCAAGCCAGCGGGCGAGAAGCACCTTCTGCTGGTTGCCGCCGGACAATAACCCGATCGGGCGCTCCGGCTCCGGGGGCGGATGTCGAGCAGCCCAATGAAACGCGTCGCGATCTCGTCCTGCTCGGAGCGAGACAGCGGCTTTGCGAGGCCGCGCTTGGCCTGCAGCGCCAGCACGATGTTTTCGCGCACCGTGAGATCGGCAATGATGCCCTCGGTCTTGCGCTCTTCGGGGCAATAGCCGAAGCCATGGGCGACGGCATCGCGCGGCGACTGCAGGCGAACCGGCTTGCCTTCGACGGTCGCGCTGCCGCTGTCGGCGCGCTCGGCGCCGAACACCAGCCGCGCGGTTTCAGTGCGCCCGGAGCCGAGCAGGCCGGCCAGACCAACCACCTCGCCGCGACGAAGCGCAAGATTAAACGGCGCGACATAGCCGGCCTTGCCATAGTTTTCGAAGCGAGCGCAGATCTGCCCCACCTGCCGCACATGCGCCGCTGCGCGCTCGCTGGTCGTCTCGGCGAGTTCGCGCCCGAGCATCATGCGGATCAATTCGATCCGCGGCAGTTCGGCGGTCGTCCGCTCGCCGATCAACCGGCCGTTGCGCAGGACCGTGATGCGGTCGCAGATCTCGTAGACCTGATCGAGAAAATGCGTGACGAAGATGACGCCGATGCCGCGCAACGCGAGCTTGCGCATGACAGCGAAAAGGATCTCGACCTCGTGGCGATCGAGGCTCGCGGTCGGCTCGTCGAGGATCAGTACCTGCGCCGACTGGTCGACGGCGCGCGCGATCGCGGTGATGTGCTGAACCGCGACCGAATAGTTTCCGAGCGGTTCAGCGACGTCGATATGCAGATCGAACTCGGCAAGCAGCGCAGCGGCGGAGCGGCGCATCTCGGCTTCGCGCACCAGACCGAACCGCGTCGGCTGCCTTCCGAGATAAAGATTTTGCGCCACCGACAGGTTCAGGAGCAGATTGACCTCCTGATAGACGGTCGCAATCCCCGCATCGACCGCGGCCTTGGCCGAGCGTGGCGCGACCTCGGCACCGTCGAGCCTCGACAATGCCGGCGTCGCGTGGGAACACGCCGGTCACCGCCTTGATCAGGGTGGACTTGCCCGCGCCGTTCTCGCCGAGCAGCGCGTGAATTTCGCCGGCCCGCAAGGTAAAATCCACCTCCTGCAGGGCCCGCAGCGTGCCAAAGCTTTTGCTCAGGCCGCGCACTTCCAAGAGAGCGGGGCCAGGGTCGGAACTTGCATTCATGCCGGCATCACTCCCACTGGCGCTCGTGTCAACGCGAACGCCCGGCGTGTTCGCCTTACGAGGCGGATCCGTCGAGAAGGCTTTGCCGCCGGCTCCATTCAGGACCCGGCGGCACGACGCAAGGCCGATCAGTAACCAAGGCCCTTCTTGCTGTCATAGATCTTCTGCGGATCGTCGGCCGCCGTATAGAGCTTCGACTCCGTCTGGATCCACTTCGGCGGCACCGTCCCCTTCGCCTTGAAGGCCATGATGGCGTCCAGCGCCGGGCCTGCCATGTTCGGCGTCAGCTCCACGGTGGCATTGGCCTCGCCGGCCGCGATCGCCTTGAAGATGTCGGGCACCGCATCGATCGACACCGTCAGGATGTCCTTGCCCGGCTTGAGGCCGGCCTCCTTCATCGCCTGGATCGCGCCGACCATCATGTCGTCGTTATGGGCGTAGACCGCGCAAATCGCCTTGCCGCCGCCTTCGGCCTTGATGAAGCTTTCCATCACCTCCTTGCCCTTGGCGCGGGTGAAGTCGCCGGTCTGGCTGCGCACCACCTTGAGGTTGGCGTTCTTGGCGACGACGCTGTCAAAGCCCTTCTTGCGATTGGTCGCGACGCTTGCGCCGACCGTGCCCTGCAGCTCGACGACACTGCATGCCTTCCCGCCGACAGTCTTCGCCAGCCATTCGCCGGCGACAGCGCCTTCGTGCACGCTGTCCGAGGTGACGGCGGTGAGATACAGCTCCTTGCCCGAAGGATCGATGTCGCGATCGAGCAGCACGACCGGAATCTTGGCTTCCTTGGCCTCCTTCAACACCGCGTCCCAGCCGCTCGACACCACGGGCGCGAGGAAGATGGCGTCGACGCCCTGGGCGATGAAGGAACGGATCGCCTTGATCTGGTTCTCCTGCTTCTGCTGGGCGTCGGCGATCTTGAGCGTGACCTTGCGCTTGGCGGCTTCCGATTTGGAGACCGAAGTCTCTGCCGCCCGCCAGCCGGATTCGGATCCGATCTGGGAAAAGCCGACGGTGAGTTCAGCGGCGGTTGCCGGAGGCGCGAGGGTGATGGCGACCAGGGCGGTGGCCGCAAGGAGGGCTTTGGAGGTCATGAGGCGCATTCTCCCAAATGTTTGTTCAGGGGTGCCCGCATCCCCGAATTCGGTATCGAGGCACCTTTGAAGCTGCCTATTGGCGGCAGCGTGGGCAATATTTCACGGAAGATTGGCGCTGACTAGTAATATTATTTGACTATTGGTTTCAGCTGACGAAGCCCTCGTCCGCGAGGATTTGCGCCCGTGCGGGACCGAGACGCCGAGTTCCTATCCGCCGGCTGTTGCCCGACCACCGCTTGAACGCACGCGCGGTTTGACCTTGATTGCCTCGATCGTGCTGCGGAGCTACGCGTTGCCTGATGCCGCCCGTGAACAAGGATCTCGACATGCAGCCCGTCACCGCGAAACCGCTCTACATCCGCATGCACGCGGACGATAACGTCGCGATCGTCGCGAACCGCGGAGGCCTGCATCCGGGCGCTGAGTTCGCCTGCGGCTTGCGGCTGATCGAGCAGATCCCGCAAGGCCACAAGGTAGCGCTTGCCGACATCGGACAGGGCGAAATCATCCGCCGCTACGGTGAGGTCATCGGTCGTGCCGCAGCGCCAATCCCCAAGGGCAGCTGGGTCAAGGAATCGCTGGTACAGATGCCCGACGCGCCGTCGTTCGACAATCTGCCGACGCCGAACGGCGGCGCGATCAGGCTGCCGCCGCTGGAAGGCTACACGTTCGACGGCTATCGCAATGCCGACGGTTCGGTCGGCACCCGCAACATCCTCGCGATCTCGACCAGCGTGCAATGCGTCGCCGGCACGGTCGAGTTCGCGCTGGACCGGATCCGCAAGGAGCTGTTGCCGAAATATCCCAACGTCGACGACGTGGTGGCGATCACGCATGCCTATGGCTGCGGGGTCGCAATCAACGCGCCGGGCGCTGCCGTCCCGATCTGCACACTGCAGAACCTTGCGCGCAATCCCAATTTCGGCGGCGAGGTGATGATCGTTGGACTCGGTTGCGAGAAGCTGCAGCCGGAATTGTTGTTGCCCGAGGGCATGAGCGCCGACGACGAAATCATGCGCATGCAGGACGAAGGCCTCACCGGCTTCGGCGAGATCGTCGAGAATATCGTGCAGATGGCCGACGCGCGCCTCAAGATATTGAACCAGCGGCGCCGCGAAACCTGTCCGGCGTCGGCGCTGGTGGTCGGCATGCAATGCGGCGGCAGCGATGCGTTCTCCGGTGTGACAGCCAATCCGGCGCTGGGCTTTGCCGCAGATCTCCTGGTGCGCGCCGGCGCCACCGTGATGTTTTCCGAAGTAACTGAAGTGCGCGACGCCATTCATCTGCTGACGCCGCGCGCGGCGAACCAGGACGTTGCGGATGCGCTGGTGCGCGAGATGGCCTGGTATGACCGCTATCTTGCCGGCGGCGAGGCCGACCGCAGCGCCAACACCACGCCGGGCAACAAGAAGGGTGGCCTCTCCAACATCGTCGAGAAGGCGATGGGTTCGGTGATCAAGTCAGGCACCAGCCCGATCGCGGGCGTGCTAGCGCCGGGTGAGCGGGTAAGCCAGAAAGGGCTGATTTTTGCGGCAACGCCAGCAAGCGATTTCGTCTGCGGTACGCTGCAATTGGCCTCGGGCATGACGCTGCACGTCTTCACCACCGGCCGCGGCACGCCCTACGGGCTTGCCGCCGTACCGGTCATCAAGGTCTCGACGCGTAGCGAGTTGAAGCAACGCTGGCACGATTTGATCGACGTCGACGCCGGTAGTATCGCGACCGGCGATGCGACGATCGAAGACGTGGGCTGGCAGATCTTCCGTCTCATGCTTGATGTGGCGAGCGGCCGCGAGACCTGGGCCGAACACTGGAAGCTCGCCAACTCGCTTGCGCTGTTCAATCCGGGCCCGGTGACCTGACCGATGCAGGGCCCGGCCACCGCGCGCCCGCGGCGGCCATAGACCGCTAAGCCGCCATCAGCCTTTCGATGTCGGGGATCGGATGGGACGTTAACTCCTTCGGAATTTCGCCTACGATCCGCTCCGTCACTTGGGCATGAAATGCCTGTCGGAGATTGCCGAGGACTTTCGCCGGCGCAACGACGACCAGCTTGTCGAAGCGGTTGCCGTGCGCAAGGCGATAGAGCGCTTGGGCAATGGTGCTGGCGAACCGTTCTTCTGCGATATAATGCCAGTCGGCCTGCTCCATCGCACTTCGCGCCGTGCCGACGCTCTGGATAGACCGCCCGGGACGATCCGTTCCCTGTTCGCGTGTTGCCGGGTTGTCCTGCTCGAGGATTTGCTCTACCTGCAGGTTGAGCCGCTGCGGGGTGCCTATATTGCGTAGAAAGAGGGCCTTTTTTCCATCGCCGATGAGAACGAGAGTGTTGTGGGAAATGCGGGGTTTCACTTCAGTGGCCATTATCGTTGCTCCATGTGGCCCAACGCATGAACGGCTGGGTGGTTGCCTGCGGGACGACGAAACCTCCCGCCGGCCTGGCGCTGGACGTCTTCACGTTCGGCCCCCTCTCCCTTGAATTGACCAACGTACGCCGCGACTCCCGTAGCAACACGACGGGAAGAGAAGCGGCCTTCAGGCCGCCGCTCCTCCACTTCCCTAACATGTCAGTCGTCGATCTCCTCGATGATCCAGCGCTCGCCGGGCCCGACAATATAGGTTCGATCGTCACACTCGATATAGATGAGAAGTTGAAGTTGATCTGAAGGATTGGCTGACGCGCGTACGCTGGCTTTCCGTGAGGTTGGCCGAGACGTTGATATGGGACGTGCGCGATTGCGCGCTATTGGTCCGGCCAGCGGACGGTTGGAGCCGCCGCATTGGTCGACTGGCTCTGCGCCGCGGGTGAGTTGGTTCTTTGCTGATCACTCGGTGATTGGGCGAACGCACTTGCGCCCTGCATCAGCCCGGCCATGGCGCTGGCTGACAAACTTCGTTTCA
The DNA here is from genome assembly GCA_044772375.2 of Bradyrhizobium sp. RDT10. Lineage (GTDB taxonomy): Bacteria > Pseudomonadota > Alphaproteobacteria > Rhizobiales > Xanthobacteraceae > Bradyrhizobium. The sequence goes on from CP187939.1 coordinate 4,016,674, forward strand.
TGTTCCGCTCCTTGTTCCGTTCCCTGGAAGTTTTTTACGAAGGAATAACCCGGCCCGGCTCCGCGCTGTTCCTCCCAGCTCCTGGCGCGCAACTTGCGGAACTCCATCCTCGTTGCTTTCCGCGATCGGAACCAAAGCGAGGGCGATGCTTTTAGCCCCGAGGGCAGCATTCGAATGAGGAGGAACTTATGAGGAAGATTGCAATCGGCCTTCTGGCCGGTGCGGGCGCGCTCCTGACAGGCAGCGCAAATGCGACTGATGTCTACAGCGAGAACGAATATACAAACTCCGACCTGATACAGCAGGTCCGCATGGTCTGTGACGACGATGGACGCTGCTATCGCACCCGCGGCCGCAGCCGCGTGATCGTACGCGACTCCTACGCCTACGCGCCGCGCGAGCGATATATCGAGCGTCGACGTTATCGCGATTGGGATGACGGGCCGCGAGCTGGCGTCGGCTTCCGCGCCCCCGGCGTGAGCGTGGGCGTCGGCGTCGACAACGACCGCTGGTAAACAGGCCAGGAGAAACTCGGCGAGAGATTTCGGCTCAGTCTGAAGTCTCTCCGCCGGCGTCGGCAGTATTTCAGAGTCGGCAATATTTCATTCGCTCGCAGGAACGGCGGTTGGCGCAGCCTGTTAGCCGGTGAAGCAACGGCCAAACGGAGAGGCTCACATGAAAGTTTCCGATGTGATGACGCCTGAGGTTCAGCTCTGCACTCCCGATGACACGTTGAAGGACGCCGCGCAGGCCATGGCGGCGCTCGGCGTCGGATTGCTGCCGGTGACCGACAATGACCGCCTGGTCGGCATGATCTCCGACCGCGATATCGCGATCCGCGGTATCGGCATGGGCCGAGGCCCGGAGGGACGGGTCGGCGACGTGATGACGGCCGACGTCAAGTATTGCTACGACGATCAGGATCTCGACGAGGTGAGCGCGAACATGGCTGACATCCAGGTCCGTCGCCTGCCAGTGCTCAATCGCAACAAGCGGCTCGTCGGCATCATTGCGCTGGGCGACATCGCGCTGGTGCAGGGCGGCAACGGCACGGGCGCGGCATTGAGCGGAATTTCGCGGCCCGGCGGGCAGCATGTACAGGTTTGATCTGTGCAAGCCCGCTTGAATGACCCTGTTGCGAAATGAGCTGAATGACCCTGTTGCGACATGAACGGCCATGAAGCGCTTTGAGAGGAAGGTCGTCATCGTGACAGGTGCTGCTCCGGCATTGGCGAGGCCACCGCGCGGCGCCCTGCCCCATCTTCTGCTTCCAACGGTCAGCCGCCGCTGAACTAGAGTATGATCCGGAAAAGTGGACACCGGTTTTCCGAAAAATTGATATTCTAATCAAAGAGATAGAGCGGGATGACGAGAAGAAACGTCATCGGTGGCGCCGCCGTTCTTTTTCACGACGTTACAGGAACCTCGATCAGCCGCTCGCCGTTCTAACGCTCATCACACGAACAGGGGAATGCCGACGGAGCGGCGAAGACCGATGGCAGCCAAATCCACGTTCCCTCGAAACCGCAAGATGCCGTCCCGAAATCCCGAGCGCTACCGATTCCGTGCGTTCGATGATTTCGGAGATGAATTACTTGACGACTGGATGGTGGCCTATCCGGCAACCGATCTGGCCCGGTTGGACTGAGCCCTTCAGGACTTCTTCGGCACCTTGGCGCCCCTCTTCCGAGCTTCGGACAGGCCGATCGCGATCGCCTGTTTCCTGAACGGCCATCAGGCCGAGGCGAGCACCGGGGTGCGGACTGCTGCCGCCTGAATTGTTGATATGCCGTAATCGCCTTGTTGGCCAGCATCAACCGCCGTCGCTCGCCACGACGCACCATCAATTCTATCGTGTCGCTGAGAAAGCGGCCGGCCACCATCGCATCGCCCAACTCCCCGGTACGGTCGAGATAGTCCCAGGCGATTTCAATCGAACTCTCTATCAGCAGGGGCAGCGGTTCCGTCATGTCTACGTCCAACCATTTTTGGGAGAACGTCCGGCGGCAATCCCTGTTCCTGATTCAGCTCGCCGGGCGGAAGGCCGGCTTCCCGCAAAGGCCGTTACGGTCCTCCTGCAACGGCGCCCGCGATCACCATCGCCAGATCGTCCAAATCGATCCTGCCCTTGACGATAAGGCCATCGGAGTTCTCGATGCTAAGCGACTGCGGATCATTCGCCGCTTGCCGTTTCAGCTCTGCGACAATCGCCTCCTTCAGTTTCTCTTCCAGCATTCGCAAGGCCTCCATCCGTCGTGCAACGCGGGCGGTTAATGAGTGTTGGTCTCGTGCCACTTTTCCAGATCGGGTTTTGACGATCCCGACCGCTGCTCCTTTTCCGGATTCCCCTTCCAGGGCTTGTCGGTCTGCTTGTGCGATCCCCAGTCCGTCTCGCTGGCGCGGATCATCGGTAGGCTTTTCTTTGCTCATGGGGCACCTCCAGAATTGGAAGCGGCCACCATGTCGTTTGGTTCCTGACGAATCTGTGGACTCAGGGTTCCAACGTTCGGAACCGAACAGACAGAGGATGATGCTCCCTCCTAGTCTTTTTGAATGGACAAGAAGAAAGTCGAGGATCGGCCTCAGCGGGACTTGCATATGGAAGCGCTCGTGGCGCTTGAGCAAGCACGAGCCATGCCTCATGGTCCTGCACGAAGCGAAGCTTTGAAGCGCGCTGGCATTCTTCAGAACGCGGCCGACATGCAGGGACTGACGTTCGCCAAACGTGGTCGCCCACCGAAAACCTAACCCGTCCCTTGTCAGGATTGTCTGCGATGGCAACCGCGAGCGCCGCAGCATGCAAGCGCCTGCCACCTTACCCATGCGGCAAGCCGGCGGAACTCAAGAACAGGTCTCAACGTTGCCCTGGCGGTCAGCAAGGAGGCAACGATGGGATTGGCCGAATACATGATCGTTTCCAAGCCGGACGGCTGGACGGTCCTCCATGACGGGACTGCGCAGCACGACTACGACACAAAGGAAGCAGCATTCGAAGCGGCCGTCTCGGCCGCGTCGCTGGCGATCCGGCAGGGCCACGAAGTCCATGTCAGTGTCCCCGGTCGCGACGCCGGCAACAAGACCGCCCTTGGCGCCAGGGATCCGCAAAGCGTGCCGTAATACGCTCGCACGCGCAGTGGAGCTACAAATCTGCGGCTGAAATCCGACTCCGCGGCGATGCGACTGCAGACTTCGTCGAACGCGGCTTACATCGGCATTACCGTTTCAGGATTGGAAGGCCCACGCACTCCCTTCGAGAAGCCTATCGCGCGGCTACCGGTACAGGGGATCAGATCTCGTTTGGCTTCTCAGCTCTGGTTCTGCTTGTACCGTTCCCGCACGATTTCACCTCCAGCGCGCGTCGCCGCTCGGTTGCGATAATGATAGCTTAGCGTGCCGTAGATCAGCGCGGTAAGGAGCACCAGCGCTCCGAGGAAATACACAGCTTCGAGGCCCATCGCATTCTCCCAGACTCACCTGGAGTCAATCGGCCGCGGCACCGGCGGTTCCGCTTGATGCTTCAATTTAACAGCTCTGCTACCGGACGCGGCGGGAACACTGTCCTCCAGCTTTGCGTTTCCGGGCATGCAGATCGATCAGTACCGGAGAGAATTTCATGAACGACTTCAGAGACATTCAGCACGGCGTCAACGATCCCGTCGATGGCGTCGACGTCAAGCGAAGATTCAACGAGAACCAGACTCCACACGAGCGCGCCCAGTTCGCGGCAGATGTCCGCTCCGCCGCCCTGCCCGCTTCAGACGAGGAATTCCTGCCGGAAGCGTTAAGGCGCCGGCCAACGGGTCCGCTCAATCCCCGGACCGGTCGTCGTCCCGCCCCGTAGGCAGATTCGATTCACGTGCGCGATCTGCATGAGAACCGGCGCGCTGTTCCTTCGCCGATGGAACCGGCTCGCATTGCCAAAAACAAGATCGTGATAGGTGACACAGGCCACATTCGCGCGTGACCGTTGGCTGTAATGCGGTGGTGCAAGCCACACTGCATTTCGAGCCAACGGAGTTTTCCATGAAGCGTCTGTTGATTTCCGGATCTGTGGCAGTCGCCCTGCTCGCTGTCGCGACCACATTGCGTTCGCATTCAATCATTTCCGCCGAGCGTTCCACCGTGACCACAGGCGTGGCGTTGTCGAAGAAATCTCCGGCAGCCGCAGGCGTAACCAGGCTTCCGATCGAGGACTTCGAGGACATGTCGCTGGTCTTTTCCGCGCCCGCGAAGCCCTGAACGAGCTGGGATCGACCCTATCGTTTCGTCGCGCGCTCAAGGAACTGCACCAGCGCGGCACGGTCCTGTTCAGAGCCGATGCGTTGCTCCGGCATTTTGGTGCCGGGCGTGTAGGCCTGCGGTCCGACCTCGAACAGTTTGGAAACCGTCTCCGGCGTCCAGACGATATCGAGCCGCTTGAGCGCTTCGGAAAAATTGTAGCCGGGTGCGGTTGCGATCCGGCGGCCGAAGATTCCGGCGAGCGTCGGGCCGGCGCGGTTGGCCTGCTCGGCGCCAAGCGTATGACAGGCGACACAGGCACGAAAGATCTCCGCACCGCGCTCGCCGGCATAGGCGGCGAGCGGATCTCCCGCCGTCTCCAGCAGAATCGGATCGATCGGCTCGCCCGTCGCCGCGTTCCAGCGCCGGATGATGTTATCAGCGCCGCCTGTAAGCAGCGTGCGGCTATCGGGCAGGAATACCACCGACCAGACCGGCAGGCCCGGACCGACCAGCGTGCGCGTGAGCGTGCGCGCCTTGCGGTCGATCACAGCGACCGTGCCGCCGATGCCCGCGGCAGCAACCAGCGCACCGTCAGGCGAAATCGCAATCGAGATCAAAGGCCTTGGCCCTGCCGCGACTTCGCCAGCACGCGCGCCGCCAGCGGTCAGGAAATAAACCTTGCCGTCGGCGCCGCCGACCGCGATTTCACCATCGGTGCCGGCGGCCACCGCGTTGAGCGGGGTCGGCATCGGAACGACGGTTGGCGTTTGCGCTCCCGACAGCGGCCAGATGCGAACGCTGAGATCGTAGCTGACGCTGACCAGGGCGCGGCCATCGGCGGTAAACGCCACGCCGTTGACGTTCTGCGTATGCTCATCGAGCACGCGCGGCGCACCGCCTGCGAGCGGCCAGAGCCGCACCGTGTGGTCCCATGAGGCGGATGCGAGCGTAGCGCCATCGGGCGATGCCGCCAGCGCGACGATCGGCGCCGTGTGGCCTTCGAATACCGCGTCGGGCTCTGCCTTGCCCAAAGTCCAGATTGCGATGCGGCCATCGGCGCCGGCGGTGGCGGCACGCCCTCGCCGAGCAACGCGACCGCGTTGACGGCGTCGGAATGGAAACGAAGCACCTGCTCGGCCGCATTGCGCGTCAGCGACCAGCGGATCGCGGTTGAATCGAAGCTTCCGGAGATCGCGCTTTGCCCGTCGGCCGATATCGCCAACCCCGCACCGGCCCGCCATGCCCGCGCAGTTGCGCGAAGGCCGAGGTGGTTCCGATCGACAGAACAATCAACAAGACCGCAAAGCTCAGAAGCGCGGACCGGCCTGTCTTGGCGAGCGAAGCGTTCGCGGCAATGCTTTGCTGCATCGGCATCGGCCTCAGCGCACGCCCGGTCTGTCGCGGTCGAGGCCCTTGGCCTGCAGGTCGTCTAGATAATCCTGAAAGCGCCGCTCGGCGTTCAAGCCGAGATCGCGCAGAAACGCCCAGGAGTAGATGCCGGTCGAGTGCATGTCGTCGAACCCTATTCGGACAGCATAATTGCCGACAGGATCGACGGAAAGAATGGTCACATTACGTTTGCCGCCAACCGTCTTGCGCTCGGCCTCGGAATGCCCCTGCACCTCGGCGGACGGGCTGGTCACCCGAAGCAATTCGGCGGAGAGATCGAAGGTGCGGCCGTCGTCAAAGGCAACGCGCAGCGAGCGGCGGTCCTTCGGCAGGCGAATTTCGACCGGCCACGCCAGCGCGACCTCAGGCAGGCCCACCGCCGGCGTCAGCTCGGGCCAATCAGATTATGGCCGGGATCGCCGACCCTGGCGCCGCTGGTCGAAAAGGCGACCGAGCTGGACTGCTGCATGGTGTTGAGCACCATCGCGACGCCGACGGCAGCAACGACCGCGAATGCCAGAGCCGCAACAAACGATTTCATGTCACTTCCTCACATTTGACTTGAGCCGAACCGGATCATTCGGCCGGCACGGCTCGCGGGCTATCCGGGGAGCGCTGGCCTTCGCCTGCTCTTCCTCGACCCAGAGTGCGTGATGCTCCTTGGCCCAGTTGAGATCGACCTCACCGGTTCCCATCGCATCAAATGCGCCCTCCATCCCGATCGAACCGATATAGATGTGCGCCAGCATGACGGCGATGAAGAGCATCGCGATCACGGCATGGATCACCGTCCAGAACTGTAGCGCCGTCACGTTAGCCGGCAGATACGGGAACAGCAGGAACCAGCCGGACACCGACATCAGCACGCCACCAATGATCACGATCCAGAAGATGCCCTTCTGGCCCGCGTTGAAACGCTTGGCCGGCGGATGCTTGTCGTCAGACAGAAGGCCCCCGCCCTGCCTGATCCACTCCAGATCGAGCTTGCCCGGAATGTTATCCTTGATCCAGATCAGGAACATGATCGCAAGGCCGAGCATGAACGGGAATGCCAGGTAGTTATGCGCAAGCTTGGCCCAGGCCGACATGGCCGCAAAGGCGTCTGCGCCAAACAACGGCAGGACCAGAGTGCGGCCAAAGCTGACGTTGAGGCCCGAGAGCGCCAGCACGATGAAGCAGCTTGCCGTGAGCCAGTGGGTGAAGCGTTCGAAGCTCGCGAAGCGCAAGATCGTCTTCCCCGAGAACCCCTGATGCACGCGAATCCGGCCGCGCACCATCAGGAAGATGGCCAGCACGGCCAGCATTCCGAGAATGGCAATGCCGCCGATCCAGGGCAGCTTGCTGCGCTGGAAGTCGCGCCAGTCGCGGCCGGCAGGCTGGATCAGGCTGGCAGCCATGCCGTCGGGGATCGATACGCGCCCGGTAGTCTTGTCGCTCCTCCTTCAGCGCGTTCAGGAGCTTGTCTTCCTGAACGGCCTCGGCGGTCGGCTTGAAGGAAAGCTGGGCGGCTGCGGGCTGTGCGAACACAAACAACAGCGCGAGTGCGGCAAGCAGCGGCTTGAAACCGGCAAGCCTGAGAGTTGCGAATCTGGAAATTGAAAGTGAGCCTGGCATTTGCACAACGCCCTTTCGGTTATCGGAATTACGTATGCGCCGCCGCGCCGAAGCGCGGCGGCCGTTGCATCAGCCGGTCGGCGAATCGCTGTAGGCGGTCTTCCAGCCCCACATGCCGGAGCCGTAACCGCGCTTCATCACCCGCTCCTTGTAGATCTCGGCGATGATCGCGCCGTCTCCGGCGAGCAGCGACTTGGTCGAGCACATCTCGGCGCAAATCGGCAGCTTGCCCTCGGCGAGGCGGTTGGCGCCGTATTTGGCGTATTCGGCCGGCGTGGAGTCGGCTTCCGGCCCGCCCGCGCAATAGGTGCACTTGTCCATCTTGCCGCGCGATCCGAAGTTGCCGACCTTCGGATATTGCGGCGCACCGAACGGACAGGCGTAGAAGCAGTAACCGCAGCCGATGCACAGATCCTTGGAGTGCAGCACCACGCCGTCGGCCGTGGTGTAGAAGCACGACACCGGGCAGACCGCGGCGCACGGCGCATCGGTGCAGTGCATGCAGGCCATGGAGACCGAGCGTTCGCCGGGCTTGCCGTCATTGATGGTGACGACGCGGCGGCGATTGATGCCCCACGGCACTTCATGTTCGTTCTTGCAGGCCGTCACGCAGGCGTTGCACTCGATGCAACGGTCGGCATCACAAAGAAATTTGACGCGAGCCATGATCTATTCTCCTCTCACGCCGATTGGATCTGGCAGAGGGTCACTTTGCCCTCGTGCATGCCGGTGACCGGGTCGTAGCCGTAGGACGTGATCGTGTTGACGCTTTCGCCGAGCACGATCGGATCTCGAGCCCTTTGGATATTTGCCGCGTTGGTCGACGCCCTGGAACCAGCCGGAGAAGTGGAATGGCATGAATGCCACGCCCTTGCCGACGCGGTCGGTGACCAGCGCCTTGACCCGGGCCTTCGAGCCGTTTTCCGGACCGAACACCCAGACCCAGCCGCCGTCCTTGATGCCGCGCTCGGCGGCATCCGAGGTGTTGACCTCGACGAACATGTCCTGCTGCAATTCGGCGAGCCATTTGTTCGACCGGGTTTCCTCGCCGCCGCCTTCATATTCGACGAGACGTCCCGAGGTCAGGATGATCGGGAATTGCTTGGCAAGCCCCTTGTCCACCGCCGCCTTCTGAACGGAGAAGCCGAGATTGGCCATACGGAACTGACGCCCGTCCGGACGCGTCGGGTATTTCGCGACCAGATCGGGCCGCGCCGTGTAGATCGGCTCACGATGGACCGGCACGGGATCGGGCAGATTCCACGCCACCGCGCGGGCCTTGCCGTTGCCATACGCCATCACGCCATGTTCGAGCGTGACGCGGATGATGCCGCCCGACAGGTCGACCGCCCAGCCGACGCCATCAGGATTGTTGCCGCCGATCTTGTTGATGGTGGCAAGTTCGTCCGCGGTGAGATCCTTGTCCCAACCAAGCTTCTTGAGCACGCCATAGGTGAACTCGGGATAGCCGTCGGTCAGTTCGGAGCCCTTGCTGTAGGAGCCTTCGGCCAAAAGATTGACGTTCTTCACCGAACCGTCCGGCTGCTTCTCTTCATAGACCACGCCGAAGCGCGCGCGGAATGTGCCGCCGCCATCCTTGGCGTGAAGGTTGGTGTTGTAGAGCGTGTGCGTTCCAGGATGCCTGATTTGCGGCGTGCCCCAGCACGGCCACGGCAGGCCATAATAGTCGCCGCCGATCTCGGGCTCGTCCGCCTTGGCGCGCAAGGTCACCAGGTCGAACTTGCCCTGGTTGTTCATGTGCGCCTTCAGCCGTTCCGGCGACTGGCCGGAATAGCCGGTCGAGAAGCCGCCGCGGTTGATTTCCCGCAGCAGGTCTTCCGGCGACGGATGATTGTTTTCGACCTTGATGTTCTTGAACATCTTGTCGGCGAACCCAAGCTTCGTCGAAAGCCGGTAGATGATCTCGTAGTCGTCCTTCGATTCGAAGATCGGCTTGACGATCTGCTCGCCCCACTGCAGCGAGCGGTTCGAGGCCGTACGCGAGCCCGAGGTCTCGAACTGGGTGCAGGCCGGCAGCAGATAGGTGCCGTTCTTGCGCTCGGAGATCGCCGCGAACGTGGTCGGATGCGGATCGGCGACCACGAGCAGTTCAAGCTTTTCGAGGCCCTTCACCATCTCGGTCATGCGCGGCACGGTATTGCCACCGTGCCCCATGATGACCACGCCCTTCACGGCATCGCGCTGGTCGACGTCGTCAGGGTTGGCGAGCGTCGCATCGAACCAGCGGGTCCACGGGATGCCCGGCAGTTCCATGTTCTGCTTGCGAGTGCGCGCCGGACGGCCGGCCTTTGCGGGGACTTCATCGAAGCGCGACTGCAGATAATCGTATTCGACTTCCCAGACGCGCGCCCAATGCTTCCATGCGCCTTCGACCAGTCCGTAGTAGAGCGGGAGTGTCACGATATCGAGACCGATGTCGGTCGCACCCTGCACGTTGCAATGGCCGCGGAAAATGTTGGCGCCGCTACCAAAGGAGCCGACATTGCCGGTCGCCAGCAACAGGTTGCAATAGGCGCGGACGTTGGCGGTGCCGACGGTGTGCTGGGTGCCGCCCATGCACCAGACAATGGTCGATGGCTTTTGCTTTGCGAAGGTCTCGGCAACTTTCTTCAGTTGCTCGCCGGGAATTCCGGTAACGCGTTCGACCTCTTCCGGCGTCCACTTCGCGACTTCGGCGCGGATCTGGTCCATGCCGTAGACGCGTTGCTTGATGAATTCCTTGTCTTCCCAGCCATTGTTGAAGATGTGGTGCAACATGCCCCAGATCACGGCGATATCGGTGCCGCCGCGGAACCTCACATATTCGGTGGCATGCGCCGCGGTGCGGGTAAAGCGCGGATCGAGCACGAACACGTTGGCGCGGTTGAGCTCCTTGCCGGAGAGGATGTGCTGCAACGAAACCGGGTGCGCCTCGGCGGCGTTCGATCCCATGAAGACGATGGTCTTCGAGTTGCGCATGTCATTGTAGGAATTCGTCATCGCGCCGTAGCCCCAGGTATTGGCGACGCCGGCGACGGTGGTCGAATGACAGATGCGGGCCTGGTGATCGATCGAGTTGGTGCCCCAGAACGCCGCGAACTTGCGGAATAGATAGCCGCCTTCATTGGAGAATTTCGCGGAGCCGAGCAGATAGACCGAGTCGGCGCCGGACTTGGCGCGGATCTCGAGCATCTTGTCGCCGATCTCGTTGATCGCCTGATCCCACGAGACCTTCTGCCACTCGCCGTTGACGAGCTTCATCGGATATTTCAGCCGGCGGTCGCCGTGGACGAGTTCGCGCACGGCTGCGCCCTTGGCGCAATGCGAGCCGCGATTGATCGGGCTGTCCCAGGCCGGCTCCTGGCCGACCCAGACGCCGTTCTGCACTTCGGCGATCACGGTGCAGCCGACCGAGCAATGCGTGCAGATGTTCTTCCTGATTTCGGTCGGTGCGCCGACCTTCTCGGGGCCGGCCTGTGCCTTGCGCACCGAGCCGAGCGGCATCAGGCCGATCGCGGCGCCCGCACCGGCCGCCAGACCGGACCGCCGCAGGAACGTGCGGCGGTCGAGAACTCCCGACGCGAGGCCGGCAGCGATACCCTGCAAACGCGCCTTGCCCGCGGATCCGTCTCTTCGCTTCATCAACATGTGCGTGGTCCCATCAATAGCGGTTGACGCGATAGAAATTCTTGACGTGATCGGTTTCCTTGAGCGCGCCTTGACGCGCTCAGGCTGCGACTCGTCTGCCTCGGCCTCGCCGCTCGCAAGCGGCATGACCGCGACCGCAGCGACGGCCGACCCGCCCATCATGAAGAACCGGCGCCGATCCACGGCTGCATCCTGCGACTTGCCCTTGCTGGCGAGCGCCTTGCTGTCGGATAGCTTACTCATTGCGATCTCCCCTTTCGGCTCGCCTTCGCCGTCACTCGGACAGCGTGAAGGCCTCGGATTCCAATTCCATGAAGACACGGCCAGTGCGGCCGACGGCGCGATAGAACCGCGCCGATTGCGACATTTCCAGATCGGCGAACATCCGCGCCGCCCACGGCTTGAGATGCCGTTCGAAAAGCGCGCCTGTTCGGCGAACTCAGCCTCGAAGTCGTCGCGTGCGAGGCCAGCCATGACCTCGAGCAGAATCGCGATGTGATCTTCCGGCTCACGCGAGGTGCCCGCGCGCTCGATCCCGAGCCGCGCGCAGATCCTCGCGCACCCGCGCCAGCGGACGCTCGTGAAGAAAGCCGGTCAGATAGTAGGAGGCATAGGGCAGCAGTTCGCCGCGGCCGAGGCCGATGAAGAGATCGAAGAACTCCTTGCTCACGGCGCGGTCGTCTGTCGCGGCAGCGGCGGAGGCGAGTTCGACATGGGCCATGCCGAGATCGGAGCCATCGCCCTTCAGCATGGCCACGCGCTTGAGCGTGTCGGCGTCAGGCGCCTTGCCGAGCAGCAAGGACAAAGGCCGTATTCCGCGGCACGCAGTTGATCGATCTCGTCGATTTCGGGCTTCGACGTCACCTGACCCTCGGACTGTCCATAGAGATCGGGACGAAGAACAAATCGATTCACCCGCGTCAGCGATTCGACGGCAAGAACGCGCTCGGCGGGAATGCGCGACCACGCCGAGACCGAGGGCTGCGCAATGCCTATCCCTCGCGCCAGCGATGCAACGCCACCCGCTGCCCTGATTTGCTAGTTCCAGACCGGCGTCACGCATGGTGCTACCGATTTCTTCCCCGCCCACCCTGTGCCTCTTATTCAGGCATACAACTTAGAACTGGAATTATTCCAAGGTGGGAATCTCTAACATAGCCTTTGGCTATGTCGCAAAAGCTTTTGTCTAAACAATCGGTTTTGCGGTGCCATGACGTCGCACTGGTTGCTGCGATGCAACAGATCTCGCGGACTGAGCCTCGCCGGCCGGTGCGGCCTCCTCGGCGCCGCCATCGGCCTTTGAAGCGGCTTCCGTCTCCGCCGTCGGTTCCCCAACACGTTGTACAGACTGCGCCGGGAGATCTTCCTGCGGTCCTGCCGAATATTCGCGTTCGGACGGCTGCACCGGAGAAACTGCCGCCTCACCTCCGGACTTTGCGTCAGAGTTTGTCGGTTCGGCTGCGGGTTCGCCCATGATCTGCGACACCAGCCGCGCCACATCGACACCCGCGCCGAGTTCGCCGCCGCCGGGGACCCCGCCCGGCGCATTCCAGTCATAAGCGTATTCGAGCGCCGGATTGACGTAATTGCGGATCGCGGGATCCAGCGCCCAGGATTTTTGCAAGGCCGCATTCCGCAAATGTTCGGGAACGCCTTTGCGTAGAAATGCGGTGATATCGGTGCTTCCGGTCAGTTCCTCGAGCTTTGGCAAGATCGAGGATCGAATTCCGGCGTGACCTCTTCGCCTTGCGATGCGGGCGAGCCTGGCGATGCGACGCTTTCGCCAGCCGGCGCGTCCGGCTTCGGCTCCGGCTGTTTTGCCTCCTGCTTGCGCTGCGACCATCGCGCCAGAAAGCCCTTGTCCCGATCGGCTTCGTCCGGACCGCTCATCGTCGTCCCGTTCCCTCATCCGGCCGTCCGCCGGGCACGCGCGGCCGATCGCCGCTCGCGCGATCCCGCTTGCGCTTGTGGAACACGCGCTCGACATGGAATCGATCGACAAAGGCCGCAATCCATGACGCGATCTCAGGCGGCATCGGCACGGTACCGATCACGTCGCAGCCGCTTTCGAACATCGCCTCCCCTCGGTCGGGTCGGCGGTGACTTTGGTCAGCTCGAGCTCGGCGCCACCGTCCTGGCGCCGCAATGCAACCCAGATGCGCGGCTCGCCGTCGGCAAGATTATCGCGATAATTCGCCGTTTCCGCGCTGAACAGGTCGATGCTGGCCGAGCCCGCGTAATAGGTCGTCGCATCGCCCTCGGTGGACAGCACGGTCCACGGCGCGGTCGCGGGCACCTCATCCAGGATCATCGCCGGCGACCACAACTGGTCGATCCAGGGATTGTCGATCGAGCGGCGTCGCACCACCACGCCAACCTCGCGGGATGCTTCAGTCATTGCCATTCCCGATCCTCCCTTCGGTGGATCATGCGACATTCGCGGCCGCTGCAAGCGGCAACCCCGCGACCAGATTTTGCGGCTTTAATCGCACCACCTTGTCCGCGCCCATGGCGAGGATGAGGTAGACGGGCCTGTCGCCGACCCGCTCGTCCACCAGCCGCGCATCTTCGATCGTCAGCCGCATCAAAGCCACGATACGTTCGGCCACGCTGCCGTCCAACCGCTCGCCAGCCGCAGAGCATTGCCGATCCGCGTCGCCTCGCTGTCGAGGCCTATGAACCAGCGCCAGTCGCGATCCTCGATCGAGGCGATGGTTTCGACGCTGACGGTAACGCCAAGCAGGTGGCTGATCCAGCGTTCGATGACCCGGCACAGGCCGGCGCGCGCCTTGGCATTGCCGCCGGATTCATCACCATCGCGTGCGCGTCCGAACGCGACCAGCAGGTCCAGGCGTTTTCGTCGTCCATGACGTCCATCTCGCCGAACGCCTTCGGCTGTTGCAGCATGGCCGTCAGCGGCGACAGGTGCACGTCGTTCTGGGCGGTGTTGCTCCGCCTCGATCACCTCCAGCATCGGCGAGCAGCAGCGTGCCGTCGTGAACGGCCGCCAGCTGGCTGCGATAGAGCAGCTCCGCCGCGCGCAATACATAGGGATCGTCGCAGCCCTCGAGGGCGTTGCGCAGGATCAGGTGGCACCGATTGCGACAGGAAGATCGGCGGCAGATCGCCGGCCCCTTTGCGGGCCAGCGCGACATAAACCGCCTCCAGGGACGGCGCTGCCATCAGCCGGTCGCGGAAATTCATCATGAAGGACCAATTTTCGCGCGTCGGCATCGGCAAGCCGGGCGATGTCCGCGCCCGACACAGGGCGCAGCGGGTCGGCCATCAGGCTCGCATGCAGATCGCGCTCGGCCTCGCAGGCATCCGCCGGCGGCATCAATTCAGGCCGCGCCAGATAAGCCATGATGAGTTCGGGCGTCGCGACCAGCCCGCCATGATCGGCGCGGCGCGTGAGGTGATGGCCCGAGGCGACCCAGAATTCTCTCATGTACGATCCGTCGTCCTGGCATCGGTCCTGATCAGCCGGAGAAGATCGACCTCTTCGGCAGGTTCAACATCGCCTTCGACTTCATGGAAGGTAAAGGCGCTGGCATGCGCGTGCAACCGGTCGGCATCTGCGGCAGCCGGGCGCGGCTTGAGGGTGCGAAGCGTTCGCGAATTTCGCCGTTTTCGACACTGCGCTGCACGGCGAGCAGGGTCTGCGGCGGATGTTCGCACAGCGAGCTCTGCGAACGCGATCTCCTCCTCGGCGGCAAGGCGCGCCGCCTCCGCGTCAGGCGCCCCGAATTTCTCCATCAACTGCCCAGCGAGCCGCTCGATCATCGCCTGCCGCTCCGCTTCCGTCGCTTCGGTGACAATCGCAAGGGTCGACCATCCGAGGCTGTCGATCCCGAGAAAGCCCGACCGCAGCGCCACACGCTGCTTCTGGCTCAGCGTCGCTGGATCCTGGTTCCAGAACCGGAACGCGCCGGAAACCGCCCACTCCCGGGTTCCGCCGCCCGCTCGAAAACGAAAGTATCCGACGGGTCCAGCCTGATGGTTCGCGGAAATTTCAACATGTCCGCCTCATCCGAATTTCGGACCGCGTGCCTGCGGATCATACCAAGCAGCGCGTCCAAGCGCATCCACCAGACTGCTGCGCTCTGGCTGTCCGCTGCCGACCGGCGCGCTGACCAGAAGATCGCCGTTGACGTCGATGCCGCGGCGCTCGCCGGCCTTGCTTTTGGGCAGCCGCTCCAGATAGTCCCGCGCAATCGCCTCGAAGCCACGCTCTTTCCAGCGATCGAACGCGGTCATCAGGTGGCGGGTGAAGCTTTCGATGATCGCATCGGTATCGACCATCTCGAAACCTTCGCTCAGCAAGGACACGCCCGAGGCCGCCTGTACCTCCGGGACATGCGCCATGGCGGCAGCGCGCAGGATCACGCCGAAAACGAGCCATTCAGGTATGTCGTCTTCGGTGCATTCGGCCGGCCAGCCCAGCCGTCCGCCGCCGAGCAACCCCGCATCGAACCTGACAGCATCAGGCCAGTCGAACGTGACCTCCCGCTCCGGCGGACAATGGGCGGCAATCGCATCGGCCAGCGCATTCATGCCGGCGAAGAGTGCCCGGCGCGCCGACCGGAGCGGTTCGTCGGGTTCAAGTACCACCGCGAACTCGACCAGATCGTAGCGGCGCACCCACACGAGTGTTCCGGCGCCCGCCTCCGCCGCGATCTCGCAGCCATGCGCGAACGCATCGCCAAGCTCGCGCAACGCGACCAAAGTATAACCGGGGGGCAGATCGAGTGTCTGTTCCGTATCCCCGAGACGAGTGATCACGAAGAACTATTCCCTCATTGCTTCATAGCCTGCGGGTGTATGCTATCCCGCGCAAGGTGGCGGCGCGAGCGGCCTTTGTGTCTTGCAGATATCCGCCCGAGCGGTTACCGCAGAACCGTGGGATGAAGCAACCGTCCCGCTTGGTACATCGGGTTCAAGGTATTTCAAAATGAGCGCGGCGACGTCTCGCCTCCTGATTTGCAGTTGCGAGAAGACCATGCCGCTCGACGCGGAAGCGATCGGTCGTGGCTGCACGGCCAGAATCACGCAGGCGAACCAGCTTTGCGGCCTCGATCTCGACCGCTTCAAGGAGGCGCTCGCCGAAGGCCCGCCGATCACGGTTGCCTGCACCCAGGAAGCGCCGCTGTTCCGGGAAGTCGCGGAGAATTCGCCGCAGGCCGAGCTTACCTTCGTCAACATCCGCGAGACCGGCGGCTGGTCGAAGGATGCCGCGGCAGCAGGCCCAAAGGCAGCAGCGCTGATTGCCGCAGCGGGCGAAGACATGCCGCCGATCTCGGTGGTGACGCTCGAGAGCAGCGGCGTCGCCCTGATCTACGGTCGCGACGAGATCGCGATCGAGGCGGCGCAACGACTCGCTGATCGCCTCGACATTACCGTGCTGCTGACCAGGCCCGGCGACGTGACGCCGCGCCGCACGAACGAATTTCCGGTCCTCAAGGGCACGATCCGCAATGCGCGCGGACATCTTGGGCAGTTCGAGCTTGCGATCGACGATTACGCGCAGCCGTCGCCGTCTTCACGCGCCAAGCTCGTATTTGGCCCTTCGCGCAACGGCGCCACCTCCACCTGCGATCTCATCCTCGATCTCTCGGGCGGCGTGCCGCTGTTTCCCGCGCATCAACTGCGCCCCGGTTATTTGCGCGCGGATCCGCGCGACCGCGCCGCGGTCGAGCGCGCGATTGCGGATGCCGGCGGGCTGGTCGGC
This sequence comes from Bradyrhizobium sp. RDT10, assembly GCA_044772375.2. Lineage (GTDB taxonomy): Bacteria > Pseudomonadota > Alphaproteobacteria > Rhizobiales > Xanthobacteraceae > Bradyrhizobium. The sequence continues at coordinate 4,033,274 of CP187939.1, forward strand.
ACCTTCGACAAGCCGCGCTTTGTCAATTTCGAGCCATCGCTGTGCGCGCATTCGCGCTCTTCGATTACCGGATGCACGCGCTGTCTCGATCTGTGTCCGACCGGCGCGATCACGCCGAACGGCAATTCGGTCGCGATCGACGCCAATGTATGCGCCGGCTGCGGTTCCTGCGCTTCGGTATGTCCGACCGGCGCGGCCTCCTATGCGCTGCCGAGCGTAGACGCCCTGATGCGCCGGCTGCGGACGCTGCTGCAGACCTATCGCAAGGCGGGTGGGAGCGACGCCGTGGTCTTGTTTCACGATGGCGAGCACGGCGAGGAAATCATCGATGCCCTGGCGCGGTTTGGCGAGGGCTTGCCGGCCAATGTGTTGCCGCTGCGGGTCAACGAAGTAACCCAGGTCGGACCGGAACTCCTCGCATCCGTCTTTGCCTATGGCGGCAGCGGCATCGCGCTGCTCACGCGCGCCAAGCCCCGGCACGACATTGCGGCTCTTCGCCGTGCGGTCGAGACGTCGGATCGGATCGTTACCGCGCTGGGCTTCGGCACCGGCGTTATCCAGATCATCGAGACCGACGATCCGGACCAACTGCGCGCTATGCTGGATGCCGCCCCGCGCGGGGTCGCAACGCACAAGCCCGCCGGCTTTGTGCCGCGCGGCGCGAAACGCGGCGTGCTCGAGACGACGTTCCGCGAGCTGCATCTCGCCGCCCCTGCGCCTGTTGACGTCGTGCCGCTGGCGCCGGGCGCCCTTCGGCACCGTGAACCTGAATGTCGACGGCTGCACCCTCTGTCACGCCTGCGTCACCGCCTGCCCGACGGGCGCGCTGTCCGACAACCCCGACCGCGCGATGCTGCGGTTCACCGAAAGCCTCTGCGTGCAGTGCGGGCTCTGCGAATCCACCTGCCCCGAGCAGGTCATCAGCATCGAACCGCGTCTCGACTTCCAGGCCTGGAACACGCCGCAACGCGTGCTGAAGGAGGAAGAGCCGTTCAACTGCATCGCCTGCGGCAAGCCCTTCGGCACCAAGAGCTCGATCGACCGTGTGCTGGCAAAACTCGGCGAGAAGCACTGGATGTTCCAGGGCGCCAACGCCAAACGCCTCGACGTCATCAAGATGTGCGCGGACTGCCGCGTCGAAGCCGTGGTGAACGAAAGTTTCGATCCGCATGCGGCGCCGCAACGTCCGCCGGTCATGACGACGGAAGATTACCTGCGCGCGCGCGACGTGAAGAAGGACGATCCGCTTGGATCGTGAGCAGCAAGTGTCCGCCACCTCGCCAGATCTCAAGGCCCGCGCGACGTCAAAAGCCGCCGGCATTCCCGGCGTCAAGCACGTCATCGCCGTCGCCTCCGGCAAGGGCGGCGTCGGCAAGTCCACCACCTCGTGCAACCTCGCGCTCGGCTTCGCTGCGCTCGGGCTGAAAACCGGCATTCTCGATGCCGACATCTACGGTCCGTCGCAGCAAAAGCTGTTCGGCCTGCGCGGCAAGCCGCGCCAGCTCGGGCCGCGCATGCTGGAGCCATTGGAGCGTTTCGGCGTCAAGGTGATGTCGATCGGCTTTCTGGTGGAAGAAGACAACGCGCATGATATGGCGCGGACCGATGGTGATCTCGGCGATCACGCAGATGCTCCGCGAAGTCGCATGGGGCGATCTCGATATCCTCGTCGTCGATCTGCCGCCCGGCACCGGCGACGCGCAGCTCACCATGGCGCAGCAGGCGCCGCTGGCCGGCGCGATCATCGTCTCGACGCCGCAGGACCTCGCCCTGATCGACGCGCGGCGCGGCATTGCGATGTTTCAGAAGGTGAGCATTCCAATCCTGGGCCTGATCGAAAACATGTCGAGCTTCTGCTGCCCGACCTGCAACCATGTGACGGCGATCTTCGGCCACGGCGGCGCGCGGACGGAAGCTGAAAGCCGCGGCATTCCCTATCTCGGCGAAATCCCGCTCGACATGCAGATCCGCCAGACCTCCGACGACGGCCGCCCGATCGTCGCTGTCGAGCCCGATGGAGTCCACGCAAGACATTATATCGGCATCGCCCGCGAAATCTGGACCGCGATCGTCGCCGGCACAGCGCACCGGCCGCCGCCGCGTATCGTCATCGAATAGCCGCGGCACAGCGTATGGGCGGACCCGCTAACGAGCCTCTTCGAAGCCGCCGAGCACAGCCGTGAGATTGGCCCCGAGAATATCTGAGAGATAGCCGCCCTCCTGAACGAAAACGGTCGGCAGGCCCAGTCGCGCGATCGCAGCGCCAATGCGGCGGAAGCCGGCCATCGTCACCGCGAGGCCGGCGAGCGGATCGTGCTCCGAGGCATCGAGACCGAGCGCCACCACGAGGGCGCCGGGCGCAAACGCGCGGATGGTTTTTCGGCGTCGCCGAGCGCCTTTATATAATCGTCATCCCCGGTGCCCTTCGGCAATGGAATGTTCAGATTGTCGCCGAGGCCGGGCCCGGCGCCGCGCTCATGCGCATATCCCCACACGAATGGATAGAAGAAGACGGGGTCGGCATGGATTGACACCGTCAGCACGTCGGGGCGCTCATAAAAATGCCCTGCGTGCCGTTGCCGTGATGCACGTCGACATCGAGGATTGCGACGCGCTCATGCTGCAGCCGAAGCTGCGCCGCTGCCACCGCGCTGTTGTTGAAGAAGCAGAAGCCGCCCGACATGTCGGCATAGGCGTGGTGGCCCGGCGGCCGGCACAGCGCATAGGAAGCGTCTTCGCCATCCATGACGAGTTGCGCCGCAGTCGTGGCAACATCGGTGGCGGCACAGGCGGCGGCGTAAGTGCCCTTACCGATCGGAGCCGCCGTATCCGCCGCGTGCCAGCCGAGGCGGCCGACGATATGGGTTGGGTATGTGGCGCCGTAGCGAACGGGGTGGATGTTGGCGATCATTTCCGAGCCGGAATCGCCGAGCGCGGCCCATGCGTCCCAGGCTTCCTCCAGAAAACGCAGATATTCCGCGCTGTGGACGCGCGCCCGCGGGCCCTGACCGAACACCGTCGGCTCGACGAGGGTGTGCTTGCCGGCCTTCAACCCGGCCAGCAACCGGTCGGCGCGTTCGGGCTGCTCGGTGGTGCGCTGGATAACACCGCGCACCAGGAAGAATTGCGGATCGTGGCTGCGATGCAGTTCGGTGTAGACGGCCTTCACGCGGGTACTCCGTTGGTTGGAAACAGGATGCCGCTCGGTTCGGTGGCATTGCCGAGCGGCGGCGTGAGCTCTCGCACCAACCTGCCGACTTCGCGCCAGGCGTGGCCGATATGGTGATCGACATGCGCGGTGATGCGCTCGGGATGACCGGCTTCGATGGCCGCGAGCAGCGGCTCGTGCGTCCGCGCGATCTCATGCGGATCGTCGTAGAGGCGGCCGATCAGCCCAATGACCATGCGCAGCTCTGCCGCGAGATCGTCGAACAGCCGCAGCAAGCGGCGGTTATCTGCAATTTCAAAAATCAGCCGGTGAAAACGATAGTCCTCTTCCACTTGGCGAGCGGGGTCGTCGAGATCGGCGGTCCTGTGCAGAACATCAATTTGCCGCCTCAGCATATCGCGCGACTCCGGAGTGAGCCGCCGCGCCGCCAGTACGCCGGCATGCCGTTCGATGCACAGACGCAAATCGTAGATCTCGTCGATATTTTTGATTTCGAGTTTGCGGACGAAAAAGCCGCGGCGCGGGCTCGCGACCAACAACCCCTGTTTCTCCAGCAGGCGGGCCGCTTCGCGCACCGGGGCACGGCTAACGCCCAGTTCGCGGGCAATCCCCGCTTCTACCACCTTGGAGCCTGGGGGCAGCCGCCCCTGAACAATGGCCTGCATCAGGATCTCGAGCGATCTGGCCGACCAGATCGCTGTCCGCAAGGGCCGGTAATCCAACAGGAGAAGACATAGGCCGCATCGGCTAAACCCGCGCCAGTCCGTGCTTATTTTTTAATCGTCGATTGTCGACAGTTTAATCTTGCCCAACTGCTGCGCCGCACGCAAGCTGAAAAAGTTGAAAATGGATTAAGGCGGAAATGACAAGCGCAGCCCACAGCACCGCAAAGGCATGGCCGGCGGCAGACCAGACTCTTCAAATCCGGATCGACCTCGCGGCGGCCTACCGGCTGATTCACCGTCTCGGTCTCGACGACAGCATCTACACCCACATCTCCGCCCGGCTTCCGGGCCGGCAGGACCGCTTCCTCATCAACCCCTACGGCCTGCGCTTCGAGGAGGTCACGGCGTCCAACCTGGTGACGGTCGACCTCGACGGCAACGTCATCGATGACCCCAAGGGCCTCGGCATCAACCCGGCCGGTTTCACGATTCACAGTGCGGTCCATGCCGCGCGGCATGACGCGATCTGCGTGCTGCACACGCACACGGTGGCGGGCATCGCCGTCGCCTGCCAGAAGCGGGGCCTGTTGCCGCTCAATCAATGGTCGCTGCAGTTCACCGACTGCCTCGCCTATCACGATTATGAAGGCATCGCGCTCGATCTCGATGAACGTTCGCGCCTTGTCGCCGATCTCGGCGACAAGTTCGTAATGGTGCTGCGCAACCACGGCATGCTGACCTGCGGGCGGTCCGTCGCCGAGGCCTTCAAGCTGATGCACAATCTGGAGCGCTCCTGCCGCGCCCAACTGGCCGTGCAGTCGTCCGGCGCCGAGATCATCGAGCTGTCGGCTGCGGTGGCCCGCAAGACGGCCGGCCAATACGCCAGCTTCTACGACGCGATCGAAACCAACGGCGTGCCCGACAGCGAATGGGCCGCCTTCAAGCGGATGCTTGAGCGTACCGATCCCGATTTTGCCAACTGACAAACACAACGCTCAGCCCGGTAGCACGCCGGCCAGCCTTTTGAACGAGGTAAGTAATGTCCAAGCGTAAGATACTGATGAGCGTTGCCGCGCTTTGCATGCTGAGCACGGCGGCAGTGGCCGAGGGGCCGAAGGCAGGCGGCGTTGTCAATGCCGTGATTCAGCCGGAGCCGCCGAGCCTGATGGTGGGCCTGGTCCAGAACGGCCCGACGCAGATGGTGGCCGGCAACATCTATGAAGGCCTGCTGCGCTACAGCCCCAAACTGGATCCCCTGCCCGGCCTCGCCGAGAGCTGGACGGTCAGCGAGGACGGCAAGATCTACACGTTCAAACTCGTCAAGGGCGCGACCTGGCACGACGGCAAGCCGTTCACCTCAGCGGACGTCCTGTTCTCGATCGAATTCCTCAAGCAGACACACGCGCGCGCCCGCGGCAATCTGGTGCAGCTCGACAAGGTCGAGGCTCCCGATCAGTCGACGGTCGTCTTCACGCTGAAGCAGCCGTTCGGTCCCTTCATAGGCATCTTCGAGGTCGGCTCGCTGCCGATGATTCCGAAGCACATCTATGAAGGCACCGATTTCAAGACCAACCCGGCCAACAACACGCCTGTCGGCACCGGCCCCTTCATGTTCAAGGAATGGCAGAAGGGCTCGTTCATCCGCCTGATCAAGAATCCGAACTACCACGTCAAGGGCAAGCCCAACATCGACGAGATCTATTGGCACGTGATCCCAGACGCCGCCGCACGTTCGGTCGCCTACGAAACCGGCAAGGTCGACGTGCTGCCAGGCGGCTCGGTGGAGAATTTCGACGTGCCGCGGCTGAGCAAGCTCAAGAACACCTGCGTCACCGGCGCGGGCTGGGAATTCTTCAGCCCGCATTCCTGGCTCTGGCTCAACAATCGCTCAGGTCCGACTGCGAACAAGAAATTCCGTCAGGCGCTGATGTTTGCGATCGATCGCAACATGGCCAAGGACGTGGTTTGGAACGGCCTCGGCAAGGTCGCGACCGGCCCGTCAGGCTCGGCGATCAAGTACTACACCGGCGCGGTGCCGAAATACGATTACGATCCGGCCAAGGCCAAGGCGCTGCTCAAGGAAGCCGGCTATAAGGGCGAGAAAGTCCGCATGCTGCCTCTGCCCTATGGCGAGACGTGGCAGCGCTGGGCCGAAATGGTCAAGCAGAACCTCCAGGACGTCGGGATCAACGTCGAGATGGTCGCGACCGATGTCCCCGGCTGGAATCGAAAGGTCAGCGAGTGGGACTACGACATCGCCTTTACCTATCTCTATCAGTATGGCGATCCCGCGCTCGGCGTCGGCCGCAATTATGTCTCCAGCCAGATCGCCAAGGGCCCGCCGTTCAACAATGTCGAAGGCTATTCTAATCCCGAGGTCGACAAGCTGTTCGCCGACGGCGCGGTCGCGTTCCCCGATGCGGCACGCGAGGAGATCTACGCCAAGGCGCAGAAGATCCTGGTCGAGGACGTGCCGGTCGCGTGGATGCTCGAACTGCAGTTCCCGACCATCACCCGCTGCAGCGTCAAGAACCTGATCACGACCGGCATCGGCGTGAACGACGGTTTCCGTGACGCCTGGATCGAGAAGTAATCGGTCCCACTCGTCGGGCGTCAGACCTCGGGTCTGACGCCCTGACATCGCGCCTCCAACATAACCCGGCCGAACATGATTTCATTCATCGCCCAGCGGATCGCGAAGGCCATCGTCGTCCTTCTCGCGCTCGTCGTTCTCAACTTCTTCCTGATCCGGATGGCGCCGGGCGACCCGGCGCTGGTGATGGCGGGCGAAGCCGGCGCGGGCGATCAGGTTTTCCTGGCTCAACTGCGCGAGAAGTTCGGTCTCGACCAGCCACTGCCAGTGCAACTGTTCCTTTACGTCAAGGGCATTCTCAGCCTCGATCTTGGATTCTCGTTTCGCCAGCAGATGCCGGTCGCAACACTGATCCTGCAGCGCCTGCCGGCGACGCTGTTGCTGACCGGGACCGCGTTCGCGATTTCGCTGGCCTTCGGCATCCTGTTCGGCGCATTGGCGGCGCGCTTTGCCGGGACATGGGCCGATACCATGATCACGGTGCTCGCGCTGATCTTCTACGCCACGCCGCTGTTCTGGGTCGCGCTGATGGCGATCCTGCTGTTTTCGGTCACGATGGATTGGCTGCCGAGTTTTGGCTACGAGACGGTGGGCGCGAACTATACCGGGCTCGCTCACGTGCTTGACGTCGCCGCCCACCTCATCCTGCCGGCGACGACCATCGGCCTGTTCTTCATGGCGACCTATGCCCGCATGACGCGCGCCTCGATGCTCGAGGTCGTCAGGCTGAGACTTCGTCAAGACCGCGCGCGCCAAGGGCCTGTCCGACACCGTGATCCAGCGCCGTCACGTGCTGCGCAACGCGCTGTTGCCGGTGGTCACTCTGGCGGGTCTGCAGGCCGGAACGCTGGTCGGCGGCGCTGTTCTGACCGAGACCGTGTTCGCGTGGCCGGGCATCGGCCGCCTGATGTACGAAGCCCTGCTGCAGCGCGACTACAATCTGCTGCTCGGCGTCTTCGTCGTCTGCTCGGCGATGGTGCTGGCCTTCAACCTGATCACGGACCTTGTCTACCGCTCTGTCGATCCCCGCATCGAGTTCGCCTCATGAGACAGGTCTGGCGAATGCTGTTGCGCAATCCCGGCGGCATGATCGGCGTCGCGATCCTGACGATTGCGATCGCCGTCGCGCTGTTCGGTCCGCTGCTGTTTCCGACTTCGCCTTGGCGGATGGTGCAGCGGCCGTTCCTGCCGCCGTTCACGGTTGCCAATCTGCCGCTCGGCACCGATGCGCTCGGCCGCGACGTGATGGCCGGCATCATCTACGGCGCGCGGGTCTCTCTGCTGGTCGGCCTGATCTCGACGCTGGCATCGCTGGCGGTCGGCATCCCGCTCGGTGCCGCCGCCGGATACTTCGGTGGCAGAGATCGACGATGCCCTGATGCGTTTCACCGAGTTCTTCCAGACCGTCCCGAGCTTTGCACTGGCGATTGTGCTCGTCGCGATCATGCAGCCCTCCATCGTATCGATTGTGACCGCCATCGCCATCGTAAGCTGGCCCCCGGTGGCGCGGCTGGTGCGCGGCGAAGTGCTGTCGCTGCGCACGCGCGAGTATGTCCAGGCGGCCGTCGTGACCGGCCAGACCAATTGGTGGATCATCTGGCGCGAGATCCTGCCGAATGCGCTGTCGCCGGTCATCGTGCTGGCCTCGCTGATGGTCGCGACCGCGATCCTGCTGGAATCCTCGCTCTCCTTTCTCGGCCTCGGCGATCCCAATCTGATGTCGTGGGGCTACATGGTCGGCGCCGGTCGCACCGTGATCCGTCAGGCCTGGTGGATCACGGTGTTTCCCGGCATCGCCATTCTGGTCTCGGTGCTGGCGCTGAACCTGATCGGCGAAGGGCTCAACGACGCGCTCAACCCCCGCCTCGCCAAAGGGGACGCTGAGCATGACCGTCGTCATCAAGAACCTGAAGCTGGCGCTGCCGCCCGGCGGCGATCGCGCTTATGCCGTCGATAGCGTTTCGTTCGAACTGTCGGCCGGAAAAATCCTCTGCGTGGTCGGCGAATCCGGCTCCGGCAAGTCGATGTGCGCCCATGCGCTGATGGGCCTGCTGCCGGATACGGTGACGGCCGAAGCCGGCGAGATCCTGTTCGAGGGCAAGAACCTCGTGTCGCTCAGCCCGACGGAATGGCTGGCGCTGCGCGGCCGCGGCATCGCCATGGTGTTCCAGGAGCCGATGACGGCGCTCAATCCGTTGATGCGGATCGGCGACCAGATCGCCGAGATGTTCGAAGCGCATGATCTCTTGACGCCAAAGGAGCGCCGTCAAAAGGCCCTCGCCTTGATCGGTGAAGTCGGCCTGCCCGACCCGGAGCGGATCGTTCGCGCCTACCCCCATCAATTATCCGGCGGCCAACGCCAGCGCGCGATGATTGCCATGGCGCTGGCGCTCGAGCCGGCCGTGCTGGTGGCCGACGAACCGACCACCGCGCTCGATGTCACGACGCAGGCGCAGATCCTCAAGCTGATCCGCGACCTGCAGCGCCGCCGCAACATGGCCGTCATGTTCATCACCCATGATTTCGGCGTCGTCGCCGAGATTGCCGATCGCGTGGTCGTGCTTCAGCACGGCAAGGTGGTTGAACAGGGCACGGCCGACGACGTGCTGTTGCGCGCCCAGCATCCCTATACCCGCGCCTTGCTCGCTGCCGTTCCGACCCTGCAGCCGCCGCCGCGGACTTCCTGCTCGACCGCGGCAAGGCGGTGGAAGTGATCGGCCTCGGCAAGACCTATGTCAGCGGCGGCGGCTGGTTCCGCGCCGAACGACGCGTGCAGGCTGCCAGGGAAGTCAGTTTTGACATCTTCCGTGGCGAGACGCTCGGTCTTGTCGGCGAGTCCGGTTCCGGAAAATCCTCGGTGGCGCGGCTCGTGATGCGTTTGATCGAGCCTGATAGCGGCACCGTTCGCATCGGCGACGTCGATCTCACCCGGATCAAGGAAAGGCGCTGCGCGAACAGCGCCGCCGAATTCAGATGGTTTTTCAGGATCCGTTCGCCTCGCTCAATCCGCGCCGGAAGGTCGGCAACATCATTACGGACGGACCTATTGCGCATGGCATCGATCCGGCGGCGGCGCGCAAGCGTGCCGGTGACCTGCTCAGCCTGGTCGGCCTCAATGCCGGCGCGATGGAGCGATTTCCGCATGAATTCTCCGGCGGACAGCGGCAGCGCATCGGAATCGCGCGGGCGCTGGCGCTCGACCCGGAGGTTCTCGTCGCCGACGAAGCGGTCTCTGCGCTCGACGTATCGGTGCAGGCACAGGTGCTGGACCTGCTGGAGGATTTGAAGGCCCGGCTCGGCCTGTCGATGCTGTTCATCACCCACGACTTGCGCGTGGCCGCGCAGATTTGCGACCGCATCGCCGTGATGCAGCATGGCGCGATCGTCGAACTCAAATCCGCCTCGCTACTGTTCGCGGCCCCCGAGCACGCCTACACGCGCGAGTTGCTTTCCGCCGTACCCGGCCGGGCGTCATCGTCCAAGGCGGCATGAACGGGACCACGAACGATGCGCTGCGTCCTGGTTAGCAAGAGCCTCGATCTTCGCGGCTATCTCGGCCCGCAATTCATGCGCGCCGCCGACCGTATCGAAATCATCAGCCATCCGCACGAGGGTCCGGCAACGGACGTCCGGCTGGCAGTGGCCTGGCATCCTCCGGATGACGCATTCGAACGCTATCCCAATCTGCAGGCGGTCTGCTCGATCGGCGCCGGTGTCGACAACATCTTGGCGTGTCCAAGCCTGCGCCCCGATGTCGACGTGATCCGCGTCGTCGACCCGGCGCAGGCGCAGATGATGTCGGGCTTCGTTGCCTGGCACGTGATCGGCCATCAGCGGCGCTTTGCGGCCTATCAGGCCCAGCAGCGCGAGGAACGCTGGCAGCGTCTCGGCCTGCGCCGGGCGCAGGACGTGCCGGTCGGCATCCTCGGATTTGGCGAGATCGGCCGCAGGGTCGCTGCCGATCTCGCCTCGCTTGGCTTCCCGGTCATGGCGTGGAGCCGAACCGCAAAGCCTGTGCCGCAGGGCGTGCGTGGCTTTCATGGCGCTGCAGGTCTCGACGCTATGCTCGGCCAGACCGAGGTTCTCGTGAACCTGCTGCCGCTGACGCCGGAGACAAAGGGCATTCTCAATCGAGGGACATTTGCCCGAATGTATCGCGGCGGCTACCTGATCCAGGTCGGCCGCGGCGAGCATCTGGTCGAAGCCGATCTGCTTGCCGCGCTGGAAAGCGGACAACTCGGCGGCGCTGCGCTCGATGTGTTCGCGGCCGAGCCGTTGGCGCCGCGGCATCCGTTCTGGCGACACCCCCGCATTGTCGTCACGCCGCACGATGCATGCGAAGTGAGCGTGGAAGCGATCGGGGCGACGTTTCGCGCGACGGCGGAAGCGATACGCGCCGGCCGGCGCCCACCGCACTCCATCGACCGCGAACGCGGCTACTGAGCGACAGCAATGGATATTCTAGTGCCGGACTCGTCTTCTGCGACGATTGCCGCCCACCCGATCGACACGCTGCGCGCCGCATCCGCCGTCCCGGAAGCGCAGGCCCAAAAACTGGCCGCCGAGCACTACGGCCTGATATCAGCCGTGCACCGGCTCGACAGCGAGCGCGATCAAAACTTTCGGCTGCGCTCACTGAGTGGCCGCGAATATGTCCTGAAGATTGCCAATCCCGCAGAAGATCGCGCAGTGACCAACCTGCAGACGGAAGCCCTGCTCCACCTCGCGGCCGCCGACCCCGGCCTGCCCGTCCCGCGCATCTTTCCGGCGCGGAACGGCATGACGGAGCTTGATGTTGCGTTCGACGACGGCTCGACGCGGGTGGTGCGCCTGTTGTCGTATCTCGCGGGAACGCCGATGCATGCGGTCGCAGCGTCGACGGGGCTGCGGCGTGATCTCGGCCGCTGCGCCGCAAGGCTCGCGCGGGGTCTTTCCGATTTCAGCCATAGCGGCGCCAATCACAAATTGCTTTGGGACCTTCAGCACGCCGCCGAACTACGGCCGTTGATCGAGGCCATCCCGGCCGAGCGGCGCGGTCTGGTTGAGGGCGTTCTCGACGGCTTCGAAGCTCGCGCGCTGCCGATACTGCAGCAGTTGCCGAACCAGCCCGTCCATAACGACCTCAATCCGCATAACGTTGTCGTCAACCCCGAAACCCATGCCGGCGTTGCCGGGATCATCGATTTCGGCGACCTCACCTGCACGGCGCGGATCAACGATCTTGCGATCACGGCAGCGTATCAGGTTGCCGACAACGACGATCCGCTTGCGCCGGCCTGCGAGATGATCGCGGCGTACCATGCCGTGCTGCCGCTCGAGCCGGCCGAGTTCAGCGTGCTGTTCGACCTGATCGCCACGCGCATGGCCATGACGGTCGTGATCAGCAGTTGGCGAGCCGCCCGTTATCCTGGTAACCGGAACTACATTCTGCGAAACAACGCCGCGGCCTGGGCGCGGCTGCAGCGCATGGCCGCACTGTCGCGCGACCAGGCCATGTTCCAGATCCAACGCGCTTGCGATGTGGAGTAAAGAGATGTCCGCCGCCGATAAGGCCATTTCGACACAAGACATGATCGCGCGCCGAAACCGGCTGCTCGGGCCGGCGTACCGGCTGTTCTACGACCAGCCGGTCCAGTTCGTGCGTGGTGAAGGCGTCTGGCTCTACGACGCTGCCGGTCACCGCTATCTGGACGCCTACAACAACGTCGCATCCGTTGGGCACTGCCATCCGCACGTCGTGCAGGCGATTGCGCGGCAGGCCGCCGTGCTCAACACCCATACGCGCTACCTGCATGAGACCGTGCTCGACTTCGCGGAAAAATTGCTCGCGACGTTTCCACCCCAGATCGGTCACGTCATGTTCGCCTGCACCGGCAGTGAGGCCAACGATCTCGCTTTGCGCGTCGCGCGAACCTGCACTGGCGGCACCGGCTTCATCGTCACCGCAAACGCCTATCACGGCGTCACCAGCGCGCTGACTGAGCTGTCTCCTCGCTCGGACTTCCGCTTCCGGAAGGAAGTCACGTGCGGCTGGTGCCGGCGCCGGGTTCGGTCGCAAACGCCGGTGAAATCTTTGCCGGTCACGTCAGCGACGCATTGGACGACATGAAGAGGAGCGGTATCCGGCCGGCCGCGCTCCTGGTCGACACCATTTTTCCAGCGATGGCGTGTTCGCCGACCCGCCCGGTTTTCTGCGTCCGGCGGTCGAAGCCGTCCGAGCCGACGGCGCGCTGTTCATCGCCGACGAGGTGCAGCCCGGCTTCGGCCGCTGCGGCGGACAGATGTGGGGCTTTGCCCGCCACGGCCTCGTGCCCGATCTCGTCACCATGGGCAAGCCGATGGGCAACGGCCATCCCGTTGCCGGGATGGCGGCGCGTCCTGAACTGCTGGCGGAGTTTGGCCGGCGGTCGCGCTACTTCAACACCTTCGGGGGTAACCCGGTTTCTGCCGCCGCCGGAATTGCGGTTCTCGACGTGATCGAGTCCGAGCGGCTGATGGAGAACGCGCAACGTACCGGCAGCTATCTGGTCAAGCTGCTCATGGAGCTACAGACGCGGCACGCGTTGATTACCGAAGTGCGCGGTGCCGGCCTGTTCGTCGGCGTCGAGCTGCGGCACGGCGGACCGGCAGGCGCGCCTGCCACAGCAGAGGCCGCGCGGATCGTGAACTTGCTGCGTGAACGGTACGTTCTAATCAGTTCCGCCGGACCAAATGGCAACGTGCTCAAGATCCGTCCGCCGCTGGTGTTCGGCACCGAACATGCCGACCTGCTCGTCGAGACGCTCGATCATGCGCTGGCGGAAGTAAACGTGGTGTCGGAGAAGTAAGGACGCGCGCCTTAAGCGCCGGCGGCCGGCAGGCTGGCGGCGGCGATGGCGACGATCTGGGCCAGCCGGCGTCCGATCCGGGACGGGGCGTTGCGCAGAAATGAACGAACCTGTCGCATCTGACATCTTCCATGTGCGCCGGTGCAACAAGGGCGCCCCCGGAAAATGGTCTCAAGCGGCTAACTAGTCGAGATCCCTAGGAAAATAGCAATGCACGCTTCGTCCTGACACCCTTTGGCAGGGATTTATTGCCCCGAGCGACCTGTCGGCGGATGAAATTTTCTCCCCGGATTTTGGCTCATAGCCCGGCGATCCCCATTGTTGCCCCACTCCGGTTTATGCCGGCTGCGGCGCACCGAGAAACCGTCGCAGCGACGCCAGGACTTCGTCGAGCCGGTCATGATGGAGCCAGTGACCGGCGCCCGCGATCTTCTGCAGTTCAGCTTGCTTGAAATGCGCCAGCAGTCCGGCAGCCTCGGGATCGAGAAGAAAGCTTTCGTCGCCCCACATCAACAGGGTGGGACTGGTGATGCGCGACCACAGGGCGACATATTCGTCCGACGACAGCCGATATGGCGCCCTGGCCCGCTGATAGTGATCGAACTTCCAGCGATAGAGGCCGTCAGCGCCCTTCCGAACGCCGTGCCGGGCCAGATGAAGCGCCAGCGCCGGTGTCAGCCGCTTGTTGCGCGCCGATAATCGCTTCGCCGCCTCCTCGATCGTGCGGAACGCGCTCGGTTGATACGCCGAGATACGATCGAGCTGATCGATCCAGCGCGACATCTGTTCGGCGATCGGCGCAGGCTGCGGGCTCGACAGGAACGCGCCATCCAGCACCACCAGGCGCGATACCCTGTCCGGATAGGTGCCGGCATAGGCCAACGCGACCATGCCTCCCATCGAGTGGCCGACAATCGCGGCATCCTGCAGCGCCGCGAAACGCATCAGCCGGGTGAGGTCATAGACATTGTCGGTCAGGCTGTAGCTGCTTCCTTTCGCCCAATCGGAATCGCCGTGCCCGCGCAGATCCGGGGCCATGATATGGAAATGCGGCTGCAATTCCCGCGCGATCGCATCCCAGTTGCGGCAATGGTCGAGCCCGCCATGGACCAGGATCAAAGGCGGCGCGGTCTCGTTGCCCCAGTCGACATAGTGCAACCGCAGCCCCTGGGATCGTAAAGCAGTCTGCCGGTTCGGCCATCATGGGATCGTCTCTTGTGGAGATGATGGCCTACTTCGGCGCAAATCCGAACGCCCGCTCGAAGCGCTTGACGTAATCGGGCCACACCTCGGGATTGACGACGCGCGGCGGACGCTTGCCGTCCAGCGCATCGAGAATCTGTTCGGCCGCGATCCTGCCCATGTTCACCCGCGCCTCTTTCGTCACACCCGCCGTGTGCGGGCTGGCCAGCACATTGTCGAATTGCAGCAGCGGATGCTCCGGCGGCGGCGGCTCCTTGTCCCAGACGTCGAGGCCGGCGCCCGCAATCCGCTTGTCGCGCAACGCCTCGTACAGCGCCTCCTCATCGTGAATGAAGCCGCGCGCGGTGGTGATGAAAAATGCGTGCGGCTGCATCAGCGCGAACTCGCGGGCGCCGATCATGCGGCGATTATCCTTGGTCAGCGGACAGGAGATCGAGACGAAATCCGAACGGCGCATCAGATCGTGAAGCTCAACCTTTTCGCCGCCACGGGCAGCGATTTCTTCCGCGGTCAGATAGGGATCGTAAGCGATCACCTTCATATGCAGCAGGCCGTTGCAGAGCTCGGCGATACGGCGACCGACATTGCCGATGCCGACGATGCCGATGGTCTTGCCCTGCGCCTCGTTTCCGATCAGCGCGTTGCGGTTAACATTGGCCTCGCGGCGCAGCGCGCGATCGGATTCGAGGATGCGCTTGGACAGCGTCAGCATCATCCCCAACGCATGCTCGGCGACCGAATTGGCGTTGCCGCCGGATTGATTGACGACGAGCACGCCCGCCGCCGTGCAGGCATCGACGTCCACAGGATCGAAGCCCGCGCCGTTCGAGGACACGATCAGGAGGTTCGGCGCCCGCTTCAGCAAATCCTCGTCGACATGGAAACGCCTGGCGATCTCGTCGCGCGCGGCTCCGACCTGATAGGCATGCGCCGCCGCCAGAATTGGCGCTGCGACCGCATCGGGACTTTCGTTCTCCAGCCGGTCGAGCCTCACGTCCGGGCGGGCTTTGAGGATATCGACGTAAATCTCATTGGCGAGATATTTGACGTAGAACACGCGCTTGTTGTTGACGGTCATTTTCCTTGGCAACTTTCAGTTCGGCAGAGCGTAGGGCTTGACTGGTTTGGCGGGATGGCCGCTTAGGACCACAATCAGGTGACAAATCTCAGCGGGAGTGCGGGCGGTGCGGCCGCGTCGGCAGCAGTCCGGATACATTCAGCCATAGCCCCTCCCGATATCTTTTCTTGCTTATCTCACATCGTCGCATCCCGGCTGTAGCGCCGCGAGGCGCAGAGCAGGATGCGATCGGGACATGTTGACAATCCCGCCGATGGCGTCAAGTTTCGCCGCTCAAGGGATGAGCGCGAACGAAACATCGTCGCGGGTAGCGAACGAAAGATCGTCGCCGTAAAGGAGACCAAAATGGCGGTTGCGGAGGAAAAAGCCTCGCCCGAAACCTCTGAGAAGAGCTGGCACGGCATCGTGCTGCAAACCCTCAAGCGCAACGATATCCGCTTGGTCCCCTACGTGCCCGATCGCGTCCTGACGACGCTGATCAAGAACCTGCACGCCGATCCCTTTTTCACGACCTTCCCCACCGCGCGCGAGGAGGAAGCGGTCGGCATCGTCTCGGGCGCCTGGATGGGCGGCATGCGCGGCGCGGTGCTGATGCAGACTTCGGGATTTGCCACGCTGGCGAACGTGCTGGCATCGCTGGCGATCCCCTATCAGATCCCGCTGATCATGTTCGTCTCCGAGCGCGGCACACTCGGCGAATTCAACTATGGCCAGTCGCTGGTGTGCCGCACCATGCGCCCGGTGCTCGACTCGCTTGCGATGGAGCACCACACCGCGACGCGGCTCGATGAGTTCGAATTCATCGTCGACCGCTCCATCAAGCAAGCCATCAGCACGCAGGCGCCGGTGGCGCTGATCCTCTCGCCGCTGTTGACCGGCGGCAAGGTCTTCGACAAGTGAGCGATCCCATGAACAACGATAACCCGGCCCGCAACACCAAGGTCATGAACCGCTTCGATCTCACCTCGCGGCTGATCGCGAAATTGAAGAACGAGGAAGCCGTGATCGGCGGCATCGGCAATACCAATTTCGACCTGTGGGCCGCCGGCCACCGGCCGCAGAATTTCTACATGCTCGGCAGCATGGGCCTCGCCTTTCCAATCGCGCTTGGCGTGGCACTCGCGCAACCCAACCGGCGCGTATTTGCGCTCGAGGGTGACGGCTCGCTGTTGATGCAACTGGGGTCGCTCTCGACGATCGCGACGCTGGCGCCGAAAAACCTCACCATGGTGGTGATGGACAACGGCATCTACCAGATCACCGGCGCGCAACCGACCCCGGCCGCCGCCGTCGCCGACATCGTCGCCATCGCGCTCGCGAGCGGGCTTGCCAACAGCGCCTGGGCGGCGGACGAAGACGATTTCGAACGCCTGATCGAAGCGTCCTTGTCGGCCGCAGGCCCGACGCTGATCGGCGTGCGCATCGACGACAAGCCGGGCACAGGCACCACCCGCCGCGACCCCGTACAGATCCGGGAGCGCTTCATGCACGGTATGGGCGTACGGGAGCCGCTCTAAAAGGCAATTAACCACAGGCATCGCCACTTCGCGTGCACGGGGGTATCCGGCCCATAAAACCGTGCTATGCCACCGCGATGACGATCATCCTTCGACTATTCGCCTGGGGCCTTGCCGCCGCCATCGCCTTTGCGACGCTCGGGCCGGCGGAACAACGGCCACACTCAACCTTGGGACAGAACGGCGAGCATGCGCTTGCCTTCGTGCTGCTGGGATTGGCATTCGGACTGGCCCACAACCGCAACCGGTTGCACACGGCGGCCTTCGTCATCGCCTTCACCGGCCTGATCGAAGTGCTGCAGTTCCTGGCGCCCGGCCGGCACGCACGGATGGAGGACTTTGTGGTCGATGCGCTGGCGGCATCGCTCGGCCTTGCGGCTGCTGCGGCTTTCGACTGGACGATCAGGCGAACCCAACGATCGCTGCCGTAGCGTCGCGACAAGAAAATTCCTCGCGGGCGGCCCGCGAGGATTGCTCGTCAACTGCTGCGCGCGTCAGTCGAGGATCCGGACGACCCGGCGGGTGCGCGGCTCCACGATCACACGGCGATCATTGATGACGGCATAGCGGTATTCAGTGTGCCGCGGCACTGTGCGCAGTGCGACGGTCGGCGGCAGCGGCTCGCCCACCACCACCTCTTCACGAACCACGACAGAACGATCGCGCGGAATCGAATTGATCACGGCGTTCGGGATTTCCACGGCTGCGCCGACCGCGGCACCCACGGTGCCGCCGACGATTGCGCCGACCGGGCCACCCACTTCGCCGCCTGCAGCGGCACCGTCCGCCGCGCCTCTGGCGGTGGTCGACTGGGCAAATGCCGCGCCCGGCGCCAGCAGCGCGGCGGCGATCAGAGAAACGGCCAAACGATTATTCATCGCATCCTCCAGTAAATTGACGATGAATCTCAATCACTGGACGCGTGAGAGGTTCCGGTTCCAATGCGGCAGCAAAAGAACCGCGTCGAAATTTCGACGCGGTTCCAGTCGCGCAGGGAACGGAATCAGGCTTTTGCGATCTCGTGGTTCGCCATCATTTCCAGCGCGCGGATCATTCCCGAGTGGTCCCACGCCTTGCCGCCATGGGCGGTACAGGAGCTGAACAATTGCTGCGCCACCGCCGTGCTCGGCAAGGAGATGCCGAGTGCACGCGCGCCTTCCAGCGCCAGGTTGAGATCCTTCTGGTGCAGTTCGATGCGAAAGCCCGGTTCGAAGTTGCGCTTCACCATGCGCTCGCCATGCACTTCGAGAATTCGCGACGATGCAAAGCCGCCCATCAGCGCCTGCCGCACCAGCGCCGGATCCGCGCCGGCTTTCGACGCGAACAACAGCGCCTCGCCGACCGCCTCGATCGTCAGCGCCACGATGATCTGGTTGGCGACCTTGGTGGTCTGCCCATCGCCGTTGGCGCCAACCAGCGTGACGTTCTTGCCCATCTTGTCGAACACCGGCTTCATGGTGTTGAACGCGCGCTCCGGCCCGCCGACCATAATGGTCAGGCTCGCCGCCTTGGCGCCGACCTCGCCGCCCGAAACCGGTGCATCGAGATAATCGGCGCCGAGCGCCTCTACTTTCTTTGCGAATTCCTTGGTGGCGAGCGGCGAGATCGAACTCATGTCAACGACGATCTGCCCTTTCGAGAGCCCGGCCGCGACACCATCCTGCCCGAACAACACCGCTTCGACATGCGGCGTATCCGGCACCATGATGATAACAGCGTCGGCTTTCTCGGCGACCTCCTTGCCCGATTTGCAGATCATGCCGCCGGCCGCGACCAGCTCCGGTGCAATCGGCGCAACATCGTGCAGGAACAGGCGATGCCCGGCGGCCTGAAGATGGCCGACCATCGGGCGCCCCATGGTGCCGAGGCCGATAAAGCCGATATCTATCATTTCAAACTCCCTTTGTCTTTTCTTGCTTCTTGTTCAAGTATCGGCCGTCAGCGCGGCGTGCCAACCGAGGCCCTCGACCGTCGTCGTCCTCGGCTTGTATTCGCAGCCGACCCAGCCGCGATAACCAATAGCGTCGAGATGACGGAACAGGAAGGGATAGTTGATCTCGCCCGTGCCCGGCTCATTACGGCCGGGATTATCGGCAAGCTGGACATGGGCGATGCGCGGCAGATGTTTTTGCAAGGTACGCGCAATGTCGCCCTCCATCACCTGCATGTGGTAGATGTCGTACTGCACGAACAAATTGCTCGAGCGTACGTCCGCAATGATCTGAAGCGCCTGCTCGGTCCGGTTTAGAAAGAAGCCCGGGATGTCGATCGTGTTGATCGGCTCGATCAGAAGCCTGATCCCTTCCCTGGCGAGCGCGTCCGCGGCGAAGCGCAGATTGCCTACCAATACCTCGTTGAGATCGGTCGTATCCGCGCCGTCAGGTGCGATGCCGACGAGGCAATTGAGCTGACGGCAATCGAGCGCCTTGGCGTAGTCGATGGCGCGCGCGACGCCATCGCGGAATTCGTCGACCCGGTCAGGCAAAATGGCGATGCCCCGCTCGCCCGCCGCCCAGTTGCCCGCGGGAAGATTGTGCAGCACCTGGGTCAGGCCGTGCTGGTGCAATTGCTCGCGCAGCTCGGCCTTGTCGAAATCATACGGGAACAGATATTCCACCCCGCTGAAGCCGGCGGCCTTGGCGGCGGCGAAGCGATCGAGGAACGGCTGCTCGCCGAACAGCATGGTGAGATTGGCGGCAAATTTCGGCACGATCTATTCTCCTCGATTATGCCGGCAGCAGCTTGCCGGATTGCGGTGCGCTCGACTTGGCGGGCGTGTCGTCCAGCGGCAGGTCGAGCACCTCCTCGAATTCGACGATGTTGTCGATCTCGGTGCCCATCGAGATGTTGGTCACCCGTTCGAGAATGAACTCGACGACAACAGGCACCTGGAATTCGGCCATCCATTCGCGCGCGGACGCGAACGCCGCCTGCGCATGGTTCGGGTCGGTAACGCGGATCGCCTTGCAGCCCAGCCCCTCGGCCACCGCGACGTGGTCCACGCCGTAGACCCCGAGCTCGGGCGCGTTGATGTTCTCGAAGGAAAGCTGGACCTGGTAGTCCATGTCGAAGCCGCGCTGCGCTTGGCGGATCAATCCGAGATAGGAATTGTTCACGACGACGTGGATGTAAGGCAGCTTGAACTGGGCGCCGACGGCGAGCTCCTCGATCAGGAACTGGAAATCATAATCGCCCGACAGCGCGACGATCTCGCGGGTCGGGTCGGCCGCGCGCACGCCGAGCGCCGCCGGCAGTGTCCAGCCGAGCGGACCAGCCTGCCCCGCATTGATCCAGTTGCGCGGATGATAGACGCCGAGGAACTGCGCGCCGGCGATCTGCGACAGTCCGATCACGCTGACATAGCAGGTGTCGCGTCCGAACGTCTTGTTCATCTCCTCGTAGACGCGCTGCGGCTTGATCGGCATGTCGTCGAAATGGCTCTTGCGCAGCATCGAGCGCTTGCGGTCCTGGCACGCCGCCGGCCACGCCTGCCGCTCCCGCAGCTTGCCGGCCTTCCGCCACTCCCTGGCGACCGCGACGAACAGTTCGAGCGCCGCCTTGGCATCCGACACGATGCCGAAATCGGGATTGAAGACGCGCCCGATTTGCGTCGGTTCGATATCGACGTGCACGAACGTCCGCCCCTTGGTGTAGGTCTCGATCGAACCGGTGTGCCGGTTGGCCCAGCGGTTGCCGATCCCGAGCACGAAGTCGGATTGCAGCATGGTCGCGTTGCCGTAGCGGTGGCTGGTCTGCAAGCCGACCATGCCCGCCATCAGCACATGGTCGTCAGGAATGGCACCCCACCCCATCAGCGTCGGCACCACCGGAACGTTGACGGTCTCGGCGAACGCCACCAGCAAGTCCGACGCATCGGCATTGATGACACCGCCGCCCGCCACGATCAGCGGCCGCTCCGCGGCGTTGAGCATTTCGAGCGCTTTCTCGATCTGCTTGCGCGTCGCCGCGGGTTTGTAGACCGACAGCGGCTCATAGGTCTCGTCGTCGAATTCGATTTCCGCAAGCTGCACGTCGAGCGGCAGGTCGATCAGCACAGGACCCGGGCGACCGGAACGCATGACGTGAAACGCCTGGCTGAACACGCGCGGCACCAGCGCCGGTTCGCGCACGGTCACCGCCCATTTCGTCACGGGTTTTGCGATGGACTCGATATCGATGGCCTGAAAGTCCTCCTTGTAGAGCCGCGCGCGCGGCGCCTGCCCGGTGATGCACAGGATCGGGATCGAATCCGCGATCGCCGAATAAAGCCCCGTGATCATGTCCGTGCCGGCCGGACCTGATGTGCCGATGCAAACGCCGATATTGCCGGCCTTGGCGCGCGTGTAGCCCTCGGCCATGTGCGAAGCGCCCTCGACATGACGCGCCAGGATGTGGCCGATCGAGCCGCGCTTCTTCAGCGCGGAGTACAGCGGATTGATCGCCGCGCCCGGCACACCAAAGGCGATGGTCACGCCTTCCTTCTCCAGGATCCGCACAGCCGCATCGATCGCCCGCATCTTCGCCATGTCGCGCCTCGCTCAACTCTGTTGGCTCTGGCTGCGATCTTCGCGGCGGCGAGGTGCGATCTCAACGGATCTGAATTTGTTTCCCGCAATGTGGAACGATCGCTGAAAACTTACGGTGGATCAGACGGTTGGACCGACCGGACGATGAAACAAATAGTGGGGTGCTGCGCAAGAGCCCGGAGTCATGGCCGGGCTCGCCTTCCCAATCACGACAGCGAGCTGCGGATTGGTGAGCAAGGCCGGCTCACAGCGTTCCGGAAGCCGCCATTGCACAAGGGTTGCAACTGCCCCTACACTGCACTTGCGTCACCGATAATAAAGAGGACGTGCGATGACCGATGTCCCAGTGAACGCCGGCACGCTATCAAGCGCCGCTGAACCCAGCCTTCGTCGGGTCATGGGCCCTTGGCTGCTCCTGCTGTTCATCGTCGGCGATATTCTCGGCACCGGAATCTACGCGCTCACGGGCCAGGTGGCGAAGCAGGTCGGCGGCGTTGTATGGCTGCCCTTTGTCGTTGCGTTTGTGGTCGCCCTTGTGACCGCGTTCAGCTATCTCGAGCTGGTCACGAAATATCCTAAAGCGGCGGGCGCGGCCCTCTACACTCATAAAGCTTTTGGCATCCATTTCGTCACGTTCATCGTTGCATTTGCAGTGATGTGCTCAGGTATCACCTCGGCATCGACTGCTTCCCGGGCTTTCGCTGCAAACATGTCGAATGCGATGGGGCTCAATCTGTCGGGCTTTGCCATTACGATCACTGGTCTCGTTTTCATGGCAATCGTTGCTGCGGTCAATTTCCGCGGCGTCGGCGAAAGTGTGAAGGCGAACGTCGTCCTCACCTGCGTAGAGTTGACGGGACTGTTGATTATTATCGTCATCGGCCTTTGGGCGATCGGGTTGGGCCAAGGCGATGTCTCGCGAATCATTCAGTTTCGTCCGAGCGCGGACGGGGCGATGTTCTGGCCGGTGATCGCAGCGACCACGCTCGCATTCTTCGCCATGGTAGGCTTCGAGGATTCGGTCAACATGGCCGAGGAATGCAAGGATCCAAGCCGTCACTTTCCAAAGGTCTTGCTTACCGGCCTTGTGATTACAGGTCTCATCTATGTTCTTGTCTCGATCTCGGCAATCACGCTGGTCGCGCCAGAGCAATTGGGCGAAGGCGAGACTCCCTTCTGAAGGTGGTCCAACAAGGCGCGCCAAATTTTCCGCTTTGGATCTTTGGATTCATCACCATGTTTGCCGTGGCCAATAGCGCTCTCATCAACATGCTGATGGCGAGCCGCCTTGTATATGGCATGAGCCGCGAGCATGTGCTTCCGCCGCCTCTCGGCAAGGTACACAAGACGCGGCGGACGCCTTATGTCGCCATCGGCTTCACTACCTTGCTGGCATTTGCCCTGATCACGTTTGTCGGTGAGGTGCCGGCGCTCGGAGGCACCACCGCGCTTCTCCTGCTATGCGTTTTCACGGTGGTGAATGTCGCGGTCCTGGTGCTTCGGCGCGATCGTGTCGATCACCAGCATTTCCGCACGCCAACTATTCTGCCGATCCTGGGGGCTGTGTTTTGCGCGTTCCTCACGGGTCCCTGGACCGGCCGAGCCATTGTTCAGTACCACGTCGCCGGTGTCCTGCTCGGGGTAGGCGTCGCTCTTTGGCTCGTAACAATCATGGTCAACCGGATGACCGGGGTGAAGCGAGCGGAGCCAGATACTGAACATTTAGCTCACGGCGGGCCCGTCAACTAGACGAGGCACCAAATCTTCGCACGCGGCGAGATGGATCGCATCATCGCTTTGCCCTTGCGCAAACGCTGCTGTTCGCGCAACGGCTCTCCACTCCGTTATTGTCCAGCCGTTATTGTCCAGCCGGCGCTTCGCGCCTGATTACGCTGATCCGTCCGTCGCCTTCGAGCTTTGCGAGCCTTACTTCAGCAATGTCCTCGACTTGCTGCTGCCGCAACAGAGATGTGAGTTCGTCGATCGACAGCATTTCCTTGCGCATTGACTCTTCGACAAACCGCCCGTCTTTTACAAGGGTCAGTGACGGAGGTCTGAAGACAGGCCTTAGGGCCGGAAACCGGTAAGCTAGCCAGTCGATGATGTATTCCCAAGCAACGATGGTTACGACCAGGACAAGACCTTCGGTCACGGACTGATATTCCTTGCCGAGCCCGTTCTGCGCCGCGTCCGCGATCAGCACGATTACCAGAAGGTCCGCCGGTCCAAAGTGCCCCGCCTGGCGGCGCGCCATGAAGCGCAGGATCATGAAAAGCCCTAGATACATGAGCGTACCCTGGACGACGATCTCGGCGATGCCGAGACTGGGAAAGAAGACGCTATTCCAATCGATCTGCATGACAAGAGCCCTCGCGTTTCCATGCCAACGCGGCATGAGAAAGCAGGGTTCCTGGCCGAGCCATGCGTGATCGGGACCGTTTGGTTTTGGCCCCCGGTTACAACTCATTAAGCGGGCGGCTCACGCCTTTCCCTGAACGGGTCAGCGGCGTCGTCGTGACCACTACGGCTGCTGAAGAACATCAAAGCCATCAGCCCGCAGCCGATCAGGAGTGAAAAGAACGTTCCGAGTCCAAGGGCGATCCAGCCGTGCTTATCCATCACGGCGTCGCTCGTGGCGTTCCACACCGATACAGCCCATACGCCAGTGAGGCCAAGCAGGGCTAGCAAGATCACAAGAAGGCCAACCTGTCCGAAGCTAAGGTTCCGCATGAGGGCCCCCTTTTTGCGCGCAGGGAGTGTGGGCAGTCAGAAGCGAATTAGCCGAGGCTGATGCTTGGCGCGCCATTTCGGGCCGGGGCCACGCATGTAATGGAGCTCGGGCCGGTAGCTATCGCGTACGTCCATAACCAGGTTGTGAGCGATGCCGGCGAAGTCGGAGACTGTCTCAGCCGCCTTGCGAGCAAAACCAGATATTGCGGACCAGCGCGCAGCTGCGGGGGCGATCGCACGGGGTCCGACGATGTTTTTCCAGATCATCTTTTTCTCCGTCCGGTTCGGATGTGGGCACCGTGATGAGATAGCGGATCGGAGCTGCGGGTGCGCCAGAGCGATTGCCCAACCTGTAGAGCGATTGCTGCTAACGCCTGCGCCGCAGAGGGCTTGACCAAATGCGGCATACGCCAGGTGGTCCGGGGCACGTAAACTATCCTGAGAGATAGGTGACCTATGGCCGCCAAGGGTCAGAACCAGGAGCAGCCTCCACCCCGGGTCGGACACTAGTTCACCCGCGACAGCGGACATCAATTGCGTACATACCCTAGTTCATCCGCAATTCCGTGATGTGCCGCGGATCCGGGCTCAGCTCACCACGCTCCACCCGCTTGACGATGTCCGTCAGCGCGGCATTTGCGGCGCAGGAAATGCCGACCTTCTCGCCCTCCCGCACCACGAAGCCGTTGAGGAATTCGATCTCGGTGCGCCGGCCTTTCTGCATGTCCTGCCCCATGGAGGGCGCTGCTGCGAAGAGGTGCGCTTGGCATCCTTGAAACGCTGCTCGTCGCAGGCGCGCATCGCGGCCGCGTCGCCCTCGCCGGCGCGCGCGATCGTCTCCGGCGGCAGGTGCAGGATCTCCTCCAGTCGATAGCCCTGCGCCTGCCCGACGCGGATCGCTTCGCTCCCGAGCCGCGTGGAAAACGGCGCAGCGGCTCGCTTTGCAATACGTCCCCGCCAGGCAGGCCGGTGCAGGCGGAGAGCCCGTTGCCCATGACGTTGGCGACCAGCTTCGACCAGCGCTCGCCCCAGAGGTTCTCGGTCACCTTGGCGCTGTCGGAGTAGCCGACCAGGCGGCAGACCTCTTCCGCCCGCGGCGTGATGCGGCCGTGCACTTCGCCGGCGCGGAATACGGTGTGCGCCGCCCCGCCCTTGCCGGCGCCCCGGTGGATGTGGCCGGGCTCGGGCAGGTTCACCGTGATGCTGCTGGCAATGCAGCCCAGCGTCTTGCCCCAGCCGACAATGCCGGCAATGGTCTCTTCGTTCATGCAGTTCTGCAGCGACACCACATAGCCGTCCGGCGCCAGATATTGCTGGATCAGCATGGTGGCCCAGGCGGTGTCGTAGGATTTCATGCAGACGAAGGCGATTTCGACCGGCTTCTCCTTGGCGAGCTGCTGCGCGTCCGTGACATGGAGCGCGCGCACCGGAACCGAAAATTCCGAGACGTCCATGGCATGCGTGACGCGCAGTCCGTGTTTCCGCATGTGCTCGACATGCTCGGGCCAGGGATCGATGAACGTGACGTCCTCGCCCGCCTGCACCATATGGGCACCGGCATACCCGCCGACGGCGCCCGCTCCGACGATCGCGATCTTCCGGCCCATGCTTTCCCCGACATTTTCTTAGCGGCAGACGACGCAATCGCGTCCGCTCATCCGTTGCGGGACACACTAGCGGATCGAGAGGCCCTGCCAACCGTCCGCGTTAGGGCATCGCGCACCATCAGTGGTGAAAATGGCGCGATCCATCGTGTTCGTTTCGCCACACTCTTCCGAAAAATCGACCGTGAATCGGCTGTGACGCCTGGATTGGGTCAGGGTCGAGGTGGCTATCGATTTTGGATTGGGCAATTGTCGATCGCGAATGGCGTGAAGCGCCGTCACAACGCTGGGTTGAGGTCGGCGGTGCTTTTGGTCAACGTTGGTTGAGAGGCTTGCGGATGATCAGGTTGGCGCCAGTCATCCTGGTGGCGCTGATCGTGACGGTGTCCGCGGCCAATGCGACCTGTACGCCAGCCGCGGCTAATAACGTGACGGCAACCTGCACCGGCACGACGACCAATCAGGGCGGCGGCGTGCCCGGCACCAGTGCCGGGACCAGCGGCTACGGCGCTGGACTCGAGACCGGCGTCACCGTCAACGTCGAGAGCGGTGCCACCACCACGCTCACCGGCAGCATCTATGGCGTAATTCTTGGCGACGCGACGGTGACCAACAACACCGACGCCAGCATCACCGGCGGCCAGATCGGGATTGTCGCCAGCAGCAGCTTTGCCAGTGTCACCAATTCCGGCCGTATTATCGGCGGCTCCACCAGCGGAATTTACGCGCAGACCAATGCGACGGTGACCAACAATGTCGGCGCCACCATCACCGGCGGTCTGTATGGAATTTATGCCAACAATGGCCTCGCCAATGTCACCAATTCCGGCGTCATCACCGGCACCGCCAACTATGGCATTTTCGCCAACACCAATGCGACCGTGACAAACAACGCTGGCGCCAGCATCACGAGCGGCCAGGACGGCATTTTCGCGTCCACCGGCTCTGCCAGTATCATCAATTCAGGCAGTATCAGCGGCGCCTCTCGCTATGGCATCGCTGGAACCAGTGCGACGGTGACCAACAATGCTGCCGCCAGCATTACGGGCGGCCAGTACGGGATTTTTGCCAGCAGCGGCTTCGCCAATGTCACCAATTCCGGCACGATCAGCGGCGCCTCCACCATCGGCATTTTTGCGATCACCGATGCGAGCGTGACCAACAACGCCGGCGGCACCATCATCGGCGATTTCTATGGAGTTTACGCAAGCACTGGCTTTGCCAATGTCAGTAATTCCGGCAACATCATCGGCACCACCTTCTATGGCGTTTTCGCCGGTACCAATGCGACGGTGATCAACAACGCCGGCGCCATCATCGGAGGCAGCAACGGGATTTACTCCAGCAGCGGCTCCGCCAATGTCGTTAATTCCGGCAGCATCGCCGCCAGCGGCGACTTCGGAATTTACGCTGGGACCAATGCGACGGTGACCAACAATGCCGGCGCCAGCATCACGAGCGGCACCTACGGAGTTTACGCCAACGCCGGCGGCTCTTCGGTCTTCAATGCCGGCACCATCAGCGGCGGCACCGCGGCGATCCGCTTCGCTGGAATCGGCAACACGCTGACGATCGGTGCAGGCTCGATCATTTCAGGCAACGTGCTGGGCACCGGCAGCGATACATTCCAGCTCGGCGGTACCGACGCGGCAACGTTCGATGCCAGCACGCTCGGCGCCGCCGCCCAGTACCGGGGTTTTGGCACCTTCAACAAGAGCGACAGTTCGGTGTGGACACTGACCGGCACCAGCACCTTCGCAGGCGACGTTAACGTCAACGCCGGCACGCTGCTCGTCAACGGCTCGCTCGCTTCGGCTAGCGTCGTGCTCGTCGATCCCGGCGCAACGCTGGGCGGCAGCGGCATCCTGGCGGCGACGTTTCTCGACAATGGCGCGACACTGGCGCCGGGCACAGCGACCAGCATCGGCACGCTGACGGTGAACAGCCAATTGCTGTTCTGCGCCTGCAGCCTCTACGCGGTCAAGATATCCGGCCTGAGCGCCGACAAGACCCAGGTGAACGGCGATGCGTTTCTCACCGGCGCACCGGTCACCGTAACCGTCACGGGTTCGTCGATTGCGAAGCGCTACACCATTCTGACCGCGACCAACGGCCTCACCGATACGCTCGGCGCGGTGACGGGTGCGCCGGTCGGCTTCACGTCCAGTCTTAGCTACGATGCCAACAACGTCTACCTGAATTATCAGTTCATGCCGGTCCTGCCTGCCCACCTCAACCGCAACCAGCAGAACGTTGCCGTTGCCCTCACGGCGGCGGCAAGCAATGTCTTCAATGCTGGCGGTGCCATTCCGGTGGCATTCGGTGCACCGACCCCTGCAGGGCTGACGCAAATGTCAGGCGAGACCGCGACCGGATCGCAGCAGACCACTTTCGATGCCATGAACCTGTTCATGGGAGTGCTGACCGATCCGTTTGTCGCGGGGCGCAGCAGCGACGTACCGGGTGCGCTGGCGTTTGCGGAGCAGGGCGATGCGACTGACGCTTTCGCCTCGACCGGCCGCAAGCGCACAGGCGCCGAGCGTGACGCTTTCGGCATGATGACTAAAGCGCTGCCGCGCGCGCCGGCGTTCGAGGCGCGCTGGAATGTGTGGGCGGCCGGCTTCGGCGGTTCGCGGACGACGGACGGCAACGTAGCGACGGGATCGAACACGGCGACCAGCCGAGTCTATGGTGTCGCGGCCGGCGCGGATTACTGGCTGTCGCCGCAGACCGTCGCCGGCTTCGCGCTCGCTGGTGGCGGCACGAACTTCAGCGTTGCCAATGGCGGCTCGGGGCGTTCTGACCTGTTCCAAGCCGGCGCTTTCGTCCGCCACACCATCGGCTCGGCCTACATCACTGCTGCGCTCGCCTATGGCGGGCAGGACATCACCACCGATCGCACCGTCACGATTGCTGGCATCGATCAACTGCGCGCACACTTCAACGCCAACGCATATTCCGGCCGTGTCGAAGGTGGCAGCAACCGCTACGTGATCCCTGGATAGGCGGCATCACCCTCGCGCCCTACGCCGCAGTACAAGTCACTGCGTTCGATCTGCCGAGCTATGCCGAAAGCGTTGTCTCCGGCGCCAATACCTTTGCGTTGAGGTATGACGCAAAGATCCCCACTGCGACCCGCAGCGAGCTTGGTTTGCGCACCTACAAATCGTTTGCCTTGCCCGATGCGACCCTAACGCTGCGCGGCCGCGCAGCCTGGGCGCATGATTACAACACCGACCGTGCTGCATCGGCGATCTTCCAGTCGCTTCCCGGCGCGAGCTTCGTCGTCAACGGCGCGGCGCAGGCGTACGACGCTGCACTCACCACCGCGTCGGCCGAAATGAAGTTCATCAACGGCGTTTCACTCGCCGCCACCTTCGAGGGCGAGTTCTCCAATGTCACCCGCAGCTACGCCGGCAAGGGCGTCGTGCGCTACGCTTGGTAACTTCTGAATTTGGCGCAGACATGGCCAGCCGCTTAATGTCCGCCGTGTGCCAAAGCAGGCCCGTGCCATGCCGCTTATCATGGATGGCTTGTGGTTGCGCTCGTTGCGGTGGCTCAGACAGCCTTCGGTTACTCACCCCGCGGGTTTTCGAGCGGTTCGTGTCTTCGGAGCTGATCCGGCGGTGGGCTTGATCCGAATTCGCATCGATCCACCCTTGGGCTGATCGATCTCGAAAGAATTTGTCTTTCGCACGAGGTCGCTCAGCTTGCGGGAGCCGAAGGTCCTCGAATCGAAATCGGGGGCCAGGTTGGTAATCTGTTTTCCGACTTCCCCAAGATCGACCCACCCGTCTTCGCTTTCCATCTGGGCGATGACCTTCTTGATGATAGAGGTGGCTTCATCAGGGGATTGCAGCGGCTGCGACCTCGAGGCGGCATCCTGAGTGTTGGCCGTGCTGCCAAGCAGGTTCTCGGTATAGAAGATCTTCGGCAGGCCTGCCTGAAGCTTTCCGGCGTCTTCTGCGCGCCGAACCCGAACACATCGACGCCGTGCTCCCGGATGCGGGCGGCAAGTCGCGTAAAATCGCTGTCGGAAGACACCAGGCAAAATCCGTCGAACCGACCGCTGTGAAGCAGGTCCATCGCGTCAATGACGAGGGTTATGTCGGACGCATTCTTTCCGGTCGTATAGGCGAACTGCTGCTGGGGTATGATGGCATGTTTCGACAGAATGTCGGCCCAGCCCTTGGACCGGGCATTGGAGAAGTCGCCGTAGATGCGGCGAACGCTGGCCTCCCCGATCTTGGCAATCTCCTCGAACAACCCGTCCGCAATCTTTGCGGACGCATTGTCGGCATCGATCAGAACAGCGAGACGGGGCGAGCGGAGTTCAGAAGGCATGACTTTCCCCAAAACAGGAAATGGAACCCGGAAGACGGCGAGGTCGCCGGCAAGCCGCTAAGCCGGAGGACGTCGCCCCCTCGAAGCCGCTGCATGAGCTAGCGATAGACGGATAGTACCGGTGCCCGGGTTCTCGCCACCAGACTTAAATTTCTTTCAGCGGGCACGAGTGGTCGCAAACTCGGTTCAGACAGACTTTGCCTCGGGCATCACGCCCCCAAGCGCGACCGCTGCGGCGGTTCTCTCCTAGGTTCGTTTGTCGTATTTTGCATAGCCCTCCGCGCGCATAGACTGTAGCTTCGGCGAAGGTGCGAAGTTGTTCACTGTCGGGATTTGCGGATCCTGGCCTGCAAAAACAGAGGCCATCCATGAAACGGACGACGAGATATCTCGAAGGACGCCAAATGAAGCTTTCGATCACGCTTTCGGCGCTGCTGATAGCTGGGTTCATGGCCGCAAGTACTGAACAGGCCAGTGCGGTGGTTTACTGCCAATACGTTTCGTATCCTGCCGGGTGCATCGTAAGGCCCGGCGTAGTGCTGCGGCCGCGGCCGGTCGCGCGAGCCGTGGTGACCCCCGGCGTAGGTGTCGGAGTCCGGCGTGGAACACCGATGAATCGCGGCGGTCCCGTCAATCGAGTCGGCAGGCGCTGACAGCGCGCGAGTACGGCGAAGATCTGAGACCGACGCTCTTCATGTGAGCGATTTCGCCTCTGGCATCACGCCCCCAAGCGCGACCGTCAGCTCCGCCGCGACGTCGCGCACGATTTTTCCGAGCTCGGGCACACGCTCTTCGGTGACGCGCGAGGTCATGCCGGAGACGGAAATCGCCGCCAGCGGCTCGCTGCAGTCGCTGTAGACGACGGCGGCAACGCAGCGCAGCCCCATGCGCGCCTCCTCATCGTCGACCGCATAGCCCTGGCGTCGGATCGCCTCGAGCTCCCGGAACAGCTCGCCCGGCCGCACGATCGACTTCTCCGTCAGGCGCGGCATGCCCTGCCGGCAAATGATCGCGTTGACGTCAGCATCGGAATAGGTGGCGAGCACGGCCTTGCCGACGCCGGAAGCGACCATGGCGACGCGTCCCCCGACCTTGGTCAGCGAGCGCATGATCTCGCGGCTTTCCATGCGAGTCAGGACGATGATGGATTCGTCGTCGACCACGGCGAGATTGGCGGTTTCGCGGGTAAGATCCCGCAGCTTGCGCAAATACGGCATCGCCTGCGCCGTGAAGTTGCGGCGGCGGGTGAAGGTCGCGCCGACCGCAAAGCTCTGCGCGCCGACGTGCCATTTCGATTCGGTACGGTCGAACTGAACGAAGCGGCGCTTCTCCAGCGTCGCCAGCAGGCGGTGCACGGTCGAGGTCGACAACCCCGTGCGCACCGCGAGATCGGTCAGCCGATAGCCTTCGTCGTCTTCGGCCAGCACTTCGATGATGGAGAGCGCGCGGTCGACCGACTGGACGCCGCCATCCCTGGGATCGGGATCATTGTCGGCGCCGGATCTCGGCTCGACCGGTTTGCGCCGGATCACGTTTCGCTTCATCGCGACCTGCCTCTATCGGGTATCAGACCGTGAGCCGCTGAATTCCTGGCGATTTCGCTTCTTGTCGGGAAAGAAAAATGCCGCTTCGGCGAACCGAAGCGGCATGTGTCGTTCGGCTCAGAGCAGGCCCGCGCCGCGCGCCCACTTGTATTTGGCGCCCAGCACCTCGACCGGCAGTTCGGTCGAATAGGCATAGGCCGGGATGCCGTTCTGGTAGAGATATTCGGCGGCTTCCTCGACCTCGACGTCGCCGGCGAGCGAGGCGACGATCGGCTTCACGAAACCCTTCGCCTCCATCTCCTTCTTCACCTCGACCATGTTGCGCGCGAACACCATCGGCGGCGTCACGATGGTGTGCCAGTAGCCGAGGATCAGCGAATGGATCCGCTCGTCCGACAGGCCGAGCTTCACGGTGTTGACGTAGGTGATCGGCGGCTCGCCGCCGGTGATATCCACAGGATTTCCGGCCGCGCCGAACGGCGGGATGAATTTGCGGAACGCGGCGTCAAGATCCGGCGGCATCGTCATCAGCGACAGGCCGTTATCCACAACCGAGTCCGACAGCAGCACGCCCGAACCGCCCGCACCGGTGATGATCAGGATGTTCTCGCCCTTCGGCGTCGGCAGCACCGGCACGCCGCGGGCGAATTCGAGCAATTGCCGCAGGCTGCGGGCGCAGATCACGCCGGACTGGGCGAATACGTCCTCGTAGATCTTGTCATTGCCAGCGAGCGCGCCGGTATGCGACGAGGCAGCCTTCGCGCCGGCCGACGTGCGGCCCGCCTTCAGCACCACCACCGGCTTCTTCTTGGAGACGCGCTTGGCGGCTTCCGCAAAGGCGCGGCCGTCCTTCAGGTCCTCGCAGTGCTGCGCGATGATCGCCGTGTTCGGATCCTGCTCGAAGAAGGCCAGCAGATCGTCCTCGTCGATGTCGGACTTGTTGCCGAGGCCGACGATCGCGGAGACGCCCATCTTGGCCGAGCGCGAGAAGCCGATGATCGCCATGCCGATGCCGCCGGACTGCGACGACAGCGCCGCCGAACCCTTGACGTCGTAGGCGGTGCAGAACGTGGCGCAGAGATTGGCAGGCGTATAATAGAAGCCGTAGATGTTCGGCCCCATCAGGCGGATGTTGTACTTCTTGCCGACCTCGACGATCTCGGCCTGCAATTCGGGCGCGCCGGCTTCGGCAAAGCCCGACGGAATCAGAACTGCGCCGGGAATTTTCTTCTCGCCGCATTCGACCAGCGCGCCGGCGACGAACTTCGCGGGGATCGCGAACACCGCCGTGTCGATCACGCCGGGGACGTCCTTGACGCTCTTGTAGGCCTTGTAGCCCAGGATCTCGGCGGCCTTGGGGTGGATCGGATAGATCTCGCCCTTGTAGCCGCCGTTGATCAGGTTCTTCATCACGGAGTTGCCGATCTTGCCGTCCTCGGCAGAGGCGCCGATCACGGCAACGCCCTCCGGCTGCATGATGCGGTTCATCGCGGCGACGATTTCTTCGGTCGGGCGCGGCGCCGGGCGCGGCTTGTAATCGAAGTCGACGACGATGCGCACGTCGGCGGCGATCGCGTCCTTCTTGGTGGCGAACACCGGGTTGAGATCGAGTTCGACGATTTCCGGAAAATCGCTGACCAGCTGCGACACCTTGACGATGATGTCGGCGAGAGCATCGCGAGAGACCGGATCGCCGCCGCGCACGCCCTTGAGCATGTCATGGGCCTGGATGCCGTCGAGCATCGACAGGGCATCGTCCTTGGTGGCGGGCGCGAGGCGGAAGGTGATGTCCTTCAACACTTCGACCAGCACGCCGCCGAGGCCGAACGCCACCAGCTTGCCGAACGAACCGTCGGTAATGGAGCCGACGATGACCTCGGTGCCGCCGGCCAGCATCTGCTGGACCTGGATGCCCTCGATCTTGGCGTCAGCCTTATACTTCTTGGCGTTGGCGAGAATGGTCTCGTAGGTTTTTTCTGCTTCAGTCGCGGTTTTGACGCCAACCACGACGCCCCCGGCTTCGGTCTTGTGGAGAATGTCCGGCGAGACGATTTTCATCACCACCGGGAAACCCATGGCGGACGCGAGCTTGGCAGCCTCGGCGGCGGACTTCGCCACGCCTTCCTGCGGAACCGGGATGCCGTAGGCGTCGCACACCAGTTTGCCTTCCGGCGCGGTGAGGCTGGTGCGGTTCTCGGCTTTCACCGTATCGAGCACCCGGCGGACAGCCTGGTGGGCGCTGGGCTCGGCGATCTTGCGGGCCGCATCTGCAGAATTTGACATTGGCTTCCTCCTGGGGCTAGTTTTATGGCATTTGGTATGCCAGAGATCAGATTGTCAAGACAAACTATCGCGCAGAAATAGCGAAAACACGGGCATCTTGACATCCTGGTATTTGGTATGCCAAAAATATTCGAGTGTTTCTTCTGATAAGAAGACGTCTCCAAAACAGGGAGGAGACGAGTCGTGCCCGCACGTAAACAAACCAAGGCGCCGCCTGTCATGGCTGAGGCTGATATTGCAATCGTCCGGATTGCGCCCGAGACGAGCTTCAAGAACAAGGCCTACGAGGCCTTGAAGGAAGCTATTCTCAAGATGGACATCTATGCGACGCCCGAGCAGGTCATGCTCGACGAGCGCGCGCTGTCCGAACGCCTCGGCGTCAGCCGCACCCCTATTCGCGAAGCCATCGCGATGCTGGAACAGGATGGTTTCGTCAAAACCGTGCCGCGTCGCGGCATCATTGTGGTTCGCCGCACCAAGACCGAGATCGTCGACATGATCCGCGCCTGGGCCGCGCTCGAAAGCATGGCCGCACGCCTGATCACGACCACCGCGCGCAAGAAGGACATCACGGCACTGCGCGATTTCTTCAAGGATTTTAGCAAGGACCGGCTGCCGCAGGATCATGTCGAGGAATACTCCAAGGCCAATATCGCGTTCCATCAGGCGCTGATCTCGCTGTCGGAGTCGCCGGTGCTGGTCGACATGACCAACGACATCCTGCTGCACGTGCGCGGCTACCGGCAACTGACCATCGGGCGGAAAGATCGCACCGCGACCTCGCTGCCTGAGCATCTGGCGATCATCGAGGCGCTGGAAGCACGCGACACCGAACTCGCCGAGAAACGCGCACGCGACCACACGCTGGGCCTTGCCGCCTACGTCGAGGCTCACGGGCAGGAACTGTTTAGCTAGACGTAACTTCGCAGCAGAAGACGACGAAAAATCGTCCGAAACAAACGATCAGGGAGATGAAGCCCATGCTGAATACCGCGACCAAGTCCGAAGCACCGGGCATCGAGCAAGAGCTGACGGATGGCTTTCATCTCGTCATCGATGCGCTCAAGCTCAACGGCATCAACACCATTTATGGTGTGCCGGGCATCCCGATCACGGATCTTGGACGCATGATGCAGGCCGAGGGCATTCGCGTGCTCTCGTTCCGCCACGAGCAGAATGCCGGCTACGCCGCTTCCATTGCCGGCTTTTTGACCAAGAAGCCCGGCGTCTGCCTCACCGTCTCCGCGCCGGGCTTCCTCAATGGCCTCACGGCGCTGGCCCACGCCACCACCAACTGCTTCCCGATGATCCTGATTTCGGGCTCCTCCGAGCGCGAGATCGTCGACCTGCAGCAGGGCGACTATGAAGAAATGGACCAGCTTGCGATCGCCAAGCCGCTCTGCAAGGCGGCCTTCCGCGTCCTGCACGCCGCCGACATCGGCATTGGCCTGGCACGCGCGATTCGTGCCGCCGTCTCGGGCCGCCCGGGCGGCGTCTATCTTGATCTTCCGGCAAAACTTTTCGGTCAGGTGATGGACGCCGCTGCCGGCGCGAAGTCGCTGGTGAAGGTGATCGACGCAGCGCCTGCCCAGATCCCTGCCCCGTCGGCCGTCAAGCGCGCGCTTGACGTGCTCAAGGGTGCCAAGCGTCCCCTCATCATCCTCGGCAAGGGCGCAGCCTATGCGCAGGCCGACGACGAGATCCGCGCCTTCGTCGAAAAGACCGGCGCACCGTTCCTCCAGATGAGCATGGCCAAGGGCCTGTTGCCCGACACGCATGCACTGTCGGCGGGAGCTGCGCGCTCGACCGTGCTGAAGGACGCCGACGTCGTCATGCTGATCGGCGCCCGCCTCAACTGGCTGCTGTCGCACGGCAAGGGCAAGACCTGGGGCGACGCGCCGAAGAAATTCATCCAGATCGACATCGAGCCGAAGGAAATGGATTCCAACGTCGAGATCGTGGCCCCGGTGGTCGGCGATATCGGCTCCTGCGTCTCCGCGCTGCTCGAGGGCATGGGCGGCAGCTGGCCGGCTGCACCCGCCGACTGGGTCAATGCCGTCAACAAGAAGCGCGACGACAACGTCGCCAAGATGGCGCCAAAGCTGATGAGCAACGCTTCGCCGATGGATTATCACGGCGCGCTCGGCGCACTGCGCACCATCATCAAGGAGCGGCCCGACGCCATTCTGGTCAACGAAGGCGCCAACACGCTCGACCTCGCCCGCGGCGTCATCGACATGTACAAGCCGCGCAAGCGGCTCGACGTCGGCACCTGGGGAGTGATGGGCATCGGCATGGGCTATTCGATCGCAGCCGCCGTCGAGACCGGCAAGCCGGTGCTCGCGATCGAGGGCGACTCGGCCTTCGGTTTCTCCGGCATGGAGATCGAGACCATCTGCCGCTACCAGCTTCCGGTCTGCATCGTCATCTTCAACAACGACGGCATCTATCGCGGCACCGACGTCAATTCGGGCGGTTCGGATCCGGCGACGACGGTATTCGTCAAGGGCTCGCGCTACGACAAGATGATGGAAGCGTTCGGCGGCGTCGGCATCAACGCCACCTCGCCCGACGAACTCAAGCGCGCCGTCAACGCAGCGATGGATTCCGGCAAGCCGACGCTCATCAACGCCGTGATCGATCCGGCGGCCGGTTCCGAGAGCGGCCGCATCGGCAACCTCAATCCGCAAAGCGTTCTGAAAAAGAAATAACCGACTTCAACGCATTTCATCCTGCACGCGCAGGGCAGACAGACACAGTACGGAGCAAAGACGATGACAAAGGCGCTCAAGGGCGTTCGTATTCTTGATTTCACCCACGTTCAGTCGGGTCCGACCTGCACGCAATTGCTGGCCTGGTTCGGCGCCGACGTGATCAAGGTCGAGCGCCCCGGCGTCGGCGACATCACGCGTGGTCAGTTGCAGGACATTCCCAATGTGGACAGCCTGTATTTCACCATGCTGAACCACAATAAGCGCTCGATCACGCTCGACACCAAGAACCCGAAGGGCAAGGAAGTCCTCACCGCGCTGATCAAGAACTGCGATGTGCTGGTGGAAAATTTCGGTCCCGGCGTGCTCGACCGCATGGGCTTCCCCTGGGAGAAGATCCACAGCCTCAACCCGAAGATGATCGTGGCCTCGATCAAGGGATTTGGTCCCGGACCTTACGAAGACTGCAAGGTGTATGAGAACGTCGCGCAGTGCACTGGCGGCGCGGCCTCGACCACCGGCTTTCGCGACGGGCTGCCGCTCGTCACCGGCGCGCAGATCGGCGACAGCGGCACCGGCCTGCATCTCGCGCTCGGCATCGTCACCGCGCTCTATCAACGCACCATGACCGGCCAGGGCCAGAAGGTCACCGCCGCGATGCAGGACGGCGTGCTCAATCTCGCCCGCGTCAAGCTGCGCGACCAGCAGCGCCTCGCCCATGGCCCGCTGAAGGAATACAGCCAGTACGGCGAAGGCATTCCGTTCGGCGACGCGGTGCCGCGCGCCGGCAACGATTCCGGCGGCGGCCAGCCCGGCCGCATCCTCAAGTGCAAGGGCTGGGAGACCGATCCCAACGCTTACCTCTATTTCATCACCCAGGCGCCGGTGTGGGAGAAGATCTGCGACGTGATCGGCGAACCCGGCTGGAAGACCCATCCGGATTACGCCAAGCCGCCGGCCCGGTTGTCGCGGCTGAACGAAATCTTCGCCCGCATCGAGCAGTGGACCATGACCAAGACCAAGTTCGAGGCGATGGAGATCCTCAACAAGGACGACATCCCCTGCGGCCCGATCCTGTCCATGAAGGAAATCATCGAGGACCAGTCGCTGCGCGCGACCGGCACGGTGGTCGAGGTCGATCACCCGACCCGCGGCAAGTACATCTCGGTCGGCAATCCGATCAAGCTGTCGGACTCACCAAGCGAGGTGACAAGGTCGCCGCTGCTCGGCGAGCACACCGATGAGATCCTGCGTCAGGTTCTCGGCTTCTCCGATCACCAGGTAGCTGAGATCCACGATTCCGGCGCGCTCGAGCCGCCGCGCAAGCAGGCGGCAGAATAAGCCGCGTTGTAATCTGGAATACAAGGCCGCCGGGTTCCGGCGGCCTTTTTATTTGGAATGCCAACGGCGAATTTGCTGCATTGCAAACCTTCGATTGCTGCTATGCGAACAAGCCCATTGTCGATTGGTATCTGGTATACAAAAATCCCCTTTGATCAAGAAGCGGAACTGCTCCGCCACTTCAGAAAAGGGGACATCCATGTCCAAGACTGCATCCCTCGGCCTCCTTCCCTCCAGCACCCTGTTCGGCCGTCTGATGGCCTCGATCGACCGCCTTTTGACCGCGAGCAGCCGCATCGCCATCCGCAACGGCGACCTCCCTTATTTTGGTCTCTGACGCTTTATTTTGCAGCATGTGACGCGCGATCCGCGCACGCTGCAGAGCACGATCAACACCAGTGTTTCGATCAATGGCCCCGGTTTTCCGGGGCCATTTTCATTGCCGTAAACCGATTGCTGGGAAATCGCCCATCTGCGACAAATTGGCCAGTGCGGCAATCCGAAGCAAAAACCATTTGCACTGTGGCATATCATATACAAGAATGCCCAAAATGCTCACGCACAAGAAGCATGAGCGCACATGGGGGGGATAGGCCGTGCAGTCCGCAAGGGACAGCGAAACGCGATGTGGCGGAGGACGGGCAGTGCATGCATGCTTCCCTTTTCTTCCGCCTCGCAATTTGCCATTGGCCGAAAGGAGCGGATGCCGCTCCAACGGGACCCTCGTACAATTCAAGCTTGGAACCGACTGCGATGGGCAAACCATTGCAGCGCGACGATCATGAGTGCATGAAGCGATCATGAGTGCATGAAGACCCGACAAGGTTGATCGGGATGAAATTAAAAGCCGGCAAAGACCGGCGTAACCATAGTTCGACGGGAGTGAACCAAATGAAGCGTTCTGCATATCTTGCGTTCGGGACGATTGCTGCTTTGTGCGCCAGCGGAATCGCAGTTCCTGCGACTGCCGCGTGGGAGCCGGTGCGCCCCGTTGAATTCATCATTCCCGCCGGCACCGGCGGCGGCGCCGATCAGATGGCGCGCACCATCCAGGGCATTGTCACCAAGCACAATCTGATGAAGCAGCCGCTGGTCGTCATCAACAAATCGGGCGGCGCCGGCGGCGAAGGCTTCCTCGATCTCAAGGGATCGGGCGGCAATCCGCACAAGATCATCATCACGCTCTCCAACCTCTTCACGACTCCGCTCGCCACCGGAATTCCGTTCAGCTGGAAGGATCTCACGCCGGTCGCCATGCTGGCGCTCGACGAATTCGTGCTCTGGGTGAACGCCGACAAGCCGTACAAGACGGTGAAGGATTACGTCGATGCGGTGAAGGCCGCTCCCGCCGGCACCATCAAGATGGGCGGCACCGGTTCGAAACAGGAAGACCAGATCATTACGGTTGCCGTCGAAAAGGCCACCGGCGCCCGCTTCACCTACATTCCGTACAAGGGCGGCGGCGAAGTCGCCGTTCAGCTCGTCGGCAATCACGTCGATTCGACCGTCAACAATCCGATCGAGGCGGTCGCGCAATGGCGTGGCGGCAAGCTGCGCCCGCTCTGCGTGTTCGACTCACAGCGCATGGCCTATGACGAACCGATCGCCGACGGCAAAGCCTGGAAGGACATTCCGACCTGCAAGTCGGAAGGTCTCGACATGGAATACCTGATGCTGCGCGGCATCTTCATGTCGCCCAGGGCCACCAAGGATCAGGTCGAATACTACGTCGAGCTGTTCAAGAAGGTTCGCGCCACTCCGGAGTGGCAGGAATTCATGAAAAGCGGCGCGTTCAACACAACCTTCCTGACCGGCGCCGACTACGCCAAGTGGGTCGAGGTCGAGGACAAGCGTCACCAGGTCTTGATGAAAGACGCCGGTTTCCTCGCGCCGGGAAACTGACCGAAAAGCACTGATCGACTGAATTGGAATAGCAACGCAGGCGGCGGGCTCTGGTACCGCTGGCTCGATTCCGCACGGAGTTTCGATGACAACAGGAAGTTCGAGCAATACCGGCCCGACCCACAAACTCGTGGAAGCAGGCGTCACGCTGGCGATCGCTCTGTTTGGAGCGATCGTGATCTTCGGCAGCGTCAAGGCGGGAATCAACTGGGGTCCCGAAGGACCCCGGGCCGGGTTCTTTCCGTTCTATATCGGAATCTTCATCCTCGTTTCGAGCGGGATCAATCTGTGGCACGGGCTGCGCGAAGACAATGACGGCCTGTTCGCGGAATGGGGACAGCTTCGTCAGGTTCTGAGCGTCGTTATTCCCACGGCCATCTATGTCGGCTCCATGCCGTTCATCGGGCTGTACGTCGCCTCGATCGTCTTCATCGCATGGTTCATGCGATGGCTGGGTAAATACAATTGGATCATCGTCCTGGCGGTCGCGTTCGGCATGCCCATCGCCACCTACTTCATTTTCGAGCGCTGGTTCATGGTCCCGCTTCCGAAGGGACCGGTCGAAGAGTGGCTCGGTCTATAAACAACGACGCACAGTCAAGATTGGATTATCGGGATGGAAGAACTCGTCAATCTGTTTCACGGCTTTGCAATCGCGCTGCAGCCGTACAACATCATGCTGATGGTTCTCGGCATCGTGCTCGGTGTCATCATCGGCGTGCTTCCGGGACTGGGCGGCGCCAATGGCGTGGCCATCCTGCTGCCGCTGACATTCAGCATGTCGCCGACGTCGGCCATCATCATGTTGTCGTGCATCTATTGGGGTGCGCTGTTCGGCGGCGCGATCACCTCGATTCTCTTCAACATACCCGGAGAACCGTGGTCGGTCGCCACGACGTTCGACGGCTATCCGATGGCACAGCAGGGCAAGGCCGGCGAGGCACTGACCGCCGCCTTCACCTCATCCTTCGTCGGCGCTCTGTTCGCCGTGATCATGATCACGCTGGTCGCTCCCCTGGTCGCCAGCTTTGCGCTGCAATTTGGCCCAGCGGAAAAATTCGCGGTGTATTTCCTCGCATTCTGCAGCTTCGTGGGCCTAAGCAAGGAGCCGCCGTTCAAGACCATTGCGGCGATGATGATCGGCTTTGCGCTCGCCGCTGTGGGGCTTGATTCCATCACCGGTCAGTTGCGGCTGACGTTCGGCGTCACCCATCTGCTCAACGGCTTCGACTTCCTCATTGCCGTGATCGGGCTGTTCGGCATCGGTGAAATCCTTCTGACCATGGAGGAAGGGCTCGCCTTCCGCGGCGGCAAGGCCAAGATCAATTTGCGGGTCGTGCTGCAGACCTGGAAGGAATTGCCGAAATACTGGATGACCTCGTTGCGCTCCTGCTTCATCGGCTGCTGGATGGGCATCACGCCGGCGGGCGCTACTCCGGCCTCGTTCATGAGTTACGGCATCGCCAAGCGGGTGGCGAAGAACGGCAAGAACTTCGGCAAGGGCGAGATCGAAGGTGTGGTCGCGCCCGAAACCGCGGCCCACGCCGCGGGCACCGCGGCCTTGCTGCCGATGCTCTCGCTCGGCGTGCCCGGCTCGCCGACCGCCGCGGTGTTGCTCGGTGGCCTTCTGATCTGGGGTCTGCAACCCGGACCCATGCTGTTTGTCGAACAGAAGGAATTCGTCTGGGGCCTGATCGCCTCGATGTATCTCGGCAACCTCGTCGGCCTGATTGTCGTGCTGACTTGCGTACCGATTTTCGCGGCGATCCTGCGCGTGCCCTTCAGCATCATCGCGCCGCTCATCCTGGTGCTCTGCGCGATCGGCGCCTACTCAGTGCACAGCTCTACGTTTGACGTCATGCTGATGCTGGTGTTCGGCGTGATCGGCTACCTGCTCAAGAAGTGCAACTATCCCCTCGCCCCGCTGGTGCTGGCCATCGTGCTCGGCGACAAGGCGGAAGAGGCCTTCCGGCAGTCGCTTCTGGGATCCCAGGGTTCGTTTGGCATATTCCTTTCCAACCCGCTCGTCAGCACGATCATGATCCTGGGCCTGATCGCACTGTTCTGGTCGGTCATCCAGGAAGGCTATACCCGCTTGCGGAGTATGGTCGCCGGGCCGGGCGGCCGTGTCGCTTAACCGCGGCGAAACAACGATTTAGTCAGGCTTCCAGGAGAAAAGGCCGCGCAAACTGCGCGGCCTTTTTGTTGCTCACAGCATTTCTGCGGTGTTCGAAATTTTCACAGCCTGTGTAAAATTTTCTCTTGTCTACTGGCATAACATATACCAGACTTCCACGGAGCTGTCGGGGTATCGATAGAACAGCCCTTTTGGAGGAAAAATGACGGACACAGTGCACGGAGCCGCCCCCGTCGCGGCGGCCCGAGTAAGCGATGCTTATCGCTGGACCCAATTGGCCATCGGCGTCGCCGCGATGGTGATGATCGCCAATTATCAATATGGTTGGACTTTCTTCGTCCCCGACATCCAGCAGAAATTCGGATGGGATCGCGCCTCGATCCAGTGGGCATTTACGCTCTTCGTGCTGTTCGAGACCTGGCTGGTGCCGGTCGAGGGTTGGTTCGTCGATAAATACGGCCCGCGCCTCGTCGTCCTCATCGGCGGCATTCTCTGCGCCATCGGATGGGCCATCAACGCCCAGGCGACCACCCTCAACGGCTTCTATCTCGGCATGATCATCGCAGGCATCGGCGCCGGTGGCGTGTACGGCACCTGCGTCGGCAACGCGCTGAAATGGTTTCCCGACAAGCGCGGCCTTGC
This sequence comes from Bradyrhizobium sp. RDT10, assembly GCA_044772375.2. Lineage (GTDB taxonomy): Bacteria > Pseudomonadota > Alphaproteobacteria > Rhizobiales > Xanthobacteraceae > Bradyrhizobium. The sequence continues at coordinate 4,076,090 of CP187939.1, forward strand.
CGCCGGCATCACCGCCGCCGGATTCGGCGCGGGCTCGGCGCTGACGGTCGCGCCGATCCAGGCGATGATCAAGGACTCCGGCTTCCAGACCACCTTCCTCTATTTCGGTCTCGGACAGGGCATCATCATCGTGATCCTCGCCTTCCTGATGTTCGCGCCCAAAGTGGGACAGGTGCCTGCGGTAACGCAGAACGCCAACATCATCCAGACCCGGCGCAATTATGCGCCGACCGAGGTGATCCGCCAGCCGATCTTCTGGCTGATGTATTTCATGTTCGTGATCGTCGGCGCCGGCGGATTGATGGTCACCGCCAACCTCAAGCCGATCGCCGTCGACTGGAAGGTCGACAGCGTACCGGTCACGCTGATGGCGGTGACGATGACGGCAGTGACGTTCGCGGCCACCATCGATCGCGTCCTCAACGGCCTGACCCGCCCCTTCTTCGGCTGGATCTCGGACATGATCGGCCGCGAGAACACGATGTTCATCGCGTTCGGCATGGAAGGCATTGGCATCTGGGGACTGTACATGCTGGGCCACGATCCGGTGTGGTTCGTGCTGCTGTCGGGCTTCGTGTTCTTTGCCTGGGGCGAGATCTACTCCCTCTTCCCGTCGACCTGCACCGATACCTTCGGCGCGAAGTTCGCGACCACCAATGCCGGCCTGCTCTACACGGCAAAGGGCACCGCGGCGCTGCTGGTGCCGGTGGCGAACTACATGCAGCAGTCTTCGGGCAATTGGGACAACGTGTTCATCATCGCGGCCGGTGCGAATATCCTGGCCTCGCTGCTGGCGATCGCGGTGCTCAAGCCCTGGCGCAAGGTGGTGGTCGCCAAGTCGCAGCTTGCCGCCTGATCCGAACCGGATTGGTTGTTCGAGACAAACGCGCTCATCCTCCGGGATGGGCGCGTTTTCTTTCGCCCGGACGGCTTCTGGTATACCTGAGCGCTTTCTGAACCGCTCCAGGGGCGGCTCGCCCTCCTCCGACTGGGATGCAGTGCCTCAAGAACGTCAGCAATACTGCCTATTTATCTCTATCTCGGCGAAAGATTTCCACCACAAGGCGTGTTGACAATTGGCATTATGTATACCACACTTGAGCCAATAATTCACCCCAAGGAGGTTGCCATGCAAGTCGGAGATATCCTGCGCAAGAAAGCCGCCCGTGTCGCAACGGTTCGCATGAACGAGACCGTCGCCATTGCTGCGCAACTGATGCGCTCCAGCAATATCAGTGCGCTGGTCGTCAAGGATGTCGTCCGCACCGAGGGCAACACGGCGGTCGGCATGTTCACCGAACGCGACGTGGTGCGCGCCATCGCCGAGCACGGCGCGGCCGGGGTGAATATGCGCGTTTCGCAATTTATTTCAGTACAACAGCTCGTCTCCTGCACATCGACGGATACGCTCGAGCATGTCCGTCACCTCATGAGCAAGCATCACATCCGCCACGTGCCTGTGATCGACAATTACAGCCTGATCGGCGTCATCAGCATTCGCGATATCTTCAACGCGTTCGACGACGAAGCAACGCCCTTCAAGCTGGCCGCGTCGGCCTGACAGGGAACCTCAGCAGCACCAACGCGCCGGCCTGAGATGAACTCAGCACCGGCGCAACGCTGACGCTCGATCATCAACCACCGAAAGATCCCATGAAAATCTGTATCTACGGCGCCGGCGCGATCGGCGGCTATCTCGGTGTGCAACTCGCGCGTGCGGGCGTCGATGTCAGCCTGGTGGCGCGCGGCGCGCATCTCGCCGCGATGCGCGCCAATGGGCTCAAGCTCCTGATCGGCGACGAAGAGCGAGTGGTGCATCCGCGCTGCACCGACAACCCGGCCGAACTCGGGGTGCAGGATTTCGTCATCATCTGCCTGAAGGCGCATTCGATCACCGGCGTGCTGGAGCAGATGCAGCCGCTGCTTGGGCCGCAGACCCGCGTCGTCACCGCCGTGAACGGCATCCCCTACTGGTACTTCTACAAGCATGGCGGCGCCCTTGAGGGCTCGACGCTGGAGAGCATCGATCCCGGCGGACGGCAATGGCGCGAGCTGACGCCGCAGCGCGCGATCGGCTGCATCGTCTACCCCGCCACCGAGATCGAGGCACCCGGCGTGATCCGTCACGTCTATGGCGACCGCTTCCCGCTCGGCGAGCCCTCCGGCGAGATCACCGAGGACGTGCGGCGACTCTCGGAGGTCTTCACCAAGGCCGGCATGCAGGCGCCGGTCCTCGACCGCATTCGCGACGAGATCTGGCTCAAGCTGTGGGGCAATGTCTGCCTCAACCCGGTCAGCGCGCTGACTCACGCTACCCTCGACGTGATCTGCTCCGATCCCCCACCCGCGCGCTGTCGAAGGCGATCATGCTGGAGGCGCAGGCGATCGCCGAATCCTTCGGCGTCAAATTCCGCGTCGATGTCGAGCGCCGCATCGAAGGCGCGCGCAAGGTCGGCGCGCACAAGACCTCGATGCTGCAGGATCTCGAGCGCAGCCGTCCGATGGAAATCGATCCGCTGGTGACGGTGGTTCAGGAAATGGGCCGGCTGACCAGGATACCGACGCCATCGCTGGATGCGGTGCTGGCGCTGGTCGCGCAGCGCGCCAAGATCGCCGGCCTCTACGACGGAACCGTGCTTCCGGCGCCGGAAGCAAAAATCCCGGCGGTGGCGTGATGCTGCAGCGTAACGTCACCCACTGGATTCGCTTCCGCCACCGGGGTAGAGCGGCTTCGGCGCGCTCACGCCATCCGGCATCGCTGTACATGACGGCAACATGTTCGGCATCGCGAGGCCGAGCGGACAAATCCTGGCGCTCGGCGATGTCGAGTTGCTGGCGCCGACCGAGCCGACCAAGATCGTCGCGCTCTGGAACAATTTTCACGCGCTCGCCGCCAAGCTGCAACAGCCGGAGCCGGCTGAGCCCTTGTATCTCCTGAAGGCCACCACCAGCGTCACCGCGCCCGGCGCGGTGATCGAACGCCCCGTTTCCTATGACGGCAAGACCACCTATGAGGGCGAACTCGGCATCGTCATCGGAAAGCCCTGCACCAACGTTTCCGCAGACGAAGCCGATGATTTCATCTTCGGCTACACCTGCGTCAACGACGTCACCGCCAACGACATTCTCAACCGCGACAAGACCTTCGCCCAGTGGGCGCGCGCCAAGGGTTCTGACGGTTATGGCCCGTTCGGCCCCGTCATCACGTCAGGGATCGATCCGGCAAGCCTCGTGGTGCGCACGATCCTCAATGGCGCTGAGCGCCAGAACTACCCCATATCAGACATGATCTTCAGCGCCCAAGAGCTCGTCAGCAAGATCTCGCACGACATGACGCTGCTGCCCGGCGATCTGATCGCCTGCGGCACCTCAGTCGGCATCGGCGTCATGAAGGACCCCGTCAACACGGTGACAGTCGCGATCGACGGCATCGGCGAACTGACCAACGAGTTCAGGCAATAAGCGGCGTCACCTGAGGCCTATGGCGTGGACACATCAATTCGGACTGCCGGTCCGATATCCGCTTTGGCGTGCATTGCGGACTTGAAGTCGCACACCGTCCCACTTCCGAATAGTCACAGTCGGAAGTGGCGTGACGGTACGAACCTGGTTCGCCTCTCGTCCAGTAGCGATGGTTTCGCAGAGCGGCGGCTTTAGGCCAAGTCCGGACGAACAGATAACCACGAACGCGCCGCAGCTGGGCCCTTACGGATGTCACTATTCGACAACCTGGTGGGCTATCTCGGGGTTGATGGCATGGCCGAGGAATGGTGGTCGACGATCAGCCAACGCTCGCCGTTCTTGACGTAGGTGAAGCTGTAGCGCGCGGGCAAGCTCTTCGTCTCGCCATCCTTGACGTAGGAGAACGTATAGTAGCCGGTATTGACCGCCGCATTCCCGTACACGCGGATCAGCTGATCGCCGAAGGCGACCTTCAGGCCGGGCAGAACCTTGAAGGCGGCCACGAAATAGTCTCGTAGCCCCGCCCGGTCTGAGCGCACGGTCGGCGACAGCGTGCCCCAGAGCACGGCATCGTCCGAATAGAACGGTAACACCTTTTCGGGATCGCCTTCGCCAATAGCCTGCCCCCATGCCGAGGTCGCCGCCGCCACCTCCGTTTTCGGCTCGACCAACGCGCTGGAGCCAAACGACAACAACATGATGCACAGGGCAAGTGCTGCGCTCGCTAATTTTGGAGAAGATCGCATGACATCCTCCCTTGCGAATACCGGACAGACGGGTGTCCGCGTGAGACGGCCTCTTGCAATGCGGGCGGCTACTGTTTGCGCGGATCGTCAGCCGGATTGATGTAATCGATGCCACCTGGGCCGGGTAAATTGAACTTGAAGTATCCCTTCCTCGCTTCCGGTCCAAGCGTAATGCGCGTGTTTTGCGGGGTACACCCATAACGAGCCTGGCTTTAGGAGATCACCGTTCTTTTCGAATTTTTCACCATGGCTACTGCCGACGTCACCGCTTATGACTGTGACAACTTCGGAATAGGGATGAGTATGCGGAGGCATTTGGAAGTTAGGTGGAAACTTGATCCGTAAGACGACGACCTCGCCCGCTTTCGTGGGATCACCAACCAAGGTGGCAATCTGAACGCCCTTCGGAAAGGCCGGATTATCCTTCCATATGAGCGTATCGGGCATCGCCCGGATCTCAGTATTTTGCGCCATTGCCGGAATCGAGAGTGCAATCAAACCGGCCGCCGTTAGCAGCAATTTTTTCATGCGAGTTCCTCTCAAGCTGTGCAGCAAGAGACGCAAATCGCCATGCGCGGTCCGTGTGGAAACTGGATTGAAGCTGCGCGCGACAAGGTTGCGTGCGTCAACGCGTGTCAAACTACATCATCAGCGACGGGCGAACCATAAGTCAGAGATGTTGACTTGATAGGTTGCCAAAAAGTCCGTGTCCGCATTGGGTCGATTTATGCTCGTGAAAACGGGAGGACTCGAGTTCCGCTGCGTCGACTGCGATCTGACAGACCCCCTTGAATTGCCGGAGGTCGTAAAGCTTCTCATGGGCGAATTAAGGCGGGGCTAAAGTGCCTCTGTTGGCCTTGGCAATGGTCGTCGGGATACCCCCAAAGTGTCCGGCGCGGCGCCCGAATTGTCTCGCTATCTGGGTCCAACAAGCGCAGCTTGGTTCGGGAGCCTCGCCTGAAGGTCAGTCATGAGCGGCAACATTTTCAATAGCAATGGCATCCACGTCGGGGTGGTGGACGGTGCGGCCATCTTCGACCTTAGGGGCCAAAAACTTTACAATCTAAAAGGCATCAATATCTATCGGCTTTCCGGCGAACTCGTCGGTCATCTAAATGGGGCGCAAGGCTCCGATAAGCGGCTCGATCGTTCCACAGACAAGCTATTCCCAGCCAGAGGCGGTTCTTAAGACCCTGCCGAGCCGGAGAAGGCGGACGACAAGCAACGACATTCCTGCCTGCCCTGCCTTTGCGAGCTGGCAGATGAGGTTGAGTGGCGGACCAGGGGTGATGCCGAAGCTTGACGACAGGCTGGCATTCATCCGACAGGCATAGGCCGTTGGAGGTCATCATGAATGACGCATTCTCGCTCTCAATTTCGGTAGGTATCATCGCCTTTGGAATTTGGATTGCCGCCGGCACGATCGGCGCTGGCTCGCATTTGGCCTGGATACTCGTGGGACTACTTCCCATCATTGTGGGCACGATCAGCCTTCATCTGGCAATTCGCGATGTCAAAGTTGCGCAGCGGAATTGAGATTCTGAAGTATCGTCTCAGCAAATGGCGGCGCATGATCCTATCGCTTCCGGCATGACCTTTACCGTGATCGATCCCGGCTACCGGATGAGCCCGAGCCTTCGAGAAAGAAGGGCATTTGTGGAACCTAACGGAACCTCAGACGTTCTTTCTCGCGAATGAGCAGCGCCGTCGCCCCGGCGCAGCAAGCGCAGACGCCGAGGCGTTGCGCTGTGCTGGTCGGAGGGAACGCTCATGAGACTCACCCTTTCGGTCATCAAGGCTGACATAGGCTCCGTCGGCGGCCACACGAAACCGTCTACACGCATGATGGCGGCTGTCGAGGGCGAGGTCGCGAAAGCGATCTGCGATGGCCTGCTGATCGACGCTTTCGTCTGCCACACCGGCGACGACATTGCGATCATCATGACGCACACACGGGGCGAAGGAGCTCGAGGTGCATCAACTTGCCTGGAAGGCGTTCCTCGCGGCCACCTCGGTCGCGAAGACCTCCGGGCTTTATGGCGCCGGCCAGGATCTTCTCGTCGACGCACCGTCCGGAAACGTCCGCGGCGCCGGCCCGGGAGTCGCCGAGCTCAGCTTCGACCACAGCCTCTCGGGCACGAGACCTGCGGAGTCCTTCATGGTGTTCGCCGCCGACAAATGCGGCCCCGGCGCCTACAACCTGCCGCTCTACCTCGCCTTTGCCGATCCCATGTATTGCGCCGGGCTGATGCTGCCCCCGATGATCAAGGGATTCCGTTTCCATGTCATCGACATGGACAACACGGCCGGCGACAGCGTGATCGAACTCGACGCGCCCGCGGATGGCTACCACATTGCCGCGCTGCTCCGCGACAACGAGCGCTTTGGCATCGATCGCATCGTTTCCCGGACCCATGGCGAGGTCGCCGTCGCCGTTTCGGCGCAGCGTCTTCACGCGATCGCAGGCAAGTACACCGGCAAGGACGATCCGGTCGCAATCGTCAGGAACCAGGGGATTTTCCCGGCACCCGAAGAAATCGTCTCGCCGTTCGCGAAGGCGCACTTCGTAGGCGGCGATGCGCGCGGCTCGCACGTGATGCCGCTCATGCCTGTGCCAATTAACACACCGGTGACAGGCATGTACTGCCTGCCGATCGTTTCCTGCGCCGGCTTCTCGATCGACAAGGAAGGCCGATTCTCAGAGTCCTATACCGATTTCTTCGACAACCCGGCGTGGGACGAGGTCCGCCGGCGCGCCCAGCGCAAGGCCATCGAGATGCGCAGCCAGGGCTGGTCCGGTGCCGCGATGCTGCCCTATTCCGAGCTGGAGTATGGTGGCTTCCGCGACACCGTGTCCTCACTGCTGAAGCGCTTTCAGGTGCGCAAGGAGCGCAAGCCGGAAGCGGCCGAGTAAGGGACCGCCTGCGAGGTGGGTATGGCAAAAAGGCGTATCGGCATTCTCACGGGCGGCGGCGACGTTCCCGGTCTCAACGCAGTCATCAAGAGCGTGACATATCGCGGCAGCGAGAACGACATCGAGGTCGTCGGCCTCCGCCGTGGTTGGGAGGCCCTCACGCACGTGAACCTCGAGGACCCGGCCTCCAGGTCCCACTACATCATCCCGTTGAACCGTGACAACACGCGCACCATAGACCGGAGCGGCGGCACCGTGCTGCACTCGAGCCGCACCAATCCGTCCAAGATGAAGAAGCTGCCGGATCATCTCGCAGGCAACGACTTTCCGGCCTCGCTCAGCACCAAGGGCGGCATCGCAACCAGGACGTGGGACGTCACCGGCCAGGTGCTGGCGAACCTCTCGGAGCTCGGCATCGAACATCTGATCGCCATCGGCGGCGACGACACGCTCAGTTATGCAGCCAAGCTCAACGACCTCGGCGTCAAGATCATCGCCATCCCGAAGACGATGGACAACGACGTCCGCAACACCGAGTACTGCATCGGCTTCTCGACCGCGATCACTCGCGCCAGCGACGCCATCCAGCGGCAGCGCACCACTGTCGGATCGCACGAGCAGATCGGCATTTTCCGCGTCTTTGGCCGCGATGCCGGATTTACGGCGCTCTACACCGCGTACGCCACCTCGATACGGTGCGTCATACCGGAGTACAAGGTCGATCTCGACAAGCTGATCCAGTTGCTCGTCGACGAAAAGCGCGCCAACCCAAGCAACTACGCGCTGGTCGTGCTCAGCGAGGGCGCCGCGTGGCAGGGCTACGAGGTGCAGGAATACGGCGAGCCCGATGCCTACGGTCATCGCAAGAAGGCGAGCGTGGCGGAATCGTTCGCCGACGAGATCAAGCGGCGCGTCGGCGAGGAGACGATCACGTCTGACCTCACCTACGACCTGCGATCTGGCAATCCGGACTTCATGGACAAGCTTGTGGCCCTGACTTTCGGCAACATGGCCTACGATGCCATCCTGGAAGGCAAGACCGGCCGCATGTCGGCGCTGGTGGAGGGGCGCTACGACCTCGTGCCCATCCCTGATGCCAAGCTCGGGCCGCGCAAATTGGACGTCGCCAACACGTACAACACGGAGCGCTACCGCCCCATCTACGGCAATAAGCGCGGGCTGCCGATCTTCCTCAACCGCGCGTCATAGGATGGCAGCGGTACCCCCAAGAACGTCTCCTGTGGGGTACCAAGGGACTTCAGAAGCGGTATGGAACCAGGAAGCGCCGCAGATCGGGCGCTGGGGGCATCCGCATTGAAATAAAAATTGATCGGATAATCAAGAAAAGCGGGGATATCTCCCAAAAGGCGGCTTGATTTCTTGCTTCTTTTCCCGGCCGGACGGCATTTCTTTGATGGGGAAGAAGAGATGACTGATCAACAACTGGCTCTTCAGGCGATTAACGAAGCGCAACTCATACTGGAAGAATACCTTCGGCCCCGGCCGCAGAACAGTGAGCGCATCCTCGACAAGCTGGTGGAAGTTCTCGAACGCCCCGATTTGGTAGTTGCTGTAAGTCGCTTGCAGCAACAGAGCAGTCTCTCAGTGCGCAAATGAGGAAACTGCCATCAATCGGCTTGGCCGCCTTGATTGCTGCGCTCCTGCCAGTCGGGGCGCCAGCCGCGCAGGCCAAACAACAATGCAGCGCCGCAGCACCATCAAATCAGCACGGGCGTTGGTGGTCCTATCGTCTTATCGACGGACGAAAGTGCTGGTACGAAGGCAAGCCCATGCTTTCGAAATCGCTGTTGGAATGGCCCAAGGCGGCATCCGCGCAACCCGCTTCCAACAGAGAGGTTCAAAGCGTTGTCACGGAGAACCCCGGCAATCCATTGGACGCGCAAGCCCGGGCACTGACAGACCCTGATACTTTCGAAGCGCGATGGCACGAAAGGGTGGTAGCGCACTAGGCGTTGCGAACAGCGCTTGCTTTTCAACCAGGCACGCAGCGGAAACCAGCGATGCGAACGGCTACAGATTTCAATCTCTATTACGCGGCCCCTGACCCCTGGCATATTTCCCACGCGCGATTCAGGGACAAGGTCCTGCGCCGATGTCTGAAGCGATTCATCCGGAACAAATCCGTTCTTGAGCTCGGTTGTGGCGAAGGCCACTTGACCCACGCAGTTTTTGGCAAAGCACGATCCGTGGTTGGCATCGACATAAGCGATGTAGCGATTGCTCGCGCCAAATCGCTGAACCTGCCAAATGCCCGATTTGAATGCGCTGATTTTTTACAAGCGTCATTCGAGGGTTACGACGTGATCGCGGCCCTCGAATGCGTCTACTATCTGTCCTTTCAGGAGCAGGGAGCGTTTTTGGAGAAAGTTGCCAAAGAACACCCTGACAAAATACTTCTGCTCTCGGGTCCAATTGTCGACTACAGAAGACACTTCAGTCATAAGCGATTGATGCACGAGTTCACGACTTTAGGGTTCACTCCCCTTAAATTTTATAACCTGTCGGTTTATTGGCATCCGCCTTCATCCAGAATTATCGCTGGCCTGATCAAGCTGCCACTTGGACACACCTTGCTTGATTGGATACCGGAGTCGATGATCTACCAAAGACTATACGCACTTCGAGCCCCCAAGCGCCACTGACTCGGATATCGCCGGTTCGAATTTGTCCGCCGTTGAGCAACCGTGCGGGTTCTTGCCGGTGAAAGCCCGGCGGGTCTTCCGGTTGCAACAACGACTACGTGATGACCGGCAACGACTTGAGACCACGAACGACCGGTGCGGCCCGCCACTGCAGTTCGTGAGCAGGACAGGCGAGACTCAACTCAGGCAGGCGTCTCAGCAGGCAACCGAACGCGATCTCGGCCTCCATCTTCGCCAGATGCGAGCCGACGCAAAAGTGAACGCCATCTCCAAATGCAAGATGCGGATTGGGCTTGCGGGCAACGTCCAGCCGATCGGGCTCCGCGAATTTCTGAGCATCCCGATTGGCGGAGGCAATGACGGGAAAAATGACATCGCCGCGCCTGATCCTGGCGCCGTGCAGGTCAATGTCCTGGGCCGCATATCGCTCCGTTGCGGTCTCAACGGGCGCCGTGAAGCGCAACAATTCCTCGACCGCGGACCCAAGCAGCGAGAAATCCCCAAGGAGGCGTTCCTTCTCGCGCGGATTCTCCATCAGCGCCAGCGTTCCAGACCCGATGAGGTTCACGGTCGTCTCGTGGCCGGCGATGATCAGGAGCACCAGCATGGCGATGAGCTCGCTCTCGCTCAGCCGGTCGCCACCCTCCTCCACCGCAATCAGCGCGGAGATGAGATCATCCTTCGGGGCGCGGCGGCGCGCAGCAACGAGGCGCCGCAAATATCGCATCAATGCAAAGATCGAAGGCAGCGACAGTGCCATGCGAAATTCCGATCGCGCTCCGAGGAAAACATTGGTCCACTTCCGAAAGCGCGGCCGGGCCTCTTCGGGCAGGCCCAGCAGCTCCGAGATCACGGTCAACGGCAGCGGTAGCGCGAAATCCTCGATAAGGTCGGGCTTCGACTTTGCGCGCATCCGATCGACGAGACCCTCAGCCAGCACTTCGGTGCGGTTTCGCAACTGCTCGATGCGTGCGCGACTAAACGCCTTGTTGATGAGGGCCCGCAACCTTCGATGTGCGGGATCGTCCAGATCAAGCATGTTCTCCGAGAGTGTCCTGAGGCTCGCCGGTGTCCACCACGGCATCGACTTGGGCGAATTCAGCCCGGCATTGCGCGGGTTTTTGACGAACCTGTCGCTGTCTTGAAGGCACAACACCACGTCATCGTAACGCGTAATCAGCCACGCCCGCTTCAGGACAGGCACGCCAACTTCGAAGGCCGGCGCCTCGCTGCGAAGGAACGCATAGAACGGAAACGGGTCACGCTTGTGTTCGGCCGAGTAGATGTCGACTTTGCGGGGATCGTTCATGGCGCTTAACATCGGCAAGTCCCTGGATGCATCGTGCGCAGCGCCCTGGATGAAAACCAAAGCAGCAATGTGTTGCGTCACAATACCGGTTCAGCCAACGACCGGCACGGTCAAAAGCGTCGATTTTGGCATGTCCGCAGCATGTTCAGTTGGCGGGTCGATCTCGGAAATGCCGGGCTCCATGGCGGAACTGTCCGCTCTGCGGAAACAAAAACCTGCCGCTCTTTGGAGTTACGGTGCCCTGACCGGGCGCAATTTCGCCCCTGATTGACGGAGATCAACATCGACTCGTTCCCGATCCTTCAGATGACTAATCGGCATTCGGAACGCGCGATGGTCAGCAGGCGAACATTTCTGGCTTGCAGCGCCGGTCTCTCGGCCGGAGGGGTTGTCCCTGCGGCCAAAGCAGCGGCCACGACCGCCGGAACCTACGACGACGCCGTACGATCGACATGGGCGCCGCTCCGCACCGATGGCGGCGCGCGCGAGTTGATCCGTTACGCCACGCTCGCTGCGAACAGCCACAACACCCAGCCCTGGAAATTCACTGCGCAAGAGCGTCGCATCACGATTGCTCCCGACCTTGCCCGCAGGTGTCCCGCCGTCGACCCGAACGACCATCATCTGTTTGTGAGCCTCGGATGCGCAGCGGAGAACCTGGTCCTCGCGGCAGCCGCGGCGGGGTTTGCGGCGACGACGGCAATCGAGTCTGACGCCATCGCGATTGGGCTCGATCCGGATCGTCCAGTGGAGTCTGACCTGTTCAGGGCCATTCCCGGCCGGCAAAGCACGCGCGCCGCTTACGATGGCACCCCCGTATCCAACGAGGAACTCGCGGCGCTCGAAAAGGCAGGCACGCGAGCCGGGGTGTCGATCATGATCATCACCGACAAAACGAAGATCAACGGCATCAGCGACTACGTCGTGGAAGGCAACTCGGCGCAGATGCGTGAAAAGGCCTTCATGGATGAGCTCACGCACTGGATCCGGTTCAACGATTCCGATGCGGTTGCCACCATGGACGGACTGTCGGCCCGCGCTTCCGGCAATTCGCAATCGCCGGCCTGGCTGGCCCGCCTGCTGTTGCCGCTGGTCTTCACCGAGCGTGGGGAAAACCGGAAATATCGAAGTCACATCCAGAGCTCCGCCGGCGTCGCCGTCTTTGTAGCCGACCGCAGCGACCGCGCGCACTGGGTCGAAGTTGGACGCGCTTGCCAGCGCTTTGCACTCCAGGCAACGGCATTCGAACTGAAGCAGGCCTTTATCAACCAGCCGGTCGAGGTCCCGCATGTTCGCGGGCAGTTTGCGTCGTTCCTTGGCACCGGAGGGCGCTCGCCGGATCTCGTCATGCGTTTTGGCTTCGGACCCGGCCTGCCGAAGTCATTGCGACGTCCGGTCGAACAGTTGATGGCTTGATGAAAATCATCGCGGCAGCCCTGCTCTACTTCGCCATTGTCTTCGCGGTCGGCCTGGTGTTCGGCCCGATCCGCGTCTTCTGGCTCGAGCCAAAAATTGGCGAGGTTCTCGCCGCCATCTGCGAGGCTCCGTTTCTTGTTGTCGCCATGGTAGTCGCATCGCGATGGACCGCTTCGGTCTTGGGCGTGCGCCGTGATCTGGCATCGCTGGGTTTGATGGGCCTCGGCGCGCTCGCGATCCAGCAGGGGGCGGACCTGGCCGTCGGGATCGAGGTACAACGCCGGCCGGCGCGGAAGGATAACCATTCATTCTTGCATGATCATGCCGCCCGATCGCAGAGCTGCGCGATAGACAATTGGCCGCCGGGACGGCATCCTGTCCTCGAAATCTCACAAAAGACTGCGCGGGGCCTCCGCGCCGGGGAAGCCAGAGGGCAGACATGAAGACGCGATTCACCGAGCTTGTTGGCGTTGAGCACCCGATCGTCCAGGGCGGCATGCAGTGGGTCGGCCGCGCCGAGCTGGTTGCTGCCGTTGCCAATGCCGGCGCGCTCGGGCTGATCACCGCGCTGACGCAGCCGACGCCGGAAGATCTCACCAAGGAGATCGCGCGCTGCCGCGACATGACCGACAAGCCGTTCGGCGTCAACCTGACCATCCTGCCCGCCATCAAGCCACCGCCCTACGCCGAGTATCGACAGGCCATCATCGAGGCCGGCATCAAGATCGTCGAGACCGCGGGCAACAAGCCGCAGGAACACGTCACCGAGTTCAAGAAGCACGGCATCAAGATCATCCACAAATGCACCAGCGTCCGTCACGGTCTGTCGGCGGAGCGGATGGGGGTCGATGCGCTCTCGATCGACGGCTTTGAATGCGCCGGCCATCCCGGCGAGGACGACACGCCCGGCCTGATCCTGATTCCGGTCGCCGCCGACAAGATCAAGATTCCGATGATCGCCTCGGGCGGTTTCGGCGACGGCCGCGGCCTGGTCGCGGCGCTCGCGCTCGGCGCCGAAGGCATCAACATGGGCACGCGCTTCATGTGCACCAAGGAAAGCCCGATCCATCAACTGGTGAAGGAGCGCATCGTCGCCAACGACGAGCGCGAGACCGAATTGATTTTCCGCACCATGCGCAACACCTCGCGCGTCGCCAAGAACGCGATCTCGACCAAGGTCGTGGCGATGGAAAAGGAAGGCGCGAAGTTCGAGGATGTGCGCGAGCTCGTCGCCGGCGCTCGCGGCAAGATGGTCTACGCGACAGGCGATGCCGATGAAGGCATCTGGTCGGCCGGCCAGGTCCAGGGCCTGATCCACGACATTCCGACCTGCGCCGAACTGGTGTCGCGCATCATGCGCGACGCGGAAGCCATCATCCAGAGCCGGCTCGAAGGCATGATGTCGGGCGCGCAGCGTCAGGCCGCCGAGTAACAGCGGCTTCGCTGCAAAGAAAGAAACGAGCCATGAAAGCCTATGTCTACGGTGCCAACGGCGCCGAGATTGCCGAAATTGCAAAACCTTCGCCGAAGGGCACGCAGGTGCTGGTCAAGGTCCACGCGTGCGGCCTCAACCGCGCCGACCTCGGCATGACCAAGGGCCATGTGCACGGCGCGGCCGGCGGCGTTGGCACGGTGCTCGGCATGGAATGGGCCGGCGAAGTCGCCGAGCTTGGCCCCGATGCCAAGGGCGTCAGGGTCGGCGACAAGATCATGGGCTCGGGCGGCGCGGCGTTTGCCGAATACACGCTGGCCGATCATGGACGCCTTTTCCGAGTGCCCTCGAACATGAATTTCGAGGAAGCCGCCACCCTCCCCGTCGCGCTCGCCACCATGCACAACGCGGTGGTCACCAACGGCGCGCTGCAGAAGGGCCAGAGCGTGCTGATCCAGGGCGCCAGCTCCGGCGTCGGGCTGATGGCGATGCAGATCGCAAAATTCAAGGGCGCGAAACTCGTGATCGGCTCGTCTACGGATGCGATGCGCCGCGGCCGGCTGAAGGAATTCGGCGCCGATCTGGCGATCGATTCCAGCGATCCCGGCTGGGTCGACCAGGTGTTGAAAGTGACAAATGGCGAGGGTGTCGACCTGATCGTCGACCAGGTTTCCGGCAAGGTCGCCAACCAGGAATCTCGCGGCGACCAAGGTCAAGGGCCGCATCGTCAATGTCGGCCGGCTCGGCGGCAGCCACGCCGACTTCAATTTCGACCTGCACGCCGCCCGCCGCATCAACTATATCGGCGTCACCTTTCGCACCCGCACGATCGAGGAAGTCCGCGAGATCTTTGACGAGGTCCGGAAAGACATCTGGGGCGCGGTGGAATCGCGAAAACTGCAACTGCCGATCGACAAGGTCTATCCGTTCGCCGAGATCGGCAAGGCATTCGAGCACATGGAAGCCAACAAGCACCTCGGCAAGATCGTGGTGGCGCTGTAGCCGATGACGCTGCGATGCGTGCTCGATGGCGGACGCTATTTCGAGGGGCCGCGCTGGCATGCGGACCGGCTCTGGTTCGTCGACTGCATGGAGCGGACGCTGCTCAGCCTCTCCCCTCCGGCGAGCACGAGCAGCATGCGAAATTCGAGGACGACACGCCCTGCGGCACAGGCATCCTGCCGGACGGACGGCTTGTCGTCCTGACGATGGTTCGCAAACGCCTGATGACCTATGCCGACGGCCGGCTTTCGCTCTATGCGGATCTTTCCGGGATAGCCGCCGGCACGATCGACGACATGATCATCGACGGGCTGGGCCGCGCCTATGTCGGCGATCTCGGCTTCGATATGCCGCCGCCGCCCGATCGCGGCGCTTGTGGCCGCATCATTCTGGTGATGCCGGACGGCGCGGCACGCGTGGTTGCCGAGGGATTGCGCTTTCCCAACGGCATTGCCGTCTCGGCTGACCATCGCCGGCTCGTCGTGGCCGAAATGGATGGCGCATGCCTCGCCGATTATGAAATCGAGCCGAACGGCGATTTGAAGTTTCGTGGCCGCTTCGGCAGCATGAAGTCTCCCGATGGCATCTGCCTTGACTGGGAAGGCGCCGTGTGGGTCGCAGCCTTCGAAGAAGACGCCTTCATTCGCCTCGACCCCAACGGACGCGAGCTGCAGCGGATAGAAGTCCCCGGCCGCCGCGCCCTTGCCTGCGTCCTCGGCGGGCCCGAACGGAAGACGCTGTTCTGCCTGAGCGCCGCGACGTCGTACGAAGAACTTCGGCAACGAAAGTCGTCCGCGCGGATCGACGTGGTCGATGTGGAAGTTGCGGGGGCCGGTTATCCCTGACGTCTGGTCTTCCCTGAACGGGAACACAACGCACTAGGCATCCGAATGTTCGCGCTCGCGGGCGGGATGCTGGATGGCGAGAATGATAATTTCCTCGGCCTCGTCGTCAGCAGTGTAATAGACCAGCTATGGATACCGCCGCGTCACTAGCTTGCGCACGCCCTCGACCTTCTGTTGCCGTCCGATATGCGGAAACAAAACCAAACTCTGCAGCGATTCAGGAATCGCGGCCCGCACGCGAAGCGCGGCCTGCGGACTGTGTTCGCGGACATAGTCGGCGATCTCGGCGAGATCCCGAACCGCACGCGGGGTGAAGCGGAGCTTCATTGCTCGAAGCGACGGAACGCGGCTTCGACCTCGGCATCGGTTGCGAATTGGCGGCGCTTGGCTTGCGCAAGCCCTTCCAGCACGGCGGGAAGATGCGCGGGATCGATCTCCTTCGGCTCTCCCTCGTGGCCGCTGAGGGTCAGCATGGCGAGTGCGATTTCATCCTGGCTGTCAGGGGGCAAGCGCCGCACGGCTTCCAGGGCTTTTTCCAGCAATTTTGTCATGAGAGAAAGATACGGTCGAACCCTCCAAAATGGAAGGGCATCCTCTTCGAGCTACGGCGGACAAGTCGGCCGATCCGCCTTACGGCCCTACGAACGAGGCTTTCGGCGCATGTTGGCCAACGCCGTGATCGCCCATCCGAGGATGGCGGCAGCGCCGATCCAGATCAGGAAATCGCTCCATCGGCCGGCGACGCCGAGTGCGAGGCCGGGCATGAACGTCGCTGATAAGAGCAACCACCGCAAGCCGGGCCGCGCGAGAGCGATGCCGCGACGCTTCGGATCGACCGCCGCAAGGAGCGCGATGCAGGCGGCGCTGACGAGCGCGCCGGATAGTCCGAGCCAGCCGAGCAGCATCATTCGGCGGACTGCACGAAGGCGCCGGCGTTGAACGTGGCCTGCTCGCGGGTTCGCAATGCCATGGCGGCGGACAGGACGCACGCGACGCCGCCGAGCGCGACCAGGAAATCCATGACCGGCACTGCACTCTGCCCGGTCGCGAGCGCCGCGCGCCAATTTGGGCCGCCGGCCGCCGCACGCAGCAGCGGAAGTGTCATCAGCAGGATGCCGGTCGCGCCGAACAGCAGCGGCGGGACCCGCTCAATCCTGCGCATCCGCAGCGCCGGGACCAGGGCGAGTGCGGCAGCGGCCAGAAAAGCCGCCGGAGTCCAGAACACTGACGTCAGCGATGGCAGACTGACAAAATAGGCCGCTGCCGCCGCCGCCATCGCAAACGGGAGGCCGCCGCCGACCCATGCCGTCATCCGCCCGAGCGCGCGCCAGCCGCGTTGGTCGGCGCGTCGGCGGACCCAGAGGTTCAATCCGCTCCAGGCCACATAGGCGCTGGCCGCGCCAAGCGCGAACCATACGGCGCGCGACCACCATCCGGCGAAATTGCCGAGGTGAACCGGGCTGATGAGACCGAGCAGCGACGCCCCCAGCGAAGGCTTCATGCCGATGATCGGCCGCTCCCGGATCAGTTCGCCGGTTGCCCCGTTGTAGATTAGGCGCAGCGCCGTCAGATCGCCGCTCCTGGGCGCCGGAAATATCGTGATGCGCAGATCGGCGCGGCCGCGGTTTTCCCACCCGGCAATCAGCAGCGGCGCGTCGGCGCGCCTGCGCGCATCGGACAGCATGTCGTCGAGATTGGCTGATACCGCCGGGCGCGCGTCGACAGCGCGCAGTCCATTGAGCGTCGTGACCATCTCGCGTACATCGCCCTTGAAGGCGATCTTCGCCAGCATCGGTAGCGCAACCGCGATGGTGAAGCTGAGATAGGCGCCGGTGAACGCGAGCACGAACGCGTGCGGCAGGGTCCAAGTGCCTGCGACGGAATGCAGATCGCGCAGACCCACCAGCCGGTCGCGTCCGCGCAGGATGAAAATATCCCTGAACAGGTGCCGGTGCATCAGAATGCCCGAGACCGCCGCCACCAGCATGGCGAGACCGAGGATGCCCGTGAGGATCAGCCCCCACGGATTGGGCACGTGCAGCCGCACGTGCAGATCGACGTAGAAGCGTCCGAGCGCCGTATACGGATCGTTGGCCGCGAGGTCGTTGCCGTAGCCCTCGGCGCGCGACACGACCCGGCCATCCGCCCCGATCGTGTAGAGGATCCCGCGCTCGCGGCGCACGCCATTGATGGTCTCATCGGTATGGAAGAACGCCAGCACATTCCCGGCAGGTGTCGCCCGCAAGGCGAGATCCCCGCGGAACCGTTCGGGCGTTTCCGCCTCCAGTCGCGCGAGCACGGCATTGAGCGGCTGGCTCAGCGGCTCGCTCGTGCCGAGCAGCCCGCCGGACCAGGCCTTGATTTCATTCGCGAACACCGCAGCCGTGCCGGTGACGATCACGGCGTACAACAGCAGGCCCAGCACGGCGCCGGCCCAGCCGTGGACCGCCACCAGCGTCCTGGTTTCACGCGCTTTCAGGTTGATCACGGCTTCTCCGCGGGTCGAAGGATCGTCTCAGCCGGACAGAAAACCTCGCAACGCGATCAGGTGAATGACGGCGATGACCGTCATGACGATCGCGATGCGGCCGAGGCTCCGGTCGAGCAAGGCATAGAAGAAGATAACGGCCCAGATCGCCGGCATGAAGAACAACGGAAACGCGATGTGGTCAACTCCGCCGCTTCCTCTGGGCACCCAGAACGGCATCACGGCGATGATGAGAACCGTGAGCCCGAGCGCGCAGGGCCCCGCCAGCAACGCCCGCAGCCACGGATGCAGACGGCCCGGTTCCGCAGTGCTGGAGTTCGCCGCCGCCAAGTTGCGCTCTCCCTCGCCTCAGAAGTTGAATGTCGTCGACAGCAGGTAGGTGCGCGGGGCACCGAGCGTGAGCACGCTGCTGTAGGCGGACGCCCAGTAAGCCCTATTGCCAACGTTCTCGATATTGGCACGCACCACGATCGGCTTGCCGTTCCATGGCGACAGGAAGGTGTATCGCGCGCCGATATCGACCCTTGTCCACTCAGGCAGCGAGATACGGTTCGCCGCGTCGTAGAACTGCGAACCGGTGTAGATCACCCGTCCCGTAAACGTCAGCCCTGGCGCGAACCATGCATCCCATTCTGCGCCGATGTTCGCAGTGACCGCCGGAACGCCGATCGCCGTCTTTCCGTCGGTAGCCCCGTTGGGCGTGCTGATCTGCTTGCCATCGATCAATGTCACGCCACCAAGCACCCGGATGTCGGGGGTTATTTCGCCGAACACATTGATTTCGGCACCGCGATTGCGTTGCCTGCCATTCGGCAGTTGGAACTGCCCTTGCGCATTGGTGACCGTGATGATGCTTCGCTGTTCGATTTCGAACAGGCTCAGGGTCGTCGTAAGGCGGCCGGTATCGATCTTCGCGCCGGTCTCGGCCTGGGTGGTCTTAGCGGGTTCGAAGACCGTGTTGACGTTTCGGAATTGCGCGCCCGTCACGATGTGAGGCGTCTGAAGACCTTCGACATAGTTTGCGTAGAGCGAGATGTTTTCGACCGGCTTCACTACGAGGGCGTAAGCGGGTGTTAGCACGGACGACTCTCTATACGGCCTGGTACCAGCACCTCCCGGAAGATAGTTTATGAGCTCGCTTCCCGCCGTTTGGTTACGCGCGGCAATGGTGAACTGAATGCGGTTGTTCAGCAACGACATCGTATCGGAAATGCCGTAACTTTCGAGCTGCACGTTGGTACGTTGATTTGCGGCCAAAACAGTAAAATTTGGTTCAGCAAGGTTCGTTGGCTCATTGTAGAGATTCCAATAGAGCACACTCTGCGTGAGCGGCGACGGATTGAATGGAGTCAGGACCCGCTGCCTGTAGGTTCGATCGTTGATCGAATAATTCATGCTTACTTGGTGATTGACCGGGCCGGCATCGACGTTTGCGCGAAGACCCGCTTCACCGGCGTACGTCTCGTACCTCTCACTTCCGGCGAGCGGATTCGACCGCAAGCCGCCAAGCTGGAAAGGCCCGGTGTTCGCGCCTGGCACGGCGTTGCTGATGATCGGGGAAGGATATTTATAGTTGATGTTGCTATCATGATAACCGAATGCCCCGTACGCAGTCAGCCAATCCAGAACGTCCACCTCACCGCGCGCGGTCGTGAAGAAGTCTGTCGGCTCATAATAGGCCCATGGCACTTGAAAATTGGTTCCGGCCTTCGGCGGTGGCGGAAGGATGGGGGAAGCAAGAGAAAAGAAACGCAGTGGCGGCTTGAGAACGTCGGCCTGATAACCGATGTCGGCTTCGAAGCGCGCGTTCTCGCCCCGATAATCAAGTCCCAGAACAGCGTTGCCGAATTCGTCCTTCTGACGATTCCACGGGGTATTGCCGTTTGAATAAGTGCTGTTGAGCCTGACGCCCCACTCCTTGCGCTCGCCATAGCGCCGGCTGACGTCGATATGCTCGCCGAACTGCGACTTGGATGCATAGGTTCCTGTCAGACGGGTGATATCCACATCAGGCGCGTGCTTGGTGATCAGATTGACAGCGCCGCCGACCGCGCCACCGCTGGTGGCGCCGGTGCCACCTATCGTCATACCATTGAGCACGGCGCTGGGCCCCTTGAGGATCTCAACCCGCTCAATGAAGTTTGCGCCAGTGGAATAGTACGGCGCGATCCCTGCAAGGCCGTTCAGGGCGAAGTCGCCGCTGTCATAATAGAAGCCACGAATAAACAGACTGTCGGCGCCGCCGCCCGCCGCCTGGATGACTCTGACGGAGGGATCGTTGGCCAGCACGTCGCGGATCGTGCGCGCCTGTTGATTTGCTATCAACTCTGCGGTGTAACTGGTCTGGTTGAAGGGCGTATCCATTACACTGCGATTGCCGAGCAACCCCAGACTTCCACCGCTCGCAACCTGTCCGCCTGCATAAGGCGCGGGCGGCGCACCGAGCGTTCCAGTCGAAGGCGTCACATACGGAACCGGCTCCACACGACGAAGCGCCGGCGCGGCGACGCGCCGTTGCACACGCGATGTGGACGTCCGCGATCGCCGCGCCGCGGGCCGCGTGCGTTGCTGGCCTGGAGCATCGACGGTGACGGGCGGCAAATTCGACTGCGCGAATGCTTTCTGACCGCTCGCAAAATCCAGAGAGAGTGCAAGATAGCTCACTGCCCCCAACGAAATAACACGCACAACATTTCCGGTCGCAATCGTAGACGTCATACTTTCACCCCAACTCCCACGAAGTCGTTCTAACTTCCCAAGTGGAATGGGCGAGTAGAAGCCATCTAAGGTGATGATGTGCGTGCACGACTGATTGCGTCTGTGGCGACTGAGCAACGACGCAATCGCACTTTCAAATTTGGTGCAGGAATTTCTAATTGTTCTAATTCTAAAGCGCGGCGTGCGTTGAGCGCATCCATTCATGGCGCGTGATAATTTGACGCGGTCATGCATTGTTGCGAGCAAACCTGGAATGATTCAGATTCGCCCGACTTAATCGTGTTCAGGATCAAGCTGCTTCTTATGGCAAGAGCAAACAAGGCTGCCGTCACTTCCGGCGCAGATTTGCCGGACAGGATCGTTCGGTTGATGACGAATGCGCCGTACGCATCGTTCGTCGTGCGATGCGCTTCGGATCGCACCGTTTTCCTTCCCGAGATCATATCCTTGCACACACGGCGTGAGCTCTCGGAGATCAGCGGGCTGGGCCGGGCTTCGATCGTAAGGATACAGGCCTGGCTCGCGCAGCATGGACGACGGTTGCGAAGGCCAGGTGAAAGCATCGATACCGTCATTTGCCATTTTGGCGTTCGACGAAATGATCTGCATCCGTATAAGCGCCCGACCTTGTCGGCGATTACACCGCAGCCCGACGCCAGGTAGGTACCCGCGCTTCGCTAATCCGCCCCATGGCGCCGCAACCATTTGCAATCATCGTGGTTCGCCGGAAAATGCCTGCCTCAACGCCGACAGCCGGTCGAGCGCGGCTTGCGGCAGCGGGCCTTTTTCGGCAGCAGTGAGCGCGTCCTCGAATTGCTGCGGCGTCGCCATGCCGACCAGGATCGTGCCCATCGCCGGATGCGACAGCGCAAACCGCGTGGCGGCTTCGGTCAGGCTGGCGGCGAAGCCCTCCTCTACCAGCGGCATCAGGCGGCGCGCGCGATCGATATCGGTATCGTAGCTCATCGCCGACCCGATCGGCTCCGGCGCGGGCCCCGCAATCGGGTGGCGCTCGGCTGAGCCCGACAGCGCGCCGCCGGCCAGCACGCGGATGCCGACGACGCCAACGCCGGCGGCCTTGGTCGAATCGAACAATCGTCCATAGTCCTGCGCCGGATAGCGCGCCGGCAATTCGCAGGCCGCGGATGGATTGAGCATGTTGTAGACGACCTGCGCGCTGTCGAACACGCGCGCATCGATCGCCTGATGCAGGGCCGCCGTGTCACCAAGTGCCGTCATGCCGAGGAAACGAGATCTTGCCCTGCTGACGTAGCCGCTCGAACGCCGGCACCACGTCGTCGAGCACCTGCCGGACGCTCAGCGCCGCCCCGCCGCCGTTCTCGGTAATCGGATTGTGCAGATGAAGGATGTCGACCCGGTCAAGACGCAGCCGCGCCAGACTGCCTTCGAGCGATGTCCTGACCGCGTCGTCAATGCGGCCGGTCTCGCTGGCCGGCAACCGCACCTTGGTGCCGACGGCCACATTGGCCGGCTTCAGCTTGTGCAGAACGCGACCAAGATTCTTTTCCGATTCGCCATCGCCGTATTGCACCGCGGTGTCGAAGTAGTTGACGCCGGCGGCGATCGCGCGTGCGATGGTGCGCTCCTGGTCGGCAGCATCGCCACGCACCATCAATCCGCCCACTGCGCCGCAGCCGAAGCCCAGCACCGAGAGCTGCATTCCCGTGCGCCCAAACACCCGCAATTGCATCGCCGTTCCTCCTGATAACCGGAGGATTATGCAAGGTCGAACGGCCGTTATTCAATCCTGATATTTGCGCAACCGATCTCGAGATTATGCGAGACCCCGGGCTCAAATTTCCCGGAACGACACCAGGCGGCGCTGCGCCTCGTCCCATAACACCAGCCGTACACACTGAAAGCTCTGCAGCAGCGTGATGCGGCCGACATCGCGCAGTTCCGGGTGGTCGCGTAGCACGCGCGGCAGCCGGTAATAGGGAATACGACTACTGAGGTGATGCACGTGGTGAATACCGATGTTGGCTGTGAACCAGCGTAGCAGCCCCGGCAGTTCATAATGGGAGCTGCCGTGCAGCGCGGCTTGACGCAGGTCCCAGCTGTCGTCGCGATCCCACATCGTGTGCTCGAACTGGTGCTGCACGTAGAACAGCCATACGCCGGTCGTGGCGGCGAGGAGCATGATCGGAAGGTGCACCAGCAGGACGGCCTTGATGCCGATGAACCATGTGAGCACAGCGACGACGACGGCAATCGCGAGATTGGTTGCCATTGTGCTGGCCCAGGGCTGCCAGCCATTGCGCATGAGGCCGACCGGGAGCCTCTGTTGCAAGAGAAACAGATAGGCAGGTCCGACCCCGAACATGATCAGCGGGTGGCGGTAAAGGCGGTATTTCAGGCGGCCCCACCGGGAAAGGGCGCGGTATTCGCGCACGGTCAGCGTATCGAGATCGCCGATACCGCGGCGATCGAGGTTGCCGGTGGTGGCGTGATGAATCGCATGCGAGCGGCGCCAACAGTCGTAGGGCGTGAACGTGAGCACGCCAAGGACGCGGCCCACCCAGTCATTGGCCAGACGGCCGGCAAAAAGGTGCCGTGGCCGCAGTCGTGCTGGATCATGAATAGACGCACGAGAAAGCCGGAAGCCGGAACAGCGATCAGGAACGAAGCCCAGGCATAGCCGAGGGAGAACGCGTACCAGGCCGCGGCCCACAACACGATGAGCGGCAAAGCCGTGATCGCCAGCTCGGCAATGCTGCGCAGCCGGCTTGGGGTGCTGTAGTTGGCCAGGATGCGCTGCCAACGCCGGGCATTGAGCACTTCATCGCCGCTATCGGGTGGTTGAATGGAGGCAGGCTGAATGACGCCAAGGCCCTCTTGCGTGTTAGACGACTGCACAGCTTTCTTATGCACAGAGATATCCCTTCGGAGAGTGCGCGTGAGAGACCGAAGGATCGGCACCTTCGTCGGTTGATCGATGTTTGGAGAAAGGTCTGCGTGCCTGTCAGTGACAAGGCAAAGCGGCCCAGCGATTCGGCCAAGTGTCGACAACCGGACATATGGACACGAATTGGGGTGGCGTCAAGGACCGGAACTCGACGTCAGCGGTGTTCCCTTGGGTGGTCAAAAGCGGACATGAGAGCTTGGATTGGTGGGGCAGACGTCAGGCTCGATGGCGGGGATATTGGGGAACTAGGGTGACGGTGCGGAGCGCGCAGGGCGGACTAGCGCAGCGTAATCCGCCATCCAATTTGAGACGCAGCGGCGGATTGCGCCTTCGCTAATCGGCGCCTTACGCGCTTTTTGGGGATGGCGGCCCCACCGCGACCGGCGGTATCGTTGCGGCGGTGCCGGATGGCCGCGCGCCGCACTCGACGCCTGAGCCAAACGGTATTGCATGGACATCGACGAACTCGCCCGCCGGATCGCCGCGGGCAAGCCGATCACCTCCCTGAATGTCAGTGATGACAGCTGGCCGGAGGCCGATTGCGACGGGGCGGTCTTCACCGACTGCGTCTTCGAGGCAGTGCAGTTTTCCTACCCCTCCTTCGTGGACGCGCGGTTCTCCAATTGCCGGTTCGTCTCATGCCGCGTCTCGCATGCGGCGCTGAAAGACGCGGTGTTCGAGACCTGCCAGTTCACCGGTGACGGCGGCAAGGGATGCACTTTCGCCTTCAGCGATCTGCAACGGGTCCGGTTTTCCGGATGCGATCTTGCGCTGGCGACCTTCGAAAGAACTGAAATGTTCGCCGTCGAGATGCACGAGTGCAATCTCACCGGGGCGCGCTTCAACAAGGTCGATTTCAGCCGGGCGCTGAGCCGCAAGCAAATCGAGACACGCGCGAGCTTCCACAATTGCAAGATGGATTTCGCCGACCTGGCCGAGACGAAATTACCAACCTGCAGCCTCGCCGGCAGCCGGCTTCGTGAAGCCGACCTGTCCAGCGCCGACCTGACCGACGCCGACCTCACCAACTGCGATTTTTCCAGACCAACCTCTACGGCGCGACCCTGACAGGTGCTGATCTCACCGGCGCCGAGGTCAGCGGACTGAACCTGCTGACGCTCGCCGGTTTCAAGGGCGTGCGCGTCACCGACGAGCAGGTGTTCCGGCTGCTCGACGCCATGGGTGTCGACGTGCGAACGCGGCAACGCTGATGCCGCTCTAGCCTTTCTTCGGCGACCAGCCATACGCCTTGATGCAGGCCCCGCCCATCAACATGGCCCGCTCGCTGTCGCTCAAGCGGCTGCTCCTGAGGAAGGGCTCCACGGCCTGCTGGTAGTTGACGACGGCGAATGCCCGCGTCCAGTCCGTGCCCCACAAGCAGCGCTCGAAACCCCAGGCATCGAACACGCGGGCGAGCGGGTCCCAGATATCCGGATACGGATACGGCTCGCGGGACAGCGTGCAGGCGCCGCTGACCTTGATCACGGCGTTCGGACGTTTTGCGAGCTCCAGCACCTTCGGCAGGTCGGCCCAGGGTTCGGGCGGCGCCGGCGGCAGCGCGTGGCTGCAGGATGCCCAGATGGTCGATGATGAATCGCGTGTCGGGATGGCGATCGATCAGCGCCCTGCCCGCGGCCAGATTGTCCCAGCAGTGGAGGTTGACCGGAAAATCATGGTGAACCGCCGCGCGCGCAATCCGGCCGAGGCCGGGGTCATCAGGCGGGCGCCGCGCCTCCTTCGTCAGCATGATACGGATTCCGACCGCGCCCGGCGTCTTCTTCCACTCCGCGACGACGTCGGCCACGTCAGAGTCATCAGGGTCAACCGGCTTGACGATGGCAAGCCGGCCGGGATGGGCCCGCTGCACTTCCACGGCATAGCTGGCGTCGTAGCGGTACAATGAAAAAGCGGAGATGAAGATCGCGCCGTCGACGCCAACCTTGTCCATCGCCGCCACCATCTCGTCACCCGTGACGTGATCGGGCCAGTTCGGCACACTGTGCCAGGGCCGCTTCGGACTGTTCGCCTCGTAGGCATGAACCTGGGAATCGACAATCGTCATCGGCGCCTCCGCTCTCTACCAGCGATTTTGGACAATGCGGCCCGCCCGTGTCCAGATGGCAAGGACGCCACGCTGCAATGCGTCCAGCAACATCCGCTATAGGGCCCCAGAAGCGGACATCAACCACACGCCTTGAAGTCGCTGACCGCAGATGTGGCGCAATTACAATTGCGCCAGCTTACAACTTGTGGTTTTTGTCGGTAGATGAGGGTCGGTTTGTTATGCGGCGTCTTGTATTGTGG
The DNA here is from genome assembly GCA_044772375.2 of Bradyrhizobium sp. RDT10. Taxonomy (GTDB): domain Bacteria; phylum Pseudomonadota; class Alphaproteobacteria; order Rhizobiales; family Xanthobacteraceae; genus Bradyrhizobium. The sequence goes on from CP187939.1 coordinate 4,102,315, forward strand.
GCTTTGGTGTTCTGCCTTGTTGCTCAGTTCGGTGGATGCAAATCATCGACGGTTTCCGAAGTGGCGCTTGAACCTCCGCCTCAATCCAAGCCGCGGGATACGCGGCTCGCGAGATTATTTTTTCTGCGCGAGAAGGGACTAGTCGGCACTGAAGTGGGAATCAAGATCGACGGCAAGCCGGTTGGTTCGGTAGCCAAGGGGTTGTATTTCTTTTCAGACAGACCGCCGGGACGGTACCGGATAGCCTGCCTGAATCCGATCTCCATGGATTATGAAACCGAAATAGAAATTGAGGGTGGAAAAACCTACTATTTCGGCGTCGGTACGCCACAGGTGGCTGCGCCCGGTCAAAATCTTCTCAATCAGGCTCTTGCCGGCAGCAGCGGACAGCAAATGCGGCCGACGTCCCCGCTTATGGCCGGCTTTTCTGGCGCCGCGCTCTATCAAATCGACGCAGCAGAGGAGCTGCCGTCATCAGTCAGTTGAAGCCGCAATAGCGTGGGTGGCGGCCTTCATGCAAAGCCTGACAGAAGTCATGCCGCTACCCGGCTTTGAACGAGCCCTCAACTTCGAGAGAGCGCCAAGGCGACCGTGAGGGGAACCACCACAAGGGTGAGATGTGCTAGGTCCGCTTGCGCACGCCAGCGGAAACGGTCTCGTGTGCACGCACCGGGGTGCAGGTCGTGACTACGAGCGCAAACCGGCTGCACTGCCAGTCAGCGCCGAGCGCGGCGCTGGTGGGTGATGTCAGGTTGACCGACAGCAATGCCGCTACGCAGGCAAACATCACCCACGCCGCGATCAGCACCGCTCCCTTGTGGGAAATCATGGCCTTGGCTCCTGTACGATGGTCGGAAGAATAAGGGGCAGGCACCACAGTCTCTAATTCACGTCCTGAGCCACATTTTTCGCTGGTGGCCCGAAGGCGTGCGCGATTGCTGGCATTGGATCAGCGCCGCAGCCGGACTCGCGCACCGGAGCAAACAGCATCTTTATTCGATCACCTCGTCGGCACGGGCGAGCAGCGTGGGCGGAAACGCCGAGCGCGTTGGCTGTCTTGAGATTGATGACCAGCTCAAGCTTGGTTGGCTGCTCGACGGGCAGGTCGGCGGGCTTCGCGTGCGGCTGCTGCCTGGGTTTGATCTTGATCAAGTTCAGCAGCATCGCCGCCACGATCATTGCCAGGACGCCGCCAACACTGAGCGCGACCTGCATCGTCAGCCCCTCCGAGATGTTGAGCAGCGCAAGGTGGCTGGCGAACGTCAGCAGAACGCCGAGGCAGTAGATTGGCAGCGAGTTCTGGCCACAGAGAACGGCGCCGCGCATCACCGCCGTCGTCAACCCTCGCCAATCGCGAGGCACGACCCACGTCACCAAAACCGCAAGGGCCAAGAAATGCAGCAGTCGCAATGGATCGAGATTCGATTTGTCCATCGGATAAAGCAGCGCCAGCAGCGCCTGCGGGACCGGCGCTTCCAGCGGTTTGATGCTCCAGCTCAATGCGATGCTGAGGCTGAACACCAGATAGAGAACGGCAGCCACAAGCGCCGTGCGTGAGGTCACCGACGGTCGGAATCTCCCGCCCTCGATGATCCACCACGCGCCAAGCACAAACGGCAGCTGCCAGGCCAGCGGATTGAAGAACCAGTGGTTGTTCGGCCATGCCGGGATGGTCCAGCCGAAGACGTGCACCAGTGCGTAAAGCAACAGCGACGCGCCGAGCGTTGCGTTCGGTGCTCGCAGCAGCAGCCACAGCAGCGGCGCGAACAAAAGGTGATAAAGCACGAACAGTGGCAAGACGTCGGTGTTGACGGGGCGGTATTGCAGGATCGCCGCGTGCGCGAGCGTCACGCCCGGCTGTTCCAACAGAATGCGCGTATTGCTCTCGTCGGCAAGATGGCCGCCGCCTGCGAGGTGAACCATGATGGCGCAGGCGAGCGTGAGCAGCAGAAATGCGACATAAATATCCCAGCTTCGCCACAGCGTTCGGCCGATCACGCCGGTCCAGCCCCGCACCGCCGTGCTTTGCCGTAGGCCAGCGCGCAGGTCACACCCGAGACGAACATAAACACTTCCGCGGCATCGCTGAAGCCGTAGTTACGCAGCGTCAGCCAGCTCCCGATGTTGTTGGGGACATGGTCAAGAAAGATGCACCAGAGCGCGATGCCGCGGCAGGCATCAATGCGCAGATCGCGGCCGTAGCCGTTCAGCTCCGGCAGCGCGCCTGCCAACGGCTTCGGGGTGGCAGTTCGATCATGCATCTGGTTGCCCGTCCGGCGTGCGAGCACGCTTCAAGAGGGACCGAATTTGACAAAAAACATCGCCGCCGCACTGCCGGATCGTACCAACGCCGCAGTCTGGAGCTGCTTCACGCCGAACCTGGCGACGAAAGCTGCGATGACGATCGTATGGCGGCGCTTGGTAGAACATCCTAGCGCGTGAGTTGACGATCATCGTTCAACGGCACGGCGCGTCAATCAGCCGGAGGTCCACACAGAGAGGGTTCCTAGGTCCTATGATCAAGGTACCGTACAGATCTCGGCATCAATTGACATCCGTCAGACGCATAATGGACGTTCACCATTGCGCATGGGCGAAGGAGACTCTGAGTCCCGCGAGTCTCGTCGTCTGCACTCGCTTTTTCGGTGTCCTACCGTGAGGTGATTACAATTGCAGCACACAACGGCATTCGGCTCCTACTTTGAGTAGCTGACGGTGAACCGCTGGTTGGGCCAAGGATGGAGAATGGACGGTTTCGGGAGCCAGTCTTCCGCCAGCCTCTTCCTCGCCAAAGACCCGAAGGTGGGTGTATGATTTTCTTTTATTTGGATCTCCGTGCAATAGGATGACGGAGAGCTTTTCATGAAAGTTCTTATTGTTGACGATCATGCATTGATTCGCGAGGCGTTGCACGCTGTCCTGAGACAACTGAAGCGAGAAGCCGTCATATTTGAAGCTTCGAACAGCCATCAGGCAATGCACATAGTCGAGGAACATCCCGACATCAGCCTCATTTTGCTTGATATCAATTTGCCCGATCGAGATGGCTTCTCTGTCCTTCGCGAACTGCGGGACCGCTTTCCGACCATTGCTATCATCGTTCTTTCGTCCTCGGATGATCAAGACACCGTCAAGCGCGCTTTCAAACTTGGCGCTCTGGGTTTCATCCCGAAAACTACCGAACGTGAGGTCATGCTCAACGCCATCAAGTTAGTGTTCTCCGGCGGTATTTACATTCCCTCGGAAATTCTGGAGGAAACAACGTCTCCGCGGCTTACAGATAAGCTGGCGACGCGCGACTCTCTTAAGGGTCTCGGGTTGACCGATCGGCAGATCGAAGTGCTAGCGCTCCTGATGAAGGGAAAAAGCAACAAGGTCATTGCCAAAACCCTCAATATGGCAGTGCCGACAGTGAAGAACCACATCACGGTCATTCTCAAGGCGCTCGGCGTAACGAGCCGCACCGAGGCAGTAATAAAAGTAGGAAAAATGGGCTGGGAATGGTCGCCGAAATCTGAGTCATAAGGCCGGCCCGGTATCTCTCCTATCGTCATGATTCATAAAGAGCTCGTGCATGACAGCGCGGAGCCGCATTGGGTCGACAGGCTTGTGCAGTAAAATGTATCCTCTATCCTTAGCGTCACGTAATGGTTCAGGTGCCGTATCGCCGCTGATGAGAATAGCTGGAATTGATGAACCAAACGCCGCATCAATTTGTTCGATTGCTCGGATCCCGGTCTTTCCGCTCGCAAGATGATAGTCCGAGATTATAAGATCGGGACGTTGTTGACGCTCAGCAAGTCGGATCAGTGCAGCTTCGTCGGATCCGGTGGTAAGGACGGAGTATCCCCATTTGCCAAGTAGTCCGCCCGTTCCCTCCTGCACAATTGGAGCATCGGCAATAACAAGAATTACCTTGCCTTCGACTGCAAAGGCTGCGGGGTGAGGTGAGTCGACGGGCTCGGTGGACGTGACGCATTCATCTGCCATCGGAACCAGAATTGCGAATCGCGAACCTCGGCCCACAGTCGAAGCCAAGTCGATTTGATGGTTGAGAAGTAGGCGAAGCCTGTCGACAATAGCCAAGCCGAGGCCCAGGCCGCCGTACCGGTACCGTTCTGGGGCAGCAAGTTGAAAAAACTCGCCAAAGATATTCTGCTTCTGATCCTCAGGAATGCCGGGACCGCTATCCCATACTTCGATACGCAACATTTCACCGCGCCGACGACATCCGACGACGATCCCGCCTCGCAATGTATAGCGCACAGCATTGGATGCCAGATTGAGCAGTATGCGTTCGAGCAGCATGGCGTCGCTCCGCACCCAAGCGTCACTTCGCCTAACGCGTAGATGTAAGCCCTTTTCTCGCGTTGCCTGATCAAACGTCGTCTCAATTTTTTGCAACAGGCGCGCGATCGGGAATTCGGTGATTTTGGGTGTAAGGATCCCAGCATCGAGCCTGGAAATATCCAGGAGCGAATTGAACATTTCATCCATTTCTTTGCGCGTTGCATCGATCTGCTCGATCGTCTTTGTCCTTTCCCCCGATTTGAGCGGCGTGCGCAGCTGTGCAACGAACAGGCCTAGTGCATGTAATGGCTGCCGCAAATCATGGCTTGCCATGGCAAGGAAGCGCGATTTTGCTGCATTGGCGCGTTCCAGCTCTTGCGTACGCTCTGCGACCTTCCGTTCGAGTTCGATCTGCGCGCGGCGCAGACTTTCCTCCCCTTTCTTGCGCACCTCGACGTCGGCGCTCAGTAACAAGCTTGGAACGGTAATACTGATCAAGAACATCAACAGCAGCAGGAATGAAACGTTGAGATCCTCGGTCGTGAAGGGGCCGCCGCCCGTGAGCGTCCCCCAAATGGTGATGCCCGCAAGCACCAGCGCAACCGTTGCGGTGTCACGTGGACCGCGGCGCAGCGCCGCCCACAACATTGGCAGGATCGCAAGAAAACCCAGTGGATCTCGACTCGGCGTTTGCTCGATCAGGGGGCTGAAAGCAATGAGTCCAACCGCCGCCGCTGTTGCGAGGACGCCGACCGTCTCCAAAAATTCATTGCGGTTGAAGGCATGGTAATGGCTCGATGCCCAAAGCACGATAACGGGGGCGATGACCAGCGCGCCGGTCACATCTCCTAGCCACCATGTGACCCAGGCGTTCGCGAAATCCGTCCGTTCGATGTACCCGGCGGTTGCCAGGCTGGTCAGTCCAATGCTGGCGCTGATCGGTGTCGCGATCACGAAACAAATCAGAGCAAACTTCGCGACAGAATTTGGCGTCGAAAACGTATTACATCCGCTCGACCATCGATTGATCAGGTAAGCGCCAACAACCGCTTCAAGAGAGTTGCCGGTCGCAATCGCAATTGCGGTGGCAACCGAGCCGGCGGTCATCACATTGGCGATCACCGCCGCCGCGAAAATTGCGGGCCAAGTCCGATATCCCCACAACAGCACCGCCGCCAGCGCGACGCCCGTCGGTGGCCAAATTGGCGTTGCACTGGGATGAAGAGAGGCGAGAGCAAGGCCGGCTTTTGCCAGGGCGAAATAGATGACTCAATTGCGACCAGGCCGCCGGCATAGCTAATGCCTCGGCGGAAATTTATCCCCGGACCAAGCCATCTGATTTGCTCGTGAGGCACGCGGCGTCACCGACGACGCGGCCTGGCAGGAATTGTCAGGATCGCGGCGTTCGCAAGATAAGGATTGACCCCGCAGTAGGCCGTGCGGCCCGATGCGGAGGCCTGACATTGCTGGTAGCTAGTGAATCCACAATCGCCCGCGCCAGCATAGTCGTCGCCTTGCAGGCAATACCGGTACTCGCTAGCTACGACCGGGGCGACGCTGGTTGCGAAGATGGTGGCAGACGTCGCGAGGGCAAGAAAGAGGGTACGCATTTTTCTCTCCCACATTGGGGTGCCCCAGTTGACGCTGGGACCAACCGTGCGGCGCCGATGTGAACCGGCTCACATCGGCGGATGAAAATCTTTGAGATCGACCGCGCAGATTGGTAAGGAAGCCTGTCAAGTTCGAGTTGGGTCAATCGTTACAATGCATTCGCCAGTAAGTGCCTTGGATGTGGCGCCAGCCCTCGCATCGCAGAGACTCACCCTCGTTATTATCAGCGAGGAGACTGGAACCGCGTACCGCTCTTTAATCTGCACGAACGAGCAAATAGCCGGTGCGCGCAAAATTTTCTGTAACGGCTTCAACGTGATTTGCCCCGTCCAGTCTCGATTGAAAAAATATACTTCTTCGCGGCAGACCCAAATCACCCCTACAACTCGCGCCATCCCGTCCCGGTAGAGGGGCGTTGGCCATCGTCACGAACGTTGGGGCGGGACGCGGTGGACGCGGCAGCGTCGGGCGCGTGGTCGTGTTCGCAGGGCGGGCCTTGGTCCGTGAGCGAGCACGATGTGCGGACGACTGGCGAGGCTGCGTACGGCAAAGCCGTGTGGTCCTGGCACCCGTTGCTGGTGTCAAGCTGGCGGAGGAAACTCGACCCAACCGGGTTTCGACAATCGTTCAATCCGCCGGCGATGGAGGCAAAAGGAATTCGTCTCCAGGGAGAGCGCGGTATAAGCCGTCAAACCATTGCGCAGGGAATGCCGGAGTGCTTCCAGCTGTACCTGTATGCTCGTGTGCGTACTCTTCGCACTATTTGCACATGAGACCGCGGGTGCAGCAAGCACCCGGCATTCCCTGCGCCCTCTTCTCGATGGGCGAATGAATTTGCAAACCTCGGGTGCGTCGCGCCGCGAGAATGCGGAGACGTATCTATCCACGTCGTCCCGGCCAAGCGACTTGTCCGCCGTAGAGCGAAGGCGGAAGCGCGAGCCGGGACCCATAACCACGAATGTCTATGTTGCGCGACGCTACAGCTACAGCTTCATCCACAACAGGCATCGGTGGCTATGGGTCCCTGCACCCGTGCGCAATTGCGCACTAGGCAGGGACGACGCGGAGAATCTTAACTCAGAACAATTCGCAACAACTCGCTCCTGCAAGTGATTGGCAATTGCGCCCTCCCCCGTCGCCTTTAATGTTGAACAACGCCCTGCTAAACCGCCGCCCATGAGTCATTCCCCCACCCTCAAAACCAATGTCGCGGCGATCTCGATCTTCGCCAGCGCCGGCATGGCTGCGGCGAAATTCGCGGTCGGCATTGCGATCGGCTCTCTGGCGCTGATCTCGGAGGCTCTGCACTCCGCGGTCGACGTGGTCGCCACCGTCATCACCTGGCTGGTGGTTCGGGTGTCCGACCAACCGGCCGATGAGGAACATCATTATGGCCACGGCAAGTTCGAGAGCCTGTCGGCGCTGTTTGTCATCGCGCTGCTCTACGTGCTGGCCGGCGGCATCCTGGTCGAGATCCTGGAGCCGCCTGCGCGAGGGGCGCCGCCGCCGACGATATCGGCGATTCCTTCGTGGTGCTGGTGATCGATATCGCGGTGAATTTCTGGCGCGCGCGGGCGCTGCATCGCACGGCGCGCCAGACCCGAAGCCAGGCGCTGGCGGCCGACGCGCTGCATTTCGCCTCCGACGTGCTCGGCTCCATCGCCGTCATCATCGGGCTCGTGCTGACCGGCCTCGGCTATGCCTGGGGGACTCGGCCGCCGCCATCGCGGTTGCCGTGATGATCTCGATCCTCGGCCTGCGGCTCGGGCGTTCCACCATCGAAACGCTGCTCGACCGCGCGCCGGCGGGCGCTTGGGAAAAGGCCATCGCCGCGATCCGGTCGGTTTCAGGCGTGGTCGGCGTCGAGCGCCTGCGGGTTCGCATGGTCGGGCCGACGCATTTCATCGACGCCATCGCCAAGGTGCCGCGCACCTACCCGATCGATCGCGTCGAAGCCATCAAGAAGACCGCGCAGGCAGCGGTCACCGAGGCGCTCGGCGACGCCGACCTCACCTTCACCGCGGTGCCGGTCGCCCGCGACAATGAGAGCGTGCGCGAGCGCATCATGGTGATCGCACGCAATTCCGGCCTCGCCGTCCACCATGTCACCGTGCACGATCTCGGCGAGAAGCTGATCGTCGGCATCGACCTCGAGGTCGACGGTGACATGGAGCTTGCGGCGGCCCATGAGGTTACCCGCGTGCTGGAGCGCAACATCCGCGAGGATTTCGGCGAAGGTGTCGAGGTCGATACCCATATCGAGCCGCTCGAGCCGGAATTGCCGCACGGCACCGACGCCGCGCCCGAACGCGTCGAGACCATCAAGGCTGCGCTCGCGCGCTTTGCCGGTAACGGCGCGATCCATGACATCCACAATGTGCGGGTGCGCGACACCGATGCCGGCGAAGTCGTCAACTTCCATTGCCGCGCCGCGCCGTCGATGAGCGTCATCAAGGTGCACGAGAGCGTCGACGAGATCGAGCGCGCGCTGCGCCGCGCATTTCCTTCGATCAAGCGCGTGGTCAGCCACGCCGAACCGTCGCGTGCGTAGTTTTGCGGTGTCGTTCCCGTTTCGGACTCGCCTTGGCGGCGCCCCATTTCGCGTTGGACAAGATTTATTTCGAATTAACGAATCGTTGACTCTCGACAGCCCGGAAAATCTGGATTCAAATCGGTATGATTCGGAAGCAACGGGGTGCTTCCGGACAATGTGCAAAAGAGCCTTCGGCGGGGGTCTAAAGCATGGCGCGCGCGCATGCAGCGAACGCGTTTGTCCAATCCGATTCGATCAAGGGATTGGCGCAATCGATCGCGAAACCTGCCTATCACCGGCTGCTCACTGCAGAGCCGGCGCTTCGTCGCGCCGTGCCGACGCTCATCATTGCCTTCCTGATCACCATCTGCCTCGGCGCCTTCGTGCAGGTGATCGACCAGAGCCGGCAAAAGCGCGCCGCCATGAAGCGCGATATCTCCGCCCTCAGCGATCTCCTGGCCGAACGGCTCGATCGGCTCGCCTTGGTGCGGCAGGACCGCGCCGCGAATATCGAGCGGTTGCAGGGCCTGCTGCCCGACCTGATTCCGGCCTGGGGCGTGGCCAGCGGCCGCCATGTCATCATCACCGGCAGCGATCACCGGATTCTGGCCCGCGTGCCGGGCGAGGGCAGCCTTGGCGACAACGATCGCATCCTCGACATTATCAGTACGGCGCAACTGCTCGCCGCCCCCGCCCAGCAGGGCGTCATCAATGACATGACGCTTCCGAACGGCAATGGCGCCATGGCGATCTCGCGGCTGGTCAAATCGCTGCCCGGCCAGGTCATCGTTATCCAGGAAAAGAACGAGCCGCTGTGGGGTTCGGATGCCGCATTGTCGGTGACGCTCTCGGCCACCACGGGCTTCGTCGTGCTGATCCTCGGCTTCGCCTTCCACTGGCAGTCGACCCGCGCCCGCGAAGGCGATCTCATCAACGACGCCGTGCGCGGCCGGATCGACACCGCGCTCAACCGCGGCCGCTGCGGATTGTGGGACTGGGACCTCTCCCGCGGCAGGATCTTCTGGTCGGCATCGATGTTCACGATGCTCGGGCTCGACTCCGCAACGACCTCCTCACCTTCGGCGAAGTCAACGCGCTGGTGAAATCCGACGACATCGACCTGTTCGCGATCGCCGACCAGATGATCGCCGGCAAGATCGACCACATCGACCAGAGCTTCCGCATGCAGCACACCGGCGGCCACTGGATCTGGCTGCGGGTGCGCTGCGAGCTCAGCCACACCCAGGCCGACGGCGGCCTGCATCTGATCGGCATCGCGGTCGACATCACCGAACAGAAGAGCCTCGCCGAGAAGACCGTGGAGGCTGACCTGCGGCTGCGCGACGCGATCGAGACCATTCCGGAAGCCTTCGTGCTGTGGGACGCGGAAGACCGCCTCGTGCTCTGCAACTCGCATTTCCAGCGCCTGCACAAGCTGCCGGATACGGCGGTGACGCCCGGCACGTCCTACGAGACCGTGATCGAGGTCGGCAGCATGCCGGAAGTGCGCACCCGCCTGCAGGAGACCGGCGCGCAAGCGCCGGGAGCCCGCACCTTCGAGGCGCAGCTCGACGACGGAAGCTGGCTGCACATCTCCGAGCGCCGCACCAAGGACGGCGGCTACGTCTCGGTCGGCACCGACATCACCCGCATCAAGGAGCACGAGCAGAAACTGATCGAGAACGACGCGCGGATGCGCGCCAACGTGCTCGACCTCAAGCGCTCGAAGGCGGAGCTGGCCGATCTTGCCGAAAAATACTCGCAGGAAAAGAATCGAGCCGAGGAAGCCAACCAGGCGAAATCCAAATTCCTCGCCAACATGAGCCACGAACTGCGCACGCCGCTGAACGCCATCATCGGCTTCTCCGAGATCATGGGCAGCGGCATGTTCGGCGTGCTCGGCTCCGACAAGTATCAGGAGTACTGCCACGACATCCTCACCAGCGGGAAATACCTGCTCGAAGTCATCAACGACATCCTCGACATGTCGAAGATCGAAGCCGGCCGCATGAAGCTCGACATGGAGCAGCTCGACCTGTCGAAGCTGCTGGCGGAGTCGGTGCGCGTGGTCTCGGGGCGCGCCGAGGACAAGCATTTGACGCTGGACGCCGATATCGAAAGCACCATTTCCGTGACGGCCGACCGCCGCGCGGTCAAGCAGATCTTCGTCAACCTCTTGTCCAATGCCGTCAAGTTCACCCCCGACGACGGCAAGGTCACCGTGCGGAGCCACGTGCTGCCCAACTCGATCGTGCTGATGATCGCCGATACCGGCATCGGCATCGCACCGGCCTCGCTGCGGCGGCTGGGCAATCCGTTCGAGCAGGTCGAGAGCCAGCTCACCAAGACCTATCAGGGTTCGGGCCTCGGCCTTGCCATCGCGCGCTCGCTGACCAGCCTGCACGGCGGAACGATGCGGCTGCGCTCGAAGCTCGGCACCGGCACCGTGGTGCGCATCACGCTGCCGCGCGAGGCGCATTCAGGCGAGACAAAGAACCAGGCCGCCGCCTGACTCGGCGCTCACGCCCTTCTTTGACCGGCTGGTCGCAACCAGCACCAGCATGAACGAAACCACGGTCATCAGCGTGCTGATGGCCGCGATCGTCGGGTCGATCTCGTCGCGGAGCGCGGTGAACATCCGCTTGGTCAGCGGCTGATACTGGCCGCCGGAAACGAACAGCGCGACGATGGTCTCGTCCATCGCCGAGATGAAGGCGAAGATGCCGCCTGCGATCACGCTGGGCTTGATCTGCGGCAGCGTCACCACGAAGAAGCTGCGCAGCCTGTTCATGCCGAGGCTGCGCGCCACCATCTCCTGCGTGGCGTCAAAACTCTGCAGCCCCGCCGCAACCGAGATGACGACGTAAGGAAGGCCAAGCATGACATTGGCCAGCACGAGCCCGGTCATGGTCGCGGCCAGGCCTAACTTGGCGTAGACGAAGAAGATGCCGACCGCGGTGATGATGATCGGCACCACCAGCGGCAGCAGCAGCGTCATGTGGATCAGCCGCATGATGCGCCATTTCGACTGGCTGATCGCATAGGCCGCGGCCACCCCGAGCGGGGTCGCGATGACGACGGTGAGCACGGCAACCGTCAGCGTCACGCGGGTCGCCTGCATCCAGGCCGGATTGCCGACATATTCCTCGTACCAGCGCAGCGACAGCGACGGCGGCGGGAAGGTCAGGAAACGCGCGGCCGAGAACGACATCGGCGCGATGATCAGGATCGGCAGGATAAGATAGAGCAGCACCAGCGCGCAGGTCACGACCAGGGCAATGCGGAATGGGCGGGACATCGTCATTTCTGCCCCAACACGCGATCGAGCGGAATGAAGCGGCTGACGGCGAAGAAGATGACGCCGACCGCGATCAGCAGCACGACGCCGACGGCGCTGGCGGCCCCCACTGGTCGTAGAGCTCGACATTGCGGCTCACCAGCATCGATATCATGATGGTGCGGCCGCCCCCGAGCAATTCCGGCGTGATGTAGAAGCCGAGGGTGAGCACGAAGACCAGCGTGCACCCCGCGAGCACCCCGGGCAGCGACAGCGGCAAAAATATCCGCCAGAAAGTCAGCATGGGACCGGCGCCGAGACTGGCGCCGGCCTGCATCAGGTCGCGAGGGATCTGCTGCATGGTGGCGTAGAGCGGCAGCACCATGAACGGCAGCAGGATGTGCAGGGTCGCAACCACGGTGCCGAAGGTATTGTGGACCAGCGCCAGCGGCTCGTCGATTATGCCGAACTGGCGCAAAAGCTGGTTAATGACCCCGGTCCGTTGCAACAGCGCGAGCCACGCATAGGCGCGGACCAGCACACTGGTCCAGAACGGCAGCACCACCAGCGCCAGGATGATGATGCCCCACCTTTTCGGCGCGATGCTCGCCGCGTAGGCAATGGGATAGCCGAGCAGCAGCGCCAGCACCGTCACCAGCACGCTGATTTGAAACGTCAACGCAAAGCTGCGCCAGTAGATGTCCTCGCTCCAGATCCGGCGGTAGTTCTCGAGCGTAAAGCCGTTGTGATAGACCGACTGCCAGGCAAGCCAGCCGACCGGCAGCACGACCAGCAGCAGGATCACGAGCAGCGCCGGCAGCGCCAGCGCCAGCATCAGGCGCTGTTCGCGGCGCTGGTGGAGTACCGAGAGGTCCTGCACGGGGCTGCTCATTGTGATCCTGCGATGGCGCGGCTATTTCTGCATGAAGCCGACCCAGCGCTTCTCCGCAGCTTCGCCCGCCGGCGACGACCACCAGGCGTAGGACATCAGCGCCTGCTTGGCCGCGTTCTCGGGCGCGCTCGGTAGTTGCGCGACACGCTCCGGCTTGATGACGCCGGTATCGAAGGCCTTCGGGTTGGCCGGGCCGTAATCGATATGCAGCGGCAAATTGGCCTGGTGGACGGGATCGACCGCCTCGTTGAGGAAGCGCACGGCGGTGGCGAGATTGGGCGCATCCTTGAGGATGCAGAGCGAGGTGCTCTGCAGGATGCCCTGATTGTAGGTATAGGCGACCTTGGCGCCTTCCTTGGTCAGCGCGCTGACGCGGCCGTTCCAGGCCATCACCATGTCGACCTCCCCGTCATTGAGGAGCTGCGCCGATTGCGCGCCCGAGGTCCACCACACGGTGATGTTGGGCTTGATCTCCTCGAGCTTCTTGAAGGCGCGGTCGACGTCGAGCGGATAGAGCTTGTCGGGCGCGACGCCGTCGGCCATCAGCGCCGCCTCCAGCGTGGCGATCGGGTGATTGCGCAGCGCGCGGCGGCCCGGGAACTTCTTCACGTCCCAGAAATCGGCCCAGCTATTCGGTGCCGCCTCCGCCGTGTATTTCTTCTGGCTGTAGGCGAGCACACTCGAATAGAACTCGTAGGCCACCGAATAGGGAGAACGATAGGCCTCGGGCATCGCGGCACCGTTCGGCAATTTCGAGAAATCGAGTTTTTCGAGCAGCCCCTGCTCGCCGCCGCGCAGGCAATATCCGGTCGGCACGTCGACCACGTCCCAGGTCGGCTTGCCGCTGGCGACCTGCGATTTGATAGCGGGCCAAGCGTCGGGGATGCTGTCCTGGTTGATGGTGATGCCAAGTTTCTTGGCGGAGGGATCGAGGATCGCGACGGTCTGCGCCTTCTGGTAGGCGCCGCCCTGGGACACGAACGTGATCTGGTCGGCACGGGCCGAAAGACTCGCTAACGCCGCAAGGGAAACACCGAGCAGTGCGCGCCGGCACAAAGATGCAGTCATCATGTTCAACCCCTCTTGTTATGGCCGGACCGGCAATGCCTACCGCCCGACCGCATCCAGAAACTGGTACCAGCCGGCCACCATGCGGACGGCCGGTTCGCGGAACGCATAGAATGGAATAGTCTTGAGACGGCCGGCATCGAGCAGGCCGAGATCGACCTTCTCCCCGTGCACGAGAGCCGCGAGGTAGCGGCCCATCAGGCTCGACATCGCGACGCCGGCGCCGTTGTAGCCGACCGAATAAAGGGTGCGATCATCGAGACGGCCGACATGCGGCACAGAATCGAGCGTCATCGCAACGAGGCCTGACCATTTGAACGCGAGCGGAATATCCGCAAGCTCCGGAAAGATGCCGACCATTGCCTTGCGCAGCGCCTCGAACGCGCTTTCCGAATCCTGCTTGCCGAAGGCGCCCCGACCACCGAAGATGACGCGGTCGTCAACCTTGCGGAACCAGCGCATCATGCGCTTGGTCTCGGTGTAAGTGCGCCCCGTCGGCATCAGGCTGCCGGCGAGGTTCGGCGACAGTTTTTCGGTAGCAATGAGAGCGCTGCGGAACGGCACCAATGTGCGCTGCAGCCGCACCGTCGCCGATGTGAGGTCGGAGAATGAGTTGGTGGCGACGATCGCCTGACGCGCGCGCACGCTTCCGCCGGGCGTCTCGGCGATAACGCCATCGCCGTCGCGACGGAGCGCGAGCACGGGGCTTTCCTGGAATATCGGTACACCGCGCTGCGCAACACCTTTGGCGAGGCCACGCAGGTAGTTCAGCGGATGGATGCCGCCGGAGCCGGGATTGAGCACCCCGCCGACAAAGCCCCGCGATCCCGTTTCTTCGCGCACCCGATGGGCATCGAGAACACGAACTTCCGTATCGCCCATCTCCCGCTTCATCCATTCGGCTTCGTCGATTGCGGCCTTGAGCGTCGCCTGATTGTGCGCGGCCTTGACCTGCCCGCTGCGCGTCAGCCGCGCGCTCTCGATACCGAATTCGGACACCAGCTCATCGACCATCTCGACGGACTCATGGGCGATCTCGTACATGCGCCGGGCCATGGCGCGGCCATGAGCGGCGTCGATGTCGCGGAACGAGAGCCGGAATTTCGCGGTGATGACGCCGCCATTGCGGCCGCTCGCGCCCCAGCCGGGATGATTGGCTTCGAGTACCACCGGCGAAAGGCCGCTCTTCGCGATGTGATGTGCGGCCGACAGCCCAGTATAGCCCGCGCCGATGATGACGACGTCGGCCCTTACCTCGCCGGCAAGCTTCGGAAAGGCAGACAACGGCTCCGCCATATCCGCCCAGAGCGAGGCGGCCGGTGCCATTGGTGTCCAGACCTCTGCCATGTCAGCCGCCCTGCCCGCCTCAGCTTCCGACCGCGGCGTCGGCGAACGCCTTCATGGTGGCGAAATGGAAATCGGGTTTGGTGAGCTCCGGCACCTCGGGCGTGCCGCCAAAACCTTTCATGCCCTGGCGCCGCTCGATCCAGCAGACCTTGTAGCCAAGCTTTTGCGCGATACCGATGTCGTGATGCTGGCTCTGCGCCACGTGCAGGATTTCGGACTGCTTGTAGCCGAACGCCGACTGCCGGCCCTTGTTGTACGCGAAGAACTCCGGATTGGGTTTCGCAACCCCGGTGTCGTCGGCGCAGATGGTATCGTGGAAGGGATTGTCGAGCGCGTGGGCATAGCAGGACAGTGCGACGCGATCCGCATTGGTCATCGCGACCAACCGGAATTTGGTGCGCAGGCGCTTCAGCGCCTCGACCGAGATCCGAAAACGGCTGCCAGCGCAGCACGGCGAGCTGGAAGGCGTCGCACGCGGCATCGTCGGCCGGCAGTTCCAATTCCTTGGCGAGGTACCGGTAGACATGAAACATCACTTCGCTCGACCGCTCCGGATGAGCGTCGCGGCCGCGCTTGTAGGACGCAAAGATCTGATCGTCGCTGAGCTCGGCTGCCTTTCGGCGGGAGATCTTGCGCACCGCATCGAGCACGCCGGTTTCGAAATCGATCAAGGTACCGACGACGTCGAAGGTGAGAACCTTGAAACTATCATAGGACATTTTCATCTCTTGTTCTGGTTGGTCTGGTGTTGCACTCGGGTTTGATGATCGGCACTCATTTGCGCGCCTTCTAGTTCGCCTTTTCTTGCGCCTTGGGCACGACGATGGTGTCTTCAGGATGGAGGGTGACGGTGAGTTCGCCGCCGACAGGAGGTAACAGGCGCGAGGCCTGGTAATGGCTGGGCTGGCGCAGGCTCAGGCAGGTGCCATCGGCCAGTTGCAGGAACACGCGAAGGCTTTCGCCCTGATAGACGATGTCGGTGACCTTGCCGGTCAAACGGTTGAGTGCGGCATCGGCGACGCCGTCCGCAATCAGCAGCTTCTCGCTGTGCACCGCGAGCATCAGCGCCTCGCCACGTGGAATCGCGCGCGCGCTCTTCAGGACAACCGGCCCGAGCGCCACGCTGCAGGCGTCGACGCGCCGGACCGGCAACAGGCTCGCCTCGCCTATGAAACTCGCCACGAAGGAATCGGCAGGATGATCGTGCAACCGCTCCGGGCGATCGATCTGGATCAGCCGCCCGTCCCTGAGGATCGCCACGCGGTCACTCATCGTCAGTGCCTCGCGCTGGTCGTGGGTGACGTAGATGATCGTGGCGCCGATCCGCTTGTGCAACTCGCGCAGTTCGATCTGCATCGCTTCCCGCAATTGCTTGTCGAGCGCCGACAGCGGCTCGTCCATCAGGATCAGGCGCGGTTCGAAGATCATGGCGCGCGCCAGCGCCACGCGCTGGCGCTGGCCGCCGGAGAGTTGGGCAATGCCGCGCGCCTCGTAGCCCGACAGCCCGACCATCGCGAGTGCGGTGCGCACTCTCGCAGCCCAATCCGCCTTTGGAATCCGTCGCGCGCGCAGCGGAAAGGCTACGTTCTCGCCGACGCTCATGTGCGGGAACAGCGCGTAGTTCTGGAACACCACGCCGATGTCGCGCTTGTGCGGCGGCAGGAACGTCACGTCGCGGTCGCCGAAATAAATCGAGCCCGACGAGGGCTGGATGAAGCCGCCGAGGACGCCGAGCAGCGTGGTCTTGCCCGACCCGGACGGCCCGAGCAGGGAGACGAACTCGCGCGGCGCGACGTTCAGGGTGACGTTATCAAGCGCGCGCACCGCACCATAGTTCTTGCTCGCGGCCCTGATATCGACGCTCTCTCCGCCCTGGTCCAATGATCGACCCCGTTGCGTTGCCGAGGGCGTGCACCGATGCGCGCCATCGACGTCACCCGCGATATCGCAGGCGACGGTTGAAACCGGCATGATCTCGTCTTATAGACCGGGCACTTCAGGGCAGCTCCCAGGGCCGTCCCCGCTGCGCCGGATTTCCAACCTTGCCCGTGCTGGCAGGCTATCGCGCAAGCCAACCAGAGTTGGCCGACAGGGGCAATTGCCAAATTCTCACCGTCGGCATAACATCAGATTATGCCCGACCTCCGGCGGAAGCTGCCCTCGAGCCACGCGCTGTTCGTCTTTGACGCGGCGGCGCGCAATGGCAGCTTCACGGCGGCGGCGGCCGAACTGAACGTGACCCAGCCCGCGGTAAGCCGGATGCTCGGACAGTTCGAAGACTATCTCGGCGTTCGCTTGTTCGACCGCACCAACGGCCGCGCGTCCTGACGGAAGATGGCGAGATCCTCTATCGCCACGTGTCGGATGGATTTCGCAGCATCGAAGGCGGCCTGATCGAGATCGACCGCCGCCGCAAGGGCACCGAGACGGTCACGCTCTCGGTCTCCTCGGCGTTCACCACCCATTGGCTGATGCCCCGCATCGACAAGCTGCAGCGCCAGTTTCCGACCGTCGATCTCCGCTTCCAGCTTATTTCCGGTCCGCTGCGCGGGCCGGTCGACAATGTCGATCTCGGCATGCGGTTTCGCGACCGATACGATCCCGCGCGGAACGGCGCGCTGGTCATGAAGGAAGTCATGCTGCCGATCTGCAGCCCGGCCTATCGCGACGCCGACAGCGCAGACGGATCGATCGAGGCCAACACCATCATCCGCCTCGCCGATACGCCGGGCGACTGGGCAACAGAATATCCGGCCTTTCTCACCAAACGATCGGGGCCCGCCAAGTCGCTGAGTTTTTCCGACTATGCGGTGGTGGTGCAGGCGGCGCTGCTCGGCCAGGGCATTGCGCTCGGCTGGCTCACGGTCGCAGCCCATTGGCTACTGACCGGCGCTTTGGTCCCGGCCTCGGAAACGCTGACTACGACCCGCCGGCTTTGCGAACTGGTGCACCCGCATGACCGGTCGATCCGGCCGGTCGTCAGCGAAATCCGCGACTGGATCATCGAGCAGATGCACACCGACATGGCCGCCATCGACCGGCTCTATCCGCGTTTGCGGCTGATGCCGGCAAGCTATTAGGCGCGGTGATCTACTCCAGCGTCGGCGCCACTTCGCGGGCGACCTGCACCAGCGCCGCGATCAGGGGTCATCGGGTCGCGCTGCGGGATCACCAGCCCGACGCTGTAGTCGACGACGGGATCGACGATCGGAATGCTGCGGATGGTATCCGCCAACCCCAGCGTCTCCGCGAGCTTTGCCGGCATCACGCTGGCCCATCGCCCGGTCTTCACATGCGTATAGAGGACCACCAGCGAGTTCGAGGTCAGCGTCGGCGTGGCCTCGGCCCCGACCGACGCCAGCGCGCGATCGATGATGCGGCGGTTCTGCATGTCCGGCGTCAGCAGGCACAGCGGCACCTGGCCTACTTCCTGCCAGGTCACCTGCTTGCGATCACCGAACATGGCATCGGGCGACGTCAGCAGGCGATAGCTCTCGTTGTAGAGCGGAATGGTGCGCACCTTGCCGATTGGCTCGTTCTCGATATAGGTCAGCCCGGCATCGACCTCGAGATTTTCCAACAAGCCCAGCACGTCGGCCGACGTGCAGGACTGGATACGAAAGCGCACGTCGGGATAGCGGGCGCGGAACGGCGTCGTGAGCTGCGCCACCATGCCGAGCACGGTGGGAATCGCGGCGATCCGGATCTCGCCGGAGAGCTTGTCCTTGAGGCTGTTGATCTCCTGCCGCATCGCGCGGGCGTCGCCGACGATGCGCCGCGCCCAGTCGAGCGTGCGTTCGCCCTCCGGCGTGAAGCCCTGAAAGCGGGAACCGCGCTGCACCAGCATGACGCCGAGAATTTCCTCGAGCTGCTTGAGGCTGGTCGACATCGTCGGCTGGGTGACGCCGCAGGCCTCCGCAGCCCGTCCGAAATGCCGCTCCTTTGCGAGCGCCAGCAGCAGTTCAAGCTTGTCGATCAAAGGGATGGTCCCAGGAAGTTTGGTGGCAAACGCGGTCGCCCGGTGGCCAGAAATAGCACGGACCGGCGGCCATCAATACGTCAAAAGCGGCGCCCTGAGGGCTCGATTTCAGGAGCAATTCGGTTCCCATATCACCTCATTTTCCAACTTATCAGGTCATCGCGACGAGCAAAGCTGCCGACTTGTCGTGCTTCAACGGGTCGAACGTCAACAGGCGGACAGCGAACCACCGCAAAAACCTCCAGGGCACGATCGTAGCCCTTGATGGCCCGCTCCCCAATGGATGCAAGGGCGATGCTATCCTTGACATGCCCGGTGACAACCGGATCCACCAGTATCTGCGCGTCGTCCGCCAAATCGCATAGCCGCGATGCCAGATTGACGACGTTTCCGATGGCTGTGTAGTCGAGGCGTCCGTGCCAGCCGAGCGTTCCGACGGTCGCAGGTCCCATCGCGATACCCACGCCGAAGCCAATGGCGCAGTCACGGGCGTTCCAGTGATTGGCAAGCGATTGCACCGCAGCCTGCATGTCGATCGCAAGCCGGATACCGCGCTGCGCCGGGTTTTCGCACGCGACCGGCGCGTTGACGAGGACCATCACGCCGTCACCGGCGAAGCGGATCAAGGTGGCAGCGTGGCGGGCCGTAACCGTGCCGATCGCTTCATAATATTCCCTCAGCACGGCGATAATGACATCGGGCTCGGCGCGCGGAAAACGCGGTGAAGCCGCGCAGATCGCCAAAAATCGCGACCACCTCGCGTCGCTGTCCGTCCAGCAGCCTCTGGTCGGAGTGTTCGACCAATTCAGCCACTTGAGGCGCAAGGAATTGCTTCAGACGATTGATGCGCTCGGACTTCTGCTGCGAAGCCGCGAGTTCCTCCGCCATCTGGTTGAATCGGACGGCCAACTGCTCCAGTTCGTCGCGGCTGTGGATCGCGATGCGATGGTCGAGCTGTCCCATCCCGATCCGTTCAACGCCATCCTCCAGTTGCCGGATCGGTCCCCACATTCGGCACGCTCGCCAATAGGCCAGGACAAGCGCGAAAACGATTCCGATGACGATGAGCATCAGGGAACGCCACAGCGCGGCACGGATCGATTCAAACGCTTCCAGGACCGGCTGTTGGGCAATCACCGTCCACCCCACATTGGCGGCTTGCACCGACAGCGCGACGACGGGCTTGCCGTCATCCCCGGTCGTGGCGACCGCCGATCCGTTCGCGGCGCCGACGACAGACTTGAGCCGGCTGAAGTCGCCGGACCCGGCACCGCTGCGCAGGACCAGGCTGATGTCCGGGTGGGCAATCAGGCGTCCGGAATCGTCGACGACGAGCGCGTGGCCGGTGTCGCCGATCTTGATCGCCGCGATGATATCCCAGATCAGCTTCAGATTGATGTCGGCAACGACTATGCCGGCGGCCGCGCGGTTTCCCGCAACCGCGATCCGCATGTAAGGCTCAGAATCGCGCTGATATTGCACGGGGCCATACCAGACCCGGTTGGCCCGCGCGCCCACAACCGCGGGGTCCGCCGACATATCCACCCCTCGACCGGTCCGATTCAGACTCAACCTCGATACGAAAACACGTTCGATGCCGGTGGGATCGACCAACGAGAGCGAAACAATCGCCGGCACCTGCTGCAACAGGCGCTGCCCGTCGATCCTTCGCCGGTCCTCCTCGCCCTGCGTCCAGGGGAATTGCACGACCCAGCCGAGTTGATCGCGAATTCCATCGGTAAAAGCTTGTATCCGGTCGGCCGCGGAACGGGCCTCGACCTGAAGCAATTCATTGAGATGGAGGCGATGGTCGCGAAAGGCGAACCACGCTTCGCTTGCGGCGCCGAGGATGAGAGGCACCACCACTGCGACAAACAGGGTGATGAAGTACTTGAAGAACAATGAGCCGCGCGGACGGGTCACTGGACGGGCGTCCGGTCAGAGGCGTTCCGCGCCGGTACGAGACGAAGCGGCCTCATTCGATCACCTTATTGGCGCGAAACAGGATGGATGATTGGTCCAGGTCAATGCCGAGCAGCCTGGCCGTGCCGAGATTCACCGCCAGCTCGAACCTGGTGGGCTGCACGACAGGGAGGATGGCGGGCTTTTCGCCACGCAGGATCCGATCGGCATAGGTCGCAAGCCAGAAATAGGTCGCGCGCTGGTTCGCGCCATAACTCAGAAGTCCGCCGGCGTCGCAATATTCGCTCCAGCCGAACATCGAAGGCAGCCGATGCGCGATGGCGAACCGGGCAATCTTGTCCCGGTGGACCAGCGTGAGGACGTCCGGAAAGACGAGCAACGCGTCCGCACGCGCGTCTCCCGCCGCCGCCAGTCCATTGTCCAGTTCGTTTTTACCGGCAAAGGGAACGTAGACGGTTTCGATGCCCAGCGCCTTGGCGGCTTCCCTGGTCGCGCGCCACTCCGATTGTTCTCCTGGATGAAGGGTATTTGAAAACACTGCAAGCCTGCGCACAGTCGGCACGGCTTCCTTCAATAGCTCAACCCTCTTGCCCGCCAGCTCAAGTGAAAGGAAGGTCGAGCCCGTGAAATTGCCGCCCGGCTCTCCGAGGCTCCTGACGAGGCCCAACTCCACCGGGTCGCCGCTCAACGCAAACAGGACCGGAACGTCCGTTACCGCCGTCATCGCGCGCGTCGCCGGGCCGCTCGACACGGCCAGGTCGATGTTCCCTCGTCTCAGTTCGGATACGACCTCGCGAAGCGCCTGCGGATTGCCGGGCGCATAGTGCAGCTCAAAGGTAACGTTCTTTCCCTCGACGTAGCCCCGCGCCCGCAATCCCTCCCGAAACCCGGCCAGGAACGGGTCGGGCTGGGAGTCGGTGGATACCCAAAAAATACGATAAACTCTTGTCGAATCCTGAGCGATTGCGGCGGCCGGCCACGCCATCGCCGCCCCCAGAAACGCAATGAATTCTCGTCGATCCATGCCGGCCAATATGGCTTGAACGGGCTTTCGGCGCTTAGAGCCGGCATTCAGATAATCTGCAGATACTCTTGATTTTGGCGTGGTGACTGTGCCCGGCCGTTGCGGGCGTCGTGCCAAAATACGTCACGGCAGCTGACCAACCATCAAATCTGCGTTGCGCCCACTTGCGCGGCGTGAGCGATATCCGGTCTACCTCAACGACGTGCTATCGTGCGACGCCGATACATGAATGCCGGTGGCATCGCACAACCGAGTTGGGAGGCCTCATGATCACAATCCCGGAACTGGTAGCGCAAGCTTTGGGGTCGTTTCTGGCTTCGGATACCAAGAGCAGGTTTGGTTCCTCCCAGGCCCGGCTGGCTGAATTTCTCCCCTATGCAGCCAGGCTCACGCTGGAATGCATCGGCAACAGCGACGCCCTGTATCACAACATCGAACACACAATGCTCGTGACCCTTGCCGGCCACGACATCCTCATGGGTCGGGCGATGCTGCGGCATACGACGCCAGACGATTACGCCAATTTCGTCCTGGCGTGCCTCAGCCACGACATCGGATTTGTTCGCGGAATTGTTCAGGGAGACGACGGGGATTCCTATGTCGCTGATCTCAGCGGCCGGACCATTCGCCTGCCGCGAGGCTCTTCCGATGCTGCGCTGGCAGCCTACCATGTCGACCGATCAAAACTGTTCGTCTTCGAGCGCCTCGACACCACCGAAGAAGTCGACGCCAGCCGGATTGCCAAGGCCATCGAGTATACGCGGTTTCCCTATGTTGATTCACCGTCAAACGACGAACTGATCGAAGAAGAAGGCCTGTTGCTGCGCGCTGCCGACCTCATCGGGCAACTCGGCGATCCCAACTACCTGAAAAAAGCGAACGCCCTGTTCTATGAGTTCGAGGAAATCGGCATGAACAAAACGCTCGGCTACGAGACGCCGGCAGACGTCGTTTACAAATATCCGCAGTTCTACTGGAACAACGTCGCGCCGCAAATTCAGACGGCAATACGCTATCTCAATGTCACCTCAAGTGGACGGCAATGGATAGCAAACCTGCACAGCAATGTTTTCCGGGCCGAGCGCGAAATGAACTTGTCCGGTCCACAGCCGTGATCACGAGGCTTGGTTTCAGCTACGCGTTTATGCCGGCTACACGCAATCCTTCGGTGAACCGATTGATGAAGCCCACATCATTGCAGAAGAAGAACTCCTGTCGCGCCGTTTCAATGTTGTAGTTTGGCTTGCGTTGCAGCAGTTCCGCGGCCACCGTTTCCGCCTGCGCCCGATCCCCGAGAAGGCCGAGCGACGCCGCAAGTGACGCAAAAGCCTGGTAGGTAGCATTGGGCTGCCGTGTCGCCCGCCTCGCGAATTCGACCGCTATGTCATACTCGCCAAGGGAGAAGTGCGTCCAGGAGCGAACATGGTGGAAAGCAGAGATATGGCTGTCGCGCGGACTGAGCATAATCGCTCGATCGAGCAGCGTTTCTGCTTCAATCTCTCGCCCATACCAGAGCAGATTGAACCCTTGGGCGAAATAGGCTTGCGCAAAGCTTGGATTGAGCTCGAGGGCTACGTCGAGCGCTGCCAGCGCCTCGTCGTTCTGACGGGTCAGGCACAAAGCGCGTCCTAGCGCGCAGTGGCAGAAACAATCGAGCTCGTCGAGCGCCACCGCATGGCGCCCCTGGCGCAACGCGGTTTCCAGCCGCGCCGCGCGATCTTTCGGTTCGTCAATGAACGCGCGTTGCAGATTGACATAGCTGAGCGCGCCATGGCCGCGCGCAAAACTCGGATCGGCCGCAATCGCCCGCTGAAAATAGGTTTCGGCCAAGTCGAGATCCCGGCGTGGTGAAGCGCCAAAGATTCCATAGGCCGCGTTGATAACAATCCCAGGCGTCCAGGCTTTCGGGTGCCTTGCGGGCGGCGAGCTGCTGCTCGACCTTGGACAACTCGGGCTCGATCGTTGCGGCGATCTGCCGTGCCATCTCCTCCTGGATATCGAAGATATACTCCAGCTGCAGGTCGTATTTATCGGCCCACAATTGCTTTCCATCCGCCGCGCGGACGAGCTCCGCCGTTATCCGCACCGCATCGCGGCTCTTGCGAACGCTGCCGACCATCACATACCTGACGCCCAGCAATTCACCGATTTCGCGTGCATCCACCACTCGTCCCTGGAACGCAATAGTCGAGTGTCGAGAGATGACCGAAAGCCACCGGTTACGGGCGAGAAGGCGAATAATGTCCTCCGTCAACCCATAGCTGAAATAGTCGTTCTCGGGATCATCAGACATGTTTCCAAACGGCATCACGGCGATGGACGGTCGCGTGACGGCCTCCGCCTTTACGGATTCCGAAACGACATCGTCGAGGCGGGACACTTCGGCAGAAACCGAGACGCGGTCTGGAACGCTGCCCGGCGCGTCGGGAACAAGTCGAGCGGCCTCCGCATCCGCTTGCGGCGCGTCGATGGCCTGAACATCGCCGACGAAGCGGAAGCCACGCTTGTGCAAGGTCCGAATGAGGGCCTGCTCGTTTCCGTTGTCGCCAAGCGCGCGCCGGGCGCCATTGATGCGGCTGGAGAGTGCCGCCTCGGAGATGATCCGGCCGTTCCAGATCCTCTCGATCAGCTCATCCTTGCTGACAATCCGGTCACGGTTACGCACGAGGTGAACGATGAGATCGAATACCTGGGGCTCAATATGTACCGCTTCCCCAAGCCGGCGCAGTTCCTGCTGGCTGAGGTCGATCTCGAACTCGGCAAATCGGTACTTTAATACCACTTCTGCTGATCCGACACGAGGCCCGCCCTGCCAGGCGGTTCACGCTACAAACGAAGCAAAAACAGTCGCTTCCGGAGGAAAAACAAAGGTCTTCTCAAGAATTTCGCCAAGCTGGAACGGTCATCTCAATCTAACGACGGACCAATCATCGTTCAATCGGAGGAGATGACCATGATCGGTCTGTTGCTCAATCCCACCAACTCCAATGTTTCGCCAAAAGGCTTGTTGCCGCACAAGGGCGGCATCCGACCCGCAAGCCCTGTCGCCAGCCCTCTCGTCCTGCCCGCGCGCCTGAAGCGCGTTCTCAACGGCTGGATGGCCGCCGCCATCGCCTACCGCGAACGGCAAGCCGCGTGGCTCGCGGCGCACCGGGCTGGAGATCGCGAGCTGCACAATAAGCGCATCTATCGCGGCCCGATCGATGACGCCCTCGAAAGAGCTGAGCGGCTGCGCAAGCGGAAACGCCTCAAGCGGTCCTGATCAAAGCCGTTGCCCAATATCAACGTTGCAAACCAAGGAGATTTAAGATGTCGATTACAATGCAAACCGGACCGAATGCGGCGCCTCCGCCATCGCCTCTCTTGCAACGAGGTTGCTCACGCTCTGCTACGGCGGCCTCGCCTACCTGATTTTCTTCGGCACGTTTCTCTACGCGGTAGGCTTCGTCTCCGGATATGCCGTGCCCAAGACAGTCGATGCCGGTTCGACGTCCTCGCTGACGACGGCCTTGCTGATCAACCTGGTGCTGATGTCGATCTTCGCCGTGCAGCACAGCGGCATGGCGCGGCAAGGCTTCAAGAAGCTGTTCACGCGCTTCGCGTCGCCTGCGATCGAACGCTCGACCTATGTGCTGCTGGCAAGCCTGACGCTGATACTGCTGTTCTGGCAATGGCAGCCGATGCCGACGGTAGTCTGGAACATCGAAAATCCCGTTGTTGCCGGCGTCGTGACCGCGGGCGGCTTCCTGGGCTGGCTCATCGTGCTCTACAGCACATTCCTGATCAGCCATTTCGAGCTGTTCGGATTGACGCAAGTGGTCGCGCATTTCGCCGGCCGCGTGGCTGAACCCGTCAAGTTCAAGACGCCGGGCCTGTATCGCCTGATCCGGCACCCGATCTATCTCGGCTTCATCATTGCCTTCTGGTCGACGCCGACGATGACGCTCGGTCATTTGCTGTTCGCTGCGGTGACGACGGCCTACATCTTCGTCGGCATCTATCTCGAAGAGCGCGATCTGGTGGCGATGTTCGGCGATGAATACCGGCGCTATCGCGAACGGGTGGCGATGCTGGTGCCCCGTCTGTTCTCGCGCCGCTGAAGAAGGCGTAGGCACCGGATTGAGCCCGAATTCACCGCAGATTCTGCCGGTCGCGCGAGCAACCGGCGGGATCCAGCCGTCCGGAGATTGCAGCGGTCGGCTACATTCCCATAATGGCGATGTCCTTGACCGTGCCGCTGACGCCGGTGATCTTTGCAGCTTCGGTCGCCTTTCCGGTAGCGAGGTCGATGCTGTAGAGCGTGCCACCCGCCATCAGCCAGGCCTCGTTCTTGCCGGCGCCATCGGACCAGATGTCGAATGCGACGCCATCCGCCTTGATGCCGAGTTTGCCGATCGCGCCAAGCACGCCGTCATTCGGCGGCGCCTGCTTGATCAATCCGCTGATGGTGCCATCGATGTTGAACAGCGCCGTCTCCTTTGCGCCCTTCACCGAATTGGTATAGGCGCCGGCGACGATGTTCGGCTTTTCGCCCTTGTGCATGTCGCCGTCGGCAAACTTGTGGTCGCCGTCCTTGGTCACCTTGCCGTCATCGACGTTCGCCCGCAGGTTCATCCCGTCCGCGCCCATCACGCGCAGGCGGTCCGCCACCGGATTGAAATCCACCGTCGCGGCCACGCCTTTGGCAAGCATGGTGTCGAGCTTCGACTTCATGGCGGCCTTGCCGTCCATCGCGATAGTCACAATGGTGCCATCATCGACCAATCCATAGAGCATGCCGTCGGCCGGACGGACGTCGATGCCGACCAGCGCGCCGGAAATGCCGGTGACCTTGACCGAAGCGGTCGCCTTCTTCTGCGCGGTATCGACCATTGCAATTGTGTCGCCGCCGATCAGGGCTGCGACCTGCGCGGCATTGGCGGCTGCGGATGACAGCAACAGTGCGGCCGAAGCGGCGAAAATTGAGCGAAAATTCATCGTAAAGCTCCCTGTGTTCCTTGATCCTCTCGGGACCAACACAGCGGGTACCGGCGGCGCGGCGCAACGGATGCAGCACACTGAAAATAATTTTCGGCAGATGCATCCAAATGCCGCATCTCAAGGTAGAACTACTATGCAAGGGCATAGACATGACCGGAAATGGGACCATCGCCGCCAGCCAGCAGGCTCCCGACTTGCGCGATCAGGAGCGCGAGGCGCAGCTTGCCGCGGCCTTGGCGCGTTGCGCGGCCGGCGACCGCACCGCATTGCGCGTGATCTACGACAGCGAGGCGCCGCGCATGGTCGGCATCGCGCGCCGCATCCTGTTCCGGCAGGACCTTGCGGAAGAGGCGGTGCACG
Organism: Bradyrhizobium sp. RDT10; assembly: GCA_044772375.2. Classification (GTDB taxonomy): domain Bacteria; phylum Pseudomonadota; class Alphaproteobacteria; order Rhizobiales; family Xanthobacteraceae; genus Bradyrhizobium. The sequence goes on from CP187939.1 coordinate 4,129,599, forward strand.
ACGCCTTTATCCGGATCTGGCGCGGCGCGGCCGCTTCGATCCGCGCCGCGGCAGCGCGCGCGGCTGGCTCTATGCGGTGGTGCGCAACCGCGCCCTGAGCATCCATCGCGATGAGCATCGCTATGATACGTCAGATGAAAACGTCCAGGATGTCGACTGCGAGGCCACCTTGTCGCGGATGCCGGAGAGCAGCGCGCTGCGCCGGTGCCTCGAGCAGATCGACCGCCCCCGCCGCGACGTCGTGGTGCTCGCCTATGTTCACGGCATGAGCCACGGCGAATTGGCGGGACGGCTCAAGGTTCCGCTCGGCACGGTCAAGAGCTGGGTACGGCGCAGCCTCTTTGCGTTGCAGGAGTGCATGGGATGAACCCGCACGACGCCGATAACGCCATGGCCGCCGATTACGTGATGGGCCTCCTGGACGGTGCGGAGCACGCCGCCGCCGAACAGCGCATCGCAACCGACCAATCGTTTGCTCAGGCTGTCAGCGCGTGGCGGGAACGGCTTGCGGACCTCGATCTCACGGCCGAGGAAACCCCACCGGGCCCGGCACTTTGGCAGCGCATCGCGGATGCAACCAAGATCGCGCCGATCGACGCCCTGCCCTCCGCACGCGCCGCGCTGCGTGGCGCCACGCTGTGGGACAACATCCGGTTCTGGCGCGGTCTCGGTATCGGCGGCGCCTTGGCCGCGCTGTTTTTGCGACGATCATGATCGGTGCGTTGGCGACATCGCGCCAGCTTCGTCACGACATGATCGCACTCGCCCAGCGCAAGCCGGTTTACGTCGCCGTGCTGGTGAACGACACGACGAAAGAGGCCGGGGCCATCGTCAACGCATTTTCGAACGGCCGGGTCGAGCTGATACCGCTACGACCGATCGAGGTGCCTGCCGGCCGCACGCTGCAGGTTTGGACCTTGTGGGATCGCGCGATTGGCCCGAAATCGATCGGCGTCACCGGTCAGTCGCGCACGCTGCAGCTTGACCTGGAGTCGTTGCCGGAAACCGTGCAAGATCAACTGTTCGAGATCACGCTGGAGCCGGAAGGCGGCTCACCCATCGGACGACCGACCGGCCCAATCCTGTTCAAGGGCAACGCGGCACGGGCGTTGTAATGGTCGAGCCGTGCGGCTTGTACGTGACGGCAGCCGGTTTCAATCTCAGCACCAACCCTTCTTCCAGTGACCGGGCGGGCAGCCACGGCCCCGCCAGCCGACCTTGCGGCCGCGGCTCCAACCAAACGGCCGATAGCCGTGGCCACGGCCCCAACCATGCCCGTGGCCGCGTCCGCCCTTTACTTCGATCAGATCGGCGTTGATCCGGGCATCGTGCAGCAATGGATGAGCCAAAGGCAGCGCGGTTGCTGGAGAAAGCAAGGCGATTGGCATTGTAAGCGCCATTCCCAAAAGTAGTTTACGCATGGACCATCCATTCCGGTTGAGTTGCGCAGGTGTCAGAACAGGAAAAAATGGCAATAGTTCCGCGCTTTTAAGACGGGCTTTCAAAGCGCACCGAAATCTTCTCGATATTCGGAACGAAACCGGCAGCCTCACGTTAAAGGGATGAGCGGGTAATTCAGGAAAGGAGAAATCCACCGGAAATATCAGCTCAAAAGCCCCGTCAGTTATTGCGATAGCTGGCGGGGTTTTAATTTGGGAGAGCTTCGTGCCTTACGCGCTTTTCGATAACGACAGGCAGATCGGCCCGGGCCTGCCGACCGAAGCGGCGGTCTGGAAGCAAGCTCTCAACTCCGGCCTGATTTCCGATATTCCCGTTGCCGACGAAGCAGGCGGACAGGTTCTGCCCGCCGGCTATCACGTACAAGAAATCAGGGAAGAGCGTTGCGCGCCGGATCCGGTCTGGAAGCTTCCAGACGAAATTTCCTGACGCCGTCTGACCGGTACTTCACGCGATCCCTTATCGCACGTGCTTGCTCTATCGTGCCTGCTTGACGAAGGTCAGGCCGCTCACGGTCAGCCGTTCCTCGCTGGTTTCCCCTTCGGCCACGAGCCCTTCAAGATAGGTTTCGAGTGCCGGCAGCTTGCGGTCGAAATCGGCGCCGAGACCCATGAGCTCGCACATCTTCCCGATACGCTCAATGGGCCTGTCGAAGATGTCGATTTCAGTATGCATCCCAGTCTCCTGTTCCCGCAACAATCCAATGCGGCCATAGGAGTTCCGATCGTCCTGATCCGGGAGGAGCCTGGAGCACTTCAGGCGGAAGAACCGCCGCCCACCAGCGCCTGGAACACCCGCCGCACCTCGCCTTGCGTCTCGCGCACCCTTGCTTCCAGCGTCGAGAAATCAGGGTGTCGCCGGCGCGCGCCATGACGTGCAGCAGGTTCTCGCCTGACGTCTCCGGATTGAACTTGCCGGTGACGCAAAGCCTGAGGATCTGCGTCAGGTCGTGATAGAGCCGCGCTGCTGAGCGCAAAATCTCGGCGTCGGACTGCGGCAGCACGCCAAGGCGCGCGGCGTTGTCGAGCACCTGCAGCGTTGAGACGCTGAGGATTTCAGGTTTTTCCGAGGCATGAACGAGCTGCAAATACTGGGCGACGAAATCGATATCAACGAGCCCGCCGGCGGCGAGCTTGAGGTCCCAGATGTCGTCTTCGCCCTTTTCCAGCGCAATCGCCCGGCGCATGTCGGCGACGTCGCCGGCGGTGGAGGCTGCGTCGCGCGGCCGCGTCAGCACGCTGCGGATGATATCCTCGATCTTCCGGCGAAACGCCGGGAAGCCGAAATCACCCGCGCCCGCGTCAGCGCCATGTGCTCCCAGGTCCAGGCTTCGCGCTCCTGGTAGCCTGCGAATGAATCAATCCGCGATGCCAGCGGCCCGCGCGGCCCGAGGGACGCAGCCGCATGTCGACTTCATAGAGCACGCCGTAATTTGTCCGCGTGGTGAACGCCGAGATCAGCCGCTGGGTCAGCCGCGCGAAATATTGCGCACCGTGCAGCGGTCGTTCGCCGTCGGAATCGGGATTGTCCGCGTCGAAATCGTACAGCAGGATCAGGTCGAGGTCGGAGGATGCCGTCATCTCGCGGCTGCCGAGCCGGCCCATCGCGAGGATCGCGGTCTCCTGCCCCTTGATGCGGCCGTACTGGGTGGCGAACTGATCCCTGACCAGGCCGTGCACAGTGTGCACGATGCCTTCGGCGACGTCGGCAAAGGCGACGCTGGCCTGCTGGGCCGATACCGTGCCGGACAGGATGCGCGTGCCGATCAGAAACAGGCTCTCCTGGCCGAACAGCCGCAGGCGATCGAGGAAGTCTTCGTAGGAGTCCGCGTCCTTTAGCGTCGCCGCCAGCCGCGCCGACAGCTCCTTCTGGTCCGGCATCGCGCCGAAGAAGCGGGGGTCGATCAGGCCATCCATGATCTGCGGCTGGCGCGCCAGCATGTCGCCGAGCCGCGGCGCCGCGCCGAGGATCAAGGCCACCAGCGCGACCAGCTCGCGGTTCTCTCTCAGAAGCGAAATCAGCCGGCCGCCGCGCTGCAATGCGCCGAGAAAGCGATCGAACGCAGTCACGGCGTCGTCGGGGTCTTCGGCGTGCCCCAGCCCGTCGATCAGGCCGGGCACGAATTCGACGAAGGCGGCCTTGGTCGCTTCGTTGCGGAGCGCGCGATAATTGCCCTGCATCCAGAGTTGCAGGGTGCCAGCCACCGCGACCGGCTTCTTGAAGCCGAGCGTCGCCAGATGGTCGAGCAGGCGCGCATCCTCTGGCCCGGCGGCGTAGTCGACCTGCGGCAGCTTCACCGTACCGGTCGGATCGCCCTCGAACAGCTTGCCGTAATGCCCCTGCACGATGTTGAGATGGCCGAGCAGATCCTTCGCAAACGCTGCCCGGCTCTCATAGCCCAAGAAGTTCGCAAAGCGCTCCACGGCCTCGGCATCTTCGGGCAGCGCATGGGTCTGCTCGTCGCAGATCATCTGCAGCCGGTGCTCGACGCAGCGCAGGAACTCGTAAGCCGCGGTCAATTCGTCACAAGCCTGAAAGGTGATCCAGTTGCTGGTGGCCAAGACCTGCAACGCGTGCAGCGTGGGGCGCACGCGCAATTCCGGATGGCGGCCGCCGGCAATGAGCTGTTGCGTCTGCGCGAAAAACTCTATCTCGCGGATGCCGCCGCGGCCGACCTTTACGTTGTGGCCTTCGACCGAAATCTCGCTCTGGCCGCGATAGGTCTGCATCTGCCGCTTCATGTCGTGGACGTCGGCGAGCGCGGCAAAATCCAGATGCTTGCGCCAGACGAACGGCGCAAGCTCTGCGATCAGCGCCTCGCCGGCCCTGGCATCGCCGGCGCAGACGCGCGCCTTGATCATCGCGGCGCGTTCCCAGGTCCGCCCTTCCCGCTCGTAATAATGCAGCGCCGCCTCGGTCGAAATCGCTACCTGCGTCGAGGCCGGATCGGGCCGCAGGCGCAGATCGACGCGGAACACGTAGCCGTCGCCGGAGCGCTGCTGCAGCAGGCGGGCCAGTGCCTGCGTCACGCGTACGAAGAACGGCGCCGGCTCGATGTCGGCTGCCAGCGACGTCGCGGCAGGATCGAAAAACACGATCAGGTCGATATCGCTCGAATAATTCAGTTCGCCTGCGCCCATCTTGCCCATGGCGAGCACGATCAGGCCAGAGCCCTCCTCCGGCCGGTCGTGATTGACGGTCGTCATGCGGCCGCGCGTGACCTCCTGGCGCAGCAGGAAGCGCAAGCCCGCCTGCACGGAGGTTACCGCAAGATCGGTCAGCGCCGCCGTCACCCGCATCACCGGCCAGACCCCGCCGATGTCGCACAGCGCGATCAACAGCGCGGCCTCCGACTTCGTGCGGCGAAGCAGATGCATCACGTCGGCCTCGCCGGCGGCTGTGAGCACGTCGCGCGAGGTTTTCTCGATCAGCGAGGTGAGATGCTGTTCCGGGTCGCACGCCAGGAGGCGGATCAGCCGCGCGGCATCCGTGCGGATCAGGTCGAACAGGTATGGCGAGAACTCGACGATGCCGAGCAGGATGGCCCTGGCGAACGGACGATCGAGCCACGCGCCGATCTCGGCCGATTGCGCCGACTCCAGTTCGGCGAGCCAGTCTCCCAGGCGTTGTTCGGCGTTGCTGCTGGCGGTGATGCGCGGCCCGCTCACGAACCGCGCGGCCAAGGCGGAGGAATTCATGCCACCTTCTGTGGCACATCCGGCGTTTGGGCCGCAAGCCTGTCACCCGCGGCGGATAGCGCCGGGATGACCAGTGTCGCAGTCAGGCCGGGACGCAGATCGCCGAGCCTGAGCTCGCCGCCGTGCAGGGTCGCCACCGCGGACGCCAAGCTCAAGCCAAGCCCGGAACCCGGCAGCGTCCGGCTCGCCTCCAGCCGCACGAACCGCTCGACCGCGTGCCTGCGATCGCCTTCGGGAATGCCGGGCCCATGATCGGTGACGCTGAGCAGCACGTGGTCGCCCTCGCGCCGCGCCTCGATCAGGATCTCCCGGGTGCGCGCGGCGGCCGCGGGATCCAGCGGCTGCACCACCGGCGACGGCTTGCCGTATTTGATGGCGTTCTCGACCAGGTTGGCGAGCGCCTGGCTGATCAGCTCACGGTTGCCATGCAGCCGCGCGGTCGAGGCCTTGACGCGCAGGGTCATGCCGTCGTCTTCGGCCAGCGGCTCGTACAATTCGTGGATGCCCTTGGCAACGTCGGCCGCGTCGAAATCATCCATGTTGCCGCGCGCCTGCCCGGACTCGGCGCGCGCGATCATCAACAGCGCGTTGAAGGTACGGATCAGGCCGTCGGATTCCTCGATGGTCCGCTCCAGCGCCGCACGGTATTCGGCCTCGCTGCCGGAGCTCGCCAGCGCCTCCTCGGCGCGGTTGCGCAGGCGCGTCAGCGGCGTTTTCAAATCATGAGCTATGTTGTCGGAGACTTCCTTCAGTCCCATCATCAGCGCCTCGATGCGCTCCAGCATGGCGTTGAGGTTTTCCGCGAGGCGATCGAGCTCGTCGCCGCTGCGTCCGACCGGCAGGCGCCCGGAAAGGTCGCCGGCCATGATGCGCCTTGTAGTGCCGGTCATGGCGTCGATCCGCTGCAGCACCCGCCGCGCCACGAAGATGCCGCCGCCGATGCCGAGCACGAAGACGACGAGCAGCGACCATTGCGCGGCTTTGGCGACGATGCCGAACAGCCGGCGCCGCTCCTCCAGGTCGCGGCCGACCAGCAGGCGGAAACCGTTGGTGAGTTCGGTGACGCGCACCAGCGCGCGGTGATGCGCCGTGTCCTGCTCGTCGAGCCGGCGATAGGCGGTCTCGGACCAGCCGATAGAGGCCATCACGCCGGGCGCCAGCGAACCGACATTGCCGCCGATCGCCACCCCTGCCGGCGTGGTGACGAGATAGAGGTTGGCGCCCGGCCGCAACGCCCGGTTTTCGAGCGTGTAGACGAGGCCGTGCAGGCCGCGGCGCGTATAGATGTCGACGATCTCGGCGGTTTCGACGTTCACCGTGGCGGTGATCTGCTCGTTGATCAGCCGCCGCGTATTCCAGGCGAAATAGCCGAGCAGCGACGCGGCAAACAGCGCAAACAGGAACAGATAGACCAGCGTCAGCCGGAACGCCGTGGTGCGGATCAGCTTACCGAAGGCCGTCACGAATCATGTATCCGGCGCCGCGGATCGTGTGCAGCAAGGGCCGCTCAAAGCCCTTGTCGATCTTGGAGCGCAGCCGCGAAATATGCACGTCGATGACATTGGTCTGCGGATCGAAATGATAATCCCAGACGTTCTCCAAAAGCATGGTGCGCGTCACCACCTGGCCCGCGTGCTTCATCAGATATTCGAGCAGGCGAAACTCGCGCGGCTGCAGCGTCAACTCGTCCTTGCCGCGCGCGACACGGTGAGAAAGACGGTCGAGCTCGAGATCGCCGACGCGGTAGGTGGTCTCTTCGGCGGGGCCGACATTGCGGCGCGACAGCACCTCGACGCGCGCCTGCAGTTCGGCGAACGAATAGGGTTTTGGCAGATAGTCGTCGCCGCCGGCGCGCAGGCCCTTGATGCGGTCGTCGACCTGGCCAAGCGCTGAGAGGATCAGAACCGGCGTGCGATTGCCCTTGTCGCGCAGGCTCCCGATCACCGACAGGCCGTCGCGCTTGGGCAGCATGCGGTCGACCACCAGCACGTCATAGTCGCCGCTCTCGGCCATCGACAGCCCCTCCTCACCATCGCTGGCGAGATCGGCGACATAGCCGACTTCACGGAACGCCTTGACCAGATAGTCGGCGGACTCGCGATCGTCTTCGATGATCAACAGGCGCATCTGAGTGACAGCTGTGGGGATGGCTTCGGTGGCGCTCACGGAACTGGCTTCCTCTCACCATGGCGCGGCCGCCCTGCACATGCAAGGCGACCGGCGATTCTGTCGATGAAGTGAAAAAAGCGGGCGGTGAAGCTGGGGGACCTCACCGCCCTTAGGCCCTTCCGACGGAGGGGGCGTGTTCCGAAGGAAGGTTGCCTGAGGGAGCGAGTTTTGCACCCGCTCCCCGGAAGGAGACGTCGGCGGGGGCGACGAATGCCGGCGAAACCCTCCATCTGATATCTAGTCCTCGTTTAGCCCTTCGCCAGCGGCACCGCGACGAAGCGCGACGAACCGCCGCTCTTCACGCGCATGAGAACGCTGTTCTTGTTCTCGGTGCGGGCGGCGTCGATCGCCTCACGCACCTCGCCGGCGCTGGCGACACTCTTGCCGGCAACCTCAAGAATGACGTCGCCTTCCTTGAAGCCGCGCTCGGCCGCCGCGCTCTTCGGGTCGACCTCGGTGACCACGACGCCTTCCCTGCCGGCGCCGGCCACGCTGTTGGCGGGGGCAACCGTCAGGCCGAGCTTCGGCACGCCGGTTCCCTTGGTGGCGCCACCCTTGTCTTCCTTGTCGGTGTCAGCCTTGGCCTCGACCGTGTTCGGCAACTGGCCGAGCGTGAGGTTGATGACCTTGTCCTGGCCCTTCTGCAGCACATTGAGCTTGACCGCAGCCCCAGGCGCGAGACCGCCGATGGTGCGGGCGAGTTCCTTGGCATCCTTGACCGGCTCGCCATTGACGGCGGTGATGACGTCACCGGATTGGATACCGGCCTTCGCTGCCGGGCCATTGGCCTGCGGTTCCGCCACCAGCGCGCCTTCCGCCTTCTTCATGCCGAGGCTGTCGGCAATGTCTGATGTCACCGGCTGGATCTGGACGCCGATCCAGCCACGGCTGACCGAGCCCTTGTCCTTGAGCTGGGCGATCACGTTCTTGACCGTCGAAGCGGGGATCGAGAACGCGATGCCGACGCTGCCGCCGGACGGCGAATAGATCGCGGTGTTGACGCCCATCACTTCGCCATTGGTGTCGAACGCCGGACCGCCGGAGTTACCCTTGTTCACGGGGGCGTCGATCTGGATGAAGTCGTCATACGGGCCGTTGCCGATGTCGCGACCGGAGGCCGAGACGATGCCGGCGGTCACGGTTCCGCCGAGGCCGAACAGGTTGCCTACCGCGAGCACCCAGTCGCCGATCCGCGGCTTGCTATCGGACAGCTTGGCGAACGGGAAATCAGTGCGGCCCTCGACCTTGATCAGCGCGAGGTCGGTGCGCGGATCGGTGCCGATCACCTTCGCGGTGTAAACCTTGCTGTCGTCCATCGTGATCTCGACCTTGTCGGCGCCGTCGACCACGTGGTTGTTGGTCACGGCATAGCCGTCGGGCGAGATGAAGAAGCCGGACCCCTGACCCGTCACCGGGCCACGGCCGCCACGCGGTCCGCCGCGCAGACCCGGCGGCAAGCCATCGGGGCCGCCGAAGCGACGGAAGAAGCGCTCCATCGGCGAGCCGGGCGGGAACGGCGAGTCGTCGTCCTTGTTGGCGCTGTCGTCCTTGGTGCTCTTGGCGGCGATGTTGATTTTGACCGAAATCACCGACGGCTTCACGCGCTCGACGATGTCGGCGAATCCGATCGGCCGCTCGACCTTGCGGACCTCGTTGTCGACCTGCGCGTGCGCCGCGCTGGTGAAGACATCTAGCGGGCCCTGCTGCGGCGAGAAGCCATACACGGCGGCGCCGAGGCCGGCGACGACGGAAGCCATCAGCGCGAACTTGCGCGCGGAGAACAGCGAACGGCGGGCTGCGCCGTAGGACGGAAGCTGGGAAAGATCGACGGGACGTTCGGTCATGTTTCAAAAATCTCCAGAGCCTGATTTCGACGGTGCGGGGCCGAGCACCTGACACGACGGAAGATGGGCTTTCCCGCCTTACCGTGCGCTGGCTGGGGAATTAAAGTTTTGTAATGCGCAGACTTATGGCTGCGGCGGAATAACGCAGGCAATCAATGGCTTAGCGCTGGCGGAAAGACGGCTTTCAGAGGGCACCACCGTACCCGACAAAGAGCCAGCAGTCGAAGCTCTCATAAATCTTACGTTAAGCCAGCCCGTGCCACAACCTCTGCACGAACAAGGAGGGCGAGGTTGCGGGTCGCGGAAGGCGAACTTCAATCATCGCCGTCAACGACAGGATCAGGAAGAAAACCATGGTCAGCGCCGTTTCCAGCCAAACCGCCACATTGAATCCCCTCGCCTATACGGCTCTCGACGGGGACGACAGTTTCAAGCAACCCGCCTCAACACCGACCGACAGCGACCGTGGCCCGGGTGCATGAGGGCGGCGTGCCCACCTCCGAGAAACAGAAACAACGACGCTATCAGGCCTTCAACGAGACGATGCTGTATTTGTCCACCAGGATTGAATATCCCAGCGTCTCGCGTGCTGACCTGATCGCCAAGCGCGACGCGCTGGTCGGTCAATAACGGCAGCAGTTCTCAAAGACACGGCGCAGGAGGTTTCCTCCTGCGCCGTTTTCCTTGCTTCCTACAGCTTAGCTGATCTGGATGCCATTGCCGTTGATGTCGATGTCGAACACATACTCGAGCGTGTCCGTATTGGCCGGATCGAAGAAGCCGACCACGTCAACATAGTTCTCGAAGTTGGTGCGCATCGGCGCGCGGAACGCACAGCGATAGTCATCGCCTACGTGCTACCGCTCACTTCTTCAACTTCAGCCGGCCCATGAAGTCGCGCTTGCCGAGCGGCACGCCGTTGGTGCGCAGGATGTCGTAGGCGGTGGTGGCGTGGAAATAGAAGTTGGGGAGCGAGAACGACATCAGGAAGTCCTCCGCCGTGAAGGGCAATTTGCGCTCGCCGAGATTGAACACGACGTCCTTGCCGGCCAACGCATTGACCGCTTCCGGCGTCAATGCCGACAAGGCCTCGATGGCTTGCGCGACGAGAGCCTGCAATCCTGCATAGTCGTATGCCGTCTTCGCTGAGGGCGGGCGAAACTCTCCGCTTTGAACGCCCTCAATCGCACCGCGGGAATGCTGGGCGACGGAGATGATCTGGAAGCGCAAGGGCAGCATGTCCGGCGCGATGCGCGCCTCGACGATCGTTTCCGGATCGATACCCTTCTCGCGAAAATGAATGAGGCCACGCTCGAGGAAGCCGCTGACGGCGCCGAGGGTCTGCATATAGTTCGCCACGCTGGCGTCGTAGAGTGAAAAGGCCATGTCCGGCTTCTCCCTGGGCTATTTTTGTTTTTGAACTGAGGGAGTCATAGCGGAAACCCGCCCGCTTGTAACGGCAGGCTTAAGCCTTTTTGTCCGGCGCATCGGCCGCGAGCAGGCGCTCCAGCCTTGCCTCTTCCTCTTCCGTCAGGTGCAGGAGCGAGGGATCGGTCGCAGTGCCGGCATTCGAGCGGCGGCGGCTGTAGAGCCAGAGCGCCAATCCGCCGCCGGCCAATGCGAGCGGCGGCAGCAGCCACAGCAGCAGCGTATGCGGCGTGAAGCGCGGCTTCAGCAGCACGAACTCGCCGTAGCGCGCGACGAGAAAATCGATCACCTGGCTGTCGCTGTCGCCGGTCGCGATCCGCTCGCGCACCAGGAGCCGCAGGTCGCGCGCCAGCGGCGCGTCGGAATCGTCGATCGACTGGTTCTGGCACACCATGCAGCGCAGCTCGCGCGACAGGTCGCGCGCGCGGGCTTCCTTCACAGGATCCGACATGATCTCGTCGGGCTGCACGGCGTAGGCGGCCGGGCATCCGACCATCATGGCGACGACGAATACGCTGGCGAGAAGCTTCCTCAACGGCTCACTCCGCCGGCTGCAGCGCGCGGGCAGCCTTGGCAGGCTTCGGGGCGCCGACGCGCAGCCGCCGGTCCGACAGCGACAGCAGGCCGCCGAATGCCATCAAGACGGGACCCCACCAGATCAGCAGCACCAGCGGCTTGTGATAGATACGCACGGCGATGGCGCCCTCGGCATTGGTTTCGCCGAGCGAAACGTAAATCTGGCTGGCGCCGCGGGTCAGCAGCGCGGCCTCGGTGGTCGACGATTCCCGCGTGGTGAAGTTGCGCTTCGACGGCGTCAGCGCGTGCAGCCGCTCGCCGTCGAGCGTGACGGTGAACTGGGCGATCATCTCGCGAAAATTCGGCCCTGCCGCTGCGTGACGCCATCGAGCTTCAACTGATAGCCGGCGACGTTGGCGACGTCGTTCGGCTTCATCGAACCGATATATTCGCTGTTCCAGGTGGTTTCGCAGACGATCCCGATCAGGGCGATGCCGACGCCGGCGTGGGCGAACGCCGTGCCCCAGGTCGCCCGCGGCAATCCGCGCGCGCGGGCCACCGCAGTCGCCAGGGGAGCACGGAACAGCGCCGTGCGTTCGGCCAGATCGGTCAGCGCGCCACCGATGACGAAGACCGCCAGCCCGATCGCAAGCGGCGCGAACGTGGCACCGCCCCAGGTCCACGCCCACAGCACGGCGATCGCGATCAGCGCCGCAATGCCGGCTGCCGTCAGCCGCTGCGCCGCGCCGAGCAGATCGCCGCGCTTCCATGCCAATAGCGGCGCGAACGGCATCGCAGCCATCAGCGGCACGAACAAGGGACCGAAGGTGAGATTGAAGAACGGCGCGCCGACCGAGATCTTGTCGCCGGTCACAACCTCCAGCGCCAGCGGATACAGCGTTCCGATGAAGACGGTGGCGCAGGCCGTGGTGAGAAACAGGTTATTGAGTACCAGCGCGCCCTCGCGCGAGATCGGCGCGAACAGTCCGCCCTGCTTCAGCGCCGACGCGCGCCAAGCGTACAGCAACAGGCTGCCGCCAATAAAGATGCAGAGGATCAGCAGGATGAACACGCCGCGCGCCGGATCGGTCGCGAACGCATGCACCGAGGTCAAGACGCCTGAACGCACCAGAAAGGTGCCGAGCAGCGACAGCGAGAAGGTCAGGATCGACAGCAGGATGGTCCAGACCTTCAGCGCATTGCGCTTCTCCATCACCACCGCGGAATGCAGCAGCGCGGTGCCGGCGATCCAGGGCATCAGCGAGGCGTTCTCGACCGGATCCCAGAACCACCAGCCGCCCCAGCCGAGTTCGTAATAGGCCCAGTACGATCCCATCGCGATGCCGAGCGTGAGGAATATCCACGCCACCAGCGTCCACGGCCGCACCCAGCGCGCCCAGGCGGCATCGATGCGGCCTTCGATCAGCGCGGCAACCGCAAACGAGAACGAGATCGAAAATCCGACATAGCCGAGATAGAGCATCGGCGGATGCACGGCGAGGCCGATGTCCTGCAGCACCGGGTTGAGATCGCGGCCCTCGATCGGGGGCTGGCGATGCGCAGGAACGGGTTCGAGGTGACCAGGATGAACAGATAGAACGCGGCCGCGATCCAGCCCTGCACCGCCAGTACATGGGCGCGCAGCGACAGCGGCAAGTTGTTGCCGAAAGCGGCGACCAGACCGCCGAACAGCGCCAGGATCGACACCCACAGCAGCATCGACCCCTCGTGATTGCCCCACACGCCGGTGATCTTGTAGAGCAGCGGCTTCGTCGAGTGCGAATTCTCGAACACGTTGACGACGGAGAAATCCGAGACGACGTACAGCATTGTCAGCGCCGTGAACGAGGCCGCCACGAACAGCAATTGCGCGAGCGCCGTGGAGCGCGCGACATTCATCAAGGCATGATCGCCCCAGCGTGCGCCAAGCAACGGCACGGTGGACTGGATCAGCGCCAGTCCGAGCGCCAGCACCAGCGCGTAATGCCCGGCTTCCGCGATCACTTTGAAGCCCCCTGGACCGGCGCGGCCGCGCCGGACTTTGCGCCGTAATCGTCCTTCCAGTGCCCCTGCTTCTTCAGGGCGTCGGCGACATCCTTGGGCATATAGGTCTCGTCATGCTTGGCGAGCACAGTATCGGCCTTGAAGACACCGGAGGCATCCAGCGCGCCTTCTGTGACGACGCCCTGCCCCTCACGGAACAGGTCCGGCAAAATTCCCTTATAGGCGACCGGCACCGTGGCGCTGCCGTCGGCGACGCTGAAATTGACAGCGAGATTGTCGCCGCGCACCAGCGAGCCCGGTTGCACCAGGCCGCCGAGGCGGAACCGCTTGCCGGGCGGGATCTGCTTCTCGGCCGCCATCGTCGGCGTGGAAAAGAACACGATGGAGTCGCGCATGGCGTTCAGGACCAGCGCCGCGGCTATTGCGAGCACCGCGAGCGAACCGCCGATCATGGTCAAACGCCGTTGCTTGCGCGTCATTTCTATCCTCTGTCTTCGCCTTTGGGTTCCGGCATCATGCCTCACCCACCAAGCCCGAGATTCTTCACGCCCTCATTGAGCTGGCGCAAGCGCTCGGTATCGTTGGCGACCGCCTGCCGCGCCTCAGTCAGCGCGGTCGCCGCCTTGTCGCGTTCACCCATCACCATATAGGCCCGCATCAGCCGCAACCATCCCTCGACATCGTCGCCGTTCTGCTTCAGCCGGGTTGCGAGCCGATCGACCATGCCGCGGATCATGGCGCCGCGGTCGGCCTCGTTCATGTCCTTGGCCGCGGCCATCGCATCGTTGGACAGCGCCGGCGCGGCAGGATCGCCGACCCTCGCCAGCGCCGCCTCGATCAGCGGCCGCCATGGCGCGTCGGCCGGCGCCTTGGCGAGCATGCCGCGCCAGATCGCGGCGGCATCGGCCTTGCGGCCATCCTGTTCGGCGGCGAGCCCGAGGAAATAATTTGCCCTGGGCTCATCGGCGTTCTGCGCCACCGCGCGCTCGAATTCGGCCTTGGCCTCCGCCGTGACGACGCCGCCCGCCACGATCGCCAGCGCCTCGCCGAGATCGGAGCGACGCTCCGCGCTGTCACCGGCATAGGTGATGACGTTACGGTAGGCCCGGACCGCATCACCGTAACGGCCGAGACGCGCCAGCACCGGCGCCAGCACGGTCCAGCCGCGGCCGTCGGACGGATTTGTTTCGAGGTGCGCCTCGACCTGCGCCACCATATTGTCGAGCGGCTGGTTGACATCCGCCGTGCGCGTGCGTGAGGCCAGCGGAAAATCACCAAGACGCGGCGAGCCGAGCGCGAGGTAGAACGTCACCGCCGCGATCGGCAACCCCACCAGCGCCACGATCGCGGAAGCGCGGCGCAGGCTGAGGTTCGACCGCGCCGGCAGGTCGCGCTGGCCGTCCGCGGCGGCGAGCAGGCGGCGGCCGATTTCGACACGCGCGGCCTCGGCCTCGGACACACCGATCAGACCCGCAGCGACATCGCGATCGATCTCGGCGAGCTGATCCCTGTAGACCGCAGCCTCACTGCCGCCGGCCGGCGCAGAAGAGCCGCGGCCGAGCGGCCAGAGCACGGCGAAGATCGCCGCGACCGTCATCAGCGCGAACACAAACCACAACGTCATCAAGCGGTTCCCGGGGGCGGAACGGCGCGTCCAGGCGAGCGCCGATACGCCGCTTTACACCACCGGCGGCAAGCCCGGCAATTGACAATTGCGGCAGAAAACCACCTGGACGGCAGGCGCCCAGACGGCCAGGCCGGCAGCGGATTCGATGGAACGGCCAGCTCAACTCGCCCTGGTCGTCTTGCGCTCGCCGGTCACGGCATTTTCGGCCGCCCGCCTCATCAGCGACGCATAGTCTTGGCCGAACAGGATTTCGCAGAAGCGGATCGCCGCCTGAGCCTGCATCTGGCGGTAGGCGCGCCCTTGGTGTCGCCGCCGCGCAGCGCCTGCACCAAGCTCTCGGTGGATCGCTCGACGTAATGCTGCAGGTCGGAATAGGTCCGCAAGGTCACCTCATTGATGGCGAGTTCGCTGGCATAGGTGCGGCACACCGCCACGAAGTCGATCAGGGCGGCGATCTCTTCGACCTCCGAGGCGTCGATCTTGGGCGCGGAGGCGATATCCTTGTCGGCGCGCTGGCGCAGGATGCGGCGGACCCGGCCGGGCACGCTCTCGATTTCCGACTGCAGCGAATTGGAAATATCGGCGCGGATCGACGTGAGCTGGCGGCCCCACGCGGAATCGTTGCGCAGATCGAGCTCGGTGCGCAGCCCGCGCACGCCATCGTGCAGGATTTTCAGTTGCTCGCCGACATTGTCGAAGTGGCCGCGCCTGATGTCCGTGCGCAGGCAGGCCGTGAGGAACGAGAGATCGTGCAGCGCGATCGTGACGGCGATGCCGTACGGCGTGGCGGCCACGCGAATCTCGTCGTCGGACGCCGCCATCTTGATCGCGAGGCGGATGATCTGCCATGGCTGCGCCAGCCGCTGCATGATCAGCGACAGCGCGAACGGCAGCAATTGCGGCGTCTGCAACGAGGGAACGTTGAGCGCCGAACCTACTGACGCAATCTGGGATCTCGGAAAATGCCCGCATCTGGCTGGGCATCCGGCTGCCGAGCGTATCCAGCGTCTCGCGCGCCCGCAGCACGCCTCCGATCGACAACAAGTCCTCGACGACATTGGGCGGGCCGATACGGGCGAGCGTCCGCTGCCTGTCGTCGCCCGGGACCGGTGTGGCGATCTTGATGATCGCGTCGGCTGCGGCTAGCTGGAACTTGCGGATCGCGCCTTCGAGGCCGGCGTTGCTGCCGCTCTGCCTGATCTCGGCGAGCGCGGTTTCGAACGCGCGCGCGGCATCGGGTGCCCCGTCGCGGCCCAGCCATTGCCAGATCGGCAGCAGCGATGCACGCCGGACCTGCCCGGCCCTGACGGGAAAATTGCTCTCGACGAGAAAGGGCTCGAGCGGACCATACAGCAGGCGCGCCGGATCGTCGGTCCGCGGGCGCGCCTCGTCTTCTTCCTCGGTTCCGCGCACGACCTTGCGAAGTTGCTCGAGCACGAAATTGGCGACGGCTATGTCCTCCCCGCGCTCAATGGCGCGCTCGAACTCCCGCATCAGCAGCGCCTGCGATTGGGGCGGGAGCTGGGCGAGATAGTCCCTCAGCCGCTCGGTCGATGTCTGGCTCATTCGCCTGGTGTGGATATGCGTGTGTCATGTGGACGGCAAAGCGCGCCCGCCGCCAATCTTAGAAGTGTGCGCGTTAAGAAGTCGTTTAGGAATAACGAAATCAACCCTGCCGGATATCGCCCCTCAACCCCAGGTAATCAGCGGGGGAGGCGTTCAGACCCCCGGCAGCACCAATTCTGCCCGCAACCCGCCGATCGGGGCGTCGCCCAGGGCAAGGCTGCCGCCATAGAGGGCGGCGAGATCGACCACGATCGAAAGCCCGAGCCCGGACCCCGGCTTGGATTCGTCCAGGCGCTGGCCGCGCCGGGACACCTGCGCGCGCTCGGCGGCGGACAATCCGCGGCCATCGTCATCGACAATGATCCGTAGCCGCGGCCCAGCACGGGGCTCTAACGGCGGCTCCACCCCCACCTCGATGAAAACCTGCGAGGACGCCCATTTGCAGGCATTATCGACCAGATTGCCGGCCATCTCCTCGAGGTCCTGGCGCTCGCCGCGGAACTTGGCACGCGGATCGGCCTTCGCCGCGATCGTGATGCCGCGATCCCGATGGATCTTTTCCATGGTCCGCCGCAGCGCCTCGATGGCGGGCGCGACCTCGGTGACCGTGCCGACGATGGTAACGCGCGCGGCGATGCGCGCCCGTTCCAGATGATGCGCCAGTTGATCCCGCATCACATCCGCCTGCTCCAAGACCTTGCTGGCAAAGGGATCTACCGCGTGGGCCGAAGCCTCGTTGACGATGACGGAGAGCGGCGTCTTGATGGCATGGGCGAGATTGCCGACATGGGTGCGCGCGCGCTCGACGATCTCGCGGTTGGCGTCGATCAGCGCGTTGGTCTCGCGCGCCAGCGGCGCGATCTCGACGGGAAACTCGCCTTCCAGCCGTTCGGCGCGGCCGGAGCGGATGGCGGCGATCGATCCGAAATGCGCTTGAGCGGCGCCAGGCCGAAGCGGACCTGGAAAATCGTGGTCAGGAGCAGCACGATGCCGAGCGCCGTGAAGGTGCCGCCGAGATAATAGTCGAAGGCGCGGATCTCATCGAAAATCTCGGATGCGTCGCCGGCCACGCTGACCAGGAACTTGCCGTCGGCGCCAAGATCGACCGGCCGCTCGACGATCCGAAGATCCTGGCCCTCGGGCCCATCGACGTACCCGAGACGGATGCCGGCTGGGGTAAGCTCCGCACCGATCTCCTCCAGCTTCGGCAGCTTCTTGTCCCACAGCGAACGCGACGCCCGCGTCTCGGCCTTCTCGTCGGTGCGGACGACCTGCCAGTACCAGCCGGACAGCGGCAGCTCGAACAGCGGCTCGCCAAGCGACTGGAACTGGTGATCCGGCGGCTCGTCCGGGGTCGCGACCTCGGCGATCAGGGTGCGGAGATAGAGGTTGAGGCGGCGGTCGAAGGCGCGCTCGGTCGCGTTACGATAGACCGACGACAGGATCACGCCGGTGATGAGCAGGATCACGACCACCCACGCGGTCGCCGACAGGAACAACCGCGTGGCGAGCGAACTTCCGCGCATCAGAGCAAGATCCCGAAAAGCATATCCCCAGGCTCCAATCCTGCGGATGGAGACTGGCCTTCGGATAAGATCATGCTCGAATAAAAGAGCAAGGCTCATCAGGTGCCGGGCGACGGCGGCGTCAGCAGATAGCCGAGCCCGCGCACCGTCTGGATGATGTCGACGTCGAGCTTCTTGCGGATGCGGCCGACGAATACTTCGATGGTGTTGGAGTCGCGATCGAAGTCCTGGTCGTAGAGATGCTCGACCAGTTCGGTGCGCGACACTACGCGCCCGGTGTGATGCATCAGGTAGGCCAGCAGCCGGTATTCGTGCGAGGTCATCTTGATCGGATTGCCGGAGACGCTGACGCGGCCGGTGCGGGTATCGAGCGAGACCGGACCGCAGGTCAGTTCCGACTGGGCGTGGCCGGTGGAACGGCGCAACAGCGCGCGAATTCGCGCCAGCACTTCTTCGAGGTGGAACGGCTTGGCAACATAGTCGTCGGCGCCGGCGTCAAAACCCTGCACCTTGTCGCTCCAGCGATCGCGCGCGGTGAGGATCAGGACCGGCATGGCGCGGCCGCCGCGGCGCCACGCCTCCAGGACCGAGATACCGTCCATCTTGGGCAGCCCGATGTCGAGCACGACGGCGTCATAAGGTTCGCTGTCACCGAGGAAATGCCCCTCCTCACCATCGAACGCGCGATCGACCACATAACCGGCATCTGTCAAAGCCGTCGTAAGCTGACGGTTGAGATCCGGATCGTCCTCAACGACAAGCAGGCGCAAGCTGGCCTCCAAAAGTGAGCCCTACGATATCAGATCTCAAGATGAGGCCCACCGGCGTGAACGGGCCATGAACGAGGGGCACGGCGCAAAGTTACTTTTTCGTCATAAGGCTTTCCGAGGCCGGGGCATGGCCGCAAGCCGAACGCCTAGCACGGCCAACTAGCTGCCCCAAGGGGGTCAAATAAAGAAGCGGGCCTATCAGGTCGCTTGCGTCGACAATTTCCGGAAAGGACACTTCCCGGCCGCTGGGACGGGCAAGCCCGATCGCACCGCCTGGTCAGTCGCTCACGTACGGAAGAATACGAACCAGACGATACCCAGGATCAGAATTGCGAGCCCGGTCGAAACCGTCAGGAGCGCGAGCACCGACGGGCCGGGTTCGGCCTGGCGCGCCTCGGTCGGGGTTTCGACGATCTGGCCATGTCGTTGCGTTGCCATGGGGACCTCTTCGAGTAAGTGCCTGTAATGCCAGCGAATGCTTCGACACCGCCGGTTAAACCAACGCGTGATCGGAAGTGATGTTCCAGCCGTTTGGGCCGTGCCGCGCGGCCGCAGCGTCCAAAAGGTCGCAGTGCGGCGTCAGGCCGGACAGTTAACGTCGTTCCAAGATTCCCTGCCCCGGCATGTTTGAGACGGGGTCATCCGATGGTATTCTTGCCGGTCGTCTGTTGCGTTTTTTGGAGTAGCCCATGGCCCCCCGCGCCAATTGGAAGGGTTTTCTGCGCCTTTCGCTCGTGACCTGTCCCGTCGCCCTCTACCCGGCGACGTCGGACACCGAGAAGGTTTCCTTCAACCAGATCAACCGCAAGACCGGCCACCGGATCAAATACGCCAAGGTCGACGCCGAGACCGGCGAGGAAGTCGCCAACGACGACATCATGAAGGGCTACAAGATCGACACCGACACCTATATCGAAGTGTCGAAGGACGAGCTCGACGACATTGCACTGGAATCGACCCGCACCATCGAGATCGACGAGTTCGTTCCGAAATCCGATATCGACGGCCGCTATCTGATCCGACCCTATTACCTCGTGCCGGACGGCAAGGTCGGCCACGACGCATTCGCGGTGATCCGCGAAACCATTCGCAGCATGGACAAGGTCGCGATCGGACGCGTGGTGCTGACCAACCGCGAGCACATCATCGCGCTGGAGCCGCTCGACAAGGGGCTGATGGGAACGCTGCTGCGCTACCCCTACGAGGTGCGCAGCGAAACGGAATATTTCGAGGATATCCAGGATGTGAAGATCACCAAGGATATGCTTGATCTGGCAAGGCATATCGTCGAGCAGAAGTCCGGATCGTTCGAGCCCGAGCAATTCGAGGATCGTTACGAGCAGGCGCTGATCGACCTGATCAATCAGAAGCGCAACGGCCTGAGCACCACGGCAAAGGCGGCACCGAAAACGACCGGCAACGTCATCAACCTGATGGACGCGCTCAAGCGCAGCCTCGCCAGCGAAAAGCAGGCCGCCCCTGCCGCCGCGAAAGCCAAAGGCAAGAAGCCGAAGAAGGCCGCCGCCGGCCAGCGCGAGATGCTGTTGCCGATCAGCGGCAGCGGCAAGCGCGCCGCCAAGGAGACGGCCAAGGAAACGGTTAAGGAAGCGCCGAAGAAGGCGGAGAAGCCGGTGCGATCAGCCGCCCGCACCAAGAAGGCCGGATGATTGGGCAAGGAGCGCGATAGCATCATCTAGCGCGCGATGCCATGGTCGACCCCGTTCGATGACCCGGTACCGCTTCACGGCGGAGGCAGGCTCGCGACACTGCAGCAGGCCGCCGACTATGTCATGGCATTGCCGGAAAAAGTGCAGCACGAGGCGCACTGGCAGGTCGCAGTCGAGAATCTGATCAATGCGGCGGAGACCGGTGGTGGCTGGCTGATGTTCGCGCGGATCGCTGTCATGCGGGCGCTCAATGCGGACGGGAAGGAAAGCAAGCCGGCGTCAATCGCCGCCGCCGTCCCCGTCTCCGCTGCCAAAGTCCAGCCCGCCATCGCAACTGCCAGACGACCGATCGTTGACCATCCAATCGATCAGCAGGACTGCGACCAATATCACGGAGAACATGCGCCACGGATTTTGCTGGGCGTAGGCCAGGATTGGCGGCCCCCAGGTCATCAACGTTGACCCGAATAGCAGCTCTAGCATGATGCCTGCGCGGCCGTGCCGCTACTTGATCGAGGTGCTGACGTCGTTGAATTTCCCGCTGAGCACGGTGCCGATGCCGTTGACGACGGTAACGATCACGATGCTGAGGCCGGCCGCAATGAGGCAATATTCGATGGCGGTAGCTCCGCATTCATCGTCGACAAATCGTGCCAGTAATCGACGCATAGACAAACTCCTGTCGACGCTCCCCTAGAAATTCCCCGCGCCATATTCGTTAAACTCTAGGCGGGAACGGTTGAAGAGGCCTTGACGAACAGAATGAACGATCGATTAAGGCGGACGAAGAATCCGCGCGTCCCTGGGCGAGGCCCTCAAGCCGCAAAACGCATATCAGCACTTCCGCACCCACGCGCCCCGCGCGCTTTACCGCGCGGTAAAATCCTGCTCCAACTGTCGCAACTCGGCCGGACCGAACCGGCCTGCCATTCCATGGGAGACCGTCATGAAGCTCGGCGCCGCCATTGCGGAAATCATGAAGCGGGAGGGGATCGAAATCCTCTGCGGCTATCCGGTCAACCATCTCATTGAATATGCCGCCAATGCCGACATCCGCCCGGTGATGGTGCGCCAGGAACGCATCGGCATTCACATGGCGGACGCGATCTCGCGCGTCACCTCAGGGCAATCGATCGGTGCGTTCTGCATGCAGCATGGGCCCGGCGCCGAGAACGCGATGGGCGGCGTGGCGCAATGTTACGGCGAGTCGGTGCCCGTGCTGGTGCTGCCGATGGGCTATGCGCGCAGGCTCGCCAACATCGACCCGAATTTCAACTCCAGCCAGGCGATGAAGGCGTTTTCGAAATCGTCCGAGCCGATCAACATCGCCGCCGAGGTCTGCAACATCTTCCGGCGCGCATTCACCAAACTGAAGAACGGCCGCGGCGGGCCGGTGATCGTCGAAATCCCCGCCGACATGTGGAACGAGGAAGTGCCGGAGCCGCTGAGCTACACGCCGGTGCTGCGCACCCGCTACGGCGCGGATCCCGTGCATGTGAAGGAGGCGGCCGCCCTCCTTGTCGCGGCGAAACGCCCGGTAATCTATGCCGGCCAAGGCGTGCATTACGCCAAGGCCTGGCCGCAGCTCAGGCGGCTGGCCGAGCGCCTCGCCATCCCCGTCACGACCAGCCTGGGCGGCAAATCGTCCTTTCCGGAAACGCATCCGCTGTCGCTGGGATCAGGCGGCCTCGCCGTGCCGCGCGCGGTGCCGAAATTCTTAGGGGATGCCGACTTGATCTTCGGCATCGGCTGCTCCTTCACCGAGACGTCATTCGGCATCGCCATGCCGAGGGGCAAGACCATCATTCATTCGACGCTCGACCCCAACCATCTCAACAAGGATGTCGAGGCCAGGATCGGCCTGGTCGGTGACGCCGGGCTCGTACTCGACGCGCTATTGGAAGAGATCGGCAAGACCGTCACGACGGATCGCGACGCGACGGCGGTCGCAGCCGAGATCGCGGCCTCCCACAAGGAATGGCTGGCGAAATGGATGCCGAAGCTGACGCATAACGACGCGCCGCTGAACCCCTACCGCGTACTGTGGGATCTGCAGCACACCGTCGACATCAACAACACCATCATCACCCACGATGCCGGCAGCCCGCGCGACCAGCTCTCGCCGTTCTGGAAATCGGTCGAGCCGCTCTCCTATATCGGCTGGGGCAAGACCACGCAGCTCGGCTACGGCCTCGGGCTTGCGATGGGCGCCAAGCTGGCAAAGCCCGACAAGCTCTGCATCAATGTCTGGGGCGATGCCGCGATCGGCTTCACCGGCATGGATTTCGAGACCGCGGTGCGCGAGCGCATCCCGATCATGTCGATCCTGTTGAACAATTTTTCGATGGCGATCGAATTGAAGGTAATGCCGATCTCGACCGAGAAATACCGCTCGACCGACATTTCCGGCGACTACGCGGCGATGGCGCGCGCCTTCGGCGGCTATGGCGAGCGAGTAACCAAGCCGGAAGACATCATCCCCGCCATCCAGCGCGGTATCCAGAAGACCAAGGAAGGCGTCCCGGTGCTGCTGGAGTTCATCACGAGCAAGGAGACCGAAGTCTCGCGGCCGGGGACCTGAGGAGCGACGCAACCGATTACCAGATAGTCACCGATGCCGCGCATTACGATCATAGAGACTGGGTTGGTCAGCCCCAAAAACCGCGAGCTCCACGGATCGTATCCGCAGATGTTCGAGCATATGATCGGCGCCGCCGACGCCACCGTCACTTTCAACACCGTCAGCATTCCCGCCGGCGAGCCCCTGCCCGATGTCGGAGGGCTGGACGCGATCCTCATCACCGGCTCCTCGGCCGGCGTCTATGACGGGTTCGAGTGGATCGCCCCACTCGAGGAGTTCGTGCGCACGGCCCACCAGAAGAAGGTACCGATGGTCGGCGTCTGCTTCGGCCATCAATTGATCGCGCAGGCGTTGGGCGGCACGGTGCGCAAGTCGGAGAAAGGCTGGGGCATCGGGCGGCACGTCTACGACGTCGCCCCTCACAATGGCCTGATCGAGGGCACGCGCATCGCGCTCGCCTGCTCGCACCAGGATCAGGTCATCACGCCGCCAGCGGACGCCAAGACGATCCTGTCCTCGGATTTCACGCCGCACGCCGGGCTGCTGTATGCCGGCGACACCACGCTCTCGGTGCAGCCACACCCGGAATTCTCCGTCGGCTACGCGCTGGCCTGCTGCGAGATCGCGCGCAAGGGCCATGCGCCTGACAGCCTTGTCGCAGCCGCAAAGGCCTCGCTCGCCGACCCACTGGAAAGCGCCAGGCTCGGCAGCGCAATCACGCGCTTCCTCACGCAATCAAGGTGACATGAGCGGGGCGCTGGCATCAGCGGACACGCTGCCGCTGGCTTTTTCAACGCAGAAAGGCTGCCTTAAGACGGCCGTCGGCGCTGGCTCTAACGCTTCCGGGATGAAATAATCTGACTGGAACCGGGGCAAGGCGGCCTGTTCGGCCCTGCCCGCGCTTCAGGCATGGATTGTTGGAATGGCGACGTTTCCCGAGGACATGTCGGTCGCGATCGATGAGCTGGGATCAGCCATCGCCGAAGTGGAGTCGCGCCTCGAATCCGCGCGCGCCGAACGCGATGAGGCGAAGGCGCGCCAGATCGAACTTGAGTTGGAGAATGCGGGGCTGCGGCGCGAACTGGCGCTGGCGCGCGACCGCCAGGGTGCCACGGCCGACATCCTGAAGGTCATCGCCAGATCGGCTGCCGACGTGCAGCCGGTGTTCGAAGCGATCGTCAACAGCGCGGCACAGCTGTTCGAACCTTGTAGCGCGACGATAACAACGCTCGAAGATGGCAAGCTGCACTGGCAGGCGACGGCAGCCTCAAGCTCTGGCTTCGATGTCGGGCGCACCCGCGCGATTTATCCGATTCCATTCGACCCGGACCGCGCACCTTCCGCTCGCGCGATTCTGGACCGCCGCATCGTCGAAATACCCGATGTTGCAGCGCCCGACACGCCGGAGCTGACGCGTAGCGCCGCAGCCGCAGGCGGCATTCGATCCATTACCTACGTGCCGCTGATCGATCACGACCAGGGCATCGGCACCATCATCTTCTCGCACCCGCAAAGCGGATTCAGGCTCTCGGAAGGGCAACTCGCGATTGTCCAGACCTTCGCCGATCAAGCTGTGATCGCCATCCAGAATGCACGGCTGTTCAACGAGACTCGGGAGACGCTCGAGCGGCAAACGGCGACGGCCGAAATCCTCAAGGTCATCGCCTCATCACCATCAGATGTCCAGCCGGTGTTCGAGGCCATCGCGTCGAGCGCGAAGCAGTTACTCAACGGATTTTCGACGACGGTGCTGCATTTTGTCGACGACGAGCTGCATCTGGTCGCCTACACGCCGACAAGTCCCGAGGCCGATGAGGCATTAAAATCCTCTTTTCCGCGGAAACTGGCGGAATTACCCACTTTTGAGCTGGTCCGCAACGGCGAGACCATCCAGTTCGCCGACACTGAAGCCGAAGAGGTGCCGGACGCAAACCGGGAATTGGCCCGGCTACGCGGCTTCCGCAGCGTGCTGTTCACGCCGTTGATGAACCGCGGCACGCCCGTCGGCATGATCAGCGTGACCCGCGCCGAACCCGGCGCCTTCGCACCCCATCACGTGCAACTGTTGCAGACCTTCGCCGACCAGGCCGTGATCGCGATCGAAAACGCGCGGCTGTTCAAAGAAACCCAGGAGGCGCTCGAACGGCAGACCGCCACGGCCGAAATCCTGAAAGTCATCGCCAGTTCGCCGTCGGATACAGCACCGGTATTCGAAGCGATCGCAAACAGCACGAAGCGACTGCTCGGCGGGTTCGCCGTTGCCGTATTCCGCCTGGTCGATGGCAAGGTCCATCTCGCCGCGTTCACGCCAACCAATCCGGCTGCCGACGAAGCGCTCAGGTCGGATTTCCCCACGCCGGTCGAAGATTTCGAGGCGTTCCGGCTGGCGCAGCATGGCAAGCCATTCCCCATCCCGGACACCGAAGAGGTGTCGAATGCACGGGTCAGGGAAATCGCGCGGCTGCACGGCTTCCGCAGCATGCTGTGGGTGCCCATGGTGAGCGGCGGCGTCACGATCGGGATCATCTCCGTCACGCGCGCAGAGCCCGGCGCGTTTGCGGCCCACCACGTTCAGCTGCTGCAGACCTTCGCCGACCAGGCCGTGATCGCGATCGAGAATACGCGGCTGTTCAACGAGACAAAGGAAGCGCTGGAGCGGCAGACCGCCACCGCCGATATCTTGAAGGTGATCGCCTCCTCGCCCTCCGACGTGCAGCCGGTGTTCGATGCGATCGCGCACAGCGCCAACCGCCTGATCGGCGGCTTCTCGGCGGCTGTGTTCCGCTACAGCGACGGAAGGATTCATCTGGCTGCCTTCACGCCGACCGACGCGCAGGGCGATGCCGTGCTGCAATCCTCGTTTCCGGTCCCGCTCGCCGAGTTTCCGCCCTACCAGCTGACGCGCGAGGGCGCGCCGGTGGAACTGCCCGATACCGATCTCGAACCGGCGGCGCGCGACATTGCACGGGCGCGCGGCTATCGCAGCATGCTGTTCGCGCCGCTGATGAATGACGGCGCGGCGATCGGCATCATCACGGTGACCCGCGTCGCGCCCGGCCCGTTCGGCGAACAGCACGTCCGCCTGCTGCAGATGTTCGCCGACCAGGCAGTGATCGCGATCAAGAACATCGGACTGTTCAACGAGGTGCAGGCGCGGACCAATGATCTCAGCGAGTCCTTGCGGCAGCAGACGGCGGTCGGCGACGTGCTCAAGACCATTAGCCGCTCCACCTTCGACCTGCAGCCGGTGCTCGACACGCTGGTGAATTCAGCCGCGCAGCTCTGCGATGCGGATATGGCCTTCATCATGCGCCGCGTAGGCGACGAATATCGGGCGGGAGCCGCTGTCGGCTACACCGAGGCCTATATCGACTTCCTTACGGATCATCCGCTGCCCGTCGACCGCGGCACGGTTACCGGCCGCGCCGTGCTCGAGAGGCGCCCGGTCCAGATCGAGGATGTCGTGGCTGATCCCGAATACACACTGCACGAAACGACCACGCTGGCCGGC
This sequence comes from Bradyrhizobium sp. RDT10, assembly GCA_044772375.2. Taxonomy (GTDB): domain Bacteria; phylum Pseudomonadota; class Alphaproteobacteria; order Rhizobiales; family Xanthobacteraceae; genus Bradyrhizobium. The sequence continues at coordinate 4,155,964 of CP187939.1, forward strand.
CAGCGGACGACGCTCGGCGTGCCATTGTTGCGCGAGAGCGAACCGATCGGGGTGATCGTACTGGCGCGCAGGCGGGTCGAGCCGTTCACACAGCAGCAAATCGATCTCGTCGCCACCTTCGCCGACCAGGCCGTGATCGCGATCGAGAATGTGCGCTTGTTCAACGAGGTCCGGCAGCGCACCCGCGATCTCTCGGAAGCCCTCACCTACCAGACCGGCAGCGCCAATATCCTGCGCGTCATCGCCTCATCGCCGACTAACGTCGGACCGGTGCTCGACGCTATTGTCGAGAGTGCCTGCGAGCTTTGCGACGCCAATGATGCTATCGTGTACCTGAAAGAAGACGATCACCTCAGCTACAAAGCACATCATGGCCCAATACCCGTCATATTTGGCGAAAAGCGCGCGATTAACCGTGACTATGTCGCCGGACGCTCGGTTGTGGACAGGATGCCGATACATGTAAGCGACGTGTTTTCAGTGGACGGCGCCGAGTTCCCGGAGGCGCGAGAGCTGTCGCGAAGCGAAGGCATTCGCAGCATATTGAGCGCGCCGTTGCTGCGCGAGAACGAAAGTATCGGCGCGATCCTGCTCAGGCGTACGGAAGTGCATCCGTTTACCGACAAGCAGATCGGCCTGCTGCAGACCTTTGCCGATCAGGCCGTGATCGCCATCGGCAATGTCCGGCTATTTGAGGAGGTGCAGCAGCGTACGCGGGAGCTGTCCGAATCCCTGGAGCAGCAGACGGCGACGTCCGAAGTGCTTGGTGTCATCAGTCGATCAGCAGGCGATCTGGAACCCGTGTTCCAAAGTATGTTGGAGAATGCGACTCGCATTTGCGGTGCGCAGTTCGGACTCATGAATCTCCGCGAGAATGACAATTTTCGTACCGTCGCTTTCCATAATGTCCCGCCGGAGTTCCTGTCGGCGAGGAAAGATAGTTTCCGCGTTCGGCCTGATGGTATCCTCGGGCAAATCGTGCGGACCAGGCAGGTCGCACACGCACCTGATCTCAGCGCTTCCGCGCTGTATGCCGAGGGTGACCCGCCGACCCGGCACCTTGTCGATCTTGCAGGTGCACGAACCATTCTCGTTGTTCCGATGCTCAAGGACAGCGAACTGATCGGCACGATCGGAATCTACCGCCGGGAAGTCATGCCGTTCAATGAGAAACAGATCGCACTGCTGACCGGTTTTGCCAACCAGGCGGTCATTGCGATCGAAAACACACGGCTGCTCAAGGAGCTGCGGCAGCGAACCGACGATCTCTCGCAATCGCTCCACGAGTTGCGCACCGCGCAGGACCGCTTGGTACAAACCGAAAAACTCGCTTCGCTCGGCCAGCTCACCGCCGGCATCGCGCATGAGATCAAGAACCCGCTCAACTTCGTGAACAATTTCGCCGCCCTCTCAGCCGAATTGACCGAGGAGCTGAACGATGTCCTCAAGCCGGCCGAGATCGCCGAAAAAGTCCGCGCGGAAGTCGATGAGCTGACGGGGCTTTTGAGGGACAACCTTGATAGAGTCGTGCAGCACGGCAAGCGCGCTGATTCCATCGTCAAGAACATGCTCTTGCATTCGCGCGAGGGCGGCGGCGAGCACCGGCTGTCCGACATCAACGCACTGGTGGATGAGAGCCTCAACCTCGCCTATCACGGCGCCCGCGCCGAGAAGCCGGGCTTCAATGTAACGCTGGAGCGCGACTTCGATCCCGCCGCGGGCCAGATCGACGTGTTGCCGCAGGAGATTACCCGCGTGTTCCTCAACCTGGTCTCCAACGGATTCTACGCCGTGACCAAGCGCCGGAAGGAAGGCGGCGAGCCTGGCTTCGAGCCGACCCTGCGGGCCAGCACCAGAAACCTCGGCGATGCCGTCGAAATCCGCATCCGCGACAACGGCACCGGCATTCCGCCCGAGGTGAAGGAGAAGATGTTCAACCCCTTCTTCACCACCAAGCCGGCCGGTGAAGGGACCGGGTTGGGACTATCGATGAGCCACGAAATCATCGTGAAACAACATGGCGGCACAATTGACGTGGATACTGAACAAGGCCATTTCACCGAATTCCGCATCGTGTTGCCGCGAACAAGCAATTTGGCAGAATCTAGAGGATAGCCGTGAGTGTTCTGGTTCTGGTTGTGGATGATGAGCCCGACGTGGAAGCGTTGTTCCGCCAGCAATTCCGCCGCGACCTGCGCGCGCAGCGTTTCGTCATGGACTTCGCCAGTTCCGCGCCGGAAGCGCTGGCGCGCGTCGGCTCAACCATCGAGCATTCGCTGATCCTGGTCCTGTCCGACATCAACATGCCCGGCATGACGGGGCTGGAAATGCTGCCGAAGATCAAGGAAATGCGGCCCGAGGTGCCGGTCATCATGATCACGGCCTATGGCGATGCCGACACCAGGCGCAAGGCACTCGAGAACGGCGCAACTGACCTTCTGACCAAACCGATCGACTTCGTGACGCTGCGTCAGGAGATCGATGCCAGGCTCGAGCAAGCCGCATGACCGCAACAATCCTCGTGGTCGATGATGAGCCGGATCTGGAGGCGCTGGTCCTTCAGAAATTCCGACGGCAGGTTCGCGAGGGTTTAGTCAGCTTCATGTTTGCGCGTGACGGGCTCGAGGCGTTGCAGTCGCTCGAGGAGCATCCACACGTCGACTTGGTGGTCGCCGACATCAACATGCCGCGAATGGACGGCTTGTCGCTGCTCGCCAAGCTGCAAGAATCCGAGGACAAGAAATCGACCATTATCGTGTCGGCTTACGGCGACATGAGCAACATCCGCACTGCGATGAATCGCGGCGCATTCGACTTCCTGACCAAGCCGATCGATTTCGCCGATCTCGAAGCGACGATCGACAAGACCCTGCGGCACATCGAAGTGCTGCGCGAGGCGCGTCGCCGTCAGGCGGAAGCCGAGCGCGCCCATGCTTCGCTCTCCCGCTATTTCTCGCCCGAGCTCGCCAAGCGACTTGCGTCCAGCGTGGGCGACAGCACGGAGGTGACCTGGCGCGACGTTGCGGTCATATTCACCGACATAACCGGCTTCACCTCGCTCGTGGAGACTGCCGCGCCTGAACTGCTTGGGGAACTGCTCAACGAATATGTGGCCGGAATGACCGACGTCGTCTTCGCGCATGAGGGGACCGTGGCAAAGGTGATCGGCGACGCGATCGAGGTACTGTTCAATGCGCCCAGCGACCAGCCCGACTATGCGACGCGCGCAGTCGCCTGCGCGCGGGAGCTCGACGCATGGGGAGAGGCGTTTCGCGAACGCTGGAAGGCGAGAGGCGTGAATTTCGGCGCCACCCGCATCGGCGTTCACGCCGGTCCCGCACTGGTCGGCAATTTCGGGGGCGGCCGCTTCTTTGACTACACTGCTTACGGCGACGCCATCAACACGGCGGCGAGACTTGAAGCGGCGAACAAGTTCCTCGGCACCCGGATCTGCGTCAGCGCGACAATTGCAAACGCGGTGGAGAATTTCAGGGGCCGACCGGTCGGCGATCTCATGCTGCGTGGGCGCAGCGAACCGTTGCGCGCTTACGAACCCTTATCGGCAGCGAGTTTCGGGGCGCCGGCGACATCGCAGTATGGCGAAGCTTTCGCCAAGCTTGAGGCCGGTGATGGCAATGCAATGCCGGCCTTTGCTGCACTTGTCGGCTCGCACGCCGAGGATCCTCTGGCCAACTTCCACCTAAAGCGGCTGCTCAACGGCGCGAAGGGCGTCCGCATGCAACTCGAATAGACGCCCTACTCCGCCATCTCCGCCGGCGTCGAGGGGCCGGCCAGCGGCCGTTCCTCCATCGCGATGATGCAAAGCGCGGCACAGGCCAGCAGCGCAGTGGCGGCGCCGAACACATAGTGGAACGCGGTGATCATGTCGGCGACCGGAATCGCGTTTGCAGGGCCGCGGTGTTCGCCGAGCGAGATGCCCGCACCCAGCGTCATCAGGAGGATCGCGCTGAAGGCGGCGACCGTGAACGACGACATCAGCGAGCGGAAGAAATTCATCGCGCCCGTCACGGTGCCGATCTGCGCGCGGGCCACCGAGTTCTGCAGCGAAACCACGCTGACCGGGAATGTCGTGCCTAACCCGAGCGCGAACAGCGACAGCACGATCAGCAAGCCCCACAGCGGCAGCGTCGTCACGGTCAGCACGGCACCGAAGATCGCCGCCGCCGAAGTGCCCGCGATCGCCACGCGCTTGTAGTGCTTGGCGCGCGCCATGGTCCGTCCGGCGATCGCCGCACCGCAGGTGGAAATCGCGGCGAGCGGGATCAGCGCAAGGCCCGCTTCGCTCGCGGTCAAATGATAGACGACCTCGTAATATAGCGGCAGATGCACAGTCAGCCCGGTGATGGCGCCCAGCGCGCAGCCGCCGGCCACCATCGCGTAAGGCACCACCGTTCCGCCCATCAAGGGCAGCGGCAGGAACGCTTCGTCGGCATTGCGCGCGTACCAGACGAAGGCGAACGCCAGCGCGACCGACGCACCGATCATCGCCATGATCGCAGGCGACAGCCAGGCATAACGGTTGCCGCCCCAGCTCAGCACCAGCATGACGACAACCGCAGACGCCATCAACAGCACGCCGCCGAGCCAGTCGACCTTGCGCCGGCGATGGAACACCGGGATCTTGCCCATCTTGGGCAACAGCAGAAACAGCGCGCCGATGGCGAGCGGCACGTTGATCCAGAAGATCATGGACCAGTGCAGATGCTCGGCGAACACGCCGCCGAGCACGGGACCCATCAAGCCTGCCGCCATCCAGACGCCGCTGAAATAGGCCTGATACCTGCCGCGCTCGCGTGGACTGACCACGTCGGAGATCACGGTCTGCACGACCGGCATGATGCCGCCGCCGCCGAGCCCCTGCAGGCCGCGCGCCAGAATCAGCACCGTCATGTTGGGTGCTACGGCGCACAGGATCGAGCCGACCGTGAACAGGACAAGCGAAACCGTAATCATGACGCGGCGGCCGTAGATGTCGCTCAGCGTGCCGAACACCGGCGCGACCGCGGTCGAGGCCAAAAGATAGGCAGTGATGACCCAGGACAGGTTGCTGACGTCGTTGAACTGGCGGCCGATGGTCGGCAGCGCCGTCGCCACGATGGTCTGGTCGAGCGCGGCCAGGAACATCGTCAGCAACAGGCTCATCAGGATGGTGCGAACCTCGTCGGGGCTCAGCGGCGCAGGCGGCGCGAGCGGCGGCGCATCGCTGACATCGATGACCTCGCTCGTGATGTGCGAAAGCTCTTCGCCGATATCGTCAGGCAATGTCGTCTGATCGGCAGGTTCGCGGCCCTGCCGTTGGTGCTTGTTCATGTCGGACGTAATATTGTTCTGCGCGGCCAAAGCCGCCGAGATGGAATCGCCATATGGACGCACCATAGAGGGCCAAACTTCCTCGCGGCAGACGCCTGCGCGCATGGGTGCATCCCGCGGGGACACCTTCGCGTTTCCGTGATCGGCAAGCGCAAGCCGTTCAAGGATTTACGTTCGGGCTTTCGGCCGCTTCTTCAGCCGCGCCCGGTTCGGCAATAGTGCCGGCCATTGCACGATGTGGTCCTCGAGATCCTCATCGGCGATCTCGTCCTCGGTGCCCTGCACCCTGCCGCGCACGGAAACGCCGGCTTCATGCACGGTATTGGGGTCACCCGAAATCAGCGGGTGCCACCAGTAGAGATCGCGTCCCTCCGCGACCAGCTTGTAGCCGCAACTCGGCGGCAGCCAGTTCAGCGTGCGGACGTTCTCGGGCGTCAGGCGGACACAATCCGGAACCTTGTCGGAACGGTTCGGATAGTCTTTGCAGGCGCATAGCCCCGAATCCAGCAGCTTGCAGGAAACATGGGTGAAGTAGATTTTCCCGGTATCCTCGTCCTCGAGCTTTTCGAGGCAGCAGCGCGCAGCCATCGCACAGGCTTTCCCATTCGGCGCTGGACATTTCCTCCAACGTCTTGGTTTTCCAGAAGAATCCCTCCTGGCTGGATGCTCGCTTGGGCGGTGCGGTCATGAGGTCGGATGGTTTCCGGGTCGAGTTCGGTTGCAGCCCTTCTAGGAGCTAGGGCGACCCGGGTGCAAGCGGGCTGATTACGGGCCCAAAAAGCCGGGAACGCGTTAGGGCTGACCACGTAAATGGTGAGCGAGAGCATTGGTTTATAGCCCCCGCTCGGATAGAACAATTGCGAGTCCCCAAGGTCCTATAAAAGCGCCTTGGGTTTGCCGTAACGTTGAAGCATGACGTCTCGATAGCGCCCGGCCGGGCGTACGAGCGTTTCGAACCGACCAAGGGTCCCGGTGCGCCAGATCTTACCTCCGCAGTGGAAGCAGAAGATCCGGATCTTCCTTCTGGATCTGGACGCGCGTATCGATCTGACGCTGTTCTCGTCGGGCAAGGGCCTGCGCGAGCTGTACGAGCGCTACTCCACCTTCATGGACCGCTTCTATGTCGGCCGCTGGAAGCGCTGGGTCTTCATCGAGCCATTCTCGGAAGCCGCGACCATCGGCCTTGGCGGGCTGATCGTGATGCTGGCGCTTGCGGTTCCCGCGTTTCGCGAAACCGCCGATGACGACTGGCTCAAGAAGTCCGATCTCGCGGTGTCGTTCCTCGACCGCTACGGCAATCCGATCGGCAGCCGCGGCATCAAGCACAATGACTCGATTCCGCTGGAGGATTTTCCGGACAATCTGATCAAGGCGACGCTCGCCACCGAAGACCGCCGCTTCTACGACCATTTCGGCATCGACATCGCCGGCACCGCGCGCGCTCTCGTCACCAACGCGCAGGCCGGCGGCGTGCGCCAGGGCGGCTCGTCGATCACGCAGCAGCTCGCCAAGAACCTGTTCCTCAACAACGAGCGCACCATCGAGCGCAAGGTCAAGGAAGCCTTCCTCGCCATCTGGCTGGAGACGCGCCTTACCAAGAACGAGATCCTGAAACTGTATCTCGACCGCGCCTATATGGGCGGCGGCACCTTCGGCGTCGACGGCGCGGCGCATTTCTACTTCAACAAGTCGGCGCGCGACGTCAATCTCGCGGAATCGGCGATGCTGGCCGGCCTGTTCAAGGCGCCGACCAAATACGCCCCGCACATCAACCTGCCCGCCGCCCGTGCCCGCGCCAACATCGTGCTCGACAACCTCGTCGATGCCGGCTTCATGACCGAAGGACAGGTGTTCGGTGCGCGGCGCAATCCGGCGATCGCCGTCGACCGCCGCGACGAGAATTCACCGAACTACTACCTCGACTACGCCTTCGAGGAGATGCGCAGGCTGGTCGACACCTTTCCGAAATCCTATGTCGAGCGCGTCTTCGTGGTCCGCACCGCAATCGACATGAACGTACAGCGCGCCGCGGAGGACGCTGTCGAAAACCAGTTGCGCCAGTTCGGCCGCGACTACCACGCGACGCAGGCCGCCACCGTGGTCGCCGATCTCGACGGCGGCGTTCGCGCGATGGTCGGCGGCCGCGACTATGGAGCGAGCCAGTTCAATCGCGCGACCGACGCCTACCGGCAGCCGGGCTCGTCGTTCAAGCCGTACGTCTATGCCACGGCGCTACTGAACGGGTTCACCCCGAACTCGAAAGTGGTCGACGGCCCGGTCTGCATCGGCAACTGGTGCCCGCAAAACTACGGCCACTCCTATTCCGGCTCGGTCACGCTGACGCAGGCGATCACCCGCTCGATCAACGTGGTGCCGGTGAAACTGTCGATTGCGCTCGGCGGCAAGGTGGCGAACCCGGCCAAGGCCGGCCGCGCCAAGATCACCGAGGTGGCGCGCCGCTTCGGCCTCACCGCGCCCTTGCCCGATACGCCGTCGATGCCGATCGGCTCCGACGAAGTCACCGTGCTCGAACACGCGGTCGCCTACGCGACCTTCCCGAACAAGGGCAAGGCAGCCACGCCCCACGCGGTGCTGGAAGTCCGCACCGGCTCCGGCGACCTGGTCTGGCGCTTCGACCGCGATGGCAAGAAGCCGGTGCAAGCGATACCGGCTTCGGTTGCCGCCGACATGTCGGGCATGATGAGCCACGTCATCAGCGAAGGCACCGCGCGCCGCGCCGCGCTCGACGGCATTCCGACCGGCGGCAAGACCGGCACCACCAACGCCTATCGCGACGCCTGGTTCGTCGGCTACACCGGCAACTTCACCTGCGCGGTCTGGTACGGCAATGACGACTACTCGCCGACCAACCGCATGACCGGCGGCTCCCTGCCGGCACAGACGTGGCACGACATCATGGTCGTCGCGCATCAGGGCGTCGAGGTGAAGGAAATCCCCGGCATCGGCATGGGCACGAAACTGCCGCAGCCCGCCCTGCCCGCCAGCGTCGCGGCCAGCGGAGCAGCACGGGTGCTGGAGAGCAAGCCGGGGCCGCCGCCGGTATTGACCAAGCGGGGCGCGGATATTCTGGTGCGCGTCGAGCGACTGCTCGACGAGGCCGGCAAGACCGCGGGCAAGACCTCGTCCAACGACCAGAAGCAGCCCGCCAAGCCGGTCACGTCCGGCGCGCTGGCCTTCCCGGAGAACTATATCGCAGCCGCCGGCGAACAGGCTGCGCCGGCGCAGCGGAAGAATTAAAAGGCATGATCCGGCAGAATGTTAACCGGCTTTCCTCGGAACAGATGCGAGGCGTCTGCCCGGACATGCCAAGACAAAAGAAGCGCTTCAGGTTTCGGATGAAGCCGGTTCAACCGGAATCTGATGCCGTGAGATTTCGGAGCACTGGCCTGTGCGGCTGATCTTCATCACCTTGCTGGCATTGGCGCTTGCCACGGCCGTCGGTCTCGGCTCGACCTATATGACGGCGACGCGCGGCACCGATCTCGGCACGCTCACGATCGGCGCCTGGACCGCGCGGCCCAAGAGCGGCACTGCCGAGGTCGATCCCTATTCGCGCGCCTTGATCGCCCGTAGCGGCGAATTGCCGATCGGCACCGGTGACGGCATCGCCTTCTCGGCCACGTCAGACGACAAGAACAAGCCGCTCGACGGGCGCTGCGACGTGCTGGTCAGCGGGGTGACGCCGGCAGCCCGGTTCTGGACGCTGACCCTGTTCGACCGTAAGGGGCATCTGGTCGCCAATTCGCTGCAGCGCTACGGCTTCACCAGCCAGGAGATCGTCCGTGGCTCCGACGGCGCGTTCGAGATCCGCGTGGCGGCGCGGTCGCGGGCCGGAAACTGGCTGCCGACCGGCGGCATCGAGCGCTACGCGCTGATGCTGCGGCTCTACGATACGCCGGTTGGCGTGGCGACGCGGACGCAGCGCGACGCGCCGATGCCTTCCATCACGACGGTAGGCTGCCCATGATCCGGCTGGTATTCACCATCATCGCGGGCGTGCTGCTGGGCGGCGTGGTGCATCTTGTCAGCGTGCTGGCGCTGCCGCGCATTGCCACCCAGGACGCCTATTCGCGGCTGACGCCGATGACCCGGGAGAATGCCGTCACGGCGCTGCCGCTCGCCGAACCCAACAACGCGCCGATGCCGTTCATGGACCCGGCCTTTGCGGTCGCGATCTGCCGCTACGACCTCACCAGTGGCCCCATCAAGCTGACGGTGCCGGTCAGCCAGGCCTATACCTCAGTGTCGTTCTACACGCGCAACGAGGTCGCCTACTACGCCATCAACGACCGCTCGGCCGGCCGCAAGGTGATCGAACTCGACCTGATGACGGAAGAGCAGCATTCCGAATTGCCGGAGGATGAGGAAGTCACCGCCGCCGACCGGCTGATCATCGACTCCCCACCGCGACCGGCCTGATCGTGCTGAAGGCCTTGGCGCCGGAGCCAGGGTTGATGCCGCAGGCGCAAGCCTCGCTCGCAGCATCGCGTTGCACCGTGCAGACCGAACCTGTGCCGGCCAAGCAACCCGAACCGGCGCCGCCCGCGCCAGCCCCTGCACCGGCGCCACGGTCCAAGCGCTGAAGACGGTCTGTCGCGCGGACGCGAGATCGCGCGGAGCGAAAAACGTTGCGCAACCAAAGCGAGTATGCCTAATTGCGCCCTTGGGGACGAGGAAACAGCGAGGCAATTGCCAGCCGTTCGTTGTTTGCCGTCGATTTGGAACTGCGCGCTTTCCAATATTGAGACGGGGCATATGAGGTCAAAAATCGGGGCGCTGCCCCTTGTGCTTGTGGGATTTTTGCTGGCGAGTTGCGCGAGTCCACGCGGCCTCGATGAACCGCCATTGCAGATCCCGGCATTGAAGCCGGGTTACGGCCGTGTCTACTTCACCCGGCCGGGTGAATTGACGGGTTCGGCTGTTCAGCCCGAGATCTCGGATGAACAATGAAGTCGTCGGCAGATCGGTGCCAGGCGGCTTCTCTTATGTCGACCGCGCCCCGGGGAAATACGCCGTAACAACGGCGACCGAGGTCGAAAATGCGGTTACGTTCCAATTGGCGGCGGGTGAGACGAAGTACATCAAGACAAGTGTTACACCCGGCATACTCGTCGGCCATGTCACGCCGACGCTCGAATTCCCCGAGCAGGGACAATCCGACATAAGCCGCCTCAGGTACGTCGGCACCAAATTCTGATCCCTTGCGCGGGACGAACTAAACTGCATGTCGCGGGTCCGAGCAAAGGGCCGCGTTATAACGCGCAACGAGGTCGCCTATTGCGCGATCGACGACCGCTCGGCCGGCCGCAAGGTGATCGAACTCGACCTGATGACGGAAGACCAGCATTCCGCGCAGCCGGAGGATGCGGAAGTCACCGCCGCCGACCGCGCCGTCCCCTGCCGCCCGCGCCGCGGTCCAAGCGCTGATCACGGCCTCGAGCGGTATACCGCAGGGCCCAGACAAAAAATCGCGAAAACAACCCCATGCAAAGTAGAATGGGCCCCGCTCGCCGCACTCACGCCGCTTGCGTCCGGGGCACGAGATGGTCCGTCGTCACGGCCCAACCTGATCTCATCCTGCTCCAGCGTGAGCCGGCACTTCCTGGTGTTGGCCGCAGCGGCAATTCTCGTAGTCCACGGGATCGTGGCTATTGAAGATGGTCACGGCATCGCCGTGATTGGCCTTGAGCGTTCGCAACCTCTCCTGGTTTTCGATCCGCATGGCGCGATCCATATCGCTGCGGCGCTGAAACATGCCGAGCACCAGCGGCATTTTCGGCGAAGCCTGCATTTGCCCGTGGAAGAAATAGGCGTCACCGGCGTGCAGCAGCCATTTGTCCTTTGTCCGCACGGCGATGCCGCAATGACCCAAGGTATGACCGGGCAGCGGGATCATCAGGATATCAGGCTCGCGGTCGCCAAGCGCGCGCACGCCCTTGAAACCGAACCAGTCCTCGCCGCCTTCCCCATAGAACGCCCATTGCGGACCATGCTTCCATTGCGCGGTGATGTAGCGGCCCTTCGGTGCCGGCGTCCGGCGCGTCACCGCCATGTCGTATTCGCGGCGATGGACGTGCACCTTCGCGTTTGGAAAATCCGGAATGCCGCCGGCATGATCGCGATCGAGATGCGTCAGCAGCAGATGCCGCACGTCGCCTCGCGAATAGCCGAGCGCCTCGACCTGCCGCACCGCCGTCTCGGCCGGATCGAGCCGCGGCGTCGTCTGCCGAACCCATTTGGGGCCGAGCCGCGGCGGGTTCGCGATGTCGTCCAGTCCGATGCCGGTATCGACCAGCGCCAGCCCGTCATTGGTCTCGATCAGCAGGCAATGGCACACAAGGCGCGCGCGCTGAAAAATGCTGCCGGTGCCGTTCACCAGGCGTCGGCCGATCGGGCACATGGTGCCGGTGTTGAGATGGTGGACGCGCATGACAGATGTCTCCTTCAAGGTCAGGCGCCTTGCTTGCCATCCGGCGTACCATAGGTAAAATATCGATATCTGATGTTGTCGATAGGAACAGCCTATGGATATCCGCGAGCTCCGCTATTTCGCGGCCGTGTTCAGGGAGCGCAACCTGACGGCGGCCGCCAAGCGCTGCTTCATCTCGCAGCCCTCGATCTCGGCGGCGATCGCCAATCTGGAAGCCGAACTCGGCACGGCGCTGTTCATCCGGCACAAGAAGGGCGTGGCGCCGACGGAAGCGGCCGAGCAATTCCACGCCGTGGCCCGCCGCATCATCGACGAGACCGACGCCGCGAGAAACCTGTTCCGAAAACCCGCGACGCGGAACGCGCTGACGCTCGGCCTGATGCGCACGCTTGACCGGCCGCGAACCATTGCACTTCTGAAGCCGCTGACCGGGACCGCCGACATCGCGCTCCGCCTCGTTGGCGTCGATGAGCCTTCGGATGCGCGGATCGTCTCCAAGAATCTGCTGCGCGCCGACGAGCATTTCGTTCCGCTCTGGATCGAGCGCTACGTCGCAGCATTGCCGCCATCGCATCCACTGACGCTGAAGGAGCGGCTGCGCACCGCTGATCTCGCCGGCGTCGCCATGGTCGATCGCTGTCATTGCGAGCAGAGCGAATTTTTCGGCCGTGCCGCATCGGCCGCGCGGCAGCCCGCGGCGATTGCCGAATCCGAAGACTGGGCGATGGCGCTGGTTGCCGCCGATGTCGGGATTGCGATCGTTCCCGAAGGCGTGGCGCGCGCCAACTCCGATATCGCCGTGCGCGAGATCGACGTCGACGTGAAGCGCGAGGTCGGACTCGCCTACAGCGCGGCACGGCCGCCGTCAGAAGCCTTGCAGAACTTCATCGCGAAACTGCAGCGACAGCGACCCAAAGCGAGCCGCGTCAAATCGAAGGCTCGGCGCAGCTGACCAGGATGCGTACTCGCGGCTGATCGATGTCAGCTAAGCTCCGGATAGCGACCAAATTCCGCATCGCAACGAAATGACGCGATGTGCAAGAAGCGGTCATTCCGGTTATCCCGTCTTCGGCAGCGTACCCGGGTTCATTCGGGCAACCCCGCTTTCCGAAGGCCCTCAATCATCAGATTCGAGTTTGATTGCCCACCACGGGCGATCCATACCGATATCGTAAAGGCGGGATCGAACTCAAGCACCCGCGCCGCCGCCTCACGTGCCTCCGCATCACGTCCGAGGTGGGCGAAAGCGGACGCGAGACAGCTGTAAGCCGGCGGATAGGAGGGGTTGTGGCGCCGGGCTTTCTTCCCTGCGACGATGGCCTCGTCAAAGCGACGAAGCTCGATAAGGGCGATCCCCATCCCAGCAAGAGCTCGGTTTAGCGCCGGGTCAATTGGGCTCATCCGAATGGCACGTTCAAGGCTCCGGACCGCTTCCTCCGGCAGCCCCGCAATTCTATAGACTTGCCCTCTGCAGGTCCATGCACGAAATGAATTTGGGTTGAGCGCGACGGCCCGGTCCGCCATTTCGATCTCACTTTCGCTATCGCCGACCATGAACGCCGAGACTAGGCCAGCCCATGCTAGCGTGTCCGGATCACCATCGTCGACGCTCAACGCCAACCGAACAAGTCGAACTGCTTCCTTCCTGTCGAATTGAGGATCGGTGGAATAGCCCCAAATGACCCTTTGCATGTGACAGACACCTGCTAGAGCCGCGACAAAGGCGAACCGAGGGTCCAGCTCCAAAGCGCGATGCGCCAATCTGATCGCCTCGGCGTCCCCTTCGCGGGTCGTCAGGTAGTACTGTGGCATAGCTCGGAGATAAAAATCATAGGCGGTGAGGCTCTCCGGTCGCCGCCGCGTCGCCGTTGCAATTTCTGTTTGAAGCAATTTTGGCTGAATGGCTGAGACAACGGCGACCGTGACTTCGTCCTGGAGCGCGAAAACGTCCATTAGGTCACGCTCGAACCTGTCCGCCCAAATGTGCGCGCCCGTCACTGCATCAATCAACTGCCCCGTGATGCGAACTTTGCCCGCCGCCTTGCGCACAGACCCCTCAAGGACATAGCGCACGCCGAGCCTGCGTCCGACCTCCTTTATATCGACGGCTTTGCCTTTGAACGTAAAGCTCGAATTGCGAGCGATCACGAATAACCGTTTGAACCGCGAGAGTGCCGTGATGATTTCCTCAACCATCCCGTCCGCAAAATACTCCTGCTCGGGATCGCCGGACATATTCTCGAACGGAAGCACGGCGATAGACGGCTTGTCGGGGAGCGCCAGAGCTTGCGTGCTCTCGACAGGCGGCTCTATCGGCGCTGCCGCAGAACCGCTCGCATTCATCCTCAACCGCCATGCTCGCATCGGTTCAACAATATTCTTCAGGTTCTGCGGACCCATATCCTCAAAGGCGAAATCGACCTTCCCGCGGACCTGACGTTGTGCGTCGTCGGAGATGCAAACGCCACCCGGCTCCGCAATCCCTTCAAGGCGAGCGGCGATGTTGACGCCGTCGCCAAAGATATCGTTGTCATCGACGATGATGTCACCGACGTGGATGCCGATGCGAAATTCGATCTGATTGACCTGCGGCATCGTAGCATTTTGCTCAGCCATACCGCGCTGGATCTCAATGGCGCAGCGCACCGCATCTACGACACTGCCGAACTCAGCGAGCACGCCATCGCCCGTATGCTTGACGACCTTGCCACGATGTTCGCTGATCTTGGGATCAGCGAGCCCACGCAAACGCTCCCTCAGCCGGACGTGTGTCCCTTCCTCGTCCAAGCCGGTCAGGCGACTATATCCAGCCACATCAGCCGCAAGGATAGCTGCAAGCCGCCGTTCAACGCGATTGTCGGTCAAAACGGCCTCCCGAGATCGGTAGACCCGTCGGACGTATCAAAGCATAGGGCGTTGCCCTTCGGCTAGGGCCAATGTCCGAGTTGGGTCATTCGCGTCGGGTTTGACCCTCCGCCGGCGACTTCCGATCTACCCCGGTCAACGGACATTGCCCGCGTCGGTCGGCATGTCTCAAAGGTGCCAAAATGCGAATAACTCAACGCGAGCAAATCCAGGCCGCTATGCCCCATTGAACGGAACTCAATGAAGCGTGCCGCCACTTCGCTGATGGGCCAATAGGCGATATCGCCCTTCCACGATCTCAGGAATAGGAATAGGCTAATCGCGCCCGTTCGCATCGGATTACCGCCGCGGAGGGACTGCAATGAAACTTCCCCACCGAAGGCAGTTTCTGCATTTGGCTGCGGCCACTGCCGCGCTACCGGCGCTCTCGACCATCGCGCGAGCGCAAGCCTATCCGACGCGGCCGGTGCGCATCATCGTCGGCTTTCCCGCTGGCGGCTCGGGGGACTTTCACGCTCGTCTAATGGGTCAGTGGTTATCGGAGCGGCTCGGCCAGCAATTCGTCGTCGACAACCGGCCGGGTGCCGGCGGCAATATTGGCACAGAGGCAGTCGTCCGTGCACCGGCCGACGGCTATACGCTCCTGCTGGCCTTAACACCGAACGCAATCAACGCAACGCTCTACGACAGGCTTAACTTCAACTTCATCCGGGACATTGCGCCGGTCGCCGGGATAGTGCATGGCCCCCAAGTCATGGTGATGCATCCTGCTCATCCCACCAGAACCGTTCCGGACTTCATCGCCTACGCCAAGGCCAATCCCGGCAAGATCAACATGGCGTCGGGCGGCGGCGTCGGGACGCCGGGCCATCTGGCCGGCGAGCTGTTCAAGATCATGACTGGCGTCAACCTCGTTCACGTACCCTATCGCGGCGAGGGACCTGCCCTTACCGACGCAATCAGCGGTCAATTCCAACTCATGTTCGTCAGCGCGAGCCCATCGCTTGAGTTCATCCGGGCTGGTAAACTGCGAGCCCTTGCGGTGACCACCGCAACGCGGTCGCCGGCGCTGCCGGACGTGCCGACAATTGCCGAAACGGTCCCCGGATATGAGGTGACCGTGTGGGCGGGGATGGGTGCGCCGAAGGGCACACCGCCTGAGATCATCGAGAAGCTCAACGGCCAGATCAATGCGGGGCTAGCCAGCCCGGGAATCAAGGCGCGGTACGCCGATTTGGGCCTTACGCCTCTTGTTCTCTCGCCCTCTGACTTCGGAAAATTCGTCGTTGACGACACGCAAAGGTGGGCGAAGGTGATCCGCGCGGCCAACATCAAGGTGGAGTGAAGCGGGCCAAATAATAGACGTTCCATAACTGCCGTTCCGAGAACGTCGCTTGCGTGAGGCAACCAACGTCACGGCCGGATGAACCTCTCGCAATGCCGTAATTAGCGGTCGAAGAGTCAGGTTTGGGTCATTCGCGTCATTACGACCGTGCACAGATGACTTCCGGTCTTCCCCTATAAGCGCCCTTACGTCTACCCGAGATACCTTGAAAAAGCGGTGCATCCAAAGCGGCACGGCAACCCGGCTTAGTTCGAGTTTTCGGAGCTTAGAGTGAATTGCAACCTTTCCGCCACTAGCGCTTGGAGTTGCCATAGCGATCTCGTCGTGAATGCCCAGTTCCTCTAATCGAAACACAGTTTCTCTGAGGTATTCTGCGCAGGAGCCCCAATGTCCCGCAGCTGATGCCAGAATGCTGGCAGCCTCTTCTAACGGCAATTTCCCAGAGTAGTGCGGGCTTTCGCGGTTTACCACCATCCCGAGCGCCCGGATCGGACCTTCATCCGTTTCAGCTGTCACCCAACGCGGTACGTTCGCCGCTGGTTTGACCATCATCTCGCGCCGAAATAGGGCATTCAGGCTCGCCGAGACCTGATCGGGAGGGAGCTTAAAGATCATGCCTCTGCACCTGCCGCCGCGATCAAGCGCGAGCATCAATCCCGGCTTATCGCGGGTGCCGCGAAAGCGGGCCACCCGATAGCAAAACGCCCGATGCCATCCCCGAACTGTAGCTATCCGGCTTTCGCTAAATTCACATACCGGCTTCCAGAGAAGCGAGCCATAGCCAAAGAGCCAGACATCACTAAGTGGTGCGTGTGCGAGAACGTTGCCTATGGCCGCGTCGTAGTCTTCATCGGTCATGTAGACCGCGCCGGGGCTCGGGCCTGCATCGTCGACCACGCGCGTGGTGCGTGCCACAAGATCGAGTGTGAGCGCCATCTCTCGAAGCGTTATCGGCATAAAGCTGTCCCTCTGGGGAGGCGATGAAAACTACTGCATTTTGCTCCAGCTCAGCGAATATGGAATAGGGCGCATACTAGACCTCCTTGGAGCTAATCGGGATCTACAGAAGGCAGTGAATTCCGGCAGTGTTCCTGTCATAGCAAGGCCTTCCGTGACAGACGGAGCGAACCTCACGCGACAAAGCTCGCGAATTGCAAGACGCCGCGTCCGCACTCGCTAACGTCTCCTTCGGGTCAAACCCTGACGTGCGGGAGTGGCAGACGAGGTTGCTTGAACACCATGGACATCGACGTGAAGGTGAGGCCGCCACATCGCCTGCCCGATGGCGGAGGTGGCCATCCCGAGTGAGCTTTCTGCTGCTGTCAGCGCCATGGATGCTTGCCGACCAGCATTGGCGGCTCCGGTCTTGTCAAGTATCGGCGACCGCTGCAATCTCGGCTTTGATAGGCCTGTTCTCGGATGGAGGCGCCGGATGAAAACCGTTTTGGTCATAGGTTTACGTGGTAAGACTGGACGTCAAGTCGCCACAGCTCTGATGCGCCGTAATGGAGTCGCCGTGCGGGGTGCCGGACGAAATGTGGCCGATTTGAATTTTCCCGGCGTTGTCGTCAGCCACTTCGATTGGGAAGACTCTGCCAGCTGGCCCGGAGCACTGGCGGGCGTCGAGGCGATCTACCTTGTCAAACCAAAAACAGCTGACCCTGCTGGAACCGTCGCATCAATCTTGCGGTTGGCAGTAAGTATTGAACGGGTTGTGCTCCTGTCGGAGGTCGACGCAAGCAATCGGGACGAGGCGACAGACGAACGGAAAGTCGAGAGAGTTATCGAGTCCTCGCCAATTGCCTGGACGATCCTTCGGCCGAACTGGTTTATGCAGAACTTCACCGAGCCATCGTTCTATCTCGAAGCTATCCGCGATGCCGGCGAACTCAAAGTGCCCACAGGCGGTCAACCGACAAGTTTCGTCGACACGCGCGATATTGCGGATGTCTCGACGGCCGCTCTCCTGGATTCGGGCCATGCGGGGCGGTCTTACACGTTGACTGGACCGCAGGCCTTGACCTTCGCCGAAGTCGCCGGGTTAGTCGGGCAAGCGGCGGGCCATGAAGTCCGCTATATCGATCCTCCGCTCAACGAATATCTTGAGGCGCTTGCCGACAAGGGTACGGCCAAAGCTACAGTTGAATACTACCGGCAGATCTATGCCTGCATCCAGGAAGGTCGGACTTCGATTATCTCAGCGGACGTCGAACAAGTGACTGGGCACCCGCCCCGCGCTTTCTCTGCTTTTGTCGAAGAGAATAAGAGCGTCTGGCGCAGGGCATCTGCACGGCATTGACCCGCGAAAGTCATCGCTGTCTCTATCGGAAATTGAATCCGACACGCAATTGAATGGAATTGCGCGATGCCTACCGTTGAGGGCTGGCGTTCTTGTCTCGATATAGGCCATAGCGATTGAGGCGGACTTCCGGTCTGGGTCAGGTGACATTCGCGAAGTGAAAGAACCCGCCCACTGAAGCGGCCTCAGTTTAGTGCTCCCCTCGTCCTTGCCAAACAGCCCCCATCCGACCGGCGCAGCGTGCGTGCGGACCACTATGCTGCCAGAAACGGTATCTCGACCGCCAGTGTATAGCCGTTGACCATCAGCAGGCCACCCGCGGCACCGACGATGCCGCCGACGATCGCAAGCCAGGGCAGCGTCGCGACGATCGAGACCGAGATCAACACGATGGCGATCTGCAGAAGCGCTTCGGCATAGTCGAAGTAGGGATCCTGCTTCAGCGCATGGTCGCGCCTGCTCTCGTAGTCCTTGGCCCGCCCCATCAATTCCTTCTTGCCCTCCTGCGTCTCGGGCTCGGACTCGTAGCGTGCCGCCGTCTTGCGATAGGCCTCCGCTTTTGCCTTCAGGGCCGTCCTGGCCTCGGCGTTGAGGTTTCCGTCCTGCAGGAACGCCAGTTCGATCGCGTCGGCCGCGAGGTTGTAGTCGGTCTGGCGGATGTTCTTGGCCTGGTAGAAGGCATAGTGGTTCGCGGCATAGATGTTGTTGTTGGTCGCCTCCTTGCCGGCGTTGGCGCCGCCAAGCCCGGTGATGGCCAGCAGCATCGCCAGAATGGCGATGCTGACCGCCGCGCGCTGCTTGAAGCGGTCGTTCGCCTTCTCCTGATCCATCATGTCCGCGGCGTCTTCGGCTTTCATCGATCGGCTCCTCCTCGCTCCTAAAGGGTAGGCACGATAAACAACGGCGTTATGTCACCATCGCGACGCACGAGCACGTTGATTTGTTCCGCAGAATGCGGCAGGCGCGATCGGTCATACGAAGGGATCGGCGATTCCACGCAGCGATCAAGGTTTACGCAAACCTTTCGGATGCTTCAGTTCAAGCGTCACAGGAACGGCGCGCCTTGCGGAGAGAAGTCGACCAATAAGAGGTCGAAAACAGGCCAGCCACAAGGGTCATTCGCGTCGCTTTGACCGCGTGCAGCTTCTTCCGGTCTAGCCCCAACACCGGAAGTCGTACACGCTCGCGAGCAGACTATCTCGGTGTCGCAGAAAGTAATCTTGTGCGACGTATCGAGAATGGCTTGGTTGAGCCATTCTCTGCTCATTTGCCATCACAAAATCGTTGCCAGCGTGTTATTCTTAGAAAAGAGCCATACAGTTCAACGACTTCAGAAGGAATAAATGGATGGCGGAAGGTGCAGACCATGTTGACGCCGCAGTCGTAAGCCGCTCGGACAGAGCCCGCCCCAGACGGCCAAGCATTCTCCGCTACGTGCCGGGGTTTCTCTATATCCTGATCTTGTACGTCATCGGGAAGTTTGTCTTCCCCGATCCGAGGGCAACTCTCTTCGATGTCTTGGGTTACCGGCTCTCATGGGTCGAAGTCCTCCTGCTCGCCGCCGCCATCGTCGCGATGGCCGAGCAGATCAAGGTCGCCAAACCCGGCATAAACAATACTACCGAGGTCCTTCTCATGGGAGCGATCGCAATCATTCAACTATTGCTGTTTGCTCTCGGCGCCGCCAAGGTCCAGGTACTCGGCATTTTTGACAATACCGAGTTCTTGCTACTCACACTGATCAACCTCGCGCAAACCGCGGTGGCGTATCAGATCAACTCCGCGACGTTGATGCGGACCATTTCTTCGTCGTAGGTTTCCTGCATGCCGACGGCTGTTCCGGGTTCGGTTACGCGGTCAGTGGCGCACTCGATACCGCGAGAGCGGTCTAGTACAGTATATGTTTTGCGACTCGGAATGTCTTTTTGCGATACGACGTCGACCACGCCTCAGCGGGGTGCGAGTCAGGTTCATGTTGGCTTCCGGGGATGGAATAGCTCTTCGACGGACTGTTTCGGGTCCTTGATCCGAGAGCGGTCCCTGCGATCGTTCTTTTGTGCTTCGAGCTTCTGCAGGAAGCGGAAACGCGGCGATCGGGTCGCGTGCCCTGATCGGCCGTGCTTGGTCATGCCGAACCCCTTTTGGCCGCTGTGCGCCATTTGATCACCAAACGAAAGCTGTGCGGCTCATTTCTTGCCATTCACGCGCTTCGCCGAAACCACGATCGGAGAGAAATAATAGCCCTGATCATCAAAAGGCGCGAGGGGACGGTCGGTTTGCGGGAGCGAAATGCTGCAGTGCGGCGCTCTCGAGTCGGCCCATAAGCGACATCACTCCCGTCTAATCGATCACCTCGGCTGGGGTCACAAGCAACGCCGACGGAACCATAGGCCGAAGTCTTGGCGGTCTTGCCTCGAAGGTTTTAGCCTGTCGAAAGTCAGTGCCGTCTTGGCTGCGTGGGACCTTCGTTTATTTGCAACGAGCGGGGCTGACGGTGAAGACGATTTTGGTACCAACCCAAAACACCCCGGCCATGCAATCCACGCTCGAAACGGCGGTGCTGCTCACGCAGCGCACCGCCGCCTATATCGAGGGCGTTCCGCGTCGGTCGGCATGTCTCGAAAGTACCCAATAACGGATTTGTCCCAACTGCCACCGAGGACCGCAACGCTTCACACACGTGCGAGAGCTGGGATTTCTCCTCTAACATGCGCCGGGAGCATACGGCTTGGACATTGACAGAACACCATGGCCTCATTGCTCGCCAAGCACGTCGGCGGCCCAAGCCCGGTCGAACTTGGCGTTAGCCTCCCGCTGGACATTGCGCACGCTCGCCACGTCCGCCGCATCGTATTCGCAGACCATACGCAGCCGGTCGGCGGACCAGTAGCTGCGGATCCAACGGACGTTGTAGAGGTCGAGGCAGGGTCCCATTCGAGCCTCGACCGCACTCAATTCCTCCTGGGTGAACGGCGTTTCGAAATTCCGCTCAACAATAACGCGGGGCATGGGTTTTCTCCTGTTGTTCGAATTCAACCTGCCGGCTTGGCGTGGGAACCGCCGTTGGAATCGCGCGGACGGGCTTGCGATGCGAGTAACGCCGCCCGCGCCCTGACGCTGAGGTCATCCCGGCCTGACGCCGCCTTGATGTCCTGTGCCGAAGCCGTTTCACCGGCCGGAGCGAGCAATGCCCGCGCAATTGCGATCTCGCTATGCCTCCGCATGACCGAGGCAACCGTCAAGGCTTCGCTGGCGCAGAGGCGCGCCTGGCTGGTGCGCCCCGCCTGGCGGTAGAGGTGCGCCGCGCTATTGAGCGCGTAAGCCAGGTAAGATTTATCATCCACCGCACGGAGCCGCGTTAGCGCGCTGGCCAGCGCATCGTCGGCAGAAGCCTCCTCTGTGGCCAATCCGGCCAGCGCCCGCAACGTCTTGACGAATGGCGTTTCATCGTCGCCCAGCCGCGCCGCGACCGTCTCCAGCTCCGCGCAATGGGCGTGCATGTCGGCATATCGGCCCCGCTCCCGCTCGAGCATCGCGAGCCAGGTCAGACATTTGTACTCGCGCCAGCGATCCTTGTCCCGCCGCGCCAGATCAAGTGCACGCCCCAGCGAAGAGACGGCGTGATCATCATTGCCGTCCCATCGCTCCAGGAGACCGCGGGCCCAGTACAGTTCGCACAGCTCAAGACTGATGGGCCCGGCGATCGCGCTGGCCTCGGCGATCAGCGCGCGCGAATGCCCGATCTCAGTCTCCAGTTCGAGCAGGCAACGGGCGGTGTTCGCGAGCTGACGCGCTCGCGTCGTATCGTCGGCGGCGCGGCCGGCTTCGGCGGCGCGCAACGTACTTGTCTCCGCCTGCTGAACGTCGCCGGCTTCCTGGTGCAGCATGGAAAGCAGGTAGTGGCCGGTCGCCGCCGCGGCTTGAAGGCCGAGCGCTTCGGCGTCGCTGGTCGCCTCGGCAATCGTGTCCGCCAGCGGCGGGAGCGGCCGAAGGCCAGGACCGGCCGCGCCAAGCACACGTATCTTAAGCATGGCGATGCGGAGCTCCAGCCTGGCTGGACCCTCCGCAAGCCGCTCGGCATGACGGAGACCCCGTTCGGCGAAGCTGGCCGCTTCCGCATTGGCGAACTGCCGCAGCGCGCGTTCACCTGCAAGTCTGCACGCGTGCGCTGCCATATCGTCATCCTCAGCAAGCGCGGCATGATAAGCAATGTCCGCTGCGAAGGCGCCGTCGCGTCCGATGACGGTATCCAGGGCGCGCGCAATTCGCCGATGCAGCAGCTTTCGCCGCGGCTGCGAGAGCGTACGATAGGCCGTCTGGCGGACGAGATCGTGCGTGAAGTCGTAAGCATCGCCGCCGACCGGCCGGATCAGCCCGCGCCGCTCCAATTCGCCAAGGGCCGAGAGAAGCTCGGTATCGTCGAGACGCGCAGATCGCGCAAGGTCGTCCGGCGAGAAGGCGCGGCCATGGGCTGCCGCCCAGACCAGCGTCTCGCGCAGTCCTTCCGCAAGCGGCGCGAGTTGGCCGGCGATCAGGGCTTCGACGGTTCGACCGGGTCCTGCGTCCCCACGGCGGTGCGCATGGGCGAGCTCCAGACTGAACAGCGGGTTGCCGCCGCTTTCGGCAAAGATCTTGGCCGCGTCGAGTGACGGGTCGACCTGCCGGATGAGCTGCGCCGTTTCCGCTTCGCTCATGGCCGCAAGCTCGATCTCGCTCAGCCGCCCGTCGCGGGCCAGCGAGCGCAATACGCGCGACGCGGCGCTATTGTCTTCGATCTCCCGCTCGCGCCGCACACGATCAGCAGGCCGGAATCGATATGGCGCGCGACGTAGTGCAGGAGCGATGACGAACCCTCGTCGACCCATTGCAGGTCGTCGAGTATGACGGCCGCCGGTCGCGCCGACACAACCTGCCGCAGCAGGCCGACGACGGAGTCGAGCAGCCGTGTTCGATCTCCGGCTTCCGCCACCGCACCCATCTCGGGAAGCAGCAGGCTCAGATCAGCCGGCAGCCCGTCGCGTGGGCTTTCGCGCAGGATCTCACGGATAACATCGATCCATACACCGTAGGATCGCGCCGCTTCGGCTTCATAGGCGCGCGCTGCAAAGCGCGCCCGCCGGCAGAGATGACGCGCTCGCCGATATGGGCAAGGATGCGACTCTTGCCGATACCCGGCTCGCCGGTCACCAGAACCACGTCCGGCCTGTCAGCCCGCATCGCCACGATCTGATCAATCAGCGCCCGCTCGGCTTCGCGGCCGACAAAGGCGGAGAGCGGCGAACGCCCTGGCACTGGAGGGATACCCGAGGCGCGCACGGGCGGTTTCGCGGCGACGGTGGCGGACGCGGTGGAGCGCAGGGTTTGCCGGGCCTCTTCCAGTTCGGCCGAAGGACGTACGCCGAGCTCCACTTCGAGGAGCCGGCTTGCGTGTTCGTAATGACCAAGCGCTTCCTTGTTCCTTCCCTCGCGGGCCAGCAGCCGGACAACCGCCGAATGACCAGACTCGGACAGCGGGTCGGCCGTCGTAAGGGCGCGCGCATAGGCCAGCGCGTCCCCGGGATGGTTTTGAAGCCGCTTGACGAGAGTGGTGAGCACCGCGAGCCGCAGGCGGCTCACGACTTCACGCTCTGCCATGCACCATTCCTGGTAGCGATAGCATAGCGGCAAATCGAGGCCGTCGAGGAATTCGCCACCACCGAACAGCGAAGCTGCCTCTTTCAATGCGGCGATTGGTGCGGCGGAGACACCATCGCCCAGAAGCGACCGCACCTGCTGTAAATCAATGACGGCATTGCCGAGTTGGACGCCGACCCGCTCGCGGTCCGCCGTCAGCCGCATTCCTTCCTCGTCGTTGAGCACTGCCCGGATCTTGCTCAGGCTCCAGCGCAGCTCGGCGCGCGGATCGTCGGGTCCATCCCAGAGCAGATCGCAAAGACGTTCGCGGCGATGCAGCTGTCCGGTGGCAATAAGATAGCCGAGTAGCGCGCGCGTCTTGCGAGAGGCCGGCAACGCCACGGCACGCCCATCGCAGCCAACGAGCTGCAGCTCGCCGAGCAGGCGTATCCCGGGCCGGCTTGGGTCTTTCATGCTCCTCGAACCTCGATCGCTGTCTTGCCCAGCTCCCATGCCGATTCCACGCGCACTCCCACGGACGAGGGCCATCCTAGCGGTTCATCACGAAACTGCGAAATCGGTCAGATCGACGCTCGAAGACATTGGTGGGACCACGATGAAGCCCCGGTGAGTATGTCACGCCCCCATCAACACCCGAAAACTTAAGGAGACATTCGTCATGACAACCACAGCCGCTGCAAAATCGTTCGATCCCGTCAAGTATAAGGAAACCACCCGCGAGCAATGGCAGTCCGCCGCCCAGGCCTGGAACGACTGGGGGCCGCTCCTGCGTGACTGGCTCGGTCCGGCAACCGAGATCATGCTCGACATGGCCGCGATCGAACCTGGCCACCGGGTACTCGACGTGGCAGCTGGCGCGGGCGACCAGACGCTGCAGACCGCGATGCGCGTCGGACCCGCCGGCCGCGTGCTTGCCACCGACATTTCCCCGAACATCCTGGCCTTCGCCGAAGCGAACGCACGCAATGCCGGGCTTGGCAATGTCGAAACCAAGGTGCTGGACGGCGAGGAGCTGGACGTACCGGA
This sequence comes from Bradyrhizobium sp. RDT10, assembly GCA_044772375.2. Classification (GTDB taxonomy): domain Bacteria; phylum Pseudomonadota; class Alphaproteobacteria; order Rhizobiales; family Xanthobacteraceae; genus Bradyrhizobium. The sequence goes on from CP187939.1 coordinate 4,180,915, forward strand.
AAGCGCGTTCGACGCGGTCATCTCGCGCGTCGGCCTGATCTACTTTCCGGATCAGCAAAAGGCCTTGGCCGGCATGAAACGTGCGCTGAAACCTGGCGGCCGCGTCGCCGCCATCGTCTACAGCACAGCCGAAAACAACAAATTCTTCTCGATTCCGGTTTCGATTATCCGCCGTCGCGCGAATCTGCCTCAGCCTGTTCCAGGACAACCCGGGCCCTTCAGCCTCGGCGGCCCCGATGTGCTAGAAGAATCCTTCCGCAAGGCCGGCTTCCGCGATGTTCGCAGCAGGACCATCCCGGCGCCCGTTCGCACGCAGACCGCCGCGGAATGCGTAAGATTTGAGAAGGAATCGTTCGGCGCGCTGCATCAGATGCTCGACGGCCTCGACGAAGCCGGGCGCGAAGCGGCGTGGCGCGAAATCGAGCAGGAACTTGGCGCCTTCGAGGGGACGGCCGGTTTCGAAGGCCCCTGCGAGATGGTCGTCGCCGTCGGCGTCAAATAGGCAGTGAGAAGGAGATCGACATGCCTGCAAGAATCGCTGTCATCCAGGTGTGCTGCACTCATAAGCGTGTCAAAATACACATAAGCGTGTCACGTTCTTAGAGCTTCGGATCGCCAGAAAGATCTACTTCAGATGCCGCAGTGGTTCGTAGCGAACCACCAGAAAAAGGACGCACATCATGCGCAATTGTGTCATGGTCGCTCTCGCAGCAATCACTCTCACCAACGTCATTACTTCGTCAGAAGCCGCAACCCGGTTGCGCGACCATCGCCATTCTTCGGGTGACGTTCAGGTCAATGCAGTTAACCGTCCCGGCAAAGCAACCACTGACAAGAAAACAAACCTTCGTGACGCCTTGGGGCGACCAGATTGGAACAATGCTAAGGGATTGCGGCAGTAGACTGGCGGCGAACCGGGTGGCAACCGTTAGGGCGGTTTGCGGACTTTTGTCGATGCAATCCCATGTCGCCTCTTGTGCCAACAGCTGACTTCGATGATGCGGTTATCGCGTCAGGTTGAGATGAACCTAGGTTGTCGCGACCATTGCAAGGCCGCAGTCAAAGCCGATAGAATGCTGACTGGGGATGTCGCAGCCTCCCCGTAAAGTGGTGACCCCATGCAAGCGCTGCTCGCTTTCCTATGGAGCGAGCATCATGGATGGAAACCTCTTACTTCCCTTCGTTCTTGCAACATTTTTTGGCGGCTTCGTCAGCGGCTTCTCCGGATTCTGCGATGGGCCTGGTCGTGTCCGGTATATGGCTGCACATCATCACGCCGATTCAGACCGCCGCCTTGATTGCCGGCTACGGGCTGCTCACGCAAGGTTACGGCATCGCCAAACTGCGTCATGAGTTGAGCTGGCAAGACCTTTGGCCGCTTACGCTGGGTACGGCAATCGGCATCCCAATCGGCGTGGTGTTGCTGACCCATATCAATCCGACCTATCTGCGTTTCGGCGTCGGAGTACTGCTCGTCCTGTATGCGACGTACAGCCTTGTACGCCCACCCATAAAGCCAATGAAGATCAGCGCGCCTGCCGACGTTGCCATTGGGATTTCCAACGGGTTGCTCGGCGGCCTCACCGGTCTCGGCGGCATCATCTCCACCATCTCCTGCCAGTGGCGCGGGTGGTCAAGGGACAAGCAACGCTCCGTGTTTCAGCCGGTGCTGTTTGCGGCATTTGTGATCATCTCGATCTCGCAACTCATCTCAGGGTCATACACGGTTGAAACCCTCAAATTGTACGGCATCGGGCTTCCGTTCATGATTGCCGGCATATGGATCGGCTTCAAACTCTACGGAACAATCAACGACGAAACCTTTCGCAAGGCGGTGTTGATACTGGTTCTCCTGGCCGGCATGTCACTGATCCTTTCGGCATTGGGACTTATGCCTGTCTTCCAAAATCGAAATTGAAGCCCAACCCAGCGCGGACGCTGCGCGTCACGGCGATCTGGCCGGCGCTCGCAGAGAAAGTTACGCCATCAATGGGACGCTCCTCGCCGCATCAGATCGATGTCGCGCAATGGCGGTGACAGAGTTCTCGCTTGCGGAGAGCATGTGCTCCTAGCGCCGCTCCTTGACTTTGCCGCTGCTATCGACGACGAGGGACACATCCTTGCCGTCTTTCGTCGCCTTGACGGAAGTGCCTTCGGCGGTGGATTTGATGTCGCGGATTTGCGAATAACCTGCCGATTGCAGCTTGGCGACAAGCTCCTCTTGGGTAAGGGCATGAGCGGGCGAGAAGACGCCAGCCATCATAAGACAGCAAAGGACGGCTTGAGAGAATGCTCGTGCTGACATGATCTCTACTCCTTCTTGATTGCGAACTGGAGAACTCCGTGGCGGGTGCGCGGCCAGCATGCCTGCATCTCATGCGAGAACTGGCAGAGCGGGCGCTTAGTTCAATGCCACCGCAGTCTTGTCGAGCGCCGCGCGCAGGCCCTTCGCCAGCTTCAAGGCATCGTCGTTGGCCCAGAAATGGCAGAAGAACAGCCGCGGCTGCTCGTCCAGCATGTGGCTGTGCAGCGCGGTTACCTCGATCCCGTTGCTTCGCAATGCCCTGATAACGGGATTGACCTCGTCGGCCGTCAGAACGAAATCGCCGGTGATCGCCGCTTTGCCGCCGCCGGTGGGCTGGAAGCCGATGGCCTCAGCGACTCCCATCGGGCCGACCGGCGTGAGCTGCATGCCGCCTTCGCTGATCGGATCGCGGCGCGGTACGGCGAACTGGTAGACGCCGCCATTGTTCTGACCCTTGACGCCGATGGTCTGGTCGAGCTGCGCCGTGTCGAGATCGATCGGCGGCGGCGCGCCGGCCGCGGGCGCGGTAAGCGGCGTCTTGCTGGCTGAAAGCGCATCGCGAATGACCGCCGCAATTTTGACGGGGTCACCATGACCGCCGACATGCATGTAGAAGGTCGCGGGACTGGCGCGCAGCACATGATTGTGTACGGCGGTAATCTCAAGCCCGCCTTCAATCAGCTTCAGCATGACGGGATTGATCTCGGTCTCCAGCAGCACGAGATCGCCCATTGCCATCACCCCGCCGTGGGCCGGCTTGAACGCGACCCAGCCGCCTAGCGCGAGCGCCGGTTTGATTGCAACGCCGTCGAGCGTGACTGAGAGGTCGGTGCGTGGGAATCCGTAACGGTGCACGTCGCCGGTCACCGCCGCTTTTCTGCCCATGGCATCATCGACCTTCTGCCAGTCGATGTCCTGCGACCTTGCCGCCGTACTGAGTGAAATCGCGACCAGCGACGCCGCGAGCCATTTGAGGATGCGCATCTATTTGTCCTCCTGGATGAGATTGCCGGCAGGCTGGGCGGCATCAGGCGTGAGCAGATTACCGCTCTCCTGCATCAAGCTCAGCGCCAGCCAAAACCCTTCGCGAACGCTTTCAGGGTTGCCGCAATAGACGACGGTTGAATCGACAGTGACGGGCTGATGGCCGGGTTGACCAGACGGCGGCACGGCAGCGTTCGCAAGTTCCGTATCGGAGCTCGCCGTCGCAACCGATGTGCGTGGCCTTCGTTCGTCCATGCGCAATCTTCTCGACAAAGCGAGTGCTGCGCAGAGCTTGGACGATCACCGTCTGATGGGGAGTCTGCATATCCCCGCGGCTCTTCTACCGCGGAGCGCGTCGCACGTGCAAAGGAATCGGCTGCGGCGGAAATCACAAGGCCGTGCGGATTTCTGCTCGCGACGACTGGAACTTTTCGGACTACGTCGTGAGGGCCGCCCGCCCTTTCTTCTGGAGCTGGCGCAGATCGCTTGCGGCTTCTGCGAGCAACCATTCGCGAAAGGTCACGATTTTTGGCAGCGCCGCGGTCGCCTTCGGGCAGATGATCCAGTACGTCCGGGACAGCGGCAGCGATTGCGGAAATGGCCGTACCAGCCGACCATTAATGAGATCCCACGCCGCCAGCTCGTGCGCGCGAGCGCGATGCCCTGCCCATTGATGGCGCCTTGACCTGGTGGCTCACCGCACCTTGTGTCACGCAAAGCCCTTCCGCGGCGCGCGTAAAACTCTCATGCCGGGTCGCGGCTTCGACGCTTTTCAGGGCGTTCAATGGTGGAAGGCGCGGGCGCATCGTACGACTTCGTGAGAAAAACTAGGGCAGGCACGAGAAAGGATGCTTTGCGGGAAAAACCCCGCCGACACTATTAGAGCGGCTCCAACGCAGCATTTCACGAGATTTGGAGCTTGTCGATGTCAACCTTCATTACCGATCCCCATTCATTCCCGGCGCTCCAGGCGGGTGATCCACCTGCCCGAATTCATCAATCAAATTCCGGACGGGCAACAGCCATTCATCGATGGCTTGACTGGGCCGAGCGACGCCGGCAGCGCATCGCGCTGCGGGAGCTTGCCGATGACAAGCACTTTCTCGACGACCTCGGCCTGACGCGCGAGCAGGCGCTGGACGAAGCCGCCAAGCCATTCTGGCGCTGACTAACAACTCACAGGAGAAACCGATGTCCGATCCGATCGTCTACGGTTTTCCGCGCAGCACCTTCGTAAACATCGTCCGCCTGATCCTGACGCACAAGGACGTGGCCTACAGTTTTCACGACCTCGAGCCTGCGATGGGCAAGCCTGACCATCTGGCGCTGCACCCGTTCAACCGCGTCCCGATCCTCAGGCACGGCGATCTCACCGTCTACGAGACGAGCGCGATCGCCACCTATGTCGACGAAGCCTTCGACGGTGCGCGCCTGACGCCAAAGGATGCCCGCGCGCGGGCGCGCATGAACCAGTGGATCAGCGCGGTCAATTCCTATTTCTACCCGTACATGATCTACCATGTGACCCATGAGCGCCTGGTTTTTCCCGAACTTGGCATTGCATCCGACGAGAAGGTTGTCGCGCATGCGCTGCCCAAGGTCGAAAACGCGCTTGCGGTCGCCGAGCGCCAGCTTGGGCACGGCGAAAACTTCCTGCTCGGCTCGGAACTCACCATCGCGGACTTCTATCTGCTGCCGGCCACCTTTGCGTTCAGCCTGACCGCCGAGGGGCAGTCGATGTATCCGAAGTTCCCGGCATTCTGCCGCTGGCGGGAACGGATGGACAATCTGCCGGCGACGCAAAAGGTGCGCGCCGCCGTCACGCGCCTGCCGATCGAACACGCCCGTGAATGGGCGAATTCGCACCGCCCGAAATACTGAGCGAGCCGACAACGAGACACCTTGCGGTCGAGGATTGTCGTCGCTAGGTTTCAGAATACGGGGAAAACACAGGCTCCCCGCCAGACGGCCCGCCGTCCAAGCCCTGTGCAACGCTCCGCATTTTGGAGGTGATTGCACGTGGACGGACCCTCGCCAGCCATTGGACGAACGTTGCGCGGTGACATGAGGTTATCATGTCGCTGAAACCCACGAGAGTGATCGAAATACCGAGCGCGACCGGCAGCGCGTTCGATCACGGCGTCTTCGATGCCAAGAGCCGCCGCGTCTTCATTGCGCACACCGCGCGCAGCACGATCGAAGTGATCGATCACGACGCCGGGCGTCATATCGCGACGCTGCCGGGATTTCCCGGCGCGGCCGGCGCCGTTGCCGACGATGGAGAAGTCCTCGTCACCAATCGCGGCTCGGCGTCGCTTGCCTGGCTGGACGCCTCGACGCTGCGAACCAAAGCCGTGATCGAGACCGGCGCGAGACCGAACGGCGCCGCGATCGTCAAACGCCTGTCGCTCGGCATCGTTGCCTGTATCGGGGATGAGCGCGACCCGCCGACCCTGCAAGCGTTCCACCTGGATGACGGCAGCCGGAAAACACTGAATTTGCCCGGCCGCCCGCGCTGGTGTGTGACCGATGCCGCGGCCGAACGGCTGTTCCTCTGCATCCGCGAACCTTCGATGATTCTCGTCGCGAGCCTGCCCGATCTGAGCCCTATCGCTCAGTGGCGGCTGCCTTCGGGCGGCGCGCATGGTCTCGACATCGATCATGCAGCCGGCCGCCTTTACGCGGCCTGCGACGACAGCGCGCTGGTGGAAGTCGATAGCCGCTCCGGCGAGGTAACTAACGTCTGGCCGATTGCAGGCCCACCCGATGTCACGTTCTTCAACCCGGCAACCGGTCTGGTTCACGTCGCGATCGGGGAGCCTGGGCTTATCGAAACTGTCGATCCTCGCACCGGTCACGGCATGCAAACCACTACCGGCGCCGACGCTCATACGACTGTGCTGGTGCCACCAGACCAGTTGTACGTGATCGCACCCACGCATGGCGGAATTCTCGTCCTTTCGGACACCTGATGTCCGTGCGGACACAACACTGCAAAGGAGACTCAGCATGAAATGGATCACCCGCGAAAAAGTCAAGGTAGATCGCGTCGCCTGCCCGTGGCTCATCAAGAAGTTCGTCGATAAGGACGCCGAGTTCGTATTTGTGCCTGCGGAGAAGGTGATGACGGACGCAACGCGCCTCGATGCCATTCCCTACGACGTCAAAGACGTCGAGCTTGGCCATCACGGCAAGGAATGCTCGTTCGAAGCAATCCTGAAGAAGTACAAACTCACCGGCGACCCCGCTCTGGTGTTGCTGGGGCGGATCGTTAACGGCGCCGACACCGACAACACGTTGTACCATCAGCCGGAAGGACCGGGCCTGGAAGCTGTCGCCGAAGGCTTCCGGCATCTCGGCTTCAAGGATGACCACGCACAAAATGCGGCGGAGTGGATCGTCTACGACGCCCTCTATGCGTATTGCCAGGAGATGATAAGGCGCGGCAAGCCGCACGGCGACTTCATGAGTTGATGCTCGCTTACTATCGCTTGAGCAATAAGGGTGGGTGTGATACAGAAATCGCTCGGGCCATTGACAACCGCCCGATGAGCTCCCGCAGCCAAGCGTTGTTTCGCTCCATTACGGAGGTGAAACATGTCTTGCGGCAGCACCACTTGCAGTTCAACCAACACTCTCGACGCAGCTGCCCTCTCGTTTCCGGACCTGAGATGGTCTTGGAAAATTCCTTTTGCGTGGCTTGTCGGAATAGCCCGGTGGTGGGGAAGACGATACCAGTATAGGGAACTTCTCGAACTTGATGACCGGCTGCTCGCCGACATCGGCATGTCCAGGACGGTCGTCGAAGAAATACGCAAGTCTTCTTTGTATGAGCGTGCGTGGCGCGACAGCAAATGACAGTCCAATGTTCTCTATGGATCCGCGGATATCGGGCTGGTCCCATCAGACCAGCTCTCCTCGCGTTTCTCGCCGCTTGTTTCTTCGCGGACGTGGGATTGTTCGCGTTCGCACAAACAGGAGCCGTCATGATCGCTATCGATCGCTTGACGCTGGGATCACGGCCTGCAGGATTCACCTTCGCGCGGACCGGACGGGGAGCCGAAGGCGAATGGACCGTTACCGCCGATCCGACCGCGGCCGCAGGGCGAGCGATCGAGCAGACTAGCACCGATCGCACGGACTACCGCTTCCCGCTCGCGATTCACGAGAACTTTTCCGCCGCCAATGTGGCGGTCGAACTCCGCTTCAAGGCGGTCGCCGGCAGGATCGATCAGGCCGGGGGCATCGTGGTGCGGCTCCAGGACGCCGACAATTACTATGTCGTCCGCGCCAACGCATTGGAGGACAATGTCCGCTTCTATCGCGTCGTCCAAGGCAGGCGCGAGCAATTGAAGGGCGCCGATTTGCGGGTCACGGCGAACGAATGGCACAATCTCGGCCTGCGCGCCGAGGGCGATCGGTTCTCTGTATCCTATGACGGCAAGACGCTGTTCAGCGTAACTGATCGCACTTTTGCTGAAGCAGGCGGGGTTGCGCTCTGGACCAAGGCCGACAGCGTGACCCGTTTCGACCGGATCGCGATCACTCCCTGCCGTAGCCTTGGGCGTAAGTTCGGACGTCCGCTTGGGTCATTCACGACCGGGTCGAGCCGGCAGCAAGTCCGGCCATGTCCGGAAAGCGGAAGTAAATTCAGAACATTGGCGGCACCATCGCTGGCCATTTCGGGTTGATGGGGCCGCCGCGAACGTGGCCCAAGCTCCAGAACTGGAGCCTCGAAAACTCGCGGCAAGCTATCTGGCGTTGATCAAGCATGCATCAATCCGAATCTGGCTGCGTGCTAATGAGTCCACGCTTTAGCCCTTCACCGTCACGGCACGCCCGATCACGGGCTGGGCGGCGACCGGCGGGTTGGCGGTTTGCGCCGCGAGTTCGCCGATCAGGCGGTCGGCATCGGCCGCGATAGTGTCGGGCGTCTGAATCACCAGCCGCTCCAGCGCCCAGCGATAAGACGAAATTCGCCGTTCCAGGCATTGCTGGACCCATTGCACGATCAGCGTGTTCTCTTCCATGCGGGCAATCGCATCGGCCTGTTCGCGCGGCGACAGTTCCGACACCATCTTCAGGCTGGCGCTGCGCTTGCGGTCGAGTTCGATGACGCGCGCGGCGGAGGCAAAGAACGGCTCGAACCGCGTGATGTCGTTGCGGACGTCCTCGATCAACTGCTGATAGCGCGAAGTGTGCGAGCGGTGCGGCTCGTCGATCAGGGCGCGTCCGTAGGTGGTGCGGTCGAAAACCACCTTCTGCCGCCATGGCGAGGGCAATGGCTGGTAATCGCCGAACACGCTCTTCCAGGCGGGCCGCGAGTGCGGCGGCTCGATCAGGGGATAGGCGAGATCGCGAAGCTGGCGCTCGTATTCGGTGAGCTGGAAGTGCGACGGCTTGAGGCCGACGCTTGCCGTGGCCTCGGCGCCCAGCCAGCGGTGCATGTCGTCGTTGCGCATGTCCGCGCGAGTGCGCCCGAAATCGCCGCCGCTGCAGCCGCCGAGCACAGCACTTGCCGCGAGCAGCATGAGCGCCGGGAGCGACCGAAGCCCGGTGGTCCGGATCGGGAGGCACTTCTCCGGCATTTCAAATGTCCGTCGTTCAGGGGCGCCGACGGCGACGGCGACCGGGCGCCGCCCTCTTCCGGCCCGCGCCCGTCGCCGGTCTCGCCGGCTTTACGTTCGATGCGGACAACGGGAAGGATCAGCACGGTTCCCAGGCCATCGCGTGGAGCGCCATCCATGGTTGAGCCCGGCCGCCGCGAAGCCGCATCCGCCGGAAATTCAATGATGGTGCCCATGTTCCGTTCTTTCTGGTTGCCGCACGGCCACGATCTGGCCGGCGACATGCCATTATTCAGAACAGAACGTGGTTAACGGCATCTTAATTTGTGCAGGCGGTATAGTTACGGGTCCGGCGCTGCTTGGGCCCGCCGAAAGCTGGCATTTTATCGGATTTCTTCACGGGCTGTTTTCCTTAACCAACTCTTAAAGCGCGCTGCGTAGGCTGACGCGAGGGATTACCGAAGTCGCGTACACCTGACATGACCGCAGCTCCATTGTTTCCGGGATCTCGACGGGCTGATGACGCTCTCGCGCCGCGAGGGGTCGATATCAGGCCGACCTTGCTACGCGTGCTGACCGACCTCTATGTCCAGACCAGCGCCCATTCCGCCGACGAGGAGCGGCAGTTCATCGAACTGACGTCCCGTTTGATCGATCAGGTCGACGACGCTACCCGCGCCGCGGTGCGGGCGCGGCTCGCGATCTATCCGGCGACACCAGCAGAGATCATGGACAAGCTCGGGCTGCGGCGTTCGCATCCCGGCGAGTCGCTGCCGCTCGCAGCCGCGATTGCCGCCGCTCCGGCCAGCGCGCCGACGATGAAGCCGCCGACCGAAGCGCAGTTGCGGATGGCGTCCACCCTGTCGATGCGGCCCAACGATGCCGCCGAAATCAGCGACATGTTCTTCGCGGCGGGCGCCAGCGAGCGCGCGCTGATCCTGCATAATCTCGCCGACACGCCGCTGAAAGCCTCGCCGCGAATTCCCGCCGCCCGCGCCGCGCGCGCGCTCCATATCCTGGAGATGGCCGCGTTCGCCGAGGACACCGAAAACTTCGCGCTCGAACTCGGCGAAGCATTGATCCTGCCGCAGCGGATTGCCGAACAGGTGGTCCACGATCCCGGTGGCGAGCCGCTGGCCTGCGCCGCGCGCGCACTGGACATGCCGAGCGCAGCCTTCCAGCGCGTGCTGCTGTTCCTCAATCCCGAGTTTGGCTCATCCGTGCATAACGTCTACAGGCTGTCACGGCTCTACGACCGGCTGAGCGAACGGTCCGCGCTGGTGATGCTGGCCGCATGGCGCGGCTCGACCATGGCCGTCACCCGCGCCAAATACCGCGCCGCGCTCTACGACGACGAACGCCATCGCGCGCGCGTGGCGACCCCGCAGACCCGCCCCTCGCTGCAGCCCGGAAACTCTCCGGCGGTACGCACCGGCACCGACGGCCAGAAGCGCTAAGTCTGCTGACGGCGGCTTTCGCGGGCGACCCGGCCCGGGTTGACGACCTAATCGTGCTTAGCGAGAACGCGGCCGACCGTGGAGGGATGGACCTCGAACAGGCGGGTCGGCCTCGGACGCGCTCGCTGACATTGGTCACTCTTCGCCATTTGTCTTCGTATTGCGCTCAGCTGAGTTCTTGGGCGAGTCCGATGAGAAGCCCTTCAGGCCCACGGATGTAGCAGAGCCGATACGCGTCTTTATACTGGACTACTTCGCCTACGAGCTGCGCGCCGCGCGTGCGGAGCCTTTCAAGCGTCTCGTCGATGTCGTCCACGGCGAACATGACGCGGAGGTAGCCTAGGGCGTTGACCGGGGCGTTCCGGTGATCTGCGACGACAGGCGGCGTGAGGAAGCGGGAGAGCTCGAGCCGGCTGTGGCCGTCCGGTGTGCGCATCATGGCAATCTCGACGCGCTGATCGCCCAGTCCAGTGACACGTCCGGCCCATTCTCCTTCGATCGTGGCCCGCCCTTCGAGCTCGAGGCCGAGTTCGCGAAAGAAATCAATCGTCCCTCCGAGGTCTTCGACGACGATTCCTACGTTGTCCATCCGCTTGAGCGCCATGTTTCCAATCTCCACGGTGTCGCCTAGTCTAACAACGGACGCTTGAGGTGCCCCCAACACCGGCGGCCATCCGGGCCCGATTCGCTGCTGTCCACATCAGAAGCTTGAATCATGGACCACCTCAAAAATCATGGACCGCCTCAAACCGCCACCCCGTTTTCAAACGGTCTCTAAGACTTCGCCAGATCCAGAAAATGCCGCCCTGCCCGGTCCTCGGTCTCGACGATCCAGGCGTCGGGATCGAACCGGAGTTCCTTGGCGAGGCGTTCTTCCACCGATTGCTCCGGCACCGGCTGCAGCGAAGCGGACACGAACAAGCGCTCGGCCGGGCGGCTCTCGTCATAGACGGTCTGCGGCGCCGGTGCATACAGCATGGCGTTGCCGTCGAGCAGCGCCACCTTGACGAACACCGCCCCCGCCTCCTCAGCCCCCGCTTGCGCACGGCGCCAAAGATTCCTCGCTCTGGCAGCGGCGCAGGTAAGCGGCCACCCAGATGGATGATTTCAATCGCATGGTGGCGACGGTATAGGCCAGCGTCTAGGCGGAAGCTAGTCGATCGGGTGTCCGATCATCGCCGTGAGCTCCTTCACCAGCCGATCGGACATCTGACCGGTCACCGGGAGCTTGCGGTCGCGCTCGAATTTCGAGATCGCAGCCTGCGTGTCCGAACCGACCGCCCCGGTCGGCTTCAACTGGCCATAGCCATATTGAGTGAGCGCGCGCTGCACTGCCGCCACGCGGCGCGCGCCGGCGCTTTGCGCGGTGGCCGGAATCGGCGCCGGCGGACGCACTACATTCGCGGGCGCCGCGGTGGGCGCACCGGTCGACTTGACCACCAGATTGGCCATCGGGTCGGCGTTCTTGGAATCGGTGTTCCTGGGATCGGTGCTCCTGATCTCGACGTGTTTGGGATCAGCGCCCCTGACCTCGACAGGCCGGCTTTCCGGCGGCTCGATCTCGACCGGCCTTGCGGTCAACTCGACCGGGCGCGGGCGCGGCAACGGGCTCACGACGGGGCCTTGCGGCGCCGGCAGCGTCACCACCGAGCCGAACATCGGCGAGGGATGGCGGCCGGCCTGCAGGAACAGCGCATTGGCGAGGATGGCGCAGATCGCGGCAGCGGCGAGCAGGCCCGCGACCATGTCTTTCGGACTGTGCAGGAGGATGCGCATCACAAGGCCGCGCTCTTCCTCCACTTCAATCGCCGCCGCCTTCGCGCCGCGACGGCGGCGGCGCGGCATCTCGTCATCGTCGTCAATACGCCTAGGCACGTTTCTTCACCTGATGGACTTGATCCTGTGATCCGGGTCGCAGCGCCGGTTTCAGCGGCGCGACGTTGTTTGAAGGCGTCAGCAGCGGCGCAAAGTCAAGCGGCAAGGCAACTGTCACCGTGGTGCCCTCGCCGACCGTGCTCTGCACGTTCATCTCGCCATCGTGCAATCCGACCAAACTCTTCACGATCGACAGACCGAGGCCGGTGCCTTCGTGCTTGCGCTGATAGGTCTTGCCGGCCTGGAAGAACGGATCGCCAATCCGCGAAAGATCCTCGGCGGCGATCCCGACCCCGGTATCGGTGACACACAGCATCAGCCGCGCGCCCTCGACCGCGGCGGAAACCGTGACGCTGCCGCCGCGCTCGGTGAACTTGATGGCATTGGCGACGAGGTTCAGCGCGATCTGCTTGAACGCGCGGGGATCGCCGTTCATCACGGGCAAATCCTCCGCCGCGCGGGTGATCAGATCCACGCCGTTGTCCCGCGCCTTCAGCGCCAGCAAATTGCAGCAGTGCAAGAGCGCCGCGCGCGGCGCGAACGGCTCCGGCGAAATTTCGAAATTGCCGGTTTCCATCTTGGAGATGTCGAGGATGCCGTTGACGACCGACAAGAGATGCTGGCCGGAATCGTTGATCAACTGCGCGTATTCCTTGCGGCGCGCGACATCGAGCATCATCGCCTCTTCGTGCACGATCATCTCGGAGAAACCGATAATGGCGTTCAGCGGCGTGCGTAGTTCGTGGCTCATGGTGGCCAGGAATCGGGTCTTGGAGGCATCCGCCTGCTCGGCGGCGGTGCGCGCCAGTTCGAGTGCCTGTTCCTGGACCTTGCGGTCGGTGACGTCGCGCATCACGGCGACGACATCGGCCTCGGGCGAACCCTGCTCGAGCGGCCGGCAACGCATCTCGACCCAGATGAAATCTGCGGAAATGTTCTGGCCGCGAACCGCGTCGCGGCGCAGACGGAATTCGACGCGTTGCTCGCTGCCGCGCGCGGCATCCGACAGCGCCGTGAGGTAGGCCGGACGATCGACGACATGGACGCGGTCGAACAGGCCCTGGCCGGTGAGCCGCGCGCCCGGCGTGCCGAGCATGGCTTCCGCCGCCGGTGAAATGAATTCCACGGCGCCGTTGCGGTTGTGACGCGAAATCACGTCGCTCATGTTTCGCGCGAGCAAGCGATAACGGTCTTCCTCCAGATAGAGCAGCGCCACGGAAGTGCGCGCCAGCGATTCGGCGCTGACGGCCAGTCCTGCGGCATAGAGCGTCGCGGAGGCCACGCCTGCTCCCGTCAGGACGCCGCGCAGGGCCGCGTTCGACTCCGGCACCGGCAGGAAGTGAAAATGTCCGAGCGCGATCAGCAAGGCGGCGCATGACAAGGCGAGCGCGGAAGCGAATGCGACCACGCGGCGCGAGGCCGACAACGCGGCTTCCAGGGGAACGACGATGAGCCAGACCGCGGCAAATGATTCGATGCCGCCAGTGGTTATGGCAACCATCATGACGAGGCTCGCCAGCGCCAGCGCGGAAAGGATATGCGCGCCTTCGTAGCGGCCGGTGCGCGACAGGAACCAGGACAACAGAATCGGCGCGATCAGCCAGGCGAAGGCCGCGACCTCGAGCGCCGTGGGCGCCCCGCGCATCGCCAGATAGATAGGAAAAGCTGCGAGCGCCACCAGGCTGCCGAGCAGCCGCGGCCCCATGAATGCGCGGTGACGCGAACGCGTCAACGCATCATATCGCGCCGAGGGATGCAGCAGGGCATCGAGACAATCGCGGATGATACTCAAAACAGTCACGGCTCTCGCGCTTCGGTTGTTCGTCGGACAGACGCTCCGGAACGCCCCATTATCCTTTGCGCCACCGTGTCAGAGCGAACTTAAGCGAACGCTAAGGCGCGGGGAGTCGCCGACCAACACCGTGCATTCGCGGGAGTTTCCCGCCTCGCACGGCGCTCATTCGACGCAGATGGTGAACGACAGGTTACAAGCCGCGATCGATCTATGGTTTCGAAATGGTGGATGCGCGAACGGCGCGGACTTTTCGCGCGATGGTGGTCATCAATCGAAAATTTACGCCGAATCGAATCATTGCAATTTTCAGCGAATTTTTGGCGACTTTACCTCAATGGAAACACTTCCGATTTATCGACGGCTGTTAATCAGGAGCAAAGCTGCGGTTTAACCGCAACACAACCATAAGAGACGACCGGGGTCGCGAGATGTTTTTTCTGCTTCGCATGGCATTCTGGCTCGGGCTGGTGCTCGTGCTGTTGCCTAGGGAAAAGACGCCTGAATCGGACAAGGTGCCGCAGATCGGCGCGTCCGAAGCCGTATCGGCTGCGACCGCGGCCGTCTCCGACATGGGCCAGTTCTGCAAGCGCCAGCCGGCGGCCTGCGAGGTCGGCGGTCAGGCGGCGACGGCGATCGGCCAGCGCGCCCAGGACGGTGCCCGCCAGTTGTACAAGATCATCACCAAGCCCGACCATCCCGGCACCTCCGACAAGAAGCCGGATCACACCAGTTCGATCGGCGATGACGCCGAGGCCGTGGTCGTGAATGCGGCGCCCGCCGACGCGCTGACGGAAGACGACATGGCGGTCGAATGGCGACTGCCGCGGACGCCATTGGCTTCAAAATAAGACCGCGGAACCGGTTCCATTTCCGTCGCTTTCGTTCGATCCGCATCCTATATAGGACTTTAAGGAAACGGACGCGGGCCAGGATGACGATCGACGAAATCAGGGACAATTTTGAGCTGCTGGAGGAATGGGACGACCGCTACCGGTACGTCATCGAGCTCGGCCGCATGCTCGATCCGATGCCGGAGGCCGAGCATTCCGCCGAGAACAAGGTGAACGGCTGCGTCAGCCAGGTTTGGCTGGCCAGGCAGATCGACCGCAGCGGCAACGGTGAACCGCGGCTGAAGTATTTGGGCGATAGCGACGCCCACATCGTGCGCGGCCTGATCGCGATCCTGCTCACGCTTTATTCCGGCCGCACGCCGCAGCAGATCCTGGCAACGGATGCGCTGGCCGTATTCAACGAATTCGGATTTCGCGATCACCTGACGCCGCAGCGTTCGAACGGCTTGCGCTCCATGGTCGAGCGTATCCGCTCCGACGCGCGCGAGGCGCTGGCCGCGGCTTCCTGACGTTTGCCGCTTCCTGACGTTTAGAGGCTACCCGCTTCGCTTGAAAACGCTCTGGGCTACTTCCGCTTCCGCGCCTGCTGGCCGAGGCCCATCTTCTTGGCGAGCTGTGAACGCGCCACCGCGTAGTTCGGCGCCACCATCGGGTAATCCGGCGGCAGGCCCCATTTGTCGCGATATTGCTCCGGCGTCATGTTGTACTGCGAGCGCAGATGGCGCTTCAGCGACTTGAAGCGCTTGCCGTCCTCGAGGCAGACCAGATATTCGGGGGTCATCGACTTCTTCACCGGCACAGCCGGTTTGGCCGGCTCGAGCGGCGTCTCGGGGCGGCCGCTCGACACCCGCATCAGCGCGGCATGGACCTGGCTGATCAGGTTCGGGATTTCCGAGGCCTGGGTCGGATTGTTGCTGAGGTAGGCCGATACGATATTGGCGGTCAGTTCGACGGGCGTCTTGCTGGCGGAATCGGTCATGGCTCAACCTTTTGAGAATGCATCTGTCGGCCATGCGGTTCGGACAGTATCCAACCGCGCCTATACATCAGCGGAAACCCGTACGACTTGGCGAATATGAACAAAGTGCCGGGAAACTGACAAGAACGGCGGCGCTTTATTTTCAAGGGCGGGCTTCGCGGCAAGTATTGCAGGCTCTAATGCCGCTGGTCGAGATGCGCGCGCAGTTCATCGATCGAGGCGAAGCGCATCATCCCTTCCGGCATCTGGGCCTCGATCGAACCGTCGGAATAGAGCGAATAGGCCATGCCATCGACAACGCCCGATTTCAGCACCGTCACCTCCGGCTGATCCTCGGGGCGCGCCGGACCGCCGTTGGGTTCCGTGGGCGTCGGAGACATGCGGCCGCTGCGCCGCAGCGGCGGATTTTCACCGGGCTTTGCGCGTTCCGCCTTCGGCCAGGCATCCTCGAACGATGCCGGCTGCGGTTCGGCGGTTTCGACCGGCGGCACAGTGGGCGGCCTGGAGCGAAGGTCTGACGACGACAGGTCCGGCAACGGCTCGCTGGTCCGCGCCTGGGCGCGCTCGCGCTCTTTTCGCGACGTTGAGGAAAACAGCAAATTGCGCTTCGGCTTCGGAGCTGACGGTTCGGGGTGCATCGGTTCCGGGATCGGGTGATCACGCAGGACAGCCTCGTTCTGCCACGGCGGCGGTGCCGCTGGAGCGAACGGCGGCGACGCCGCTGGAGAGAAGGGTCCGGAACCGCCGGGCTGCTCAGCGGCCGGGAAGCCGCCACCGGCGGAGGCGGAATCCCGCGCCGCAGCGACAGGAAGTACCGGCCGCACCATGGCCTCGCCGCGCGCTTCAGGCACGCCAGCGCTCAGCCGCCGCGCGATGTTCTTCAACTCCCGGACCGTCACCCAGAGCGCGAGCATGATCGCGCCGGTGCAGACGCCGATCACGCCGGCGATGATCAGCGTGTTGCCGGTACTGAATTCCTTGATCGGGATCCCGAAGCCGATCGCCAGCAGGCCCGCCAAAACGAGGCCGATCCCGGCGACCAACATAACAAACGTCATTGAACTAATCCCTCAGCCGCGCCCGAAACGCTCGCAAGCCGCCCCACGCCACGATACCGTCATATTATGCGCACCGCCAACCGCCAATTGCGTCCAGGGTTCCGCAACAGGCGTCGTTCGGTTGCAGGATTCCGGTCGCGGACAATCATGCTGCCATTCAGGTAGCGTTCAGCCCGCTGCCCGTAGTTTTACCCTCTACCAATTACCGCCCTTTTGTTGCATTGCATCAGGGATTTAGGCCACAATTCCCAATTACTTGGTAATGGAACTGCGCTATATGGGTACCCGGGGAATGAGGCTCAAGCATATCCACGTTGGGCCATAGGGGACGCTGGGTTACCAATCGCCATGTCAGCCATCACGACTTCTGCCCTCGATACGCCCGCACGGCGCTCGGTGGAGCGGACCTGCGACGACCTCGCCATATTCGCGCTGGCCGTGGTCACGCTCGTCGCCGGCCTGACCTTCCGTGACTACGGATTGGGGTGGGACGACTACACGCACGCCGAATATGCCGATCTGCTGCTGCGGATGTATGGTTCCGGCTTCAAGGACACCGGCGCGCTGTCGTTCGCCAATCTCTACATGTATGGCGGCGGCTTCGACATGGCGGCGGCCTTGTTGCACAAGGTCATTCCGCTCGAACTTTTGAAACGCGCCGCCTGCTTGGCGCCGTCGTCGGCCTGATCGGTCTTGCCGTGACGTGGCGGCTGGCGCGGCGCGTCGGCGGCCCGCTTGCCGGGCTCGCAACGCTGCTGCTGCTGGCGCTGTGCCCGACCTTCTACGGGCACATGTTCATGAACCCGAAAGACGCGCCGTTTGCCGTCTCGATGGCGATCCTGATCCTGGGTCTGGTGCGCCTCGCCGAGGAATATCCGCCCCCTCGCCGCGAACCATCCTGATCGTCGGCCTCGGCGCCGGTCTCTCCATCGGCTGCCGAATTCTCGGCGGGCTGGCGCTGGTCTATGCGATCGTGGGCTTCGTCCCGCTGCTGATCGAAGAAGTTCGCACGCAAGGCTCGCGCGAAGCGATGCGCCGCTTCGCCCATGTCGTGTACGTGCTGCTGCCCGGCCTCGTGGTCGGATACCTGATCATGGGCCTGGTATGGCCGTGGTCGATCATGGAGGCGGACCATCCCTTCAAGGCGCTGACCTATTTCTCGCACTTCTTCGAAAAGCCCTGGAAGGAAATGTTCGACGGCGCGCTGGTCTCGGTGCCTGACATGCCGTGGTCCTACCTGCCGACGCTGTTCGCGCTGCAGCTTCCCGAGATACTGCTCGCGCTCCTGCTCGCCGGCGTCGTCGGCACCTTCATGTCGCTGTCGCGCGCGGACGTCTCGGCCCGCCGCAAGACCATCTTCCTGATGCTGACGCTGGCGGCCAGCCTGCCGCTAGTGATCGCGATGGTGAAGCGGCCGGCGCTCTACAACGGCATCCGGCATTTCGTTTTTGTCATCCCGCCGATGGCGGTGCTCGCCGGCGCATCGTTCGCCTGGGGCATGAAATGGCTCAAGGTCAATCACCGCCGCTGGCAACCGGCCGCGCTGGCGGTGTTCACGTTCGGCTTGCTGTTGCCGCTCAGCGAGATGATCCGCCTGCACCCTTATGAATACACCCATTTCAACCACATCGCCGGCACCGTTCGCGGCGCCGACAAGATGTTTATGCTGGATTATTGGGGACTGGCGCTGAAGCAGGCTTCCGACGGTCTGCGCGAGGAACTGGTCGAACGGCAGGAATTCCCTCCACAGGGACGCAAGTGGAAGGTCGCGGTATGCGGGCCGCAGCGCCCGGCACAGGTCGCGCTCGGCCCCGACTTCACGATCGGCTGGGACAGCCAGTCCGCCGACTTCGCGATGACGCTGGGCGAGTTCTACTGCAAGGGCCTCACCGCGCCCGTCATGGTGGAAATCAAGCGCGACGATGTCGTGTTCGCACGCGTCTACGATATCCGCGGCCGCGGCATCTCCACGCTGCTGGCAATTCCGGCGCCGTAACGGCGCATGGCCGCGATCGCATGACTGCCACGCAGGACGTCCGCCTTGCTGCCCGTCCGGCACGGGGCTAGGCTGGCTTTTCGAAAATCAACAATTTTCCGGAGAAAGCGTGCCATGTCGCCAGCCGAAGCTCGCTTGAAGCAAGTTCCCGCCGGCATGACGGATGCCGAGTGGAACCAACGCATCAATCTCGCCGCCTGCTATCGCCTCGTCGCGCTGTATGGCTGGGACGATCTGGTCGACACCCACATCTCGGCGCGCGTGCCGGGTCCCGACCATCACTTCCTGATCAACCCTTACGGGTTGATGTTCGAGGAAATCACGGCGTCAAGCCTGGTGAAGGTCGATCTCCACGGCAACCAGCTCAGCGAAAGCGAATACAGCATCAACCCGGCAGGCTTTACCATCCATTCGGCGATCCACGAGGTGCGCGAGGATGCCGGCTGCGTGCTTCATCTGCATACGCCTGATGGCACGGCAGTCGCGAGCTGCATGGAGGGCCTCTTGCCGATGAACCAGACCGCGCAGTTCGTCACGCACGACCTCGCCTATCACGACTATGAAGGCGTGGCGCTGGACCACGACGAACGCCCGCGGCTGCAAAGGACCTCGGCGACAAGAACCACATGCTGTTGCGCAACCACGGCACGCTGACGGTCGGCCGCTCCGTCGCCTCCGCCTTCGAGCGCATGTACCATCTGGAGCGGGCCTGCACGATGCAGGTGCGCACCCGCATGCTGGGACCGACCGCCTATCCGATCGAACAGGCCGTGATCGACAAGAACGAACAACTGTTCAGCAATGCCGATTTCGCGGAACGGCGCTCGACCAATCTGGTGTGGCCGCCGCTACTGCGGAAACTGGATCGCATCGACCCCAGCTACAAGACCTGAGCCAGGCAAGCGCGCGAAAGGTTACAGGGCGTGACGGTATTGGTGACCGGCAGTTCCGGCCATCTCGGCGAGGCGCTGATGCGCACGTTGCGGTCGCAACGGCGCGAGGCCATCGGCATTGATGTTCTGCCCGGCGCATTCACCCACCACGTCGGTTCGATCGCCGACCGGGCGTTGGTGCGCCGTTGCATGAAGGGCATCACGACCGTGCTGCACGCCGCGACCCTGCACAAGCCACATGTGGCAACCCACAGCCGACAGGACTTCGTCGACGTCAACATTTCAGGCACACTTAATCTGCTCGAAGAAGCCGCCGCAACCGGCGTCACGGCGTTTGTCTACACCAGCACCACAAGCGTCTTCGGCGATGCGCTGGTGCCGCCGCCGGGCAAGCCGGCGGCCTGGATCACCGAAGACGTCACGGCGGTGCCGAAAAATATCTATGGCGTCACCAAGGCGGCCGCGGAGGACCTGTGCCAGCTGTTCGCGCGCAATCATTCGCTTCGCGCCATCGTGCTGCGCACCTCGCGTTTCTTTCCCGAAGAGGACGACAATCGCGCGGTACGCGAAGCCTACACCGACGCCAACGCCAAAACCAACGAGTTCCTCTATCGCCGCGTCGATATCGAAGACGTGGTCAGCGCGCATCTGCTGGCGGCCGATCGCGCGCCATCGGCCGGGTTCGCGAAATACATCATCAGTGCCACCACGCCGTTCTCGCGCCACGACGCGGCGGAACTGCGCCACGACGCGCCGAATGTGGTCCGACGTTACGTGCCGGACTATGAGGCCGAATTTGCCCGGCGCGGCTGGACGATGATTCCGGGCATCGATCGCATCTACGTCAACGACCGGGCGCGGGCCGAACTCGGCTGGCAGCCGCGCCATGGTTTCCGCGCGCTGATTGCGCGGCTGCGGGCCGACGAGGACATCCGCAGTCCACTCGCGGGCGAGGTCGGCAGCAAGGGCTATCACGACCGCGTTTTTGGCGAGGGACCCTACCCGGTGGAGTGAGGGCGCGGCGAGAAATATCCGATGGATCGCGCCGGGCGGATGCGCTAAGCTCTTGGGCACATACCTCTACACATTCAGGATCAAAACGCCGCCCAATCCCGGGCGGCGTTTTTATTTGAGGCACCGTCGTAGGATGGATAGAGCGCAGCGAAACCCATCATCTCGCCGCGCTAAGAGCGCTCGCCGAAATCCCCGCTCAGCTTTGCGGCGTCACCACCCCAATCCTCAGGATAGATTCCAAGCTGCACCATCCGATGGAACGACGAATATTGCCAATCCCTGACCCGTTCTACGAGTCCATGCTTGACCGGATTGATATGGACGTAATCGATGTGACGTCCAAAATCGTCCTCATCGCGGATCGTATGCTCCCAATAACGCCGCTGCCAGATGCCACGCTCCCTCTTGGTGGCACGGCTAGCCGAGACAGGCTCGCCGGCTGCGAAGTTGCGTGAAAACGTCGATTTGATCAGCCGCCAGCGCGTCGCAAAATCCCGATCACCCTCAGGCATCGTCCAGACCGCATGGAGATGATCTGGCAGTACGACCATTGCGTCGATTGTGAATGGATGACGTCGGCGTATCTCGCGAAACGCAGAGCGGAGGGCTTCAATATTCTCCGTCAGCAGCCGCAACCGGCGGTCGGCAAGATTGACCGTAAAAAGAAACAGCCGCCGGGGATGAAATTGCGACGGTACGCTGTCATGGCCTGCTCGATCGACGAATTGATGGGTTTCGCTGCGCTCTACCCATCCTACGGAGCCCCTCTTGGAATTCGCCCTACTTCGCCTCCGCGAACGCCTCCAAGATCCGCGCCCAGGAGCGGATGCCCTTGTGATAGCTTTTCAGATCGTACTTCTCGTTCGGCGAATGGATGTTGTCGTCGTCGAGGCCGAAGCCGACCAGCACGGTGTCGAGGCCGAGTGTGCGCTGAAATCCGCCACGATCGGGATCGAGGCGCCCGAGCCGATCAAAAGCGCTTCCTTGCCCCACTCGTCCGTCAGCGCGCGCTTGGCAGCCGCCAGCGGCTTCATGTTCCAGTCGAGCGCGATCGCCGGCGCGTTGGAGTGGTCGGTGAACTCGGCCTTGCAATCGGCCGGCACACGTGCCCGGACGTAATCGCGGAAGGCGTTGCGAGATCTGTTCCGGATTCTGCCCCTCCACCAGGCGGAACGAAACCTTTGCTGAAGCTTCGGCCGGGATCACGGTCTTGGAGCCCTCGCCGGTATAGCCGCCGATGATGCCGTTGATGTCGCAGGTCGGACGCGAGGACACCTGTTCGATCAGGAGACGGTCCTTCTCGCCGGCTGGAATGGAGAGGCCGATCGGTTTCAGGAATGACTCCGGTGTGAGATTGAGGTTCTTCCACTGCGCCAGGATGTCCGGCGGCAGGTCCTTCACGCCGTCGTAGAATCCGGGAATGGTGATGTGGCCGTTGTCGTCGTGCAGGCCGCCGAGAATGTTGGTCAGCACCCGGATCGGATTGCGCGCGCCGCCGCCGAAGATGCCGGAATGCAGGTCGCGATTGGCGGCCTTGATCTTGACCTCGTCATAGACCAGCCCGCGCAGCGAGGTGGTGATCGCCGGCGTGTTCTGGTCCCACATGCCGGTGTCACACACCAGCGCGAAATCGGCCTTGAGGTCGCCCTTGTTCGCTTCCAGGAACGGCACGAAATTCTTCGATCCGATTTCCTCCTCACCCTCGATGACGATGGTGATGTCGACCGGCAGCGATCCCGTCACCTTCTTCCACGCGCGGCAGGCCTCGACGAAGGTCATCAACTGTCCCTTGTCGTCCTCGGCGCCGCGCGCCACGATGATCTTGCGGCCATCGGCATGGTCGGTGACGACGGGCTCGAACGGTGGACGATGCCACAGATTGAGCGGATCGACCGGCTGCACATCATAATGTCCGTAGAACAGCACATGCGGCCGGCCGTCAGCACTACCGTTCGCCTTGTCGTTGTTCTTGGCGACGATCGCGGGGTGCCCTGCCGTCGGCCTTACCTCGGCCTTGAAGCCGAGTGTTGCGATATCCTTCGCAAGATGATCGGCGGCCGCCTTGCAATCGTCGGCGAAGGCCGGGTCGGCCGAGATCGACTTGATCCGCAACAGCGCGAACAGCCGCTCGAGGCTGTTGTCGAAATCGGCGTCGATGTGGTCGAGGACCGACTGGATCTTTGCGTTGGACATGGCTGATTATCCCTAGGGTTACCCTTGGCTGTGAGCCTTGTTATTGACGTCAAGTTGTAGCTTGCCCGCAGCCCGAGGCAAGGCGACTTCCGCGGCAGGCGGATGCAATATGTGCCAGACCAGCCCTGCGGTAAGCAGGACGGTCGCTGCGAGATTGTTGCCATACGCCTGCAGGTCGATCGGAAACAGCGGAAGCGATAGGCACAACAAGCCGCCCGCGACGGCGAGCAACACCCATGTGCCGATCCTGATCGCCGGACGCGGATCGTAGGCGGCGCGATGGGCCAGCACGGTGATCGGAAAGAACAGCCACAGAAAGTAATATTGGCGGGCCAAAGGCGAGGCGACGGTGATCAGGCAAAAGAGAATGCCGATCTCCTCGGCATCGGACCGTTCCGTACGGCGCGACGCCGGCGGCATCACCGCGAGATAACCGAGCCCGATCGCGAGCGAAACAGCCAGCACGATCCAGTTCGCCGTCTTGAAATCGAGATCGGCGATATTCATCGTCCGCACGGGCTTGGACGGATCGTCCTGATTGTAGTTCACCCGCCGCGTCAGCCGGTGCGTCACCGCGATGATCGACTGGTTGACCCAGGACCAGTTCTGCTCGTCGCGCTGTCCAAACCCCTTCTCCGAACTGGTCCCCACCATGCCCTGGTACCAGGTCTTCAGTTCCGTGACATTGTGCTGGAAGCCGCGAAACGGCGCCGGCAGCACGAACAAGAACACGCCGATGAACACCAGCATGCTCGCGGCCGCCGCCCATTGTCTTCGCCACACCAGATAGGGCAGCACCGCCACTGGAAACACCTTGATGGCCGTGGCCAGCGCAAACATGCTGCCTGCCATCCATCCGCGCTGGTCCCGCAGCAGCCAGAATCCATAGAGCATCAGCGCGAGCAGCAGGAGGTTCGGCTGGCCGAGGTCGAACATATCGAACACGAAGGTGACGGTGACGAAACCCGGCAGCGCTTCCAGCCACGGCCCGGGCTTTCGCCCCGATCCCGCCATCGCGTGCGAGAACTGCGCCGTCATCCACCACGCGACGATGTTGAGGAACGACAGGCACAGATAAAGCGGGATCTTGCCGAACCAGCTCGGGATCGCAAGCAGCACCGCCGACAGCGGCGGATAGATGAATTCGAAATAGGCGGCGGGATTGTCGGGGTAGAGATTCCTGCCCTGCAGCACCTGCTGCCCCGCCCAGAACCACAGCGGATAGTCCTTGGTCTTGCCGTTGCCCCAGATTTCCGGGACCAGGACATCGGCGGTCAAGGCGATGCAGCAGACCAGAAACAGCAGATCGAGCGGCCTTCGTAGCGACGGATATCTCAGCACGCGCTCGTTCCGGATTCAGAGGAGATTACGCCGCAGTTCTTAACGCGCACTGGCTGTCACGTCCTTCAAAGAATCCTAGCGCCGCAGCAATCCGCCGAGCGCGCCGCGCACCAGCGCGCGCCCGACCGAACTGCCGAGCGATCCGCCGACTGATTTGCCGAGATCGGCGACGATACCGCCGACCACCTTGTTGGTGACGGAGCGCGTAACGTCTCGCGCAATCACCTGGCCGGTCGACAGCCGGCCGCGCTTGACGTTGGTGCCGAAGATCGTGCCGACGATCGAACCGATCTGTCCGAGAATTCCGCCGTCGGCAGCGCCAGCGCCGCCATCCGCTCCATCCGCAGGCGCCGCCGTTCCGGCCACGCGCTTCAGCAGCATCTCATAGGCGGATTCGGCGTCGACCGCGGTGTCATATTTGCCCTTGACCGGACTCTTGTTCATGATCGCCTTGCGCTCTTCCGGCGTGATCGGCCCGATCCGCGCCGTCGGAGGCCGGATCATGACGCGCTCGACCATGGTCGGCGTGCCGCCGCCTTCGAGGAACGACACCAGCGCTTCACCCTTGCCGAGTTCCATGATGACGCGGGCGGTGTCGAGCTTCGGGTTCGGCCGGAAGGTCTGCGCCGCCGCATTCACCGCCTTCTGATCGCGCGGCGTGAAGGCACGCAGCGCGTGCTGGACGCGGCCGCCCAACTGGGCCAGCACCTTGTCCGGCACGTCGATCGGGTTTTGCGTGACGAAATAGACGCCGACGCCCTTGGAGCGGATCAGGCGGACCACCTGCTCGATCTTGTCCAGCAGCGCCTTCGGCGCGTCGTTGAACAACAGGTGCGCCTCGTCGAAAAAGAACACCAGTTTCGGCTTCGGCAGATCGCCGGCTTCCGGCAACTCTTCAAACAGTTCCGACAGCATCCACAACAGGAAGGTGGCGTAGAGCCTGGGACTCTCCATCAGTTTGTCCGCCACCAGAATGTTGACCATTCCCCGGCCGTCGCTGTCAGTCTTCATGAAATCTTTCAGCAGCAGCGCCGGCTCGCCGAAAAACTTCGTTCCGCCCTGGTTTTCCAGCACCAGAAGCTGACGCTGAATGGTCCCGATCGTTGCCTTGCTGACATTGCCGTAGCTCTGTGCGGCCTTTCGGATCTCGGCGAGTTCATCCTCTTCGGCATCCGGCCCCTTTTGCCGCCGGCCGGCGCAATCGCATCCAACAGCGACCGCAGATCCTTCATATCGATCAGCGTCAAGCCGTTTTCGTCCGCCACGCGGAATGCAACATTGAGGACGCCTTCCTGCACGTCGTTCAGATCGAGCATCCGCGACAGCAATAACGGTCCCATCTCCGTAACCGTGGCGCGAACCGGATGGCCCTGCTCGCCGAACACGTCCCAAAACACCGTCGAGAACTGGTCGGGCTGGAATTTCAGGCCCATCTCTCCGGCGCGCTTGAGGATGAAGTCCTTGGCCTCGCCGACTTCCGAGATACCGGACAGGTCGCCCTTGATATCGGCCGCGAACACGGGAACACCGGCGCGGGCAAAGCCCTCCGCCATCACCTGCAGCGACACGGTCTTGCCGGTCCCTGTCGCTCCGGTAACCAGGCCATGCCGATTGGCGAGCGCGAGCGCCAGCCAGGCCGTCTGTTCGCCCTTACCGATGAAAATCTTCTCGTCGGTATCAGTAGTCTTAATATCGGAGGTCGCCATCACATCGCCTCATCGCGCATCGGGGAGCTTTTCGTGTCAAGTCACACCATCATATCGCATCCTGTCCGCTGATTGAAACCGTCAGCGACACCGTCGCAGCGCACCAAGGACCGTGCCTCTCATACTTTTTTCCGACCTTCGGCAGAAAAATCGAGGGCGCAGCGCAATAACTCTGCATGAATCCGGCATTCACTCTTGCATTGCTGCAACACTCGTCGCGCAGATCGAGAACCACATCGCCTTGATGTGCGCGGATCGCTTGTATTTCAGGTCGCAGGCGCTCAAGATCATTTCAGGAGTAGACGACCCGGTTAAGCCGGATGGGGACGGGGCAAATATGGACGAACTGATAGGGCGGCTGGCCTCCAAGGCCGGCATCGATAGCGCTGTCGCTGAAAAAACCGTCGGAATCGTTCTGGGTTTTCTCCGTAACGAGGGCCCTCCGACAAGGTTCAGGCCCTGATCGACCAAATTCCGGGTGCGGAAGCTGCGATTGCGGCGTCCAGCAGCAATGGCGGCTTCTCACGGTTGATGGGCGGGGGCTTGATGGCGGTCGGCACCAGGCTGATGGCGCTCGGTCTGAGCATGAGCGAGATTCAAAACGTGGCGCGTGAACTTTTCAGGTTCGGCCGCGACAAAATCGGAGCGGATCAAATGGGCGAAATCATTTCAGGGACGCCGGGCCTCAGCCAGTTCGCATAGCACGTGCTTGGTGAGCACGTTCGGCCTCAGCACTTTCTTTTTCATCGAGTATCATGACTTATCCCCTTTCCGAGATCGAAGGCTTGACCGCCTACTCTGCCTCGAAACTGAAATCGTTGGGCATTCGCACCACCGAGGCGCTGCTGGAGGCAGCCCGCACGGTGAAAGGACGCAAGGCGCTCGCGGCCAAAACCGGCATCAGCGAGCAGCAACTGCTCGAATGGGCAAATTTTTCCGACTACATGCGCATCCCCGGGATGGGCAAGGCCAAGGTGGGCCTGGTGCGCGCAGCCGGCGTCACCACGGTACGCGAACTCGCCCTTCGCAATCCGGCGCGCCTGGCCCAGAACATGAAAGACGTGAACACCAAGCGCAAACTGGTCCGGGTTCTGCCCTCCGAAAGATCGGTCGAGCAACTGATCGAGCGGGCGCGCAAGCTTCCGCCGATGATCAGCTACTGAAGCCGGTCAGGCCGGCCTGCGGGACCCTCTCACGCCTTGACTTGCCAGCGCGGACCGCGCAAAGCCACCGCATGATCCCAGCCAAGCCCAGACCCACCGCCGCGACCGGTCCGGCCGGTCATCCGGTGCTGCCTGCGCTAAAGTCCAGGCCCTATCCGGCAGTGATGGGCGTGCTGAATGTAACGCCCGATTCATTCTCGGACGGCGGGCAATTCGCTGCCCCCGAGCGCGCGCTGGCCCAGGCCCGGCGGATGATCGACGAGGGCGCCGACATCATCGACATCGGCGCGGAATCCACCCGGCCCTACGGGTCGGAACCGATCTCGGCGGAAGAAGAATTGAAGCGCCTTCAGCCGGTGCTCCCCGAAATCGTCGCGCTCGGCATTCCCGTGTCAATCGACAGCATGAAATCGGCCGTCGTCGCCTGGGCGCTCCATCAGGGCGCTGCCATCGCCAACGATGTCTGGGGCCTGCAGCGCGATTCCGGTATGGCTGGCCTCGTCGCCGAGCGCGGCGCGCCCGTCATCATCATGCATAACCGCGATAGCGCCGATCCTGCTGTAAACATCATGCAGGACATCGTCGATTTCTTCGCGCGTTCGCTCGACATCGCGGCGAAAGCGGGAATTTCGCCTGACAAGATCGTGCTCGATCCCGGCATCGGCTTCGGCAAGACGCCCGAGCAGAGCATGACCGCACTGGCGCGGCTCGGCGAGTTGCAGTCGCTCGGATTTCCACTGTTGGTCGGCGCCTCGCGCAAGCGTTTCATCAGCACAGTGACGCCATCGGAGCCGCATCAGCGCCTCGGCGGCTCGATTGCCGCGCATCTGATGGCGGCCCAGAACGGGGCGCGGATCATCCGCGCGCATGACGTCGCCGAGACCGTACAGGCGCTGCGCGTCGCCGCAGCAATCAGGGAACAGGGATGAGCGATACGATCTTCATCACCGGCGTCGTCATCCATGCCCGCCACGGCGTGATGGAGCATGAGACCGAAGTCGGGCAGCGTTTCGTCATCGATCTCGAACTTTCCATCAACCTGTCGGAACCCTCACGCACCGATCACCTGTCCGACACCGTATCCTATGCCAGCGTGGTGGCGACCGCGACGGCGGCGTTCAAGAACACCAACTACAAGCTGCTGGAGCGCGCCGCCGGCGCCGTTGCAGACGCGACACTCGCGGCGTTTGCGCGCATCGATGCGGTCAAGGTCACCGTGCACAAGCCGCATGCGCCGATTGCCGCGATCTTCGAGGATGTCGGCGTGGTGCTGACGCGCAAGCGGCAATCGCCCTGACATGGCTGATGTGCTGATCGCGCTCGGCGGCAATGTCGGCGACGTCCGCGCGACATTCCGGAAAGCCATCGCCAATATTTGCGGCATGACGCAGGCCGCCCTGCTCGCGCGTTCCTCCGACTACACCACCCCGCCCTGGGGCGAGGAAGACCAGGCGCCGTTTACCAACGCCTGCATCGAGATCGAAACCAGCCTCGATCCGCATGCGCTGCTGTTCACGCTGCACAAGATCGAGAAGAAGTTCGGCCGTGACCGCGCCAATGAGAAACGCTGGGGTCCGCGCACCCTCGACCTCGACCTGATCGCCTATGACGACGTCAGGATCGACAAGCCGGAACTGACGCTGCCGCATCCGCGGGCTTTCGAACGCGCCTTCGTGCTGGTGCCGCTGGCCGAGATCGCGCCCGACCGCATCATTGCGGGACGCCGTGTCGCCGACGCGCTGGCGCAGCTTTCGACCGAGGGTATCCAGCGGTTACCCGACCTCGATTGACCCCGAAAGACCCCAAAACAACCGTTTGGCTTGGCGCCCGCCCCGTGGCAATTTCCGGTCAAATCAAAGAGACGACCAGGGAATAATGGGCCGGATGACCAAGACTGACGAGCTGACATTGGCCGCGGAATTTCCGCAGGCGACCTACGAGGACTGGCGCAAGCTGGTCGACGGAGTGCTGAAAGGCGCGCCGTTCGAGAAACTGGTCAGCAAGACTGCCGATGGATTGAAGATCGATCCGATTTATCCCCGCGCGCAGGGTGCTGCGCCCGTCGCTGGCCGCGGCGCCGCCGCGCCCTGGCAGATCATGCAGCGGATCGATCATCCCGATGCGAAGGCGGCCAACGCGCAGGCGTTGCATGATCTCGAAAACGGCGCCGTGGGGCTGACGCTCGTGTTCGCAGGCGCCAATGGCGCGCATGGTTTTGGGCTGGATCCCTCGGCGGAGGCCATCGCGCAGGTTCTCGACGGCATTTATCTCGACGCCGGCATTGGCATCGAACTTCAGATCGGCCCGCAGTCGCGAATGGCCGCCATTCACGTGGCGGAATACATCAAGCGCAAAGGCATTGATCCTGCGGCCTGCGATATCCGCTTCGGTCTCGACCCGCTCGGATCCCGTGCGGTATGGGGCTCCAGCCCCAATGATTGGGCCGAGATCGCGATCGCGGTCACAAGCGTCGTCAAAGACATTGCAGCGATGGGGTTCAAGGGCCGGCTTGCGGCCGCCGACGGACGGATGATCCATGATGCCGGCGGATCGGAGGTGCAGGAGTTGGCATACGTGCTGGCCTCCGGCGTCGCCTATCTGCGCGCGATCGAACAGGCAGGCATTGCGCTGGAAGACGCGCAAGGCATGGTCTATGCGCGGCTTGCCGCCGATGCCGACCAGTTCCTGACGCTGGCGAAATTCCGGGCGCTGCGGCTGTTGTGGGCGCGCATCGAACAGGCCAGCGGCCTGACGCCCAAGCCGCTGTTCATCGCGGCCGATACCGCCTGGCGCATGCTGACGCAACGCGATCCTTACGTGAACATGCTGCGCGCGACGGTGGCGACCTTCTCGGCCGGTCTCGGTGGCGCCAACGCCATCACCGTGTTACCGCACACACTGGCGCTGGGATTGCCTGACCCGTTCGCCCGGCGCGCCGCGCGCAATACGCAATTGGTGCTGCTGGAAGAATCCAACCTCGCGAAAGTCTCCGATCCCGCGGCCGGCTCCGGCGGCATCGAAACATTGACGAAGCAGCTTTGCGAAGCCGCATGGTCGCTGTTTCAGGGGATCGAAAAGGCCGGCGGCATTTTCGCCGCGCTCGAACAAAATCTGATCCAGCGCAAGGTCGCCGCGACGCGCGCCGCACGCGAGGCCAATATCGCCAAGCGGAGGGACGTGCTGACGGGCGCGAGCGAGTTTCCGAACCTGCATGAGGCTGAGATCGCCGTGCTCGATGTGGCGCCGGTGGTGCTGCCGCCCTATGGCGAGGCGAAATTCAAATTCGATCCCCTGCCGCCGATGCGGCTGGCCGCGCCGTTCGAGACGCTGCGCGACAAGTCGGACGAAATGCTCAAGGCATCCGGCGCGCGGCCAAAGATCTTCCTCGCCAATCTCGGCACGGCCGCCGACTTCACAGCGCGCGCCACCTTTGCCAAGAGCTTCTTCGAAACCGGCGGTATCGAGGCGCTCGACACGCAAGGTTTGCCGACCCGGCCGCACTCGCCGCGGCATTCACGGCATCAGGCGCGGCAATCGCCTGCCTGTGCTCGTCCGACAAGGTCTATGCGGAACACGCAGCGGCCGCCGCAAAGGCCCTTCAAGCCGCCGGCGCCAGACATATCTATCTGGCAGGGCGGCCCGGCGAGCAGGAGGCCGCGCTGCGCACGGCTGGCGTCGGCGATTTCATCTTTGCCGGCGGCGATGCGCTGGCGATGCTGCAGGAAGCCTGGCGGCGGATGGAGGGAACATGACATCGGACAGAAAGGCTATTCTGACCGGCGGCTGTCAGTGCGGCGCGGTACGCTTCGCCGTATACGCGACCCCGGTGAAAATAGGGCTGTGTCATTGTCGGATGTGCCAGAAAGCGGTTGGCGGTCCATTCATATCGCTCGCCGAGGTCAAGCACGAGGATTTTGCGTGGACACATGGCAAACCGGCAACCTTTCGCTCGTCATCGATCGCCGAGCGCGATTTCTGTGCTGCCTGTGGAACGCCACTGAGCTATCGGGCGATCGGCGGGGACGTGATTGAGCTCACTACCGGCAGCTTCGACCGGCCGGACCTCGTCGTTCCGACCTACGCCACGGGCACCGAGTCCCATTTGGCTTGGGTCGGCAGGATTGCCTATCTACCTGGTCGAAGCACGCTTGAAGCTGCCGGTGCCGAAAAGCTTAACCGCATCGTCAGCCACCAGCATCCGGATCATGATTGACGGTGGCGACCTCGGCGGTCGCACATGCTATGATGGTAACAAATGAGCCGCATTCCGAACTTCGCAGATATCGCCTTTGAAGCCACCGCGCCCGCGCAGCCCGCAGGCAGCGCCGAGCCGTGGCTGACGCCCGAGGGCATTCCGGTAAAACCCAGCTATAGCGAGGCCGATCTCGAAGGCATCGACTTCCTCGAGACCTGGCCGGGTATCGCGCCCTATCTGCGCGGCCCCTACCCGACCATGTACGTCAACCAGCCCTGGACCATCAGGCAGTATGCCGGGTTCTCGACGGCGGAAGATTCCAACGCGTTCTATCGCCGTAACCTCGCCGCCGGGCAGAAGGGCCTTTCGGTCGCGTTCGACCTCGCCACCCATCGCGGCTACGACTCCGATCATCCGCGCGTGTCCGGCGACGTCGGCATGGCGGGCGTGGCGATCGATTCCATCTATGACATGCGCACGCTGTTTGCGGGCATACCGCTCGACCAGATGAGCGTGTCGATGACCATGAACGGCGCGGTGCTGCCGATCCTCGCGCTGTTCGTGGCGGCCGCCGAGGAACAAGGCGTTCCGCCGGAGAAATTGTCGGGCACCATTCAGAACGACATTCTAAAGAGTTCATGGTGCGCAACACCTACATCTATCCGCCGGCGCCCTCGATGCGGATCATCTCCGACATCTTTGCGTACACCTCGCAGCGGATGCCGAAGTACAACTCTATCTCGATCTCCGGCTATCACATGCAGGAAGCTGGAGCTACGCAGGACCTCGAGCTCGCCTATACGCTGGCCGACGGCGTCGAATATCTGCGCGCCGGACTTGCCGCGGGCCTCGACGTCGACCGCTTTGCGCCTCGGCTGTCGTTCTTCTGGGCGATCGGCATGAACTTCTTCATGGAAGTCGCCAAGATGCGCGCCGCGCGGCTGCTGTGGGCCAAGCTGCTGACGCAGTTCAATCCGAAGGACCCGCGTTCGCTGTCGCTGCGCACGCATTGCCAGACTTCCGGCTGGTCGCTGACCGCGCAGGACGTCTTCAACAATGTGATGCGCACCACGATCGAGGCGATGGCGGCGACCCAAGGCCATACGCAGTCGCTGCACACCAATGCGCTCGACGAAGCCTTGGCGCTGCCGACGGATTTCTCGGCCCGGATCGCGCGCAACACGCAATTGTTCCTGCAGCAGGAAAGCGGAACCAACCGCATCATTGATCCCTGGGGCGGCTCCTATTACGTCGAACGGCTGACGCGGGATCTCGCGGCGAAAGCCTGGGGGCATATCCAGGAGGTCGAGGCGCTCGGCGGCATGGCGAAGGCAATCGAAGCCGGCGTGCCGAAACTGCGCATCGAGGAAGCCTCCGCCAAGACGCAGGCGCGGATCGATGCCGGCAAGCAGGCGGTGATCGGCGTCAACAAGTACAAGCCAACCAACGAAGCACCGATCATCCTGCTCAAGGTGGAAAACTCCACCGTGCGGCGGCTGCAGATCGACAAGCTGAAGCGGCTGCGCTCCGAGCGCGACCAGAAGGAAGTCGATTCTGCGCTGGCCGCGCTGACGCGCAGCGCCGGCGAAGGCAACGGCAATCTGCTGGCTCTGGCGATCGATGCTGCGCGCGCGAAAGCCACCGTCGGCGAAATTTCGGACGCGATGGAGAAAGTGTTCGGCCGTCACCGCGCCGAAATCAAATCCATCACCGGCGTCTACAAGCGGGAGGCGTCCGCCATGTCCAACCGGGTCGAAAAGGTGCAGGAACTGATCGATGCGTTCGAGAACGCCGAGGGCCGCCGCCCCCGCATCCTCGTCGCCAAGATCGGCCAGGACGGCCACGACCGCGGCCAGAAGGTGATTGCGTCCGCCTTTGCCGATGTCGGCTTCGACGTCGATATCGGGCCGCTGTTTGCCACCGCCGACGAGGCGGCGCGGCAGGCGGTGGAGAACGACGTGCATATCCTCGGCGTGTCATCGCTAGCGGCCGCCCATCTCACCGCGGTGCCGGAATTGAAGGCCGCGCTGAAGAAGCACGGCCGCGAGGATATCATGATCATCATCGGCGGCGTGGTGCCGCCGCAGGACTATGAAGCGCTGTACAAGGCCGGTGCCGAAGCGATCTTCCCGCCCGGCACCGTGATCTCCGATGCCGCCGAAGAGCTGATCCACAAGCTCAACGCCCGGCTCGGCCACAGCAGCGAGGCGGCGGAGTAGCACTCCGCCGGGTCCAGCTACCTCCAAAGGATCGCCCTTGCGCGGCATTGCATTCCTCACAGTCGTCAGGACAATCGGTTTGGCGGGCGCAGTCGCATGCACGGCGACGCTCGGCATCGCGTTTGCCGCCGAGCCCAAGCCGGACTTTTCCATCAAGGCCAAATGGGTCGAGGCCAGCGTCACCCTCGACGCCAAGATCAAGGCCGATCCGGCGCTGGCAGCGAACTGCCTGGCCGAGGGCAAGGCATGGGCCGTGAAGAACCGTGCCGATGCCGACAAGGAACGCAGGCAGGACCCCGAGTTGTTCCGCAACGCGTGGTCGTTTGAGCGGAAATACGAGATCCGCTCGGTGGTCGACGGTCGCTATGTCAGCATCGTCAGGTCCGACTATGAATATACCGGCGGCGCGCACCCCAACAGCTCGTCCGATACGATCCTGTGGGACAAGTCAGCGGGCAAACGCATCAGCATCCGCCCGTTCTTCACCGAAACGGCCGACAACGGCCCGACGCTCAAAGCGATGCGGCGAGGCATCATTTCATCCCTCGAGGCCGAGAAAAAGAAACGCGGCGCGGAAGGCACTGACGCCAGCGCCATCGAAGCCATCGAGCCAAAGCTTCTCAAGATCGGGCCGGTCTCGCTGGCGCCATCGACCGAGGAAGGCAAGAGCTCCGGCCTGACCTTTCACTACGCACCCTATGCGGTCGGCTCCTATGCCGAAGGCGAGTATATCGCCTTCGTGCCGTGGGAGACGTTGAAGCCGTATCTGACGCCCGAAGGCGCCAGAATTTTCGGCGGTGCGCGACCGAAGGACGACGAAGACCGGCCGCAGTGACGGCTGCACCATCAAGCAGCCTGGCGGCCGAGTGCCCTTTCGAGCGAATGCGTCCAGTCCGGAATCCATGACTGGAACAGTGCTTGCCAGCGATCCTCATCCTGTGGCGCGGCATCAAGCTTCACGGACCATTCGATGAAGGTTCGGTTGCCCTCGATGATCGGAAGCAGATGCATCGTCCCCTCGTAGCGCGTCGGCGCTGGAACGTCCGGCTGCGATTCGGACGGAAACGGAAACGGCTCGATGCCCGCATAGGTTAGCGAGTGCCCCTGGTCGGAATGACCGGCCAGCCGCTGCCGGATCCAGTTGCCGAGGTAGCAGAAGCGCCTGATGGCGCCGACTTCGTCGCCGCCCTTGTCGTCCTCGATCACGCTCTCGCTGACCCCGTCGATATAGGCCGGGTAGTTGTTGAAGTCGCGGATCAGGTGCCACACGGTTTCCAGGGGATGGTCCAGCACGGTGCTGTAATAGGCTGTCGTCATGGTTCTCTCCGCAATCGATCGCGGCTCGATGACCGAGCCGCACATCGATACCTATTCCGGCTAGCCCGATCGCCGCCACCCGATTTCCGGTGTGGCGAGATGCCCACCGGGCGATAGTCCCCATGATTGGCCAACGCCTTGCGACCACAACGCAAAGCCGCCTAGAATGTCGCATCACAAGAGCGTCCGGCCTCACGGACGCCGCAGGAAGGACCACCGATGTCCAAGAAGATCACGCGCCGCACCTTCGCGGCTTCATCCGTCGCGGCAGCGGCCGTCGCGGGCTTTGGTTTCAAGCCGGCTTGGGCGCAGGCCTATCCGGCACGGCCGGTGACCGTGATCGTGCCCTGGGGTGCCGGCGGCGGCACCGACGCGACCGCGCGCATTGTTGCGGCGCTGTTGGAAAAAGACCTCGGCCAGCCGTTCAACGTGGTCAACCGCACCGGCGGTTCCGGCGTGGTCGGCCATTCCGCGATCGCAACCGCACAGCCCGACGGCTACACCATCGGCATGCTGACGGTGGAAATCTCGATGATGCACTGGCAGGGGCTCACCGAACTGGCACCAAAGAGCTACACGCCGCTCGCGCTGATGAACGAGGATCCGCCCGGCATCCAGGTCAGTTCCACATCGCCCTACAAGACCGTGAAAGAGCTCGCCGATGCCATCAAGGCCGCGCCGGCCGGCAAGTTCAAAGCCTCCGGCACCGGCCAGGGCGGCATCTGGCACTTGGCGCTGGTCGGCTGGATGCAGGCGATGGGACTGGCGCCAAACCACGTGGCCTGGGTGCCGTCGAACGGCGCTGCGCCCGCGATGCAGGATCTCGCGGCCGGCGGCCTCGACCTCACCACCTGTTCGGTGCCGGAAGCACGCGCGATCATCGAGGCCGGCAAGGCACGCAGCCTTGCCGTCATGGCTACGGCGCGCAATCCTGCATTCCCCGATGTGCCGACACTGAAGGAAGCCATAGGCATCGACTATTCGACCGGTGCGTGGCGCGGCATTGCCGGTCCCAAAGGCCTGCCGGCTGATGTCGCGACCAAGCTCACGGCATCGCTGAAGAAGGTTTACGACTCCAAGGAGTTCAAGGACTTCATGAGCAATCGCGGCTTCGGAACGGTGTGGGGCGATGCGGCCCAGTTCGCAGCCTTTATGGACAAAGGCGATGCCCAGATGGGGGTGGCGATGAAGGCCGCCGGCCTGTCGAAGGCCTGATTTTCATCGGCTGACACCGTCCGATATTCGCGGAGTTTGTCCATGCGTCTTCCCGATCGCTTCACGGGATTGTTTCTCGTTGGCCTCGGTGCGGCTGCCGCCTATGGCGGCTGGCAGTTGCCGCCGGTGCCCGGCCAGCCGGTCGGGCCGAACGTCTTTCCGCTCGTGATAGGAACGGGCCTTGCGCTATGCGGGCTCGCGATCGCGTTCGGGATCGGCCGCAGCTTCGAGGAAGAAGAACACCTTATTCCGGTCGAGGGCGACCAGCCGCCGCCACCGACCGGAAAGCTCTATGGCCTGCGCGCCCTGCTCCCGCCAGCGCTATTGCTGTTCTATGTGGCGATCGCCGACCGGCTCGGCTTCATCATCACGGCAGCGCTGATCGTGTTCGTGACATCGACCGCGCTCGGCGCCCGCTGGAAGCTTTCGCTGCCACTCGCCGTGCTGGCGCCGATCGGCATCCATCTGATTTTCTCGAAATTGCTGCGCGTGCCGCTCCCGGCCGGGCTGCTGCCGATGCCCTGGTGATCGATGCTTAACACCCTCACCCAAGCGTTTGCGCTCATTTCTACCTGGGAAGTCGTCATCGCGCTGCTCGCGGCATCGGTCTACGGCCTCGTCATCGGATCGCTGCCGGGGCTATCCGCGACCATGGCAACCGCTCTACTGGTCCCCGTCACCTTCTATCTGTCGCCGATCGCCGCGATCGCCACCATCGTCGCCGCATCAACGATGGCGATCTTCGCCGGTGACATTCCCGGCGCGCTGCTCCGCATCCCGGGTACCCCCGCCTCGGCGGCCTACGCGGACGAAGCCTATGCCATGACGCGCAAGGGCGAGACCGAACTTGCGCTCGGCGCGGGCGTGTGGTTCTCCGCCGTCGGCGGCATCGCGGGCACGCTGTCGCTGATGATCCTCGCGCCGCCGCTTGCCGAGATCGCGCTGTCGTTCTCGACCTTCGAATATTTCTGGCTCGCATTCCTCGGCCTGATGTGCGCCACGCTGGTCGCGCGCTCCTCTCCGGTGAAGGCGATCGCCAGCATGTTCATCGGCCTGCTCGTCGCCTGCATCGGCATCGAAAACCCCGGCGGCGTACCCCGCTTCACGTTTGGCATGACCGATCTGTTCGGCGGCATCGAACCGATCCCGGCGCTGGTCGGTGTCTTCGCCGTGGCGCAGGTGATGCGCGCGATGCTGACGCCGGAACCGCCACCGATCCCCCGGCGCAAGTTCGGAAGCATCATGGCGGGCCAATGGAAGCTCACCAAGAAGTACAACTGGCAGATGACGCGCGGGAACATCGTCGGCATCATCATCGGCGTGCTGCCGGGCGCCGGCGCCGACATGGCGGCCTGGGTCAGCTACGCCATGTCCAAGCGCTTTTCGAAAGAACCCGAGAAGTTCGGAACCGGCCATGTCGAGGGCCTGGTCGAAGCCGGCGCCAGCAACAACGCCAGCATCGCCTCGGGCTGGGTGCCCTCGCTGCTGTTCGGCATTCCCGGCGACACCATCGCGGCCATCGCGATCGGCGTGCTCTACATGAAAGGATTGAACCCCGGCCCGACGCTGTTCACCGAAAAAGCGTCGAGCATGTATGCGATCTACCTGATGTTCATCATCGCCAACATCATCATGATCCCGCTCGGCATCGTCATGATCAGGCTGGCGAGCTACGTGCTGCGCGCGCCGCGCTCCAGCGTCATGCCGGTCATCATGCTGTGCTGCGCCGTCGGCTCCTTCGCGATCGGCAACAACATGTTCGGCGTCGTGACCGTCGCGACCTTCGGGGTCATCGGCTATGTCATGGAACAAAACGGCTATCCGGTCGCCGCGATGGTGCTCGGCATCGTGATGGGCACCATGATCGAGCAAAGTTTCGTCACCTCGCTGATCAAATCCGACGGCAGTGTATTCCCGTTCTTCGAGCGTCCGATCGCCGCGATCCTGGCCGCCATGGCGATCGGCGCACTGATCTGGCCGGTGCTGGTCTGGGTGTGGCGGCGGCTCAGGCGCGAGGCGCCCGCCGCCGCGTTGGCGCGCTGAAGGACTGCGCAAGGCCCCTCGCCTGCCTGGCGCGGGCGTTGTAAACCAAGCCATGACCCTGCCGAAGAATACCTCCCCGATGTCGGGAAACTCGCCAAAGACCTCCGCTCCGGCCACCGCGCGGCGCTGGCGCGCGCGATCACGCTGATCGAAAGCCGGCGCGGCGATCATCAGGCCGCGGCGCGCGATCTGGTGCAGGCGCTGTTATCAGACACCGGCAAGGCGGTCCGCGTCGGTATCACCGGCTCGCCTGGCGTCGGCAAATCCACCACCATCGACGCGCTCGGCATGTTCCTGATCGAGCGCGGCCACAAGGTCGCCGTGCTGGCGGTGGACCCCTCTTCGGCCCGCACCGGCGGCTCGATCCTCGGCGACAAGACGCGGATGGCGCGGCTGGTGAATTCCGACCATGCCTTCATCCGGCCCTCGCCCGCGTCGGGCACGCTCGGTGGCGTTGCCGCAAAGACCCGCGAGGCGATGCTGCTCTGCGAGGCCGCCGGCTTCGACGTGGTGCTGGTGGAGACCGTCGGCATCGGCCAGTCCGAAACCGCCGTCTGCGACATGACCGATTTCTTCCTGGCCTTGATGCTGCCCGGCGCCGGCGACGAACTGCAAGGCATCAAAGGGACTGGTCGAACTCGCCGACATGATCGCGATCAACAAGGCCGACGGCGACAATATCAATCGCGCCAATCTCGCGGCGGCCGAATATCGCGGCGCACTGCACATCCTGAGCCCCGCTCGGAACACTGGCATCCGCCGGTCCTGACTTACTCGGCGCTGACGGGCACCGGCATGGACACGCTGTGGCAGAAGATTCTCGATCACCGCACCGCCATGAATGCCTCCGGCGAGTTCGCGGGCCGACGGCGCGAGCAGCAGGTGAAATGGATGTGGTCGATGCTGGAGCAGCGGATGATGGCGCGGCTGCGCGCCGATCCCGCGATCCGCACCAAGGTAAAGAAGACCGAGGCCGAGGTCGCCGAAGGCCGCATCACGCCGGCCGTCGCCGCCGAACAGATCGCGGAGTGGCTGCGGTGAACGAAAAGCTGCGCATTCTCGTCACCGGCTTCGGCCCATTTCCCGGTGCGCCGTACAATCCGACCCAGCCGCTGGTGGCGCGGCTGACGCGCCTGCGGCGTCCTGCCTTCAGCGACGTTGAACTGTCCAGCCACATCTTTCCCGTGACCTACACGGCAGTCGACCGCGAATTGCCGCTGGCGCTCGCAGAACACAAGCCGCACGCGATGCTGATGTTTGGCCTGGCCGGCCGCACCAGGTTTGTGCGTATCGAGACCCGCGCCCGCAACGCCGTCACCATGCTGTGGCCCGATGCCGCACAGGCCCGTGCCCGCAAGGGGTCGATCGCCGACGGCGCGGACGCGCAAAGGTTCGGCCCGCATACCGCGAAACTGCTGCGTGCCGCTGAGAGTACCGGCCTCGATGCCCGTGCCTCGCGCGATGCCGGAAGCTACCTCTGCAACTATCTGAGTTGGCGCGCGATCGAGGCCGTGAATAACGACAATGGCCCCCGCCTGGCCGCCTTCGTCCACATCCCGCCGCTCGCGCGCGGCGGCGCCGTCAGGCGCAAGGATTTTCCGCGCATCACGCTGGATGAGCTGGTCGATGCCGGCGAAGCAATGCTGTTGGAAATGGTGCGGCTGGCACGGAGGACTTCGTAGGGTGGGCAAAGCGATGCGTGCCCACCATTGCGTCCGGCGATTGAAATGGTGGGCACGGCGCAAACGCGCCTTTGCCCACCCTATGGACCGCCGATCGGCACGCCCGTACCCAACATTAACCCTACCCCGAACAATCGCCGCCTTTCTTCCCGGTCTTCACCATGCCCAGCCGGAATTTCGCGATACCTATGAAGGCGCAAATGCCGCGATCCGCATCGCGCGAGGGCCATTCACCATGGACATGAACCGCCGTCATCTCATTAGAGCATCCGCCGCCGGTATGGCCGGCGCACTTGCGATGTCGCCAGAGCCCGCGCGCGCGGCTCCCTGACCTCTACGCTCGGGCGCGACGTCACGCAGTATGGCGTGCGTCCCGGCAGTCCCGACGATCAAACCGCGAAACTGCAACGCGCCATCGACGAAGCCGCGCGCGCGCAAATGCCGCTGGCGCTGCCGCCGGAGTCTACCGCACCGGCATGCTGCGCCTCGGAAGCGGCACGCAACTGGTCGGCGTGCGCGGCGCGACCAAGCTCGTGTTCAATGGCGGCGCCTCGATGCTGCAGAGCGAAGGCGCCAGCAGTGTCGGCCTGACCGGCATCACCTTCGACGGCGGCAACATTCCGTTGCCGACGCGCCGCGGGCTCGTGCATTGCCTCGGCGGGCGCGACGTCCGTATCGCCGATTGCGAAATCACGGCCAGCGGCGGCAACGGCATCTGGCTCGAGCAGGTGTCCGGCGACATCTCGGGCAACGTCTTCACCAGGATCGCGACCACGGCGGTGGTGTCGTTCGATGCGCTGGGCCTGATCGTGTCGCGCAACACCATCACCGATACCAACGACAACGGCATCGAAATCCTGCGCACGGCAATCGGTGACGACGGCACGCTGGTGATCGACAACCGCATCGAAGATATCAGGGCCGGCCCCGGCGGCTCCGGGCAATACGGCAACGCCATCAACGCCTTCCGCGCCGGCAACGTCATCGTGCGGGGCAATCGCATCAAGAATTGCGACTACTCGGCGGTGCGCGGCAATTCGGCATCGAATATTCATATCACTGACAATAGCGTCAGCGACGTCCGCGAGGTCGCGCTCTATTCGGAATTCGCGTTCCAAGGCGCCGTGATCGCCAACAACACGGTGGATGGCGCGGCCGTCGGCGTCTCCGTGTGCAATTTCAACGAAGGCGGACGCATCGCCGTCGTGCAGGGCAACATCATCCGCAATCTGCTGCCGAAGCGGCCGATCGGCACTGCACCCGACGACGACGCCGGGATCGGCATCTATGTCGAAGCGGACTCGACGGTGTCAGGCAATGTGATCGAGAACGCGCCCTCGTTCGGCATCATCGCCGGCTGGGGCAAGTATCTGCGCGACGTCGCCATCACCGGCAACGTGATCCGCAACGCCTTCGTCGGTGTCGGCGTGTCAGTGCTGCCAGGCGCCGGCACGGCACTGGTCAACAACAACATGATTTCAGAAACCCCGCGCGGCGCCGTGGTCGGCCTCGACCACGCCCGCGCCATCACGACCGATCTTTCAGCCGAAGGCGCCCAGCGCTACGCACAGGTGGTGGTTGGGGGCAACGCGGTGCGGCGCTAGTGCCGCGCTACAGCGCGTTGCGCAGCAGCGGATAGCGTTCCTTCATCGTGTCGAGACTGAGCGGCGGCAACGGCATTTCGTCCAGCGCCGGCGCGTCGGGCACGGACGGCACCTCGTCCGCGACGGCGAGCCGGCTTTCGAGCGCCACCAGAACGTCGGCGGGAATGTCGCGCGGCGGCGGCGCCGCAACTGGTGCTGGTTTCGGCTGAAGGTGCACAACCGGCTGACGGAACCCTTCATCGCGCGGCAGCGGCGTCAGCAGCAGCGGCACCGTACGACGGCGGCCAAGCCAGGCCATATCGATCGCCGTGTTGTCGAGCGCGGCTTCGCGGCTCAACAGGTCACGCCAGGTTTCGACGGCGGCCTTGGCTTCCTGGATGTTTTCGAGAAATTCGAGTTCGGTGTGATAGCGGCGCCAGCGCCCGGTCTCGAACAGTTCAGTAAGGTGTCCCAGCCGTTGCTCGGCAAGGTTGCACCAGCGCGCAATAATGTTGCGGCCGCGTGCCACGTCTGCAGGATGTGCCATAAATCAGCCCGTAAAGAGAGACGGACGCAGACGCAACCTGAAACGAGATCAATTGAACGTGACAGGTATATTCTGTGGAAAACTTTCTGCTTGTCCAGTACGTGGAG
Organism: Bradyrhizobium sp. RDT10; assembly: GCA_044772375.2. Taxonomy (GTDB): domain Bacteria; phylum Pseudomonadota; class Alphaproteobacteria; order Rhizobiales; family Xanthobacteraceae; genus Bradyrhizobium. The sequence goes on from CP187939.1 coordinate 4,223,000, forward strand.
CTACAGAGCGCGCAGCGATCGAATAAACCCGCACAAATACGGAGTTGTCAGCGCCATTCACCGTCAAGCTGCACGGCAGCATGGCCGCGTTGCGAAGCGCGCCTCGATCGTTTCGTTTGGGAAGACACGAGGAAACATCGGAAAGTCCGCGGTCGGCAAAATCCACGCGACGCGGCTACTTCCAAAAAACCTGGTTTCCGAAAATGAAAGACCCGTCCGGGGGACAACCGGACGGGTCAAGCCATATGGGGCGCTTGGGGTGGATGGGCGCTCGCGCCGAATACAGCCGATGGGGAGGGATTACCGCTCCCACATAGATAAGTCGCAGCACCCTCGCCGAACGTTCAAAACGCCGGGCGATTTTTTTAGCCTTGTGTTCGGGACGATCGCCGGAAAATCACTGCGCGGCAGGCTGTTTTGCGGCATTTGCGGCCGATTTGTCCGCCGCCATCGATGGCTGGGAGTCATTCAGCGCCCGGCTCACGGAAGCGTTATCGGCAGACGGGTCAAGCGCCGGCTTTTTCTCCCGCAGGCTTGCCGGAAGCCGAGGCAAGCGGAACTGCCGGCGCGGCGGTCGCCGCGGTAACCGCGGCAAAGGCGTCGGCCTCGCCTGCTCGAACTGATCGTCGCGGCCGGGGGCGCCGAGATCGCGGGCGGTCTTCGTCAGGATCGCGCGAACATCGGAAGGCTTCAATGCAGGATTGCGCTCCAGCAACAGCGCCGCAACGCCGCTGACATAGGCGGCGGAGAATGACGTGCCCGACGCGATCTGATATTTTTCATCCGGCGCCGGCAGGAAGATATCCGCGCCCGGTGCTGATATCGCGATGTGGTTGCCCCGGTTCGACGCCGCAAACAATTTTTGCTGCGCGTCGGTTCCGCTCACGGCAATGACGTTCGGATTGGCGGCTGGATAGAGCGGCGGCGATTTCGCCCCGGCATTGCCGGCCGCAGCCACCATCAGGATGCCACGGGCTGCGGTGGCGGCGATCCCCCGCTCGATCAGCGGATCCTTCGGGCCGGCAAAGCTCATGTTGATAATCTGCGCGCCATGCTCGGCCGCGTAGTCCAATCCCCTCAGGATCACATAGGACGTGCTCTCCGCGCCCTTCGATCCCGCGCCGAATGCGCGGATCGCAAGCAACCTCGCCTCCGGCGCGCTACCCATCAGCTTGGCATGCGCGACGATCGCGCCGGCAATGCCGGTGCCGTGGACATGCGGACCTTCCTTGCTGCCGAGCGCGTCGAAGCTGTCGGCGACCGAATTGGCGAGTTCGGGATGTTTGACGTCGACACCTGAGTCGATCACCGCGATGGTGACGTTCATGCCGCGGACGAGCGCGTGTGCCTGCGGCAACCGAAGCTGGGCGACCGCGTATTGCGCGGCGTCGCCCTCGACCGGGGCGGCTCTCTTCTGATCCTGCAGGAAATGGCGGAAATTGAGCTGCACCGAACGCACGCTGCTGTCGGCAGCGAGTTCGCGGCGCACCGTGTCCACCGGCCGGTTATCGATGATGCGGAACAGGCCGATGGTGCCGCCGAGCAGCGGGAAATTCTGCGAGGCGATGCGCTCCAGGCCATGACGCCGCGCCAGTTCGTCGGCCTCGGCGGTGGACAACGCGCCGTCGATTTCGGCGACGAGTTCGTTCTTCACCGCGCGCAGATTGACCGCGGCCTGCGCGTTGTTGTTGCGCGATGCGCCACTGCCCTTCTTGGCCGAAGCGCCGCCGTTGCCGCCGCCGGCCGACATGACCGGACGATCGAAGCATTCGCCGTCAGGACCGCGAAACGCATTCTGGCAGGCCGGATAGAGGTTGGGCGAAAACCGCGCATGGGGCAGCGTCGACGGCACACCGGCCCCGGGCGGACTCGCAGGGTCGAACTCATGGTGCCGATCCGGGACGGCGGCGTCCGCGCCACCCGATCGGCGCTGACGTTCGGCCGGGCCGCGACGCCGGCATTGATCCTCGGCGTTATCGTTGGGTTGATGGAAGGCGTCCGCGCCCCGACACTGAGATTGGGCGTGCGCATGATGCCCTGCGCATGAACCGCCGCCGAGGCTGCGAAGGCCATCAATGGCAGAAACGCTGCCGACAAAATCAGTGCCGTGCGGCGCGTCTTCATCAGCCAATTCGGGCCATCGTGAACCATGGAACCTTGGCCTCCCCGGGGCGCGCCGGCAGCGTCTTAAGGCGTTGCCACCGCAAGGCTGACGATCTTCTCGCGCTGCAGCCTGCCGATCAGGCCAGCGGCTTCGTCCTTGCTCATGGCCTTGTTGCCGAACTGGAGCCGGAACATGCCGCCCTTGGCGCCGTCGACGATCGAGGCCTGGTAGTTGTCGAGCAGGGTGGTGATGTCGGCGATCCGGGCTTCCGGCGCAAACCGCACCAGTGCGCGCGGCGGCGCGACGCTGCCTGCGAGATCGCGCGTGATGGGCGCTGCCGACGGCTCGTTCAGGCTGAGCGAGGCGGTCTGGAACGAAGCGGTCTGGTTCTTCATCAGCACGGCGCCGATCACGCCGGCCTGCAACAGCAGCGCCACGGCGCCGAGGCTCGCCGACCAGGCCAGCGTACGCGGCGACAGCCTTGCGAAAAATTCCGATACCCGGGCCGACAGGCTTACCGAAAGCGATGGCTTGCGCACGGGCTCTCCGTCGATCGCCGCAAACAGCTTCGCCATGGCGCGCGCGGACGGCGCACCCAGGCTCTCATTGAGGCTGATCGTCTCGGCATATTCTTCGCGGACGACAGCATACTGCCGGGCAAGTTCGGGATCGCCGGCGAGCGCGTCCTCGACGCGGCGCGCATCGCGCGTGCTCAAGGTGCCAGCCGCATGGAACGGCAACAGCATCTCGATTTCGCTGGGCTCGTGATCCAGCATTTTTCTGCTCGCAGCCATCATGGCTAACCTCGCTCTATGCCTGCTGCTTTGAGCAACTCGGCCAATTTCTTGCGCGCATAAAACAGGCGCGTCTTGACGGTGTTCTCCGGAATACCGACGATTTCGGCCACCTCTTCCACGGACTTCTCGTGGTAGTAGACGAGATCGACGATTTCCCGATGCTCAGGCGAAAGCGCCGTCAGGCACTTGCGCAACGCTTCACCCGTATCCTTCTTCTGCACCACCACTTCCGGATCGTCGGACGTGTCCTCGATCGCGTTCGCGGTCTCGTCATCCAGTCCAACGTCCTTGCGGCGCCGAAGTGCCGAAAGCGCCTTGAACCGCGTAATCGCCAAGAGCCAGGTGGTAACGGCGGATCGGCCTTCAAACTTGCCAGCCTGCCGCCACACGTCGAGAAAAACCTCGCTGATGAGGTCTTCCGCGATCTGTTCATCCCTTACGAGCCGAAGCCCGAAACGGAACACCCTGACATGGTGCCTTCCGTAAAGCACCTGCATGGCGAGCCGGTCGCCTTGAGCGATCCGAGCGATCAGAATTTCGTCTGAAGCCGCCTGTGCCGCGTTCAATGGCCGTCTCGCAAAGTTGGTCTGACGGGAGAGGCCGGCGGTTCGATGTGAAAGGTGAGATTCTTCACATTACGGCAATGCCCGAATTGCATGTGTGACCTACCGCACAGACGGACATTACCAGGCCATTTTCCCGGTAAGGACGAGCTGAATCCAAATATTGGTACCATAATACGGAAACACTTTCCTAAAACGCGCCATCCACAACCTTAGCAAGGCTTCACCGGCGGGGCAGCATCTGCGTACGTAGGATTTCCCACGCAAGCGGGTTCCGCACTATCGGAATCCGGCAGATTTCCGTTACGAAACAGTGCAATGGCAGGGTTTTAACGGAGCCGATCTCGACGGCAAAAGATACCAAACCTAAAGGCTTTATTCCCTAAAGTTTCGTCCGGCATACTCCAATAGCGACGGGACATGAACAGCGCGGCTTCATTGCTTCAGGGGCAAGGCTCCCACAGTACGGCCGTGCCGGTCCGACTGCCGCTGGAAGTATTGAAGCGCCGGTCCGGCCAGCGCCGCCAGATGCTGGCCGTTCAAGGCGTCAGCTACGCGCTCATTACGTCGGTCCTGCTGGTCTATTGCTACGCCGGCACCGTCCCGATCATTATTCCGTCGGCCTATTTCCTTGCCGGCGTCGGACTGGTTTCGGTGTTTGTCGTATTGTCGGAAGCCCACTTCAACGACCGCTTCGAGGACCACTATCTCACGATCTTCCAGGTCGCCGGCCACGTCGCACTCCAGCTCTGCTTTCTGCTGGCGGCGCCGCAGATCGGATTTGCCTTCCTGAGCGTGGTATTTCTCATATTCGGGTTCGGCGCGCTGCGAATGACATCCCGGCAGGCGATCATCACCTGGACGCTCACCATGATCGGCATGGCGCCGATCTTCCTCTTCAGCAGCACCCCGATCGGCCTGCCGATCACCACCCAGACCGAACGCGTCGCGGCCATGCTTTCCTTTGTCCTCACGATCGGACAGTGCGCCTTCGTGGGACTGTATGGCAGCACCATGCGCAAGATGCTTTACGACCGCAGCTTCGAACTGAAAGCGGCGTACAAGCGGATCGAGGAGCTTGCCGAACTCGACGAATTGACGGGAGCATCCAACCGGCGCTGCATCATGCGAATGCTGGAGGAGGAGATCGCTCGCGCGACCCGCAGCGGGTCGCCCTGCTCCATCGCGCTGATCGACCTCGACTGGTTCAAGCGCATCAACGACGCCTACGGCCATCCGACCGGCGACGAGGTGCTGCGGACATTCTCGATCACCATGTTCGCCAACATCCGCAGCGTCGACCGGTTCGGCCGCTATGGCGGCGAGGAATTCCTGCTGGTGCTGCCCGACATGGACGCCGGCCAGGCGATGCGGGCGCTCGACCGGTTGCGCGCCATTATTGCCGAGCTCGACTGGAGCGCGTTTTCGCAGGGCATGAAGGTGACGATGTCGGCAGGCGTTGCAACGCTGAATTCGAACGAGACGTCAGACACATTTCTCGCGCGCGCCGACAGCGCGCTTTATGCAGCCAAGGCGCAGGGACGCAACCGCATTACCCGCGCCTGATCCGACATATTTCAGTTCCGGCCGCGGAGAATCCGCCGCCGGTTTTTGCTCCAGGACAGAGTCATGATTTCGAAAGCCGCCAAGTCTCCCTCTCCCGGATCTCCCTCTCCCGGAAATCTGCTCGATGAGCTGCAGTCCACGCTTGCGCACGGAACCGTCGCTCGCCGGGTCGAGACCCTGCGCCGGGTAACCGATCTCTTCATCAATGGCGCGGTGGATTATTCGGACCAGCAGGTCGGGCTGTTCGACGATGTCTTCCAGTGCCTGATCGACCACATAGAAGCCTCGGCCAAGATGCTGTTGGCCAACCGTCTTGCCCCGATCGACACCGCCCCGCCGCTCACCATCCGCGCGCTTGCTTTCGATGACGTCATCGAGGTGGCAGGTCCGGTGCTGTCGCAGTCGCTGCGGCTCGACGACAAGACCCTGATCGAGAATGCGCGCAGCAAGAGCCAGGCGCACTTGATGGCGATTTCGACCCGCAAGACCCTGAGCGGCGCGGTCACCGACGTGCTGGTCCAGCGCGGCAACGATGAGGTGATCCAGTCGACCGTGAACAATCCGGGCGCGGAGTTCACCGAGCGCGGCTTTACCCGCCTTGTCAGCCGCGCCGAAGGCGACGACGATCTCACGACCTGCATCGGCCTGCGTCCATCGGTACCGCGGCACCTCTACCTGAAATTGCTCGCCAAGGCCTCCGACACGGTGCGGCAGCGGCTGGAGGCCGCCAACCCGCAGCAGGCGGCCGAGGTGCCGAATGTGGTCAAGGAAGCAACGCGGCGCGCGCGCTCGGCGACCTCGACGATCACCAAGGACACCGCAATTGCGCACGCGCTGGTCAAGTCGCTGTACGAGGACGGCCGGCTCGATGAATCCGAGGTGGCGTCGTTTGCCGCGGCCGGGAAATTCGACGAGGCCAACGCCTCGATCGCGGCGCTCGCCAACGTGCCGGTGGCGATCGCCGAGAACATGATGATCGAAAGCCGGGCCGAGGGCGTCATGATTCTGGCGAAGGTGGCAGGTTTGTCGTGGTCGACGGTCAGGACCATCATCAAGATGCGCGACGAACTGTCCGGCGCGGAGCCGGCCGATCTTGCCGCCTGCAAGGACACCTACGAGCGGCTGCGGCCGTCGACGGCGCAGCAGGTGCTGCGTTTCCACCGCATGCAGCAGAATGCGCCTGTCGCGCTTGCGCCTAGTACCTGAGCAGCTTCGCTCCGGCGAGCGCGCCGATGGCGGTCACCAGCGCGGTCGCGATCGTGTACCAGGCCGCCACGAACAGCGGTGAATCGTCCGTGCAATGCGAGGCGTAGAGCGTCGCAGCCAATCCAGCCGACAACAGGCCTGCGACGGCGCCGGCGACCGCCGGCCGTGCCGTCGCGCCATGGCGCAGCCCGATCAGCGCGCCGGCCAGGATCGGCAGCGACAGCAGCGGAATGACCGTCAAGCAAACCCACGAATTCTTGCCGATCAGCCGCGTCATCATCGGCAGCCGCTGCGGCATCATCATTTCGCCGCCAATCCCCGCGGCCAGAATCCCGACCGGGGCCAGCAGCAGCCAGCCAAAGCCGCGCAGCGAGGCTTCGGGCCGTGACAAATGCAGACTGACCGCAATCGCCGCAATCGCCAGCGCCAGCGTCACCGCGAATTTCAGGTCGAAGAACGGGTTGCGCATCGCGACCATGATGTCGGGCCGGACGCCGAACTCGGTGAAGAACATCAGGAGCGAGACCGGCGCCGCGGCCAGCAGCGCCAGCATCAGCGCGAAACCTACCGGGCGCGCACGGTGCGCGTTATCGGCCGCGAGCGTTCGAATGAGCTGATCGGTATCCATTCTCATTGTTCCCGTAACTTCGCCGTCAGGCTGGCCAGCCCCGGTGCAGCGCCACCCGCACCGCGCCCTCGCTCATCGAAAATTTCGCGGCCGTATCCTTGATCGAGGCGCTGTCGACCGCAATCGACTGCAGCACGTCGCGCTGCCGCGCCGGCAGCGTCTGAAGCTGGGCGGCAACCTCGCTTGCCGAGGCGGTCTCGGTCGGCGCTTCGCCCGGAAGCGTCTCGGCGAAATCGTCGATATCGACGAAGATGCGCCGGCCGCGGCGGCGCAACGCATCGATCAGCTTGTTGCGGGCGATCGCAAACAGCCACGGGGCAAACGGGGCGGTGACGTCCCAGGTGTGCCGCTTCAAATGGACCGCCAGCAAAATGTCCTGCACGATGTCCTCGGATTGATCGACCGGTTGCCCTGCCCGCGCCAGACCACGGCGCGCCGCGGCCCGGAGCACCGGCGTGACGGCCCTGAGCAGGCGATGATACGCCGTACTGTCGCCTGCAATGGCCGACCGCATCAGGCCGGTCCATTCGTCATCCCGTTCGCGCAAGAGCGCTCCTACCCTGCAATTCGGTCAATCTTTCAATTTGTTACGTCAGGACGATACGATCACGAAGTCGTGATCTAAGGTCCCGTCGGCAGCTTGGGTTGGCTCTCATCCGGGAATCGGGGCCGGCCGGCTGCGCGATGGCAGGCTCATAACATTGATTGCACGGACTCGCATCCGGCGTAGCTCGCTCTCTGGAGTAGTCAGCGCCCGCAAAAATTCATGCCAGCTCGTCGATGTTACGCCATTGCCCAGCTTTTGCCCGGTCTTGCCCGAAGATTCCCATTTTCCGCCGTGCTCTGGACACCTACAGGGTCTCATTTCGCCGCCGGGCGGCGGCCAATGGGAGATTCCACATGACGATCCGAGCCAGCGCGGGGTCGGCCTTTATTCTTGCAGCAGGGCTTCTGTTGAGTTTTGCAGGACCATCGCCGGCGACGGCCGCCGGCGACGATGGCGCCGCGGTATCGAAACCAGAGAACGCGACGCCCGAAAAGTCCGTCAAGCAGGGTTCTCGTCACCTGAAGAAGCGCTCCGCCCACCGCAAATCTACGCGCGCAGCAGCCACCGAGAGCAAAAAGCCCGAGGAAAAACAGGTCGCCGATGCGAGCGGCGCTGCTCCGCCCGCGATGCCTGAATGGCTCGCCAACGCCAACGCGCAAATGACCGCAACCGATGCACCGCCCGACAGCGCCAAGGGGATGTCGGCGGCGATGTCTGAGAAAGCCAACACGGTCTTGCAGGCGGCGTCGGAAAAGCCGGCTGACGCCGAGACGCCGGCCGATGCCACCGTAGTTGCCTCAGACCAACTCAACGATGTCGATCGGGCGCTGCAGGCGACCCCGCCCGAGGGCTCCGCCACGCAGACGGTCGCGATGGCTTCGACCAAACCTGCATCGGAAGCCTCCGATCAGGCCGCCAACGATAGTTCCACCTTGGATAAGACCTCGCTGATCGGAAAGATCTTCATCGCCTTCGGCGCCCTGCTGACGATGGCGTCGGCCGCGCGCATGTTCATGGCGTAGCGGACGCGATAAGGCGCGCCCGCAAGCCGCCTCATCCGCTTGTTCCACTTGATGCCCACCCCGGCAGCAGGCACATTGCCCACAAAATCGGTACCCGGGGTGGATCATGGCGACCTTCGAATACATCATTGTCGAGAGCAAGGGCGCGGTCGGCATCATCACGCTGAACCGGCCGAAAATGCTCAACGCGCTGTCGTTCGGCGTGTTTCGCGAGATTGCCGCTGCCGTCGATGATCTCGAGGCCGACGACAAGATCGGCTGCATCCTGCTCACCGGCAGCGAAAAGGCGTTCGCCGCCGGCGCCGACATCAAGGAGATGCAGCCGAAAAGCTTCATCGACATGTTCTCCAGCGATTTCACCGCGATCGGCGGCGACCGCGTCGCCACCTGCCGGAAACCGACGATCGCGGCCGTCAGCGGTTATGCGCTCGGCGGCGGCTGCGAGCTCGCCATGATGTGCGACATCATCATCGCCGCCGACACCGCGAAGTTCGGCCAGCCCGAAATCACGCTCGGCACCATCCCGGGCATCGGCGGCACCCAGCGGCTGACGCGCGCGATCGGCAAATCCAAGGCGATGGATCTGTGCCTCACCGGGCGCATGATGGATGCGGCGGAAGCCGAGCGCTCCGGCCTCGTCAGCCGCGTCGTGCCGGCGGACAAGTTGATGGAAGAGGCGCTGTCGGCCGCCGAAAAGATCGCCTCGATGTCGCATCCCGCTGCGGCCATGGCCAAGGAGGCTATCAACCGCGCGTTCGAGACGCCGTTGTCGGAGGGCATGAATGTCGAGCGCAACCTGTTCCACTCGACCTTTGCGCTGGAAGACCGCTCCGAGGGCATGGCGGCGTTCATCGAGAAGCGCAAGCCAGTGAACAAGAACAGGTAGGATTGCTCGAATTTTGTTAGGGTGGGCAAAGGCGCACTTGCGCCGTGCCCACCATTCCAACGTCCGGTGCAAGCGATGGTGGGCACGCTGCGCTTTGCCCACCCTACGGCACTCCTACAAATCCCTGCTCCGCGCCAGCGCCGCGTTGACCAGCGCGCGATAGGCGCGCTCTGCGAACGTTGTCGGGCGATCGAGACCCAGCCGCGCCAGGCATTCACGCTTCGCATCGTCCGGCGGCTGCCGCATCCCCTGCCACAGCAAGCCGGGCAGAAGCAGTGGCGTCCGCTGCGCTTCCCGCAGCAACTGCAGCGCCGGGATCAGCCGCTGCTCGACTTCGGTAAAGTCACTGCCGAACGGGAATGACGGCAGCAGCCCGGCCTCGCGCGCAGGCTTCAGGGCTTGCGCGATCCGCTCCGGAAAGTTCTCGCGGTGGCTGCGCGGAATTTCATGCTCCTTCGGCAGCTTGCCGGCATCCTTGGCCATCCCAGCCAATTCATCTTGGAAACGGGAATCCGTGACCGCCAGCATCGCCGCGATGGTCTCGGCGTCCGATTTGCCCCTGACGTCGGCAACGCCGTATTCGGTGACGAACACGTCGCGCAGATGCCGTGGGATGGTCTGGTGGCCGTAGTTCCAGCGAATGTTGGAAAGCGTTTTGCGACCCGCCTGCCGTGTCGATTCCAGCGCAAGCACCGACTGCGCGCCCTCGAGCGCAAACGCCTGCGCGACAAAATTGTACTGGCCGCCAACGCCGCTCACGACCTGGCCGTCTTCGAGGCCGTCCGAAATCGCGGCTCCCATCAGCGTCGCCATCATCGCGGTGTTGACGAAGCGGGCGCCGACCCGCGCCCGGCGCTTGGCATCCTCGTCGCCATAGAGCTGGTTGGTGAAGGATACCGGCATCATCTGGATGCGCGCGAGTTGGTCGGCCGGCATCTCGCGCAACGCGCGATAGAACGATTTCGGCCCGAGGAAAAACGCGCCGTGCAGCGTCACGCCATCGACCTCGCGCTTGAGAATACCGGCGTCGATCAGGCCGAGAAACGCCTCGATCAGCATTTCGCTGACCCCATAAAGCCCCTTCGCGAACGGCGCGCTCTCCACGGGCTCCGTTCCCGGCGCAAGCCGCTTCATGATGGCGCGGAACTGCGCATTGTCGCGGTGACGGACGATCAGCCCCTGCGCCAACGCATCGCCGACCTGCCCGATGCCGATCTGCAAGGTGCCGCCGTCAGGCACGAGGCTGGCTGCATGAAGCCCGATCGCGTATTTGGTGTCGCTGACCGGCTCGGCCGGCGGTGCAAACAGCGGGAAATCCGTCGCGGGGCTGTCGAGAACAGCGGAAAATTCATCCGCCGGCAGATCGCCCGCACCGGGCATGAACGGCAGTTCGGAATTGACCTGGCCGATCAGCTTGAACGACGCGCGGCCTTGCTCACGGGCGCGCAGGATGTCGAGCGTGGTGTCGGTGTTGCAGCTCAGGCTGTAACGCGTCTCGCCATCGACCACACGTTTCGCGACCAGTTGGGTGACGACGTTCAGCCCGCGCGTCAGCAGATAGGACGAGGCATCGGTATAGTTCGCGGAGATGTAATGCTGCTGCGCGAACGGCACGTGCAGCCATTTGCCGGCCAGAAAGAAGAACTCGATCACTTTGATGTTGGGCGGCAGTTCGCCGGCATGCAACGCGCTGGCATAGGTCAAATCTGGATAGCCACCGAACAGACGATCGATCACCGGGCCGATGAAGCGCCGTTCGAGCAAGCTCGAGGGCCGCGGCTTTTCCAGCGTCAGTGCCGAAAATAACGTCAGCTTGATCGAACGGTCGGCAGCGGCGCGGGCGTATAGCGCGTTGACGACATGGTTGGCCTTGCCGAGCCCGAGCGGCAAGCCGACCACGACGTTGGTTCCGACATCGCGGACGATATCCTCCGCGATCGCTTCGGGATCGGAAAACAGCTTTGGCATCAGTAGCGGACCCAGGGCGTAGCTGCGAAGCCAACCGCCCTGAATCGGACGCCAGCTACCGAAGCTATAGCGCATCTTCCGCCGGACTTCGTCTGTGACGAACCGGCAACAGCCAAGCGCTGATTTCACCGAATTGATGTACTGATGTCGCGCGGCAGTTTGCCTGTGGCGGCGACGCCCCCTAAACAGGTAGAGGGAGCCGAGGCTGTCGGCGGGGGCGCAGACAAGCAATGCATGATCCGGAATGACGGGTGACCGGCATCTCTGAAGATCATGCCCAAACAAACTGATAGAGCGGGGTAACTCGAAGCAGGGTTATCACGTTCTTGTGTTGACTACGGGGTCAAATGGCTAAGCGTGCCGCAAGGGTTGGCCACGTTGAAAGACGGTTGCTTCGATCGGGCATTTGCCTTGCTGCGGCTAGCCTTGCGTTTGCGGCGCCGGCCGCGCATGGCGAATCGCTCCCCGAGGCGCTGGCCAAGGCCTACCAGACCAATCCCGCGCTCAATGCCGAGCGGGCGCGCCAGCGCGCCACCGACGAGAACGTGCCGCAGGCGCTTTCGGGATATCGGCCGCAGATCGTTGCTACGCTCTCCGCCGGCTTTCAGGCGGTGCGCAACCTGCTGCCCGACAACACCATCCAATCGGCGAACCTGAAGCCCTGGACCATCGGCGTGACCGTGTCCCAGACGCTGTTCAACGGTTTCAAGACCGCCAACAGCGTGCGCGTGGCGGAACTGCAGGTTCAGGCCGGTCGCGAGGCGCTGCGCAACGTCGGTCAGGGCGTGCTGCTGGATGCGGTCACGGTCTATACAAACGTTCTCGCCAACCAATCGCTGGTCGAAGCCCAGCGCGCCAACGTGGCGTTCCTGCAGGAAACGCTCAGCATTACCCAGAAGCGCCTGAATGCCGGCGACGTCACGCCCACCGATGCCGCGCAGGCCGAGGCACGTCTGAGCCGTGGTCGCGCCGATTTGAATGCCGCTGAGGTCAATCTGGCCGTCAGCCAGGCGACCTATCTACAGGTCATCGGCAACGCGCCCACCGTGCTCCGCCCTGCCGAAGCCGTGGATCGCCTGCTGCCGCGCAGCCGCGACGATGCCACCAGCTTCGCCTTCCGGGAGCACCCAGCGGTGATGGCCGCAAGTTTTGATTTCGACGTCGCCTCGACCTCGATCCGCGTTGCCGAGAGCAGCCTGATGCCGACCATCACGCTGCAGGAAGCGTCAGCCGCAGCAAGCAGTCAGACCCCACGCTTGGCACCCTCGGGACCGATCAGGCCTCGGTGGCCGGCCAGCTCACGCAGCCGATCTATGATGGCGGCATGGCGGCTTCACAGACCCGGCAAGCCAAGGAAATCGCGACCCAAAGCCGGCAGGTGCTCGACCAGGTCCGCAATCAGGCCCGCACCGCCGCGGTCGGCGCCTGGGTCGCCAATGAAGGCGCCAAGATCGCGGTCACCGCATCCGAAGCCGAGGTGCGCGCCGCCACCGTCGCGCTTGAGGGCGTGCAGCGCGAGGCGGCCGGCGGCCAGCGCACCACGGTCGACGTGCTGAACGCGCAGCAGGATCTGATTTTGGCGAAGGCCCGGCTGATCGGCGCGCAGCGCGACCGCGTGATCGCCTCCTACACCCTGCTCAGCGCGATCGGCCGGCTCGACGTCAAGACGCTCAATCTCAAAACGCCGGACTACCTGCCGGAAGTGCATTACCATCAGGTGCGCGATGCCTGGCACGGCCTGCGGACGCCGTCGGGGCAGTAGGTTGCATTTTCTCCCGGTATTAACCCGACGCTGATCATGTCGGGTATTTTCAGTCGCCAGCAACCCGCGTTGGCCTAAAACTCAGTCCATTCCGCCCCCGTTTTGATCGATCGATTTTGCGAGGCCTCGTGGTTGCAAACATTCTGCGCTGGTCGGGCAACGGCTTGTTGGTCCTGCTCCTGTCCGCAATCCTTGTGGTCACCTCATTCCGCCTCGCGGCGTCGATACGCGAAACCGGAGCGCGCGCCCAACTGGCACCACGGACCGGCCACCTGGTGCCGACGCGTTCAGGCCGCGTGTTCGTGCAGGAGAAGGGTCCGGAGGATGGCATTCCCGTGGTGCTGTTTCATGGCACGGCGGCGTGGAGCGAGCTATGGCGGCATACCAGCGACGTGCTGGCCGCGGCCGGCTTTCATGTGATCGCCCTCGATCTCCCGCCGTTTGGATTCTCGGACCGTCCCGGCAGTTATACGCGCCAGGACCAGGCCGCCCGGATCAACGATGTGCTTGATGCACTGAAAGCTGAGCGGGCCATCATCGTCGGTCACTCCTTCGGCGCTGGCGCTGCGACCGAACTCGCGATGCGATATCCGGATCGGACGCGTGCATTGGTGCTGGTCGATGCCGCGCTCGGATTGACCGCTGCGCCATCGAATGCGCCCTGGGTGGTCCAGCCGCAATGGATTCGCGAAGTCCTGGTGTCGCTGACCATCACCAATCCCGTGGCGACGCAACTGCTGCTCAAATCGCTGATCGCGAAGAAGGAGCGCGCGCTGCCGGAATATGTCGCGATCCTGCAAAGGCCGCTGGCGCAGCGCGACGGCACGAGCGATATCGCCGACTGGCTGTATTATTTCCTCGGCGCCGACACCGATGCCGCGAGCGCGGACCGCAATGCCTATGCGAAGCTGGAAGTCCCCGTCGCGATCCTGTGGGGCGACAAGGATACGATCACCCCGGTTGAGCAAGCTCTCGATCTCAGAACGCTGCTACCGCCGGAGACGGACCTGACGCTGCTGCCGGGGCTCGGTCACATTCCGCAAATCGAGGACCCCGGCATGTTCAACGATGCCCTGCTCAAGACACTTGGAAAATTCTAGACTGAGCAGAGATTCGACAAGTTCTACAGATCGCCGCCGGAGACATCATGGACATCATCAGATTGTGCGCCCTGGGGCTATGCCGCCCTACTCGGCTTCGTGATCCTTACCGGCTACATCCCGGCCTTCATCGACGCCAATGACATGATCTTCGGCCTGTTTCGCCGCACCTGGTATGCCGACGGGCTGCACCTCGTCTCGGCGCTATGGGCGGCAATTGCGGCGATGACCTCGCGCCGCGCCTCGGAATTGTTCTTTCAATTGTTCGGCGCGTTCTACTTCGCCGACGGCGTGCTCGGCCTGCTCACCGGCAGCGGCTATCTCGACTTCGGCATCCTGATCAACGGCGTGCTCAACCTGCCGCTCTCGACGCGGTTTTTCGCCAACGCTCCGCATCTCGGCCTTGGCGGCGTGGCGATCCTGATCGGCTATGGGCTCGCACCGCGGACGCGGTCCGTCGCGCATGCTTAGGTGGCTGCGGCGCATCCTGGCAGTTGTTGCGATCCTGATCGCGCTGTCGGTGCTTGTGCCGCTGGCCTATATCGAGGGACGTGCCGCCCCTCTTCCGGCGCTGCAGCCGCCAGTGCGCCGGCCGTGACCCTGCCCGCGATCGACGAGCCGGGCTACCGGCGCAAGCTGAACAATACGTTCTTCACCTTCCCCGAATGGTACATCGTCTATTCCTTCGAGGATTTCGGCCGCTTCCTCGATCGCTCCAGCGAAAGCCATTTTGGCTATCTCGGTCATATCTTCGGATTCTGGCAGAGCTTCTGCACCATCAACCGCGCGGTGCCCGCAACCGGCGAGCAGCTCACCGAGGTCAAGACCATGATCTACGTGATCGGCATCAGCTACTCCGCCGAATACGCCATCAAGGGACTTTATGAAAACACCGTTGGCCGCGTGTTCGAATGGATCAGGGGTGAGAAGCGCACGCCGCAGGACGAGTTCGGCCGCGCCGTGCTGCAGGATTATGCCGCCTTCCTCTACACCATCCCCTGGTACAAATATCCGTTTCGCGAGAAGCTCGACGGCCTGATGGCGATCTCGGCACCGACACCGAGCAACTTGCGCAGCTGGGAGCGCGACTTCGCGCTTGGCGCGGAATATTTCGTCAAGATCGGCTACGCCGCGCTGATCCAGAAAGCGCTCGACGCCGGTGGTGACGAGGAGCCGCGCGACATCATGTTCGTAGTCGCTGCGCTGCCACCCCAGGTGCTGGCGAAGGAGCCACGCATCAAGCCGATCCGTGCGCTCAACGCACAATGGCAACTGGTGCAGGCACCGCGCTACAAGGCGTTGACCGAAGTCCTGCAGGGCCTGCTGGATCAGGGTTTTGGCCTTGCGGAAATCGCCGGCAATCACGACATCCTCATTACCGTGATTGCGCCAGATGCCGCCAAACTCGACATCAAGGGTACGTCGGAGCTGTTTTCGCTGGAGCTGGATGCCCGGCCCGGGTTTCGCAGGGCCGGCCTGAAAGCCAGGATCGACCGCCTGGTGGATATCAACCGCGAGCTCAAGGCCAGGGGTGCGAGCATTGAGCACTTCTATGATTACTGACGGGCGTCAGCAGAACAGGGCGTTGCCGCTGGGCCGCATCGCCGGCGCAATCGCGCTCGTCGTGGCTGGCTGGCTTGCCATTGTTGTTGTCTTGACCTTCGGATCGGCTCCCGGCAAGTCGATGGCCATTGTCGGTCCACAGTCACAAGCGCTGGCCGCGATTGCCAAGGCCAACGGCCGCATCCTCGCCTCGAACGATTACGTCACCAGCGCACGTTCCGACGATACAGCCTTTGTAGCCCGTCTCTATGCGGCGGGCGCACTACTGGTGCTGGATGCCGAACAGGCCGGCGGCTGCAGCGGCCTGCCACCCAAGCGACCCACCGCGCAGCTCTGACGCGTTACGACGCGTACTTCTGGTAAAACGTATTCGTGAACAATTCGCCCGGATCATACTTCTGCTTTGCCGCGAAGAAATCGTTGATCTGCGGATATGAGCGCTGCAACTGGTCGCGCGAATAATAGAGCTGGTAGGGCAAGAAAAACCGGCCCTTGTGCGCGATGGTGAGGTCGATCAGTTCCTCCGTCGCCTTCTTCATGCGGCGATTGCCCTCATCATCGGTGGTCTGGTTGATGTAGAGCACCAGCGAGAACGCCGGCTCCGGCGAATAGGTCAGGAAATTGTTTTCCTGATGCACGACGCGCACCGACGCATTCAGCAGATTGGTCTTGTTGTCGGTCAGCACCTTGCGCATGCCGTCGACAAACGAGACGAACTGGCTGCGCGGGATGAAATATTCGTGCAGGATGTCGGTATCGTCAGGCAGCGCGTTGCGCAAGTACGGCACGGAATCGTGCATCGGGTCATTGCGGTTGACGAGGCAGGCCTCCGCCGATCCGATCGCCTCGCGCGCGTCACCGTGCAGGTCTCCATCCGGTGCTCGATGTGCTTTTCCGACAGCCATTTTATTTCCTGAAACAGCGGTCCCTGCTTGGACAGGTTAATGGTGAGCCGCCGCAATTTCGTGCCTGAGACCTCGCCGAGCGGTTCGCGCTTGAAATCGGTGCCGTCCACCCTGGTGTAGGTATAGAGCAACAATTCCTTCAGGAACGAGCTTGGCGCAGTCGAGAGGTGGCCGTACATCAGGCCGATATTGCCGTCCTTCTCGATCTCGCCTGCGAACAGCGCCGGGAATTCCTTGTAGTCCATCATGCGGCGCCCGGTCTGGTAGACCAGATTGTCGGCAATATCGAGTTCGGCCTCGACGATGACGCCGAACAGGCCATAGCCGCCGACCACGAGGCTGAATAGATCCTTGTTCCCGGTCGCCGATACCGTCTGCAACGAGCCGTCGGCCAGCATCACCTTCATCGACTTGATCGATTTGGCGAGCGCGCCGGCCTGATGGTCCATGCCGTGAGCGTTGACCGAGATCGAGCCGCCGACGCTGAAAATATCGGTCGACTGCATCGCGCGAACCGCAAAGCGCGGGTGCAGCACGTTCTGGATATCGTGCCAGGTCGCGCCCGGCTGCACCGTGACCGATCGCGATTTCTCATTCAGCACGATCTTGTTGAAGCCGCGCATGTCGAGCACGACGCCGCCCTTGCGGAAGGCGTGCCCGCCCATGCTGTGACGCACGCCGGCGGTGGTGACGGAGAGCTTGTTGTCGCGCGCAAAGGCCAGCGTCTTCGCGACATCTTCGACGCTGCGCACCTCGACCACGCCGTAGATTTCGGTCTTGTTGAGGCAGCTCGCATCATTGATGCTGCCGCCAAGCTGCGACCATTTCACATCCTTGAGCGGCGCAATCGCCTTGATCCGCTCCAGATCGATTTTCGCCTGCTCGCCGCCGACCGCCGGCCCGCAATCCTTTTCCCCGGCGGGGTCGGCCGCCAGCGCCTGAAGCTTGCGATAGCTGTAGATGCCGAGCAGCACAACGACCACGGCAACCACCGACGCGCCGGTTTTGAACTTTGTGAAAATTTCTGCATGAACTGATTCCGGGGATTGCGAGATATTCCGGGCGGGCGGATGATTAGTCAAATTTGGGCGGCTTCTGGTTCGATAGACCGGTTGCGTTACCGAAGCGATAACTCAAAGCAGCCAGACGACGGACGCCCTTTCCGCGCCTCACTTCTCCCGATAGTCTCCTGATCGCACTGCGCGCGAAGCAACGCCCGGCGCCGAGGAGGAACGCTGAAGTCGACGGGCAAGACGCCCCTGTCCGGACACCAACAATCAACAACATTGTCCAGGGAGAACACCAATGCTGACGCGACGCAGTATGATGCTCGCCTCCATCGCAGCCGGAGTAACCATGAACAACAGAACCGCTTCCGCCAAAGCGGCGCAGCCGACGACGCCGGTGAATTTCGACGTGCCCGCGGACGCCTGCGACTGCCACACCCATATCCATCCGGACCCTGAGAAATTCCCGTTCTTCTCCGGTCGCGTCTATACGCCCGAACTGGCCTCTCCGGAGGAAATGACTGCCCTGCACAAGGCGCTGCACATCGAGCGGGTCGTGATCGTCACGCCCTCGATCTACGGCACCGACAACTCGGCCACGCTGTTCGGCATGGCGGCGCGGGGACCGACCGCGCGCGGGGTCGCTGTGATCGACGACAAGACGTCGGAGAGCGTCCTCGACCTGATGGGCAAGGCCGGCATTCGCGGCGTCCGCCTCAATCTAGCAACCGGCGGGGTCAATGATCCGAGTGTCGCCCGGCCGCGCTTCACGGCCGCCGTCGAGCGCATGAAAGCGCGCGGCTGGCACGTGCAGCTCTATACCAATCTGGCGATGATTGCCGCGATCAAGGATCTGGTCATGGCCTCGCCAGTGCCGGTCGTGTTCGATCATTTCGGCGGCGCGCAGGCGGCCCTCGGCGTCGAGCAGGCGGGCTTTGCCGACCTCGTGGATCTCATCAAATCGGGCAAGGCCTATGTGAAGATTTCCGGCGCCTACCGCGCCTCGAAGCTCAGCCCCGACTACACCGATTGCATCCCGCTCGCCAAGGCGTTGATCGGCGCCAATCCCGACCGCATCGTCTGGGGTACCGACTGGCCGCACCCGAACTCGGTCACGCCGGCCGACAAGAAGATCACCGACGTCACGCCGCTGTTCCAGATCGACGACGGGCGGCTCTTGAACCAGCTTCCGGTCTGGGCGCCGGATGCTGCGATCCGCAAGAAAATTCTCGTCGACAACCCGGTGCAGCTTTACGGGTTCTGAAGCCCGGCGCTCGACACCGCGGCCCGCCCCAGTCCGAGCGGATCGCGGTCGCAAGCGCGCAGCCAGTCGCCGGCCTTGCGCAGGCCGCCGAACGGGAACAGGTGAAACCCCGCGATCGGCGCGGTCGCGGCCACAGGCGCGCAGCGCAATCCCTGACGACGTCGTCCGGCCCGGTATCCGTCAGCAGCCGACCGAACCGGCCGATCTGAGCCCGCAGCGCGCGCATGGAATTGCCGATGCCGCAGCGGAGCGCGAATTTGTCAATGTCGCAGGCGTCGCAGGCCCGGCCAGCCCGACGATAACAGGAAGATCGACGCCGGCGCGATCAAGCGCAGCGATCCATTGCAGGAGCGGCGTGCTCTCGAAGCAGAATTGAGTGACGACATCGACCCGCGCACCAGTCCGCCGTCCCCAGTCCCGCCACGCCTTCAAGCCGTTCAGCGCATCCGGCACTTCGAGATAGGGATGGCCCTCGGGATGACCGGCCAAGCTGACAGACGCGATTCCATGCGCCTCGAGCAAGCCGCTGCTGCAGACGTCGCGCGTCGACTTGAATGGGCCCTTGGCCGCCGCAACATCGCCCGCGATCAGGAGGATCCGCGACACGGCGGCTTCGCCCCGCGCCCGCGCCAGGAAATCGTCGAGCGCACCGCGCGATGCCATTTCACGCGCCGCGATATGGGGCACCGGATTGTAGCCGGCCCGGCGCAGCGCCGTGGCGGTCTCGACATTGTGGCGATAATTGTCGCCGGGCAGGAACGTGATGGTGACGTCGGTCCCTTCAGCGAAATGGTCACGCAGCTCCGCGACCTGATGCCCGCGCGAGGAGATTTCGACTGAAGCTGACGACAGCAGCGCGGCCAGTCTGGGGATGACTGATCGGAGACGGTCACGGGCGCCTCCCAAAATCATGCCGGCGCGCGGCGGCGCGAAATCACATAGGTTTCGTCGTTGAACCAGAGGCCGCCATGCGTCTTCAGCACGCGGTCGGTGGCTTCGAGGTAGCGGCCGTCGCGCACCACTTCCGACAACCGGTTATCCTCGATCTGCGCCACGTAGATCGCAGCGTTCCAGGCCGCAAAGAGCGTTGACGTCCCGATCGGGCCGCTGACCTCGTCCGGCAACGTGTGCATGCGGTAGCGGAAGATCGAGCGCGCGTCGGAGGAGGCATTGAAATTGTAATGCCGGGCCGCCGCGCCAAGCTCGTGCTTGACCTGGCGCAGGATGGCGTAGCGGTCGGTCTTGAAGGGATCATCGCCCGGCCAGACCTGGTCGATGATTTCGATGCCGGGATCCTTGCCGTGCGAATGGATGCCGATCAGCCGCCCGCCTGGCCGTAGCGACTTGACCAGCGGCGTCAGCACCTTCGAAGCCTTGAACTCCACGCTCGCCCGCGCCCGGTAAGGCTGGGAAGCGATCACGAGGTCATAGTCGGCCATCACTCGGCCAGGCCGCGGCATGATCGGATCGAGCAGGAACGAATGATCCTCGCGCCGCAGCGTCAGGATGACCGGGCGCTGGTAGACCGGATTGCCGGTAGTGGGGCTGATGCCTGCGCGCCAGTTCTCAGCCAGGAATCCTTCGAGCTCGCCGATCTGCTCGGCGAAGCCGTGCGCGGTGTTGCCGGTCAACGTGACGTCTTTCCAGATCAAGCCTTGCGCTGATGTCACCGAACGCGGCGTCAGCCACGGCGCCTCGGCGTAATAGAGGTTGGTCACGACCAGCACGGTGGCGGGATGCTCGAACAGGCGGTCCGCCATCTTCTCCAGCATCAGGCGGACGTCTTCGTAACTGATCTCCTTCGCCACGACATAGAGCGGCATGGTCGGAAATCGCGCATGCACCGCCCGCATCACCCGCGACAGCACGGTGCCGTCGCCGACGCCGGCATCGAAGATGCGGAGCGCCGGCGGCGCCGGCTGCAGGTTGCCGAGTTCGAGCGAGATACGATTTCCAACCTCGCTCTTCTCGCTGCAGGTCGAGACGAACAGCAGGTATTTCTGGCGATTGTCGAAGAATCGGAAGCCCGGCGGCGCGACGGCGTTGGCGGGGCCCGCCCGTTCAACGGTCTGGCGACCGGCGACGGGTGGCCGGCCGCTGCGGTCGAAGCGGGCCGGTGCTCGGCGAGGTAGGCGCGGACCTTGTCGAGCGTGCCGGTCGTGATCCTGGCGCCGTCGCGCAGCCGCGACACCAGCTTGCCGTCGTTGACCACCAGCCGCCCGAAGGTCGATTCGGCGGTCTGTGTCTCGCGGCAAAGTCGCGGATTTCGCCGAGAATCTGCTCGGCCGTCGGCGCCGATTTCGCCGGCTGCGCGTGGCCGTTCTGCCCGCCGTTCGATCCTTGGCTTTCCTCGATCCGCATGGCTTGCTCCTGCGGTTGTCCCTGCCGACATCAAGGGACGGCCGCCGGATTGCGTCAACCACAAACCGAGTGGGCAGGAAACATGGGCGTGTGCCCACATGCAGGATCACCGCGCGCGCCGCGAGAACACCGAGATCAGCACCGGCAGCGTCACCAGGATCACGATCGGCGCCAGCATCATGCCGGTGACGACCACGATCGCCAGCGGCTTTTGCACCTGCGAACCGATTCCTCCGAGACCGCCGCTGGCAACAGCCCGACTCCCGCCACCACGCAGGTCATCAGCACCGGGCGTAGTTGTAGCTCCCCAGTACGGATCACTGCGCGCATCCGCTCATAGCCTTCGTCGATGAGCTGGTTGTACTGCGACAGGATGATGATGCCGTCCATCACAGCAATGCCGAACAGCGCGATGAAGCCGATCGCGGCCGACACGCTGAAGGGAATGCCCGAGATCAGCAATCCGAGCACGCCGCCGAAGATCGCCATCGGGATCACGCTCATCGCGAGCAAGGTATCGACCATCGAGCCGAAATTGAAGAACAGCAGCACGCCGATCAGCGCGAGGCTGATCGGCACCACGATCGACAGCCGCTTGATAGCGTCCTGCAGGTTGCCGAACTCGCCGACCCATTCGACCCGCGATCCCGGAGGAAGCTGCACTGCGACCTTGTCCTGCGCCTCCTGAATCGCGCTGCCGAGGTCGCGGTTGCGCACCGAGAACTTGATCGGCAGATAGCGTTCCTGCCCTTCGCGGTAGATATAGGCCGCGCCCGAGATCAGGTTGATCGAGGCAACCTCGCTGAGCGGAATCTGCGTGATCGCACCGCCCTGCCCGGCCACGCCGATCCGCAGATTGTGGATCGCCTCCGCGCTCTTGCGGTATTCGGGTGCGAGCCGAACGATGATCGGGAAATGCCGGTCGCTGCCAGGTTCATAGAGATCGCCGGCGCTGTCGCCGCCGACCGCGACCTTGATAGTGGCGTTGATATCGCCGGGTGACAGGCCATAGCGCGCCGCACGCGCCCGGTCGATATCGATCTGGATGGTCGGCTGTCCGAGCGAAGTAAACACCGCGAGGTCGGTGACGCCCTGCACGGTGCCGAGCACGGATTTGATCTTGTTGGCCGTATCCGTCAGCGCCTGCAGATCGTTGCCGTACAGCTTGATCGAGTTCTCGCCCTTCACGCCGGAGACGGCCTCCGAGACGTTGTCCTGCAGATATTGCGAGAAGTTGAATTCGACGCCCGGGAATTTGTCCTGCAACTGTCCCAGCAATTGCGCGGTCAGTTCGTCCTTGTCGCGGGTGCCGGGCCATTCGCTGTTGGGCTTCAGGGGTGCGAAGAACTCTGCGTTGAAGAGGCCCGCTGCGTCAGTGCCGTCGTCTGGTCGTCCGTGCTGCGACACCACCGATTCCACTTCGGGGCGCGCGCGGATCATCCTGCGCATCTCGTTGACGTAGGCGTTGCCCTCCTGCAGCGAGATGGTCGGCGGCAGCGTGGCGCGGATCCACAAGTTGCCTTCTTCCAGCTTGGGCAGGAATTCCAGCCCCAGCAGCCGCGCGAACGCAATCGTCATCAGGACCAGTACGGCAGCACCGGCCAGCACGATTCTGCGGTTCGCGATCGCCCATTTCAGCACCGGCACGTACAGCCGGTCGAGCTGCTTCACGATCCAGGTTTCGGCCTCTTCCAGATGCGAGGGCAGGATGATCGCGCTCAGCGCCGGCGTCACCGTAAAGGTCGCGATCAATCCGCCCGCCAGCGCGTAAGCATAGGTCCGCGCCATCGGCCCGAAGATGTTGCCTTCGACGCCGCTCAGCGTGAACAGCGGCAGGAAGGCGGCGATGATGATGGCGGCGGCGAAGAAGATCGAGCGCGACACGTCGGCGGACGCCGACATGATCGCGTGGCTCTTCATCCCCATCGTGGTCTCGAAGGAGATGTGGCTCTGCTCGGCCGCGGAGAATGCGGTCGTCTGCGTCAGTCGCCGGAAGATCGCTTCCACCATGATCACGGTGGCGTCGACAATCAGGCCGAAATCGATCGCACCGACCGACAGCAGATTGGCGGATTCGCCGCGCAGCACCAGGATGATGACGGCGAAGAACAGCGCGAACGGGATCGTCGCGCCGACGATCAGCGCGCTGCGGAGATCGCCGAGGAACACCCATTGCAACAGCACGATCAGGATGATCCCGACCACCATATTGTGCAGCACCGTGTGGGTGGTGATGTCGATCAGGTCCTTGCGGTCATAGATCCGCTCGATCTTTACGCCGGGCGGCAGGATCGAGGAATTGTTGATGCTGTGGACGAGCTGCTCGACGCGGGCGATGGTCGGCGAACTCTGCTCGCCGCGCCGCATCAGCACGATGCCCTGCACGATGTCGTCGTCCTGGTCGAGGCCGGCGATGCCGAGCCGCGGCTTCTCGCCGATCGTGACATGCGCGATGTCGCGGACCAGCACCGGATTGCCGCCCGACTGCGACACCATGGTGTTGCTGAGGTCGTCGATCGAGCGGATCAGGCCGACACCGCGCACCACGGCGGATTGCGCGCCGATATTGACGGTGTTGCCGCCGACATTGATGTTGGCGTTGCCGACCGCCTGCAGCACCTGCGGCAGCGTCAGCCCGTTGGCGACCAGTTTGTTGAAATCGACCTGCAGCTCATAGGTCTTGGTTTTGCCGCCCCAGCCGGTGACGTCGATGACGCCGGGCACGGCGCGGAAGCGGCGCTGCAATACCCAGTCCTGCAGCGTCTTGAGGTCGAGCACGCTGTAGTTCGGCGGGCCCTTCAGGCGATAACGAAAAATCTCGCCGGTCGGACTGAGCGGCGAGATGGTCGGCTGCGCGTTGCCCGGCAACGGCGCAAGCTGCGACAGCCGGTTCAACACCTGCTGCAGCGCCTCTTCATAGGTGTAATCGAACGAGAACTGCAGTTTGACGTCGGACAATCCGTACAGCGAGATGGTGCGGATGGTGCGCAGGTTCTTGATGCCGGCGACCTGGGTCTCGATCGGGATCGTGATGTAGCGTTCGATCTCTTCCGACGACAAGCCCGGGCTTTGGGTCACGATGTCGACCATCGGCGGGGTCGGATCGGGATAGGCCTCGATGTTGAGCTGCTTGAACGCGATCAGGCCGCCGACCAGCACGGCGACGAACATGCCGACCATCAAATAGCGGCGGCTGACTGCTAGGGCGACCAGGCGATCCATTCAGACCGGAGCTTTCAATGAGGGGTCAGCTGCCGGACGCGGCGCGGTCGATGAACAGCGCACCCTTGGCGACGATCTGCTCGCCGGGCTTCAGATTGCCGACCACCTCGACGAGATCGCCATTGGTGAGGCCAGGCTTGATCTGACGCAATTCGATCGTCTTGTCCGGATGCGCGACCCAGATCCGCACCTGATCGCCTTCATAGATCAACGCCTGCTTCGGCACGCCGACCGCTGGACGGTCGCCTCCCGAATAGATCGTCACATTGGCGAACATTTCCGGCTTCAGCGTGCCGTTCTTGTTGTCGATGGTGGCGCGCACCAGCAGCCGCCGCGTCGCAGGATCGATCGCCGTGGCGACGTAATTAATCCGCGCCGAAAGCGAGCGGCCCGGCAGCGCCAGCACATTGAAAGTCACGTCCTGTCCGACCGCGACGTCGGCACAATCGGATTCGCGGACGAAGGCCGTCATCCAGACGGTGGAGAGATCGCCGATCACGTAGACGGGGTCGCTGGCGCCGGCGTTGACATATTGCCCGGGGCCGATCTTGCGCTGGACCACGGTGCCCGCGATCGGCGCGAAGATGGTGGTCTCCGGATTGATGCGGCCCTTCTCCCGGAAGGTCGCGATGTCTTCATCAGTGAGGCCGAGAATGCGCAGCTTGTTGCGTGCGGCTTCCATCGCCGTTTCCGACGCGCGCATGTCGTTTTGCGCCTGGATCAGCGTCGCCTGGCTCTGCTGATAGTCCTTCAGCGGAACGGCCTTGCCTTCGAACAGGTCCTTGGCGCGCTGGCCCTGCAATTGCGCAAGCTCGAGCGCGGACTTCGCCTTGTTCATGGCGCTCATCGCCGCAATGAAATCGTTTTGCGCCTGAACGCTGTCGGCGGCCTCGATCACGAACAGCGGCTGGCCTTTGACGACGCTGTCGCCCGGCTTCGCCAATAGCTTGGTGACCCGTCCCGCATACGGCGAGAACACCGGCGTCGAGCGGTCTTCATCGATCGCGATCTTGCCCTCGGTGACGTGTTCGGCGCGGAACGCCAGTTCGGTGACCGGTTGAATGGTCAGGCTGGCCCATTCGGCGGGGCTCGGCGTGTAGCGGCTCAATCCCTTGCGGGACTGGCTCGACACTTCCGAATGTCCACGCTTTGGGCCCCCGATAGAGGTGGCGCCGTACACAGCCCCGCCGGCCAGCGCCAAAAGCACGGCTACCACGGCCCATCGTCGCGAGCTAACCATCTGCAATCGCTTGCAAAATTCGCCAACCATAGGAACCTTACCCCTGCGACAATTTGCCTCGCCCTGCGCTATAGTGCCCAATTGGCGTGTTGCACAACCCCAAAAATACAAATGGCGTCAGCGGTCGACGTTAAAGTTTGGAGAGGCAGGCTCGAACACCCTCGAATCCTATTTACGCAACGGCCATTGCGGCGGATGGCTGCCGAGCGGCATCGCCGGGCGCGTCCAGAACGCCGGGGTTTTCGACAGGACCGCCGAGTGTCTGACCGATCGCAACACACCGAAGCCGGAACCGGCCTCCTCGATGAAGGGCCTCACCGCCTCCCCTTCAGATCTTCGGTCGCAAGGCCGTCGGCGACCCGGCCGAGATTCCACAGCCACCGCCCGGTCTGCGCCAGCGACACCTGGACATGCCAGCTTCCGCCTTCACGCACCTGACGTGCCTTCGCCATCATGGCGCCGAACGCCATGAAGTAGCCGGTGGCGTGGTCGAGCATCTGCGCCGGCAATTCCTTCGGTCCGTCGATGCCGGCCGCCTGCCCTTCGGCATGGTTGAAGCCGGTCGCAGTCTGCACCAGCGAGTCGAAGCCGCGCCGCTCCGCCCATGGCCCGGCATGGCCATACGCCGACAACGTGACATGAATGATACCGGGATTGATGCGCGCGGCATCCTCCGGCGCGAAGCCAAGTGCGGCGATGGCATGCGGCCGGTAGCCTTGCGAAAAATATCCGCCTCGGCCAACAGATCGCGCAGCACCTCCTCCCCTGCTCGCTCTTGAGTTCGACAAAGCTCGTCAGCTTGCCGCGCCCGGTGTCGATGGTGAGCCAGGGAATTGCCGGCAGGTCGGGCCCGGAAATCAGCAGCACGTCGGCGCCGTGCGCGGCGAGCGTTCGCCCCGCGACGGGACCCGCGATCACGCGCGACAGATCGAGCACGCGGATTCCCGCGAGCGGACGATCGCCCGCAGGCCACGGCTTTGGCGCGGCATCACCGATTTTCGTGATCGAGATCAGCGGCAGTGCGGCGAGCGCTTTCGCATGCGGCGTAGCCGCCCATTCGTCGTGGGAGCGCATGAAGGCAACGACGCAGCCGCCGGCATAGGCCGCGGTCTCGAACGTCTCGCCGTCCCATTGCATCAGCGCGGCCTGCACTTCTT
Source organism: Bradyrhizobium sp. RDT10 (assembly GCA_044772375.2). Taxonomy (GTDB): domain Bacteria; phylum Pseudomonadota; class Alphaproteobacteria; order Rhizobiales; family Xanthobacteraceae; genus Bradyrhizobium. The sequence continues at coordinate 4,249,868 of CP187939.1, forward strand.
CGCGCTCCGGCTTGCAGTTCAGCACCTTGCAGACGGCGTCGCGGTGATGCGGGAAGTTGGTGTGCAGCCGCACGAACCTGTTATCGCGGGTCTTGTAGATGCCGGCGATCGCGTCCCAGGCCGGCGGCGGCGGCTTGCCGTCGACGCGCAGATAGCGTTCGCTCCGGCATTCGACCACGGCATGGCGCATATCGACCGCGACCTTCTGCGCCTCGCCGCTGCGCATCTTCCAGATCTCGGCCACCGCCAGTCCAGCCGCGGCGACGCTGACCTGCGCGGCGGCAGCGACGCGAAACGAGGACGGTAGTTGCGGCTCATCGCCGGTCAGCGTGAGCGCGTCGAGCGCGGAAATGTCGCCTCCGGCCGAGGTCCAGATATCGCGAAGGATTTCCCTGGGGCTTTGCATCAACGCCTCGCTTCCGTAGCCTTCGCAAGATTTGCCCGAGCTTCAGAGGAGTTGCAATGGCTGCCATCGAACCCCTGACGGCGGGAGCCGTTTTCCTCGCCACCGCCGCAACCGATGCTGTTTATGTCATGTTCACTTCGGCTGTCGTGGCGCGCAGGCGCGTGCCGGCGGCGACCTGGAGCAGCGTCTGGTATCTGCTCTCGTCCTACGCCGTCATCAGCTACACCGAGAATTGGGTTTACGTTGCCTTCGCAGCCATCGGTTCGTGGGTGGGCGCCTATGCGACGATCACCTTCCTGCATCGCCCGCCCGGCGGCCCGCCGGTGGGTGCGGCGCCGGAGTAGATTCTTGATCGTCATTACGGGCTTCATCTCTCAAACAGTTCTCTGCGCGGCATGATGGATACTCGGATGTGCAATTGCAGATCGCAGCTCGCGCCAAGGGCGCCCCGGAATGAGAGAGCTTCTCGCGGTTTGAGCTTTCGCCTCAACCGCGATGACCGCTACAATGCGGCGGAATCACATAAGGAAAAACAAAAATGGACTTGGGTTTGAAGGGCAGAAACGCGGTCGTGCTCGGCGGCACGCGCGGCATCGGGCGGGCGATTGCGGACACGCTGGCGAGCGAAGGCTCAGGCGTCGCGGTGTGCGCCCGCAACGCCGATCAGGTCGCCGGCACCGCTACCGAGTTGCAGGCGATGGGCGTGAAGGCGACCGGCGCGCCCGTCGACGTCACCGACGCCGCCGCGCTGAAATCGTGGATATCCGATGCGGCCAGGGAGCTGGGCAGCATCGACATGCTGTTTTCCAATGCCGGGGCCATGGCGCAAGGCGGCGATCCCGCTTCATGGGAGCAGAACTTTCGGCTCGACGTGCTCGGCGCCGTGAACGCGTTCGAGGCTGCGCGTCCCTGGCTCGAAGCCAGCGGAGAGAAGACCGGCGACGCGGCCTTCGTCATCATTTCATCGATCTCGGCGGCGCAGGCGGATAGCGCCAGCTCATACGGCCCGATCAAGGCGGCGCTGATCCACATGGCCAAGGGACTGGCGCGGCAATACGCGGGAAAGAAAATCCGCGTCAATGTGGTGTCGCCGGGCACCGTTTATTTCAGGGGCGGCATCTGGAACATGGTCGAGCAGAACATGCCGAAGCGCTACCAGGATGCGCTGGCACGCAACCCGACCGGCCGCATGGCGACGCCGCAGGAAATCGCCAATGCCGCGGTGTTCCTGGCGAGCCCGGCCTCCTCCTTCACGACCGGTTCGAACCTCGTCGTCGACGGCGCGATCTCGAACCGCGTGAATTTCTGAGCAAGCTGCGCTTTGCCCACCCTGTACCCTTCTGGCGTTCGGCACCAGTCGCTGGCTCCGCTGGCAGCGGAGCCAAGTTGCGAGAGCTCGGCTTACAACTCGCGAAGTAAACCGGTAAATTTGAAACGATAAACTAAGGGAACTTTACGAAATTTCCTTCACTCTAACGGCCTGCTTCAAAGACCCAGCCGACTGGGTATCAATGACGGATGGCCACGATGATTGTCGACGACCAAAGGACAAAGGTGCAGCGCGAACCGCGACGCGAACTGCGCAAGCGGCCGACCTGGATGACGGTCGATGACGGGTTGACAAAATTGAATGCTTCGTCCTGGACGTCTCGCCGGGCGGCGCCAAGATCGCGACCGACGCAGCGCTGGACGTCAGGAGACGGCTTTCAATTGGCGCTGGTGCCCGAACATACGACGCGCCAGTCGTGCGAAGTGGTTTGGCGTCGGGGCAAGACCTACGGCGTAAAATTCCTGTCCTGAGAGTCTGACCGAATTCCGTCTCCGCCATGGCCGGGCAAAGCGCGAAGCGCGTCTTCGCGCAGATGTCCCGGCCATCCACGTCTTTCCATCCAAGTGAAGCAAGACGTGGATGCCCGGCAGCCGGCTACGCCAGGGCTTCGCCGGGCTTGGTGCCAGTCCGCCGAAGCTTTAGCGAAGGCGGGCACGAGGCCGGGCATGACGAATTCGCGGTAAGACCGCGCTTCATTGCCGCATTTTGAGCCAGCCCTGGATCGGCCAAACCTGGTTTGCTCGGTCGGACCGCCGGCCGACGTCGACCGGCGGCACTCGCCACTTCCATCCCCACCCGCTGACATACTCATGTCGTGATTGGCCTCGACGTATGACTGTATTATTACAGTCAGATGTCAGTTCGATTACAGCGGAGCGGCGAATGAGCTTGGAATGGCAGGCGCGGTCAGGTTCCCTGGCCTGGTCTAATCCCGTGTCCTGGTGGTGGGGCCTGTTGACCCTGGTGAGCGGCGTCAATATCGCCGTCTGGTTCGTGCTGTATCGCGAGCTTCCTCCAGCCGGCCGGCGCTGCCAGCAGCGCGTCCGGCATCGGGATCATGCTGCTGTTCTGTGCGGCCTATGTTTTCGGCTGCGCCTTCAGGTCATTTCTGCCGCGCGCAGACGTGCAGCGGATCTGCTTGTTCGACACTTGGCTGTCGAGCGTCATGGTCGGACGATCGGTGGCAACCGTGGCCGAGATCTGTTTTGTGGCGCAATGGGCAATTCTTCTGCACCAGCTCGGCACGATGACCGGGGCGGAAACGACCGTGAATGCCGCGTGGGTAATCGTACCCCTGATCCTGATCGCGGAATGCCTCTCATGGTATGCGGTGCTGACCAGGAATTATCTCGGCAACGCCATCGAAAATTCGCTATGGGCGGTTGCCTTCTTCATCATCGGCGTCGGTCTTTGCCGCCTGCTACCGGAATTCCATGGTGCGGTTCGCGTGGTACTGGCCACAGCCATCGCAGGCATTGCGGGCTTTCTGGCGTTTCTGATGACGATCGATGTCCCGATGTACCTGAACCGCTGGCGGACCGGCGATGCCGATGGCGACAAGCGCCTGACGCCCCGGGAGGGCCTGCGCGACGTGAGCACGCGCTGGGTGGTGACGCACGACCTTGCCGAGTGGAAGGACGAGATTGCCTGGATGTCGCTCTATTTCAGCCTGGCAGTCTGGTCCAGCCTCGCGCTGTGCGTGATCTACTCGCTCGAAAATCACCTGCCGCAGTACCGGACCGGGGCGGCAATCGTCAGCGTGTCGCCTGATGCGGTGGCCGGTCATGGTACGAACGGCGTCGTGCCGGTGGTGAACGTTTCCGCGGCGGATGCGTTACGCTGAGGCTGCTGACACTGATCGATCATCAAGGAAGAAGGCGACCTTAGGGACGGTGGCAGGAGCGACCGTAAGCCCGATACCAGGTTGGATTGAGCCCAGGTTTCCTGATGCCACCGGGACTGGTCGCGAAGGAGCGACGCATACGATGCATAGCAGTCACCGCATCGTGAGGCTGTTTCGTCGCCCGCGGCCCGCATGAAATATTCCGAGCCTCGCGCGAAGCCATTTTCTTGACCGAGGAAGAAGTCCCGAAACGATATCGTCGTAACGTGATCCTCTTCATACAGTGGAGTCGGTCATGTGGATGATCATCGACATGCTCTACCGGGAATATTGCCGGGCCCGGTTACAGGAGATGCGCAGGCTCACCCTTTCTCGCTGAAGCTCGATAGGGCGCGAGCAATCTGTCGCAGCCGGCATTTGCCGACTTGCGGTATCCCGAAATCAGGAATCATCTTGTCGGACCGTCATCGAAGGAGAAAGTTATGCAACCATCGACAGACGATCTGCTGATACGCCAGATTAGTGCCCTGGTATCAGCGACCGCTGACGCAGCGTCCACCAGCAGGGAACACGTTCCATTCATGGAAGCCAGGCTCTACGAAACCCTGGCTGCACATTGCGCTGAAAAGCAGAGGCTCGCAGCAACATTTGCCAGAAGTGGGGCCGGAAAGACGCGGACGGAATTGGTCTACTGGTAGACCGGAACCAGCCAGATTATTGTGAGAGCCACATACTTTTTAGATTTTAGATTGCCCTCACGCCGCGCCCGAGGGGATGCGCGTTCGCCCGTCCCCTCCAACCAGCCCCGATCGGGAGCGCGATCCTCTGAATTGGTCCCTAAACTGTCCCGGGGAATACCGAACTCGCGCTTGAACGCCCGATTGAACGCGGCTTCCGAGTCATACCCGACCTCGGAGGCCACCTGTATCACAGCCTCCCGCGTGGTTTGCAGCATCCTGGCGGCGAGCTGCAATCGCCAGCGCGCAAGATAGGTCAGTGGCGGCTCGCCGAGAAACCGGGAGAACCTTCAGCGAGGACCGAGCGCGAAACGCCGGTCTCGGTGGCAAGTTGCTCCACGCTCCAATGATGACAGGGTTTTCGGTGCAGCAGCGCCAGTGCACCGCCGACGACCGGATCCCGCGCACCTGCAAGCCAGCCGGTCTGTTCCGGCGGCAGCGCCTCCATATAGCGGCGGATGGTTTCGATGAAGAGCGCCTCCGCCATCTTGGAGAGCAGGACCGACTGTCCCGGCCGTGCGGATCCAGCCTGGGAGACAAGATGGCGAACCGAGCTCTCCAGCCATTCGCCGGCCGGGTCGCCGCGCAGGTTGATCTTGATCATCCGCGGCAGGCCGGCGAGGAAAGCCGATCGGCATGACGTTCGCAGCCGAAATAGCCACAGACAAACCTTGTCGCCTCGCCTCCGCCACCCAATCGCATCGTGGTCAGATGGCCGACCAGGAACTCGCCGAGCGAAGCTCCGCTGTCGAGGTAGGTCGATGGCGAGCCGTTCGAAACGGTATGGGCATCGCCGTGGGGGATGATCAGGATATCGCCCGCAGCGACGGCGATGTCGTCTTCGCCCTGGAAGCGCACGATCGCCTTCCCGTCCGTGACCAGATGATAGCTGACCAGGCGCTCGGTTCCGGGAGCAAGCACGTGGGCGACGTCTTGCAGGGACGGCACCAGGAACCCCCAGGGGGCAGTGCACTCTGCGTGGTAGAAGATGGCGCCCGTCATGTGCACCGACGCGAGAGCTTCCGATAGGGCATCCATTTCCTTGGCTCCCGAACGTGGACCCCATGGCCTGCAAAGAACCACGGAGTTTCGGCAAAGTTGCGGCTTCGGTTTCCCGCTAAATCGACTGCCATGGGCCCCGGCCGCCGCGATCAGTCAGCCCGGCTGCCATGAACCGGTACGGAAAAACTTTGCAAGGAGGTTTCGATGGGCAAGGCATTCCACGTGATCGTCGTGGGCGCGCGCTGCGCCGGTTCGCCGACCGCAATGTTGCTGGCCCGCAAAGGTTACCGGGTGCTGGCGGTCGACCGTGCTTCATTCCCGAGCGACACCGTGTCAACGCATCTTGTGCATCCCCGCGCCGTGAATGCGCTGGCGCGATGGGGCTGCTCGACCGGCTGGTGGCGACCGGATGCCCGCCGATCCACAGCTACTCCTTCGACTTCGGCGCGTTCACCATTGCCGGCGCGCCCGGTACCGACAAGGATCCCGTTGCCTACTGCCCGCGGCGGACCATCCTCGACAAGCTGCTGGTCGACGCCGCCGCCGAATCCGGCGCGGAGATCCGTCAGGGTTTCGTCGTCGAGGAAATAATTGTCGAGGGAGAGCGTGTCGTCGGCATCAAGGGTCGCTCGAAGCAAGGCGGCACCGTCACGGAAGATGCCCATGTTATCGTCGGGGCTGACGGCCGGCACTCGATGCTGAGCGAGGCGGTTCACCCCGACCAGTACCGCGAGAAGCCGCCACTGTTGGCAGGCTACTACAGCTATTGGAGAGGGCTGCCCACCGACGGCCGCTTTGAAACCTATGTCCGCGACAGGCGCGCATTTGCGGCAATGCCGACCCATGACGATCTAACGCTCGTTATTGCCGGATGGCCTTACGCAGAGTTTGCGGACAACAAGAGGGATATCGAGGGCAATTACTTGAAAGCAATCGAGCAGGCGCCGGACTTTGCCGGTCGGCTGCGTAACGCAAGGCGCGAAGCACCGTTCGCCGGCGCGGCGGTCCCGAACTATTTTCGCAAGCCTTACGGCCCCGGCTGGGCGCTCGTAGGCGACGCCGGCTACAACAGGGACTTTATAACGGCACAGGGAATTCTCGACGCCTTCCGGGACGCTGAACTCTGCGCCACGGCAATCGACCAATCATTGTCGGGCGCGCGGCCATTCGAGGAGGCCATGGGTGATTACCAGCGCACCCGCGACGCGGACGTTGGGGCGATGTACGATTTCACCTGCGACCTCGCAACGCTCGAGCCGCCGCCACCCGAGCTGCAACGGATCCTTGGCGCGGTTCACGGCAACCAGGCCGCCATGGACGGCTTTGCACGCATGAACGCCGGGACGATATCGCCGGCAGAGTTTTTGCGCCTGATAACGTCGAAGCGATCTTTGCCGCTGCAGTCTCGGGAACTCAAAGGGCGAATGCATCGTGAAAGCTTTGCGCTCCGATACTCCGATGGCAATCGCAGAAGAAATCGGCTCAATGAAAATCCCGTGACGGCGGCAGGATGCGGACGTTGCGCGGGTGGCGGATTTTCTGCGCCGGCGTATCGGCGTGGTCGCGGCGGTCGTCGTTGAGCGGCTCGACCAGCGCGGGGCCAGTCGGGACCGGATGCTTGCGGCTCGGCGCATCATTGGCGAGGCCGATCAGGTCGTGGGAGCGGTCGAACATCCGCTGCGCCACCAGATGCGTCACCTCCTCCGGGCTGCTCTGGATATAACCCTCGACCAGGATGAGGCGGGCGCCCATCACCTCTTTCCGGTACTGCTCCATCACCTTGGGCCATACCACGATATTGGCGATGCCGGTCTCGTCCTCCAGCGTCATGAAGACGACACCCTTGGCGCTGCCCGGGCGCTGCCGCACCAGCACCACGCCGGCGCAACGGACGCGGCGCTTGTCGTTTTTGTGGTTGATGTCCTTGCAGGCGACGACGCGCTCTCTCGTAAACCTCTCGCGCAGGAACTCCATCGGGTGGCCCTTCAGCGACAGCCGCACCGTCTGGTAATCGGCGACCACCTGCTCCGGCAGTGGCATCAGGGGTAGCGGCTTTGCATTCTCGTCGGGCTGCTCGCGCGCGACCGCGGCCTGAAACAGCGGCAGCGGCACGTCGTCGGGCAGCCGCCGCACCGCCCACAACGCCGCGCGGCGGTCGAGCCCGATGGAGCGGAAGGCATCGGCATCGGCCAGCAGGATCAGCGCGCGTTTTGGAAGACCGGTGTCGCGGGCGAACTCTTCCAGCGAGGTGAAGGGACGGCGTTGGCGGGCGGCAACGATGCGGTCGGCCCAGTCTTGCTCTTTCCCCACATTGTCATTCGCGCTACGCGCCCCACGATGCGCAATTGCGCATCGGAGAATGACAGTTGAAGCTGCTTCAACCGCTCCTCATCCTCATCGATCCAGTGAAAGCCGTCGATCTGGCGGAAGCCGAGCCGCACCGCGCAGTATTTCCCACTCCCTCCTCCAGCGTGTTCTGCGCAAAACTGTAGGACACATCGATCTCGCGCACCTCGACGCCGTTGTTGCGGGCGTCGCCGACGATTTGCGCGGGCGCGTAAAAGCCCATCGGCTGCGAATTGAGCAAGCCGCAGCAGAACGCATCCGGATGGTAATGCTTCAGCCAGGACGAGATATAGACGAGCTGGGCGAAGCTTGCGGCGTGGCTTTCCGGAAAGCCGTAGCTGCCAAATCCCTTGATCTGGTCAAAACAGCTTTTGGCGAATTCGGGATCGTAGCCGCGCGCGATCATGTTGCCGATCAGCTTGGTTTCGTACGTGCCGATGGTGCCGAGGTTGCGGAAGGTCGCCATCGAACGGCGCAAGCCATTGGCCTCTTCGGATGTGAACCTGGCGGCCTCGATCGCAATCCGCATCGCCTGCTCCTGGAACAAGGGCACGCCGAGCGTCTTGTGCAGCACGCGATACAATTCGTCCGCCGGCCCGTGCTCGGGCGACGGCGACGGATAACTCACCTGCTCGGTCTTGTTTCGTCGGCGCAGATATGGATGCACCATATCGCCCTGGATCGGACCGGGACGCACGATCGCCACTTCAATGACGAGGTCGTAGAAGGTGCGCGGCTTCAGCCGCGGCAGCATGTTCATCTGGGCGCGGCTTTCGACCTGGAACACGCCGAGCGATTCACCCCGGCACAGCATGTCGTAGACCGGCTTCTCGTCCTGCGGGACCGTCGCCAGTTCCCAACGCTCGCCCTTGTGATCGGCGATCAGGTCAAAGCATTTGCGGATGCAGGTCAGCATGCCCAGCGCCAGCACGTCGACCTTCATCATATTCAGCGCGTCGACGTCGTCCTTGTCCCATTCGATGAAGGTGCGGTCGTCCATCGCCGCGTTGCCGATCGGCACATAGGTGTCGAGCCGGTCCTGCGTCAGCACATAGCCGCCGACATGCTGCGACAGATGGCGGGGAATTCGATCAGCTCGGTGGCGAGCTCGACTGCAAGCTCGACCATCGCGTTAGCCGGATCGAGCCCGGCCTGGCGGACCTGCATCTCGTTGAGGCCCTTGCCCCAGCTTCCCCACACGGTATCGGCGAGCGCCGCGGTGACATCCTCGGTCAGCCCCAGCGCCTTGCCGACATCGCGGATCGCGCTGCGCGGACGATAGTGGATGACGGTGGCAATGATCGCGGCGCGGTGGCGGCCGTAACGGCGGTAGACATATTGCATCACCTCCTCGCGCCGCGAATGCTCGAAATCGACATCGATATCAGGCGGCTCCAGCCGCTCCTTGGAAATGAAGCGCTCGAACAACAGATCGACCTTGGTCGGATCGACCGAGGTGATGCCGAGCACGTAGCACACAGCCGAGTTGGCCGCCGATCCCCGGCCCTGGCACAGGATGTTCTGGCTGCGCGCATAATGGACGATGTCGTGCACGGTCAGAAAATAATGCGCGTATTTGAGCTCGGCGATCAATGCGAGCTCTTTCCGCAAGGTGGCGCGCAGCGTGTCAGAGATCACCCCGCCGAAATATTTGTCGACACCGGCCCAGGTCAGGTCTTCGAGATGCTGCTGCGCGGTCTTGCCCGGCGGCACCGGCTCGTCGGGATACTGGTATTTGAGCTGATCGAGCGAAAACGAAATGCGCTTGGCAAAGCGCGTGGTTTCCGCGATCGCCTCCGGAATATCGCGAAACAGCCGCGCCATTTCGCGGGCCGGCTTCAGGTAGCGCTCGGCATTGGCCTCCAGCCGCCGGCCGATCGCATCGATGGTGGTCTTCTCGCGAATACACGTCAGTACGTCCTGCAACGGGCGGCGGGCGGGGTGGTGGTACAGCACCTCATTGGTCGCCAGCAGCGGCACTTTAGCGACCAGCGCGAGACGATGCAGCCGCGCCAACCGGCGCTTGTCGTCGCCGCGGTAGAGCAGGCTTGCGGCGAGCCAGACGCCATCGGCGCTGGAGTCCTTCAACCGCTGCAGAATTTCCTGCGCTCTCGCCGCGTCGAAGCGATGCGGCAGCGCCAGCACCAGAAGCTGGCCTTCGGCGAACTCCAGCAGGTCATCGAACCTCAGATGGCATTCGCCCTTTTCGATCCGCGTGATGTCGTCGCCGCGCTTGCCGCGGGTCAGCAACTGGCAGAGCCGGCCGTAAGCGGCGCGGTCACGCGGATAGACCAGGATGTCAGGCGTGCCGTCGATGAAGACGAGCCTCGCGCCGATCAAGAGCTTTGGCTTATGCGTGACCTCGGGGTTTTCGAGTTCCTTGTAAGCGCGCACCACGCCGGCCAGCGTGTTGTGGTCGGCGATGCCGATCGCGGGAATGCCGAGCTCACTGGCCTGATGCACATAGGCGCGCGGATCCGAGCCGCCGCGCAGGAACGAGAAATTGGTGGTGATGCCGATCTCGGCATAATTGTCGAAGGAGCTTTTCATGCGAACAGCCCGTGCACGAACCATCTGACAGGCGCGGGCTCGCCTTCTTCGTCGGCCAGCTCGCTTTCATAAAGCCCGTCGCGAAAGATCCAGAAGCGCAAGCCCGCCTCATCCTCAATGCGGAAATAATCCCGCGTCGGGCCATCGCCGTTTTGTTTCCACCATTCCATGGCGATGCGTTCAGGCCCTTCCACCCGCACCACCGCATGCGTCACACGGCGCCAGGTGAACTGATGCGGCGGGCCGTCGGGCACCGTTGCAAACGGCACTTTGATCGGCTCCGGTCTGTCGAACAGCCGCAACGGCCGCAGCGGCGGCTCGCTCTCAATACGCTCCGGCCATGCCGCCTGCGCCGCGGCCGCCAGATGATGCTGTGCTGCTACGGCCATCACCGCGCGCTCGGGGATGTGGGTATCCTGCGGCAGATGCACGACCACGCGCTTGCCCCCGATGCGCGCGGCGATGCGGTCGATCAGCGCGGACAGTTCGTCATTGTCATGGACATTGGCGTCGAGATCGCGCTGCTGCTGCACCACGATTTCGGTGCGGCTGGCGGAGAGACGAATGAGATCGAAGCCAAAGCCGGGATCGAGAGGATCATTCAGCGCATCGAGCCGCTCGCGAAACAGGCGGTCGATCACCTCTGGCTTCGTCACCGGACAGCCGGTATCGACCGAAATCGTGCGCACGGCGCCATCGGTGCGGAAAAACTCGCGTCCAGCCGCCGCGCGCCCTTGCCCTGCCTGTCCATCGCCGCGACCAGCATGGCAGCGAGCGCGGACAGGTTCATCGCGATCACGGTGTCGGTGGCGACCGGTTCGGGAAAGCGTTTCTCGACGATGTAATCCGGCAGCGGCTTTCGGGGACTGATCGGCGCATCGCCCTCGCCCAGCGCCTGCTCCAACAGCGTCGTGAAGCCGGCGCCGAACCGCGCCGTGATCTCGTGACGGCCACGCGAGGCGACGTCGCCGATGGTCTTCAGGCCGGCGCGGCGCAAGCCGCTGGTGATGGCCTCACCGGCGCCGAGCGCGGAGACCGGCAGCGGGCCGACGGCGCAGGCCTCCTCGCCCTCGGCAACGATCTTTCCGGAAGTCTGGCGCGTCAGCGTCCGGGCGCAGATCGCGGTGCTCGCGATCGCGGCGCTGACGGCAAAGCCACGCCGGCTCAGCGCGCCGCATACAATCTGCAGCAGCGCGCGCTCGCCGCCGAACAGGTGGGCACAACCGGTAATGTCGAGATAAAGCCCATGCGGCGGATCGAGCGCCACCAGCGGCGTGAAGCGGTCGCACCAGTCGGCGATGTCATCGAGCGTCTTGCGGTCGGCGACTTCGTCGGCGTCGAACGCCGTCAATTCAGGGCAGATCGCGCGGGCATTGGCGAGCGGCAGGCCGATCGAGAGGCCGGCGCGCACGGCCAGATCGTCGAGGGCATGGATCAGGATAGCATTGTGCTGCTTGGCGACGACGACGCTGGGGGTTTTATCCAGCTCTTCGTTGTCGTTCGAACTTTTTGACGCGTTTTCTTCACGCGAACCGGTACCCACTTCGCTTGAAAACGCTATGGACCGGCGCTTGATGCGGTCGATGGGCAGGCGTGGCAGCCACAGGCTGAGGATACGCCGCCGGTTCACTGAAGAGGCACTCATCACATTTCCATTCCATGATCCACCGGCCGACCGGGCCATGACGGTTACGAACGAGCTGCGCGTCGAAGATTGGCGCGCCCCACGCGCTCCAAGGCGCCGCAGGCATGGAAGGCGCCGCTGGCATTGAAGGGGCTGAAGGCGGTGAATGCGCCGCGCGCACGATCCATCGGGTCTCCGCGGTCGAGGGCCGCGGCTCCGCCGCCATCCGCAGCAGCAATGCGGTGACGCCGGAGGCTTGCGCTGCCAGCGTGAGCTTGCGGCTGGCGACGAGATCGAGCTGACGCGCCTGCCCCCAGACTTCCAGCACCACGGCGCCGAGCGCATCGCAGGCCAGCGCATCGGCGGCGGTCCGCAACGCGGCGTCGGCGTCCGGGGCGCGCACGGTCACAAGCAGCCGCGGATCGAGACCCAGCTCACAAAGCCCGCTCATCGACAGCGCACCGGATTCAATTTCCGAAAAATCCTGCCGCACCCAGACCAGCGGCCGGCGCGGCGATACCCTTCCCGCGAGGCCTGCGATGAATCCCGTGGCCGCCGCGCTCTGATGGCCCTCGGCGAACACTTCATGCACCGCTGCGACCGCAAGACCGCCGCACAGCACAGCATCCGCCGCCGCATGGCCAAGCGCGACCTTGTTGAGGTCATGCGCATCGCCATGCGTCTCGATCCGCTCGATGCACCCTCGCAAATTCGCAAGCGTGCTTGTGCGTGCGGTGCTCATGCGCCGCTCCTTAAGAAAATTTTGCCTTTACCGCTTTTTCCCGAGTGAACCCGCGGCCGGCTCATTTGTTCATGATATGTTCTAATATAAAGCTAACCCGCCCGGCAGAGTCAATCGCGATCGACGCTTTGGCGATTCACGAGTGGAATCAAAGGGATTCAACGATGGATGTGCAACGTAGGCTGGAAATACCGGCGGATACCAACCTCGCACGATCGTCATAGCGAGCGAATGACGGGAAGCAGAGAAATGCACCACATCACCCTCGATAGCGAAACCGATTTCGACGGCTGGCGCAAAGCCGCCCGCGCGCTGGCGCTGAACAATGTAAAACCCTCCGACGTGACCTGGCGCGTCGCGGAAGATACGCCCGAACTGTTCGAGCCGACTGAGCTGCCGCTCGCGCCGCCACACGGGACCTTCAACGTGCCGGCCAGATTCATCGAACTGGCGGAGGTTGCCATCCTGCACCGCAACCCCGAGCGGTTCGCCCTGCTCTATCGCCTGCTGTGGCGGCTGCGCGGCAACCATGACCTGCTCGAGATCGCGACCGATCCTGACATCGCCGAGGTCGCCGCCATGGCCAAAGCCGTGCGTCGCGACGAGCGCAGGATGCACGCCGTTGTCCGCTTCCGCGAAATCGGCCGCGAGCAAAAATCGCACTTCGTCGCGTGGTTCGAACCTGAGCACCACATTGTCGAGCTCGCCGCGCCGTTCTTCGCGCGCCGTTTCGCCGACATGCCCTGGTCGATCCTGACGCCGGATGTCTGCGCGCATTGGGACGGCCATGCCGTCTCGATCACGCCGGGGGTCGCCAAGGGCGAGGCCCCGACGGCGGGCCGGCTGGAGGAGACCTGGCGGCGCTACTGCGCCAGCATCTTCAATCCGGCGCGGCTGAAGATGGAGATGCCGAGCCGAAGGAACTTGCCGCAGGCCTCGCCGGTTAAACCCTGGATCGACGGCCCATGACCGCGAACGCCGAGACTGAACCGCGCACGCCGCAGGAACCCTTAATGGCCCGCAAACACGCCGACGACGCTATCGAAACCCTGCGCGAGGAAGCCGCCGATTGCCGCGCCTGTCCTCTCTACAAGAATGCCACCCAGACCGTGTTCGGCGAAGGCCAGCAAACGGCGCGGATCATGCTGGTCGGCGAGCAGCCCGGCGACAAGGAAGACCTCGCCGGCAAGCCGTTCGTCGGGCCCGCGGGACTAATGCTCGACCGCGCCCTGGAAGAGGCCGGCATCGACCGCCGCACAGTCTACGTCACCAATGCGGTCAAGCACTTCAAGTTCGTGCCGCGCGGCAAGATCCGCCTGCACCAGAAACCCACCACGCCGGAAATCAAGGCCTGCCGGCAGTGGTACGAACGCGAACTGGCCGCAATCAGGCCCGACCTCGTGGTGGCGATGGGCGCCACCGCGGCGCAAAGCGTGTTCGGGAAAATGACGCCGATCAACAAGAACCGCGGCCGCCTGATCGATCTCGCCGATGGAACCCGGGCGCTGGTGACGGTGCACCCGTCCTATCTGTTGCGATTGCCGGACGCAGAAGCCAAGGCACGCGAATACCGGCGCTTTGTGCAGGACCTCAAAATAGCCGCTGACGTACTGCGAAAATCAGCACATGCGGCCTGAATTCCGCCAATCGGGTAGCCGCAACTTCCGGTGAAACATGCAGCCGCAATTTCTGTGAAAAATAACAGGAAAAATTGACAATCGCGTCTGCAACCATTAATTGATAAAAGGCACAATCGCATTCTCAAGGGAATGTGGGACGTCTGTTCACGCCATGACGCTCCCATACGGTCGACGCGCTGCGCGGGCCCTTCAGCCCCGGCACCGTGCAGCGCGCGACCCTCTTGCTTGCGACACGCTCTCCCACATTTCCTCAGCGAGCAACGAAGAGGTCGACACCCTCAAGGCCGACAAGGCTTCGCTCGACAGCGCCTGCCATGCAGCTCCGACGGGTTGCGGAGGCCGGAACCAAACTCCGGCCTTCTGCTTTCCGCAAGGTAGGTCTCCTGACCGATGATGCGGCAGGACATCGATATTTACGCACTACGCGAACCCACAGCTCTGGAGCTGGAGCCCGCCATGACCAAAAGGCCCCCGAACGGCGCCATCCACGACCGCATTCAGGCGGAAATGCTGGACAGTTTCGATGAAGAACTGGAACTTGAAATCGACGACGATCGTCTCGATGCGCTGACCAATGAATTTGCCGACCATACGGCAGAAGAGACGATCGATCGGCGCGTCTATTTCAAGGAATTATTCCGCCTGCAGGGCGAACTGGTGAAACTGCAGACCTGGGTGCAGGAGCAGAAGCTCAAGGTGGTCGTGATTTTCGAGGGCCGCGATTCCGCCGGCAAGGGCGGCGTCATCAAGCGCATCACCCAGAGACTCAATCCCCGGGTCTGCCGTGTCGCGGCGCTTCCGGCGCCGAACGAGCGCGAGCGCACGCAGTGGTATTTCCAGCGTTACGTTTCGCATTTGCCGGCCGGCGGCGAGATCGTGCTGTTCGACCGTAGCTGGTACAACCGCGCCGGCGTCGAACGCGTGATGGGCTTCTGCACTGAAGACGACGTCGAAGAATTCTTCCGGTCGGCGCCGGAATTCGAGCGTATGCTCGTGCGCTCTGGAATCACCCTCATTAAGTACTGGTTTTCCATCACCGATGAAGAGCAGTATTTGCGCTTCATGATGCGGATCCACGATCCGCTCAAGCAGTGGAAGCTCAGCCCGATGGATGTGGAATCGCGCAGCCGCTGGGAGCAATACACCAAGGCCAAGGAAGCGATGCTGGAGCGTACCCACATTCCGGAAGCTCCCTGGTACCTGGTCGAGGCCGACGACAAGAAGAAGGCACGGCTGAACTGCATCGCGCATCTGCTCGAACAAATTCCCTACCAGGAAATCAAGCTCGAGCCGGTGGTGCTACCGCCGCGGGTTCGCAACCCGGAATATAGCCGCGGACCGATTCCGCCCGAAATGTACGTGCCGGCGCGCTACTGACCGCCGCCGGACAGCAGACGGTGGGCGCCGGCACATCGCTGGAGTTCAGCCATGTCTTCGAATGTTCATTCGGACCCTGAGGCGTTCTATCGGCATCTCAAGTTACGCCTTGGCGGCAAATAAAGAAGGCCCGTACAGGGGATACAGGCCTTCCTTGATGTGCATTCGAACTTCACATGCGATGGAAGTTCAAGAGAGGAGCGAGGCGCGCTACGCCGCCGCCAGCTTGTTCTCGACCAGCTTGATCCAGTACGAGGTGCCGTACACGATCGCCTCGTCATTGAAATCATAGGCGGGGTGATGGAGCCCTGCGCTGTCGCCGTTGCCGCAGAAGATGAAGGCGCCCGGCCGCGCCTCAAGCATATAGGAAAAATCTTCCGCGCCCATCAGCGGCGGCATCTCGTGAACGTTCTGGGCGCCGGCCACTTCCCTGGCCACCTGCGTGGCGAAGTCGGTTTGCTCGGCATGATTTTTGGTCACTGGATAGCCGCGCTCGTAAACGAGATCGATTTTGGCGCCGGTCATCTGCGCCACGCCCGCGCACACCTCGCGGACCCGCTTCTCGACCATTTCGCGCACTTCCGGCGTCAAGGTACGCACCGTGCCCCGGAGTTCGGCGGTCTGCGGAATCACGTTACGGGCGTTGCCGGCGTGGAACTCGCAGATCGAGATCACCGCGGAGTCCAGGGGATCGAGGGTCCTCGAGACGATCGATTGCAGGGCGGTGATGAGCTCAGAACCGACGAGCACGGAATCGATGCATTTGTTCGGGCGCGCGGCGTGGCCGCCGAGTCCTTCGATCCTGATGTCGATCGAGTCGGTCGCGGCCATCACCGGACCGGGGCGGATGGCAAAGGAGCCGACCGGAATCCCCGGGCCATTATGCATGCCGTAGACCTGCTCGATGCCGAACCGGTCCATCAGACCGTCCTTGATCATGGCGGCAGCGCCCGCACCGCCCTCCTCGGCCGGCTGAAAGATCACGACCGCGTCGCCGGCGAAATTCCTGGTCTCGGCGAGATATCGCGCTGCACCCAAAAGCATCGCGGTGTGGCCGTCATGGCCGCAGGCGTGCATCAGGCCCGGCGTCTTGGAGGCATGGGGCAGATTGGTCGCTTCCTCGATCGGCAGCGCATCCATGTCGGCGCGAAGCCCGATTACCCTGATCTCGCCATTGCCGGGCTGCTTGCCCTTGATGACGCCGACGACGCCGGTACGGCCGAGGCCGGTGGCCACCTCGTCGCAGCCGAATTCGCGCAAACGATCCGCCACGAATGCTGCAGTGCGGTGAACGTCGTACAGTAATTCGGGATGTTCATGGATATCGCGGCGCCAGGCCTGAATATCGGGTTGCAGATCGGCGACGCGGTTGACGATGGGCATGGGAATTCTCTGGTCTCGTGTTGGAACAGTATCGTCTCTGTAGCATGCAAGCGGCAGTCCACCCAACACGCTGCCGCAGAGCCCCCATCCACCCGGGAGCGGCTACCAAGACCTTCTCACATTGGGGGCGTTTGAAATGTCGCTGAACGCCTCACCCGGCCAGCGTGTTTTCGACCAGCTTGATCCAGTAAGAGGTGCCGAACACGATCGCCTCGTCGTTGAAATTGTAGGCGGGGTGATGCAGGCCCGCGCTGTCGCCGTTGCCGCAGAAGATCAGCGCACCCGGCCGCTGCTCCAGCATGAAGGCGAAATCTTCGCCGGCCATCAGCGGTGGCATCACATGCACGTTGGCATCGCCGGCGATGTCTCTGGCCGCCCGCGTCGCGACATCCGTCTGCTGGATATGGTTGACCGTTACCGGATAGCCGTGGGTGTACTCCAGATCGATCCTGGCGCCCGTGATCTGCGCCACGCCGGCGACGACTTCGCGCACCCGCTTTTCCACCAGTTCCCGCACGTCGCCGTTCAGGGTACGGACGGTGCCATTCAGCTCCGCGGTTTGCGGGATCACATTGCGGGCGTTGCCGGCGTGAAATTCGCACATCGAAATCACTGCCGATTCCAGCGGATCGACGCTGCGCGACACGATCGACTGCAGCGCTGTGATCAACTGCGCGCCGACTAGGACGGAATCGATACATTTGTGCGGGCGCGCGGCGTGGCCACCAAGCCCCTCGATCTTGATGAAAACGGCATCGCCTCCGGCCATGATCGGACCGGGCCGAAGCGCGAACGAACCGACCGGAATGCCCGGACCGTTATGCATGCCGTAGACCTGCTCGATACCGAAACGGTCCATCAGCCCGTCCTTGATCATCGCAACCGCGCCCGCGCCGCCCTCCTCGGCCGGCTGGAAGATCACGACCGCATCGCCGGCGAAATTGCGGGTCTCGGTGAGATAGCGCGCCGCACCCAGCAGCATGGCGGTGTGGCCGTCATGGCCGCACGCGTGCATCAAGCCCTTCGTCCTGGACGCGTAAGGCAGATTGGTCGCCTCCTCGATCGGCAGTGCGTCCATATCCGCCCGCAGCCCGATAACCTTCACGTCACCCGTGCCGGCGGGCCTGTTGCCTTTGATGACGCCGACGACGCCGGTGCGGCCGAGACCGGTAACGACCTGGTCGCAGCCGAATTCCCGCAAACGGTCCGCGACCAATGCCGCAGTGCGGTGCACGTCGTAGAGCAGTTCCGGGTGCTCATGAATATCCCGGCGCCAGGCCTGGATGTCGGGTTGAAACTCGGCGACGCGGTTGACGATGGGCATGGAGATAACGGGCTTTCCGGGGTTGAATGCTTCTGCCCTGTAGCATGCAAGGGGCGGTCCAACCAACGCACCCTGGCGCCGTCTCCCCGCCTCGCCGTCATGGCCGGGCTTGTCCCGGCCATCCACGTCTGACTAATAGGCGAAAAGACGTGGATGCCCGGGACATCTAGCGCGAAGACGCGCTTCGCGCTTTGTCCGGGCATGACGGGTCGCAAGTGGGTGGAAGCTAGGAAAATGCGGAAACGGCTTGAAGGCGATTTCGACTACATCGTGATTGGCGCAGGAACCGCCGGCTGCATCATGGCCAACCGGCTGTCGGCCGATCCGAAAAACCGCGTGCTGATCCTCGAGGCCGGCGGCAACGACAACTGGATCTGGTTTCACATCCCGGTCGGCTATCTCTTTGCGATCGGCAATCCGCGCTCGGACTGGATGTTCAAGACCGAGGCAGAGCCCGGGCTCAACGGGCGGGCGCTTGCCTATCCGCGCGGCAAGGTGATTGGCGGCTCCTCCGCCATCAACGCCATGATTTCGATGCGCGGACAATCCGCCGATTACGATCACTGGCGGCAACTCGGCCTGACCGGCTGGGGCTATGACGACGTCAAGCCGCTGTTCCGGCGGCTGGAGGATCATTTCCTCGGCGAGAGCGAACATCACGGCACCGGCGGCGGCTGGCGGATCGAGGCGCCGCGGCTCTCCTGGGCCATTCTCGACGCGGTCGGCGATGCCGCCGAGGAGATGGGCATCAAGCGCATTGCCGATTTCAACACCGGCGACAATGAAGGAGTGAGCTATTTCCACGTCAACCAGAAGCGCGGCCGGCGCTGGTCTTCGGCACGCGGCTTTCTCAAGCCGGTGCTGAACCGCAATAACCTGCGGCTGGAAAAGCATGTGCTGGTCGACCGGCTCATCATCGAGAACGGCCGCGCGGTCGGCGTGCGCTTCGTGCAAGGTGGCGAAGTGGTCGAGGCGCGCACCAAGGGCGAAGTCGTTCTATGCGCAGGCTCGATCGGCTCGACGCAGGTGCTGCATCGCTCCGGCATCGGACCGGCCGACTGGCTGTCGCCGCTCGGCATCGAAATGGTGCTCGACAGACCGGGCGTCGGGCGCAACCTGCAGGACCATCTGCAGCAGCGCGCGATCTACAAGGTCGAGGGCGTCCGTACGCTGAACGAAACCTACTGGTCGCTGATGCGGCGCGGCCTGATGGGGCTCGACTACGCTTTCCGCCGCCGCGGACCGCTGACCATGGCGCCGTCGCAGCTCGGCATCTTCACGCGCTCCGATCCGCATCGCGAGCGTGCCAACATCCAGTTTCACGTTCAGCCATTGTCGCTCGACAAGTTCGGCGATCCCCTGCATCGCTTCCCCGCCATCACGGTGAGCGCCTGCAACCTGCAGCCGACCTCGCGCGGCACCGTGCGCATCCGCTCGGCGAAGCCTGACGAGGCGCCATCGATCGCGCCGAATTATCTCTCGACCGACGACGACCGCCAGGTCGCGGCCGATGCCATCCGCACCACGCGGCGGCTGATGAAGCAGAAGCGGCTCGAACGATATCGCCCGGTCGAATATCTGCCCGGCCCCAGCGTCGGCGACGACGACGCTTCGCTGGCAAAAGCCGCCGGCGACATCGGCACCACGATCTTTCACCCGGTGGGGACCGCGAAGATGGGGTTGGCGAACGACCCGATGGCGGTGGTGGACGAGCGGCTGCGCTTCTTTGGGCTCGACGGCTTGCGCGTCGCCGACGCGTCGGTGATGCCGACGATTACGTCCGGCAACACCAACACGCCGACGGCGATGATTGCGGAAAAAGGCGCCGCGATGATTCTGGAAGATGCGCGCTGACGCTGCCTAAGCGCTGGTCTGGGAGGACGATCCAGGCAAGGGCTGATCCGTCAATCGACCCCGCAGTAGAGGCTCAAGCTGCCGCGGCCGACAGGTTCGTCACTTCGCCGCGCGCCGGATAGTCCTTGCCGATGACGAAGTCGATGGCGCCGAGAATATCGGCGAAGTGCGGCCGCGCGAACGGCATCGTCTGTACGCTGGCGAAATAGAGCGTGTGGTCCGCCCGCACCAGAAACAGCCCTGGCTCCGAAAACAAGGCCGGTTCCTCGACTCCGGCAGACGTCATTCCGCGGCCCGTCGAGACGTACAATCCCCACGCGCGAGCGACACGGAGATCAAGGCCAAATCCCAGTCTCAGGTTCGGCAGTTTCCATTCTTGCTTGCTGCGTTCTGCGCGCTCGGCATTGTCGGATGATATCGCGACGACGCTAACGCCCCGCTTGGCGAAATCCGGCAGCTTCGTTTCCAAGTCACCTAGCTGCGTCCGGCAAATCGGGCAGTGCAGACCACGATAAAATACGACCATGGTGAAACGCTCTGGATTTTCAGCGGCAATATCGAATCGTCCGCCACCAACCAGGCTTACCGAAAGGCCCGGAACGAGCTGGCGCGGAACAAGCGGCGTGATGTCAGTCATGGGTCGGCTCCACTGGCTTCTCGCCCAGCAAAATAGGCACTGCGCAGGCAGAACGAAAGCTTGCAGGAAGTATTTGCTTTAAGGAGTGATGAGGATTGTTCCTTTGACCCGGCGCTCCTCCGCGGCGCGGTGAACCTCGGCAATGTCGTCGAGCGCGAAACGGGCCCCGATATCGGCCTTCACATGGCCCCGCGCGATGGCCTCGAAGAGATCGGCCGCGTTGGCGCGGAAACTCGCCGGATTCGCATTGTGCGGGAACACCGACGGCCGCGTCAGGAAGAGGCAGCCCTTCTTGTTCAGCAGTTCCGGGTCGACGGCGGGCGCCTTGCCCGAGGAAGCGCCATAGACCACCACGAGGCCGAACGGCGCGGCGCAATCGAGCGAGCGCAGCAGCGTATCCTTGCCGATCGCGTCGTAGACGACACGGCCTTGGTCCCGGAAGCCGCGAGAAAAGCTTCCGGCCACTGCGGGTCGTTGAGGTCGAGCACCTCCTTGCATCCGGCCGCGAGCGCCGTCTCGCGCTTTTCCGGCGAGCCGGTGGTGCCGAACACCGTCGCTCCCAGCGCCGTGGCCCAGCGCGTCAGGATCTGGCCGACCCCGCCGGCGGCCGAATGGACGAGCAGCACGTCTCCGGGCTCGACCCTGTGAGTCCGGCGCAGCAGATATTGCGCGGTCATGCCCTTGAACAGCAATGTCGCCGCCATCTCGTCGCTGACGCTATCGGGGAGCTTGACCAGCTTGTCGGCCGCGACATTGCGCCGCTCGGAATAGGCACCGACGCCGGCGTTCATATAGGCGACGCGCTCGCCGATCGCATGATCCGAGACGCCCGGGCCTGCCGCCTCGATGACGCCAACTGCTTCGAAGCCGAGACCTGTCGGCAGCGGCAGCGGGTAGATGCCCTTGCGCTGATAGATGTCGATGAAGTTGAAGCCGATCGCCTTATGGCGGATCTGGACTTCGCCGGCAGCGGGTGGCGGAACGTCGCGTTGCACCACCTTCAGGACTTCGGGACCTCCGAACTCGACCAGTTCGACGATGCGGCTTGCCGTCATGCTGCACGTCCTTCCACAGATTGGAACGATCTGATACACGGGCAGAGGTATGATGTAAACCATACCTTGACGAGACGGAGCGGGATGATGCCCGACGAGAGCGGTCACCCCGATGTCGACGAGATGGAGATCGGCGCGATCTTCGCCGCGCTCGCCGATCCGGTGCGCCGGAAGGTCGTGCTCGCTCTGGCGGCCGATCGCGACTGCATCCGTCATTGCAGCGCATTCGATTTGCCGGTCACCAAGGCGACGCGAACGCACCATTTCCGCGTTCTGCGCGAGATCGGGACTCATTCGGCAGGTCGATCTCGGCAACAGCCGCACCAATCAGCTTCGCTGGTCGGATCTCGAAGAACGCTTCCCCGACCTTCTCCGCCTGCTCGCCACAGAAGCCGCGGCCGAGACAATGAGGAGCGCCGGCCGCATCACGCGAAGCAGGCTCGGCTGACGCCGCGACGATCTGACGGCCGCGGGCCCTGGCAGCGCCCGCCGTCGCACGACCGTCGCGCAGTCCACTATCGCACTGTGCGACGATGCCGCGGTGCGACCGGCAGGCGCTCGCGTGCGGGCACGCCCGAGCGATAATACGCATACGCGTCCGCAGAAACGGGCGGGCGAACCACGGACCTGCCCGCGGTTACGTCCGCGTTGGGATGATAGAACGCGTAGGCGCCGGGCTCCTGTATCGCGGCCTGCGCGAGCACCGGCGTTGCAATGGCCGTTGCGAGAAGCGCGACCGCAATGGCTGGAATGAACTTCGTCATGATGAGTATCCTTTTGATCGTTGGACCTCATGTATGTGGGCGCGGCAACGCGGAAGTCAGATAGGTGCAGCCCCCATCACCGCGATTTGAGATATTGCACGCAGTACGTGCACGGCGCCGTGATGCGAAAGCAATTTTCCTTCCAGCAGGATTGTGAAAAGCACAACACCATCGCTGCCCGGCCTTCTGACGAAATGTCTCTTCTCCGCTCACTCCCGTGATCGCGCAAAACCGACGCGACGATTCATCTTGCGCAATTCCATGGTCAGCTATGCTTGCGGCGGATAGCGCTCGAAGGTCGGCAGTTCGTGGGCGTGCTCCATCCAGCGAATCCGTTCTGCGGTCTGGATGTGCACCATCGCCGGAACGGCATCGGGATCGTCGTAGGTCGCGCTCTGAATGTCGATGATCCCGGGCATTATGTTGGCGTTGGTGTAGAACAGCCCGGTGCCGCAGTCGGCGCAGAAGTGCCGCCGGCCATGCTCCGAGGACGCGTAGACCTTGGGCTGCCCCTTCGTCACCTTGAGCGCATCTTCGGCATACATCGCCCAGCCGACGACAGGCGCGCCGGCGTGACGCCTGCAGTCGGTGCAGTGACACAACGCATGAACGATGAGTTCGCCCTCGACCTGATAGCGGATTGCACCGCAATGACAGCCGCCGCTGATGGTGCTCATGCTCGCCTCCCCGATCGACATGGTTTGCCGGGAGATTGTAGCCTTGCGGCTTACGCCGACTTCCGGACCGCGTTGTCGACCAGCGTCTTGCCGAGCGACCAGATCGCGCCGGGGACCTTGTGGCTGGCGGCAATGACGTCGTCGAACGATTTTTCGATCCAGCTGCAGTCTTCTTCCGTGATAACGAGCGGCGGCAGCAGCTTGATGGTGTGGCTGCCGTGGCCAGAGACTTGCGTCAGGATCTTGTGATCCTTGAACAGTGGCACCGTGATGAGCTGGCAGAACAGGCCCTTGTTGGCGGTTTCCAGCAAATTCCACGAAGCCTTCAGCCGCAGCGATTTCGGCGGACCGAACTCGACGCCGATCATCAACCCCTTGCCGCGCACTTCCTTCATCAATTCGTAGCCCGGCACCATGCGGGTCAGCGCGAGGCGAAGCTCGGCACCGCGCTTGGCGGCCTGCTCGACCAGCTTTTCGTGCTTGATCACGTCGAGGGTTGCGATGCCGGCGGCCATCGCCAGATCGTTCTTCGCAAAGGTCGAGCCGTGCACGACCGCGCGGTCCATCTGGTTGAAGATCTTGTCGAAGATACTCTTGCGCGTCAGCAGCGCGCCGACCGGGACATGGCCGCCCGACAGCGCCTTCGCCAGCAGCACCATGTCGGGCTCGACATTCCAATGCTCGACCGCGAGGAATTTTCCGGTGCGGCCGATACCGGTCTGGATTTCGTCGGCGATGAAGATGGTGCCGTATTTCTTGCACAGCGCGGCGGCGCCCGGCAGAAATTCGTCTGATGGCAGATTGACGCCCTTGCCCTGGATCGGCTCGACGATGAAGGCCGCGACCTGCCGCGACGACAACGCCTGCTCGAGTGCGGCGAGATCGTTGAAGGGAATCTGCGTGCACCCCGGCAGCAGCGGCTCGAATCCGGAGCGGAAGTTCGCATCGTCCATCAGCGACAGCGCGCCGTAGGAGAGGCCGTGGAAGGAATGGGAGCAGGACACGATGCCGGGACGGCCGGTCGCGCCGCGTGCGAACTTGATCGCGGCCTCGACGGTCTCCGCGCCGGAATTGGAAAAGAACACCTTGTCCAGATATGGCACATGTTCGAGCAGGCGTTCCGCCAACACGCCCGCGAGCGTGGACACATCAAGTTGAACCAGATTGGGAAAATCGCTGTCGAGCACGCTTTTCAGCGCCTGACGCAGCGCCGGATGATTGCGGCCAATCGCAAAAACGCCAAATCCGCTGAGTAGATCGAGATAGCGGGCCCCATCACGATCGAACAGGTATTGACCTTGACCCTTCTGAAAGCCCACATCGTAGCCGATGGTCTTCAGCACACGAACGAGCTGCTCGTTCAGGTGGCGCGCATGCATGGAACTGCGCTGCGCCTGCCGCTCTACAAACAGCCCGGAAACGTCTAGATATGAATCTGGCATTCGCTACATACGTCGGTTGATGGCTGTTTCGTCAACTGAAAACGCCCGTTGCGGCGTTTTGACCCTCGCCTCTGGACCATCTACTTAAACATAGGTTTGAACCATGTTGCACGTCCCAAGAACGATCGCGCGTACAATAGTTTATTGCGGCGTTTTTTGCCACAGGTGCTGGCGCCGCGCTGGCCGCCGACCCCACCGGTGACTGGAAAGTCGCCGATGGCGTGGCCAACATTCGCGTCGCCCAATGTAGCGGCAACATGTGGGGCGTCGTCGCCTGGGAAAAGACGCCGGGCGGCAAGGACAAGAACAATCCGGATACCGCAAAGCAGAGCCGGCCGACCTTGGGCATGCCGATCCTGATCGACATGAAGAAGAAACCCGGCGTCGATGCCTGGGAAGGCCAAGTCTACAACGCCAAGGACGGACAGCTCTACAGTTCGACGATCAAGCCTGTCGGCACCGACCAGCTCGAGATTCAGGGCTGCGTGCTCGGCTTCCTCTGCGGCGGTGAAACCTGGACCCGTGTCGGACCGCCGATTCCTCGAGCCCCACCAACAGCATGGCCAAGGGTGCGCCGAAGGGACCAGCCGGCGCGCCGCCCAAAACCGCAGCTCCGGC
Source organism: Bradyrhizobium sp. RDT10 (assembly GCA_044772375.2). Classification (GTDB taxonomy): domain Bacteria; phylum Pseudomonadota; class Alphaproteobacteria; order Rhizobiales; family Xanthobacteraceae; genus Bradyrhizobium. Next base: position 4,275,219 of record CP187939.1, read on the forward strand.
ACCTGCGCCGGCGGCGCCGAAGACCACGGGTGCGGTCAATCCGGCACCCGCGCTGAAGGCCGCGCCTGGTCAGAAGCAGGCGGCGACCGCCCAGCCCGCCGACATCGGCGATATCTGCCTACTGCCCGACATCGCGCGGTTTGCCCATTAGTGCCGGCTGGAACAGCAGCACCGCGGCAAGCGTGATGACGAACGACAGCGCCAGCAATTTGCCCATGCTGGCGGTGCCGGGATGACTGGATAGCCACAGGCTTCCGAATGCGGTCGCGGTCGTCAGCGCCGAGAAAAAGATCGCGCGCGTCAGGCTCGACTGCAGCAGGTTATTTCTGCCCTCGCGCCAGGCCACGACGTAGTAGATCTTGAAGGCGACGCCGACGCCGAGCAGCAGCGGCAGCGCGACGATGTTGGCGAAGTTGAGCGGCAGCTCGATCAGCACACAGAGTTCCAGCGTCACCGCGCCGGCCACCAATAGCGGCACCATCGTCATCAGCACGTCGGTGATCCGCCGCAGTGTCAGATAGAGCAACAGGCTGATCACCAGCAGCGCCCAAATGCCGGCATGAATGAATGCCTTCACGATGGTGTCGCCGGATTTGAGGATCGACACCGGCCCGCCGATCGCATTCGGCTCGGCCGCCAAAACCGCATCGGCAAATCGGCGCAGGTTTTCGTTGTCGTTGGGATCGCCCTTCGGCAACGCCTCGACGCGAGATCAATCCATCCTTGGATTTCCAGCTGTTCAACAGTTCCGGCGGCAGCGTCTTCAACGTTACAGGACCTGCCTGCATCGTGTTCTTGAGCTGGTCGAATACGATCTTGAGCGGGGCGACGAAAATATTCTGCGCCTTGTCGCGCGTCGCCTGGTTGCTGCCGGCAAGTTTCGACAGCGCGTCCGCCAGCCTTCGTGAGGCAACCGCGCCCTGCCCCTTGCCGTCGCCGGCGGCTCTGCGCAGGCTGTCGACCGAACTCTTCAGCGCATCGACATTCTCTTCATCCGTGGGCGCGGCGTCGACCTGATCGGGATTGAGCGCAGGCCCCACCACCCTCGCCGCCTTCGCGATCAGTTGCAGCTTCGTCGGCTGATCCTCAGGCACGAAACTGTCGATCGACATCACGCGCAGGACTTCCGGCAGCTTTTCCAGTCGCGCCTCGATCTTCTTCGCTTCCGCTTCCGAATTGGTCAGCACGTTGATGGCGTTGGCGCCGGTGTTGGGGTCCTTGCGCAGGTCGAGGAAGGTCGCGATCGATTCGGCCTTTGGATTGCGCAGGTTGATCGGGTTGAAGTCGAACTTCATGAAATACAGCAGCGGCAGGCCGGCCACGACAAGGAGCAGCGTGCCAACGACGATGATGACGCGGTGCCGTTCGAGGAACGCGTCGACCGGCGCCAGAAATGCGTAACCGACCGGCTCGCTTTCTCCGGGCGGGTGAAGCAGCTTCAGCATGGCAGGCAGGGCCGTGATGCTGGTGATGAACGCGATCAGCATGCCGGCGCCGGCAATCTTGCCGAGTTCGGAAATGCCCTTGTAGTCGGTCGGCAGGAAACACAGGAAGCCGGCGGCGGTCGCCATCGCGGCGAGCGACAGCGGGATCGCCGAACGTCTGGCCGCGCTCTCCAGCGCCAGAGCCAGGTTTTCGTTCTTGAAACGCTCGGAACGGTAGCGGACGCTGAACTGGATGCCGAAATCGACGCCGAGGCCGACGAACAGCACGGCAAAGGCGATCGACAGCAGGTTCAGCGAGCCCACCATCATCAGGCCGACGGCGGTCGTGATCGAGAGGCCGATGAACAGGTTCACGAACACCGCGAAGATGATCTTCGCCGAGTGCAGCGCCATCCAGAGAATCACGAGGACAATGAGGACGGTTGCGATACCGTTGACGATCGCGCCGTCCTGCACGGTCGAATATTCCTCATTCGCGATCGGAACCGGCCCGGTCAGCCGCACCCGCGCGCTGTATTGGCCCGCAAATTGAGATCGGTCGCGGCCTGCCGGATCGCGTCCGTGGCGCCCTTGCCGGGTTCGAGGTCGCTGTAATCGAGCTTCGGCTTGAACTCGATGAAGGCGCGGCGGTCGGCGTCGGTCAAAGGCTTGTCGCTGACGAGTTCCCGCCAGGAGAACGTCGCCGTTCCCTTGTTCAGGATGTCCTCGACCGTCTGGCTGATCAGGTTGAAGGGCCGTTCGGTATTGTCGAGCTTGACCTGCCCGCGCTTGACGCCGGCAAGCCCGGTCTCCAGCGCGCCGGTCAGGCCGCGGATCGAGGGATCGCCGGCCATGATCTCGATCAGGGAGCGGCGGCTTCGAGCTGGCCGGCGACCTTGCCGACTTCTTCCACCGGCAGGAACAACAGCCCGTTCTTTTCGAAGAACTCACCGGAACCCAACGGCTGCACTGATTCGAAATGCCTGGTATCGCCGGTGAGTTTTGTGGCCAGCGCCTTGCTCGCGGCGCTGGCGAGCTCGGGCGTCGGCGCCTCGACGACGGCGAGAATCAGTTTTTCGCGTTCGAACGCCTGCTCGAACTGATTGTCGCGCTTGCGCCAGTCGAGGTCGGGCGAAATCAGCGTATTGATATCGGTGTTGATGGCGAAATGCCGGGCCGCATAGTAGCTCCCTCCGACCGCCAGAAGCAGGGAGACGATGACGACGAGAGTGGCAAACCGCGTACAGGTTCTGACAACGGCGACAACAATACTGGTCAGCACTTCGTTTCTTTCTAAATCTCAAGGAGAGTTGGGCGAAAACGCCCGCTGTCTAGCGGAGTTCCCGGAGCCGATCTAATGTTGTTTTGGTTACTTCCCGAAGGGTTCAAGCGAAGCCGCCAAAACGGACCGGAACAGGTGTTCGGGGCCGGTATAGCCTGTCCGGATGGGCGATAAAGTGGCGAACTGGTGAGGAACAACGGTTCACAGCAAGCGAATATTGGTATCTAGTTACCAGTTACTTGGTAACCATTGCGCGATCGGCCCTTTTCTATCTGCACGATTTTTGACACATAGTCCTGCGCTTCCATCTACTTGGGTGGGGATTACCTACGGGTTCCGGTCATGGTGCGGATATTGCAGATCCGGATGTGACCGGCTGCACGGAGACCTTCGGGTGAATTTGCGAATTCTGTACCTGGTGCAACAAGCGTAATGGACGTCCCATGGAAGTGTATCTAGCGCAGCCCCGCGGATTTTGTGCGGGCGTCGTGCGTGCCATCGAAATCGTTGAGCGTGCGCTCGAGAAGTACGGTCCGCCGGTCTATGTCCGGCACGAGATCGTGCACAACAAGTACGTGGTCGAAAGCCTCAAAGCCAAGGGCGCGATCTTCGTCGAGGATCTGTCGGAGGTTCCGCCGCTGGCGGTAACCGTGTTCAGCGCCCATGGCGTGGCCCGCAGCGTCGAGGAAGAGGCCGCCGCCCGCGGCCTGCCCGTCCTCAATGCCACCTGCCCCCTGGTCACCAAGGTCCACAATCAGGGCAAGCGGTATATGTCCAAGGGCCGGACCCTGGTCCTGATCGGGCATGCCGGCCATCCCGAGGTCGAGGGCACCATGGGCCAGGTTCCGGGCCCGGTTCTGCTGGTCCAGGACGTCGACGATGTGGCGGCGCTGACGCTGCCGACCGACGCCCCGGTGGCCTATATCACCCAGACCACCCTGAGCGTGGACGACACAAAGGACATAATTGCCGCCCTTCAGGCCAAATTTACAGATATTCAAGGCCCCGACATCCGGGATATCTGCTATGCGACACAGAACCGCCAATCTGCGGTAAGGGACCTAAGTAAGCTGGTGGACGTCATTCTGGTGGTGGGGGCCGCCAATAGCTCCAACTCAAACAGGCTCCGCGAAATCGGCACCGAGGTCGGCGTCGCGAGTTATCTCATTGCCGACGGGAGCGAGTTGAACCCCGATTGGCTGAAGGATGCAAAGGCTGTCGGCATCACGGCGGGCGCATCGGCGCCCGAAGTTTTGGTCGACGACGTGATCGAGGCTTTGAGACGCATCGGACCCGTCAAGGTGTCGGTGCTTCCCGGCCGGGAGGAAAATATCGAGTTCCGGCTCCCGGCCGAACTGACTGCGGGCTGATCGACTTCAAGAGTTCCAAGTCCAGAAAGAAATCTCTCAAATGGCAATACCGTTCTTCAAGGAAATGCGCATCGGCGGCTATCTCATCAAGCAGAAGCTGCTTGGCCGGAAGCGCTATCCGCTCGTGCTGATGCTGGAGCCGTTGTTCCGCTGCAATCTCGCTTGCGTCGGCTGCGGCAAGATCGACTATCCCGACGCGATCCTCAACCGCCGCATGTCGGCGCAGGAATGCTGGGATGCGGCCGACGAATGCGGCGCACCGATGGTGGCGATCCCCGGCGGGGAACCGCTGATCCACAAGGAAATCGGCGAAATCGTGCGCGGCCTCGTGGCGCGCAAGAAGTTCGTCTCGCTGTGCACCAACGCGCTGCTGCTGGAAAAGAAGCTCGATCTGTTCGAGCCCTCGCCCTATCTGTTCTTCTCGGTGCATCTCGACGGCCTGAAGGAGCACCACGACAAGGCGGTGTCGCAGAAGGGCGTGTTCGACCGCGCGGTTTCCGCGATCAAGGCCGCGAAAGCGCGTGGCTTCACCGTCAACGTCAATGCGACCATCTTCGACGGCCATGCGGCCGAAGACATCGCAAGTTCCTCGACTTCACCACCGAACTCGGGGTCGGCGTCTCGATGTCGCCGGGCTACGCCTATGAGCGCGCCCCGGACCAGGAGCACTTCCTCAACCGCACCAAGACCAAGAAGCTATTCCGCGACGTGTTCGCGCTCGGCAAGGGCAAGAAGTGGAACTTCATGCATTCCGGCCTGTTCCTGGACTTCCTGGCCGGCAACCAGTCGTATGAATGCACGCCCTGGGGCATGCCGGCCCGCAACATCTTCGGCTGGCAAAAGCCCTGCTACCTGCTCGGCGAAGGCTACACCAAGACCTTCAAGGAATTGATGGAGACGACGGACTGGGAGACCTACGGCACCGGCAAGTACGAGAAATGCGCCGACTGCATGGCGCATTGCGGCTACGAGCCGACGGCCGCCAACGCCGCGCTGGTCAATCCGCTCAAGGCGATGTGGGTCGCGCTGCGCGGCGTCCGCACATCGGGCCCGATGGCTCCCGAGATCAACCTCGATAATCAGCGTCCGGCCCAGTACATCTTCTCGGCCGAGGTTCAGAAGCGTCTGTCCGAAATCCGCCGCGACGAGGCGGCCGCTGCCGCGGCCAAGCAGCAGGAAAAAGCTTCCACCGCCGCCTGAGGGCGCCGGCGAAAGATTAGGGCCTCGGTTCTTTGGGAACCGAGGCCCTTTCTTTCTTTTTGTTTGAGCGCCTTCGAAAGTCCTGCAGCCGGGTTCCCTTGCGTGGGAATCAGATCCCCGCGGTGGTGAGCCCCTCTTCGCCGTGCAGGAAGCCGCGGCAGCCGCGCAGGGAGCGCAGCGCGCGATTGAAATCGATTCCCGTGGAGACCAGCGCGCGCAGCGTGGCGGGATTGCGCGCCACCCCGCGCAGCACCTTGCCGAGGTCGATGTCGCCGTTCGGCTTGATGGCGGTCTTGGCCAGCGCCGGAAGCGCCCGGCTGGCGGGATCAGAGATGACCCGCAGCGCCGCGAACGGCAAGCCGGCCTCGGCCGCATAGGCCGCCGCGATGTGGCTCTCCATATCGACCGCCGCCGCCCCGGTTTCCAAATGCAGTGCGGCCTTGCAGGCGGCTGCCGCGATCACCTGTTCCACGCCGGAAAGGACGCCCCGGACCACGCGCCTGCGACGCAATGCGGCGCGGGCGATCAGTTCCTCGTTCAGTGCCAGACCTGCCAGGAAACGGGTATCGCCGGCCAGAACCTCGGTCGCCACCACCACGTCGCCCGATTTCAGCGACGGATCCAGCCCGCCGGCGACGCCGAACGAGATGACACCCCTGAAAGTGGTCGAATCCAGCGTTGCCAGCAGCGCGCGCAATTGCTTCGGATCGCTGGAACTGCAGATCACGATCATGCCGGGCCCGGCCGCAATGCGGGCCTCCTGCACCAATCCTGTCACGATCAAAACCGGCCGCGGATCATTCGAATTGCGATCAACCGAATTGTCCACGATCGCGGCGGCCCCCGCCCCCAAAGTCACATCCCGACCCCTACCACCCTGCTGTTGGTGCTTCTCAAATTTCGATACCGCGCCAGCGCCCAGAGCGGAAAGAACTTAGAGTAGCCATGATAACGCAAATAAAACACCCGCGGAAAGCCTGTTGCCGTGTAACGCGCCTCGTCCCAGAGCCCTTTCTCGGTCTGTGTGGCTTTTAGGTACTCCACCCCCGCACGACCGCCGGACTCTCGACCTCGCCGGCCGCCATAAGTCCAAGCAAGGCCCATGCCGTTTGCGAGGAAGTCGACGGCGCGCCCTCGAATCCCTTGTAATCCAACCGGTAGCTGACCGCATCCTCGCCCCAGCCGCCGTCCCGGTTCTGGATCGACACCAGCCAGGCCGCCGCCTTGCGAATCATGGGGTCCTGGTGGTCCACCCCTGCGGCATTGAGCGCACAGAGCACCGACCAGGTTCCGTAGATGTAGTTGAGGCCCCAGCGGCCGTACCATGACCCTTCCGCGAGCTGGGTACGGCGCAGAAAGGCGATCCCATCCGCAACCGCCTTGCTGGTCGCGGCAGTCTCGCCGAGCTGCGCCAGCATCGAGATGCAGCGCGCGGTGACGTCCTCGGTCGGCGGATCGAGCAGCGCGCCGTGATCGGAGAACGGGATGTTGTTGAGGTAGTATTCGAGGTTGTTGACGTCGAAGGCAGCCCAGCCGCCGTCGCGGCTCTGCAGGCCCTCGATCCACTCGCGGCCACGCGAGATTGCCTGGTCGTACTCCTTGCTACCGGACGCCCGGCGCGCGCGGTCCATCGCCATCACCACCACGGCGGTGTCGTCGAGGTCGGGATAATACGCATTGTTGTACTGGAACGCCCAGCCGCCCGGACGGACGTCGGGGGCCTTCGCCGCCCAGTCGCCCTTGAGGTCGAGCACCTGCCTCGGCGTCAGCCAGTCGAGGCCCTGCTTCATCTTCTCGAGCGTCTCCTCGCCGCCGGCCTCCGCCAGCGCGTGGCAGGTCAGCGCGGTGTCCCACACCGGCGAGACGCAAGGCTGGCAATAGGCCTCGTGCTCGCCGATCACCAAGAGCTTTTCGATGCCCTTGCGGGTGACCGCGCGCGGCGGAAAATCCGGTCCCTTGCCGAGCGCCTCGTACATCATGACGATGTTGGCCATCGGCGGATAAATCGCGCCCATACCGTCTTCACCGTTGAGCCGCTCTTCGATGAAAGCGAGCGCCGCATCGATCGCGCGCTGGCGCAGCTTTTTCGAAAACAGCGGCTCGATCACCCGCAGTATCTTGTCGAGCGTGCTGAACAGCGTGAACCAACCCCAGCTCTGGTGCGGCGCCTTCGGCGTCATCCCGACCGATTTGGGATCCTGCAGGAACAGCTCGTCGATGCCGACGCCCTTGGGGTTTTTCGCAAGCGGCTTCAGCGCCGCCATCACCATCAGCGGCACGATCGTGGTGCGCGCCCAGTAGGAAATCTTGTTGATGTGGAACGGCGACCACATCGGCAGCAGCATGATCTCGACCGGCAGCACCGGCACCGCGCGCCACGGCAGCACTCCATAGAAGGCCAGCATGAACCGCGTGAAAACGTTGACACGACTGGCGCCGCCGTGGCTGCGGATCGCCTCGCGCGCGCGCACCATATGCGGCGCATCGACGGAATCGCCGATCATCTTCAGCGCGAAATAGGATTTGACGCTGGCGCTCATGTCGAACGGGCCGTCCTGCACCAAGGGCCAGCCGCCATGGTTGCCTTGCGTGCGGCGCAAATAGTTCGCGATCTTGGCTTCGAGGGCGCTGTCGACGGGCTCGGCGAGATAGTGGCGCAGCAGGATATATTCCGATGGGATCGTGCTGTCGGCTTCCAGCTCGAATACAAAGTGTCCATCGGATTGCCGGTAACCAAGCAGCGCTTCGGTCGCCGACGAGATGCTCTTCTCCAGCGCGACGGGATCGACTGTCGCGACGGGTTCTCCTGCAATTGTTTTGTCGATGGAAAGCATATCGCTAGCATCCCTTTATTCGCGTGCGGGCTCTGTGAAGCCGGTCACGCAACAAGTCCGGTCGGGCCTTAGGGCCTTGCCAGGACCAGATCGGCGGCGCGGTCGCCCGACCGTATCGATCCTTCGATGGTTGCCGGCAATCCGGTATCAGTCCAGTCGCCGGCGAGAAACAGGTTTTTGAATGATGTCACCGCCCCCGGCCGCAGCGCGTTCTGCTCCGGTGTGGCCTCGAAGGTCGCACGGCGCTCGCGCACAATCTGCCAGGGCGGCAATTCAGGTTCGCCCGGCAGGCTAGCTGCCTTGCAGACATCGCGCCATATCGCCAGCGCGAGTTCTTCGCGCGGCATGTCGACGAGGCGGTCGCCATTGCTGATGGTGACCGACAGCCGCTGCGGAAATGCGAACAGCCATTCCACGAGGCCGCCGACGACGCCGAGAATCGGCACGGCATCGCGGGGCGGATCGAAGCGGAAATGCGCATTGACGATGGCGCGGAATTTGACGGCGTCTTCAGGCTCGGCAACAGCGCCGCCGCCGGGCGCGGCGGCACCGCTAGCACCACGACGTCGTCGGGGCCGAGCGCAATCGCGTCGCTGCCGAATTTCAACTCGCCGACGGCGTTGCCTGTCATCGCGAATTCGCGCAGCTCATGGCCGAACTGAATTGAGGCGCCGTTGTCCTGCAGCAGCTTGATCGCCGGCTCGACCAGAACCGCGCTGAGCCCATCGCGTGCGATCAGCGGCCGGCAGGCCTGCCCGCCCGCCAGCAGCGTTTCCCGCACGATCGCGCCGGCCAGGCCCGCCGAACCCTCGGGCGGATCGACATTGAGCGCGGCCAACAGCAGCGGCTGCACCAGCCGCTGGTACAGCGTGCCTTTGCAGGGGATCGTGTCGCCGACCAGTCTCGCCGGTGCCTGCCCAGAGCAAAGGCATCAATGCGAGATAATCGAGCAGCTTCGTATCGGGGACGCGGCGCGCCTCGTCGAACACCCATAGCGGCAACTTGCCGTCGCCGAGATCGAGCTGCCAGCGCTGGCCGGTCATGATGTCGGCGAAGGAAACTGCGCAAGCTTCGGCCCGACCAGCCCCGCCTCGGTGCCGATCGATCTGGCGTAGGCCAGCGCATGGCGGTTGCCGGACAACAGCAAATGGTTGCCGTTGTCGATGGTGAGATTGGTGGCCGCGTCGAAATAGGACCGGCAGCGGCCGCCGGCCTGCTGCGTGGCCTCGTGGACATGCACCCGGTAATTGGCGTTGGCGAGCCGTACGGCCGCCGAGAGACCGGAAATGCCGGCGCCGATGATATGAACGGTTTTCTGCATCAGATGATCGCGTAACGGAGAAGGATGGCAATCTTCGCCCATTTGTGAATGCGGACCGGCTCGCGCGGGGCGGCAAAGCCCCGGGCCAGCAACAAGTCCAGTATCGCGCGGTAGTATTTCGACATGATCCGCGGCGCGCGCACCACGCGCCGCGAATTGCGTTTCATGATCTCGTCGGCCTTTTCGAAATGCTTTTTCGCCCGCTCAGCCAGCGGCAGGCAAACCTTGGGAAGTGCGCGATCGGCAGTCACCTTCTGCGGATTGTCGCTGGTGATGCCGGCGAGCAGCAGGCCTTCGCGCGGCAGATAGAGGCGGCCGAGGCCGGCGTCTTCGTCGATGTCGCGCAGGATATTGGTCAATTGCAGCGCGCGGCCGAGATGGTGGGCGAGCAGGATGCCGTCTTCCTCGGGCATGCCGAACACCCGCACCGACAGGCGCCCGACGGCGCTGGCGACGCGATCGCAATAGAGATCGAGCGTCGCAAGATCCGGCGCGCGAATGTCCTGTGGCACGTCCATCTCCATGCCGTCGACGACCGCGAGAAAATCCTCGCGCTTGAGGTCGAAGGTTTTCACCGAGGCGGCGTAATCCTGCAGGCGCGGCGGCGGATGACCGTGATATAGCGCATCGATGTCGTCGCGCCATTGCTGCAGCGCGGCCAGCCGCTCGGGCCGCGGCCCGTCGGAATCGGCGATGTCGTCGACCTGCCGGCAGAAGCTGTAGATCTGGAACATTGCCTCGCGCTGGCTGCGCGGCAGGATGCGCATCGCGGCGTAGAACGAACTGCCGGACGCGATGGTGCCGTAATCTGCGTTGGCCGCCGCCGTCTGCACCGTCATGCGCCGGCCGCCGGTTTTGTCAGGGGACGGCGTCCCGCGGCACGCCTGATCATTTCGCTGGCGATGCCGCCGATGCTCTGCACGAGCAATTCGGGCTTGCTCAGGTGCACGCGCTGGCTCAGGGGATCGCGCACCTTCAGCATGGCGACGATCTTGTCGGCAAAGGCCTGGATCACGGCAACCTCGAGCCCGAGCCGGAAATCCTTTACCTCGGCGCTGAGCGATCTGCTTTCATTGAGCAGCGTTTCGGTCCGTACCGCGAGCGCCTGCAGGCATTGCAGCAGCGCCGGCTGCGACTTCGCCTCGCCCAGCATCTCGACGGCGGCGCCGCTGGCGGCCAGTGCGTCGCGCGGCAGATAGACGCGGTTGAGGTTTTTGTAGTCCTTGGCGCAGTCCTGCAAATGGTTGTTGATCTGCAGCCCCGCGCACAGCGCATCCGACGCGGCCCAGGTCGAGGTGCTCTCGCCATGGACGTCGAGCATGAAACGGCCGACCGGCATGGCCGAATAGCGGCAATAATGAATGACGTCGTCCCAGTTCTCGTAGCGCAGCTTGGTGACGTCCATCCGGAACGCGACCAGCACATCGAGCGCATGGCGCGGCGCCATCGAACGCTCGGCAAAAGCGCGGCGCAGGCTGACCGCCTCCGGTTGCGTGTCGCCGTTGCCCAGCAATTCGGCTTCGAGCAGGTCGAGATAGCGCAGCTTCTCGTCCGCGCCGAGCGTCGCGTGATCGGCGATATCGTCGGCCGTCCTGACGAAATTGTAGAATGCGAGGATCAGCGCCCGGTGACGCGGATGAATGATCCACGACGCGACCGGAAAATTCTCGTCGCGGTGGGTCTTTCCGGATCGCAGGTCGCTCGCACTGGTCATCAAGAACTGGCTACATCAATCGGAATTGGCGGCATGCGCCGATAACAGGCGCATGCGAGGAGATGGCGTGCCCCATATAGGGGAATACGCCGCCAAAACCAATGCTATATGGGCTGATTAGCCCCGCCCGTGACGCGCGTCATAGAGCCGAAAATGGCTTTTCCGCGGGGTTAACGGACGCGAGCCGCGCCTTATTGGCCGTTGCTCTTGAGGACCTGGTCGCAGGCGGCGCTGATCTTGGAACGATGTTCCTTGAGACACGCCAGGACGGTGAAATCGCCCTGGTCGATCACCGGACGGCAGAACTTCTGCACGTCGCGGGTGCAGGCCTTCTGTTCCTCCGGCGTGCCGCTGCGCTGTTGCTGCTGGGCGAAGGCTCCTGACGAAACCGAGAGCGACAACAGAGTGAGTGCGAAGAGAAATTTACGCATCGTATTCCTTCATTTCGGCAGCAAGAATCCTATTCCCCGATTTGCGATGAGGCATCGCCGGAACGGATTTTGTTTGATGGCAGGCGCGCCGCGTGATGCAGCAACGAACGGATGACAAGCATGGTAAATGCGGACAAATTTACGGCGGCCTTTACGGCGACCTAAGCACCTTTAATAACCGACTGATATCTAAAGTGTATTTCCGCCACACTTTCCCGGAAATTGGTTGTTGCAGACAATGCGGTGCAAAGCTAGATGCTGCGCTGACGAAGTCGGTGTGAATGTTTCGATTCCACCCGGCCGACTGCGCACTTTTTCGTGCCGAAAGCGCCAACGCTCCGTCATTTGAACCTAAGATACTGCGGGAACACTAAATCTTCGATGCGGCGAGACGTATCTTTGCTAAGAACGTCTATTTGATGGGAAAACTACAATGAAACGGTTTGGTTCCAGCTTGTTCGGTCAGGCTTTTGCAGCTGCCGGCGTCGGCGCCGCGCTCATGTTGTCGGTCACCGCAAGCCATGCCCAGGCGGGAGGCCCGTTCGCCGGTTTCGACGGAAACTGGTCGGGCTCGGGCACGGTCGCGCTTTCCAACGGCACCACCGAGAACATCCGCTGCAAAGCCGACTACAAGGTCAACGCCAACGGGCTCGGCCTGAGGCAAAATCTGCACTGCGCCAGCGACAGCTACAAATTCGATCTGTCCAGCGACGTCACCAGCCATGGCGAACGCATCTCCGGCAACTGGAGCGAGAAGAGCCGGAATATCTTTGGCAATCTGCAGGGCACCGCAGGCGGCGGCCAGATCGACGTGTTCGTCGAGGCTTCCGGATTTGCAGCCAACCTGAATTTGAAGACCACCGGCAACAAGCAGTCCGTGCAGATCGACTCCAAGGGCGAAATCCGCGGCGTCAAGATCACGATGACGAAGACCTGACGCTGCGCTCTGAAACAATTTGAATGGTAGCGCCGCGGCGCTGCCTTTTCATTTTTATCAGCGGAATATCCAGCACCAATGCGTATCGCCGCGGTCGCGGCGTTCCGTCACTTCGATCCGCATGAAGCGATCATGCGCAAGCGCAGCCCCCACCCACAATTCGTTCCAGGCATCGAACACGGCAGGCGACAGCGCTTCACGTTCCGCCATCAGGCGCCACGACGTCTGGCGCACGGTGGCGCCCGAACCTTCCACCTCCAGTTCCGCATCGTCGTCCTGCCCACGGGCAAGCCGGGCGAAAGCTTTGGCGAAACCCGCCGCGCCCGCTTCTACGCCGCCCAACAGCGCGGCGACCTCGTCGAAAGTGTGCATCCCGACGAGCCGCGCCGCAGCACCGGCGAGGTGGCCGCCCTCTTCCGGACCGAGCACCCTGATCGTCTCCGGCACGATCGAGGTGACGTACTCCATCGCATAATTGCGAAGCACCTTCTGCAGCCGCTCCTCCGGCCATGTGTTCCCGGGTAGGCGCGGCGCGAGATCGGCCCGGAACGGCGGACAGCGCTCGCCGGGCGAAAACTGCAGCCGCTCCTCGGGCGCAAGTTCATGATCCCATTCCTTGTAGTAGCCCTCCAGCCCCGGCTGACCGTCGACCGTCTGACCCGTGCAGACGAAGCCGAGCCTGGGATTGCCGAGCACGACGCCATTGTTGGCGTGCCATCCGCGCAGCATCGCCCGCGACACTTCCGAGGGGATGCCGCAGATCGCAGTGCCGGACCAGATCCAGCGCGGCGGCGGATAGCGCACCCAGGCCCTGCTGTCGCTCTCGTAGACATACTCGACCTTCACGCCGCCGACCTGGTTCGACAGATAGTGATATTGGGCGCACGCGACCGCATGCGGAAGCTGATCGAGGCCGAGCTTTTTCAATCCAGGCAGAAAGCGCGCCAGTTGCTGCCGCCGGAAGGTGTTGAACACCACCTCGGCCGCGCGCGGTGCGCCGCCCCGCGAGGCCAGCATCAGGATCAGCCCGGTGAGGTAGGAATGATAGATGTGCTCGACCGCGCGATAGGCGGCGGCATCGGCCGCCGGGCGAACAGCTGATCCTGCAGACGTCATTCCTCTGCCCCTCTTCGGCTGCCGTTGCCCGGCAACCCCTTGTTATTCGGCAGCCGCCGTTATTCAGCAGGCCTCGTTATTCCGCGGGCTTGGTGTGGCTGACGCCGCGAATCTTTTCCGACAGGTTGATCAGGAACATCGAGGTCGGCCGCAGGATGAAGAGATCTGCGACCAATGCTGCGATCATCGAGAACGCGCTGAGCCAACCAAACAGCCGGAGCGACGGCAGGTCGGAGAACACGGTGACGCCGAGGCCGCAGGCCAGCACCACCGTGGTCAGGATCAGGGCTGGGCCCACCAGCACGGTGGCGCGCTCGACCGCCAGCGCCGAGCCGATGCCCGGCTTACTCTCCAGCCGCAACCGGTTGAGGAAGTGGATGGTGGCGCTCAGCCCCAAGCCGAACGACACCGTCAGCGCAACCACGCTGGCGAATTGCAGCCCCTCGCCCATTATCCACAGCACCGTGCCGGATGCCACCACAGGGAAAATGCCGGGCAGGATGCAGGAGAACATCACTACGACCGAGCGGAATGCCAGGCCGATGAAGATCGCAACAATGAGGAATTCAATCGTCAGGCCGTGATTGAGCTTCTCGATCATGTTGGCGCTGTTGCGCGCGGCGATCGCCGACAGGCCGGTGACAGCGATCTCGAAGCCGGGATGCTCTGATCGCACCTTGTCGAGCGCCTTGTCGAGCTTGTCGACGACCGGAAGGATCTCGCTTGAATCGAGATCGGGAACGCGGCCGGACACCACCACCGCATCCTGATCTGCCGAGATGAAGCGGCGGACCAGATGCTCCGGAATCACGCTGACATATTCCTTCAGCGTCGCAACATCGCTGCTGCCGGCTTTCTCGGCGAGCCAGCGGCGCAGCGTTTCCAACGACCAGACGTTGCCGACGCCGGCCGATTTCTCGACCATCGAATGAACGTCGGCGATCGTCTTCAACGTGTCCGGCGCATAGAGCGAGGCGCCCTTGGGGAATTCGATCAGCACGTCGATCGGATTGGCGCCGGTGAGCTTGGCATCGAGGCGGCCCGACGCCGCCACCGCCTGCTGCTTGTCCGGCACCTGGTCGGCGAGCCGATAGCGCGGCTCCAGCGTGGCGTAGATGAAGCCGAGGCCGGCGACGAGCAGCAACGCGAGCAGGCTGAACAGCCCGGGGCGGCTGACCATGCGCACCGCGATCCAGTAGCAGAAATTGCGCAGCGCCTGCACGCCGGCATCCGCGCTCTGGAATTTTACCGCGAAGATCTTCTCGTTGCGGACGAACAGCACGCCGAATACCGGCACCAGCGAGAGCACCGCAACAAGCGCGATGATGGTGGCGGCAAGGCCGGCCTCGCCGAACTTCCGGATCAATTCGGAATCGGAGAACTGCAGGGCGATGAACGAGATTCCGGCAGTGCCGTGGGTCAGCACGCAGGCGGGACCCACCACCAGCACGGCGTTGGTGAACGCGGTCAATTTGTCCTGGCCCGCGATCAGGCGGTCGCGCGCGGCGAAGGTCAGCTGCATCGAGTCCGAGAAGCTGATCACCATGATGAGCGGCGTCATCACGTTCAGGAACATGTTGAGATTGAAGCCGGCCCAACCGAGGCTGCCGAGCGCGAGCAGGATCGCGATGATCGGCGGAAACGCCGCAACCACCATGAACGATATCTTGCGGAAGAAGATGATCGCGATGATACAGCCGGCCAGAATGCCGAGGATGTTGTAGGTCAGCCCGTCGCGCTTGACCGCGTTGCGGATCTCGAGCTGCATCACGGGAACGCCGGAGAGCTGGGCGTTGAGACCGCTGCCCGACAAATCGTCGGCCATGATCTTCCGCATTTCGCCGACCACCTTGCCGAGATCGTTCGAGGAAACGACCTTCGGTTCCAGCGACAATACGATCAGCGCCAGTGTGCCGTCCTCCGACAACAGCTTGCCGCGAATGATCTCGTTGGATTTGACGGTCTCGACGAACTTCTCGTAGGCGGCGCCTTGCGGCAGTTCGGGCGGGAACAGCGCGGCCGGCAGCTTGCCGGGCTCCGGCGCCTGACGCGCCGAAAACAGCGACACCAGACCACGCACGCCCTCGACCAGTTGCAGGTCGGTGACCATGTCGCGGATCTTTTCGAGGTTCTCGCGGGCCAGTAGCGTCTTGCCCTCAACCACGACCAGCACGTCGAATTCGGTCGCCGGGAAGCGCTTGGTCACGGCCTCGTATTGCTTGTAGTCCTTGGAATCGGACCGGAACAGCTGGCTCAGCGAGTCGTCGATCTTGATCCGCTCGATGCCGAAGAGCGCAGCCACGATCAGCGCGGCGAGAATGATCATCGACACGATCGGCGCCTTGACCGCGATCAGGCCCATGCGCTCGAGCCCGAAGGCGATGCTCTTGCCCGGCGGCGGCTCCTCGATGGCTTCGACGTGGACGTGACTTTCGGAGTTCTTGTCGAGCATACCCTGTCCAGTTCTCACGTCGGCCTGTTTGTGCAGCTTGGTTTTATGCAGTTTGGTGGCGCGAATGCGGCTTTGCCAGCCCTATCCGATCGGCGCTAGCCCTTGAAATCACGCAGTAAATTAACCGGCGCCGTTTTACAGGGCCGAACCCCATCCGGCAAGCGCGCGCGGCGGGGCAAATCGACACCAAGCTGACGAAAATGCGCGTTAAGTCTCTGAATTGCCACACCCGCCGACGCCGCTTTGGGGCGTTCCGGCTGGTAACGCCAACGCCGGCCGCGATGGCGCGGCGCAACCCGTTTCGGTCAATTTTTCGGGAAACGGCTCCCGCGAGGAGACCGCGCCTGAAGTGACGCAGCGCAGGCTCAATCGATCGGCTTGGCGGCGATGAGCGCGGTTCCACTTTCGTCCTTCAGCGCCACGCCGGTGATCTGGCGCGCGATGCCTACACGCACCAGCCATGCGATCTTGAAGGCGGCCTCATCGTAGCTCAGGCCAGCGCCGTGGATGTTGGACACGCAATTGCGCTTCTCATCGGTGAGGCCGACGCGCGGGGCAAAGGTGAGATACGCGCCGAGGCTGTCGGGCGCCGACAGGCCGGGCCGTTCGCCGATCAGCATTACCACCATCCGCGCGCCGAGCACGGCGCCGATCTCATCGCCCAGCGCCACGCGCGCGCCCGATGCGACCACAACATGGCCGAACCGGATCCCCGCCTCCGTCAGGCGCGGAGCAAGATGGCGAACCAGCTCGACGGCGTGGACATTGACGGCCGCCGGCGACAGCCCATCGCCGATCACGATCACAATCTCGCTCGCGCTGCCGCTTTGTTTTTCCAGCGCGCGCCGCGAATCCGCATCCAGCATGCGTCCGAGATCGGGACGGCGCAGATAGTCGCGCCGGTTGCGTGCCTGGCTGGAGACTTCGCTCACTGGCACGCCGAGTCCGGCCAATCCGGCAACCAGATGCGGCACATCGAAAGCTGTGTGAACGGCGTCGCGCGCACGCGCGTGGTCGAGCGTGAAGGCAAGCAGTGCGTCGGTAGGCATGCTCGCGCCGGAACGGCCAAGCCCGACACGCGCCGGCGTCAGCTCTCGCAAGGCTTCGAGCGGGCGGGACGGCGGCGCCGGCGTTTTCATGGGCTCTTACTCGGCAGGGACCGAGGCCTCGCGCAGCCGGATCGAGTAATTCGACGCGTTCTGCCGGCCACTGGTGGCAGCGCGCGCAAATTCGATCAGGTGATGCGCAATCGTCGCCGAGCCAATCAGCCCCTCGATATCGCCGCGACGAAGCCGTCCCAGCGCGAATTTCCAGAACACTTTTCTGTAGTCGCCAAGCACGCCGACCTGCCAGAAGATGTTCCGGAGCATGATCAGGGCGCGCTTGATATTGGCCCAGCTCTTCTGCTCGGGCGCCACCGGCACCTTGATCCGCTGCGCGTAGGTGTAGTCGCATTGATACTGGTAGCGCGCGTACAGCTTCTCCGGCTGGTAGGCGACTTCCATGCACCTGCGCCAGGAATCGACCACCTGATCGTAGGGCAGCAGGAATTCGACATTGGAATCGCGGCTGTCGTCGTGATTGAGCCGGCCTTCGCGCTCCAGCCGGTCCCACAACGGCGTCTTCGGCAGCGCCTGCAGCAGATTGATGGTAAGCAGCGGTATCCGCGATTCATCGACGAATTTGAGCAGCGCATCCGCGGTGCCGGGCTTATCGGTATCAAGCCCCATGATGATGCCCGAGACGACTTCCATCCCATAGGAGTTGATGGTGTGAATGCCTTCCTGGATCGGGACCATCATGTTGTGGTCCTTGTGCATCGCCTTCAACGCATCGGGGTCGGGCGTCTCGATGCCGCAGAATACGGTGACGAACATCGCCTCGCGCATCTTCTCGAGGATCTCGGGGCGCTTGGCGATGTTGAGCGTCGCCTCGCAGGCGAGCCGCGTGACGTAGCCGGTTCGCTTCTGCCATTCGACAAGGTGCGGCAGTAGATCCAGCGCCGCTTTCCGGTTGCCGATGAAATTGTCGTCGACGAAATAGACCGTGTCGGTCATGCCGCATTCGCGCAGCTTGTCCAGTTCGGCGACGATCTGCTGCGGCGTCTTCAGCCGCGGATTGCGGCCATAGAGGCCGGGGATGTCGCAGAACTCGCACTGGTAGGGGCAACCGCTCGAATACTGGATGCTGCCGAGCAGATATTTCTTCACTTCCGCCAGCTCGTAGGCCGGAATCGGAAAGTCGCTCATGGCAATGCGGTCGTTGGTTTTCAGCACGACCTGTTGCGCCGGCCGCGATGGGTCACGCGCCAGACGCGCGATCAGATCGTTGGTCGCATCACCCAATTCACCGACATGCAGATAGTCGAACGAAGGATAGTAATCCGGGCAAGCGCTCACCGACGGTCCGCCGATCGCTACCGCAAGATCGAAGGCGTGCGCGCGGCGGCAGATGTCGTTCATCTGCTGGCGCTGGATGTGCATGCCGCTGACGAACACCGCCTCCGCCCATTCGAAATCTTCCTTGGTGGCGGGGCGAATATTCTCGTCGATGAAGCGGACCGGCCAGTTCTCCGGAAGATAGGCCGCGATCAGCAACAGGCCCTGCGGCGGCATGAAGGCCTGGACGCCGGCGGTCAGGGGATAGGCGTATTCGAATGTACCAAAAGAGGAGGTATAGCGCGGGAAGACGCACAGGATACGCCGTACCGTTCCGATGCCTTCAGCTCTCATCAAAATTCCTCAAGCCTGACATGAATTTAAGCACGACATTGAAAGCTGGGCCAGAAATTCTTCAACATTGTGACTGTCCATTCTAACTCATTGTGGGTTCTAACTCCTTGTGGGTTCAATTGGTTGCAGGAAAAATCTGCTGGCTCGGGGTCCGGTGCTCAGGCGATCAGCCGCGCGGCAAAGTCGGGCAGCAGACTCGTGTTGCCCACAAGCCGGAAATCGCCGTCCGCGAGGCCTGAGCGAACCAGCCAATCGTCGAATTCCGGCGCCCGCTTCAAGCCGAAGAGATCGCGGATATACAGCGCGTCGTGGAACGAGGTCGACTGGTAGTTCAGCATGACGTCGTCGGCGCCCGGCACCCCCATGATGAAGGTGACGCCGGCGGCGGCCAGCAGCGTCAAGAGATTGTCCATGTCGTCCTGGTCGGCTTCGGCATGGTTGGTGTAGCAGACGTCGACACCGAGCGGCAGGCCGAGCAGCTTGCCGCAGAAATGATCCTCCAGGCCAGCGCGGATGATTTCCTTGCCGTCATACAGATATTCCGGACCGATGAAGCCGACCACGCTGTTGACGAGCAATGGATCGAACGCGCGCGCCACCGCATAGGCCCGCGCTTCGCAGGTCTGCTGATCGACATTGTGATGGGCGTTGGCTGAGAGCGCCGAGCCCTGCCCGGTCTCGAAATACATCAGATGATCGCCGACCGTGCCGCGGCGGAGCGACAGCCCGGCCTCACGCGCCTCGCGTAACAGCGCGAGATCGACGCCAAAGCTGCGGTTGGCTGCCTCCGTCCCCGCGACGGACTGGAACACCAGATCGACCGGGGTGCCCTGCCCGATCAACCCCAGCGTCGTGGTCACGTGGGTGAGCACGCAGGCCTGCGTCGGGATCTGCAGCCGCGAGATGATGCCGTCGAGCAACCGCAGCAGCTCGCCGATCACGGCCGGATCGTCGCTGGCCGGATTGATGCCGATGCAGGCGTCGCCCGATCCAAGCAGGATGCCGTCGAGGATCGAGGCGGTAATGCCCTTGGGGTCGTCGAAGGGATGGTTGGGCTGCAGCCGTACGCTCATCCGCCCCTTCAGGCCGATGGTGTTGCGAAAGGCCGACGTCACGACATTTCTTGGCGACCAGGATCAGATCCTGGTTGCGCATCAGCTTGGAGACGCCCGCGGCCATTTCCGGCGTGATCCCGCGCGAAACGGCGTTGAGCGTTTCGCTGGTTGCGGCATCGGACAACAGCCAGTCGCGGAAGCCGCCGACGGTCAGCGAGGAAATGGGCGCAAAGGCCTGCGCCGCATGGGTATCGAGGATCAGCCGGGTGACCTCGTCGTCCTCATAAGGGATCACGGCCTCGTTGAGGAATTGCTTGAGCGGCACGTCGGCGAGCGCCATCCGCGCCGCGATCATCGCTTCCGCGCTTTCGGCCGCAACGCCGGCAAGACGGTCGCCGGACCGCGGCGGCGTCGCCTTGGCGAGCAGTTCGCGCAAATCCCCGAAGACATAGGAGGTGGCGCCGATGACCTGGCGATAGACCATGCTGACTTTCCTGCGCCCCTACCCGCTGCCTCGCGATCCTATCATCACGCGCGCGATAGCGCGGAAGAGGATTTTTCGAGTGCGGCGGGCCGCTCCGGCCAACCGCCTCCGGCTAGTTCAGCATAGCGTAATAGCGACCGAAAAAGCTTGTCTCATAAACGAGCGCGGCGAACACGAACAGCGCATGGAACCTGAGATTACGCGTTGTCGCGGCCACCGCGCACATCAGTATGAATATGCCGATCCGCGGCAGATATTCGAGTCCGAGCGATCGGAGATGGTCTTCGCCCTTTATCAAGGTATCGACCACATCGAGCGCTTCTGTCAGGGCCACAAAGCCAAAGAACCAGCGGCGGCGGGAAAGAAAGTAGTCCTGATAACCCTTATATTCCTCGAGATCTTGAGGGAAAAGCAGGGCGCTCAGGAAATAGTACATCGACGCGTAAACGCAGACGAAGACGTACAGGACAAACGTCCAGTGGTGGACGAAACTCAGACGAAACTCCCACCACCAGAACGTGACCACGTTCAGGAGCGCCCAGGCGACCCAGCCCAGATGAACAGACCAGATCGGGTAGCGGCCGGGATGCTGGATCAATGCCGCGATGCCGCTGACCAAACGCGTGACGCTGAGCCCGAGGATCAGGGCGATCAACACGCGGACGTGAAGATAGAGATCGACGTTGCCCGGCAAGGCGGCACTTTGAGCCATTCAGTCCCCGTTCTCACGAATAACCGAACCAGCGCGGCGCCTTGTGGCGAGGCGTCACGTGGTGATTCGAGACGATGGTTTAAGGATTGCGCGCCTGCCGCCCGGACAAGACACGTTCGACCAAGCTCCGTCGCCGTGCTCGCTGTCTAGCCTGATTCGCTTCCTGCGTGCTTGCCAATGCGGGACGCCCTTCGCGAGTACGCTCCCACGCGCTTGCGGCAGGGTGGCACGCAGCCATCTCCGATTGCGCTGATATACCGGAGCCCGCTCCGGTCGCGCAGAAATGCCAAATATTCCCGATGCCAGAACCCGTGGTCTACAATGCAAGCATTTGAAAAAACTATATAATTTTAGCAAGCTTGCCGAATTTACAGCTTCTCGAATTAAGGGATTGTCCATTAAAATTTAGCACAATTTGCAGATGGCCGACGGCACTCCGCGCCTCCGCTGTGGAGCGCCGGTACGGCTCGTATTGTAGAATCCCTAGCTCATTTTGGTGGCACCATGGCATCCCGGTTTTCGCTCGCAGCCAAATTGTATTCGATCTTCGCGCTGTTCGCGGTGCTCGTGGCGGCCATCACGGCCTTGTCCGACTACAACACCCGCCGGAACGCCGAACTCACAGAAGCGGTCGCAACCGCAAGCCGCGCGGCGCTCAATGTCGAGCGCGTCAATTCGCTGGTCTATGCGGTGGTGATGGAATCCCGCGGCGTCTACATGTCGACGGATCCGGCCGTCGTAAAGAAATTCGGCGACGGGTTGCTGAAGTTCAACGAACGCATTCTCGACGTCGTCAAGAACTGGCAGGCGCTGGTGCAGGCCGACGATGCCCAGCAATTCGCCACCTTCAAGAAGCGCATCGAACAATTCGTCGACTTCCGCAAGGAGCTGGTTCGCCGCGGCGTCGAGATAAACGCCGCCGCCGGGCGCGAATGGGGCGACAACGACGCCAACCGCGAGGTGCGCTCGGCGTTGAATAAGGACCTCGAGGCGCTCTCCCGGGTCTACGCCGAACGCAGCAGGAAACTGGCGCAACAAACCGACGCCAACAATACCATGGCATTTGTCCTGACCTGCCTCGGCGCGCTGGCGCTGGTGGTCGTGGTCATCGGCGTGCTGATCATCGCCCGCTCGATCGCGCGGCCGCTTTCGGTCATCACCGCGACCATCAAGCAGGTCGCCGATGGCGCCGAAGGCGTCGAAGTCCCGCATACCAGCCGAGCCGACGAAATTGGCGCGCTGGCCCGCGCGATCAAGATCTTCCAGGAGGCGATGGAGCGCAACCGCAACCTCAATTCGCAGGTGATGGAGGATTCCAGGGCGCGCGACGCGCGCACCCGTCACATCGAAGCTTCGGTCGACGCGTTCCGGGAAGCGATCGGCGGCGTACTGCGCGCGGTCACCGACAATGCGACCTCGATGCGCGGCACCGCCCAGACCATTGCCAGCGTGTCATCGGATGCAAGTGGACGCGCGGTAGCCGCCTCCGGCGCGACCGAGCAGGCCTCGAGCAACGTCTCCGCCGTCGCCAGCGCCGCCGAAGAGCTTTCCGCGTCCGTCGAGGAAATCGGCCGCCAGGTCCGTCAATCGGCCGGCGCCGTCGAGCAGGCAGGCCAGCGCACCGAGAAATCGGTCTCCGAGATCGAGGGGCTCGCGGCCGCGACCCAACGCATCGACGGCGTGCTCACCCTGATCCAGGCGATCGCCGAGCAAACCAACCTACTGGCGTTGAACGCGACAATCGAGGCCGCGCGCGCCGGCGACGCCGGCCGCGGTTTTGCGGTCGTCGCACATGAGGTCAAGGCACTCGCCGAGCAGACCGCCAAGGCGACCGCCGAGATCAGCCAGAATGTCAGCATGATCCAGACGTCGACCAAGAATTCGGTGGACGCGGTCCGCGAAATCGGCAACGCCGTGCGCGAGATCAACGAGGTGACGTCGATCATCGCCGGCGCCATCGAACAGCAGGATGCGGCGACCCGCGAAATATCGTCGAATGCGCAATTGGCAGCGCAGGGCAACGGAACGCTCGTCGTCAACATCGGCTCGCTCAGCGATGCCATCGGCACGACGAGCACGGCGGCCGCTTCCGTCCTCACCGCGTCCAGCGAACTCACGGCCACGGCCGAAACGCTGTCGCGCGAGGTTGAGAAGTTCTTCCGCAACCTGCGTGCGGATTCCTCCGAGCAGCCGCGCCGGACCGGCACATAAGCGGACAGTGTCTCCGATTCACGCCAGAGCGCGACGAGCCCACGAAATCGGGCTCCAGGACGTTCGCCAAGGCGTCGGATTGGCACCTGATGGGGCTGGACTGGGCATTACAAAATCGCCGACAAAAAGTCAGACCTCTGTCGGACTCCAATCCCCCGTTCGTCCTCGGGGTGAGCCCACGCAAGAAGGGCACCCGCTTATCGGGCCCCCTCACCAAGGACATCCGTCAATGACCTCCATCACGCCGTTCCTCTGGTTCGATAACAACGTTCCCGAGGCTGTCGCCTTCTAATCGGTGTTTCCCAATGCCAAGGTCGAAACCGTCAATGACTTCATGGCGAGCTTCGAACTGGAGGGGCAGAAGTTCAACGCCCTCAATGGCGGCCCAAAATATAAGTTCAACGAGGCAGTCTCCTTCTTCATCAGCGTCGAGAGCCAGGAAGAGGTCGATTACTTCTGGAACAGACTGATCGCCGATGGCGGCGAGGAATCGAAATGCGGATGGCTCAAGGACAAATTCGGCCTGTCCTGGCAGGTTGTGCCCACAGCCCTCGGCCGTTACCTGAGCGACCCCGATCGCAAGAAGGCCGATCGAGCCATGCAGGCCATGATGAAGATGCAAAAGATCGTTATCGCCGACCTCGACAAGGCATATGCCGGCTGATCCCGAAAAGTTCGCGGGGATGCCCACCGGCTCCCCGGAATTCGGGGACAACGAATTAAGATGCTACCTCTTGTTGCACGTTTGGGACGTGCCGACGTAGCCTGCGAATGGTCCGCTGGTCGGGGCGGATCGGAGTGGCTGGCCTACCATCCAAACGACGCGAATGACCCATCTCGGATATCGCTGGACCGCCCCCGTTGTTTCGGTAACGCGCGACTGGGGAACCGGCCTTGAGCGGGCTTAGTCACGGATCATCGCGATCAACTTGAAGTCCTTGTCGAGCTTGATGTCGTACTGCCCATCCTTGCATTTGGCGTCATCGACTTCAAAGTAGCCGCTGGCCTCGGTCTCCTTTTCCATCTTGCCGCCCGTGCAGCCAAGGACTTCCAAGGCAGCCTTGATCTTCTCGGCCTCTGTCGGTGTCACTGGGGTGTCAGCAAGCGCACAAGTGCTGCTCACAAGTGCAGCAGCGACCGCCATCAAGAAGGGCTTCATCGGTGCATTCTCCAATTCAGCAAACGAAACCAATATAACCCACGTTTGTTCCACAACCGAAAGGCGTCAGGAGAAACCCGCCTGAAAGTGAGCGGTGGTCCTGTGGATATCTGAATGTGTGCACTTTTCGGAACTGGGGCGATGTCCGGCCTGAGTCCGCAAAGCGCCGCAACGCGGACACGGATCAAGCCACGTTCACCAATCTCGAATGTTTGGATCTATGGACTAAGCCGACCGGACGGTGGCGAGGAACTTGCCGACCTCGGCCTTGAGGCGCTTGTTCTCGTTGGAGAGCAGTTGCGCGGAGGCCAGCACCTGGGACGACGCCGTGCCGATTTCACCGGCACCGCGATTGACGTCGGCGATGCTGGTCGCGACCTGGGTGGAGCCGAGGGCTGCCTGCTGCACGTTGCGGGCAATCTCCTGGGTCGCCGCGCCCTGTTGTTCGACGGCGGCGGCAATCGCTGCCGCGATTTCGGAAACCCTGCCGATGGTGCCGCTGATCTCCTTGATGGCGAGCACCGAATCCTGGGTCGCCGCCTGCATCCCGGCGATCTGGGTGGAAATCTCGCTGGTGGCCTTGGCGGTCTGCGTGGCGAGCGTCTTGACCTCCTGGGCGACCACCGCAAAGCCGCGGCCGGCATCGCCGGCACGGGCGGCTTCGATCGTCGCGTTGAGCGCCAGCAGATTGGTCTGCTCGGCAATCGTGGTGATCAATTTGGTGACGTCGCCGATGCGGTTCGCGGCATCAGACAATTCGGCGATTCGGGCGTCGGTCTTTTGCGCCTGAACGACCGCCTCGTTGGCGATCCTGTTGGAGTTCGCGACTTGTCTGCCGATTTCATTGACGGAGCTGGCCATTTCCTCCGTGGCTGACGCCACCGACTGCACGTTGGCGGAGGTTTCCTCCGAAGCCGCGGTGACGACGGTGGAGAGCTCCTGGGTGGCGGCGCTGCTGTTGGTCAGGATGGCTGCGGAATTTTCCAATTCGGACGATGCCGAGCCGACATTTTCGACGATATCGCCGACGGCGATCTCGAAGCTTTCGGCCAGGTTGTGCAGCTCGGCTCGGCGGGCGGATGCCAGTTCGCGGCGCTTTTCTTCGCGCTCCGCCGTCTCGCGTTCGGCTTTGGCAATCGCCTGCACCTTGAATTCCTGGATCGCATGGGCCATCTGGCCCACTTCGTCGCGGCGCTCGAGGCCGGGCAACTGAACCTCGAAATTCCCGCCCGCCAGTTCGCGCATCGCTCTCGACATCGCCACGACGGGACGGGAAATACTTCGACCAATCAGAAACGAAACGAGGATACCGGCAAGTGCAACCGCCAGAAGGGCCGCCATCAGCGTCATCTGCTGTTGCTCGAGCTTGATCCCGGCACGGGCAATCTCCCGATCCTTGCTCTCGCTGCTATGCGTGATCAGATCGTCGGCAAGTTTTTCGATGACGGCAAAGTTTCGCTCTGCGCCCTTGATGAATATCAGCGCCGATCCGGCGTCGCCGTCGGCCATCTCGATCGCGTTTTTCGATTGCTTGAGATAGCCTGCGACCGCAGCTTTCAGCTTGTCGAAGGTCTCCGGACCGACCCCGTCCTTGATGCCTTCGACGGCCTTCAGCGCGTCGGAAATCTTGCCGGCGGCCGCGGAAGCTTCCTTGGCGACCGCGGCTATTTTCTTCTCGTCCTTTTCGTTGGCTGCGGTGGCAGCAAGACGATAGAGCTTGGCGTGCGCCGTCCACACCGTCGTGGTGATATCATTGGCCAGTTCCGATTGCCGCACCGGCCCGGACACCAGCGCGTCAACGGCGGCCTGATTCGACCGCAACGTCTGCAACGCATAGGCGCCGAGCCCGATCAGGACGACGATCAGGAAAGCCGGCGCGAGCTGGACTTTCCACGAAAGACCAATGTGCTTGATCCAGCCGAGCATTTCACCCCTTCGGTGCGGCGATCGCCGCACAACAACGCAAACGCTTGATCGGGGTCAGAGCTTGTAGACGCCCGCGCAGACAGCCGTGTTGTCCAGCTTCTCGCAGTACATTTCCTTCGGCTCGACCTTCTTGCTCACCGGATTGACGAATTTGTAATCCTGCCAGAACGTCGGCTGCTTGGCGGCGAGTTCAACGCGCTCCTTGACGTAGAGCTTGCCGTCGACGTCCTGGGCATCGATCAGGTCCTTGCCGACAAACTTTTCGTTGGAGCCGTGCGCGAGCACTTTGCCGTCGAGCTGATAGACCACGACGTAGAGGTCGCGATCATGGAACTTGCTGGCCTTGTTGGTGATCTCGGGATACGCCTTTTCGACGCCCTGCTCCTTGATGAAGGCGACCGCCTGTTTGACCATGGCGACGGCTTCGTCCTTGTTCGCTCCACCGCCCGCACTGGCGGCACCTCCGAGAACGAGCATGGCTGCTACGGCAGAAACGAACGGCTTTGTTGACCAATTGTTCACGATTATCTCCCGGCTAGGTGGGCCCAACTTGCAGGCGCGGTTCCGCGCACGTCATGATGGCAACAAAAGAACAAAGCTTCCGTTAAAGTGCCTATCCGTAGTGCAGCGGAGATTGGCGCGGCTTAACCGCTGCGGGGGATAACCAATTGTTAGGAACTCCGGCCACGGGAGGCATCCGCCTCACTCCACCAACAGCACGTCCACGGCAACGGTGAGCTTCTGCTTGCGCGAGCCGACGATGATGCCGTCGACCGGCGAGACGTCGGAGAAGTCGCGCCCCACCGCCAGAATGATGTGATCGTTCTCGACCAGCAGGTCGTTGGTCGGATCGAACCCGATCCAGCCGAGCTCGGCGCCGCACCACACCGAGACCCAGGCATGGGTGGCGTCGGCGCCCTGCAGCCGCGGCCGGCCCGGCGGCGGGACGGTGCGCAGATAGCCGCTGACATAGGCCGCCGGCAGGCCAAGTCCGCGCAGGCCCGCAATCATCACATGGGCGAAATCCTGGCAGACGCCGTGGCGCTTCTCGAACACTTCCTTGAGCGGCGTCGAGATTACGGTGGCCTTCGGGTCGTATCTGAAATCGTTGCGGATCCGGTGCATCAGGTCGACGGCGCCTGAGAGGATGCCGCCGCCCGGCGGGAAGCTTGGCGCGGCATAGGCGGCAAGCGGCGCCAGCACCGGCACCAGCGAACTCGCAAAGACATATCCGACGGGCGAGGCCGGGCCGAGACTGGTGGCCTCGAAAGCCACATCGCGGATATCTTCCCATGACGGGCTCGGCCCATTGCGCGCCGGCGCATTGCGCGACACCGAAACCCGCGAGCGGGAATCGATCCGCAAGTTGCGATGCGCGGTCTCGATCAACACGCTCTCGGTATGGGTTCCGAAAAGTCGTGCCGCGCCGTGCGTTCCACCGGCTTGGGCCGGATCTCAACCGCATGCGAGATCAGTTGCTGTCCGTCGCTGCTGCGCGGCTCCAGCCGCAGCGAGCACCGCGCAAAGCTCACCGGGCTCTCGTAAGCGTAGGTCGTGACGTGACGGATGTCGTAGATCACGCGAGGCCCGTGAGCTTCTCCGGCCGGCTCGCATTGGGCCCGTGCGGAAAGTAATGCAGGCCGATGGCGTCGGCGAGATTGAGCAGATCCTGCTCGAGCGCGAACAGGGTTTTGACATCCAGCGTCGCGGCCTCGGCTGTCGTCAACGTCGCCTGCAATGCCACCGCCAGCCGCTGCGGCCGCTCGATCAGGCCGTGCTCCTTCAGGCTCGGGAGTGCGGCGATGTGATCATGCAGCGTCGCCACCTGAAACGCGACCGAGCGCGGATTATAGGGATCGAGCACCGCGAGATCGCGCACCGGCGCCAGCGCCGGGCCGACCAGATACCGCGAACGATAGGTGATCTGGCAATCGACCAGCGTCAGCAGCACATCGAGGTCTTCGTCGCCGGCTTCGTCATAGGCGAATTGTCGCGCGAACCGCGCGGTGTTGATGGCGCGCTCGACACGGCGGCCCATGTCGAGGAAGCGCCAGCCCGCGGCGCGATTCATGTTCTCCTGCGCCAAACCTGCAAGGCTTGCCAGTTCCTGCAACGTCAGCTCGGCGGCGCTGACGACGCTGTCATCGTCGTCGACCTGCAAGGCGAGACGCTCCACCATCTCGGTGATGATCTGCCAGGCGTCGGGCGAAAGCCGCTCGCGCAACGAGCTCGCGGTACGCTGAGCCGATTTTGCCAGTGACAGGGCCGAGCCGAATTTGTCCGGGCTCTGCAGCGCCTCGGCGACGACCCTTGCGGGGTTGGTCCGCGTCGCCTGCGAGGTCGCGCCCCAGGTCACCAGAAGCCGCTGGATGCGCTCGACCGAGGGCAGCGCGGTCGACGATCCCTTGACGGGGTCGCGCATCGGCGCGCCGAGCGCGCGGATCAACCGCAGCGTCGCCTCGGCGCGCTCGAGATAGCGGCCGAGCCAGAACAGATTGTCCGCGGCCCGGCTCGGGACCACGCCGGCGATCCGCCGGATCCGCACGGCTTCGGCGGCCGGCAGCAGCGTCGAAGCCGAGACCGCCTTGTCGGAGACAATCCAGACATCCGCCGACCGCGCGCCGTCGCCCATCGAGACGGCACGGGCATCGGGCTCGTCAGCGATCCGGCAGAAGCCGCCAGGCAGGATCGTCCAGCCCTGGGGCGTTGCCGCGGCAAATACCCTGAGCACAAACGGGCGCGGCGTGATCCTGCCCTGCTCCCACACCGGCGTCGTCGAGAGCCGCACCAGTTCCTGGCCGACATAATCGATGCCGCGATCGGTGATGGCGCCCTCAGCCGGTCGCGCTCGGCCGGCGTCAGTTCGCCGGCGAGCACCGGCCCATGGCTGGAAAAGCCGGGAACGGCCCGGCCGTAGGCGCCCTCGATCGCGAAATCTTCCAGCCGCGACAACACTTCCTCGCGCGCGGATTTCTGCCCGCACCACCAGGTCGCGATGTGCGGCATGATCAGATTCTCGCCGAGCAGCCGCCGGCACAGGCTGGGCAGGAACCCGAGCAGCGCCCTCGCCTCCAATACGCCCGAGCCCGGCATGTTGGCGACGACGACGCCGCTCTTGCGCAGCACGTCGATCAGGCCGGGCACGCCGAGATGCGACGACGCATCGAGTTCGAGCGGATCGAGGAAATTCGAATCGACCCGGCGCAGCAGCACGTCAAGCCGCTTCAACCCGGCGACGGTGCGGATGTAGATGCGGTCGCCGCTGACGGCGAGATCGTCGCCCTCGACCAGCAGGAAGCCGAGGTAGCGCGCCAGGGTGGCGTGTTCGAAATAGGTTTCGCTGAAGGCGCCCGGCGTCAGTAACCCGATCCGCGGCTCGTCGCGGTCGGCGCTGGCACGCAGTGAATCGCGGAACGCCTCGAAGAACGGCGCCACGCGCTCGACATTCATCGACTTGTAGAGGTTGGAAAAGGCGCGCGACAGCACCAGGCGATTTTCCAGCGCATAGCCGGCGCCTGATGGCGCCTGGGTGCGGTCGTTGAGCACCCACCAGCGTCCGTCGGGGCCGCGGCCGACATCGGCCGCATAGAAATGCAAATAGCGGTTTCCCGGCGGTTTGACGCCGCAAACCGCGCGCAGATATTCGTTGCTGCCGGCAATCGCGGCCGCGGGCACCGCGCCATCGGTGACCAGCCGACCCTCACCATAGAGATCGCGCAGCACCATTTCGAACAATTGGGCGCGTTGCGCGATGCCCGTGGTCAGTTGCTGCCAATCGGCTTCGTCGATGATCAGCGGCAGATGGCTGAGCGGCCACAGCCGGTCGGCGGTCTCGCCGGGGGCGCGATAGGTGACGCCGGCCTCACGCAGATGCCGGTCGGCGGAGGCGAAACGCCGCTCGATATCGGCTGGCGAAAGCGCCGCAAAAGCATCGAAGAATCGACTCCACGCCGCGCGGGGACGCCGTCCTCGCCGATATATTCATCGGGAGTGCCGGGCAGCCGCGCATAATCGCGCGTCCATTGCGCGATCCGGCGCTGGCCCGGACGGGCCTTGCTCTCCTGACTGTTGCCTTGGCCTGCCATTCCGATTCCCCGAGAGCGTCGCTCCCGATTAGATCAGGAGCGGCGTCCTCAAGTCGAGCGTCAAGGGAATTCAATCGTGCGTTCCTCGGGCGGCGGGTCGATTTTGCCCGGGGTGTGGCCGTGGTCCTGAAACCGGGCCAGCCGCCGGGCTTCCGCCTCATAGGAATTGACCGGCTTGGTATCGTAGCTGCGGCCGCCGGGATGGGCGACGTGGTAGACGCAGCCGCCGAGCGAGCGGCCATTCCAGGTATCGATCAAGTCAAATGTCAGGGGGCGTGGACCGGGATGGTTGGATGCAGCCCCGACGCCGGCTGCCAGGCCTTGAAGCGGACCGCGGCGACCGCCTCACTGGCGCGGCCGGTCGCCGTCATCGGCATCCGCCTGCCGTTGCAGGTCACGACATGGCGGCCTTCGACAAAGCCCGTAGCCTTGACCTGCAACCGCTCCACCGAACTATCGACATAGCGCACGGTGCCGCCCGCCGATCCTTCTTCGCCGAGCACGTGCCAGGGCTCCAGCGCCTGACGCAATTCCAGCGCGACGCCGCCGTGATGGACGCGGCCGAACACCGGAAAACGAAACTCGAGCTGCGCCGAATACCATTCCGGCGAGAATTCGTAGCCGGATTGCCTGATATCATCGAGCACGCCGAGAAAATCCTCCCAGAGGAAATGCGGCAGCATGAAGCGATCGTGCAGCGCCGTGCCCCAGCGGACAAACTTGCCCTGCTGCGGTTCGCGCCAGAGCTTTGCGATCAGCGCGCGGATCAATAATTGCTGCGCCAACGACATCCTGGGATCGGGCGGCATTTCGAGCGCGCGGAATTCGACCAGCCCGAGGCGGCCGGTCGGCCCATCGGGTGAATAGAGCTTGTCGATGCAGATTTCGGCACGATGGGTATTGCCGGTGATATCGACGAGGATATGCCGGAACAGCCGGTCGACCAGCCATAGCGGGGCCTCGACGTCAGGCGGCGGCACGTGCGCGAGCGCGATTTCCAGTTCATAGAGCCCGTCATGCCGGGCCTCGTCGATGCGTGGCGCCTGGCTGGTAGGGCCGATGAACATGCCGGAGAACAAATAGGACAGCGACGGATGGCGCTGCCAGTACAGCACGAGACTCTTCAAGAGATCGGGGCGACGCAGGAACGGCGAATCTTGCGGCGTCGAGCCGCCGACCACGATGTGATTGCCGCCGCCGGTGCCGGTGTGACGGCCGTCGACCAGAAAGCGGTTGGCGCCGAGCCGGACTTTTGCGGCGTCGTCATACAGGCCAAAGGTGATATCGACCGCTTCGCGCCAGCTCTGCGCCGGCTGAACGTTGATTTCGATCACGCCGGGATCGGGCGTCACCTTGATCACCTCGACACGCGGATCGTAAGGCGGCCCGTAGCCTTCGACATAAACCTGGATTTGCAGTTCCTCGGCGGCCGCTTCGAGCGCCGCGATCAGTTCGAGATAATCCTCGAGCTTTTCGACCGGCGGCATGAACGCACACAACACGCCGTCGCGGATTTCGACGGATGCCGCCGTGCGCACCGGCTTGGGCTTGGGTTTGGGTTTCGGCTTCTCAGCCAGCGTTGCGGGCGCGCCTCCCGCTTCGGCGTCTTTATCTTCGACCGCGAGTTCGAGGCGCGGCTCCATCGGATCCTGCTCGACAATGTACGGATATTCCTCCGGCGGGACATGTGGCAGCGACGCCATCGGCAGCCGCAGCCCGAGCGGGGAATCACCCGGTATCAGAAACAGATGGCCACGCTTGAGCTGCCAGCGTTCGCTCATCCAGCCTGAGGCATCGGCGTCCGCGTGCTGGATCGGCAGCACGAAGCCTTTGGGTCTGTTCAATCCCTCATCGAATACCCGTGCCATGCGCGAGCGCTCTTCGGGATCGGCAAGCTTGGAGTCGTTGGGGTCAACGTTGATCGGCAAGGCCGCTTCCTTCTGCAGCCAGTGCACGGAATCTTCATAGGCCGGCACTACGTAATCAGCATCGAGACCGAGCCGCTTCGCGGTGCCTTCCATCAAAGCTTTGGCGTCTTCTATGTCAGCCTTGCGCGGGTTCTCGATCTTCGCGATCAGGTCGGCATTCTTCCAGATCGGCACGCCGTCCTTGCGCCAATAGAGCCCGAACGCCCAGCGCGGCAGGCTTTCGCCCGGATACCATTTGCCCTGCCCGAAATGTAGTAGCCCACCCGGCGCAAAACGCGCGTGCAGCTTGCGGATCAATTCGTCGGCCAGCGCCTGCTTGGTCGGGCCGATGGCAGCGATGTTCCATTCCGGTGATTCCAGATCGTCGACGGAGACGAAAGTCGGTTCGCCGCCCATGGTCAGCCGCACGTCGTCGCGCTTGAGATCGGCATCGACCTGCTCGCCGAGGCTATCGAGCCGCGCCCAGGATTCATCCGAGAACGGCCGCGTGATCCGTGGCGCCTCGCGGATACGCTTGACGCTCATCTCGAAGCCGAATTCGACATTGGCGAAGCCGGCACTGCCACTGATCGGCGCCGCCGAACGGTAATGCGGCGTGGCGGCGACGGGAATGTGCCCCTCGCCCGTCAGCATGCCCGAGGTGACGTCAAACCCGATCCAGCCCGCGCCCGGAAGATAGACTTCGGCCCAGGCATGCAGGTCGGTGAAATCGCTTTCGACCTCGCGCGGGCCTTCGACCGGATCGATGTCGGGCCGCAACTGGATGAGGTAGCCGGAGACAAAGCGCGCCGCGAGGCCGAGGTGTCGGAAGATCTGGATCAACAGCCACGCGGAGTCGCGGCACGAGCCGGAACCGCGCGCCAGCGTCTCTTCCGGCGTCTGAATGCCCGGCTCCATCCGGATGACGTAGCTGATCTTTTTCTGCAATTGCGCGTTGAGCTCGACCAGGAAATTGACAGTGCTGTCGGCCTCGCGCGGAATATCCTTCAAGTATGCCGCGAACAGCGGCCCCTGCTCGCCGGCGGCAAGATAAGGCGCGAGTTCGGTCTTGAGATCGCTGGTGTACTGGAACGGAAAACTGCTGGCGTATCCCTCGACAAAGAAGTCGAAGGGATTGACCACCGTCATCTGCGCCGAGAAGTCGACTTCGATCTTGAGTTCGGTCGCCTTCTCCGGAAAGACGAAGCGCGCCAGCCAGTTGCCCTGCGGATCCTGCTGCCAGTTCACGAAATGATTTGCGGGCGTGACCTTGAGCGAATAGCTCAGGATCGGCGTCCGCGTGTGCGGCGCCGGGCGCAGGCGAACGGTTTGCGGGCCGAGATCGATCGGTCGGTCGTATTTGTAGTGCGTGACGTGATGCAGTGCGACGAAGATCGACACGGACCGGAAACTCCAGCGGCTTTTTAAGCAGAACACTGGTTCTGGCTGACATCAAGCACTAACAACGGGCAGCTTGTGCCCAGCCAAAGGGCGATTTGGGGCGGCTTGCTTGCCGGAGCCGTCGACCTATGGTTGATTTGAAGATATCGATGCGGTCGCTGGGAGTCGTCGATGAGTTTCCTGGTAGAGCTGGCCCGAGGCGCATATCCCGCGGACGCCCTGAACCGCTTCAAGACAACTTCTCAATTCGGCCTCCACAATGCGCGCGCGATGATGTGGCTGTCGCAGCTCGCCTACGAGACTGCGCACCAGGACAAGATCAAGGACATCCTCGGCTCCTGGACCATGAACATGCGCGCATTCGTGAGCAACGATCCCATTACGGGCCGGTCGCCTCACAGCGCGTGCGTTGTCGTTGCGGGCGGACGCGGCGCGACAATCGTTACCTTCTCCGGCACCGACCCGCTCAAAATCGAAGACTGGATTACCGACTTCACCGCGGCACTTTCCACTTCCGATCTGCACAGCGGTTTCGAACGGGCTGTCGACACGGTCTGGCCGGTCATCAAGCCGCTCATCGAGAACCGTCCCTCCGCCGAGCAACATTTGTTTTTCACCGGACACAGCCTTGGCGGCGCGCTGGCGCTCATTGCTGCAGAACGCGCCGTGCGCGAACTCGGGCCTCGGGGTCAAGCGACGGCCGTCCATACATTTGGCGGCCCGCGCGTCGGCGGCGTGAGCTTCTTCAATGCTTACACGCCGAACCTGGGCGATCGCACATTTCGCCTTGTTCATGGCGGCGATATCGTTGCAACCGTGCCGCCGACCAGCAACTTTCGCCATGTCGGCCAATCCATCCAATGTCCAAGCGACGGAAGTTTCGAGGGCGCGCAGATCAGCCCCGCCCAGGATAACAAACCAGCCTTTATCGAAAGCATAGTTCAGGACGGGCTTGCCGATTTCAGGGCGTTCGCGGCGTTTCGCTTCCTTCGCCGCATCGGTCCGCGGCCGCTCGACCGGCTCGCGGCGTTGCTGCCGCGCATGGTACGCGACCACATACCATCGAACTATTTCCGGGCGCTCGGGATCCGGCTGTAAAGCGCGATCACATCGTCGCCCCTAACACCCACGGCGCGAACTCGGCGCCGCCGAAGTCAAAGCTCTCGCTCTTGGTCGGCTGGCCGGATGCCGTTTTCAGCATCAGCTCGAAAATGCGCTGGCCGCATTGCTGCACGGTTTCCTCGCCGTCGAGGATGGTGCCGCAATTGACGTCCATGTCGTCTTCCATCCGCTTGTACATCGGCGTGTTGGTCGCGAGCTTGATCGAGGGCGCGGGCTTGCAGCCGAATACGCTGCCGCGGCCGGTCGTGAAGCAGACGAGATTGGCGCCGCCCGCCACCTGCCCGGTCGCCGCGACCGGGTCGTAGCCGGGCGTGTCCATGAAGACAAAACCCTTCTTGGTGATGGGCTCGGCGTAATTGAGCACGTCGACCAGATTGGTGCTGCCGGCCTTGGCCATCGCGCCCAGTGATTTCTCAAGGATCGTGGTGAGGCCGCCGGCCTTGTTGCCGGGGCTCGGATTGGCGTTCATCTCGGCGCCTTCCCGCTTGGTGTATTCTTCCCACCAGCGCATCAGGCCGACGAGCTTTTCGCCGACCTCGCGGCTGACCGCGCGCCGGGTCAACAGATGCTCGGCGCCATAAGTCTCCGGCGTCTCGGAGAGGATCACCGTGCCGCCATGGGCAACCAGGAGATCGCTCGCCGCGCCCAATGCCGGATTGGCTGACACGCCGGAGTAACCGTCGGAGCCGCCGCATTGCAGCGCCACCGTCAATTCGCTGGCCGGCACCGGCTCACGTTTCACGTTATTGGCGTCGGTCAGCGCCTCCTTCACGAAGGCGATACCGGCTTCCACGGTCTTGCGGGTGCCGCCGACTTCCTGGATGTCCATCGCGCGCAGGCGGCCGGCGAGCTTCTGTTCCTGCATCAGGCCGCCGATCTGGTTGACCTCGCAGCCGAGCCCGAGCACGATGACGGCGGAAAAATTCACATGCCGCGCATAGCCGCCGAGCGTCCGGCGCAGTAGCGCCAACGGCTCGTCCTGCGTCATGCCGCAGCCG
This sequence comes from Bradyrhizobium sp. RDT10, assembly GCA_044772375.2. Classification (GTDB taxonomy): domain Bacteria; phylum Pseudomonadota; class Alphaproteobacteria; order Rhizobiales; family Xanthobacteraceae; genus Bradyrhizobium. Next base: position 4,311,092 of record CP187939.1, read on the forward strand.
GTCTTGTGGGTCAGCGCGACGACGCCGTCGACATTCGGGAAATCGGCCAGCGGGTTGTCGCCGGTAAATGGATTCTTCTTGAACATGTCGGCGACGATGCCGGCGACATGGGCGCTGCAGTTCACCGAGGTGAGAATGCCGATATAGTTGCGCGTCGCGACCCGGCCGTCGGCGCGGCGGATGCCCTCGAAGGTCGCCGGCAGATCGAAGTTCGGCACCGGCTTGACGTCGACGCCATAGGCATAGTCCTTGGCGAAATCGCCCATGCCGCAGTTTTGCGTGTGAACATGCTGGCCCGGCGCGATCGGCGCGGTGGCGAAGCCGATGATCTGGCCGTAGCGACGCACCGGCTCGCCGACGGCAATCGGCTTGATCGCAACCTTGTGGCCGGCCGGGATCTGCTCGGTCGTCGTAACCCCGTCAGTCACCACCATACCCGGCGGCAAGCTCGCGCGCGCGATCAGCACGCCATCGTCAGGATGCAGGCGGATCACGGGTGCTGGGGTCATGTCGTATCTCCTTGCTTCATAAACTATCGCGCCCCGGACGCTGCGCAGCGCGAAGCGATGCGCTGCTGATCCGGGGCCCCGCGCCGCTGATGCTACTGGGTCCCGGCTCTGCGGTGCACCGCTGAAGAAGCGCTGCACCGCGTCCGGGACACGAGGCCTTAAGCCTTTCCGCCCGAGTCCTTGCGGGTCTGATTCACCTGCATCTTGGCGTAGGTCATCATCAACCCGCTCTCGTTCGACAGCGTCACCAGCTTGAAGCCCATGTTGATGGCGCGCACCGCGCCCTCGGCGCCGGAGCAGTGGATGCCGGGATTGAGGCCGCGCTTGCCGCATTCCTTGACGATCTTCTCGTAAATCTTGAGGATTTCCGGCTCGTCGCGGTCGAGCTTCGGCACCAGGCCGTAGGAGAAGCCGAGGTCGGACGGGCCGATATAGACGCCGTCGATGCCCTCGACGTCGAGGATCGATTCCATGTTCTCCACCGCCGTCCTGGTCTCCATCATCGGCAGCAGCACGATCTCGTCATTCGCCGTCTGCTGGTAGGTGCCGGCGGAGCCGTACATGCCGGAACGAATCGGGCCGTTCGAGCGCGTGCCCTTCGGCGGGTATTTTGCGTACTGGACGAGGTTCTTGGCTTCCTGCGGGGTGTTGATCATCGGGCAGATCACGCCATAGGCGCCGCCGTCGAGCACCTTGCCGATGATGCCGGGCTCGTTCCAGGGCACGCGGACCATCGGCGTCACCGGGTGGCCGTTCATCGCCTGAAAGCACTGGACCATCGAGAGGTAATCCTGCACGCCGTGCTGCATGTCGACGGTGACGCTGTCGAAGCCGCACTGCGCGATCACTTCGGCCGAGAAGCCGGACGGGATCGCGAGCCACGCGTTCACCACGGCCTTGCCCGAGGCCCATACTTTCTTGACGTTGTTGGTAGCCATTGATCGCTTTCCCTTTGTGATCGTTACGATTGTTGGAGTTCGTGGAGTGGATTAGCTGGTCGCGCGTTGAATGGCGGCCTCGCTGACGCCGACCTCGCGGGCGGTGTTGACGATTGCAGCCCAGGTATCATCAGGCAACGGCACGCCGTTCCTGGTGCGCTCGGCGCGCATCTTCCTTTCGGGGTCGCCCGGGACCAGCACGGACTCGACGCCGGCGATTGGCTTGGTCTCCCGGATGAAGTCGGTGTAGCGCGAGATTTCGCCATCAAAGTAGTTGGTCGAGTCGATCACCTTGGGATCGATATAGAAGGCGAGCATGCCGTTGGCGAACTGCCGGCCGCCTGACGTCGCGCCGGTGCCGGTGAGCGCGCCGCCGAGCAGTTCGCAGATGAAAGCAAGCCCCGAGCCCTTGTGCTCGCCGAACGCGCGGATCGCACCGGTGCCCTTGGTATGGTCACGGGGTCCATCCGGGGTGTAGGGACCATAGAGCACGGACGGCTCCTCACTCAGCGTGCCGTCGGCGTCAACGAGTGCGCCGGTCGGCAGTTTCTTGCCGCCGCGGCTTGCCACCAGCACCTTGCCTTCGGCGACAATGGAAGTTGCGAAATCGAGCACGATCGGATCCTGCCCCTGCCGCGGAATGCCGACACAATAGGGCGCGGTCGAGAGCCGCTTCTGCACGCCGCCGAACGGTGCCACCAGCAGCGAGCCCGCCGCATTGACGAAGTGCACCGATACCAATCCTTCGGCGGCGGCCATCTCCGCCCAGTCGCCCACGCGGCCGATATGGCCGGCGTTGCGCAGCGCGACGGCCGACAGCCCCGCCTTCTTGCACTTCTCGATGCCGGTCCGCACGGCGAACGGCGTCACGGTCTGGCCATAGCCGAACTTGCCGTCGACCACGGCGAGCGACGGCGTATCGACGACAATCTCGGGGGTCTGGTTGGGAACGACGTTGCCCGTCTTCTTCCAGCGGACATAGACCGGAACCCGGATCACGCCGTGGCTGTCATGTCCGGTGAGATTGGCTGTCGTCAGATAGGTCGCGATGCGCCTGGCTTCCTCGGGCGAGGATTCCGAGTGCGAAAAAACCTCGGCGACGAAATCGATCAGGTTGTTGACTTGGATGGTGACCATATCCGGATTTCAGCCCTGTCCTTGCATGGGGAAGCCTGCGTTTTTCAGCGGCGAACCCAAAGACTCCCGCACCGGTTTTCATGACCGGCTTGGCCGGCACTTTGAGCGAAAAATCCCGTGCGTGTCTACCGCCACAGTCGCATTAGCCAAATGATTGCAATCATTTGCCGGGCCGCTATGCATCGGGCCCGTAGCATCATGCAAATTTGTGATTACTCATCAGCCTCGGCGCCTGCCTCGTCAGCCACTTCCATCTCCGCGAGGCTGCGCTCCAACTCGCCCAGCATATCCTGCAATTCGGCGAGCTTACGTGCGCCATAGCGGCTGGTGATTTCGGCGTAGATCGCTTCCGAGGTCGGCGCGACGGCTTCGATCAGCTTCAACCCCTGGACGAGATCGACACCTCGCCGCGGCGCAGATCGGCCTTGGCGGTCCGCCGTTCGATCAGATCGCGCGCTTCGAGATCGCGCAGGATCTGCGACAGGCTCGGACCCAGCAGGAAGGCAACGCGCGCCAGCTCGGTTACCTCGATGGTATCCACCGCCGTCAGCGCGCGCAGGATCCGCCATTGCTGCTCGGTCAGGCCGTGATTGCGCAAGGACGGACGGAACTGCCGCATGACCGCTTCACGGGCACGCAGCAACGACATCGGCAGCGAGCGGGAGAATTCGCGCATCGGCGCGCGGCGGGCCTCCGTCGTTCCCTCCGGGTCCGAGCGCGGTCCGTTCGGCGATTTTTTGCCTGCCATCGTCAGTGGTCCGCCATCAGAATCGTGATCGAGGGAAGATAAAGTTTTGCGCCGCAACAAGCACCAAATCAGTTTGCGCCGGATAACTTAACATGTTAAACAAATTTCAGCACGTGCTTTTTCCGATCACCCGGACGCACCCATGGCCCTCTCCAGAGACGAGATCCGAAGCGCCGCCGAGCGGCTTGATCACGCCGAAAAGACCCGTACGCAGATCCGCCAGCTTTCGCTCGAACATCCCGGCATAACAATCGAGGATGCCTACGCAATTCAGAAGGCGTGGGTCGAGATGAAGGTCGACCAGGGGCGCGTCGTGAAGGGCCACAAGATCGGCTTGACCTCGAAGGCGATGCAGAGCGCGCTCAACATCGACGAGCCCGATTCCGGCATTCTTCTCGACGACATGTTCTTTGCCGATGGCGGGCTCGTGCCGTCCGACCGTTTCATCGCCACCCGCGTCGAGGCCGAGCTCGCCTTCGTGATGAAGTCGCGGCTGTCCGGACCGGACTGCACGATGTTCGACGTGCTCAACGCCACCGACTTCGTTGTGCCGGCGCTGGAGATTCTGGATACGCGGGTTGAACGCGTCGATCCGCAAACCAAATCCACCCGGAAGATTTTTGACACTATCGCCGACAATGCCGCGAATGCCGGTATCGTGCTTGGCGGCCGACCGATCCGGCCGATGGACGCCGATTTGCGCTGGATCGGTGCGCTCTGCTTCCGCAATGGCCAGCTCGAGGAGACCGGGCTTGCGGCCGGCGTTCTCAACCATCCCGCCACGTCGGTAGCCTGGCTTGCCAACAAGATCGCACCGAACGGGCTGGCGCTGGAGGCCGGGCAAGTGGTGCTGGCGGGCTCGTTCATTCGCCCGATCGAGACCCGCAAGGGCGACACGATCCAGGCGGACTATGGACCTTACGGCTCGGTAAGCTGCTACTTCGCCTGACGCGTTAAGAGAGTTGGAGCCATTGCAACATGCCCCACTTCACGATTGAATATTCAGGCAATCTCGACGGACGCGTCGACATCGGCGCAGTCGTGGAACTGGTTCGCAAGGCTGCGGTCGAGACCGGCATCTTCCCGCTCGGAGGTATTCGCGTCCGCGCTATCAAATGCGAGCATTACGCGATTGCCGACGGCCGCCAGAATTACGGCTTCCTCGACATGATGCTCCGCCTTGGCGAGGGCCGCGACCTCGTCACCCGCAAGAAGGCGGGCGAACATATTTTCAAGGCCTTGTCGGCCTATCTCGACCCGGTGTTCGCGGACGAAAAGTTCGCGCTGTCGTTCGACATGCAGATCAACGACAAGGAAACCAGCTGGAAACGCAACAACATCCACGAGGCTCTGAAGGTGGAGGCTATCAATGGATAAGGCGACACCGAAGGACGTGTTTCAGGCCAACCGCGACCGCGCAGCGCCCCTGCTCGCCAAATTGAAGAGCGACGGCATCGGGCACATGATCGACGGCAAGACGGTGCCGTCGACTTCGGGCCAGACGTTTGAGACGAAGTCTCCGGTCGATGGCACGGTGCTGGCATCAGTCGCCCGCGGCAATGCCGAAGACATCGACCGCGCCGCAACCGCCGCGACCCGCGCCTTCAAATCCTGGCGCGACATGCCGGCGGCAGCGCGGAAGAAATTGCTGCATCGCGTGGCTGATACGATCGAGGACCACGCCGACGACATCGCGGTGCTGGAATGCATCGACACCGGCCAAGCGCACCGCTTCATGGCCAAGGCCGCAATCCGGGCGGCGGAGAATTTCCGCTTCTTTGCCGACAAATGCGCCGAGGCCCGGGACGGGCTCAACACGCCGAGCGAGGAGCACTGGAACATCTCGACCCGGGTGCCGATCGGCCCGGTCGGCGTTATCACGCCGTGGAACACCCCGTTCATGCTGTCGACGTGGAAGATCGCCCCTGCCCTGGCCGCCGGCTGCACCGTCGTGCACAAGCCGGCGGAATGGTCGCCGGTAACGGCGGACCTCCTGTCAAAGCTTGCGAAACAGGCCGGCCTGCCCGACGGCGTGCTCAACACCGTGCACGGCATGGGCGAGGAAGCCGGCAAGGCGCTGACCGAGCATCCCGCGATCAAGGCGATCGGCTTTGTCGGCGAGAGCTCGACGGGGTCCGCGATCATGGCGCAGGGCGCCCCACCCTGAAGCGCGTCCATTTTGAGCTCGGCGGCAAGAACCCTGTGATCGTGTTCGACGACGCCGACCTCGACCGTGCGCTGGATGCGGTTGTCTTTATGATCTACTCGCTCAATGGCGAGCGCTGCACCTCGTCGAGCCGGCTTTTGGTTCAAGAGGGCATCGCCGCAAAATTCATCGAGAAGCTCACGGCGCGGGTGAAGGCCTTGAAGGTCGGCCACCCCTCGATCCCACCACCGAAATCGGGCCGCTGATCCATGAGCGGCATCTCGCCAAAGTCTGCAGCTATTTCGAGGTCGCGAAGAAGGACGGCGCCACCATCGCGGTGGGCGGAAGGCCGCATGACGGCCCCGGCGGCGGCCATTACGTGCAGCCGACGCTGGTCACCGGCGCGCATTCAAAAATGCGGGTGGCGCAGGAGGAAGTGTTCGGTCCGTTCCTGACCGTGATCCCCTTCAAGGACGAAAAGGATGCCATCGAGATCGCCAACGGCGTCCAATACGGCCTGACCGGCTATGTCTGGACCGGCGACATGGGCCGCGCGCTTCGCGTCGCCGATGCGCTGGAGGCCGGCATGATCTGGCTCAACTCCGAAAACGTCCGCCATCTGCCGACGCCGTTCGGCGGCATGAAGGCCTCAGGTATCGGCCGCGATGGCGGCGACTACTCGTTCGACTTCTACATGGAGACCAAACACGTCTCGCTGGCGCGCGGGACGCACAAGATTCAGAAGCTGGGCCTGCCCTCATCCTGAGGAGCGGGCGCAAGCCCGCGTCTCGAAGGATGGGCCACGGGCCACATGGTTCGAGACGGCGCTTACGCGCCTCCTCTCCTCACCATGAGGATCAACCATTTAGGACTGGATAGACAAAATGCCCGTTCCGACACACACCTTCGATCCGCCGTTCAACATCATCCGCTGCAGCCACGCCGTGCTCGACGTCACGGACCTGGACAAGAGCCGCGCGTTCTACGAGACCACCGTCGGCCTGCATGTCGAGGATAGCGACGACAAGGCGGTCTACCTGCGCGGCAGCGAGGAGCATCAGCATCATTCGCTGGTCCTGAGGAAAGCGCCGACGGCCGCCTGCAGCCGGCTCGGCTTCAGGGTCGGCAATGACGGCGATCTCGACAAGGCGGCCAGTTTCTTTTCCGAGAACGGCATTACCTACGGCTTCGTCGAGCAGCCGTTCCAGGGCCGCACGCTGCAATTCACCGATCCCGCCGGCTTCCAGCTCGAACTTTACGCGACGATGGAAAAGCGCCCGCATTTGCTGCGGCGCTATGACCTCTACAAGGGCTGCCATCCGCAGCGGCTCGACCATTTCAACGTGTTCGCACCTGAAGTGCAGGACACCGTCGACTTCTACGCCCGGCTCGGCTTCCGCCTGACTGAATATGGCGAGGAAGACGGGCCGAACGGACGCATCGCCGCGGCCTGGATGCACCGCAAGGGCAATGTCCATGACTTCGCCATAACCAATGGCCGCGGCCCCCGCCTGCACCACATGGCCTATTGGACGCCGACGGCGATGAACATCCTGCATCTGTGCGACGTGATGGCGTCCAGCGGCTACCTCAAGAACATCGAGCGTGGTCCGGGCCGTCACGGCATCTCGAACGCGTTCTTTCTGTATGTCCGGGATCCGGACGGCCACCGCCTCGAACTCTACACCAGCGACTACTTCACCGGCGACCACGACCACGAGCCGCTGCGCTGGTCGCTGAAGGACCCGCGCCGCCAGACGCTATGGGGCGCGCCCGCGCCGCGCTCCTGGTTCGAGGAAGGCTCGCCCTTCGTCGGACAGGCCGTGCGCGAACCGGCCTTCGTCGCCGACGTCACGATTGCGGATTGATCGGATAGCAGATGGCCCCTTCCCGCCTCGCCACGTTCACCCTCAACGGCGTGCAGAAATACGGCGCCGTGACCGATGCCGGCATCGTCGATCTCTCCGCGCGTTTCGCCAAGGAATATCCGACGCTGCGCGAAGCCATCGCTGATGGCGCGCTGATGAAACTCGCCGAGGACGCCGCGAAGCGCGCACCGGACCATGCGCTCGATGCGATTACATGGCGGCCGCCGGTCCCTCGCCGGAAAAGATCATCTGCATCGGCGTCAACTACCCGGACCGCAACGCCGAATACAAGGACGGCCAGGACGCGCCGAAATATCCGAGCATGTTCATGCGGACGCCGCGCTCCTTTGTCGGCCACAACACGCCGCTGGTTCGCCCGCGCGCCTCGGCGCAGCTCGATTACGAGGGCGAGCTGGTGCTGATCATCGGCAAGGCCGGCCGCCACATCAAGGAGAGCGATGCGCTGGACCACATCGCTGCCGTCACGCTCTGCAACGAGGGCACCATCCGCGATTGGGTGCGCCACGCCAAATTCAATGTCACCCAAGGCAAGAATTTCGATTCCACCGGCAGCCTCGGCCCGTGGCTGGTGCCCTACACCGATGAGAGCCAGATCGCGGACATCCGCCTGACCACGCGGGTCAACGGCGAGACGCGGCAGGACGACCGCACCGGCCGATTGATCTTCGGCTTCCGATACCTCATCAACTATCTCTCGACCTTCACCACGCTGGTGCCCGGCGACGTCATCGTGACGGGCACGCCGACCGGCGCCGGCGCGCGGTTCGATCCGCCGCGCTACCTCAAGCCAGGCGACATCATCGAGGTCGAAGCCGAAGGTGTCGGAGTGCTGAAGAACGGCGTGGCCGACGAAGCCTGACAGATCCTGCAAGCGAGTGGACAGAGCGATGAAATCAACTTCCGGCGGCGAAGCAATCGTCAATGGCCTCGTCGCGCATGGCGTCGATACCGTGTTCGGCCTGCCCGGCGCGCAATCTACGGCCTGTTCGACGCCTTTCATCAGGCGCAGTTGAAGGTGATCGGCGCGCGGCACGAGCAGGCCTGCGGCTATATGGCCTTCGGCTATGCGCGGTCGTCGGGGCGGCCCGGCGTGTTCAGCGTGGTGCCCGGCCCCGGCGTGCTCAATGCGGGCGCGGCGCTGTTGACCGCATTCGGCTGCAACGAGCCGGTGCTGTGCTTGACTGGCCAGGTGCCGACGTCCTTTCTCGGCAAGGGCCGCGGCCATCTGCACGAGATGCCGGATCAGCTTGCGACGCTGCGGACTTTCGTCAAATGGGCCGAGCGCATCGAATATCCCGACGTCGCGCCGGCCATGGTGTCGCGTGCGTTTCAGGAAATGCTATCGGGGCGCCGCGGTCCGGTATCGCTGGAAATGCCGTGGGATGTATTCACCCAGCGCGCGCAGGTCGGCCCTTCCCGGGTGTTCGATACCCTCCCCGCACCGCAGCCCGACCCCGACCGCATCAAGGCTGCGGCGGCGCTGATCAAGGACGCGAAGCGGCCAATGATCTTTGTCGGCAGCGGGGCGATCGATGCCGCTGAGGAAATCCTCGAACTGGCCGAGATGATCGACGCGCCCGTGGTGGCATTCCGCAGCGGCCGCGGCATCGTCTCCAATGCGCACGAGCTCGGGCTGACCATGGCGGCGGCCTACAAGCTGTGGCCGACCACCGATCTGATCATCGGGATCGGCACCCGCATGGAGCTGCCGACCTCCGGTTTCCGCTGGCCGTACCAGCCGAAAGGTTTGAAATCCGTTCGCATCGATATCGATCCCGTCGAAATGCGCCGGGTTGCGTCCGACGCTGCCATCGTCGCGGACGCCAAGGCAGGCACCGCCGATCTGGTGGCGGCCGTGAAGAAGTCCGGCTACAGCAAGACCAGCGGCCGGCGCGCCGAAATCCGCGAGGCCACGGCCGCGGCGCAGCAGGAGATCCAGAAGGTTCAGCCGCAGATGGCCTATCTGAACATCCTGCGCGAGGTGCTGCCTTCAAACGCCATCGTCACCGACGAGCTGTCGCAGGTCGGTTTCGCCTCCTGGTACGGCTTTCCCGTCTATGAGCCGCGCACCTTCATTACTTCAGGCTATCAGGGCACGCTCGGCTCGGGCTTCCCACCGCCCTCGGCGCCAAGGTCGCCAATCCGAACCGGCCGGTGGTCGCGATCACAGGCGATGGCGGCTTCATGTTCGGCGTGCAGGAACTGTCGACGGCCGTGCAGTTCAAGATCGGCGTGGTGACGCTGGTGTTCAACAACAATGCCTACGGCAATGTGCGCCGCGACCAGCGCCAGCATTTTGACGAACGTGTGGTGGCGTCGGACCTGGTCAATCCGGATTTCGTCAAGCTGGCGGAATCCTTCGGTGTGGAGGCCACGCGCGTGACTTCGCCGGATCATTTCCGCCCCGCGCTGGAAAAGGCGCTGGCCGATGGCGGACCGTATCTGATCTCGGTGGAGGTGCCGACGGATTCGGAAGTGAGCCCGTGGGCGTTCATTCATCCGGCGAAGAATATCTAAACCTGCCTCGCCAAACTCCGCTGCAGCCGCGAGGCCGCAATCACCAGCAGGCCGGCGCCGGCGACCGACCAGCATGCCACCGGCGCCCAGTGCAACAGCGGCGCGTATTCCGGCAGCTTCTGAAGACCGCCGGCGACCGCCGCCATCCGTGCAAAGGTCGCGAGCGCCAGCGCGGAGAACACCAGCCCGACGACCTTGCCCTCAGCTCCGGTCTCGCCGATCGCCAGCGCGGCCGAGACCGCGGCCATCAGCATGCAGCCCCATGCCGCACCGGCAATGAACTGCGCCGCGATCAGCATGTTGAGATTGCCAGCCATTTCCGCGCCCAGCACCGCCAGCGCCCCGAGCAGGCCGGCGGCCCCCATCACGATCAGCCCGCCGCGATGCTTGACCACGACGCTCGCCGGAAACATCGCGATGTTGAAGCCGATCCAGAACACCGGCATCAGCCATTGCAGCTCATCCGGCTTGGCAAAGCGCAGGAACAACGGCGTGCTGTTGATGGAAAAATGCAGCTGATAGCCGAGCGACAGAATGACCATCGAGACGATGAAGAACATCGGCACCTGGCCGAGCGATTTGGCTGGCACGGGTTCTTTCGCGACGCGAGGCGCCTGCGCCAGGTTGCGCTCGACCTTCGACAAGGCAAGCGTGGTGAGCAGCAGCACCACGCCCGAGATCACGAAAGGTAGCCGCGGGTCGTGATTGCGCAGCACCACGCCGAGATAGGGCGATACCGCCCCCGCCAGACCGTAGCCGAGCATTGCCAGCGCCGACAGAAACGGGATCGCCGGCCGCGCGCCGTATTTGCCCAGCAATGTCAGCGGCGGCGCGCGCAACGCCGATGACGTCACGACCCAGATCAGGATCAGTCCGATGAACCAGACCTGCGCACCCGGCCCCGTGCCCGCCACGAACGGCAGCGCGACAAAGGCCGCGCAGGAGATTGCGGTCAGGACGCCGACGAACACGCCGAGCTTGCCGACGAACGGCGCGATCCTGTCGGCGGCAATTCCCATCGCGGTGTCGGTGATGGTGAAGATCGCCTGATCCAGCATCAGGATCAGGATCACGGCTGATGGCGCGATCCCGACCTCGGCGCACAGCTTTGGCAGATAGATGACGTAAGTGGTCCAGCCCAGCGTGAAGACCAGCTGCAGCACGGCAAGATAGACGCCGGTACTGCTGGCGCTGGTGTTGGTTTCAGACGTTACCTCTGATGTGGTCATGTCAGCCCCCGGGTAGGGAAGCATAGACAAGGGGTGCTTCAGTGAAAAGCAGTATGAGCCATCTCGTGCCCCGGATGCTGCGCAGCGCGTTCGGGATCGCGCTTCGCGCGACTCCTAAGGTGCGCTGCTAAGCCGGGGCCCATCGCGGCGGCAGTATGGGTCCCGGCTCTGCGGAGCAGCGCAAAGCGCGCTGCACCGCGTCCGGGACACGTATCACCGCGCCTTGCGGAAAGTCAGGTTGATGCGCTGGCGGCCCATCAGCGCATGTTCGCCGTCGGCGAGCGGAGCCACGCCGTGAAAGAACAGCCGCGACGGCCCGCCCCAGACCACGACGTCGCCATGCTCCAGCCGGTAGCGGCGCGGCTTGTCGGCGCGCTTCAGGCCGCCGAACAGGAAGATCGCGGGCAGGCCCAGCGACACCGATACGATCGGCGCGGCAAAATCCTGCTCGTCCTTGTCCTGATGCAGCGACATCCGCGCGCCCGGCTCGTAGCGGTTGATCAGGCAGGCGTCCGGCGCAAAGCCATCGAAGCCGCCAGCGATCGCCGCCTGTACCGCCAACTGACAAAACACTGTCGGCATCGTCGGCCAGGGCTGGCCGGAATGGGGATCGATGCCGTCATAGCGATAACCGCTGTGATCCGTGACCCAGCCGGCGCTGCCGCAATTGGTCATCGCAACCGACATCTGGTGACCGCCGGGCGTGAACATGCGCCGAAACGGCGATTGCGTAACGATCTCGCGCAGGGCCGCGATCACATCGTCTTCAAATGGCTTGGCGAATCCGCGCAGCAACACGGCGCCCTCCGCCATCGCTTCGCGCGACGGGCGCACGTCCGGAACGGTCTCGAACAAATCCGCAGTCAACTTAGCCCGCACTCATTTGGCGTCGTGAAAGATCACGCCGACGGTATGGCGGTGGCCAGAGCGGATCCGGCTGACGCCGTGGCGCAGATTAACGCGATAGGGCCCGCGCGTCCCCTGTACCGGCCGGTGATGCACAGCAAACGCCACCGCGTCGCCCTGCGCCAGCGGAACCACCTCGGGCCGCGACTGCATCCGTGGCCGTTGCTCCGTCAGCACGAACTCGCCACCTTCGAAATCGCGCCCCGGTTCCGACAGCAGGATCGCCACCTGCAGCGGAAACACGTGTTCGCCATAGAGGTCCTGATGCAGGCAATTGTAGTCCCCTCGCCATATTGCAGCAGCAGCGGCGTCGGCCGCGTCTGCCCGGCATCGTGGCAGCGTTTCAGAAACGCCTCGTGCCGGTCGGGATAGCGGATATCGATCCTCATCGTCTCATTCCAGCGATTGGCTGTGCCGCAGAGCCGCGCATAGAGCGCGAGCCGCAATTGCGCAATCAGGTCGGGCAGCGGATAGGCGAAATACTTGTATTCGCCACGGCCGAAGCCATGGCGTCCCATCACGATCTTGCTGCGGAAATGCTTGTCATCCGGATAGAGCGCGGCCAACTCGGCACATTCGTCCGGCGAAAGCAATCCCTTCAGGACGGCGCAGCCCTGCGCGTCGAGCTCGGCGGTCGCCTTCGCCCAGTCGATGGCATCGACGCGGGCGGCGATGTCGGAGGATGCGGAACGGTCGATATTTCTTGCGGTTGCTCCCATGGCGGGCAGTCTCGCAGATGAAGCCGATGCGTGCCACCCGATTTCCGGACTATCGGCTGTCGTCCCTGCGAACGCAGGGACCCATAACCACAGGTCGTCGCGGTCCGACGAGCTATGGCTCCAGCTCACCACAACAACGAATAACGGTGGTTATGGGTCCCGGCTCAAGGCCGGGACGACAGATCAGCCCAACACCGGCATCGCGATCACATCATACCCGTGACTGATCTTGCGCTTCAGCACGGGATCTTCCAGCTCGAACTCGAAGCGATCAGCCGGGCGGATGCCGCCCTTGGCCGCAAACGTGCCGCCGAACATGGCGCAGCCGTCGGGCAGGCCCTTGGCCCCGAAGCCACGGTCGATGAGATCTTTCACCGGCAGCATGGCGTCCAGCGTGCCCTCCTGATATAGCACCCGCGCGCCGTCGATGACGGCCCAGGAACGCAGGATCATCTGGTCCCAATGCGCGATGACCTCCTCCAGCTCCCACAGTACCGAAGCAACCGGCTTGTCGCACATCTGTTTGGAGACCGTGACGCTGTAGCTCTCCACCTTGCGGTCGGTATGGTCGGAGCCACAGCCGACGAAGATGCGGCCCTGCCAGCCGATCAGCACGAACTCGACCTCGCCGCTGGAATCGCCGCCCGAGACCTCGATGCGGTCGGCCTGCGTGATCCGCCGCGCCGAACAACGGTAGTAGATCGGCGTCGACGCCGGCCGCGCGATGCCGATCGCTTCGAGTTCGGCGATGTGCTTGTCGCGCGCCACCGGATCGCGGCCGGTCCAGCCGGCGATGACGGCCTGCTCGATCGCAAGCGTCAGCGGCGTCAACATACCCTTGTCGTCGACGTTGAAGGTCAGATCAAACACGGATGATGTCCTCCATTCCGGCGGCGAGTTCAAAGATGCGGCGGTCCGACCCGCCCGCGGCGGCCAGCATCAGCCCGACCGGCACCTCGCCTTCGCGATGCGCCGGCAGCGAGATCGCGCAGCCGTCGAGCATGTTGATCAGCGTGCAATTGCGCAAGGAGCGCAAATTCTGCGTGGCGAAGGCCTGGTCGTCGGCGAGATCGGCAATGACAGGCGGCGTATTGGCGGTGGTCGGCAGCACCAGCGCGTCATAGGGCGCAATGCGCTGTTCCGTTCGCGCAATGAACGAACGGCGCGCCTTGAGGATGTCGATATAGTCCGCCGCGCTGATGCCTTCGCCGCGCTGGATGCGGACGCGGACGCGAGGATCGTAGACGTCGCCTTTGCTGGTGAGCAGGTAACGGTGCCAGGCGTAGCTCTCGGCGGCGGCAAAACCTCCCTTGCTGTTCATGACGCCGACATCGTGAAATTCCGGCACCTCGATCCGCTCGATCGACGCGCCCTGCCGCGACAACGTCGCCAACGCACGCTCGAATGTCTTCGCGACCTCGTCGTCGAGATCGTCGAGTGCGATCGTGGTCGGCACCGCCAGCCGCATGCCCTTGATCGGGCGCTGCTGCAATGGCTGCACGGCCTCATCCGCGAGCACGGCGTCGAGCACCGCACAGCAGTCGACCGTGCGCGCCAGCGGACCAAAGCTGTCGAGCGAGAACGACAGCGGCACACCGCCGTCGAGCGGCACACGGGCCTGCGTCGGCTTGTAGCCGACGATGCCGTTATAGGCCGCCGGAATCCGGCAGGAGCCGCCGGTGTCGGTACCGAGGGCGCCATGGGCCATGCGATCGGCGACCGACACTGCGGCGCCCGAGGACGAGCCGCCGGGCACATGGCCGACGCTGCGATTGAAGACGCTTTTCGGCGTGCCGTAATGCGGATTGATGCCGATGCCCGAATAGGCAAACTCGGTCATGTTGGTGCGGCCGATCACGATGAAGCCGGCCCGGCGCAGCCGCGCCACGACAGGCGCATCGGCCTCAGCCGGCGCCGAATCCTCCAGCGCGCGGGAGCCTGCGCGGGTCACCTGCCCCTTGATGTCGTAGAGATCCTTGATCGATACGGGAACGCCGGCATAGGGCGATGGCGCGGCGCGCGCTTGACGCAGCTGATCCATCGCGTCGGCGGCGCCAATGGCCGCATCCTTGTCGACATGAATAAAGGTTCGTGCGCCCTCGCCGGCGGGATCGGCAATCCTTGCAAGACATTCCTCGACCAGTTTGCGCGCGGTGGTGCGCCCAGTGTCGAGGTCGGCGGCAAGGCTGGCGAGTGTCGGATGGTTCGGCATGGTGTTCTTGATTACTTCCTGTGCGATTTACCGTGGCGCGGACTATCTCCGATGACGGGCTGGCATACAAGCGCTCTCACGCGCAGGGAATGCGGCCATGCGACAGCACCGCTGCTGGGACCGTTGACGGGAAACGGTCAATGTCGCATCAAGATCGCAACAAGCGGGTGGACGCCCGTACTCTCAAGGAGAATAGCCGATATGGCGGAGCCTGCGCGCGCAAAACCAAAACCCACGCCTGAAACACAACATTTCTGGGATGGAACGCAGGCCGGAGAGTTGCGCCTGCAGCGTTGCGATGCCTGCGCCAATGTCTATTTCCCGCCGCGTCCGTTCTGCCCCTCCTGCGCCTCGCGGAAGGTGAGCGTGTTCAAGGCCAGCGGCAAAGGCACGCTCTACAGCTATGTCATCAACCACCGCCCGGCGGCGCCCGGCTTCACCCCGCCTTACGCGATTGCCGTCGTCGAACTCGACGAAGGCCCGCGCATGATGAGTAACATCATCGACTGCCCGCAAACGCCGGAGGCGCTCGAACTCGACATGAAGCTCGAAGTCGCATTCGAGAAGCTCGACGACAAGATCACCCTTCCTTTGTTCCGTCCGGCGAAGGGCTAGGCACCATGCGCAAAAATGCAGTCGCCGTCGTCGGCGCAGCCGAGACCACCGAGCTCGGCGTCATCCCGAACATGTCGCAGATCCAGCTCCATGCGGATGCGGCGCTCAACGCTATCGCCGATGCCGGGCTGAAACTTTCCGACATCGACGGCATCGCCACCGCGGTGGAAACCCCGCAGCAGATCGCCCACTATCTCGGCATCACGCCGACCTGGGTCGACGGCACCTCCGTCGGCGGTTGCTCGTTCATGCTGCATGTTCGCCATGCGGCGGCCGCGATCGAGGCCGGTCTCTGCAAGACCGTGCTGATCACCCACGCCGAAAGCGGCAAGTCGATGATCGGCAAACTGCCGCGCTCGACGCCGCCTGACAGCCTCAACGGCCAGTTCGAGTCGCCGTTTGGCGTCTACGGCCCGCCCAGCATGTTCCCGATCCCCGTGCTGCGCTACATGAAGACCTACGGCATCACCCATGAGCAGATCGCCATGGTCGCCGTGGCGCAGCGGGAATGGGCCGCGAAGAATCCGCGCGCGACCATGAAGGCGCCGATCACGGTCGAGGACGTCCTGAACTCGAAGATGATCGCCTATCCATTCCGCATCCTGCAATGCTGCCTCGTCACCGACGGCGGCGGCGCGCTGATCCTCACTTCCGCCGATCGCGCCAGGGACTTTCCGAACAAGCCGGTTTATATCCTCGGCACCGGCGAGAGCGTGGAAACGCCGATGGTCAGCCAGATGGAGACGTTCAACTCCTCGCGCGCCTTCAAGGTCGCAGGCCCCACCGCGTTCCGCGAAGCCGGCATCGCCCACAAGGATGTCGACCATCTGATGATCTACGACGCCTTTGCGCATCTGCCGCTTTTTGGCCTCGGCGATCTCGGCTTCATGCCGCACGAAGAGACCGGCAAGTTCATCGCCGACGGCAATACCCGCCCCGGCGGCAAGCTGCCGCTCAACACCAATGGCGGCGGCCTGAGCTACATGCATTCCGGCATGTACGGCATGTACGCGCTGCAGGAGAGCGTGCGGCAAATGCGCGGCATCGCGCCCGCGCAGGTCAAGGACGCGAAGATCTCGGTCTGCCACGGCGTCGGCGGCATGTTCGCGGCAAGTGGCACGATCATCTTTACGAACGAACGCTAGAAATGGCTGGCCCGAGCGCAGCGCTCAATCTGTCATTGCCGGGCTTGACCCGGCAATCCATCTTCTTCTGAAGAAGGATGGATGCGCGGGTGAAGCCCGCGCATGACGAGTGGAATTCTGCTTCGGCCGCGGAAAGAAGGACAGGAACAATGGCAAAATCACTGCAAGACAAGGTCATCATCGTCACCGGCGCAGGCCGCGGTATCGGCCGTGAAATCGCGCTGCTCTGCGCCGCCGAGGGCGCAAAAGTCGTGGTCAACGATCCCGGCGTTGCCGCTGATGGCGCCGGTTCGAGTGCTGCGCCCGCTGAGGAAGTGGTCGAGGAGATCAAGAAGCGCGGCGGCACTGCAGTCGCCAACTTCGAGTCGGTGGCGGAAGCGATCCCCGCCAGCAAGATCGTCAAGACCGCGACCGATCATTTCGGCCGGCTCGACGGCGTCGTCAACAATGCCGGCATTTTGCGCGACATGATCTTCCACAAAATGAGCGTGGAGGCGTTCGAAGCCGTCATCAAGGTGCACCTGATGGGCTCGTTCTACGTCTCTCACGCCGCGGCGCGGCTGTTCCGCGAACAGGAGAGCGGCTCCTTCGTGCACTTCACCTCGACCTCGGGCCTGATCGGCAATTTCGGCCAGGCCAACTACGCCGCCGCCAAGCTCGGCATCGTCGGCCTGTCGAAGTCGATCGCGCTCGACATGGGCCGCTTCAACGTGCGCTCGAACTGCGTCTCGCCATTCGCCTGGACCCGCATGATCGGCACCATTCCGACCGAGACCGAGGCGGAGAAGGCGCGCGTGGCGAAAATCCAGCAGATGGGACCGGAGAAGATCGCGCCGATCTGCGCCTATCTGCTCAGCGACGCCGCCAAGGACGTGACCGGACAGATTTTGGGGTGCGCATGAACGAGATCTTCCTGTTCAGCCAGAATCGTCCGTTGCGCTCGGTGCAGCGGAGCGAAGGCTGGACGCCGCAGACCATCGCCGAGCACGGCATGCCGGCGCTTGCGGGATCGTTCTACAAGCTCGACCGCTCTGCGGACATTTTCCCCTGGGATCCGATCTGAGGAAGCTCCACATGGTCGTCCCTGCTTTTAGCAGGGACGACGATTCTTCTATCTCCAACTGTTTCACCACAGCCCGCCCGCTTTATGCCGGAATGCGGGCTGATGTTTTTCCTCCCAACAAAAAACGGGAGGAAATCATGACAACCTCGCTGACCCTTTCCGATTCCCAGCAACAAGGCGGCGGTTTCGACCGCCGCAAGATATTGACGGGCGCGGCGGCGCTTGCCGCCTCCGCCGTCACAATAAAGACGGCTTCTGCCGCCTCCGTGGCGCCGCTCGGCCAGACCGGCGCACCAACCACGGCAACGCAACCCTGCCGCTCGGCCCGCTTCCCGGCGCCCGCTATCCGGATTCTCGCCTGGAGTCGATGAAGAAGCCGAAGGTTTCGTTCGGGCCCACGGGTTTTCCAGCCTTTGCAGGCACCATGGCCGTCGAGCGCGTCGCAACCGGATTCCGCTGGGCCGAAGGCCCGGTTTACTTCGCAGCCGGGCGCTACGTCCTGTTCTCCGACATTCCAAACAACCGCATCATGCGCTTCACGGAGGACGACGGCCATCTCAGCGTCTACCGCCAGCCGTCGATGAACTCGAACGGCAACACCATCGACCGCGAAGGGCGCCTGATCACTTGCGAACATAGCGGCCGACGGGTCACCCGGACCGAACTCGACGGCTCGATCACGATCATCGCCGACAAGTACAATGGCAAGAAGCTGAACTCGCCGAACGACGCGGTCGTCGCGGCCGACGGTTCGATCTGGTTCTGCGACCCAGCCTACGGTATCGGCGGCTACTACGAGGGCATCAAGGCCGATCCCGAGCAGGACAAGAAAAACGTCTACCGGGTGGATCCGAAATCCGGCGACATCAAGATGGTGGTCGATGACTTCGTGCAGCCGAACGGCCTTTGCTTCTCGCCTGACGAGAAGAAGCTCTATATCTGCGATACCGGCTTCACCGACGGGCCAGACAACCCGTCGCATATCCGCGTGTTCGACGTGGATCTCGGGGCCGGAAAGCTTTCGAACAGCAAGGTCTTTGCGGACATGCCCAAGCCCAGCATTACCGACGGGCTGCGCTGCGACACCGCCGGGCGTCTTTGGTGCTCCGTGGGTTGGGGCGATCCGAATGAGGACGGCGTGCGCTGCTACACGGCGGACGGCGACCTGCTCGGCAAGATCCACATCCCGGAAACTGTCGCCAATTTGTGCTTCGGCGGCCAGCAGCGAAACAGGCTTTATATCTGCGGCTCGTCATCGCTCTATGCGGTTTACACGAGTGCGCAGGGGCGATGAAGCCGTGACCAACCCCAAGGTGGTTCTATCCACGTCATGGCCGGGCTCGTCCCGGCCATCCACGTCTTTCGTCGCGGTCGGCAAGTCGTGGATGGCCGGGTCAAGCCCGGCCATGACGAGTTGAGCTTGCCGCGCCGACGCTACACCCCTCACCCGCTGTTCCTTAGCCCCGCCGAGATCCCATTGATCGTGAGCTGAATCCCGCGCAGCACCTGCTCGTCCGGGTTCTGTGCGCGATGCTCCTTCAGCAATTCCACCTGCACGTGGTTGAGCGGATCGAGATAGGGGAAGCGGTTGCGGATCGAGCGTTCCAGCAGCGGGTTGCCTTGTAGCAGCCGTTCATGCCCCATGATGTCGAGCAGGTTCTCGATCGATGAATGCCATTCGCGCCGGATGCGCCCAAAAATGCTCTCGCGCAATTTCACGTCGGGCACCAGCTCGGCATAGCGCGAGGCGATCGCGATCGAGCTCTTGGCCAGCACCATATCCATGTTCGACAGCAGCGTGCGGAAGAACGGCCATTCGCGGTAGAGCTCCTGCAGGAACGGCATGCCCTGCTCCGGATGTTCCGCAATCCACTCCTCGACCGCCGAACCGAAACCGTACCAGCCCGGCAGCATCAGCCGGCATTGCGCCCAACTGAACACCCAGGGAATCGCACGAAGGTCCTCGATCTCACGGGTCTTCTTGCGCGACGCCGGACGGCTGCCGATGTTCAGCGTCGAGATTTCGGTGATGACAGTCGAGCCCCAGAAATAATCGGCAAAGCCGTCGGTCTCGTAGACCAGCCCGCGATAGGCCTTGAAGGCCAGCGCGGAGAGCTGCTCCATCGCGGTCAGATATTCCTTGCGCGGCGCGCTCTGCCGCGGATGCAGCAGGCTCGCCTCCAGCGTCGCCGCGGCGAGGATTTCCAGATTGCTGCGGCCAACTTCCGGGTTGGAATATTTGCTCGAGATGATCTCGCCCTGCTCGGTGATGCGGATCTGACCGTTCACGGCGCCGCCGGGCTGCGCGATGATGGCGTCATAGCTCGGCCCGCCGCCGCGGCCGACCGATCCGCCACGGCCATGAAACAGCCGCAGGCGCACGTGGTGGCGCTCGAACACGTCGACCAGTTCGATCTCGGCCTTGTAGAGCTCCCAGCCCGAGGTGACGAAGCCGCCATCCTTGTTGCTGTCGGAATAACCGAGCATCACTTCCTGGACGCCGCCACGGCTGTCGACCAGCCTACGGTAATCGTGCAGCGCCAGCATCCGGTCCATGATGCGGGATGACGCCTGCAAATCTTCGATGGTCTCGAACAGCGGCACGATGTTGATCGCACTGCGGCCGGAGGGGTTGACGAGGCCGACCTCCTTCAGCAACAGCGCCACCTCCAGCATGTCGGACATGCCCTTGCACATGGAGATGATGCACTGGGAGATCACGTCTGCGCCGAATCTGGCGTGCGCTTCGGCAGCCGCGTGAAACACCGCGAGTTCGCCCAGCGTCTCCTCGCTGTATTTGACAAAGGACGACGCCAGCGGTCGCGGGTTGCGCAATTCGCCCGCCAATAGCGCGACGCGCGCCTCTTCGCCGAGCGCGAGGTAGGACGTGCCGGGGGTAGCGGCATCGAGCAGTTCCGCCACCGTGCGTTCATGCACCGCGGAATTCTGCCGGATATCGAGCCGGGCGAGATGGAAGCCGAAACAATCCACGGCGCGCCGTAACAACCGCAACCGTCCGCGCGCAATAACGCCTGAATTATTCGCGATCAGCGAGCGGTTGAGCACGTCGAGATCGGCCTTGAATTCCTTCACGCTTCCATAGGGAGCGGCCTCGCCGACCGGCCGGCGGGTGGTTTCAACCTCCAGCCGCAGCGCGGTCGCCGTCAGGCGGGCATAGATGCCTGACACCGCGAGGCGATACGGTTCGCCGCTCCGATGCGGCGAGGTGTCCGGCGAGCGTCCGGCCAGCGCGCGCAATTCGTCGGAGACATCGGCAAGATGCGCCGCCAGCGACAGTTCCGAGCCGAGAACGTGCAACTCCTCCAGGTAGAAGTTCATCACCCGGCTCGACTGCAGGCGCAGCGTGCCGCGCATCACGTCGGCCGTGACAAACGGGTTGCCGTCGCGATCGCCGCCGATCCAGCTTCCCATGATCAGGAACGAGGCCAGCTCGCCGGGCGTGCCGCCCTCCTCCTGATTGAGCCGGTCTTCCAGCGCGCAATGCAGCCGCGGCACCTCATGCAGGAACGTATAGTCGTAGAATGACAGGCCGTTGGCGACCTCATCCAGCACGGTCAGCTTGGTCCGGCGCAGCAGGTTGGTCTGCCACAGCGTCAGCACGGCGCGACGCAACTGCTCGTCGCTGGCCGCGATTTCTTCCGGCGTGAGCTGCACCCGCTCGCGGCGATCGAGCAGCGTGGCGATCTCCATCTCGCGGTCGATCGTGCTCTTGCGGCGGACTTCGGTGGGGTGCGCGGTCAATACCGGGCTGACCTGGGCATCCCTGAAGAAACGGCGCAGCTCGGCGGCGCCGATACCGGCCGCCTTTGCATGTGACAACGTCTGCGTCAGCAGGCTGGGCCGCGGCCCGGCGGGCCCCCGGCCGCGCATCTGGCGGATGTTGTTCTGATCCTCGGCGATGTTCGCAAGATGCGAAAAATAGCTGAAGGCGCGGACGATCCGCACGGTGTCGCTGGTCGACATGCTGTCGAGGATGGTTTCGAGCTCCCGCCGCGCCAGCTTGTCTTCATCCCGGTGGAACCGGATCGAGGTCTGCCGGATGCGTTCGACCAGATCGAACACGTCAGCGCCTTCCTGGTCGCGGACGGTATCGCCCAGAATACGCCCCAGCAGACGGATATCGGTCCGCAGCCGCGCATCTTCCTCCAGCGCCAGCGCCAGCGCTTCATCGGTACGGTTGAACCGGACCTCGATCTCGGGAGACATGGTCTGGGAAGACACTATCTGGGAAGACATGGCTGGCTACCTCAGAAATTGCCGGCAATTCCGAGTGTGCAAGTTTTTGCCGCAGTGCAAGATAAAGATGGGCGGAGTTCAGCACGACGCTCGTGTCCCGGACGCGGTGCAGCCTAGGCGATGCGAAGCATCGTCCGGCTGCGCGCTGCTCCGCAGAGCCGGGACCCACACTGCCGCAACTGTGGGCCCCGGATCAGCAGCGCACCACGCCGCAAGAGCGGCGCGCTGCGCAGCATCCGGGGCACGCCAGCCGGCTAAATCCTCCGCCCGGCCCGCTCCCAATAGGGATCGCGCAGGCGGCGCTTGAAGATCTTGCCGGAATCCTCCCGCGGCAGGTTGGACTGGATTTCGATGTGTTTCGGCACCTTGTAATCGGCCAGCGATATCTTGAGCTGCGCGCGGACGGAGGCGATGTCGAGCGTCACGCCCGGCTGCGGCTCCACCACCGCCATCAGCGCCTCGCCGAATTCGGCGTCGGGAATGCCGAACACGGCGCAATCATGCACGCCTGGAATCGCATGCAGCGCGGCTTCGATTTCGGCCGGATAGATGTTGACGCCGCCTGAAATCACCATATCGCGCTTGCGGTCACAGATGAAGACATAGCCGTCGGCGTCGATGTAGCCGACGTCGCCTGAGGTGATGAACCCCTCGCGATCGATTTCGGAGCGCTTTTCCGGCTTGTTGTGATAGGTGAAATCAGGATTGCCCGCGATGCGCGAATAGATTTCGCCGATCTCGCCCTGCGGCAACTCCTTGCCGTCGTCGCCGATGAAGCGCAGTTCCGCACCCGGGGCAATCTTGCCGACGGTGCCGGGCTTCTTCAGCGCGTCCTCGGAGGTGGCAAAAGTGACGGCGCCGGATTCGGTCGAGCCATAGAATTCATAAATGATCGGCCCCCACCATTCGATCATCGCGCGCTTGACGTCGGCCGGACAAGACGCTGCCGCATGGATGATGTGACGCAGCGACGACATGTCGTACTTCCTGCGGACATCCTCCGGCAGTTTCATCAGCCGGATGAACATGGTCGGCACCATGAAAATGGTATCGATCTTCTCGGTCTCGATTACGCGCAAAAACTCTTCCGCGTCGAAGCGCGGCATCATCACCAGTGCGCCGCCGAGGCGGCCGGCGCGCAGGCCGAACGAGTTCGGCGCGGAATGATACAGCGGCCCCGGCAGCAGCGCACGGGCGCCCGGCTTGAGGCCGTAGATCAGGCTTCGCATGCGTTCGGCGTTGGCACTCTGTTCCGGCGTCGGGGCAAAGCGCCGTACGCCTTTGGGGTGCCCCGTCGTGCCCGAAGTGTAGATCATGTTCTGCGGCTGCGGTACCGCCGGCCCGTCATAGCGCGGCTGCTGCGCGAGCCAGGATTCGAAATCGATCGCGAAGTCGGGCGAGGTGCGGTGATCGGGGTTGATCTTGTAGTTGGCGATAATTTCCGGCGGCGTCGGCACGCTCAGCGCAGTGACGCCTTGCGGGATCGCCTCGCGCAGCTGATGCAGCATGTCGGCATGCGCGATCAGTACCGAGGTGCCGGAATCCTTCAGCACATAATTGATCTCTTCCGGCTTGAAGTGCCAATTGACCGGCACGCCGTAGGCGCCGAGCCGCATCGCAGCATAGGCCGCCTCGATGAAGGCGATGTCGTTGCGCATCAGCATGGCGACGCTGTCGCCCTGCTTGACGCCGAGTTTTTGCAAGCCGCCGGCGATGCGGTCGGTGCGGTCGGCGACCTCGCCGTGATCGCGCCTGCGCGGGCCGCTGATGATGCCGAGGAAGGGGATGAGGTTTCGGTCATTGCCTTGTTCTTTTTAGACAGAGGACTTCTCTATGACCGTCATGGCCGGGCTTGACCCGGCCATCCACGTCTTTGCTTTGTGTCAACGAAGAACGTGGATCACCCGGTGATGACGGAGTGTGGCGCTATGCATCCGCAAACCGCGGCACGCGCTTTTCCATGTTGGCACGCACGGCCTCGGTCTGGTTGGGGCTGCCGAGCAACTTCTGCTGCTCGACGGATCTGGCCAGCAGCGCCGGAGCTGGATCGACAGACAGGTTGTTCAACATGCGCTTGGCGGCGCGGATCGCATCGGGGCTCTTGCCGGCGATTTCGCGCGCGACCTCGAAGGCCACAGCAAGCGGGTCGTCGCAGATCCGGGTCGCGAGGCCATAGCTCATGGCTTCCTGCGCGGAGAAGATGCGGCCGGTATAGGTGAGTTCGCGCAGGATATCGTCGCGGACGAGGCTTGCGAGGATTGGCGTGCCGGCCATGTCGGGCACCAGCCCCCATTTGATCTCCATGATCGACATCCGCGCATCAGGCGTGAGAAAGCGCATGTCGGCGCCGAGCGCGAGTTGGAACCCGCCGCCGAAGGCCACGCCCTGGATTGCGGCGATGACCGGCACCGGAAGCTGCCGCCAACCCCAGACTGCAGCTTGCGGAAAATTCGCTTGACCATGCGTGCGTGCAGTGAGGTCGCGCTTCTCGCCACCGGCGATCCCATTACCGCCGCTTTCCTTCATCGCGGCGAAGCGGCCCATATCGAGGCCGGCGCAAAACGCCCGCCCCTCGCCGGATAATACTACCGCCCGAACACCTTTTTCGTGGGCGAGCCGCTCGGTTGCGGCCACCAGCGCCTCAAACATCGCGGCATCGAGCGCATTCATCTTGTCGGCCCGCACCAGCCGGACATCGGCAATGCCGTCCGAAATCGAGATTGAGACGCGCTGCTCCATGAGAATTCCTCCACTCTTTCATCTCTTGACGCTTTACAGAACGGCGTCGTCCGGTTTTAGTCAATCGACCAATTAACAGACAATCCCCGTGGGTGGAAACGATGTTCAACGATCAGCTTCTCGCCGGGCGGCGCATTCTCGTGACCGGAGGCGGCACCGGCCTTGGCAAGTCCATGGCCGCACGGTTTCTCCAACTGGGAGCCGAGGTCCACATCTGCGGCCGCCGCAAAATCGTCTGCGACGAGACCGCGACCGAATTGATGGACCTGCATGGCGGACGTGTGATCAGCCACGGCGTCGACATCCGCAATGCGATGGCCGTCGACGAAATGATCGAAGCGATCTGGACCTCCGGCCCCCTCACCGATCTTATCAACAACGCCGCCGGCAATTTCATCTCGCGGTCGGAAGAGCTGTCGCCGCGCGGCTTCGATGCCGTCGCCAACATCGTGATGCATGGCACGTTCTATGTGACGCACGCGGTGGGACGGCGCTGGATTGCCGCCAGGCTGCCCGGCAATGTGGTGTCGATCACCGTGACCTGGGTGCGCAACGGCTCGCCCTATGTGGTGCCATCGGCGATGAGCAAATCGGCGATCCACGCCATGACCATGTCGCTTGCGGTCGAATGGGGCAGACACGGCATCCGCCTCAACACCATTGCACCCGGCGAAATCCCGACCGAAGGCATGAGCAAGCGCATCAAGCCCGGCGACGAGGCCGGCGCGCGCACCCGGGCGCAGAACCCGATGGGCCGGGTCGGCACCATGGAGGAGTTGCAGAACCTCGCGGTGTTCCTGATCTCCGGCGGCTGCGACTGGATCAACGGCGAGACCATCGCCATGGACGGCGCGCAGGCGCTTGCGATGGGCGGCAATTTCTATCAGTTGCGCGACTGGAGCGACGACGACTGGAACAAGGCACGCGACTCGATCAAGGCGCAGAACGAGAAGGACCGCGCCGCAAGGGGTAATCTCTGTGTCCCGGACGCGGTGCAGCGTTCTTCACGCTGCTCCGCAGAGCCGGGACCCACTGCCAGCCGCAAGCAAGATGGACCCCGGCTCTGCAGCGCATCGCTATGGCGCTGCGCTGCGTCCGGGGAACGCACTCTCCGTATTGTTTTTCGCGCGCGATATCGCCAAACTCCGCGCAACGAAAACAAGACGATACGGGAGAGACATGTCCGCACCACAGCAGCTGATGAACCTTGCCGACATGGTGCGCGACCGCGCCAGAACGCGCGGCGACGCCATCGCCTACGAGTTCGAGGGACGCCAGACCAGTTTTGCCGAGTTCGACATCAGGACCAACCGCGTTGCGAACGCGCTGATTGCGCTCGGTGTCAAGCCCGGCGAGCGGATCGCGTACCTCGGCAAGAACAGCGACATCTATTTCGAGCTGCTGATGGGCGCGATGAAGGCCAAGGTGGTGATGGCGCCGGTCAACTGGCGCCTCGCCGGCCCCGAGGTCGCGTTCATCGTCGCCGACTGCAAGGCGCCGGTGCTGTTCGTAGGGCCTGAGTTCATCACCCAGGTCCGCAACATCAAGTCGCAATTGCCAGATGTCCGCACGATCATCACGACCGAGGGCGGCGCGTCGGAATGGCAGGATTTTACGGCCTGGCAGGATGCTGCTGATAGCAACGATCCGAAGGTGCCGATCAGCCCGAAGGACATCGCAATCCAGCTCTACACCTCGGGCACCACAGGCAAGCCAAAGGGCGCGATGCTCTCGCACGCCAACTTCCTCAATCTCGTGCATGCCGGCAACGAGGCCGAGAAGCCGGAATGGAACAAGTGGACGGCGGATGACGTCTCGCTGGTCGCGATGCCGATCTTTCACATCGGCGGCTCCGGCTGGGGCGTCATGGGCCTCTACCACGGCGCCAAGGGCGTGATCGCGCGCGAGTTCGATCCGACCAGGATTTTGGATTTCTTCGAGCAGTCCGGAATTACCAAGTTGTTCATGGTGCCGGCCGCGATGCAATTCGTGGTGCGGCACCCGCGGGCGCGGCAGGTCGATTTCTCCCGCCTGAAATACATGCTCTACGGCGCCTCGCCGATTCCGGCTGCCCTGCTGAAGGAGTGCATTGAGGTGTTCAAATGCGGCTTCGTGCAGTTGTACGGGATGACCGAGACGACCGGCACCATCGTCGCCCTTCCACCCGAGGACCATGTCGAGGGGCTGGAGCGCATGCGCTCCGCCGGCAAGGCGCTGCCCGGCATCGAGCTTGCGATCCTCGATGCCGACGGCAAGCGGTTGCCACCCCGCGAAGTCGGCGAAATCGCCACCCGCTCCGGCTCCAACATGGCCGGCTACTGGAACCTGCCCGAAGCAACCGCGAAGACGCTCGGCCCCGACGGCTGGCTGCGCACTGGTGACGCCGGCTACATGGACGAGGACGGCTATCTCTACATCCACGACCGCATCAAGGACATGATCATCTCCGGCGGCGAGAACATCTATCCGGCCGAAGTCGAGAGCGCGATCTGCGATCACCCTGACGTCGCCGAAGCCGCCGTGATCGGCATTCCCGACGACAAATGGGGCGAAGCGGTGAAGGCGATCGTTGTGATGAAGCCCGGCAAGCAGGCGAGCGCCACCGACATCATTAATTTTACGCGCGAGCGCATCGCGGGATTCAAGACGCCGAAGTCGGTCGATTTCATGGAAGCGTTGCCGCGTAATCCTTCCGGCAAGATCCTGCGGCGGAATTTGCGCGAACCGTATTGGGCGGGGAAAGATCGGCAGGTGAATTGATCCGTCGTTTATCAACGTTGTCGTCCCTGCGAAAGCAGGGACCCATACGCCGTGCCGCTGGTTATGTGGGAAGTGTTGGTTGCCTTCGTTTGGTGCCTCAAACTACGCCCTGTGGTTATGGGTCCCCGCGTTCGAGCCTGTGAGGGAATTGAGCTTAGTAGGGGATGGTTGCCGCTAGCGATGTCGGAGCGGCGTTTGGCGGGCCGGTCGGTTGATGCGGTTACCTCACTGGCTCTCTCCGTCGAACTCTGGTCACGTGGGTCTGCTTCGCAGCCGGTGCGCTGCCATTAGGTTATTGGCGAGCGCATGCCAGAGCGCCACTGCCGCGGCCTTGATCAGGCCACGCACCGGAATGAAGCCGAAGCCGTGGTTTTTGAGGTTGGCGTTGATCCGCTCGATGAGCTTGCGCCGTTCGTACACGTCGGTGCCCGCCTGCGTCGCCATCCGGCTGCGCCACTCTTGACACTGTCAGGCTCGCGGGCCCGCGCTCTGGCCCGCCTGACAAGCGTCTCGGGTTTGACGTCCTGACGGTCTGAAGGTGGCGGCGTATAGACCTTCACCGGTCCGGCCGCGTGCTCCGACAGGGCGGCGATGTCCTCGGCAGTCGCGTAACGGGTGTCGATGAGGAGCGTCTGTGGTGCTTTGCCGTAGCGCTTCACCAACTGATCCACCATCGGCATCGCCAAGCCGGCATCGTTGCGCCGATCCGTCATCTCTACTGCGACAATGATGCCTGGCCGGGGCGCCACCGCGATCTGTGCATTATAGGCCGGACGAATCGCCCCGTCCGGAAAGCGCATCGAGCGCGCCTGCGGATCACTCAGCGAGACTTTCGGCCCAGACTTCTTCGCCTCGTCCTTGGCATGGGTCTTTTCTCGTTTCGCCTTCTCCGCCCGCATCCGCTCAAGCGCGGCCCGCGCGCGTTCGGCGCGTTCCTTCACTTCCCGAGCCCCTCGCTCCTGCGCCGCCCGCTTGCGGCGCGAAGACGCCTCCGGATCGCTTTCGGTTTCCGCCTTGAGCGCCGCAAGCCGTTGTTCCACGGCAGCCTCAATACGATCAAGCTTGCTGCCGCTCTTGAACGATTCACGGCTGGCATTCGCTCGAACCTTGGTGCCGTCCACCGCAATCTCGGCAAGCGACACCACCCCTTCGGCAATCAACGCCGTCACGCTCTCCGTCAGAAGCCGATCGAGAACCTCCACATGCGCAACCCGGAAGTCCGCAAGCCCGTGATAGTTGAGCGGTACCCCACCGGCGATCCAGCGGTACGCCGGATCGTGCCGTGCAAGCCGTTCAAGTTGCCGAGCCGAACCTACGCCTTCGATCGTCGCATAGAGCCAAAGCCCCAACAGAACCGCCGGATCGGGCGGCGGCCGTCCAGGTTCCCCTTCACGGGCCTTGATCGCCTCGTAAAGCCGCGAAAGGTCCAAGCTCTCCACAAAACTCATCACGATGCGGGCGCGATGGTCGCTCGGAACCAGAGCTTCCAAATCCACAAAGTCCCACTGCGCTTGCGTCCGATCAGCCTGAATAAACCGTGCGTCACTTGCCATCGAATAACCTCGTTCGATGCAAGTGAATCACAGCCCAACCCGCCGCTCAATCCTATTCCCTCACAGGCTCGTTCGCGGGGACGACGTGGTGAGAGAGCGGTGCCTAATGCTTCCCTGCCCCCATATACCCAAACAAAAATCCCGCCACCTTGCGCTTCTGAATCTCCTCGCTGCCCTCGGTGATGCGGTAGCGGCGGTGGTGGCGGTAGATGTGTTCGAACGGCTTGTGGCGCGAATAGCCCATGCCGCCGTGCACCTGCATGGCGCGGTCGGCGGCCTCGCAGCACAGGCGGTTTGCCCAGTAGTTGCACATCGACACCCGGTCGGAGAGCGTGTGCTCGACCTGCGCTTGCGTAAGCTGGTCCATCTCCCACGCCGTCTTGCGGATCAACAGCCGCAGCATCTCGGCCTGCGTCGCCAACTCCACCAGCGGCCACTGGATCGCCTGGTTCTCGGCCAGCGCCTTGCCGAACGGCTTGCGCTCGCGCGCGTACTTGACGCTCTCGTTGATGCAATAGACCGCAGCGCCCAGCGAGCTCGCCGCCTGCCGGATTCGGTTCTCGTGCACGAAGCACTGCGCCAGCGATAGCCCCCGGCCGACCTCGCCGAACAGCGCATCGTCGGGCACGAATACATCCGTGAAGCTGACGCGCGGATGGTCCGTCGGCATGTTGAAGGTCCACATATACTCCTCGACCTTCACGCCTTCGCTCTTGGCGGGCACCAGGAAGCAGGTGATGCCGCGGGCGTCGCCGTCATTGCCCGAGGTGCGGGCGAACAGCGCGCAATGCGTGGCGACATGCATGCCTGTCGTCCACATCTTCTGGCCATTGATAACCCAACCCTTGACGTTGTCGCGGGTTGCCTGCACGGCCCTGGTTTCCATATGCGTCGCGTCGGAACCGTGCTCCGGCTCGGTGAGCCCGAACGTGATGCGGTATTTTCCCGTGATAGAGCCGTCGATCATCGCCTTCTGATCGTCGGTGCCGTAGCGGTCGAGCATGGTGACGATCGGGAGGTTGCCGACGATCGAATGTTCGTTCTGCAAATCGTTGTGCAGGCCAAGGCCTTTCGAGGCAAAATGTTCCCGGATCACGGCCATCCAGAGGTTGGAACCGTCCTTGCCGCCGTAACGCTTCGGGATAGCGAACCGCAGATGGCCGGCCGCGTCCGCAAGGTTCTTGGCCTTGCGCAGCAGCGCTTCCCATTCATGCCGCGGCAGGCCGCCGTTTTCGAAATCGGTGCGCGCCCATTCGCGGCGATGATCGAAGAAACGGATATTGTCGTCGGCCTCCTCCAGCGGCTTGATCTCGCGCGCGATGAAGCGGTCGAGTTCATCGAGATAGGCTGTGAGGTCGGCAGGCAGGTTGAAATCCAAGGCATCTCTCCCGGAAATATCGTTGTTCTTGATTTGCGTTTAGGCGCTACGCGAGCGCTCCTGCTCGGATCGATTTAGGTGAGAAGACCACGCCCAAGTCAAGCAACGGAATGGACCTTGGCACGCGCGGGGGCCTTGCGTAATTGGATGGTATCGGACGGCAGCGGCGCGTTACACTCGCGGCATATTCTTCGCAGCAGAAAATCGAACGGGAGCAAACATGGACCTGAAATTCTCTGAGGTGACGCGCAAGGGGCCGATCACGATCATCACGCTGTCGCGGCCCGAAGTGTACAATGCGTTGCATATCGACGCGCATTTCGAACTCAACAAGGTGTTCGACGATTTTTCCGCGGACCCTGCGCAATGGGTCGCGATTGTCACCGGCGCCGGCGACAAGGCATTCTGCGCCGGCAACGACCTGAAATGGCAGGCGGCGGGCGGCAAGCGCGGTTGGGACAAGGGCGGTTTTGCCGGCCTCACCTCGCGGTTCGACTGCGACAAGCCGATCATCGCCGCCGTCAACGGCGTGGCGATGGGCGGCGGTTTCGAGATCGCGCTGGCCTGCGACCTCATCATCGCCGCAGAGAATGCGACCTTCGCGCTGCCCGAGCCGCGCGTCGGCCTTGCCGCGCTG
Organism: Bradyrhizobium sp. RDT10; assembly: GCA_044772375.2. Classification (GTDB taxonomy): domain Bacteria; phylum Pseudomonadota; class Alphaproteobacteria; order Rhizobiales; family Xanthobacteraceae; genus Bradyrhizobium. The sequence goes on from CP187939.1 coordinate 4,342,189, forward strand.
GCCGGCGGCGTGCACCGCCTGCCGCGCCAGATCGGGCTGAAGCGCGCCATGGGCATGATCCTGACCGCACGCCACGTCTCGGCCAAGGAAGGCCTCGAACTCGGCTTTGTGAATGAGGTGGTTCCGGCCGGCGAAGCGCTGGCGGCGGCGGAGCGATGGGCGGAGACGATCTGCAAAAACTCGCCGATGTCGATCTGCGCCTCCAAGCAGGCGATCCAGAAGGGCCTGTCGGTCTCGCTGGAACAGGCGATCGCCGAGCAACGGGAGTATCCGGCCGTGAAGGCGATGGCGGCGTCGCAGGATTACATCGAGGGCCCGAAGGCGTTTGCGGAGAAGCGTCCGCCGAAGTGGCTGGGGCGGTGAGGCTTCCTTGCGCGTAACGGCTTCTCTCTCCGTCATGGCCGGGCTTGACCCGGCCATCCACGTCTTGCTTCTCGTAGACAAAGACGTGGATGCCCGGGTCAAGCCCGGGCATGACGCGGAGAAGTCGTCACTTCGTTCCCAACTCTCGCTTGTACGACGCGTAGTTCGGCTGGTCGACGGCGAGCTTGTCCATCGTGGTCTGCCACAGATGTTCTGATAGCCCCGGCGTCTGCAGGTCAACTTCGCCGCTGGCGATCTTCTCGCAGAGCGCGCGGTTGAGGTCGATCAACGAGCCATCCGCGCCGAGCAACTGCTTCAGCCGCGTGACCTCGGCCGTGTCAGTCCCCTGCTCCAGCGCCAACTGCCGTGTAACGAGATCGAGCGCATTGATGCCGACGCGGAGCTTGAAGGCATTGTGGCCCTTGATGGCGGGCGTGATTTCGTTGCGGAGGAAATCCGCGACCGCTTTGATCAACTCGATAGGTGTCGGTTCGTCCTGCATATTATTTCCTCTCGGGGCTAACAGCCTGAGCAAATCGATCTCCGTCTCGACGAGCGCCGGCCGATCATGGCGCGCTCCATCGAATGATCCGGCCCTATGCGAAAGCGCTGCATCATGCCGCAGCACATGATGCCCCAGCGCAGCGTGCCCATGACCTCCCAGAACATCACGCGCGCGGGATCGACCTTGCGGCCCGCCTCCTCGTATCCGGCGAACAGCTCTTCACGCGAACCAAAACCGCCGACCGGCTTGTCGATCTCGCCGAAGCGCCAGGAGTTGACGCAGATCCAGCCGAGATCTTCCATCGGGTCGCCGAAATGCGCGAGCTCCCAGTCCAGCACCGCGCGCACGCCGTCGGGTCCGATGATGAGATTGCCGTGGCGGAAATCGCCATGCACCAGCGTCACTTCCCTGGACGGCCCGGGATCGCGCTCGCGCAGCCAGCGCAGCGCCAGCTCGAACACCGGACGCGGCCAGCCAAAACTGCGGTATTCCCGCTCGAGGTCGGCGATTTCCTTGTCGCCGTCATCTCGCGGAGTTTTGGCAGCTTGGACGCAGGCAAGCCGTGAACGCCGGCGATCACCCGGCCGAGCTGCCGCGCCAGGATCGGACGTGCCTTGGCGAACTGCTCATCGCGCAAAATCTTGCGCGCAATGGTCTCGCCCTCGATGCGCTGCATGATGAAGCCGATGCCGAGTTCGTCATCCGGCCTCAAGACATGCATCACCCGCGGCGACGGCAGGCCGGCGTCATGCGCGAGCTGCATCAACGTCGCCTCGGCATCGAGGCCAGCGGCCCGTCCCGGCGACGCGCCATAGCCCGGCGGCGCACGGCGCAGGATCGCGCCGACATTGCCGCTCGCGTGCACGATGTCGAACGTCCAGGTCTCCTGGCTGGCGCCGCCGGAAGCTTGGCGGCGCCAATGACGCCGGTCGCTCCCGGATGCCAGGAGGCAACGCAACGTCCGAGTTGGTCCTCGATCATTTGCCCCTGAACTTGGCGGGGCGCTTTTCGAGGAACGCAGTGACGCCTTCCTTGAAATCCTCCGCTGCGCCTGCGATGCGTTGCGATTCGAATTCGAGGTTGAGCTGTTCCTCGAAGGAATTTTCCGGGCTGTCCCAATAGAGCTTTCGGATCAGCGACAGTGCGATCGTCGGCCCGTTGGCGAGGTCATGCGCGAGCTTCATCGCCTCTTCCATCAGCACCGCATCGTCATAGACGCGGTTGACGAGGCCCCATTCCAGCGCCTTCTCCGCCGGCAGCCGCTCGCCCATCAAGGACAGTTCGACCGAACGTGCCTTGCCGATCATGCGCGGCAGCAGCCAGGTCGAGCCGCAATCCGGCACCAGCCCGATGCGGCGGAACGCCTGCAGGAAATAGGACGAGCGCGCGCACACGATCATGTCGCCCATCAATGCAAAACTCATCCCGGCGCCGGCGGCGGGGCCATTGACCGCCGACACGATCGGGCAATGCAGCCTGCGCAGCCGCCGCAGGAAAGGATGAAAGCCGATTTCCAGCGACTGCCCGGCATTGCTCTTGCCGGCCTTCTGGTTGTTGCGGCCCTGTAGATTGGCGCCGGTGCAGAACGCGCGACCGGCGCCGGTCAGCACCAGGCAACGCACCTCGTCCCGCTTCTCCTCGATGGCATCGAGCGCTTCGGCGAGCCCGCCCAGCATCTCCATCGAGACCGCGTTCATGACCTCCTGATGGTCGAGCTTGAGAATGGCGACCGGGCCATCGAAATCGAGCGTGACGTGCTTGAACTGCATTGTTTCCTCATGAGTTGCGTTTACGCGCTATTTCGCTGCGCGGAAGATCGAACGATGTCTCGACCCATATTTGATTTTCCGGCCGCGCTTGTCCATGCTTGCAACAGAACATCTGCCCGCCACCGGGCGCACGACTTAACGCGCGCCAAAGCAAATGGAAACATCCCATGAGCATCTTCGACCTCATCGGCCGCACGGCGGTCATCACCGGCGGCAATGGCGGTATCGGCCTTGGCATCGCGCAAGCGCTCAACGCCCAGGGCTGCAACGTTTCGATCTGGGGCCGCAACGCCGACAAGAACAGGAGCGCGGCCGCAACCATGTCGGCCGGGCCCGGAAAGGTAGATACCCAAATCTGCGACGTCTCCGATCCTGCTTCCGTGAAAGCTGCGATGAAAGCCACGCTTGACACGTTCGGCCGGGTCGACGGCTGTTTTGCCAATGCCGGCATCGGCGGCGGCGGACGCCGGGCCTTCATCGACCGCACCGAGGAGGAATGGCGAAAAATGTTCGCGACCAATCTCGACGGTGTCTTCCATGTGTTTCAGGCTGCCGCCCGCCACATGACCGAGCGCGCCGAAGCCGGCGACAAATTCGGCCGGCTGGTCGCAACCTCGAGCCTGGCGTCGCTGTTCGGCACCGCGCGCAATGAGCACTATGCCGGCACTAAAGCGGCGCTGAACGCGCTGTGCCGCGCGCTTGCGGTTGAACTGGCGCGCCACGGCGTCACCGCGAATGCGATCCTGCCCGGCTGGATCAAGAGCGACATGACCTCCGGCCTCATGGCCAACGACAAGTTCGTCGCCAACGTGATGCCGCGCATCCCGGTGCGTCGCTTCGGTGAGCCAACGGATTTCGGCGGTATCGCGGTGTACATCATGAGCAAGGCATCGTCGTATCACACGGCGGATTGCTTTGTGATCGACGGCGGGTACACAGCGTTCTGAGATGGGTGGAGTTGTGGCCCGGAATCCATAGGGCCACACGCGCTGTTGAGAAATGGATTCCGGGCTCGCGCCAAGAGGCGCGCCCCGGAATGACGGTGGGAATTCTTACCCCACGGTCCGCGTGAGGCCGAGGGCCGGCCCCACGGGCTGCGGCGCGGATAGTTGCCGCGGGCGCTGATGGAAGACATCCCACCGCCCGCGCCCATTTCCGCCGCGAGCTGCTGCAACGCGGCGATGCGGTTCTCGGTCGACGGGTGCGTCGTGAACAGATTGTCCATGCCGTGGCCCGACAGCGGGTTGATGATGAACATGTGCGCCGTCGCCGGATTGCGTTCCGCTTCCGGATTCTGGCACCACATGCGCGGCGTTGGCGATCTTGGACAACGCCGACGCCAGCCACATCGGCTGGCCGCAGATGCGCGCGCCGAGATCGTCGGCGGCGTATTCGCGGGTGCGGCTGATCGCCATCTGCACCAGCATGGCGCCGAGCGGGGCCAGGATCATCATGGCGATCGAGCCGATGATGCCGGGGCCGTTGTTGTCGCGGTTGCCTCCAAAGAACATGCCGAACTGCGCCAGCATCGAGACCCCACCGGCAATGGTCGCGGTGATGGTCATCAGCAGCGTATCGTGGTTCCTGATATGCGCGAGCTCATGCGCGATCACGCCGGCGAGCTCCTCGCGGCTGAGCGACTGTATGAGGCCCGTCGTCACCGCGACCGCCGCGTTCTGCGGATTGCGGCCGGTTGCGAACGCGTTGGGCTGCGGCTCGTCCATCAGGAACACGCGCGGCATCGGCAAGCCGGCGCGCCCGGCCAGCTCGGCCACGAGATTGAAAAGATCGGGCGCGGTGTGCTGGTCGACCTCATGGGCGCCATACATCGACAGCACCATGCGGTCCGAATTCCAGTACGCGAACAGGTTGGTCGCAGCCGCGATCACGAGCGCGATCACGGCACCGCCGGCACCGCCGATCAGATAGCCGACGCCCATGAAGAGGCCGGTGAGACCGGCCAGCAGAATGGCAGTCTTCAGATAGCTCATTGTCGTCTCCCTGCCGCCCACGGCCGGACGCCGGGGCTGGCATCCCAAAGGTAGGAATTCCGGCCGCGGCGCTGCAAGATGCCCGCGGTGCGTCGAGGCGCCGCGCTTGCCGCAGGAACCAACGCCCGGGCCGGATTAACGATCCGTAATTTTGTGGGTTCTGGAGGGCTTTTCACTGGGATCGGCGGGCGCGCTTGTACAACTCCAGCGCCGCCGTCTACATTGGCCGCCAACGAGCAGCGTGCACGCCTGGCGCCTCCGCAAACCGAGGCCCACGGCAATAGCATCTGTTCGGCCAAGCAAGCTCGGGAGGAATTGACGAAATGTTTTCGCACGTGATGATCGGCACCAACGACCTCGAAAAGGCCAAGGCGTTTTATGATGCTCTGCTCGGCACGCTCGGCGTCCGGCCGGCCAAGGTCGATGGCCACCGTATTTTCTACTTCACCAAGACCGGCGTGTTCTCGGTGACGAAACCGATCAACGGCCAGGCGGCGACGCCGGCGAACGGCGGCACCATCGGTTTTTCGGCGGACTCTCCCGAGCAGGCCAACGCCTGGCACGCGGCGGGCATCGCCAATGGTGGCACCACCTGCGAGAATCCGCCGGGCGTGCGCGAAGGCAGCGCCGGCAAACTCTATCTCGCTTACCTGCGCGATCTCGACGGCAACAAGATCTGCGCGATGCATCGGATGCCATCGTAGATGTAGGATGGGTGGAGCGAAGCGATACCCATCAGCCGCGACCAGTGGCTGTAATGATGGGTTTCGCTTCGCTCTACCCATCCTACGCACTGCGACGCAATCAAGGGCACCACGTCATGAATCCATCTGTCAGATCCCTGGCGGCGTCCGCTGTACTGTTTGCGGCCAGCCTGCTGCCAGCCTACGCAGAGATCGATGCTATCGCTCTCAAGAAGGCGATCGAGACGTCGCTCGCGAGCGACTATCCAAAGCTCGACGCGCTCTACAAGGAACTCCACGCCCATCCCGAACTTGCCTTTCAGGAAGTGAAAACCGCAGCCAGGCTCGCCGCGGAGATGCGCGCGCTCGGGTTCGAAGTTACCGAAAATGTCGGCAAGACCGGGCTGGTCGCCATCTACCGGAACGGCGACGGGCCCACCATCATGGTGCGCACCGAACTCGACGGCCTGCCGATGGAGGAGAAGACCGGCCTCGACTATGCCAGCCGCGACAAGACCACCTGGAACGGACGCGAGGTATTCGTCGCCCATAGCTGCGGCCATGACATCCACATGGCGACCTGGGTTGGAACGGCGAAGACGCTGCTTGGCCTGAAAGAGCAGTGGAAGGGCACGCTGATGTTCATCGCCCAGCCGGCGGAAGAGATCGTGGCAGGCGCCAAGGCCATGCTTGCGGACGGCCTGTTCACGCGATTTCCGAAGCCCGATTTCGGCTTTGCTTTGCACGCATATGGCGCCTTCGCCTATGGCACCGTGCTCTATACCGTCGGGGCCGGCTCCTCGACTGCCGACGGCCTCTACATCAAATTCCGCGGCCGTGGAGGTCACGGCGCGGTGCCGCAGGCAACCATTGACCCCGTGATGATGGCCGCGCGCTTTGTCGTCGATGTTCAGAGTGTGATCAGCCGCGAAAAGGATCCGACCGAATTTGGCGTTGTCAGCATCGGTACGATCCACGGTGGCACCGCGGTAAACATCATTCCCGACGATGTGGTGCTGGCAGGCACCATCCGCAGCTTCAAGCCGGAGGTGCGCGCCAAGATGCTCGCAGGTATCGAGCGGACAGCGAAGGCGGTCGCCGCCATGTCGAATGCGCCGGAGCCGGTGATCACGATCACCGAGGGCACCAAGGCCGTGATCAATGATCCCGGCGTGGTTGCCACGGCAGAAAAAGTGCTGAAAGCGGCGTTCGGCGACAAGCTCAGGCCAATACCGCCCGTCACGCCCAGCGAAGATTATTCGGAGTTCATCAACGCCGGCGTGCCCTCGATGTTCTTCAGAATCGGCGTCTACGAGCCGGAGCGCGTCGCTGCCGCCCGCGAGGGCGAAGGTCCGCAGCTGCCGGCCAACCACTCGCCCTTGTTCGCGCCGGTGCCGAAGCCGACCATCGAGACCGGGATTACCGCGATGACGCTCGCTGTTCTCAGTGCCTTCGATCAGAAGGCCCGACACAAATGATGGGACCAGGAACGTAGTTCGCCAATCTCGGTGTGTCAGACCTCAGCTTACCATGAGGCGGAAAATCGCGGCGCCTCGCCCGCGCTTGTACAAGCCCCACCCCGCCGTCTACATTGCCGGCCAACGAGCCGAGTGCGCGCCCGCAGACGAGCGTTCTTGCGCAAATGGGAGGAAATAATCCATGAAACACGCCTACATCCCGCGAACGACGACCTACAATCTCAATCCGGGCGAAGCACTCAACGATTTGCGCATGTCGGACGAGGTGCGTCCGCTCTACGAGCATGTCAAGAAATTCATCCGCGAAACCGTCGACCCGATGTCGGTCGAGTTCATGCGGCTCGGCGAGGGCAAGAAGGACCGCTGGAGCTTTACGCCCGAGCAGCTCGCGGTGCTGCAGAAGGCCAAGGACAAGGCCAAGGAGGAAGGCCTGTGGAATTTCTTCCTGCCCGACGACGAGACCGGCCAAGGCCTGAAGAACCTCGACTACGCCTATATCGCGGTCGAGCTTGCGAAGAATCCGCTGGCCTCGGAAACCATGAACTGCTCGGCGCCGGATACCGGCAACATGGAGGTGCTGGAGCGCGTTGGCACCAAGGCGCAGAAGGAGAAGTGGCTTAAGCCGCTGCTCGCGGGCGAGATCCGTTCGGCCTACGCGATGACCGAACCGAACGTCGCCTCGTCGGATGCCAAGAACATCTCGACCACCGCAAAACTCGTCGGCGACGAATGGGTGATCAACGGCGAAAAATATTACATCTCCGGCGCCGGCGATCCGCGCTGCAAGATCATGATCGTGATGGTGAAGACCAATCCCGATGCGCCGCCGAGCAAGCAGCAGTCGCAGATCCTGGTGCCAACAGACACCCCCGGCGTCGAGATTTTGGGCCCGATGCACGTGTTCGGCCACGACCACGCGCCGCGCGGCCACATGCATCTGCGCTTCAACAATTGCCGGGTGCCGAAGGAGAACATTTTGCTCGGCGAAGGCCGCGGCTTTGAAATCTCGCAGGTCCGCCTCGGACCCGGGCGCATCCATCACTGCATGCGCACGATTGGCAAGGCGGAAAAGGCGCTCGACCTGATGGTGTCGCGCGGGCTCACCCGCGAAGCCTTCGGCAAGAAGATCGCCCATCTCGGCGGAAACTTGCAGATCATTGCCCAGGCGCGCTGCGAAATCGAGGCGATGCGGCTGATGGTGCTTAAAGCCGCGAAAGCGATGGACGTGCTCGGCAACAAGGAGGCGCGGATCTGGGTCAGCATGGTCAAGGCCATGGTGCCTGAGCGCACCTGCAAGATCATTGACCAGGCGATCCAGATGCACGGCGCCACCGGCATTTCGCAGTGGAGTCCGCTCGGCGAGATGTACCAGGACGTCCGCCACCTCCGCTTCGCCGACGGTCCGGATGAAGTGCACTGGATGGTGGTCGGAAGGCATGAACTGAGCATGCCGTAGGCAGAGCTGTCGTAGGGTGGGCAAAGGCGCGCAAGCGCCGTGCCCACCGCTACTTGCGCCCGCGCTGAATGGTGGGCACGCTGCGCTTTGCCCACCCTACGCGGAGCCCCTTGCATGCAATACGACCCCAGCGATCTGAAACCCCGCGAGCGCTACAAGGTGCTGACGTCGTTCGTGCTGCCGCGGCCGATCGCGTGGGTGACGTCGATGGGACCTGCCGGCGTGGTCAACGCGGCGCCGTTCAGTTTCTTCAACGTGTTCTGCGAGGATCCGCCGCTCTGCATGTTCGCCGCCAACCTGCGCCCGGACGGCCGCGTCAAGGACACCGTAATCAACATCCGCGCCACGAACGAATTCGTGGTCAACATGACCGACGAGGCGCTGGCGCATGCGATGCATGAGAGCAGCGGCGACTTCCCGCCCGAGATCGGCGAGCCGGACTTCCTCAAACTCAAACTGGCACCCTCGACGAAAATCGCCGTGCCGCGGCTGGCCGACGCGCCGTTTTCGATGGAATGCAAGACCTGGAAGGAAATCGACGTCAACGGCGACCGCCTGCTGGTGATGGGCGAAGGCATCCATTTCCACATCCGCGACGAATTGTGGGACCACGCCGCGATGCGCGTGCACATGGAGCGCTATCACCCGATCGGCCGCATGTTCGCCGACCGCTACTGCCGGACCGACGACCGCGTGGTGTTTCCGCCAGCCGAGGGCGCGAAGGCCGGCGCCTAAGACGGCCGGTGCGCGCGGAGAAATGAGCGGATCTGGCGTACCGCCAGCGGCACCCGCTCTTTCGGCTCCTTCCACGGAAACAGGCTGACTTCCGCGTTCGGCGCCAGCATCGCACTCTCCATGGCAACCGCATAGGGATGCGCGGGGATATCGTCGGGCAGGATCAAGACCGGCGTCCGGCATTGGCGCACGAAGTCGCGCGTCACGGTGAAGACGAAATCCGGGTTGGTGCGGTACATCCGCGTCAGGAATTTCTCTGTCATCTCCATCGTGATGTCGGGCCGGCGTTTTGTCAGTTCCGGCGCCCAGCCCTTCATGTTGTTGTCGTAGAACAGGTCGCGCATTTCGGGGCGCGAGCCCGACGGCATCGCCAGCACGCCCGCCACCACGCGCTCAGGCGCGCGCTTGATCAGATTCCAGATCAGCGGACCGCCGATGCAGAAGCCCAGCACCATAAATTTTTCGAAACCCAGGTGATCCATCAGCGCGAGCTGGTCGTCGGTGTGGGAATCCCAGGGGCGGTCGATCTCGAGCGGGCCCGTGGATTGGCCGGGCGGCGCATTGCGCAGGTCGAAGGCGATGCAGCGGTACTCGTCGCCGAACTCCTTGATGGCGTTGAAGGGCGGATAATCGCCGGTGATGCCTGAGATGTTCGAGTTCAACCCGCCGCCCGCGATCAGCAGCAGCGGGAAACCGGAGCCGGCTTCCTCATAATGGATGCGAACAGCGCCTTTTTCGAAAAAGCTCATGGCGGTTTTCCCTCTGCCGCGCCTCAGGTCTTCGCGGGCTCGCCGATCTTGTCCTGCGTCTTCGTGTCGAAATCGCTCGCGTCGTGGCGCTCGTGCAACTGGCTCGCCGGATCGCCGGAGACACGGTTGACCATGCGGCCGCGCTTCACCGCCGGGCGTTTTGCAATCGCGTCGGTCCAGCGCTGCACGTTCTTGTATTTATGCACCGACAAGAATTCGCCGGCGCCATAGACTAGGCCCTTTGCCAGCGCGCCATACCACGGCCAGGTGGCCATGTCGGCGATCGTGTACTCGTGGCCTGCGAGAAATTCGTTATCGGCAAGACGCCGGTCGAGCACGTCGAGCTGACGCTTCACCTCCATCGCATAGCGGTCGATGGCGTATTCGAGCTTGGTCGGGGCGTAGGCGTAGAAATGGCCGAAGCCGCCGCCGAGGAACGGCGCGCTGCCCATCTGCCAGAACAGCCACGACAGGCATTCGGCCCGCGCTGCGCCGCCGGCCGGCAGGAACGCGCCGAACTTTTCGGCCAGATGCATCAGGATCGCACCGGACTCGAACACCCGGATCGGCGTTGGCCCGCTGCGGTCCATCAGCGCCGGGATCTTCGAGTTCGGATTAACAGCGACAAAACCGCTGCCGAACTGGTTGCCATCGATCCTGATCAGCCAGGCATCGTATTCCGCGCCGCTGTGGCCGGCGGCCAACAGCTCCTCGAACATCACGGTGACCTTGACGCCGTTCGGCGTCGCCAGCGAATAGAGCTGGAACGGATGGCGGCCGACCGGCAGCTCCGCCTCATGCGTGGCGCCTGCGATCGGGCGGTTGATGGCGGCGAAGCGGCCGCCGCTTTCCTTGTTCCAGGTCCAGACCTTCGGCGGGACGTAGGCTGTGGAATCGGTGACGGGCGCGTCGGTCATTGGTTTGGCTCCAGGCTTCGTCGGCCGTCTCGCGGTTGCGTGATCGCGCGGCGGCCGGCGCAATCCATGTTACGGTTTCGTATCAGCACTGCAACCAAACAAAAAGCGCACAAAAGTCAGGGAGGAATGCGCCATGCCGCGCCTGCCCTGATTGCACGAGGCAGGTGTCCTCGGAGCAATGCTGCTGTGGCTGGCGTGGTCGAGATCGGCCATAATGGAGGTATCGCCAGCAATGAGACCATCCAAATGCTCCCCTCGCAGCGCGCTCTGTTCGAGATACCACGCCAGATCTGCTACCTGAATGCCGCCTCCTACAGCCCGCTGCCGCTTCGAACGCTGGAGGCCGGCCGCGCCGCGGTTCTCCGCAAGGGCACGCCGTGGACGCTCGAGGCTGGTTTTGCAAACGCGCAGCACGAGCGTGCGCGCGCCGCTGCCGCCCGGTTGATCAATGCCGAGGCCTCCGATATCGCGTTGATCCCCTCCATCAGTTACGGCGTTGCGACCGCCGCGAAGATGCTGCCGATCGCCCGCGGCACGCGCGTGATCGTGCTGGAGAACGATCATTCCTCGCCGGTGCTCGAGTGGCAGACGCGGGCCGAGGCGGAAGGGTTCACCGTCGAGACGGTTGGGCAACCTGACGATGGCGACTGGACGTCGGCGGTGCTTGCCGCGATCGAACGATCCGGCTCAGCGCCGGTCAGCCTGGCCTCTATCTCCTCGGTGCACTGGTCGGACGGCGGATTGATCGATGTCGACAAAGTCGGCGCGGCACTGCGGCGGCAGGGCGCGGCCTTCCTTGTCGACGCGACGCACAGCACTGGCGTACTGACGACCGACGTGAAGCGTCTCGACCCGGATTTTGTGATTTTCCCGACCTACAAATGGCTGCTCGGCCCTTACGGCCGTGCCTTTCTCTATGTTGCAAAGCGCCATCAAGGCGGTATCCCGCTCGAGCAGACCGCGTCCGGCCGCCGCAACGTGCGCGCCGAGAACGCGGTCTATTTCACGGACGTCAGTTACGTTCCCGATTCGCGGCGCTTCGACATGGGCGAGCGCGATCATTTCATCTCGATGGAGATGGCCTCGATCGGCATGGAGATGATGGCTGACTGGGGCGCACCGGCCATTGTGCAACGTCTCACGATGCTGACGGAGCGGATCGCCGCGGGCGTGCGCGGCATCGGCGTCAGCGTGCCCGAACCTCATCTGCGAGCGCCGCATGTATTGAGCCTCGCCTTCAAGGGCGGAATGCCGGCGGGCCTCGTCGAGGGAATGGCAAGCGAAGGCGTCTATGTCGCACCGCGCCTGGGGCGCATGCGCATCTCGCCCCACGTCTATAATGACGAGGCTGATGTCGAGCGGTTCGTTGAAGTTTTGGGCAGGCGGCTGCGGGGCATGTAGGGTGGGCAAAGGCGCTCTTGCGCCGTGCCCACCATCGTGCCGTCATGCCAAGATGGTGGGCACGCTTCGCTTTGCCACCCTACAAAAGCAGCATTTACGACGTCGCCATTTTTCGCGGCGCCTCCGCCCTTTCCATCACAAACCCCTCATACCCCTTGGCCGCAACATCGTTGCAGATCTGTCGGTAGGGGCCGACGCCGCCGATATAGGGCATGAAAATCCGCGGCTTGCCGGGGACGTTGGCGCCCATGTACCAGGAATTGGCCTGCGGGTAGAGCGTGGCGTAGGCGACCTCGTTGACATGGGCGACCCATTTGTCTTCGGCATCGACTGCCGCTTCCATCGTATCGAGGCCGCGATCGCGCATATGGGCCATGCAGTCGGCGATCCAGTCGACGTGCTGCTCGATCGAGACGATCATGTTCGACAGCACCGACGGGCTGCCGGGACCGGTGATGACGAAGAGATTGGGAAGCCCGCGCTCATCAGGCCGAGATAGGTGCGCGGGCCCGCCGACCATTTCTGGTTCAGCGTCTGCCCGCCACGGCCTCTGATATCGATCTTCGCCACCGACCCCGTCATGGCGTCAAAACCGGTCGCCAGCACCAGCGCGTCGACCTTGTAGTCCTTGCCGGCCACACGCACGGCGTTCTCGGTGATCTCCTCGATCGGATTGGACCTGATGTCGACCAGCGTCACGTTGGGGCGGTTGAAGGTCGCAAAATACTCCGTGTCGATGCAGATGCGCTTTGAGCCGATCGGATGGTTAGTCGGCTGCAACAGTTTTGCCGTCTCCGGATCCTTGACGATCTCCGCGATTTTTTCGCGGACGAAATTCGCGGCGGTGTCGTTGGCCGCCTTGTCGAGCGCAAGGTTGTTGTAGACCGACATGAAGGTGAGCCCGCCGCGATTCCAGCGTGCTTCGTATTTCGCGCGGCGCTCGTCGTCGCCGTCGTCGAGCGCGCCGCGATCGGGCATTTCGGTATAGATGCCGTTCTTCGCCACCTCGCGCGCAAAGCGCCTGATCTCGGGATAGTTGGCGCGAAACTTCTCCCGATCCTGCGCGCTGAGCGCGGCATTGCGGGCGGGAATAGAAAAATTCGCGGTGCGCTGGAACACCGTCAGATGGCTCGCCTGTTCGGCAATCACAGGCACTGACTGGATCGCCGACGATCCGGTACCGATGACGCCGACGCGCTGGCCGGTGAAACCGACTTCTTCATGCGGCCAGTGGCCGGTATGATGAGACCTTGCCCTTGAACTTATCGAGGCCCTTGATGTCGGGCATCCGCGCGTTCGACAGGCAGCCGGTGGCGAGCACGACGAATTTTGCGGTGACGGTCTTGCCGTCGGAGGTCGTGACCGACCATAGCGACGTCGTCTCGTCGAACGCGGCGCAGTCGACGCGGGTGTTGAACTGGATGTCGGGCCGCAGGTTGAAGCGCTCGGCGACGTGGTTGGCGTACTTCCAGAATCTCCGGCTGCGGCGCGTAACGCTCGCTCCAGTCCCATTCCTGCTGCAGCTCATCGGAAAACGAATAGGAATACTGCATGCTCTCGACGTCGCAACGTGCGCCGGGATAGCGGTTCCAGTACCAGGTGCCGCCGACGTCCGAGCCCTGCTCAAAGACGCGCGCCGTCATCCCCTGCCCGCGCAACCGGTGCAGCATGTACATGCCGGCAAAGCCGGCACCGACCACGACGACGTCGTAAGTCTCAGTGGGTCTGGCGGCGGCGAACGGCATGGCGGACATGAAGACGGGCTCCCTGATATTCTCTTCGATTTGCCAAGCAGCATTCCTTCCGTAGCGCCAAAGCGCAAGACGCAAATCCGCGGGCTGGCCTTGCATATTTTGCGAGGTGGAATGTCCGCTCTTCATGGTGCCACCGAGGGTCAAGGCCGCTTGGCATTGAGACCCCCGATGGGCTAGCGTCGGTTCAACAGCGCCAATCAAAACCAACAATGAGCGGCTGGCCCGCGGCTGCCACAGGGAGCAACCAACCATGAAATCGCCAATCTGCGACATGCTGGGAATCGAGTTTCCCTTGCTCGCCTTCAGCCACTGCCGCGACGTGGTCGCGGCCGTGAGCCGCGCCGGCGGTTTTGGCGTGCTGGGCGCGACCGCGCATTCACCGGAGACGATCGAGCAGGAACTGAAGTGGATCGACGATCACACCGACGGCAAGCCGTACGGGCTCGACGTGCTGATCCCGGAAAACATTTCGACCGCGGGCGAAAAGGACGTCACCTGGAAAAGCCTGGAGGCGCGGATCTCGCCGCAGCATCGCGACTTCACCCGCAACCTCCTGAAGAAATACGGCGTCGAACTGGCGACGACCAGCGTCGCCGACAACCAGCCGCAGCCGTTCGATGCACAACGCGCGCTTGAGGTGCTCGAGGTTTCGTTCCGCCATCCGATCAAGCTGATCGCCAATGCGCTCGGCGTGCCGCCGAAGGCGATGATCGACATGGGCAAGAAACACAATGTTCCGGTCGCGGCGCTGGTCGGCGCCAAGGAACATGCGCTGCGACAGGTCGCGGCCGGTGTCGACATTCTGGTGGTGCAAGGCACCGAGGCCGGCGGCCATTGCGGCGAGGTCTCGACCATGGTGCTGGTGCCCGAGGTGATCAAGGCGATCAAGCCGGTCCGCGACGTGCCGGTGCTGGCCGCCGGCGGCATCATGACCGGACGGCAGATGGCGGCGTGCATGGCGATGGGCGCCGCCGGAGCCTGGACCGGCTCGGTGTGGCTGGCGACGGTGGAGTCGGAAACCACTGAAATCTTCCGCGAAAAGATGATCGCGGCGTCCTCGCGCGACGCGGTGCGCTCGAAGGGCCGCACCGGCAAGCCGGCGCGGCAATTGCGTTCGGTGTGGACCGATGCGTGGGACCGCGGGCCGGACAGTCCCGGCGCGCTGCCGATGCCGCTGCAAAGCATCATCAGCCGCGACGCCTTCAACTCGATCGACCGAGCGGCCGCCGCAGGGAACGCGCAGGCGCGCGACCTCGTGACGTACTTTGTCGGCCAGGGCGTCGGCCTGATCGACAGCGTGAAATCGGCCGGCGCGGTGGTGCAGGAATTCAAGGAGGATTTTGCCGATGCGGTGGAGCATATGAATGCGCTGATGGAGGAGTGAGTGCGACCTCCCGTAGGGTGGGCAAAGCGAAGCGTGCCCACCACCTTCGCGCAAGAAGCTAGATGGTGGGCACGGCGCTTGCGCGCCTTTGCCCACCCTACGAATTGACTCTCTAGAAAGTGAAACAAGAAGAAATGTCGAACAACAACTCCCCCTGCCCGAAGACCGCATTCCCGTCATCGTCGGCGTCGGCGAGATCGTCGACCGGCCCAGGGACATCGCCGCCGGCCTTGAGCCGCTGGCGCTGCTCGAACAGGCGGTTCGGCGCGCGGAAGCGGACAGCGGAGCAAAACTGCTCGGCGAGCTCGGCTCGCTCGATGTCGTCAATTTCCTGAGCTGGCGCTACCGCGATCCCGAGAAGCAGCTTGCGGCGCGGCTCGGCGCCAATCCGGCGCATTGCTATTATGGCCCGGTCGGCGGCGAGAGCCCGATCCGCTACATTCATGAAGCAGCAAAGCGCATCGCGCGCGGCGAGTGCAGCGTGGCCGTGGTCTGCGGCGCGGAGGCGCAATCGACCGCGACCAAGGCCGAACGTGGCGGCATCGCGCTGCCCTGGACGCCGTTCGCCCATGACGTCGAGGAGCCGAAGCGCGGCGCGGCGTTCCAGAAGCCGATGGCGGTGAAGCTCGGCGTCTTCCGCCCCATCACGGTCTATCCGCTGTATGAATCCGCAACATCAGCGCATTGGGGCCAAACTCCACGCGAGGCACTGGCGGAATCCGGTGCGCTGTGGTCGACCTATGCGCGTGTCGCTTCCGAGAATGAAAATTCATGGCTGAAGAAGCGCTTTACGCCTGACGAGATCACCACGCCCACCCCGGAAAACCGGCTGATCGCCTGGCCCTATACAAAGCTGATGGTGGCCAATCCGACCGTGAACATGGGTGGCGCGGTGCTGCTGACGTCGCTGGCAAAAGCCCGCGCGGCCGGCGTGCCCGAAGATCGCCTGATCTATCCGATCGGCGGCGCCTCGGCGGAAGAGCCGCGCGATTATCTCGTGCGCGATCAGTTCTACGAAAGCCATCCGCAGAACGCCGTGTTGAAAGCGGTGATGGACTTGGTGGAGGGCGACGGCAGAAAATTCGACGCCATCGAGCTCTATAGCTGCTTTCCCTGCGTGCCCAAGATGGCGCGGCGAACGCTCGGCCTCGGCCCCGACGTGCAGCCGACGGTAACCGGTGGCCTGACCTTCTTCGGCGCGCCGCTCAACACCTATATGACGCATGCGGCCGTCGCGATGGTGCGCAAGCTTCGTCAAGGCGGCAAGCTCGGCCTGCTCTACGGCCAGGGCGGCTTCGTCACCAAGCATCACGCCCTGGCGCTGTCGCGCGAGGCGCCGAAAGAGGCGATCGCGCAGGACACCAGCGTGCAGGCCGAGGCCGACCGCAATCGCCGCAAGGTGCCGGACTTCGTCACCGAGGCTTCAGGCAAGGAGCAAGGTCGAGAGTTTTACGGTGATCTACAAGGGCAAGGGCGAGGTCGAGCACGGCGTGGCGATGCTGCGCACCGAGGGCGACGCGCGGGCGCTGGCCCGCATCCCCGCCAATGACGAGAAGACGCTAAGGCATTTGCTGAACATGGATCGGACGCCGGTCGGATCGGTCGGCTCGATCGCCACGGCCGATGACGGCGTGCTGGAGTGGCGCACAGCTTAGCCCGTGTCCCGGACGCGGTGCAGTGCGTAGCGCTGCTCCGCAGAGCCGGGATCCACGGATGACGCGGAGTTCGTGAGATGGGCCCCGGCTCAGCAGCGCATCACTGCGTGCTGCGCAGCGTCCGGGGCACGAGAACTGCCGCTTCGCATCCGTTCACAGATACTGCCGCGATCACGCCGCCCGCACCGAGTCCAGGAACTTGCCGACTTCGAGCTTGAGGCGGTTGGAGTCTGACGACAGCGACTGCGCTGCGGAGAGCACTCAGGACGACGCGGAGCCGGTCTCGCTGGCGCCGCGCTGCACGTCGGTGATGTTGGAGGAGACCTGCTGGGTGCCCTGAGCGGCCTGCTGCACGTTGCGGGAGATTTCCTGCGTGGCCGCGCCCTGCTCCTCCACCGCCGCCGCTATCGTCGATGCGATCTCCGACAGCTTTTCGATGGTCCCGCTGATTGCCTGGATCGCGTTCACCGACTCCTCGGTCGCGCCCTGGATGCTGGTAATCTGCTGGCCGATCTCGCCGGTGGCCTTTGCGGTTTGTTCGGCGAGCGCCTTCACTTCGGAGGCCACGACGGCAAAACCGCGGCCGGCCTCACCAGCACGCGCGGCCTCGATGGTGGCATTGAGCGCCAGGAGATTGGTCTGGCCGGCGATGGTGTTGATGAGTTCGATCACGTCGCCGATGCGGGCGGCCGCCTTCGACAATTCGCTGACGCGGTCATTGGTGTGACGGGCCTGGTCGACGGCCTCGCCGGCCATCCGCGCCGATTCCTGGACCTGGCGGCTGATCTCGTTGACCGAGGAAGACAGTTCCTCCGTCGCCGATGCCACCGATTGCACGTTGGTGGACGCTTCTTCCGAAGCCGCCGCGACCATGGTCGTCACTTGCTGCGCGCGCTCGGCGGTTGCCGTCAGCGTGCCGGCGGAGGCTTCGAGCTCGGTAGACGCCGACGACACGGTTTCGATAATCTCGCCGACCGCTGCCTCAAGAATCCGCCAGCCTGACCATTTCGGCCTTGCGCTGCTGGGCCGCGACCTGGTCCTGCTTGATCTTGGCTTCGGCCTCGTCGCGCGCCTTCTGTTCCGAGACGACCTTGAACTTCTCGACGGCGCCGGCGACCGCGCCGAGCTCATCCTTGCGGCCCAGGCCCGGCAGCACCACCGCGAAATTGCCCCCGGCGAGTTCGTCCATCGACCGGCTCAACGCGCGCATCGGACGGGCGATCGTGAAGAACGAGAACACCGAAGTGCCGATCAAGAGGAGGATCGTGCAGAGACCGACTGCCATGGACTCCCGTTCGGCGGCGGCCATTTCCCGAGTGGCCCGGGCCGCTTCCCGATCCACACCCTGCTTGGCCGAACTCGGCGATCTGGTTGGCCAGAGATTCCAGTTCGGCCGCAATTGGCAGCGTCACTTCGCGGGCAATCCGGATCGCTTCTTCGTTCAGTTTGGTAGTCCGCGTGGCGGCGTCGGACCCGCCCGCCGCGGCGACGGCTTCACTGCGAACCGATGCGATCTGTTGGGCTGCTTTCGTATAGTCTGCTGCCCTGGTCTTGAGCTTCTCCGTGCGTGCGCGGGTTTCTCCGTGGTCGGACAATTGCAGCATCTCGTCGGCAAAACGGTTCACCGATTTGAGCCGCGCCGCCAGATAGTCATTGGCCTTCTGCAGATCTGCCGCACTGTTTGCGAGACGGAGATCGCGGACGCCGGTCTGCATACCGCAGATCGACGCCTTCGCGTCCACCCCATCGCGCGCGATCGTCTGCTGCGCCGACTTGCGCACATCCGCGTCGCGCATCGCTGCGTTGGCCCGCATCTGGCTGACCACCATCACGACGACCAGCAAAACGCCGAGGCCCGAGGCGATGCCGAGCTTGGCGCCGATGGATAGATTCAGAATGAAGCGGGTGATGCTTGACATGATGGGCGTCCTTGAAAGCAGCAGCGTCAGTGAAATCGCAGCGATGCCGTTGTTTCCCGCGCAGCGGGATCACGGTTGATAGTGCCGGGCCGGATAATCGGACGAGCCGGTTCGTTGCGAACGAAGAGGCTCCTGCGGCGGCTTCGCCACAGAGCGACACTCATGCCGCCAAGGTTTCATACGATGGTTAATCAGGGGCTAAGCGGAGAGACTTGGGGAAATCGTAGAACTACGGTATCGCCGCTCGCTTCGCCGGTATCACGACTGACTGTCCGTATTCTTACGTGCCGTCGACTGGGTCTGCTGCGGCGTTTCGCCAAACAACTCGCGATACAGCGCAGTGAACTCGCCCATGTGCCAGAAGCCGTTCACGAGCGCGACCGCCTTGATCGATTGCAGCGACGCCCCCCGCAGCAGCTGCTGACGCACGTTCCACAGCCGCCGCAGCCGCATATACCGATGCATGCTCATGCCGCGAATGGCAACCACGGCGTTATGCAGCGTCCGTACCGAGACCCCAAGCTGTCGTGCCACGTCGGCACTGTACATCGTCTTGCTGGCGTTGCCGGCGACGAACTCGTCGAATTTCCGCACCAGCGCCAGATAGTGGCTCAGGCTCAGGCGCTTGCCTTCGGACGGCGGCGATGCCGCAGCCATCGCCAGATCGACCGCCTGCAGGATCGATTCTTCAACACTCCCGATCACATCAGGCTGAGCGAGGGTATCGGGCGAATGCGACGCGAGCATCAGGACATCGCGCAACGTCGTGCGAAGCGCCTCGAGCTTGGCGGGTTCCGTTGCGATCAACTGAGCGCGGTCGAGCTCGCCCGGCCAGCCGCGATCATCGACGGAATCGAAATTCACCAGCGCGACCAGATTGGCCTGCTGCTCCACGATCTCACACTGCGCCCTGCCCTTGACAAGCAAGAACGTCGGCGCGCGGGCCTCCACACCATTCAGGATCAGCGAGCCCGCATCGTCCATCATCAGACCGACGATCGCGCCGGTCGTGGAATATTGGATCTGAAGAATTCGCGGAAATGTCTGCTGCAGATAGACCGTGCAGGTCTTCAGCCTCAGCGATGCGAACGATGCGGCGAAGTCCCGGTGGTCGAGCGGAATGCTGCTTGCCTCGCCCAATCCTTCGATGCTCCGGAAATGATCGATATCCGGAGACCGGCTGATCTTCACGAAGTCAGACTCAACTAGTTCATCAAGCAACGACACGCGGCGGTCATCCGAGCCGTCGGTAGCGATCGTCGCAACAACGAAAAAAACGCTAGCCGGAATTGAGAGGGATCGTATGCGCAACTTAACCATGGCGGACGGGTGCCTCGATGCACCATGCCATCGGATGAAGCGTCTTGAGCTCTGGCGCGTCTTCATTGACGCAGAACACATGGCATCAGACCTGCTGGCATCAGATCTTCACGATGCCTTTGTATATTACCAGTTTTTCCCGATTTCGGAAATTCGTTGGCCACATTCGCCGTCAGTTTCGCCCAGGGCGATTGATTGGCCCATGCCGCAATCGCAATTTTGCGATCTAGGGATGTCTGCCGCTCCTCGTGCAGCTGAAAAACAGCTTCCAGTGGCAGCTCGGGTTTCTGATTCGCGTCGTCGGTGACCGCGAAGCCGGCGTGAGGAGCCGGCTTCGGGCCGAACAGTCAGTACGATCAGGCCGCCCGCACCGAGGTCGAGGAACCTGCCGACCTCGAGCTTGAGGCGGTTGGAGTCGCCCGACAGCGATTGCGCCGCCGCCAGCACCTGCGAGGACGCCGATCCGGTTTCGCTGGCGCCGCGCTGCACGTCGGTAATATTGGAGGACACCTGCTGGGTACCCGTCGCCGCCTGCTGCACGTTACGCGAGATCTCCTGCGTCGCGGCACCCTGTTCTTCCACGGCCGCTGCGATGGTCGACGAGATCTCCGACAGCTTCTCGATGGTGCCGCTGATCGCCTGGATCGCGTTCACGGATTCCTGGGTCGCGGCCTGGATGCCGGTGATCTGCTGGCCGATCTCGCCGGTGGCCTTTGCGGTCTGCTCGGCCAACGCCTTTACCTCGGACGCCACGACCGCGAAGCCGCGGCCTGCTTCGCCGGCGCGCGCCGCCTCGATGGTGGCGTTGAGTGCAAGCAGGTTGGTCTGGCCCGCGATGGTGTTGATCAGCTCGACGACGTCGCCGATGCGGGTTGCCGCTTTCGATAGTTCGCTGACTCGCTCGGTGGTGGTACGGGCCTGGCCGACGGCGTCAGAGGCCATTCGCGCCGAGTCCTGGACCTGACGGCTGATCTCGGTGACGGACGACGCCATCTCTTCGGTGGCCGACGCCACCGACTGCACATTGGTCGAGGCTTCCTCGGAGGCCGCCGCGACCGTTGTTGCGAGTTCCTGCGCACGTTCCGCGGTCGCGGTCAGCGTGCCCGCGGATACTTCGAGCTGGCTCGATGCAGACGATACCGCTTCGACGATCTGGCCGACGGCGGCTTCGAAATCGTTGGCCATCTTATGCATGTCCGCCTTGCGGCCGCTCGTCGCGCGGATCTCCGCCTCGCGCTGCTCGGCCTCCAGCGTCTGACGGGCGATGGCATTGCTCTTGAATATCTCGACTGCCTTGGCCATCTCGCCGACCTCGTCGCCGCGTCCGACGCCGGGCACCTCGACGGCAAGATTGCCGCTGGCGAGATCGTTCATCGCGGCCGTCATCCGTTGCAGCGGACCGGTGACGCTACGCGCCACAAAGATCGACACCACGAGCATAAACAGCAGGACCACGCCGGCAACGATCAGGGAGCGCTGGGTCGAAGCCCAGGTCTGCGCCTTCAGGTCGTCGATGTAGACACCGGTGCCGACGACCCAGTTCCACGGCGCGAAGCCGACCACGTAGGACAATTTCGGCTGCGGCTTGTCGAAGCCCGGCTTGGGCCACTCATAGGGAACGAAGCCCGAGCCGCTCTTTTTGACCGTATCGACGAAGTCGACGAACAGCAGCTTGCCGTTCGGATCCTTGTAGCTGGACAGATCGTTGCCGTTCATTTCTGGCCTGATCGGATGCATCACCATCTTCGGATGCATGTCGTTGATCCAGTAATAGTCGTTGTTGCCGTAGCGGAGCGCCGCGATCCGCGCCATCGCGCGCTTCTGGGCGTCGGCGTCCGAAACGCCGCCCTTCTGCGCCGCGGCATGCTCTTCCTTGATGATGCCAAGCGCGACGTCGCCGAGGTGCCGCAGCTCGATCTGTTTCTGCTGGTCGAGGCCCGATGCCAGTTCGCGCGATTGGAGAAAGGTCACGCCCAGGAGCCCGATGAAGCTGAGGCAGATGAGGGCATAAATCTTTCGGCCAACGGTCATCCTGGCTCGACGTATCATTGCAAACATGCGTGATCTCCGCGCGACGACGGGGGTCGTCTGTCCCATTGCGCGGAATCGTATATGTCAGCCGCTTTCTTCTAGTTAATTTTGTCCTCAGTAAATATACGGGATTCTACTGACCGGGCCCTGCGCGGCCGGCGGCCTTAAGCCGCCCGCACCGAGTTGAGGAACTTGCCGACCTCGCGCTTGAGACGGCCTGAGTCCGAAGACAGCGACTGGGCCGAGGAGAGCACCTGCGAGGACGCCGTGCCGGTCTCGCCGGCGCCGCGCTGCACGTCGGTGATGTTGGCGGAGACCTGCTGGGTACCCCGGGCGGCCTGCTGCACGTTGCGGGAGATTTCCTGGGTTGCGGCGCCCTGCTCTTCCACGGCGGCCGCAATGGTCGAGGATATCTCCGACAGCTTTTCGATGGTGCTGCTGATCGCCTGGATCGCCCCGACCGACTCTTCGGTCGCGGCCTGGATGCCCGTGATCTGCTGGCCGATCTCGCCGGTCGCCTTCGAGGTCTGCTCCGCCAGCGCCTTTACCTCAGACGCCACGACGGCGAAACCGCGACCGGCATCGCCGGCGCGGGCCGCCTCGATGGTGGCGTTGAGCGCCAGCAGGTTGGTCTGCTCGGCGATGGTGTTGATGAGTTCGACCACCGCGCCGATGCGGGCCGCCGCCTTCGCCAATTCGCTGACCCGGCCATTGGTGGTGCGGGCCTGATCGACGGCCTCATTGGCCATCCGCGCCGATTCCTGAACCTGACGGCCGATCTCGGTGATGGACGAGGCCATCTCCTCGGTGGACGAGGCCACCGACTGCACATTGGTGGAGGCTTCCTCGGAAGCCGCGGCCACCATCGTGGTCAGCTCCTGGGCGCGTTCGGCGGTCGCCGTCAGCGTGCCGGCGGCGGATTCGAGCTCGGTAGAGGCCGACGACACGGTCTCCACGATCTTGCCGACCGCGCCTTCGAAATCGTCGGCGAGCTTGATCATTTCGGCCTTGCGCCGCTGCGCCGCGACCTGGTCCTGCTCGACCTTGGCTCCGGCTTCCTCGCGCGCCTTGTGCTCGGCGTTCTCGCGAATAACAGTCACCGTCTTGGCGAGGTCGCCGATTTCGTCGCCGCGGCCAGCGCCGGGAATCTCGACGTCGAGATCGCCGCCGGCCATCTTGCCCAACGCACCGTTCAGCAGCGTCATCGGACGTGCGACCCCGAGGAAGGAAAACGCAACCGAGGCGATCAGTGAGATGACGACGATGATCGCCATGATCAGGTTGATGCGGTTGGCACGTTCGGTATCGGCCATGACCTCGTCCTTGGAGGTCTTGGCATCCTTTGCGCGCCATCGACGGTGGCTTCCATCAAATCGGCGACATCCGCGGCGGCCTTGACGGTGCGATTGGCGATGATGTCGTTTTTCGACTGCTCGGTCTTTACAGCTTCCTCATTGGCGGCGAGGAAGCGTTTGACGATCGAGGACAGGTTGCTGACCACGACCAGCAACTCGCGGTCATCGGCTTCACCGCGCAGCTTGTTGAAGACATCCTTCAGCGAGGCCTCGGTCTTGCCCATCTCGGTGACCAAATTGGCATCGCCAGTGGCGCCGAGCTTCCAGGCGGCCGCCCGCAGCGCGTTTACCTTTCCGTCGGCCTGAAACAGCAGACGTTCGATCTCGAGGCGATTGTCCAGCTTCGCCATGGTCGGCGAACCCAACTGGGCATTGACCGCCTTGGTCCATTCCTCCGAGACGACCGAGCGCTTCTCGATCTGCGTAAGCAGCGTGGTCTGCGCCTTGGCGAGATCTTCCACGGCGGCGGTAAAGCCGTCCATCAAGGCCTTGATCTTCTGCAGCCGCTCCTGGCGTCCGGCCGCTGGGCGGTTGCGAGCGCGGCATCCAGTTGCTTTGCTTCGCTGGCCTTGTGGCGCTGCAAATCGGCCATGGTCTTTTCGACCTCGGCGGGGGTTCTCGCCAGCCTGACGGCGCTGGCGGCAAGCTGAATCTTGCGCAGGTCGATATGCGCGGAGAGCGAGTTGTCGGCCACCTGTTGCGACCGGGCGGCGCGCTCGCTGCCTTCCTCGATTCTCGATTCGGTGACCATCTGGTTGGCCACCATGCCGATCGCCAGCAAGACGCCGACCGCCCCGGCCAAGCCCAGTTTGTTTCCGATACGGTTGAGCTTGATCATGTCGACGACCCCAAATTCTTCTGAAGCAGTTTTCCGAAAGGCGGAATTTTGCGGCGCAAAGGAACCGGCAACCTTCGCGCGCAGATCCCGGAGATGCGGTGCCAACGTAGCGGGGACCGGTTAATTTCCGCTTGCGTGAAACTACGGAAGACCCAGCCGGATTGTAGCGCTATCGATTTCGCGTTGCGCGCGAAAAGGCATGGTCTTTCGGCAGCCGCGCCTTCGTCTGCCGCCGGCCGGATGTCAGGCTGCCCGGACCGACTCCAGAAACTTGCCGACCTCGTGCCGGAGGCGGTTGCTGTCGCCCGACAACGATTGCGCTGCCGACAGCACCTGCGAGGAGGCCGCGCCGGTTTCGCCGGCACCGCGCTGCACGTCGGTAATGTTGGAGGAAACCTGCTGGGTGCCCTGGGCCGCCTGCTGCACGTTTCGGGAGATTTCCTGGGTCGCCGCGCCCTGCTCTTCCACCGCCGCCGCGATCGTCGAGGAGATCTCCGCCAGCCTTTCAATAGTGCCGCTGATCTCCTTGATCGCATTCACCGATTCCTGGGTCGCGCCCTGGATGCCGGTAATCTGCTGGCTGATCTCGCCGGTGGCCTTTGCCGTCTGCTCCGCCAGCGCCTTCACCTCCGAGGCCACCACGGCAAAGCCGCGGCCGGCATCACCGGCGCGCGCCGCCTCGATGGTGGCGTTGAGCGCGAGCAGGTTGGTCTGGCCGGCGATGGTGTTGATGAGCTCGACCACGTCGCCGATCCGGCTCGCCGCCTTGGACAATTGGCTGACCCGGTCGTTGGTGACACGGGCCTGACCGACCGCATCTGTCGCCATCCGCGCCGATTCCTGCACCTGGCGGCCGATCTCGCCGACCGAGGTGGAAAGCTCTTCAGTCGCGGACGCCACCGACTGCACGTTGGTGGAGGCCTCTTCGGAGGCCGAGGCCACCGCCGTGGTCAGGGCCTGCGAGCGTTTGGCGGTCGCCGACAGCGTGCCAGCGGAGGCTTCGAGCTGGGTCGACGCCGACGACACCGTCTGCACGATCTCGCCGATCACGTTTTCGAAATTGCGGGTGATGCCGTCGACCCGCCGGCCGCGCTCGATTTTGGCTTCGGCATCGAGCGCCGCGGCCTCGTCGGCGGCCTTCTTGGCAATCAACGCCTGCTTGAATACCTGCAAGGTGTCCGCCATCGCGCCGATTTCGGTCTTCTCGCCCTGATGCGGCACGTCCGCGCTCAGATCGCCGTTGCCCAGCGCCTGCATCGGGATGACGATGGAGGCGATGCCATCAGATACGTCGCGAACCAGATAATAGCTGACGGCGATGCCGATGAGCACGGCGGCGCCGAGGATCACGGCGAGGATGATCAAGGCGGAAGCGTAGCTGTCGACCGCTTCCTGTGCCGCCTTGTCGGCGCCGGCGTTGTTGAGGTCGATACTCTTCTTCAGGACGGCATCGGCCTGAAGCCCGATCTTGTTCACGGTCGTTGCATTCAGGTCGTTGGCTTCAGTGGAATCTGGCCGACCGCATTGCGGGACAGTTCCATGACTTCCTGGGTGCCCCTGCGGTATTTGTCCCAGAGCTGCGCCCACTCACTATACAGCGCGCGCTCTTCCGCCGACGTAATCAGCGGCTCATAGGTTGCGCGGATCTTGGTGTTGGCCTCGATCACGGCAGCCAGCGTCTTTTCCGTCGCCAGCTTTTCTTCCAGCGTCTCAGACAGCATGTGCTCGCGGATCACGTTGCGATAGGTGATGACGCCGGCGCGCAAGTCACCCAGCACGCGAACGCTCGGCATCCAGTTCGTCGCGATGTCCACCGTGTTGGCGTTGATGGCGCGCATGTTACGGACCGCGAGCAGCCCCATGCCCGTTATGGCGACGAGCAGGAAGGCAACCACGGCGATGATCTTGGTGCGGATGGAGTACCTGGCGAGCATGGGTCCAAATCTCTTGGTCTTGGGCGTGCGGGGGAGCACGCCGGATGGTGGCACGGCGGGAAGGCTGGAAGACGGGGGATGCCTTGCCAACATCAAACCCGATGCGCCCTGAGGTAGAGTTAACGCGCGTTGGCAAAAATACCGACGCGGGCCGGCCTCACCGGGACATGAACGCGGTTGAGGCGATCAGCGCATCAGCTTCAGCGCATCGGAAAAAAACTCGGGCCCGCCGAAATTGCCCGATTTGAGGGCAAGCAACATCTCGCCCTTGTCGGCGCCCACCGCACTTAAAACCGGCACTCCTGCAGCGATTTCTGCGCCGACGAGGAATCCGGGAATGCGCAGGCGATCGACGACGGCGCCGGAAGTTTCACCGCCTGCGACCACCAGTCGCCGCACGCCCGAGCGCACCAAGCCTTCGGCGATGTCGGCCATCGCCTGCTCGATGGCATGTCCGGCTGCATCGCGGCCATGACGAGATTGCAGAGCTGCGACCTGATCCGGCGTCGAGCTGCTGGCGATCAGGATCGGGCCGCCGCTGATTCGGTCGCTCGCCCAGCCGAGCGCCCGCCGTACCTCGGCAGGCCCCGCGATGATCTGCTCGGGATCGAGATGCAGGACGGCCATGGTCTTTTCGGCGCTGGCGATCTGCGCCAGCGTCGCCTGCGAACAGCTCCCCGCCAGGCACGCCGCCGGTCCGCCGACCGGCGCACTGGTGACCGCACCTGCGGAAGCCGATTTGACCTTGCCGGAAGCGACCAGCGCCCGCGCGAGACCGAGACCGATGCCGGACGCGCCGACTGACAGGCGGTGATCCAGCGCGACGGCGCCGATGGTTTCGAGATCGCGGTCGAACACGGCGTCGATGATCGCCGCGCCGATGCCCGTCCCCGCAAGATCGGCGAGACGCCCGCGAACCGCATCCGCGCCGCGCGAAAGTGTGGCGAGATCGACCAGCCCGACCTTGGTTCGGCTCTGGCGCGCCAGCACCCGCACCAGATTGGAATCGTGCATTGGGTTGAGCGGATGATCCTTCAGCGGACTTTCATTCAGCGGCACGGAACCGACGAACAGATTGCCCTGATAGACGGTGCGGCCGGTTTCCGGAAAGGCCGGCGTCACCAGCACGATCGTATCGCCGGAATCGGCGCGCAGCGCATCCATGACAGGGCCGATATTGCCGGCGTCGGTGGAATCGAAGGTCGAGCAGATCTTGAACAACACATGGCCCGCGCCGCGCCGCGCAGCCATTTCTCCGCCGCGCGCGAACGATCAACCGCAACATCAGCCTCGATCGAGCGGCTCTTGAGCGACACCACGACTGCATCGACCTCGGGCAGCGCGAGATCGTCGGAGGGAACGCCGATGGTCTGCACCGTCCGCAGGCCCTGACGGGTCAGCGTATTGGCGAGATCGGAGGCGCCGGTGTAATCGTCGGCGATGCAGCCCAAAGACAGTTTCACGGCTTTACTCCGGCATAGGGCTTGAACCAGCCGAGGCCGTCGGTGGTCTGGCCGCGCGGGTTGTATTCGCAGCCGACGAAGCCGCCATAGCCGAGCCGGTCGAGTTCGGCGAACAGGAACGGATAGTTCAGTTCCTCGCCATCGGGTTCGTTGCGCGAGGGAATGCTGGCGATCTGGACGTGGCCTGTGATCGGCATCATCTCGCGCAGCCGTATGGTGACGTCGCCATGAATGATCTGGCAGTGATAGATGTCGAACTGCAGTTTCAGGTTCGGGATCTTCAGCTCAGCGATCAGGTCGCGGGCGAAGGTAAAGTCGTTGAGGAAGTAGCCGGGCACGTTGCGGGCATTGATCGGCTCGATCACGACGTCGAGGCCGTGAGGCGCGAAGAATTCCGCGGCCCATGCCACCGATTTATAAAACTGCTCGACGGCTTTCGGTTCGCTTCGGTTGGCGATGCCTGCCATCAGATGCAGCCGCTTGACGCCCGTCGCCTTCGCATAAGGAAGCGCCGTCTCAAGGCTGCGCTTCAGATCGTCAAAGCGCTCTGGCAATGCCGCAAAGCCTTTTTCACCGGCGTCCCAATTGCCGGGCGGCAGGTTGAACAGCGCCTGCGTGAGGCCGTTCTTCTTCAACCGTTCGCCGACGGCTTCAGCCGGATGATCGTAGGGAAACAGGAATTCGACCGCGGTGAAGCCCGCTTTCGCCGCCGCATCGAAACGGTCAAGGAACGGGACTTCGGTGAACATCATCGAGAGATTGGCGGCAAAGCGCGGCATCGGCGGTCCTCTTCTTGATCTTGGCTCTATTTCGGCTCACCCGGCAGATGCGTGCCGGTGACGCGGGCATACATCCGCGCCACCGAGGCGTCGTCATCGCGCCCCATGCCGGATGCGGCCGTCATCAAAAACATCTGCAGCGCGGCGGCGGCAACCGGCACCGGGAATTTTTGCGAGCGCGCCATGTCCTGGATGATGCCGAGGTCTTTCACAAAGATCTCCACCGCGCTGCGCGGCGCATAATCGCCGTCGAGCACATGCGGCATGCGGTTCTCGAACATCCAGGAATTGCCGGCGGACGCCGTGATCACCTCGTAGACCTTTCTTATGTCGAGGCCCTGCTTGGCAGCGAACGCGATGGCTTCCGAGGCGGCGGCGATGTGCACGCCGGCCAGCAACTGATTGATCATCTTGAACGCGGCGCCCTGGCCGGCGTCGTCGCCGAGCTCGTAAAGTTTGGCGGCCATCGCATCGAGCGCCGGGCGCGCCTTGGCAAACGCCGCCGGGCTGCCGGACGCCAAAATGGTGAGTTCGCCCTGCGCCGCGCGTTGCGCGCCGCCGGAGATCGGCGCGTCGAGGTAGTGCCGCCCGCTCGCTTCGAGTTGCTTGGCCAGACGCCGCGCGACGTCAGGATCCATGGTGGCAGAAGAGATGAATACCGCGTCCGGTCCCATGGTCTCGGCGGCGCCGCCGGGGCCGAACAGAATAGCCTCCGTCTGGGCGGCATTGACCACCACGCTGACGACAATGTCGGCCCCCTTTGCCGCCGCCTCGGCCGGCGTCGCGGCCCCTTGCCGCCATCGGCCACAAACCGGGCGACGCTTTCAGCCGAAACGTCGCAGCCGGTAACCTCGAACCCGGCTCGTTTGAGCGAACTCGCCATGCCATAACCCATCGAGCCCAGCCCGATGACAGCAATTTGCGGTTTTGTGGATTGTGGCATGCAGCGGTTCCTCGAAATTTCTTGCAGCTTTACCTCTGGGTATCACGGCTTGGCCGCGCTGCCAAAGCGTGAGACAAGACAAAAACGGGACACCGCCGGAACACTGACATGAGCGAAACCAGGATCCGCGAGGAAATCTGCCGCCTCGGTCGCTCGCTGTTCGAGCGCGGGCTGACGCCGGGCTCCTCGGGCAATATCAGCGTCAAGCTCGACGATGGAGGCTGGCTGGTGACGCCGACCAACGCCTCGCTCGGCTTCCTCGATCCAGCACGGCTGTCGCGGCTTGGGCCCGATGGCCGGCTGATATCCGGCGACGCCCCGACCAAGGAAGTGCCGCTGCACACCGCGCTCTACCAGACCCGCGACGCTGCTCGCGCTGTGGTGCATCTGCATTCGACCCACTCGGTGGCATTGTCGATGCTGCCGGAGATCGACCCCCGCGCCGCGCTGCCGCCGATGACGCCATATTACCTGATGAAATGCGGCCAGACCGCGCTCGTGCCGTATTATCGCCCCGGCGATCCGGCGGTGGCCGACGCCATCAAGGGGCTGGCGGGGAAATACTCTTCCGTGCTGCTTGCCAATCATGGGCCGGTGGTTTCAGGCGATACGCTGGAAGCCGCGGTGTTCGCGATCGAGGAACTGGAGGAGACGGCGAAGCTGTACCTGCTGCTGCGCGGGTTGAACCCGCGGTATCTATCGCCGGCGCAGGTGGAGGATTTGACGAAGGTGTTTGGCCTGGTGCTGCCGGACCATGGGCACGACTAATACCTCCTCGTCATGGCCGGGCTTGTCCCGGCCATCCACGTCTTTGACGCAGCAAGGAAGCAGACGTGGATGCCCGGGACATCTAGCGCGAAGACGCGCTTCGCGCTTTAGCCCGGGCATGACGGAGAAATCCGGGCGCTCTCCGGTGCGTCACAGTCCGAGGTAGGCCTTCCTCACATCCGGATTGACGCGGATCTCCGCCGCACTCCCCTGCATCAGGACGCGGCCGGTTTGCAGGATATAGGCGCGGTCGGCAATCTCCAGACACTCGGACATGCGCTGTTCGACGATCAGCACGGTCATGCCGGCGTCGCGGATGCGCTTCACCGCCTGGAAGATTTCATCAACCAGTTTTGGCATGATGCCCTGCGACGGCTCGTCCAGCATCAACAGCCGCGGCCGCGTCATCAGCGCGCGGCCGATCGCCAGCATTTGCTGCTCGCCGCCGCTTAGCGTTTCGGCGCGCTGCTCCAGCCGCTCCTGCAGGCGCGGAAACAGTTTGAACACGAGATCGAGGGGGCCCTCACGATTGGCCTCGCCGCGAAAAAGGTAGCTGCCGAGCCGCAGATTGTCGCGCACCGACAGCCGCGGAAACAGCCTTCGGTTTTCCGGCACATAGGCAATGCCGCGCGAGGTGATGACGTGCTGCGCCATGCCGTCGATCCGCGTGCCGTCGAACGACACGGTGCCGGAGCGCGGGCGTTCCGCACCCGCAATCGATTTCAATAGCGTCGACTTGCCGGCCCCGTTGGCGCCGGCGACGCAGACGATCTCGCCTTTTTCCACTTCGATACTGACCGCTGATATCGCGACCAGGCCCTGATAGGCGGTGGTGACTTCATGCACCGACAGCATGACGATCCCCCAGATAGGCGCTGATGACTTTCGGATCGCGGACAACGTCGGCGGGCTTGCCCTCGACCAGCACCTTGCCGAGATCGAGCACGATGGCGCGATCGACCAGCGGCATCACGATTTCCATGACATGCTCGACCATCAGCACGGTGACACCGGTGTCGCGGACCTTGCGCACCAGTTCGACGCCGGTCCTGGCCTCGATCGGCGTCAGCCCGGTCAGTACTTCGTCGAGCAGCAGGAGCTTTGGCTCGGTTGCCAGCGCGCGGGCGACCTCGAGCCTTCGCTTTTCCGACGGGATCAGATCGGCCGCGAGCACATTGGCGCGCGGGCCAAGCCCGCAAAATTCCAGCACCTCGTGCGCCTTGCGGCGGGCATCGCGCATCACGGTGGTGCGGACTAGCGCACCGACGATGACGTTGTCGATGACCGTCATGGTCTCAAAGCTCTTCACGACCTGAAATGTGCGGCCGATTCCGCGCTGGCAGCGTTCCGCCGCCGGCAACGCCGTAACATCCTCGCCGTCGAAGACGATCGAGCCCTGGGTGGGTGGCAGCACGCCCGCGATCAGGTTGAACAGCGTCGACTTGCCGGCGCCGTTCGGGCCGATCAGTCCGACGATTTCGCCGCGACCGACCGAGATCGAGACATCGCTGTTCGCAATCAGGCCGCCGAAGCGCTGCCAGACGCCGCGGGTTTCCAGAAGAGGCGTCGTCATCGGGCCGCCTCCTTGCGCTTGGGCGCGAACAATCCGACCAGGCCCTGCGGTCGCGCCAGCGAGATCAGGATGATCAGCCCGCCATAGACGATCAGGTCGACGCCGCGGCCCGAGCCGCCGATGAAGGAGCGTGTCAGCTCGGTCAGCGGGATCAAGATCACCGCGCCCAGCATCGGCCCCCACAATGTTCCGATGCCGCCCAGCACCGCGGGCAACGCCATCAGCAGCGAGAACTGGAAACCCATCACGCTTTCAGGATCGATGTAGGAAACGAACTGCCCATAGAAGCTGCCGCCGACCGCGACCAGGAAAGCGGAAACCGCCGCAGCGCCCATCTTGGAATTGAACACGACGACACCGAGGCTTTCGGCGGCGTCCGGATTGTCCTTCACCGCGCGCCACCAATAGCCCCATTTGGAATCCTCTAGCCACCAGGTGACGAACCAGGCGACGCAGGCCAGCGCCAGCGCGAAGTAGAAGTACGGCAGCTTGCTGCGGGTGAACTGGAACTTCAGCCAGCTATCGCCGCGCACCGGAATATCGATGCCCATTGCCGCGCCCGCCCAATCCCAGTTGTGGAACAGCAAGAGCCCGATCTCGGCGATGACGATGGTGGCGATGACGAAGTAATGCCCGCGCAGGCGGAAGCAGGGATAGCCGAGCGCCATCGCGATGACGGCCGAGATCACGCCGCCGCCGATCATGCCGAACCATGGCAACACGCCGAACTTGGTGAACAGCAATGCCGTGGTATAGGCGCCGATTCCGAAATAGAGCGCGTGACCAAGCGAAATCTGTCCGCAATAGCCGGAGAGAATGTTCCAGCTCTGCGACAGCGCGCCCCACATCAGCGTCAGCACCATGATGTTCTGGACGTAGACGTCCTTGACGAACAGCGGCACCACGGCTGCGATCGCGGCGAGAACAAATGCGACGATGAGGTCGCGGCGGCGGCTTCTGGCGAAATTCGTATCCATCACATCGATCCGAACAGGCCGCGCGGCCGGACGAAGACAACAAGGAGATAGACCGCGTAAATGCCGACCGCCTTGAGCGAGGGCGGCAGCAGCAATGCGGTGGTAGCCTCGACGAGGCCGACGATGATGCCGCCGGCGAAGGCACCGAACACGCTGCCGAAGCCGCCGAGCGCCACCGTCACATAGGCGATCAGCGCGAACGAAGCGCCGACGTCCGGATAGATGTAGAAGAACATCGCCATGACCGCGCCTGACAGACCCACCAGCGCCGCACCGAGGCCCCAGCCCAGCGCAAACACCCTGTTCTTGTCGATGCCGACCAGTGCTACTGCGCCGGCGTCCTCGCGGGTCGCTTCGAGCGCGCGGCCGACGTCAGTGCGGTTGATGAAGAGATAGAGCGCGCCGAATGCGGCGATCGCCACCAGCGCTCCCACCAATTGCGGCACGGGCAAGTAGATGCCGGCCACCGAAACGGTCTTGCCGCCGAGCCATGAATGCGTGACGCTGCGATAGTCCGGCGTGAAGAAGTACTGCGCCAGGCCGCGCATGACGATGGCAAGTCCAAACGTGGAAAAGATCTGCACCATGCCGGCGTTGGCCTTGGCGCGCACGGCAAAGCGCACGATCAACAGATAGACCACGGCGCCGAACACGAACAGCGCCGCCGCGACCAGCGGCGCCGACAGCAACGGGTCGATCGCAAAGAATGCGAACAGGAAGAACGTCGCGTACATCGCGATCATCAGGAATTCGCCGTGCGCAAAGTTCACGACGTCCATCAGGCCGAAGATCAGCGCGAGGCCTACGGCAATCAGCCCGTAGAGCAGCCCCATCAACAGGCCGCTTGCCAGACTTTGAATGATGGTTTCGGCTGTCATCGGGAAACTCCCATCGCGCGTCGTCCTGCGCACGCAGGGACCCATAACCACCGAAGTCGCATTTGAAGAAAGGACGTGAGGCCACGATGAAACCGATGCTCCTCGGTGTATGGGTCCCTGCGTTCGCAGGGACGACGCTGCGTTTGTGATGTCTCTCCGAAGAGCGACGGCCTACTTCATCGGCCAGACGGCTTCGGCGATGGCGGCCTGCGGCGGGAAGATGGTGACGAACTTGCCGCCGATGTATTGCAGCAGCACCGGGTCGGCGTCGTTGTTCTGGCCCAGTTCGTCGAACTTGACGCGCTTCCAGGGCATGATGGTCTGCTCGCCCGGAATGTCGGTCGCGACCAGCGCCTCGCGGATCTTCTCGCCGTCGGTCGACTTGGCGCGGTTGATGGCTTCCGCCATCACCAGGAGGCCCATGAACTGCCGCGACGTCAGGTCATTGAAGTCCTTGCCCGACTTCTCCTTGAACATCGCGTTGATCTTGCCGACCATCGGCCGCTTGGCCGCGAGATCGAGCGAGAAGCTGCCGCGCGAGATCACGCCTTCGAGCTTGTCGCCGACCGCATCATACAGCGCCTTTTCGGAGAAGCCGGCGTTTTGGGCAACGATCGCGTTCGGCTTGTAGCCGAGCTCGGCCATGGTCTTGACCAGCAGGATGCCGTCGGTGGTGTAACTCGAGGGCATCAGCACGTCGGCGTTCGCGGTCTTGAGCTGCTGCACTTCCGCCGACAGCGACGGCGAGTTGGAGCGATACTTGATGTCGGAGATGACCTTGTAGCCGCGATCGGCAGCCAGCTTGAGCTGGGCGTTGGCGGAGTCGGTACCGAAGATGGTGTCCTCGTGGAACAGCGACAGCGTGTCGATCTTGGTGCCTTTTTCTTCATCGCGTCGAAGAAGTTGAACATCGCAGCCGAAAACATCTCGTCGTGCGGCGCGGCGCGGAAATAGAATTTCAGGCCGCGCTTGTGCAGGCTCGGCGAGGAATTGTCCGCCGAAATGAACGGAACCTGATAACGCTCGCAGATCTGACTGACGGTCACCGCGACCGAACTCTGATAGGTGCCGATAACAGCGCAAACCTTTTCCTGCGTAATCAGGCGTTCGGTCTCGGCGCGGCCCTTCTGCGGATCGGCCTGATGGTCGGCGAAGACGAGGCGGATCTTGGCGCCGCCGAGGCCGGGCAGACCTTCGCCCTTTGCCAGCGGCAGATCGAAATCGTGGTTCTTGTTGATGATGTCGAGCGCGGTCTCGAACGACTTCTGCGCATCGACGCCCATCTGGGCACTGGCGCCGGAGAACGGATAGATCACACCGATCACGACTTCGGACGTCTGGGCGCGGGCGGCGATGGGGCCGAGCGCTGCGGCGGCGGTGGCCCCAAGCAACACATTTCGGCGCGTGATGTTCATGGCGATATCCTCTGTTGGTCGGCAACTATCGATGAAACGGTTGATGGTTACGGTAAAGCCTCAATGCGTGGCACTGATTGCATCAAAGCACGGCAAGCTGTTTGTTCATGAGATCGGTCACAAGCATCAGTCCGGGGGCATGCGTGATCGCAAATGGCAGCTTGGCAGCTGCGATCACCGATTGCGGCGTCACACCACACGCCCAGAACACCGGAATTTCGTCGGCCTCCACCGGCACCGGATCGCCGTAATCGGGCTTGTTGATGTCGGCGATGCCGATCGAATGCGGATGGCCGAGATGAACCGGCGCGCCGTGCACGGAGGAAAGCGCGAGGTGATCTGTACCGCGCGGATCGCGTCCGCCGGCTTGAACGGCCGCATCGACACCACCATCGGTCCCGCGAACGGCCCTGCCGAACCGCAGGCGATATTGGTGCGGTACATCGGCACGCGCAGTTTGCGTTCGATATGACGGATCGGCAGGCCGTCCGCCAGCAATGCTTCCTCGAAGGAATAAGAACAGCCGAGCACGAAGGCGACGAGGTCGTCGCGCCAGTGCGCCATGATGTCGGTCGGCTCCTCCGCCACTTCGCCGTCACGCCAGACGCGATAGCGCGGCAGGTCGGTGCGGATGTCGAGATCGATACCGAGCGCAGGGATCCCGGGATCGCCGACATCGGACATGCCGATGATCGGG
This sequence comes from Bradyrhizobium sp. RDT10, assembly GCA_044772375.2. Lineage (GTDB taxonomy): Bacteria > Pseudomonadota > Alphaproteobacteria > Rhizobiales > Xanthobacteraceae > Bradyrhizobium. The sequence goes on from CP187939.1 coordinate 4,377,919, forward strand.
CACGGTTTGGGATTGAGCTGGCAGAACCGGTGGAACGAGGCCGCGAGCTTCTCGGGCAGGATCACAAGGTTGCCCTGGACAAAACCGTTGGCGACGCCGGCCGTGGTGGCGGTCATGCCGCTGCGGCAGGCGTGCCGGGCCGCGACGCTCGGCGATAAATTCGCCGTATCGTGGCTGGGTCGTTCGGTCCTCGCCAAGCTGGTCATCGTTGTCCCCGCTTCCAATCTTGTCGACATCTACTCCCGCATAGGACTATGATAATGTCTAATCGTCTTTTTTAATCAAGTTCGATAAATTCAGGTTATCAATCTGCGGTCAGAGGGTGCATGACTGATTTCAAGGCAATTGAGACTTTCATGTGGGTGGTGACGCTCGGCAGCTTCCGCGGCGCTGCGCAGAAGCTCAACACCACCCAACCCGCGATCTCGCAACGGATCGCCCAGCTCGAACGCGAGGTGGGCGTGAAACTCCTGCAGCGCGACCGCCGCATGGTGCTGCCGACGCCGAGCGGACGGCAGTTGATGGTCTATGCCGAAAAGCTGATCGGGCTGCGCTCGGAAATGCTGGCTGTGGTCGGCGACCGCTCGGCGATGCGCGGCGTGCTGCGGCTCGGCGTCGCCGAAACCATCGTGCACACCTGGCTGACGCAACTGATCAAGAGCGTCAATTACGCCTATCCCAACCTCTCGCTCGAGATCGAAGTCGACATCACCTCGAACTTGCGGACGCGGCTGCTGGCGCAGGAAATCGAGCTCGCGTTCGTGCTCGGGCCGCTGACCGCGCCGAGCATCAGCAACCGCGTGCTGTGCGACTATCCCGTAGGATTCCTTGCCAGCCCCATGCTTGGGCTGGGCAACCGTCAACTCACGGTGCACGATCTGGCGAAATTTCCGATCATCACCTTTTCGCGCCGGACGCAGCCCTATGAGATGGTACGCTCCCTATTCAACCGCCCCGATCTGCCGCCGATCCGCCTGCACGCCAGCGCTTCGATCGCGACCGTTATCCACATGGCGATCGAAGGGCTCGGAATTGCCGTGATCCCAACCGCAATCGTCGAGAGCGAAATGGCCGATGGGCGGCTGCAACTGCTGTCGACCAACGTACAACTGCCGCTATTGACGTTTTCGGCGAGCTGGCTTGCCTCCCCGGATACGGTTGCGGTGGAGCGCGTGGCCGAACTGGCCGCCAATCTCGCGCAGGGCGGCGTCATTGTTGACGCGCCGCGCGAGGCGCGTCATTGAAAAAGCGCGCCTCGCGTATCGTCTGAACTTCGGAACGGCCAATGACAAAAATCGCCTCCAACCTGCAAATCGATTCCGCCCGGCTGTGGGGCACCATTCACGAAACCGCCAAATTCGGCGCCACGCCAAAAGGCGGCGTACGGCGGCTGACGCTGGGACCTGAAGACAAGCAGGTGCGCGACTGGTTCCGGAACGCGTGCGAGGCCGCAGGGCTGGAAGTCCATGTCGATGCGCTGGGCTCGATGTTCGGCCTGCGCAAGGGCCGCGACATGTCGAAGCCGCCGATAGGTCTCGGCTCCCACCTCGATACGCAACCGACCGGCGGCAAGTACGACGGCGTGCTCGGCACGCTGGCGGCGCTGGAGGTGGTCCGCACGCTCAACGATGCCGGGATCGAAACCGAGACGCCGATCTGCATCTGCAACTGGACCAACGAGGAAGGCTCGCGGTTTGCGCCGGCGATGATGGCGTCGGCGGCTTATGTCGGCGACTTCACCACCGACGACATCCTGTCGCGCAAAGATGCCGAGGGCATCACTGTCGCGCAGGCGCTCGACAGCATCGGTTACCGCGGCGAGACCCCGGTGGGGACGCAGAAATTCTCTGGGTTCGTCGAGCTGCACATCGAACAGGGGCCGATTCTCGAGGCTGAAACCAAGACCATCGGCGTAGTCGATTCCGGCCAGGGCGTGCTCTGGTATGACGGCAAGATCACCGGCTTCGAGAGCCATGCCGGATCGACGCCGATGCCGCTGCGGCGCGACGCGCTGGCGACGCTGTCGGAAATCGTGCTGGCGATGGAGGCCATTGCCCGGAAGCACGGGCCGAAGGCCGTCGGCACCGTCGGCGAGGCCGTAATCGCCAACCCCTCGCGCAACGTCATTCCCGGCGAGATCGCCTTCACGGTCGACTGCCGCAGCGCGGATGCCGCTATCATGGATGCGCTGGACAAGGATCTGCGCAGCGCGATTGCCGAGATCGCGGCGCGGCGCAAGGTCGAGGTCCAGTTCGATCTGATCTGGCGCAAGCCGCCGACGCATTTCGATCCGAAACTCGTGGACGCGGTGGAGAACGCCGCGAAGATGCTTCGGCTTTCGCATCGCCGCATCACCTCCGGCGCTGGCCACGATGCCTGCAACCTCAACACCGTGATGCCGGCGGCGATGGTGTTCGTGCCTTGCAAGGACGGCATCAGCCACAACGAACTGGAAGACGCCACCCAGGCCGATTGCGCGGCGGGCGCCAATGTGCTGATGCATACCGTGCTGGCGCTGGCCGGCGTCGCATCCTGATAAATTGAACTTGATAAACAGACCTTGGGGAAATGCCATGCGTGGAGTTTTCGTCGACGCCAATGAATCGCTGGCCGTGATCTTCGAGCGGCAGCAGGAGCCCGGCGATCCCGAGGTGCGCATCCACCGGAACCCCGACATCACCTCGGATCAGTATCCCCAGATACTCGATGGCGCCGGGATCGCGATCGTCGATCATACCGCGCTGCCGACCGACGTCGCGAAGAAATGCACCGGGCTCAAACACGTCGTGTTTCTCGGCACCGGCGCGCGCAGCTGCATGAACCCGGAAGAGCTCGCCGAGCTCGGGATTTCCGTGCACCTGATCAAGGGTTATGGCGACACGGCGGTCGCGGAATGCGCGATTGCGCTGATGTGGGAGGCGCGCGCGGCCTCGCCAAGATGGACCGCGGGATCCGCGCCGGCAACTGGCTGCGCGACGACGGCATGCAGCTGACCGGCAAGACGCTGGGCCTGATCGGCTTCGGCGGCATCGCCGCCGAGGTCGCGCGCATCGCGATCGGCTCCGGCATGCGCGTGATCGCCTGGAACCGTTCGCAGAAGAAACATCCGAAGGTCGAATTCGTCGATCTCGACGAATTGCTGACCGAGAGCGACGTCGTCTCGATCCATCTGCTGCTCAACGACGAGACGCGCGGCCTGATCTCGCGCGCCTGCATCGAGGCGATGAAGCCCGGCGTCATCCTCGTCAACACCGCGCGTGGCGCCATCGTCGACGAGGAAGCGATGATCGATGCGTTGAAGTCAGGCCAGATCCGCCATGCCGGCCTCGACGTCTTCAACATCGAGCCGCTGCCGGCGGATCATCCGCTGACGAAACTGGAAAACGTGACGCTGTCGGCGCACTCCGCCTTCCGCACGCCGGAGGCGAGCGAGAATTTGATGCACGCGGCGTGGGAGCATTGCCGAAGGATTGTGAAGGGGTGACGCAATCCAAAGTCGTCATGCCCGGGCTTGACCCGGGCATCCACGTACTTTGCAACCGCATGAAGGACAGACGTGGATGGCCGGGTCAAGCCCGGCCATGACGATGAAGCATAACGCCCGTCTAATCCACCATTTCCGCTACCGCCTTGCCGCACGCCACCGTGTCGGCGTTGCCGCCGAGGTCCCGCGTACGCAGTGTGCGTTCGCCGAGCGTGCGCTCGATGGCGCCGACGATGGACGCTGCCGCTTCCTTCTCGCCGAGATGCTCCAGCATCATCGCGCCTGACCAGATCATGCCGATCGGATTGGCGATACCCTGCCCCGCGATGTCGGGCGCCGAGCCGTGGACGGGCTCGAACACCGACGGGAAATTGCCTTCCGGGTTGATGTTGCCCGACGGCGCGATGCCGATGGTGCCGGTGCAGGCGGGGCCCAGATCGGAGAGGATGTCGCCGAACAGGTTGGAGCCGACCACGACGTCGAACCAGTCCGGATGCAGCACGAAGTTCGCGGTGAGGATGTCGATGTGATACTTGTCCCACTTCACTTTCGGATAGTTCTTCGCCATCGCTTCCACGCGCTCGTCCCAATAAGGCATCGTGATCGAGATGCCGTTGGACTTGGTCGCCGAGGTCAGATGCTTCTTCGGCCGCGACTGCGCGAGATCGAAAGCGAATTTCAGGATGCGGTCGACGCCAACGCGCGTCATCACGGTCTGTTGCGTCACGAATTCACGGTCGGTGTCCGGGAACATTCGGCCGCCGACGGAGGAATACTCGCCTTCCGTGTTCTCGCGCACCACCCAGAAATCGATATCGCCGGGCTTGCGGTTGGCAAGCGGCGACGGCACGCCGGGCATCAGCCGCACCGGGCGCAGATTGACGTATTGATCGAACTCGCGCCGGAATTTTATCAGCGAACCCCACAGCGAAACGTGATCCGGAATTTTCGCCGGCCAACCGACCGCGCCGAAATAGATCGCATCGTGCTTGCCGATTTTTGCCTTCCAGTCCTCCGGCATCATCTCGCCGTGCTTCTCGTAATAGTCCCAGGACGCGAAGTCGAAATGATCGAAATGCACGGCGACACCGTGCTTTTTGCCGCCGCCTCGAGCACGCGCAGGCCCTCAGGGATCACTTCCTTGCCGATGCCGTCGCCGGGAACGACTGCGATCCGATACTGCTTCTTGGCGCTGCTCATCGAGGGTTTCCTTGAAAGGTTCGTTGGCTGTTTGTCGGGCGGCTAATGCCGGTTATTTGATTACCTTGCAATGGACCAAACCTGCCGCCTGCGCAACGCTGCACTGCAATGTTGACCGCCACGGTACCCCGAGCCTAACAATCTCGCCGAGCTATCCTACCTCTCCTCACCCAGCGAGTAATTCCATGGATCTGCACCTGCGCGGCAAGCGCGTTCTGATCACCGGCGCCTCCAAGGGCATTGGTGCGGCCGCCGCCGAAGCCTTTGCCGAAGAGGGCTGCGACGTCATGCTGGCCGCCCGCAGCGGCGACCAATTGAAAGCGCTGACCGAGCGGCTGCGCTCCGCGCATCAGATCGGCGCTACCGCCCATGTCGTCGACCTGCGCAAGGCGGAAGACATTGCAAGACTCGTCAAGGAAGCCGCCGATATCGATATCCTCGTCAACAATGCCGGAGACATTCCAGGTGGCTCGATCGACAAGATCGACGAGGCGACCTGGCGCCACGCCTGGGAGCTGAAGGTGTTCGGCTACATCAACCTGACCCGCGCGGTCTATGCGCAGATGAAGGCGCGCGGCGGCGGCGTCATCGTCAACGACATCGGCGCGGCCGGCGAAAAATTCGATGCCAACTACATCTGCGGCAGCGCCGGCAACGCCGCGCTGATGGCCTTCACCCGCGCGCTCGGCGGCAAAAGCCTCGCCGACAATATCCGCGTGGTCGGCATCAATCCCGGCCCCGTCGGCACCGACCGCCACGTCACGCTGCTGAAGACGCGGGCGAAGAACCAGTTCGGCGACGAGGGCCGCTACAAGGAATTCCAGAAAGGCATGCCGCTCGGGCGGCCTGCACACGCGCGCGAGATCGGCGACCTCATGGCGTTCCTGGCGTCGGACCGGTCAGGGTATACGTCGGGGGTGATCTATACGGTGGACGGGGGTATACGGCGGGGTGGGGTTAGGCTGTTCTCGCAACTTGCTCCCCGTCATCCTGAGGAGCCGCGCCCTTGCGCGGCGTCTCGAAGGATTGGTTGCAACACCTGTTCCTGTCATCCTTCGAGGCTCGCCGAAGAGGCGAGCACCTCAGGATGACGTCAACCCGTCGTCCGCTCGAACAACTGTCGGATCAGCGTCGTGATCCTTCCCTTCAGCGACATCATCTCGTACAGGATGGTGAAATGGTTCGCGCCGGGAATTTCCTCATACGTTACCGGCAAGCCATATCGGGCGCGGTGGCCGGCGAAATCGGCGGTCTGCTTGCGCAATAGCGGCAACTCGGCGCTGCCGACCACCAGCGACAGCGGTTTTAAGGGACCGCCTTCCTGCATCATCGGCGAGTTGCGGCGTGACGTCGCTTCATCGGCCTTCAGCTTCTCGTTGAGATAGGAATGGCGGATCGGCTCGAGATCGTAGATGCCTGAGATTGCCATGCCCGCCCTCACCTTCGGATGCGACAGCGCCATCGAGGTCAGATGCCCGCCAGCGGACCAGCCTGATACCACGATGCCGCCGGCCGCGGCGCCGAGCGCCGGCAGTTGCTCAGCGAGGTAATCGATGCTGGCGTGGATCTCAGTGACGATTTCGTCCAGCGTCGCTTCCGGCGCCAGCGTATAGCCGATCAGGGCCACGTTGATGCCGTGGGCCATCGGACCTTCGGCAACGATGGTGAAGACCTCCTTCGCTCGCGCCTGCCAGTAACCGCCATGGATGAACAGCAGCGTCGGCGCGGCGTCGGCGGCTTTCAGAAAATCGATCCGGTTGCGCTCGCGCGGGCCATATCGCAGGTCGAGATGCCCGGGAAACGCTTGCGCATCTCGACCGAGCGCTGCTCCCAGCCGGCGATCATCTCGACGCTGGCGGGCACGGCAACGCCATTGTTGAGGCCGCGGTCGCGCGCCTCCTGGCTCATCGCGCGCCAGTCCAGCGCAGAAAACAATGTCGTCATGCAGATATCTCCGGTCGGCCACAACTCTGGTGCGATTCCACTTTGCCGGAAAATGTTCTACAGCACCATCTGCGACCAAGAAAACGGAAACGAACGGAGAGTGCGAAGTGGCTGATCAGGGGCTGGTGCGTGAGACGGCGTGTGCCATCGTCGGCAAGCTGAAATCGGGCGAAGTCACCCCGCTCGACCTGCTCGACGTGCTGGAAAAACGCATCGCCGAAGTCGACGGCAAGGTCAACGCACTGCCGACGCTATGCTTCGACCGTGCCCGCAAGCACGCCACCGCGCTGATGAAAAAGCCGGCCAGCGAGCGCGGGCTGCTCGCGGGGCTTCCGATCCCGATCAAGGACCTGACCAATGTCGCCGGCGTCCTGACCACGCAGGGCTCGCCGATCTACAAGGATACGATTCCGGCGAAGTCGGATATCCTGGTCGAGCATCTCGAAAACAATGGCGGCGTGATCTACGCCAAGTCGAACACGCCGGAGTTTGGCGCCGGCGCCAACACCTTCAACGAAGTGTTCGGCCCGACGCGCAATCCCTGGGACACGTCCCGCTCCGCCGCCGGCTCGTCAGGTGGCGCGGCGGTGGCGCTCGCCACCGGCACCGCGTGGCTGGCGCACGGTTCCGACATGGGCGGTAGCTTACGCAACCCCGCGAGCTTCTGCGGCATCGTCGGATTGAGGCCGAGCATCGGCCGCGTCGCGCATACGGTAGCCGCGGCGGTCGATCGCAATCTCGGCGTCCAGGGTCCGATGGCGCGCAACGTGGAAGACCTGGCCTTGCTGCTCGATGCCATGAGCGGCGAGCATCCCGCAGATCCGCTGTCGCTGCCGGTGCTGCCGACATCGTTTCTTTCCGCCGCCCGCTCCGGCAGCAAGCCGAAGCGCATCGCCTATTCGCCCGATCTCGGCATCACGCCGGTCGACCCTGAAGTCGCCGCTATCACCCGCAAGGCCGCACAGCGTTTTGCGGAAGCTGGCGCGATTGTCGAGGAAGCCCATCCGGATTTGCGCGAAGCCCATGAATGCTTCCACGTGCTGCGCGCATTCGACTTTGCGCTCTCCAAGGCCGCACTGCTGCGTTCGAAGCGCGACCTGCTCAAGCCCGAGGTGATCTGGAACATCGAGGAAGGCCTCAAGCTGACGGTCGAGCAGCTCGAACGCGCCGAAGCACAACGCGTCGCGATGACCGCGCGCACGCTGGAATTTTTCGACAAATACGATCTGTTGCTGACGCCCGCCACGATCGTACCGCCCTTCCCGGTCGAGAACCGCTACGTCGCCGAATGCGCCGGAAAGAAGTTCGACAATTACGTCGAATGGCTCGGCATCGTCTACGCGATCACGCTGGTGTGCTGTCCCGCGCTGTCGTTGCCATGCGGCTTTACCGCCACCGGGCTACCGATCGGATTGCAGGTGGTGGCGCCGCCGCGCGGCGAGGCGCAGTTGCTCGCGGGGGCCAAGGCGCTTGAGGATATTCTGGGCGTGCGCGGCACGACGCCGATCGATCCGCGGGCGCCGAAATAGATCTGAGCTCCCCACGGTGAGGAGAGGTAAGAGTTTTCGCCGCTGGCGGTTCATGTCTGTGTCGCTATAGTGCGCGGCTATCACAATCGCGGCGACCCGTGGCAGGAACAGAGATATAGCGGGGACTAAAGCCGCCACATTGACTGGGGAGAACGCCCGTGCCGACTGAACGCTTTCAATTCACCGGCGAAGGCGGCCATCAGCTTGCCGCCGCGCTGGATACGCCGGATGGGCCGGTGCAGGCCTACGCGCTATTTGCGCATTGCTTCACCTGCGGCAAGGACGTGCTGGCAGCGAAACGCATTGCGACTGCGCTGGCCGCCAAAGGGATTGCGGTATTGCGTTTCGACTTTACCGGCCTCGGCTCCAGCGAAGGCGAGTTTGCAAATTCGACCTTTTCGTCCAACGTCGCCGATCTCGTCCGCGCCGCCGATCATTTGCGCGAAACCCGCGGGGCGCCCGCGATCCTGATCGGGCACAGCCTCGGCGGCGCGGCGATCCTCGCCGCCGCCGGGCAGATTCCGGCTGCCAAGGCGGTGGTGACCATCGCGGCACCGTCCGATCCCGTCCACGTCACCCATCTGTTTAGGGATCGCATCGAGGACATCCGCAAGCATGGTGAGGTGGAGGTCCAACTCGCCGGGCGGCCGTTTCATATCAAGCGCGAATTCCTCGACGACATCGCCGAACACAGCCTGATGTCGCACGTCGCAAAGCTGCACAAGGCGCTATTGATCATGCATGCGCCGACCGACGACATCGTCGGGATCGACAATGCCACGAACATTTTCGTTGCGGCCAGGCATCCCAAGAGCTTTGTTTCGCTGGCGGGCTCCGATCATCTGCTATCCGGCAAGCGCGATGCGGCCTATGTCGCCGGCGTCATCGCCGCCTGGGCCGAACGTTATATCGAGCCCGTCGCAGCGCAGCCCGCCGCTGCCGCGAGCGAGGCACCGCGCCACGTCGTGGTGCGCGAAACCCGCAACAGCAAGTTCCAGCAGATCGTCACCTCAGGTCCGCATGAAATGGTGGCGGATGAACCCGTTGCCGTCGGCGGCAGGGATAGCGGGCCCGGACCATATGATTTCCTGCTCGCCGGCCTTGGCGCCTGCACGTCGATGACGATGCGGATGTATGCCGAGCGCAAATCGCTGCCCGTCGAGCGCATCACGGTGACGCTGGAGCACAGCAAGATTTACGCAAAAGATTGCGCCGAATGCGAAACCCGCGAGGGCATGCTGGATCAGATCGACCGCGTGATCTCGATCGAGGGTGCTCTCGACGCCGATCAGCGCAAGCGCCTGATGGAAATCGCCGACAAGTGCCCGGTGCACCGGACGCTCACCTCGGAAATCCGGATCGTGACCAAGGCGGTTGACTAGGCCGCCGCCAGCGGGCGGACGCGCAGCGCGCCGCGCAGGCCGGCGGCTGTGCCGACGAGAATGCCGGCGAACGCGATCAGCGACGCCAACGCCAACGTGGAAAATCCCGTCAGGCCCTGCCCGATCGAGCAGCCGAACGCCATCACGCCGCCCGTGCCCATCAGCGCCGCGCCGCCACCCGAGCGCAGCATGTGACGCGGCGATTGAAAGCCCTCGAGCTGAAAGCGGCCGGTCAATAGCGCGGTGACGAGGCTGCCGGCAAACACGCCGAACACGGTGACGATGCCGAAATTCAGCGTCGATCCCGTCGACAGCATGACATATTGCAGCGCGTCCGCGATCGGCGCGATGAAGGTGAGCGAGGTGACCGGCGTCGGATTGAAATCGTCGGCGCCGAGATAGCCGGTGGCAAACCAGCCCGCCGCCACCAGCAGGCCGACCGCGAGGCCCGCGGCGATCTGGCCCGGCGAGCGCCGGAACGCCGGATGGGCAAAGGCGAAGATGATCAGCGCCGCAGAGATGATCGAGGCGGCCAGCATACGGGTGGACGTTGCGCTCAGGCCTGCGGCCGCAAACAGCGCGGGCACCGAGTTTGCGGTTGCCGTGGTTTGCGAAGCACCGACGATCGCGATGCGCGTAGGCGCGATCAGGCCTTTCAGCGTCATTTGGGCGAAGATGGCGAGGACGACGACCACCACGAAAGAACGGAGATTGCCGCGCCCGAGCAATACCAGGGCACGCGAGCCGCAGCCGTTCGACAGCACCATGCCGTAGCCGAACAAGAGGCCACCGAAGAACATCACCGGCGCGGAGAAAGACGGCTGCAGGTAGATTGATTTGCCGATATCGGCGAGGCCTGCCGCTGCCAGCAATTGCGTACCCGCGACGGCAACGCCGATCGCCAGCGCGTAGGTGCGGACCAGCCGGCCATCGCCTTCCGCCCAGAAACCGCGAAGACTGCTGAGCAGGCAAAACCCACTGAGCAATCCGACCGATCCATAGACAAGACCGATCAGCAGTCCGCCCATGATGACAATATTGCCACTGTCCAGCACGGTTCTTCCCTGTTCCCTTGCACGGCCACCAGGCCGCCACCGCTCAAATAGTCAAATAGAAAGCAATTTCCGTGCTGCTAATACGTTGGAAGCATGGGGCCGTCCACGGTCCGCCGATGCAGAGAATGAATCTCCCGTTCCATCAGGCAACGAAGAAATAAAAGCATTGCCGTTGAAGAATGAGAGAGATTTGTTTTCCACGCAAAATCGGCAGACGGCGTGCGGCCAGCCTACCCCGCAGGCCGCAGGATGACGCGATCGCGCGACGAACCGGCCACCGCGATGAAAGCAGCCTTGGCCTGCTCCAGCGGATAGATCGCATTCGGCTTGATCGGAAACGGCTTGAGATGCCCGCCGGCGAAGCCGGGGCCGAGTTCCTTAAGACCGCGCCGGTCGCGACCGACGACATGCCGAGCGTATCGATGCCGACGTACGTGTGCTGGCCACGATAGAATTCCAGGATGTTGAACTGCACGATGCGGTCGACCGCAGCGATTAGTATCTGGCGCCCGCGCAATGCCAGCGATTTGTGCGCCGCCTGGAAATAGGGATCGCCGACCGTATTGAAGACAATGTCGGCGCCCTTGCCGCCGGTGAGTTCGCGCACGCGCGAAGCGACGTCGGTCGCGGAGGCGTCGACGACTTCCACTTTCGAGTTGGCATGGCCTTCGTACGGCTCGCTCTTGCGCACGACGCCGATCACCCGCGCGCCGTACCGGGTCGCGATCTGTGTCGCCGCCTGCCCAACCTTGCCGTTAACTCCCATCACCAGCACGGTCTCGCCGTCCCTGGGGATGCCGGCGCGGCGCAAGCCTTCCATCGCGGTGACGAAGGGCACACCGATGCCGGCCGCCTCCTCCCAGGAAATACTGTTCGGCTTCTCGACTACCGCTTCCGCCTCGATCACGAGATGCGTGGCGTGGGTGCCGTCACGGCGAATGCCGAGATCGCCGGACGAGCCGAACACCTCGCGCCCGATCCAGCGCGTTGGCCCGTCGATCACGACCCCCGCATAGTCGCGCCCCGGTGTGCGCGGGAATACGGCGTAAGGCATCAGCCCAGTCGCAGCCTTCACGTCCGACGGATTGACAGCCGCGGCCTTGATCTCGATCAGCAGATCATTCTCGCCGCGCGACAGCGCGTGCGTCTCGATGGCGGGTGCCAGCGACACCGCATCGGCGACTTTCGAAAGCAGTCGGACGCACCGGGCCTGGACCGTGATGGACTGGACATCTGGCTTTTGGGCAATCGGCATCAAGGCCTTCCCGCTCTCTCAATTCTGAGCAGCAGGAGTTACCCTTTCGGCCGCTTGTCGTAAACACGTTTCGCCTTGCCGAGCGAACGTTCGAGTGTGTTCGGGGCCACCGCGTTGATGCGCGCGGTGATGCCGATGGTGTTCTTGATGAAGACGGAGACCTTTTCGGCATGTGCGTGCAGGCCGCTGCCGTCCCAGCTTTCCGGACGGGCTTCGGCAAGCACGGTCATCTCGTCCATCCGCCCCTCGCGCGTCAGCTCGATGATAAAATGGCCGCCGCACCAGTCGGTCGCCAGCAGCGCTTCCTCGATCTGGGTCGGGAAGACGTTGACGCCGCGCAGGATGATCATGTCGTCGGAGCGCCCCGTCACCTTCTCCATGCGTCGCATCCCCGGCCGCGCCGTGCCCGGCAGCAGCCGCGTCAGGTCGCGGGTGCGATAGCGGATAATCGGAAAGCCCTGCTTGGTCAGCGAGGTGAAGACCAGTTCGCCCCTCTCGCCATCGGGCAGCACCGCGCCGGTCTCGGGATCGATCACCTCGGGATAGAAATGATCCTCCCAGATGTGCAGGCCGTCCTTGCTCTCCACGCATTCCTGCGCCACGCCGGGACCGATCACTTCCGACAGGCCGTAAATATCGGTCGCGTCCATATCGAAGGTCTGCTCGATTTCGGCGCGCATCGCGTTGGTCCAGGGTTCGGCGCCGAAGATGCCGATCTTCAGCGACGATTTTCTGGGATCGAGGCCCTGCCGCTTGAACTCGTCCGATATCGCCAGCATGTAGCTCGGCGTCACCGTGATGATGTCGGGCTTGAAGTCGTTGATCAGTTGCACCTGCCGCTCGGTCATGCCGCCGGAGACCGGCACCACCGTGCAGCCGAGCTTTTCGGCGCCGTAATGCACACCGAGCCCGCCGGTGAACAGGCCATAGCCATAGGCGTTGTGAATGATCATGCCGGTGCGGCCGCCGGCGGCGCGGATCGAGCGCGCCATCACGTCTGCCCAGATGTCGATATCGGCTTGGGTGTAGCCGACCACGATCGGCTTGCCCGTCGTACCCGACGATGCATGGACGCGCACCAGCTTCTCGCGCGGCACCGCGAACATGTTGAAGGGATAATTGTCGCGCAGATCGGTCTTCACCGTGAACGGGAATTTGGCGAGATCGGAGAGCTGCCTGAAATCGGATGGATGCACGCCGGCCGCATCGAATGCCTTCCTGTAATGCGCGACGTTGTCGTAGACGTGCTTGAGCGACCAGGCAAGACGCTTGGTCTGCAGCGCCATGATCTCGTCGCGCGAGGCGCGCTCGGCCTCATCCAATTCGGCGCTGTAACCGCTTCCGCTGGATTTCAATTTTGCCATGGCCATGACGCGTTTCCTTTGCTTCCTATTCTTGTGTGGCCTCGTTGTCCGCACTCGGCAGCCACGTTCCGGCGATGGTGCGGGAATGGCCGCGGAATTCGGCGATCACGACATCGCCAGCGGTGACGCGGACGTCGTAGATTCCGGACCGGCCATTGCGCGAAATCTCGCGCGCGGTGGCGACCAGCACGTCGCCGAGCTTGCCCGGCCGGATGAAGGCGATGTCGCATTGCGCGGCGACGGCGCGCTCGTTGCGGGAGTTGCAGGCAAAGGCGAAGGTGGAATCGGCCAGCAGGAAGATGAAGCCGCCATGGGCGATGCGCTGACCGTTGACCATGTGCGGCTGCACAGTCATCGTCAGCGTCGCCTGTCCGGGCCTGACCTCGACAATCTTCATGCCGAGGCCCTTGCTGGCGTCGTCTTCCTCCACATCGCATCCGCGCAGGCGCGGGCGATCTCGTCGGGCGAAAGCGCGACGTTCATAGCGGGTTGCCCGCTCGTTGAGACGGTTCCACGACGTTCTCTCCCTGTGCGCACGGGCCTGTTCGAGCAGGCCTCGTTAGGTAGTGTGTTAGTCTTGGGACCGGCGACCTAAGGTGTCAACGATCCCACGATTTTCTAAACGTGGTCGTAGTCCACCACGACCTTGTCCGAACATGGCCGCGCCTGGCAGGTCAGGATGAATCCCGCCTTCAACTCCCACGGCTCCAGCGAATAATTCACTTCCATCTGTGCGTCGCCCTCGACCAGCTTGGCGCGGCAGGTCGAGCACATGCCGCCCTTGCAGGCGAACGGCAGATCCATGCCGGCGCGCAAAGCCGCGTCGAGGATGGCCTCACCTTCAGCGACCGGCACCTCACGGCGTTTTCCGTCGATGATCAAGGACGCCATCGCCTTTGGCGGCGCGGACGCCTCAATGACCTTCTTCGGACGCGGCTTGCCGCCGAACTCCGAGACAAAGCGTTCGACATGGATGCGATCCTCGGCAATGCCGATCGCGCGACAGGTTGCCTCGATGTCTTCGCTCATGCCCATGGGGCCGCAGATGAAGACGTGATCGACGCTTGCGGCCGGCACCAGCGAGCGCAACAGCACGCGGACCTTCTCGCCGTCGAGGCGGCCGTGCAGGATCGGGATGTCCTGCTCTTCGCCCGAAATGACATGGAACAGCGAAAGCCGCTGCATGAAACGGTCTTTCAGTTCCTCCAGCTCTTCGAGGAACAGCATGCCCGCTGTCGAGCGGTTGCCGTAAAACAGGAAGAACCTGCTGTTCGGCTCGCGCGCGAGCACACCCTTCACGATCGAAAGGATCGGCGTGATGCCGCTTCCGGCGGCAAAGCCGACATAGACCCGTGCCTCGTCAGGCGCGTGGGCGATACCAAAACGGCCGGTCGGCGTCATCACGTCGAGTTCGTCGCCAGCCTTCAGTTCATCCGCGGCCCAGTTCGAGAACGCGCCACCGTCGACCTTCTTCACCGCGATGCGCAGCTCGCCATCGTCGGGCCCCGAGCAGATCGAATAGGAACGGCGCACTTCCTCGCCGTCCATGGTGGTGCGCAGGGTGAGGTACTGCCCCGGCGTGAAGCCGTAATCGTCCTCCAGCTCCTTCGGGATCGCAAAGGTCATCGATACCGCGTCGGCAGCTTCGCGGCGCAGGTCGCTGACGGCGAGACGGTGAAAGCGCGGTGCGTGTGACATGATCAATGACACTTGAAATAGTCGAACGGTTCGCGGCAGCTCTTGCAGCGCCACAGCGCCTTGCAGGAGGTCGAGCCGAACTCGGACAGCAGTTCGGTATTCTGCGAACCGCATTGCGGGCAGGCCACCTGCTGCTCGCCGAACAGCGCGCGGCGTGACGTTGAGGCCTGCGGCGGCGCGATGCCATATCCACGCAGCTTGTTGCGGCCGTCCTCGCTCATCCAGTCCGTAGTCCAGGCCGGCGACAACACGGTGCGGACGGTCGGCCGCGCAATGCCGGCGCGCTCCAGCGCCAACTCGATTTCGAGCGCGATCATGTTCATGGCCGGGCAGCCGGAATAGGTCGGCGTGATCGCGACCTCGACGCGGCCATCATGGATCTGGACATCGCGGAGCACGCCGAGATCGGCGATCGTCAGCACGGGGATTTCGGGATCGACCACCTGCGACGCCGCTTCCCAGGCGCGCTGGCGCAGATCGGTATCATTGAGGATTGCGGCTACCATGTCGCCCCCGGAAAGGTGCGCGGCATCGATTGCAGCTCGCTGAGGAGATGACCGAGATGCTCGCTGTGCCGGCCGCTGCGGCCGCCCTGCTGCATCCAATCGTTCTTCGGCAAGGCAAGCGTCGCTTCGCCGACGACGCCGGTGACCGTCTTCAACCATTGCGAACGCGACGGCGCAGGATCGATCGCGATGCCGGCATCGATCAGCGCGCGCTCGCTGTCGTCGACGGCGAACATCTCGCCGGTAAAAGCCCAGAGTTCGTCGATCGCAGATTGCGCGCGGCGGTGGCTTTCCTCGGTGCCGTCGCCGAGGCGGACGATCCATTCCGAACAGTGCCTGACGTGGTAGGCGCTTTCCTTTTCCGACTTCGCCGCAATCGCCGCGAGCGTCGGATCGCCCGAGCGCATCATCGCCCGCCAATAGAGATCGGCGAAGGTCGCATAGAAGAATTGCCGCACCATGGTGCGGGCAAAGTCGCCGTTCGGCTGTTCCAGCAGCAGGAGATTGCGGTACTGCCTGACATCGCGCAGGTAAGCGAACTTGTCCTCGTCGTTATCCTTGCCTTCGACCTTGGCGGCATAGGAATAGAGCTCGCGGGCCTGGCCGAGCAAATCGAGGCCCATATTGGCGAGCGCCATGTCCTCTTCCAGCATCGGCGCATGGCCGCACCATTCCGACAGCCGATGCCCCAGGATCAGTGCATCGTCGGCGCGGCGCAGCGTGTAGAGCACCAAGGGCGTTTCGGAGACGGTGATGTTGGCGACGGTCATTACATATGTCCGACTTCGTCAGGCACGTCGTAGAACGTCGGGTGGCGATAGATTTTCGACTCCGCCGGCTCGAACATCATGCCCTTCTCGGACGGATCGGACGCGGTGATCGCGTTCGACGGCACCACCCAGATCGAGAGGCCCTCACCGCGGCGGGTGTAGATGTCGCGCGCGGCCTGCAGCGCCAGCGTCGCGTCGGTGGCGTGCAGCGAGCCGACATGCTTGTGCGCCAGCCCGTTGCGGCTGCGGATAAAAACTTCCCAGAGCGGAATGTTCGGTGTTGCCATCACTTGTCTCCCTACTCTGCGGCCTGCAAGGCAGCGCGCTGCCGGCGCTTCTCGGCATAGGCCATCGCCGCCTCGCGCACCCAGGCGCCGTCCTCATGCGCCTTGCGCCGCGCGGCGAGACGATCGCGGTTGCAGGGGCCGTTGCCGGCCAAAACTTGTTTGAATTCTTCCCAATCGATCGCGCTGTATTCCCAGTTACCGTTTGCGTTCTGCTTCATGCCGGGATCCGGAATCGTAAGCCCGAGGAATTGCGCCTGCGGCACGGTGGCGTCGACGAATTTCTGGCGCAGCTCGTCGTTGGAGAAGCGCTTGATCTTCCATTTGGTCGAGGTGTCGCTGTGTTGGCTGGCCTGGTCGGGTGGACCGAACATCATCAGCACCGGCCACCACCACCGGTTCAGCGCATCCTGCGCCATCGCCTTCTGCTCGTCGGTGCCGCGGCACAGCATCAGCATGATCTCAAAACCCTGGCGCTGATGGAAGGATTCTTCCTTGCAGACCCGGATCATCGCGCGCGCATAGGGCCCGTAGGAACAGCGGCACAGCGGGATCTGGTTCATGATCGCCGCGCCGTCGACCAGCCAGCCGATGGTGCCGATATCGGCCCAGGTCAGCGTCGGATAATTGAAGATCGAGGAGTACTTTGCTTTCCCCGCCAGCATCAGGTCGACAAGTTCCTCACGCGAGGAGCCAAGCGTCTCGGCGGCGGCGTAGAGATAGAGCCCGTGGCCGCATTCGTCCTGTACCTTGGCGAGCAGCGCGGCCTTGCGGCGCAGCGACGGCGCACGGGTGATCCAGTTGCCTTCGGGCAGCATGCCGACGATTTCGGAATGCGCGTGCTGCGAAATCTGCCGGGTCAGCGTCTTGCGGTAGGCCGCCGGCATCCAGTCGTTCGGTTCGATGCGCTCGTCAGCGTCGATGCGCGCCTGAAACTGCGCAGCCCGTTCGGCGTCCTCAATGCTGCGGTCTTCGCCGTCGGACGAATTGAGCGCCTGCGTATACATGGCGGACCTCCCAGTATCTGTTGGGAGGAAATATATAACATAAATTTCGATATGCAATATATTTCTGTAACGCATTCACGACCCGTCAAACCGCCGGAACAACCCGGCGCCGGGCTTCGGAAGCGGCCCGCTTTCGTTCCTCGCGTGGAGGTCAAGCCATTGTTCCGATGCGGGAAGCAGCGCGCGATAGATTTCGCCGCACAGCGTTCGGGCCGCCCTGCCCGGCCAATCCGTGGGCAACAGCGACGTCGGCAGCAGCGGGTCACGGAGCACCACGCGGCGATAATGGTGGATCAGGAGCACACGCGCGATGAAGGCGTCGGCTTCCGCCAGCCGTTCGCCCCTGATGATCCAGCCGTGCAGCGGCTCGAAGGTCTTCATGAATTTCTGATAGGCGTCCGCGGTGCGGTGGAGCGGCCAGCTTTCGCTGAGCAGGCGTCGCCCACTGTCGTCTTCGGCCGAAACTTCGAGACGAATGGCGCCGGCAGCTTCCTCCGGCACGGGCACGCCCGAGGGCGCAACCCACACGCCCGGCAGCGGACTGCCGAAACCGGCATTCTTCAGCGCCTCGCGCGAGGCGTCGCGGTCTTCGCCATTGCCGATCAGCAGCAGCTCAAACCGGCCGGTCCAATCGGAGGCTGGCGGCCCATAGATGTGTTTCGTTGCGATATCAAAAGTTTGCCGCCCGCTTTGCACCAGGCGATAGAAGCTGTTGCGGCCAATTTTATTGCGCTCGAACCAGCCATCCGCGGTCAGCCGCGACATCGCGGTGCGCACCACGGTGGCGTCGATGTCGAGTTGTTCGAAGAATTCGAGCAGCGTGCCGAGCCAGACCGAGCCGCCGCGCGGCACGATAGCATCGCCGAACACGGTGATGACGATCGAGCCGGTGCGCGACGGTTCGCGCTTCAACTGCTGGATGATGCGGGCAAGCGGCGGCGGCATGCGTCAAGGCATAGCGCGTTTTTGGATTTTCGACAACGGTGACGCCATCTTCTCCTTCTCCCCGTTCTTCACGGGGTCGAGACGAGCGAAGCTCGCTCTTAGAAGGTTGGGATGAGGGGCTCTATCCGAGAGCACTGCGGCCAGCTGAGAGAGAGCACTGCGGCCAGCTGAGAGACCTGTACTCCTCACCCGGATCGCAAGGGCGATCCGACCTCTCCCCGCAAGCGGGGCGAGGTAAGAAGCGCAATCATCACCGATGCGGGTTCGGATAAACCAGACCGCGCCAGCCGCTTCGATCGAACGGCGCCCATTCGCCTTCCCGCTGCGCCAGGCGATCGGCCACCGCATAGACGACGGCGGGATGATGACCCATGCCGCAATGGCTGCTCTCGACCTCGATGCTTTCGGAAGTCGCCGACGTCTTCTCCATGCAGCCCTGCCAGGCGCAGATACCGTCGGTGCGGCTGAAGATCGCGGTGGTCGGCACCGGCGGCGTGCCGGACAGCGCGCCGCCGAAACGGGCATCCTCTTCGTCGGCGCGGCGGCCGCTTGCCATCTCGTAGACGCGCCAGGCGTTGGTGGCCTTCGGACCCGCGGCAAACGGGCTGCCGAGCGTGATCACGGAGCGCACGCGCTCCGGCATCAACTTGGCGAGCTGGCGCGCGTAGAGACCGCCGAGGCTCCAGCCGACCAGCGAGACCTTGCGGCCATGCGCGTCGTTCAACTCCTGCACCAGATCGACCATCGCGTTCTGGACACCGTGGCGCAGCCCGAGATTGCGGCCCTGGCGCCAGCCTGAAACGGCGTAGCCGCGGCTGCTGAGGAAGCTGCGCAGCGGACGCGTCGAGGTATCGGAAGCTACAAGCCCGGGCAACACCAGCACTGGATGACCATCGCCACGCGGCGCGAGGCTCAGGAGCGGCAAGGCGCCGAGAAACGCACCCAACTCGTGAATGGCGCGCCCCTCCAGAAACATCAGGGTTTTGGACGGCGGCGAAAGCGTCTGTGTAGCAACGGACATCATGTCTCCTCTCGGGCTGGCCCCTTACGTCTCGGCAGCCAAGCCACAGGTTCAGTTGAGTAGACGCAAACGCAGCAGAATCGTTCGCACTGCAATATAGTTCCACAAAAAGCTAAGGAACCGGTTTTGCACTTGCAAGCGGCCCAGATCACATCCGGAATAACGAAAGCGTTGACGTGATTAATTAGTCACAGCAGCCGCAGCAGGTATTCGAGGGTGTAGAGCGCCAATCCTGCAAGCCCGCCGATCAGCGAGCCGTTGAAGCGGATGTATTGCAGGTCGCGGCCGATATTGATTTCGATCAGCGAGATCAACTGGCCCATGTCCCAGGATTTCACCTGATCCGAGATGAATGTGGAAACGCCGCTCTTCTGTTCGGCGACGACCGTTCGCAGCACCGCCACGAGACCCTGATTGATCTCGGTGCGCATTTCGGCGTCGCCGGCCAGCGCCTCGCCTGCCGTCACGAACATGCGCACCAGATATTGCTGCAGCACCTGCGTTTCGCCCGACGCGCTGCGCTCGAAGAACGAGCGCGCATTGTCCCAGATGTGACGCGCAAGGCTGGTCAGCTCGGGCCGCGCCAAAAGATCGCGCTTCAGGCCGGCGATGCGTTCGGCGTAAGCCGGATCGGTGCCGAGACGATCGACGAAGGTCAGCACCATGCGATCGAACTCGCCGCGGAACGGATGCGCGGGATCGTTGCGGACTTCCTCGAAGAAGGCGGTCGCCGAGGCAACGATCTTGTTCACAAGAAACTTGTCGGCGCGATAGAGTTTTAAAAGCGTCGGCAATTCGGCGCGGATCTTCTCGCGGATCATCGCCATGGTCTCGGCCTGCGTCATCGTCTGATGCACGCCGCGAAGGAGATCGTCGAGCAGACCCTGATGCCGCCCCTCCTTCACGAATGCGCGCAGCGTTCCGGCGGCGAGCGGCGCCAGATCGATCGCCATCAGTTGCGCGGTGATGCGGCGGCTGACGAAGGTCATCAGCCCGGAATTCTCCGTCGCAGCGACCGCCTCGGGCAACAGCCGCAGCGCAAAGCGCGCGAGATCCTCGCTGCGCTTCTGGTCGCGCAGCCAATCGGCAATGAACGAGCCGAAGTCGATCTGCCGCAGCTTGGCCTCGACAGGGGCCGCCTCCAGGAAATGCACCTCGATGAATTCGCCGAGCTTATCGGCGATGCGCTGTTGGTTGCTCTGGATGATCGCGGTATGCGGGATCGGCAATCCCAGCGGCCTTTTGAACAACGCCACCACGGCGTACCAGTCGGCGAGACCGCCGATGGTGGCGGCCTCGGCAAACGCCGCGATAAAGCCGAACGCCGGATGCATCGGCAGCAACGCCTTCGCACCGAGGAAGATCGCAAACGTCGCCGCCAGAACCGACGTTGCCAGCAATTTCACGCGCCGCAGCTCGGCGGCGCGAGCGGCGTCGCCGGGAGTGTCGATAGCGAAGGTGGCTGGAAGGTTCATGACGGCTTTCGAATGGTGAATTCGAATTCTAACGCCTCGCGCCCGGCGTGTCCCGGACGCGGTGCAGCGCTCTCCCGGCGATGCGAAGCATCGTCCGGTGCGCTGCTCCGCAGAGCCGGGACCCACGCGACCACGGATAGGCCCCGGATCAGCAGCGCACCACGCCGCAAGCGCGGCCTGCTGCGCAGCATCCGGGGCACGCAAGCACCCGACAAAGAAGGCCCGCCTAAGCGGGCCTTCGAAAATGCAGTTGTCAGGCGGATCGCGATCAGGCGGTCTTGGAGTAGACCTTGGTGAAGTTGTCCTGCGCGGTCTTGGCACCGTCGGCGACGAGCTTGCCGAGATATTCGGTGGTGGCCTTCGCCCGCGAGACGAGCACTTCGCCGCGCGCACGGACCATCTCCGACTGGATCTGGGCGGCTTCGCTCAGCGACTTGGCCGAAGCGAGCTTGTCGATGCCGGCGAAGAACGCTTCCGCGTCCTGATAGAACGCCTGCTGGATGTTGCGGCTGATCTTGGCGGCCTCGGAAACCGAACCGGCAACGGCGGTCTCGATGGCTTCGGTGACCTTCTCGGAACCGGCATGGAAGTCGGCGGCACGAACCTTGGCGGTCTCGGCCTGCTTCTTCACGAACTCACGGGCGGCTTCCGGAACTTCCAGGTTCTGGAGCTTGGTGAACGCCTCGGTAACGGGCGCGAAGGCTTCCTTGACGGTGTTCAGCACGGAATTGGTTTCGGTGGTCATGGGGGTCTCTCCATCCTCAGGTTTGAGCTATGGGCTCACCCCGTCCGGATTGGCCCGGGGCACGAGTGTTGTGCCATAGTTAATGGTGCGACGCAACATCAATGTTGCAGCGCGATATCACGAATTCGTGAACAGCCTGACGGATGAGCGGTTTGCCCAGAGAACCGGCAAAAGTTCCACTTTAGGCTAATGCCGGAGCCGGTCCCATCTACTTTGCATGGGGTTGTTTTCGCGATTTTTTGTCTCGCTAGTGCTGAACCGCCCCGGAAGCCCATAGGCCTCCATCTGCGCCCGCACCTGCGCCACATTGTGTCCCAGCACGACGATATCGTGCTTCTTGCCGTCGACATCCCGGACGTGGTCCCGCAGCAGGGCCTCGGCCTTGAAGCCCAGGCTTTCGAACAGCGTGATCGCGGCCTGCTGGTCGACCGTCATCTGCACCGACAGCTTTTCCAGGCCGGCGCCCAAGGCCAGCGCAAAGGTCTCCTGCGACAGCGCCCGGCCGACGCCCTGCCCGCGGACATCCTGCGACACCACCATCCGGATCTCGCCGACATGGGGCGACCAGGAATGCGGGTCGCGCACCAGCGTGCCGCAGCCGACCACCGTCTCGCCCTTCACCGCCAGCAGGCTCGTGATGGCGCCGCGTTCGATCTCGTTGACCCAGGCCGACAGCACTTTGGGCTGGCTGATGTTGCGCGGCAGGAACAGCAAATCGTGCGTCGGGAGCTTTTGCGCAAACGCCAGCACGGCGGCTTCATCGCTGCGCGCCATCATGCGGAATTCAATGTCGCCGGCGTCGGTCTTGACGTGGCGAGGATAGGAACGTGTTTCGCTCATGTTGATCTCTTACCTAGCCAGGAGTCCAGTTTCGGCCACAGCCGCTTGATCGCGTTGGCGCCGGCGACGAGGCTGACGTGGCCGCCCTTGAGGATCACCTCTTCCTTGTCTGTCGAGCCGACCTTGGCGATCAGATGTTTTGCCGCGTCATAGGGCACGATGTGGTCGTGCTCGGCGACCGCATGCAGGATCGGCACCTTGATTTTGGAGATATCAGCCGCGCGCCCGCCAACGGTCATGGTGTCGTTGAACAGCTTGTTGTCCCACATCAGGTCTTTGGTAATGGTGCGAAAGTACTCCCCGCCAGCGGCAGCGTATCGGTCGCCCAGCGGTCGAACATCCGGTACGACTTCACGAACTCGTCGTTCCAGATGTTTTCCCACAATTGCACCTGACTGACGGTGCGTGAGGCCGGCCGCAGCATCTCGAACGAGGACAGGATCATTTCCGGCGGCACGTTGCCGACGCTGTCGACGAGGCGATCGACGTCGAAATAGCGCCGGTCGGAAAAATTCTGGAACAGCTTCATCTCGCGAAAATCGATCGGCGTGGTGAAGCAGATCAGGTTCTTCATCGGCCCGTCATTGAAGATCGAGCCGTACAGCAGCGACAGCACGCCCCCGAAGCAGTAGCCGATCACGTTGACGTCGTTCTCGCCGGAATCCTGCTGCACGCGGCGGACGCAATCCGGGATGAAGTCGAGGACGTAGTCCTCCATCCTAAGGCTTTTTCTTCCGGCTTCGGCGCGGTCCAGTCCAGCATGTAGACATCGTAGCCACGCTTCAAGAGAAACTCGATAAAGCTCTGGCCCGGCACCATGTCGAGGATGTAGCCGCGGTTGGTGGTCGCCATCACGATCAGGATCGGGATGCGGTAGATTTCATCCGCGATCGGCCGATAGTGATAGAGGTTCATGGTGCCGCGGACGGCGAGAATGTCCTTCGGCGTCGAGCCGAGCGATGGACCCGATGAAGCAATGTATTCGACGCCCTTGATGCTGCGCTGGATCGCGCGCTGCACCTCGGACTGGATCCGTTCCGGGATGTCAGCCAGATCGAGGCCCGCCGGAGCGTTCATTTCTGCTCTCCCTCCGTTGGCGGACGTTTGGTGCGCGGCGGCCGCGGTGTGCCAAGGCCGCTGTCCGGTGACAGCGAGTTATGATGCACCTGGTGCAGCATCGCCTTGATCTCGTTGAGCTGGCCTTCGATCGACTGCAGCCGCTCGGCCATGCCGACCATCTGCGCCCGGCTCGGCAGGTTCATCGCGAGCAGGTATTTCTCCATCAGCTCGCCGAGCTGTTTTTGGGCGCCCGCCGACACGCCGCCGACCTGATTCATCACCTTGGAGAATTCCGGCGACGCCATCGCCTGGTTGGCGAAGGAGTTGAATCCCTTTTCCATCTCCGCGAGCATGGTCTGCCAGATGACGGCAGGATCATTGCCTTTGTCGGCCATAGGCGCCCTCTCCCTGACGGTTACGAGCGCTTGCCACGCTTCGCTTACTTTGCCCCA
The DNA here is from genome assembly GCA_044772375.2 of Bradyrhizobium sp. RDT10. GTDB lineage: Bacteria > Pseudomonadota > Alphaproteobacteria > Rhizobiales > Xanthobacteraceae > Bradyrhizobium. Next base: position 4,401,934 of record CP187939.1, read on the forward strand.
TACCACACCGTTGCGGCGGGCCGGTCAACCGCTGCCAAGTCTTCTGCGGTGCGGGAAACCGTGTCATAGTTACTCAAAGCTCGGTATCACTTGAGGGGAAGACAAACGCGATGCTCGCCCATCAGCCGCCACAGATCGCTCGCGCCAACGGCATCGACATCTGCTACGAAATCTTCGGTGAAGCGACCGCGGAACCGCTGTTGCTGATCATGGGGCTCGGCGCCCAGATGATCCATTGGGACGACGATTTCTGCCGCCAGCTCGCCGCACGCGGCTTTCGCGTCATTCGCTTCGACAACCGCGACATCGGCAAATCCTCGCATCTTTCCGGCGGCGGGCGGCTCACGCCGTTCGAACTGCTGAAGCTGCGGTTCCTGAAAATCCCGGTCGCGGCGACCTACAGATTGATCGACATGGCCAAGGACACCATCGGCCTGATGGACGTGCTCGGCATCAAGTCCGCGCATCTGGTCGGCGCATCGATGGGCGGCATGATCGCGCAGGAAATCGCGCTGTCGTTCCCGCAGCGGGTGCGTTCGCTGACCTCGATCATGTCGACGACTGGTAACCCCAAGATACCGCCGCCGACCCGCGAGGCCGCCGCCGTGCTGATGGCGCCGCCCCCGACCACCAGGGAAGAATATTTCGCGCGGTTTGCCAAGACGTGGAAAGTGCTGCGCGTCGGCTCGTTTCCGGAAGACGAGGCGCTCGACCCTGCCCGCGCCGCGCGCACCTTCGAACGCGGCCTCAATCCGGCTGGCGTCGGACGGCAGTTGCGGGCGGTGCTGGCCTCCGGTAGCCGCAAGGAACGGCTGCATCACCTGAAAATCCCGACGCTGGTCATTCACGGCACGGTCGATCCCTTGGTGCGTCCCGAAGGCGGCAAGGACACCGCGGCGTCGATTCCGGGCGCAAAGCTGCTGATGATCGAAGGCATGGGCCACGCACTGCCGATCCCGATGTGGCCGCAGATCATCGAGGCCATCGACAAGCACGCGCATGGGGCGGCGGCGAAGGCGGCATAACTAACCCTTCGTCGCGATCCAGATGACGTGACGCGCACCGCCGCCTCTTCCGGTGGCGCGGATGTTGACTTCGTTGACCTCGAAGCCTGCACCACGCAGGCGCTTGGCGAACGCCGGATTGGGCCCGGACGACCAGACCGCGAGCACACCGCCCGGCCGTAGCGCCGCCTGCGCCGCTTGCAACCCAGTCGAGCTGTAGAGTGCATCATTGGCCTTGCGAGTCAGCCCTTCCGGACCGTTGTCGACGTCAAGAAGAATGGCATCGAATTTCGAACGGTGAGCGCGGATGATTTCGGTGACGTCGGTTTCCCGGATGCTGACGCGAGGATCGTTGAGGCTGTCGCCGAAAATCTCTGCCATCGGGCCCCGCGCCCACGCGACGACGGCGGGGACCAGTTCGGCCTGCACGATCTGCGCCTTACTGGCGAACACGCCAAGCGCGGCACGCAGCGTAAAACCCATGCCCAATCCGCCGATGAGGACGACAGGCTGTGCGGCTTTCTCGATTTTCTTCGCCGCGAGCGTTGCAAGTGCGGCTTCCGACCCTGACAGGCGACTGTTCATCAACTCGTTGCTGCCGAGCTTGATCGAGAACTCCTTGCCGCGGCGCATCAGGCGGAGTTCGTCGTCGGTGCCGGGAATGCGGGCGGTGTCGATCTTTTCCCAGGGAATCATGAAGGGGCTTGTAGCATGCTGTCTCGATAGTCGTCGTCCCTGGTTCGCAGGGACGACAAATCAGCCGGCCGCCCACACATCCAGCACGTAACGGTTCCTGGTGCCGAGATCGTCGATCCAGCGCAGGCCGGCCTCGGCGTCGGCGCCGGACTTTTCGCGATAGATCGCAACCAGCGCGGCCTTGACGTCCGGCTCCATCTTGCCGCCGTCGCCGCAGACATAGACGATCGCACCCTGCTCGATCAGGCTCCAGACACGATCCTTCTGCGCGGCGACCAGATGCTGCACATAAGTCTTTGGCCCGTCGGCGCGCGAGAAGGCGGTGTGCAGCTCGGCGATGCCGTCGGCGGCAAAGGCCTTCAATTCATCCGCGTAGAGAAAATCCTGTTCGGGATGCCGGCAGCCGAAGAACAGCATCGCCGGCCCCAACTTGGCGCCCTGTGCCTTGCGGTGCGCGCGCTCCTGCAGGAAGCCGCGGAATGGCGCCAGCCCGGTGCCGGGTCCGATCATGATCACGGGTTGGACCGGATCGTCGGGCAAACGGAAACCGGCCTTGGTCTCGCGCACGGTCGCATGCACGCTGTCGCCGACGCGGCGGCCGGCGAGATAGTTCGAGCAGACGCCCTTGTAGACGCCGCGTCCCGAACTTGCCGGCGCCTCGACAACGGCGGCGGTGACGCTGCAGCGCGCCGGGTCGATCGCGGGCGACGACGAGATCGAATAATAGCGCGGCGCCAGCAGCGACAGCATTTCCAGATAGGCGTGGAACGGCAGTTCGCAGGCCGGATATTCTTCCAGCAAATCGAACACGGATTTGCGCCTGGCCAGGACGTCCGAACGATAATGCTCCGTAGAAGCCTCGTCGTCGCCGATATAGGCGAGCAGCTTCGGCTTGGTGACGGGACAGCGCGTGTGTTCCGACATGATCTGGATCTGCTTGCGGGTCGCGATCTGCTGCAGCTCGACGAATTCGGTCAGCAATCGGCCGACCGAGACGACATCGCCCACCGGCAATTGCGCGCGGCGGCCTTCGGCGACCTGCAGCCGGATCTGATCGCCGGGCAGGAAGCCGAAGCGGCGCGCGACGGAATCGACCAGCGCGGGATCGTTGCGCGGGACGACGCTGAGATGGTCGCCGACGCGATAGGAGATGCCGGGCGGCAATTGCACCTCGATATGCCGCGTCGAGCGGTCGGAACCATTGGCGCCGGCCTTGTTCTGCAATTCGGAATTGACCAGCACCTTCATCGGCGCGACGCCGCCCTGCGCGACGATGGCGTGAACGGCCGAGGGCGCCACCGGTTCGATCGAATAAAGCGGCGCGTCGTCGGCGCTGCGGGCGAAGCTGGAATCGACGCCCAATTCCTTCATCGCCGCGGGCGCGGCCTTCGCGAACCATTTCTCGAACTGGCCGTCGAGATCGCTGCGGGCATCGCCCTCGCCGCGGGCATAGAGACTGCGCGCGCCATGCGCCGCCAATTGCTCGTCGATCATGCGCGGCACGGATTGATAGGTCGCGGCCCAGTCGCTGTTGCCGCAGCCGAACACGGCGTAACGCACCTTGGCCAGCGCATCCTTCGGCAGGCCGCTGTCCAGCCATTTGACGAACTGCGTGGCGTTATCAGGGGCTGCGCCGTTGTAGGAAGCGCAGAAGATCAAGAGCGCGCCCTGCTCCGGCAGCTTGCCGACATAATCGTCGAGCGCGCCGAGCTTGGTCGTAAAGCCGTTGACCTCGGCGAGGTCTGCGACCCGCGTCGCCAGCTCTTCCGCGGTGCCGAGGTTGGAACCGTAGAGCACCAATAGCGGCGTGTTGTGTCCCGGACGCGTACGCGCCTGCGGCGCCGCCGCAGCATTCGAGGCGGCGGCAGCCACGGCTGCACGGCCGGCGAAGGCGCCACGATCCTTGTCGGCGCGCGGCCGCACCTTGATCTTGAAGCCGTCGGGCTTGATCGTCAGCGTTTCCTTCAGGTGCATCTGGTAGCGGTGGGTGTCGATCAGCTTGAAGCGCTGCAGGATCATGCCGATCGCCAGCGCCGCCTCGTGCATCGCAAAGCCGCGCCCAATGCAGGCGCGCTGGCCGTTGCCGAACGGCTTCCAGGCGTTGATGGGCCGCTTGGCCTCGGCCTCGCGGCTGAAATTCTCGGGGTCGAACGCATCCGGGTTCGGACCCCAGACGCTTGCGTCGCGGTGCAGCGCCATCACCAGGACAGTGACGAAGGTGTTCTTCTTCAGATTGTACTTGCCGCCGATGGTCTCGTCCTGAAGCGGCGCGATGCCATAGGCCGGCGCCGGGGGCCACAGCCGCAGTGCCTCTTTAGGTATCTGCGTAATGTAGGTGAGCTGCGTGACCTGCTGATAGGTCGGCTTGGCGTTGATGTCGGGCCCGAGCACCCGATCGACTTCCTCATAGGCCTTCTTGAGCACCTCGGGATGCTTGAGCAGCGCATAGATGGTGCACGACAGAAGCCCGCTGGTGGTCTCGTGGCCCGCGATCAGGAAGGTGTTGATCTGGTAGCGGATGTTGATGTCGTCGAGCTGCTCGCCGGTGGCGCGGTCGACGCCGGTCATCATGGCGCCGAGCATGTCCTTCTTGCCCTCGGCGGCCTCGGCGTTGCTCCGGCGCTCGGCGACGATCTCGTCGACCATCTTGTTCATGAAGGCGACGTCCTGGGCGAGCGTCTTGCGCCGCTTCTGCAGCCACAGGCCTTCCAGCGGAATGCCGCGCGTCATCATGATGGTCTCGAGCGAGCGCACCAGCGATTCCACGAACGGGTGGTAGTCGCGGCGATAGAACGAATTGAACCGGTAGTCGAAGCCGCAGAGGCCGATGGTGTCGAGCGTCAGCGCGGTCATGTCGTGGACGACGTCGATCTCCTCGTCGCCGTTGAGCCGTTCCCACTTCTTCACGAGCTGCTCGGCGATATCGACCATGCTCGGGTGATAGGACTGCATCGCGCGGTTGCCGAACGGCTGCAGCAGGATGTTGTGCGCCTTGCTCCAGTTCGGCTCATTGGTGTCGGCGGTGAACAGCCCGTCGCCGCCGACGGCGCGGACGCGGCGCAGCGAACCGCGCACCGCCTTGTCGAAGCGTTTTTCGTCGGAGAGTTCGTCAATGAGATCATGGCCGGAGACGATGACGAGCGGCGCGCCCATCATGTCGAGCCAGAAGATCGGCCCCAGCTCCTTGGTCAGCCGCACCAGATGCTGCACCGGCGCGTTCGGATCCAGCGACAGCATATTGCCGACAACAGGCTTTTTCGGCGGATGCGGTATCGGACTAAGTTTATTGGGGGACGCCATTGTCGAACTATCTCCTGCCCTATCTCATTCCCCGTCATTGCGAGCGGAGGCATCTCAGTCTTCGTTATTCCGGGATAGTCCGAAGGACCAGACCCGGAATGACTGCGCAGTCGCTCCGCTACCCGCAATAAAGCGTATTGTCACCCAAACCGCTTCTTACGCCATTCGATCAGCTTGGCGCTGACCTCGTCCGGCTTTTCCTGCTGCGTCCAATGGCCGCTGTCCCGCACGAGATACTTCTCCAGATCGGGAACGAGCTTCTCCATGCCGTCAGCGGCCGATGGCGGCAGCACCGCGTCGTTCTCGGCCATGATCATCAGCGACGGCACGCGCACCGTATGGTCGAGGCCTTCCGAGCGCTGCCAGTTGCGCGAAAAGTTGCGGTACCAGTTGATGCCGCCGGTAAAGCCGGACTTGGTGAAGGTATCGACGAACACCTGCTTTTCTTCCGGCGACAGGATCGGCGTGCGCGGATCGTGTTTGGCATCGTAATTCGCGATCATCTGCGGAAACGCCAGATTGAGGCGCGGCGACGCGCCGACGCCGGCAATCGGCTGTTCCTCCGGGGTACCTTCGGGGCGAGCCACCGGCTTGCGCATGAACGCATCAAAGGTCTGCTCGACGCGGCTTCCGAAGATCCTGTCAGGCTCGCGGCCGGGGTCCTGGAATTGCACAATGTACATCTTGTCGCCGAAGCGCTGACGAAACAGCTCGATCGGATCGGCCGGCGCGCGATCCCAATGCGGCGTGTTGACCCCGACGACGCCGGCAACGCGTGAAAGATGCCGCAGCGGCATCTGCCAGACGATGAAACCGCCCCAGTCGTGGCCGACGAAGATCGCCTTGTCGATCTTGAGGTGGTCGAGCAGTCCGACGAGGTCGCCGGTCAGATGCTCCATGTCATAGGCCTCGACCGGCTCGGGCCGGTCGGTCGCGCCATAGCCGCGCTGGTCAGGCGCGATTACCCGGATGCCGGCCTCGCCCAAGGCCTTGATCTGGTGACGCCAGGAGAACGCGATCTCCGGCCAGCCGTGGCACAGGATGACCGGCGGCTTGTCGGAGCTCGGCCCCGCCTCGTAATAGCCCATGCGAATACCGTTCACCTGGGCGAACTGCAGCGGCGGCATTTCAATCATCGTCAAACCCTATTCAGCTGCTCTGGTCATGCTCGGCGGCGGCGCGAACGCCGCCTCCAGCGCTTCAAATTCGCGCGGCAGCATGTCGCACAGAACCTGGACATGCGGAATGATGTTGGCGCCGGCGATGAAGCCGAAATCGAGCTGGTCGCGGTAGCTCTGCACGGTGATGTTGAGCGCGATCCCGTGGGTCGAGATCGACACCGGGAAGATGTGCAGCAATTCCGCGCCCGCCGCATACAGCGTCTGCCGCGGCCCCGGCACGTTAGACACCGTGATGTTGGCGGACGGCGGCAACACGTCGGAGAGATTGGAGCGGCTGTAGAGCAGCGCCATGATCTGCACCAGGATCGGCGCGCCCAGCATCGAAACGTTGGAGACCTGCGGCATGAAGGCCCGCAACGGATGCGACATCTCCTTCGACTTGGTGGATTGCGCGATGATCGCCTCCAGCCGCGCCTTCGGGTCCTCGATATTGGTGGCGATCGAGCAGATCATGCCGAACACCTGGTTGTTGGCCTCGGTGTTGCCCTCCTCGCGCAGCGAGATCGGCACCGCGGCGGTCATCGACTTGGCGGGCAAGGCGCCGCGCTCCAGCAGATAACGCCGGACCACGCCCGAAGACAGCGCGAGCACCACATCGTTGAGCTTGCCGCCGGAAAGCTTCGCGAGCGCCTTGGCCCGCGACAGCGAGATCGAGGTGCCCGCGAAACTGCGCTCCGACGAAATCGCCTTGTTCAAAATGGTCGGCGGCGAAACCATGCTGGCGATGCTGTCGCGCGACTTCGGATCGGAGATCTTGCCGACCACGTCGGAGACGCTCTTGAGCATCGCCGGAATGCTGCCGGCGAATTTCACCGCGCTCTCGATCTGGAACATGGCGTTGTCGAACAGGATCGATCCGAGATCGCTCTTGCCCGAGCGCGGCAGATCGAGGGTCTTCGGCGTCGACGAGCCGTCGAAGGGCTGGCGCCAGAGCTGCTGGTAGGAATCGATCAGGTTGGTGGCGATATCGCGCGGCTCATTGCCGCCCTTGGCCTGCGGGATCGGTTGCTCGACCACGCGCGGCACCGGGGTGACGTCGTAGATCATGTTGGTCAGTGCCGCGCCCGCGCCGCCGTCGATGCAGGCGTGATGCATTTTGGAATAAAGCCCGATCTCGTTGTCCTTCATGCCCTCGAAGACATAGAACTCCCACAGCGGTCGCGCCCGGTTGAGGAGTTTCGCATGCATCCAGCCGACGATGCGCTCGAGCGTGGCGCGATCATACGGCGCCGGAAGGCTGCCGCGGAAGATGTGACGGTCGATGTCGAACTGCTCGTCCTCCACCCACGACGGATGATCGATGTCGAGCGGGGCCTTTTCCAGACGGGCTTTGAGGATCGGCGCGATGTGCAGCCGCGAGGCGATCATCGCCTTGAAGTCCTCGAAGAAGTTGCCGTTGTAGTTCTCCGGCAGGCGGAAGATCGCCATGCTCCCGACATGCATCGGCATCTCGGGCGTTTCCAGATACAGAAACGACGCGTCCATCGAAGACAGTTTCCTGGCGTCCGCCATATTTTCCTCCTGCGGTAGAAAACGCGGCGCCTTGGCGGCGCTTCTGGCGTTCAGATCGACTTTATTATTGAAGCATAATTATTGGAGCATAACGCGAAAACCGATTCCTATCCTGCATCAATTGCAATGCGGGCTCGTTCGAAATCATCCCCTTAACCTTAGGGCTTTGGTCAGGATTGTGCATTTTCAGGGGGCCATAGGCAATGGCAAACGGCCCCGAACGGTCAAAATGCTTAAATTCGCCCTCGGCCTGCGCCAGACGGTCGGCGACCGCCCATAATGCAGCGGGATTGACGCCGAGCCCGATATGGCTGGCAAGGCACACCTCGATGTTTTCGGCGGTTTCGGAGGGACGCAACAGGCTGGTGTGCCAGTTCACGATGCCATCGGTGCGGGAATAGATCGAGGTCGCCGGCACCGGCAAGTCACCGGCGATCGCCTGGCGGATTTCCAGATTGTCGTCGACGGTCTCCCCCGACAGCGCCTCGTAGAGCCTGGTGGCGTTGGTCGCGCGGATATCGCCAGCAAACGGACTGCCGAGCGTGATCACGACGCGCACCATGTCCGGCATCTGCAGGGCGAGATCGCGCGCGTAGACGCCGCCGAGACTCCAGCCGACCAGGCTGACCTTGCGGCCGGTCGATTCATGAATGCGCCGCAAGAGATCGCGCAACGCTCCGCGCTTGGAAGCGACGCCGCCGAAATTGCGGCCCATGTTCCACGCGTAGGTATCGTAGCCGATTTCTTTCAGGTAGCGCCGCAGCGGCGCCATCGAGAGATCGCTGGCGAGAAAGCCCGGCAGCGCCAGCACCGGATGCCCATCGCCCTTCGGCGCGCGCAACAATAGCGGCGACAGCAGCAGACTCGAGTTGAGCTCGAACAAGGCCCTCGTTTCGGCCAACATCAGGAACAGGCTCGGCGGCCGAAGCCGTTGCTCTTCCGTCGCCGCGCCGCCTGCCGCGATGGCCACTTACTTCTTGTCCTTCTGCCCCATGCCGCCGAGGCCCGCCATGGTCACGAACATGTCCTGAAACCGCTCGGCGATCTTGGGATCGAACGTGAACCAGCTCTGGATCAGCGATTCCGGCGAAACCTTTTCGATGTTGGCCATCACCTGTTGCTGCATCTTGTCCATCACTGCGGTCTGCATCGGCGAGACGTCAGGCAATCCGAAAAACTGCCTGGCCTCCAGCGGCGTGCAATCTATTTCGACGTTAACTTTCATGACCGCTCCTCTTGCTGGGTCGTAGCAGTATCGCCACGATAGCCCTGATCGCGCAAGGAAAAGGCCCGGCCCCCGGCCCTCTCAGTTCCCGGTATGGTCAACCAAAGCGTTCGACGGCAAAGGGCTTGGCATCGGCAAACGGGGTCTCGCCGGTCATCATTTCGGCCAGCAGGCGGCCGGTTGCGGGTCCGAGCGTCAGGCCGTGGTGCTGGTGGCCGAAATCGAACCATAGCCCGCTATGGCGGGGGCCTTGCCGATGACCGGCAACATGTCGGGCAAACAGGGCGCGCGCCCTTCCAGGGCGCGGCGTCGACCGGCGCACCCAGTGGGAACAACTTATGCGCCCGCGGCAGCGCCCGCTCGACCTGGACCGGCGTCGGCGGCGCATCGCGGTGGGCAAACTCCGCGCCGGTGGTCAGGCGAATGCCGCGGTTCATCGGCGCCAAGAGATAGCCGAGATCGGTGTCCAGCACGGGATGATTCAAGACCGCATTGCCGCTCGGCTTGAGATGCAAATGATAGCCGCGCTTGACCTGAAGCGGGATCGAATAGCCGAGCGGCGAGAAAATCTGGTCGGACCACGGCCCCATCGCCACCACGACGTCGCGCGCCGTAATGGTGCCTTCCAGCGTCGCCACGCGCCACCGTCCGCCGGATTGTTCGAGCGTTCGCGCGTCACCGACAAGGTATCGCCCGCCCTTGCGGCCGAACAGTGCCGAATAGGCTTTGGCCAGGCCGCCGGGATCCGGCACGAAGCCCGGGGCCGGAAAATGGATTGCGCCGCTGAAATCGCCGGTCAGATGCGGCTCGCGCGCAATAATCGCCGCCGTGTCCAGGATCTCGCCCGCGACCCCATACTGCCTGGCTCGCTCCAGATCCCCCACGGCGCCCGCAAGCGTCGCCTCGGAGCGAAACAGCTTGATCCAGCCAGTCCGCCGCAACAGCTCAGGCACATTGGCTTCCGCAATCAGCGCTTCATGCTCGACCAGGCTGCGCTGGATCAGCGGCAGTTCGGCCATCGCACTGTGCAGTGCACGCTGCGGCGACGAAGCGAGGAAATACCGTGTCAGCCATGGCAGGAAGGCCGGCAAATCCCTGAAATGGTAACGCACCTGCGGCGCGCGAAGGAACGCGTAGCGCAGGATCTGGCCCAGGTCCCGCGGAAACATGTAGGGAAAGACCGAGGCGCATTCGATCAGTCCGCCATTGCCGTAACTGGTTTCCTCGCCGGCTACCTCGTGCCGGTCGATCAGAACCACGTTCCGGCCGCGCTTCTGCAGGTGCAAAGCGGCGCTGACGCCTACCATGCCCGCACCCAGGACGAGAACGTCGGCCTTCAGTTCCGCCATCCGGCACTCCAAAAGTTCAATGTAACGTGCTTGCGTGCACGGCTTATGGTGAAACTAGTCAATACCGCACCGCCGCGCAAACCGGCACGCGGTGCGGGGAAATGGTGCTTGCGCGGCGGCTGGACTCTGGCAACATGGCTCGGCAATATCCGCCGCGAGTTGCGGAAATTGCTGATCAAAGCGGGAAATCAAACAAATGTCGGTACGTCAGAGTTTGCTTGCAGCGGCTACGGCCTCCATCATCGCGCTGGCGATGGCACCGGCATCGGCCCAGTCCCTGCGCTACGCCAACCAGGGCGACCTCAAATCGCTCGACCCGTACACGCTGAACGAGAGCACCACCCACGCCCATCTCGGACATGTCTTCGAAGGCCTGGTGGCCCGCGACAGGGACCTGAAGATCATCCCGGCGCTGGCGGAAAGCTGGGAAACGCCCGAGCCGACCCGCTGGCGGTTCCATCTGCGCAAGGGCGTGAAATTCCAGAACGGCGATCCCTTCACCGCCGACGATGTTGTTTTCTCGGCGGATCGCGTTCGGAAAAAGGCTCGAACCTGCAGACCCGCATTCCCACCGACGCCAAGGTCGTCAAGGTCGACGACTACACGGTGGACTTCATCCTGACCGCGCCAAATCCCATTCTCAATTCGCAATGGGATACCTGGTACATCATGAGCAAGAAATGGGCCGAGGCGAACAATTCCGTCGACCCGACGCCCGCGGCGGCTACCACGCCGAGCTTTGCCTCGCTCAACGCCAACGGCACCGGCCCCTTCAGCGTCGAGAGCCATCAGCCCGGCGTCAAGACTGTGTACAAGGCCAATCCGAACTGGTGGCGCAAACCCGAACATAATCTCAAGGAGATCATCTTCACGCCGATCGGCTCGGACGCGACGCGCGTCGCCGCCCTCCTCTCGGGCGAAGTCGACGTCATCGAGCCGGTTCCGATCCAGGACATCACGCGCGTCGATTCCAGCGCCAACGCCCAGGTGCTGAAGGGACCGGAACTTCGCACCATCTTCCTCGGCATGGATCAGGTGCGCGACGAACTGCTCTATTCCAACGTCAAGGGCAAGAACCCGTTCAAGGACGTCAAGGTGCGCGAGGCCTTCTTCAAGGCCGTCGATATCGAACTGATCAAGACCCGCGTCATGCGCGGCCTGTCGACGCCCTCGGCGCTGATGATCGCACCGCAACTGTTCAAGCTGTCCGGTGACTTCACCCGGCCGAAACTCGATCCCGACGGCGCCAAGAAGCTTCTGACCGAAGCCGGTTATCCCGATGGCTTCGAAGTCACGATGGACTGCCCGAACGACCGCTACGTCAACGACGCCGGAATCTGTCAGGCGGTGGTCGGCATGCTGGCCCGCATCGGCGTCAAGGTGACGCTGCTGGCCCAGCCCAAGGCGCAGTATTTCGCCAAGGTGCTGAAGCCCGGCGGCTACCAGACCTCGTTCTACCTGCTCGGCTGGACACCCGGCACGCTCGACTCCCACAACGTCCTGTTCGACATCATGGGCTGCCGTGACGATCCGAAATCCAGCCGCGGCGAGGCCAATCTCGGCGGCTACTGCAACAAGAAGCTCGACGAACTCACCGACAAGGTGCTCCAGGAGTCCGACATGACCAAGCGCGACCTCCTGATCAAGCAAGCGTACGAAATCGGCGCCAAGGACTTTGGATATATCCCGCTGCATCAGCAGGCGCTGGCGTGGGGCGTGTCGAAGAAAGTCAAGCTGAGCCAGCGCGCTGACAATCAGGTCCTGCTCTACTGGGCGACCAAGCAGGACTAGCCAGGCGTCAACACAGGTCCCGGCGGCCTAGCGGCTTCCGGGACTTTTCGTTTCGAGGCGACAGCGACGTCCGCCGCCGCATCTAGAGCATGATCCGGAAAAGTGGGTACCGGTTTTCCGAAAAGATCATGCTCAAACAAGAGATGACGAGCGTGCTTCGACTCAGTTGAAGCATGCTCTAGAAGGCAGTGAAAGGAATCCATGCTCGCTTTCACTCTTCGCCGCGCTATCCAGGCCATCGGCGTCATGATCGCGGTCGGCGTCATCGCGTTCTCGATGTTCCGTTTCGCCGGCGACCCCGTCAACCAGATCGTCTCATTGGATACGCCGGCCGCTGAACGCGAGGCGGTGCGCAAGTCTCTTGGGCTTGATGATCCCGTGCCGGTGCAATTCGCCCGCTACTTCGCCAATGCCGCGCAATTCAAGTTCGGGGTGTCCTACCAATTCCGCCAGCCGGTTTCGAACCTGTTGATGGAGCGGATGCCGGCGACGCTGGAGCTCGCCGCCTGCGCCACGGTATTCGCCATGGTGCTCGGCATCCTGATGGGGGTCTATTCGGCGTTGCGACGCGACACGTTTCTGACCAAGATATTCCAGGCGGTGTCGCTGATCGGAATCTCGCTGCCGACGTTCCTGATCGGCATTCTCATGATCTATCTGTTCTCGGTGACGCTGGGCTGGCTGCCCTCGTTCGGGCGCGGTGACGTGGTGCGGATCGGCTGGTGGACCACCGGCCTGCTTACCCTTTCCGGCCTCAAGGCGCTGATCATGCCATCGATCACGCTCGGTCTGTTCCAGATGACCCTGATCATGCGGCTGGTGCGCGCCGAAATGCTCGAAGTGCTCCGCACCGACTACATCCGCTTCGCCCGCGCCCGCGGACTGACCACACGCGCAGTCCATTTCGGCCATGCGCTGAAGAACACGCTGGTTCCCGTCATCACCGTTGCCGGGTTGCAGTTTGGTACGGTAATTGCTTTTTCGATCATCACCGAAACCGTGTTCCAGTGGCCCGGCATGGGTTTGTTGTTTGTGCAGGCGATCCAGAACGTCGATATCCCGATCATGGCAGCGTACTTGCTGATGATTTCGCTGATTTTCGTCACCATTAACCTCGTGGTCGATATCCTCTACACCGTCGTCGACCCGCGCTTGCGCTCGACGATCAGCCGTCCCGCTTGAGACGAGATTCTTCATGTCCGATGCCGTCGTCCCTCACCGAGCCCCGTCGAATGCGCCCACTGCGCGTTCCGGAGCGGGCTGGTTCAAGCGCACGCTCGACAGCGATATTTTCTATTCGTTCCGCCGCTCCCGAATGACCATGGTGGCGGCGGCCGTAACCGTCCTGTTCTTCCTGCTGGCGGTCTTTGCATCCCAGATCGCGGTGCAGAACCCGTTCGACCCGGCGCAGCTGCAATTGATGAATTCGCGGATCTCGCCGCTATGGACGGCCGAGGGCCAGAGCCCGTTCCTGCTCGGCACCGACGAACAGGGCCGCGACGTGTTTTCCGCCATTCTCTACGGCTTGCGGATTTCGCTTGCGGTCGGCGTGCTCGGTGTCATCTTTGCCGGCACGCTCGGCATCACGCTTGGCCTGATCGCGGGTTATGTCGGTGGTGCGGTCGACGGGCTGATCATGCGCATTGCCGACGTGCAGCTCACCTTCCCCGCGATCCTGATCGCGCTATTGGTCAACGGCGTTGCCAAGTCCGTGTTCGGCAACAGGCTTGACGCCATGAGTACGCTGGCGGTGCTGGTGATCGCGATCGGCCTGAGCTTCTGGGTACAATATGCCCGCACCGTGCGCGGCTCGGTCATGGTCGAAAAGAACAAGGACTATGTCGCAGCCGCGCAGTTGATCGGCCTTCCCGCGACCAAGATCATTTTCCGGCACGTGCTGCCGAATACGATGGGGCCGATCCTGGTGATCGCGACCATCAACCTCGCGCTCGCCATCATCACCGAGGCGACGCTGTCGTTCCTCGGCGCCGGCATGCCCGACACCATGCCCTCGCTCGGCACCCTGATCCGGATCGGCAACAATTATCTGTTCGCCGGCGAATGGTGGATCGTCGCCTTCCCCGGCATTGCGCTGGCGGGACTGATCCTCTCCATCAACCTGCTCGGCGACTGGCTGCGCGACGCGCTCAATCCAAAGCTCCGATGACCGTACCCGTCCTCTCCGTGCGTAACCTCGAGGTGGAATTCCTCACCCGCCGCAGCACGCTGCGTGCGATCAACGGCGTCTCCTTCGACATCGCCAAAGGCGAAGTGCTCGGCGTGGTCGGCGAGTCCGGCGCCGGCAAATCGGTCACGGGACTGGCCGTGATCGGGTTGATCGATCCGCCCGGCCGCATCGCGGGCGGCGAGATCTACCTGTCGGGAACACGGATCGATCATCTGCCTCCGGAAGAAATCCGCCGCATCCGGGGAAAACGGATCGGCATGATCTTCCAGGATCCGCTGACCAGCCTCAATCCGCTTTACCGGATCGGCGACCAGATCGTCGAGACGATCCGGACCCACATGAATCTGTCCGAGACCGCGGCGCGCAAGCGCGCCATCGATCTCTTGGCCGAGGTCGGAATCCCCGCGCCGGAAAAACGCATCGACGCCTATCCGCACGAATTCTCCGGCGGCATGCGCCAGCGCGTCGTGATTGCCCTTGCGATCTGCGCCGAGCCGGAACTGATCATCGCCGACGAGCCGACCACCGCACTCGACGTTTCCGTGCAGGCGCAGATCATTTCGCTGATCAAGCGCCTCGGGCGCGATCACGGCACGGCAGTCATGCTGGTCACCCACGACATGGGCGTGATCGCCGAGACCTCCGACCGGGTCGCCGTGATGTATTCGGGCCGGATCGCCGAGATCGGTCCGGTGCAGGACGTGGTGCAGAATCCGCTGCATCCCTACGCCAAGGGATTGATGGGCGCCATCCCGACGCTGGCCGGCGAAGGCAAGCGGCTGGTGCAGATCCCGGGCTCGATGCCGCGGCTGTCGGCGATCCCGCGGGGCTGCTCGTTCAATCCGCGCTGCGCTTTTGCGTTCGACCGTTGCCGCGTCGAACGGCCGGAGCCGCTCAAGCACGGCTCGCACGCGGTGGCCTGCCATCTCTTCGATACCGCGCCAAACGAAACCACGAAGGAGACCGCGGCATGACGGCCTCCTTTGTCGATGTGAGAAATCTGCGCCGGGTGTTCGACGTCTCAAAACCGTGGCTCAACCGCGTGCTGGAAGGCGGCCATCTGGAATTCCTGAAAGCCGTCGACGGCGTGACCTTCGATATCAGGAAGGGCGAGACCTTCGCGCTCGTCGGCGAGTCCGGCTCGGGCAAGACCACCGTGGCGCGGATGGTGGTGGGATTGCTGCCGCCGAGCTCGGGCGAAGTGATCATCGACGGCGTGTCGATGACGAATGCGAGGCAGGCACAGGCGCGGCAGCGGCTGCGGCGGCGCATCCA
Source organism: Bradyrhizobium sp. RDT10 (assembly GCA_044772375.2). Classification (GTDB taxonomy): domain Bacteria; phylum Pseudomonadota; class Alphaproteobacteria; order Rhizobiales; family Xanthobacteraceae; genus Bradyrhizobium. The sequence goes on from CP187939.1 coordinate 4,417,455, forward strand.
GATGATCTTCCAGGACCCCTATGCGAGCCTCAATCCGCGTTTTCGGGTCGATGCCATCGTCTCCGAACCGATCCGCGCCTTCGACCTGATCCAGGGCGAGCGCGATATCCGAGCGCGCGTCGGTGAATTGTTGAGCGTCGTCGGCCTGCATCCCGACGACGGCCTGAAATATCCGCACGAATTTTCCGGCGGCCAGCGTCAGCGCATCGCGATCGCGCGCGCTCTGGCGTCGGAGGCCGAATTCATCGTCTGCGACGAGCCGACCTCGGCGCTCGATGTCTCCGTGCAGGCGCAGATCCTCAATCTGATGCGCGACCTGCAGGACAAGTTCGGCCTGACCTATCTATTGATCAGCCATAACCTCGCCGTCGTCCGCCACATGGCGACGCGTATCGGCGTGATGTATCTCGGCCGCATCGTCGAGATTGCCGAAGGCCGCGAGCTGTTCGCCAATCCCCGGATGCCCTACACCAAGATGCTTTTGGGCGCGGTTCCCGATCTCGCGATGTCCGGCCGCCAGCGCATTCCGGTCAAGGGCGAGATCCCCAATCCGATCCATCCGCCGCCCGGCTGCGCTTTCAACCCGCGCTGCCCGCTGGCGTTCGATCTCTGCCGCAAGGAAGCGCCCGTCCTGATCGACGGCGTCGCCTGCCATGCTGTCAACCATCCGGTTGAGGCCACAGCCTTGGTATGATCACGGAGATGGGTGCAATGCGTGGCATCCCAGCGGTTGGCATCCAGCCGCGCCTGTGCTCAAGTGTTTCGGCACCACGATACCAGCCTCGCATCGGATTCTCATGAGCAACATCAATCCCGATCCGTTCACCACCCGGCCGGAAATCGAAGGCACCTTTGGTGTCGTGACCTCGACGCACTGGATCGCCACCGCCGTCGGCATGGGCATCCTCGAAAAAGGCGGCAACGCCTTCGACGCCGGTGTTGCCACGGCCTTCACACTGCAGGTGGTGGAGCCACATCTGAACGGCCCCGGCGGCGATGTGCCGATCATCGTGCACGACACCAAGCGCGGCCGCACCGAGGTGATCTGCGGCCAGGGTCCTGCGCCGGCGAAGGCGACCATCGCGCATTACAAGAGCGAAGGCCTGGAAATGGTGCCCGGCACCGGACTCTTGGCCGCCTGCGTGCCCGGCACGTTCGAATCCTGGATGCTGCTGCTGCGTGACTACGGCACGATGCGGCTGCGCGACGTGCTGGAGCCGGCGATCGCCTATGCCCGCGACGGCTATCCGCTGGTCGAGCGAGCCGCGGCCACCATCCAGGTCGTCGAGCAATTGTTTCGCAAGCACTGGACGACATCGGCCGCCGTCTACCTGCCGAACAACGAAGTGCCGAGGCCCGGCACGCTGTTCACCAACAAGCAGCTCTCGGAAACCTATGCCCGCATCCTGAAGGAAGCCGAGAGTGCGGGCGGTGACCGCGTCGCGCAGATCGAACGTGCGCGAAAATCCTGGTCGCAAGGCTTTGTAGCTGAAGCGATTGACAAGTTCTGCCGCACGCAGGACGTCATGGACGTCAGCGGCTCACCGCATCGCGGCGTGCTTTCGGCCGATGACATGGCGCACTGGCAGCCGACCGTCGAGGCACCGCTGACCTACGACTACGGCCGCTACACCGTTTGCAAGCCCGGCGTCTGGAGCCAGGGTCCTGTCATGCTGCAGCAGCTCGCGCTGTTGAAGGGCTTTGAGCTCGACGGGCTCGATCCCGCCGGCCCCGAATTCATCCATCTGCAGATCGAATGCGCCAAGCTTGCATTCGCTGACCGCGAGAAATTCTATGGCGACCCCAAATTCACCGACATCCCGATCGCGACTTTGCTGTCGGACGCCTACAATGACGAACGACGCAAGCTGATTTCCAGGGATCAGGCCTCGCTGGATTTCCTCCCCGGCTCGGTCGAAGGTTTTGGCTCGGTCGTCAAGCTGCGCCGCGCCGAAGGCCATCGCGACGCGGTTGGCGCCATGGGCGCGGGCGAGCCGACGGTTGGCCGCTTCGGTGAGGTGCGCGGCGACACCGTGCATTTCGACATCATCGATCAGGCCGGCAACATGGTGTCGGCAACGCCGTCCGGCGGCTGGCTGCAATCCTCACCGGTCATTCCCGAACTCGGCTTCTGCCTCGGCAGCCGCGCGCAGATGTTCTGGCTCGAAGAAGATCACCCGGCGGCGCTGGCGCCGGGCAAGCGCCCGCGCACCACGCTCTCCCCCACCATGGCGCTGCGTGACGGCGAGCCGTACATGGCTTAGGGATCGCCGGGCGGCGACCAGCAGGACCAATGGACCACGCAATTCTTCCTGCGGCATGTCCACGCCAAGCTGAACCTGCAGGAAGCGATCGACGCGCCTGCGTGGCACTCCGAACATTTCCCGATCTCGTTCTGGCCGCGCACCGCGCGTCCCGGCGTGCTCGTGGTAGAGAACCGCGTGCCGAAGGCGACCGTCGATACCCTGAAGGGCCGCGGCCACGTCGTCGAGATCGGCCCCGACTGGTCGGAAGGCCGCCTCACTGCAGCCTCCAAGTTGGCCGCCGGCGCCGCGCTGCCGCCAATCCCAGGGGCATGCAGGGCTACGCGGCGGGACGATAGTTCGAAGAGACAACAAAAGATGACCTGGTCGATCATCGCGCGCGATCCCCTCACCGGCCAAATCGGCATTGCCGTTGCGACCAGGTTTTTCGCGGTCGGCGCACGCGTGCCGCATATCGCCCCCGGCATCGGCGGTGTCGCGACGCAGGCGCTGGTCAATCCCTATTACGGCATCGACGGCGTGAAGCTGTTGCGCGAGGGGCGCAGCCCGCGCGAAGTTATCGATACGCTGATTGCGGCCGATGACGGCCGCGCGAGCCGGCAACTGCATGTCATGGACATCAAGGGCCGCGTCGCTGCACATACCGGCAGCGAATGCGTCGATTGGTGCGGGCATATTCAGGGCGATGGCTTTTCCCTCGCCGGCAATATGCTGGCGGGCGCCGCCGTGCTCGACGACACCGCGCAGGCTTACATCGCCAACGCTACTCTGCCTTTCGCGCAACGGCTGATCGTAGCCATGAAGGCCGGCGAAGCCGCCGGCGGCGACAAGCGCGGCAAGCAATCCGCGGCGCTGTTGATCCATGGCGAGGAGGAATGGTCCGATCTCGACCTGCGCGTCGACGACCATACTGATCCACTTGCCGAACTCGAGCGGCTGGAGCAGGTGAGCCGCGAGCGCTGGGTGCATTTCCGCCCGTTCCTGCCGACGCGAAAGAACCCGGCCGGGATCACGGACCGCGCGGTCATCGATGCAGCGATTGAAGCGGCGACGGCGGGCAAGGCATGACCGCGGGCCCGCTCATCGATATCGAAGGTCTGCGCGTGGTCTTCCACGGCGACGATGGCCGCACCACGCATGCGGTCGACAGCGTCGATCTCAGCGTCGCCAACGGCGCGACGCTCGGCCTGGTCGGTGAATCCGGCTGCGGCAAGAGCGTGACGTCGTCGCTGCGCTCCTCGCAATGACGAACGAGGCTGGGCGTCTCAGATCACCACTTCCCGCATCACCCTCCGGCAATCCATCTCGTACTCAAGATCGATCACCGGAGGCCGGGCAAAATGCCAGGTCAGACCCGAACGCGCGGCGCCACGGCGAACGAGCGCGTCGGCAAAGACGTGGTGGAAATCGTGGATGGTGTAGGTCTGCACATCGGTCGCATCTTTCCAGCCGAACCCGAACTCGCCCATGCGCCGCTCCATCACGCCGACAACATAACGGACTTTCTCCGCAATGCCCTCAGGGCTCGTGTCGCGATAGCGCACCGTGCGCTCAGCATAGCTGGCGTTGCCTTCCTGCGACTCGCCGCTTCCCGCGATCACGAAGCTCGGCGCCGTGCCCTGGCTCGGCCGCGTAAACGAGAAAGCGTAGAACGAAGGCTCGGCCGGCGGATCGATCTCCGGACAGACATTGCTGCGCGCGACCGGATTGGTTTTGCCGTCATAGACACCCCATTCCGCCAGCGTCTTGACGTAGTGCAGGTTGAAATTGCGAAATCCTTCGTCGGTGAAGGCGGCCGGCGAACGCAGCTCGCAGGCACAGAACGACGTCAGCGGCCTGCCCGCCGCCTGAATGTATTTTGCGATTTGCGAAAAACCTTCGGCCAGCGGAACTGGTTGGTCGAAACGCACGCGTTCGATTTCATGGCCGGGGTTGGCCGCCACCCCGCCGGAATATTGAAACACGGCCGGAATGAAGCGGTAGTTGCCGGCGGGAAAGTCGCTGGTCATGTTGGCTCCCTGCTTTTCTTCTTTCCTAGCATGGAGAGCCAGCGGCGTCGCCGGGCGGCATACCCCCGACACGAAAAAGCGACGGCAGCGATTTCCGCTGCCGTCGCTCGCTATTGTTGCCCGTTGCGAGGCTCAGGTCGGTTTGAGCGCCGACCTCCGAGATCGAAATCGGCAATCTCCTTGGTCCGCTTCGAACCGGCCTTCGCCTGGTGGTCGGTGGCCAGCCAGACATAGACCGCAGGCAGCACGAACAGCGTGAACAGCGTGCCGATCGACATGCCGGAGACCACGACGAGACCGATCGAGAAACGGCTCGCCGCACCAGCGCCGGTCGCGGTCAGCAGCGGGATCAGGCCGGTGACCATCGCCGCCGTCGTCATCAGGATCGGACGCAGTCGGATGCGGGCCGCCATCTCGATCGCCGAACGCTTGTCGAGACCTTCCTTGAGCTGCAATTCGTTGGCGAACTCCACCATCAGGATGCCGTGCTTGGTGATGAGGCCGACCAGGGTCAGCAAGCCGACCTGGGTGTAGATGTTGATGGTCGCCATGCCGAAGAACAGCGGGATCAGCGCGCCGACGATCGCCATCGGAACGCTGATCATGATCACCAGCGGATCCCGCAAGCTTTCGAACTGCGCTGCCAGCACCAGGAAGATGATGATCAGCGCGAAGCCGAAGGTGATCGCGAGCTGGTTGCCTTCCTGCACATATTGGCGGAGGTCGGCCAGATAGTCATGACCGAAGCCGGCAGGCAGTTTCTTGGCCTCGCCCTCCAGGAAGTCCACCGCCTGCCCGACCGTCACACCCGGCATCGGCACCGCCGAGAAGGTCGCGGAGTTCAGCTGGTTGTAATGCGTGAGCGAGTTCGGATCGGTCGCGGTCTCGATCGATACGATGGTCGAGAGCGGCACCAGTTGCCCGGTGTTGGTCGGGACATAGTAACCGCCGAGGGCTTCCGGCGACAACCGCTTGTCCCGCGAGACCTGCGGGATCACCTGATACGAACGGCCCTCGAGATTGAAGCGATTGACGTAATTGCCGCCCAGGAGCGTTTGCAACGTGGCGCCGACCTGCGCCATGTTGATACCGAGATCGCTCGCCTTGGAGCGGTCGACGGAGACGCGCACCACTGGCTGATTGAACTCGAGATCGCTGTCGGAGACGATGAAGAGACCGCTCTTTCGCGCGGCGTCCTTCAACTTCGCCATCTCATCATAAACGGCCTGGAAGCCGGCAGTCGAATTGATCACCATCTGTATCGGCAGGCCGCCGGGTCCACCCGGAAGCGGCGGCAGGTTGAACGCGAACGCCTGAACACCTTCGATCTTTGAGAGCTCCGCCTGTACCAGCGGCTTCAGCTTGATCGAGGAACGCTCGCGCTCGTCCCACGGCTTCAGCAGCATGCCGGCAATACCGCCCTGCGGGCCGGTGATACCGTTCAGAACGAAGCGGAGATCGGTCTCGGGGAATTTCTGGAACGCCTTGTCGAGCTTTTCGCCGTAGAAATCGACATAGTCGATGTTGGCGTATTTCGGCGCCTTGGTCACCGAGAACACGATGCCCTGGTCTTCCTCGGGCGCGAGTTCGCTTGATGTGTTCATATAGAGGAAGCCGACCAGACCGAGGATCGTCAGCGCGAATAGCCCGGTGATCGGACGATAGTCGAGCGAGCGGTCGAGCTGGCGTCCGTACCAGCGCGTCATCGCGCCGAACACCCTGTTGACCAGCCTCGAGAAACGCCCCTCGTCCGCGCTCTTCAGGAGGACCGAGCACATCATCGGCGACAGCGTCAGCGCGATCACGCCCGACACGATCACGGAACCCGCGAGCGTGAAGGCGAATTCGCGGAACAGCGAACCCGTCAAGCCGCCGAGGAAGCCGATCGGCGCATACACCGCCGCCAGCGTGATCGTCATCGAGATCACGGGGCCGACGATTTCGCGCGCGCCCTGCAGCGACGCTTGCACCGGGGTTTTCCCTCTTCCAGATGGCGATGGATGTTCTCGACCACCACGATGGCGTCGTCGACCACGAGCCCGATCGCGAGCACCATCGCCAGCAGCGTCAACAGGTTGAAGCTAAAGCCCATCGCCAGCATCAGGCTGCAGACACCGATCAGCGACAGCGGAATCGTAACCACGGGAATGATGACGGAGCGGAACGAGGCCAGGAACAGGAAGATCACAACCACGACGATCAGCACGGCCTCGATCAGCGTGTTCTTCACCTCGTCGATCGATGACTGAATGAACTTGGTGGAATCGTAGGCCACCTTCATCTTCATTGACGGCGGCAGGTTGCGCTCCAGCTCCGGAAACAGCGCGCGCACGCCCTTGACCAGAGTCAGCGGGTTGCCTTGCGGGGTCGCCTGCACGCCGATGAAGATCGCGCGCTCGCCGCTGAATGCAACGCTCGCATCCGAGCTTTGGGCCGCAAGTTCGACGGTCGCGATATCCTCGACCCGCACGAATCCACCGTCCCTGGACTTGACGATCATCTTCTTGAACTGATCGAGGTTCCGCAGGTCCGTGTTGGTTTGAACGTTCGAGACGATCAAAAAGCCCTTGGCCTGACCGGCTGCGGCCTGGAAGTTGTTGGCGGCGATCGCCGCCGAAACATCGCTCGGCGATACGCCGCGCCCGGCCATCCGCACCGGATCGAGCCACAGCCGCATCGCGAATGTTTGCCCGCCCAGAATGTCGGCCGACGCCACACCGTCGACCGTCGAGAGCACCGGCTGCACCACGCGCGTCAGATAATCCGAAATCGCCGAACCCGAGAGTTCGTCGCTGGAGAATCCCAGATACATCACGGCCGTGGTTTGGCCGGTAGTCTTGGTTATGACCGGGTCGTTCGATTCTTTCGGGATCAGGTATTTGACCGAGTTCACCTTGGCGAGAACTTCGGTCAGCGCCTGGTTGGGGTCGAAATTCAGTTTGATATAGACCTGGATCGTGCTGGTGCCCTGCACCGACGACGAGGTGATGTAGTCAACACCCTCGGCCGACGCGACCGCCTGCTCGATCGGCGTGGTGATGAAGCCCTGAATGAGATTAGCCGACGCGCCCGGATACGAGGTGATGATGTTCACCACCGTGTTCGACAGCTTCGGATATTGCCTGATCGGCAATACGCTGGCGGCCCGCAGGCCGATCAGGAGAATCAGCAGGCTGACGACGACCGACAGGACCGGACGCTTGATGAAAATATCGGTTAAGGCGGTCATTGCAGATTATCCCGGTGGGTTCAGCAGTTTCGGGCGCACTCTCGTCTCGAGGACGCTGCCCGTCTTTCGCCAACGCGGCCCCTCGGGGCCACGTTCGTTTGTCAGTGTGCGCGTTAGTAGCGCGGCGGCTTCGCCGGAATCGGTGGTGTCGGATCGGTCGAGATCGTCACGGCCGCCCCCGATTGCAGCTTGAGCTGCCCCACCGCCACGACGCGGTCGCCGTCCTTCAAACCCTTCAGGATCTCAACCCGTCCTTCGACGCGCTTGCCGGTCTGCACGAAGCTACGCGTGACCGTGAGGCTGGTCTTGCCGTCCTCTTCCTTCTTCTCGCCGAGCAGGAAGACCGAGTCGCCATACAGCGTGTAGTCGACCGCGGTTTCGGGCACGGTGATGACCGGCGGTTTGTCCGGCAGGACCACGGTAGTGGTCACGAACATGCCGGGCTTGAGAATCCGATCCGGATTCTGGATCGTCGCCTGCACGCGGATGTTGCGGGTCTCGATCGCAATCTGCGGTTCGATGGTGGTGATCTTGCCCTCGAAGGTACGGCCCGGATATGCATCGACCGCGATGCGGACGATCTGGCCCACCTTGAGTTGGCCAGAGTCCTTTTCCGTCACGGTGAAGTTGGCATACAGCGCCGACAGATCGGTCAACGAGACGATCTGCGTGCCCGCGGTCAGGTATTGTCCAACCTCGACCTTGCGAACGCCGAGTTCGCCGCTGAACGGAGCCCGCACAAGCTTCTGCGAGATGATCGCCTCGGTCTTGGCGATGCCGGCGCTGGCCTGATCGAATGCAGCCTGCGCAGTATCCACGGTCGCCTGCGGTCCGACCTGGCGCTCCATCAACTGCTTGGCGCGATCCAGCGATATCTGCGCTACCCGCTGCTGTGCCTTGAAGTTGGCGAGGTCGCCCTGTTCGGGGCCGTCGAACAATTGCAGCAGCGGCGCGCCCTCTTTCACGCTCGCACCCGCCGTGAACTGGATATCGGTAATGCGGCCATTGACGTCCGACGTGACATTAACCTGATGCACGGCGGCGAGATCGCCGACCGCAGTCAGGAGATTCGGAATGGTTTCGGACTTCGCCGTCGCAATGTTGACACTGGTCGGCGGCGGTTTGTTGTTCGCAAAGAACTGCGCGATCATCTTGCCGCGGAAGTAGTTGAACCAGACGAGACCGCCGACCAGCAAGGTCAGCAGCAGTCCCACGACGATGAACCAGCGCACCATCCGCACCGGCCGCTTGTGCGGCTTGTCGACAATCGGCTTGCCCGATATCTTGTGTTCAGTCACGATATTCATGTCATGCACTTTCTGCAGTTACCGATTGTCCCGAGGTCGGCGACAGCTCGCAGTCCAAATGAGAAGCAATTGCGGCTTCGGTAAGTCCGATGCCGCGCAGGATGAATTGACAAAGTTGCCGCTCCAGATCGGCGGCGTTGCCGTAGGAAAGACAGGGCACGGCCGGAAGCCGCGTGAGCGCGGCCATCAGCACGGTGTGGTGCGCGAACCAGAACAGGTTGAGCGGATCGCTGCCGATCCGCGACGCGTCGCCGGCCGTAACCGCGCGTTCGATCGATGCGGTGAACACCGGCCCGATCAGGCCGCTGATCTTGTCGTAGAGCAGACGCGCGAACTCGCCGTCATCGAGGTGGCTGGTCGTCATCAGCCGCAGCCGCTGCGCTTCCTCCTGATCCGATCCGTCGGACACTTCCATGAAGTGTCCGACCATGCTCTTGACCAGTTCAACCAGCGTGGCAGTTGAAGGCTCCTGGCCGAGCAGGTGCGCAAAGTCCGGATCGGCCTCGCACTCCTCTGCGAGGATTTCGGCGTAGAGCGCGGCCTTGGAGGAAGTGCTTGAACAACAGCCCTTCCGAAATGGCAGCGGCCGCCGCCACGCTCTTGGTCGTGGTGCCGGCAAAGCCGTTACGGGCAAAGCATCGCTTGGCGGCGCTCAAGATCAATTGCCGCCGCAAGTCACTGGTCATGCGCAGGGTAGACATAAGGGGCGTGAGTAATTACTCACCTTGACGAAGTCAAGGATCTATTGCAGCGCACCACGCGAATTCTACCGCGGGGTGGCGTCAAAGACACAGCCTCATCGCCTTGTTCGAGCACCATTTTTCGGAGAATCCGGCGCTCACCTTTCCGGTTTATCCGGATCGGCCGCAACCCGAACGCGCCGCTGATGGTGCGGGGCGGAAGCTGCACGCCGGCTTGACGCCTTGGGCACGGCATTTAAGATAGTTGCAAATGCGACTAATTTGACGGCGGCTTACTTGTCCGTCTTCCGAAAGAGTATGGCGAGCCATGAATTTGGATGCGCACGAACTGGCGGCCACCTTCGACCTCGAAAAACTGACGCCGGAGTTCTATGCTAACCCCTACCCGACCTATCGCGCGCTGCGTGAGACCGCGCCGGTCAAGCGGCTGCCGAACGGCTCGTATTTCCTGACCCGCTACGACGATCTGGTTGCAGCCTACAAGAACACCAAAGCCTTCTCTTCGGACAAGAAGAGGAGTTCTCGCCGAAGTACGGCGATTCCTGCTCTACGAGCATCACACCACGAGCCTCGTCTTCAACGATCCCCCGCCCATACCCGCGTGCGGCGGCTGATCATGGGTGCGCTCTCGCCGCGCGCGATCGCCGGCATGGAGCCCGATCTGATCCGGCTGGTCGACCGCCTGCTCGACGCCATCGCCGCCAAGGGCAAGGTGGATCTGATCGACGATTTCGCCGCCGCGATCCCGATCGAAGTCATCGGCAATCTGCTCGACGTGCCCGAGGGCGAGCGCGAGCCCTTGCGCGACTGGTCGCTGGCTATCCTCGGCGCGCTGGAGCCGGTGATCGGCCCGGACGCCTTCGCCCGCGGCAACAAGGCGGTGGAAGACTTCCTGTCGTACCTCGAAGGGCTGGTGGCGCGGCGGCGGGCCAAGCCCGGCAATCCCGACCGCGACGTGCTGACCCGGCTCATTCAGGGCGAAGACAATGGCGAGCGGCTGACCGAAAAGGAGCTGCTGCACAACTGCATCTTCCTGCTCAATGCCGGCCACGAGACCACCACCAATTTGATTGGCAACGGCCTGGTGGCGCTGTCGAACCATGCCAGCGAGAAACGGCGATTGATCGAGAATCCCGCGCTGATCAAGACCGCAGTCGAGGAAATGCTGCGGTTCGAGAGCTCCAACCAGCTCGGCAACCGCATGACGGTCGAGCCGTTCGAACTCGGCGGCGTCGCATTGCCCGCGGGCACGCCGGTGACGCTGTGCATCGGCGCCGCCAACCGCGATCCCGCGCAGTTCGCCGATCCCGAACGTTTCGATATCGGCCGTACGCCGAACCGCCATCTCGCTTTCGGCACCGGCGCGCATCAATGCGCCGGGATGGCGCTGGCGCGGCTCGAGGGCGCGATCGCGATCTCGCGTTTTCTGGCGCGGTTTCCGGATTATTCACTCAGCGGCGAACCGGTACGCGGCGGCCGGGTTCGCTTCCGGGGATTTCTGAACGTGCCCTGCGAGGTCGGCTAGGACGGTGGCCGAAATTGCTCCAGTCCCGCATCGCAAAATCGCAACGCCAGTCATAGACCCAAGCGAACGATTCCCGCGCTTGCGCGTTGACATTTCCGGGCGACGAGGCACGAGGGAGTTGAGATCATGCTTCCGCTCGGCGTTCGCATTGCAGCGCTTTTCCTTGGTGTCTCCGCGCTCACGCTGAGCACCGGCTCGTCCGCCCAGCAGCGCGGAGGCCCGGGTGGCGGGGGCCCAGGTGGCCCGGCCGCGCCAGCAGCCCGACCAGCGCCAGCGGCGCCACCGCCGGCCATGGCCCGCCCAGCAGCACCACCCGCCATGGCCCGCCCCGCGGCACCTCCGGCAATGGCGCGACCCGCCGCGCCGGCGTTCCGTGCAGCTCCCCGCCTCAACGTCCAGCCATGGCCCCGCGCGCGGCGCCGCCAATCGCCGCACCGCCGCGAGCGGCCGCACCGCGCGTTGCGGGGCCACGACCCGAGATCCAGCGTGCCGCGCCGCCGCAGCGACCGGCCATGACGAGACCCGAGCCGCGCATCGCCGCACCCTCGCGCCCAGGCACATCGCCCGATGTAGGCGCGCGACCGTCGCGGCAGGAGCAGATCGAAACGCGCGCGCAACAGCGTGAGCAGCGCATCCAGCAGCGACAGCAAGTGGTGCAGGAACGGCAGCGTGACATGCTGTCGCGCCAGAGCACAGAGCGCCAGAGCCGCATCGATCGCTTGCAGCAGCGCGTGCAGCAATTGCAGTCGCAACAACCGGAAGGTCGCCGGGCGCAACGCGCGCAGGAAAGCTGCTACAGACACAGAACCGCTTGCTCCAGCGCGAACAGCGCTTGCAGCAAAGCGATCAGGCGCGCCTGCAGCGGCTGGGACCGCAGCCTTCGGCTGAACGATCTGCCGCTATGCAGGCTGCGGCACGCGGGCGATTTGCCGCGCAGTTCCGCAGCAATGATGCCCTGCAGGCCCGAGCCGCACTCACGGCCCGGGAGAACGGTTGGGCTCCCCGCCATGCCTGGCGGCGCGGCCACCACGCGGCGTTTGTGGCCTGGCTGGGCCCGGTATTCTGGCCCTACGCCTATTCCGACATCTTCGAATATACGTTCTGGCCCACCGCCTACGACCCCGGCTATTGGGCCTACGCTTATGACGACTTCGTCGACACGGTGTTCTGGGGGACGGACAGTCCGTATTCCGCGTACGCCAGATATCCCGAACCAGGCGCAGCGATCACCAATTTCCGGGCGCGGCAGCGCGCCAGCGTGAGTCGGCAGACTCTCCGGCAACTATGCGCAGAGCCGGATGAGGGCGTGACCGCCTGGCCGATTGCGTCGATCACGCGCGCAGTGCAGCCGACGCCCGAGCAGCGCGTCCTGCTCGATGAATTGAAGGCTGCTGCGGCAAACGCCGCCGATGCGTTCAAGGAATCCTGCGCTGACTACTATGGGATGACGCCGCCCGGTCGCTTGCGGGCGATGACGAACCGCGTAAAAGCTACGCTCGACGCAGTAAGGATCGTACGGCCGGCACTTGAGCAGTTTTACAATTCGCTGAACGACGAACAAAAGGCGCGCTTCAACGCGCTCGGCCCGAACGTCGGCGACCGCTCGCAACAGCAGCCGCAGCAGGAAGCGAATGCTGAAGCCGAGAAATGCGGTGAGCCGAAGTCCAGCCTCACGCAGCTACCGATCGAGCGGATCGAGGCCGTGATACATCCGGCAGGCAAGCAAGGAAGCGCTCGACCGCTTGAGCACGGCGACGAAGAGTGCCGTTGAAAATTGCAGGCCGCCTGCCCCGACGACGTACCGCTCACACCGCTCGGACGGCTGGAGGCAATGGAGAAGCGGCTCGACGCCATGCTGCAGGCGGCCGCACTGGTGCAGCCGGCGCTGGATGAGTTCTATGCCACGCTGGGCAACGAGCAGAAGGCGCGCTTCAACACGCTGCCGCAGGTCGCAGGCCCTGACCGCACCTTGACCCAGTCCCGCAGCCCACGAGGTGATCCAATGAAGCAATGGCACTTCACCACGCTTCTCGCCCGGCCAACGTCCGGCCGGCGAGACGTACCTGTGCGGCGCCGGGGTCGTGCGTTCCTGATAATGGCAGTGAGCGGAATGACGTACATGCTTTCGCAGCCTTCAGCCCTGCCTCAGGCGTCCCAAGGAACGGAGGAGTCTCAGGACAACAAGCGTTCAACAATGCCTGTCGAACGTGCCACATGGTAAGGGAGGGCGACAATCGGCTGGGCCCCAACCTGCACAACATTATCGGACGGAAAGCTGGGTCGCTGCCCGACTACGGGTTTTCCAGCGCGATGAAGGAGGCAGGCTTCGTCTGGGATGAAGAGAAGCTCGATCGCTTCATTGCAAACCCGGATGAGGTCGTACCCGGCAACAGCATGAAGCCGTACGGTGGCCTTCCATCGAGCGACGATAGAAAAAGATCATCGCCTTCCTTGCACAACCGCGGTAACGCTTACCTTGCGCTACGTGCCGAAGTTAACGCTCGCTCCATCGCCTGCGTTACAATCACCGCGGAGCGCTCGTCGAGATGAACGCCATCTGCCCAGCGCAGCTCGCTCCGGTTCGCGTCGATACGCAGCCACCGGTCCGGATCGGGAAACCGGGCATGAATGATTTCCCGTGTGATCTTTGCCGCCCGCGAACTTCCGATTGGCTCCGAATAGGGCAACTCGAACAGAAGCACCCGCGCGCCGCGTTGCTCCACCTTCCGGATCAACTCTTCAATTCGCTTCGCATTGGCCCGCACCGCATCCGCCGGATCCTCAGCGTCGAATTGCTGCAGCGCGCGATCGGCGTAGACTCGGCTGTCGAAATCGCTCGGCGGCTGCTCGATCAGCTTACGCAGGTTGACCGCCACCTGCTCATGCGTAAGGGGAGCGTGAAGCCGCTGCTCGTAGGCGGCCACCGCAGCCCTGACAGGACGAAAGAAAAGCGGCTCGGTATCGCCCCGTGAATATCGCTCGACCAGCGCGGTGTCCGTCGTTCGCGATAGGACATTCGCTTCGACAAGAATGATGGCGGGAAGGCGCGGCTGGTTCGCAACGATCTCGAGTCCCGTAACCGGGGAGCCTCCCGCAAGCGCCAGATTGCGCAGCTTCGGTGTCGCAAAATATTCCTCCTTGAGGCGGAACGTGAGCGAGCTGCCCACCAGTACGATGTCAGGCACCGGCTCGCGCAAGAAGCGGCTCAGGGTGATCAGCGTGCCGTCGCGCGCGGTCGTGGCCGGCATTTGCAGCCCGCTGCCGAAGCGCGCAGTCGCAAAGCTGCAGGCGATCAATGCAACGACCGCACCGGCACCGCACTTTACCAGCCACCGAACCACAGACACTTCTTCCTCACTCCTAGAACTGAAAGTAGATGAACGACGTTTCGGGGCCGGCCTCGAGATACATCAGCGCAGCCATCGAACCGTAGAGATAAGGTTCCAGCCGGCGCAAGCTGCCTTCGAAAAGCGGGCGGGAAACAAAATGCTGAATCATGACCGGCAGCGAGTAGAGCAGCGCCAGGCTGTAGAACAGCTTGGTCGGATTGGGATTCGTGCTCGGCGTAAACATGCCCGTGAGGTAGCCGACCGCATGATCGAAGTTCGGCAGCTTGAAGAAGATCCAGAGCATGGTGACGCAGACAAAGACGACGGTCATCCGCGCCGCTCGAAACACCGCCAAATCGATCGAAGCCAGTCGCGCCAACAAGGGGCGCTCGAGCACGAGCAACAGGCCGTGCAACAGCCCCCACATCAGATAGCCGAGGCCGGCGCCGTGCCAGAGGCCGCCTAGTCCCATCACGATCATCAGGTTCAAATAGGTCCGCCATAGGCCATGGCGATTGCCGCCGAGCGGAACGTAAAGATAGGTCCGCAGCCAGGTCGATAACGAGATATGCCAGCGCGTCCAGAACTCGGAGAACGATGTTGCGATGTAGGGAAGATTGAAGTTGATCGGCAGGCGGTAGCCGAACAAGAGACCAAGGCCGATCGCAATCGCGGAATAGCCGAAGAAGTCCGCGTAGATCTGATAGCTGTACAGGAAGACGAGCAGCCAGCGATCCTGGGTCTGCAGCGTCTCGTAGAGCGGGAAGCTCATGTAAGACGTCATTTCATTGAGATTGTTCGCGACGTAGAGCTTGAAGAAAAATCCGGTCAGGATCCATTTCGCCGCCTCGACGAAGGGAATGTCCGCGAAATACTTCGGCTTGATCTGCGGCATGAACATTTCCGCGCGCGTGATCGGACCTGACACGAGCTGCGGAAAGAAAATGATGTAGAGGAACACGCCGGTCAGCGTCGGTGGCGCCGCCTTCTGCCGGGTCAGATCAACCAGCAGGCTGATGTTGTGGAAGACGAAAAATGAAATGCCGATCGGCAGCGGCAGCTTCAGCAGGAAGTCAAGCGGCGCGAAGTCGACCAGGCTGGGGGACGCCGGATCGATGAACAGCAGCTTGTATTTGAAGAACGCGAGCAGCGCGAGGTTGAAGGCGATGCCGACCGGAAGCCAGACCTGCCGGTTTCGCAATGCCAGGACCAGGAAGAGATAGGTTCCGAAAACCGCGACAGCCAACAGCGCCAGCAGTTCCGGCTGGCCATATCCGTAAAGAACAGGCTGGCGAAGACCAGCAGATGGACCTGAAACGCCCGCAGCGCCGGCAGGTAATAGGCCGCAAATACGATCGCGACGAAGGCGCCGAACTGCCAGGAAGTGAAAGTCATGCCGCCCCAACGGTAGTTGAGGAAGCTCTAGCATTTCGACCCCGGAGGGCATAGCCGAAACCGGACCGCAGCAGGCGACCCGAGCGGGCTCAGGCGCCGCTCGGTTCCGCCCTGGTGTACGGCAGTTCTAATTGCCGGCGGTGTTGAAGCGGGAGAGATCGCAATCCCGTTCGGCATACCTCACGCGGCGCAGCCCTCGCGGTCTTCGACCACGGTCGGCCGGCAGCGCTCCTTCCAGGCGGCCTGTGCGGCTTCATCGGCCTTCAGCTCTTCGGCAGTCCGGGGCACGATCTTTATGGTGCCGCCACTGCCGACGTAGAAATTGGTTTGCTGGCTGGGAAGCAGCGGCGCGCCGGAAGCAATGGCCGCGGCCTTGGCATCCGCTGCAGCCCGCGCCGCGCGCGCGGCCTGGGCGGCATCCGCGGCGTGGCCGTGGTCCATCGCGAATTGCGCGGACGCGGACGATACCGAAGCGACGACAATCGAGATTGCGATGAAGACGCGCATGGACACTGCCTCTTGAAATGAATGCCGTGCGTCAGCAATGACCGACAAGCATTGAGGCGCCGTAAAGCGGCGTGACTAACCGGGTCGCAATCTGGTCGATAAAGATTTAGCGGTCTTTCGGGCGCAACAGAGCGCCGGAAGCATCGGACCCGCAGGCCCGGAATGCTCCTCACCGATTGCAAGGAGCGGAAACGACCGGTTATTCGCTGCGGCCGAACTCACAGCCCCTGCGGGCGTAAACCAGGCGGACGACGCCTTCGTCATCGTAGGTGCGCTTCGGCTTGCAGTACGCTTCCCACTTTTCGATGCTGGCGCGCCTTGCCTTTTCGTCTTCCTGATCCTGCGCCGCGTTGCGCGGCGGGTCGTCCAGGTAGGACGTCGTGCACACCTTGCCATAGAACTTGCTGTGGGTGCAGCGTTCCACGATCTGCCATGCCTGCGCCGACGTCGACAGCAGGGTGAGGGTCGCAATTGCGTAAAGGATTTTCATGTTGTCGCTCATCGCTATCGGAGACGTTCTCCGTGCGGAACAGCTAGCGCCGGAGTTCTCGCGGGCGCAACGGTAACCCTTTGTTAAGCTAAATAGCGTGGACAAAGGTTAAATCTGGAACCCGCATTCTGTCGCTTCTTGCTACGCTCTTCGAAAAACAGCGCGCGCCAGTTCAGCTACGAGACAACATCGTCCGTCGTTGGCACAACGCAAACGCGGCTTCGGTTGTCGCCTGCTATAGCGTTTTTGAGCGAAATAGGTTCCGGCTCGCGTGAAGAAAACGTCAAAGCGAGAATCTAGAGCTCGATTCTGATTCAATCAGAATCGAAATGCTAGACCACGGTCCGGTGCCGTTCGATGCAGGTTTTCAAAACCTCGTCCATCGGCTTTGCCCACCAGTCATTGGAGAAGATTTCGATCTCGGAATAGCCGGCAAAGCCCTGCGCCTCGACCGCCGCTCGCACAGATGTGATATCGATGACGCCATCGCCCATCATGCCGCGGTCGTTGAGGATGTCCCTGGTCGGCACCAGCCAGTCGCAGACGTGAAACGCGAGCAGGCGATCCTTTCCCGCGCGCGCGATCTGCGGCATCAATTCCGGATCCCACCAGATGTGATAGACGTCGAGCGCGACGCCGAGTGCGCCGGAGCGCTGCGGATCGAGCTGATCGCAGATATCCAGCGCCTGCTTCGTCGTGTTCACGCAGGCGCGGTCGGCGGCATAGGCAGGATGCAGGGCTCGATCGCCAGCGGCATATTGGCCTGCTTCGCATACTCAAGCATTTCGGCGATGGCGTCGTGAACTTGCGCGCGCGCGGTCGCGATGTCGCTTGAAGCCGCACTTCCGGGGCGCGAATATTGCGGCAAGCCGCCAACGACCAGCACGATGCAGGGCGCGCCCAGCGCCTTGGCTTCGTCAACGGCGCGGCGATTGTCGTCGCGTGCCTCGGTACGGTGCGCCGCATCCGCCGTGAACATGCCGCCGCGGCAATAGCCAGATAGTTCGAGCCCGGCGTCGCGTACCGCCCGCACCGCGCGCTCAAGGCCCACGGCCGCGACCTGGTCGCGCCAGGGATCGATGGCGCGGATGCCGTGGCGTGCGCAGGCCTCGATGATGGCGACGAGATCGCCCTGCTTGCGGACAGTCGCCGTGTTCAGCGACAGCCAGCGATGGTCGGAAGAAAAATCGCGCATCAGGGCTCGATGCCGCGCGTCGCCAGCACTGTCTTCATGCGCCGCGTCGCCATTTCAGGGTTGGAGAGCAGCCCGGCTTTGTCAGCCAAACGGAACAGTTCGGTCAGATGCAGCGTCGAGCGCGTGCTCTCCTGCCCGCCGACCATGGTGAAATGG
This sequence comes from Bradyrhizobium sp. RDT10, assembly GCA_044772375.2. Taxonomy (GTDB): domain Bacteria; phylum Pseudomonadota; class Alphaproteobacteria; order Rhizobiales; family Xanthobacteraceae; genus Bradyrhizobium. Next base: position 4,435,562 of record CP187939.1, read on the forward strand.
TCCTGATGGCCGTTGAGATAGGCCATGAACACGATGCCGGTTTTGTAGAACCGCGTCGGCGCCCGGAAGATGTGGCGCGACAGCGGCACGGTCGGCCCCAGCACGTCGTGGAAGCCGGCCTCGTCGCCGGCCGCCAGCCGCGACAGCGCGTAGGACGCCGCCGGCGCGATGGCGTCGAAAATGCCGAGCAGCGCGTGGGAAAAACCCTTGTCATCGCCGGCGATCAGTTCGGCATAGTTGAAATCGTCGCCGGTATACATCTTGACGTTTTTGTCCAGGCGTCGGCGCATGTCGATCTCGCGCTGCTCGTCGAGCAGCGAGACTTTCACGCCATCAACCTTGGACGCATTGGCGTTGATGATGGCCACTGCAATATCCATCGCCTTGTCAAGATCGGCGGTGCCCCAGTAGCCAGCCAGCGCCGGGTCGAACATGTCGCCGAGCCAGTGGATGATCACGGGCTCACGAACCTGCGACAGCACGCGGTTATAGACCTTGGCGTAATCGTCGGCGCTGCGGCCGAGCTTTGCCAGTGCGCGCGAAGCCATCAGGATGATGCGTCCGCCGGCCTTCTCGACCGCCGCGATCTGTTCCTCATAGGCGCGAATGACGTCGTCGATCGATTTCGCATCCTCCACCGCGAGGTGGTCGGTGCCGGCGCCGGAAAACACCAGCGCGTTGCCCTTTGCCTTCGCCGCCTTGACCGAGCGTTGAATCAGTTCCAGCGAGGTCGGCCAGTCCAGCCCCATGCCGCGCTGCGCGGTGTCCATCGCTTCGGCGACGCCGAGGCCAAGGTCCCAGACATGCTCGCGGAACGCGATAGTGCGGTCCCAGTCGATCGCGGCGCTAAGCCAGGGATCGTTGTCCGCCAGCGGATCGGCGACTACATGCGCGGCCGAGAACGCCACGCGGTTCAGCGTGCCCTCGAGCTTCGCCGGAAACGTCCGCGACGCCGCCAGGCGATAGGTCTCGATCGAACGGTCTGCCGCCGGCAATTTCAGCGACAGCGATGACATCGGCAGGACAGGCTTGTTCATGGTTGGGCCTCCTCACACCTTGATCGGGGCGACGTCGATCCAGCGTCGCTCGCGCCAGCTCTGCAGCGCGCATTCGGCAAGCTGCACGCCCTTGGCGCCTTCCAGCAGCGTGAACTTGTAGGTCGCGTCTTCGCAGACGTGGCGGATGAACATCTCCCACTGCTCCTTGAAGCCGTTGTCGTAGACAACGTTTTCCAGAACCCTTGCCAGTCGGCGTAGAAATCATGGGTGCGCTTTTCGTCCGGATTCCACACCGGCCGCGGCGTCGCCTGGCGTGCCTGGATCACGCAATCGGTCAGGCCGGCCACCGCCGAACCGTGGGTGCCGTCGACCTGGAAGGTCACGAGATCGTCGCGGTAGACCCGCGTCACCCAGCTCATGTTGATATGCGCGATCACGCCGCCCTTGAGTCGGAAGGTGGCGTAGGCGGAGTCGTCGGCGGTCGCGGTGTACTGCTTGCCCTTCTCGTCGAAACGCTCGGGGATATCGGTCGTGCCGAGGCAGGAGATGCTCTCGACCTCGCCGAAGAGATTGTCGAGCACGTAGCGCCAGTGGCAGACCATGTCGAGGATGATGCCGCCGCCGTCCTCGCTGCGATAATTCCACGACGGCCGCTGCGCCTCCTGCCAGCCGCCCTCGAACACCCAGTAGCCGAACTCGCCGCGCACCGAGAGCATGCGGCCGAAGAAACCAGAGTCGCGCAGGAACGCGAGCTTCTTCAGGCCCGGCAAAACAGCTTGTCCTGCACCGTGCCGTGCTTGACGCCCCTGGCGTTGGCGAGTCGTAGTACCGCGACCGCCTCGTCCAGGTTGGTCGAGATCGGCTTCTCGCAATAGACGTGCTTGCCGGCATTGATCGCCTTGGTCAGCAACGAGGGTCGCGCCTGCGTAGTGGCGGCGTCGAAGAAGATGGTGTCGTCCTTGTCGGCCAGCGCCTTGTCGAGATCGGTCGACCAGCGCTCGACGTTGAAGCGCCTGGCGAGCCGCTCGACCTTGTCCGCATCGCGGCCGATCAGGATCGGGTTGGGCAGCATACGGTCGCCATTTGCGAGCACCACGCCGCCCTGGTCGCGGATCGCGATGATGGAGCGGATCAGATGCTGGTTGAGCCCCATGCGGCCGGTCACGCCGTTCATGATCAGGCCGAGGCGTTTGGTCGTCATACTGCTTTCTCCAGGGGAATTCGTGTTGCCGGCTGTGCCAGCGGCTGCATCGTGGACCAATCCGGATGAACGGAGGTGGCAAAACCGGGTGCCGTCAGCGATCCCGTCAGGAGATCGCCGTCGTGGATAGCGAGCCGGATTTTATCCCCGTCGCGGACATAGAGATCGGCATGGCTGGCGAGAAACGCCTCCGCCTCGGCGGTCGGCGTATCGCCAAAGCCGTCGACATAATGGTGACCGTTGCGCTCGGCATGGGTGACGCCGATCAGCGCGCCGAGTGCGAGATCCTGCTGCACGGCAAGGCCCGCCTGGCAGGTCAGGTCCTCGCCGGCGATGAAGCATTTTTCACCGGCGGCGCTCCATTTGGCCGCGCGCGTGGCGTTGATCACCGACTTGTAGATGCCCTTGCAGGATTTCGAGGAGATGCCGCGATAGCCGAGCGCTCTTGCCACCGGGAACGCGTCGTAGGAATCATCGGCCTCGTCGATGATGAAATCGCGCCGCGCCAGCGCGTCCAGCGGCGACTGCCGCGTGGTGCCGCGCGGCATCGGCTGCTCGATATACAGCAATTTTGCCGCGATCGGGTTCAGCGCAACATCGCGGTCAAGGCGATCGACCAGCGCGCTCAGGGCAGCGAGATCGGCATACTGCTCGTTGGCGTCGAGCGTGACACGGTAATCATAGGGCAGCGTGGCGAGCTCCCTGCCGATGCGGCTCAGTCGTTCCGCATCGTGCTCGGGATCACCGTTGAGCTTCAGCTTGAAATAGCGGGCGCCGGCGTTTTCCTTTTGGTCGGCTACGCCGCCCCAGCCTTCGACCTTGTCGTCCATGCCGACGGTGTGCCGGATCGCGACGCGCTCCAGCCGCTTTCGGCCAGCGAGAAATCGCGCAATATCTTTATCGCCGAGATCGCGCGACAGGCGCGCATCGACGCCGGCGACGTTATCGGCCATGCCGTCGAAGAAGTTGACGCCTACGCAACGCAGCAGGGCATCCAGGATCGCCTTGTCGATTTCAGCCGGCCCATAGGCTGCAGCAAGCGGCAGGATGTCTTCCTTCGCGCACGCCTCGATCCGCGCGCCGATGCACGCCGCATGCAGGCCGAATGCGGTATCGAAGATTGAATGCGCCAGATAGATGTCTCGCGCGATCATCAGCGAGCGCCGCAGCTCGGTCACCGTCTCTTGCGGCGAAAGATGCGGCCGCTTGTCGAACCACTTCGGCACCAGGAATTCGGCGCTGGCCCCGTCGCCCGCCCCTTGCCCTCGACCTCGATCTCGACCCGCACGAAAGCCTGCGGCGTCGCATTGATGACGATCGCGCCGAACCGGAACGGCCGGGCGAAAGTGACCGGACGTTCAAAAAGGAGATGTCTCGTACGGCCAAACGATACGGCATCAGTCCAGCGCGCTTTGGGTGAAGAAATGCTTGCGAATGCGCTGCACCAGTTCGGTGAAGGCGGGATCGGCCATCGCATCCAGCGAGCGCGGGCGCGGCAGCGGCACGTCGTAGATCGCCGCGATCGCGCCGGGCCGCTCGGTCATGACCAGTACGCGGTCGGCGAGGAACACCGCTTCCGGTATAGAATGCGTGATCAGCAGCACGGTCTTGCCGGTCTCGCGCTGGATGCGCATCAGCTCGACATTCATCTTCTCGCGCGTCATGGCGTCGAGCGCGCCGAACGGCTCGTCCATCAGCATGATCTTGGGATCGTGCACCAGCGCGCGGCAGATCGAGGCGCGTTGCTGCATGCCGCCCGAAAGCTGCCAAGGCAGTTTCTTCTCGAAACCTTCCAAGCCGACCAGTTTCAGCAGCGCTTTCGCCCGCGGCAGATACTCGTTGCGCGGAAGCTTCTTCATGTCGATCGGCAACATCACGTTGGAGAGGATGTTGCGCCATGGCAGCAGCAGCGCGTTCTGGAACACGATGCCGACATTGCCGTGCGGTTTCGTCACCTGCTCGCCCTCGACCAGGATCTCGCCGGTCGAGGGCGCAAGCAGCCCGGAGATCATCTTCAAGAGCGTGGACTTGCCGCAGCCGGACGGGCCGACCACGACGAAGAACTCACCCTCATTGATGTGAAAATCCAGCGGCCGCAGCGACGGCACGTCGCCGTCGCGCGAACGATAGGTTTTTGAGACGCCGGACAGCGTGATGCCGCGCGCCGCGCTGCCGGCGCGATCCGACACCAGGCGCAGATGCGCAGCTGGCTGATCAATCTCGGTGGGTTTGGTCGCGGGATTCATTTAGTCAAGTCCATCTTTCTGTCGTCCCTGCGAACGCAGGGACCACACGCCGTGCCCTTTCGTTCGGGCACGGGGTAGAGACCTTCTGCAACAACAAAGGCCGGCGGTTATGGGTCCCCGCGTGCGCGGGGACGACGATAGAATTGTCATCAGTCCGCTCACGAACCGCCCTGCGGCAGGTAGTCGTTGGTGTAAAACGCCTTCGGATTGTCCTTGGCCTTGGCATCCAATCCGCCATACTCGACCATGAGGTTCACGGTGTCGGTCATGTTCTGGTCGGTGACCTGGAACGGCCGCTTGCTCTTGGTTTCCGCCGTGCGGTAGAGCGGGATGGTCAGTTCGAACCCCTTCGTCAGCGTCTCGATCTTGCCGCCCTTCGGGTTGGCGTCGAGGATCGACTGCGCGGCGCCCTTGGCGTCCTTCTCGGCGGCTTCGACCGCCTTGGTGGTCGCCGACATGAAGCGCTTGACCAGATCGGCGTTGGCCTTGACGAACTCGGTGTTGGCGACGACGCCCGAGCAGACCATGTTGATGCCGTAGTCGGCGAACTTGATCGCGTTGACGTCCTTGCCCGTTGCGTCCTTGATCTTCATCGACTGGTCCATGACGTAGCCGAGCAACAGATCAGCCTGGCCGTTGATCACGGCGTTCAGCTTGGTCTGGCCGTCGCCCGCCACGGTCTGGAAATCGCTTTCCTTCAGGCCGGTCTTCTTCAGGAACAGCGGCCAGATCTGCGTCATGGAATCGGCCGGCGTGATCGCCACCGTCTTGCCCTTGATGTCCGCGGGCTTCGTGATGTTCTTTTCGACAAAGCCCATCGCCGACATCGGGCTGGTCTGCAGCAGCACGCCGGTAGAGATGATCGGCGCGCCCTTCACCGCCGCGCGCATCATGGTTGGCACGTCGACATAGCCGAAATTCGCGGTCTTGGCCGCAACCGCCTGCGTGGTCGCCGCCGAACCGCGGCCTTCCTGTATCTCCAGGTCGATGCCCTCGGCGGCATAGATGCCCTTGGCCTTGCCGTAATAGAACGGCGCGTGCTCGCCATAGACGTACCAGTTCAGCATCAGCACCACCTTGTCGGCGGCTGATGCGGGAACCACTGCAAGCGCGCTCCAGATCAAGGCGGCCGAGACCGCCGCTATCATTCGTATCATGGTCATCCTCCCGTTGGTGTTGTTGCGGACCTTGGCGGGCCGCTTTTGGTTTGGCTTACGAAGCAAAAATGAGGTCCTCGCGCTGGCTGACATGCCAGGGGATCACGAGGCTTTCGATGCGGTCGACGATCCAGAACAGGACCACGCCGAGCAGCGCCAGGATCACCAGCGCGGCAAACATCGTCGGCAGGTCGAAAGTTCCGATCGAGCGCTGCAACACATAGCCGATGCCGGAATTGGAGCCGACGAATTCGCCGACCACGGCGCCGACCACCGCGAGCGTGATGGAGACCTTCAGCCCGGAGAAGATCGCGGGCATCGCATGCGGCAGGTTGACGGCGCAAAATACGCGGAAGCGGCTGCCCTGCATGGCTCGCGCGAGATCGACCATGTCAGGGTCGACCGACTTGAAGCCCTGCACCGCAGACACCACCACCGGAAAAAATCCGAGCAGGAATGCCGAGATCACTTTCGGGATGATGCCGAAGCCGAACCACACCACGAACAGCGGCGCGATCGCGATCTTGGGCACCGACTGCGAGAATACCAGCAGCGGATAGACGTAGCTTTCCACCGTCTTCGATCCCGCAATCAGCATGGCGACGGGAATGCCGAACACCGCCGACAGCAGGAAGCCGCAGATGGTGGCATAGGTGGTGGGCCAGGCCTGCCGCAGCAGTTCCGGCCAGTCCGTCCACAGCACCGCCACGACATCGCCGGGCGCGGGGATCTGGTAGGCCGGAATCTGGAACAGGCGGATGGTGAGGTCCCACATCACCACGATGAAAAGCAGGAACAGAAACGGCCGCACCCACGCAGCATTCAGCGCCTTCGACACGCCACTCTCGCGCTTCAGCTCGGCCACGTCCCGCTCCCTGATGATCGTCTCTTCTGGAACGAAATTAACCCGTTGGATAAATACTGGCAAGCGGGTTTTCGTGCGGTATTTTGTCGTTGCTGCGAAAGCAGGAACCCATACGCCGCGCCTTCTCCAAAGGATTGAGCCCCGCCCCGCCGTCATGCCCGGGCTTGACCCGGGCATCCACGACTTGAGACCGGGACAGAAAGACGTGGATGGCCGGGACAAGCCCGGCCATGACGATGTGGCTACGCGCAGTCCGTCAAACCGGCTGATGCGCCGGTGACCGCACGCCGGGCAATGTTGGCTTGCCGAAATCCGCAGTCGACTTGCCCGTGAGCGCCGCCAGCACCAGCGCGACCATGTGGGCGAGGCGCTCGTCCCTCGCCTCTTTCTTCAGAAGGTCGCGACCGAAGATCACCGAGAGTGTCGCGCTGTTGGAGAGATAGAAGAAGCACAGCCCGGCAATCGAAATGTAGAGCTGCACGGGATCGATGGCCACGCGAAAATCGCCGCTTTCGACGCCTCTTGTCACCACCGTGCGGATCATCTCGACGAACGGCGAGTGCATCGATTTGACCTTGGTCGAGCGCTTCAGATGGCGCGCTTTGGCGAGGTTTTCGGTGTTGAGCAGCGCCAGAAACTCCGGATTACGGAGGAAGTAGTTCCAGGTGAAATCGATCAGCCGCTCGATCGCCTCGGGCGGATCGAGATGTTCAAGATCGAGCCCGCGCTCCTCGGAACGGATCTTCTCATAGGCGCCTTCCAGCACCGCGAGGTAGAGGTTTTCCTTGTTGCCGACATGATAGTACAGCATGCGCTTGTTGGCGCCGGCATTGGCCGCGATGCGGTCGACGCGCGCGCCGGCAAGGCCATGGGCGGCGAATTCCTGCTTGGCGGCCTCGAGAATGCGGATCCGCATCCCCTCGGGGTCGCGCTGCCATTTCTGAACGCGTTTTGCCTTTGCCAAATCAGTCGCCCGGTGATCGCATAGGCCAAGCTGTAGCACGCGCAGAAAGCTTTGAGAATGAAGGTTCACCCTCCCCTGGAGGGAGGGTAAACCAGCGTCACGCGTCCTTCTCAGCCGATGGCTGCACCAGCAGCGTCGGGACGCCGCACGTGCCGCTGCGCACGGTCATGACCCGCGTCCCCGGCTTGCGGCCGGTGCGGACTTCCGAGACGTCGACCCCTGCCTGAGCCAGCCGCGCATGGGTGGCGTCGATGTCGGCCACACGCCAGCACAGGCCGCGCAGCCGGTCCTGCGATGAATCTGCCGGCGTGCCCGGCCGGTGCGTCACCTCGACAATGAGGTCGCCGCAGCGGAAGAACATCAGCCGGCCCCAATCCGAGTGCGAGCGATCGAGCGCCATGTCGAGGCCGAGCCGCGCGCCATAGAGGGCTGCGGCCCGATCGGGGTCCGACGTCGAGACCACGACATGGTCCAGCGCCGTGATCGATCCGGTCGTGGTTCGCACCGACAGCGGTCGCTCCTTGTCGCGCTCGAGGAAGAACAGGCGGACGCCGCGCGTGGCCTCCGTCGCCGCGCGGGTCCGCTTCCACGCCAGCGTCGCGCCGGAGATCGCATCGCGGCTTTCGACCTCGACAATGGCATCGGGCTTCAGCGTGAGCCGGTCAAGTCTGCGATGCATCCTGGCGATGTCGCCGGTTCGGAAGCAGATGCTTGCGAGGCCCTCGCCCTGTGCAGCCAGCACTGCGCGAATCCGGTCGGCATTCGCGCCCTCGCCGCTCGGCGCCATCAATTCCAGCGTCGTGTTGTCGAGCGTGAACAGGACGCGGTCGGCGCCATCGCCGCTGTTCTGCCAGGCCGGCCCGCGGGCAAACAATATCTGGTAAGCGGCGGAGGCTGCGTTGATGTCGCCGGTGAGAACGACGACGTGATCGAGGCCGGTGATCACGGAAAAAGCCCTCGCACGTTCTTGGCGGCGCGCACCTTCTCGACGCCGATCGCCATCGCTGCCGTGCGGTGCGGAATCTTGTCCGCCTTCGCGCGCTGCACCATGTGGTCGAAGGCGCGATCGAGGATCGCGTATTCGCGCCGCGTCACCTCCTCCTCCTCCCAGAACAATTGCTGCAGGTCCTGCACCCATTCGAAGTAGCTCACCACGACGCCGCCGGAATTGCAGAGAATGTCGGGGATCAGGAACAGTTCACCCTGGCGCTTCTCCAGCACCAGATCGGCTTCCGGCGTGGTCGGACCGTTGGCGCCCTCGGCTAGCACGCGGCACTTCAGGTTTTCGGCGATCTTCGCATCGATCACGCGCTCCATCGCCGCCGGCACCAGCACGTCGCAAGGCAGCGTGAGAATCTGCTCGGGGTCGAAGGCGATCTCGTTGGAGAATCCGGCGATGCTGCCATGCGTGCCGGCATGCCGCATCAGCGCGGGAATATCGAGCCCGGCCGGATCATGCAGCGCACCGGTGTGATCGCTGACGGCGATGATCTTCAGGCCATATTGCTGTAATTCCAGCGCGGCATAGGAGCCGACATTGCCAAAGCCCTGGATCACGGCGGTCGCGGTGCCGGGATTGATCGACAACTCCTTCAACACGCGCCTGGAGAGATAGGCGACGCCGCGCCCCGTCGCTTCGCGCCGCCCGAGTGTGCCGCCCGACGATACCGGCTTGCCGGTGACGATCTCGGTCACGGTTTGGCCCTGGTACATCGAATAGGTGTCCATGAACCAGGCCATCACCTGCTCGTTGGTGCCCATGTCGGGCGCCATTACGTCGGTATGCGGACCGACGAACGGGATCATCTCCTGCATGTAGCGGCGCGACAGCCCTTCCAATTCGCGCTTGGAAATGGTGGAGAGATCGACATTGACGCCGCCCTTGGCACCGCCATAGGGCAAACCGACAAGCGCACATTTCCAGCTCATCCAGATCGCGGAGCGCCGCGACCTCGCCGATGTCGACCGAGGGTGCAAACCGCGTGCCGCCTTTGGTCGGACCGAGGGTGAGGTGGTGCTGGACACGATAGCCTTCGAATACCGCGACCGTACCGTCGTCACGGTGGATCGGGCAGAGACGGTAACCGCCCGCTTCGGCATCAGGATGCGGTCGCGCTCGTCCATCGGGATTTCGAGATGATTGGCGATGACGCCAAACTGGTTAACCGCCATGTCGAACACCGGACCGGAATAAACCGTCATCTTTCCTCCACTTTTGTCGCGCCGGCGGGAAACCGGGGCAGCCGCCAGCCGTTATACGGCGGTATGCCCAAGCCCCCTTAAGGACGGTCGCAGTTTCCTCTATACTCCGATCTCAAGCTGCAAAGACGGCACGGTTGCGAATAATTTCAGCGAATGCATCTGATAACCAGTGCTAATGTGTGCGCCGCGCCGGGACCATCTTTGCCCAACACTCTGCAGGACATGACGGAAAACGAATGCAGGCCCTCTTCATCGGACAGACCTATATCGACGTTACCTTCATCACCGACCACATGCCGACCGGCGACGAAAACATGTGGCCTCCGCCTACGCGGTGTCCTTTGGCGGCAACGCCGTCACCGCAGCATTCTGCTGCGCCAAGCTCGGCGTCGTGCCCGACCTGATCGCAACGGTGGCGAACGACTGGCTCGGCCGCATGTTTCAGGACATGAGCGCGAAATACGGAATCTCGATCCATCCGCGCAAGGTCAACTCCTCGTCACTGTCGTTCATCATGCCGAAAGACGGCAAGCGCGCCATCGTGCGCTGCCGCGACGACGAGCACATTCATCCTTTTCCGATGCTGAACTTGAAAGGCTGCCGCGCGCTGCATGTCGACGGCCACCAGCCGGACGCCGCAATCCATTATGCCAAACTTTGCCGCGAGGACGGCATCCTGACCTCGCTCGATGGCGGCGGTCTGCGGACCAATACGCATGAGCTGCTGGAATTCATCGATGTCGCGATCGTCGCCGAACGGCTGTGCGAGCAGATGGACAAGACACCGGAGGCCATGCTGGATTATCTGAAGAGCCGCGGCTGCCGGATCGGCGGCGTCACCATGGGTGAAAAGGGCCTGCTCTGGTATGACGAGACCGGCGCCGTCCGCCGCCTTCCCGCACTTCCGGTTCCGCTCGATCGCGTCATCGATACCAACGGTGCAGGTGACGTTTTCCACGGCGCCTATGTCTATTCCTATCTCGCCAATCCCGCTAAAAGCTGGCACGAGCATTTCGAGTTTGCGCGCGCTGCCTCGACCTTCAAGGTCCAGCGCCTCGGCAACGAGGCCGGCTTGCCGACGGTGGCGGATATCGAGGCGATCAGGCGGGAATTTCAGGTACACGCCTGAGGGCACGAACAGGGGTATTGCGTATGGGGCGCGTGTTCGTCGCCGGCAGCATCAACATGGATGTGGTGGCGACGGCCGACCGGCATCCGAAGGTCGGTGAGACCGTCGCCGGCAAGGCCGTGCATTATTTTCCAGGCGGCAAGGGCGCCAACCAGGCCGTGGCCACCGCAAAACTCGGGGCGCCGTCGACGTTGATCGGCCGGCTGGGCATGGACGCGTTCGGCCAGCAATTGCGGCAGTATCTCACCGCGCAAGGCGTCGACCTCGCACTGGTCAAGGACACTGCGGATATCCATACCGGAACGGCCGTGATCACCATTGCCGACGCCGACAACACCATCGTTGTCGTGCCCGGCGCCAATGCGCTGGTCAGTGCCGAGGATGTCGCCGCCCCCATGCTGGCCAAGGGCGACGTCGCAGTGAGCCAGTTCGAAATTCCGCAGCCCACGATCGCCGCCTTCTTCAAACGGGCGCGTGCGGCCGGGGCGACCACGATTCTCAATCCCGCGCCGGCGATGGCCTGCAGCCCGCAATTGCTCGAACTCGTCGACATCATGATCCTCAACGAGACCGAGCTTGGGCTTCTCGCGCAGACCGAACTTGACGATACCGACGAGCCCGCCCGTTTCATTGAAGCAGCGCGACGCCTGCCAACCACGTCAGACAAGATCATCTGCATCACGCTGGGCAAGCGCGGCGCGCTCGCGCTTGTGAGCGGCGAACCCTCGCTGATTGCGGGGCGTGCCGTGAAGGCCGTGGATACCACCGGCGCCGGCGATTGCTTCGTCGGCGCCCTCGCCGCGCAGCTTGCCGATGGAAAGGCGATCCGCGACGCGCTTGAATACGCCAACGCCGCCGCATCGATCTGCGTGCAGCGGATGGGCGCCGCGCCGTCGATGCCGACCGCGGCCGAAGTGGCGGCGGTTTTGCGTTCGTACAGAACTCGGCCACCTCCGACTTAAGTCAGGGCACTCTTCAGGTCGAAGCTGGCATCTGCGGCCTGCTCAGGCGTGATCGAGCCGTGGGCGGCAAGCAGGCGCCGTCCGAACATGTGGTCGCCGGCGCGATTGACCGACTCGATGCCGACGAGTTGCCCGTCCCTGTAGCAGAACGCGGAGAACGCCCCTGGGCCCGATCGCCGCGCACCGCCACGCGGTCGTAGCCGGTGGTCAGTCCCACCATCTGCAGCTTATCGGGGCCCTGATCGCTCCAGAACCACGGCAAGCCGTCGTAGGGCTTGGCATCGCCGGTCAGCCGGGCCGCGACGCAACGCGCGTGGTCAGTGGCATTCTGCACCGACTCCAGCCGCAACGAGCCGCCGAACCGTGGGCTCGCATACAGCGCGCAATCGCCGATCGCCGAAATATTCGGATCGGCCGTCAGGAGATGTTCGTCAACAACGATTCCGGCCGCGACCGGCAAGCCAGCCTCCGCCGCCAGTTCGACGTTGGGCAGGACGCCGACGCCGACGACGATAAGGTCGGCTTTGATATGCCGCCCGTCGCTGAGGCTCACCCCGGTAACGTTGCTGCCGTCGCTCTCGATGCTCGTGACCTGCACGCCGAGATGAATCCGGATACCGGCCGCGGCGTGCCGCGATTGAAAATATTCCGAGATTTCCGCGGTCACCGCACGCGCCATCACCCGCGGCGCGAGCTCGATGACGTCGACTTCGAGGCCCTTGGCCCGGGCGGTCGCAGCGAATTCCAGGCCGATGAAGCCGGCGCCGATCACGATGACGCGCTGCCCCGGAGCGATGTAATCGCGCAACGATTGGCTTTCGTCGAGCGTCCGCAAGTAGCGCACGCTGTCGAGATTGGCGTTGGGAATGTCGAGCAGGCGATTGCGCGCGCCGGTCGCCAGCACCAGATGGCCGTAATCGAGGAAAGCGCCGGAGGCGAGCAACACCTTGCGGGCGGCGCGGTCGATCGATACCGCGCGACCTGCGATCAGGTCGATGTTCTGGTCGGAATAGAATTTTTCCGGACGGAACATCAGGCTGTCGGGTCCGCCGGTCCCTTTTAGATAGGCCTTGGATAGCGGTGGCCGCTGGTACGGCAGATGGCCTTCATCGTTCAATAGCGCGACGCGTTCCGAAAAGCCGTGCTGGCGCAGTGACATCGCAAGCTGAAAGCCCGCGTGGCCAGCGCCAATGATGACAACGGGTCCTGCCGTCATGGGAACATCCTACGTTCGAGCACACGGGAATGACCCATGTCGTTTCCTCTCCGCTGATTTTGGCTTGCCTGTCTCGTCCCCTGGAAGCGGCGCTCGTGTCCGTTCCGAACGATGACAGGCCCTATCTGACCTCATGGCGCGAAGAGACGCAAGAGCGCCCTGGCCCAGGAGGAAGGATTGACGGATATTTTGCAGGCTTGGCCGGGGATTGTCACCTCCTGCCTTCTGTTATTTAAATGCTGGCTCCCGTTCCGAGCCGAGGCCCAGCCATGCCGACCTCCGATGATACCGCCACCAACGCCCCCGCCCTGCTCAGGATCGAGGGCCCGATTGCCACCATCACCCTGAACCGGCCCGCGGCCTTCAATTCCATCAATCTGTCGATCGCGCAAAGGCTCGAGCAGCTCGGCGCGGAGGTCGAGGGCAACGACGATATCCGTGTGCTGGTAATCGAGGGCGAAGGCCGTGCCTTCTCGGCCGGCGGCGATCTGCAGACCATCGGCGCTGCCGCTGCCAATGATACCATCGCGCCGGTGGTCGGCGAGCTGCTGAAGCACTACCACGCCTTTATCGAAACGGTGCGGCGGATGCCGAAGATCGTTCTCTCCAGCGTCCACGGCTCCGCCGCCGGTGCCGGCATGGGCCTGGCCTTCGTCACCGACCTCTGCATTGCCGCCGACGACGCCCGCTTCACGCCGGCCTATGCCAAGATCGGCGTCTCGCCGGATGGCGGCAGCACGGTCGGCATGGTCGGCACCGTCGGCACCCGGCGCGCGCTGCAGCTATTCTTGGCCGAAGACAGTTTTACCGCGCAACAGGCCTATGAGTGGGGTCTGGTCGCCCGCGTCGTTCCGGCAGCGGAACTGAAGGCGGAGACGCGCAAATTCGCCGAACGGCTGGCGCAGAACCCGCCCGCGGCGATCTCAGGCACCAAGTCGCTGGTCTATCAGGCCGCGGTGACGTCGACCAAACAGCAACTCGATGCCGAGGAAGCGAAGATCATCGACGCCATGCACACCGAGGATTTTCGCGTCGCGGTGAAGAAGTTCACCAGCAAGTCGAAGTGACTGTTGGCGGTGCCGTCGCCTCACTTTCGCTGTCGTCCCTGCGTTCGCATGCGTTCGCAGGGACGACCACATAATGCGCTGAAGCGCTTTAGTCCCTGCCCTGCCCGCGCATGAAATCGAAGTCGCAGCCTTCGTCGGCCTGCAGAGATCGTCTCGTTGAACAGATGCGCGTAGCCGCGCTTGGCCCATTCGGGCGTGACGGCTGGCACAAGCGCTGCGCGGCGCTTCTCCAGCTCCGCCTCGTCAACCAGCACATCGATGCTGCGTTTCGCGACATCGAGGCGGATCATGTCGCCGTTCTTGACGAGCGCCAGCGGACCGCCAACGGCGGATTCCGGCGTGATGTGCAGCACGATGGTGCCGAACGCGGTGCCGCTCATGCGCGCGTCAGATATCCGCACCATGTCCTTGGTGCCGCCGCGTGCGAGCTTCTTCGGGATCGGCAGATAGCCAGCCTCAGGCATGCCGGGCGCACCCTTGGGGCCGGCATTGCGCAGCACCAGCACGTCGTCGGCATTGACGTCGAGATCGGGATCGTCGACCCGCAGCGTCATGTCCTCCACGGATTCGAACACCACGGCACGCCCCGTATGCTGCAGCAGTTTCGGACTTGCCGCCGAATGCTTGATGACGGCTCCGCGCGGCGCAAGGTTGCCATGCAGCACCGCCATCGCGCCTTCGCTCTTGATCGGATTGTCGCGCGGACGGATGGCGTCTTGTCCCGGCACCTCCTCGGCGAGGGCTACGACATCGCGCAGCGTTTGCCCCGTAATGGTTTTGGCATCGAGGTCGATCAGATTGCCAAGCTGCGCCATCAGTTTGGGCACGCCGCCGGCATGATGGAAATGCTCCATGTAATGCTCGCCTGACGGCTTCAGGTCGATCAGCACGGGCACCTCGCGGCCGAGCTTGTCGAACGCTTCGAGATCGATGCGGTGTTTCGTGCGGTTGGCGATTGCCGTCAGATGAATGAGCCCGTTGGTCGAGCCGCCGATCGCCTGCAGCACCACTTGTGCGTTGCGGAACGAAGCAGCCGTCAGCAACTCGCTCGGCTTTGGCCCCTTCGCCAGCGCCATCGCAGCCGCCACCCTGCCGCTCGCCTCCGCCGAACGAAAACGCTCGGCATGCGGCGCCGGGATCGTCGCGCTCATCGGCAGTGAGAGCCCCAGCGCCTCGGTGATGCACGCCATGGTGCTGGCGGTGCCCATCACCATGCAGGTGCCGACTGAGGGCGCAAGCCGGCCGTTGACGGCTTCGATTTCAATATCGTCAATTTCGCCGGCGCGATATTTTCCCCACAGCCTCCGGCAATCCGTGCATGCCCCCAACACCTCGCCCTTGTGATGCCCGACCACCATCGGCCCCACAGGAATGACGACGGTCGGCAGATCGGCGCTAACCGCGGCCATGATCTGCGCCGGCAAGGTCTTGTCGCAGCCGCCGATCACGACCACGGCGTCCATCGGCTGCGCGCGGATCATCTCCTCGGTGTCCATCGCCATCAGATTGCGGAGATACATCGAGGTCGGATAGGCAAAGCTCTCGGCGATCGAGATGGTCGGGAACACCATCGGCATCGCGCCAGACAGCATCACACCTCGTTTGACCGCTTCGATGATCTGCGGAACGTTGCCGTGACAGGGATTGTAGTCGCTATAGGTGTTGGTGATGCCGACGATCGGCCTGTTCAGCGCATCGTCCGAATAGCCCATCGCCTTGATGAAGGCCTTGCGCAGGAACAGCGAGAAGCCAGCGTCGCCATAACTCGTCAGTCCCTTGCGAAGTCCGTCGGCCATTTTCTTGCTTCCTGTCTTCGAGGCTTTAGCTTCCGGGCGCCTTGGTGAGCCCGGGCCACGGTATGATCGTCAGTATGGTTTCCGGGGCCGCGCCGCGAGGGCGCATGACCCGGAATTAGAGTTCTCACTTCCAGTCGATAATCCTGTTCTTGTCGCCGTCGAACTCCATGCTGCAGAACGTACCGCCCTGGTAGTAATCGCCGACCGGATCCGGCCTCAGCTTGGCCTGCTCGGCCATCGCGTGTTCGCGGAAATCCTCTCCGCGGCCGGTCGGCCGGTAGCCGAGCTCGTAGGCGCGATGGTTGTCCCACCAGGCACGCTCGTTGTAGGAGGCGCCGTAGAAGATCTCGAAGTGGATGTCGGGGTGATCGAGCCCGATGCGGCAGAGCTGCACCAGATCCTCCGGCTTCAGCCAGATCGAAAGCCTGCGGTGGTCGAGCGGCATCTCTCGAAATTGCCGATACGGATGCAGGTGACGCCGAGCCCGTGCTTGTCGGCATAGAGCGCACCCACTGCCTCGCCGAACACCTTGCTGACGCCGTAGCGGCTGTCGGGGCGCGCGGTGACGTCGGTGCCGATCCGGTGATGGCGCGGATAAAGCCGACCGCATGGTTCGACGAGGCGAACACCACGCGCTTGACGCCTTTCTTCCGCGCCGCCTCGAATAGATTGTAGCCGCCGATGATGTTGGACTGCAGGATCGAGTCCCAGGGACCTTCGACCGAATAGCCGCCGAAATGCAGGATGCCGTCGACGCCTTCGCAGATCGCCTCGACCTGGGCCAGATCGGCGAGATCGGCCGCCTTGAACTTCTCGTCCTTGCCGAGATCGGCCGGCGCCTTCAGATCGCTCAGCAGCAGATCCGGATAGATCGGCGGCAACAGCTTGCGCAGGCTCGTGCCGATCCCGCCGGCGGCGCCGGTCATCAATATGCGTGGCATTTCGTTCCTTTTATCTCTCGACCGATTTGCGGTCATTAGCCGACAATGATAGCAAATCCAACGGTCAGGAAACGCAACAACGAGAACAGCAAATGTCCGATGCAGCATCAGCCGGCTGGCGTCCGGCGACGTATTACCCCGATTCGGCCATTCAAGCTTTCGATCCACGCTTTGAGAAATATTGGCTCAAGCTGTCGGCGGTGGAGCGGCTGACCACCGGGCTGCGCTGGGCCGAAGGCCCGGTGTGGTTCGGCGATGGGCGGTATTTGCTGTGCAGCGACATTCCGAACCAGCGCATCCTCAAATGGGAGGAGGAGACCGGCGCGGTCAGCGTGTTCCGCAAGCCGTCGAATTTCGCCAATGGCAACACCCGCGACCGCCAGGGGCGCCTCGTCACTTGCGAGCACGGCGGCCGTCGGGTGACCCGCACCGAATATGACGGATCGATCACGGTGCTGATGGACTCCTTCGACGACAAGCGACTGAACTCGCCCAACGACGTCGTCGTCAAGTCCGACGGCTCGATCTGGTTTACCGATCCGGTATTCGGCCTGCTCGGCAACTACGAGGGCTACAAGGCCGAGGCCGAGATCGACGCCAATGTCTACCGGATCGACGGCGCGACCGGCAAAGCGAGCATCGTCGCCGAGGGCGTGCTCGGGCCGAACGGGCTCTGCTTCTCGCCGGACGAGAAGATTCTTTACATCATCGAGATCCGCGGCGTGCCGAACCGCAAGATCCTCGCCTACGACGTCGCGGCCAGCGGCGACAAGCTTTCCAACAAGCGCATCTTGGTCGATGCCGGCCCCGGCACGCCGGACGGCATGCGCTGCGACATCGACGGCAACCTGTGGTGCGGCTGGGGCATGGGCGGTCCCGAACTCGACGGCGTCGTGGTGTTCGCCCCCGATGGCGTGATGATCGGCCGCATTGCGCTCCCCGAACGCTGCGCCAACCTCTGCTTCGGCGGCCTGAAGCGCAACCGCCTGTTCATGGCCGCGAGCCAATCGATCTACGCACTCTATGTGAACACGCAAGGCGTACCGGGGGGATAGAGATTCCGCACACCACCGTCGTCCCTGCTAACACGCAGGGACCCATAACCACCGCACGCAATTGTGTCGCACGGCGCCCGCCAAACTGCCTCATCGATAGATCACGCGGTATGGGTCCCTGCTTTCGCAGGGACGACACTGAATTTGTTTCCGCACCTGATAAAAACGCCGGAGCGATATCCGCTCCGGCGCTTGATGACCTCTCGACGATTTACGCGGCGTTGTAGCCGGCGACGGCCTTCACCTCGAGATATTCCTCGAGGCCGTACTTGCCCCATTCGCGGCCGTTGCCGGACTGCTTGTAGCCGCCGAACGGCGCGGTGCGATCGTTCGGCACGCCCTGCAGGTTGATGTTGCCGGCGCGGATCTGTTTGGCTACGCGGCGCGCGCTCTCCACCGTATCGCCGGTGACGTAACCGGCGAGACCATAGGGCGTGTCGTTGGCGATCTTCACGGCGTCAGCTTCATCCTTGGCGCCGATGATGGTCAGCACCGGCCCGAAGATTTCCTCCCGCGCGATCGTCATGTCGTTGGTGACGTCGGCGAAGATGGTCGGGCGGACGTAGAAGCCCTTGTTGACGCCCTCGGGGAGACCGGGACCGCCGGCGACCAGCGTCGCGCCTTCGTCGATGCCTTTTTTGATCAACGCCTGGATCTTGTCCCACTGAATGCGCGACACCACCGGGCCGATGGTGGTGCCTTCGGCGCGGGGATCGCCAGCCTTGGTCTTGTCGGCGACGCCCTTGGCGATGGCGGCGACTTCCTTCATCTTCGACAGCGGCACGATCATCCGCGACGGCGCGTTGCACGACTGTCCGGAGTTGTTGAACATGTGCATCACGCCGCCGGTGACGGCCTTGGCGAGGTCGGCGCCTTCGAGGATGACGTTCGGCGACTTGCCGCCCAGTTCCTGGCTAACGCGCTTCACGGTCGGTGCGGCGCGCTTGGCGACGTCGACGCCGGCGCGGGTCGAGCCGGTGAACGAGATCATGTCGATATCGGGATGCTCGGCCATCGCGGCGCCGACTTCGGGGCCGAGGCCATTGATGAGGTTGAACACGCCCTTCGGCACGCCCGCTTCATGCAGGATTTCAGCGAAGATCAACGCCGAGGTCGGCGTGAATTCCGAGGGCTTGAGGATCATGGTGCAGCCGGCGGCGAGCGCGGGCGCGACCTTGCAGGCGATCTGGTTGAGCGGCCAGTTCCACGGCGTGATCATGCCGATGACGCCGACCGGCTCGCGCAGCACCACGGCGGTGCCGACGTTTTCCTCGAAATGATAGTTCTTCAGAACTTCCAGCGTGGAAGCGATGTGGCCGAGGCCGGCGCCGGCCTGCAGCCGTTCCGCCATCGGCAGCGGCGCACCCATCTCGTCCGACACGGCGGCGCCGATGTCCTTCATGCGGGTCTTGTAGATCTCGATGATCTTCTCGAACAGCGCGATGCGCTCCTCGCGGCTGGTCCGCGAATAGGTCACGAAGGCGCGCTTGGCGGCGGCAACGGCCTTGTCGAGGTCGGCCTTGGAGCCGAGCGCAACTTCGTACATCGCTTCTTCGGTCGCCGGATTGACGACGGGCGTGGACTTCTTGACGGCGGGATCGACCCAGGCGCCATCGATGTAGAATTGCATGCGGTTGACCATCGGAAACCTCTTTATCTCGGAGCAATGGAGGGAGGAACGGTAGCGTTCGGCAGGCATCCTTGCACGAAAGCCAGGGCAGTTGAACCCGCCATATGCGGGGTGCCACGATGCGGCAGGCGCTGGATATAAGGACGGGGATGGGAGGGTGACAAGGTGCTCGTCGTCATCCTCGCAAAGGCTGGGGCGCGGGGCATCTTGGGTCCCGGCTCAGCGTCGCGTCACAACGTGCCGCGCCGCGTCCGGGACACGAAATATCGCGTCTCGTGCCCCGGATGCTGCGCAGCGCGGAGCGGTGCGCTGCTAAGCCGGGGCCTACGTCTGCATTTCAACGGTCACACCGCCATCTTGCGGTGCCGCACCGGCGCCCCGACGGTCAGGCTTTCGGCCGCATCGATGATGGCGTTGGCGTCGATGCCGTAGTGGCGGTAGAGGTCGCCAATTGTACCGGTCTGGCCGAACTGCTCGACGCCGAGCGCCTCGGCGCGGTGGCCGCGCACGCTGCCGAGCCAGCCGAGCGCCGCCGGGTGGCCGTCGATCACGGTCACGATGCCGCAGTCACGCGGCAACGGCGCCAGCAGCTTTTCGACATGGCTGAGATACTGGATACCACGGCGGTCGCGCCGTAAATTCGCACCGCGGACCATCCCCCATGCAGCCGGTCGGCCGAGGTTACCGCCAGTAAACCGACATCGCGGTGGCTTTCTCCGATGAAACCCACCGCCTCGATCGCCTCCGGCGCCACCGCGCCGGTATAGGCGATCACGATGTCGCAGTTCGGGCCCGGCTTGCGCAGCCGGTAGGCGCCCTCGGTGATGTCTGTTTGCAGCTCCGGCGCCATGATCCGCTGCGGCTGGTCCAGCGTGCGGGTCGACAGCCGCAGATAGACCGAACCGCCCTCGCCGGCTTCGCGCTGCATATGGCGAAAACCCCACCCCATGATCACGGCAAGTTCATCGACAAAGGCCGGCTCGAACGAGGCCAGCCCATCCTGCGCCATGCCGATCAGGGGCGTCGCGATCGACTGATGCGCGCCGCCTTCCGGCGCCAGCGTGATGCCGGACGGCGTCGCCACCACCATGAAACGGGCATCCTGATAGCAGGCGTAATTCAGCGCATCGAGGCCGCGCTCGATGAAGGGATCGTACAGCGTGCCGACCGGTAACAGCCGCTCGCCATTGATCGCATGCGACAGCCCAAGCGCCGAAAGCATGATGAACAGGTTCATCTCGGCGATGCCGAGTTCGAGGTGCTGGCCCTTGGGCGAAAAGTCCCAGTTGAAGGTCGAGGGGATCTTCTCCTGCCGGAACAGGTCGTGGTTTTCGGCTTTGGCGAACAGCCCGCGGCGATTGACCCAGGCGCCGAGATTGGTCGACACGGTGACGTCGGGCGATGTGGTGACGATCCGCGCGGCCAACTCCGTATCGCCGCGCGCGAGTTCGTTGAGCACCAGCCCAAAACCCTGCTGCGTCGACATCTGCGCCGCCGGCTTGAAAGTGAGCTGTTGCGGAACCTCGATCACCGGCGCGGTGAGACGGCGGCGGCCCTCCTGGTTGAACGGTGCGGCCGCCAAAAATGCTTCGAGTTCGGCCGGCGGCTGCGACAGGCCTTCGAACTTGTCCCATTCATGGCCGGGGCGGATGTTCTGCGCGGCGCGCCACTTCTCCATCTGTGCGACCGTCATCAGGCCCGCATGGTTGTCCTTGTGGCCCTGCATCGGCAGGCCGACGCCCTTGATGGTGTAGGCAATGAAGCAGACGGGCCGGTCGTGATCGATCGCCTCGAAGGCCTCGATCATGCTGGCCATGTCGTGGCCGCCGAGATTGGACATCAGCGCCAGCAGTTCGTCGTCGCTGCGCCGGTCGATCAGTTGTGACACCTGCCCCTGATCGCCGATGTCGTCCCGCAGATGCTTGCGGAAGGCCGCCCCACCCTGGAAGCAAAGCGCCGCATACATCTGGTTTGGGCAATTATCGATCCAGCGCCTCAAGGCTTCGCCGCCGGGCTCGGCGAACGCCGCCTGCATCAGGCGGCCGTATTTCACGATCACCACGTCCCAGCCGAAATTGCGGAACATGGTCTCGAACTTTTCCCACAGCCCTTCGCGCACGACGGCATCGAGGCTCTGTCTGTTGTAATCGACGACCCACCAGGTGTTGCGCAGCGCATGCTTCCACCCTTCAAGCAGCGCCTCGAAAATGTTGCCCTCATCCATCTCGGCATCGCCGACCAGCGCGATCATCCGTCCCTCGGGCCGGTCCTTCATCCAGCCATGCGCGGTGACGTAATCCTGCACCAGCGAGGAGAACAGGGTTTGCGCGACACCGAGACCGACCGAGCCGGTGGAGAAATCGACATCGTCGGCATCCTTGGTGCGCGACGGGTAGGATTGCGCGCCCTTGAAGCCGCGGAAATTTTCCAGCTTGTCGCGGGCCTGGTGGCCGAACAGATACTGGATGGCGTGAAACACCGGGCTCGCATGTGGCTTCACCGCGACGCGGTCCTGCGGGCGCAGCACCGAGAAATACAGCGCCGACATGATGTTGGCGAGCGAGGCGGACGAGGCCTGATGGCCGCCGACCTTCAGCCCATCGGCATTGGGCCTGACGTGATTGGCGTGGTGGATCGTCCACGACGACAGCCACAGCACCTTGCGTGCCAGCGCGGACAATAGCTCCAGGCGTGCGGGCTCGATGGGCATGGCCATGCTCCGGACAGGATCAGTATGCGCCGATTTTAGCGGGTGGTGGGGTGCCAAAATTCTCAATCTTCTGCGACATACCGCCCAATATTGGGATAAATTACCACTATTAGCATCGAAATCGTGAGTTCATCCCAATGCAAGCCCTCGACGCCATTGACCGCAAGATTCTCAGCCTGCTGCAATCCGACAGCCGCATGACCATGCAGGAACTCGCCGACAAGGTCGGCTTGTCCGTGTCGCCCTGCCACCGCCGGGTCAAGCTTTTGGAAGAGCGCGGTGTCATCACGCGCTACATCGCGACCGTCGATCAGAAATCGTTGGGGCTCCATGTCAGCGTCTTCATCTCAATCAAGCTGGCGCGGCAGAAGGAAGAGGACCTCAACCGTTTTGCGAAAGCGATTTCGAAATGGGACGAGGTGCTGGAATGCTATCTGATGACCGGCAACCGCGACTATCTGCTGCGCGTCGTCGCCGCCGACCTTTCCTCCTATGAAGCGTTTCTGAAAAACAAGCTGACGCGGCTGGATGGTATCGCCTCGATCGAGTCGAGCTTTGCGCTGAGCCAGGTGAAGTATTCGATCGCGCTGCCGGTGTGACACAACTCGCCTTCTCGCGGCGCATTTGCGCCCGAGGTTTGCATCTTCGTTTGCCCTCCTCAAGAACAGAGGGCGCAGGGAAGACCGGGTGCTTGCTGCACCCGCGGTCTCGCGTGCGATTTGCGCAAACAAAACTGCACACGAGCATACAGGGCAGCGGGAGCATTCCGGCCTTCCCTGCGCAATGGCTTTACGGCTTACTTCGTGCTCTTCCCGGAGAACGGCTTTCTTGCCTCCGTCGCCCCCAGAAGCTTCGCTTCTTAAGGACTTAACGCCAGCACCGCCGCGCCCGAACCACACGACTTCGCCGTACGCTTGAGCCACACACGTCAGTCGCAGCTCTCGCGTCCATCGCATCTCACCGCACGTTCGTGACGATGGCCAACGCCCCTCATCTGCCGTGAGACAAGCGGAGTTATGCGGATGATTTGGGTGCCAAGTTAAGCGGAATATTTTTGCGCGAAGGGCTGGACAGGTTTTTAGTGATTTGCCCGTCGTGCCAATTGGTCGCAGGCAGCTGCATCAAGTTCACGCTTGTGCGCGAAGCAAATCAGTCCGTAGCCCGCATGAGCGTAGCGACATGCGGGAATACGGTTAGCGAAGAAGTCCCGGGTGTCGCTGCGCTCACCCGGGCTACGCTTGCATTGCGCGATGCACCTGAGCCTTGCAATTGCGGCGTGCTCGATCCACCTTCGCAAGGGGCGGTATATCAGACGCAGTATATCGAATTGGAACGGTTGGACGATCTCGAAGCCTTTCTAGCTGTCATCGAGAAGGGCAGCCAGGCGGCGGCCTCACGTCATCTTCGGCGCCCGCTGCAGTCGCTTAACCGGTCGCTGATGGCGCTGGAACGGGCGCTTGGCGTCGAACTCGTGAAACGCACCACGCGCCGATCGGAACCTACCGAAGCCGGACGCGTGTTCTACGAGCGCATCAAGCCGGCAGTTGCGGAGATCATCGAAGCGCGGGCCGAGGCAGCCAATCTTCGCGGCGAAATTTCCGGCCCGCTGAAAGTCGGTGCGCCCTTTCTGTTCGCATCATCCTACGTCGCGCCGATCGTCAGCCGTTTTCTAAAACTCTATCCCAATGTAGAGATCGAACTCCGCGCCTCCGATGAGCAGGTCGATCTCGTTGGGGAGGGCCTCGACATTGCCGTACGGATCGGCGACTCCGTCGATGAGTCCCTGATTGCCCGGCGGTTGCATATGCTGCGCGTTGTCATCGTCGGCGCGCCGTCCTATTTCGCCGAGCATGGCCGGCCGAAACATCCCGGCGATCTCGAACAGCACGCCTGCATTTTGCGGGCCGGCGCCGAAGTAATCGACAAATGGCCGTTTCGCATCGGCGGCCGGCCCGAAGTCGGTCAAGGTGCACGGCCGTTTCCGTTCGAACAGCGCCGCTTCGATCCGCGCCGCCGCAAGCGAAGGCGCCGGCCTTGCGCGGCTGCCGCTATGGCAGATCAGCGATCTCGTCGCCCAGGGTGCGCTTACGATCGTTCTGCCGGAATTTGAAACCGAGGGCATGCCGATCCAGCTGGTCTGGCCGCCGACACGGGCGCCGCTGGAACGTATCAGGCGATTCTCGGATTTTCTGGCGAGCAGCCTGAAGACCGATCTGCTCTGAGCTTTTTTCGCCCGCGCGTCAGAATACATTATAGCCGGGCGCCAGCAGGTGTCCGGGATCGTAGCGCCGCTTGGCCTCGCGAAGCTGCGGCCAGCCTGATCCGAAGTGAACCTCCCAGTCGCCGGGCGACATGGCAAAGGCGCTGACTGGATACTGAACGCCGCCGGCTTCTCGAATGCGATCGTACAGCGTGCGATTTTCTGCGGCCATCCGCTCCGCCGCCGCCGCATCGTTCGATGCCGGGATACGAATGAGATTGAAGACAAAGACAACGTCTTCCGCCGGCAGGCGAACCAGCGGCGTCCGAAACGCCCTTGTGAGTAAGGGATAGACGGTTATCCGCCCGAACGGGCCGACAGCATCGCCCGTCAGGCCGGCCAGGATGTCGCCGGCGACCCGTTCGGCGTTGCTGCCGCGCAGGAACGTCAACAGCCAGGGCTGCGGATTGGACCACTGGCCTTTCGAGCGCAGCAGGTTTTCGAATTTTCCAAACGCCAGGGCATCCTCGCGATAGGTCAGGTCGGCGATGACGGCGGCGCCGCGCTCGTCCGACAATCCGGACAGCACGGCCCTGTCGTCGGGCGCCGAACCGCTCCCATAAGCTACCGCGCCATCGAGCTGATACCGCCAGCCGCCGCTTCCATCGGGAAGAATGGCCCCCTGCAACTGGTCGAAGCGCCCTTCCGTCAGCACGCGCCGCTGGTCCGCCGCCAGCGACGGAAAATCGCGGTAGAAGAGCTGAAAGCGCTTGATACGCTCGGGCGCGCGCACCAGGCGCAACGTCGCCCGCGTGACGATGCCGCATTGGCTGAGGCCGGCGCGGACACCGTCAAAAAGATCCGGATTTTCGGCCGCCGAGCAAGTCAGTTCATCCCCTCGCCTGTCACCACGTCCAGCGCGATGACGTTGTCGGTTTGCATGCCATGGCGGGATGATGCCGCGCCGATGCCGCCCACCGCGATCGTTCCGCCGACCGAGAGGCCGAGATAGTTGGTCAGTACCGGCGGCGTGAGCCCTGCGCCAGTGTCGCATCCAGCAGATCTTTCCACGACGCTCCGGCATCGACCACGACGCGATCGTACTTGATATCGCGGATCGCGTTCATCGCGCCCATATCGACCACGATGCCGTTCTCGACCAGGGCGCGGCCATAGATCGAATGGCCCTGCCCGCGCGCCGCCACCTTGATGCCCTGGCCTTTGGCCCACCGCATCAGGCTCGCAATATCGGCAGCCGATGCGGGCTTCAGCACGCCGCGCGGTTGCCTGTGAACGAGGCGGCCAAAATCATGGGCCGCAGCAGTGCGAACGTCCGGGTCGAGGCTGACATTTCCGGGAAGCGACGCGTTGTCGAATGAGACCGCTTGCGCCGATGTCGCCAGCCCGCTGGCGTGCGAAGCGAGCGCGGCGGTGACGCCACCCAAAAACATGCGTCTGTCCGATGGCATGAAGCCCTCCTTGTCCAGAGGCCGTGATGCTTGCCCGCAAAGCTGCGGCGTCGCACGGCATGGGACAATGGCCGCCGCGCCGGATGGACAATCCCGCAAACCGGGAGGATCGCGTCGGCAGCGGTCCGTTCTTGTGTGAGCCTGCATGCCGGCATCGTGGAACCACTAGCCGCTGCGGTCCGCGATCACTCAGCCTGCGTTCCCCGGACGCAGCGCAGCGCGTTCAGGATCGCGCTTCGCGCGACTCCGACGATGCGCTGCAGAGCCGGGGTCCACGTGCGCGGTGCACACAGCGATGGGTCCCGGCTCTGCGGAGCAGCGTTTCACGCTGCATCGCGTCCGGGACACGAAACCGAGGCATGGCCGTTTTCGCCGGATTTACGTCATTTCAGATGGATCATGGCGGCAGTAGAACTGGAACCGACTGAAATGAATGAGGCGCGAGCCAGCAAACCATGAATTCGCGACGCATATTGTGGAGCGCGCTCGGCGCAATCGCGCTTGCCGCCGTGATCGGCGGCGCCTGGATTGTTTCGCTGCCGACGGCGCCTTCCGTCGCAGCCCCGCCGGCGATCGCGCAGGACGAGCGCGATGCGACGATCGCGGCGCTGAAGCCGCCGAAGCGACAGCGTCCGCTGATCGCCATCATCGGCATCAACGACGCAACCGAAACCACCGATTACCTGATGCCCTACGGCATCCTCAAGCGCGCCGACGTCGCCGACGTCGTCACGCTGGCAACGGCGCCCGGCCCCATGACGCTGTTTCCGACGCTCAAGGTCGAACCGCAGGCGACAATCGCAGAGTTCGATGCGCAGCATCCCGATGGGGCCGACTATGTCATCGTCCCCGCGATGAGCCGCGATGACGATCCGGCGGCGCTGCAATGGATCAGGAGGCAGTCGGCCAGGAAGGCGATCATCATCGGCGTTTGCGCCGGCGCCAAGGTGGTCGGCGATGCCGGGCTGCTGCATGGCAAGCGGGCGACCACGCACTGGTATTCCATCAAGGAATTGCGCGGCAAGCATCCCACGATGCGCTATGTCGAAGACCGGCGGCTGGTGATCGATGAGGGCGTGGCGACCACGACCGGCATCACGGCGTCAATGCCGATGTCGCTGACGCTGATCGAGGCGATTGCCGGACGCGACAAGGCCAAGGCGGTCGGCCGCGATATCGGCCTGCCCGATTGGGACGCGCGGCATGAAAGCGACGAGTTCAAGTTCACGCGCCCGTTTGCGCTGACGGCGATCGGCAATACGGCGGCGTTCTGGACGCACGAGCAGCTCGGCATCGAGCTCAAGGAGGGCGTCGACGAAGTCTCGCTGGCGCTGGTCACCGACGCATGGTCGCGGACCTATCGGTCGCAGGCGGTGACGTTTGCGGGCACGGCCGATGCCCAACAGACCCGCAACGGCATCCGCATCTATCCCGATCAGGTCGCGACGAATTGGCCGGCGGAACGGCTGCTGCCGCCTGTCGGGGATCGGAAACCGGCGGAGGCGCTAGACAACGCCCTGCAGGGAATCGCGGCGCGCTACGGCACGGGCACGACCGATTTTGTCGCGATGCAGCTTGAGTATCCGAGGAATCGGGCGACGCAGTGAGGAATGCTCGATATCACCGCCACGGCTCGACGATGATCTTGGTGTGCACTTCCGGATTGGCGAGATCGGCGAACGCTTTTGCGACGCCATCGATGCCGACGCTGGCGGTCACCATCGAGGCGGCATCGACCTGTCCTTCCGCGATCAGGCGCAGGGAATACGCGAATTCCTCCGGCGTGTAGCCCAGCACGTACTGAACGTTGAGTTCCTTGAGGATGCCGAGCATCGGCTCGGCGCGGTCGGTTTCCATGCAGACGCCGACCACGACGATGCGCGCATCGCGCGGCGCGCCTTCGAACACCTGCTGGATCAGGCCGGGAACGCCGACGCATTCGAAGATCAGCGCAGGCTTTAGCGCCGGCAACAGCGCCTGCAGCAGCGGGCGCGCGGCCTTTTCCTCCGGCGACATCTGGGCGTGCTCCGCCCACGTCGCATAAGGCTGCGAGCGCGCGGGGTCCACGACCACGTCGGCGCCGAGCTTTTCGGCGAGCGCCCGGCGTGCCGGCGAATAGTCGGCGGCGACGATCGGGTGCAATCCCCTGATCTTCAGCGCCGCGATGACGGCAAGGCCAACCGGCCCGCAGCCGATCACCAGCGGCACCTCGCCACCCCTGATGTTGGCTTTGCCACCGCGTGCACGCCGACCGCGAGCGGCTCGGTCAGCGCGGCGTGCTCAGCGGCGAGGCCGTTCGGAACTTCCAGCAGCAGGGCTTCGCTGAGCAGCATGCGCTCGGCGTAAGCGCCGACATTGTCGTTGGAGTAGCCGATGCCCTGCGGGCCTTCCGCGGTCAGAAGCGCCGGGAGCGAGCAGACCGTGGCGCCGGGCTTGAATTTGCCCGTCGTGCCCGGACCATAGTCGAGCACCTCGCAGCAGAATTCATGGCCGAACACGACGTCGCGGGAAAGGTCCATCGGCTTGCGGCCGGGAAAATGCTTTGCCAGCTCGACCATGCGGTGCGCGTGCTTGCGTGCGTGCAGGTCGGAGCCACAGATGCCGCAGGCGAGCGACTTGACCAGCACCTGCCCAGCACCGGGTTTTGGCTCCGGCATCTGATCGACGATAATTTCCCCGTTGCGGAAAATGGCTGCGCGCATGGTTCCTCCCGGTGATTTTCTTTCACCTTAGCATGGAGGATTACCGCGCATAGCGCGGGAAGTGATCAGGCGTTCGGCGACGGCTCGGCCGGCACCGCCAGCAGTTGCGACCGCCGGACCCGCTCGCGATGGGCGGTGTAGAGCCCAGAGGCGACAATGAAGGCGGCGCCGGTGATGGTGTAGGCATCAGGGACTTCGCCGAAGACCAGGAAGCCGAGCACGCTGACCCACAGCAACTGCGTGTAGGAAAACGGCGCCAGCACGGAAGCGTCGGCATAACGGAACGCCAGCACCACGATCCACTGCCCCGCGGTCGAGGCGACGCCGATCAGAATGCCGAAGGCGATGTCGTGCCAGGTCGGCGTCACCCAGACGAATGGCACCAGCGCGGAGAGAATGAGCAAGCCCGCGATCGACGAATAGGTCATGGTGGTGATGGCGCGCTCGGTGCCGCTCATCATCCGCGTCATGATCAGCGTGCAGGCCCAGGCCAGCGCCGAGACCAGCGGAAAGAACGCCGCGGGGTGAAACGCGCCGGTGCCCGGGCGCAAGATGATGAGCACGCCGATCAGGCCAACGCCAGTCGCGATCCAACGACGCAGGCCGACTTTCTCGCTGAGGAAGATGATCGACAGCGCGGTGACGAACAGCGGCGCGACGAAGCCGGTGGCGGAAGCTTCCGCAATGGGAAGGAACCGCAGGCCGGAGATGAAGAACAGCGACGAACCCAACAGCGCCGCACCGCGCATCAGATGCAGGCCGAGCCGGTTGGTCTGCAGCGCATAGAGCGGGGAACCCGGCATCATGGCCGGTGTCATGATCATCGCGAACACCAGGAAGCGGATCCAGGCGATCTCGATCGAGGGCAGCGTCGCCGAGAGGTATTTCGCCGTCACGTCGGAAGCGCCGAGAAAGATCGTCGAGGCCAGCACCAGCGCGATGCCCTTGAACGGCCGGTCGGCGCGCGCGGGCGCACTCGGAGCGGCGGATTTCTTCTCGGGCAAAGGCAATGGAGCGCTGTCCAGCCTCGCGGCTACGGCGGGGGCGGTGTCACGGCAATCTCGAAAGACGGTAATGATGGAATCAGGCGAGGCTATAAAAAACACCAATTGCCCTGGCCCGACTAGGTCCGAAAACAGGATGCGGATATGCGCGGAGGGCGCGATTGCAACACTTTGTTAAGGACGGTATCCGCTACAGCATCGGCAAGCCTCGCGGCTTGGGCCCGCGCGGAAAGGCCTTGTCGAGTGCGGCGATGTCGGAATCGCTGAGTTTCAGATCGCCGGCCCCTGCATTCTCCGCGGCGTGTTCCGCGCTCGACGCCTTTGGAATCGCGAGCACCGAAGCCGCGCGCGTGAGAAACGCCAGCGCGACCTGGCGCGGGCTTGCCTTGTGCGCATCCGCGATCGCCTGCAGCACCTCGCCGCCCTTGCTGCGCGCGGACGGAAAATCATTATGTCCGAACGGCGAATAGGCGACGACGGCGACACCATGTTTCTCGCACCAGGGGATGACCGCGTGCTCGATCGCGCGCTCCTGCAGATGATAGAGCACCTGGTTGCAGGCGATCTTGCCCTCGCCCGCGACATCGAGCAGTTCGTCGAGATCGTCGGAATCGAAATTGCTGACGCCCCATGAGCGGATTTTTCCCGCCGCTACCAGTTCGTCGAACGCCGCCACCGTCTCCTCGAATGGATAGGAGCCGCGCCAGTGCAGCAGATAGCAATCGAGATGATCGGTCTTCAGCCGCTTCAGCGACCGCTCGCAGGCAGTGATGGTGCCGCGCCGCGAGGCATTGCTTGGCAGCACCTTTGAGACGAGGAAGAGTTTTTCGCGCGGCAAGCCCGCGATGGCGTCTGCGATGACGAGCTCGGCATCGCCATACATCTCGGCGGTGTCGATATGCGTCATGCCCGTCTCGATGCCACGGCGCAATGCCGCGACGGCGGCCTTGCGGTCGCCGCGGTCGAGATACCAGGTGCCATGCCCGATCACGGATACGTCCGGGCCGTCGTTGCCGAATTTTTTCTGTTTCAAGATCACCTCAACTTCGACGATGCCGACCAGACGACGACGATGCAGCGCGAGCGAATTCTCGGCCGGCAGACCACGCAGCCAATCGCGAAAGCTGGCGATTTCAGGACAATCCGCCGTGCCGTCAGGCGCAATCAGCCAATCGCCGAGTCCGGCCCCTTCCGTCACGCGGTCGCAGCGATAGCCCGGATGGTGGCCGAGACCGCGGGCTATCAGCAAATCGACCTTGCCCTCGATCAACTCGTGCAAGCCGGCGGGCTGCAGCACCCGCAAGCCGATTTCCGCGTGGGTTGCGCGAAACTCCGCCAGCTCCAGACGGCGCAGATCGAAGCTGCCGTGCACGCCGAGCTGCAGCAGCACCGCGCCCACCGGCTTCAATTGCGCGGTCGCGTCCGCAATGCGACGAAAACCGTCGGAAATTCCGGGCAGATAGGCCTGGCCCGCCTCGGTCAGGATGAGTTGCTTATGCAGCCTCTCGAACAGGCGTACGCCCAGACGCGCTTCCAGCGCCTTCACCTGCTGCCCCACGGCGGCAGGTGTCACATGCAGCTCATGCGCGGCCAGCTTGAAGCTAAGATGCCGCGCCGCGGCCTTCGAACGCGCGGAGCGCATTGAGCGGTGGAAGGATGTAGGTCATCGCCGTCCAGTTTGTCACTGATAGGCCGCGGCCTTGCAATAGATTTTCTTGAGCTGAACCGCAGCAACAATGCTTTGCGCCGCCGTGATGCCGCCGGTTACGGTCGGTCCTCAGCAGCCGGAGATTCCATGCCCCGCCGAATCGATCATCTCGTCATCTGTGTCCGCGATCTGGCGCGGGCCGCGCTGGATTGGCAGACGCTCGGTTTTAACCTCACGCCGACCGGCGTGCATCCGTTCGGAACCAGCAACCGCCTGGCGACGTTCGGGAACAATTTTCTGGAGTTGCTGGCCGTCACCGATAGCGCGGCAGTGCCGCCGGCCGCGCCCGGCCGGTTCAGCTTCGGCGCCCACAACCGGGATTTCCTTGCCGCCGCTGAGGGAATGTCGATGCTGGCTTTGCACAGTACCGACGCCCATGCCGATGCGGCGCGCTTTAGGCCCATCACATCGGCGCCTATGCGCCGTTTGATTTCGGCCGTGACAAGGTGCTTCCGGACGGAGGCATCGCTCGTCTTGAGTTTTCGCTGGCCTTCGCCACCGATCCCGCCATGCCCGGGATCGCCTTCTTCACTTGCCAGCAGCGTCATCCGCCGGAGCTGTTCTGGAAGCGCGAATATCAGCACCATCCGAACGGCGCATTGCGCGTGATCGAGGTCGTGATGTCGGCGCCGGAGCCGGCGGAGCACCGCGGCTTCCTCGAGCGCCTAACGGAAGCACAGCCGAGCTTGCGCCCGGGCGGCTGACAGTCGGCGAAAACCGCGATCGGATCACCGTGCTCGGCCCATCCGAGCTGGCGCGCCGGCTGCCGGGCCTGGCTGTCGATGCTTCGCCGCGCTTTTGCGCAGTGCGTCTGGCGGTCGCCGATCTGGATGCGACCAAGCGAGTACTGAAGAACAACGGCGTCGGCTTCGACGTTGTCGGCCCCGTGCTGCTGATTCCGCCCGCGGCGACGCATGGTCTGGCTCTGGAGTTCATCCAACAGGAGACAATCTGACATGGCTCAAATCGTCACCCATAATCCCGCAAGCGTCCACGCGCCCTCCAGTGGCTACAGCATGGGGCTGGAACTTGGCCAGCATCGCCGGCTGCTGTTCGTCAGCGGCCAGGTGCCGGAAAAACCCGATGGTAGTGTGCCCGAAGGTTTCGAGGCGCAATGCGAGCAAGCCTGGCGCAACGTCATCGAGGTGCTCGCCGCCGCCGACCTCGGCGTCGAGCATCTCGTCAAGATCAATACGTTCCTGACTGATCGAAGCCAGGTCACGGCCAACCGCGCGGTTCGCCGCAAGATGCTGCAGGACATGAGCCCGCATCGACGGTGATGATTGCTGAAACCGTCGACGGAAAATGGCTTCTGGAGATCGAGGCGATCGCTGCGGAATGAAAGGCGTACCGGGCATCAGGGGTAAGGAAATCTTATGGCTGAAATTCATCCCTTTTATCTGACCCATCGCGACGCAATGGAGGCCGCCATGCTCCAGCGCCTCGATCTTGCCGAGCCGATGTTGCGCGAACGCGCGCAGTTCGCCGAAATGGACAGGCTCAGGCGTGAGGTAATGGACGAGTTCGAGATTGTGCTCACTCAAATGCCCTATGTCGGTGGCGCGGCTAATCGCATGAGCGACTTCTTCATGCGTTTGATGGGGTTTATGGCAATCGGGCGCGTGCTCCGTCGGCATGGCGTGGCACTCCCCATGATCGGCGATATCGAGCGAGAAACCTACAAGGCTCAGCTGCTGACAGTGCCGGAGGTCGAACGGCTCGCGTCGGGGCGTCAATTTATGTCTCCCGAAAATCGTACCCTTCTGCGCGAGCAGGCAGCAAAGAGCCACGCCCAGGAATACCCGGAAGATTTCGTCTACGATTTTGTGGAGCCCGGCCCCGGCGACAGATTTGAATTCGGTATCAACTACAAGGCGTGCGGCTTCTGCAAATTTGCCGGCCGACATGGAGATCAAGAAATCCTGTCACACATTTGCGGACTCGATTTCGAGGCTTATGCTACGCGAGGCATTCGCCTCGAACGGACGCAAACGCTGGCTGGCGGAGCAAGCCATTGTAATTTTCGGTTCTCGCGGCTCGACAGGGAGTAAGCCGCGCCGAATTCTGCTTTGGGTCATTCGCATCGGTTTTGGCATGCGTCGCTTGGCTCCCTTGCGTAAACGCTTCGCGTTTGTCGCAGGCAATGACCGCGAACTATTCTAATTCGTCGCCGCGAGCTTGCGCTGCTCGGGATTGCTCGTGCCGGTCTGCGCGATCAGCCGCTTCAGCTCCGGAATGCAGGAGCCGCAATTGGTGCCCGCTTTCAGTTTGGCGCCGATGTCCGCAGCCGAGCGCGTGCCGCCCGCGATGGCGTCGCAGATGGTATTGCGGCCGACGCCGAAGCAAGCGCAGACGATCGGGCCGGCGTTCGCAAGGCCGTCGGCCGATTTGCCCGACAGCAGCATACGGCGCTGATCGGCGCCGAGCGCGTCCGCCGCAAACAGGTCCTTGACCACATTCCAGTCGCCGGCGTCCCCGGCGGGGCCGATGAACAGGCAGGTGTCGATGCAGTCGCCGCCAAAGGATGCGGCGCGATAAACGCCGCCGCCGAAGTCCGTGTATTCGGCGAGGTCATCGGTGGCGATCGCCTTTAGCCAGGACTGCCAGCCTGAAAGATCGGCATTGTCGGCGAATAGATAGCCGTAGCCGCCATTGACGGCGACGTGGACGCTCCAGGCGTGCTCCGGCAAGGCCAGCGGCTTGCGCGACAGCGCGAAGCCACGGAATACATATTCGTAAGGCGCGATCGATGCCGGCGTCGCCTTGTTCTCGGGCTGGCCGGAGAACGGATCGGTGACGGGAGCCACCAGCGAACCGACACGCGCGCTGGTCGCGTTGGCCTCGCTCCAGTGGATCGGCGCGAACAGCATGCCGCGCTGCTGGCGTTCGCTGACGACGACGCGAAGCGTGCATTGCCCGTAGTCGGTGGTGACGCGTGCGAAGTCGCCATCGGCGACGCCAAACTTCAAGGCATCGTCGGGATGAACCTCAACGAAGGGCTCCGGCAAATGCTGGCCGAGCCGCGGGCTCATCCCCGTCCGGGTCATGGTGTGCCATTGGTCTCTGATGCGGCCAGTGTTGAGCCGCAACGGGCGTGCCGCCGTGGTCTCGGTGCGCAGCACAGGAATTTCCGGCGCGACAAAGCGAGCCTTGAAATCGTTGGCGAAGAATCCGCCTTCGGCGAAGAAGCGCGCTTGCGGCTCAGTGCCCTGCCGAACCGGCCACTGCACCGGCGCCATCGCGTCGAAATCGCGGTCCGACAGCGCCTGCAGCGCACCGATGTCGAAGTCGCGCGCGCCCTCGTTCTCGAAAGCTGAAAGCGCGGCGTGCTCACGGAAAATATCCGCCGCCGAGCTGAAGCCGAACGCAGCGCCGAAACCGAGGCGCCGGGCAACCTCGCTCATGATCCACCAATCGGGCTTGGCTTCACCGGGCGAGGAAAGGAACGCGCGCTGCCGCGAGATGCAACGTTCCGAATTGGTCACGGTGCCGGATTTTTCGCCCCAGGCCTGCGCCGGCAGCAGCACATGCGCGCCCACGCCGACCGTGTCGTTGGAAACCACGTTCTCGGAAACCACGAACAGTTCGAGCTTCTTCAGCGCCTCGCGAACGCCGTCGGCGTTCGGCAGCGACACCGCCGGATTGGTGCCCATCACCCACAACGCCCTAATCTCGCCGCGCGCTACCGCCTCGAACATCTGGACCGCCTTCAGCCCCTCATGGGTGGCGATGCGCGGCGCCTTCCAGAACCGGCGCACGCGATCGATATCCGGCGGCGTAAATCCCATGTGGGCGGCGAGCTGATTGGCTAACCCGCCGACCTCGCGTCCGCCCATCGCGTTGGGCTGCCCGGTCAGCGAGAACGGCGATGCGCCCGGCTTGCCGATCCGCCCGGTCGCGAGATGGCAATTGAGGATGGCGTTGACCTTGTCGGTGCCCTGCGCCGACTGGTTGACGCCTTGTGAATACAGCGTCACCACGCGCGCCGTATTGGCGAACATCTGGAAGAATGCCGCGACGTCCTGCTCGGCGAGACCGGTCGCCAGCGCAGTGGCTCCGACGCTGCCCGCGACGCTCGCGCGCGCGGGCGATGGCGTCGTCGAAGCCGGTGGTGTGGAGTGCTATGTAGTCGGGATCGAGCGCGCCGTTATCGGCAAGATGCACCAGCAACCCGCTGAACAGCGCCGTATCGGTGCCCGGCTTCAACCCGAGGAACAAATCGTCTTCGCCGACGGTATCGGTCCGGCGCGGATCGATCACGATCATCCGCGCGCCGCGCTGCTGCTTGTTGGCAAGCATGCGCTGGTACAGTACCGGGTGGCACCAGGCGGCGTTGGAGCCGACCAGCACCAAAAGATCCGCCTCGTCGAGATCTTCATAGCAGCCCGGCACCGTGTCGGCGCCGAAGGCGCGGCGGTGGCCGGCAACCGAAGAGGCCATGCAGAGCCGCGAATTGGTGTCGACATTGGCGCTGCCGATGAAACCCTTCATCAGCTTGTTGGCGACGTAATAGTCTTCCGTCAGCAACTGGCCGGAGAGATAGAATGCGACCGCGCCGGGGCCGTCGCGCGCGATGATGTGCTGAAAACGATGCGCGACATGGTCGAGCGCGTCGCTCCAGGCCACCCGCTCCATGGTCCCCTTGCCGCAGCGGATCATCGGATAGAGCAACCGGTTGGTCAGGCCGAGCGTCTCGCCGAGCGCCGATCCCTTCGAGCACAGGCGGCCGAAATTGGCGGGATGCTCGGGGTCGCCCGATATCGCCGCCCCGCCCCGCCCGTCCGGCGTCGCCAGAATGCCGCAGCCGACGCCGCAATAGGCGCAGGTGGTGCTGATAGCGCGCAAGTCGGGATCGATGGCAGTCATGGCAGCAACCGGATCATGCAGCTTCCGAACGGATCGCGAGCGAGCGGCCGAACATCATGTCGGCGCGAATTCTTTGGGTCGGCTGCCGCGTGCGGATCAGTTCGAGATACCAGAGCGCGTCGCCGACATCGCCGATCAGGACCGCGCCGGTCAATCGCCCGTCCGCGATCACAAGCTTCTTGTAGGTGCCATGATTGATGTCAGAGAGAACGATGTTCTCGCTGCCGGCACCGCCCATGAAATCGCCTGCCGAAAACACGCTGACGCCGGAGACTTTCAGGTTGGTCGCGACGACGCTGCCCACGTAGGAGGCTTCGCGGCCCGCGAGATGCCGCGCCAGCACCCGCGCCTGCTCATAGGCGGGCTCGACCAGCCCGTAGCAGATACCACGATGCTCGGCGCATTCGCCGATCGCAAATATTTCGGGCGCGGCGGTCTGCAGATGGTCGTCGACCACGATGCCGCGGTTGACGGCAATGCCGGCGCCTTTCGCCAGCGCAATGTTCGGCCGAATGCCGGCGGCAAAGATCACCGCATCGGCCTCGATCCGGCGGCCATCCGCCAGTTCGACGCCTTCGACACGCGTCTCGCCATGGATGCGCGCGGTGTTGGCATTGAGCAGGACTTCGATCCCCTTGCGCTCGACGAGGGATTTCAAAGCTCGGCCGCGGGCGCATCGAGCTGGCGCTCCATCAGGCGGTCCATCAGATGCACCAGCGTCACCGGCGCGCCGGCCTTGGCGAGCCCATAAGCCGCTTCGAGGCCGAGCAATCCGCCGCCAACCACAACCACGCGCATCTTCTGAGCCGCCAGCGTCAACAGCAAATCGACGTCCCGGCTATCGCGGAACGTATGCACGCCGGCGAGGTCGGCGCCCGGCACGTTGAGCCGCAGCGGCGACGAGCCTATGGTCAGAACCAGTTTCGAAAACGGAACGCTCTCGTCATTCTCGATCTTGAGTTCGCGGCGGCCGACATCGATCTCGGTGGCCGTGCAGCCATATTTCAAGGTGACCCCGCGGTCGCGCCACCATGTCGCGGGCCGGAGCTCGATGTCCTGCGAGGCGGTCTCGCCGGCGAGCACCGACGACAGCAGCACGCGATTATAGGCGAGCCGCGGCTCGTCGCCGATTACGGCAATGGCGTAGCGGCCCAGTGCCACCTTGGCCAATTCGTCGACCAGACGGGCGGCGGCCATTCCATTGCCGACGATGACCAGCGGCTCGCTCATGGCTCTTCCCGCTTCTTCCACCCCGTCCCTGATGGGACGCGGCGGTCAAGATTAGGCCGCCTCGACGAAGCGATGCCGCTCGTAGAGGAATTCGAGCACGCGCTGCCGGCACTTGAGGTAACCGGGGTTGGTCGCGAGCTCGAGCCGCTTGCGCGGGCGCGCCAGCGGCACTTCCAGCACTTCGCCGATCCGTGCGCTCGGACCGTTGGTCATCATCACGATGCGGTCCGACAGCAGCACGGCCTCGTCGACGTCGTGGGTGATCATCAGGATGGTGTTGCCGAGCTTCTGGTGCAGCGCCATCACCGAGTCCTGCAGATGCGCACGCGTCAGCGCGTCGAGCGCGCCGAACGGCTCATCCAGCAGCAGCACCTCTGGCTCCATCGCCAGCGCACGCGCAATGCCGACGCGTTGCTTCATGCCGCCGGAAATTTCCGACGGACGCTTGTCCTTGGCGTGAGCCATCTGCACCAGGTTGAGATTGTGCATGGTCCAGGCGTCGCGCTCGGCGCGGGTCTTGCTCGATGAGAACACCTTGTCGACGCCGAGCCGGACGTTCTCATAGACCGTCAGCCAGGGCAGCAGGCTGTGGTTCTGGAACACCACCGCGCGATCCGGTCCCGGCGAATTGACCTCGCGGTTCTCCAGCAGCACGCAGCCCTGGGTGGTGTCGGTGAGGCCGGCAACGATGTTGAGCAACGTTGACTTGCCGCAGCCGGAATGGCCGATGATCGAGACGTATTCGCCCTTCTCGATCGTCAGGCTGATGTCCTTCAGCACCTCAGTTGTGGCACTGCCGCGGGTGAAGGTCTTGTCGATGTGGTCGAGCTTCAGATAGGCCTGCATGACATGTTTTCCCTTCAATTCGCCGCGGTACCGTGGGTCACGAACTTCGCCAGTCCCGCGATCATGCGATCGAGCACGAAGCCGATGATGCCGACATAGAACAGCGCCAGGATGATTTCGCTGATGTGCGAAGAATTCCAGGCGTCCCAGATGAAGAAGCCGATGCCGACGCCGCCGATCAGCATCTCTGCTGCTACGATCGCCAGCCACGACAGGCCGATGCCGATGCGCAGGCCCGTGAAGATGTAGGGCGCCGCCGCCGGGATCATGATCTTCCAGAAAACTCCAGCGGGTTGAGCTGCACCACCGCGGCCACGTTGCGATAGTCCTGCGGATGTTGCGGATGCCGACGGCGGTATTGATGATGATCGGCCAGACCGAGGTGATGAAGATGACGAAGATCGCCGAGGGCTGGCCATCGCGGAACGCGGCGAGCGACAGCGGCAGCCATGCCAGCGGCGGGATGGTGCGAAGCACCTGAAACAGCGGATCGAGCCCGCGCATCGCCCACACCGATTGCCCGACCAGTGTGCCGAGCGCGATGCCGACGATGGCGGCAATCGAATAACCATACGCGACGCGCTGAAGTGAGGCGGACAAGTGCCAGAACAGGCCCTTGTCGATGCCGCCATTATCGAAGAACGGATCGAAAATCAGTTCCTTGGTGTCCGCGAAGACGCGCGATGGCGGCGGAAGCGTCGAGCCGGTGCGGCGGCAGACCAGCTCCCAGAACAGCATCAGGAGGGCGAGCACGACCAGCGGCGGCACGACGCGCGCCGCGGTCTCCTTCGCCATCTTGATGTATTTATCGGCACGCGGCGCCTGCTTCGGCGTCATCGTCACGACCGGCGCCGCTGGATTCGGCGACGAGGTGGCAGGAATGGCCACAGCGGTGGCCTCGGCTTTGATCGCAGGCATCGACATTGAAATTATATCTCCGCGTTTCAATGAGCGGGCCGCCCGCGCCGGCGCGCGGCCCGGTTCGGATCAGACCTCAACACGCTTGATCGATAGCGACTTCAGATAGGCCGACGGATTCTCCGGATCGAACACCTTGCCGTCGAAGAAGGTTTCCTTGCCGCGCGAGGTCGAGGCCGGGATGTCGGCAGCGGCGGCGCCCATCGTCTTGGCGGCCTCTTTCCAGAGATCCTGGCGATTCACCTTGGCGATCAGCGCCTTGGTGTCGAAGCCCGCTTCATACTTGCCCCAGCGGATATCCTCGGTGAGGAACCAGAGATCATGGCTCTGGAACGGATAGGACGCATGATCGCGCCAGTATTTCATAATGTGCGGCGAGTTCTCGACGACCTTGCCGGGAATGCCGTAATCGAACTTGCCTGCCGAACGATCGTAGACGTCCTCGACCGGGCAATTCATCCATTGCCGCTTGCCCATGATGGTCGCGAGCTCTTTCTTGTTCTCGGCCTTGTCGGCCCATTGCTGCGCCTCCATGACAGCCATCAGGATCGCCTGGGCAGCCTTCGGATATTTGTCGACCCAGGCAGCGCGCATGCCCAATGACTTCTCGGGATGCTTGGCCCAGATTTCGCCGGTGTTGACGGCGGTGTAGCCGATCTTCTGATTGATCAACTGCAGGTTCCACGGCTCGCCAACGCAGAAGCAATCCATGGTGCCGACCTTCATGTTCGCGACCATTTGCGGCGGCGGCACCACGATGGTTTCGATATCCTTGTCCGGATCGATGCCGCCGGCCGCCAGCCAATAGCGGAGCCACAGATCGTGGGTGCCGCCCGGGAATGTCATGGCAGCCTTGATTGCCTTGCCGGAGGCCTTCTTCTTCTCCAGCGCTGCCTTGAACGGCGCGGTGTCGACGCCGAGCTTGAGGTCGGCATATTCGTTGGAAACGGAGATGCACTGGCTGTCGAGATTGAGCCGCGCCAGGATGTACATCGGCGTCGGCTGATTGTTCTGCGTCACCTTGCCGGCCGAGATCAGGTAAGGCATCGGCGTCAGAATATGCGCGCCGTCGATGCCGTTACCCTCGGAGCCGAGCACGAGGTTATCGCGCGTGGTGCCCCACGACGCCTGCTTCTGCACCTCGACGTCAGGCATGCCGTATTTGGCGAACAGGCCCTTGTCCTTGGCGACGAACAACGGACCGGCATCGCTGAGCGCGATGAAGCCGAGCTTGGCCGCCTTCACCTCAGGGCCCGCGCCTTGCGCGAAAGCGCCGGCGGGGAAGTTCAGCTTGGCGGCGGCGAGCAATGCTGCCGCGCCGCCAGTTGCCTTCAGGAGCTGGCGGCGGCTGAAACCGCGGCGTGAGGTCTGATGGGTAGGCTTCGTCATGGGTATCGCTGTCCTTTGCTGCTCTGGTCAG
Source organism: Bradyrhizobium sp. RDT10 (assembly GCA_044772375.2). Taxonomy (GTDB): domain Bacteria; phylum Pseudomonadota; class Alphaproteobacteria; order Rhizobiales; family Xanthobacteraceae; genus Bradyrhizobium. The sequence goes on from CP187939.1 coordinate 4,476,064, forward strand.
GTGCGTTTGAAACGGGGCCGTCCGTTTGGTGTCACCGCGCGAGGCGCAGAAGGGCGCGTTCCAGGGAGGCCCCGGAATGGCGGCGTCACAATTCGGATGAGTGGTCTCAAGGGACGGCATCAATGGCGTCAGCACTAGCTATTCAAGCTTCGTGCCAAGCCTCGTGCAGTGCAAAAACTTACTGATATCAGTATGTTGTCGGATGATTGCCGCAAAAAGCGGCGGCGGTCAGGAACCAGTCACAGCTTTTCAAATTTGCGATTCGCTCAAATCTTGTGCGGCGCACAAGATTTGAGCATGGCGTAGTTAAGCGTCCTCGGAGGCCTTCGCCATCATCGGTTTCGGCGCGCTTCCTCGCCCGGCTTCATCCGGAATTCGTAGGTCATGAGATGCCACGGCGTGGCCGCCGGCTTGCCGTCCGGCATCGTTGGATCGGTCCGCTTTTCGATCTTGGCGACAAGCTCGTCCTTGACCCCGAACACCACATCAGGAATCGAGATATTTGTCGCCATCCATGAACACATGCGTGATCAACGGCTGGTAGCCGGGCGCGTCGACCAGGAAATGCACATGGGCCGGCCGCATCGCGTGACGGCGGGTCTGCACGATCATCTCGCCGACCGGTCCGTCGGTCGGAATGGGATAGCTGCACGGCAGGATGGTGCGGAAGAAGAACCGTCCGTCGGCGTCGGTGATGAAGCGCGCCCGCGACGATGGCCCCTGCGTCGCATAGGTCGGCTTCTGGGAGTCATAAAGCCCTCATCGTCGGCGTGCCAGATGTCCACCGGCACGCCTGCCAGCGGCTTGCCCGCGAGGTCGGTGACGCGGCTCTGCACGAACATCCGCTCGCCCGGCAGCGTGGCCGAGATATCGGTGCCATGCGGCGTCACCTTGTGCTCGCCGACATAGAACGGGCCGAGCACCGTGGTCTCGGTCGCGCCCTCACGCTCCCGGTGGTTGACGGCATCGACCAGCATCGACACGCCGAGCACATCGGAGAGCAAAATGAACTCTTGACGGATCGGGGTGCATTTCTGGCCGGTTCGGGTCAGGAAATCGATCGCATATTCCCATTCCTCGAAAGTGAGATCGGTCCTGCGGACATAGTCGTGCAGCGATTTCACCAGTTCCTGCAGCAGGAATTTGGCGCGCAGATCCGGCGTATCGTCGAAGCTGCGGATCACGGCGGCGGTCAGTTCGGTCTCGTTGAATTGAGGCATTTTGGCTGTCCTGCGGGGTACGCGATGGCTGGCGCAAGCCTATACCACCGTTCCGGCCCGGATAAGCATGGCCGGTTGGAACGGAGTACACTTTGGGCTATCAAGGCCGCATTAGCCAGCCGGAGATCAGTGCCGATGTTAGCTCCCACCTCGCCCGAATCCGCCGGAATGTCCAAGGCGGCGCTGGACCGCCTCGAGGATCACCTGAAGCAGCGCTATGTCGACGCCGGTCGCTTCCCGGGGACCCAGCTCCTGGTCTACCGCCGCGGCAAGGTCGTGCATTCGAGCGTTCAGGGCTTCGCTGACGTCGAGCGCAAGGTGCCGGTCAAGGACGACACGATCTTCCGCATCTATTCGATGACCAAGCCGCTCACGAGCATAGCCTTCATGATGCTGGTCGAGGAAGGCCGCGTCGCGCTCGACGAGCCTGTGCACAAATACATTCCGGAATGGAAGAACCTCGGCGTGTTCGTGGCCGGTACGCACCCGGCCTTCCTGACCCGCCCGCCGGCGCGGCCGATGCTGATCGTGGATCTGCTGCGTCACACCTCGGGCCTGACGTATGGCTTCCAGCAGCGCGGCAATGTCGATGCCGTCTATCGCGAGAACAAGATCGGCGAGGTCGTCAAGGCCGGCACGCTGCAAGGCATGATCAACGACCTCGCAAAAATCCCGCTGGAGTTTTCGCCGGGCGAGGCCTGGAACTACTCCGTCGCCACCGACGTGATCGGCTATCTCATCGGCCTGATCAGCGGCAAGCCGTTCGAGCAGTTCCTGAAGGAGCGGATCCTGGATCCACTCGGCATGAACGACACCGATTTCTTCGTGCCAAAGGACAAGGCGCATCGTTTCGCGGCGTGTTATTCGGCCGATCCGCAAGGCGGCTTCAACCCGCTCGCCGCGGAGCGCAAGGGTACGCTGACGCTGCAGGACGATCCGGCGACAAGCTCATTCCTGGAGCCGCCCTCCTTCATCTCCGGCGGCGGCGGCCTGTGCTCGACCGCGGCCGATTATCTCACCTTCTGCCGGGCGCTGCTCGATGGCGGCGAGCTCGGCGGCATTCGCCTGCTGGGCCCGAAGACCTTGAAGCTGATGACGTCGAACCACCTGCCCGGCGGCGTCGATCTGCCGGCGATGTCGCGCTCGTTGTTCTCGGAAGCCGCCTATAATGGCATCGGTTTCGGGCTCGGCTTCGCCGTCACCATGAACCCGGCGCAGACGCTGATTGCCGGCAGCCCGGGCGAGTTCAGCTGGGGCGGCGCGGCGACGACCTCGTTCTTCATCGACCCGGCGGAAGAGCTGATCACGATCTTCATGACGCAGGTGCTGCCGTCGAGCGCCTATCCCTTGCGGCGCGAGCTGCGCACCATGGTGTATGCCGCCATCACCGACAGCAATCTTTGAGACCCGGAAAGTCCGGGATTCCGCGGCGCGAAGGCGATCGCCCCGGAACCCGGCGCTTGTCGAGAGCGGGTTTACATCCCTCTAATATCCTTGGCGAAATTCGGCGGCTTCTCCTATGCTTCGCCCGATTGGCGTCGACCCGGGGCTTGCGTTGCCGAAACCTTCATTGCCAGTGCGTCTCGCCCTTCTGATCGCGGGAACCACGCTGCCGCTGATTATTTTCGCGGGCGGCCTCGTCTACAACAATTACAAACAGGACCGGCAGAATGCGACCCAACGGGTGCTCGAAACCGTGCGCAGCATTCGCCTCGTGCTCGACTCGGAGATGCAGCGGATCACCGGCGCGCTTCAGGTGCTGTCGCTGACAAATGCAGTGCGCGACGGAGATTTCGAGGGATTCCGCCGCATCGCACAGGGCTTCCTCGACCAGTATGGCGAAGGCGGCGTCGTGCTGGTGGCGGACCGCGAAGGCCGCCAGTTGTTCTCCTCGCTCACATCGGACACCACAAGCCTGCCGCTTCGCAACAACCTCGGCCTGGTCGAGAAGGTTTTTGCGGAAAAGAGGCCGGTCTATTCCAACCTGTTCTTCGGGTCGGTGAAGAAACGGCTGATCGTGACGGTCGAAGTACCTGTCATTCGCGACAACGAGGTGCTTTACGACATCTCCTTCAGTCCGCCGATCGAAATCTTCCAGGCCATGGTCGAGCAGCAACGCCCCAGCAAGGACTGGACGATCTCGATCTTCGACGGCGAAGGCACCAATTTCGCGCGCGTACCGAACCCGCAGGAGACCATCGGCAAGCGTGCATCGCCCTCGCTCTATGCGGCGATGTTCCAAAACCCCGAAGCCACCGTGCCGACGATATCGCTCGAGGGCGTGCCGCTGATTACGAGCTTTGCCCGCTCCTCGCTCACCGGCTGGACGGTTGCCGCCGGCGTCGCCGAGGTTCGCTGGTCGCGCCGCTGTGGCGCAACCTCGCGATAACAAGCGTGATGGGCGCCGTTCTCCTGATGGTCGGCCTCGCCTTTGCGGTGCGGATGGCAACCCAGATCGCCCGCGGCGAGATGCTCCACAATCTCCTGATCGAGGAGCTCAACCATCGCGTCAAGAATACGCTCGCGGTCCTGCAGTCGATCGCCACCCAGACGTTCCGCAGCGCGAGCCGGGCGGAGCGCGAGAAGTTCGAGGGCAGGCTCGGCGCGCTGGCGGAGGCGCATAACCTTCTGAGCCAGGAGAAGTGGCAGGGCGCGGAGCTGCGGGAAGTGATTGCGCGGGTGCTGCAGCCCTATCTGCTCAACAATCCGGAACGGGCGCGGATGTTCGGACCGCAGGTTCCTCTATCGCCGCGGCTCGCCGTGGTGCTGTCGATGATCGTGCATGAGATCGCAACCAATGCCGCCAAATACGGCGCGTTATCGAACGACACCGGCACCGTCGCGGTGGACTGGGAGATTCTCGAAGAAAGCGACGGGCGCAAATTGCGGCTGATCTGGACCGAAGCCGGCGGCCCGCCCGTCACGGCGCCGGTGCAGCGCGGCTTCGGCTCGCGGCTGATCGAGCGCAGCGCACGCGACCAGCTCGGCGGCGAAGCAACCGTCGATTTCCTGCCACGCGGTGTGGTCTATACGGTGAGCTGCGCGCTCAACAACGACGGCTAGGTCTTGCTTTATGGAGCCGCGAGGCACCTCGTCGCATGGTCAAGACCATCTCGGAGGCGCATGAACTCTAGGAGACTGTCACGGCGACGCGCGGTGGGTCATCGACTTCGCGCTCACAGATACGACAGGATCAGATAGGCGGCCAGCATGATGGTCACCCAGAACGCCATCACGCCGGTAGGCCAGGTGCGGGCAAGAACGCCCTCGGGGCCGATATATTGCTGGAGACCTTCCGGGATGCCCCGCGCGCCGCGCATCGCGGTGTCAACGCAACCATTCCATGCGGCTGTTACCGAACGATCGAGGTGCCGGGCCAGCGCGCGGCCAAGCCGGCGGTAGAGCCAGTCCACATCGAGCGTTATCGTCATCGTCCGCTTGAGCCAGCCGAGCATCAGAAAGAAGGCAAGGCCGGAGAACAGCAGCAATTGCAGATAGAAGACCACGTGGCTCGCCGTGTAGGGAACAAAGTCGACCTTGTAGGGCAGCAGGGCATACAGCGGCCCCGGCAGCACGCCAATCCCAATACAGAGCACGGCGAAGAAGATCATTGCGGCTCGCATGTTCCACGGTGGATCTTCCGGCCGCAGGCCGGAATCCTTCTGAAAGAAAACGAACCAGGGAAACTTGATACCGGCGTGAAGGAACACACCCGCCGAGGCGGCCGCAAGCAGATACCACACCCATTCGAGGTGTTGCATGCCCGCCGCTTCCGAGATCATCGATTTCGATACGAACCCGGACGTCAGCGGGAATGAGGAGATCGAGAGCGCGCCGACGATGCCGCAGACGGTCGTGATCGGCATGGTCCTGAACAATCCGCCGAGATCGGTGCATTTGCGCTTGCCGGTCATGTAGAGGACCGAGCCGGCGGACATCAGCAGCAACGCCTTGTAGATGATATGGGTGAAGGCGTGAGCGGCGGCGCCATTGAGCGCCATTTCGGTGCCGATGCCGATGCCCGCCACCATGAATCCGACCTGGTTGACGATGCTGTAGGCCAGGATGCGGCGCATATCGTTTTCGAGAATCGCGTAGACGATCCCGTAGAACACCATGAACAGCCCGACATAGATCAACAGCTCGGTGCCCGGGAAGCCGCGCAGCAGGACATAGACCGCGGTCTTGGTGGTGAACGCCGACAGGAAAACCATGCCGCTCCACGAGCTTTCGGGATAGGCGTCCGGCAGCCAGGCCGAAAGCGGCGGCGCGCCAGCATTGACGAGAAAGCCCGCCAGGATCAGCCAGCGCGGCAGCGTGTCGAGCGCCATTTTACTGAAGCCGGCCGAGCCGTTGGTGGCGATTTCGCCGGCAATGCCCGCCATGAGGAGGACGCCGCCGAGGAGATGGATCGCTGCATATCGCAATCCTGCCCCACGTGCCGAGGGGCCTGCGCTCCACACCACCAGCGTGGAAGCAATCGCCATCAGTTCCCAGAAGATGAAAACCGTGAGCAGGTCGCCAGCGAAGACGACGCCGACGGCGCTGCCAGCGTAACAGAAGGCTGCGGCAAGCTCCACCACCCGGTTCTGATTGAGCGCGAACAGGCCGCCGGCAAACGCCATGACCGCAAACACGGTTGCAAACAAGCGGGAAAGTGCATCGCCCTTGACCAGTGCGAGCTCGTATCCCAGGAACGACGCCTGCAGCGACACGCCGTCGGGCACTTGCCAGACTAAGTACAACGTAACCAGCGGCAGGACGAGAACCGCGAGCCAGCGCAACCTGACTTGCAGCATCGGCAAAATCAGGCCGCCGAGGATCAGCCCAATCGCCGGCGGGATGATGACGCTAGCTGTCATAGTACGTATCCGGTCGCTTCAGGATGGCGCCGAGGGCCTTGGCGAACACGATCATTGCGACGCAGCTCACGAACCCGAACCAGGCCCCGAATCCGAATGTCCCGTCGAGCCCGAAATAGGGATGGTGCTCGATGACGAGGTCCATCATCACCGTCGCCGCCAGTACGACGGCGAAGATAATCCAGAGCAGCCTGATCGTGCTTGGGCGCACCAGCCAATGATCATTCATGCCATCACCGCCCGCTCATCAGTTTCGCCAGCGCAAAGGGAACATCGGGAAAGAAGAACATCAGCACCGTCCCAGTCGCCGTCGCAGTGAGCGCGACCACGATCGGCCAGGGCGCCTCGCCGGACTTGTGCACATGTCCGTCGTCGGCGGACTCGCGGAAGAATGCGCGGTATACGATGGGCAGGAAATAGCCTGCATTGAGCAACGTGCTGACGAAAATGACCGCTACCGCCAGCCAGTTGGCGGTCTGCATCGCCCCGCTCAGGATGAACCATTTGCCGAGAAAGCCGGCCGTGGGGAACGCCGATCATGCCGAGCGCGCCGATCGTAAACGCGCCCATCGTCCAGGGCATACGCCGGCCGATACCGTCGAGCTGGCTCACCTCCGTCAGATGCGTCGCGGTATAGATCGAGCCGGCTGCGAAGAACAAGGTGATCTTGCTGAAAGCGTGCGCGGCGATATGCATCGCGGCGCCAACAACTGAGATTGGCGCCAGGATAGCGATCCCAAGCACGACATAAGACAGTTGCGAGATGGTCGAATAGGCAAGCCGGCGTTTGAGATTATCCTGTTTGAGAGCGATGACGGATGCCACCAGGATTGTCGTGCCCGCAACGACCGTAAGCCAGGCGGATTGCCCTGCGGAAGTGAGAGTGTCGACGCCGAACACCAGCACCGCCACTTTCAGAATAGAGAATACGCCCGCCTTGACCACGGCCACCGCGTGCAGCAATGCGCTGACCGGCGTCGGTGCCACCATAGCGGCCGGCAGCCAGCGATGCAGCGGCATCACCGCCGCCTTGCCGATGCCGAACACGTAGAGCAACAGCAGGGCGGTGACGACGGGCGCGCCGACATCAGCCGGTAAAATGCCGCCGGGCCTGAAATCAAGCGTACCGGCGAGAGCCCAGGTGGCGATGATCGCTGGCAGAAACAGCAGGAGCGATGTGCCGAGCAGGAGCACGAGATAAGTGCGGCCGGCGCGAATGGCTTCTTCATTCTGCCTATGGGTGACCAGCGGATAGGTCGAGAGCGTCAATGCCTCATAGAACAGAAATAGCGTGAACAGGTTCTTGGCGAATGCGATCCCGATCGTGCTGCCGAGCGCGACGGCGAAACAGACGTAAAATGTCGTCTGGCGCGGCTCGTCGTTGGCGCGCATGTAGCCGATCGAGTAGAGCGAGTTGACGATCCACAGTGAGGAGGCGACGAGCGCGAACAGCATACCGAGCGGTTCGACCTCGAAGGCGATCGTAAGCCCGGGGACGACGTCGATAACGCTGAGTTCCGGCTGGGCCCCGTTCAGGACCGGTCCAAGCAGGCGGATCACGATGAGGCACAGCGCCGCCGCGGTCACCAGCGTCACCGCTTCGCGCAGGTTCGGCAGCTTGTGAAACAGCGGAAGGATCAGCGCACCGGCGAACGGCGTCAGCAGGGCGAGAGCGAGGATGGTTTCGGACGAAAGGGCCGCGGTCATCGCAGCCCCCTAGCAGGCCCTTGGCTGCCGTACTGGCGATTCCGCGGTCAATTCGGTATCGAAACCGAAATAAATTGTCGCAGCCGCCAAAAGGATCAGCGGCAGCAGCATGGAGAGCGGCGGGTCGCTCGCATCAGCAACCGCCGCCGACGGTTCACGCAGCCAAGCGACCTCGAGCACACGGCCCACATAGACCAGCGCGATCAGCGAGCTTGCCACGATAAGGAAGACCAACAACCACCAACCATTCTCGAGCGCACCAAGCGCCAGATACCATTTGGAGATGAAGCCCGACGTACCGGGTGTGCCGACAAGACCAAAACAGGCCACCGTGAACGCCGCCATGGTAATCGGCATCTTGCGGCCGATGCCCGCGAGTTCCGAAACTTTCACGGTGCGGACGCGGAAGAAGATCGCTCCAACCGCCAGAAACAAGGCCGCCTTCATCAATGCGTGATTGACGATATGTACGAGCCCGCCGGTGAGCCCAGCCTGGTTGACGAGCCCGATGCCGAGCGTGATGTAGCCGATCTGCGCGACCGAGGAATATGCCAGCATCCGGCTCAGATTGGATTGAAATACCGCGATCAGGGAGGCGACAAACATCGCGGCGACCGACAGCGCGACGATGATCGCCGCGACCGGCAGCGCGCGGAAGTCTATCGCGACACCGAAGATCGAGAAGAAAAACGCACCAGGAGATAGATCGCGACCTTGGTGGCTGTAGCAGACAGGAAGGCGGTCGCCCACGAAGGTGCGTAGGCATAGGCGTTCGGCAACCAGACGTGCAGCGGGAACAGAGCCAGCTTCAGGCTGACGCCAACCGTCACGAAGGCCAGCGCTGCTACGATCGCACGCGAGTTGTCGGCCCAGGCCGGGCCGAGGCGCGTGGCAATATCGACCATGTTGAGACTGCCGGTCGTCAGATAGAGCAACCCCACGCCGATAACGTAAAAGGTCGCGCCGATCGTACCCATGATCAGGTACTGGAACGCGGCGAGCAGCGCGCGCCGGTCGCGACCGAGCGCGATCAGCACATAGGTCGACAACGACGAAATCTCGAGAAAGACGAAAGCGTTGAAGGCGTCGCCGGTCACCACGATCCCCAGCAAGCCTGTGAGGCACAGCAGATACATGCAGTAGAACCAGGCCCTCTGCCCTTCCTCGATCTCGAAGGCGATCGAGCGCCGTGCAAATGGCATGATCACGGCCCCGACCGTCGAGACCAGCACCAGCACAAATCCGCTGAGGACATCGACCCGGTACTCGATGCCCCATGGCGGGGCCCAGCTGCCGAGGTGGTAGGAGATTGGGCCGGTCGCCAAAACTTGCCACAGCATTGCGCCGGCGCATAACGGCATCAGCCAGCTCACCGCCAGCGCCAGCGCGAAGGCCGTACCGGCGCGACGCGAAAATCCGGCGAGCAAAGCGCCGAACAGCGGAATGATCACCTGCAATATGGGGAGATGCGCCCAGACCGCGGTCATGCCTCGCGGTCCCTTTCGAAGATTTCGTCCTCTTCGATCGTGCCGTAAGCCTCGTTGATGCGGACGACCAGCGCGAGGCCGAGCGCGAGCGTGGCCATGCCGACGACGATCGCGGTCAGGATCAGAACATGAGGAAGAGGATTTGAATAGACGGTGAATGCCGGATCGATGATGGGGGCCGTCCCGCCGATGATCTTTCCCGGCTCGACATAGAGGAGATACACCGAGGTTTGGAAGATCGACAGGCCGACAAGCTTCTTCACCATATTGCCGCGCACGACGACGATGTAGAGGCCAGCCATCATCAAGAAGATCGTGATCGCGTAGTTGTAATGACCGAGGGCGGTCGCGAGCGTTTGCATCAGCGGCCCCGCTCGACAAAGGCGTAGAACAAGGCGGTCATGGTACCCGCGACCGTGATCAGGACGCCGGCCTCGACCAGAAAAATGCCGAGCTCGTGCCCGTGCGCCGCGTCGTGCGCAAGCACGGAATAGTCGAGATAGTTCTTGCCCATCAGCAGCCCGGCGACGCCGGTGCCGGCATAGATCAGCACACCGAGCGGGACCATGCGCTCCACCAGCGACTGAGGTGCGATGCGATGCGCCGCCTCAAGACCGAAAGTGATTGCGAGCAGGATGATCGCGCTGGCGGCAATGACGCCGGCTTGAAAACCACCGCCTGGGCCATAATCGCCATGGAACTGAACATAGAGGGCGAACAGCAGAATGAACGGCAAGATCAGCTTGGTGCCGACGCGGAGTATCAGATCGAAGCTCATCGCGAGGTCTCCGCGTCGGGGCGACCTCGCCGTCGTGCCCTACGGAGCAGCAGCATGACTCCAATGCCGGCGGTGAAGATGACGGTCGTCTCACCGAGCGTATCGTAGCTGCGGTAGTCCGCCAGAACCGAAGTCACGACATTCGGAACATTGGTGTCCTTGATGCTGTCCGCGATATAGCGCGGTGCCACATGCTCGTGGATCACCGCTCCCGGCGTGCCGAACGGCGGCAGCACGAGCGTGCCCCAGACGAGAATCGCACCAGTGCCGATCGAAATGGACAACGGCAGGAGACGGGGCCGGATGGAGCGTATCTCCGTCGTCTTGATCAAATGCAAAGTCGCAAGCAAAAGCACCGTCGAGACGCCTGCGCCGACCGATGCCTCAGTCATCGCTACGTCCACAGCGTCGAGCACAATCAATACACTCGCCATCAGAAAGCTATAGACGCTCGCGAGAATGACGACGCCGAACAGGCTGCGCTGGCGTACGATGGCAATCGTCACCACGGCAAGCAGCGTCAGCAGCATGGTGTTGATCAGCGTTATAATGGCTGCCTCCCATCATCCGCATTGACAGACTGAACACGAGCCACGCTGCGGCGGTCTTCCGCCAGCACTGGCTTGACGCCCTGTTGCAGGCACGCCTGCGCGAGTGCGTGCGTCACGACCGGGCCAGTAAAGAAGAACAGGGCCAATAGAAACACGAGCTTCAGTGTCACCAGGCCCAAGCCGGCCTGCAAGCACATGCCGAGGATCAGAAAACCGATGCCGAGCGTGTCGATGACGCTTGCCGCATGCATGCGGGTGAAGACTTCCGGCATGCGCAAAAGCCCAAAAGCGCCTACGATGGTGAAGAACGAACCGAGAAGAATCAACACCCAGCTCGCGATCTCGACGGCCAGCGTCATGATCTCGGCTCCTCATCGGCCTCGTAAGCAAGGTCTCCGTGGCGGAAGAACTTCAACACGGCGAGAGTACCTATGAGATTGAGCAGCCCATACGTCAGCCCGATATCGAGGAACTCCGGACGCCCGGTCAGGAAGCCAACCACGGCGAGCAGCACGATTGCAAGGTTACCGACCGAATTGCCGGCAAGTACGCGGTCGAACACGGTGGGCCCCTTGATGGCGCGCGCGATTGCGAGGGCAAGCGCGACGAGAACGGCGACAGCAGCAGCAGCGAACATCACTCGGCACCCTCGAACTGGCGAACGCGGCGGTCCATCGCGCCACTTTCGAGATCCAGAGCCCCCTCAATCACGAGGGCATGAACGGTGAGCTCGTTACCGTTCACACCGACGGTGATCGTACCGGGCGTGAGCGTGATCGAGTTCGCATAGGTTGCCACACCGGCCGTGGTCTTCTGGCTTGCCCGAACGACCGTCATCGTGGGCGAGATCGGCAGGCTCGGATGCAGGATGATCTTGGTCACGGCCCATGCCGACTTGGCGATCTCGCGGATCAACCACGGAAAATAGGTAACAGCGCCCCACAACAGCTCGAACGGCTGCCCTTCCGCATCGGCCACACGCACGCGAATCATGGCGAGCACGCACAGCGCCGCACTGACCCCGCCCGCCGCCACCAGCATCGGCGTGTAATGGCCGGAGAGCACGAGCCAGAAAGCGAACAGGAAGCCCGCCAAACCAATGTGCCGCATTCGCGTCCCCCTTCACTCGTGTTGTCGTGGCGGCTACGGTCCAGCGTCAAGGATGATCTCCTGAAACGTCGTTTTAGCTTTACCTCCCTTGGCGAGCAAATTGGACCAATATCCAAGACCAGTAGCTCGATTTGTTCAATCCCAAATACGCCGCGGAAGCCAAAACCGAAACAACGGTCATATCAGGCTATTGCACTGACCGGCGGTTCGCTTGCTGCATACTCAGTGAGTCGTGCTCCGGTCACTTCAGCATCTCCGGCACGATCAGACGCGGCAGGAACAGCGAAACGCTCGGCCAGATGATCAGTGCGGCCAGCACCAGCAGCATCGGTATCAGCATGATGACCGTGTCCTTCAGCGCGTAGCGCAGCCGCACCCCCGCAATCGAACAGGCAATCAGCAGACACAGGCCATAGGGCGGCGTCACCAGCCCGAACGCCAGCGACACGATCGAGATGATCGCAAACTGCACCGGATGGAGGTCGACCGATTTCGCCAGAGGCTCCAGCACAGTGCCGACGATGATGATCGCCGGAATGGCGTCGAGGAAACAGCCCACCACCAGAAAGCAGAACGAGATGAAGAAGCCCGCTGCGATCGCGCCCATGCCCCAGGTCGAGACGTTAGCCAGCAGTTCCTGCGGAATCTTGTAATAGGCCAATAGCCAGCCGAAGGCGCTCGCGGTACCGATGCAGAACAGCGCGACGCCGGCGAGACGTCCGGTGTCCAGCAACGCCTTGTAGAGTTGGCGCGCGCCGGTTTCACGGTAGAAGAACGTCGACAGCGCAACGGAATAGAGCACCGCGACGCAGGCGGATCCGGTCGCGGTAAACCATCCCAGCAAAATGCCGCCGACGATGATGAACGGCGTCGTCAGCGCCGGTATCGATCGCAAGATCGCCCACCACATGTCCCGCCAGCTATCCTTCGGGTAGGTCGGATAGCCGCGGCGAACGGCATAGACATGCACGGTCGCCATCTGCGCGCCTGCAATCAGCAATCCCGGCACGATACCGGCGAGGTACATCGCGGCGATCGAGGTCGAGATCAGCCCGCCCCACACGATCATCAGGATCGAGGGCGGGATGATGACGGCGAGCACGGCCGAGACCGCGGTGATGGCGATGGAGAACGAGAGGTCGTAACCCTCCTTGGTCTGGGCGTCGATGAAGATCTTGGACTGGCTCGCCGCGTCCGCGGTGGAAGAGCCTGAGATGCCGGCAAAGAACACCGACAGCACGACATTGATCTGCGCCAGCGATCCCGGCCAATGCCCGACCATCGAGCGCGACAGCTTGACCAGCCGGTCGGTGATGCCGCCGATGCTCATCAGGTTGGCGGTCAGCAGGAAGAACGGCACTGCCAGCAGGATGAACGAATTGTAGGCGTTGAAGGTCTCCTGCGCGAGCGTCATGATCGACAGGCGCGGCTCGATCAAAGGATCGGCACGCAGGCAAGGCCGAGCGCAAAGGCGACCGGCACGCGAATGATGAGCAGGCCGACGAAGACCCCGAACAAGACCATCGCGGCCTGTCCGGCAGAAAGAACACTGCCGCTCATCGATTTGCCCCAACCAAAATCCGCGTCTCGTCGACGATCTGCTCACCCGCAAACACGATCCACGTCACACCGGCAGCCGGCCACGCGACGTGGATCATCCAGAGTGGCAGATCCGCCAGTTCCGACGTTCGGTTCCAGGCGAACCGCGTGAATTCGAGCCCGGCCCACACAAACACCAGGGCCATCGCCAGGATGCCGAGCCGCGCGAGGATCCGCACCGCAGCTTCGCCTCGTCGCGACAGCTCGGGCCACACGTCGACCTCGAAATGCTGCGCCTCGCGCACGCCGACCATGGCACCGATCATGATCGTCCAGATGAACAGGAAGCGCGCCATCTCCTCGGTCCAGATGTAGGACGGAATGAACGGCGTGTAGCGCGAGATGATTTGCAGCGTGACCGGAATGACCAGAATGCCGACGCAGGCGGCGAGCAGGACTTCCAGCAATTTTGCATAGGCCGCCGTCGCTCGGCGCCATAGCGACGGGTTCGGCGGCATCGACATTTCAGTCATTGTGGCTCCGGAGGAATAGCGATCGTCGACGGGGCAAGCCGCAAGGCTTGCCCCGATGTCCTGTCGGTCGGTGTGACAATCCTACGCGACGTTGATCTTCTCGAAGATGCCCTCGGCGCCGATTTCCTTGGCATAGGTGGCCATCACTGGATCGGCGAGTTTCTTCATGGCGTCACGCTCCTCGAACGGAACGCGCTTGAGCTTGCCGGCCTTCTCCAGCGTGTCGAGCTTGACGACTTCCTCGCTCGACTCCAGTTGACGGCCGTAATCCCCGGCTTCCTTGCCAGCCTTCATGATCGCGTCCTGCAAATCCTTGGGCAGGGTCTTCAGCGTTTTCACCGAGAAGCAGATCGGCCGGATCGATACCGCGTGCTGCGTCAGGTTGAGGTGGGGCGCTACTTCGTAGAACTTCATCGCCTCGACGCCGGCCGCCTCGTTTTCGCCGGCCGAGATCACGCCGTTCTGGATGGCGTTGTAGACTTCATTGTAGGCGATCACGGTCGGGCTCATGCCGACGGCGGCAAACGTCTTCGACCAGATCGGAGCGCCCTGCACGCGCACCTTGAGACCCTTGAGATCGGCGAGGTTCTTGAGCGGCTTGTTGGCGAAGATATTGCGGATGCCGCCTGCATAACCAATCAGAACGACCTCGGCCTTGGTGGCGATTTCATCGGCGACCGGCGCCAGGATGTTCTTTTCGACGACCTTGTTCATGTGCTCGATGCCCTTGAACACGAAGGGCGCATCGATGAACGGCGCCGCCTTGGCGAAGGTCGACATGTGGGCCGGCGAGACAATGCCGTAATCAACCGCCTTGCCCTGCGACATGTACTCGAAATACTGCTTTTCGAGGCCGAGCGATGAATTTTGTGCAGCGTGAAGTTGACGGGCTTGCCGTAATATTTCTTCACCAGCTCTTCGAACCGGGTCAGCGCCTTCGTGAAGGCGTGATCGTCGTTGAACTGCACGGCTCCGTTGAGCGTGACGGGCGTCTGTGCCCTGAGGATCGATGGCATGCCGAGCGCGCCGGCAGCCGCCGTCGCACCAAGGCCCGCAAGTACGGTTCTTCGCTTCATGGTGTTCCTCCCCTGTAATGCCCTGTAATGCCTGTCCCTTGTGAGCGGGACTTTGGCCTGGCCGACGATGCGGCCACTACCGCAAAGCGTATGCAAAACGGCGCGGCTGTGGAAGCCAATTTAAGTAGTATCCTGGGCCAATAGGTCGCGGACGGCTGGGCCGGTGATCGCAATCAGTGCGGCCCCCGCCCGGAGGCGCGGACCGAACCGGTGTCCCTGTCCGCAAATAGCCGCAAGCGCTCGTCACGGCTTCCGCCCGGCCTATCAGTTGCCGAGGCAACGTCTTGCGATTCCATCTGACGCCGGCGGCGATGTTCATTTTGCAGGCAACCGACACGCCGCAAATGTTGCGCGATGTCGGCTGGCCCGCTCCGTCAAAGGCGCGGATGACGGTGCGAGCACGTGGCTTGCCGCAATTTCCCGTCACGTTTGATCTGAAAACCGGAACTGAACTTTGCTGCATTTTGTCAGGCATCACTGCCCGCGGGCATTTCACGCGATGCACGCCGATGTCGAGCCGGCACGCGCTGCGAGCGATCGCATATCGGCGGCAAAACCCGTAAAAATCCGGTGTTTGATCGCGACGCAGTAAGCATGCGGCCAAAATCTGTGGCCATTGAACTCGCGGTGGTTGTGGTTTGTCGAATATTTTGTCAAATGTAGAGGGCGGGGTTTTTGCCAAGATACACCCCGGGCGCCGACAGCTTTAAGTAGTTGGCGGCGCCGGTATCAGGATGCTTCCAATGCGCGCGTGCGTTTGGCTACCATCCGGTAATAACTCAGGATTCCTGTGGTTCTCTATACAACCTCACGGTTCGAACTGACTTTAAACACGGCAAATACGGATGAACCTCTGACCTACTCTTGCCAGGGTTTCCCGATTGAAGGACGGTAAAACCAGAATGAACAGATCAGCAGCGAAAAAGATGAAACAGCGCAGCGCCGGCAAACCCGATATCGAATTGGGCAAACGGATTCGCCTGCGGCGCGTGGAACAGAAAATCTCCCAAGCGGAGCTCGGCGACAAGCTCGGCGTCAGCTTCCAGCAGGTGCAGAAGTACGAGAAGGGCGTCAACCGCGTCGGCGCAGCTCGGCTTCAGCAAATCGCTACCGCGCTCGACGTGCCGGTGACGTTCTTCTACGACGGCGACGGCAAGGCGCGCGAGGTCGAGAGCCTGCTGTTCCTGGACAGCGCGTTCAGCCTGAGGCTGTTGCGTGCCTACAGCAAGATCAAGGACCAGACCGTGCAGCGTCAGTTGGTGTCCTTGATGGAATCGATCGCCGCCAACGAAGCCTAGACATTATCGCGCCTGGATCGCAGCACCGCGGACCCGATCAATCGACGCGAGAAATCGCCGGGTAGCCTGTTGCTGCGCTAGGCCTGATCTTGATCTGGCCGGGACAAGATCGATTTGTTGCCATCGCGAAATGGCGGAATCCGGCCGCATCGCAAGCAAGAAGGCTGCGCGGCACGTTCCGGCGAAT
Organism: Bradyrhizobium sp. RDT10; assembly: GCA_044772375.2. GTDB lineage: Bacteria > Pseudomonadota > Alphaproteobacteria > Rhizobiales > Xanthobacteraceae > Bradyrhizobium. The sequence continues at coordinate 4,492,412 of CP187939.1, forward strand.
AGTCGCGGGCGCTGGCTTCCGCAAAGTCTCCACCATCGTCATGGCCATGCCCGCCACGCGCGTGAGCTAAGGCCGTGCGCCAACGATCCCGCATTCCCTCCCCGCACCTGCTGCTGGTCTCGATGCAACGGAAGATGCAACGATTGACCTCGGCAACGATTGATCCTCGGCGCGAAGCTTGTCCGACAATGGACCAAGCTTCCCGACTGAAAGCAGCAAACGATGCTCGACATCCGCAAAAGCGCCGAAACATCCCATGCCGACGGCAAGATCCTGCATAGTATCGGCGATGGCGTCGGCGTCATCACCTTCAGCAATCCCGACAAGCGCAATGCCATGTCGCTTGAAATGTGGAGGGCCTGGGCCACGCGCTGGTCGAGCTGCGCGATAATCCCGACGTTCGCGTCGTGATCCTGGTCGGCGCCGGCGACAAGGCCTTCGTCTCGGGCGCCGATATCAGCCAGTTCGAAAAGACCCGCCACAATGCGACGGCCTCGGAAGAATATTCGAAACGGAGCGAGGCGCAGCGTGCGCTGCTGGCTGATTACCCGAAGCCGACGATTGCCTGCATCCGCGGCTTCTGCCTCGGCGGCGGCATGCAGGTGGCGATGCTGACCGACATTCGCATTGCCTCCGACAACAGCCAGTTCGGCATTCCAGCCGCCAAGCTCGGCATTGCCTATGGCTATGACGGTCTCAAGCATCTGGTCTCGCTGGTCGGGCCATCCTGGGCACGGCTGATCATGTATACGGGCATGCGGATCGAGGCTGCGGAAGCCTTACGGATCGGATTGATCGACCGCGTGCTGCCGGATGCGGAATTGTGGGACGCCACCATGGAGATCGCGCGCACCATCTCCGGCAACGCGCCGCTCGCCATCAAGGCCGCCAAGATCACCATTGCCGAAGTGTTGAAAGACGAAAGCAAGCGCGACATGGCCGCGATCAAGGCGATCGGCATGGCCTGCATGGACTCGGAAGATTTCCGCGAAGGGCGCACCGCGTTCATGGAAAAGCGCAAGCCGCAGTTCAAGGGGAAATAACTTGTCGTCCCGGCCTTGAGCTGGAACGACAAGTGAGGTTGTCCTACAACGCCGCGATCACCGCTTTCGCAATATCCGCCGTGCCGTTGCTGCCGCCGAATTCCATCGGCTTGATTCCACCCGCATAGGCTTTGTCCACCGCGCGCTCGATGCGCTCGCCGGCTTCCGCTGCGCTTTCCAGCCCGTGCTTGTCGGCGAGCCAGTCCAGCATCATCGCCGCCGACAGGATCATCGCGGTGGGATTGGCCTTGCCCTGCCCCATGATGTCGGGCGCGGTGCCGTGGCACGGTTGGAACACGGCGTAGCGGTCGCCGACATCGGCTGAGGGGGCCATGCCCAGCCCTCCGATCAGACCGGCGGCCAGATCGGAGAGAATGTCGCCGAACATGTTCTCCGTCACCATGACGTCGAAATCCCAAGGACGCTTCACCAGCATCAGCGAGCAGGCATCGACATAGAGCCGGTCGGCCTTGACGCCGGGATGGCGCTTGGCCGCCTCATCGAACATCTCGCGAAAGAACGCGAACGCCCTGAACACGTTGGCCTTGTCGACGCAGGTCAAGCCTCCGCTTGCCTTCCGCGCGCCTTGCGGCGTTCGGCGAGGCGGAACGAGAATTCGAACAGCCGCTCCGAGGTCTTGCGCGTAATCACGAGCGTCTCGCGCGCTTCGGTGTCCGTCACCACGCCCTTGCCCATCGAGGCGAACAGGCCTTCGGTGGATTCCCGGATCAGCACGAGATCGATGCCGCGCTGATCGGCTCCGACGATCGGGCTCGGCACGCCCGGAACGAGCCGCGCCGGGCGCACGCCGGCATAGAGGTCGAAATGGAAGCGCAGTTCGATCTGCGGCGCGATCTCAGTGTTATCAGGATAGCGCACCGACGGCAGGCCGCAGGCGCCGAGCAGGATGGCATCCGCTCCTCGCAAAGCCGCACGGTGCTGTCGGGCATCGACTTGCCGGTCGCGAGATAATTGTTGGCGCCGGCGGGAGCATCGGTGAAGCGAAACTTCAGGTCCGAGGTCGCCTCGATCTTGCGCAGGACTTCCAGCGCCGGCGCCATCACTTCAGGACCGATGCCATCGCCGCCGAGCACGGCAATGTGGAGGGCGTTATTTGCGGACATGGGGATTCCTTGGGATCTGACTCAGACGAAACTTGAGGCTCGTCATGCCCGGGCTTGACCCGGGCATCCACGTTCTTGCTGCGTCATCGTCAAAAAGAACGTGGGTGGCCGGGACATCTGCGCGAAGACGCGCTTCGCGCTTTTGCCCGGCCATGACGGAGACACACTACTCACTCCTACGGCGTCAGCACCGCGCGGCCGACCAGTTTGCCCTTCTGCAAATCGGAGAGCGCTTCATTGGCCTTCGCGAGCGGCATCGTCGTGACCGGAATCGGCGCAATCATCTTGTTGCGAACGAGTTCGAGCAACTCCTCGGTTTCGCGCAAATTGCCGACATAGCTGCCCTGGATCGTGATTGCCTTGATCGGGATCAGCGGCAGGGCCCAGGGCGCGCCGCCGCCGAACAGGCCGACGATGACGAGCTTGCCGCCCTTGGTCAGGCAATCGAAACCGAGCTGCGTGGTCTGCGCGTTGCCGACGAGATCGATGACAGCGCGGATCGGACCGCCGGCCGCCTTCGCCAGTTGCTCCAGCGCGTCCGGCGCCTTGCCATCGACGGTGGCGAGCGCACCGGCCACTTCAGCGGCTTCGCGCTTGCGCGCATCGATATCGACGACGATGGCGCCCTTGCCGCCCATCGCCTTCAACAGCGACAGCGCCATCAGCCCGAGCCCGCCGGCGCCGAAGATCACGATCGGCGAGTTGAAGGCGAATTCGACCTTCTTCAGCGCGCTGTAGGTGGTGACGCCGGAACAGGCATAGGGCGCCGCGGTGACGGGATCGAGCCCCTGAGATTCAACAGATACTTCGGGTTCGGCACCGTCATGTGATCGGCATAGCCGCCGTCGCAATAGACGCCGAGCGAGTTCGGCTTTACGACGCACATATTCTCGTCGCCGCCCACGCACGTCGCGCATTTGCCGCAGCCGAGCCAGGGTAGACCAGGGCTGTGTCGCCGACCTTGAGATCGCCTTTGTCGGCGGCGGTCACGTCCGGTCCGAACGCCACCACCTCGCCGACCGTCTCGTGACCCATGGTGCGCGGCAGCGACACACCACGGTCCTTCAGCGACAGCGGCTTGCGGCCATGGCCGAGATCATAGCCGCCTTCCCAGATGTGAAGGTCGCTGTGGCAGACGCCGGCTGCCTTCACCTTGATCAGCACCTGCGTGCCGGTCGGCTGCGGCGTCTCCTGATCCACCTCTTTCAGCGGTGCGTTGAACTCGGCGACCTGAAAACTCTTCATCGCTTCTCTCCCGTCATTCTTGTTCTTGGTCGTGGATTCTTGGGCGTGGACACTTCCTGAGAACGGACATTGCCACGTCCATTCCATCGAGACAAACGCGCGTAGCGATCTTCCGGTATTCAGATCAGCGGATGATGGCAAGCCACGAACTGGCCAGGGGCCACGGCGCGGAGTTCCGGCACCTCGTCGCTGCATCGCTGATCCGCGCGGGGACAGCGGGTGCGAAACCGGCAGCCGGACGGCGGCGCGATCGGCGATGGCGGCTCTCCCACCGGCACGGTCTCGGTGGGGCGGACGTCCGGATCGGGCACCGGAATCGCCTCGATCAGCAGCGCGGTATAGGGATGCGCCGGCCGGGCGAAGAGCTGTTCGGAGGGCCGACCTCGCACAACCGGCCGAGATACATCACGGCCACGCGGTCGCTCACCGCCTTCACCACGGCGAGATCGTGCGCGATGAACAATAGCGTCAGCCCGAACCGGCCCTTCATCTCTTCCAGCAGGTTGAGGATCTGGGCACGGATGGAAACATCGAGCGCGGAGACCGGCTCGTCGCAGACGATGAACTCCGGATTGAGAATGAGCGCTCGCGCAATGCAGATGCGCTGGCACTGCCCGCCGGAGAATTCATGCGGCAGCCGTCCCACGACCAAGTTCGGGTCGAGCCCGACGGCGCTCAGCACCTCGTGGACGAGCCGCTCGCGCTTCTCCGGATCCTTGACGCCTGCAATCACCAGCGGCTCGGCGACGATGTCGCCGATCTTGCGGCGCGGGTTGAGCGAGGCGATCGGATCCTGGAAGATCAACTGCACGCGCCGGCGCATCTGCCGCAAGGCATCGCCCTGCATCGTCGTGAGATCGTGACCGTCGAACAGAACCCGCCCTGAGGTCGGCCGTCGCAACTGCAGCACCGCCCGACCCAGCGTCGATTTTCCGCAGCCGGATTCGCCGACCAGACCCAGCGTTTCGCCACGGGCGATCTGCAAGGAAACGCCGGACACGGCATGAACGATCTTGGCGCCGACGGGATATTCCACGACCAGATCGTCGACGGCGAGCAGCGGTTCGCCTGAAGCGGCCGACACGGCTTGCTGCATCATGCGCCGGCCTCCGCATGGATTTCGATCGGGTGGAAGCAGGCATATTGATGTGCGCGGGACCCGGCTTCCGTCAATGCCGGCTTCTCGATCCGGCAGCGGGCCACCGCATAGCGGCAGCGTGGCGAGAACGAGCAGCCCTGCAGCGGCCGGGTCGGATCGGGCGGACGCCCCGATATCGCCGGTAGCGGCGTGTGGGGCGCGGCATCGAGTTTGGGGAGCGCCGCAAGCAGCGCTTCGGTATAGGGCATCCGCATTTTCTTGAACAAGGCAGGGGTTGGCGCGCGCTCGACCACGCGGCCCGCATACATCACCGCGACTTCGTCGGTGCGGCCGGCGACGACGCCGAGGTCGTGGGTGATCAGGATCATCGCCATGTGCCGGCGGCGCTGCTCGCGCGCCAGGAGGTCGAGGATCTGCGCCTGGATCGTCACGTCGAGCGCGGTGGTCGGTTCGTCGGCGATCAGGAGTTTGGGCTCGCACGACAGTGCAATCGCAATCGCCACGCGTTGGCGCATCCCGCCGGAGAGCTGATGCGGATACTGCGTCAGACGTTGCTCGGGCGCGGGAATGCCGACCGCGGCGAGCAATTCGACGCTGCGTTTCCTGGCAGTCGCATCGTCAAGTTCGAGATGCTCCTGCAGCGTCTCGATCAACTGGGTGCCGATCGTGAGCACCGGGTTGAGCGAGGTCATCGGGTCCTGGAATACGACCGCCAGCGAGCGCCCGCGCAGCTTGCGCAGTTTCTCCGGCGGAAGTTGCAGGAGATCCTGCCCGTCGAACATCACGCGGCCGGAGAGCTTCGCCTTCTTCGGCAGCAATTGCAGGATCGCGCGCGACAGCATGGTCTTGCCGCAACCGGATTCGCCGACGACGCCGAGCGTGCGCCCGGCGCCGACGGTAAGATCGACATGATCCACCGCGCGCAGATTGCCGCGCGGGGTCGGCAGGTCGACCACGATGTCCTCGACCGAAAGCAACACGTTGTCAGTCACAGTGCGCCCTGCCGTGGATCGGTCAGCGCGCGCAAGGTGTCGCCGACCAGATTGAAGGAAAGCACGGTGAGGAACATCGCCGCCGCCGGCAGGAAGGCGAGCCGCGGCGCCACGTCAAGGCTCTCGCGCCCCTCTCCGATCATGCTGCCCCAGCTCGATATCGGCGGTGGGACGCCGAGGCCGAGGAATGACAGCGAACCCTCGACCACGATGGTGACGGCAACGCCGAGCAGGAAGAAGGCAAACAGCGGCAGGATCACGTTCGGCAGCAGCTCGCGCAGCAGGATGCGTGTATGGGTGGCTCCTAGCGCCTGCGCGGCGATGACGAATTCGCGCCGCGCCAGCGTCAGCGTCGACGCCCGCGCCACCCGCATGAAGGCGGGAATGCCGAGTACGCCGAGGATGCAGGTGAGATTGAAAATGGACTGCCCGAGATAGGCGGTCACGGCCAGCGCGAGGACCAGCGGCGGAAAGGCCAGCAATACGTCCATGCTGCCGACCACCCCCGACTCGAACCGGCCGCGGAAATAGCCGGCGAGCATGCCGAGCGCGCCGCCAATGGTGAGGCCGATCACCGGCGCGCACAGGCCGACGACCAGCGATATCCGCGCGCCATAGATCAGGCGCGAGAGTTCGTCGCGGCCGAGTCCGTCGGTGCCAAGCCAATGCTCTGCGGAGAACGGTGCGCGCCGCTCCAACATGTCCATATCCGTCGGGCTTGGCAGCGGCAGGACGGTCGCAAAAATCGCCACCGCGAACACGAAAGTCATCCAGCCGATCGCCAGCCAGAACAGCGTTCCAAGCCGCCGCCCCTTGCGCGCAGGTTGGCTTACAGCCTCCTCGGCAACTTCGAGTTCAAGCGTGGCCATGGCAGATCCTGGGATCGAGAACGGCGTAGAGCAGATCGACGACGAAGTTCATGATGACGAAGCCGGCCCCCACCAGCAGAACGACGCCCTGCAGAATGATCAGGTCGCGCGTGAGGATCGAGCCGATCAGCAGGCGGCCGATACCCGGAAGCGCAAAGATCGTCTCGACGATGACGGCGCCGCCGATCAACCGGCCGATATTGATGCCGGTGATCGTCACCAGGGTCAGCGACGAGGGTTTCAGGGCATGCACGAACAGAATCCGTGCCGGCGTCAGGCCTTTCGCCTTGGCGAGCGCGATATAGTCCTCCTGCAAGGTCGCAATCATGTCGGAACGCAGCACGCGCATGATCCCCGGCCATTCCGCCAATGCCAGCGTCAGCGACGGCAGCACGAAGAAGCGCAAATTGGCGAGCGGGTCTTCACCAAACGGCACATAGCCGGTCGCCGGCAGCCAGCGCAGCTCGACCGCGAACAAATAGATCAGCAGGATCGCCGACAGGAAGGTCGGCACCGACAGCATGCCGAAAGCAGAGCTGGTCATGAAACGGTCGAACGGGCTGCCGCTGCGCGCCGCGCAAACAATTGCCAGGGGAACGCCGATCGCCAATGCGCCGAGTTGCGCCAGTAGCATCAGCTCGATCGAGACCGGCAGCCGCTCGGCGACGGCCTGCAGCACCGTCTGGCCGGTGCGGAACGAACGGCCGAAATCGCCCTGCATCACATTGCCGAGCCAGCTTAGATAACGCCACCAGATCGGCTGATCCAGTCCCATGTCGGCCCGCAACGCCGCCACGTTCTCCGGCGTTGCCTGGTCACCGAGGATCGTATACGCAAGATCACCCGGCAGCAGCGACGCGATGGAGAACGTCAGCAGCGAAACTGCTATCAGCACCGGCACCAGATACAAGAGCCGGCGGGCGACGAAGAACGCCATAGGCGGTTATTCCTTCCAGGCGCGCGATACGTCGATCACCCCGCTATACATCTTGGGCAGTCCCTTCATCTTCGCGCTCGAGATCGCATAGTAAGTGTTCTGGAAGGTCCAGAACCAGATCGCCTCCTTGTTGATCAGCCGGGTGATCGCGCAATAGTCTTCGATGCGCTTGTTCTGGTCGGCGGTAACCCGCGCGCGATCGAGCAGCTTGTCGAGTTCGGGATTCGAATAGTTGGCAAGCGCCACCGGGCTGCCAGTGCGGAAATTGGCATACATCTGGATGTCGGGATCGGCGAGATCGACGATCCGCCAGGGCGTCATCTGGAATTGGCGCATAAAGGCGCGCGGTGGAATGGTCGCCTGATCGACCTGCTCGATTTCCATGTTGGCGCCGGCCCGCTTCCACAGCTGTTGCAGCACCTGGCCAACGGTGCGCCCACGGGGCGTCGCCGTGACGAGCATCTTGAAATCGACAGCCTTGCCGTAGTCCTTGATCAGCGCCTTGGCCTTCTCAAGGTCTTCGGGAAGCGCACCGTCGTCCTTGCATTTGACCCAGGAGCCATCGCCATAAGGGTTGCTGGCAGGTCTAGCGAGACCATTGGTAATTGCTTGCGACATCTTCTTGCGATCGAGCGCCATGACAAGCGCTTGACGCACACGCACGTCGTCGAACGGCGGCGTCTTGGTGTTGAAGGCATAGACCGCCGCGCCCGAACCGGCATAGGTGTGCACGGTCAGCTTGGAATCCTTTTGCGCCCTCTGGATGTTATCAGCGGAATATTCATCATCCCAGATCAGATCGACCTCGCCGGATTGCAGGCTGGCGAAGCGCGACTGAGCATCGGGCAGCGGCTTCAACGTGATGCGGTCGAAATAGACCTTGTCCTTGTCCCAATAATCAGGGTTTTTCTCCAGGATCATGCGATCGCCGGCCGTCCAGGATTTCATAATGTAGGGACCGGTGCCGACGGGATTGCGGTTGTATTCGTCGCCTTTGGCCTTCCAGGCAGTCGGAGAGTGAACCGCGCTATTCTGGCTCGCATAAGAAACCAGTGCGGGGTAGTTCACCGAAGGGTCCTTGAGGTTATAGACCAGCGTCAGTTCATCGGGCGCCTGAACGTCGTTGACATTGGAGATATAGAAGGCGCAGCGGCACTTGTTCGCAGGATCTTTCTGCCGGTCGAAGTTGGCCTTGTAGGCTGCGGCATTGAACGGCGTGCCGTCGTGGAACTTGACGCCGGGACGCAGCTTGAAGGTCCAGGTCTTGAAGTCCTCCGAAGGCGACCAGGACAGTGCGAGCTTGGGCTGCGCCTTGCCGTTGGCGTCGAGATAGGTGAGCGTATCGAAAATGGCGGACGACGCGGTCAGCGCTGCCGTGTCGTACACGCCGACCTTCAGCGGATCGAAGCCGGGGATATCGAGTTCGAGGCCGACCGTGATGCTGCCGCCCGCTTTCTGCGCATTGGCGGGCATTGCCGACAGCGCCACACCAAATCCCGCCACAAGAAATATTCGCGCGAGCGCGCTCGAACGGATCGCCGCTTTCATTGATGTCCCCTCCGATGTGTCATCCGTCCGGTATTCCGGATCATGATCGCTGCGGTAAGATTGTCTGGAATCTCCGTCGCGGGCAAGGCCGTTCGCAACCCGCGGATGAAACGCCGCAGGTTCATGTTTCGCTGTGCGGAGCGCGCCGTCAGCCGTGCGCGGCGGCCTGTGCCTTGCCAGCAAAGGCTGCGATTTCATCCTCCGACAGGCCGGTCTCCTTCAGGTAGGCACGCGTGTGCTCGCCGAGCGTCGACATCCTTCTCGCCGCCGACACTTTGGCGCCCGACATGCGGAACGGCAGATTGAGCACCTTGAAGGTGCCGCCGCCGTCCTCGACCTCGGCCAGTGCGCCGCGATGGGCGATTTGCGGATCGCGCAGCGCCTCGGCGACGGTGCGATAGGCCGATGAGGAACGCCGTGCGCGTTGAGCGCCGCGAGGCACTGCGCGGTCGTGACCGTGCGCGACCATGCCTCCACGCCTTCGATCAGGCTCACCCAGTTTTCCCGCCGGTCGGAATATTTCGCAAAGCGCGGATCGCTCACCCATTCGGGATGGCCGATCACCTGCATCAGGCTCTGAAAAGTTTTCTCACTGGCGATCGCCATCATCACGTAGCCGTCCGTCGTCTCGATCGGGCCGAACATCGGCCGCTGCGTCGGCTTCACTTCGAATTGCGACCACTGCAATTCGTTCAGCGTCAGGCTCAGCATGGATTCCAGCATCGAGACGTCGATATGCTGGCCCTGCCCGGTTGCCATGCGCTGATACAGCGCCGCCGAGATGGCGCCGAACGCATAGACCCCGGTGAGCACATCGGCATGGTAGATGCCGCAATAGTCCGGCCGGCTTCGTCCGGGCTGGTAGGCCAAATGCGCCATCTCATAGCCCGAGGCCGCGTGGATCACCGGCGCATAGGCCGGCAGCTCGGCCGACGGCCCGGTCTGGCCGTATCCGGAGATCGAGCAATAGATCAGTTTCGGGTTGAGTTCATGCAGCGAGGCATGATCGAGATTCAATCGCCGCATCACGCCTGGACGGAAATTCTCCACCAGCACGTCCGCGGTCGCGACCAGCCGGCGAACCGCCTCCACTCCCTTCGGCGACTTCAAATCCAGGACCAGGCTGTTCTTGCCGACATTGAGCTGACCGAAGGCGGTCGAGCAATTATTCCGAACCGGCGGGCGGGTCCGCATCGTCTCGCCTTCCTCGGTCTCGATCTTGATAACCTCCGCCCCCATATCGGCGAGCATTCGTGTACAATGGGGTCCGGCAATCGTGGTGGAGAAATCGAGGACCCGCAGGCCTGCGAAGCTGCCTGTCAACTTCCTCTGATCATTGCCGGCTATGGTCATTGCGTGAAACTCCCCGGCCTTTTGCGGCCATTCGTTTTGTTGGCGGCCGTGACCCTAAATTGTGCAGCGTCGACAGGGAAGTAGTTCGCTTAGGAACGACGACCCGCATCGCGCGTTGTAACGGGTAAGGAAGTTGGACCTATTCTTGCATCAATAACATTGCGGCTGGTACGAGGACATTTGCCTTGAAGGTCTTGTTCGTCACCACTGAAATGGATGACTTCGTCCGGGTGGGCGGTCTCGCTGCCGTTTCCGCCGCCCTGCCCCGGGCGCTGCGCCGTTGGAGCGATGTCCGGGTCATGCTGCCCGGTTATCGGGACATCATCGAACAGTTCACCCATATTGAAATCGTTGGAGAATGCCCCGCCCTGGCCCAGATGCCGGCCTGCTCGCTCGGGCGGGCAGCGACCAAGGATGGCCTGCCGGTTTACGTCCTGCTCTGCCCACAACTTTACGACCGGCCGGGCAACCCCTATGGCGACGAATCCGGACGCGACTGGCCGGACAACGACGTCAGGTTCGGCCGGTTTGCATCCGCTGCGGCCGAGCTTGCCGCGGGCAGCCTGGACAAGAATTGGGCAGCAGACCTGATCCATGCCAACGACTGGCAGGCCGCGCTGGCGCCGGCTTACCTGGCATGGCGAGGCTCAAGGTCCCCTCGATCCTGACCATCCACAACCTCGCCTATCAGGGACTGTTCCCGCCGGACTCGCTGCGCCGGATCGGGGCTCCCGAAAGCTCCTTCCACATCGACGGGCTTGAATTCTACGATCACGTGTCGTTCCTCAAGGGCGGCCTCGTGTACGCCTCGCATCTGACCACCGTCAGCGCCACCTATGCGAAGGAGATCACGACGCGCGAGCTCGGCTGCGGGCTCGAGGGTCTGCTGCAGCGCCGCTCGAACGCCGCGCAACTGACCGGCATCCTGAACGGCATCGACGAAAGCTGGGATCCTAGCGCCTGCGCGCAACTGGCGCAGACCTTCGCCCCCGGCGACTGGGACGGCAAGCAGGCGAATGCCGATTACGTCCGCAAGCAATTCGGCCTGGCGCTGTCGCGCGGTCCGCTGTTTGGCCTGGTTGCCCGCCTGGTTCACCAGAAGGGCGTCGATCTCGTCTTGTCCGCGGCTGACGAAATCATCGAGGCGGGTGGACAGATCGTGGTAACCGGCAGCGGCGAGGCCCAGATCGAACAGGCGCTGGTCAAGGCGCACCGCCGTAGGCCGGATGCGATCGGCGTCGTTATCGGCTTCAACGACGCCCAGGCGCGACGGATTTTTGCCGGCAGCGATTTCACGCTGATGCCGTCACGGTTCGAACCGTGCGGGCTGAGCCAGATGTATGCGCAGCGGTTCGGATCGCTGCCGATCGGTCACCAGACCGGCGGACTGGCGGAAACCATCAAGGACGGCGAAACCGGATTCCTGTTTCCGAAGCCGTCGGCGGAGTCCTTCCTCGGCGGTGTCAGACGCGCGTTCGATGCGTTCCGCGCCAAGGATCGCCTCGACGCGATGCGGCGCAGCGCCATGGCGCGCTCCTTTAGCTGGGATCTGTCGGCCGCCCTTTACAGCTCGCTGTATCGCAAGACGATCGCCCCCTCCATCATCGCGTAACTCTAACTACTCCGCCGCTTCCGGCATGACCTCCATCTGTTCGTGGAGGATGACGCCGGAGAGCGGATCGAACTCGCCGACCCAGGGCTTGTTTTCGAGTACCGCCTTGGTGTGGCGGTAACCGGCGTCCCACCGCTGCATGATCCCGGACGGGCTGAAATCGATATCCTTGGTGTGGTCCTCGCGGCTGAGCTGCGGGGCGAGCAGCCGCACCACATGCATCCGGGTCGGGCAGCCATAACCAGTCAATTCCCTCACCGCCTCGCTGTTGCGCTCGGACTCCGGCAGGCGCGCCGCGAGCTGGTTGATGACATGGCGCAGCCGATGCGTCTGCTGCTGCCGCGCAATGTGGCTGGCAATCCGGCTCGAATACTGCACGTCCTTGTGGCGGTTCAGCACCTCCGCCATCGTGGCCGGCTCGGCGCCGGATGGATTCCACAGATGCACGGCGAAGATCAGCGAGTTCTTGCGCGGATTGTCGTCAAACACGGCCTCTGTCGGCGTGTTCGACAGAATGCCGCCGTCCCAATAAAGTTCGCCGTCGATACGCACCGCAGGAAAGCCGGCGGCAGCGCGCCCGACGCCATGATATGCCTGACGCCAAGTTCGCCATCGCGGCTGTCGAAATAGCGCATCTGGCTGGTGCGGACATGAGCAGCGCCGACCGTCAGGCGCGGCGTGCATTGATTGACCAGATTGAAATCCACCAGCTCCGTCAGCGTCCGCTCCAGCGGCGCGGTCGAGTAGTAGCCCGCCTGATCAGCCCCCAACGGATAGCTGTCGCCGGCATGGGCCAGCGGGTTGGGCCGGAAGAAACCGGGAATGCCGTTGGTCACCGTCGACCAGTAAGAGAGCTTTTCGTTGAAGCCCGGAAAGATGTCTCGAAAGCTCCAGACCGGATTCTGTTCCATCTTCTTCCAGAACTCGCGCAGGCGCGACAGCCGGTTCTGCGGCGAATTGCCGGCGATCAGGCTGGCGTTGATGGCGCCGATCGAGGTGCCGATGATCCAGTCCGGCTCGACGCCGGCCTCATGCAGCGCCTGGTAGACGCCGGCCTGATAAGAGCCGAGCGCGCCGCCGCCCTGCAGCACCAGCACGACCTGCCCGGGCTCGGACCTGGCCAGCGATCTCAAGTTCGGCGAAGAGCCGATGTCCTGAACATCTTTCATGTCACGCTCCCTGGATTCTTGTTGCACTAGTGCGCGGTCCAGCCGCCATCGACCGGCAGCGCGATGCCAGTGATCGACGCCGCCGCATCGCTGGCGAGAAACACCGTCAGTGCGCCCAATTCCTCGACTGTGGCGAAGCGCTTGTTGGGCTGCTGCGCCAGCAACACGTCGTGGATGACCTTCTCGCGCGAAATGCCGTGTGCCTTGGCTTGGCTGTCGATCTGCGCCTCGACCAGCGGCGTATAGACGTAACCCGGGCAGATCGCATTGCAGGTGATACCGCCCTCGGCCGTCTCCAGTGCGGTCACCTTGGTCAGGCCGACGATGCCGTGCTTGGCCGCAACATAGGCCGCCTTGAAAGGCGAGCCGACCAATCCGTGCGCGGAGGCGATGTTGATGATCCGCCCGAACTTGTTCTGGCGCATCGCCGGCAGCGCCAGCCGCGTGGTGTGAAACGCCGACGACAGGTTGATCGACAGGATCGCGTTCCATTTCTCGACCGGAAACTGCTCGAGCGGCGCGACATGCTGGATGCCGGCATTGTTGACCAGAATATCGAGCCGCCCGTGACTGGCGACGGTTGCCGCAACCATCTCGGCGATCGCATCGCTACTCGTCATGTCGGCCGCGGAATAGCTGACCTCCACGCCGAAATCGGCGGCAACCTGATCCCGGGTTTTGACGATCTCGGCCGCTATGCCAAAACCGTTCAGCACCACCGCCGAGCCGGCCTGCGCCAGCGCGAGGCAATCCCGAGCCCGATACCACTGGTCGAACCCGTGACAAGCGAGACCCTGCCGGCCAGCGGCCGCACAGCCGCCGCACCTTGCGTTTTGAGCTGGATATTCATGGCTGCCCTTTCGTGTGGCTGGTCAGCGTCGTAACGAGACCATTTCCGCTTCAATTTGCGCGGCAGGCAGGTTCTTAGGAAATGCCGTTTGGCTTCCAAAACCATACGCTGACGCTATGGCGGTTTGGGTAGTCATGGGGGCCGCAATCGGGTAGCTTTCCTGCACGACAGACCGGGGCACGGCCATGGAGATGCATCAGGTTCGCTACTTCCTTGCGGTCGCGCGTGTGCTCAACTTCACGCGCGCCGCCGACGAGTGCAACGTCACGCAGCCGTCGCTGACGCGGGCCATCAAGCAGTTGGAAGCCGAACTCGGCGGCGATCTGTTTCGCCGCGAGCGCCCGGCCGCGCAATTGACCGAACTCGGCCAGCGCATGCATCCGCTGCTCAAGCAATGCTATGAGGCGGCGACCGGCGCGCGCGAGCTTGCCTCATCCTTCAAGAGCGGCGAAGTCGGCGCGCTCAGGATCGCGCTGACCCATTCCGTCGACCTGTCGCTGTTGATTCCGCATCTCGACCAGATCAAGCGGCTGTTCAACCGCCTGGAGTTTCGCTTTCTGCGCGGCAACGCCCGCGAAGTCGCGGAGTTTCTGAAGAAGGGCGAAGCCGAGCTGGGCATTGCCGCCGAACTCAGCGAGGAGTGGGACCGGCTCGACACCTGGCCGCTGTTCACGGAAAACTTTCAGCTTGTCGTCAACAAAAACCATCCGCTGGCGGCCCGCGAGAAAATCGATTTCGTCGATCTGCGCGCCGAGCAATTGCTGTCACGGAATTACTGTGAGCATGCGGCGCGGGTGAACAGTTCGCTTCGCGAGCACGGGCTCGATGTAGACCGCAGCCATGAAATCGCCTCCGAACGCGATTTGATCGAACTGCTGGAGGCCGATATCGGCGTCGCCGTGGTGCCCGATACCGCCTCGATCCCGCCGACGCTGAAGCGCGCCGTCGTCGAAGGGCTGGACGCGCGGCGCACCGTGAACCTTTACGGCGTCGCCGGGCGAGAACGGACGGCCGTGGCATCCGCCGTGATGCGGATGTTGCGCGGCGCCGACTGGCAGCAATTTATGCGCAAGGATGGAACCGCATAGGAAAGATTTCCTGCTCCTCGGCCTCTCCGCGAGGTCGGCTCCAGCCTTCGGCTTATGCTCCGGAACTGCCTCCCATTCCGGGAATTTCCATAGATGACGCGAGGCCGCCGCGGCCAACGAGGGAGATTAGCCATGCCGCAGATCCACACCGACAAACAGCCCGTCACCCAGATCACGATCATCGAGTCAGAGCCCGAGAAGCAGGCCGAGGCATTATCCGTCATGACCGAGCGCGCCCGCTTCATGGCGCGTCAGCCGGGCTTCGTCTCCATCAGCCTGCATCGCAGCCTGGATGGCCGCCGCATCGTCAACTATGTGCAATGGGAGAATCGCGATCTGCTGCGATCGGCCCATCAATCGCCGGAATTTCGAAAGCAGTGGGGTCACTTCGACGAAATAACGAGCGAGATCGATCCCCATCTGTATGAGGTTTCCGAAGTCATGGACGGCGGACGGTAAGCATCGCAGCTCCATCCAGACGCCGTTTTGGCTCGCTCGACGGGGAACGGGTCTACACGCCTCAGCGTTGAACATTGACGCGTCGAACACGGGAAAGGCTACAGAGCGGTCGGACGCGGTTGCAGTCCGGCCAGATTGCGGAAACAGCTAAATGCAAGATTCCCGACCATTGATCTCGCCTTCCGGAAGGGGAATTTTGGATCCGGGGACCGGCCACCCCGTGAGTGACGACTACTTTTTGCCGGGTTGAACAGCGAGCTGAGCGACAAAGGCTTCTTCGTTACCGCCGCCGACGATTTGATCACCTGGGCCCGCAGCGGTTCGTTGATGTGGATGACGTTCGGCCTCGCCTGCTGCGCGATCGAAATGATGCAGATGGCGATGCCCCGCTATGACGCCGAGCGGTTTGGATTTGCGCCCCGTGCCAGTCCACGCCAGTCGGATGTGATGATCGTCGCCGGTACTTTATGCAACAAGATGGCCCCGGCGCTCCGCAAGGTTTATGACCAGATGCCCGAACCTCGCTATGTGATTTCGATGGGTTCATGCGCCAATGGCGGCGGCTATTACCACTATTCGTACTCAGTCGTGCGTGGCTGCGACCGGATCGTTCCGGTCGATATCTATGTTCCAGGCTGCCCGCCGACCGCCGAAGCGCTGCTGTACGGCGTGATGTTGTTGCAGAAGAAGATCAGGCGTTCGGGTACCATCGAGCGTTGACTTTCGATCGCCAGGAAGGCGGGAACCTTGCCATAGCCCCTCGTGTTGACAAGATGTCGTAACCAACACCGAGGAGCATACGATGGTAACGGCAAAGCAAAGCGCTGCAGCGAAAAAGAACGTTCGCAAGGCGCGCACGGCATGGCGCGGCATGTCGGCTCGAGCCCATGCACGAGCGCAGCCCGAGGGGCGCCGCCGCGCAAAACCCGGAGCACGCAGCGGCGGCGGCTTCCTCCATATCGAGGTGCGGCCGCGGCGCGAATTCAAGACGTTCCGCACGCAGGATGTAGGGAAGAAAGGCGGGATCGAGCGGGTTGCCGGCAAGCGCGGGAGCGGTTCCTGGGATACCCAGAAATGGTTGATCAGCAAGGAACATGCCCATCGCGTCGGTGCCCGTCTGGTGCCGGATACTGCGGATGCACGAAAGATTCTGAAACTTCTCGGCGCACCGCCGCGCCATCTTTACGGTGACCGCTTCAAGGCAAAGGATCGGCCCAATGTGCCCGAGCGCGCCAAACCGACGCCGGCGATGCGGCGCGCGCGGACAAGCAATATACGCAAGGCCCAGACGGCGAAACGCAAGCGCGCCTCCCGCTAAGTACAGTCCGAAGGCGGTGCGGCGATTCTGGCTACCGTTCTTCGCTGGCGCTCTTCAGCGCGGCGATCAGGTCGTCGATCTCCATGCGCTTGCGGAAATCCGGATCGACGAAACGGGCCTTTACCAATCCGTCGCGGCCGACCACGAAGGTCGCCGGGATCGGCAACACCCAGCCGTCATTGCCCTGGAAGCTCGCCATGTCCTGGTATGACAGCAGCCGCTGGATTTCGGTGCCGAGCCAAATCGCAAGATTGAGCGACAGCGCGTAGCCATTGTCGAGGTCGGTCAGAACGGGGAACGGCGCGTCGGCCTCGGATTTGAATTTCTCGGCATAGGCCTGCGTCTCCGGCATGATCGCAACCGTTTGCGCACCCAACGCCTTGATCCGGCCCTGGGCCTGGATCACCGCCCGCACATTCAGCCGGCAATAAGGGCACCAATGACCACGATAAAACATCACGGCAACCGGGCCGCGGTCGATCAGTGATTTCAGGCTGACCAGCCGGCCGGTCTCATCCGGCAGCAGGAACGGCGGCATTATCTCGCCCGGCCGCGGTGCGTTTTCGCCGCCGCCGTTCTCATTGAGCCGCGCCACCAGCCGATCGACCGCCTCGCCATAGGCCGGAAAGATCTCCCGCCCTGCCGCAGCATAGGCCTCGAGCTGGTCGCGCAAGCTGCCTTCAATTCACGGCATTGCTCGAACGCCTGCTTGAGGCGTTCGGCATTGGCTGATGATAGCGTTGTCGTCATGGCGGGCTCCGGCATATCAGCATTATTTTCCGGTCCGGGCCGCCCCGCAAGGGCGACCCAAACGTTTCAGCACCGAAAGGCTCAGGGCAGATAGAAGTTGCCGGTCGGGTCGAGCATGCCCGAGGTCGAGTAGAGTTGGCCCTTGTCCATGAAGAACACGGTGTTGTTGGGCACCTTCCTGGCGTTCTTCATCATTGCGTCGTGGTTCTTGGGCGTCGCCGCCATGGCCATCGCCGACATCTTCCCGGGACCGGAATACATGTAGGCCATGCCCGGATTGAATTCCCAGGGAACTTGCGAGAAAGCCGTGGTGGCGACGGCGGCAAACGCCGCGGCGGCAATCAGGGTCTTGGAAAAGGTTTTCATGGGGATTCCTCTGGATGGATGGTGACGCCCGCCGATCGGGCGCTGTCCCATCAGAGGGCCGCCTGAGCGGGATGAGAAATGCCGTTACACAATCGGTTCGATAGCCGCGACGTATTGAGACGTTGCCAATAGCGCACCGCTATCGACTTCAGAGCGAATGCGCATTTCATATTGCCCGGCCGAACCTTCATCCTGTCCTCGAAGCATGCGGAGGCATGCGCTATCGACAGGAGCTTTCCCATGACAGGTCATTTGACGAACCGCCTTGCAAATTTCTGCGCCTCGCTACTGCTGGCCTTGCTGATCCTTTCCGTCGTCTCAGCCGCACGCGCCGACAGCGACAACGGCATCGTTCGCGTCAAGAGTGCGGTGCCGATGGCGGAGGCGATCACCCGCATCAAGGCCGATATCGCCGGCAAGGGCATCAAGTTCTTCATGGAGATCGACCAGTCGAAGCTCGCGGCCGATGCCGGCATCAAGCTGCGGCCCTCGACGCTGCTGGTGTTCGGCAACCCGCCGCTCGGGACGCAATTCATCACCTCGAACCCGAATGCCGGGCTCGACTGGCCGGTACGGCTGCTGCTCACGCAGGACGACAATGGCGACGTCTGGGCGGTGTGGACCGATTTCGACTGGATCGCCAGGCGCCACAACATCAGGGATCGCGCAGCCCAATTCGAAATGGCGACCAAGGTAGTGGGCTCGATCACTTCGACCATTACGACCAGGTAACAGTGTCTGCCCGCCTCCCGTAACGTCATCAGGCTGCGCCATCAGGCGCGGCCTGATCGCCTCAGGGGCCGCCAACAGAGGGGTTAAATTCAATGACAACGGAGAAATTCGACGTGGTCATTCTGGGCGTCGGCAACGCCGGCATCGGCGTCACCGGCCCGGTCCGGCGCGCCGGAATGTCGGTCGCGATGATCGAGGCCGATCTTCTCGGCGGCACCTGCCCGAACCGCGGCTGCACGCCGAAGAAGGTGCTGGTCGCCGCCGGCCACGCGCTGCACGAAATCGAACGCGCATCCATCCATCATATCGCCGTCGGCAAGCCGAAGCTCGACTGGGCGGCGCTGATCGACCGCGAGAAGGACATGATCAAGGACATCCCGGCCAACCTCGCCCGCTCGATGGCAAAGCGCAATGTCAAGGTCATCAAGGGCCGTGCCGCATTCGCTGGTCCAAATACCGTCCGCGTCGGAGACCGCGAACTCGAAGCCAGACACATCGTGATCGCGACGGGATCGAAGCCGCGACCGCTGCCAATTCCGGGCGCGGAGCTCATGATCACATCCGACGAAATGCTGAGCGAACGGGAACTGCCCGGCTCCGTGATTTTCGTCGGCGGCGGCGTGATCGCGCTGGAATTCGGCCATGTCTATGCGCGCGCCGGCTCGGATGTCACGATTCTCGAAGCGTTGCCGCAGCTATTGCCGGCCATGGATGCTGATGCGGTCGCGCGCCTCCGGGCCGAGAGCGAGCGCATCGGCATCCGGGTCAGGACGGCCGTCAACGTCAAGCGAATTGAAAAGGCGGGCGGCCGCCTGCGCGTTGACTTCACTCATGAGGGCGCCGAGCACGCGGCCAAGGCCGATCGTATCGTCAACGGCGCGGGGCGCGTCGCCAATGTCGATACACTTGATCTCGCCGCGGGCCAGGTCGAGCACGCCAATGGCCGCGTCGCGATCGACCGCCATCTGCGCTCGACCTCCAACCCAAACGTCTATGTCTGCGGCGACGCGGTGCCGACCTCGCCGCAACTGTCGCCGATCGCGACCTATGAGGGCGACATCGTCGGCCGCAACATCGTGGAAGGCCCGAAGCACAGCCCGGACTACGCCAGCATGGCGACATCCGTCTACACCGTGCCGCCGCTTGCCTCGGTCGGCCTGACGGAGGCCGCCGCAAGGAAGACGGGTCTTGCCGTCGACGTCCATGTCAACGACATGCTCGGTTGGTTCTCCGCGAACACCTACGCCGAAACCGTGGCGTGGTCGAAGGTGATCGTCGATCAATCGACCGATCGCATCCTTGGCGCCCATTTCGTCGGGCATGCCGGTCAGGAATTGGTGAACATCTTCGGACTCGCGATGCGCTTCGGCATCACCGCGAGCCAGATCCGGGAAAATATCTACGCCTATCCGACGTTCTCCTCCGACATCAAGCACATGCTTGGCCACGGCTAGCCGCATAGCGCGACGCTATGGATTCAAAAGCCAACCGGCATTTCCTCTCGTTAGCGGTTTCCTTGATGGTGGTGACGTAGCCGGCCAGATCATTCGGGGCCACGGCATAGACAGAAGCAGAGGAGACCACGACATGTCCAAGTCCAACATCGCGTCACGCACCATCTGGCAAGGCCTCGCGCTCGCCGGAATGATTGCAGGTTCGGTTGCGACCGCCTCGACCGCCATCGCGGGCGAATGCCCGGCCGGCAAGATGCAGCCCAACGTCCGCCCGATGGTCGACCACAAGCCGGTCGGCGTCACCGACGTCACGCTTGGCTCGATCAACCTCGAAAAGCAGCCGGCCAACATCAGGGATCGCGAGCTGCGCTTTCGCAAGCTGACGATCGAGCCCGGCGGCATCGTGCCCTGGCACAGCCATGACGACCGTCCCGCGCTGATCTTCGTCCAGCAGGGCGAGATCGTCGAATATGCCAGCAACTGCGCCGATCCGATCGTGCATAAGGCCGGCGAGATCAGGCCGGAAGTCGCCGGCACCTCGCACTGGTGGAAGAACCTCGGCAAGGAGACCGTCATTCTCTATGTCGGCGACGTCCGCAAGGATCCGCACGACAATCACATGTAAGGAGCTGTAACGAGCGCCACCCGACGTCTCGTTGCGGGATGTGACGCCCTGGGACCCCACGTGTCGCCCCACACGCCCAGGCGTCACATCCTTTTTTCTCAAGAACAGCATTGAGAAGCGCCATGACCGACATGTCCACGCAGATAAAATCACACGCGGTGGAAATGCATGGTCGTTCACCCGGCGTGGTGCTGCGATCCTCGTCATCGGCCTTACGGCGTTCCTGACCGTGGTCGATCTGTTCGCCACACAGGCGATCCTTCCCTCGCTGACCCGGCACTACAACGTAACCCCCGCCGCGATGGGCTTTGCGGTCAATGCCAGCACCATGGGCATGGCGGTCGCTGGCCTCGTGGTCGGCTTCCTCAGCCCGCATATCGACCGCCGGCTGGGCATCCTCCTGAGCCTGGTTCTGCTCGCGATCCCTACCGCGCTGCTGGCCAGCGCCCCCGACCTCACCGTATTCACGATCCTGCGTATCGCGCAGGGCCTCTGCATGGCCTCGGCGTTCGCGCTGACGCTGGCCTATCTCGGCGAGCAATGCAGTTCTATGGATGCGGGTGGCGCGTTCGCCGCCTACATTACCGGCAACGTCGCCAGCAATCTGATCGGGCGGCTGGTGTCGGCCGCAGTGGTCGATACGCTCGGGCTGGCCTCGAACTTCTACTTCTTCGCGCTGCTCAATCTTGCCGGCGCGGTGCTGGTCTACTTCACCATCCAGCGCGTCAAGCCGATGCACGCGATGCCCACGGCGCAATCGCCGTTCGCTGCCACGATCGAGCATTGGCGCAACCCGGCGCTGCGCTCGGCCTTTGCCATCGGCTTCTGCATCCTGTTCGCCTTTATCGGCACTTTCACCTTCGTGAATTTTGTGCTCGTGCGCGCGCCGCTGTCGCTCGGGCGGATGGATCTCGGCTTTGTCTATTTCGTGTTCGCGCCATCCGTCGTCACGACGCTGTTCGCCGGCAGGGCGGTGGCGCGCTTCGGCACACGGCCGGTGACGTGGGGCGCGCTTGCGGTCGCTGCGTTGGGCCTACCCCTGATGCTGTCTTCGCATCTATGGGAGGTGCTGATGGGAATGGTGCTGGTCGGCGCCGGCACGTTCTTCGCACAGGCCTGCGCGACCGGCTTCGTCGGGCAGGCTGCCAGCAACAACCGCGGCGTTGCCAGCGGAACCTATCTTGCCTGCTATTTCCTCGGTGGCCTCGTCGGCAGCGCCGTGCTGGGCCAGTTGTTCGACCGCTTCGGATGGACCGCCTGCGTCGCGGGCGTCGGCGCATCGCTGGCCATCGCAGCGTTACTCACCGCGCGCCTCACGCTCACTCGGTCCGGCGGGTCTCCGGCATGAACAGCCAGATTACCGTCAAGCCAAGCGCTGCGATCCCGGCCAACCCGGTGAACGCGATGCTGCTGCCGAAGGTGTCGCTGACATAACCCGCCAGCACCGTGCTGAGCGACGCGCCGATGCCGGTCGCGGTCCCGACGACGCCTTGCGCCAGATTGAAGTGGCCGCTTCCGAAGGCGATATCGGCCACGATCAGCGGCACCATCACGCTGAGCACGGCCGCGGTGATGCCGTCGAAGATCTGCACCGCGACCAAAAGATACGGATCCCTGACAACCGCAAACAGCAGGCCGCGGATCGCCAATGCACCGAACGCCAGCAGCAGCAGCGGTCGCCTGCCCCATGCTTGCGCCTTGCGGCCGACCGACGGCGAGGTTAACGCGACGATGGCTTGCGGCACGATGATGCAGGCCGCGATCAGCACCGGCGCCCATTGGCTCGACCGCGTCGTGACCACGCCGGCCATCAGCGGCAGCATCGCCGCATTCGCGAGCTGAAACAGCAGCACGCCACCGGCGAAGATCAAGAGTGGGCGCTGACGCAGGAGCTGCAACACGCTGGTGGCTTCGGTCTCGCGGTCGTCCCGCACCAACGTGCCGTGGGCTTGCGCGACGTCGATCTCCTGCCCCCGGATCCGCGAGAGCGCCAGCAATGTCGGAATAACCAAAAGGAAGGTGACAAAAAATACCGATTGGCTCGACAACAGGTATCCACAAGCACCCATCAGGGCGGCAGCAGAGCCGTTGCCAAGCGAAGCGAAGCGGGCATTGCGCCCAAGCCGCTCCCCCATCGCGAACGGCCCCACCAGGCCAAGACTGATCGCCGCAATCGCCGGACCCAGCACGCAGCTCGCCAGCGCATGCAGCGTTGCCGCGGCAGTTACCACCGGAAAGATCGGCCATAAGGCATAGGCCAGCGCGGCGCAGCCGATGGTGGCGACCGCCGAGACCCGCCACCAGCCGCTCGGAGCGTGCGGCATCGACGATAGCGCCGCCCGGCATTTGCCCGAGCAGGCCGATGATGCCGCCGATCGACAGCACGAAGCCGATCTCGACCTGCGTCCATTTCTGCGTGGTCAGATAGACCGCAATGAACGGACCGAAGCCGGTCTGAACGTCGGCGAGAAAGAAAATGAACCAGTCGAGACCGCGCTGACTTTCGCGCGACGGTTTTGGCTTGCCGCCCGGCGCAGGCGGCAGCGGCACAACATTGCCCTCACCGGCGGATCGCCCATGGCGATCGTCGTCAATCCGCTCAATCGATGGGGACGGACGCGCGACCAGGCTGCTGCTCCTCCCTATTTGCGCATGATCTTCCCGGAAAACCGGCACCTACTTTTCCAAAATCATGCGCTAGTGATCGAAATCCCACGGCTGCAGACGGCCGGCCGCACCGAGCACGATGACCGGCGCGTCCTCCTTGTATTCGGGCGCCGCCGCCACCTGGGCCTTGTTCAGCTCGAGCGTGATGCTGTCACGCTTGTTGGCAACGCGCCCGAAACGCAGCGCGCCCCAGTCGACGACGATCTTCCGGCTGCCGACGCCGAGAAAACCGCCAAAATCGATCACGGCGGCGCGCACGTTGCCCTCACGATCCACGATCACATCGACGACGCGCCCCATGTCTTCGTTCGCCGCGCTGCGGACCTCGCGGCCAAGGATGCCGTGGGCATCCTTGGCGCCGATGACGGTCACCGAGGGCGGCGGCGCGGGGACTCCTTGGCAGCATCCGGCGGAGCGGCGCGGCTACCCTGCGTCGCGCCGGTGTCCTCCGCCGCAAAAGCCGCCGGGCTGCCGGCGAGTCCGGCGATCAGAAACAGAATGAGAATACCAATGCGCATGTGGCCCTCCTGACTGTTAGTCGCATGAGCCGCGCATGGCTCCTAATGCGTCAATACGATCGACACCTGAATATGGCCGCGGGTTCGCACGACCTCGAGCGATACCTCATCGCCGTGGCGACGAACCCTCAAGTCGACGCTGGAAGGCCCGAGCCGCAGATCGCGCAACAGCACCTCATTGAGGAATTCCGGCAGGCGCGGATCGCGAAGTCTGATCTCGCCGCGCGCGGCATCGAATTCGAGACCAAGCGCCGCTTCCAGCAGGGTGAAGGGCGTCGCGCTGGCCCAGGCCTGCGGCGCGCAGGCGACGGGATAGAGCACCGGTCCGCGCCGCCTCTCGCGTCGGAATCCGCAGAACAATTCCGGCAGCCGCCGCAGGTCCATGTAGCTCGCGGCGTCGAACAGGGCCTTGAACAGATGCGCCACCGAATGCTTCAGGCCATAGCGCGCGAAGCCGAGCGCGATCAGCGCATTGTCGTGCGGCCAGATCGATCCATCGTGATAGGACATCGGGTTGTAACGGGCTTCGCCGCGCGCAACGGTGCGGATGCCCCATCCCGAAAAGAATTTGTGGCTCATCAGATCGGCCGCGACCCGCCGCGCACGATCGGTTCGAACGATGCCGGTGAAGAGAAGCTGGCCGGCATTCGAGGTTCGCACCTTGCACGGCCGCTTGGCGCCGTCGAGCGCCACCGCATAGGTGCCGAGTTCCTCGCACCAGAATGCCTCTTCGAAGCGCTCGGCAAGCAGCAGGGCCTCGGATTCGAGCTTCGCCGCCTGATCGGTCAATCCCAGCCGCCGGGCACAGCGCGCCGCCAGCCGCTTGCCGGCAAAGACATATCCCTGAACCTCCGCCAGCGCGATATAGCCTTCGGCGAGTTGCCCATCGGCATGAAAGATCGCGTCGAAGGAATCCTTCCAGCCCTGGTTGGCAAGCCCCTGCTCGGTGGCGCGCCGGTATTCGACGAATCCATCCTTGTCGGGATCGCCGGGGCCGTCGATCCATTGCAACGCCGCCTCGATCGCCGGCCACAGCTCGGCCAGCGTCGCCTCGTCGCCGGTGCGTTCGACATAAAGACCAGCCAGCAGAACGAACAGCGAGGTCGAGATCGACACTGCCGTAATACTGCGCGAACGGCACCTCGCGCAGCGCCGCCATTTCGCCGCCGCGCATCTCGTGCAGGATCTTGCCGGGCTCGGCATCGGCCAGCGGATCTGTGGTCTTGGCCTGGAAGAAAGCGAGCCGCCGCAGCACGCCCTGGGCAATGCGCGGATCGACCCATAGCATTTGCAGCGCGGTGATCAATCCGTCGCGGCCAAACGTGGTCGAATACCAGGGAATGCCCGCATAGGGGTATCGCCCCTGCGGCGTTTCGGTCATCAGCATGTTGAGGTCGGCCATCGCCTGGCACAGCACCTCGTTGAAGATATCGTTCGACGTCTCGATGCTGGCAGCGCCGCTCGTCAAGCGCCGCATCTCGCGACGGTGCGCCAAGAGGCCGCGGAAGAACGGCACCGGCTTCTGCATGATCGGCTTGTTGCAGGATACCGCGACGAACAGTGCGATCACTTCCTTTGGCGCCAGCTCGAAATGATAGGTCGCCGAGTGGACGGCGAGCCGTGTCGGCCGCGGCTCGAAATGCAAGGCGGTAATGCGGGTCTTGCCGTCGAGCCCGCTATACTCCAGCACGACATCGGCGGGGCCGAGCAACCGGCTGGAGCCTATTCCCCGGCGCGGCCGGCGCTCACCGCGCACCTCGAACAAATCGGCGAAATCATTGTCGAACAGCAGCGTCAGGTCGAAGCTCGACGGCCGGTCGCCGTGATTTTGCAGAGCGATGCGCTGGTAGGCCGTGCCGCGCCACAGGAAAATCGAGCGTACGATGTGCAGCGTGTCCTTCTGCAGGGCCAGCCTGCCGTTGCGGTAAACGTCGGAATTGGTGAGGTCGACGGTCAAGGCCGAATTGTCGTCGCGCAGATTGGTGCCGAGCAGCAGCGGCTGGACTTCGTCGAGCACCATCTCCAGCCGGGCGAGATAACGCGTATCGGCGTTGAACAGACCGTCGGGTCCGCCGGCAGAGGCGCCGATATCGCCATGGCTGTCCAGCACGATGAAGGTGTCGTCGTGCTTGAGTGTGCAGCGCGGCCGCGTCGCCGGGCCCGTCATCGGGATGTAGAACGACGATTCCGCGACGTGTTCGGCAGCCTCGATGGTGATGAGTTGGGTGACCTCGGCTGTCATTTGGACCTCAAGCGATTTCCTTGCGTTGTGATGGACGCATCGGGACGCAAACGCTACTGCCCTAGATCAGGCCGCATGGCTGGCGAGACGGCCCATTTCACGCGCGACCAATTCGCGGTAGGGGCCCCTCCCTGCACGAGAATATCCGGCGGTCCATCCTCGATGATCCGCCCGCCCTGCAGCACCACCACGCGGTCGAAGTTGCGCAAGGTGGCGAGACGATGGGCGATGGCAATCACGGTACGCCCGCGCATCAGCCGTGACAACGCCTCACGGATCGCCTCCTCCGATTCGCTGTCGAGCGCGGCGGTCGCTTCGTCCAGCAACAGGATCGGCGCATCCTTCAGGAAGGCGCGCGCGATGGCGATCCGCTGCCGCTGCCCGCCGGAGACCTTGATACCGCGATCGCCGACCATGGTCGCCATGCCCTCGGGAAGATTCTCGATGAAATCGCAACGCGCCGCAATTGCCGCGCGCAGCACCTCGTCGTCGGTCGCGTTCGGCCGCCCGTAGCGGATGTTTTCCATGATCGAGCGGTGGAACAGCGAGATGTCCTGCGGCACCACCGAGATCGCCTCGCGCAGGCTCTGCTGCGTCACCCGCGAGATGTCCTGGCCGTCGATCGTGATACTGCCGTGCTGGATGTCGTAGAACCGCTGCAGCAGCGCGAACAGGCTGGATTTTCCACCGCCGGAATGGCCGACCAATCCGACCCGCTGCCCGGGCTGAATGCGCAGGTTGAACTTCTCGAACACCTGAACGCCGCCTGGATAGTGAAACGCGACGTTGTTGAAGCCGACGGCGGCGCCGCTGCGGACCAGCGGTTCGGCCTCCAGGATGATCCTTCAACTCGTGCGGCAGCAACAAGGTCGCGATCGCTTCGGTCAGGCGGGCGACGTGCTGGGTCACGTCAACCAGCGCCACCGCAAGGTCGCGCGTCGCGCTCAGGATCGAAAGCCCGAGTGTGCAGACCAGCACGACGTCGCCGGTGGTCGCCCCGCCCTGCTGCCAGAGCGTGATGACCCACGCCAGCAGCGCGATCGTCAGCAGGATTGTCACGACAGCGTGAAGAAGCCGCAACTTTTCGAGATAGCGCAGGCTGCGTCCACGGGCGTCGAGTTCCCGCTCCACGGTGGCGTCGAAGCGGTCGTGCTCGTAGCTGAGGCCGCAGAATGCGCGGACCAGCGGCAGGTTGCTGATGACGTCGACCATCTCGCCGTCCACCGCAGCCGCCTTGTCGGCGAAATCGTCATGCAGCGGCTTGCCCGCCGCGGCGAGGTGGAACATCGCCATCAGCATGATACCCGCGATCACGATCAGCCCCACGGACATCGCCAGGCTGACGGTTCCTATCAGGAGTATTGCCGAGACGGTTGCAATGCACGGCGGCAACACGTTCCAGACAAACATGTTTTCAACGGTGAACACCGCGTTGGACGTCGCGGTGATACGGCTGGTCAGCATGCCCGGCAGCCGATCGGAGAAATAGCTTGGAGCATGACCGGTCAGATGGCGGAACATGTCGCGGCGAAGATCGCCGGTGACGCCCACGAACGTGAAGCTCGCCGTCCAGCTCGCCACGCGCCACAGCAGATTATCCGCCGCGATCAGCGACATGAGAAAACCGAATGCCAGCCATACGCTGCTCGCGTGCGACGAGCCGGCCGTCAGGCTGTCGACCAGATTCTTCACGCCGTATTGCGTGCCCACCGAGCAGGCAACCGCTGCAACGACGGCAGACACGATAACCACATGGGCCGCGCGGCGCCGGCGCAGATAGCGCAGCACGAATGGAAACGGCCGTCGCACATACCCTGAAAGATTGTCCATGAGCTCCGCAAACCTGTTGAGAGTGAACGAGAATCCCTAACGCGTTTCGCACACGATGACGTGAAGAACGCCGCTTCGGGTTTCCGCGCGCGCGGCCATCACTGCGCAACAATTCTGCAGCATCGAGACGGCCGTAAATCTGTTTGTGTCAGATGGCATCAGCAAGACAGCCGTGTGGAGGAAGCAAGATGTGCTGATCAAGGAACTTCGCAGATACGGGAACGTTCCAGCCAATGACACGCCCGTGTCGATCGTGGGCCGAGGGCTTTGTTCAACCACCATTCTAAACAGGAGATGCAAATATGCGCATCGCGCAGGTCGCCCCGCTGACGGAGGCTGTACCCCCAAACTGTACGGCGGCACCGAGCGGGTGGTGCACTGGCTGACCGAGGAACTTGTGGCATTGGGGCATGACGTCACGCTGTTTGCCAGCGGCGATTCACGCACCTCGGGAAAACTCGACGCAACGTGGCCAAAAGCGTTACGCCTCGACGGCTCGGTGCGGGATCCCAATGCGCTGCATATGGTGATGCTGGAGCGCGTGCGGCAGAAATGCGACGATGAAGAGTTCGATTTTCTGCACTTTCATCTCGACTACTATCCATTCTCGCTGTTCTACCGGCAGCCGACGCCGTTCCTGACGACCCTCCACGGCAGGCTCGACCTGCCGGAGCATCAGCCGGTATTCAGCACCTTCTCCAAGGTTCCGGTGATCTCGATCTCCAATGCGCAGCGCCGGCCGGTACCGCAGGCCCACTGGGTGCGCACCATTCACCATGGACTGCCGGAGAACTTGCTGACCCCGCAGCCGGTGCAGCCGTCTTATCTCGCCGTGCTCGGGCGCATCGCGCCGGAAAAGGGCGTGGATCGCGCCATCCGGATCGCCACAAGATGCGGCATTCCGCTCAAGATCGCGGCCAAGGTCGACCGCGCCGACCAGGACTATTACGATGAGTTGATCTCCCCGCTCATCAAGGCCAACCCGCTGGTCGAATATATCGGCGAGATCAGCGACCGCGAGAAATCCGATTTTCTCAGCGGCGCGATCGGCCTGCTGGTCCCGATCGACTGGCCGGAGCCGTTCGGCCTCGTGATGATCGAAGCCATGGCCTGCGGCACGCCTGTGATTGCCTATAACCGCGGATCCGTCCCGGAGATCATCGACCCCGGACTCACCGGCTTCGTCGTGGAAGACGAGACCAGCGCGGTTGCGGTGGTCGACCGTCTTGCCGCGCTGGACCGCGCCGCCATCCGCAAGCAGTTCGAGGTCCGCTTCACCGCGCGCCGCATGGCGCTCGACTATCTTGCTGCCTATCGCGGCCTGATGGAGCAAGCCGAGCCGCGGATCAAGCTGGTGAGCAGCGCGGAGTAGCTGACGGCGCTACCATACTCACCGTCATGGCCGGGCTTGTCCCGGCCATCCACGTCTTTGCCTTCACAAAGAAAGAGGTGGATGCCCGGGACAAGCCCGGGCATGACGATCTACCTACTCCGACTCTCAGCTCACCATTGTCCGCTTCGGCTCGACGATCTCGAACATTCGCGGGAATTCGTCCATCAACGTCATCAACTCGGCGAGCCGTATAGCATTGCCGCTGACTTTGATCTTGCCGGAGCCGATTGCTTCCTGGAATGTCGTCAGCTTCGCAATCACTTCGTCGAGCACGCCGCGCGACGGCGTGAAGCCGGCGTCGGCGTCGGCCGCCTGCGCACCAGCCGTATAGGTCAGCGCGCAGTTTTCCAGATTGAGAATGAAGGTCTCATTGGTGTCGGTGAAATTCCAGTTCAGCAAGATGCGCTTGCCTTCGGCCTTGGGACCGTTGAGGCGCACGCCGAGCACGTCCCATAGCTGTTCGGTGCGCAGCGCGGCCAGCGTTTCGCGCGGCATCGATGAACGCGGCGGCACCTTGGGCATGCCCTGTCGCAATTCCTGCGCGCCGAACAGATAGGCGTTGCGCCACGTCGAGCTCTCCGAGGCGTAACCAAGCTGCTCGAAGGTGTCGGCCAGCATCGCGCGCGCCGCCTGGTTGTCGGGATCGGCAAACACCAGATGGCTCACAGCTTGCGCGACGAAGCGGAATTCGCCGTTGGCAAAATCCTTGGCCGCCCGCGCGAGGATCGCGTTCGCGCCGCCCATATACTCGACATACTTCTTGCCGGACTCGACGGGCGGCAGCGGATCGAGGTTGACGGGATTGGCGTCGTACCAGCCGAGATACTTTTGGTAGATCGCCTTCACGTTATGCCGGATGTGGCCGTAGTAGCCGCGGCCGTGCCAGGCACCCTCCAGGCTAGCCGGCAAACGGATAGCTTCTGCGATTTCGGTTGCGGTGAGCCCGTGGTTCATCAGGCGGATGGTCTGGTCATGCGCGAACTTGTATAGGTCGCGCTGCTGGCGGATCATGGTGTCGATCCGCTCCTGCCCCCAGACCGGCCAATGGTGCTGGCCGCACATCGCATCGGCCTTGCCGCCCCACATCTGCAGGGCTTCGCCGAGATACTTTGACCATGCCAGCGCGTCGCGCACATCGGCGCCGCGGAACGGCAGCAGATTGTGGAAATTGTGCGTGCAGTTCTCCGCGAGGTTCAAAAGCTTGTAGCGCGGAATGAAGAAATGCATTTCCGCCGGCGCTTCGCTGTTCGGCGCCATCTGGAATTCGAATTCCACGCCGTCGATGGTTCGCTTATCACCGGTCGCGATGATGAGGTCGGTCGGACGCAGCAGCGCGACCGCCCCTGCCGCCATTGTCTTGCCGAGCCCGCAATCGACCTGCCCGCGCACGCCCTTCGCCAGCAGCGGGCCGAACTGGTACATCGCCCGGCGCAGCATCGCCGGCCCCGCGATGATGTTTTCGGAAACCGCGTGCTCCATGAACAGATTGGGCGCGATGATCGGCACCTTGCCGTCCATGAGCGTCTCGTCATCGAGCACACCGCGCGCGCCGCCCCAGTGGTCGGTATGGGTATGGGTGAAGATCACGGCCGCCACCGCCCGCTTGCCTCGATGCTGGAAGTACAGCTCCATCGCGGCCCGCGCGCCCTCGATCGAGGTCAGCGTATCCACCACGATCACACCGCTGTCGCCCTCGATCAGCGTCATGTTGGCGATGTCGAGGCCGCGCACCTGGTAGACGCCGGGCACCACCTCGAACAGGCCGTGGTGCATGTTGAGCCGCGACTGCCGCCACAGGCTGGGGTCGACCGTGGGCGGCGCTTGTTCCGCGGAGAGGAAGCCATACGGCTCGAGGCTCCAGACCACCCTGCCCTGTGGCGACGTGATCGTGGCGTTCTCCACGGTGCCGAGAAAGCCCCGTGCGGCGTCGTCGAAATCTCTGACGTCGGAGAACGGCAGCGCCTTCAGCGTCGCCGCATGCTGCGCGATGATGGAGGCGGAGGCCTCCTTAGGCGATTCCTTGCGGGTCTCCGTCGTGGCTGGTTGGCTCATTGTTGTGTACTCCCTTGCGCAAACAAAAAATTGGAACGACGTCAGCGGAACTGCAGCCCTTCGAACTGGCCGCTGTTGCGCCAGCCATCGATATATTTGAAATAGGCCATCGGCCCGGCCGGATGGCCGACATTGAGCTTGGCCGCCGGTCCCGGCTCGCGTCCTTCATTGTTGTAGTAGCCGGGTGTGCAGTCGGGCGAGCCGATCATCCGGCCGGCGCCGGTCAGCAGCAGCTCGACCCAGCGGTCCTCGGCTTCCCTGGTGACTTCGATCTCCCTGAAGCCGTTCGCCTGCGCATGCCGGACCATCAGCGCGATCGTCTTTGCAGCTTCGGTCAGATTGTGCGGCACGTTGGAGATGAGATTGGCGCCCTGCGTCGGCTGGACGAAGAACGCGTTTGGAAAGCCATGAACGTGGATGCCGTGCTTGGTGCGCATGCCCTCGGCCCAATGGTCCGACAGCTTGACCCCACCGCGGCCGGTCAGATCAAAGCCGGCGCGCCGCTTGTATTCGGTTCCGACCTCGAAGCCGGAGGCATAGATGATGCAGTCGAGCGCGTATTCCGTCCCTGCGACGACGACGCCGTTCTCGGTGATCTGCTCGACGCCCTTGCCATCGGTATCGACGAGGTACGTGCCCGGCGTGTTAAAGGCCTGCAGATACGCGTCATGGAAGCACGGCCGCTTGCAGAGCTGGCGATACCAGGCTTTCAGCTTCGCGGCCGTCTCGCGGTCGCTGACGATCGCATCGACCCGCGACCGGATTTCCTCCATCTTCTCGAAATCGGAATCCTCGAACGCCGCCAGCATGTTTGGCGGGGTGCGCTGCTCACGCGGCAGGTCCATGATTTTGGCGCGAATTCGCCGCGACAGATCGGTCCAGCCGTCCTGCACCAGATCTTCTTCCGCGGAGCCGCCGGCCTGGTTCGCGGTAAAATTCTCCAGCCAGCGCTGCTGCCAGCCTGATGTCGCGATCCCTGCGAACCACTCTGGATCGATCGGTGCATTGGCTCTGATGTCGACGGACGACGGCGTGCGCTGGAAGACATAAAGCTCCTTGCAGGCACGCGCGAGATGCGGCACGCACTGCACGGAAGTGGCGCCGGTGCCGATGATGCCGACGCGCTTGTCCGCCAGTTTTTCCATCAACCCGCCCTTGGGATCGCCGCCGGTGTAATCGTAATCCCAACGGCTGGTGTGGAACGAGTGTCCCTTCAAGGACTCGATGCCTTCGATGCCGGGAAGTTTCGGCACGTGCAGCGGCCCCGTCCCCATGCCGACGAACTGCGCCGTGAAGGCATCGCCGCGATTGGTGCGGACGGTCCAGCGCGATTTTGCCTCGTCCCAATCGAGGCTCACGACCTCGGTGTGGAATAGCGCATGTTCGTAGAGGCCGTATTGCTTGCCGATGCGCTGACAGTGCGCGAGGATTTCCGGCGCATGCGCATATTTTTCCGACGGCATGTGGCCGGTTTCTTCGAGCAGCGGCATGTAGACCATCGACGCCGTATCGCATTGCGCGCCGGGATACCTGTTCCAGTACCAGGTGCCGCCGAAGTCGCCGCCCTTCTCGATGA
Source organism: Bradyrhizobium sp. RDT10 (assembly GCA_044772375.2). Lineage (GTDB taxonomy): Bacteria > Pseudomonadota > Alphaproteobacteria > Rhizobiales > Xanthobacteraceae > Bradyrhizobium. The sequence continues at coordinate 4,525,323 of CP187939.1, forward strand.
TGCGGACATCCCGGATGCCAGCTTCGGACAAGCGCGCCGCGGTGGCGAGCCCGGCAAAGCCGCCGCCGATGAAGGCGAAAGTTACGTGGTCGGTCTTCGGATCGCGCGGGATGACCGGCGTATAGGGATCGTCGAGATAATGCGCGAGCTGCCCCGCGACACGGAGATACTGGTCGTTACCATCAGGGCGGAGCCGCTTGTTGCGCTCCTCCAGATACTTTTGGCGCAGCCGCTCCTTGTCGATCGAAGCATTCTGCAAGCCCTGTGGTTGGTCGGTCATCGTCATCCGAAGGCGCCTTTGAAGAATTCAGGATACGTATCTTGTCATTACCACCGCTCAGGACGGATGAGCGGACAGATAGGGCGAGTTTGCAATCGACCAGGACGGCATCGGCTCCATGCGAAAGATCTGCCGCAGATGGACCTCATCGGGGCCGTCGCCGATGCGCAGCAGGCGTCCCCAGGCCAGCGCCTGATGGATCGGCGTATCGTCGGAGCCGCCCATCGCGCCGAACACCTGCATGGCGCGGTCGGCGATCCGCTGCAGCATCGCCGGCACCGCGACCTTGATCAGCGACACGTCGCGCCAGGCATGCTGGTGGCCGGCCTGATCCAGCCGCCACGCGCAGCGATAGGCCAACAGGCGCGCCTGTTCGAGCTCGACGCGGGATTCGGCGATCCAGCGCTGCACGGTGTCGTACTGGATCACGGTGCGGCCGAAGGCGGAGCGTTCGGATGAGCGCACCATCATCAGCTCGATCAGCAGTTCGCACAGCCCGATCGAGCGCATACAATGATGGATACGGGCCGGGCCGAGCCGGATTTGCGCGACTTTAAAACCTTCGCCCTCCGCGCCCAACAGGTTCGATCGGGGCACGCGAACATTATCGAAGGTCAGCTCGCCGATCGGGGCGACGTGATCGTCGCATCCCATCCAGCGCAGCCGCCGCACCAGGCGAACGCCTGGCGTATCCATCGGCACGATGACGCAGGAATGGCGGCTGGTGCGGTCGGCGCCGGAGTCGGTCACACCCATCACGATCAGGAAGCTGCATTGCGGATGCGCCGCGCCGGTGATGAACCATTTCCGCCCGTTGATGACGTAGTCGTCGCCGTCGCGGACCATGCGCGTGGCGACGTTGGTGGCATCGGATGAAGCCACGTCCGGCTCGGTCATGCCGAACGCCGAGCGGGTTTTGGCCTCCAGCAGCGGCTGCAGCCAGCGCGCCTTCTGCTCGGGCGTCGCGCAATTCTGCAGCGCGATCATGTTGGGCACGTCGGGCGCCTGACAGTTGAAGACCTCAGGCGCCCAAAACAGCCGGCCCATGATTTCCGCCAGCGGCGCATATTCGAGATTGGAAAGCCGGGTGCCGGGTTCGTTGTCGGACAATTCGGGAAGGCCGAGATTCCACAGCCCTGCTGCCCGCGCCCTGTATTGAAGGTCGCCCATGAAGGGCACGGCCTCGCCCTTGGCGACGTGCGCAAGCCAGGCGCGGTGGCGCGGCAGCACCTCCTGATCGAAGAACGCCCGCAGCTTCGCCAGCCATGCTTCCGATCGACTGGAAAGATCGAAATCCATGTTGCCTCCCGCTTTTTTTAGGCGGAAACTTAAGCGTATGTCGACACGATTTGCAAATTCATTTCGATATATTGACAGTTTAACGAATTGTGACCATTCTCTTTTGCCATGGCAGCGATCTCCACCACCACCAATCCCTCCTCCAGCGCCAAGGCGCCGGAGGACCATGCCGATCCCTCCTTCGCGACCACGCTGGCGCATGGGCTCTACGTGCTGGCCGCGTTCCGCAACCGCAGCGGCTCGCTGTCGAACGCCGACCTCGCGCTCCATACTGGCCTGTCGCGGCCGACGGTGTCGCGGCTGACCTACACGCTGGCGCAGCTCGGCTATCTCAAACGCGATGCCAAGGGACGGTTCCAGCTCGGGCTCGGTATTCTCGCCGCCGCCTATCCGGTGCTGTCGGCGCTGAAGGTGCGGCAACTGGCGCGTCCCCTGATGCGCGATTTCGCCGCCTACACCGGCGGCACGGTTTCCATCGCGATGCCGTTCGGGCTGGACTTCATCTATGTCGAGACGCTGCGCACCACCGACGCCGTGACGCATTTGCCGGATGTTGGCTTTGCCAGCTCGCTGGCGCCGACCGCCGTCGGCCGCGCCCTGCTGTCGCTGTTCACCAAAGAAGAGCTCGACGCTTATGTGGCGAAGGTGAAGGCCGAGCGTCCGGAAGAAGCCGATTATATGCAGGCGCGGACGCTGCCGGATGTCGAGCTTTGCAAGGAGCGCGGCTTTGCGATTTCGCTCGGCGAATGGCGGCGTGAGATTTTTGGCGTCGCCGCGCCGCTGTACCGCACGCCGTCGGGCGACTGCCTTTCGGTCAATTGCGGCATTCCCTCGTTTCGGTTCAACGCCGAGCAGATCGAGCGTGAATGCGGGCCGCGCATGCTGGGCCTGGCGCGCAGCATCCGCTCACTGGTGGCTAACGACTGAATTCCCCGGCAGAGGGGCAAAGGCGTATCGCTCGACCGGTGCGCAACAGATGGGGAGGAAGAATGAGCCGGATCAAAACCGTGCTGGGCTTCGCCGTGAGATTTGCCTTGGGTTTTGCTTTGGGCGCGGTCATGCTGCTCGCCAATGCCGCGCAGGCGCAGAGCAATTACCCGAACCGCCCGATCCGCATCATCGTGCCCTACCCCGCCGGCGGCATCGTCGACATCGTCGCCCGCGCCGTGACCGAACAGGTCGGCCGCGACTGGAAACAAACGGTGGTCGTCGAGGCACGGCCGGGCGGCAACAGCAACATCGGCACCGCCGCGGTGGCACGCAGCGAACCTGACGGCTACACCTGGCTGGTCACCGGCCCGGCGGCGCTGGTCAACCCGACGCTCTACAAGGACGCCGGCTGGGACGCGCTGAAGGATCTCAAATGCGTCGGCCTCGCCGTCTGGAATCAAAGCGTGGCGCTGGTCCACCCATCGATGCCGGCCAGCACCATCAAAGAATTCGTCGAGATCGCGCGCAAGAAGCCGGGCGAACTCAATTTCGGCAATCCCGGAACTGGTTCCTCCATCGACCTGAGCGCGCAAAAACTGTTTCAGGCGGCAAACATCAAGCTCACCAATGTCGGCTACAAGGGCCAGCCGCAGGCCCTGATCGACCTGATCACGAACCTGATGCATCTCGAGATCGTGTCTCTCGAGCTGGCGTTGCCGCACATCAAGGCAGGCAGCGTGAAGCCGCTGGCCGTGATGACCGACAAGCGTGTCGCCGACCTGCCGGATGTGCCGACGATTGCGGAAGCGGGATTTCCGGAAGCCACCTACGTGCCCTGGTATGGCATCTACGTTCAGGCGGGGACGCCGGATGCCATCGTCGAGAAAATCAACGATGGCATCAACAAGGCGCTGCAGAACCCCGACGTGCAGCGCCAGCTCGCCGTCGCCAATATCCCGGGCAAGCCGATGCCGCTCAAGGACCTCGCCGCGCTGATGAAGGCGGATCACGAGAAGCTAACGAAGGTGATCGCAACGTCGGGCATGGCGCTACAGTGATTTATTCCGTCATGGCCGGGCAAAGCGCGAAGCGCGTCTTCGCGCTAGATGTCCCGGCCATCCACGTTCTTCCAAGCCTGAGTCAAAGACGTGGATGCCCGGGTCAAGCCCGGGCATGACAAAGAGCGCGTTCCTGCCTCACTTCTTCACCTTGCTGGCATCCATCTTGATCGACGTATCCAGCATCTTGACCGAAAACGCGGCGTTCACGTCGAACGGCTTTTCCATGCCGAGATAGGTCTGCACCAGCTCGTAGTCCTTCTTCATCCGCTCGGCGTCGATCCAGCCCAATGCCTTGGTCGTGGTAAATTCGTCCGTCATCAGGAACTTGATGCGCTCCCACTGACGCTGCTGGTTTTCCTTGTCGAGGCCGGAAGCCTGATCGAGCAGCGCCTTGAGGCACGGCGCGACGTCGGCGACGCAGGCGGCATAGGCCTTCTGGCTGATCTTGACGAACTCCTCGACCAGTTTTGGATTCTTCGCGAGGTAAGCGCCGTTGACGATCAGCGAGTTGCCGTACGGATTAAGCCCGATATCCTTCCAGTTGACGTAGCCGAGATCGGCGCCGAACTCGATCACCTTCAGATCGTGCTCATTGTAGAAATCGCTGATGATATCGACGGTGTGGCTCTTCAGCGCCGCGATCTTTGCGGTCGGGCCGACATTGACGAAATTCACAGAGTCGGGCGCGATGCCGGCCGCCTTGGCAAAGGCCGGCCACATCACCCGCGAGGCATCGCCGGGCGGATTGCCGATCTTGTGGTTCGGAAAATCCTTCGGGCCGTTCACGCCGTAGCTCTTCAGCCAGTAGAAGGTCTGCCCGGTATTGGCGTAGATACTCATCAGCGCCACCACGTCGGCGCCCTTGCTCTTGGCCACCAGCATGGTTGCGAGATCGGCGATGCCGAACGGCGAGCCGCCGGAGCCGACCTTCAGCGAGGAGACACCGGATCCCTTGCCGACTTCGATCGTCAGGTCGATGCCGGCCTTCTCGTACCAGCCCTGCGCCTTGGCGTAGTAGAACGGCGAATGATCCGCCGTCGGCGTCCAGTTCAGGATCAGGTTGACGGCCTCGGCGGCCGCACAGGGCATAGCCGGTAGGGCTAGCGCAAGCGCCACTCCCGCAATTCGCAAAGCCTTCATTGCACCCTCCTCGTTCTGCAAGCCGATCTTGTCGCCGCGTTCCGGTGACGCTACCAATGCAACTCGGGACCAGACGACTTGTCAACTATTTGGTTGGAAATGCCCAAAAAACGTTCTGACGATACCAAGCCGCAGCGGCGCGATCCGGCCGCCACCCGCAAGAAACTGCTGACGGCGGCGCGGCACGAATTCGCCAGCAGCGGCCTCGCCGGCGCCCGGGTCGACGAGATCGCCGCGCGCGCGGGCGTCAACAAGCAGCTCGTCTATCACTACTTCGGCGACAAGGACGCGCTGTATCTGGCGGTGCTCGAATGGGTCTACGAGGAGATCCGCGCCCAGGAGCGCAAGCTCAACCTCGAGGGATTGCCGCCCGAACAGGCCATCAAGAAGCTGATCGAAAGTTCCTTCGATCACCTCGCCGCGCATCCGGATTTCATCGTGCTGCTGAACGACGAAAACCGCGGCGGCGCCCGCCACGTGCGCGGCTCACGCAAACTGGAAGCGATGCATTCGCCGCTGGTCAGCCTGGTCTCGACCATCCTCGGCCAAGGGGTCAAAGCCGGCATATTCCGTAAAGGCATCAACCCGTTGCATCTCTATATCTCGATTGCCGGGCTCAGCTATTTCTACTTTTCGAACACGCCGACGCTGTCGGCGATCTTCGGCAAGGACCTGTCGAGCCGGGCCGCCCGGCAGGCCCGCCGCAGGCACGTGGTCGATCTGGTGATGCATTCGCTGCGTCCCTAATCAACCGGATGGTTGATTGTTGGACGAGGCCGCGATAGATTGCCGCCACGCGGCCGGGAACCGGCTGCGCGTCCAGAAGGAGTGTGCGGTGTTCAGCGGCGACGGCGGATCGGCACGGTCTTTCGCGATCATCCTGATCGTGCATCTGGCGGTGATCGTGCTGTGGCAGGTTCTGGTCGACGCCTTCCAGGTGCCGAAATTCATCCTGCCCTCGCCGCTTGCCACCGTCGCGACGCTGGGCTTGCCCAACTATGCGTGGCTTTCCAATCTCGCGGTGACGGCGATCGAAATCCTCGGCGGCTTCTGTCTCGGCGCGCTGGTCGGAATCATGCTGGCCGTGATGTTCACCTGGTCGCCGCTGATAAGCCTGTTGCTGCTGCCGCTGTTCGTGACGCTGAACATGATTCCGAAGGTGGCGCTCGGACCGCTGTTCATCGTCTGGTTCTCCTACGGCATTTTCCCGAACATCCTGATCGCGTTTTCCATCTGCTTCTTTCCGATCCTGCTGACCACCGCGCGGGGCTTGAGCGAGGTCGAGCCGGATTTGCTGGATCTCGTAAAATCGCTGCGCGGCTCGCGCTGGACGCTGTTCCGGAAAATCCAGTTGCCGGGCGCGCTGCCTTACGTGTTTTCCGGAATGAAGGTCGGCGCGATCCTGGCGGTGGCCGGCGCGATCGTCGGCGAGTTCATCGCCTCCGAGCGAGGGCTCGGCTATCTCATGATCCAGGTGCAGTCCTCGCTCGACACGCCCGCGATGGTGATGGCCGTCGTGCTTTTGACATTGCTGGGTGTGGCGCTGTACGGGCTCGTGCTCGGCTTAGAGCGGCTGTTCGTCGTCCGGGACATCCGGCTGCAGTAACAAGCTCAGGGAAGATATATGCTGCTGACCCGCGACACTCTGCCTGCAACGATTGTCGATATCGCCGATCTCGACGACCTGCTGTGCCGCCCGAGCCAGGCGCTGATCGACGATCTCCGCAAGGTCGACGGCGATATCATGATTTTGGGCGTTGCCGGCAAAATGGGCCCCACGCTGGCGGGCCTTGCCAAAGCCGCCGTGCCCGAGCGCCGCGTGATCGGCGTCGCCCGCTTCAGCGATGCCGGCGTCAAGCAATGGTTGCAGGCGCGCGGCGTCGAGACCATTAATTGCGACCTGCTCGATGAGGCCGCCATCAAGGCGCTGCCGAAGGTTCCGAACATCATTTTCATGGCCGGGCGCAAATTCGGCGCCGAAGGCGACCTCTCGCTGACCTGGGCGATGAACTCGCATGTGCCTGCCCTGGTCGCGCAGGCATTTGCGAGTTCGCGCATCGTCGCGTTCTCGACCGGCTGCGTCTATCCGTTCGTGCCTGTCAACGGCAAGGGCTCGGATGAGGATATGGCGCCCAACCCGCCTGGCGAGTACGCACAATCCTGCGTCGGGCGCGAGCGCATGTTCGAGTATTTCTCGAAGAAGTGTTCGACGCCCGGACGGCTGTTCCGGCTGAACTACGCGATCGACATGCGCTACGGCGTGCTGCACGATATCGCGAGCAAGGTCCTGCAGGGCAAGCCGATCGACGTCAGCCTCGGCCATGTCAATTTCATCTGGCAGGGCGACGCGTCCGCGCAGGCGCTGCGCTGCCTTGCGCATTGCGATACGCCGACCTCGCCGATCAATGTCAGCGGCCACGAGATTCTCGCCGTACGCGATCTCGCCGCGAAATTCGGCCAGCGTTTCGGCCGCGCGCCTGTGATCGTCGGCAAGGAAGAGCCGACGGCATGGCTCACCGACACCTCGCAGGCAGTGAAACTATTCGGCCTGCCGATCGTCAATACCGAGCAACTCATCAGTTGGACCGCCGACTGGGTGTCGCGGTCGATGCCAAGCCTCGGCAAGCCCACCAAATACGAGGTGCGCGATGGCCGCTACTGAGCCTATCGACATCGTCGAGCTCGGCGTTCGCGACGCGCAGGCCGCTCTGGAGCTGTCGACCGAAGCTGGCTGGAACCAGAACGAGGCCGACTGGCGGTTTTTCCTCGCCCAGGAATCGTGTTCGGCCTGCGCGACGGGACCAGATTGGTGGCTACAGCAGCCCTTCTGCCCTACTCGGCGGGCAATGCCTGGATCAGCATGGTGCTGGTAGCCGCAGACTTTCGCCGCCGCGGCATTGCGACGAGGCTGGTCGATGCCTGCCTAGGAGTGGCGACACGGCGCGGCTTGACGGCCTGGCTGGACGCGACGCCGGCTGGGGTCTCCGTCTACGGTCCCCTCGGCTTCACCCCGACGCTGCAATTGCGTCGGCTGCGGCTGGCAAAGCCGGAGAAAGCCAAAGCAACACGGCAGCTTTCAGCCGGCAACCTCGAGGCATTGGTCGTGCGCGATGCCGGCGCCATGGGGTTCGACCGCAGTACATTGCTGTCGGAATTCGCCGTGCGGTCTGGCTCCCACGTTGTGTCCTGTGCCCAGGCGATGGCCCTGATCCGGGATGGACGCACCGCGCGGCATATCGGTCCCGTGCTGGCCGACCGTCCCGATCAAGCGCTGCGGTTGGTAGATGCCGTCGTTAGCACCGAGCCCGGCTCTTGGCTGATCGACGCCGTTCACTCGCAGGACGAATTTCTGAACGGCCTCATCCGGTCAGGGTGGAACATCGAGCGGCCGTTTCAGCGCATGCGCTTCGGCCGCGCCACCATGCTGTCGGCGGAATTGCCGTTCGCCGTCGCAGGACCGGAATTTGGATAGGAATAGCAGCGATGCATCATAGCGAAATCAAAGCCGACGTTCGGAAGTTGATCGCCGACGGCACGGTACTCCCGGCGCATCCGCTCGCCCTCGATGCCAACCGCGCACTCGATGTCAGGCATCAGCGGGCGCTGACGCGCTATTATCTCGATGCCGGCGCCGGAGGATTGGCTGTCGGCGTGCACACCACGCAATTCGCGATCCGCGACGTCGGCCTGTATCGGCCGGTGCTGGAACTGGCGGCCGAGACCGCGGCCTTGTGGACCAAACGGCCGCTCGCGATGATCGCAGGGCTGGCCGGACCGACCCAACAAGCAATGGCAGAGGCGGAAACTGCATGTAGCATCGGCTACCACGCCGGCCTGCTCAGCCTTGCCGCGATGAAATCGGCGTCCGAGGACGAGATCATCGCGCATTGCGAAACGGTGGCGCGGGAAATTCCGCTGGTCGGCTTCTACCTGCAGCCGGCCGTCGGCGGCGTCATCCTCAGCGCCGATTTCTGGCGCCGCTTCGCTGCCATCGACAACGTCATCGCCATCAAGATCGCGCCGTTCAACCGCTATCGGACGCTCGACGTGCTGCGCGGGGTGGCGGCCGCAGGCGCGCTCGACCGCGTCGCGCTCTATACCGGCAATGATGATCATATCCTGCTCGATCTCACCCTCCCCTTCGACCTGCGCGACAACGGCATCACCACCCGCGCCTACTTCAAGGGCGGGCTGCTGGGGCATTGGTCGGTATGGACCGCGAGCGCAATCAAGCAGTTCGAGATGTGCAAGGCGGCGCGCGGCAAGGAAGCCGTGCCGGCCGATATCTTGGCGCTCGACGCACGTGTGACCGATTGCAACAGCGCGTTCTTCGATGTCGCCAACAATTTTCACGGCTGCATCGCCGGTTGCCATGAGATCCTGCGGCGGCAGGGATTGATGCAAGGGCTTTGGTGCCTCGATCCCGCCGAGGGGCTCAGCCCCGGCCAGATGCAACAGATCGATCGCGTCTGCCGCGAACATGCCGACCTCTCCGACGACACCTTCGTAAAAGCCAATTTGCAGAAATGGCTGGCATGAGCGCCGACGAGCCCTTCATCAGCCTGCGCAACGTCCGCAAGGTCTATCGTTCCAAAGGCGCGGAATTCCTTGCCGTCTCCGACGTCACCATGGACGTGCAGGAAGGCGAGCTGGTTTCGCTGGTCGGCCCCTCCGGCTGCGGCAAGACCACCGTGCTGAAAATCCTGGCTGGGCTGCATGATGCCGACGGCGGCACCATCAAGATCGGCAATTCGAAAACCCCGTTCGACCCCGCCCGCGATATCGGCATGGTCTTTCAGCAGGCCTTGTTGCTGAAATGGCGAACCATCTTGGACAACGTGCTGCTGCCGGCCGAAATCGTCGGCCTGCCCATGAAGGCCGCGCGCGGCCGCGCCCGCGACCTGCTCAACCTCGTTGGCCTCGCGGGGTACGAAGACAAATATCCGCAGCAATTGTCCGGCGGCATGCAGCAGCGCACGGCGATTGCGCGCGCCTTCATCCATGATCCCAAGCTGATTCTGATGGACGAACCATTCGGCGCGCTCGACGCGCTGACCCGCGAACAGATGAACCTCGAAATGCTGCGGATCTGGCGCGAGAGCGGCAAGACCATCCTGTTCGTGACCCACTCCATCCAGGAAGCCGTCTTCCTCGCCTCGCATTGCGCCGTGCTGACTGCCGGCCCGGCGCGTATGGCTGAGTATTTTCCGATCGAGCTGCCTTTCCCGCGGGACTTGCCGATCAAGACCACCGACGAATTCGGCGCCTACGCGCGACGGATTTATGCGAGCCTGGGATTGAGCGCAGGTCCAGGTTGATCCATTTGGACGTCGTATCGATCAGACCGGCCGCGGCGCTGCCGTGACACGGCAAGGTCGGGACATTGCGGCTAATTGAGCGCCCAGAGATAGGCCAGCGTCGCCGCGATCCCGAGGCCTGTTCTGACCGCGTGCAGCCCTCCCCACTTCACGATCAGCGCGCGTGACTCGGGGCCAGCATCATTTTCATCGATCGCATTCAGCAAACGGTTGGTGGGCATGATGCCCCACAGCGTATAGGGCCAGTTAGCGAGAATGAGCACCGCGCCGACGATCCAGCGCCAGTCATGGGTTTGCCAAGCAGCCAACAGACCAAGCGCACCCGAAATGACCGCGCAACTCGCCTGCATCGCAAAGCCGCGCGCGTAGCTCGGCTTCCATTGCTTCAAGAGACCCCTGTCATCGAGCCCGAGACGCGCCGGCTGCTCGGCGAAGTTGATGAAGAACGCGGCTCCGGCAAAGGCGGCGGCGACAATCGTCGCAAGCTGTCCTGCAAACATAATCCTGCTCCGGCTTCTATTCGTACGCCACAGGTCCGGTATCGCGATAGGCCCAGCAACTCTCCTTCGGCAGCGAAACCTTGGTTTCAACGCCTACCTGATGACGAGCGGCGGTGCCGAGTTCAACCACTTCCAGCCGCCGGCCGAACAATTCGATGCCATAGGCAGTCTGCGTACCCTGATAGCGGCGGTCGAGGACGCGGGCGGGAAAAACGTTGGCACCGTTATGCTGGCCGATAGTAATGTTTTCCGGCCGCAGCGCGATGCGTACCTTTTCGTCCGGGCCGAGCGGGTGCAGCAAGGCCACCTCGCCCCGTCGCCCCTCGCCGAAATCGACCGTGCCGAATTGGCCGTTGCGGGCTACCAGCGTGCCGGCGAGTTCGTTGGTCGCACCGGTGAAATTGGCGACGAACAAATCTGCCGGGCGATTATAGATCGCATCCGGTGTATCCATCTGCAGCAACTTGCCGTCCCGCATCACGCCGATGCGGTCGCCAAGCACCACCGCTTCGGCCTGGTCATGGGTGACATACAGCGCCGTCATTCCGGTCTGCTTGAGGATGACGCGGAGATCGTCCCGCAGCCGCAAGCGCAGCTTGGCATCGAGGTTCGACAAGGGCTCGTCGAGCAGCAGCAATTGCGGCCGGTAGACGATGCTGCGCGCCAGCGCCACGCGCTGCATCTGGCCGCCGGACAATGCGACCACCGGCCGTTCGGCATATTCCGACAGCCCGACCAATTCGAGCGTCTCGTCGACCTTGCGGCGGGCGTCGTTGCGCGAAAGTTTTCGGTGCTTGAGCGGATAGACCACATTTTGGCGCACCGTCATGTGCGGCCAGACCGCATAGGACTGAAACACCATGCCGAGCTCGCGCAAGCGCGGCGGCACCAAAATTCCGCGTTCGGGCGACGAGACCACCCTGCCGGCGATGCTGATTTCACCCGACGTCGGGTGCTCCAATCCGGCAACGCAGCGCAGCGTCGTCGTCTTGCCGCAGCCGGAGGGGCCGAGCAGAACCACGATCTCGCCGGCCGGCACGCTAAAACTGACGCCGTCGATCGCCGGCCGGCCGATCGCAAACTGCTTGCGCAGGTCGGTAACTTCGAGGGTTGCCGTCATCGGTTCGACGATTTCCCTGATGCGACGATCATTGCCCGTAGCCGTAGGTCTTGTTCCACTCGGCCACCCAGGCCGAATGCAACTTCACATACTCGTCGAATTTGGGGAACCAGACCTTGACCACTTTGGGGTCGAAGCCTTCCGGATAGGCCGGCGGTACCTTCAGTGACGTGAGATTGCCGAACTCCTTGATCATGAACGTCTGTCCCTCCTTCGATAGGCACCAGTTCAGAAACAGTTTTGCGGCGTTGGGATGCGCGGCGGTCTTCGGAATGCCCGTGGCATAGGGATTGACCGGCGCGCCTTCCGGCGGAAAGAAGATCTGGATCGGCGCGCCGTCCTTCTGCTTTGGATAAATAGCGTTGTAGAGCAACGGCCCCATGGCGATTTCGCCGCGTACCAGCGAATCCGACATCGGCGCGCCCGATGGATACAGCACCGGACGGGTCGCCGCCTGCTTGGCCCAATAGTCCTCGCCGAGCACCTGGCGCTCGAACATCACCCGCGTCCACGTGGTGCCGCCCGACGGAGCGATCACCTGCCCGGTCAATTTGTTGTATTCGGGCTTGGTGAGGTCCATCCAGGTCTTGGGCGGGTTCTTTACCAATTCAGTATTGTAGGCGATTGCCCACACCAGCGTGACGCGCGGCCAGAGCTGCGGTGCGATCTGCGCCTCGGGATTGTAGTCGGCCGCATTCGGCGGCGCGTAATCCTGGAACATGTCCGCCAGCGGCTGCATCAGCGCGCGATCGGAATGATCGACCACGTCGGCGATCAATTTGCCGGCCGCGGCCTCGGTCTTCACGCGGGTGATGAGCTGCCCGCCCGGCGCGCGCACCATCTCGATTTTAATTTCGGGGAAACGCTTGTTGAAAGCCTTGATGACCTGCTGTTCGACCTCGGCGAAGTTCGCGGTGTAGTACACCAGTCTGCCCTCGGCCTTCGCCGCCGCAATCAATTCGGGCGAACCGAATTCCTGCGCCCGCGCCGCTCCGCTCCATGTAAATACAAAAGCGGCGACGCCGGCGATTACAATGTTGGTGAAGATCCTTCCAGTCATAGCCAATCCTCCCGTTCGTCTTGTTATCCGGTTCGGGCGACACTGCCCTGCGCCGCACCGCGCGACAGCCAGTTGGCGCCGCCGATGAGAACGCCGAGCAGAACGGTTTGCACCAGGCTGAACGCGGCGGTCTTTCCGAGGTTTCCGCCTTCGTAATAGTCGAGCAGCAGCACCGACATCACCATGGTGTTGCTGGTGTAGAGGAACAGCGACGAGCCGAGTTCGCGGATCGCAAGCACGAACAACAGCGTCATCGACGCGATCACGCCCGGCCGCGCCAGCGGCAGCACGATTGTCCTGATGGTGCCGAGCATGCCCTTGCCGCAGACCCAGGCCGCTTCCTCGAGCTCGCGATGAATCTGCAGGAACGAGGTCGACAACGCCTTGACCGTATCCGGCATGAAGCGCGCGATGAACGCCAGCGCCAGGATCCAGATCGTGCCGTAGAGACCGCCGGGAATACCGATCCATGCCCAGAGATAGGCGACGCCGACCACGAGGCCGGGGATCGCGACCGGCAGAGTCGAGATCACGTCGATCCAGCGCCGGCCCGTCACCTGGGTGCGGTGAATGGTGTAGCCGATGGCGAACGCGAGTGCGCCGCCGACCACGGCGGTGATCAGCCCGACCTCGACCGCGTTGTAGATCGAGCGCATGGTCAGCGGATTGTCGAAGATGCTGTAGAAATGCATCAGGGAATACTGCTTGGCATCGAACAGGCTAGCGACGTCGCGGATGAACATGAACTTGCGGAACGCGGCAACGATCAACGCGAGCAACGGCAGCACCACCACGATCAGCAGGTAGACAATACCGAGGCCGAAGGTGAACCAGCGCCAGCGCCCGAGATCCAGGCTGCGTGGACGGAACGCCTTGCCGGCGACGGTGGTGTAGCTGCGGCCGCTTAGCACCTTGTGCTGCAGGAACACGAGCAGGCCGGTGACGACCATCAGAATGATCGCAACCGCGGCGGCCGTGTTGTAAAGCGGCGGCGACCAATTGGTGAGCTTGAAAATATAGGTGGTCAACACCGCAAGGTTGGTAGGCGCGCCCAGCACCGCCGGAATGCCGTAGATGCCGAGCATGACGATGAACGACAGCAGCATGCCCGAGACGATCGCGGGCATGATCAGCGGAAACGTTACCGAGAACAGTGTCGCGAACGCGCTGGCGCCGGAAATCTCGGCGGCCTCTTCCAGGCTCGGATCCATGTTGCGCAGCGCTGAAGCTGTGAACATGTAGACATACGGCGCATAGTAGATGCCGAACACGAACACCAGGCCCCACATCGAATAGAAATCGACGCGCCAGTCCAGCCCCATCCATTTGAACATGGTGTTGATCAGGCCGGTCTTCGGCGAACCCAGGATGGCCCATGCGACGCCGGCGACCAGCGGCGGCGCAAACAGCGGCAGAATGCTGGCGGCCGCGATAAACCCCTTGAACGGCGTGTTGGTGCGGACGACGATCCAGGAGAACAATAATCCGATCACGACCGCGATCAGGGTGCCACCGCCGCAGGCGATCAGCGTATTCGCCAGCGCCTCGGCGACATTCGGGTTCGCCAGCACGGTGAGGAAGTTCGTGACCGAGAGGTGACGGAGCGAGATGCCCTCGACCACCGGATTGGTGTCGGTGAGCGCGCCGAGCAGCAGCATCAGGATCGGATAGATAACCAGAAAGCCGAGGATCGCCAGCAGGAGCGTGACCCACAAGCTGGCCCACACGCGCTGCCCCTCACTGGCGCTACGCATGATTTCGCTGCGCCGGCTCGTTTGTCCGTTCAACGCGCTTCCCCTCACCGATGACCGTCTTTTTATGGAATTGCGGTCGCGATGCGCGGCAAGCCTAGTCGATTGCGCGGCGCGCTGAAAGCTATCCGAAAGGCGGCGCGCGGATATGGCGCGGCAGGCGCTTTTTCCGACACCGACTGTTGCTTCGCATATGCATCATGCAGCGGCGTGCCTGTGGCCCGTGCCGCGTCCGTAGTACACGCCGCAGAGGGCGCGATCGCCCCCGGCGTGGAGAGCCCGATTAATGTCACTGGATACGACCGCAAAGCCGCCCGCCCCCGCGCCAATCGACGGCCTGCCCCCGGAACTCCGGCGCTGGGCGGTCGCGGCAATCTTTACGGCGCTGGCACTGGCCTCGCTGGATACGGCGATTGCCAACATTGCCCTGCCCGCCATTGCCGCCGACCTCCAGGTCAGCCCGGCCGACGTGGTCTGGGTGGTCAACATCTATCAGATCGCGCTGGTTGCGACGCTGCTGCCGCTCGGCGCGCTCGGCGAAATCGTCGGCCATCGGCGGATCTATCTCGGCGGCCTGTTGCTGTTCACGCTGGCTTCGCTCGGCTGTGCCTTCGCATGATCGCTGCCCAGCCTGACAGCGGCGCGGGCCCTGCAGGGGTTGGGCGCCAGCGGCATCATGAGCGTGAACGCGGCGCTGGTCCGTTTCGTCTATCCGACCCATATGCTGGGCCGCGGCTTCGGCCACAACGCGCTGGTGGTCGGAACGGCGTTCACGTTCGGTCCGACGATTGCCTCCGCGATCCTTTCGATTGGAACATGGCCGTGGCTGTTCGCCGTCAACCTTCCTTTCGGCGTGATCGCGATCTGGATCGGCCTGAAGACCTTGCCGAAAACGCCGCGCGCGAAGCACGCGTTCGATTTTGCGAGCGCGGCGCTAACCGTAAGCTGCCTCGGGCTCTTCATTATCGGCATCGGCAGCGCGGCGCATCAGGCGCCTCCCGCCCTGGTTGGACTGGCGCTTGGCGCTGCATTGCTGCTCGGCTGGATCATGACCCGCAGAGATGCGAACCACCCCGCACCGATGTTGCCGATCGACCTGTTCCGGCGGCCGATATTCGCGTTGTCGGCGGCCACATCGGTATGTTCGTTCGCGGTGCAGGGACTGGCCTTCGTCTCGCTGCCTTTCTACTTCGAGGACGTGCTGCACCGTTCCCAGGTGGAGACCGGCTTCTTTATGACTCCCTGGCCGCTGGTGGTGGCGATCATGGCGCCGATCGGAGGCCGGCTCTCCGACCGCTATCCCGTCGGCATCCTCGGCGGCATCGGCCTGGTGCTGCTCGGCATCGGCATGGCGCTGCTGGCGACGCTGCCGCCGGACCCTAGCGTTGCCAACATCGTCTGGCGCACCGTGATTTGCGGGATCGGATTCGGATTCTTTCAAACGCCCAATTTGCGGGCACTGATGTCGAGCGCACCGCCGCACCGCAGTGGAAGCGCGAGCGGCATCGTCGCAACCGCGCGCCTGACCGGACAAACCCTGGGCGCTGCGCTCGCTGCCCTGTGCTTTGCCCTTGCCGGCCATGATGGCGCGACGGTGGCGCTGATGCTCGGCGCAGGGATTGCCACGCTCGGAAGCCTCATGAGCTTCCTGCGCTTGACGGTGAGTGCGGAGCGGACATGACTGCCATGCCTATAATGCAGGCACCCGCGTAACACCGGCGGAGCAAATTTCTTCCCGCGCGTAAACACGCTTTTTCTT
Organism: Bradyrhizobium sp. RDT10; assembly: GCA_044772375.2. Classification (GTDB taxonomy): domain Bacteria; phylum Pseudomonadota; class Alphaproteobacteria; order Rhizobiales; family Xanthobacteraceae; genus Bradyrhizobium. The sequence continues at coordinate 4,541,541 of CP187939.1, forward strand.
GATTTGAACTATTCCAGGTTGCCAGCCAAATATCGCGCCCGAAGCTCACTCGGTGGATTGAGCTAACAGGGGATACGCGATGGCAAACCTCACAATAAACGGCAAATCAATCAACGTGGACGTCGAAGAAGACACGCCGCTTCTTTGGGCAATCCGGGAGAACGTCGGACTGACCGGCACCAAATACGGGTGCGGCATTGCACAATGCGGCGCCTGCACCGTTCATATCGACGGGGTCGCGATGCGCTCCTGCGGAGTGACGGTCAGCGAGGCCGTCGGCAAGCAGATCACCACGATCGAAGGTCTCGCCAGCAACGGTGCCCTGCATAAGGTGCAGCAGGCCTGGGTGGCCAACGACGTGCCGCAATGTGGTTACTGCCAGGCCGGCATGATCATGGCGGTCGCAGCGCTTCTCAAGGAGAAGCCGAAGCCGACCGACCAGGACATCGACGAGGCCATCACCAATATCTGCCGATGCGGGACCTTCCAGCAGGTCCGCGAGGCGATCCACGCCGCCGCGAACGCTTGAGGGGAACGCCATGAACAAGCACGTCATGCCCAATTCAAATCTCAAGCTCAACCGTCGCGCTTTCGTGATCGGCACCGCTGCTGCCGGCGCCGGTCTCGCGATCGGCCTCGACCTTCCCTTCGGCGGACCGACGGTCGTCCGCGCCGCCGACGGCTCGCCTGAAGTCAATGTCTGGGTGGTGATCCGCCCCGACGACACGACAGTCATTCGCATTGCCCGGTCGGAGATGGGCCAAGGCACCCTCACCGGCCTCGCCCAGCTCGTCGCCGAAGAACTCGAATGCGACTGGTCGAAGGTCGTCACCGAATATCCGACGCCGGGTCAAAGTGTCGCACGCAAGCGCGCCTGGGGGATTTCTCGACCGGCGGCAGCCGCGGCATCCGCTCCAGCCAGGACTATGTCCGCAAGGGCGGCGCCACCGCGCGGGTGATGCTGATCCAGGCGGCCGCCAACCAGTGGAAGGTGCCGGCCTCGGAATGCACCGCGGCCAACAGCGTCATCACCCATACGCCATCGGGCAGGACCACGACTTACGGCAAGGTAGTTGAAGCCGCCGCGAAGCTCGAACCGCCGGCCGACGTGAAGCTGAAGGATCCCAAAGACTGGAAGATCGCCGGCAAGGGCGTGAAGCGGCTCGATACGGTGGATAAGACCACCGGCGCCATGATCTATGGCTCCGACGTCAAGCTGCCCGGCATGCTCAACGCGGCGATCAAGGATTGTCCGGTCTTCGGCAGCAAGCTGAAGAGCTATGACGAGGCCAAGATCGCCGGCATGAAAGGCGTCAAGAAGGTGGTGAAGGTCGGTGACAGCGCGGTCGCCGTCGTCGCCGATACCTGGTGGCACGCCAAGACCGCGCTCGATGCGCTGCCGATCGTCTGGGACGAAGGCGAGAACGCCAAGGTCTCCAGCGAGATCCATCGCCAAGTGGCTGGCCGAAGGCCTCGACAATGCACAGCCCGCCTATATCGGCAACCAGAACGGCGACGCCAAGGCCGCGATTGCCGGCGCGGTCAAGAAGGTCGAGGCGGTCTACAACTATCCCTACCAGAACCACGCGACCATGGAGCCGATGAACGCCACGGCGCTCTATACGCCTGATAAATGCGAGGTCTGGTGCGGCACGCAGAACGGCGAAGCGGCGTTCGCCGCCACCACGGAAGCCTCAGGTTTGCCGGCCGAAAAATGCGAGGTACACAAGCTCATCCTCGGCGGCGGCTTCGGCCGTCGCGGCATGACCGACTACGTCCGGCAGGCGGTCCTTATCGCCAAGCAGATGCCCGGCACGCCGGTCAAGCTGCTGTGGTCGCGCGAAGAGGACATGGCGCAAGGCAAGTTTCATCCGGTCACGCAATGTAAGCTGACCGGAGCCTTCGATGCCGACAACAATCTTACGGCGCTGCACGTCAGATTGTCCGGTCAATCGATCCTGTACACGGTGCGTCCGGCGGCGCTGGTGAACGGCATGGATACGGCTGCGTTCCAGGGCCTCAGTCCTTCCGGCGACGCGGCGATCGGCTACTCCGTGCCGAACCTGCTGGTCGAGCATTCCATGCGTAACCCGCACGTTCCGCCCGGCTTCTGGCGCGGCGTGAACGTGAACCAGAACGCGATCTACATGGAATGCTTCATGGATGAGCTGGCGCATTCGGTGGGCCAGGATCCGGTGGAATTCCGCCGCAAGCTGATGAGCAAGCACCCGAAGCATCTCGCCGTGCTCAACGCCGTGGCCGAGAAAATCGGCTGGGGCAAGCCCGCGCCGCAAGGCGTTTATCGCGGGATTGCGCAGGTAATGGGCTATGGCAGCTATGTCGCGGGTGCCGCAGAAATTTCGGTGACCGAAGGCAGCAAGATCAAGGTGCACCGCATCGTCGCCTCGACCGACCCCGGCTACATCGTCAACCCGGCGCAGGTCGAGCGGCAGATCGCGGGCTCCTTTGTCTACGGCCTGTCCGCGCTGTTTTACGGCGGCTGCACGGTGAAGGACGGCAAGATCGAGCAGACCAACTTCGACACCTATAACTCGATGCGCATCGCCGAGATGCCGAAGGTGGAATGCGTCATGGTGCCGAGCGGCGGCTTCTGGGGTGGCGTCGGCGAGCCGACCATCGGGGTCGCAGCGCCTGCGGTGCTCAACGCCTACTTCGCAGCCACCGGCAAGCGCATCCGTTCGGTGCCACTGAAGGACCAGAACATCACGTTTGCCTGACAATAGCTGGCGGCGGCCTCACCCCGGGGCCGCCGTTTTCCCATCGAGAGATTGCTGATGAAAGCGTTGCGTGTCGCCATCGCAGCTGCCACGGTCGCGACGTGGAGCCAGCCGTTGCGTGCGGCTTCCGATCCCCCGCCCGGTGCGGCATCCTGCTCCGGCTGCCATTCCGCGGGAGCAACGGCCTCGTCGATTTCGCGGCTGTACGGCCGCGACGCCGGCGACATCGTGAAGGCCATGGCCGGATTTCGCGACGGCTCGCTTCCCGCCACGGTCATGAACCGCATCGCCAAAGGTTTCACCGACGACGAGTCGCGCGCAATTGCGGCGTGGCTCGCGGCACAGAAATAAGGGGCCGGCATGGGTAACAGCCATCGCATGAGCCGCCGGGAGTTCTGCCGCGTCGGCGCTGCCGCCACCATGACGGCCGTGGCGTTTCCGCTACCCGCGTTTGCGCAATCGGCGGCACGTGTGGTCGTGGTCGGCGGCGGCTTCGGCGGCGCGAGCTGTGCGCGGGCCCTGAAGCGGATCGACCCGAAATTGCAGGTCACGCTGGTCGAGCCGAACCGGACCTTCATCGCCTGCCCGTTCAGCAACAATGTCATCGCCGGACTGCGTTCGATCGAGGAGCAGCAATTCAGCTACGACAAGATCGCCGCCGGCGGCGTGACGGTGGTGGCGCAAGCGGCAACGGCCGTCGATGCGGCGGCGCGGACCATCGGCCTCGCCGACGGCACGTCGCTCGCCTATGACCGGCTGGTGCTGTCACCCGGCGTCGATCTGCGTTTCGACGCACTACAGGGTTATGACGAAGCCGCCGCCGCGAAGATGCCGCATGCCTGGAAAGCCGGCGAACAAACGCTGTTGCTGCGCAAACAACTCGAAGCTATGGACGATGGCGGCCTAGTGGTGATCGCTGCGCCCGCCAATCCCTTCCGCTGCCCGCCGGGGCCTTATGAACGCGCCTGCCTGATTGCGTATTACCTGAAAACCAAAAGCCGCGCTCCAAGCTGCTCATCCTCGACGCAAAAGACACCTTCTCCAAGCAACGTCTGTTCCAGAACGCGTGGAAGGAGCTCTATCCGGGAATGGTCGAATGGGTGTCGCTGTCGCAGGGCGGCAAGGTGAACGCCGTTGATACAGCGACCAACACCCTGATCACCGATTTCGGCAACCACACCGCCCAGGTAGCCAACGTCATTCCGCCGCAGCGGGCCGGCCGCATCGCCACGATCGCAGGCGCGACCGACAATACCGGCTGGTGCGCGATCGATCCCGTCACCTTCGAGTCCAAATCGGCGCCGAACATCCATGTCATCGGTGACGCCTGTCTCGCCGGCGGCATGCCAAAATCGGCATTCTCGGCGAATGCGCAGGCCAAGGCTTGCGCGCACGCGATTGCCACGCTGCTATCAGGCGGATCGCCCGCCACGCCGAAACTGATCAATACCTGCTACAGCCTGGCGGCACCCGATTATGGCATCTCGATTGCCGGCGTATATCAGCCGAAGAACGGATTGCTGGCCGACGTCGAAGGCGCCGGTGGCGTCAGTCCGTTGGAGGCACCCCGCGATTTCCGCGCGCGCGAGGCCGACTATGCGCAAACCTGGTTCGCGACCATTACGGCGGAAGTCTTTGGCTAGATTCGGATTTCGCATGTCGGCTCCGATCCTTGCCGGAGCACTCCTTGTCCTGCCCGTCGGCGGCGTCGCGCAGGAACTTCTCCAGTTATGCCGTCGTCGGCGATGCCATTCCGGAGCCGCTCACGAATGCGCGAGGCGATGCAGCGCGCGGGCGAGCCCTCGTCATCGAGCGCTCCAGTACTTGCATCCTCTGCCACAGCGGCCCATTTCCCGAACAGAAATTCCAGGGCGATCTGGCCCCCAGCCTTTCCGGTTCCGGCAGCCGCTGGTCGGAGGGTCAGCTCAGGCTCCGGCTGGTGGATGCGTCGCGCCTCAATGCCGCGACCATCATGCCGTCCTATTACCGCGTGGACGGCCTCGATCGCGTCGGGACGCTATGGCGCGGCAAGCCGATCCTGTCGGCCGAACAGATCGAGGATATCGTGGCTTATCTCGTAAGCTTGCGTGAATAGGAAGGTACGATGCAGCAACCACCAAATTCATCACGCCGCCAGTTCCTCGGCCTTGCCGGCGGCGCGGCCGTGCTCGGCACGGTCCCCATCGTTAGCGTTCGTCCCGCAGAGGCGACGCCCGCGATGCTTGCCTCCGCCATCCAGAATGTCACCGACGGCGCGACGGTGCGCACCGGCAAGGTCAAGCTCGACATCCCGCCGCTGGTCGAGAACGGCAACACGGTACCGATGACGGTCAGCGTCGCTCACCCGATGGCGGCGGAGGATCACGTCCGGAGCATTCACGTCTTCAACGAAAGAATCCGCAGCCCAACATCGCCAATTTCCAGCTCGGCCCGCATAACGGCCGCGCGCAGGTTTCGACCCGCATCCGTCTTGCCGACAGCCAGAAGATCGTCGCGATCGCAAAGCTCTCGGATGGCTCGTTCTGGTCGGCCAGCGTCGACGTCGTGGTGACGCTCGCAGCCTGCACCGAGGAGGTGATCTGATGGCTTCAGCCCTGATCAACGTTCCGGCGAAAGCCAAACGCGGCGACATTATCGAGATCAAGACGCTGATGTCGCACATCATGGAAACCGGCTATCGCCATACGGCTGCAGGCGAAGTTGTTCCGCGCAACATCATCACGAGCTTGACGTGCCGCTTCAACGGCAACGAGGTTTTCCGCGCCGATCTGTTTCCGGCGATCGCCGCCAATCCCTTCATCACGTTCTTCACCACCGCGACCGAGAGCGGCAAGTTCGAGTTCGAATGGATCGGCGACAAGGGCTTTTCCGAAACCGCTTCCGCCTCGATCACGGTCGAATGAGATTTGCCGGCGCCATAGCCGTTGCGCTGCTGATCGCGACCGCTGGTTTCGGCGCCGAAATCCCGCAAGCCGACCGCCGCTCCGGCTACGACTTCATGAAGCCGGATACCAAAGTGATGCAGGACGAGGATACCGCCAATCCCGGCATGCTCTGGGTGCTCGACGGCGAAGGCTTATGGAAGCGCAAGCTAGGTGCCGCCAACAAGGCCTGCGCCGATTGCCACGCCGATGCCCGCACCAGCATGAAGGGGATAGCCGCCCGTTACCCCGCCTTCGACAAGGCAACCGGCCGTCCGATCGATCTGGAGCAGCGCATCAATTCGTGCCGCACCAGCCACCAGCAGGCGACGCCGCTGCCCTTCGAGAACCGCGAACTGCTGGCGCTCACGGCCTTCATCGCAAGGCAGTCGCAAGGCGTGCCGATCGAAACCGGCGCCGATCCGCAGCTCGCGCCGTTCATCGCCAAGGGCGCGAGCTCTACATGCAACGGCAGGGACAGCTCAATCTCGGCTGCACCAATTGCCACGACGATAACTGGGACAAGCGGCTCGCTGGCGCCGCGATCACGCAGGGACACCCGACCGGCTACCCGCTCTACCGGCTGGAATGGCAGTCGCTGGGATCGCTGCAGCGGCGCTTGCGCGCCTGCATCACCGGCATCCGCGCGCAGGCCTACGATTACGGCGCGCTGGAACTGGTCGAACTCGAATTGTATCTGATGTCGCGAGCGCGGGGCATGCCGATGGAAGCGCCGGGGTGCGGCCGTAACTTCGCAAGCGGTTAGCCTTACCGCTCCGCGAACGCCTTCTCGACCACGAACTGCGCCGGCTCACCGTGGTTGCCTTCAATGAAGCCCTTGCCGTTGAGCAACGCCCGCGTATCTGTCACCAGCGCCGGGCTGCCGCAGATCATGACGCGGTCATGCACGGGATCGAGCGAGGCGAGGCCGATATCAGCGAATAGCTTACCGGTATTGATGAGGTCGGTGATGCGACCGCGGTTGCGGAAGGGATCGCGCGTCACGGTCGGGTAATAGATCAGTTGGTTGCGAATGTATTCGCCGATCAGTTCGTCGTTCGGCAGCTTCTCGGTAATCATCTCGCCATAGGCGAGTTCTTTCACGCGGCGGCAGCCGTGCAGCAGCACCACCTTCTCGAACCGCTCATAGGTTTCGGGATCCTTGATCACGGAAAGAAATGGCGCCAGTCCGGTGCCGGTGCCGATCAGATAAAGGTTGCGGCCGTCCTCCAGGTTGTCGATGACCAGCGTTCCGGTCGCCTTGCGGCTGACGATGATCTCGTCGCCCTGCTTCAAGTGCTGGAGGCGTGAGGTCAGCGGCCCGTCCGGCACCTTGATCGAGAAGAATTCGAGCCGGTCCTCGTAATTGGCGCTGGCAACCGAGTAGGCGCGGAGCAGCGGCTTCTCGCCGACCTTCAGCCCGATCATGGTGAACTCGCCGTTGCGGAAACGGAACGAGGGATCGCGCGTGGTGGTGAAGCTGAACAGCGTGTCGGTCCAGTGATGGACGCTGAGGACGCTCTCCTGGTTGAAATTGCTCATCGCACCATTCCCTGACCTGCAAGCCGGATTGACCGGTTCAATCATTCGTATACGATCGTTCGTATACAAATGAATAATCCAGCTTGATCCGATCGTCAAGCCGGGCAGAATGTGCGGCGAAGGCATTGAACCAAAAGGAAAAACCATGGCCCACGATGCACCCCAGGCGACCGGTCCCAGCAAGCTGGTGATCCGCAATATCGGGCTGCTGCTGTCGGGGGCGCTGGAGAAGCCGATCCTGGACGGCGATACGATCGTGGCCGAGAACGGCAAGATCGCTGCCATCGGCCGCTTCAAGGACGTCAACATCGAGGGCGCCACCACCATTGTCGATGCCAACGGCACCACCGTCGCCCCGGGCCTGATCGACAGCCACGTCCATCCCGTCGCCGGCGACTGGACGCCGCGGCAGAACCAGACCAACTGGATCGACAGCTATCTCCACGGCGGCGTCACCACCATGATTTCCGCCGGGGAGGTGCACATGCCCGGCCGTCCCCGCGATGTCGTCGGCCTGAAGGCGATGGCAATCTTCGCGCAGCGCGCATTCTGGACGCTCCGCCCCGGCGGCGTGAAGGTGCACGCCGGCGCGCCCGTGATCGAATGCGAAATGGTCGAGGACGATTTCAAGGAATTGGCCGCGGCCGGCGTCAAGCTGCTCGGCGAGGTCGGCCTCGGCGGCGTCAAGGACGGCCCGACCGCACGCAAGATGGTCGGCTGGGCGCGCAAGTACGGCATTCAGAGCACGATCCACACCGGCGGGCCCTCAATTCCCGGTTCCGGCCTAATCGACAAGGACGTGGTGCTGGAAGCCGACACCGACGTGGTCGGTCACATCAATGGCGGCCACACTGCCCTGCCCGATGACCAAATCCGCTGTATCTGCGAGGGCTGCAAGCGCGGGCTGGAGCTGGTGCACAACGGCAACGAACGCTCGGCGCTGTTCACGCTGCGCATCGCGCGCGAGATGGGCGATCTCAACCGCGTCATCCTTGGCACGGATGCGCCAGCCGGCTCCGGCGTGCAGCCGCTCGGCATTTTGCGCATGGTGTCGATGCTGTCCTCGCTCGGCGATCTGCCCGCCGAACTCGCGTTCTGCCTGGCGACCGGCAACACGGCGCGCATGCGGGAGCTGGATTGCGGAATCATCGAAGTCGGCCGCTCCGCCGACTTTGTCCTGATGGACAAGGCGCAGCATTCGCCCGGCAAGAACATCCTGGAAAGCGTGCAGCTCGGCGACCTGCCCGGCATCGGCATGACCATCATCGACGGCATCGTCCGCACCCAGCGCAGCCGCAACACGCCGCCGGCGGGCAAGGTGCCGGAGATCATCATCGGACATTGATGAAAAGCTCGCTGCCACCGCGCATCGGCAGCGTTGAATTTTACCGTCGCAACGCACGTCTGTACTGCCCGGCGCGGAAGCCGCACCCGAGAAGAGCGTCAACGCCAAGCCCTGTTGCCGCTGGCAGTATCGCCTTGTTCCATGCGCCCGATGAAACCCGCTCGTTCGATGCGGTAAGCGTGCCACAGTACCCCGATCGACGAAGATCCATACCGGTAGTTGGCGAGATCAGTCCGACCGCAATCGGTGACGGTTCCACGCATTGTGGCCGCTCGCTTGCTACATAGCTGCAATATGCTACGCTATTGACGCTGGAAAGATTGTTTGCCCCACACTGTCATTTCGCAGTCTTGGAACAATCTGAACCATGGCTCAGATTCGTGACATCAAGACAGGCCGAGTTGGCGCGCCGCCACGCGAAGCGACGCCGCGCCGCCTTGCGGCCATCGTGGCAGGCGATATCTCCGGCTACAGCCGCCTGATGCAAATCGACGAAGAAGGCACGCACAACCGTGTCAAGCGCATCGAGCGCGATCTCATCGAACCCAGCATCATAGAACATCACGGCAGGCTTGTTAAAACCACCGGCGACGGGTTCATTGCGATTTTCGATAGTCCCGTCGAGGCCGTCCGCTGCAGCATCGTGATTCAGCAAAATCTGGTGGGACGCAATGCGGCACTGCCGAAGCATCATTGGATCGAGTATCGAATTGGCGTCAATCTCGGCGATGTCATCATCGAAACGGACGACGTCTACGGCGACGGCGTCAATATTGCCACGCGGCTTGAAGGCATAGCCCAACCCGGCGAAGTCTATATCTCGGGCGGCATTTACGAACAGATAAAGCACAAGCTGGTTTGCGGATACGAATCGCTCGGTGATCGCCACGTCAAGAACATCACCGACCCGGTGCGGGTCTATCGCGTGCTGTCCGATCCGGCCGCGCTTCTGCAAAGTCGGAAGCGGCGCGAAGGCATTCTGGTCTCCTTGCTGATCCTTGCGCTGCTGCTCATTGCGGGCGGCGCTCTCTGGACGCTCTTGCCAACCGGCAAGCTGCCAAATCTGGTTTCGGCTCCCGTGTCGCCTCCGGCAGAAGTGAAGGCGCCCGCCGCAAAACCACCAGCGCCCGCCCAGCCTACGGTGGCCCCAACTCAGCAACAGGCGGCGCCTCGGCCTGAGCCGTCTCCAGCTTCCAAACAGGCCGCGCCGCTACCGCCGGCCGCCTCACCCGCCGCACCCGCTGGTCAACCAACCACGCAGGCGGCCGCGTCGATTCGAGAGCCCGAAATGGTCTCGCTTCGGGGCGGCAGCTTTGCCATGGGCAGCAACGAAGACGCTTCGGAAAAGCCGGTCCGTCAGGTAACGGTCAAGCCGTTTGCGATGGGGAAATTTCCTGTCTCCGTGCGCGAATGGAATGCATGCGCTGCCGCAAAGGCATGCGGATTCACAGCGAGCGGAAAGGACGATGCGCCGGTTACAAACGTAAGCTGGAGCGACGCCAAGCAATACGCCGCGTGGCTCGCGGAAACCACCCGCAAGCCGTATCGACTGCCGAGCGAAGCTGAATGGGAATATGCGGCGCGCGGCGGCACGCAGACCCGATACTGGTGGGGCGATCAATTTCAGCCCGGCATGGTCAATTGCAAGAACTGCAGTGACATTCCAGCCATCGATCAGCCGGTGAAGGTCGGCAGCCTGAAGCCAAATCCTTTTGGGCTATTCGATATGGGCGGCAGCGTCGATCAATGGGTGGAAGACTGCTGGCACAGAAATTATCAGGGCGCGCCGGCGGACGGGTCAGCGTGGGTCGAGAATGGATGTTCCTCGCATGTCATCCGTTCCGGCTCCTGGAGGAAAGACTCAGACTATGCCCGGACGTCAAGCCGCGGCAGCTATGACACCAACGTGCGATATCCCACCCACGGGTTCCGCGTCGCACTTTCCCCCTAGGGAGCGTTGAAGACAGTCATGAGGTTTATGCAGTGGATCGCTCTGTCAGCAGCGCTCACTTGCCTGCCGTTCGCCGCGTATGCTCAAGGGAAGCCCTCACACAAGGATGCCCTTCTCTATTTCGTGTGGCCACAGAATGGCGCCGTCATCAAGGGCGGATTTTGGTGCCGCTTTGGTCTGCGCAACATGGGCGTGACGCACGCCGGCGACAATTACCCGAACAGCGGCCATCATCATCTTCTGGTCAATGTGAACGAGCCGCTCAATCCAAACGAACCGATTCCGCAAGACAAGTCACATCTTCATTTTGGGGCGGGTCAGACCGAAGCGCGCATCGAGCTTCCACCCGGCAAGCATACGCTGCAGCTCGTGCTGGGCGATGCCGAACACTATCCGCACGTTCCTCCGGTGGTCTCGCAGAAAATTACCATCACGATCAAATAGTCCGGAACTCTCTCTGTCGACTTGAATCCTTGCGCTTCGAATTACCTGTTTTGCGTGATCGGCTGATTGGTGGTCCAGTCGAAGGTGCCCTGGTCGCGCTCGTCGACCGCATGTTTCCACCCCATCTCCTCCGACCGCCGCTTGAAGTTCAGTCCCTCGGGCGAATGCCGGGTAATGCCGTCGAACACAGTTGCGATCATCTGCGTGCCCATCAGGCCCATGTTGTAGAGCGCCTGATTGACCATCAGCTTCTGCATCATGAGCTGGTTTTGCGGCACCGTCGCCATCCGGTGCGCGAGCGCGTCCACCTCGTCGTCGAGCCTGTCAGCCGGAACGGCCTTCAGCACGAGGCCCAGCGCCGCCGCCTCAATGCCAGTAATCTTGTCACCGGTGAACAGCATGCGCTTGGCCTTTTCTGCGCCCAGCCGATAGACCCACATCGCCGTGGTCGGACATCCCCAGACCCGAACCGGCGGGTAACCGATGCGAGCGTCTTCAGCCATCACGATCATGTCGGAGCAGAGCGCGATATCGGAGCCGCCGGCCACCGCAAACCCATGAACCTTGCAGATCACCGGCCGCTTGGAGCGGAACAGGCTCATGAACTTGTTGGTATTGTCGGACATGCCGGCGTAGTCCTTCATCGGATCCCACGGCATTTCCTGCGTATAGCGATTGGCTTTGTCGCCGGAGGCGTAAGCCGTCAGGTCGTATCCGGCGCAGAAGGCGCGGCCGGCGCCGGCAAGCACGATCACATGCGCGCCCGGATCGTTATCGGCACGCGCTACCGCGTCGGCGAGCGCGCCCGGCAGCTCGTCGTCGATCGCATTCATGACTTCCGGCCGGTTCAGGGTGATGCGCGCAATGCGACCGTCGCGCTCGTAGAGAACTTTGGCCATATGTTGCTCCTCGGAAAGCAGGATCAGATCTTCGCAAAATCGCCGTGGCGGCCCTTGCCGCTGGCAAAGCGGGCAGCGCCGCTGACTCCTTCCTTGAAGATGGCTTCAACGCCGTTGGTCCATTCCTGCCGCAACGCATCGCGGACCGGCAGACCATAAGTTTCCACCACGGAGCGGCGATCGGCCCGCACGGCCGCTTGCGGAAATCGCGCGATCTCCCGCGCCATCGCCTCGGCCGCAGCGCGGGCACCACCGCTCTCGACCACCTGCTCGCACATGCCGATGCGCAGCGCTTCGTCCGCCGGGACCTTGCGACCCGTCAAAATGATTTCCATCGCCCGTCCGTGCCCGACCAGACGCGCCAGGCGCACGCTGCCGCCATCCAGCAGCGGGATTCCCCAGCGCCGGCAATAGACGCCGAAATAGGCGCTCTCGGCCATCACGCGGATATCGCACCACAAGGCGAGCTCCATGCCACCGGCAACGGCCGGCCCCTCCACCGCGGCGATCACCGGCTTCGACAATTCCAGCCGCGTCGGTCCGAGCGGACCGCGCGGCGCGGCGTTGGCGCCGGTGGGGAACGCCAGGCCGTCGACGGCGTGACGCTGAAAGGCGTCGCGATCAGAGAGCGTGCTGGCGAATTTGAGATCCCAGCCGGCACAGAACGCACCGCCCTCGCCCCACAGGACCGCGACGCTGGCAGAATCATCCGCGTCGAATTCCTTGAAAGCCGCTGCCAGCGCTTCGGCGCTGTCGGGATCCATCGCGTTGCGCGCTTCGGCAAAACGGCTGTGGATGACGGTCCACACCGCGCCCTGCATTTCGATCCGAACCATTTTGCTTACTCCCTTACTGTTTTGATTTGCGTGAAGCCTTCGCTCCCTTCCGGCCCGTCGCCTGCGGAAGGCATTGCGCCAGCATCATGCGAAGCAGCGTCTTCGCGCCGGTGTCGAGAAAATCGAGACGGCCCGCGATCTGCAGCACGAGCGCGCCGATCATCTGGCTGGTCAGCAGCGCGACCCACGGCCGAACTTCTGAAGGCTTGAGGCCGCGCACCTCGGTCAACGGCAAGGCGATGCGTTCCAGCACCTTCCATAGCGCCTGGTTGAGTTCCTCGTCCGATGGCTTGCCGACGCCCAGCCGCTTGAGACCGCGGAACGCATAGAGGCCCAGATTTATCTCGAAGCGGTGATCGAGGTAGTAGTTCAGGAAGGCGCCGCAGGCCGCCTCGACCTGCGCTTCCGGGTCCGTGCGGCAGCTACGGCCTCTGCAACGCAGCTATCGAGCGCCGCCAGCGACTGTTTCAGCAGTTCGGCATAGATCGCCTCCTTGCTGTCGAACAGCGGATAGATCGCGCCCGTCGTGCAGCCGGCGCGAACCGCTATGCCGCGCATGGTGGCGCCTTCCAGCCCCTGCTCGGCGAATTCATCGCGCGCGGCGCGCAGGAGGAACTCGCGCTTCGCCCCTTTACGACGTCTGACCAGTCTTTGGCAGTGGTTGCGGGCTTGCTCATGATAACAATGTTATCAAATGGTTCTAGATGAAGTCAACAGTAACAATGGTTTTCGAGGCGCGCCGATCTGGCGCCGCAGATCAAGCAACGCTCGATCGATTGCGCGGGGAAGGAGCGCGGACGACGCAGGCGTCGTCCTGCAAATGGTCGCAAGCGGAACGGCGATGATCGAAGCTGCGCCGACGCGTTCGCCGCCGCCAGCCATACTGGCGATCAGCATGATTCCGCACCCTTTGCGTCGCGCGGCGGACCGGTAGCACCATCGTTATTTTCGCCTGCCGCATTGCGGTGTATGGTCGATGGGCAAACCCCGGCCGGCGGCACTCTCAAAGAGGAACTCAACGCGCCCGGGTGATTTCTTGCTGCTGCATGCCGCTGAGCCGTGTTGCTGGACATCGAGGCAAACAGGGAGGCAGTACGATGAACATTCGGCCCGACCCCACGTTTCACGCTTCGCCAAAGCTTGCCATGGAAGCTCCGCCGGAGAGCTTCGCCTACACCGTGCTGCTCAGCCCGGACTCTTCAAAACCGGACGCACTGGCTGTCATCGACGTCAAGCCGGACTCCCAGACCTACAGCCAGGTCGTTCACACCGTGACGATGCCGAACAAGGGCGATGAGTTTCACCATTTCGGCTGGAACGCCTGCTCGTCGGCGCTATCGCCGCTCACCGGACATGCCTTCCTTGAGCGCCGCTATCTCATCATCCCCGGCATGCGGTCGTCCCGGATCTACATCGTCGATACCAAGCCGGACCCCACCAAGGCCGCTATACACAAGATCATCGAACCCGAAGAAATCTTCAGGAAGACGGGATATTCGCGGCCGCACACGGTTCATTGCGGGCCGGAAGGCATTTACGTCTCTACGCTCGGCGGCGGCGGCAAGAACGGCACCGACGGACCGCCCGGCGTCTTCATCATGGATTGCGAGACGTTCGAGGTGCTCGGACGGTGGGAGATCGATCGCGGTCCGCAAACACTGCACTATGACTTCTGGTGGAACCTGCCGCGCGATTACATGGTGACGAGCGAGTGGGCGTTGCCACCGCAGTTCGAGAACGGCATCGTGCCGGAGGATCTTCTCTCCAACAAATACGGCCATCGGATCCACTTCTGGGATCTGCGCGCCCGGCGCAATGTCCAGACCATCGATCTCGGCGCCAACCATCAGATGGCGCTGGAAGTGCGTCCCGCACATGATCCCGTTCGCGAACACGGCTTCCTGGGCGTCGTCGTCGACACCACGAACCTCGAAGGCTCGATCTGGACCTGGTGGCGCGAGGGCGGCAAGTTTCACATCGAGAAGACGGCGACGATCCCGCCCGAGCCTGCGCCGAAGGAGCAACTGCCGCCGCTGCTGCAAGGGTTCGGCGCCGTGCCGCCGCTGGTATCCGACATCGACCTGTCGATGGACGACAAGTTCCTCTACGTTGCCTGCTGGGGCACCGGTGAGATGCGCCAATACAATGTCAGCGAGCCGCGAAGGCCGAAGCTTGCCGGATCGGTACGCATCGGCGGCATCACACGCCGCACACCGCACCCGAACGGCAAGGCCTTTGGCGGCGGTCCGCAAATGGTCGAGATCAGCCGCGACGGCAAGCGGGTGTACTGGACCAATTCGCTCTATTCGACCTGGGACGACCAGTTCTATCCCGATGGTGTCCCGGGCGCCATGGTGATGGCCAACACGAAGCCGGACGGTGGCCTCGAACTGGCAAGGGACTACTGGGTCAATTTCCCCGACGGATACCGCGCGCACCAAGTCCGGCTCGACGGCGGCGACTGTTCGACGGATTCGTTCTGCTATCCGTCGGTCTGAATTTGAGCGCAGCCGACTGGACACCTGCCTGGCTCTGGCTGGCTGTCATCGCGAGCGGCCTCTACCATGGCGTCAACCCGGGTATGGGGTGGCCGCTCGCCGTTTCGGCTGGATTGATGGAAAGGAGTCCGCGGGCGTTAGTGGCCGCGCTCTGGCCGCTTTCGGCCGGCCATCTGCTCGCGATGCTCCTCGTGATCCTTCCCTTTGCGCTATTGGTTACCGTCGTCGAATGGCAGCGCACGATACAGATCGGCGCCAGCCTCCTTGTCATCGCCTTCGGTCTTTACCGGCTTGCCAACCGGCGCCATCCAAGAGCCCTGGCGCGGATATCGCCGGCGCAATTGGGACTTTGGTCGTTCGCCGTGGCTCTCGCCCATGGCGCCGCGCTGATGCTGGTGCCGATCTATCTCGGGCTCTGCCGGGAAGCCGAACTTGACCAGGGTCACCAGGCCGCCGGCACGCTCATCAACGCCAATCTCGGCATGGCCGTGCTGGTTGCCAGTGTCCACGCCGCCGCGATGGTTGCCGCCGGCGGATGTTGCGCGTGGCTCGCCTACCGCTATCTCGGCCTCAAATTCATATCGCAAAGCTGGTTCAACCTGGATACGACCTGGGCCGTCAGCCTTATTCTGGTGGGCGCGATCGCGCTGGTGCTCAACCTGAGCTGACGCGAAAGCCGCGGCCGGCCGTTCAACGCAACTTGTCGAGCAACGCGATCAGTGTCTCGCGCTCCTTGGCATCGAGCGGCGCCAGCGTCTCGCGGCTGATCGCGAGTGCGTTCGGCGCCGCTTTCTCGGCCAGTTGCTGGCCGGCGCGGGTCAGGCTCACCAAAAGCCGTCGGCCATCCTCGGGGTCCGGGCTGGTCTCGGTCAGGCCGCGCGCGGTGAGGCGGTCGATCACGCCCTTGATGGTCGCGACGTCCATCGCCGTCAGCCGTCCCAGCAGGTTCTGCGAGCACGGCCCGGTCTCGGTCAGTTTTGCCAGCGCCGCCCACTGCGTCGGCGTCAAATTGATGCCGATCTCGCGGGCGAAGATGGTGGCGTGGCGCTGCCAGACCTGACGCAAGATGAAACCGATCTGCTCATCGAGGATGTAGGACGGCCGTGCGGGCTTGACCGCTCGTTTCGGCGAAACGCTCCTTCCCATTTTCCCGCGCCCCTTCCCTTGCCACCGGTTACAGCGACAGATGCGCGTCCCGGATATCCGGCCGCGCGTCGAGTTCCGCCATGGTGCCGCCGAAGCAGATCTTGCCACGTTCGATGATGTAGGCGCGGTCGGAGATCAACCGCGCGAAATGCAGATTCTGCTCCGAGACCACGATGCTGACGCCTTCTCGCTTCATCGCGAGGATGGCTTCGACCATCTGTTCGACGATTTTTGGCGACAGCCCTTCCGAGGGTTCATCGAGCAGCACCAGCGATGGATTGCCCATCAACGTTCGCGCGATCGTCAGCATCTGCTGCTCGCCGCCGCTCATCCGCCCGCCCGGACGGTTGCGCATTTCGCCGAGGTTGGGAAACAGCGTGAACAACTTTTCGCGCGTCCATTGCGGCGCGTTTGGCCGTTTCGGCTGACGACCGACTTCGAGGTTTTCGTCGACCGTCAGATCCGTGAAGATGCGCCGCTCTTCCGGCACGTAGCCGAGCCCGCCGCGCACGATCGCATGCGTCGGCTCGCGCGAGACGTCCCTGCCTTCGAAGACAATCCGTCCCGAGCGGTTCTCGACGAGACCGACGATGGAGCGGAAGGTGGTCGACTTGCCGGCGCCGTTACGCCCGAGCAGCGCCACCACCTCGCCTTCGCCGACTTCGAGCGCGATATCGAACAGGATATGCGCCGGGCCGTAAAGCTGTTGAGATCGGCGACCTGCAACTTCATGCGCCGGCTCCCTCGCGGTGACGTGCGTCGTAGACCAGACCCTCGCCGAGATAGATGGCGCGCACCTGCGGATTGCCGCGGACTTCTTCCGGCGAGCCCTCGGCGATCAGGCTGCCGCGGTTGAGCACCAGGATGCGGTCGGCATGTTCGAACACCACATCCATGTCGTGCTCGGTAAAGAGCACGCCGATCGATTGCTCGCGGGCGATGCGCGCGGTGAGCCGCATCAGCTCGATCCGCTCGCGCGGCGCCATGCCGGCAGTCGGCTCATCCATCAGTAATAGCTTGGGCTGGTTGGCGAGCGCGATCGCAAGCTCCAGCCGCTTGAGATCGCCATAGGCAAGCTCGCCGCACGGACGTCCGGCATCGGCACCCATGCCGACGAGATCGAGCAGCCGGCCGGCTTCGTCGCGCGCGTAACTCGCGGTCGAGCCCCAGAGATTGAACAACTGCCTGCCATACGACACCAGCGCGACCTGCACGTTCTCGCGCACGGTCATGGTCGGGAACGTCGCGGTGATCTGGAACGTGCGCCCGACGCCGAGCCGCCAGATCGCGCGCGGTTTCCGCCCCACCGTGTCCTCGCCGAGCAGCGTGATCCGGCCGCTGTCGGGCATGTTCTGGCCGTTGAGCATATCGAAGCAGGTGCTTTTGCCGGCGCCGTTGGGCCCGATCAGCGCGAGGATTTCGCCCGCGCGCAATTCGAACGACACGCTGCGCACGGCATGGACGCCGCCATAGGATTTGCTTAAGGCCTCAACCGACAGCAATGTAGGGACCATGCTCATTCGGCGGTCTCGATCCGGGAGGTGACAAGCGCAGATTTTTTCTCAGGGGATCGCCAGCGATTCCTGATCGTCTCCAGCGTACCGACGATGCCCTTGGGAAAGGCCACCACCATCAGCACGATGAAGCCGCCCAGCACCAGCTTGGAGAGATCGGTCTGGCTGACCAGCCAGATGTTGGCGGCCTTGAACACGATGGCGCCGATAACCGCACCGGAAACCGTCTCGACGCCTCCGAGCAGCACCATGACGAGCGCATCCACCGACAGCGATATGCCGAGGCTGTCGGGAAATACGCTTCCCTTCAGATAGGCGAACAGTGCGCCGCCAATTCCCGCCACCGTGCCTGATATGACGAAGGCCGTCCACTGTACACGCTTGCCATTGATACCGATCGCCTCGCCGCGCAGCGGCGAGTCCCGCATCGCACGCAGCGCGAAGCCGAATGGCGAGAACACGATCACCCGCAGCACGGTTACCGCGAGCGCGGCGACGCCGAGTGATAGCCAGTAGAAGCTCGCCGGGCCCGCGGCCCACTTATCCGGCCAGACGCCCAGAATGCCATTGTCGCCGCCGGTCACCGCCACCCACTGAAACGCGATCGACCAGACGATCTGCGCAAAGGCCAACGTCAGCATCGCGAAATAGACGCCGGAGAGTTGCACGGCGAAGAAGCCGAATACCGCAGCACCAAGCAGGCCCAGTATTGGCCCCAGCAGCAGCGAGACGATCATCGGGAGTCCGGCCGCCTTGGCGAGGAACGCGACGCCGTAGGCGCCAAGCCCGAAATAGGCGGCGTGGCCGAACGAGGCGAGCCCGCCGACCGACATCAGGAAATGCAGGCTGGCGGCAAAGATCACGTAGATTGCGATCTCCGACCCGACCGTGAGCGCATAATTGCCGGCGAACAGCGGCAGCATAGCCGCAAGGACCAGCGCACCGAGCGACATCAGCCGCTCACCCGAGGTCATCGGCCGCCACGGATTGACGGTCAGGCCGGGCGTGCGGCGAGCGGCAGCTTCCGGTTTGCCGAACAGCCCCACGGCCGCACGATCAGCACCACGGCCATCACCAGGAACACCAGGATGATGGAGATCTTCGGGAAAATGAGGATGCCGAAGGCGTTGAGTTCGGACACCAGCACGGCGGCGACGAAGGCGCCGATGATGCTGCCGAGCCCGCCGATCACCACGACCACGAACACTTCGACGATGATACGAAGGTCGAGCGCATGATGCACGGCATCGCGCGGGATCTGCAGCGCGCCACCGAGGGCTGCGAGAAACACGCCGAGCGCAAATACGCTGGTGAACAGCCATTTCTGATTGACGCCGAGCGCCGCCACCATGTCGCGGTCCTGCGTCGCCGCGCGCACCAGCACGCCCCAGCGCGTGCGCTGGAACAGCAGCCAGAGCCCGCCGAGCACGACCGGGCTGAGCGCGATCAGGAACAGATCGTAGCTCGGGATGTTCTGGCCGAAGAAATCGACCGCGCCCCTGAAGCCGGGCGCGCGGCGGCCGAGCAGATCGTCAGGGCCCCAGATCAGCACCACGATATCCTGAACCATCAGGGTCAGGCCGAAGGTCGCGAGCAACTGGAACAATTCCGGCGCATGGTAGATCCGCCGCAGCAGCACCATCTCGACCAGCACGCCGACGACCGCGACGATCAACGCCGCGACGACGATTCCGCCCCAGAAGCCGAGCGCGCCGGAAAACCGCTCGGTCAGCGTGAACGCGACATAGGCGCCGAGCATGTAGAACGCGCCATGGGCAAAATTCACGATCCGCGTCACGCCGAAGATGATCGACAGCCCCGACGCGACCAGGAACAGCGACGCCGCGCTGGCGAGACCGGTCAGGAACTGAACGAAGTAAAAGGCCATTGGCGGTCCGGGTTGGTATGTGATCGCGTCGAATTAGATCGGCGTTGCAGGGCTCGACTCAAACCTCACCCCGCTTGCGGGAGAGGTCGAAATTCAAGCGCCAGCTTGAATTTCGGGTGAGGGAGTACAGGTCTATCCACTGGCGCGACTCGCGGAGAGCCCCTCTCCCCGTAAGCACGGGGAGAGGGAGAGATTCAGTGCCCTCGCCCTGCGAAGGCGGGGCGGGGAGAAGAACCGTCAATCCTTCGGACGCAGCTTGGCAACCTCGGCGTCGCTCGGGAGATAGTCCGCACCCTTGCGATAGACCGAGTTTACCATCACGCCCTTGCCGTCCTTCAGCGCGGTCTTGCCGACATAGGCCCCGAGCGTCGACTGGTGATCGATCTTGCGGAAAGTGATCTCGCCGAACGGCGAGGGCATCGACAGGCCCTCGGTCGCCGCGATCAGCTTCTCCGGATCGGTCGAATTGGCTTTGGCAAGAATCGCCGCAGCGGCCTTGATGGTCTGGTAGCCAACGATCGAGCCGAGGCGCGGATAGTCGTTGTACTTGGCCTGATACGCCTTCAGGAACTTGTCATGGTCCGGCGTCTTGATGTCGTACCAGGGATAGCCTGTGACGATCCATCCCTCCGGCGTTTCTTCCTTCAACGGGTCGAGATATTCCGGCTCGCCGGTGAGGAAGGACACCACCGAGCGTCCCTTGAACAGGCCTCGCGTATTGCCCTCGCGCACGAGCTTTACCAGATCGGCGCCAAAGGTAACGTTGAGGATCGCCTCCGGATTGGCGGCTGCCACCGCCTGCACCACCGGACCAGCGTCGATCTTGCCCTGCGGCGGCCACTGCTCATCGACCCACTGGATATCGGGCCGCTTCTCCGACATCAGCTTCTTGAACACCGCGACCGCCGACTGGCCATATTCATAGTTCGGCGCAATCGTCGCCCAGCGCTTGGCCGGCAGTTTTGCGGCCTCCTCCACCAGCATTGCCGCCTGCATGTAGTTGGAGGGACGCAAGCGGAAGGTGTAGCGGTTGCCCTTGGACCAGGTGATGGCGTCGGTCAGTGGCTCCGCCGCCAGGAAGAAGACTTTCTTCTGGTTGGCGAAATCAGAGACAGCCAGACCGATGTTGGACAGGAACGTGCCGGCCAGCATCGCCACGTTCTCGCTCGACACCAGTTCGTTGGCTGCGGTCTGCGCGTCCGCCGGCTTGCCGCCGTCGTCCTTGGAGATGACGACGAGCTTCTTGCCGTTGATGCCGCCCGCCGCGTTGACTTCCTCGACCGCAAGCTGCCAGCCCTTGCGATAGGGCTCGGTGAAGGCGGGCAACAGCGAGTAGCTGTTGATCTCGCCGATCTTGATCTCGCTCTGCGCCATGGCGCCGCCTGCCATGCCGGCAACCGCGATCGCCAAGCCTGCTCCCAGCAAATGTCTCCGTCGCATCCCTACCTCCAATGTTGAAGCAACTATCTCAAACCGTCTTCGCCTTTGACTTCCGAAACCGTCAATCCTCCGACGCGGGGCAGCGGCCTGCCGCTGTCGGTGACCGCTACCGCCACCATGATCTCGTTGGCGCGCGGCGCATCGTTGATCTGCACTTCCATGCCGTCGAAATGGCTGCGGACGAACGCCGCGTCCTTGTGGCCGAGCGGGATATCCAGCGTCGTCCCCGGGCCGCTGCGCTTCTTCGACGACGGGATCAGCGCCGCACCCTTGCCCAGGACCTTGCGCACCGGCGCACCCATCTTCGGATGCAGGATCGCTGCCGCATGTTCGAGTTCGCCGTTTTCTCCGACCGCCGCGGCCTTGCCGTAGCTCTGCGCCATGGCGCCGTCGATGCCGAGCGCGGCGACCGCCTTTTTCGAAAGCAGCTCGCCAAGCTCCTCGCCGATCGCAATCAGCGGCGAAAGGTCTTCGACATACCGGCCGGCAAACGGGTTTTCGATCACGGCAATCGCCGCGGCCCGCCGGGTCGGCGGCGCAACTTTGCCCCATCTCGAGATGAGTTTCCTCGACCACCGTGACAATCTTGCGAATGATCGCGCTCATTGTCAGCCTCGCTCCCGATCAAACATGCGCTGTTCTTTCTAATGCGCTTCCGTGAACCGCCGGCAACGCGCCTGCCTTGATCCCTGTTGCACCCACCACGGCCGTCTCGCCTAGTAGACGCAAGGCCGCACCTTCGATCAACCCCGCGACCAATAATTGCTGCGCCCGGCTCACCCCTGCCCGCAGCGCGCCGTCGACCTCGCTCTCCCGGAGCGCGCCGACGTCACGGGTGACAAGACGCGTGCCGAGATCGCTGTCCGGCTGCAATTCATTCGCCGAACAACGGACAATGGCGGGATGACCGGGCAAGTCGACGGCATTGGCGATAATGGTGGCCGCGGCATCCGCCTGCGACGCCGTTTTCGCCAACACGGTGACGGCATCCGCGATACCGAGCGAAAAACTGCGGCCGTGACGCCCGCTGGTCGCGATGCCCCGTGCCGGATCATCGGCTTCGATGCTGATGGTTTGCATCACGCCATGATAGTCCGGCCGATCGATCAGTCCGATGGTGAACTGCTCCCCGGTCAGATGCAGCGCGATATCGCCGCCATTATTGACATAGGCGCGATCGAGCCGCGCCGCACGGAGCATGGCGCCAAGGACCTCTTCCGCGACGCTGCCCGCAACCGCCGCCATCGGCGTGATGAAGTCTTCGCGCGCAAACGGCGTCACCGCTGCATGCATGCGGCGTGCGACGACACCTTTCAAATTGCATCGCACCGGATCGGCGGCTTGGCGCAATTCCACCAGTTCCGCACAGAGTTCATCGAGCAGGCCGGTGAAGCGCTGCGCCGCAGCCTCGTAAGCGGCGCGCACGTCGGTTTCATTTCCCTTCGCCTCGATGATCAGGTCGATCGGACCGTCCTGCAAATGCAGCCGCTTGCCGTCAGGAAGAAGCGCGATCTGCGGGAGCCGTTTCATGCGCGCCGTCCAGGGACGTAGGGCATCGGACGGGTTTCGGTGTTGTCCCGCAATGAGGCCAGCGGACGGACGTGATCCATGTGGCCGCCGAGCGCGGCATAATCGGAAAGCCGCAGTGTGAATTCGATCGGCGCCACCAGCGCCGGCGTCGGCACATAGCCGAACGCGCCTGCCGGCATCTGCGTCACGTCGACCATGAAGGTGATGCCGCCGCCTGGCCAGACATAGACCGGCGCACCGCCGCTGGTGACCCGCGTCAGCGCATCCTTGACCGAGCGCGTCAGCCGCACCGGATTATCGGTCACGCCCGCGCGCAGCGAACCGCCGGCGCCGCCCATGAACAGCACCGTGCACAGCGCCGGCTCGCAATTCTCCTGGATACGTTCGACCGAGAACCGAAGATCAGCCGGCATCTGCTTTTCGATGGGCCGCAGCGCCTCGTCGAGTTCGTAGTAGGCCGCGTGCTCGCCCGTCGTCGAGACCATCAGCATGGTCAGGCCCGGCCGCGCCTTCTTCGGATTGAACGGTCCGAGCACCGACAGCGGATCGGAAATGTTGGTGCCGCCCCAGCCGGTGCCGGGCTCGGCGACCTGGAAATAACGGCCCGGCGTCGAGCGCCGCCCCTTCATCTTGATCCCGGTATCGGGAATATCGAGGAGTTTGCCGGCCTGGTGTTCCGAGAGAACGCCGGTGATGTGGTCATCCACGACCACGACTTCATCGACCTTGCCATGCCATTGCTTGGCGAACATGCCGATGGTCGCGGAGCCGCAGCCCACCCGCATGCGCTCTTCGGCCACGCCATTGACGATGGGGGATAGCCGGCCTGCACCACCACCGTGGCACCGCCGTCGATCGTCAGTTCCACCGGCTTGCAGTTGGAGAGGTCCATCAGCGCGTCGCAGGTGACGCGGCCTTCCTTCTTGGAGCCGCCGGTCAGATGATGCACGCCGCCGAGCGACAGCATCTGCGAGCCGTATTCGCTGGTCGTCACATGGCCGATTGCCTCGCCTTCCGCGCGGACGGTTGCCGTCTCGGGGCCGAGGTAGCGGTCGGTGTCGATCTTCACCTTGACGCCGCAATAGCTGAAAATGCCTTCGGTCACGACCGTGACCATGTCGACGCCATCGACCTCCGAGGACACGATGAAGGGCGCTGGCTTGTAGTCGGGATAAGTTGTTCCGGCGCCAATGGCGGTCACGAACACGTTCGGCTCGTGGACGATCTTGCCGTCCCAATCGCCGCCGCCGGCCTGGAACGGCACCAGTCGTCCGCCATGCGATACCGTCCGCTCCAGCACGATATGCGGATCGACGCGAACCAGTTCGCCGTCGTGGTTGGCATAGCGATCACACGCGCCTGCCGCGCCCGGCTTGATGTAGCACATCACCGGACAGGCATCGCAGCGGATCTTGTCGCCACCGTCGGCGGACGTCGCATCAGTCATGAACAAGCCTGCAGTCGAGAAGGCGCCGATCGGAGCTGCTTCTTCGCGGCCCCGATCATTTTGTTCGTATACGAATGATGTTGCGCGCGGACTTGAACGCTGTCAAGCGGGCCTGGAAACCAAAAGCGAGCCTTGCCGCATAATACCTCATTTGCCTCGCCTGCTGTTCATAAAGCGGGCAACGCGCTGCAGCGCGGGATCGCGCCGCTTGCACGTTTGTACACAAACGGTATCTTTCGCAAAGCGTCGAGCGCAGGATTTTGCAGCGCAACGAGGACCCCGGGGAGCATGACGCAGAGCATGATGCGCCTGACCGTCAACGGCAAGACTCACTATGTCGACGCCGCGCCCGACACGGCATTGCTCTATGTGCTGCGCAACGACCTCGCCTTGAACGGACCGAAATACGGCTGCGGGCTCGGCGAATGCGGCGCCTGCGCCGTTCTGATCGACGGCGTCGCCGCGCGGTCCTGCGTGATCCCGATCGAGGGCTGCACCGGGCGCGACATCGTCACGCTCGAAGGTCTCGGCACGCGCGAACATCCCGACCCCGTGCAGCAAGCCTTCATTAGCGAGCAAGCCGCGCAATGCGGCTATTGCCTCAATGGCATGATCATCACCACCAAGGCGCTGCTGCTGCGCTCCTCACCCGTCTGAGGACGAGGTGCTGGAAGCGCTGCTCCATCACCTCTGCCGCTGCGGCGCGCATATCGAGATCATGCGCGCGGCAATGCGCGCCGCAGGCCATGCCGTTGAGGCCCGGACGTGATGACGGCTGCCGACACGACCGAGGATCGCAACCGGCTGCCGGGCACGCTGTCCGTTGTTCGTCCCGCCTCCCCGTCGAGGCCGTCAAGTTCGAGACCTTTATCAGGATCACCGCTGACGGATCGGTCACCGCCTATAACGGCCATGTCGATCTCGGCACCGGCATTCGCACCGCGCTCGGTCAGATCGTCGCGGAGGAACTCGACGTATCCTTTGCCCGCGTCGTCGTCGTGCTGGGCGATACTTCTCTCGTGCCCAATCAGGGCGCGACGATTGCGAGCGAAACGATCCAGATCACCGCCGTGCCGCTGCGCAAGGCTGCGGCGCAGGCGCGGCAGTTTCTGCTCGCGCGTGCCGCGACGCGACTGGAACTCTCGATCGAGGATCTTATCATTGAAGACGGCCTGATCCGCGGCCAGGACAATCGCAGCATCAGCTATGGCGAACTGATCGCGGGCGAAACCATCCGCCTTGAATTGGCGGACGACGTTCCGGTCAAGCCCGCCAGCGCCTACAGCATCGTTGGTCAATCCGTTCCGCGCGTCGATCTGCCGGCGAAGGCAACGGGCGAGCTGGTTTACGTTCACGACATGCGCGTCCAAGGCATGCTGCATGGCCGCGTCGTCCGCCCGCCCTATGCTGGCGTCGATGTCGGCGACTTTATCGGCAACAGCCTGATCGCGGTGGATGAAGCCTCGGTACGCGACATCCCCGGGCTTGTCGCGGTCGTCAGGATCGGTGACTTCGTCGGCGTCGTCGCCGAGCGCGAGGAGAACGCGATCAAGGCGGCGGCGCAGCTCAAGGTGAGCTGGAAGCCGGTGCCGACGCTGCCCGACCTCAAGGACATCGAGACCGCACTGCGCGCCAATCCGTCGACGCCGCGAACGCTGATCGACAAGGGTAACGTCGATGCGGCGATTGCCGGTGCCGCCAAGCCGATGTCGCGAACCTATGTCTGGCCCTATCAGATGCACGCCTCGATCGGCCCGTCCTGCGCGGTCGCCGACTATCAGGAGGATCAGACCAGGGTCTGGTCCGGCACGCAGAATCCGCACCATCTGCGTACCGAGCTGGCGCGGCTGATTCATCGGCGCGAAGCCGAGATCGAGGTGATCCGGATGGAGGCCGCAGGTTGCTACGGCCGCAATTGCGCCGATGATGTTTCTGCCGACGCGGTGCTGCTGTCGCGGGCCGTCGGCCGGCCCGTCCGCGTGCAGCTGACGCGTGAGCAGGAACATGCGTGGGAACCGAAGGGCACCGCGCAGTTGATGGACGTCAACGGCGGATTGAACGCCGACGGCAGTGTCGCCGGTTATGATTTTGCAACCCGCTATCCATCGAACGGCGCCCCGACGCTGGCGCTGCTGCTGACCGGCACTATCCCGCACACACCCGCCATCTTCGAGATGGGCGACCGCACCGCGATCCCGCCTTACGATTACGAAAATCTGCGCGTGGTGGCCAACGACATGCCGCCGATCGTGCGCGCCTCCTGGCTGCGCGGCGTCTCGGCGCTGCCGAACACGTTTGCGCATGAATCCTGGATCGACGAATGCGCTGATGAAGCCGGCGTCGATCCGATCGAGTATCGCCTGCGCTATTTGAAAGATTCCCGCGCGGTCGATCTCGTCAACGCAGTGGCCGAGCGCGCCGGCTGGAAGCCGCGACCGGTACGGCAGGAGCCAGAAGCCGAAGGCGACATCGTGCGCGGACGCGGCTTCGCCTACGCGCTCTATGTCCACAGCAAGTTTCCGGGCTATGGCGCGGCATGGTCGGCATGGATTGCGGACGTCGCGGTCAACAAGGCGACGGGCGACGTCAGCGTGACTCGCGTCGTTGCCGGACAGGATTCCGGCCTGATAATCAACCCGGACGGCGTTCGCCACCAGATTCACGGCAACGTCATCCAGTCGACCAGCCGCGCGCTGATGGAGGAAGTCTCGTTCGACCGCACGTCGGTCACGGCGCGGGAATGGGGCGCCTACCCGATCATCAAATTCCCCGAGGTGCCCGAGATCGACGTCCTGATGCTGCCGCGGCAGGACCAGCCACCGCTCGGTGTCGGCGAGTCCGCCTCCGTCCCCAGTGCCGCCGCCATTGCCAACGCCATCTATGATGCGACCGGCGTGCGCTTTCGCGAATTGCCGTTCACGCCGGAGCGCATCTTGCGGGGCCTGCGCGGCGAGGCACAGGCGGTGCCGGAAGCGTTGCCGGCGCCGGCATCCGCGCCGCAGCCCGATCTCGACCGGTGGCGAAATCCATTCGCCGGACGGCGCGGTGCATTTGCAACCGCCGCGGCACTCTGCGCCGCCGCGATCGGCATCGGTGCTGCCGTGCTGCCATGGCGCGCCATCGCGCCGATCGCGCGGCCGGATGCCTCGGTCTATTCGGCCGCCACCATCGCCCGCGGCCAGCAGCTCGCCGCGCTCGGAGACTGCGCGGTCTGTCATACCTCGGCAAACGGTATCCTCAACGCCGGCGGCCGTCCGCTGCAAACGCCGTTCGGCACGATCTACGCGACTAACATCACGCCCGATGTCGAAACCGGAATCGGCGCATGGTCCTATCCCGCCTTCGAGCGTGCGATGCGCGAGGGCATTCATCGCGACGGCCGGCATCTCTACCCGGCGTTTCCCTATCCGCACTTCGCCAAGACGACAGACGCCGACATGCAGGCGCTCTATGCCTATCTGATGGCGCAGTCGCCGGTGCGTGCGGAGGCGCCGCAGAATGCGCTCGCGTTTCCGTTCAACCTGCGCCCGCTGATGGCGGGATGGAATGCGCTGTTCCACAAACCGGTGGTTTTCCAGGCCGACCCGATGAAGTCCGAGACATGGAATCGCGGTGCCTATCTGGTGGAAGGCCTCGGCCATTGCGGCGCCTGCCATTCGCCGCGCAACGCGCTTGGCGCGGAACAGGCGAACGCCTATCTCGCCGGCGGATTTGCGGAAGGCTGGGAAGCGCCGGCGTTGACGTCGTTGTCGCTGGCGCCGATCCCGTGGAGCGAGGACGAGCTTTACGCTTACTTGCGAACCGGCGAGTCGCGCCTTCACGGCGTCGCCGCCGGGCCGATGGCGCCCGTGGTGAAGGAGCTCACAGCACTTCCGGATTCCGACATCCGCGCCATGGCTATCTATCTCGCTTCGTTCAACGAGACCTCCATGGATCGCGCGGCGCAGCAAGCGCTCGCCGCGAGACTGGAATCCTCGACCGGCACGCGCGCATCGGCAGCCTCCGGTGTCGGCGCGCGGATCTACCAGGGTGCCTGCGCGGTGTGTCACGAGGTCGGCGGCGCGCCACTGTTCGGCAGCCGGCCGTCGCTGGCGCTGAACAGCAATCTGCACAGCGCCGTGCCTGACAATCTGATCCAGCTCATCCTGCACGGCATCGCGAAGCCGGCCGCAACCGATCTCGGCTATATGCCGGCCTTCAAGGACAGCCTGACCGACGGCCAGGTCGCCGAACTGGCCGCCTATCTTCGCCGGCAATTCGCCCCGGACAAGCCTGCCTGGACCGATATCCAAGCGGCGGTCGGCCGAATCCGGCAGGAATAGCGCGCTGAGCTGCCATGCCGCCGCCAAAACCCACTGGTTGGGCGGCCCGCGGCACGGTAGAGTTCCACCATGGCAGTTACCGACATTGCATCCCGGACCTATAACCACGGCTGGCGGCTCGACCCGATCGTGCGCAGCCTGCTCGATACCGATTTTTACAAGCTGCTGATGCTGCAGATGATCCGCGAATTCTATCCGGATCAGCGCGTCACCTTTTCGGTCATCAACCGCACCAAGCAGGTCCGCCTTGCCGAGATCATCGACGAGGGCGAGTTGCGCGCGCAGCTCGACCATGCCCGCACCATCCGCTTCACCAAGAAGGAGCTGATCTGGCTCGCCGGTAACACGTTCTACGGCAAGACCCAGATGTTCTCGCCCGACTTCATCAACTGGCTCTCCAACTTTCGCCTGCCCGAATACGAATTGAACAAGGTGGATGGCCAGTACGAATTGCACTTCCATGGGCCGTGGACCCACACCACGATGTGGGAGATTCCAGCGCTCGCGATCATGAACGAGCTTCGTTCGCGACAGACGACCAAGGGACAGGGCCGCTTCGTGTTGGACGTGCTGTATGCGCGCGCCAAGGCCAAGCTGTGGTCCAAGGTCGAGCGGCTGCGTAAGCTGGAAGGCTTGCGGCTGTCGGACTTCGGCACCCGCCGCCGCCATGGCCATTTGTGGCAGCGCTGGTGCGTCGAGGCCGTCAAGGAGGGCCTTGGCCCTTCCTTCACCGGCACCTCCAATGTGCTGCTGGCGATGGACAACGATCTCGAAGCGATCGGAACCAATGCGCATGAATTGCCGATGGTCGCCGCCGCGCTGGCCAATGACGACACCGAATTGCGCTGGGCGCCCTATCGCATTCTCGATCAATGGCGACATACCTATGGCGGCAATCTTCTGATCGCCCTGCCCGACGCCTTCGGCACCAAGCCGTTCCTGCGCGATGCGCCGGAGTGGGTCGCCGACTGGACCGGCTTTCGCCCGGATAGCGCGCCGCCGATTACGGCCGGCGAGGAAATTATCAAATGGTGGAAGCAGAAGGGCCGCGATCCCCGGGAGAAGCTCCTGGTGTTCTCCGACGGCATGGATGTCGACTCGATCGAGGAGACCTATCGTCACTTCGCCGGACGCGTGCGCATCTCCTTCGGTTGGGGCACCAACCTCACCAATGATTTCGTCGGCTGCGCACCGGATGGATCCGCCGATCTCGATCCGATCTCGCTGGTCTGCAAGGTGACGTCGGTCGACGGACGGCCCGCGGTCAAGCTGTCCGACAATCCCGAGAAGGCCACCGGCACGCCGGCCGAGATCGAACGCTATTTGCGGGTGTTCGGCAATGCCGGGCGCGTCCGCACCGCCGTGCACGTCTGAGCTATCAAGTACCCTTCCCGCCACCCGTTGATCTGACGAGCCCCGCATGCCCGCACCCAAGCCGCCTGCTTTCGAAACCCTCAGCCTGCATGCCGGCCAGCGCCCGGATCCTGCAACCGGCGCCCGCGCGGTTCCGATCTACCAGACCACCTCCTACGTCTTCCAGGATCCTGATCACGCCGCGGCGCTGTTCAACCTGGAACGCGCCGGCCACATCTACACCCGCATTTCCAATCCTACGACCGCCGTGCTCGAGGAGCGCCTCGCCGCGCTCGAAGCCGGCGTCGGCGCGATCTGCACGGCGAGCGGCATGGCCGCGATGCACCTGGCGATCGCAACGATCCTGAACGCCGGCGACCACATCGTGGCCTCCTCCTCGCTCTATGGCGGCACCATCAATCTTCTGGCACATACGCTGCCGCGCTTCGGCATCACGACCACCTTCGTCAAGCCGCGCGCACTCGACGAATTCCGCTCGGCGATCAAGCCGAATACGCGGCTCGTGATCGGCGAGACCATCGGCAATCCCGGGCTTGAGGTGCTCGACATTCCGGCGGTTGCCCAGATGGCGCATGACGCCAGGATTCCGCTTTTGATCGACAACACCTTTGCGACGCCATTCCTCAGCCGCCCGATCGAGCTCGGCGCCGATCTCGTGATGAACTCGGCCACCAAATGGATCGGCGGCCACGGCATTGCGATCGGCGGCGTCATCGTCGATGGCGGCCGGCTCGACTGGCACGCCTCCGGCAAATTCCCCCAGCTCACCGAGCCCTATGCCGGCTATCACGGCATCGTCTTCGACGAGCAGTTCGGCAAGGCCGCCTTCATCATGCGCGCGCGAACCGAGGGCCTGCGCGATTTGGGGCCTGCCTGTCGCCGACCAATGCGTTCCAACTGCTGCAGGGCGTCGAGACGCTGGGCGTCCGCATGGAGCGCCACATGAGCAACACGCTCGCGGTGCTCGAGGCGCTGACTGCCAACAAGGCGGTCGACTGGGTGCTGCATCCGGCGCTGGAAAATCATCCCGACCATCAGCTAGCGAAGCGGCTGTTGCCGCGCGGCGCCGGATCGATCGTCTCTTTCGGCATCAAGGGCGGCCGTGCGGCGGGCAAGAAATTCATCGAGCAGCTCAGGATGATCAGCCACCTCGCCAATGTCGGCGACGCCAAGACGCTGGTCATTCATCCCGCCAGCACCACGCATCAGCAGATGGACGCGGCACAATTGAAGGCGGCAGGCGTCGGCGAGGAGCTGGTGCGACTGTCGGTTGGTATCGAAGCCGTGTCCGACATCATCGACGATCTCGGCCAGGCGCTTCGCGCATCGCAGAAGGTTTGAACCATGCAGCTTTCCGTCAATGGTGCTGAAGTCTTCGTTGCCACCGGCGGCCGTCCGTTCGATCCGTCGCTGCCCGCGGTGGTGATGCTGCACGGCGCAGGCTTCGATCATTCGACCTGGGCGCTACACAGCCGCTGGTTCGCGCATCACGGCTATTCCGTACTCGCACCCGATCTGCCGGGACACGGCCGCTCCTCGGGCGCGCCGCTGCCGACCATCGCCGACATGGCGGACTGGACTGCCGCGCTGCTCGATGCGGCCGGAGCGCCGAAGGCGAAGCTGGTCGGGCATTCGATGGGATCGCTGATCGCGCTTGAGACATCGGCGCGGCATCCGGCGAAGGTCTCCGGTCTCAGTTTGATAGGCACCGCCGCCACCATGACCGTCGGGCCCGATCTGCTCAAGGCCGCGGAGGTCAACAATCCCGATGCCATCGACATGGTTTCGATCTGGGGCCTCGGCTTCAAGGCCGAGCTCGGCGGCAGCCTCGCGCCGGGACTGTGGATGCATCAGGGCGCACAGCGCGTGCTGCAGCAGTCGCGGCCGGGCGTGCTCTACAACGATCTCAACGCCTGCAACGCCTATCAGAATGCGCTCGCGGCAGCGGCACAGGTGAAGGTGCCCGCCACCTTCATCCTCGGCGAGCGCGACATGATGACGCCGGCGAAGGCCGGCAGGACGCTGGCGGCGGCGACGCCGAATGCCCGCACCGTGGTGCTGCCGGGCGCCGGTCACATGATGATGGTCGAAGCGCCGGACGAATTGCTGGCGGCGTTGCAGCAATAGTTACGGCCTTGCCGCCGGCTTCCTCTCCACCGGATGAATATCGATCGCGCGCAAGCGGCCCATGCGCAGCACGTCCATGGCCAGCGTGCGGCCGATGCGGTCGCGGTCGAGCGCGCGGATCAGATCGTCGACGCCGTTGATCTCGACGCCGTCGAGCCTGATCACGACATCGCCCAGCAGCAAGCCGGCCTTCGCGGCCGGACTGTCCGGCTCAATCTGCGCCAGCAGCGCGCCCATCTTGTTGTCGACGCCGGCGACAACCGCATGGCGCCGCGGGATTGGCGCGGTCTGGCCGGCGACGCCGATATAGGCGCGGCGGACGTAGCCGTGGCGGATGATCTCGGACAGCACGAACTGCGCGGTATTGCTGGCGACCGCAAAGCAGATGCCCTGCGCGCCGTTGATGATCGCGGTGTTGATGCCGATTACTTCAGCCGCCGACGACACCAGCGGCCCGCCGGAATTGCCGGGATTGAGCGCGGCATCGGTCTGGATCACGTCCTCGATGGTCCGCCCGCTCACCGAGCGGATCGAGCGGCCAAGCGCCGATACTACGCCGGCCGTCACCGTCGATTCGAATCCGAGCGGATTTCCGATCGCGACCACCAGCTGGCCGCGGCGCAGGCTTTTGGAATTGCCGAGCAACGCGTAGCGCAGATCGCGCGCGCCATCGGCCCGCAACAATGCGAGATCGGTGTCGGGATCGACGCCGAGCACGTGGGCATCGGTGACAAAGCCTTCGATATCGCGCAGCCTGATCTCTTTCGACGATCCGACCACATGGCTGTTGGTCAGCACCAGTCCATCAGGCGAGATGACGATGCCCGAGCCGAGTCCGCCGCGCTCGCGCATGGTCCGCACTTTCGGCCCGGTTTCGACGCGCACAACGGCGGGGCCGACGCGTTCGGTCACGTCGATCACGGCATTGGAATAGGCATCGAGCAAAACCCGGTCATTGTCCCGGGCAGGCTCGGACGTTCGCGATGACAGATCGTCATCGGCGATACCTGAGGTAAAATCCAACATGGCGAGATCCCTTCGGCCTCATCAGATGGTGGCCGGGAACCGCATGCGCAAGGTCCCATTCGGCACAGGACTGGCCTGCTAGGGCACCCGTCTGAGCTTCGCCGGCCGCGCCTTGACGGGATCGAGCAGCGACCAGTCGCCCTGCTCCAGCGCATAGCCTTTCGGGAACGGCGCGCGCAGCTCTGAGCCCGAGCGAGCGCAGCACGCGGTCGTCGCGGTAGTAGCATTGCAGGACGACGCGGACGAGCGTTGCCGCCGCAGCGCCGCCCGAAGCGCGGAACTCATTCGCTACCGCATCGCGTTTGGCCGTATCGAGTTCGGCCAGCGGTTGGCCTGCGAGACGCGCGAGATGATCGAGCGCCTGCGTGACCAGCGCGGTGTCGCGGCCGAGCGTCGCCAGCATGTCGGCCTGGATCGCGGGATCGTCCGCGCCAGGCACCTTGTACTCGTCGCTGGCGGGAATGATCATCGCAGCGACGATGCGCAGATCGTCGCGTTGGGCTCCGGTCAGTTCATTTGCTGCGGACATGGCGGCCTCAGTCGAAAAGGTTGGCAAGGCGTTGCTTCATCTGGTCAGCGACGTAGAGCGCGATCGCCTGGATAGTCGAGGTCGGGTTCACACCGCCTGAGGTCACGAACACGCTGCCGTCGACGATGAAGAGGTTCTTCACATCGTGCGAGCGGCCCCATTCGTTGACCACGGAGCGCGCCGGATCCGTTCCCATCCGCGCGGTGCCGAGCAGATGCCAGCCGCCCCAGGGGATCGGGTTGTTGATGCAGATGTCGATCGCGCCGGCGGCTTCGAGAATCTCCCGGCCGCGCGCCAGTCCATGATCCATCATCCTCCGGCTGTTCTCGCCGATGGTGTAATCGATCTTCGGCGCAGGGATTCCGTGGCTGTCCTTCAGCACGGGATCGAGCGTGACGCGGTTGTGCTCCTCGGGCAGATCCTCGCAAATCGCAGAGACCGCGAGCCGATGGCCGTTGAGCTTGCGGAACACGCGGTGATGATCCGCGCCCCACGGCAAAATGCCCTTCTGCTCGCTGGCAACCGCTTCGAACACCGGCCCTGCGCCGCGGCCGAACTGGATGCCGTAGCCCCGGACAAAGCCGCGCGAGAGATCGGTGTCGTAGAATTCCTTGCTCCAGAGGCAGGTCGGCGGCGCGCGGTTACTGTCGGTCGGCTCCTTAACGAAGCCGTAGATCTGCGCATAGGGATGAAACATCAAATTCTTGCCGACCAGGCCGGATGAATTGGCCAGCCCATTCGGGAAGCGGCCGGACACCGAGTTCAACAGCAGCCGCGGCGTGCCGACGCCATTGCAGGCGATGATGACGACCTCGGCCGGCTGGAACTGCTCGACGCCATCCTTGTCATAGTAGACGACGCCCGAGGCCATGCCGTGCTCGTTGGTAAGAATCTCGCGCACGCGGCAATGGGTCTTGAGCTCGACGCCGGCGCGGATCGCGTGCGGCCAATAGGTGATGTCGGTCGAGGCCTTTGCGCCTTGCGCGCAGGCCGGCGTGCAATGGCCGAGATTGATGCAGCGCGCCCGGCCCTCGTAATCCATCGTCGCGACCGTGGTGTCCGATGGCCACCAGTGCCAGCCGAGCTTGTTCATGGCCCTGCCGATCAGCGGGCCGGAAAGCCCAAGCGGCTGCGGCGGCATCGGCGGGCGCGTCAGCGGCGAAAGCGGATCGCCTGATAGCCCCGAGACGCCCATCATCCGATCGTTCTCTTCGAAGAACGGGGTGAGCGCATCGTAATCGATCGGCCAGTCGTCAGCGACGCCGTCGAGTGTCTTCACCTTGAAATCGGAGGGTGCAGCCGCGGCCAATGCGCGGTGTACATCACCGTCGAACCGCCGACGCCATTGAAGTTCACGACCTTGATCGGCGAGTTGTCGTCGTTAACAGGATAGTCCTCGGGCCGGCCGCGGATGTTCGGGCTGGTCGACCAGTCGCCGTAGAACTTCGCCTCCCAGTCACGTCCGGTGCTCGGATATTCCGACGGCTTCATCCAGCCGCCCTGGTCGAGGCAGAGGATGTGCATTTTGGTATCGGCCAGGCTCCAGGCCACCGCCGCGCCGGATGCGCCGGCGCCGATGATCAGGACGTCAACGGGATCGTTCATTGTGGTTCGCTTCACTCCCTGAACTGCGTCGCCTAAGGGCGATCTCGGCATCACGATAAGGGCAGATGCGGCCGGCAGTAAAGCTGCGTGAGGCGGGCTTGGTCGGACAAACCTGCAACCCTGCCGCGCCTCGATACCGGTTTGTTTGCGGACGCGAGACAGGATAGCTTCTGAGCAAACCATAAACGCGGGAGCGACGCCAATTCCGGACTACGACGCCATCATCATTGGCGCGGGCATGTCGGGCCTGTACCAGCTCTACCGGCTGCGCGAACAGGGTTTTCGCGTGCGGGTGTTCGAGGCCGGCACCGATGTCGGCGGCACCTGGTACTGGAACCGCTATCCCGGCGCGCGCTTCGATCTGGAGAGCTATTCCTACGGCTATTCGTTCTCCAAGGAGCTCTTGGAGGAATGGGAATGGTCGGAGCATTTCGCCGGCCAGCCGGAGACGCTGCGCTACCTCAACCATGTCGCTAACAAGTTCGACCTGCGCCGCGATATCCAGTTTCGGAGCCGGGTGACGGCAGCGGTTTACGGCGAGGACTCGCGGAGCTGGACCGTCGCACTGGAGGATGGCAGTAGCTTCAGCGCCCGTTTCCTGATCACTGCGATCGGTCCGCTGTCGACGCCGACGCTGCCCCGAATCGAAGGCCGCGACAGTTTTCTGGGCGCATGCTTCCACACCGCGCGATGGCCGAAGGAGCCGGTCGATTTCGCCGGCAAGCGCGTCGCCGTGATCGGCACCGGTGCCACGGGGTGCAGACCATCCAGACCATTGCCGGCTCGGTCGGCCATCTCACAGTCTTTCAGCGCACACCGAACTGGTGCGCGCCGCTGCACAACGGCAAGATCGACGCCGAGACGCAAGTGAAGATCAAGGCCGGCTATCCGGAAATGTTCGCCCGCTGCCAGGAGACCTTTGCCTGCTTCCTGCATACGCCGGACCCGCGCGGCGCGTTCGAGGTTTCGGACGAGGAGCGCGAGGCGTTTTATGAAAAGCTCTATGCCGAGCGCGGCTTCGGCATCTGGCAGGGCAATTTCCGCGACATACTGATCGACCGCAAGGCCAACGCCACGATCTCCGATTTCGTGGCGCGCAAGATCCGCCAGCGGGTGAAGAACCAGGCGGTGGCGGAGAAGCTGATTCCAAGGAATCACGGCTTTGGCACCCGCCGGCTGCCGCTCGAGACTTTCTATTACGAGGTCTACAACCAGGACAATGTCGAGCTGACCGATATCAACGAAACGCCGATCGAGCGGATCACGCCTGCGGGCATCAGGACCAGCGAGAAGGAATACGCGTTCGACATCATCATCTATGCGACCGGTTTTGACGCCATCACCGGCAGCTTCGACAAGATCGATTTTCGCGGGGTTGGCGGCGCGCGGCTGAAGGACAAGTGGAGAAAAGGCCCGGAGACCTATCTCGGCGTCATGGTACATGAATTTCCGAACATGCTGATGCTGATGGGGCCACACACCGCGCTCGGCAACATCCCGCGCAGCATCGAATACAGCGTCGACTGGGTCACCGGGCTTGTTGGGTTTGCGTTTGAAAAGGGATTGACGCGATTGGAAGCGACGCCGGAGGGCGTGAAATCCTGGACCGATCATGTGAAAGCGCTCGGCGAGGGACTGCTGTCCAACGAGGTCAATTCCTGGATGACCGGCATCAATTCCAACGTCGAGGGCAAGCAGACCCGTATCGTCGCCCGCTACAGCGGCAGTGCGCCGGCGTATCGCGCAAGGTGCGATGAGGTGGCGGCGAAGGGGTATGAGGAGTTGAGGCTGGGTTGAACTGTAGTCCCTGCGAACGCAGGGACCCATACTCCGCGGCTTTTGTTGTAGAAAAAGACAAGATAACAACAACCTCACAAGGCAATTGCGGCCGGTGGTTATGGGTCCCTGCGTTCGAGCCTGTGAGGGAATTGAGCTTAGTAGGGGATGGTTGCCGCTAGCGATGTCGGAGCGGCGTTTGGCGGGCCGGTCGGTTGATGCGGTTACCTCACTGGCTCTCTCCGTCGAACTCTGGTCACGTGGGTCTGCTTCGCAGCCGGTGCGCTGCCATTAGGTTATTGGCGAGCGCATGCCAGAGCGCCACTGCCGCGGCCTTGATCAGGCCACGCACCGGAATGAAGCCGAAGCCGTGGTTTTTGAGGTTGGCGTTGATCCGCTCGATGAGCTTGCGCCGTTCGTACACGTCGGTGCCCGCCTGCGTCGCCATCCGGCTGCGCCACTCTTTGACACTGTCAGGCTCGCGGGCCCGCGCTCTGGCCCGCCTGACAAGCGTCTCGGGTTTGACGTCCTGACGGTCTGAAGGTGGCGGCGTATAGACCTTCACCGGTCCGGCCGCGTGCTCCGACAGGGCGGCGATGTCCTCGGCAGTCGCGTAACGGGTGTCGATGAGGAGCGTCTGTGGTGCTTTGCCGTAGCGCTTCACCAACTGATCCACCATCGGCATCGCCAAGCCGGCATCGTTGCGCCGATCCGTCATCTCTACTGCGACAATGATGCCTGGCCGGGGCGCCACCGCGATCTGTGCATTATAGGCCGGACGAATCGCCCCGTCCGGAAAGCGCATCGAGCGCGCCTGCGGATCACTCAGCGAGACTTTCGGCCCAGACTTCTTCGCCTCGTCCTTGGCATGGGTCTTTTCTCGTTTCGCCTTCTCCGCCCGCATCCGCTCAAGCGCGGCCCGCGCGCGTTCGGCGCGTTCCTTCACTTCCCGAGCCCCTCGCTCCTGCGCCGCCCGCTTGCGGCGCGAAGACGCCTCCGGATCGCTTTCGGTTTCCGCCTTGAGCGCCGCAAGCCGTTGTTCCACGGCAGCCTCAATACGATCAAGCTTGCTGCCGCTCTTGAACGATTCACGGCTGGCATTCGCTCGAACCTTGGTGCCGTCCACCGCAATCTCGGCAAGCGACACCACCCCTTCGGCAATCAACGCCGTCACGCTCTCCGTCAGA
Source organism: Bradyrhizobium sp. RDT10 (assembly GCA_044772375.2). GTDB lineage: Bacteria > Pseudomonadota > Alphaproteobacteria > Rhizobiales > Xanthobacteraceae > Bradyrhizobium. Next base: position 4,579,626 of record CP187939.1, read on the forward strand.
AGCCGATCGAGAACCTCCACATGCGCAACCCGGAAGTCCGCAAGCCCGTGATAGTTGAGCGGTACCCCACCGGCGATCCAGCGGTACGCCGGATCGTGCCGTGCAAGCCGTTCAAGTTGCCGAGCCGAACCTACGCCTTCGATCGTCGCATAGAGCCAAAGCCCCAACAGAACCGCCGGATCGGGCGGCGGCCGTCCAGGTTCCCCTTCACGGGCCTTGATCGCCTCGTAAAGCCGCGAAAGGTCCAAGCTCTCCACAAAACTCATCACGATGCGGGCGCGATGGTCGCTCGGAACCAGAGCTTCCAAATCCACAAAGTCCCACTGCGCTTGCGTCCGATCAGCCTGAATAAACCGTGCGTCACTTGCCATCGAATAACCTCGTTCGATGCAAGTGAATCACAGCCCAACCCGCCGCTCAATCCTATTCCCTCACAGGCTCGTTCGCAGGGACGACGGAATATCTTCAGATTTGATATCGACAAGCCGACATACCTTCGCGATCTCGCGGCATTGCGCCCGAGCTTTGCATCTTCGTTTGCCCTCTTTGAAATCAGAGGGCGCAGGAAGACCGGGTGCTTGCTGCACCCGCGGTCTCGCGTGCGATTTGCGCAAACAAAACTGCACACGAGCATACAGGGCAGCGGGAGCATTCCGGCCTTCCCTGCGCAATGGCTTTACGGCTTACTTCGTGCTCTTCCCGGAGAACGGCTCTTTTGCCTCCGTCGCCCCCAGAAGCTTCGCTTCTTAGGGACTTAACGCCAGCACCGCGGCGCCCGAACCACACGACTTCACCGTACGCTCAAGGCGCGTACGTCTAGCGCGCCGTTTGCGTCCATCGCATCTCACCGCGCGTTCGTGACGATGGCCAACGCCCCTCATCCGCCGTGAGACGGGCAGAGTTATGCGACTGATTTGCGTGAGAACAAAAGCAGAATATTTTTGATTCCGGGCTTGACACAATTTCTGAAAATCAGAAGTGATTTGCCCGTCGTGCCAGTTGGTCGCACGCGGCTGCGCAGATGGCGCTTGCGCGCAAAGCAAATCAGCCCGCAGTCCGTAGCGACAAGCGTGCCTGCCTCGCAATGACGGGAGAGAACTTCGCTCACCACGCGTCGATGCACGGCCGCTTCTTTGTCGTGCGTGCTTCCGGCTTCGGCACCGAGCGCAGGCCCGCCATGATCCACTGCCGCGTATCGGCAGGATCGATCACCTCGTCGATCTCCAGCACGGAAGCGATCGAGACCGCCTTGCCGTTGGCGTAGAGCTCGGCGACCTTGGCCTGGTAGTACTCCTCGCGCTCGACCGGGTCCTCGATCGCCTCCATCTCCTTGCGGAAGCCGAGCCGGACATAACCTTCCAGCCCCATGCCGCCGAACTCGCCGGTCGGCCAGGCCACCGTGAAGAAGGAGGCGTGGAAGCCGCCACCAATCATCGATTGCGCGCCAAGGCCATAGCCCTTGCGCAGGACGATGCCGAACAGCGGCACGGTGAGGCTCGCGCCGGTCACGAACATGCGCGCGACATGGCGCACAATCGCGGTCTTTTCGGCTTCGGGACCGACCATGAAGCCCGGCGTATCGCACAGCGACAGCAGCGGAATGTCGAAGGCGTCACAGAGTTGCATGAAGCGCGCGGCCTTGTCGCCGGCCGGCGCATCGATCGCGCCGCCAAGATGCTTTGGATTGTTGGCGATCAGGCCGAACGGTTTTCCTCGATGCGGATGAAGGCGGTGATCATGCCGACGCCGAATTCCTGCGGATTTCCAGCACCGAGCCTTCGTCGGCAAGAAGATCGATCACGGTCCGGATATCATAGACGCGCAGCCGGTTTTCCGGGATCGCCCGCCGCAAGAGCCGCTGGTCTGGCGCTTTCCAGTCCGCGACCGCGCCCTGGAAGTAGGACAGATATTTCTGCGCCGCAGCCGTGGCTTCCACCTCGTCCTCCACCAGGATGTCGATAACGCCGTTCGGCGACTGGAACGACACGGGCCCCACTTCGGCCGGATGGTAAACGCCGAGGCCACCGCCTTCGATCATCGCGGGGCCGCCCATGCCGATCGACGCGTTCATCGTCGCGATGATGACATCGCAGCAGCCCAGCATCGCGGCGTTGCCGGCAAAGCAATAGCCGGAGACAACGCCGATCACCGGCACCAGCCCCGAGAGCTTTGCGAACTGCACGAAGGACGGCCCGTCGAGGCCGGTCATGCCGAGCCGGTCGGTATCGCCGGGACGACCGCCGCCGCCTTCGGCGTAAAATACCAGCGGCATCCGCCATTGCTCGGCAAGGCCCAGCATGCGGTCGATCTTCTTGTGGTTCATGTGGCCCTGGGTGCCGGCGAGCACGGTGTAGTCGTAGGCGATCACCATGCAGCGGGCGGCATCTGCGCCGAACTTTTCGGCGTTCACGGTGGCGACGCCGGAGATCAGGCCGTCGGCCGGCGTGTTGCGGATAAGGTCGTCGACGGTGCGCCGCCGGCGCTGCGCGGCGATGGCGAGCGAGCCGTATTCGACGAAGGAGCCTTCATCGACGAGCTGGGCGATGTTCTCGCGGGCGGTGCGCTGGTTGGTCTTGCGGCGGCGCTCGACCGACGCGGGGCGGTTTTCGTCCAGCGTGATGGCGTGGCGTTCGATCAGTTCGGCCAGATCGGGACGGATGTGATCGAGATCGACGTCCTCCTCCTCGGCCACATCATGGGCGTCGATTTCGGCCGGCTCCAGATAGAGGATCGCCTCGTCCTGCATCAGCGTCACGCCGGCTTCCGCCGCAACCTTCGTCACCCGGCCGCCATGCGGCGCGGTCACCAGATGCTCCATCTTCATGGATTCGAGCACGGCGATCTGCTGGCCGGGGCGGACGAGATCCCCTTCCATGACGTCCACCGCCACGATCGTGCCCCGCAGCGGCGCGGGAACAGGCTCTGAGCCCGCCGGCCCGGCCGCCGAGACTTCGGCCGTGGGAGTGCCGTCGTCGGCTGCAACGCCGGATTCGATCAGCGCCGTCTCGGCGGTCGCTTTGGCTTCGCCGACCAAACCAGCGACATGGGCCTCGATGAAGCCGGTGCTGACGCGGTTCTCGACAAAATCCGGATGCGCCAAAATCGCGGCCAGGAAGGGAATGTTGGTCGCAACGCCGCCGATCCGGAACTCGCGCAGCGTGCGCGAGGCCTTGTGCACGACGTCGGTCCAGTTGCCACCCGGCGAATGCACGATGACCTTGGCGAGCAGCGAGTCAAAGGCGGTGCTGGTGCGGTAACCAGAGTAACCCAACGTATCGACGCGAACGCCGGGGCCGGATGGCAGGTCGAACAGCGCCAGCGTTCCGCCGGTTGGCTTGGTCCCGCCGGTCTCGTCCATCACCTCCATGTTGACGCGGAGCTGCATCGCATAGCCGCGCGGCTTTGGGATATAGGCCTGCGCCAGACCGAGCGAGCCCAGCGTGGCGCCGGCCGCGACCGCGAGCTGCGACTGCACGAGATCGAGGCCGAGCACCTGCTCGGTGACGGTATGCTCGACCTGCAGCCGCGGATTGGCCTCGATGAAGGCAAAGGCCTCGTCCGATGTCCTGGCGTCGTTATCGACGAGGAATTCGAAGGTGCCGAGGTTGTCGTAGTTGGCGGCGGCGGCCAGTTCCTTGGCGGCGTCGATGATGCGCCCGCGCAAGGCATCGTTCAGCGACGGGCTCGGCGCGACCTCGATGAGCTTCTGATTGCGGCGCTGGATGGTGCATTCGCGCTCCCACAGATGGCTGATCGCGCCGTAGTGGTCGCAGATGATCTGCACCTCGATGTGGCGGGCGTTGCGGATCAGGCGCTCGACATAGACGCCGTCGCTGCCGAAGGCGGCCGTGGCCTCGGACTGGCAGCGCGCATAGGCCTCCTCCAGCTTGTCCGCGTCATCGACGATGCGCATGCCGCGGCCGCCGCCGCCGGCGATGGCCTTGATCATGATGGCACCGCGCTCGCCTTGGGATTCAAGGAAGGCCCTTGCCTCTTCCAGGCTGGTCGGCCCGCTGGTGCCCTCGATGATGGGCACGCCGCATTGTTTTGCCAGCGCCTTGGCCCGCGCCTTGTCGCCGAACAGGTCGAGCGCTTCCGGCGACGGCCCGACGAAGACGATGCTTTCCTCGATGCAGCGCCGGGCGAGCGTGGCATTCTCGCTGAGGAAACCATAGCCCGGATGCACGGCGTCGCATCCGGTCGCCTTGGCGGCCGCAATCACGGCCTCGATATCGAGATAGGCCCGCGCGCCGCGACCGGGGATTTCGCAGGCCGCGTCGGCGGCACGGACATGCAGCGACTGCGCATCGTCGGCGGAATGGATCGCGACGGTGGCGAGGCCAGCGTCGCCCGCCGCGCGCGATGCGGATGGCGATCTCGCCGCGGTTGGCGATCAGTAACTTATGGAAAGACATCGACGTTTCCGTTCAGGCACCGGAACGAAATGAACGTATAACCGGCTCACCTCGCCCCGCGTGCTTCCCCATTGCACCAAACGGCAGCACGACACACCCGCCGTTTCAGTTTCTTGTTGCTGAACATGAAACCTTTGCCGGGATTCTGTGCAAGTGGAATTTCGTTCCACAACACGGAATTCACACAGCAGGATGAGGCGCTTGGCGCGTTACCGGCAATCGAGCTGCGCTTCGAACCAGCTCTGCAGCGACTCCGACAATGGCGGCCATGCGCGTTGAAAGCCGGAGAGCTTCCTTGCGTTGGTCCGGTAAATTCCGCGCAATTCCTCGTCGATCGCAGGGAGAACGACGCCGGTGCAGCGGCCTTCGCTGACAATCAGCCGCCCATCCACGACCACATCGCGCAACAGCGACGCATTGCCGCGCGCGAACAGGAGATCGATGGGGTCGACAGGCATGATCCGATCCCGGTCGAGCCGGTCCAGATCGATGGTGACGAAATCGGCCGGCGCGCCGGCTACCAGCGCGCCGGTGCCGGGCGCGCCCGTTGCCTTCCGGCCATTGGCGATAGCGAGGCCGAGGAATTCGGAAGGGGTCCAGGTCCGCCGGAAGCCGAGACCGCCATGCATCATCTGCACCAGCCGCATCTCGCGCAGCACGTCGTCGTCCTCGTCGAGCGCCAGCCCGTCGACGCCGACCGCGATGGCGCAGCCGCATTTGTGCGCGGCGGCGATCGGCGCGAGGCCGGAGCGCAAATGGAGGTTGGAGGAGAAATTGGTGACGATGCGCGCGCCGGAGGCCGCGATCATCTCGATTTCATCGGGGCGGGCATGGATGCAATGCGCCAGCGTCAGCCGCTCCGACAGGAAGCCGATGTCACGAAGGTAGCGGACGATACCACCAGGAAAATGCTGGTCCGCCCAAGTGCGCTGATAGATGGTCTCCAACAGATGCATGTGGATGCGCCGACCGGTCTGCGCAGAGTTTTCCGCGACCGCCTCCAGCAGCGGTTTCGAGCACCATTGCACGCCGGCCGGGCCAAGCTGCACATCGACCTTCGGCCCCGCGATGGCCAAGGCAATCGCATCGGTGAGTTCGATATAGGCTTTCGGCGACATCGGCGCGCGGACAAACATTTGCTCGATCGTCTTGCGATCGTCGCGGGCGAGCTCCGACAGCACCGGTTCACTGTCGCCATACACCACCGGGTTCTGGTCGCGCACGGCAAGCGCGAATGCGATGCGGATGCCGACGTCAGACGCCGCTCGCGCGATCGCCCTGGCTTCCTCGACCAGCGGCATGGTTCCGCTCGGGCGGGTGTAGTGAACCATCATCGCCGCGCAGCCGGCCCGCGCCGAACGCGCCAGCGCTGAGGCCGCGGTCAGGTAAGGGTCGACCGGTGTGCCGAGTGCAGACCGCAGGATCCAGCTCTCCAAGGGCATGCCGAGCGCCCCGAACGAAGACGCGGTTGGGCGCGCATGATCGTGGGCGTTGACGAAGGCTGGAAGCACGAGGGAGCGCGGACCTGTTGCGGGCGGCGCTCCCTCTGATATCGCGGTGATGGTCCCATTGCCATGCTGCAGCACGACCTTTTCAAGCAGGCCGCGGTCGGGGCCGGAGAACAGGCAATCTGCTGTGATCTCCACGACCATGACCGCGAGACGTCAGTTCGCGGTATATTTCAGCTCACGCTCGGGGCGCGGCGGCAGGAACTCGCGCGAAAAATCTCCGACGGTGCCGGCGCGCGGGCGAGCTGGTAGCCTTCGACGATGATGCCGATGGCGCGCGCCATGCGGTCATCCCTGACGTCGCCGACACCGATCTCCTTCATCTCGGGCGAGACGATCAGCTTGTCGAAGGAGTATTGCAGCCGGCGTTTCTCGACGTCGGCATTGATCAGGTTGTCGTAGTTCAGCGCAGCTTTCATCCCGGCATTCTGATCCTTGGCGATCGCGATCATGCCCTTGTTGACGGCGCGGACGAGACCGGCGACGGCCTTCGGATTGGATGCCAACAGCTTGCGCGAGACCATCACGCCGTTGGAATAGAGATCGAGCCCGTAGTCGCCGAACTGGAACCATTTGTAGTCCTTGTCGGGATCCTGGCGGTTCAGCACGAGATTAAAGTAGCTCGTGATGTTGAACACCAGGGCGGCGTCGATATCGCCCTTGATCAGCATCGGCTCCTGCAGGTTCGGCGCCATGTTGGAGATCTTGATCTTCTCGCCCTCCAGCTTGTTCTTTTGCGCGAACACCGGCAACAGCCGCGTCGTCGGCGTGCCCTGCGCGCCGCCGAGCGTGCGTCCTTCGAAGTCCTTGATGCTGTTGATGCCGCTGGTCTTCTTGGTGACGATCGCGAATGGCGGTTGATTCCAGATCATGTAGACCATCACAGGCGCGTCCTGCGGCTTGGTCGCGGCGTTCTGGATGATGGCGTTGACGTCGCCGAAGCCGGCGTCATAGGCACCGGACATGATGCGCGTCACCGTGGCTCCCGAGCCCTCGCCCTGGTCGATCACGACGTTGAGGCCTTCTTCCTTGAAGAAGCCGTTGTCCTTGGCATAGAAGAACGCGGCGTCGGACCCTTGCGTCTTCCAGCCGAGCGTGAACTTGATCGTCGTCTCCTGGGCACACGCGGTGCCGGCAAACAAGGCAACTCCCAACAGCGCGGCGCTTACTCTGGCTAACATCGTGGTCTCCTTGATAAAGGTTGGATGGCGGTTGGCGGAAACTTGCTTCATGTCGCGATCACGTCGTTCTTGCGGGTGGCCCAGCCGGTGACGCGTCCCTCGATCGCCGAGAAGATCACGTAGAGCGCGACGCCGAGGCCGGCGAGCACGAACAGGCCGGCGAACACCAGCGGCACGTTGAAATTGGAGGACGCGGTCATCATCACATTGCCGATGCCGCGGTTCGAGGCGACGGTCTCCGACAGCACCGCGCCGACGAAGGCGTAAGAGATCGCAACCTTCAGCGAGGCAAAGAAGAACGGCATGGTACGCGGCAGCCCGACATTCCAGAGGATGTCGAGCTTGCTGGCGCCGAGCGCCTTCAGCACATCTTCCAGTTCGGGTTCGGTGGTCGCGAGCCCCGTAGCAATGTTGACCACGATCGGGAAGAAGCAGATCGAGAGCGCGGTCAGCACCGCCGGCACCGAGCCGGAGCCGAACCACAATACGAAGATCGGCACCACGGCGACCTTCGGGATCGACGAAAAGCCTACCAGCAGCGGATAGGCCGTATCGTAAGCCGTCTTTGAAACGCCGATGACAGCGCCCAGCACGACGCCGAGGCCGACGCCAAGCACGAAGCCGATCATCGTGGTCGCCAGCGTCTGCAGGATATGCGGCCACAGGATCGGGAATTTCTCGAACAGCGTGACGAACACCTGCGACGGGCGCGGCAGCACCAGGTCGGACATCCCGGTCATCAGGCAGAACAATTCCCAGGCCACGAAGAACAGCACGATCAGTCCCGCCGACCAGGCCTTCTGGCGATAATCGAGATCGGGCATGTCAGGCCGCTCCCTGGGCTGCCGAAGCGTCCTTGGATGCTGTTCGGGCGTCCTCGATGAACGCGCGCAGTTTCTGATTGAGTGCGACGAAATCCGGCTCGAAGGTCATCGCGACCGTGCGCGGCCTCTCGAAGGTGACGCGGCTGTCGTCGAGAATGCGGCCGGGGCGCGCGCTCATCACACAGATGCGGCTGCCGAGAAACGCCGCCTCGCGCAGATCGTGCGTCACCAAGAGCACAGTCGGCTTGTGGGCGATCCAGAGATCCTGAAGGATCGACCACAGCTCTTCCCGCGTGAACTGGTCGAGCGCGCCGAAGGGCTCGTCGAGCAGCAGCATGCGCGGCTCGTGGATCAGCGCGCGGCACAGATTGGCGCGCTGAAGCATGCCGCCGGAGAGTTGCCAGGGGTAGCGGTTGCCAAAGCCCTTGAGGCCGACCTGCTCCAAGAGCGCATTGGCCTTGTCGCGGAACTCGGTCTTGCGGAGTTTTCGGAATTGCGAACGAAGGGTTCGACGATCTTGAGCGGCAGCATGATGTTCCGCTCGATCGTCATCCAGGGCAGCATGGTCGGATTCTGGAACGCCATGCCGACGCGGAGCGCCCGCGCCGCCACTTCACGGCCGCCGACGATCACCACGCCGCTGGATGGCTGCACCAGCCCGCTCACCAGCCGCAGGATGGTGGACTTGCCGCATCCGGACGGCCCGACGAGGGCGACGAACTCGCCGTCGGCGATCCGCAGCGTCGTCGTCGAAAGCGCCGGCACCGCGCGGGCGCCGCGGCCGAAGGTGACCGAGGCCTCGGACAGCTCGATGGCAATGGGTGCGGCGGAAGCCGGAACCGGCGAGCCGGAGAATTCGGAACGTGGTTGCATGCGCATCATGGCTGGAAGTGCATGCAAGCCGGATGCCAGCGGAACTTCCGTTTGAAATCAAGGGTATCGCAGATGACCGCCGAAACCGCCGGATTCCTTTGCGCACTCCGCCCCTCAAACTGCATGCAATTGAGGCGCTCAATCGGTGCACAATTGTGGTAAAAGACGCCATCCGAAGCACCTCCCTTAGGATTCGCCTGTGGCGCCTCGCTCCGCCAGCAAGTCAGCTGTACCGTCCGACAAGGTCGGTGTGATCTGCCGCGCGCTTCGCCGCGCCATCATCGAGCAGGCGCTGGAGCCCGGCGCGAAACTCCCTGAGGATTCGCTCGGCGAACGCTTCGGGGTCAGCCGCACCATCGCGCGGCATGCGCTGGGCCAACTGGCGGCGGAAGGCCTCGTCGAACTTCGCCGCAATCGGATTGCCGTGGTGGCGACGCCAAGCTGGCAGGAAGCCCGCGATGCCTTTGACATCCGGATCGAACTCGAACGGCTGGTGGTGCGCCAGCTCGCCGGCAAACTGACCAAGAGCCAGGTCGCCGAACTGAACGCCCATGTCGACGCCGAGGACCGCGCCCGCGACGGCACGGACGCGGTATCGATCAGGCTTGCGACGGAATTCCACATCCTGCTCGCCAACATGACGAACAGCCCGATCCTGGTGCGCTACGTCAGCGAGGTCGCCTATCGCTGCTGCCTGACGCTGTCGCTGTACAGCCGCCCGCATTCGTCGGAATGCGCGATCAACGAGCATCGCGCGATCATCGCAGCACTCGTCAAGGGCGACGAGGCCAAGGTGATGAGCCTGATGCACAGCCATCTGGATTCGGTCGCCAATCGCGCGCTGGTGGCCCCTGTCCCGCAGCGTGGCCGCGATTTGCTGGATATTCTGGCGCCCTATGCGGATGAGGCGGATGGTGCCCGCGTTGTGAAGCTGCCGAAGGTGGTCAGGGCGCGGTGACTCTGCTCCGTCATGGCCGGGCAAAAGCGCGAAGCGCGTCTTCGTGCTAGATGTCCCGGCCATCCACGTCTTTGCCGACACGAGAACGAAGGATGTGGATGCCCGGGACAAGCCCGGGCATGACGAGCTCCTTGCCTTACGCCTCGATCCCACACCGCACGAGGATGCGCTCGGCGCTGTCGTTCCAGACGTCCATCTTCACGATCTGTCCGCCTTTGACCACGAAGCGGTCGACGTAACGATTGCCTTCGAACGGCGTGCCGTCGATCCATTCGCCGTAGAGCGTGCCGATGCTGTAGACGACGGTCTCCTCCGCACCCGGGCAGACGTCGAAGCGGTCCATCTGCTTCTTGACCCAGCGATAGCGCCGCGCGTTGAAGCCGGTCGGCCCGCGCGGATGATCGAACTCCCGTCCGCCGGTGAAGGTGATCACCGTACCCGGCTTCATGTAGGCCGCGGCGGCATCGGGATCCGGGATCATGGAGGCCGTGAGATAGGCCTCGACCACCTCGGCGTCGGACATTCCCTTGGATTCGGCTTTGGCGGCAACGGACATGGCGATCTCTCCTGACCGGAGAATACTACAATTGGTCCGCCAAACTGCATGCACATATTTTGAACAGTTGAGCCTCGAAACTGCACACAATCTGGAGCTGCCCGGCGGCCGCTCTTCCGCTAGATTTGGGTCCAGCTCCAGCCCGCTCGGACCCATGAACGCGAAAACGGCCTTCGACCTCGTCTTCCGCAACGTCAGGACGCGCTACGCGGCCAACACGGTCGATATCGGCGTCAGCGGCGGGCGGATCGCCGCCATCGCGCCACGGCTCGCTTGCGAGGCGGCCGAGATCGAGGTCGGCGGCAAACTGGCCCTGCCCGGCTTCGTCGATACGCACATCCATCTGGATAAAGCCTGCCTGCTCGGCCGCTGCGGGCATGACCATGGCAGCGTGGCTGAGGCCATTGCCGCAGTCGCGGCGATGAAGCGCGAATTCACGGTCGAGGACGTCTACGCGCGCGGTGCAAAAGTGATCGAGCGCGCCATCGTGCATGGCACCACCCGCATGCGCACCCATGTGGAGATCGATCCGCGCATAGGCTTGCGCGGCTTCGAGGCGGTGAAGGCGCTGAAGCGCGACTATGCCTGGGCGATCGATCTCTCGATCTGCGTGTTTCCGCAGGAAGGCCTGACCAACGATCCCGGCGCCGAAGAGTTGCTGATCGCAGCCCTGCACGACGGCGGCGAAGCCATCGGCGGCTGTCCCTATATGGACACCGACCCGAATGCGCATCTCGAACGGGTCTTCGACCTGGCACGGGAATTCGATGTCGACATCGACCTGCACCTCGACTTCGATCTCGATCCGTCGTGGTGGCATCTCGAAGAGGTCTGCCGACAGACCGAACGGCGCAACTATCAGGGCCGCGTCGCGATCGGTCATGCCACGAAATTGTCCGCGCTGCCGCCGGACCGGCTGAAGGCGGCGACGGCGCGCTTGGCCGAATCAGGCGTCGCCGTCACCGTTTTGCCGGCGACCGATCTCTACCTGATGGGCCGCGACGCCACGCATAATGCGCCGCGCGGGCTGACGGTGGCGCACAGACTGGTCGAAAACGGCGTCGTGTGTTCGGTTGCGACCAACAATGTGCTCAATCCGTTCACTCCGTTCGGCGATGCCTCGCTGCTGCGGATGGCGAATTTCTACGCCAATGTCGCGCACGCCGGCATCAGCGAGTTCGATGCCTGCCTTGATCTGGTGACGGACCTTCCTGCGCGGCTGATGAACCTGCGGAACTACGGCATCGCACCGGGCAACCCGGCCGATCTGGTCATCCTCGACACCGACAGCGGCCCGAACGCGATTGCGGAATTGCCCGACCTGCTGATGGGATTCAAGAACGGCCGCCAGGTGTTCGAGCGACGGAGGCCGACTCTGTTTCCTCCGCCGGGCTAGCCATTCCCAAAGCCGCCATGCGCGAACTTGACCCAGTCATGACGAAGGCTGTCCCCTCTCGCGATTGACGGCCCCGGTAATCCGTTGTTGTTATCAGCTAACAATAACAACCCGGGGCAGGAAATCATGAAAAAGGCCAACACCGTAAGAAGCGTCGAAACGCTCGCCTGCGACGCCGGATGGCGGAACTACCACTTCGTCAAGATCATGACCGAGGACGGCATCGTCGGCTGGAGCGAGTATGACGAGGGCTTTGGCGCACCCGGCGTGACCGCGGCGATCGAGCGTCTCGGGGCGCGCGCGGTCGGCAAGAACGCCTTCCAGCACGAGCGGATCTATGCGGAACTGTTTGCCGCGACGCGGCCGGCCGCGGGCGGCGTGGTGGCGCTGGCACTCGGCGCCATCGAGAACGCGCTGCTCGACGTCAAGGCCAAGGCGCTGGGCGTGCCCTGCTACGAACTGCTCGGCGGCAAGGTCCGCGACCGCATCCGGGTCTACTGGTCGCATTGCGCGACATGGCGCATCAACCATCCCGACTGGTTCAAGCCGGCCATTACCGATCTCGACGGCGTCAAGTCCATCGGCAACGAGGTGCGCGAAAAGGGCTTTACCGCGATGAAGACCAACATCTTCGTCTATACCGACGGCAAGCCGCAGGGCTGGCGGCCCGGCTTCGGCTCGCCGTTCGAGCCCGAGATCAACGTCGATCGCAAGGTGTTGCGTAACCTCTGCATGCATCTGGAGGCGATCCGCGATGGCGCCGGGCCTGACGTCGACCTGCTGCTCGACCTCAACTTCAACGCCAAGACCGAAGGCTACCTGAAGATCCTGCGCGCCATCAAGGACATGGACTTGTTCTGGGTCGAGATCGACACCTTCAACCCGCAGGCGCTCGGTTACATCCGCCGCCAGAGCCTGCACCCGGTCTCATCCTGCGAGACGCTATTGGGCCTGCGCGAATTCCTGCCCTACTTCAACGAACAGGCGATGGATGTCGCGATCATCGACACGCCGTGGAACGGGGTCTGGCAATCGATGAAGATCGCCGCCGCCGCCGAACATTTCGAGGTCAACGTCGCCCCGCATAATTTCTACGGCCATCTCTGCACCATGCAGAACGCGCATTTCTCGGCCGCGGTGCCGAACCTGCGCATCATGGAAACCGACATCGACCGGCTGGCATGGGACCATGAACTGTTCACGCATGTACCCGAGATCGTCGATGGCTATCTCATCATGCCGGATCGCCCCGGCTGGGGCACCGAGCCCAACGAGGAAGGCCTGCGCGCGCACCCACCGAAGAGCAAGGGCGGGTTGTTGAATTACGGGCAGGCGGGGAAGAAGTAGGCGCTCGATCCACACTCAGTCGTCATGCCCGGGCGGAAGCGCGAAGCGCGTCTTCGCGCTAGATGACCCGGGCATCCACGACTTACTTCTACGTACGCAAGCAAGACGTGGATGGCCGGGTCAAGCCCCGGCCATGACGGAAAAAACGTCAATCCCGTCACCGCAGCTCGATATCCAGCCATCCCAATGCATTGACCGTGACGCGGTCGCCGGTATCGACGAGCACGGTCGTGGTCTCGGCTTCGATGATCGCAGGTCCGGTCAGGGTGTGGCCGGGCCGCAGATCGTCGAGCGCATAGACCGGGACTTCGCGCCAGCCGCCGAAGAAGGCCTGCCGCCGGTTGCGTGGCGAGCAGGTGCTGGATAATGCGGCCTCCCGCGCGCCCTCGTCCTGCCGCGCCACTTCGCCGACAGCGGCGACGCGGGCATTGACGAAGACGACTTCCTGGCCGCGCGAGGCGTAGGTGTATAATTCCTCGTGCCTGACGTGAAAGCGGTCCTCGATCCGGTCGACGAGGCCAGCGGCGCTCCAGTCGAGGCCGTCGAGCGAGACATCGATCTCGAAGATCTGCTCGCCGTAGCGCATCTCCGCGGAGCGCTCGATCGAGACGGGGCCGCTGAACCATGAGCGCAGCCGGCCGGCGGCCTGTTGCTCCAGCACGGCGAACAGCTCGCGCACTTCATCGGCGGTGATGCGTGTGCCGGCGCCGTAATGCGTGCGGCTGACCTCGTAGCGGAGATCGCTGGTCAGCATGCCCCAGGCCGATAGCACTGAGGCCACCGTCGGCACGATGATGCGCTTGATCTCGAGTTCGCGCGCCACTTCCGCGGCGTGCAGGCCTGCCGCGCCGCCGAAACTCAACAGCGCGAATTTTCGGGGATCGACGCCGCGACGCAGCGTCATCAGGCGGATGCCGTCGGCCATGTTCAGGTTGATCATGCGGTAGATCCCGGCGGCGGCTTCCACGCGCGACAGCTCCATCGTGTCAGCAACGCGGTCGATCGCGGCTTCCGACGCCGCGCGGTCGAGCGGCCGCTTGCCGCCCATGAAGGCTGCGGCATCGAGATAGCCGAGCACGACATTGGCGTCGGTGACGGTCGCAGCCAGGCCGCCATTGCCATAGCAGGCCGGGCCCGGCACCGAGCCCGCGCTTTCCGGCCCCACCCGCAGTGTACGGCTGGCATCGACGCTGGCGATCGAGCCGCCGCCTGCGGCGATGCTCGCGATGTCGAGGCTGCGCAGCGCGATGCGCTGGCCGGCCAGCATGCCGTCGGCCGACAGCGACGCCTGCCCCCTGCTATCAGCGAGATGTCGGTAGAGGTGCCGCCCATGTCGAACGGCACGAGGTCGGGAATGCCGACCAGATCAGAACAGCGCCGGCCGCCGGACATGCCGCCCGCGGGTCCCGACAGCACCGTGCCCGCAGCAAGCCGTGAGGCTTCCTCGACGGGCGCCATGCCGCCATGCGACAGCACCACAAAGAGACTGCCCTTGAAGCCGGCCTCAGTGAGCCGCGCTTCGAGGTTGGTCAGATAGCGCCGCACAATCGGCTCGACATAGGCATTCACGATCGTGGTCGAAACGCGCTCATATTCCTTGATCTGCGGCAGCACGTCGCTGGAGCGCGAGATGCTGATATCCGGCAGCGCCTGCACCAGCCGCTCGACTGCGGCGAGTTCATGAACCGGATTGAGATAGGAATGCAGAAAGCACACCGCGACCGAGGTCGCGCCCGACCGCCGGATGCCGGCAATCGCGTCGTCGAGCGATTTTGGATCGAGCGGAATCAGCACCTCGCCATTCGCCCTGAGCCGCTCCCTGACGCCGAAGCGCCGTTCGCGCGGCACAAACGGCTCCGGCGGCGGCGAGCGCAGGTCGTAGCGATCGGGCTTGAGACCCTCGCGCATTTCGATGACGTCGCGGTGGCCTTCAGTGGTGATGAGCGCGACCTTGCGCCCTTGCGCTCCAGCAGCGCATTGGTGGCAACCGTGGTGCCGTGAACCAGCCGATCGGTCGCGGCCAGCATGTCCACACGCGTCACGTTCAGTCGCCGCGCCAGTTCATCGAGCCCCGCCATCACGCCGAGCGATTGATCCGCCGGAGTCGATGGCGATTTTGCAAATATCGTCCGCCCGCTCTCGCCCGTCGCCACGAGATCGGTGTAGGTCCCGCCGACGTCCACGCCTATCCTGAACATCATGAGGGCGCCTGCTCCGCCGAGGCTTCGGTCAGGCCCTGCTCGCTGTCGCGCCGGCGCGCTTCCGCCGATCGCTTGTCAGGCGGTCCCCATCCGCCGCCGCCGGAGGAACGGATCTCAAGGCAATCGCCGGGGCGCAGCTCGATGCCGACTTCTTTGGTGCGGAGCACGCGCGGCTCGCGGCCTTCCGACAGCAGGCGGTAGTGATGCGGCTTGCCGTCCTCGCCGCCGAGCATGCCGCAGGGGCCGTGCCGCGCGCCATCGCCCGCGGTGTTGCCCTTGCGATCTTCTCGGTTTCCAGCACCAGATCAAGCGACACGCCGAGGCCGCCGCGATGCTGGCCGTCGCCGCCGGAACCGGGGCGGAATTCGTGGCAGCGGAAATGCAGGGAAAGCGCACTTCGGCGACCTCCAAGCTGCCGAACTTCAGGCCGCCGACCGAATGCCATTCGCCGATCGACGACCAGCCGTCGCCGCCCGACGACGCGCCGCCACCGGGCCTCGCCTGAAACAGGTGCCAGATGAAATTCTTCCCCGTGCGCGGATCGTCGCCCTGGATCGCGATCCTGAACCTTCGGCTCCAGCCGGCCATCGCGCGTTCCGGACACGACGCCGACAACGCCTTCACGATCGCTTCCACGATTTCATTCGAGGGATGGCTGGTGCACAGCGTCACCGGCCGGCCCGGATCAGCCCACACCACCGTGCCCTGTTTTGCAACGACCTTCAGCGGCCGCAGCGCGCCAGTATTCTTGGGAATCTCGGCATCGATCAAATAAGCAAAGGCCATCGCAACCGCGGCCTGCATGTTGGCGTGCGAGGAGTTCACAAAACTGGTCGACTGCGGATCGGAGTCGGACAGATCGACCTCGACGTCGCTGCCCTTCTTGGTGACCTTGGCGGCAATGCGGATATCGGTGCGACCATGGCCGTCATCGTCGAGAAACGCCTCGCCATAGAACACGCCGTCCTTCCATGTCGAAACGACAGCGCGGGTCTGCTGCTCCGTCGCATCGAGGATCGCTTCCATGGCAGCTTCCACCACCGGCGCGCCAAACTCGGCAAACAGCCGCGACAGCCGCCGCTCGCCGAGATGCGCCGCGCCGAGCATCGCGGCGAGGTCGCCGCGGAATTCGCGGGGATTGCGAATGTTCAGCGCCAGCAGATCGAGCAGATCGTCGCGAAGCTTGCCTGCCTCGTAGAGTTTGATCGGCGGAACGCGCAGGCCTTCCTGGTAGATCTCGGTGGCGGCGGGATTATAGGCGCCGTGGGTTGCGCCGCCGATATCGCTCTGGTGCGCGCGCACGATGGTCCAGAGCAGCCGCTTGTCACCGGCGAAGACCGGCACGAAGGCGGTGAGATCGGGAAGATGGCTGCCGCCATGATAGGGATCGTTGAGCAGGATGACGTCGCCCCGTTGCACGTCCTTGAACCGCTCCTCGACCGCGAGCGTCGCCCAGGGCAGCGCGCCGACATGGACCGGCAGGTGATCGGCCTGCGCGATCAACCGTCCGTCGGTGTCGCAGATCGCCAGCGAAAAATCGCGGCTGGAATTGAGGATCTGCGAATAGGAGGTGCGAAGCATGGCTTCGCCCATCTCTTTCACGATCGAACTGAGGCGGTGCTGGACGACGGAGCGCGTGATGGGATCGATCTTGGCGGACATTCTTACCCGTTCTTTGTGCGGTCAGAGCGTGTCTGCGACTTCCTCGAGCGCGCCCGACGCGGCATCGATGATCGCATGTATATCTTTATCCGTCATCGGGGTCGACAATGCCATCAACCCATTGCCCGCGGCCAGCACGCCGCGATTGAGAAATGCGCGGGTAAACACCGCCTGGCGCCGCGCCTCCTCCTCGGTCAAATAGGCCGAGCGATAGTCGCGGACCGGGCGATCGGCGAAATGAATCTTGAGGAGTGAGCCGAGGCCGACCGTACCGCCGGGTACGCGGTGGCGCTTGAACGCGGCGTCGATGCCGGCGCGCACCGCCTGCCCCATCGCATCAAGCCGCGCAAAGGCCGCATCGTCGAGCAACTCCATCGCAGCCAGCCCTGCCCGCATCGTCACCGGATTGGCGGAGAACGTGCCGCCATGCGGCAGCGCCGGCTTGCCCGGGCGCGGATCGAACACCGCCATGACATCCCGGTGGCCGCCGATGGCGCCGACCGGAAAGCCGCCGCCGATGATTTTTCCGAGCGTGGTCAGATCAGGATCGATATTCCAGATGCCCTGCGCGCCGCGATAGCCGAGGCGAAAGGTGATGACCTCGTCGAAGATCAGGAGCGCGCCGACCTCGCGCGTGACTTTTCGAAGTGCCTCCAGATAAGCGTGATCCGCCGGCGCAAGCCCGGCGCGGTTGGGCATGGGATCGACCAGCACGCAGGCGAGCGCCTCGCCGTGCTCGCGGATCAGGCTGACGGCGGCTTCGGTGTCGTTGAAGGGAATGGTGACGACGTCGGCCAGCACGTTGTCCGGCGTGCCCTTCGCGTAGGCGACCGATACCGGCGCGTTGCGGCCCCAGACTTCCGGCGCAGGGTCCAGGCTTACCTCGGCGTAGTCATAAGAACCGTGATAGGCGCCCTCGCATTTGGCGATCTTGGGGCGGCCGGTATGCGCACGCGCCGCTTTCAGCGCCATCATCACGGCTTCCGTACCGGAGTTCGCGAACCTGACCTGTTCGACCGACGGCAGCCGCGAAACGAGCAGTTCGGCGAGATCGACTTCGGAGACGGTCGGCAGGCCGAATGCCGATCCCAGCGCGAGCTGCGCGGTCGCCGCTTTTATCAATGCGGGATGCGCATGGCCATGAATCTGAGACGTAAAATTGTTGATGCAGTCGATGTAGACGTTGCCGTCGAGATCCCAGACCCGGCAGCCCTCGCCGCGCGCGGCGTAGATCGGATAGGGCTTCATAAACACGGTGGTGCGCGTATTGCCGCCGGGCAGGCTCGCCAGCGCGCGGTCGTACATCTTTTGCGACGACGAGTTCGAGATCCGGGTACATGCGTGGTTCCGTCCAATGGTCAGGTATACATCAAAAACACAATCGTCCCGACGATCAAGGTCGCGGCCATGAATAGCAGCACGGCAGGCAGGCCGAAGATCGTCGCCACCACGCCCGTCGTCGACTGCATCAGCGCCGCGCCAAGGAAGAACGCGAGATTGATTGCCGACAGCGCCTTGCCGGCATTCTGCGCGTCCACGAGTTGCCGCGTCATGCCGTAAAGCAACGGCTGCGTCGATATGGCGATGCCGATCAGGACGAACAGCGCGCCGTCGAGCTGGACCGGCATGGCCGTCACGCCGAGCAGTTCGGACAGCGGATAATGCGGCGCGCCAGCCGCCATCAGGGCGAGCAGCAGCGCCGCAAGAGAATGCGTGGCGGCCAGCACTTCGCGGCGATGGCCGATGCTGCGATCGAGAATCCCCATCAGCACGGGGCCTGCGATAAGAGCGAGCGTGAACAGGCCCAGCATATTGCCCGCCTCGATACGGCCGAGCGCCTTGATTTCCATCAGCCACGGGCCGCCCCATAATCCCCGCAGCACCAGCGAGGCCGCGAGCGACACCAGCGACAGCGCGATCAGGCCACGCAACTGATATGACAGGCCGATGCGCAGCACTTCGGCCATCTGCGACAGCGGCGAGGACTGATCGGCATGTGCGGCCGGCTGTTTCGGGACCAGCAGGAACACCGCCATCGCCACCACAGCGCCAA
Source organism: Bradyrhizobium sp. RDT10 (assembly GCA_044772375.2). Taxonomy (GTDB): domain Bacteria; phylum Pseudomonadota; class Alphaproteobacteria; order Rhizobiales; family Xanthobacteraceae; genus Bradyrhizobium. The sequence continues at coordinate 4,598,600 of CP187939.1, forward strand.
AGCCGGCGGAGATCCAGAATCCCGCGCGCCATCCCCAGAGCTCGACCACGAAAGCCAGCGGGCTCGCCGACAGCAGCATGCCGATATTGCCGATTGACAGGATGATGCCGGACCACAGGCCGAACCGCGCCGCCGACATTTGCTTCGCCGCCAGCGTCATCGGGCACATCAGCATGCCCGACGTGGCGACGCCGAGCAGGAATTGTCCGAACAGAAAACCCTCCGGTCCGGTGGCGAGCCCGGACGCCAGCGCGCCGACGATGGTTCCGGCCAGCAAGCTCAGGGAAACCGGGCGCACGCCGAAGCGATCCATCGCGGCGCCGACCGGAATCTGCGAGGCGGCGAAGGCGAAATGATAGATCGAGGTGAGGCTCGCCAGCGTCTGCGGGGCCGTAGCGAAGTCGGCCGCCATCACGTCAAGGCTGATGGCGGGAATGGTCCGCAGCAGCGTCGACAGCATATGGCCGCAGGCCAGCGCCAGCAGCGCGAAAATCAGGGCGCGGATGTTGATATTCGCGCCATCGGCCTTGCCGTCCATGAACCGTCTCGCCCCAAAACTGTTTGGGGCGAGGTATCATCAATAGGGTGGGAACGCGAGATCCGCCCGTCGCGCGTTCAGTTCCGGTGGAACACCAGCGTTCGCAGCTCGATGCTTTCGCGCGGGGCGGCATCGGCGGGCGTGGTCGGATCGGTGAAGGCGGTATGCGGCCCGAACCGCGTGCGGCCGTCGGTCGCGGAATCGTAGCACTTCAGCAGCAGCGCCTCGTCGATCCGCATTTCCGGGATGTAGTACCAGCGATGGTTCGGATTGTATTTTACGGAATAGGTCTCGCCGCTGCGGTTCGGATAGATCAGGTCGGAGGCGACGAGATCGCCCGCCTCCACCGTCTGGCCGTCGCACATCGCGAGCGGCGCATCGCGCAGCGGACCGCGGATCGGCCGCCACACATTGATGACCTGCACGCGCCCCTTGAGAAGTTCGTCCGCTTCGTCGGGCAGATGCTCGCGAACACGATTGGCGCCCGATTTATCGGTCTGGTCGACATGGACCCGCGTGGCTGGCTGCCGCGGCCCGGCGCCCCTGATATCGGCGGCACCCTCCACGCGCTTGCGCACGGTATGGTCGAAGATGAAGACGCGGTCAGCTTTGAGCGTCGCCTTCAGGAAGGCTTCCACCGCGGGATAGTAGACGCTTCTGACTTCCTTATCGTCATAGAAATTCCTGACGATGGTGGGATGGCGGACCAGCGCAAAACCTTCGCGGTCCAAAGAGAGGTTGCCGGCGATCAGGCGCGCGTCGAAGATCGGGACGTTGTGCGGTTCGGGCAGCGCGGTCGATTTGGGTTCGCCCGGCGGCGAATCGAAGGCGTAGGTGCGGGGTTTTCCCGGTGTCGGCGCGAGATAGTTCAGCTCGGCCGTGACGAAGGGAAGCGATTCGAGTTTTGCTTGCTGCAGGCCCATGGTGGTCTCCCGGACTCCATTGTTTGTTCTGTTTGATCTTGGTCTGCCTGCCGGTCGCCACAAGCCCGCCGTGAAAATAGCAACGATGCCATTCCCGGCGGCGGCAAACGGGAAAAATCCTTTCGAAGACGCCTTCCGAACCGGATGGTATTTCCAGTGTTCACGTGGTCGTCATCGGCCGCGAGTAGCGCGTTACAATCCTGCCCCTGCCGATCCCATCCGCGGCGACGCCGTCGCCAATCGGCGCGATGCGTGAAGTGCGACTCTGCCCTCACCTGCAGGCTGCTTGATCATGCCGGCCCGCGGAACCATGATGGCATGATCGGCCGATCATCGGCATCGGCCAGGCCAGCGGCACAGAAGACCGCCACCGGGAGAACACCATGCAAGTCACGATGAAGGATCGCGTCGCCGTCGTCACCGGCGGCAGCAAGGGGATTGGGCTCGCGGTTGCAAGGCAGTTCGCCGCCTCCGGCGCCAAGGTCGCGATGCTGGCGCGCGGCGCGCAGGGCCTGAGGGCCGCGCGGGAGCTGCTCGTCAAGGACGGCCTCGAGGTTCGCGATTATGTCTGCGACGTGTCGAAGGCTTCGGACATTTCGAAGGCGCACGACAAGATCACAGCCGATCTCGGCCCTGTCGACATCCTCGTCAACAACGCGGGCACCGCGCGGACGATGGCCTTCGAGGCCATCTCCGACGAAGCCTGGCAGGACGACCTCGATCTCAAACTGTTTGCCGCGATCCGTTTCTCCAGGCTGGTCTGGCCGGGCATGAAGGCGCGCAAATGGGGCCGCATCATCAACGTGCTCAACACCTACGCCAAGGCGCCGGCCGCCTCGTCGGCGCCCACCTCGGTATCGCGGGCGGCCGGCATGGCGCTGACCAAGGTGATGGCGAGCGAAGGCGGCGAGCACAATATCCTGGTCAATGCCATGCTGGTCGGCCTGATCATGAGCGATCAATGGGTGAAGCGGCACGCGGCGCAGGCGCCGGAAATGGACTTCGAGGTGTTCGCGAAAAACCTCGCCAAGGGCACCCCGCTGGGGCGGATCGGCACGGCGGAGGAATTCGCCAACCTGGCCTGCTTCCTCGCCTCCGAGCAGGGATCGTTCATCACCGGCACCGCCATCAATGTCGATGGCGGCCGTTCGCCGGTGGTGTAAGGCGCATTTGACGCTGAAGGTGCGCCACGCGGCCCCTCACCCCAACCCTCTCCCCGTAAAGAACGGGGAGAGGAGAGATTCTAAACCGCGTCCTTGGCGGCCTTGACCGGGCGAGCCCGGACGATCTTGCGGGCCGGCTTGGCCTTGAACATCATTTCTTCGCCCGTGAAGGGGTTGGTGCCCTTCCGAGCCTTGGTCGCGGGCTTCTTGACCACGACGAACTTCGCGAAGCCGGGGACGAGGAACACCCCGTTCTTCTTGAGCTCCTTGTGGCCAACGTCAACGAGCGTGTCCATCACGTTCTTGACTTCCTTCTTCGAAACTTCGGTGGTGGTCGCGATCTTTTCGATCAGCTGCGACTTAGACATTTGGGTAGCCATGGTTGCTCCATTGATTCTGGCACAGGCGACGATATGGCGGAAACCGCCTAAAAACAGGGTTTCCGACATTCTGCACAGCTATCTCGCTAGTCGAGTTGAACTGATTCGTCCAATTTTGGCTGGTTTTTAGGCCTCCGAAGCTGTGCGGAGCCTATTTTTAGGGGAATCCGCTGCCCCAGTGGGCCTATTTCCGGACAATCTCAGACTGCCGCCTGCCCTCGGTTTCTATTCAGACGGGCCTTGATTTCGCACCCTAGCGAAAAAACGGGCAGGCCGATTACGCGCTGAGCACGTTGTTTTCAGGAAGGATTTTCCGCTTCGCCTCGCGATTAGAAAATGACTCGCGTTCCCCATCCATCGTAACATCCGTCCTCAAGGCGGACGCCTGAACGGTTCGCCATCAATATTGTGTCCGGAGACTTCGCATGGATTTGACGCGCCTTGAGATCAATCGCCGCACCGCGCTGCTGACGTCGGCGGCCATCGCGGCCAACGTGATCAATCCGATGCGCGCCTTCGCGCAGGAAACGCCGCGCAAGGGCGGCGTGTTCAACGTCCATTACGGCGCCGAGCAGCGCCAGCTCAATCCAAGCATCCAGGCTTCCACCGGCGTCTACATCATCGGCGGCAAGATCCAGGAGAACCTCGTCGATCTCGACGCCAACGGCCAGCCGGTCGGTGTGCTCGCCGAGAGCTGGGAAGCCTCACCCGACGGCAAGACCGTGACCTTCAAGCTGCGCAAGGGCGTCACCTGGCACGACGGCAAGCCGTTCACCTCGGCGGACGTCGAATTCACCGCCATGAACATGTGGAAGAAGATCCTCAATTACGGATCGACGCTGCAGCTCTTCCTGACCGCGGTCGAGACGCCGGATGCGCAGACCGCGATCTTCAAATACGAGCGGCCGATGCCGCTGAATTTGCTGCTGCGCGCCCTGCCCGACCTCGGCTACGTCTCCGCCAAACATCTCTACGAGAGCGGCGATATCAGGCAGAACCCGACCAACCTCGCGCCCGTCGGCACCGGCCCGTTCAAGTTCGTCAAATATGAGCGCGGGCAATATGTCATCGCCGACCGAAATGAAAATTACTGGCGCCCCAACGCGCCCTATCTCGATCGCATCGTCTGGCGCGTGATCACCGATCGCGCCGCCGCGGCCGCACAGATGGAAGCCGGCGAGCTGCATTACTCGCCGTATTCCGGGCTGACGATCTCGGACCTCGCTCGCCTCGGCAAGGACAAGCGCTTCATCGTCTCCACCAAGGGCAATGAAGGCAACGCCCGCACCAACACGCTCGAGTTCAACTTCCGCCGCAAGGAATTGTCCGACATCAAGGTTCGCCGCGCCATCGCGCACGCGATCAACGTACCGTTCTTCATCGACAACTTCCTCGGCGATTTCGCAAAACTCGGCACCGGGCCGATCCCCTCGACCTCGACCGATTTCTATCCCGGGCCAAACACGCCGCAATATCCCTACGACAAGGCCAAGGCCGCAGCCCTGCTCGACGAAGCCGGCTTCAAGCCGGGCCGCGGCGGCACGCGCTTCTCGCTGAAGCTATTGCCCGCGCCCTGGGGCGAGGACATCTCGCTGTGGTCGACCTTCATCCAGCAATCGCTGGGCGAGATCGGCATCCCGGTCGAGATCGTGCGCAACGATGGCGGCGGCTTTCTCAAGCAGGTCTATGACGAGCACGCCTTCGACATCGCGACCGGCTGGCACCAGTACCGCAACGACCCGGCCGTCTCGACCACGGTCTGGTACCGCTCGGGCCAGCCCAAGGGCGCGCCCTGGACCAACCAATGGGGCTGGGAGGACAAGAACGTCGACAAGACGATCGACGATGCCGCGACCGAAGTCGATCCGGCCAAGCGCAAGGCGCTCTATGCCCAGTTCGTCAAGGAAGTGAACACGGAGCTGCCGGTCTGGATGCCGATTGAGCAGATTTTCGTCACCACGATTACGGCAAAGGCGCGCAACCACTCCAACACGCCACGCTGGGGCTCGACGAGCTGGCACGATCTTTGGCTTTCGGCCTAAGCCGATATCCGCCAGGATAGGTTCATGCGCATCCTTAGCCTCGCGGGGCGGCGGCTTGCCGCCTCGATCCCGACCCTTATCCTGATCCTGATCGGCGTGTTCCTGCTGCTGCAGTTCGCGCCGGGCGACACTGTTGACGCCATGATGGCGCAGATGGGCGGCGGCGATGCTGCGACCGCCAAGGAGCTGCGAAAATTCTACGGGCTCGACCTCTCGATCCCGGCGCAACTCGGCAACTATCTCTGGCGGCTGGTGCGGCTCGATCTCGGCTTCTCCTCGATCTACGGCAAACCGGTGGCGTCGGTCATTCTGGAGCGGCTGCCGCCGACGATTCTCTTGATGACCGCGTCGCTGTCGTTCGCGTTCTTCTTCGGTCTCGTGTTCGGGGTGATTGCCGCCCGCGGCGTCAACCGGTGGCCGGACACGCTGATCTCCACCCTGGGCCTGATCTTCTATGCGACGCCCTCGTTCTGGTTCGGGCTGATGGCGATCGTGGTGTTCTCGGTCTACCTGCAATGGCTGCCGCCCGGCGGGTTCGAGGACATCGGCACGGTGCGAACCGGTATCTGGCGCGTGCTGGATATCGCGAGCCATCTGGTACTGCCAACGCTGACGCTCGGGCTGATTTTCCTCGCGATCTACCTGCGCATCATGCGCGCCTCGATGTTGGAGGTGCTCAACCTCGACTATGTCCGGACCGCACGCGCAAAAGGCCTCGACGAGACGCGTGTGGTGACGCGGCATGTGTTACGCAATGCGCTGCTGCCGATGGTGACGCTGATCGGGCTGCAGGCCGGCACCATGCTGGGCGGGTCGGTGGTGGTCGAAAGCGTGTTCTCGCTGCCGGGCCTCGGACGACTTGCGTATGAATCGGTGGTGCAGCGTGACCTCAATACGCTCTTGGGAATCGTGTTCGTCTCGGCGCTGCTGGTGATATCGGTCAACTTCGTCGTCGACCTGATCTATGCGCGGCTCGATCCGCGCATCACGGCGGGTTAAGGCGATGGATGCGGTCAAGCGCTATTTCAGGAGTCCCGCCGCGGTCGCTGGCCTGATCCTGCTATTGATCGTGATCGCGATGGCGATCTCGGCCGGCTGGTTCTATCCGCGCGATCCGCTGGCGCTCGCCGGCCGCCCGCTGATCTGGCCGTTCTCCAACCCGCGCTTCCTGCTCGGCACCGACAATTCCGGCCGCGATATCGCCGCCCAGATCTTCTATGGCGCGCGGATATCGCTTTTGATCGGCGGCGTCGCCACCGCCATTGCGATCCTGATCGGCATCCTGGTCGGGGCCTTCGCCGGCTATTACGGCGGCTGGATCGACAACGTGCTGATGCGGGTGACCGAGGCGTTCCAGACGCTGCCGAACTTCGTGCTGCTGCTGGTGCTGGTCGCCGTGTTCGGCTCGACGCTGACCACCGTCACCATCGCGGTCGGGGTGGTGTCGTGGCCGGCGCCGGCGCGGCTGACCCGCGCGGAATTTCTTTCCTTGCGCAACCGAGAATTCGTCCAGGCCGGGCGGACGCTCGGCATGAAAAATATCCAGCTCATCTTTGGCGAGATCCTGCCCAATGCGCTGCCGCCGGTGATCGTCTACGCCAGCGTCGTGATGGCGGTCGCGATCCTGCTGGAAAGCGCGCTCGCCTTCCTGCGCCTGTCCGACCCCAACGTGGCGTCCTGGGGCAATCTGATCGGCCTCGGCCGCGACGTGCTGCGGGTGCAGTGGTACGTCTCGGCGATCCCCGGCATCGCCATCCTCGTCACCGTGCTGGCGGTGTCACTTGTCGGCCAGGGCCTCAACGATGCGCTCAATCCGAGGCTGAAGGGCCGATGAGCGGGAAAGAAGCCATCCTCTCGCTCGATCGCCTGGGCGTCCGCCTGCCCCGCGGCGCGGACCGAACGCATGCGCTCAGCGATGTGTCGCTGGAGATCGCGTCCAACGAGATCCTCTGCGTGGTCGGCGAATCCGGCTCCGGCAAATCGATGATGGCGAACGCCGTCATGCGGCTGTTGCCCAATGAAGTGACGATCGACGGCGGCCGGGTGATGTTCGAGGGCCGCGACCTCTGCGCGGCGTCAGTTGCCGAAATGCGTGCGGTGCGCGGCGCCGGCATTGCCATGATCTTTCAGGAACCGATGACGGCGCTCAATCCGCTGCGCACGATCGGCGACCAGATCGCCGAAATGTTCTCGATCCACACCGAATTGTCGAAGGCCGAGATCACCGACAAGGTGCTCGCCCTGCTCGCCGACGTGCGCATTCCCGATCCGAAGGTTGCGGCGAAAGCCTACCCGCACGAGCTATCCGGCGGACAGCGCCAGCGCGCCATGATAGCGATGGCGCTGGCGCTCGATCCGAAACTTCTGATTGCCGACGAGCCTACGACTGCCCTCGATGTCACTACCCAGGCGCAAATTCTAAAACTGATCCGCGACCTGCAGCAGCGCCGCAGGACCGCGGTTATGTTCATCACCCATGATTTCGGCGTGGTCGCCGAGATCGCCGACCGCGTGTTGGTGATGCAGCACGGCGTCATCGTGGAACAGGGCACGGCGGCCGACGTGCTGCACCATCCGCAGCATGCCTATACCAAGCAGCTCATCGCCGCCGTCCCGCCGCTGAAGGCGCCGCCGCCACGCGCGCTGGCGGCCGATAACATCCTGACGATCACGGACGTCTCGAAGACCTATCGCACCGGCGGCTTTCTCGGGCGCGGCGCGCGGGTGACGCCAGCCGTGAAGAATGTGTCGCTCAACCTGCCGCGCGGCGCCACGCTCGGCATTGTCGGCGAATCCGGCTCCGGCAAGTCGACGCTAGCGCGCTGCATCGTGCGGCTGATCGATCCGGATGCTGGTGCAATCGTGCTCGACGGCAACGACTGGGCGAAGATGCCGCGCGAAAAGTCCGCCGCGAGACACGGCATATCCAGATGGTGTTTCAGGATCCGTTCGCTTCCCTCAATCCGCGCCGCAAGGCGGCCGAGCTGGTGGCGCAAGGCCCGATCGTGCACGGCACGCCGCGCGCAAAGGCGATTGCGGATGCGAAGGAGCTGTTCGCGCTGGTCGGGCTCGATCCTTCCTCCGCCGACCGCTATCCGCATGAATTCTCCGGTGGCCAACGGCAGCGTATTGGCCTGGCGCGTGCGCTGGCGCTGAGGCCGGATGTGCTGGTGGCGGACGAGCCGGTGTCGGCGCTGGATGTCTCGGTGCAGGCGCAGGTGCTGAAGCTGCTTGCGGAGCTGCGTGCGCGGCTCGGGCTATCGATCGTCTTCATCACGCATGATTTGCGGGTGGCGGCGCAAATCTGCGACCTCGTAGCTGTCATGAAGGACGGTGAAGTGGTCGAGCGCGGGCTTGCGGGCGAAGTGTTCGGCAATCCGCAGCACCCGTATACGCGGGCGCTGCTCGACTCGATCCCGGCGGGGAATTTGCGAGGGAGCACGCGACGGAAGCGGTGTAGCCACGGCGGCGTCTCGCCACTTCCTCTCCCCGCCTAAAGGACGGCGAGAGGGAGATTTCGCGATCACGCCATCTCCTCGCATCGCGGCGGCGGTAGGCCAGCAGCATCAGCGGGGCCAGTTTGCGCAGGATGCCGTGCCCCACGATCGGCACCGGCTCGGTGAACGGCAACGCCAGCTCGTTTTCCGGTACGCCGCGGACGGCCTTTGCCAGTTCATTGCCGAGCGGAATCGTCAGCGCCACCGCGCGGCCGTTGCAGCCGGTCCAGCCATAGGCGTTGGGACCGAGCTTGTGGATGCGCGGCAGGAAGTCCGTGGTCATGCCGACATAGCCGTTCCAGACATAATCGAACGAGACCTCGCCGATCTGCGGCCATAGCCGCTGCAGGCGTTCGGTGACGCGCGCCTTGATCCGTTCGACCTTGTTGCCGGGGCCGATCACCGCGCCACCGGTGACGAGCCGGTTTCGGGCGTCATAGCGCGCGAAATAGAGCTCGCCATGGGTATCCGACATCGCCTGCCGGCCGGCAATGATGGTCTTGCGGACGTTGTCGGACAAAGGCTGGGTCGCCATCTGCCAGGACAGCACCGGCATCACCTCGCGTGCGATGTCAGGCACCAGCGACTTTGAAAATTCGCCGCTATAGGCGTTGGTCGCTACCACCAACGCACGACCGGAGATCTCACCCTTCGCGGTTTTCACCACCCAGCGATCGTTGCGACGCTCGAAGGTTTCGGCTGGCGAGCGCGCGTAGATGCGTGCGCCGAGGCCGAGCACGGTGCGCGCCAGACCGCGGGCGAGTGCGAGCGGGTTGATGTGGCCGCCGGTCCTGTTCCAGAAGCCGCCGAACCATGCATCGGAGCCCAGCATGTCGCGCGTCTGCTCGCGCGACAGCAGTTCGACCGGCGCGCCGAACTTCGACCACTGCCGCACGCGACGTTCGGCGATCTTGATGCGGCCGGGCGAATGCACCGGTTGAACCCATCCGGCCTGCTCCGCCTCGGCTTCGATGTTGTAGCGCCTTGTCACGTCGAAGAGATAAGAAGCGCTGTCGCGCAGCATGCCGACAAAACGTTCTCCCGCCTCGCCGTGCTTCGCAACAATGTCCTCCGGATCGGGCCGCGACAGTGTCGGGATCACCTGGCCATTGTTGCGCCCGGAGGCGCCCCAGCCCGGCTCCGCTGCCTCGACGATCGCGACATCGACACCCGCCTCGCGCAGATGCAGCGCGGTGGAAAGACCGGTAAAACCGCCGCCGATCACGATCACGTCCGCCTGCTGCGTGCCTGATAATTCAGGCAGATCAGGCCCTGATGGCGTCACGGCTGCCCACAACGAGTCGGGCCAGCGGACGTTGGTCGTGTTCATCGTGATCCTTTCCTGCGGACGCCTTATCCTTGCGGGCGCCTTGTCGTTCTGCTTAGTTTAGCCCGCTAACGAAGCCCAAGGAAACAAGAAGTGGCACTCAAAAACGTCATCGGAATCGATCACGCCGTGGTCATGGTGAAGGACCTCGACAAATCAGCCGAAAACTACAAGCGGCTGGGCTTCACCGTGTCGCCGCGCGGCACCCACAGCGCACATATGGGATCGGGCAATTACACCATCATGTTCGACCCTGATTATATGGAATTGCTCGGCGTGCTCAGGCCGACGGAACATAATGAGCCAGCGCGGACGTTTCTCGAAAAGAACGGTGAAGGCATCGAGCGTATCGCGTTCACCGCCGTGGATTCGGCGAAGGGCGCGGAAGAAATTCTCGCGCGCGGCTATGTCCCTGTCGGCCCGACGGATTTCGAGCGGCCGGTGACGCTGCCGGATGGTACGGAATCCGAGGCCAGGTTCCGGACCTTTCAATGGCCGACGGTGGAAGCGCCGGGCGGCGTGCGCATCTTTGCCTGCCAGCACAAGACGCGCGAGACGGTCTGGATTCCGAACTGATGAAGCATGCCAATGGTGCCAAGCGCCTGAAGCAGGTGCTGATCGTCGCGCCGGAGCCGGCCAAGGAGGCCGCGCATATGTCCAAGCTGATCGATCGTGACGTGCGCAGCGAGTCCGATGGCGCCGTGGCGGTGCCCTCGGGCGGCGAGCGCGCCGATTTCGTGTTCCTGACCAGGGATCAGCTCGGCAAGCGCTATCCCGGCGTATCGCTGGCGGGCCTGCCCGAGCGCGGCGGCGCGGGGCTCGTGATCGTGGCCGATGTCGCGGCGGCGGAGAAGGCGCTGGGCACGACCGGCGTGAAAGGCGCAGGCGGCGTTGTCGTGCCGCCCGCCGCTGGCAATGGCACCCTGCTCGCCTTCGTCAAGGCGTAGCCGGCAGCGCCAGCCGCGCTGCATCGGGGAAGCCATGGCGAAGGGAAAAATCGAAGCGGACAGCGATACGGCGGCAACCCGCCGTGGCCGCCCCTGTTCCGCCGAGGCCACCAACGCCATTCTGCAAAGCGCCTACACGCTGATGGCGACGACGGGACTCGCGGCCACCAGTATCGATGCGGTTGCGCGGCACTCCAACGTCTCGAAGATGACCATCTACAAATGGTGGCCGTCGCGCGAGGCGCTGCTGATCGACGCGTTCCTGAACCACGCCTCGCTGATGCTGCCGTTGCCGACCACCGGCGCGCCGGCGGACCGCCTGAGAAGCCACGCCGCGGCCTATGCGAAGGCGCTGCTGGGCGAGTTCGGCAGGGTACAGCTCGCGGTGATCTCCGAATGCATCTCGAACACGGGGTCTGCGGAGATTTTCTACGAGCGCTATCTCAGCTATCGAAGAACCGCGCTGGTCGAACTGATCGCCGCCGGCCAGCAGGACGGAAGCATTGGCGCCGCTGGGACGCCGGAGGACCTGTACGACGCGATCTATGGCAGCCTATTCTACCGCTACATCTTCGGAATCAAGCCGATCTCGCCGGCACAGGCCCGCAATCTCGTCGATACCCTGCTGATGATCAGGAGTTGCTGACGCGGCCGGAGGCGCCAGCTCGCGCGCGGCGGAACCACGCCCACGTCTCCCGCGTCACGGCCCGATAGCCCTGCCCCCGGAAAACGATCTGATCGTCGACGATCCGGTTCAGCTTCGGCAGCGCATGAAACGGGATCGAAGGATAAGCGTGGTGCTCGACGTGATAGGGCATGTTCCACGCAAACCATCGCATGAGCGTGCCGGTGTAGGTGGTGCGGGTGTTCTGAAAGGCGCTTCGCGTCCGTTCACAGCCGGTGTGTTCGGCGTAGAGATAGGGCCGCAGAAATAACTGGCCGACGATCAGGGAACGATCCAGACCCAGAGCAGAAGCGTCGTATGGAGCGCGAGCGAGGCGAGCAGCAGCACGACATAGCAGGCGACATAGACGCGCGCTTCCTTCACGACGATATGGCGCTTGCTCTCCGGGATCCAGGGAGCGGAGGCGTCGCCGGTAAAAGCATGGCGAAGCATCAGCCTTACCCGGAAGCCGACCTGACGGAGACCGGTATAGGCGATTGCGAGTTGCGTATCCGAGGCGGGGATCGGGCCAACCAGTAGTTCCGGATCCCTGGCCGGATCCTGCGTGTAACGATGGTGGTCCCAGTGGAACAGGCAATAATATTCGTACGGCAGTCCGATCGCGAATGAAGACAGATGGCCCAGCGCGAGATTGAGCGCGCGGCTCCGAAACGCGGTCTTGTGGGCGGTCTCGTGCACGACCATGAACAGGAAGGCTATGAAGTAACCCTGCACGACGATCAGCGGCAGCGTCCAGGCTATGCCGTAAGTTGAGGACACCAGCCAGATCAGCGTACCGAAAATGCCGATCGCGCCGTAGCGGCTGCCCGCGCGAACGATGCCGGGAAGGTTCGATCGTGCCGATAGCTCGCGGAGCGCTGCCGACGTCAGCGGCTTCTCTCCCGTTGCGGTAACTGCCGTGCTCATGGTCGCAATTCCTCCCAGGATGATTTCAGCGCTGCAGCAGCGCCGAAATCTCGGCGTTGATGAAGGCGCGGTCTGCAGGATTGTTGATGGGATTTCCGGCACGGTGTCCGTGGACCGACGGAATGGGACGGAGCTCGGCCGACGTTGCGTTGACGAGCCGGCCGATCTCCGTCTCATTGTCGCGCATGTCGAAGTAACGATCGGTCTGCCCCGGCATCAGCAGCACCCGCGCCTTGATGGCGGCGAGCGCGCGGCCGATGTCACCGCCGAATTCGGAGCACTGGCTGATATCGCCACGCTGCCAGATCCCGATCTGCGCCAGCAGATCGTTGGCGTCACGCCGCGAGAAGGCATCGTCCCAGGCGCGTGCGAGGTAATCTTCCAGCGAATGGAAGCCGGCCTCGCGCCACACTTCGTTGCGGTAGAAGGCGTGCGACATCGCCCATCCGGCATAGACGCGCCCCATGGCGCGCAGACCGGCGGAAGGCTTGTCGACGAAACGGCCATCCCTGAACATCGGGTCAGCCGTCAGCGCGGCCTTCACGCCTTCGAGGAACACATGATTGTAGGGCGAGCATCTGGCACTGCCGCAGACGACGGCGGCCCTTTCCACCATGTCGGAATGGCAGGCCGCCCAGTGATAGGCCTGCATGCCGCCCATAGACCAGCCGTAGACGAGTGCAATGCTTGAAATTCCGAACTGCTCCACGAGAAGGCGGCGCTGGACCGCGACCGCATCGTGATAGCTGATGTCAGGAAATGGCGTCACGGCCGAATTGGACGGTGAAGAGGACAAACCGTTACCGAAGAGATCTGGAATGACGATGAAATAGCGATCGGGATCCAGCGCGCCGCCACGCTGGATCAGCCATTCGGTTTCGTAGTGTTGCGCACTAAACGAAGTCGGGTAAACAATCACATTGTCCTTCCGCGCGTTCGGTGTGCCGTAGGTCTTGTAGGCGAGATGCATGGAAGGGAAGACAGCGCCTGATTGCAGCGGGACGTCTCCTGCGTCGAAGACCTGATAGTCGCCGTGGGTCGTCATGAGGCCAATTCCGCAATTATTGTACCGATCGTACACTATCTAGATTGGATTGCAACGGATTTCGCCGCGGCGGCAACGACCCTGCTCGCACTCTCGGGTCGTAATGAAGTTGCGCCGCAGTTATTTCTGCGGCGCAATGTCAAAACGAAGGCAAGCGTCGCGGGCCGGCCGCCAGCGCTCACTCCGCCGGAGCTGCCGCCGGCACTTGTGCGCTGTAGTCGACGCTCGGACTGGTCTTCGCCAGCGCGAACAGCCCAGCCGCCATCACGGCATAAGCCAGCGCGACGCCCGGCGTGACGCCGAGGCCGCCGCCGATACCGACGGCTTCGCCGTGCATGAAGCCGAAATAGGTCATGACGGCGCCGGCGAGTGCGAAGGCCGAGGCCTTTAGAAAATCACGTTCGATCACGAACACGCCGATCGCGCCGAGCACAAGTCCGGCAAGGATCGAGCCGCCGCCCATCACTTCGAGCCCGTGATACAGCACGCCCTGCTGCGGCAGCGCAGATATCGCCGCGGCCTTGACCGCGTCGACCTTGTCGGCAGCTAGACCGCCGACCGCCTGTGCCGCGGTGATCGTCGCGCCGAGCATGGTGTCGATCTGCAGCTTCGCCCAGGCGGCGAGATGCGGCGTCAATGCCAGCACGATCGCGGGCGCGTGCTTGACCGGCGTGGTCTGGAACGCCTGCGCGCCGATCAGCATGCCGATATAGAGCAGGATCGGCGAGATCGCGACCACAGGCACCAGCGCCAACAATACCGAGATGATGCCGAACCACGACAGCACCACCACCATGATGCCGGTCGCCGCCGAATAACCGATCCGCCCGCCCATCGCCTTCCAGCCGGGATGGCCGATATAAACAGCGTTGATGAAGGGATTGCCCATCAGGCAGCCGATCAGGCTGACGACACCGTCCGCGGTCAGCACGCGCGTGGTCGGATATTCGTCGCCGGCCGCTTCTGCGCTTTCGACATTGTCCATGGCCTCGACGAGATCGTAGATGCCGAACGGGATTGCCGTCACCAGAATGATGCCGAGGAATTCGAATCCGGAGAACACAAGACCGAAGGCCGGCAACGGCACCGAGAAGCCGAAATTGGCAAAGGCGTCGCCGACGCCCTTCAGGCTCAGGCCGCCGAGGCCGAGACCGAACAGGTTCGATCCCCAGGCGATGAGCATGCCGACCGCGATGGCGACGAGGCCGGCCGGCATGCCCCTCCAATATTTCACGCCGCCGAACCAGCTCACCAGGATGATGGCAAAACACACCAGCCCGATCTGCGGCGTCATGTACATCTCCAGCGCCGGGCGCATCGAGATGAAGGTGACGGAGACGCCGGCGAGCGTGCCGAGCAGCGCCGCGCGCGGGGTAATTTTCCGGATGTAGGGCGCGATGAATCCGCCGATCATCAGGATGAAGCTTTGAAAGAACACCCAGACCAGACCGGCCGACCAGCCCTTGATCGGATCGCCGGTCTTGAGCGTGATCGGCAGCATGATCACGAAGGTGACGATGAACATGTGCGGCACGCTGACGCCCGACGGCAGCGCGCAGACGTCGGAACGGCCGGTCTTCTGCGCCAATTTGTAGGCGAGATAGGCGTAATAGAACGTCGAGAGGCACATCATCAGGCCGAGCGCCGGCAGGATGCGGCCGAACACCAGCGAGTCCGGCATCTTCAGCACGAAGCGCAACAACCCCGTCAGCACCAGCATGTTGACGAGGATATTGGTGCCAAAGCCGAACAGCGCGTTCCAGTCGCCCGGCGTCCACAACGCCGGCTTGAAAGTGGATGTGCCTGCAGTCCCCGTCGTGGCCGTGCTCATCGTAATCCCCCTGCTACTGCCGTTGTTGGAATCTCCGGTGAAAGCGCTTGCAGCACGGCGGCCGAGTCGGAGACCCAGCCGAAGATGCCGCCCTGGGCCTTGATCATCTTCAGGCCCATCTCGTGGAATTCGGGAAAATAGGATGCGCAGCCATCTGCCAGCACCACGCAGCGATAGCCGCGGTCATTGGCCTCGCGCACCGTGGTGTTGACGCAGACTTCGGTGGTGACGCCGCAGACCAGGAGGTTCTCGATGCCGTAGCGCTGCAGCACATCGCTGAGTTCGGTGGCGTAGAACGCGCCCTTGCCGGGCTTGTCGATCACGATCTCGGTGTCGAGCGGATACAATTCGGGAATGATGTCGTGGCCGGCCTCGCCGCGAATAAGAATCCGCCCCATCGGCCCGGGATCGCCGATGCGCAAGGATGGCGCGCCGCGCTCGACCTTGGCCGGCGGCGCGTCCGACAGATCAGGCAGATGCCCTTCGCGGGTGTGAACGACCAGCATGCCGGCCCCGCGCGCCGCATCCAGCACCGCGGCGATCGGCTTTACCGCCCGCGCAAGCTGGCTGACGTCATTGCCGAGGGTCTCGCCAAAACCGCCCGGCTCCATGAAATCGCGCTGCATGTCGATGATGAGAAGCGCGGTCGCTGCCCAGTCGAGCGCGATCGGCTCCGGCTCCGCTGCGAGCTTTGCTGAGTTCGCCATGACGTACGCGCCCCGAACGAGAGAACTCCCGGGGTAGGTCAAGCAAGGCGCATGCCATTGTGTACAATGGTGTCAGGTGATCGGTCGGAAGAAAATCAATCGTATTGTCAGTCCATTACTCACGGATGCGGATCTCGGCCCGCCTTTGTCGAGCGCACCGCAAGCGAGCAGTTGCCCATTAGCTGTGCATGCTGCGCTTGCGCTTTCCCGATCGAGGAACGAGCGCTCTGTCATTTCCTGTTCCTACCTGTCCCAACAACTGGACCAGCCAGGCAAGGCCGGCATCCATCATCGCTACTTTCGGAAGGACGATATTGATCGAGAAGCGCGGCAGCGGCATTGGCGCCTTGACGGCGACGACATTGAAGCGGGCGCCATGGATCTCGACAAACCGACTGGGCAGCGCGGAGACCATTTCGGTATCAGTCAGCACCGAAAGGGCAAAACTGAAGTTTGGCACGGTCAGGGCCACGCGCCGCGTCAGGCCTCTTCTGGCGAGTTCGACATCCACGAATCCGGTAGCATCACCGGTATGTGAAACGACGAGATGCCCCATCTCGCAATAGTGCTTGAGAGTCGGGTTGCGCACAAAGGAATGCCCCTTTCTGACGGCAATGACGAACTCTTCCTCGTAGACCTTCTGTTTATGGAAACGGACCGGAATATCGTCGAACGGAATGATCGCGATATCCATCGTCCGATCTTCTAGCTCCTTCAGCGCGTCCTTCCACGCAAGGTGAATAGCCGTGAAGCCTTGCGTCGGTAGTAGCTGCCGGATCCCCACGTCGACACCCGGCGCCACCTCCCGCAACGTCTCCAGCAGCGAAGGCAGGATGACCGACGAAATTCCATCCGGCGCGCCGATGACGAAACGGCGCGTCGAATGCCGCTGATCAAACGGCGTCGCCGTTGAGACGACCCCGCGAATACGCGCGAGAATTTCAGCCACTGATGCTGCGAGCTGAAGGGCGCGCTCGGTCGGAACGACGCCTTTCGGGGTCTTGAGGAACAAGGGATCGCCGAGCAGTGTCCGCAGACGGCCAAGTCCATGGCTGATGGCGGATGGCGAAAGATGCAGCCGCTCCGCCGACCGGCCGACATGCCGCTCCTGAAAGACAATCTCGAACAGCACGAGCAGGTTGAGATCGATCCGGGAAAGATCAATTTGGTTCAGCATAATGATGAAATGATATCACTGGATTCAGTATGATTGAAATGGGATTTGGGCGGCACCGCCGGCCTGTCGCCGGCCCAACCCGAATGGAAAGACACCAAAATGTTCAAATCGAACATCTGGAGACGTTTGGCGCTGAAGGCCGCACTCGCCATGCCGCTGTCGGCCAGCGCCGCAGAGGAGCCAATGTCGGCAAGTTCGAAGGAGGAACTCGTCGATCTGGTCAGAAAGACCGAGGCCCAGGCTTCGGCTTTCATGCGCGGCGACATGGACAGATGGTCCGGTCTGGTGCGGATCGCAGGAGACTTTACGCTGATGCAGCCGTTTGGCGGTGAGGCCAGCCGGGGCTTCGATACGAGTCCCGAACGGCTGGCGCGGCTCGCCAGCTACTTCAGGAATGGCGACGCCAAGCTCGAACTTGTGCAGTCCTATGCATCGGACGATCTGGTCGTTCTTGCGATGATTGAGCATCAACACGGCGAAGTTGGCGGTTTGCCGAACCAGGATTGGTCACTTCGTGTGACACAAGTCTATCGCAGGCAAGGCGGGCAATGGTGGCTGGTTCATCGCCATGCCGACCCGCTCGTGCGCCATGTCGGGCTTGAAACCGCGGCCGCGTTGGCCCGTGGCGCAAATCTCGGCGGGCGGTAACGCTTCTCGGTTCGTCGCCATCTCGATCAGGCATCGCACCTTGGGTCGGGATTGCAGTCGGCTCCGGAACTCCCGGACAAAAGAACTGCGACGCTCTAATTCCCGTTAAGCAGCGGGGTCCCGAATGCCCGCCGCCAGACCGACAGAAAACGCGGAAACCAGGAGTGAGCGACCGCGCCCTGATAGGCCCATGTGCGATATTTCTGACCGTTTTCGGATAACAGCTCCTGATATCCGCCGTGCGTTTCAGTCGCGGTACGAATGTCGCGCAAAATGTCCTGCGCGCAGGATCTGTATCTATGCGTGCCGGAGTGTTCATCGTACTCCAGCATGCGATCGGCGAATTCGACGTTAAACGTCGGCCAGGACGAACGTCCCTGGTAGGCGGGCGCTGCAATCTTGTGGATCACCTTGTTCAGCGGATTATCCACGGATACCAGGAAGTGAGACGTATCCGGTATCCGAAATCGCGGTTCGGCGAGTATCAAATCCGTCGTTGCCGCGAACAATGCGCGCTCGGCATCGTCACTCAAGTCCCAAAACCCCTGGTGCACGTTGACGAAATCGAGCGCAATGGAAGACGCCGGCGGCTCGCTGCCGGCGTGCAAGGCATGCCTGACGTAGCCGGGCCTGCCGAATATCCCGAGCAGCTCCTTTTGTATTGCGGGAGTTCCCGTCCAAGCACGGCTTCCAGCTTGATCCGGTCAATCACCCCGAGTTTTATCCCGCGCAGAAAAGTCGCGTAAACGCAGGCATTGGTGACAAAACGCCGGCGTTCGGCGCGGGTATCGGTTGCCGCGGAACGCGGCGCGGCTACGTCACACAGCAAAGCCGTGACGCCGCCCTCCTCGAATGGCTCCAACGCTTCCGCAAGTTGAAGTATCGCCTTGTTCAGATCCCCGCGATACTCGGCAAGCAACAGACGGCCGGCATGCACGCCTTGCGACATCGCCAGATAGGAAGATGGCCTTTGATCCGCGCCGATGATTTGCTCCAGACCTGCGAGGATGCCGAGCAGCGTATCCGACGGCAGCGAGAAGTAGTCGACGCCGATATACCGGTCGCCTCCGGCAGGAACAATGGTCGTCGTGATGACATTGGAGCGAACGGCTTCCAGCATCAGCCGGACGCTTTTTCGAGCAACCGAACCCGGCGGACGGCATCCTCGGAATCCATGATGGTCTCGGGATCGAGAACATCGGGATAAAACCAGGCGAAGTCCCGCGGATAATAGGCAGTTGCGTGCGGCGCCCCCGTGACGAGAAAGGCTTCCTGCGGAGAAAATGCGCTGTCGACCGCGTGCCGGTACAGCTCATCGATTCCCAGCGACAGGCGATGCGCTTTTCTCAGGAACCGGTCGCTGAGAAAATTGACGCCCTGAATACCGTTGGCGATGCAGCTCGCAAACAGTCCCTGATAAAATCGGTATTCGCGACGTGACGGAAATGAAATATCACTATTCATAGGCTTGGATGATCGGTGTCCGGGGCTTCGAGGTCACGCGTTGGTACCCAAACACGATTGATTCGTCTCTCCGCGAAAGCGCGGTGATTGTCATCGAATTGTCATGTATGGTCTTGGCGCGTGAGCATATTCCGCTCCAAGCCAATAGCTACGCCTGCCCCGCCCCGCCCGTTTCCCTTGTCTGACTCCCCGGCCAGAAATTCTCGATCAGCCGCAGCAGCACGCACGCGCCGGCATCGACATCGGCAAGTTCGACATGCTCGGCCGGATTATGGCTGATGCCGCCGCGGCAGCGCACGAACAGCATGGCGACATCAGAGATGTCGATCATCGCCATGCCGTCATGCCCCGCGCCGCTCGGCAGTTCGAACACGCCATAGCCTTCGGCGGCAACGGCTTCCGCCACTTCCGTTTTCAGCCATGGCGCGCAGGGCACGGTGCGGTTTTCGTGGGTAACGTCGATCTGCAGCGACAGTTCGCGCCGTTTCGCAATCGCTTCGATCCGCCGCACGATCTCGGCGACGGCCTGCTTGCGGTGCGCGTCGGTCGCCGCTCGAATGTCGAGCGTGAACGAGACCCGCCCCGGGATGACGTTGGGCGCACCAGGTAGCGCGGTAATGGCGCCGACGGTGCCAACCAGGCCGGCGTCATCCGCCTTGCAGAACTCCTCGACTGCGACGATGCATTCGGCGGCGCCCGCCAGCGCGTCGCGCCGCATCGCCATCGGCACCGTGCCGGCGTGTCCCGCCATGCCGGAAAGGTTCGCCGCCAGCCGCGTGGCGCCTGATATCGCCGTGACCACGCCGACGGGCAGGTTTTGCTGCTCCAGCACCGGCCCTTGCTCGATATGCAGTTCGACATAGGCATACAGTTCGCGGCGGACGCGCGCCGCCGCGCCGATATTGGCCGGGTCCAGCCCAAACCGCACCATGGCCTCGCGCATGGTAAGGCCGCTTGAATCGCGCGAGTCGAGCACGCTCTCGTCAAAAGTTCCGGCGATGGCCCGGCTGCCGAGCAGCGTGGAGGCGAAGCGCACGCCCTCCTCGTCGGCGAAACCTGTGACTTCGATCGCAAACGGCAACCGCACGCCCCGCCGGTTCAGATCGGCGACGCAGGAGATCGCCGTAATCACGCCGAGCGGACCGTCCCATTTGCCGGCATCGCGCACCGTGTCGTAATGCGAACCCAGCATCAGGCAGGGCAACCCGGGACGTTCGCCCTCATAGCGGCCGCAGACATTGCCGATGGCATCGAGATGCGCAGCCATGCCGGCGTCCCGCATCCAGGACAGGATGAGATCGGCCGCGATGCGATGTTCGGGCGAAAGAAAGATCCGCGTGAGATTATCGCCTGTCTCGGAAATCGTCCCGAGCTGGTTGATCCGGCTTACGATTTCATCGCCGAGCATTGCTTCATCCAATATCGAAGGCGTCGTCAGCAAGGTGCGCCAGATTGGCGTGCCAGTGCTGCGCGATCTGCAGCCGCGTCGGCACCCAGACCCGCTCGTGCTGTCCGATGTAGTCGAGAAACCGCATCAGCGCTGCCGCGCGACCGGGACGGCCGACAACCCGGCAATGCAGGCCGACCGACATCATCTTCGGCGCGGTTTCGCCTTCCTGTAAAGGACGTCAAAGCTGTCCTTGAGGTAGGTGAAGAATTCATCCCCGCCGCCAAACCCTTGCGCGTTCACAAAACGCATGTCGTTGGCGTCGAGCGTATAGGGAATGACCAGATGCGGCTTCGACCCGCGCGCCTTGATCCAGTATGGCAGGTCGTCGGCATAGGAATCGCAGAGATAAAGCAATCCGCCGGCTTCCATCAAAAGCCTGAGCGTGTTGATCGAGGAGCGTCCGGTGTACCAGCCGAGCGGGGCATGCCGGTCGCCTCGGTGTGGACGCGGATCGCCGCCGCGATCTCGGCGCGCTCCTCGGTTTCAGACATGTCCTTGTGCTCGATCCATTTCAGGCTGTGGCTGGCGATGTCCCAGCCGGCCTCCTTCATGGCGGCGACCACATCCGGATTTCGCTTCAACGCCATCGCGACGCCGAACACGGTCACCGGCAAATTGCGTTCGGTGAAGGTCCGCCACAGCCGCCAGAAGCCGGCGCGCGAGCCATATTCGAACATCGATTCGATATTGGCGTGGCGCTGGCCGGGCCAGGGCTGCGCACCCAATACATCGGACAGGAAGGCTTCCGACGCGCGATCACCGTCGAGAATATTGTTCTCGCCGCCTTCCTCGAAATTCACCACGAACTGCACCGCGACCCGCGCGCTGCCGGGCCACCTGGGATCGGGCGGGTTGCGCCCGTAGCCGCGAAAGTCGCGCGGGTAGGCCGGCGCGGCCATGCTTATATTTCCTCGAAGCGGATCTTCTGCGCGCCCTGCCACAGCACGGTCTTGCCGAACGCAGTCAGGTTCTCCAGCCCCGAGGTCAGGGTGATGAAATGATTGCCGGCGAGCTGGCCCATCTTGCTCGCAAAATGCACACCGCCATAGGCGAGCAAAATTTCGGTCTCGCTGATGCCGCCGGGATAAAGAATGATCTGGCCGGGGGCGGGATAGCTGGTGTGGTTCTCGTAGGAGACGCCGAAATCGAGATCGCCGAGCGGCATCCAGACACCCTCGCCACTCCACCGGACGTGGATCGCCTGGCTCTCGAACGGCATTGCCTTGCGAAACGCGGCAACCGTCTTGGGCGCCAGTTGCTCCTCGAAACGGGCCTGGAAGGTGAATTCACCGGCACGGACAATCAGTTGGCTCATCGATCTCTTCTTATGGATGCAGCTGAGGACGTGGTTCAGCCGTATCCATTACAGCCGGGATTGATGGAAGCAAGGACGATTCCAGCCTCGCGGAAGGTTTCGACCCGGGGTGTTCGGAACAGGTTCCCGCGTTAGCTGAGATTCACGCCTCGCCGCGCCAGAATGCGGTCTGCAGCGGAAGCTGTTGCTTGATCATCGCCACGCCATCGACCACCTTCAGGCCGCGCGCGGCTGAAGCTTGCATGAACTCCGTCCGGCGGGCGGCGATAATATCAAACACGGCGCAATTATCGGGCAAGCGCGCCGGATCCATCGGCAGAGCGTCGGTCTCGCGAAGCCCGAGCGAGGTGGCGTTGATCAGCAAACCAACGTCTTCGAACTTTTCGTCCAGGCTGATCTCAAGATCGGCGAAACGGCTGCGGAGCTTTGCGGCGAGGATTTCAACCGGCCCCGGCGTCTCGTTCAGGATTCGCAGCCGCCGCGCGCCTGCGGCGGCCAGCGCGTGACAGATCGCGCGGCCCGCCCCGCCCGCGCCGATGACGACGCAGCAGCGGTCGGGATCGAAGATCCTCCTGGCATGCTGCGTTCAGAAAACCGCCACCGTCGAAGGATTCGCCGACCAGCCGCCCGCCGGGCTCGATCCGGATCGTGTTGACGACGCCTTCGAACTCGGCGGCCGGCCCGACGGCGTCGCACAGTTCGAACGCCGTCGGCTTGTGCGGCATGGTGAGGTTGAAACCGACAACGCTTGGCGACTTCGCGAGCGTGCGGATGGTTTCGGACAGATGTTCTGGCGCGATGTCGAGCGGCACCATGTGCCAGTCCAGCCCGTTGCCCTGGAAGTACGGCGTGTAATGACGGGGCGCTCCGACATGCCCGGCCGGGTGGGCGAAGATGAACACGAACCGCGAGGCACCGGTCGGAAGCCGCATCGCTCTCACCCTTTCACGGCGCCCGCCGTCAGCCCGCTCACCAGATAGCGGCGCACCGCGAGCGAAAAGATCAGGACCGGCGCCATCACCAGCGATCCACCGGCGGCGATCTTGCCCCACTCCCAGCCCTCGTAGTTCATGAAGTTGACCACGGCAACGGGCGCGGTACGCGCATTCGTCCGCGTCAGGATCAGCGCAAAGAAGAAGTCGTTCCAGGCGTACAGGAAGCACAGGATCGCGGTCGCGGCGATTCCGGGCGTCACCATCGGCAGCACGATTTCGAGGAAGACAACGCGGGTCGACGCGCCATCGACCAGCGCCGCCTCCTCCAGCGATTGCGGCACGGTTTCAAAGAACGGCTGCATCATCCAGATCACCAGCGGCAGGTTGAAACTGGTGTAGACCAGCACCAGCCCGGTGACGGTGTCGAGCAGTCCGATCCAGCGGTAGAACAGGAAGAACGGAATCGTGAACGCGATCGGCGGCGCCATCCGCGTCACCAGGATTGCAAAGCTCAGCGCGTGCTTGCCTCGGCCCGCCCACCGCGACAGCGCGTAGGCCGCGGGCACGCCTAGAATGAGCGCCAGCGCGGTGGAGAACGAGGCGCTCATCAGGCTGTTGACGAAGGAGGCCGGAAACGCGCCCTGCCAGAGCGAGATGTAATTCTCCAGCGTTGGCGTGAAGATCAATGGCGGCGGAAACTGCAGGATCAGGTCGTTTGACTTGAAACTCATCTGCAGCAGCCAGAGGAATGGCGACAGCAGCACCATCAGCGTCACGCCGATCGCAACAAGCCGGCGAACGCTGGCCGAACGGCGGATAGGCCCGCTCATGCCGCCACTCATGCCATGGCCTCCCGGCGACGGCCCATCCACATCACGCCGAGGCTGACCGCGACCACCAGCAGCAGCATCACGATGGTGACCGCGCTGGAATAGCCGATCTCGTTGAAATCGAACGCCAGCAGATAAGCGTAGTAGTTCGTCACCTCGGTGACGCTGCCCGGCCCGCCGCCGGTCAAGAGGAACACCAGCGGGAACGCCTTGACGCTGTCGATCAGGCGAAACATGCCCGAGATCACCAGGATCGGCGTGATGAAGGGCAGCGTGATGTAAAAGAAGATCTGCAACCGGTTGGCGCCGTCGACCAGCGCCGCCTCGGAAAATTCGTCCGGAATGGTCTGCAACGCGGCCAGCACCATCAGGAAGGTGAACGGCAACCATTCCCAGGTGTCGGCGATGATGATCGCGGTCAGGGCAAAATCGACGCTGGAGGTGAGCGACGGCATCGCGATGTTGAGCAGGCCTGCGGCGTAGTAGAGCGGGCTGATGTCGGGCGTGTAGATCAGCTTCCAGATGATCGCCACCACGATCGGCGGCAGCACCATCGGGATCAGGAAGAAGGTGCGGGCGAATTCCACGACGCGCGACTGCGTGTGCAGCAGGAGCGCCAGCAACATGCCAAGCAGAACCTGAAATAGCACGCCCCAGAACGACAGCTTGGCCTGCACCCACAGCGAATTGACGAAGCGCGGGTCATCAGGCAGCAGGCGATAGTTGCGCAAGGGCGAACTGAAATCGGTCGACGAGCCGGGATTGACCAGCTGGAACGGCGTCAGGCTGGTCACGACCAGATAGATCGCCGGCAGACCCGCGATCACAAACAGCACGATCAGGCTCGGCACCAGCGCGAAGGCGTTGAAGCGACGGCGCTCGGCGTCGACCAGTCCTTTTCCACTCAAAGCGCAGTCCCGGCCCGCCGCATATTGGCAGTCGCCTGCTCCTGCGCGGCGTTCATCGCCGCCTGGGCCGGGAGCTGCCCGGTCGCCACCTGCTCGAACGCCTTGTTGAGGACATCGCCCAGAATCGGGAATTCCTTCACGGTGCGATAGGCCATGTAATTCTCGCCCTTGGCTGGCAGTCCCAGCACTTCGAGATAGAGCGCGCCGAGGTCCTGACCGTTGATCGTGTTGAGCCGGCGATATTCCTCGCTCTCGATCACTGATCTGCGGCAGACCGAGGAATGGCCGTGCTCCTTGACGAGCCGCATCGAGATTTCCGGGCTGAGCGCCCATTTGATGAATTCCCACGCCGCTTTCTTGTTCTTGGCGTTTTTGGGAATGCCGAGCCCCTGGCTGTTGGCGGCCGGGCAGTCGCGCACCGGGCCGGCCGGCATCCTCACGACGCGCGAGGTGTCCTTCACCTTGCTGTCGCCTGACATCAGGATCGGCGTGATCCACGCGCTGGAATGAATGAAGATGTTGGAGCGGCCGGTCAGCAGCGATTGCCGGGCCTGGTCCTCGGTATAGGTCAGCACGCCCTTCGGCGCGTAGTTCTTCAAGAGGTTCGCGTAGAATTCGATCGCCTGGATCGCTTCCGGCGAATTTAGCGTCGGCATGATGTCGGCGGGCGGATTGCGGAAGATGTTGCCGCCAAAACCCTGGATGTAAGGCGGCAGGCACCAATGATGGAGCTGGAAGCTCACGATGCCGTTGACGTTGTCGGCACCGTTCATCGCAGCGCAAACCTGCTCGAGCTCGGCAAAGGTTTTCGGTATTTTGAGGCCCCGCTTCTCCATCAGGTCCATGCGGGAGAGGCCCATCACCATGGCGCCGCCTTCCCATGAATAGCCGTAGGTGGCGCCCTTGGCGTCGCGGTAAGGCACCTGCGCGCCTTCGACGAAATCCTTCGGCTTCCACTCGGCCGGCGTCAGGTTGGGATCGCCGGAGAACTCGTCGAGATTGGCGAGCAGGCCCGCCGCGACCCAGCGCGCGGCGAGAATGAAGGTGACGTTGACGAAATCGAATGCCGAGCCGCCCGACGACAGTTCCAGATTGGCCTGCTGGTTGTAGACCGGAAACGCCGAGAGCTGCAGATCGACCTTCATGCCGGTCTGCGCCTCGAACTCCGGGATGTAGTTCTGCAGCAGAGTGAAGAAGCGGTGCTGGAACGATGCGCCGCGCAACGTGACGCCAGCAAAGGGTTTGGTCTGTGCGATGACCGGCATCGGAAATGCCGCCGCGCCGATTGTGGCGGCGCCGGCCTGAAGTAGCGTTCGGCGGCTGACGGCCGTGAATTTATGGCTCGAATTCTTCTTGGTCATGGCGCCCTCCCTGACGAGCTTTTCGACAATATGACCGACATAAAATGGACTGTCAAAAGGAGGCTTCTCTCAAATTAGCTGTTTTTACGCTATCAATTGACATCGCACCGCAATAAAGCAGACAATATTGTTTCAAGGCTTGAGGGTCACGATTTGCCCAGGGACGTCGAACTCCGCCAGTCCAACACCCACGTCGCGCGCGAAATCGCCAAGCTCATCGTCTCCGGCGTATGGCACGAGGGCTGGACGCTGCCGCGCGAGATTGAACTCGCCTCGCAATTTGGCGTCAGCCGCACCTCGATCCGGGAATCGCTGTCCGTCCTCAAGGCAAAAGGCCTGATCGCCGCGCGGCAGAAGGCGGGCACCCATGTCCGCGAGCGGATCAACTGGAACATGCTGGATGCGGAGCTTCTGGAGTGGACATGGGCGCTGCGTCCGGCGGAGGAGTTCGCCCGGCAATTGACGCAGGTGCGGCGGATCGTCGAGCCGGAGGCCTGCGCGATCTGCGCCGAACGCGGCTCGGATGCCGATCTCGCCCGCATCGAACGGGCCTATCGCGAGATGGACGCCGCCGGCACGGACAGCCGCGCCTATTCCGACCCCGACCTGCGCTTCCACCGCGGCATCCTGACGGCGACCGGCAATGATTTTCTGGTCGCCTTCGGCGCCACCGTTGAAGCGGCACTTCGAATGTCGTTCGATCTCTCGACGCTGAATCCGGGTGCGCCGCGCAAGAGCCTGCCCTACCACCGCGCCATCCTCGACGAGATATGGGCGCGCAATCCGGATGGCGCGCGGCGCGCGATGCATCGCCTGATGGACCTGACCGAGCGCAATATTACCTCGGCTCTGTCACGCCGGCATGGCGAAGCGATGGCGGCAGCGGATGCCAGCCGTGAACACGACGCGTAACGGAACAGCCCTAAACGCTTGCTTTCCCTTGGTGTTGTGCGTTTCATTCCAGTCAAACGTTCAGGACCGGGAAACACCCATGCCCGCAAGAATCATCGGAATGATCGGCACCCAGCAGGAAGGCGTCGCGGTCCACCTGATCAAGGGACAGATATCGCGGGAGTGGGTGATCGACTTCACCCGTCTGCACGAGCAGTGGAACTATGATCTCTGTTCTGGTTGGATATTACGCCTCCGCCGCCGAAGGTTTTGCGATTGCGCTTTATGCGGCCGACCACACCGAACGGATCAAGTTCCTGATCGCGCACCGGCCGGGCTCGGTGGCGCCGGCGCTGGCAGCCCGCCAGGTCGCGACCTTCGACCAACTCACACAGGGACGGATGGCACTGCATATCATCGCCGGCACCAGCGACGCGGACCAGGCCAGCGAAGGCGACTTCCTGCCCAAGAACGACCGCTACCGCCGCGCCGGCGAATATCTTGACGTGATGCGCAAGCTCTGGACCAGCGACAGCCCGATCAATCACCATGGCGAGTTCTACCGCGTCGAGGGCGGTTATTCCGATATCAAGCCGTTTCAGCAGCCGTGCCCGCCACTGTTCTTCGGCGGCTCATCGGAAGGCGCGCTGGAGATGGGTGCGAAGCATTGCGACGTGTTTGCGATCTTCGGCGAGCCGCTCAGGGAGACGCGGGAGCGGATCCAGGATTTCCGCCGGCGCGCCTCAGCCTTCGGCCGCAACGTCGGCTTCAACATGTCGCTGCGGCCGATCATGGCGGAAACCGAAGGCGCGGCGTGGGACAAGGCGAACGCCCTGCTGGCGGACGTCGAGCGCAAGACCGGCGCCGCGCCGCAGCCCACCAACCATTCGGCCGAACGCCTGCTCGGCTATGCGGCTCGCGGCGACGTCCATGACGAACGGCTGTGGATGGGGATCGCGCGCGCCACCGGCGCACCCGGCAATACGTCGTGCCTGGTCGGAACGCCCGAACAGATCGCGGCAGCGGTGCTGGAGTATTACCGGCTCGGCATTCATTCCTTCCTGCTGCGCGGTTTTGAGAATCCGCACGACACGGTGGCGATCGGCCGCGACCTCATTCCACGCATCAAGCAAGGCGCGCTTGCGATCGACCGGCAGGCTGAAGCGGCTGAATAGAACTTCACCCGAAGAATTTGCGGACACCTCAAGATGCCGGCGTAATGCATTGGAGCGCAAGAAGAAAACGCATGAAAGAAATTGCATGAAGGCCGTGGTTGTCGAGAACTACGATCTGATCGACGGCATCTCGATCAAGGAGATCGATACGCCCGGCGTTTCCAAAGGCGAAGTCCGCGTCAAGGTCGGCGCCGCGGCGATCGGTTTCGTCGATGGATTGAAGGTGCAGGGACTTTATCAGACCAAGGACCCGCTGCCGTTCGTGCCAGGAACGGAATTTGCCGGCACGGTCGATGCCGTTGCCGACGACGTCACCACGTTCAAACCCGGGGCGCCGGTGATCGGCATGACGCGTTCCGGCGCGCTCGCCGAATACATCTCGGTGCCATCCGCGGCGCTCAAGCAGCTGCCGCCGCAGGTTTCCTTCGAGGCCGGTGCATCGTTTCAGGCCAATTATCTGACCGGACTTTATGCGCTGGACGCCCGCGCGTCGCTGCGCGAAGGCGAGATATTGCTGGTGCTGGGCGCGGCCGGCGGCGTCGGCATCGCCGCCGTTCAGATCGGAAAACTGATGGGCGCCCGGGTGATCGCTGCGGCCTCGACGGCGGAGAAGCGTGCCTTCGCGGTGCAGTTCGGCGCCGACAAGACCATCGACTACACCCGCGCGGATTGGCGGGATACGCTGAAGGAATTGACCGGCGGGCATGGCCCGGACGTGATTTTCGACCCCGTCGGCGGCGAGGTGGCGCTGCAGGCGTTTCGCTCAATAGCCTGGCGCGGACGGCATCTGGTCATAGGCTTCGCCTCGGGCACGATTCCGGCGCTGGCGTTCAACCTGCCGCTGCTCAAGGGCGGCGCACTGCTCGGCGTCGATCTCGCCCAGATCCAGAAGCGGGAGCCGGAGACGCACACCCGCCTGATGGCGCAATTGTTCGACTGGCTGGCCTCGGGCAAATTGCAGCCCGTGGTCGGCAAGGTCGTGCCGTTCGAGAATTTCCGCGAGGCGTTCAAGACCATGCAGTCGCGATCGGCGCTCGGGAAGATGATCGTCAAATTCGGCTGAAGTGACGCATTCGATGCAGGATACGAACTGATGCCTTTGGAAAATAGCAACAAATCGCGCCGCCTGATGCATACGCGTTTCGTCGAATGCGAAGGCTTTCTGCGGGACGATGGGCTCTGGGAAGTCGAGGCCTGGCTGCGCGATACAAAACCCTTCGTCCAGCGCGCCGATCGTTTCCGCGGCGAACTGAAGCCGGGCGATCCCGTGCACGATATCGGCCTGCGGCTCGCGATCGACGACGGCATGACCATTCGCGAAGCCGAAGCCATGATGCGCGCGACGCCCTATCCGACCTGCGTCGAGGTCGAGCCGATCCTCAAGCGCCTGATCGGCGAGCGCGTCGGTCCGGGCTGGCGCGAAACGGTGCGCCGCAAGATCGGCCGGCTGGAAACCTGCACGCATCTGATGGAATTGCTCGGCCCCGCCGTCACCACGCTGTACCAGACCATGTCCTATGGCAGGAATCCGGAAGGCCGCGACACGCTGGAGAACCAGCAGAACTCCGGTGAACGGCCGTTCTTCATCGGCGGCTGCCATTCCTGGCGCACCGACAGCCCGGTCGTCGCCGCGATGTTCCCGCAATTCGCGACCAAGCCGGCGGCAAAGGATTAGGCGCGAGAGCGAACGCGATCGTAGATCGCAAACGCCGCGGCAAGTACGCATCCAGCGATGATGCCGACAGTCAGGTCTTCGATCAGCGTCAGGCCGAAGGTCGCGATCAGCACGCAAGCCGGGCGCCAGTCGTGAAGCAGGCGAGAAAATTCTTCCTTCTCGGCCATGTTCCAGCACACTACCACCAAGACCCCCGCCAGCGCCGACAGCGGAACAAAGCTTGCCAGCGGGGCTGCGACCACCATGAACACCAGCACGAACAACGCATGCGCCATGCCTGACACCGGGCTGCACGCGCCCGCGCGGATGTTGGTAGCCGTACGGGCGATCGTGCCTGTTACGCTGATGCCGCCGAAGATGGCGGAGGCGACGTTGGCGATGCCTTGCGCCACCACCTCCATATTGTAGCGATGCTTGCGCCCGGTCATGCCGTCGGCGACCTTTGCGGACAGCAGGCTTTCGACGGCGCCTAGCAGCGTGAAGGAGAGCGCCGCTGGCAATACTTCGAGAATGCTTGCGTAAGAGATATCAGGCAGACTCGGCCCCGGCAGACCGTCCGGAAGCTGGCCAAAACGGCTGCCGACCGTTTCCACCGGCAGATGGAGCAGCCAGGCGGCGAGCGAGGCCAGGACGACCGCGATCAACATTCCCGGCCAGTTCGGCGCCAGGCGCCGCAGCAGGAAGATCAGGGCGGCCGAACCGACGCCAATGCCAAGCGCAGCAGGATTGAGCGTTGGCAATGCATGGCCGAGTGCGGCGAGCTTTGGCAGCAACGGTCCCGGTTCGGCAGCGGCGAGCTTCAGGCCGCCGAGATCCCTGAGCTGGCTGGCAAAGATCGTGACCGCGATGCCGCAGGTGAAGCCTATGGTCACCGCATGGGGAATATAGCGGATCAATGCGCCGAGCCTCAAAAGGCCGATCAGCGTCAGCATGAAGCCGGAGATGAAAACCGTCAGCAACAGCCCTTCGAGGCCAAACCTCGACACCGTCGCCGATACGAGGACGATGAACGCGCCGGCGGGACCGCCGATCTGATAGCGGCTGCCGCCCAGCGCCGATACTAAAAAGCCGCCGATGACGGCGGCGTATAATCCCCGCTCGGGCGATACGCCCGAGGCGACGGCGATCGCCATCGAGAGCGGGAGAGCGACAATCGCAACCGTCAGGGCCGCCAGCATATCCTTTCGAAAGCTGGCGAGGCCGTAGCCCTCGGTCAGGACGGTAACGAGCTTTGGGCGGTAATGATGAGCGGTGGCGGAGCCGTCAGGCATTTGCGGGTTAACCGATCAGGGATCTGCAGATTATAGCGAAGCGCCAAACGCGGAACCAGAAAAACCCTCACAGGCCGCGATGGCGCGGAAGCGGGCATCCCGTAAAATAGCGGGGCATCGGCAGGCTTGAGCGTACCTGAGATTGTGATGAGTCTCCATCGCGTCCTCCAGCAACGCGCCCGGCGGCGATAGGCATACAGCGACTTGTTGCGTTGGCGGTGATCTGCAGCCGGCGATGATCTGCATCCTTCGCACGCGCCATCAGCACAAACCCACGACCGGCGCGCGAGCGCTTGTTTTCGTGAGACGAAATTCTCGCATTGCGAAATGTCATCGCGCAAAAGGACGCAGCGGGAGCGAACTGGCAGATTGGGCGTGACGCCGCGTCGGACAGGTGTCAGTATCCAGGCATAAGCAAAAGTCGCGCACGTCGGACGAAGCGCGGCTGCCGAGGGGAAACAAAAGCGTCAACGTCGGCGCGTGAGTTCCTTTTCGCCCAACCCGTCCGTTGGCGTCGCATGGGACAACAGATTGTCCATCGTCTGCTGATTTCGTTCCCCGCCTTGCTCGGGGTTCTCTTCCTCTGCTTTTGTCTGTTGCAGGTGGTGCCTGCCGATCCGGCGATGATCATCGCAGGCCCCGATGCCAAGGCCGAGACCATCGCCGCGATCCGCCTGGAGCTCGGCCTCGACAGATCGATCCCTATCCAGTTCTTCGAATACATCCTGCGCGTGCTGCGCGGCGATCTCGGCCGCTCCATCATTTCCAACCGGATGGTCAGCGAGGAACTGGCGATGACCATCGGTCCGACGGTTGAGCTTATGCTGGGCGCGATGCTGATCGCAGTGCCGAGCGGGCTCGCGCTCGGAACGCTGGCGGCCGTCAATCGCGGCCGTCTTGCCGACCGCATCATCATGGCGTGCTCGGTGGCGGGCGTGTCGATGCCGGTGTTCTTCATCGGCCTGATCCTGATCCAGTTTGTCGGATTCAAATGGGCGCTGTTGCCGTTCACCGGCCGCACCGGACCGGTATGGGACGGCGGATTGCCGAGCCTGATCCTGCCTGCACTGACGCTGGGCGCGGTGCTGATCGGCCCGATCGCGCGCCTGACGCGCACCGCCGTGCTCGAAGTGCTCGGCGCCGACTTCGTGCGCACGGCGCGCGCCAAGGGACTGCGCGAGCGGGTGGTGATCATCCACCACGCGCTGCGCAACGCCATGATTCCGTCGTCACCCTGATCGGGCTGCAGGCGGCGTTCCTGCTCGGCGGCGCCGTCGTCACCGAAACCATGTTCTCGTGGCCAGGCGTCGGCCGGCTCGCCGTCGGCGCCATCGTCTCCAGCGATTTTCCGACCGCGCAAGGCGCGATCATGATCCTCGCCATAGCCTTCCTCTCCATCAATCTCTTGGTCGACGTGCTCTACGTCTATCTCGATCCGAGGGTGCAGCGAAGATGAGCGCCGAGGCTCTCGATACAGGCTTTGTACAGGAGCGCGAAGCGAGCGCGTTTGCCCGTGCCGGGGTGCTGCGGCGGCTGGCGCGCGACCGCGTGGCTGCAACGGCCGGGCTGGCGCTCACCGTGATCGTGGTCGCAGCACTGTTTGCGCCCTGGATCGCTCCCTACGATCCTTACTTCACCGATCTTACCAAGGTGATGCGGCCCCCCGACGCCGAGCACTGGTTCGGCACCGACAACACCGGCCGCGACATCTTCAGCCGCGTCATCTACGGCACGCGCAGCACGCTGATGCTCGGGCTGGTCGGCGTGATCGTCGGTGGCTTCATCGGCGGCGTTCTCGGCATCCTCGCCGCCTTCTATCGCCGTCTCGACGGCTGGATCATGCGGCTGGTCGATGTGATGCTGGCCTTTCCTGCGATCCTGATCGGGCTGGCGGTGGCCGCGATCTTCGGCGCCGGGCTGACGGCGGTGGTGATTGCGCTCGTCGTCGCCACCGTGCCCGATGTCGCGCGGGTGGCGCGAGGTGCCGCGATAAGCGTGATGGGCCAGGAATTCATGGAAGCCGGCCGCGCCGTCGGCGTGTGCGACCGCGAATTGATCTGGCGCTACCTGACGCTCAACTGCATTTCGACGATCTTCGTGTTTCTCACCTTGCGCTTCGGCCAGATCATCCTGATCGGCGCGGCGCTCGGCTTCCTCGGCATGGGCGCGCAGCCGCCGACCGCCGAACTCGGCATGATGGCGGCGCAGGGCCGCGACTTCCTGTTCATGGCGCCGCATATCGCGACGATCCCGAGCTGTGCCATCTTCGTGATCGTGCTGGCCGCCAACCTTCTGGGCGACGCATTCCGCGACGTCCTCGATCCGAGGCTGCAGACATGATCAGGATCGCACTTGGAATTTGTCTGTCATTAAGCGTTGCAGGTCCGGCATCGGCCCAGACTCTCCATCTGATGAAGGGCATCGACGCGCCGCATTACGATGCGCAACGCACGACCTGGGGACCGACCTCCGACATCGTCAACAT
This sequence comes from Bradyrhizobium sp. RDT10, assembly GCA_044772375.2. Classification (GTDB taxonomy): domain Bacteria; phylum Pseudomonadota; class Alphaproteobacteria; order Rhizobiales; family Xanthobacteraceae; genus Bradyrhizobium. The sequence goes on from CP187939.1 coordinate 4,632,176, forward strand.
GTTCCAGGACACGCTGGTGGCGCTCGACTGGGACGGCCGCACGCCGGTTCCCTATGAGGACTCCAGCCGCGTGGCGGCCATGATGGCCGGGCAGTTCGACATTACCCATCAGTTTCCGGCGCAGTTCACCGCGCAAGCCAAGGCTGCCCCGATGCTGACCGTTACCGAAGCCAAGCCGAACTTCCAATTGCTCTATTTCGGCTTCAAAACGACGCGGCCGATGGTATCAGACAAGCGCGTGCGTGAAGCGATGAGCATCGCCATCAACCGCGGCGAGATCGCCAAGGGCATCCTGCTCGGCAACGCCGATCCGGCGTTCACCATCGTCGATCCCGACGCGCTCGACTTCGATGCCGGCACCAGGAGCATCGTCAAGGAAGACCTCGAACGCGCAAAGAGCCTGCTCGACGAAGCCGGCTGGAAAATGGGCAGCGACGGCGTTCGCGAGAAGGACGGAGTCAAGCTGCAGCCGAAGGTCTACTACACCCAAGCCGGCAATACACCGCGCGTCGCCGAGGCGATCCAGGGTTACCTGCGCCGAATCGGCGTGCAGTGGCAGCTTCAGCCGTGGGACTCGACCATTGCCTCCGCCAAGATGGCCGAACAGGACTACGAAATCTGGTCGGTGACGGTGCCTTATCTGTCGGCCGGCGACCTCATGAACATCTATTTCGATTCCGCAACATCCCGACGCCGAACCGGATGAACTGGAAGGACGCCGAAACCGACGACTGGCTGAAGCAGGGCCGCTCGGCGCTGACCGAAACAGACCGCGCCAAATACTACGCGCTGGTGCAGCAGAAGGTGATGCGGGAGCACCTCTGGATGCCCGTGCTCAACATCAACATGAATCAGGTGGCCAACAAGAAGATCACCGATGCCAGGCCGCACATGATCTACCAGCACACCTTCTACAAGGGACTGGACGTGTCGCGTCAGAAATAGACAAGGGAGAGAAACACGATGCGCAGCATTTTGACGGGGCTTGCGGCGCTGCTGGGCGCAGCCGGAATGTGCTCGGCTGCCGAGGCGCAGACCTTGCGGGTGATGAAGTCGCTGGACGCGCCGCACTACGACGGCCAGCGCACGACCAGGTCGCCGACCTCGGATATCGTCAACATGTTCCAGGATACGCTGGTGGCGCTCGATTGGGACGGCAAGACGGCGATCCCCTACCTCGCCAAGTCGTGGACCATCAGCGAGGACGGCAGAACCTATACCTTCAAGCTGCGCGACGACGTCACGTTCTGCAGCGGCAAGAAGTTCACCGCCGCCGACGTCGTCTACAGCTTCAAGCGGCTGAAGGATCCCGACACCAAGGCGCCGTACCATTGGCGCGCCGGAGACATCGAGCGAGCTGCGCGCGCCCGATCCCTATACCGTCGAGTACGAGCTCAACGAACCCTACTCCGAACTGCTGTTGCAGCTCACCATGTACACCAACGCGATCCACAATCAGGCAAGCGTGGAGACGCTCGGCAAGGATTACGGCATCAAAGGGATCGACGGCACCGGGCCCTGGTGCTTCGAGAGCTGGCAGCCGCGCACGGAAATCGTGCTGAAGCGCCACGACGCCTACAAATGGGGCCCATCGATGTATAAGAACAAGGGGCCGGTGAAGTTCGACAAGCTCAGTATCAAGATCGTGCCCGAGGACGCCAGCCGCGTCGCCGCCATCATGGGCGGGCAGTTCGACCTCACCCATCAGGTTCCGCTGCAATTCATCGAACAGGTCAAGGCCGCGCCCAACCTGACGGTCCAGGAGGCCAGGCCGAACTTCCAGCTGATGTATTACGGCTACAAGATCACGCGCCCGATGGTGTCGGACAAGCGCGTGCGCGAGGCGATGAACATCGCGATCAACCGTGCCGACATCGTCAAGGGCGTCATGCTGGGCAATGCCGAACCGGCCTTCACCTTCGTCGATCCCAAGGCGCTCGACTTCGCCGAAAAGACCAAGGGCGTCATCAAGGAGGATGTCGAGCGGGCAAAGCAGCTCCTGGACGAGGCCGGCTGGAAGGTCGGCAGTGACGGCATCCGCGAGAAGGACGGCATGAAGCTTGCGCCTCGCGTCCTGTACACGCAGGTGGCCTACTTCCCGCGCGTGTCCGAGGCGATCCAGGGCTATATGCGCAAGATCGGCGTCGACTGGAAGATCATAGGCTTCGACTCCACGATTGCGCCGGCCGAGATGGGCAAGCAGGACTATGAGCTGTGGACCGTGACAGTGCCCTATCTGTCGGCGGGCGAGTTGATGAACATCTATTTCAACTCGAAGAACATCCCTACCCCCAACCGCATGAACTGGAAGGACGCCGAGACCGACGAGTGGCTGCGCGCCGGCCGCGCCGCACTGACCGACAGCGAGCGTGCGCTCAACTACGCCCGCGTGCAGGAGAAGGTAATGAATGAGCATCTGTGGATGCCTGTCATGAACGTCGCCATGTACACCACCAGCTCGAAGAAGATGAAGGGCGTCAGGCCGCACATGCTCTATCAGAACACCTTCTACAAGGGACTGGATTACTCGTTCTGATGGATACGCTCCTCGAGGTTCGTGGGCTGAAGACCCACTTCGCGACGGATCGCGGCCTGTTCCGCGCCGTCGACGGCATCAGCTTCAGCGTTCCCCGGGGACGCACCATCGGCCTTGTCGGCGAGTCCGGCTGCGGCAAGAGCGTGACCTCGCTCTCGGTGATGGGCCTGGTGCCGAGCCCTCCGGGCAAGGTCGAGGCCGAGGCGGTGCTGTTTGGCAATCGCGACGTGCTGCGGCTTTCGGCCGACGAGCGCCGCAGGCTGCGCGGCAGCAAGATGTCGATGATCTTCCAGGAACCGATGACCTCGCTCAACCCGGTCCACACCGTCGGCCAGCAGATCGTCGAGGCGATCCTCGCCCATAGCGCGATGTCGCCGCGCGCGGCGAGAGCGCGCGCGATCGAGATGCTCGACCTGGTGCGTATCCCCTCGCCGGCGCAGCGCATCGACGATTTTCCGCATAACATGTCGGGCGGCATGCGTCAGCGCGTGATGATCGCCATGGCGCTGAGTTGCGAGCCCGCGCTGTTGATCGCCGACGAGCCGACCACGGCGCTGGACGTCACCATCCAGGCCCAGATCCTCGACCTCTTGAGCGACCTGCAGCAGCGGCTCGACATGGCGATCCTGATCATTACACATGATCTCGGCGTCATCGCCGAGGTCGCCGATCAGGTGCTGGTGATGTATGCCGGCCGCATCGTCGAGAGCGCCGACGTCAACGACCTGTTCGCCGATCCGCAGCATCCCTATACGATCGGCCTGCTGGGCTCGATCCCGCGCATCAATGTGGATCGCGAGCGCCTCGCTACCATCGAGGGTACGGTGCCCAGCCCAAACAATCAGCCTGCCGGCTGCCGCTTCGCGCCGCGCTGCCCGTTCGCGGACCAGCGTTGCCGCCTTGATCCGCCGCCATTGCGCGATATCGCGCCCGGCCATCAGGTGGCGTGCTGGAAGGCGCCGGTCGAGGTGGCGTCATGAGCGATGCGCCGGTTCTTCAGGTCGACGGCCTGGTCAAGCATTTTGCGGTCACGCGCGGCCTGATCCGCCGCAAGGTGATTGGACTCGTGCGCGCCGTCGAGGATGTGACTTTGAGATCGCCCGCGGCGAGACGCTGGCGCTGGTCGGCGAATCCGGCTGCGGCAAGTCGACCACGGGACGCCTGATCCTGCGCCTGATGGACCCGACGTCAGGCTCGGTGCGCTTCAAGGGCAAGGAAATCGCCGATCTCGACAAGGGCGAGCTGCGCCGGATGCGCCGGCACATGCAGATCATTTTTCAGGACCCGTACGCCTCGCTCAACCCGCGCATGACCGTGGGCGAAATCCTGGACGAGCCACTGCGGGTCCACGAGATCGGCGACGCCTCGTCACGCGCCGCGCGCGGGCGCGAGCTCCTGGAAATCGTTGGTCTGTCGCCCGAACATGCCAGGCGCTATCCACACCAGTTCTCGGGTGGGCAGCGCCAACGCATCGGCATCGCCCGCGCACTTGCCGTCAATCCCGACCTGATCGTCTGCGACGAGCCGGTGTCGGCGCTTGATGTCTCGATCCAGGCGCAGATCGTCAACCTCCTGCAGAATCTGCAGCAGCGCTTCGGCCTTTCCTATTTGTTCATTGCCCACGATCTTGCCGTGGTGAAGCACATCAGCGACCGCGTCGCGGTGATGTATCTCGGCAAGCTTGTCGAGATCGCGGACAAAAGACGCTCTACGACCGGCCGCTGCACCCCTACACCCAGGCGCTGCTGGCGGCGATCCCCAAGCCCGATCCGAGCTTGCGCACCACGCGCGTGATGCTGCAGGGCGACGTGCCGAGCCCGTTCAAGCCACCGACCGGCTGCCGCTTCCACACCCGCTGCCCGCATGCGCAGCCACGCTGCTCGGCGGAGGAGCCGAAGCTGCGCGAGGCAGCGCCCGGCCATCGCGTAGCCTGTCATTTTTTCGAGACGTTACCCATCCCCACCATCATCGCTCGCTCCGGACTCGCCAATGGCAGATTTGCCGGGCGGCTCGCAGCCTTCGAGGCGGCCAAGCAGGCGCGGGTCTGATCGATCAGCCGACGTGTTCGATGGCGCGGATCGCACCACGCAGTTCAGCGAGCCCGCGCAGCCGGCCGATCGCGGTATAGCCGGGATTGGTGCGCTTGGTTTCCGCGAGATCGTCGAGCATGCGGTGACCGTGATCCGGCCGGAACACGATCTTGTCGCGCGATGAACGCCTCCCGTTCTCGGCAAGCAGCGCCTTGAGCACCGCGATCATGTCGACGTCGCCATCGAGATGATCGGATCTCGAAGAACGACAGGCCGTCGGCTTCGCGCTTGGTCGCGCGCAGATGCGCAAAACCGATCCGCGGCGCGAAGCGCTTGGCCATCGCGGGCAGATCGTTCTCCGCACGCACGCCGAGCGAACCGGTGCAGAAACAGATGCCGTTGGCCTTTGAGGGCACGGCATCGAACAGCGCCTGATAGTCTTCCGCCGAGGATGCAATGCGCGGCAGGCCGAACAGCCGCCGCGGCGGATCATCCGGATGCAGCGTCAACGTCACGCCGAGGGCTTCGGCGACCGGCGTCACGCGCGCGAGGAATTCGCTGAGGTGCTGCCGCAGCACCGCAGAATCGATGCCGCGATATTGCTGCAGGCGGTCGCGGAATTGCGGGATCGTCAGCGGATCAGTCGTGGAGCCCGGCAGCGCGCTGGCGATGTTGGTGACGAGGTCATCGATATCGGCCTGCGTCATCCGCGAATAGACCTGCTTCGCGCGAAGCTGCGCGGCCTCGGAATATTCGGCCGGCGCTTCCGGCCGCTCCAGGATGTGCAGGTCGAACGCCGCGAACCGTTCCTGATCGAAGCGCATCGCCTTGGCGCCGTTCGGCAGTTCCCATTCGAGATCGGTGCGGCACCAGTCGACAACCGGCATGAAATTGTAGCAGATGATCTTGATGCCGGCTGAAGCCACCGCCTCGAGGCTCGCGATCCAGGCCTCGATCGAGCGGGTCGCGCCGCCGCCGAGCCGTTTGACGTCATCGGGGATCGGAATCGATCCCACCACCGACCAGGTCAGCGGCGAACGGCCGGGCTGGCTGTTCTCGATCAGGTTCTTGCGTTCCTCAACCGCCGCACGCGTCCACGCCTCGCCGATCGGCACCTGATGCAACGCCGTCACCACGTCGGTCGCGCCGGCCTGGCGGATATCATCAAGCGATACGGGGTCATTGGGCCCGTACCACCGCCATCCCTGCAGCATCATGGCGATCTCCTGAAACGAAAAATGCGATCAAGCCGTCAGCACGACCTTGACGCTTTGCGAGCGGTCGAGCGCCAGCCGCACCGCATCGGGCGCGACCGAAAGCGGACGTTGGGCCGTCACCAGCGAAAGCACGTCGACGCTGCCGTCGGCGATCAGTTCGACCGCGGTGAAGAATTCGGATCCAAAGCGGAACGAGCCGCGCAGGTCGATCTCTTTAGCCATCACCGCATTCGCCGGCACCGGGATCTGCCCGCCCGGCAGATTGCCGACCTGGACCACGACACCGCCGCGCCTGACGACGCCGATGGCGCTGGCAAGGCCGGCGGCCGTGCCCGAGACTTCAAACGCGACATCGAACGGGCGCGCCGCAGCTTCCGCCTTCAGCGCCTCTTCGCCGCCGGAGATATCGACGACATGATTGGCGCCGAGCCTTTGGCAAACGCCAGCGGCGCCGCCGCGATATCGACGACCGTCGTCTCAGCGATCCCTGCACGCTGCGCCGCCAGCATGGTCAAAAGACCAATGGGGCCGGCGCCGAACAGCACAGCGCGCTTGACCGCGACGTCGCCGGCGCGGGCGACCGCATGCAGGCACACCGCAAGCGGTTCGGCCAATGCCGCCGCCTGATACGTCACGTGATCGGGAATCTTCACGCATTGCGCCGGGATCGCGTCGAAGTAGGACGCAAAGCCGCCCTGCATATGCGGGGTCTTCGAGGCCGAGCCCATGAAGAAGATGTTGTCGCAGAGATTGGGCCGGCTCTCGCGGCAGGGCTTGCAATGGCCGCACCAGCGCGACGGATTGACGGCGACGCGGTCGCCGACCTTCACGCCCGGCGCGCTGCCCGCGATCTCCACGACTTCACCCGCGATCTCATGGCCGAGCACCAGCGGCGAGGTCACGACAAAATCGCCGGTGCGGGCATGGCGGTAGTAATGCATGTCGGAGCCGCAGATGCCGCCGGCGCCGAAACGAATCCGCACCATGCCGGACGCCAAGGGATCGAGCGGCCGCTCGACCATGCGCAGATCTTCCGGGCCGAACAGTGTTGCGGCCAAAGCCATCGATGTCATCTTGAGAGTCCCATATATTTCGGTAGCCAGAGCGTCAGCTCCGGGATGTAGGTGATGGCGACGAGCGCCAGCAGCAGCGGCACCAGCCACGGCAGGATCGCCATGGTCGTGCGTTCGACGGACAGTTTCGCCACCCGTGCGAGTACGAACAGAACCATGCCAAGCGGCGGGTGAAGGAGCCCGATCATCAGGTTCAGCGTCATGATCAGGCCGAAATGGATCGGGTCGATACCGAGCTTGAGCACGATCGGCAGGAGGATCGGCACCAGAATGGTGATCGCCGCGATGGTGTCGATGAAGCAGCCGACGAACAGGATCAGGATGTTCGCCAGCAGCAGGAACACCCACTTGTTCTGGGTGATCCCGAGCATCGCATCCGTCAGCGTCTGCGCCGCCTGCGACACCGTCAGCAGCCACGCAAAGATCGAGGCCGCCGTCACGATGAACAGCACCGAGGCCGTGGTCTCGATGGTGTCGAACGTTGCTTTCGCCACCGTCTGCAGCGTCATCGAGCGGTAACGCACCAGCCCCAGGAACAGCGACCAGATCACGGCTGCGACCGCAGCCTCCGTCGGCGTGAACCAGCCGAGCGTCATGCCGCCGATCAGGATCACGGGCGCCATCAGCGCCATCACGGCGGAGAAATCGTAATACCAGTCGAGCGCCAGCAGCGCCACGAGGCCGAGCCCGACCGCCACGTTCACCGAGAGGCCAGCGACGACCAGCAGCCAGACCACCAGCGGAAATGCGAGAACGATAACGATCTCGAGGGCTGCCGAACCGATCAGCGGCCAGGAGAACGGCGTATCGCTGCCCCAGCCGTTCTTGTGGGCGAAATAGGCCACCGTCGCCATCATGGCCAGGGTCATGAAGACGCCGGGTATCACGCCGCCGAGAAACAGTGCGCCGATCGAGACGTTCGCCATCATGCCGTAGATCACGAACGGCAGCGACGGCGGAATGATCGGCCCGAGCGTGGCGGACGCCGCAGTCACGCCGACCGCGAACTCGGTGGAATAGCCGTGATCCTTCATCGCCTTGATTTCGATGGTGCCGAGCCCTGCGGCATCCGCGATGGCCGTGCCGGACATGCCGGAAAAGATCACCGAGCCCACGATATTGACGTGGCCGAGGCCGCCGCGCATCCAACCCACCAGCGCGACCGCGAATTTGTAGATGCGCCCCGTCACGCCGGCGATGTTCATGAGATTGCCGGCGAGAATGAAGAACGGCACCGCAAGCAGCGGAAAGCTTTCGACGCCGGCAATCATGCGCTGCGCCAGCGTCACATCGGGCGTGATGCCGGTGACGAGAATATAGACCAGCGACGACGCCGCCATGGCGAGCGCGACCGGCAGGCCGACCAGCATCAGCAGCAGAAATCCCCCAAGCAGCAGCAGCATCGCCCTACCCTTCCGTTCCGTCGAAGGCGCCCGGGCGCTCCAGGATCGAATAGCCCCGCCGCCAGTTTTCGATCGCGATCTGGATCGAGCGCGCAAACATCAGCACGAAGCCGAGCAGCACGGCGTAATAAACAAAACCCTTCTGAAACTTGATTGTGGTCATCCGCTCGTCGCCGATAATCTGGATGAATTGCCAGACCAGCTTGATCGCATAGCCGAAGAACGCGATCCGGATCAGATCGATCACGGTCGATAGGCGCGCGCTGGATTATGCGGCAGATAGCGGAAGATCAGGTCGACCTGGATGTGCCGCGATTGCCGTACGCACATCGCCGAGCCGATGAACACCACGCCGATCAAGCAGTAGGTCGCGATTTCCTCGGTCCAGGCATAGCTGTCGTTGAGGACATAGCGGGTGAAGAACTGCAGGAAGACCGACAGCGCCATGATCCAGAAGATCACCAGCGCCAACCAGTCCTCGGGCGCATATTGCCCGAGATCGGCGCCTTTGGGGACCTCGTCCTCGAAGGTATGGGCGATCTCGTCCGCCGTGATTTGCTTGTGAACTTCAACCATGGAAATGCGCCCTCTCCGAGCCGCCCTCAAGATCACCGCCGTGCTCGCCGCGACAAATCGCGGCAAGCACGGACGAAGGTCTAGTCGTCTACTTCACCGCCTGGATGCGTTCCCAGTCGGCCTTGCGGTAGTCGAAGCTTTCGAAGCTCGTGGTCTTGATCACGGTGTCACGGAACTCGTTCTTGTTGACCTCGGTCACGGTGAGCCCCTTCTGCTTGAAGAAATCGACCAGCTTGGCTTCGTTGGCCTTGATCTCGGCGGTGGCCTTCGCCGCCGCCTCCTGGGCGACGTCGGTGAAGATCTTGCGATCTTCTTCCGAGAGCTTCTTCCAGAGCGCGCCGGAGACGACCGTATTGAGATGATCGACGATGTGGCCGGTCAGCACGATGTGCTTCTGCACTTCGTAGAATTTCTTGGCTTCGATGGTCGTGAGCGGATTTTCCTGGGCTTCAACCGTGCCGTTCTGCAAGGCGAGATAGACCTCGGCAAACGCGATCGGCGCGGCATTGGCGCCGCAGGCGCGCGGCATCGCGAGATAGGCCGGCACGTCAGGCACGCGAATCTTGAGGCCCTTCATGTCGGCGCAGGTCTTGATCGGCTTGTTCGACGAGGTGTGTCGCACGCCGTAGTAAGTCACCGCCACGATGCGATGACCGCTCTTGTCCTCGTAGCCCTTCGTAAGCTCCTTGAAGACGTCGCTCTTGGTATAGGCCAGGAGATGATCGGCGTCGCGGAAGGTGTAGGGATAATAGGTCACGCCGATCGGCGGAAAGCTCTTGGCCGCGAAGCTCGAGCCGGAAATGATCATGTCGACCGAGCCGAGCGCGAGCCCCTGGTTGATGTCGGTTTCCTTGCCGAGCTGCGAGGCCGGATAGACGTCGATCTGATAACGCCCATTGGTGCGCTTGTTGATTTCACCCGCGGCCCAGACGGAAGCGGTGTGGAACGGCTCCGAGGTTTCGTAAACATGCGCCCACTTCAGCTTGGTCTGCGCCATGCCGGATGTGGTCGCGGCCAACAGCGCAGCAGCAGATGCTGCGAATGCAATCGTCAATTTCTTCAACACGTGAATTTCCTCCGTTGCTACAATTTGCTTTTGTTACCCAACCGGCCCGGGTTTGGTCGAACCGTTCGAATTCTTGTGCTTCAGTCCACGTTAGCCGCTCCTTGCGGCGACGCGGAGGCGGACGACGCTTCCGTCCCGAAGTTCTGCGCAAAGCGGGCCTGCGAACGCGCCAGGTGCTCGCGCATCGTCACGCGCGCCGCGTCCGGATCATGCGCGGCAATGGCATCGCGAATCGCCCGGTGCTCGGCCAGCGCCGCGCTCCAGGATCCGGATCTCCGAAATAATGCGCGAGCTTGGCGAAGTAGGGATTGAGCCGCTGGTCGAACAACTCGCCGACCACGCGGATCAGCACGGCGTTGTCGAGACATCCGGCTACAGCTACATGAAACGCGCGGTCATGGATCATCGAGGCTTCGCCGGGATGCTGCACGGTGGCCATCGCTTCCAGCGAAGCGTCGATGCGCGCGATGTCCTCAGGTGTCGCTACCCGCGCCGCCTGTTCGCCGATGGCGCCTTCGAGGAATTCGCGCGCACGCAGCAGTTCGAACGGGCCTTCGATCTCGGCCGCCGCCGGCAAGGGCGGCACGAGCGCCGCCAGTTCGCTGACATAAATTCCGGAGCCGACGCGAATCCGAACCCGGCCCTCGACTTCCAGGGCGATCAGCGCTTCACGCACCGTCGGCCGCGACACCTTCAATTGTTCGGCCAGATCGCGTTCGGTGGGAAGCCGGCTGCCCACGCGGTATTCGCCGCTGTCGATCAAGGCACGGAGCTGATCGGCAACCTGGCGATAAAGGCGTCGCGCTTCCACGGCTTCGAGCGGCACGCTCGGCTCTCCCTGACGATCCCCTGAGTGAATCGATTTTTCTTGCTTTGATTGGGTGAAGGCCAATAAATCCGGAACATTGGCCTTACCAATTGACCAAAGATTGATAGATCGAGCCTTTCATGTCAAGCGAAACGACAAAAACCCCGCTTTTCGGCCCGAAAGACGGCGATCTGCGTCTATCCGACGCCAACCTCGACCGGCTTCCCGGCCATGTCCGGCGCCCGGCCTATGATCGCGCCCGCGTCACGCCGGGCATCGTTCATCTCGGAATCGGCGCGTTCCACCGGGCACACCAGGCGGTGGTGATCGACGACCTCCTTGCAGGTGGCGCCACCGATTGGGGAATCGTCGGGGCCAGCTTGCGCAGTCCGGAAACGCGCGATGCCCTCGCGCCGCAGGATTGCCTCTACACGCTCGCCGTTCGCTCCGGCGCGGGTACCGACCACCGGATCATCGGTTCGGTCCTCGCATGCGAAGTCGCAAAAGAGAAACCAAGCCCGCTGATCGCGCGCCTTACCCACCCGGCCACGCGCATCGTCTCGCTGACGGTCACCGAGAAGGGCTACTGTCACAGGCCGCAAACCGGCGACCTGGACGAGCGCCATCCCGACATCGTTCATGACCTGCAGAATCCCGGCACGCCGCGCTCGGCCATCGGATTCCTGGTGGCTGCGCTGGCGCGCCGGCGGATTGCAGGCGCAGCCCCTTCACCGTTCTGTCGTGCGACAATCTTTCTGCCAATGGCCACACTGTCGAGCGCATCGTGACGCAGTTCGCCGCCTTGCGATCGCGCAATCTCGCCAAATGGATTGAAGCCGAGGTGGCCTTCCTTCGACCATGGTGGACCGGATCGTGCCGGAGACGACCGACCTCGACCGATCAGAGGTTACCTCCGCGCTCGGCATGACCGACGCGTGGCCGGTGGTGACGGAGCCTTTCACGCAATGGATCGTTGAAGACCGCTTTCCGGCAGGACGGCCGGATTTCGCGGCCGCAGGCGTGCAGATGGTCTCGGATGTGACGCCGTTCGAGCACATGAAATTGCGGCTGCTCAACGCCAGCCATTCGGCGCTGGCCTATCTCGGCTATCTCGCCGGCCATGAGACCATCGCCGCGGCCATGACCGACCATCGCTTCGCGGCCTTTGCCCAGCGGGTAATGCAGGATGCGGCGCCGACGCTGACGATGCCCGAAGGTACCGACCTTGCCGCCTACAGCGCGTCACTGCTGCAGCGCTTTTCCAATGCCGCCCTGCACCATCGCACCTGGCAGATCGCGATGGACGGCTCGCAGAAACTGCCGCAGCGGCTGCTCGCCACCATGCAGGACCGGTTGCGGCCGGGCCTTCCGATCGACACGCATGCGCTCGCGGTAGCGGGCTGGATGCGCTACGTCACCGCAAAGGACGAACAGGGACGCGCCATCGACGTGCGCGATCCGCTTGCCAGGAACTGGCCGATATCGCCGAGCGCGCCGGCCCGTTCGCGGAGCGGCTTGCGCCCGCGCTGCTGGAGGTGAACTCCATTTTGGTACGCTTGGCAGCGATCCTCGCATGCGCACCGCCGTCACCGAGGCGCTCTCAAAACTCTATGCCCTGGGTGCACGACAGACGGTGCAGACGTTTCAGCCAGCATGATCGGAAGGTCAGAACCACCTGGTGGCAAGGCCACACCGCAACCGCAGTTCATTTCGGGAATTCAGCAGGCTACGGCGACAACAAGGTCCTGGTGAGTTGGTGATCGGGATCGGCGAGCCCGTCGATGACATCGAAATGATGCCGGCCGGGTTCTTCGATCATGCGGGTTTTCGCGCCGAGCCCGGTCCACATGTTGGCGAGGAGCGCGTTCTGACGGACGAATTCCGGGCGCTCGGCGCTACCCACCCAGCACGTCACGCGTGCATTCTGCATCGGCTCCAGCAATGCGGGGCTTTCCACGCGCGCCTCGGCCTCGTCGATCCGGAGCTCCGTATTCATGGCGGCCTTCATCAGCGGACGAAGGTCATGAACGCCGGAAATGGAGACGGTGTGGCTGATGCGCGCTCTGACATCGTCCGCAAGCGGCGACGTCGCCGAAATCATGCGCGTCACCAGATGTCCGCCGGCGGAATGGCCGGCGAGAAAGCGGGCCTTCGACCATCGCGGCGGCGGCGCGACGGCCGCGGCAATTTCGCGCGTGATCTCGAAGATGCGAGCGTCCGGGCACAGCGTGTAGGAGGGCATCGCCACCGCATAGCCGCTTTCAACCGATCCGCGCGCGAGATGCGACCAAAAGCTCTTGTCGAGCGCCTTCCAGAATCCGCCATGGACGAAGACGACCAGGCCCTTTGGCCGGCCTTCCGGTCCAAAGAGATCGAAACGGTTTCGTGCGCGCTCGCCATAGCTGATATCGAGCGTCGCGCGGCCGCTGCCCTGGAGTGCGTCGCGATAGGCCTGCGCGGGCTGCACCCATGCGGCCGGCCAGCGTTCGCCGCCCGGAATGTTCAGAGCGTTCGCATAGGCGTCGTTCCAGTCGGAAATCTGATGAAAAATCACGCGGTTCGGTTTCCATTCGATTCTGTGGGCCGGGCGGATGTCCGATCGATGCCCGCAGGCAGCCAGTCTATACCGAGAAGCGCGCCTTGCGCCCATAAATTTCAAGCTTGAAATAATTGATGTCCATGCGAATAATTCCAGGGGCGCACACCGGGGAAAAGACATGACCGATTTCACGCGAACAAAATCCCGGTTCGCCATCCCGGATGGCGTGATCTATCTGGACGGCAATTCGCTCGGTCCCCTGCCTGTTGCAGCTGCCGATCGCGTCGGCCGCATGATATCGGAGGAATGGGGCAAGCACCTCATCAAGGGCTGGAACGTCGCCGGGTGGATGACGCAGCCGCGGCGTGTCGGCGACCGCATCGGTCGGTTGATCGGCGCTGCCGACGGGACGGTGGTAGTCGGCGATACGCTGTCCATCAAAGTCTACCAGGCGCTGGCCTCGGCGCTCGAGCTCAATCCGTCGCGGCGCGTGATCCTGTCGGACACCGGCAACTTTCCTTCCGATCTCTACATCGCCGGCGGTCTGCTTGAATCGCTCGACCGTGGCTACGAGTTGAAGGTCGTGCCCCCGAAGACGTCGAAGCCGCCATCGACGAGACGATCGCGGTGCTGATGCTGACCGAGGTCGACTATCGCACGGGCCGGCTGCACGACATGAGCGAGTTGACGCGCAGGGCGCATGCCGCCGGCGCGCTAACGGTCTGGGATCTGGCGCATTCCGCGGGCGCTATTCCGGTCGAATTGGAAGGTGCCGAAGCCGATTTCGCGGTCGGCTGCACCTACAAATATCTCAATGCCGGTCCTGGCGCGCCAGCCTTCATCTATGTAGCGCCGAAGCACGCGGATACGGCGCGGCCGGCGCTTTCCGGTTGGATGGGTCATCACGCGCCCTTTGCCTTTGACCTCGACTATCGGGCCGGGCCGGGCATTGAGCGAATGCGGGTCGGTACGCCCCCGATCATTGCGATGGCCGCGCTCGAGGCCGCTCTCGACGTCTGGGACGGCGTCTGCATGAGCGACGTGCGCCATGCATCGATCGCGCTCGCCGACCTGTTCATCCGCGAAGTCGAAGGACGTTGTCCCGAGCTGACGCTGGCTTCGCCGCGGGACGGAAGGCGGCGCGGCAGCCAGGTTTCGTTTCGTCACCCGGATGGCTACGCGATCATGCAGGCGCTGATCGCGCGCAACGTGATAGGCGACTTCCGCGCGCCGGACATGATGCGCTTCGGCTTTACGCCGCTCTACATCGGAGAAGCCGAGGTTCGCGCGGCAGTCGAAATCATCGCCGACGTCTTGACCAATCGCCGCTGGGATGCCGCGGAATACCGTAAAAAGGCGCTCGTAACATGACTGGCCAGCCCGACGAACCCTCGCGTGAGGAAGCCCAGATGTCGTTCGAAGGGCGCATGTCCTACAGCGATTATCTGCACCTGGAGCGCGTTCTGGGCGCGCAAGAGCGCTCTCGGACGCCCATGACGAACTTCTGTTCATCATCCAGCACCAGACTTCCGAACTCTGGATGAAGCTGGCGATCCACGAAATCCGTTCCGCCATCAAGGCGATCCGCCAAGACCAGTTGCAGCCCGCCTTCAAGATGCTGTCGCGCGTCGCCCGGATCTTCGAGCAGCTCAATACCGCCTGGGACGTGTTGCGGACGATGACACCCAGCGAATACACCGAGTTTCGCGATCAGCTCGGGCAGTCCTCGGGTTTCCAGTCGTACCAGTACCGCGCGATCGAGTTCCTCGCCGGCAATCGCAATTTGGCGCTGCTTGGCCCGCACGCCCACCGCGCCGACATCATGGCAAAGCTCGAGGAAATTCTCGCTGAGCCGGGGCTCTATGACGAGGCGCTGCTGCTGCTGGCGCGCAATGGTTTTGACATCGGCGAAGACGCACGCCGCACCGACTGGCGCGTCAAGCGCACGCCAAACGACGAGGTTTTGGCGGCCTGGAAGACCGTCTATGCGTCGCCGGCGAAACACTGGATGCTCTACGAGTTTGCGGAAAAGCTGGTCGATTTCGAGGACTATTTCCGCCGCTGGCGTTTCAACCACGTCACGACGGTCGAGCGCATCATCGGCCTGAAGCGCGGAACCGGCGGCACCTCGGGCGTCTCCTACTTGCGCAAGATGCTCGAGGTCGAACTTTTTCCGGAACTCTGGAAGCTGAGAACAGAGCTCTAGGACGACACCCGATAAGCGGGTTTCAGCGCGGCACCACCGCCGTCGCCTCGATCTCGACGCGGGCGGCTTTCTCGACCAGGCGCACCACCTGCACCAGCGCCATCGCCGGATAATGCGCGCCAAAAATCTCGCGATAGACGCGGCCGAGCTCTTTCAGGCTCGCAAGATATTCCTCGATGTCGACGACATACCAGGTCAATCGCACCAAGTGCTCGGGCCTCGCGCCGCCCTCGGCAAGAATCTCGGAAATGTTGGAGAGCGTCTGGCGCGTTTGCGCGACGAGGTCCGGCGCCAGATGCCCTTGCGTATCCCAGCCGATCACACCGCCGGTCACCACAAGCCGGCCATCGGCGGCCATGCCATTAGCGTATCCTTTCGGCATCGGCCAGCCGCTCGGCTGCAACACTTGCGGGCCCGACAGCGAGGTGTCGGTCTTGGGATTAGGCACCACGCTCAGCGTGGGGCCTTTGGGGCGGTCACCGGCTTTCTCCATCAGGTTAGATTTCATTCCGCGGCGACGCCGGGCGACGCCGGGCCGGCCGCGGCCATCTGCCGGAGCGCAAAGCGCCTCAGCTTGCCGGTTTCGGTCTTCGGCAGTTGCGCGACATATTCGATCGCACGCGGGTATTTGTACGGCGCAATGGTCTGTTTGACGTGATCCTGCAACGCCTGCGTCAGCGCGGCGTCGCCCATGGCGCCACCCGCCAGCACCACGTAAGCCTTGACGATCATGCCACGCGCCTCGTCGGGCGCGCCGACCACGCCGCATTCGGCGACGGCAGAATGCGACAGCAATGCCGTTTCGACCTCGGGACCCGCAATGTTGTAGCCGGAGGAGACGATCATGTCGTCCGAACGGGCGACAAAGGACAGCCGGCCGGTCGCGTCGCGGACAAAGGAATCGCCTGTCAGATTCCAGCCGTCGCGCACATAGTTCGATTGCCTCTTGTCGGCGAGATAGCGGCAGCCGGTCGGCCCGCGCACCGCAAGCTTGCCGACGGTACCATCAGGCAATTCGTTCATGTCGTCGTCGACGATCTTTGCCTCGTAGCCCGCGACCGGGTATCCGGTCGTTCCTGCGACCGCGTCGCCGACGCGGTTGGTGATGAAGATGTGCAGCAGCTCCGTCGAGCCGATGCCGTCCAAAATGGTCTTGCCGGTCTTGCGCGTCCAGTTTTCGAACACCGGTGCCGGCAAGGTCTCACCGGCGGAGACCGCGATCCGCAGCGACGACAGATCGGCGCCGTTATCCATCGCTGCCATCATCGCGCGATACGCGGTCGGCGAGGTAAAGCAGATGGTCGCCTTGTAGGTCTCGATGATCTTGACCATCTCGGGCGGCGCCGCGTTCTCCAATAGCGTCGCCGTCGCGCCGAACCGCAGGGGAAGATCGCCAGCCCGCCGAGCCCGAACGTAAAGGCCAACGGCGGCGAGCCGACGAACACATCATCCTCGGTTACGTTGAGGACTTCTTGGCGTAGCCGTCCGCCACGATCATGAGATCGCGATGGAAATGCATCGTCGCCTTGGGTTCGCCCGTGGTGCCTGAGGTGAATCCGAGCAGCGCGACGTCGTCGCGTCCCGTCTTCACGGCGTCGAACCTCACCGGCTTGTTCAGCGCCACCCGATCGAGCTCGGCATCATGATTGGACGTGCCGTCGAAATTCACGACCTGCTTGAGAAACTTGCTGGTCTTCGCGCACGCGACCAGCTCGTCGGCAATGCGGCTGTCGGTCAGCGCCAGCGCAATCTCGGCCTTGTCGACGATCTTGCCCAGTTCGCCGGCGCGCAGCATCGGCATGGTGTTGACGACGACGGCGCCTGCCTTTGTCGCCGCAAGCCAGGCCGCGACCAGCGCCGGGTTGTTGCCGGACCGGATCAGGACGCGATTGCCGGGCTTGACGCCGTAGTTCTCCACCAGCGCATGCGCGAGGCGGTTGGACCAATCTGCCAATTCCTTGTAAGTGCGCTGGCGGCCGTTGCCAATCAGCGCAATCCGGTCGCCCCAGCCTTTCTCGACAATGCGGTCGGTCAGCTCGACCGCGGCATTCAGGTATTCCGGATATTGAAACTCGGGCCGGTCGAGCAGCAGATCCGGCCATTGTTCGGGCGGCGGCAGATTTCGCCGCGCAAAATCATCTATGTGGCCTGACGGGCCAAGCGACGGGGACCGGCTGGGAGTTCTACCTGACATTTTCATCGCCTCATGAATGAAAGGCTCGAGATCAATATCGAAGACGCCCGGCAGCGTTAGCTCACCAATCATTTTAAGCTTAAAGTATTTTTCCGCAAGTGCGGAATTGCGCCCTGCCTACGAATAGAAAGGGCCGGGCGCGCCGCAGGAAGGCCACGCCCGGCCCGGGAACCCATCCCCGCCCTACGCGGCGGCACGGTAGTCCGGCGCCGAGGCCAGGAAGCGGCCATAGGCCGCGGCATCGGGCGGGGTAAATTTCTCCACCAGCGGATTAGCCCGGCGTCCGGACACGCCAATATCGGCCAGCAATTCGTCAAAATGCTTGAAGTGATAGGGCGCGACGCACAGCCCGCCATAGACGCCGGCCGCTGGCCGCTCGACGCGCCTGAAATGCAGCATCATCTCGATGTTGTCCTGCATCTCCTTGAGGGTCGGCTGACGGGCAAGCTGGCCATCGGCGTAGCGCACCAGCCAGTTCGCGGCGAGGTCTGCACACAACACCGTGCAGAAGCTGGAGTTGAAGCCTACGAATCCCATCTCGGGCAGGTCCGGATTAGCGATCAGCCGATAGAGCCGGTATTGCCCGTCGGGATCGACCAGTCTGTCGCGGTAGGCCTGCGGCAGGAACGGCACGCCCAGCTTGTAGCCGATCGCAAGCACGGCAACATCAGCCTGGACGCGCTGCCCGCCGGTCATCACGATGGAATTGCCGTCGTAGCACTCGAAGCTGCCTCTGATAGCCTTGATGCGGCCGTCGGCGACCATCGGAAAGAATCCTGGCGTGGCTATCGGCAGCGAACAATTGGCGCCGTCCTCAATCCGCCCTTCCGGCACCATGTCGCACTTGCCGAGCTTGAACTGCAGCTTCAGCAGGCTCTCCAGTCCGCGCCAGTTCGCCCAGACGAGCGGCTTTGCGACCGCATGCGCGAACCGCGACATCGCGCCGATGCCCCAGCTCCGGAACATCTCCTCCTGCGCGCGGATGTAGAGAATGCGCTTGAAATTGACCAGGCCACCGATGAAATAGGGAATCCGCCATACCGGCTCGCGGTACACCAGCGTCACTTCGGCAGCGCCGGAATTGACCGCGTTGACCGCGATATCTGTCGCCGACTTCGAACCGCCGAGCACGACGATCCTGCGGCCCTTGGCGGTCGCTGGGTCGTTGTATTGCGAGGAGTGCAGGATGCGCCCGCCCTGCGCCTTGAAGGCATCTTGGCCCGGCAGACTGAGCGTCTGCGGCTCATTGAACTGCCCGGTGCATACCGCGACGAAATCGAAGTCTTCGTGCGTGGTGACGCCATCCGGCCCACGCAGATCGAGTCGCCAGCCCGGCGCAAAATCCGGACGGCGATCCATCCGCACCACGGCCGTATTGAAGCGGATCGCGCCGAGGAGATTGTTGTCCTTTGCGTACTCGGTTAGATAGGCGTGGACCTGCGGACCCTTCGGCCATTCCGGGTACGAATCCGGCATCGCCTTGTCGGTGTAACGGTAGAGATCCTTGGGGCTCTGCGTTTGCACCTCGGGATAGGACCGCGCCGGCTCCCAGACCCCGCCAAGATCGCCGCTGCGCTCGACGATCGTGATCTGATGCCCGCGCGCGGCAAAGGCTTTTGCGGCCGCAAGTCCGGATACGCCTGCGCCAATGACGCAGACTTTCTTTCGGCTGACCATGACGACGTCTCCAGCGAGGATGAGTTCAGGGAGCTATTCGTTGGCCTCGGGCGGCAAGAAGTTCACTTCATGTTGCGCCGAGATCCGAACAACCTCTTCGGGATCGGTCAAATTGTGAAGCTGGTTGAACAGCGCTTCGAGCTTCTGCATCGGCGACACCCAGAACAGCGCGCGGGCCGGCTTGTCCGATTTGTTGAAATAGCCATGCGGGATGCCGCGCGGCATCCGAACGAGGTCGCCAGCCTTGGCCTGCACCCAGACGCCGTCTAGCTTGAGATCGAGAACGCCCTCCTGCACCAGGATGAATTCGTCCTGCGTCGGGTGGACGTGCACCGGCACGAACTGGCCGGGCTCGCTGTTGGTCTCGAAGGCAAAGGTTGAATCGGTCACGGCTTTGGGGAAGTAGACCTGACCCAGGATGTTCCAGGTCTTGCCGCCGTAGCCCGTGCCACTGGCGGTGATGCCTTTTTCGAGTGCTGCCATGTCGCCCATCTCCTGTGTCGCGGTTGGTGGTTCTTAGTGTCGAACTCGTTCGCACAGGCTGGATCGAGCCGGAGCGGCCGTCTAGCCGCAAAACGAATCCCTTCAACCGAACAGGGAAATTTTCGAGTTGCTGCGACGCGAAATCATCGGCCGTCAGCACGCGCCGTATGGCAGCCACGACTGCCTTCCGATCAGGCATTAAGGCGCCAGGAAATCGCCTTCCCAACCGTGGCGCCTGCAGATATTATAGGCTTCAAATATAATGCAGAGGGCCGGGCCATGGCGACGGGCACCAGCATTGTCAGGCATGACCCCGCCAGCCGGCTGGCGGTATTCAACCGCGTTTCGACCGACAGCGTCGACGACGCGGCCGATGCGGTCGGGCGCATCTTCTGCCCGCATGAATTGAAGCCCACCACGCGATCGTCGCCTGAATTCTTCGCGCTGCATAATTGTGCGGTCTTTGGCGGCTTCTCCGTCAACTACGTCGCCTATGGCGGATCGGTGTCGATCGACCCCGGCTGTCTCGAGCGCTTCTTCCTGCTGCAAATTCCCGTACGCGGTTCGGCGCGGGTCCAAACCGCATCGCGCAATATTGCAACCGCTCCGCGCGCCAGCGCTTCGCTATTGTCGCCGACAATTCCCACCAGAATGACCTGGCAGCGCAATTGCGCCCAGATCATTCTGCTGGTCGAGCGCCGCCTGCTGGAACAACGGGCCGCAGCACTGTCGGGTCGGCCGGCGGGCGCGGTGGAGTTCGAGCCCGCGGTCGATCTCTCCTCCACGGCCGGCCGGGTGCTTCAGTCGCAGATTTTGGAATTCGTCGATCTCGCCGAACGTCTCGGACCGCAACGGCCGCTTTCGCCGATCACAGCGGCCAATCTGCGCGAGACGCTGTTGAGTGGTTTGCTCAACGGCCAGCGCCACAGCGCCAGCGATGCGATCGACCGGTTTGGCGGCCGGGCCGAAGCGCTGCCGCCGTCGTTACGGCGGGCACGCGAGTTTCTCCATGCGCATGCAGACGAGCCGCTCGACCTTGCCCAACTGGCTGAAACCGCGGGCACGGGCATCCGCGCACTGCAACTCGGATTTCAGCGACATTTCGGAACGTCGATCTCGGAAATGCTGCGCGACATCCGGCTCGCGCATCTCAATATCAGACTGGCCGCCGCCTCCCTGACGAAAGCATCACCGATATCGCATTCGAACTCGGGTTTACCCATCTCAGCCGAATGGCGAGCGCCTATCGCGCTAAATTCGGCGAGACGCCATCGGCGACCCTGCGCGGGATGAACTAGCTAGCGCCCGGCCAGTTGCTTCAGCCGTAGCGTCGTCGGCGAATTGGGATCGGCGAGCACCGGCTTCAGCCTGCCCGCGCCTTCGCGGCCTTCTGTGCCGACGCCTTGGTCTTGGCCAAAAGGCGCATCAGTTCGCGGACGTCCTTCGGCGTCAGGTCCCCGAAGACATCGGCAATCCACAATTCGTGCTCTGCGGCCATCTTGCGGAATTCGGCCCGGCCCGCTTTGGTCAGGCGGATCACCTGCACACGGCGATCGGCATCCGACGTGCGGCGGTCGAGATGCCCGGATTCGACGAGGCGCTCGACCAATCCAGTGACGTTACCGTTCGAGACCATCATCCGCTTGGAGACATCTGATAGCGTCATACCCTCCGGCACCTTGTCGAGCTGGGCCATCAGATCGAACCGCGGCAGCGTGACGTCAAAGCGCTCGCGCAACCGGCTGCGCACCTCACCTTCGATCAGGGTCGTGCAGGTCAGGAGGCGAAGCCACAGCCTGAGTTCGTCGCCATGATGCTCCGGGAGCTCGACGGCCTTGGTCTCTGAATCAAGGATCATGATGCAAATCTTGTCCGGCTTGGGCGTTCGGTGATCCGAACAGAGCGCAGCTTGCGGATCATTGCCCAGATTTCTTTAGGTTTCAAGCAATTGGCGCATGGCTTGCATAGATGCGTTGTGCTTGCAGGTGCCGTCGCCGTCGGAATAAGCTGCAGTCCGGGCATTTGGTGTAGCGTGGTTTTCGGCTGCAGAGGCCGAATGGAAGGAATAATCATGAAGCAGTCGTTGAGGCTGACAGGACTCGCCGTTTTGCTGGGGGTTGCGGCCGGTCCGGCGGCAGCGCAGGAGAAAATCAAAATCGGCGTGATCACGACCTTGTCCGGCCCGGCGGCCGTCCTCGGCCAGCAATCCCGCGACGGCCTGCAACTCGGAATCAAGGACCTCGGCGGCAAGATGGCCGGCAAGGACGTCGAGGTCGTCGTCGTCGACGACGAACTCAAGCCCGATGGCGCCGTGACCAAGGCCAAGGGCCTGCTCGAGCGCGAGAAGGTCGACTTCGTGGTCGGACCGATCTTCTCCAACATCCTGCAAGCCATTCACCGGCCGGTGACCGAGAACAAGACGTTCCTGATCAGCCCGAATGCGGGGCCGTCGAGCTACGCCGGCAAGGACTGCAGCCCGTTCTTCTACGTGACCTCCTACCAGAACGACCAGACTTTCGAAGTTCTCGGCAAGGTCGCGCAGGACCGCGGCTACAGGCGCATGTATGTGCTGGTGCCGAACTATCAGGCCGGCAAGGATGCCGCGGCCGGATTCAAGCTCGACTACAAGGGCGAGATCGCAGAGGAAAGCTACACGCCGCTGGGTACGCTGGACTTCCAGGTCGAGCTGACCAAGATTTCTTCTTCCAAGGTCGATGCGCTGTTCACCTTCATGCCCGGCGGCATGGGCGTCGGTCTCGTCAAGCAGTACCGGCAGGCCGGCCTTGCCGACAAGATTCCGGTGCTGTCGGCATTCACCGTCGACGAATCCACCCTGCCCGCGCAGCAGGACGCCGCAGTCGGCATGTTCGGCGGCGCCAACTGGGCGCCGAACATGGACAATCCCCAGAGCAAGAAGTTCGTAGCCGGCTACGAGGCTGCCTACAACAGCGTTCCCGGCACCTACGCCATGCAGGGTTATGACACGGCCCTGCTGATCGACAGCGCGGTGAAGGCGGTGAAGGGCGACCTCAAGAACAAGGAGGCTGTCTCGGCCGCGCTCAGGAAGGCCGAGTTCACCTCGCTGCGTGGCGACTTCAAGTTCAACGTCAACGGCTACCCGATCCAGAATTTCTATCTGACCAAGGTGGCCAAGCGTCCGGACGGGAAATTCCAGACCGAGATCGTCGAGAAGGTGTTTTCGAACTATGGCGATCGCCACGCCAAGGACTGCACGGCGGCCAAATAGACAATCAGGAGGGAGCGATATCATGAAGACCGAAATCGCCGGCATCACCCGCGCCAATGAAGGCATTCAGGGAATTTCCTGGAGCATCCTCGGCCAGACCTATGTGCCGAAAAACGTCACCGAGCATTCCTTCTCGTGGCATGCGACGCTCCCGCCCGAGACCCTCGTGCCGCCGCATATTCATCCCGACCAGGACGAGTATCTATATATCCTCGAAGGCAAGCTCGACTTCTTCCTCGACGGCGCCGAGACCCAGGCGACACCGGGCGATCTGGTGCGGCTGCCGATGGGCAAGCCGCACGGCATCTTCAACAAGTCCGGCCGCACCGCGAAGACGCTGTTCTGGGTCTCGCCGACACGGCGGCTCTACGATCTGTTCTGGGCGATCCACAACATGAAGGAGCAGACGCCGGACGCGGTGGTGGCGCTGGCGGCCGAGCACAACATCCACTTCCTGCCGCCGCCTCCGGGGGCGTGAGGCATTCAAGCTCGTCATGCCCGGGCTTGTCCCGGCCATCCACGTCTTTGCCTACCGCGCTACTGCTAAGACGTGGATGCCCGGGACGAGCCCGGGCATGACGGTGACTGCTGGTCCTACGCCCGCACCGCCGCCAATCCCAACGCCGGCGCGGCGAAGCCGGCCTTGGAGGCATAGCCGCGCACGATCGCTTCGCGCTGGGCGTGGCTCAGCACCTTCTCGATATCGGTAAAGCCATCCGGCGCCAGTTGCTCGACCGCGTCGATCACGCCCTCGGGGCCGCCGCGACGGTTGGAGCGCACGATCTCCGCCGTCATCGGCAGACGCTTCTGCTCATAGGCCACCAGCGCTTGGCGCGGATGTTCGCTGCGCGCCAGTTCATCGGCGAGCGCCCGCGCATCGAGAATCGCCTGCGAGGCGCCGTTGGAGCCGACCGGATACATCGGGTGCGCGGCGTCGCCGAGCAGCGTGACCCGGCCAGAGGTCCAGTACGGCAGCGGATCGCGGTCGCAGCACGGATATTCGTAGAATTCCGCCGTCGCCGAGATCAGGCTGCGCACGTCGACATACGGCACCTTGAACCGCTCGACATGCGGCATCAGCTCCTCGCGCTTGCCGGGCCGCGACCAATCCTCGCGGCGCGGCGGCGGCGCATTGCCCTCGCCGATCTTCACCATGACAGCCCAGTTGGTCAGCCGGCTCGACGGGCTCGAGCCTTCCGCGATCGGATACACCACGACCTTGGCATTCAGCCCGCCGGCCACGATCATCGAGCGGCCGGTCAGGAACGCCGGCCAGTCGCGCGCGCCGCGCCACAGCATCAAGCCGTTCCAGCACGGCGGCCCCTCATCCGGGAACAGCATCTCGCGCACCCGTGAATGAATGCCGTCAGCGCCGATCAGAATGTCGCCGCGCGCGGTTTTGACATGGGCGCCGGTGCGGTCGAAGAAATGCGCGATCACGCCGCCCTCGTGCTGGGCGAAGGAGCCGAGGCGGCAACCGGTGTGGATCGCCTCAGGCCCGAGCCGTTCCTCGACGGCGCGATGGATCACGCTTTGCAGGCGTCCGCGATGAACGGAGAATTGCGGCACGTCGTGGCCGGCATCGAGGCCGCGCGGCTCGCGCCAGACTTCCTGGCCGTAGCGGTTGAGATAATACAATTGGTCGGTGCGAACAGCGGCGGCATCTAGCCGGTCCAGCAGCCCGAGGCCCGTCAATTCCCTGATCGCATGCGGCAGCGTGTTGATGCCGACGCCGAGTTCGCGGATGCTGTCCGACTGTTCGAACAATTCGCAGTCGATGCCGCGCGCGCGCAACATCAGCGCAGTGGTAAGGCCTCCGATGCCGCCCCCGACGATGATTGCTTTCATGCGCTCTACTCCAACTCGACCGACGCTCTTCACCTCTCCCTGCGGAGAGGGAGTGGGAGCGGCAAGCCTGCCATCCGGCCTATTCGGCTGCAAGCGGCTTTGTCGCCTCGGCCTTCAGCTCGGCGCGGGTTTTCGGCTTACCCTTAATTTTGAGGTCTTCGAAATCCTGCCGGTCACGCACGCTGTTGCGGAAGATCTGTTCCTTGCCGGGGAGATATTGCGGCGGGCAGGCGATATCGGCGCCGTACCAGGCCGCCGCCCGCATCGTGAAGAATGGATCGACCAGATGCGGCCGGGCCAACGCCACGAGGTCGGCACGTCCGGCGGCGAGGATGGTGTTAACCTGATCCGCGGTCGTGATGTTCCCGACGCACATGGTCGCGATCCGCGCCTCGTTGCGAACCTGATCGGAGAATGGCGTCTGGAACATCCGGCCATAGATCGGCTGCGCATCGCGCACGGTCTGGCCCGTCGAGACATCGACCAGATCGACGCCGGCTTCGCCGAACGCGCGTGCGACCGCCACCGCGTCGTCACCGGTGATGCCGCCCGCAACCCAGTCGGTGGCGGAGATGCGAACCGACATCGGCTTGTGCGCCGGCCATGCCGCGCGCATCGCCTCGAACACTTCCAGCGGATAGCGCAGCCGGTTGGCGAGCGTGCCGCCATATTCATCGGTGCGCTGATTGGTCAGCGGCGAAATGAAACTCGCCAGCAGATAGCCATGGGCACAGTGCATCTCGAGCATGTCAAAGCCGCAGGCCTCGCCGCGCAAGGCCGCGGCGACGAACTCCTGCTTGACACGGTCCATCGCGGCACGATCCATCTCGCGCGGCACCTGGCTGTCGGGGAAGTAAGGCAACGGCGACGCCGAGATCGTGTCCCAGCCGCCCTGCTCCAGCGGCCGGTCCATGCCCTCCCACATCAGCTTGGCTGCGCCTTTGCGGCCGGCATGTCCAAGCTGCAGGCAGATTTTCGCAGCCGAATTGGCGTGGACGAAATCGACGATCCGCGTCCACGCCGCCTGCTGCTCGTCATTCCATAAACCGGTGCAGCCGGGCGTGATGCGGGCATCGCGGCCGACGCAGGTCATCTCGGTGAAGATCAGCCCGGCGCCGCCGATGGCGCGCGAGCCGTAATGCACCAGATGGAAATCGCCGGGCACGCCTTCCTTCGCGGAGTACATGCACATCGGCGACACCACTGCGCGATTGCTGACTTCCATCTCGCGCAGCCTGAGCGGCTGGAACATCGGCGCGACAGGCTTTTCGATATCTACGTCGAAGCCTTTTGAACGAACCTGTTTTGCAAACGCCTTGTCGACCTCGCGGACGAACTCCGGCGCGCGCAACGTGAGGTTATCGTAAGTGATCGCCTTGGCGCGGGTCATGACGCCGAAGGCGAACTGCACGGGATCGAAGTCCCAGAAGCGCTCGACATGCTCGAACCAGACCAGCGAGACGTCGGCGGCGTGCTGGGTCTTCTCGACCTCCTCGCGCCGGCCGTGCTCGTAGGTCTGCAGCGCGGCATCGACCGTCGGCGCTTGCGCCATGGCGTCCGCGAGTGCGATGGCATCTTCCATCGCGAGCTTGGTGCCGGAGCCGATCGAGAAATGCGCGGTCGCCTTCGCGTCGCCGAGCAGCACCATATTGTCCTTGACCCAGCGCTGGCTGCGGATCATCGGAAAATTGCGCCACATCGAGCGGTTGATCAGCAAGGGATGGCCATCGAGGAACCAGCCGAAGATTTCCGCCATCCGATCGGCGGATTGCTGTTCGCTCAGGCCTTCGAGCCCGGCGCGCTGGAAGGTTTCGGCATCGGTCTCGAAAATCCAGGTCGAGCGTCCCGTCTCATACTGATAGGCGTGCGCGATGAACGGGCCCCACTCGGTCTCCTGGAAGATGAAGGTGAAGGCGTCGAGCGGCCTGGTCGAGCCCATCCAGGCGAACTTGTTGGAGCGCAGGTCGATCTGCGGCTGGAAATGATAGATGTATTTATCGCGGAAGCGGCTGTTGATGCCGTCGGCGAGCACGATCAGATCGGCATCGGCGAAGCGAGCCTCGTCATCGATATCGGTCTCGAATAGCAGCGTTACGCCGAGTTCGCGGGCCCGCTCCTGCAGGATCAATAGCAGCGTCCGGCGCGAGCAGCCGCAAAACCGTTGCCGCCGACGCGGTGCACGGTGCCACGGAAATGCACGGCGATGTCGTCCCAATAGGCGAATTCCTGGGTGATGCGGCGGTAGCTCGGCGGATCGTATCTCTCGAAATTGTCCAGCGTGGCATCCGAGAACACCACGCCGAAGCCGAAGGTGTCGTCGGCGCGGTTGCGCTCATAGACCGTGATCTCGGCCTGCGGCCGCTGTTTCTTCAAGAGGATCGCGGCGTAGAGACCGGCCGGTCCGCCGCCGATAATCGCGATCTTCATCTACCGCCTCGAAACAGGCTACCGGGCTAGTTCGAAATTACTTTAAGCCTAAAATAATTTTCCGGCAAGGGGGTTGGTCGTAGCCCGGATGGAGCGTAGCGCAATCCGGGTTCTTGTTTCCGGGTTTCGCTGCGCTTCACCCGGGCTACGGTCCGCTAGTTCCCCTGGAACACCGGGGTCCGTTTGTTCGAGAACGCTTCGAAGGCGCGAGCGAAATCCTCCGTGGTCATGCAGAGCGCCTGCGCGACGGCTTCGGCCTCGATCGCCTCCTCCACCGACATCGCCCATTCCATCGCCAGCATACGCTTGGTCATGGTGTTGGCGAAGGTGGGTCCATCGGAAATCTGCTTGGCCAGCAATTGCGCCTGCGGCAGCACCGCGTCCGGCGTGACGATGCGGCTGAAGAAGCCCCAGCGCTCGCCCTCCTCCGCCGTCATGAAGCGGCCGGTGTAGAGCAGTTCCGAGGCGCGCGACTGGCCGATGATGCGCGGCAGGATCGCGCAGGCGCCCATGTCGCAGCCGGCGAGGCCCACCTTGTTGAACAGGAACGCGACCTTGGCGCCGGTCGCGGCAAGACGCAGGTCGGACGCCATCGCGACGATCGCACCGGCCCCGGCGCAGATGCCTTCGACGGCGGCCACGATCGGCTGCGGACAAGCCCGCATCGCTTTCACGAGGTCGCCGGTCATCCGGGTAAAGGCGGTCAATCCCTTGGTGTCCATTTTTATCAAGGGACCGATGATCTCGAACACGTCGCCGCCGGAGGAAAAGTTGCCGCCCGCGCCGGTCACGACGATGGTCTTGACCTCGTCATCCATCGCACAGGCGCGGAAGAAATCGGTGAGCTCGCGATAGCTTTCGAAGGTCAGCGGGTTCTTGCGCTCGGGACGGTTGAGCGTCACGGTGGCGACGCGATCGACGACGGCCAGCAGGAAATGCTTCGGTGAATAGTCAGCCAGCGGCAGCGTGACGGGGTTGGCGGGCTTGCTCATGATCTCTCCCTGAATTTAACCGTTATCGATGTGGCGGCCTATCAGACTTCGCCGCCTGCCACCGCAATGGCCTGTCCGGTGATGGCGCCGGCGCCCTCACCGCACAGCCACAGTACGGCGTCGGCCACTTCCGATGGCGCAACAAGGCGTCCCTGCGGATTGTGCTTTGCCAGCTCGGCGATGGCCTGCTCGCGGCTGCGGCCGGTCTTCCTGATGATGTTGTCGATCGAACCTTCGAGCAGGTCGGTTTCGGTGAAGCCAGGGCAGACGGCGTTGACGGTGACGCCGCTCTTCGCCGTCTCCAGCGCCAGCGAACGGATGAGGCCGATCACGGCATGTTTCGCCGCGCTGTAGGCCGAGACATAGGCGTAGCCTTTCAAACCGGCGGTGGATGCGACGGCAATGATCCGCCCGTGACGGCGCTCGACCATTCCAGGCAATACGGCTTGCATGGCATGGACCACGCCCATAAAATTGACGTCCATCATCCGCTGAAACAACGCCGCATCGGAACGGCCGAACGGCGCAGATTCGGCTGCGCCGGCATTGGCAACGAGGATATCGATCGGTTGCCGCGCGGCGGCTTCCGCAATGGCCGATTTGACCGACGCCTGATCGGCGACATCGGCAACGGCTGCGAACTGCGCCGCGCCGGATGCAACGGCTTCATCCAGCCTCGCGCGGTTGCGGCCGAGCACCGTCACCGTCGACCCCGCTTTCGACAGCGCGGCCGATATCGCAAGGCCGATGCCCCGCCCGCCACCGGTGACGAGCGCATGGGAGGAACGCGACAATGGGGACATCGGTCAGGCCTCCTGGATGAGGGTTCAGGATATATTTTAAACTTCAAGCTTTTGCAAGGAAGCGGCGGGGACATGGTTGCGGCGGTGGTCGTCCCTGCGAACGCAGGGACCCATAGCCACCGTCGCCCATTGTTGAACGAAAGCCGTCGACCATGTCGGCAAGACAACTTCCACCGCGGCGTATGGGTCCCTGCGTTCGTTCGCAGGGACGACCGGCGTCGAAGCAGTCGCGATACAAAGTATGACTCCGCGATCTCGCGGCGCGTTTCGCCCGAGGTGTGCCAGCAACTTCTCGCCCTCCTTGTCAGAGGGCGCAGGGAAGACCGGGTGCTTGCTGCACCCGCGGTCTCGCGTGCGATTTGCGCAAACAAAAATGCACACGAGCATACAGGGCAGCGGGAGCATTCCGGCCTTCCCTGCGCAATGGCTTTACGGCTTACTTCGTGCTCTTCCCGGAGAACGGCTCTTTTGCCTCCGTCGCCTGCGCTTCTTATCGCACGCTTAACGCCAGCACCGCGGCGCCCGAACCACACGACTTCGCCGTACGCTCAAGCTGCACACGTCAGTCGCAGCTCTCGCGTCCACCGCATCTCACCGCACGTTCGTGACGTTCGCGAGCGCCCCTCAATTGGGTGAGACGGGTAGAGTTATGCCGATGATTTGCGTGAGAACGAAAGCGGAATATTTTTGATTTCCGGGCTTGACACGATTTCGGAAAATCAGAAGTGATTTGCCCGTCGTGCCGGTATGTCGCAGGCGATCGCTTGAAAATGCACTTGCGCAGAAACCAAATCAGATGCGGCCCCCGTAGGGTGGGCAAAGCGATAGCGTGCCCACCATCTCCCGCACAAGAATGGTGGGCACGGCGCAAGCGCGCCTTTGCCCACCCTACAAACTAACCCGGCATGAAGGCATCGAAGGCGGCCCAGAGCTGCTCGCGATAGCGGTCGTCTTCCTGCAGGATTTCGTGCTTGGCGGCCGCGATCACGCGATGCGATCCCGCCGGCAGATGCCGGGCGAACGCCGCAATGGCAGGGGCCGACACGATGGTGTCGTCGCCCGCCGCGAGCATCAGGACAGGCTGGCGAATCCGCCCGGCAAACTCAGGCGAACGAAACTCGGCAATCGCCGCAAAGGCCGCGTCGAGCCAGGCCACGGTCGGCGACGCAATCCCGAGCGTTGGATCGGCCTCCAGTATAGCCGCGTTGCGGGCATAGCGGCGCGGGTCCGAGGTCAGGGATTGCCGGGAAAGCCCGTTGATCTGATCAGGTCGATATTGCCGCCTGGAATAAACCGCTCGCCCATTCCGGCCGCGCGCAGCATGCGCATCAGGCCGCGCATCGGCAGCGACGCGCGCAGACGCGGCAGGTCGATCATCGGCGCGCAGAGCACGAAGCGTTCGAACACTTCGATGCCGGCATGTGCGACGCGCAGCATGACCGCGCCGCCCATCGAATGGGCCAGCGCAAAATAAGGCGGCGGACAATCCGGCAGCAGCACCTGCTTGACGAAGGCCGCCACGTCGACCTCGTAATCTGAAAAACTCCGGACATGGCCCTTGAGCGGATTGCGCAGGCAGCGCGAGGAATGCCCCTGTCCCCGCCAGTCGATGACAGCCACCGCATAGCCGCGCTTGCGCAGATCCCGAATTGTTTCGAAATATTTTTCGATGTACTCGCCGCGCCCTGTGAAGACGCAGACGGTCCCCCTGCCGCCAGCCGGCGCCGCCCAGCGCGCAAAGCGCAACGCGGCGCCATCCGGCGTTCCGATCGTTCCGGCAAGCGCACCCTCTGGAACAGGATTGGCTGGTATCGACAGCAGCGTCACGGAGCTGATGTCCACGCTGCAATTTGGCGCCGCTGCATCTAGATGATCTCGTTCTTGCGAAGCGCGGCGATCGCCGCTGCGTCGTAGCCGATATCGGCGAGCACGGAATCAGTGTGCTCGCCGAGCGTCGGCGGGCGCGACGTGATTTCGCCCGGGGTCTCCGACAGCCGCACCGCGGCGCGCGCCGTCGGCGCAGGCTTCGGCAAGCCGGGATAGTCGACGTCCTGCATGAAGCCGGTGGCGCGGATATGCGGGTGCTCCAGCGCCTGTTGCGGGCTCAGGACAGGCCCGGCCGGTATCATCGCTTGGCCCAGCGTATCGACCGCCTCCTGCGTAGTACGCTCGGCGCACCAGCGCGCCATCCGTTCGCTGATGACCGGGCCGTTGTCGCCGCGCTTGAGATCGTCGGCGAAACGCGGGTCGTTCAGCCAGTGATCCTCCTCGCCCATCAATCTGGCCCAGCGGATGAACAGCGGATGCCCGGTGACCTGGCACAGCACCCAGCCGTCTTTGGTACGGTAGATGTCGGCGGGCGCCGCGGTCTGGCCGAGATTGCCGGTGGGAACGCGATTGGCTGATATCACAGCCTGCTCGATCAGGGTTGCGTTGGTGAACGAGAGCGCGGTGGCCAGCAGCGCGCCTTCGACGATCTGTCCGCGGCCGGATTTGCCGCGCTCGATCAGGGCGGCGAGCGTGCCGAACGCGCAATGCAGCGCGGTGCCGAAATCGACCCAGTTCACCGCGGCGCGGTACGGCGGATCGCCCTTGCCCGTCATGTACACCGCGCCCGACATCACTTGGCCAACGCCGTCGAAGCCGACGCGGTCGGACCACGGCCCCGGCCCGCCGAAGGCGGTGGCCGTGGTCAGGATGATGTCGGGCTTGATCGCCTTCAGCGAGGTCGTAATCGAGCTTCATCGCGCGCAGCGTCTGCGGCGGCAGATTGGCGACGACGACATCGGCGGTGGCGACCAGCCGGCGCATCACCTCCTGCCCTTCCGGCTTCATCGGATCGAGCGTGATGCATTTCTTGTTGCGGTTGATCTGCAGGAACAGCGCGCCCTCGCCGCCTTCACCGACCGGCGCCACGAAACGATCCTCGCTGCCGCCGCGTTTCTCCACACGAATGACTTCCGCACCGAATTCCGCCAGCAATGTCGCGCAATAAGGCCCCGCAATATAGCGCCCGAAATCGAGGACGCGAACGCCCTCCAGAACTCCCCCATCGATCTTTCCCTTGTTCTTGCTGCCCGGTTGCGCCGAGGCTTCTATCATGTTGATGAATGCATTGGACGACCATACAATCACTGATCCTGTTCGAATGGAACATCCAATGACCCTGACTGCACGACGGCCCTATCGCGGTGTCTTCCCCGTCGCTCCGACCATCTTCGACGACCGTGGAGAGCTCGATCTCGCCGGGCAACGCCGCTGTATCGATTTCATGATCGACGCCGGCTCCAACGGCCTCTGCATTCTGGCCAACTTCTCCGAGCAGTTCGTCCTGACCGATGCCGAGCGCGAGCAGGTGATGCATGCGGTGCTGGAGCATGTCGCCGGCCGGGTGCCCGTGATCGTGACGACGACGCATTTCGGTTCGCGTATCTGCGCGGAACGCAGCCGCCAGGCGCAGGACGCGGGCGCGGCGATGGTGATGATCATGCCGCCCTATCACGGCGCCACCTTCCGCGTGCCCGAGAGGGGCATTTTCGACTTCTATCGTACCGTGTCTGACGCCATCGACATCCCCATCATGATTCAGGATGCTCCGGTTGCCGGGACACCGCTTTCGGTCGACCTGCTGGCCCGCATGGCGCGGGAAATTCCGAACATCCGCTATTTCAAGATCGAAGTGCCGATGGCGGCGGCGAAGCTGCGCGACCTCATCGCGGCCGGGGGCGACAGCATCGAAGGTCCCTGGGACGGCGAGGAAGCCATCACGCTGATGGCCGATCTCGATGCCGGCGCGACCGGCGCCATGACGGGTGGTGGCTACCCGGACGGCATCAGGCAAATCGTCGATCCTTATCAGGTGGGGCGCCGGGAAGAAGCGATGGCGGCCTATGCGCGCTGGCTGCCGCTGATCAATTACGAGAACCGGCAATGCGGCTTGCAGGCCGCCAAGATCCTGATGAAGGAAGGCGGCGTGATCGGCTCGGAAGCGGTTCGTCACCCGCTGCAGAAGGTTCACCCGGCGGCTCGGGCGGGTCTCGTTGAAATCGCCCGCCAGCTCGATCCCGTGGTGTTGCGCTGGGGGCGGTAATAACGCCCTCATGACGGCTAGACGCAAAGCGCAGGGAAACGGAACCTTCGTTTCGGTCAAGCATAAAAATTGCGGAGGATCGACATGACCGAACAACAGACCTTTGCATTGCTGCTTGGCGAGGCGGCCATGGTCGTTTGGGGCGATATGCCGCGCGACATCCAGGAAGCGCTGTTCGAAACCGCGATGCGCGAGCGGGAGGATTTGCGCCACGACCTTGCCTGCCTACTGCATGAGCGTCATCCCAGGACACAGCACCCGGCAAAACCGGCCTGACGGCGAGCAATCTCTAATCCACGAACGCGACATCGGCGATGACGGGCAGATGGTCCGAGCAGGACCGGGCCTTGCGGTCGGTCCAGGCCGAGCGGATCAGCCCGTCGCGCGTGACGTAAATCCGATCCAGCCGCAGCAGCGGAAAACGCGAGGGGAATGTCCGCAACCGTGTCCGAACCGGGCAGGTTTGGGCCAGTACCCCGCGCACTGACCTCACCCAGAGCCAGTCGTTGAAATCGCCGAGCACCAGCGTTCGCTTCGGCTGCACCAGATCTACCAAGGCATGGGCCTGAGCGTGCCTTTCATGGATACTCAAACCGAGATGAGTGGCGACGACCGTCATCTCGCCCGCACTCGATTGTATGCGCGCCGAAATTGCCCTGCGCGGCTCCCGTTCCTGATATGAGACGTCGACGATTTTCGGGGCTTCGAGGAAGGGCCATTTGCTCAGCAACACCTGTCCGTAATCGCCGTCCTGTGTGATGATCGAACGGGCGTCGATGCTGTGGTCTCCGACCGCTTCCGCCAACCGGGCAAAGGGATCATCGGTTCTTCCGCGGGAATCGACCTCCTGCAGCGCCACAACGTCAGGAGACCAGTGGCCGATGATCGAACAAACGCCGTCCAGATCGAAGCCCGGATTGAGGTGGAAGATGCCGTGCACGTTCCACGTCATGAAGCGCATGGTGGGCGTCACGTTCTTCGTCCCGCCATCCACGTCACCAGGAACTGCACGCCAAGGCACAGCGCGATCCAGGCTAGAATCGCCAGCGCCAGCAGCACCGCATTCGTCCACGAGGCGTTTCTGGCCAGATCTGCGATCTGCGCGCCGAGCGCGGCCATCACCGCAATTCCCGGCGCCATGCCGAGCACCGTGCCGAGCAGAAAATCGCGCAGGCTCAGCTTGCTGGCGCCCGCCACCACGTTCACGATCGAGAACGGAGCGATCGGCACCATCCGGATCATCGCGACCGCAACGACCCCCTTACCGATGATGCGGCTCTGAACCCGCGCCGCCCGGCGCCCGAGCAGCCGCTGCAGCCGCGCCTGGCCCAGCACGCGGCCGATCGAAAACAGCGTGAGCGCGCTGAGCAGCACGCCGGCGCCGGCGCTGAAGAAGCCCATCCACGGCCCCAGCGCCGCTGCCGTCGCGGCGATCAATACCAGCACCGGAAACACCACCAGCCCGCCGACGACGAATGCGGCAATCGCCAGCAGCGGCGCGAATTGCGACCACGCAGGCTGCGAAATGACCGAGGAGACGAAGCCGATGTCGGTGAAATCGCGCAGCGATGTGTACTGCCAGGCTAGCGCAAGGCCGGCGAGCGCCGCGGCCAACCCGGACACGGCCAAAATGGTTCTTGCCGTCCACATGCGACTGGCGGCGCGGTCGAGGTGAAGCGGTTCTCTGGGATCGGCGACCGGTTGCACCATGGTTGCCATGCTGCCGGCCGTCGCGGCCGGGTCGATCGGCTGCAACGATTTCGCGTCGCCGCGCTCCGCCAGGCGGTCGAGGAATCCAAACAGGTCGGCCTCGTTGCTTGCGATTTCCCGTTCATCGACGCCGCAGAAATGCCCGATCAACTGGCGGCGAAGCCGGGCGATGGATTTCCGGTGCGCCTCCGACCTCGCCTCGAAGGCGAGATCGCACTCGGTGTCGGCACCCATCGAGCGGTTGTTAAGGTTGGCCGACCCCACGCGCAGAATACGGTCGTCGACGATCATCACCTTGCTGTGCACCATGACGACGGCGGCACCGTCCGCATCCTGCGTCGTTGGATAGAGAAAGCGAATCCGGTCCATGACGCCTGCCGCCACGAATCGGGCAATGAACCCGCCGCGGCCGCTCTGCATGGCCTGCGATCTCGAACCAGGACGAATGCATCTTCGGTGTGACGATCAGAACACGAAGCTGTGGCACGTCGAGCATCCGCTGCGCCAAGAGGCGCGCGATGTCGGTGGCGCTGGTGAACTGGTTTTCGACATAGATGAAGCGATCGGCTGCATTGATGGAGGCCTTGAACAGCCGCGCGACCTCGTTCACGCCGGCTTCGCTTGCGGTGGCTATCTCGGTCCGGGAAATGCCCACCGTCATTCCGCGCGATTGCACCGGCACCGAGGCCGGCCAGCGCCTCGCCCGCCACCGCCGCTGATGTTTCGATCAGTGCATCCGGCGGCGCGCCACCTGCGCTCCGCCATTTCGGTCAGGCTGGCCGCCGCTTCGCCATCCACCATGCACTGCACGTCGTGGAACGGCGGATACGGCTTGCCATCGGGATCGGTCCGCAGCGGGTGATGGGCTGCGTGCTCTCTGGTGTCCCAGCGCCTTATCGTGAGGTCGAGACCGCCGACGAACGCAAGCGCGCCGTCGATGACGACGATCTTCTGGTGCTGCGCCGAGCCCAAGGGAAGGCTGGAGTCGAAACAGAAACGAAGCCGGTTCGGCGCGTCTGAGGTAAATTTGGCGGCCGAATTCCACTCCCGCTCCGCCGCGTAGAGGGCCGGGAAATTCCAGCTCAGGATGTTGATCCGCAGCTCGGGCTTCGCCTTCAGGAGCGCTTTCAGAAACGCACCGAGCTCTGCCGGATAACCATCGTCGGCCTGCCCGGTCGGTCCGACGAACCGGGTCTGGCTGTGGATGTCCCAGCCGATGATGTAGACCTGCCCCGTCGCGAGCAGCAGCGCTTCCCGCAAAGCGGCGAAATACGCGGCCGCGTCGTTGAGGATTGCCAGCCGCCCTGCCTTGCACCTTCTCCAGACGGTGTCGCCCGGGATGAGGATGGATGAGCTTTGCAGCAGGCGGCACCTCGGCAAGACATGACATACGCGCGCGGGACTACGAGCGCAGGCCCGCTCACTGAGCAAACGTCTGGCAGGCAAGACCGTTCCTGTACTCCGGGGTGTTTTGCGTTCCGGAATTTTTCGGGGAATCCGGCATAACTAGCAGCGGTCCTGGCTGGAAGAACCCTCTTCCCCGGCCACGGCCTCGATGTAGGTGCTGTGCAACGAGGTTGGCGACCTGAAGCCGTCGAACATGACACGGACAGTGCTGGGATAGCGGCCCGCGCCGACGACGACCCCTTCCCTGCCGGCGAGATTTGGGCATCGCGCCGCTCCGAGTGCGCTCATCCTGATGCGGGTCCGTGGAGGCAGCCCAGGCCGTCCTTCGGGCGGCTCTGTGGGTGATCGCGACGAGCCGAGAGCCATTGCAGGGCTCATCTATTCGGCCGGCGATGAAAAACGTTCGGAGCCGAATGCCTGGCGGGAAATCCACCGGCGCACCATGCGATTGACGAACGCTGGCGGGCCGGAGGCCATAGCAGCTGTCAGCCAGGGGGACCGCAGAAGCGTCCGACTGCCGGGCGCACCTCCAGAAGACAGATGCCTGTCGTTTCTGCTCATTGTGATCATCGTGCCCACTCCTTCCCCGCCATGTCCTGCCGGCAGGGCGGTTCCGGCAAACCCGCCCTACGCCGAGACCGAGCGTTCGCCGGCGGTCGGCCGGTCCGGCGCGGGCCGCCAATCGCGCCACTTCCGGACCGACGGGGCGCTCGCCGGTTCAATTGCGGCCAACAGCGCGGCGTTGACTTCCGCCATCCGCCCGAGCTTGGCCATGCACTTGGCAGCCGCGATGAAACCATCCGGCAGATCCGGTTGCAGCCGCATGTATTCAAGGTGCTGGCGCAATGCTTCCTCGTGCTGACCGAGGCTTTCGCAGACCTGGCCCAGACACTGCCACGCCTTGGCGGCGTCAGGCCGAACCGTGGTCAGGGTCCGGAACTGCCGCTTGGCCGCGGCGAAGTCACCCTTCGCCGCAAGCAACTGGCCGAGCCGGTGCAATGTGTCCGCGTGCCTCGGCTCAACCTCCAAAATCCGGCGGTAGCCGATCTCCGCGTCGGCCGACCGTCCCTTGCGGTGAAGTTCTGTCGCCTGTTGCAGCAGATCGGGAATGCACCTGACGTCGATCCGGCCGCCCAGATTCCTGCCACTCCTGGTTTCCAGAACGATGGAATGGATCTTGCGCTCCTTGCAACCGAACGAATATTTGTACGGCTCGTTGCCGCGCAGGAAGTCGTATTCGACAAATCCGTGCTCGATGGCATGGCGAATGCTGTAGGCATGCAGGATCATGCCCGCCGGCGGTCCTTCGAAGGTCTCGTCGCGTCCGGTCATGTAAAACGAGAACGTCCGCCTGCGCGGCTCCACCAGGATCGCCAGCGCCGCGACCGGCCGGTCGCCATGCCAGAAGGTCGGCAGGTACACCAGACCGGAATGGAAACTGCGCGTCAGCATGGTGCCGTTGGAGCGGATCAGGTTATCCATCCGATCCCCTTTCGCGCACGCCACTTGGTATCCCAGAATCCCAGCAGGGTCCTAAGGTCGCGATCAAACGTATCTGATGTGGCGACGGTTATTCGATATTCGCTGGACGCTTCGAGCTGCTTCAGCAGCCGCCGGATCTTCTGCCGCGTATTGGTGCTGAGCTGATCGAGATAACTGTTCCAGTCCTTCGGCAGCGTAGCGTAGGGACAGAGACTGTTGTCGATCCCGTCGATCTTGATGACCTTGTCGACTTTGGTCGAGTGAAAGCTTGCCTTCGGAAAGCATGCCGTCAGCAGCCGCCAGCGCCGCTCGGATATTCTGACATTGTCGAGATGGAGCCGCGCCCAGTTCATCTGCCTGATGGTGCGGGCAAAAGCCGGGATGGCCTTGTGCTCCGCCTCTAGCCTGCAAATGAGGCCGGTATAGTCGGCGCCGAAATTGCCTGCCATCCGGATGTTGCCGAAAACGTCGGATTTCTCGATCGTGGTCTGCAGCCGCAACGGAAAGAACGCGACGTAAGGCAGATCGGCGGCGTCACGCTCTTTCGCCGCCAGGATGAACCATGGTCCCGGGATGCAGGACAGCCAGCCGCTCAGCCATTTCCATGACAGGAATATCTGCGCTTCGTCGTCCGCGTCGTAGACCGCGTTCCAGTTGTCCTCGAGTTTCGCCAGCGACGGCAAGGTTTCGATGATGTCGATATGCACGGCGGACGCCTTTCCAAGGTGCGTGTTGAGATGCTGTCGTATGCCTAGCGCTCCCGGAATGCGCGCATAAAGCTGTCGTAGATCGGCCTCATGAGGTACTGGAAGAACGTGCGCTCCGCCGTCTTGATGTAGACCTCGGCGGGCATGCCGGGCGTCGGACTGAAGCCCGGAAGATTCCGGCTCTCTTCGCTGTTGAGCCTGACGCGGACGAGATAGATGTCGGTCGGCCCGACCTGCTGGGACTTCTTTTCGTCCGCCAGGGTATCGGCCGACAGGTACACGACGTCGCCGGAGACCATCGGCGTGATGCGCTGGTTCAGCGCCGTCAACCGCACCATCGCGGCCTGTCCATGCTTGACGCTGTCGATGTCCTGCGGCCGCAATCGCGCCTCGATGATCAGTTCGTCCTTCGCCGGCAACAGCTCCATGATGTTCTTGCCGGCTTCGACCACTCCGCCCCGCGTATGATAGCGGAGCTTCACCACCACGCCGCTCACCGGCGCCGTGACGCGGACCCGATCAAGGATGCCCTTGGCACTGAGCATCCGCTCGCGGACGTCGGCCAGTTCGCCGCGGACCTCGTGCATCTGTTCGACCGCGGTCTTGATCGCGGTCTTGCGCACGCCATTGATCTGCTCGTGCGCGCGGGCAATGCGTTCCTTGGCATCGCCGATATCGCCCATGATACGGCCGACCTCACCCTCCAGATTAGCCTTCGACCGCTGCAGCACCATCAGCTCCGGTTTGCGCACCAGCCCGGCCTGCACCAGCTTGTCCTTGGTCACGATTTCCTCGTCGAGCAGAACGATCTGACGGTGGACCGCATCCAGTTGCACCCGAGATCCCCGGATTCTGCTCCTCCAGAGCGTTGATGCTCTCCTGGATACTCTTGACGTCGCTGTTGAGGTTGTTGCGGCGCGCCGCAAACGTCATCTGCTGGCTGTCCACGATTTCCTTCGCCTCGGGCGACTTGTCCAGCCAAGCGACGATCTCCGGCGGAAGCGTGATATCCGCCTCCTCCTCATCTCGGCCTGCAGCCTTGCATCCATGGCCGACAGGCGGATGCGACGCAGGAACAGCCGCTGCAACTCGGCGCGCGCCGCCGTGTCATCGAGTTCGAGCAGTATTTGTCCGGCTTCCACGGTGTCGCCTTCGCGCACGAAGATCTCGCGGATCACGCCGCCCTCGAGGTGCTGGACGATCTTGTTCTGTCCGGTAGCGACGAACACGCCCGACGCGACCACGGCGCCGGCGATCGGCGCCAGATTGCCCCAGACGCCAAACCCCATCAGCACCACGGCCATGATCAGCGCGCCTGCAACCGTCGGAAATTTGGTCGATCGCGGCAGCGAATCGTACCAGGTGCCGTCTGACGCCGCGGAGCGCTCCGCAATCTTCCTGCTGGCCATCGCGTAACCTCGTTCCTGTCAACCCGGTCGACGCCCTACATCAATTCAACGAAGGCGGATCGCCCGGCCCGGTCGGGATATTGTTCGGCTTGCGTCCCGTGATCATCGGAATGATCTCGTCACGGCTGCCGAACGCCTGCACCGCGCCCTGATGCAGGATCATGATCTTGTCGACGCTCATCAGCAGCGCCGCGCGCTGCGTGATCGTCACTACCGTGATTTGCTTTTCCTTGGCGCGCAGCAGCGACTTGGCGAGCGCCCGCTCGCCATTGGCGTCCAGGTTCGAGTTCGGTTCGTCGAGCACGAGCAGGCGTGGGTTGCCGTAAAACGCACGTGCCAACCCGATACGCTGGCGCTGGCCGCCCGATAGCGGGCTTCCATCCATGCCGACGATGGTCTCGTAGCCCTGTGCGAAGCCCGAGATCAGCTCGTGCACGTCGGCGGCCTCGGCCGCGTCGAACACATCCTCGTCGCGGGCGTCTTCGCGCATCCGGCCGATGTTGGCCTTGATGGATGCAGGGAACAATTGCACATCCTGCGGCAGGTAGCCGACGCTCTCGCCGAACTGCCGCGGATCCCAGTTACGCAGATCCATCATGTCGAGCCTTACGCTGCCGGCGGTTGGAATGATGGATCCGACCAGCATGCGGGCCAGCATGGTTTTGCCGGTACCGGAGTCTCCGACAATGGCAAGCGATTCTCCGGCTTCAGTTGAAAGCTGATTCCATTCAGGATCACCTTCTTGTTCGGCGGCGGCACGTAGAGAATGCGCTCGACGCTGAGGTACCCTGCCGGGCGCGGCAACCGGAGCCGCTCCAGGTTGAGCGGCGAGTTCAGCAGCAGGGATTTGATGCGGGCATAGGCCGAACGCGCCTGCACGAAGTTGCGCCAGCCTTCGATGGTGCCTTCCAGCGGCGCCAGCGCCCGGCTCGCCACGATCGAGGCCGCGATCACCATGCCGCTGGTGATCTCGCTCTCCAGCGCCAGCCATGCTCCCCAGCCGAGGATCGCGATCTGGGTGCACAGTCGCAGGAATTTCGACACGCCCGTCATCAGGATGTTGAGGTCCTGTCCGATCACCTGTGCCTTCAGCGACTCCACGGTTTCGCGGCCCCATACCTGCACGCCTTCGAGATCATGCCCATGGCGTTGATGACCTGGGCGTTGCGCGCCATCGATTCCGCCTGCAGGTTCGCCCTGGCTCCGTAGTTGTTGGCCTGGTTGAACGGGATCGCGGTCACCCGCTGGTTCACCAGCGCCACAACGACCAGCGCGACGCCGGCGCCCAGTACGATGAATCCGAGATGCGGATGGATCAGGAACACAACGGCGAAATAGACCGGCGACACCGGCGTATCGAACATCGTCAGCAACACCGGACCGGTGATGAACGCGCGCAAATGCTGCAGGTCCGCCAAGGTCTGGAATTCGCGGCTGGACCCGCTCTGCGCGGCTTTGGCGGCGGCGCTCAAGACCGGCCCACCCAATCGTGCCTCGGTCTCGACCGCAACCCGCATCAGGATAATGCGACGCATCATATCCATGAGCACATGCGCCGCGATCGCGACGACCACGATAATGGTCAGCATCACCAGCGTGTCCGTGCTGCGGCTGGTCATCACGCGATCGGACATGTTGAACAGGTAGATCGGGATCGCCAGCACCAGCAGGTTGACCGCGACCGAGAATATCGCCACGGTCACCAGGTTGCGGCGGGCGCTCGCAAGGCCCTTGCCGAGCACATCGCGAAATTCATTGTCGCGGGAACGCTTTTGCAGCGGCGGCGAGCCACCGCCTCCGCCGCCACCACCACCACCGCCGGACGAACCGCCACCGTCGTTGTTGCCGCCACGCTGCAGCGGGGGCGCAGGAACCGGCTGCTCGATCACGATGGTGGATCCCGGCGCCGGGGTCTTGGCTTCCTCCCGCAGGGATGGCTCGACCGCCGGCGGGTCCGCGACTTTGGCTTCGGCCGGAGCTGCCTTCTCGTCCGCAAATGCGACCGTCGGATCCTCGGCACGCGGAGGGGCTGATCAAACCACGGACGAAGCGGAATTATCTTTGCCATATGCGGCGTCGCTTCGTCATACTCCCTCAAGCGCCAATTCCCGGCTGCGCCCGGACGATTATCCCAGCCCCACATTTGGAAACTCCGTTACTTCCAATAACAAAACACCCTGATTGTCGCTAATGCAGCATGCTCGCCATCGGATCTGCCTGCACCGAATTGGCAACGACAGCCGGGCTCGCGTTGGTCTGGTCCTGGGCGTCGTCGACGAACGCGATGAGTTCAGTCACCAGGGTATCGGTGTCGCCATTGACCGCATCATCCTGGTTCACCGGCAGCAGATTGGCCTGCACCAGAATGGAATCGGTGTAGACTTCCCCTTCGACGTAAATGACGTCAGGGTTGACATCGACAATCGCGGCGTCGTTGGCGAGTTCATTGCCGCCGGTGGTCGCCGACTGCGTTACGCCCCCGTCGGGATCAAGCGCCATCAGATCGGCTGACGGCTCGTTTTGCAGTTGATACAGCACGTTGATGTCGGAGGTAATGTTGGTCTGCCAAACCGCATTG
Organism: Bradyrhizobium sp. RDT10; assembly: GCA_044772375.2. Taxonomy (GTDB): domain Bacteria; phylum Pseudomonadota; class Alphaproteobacteria; order Rhizobiales; family Xanthobacteraceae; genus Bradyrhizobium. The sequence goes on from CP187939.1 coordinate 4,674,684, forward strand.
ATGTCGTAGTAGTCTCCTTGACGTAGAGCACGCGCAGAGGGCCGCCATTGCCGGCGATGGCACTGCCCAGCTCGGGATCGATCGACGTCACGCCGGAGGCCAGCAGATCCAGGATCTGCCTGAGGCCCGGGGTCAGTGCGTCGAAGGTGTCGCCGCCATAATTCTCGATGGCGCCCTCGTTCAACAGGCTGTTGTGGCCCGAATTCACCGATTGAGACGGATCGGTGCCGTCGGCCGACATCACGATGTTGTCGTTATTCAACAGGATGTTGTTCTGGAAGATCACGTTCATGCCGTGATAGGCGCCCTCGATGATGATCAGGTCGTATTGAATGTCACCATCAAAAATCTGAGTCAGATTGCCGAGCTGATTGTGGCCGCCGACGAGGTTGTAGTGGCCATCGCTGCTGACCTGCGTTGCCACGTCGTTGTCGGAGAGATAGTTGGTTTGGCTCACCGCATTGACGCTGTAGTAGTCGCCGTCGACCACATCGACGATCCAGTTCGGCCCTGCCCAGTAGGACGGGAGTTCGGCGTAGATGCTGGGGTTCTGGACGAAATTGGCGATGTTGGTCGCGACATTGCCTTCGCTGGTCACCGATGGCGTGCCCTCCCGCCCGACACGCTGACCTCATCGTTGTCGATGGTCGTGTTGGTCTGGAACATGGCATCGGTCTTGAAGTAGTCCCCCAACACCACCATGGTGCGGGCACCCTCGCCAATATCGACCACCAGGGCCGCGTTGATGCTGTAGTTGCCGCCCATTGACGCCCATTGGCCGATGCCGTCGCCGGTGTCCGGCAACTCCTTCAGCTCGATCGGCGGCCTCGGCTCCGTTGGCGGATCCTGCAACTCGCCGTTGACATAGTAGCCGGCAGGCACCGAATGCTCATCCGGCGTGCCGTCGCGGTCTGCCCATATGGCGTCGCGGGTGGTGAGGAAATCCGTCGCGCCGGCATCGTTCTGCGGCATCCACCAATCGGTGGGAACCTCGGCGTTGGCACTGGCCACCAACTGCTCGATGGTGGCCATCGCATCGCTGTTGAGGCTCATGATCAAGGGCTCGGCCGCAACCAGGAAATCCGCCGGTAGATTGACGTCCTCGTCATGCATGAAGTTGTGCTGGTGGACCGTAAGCTGAGTCTGCGCGCCGCCGTCCTCGTACTTCACCCTGATGTAAAGCTCGCCCCCGCCGCCGCCACCGCCGCCCGCTGCCGGCAACAGGATGTTCGGTTTCAGCGGCGTCGGAAAGTAATCGAAATCGGGATCCTGCGGGCCTTTGTGCAGCTTGAGCGGACGGCCGCGGATCAGATCCATCGGATCGTCGGCCATCAGCTCCGGCCATGGCCCTCCCGCACTGTCCATATCCTCTGGCGCATAGCGATGGTGGTAGTTCGGTCGCAGCGTCGTGTAGTCGTCGGAGGGACCGGGCGCGGGCGCGTCATCGTACTGGATACGATCGCGAGCGATGTCCTCGAAGATCTGCAGGTATCCAGCGAAATGGGAAATGATCTCGACGAAGCTCGCTGAGGCCATGGGAACCTCCACCTGTCACCGTGAACCGTCAGGGCCGCACGACGACCCCACAGTTTCTTGTCGGCAACTGCGGCGACTGAACTGAAATGATTTGCAAAGATGACCCGCGCGGCTAACGCCGCGCGGGTCGAACGCGAAAATTAAGCTGTATCGCTGTCGGTCAGATCGCCACCAGCAGCCTGAATGGTGATGCTGTTGAACTGAATGTTCGCACCCTGCGTGATGTTCTGATCGAAGGCCGACTGGTTGAGAGCTGCGTCGGCGCTCGAAGACACGCTGCCACGCGCCCCAAAATCGCCAACGTCGCCGATCCTGGACTCTCCGCCTTCGATCTTGGCATCCATGCTGAAGCTGGCACCCGGCTCACACCACGAGCCGCCTGCGCCGCCGTTGTAGTTGGCAGACGAGTTGTTGCTGTCATTATCGACCAGGTTGTTGACCTGATCAATATTGAACTGGTTGCCGTTGTGCATCGTCTGGGTCACGACGTCAGGCATGACGACAGAACCGTGCGTGTCGAAGTCGTAGAGAGCGATGACCGGGGTGCTCAGGCCGCTTGTGTCAACGTCGACATCCACGTCGACATCCACGTCTACCTTGCTCTCGACGGTGTTTTCGATCTTGTTTTCGATGTTGTTGTCGATCTTGTTGTCGACCTCATTGTCGACCTTGTTGTCGAGATCGTTATCTACGTCGTTATCGACCTTGTTGTCGATCTCGTTCTCGTTCTTGTTCTCGTTCTCATTCTTGTTGTCGTTGTCGTTCTCGTTGTCGTTCTCGCTCTTGGAGTCCAGCGACTGAACGGCGAACTGCAATTGACCCTGGCCCTGCAACTGACCCTGGCCCTGGCCCTGTAACTGAGCCTGGAGATTGGCCTGCGCCTGATCTTGCTTCTGGTCCTGGTCCTGCTTCTGGTCTTGTTCCTGGTCCTTCGGGTCGTACCAATAGTTTGGTTGGGCCATGACGTGCTCCTGTGGTTTGGAGCATCGCGGGCGGAACGGAGAGCGCTGATCTTCTGAGTCTGCGGTCTTCGAAGCGCGGCGGTGCTCTTCAACGTCGGTTTCTTCCGACTGCCGGCACTCGCGTTATTGCGAACGACGGCAACGTCAGGATGCCGCCACATCTTCGACAACAACATGCACGCATTCGATCCTTCGCTGTATCTTGCGATATCAACCATCGGCACGGTTGACGCTCATAACGGATCAGTCTTTTGGATGAATAGCGGCGCGACGACGTATGATCGTTCGATATCGCCGGCCTGTTTCAGGCCGCGTCGCGCGGCACGCTTTGTGGCTTCACGCCATGAACATGCGCTTCAAGGCGCGGCAGCAGATCCCAGATCTCGCGGTTGATCTTCGTCATTTCGTGGGTCGTCCGCACCATCTCCTGCAGACGGCTTTCGTCCAGCGCCTTGATCTCTCCGAACCTCAGGCTCGCCCTTGTTTCCATCAATCGCATCGACTGCGTGTGAGTGATGGCGCCGGAGGAATCGAAAATGAACATGCAATGATTCAACTCATTGCGGACCTTGGTGGATTCTGAGAAACGTTCGATGAGAGCCGTCAGGTTTTTCGACAGAGTCTTGTCGGTAACCCTGATCTTGGCCAGCCGCTGGATCAGATCGAGCCTGGCGCGGGTGGTGTTCAATGTCGCGAACACGACGGCGGCGGAAGCCTCGTCGGTGCGCAAAAGAATCATCAGCACATAGATGAAAAGACTTTCGTTGTTCGACCAGCTGCAGATCAGGTTTCCCATCAGGGCGAGAACGAATGTGCGGCGATCCGCCGAGGCGGGAGCCGCGGCAGCGAGCATGTCAAAGTCCGGTTTTGGCGGCAGCTTGCTGACAAACATGGCCATATCTCCGAAGATCAGGCCTATCATCATTTGATCGCAACGGGCTTCGTCGCCAAAGAAGTATATATCGAAAGATATAATAACGAAGGTTGGAGGAGATCTTTTATCCAATTACCGCCTGAAATTCTTCACATCGTCGCAAGAAAAATGTCGCCTTCTTGCTGCTATCCTGCTGCAGTTCCCATTTTTTCGACGACTTCTTGTCACACATCCTTATCTTGGCATTTTGTTTCAACGAGAGTAAACTTTTATGCACAATTAAGATGCTAAGTGATCTATTTCATAGCGGCCCTTGAGGGCTCGGAAGAAACCTGTCGATATCGTTGGATGTAACTTTAAGGGGCGCGTTATGTCGGTCCCACCCAAGAAGACGGTTTTTATTGTAGATACGATGGCCTTTAGGCGAGCTCGCGCAGAGAGCTTCTTAAGTCCGTGGGCCAGGAACGAAAACGTCGAGCTGATTTCGCTCGATCCTGACGAAGCTCATACAAGACTTGTCGAGCGCGCCGTATGCGACATGCTGATTTATAGCGTCGGCGCTCCATCTCCCCACGAGGTCTTCGCCGAGATACAGGTGTTACATACCCTTCGCCGAGACGCGGCGCTCGCCATCGTCTCCGACGATGAAAATCCCGCCACCGTTCTCGCCGCAATCCGTTGCGGGGCCCAGGGTTACTTCAGCAATTCCATGGCGCCCGAGCTTGCGTTGCAGGCGCTTTCGTTCGTCCTCCACGGCGGCACTTATTTTCCGCCAACCGCCATCCTGGCCAGCCAGGCCTTCAGCGCGCCGGCGCCCATCGAATACAGACAGCCCGACCTTTCCCAGGAGCACCTGCTTCCGGGGCCCGAACAACAGACGCAGGCGCCGCCTCTCAGGCCGGAGGACAGCCTTTACGAGCAGCATGGCTCCGTCTTCGACGGAAAGGCGACCAGCGTGCAGCGCGACCATGGCGCCAACGGCTTCAACGGCGCGCGGCACGCGCCCGAGTTTACCGAGCGGCAGTACGCCGTTCTCGTTTGCCTTTGCCAAGGCGACCCCAACAAGGTGATCGGTCGCAAGCTCGGCATGACCGAAACGACCGTGAAAGTCCATGTCCGCGAAATCATGCGCAAGCTGGGCGTAAGCAACCGGACCCAGGTCGCCATCGCCGCGGCGCACGTCTGCTCGGAAAGCCCCATCGAACTGGTTCCCGCGGATTCATCCATGGCAGTCAAGCCATCGATATCTCATTAGCGATGAATTTTTCGGCGCTGCGTCCCGCAGCGCCATTGCGCCATCCTTGCGGAACTGAATCATCACCCGGTCGGTTCCACAATGAGCGCGTTGGAGAAGCCCTCGGATCATTGGTGCTAATCCTTCCGATACATCGATCCAGGGAAGAACGGGTACCGCAGCGGCTTTCGCACTCCTCTTGTTCCCACGTCCTCGCTCCCGCCAGGATTCACGGTAGGGACAGGGTTCCGAAGGAAAGCCGGGCCCAGGCGGCCCTCGACGCGCGGCCGATGGCGCGCCTGCGGCCCATCGATCACCCGCATTGATGACCAGGCCGCGCGAAGACCTTCGGCAAGGCGCGCGCGACGGCTCCGCAAGGATGCGCCGGGCCGCTTCAATTTCCTCCATTTCCGGCGGCCGGTCAGGCCGCGCCTCTCTGCGGAAAGCGGCAGCATCCCATTGCAATCCCACGGTATATGATTATCGTCATATAATAGCGACCGAAACAGGAGAACCCGCGATGTCCGCAAGCCCCGATCCCGTCGTCATCCTTTCCGCCGCACGCACGCCGCTTGGCCGGTTCATGGGCGAGTTGTCCCCTTCAGCGCGCACAAGCTCGGTGCGCACGTGATCGGCGCCGCGCTGGCGCGGGCGAAACTCGCGCCGGAACGCGTTGACGAGGTCTTCATGGGCAATGTGCTGCCGGCCGGACAGGGCCAGGCGCCGGCGCGACAGGCCGCGCGCGGCGCAGGACTGCCGGATGCCACCGGCGCCACCACCGTCAACAAGGTCTGCGGTTCCGGCATGAAAGCGACCATGCTGGCGCACGACATCATCAATGCGGGCTCAGCCGGGATTGTGCTGTCCGGCGGCATGGAGAGCATGAGCAACGCACCTTATTTGCTGGCCAAGGCGCGGGGCGGCTATCGCGCCGGCCATGACCGGATCATCGATCACATGATGATGGACGGGCTGGAAGACGCCTACGAGACCGGCCGCTCGATGGGCGACTTCGGCGAGGCCACCGCGGAGGCCTATCAGTTCACCCGCAACGACCAGGACGCCTATGCCATGGAGACGCTGACCCGGGCGCGCAAGGCGGTCGAGGGCGGCGCGTTCAGGACGGAGATCGCGCCGGTCACGCTCGCTGAAAAGGCCGGTCCGCGCGTCGTCGCCGATGACGAACATCCGCTCAAGGTGGACCCTGGCAAGATTCCGGGATTGAAGCCCGCGTTCCGCGCCAACGGTACCATCACGCCGGCCGCCTCCTCCGCCAACGCCGACGGCGCCGCGGCGCTCATTCTGGCCAAGCGTTCGCTCGCCGACCGCGACGGCCTGCCGGTGCTGGCCGAGATCAAGGGCCACACCACCCACAGCCAGGAGCCGCAATGGTTCACCACCGCGCCGATCCCCGCCATCCGCAAGCTGCTCGACAAGGTCGGCTGGAGCGTCAGCGACGTTGACCTGTTCGAGATCAACGAAGCATTCGCGGTGGTGGCGATGGCGGCGCAGAAGGATCTCGGCATCCCCAGGAGAAACTGAACGTCAACGGCGGCGCCTGCGCACTCGGTCACCTGATCGGCGCCACCGGCGCGCGATTGATCGTGACGCTGCTGCATGCGCTGGAAGCGCGGAACCTGAAACGCGGCGTCGCCGCGCTCTGCATCGGCGGCGGTGAGGCGACCGCCATCGCGGTCGAGCGCGTCGCTCGCTGACGATTGGAACGGCATGCGGGCGGCGCCAAGGGTTTCGCGCCGCCTTTCTCAGAGAAAAATGGCCGCGGCCTCGCCGTGCTAGGCTCTCTTCGGGTGCAAGGTCAAAACCGAGCGCATCTCGGCCTGCACGCGCATTGCCTCCTCGATGGCGGCCACCAGCGCCGTCTGGTCGAACGGCTTGGAAATGCGCGGCAGGTGAGGCTGCGTGGAGCCTGGAAGCTCGGCATATCCTGTGCAGAGCACTACGGGCGTGCCGGGACGCTCGGCGGCCACTGCCTCGGCAAGCTCAAGTCCGTTCATTCCCGGCATGGCGTAATCGGTCACCACGATATCGATCTTCGGCATTCGGGACAGCAGCCGGACGGCCTCCTCGCCAGAGCGCGCCTCGATCACGGCGTGGCCGAGATCATCGAGCATCGCAGCGATGCTGTCGAGAACAAGAAGATCATCATCGACGACCAACACGGAGATGGGTCGACCGCTGCGGGATGCGGAGCGCGACGGCTCAGCCGCATGGAGCACCGGCACCTTTTCGTCCCGGCAGGCGGGCAGCCAGATCTCGGCCGTGGTCCCTTCGCCGATGTGGCTCTTCAGCCGCAGCACGCCTCCGGACTGTTCGGCTAACCCTTTCACCATCGAGAGGCCGAGACCGGTTCCCTTGCCAACACCCTTGGACGTAAAGAACGGCTCCTGCGCATGCTTCAGCGTCTCCTCGTCCATGCCGCATCCGGTGTCGCTCACCGAGAGCGCGACGTATCGTCCCTCCGCAAGGCCGTCGATGGCATGCTCTTCGCGTGCGGCGATGCTGATCACCCCGCCGCCCGCCGTTATCGCATCCCGCGCATTGACGGCGAGATTGAGGATCGCGAGCTCCAGCTGGTTGGCATCGACCTTCACATTTGGGAGCTCGATCGGAAAACGGGTCTCGACCCGGATGCCCGGATCAAACTTCAAGAGAGTTGCCATTCCGCGCACCAGCTCCGGGACATCCACGACGACGGGCTTGAGGTCCTGCTTGCGCGCGAATGCAAGCATGCGCTGGGTCAGCGAGGCACCCCGGAGGGCACCCTGGATCGCGTTGTCGAGGAGCCGGTGAATCCTGGGATCTTCCGGCTGGAGGCGCTTCTTCGCGAGTTCGAGGCTGCCCAGGATGACGGCGAGCAGGTTGTTGAAGTCGTGGGCCACGCCGCCGGTAAGCTGTCCGATAGTCTCCATCTTCTGCGATATCGCGAGCGCATCGCGCGTGCGCTCCAGCGCTTCCTGGGCTCGGCGGCGTTCCGTCACGTCCCGAACGATCTTGGCGAAGCCAATCGTCTCGCCCCGCTCGTTTCGTACCACGCAGATCGTCGTCTCGGCCCAGAAGCGGCTGCCGTCCTTGCGAACGCGCCAGCCTTCGCCTGTCGACTTGCCTTCCCGCTTTGCGTCCTGAAGCACGGCATCGGGAATTCGGGAGTCGCGATCCTCGTCCGTGTGAAGGATGGCGTAGTGCGTCCCGACGATCTCGTCGCCGTAGCCGATCAGCCGGCGCGCGCCGAGATTCCAGTTCGCCACCCGTCCCTCGGGGTCGAGCATGAAGATGGCGTGATCGGCCACACCCTCCACCAGCAAGCGGAATCTCTCCTCGCTTCGCCTGAGCGCCTCGGCTTCGCGGCCAGCTCGTTCTGCCGAGAACCGGTCGTACACCGCCGCAGCAAGTCCCATGACAAGGACGACAATCGTGGTGCCAGCGATCAGGAACGCGAGGGGCGCTTGTCCCACCGAGCCGTGTGCCGCGCGGCCAAGGACGGCCTCCGCGGGAACGAAGGAGGAGCCCTGCATGGCCGCGTAGTGCATCCCGGAAATCGCCACGCCCATGACGGCTCCCGCCGATATGCGCTCGAGCACGCTCGTCATGTGAAAAGCAAGGCGCAGCGCTATGATGGACGCTCCGATCGCAATGGCGATGGAAAGCACGACCCAGACGGGATCGTAGTGGATGGAAGCCGCCATCCGCATGGCGCTCATGCCGGTGTAGTGCATGCCGGAAATCGCGAGCCCCATTGCAATGCCGGAAACGACGAGCGCGTTCGACCGCCGACTTACGACGACGAACGCGGCCGCCGCGACCAGGATGGGAATGGCAAGCGAGAGGAGCGTGAGGAGCGGATCGTAGGAAATATCCACGCCGGGCAGGCTAAAGGCCAGCATGGCCACGAAATGCATGGACCAGATGCCGCCGCCCATGGCGACTGCCGCAGCCCCCAGCCAGCCCAGGCTGGCGGAACCTGAAGCGGCCCGCATGCGAGTCGCGAGATCCAGGGCCGTATGAGGAAAGCGCGGCGATCAGGACCGACAGCGCGACAAGAACGGGGTCATGGGAGCCTGGATGGTGATGCATTCCGTCGACGACGCAGTGAGAACATCTGAATAGCACCGTTTTTCAGACAGTGCATTGTTCCGGTGCCGAATAATTGAAGAGTTCAGCGAAAAGCCCGGCCGGGCCGGAGGGATCGAAACCTCCGAATGGCCGAATCGAAAACCGCTTGGTTACTCAACGATTTCAAGGGGCATTTGAAAAATGCCAAAATGCCCCGAGCATTTTCAATGGCTTGGCACTTTGCCCCTTAGCCAGTCAGCCGCGACCACAAAGCGGATTGCAGGTGTAATTGGCGCACGACCGCAGGACTTCGCGTCTGGTCGTCCTGCCCCGCGAGCAACGGGAACCTCGCCATGCCGGTGCGCATTGAGGGACCGTCGGAATACGTCGATGGAGAGCCGCCCATGACCAAAGCAACGTTGAACAGAGCAATGCTGAACAATCTCGCAACCGCATGCGCCGCCCTGGCACTCACCCTAGCCACGGTTCCGGCCACGGCTCAGGAGGCCGGGCGAACCAGGGTCGGCACGCTCACTTGCAACATATCGCCCGGCGTCGGCCTCGTCGTCGGGGGACAGCGGCAACTGAGCTGCATCTATGCATCGGCGAGAGGCAGGGCGCGCGAGGCTTATGAAGGCACCGTCAGCACGCTTGGCCTCGACATCGGAGCCACGTCCGGCGGCCAGATGGCCTGGGCCATTTTTGCGCCGACCACGCTGCGCCGGGCGGCGTTGGCGGGAACCTATACGGGTGCAACCGCCGGCGGCACGGTCGGCGCCGGAGCGAGTGCCAACGTCCTGGTCGGGGGCTCGGACCGCACGGTTGTCATGCAGCCGGTGTCCGTGCAGGCGCAGACGGGCATGAACGTTGCGGCGGGCGTATCCACACTGGAGCTGCGGCCGGCCGCTGTCCCCGCAGGTCGCAGAGCCCAGTAACGACGCCATCGCCGGCGAATTAAAGCAGAACTGGCAGCATCGCCAGCTATTGCCGGTAAGCCTTGGTTGTAAGCCTTGGGTGGCCATGCCTGGTTCTTCGGCCCTCACGAGCATGTCCACCGTCGGCCGTTCCCAGCAGCGGCGCCGTGCCGGCGAAGCGACGATGCGGCGCATCGCGACTTCAAACCGGCTCGGGCAAGACGTCATCTTTGCATGCGACGGCAGTCAGGCTGATCGGCCCAGAGGATGAGCTTTCGTGGCTGATATGAGGACGTGATCCGCAAGAAGTAAAGTTGGGCACTCTGCACACGAACTTGGGATTCTGCCCGGACGTCAAACAGTCGTCCTCCGTCACGAGGCGCGAAACAGCGGTGCGATCTCCGCAGTCCATCAAATCAAGGGGTGCGGTCGAGGTCGAGGCATTCCGCAACACGAAAACGAGCAGCCAACTTATCCGCACTGCGGCTCTGCGAAGAAACAGTCCCTTCGGTCTAGCGTAATCGTCATCGCCCTCGGCCGATGAGCCTTTGGAGATTTCCGGAACGGCCCCGTGGGAAACGGCGTGCATCGCATCGTACATGTAACGCTCCTGCTTCGTTGAGCGTGCGCACGATGAAATCAGGATGTCGCAGAACTTTGCCGACCGCTGCCGGGAATTGTCGCGATCTGTCGCAGGAATGCTGCTTTGCATAGTTCGCGACAGTTGCGCCTCGGTGATGGCCACAACTTCTGTCATCCGCTCTTCAAAATGACCTTGCTCTCAATGCGGCTTGTTAAGTTGCATCAAGTCTGAACAGGCATGCGGGCCTGCGACAATTTGCGACAAAGATCGCGCACCGGGACAACGTTCTGCGACAGCTTGGGCCTAAATTGCCAGATCGAGGAATCATGCACATGAGGACGGTTCCTGCTCGGATCGGCCGGCATCCTGCGACCCCGATCTGATGCCGCAACGATGTCAGTGAAGCCAGCCACAAGCATTTGATTTCAGTCGATCATACGCGGCCGATACATTTGGTTACACTTTTCCGATGGGTTGGGTGCAGGACTTCAGTATGATCCGGGACGGAGCAAGCCAGATGGACTCGGCACCTCACATCGCCGTCGTGGACGATCATCGCGATATTCGCGATCTGGTCGGCAAATACTTGATGCAGCATGGCTACCGCATCAGCCTTGCGGAGAGCGCTGCTGCGCTCCGCCGTTTGCTCGAACGAAGTGCCCTGGACCTGGTGGTTCTTGACATCATGATGCCGGGCGAGGACGGACTGTCCCTTTGCCGCCATCTGCGCAGCACCACCGACCTTCCCGTGATCCTGTTAACTGCGATGGCTGAGGAGACCGATCAGATCGTCGGCCTGGAAGTAGGTGCCGATGACTACGTCAGCAAACCATTCAATCCCCGCGAACTTCTCGCCCGTATCAAAGCCGTGCTTCGACGAGTCCAAAGCCTGCCGCCGCAAAGGGCCGGCTCGCGACCAAGGTCGTGCGCTTCGATCGGTGGACCTTCGAGGTCAGCCGGCGCGAGTTGGTTGGACACGACGGCGTCGCAGTGCCGCTCAGCACGGCGGAGTTCCGCCTCTTGTGCGCATTTCTCGATCATCCGGGCCTGGTCCTCAGCCGCAATCAGCTCCTTGACCTGACGGTCGGCCGAGATGCCGATCCATTCGACAGGAGCATTGACAATCAAGTCAGCCGCTTGCGGAAGAAGATCGAGGCTGACCCGAAAGTACCAGCATTGATCAAGACTCACTGGGGCGGTGGATACAGCCTCGCCGCGCAGGTCGAGCAGCCATGATGAGCTTGTGGAAGCGCAGTCTTGCGGCCCGTTTCATCTGTTTCACACTGCTGTCTTTAGTGCTGTCACAAGCAATCGTGTTCTTCATTTCGTGGGATGAGCACGGGCAGGTGATCCGGAAGACCGCCAAGGGCGAGATACTCAGCCGGTGCGCCTCGCTCGCCCGGGTCCTGGAGGCGACGCCTCCGGCGCTTCAAACCGATATCCTCAACGCCAGTAACACCAGTACGGCGAGATATTGGATATCGAGCAACGGTCTGAAGGATGCCTCCGCGTGGCGAGAGGAAGCATGGGAGCGTTTGGCTCAGCCATTGCCGCGCGTGTCCTTCCCCGGCCATACCGTGCCGGCCGAGGCGAGACCGGATTTCGCCCGAAATAATGCCAACAGCGGCAGCGCCGCCTCCTCGCAATGGATCGATTTAAAGCCGGAAGCTTGGCCGCTGTCTCGACCAGCGAAATTTCTTTATCTCGATGACTCCACCGGCATGGGCTTGGCCGTTCGGTTGGCGAACGGTGCATGGCTGAACACTGCATTTGCCAAACCCGCGCAAGACGGCTTCTGGACCTCCAAATCCACCTTGGCACTCGGCCTCTCCGCGTTGTCGTTGTCGATCATTGCCGTATTCGCCGCTCGAGGCATCGCGCAACCATTGCGCCGCCTGGCCGTAGCGGCCGAAGCTCTCGGCCGTGGTCAGGAGGTCGTACCGCTGCCGGAAACCGGCCCCGACGATATCCGACACACCGCCGAGGCATTCAATCGCATGCAAGCGCGCCTGCACCGTTTCGTCGACGACCGCACCAAAATGCTGGCCGCGATCGGCCATGATCTGCGCACACCTCTGACCTCGCTCCGCCTGCGTGCGGAATTCGTGCCCGACGATGACGTCCGCGAGAAAATGCTCTCCACCATTACCGAGATCCAGACGATGACGGAGGCCACTCTCGCATTCGCTCGCGAAGACGCAACCGCCGAAAACACGCGGACCGTGGACCTCTCGGCTCTCGTGGAAAGTCTCTGCGACGATCTTGCCGAACTCGGTTATGACGTCTCTTTCTCCGAGGGACAGAAGATCAGCTACAGCTGCCGACCGGACGCACTGCGCCGCGCATGCCGCAACCTCGTCGAAAATGCCATCCGGTATGGCGAGCGAGCGCGCGTCAGCGTGGAAAGGCAAGCGGATAGTGTCGAAATCACCGTCTCGGACGACGGCCCCGGTATTCCAGACGATGCCAAGGAGCAGGTTTTTACGCCGTTTTTCCGGATGGAGAATTCGCGAAACCGCGAAACAGGAGGCGTAGGTCTCGGCCTTTCCATTGCCCGGACCATTGTCCGCCACCACGGCGGCGATATGGTCTTAACCAACAAGCAGAAGGGGCTACAGGCGACCATTAGCCTGCCAGCGCTGGACGGCGGGCCGCCTCCTCCCATCAGCCGCCCGGTCGCAGGAGCGAAGGACGTTACCAACGCTCTCGAATCGGCAAGACCTTCGTCGGTGGCCACGATCTTGCCGGGCGCGTCGAAATCATATTGATCACCCGGCAGACCGCCGATGCGCGAAAGGCCGGAGAGGTGAGAAATCGCGTCGGTTGTTATGGACGCCTTGCACGGTGCGCCCAGATCAAGCATGGATGGTTGCAAATCGGCCGTCTAGACGCCCTGTTCACAAGAACCTTGTCTAACGGGCAAGCGTATTCTTGTAGATATTTCCGTCTTTCATGATGATCTTGAAATTTTTGGCCGGGTCGGCAATGAGGCCGATGTTGTCCAACGGATTACCGTCGACGAGCAGCAGATCGGCGAGTGCGCCCTGTTCCACGACGCCGAGTTTGCCGGGATAAGGATTCCGCTTGCCGGACAGCGCCAGCAGTTCGGCGTTTGTCGATGTCGCCATGATCAGCGCTTCGGCGGGGGTGTACCAGCGAGCGAGCGAGGCCAGGATTGCTCCTTGTTGGCGTGCCAGCGCGTGGGAGAACAGCACATCGGTGCCCCACGCCGTCTTGATCTTGTACTTCTTCGCCAATTCGTAGGACTTGGCTATGCCGGGCCAGACCTCATCCGCCTTGGCTCGCTGGACGGAGCCCACAGGAAAGCCCAGCCTCAGGTCCTCGGGGAGAGGCTGCATACTCAGCCAAACGCCCTTCTCGGCCATCAGTTTGGCTGTTGCTTCGTCCATCAGGAAGCCGTGCTCGATACACTTCACGCCAGCCGCAATAGCCCCCGGATCGCAGCCGTCGTAAAGGCATGCGCGGCGACGTACGTGCCCCAATTCTCGGCCGCTTCAACCGCGGCGCGCAGTTCGGGTTCGGTGAAGGTGGTCACGTCGATCGGACTGAAGGGTGACGACACTCCGCCGCCCGCCGTCAACTTGACCTGGGAGGCGCCCTGCATGAGCTGTTCGCGGGCGCGCACGCGCACCTCGTCGGGGCTGTCCGCAACCATTGCGCCGCCGGTCTGCTCCATGCGGGTGAGCATGCCGCCGATCGTCCGCGGCAGGTCAGTGAGCTGGCGGAAATCCCCATGCCCGCTCGTGACAGTAATGACGGCGCCGGACGGATAAATGCGCGGGCCCTTGACGATGCCCTCGTCGATGGCGCTCTTGAGACCGAACACCGGCCCGCCTACGTCGCGAACGGTAGTGAACCCGCGCATCAGAGTATCGGTGGCCTCGTCGCCAGCCACGAGATTGAGGTAGCCGACGTCGCCGAACGACTGTGCCGGTGTGACCCGGATCAACATCGCATGCCAATGGTTGTCGATCAGGCCGGGCATCAGGGTGCGTCCACCGCCAGCAATGATGCGTGTATCGGCGCGGCGATCGACCGCAATTGGGGCCGTCGAGATGCGTTCGATAATATTGCCTCTGGTCAGGACATTGGACGGAGCCGAGAGCGCGGCGTTCTTGCCATCAAAGATGCGAACGTTTTCGAAAAGCGTGACGCCGGATTGTTCCTGTGCGCCACCTAGTTGGCAGAAACCAATCGACAGGGCCGAAAGCAGCGATGAAAATGCGGCCTGCCGAAACTTTTTGCTCATTTCGCGTGCCTCTCTGTTTCCGACCGAAGTTCAAAGCCTATGATGGTTAGCATCTTTTTGCATTTGTTGAAGAAACGCCCCAAGATGCGTAGGCATTTCCGCTCAAGGGAATGTCGCAGGCAGGGTCGCTTATGAAATCAGCTCAATTTCACCACACATTTCCTACGCGCCGATCCAAACCTAGCGATGGACATATCGCCTTCCGACAACTCGGCCGGATCGCTCGTCGATCGTTAGTCGCAAAGGTCGCGCCGACGTCGCGTTTCGCCGCTAACAATCCAATGTCGTCCTCGCATACTCGCACTTCGCACGCGATCGATACCGTTTCGTTGAGCGATGCGTATCGCCTCACGCCGATCGATTCCACGTGATCTTCGGTCGATGCGGACGCCGTCACGATCGATCGTCACGCTTTGTGCCAGTGCTGTCGAGATGGTCGGCATGGTGGGCGCGCAGAGACAAAGAACTAGGATGACAAGAGCAAGGTGGCTGGCCTTTCTCATAACGCCTCCTCTACGTAATCTAACGTGTGTGGCGCATCCTTACAGCGCGATAGCGCAGGTCTTCGATCGCCGGAAATTCAATCAAACGAAACCGGCAAAAATCGAGGGCAGCGCTTCTAGCTGGTGAATGCCAACTATAGCGTGTAATTCTTGCCAATCAAACGACAGGTAACCTGACACAATGGAAGACAGCGTCTGGTCGACATTCCTGATTCAAGGCATCGCCGGCGCTTATTGGACTAGCGTTGATCGCTGCTTCAGCACCCTTCCCGCGTCAGCGCTTAGAAAGAGCCAAACGATGAACCAAGGATGATGATTGCGGCGAGGGCAATGATCGGTCCGACGATGCCGACGATAACGATATCACGATAGCTTTCACGGTGCGTTGATCCGCAAACGGCGAGCAGCGTAACCACCGCACCGTTGTGCGGTAGACTATCGAGTGTGCCCGAACCGATCACTGCTACACGGTGCAGCAGCGCAGGATCGAGGCCAATATCGGCAGCACGCTGAATGTAAGTCGTTGCGAGTGCGTCGAGGGCAATCGTTAGCCCGCCGGATGCCGACCCCGTGAGCGCCGCGAGCAGGTTCGTCGCGACCGCCAGCGAGACGAGCGGACCGCCGCCGATATTCAAGACCGCATCCCGCACCACGCCAAAGGCGGGCAGCGCCGCGACCACCGCGCCAAAGCCGACCAGACTTGCCACGCTGACCGCAGGAAGAACCGAAGCATTTACGCCGGCATCCATCGTCGTTCGAGGTGTCGGCAGCCGCTTCCTGTTGACCGCAATGACCGTCGCGATCGCACATATCAAAGCCGTCATGACGGCCCAAACGCCTCCGACAGCCGCAAGCGATGTTCCTCCCCAACGAGCTTCCGCGAGGAATGATGTGTCGAGAGCGGGCAGGACGAGTGCCGACATTATGAGATTGACACCGACGACAACGACAAGGGGCAGCGCGGCGAACGCTATCGACGGCGGGACATCGGTCATCTGACCACGCGAGATCTCTGCCGGATCAAAGTCGCGTGACGCCGTGGCGCGTTCCCGAAGCTTTTCGTCCTCGGCGAGACGATCTGGTGAAAACGGCACTTCGTCGCCGAAGCCTTCAGCATGCTTTTTGGCGCGCCTCTCTTCTCGATAGAGCCACCAAAGCCCGAAAGCCAGCATGATCAGGGATGCCAGCGTGCCCAGTCCCGGAGCAGCGAATGGAGTAGTCCCGAAGAAGGGCATCGGAATGGCATTCTGGATCGACGGCGTGCCTGGCAGTGCCGACATGGTAAAGGTTGATGTGCCAAGCACGACTGCGGCCGGCATTAAACGTCGTGGGATGTCTGCGGAACGGAATAGCTGCTGCGCCATTGGCGCGAGCACGAAAAAGGCGACGAAAAGGCTGACGCCGCCGTAGGTGACGAGTGCTCCTGCACATACGACAGCAAGCACCGCACGCTGCGAGCCCAGTCGGTAAGTCATGAAGCTAGCTATCGCTCCGACCGATCCGCTATCCTCCATAAGCTTTCCAAACAGCGCCCCGAGCAAAAATAGTGGAAAGAATTGCGCAAAGAAGCCGGCGGCGCTTCCCATAAAAGTCTGCGTCCAATGTGCCAGCACCGGTTCGCGGGACACCAGCGCCGCAATGGTCGCCGCGACCGGTGCAAGCAAAAGCACGCTCCACCCGCGATAAGCGAACCAGATCAGCAGCGCGAGGCCGGACAGAATACCGGCCAGTCCGAGAACCGTCATGATCCTCAGCACTCCTCCAGCAGTGCATCGATATCGTCGGTCGAGCGCTTTCCTAAATCCGCGCCATGCTCTGCAAGGAACAACCCGGCGCTCCGGCGTCCCTCTTCCTTGAGCATCGCCAGGAACTCCCACTCTGCATTCATCTTCGAGGATGCGCCAAACGTTGCCAATTCATCTGTCGCGATGCGATGAATGCGCATACCGGCCCAGCGTCCACCTTCACCCCGGCCCGGATCCGCGACCTGCCGAAGGAGTGCGATCATACGCAATTCCTTCATGAGCGCGGAGTTGAAGGAGATTTCGTTGAGGCGATTGAGTATCTCCGACGCGGTGCGCGGCGTGTCCGTGCGCTCGCGTGGATTGATCTGCACCAGGATCGTGTCGTGGGCGTCGCTCTCTCTCACGAGCGGTGTGATCGTTGGATTGCCGACATAACCGCCGTCCCAGTACGATTCACCGTCGATTTCGACGGCCTGAAACATCGTTGGTAGACAGGCCGATGCCAGGAGAACGTCTGGAGTGATCTCCGAATTGCGAAAAATGCGCCCGCGACCAGTGCGGACGCTCGTAGCGGTAACGAAGAGCCGCACGGGGAGCGCGCGAGGCGTTCGAAGTCAATGCTGTTGGCGAGAATGGCACGAAGTGGATTGTGGCCGAACGGATTGAGATTGTAGGGTGAGAAGACGCGCGACGTCATGTCCATCGCAAGATAAACAGGCGAAGTGTCGAGTGTCCAACGACCCATCAGCCGGTCGAGAGGCGAACGTTGCAAGGGACTGAATACCGCTGCTTGCGATACCTGTCTCCAATACACATCGAGCGCCGCTCGCGCACCTGCGGCTCCGCCGCGTGTCCAACCGTCCGCCAGAACGGCGGCGTTCATCGCTCCGGCGGAGGTTCCGGAAATTGCCTCGACGCGGAGCCAGTCCTCCTCGAGCAATCGGTCAAGAACGCCCCAGGTGAATGCGCCATGGGACCCCCGCCTTGCAGGGCAAAGTCAACGAGAATTGGCGCGCGATTGGAAGCCTCGGTAAGCTCTTGCGGCATTTTCGCTTCCTCGTTTCGATCGGCAGCGGCAAGCTTTGTTGCGGTTTGGATCTCTGAAACGCGCTATGAGGGCCCGATCAATATACACTGCCGACGCCTCGGTTGCGATATAGTATGCATCTTGTCGCCGTGGTGTCCGGCGCACCCAATATGAGTTTGGTAACTGAGGGGCAGGAGGTGGCCGGTGAGTCCAATTCGTAGATTCCTGTCCACATTGCTCCGCTGGTCGAACGCAATAATTTACTTTCTCTGCCGGATCGCGATCGTCGCTTGGGCCGTGCTGGCCATCTATTACTCGAACTTGCCTTGGGCCGGGTTGCGTACCATGTTGGCCGGAGCGTTGGCGGCGTTCGCAATTTGGGCGCTTTGGCTCTCGCGTCAACGGCGCATGTCCGTTGTCTTCCTCGTGATGTTTTTCGGTGTCGTCGCATGGTGGATCGCAATCCCTCCCTCGCACAATCGCCATTGGCGACCGGAAGTCGCGGTCATGCCGCGGGCGGTTATCGACGGCGACCGAGTGCGCCTGACCGGTGTCCGTAACTTCGACTACCGAAGCCGGAACGACTTCACTGTGCGCTACCAGGAGCGCGAGGTGTCACTGTCGCACTTGATTGCCCTTGATTTCTACGTTGCCTACTTTACCGAGGGGCCGGTCGGACACACGTTTGTGAGTTTCATCTTCGACAATGCGCCGCCACTGGCTATCTCCATCGAGACGCGGCCTGAAGTCGGCGAAGGCTTTGCGCCCGTCGCCTCCTTGTTCAAGCAATTCGAGTTGATCTACGTGGTAGGTGAAGAGCGTGACGTCGTGGGCGTGCGCACCAACCACCGCCACGAGCCGGTGTACCTATATCGCCTCAATACATCGGCCGACGACGCGCGCCGGCTGCTGCTGGTCTATTTGACGCGCATCAACGAACTTGCCGATCAGCCGGAGTTCTATCATCTGTTGACCAATAGCTGTACGATCAACATCGTGCGCTATGCGAATGCGGCCGGCCGGAGGGGCCGGTTCGACATTCGCCATCTCCTCAACGGGCTGATCGACAGCTACCTCTACCACTCGGGCCGGATAGACACGACGCTGCCGTTTGACGAACTGAGGCGAGGGTCCCTGATCAACGAAGCCGCACAGGCGGCCGATGGCGCAGCCGATTTCTCGCAGCGGATTCGCTTATCCTTGCCGACAATAGTCCTGCCCTAAAATGGAGTGGACATCAGGAGCTTGTGGCGAGCCGTCGCCGATCTTCGGCCTCTCCTCTTTGCCCGCCCATGTCCGCTTTGGGTTAATCGGACGTCCACCTCAGCCGTAGTAGGTCCGCGCTGCGCCGTGAGCCGCCGTTGCCGGCAAACGGATGCAGTCTTCAAGCAATAGCTTGATCAGCCGCAATTCCAGATCGGTCCGATCGGCGTCCGCGTCCAGCAAGGGCCGAAGCTGCCGCCATTGTACCGACCGCCGTAAAAGCCAGGCCGGCCGAAATAGTGCCAGTTGCCGTCGTACCCGTAATAACTTGGGATTGGATCGATATACCAAAGACGTCGGTTGCGGCGCGCCGTGCGCAAAACCGACGCTTTCTGGGCGTAAGCTGGAAGGCTGTTATTCGGTGGCTGATGATAGCCCGGCAGGAAGCCGTAGCCGTGCCAGCGTGGCGCCGGCCGTTTATGAGCCGGCGCAGCCGGCGCGATGGCTGGCAGCAGGGACAGGACGATAACAATCGACAGAAACACGATGCGCGACATAAGCACACCATAGACGGGCGGCTGTTGGGAGGCGATTCAAATCTGAGTGCACCGTCCAGCGCAACGGCAGCTGCAGACTCGGCTGTTCGGCAAGTAGAGGCCGACGATCGACGGTAGCGCCAGCCTGACGCTGGCCGAATGACGGCAATCCTGGCGGCTCGATGCAGCCGCCGGGCCTCTAGTAATTGCTCGCCGTCAACGCGTTCGGGATGCCGTCGATCGGGCATTCGTCGGTGCCTGCGGTCGAGCGAGTCATTGCCTCGACCATCTTACGCGTGCCTTCCGGATCGGCGACCCACTTCTTGTAGAAGTCATAGGGGCAGGACGCGACGCCTTGCGCGCCTTCGCCGGAATTGATCATGCCGGTATAGCCGCGATGCAGCAGCTTGAAGAGGTGGTTCTGCGACTGGCCGTTGCGGCGCGCATCGCGGATCAGGCTCTTCGACAGTCCGGCATACTGGATGCCGTACTCCTCCTCGCCGGTCTCGCCCAGCGTGCGGCCGTCGAAGCCGATGATCGCGGAGTGACCAAAGTAGGAATAGACGCCGTCGAAGCCGGCGGCGTTGGCGACCGCGACATAGACATTGTTGGCCCAGGCCATCGCCTTGGAAATCAGGATCTGCTGTTCCTTGGCGGGATACATGTAGCCCTGGCAGCGCACGATCAGCTCGGCGCCCTTCATGGCGCAATCGCGCCAGATCTCCGGAAAGTTGCCGTCGTCGCAGATGATCAGGCTGACCTTCAGCCCCTTCGGTCCCTCGGATACATAGGTGCAGTTGCCGGGATACCAGCCTTCGATTGGCACCCATGGCATGATCTTGCGGTATTTCTGAACGATCACGCCCTGGTCGTTCATCAGGATCAGGGTGTTGTACGGCGCCTTGTGCGGATGCTCCTCATGGCGCTCGCCGGTGAGCGAGAACACGCCCCAGACTTTTGCCTTGCGGCAGGCTTCGGCGAAGATCTCGGTCTCAGGCCCCGGGATCTGCGAAGCGGTCTCGTACATCTCCTTGGAGTCGTACATGATGCCGTGGGTGGAATATTCCGGGAAGATCACGAGATCCATGCCCGGCAGGCCAAGCTTCATGCCTACGATCATGTCGGCGATCTTGCGGGCGTTGTCGAGCACCTCGGCCCTGGTGTGCAGGCGCGGCATTTTGTAATTGACGACTGCGACGCCGACTGTGTCGTTGCTTGAGGAAATATCACCGTGGAGCATTGGATCGCCTCTTGTTCTAGTTTGGGTTTGACGGATCGCGCTTCAGTGGCTGATCATCCATGGACGTGCGGTCGGGAAGCCTTTGGCGCCGCTGCGCGTCTTGGTCAACAGCCGCGCCGGCTTGTTGTTGGAACAGCAGCCA
Organism: Bradyrhizobium sp. RDT10; assembly: GCA_044772375.2. GTDB lineage: Bacteria > Pseudomonadota > Alphaproteobacteria > Rhizobiales > Xanthobacteraceae > Bradyrhizobium. The sequence continues at coordinate 4,695,524 of CP187939.1, forward strand.
CAGCCGGGACCATGCGATGCCTTGTATTCGGCTGATGTCTTCGGCGCGTGGGCGCTGCGTTCGTTGGTCGCGTGCGCTTTCCGCTTGTCCGACGGCATGCAGAAGAACGCCGGTGCGGTCAGGATCACCCGCGGCGATTCATTGTCGCAGCGCGGGCAATCCTGCGGGTCGTCGCATTCGGCCATCGGCCGCATGTCCGTGAACGGGCCGCAGTCGTTGCAGAGATATTCGTAGACGGGCATCTGGCATCCTTGCGCGATGGTTGAAAGATCACGAGGTCGGATGCGGGGCGGCCGGCACGCGTAGGCCGTCCCGCATCCTTCTCGCGCAGGGATCACTTGTCCGGCGAGATCGGCATCTGGATGTCGCCCGTGATGTGTTTGATCGGGCCCACTGAGGACGGCATGATGTCGAAGTCGAAGATTTCCGTCGGCAGCCACAGCGTGGCGCAGGCGTTCGGCACGTCGACGACGCCCGAGATGTGGCCCTGACATGGCGCGGTGCCGAGGATCGAATAGGCCTGCGCGCCGGAATAGCCAAACTTCTTTAAGTATTCGATCGCGTTCAGGCAGGCCTGCCGGTAGGCGATGTGGACGTCGAGGTAATGCTGCTTGCCGGCCTCGTCGACCGAGATGCCCTCGAAGATCAGATAGTCCTTGTAGTTCGGCGTGATCGGCGACGGCTTGAACACGGGATTCTTGATGCCGTATTTGGCGACGCCGTCCTTGATGATATCGACCTTCAGGTGCAGCCAGCCGGCCATCTCGATGGCGCCGCAGAAGGTGATCTCGCCGTCGCCCTGGCTGAAATGCAGGTCGCCCATCGACAGGCCGCCGCCCGGCACATAGACCGGGAAGTAGATTTTGAGCCGCGCGACAGATCCTTGATGTCGCAATTGCCGCCATGCTCGCGCGGCGGCACGGTGCGCGCACCTTCGGCGCCCACCTTGGCCTTGGCATCGCCCTTGGCGCGGCCGGCATGGGCGGTTGCGGCGAAGGGCGGATTGGCGAGGTCCGGCACGCGGGTCGGATTGGTCGCGATCAGCGCGGTCTCGCGCTCGTTCCAGGTCGCCAGCAGTTTCGGATCGGGCAGACAGCCGATCAGGCCGGGATGGATCAGGCCGGCAAAATTCACGCCGGGCACGTGACGCGACGAGGTGTAGAGCCCCTTGATGTCCCAGATCGATTTCTGCGCCAGCGGAAAGTGATCGGTCAGGAAGCCGCCGCCATTTTGTTTGGAGAAGAAGCCGTTGAAGCCCCACAGGCTCTCCTTCAGCGGACCGACGTCGAGCAGGTCGACCACCAGCAAATCGCCGGGCTCGGCGCCCTTGACGCCGATCGGGCCGGACAGGAAATGCACGATCGACAGGTCGATGTCGCGCACGTCGTCGGCGGAATCGTTGTTCTTGATGAAGCCGCCGGTCCAGTCATAGGTCTCGATGATAAAATCGTCGCCCGGATTGACCCACGAAACCATCGGAATGTCGGGATGCCAGCGGTTGTGGATCATGTCGTTGTCGTAGGCCGACTTCGAAAGATCGACCTTGATCAGTGTCTCGGGCATCGATAGCTCCTTTTTTGAACAGCACAGGTTGGGTTTTCAGACAGACAGATATTTCGATACTTGCGCGGCATCGACGGCCTCGCGCGGGTCGTCGCGGACGATTTCGCCGTTCTCGATGACCAGCACGCGGTCGGCGATATCGAGCGCGAAGCTCAGCACCTGTTCGGACACCACGATCGACAGACCGCGCTCGTCGCGAATGCGTTTCAAGGTGCGCGCCATCTCCTTGATGATCGACGGCTGGATGCCCTCGGTCGGCTCGTCGAGCAGCAGAACTTTCGGCTTGGTGGCGAGCGCGCGTGCGATCGCGAGTTGCTGCTGCTGCCCGCCCGACAAATTGCCGCCGCGGCGGCCCTTCATTTCCAGCAGCACCGGAAACAGTTCGTAGATGTCTTCGGGCACTTCCGACCCACCTGACACCACGAGGCCGGTCTCGATGTTTTCCTTCACCGTCATGGTGGAGAAGATCATGCGGCCCTGCGGCACATAGGCGAGGCCCTTGGCGACGCGATCGTAGCTCGGCAGCGCGCTGAGCTCGGCGCCGTCCATGCTCACCGAGCCGCTCTTGGTCGGCAAGATACCCATCAGCGACTTCACCAGCGTCGTCTTGCCCATGCCGTTGCGACCCATGATCGCGACGATCTCGTTGGGCGCGACCGAGACGTTGAGGCCGTGCAGCACCTCGCTCTGGCCGTAGGCGACATGGAGATCCGAAATAGCCAGCATGAACCCGCTCCCTAGTGCCCAAGATAAACTTCAATGACTTTCGGATCGTTCTTCACCTTCTCCATCGTGCCCTCCGACAGGATCTGGCCCTGGTGCAGCACCGTCACCTTGTGGGCGATGTCCTCGACGAATTTCATGTCGTGCTCGATCACTAGCACCGAGCGGTCCTTAGTGATGCGATTCAAGAGCTCGGCGGTCTTGGCGCGCTCGCTGACGCTCATGCCGGCGACCGGCTCGTCGAGCATCAGCAAGTCCGGATCCTGGATCAGCAGCATCCCGATCTCGAGCCACTGCTTCTGGCCGTGGCTGAGCTGATCGGCATAGGTATCGAGACGATCCTTCAGGAAAATCATCTCGGCGACCTCCTCGACGCGCTGCTTCACCGCATCATTGCGCTGGAAGGCGAGCGAACCGAACACCGTGCGCCCGCGCGGATAGGAAATCTCCAGGTTCTCGAACACGGTGAGGTCCTCGAACACCGACGGCGTCTGGAACTTGCGCCCCACCCTGTCTGCACGATCTGGTTCTCCTTCAGTTTCGTCAGCTCCTTGCCGCGAAACTGGATCGAGCCTGAAGTGGCCTTGGTCTTTCCGCAGATCAGGTCGAGCACCGTGGTCTTGCCGGCGCCGTTCGGGCCGATGATGACGCGGATCTCGTTCTCCTCGACATAGAAGGAGAGATTGTTCACGGCCTTGAAGCCGTCGAACGACACCGTGAGCGCCTCGACCGCGAGCAGGAAGGGTTTGGGCTGGTGACCGATGAGCATGATGTTCTCCTCATTCTGCCGGCGCGCCGTCGGCGACGGAATTGCCGGTCCACGCGCCCGACTTTGATTTGCGCGATGCCAGCAGCCGGTCGATACGCGGCTGAACGTAGTCCGCCCAGATGCCGGACGAGCCGTTCGGGAAGGCCAGCACGACCGCGATGAACAGCGCGCCGAGGCCGAACAGCCAGAGCTGCGGGAAGGATTCCGAAAGGCTGGTCTTGGCAAAATTGACCAGCAGCGAGCCCCACACCGCGCCGAAGATCGACATCCGTCCGCCGACGGCGGTGTAGATCACCATTTCGATCGACGGCACGATGCCGACAAAGGACGGCGACATGAAACCGACATTGAGTGCAAACATGGCGCCGCCGATCGCGGCGAAGATCGCCGCCATGCAGAAGGCAAAGATCTTGAAGTTGGCGACGCTGTAGCCGGAGAAGCGGACGCGATCTTCCTGTTCACGCATCGCCACCAGGATACGGCCAAGCTTTGTCAGCCTGATGAATTGCGCGATGCCGATGCAGGCGAACAGCAGGAACACTTCAAAGAAGTAAAGAATGACCTTGGCATGGTCCGGCCTGATGTCCCATCCCTTCAGTGTACGCAGGTCGGTCATGCCGTTGATACCGCCGGTGTAACCCTGCTGCCCGACAATCAGAATGGTCAGGATGGCGGCGACGGCCTGGGTGATGATCGCGAAATAAGTGCCGCCGACGCGGCGCTTGAACATCGCCGTGCCGATGATCAGGGCGAACAGGCCAGGCACCAGGATGATTGCAGCGATGGTAAAGGTGAGACTGTGGAACGGCTGCCAGAACAGCGGCAGCGAGGTGATCTGATTCCAATCCATGAAATCCGGAATGCCGGGCGTGGACTGGATCTTGGTGTTCTCGACGCTGGAGGCTTCCAGCTTGAGGAACATCGCCATGCAATAGCCGCCGAGGCCGAAGAACACGCCCTGCCCCAGACTCAGGATGCCGCCATATCCCCAGCACAGCACGAGGCCGATGGCGACAAAGGCATAGGTCAGATATTTCGCGACCAGGTTAAGGCGGAACACATCCAGCGACAGCGGCAAGATCACGAACAGGACCAGGGCCAGCACAATGAAGCCGATGAGCTCGGATCGATTGAAGAAGCGTGAGGTGATGATCATGACCGTGCCTGCTTTCGTTATTTGCGGACCTTGAGGGCGAACAGACCCTGCGGCCGCAGCATCAGAATTCCGACGACGGCGAGAAGCGTGAGCACCTTGGCCATCGAGCCCGACATGAAGAACTCGAGCGTCGACTGGGTCTGCGAGATCGAGAAGGCGGAAGCGATGGTGCCGAGCAGGCTGGCGGCGCCGCCGAACACGACCACCAGGAACGTGTCGACGATGTAGAGTTGGCCCGAGGTCGGTCCGGTCGAGCCGATCATGGTGAACGCGCTTCCGGCGATGCCGGCGATCCCGCAGCCGAGCGCGTAGGTGTAGCGATCCACTCTTGCGGTATTGATGCCGACGGCGCCGGCCATGATCCGGTTCTGCACGACCGCGCGGACCTGCCGGCCCCAGCGCGACTTGTACATGACATAGGCGACCGCACATGTGATCAGGACGGTGAGACCCATCACGAAGATGCCGTTGATCGGCACCTCGATGCTGTCGGTCACCTTGAGAGAGCCCAGCATCCACTGCGGCAGCTCGACGCCGACCTCGCGCGGTCCGAATACCGAGCGATAGGTCTGCTGAAGAATCAGGCTCAAGCCCCAGGTGGCGAGCAGCGTATCCAGCGGACGCTTGTAGAGATGGCGGATCAGCGCCCACTCGACCAGCATCCCCAATGCGCCGGAGGCAATGAAGGCCAGGATCATCGCGAGGAAAAAATATCCTGAGAACAGCGATGGCAGATAGGACTGGAACAGGTTCGACGTCATCCAGGTGACGTAGGCCCCCAGGATCATGAACTCGCCGTGCGCCATGTTGATGACGCCCATCTGGCCGAAGATGATCGCAAGGCCGAGCGCCATCAGCACGTAGACGGAAAACAGGATCAGGCCCGCAAAGCCCTGCATGACGAAGATGGAGCCCAGATCGCCAATCGAATAGTCGCCGAACATCTGACTTCTCCGTCGAGGGATAAGGTCCCGCGTCGCGAGCCAAGTCGCGACGCGGGGTCGTGAAGCGCGGATTGACGGTCCACGCCAGGGAGCTCGGGAAAGCTGCGGGAGGTTTCGCGCGCTTACTGGTAGCCCTTCGGGAACGGATCGGGCTCGACCAGATCGGCGGTCTCGAAGATCAGCTCGAACTGGCCATCGAGCTTGGCCTTGCCGACGCGGGTCTTCGACCAGAGGTGATGGTTTTCATGGATGCGCACATAGCCTTCGGGCGCTTCCTTGAATTCGACGCCGGGCGAGGCGGCTGCGATCTTGTCGACGTCGAAGCTGCCGGCCTTCTCGACCGTCAACTTCCACAGCCATGGGCCGAGATAGCCGGCCTGCGTCACGTCGCCGATCACGGTCTTCTCGCCCCACGCCTTCTTGAAGGCGGGAACGAACGCCTTGTTGTTGGCATTGTCGAGCGACTGGAAGTACTTCATGCAGGCATAGGCGCCCGCGATGTTTTCGCCGCCGATGCCGTCGATTTCGTCCTCGGTGACCGAGATCGTGAGCAGCGCCTGCTTCGACAGGTCGACGCCGGCCGCCTTGAGCTGCTTGTAGAAGGCGACGTTCGAACCGCCGACCACGTCGGTGAAGATCACGTCGGGCTTGGTCAGCTTGATCTTGTTGATCACCGAATTGAACTGGGTGCTGCCGAGCGCATAATATTCCTCGCCGACGACCTTGCCCTTCAGCACGTTCTCGACGTGCTTGCGCGCGATCTTGTTCGAGGTGCGCGGCCAGATGTAATCAGAACCGATGAAGAAGAACGATTTGGCGCCCTTCTCCTTGGCGATCCAGTTCAGCCCGGCGAGAATCTGCTGGGTTGCCTCCTGGCCGGTGTAGATGACGTTCTTGGACTGCTCGAGGCCTTCATAGAAGGTCGGGTAATAGAGCATGCCGTTGTACTGCTCGACGACCGGCAGCACCGCCTTGCGCGATGCCGAGGTCCAGCAGCCCATGATCGCCGCGACCTTGTCGTTGACGAGAAGCTTCTTGGCCTTTTCCGCAAATGTCGGCCAGTCGCTGGCGCCGTCTTCCTGGATGAATTTGATCTTGCGTCCGAGCACGCCGCCAGCGGCGTTGATCTGTTCGATCGCGAGCTTTTCGGCCTGGATCGAACCGGTTTCCGAAATCGCCATCGTGCCGGTGGCCGAGTGCAGGATGCCGACGGTAACTTCCGTATCGGTGACCGCGAGGCCCGTAGTGTTGACCACGGAGGTCGCGGGGCCGGCTCCGAATGACGGCCGGGGAAGCATCGAAATGAACGGCAGTGCCGCCGCGCCCATCAGCAGTTTGCGGCGAAGCGGAGACTGCAGGCCCTTGTTTGTTTCGTCTGACATGAGCACCCCATTTTTGGTTCGAGAACGCTTATTGGTCAGGCGAGGATGACCCGGATTTGTGCACTGCACAGATACGTGGGATTGCGTATACTGCACCGCAAAATAGCGACGTAGGTTTCTGGTACGGAGTTTGCTGGCTATGCGGGGTCGGCGAAGCGGGTCAGGAGCATCACAGTGGCAGGGCGGCAGCGGATTGACCGCGTCAGGCGCCAATATAATCAATGGGTTGCGAACCAGACCCTGGAAGACTATGCGCTGCGCTTCACTGCCAAGAGCGCCCGGCGATGGTCGGCCGCCCGCGTCGCCAATACGGCGCTTGGCGCCATCTCTTTCTAGCGCTGGAGGCGATCGGCGGCACGATTACGCTGAAGTACGGCGCAGCCAACGCCACCGCCGCTATCCTGGTCGTCAGCGTCATCATCTTCTTTTGCGGCCTGCCGATTGCCTACCATGCCGCGAAATGCGGCATCGATATCGACCTGCTGACCCGCGGCGCCGGCTTCGGCTATATCGGCTCGACCATCACCTCGCTGATCTACGCCTCCTTCACCTTCATCTTCTTCGCGCTCGAAGCGGTCATCATGGCAGCCGCGCTGGAGATGTGCTTCGGCATTCCGCGCCCGATCGGCTATCTCATCAGCGCCGTCGTCATCATTCCCGTGGTGACCTACGGCATCACCTTGATCAGCCGCTTCCAACTGTGGACGCAGCCGCTCTGGGTCGTCCTCCACATCCTTCCTTTCGTGGCGATCGCCTGGGCCAATCCGCATTCGTTCACGGAATGGCGCAAATTCGCCGGCGAACATGGCGACCCGAGCGGCCATCTCGACCTGCTGCTGTTCGGCACCGCAGCCTCAGTGGTGTTTTCGCTGGTGGCGCAGATCGGCGAACAGGTCGACTTCCTGCGGTTCCTGCCGCGCGATCGCCGAACCTCGCGCACGTCATGGTGGATCGCCCTGCTCAGCGCCGGCCCCGGCTGGATCATCTTTGGTGCGCTCAAGTTATTGCTGGGCTCGTTCCTCGCCTACTTCGCGCTCAGCCACGGCGTCTCCAACGAGCACGCCGCCGAGCCCGCGCATATGTATCTCGAAGCATTTCGTTACGTGCTGTCGCAGCCCGACCTGACGCTGGCGCTGACCGGCACCTTCGTCATTCTCTCGCAGATCAAGATCAACGTCACCAACGCCTATGCCGGCTCGATCGCGTGGTCGAACTTCTTCTCGCGGCTGACGCACAGCCATCCCGGCCGTGTGGTCTGGCTGGTGTTCAACGTGATGGTGGCGCTGCTGCTGATGGAAATCGGCGTCTACAAGGCGCTGGAGCAGACGCTGGCGCTTTACTCCAACGTCGCGATTGCCTGGGTCGGCGCGCTGGTCGCCGATCTCGTCATCAACAAGCCGCTCGGCCTGCGCCCGCAGCACATCGAGTTCAAGCGCGCGCATCTCTACGACATCAACCCGGTCGGCGTCGGCGCCATGACGATCGCAACCATCGTCTCGATCTCAGCGTTCTACGGCCTGTTCGGTCCGACGGCGAAGGCGCTCTCGGCCTTCGTGGCGCTGGCGGCCGCCTTCGTCACCGCACCCTGATCGCATGGGCGACCGACGGCAAATATTACATCGCACGCAAGCCCAAGCGGAGCTGGCAAAACCTGGAGGCGATCCAGTGCTGTATCTGCGAGCATTCGTTCGAGCCGGAGGACATGGCTTCCTGCCCGGCCTATGCCGGTCCGATCTGTTCGCTTTGCTGTTCTCTCGACGCGCGCTGCCACGATCTCTGCAAGCCGCACGCGCGCGCCGGCGCACAAGTGTCGGAGGCGCTCGGCAAGCTGTTGCCGGAGCCGATCTATGCCCGGATCAACTCGCAGTTCGGACGTTATCTCGGCGTGTTCGCGGTGTCCGCAGGCCTCGTTGGCCTGACGCTCGGGCTGATCTATCTGCAGACGTCCGCAACGATTCCGGTCGACGGTTTTGCGCTATCCGACGTGCTCTGGAAGGTATTCTTCGCGCTCACCATCATCATCGGCGTGGTGGCATGGCTGTTCGTGCTGGCGCAACAGAGCCGCCGTGCGGCGGAAGCCGAGACGCGGCGGCAGACCGCGCTACTGATCCAGGAAATCGACGCGCACAAGCGCACCGATGCCGAGCTGCAGCGCGCCAAGGAAGTGGCTGAATCCGCCAACCTCGCCAAGAGCCGCTATGTTGTGGGCCTGAGCCACGAACTGCGCTCGCCGCTCAACGCCATCTCCGGCTATGCGCAACTGCTGGAACAGGATTCCAGCCTCAATACCAAGCCGCGCGACCAGGTGCGCGTGGTCCGGCGCAGCGCCGACCATCTGTCGGGGCTGATCGACGGCATTTTGGACATTTCCAAGATCGAGGCGGGCCGGCTTTATTTATCGCGCGACGAGGTGCGCCTGAGCGAATTCCTCGACCAGCTCGTCGGGATGTTTCGCGTCCAGGCTGCCGCCAAGGGCATCGACTTCGTCTTCAAGCGGCCTTCAGTACTGCCCGTCGTCGTGTATGCCGATGAAAAGCGCCTGCGCCAGGTTCTGATCAACCTGCTGTCGAATGCGCTGAAGTTCACGCAGACCGGCAGCGTGCAATTCGTCGTGCATTATCGCAGCCCGGTCGCGGAGTTCGAAGTGATCGACACCGGTCCCGGCATCCAGCCAGATGATCTCGAACGCATCTTCGCACCGTTCGAGCGCGGTGCGCTCGGCGTTTCGCAGCCGCAGACCGGCACCGGCCTCGGGCTGACCATCAGCCGGCTGCTCGCCGGCGTGATGGGCGGCGACATCAAGGTGACGAGCGAGGTCGGCAAAGGCAGCATTTTCCGCGTCAAGATCCTGCTGTCGGAGGTCACCAATCCGACGCGGATCGCGCCAGTCGAAGCGCCGATCTTCGGCTATCACGGCCCGCGCAAGACGATCCTCATTACCGACGACGATCCGACCCACCGCGACCTGCTGCGCGAGGTGCTGGCGCCGCTGGGCTTTATCCTGCTGAGCGCGCCCGATGGACCCGGCTGCCTCGCACTGGCGCAACACTGCCGACCCGATCTGTTCCTGCTGGATATCTCGATGGCGGGCATGGACGGCTGGACGGTGGCGGAAACGTTGCGCGCGAGCGGCCATCATCAGGCCCGCATCCTGATGGTGTCGGCGAGCGCGCTGGAGGCGCATGGCGCGCCGCTGGCGCAGCCGTTTCATGACGGTTACCTGATGAAGCCGATAGATATCCCCAAGCTGGTGGAGACGATCCGGCAATTGCTCAAGATCGAATGGCAGTACGAGGCCGAGCAAATACCCCAGCCGCGCTGGAAGCCGGAGACGGGTTCGCGGCCACCGGTGAAATATGTCGAGGAACTGATCGGCCTCGGGCAACTCGGCTACATCCGCGCGATCCAGGTCAAGCTGGACGAAATCGGCAACGACTATCCTGAACATGCCGACTTCGTGTCGCAAATGCGCACGCTGGTCGACCGCTTCGATCTCGATCAGTACATGGCGACCCTGAAAACACTGCACAGCTATGATCACTGAATCCAAAAGCGCGACATCGCCCTCGTCGTCGATGACTCGCCGGAGACGCTGCGGCTGCTCACCGACGCGCTCGACGGCGCCGGCATGACGGTCATGGTCGCGCTCGACGGTGCGGCGGCGATGCGGATCGTCGACCAGATCACGCCCGACATCGTACTGCTCGACGCGGTCATGCCCGGGTTGGACGGTTTTGAAACCTGCAGGCGGCTGAAGCGCGACGCCGGCCTCGACCACGTTCCTATCATCTTCATGACGGGGCTGGCCGAAACCGAGCATATCGTGCGCGGCCTGGAGGCCGGCGGCGTCGACTACGTCACCAAGCCCATTGCGGTCGAGGAGATGCTGGCGCGCATCCGCGTCCACCTCGCCAATGCGCGGCTGACCCAGAGCGCGCGCGCAGCCCTCGACGTCTCCGGCCGTTATCTGCTGGCCGTCAACGGCGAGGGCAAGATCATGTGGGCGACGCCGCAGGCGCAGAAACTGCTGTCGGATGCGCTTAGCCCTGACAGCGACGACGATGTCGTGCTGCCGGAGCCGATCCCGCAATGGCTGGACCAGGCCCGCAAGGGCAAGGCCGGGTCGAAAGCTGCGATCATGACCGCGCTTCCCGGCAACGAACAGCTCCGGCTGCAATATATGGGCAGACTGGGTAGCAACGAATTCCTGCTGCGGCTTGCAAAGATTCCGGCGCGGACGCACCGGCGGAATTCTCCAGCGAGCTTGGCCTGACGACGCGCGAGGGCGAAGTACTGTCGTGGCTATCGAAGGGCAAGACCAACCGCGACATCGCGCAAATTCTGGGCTTGAGCCCGCGCACCGTCGACAAGCACCTCGAGCAGATCTACTCGAAACTCGGCGTCGAGAACCGCACCGCCGCGGCGGCGATCGCGGTGAACGCGAAGCATCGAAAATCCTGACGCGACATTCTTCCCCCGCCCTCTCGGCAGGCAAAGTCGTCAGCTTGGCGAGGCGTCAGGCAAGCGACTTCGTGATACCGTTCAATCCGAGGCGCAGGAAGGGGTCGGAATGGGCGTAAAAGAATTGCGCGCCTTTCGAACGCCCTCGACTGGTGTTCCCCTGACTGTCGCTCGACGTAATCGCAATCGTGGGCGGCGCAAGCCGAGGCATCAGTCGCATCGGCGTCCCTTCCAGAAGGATACAGGTTGCTGCAAACTGCGTATGTAGCCTGCGATTCGTAGCTGTCTTGAGGAGCCATGAACGAGACCTTGATATCCGCCTGCACGATGTTTCTCATTCCAGCAACGCTTTTGTTTGGCGCTTTAGGTGTCGCGAACTCGTCCTTTCTCAAGGTGCTGGTCTGCTTGCTTGGCATAGCCACGACAGGAATATGGCTTTACCGGATATGGTGGTGGACAAACCTGTCCTTGATGGATCGCAGAACGGCGCTTGGTCTCGCGGGCATGTATGCGTGCGCGTGGCTAGTGACATTCCTGGTGCAGTTGAAGAATGTGTTCTCGCGCTGACGGACCCCGTGTTGGTGAAAATCGCCGACAACCTTCGTCCACAACCTCGGCAGCCGCCCCGTGCGCGAAGTGTGCCAAGGCTGGTATCCATCTGGGCTGATGGCGTTCGACCAGCCGTGGAGAACACGGAGTGAGCGGCCATGGGCGCTCGACGGGCTGCGATCAGGTTGTTAAGCCCCGCGTCCGCCAAGGGGACTTTGAGTCGAGCCATGACCGTTGCGATCGAGATGGGACACACGACGGCCGGCGCCCCGGCGACTCTGGACCTCGAGGAACTGCTGGCGACCCGCCTGCTGGTGCAGGGCAATTCGGGCTCCGGCAAATCCCATCTGCTGCGCCGGCTGCTGGAACAGAGCGCCCCTGGGTGCAGCAGACCATCATCGACCCCGAAGGCGACTTCGTGGCGCTTGCCGACCGTTTCGGCCACCTGCTGATCGAGGCCGAGGACCATACCGAGCGGGGCCTGCAGGTCGCCGGCGAGCGAGCGCGCATCCATCGCGTCTCCACGGTGCTCAATCTTGAGGGGCTCGACGCCGAGAACCAGATGCGGCGCGCCGCCGCCTTCCTCGGCGGGCTTTTCGAGGTCGCCCGCGACCACTGGTATCCGATGCTGGTGGTGGTGGATGAGGCGCAGCTCTTCGCGCCGGCCGTCGCCGGCGAGGTTTCGGACGAGGCGCGCAAACTCTCGCTCGGCGCCATGACGAATCTGATGTGCCGTGGTCGCAAACGCGGGCTCGCGGGGATCATCGCCACCCAGCGACTGGCGAAGCTCGCCAAGAACGTCGCGGCCGAGGCCTCCAATTTCCTCATGGGCCGAACCTTTCTGGATATCGACATGGCGCGCGCCGCCGACCTTCTGGGCATGGAACGGCGACAGGCAGAGGCCTTCCGGGATCTGGAGCGCGGGCAATTCATGGCGCTGGGACCGGCCCTCTCCCGCCGTCCGCTGGGGCTGCGCATTGGCCCGACGGACACCACGCCGCGCAACGCGACCCCGCGCCTGATGCCGCTGCCGGAAGCGACACCGGACGCACGCGCCATCATCCTGGCAGCGCCGCCGCCCGAGAATAATCGGCCCCAGCGCCGGTCGCCGCCAGACCTCCTCGGCCAGCTCATGGCGGCGAAGTCAGCGGCGCTGGAGATCCGTCCCGAAGCGGTGGAGCAGCCACTCAGCGCAGAGGAGCTGGCGGCGCGGCGTGAGCGCGTGGACCGTATTCTGCGCGCCGTCATGGCGGAGCCCGACGCGGGATTCCGTGCCATCGGCGTCCTCTATCAGGAGTTCGTGGTCCGCTGCCGAATAGAGGGCCTCGGTTCGGCCGTGCCTGACCTGGGTGACTTCCGTCGCATGCTGACGCGCGCCCGCGCCGGGCTTGGCTCCGATATGGCAGAGGATGACGGGTGGCAGGATGTCTCGGTTCGCGCCTCACTCCTGCCGGAGGATATGCAGGGCGTCTTCATGATGATCGCCCGCGCCGCGAAGGAAGGTTGGCCCTGCCCAGGCGATGCAGCGATTGCCCGCGCCTATGGCTCACATTCGTTGCGCCGCGCCCGGCGTCTTTTGACCTACATCGAGGAGCAGGGCCTCATCGTTTGCCAGCTTGACGGTGCCGGTCGGCGGATCGTGACGCTCGTCGAACTGGCCTGGGCGACGGCACCGGGCGATCCCAACGCCGAGGAAGCGCCGGCGGAGCAAGGCTGCAGCAACTCGGCTCCTTGATGCGACGGTCGAGCGCGCGATAGTGGTGCCCATCTCGCTCTGCTGTATATGATACGCTGAAGTCGCCGAGCGTTGCGCTACAGTTCCTTTGACGAGCCCGCGCGCTTGTCACCGACCGGTTTTTGCATATCTCGCTTAACAAGGAGTTCTGAGCTTGAGCGTTGCCTTCACCAAGGAAGACAGTGCCGAAACGGCGTCGGAGACTTTGCTTCCCGATCGCCCGGTTTCACCTCATCCGAACCTTGTTACGGAAGCGGGATTAAAGGCTCTGGAATTTCAGCTCGACCAGGCTCGCGAAGCGTACGAGACGGCGCAGAAGATCGAAGACGTGAACGAACGGCGGCGACAAGCAGCAACCCCTTGCGTGATGTGCGCTACTACGCGGCGAGAGTTCGGACGGCTCAGGTCATCCCCAATCCTGCCTCAACCGACACTGTCGCCTTTGGCAGCACCGTGACCTTCAGGCGCGACGATGGGCGCGTGCAGAAATATCATATCGTGGGAGAGGACGAAGCGGACCCCAAGGCCGGCTCCATTTCCTTCGTGTCCCCGGTGGCAAGGTCTCTGATGGGCAAAGCTGTGGGGGATGTCGTCGGCACATCCGGTCAAGAGCTCAAGATCATTGCGATCTCATAGCACCTCCGCACTGGACGCAGCCGATGTTTGCAGTGTCCGCCTTGCGCCAGGAGCGCCGTCCTTTCGATCTCATCGCAAATCGGCACCGAAGATCATATCAGGGACAAGCAAGACCACTGAGGGGACAAAGATCAGTACCAAGGTCACCACGGTGACGGCGATCAAGAACGGCGTCGAGTCCCGGGTGTACTCGCTGATCGGACAACGCAGTACCTGGCAGGCGACGAACATGGCGGCGCCGATGGGCGGCGTGTAGTTTCCGATCGTGGCAGCAATGATAAACACCAGTCCGAAATGGACTGGATCAATTCCGTACTTCGTCACCAGGGGAAGGAAGATGGGCGTCAGCATGATGATGAGCACCGAGCCGTCCATGAAGGTGCCGGCGATCAGGATAAAGAGCACGATGAGTACCATTACAATGTGCGCGTTGTCCGTCATGCCCAGCATCGAATCCGAGATCACCTCGGGTATTCGCTCGAATACGATGCCGTAACCAAAGATCGCTGAGAGCGCGAGCAGGAACATCACGGCCCCGATATCGACCAGACTGCCTTCGATGGCTTCGCGGAAACCCGCGAACGTCAGCATCCGGTAAGCGAAGAACCCCACCGCTACCGCATAGATGACCGCGAAGGCTCCAATCTCCGATGGCGTGAAGATGCCGTAACGCAATCCCGCCAACAGCATGATGGGAAACAGGATCGCCCAGGTGCCACCCCACGACGCCAGCAGGATTTCACGCGCAGCCGCCCGCGTCTCGCGTTCCGGCCCGTAGCCGCGGCGGCGGGCGGTGGTGGCTATCGCAACGGCGAGAGCTGCCCACAGCATGAGGCCCGGAATAATGCCGGCGGCAAACAGCCGTCCGATCGAGACCTGGCCGACCGTGCCATACAATATGAAACCAATCCCGGGGGGAATGATTGGCGCCAGCAGAGAACCGTACGAAATCACGCCGGCCGCATAGCCGCGGGCATAACCGCGCTTGAGCATCTGCAAACCAATGATGCGGGCATTCATGGCGGCGTCGGCTATCGAGGACCCCGTCACCCCGCTCATCAGCGTTGAGAATGCAATAGAGGTCTGCGCCAGACTGCCGTGCATTCTTCCTGTCAGTACCGTGGCCAGCTTGAGCAGGTTGGTCGTGATGCCGGAGTTGTTGAGAAGATTGCCGGCGAGGATAAACAGCGGAACCGCAAGCAGCGCGAAATTCTGCGTCTGTGTTACCGTTACCTGTATCGGGATTGTTGTCGGCAGTTCCGGATGCTGGATGAAGAACAGCGCGCCGGCAATTCCAATCGCGAAGGCAACCGGCATTCCGATCAGCATCAGTATCGCAAACGCAATGAGTACGATCAACATGGCTATGCGCGTCGGATCATATGACGTCGACGGCGCGACTTTCGGCGCGCTCGTCCCGGAGTTCTCCGCGGACCTTGAGCGCGGTTGTCACGATCAGCAGCGCCGCGCCGACCGGCAAGCTCATTGTGACCCAGGAGTAGCTGACTTCCGGAATGCCCTGGAAGCTGCGTACCCGGCTGATCCACGATAAATAGGCGCCCATCACGAGGAGGTAAAACAGGAACGCGGTGATCAATGCGTAGTTCACCATACGGAGGGCCGTCTGGAGCTTGTCCGGCAGGCGATTGGTGAAAACTTCGATGGCCATCATGCTATTCTTTCGCCAGGCGATGTCGGCGCACAGAAAGCAGGCCCAAGCGAACAGGGCGGTCGAAACATCCGTCGACCAGTTGATCGGATGGCCCAGCATCCGCATGACGCCGCCAAGAAAGATCAGGATTACCATCACGATGAGAAATGCGGAGGCGATCCACGCCTCGGCGGCGCATACACGCTCGTATATTTTCTGCATTCAGCGGAACCTACTTGCCGATTTCCTTATGCACCGCGTTCTTAGCGTCAGTGATCTTCAGGACCTCGAACGCTTTGTCGCCGGCTTTCCGGAAAGCGGCGAGATCGACATCCTTGTTGATCGTCATGCCGCGAGACTTCAATTGCTGCTCGACTTCGGCTTCCAGCCTCAAGATCTGACGCGACGTCTCCTCTCCGGCTCGATCGGCCTCTTCCACCAGCGCATCTTGATACTCCTTCGGCAGGCTGTCGAACCATTTGGTGCTGACGACTTCGAAGTTGATCAGCATGATGTGCCTTGTCTCATTCGCGACTTTAAGCACCTCGTAGAAGCGGCCGCCCGGAATGTTGTTGTAAACCAGTTCGACTCCATCGATCGCCCGCTGCTGCAGTCCCGGGTACATCTCGCCGAATGCCATCGCTACCGGCACGGCGCCAAGCGCGCGTATCGACTCTTGCCAGATTGGCGCCGGCGGCGTCCGGATGCGCAGGCCATTCAGATCTTCCGGCGTCTTTATCGGCTTGTTCGTAAAGAAATGTCGATAGCCTTGCACCCAGTTGAAAGACACCACCTTGAGTCCGAACTTGGTCGCGAGTTCTTCCTGCCATTTTGCGACGGTCGGCGCTTTGCGCAGCTTGGCAACCTCTTCCAGCGTCTCGGCGAAATAAGGTCCGTTCATCACGGCGATGCCGGGAACGTAGTTTCCCATACGCGCGGCGTCGGTGTTCTGGCCGATATTGGCTCCCTGCCTGATCTGCTCGATGATATCTTCCTCGAGACCCAGTTGCGCGGAATGGAAGACATCGATCTTGAGACCGCCATTGGTGCGCTGCTCGACGGCTTTGGCCCACTTCAGGAAGCCGTCGTGGTACGGCTCCTTCGGGCCAAGCACGTGATTGAATTTCAGCGTGAATGTTTTCGGTGCCTGAGCCGAAACCTTCGAACAGTCGAGCGTCCACAGGCCGAGCGCAGCGCACGCGATCACAGCCAGATTCTTCATCACATCCTCCCTGCGGCTTCGTGCCGGCGTACCGCCCCGTGCCCGGGTGTTTTTCTTGCGGCGGCCATTCTGCCGATGGTTTGCCGCCGAGGCCGATGCTATACCAAATGAAACCAGGTAGACTTTGCTTTCTCATACAGTGAAACAGAGCGATGGCCGCCGCGAGGGTAAATTCCGCCAAGGCAAGGTCCGTTCCACGGCCCGTCGATGCTGCGAGAAAGATACGGACCAGAGTATCGTCCGCGGCTGAAGAACCGCCGCCGGGGAGTACTCACCAATCACTCGAGCGTGGATTGCAGGTGCTCGAGACGATCGCGGCGACCCCAACGAGAGACTGGAGCAGGTGGTGCGTCGTGCTGCGATGCAAACCAGTGCGGCGTGCAGCTTCCCCGAGGCTGACGAGCGAACGCCTATGACGACGAAGAGCATATCGAGGGTACTCGGTGCATCGCAGCACCGGTATTCGCCTATTCGGGACGCGTAGTCGGCTCACTATACGTTGTCGGACCGCGGATTCGAACGACACGTCAGAAGCTTAAGGAACTTCATCCTGAAGTCCTGACGCTCTGCGGGGCGCTGTCGAAGAGACTCGGCTGGCGAGGCGCTTCATCGAGACGCTGAGCCATCCCGCGTTCCAACGATAGTTGCATTCAATGGTAGAGACGAGAGTCCGCCTCCCTTGGAGGTTTGCGGACGCCGGCCCCGCGCCCGCGGCACCACCGTCATGGGGCCGGCATCCGAAAACCTTCACAGAAGCGGCCATTCCCGCAAGGTCGGGTTTGGCACGATCGAGACATGACGTCCGGCTCGCCAAAGCCGGCGCGTCGACCGCGCCCGCGAAGCTTGCCCGCTCCGCCGGCGCGGCCGTTGGAGATTTACGCAGCGCGAACGTAACCGTAGCGCAGGTTCGAGGGCTCGTTGGCCGCCAGCGCATACTCGTTCTTGAGCGAAGCGAGACGGTCCGCGGAAAAGGCCGGCATCCTGGTGTTCTCAGCCGCTTTCAGCCTGATCTTGTAGAACTTGGTGGCGTTGCCGCCGAAGATCAGCTGCTTGGTGACGCTATTGGCGTCGCCGAGCGGCGCAAACCCGTATTTCTTCTGCATGTCCACCGGAATTTCGAGACGTCGCAGCGCTTCGATCTGCCACTGCGGTGAGCCGTACCAGACCGAGTCTGTACCCCACATCACGTGATCGACCCCCATGCCCTTGATCAGCGTGCCGACCAGCGCGGCGCAGAACTTCGGATGCGCCACCGCCGAGTTGGCAAAGGACGTGCCGAGCTCGGCATAGACGTTGGTGACACCGAACTTCTGCGGGATTTCCGCGAGATCCGTGGCCCACTGGATGCGGCCGGTCTGCTCGAACTCGGCCCAGGCCTTGTCCGGCAGCTCGAGGAACGCCCGCAGCGCCGAGTGATAGATCACGAAGTTCATCTGCGGCCAGTCCTTCGCCGCCTTTCCGATGTCCCACGCGGTTGCGTATTCCCACACGCCGGCGAACGACTTTTCGTAATCGGGCGGCAGCAGCCCCTTGTGGATGCACAGCGTGTTGATGCCGGCCTTCACGGCTTTTTCGTAGAACGGATACATCACCTGCTCGTCGTCGAGCCGCCACGGAAACTTGGAGGGCGCCAGCGGATCGCCGATCGTGTAGGACTTCCAGGAATCGGGCTTGTAGACCTCGATCGCCTTGTCGACCTCCTCCATCCAGCCGGGCTGCTTGGGGGTGATGACGCTGTGTGCCAGCAGGCGGCGCGAGCCCGCGAAGTCGTTGATGAGTTCGCGGGCCTTGACGATCTGCTCGTTGGACAGAAGCCACCAGCTCGGATCGTCGAACGGCGCGCCGCTCAAGAGCGCCATGTTGGTGTCGCTGTCATAGTAGATCTCTTTCACATAGTTCTGGAACTTGTAGCGGGCGAGCGAGGAGACGCCCTCCTCCTTCATCTTCGGGTTCCAGTGCTGGCTCGCAAAGTCCGCCAGACCCAAGAGCTCCTTGTGATCGAAGTCGTCGCGCACGAAATGGGTCTGGACGTCGAAGATGAACTGGCCGGCGAGGCCTTGCGCGCGCGCCAGCATCAGCTCGGGCTCGCGGGCCTCTGCAGCCGCGACCTGGAAAACATTGCCGTAGATGTCGTTCATGGCGAGGAATGCCGCCGCCATGCCGCAGCTCGTGTGCAGGAACTGCCTGCGGCTCAAGCCGAGGTGCTTGCCGTTGAGGTCGGCGAGCTCGTTGATCCGCGCCTCGACCTTCTTCTGTGTAGTGCTCTGCGGGGGCGGGAGATACTCGCCGTTGGAAACAATCTGGGTGGGGATCGGCGTTGCCGCCGATGCCGCCTCGGCACCCGCGACGAGGCGCTGCTCTCGTTCACTAAGCCAAGTGCTCATTGTTATCCTCCCTTGTTGATGATCGAGGCGCATGCCGGTCGTTGCCGCATGGAGGCTGCGTGCGTCTGGCTACTTCACAGCGGTTACCGGGCCGGCTCGTCACACCGACCGGTCTCGCTCAGAAATTGCATCGCAGCCGCGCATGACGCGACGAATTCAACGCTCAAATTTCCATGGCCGCAAGCGGAGTAATCCGACAGCCGCACTGTCCCAAACTCATTTCGCTTCTGATCGCTTTTCGAATTCGAGAACGGAACGCTTTTAGCTGTGGAGTACTTCTGTGGTCCTTAGCTGCCTTCGTGTGCCGACCACGTCTGCTGTCACAGGTCTTTTTCGGCGAGCTCGCGAAACGCGTCGGGAACGGAACGAGACATGCCCAGCGCCGCCGAGCCGTATCCAATAGCATCCCATCCGAAGCGATCGCGGATCTTATCGACGGCACGGTCGGCCGCCCATCGTGCCATGCCTATTCTGGTGCCGGGGCAGCGGCGTTCATCTGGAAGTCCCAGCGGAAGTTCAAGCTCCAGATCCCAGTGCTCTTCGAGATGCGACACGGAGATCGCCAGGAGCGAGATGGTCTTTTCATCCGGGTGTTCTGCGAGGACCGCGCGCACCAGATCCTCGGCAATCTCGGCGAGGATCACGGTCGCGCAGATTGGTGCGTCGAGCGTTACCGAGCGCGTGACTGAGTGCAGGTTGGCGAAACGAACGCGGACCGTCACGGTTCGGCCGGGCCTGGACTTGGCGCGGAGCCGGCTGCCGATGCGGTCCGCAAGGTGAAACAGGGCGGGTCGAAAAACGCACTCTTCGGCGGGCTTCCTGCCAATCGCCGATTGCGCTCCCGCCGATTGCGCCCGGCGGTGAGCCTTGATTTCCCGTGGATCGCGATTCCACGCCAGCGCTGCGAGTTTCCTCCTGCCGCGGGACCGAGCAACCGCTCGAGCGACCATCCCGGTGTCTTTGCCAGCTGCCTGATCGTTAGTACACCGATCTCGGCGAGCCGCGCCCTGGTGACAGGTCCCACTCCCCACATCAGCTCGACGGGCAGGCGGTGAAGGAATTTCAGCTCGGTGTCGGGATCGACAACCACCAGTCCGTCGGGCTTGGCCACCTGCGAGGCAATTTTTGCCAGATGCTTGGTGCGCGCTACACCGACCGAGATCGGAAGGCCAAGCTCCATGCGCACGCGTTGGCGGATCGCCCTTGCAATTTCGGCAGGCGGACCGAAGAGATGGGTGCAGCCCGCAACGTCGGCAAAAGCCTCGTCGATGGAAATCCGCTCGACGAGAGGCGTGAAATCGCCGATCACCTTGATGGCGGCGTCGCCCAGCCGTTGGTATTCCCTGAAATGCCCACTGACGAAAGTGAGTTGCGGGCAGAGTTCGCGCGCCTGCCGTCCCGGCATGCCGCCGCGGACCCCGAAGGCCTTGGCTTCGTAAGAAGCTGCAAGCACAACTCCACCACCGACGGCGATGGGTTTGCCGCGCAACGAAGGGTCAAGGAGCTGCTCTACCGAGGCATAGAAAGCATCCAGGTCCGCATGGAGGATGGTGGCTGTCGTTGCCATCCCGACCGTTTGCCCATGACGTTTCGAAGAGGGTTCTTGCAGACAAGAACATAATGAGAACAACAACGACGAGTGTCAAGTGATCGGTGAAGATTTCGCTTTCAGCCGTGATAAGCAAACAGCTCGATTGGGTCGTTGAAGCCGCGCACCGGATATTCGCCGATGCGTTCGAGCTCGAAATCGCTTTCGACGAAATCGGCGAACGCGCGGGATAGCAGCACCGTTCTCCCCAATTGTTTGGTGAGGGTTTCGAGACGCGAAGCCATGTTGACCGCAGGACCGATAACGGTGAAGTCGAGCCGGGTACGGGACCCGATATTACCGTACATGACGTCTCCGACGTGGACGCCAATGCCGTAGTTCAGCGGCGCACGACCGGTTTCGCCGTTCCTTTCGTTCAGAGCAACCATGGCCTGACGGGCTTCGGCCACGGCATGCAGCAAATTTACACAGGCCGACGGCTGGCTGAGCGGAAAAATCGCGAGCAGACCGTCGCCGATGAATTTCAGTATCTCCCCACCATGTCGCGCAATCGGCTCCGACATCGCGTCGAAATAGCCGTTCAGAAGATCAATGACGTCATCGCGCGGCCAGTTGTCGGAGATCCGGGTGAAATCACGCAGATCGCAGATCATGATGGCGGCGCGTACCGTCGTCCCGCTTCCGCGCCTGGTGGCGCCGGCCAGAATGAGCTCGCCGGCATGCGACCCGACATAGGTTTCGAGCAGCGTTCGCGCCAGCCGGTTCTTGACGCGGATTTCGCTGACCAGCGCCAGCACCGGCAACAGTTTCAACAGGCCGGCAACATGCGCGCCGTCGAAACCACCGGGCCGGTCGGTTGCAAAAGTCACGATGTGCCGCTTGCCGAGCGTATGGTACAGCGGCCACGCCACATAGTCGGTCAGGCCCTTTGCCCGCATCTCGTCATAGATGGCGTGCTTGCGGCCCAGCGAGCGATCGCGTTCGAGATTCCCGCGCACCTCGGTGGCACCGTCATGGATTTCGTTGGCGGGACTATCGATGTATTCGGATCGCTCCCTGACATCGTAGTCAACTCTCGCAATCTCGGCCTCGCGCATCCCGTCGGACCACATGATCCGGGCGCCAAGCCATTGCGGATGGTGGATCAGGATATGAAGCGACGCCCGCTTGACGGGAATGCCAGCTTGCTGGAGCCGGACACACAACTCGGCGAAAATATTGTCAATGAAGCGCTCATCGCGGGTGCCGTTTGTCAGCCAGTGCATGACATCGCTGTGCGCGTTGACGGGATCGATGTTTGGCGGCGCGTTCATAGCTTGCTCCGGAGCAGTGACCTGGATCGACGGTAAAGGATATGTCGTGTCTCCGCTCGACGGCGTCAACGGGGTCCGCCGCAATCTGCCTGCGCGCATCGGGTTGTCGGCGGGTTGCTGCGTGTCCGGCGCGAGAGGACGCAGCGGTAGCGCCGCGCGTTCCCTTTCAACCTCGACAACGGCGATTTGTCACTCGATGCGCGCGATTTCTATTTACGACTACGCGCCCGACGGCGTGTTCAACCTCGTCTCCTCTCTCGCTAAGTCAGACCTTCGGGCACCACCACCTTCAGTTTCGAGGCGAGCGCGAGCAGCCGGGACCGAGTGCCCTGCACGAGCGGTATGCCTACGCGCGACCGCGTTTCCATCTCATCGAAACCGCGTTCGCCCGGCAGATAAACGCGTTCCGATCCGGCCGCCGGCGGCAAGCCGTTGATGGCGGCGCCGAGGCGATCGACTTCGAGAGGGAAGCCTTCGCCGAATGCCGTTGGGTCGAGCACAGCGACCAGGCCGTTGCCGCCTGGATCGCCGCCTCCGGCGAGCGCAACGGCAATCAGGGATTCCTCGTCAGCACGCTGGCGAGCACCTCGATCATCAAGGAGAGGCCCGACCCCTTGGGGCCGGCCATGGGCAGAACCGCCTTCACCTTGCGCGGGTCCGTCGTCTCTTTCCCATTCTCATCGACGCCCCAGCCTGCCGGAATTGCCCGACCAGCATCCCTGGCGGCCATGATCTTCCCGAGCGCCACCGATGCCGTCGACATGTCGAGGAGCAGCGGGCGGTCCGGATTGCTGGTGGGCGCGGCAATCGCGATTGGATCTCGTCGAGACCCCTTCCGCCCTGGATCCATGATAAATCATCAGAGGCTTCGAAGCCGTCATGACGATGGCAACTTTACCCGCTTGGGCGACCTGTTGCGCGTAGTAACCGATCGCACCGGCATGGCTGATGGAGCGAACCGCGCACCAGCCAATGCCGTGGGTGTCTGCGAGTTGCGCTGCCGTTCGTGCGGCAATGTTCATTCCCACCGCGCCCGGCGCGCGTTGTGCGTCGATTACTGCTATCGCGCCCTTGCCTGAGATCCGGCGCGGTTCAGCGGCTGGATTGATCAACCCAAGTTCCACCATCTCGACGTAGCGGGGATCCGCAACACGCCGTGCGAGTCGGCGCCGCGCAGATCTGCCCAAACGAGCATGGCAGCCGTCTGCTCGGCCTGATCGGCCGTAAATCCGCCCGCCCTGAGAAGCGCGGCCGCGAAGCCCTGGAGTGTGCCAGAACCGATTGCGACCATGTCCGACGCCACACCCACGCTCAGGCTCCGAGGGGCGAGGGAAAGAACTTGTCGAGCCACCCCTTGATGATCGACTTTGTGCGCGGTGCATCCTCGGGCGCGAGCGGGAAATGGGACGTGCCGGTGATCAGGATAAGTTCGGCCGGCTGGCCAGCTTTTTCGAACATGCGGATCGACTGTTCCGTCGGCGTGATGGTGTCATTGGCGGTATGCAGAAAAAGTATCGGACGTGGAGCGATGTTTCCCACGACGTCGTCGGCGCGGAAATTGTACATGCTCCAAGCCGTCTCCACCGGAATCTCCATGATCGCCTTCGGGGAGAGATTCTTGCGCAGGTGCTCGGGGATCGGGACGGCGTCGAAGCGGGAGATCCACATGCTCTTACCGGTTTCCTGCCGGTGCCTGCGGCCCTTTTCCAGAAGCGAAGTGAACTTCGCCCAGGCTTCGGGCGTCGGGTGCTGGCCGCGGAATTTCCGCTCGCCATCACCCCAGCCGCAGGACGAAATTACGCAAGCAAACCGGTCATCCACACCCGCCGTATAGACCGAGACAGCCGCACCGAAGCTGTGGCCGACCACGCCGATCCGCTTGGGATCGACTTCTTCCCTTTCGGCAAGAAACGTCAGTGCGTTCTTGGCGTCTGCCACCTGATCGAAGCAGCGCACTTGCGCCCGCTCGCCCTCGCTCTCGCCGCAGCAGCGGAAATCGAAACGAAGCGCCACGTAGCCCATCTGTTCGAGCATCTGCGCCTGGATCTCAGCGTGGGATCTGTCCTTCGATCCGACGAAGCCGTGCAGGACGATAAAGGCAGGCAGCCGCTGGCCCGGTTTTCGCGCATCCGGCACATGGAGAACCGCGGAAAGCTTGAGCCCGTCGGAGCGGAAGGAGAGCTTCTCTTGCATTGGCATAACCTCGTACTGCTGTGCCGTCCGTACGCGTTCGCGCACGCGCGCGAAGACCGAAGTGCCGGACCTTCTGTCAGTTGATGGCGGTGAAGGGAAAATGATGCTGGCGCCACTCGAGCGGCGCCGGCGTGCCCCAGACATTCATGCACCGCACATTGCCGGGGCGCTCGAGATTGGTGATGACGTTTGGAACAAAGCCCTCGTCGTCCGCGATCGACGCCATCGAGCCGGCGCATTCGATCATCGCTCCGCTGGAGTCGGTGTAATAGGCATAGGTATTGTCACCCGGCCGGTGGCGGCCCGGTCCCCACAGCATCTCCTTGTCAAATCGATCGAGCAGGTCGCCGAGCTTCAGGTAGTCGTTGAACTCCTTGAACTCGAAGGAGTAGTGATGCAGCCCCGCCTTGCCACGAACGACACCGACGATGTGATGCAGGCGGTTGCCGCCATACATCCAGCTCAGGCTGTCGTCGACCATGCGTTCCGACAAGCGAAGGCCGCCAATGATCTCGAGCTGCCGGCGCGTTGCGGCTGGATCAGGAGTTGTCAGGTTGAGGTGGTCCATCCGATTCGGTCCCACTCCATGGGTCGGGTACCGTCGTCCATAAAGCTTGTCACGCGTTGGCGTGTGGATTTCGAAGCGCAGCCCCTCCGGCGTCGCGAAAGTTACGCCCGCAGCCATGCATGCGAGGCTCGGTTCGCGAGAAAGAATCCGGCAACCGGCGCCCTCGACCCGAGACTCTGCTTCCCGGACGGCTTCAACGGTGAGCGCTTCCAGCCCGATCGTATGTGTCGAGTTCTCATGCGACCTGAGCAGCACCAGCTCGGCCGCGCGTCCGTTGGAGCTTAGCCAGGTCTGGCGCTCGTCCGAGTAGGTGACCTGCAATCCGAGTATTTCGGTTGCTTCCCGCACCACCGTCTCGGTCACGGCGGTGTTGATTTTCACATGTCCGATCGCATGCACCAGATGCGGCATCTTCACCTCCCAAACTTCAAGATGTTTGAATTCTGCTACCGCATCGGAGCGATGGAGGCAACACATTTTCGATTAAAATTGATAATTTCGAAATTTTGTAAGAAGCCGGGCTCGAACACGGGCCGGCGATCTGTTCCTGATCGAGGCGCAACTTGGCGAGGAAGAACGCATGATCTCGCGACACGGCACGCGCCTACGTGCAGCAGCGTCTGGCCCCGCGTGTCCGAAGGGCGTTTCGGGACGAGAACACCGATCGGCTTCCACGGCCCTCGCCTTGGCCGATTCATCGGCGTGGTTTGATTTTTTCGAAAATCAGCATAGTGTGGATGGAGAGCAACCCAGGACGACGTGAATGCGCGACAGGCTCAAGCCGGCAGGAGAAACCCGCGGGACAGACGTGCTGCAGCGGATGCGCGCCGACATTATCAGTTGCGCGCTCAAGCCGGGCGCGAAGCTTCGGTTCGAGGGTCTGCGCGAGATGTACGCCGTCAGTTTCTCAACGCTGCGGGAAGCACTGTCGCGTCTCGTAGCTGAAGGGCTCGTGATCGCGGAGGATCAGCGCGGCTTTGTGGTCGCACCGGTGTCGATTGACGACCTTAATGACCTCACCTACGTCCGCGTACTCGTCGAGCGCGAATGCATCGCCCTCGCCATTAAGCATGGTAACGACAATTGGGAGGCTGATATAATCGGTGCTTTCCATCGGATGGACCGTCTCCAGAGCCGCCTCGGCTCCAATTACTATCTTTCGGCAGAGTGGGCCAAACTTCACGGCGACTTTCATTTCTCGCTCGTCGCGGCCTGCGGTTCGCCCAATCTGCTGGAGATCCGCCAGAAGCTTTTCGAACGCGCACACCGCTACCGGCGTATGTCGTCGCAGTTCCGGCCGCAGTGGCGCGCCAAGGATGTCGAGCACAAGATGATCCTGGATCCGGTGATCGCGCGGGATACGGCAAAGGCCCAGGAACTCATCGAGCGGCACATCCGCGAGACCACCGAAAACGTCATCAAACACGCTGGCCATCTCTTCGTCGCAGCGGACGAGGAACGTCATAGCCGGACCGCTCACGTGGCGGCTGAATAACGCGGCGCGCAGCACTCCACTTCTCTTCTAGCGATTTAAAGCCGTCCTGACGGTAGCTCGGCTGCGCGCTTGCCGTGCCGCATCGCGCTGCCTTGCAATATTACGAAAAGATATTGCATTTTCGAAATTTAGTGCGACAGTGCGCGAGGGACAGCCGGCACCAAGCCTGCGTTCAAGTTACAAAAGGGAGGAATAGATGGTCGTATCTGAAACGATGACCGCTGCCCGGATGCACACGGTTGGCGGCGAGTTGAAGCTGGAAAAACTTCCGACACCCAAACCGGGCGACATGGATGTCCTGGTCCGGGTGAAGGCCTGTGGGATCGTGCCGAACCTCGGCAACATCCTCGCCAACTGGCCGACCTGGTTTCCCCATATGCCGCAGCCGCCGCTTCCCGCGGTGTTCGGGCTGGACCCGGCCGGCGAAATCGCCGCGGTGGGCCGGCAGGTACACGGGCTGAAACCGGGCGACCGCGTCTACATCAATCCCGGGCGCTCATGCGGCACTTGCCGTCATTGCAGGCGTGGCGATTCCATCTCCTGCAAGCACTATGCGTTTCAGGGCTATTTCGGCTTTAGCGAAGATGCGCTGCAGACCTTTGCCGATTACCCGATCGGAGGGTTGAGCGAATACACCGTCGCTCCCTCCTCCGCGATCGTGAAGATCCCCGACAACATGACCTACGAACAGGCCGCGCGGCTCGGCTATCTCGGCACGGTCTATTCGGCGCTGAAGAAGGCCAATGCCGGTCCGGGCGATACGATTCTCGTCAACGGCATCAGCGGCACGCTCGGCATCGCCGCGGCGATCTTCGGTCCGGCCATG
Organism: Bradyrhizobium sp. RDT10; assembly: GCA_044772375.2. Lineage (GTDB taxonomy): Bacteria > Pseudomonadota > Alphaproteobacteria > Rhizobiales > Xanthobacteraceae > Bradyrhizobium. The sequence continues at coordinate 4,722,643 of CP187939.1, forward strand.
GGCGTCAAGAAGATCCTCGGCACCGGCCGCGACCGCAAGCTGCTGAAGGAAGTCAAGGCCCTTGCGCCCTCGCGCATCGAAGTGTTCTCGATAGACGACGGCAGCGTCACCGATTTCGTCATGAAGCATACTGACGGTGAAGGCGTGGACGCCTTCCTGGATTGTCTTGGGCCGGGCGCCTTGCACGAGACGTTCCTGCAAGGCCTTCGCAGCCTGCGCCGTGGCGGCATCGCGGTAGACATCGGAGCGGTCATGGGACCGGTCGCGGTCGACGTCCATTGGCTGATGGACCACAACCAGCGCCTCTATGGCTCGGCCTGGTTCACCACGCCGGAAGGACAGGAAATGGCCGACCTCGCTGCCGCAGGCGCGGTGGACCTGTCGATGCTCGAGACGCAAGGCCGCAAGCTCTCCGAAGTGAACGAGGCCATTTCCGGCATCGCGCAGCGCCACGGCGGGTTCTCCAACTTCGTCATCTATCCGTGAACGAACACTTAAGGAGAGGAAACATGAGCTTCAGACGCGTCGTCACGGCGAAGAACGCCGCCGGAAAATCGGTGGTGGTGAGCGACGGCACTTCCCTCGCGAGATGGCCCTCAAGCATACTCCGGGTTTTGTTTCTGCGCCGATCTGGACGGCCAAGCCGTCGCTGCCGGCAGACGGCAAGGATCCGATGTCCATTCCCGGCAGCAGCCTGCTGCCGGGCCCGGGCGGCTCGACCTTCCTCGTCGTCACCTTCCCTCCGGACCATGTCATGATGTCGCCGGAGTTCAACCCGGCGCTCGCCGGCCCCGAGCATGCGGCGGCGGCGCCCGGAATCGCCGAGACCTTCGAGATGGATAATCCTGGCATGCACACCACGCCAACCGTGGACTACGTCTGCGTGATCGACGGTCAGATCGTGCTGGAGCTCGACGATGGTGTAACCGTCCAGCTCAAGCAGGCGGATACTGTTGTCCAACAGGGCGCGCGCCATGCCTGGCGCAATCCGGGAGACAAGCCCGCCACGCTTGCCTTCGTCCTGTTGGGCGCCGGCGCGGCGTGACGCCCTGAGCATCTGAGCGAAGACTCAGGGCCTCCGGCCGCAAGCGAGCGGTGTCGCCGGTCGCTCGGGCCGGCGCTCTCGATATCGTTGCGGCTTCCCTGGCTGCCGCTGGCCGCACCGCGCGTAGCAGTGATCTCTATCGGAAGAAAGAGGGAGGGTTCGATTGTCTTCAGCCGATGCACCTGAGGTCGTCGTGGTCGGGCTCGGACCGGTCGGCATCACCCTCTGCAATCTGCTGGCTTCCCAGGGGATCAAGGTCGAGGGCGTCGACGCGGCCAGCGAAGTCTATAGCCTCCCTCGCGCAATCGGCATGGACCACGAGGTGATGCGCATCTTTCAGAGTATCGGCGCAACCGATGCCCTCGCGGAGGCGATCGGCGACTATCGCCCTTCTGAATACCGTTCTGCGCAGGGCATCCTGTTGCGGCGGTTCGAATCCCCGCCGGAGCCGTATCCGCTCGGGTGGCCACCCTATCTCACGTTCCTGCAGCCAGAACTCGAGCGGGTGCTGCGCGAAAATGCGACAAAATTCCCTACCCTCACGCTGCGCACCGGGCTTGAGTTGGTCGAGCTGAAAGACCCCCATAAGCCAATTCTGATGCTCAGGGATAAAGCGACAGGGGAGATCACGCGACGGGCCCCGCGTTTCGTCGTGGGTTGCGACGGCGGAAACAGCTTCGTCCGCCGCAGTCTCGACATTGGCTTCGAGGATCTCGATTTTCACGAACCTTGGCTGGTGGTGGACATGATCGTCGAGGACAAACATGCCCCGCTTCCGCAGACGAACATACAGTTCTGTAGTCCAGCGCGACCGCACACCTATGTCGTAGGGCCTGGACGGCTGCGACGTTGGGAGTTCATGATCCTGCCGAGTGAGAACGCGGACGACGTCAATCGTGAGACACGCATCTGGGAATTACTCTCCCCGTGGCTGCGACAGGATCAGGCGCGCCTGTGGCGTTCCGCTACCTATACCTTCCACGCTTTGGTTGCCGAGAGATGGCGGATGGGCAACGTCTTTCTGGCGGGCGACGCCTGCCACATGATGCCGCCCTTCCTTGCACAAGGCATGGTGCAGGGCGTCAAGGATACCGCCAATCTTTCGTGGAAGCTGGCCCATGCGCTTCGAAGTGGTTCGGAGCGCCTGCTCGATACCTACGAAGCAGAGCGCCAGCCTTTGGTGCGGGAAGTGATCGATATTACGAAGCGGCTCGGTCGCGTCATCTGCGAACTGGATCCGGAAAAGGCGCGCACACGCGATGCCGAACTGATTGCGGCGATGGAAGCCGGACAAGGAGTCCAGATCCGCCAGAACCTGTTTCCGCCGATCCGTCACGGCCTCATCGGCGGTGGTGCCAACGGATCGCCTTCGCCGGGCGCCGGAGAGCCGTGTCCTCAGCCCTGGGTCGTCGGTCCGGGCGGGCGCATGCGGCTCGATGACATGCTTCCCGGCGGGTTCGTTCTTCTGCTCGCGGGAGATATCGATGTGCCACCTGCACTGCTCGGGCAAGCACGGGAATTGGGCGTAGCCGTGCATCGAATTGCGCAGAGCCGGTCCGAGCCAGTGCTGCTCATGGAGGTAGACGGCCTGCTTGCCAACTGGCTTTCGGCGAAAGGCGCATGCGCCGTTCTCGTACGTCCCGACCATATGGTGTTCGGGACCGCCGCCGACATGCGTGAGGCCGAAGGGCTGCTCCGCGAACTGCGCTCAGGCCTGGCGGCTTGAGCCGCCCCGCTCCACCTCAGGTGCGGATGCTTTACGAGCGAGACATGGCCATTGCCGCTTGCGCGCCTATTGCGCGGATGGCACGCGTACCGTCATGCCTTCCATCTCCGCCACGACGCGCACCTGGCAACTCAGGCGACTTTCGGCCGTGCGCTCGGAGGCCGCAAAATCGAGCATCTCGTCCTCGTGTTCGCCGACTTCGCCAGAGCAGCCCGCGTAGGCTAGGTCGAAGTAACAATGGCATGTGGCACAGGCGGCCGCGCCGTTGCACTCGGCCACGATGCCACTCACGCCGGCGCCGAGTGCCGCCTCCATCACGGACTGGCCGGTGGGGGCAGCGACCTGGTGGGAAGCGCCGTCCGCGCCAATGAAAATGATATTCGGCATTGTCGCTCCCTCATGCGTCCCAACGAACAGGCAGCGACACCGGTCCGCGGAACACCCAACCCCGAACAAGCGGCGGCGCATCTTCACTCAGCCGAAGATTGGCGAGGCGTTCGAACAGCATCGGCACCACGATCCTGCCGACGGTCTGCCGCGAGACCCAGGTGCCGGCGCAGAAATGTGGTCCGGCGCCAAAGGCCAGATGCGATTGCCTGGGCCGGAAAATGTCGAACAGGTCCGGATCGGCGAAGCGCCTGTCGTCCCGATTTGCCGCGCCGACGCAGAGCCCGATCTGCAGGCCTTCCGGAAGCGTCACGCCGGAGAGATCGGCCTTGCTGGCGACGCGGCGCGGATACATGCCAATCGGCGAGATCCAGCGCACCGCCTCTTCAAACGCCACGGGCCACAGCTCCGGTTTGTCGAGGACGCTCTGCTTTTGAATGGGATTTGCGAGCAGTCCGAGAGTCAGCGTGAGAATCGCGTCGCGCGGTTCATTGAGCCCGCCGCCGATAATCACCTTGATATTGGCCCGGATCTCCTCGATGGGCATCGGTGGATCCGCATGCACCATGGCCGACAATATCGAGGGGTTCGGATATGCGCGGTGATGGTCGAGCACCGCCTCGATCGCCGCATCAATTCCGGTCCCCGCTTCCATCGCCTTTCGCTCGATCTCGGCATCGCGTGAGTAGTTGCCTGCGCCATCGATCAGCGATTGAGACCACAATGCCAACGTCTCCCACGGAATCTCCTTGAAGCCGATCATCTCCATCAAGCTGAGCGAAGCCATCGGCGCGGCGAGCGCCGAATAGAGGTCCGCCTCATCAGCCTCAATGAGCTTGTCGATCAGCCGTTCGCAGATCGCAGCGAATTTCGGCGCCCAGTGTTCTTTGATAATGCCGGGCCGGAAGGCAGGCTCGACCGCCTTGCGGCCGGCGGAGTGTTCGGCACCGTCCTTGCGCATGAAGGTCGGTCCCATCACTTTGTTGACCAGCGAAGCCGGATTGACGGATGAATAGGTTGCGGAATCGCGCTCGATCCTCATGATGTCATCGAAGCGCGTGACGAGCGTCAGGTTTGCCGCCGCCACGAAGACGGCCGGAGCCGTGTCGCGAACGCGCCGGAAGATGGGATAAGGATCCGCAAGCAGATCCTCGTAGGTGACATCGGTGATGACAGGTGCGGCGCTCGCCATCTTCCCTCCTCCCTGGAACATTCTTGCTTGCAAGGAGGCTATCGGGCGCCCTGCCAGCCTTCAATTCGATGGGCTGAATGGAGCTTATCGAAATATTGCATAACCTGTGCTAGGCTAACAGGCTGAGGAACGTGCTGGAGGCTGAGCCGTGACGATCAATACCGTTGACCCGGTCGACATCGGCGCATTGCGCACGCTCGTCCTGGTCTACGACCTGCAATCATTCTCTTCGGCAGCGGAGCGGCTCAACGTCAACCAGTCCACGATCAGTTACACGGTCGAACGATTGCGCGGCGCCTTTCAGGACCCGCTTTTCGTTCGCCAGGGAAACGGCGTCGCCGCAACCGAGCGGTGCGCGGCTCTGGTGCATTGGGCTCGAGAGACGATTGGAGAAATCGAGGGACTTGCCTCGCCTGCAGAGTTCGATCCGGCAGTCGCGAGGGGCACCGTGACAATTTCCTGCAACCATCACGAACGGCAGACTCTGATCCCGCAGTTCAGCGCCAGACTGCGAGCCGCGGCGCCGCGCGCGCGGTTGGTGCTGCTTGACGCGGCGGGACACGGCAATGTTCACCTCAAACAAAACCAGTGTGACATCGTCCTTGGTCCGGTTGGGATCGTCGGCGAGAACTTTTATCGCCGACACATCCTCACCGACCATTACGTTTGCGTGATGGATCCCGACAATGCTCTCGCCCGCGGCCGGATCACGCTTTCAGCCTATTGCAAGGCGGAACATGTGTTCGTAACCCACAACGGTGAATGGCAACCGCTCTATATCGATGTCCTCAAGGCCAAGGGAATCGTGCTGGAGCCGGCGGTCACGCTGCCCAGTCATGACAGCCTGGAGCGCATTATTCCCGGCACCAGCCTCATCGCGGCCATCCCACATCATTTGGCGCGTGCCACGCAGGGCGGTCTGCATATCGCTCCCCTGCCCTTCCGCGTTCCGATCAGCATCGACATGTACTGGAGCGCGAGGACCGCCAAGTCGGGTCTCCACAAATGGGCACGCAGTCTGCTCGCCGAAGTGGCCAAGGAGAGCGCCGCCGCAGCTAAATAGACGCGTTTGCGCCCTCTCGCGGCAGGTCATTCAATCCGAATCCGTGATCGCTCATTCCGCGAACGGCCGCGAGAGCGCGTTGGCAGACCGACCCAGGGAAGCGCGAGGTTCGAGTACTCGAACTGCTCCTTTACCCAACCCTCATTTGTGCGGCCGGAGTCCGGTCAACTTCGGAAGCGACGTCGGTTATTATCTCGCGCAACCACGCCAGTGCGGGATCCATGTGAAACGATGCCGGCCATTGAAGGGCCTCCCGAAATGCAGGGATGCGGACCGGGGCGCGCAGCAGCTTCAACGGAAAGTTTCGCGCAAAGATCGCAGCTAACCGATGATGCATCGTTGCGATACGGTCTGTCCCGATCACCATGGCAGCCATCGCGGTAAAGTTTGGAGCAATGACCTCGATACGACGTCTATAACCTAGCTGGACGAGCGCCCGTTCATCAAAGGATGCCCCGCCCATAAGCCCGAGTTGAGCCGTTATATGTCCAGCTTGAAGATAACGCCGGAGCGAGATCGAACGGCCGATCTGCCGGTTTCCTCGCCAGGCGACGTAGCAGAATTCGTCCGCAAACAGACGTTGGCTGGGATGGCCGGCAACGAGATTTGTATCGGGAACCACGACAAAATCGACCTCCCTCGCTGAAGTTGGTCATCGACCCGGTCGCTAAAAGGAAGAATTTCAAGGCAAACGCCCGGCGCATCCCGATAGACGCGCTTCATCACGGCATGCATCAATACGATGCTCGCATAATCGGAAACGACCAGCCGAAAACGCCGCTCTGAGTTCGCCGGGTCGAATTTCGGGGGCGAGATCAAATTGGCCCGGATACGCAGCAAGATGTCCCGCGTTGGCTTTTCCAGCGATTGCGCCAATGGCGTTGGCACGAGCTTTCGCTGTGAAATCGTGAAAATCTCGTCGTTGAAATACTGACGCAACCTTCCAATGGCGGCGCTCATCGCCGGCTGACTGAGATGAAGGCGCCGACTGGCCCCATGACACTGCGCTCTTCAAGGATCGCATCAAGAGCGACCAGGAGATTGAGATCCAAGCCTTCGAATCGCATTGGTCAACATCCATACTGTAAATATCACGGATCAATATAATCGATTTTTCAAATTTCAAGAACCCAGCTAATCGAGAATGCGCCGCTCAAGAAGCCGCCAATCAAGAAACAGTCATGCCTTGGGAGAAACACGCTATGATCAAGCCGTGGATTTTTGAATTCATGCAGGCCCCGAATCCGGACGATGGGGAGGCCCTGCCCGGCACTGTGACCGACGTGTTCAACGAAGGTTACGCATTTTGGCTTGAAGCCGAACGGCTGGGGTTCGAAGGAATATTCTTCAGCGAGCACCACTTCGGTCACTCATTGAGCCCTCCCCCAATCTCCTGATCGCAGCTGTCTCTCGCCACACCAGCCGGCTGCGCCTGGGAACGATGGGAATCGTCGTGCCATTCTATGAGCCGTGGCGCATCATCGAAGAACTGACGATGCTTGACCACCTGACAAATGGACGCCTCGAGATCGGCTTTGCGGCCGGCGTGCCCCAGGAGCTGCAGCGGACTGGCCTCCGCGAGCGGTTCAACGAGGCTCTGGAAATACTCGATGCAGCCCTGATGAACCCCGTCGTCAACCACAGCGGAAAGTATTGGAAGCTCGAAAACCTCAGCCTGATGCCGGGCGTCTTCGCACAGCCCGCGCCGCCGAAATGGACAACTGTCGTAAGCACCGCATCCGCGCAAAAATCAGCGCAAAGGCGATCCAAGATTTGCACCGGCTTCGAATCCATCTCTCGCATATCGGAAATCTTCGACGTGTATCGAAGTGAATGTGTCCGGTTGGGACTGCCGGCAGGCCCCGATCAGCTCGCAATCCGGCGCAATATTTCCATTTCACGTGATGCAGCTGAGGCGCGAGAAGAAGCCCGGGCCGCGAAGGCGGCTACTCTGAAGGTTGTGGCTGGCGATCCCCGCGTCGTCGACCGCGCATCGTCATTGCTCGATGCACCGAGAGCTGGAGCCGGATTTTCATTGCATGACGATGACTATATCGCTGGTACGCCGGCGCAAGTCGCCGAACAAGTCATCGATCAATGCCGCCAATGCGGTGCAGGCCATTTTCTCGCGATGCTCGGCAGGAGCATTTCGCCGCGTCGCCGCGAATCGCTCGCCCTCTTTGGCGAGGAGGTAATTCCCACATGCGCCGCGCGCAAATCGGCTTATCGGCCCGACCGGTCGAGCAGGCATGAATCGGCTGCACGCGCGCAGCAACTGCGGCATCTCCGACTGGCATGTCGTCCAGCAAGCCGTGAAGAAACCATCGCTAGCGGGACAACAGCTGGAGCAGACGATGATCCAGGATAGACCTCTCATTCTCGGGATTGGCGGCACTCCGCGGCGTGGGTCGTCATCCGAGCGCGCGCTCGCGATCAGTCTCAGGGCGGCCGAGGACAAAGGCGCCAGGACAATTCTTCTCTCCGGCGCAGAACTGCTTCTGCCGATGTACATGCCCGGGCAGCAGCAATCCGACCAGGCTTCACGTCTCCTGGTCGCGCTTCGTGAATGCCACGGCATTATTATCTCGTCCCCTGCTTACCACGGATCAATATCCGGCTTGATCAAGAACGCCCTCGACTACGCAGAAGAACTCAGGGCGGACGCGCGCGCTTACCTTGACGGAATTCCAGTCGGCTGCATCGCATGTGCCGGCGGGTGGCAGGCGGTTGGGCAGACATTAGGCGCACTGCGGACAATTGCTCACTCGCTCAGGGGTTGGCCCACGCCCTCGGTGCGATGCTGAACACGTCCACGGCCCTGTTCGACGCCGAAGGCAATTGTACCGATATGGCAAGCAAACGTCAGCTCGAGACGGTGGGGCACCAGGTGATCGACTTCGTGCGCTTGCAACGTCTTGGCAGACAGAGAGCACAATCCATCGCGATGGACACAAGGGTGGAACCATAGTCCCAGGCAAGCACGGCGTCAGCAAGGAGTTTAACGTGACATTCGAAACGATAAGGCTCGAAATAGACGGCGTCGACACGGTGATAAAGGTCATCGGAAAGGGCCCGGCTGTGCTGGCGCTTCACGGCGCAGCAACAATCGAGGGGCATGACTGGCGCATGGTTTGGCCGACAGGTTTCGGATCTATTTGCCGTTTCATCCCGGCTTCGGCGAAAGTGGGCCTGCGCCGCACATCTGCGGGATGCAGGATTTGGTCGTTCATAACCTGCGGATCATCGCAGCCCTGGGTCTGGATCGACCGCACCTCGTGGGCCATTCCATGGGCGGGTGGATGGCGACGGAAATGGCGGCGGTCGCCGGCGAACGTTTTGCCCGTCTGGTGCTCAATGCGCCTGCCGGGCTCAACCACCCTGATCATCGCGGCGCCGACCTCACTAGAGTCGCTCCGCAAGATTTGCCGCAATACCTGGCTCATCGCACGGAAGTCGCAGCCCAATACTTTCCTGGAGGTTCGCTTGCTCCTCCGCCAGAACAGTTCATTGCGGCAAGGGAAAGAGAAAGCAAGGCACTGAGCAATATTCTGAAGGCCCACGGCGTGGGACACCCGAATCTCCGCCGATGGCTAAGCCGGATACCCAACGAAACTCTTATTCTATGGGGCGAAAGGGACAGGGTGGCACTTGCCAGCCAGGCGGAGCTGTGGGCGAGAGAAATTCCGAAATCACGCATCCATATTGTGCCCGGCGTCGGGCACTTCGCCATGCAGGAAGACCCGGCCTGTATCACGACGATTGGCGATTTCCTCGCGGGTTGAGCGCAAGCTGCTTGAGCCGCTCTCTTACATTGGTAACGCGATCCTATGGACGGACCGAGGATCCATCACTTTCTTCCAATAATACAACCCAGGAGACAAACATGAGGACCATTGCAATCGCGCTCGCTTTCATCGCGAGCTTGATATCTACATCGCTGGCACAAACGTGGCCTACCCATTCCATTCGACTCGTCGTGAACTTTCCGCCGGGAGGGGCAGCCGACCTGCTTGCGCGCCTGATAGGTAAGTCCCTCAGCGAAACCTTTGGTCAACCGGTGGTCGTCGAAAACAAGGGCGGCGCGAACGGAAATCTCGGCGGAGAAATGGCGGCCCGATCCGCACCTGATGGCTACACCTTGCTGATGTCGTCAGGCTCGATGGTGGCGATCAATCCGCATCTGTATGCCAGCATGCCCTTCGATCCGGCCAAGGATCTCGTTCCCGTCGCTTCCGTCGCGCGCGTCCCGTTTTATCTCGTGGTTCGGGCAGAGAATCCGGCGCAGGATTTCAAGGCGTTCGTTGCCGACCTCAAGGCCAACCCTGGAAAACGCAACTTCGCATCGCCCGGGATCGGCAGCTCTCCGCATCTTGCGGCCGAATTGCTGAAGAAGATGACCGGTACCGATGCCATACATGTGCCTTATCGTGGCGCGGCACCAGCGCTCAACGACCTGCTCGCAGGACAAGTCGACTTCCTGTTCGACCCCGGCATCGCCATCGAGCACGTAAAGGCCGGCAAGCTGCGGGCCCTTGCGATCGGAAGCCCGCAACGCTCGCCTCAACTTTCCGATGTGCCGACGCTGGTGGAGCTCGGCCTCACGGACTTTGACGCGGACGCCATTTTTGGCGTTTACGCGCCTGCCGGAACCCCACGCGACATTATTACGCGCTTGAATACGGAAGTTAACCGGGCGCTTGCAACTGCCGCGTTGAAAGAACGCATCATGGCAGTCGGCAATGTACCCGCGGCAATGTCGCCCAATGAGTTCGGGGAAAGAGTCCGCGAGGATTCCAAGCGGTTCGGCGCAATCATCCGAGAACGGGGAATCACAGCCGGCAACTAGGCCTGCTATTCAAGCCCCGGAGTTTAGCCACGCCGGCGCCTTGGGGCTCGACCTAAAAGTCATCGATCTCCGGTCGAACGAGGCGCGCGATCTCTACCAGGCCGATCTCGTTTTGATCAGGCCGGACCAGATTGTCGCATGGCGCGGCAACAGCGACGAATCCGCGACGGAGATCCTCCGGCGCGTTCTCGGCCAGGAATGATCAGTGCTTGAGTTGTCGAATGCGAACAGCAGCCTCCGTGAATGGCGCGCAAACGAGGCCTTCAGCGCTCAGCAAAAAGATGCGGGGACCCCATGAGGAACTTTAGCGAATCCACCATCACTGACGCCGTCATCGACCGCATCAAGGACGCCCCCGACGCGCGGGTCAAGCAGATCAGCCTATGCCGGTTCGGAAATGACTCCGATCATCGGCGAGACCGAAGGCGGCAAAAAGATCACGCAACGCACGCTGAAGGCGCTTCCGGAGATCGTCATTTATGACGTCGATTTCAGTCTCACCTTGCCGCCGCGATTGACAGCCACGTCGGGCACCAATGCCATTGCGCACGCGGTGGAAGCGCTGTACGCGCAGGATCGCAATCCGGTCATCTCGATGATGGCCGGCTGACCAGGCGGTTGCTCGCGCCCTCGGCGGCCGTAGCGGGACACAGGCTCTGGTCGATCTGGCAAAGCAGAAGTTTGTGGTCGATGCTATCCAACAGCTTTTTAGTCCGAACTAGTGTCGGAACGCTTCGGCCGGCTCGAGCGCGGCGGCGCGCGAGGCGGGGTAGACTCCGGACAGCAGGCCGATCACGCCGCCTACGGCTGGCGCGAGCAAGGAGCGAGCGGGTCGAGCACCGGAGTCCAGACCTGATACGCCGAGACACCCACCACGATCAGCACGCCGACACTCGATCCGAGCAATCCTCCCACGACACCCATGGACGCACTCTCAATGAGGAACTGTGAAGCGATGTGGCGGCGAGTGGCGCCAATGGCACGGCGCAGTCCGATCTCCGCCGTTCGCTCCATCACGCCCACCAGGGTGATATTTGCGATCCCAAGCGCGCCGACCACGAGCGACAGGCCGCCCAGCAGCAGGAACATCATGTTGAGATCGGTTTGCACGTCATCGCGTACGCGCCGCGGCTCCTGCGGCAGTTGCAGGCGAAGCGTGCGCGGGTCGTCCGGCCGCAGCGCCGCCCGCGCCTGCAGCGCGATCAGGAAGCGGCGCCGATCTTCGTCTCGACGACCACCGTGCCTGGCCCGAACAGACGGAAATGCCGTCGCGCCGTGCCCTCGGGAATGATGACCGAACCGAGCAGTTCGGGCTTTCGCACCACATCGCGGAGGATACCGATTACGAGGTAGAGTTGATCGCCGACATAAATCGCGGGCAGCCGCTCGACTCCACTGATGCCCAGGCGCCGTGCGGCATCGGGGCCGAGGACCGCAACGCGGTCGGCGCGCGAAGAATGCCCGTCATCGAGAAACCGTCCCGAGGCGAGTTCGGCGCGCACGGCGCGGAACAAATCCGGCGAGGCGGCGCGCACCGCCAGTTTGAATGCGGTCTGATTGGACGGATCCATCACCGGCGACGCGCTGACAAGCATGTCGTGGACATTGACGTCGCTGAGCAGGCCCGCAGCCACGACACCGTTCAGGCGGAGCAGCCGTTCCGGCGCGTCCCATGGAATGGCACGCGGATCAATCGTGCCGGTCGCCATTCCCGGCCGCGCCGTGATGAACAATTCCGTGGCTGCAAGTTGATCGAACTGACTGATGATGCGGTTACCGGCGGTTCGCGTCAGACCGATGGTGGCGACAAGCGCCGACATGCCGATCACGATGCCAAGCACCGTCAGCGCCATGCGGGCCGGACGCGCGATCGCTCCGGCGATGGCCTCGGATACGAGGTCGCGCGTTGTGATCCCCGAAGGCGCAATGCGCGCCCTGGATGAAGGCGGCAATGCCGCCTCACTTCCACCAAACAGCCGGCCATCCTTCATATTGACCCGGCGTGAGCCCCGGCGCGCGACGTTTTCGTCGTGCGTGACGACGACGATCGTCATTCCCTCCTTATTGAGCTCGGTGAAGAAATCCAGGATCGACTCGGTGTTCTTGGAATCAAGATTGCCGGTCGGCTCGTCGCACAGCAGCAGGCTCGGTGAACCCATTAGGGCGCGCGCGATCGCCACCCGCTGACGTTCGCCGCCGGACAATTTGGAGGGTAGGAAATTCGCGCGGTGCTCGAGGCCAACGCGGCGAATTTCCTCCATCGCCCGTTCACGCCGCCCGCGTCCGGTTTGCCGGCGGTATACTTCCGCCAGCATGACGTTCTCGAGGACGGTACGATACGGCAGCAGGTGGAATGACTGAAAGATGAAGCCAATGCGGCGGCTGCGTAGTCCGGCGCGTTCATTCTCGCTCAGCTCTGTCGTTTCGATACCGTCGAAAAGGTACTGTCCGCTGGTTGGCCGGTCGAGCGAACCAAGGATATTCAGCAGCGTGGATTTCCCCGAGCCGGACGGACCGGTTATCGACAGCCATTCGCCGCGCCGCAACACGAGGTCGACATCGATCAACGCGTCGACCGCAGGATCGGTCCCGAATTGCTTGCACACTTTACGCAGGTCGAGGACATGGTCGGCATCGGCAGCAACCGCTTTGATCGGCACCGCCGGCCGTATGTCCTCCATGAGCCTCATTTGACCGCCACCGGCGCCGCTGCTGGCTCGGCCGTTTTATAGCCGACCACCACGAGTTGGCCGGGCATCAGCCGCCCATCGGGGGCATTCACCTCGACATAGCCGCCTGTTGAAAGCCCTGGTTGCACGGTGACGTATTCCTGCTTCCCGCCGCGATCGACCAGCACGCGCGACGTTCCGTCGGCAGCAAGCGAGACCGCGCTGGTCGGCACCGCGGTGACCGCGCCCTTCGACGTTTCGATCGGGATCGTCAGACGGACGGAAAAACCCGCCAGCAGCACCGGCGTGGTTTCCACCTTGACCCCGAGATAGAAGTGGTAGCCGTCCACGCCGCGCGTGCCGGGTGTGTTCGCCACCGTCTCGACGAAGCCGGTCGCCTTGATCCCGAGCGCCTGCTCGTCGATCGCAACTTTCATCCCGGGCTTCACCAGCGGTGCGGCTTCAAGCGGCAGTTGCGAGTCGACGCTGAGCTGGTTATCGGTCACGCTCATGACCGGCCCGGAAGCATTGGCAGCGACCGCTGCGGTCACCTCGTGGACGCGGATCGGGAGCGAGGGGATGAACACGACCTCGTCCGCCGGCACCTGCACGCCAAGCTTGGCGCGCGCCGCCGCGAGTTCGCTGGCGAGCCGCTCTGCCCGCTCAGTTGCGACCTTGACGTCAAATTCGGCGAGCGACTGTTGTTCCTGCGCCGCGCGCACGCTGCGCTCGCCTTCCAGGCGGGCCGCCTTCACCGCTCCTCGGCGAGCTTGACGCGTTCGTCCACCAGCGCGGCCTCGCGCGACGCGGTCTGGATCGCCAGATCGGCTTCCATCTTCGCCTTGCGCTGCGCGGCACGCGCCACTTTCAGCTTGGCCTCGGCCGCAGCACGCGCCGTTTCGGTCTGGCGCGGGTCAAGAACGATCAGGGCACGATCAGCCATTTGCGTGGCGACATCGGCGCTGGCCGCGGTCGCCGAATGCGCGGCGCGCGCGCGTTCGGTTTCAAGCGCCAACGATTTGCCGGACCGCGCGTCGGCCAGCTGGCGGCTGTCGCCAACACGCGTCGCGCTGTCGAGCGCGGCCTGACGCGCGTTCTGTTCCGCGATGGCCCGCGCAGCGGCGACCGCTTTCATGGCGGTTTCGCGCGTGGCCTCGGCCGCAAGCTGGGCACGCGCCGCATCCGACCACTCCCGCTCGAGCGCGGCGACGGCCGCGCGCTGCTCGCGCGTCGGTACGAATGGATCCCACCCGGCCTTCTTATACATGCGCTCGACCGCCGCGGATGTCTTTTGATCGTAGTTGCCATCCACTGCCCCCGGATCGAAGCCAAGACGGGCCAGGGCTTCCTCAAGCTGGCGGACGTCGCCGCCGCTGGTTCCGGGCGCCATGTCGCGAAAGGCCGGCGCCGGGCCCTGGAGGACAAAGACCGGACGGCCGGAGGCGGATAGAATCACTTCGCCTTCCCCCAAATTGGTATTCGGTCTCGGCAGCGACGAGATCAACCCGACGCCGCCCTTGACCGTCGAAGGCGCGATCGAGATCGGCTGCGGCAGCCCGAAACGGACGGTGCCCCGGGTGACGACATCGGAACTCAGCACACGCGATTCCACCGGCACGAGTATCGGGGACGGTTCCGGGGCTCCGGTGCGCGCCGCCATTTCTGCCGGCGACTGGATCCGGGAGCCCATGTACCAGGCGCCAACTGCCACGCCTCCAACCACGCCCAGAATGGTCCAGAGAACCGTTACGCGATTTGTGACCATGCAGTAATCCTCCCCGTCACTGACAGCGCCTGGGCCACCTTCGCGTGATGCGTTGCGTCGGCCTTTGTCATGCGAAGCACTGCCAAAAACGGAGATTACTCATCGTCGCCGATCTGGGGAAGTACGGTGTGGATGTTCTAAACGGTCCTATTGCACCTTCCGGGAGAATAGCTCCGCTTGTATGCGCTCCTCGACCGGCGTCAGCACCTCCTCATGCCATTTATGGGCTTTGACCGCGATCACGCGCTCGTAGTCCTGCAGTTTCCGCAAGGCGGCTTTCTGATCCTGCGACATTTTGGAAACCAATAGCTTGCCGCCGTCGGTCAGGACGCTGAGCCGGTTCCGCAGGTCGGGTTCGATTTCGTCCGGGTGGCCGTATTCGAAGCCGGCCTTCTTCATCTCCCGCTGCCAGAACGCAATCGCGGCCTTCATTCGCGGGTCCTTGTTGATCAGCGCATCCTGGGGATTGTAGTGGCTGGCCTTCAGCTGATCGGGTTTGAAGGTTTCAGTGAGGGCCTTGCGCGTGCAGCCGCCGGTACGCGACAAATCCTCGGTCTCCAAAGCGACCGCCAATGTGCTGAACACGTCATCTCCGAGCAACGCGCGATTGTAGGCGACCTGGTCTGCCGGGGAGAGCTTGCGGAAAATCTGCACATTGCGTTCGCCGAGACCGACGCGGGCGGGGTTATAGCCGGTGGACAGCTGAGGTGGCAAACCCGTGTAGAAGGTAGATACGCCAAAGCCATAACGACTGATAAACTCCTCCTCGCTGAGGCCTGGAAGGTGTTTGTCCGCCGTCATGCCCGCCCGCACGGTGTTGTGGTCAGCCGCGACGTACTCGAAACCCTGTTCGCGCATGCAGCGCGCGATCAGTTCCTCGGTCTTCTCGATCGCCTGAACCAGCTCGCGTGGCGACATGCCGAATTCCTCGGTGCCAAGCCCCTTCGGCGCCTGCGCCGCGGCTATCGCTGGCGCGAGTAGGATGGCGAACAGACTCGCGTGGATCATTTTCTTCATGACGCTATTATCCTTTCCGGTAAAGAACCACACAGAGTTCACATTCCGTTTCTCCTGAACCATGTCCATGGACAGGTCTTCTCGCCGTGTTTCCCAGATCGTATGTCCCCGGCGCGCCGAATCACGCCGAGGACGACGATCCATCTCAGTCGGTTCCGAGAATCTTCCCGGACTCGATGTCGACGAAAACGTCTTTCTCACCGCGCGATGTCTGGATCTCGACTACATAGACATTCTTGCCGAGCTTGCGCTCAATCTTCACATCGGTGGCCTTGCCGGGCATTCGCTCAACCGCGATCTTCGTGGCCTCGGCAGCTGAAATCTTTGCCACCGGAGATTTTTGCTTCAAGGGCTTGCTTGGTGGCTTTCCGATGCTTGAGACGTTGGAAGCTGGATTGTTGGGCGGGAGCGCGTTGGAAACCACCAACCTGCCGTCGGAGGTGTCGCTCACGGCCCCAACCCCGGACACCAGACCCTGTCGGTGATTTCGTCCGGCTTGATCAGATCGTGCTCGCGGACCCGAGCGCAGCCTTTGAACGTCCCCGCCGGAACGGTTATCTCGATCCCGGCTTCCACGTTCTCGGAGCCGCCATACGCCGTGCTCCGGCTGCCGGCGACCACATAGCGATCGCCGATCGTGAAAGTGCCGGGCATCAACAGACCGGGCTCCGCGACGCCGTCGCCGTCAGGGTCGCCCGCCCGCCACGTGCCAGCGAAAATCGGCTTGCCTTCCGCGTTGATTTCCCAGCTTACCTCACCGAAGGCGTAGACGCTGTTGGTGGTCTTATCGAGGGCGAACCAGTTGAGTGCGCGCTGTGTCAGGACGCCATCCAGATATTCTTCTTCCCGTACAACCGCAGTCTTGAATTTGCCAATCCCGGCAATATCGAAATCCTCGGTCGTATCCAGGACCACGGTCTCTTTGCGATACTTGCCGTCTGGGTGATCGGGCCGTTCATGCGCGTGCTTGTGGCCCGGCACGATCGGGTAATAGAGCGGGTTTACCCCGTGCGGAACGATATTCTCGCCTTTCAGATTCCAATCCTTTAGTGACGAAAAGTCGCTGCCAGTTTTCCCGCGCGGTCCGTCCTTGACCTCGCCCGCGAACGCGCCGCTGGCAAGCGCAAACCCGACCGCCGCCAGGACGGCGGTCGCCGCAAGCGGGGCACGCCACTGGGCCAGCGGGCCAGACCGCCCGTTCGCTGACCTCATCTGTTTGTTCAACATCGCGATGTCCTCGATCGTGGGCGGCGGATCCGGCCAAATCGCCGCCCAAGGTTGCTAAAATTTCTGAGCCTCGCTTGGCTGACGGACGAGAGGAAACGCGGGTCCATCGCCATCCCTGAACAGAAGGCAAAACACGGCCGGTTCATCTCGGGCCGATCTGACGTTCTCGGGTGGGGTTGGTTCATTGCACCCTCGCGGTGGCAAAACCAGCTTCGATGAAGGATCGATTGCCGTCGCTCGCCACGGTCCCGATTGCGAATTTGTAGGCCTTGCCGGCGCGCAAGAACCCTTCCGGTACCGTGAAGGATTTTGCCGAACCTGGCAGCAATGCCCGGATTTCGTAGGGCGACCCGGTTTGCTCGATGACAATGGCGCAGGCCTCGATCCCCTCCGGCATAGACCACCTTAGGGTCAGCGCGGTGGCGGGTACGTCTTTCTGGTCAGGCCGCGGATACTCGAATGCCGCCGGTTTTGGGAACACATGGCTCAACCGCGCTTCGCCGCGCAGCCTTGCTCCTTTGGTCGTCGTTCCCTCAAAGCGATATGCGCCCGCCGGGAAATCGGCCCGTACAACCCCATCGTCAGCGGGCTCCGGCGATTCGAGCGCAAGACTCCGAACCCCTAACTTCGAGTCCGGCGTTCTGAGGTCGATCACTGTACGTTCGCCCGGCGCCGATACCTTCAGCGCAGCCAGCCCATCCTCCGCGCCGGTTGCCTCGAACCGGATCTCCGCATCGTGGTCTTGTACATTGCGTTCGAGATAAACCGAGAGCTTTTGAAAGTTGCCATCCTCGGCCGCGGCTCCCGTCGCCGCAAAAGCGAGCAAGCTCGCAGCGGCGGCGACAATACAACCCTTGTGGCGATGCACAGCGTTCACATCAAGCTCCCACAGATACGCCTGGCGTTCTGGACCAATCGGTCCCCTTCGTGGGCATGCCGTTGCTGCGCAATCCCGGACAGGGATAGGCTGCTCGCGGAATACTCACTGGCCTCTCTCATTTGTCGCACTCTTCATGAGTTCGGCGGGCGTTGTTTGACCATAAGCGTAAGCACGTTTCTCAATTGCCAGGGCCTCCGCTCGGGCCTTCGCCAGCGCATCGGGGCTAAGCTTCACGATCTCGGTGAGCTCGAGGGTCTCACGCAGCTTTTCGCCCTTTCCCCGCCAGCCGACCTTGATGTAGCCGACACCGGGGGCGTAGTACTTGAGCTGCTGAGCGTTCGGCCCTTCATGCTTGCTGCTCTCCGCGATCACCAAAACGTCTTTGTAGCAGTTGGCCGCAACACAGGCCTTCTGGCCTACCTGTTCCACGATTCCGCGGTCTGCCCAGTTGAACGGGGCCGGCGCGTAGCCCTGAGAGTAGCTGGGTGTCCCCGGGCGTGGGTCTGCCTTCATCATGATTCCTGCACTCGCGCCATTTATGCCGGCGAGCCAGGCGCGACCGCCCACGAACTCCGTATCGTCATATATTTCACGCAGCTCACCCAGCAGCCAAACATTGCCGCCCTTGTCTTGCGCGTGGAAAATGATCTCCGATTCGTGCAGCTTGCCGTCCTTGTAGTCTACATCCCACACAACGACGGTACGCACGCCGTTGATTACCTTGGTGAGGTCCGTAACGGTCTGCACGATGCGAACGGGAACGCGCTTCCCGTCCTCCTGAGCGAACCCCTTGTAGACCATCTGAGTCCCTGGCTGCAGCGGGAGCCACTTGTTGTCCACGTTGGCGGAGCGATCGAAATTGTTTTGATCGAACGCTTCCAGCGCATCCTCGGCGGCTTTTCCCTTCTGTGCCAAGGCGCCACCGCTGGACAGTCCAAGACAACAGAGGACTCCAACGACAACCAAGGCCTGCCCAGACAATCCAATTCCATTCCGCGCCATCAGACTCTCCCTCGTGCCGGTTCTGGAACAATCGTACCGTCCGTCAGCCGGCCGGCACCGCGACCGAAACGGAGATAGAATGCAGGCAGGATAAACAGGTTGAGCAGCGTCGACGTCACGAGGCCGCCCAGAATGACGACGGCCATCGGATATTCGATCTCGTGGCCCGGCAGATCGCCGAAAATGATCAGCGGCAGGATCGCGAGCCCGGCGGCGCCGGTCGTCATCAGGATCGGCCGTAACCGCTCGCTCGCACCGCGAAGCACGAGCTTCATGCCGAACGTCTCTCCTTCGTGGCGTTCCAGATGCTGGAAGTGGTTGATCATGATGATCCCATTGCGAGCGGCGATGCCAAGCACGGTCAGGAAACCGATCAACGAGCCAAGAGAAATTATGCCACCCGCAAGCCACGCCGCCAGGACACCGCCCACCAGCGCCGAAGGAAGGGTCAGGAAACTGAGCACGGCCAGACGCCAGCTGTCGAAAGACTGCCGCAGAAGTATGAATATGCCGGCGAGCGCCAGAACGGCAAACAGTTGCAGCCGCTGGCGGGTGGCGCGCAGTTCCGCATATTCGCCTTGCAGCACCGCGTAATAGCCAAGTGGAAACGCCATCTTCTGCAGGCGCGACTGCACCTCCGTGGCGACGGCGGCGAGATCGTGGCCCCGGACATTCGCCTGCACGTCGATCCGACGGGAGCTCGCCTCACGCTTGATGGCATTTGGCGTCGGCCGAATGCTGACATCGGCTACTTCAGCGAGCCGAACGCGCTGCCCGGTCGGCGTGTTGATCAGCATCTCGCGGACCGAGTCCATGCTGTGACGGGACGCCGGATCGGTCCACACCTGCACGTCGTACGTGCGGCCGTCGATGAAAATATCGCCGACCTCCTCTCCGGCCATCAAGGTCGCAGAGGCACGCCTGACATCGCCCGGCTTCAGACCGTAGCGTTGTGCTTCCTCCAGCTTCACCGTCACCTGAATGTGCGGTACTTCGACCATCAACTCCTTGTGCAGGTTGACGAGGCCCGGAACGTCCACGAGTGCCGCGCGGACCTCCTCCGCCTTGTCCCTGAGAACGTCGAGATCGGGGCCGAAGATGCGGACGACGATCGCCTCGCCAGCCCCGGTCAGGACCTCGCGAATGCGTTCCTTCAGATAGGTCTGCACATCGCGGTAGAGGCCGGGATAGCCGTCCACCATTTCCTCGACCTTGGCATACGTCTTGTCGTAGTCGGCGTCTTTGCTGATGCTGATCCAGTTCTCCCCGAAATTGACGCCGTAGACCTCATCGGCGGCGAAGGCCTGGCCAATATGCGCACCGAAATTGCGTACACCCGGAATTGCGCGCAGTTCCCTGCTCGCGCGGGTCGTGATGCGCAGCATCTCGGGAAGCGACGTGTCGGGGGTGGTGACCCAGTGCATCAGGAAGTCGCGCTCCTTGAACGAAGGCAGCAGCGAGTGCCCGAGCAGCGGCCAAACGCCGATCCCCGCGAGCGTCACGACACCGATGGCGACATAGGCCGCGCGCGGCGTTCGGGTGGCCCGTTCCAGCAACGGCGTGTAGCGGCGCTGCAGCCAGACGATGACAGGCGATTCGCGCCCTTCGAGCCGCGCGTTACGCAGCAGCAGGAGACAAAGCGCCGGCGTCACCGTCATCGCCACGACGAGCGAGGCCGCGATCGCGAGCACATAGGCCATAATCAGCGGCTTGAAGAAGGATCCGGTCAGGCCTTCCATGAACAGCACGGGCACGACCGCAACGACCACGATAAGGGTAGCGTAGACGATCGGCGCCCGCACCTCGAGCGACGCGTCGAGAATGATGCGCGCCGTGCTGCGCGTATCGCCCGCATGCCGTGCAAGACGCAGGCGTCGCATGATGTTCTCGACGTCGATGATCGCGTCGTCGACGACGATCCCCAACGCGATCACGAAGCCCGCCAGGATCATTGTGTTGACGGTGGCGCCGGCCTGGAACAGGACGAGGCCCGCCGCGAGCAGCGACAGCGGAATGGCGACGATGCAGACGATCGCGGTGCGCAATTCGTAAAGGAAGATGAATATGATTCCCACGACCAGCAGGCAACCCAGCAGTAGCGCCCACGATAGATTGTCGATCGAGTCCTCGACGAAAGTCGCTGGCCGGAAGATTGTCGTATCGATCTCCACCCCTGGAAGGCCGGGCTTCATCCTCTCCAGCGCCTCCTCCACCCCTTGGGTGACGGCGAGCGTGTTGCCCCAGGGGAATTTTTCGACGATGAGCATGAGGCCTGGGCCGTCATTGATAACGGCATCGCCGATCATGCCCTGCGGCGCATAGACAAGATTGGCCACATCGCTCAGCAATATCGGCGGCTTGCCGGCCGGTTTGGTCACCGGCACTTTGGCAAGCGTTTCGGGTGTAACGCCGGCGCCGACGAAATGCAGTTGAAAGCGCTGATTGGGTGTTTCAACGAAGCCGCCGGTACCTATATGCGCGCCGCGGGCATAGCGCAGGAGGCCAACGTCGAGGGCATCGGAAACCGCCTCCTGCACCTGATCGAGCGTAATGTCCTCGGCGGCCAACCGCTTCGGATCAACCATGACCTGGACCATTTTGAGCTGCTCGCCCCAGATCGCGATGTTCGCGACGCCGGGAACGCCAAGCAGCCGCTGCCGGATGGTCCAATATGCCAGCATCGACAGGTCCATCACGGACTTGTCCTTTGAGGTAATGCCGATCTTCATGATCCGGCTGGTCGAGGACAACGGCGGCATCATGAAGGGCGGCGCGGCCCAAGTCGGCAGGCTCTTGCTCGCGAGCGCCATCCGCTCGCTGACCAGTTGCCGCGCGCGGATTTCGTCGGCACCCGGCTTGAAGATAAGCAGGATCGACGACAGTTGCGGCACCGACTTCGACCGCATCACGTCGACGCCAGGGACGCCGTTCAGCGCGTTCTCCAGCGGCACGCTCACGAGTTGTTCAACTTCGGCGGATGAGAGCCCAAGGCAGATTGTCTGGATCTCGACCCGTGGCGGCGCGAATTCCGGGAATACATCCACTGGCACGTCGCGCAGGCGCGCCAGGCCAAACCAGATCAGCACCACGCCAAGGGCGAGGACCAGATAACGAAAGCGCAGACTGGAAGCTACAATCAGCCTCATCATCGGAAAGCATCCCCATTCAGGCCGAAGCCGTTATGGAAAAACAACTTCGTCGCGCAGCTAGTGCCCTACCTTCACCTCTGTCCCGAAGATCTCCGGCACTCCGGCCGCAAGCACCTTCGTACCAACGGGAGGCCCGTCGCTCAGGTACACATTGTCGCCCTTGATGGTATCGATCACCACTGGGCCGCGAACGAAGGTCAACGGATCGTTGCTAATGTAGACCCACGTCTTTCCGGTCAGGTCGTAGAGAACAGATGCATAGGGCACGATCCGGCGGCCCGACGGATCCACGCGCACCTCGTCGATCAGGATGCCGAGCCGTTCAGCCGCTTTCGGCGTCAGCGTCACCTTCTTTATCTTTGCGTCATCCGTGGCCTCGACTTGCGCGGGCTTGCTTTTGGCCGCCAACTCCGCGGCCAGGGTTGAAGCACAAGATCCTGCAAGGCACGCGATAGACACTGCGACCATGGATATGTTGAAACGGGCCATAAGACGTTCCTCCCTCTTGAAGGCGTTCGAAGTGAAGCGCGTGGCGGTCATGACGCGGTCTCCATTTCAAGATCGAGCCTGTCAGCCGTCCAGCCGCCGCCGAACCGCGCGTAGAGCGCCGGAAGCACGAACAATGTTCCGAGCGTCGAGGTAACGACGCCGCCCAGGACCGCGAGCGCAAGCGGGTACGCGATTTCGAGCCCGGCGACATCGCCCATGATCGCGAACGGAAGTACCAGAGCGAGTGTCGTGGCCGATGAGGCGATGATGCTCGGGAACTGTTCCTGCACGCCGCGACGCACCAGCTTTTCGCCGAACGGCTCACCCTCGTTCAATTGCAGATGCTGGAAATGGGCTACCAGACCGATACCCTGCCGCACCATCAGTGCGAGCACCGCTGCCAGACCCAGCAGAGAACCAAGCGAGAAGTGACCGTCATTGATTGCGGCCGTTGCCAGGCCGCCGAGTGCAGCGACCGGTACACCGAGCAGTGACAGGGCACTGAGTGTCCAGCTGCGGACCACCGCCTGCGTCAGCAGGAACATCAACACCGCCGCCGCCGCGATGTAGCTGTAGATCGATCGCAGGGCGGCTCGCTGCTCCTTGTATTCGCCGAGCACCTCGGCACGGTGCTCGAACGGGAATGCGATCTGTTTGACATTCCTGGCGATATCATCCGCCACGTCGCCAAGCGCCCGCTCGTCTACTTTCGCGGAAACATCGATACGACGCGACGACCCCTGTCGCTGGATGATGCTGGTGGCCGGCGCGATGCGGACGTCTGCGACCTCAGCCAGGCGAACCTGAGACCCGCTGTCGCTGTTGATCATCAGATTTCGCACATCATCGATGTTGTCGCGCAACTCCGGGCGCCCCCAGACAACTACGTCGAAGACCTTCTGGTCCTCGAAGAGCGCACCGACGGTGATGCCGCCGACCATCGCAGAGGTCGCCCTGCGGACGTCGCCCGGCTTGAGGCCGAAACCGGCCGCGCGATCGACATCCACCTTGACTTCGATCGAGGGTTCTTCGACCTGCAACTCGACCCGGGGATTTTCAATGCCGGGGATCTTCGCCATCAAGGCGCGGATCTCCTCCGCCTTGGCGCGAATGACGTCGAGGTTGTTGCCATAGATCCGCACGGTGAGGCTATCCGGGTCACCGGTGAGCGCCTCGCGCAGCTTGGTCGATAGGTATGTCCCCAGCTTGCCACGCATCCCGGGATAGGCGGTGATGGCAGCTTCGACGGCATCCACCGTTGTTTCGCGATCGGCCTTCGGATCGATGTTGACCCACACTTGCCCCGTATTGACGTCCGCCGCGCGTTCGCAGTTGCAAAGCACGGCCCGTCCGAGATTGGCGAAAGCGTTCTGTACGCCCGGGATCTGCCGCAGGTCGCGGATCAGGTTCTCGGTCGATCGGGTCATCGCCTGCAGGGAAGTGCCGGGCGGGCTCTGCCATTCGATCACAAGATCCGTCTCTCTGAAGCTCGGCACCATGTCGCGTTCGAGCGAGCGCCAGAGCGGATAGCACGCGATCGCCGCCACGACGCAGGCGCTGATGCAAACGAGCGGCGCACGGATGACCGGGCCGACAATTCGATCGAAGAGCCCGGCCAATTTGTTGACGGCCCAACTGCCCGTCCGGGTCAGCGGTGCATTGGCGAGAAGCACCGCGGCCAGCGCGGGGGTCACGATCAACGCCACCAGCATCGAGATCGACACGGCGGCGATATAGGCCCAGGCCATAGGCGCGAAGAACGCGGCAGACCGGCTCTGCATGAACAGAACAGGCAGCATCGCGAGCATGACGATCAGCGACGCGTACAGCATCGGCCGGCGCGTTTCGAGCATCGCACGAATAACGGCCAGCAGGCCGGACTGCCCCTCGCGTGACGGCGCACGCAAGCGGCGCAGCACGTTGTCAACGTCGAGAATGCCGTCATGCACGATCACACCGGACGCCATCAGCAGGCCGCCGACCACCATCATGCTGAGCGGGATTCCGACGGCCATTAGCAGCAGTTCAGCGCAGATGAACGACAATGAGATCGCGGCCAGGGCGATAACCGCGGTCCTCCAGCTGCCCATCAGAAGGCCAAGCGCGACGGCGGCCAGGATGATCGAAATGATCACCGCCTTGCCCAGATTGCTGGTCGCGCGCTCGATGAAACTCGCAGGATGGTAGATGGTCGTATTGATCTCGATGCCGGGCAGCCCGGGCTTGAGTTCGTTGAGCGCGCGCTCAACGCCGCGCGTCACGTCCAATGTGTTGAAACCGGGAAACTTCTCAATCGCCACCATCAGGCCGGGTCCTTCGCCGATGATGGCGTCTCCGATCAGCGCTTGGTGACCCTCCACGAGATAGGCGACGTCGCCGACACTCGTGGTCGTGCCGCTCAGCGGCACCTTGGCGAAGCTGCCTACGGTAGCGATTGGCAGCTGGTGACGGATACTGAGCCGCTGGTTCGGCGTTTCGATGAAGCCGCCGGTACCGGGCGTGGATGAGTTCAGGTAGGTGAGCGGCGAGGCCCATACCGCCTCACCGGTCGTCTTGATCACCTGATCGAGCTTGACGCCCTTCTTGTTCAGGTTGCGCGCATCGACAAGCACCTGCACCTGCCGCTCGCGCTGACCCCATATCGACACATTTGCCACACCCGGAACCCCGGCGAGGCGCGGCGCGATGTTCCAGCGCGCCTGCACGGACATATCGATCAGGAGACGGATTTCGAACTGAGGCCGATATTCATCACTCGGCTGGCCGAGGAAACAGGCTGAAGCATAACCGGTGGGCTGGAGACGTTCGGCAGTGCGTGGGCCTGCGTCAGGCGTTCCTGCACCATCTGGCGCGCCTTCATCAGATCGGTGCCGGGCTCAAAGATCATTTGGATCGTCGAAACTCCCGCCATCGATTCCGACTGGATGACCTGGAGCCACGGCACACCGTTGAGCAGGTCCGCCTCCAGCGGCACGGTAATCAGCGATTCAACCTCGGCGCTGGAGAGGCCAAGCGATTCTGTCTTCACGGTGAGCGAGGGAACCGCCAATTCCGGGATGACGTCGAGCGGTTTGTACCTGAGGTCGACGGCGCCGAGGATCAGAAGGCCAGCAGCGACAACCACAACGAGGGTGCGTAAACGCACGCTAGAGGAAATGAGCCATGCCAACATCGCTGCCGCCCCTTTTGACCTCTGGTTGTATTTGACCTCTAGCTGTATTTGATCTCTGGCTGTATTAACGTCTAGCCGTCGTCGAAATCCGCCCGGAGGGCAGCTGAAACGCCAATTTTCTACCTAACGCTGCAATCTATTTCACAAAGAGTTCCAATTTTTCCTGTCGATATCATGCTATCGTCGCTGCAATTCGATCTCGCTAACGCCCACATGGAACCTCATGCTTGCACAAAATGAGCGGTCCATGTGCCCGTTAGACTACACATTGCCGTATTTTCCCGGTCTGAAATGGCGAGATAGACATTTTGATGGCAATCTTTTGGCGGTTCAAGTTAGCAGTGCTTGCACAATTGTCATTGGCTAATAGGGGTAATTCCCCATCTGCGGTTGTATGCTTTTGGGCTATGTGCGAAATCGAAAGATACATTGCAGGACTCGAAAGATATATTCTGCGGCAACCTCAAGTCGACGAACCAACAATCAACTTGTGTCGCGGCTCTCAGTTCGGATACATCGCTTCGTCTGATTTGTTAACTGTGCCGATGCTGAGTCGGACGCTTGTCTGCAATCGACTTGACTGAAGATACCGTCGCTGAGACAGTCCGATTACGCGAGCGGAATTGTTATGAGCTGGTTAGTTCGACTGGTTGGGTGACGTCGGACTACGGTGGCGATGGGGCCGCGCATGATTTGGGGTAAGCGGGACGAGTTCGTTGCCGGATCCAGGCAACGTCGACACGTGGCAGAAATTGGGGCGGTCGGGTCAACTGAGCCGGGTTGGCAGCGCGCCTGCACCGTCTACCCGTCGATCTTTCGCGCTACGCCGGCATTGTTGTTCAGCCTCGCACTGCTCGTTCCTCATTGTGCCGCCGCCGCAGAGAACGAGGACGTCGCAGATCTCCGGCGCATGCTCCAGGAGTTGAAGGCAGAGAACCGCAAACTTTCCCAGCGCCTCAGTACTTTGGAGAGCGCGCCGGCGGCGCGGCGGACCAAGCCTGCAGCGACGTATGAGCGTCCGACAGCCGTCGCAACTGCGGCGAAACCGGCACCGGTGGTTGAGGCTCCGCCCGCCCTGCCCGAGCCGGATTTGTCCGAAGCCGCAGCGAAGAGGCCGCTCGGCGTACGCGTAAGCGAGTTGGAAATCGTCTGGGCGGCACAGGAGAACGCAACGCGCCAGATCATCCGGGACTCGCTCTCGAAGACCGGACCGAAAATTAATAGCTTCCTCTCGCTGAGCGGCGTGGTTGAAGGCGTGGCCTCGCGGGCCGGCTCATTCACCGGCCCTACCCAGGAAAACCTGTCGCTGGGTACGGCGGAACTTGATTTCGATATCAAGCTGAGCGACTGGTTGACCGGCGCTCTGGTTCTCCACTTCGAGAGCGGTACTGGCGCGATATTCCCGACCGGGAATCAACCAGTGGTGCCGACCAACGTCCCTGGCGTAGGCGTGGATCGCTTCACGCTTGATCGGACTCACATTACGGTTGGCGATCTCATGCAATTCCCGATCGCGGCCCGCTTCGGCGTCGAGGTTTTGCATTTCGGTACGTCCACGGGCGTGGCACGCCTGGATACGCTATCGATCGGCACTCCGCTGACCACTGAGGTGTTTGAAAACCGTCAGACCGCGGGGGCCTGGAATTCGCCTGGCCAACCCCAGCGCGGCAGCCGCCGCCAGCGCCCGTCGTTGTTCCACGCGTTAGTCCGTTGGTCGTCGCACCGGCCGTGAGCCAGCTGATGCGTTGGCTCGGCTACACCCGCTGCCTGAGCGTCCGTTCCGGCCTACGCCAGTCACACCCTCTTGGACCCGCCACCCTTCTACGGCTCAGTCGTGACCTACAAAGGTAGCGAAAGCATCATCCCCGGCCGGACGAAAATCGACGATTACAATGCCAGTCTCGGTTTCCGGACGAGGGGCCACTGCGGCGTGCCCTATGACCAGTTGAAGGACTCGCTGATTTGTCCATGGACCCTTGACTTCCATGTCGACTACAACACCTCCGTTTTCGAAAGCAGATTTCTGCATTCGTCCTACCTGCCGTTCCTGAATCAGATCGGCCGGATTCCGGGGTGGCCGCGAGCCTCAAAACCAGTTTCGGCCCGTTCGCGTTCGTGGGCGAGGTAAATGCCGCAGTTCAGGATGCCAGGTTTGTCGATGGGCTCGGCATTGCGCGGAACATGATGCCGATGACTTGGCAGGCCTCGATTGCTTACCAGTTCGACTGGAACCCATGGATAACGGAGATTGGCGCTCAGGGCGATTTCATCTCGGTGGGATATTCCGGCAGCAAGGACATGGCGGGTGTATCGATCCTGCAAAACGGCGTACCAACCCGGATCGGATTCGTCCCGCAACACCGGCTTTTCCTTACCGGAGGCGAGTGGGTGATGGATGGGCTGAAGGTGGCCGTGGAATATTCAGCCAACTGGGACTACCCGGTGAGCAGCGGCGGTACGGGAAAGGTCGCGCATGGTGCATTCGGACTGATCCAGCTCAATTTCTGATCCGTCTTCGCCCAGCACAATAAGGACGACGTGCGTGCCGAAATCCTGGCAGCGATTGAGAATATCCCCTGGGGACGAGCAAGCCGCGTTAGTAGCAACGCGGCTGGTCGCGTTTAGCGGGCCTGCGCGCGGGCAACACCAGCGGTGGCGTTCCAACGCCAATTGATGCTTTCCCCGGGCGCACGCTGCTGCAAGGCGAATGTACCAGCGGCGTCCAATCACTTTCGGAAATGGCACAAATGCGAAGTGCCAACGGGCTCTGGACTTGTCCGCTTTCCGGGGCAAACCGGAAGTGAACGGAGCACGGTCAGGACGACGCAATGACCCAAAGCTGCCATTGACTGGCCTCGGGTGCGAAGACCTCATTCAATAAGGCGGTTTGATCTCGATACCATGGTCGTCCCTAACAAAGAGGCTGAACATGAGACGGCGCGAGTTCATCACCTTAATTGGCGGCGGTGGCTTATTGGCCGCTTACTGCACGCGCACAGCAGCCTGCCCCGGAGCACTGCAAGCGCGACGCCTGGACTAGCTTCGAACGGCTCGGTCCTGCCGAATTGGTTCACTGCGAACTGATCTCGACCTGCCGCACGGCCAACATTCGGTCCGTGGAACAGTTCGATGTCCGAGGCCCGGGTTGAGTCCGGTCCGCCGCGTCAGAAATGTCGCCCAACCGAAGGGAGAACTCCATGAAGGCCATCGCACTGGGCGCATTCGGTGCCGCGCTGCTCGCATCCGCCGTGCCCCTCAACGCGACGACGATCGGCTCCGCCGAAGTCTCCAACGTCGATCAGGTCGGTCTGGTCTGCAACGAGTACTATGGACGCTGCTGGCGGACCAGAGGACCGCGCTATGTCCTGCGCTATTACCATGACCCCAGTTACTTCCCCGGCCGGGGCTACAACTACTACGCTGGCCCCGGCTACTACGATCGCGGATACGGCTACCGCGGACCAAGGTTCATCATTCGCGGCTGGTAGCAGACGTCAGTGTTTCGGCCGATGTCCGCTATCCGCCTTGGTCGTGTAAGAACGCTCGGACGTGAGCTGTGTTCGCGTGACCGACGTGTTTGTCGATGCTCTCGATTTGGCTGAGATGAGTTTTGCGGGGCGGAGCCGGCGACTGGTCGGCCATCGTATCATCCCTCAAGCAGGTGCGCGGCATCAAAGGCGCGAGCGCCCGGGCCGCCGGACGTCGAATTGGAGACCCAACACGGTGGATCAAGCGCCCCCTGAACGGAAAACTAGTCGGACTGTCTTCTAATTCCATCCGCAGGTCCTCCAAACCGGCGACAGACTGGATCATCCTGATCGAGAACTACGGGGTCCAAGGTGATGCCATACGGGCCGAATACGTATCTCGCAACAGTTGCCCAACTGCGCCAGGTTCATCTCGCTCTCTGCAGCTCAGGTGCTCCATCGACATCAGTATATTTCGTCGCGCCAGCGCCTATCGGAACAAGCCTGACAATTCTGCTACTTTTTGCGGCTGTTGGCGAGTTTCATAGACCGGCAGGTGCAGCTCGGCCGCTCGATCTGCACGCTCCTTCTTGCGAAATTCCCTCTTGCCGCTCGAACTTAGCCATCTCCTTTTCTGCAGCCTGCAGAAAGCGATCGCGCGGCGTAGTGGCTATTTCGGTATGTCCCGCTATCACCATCTCCTTAGCCGCCTCGACGATCTCTTTCGACAAGGTCCGCAATTCAGTCATGCTAACCTCCTCCTGCCTATTGGAGCATCGGTTCCGGACATCGGAGTGAGCGATGAAGCCCGTCGCTCATTTCAACGTGTCTCTGGACGCTTCTCCCGGGATCTCACCTCGACGCTGAAGCCCATGGCCTCGATCGCTCGAATAAGCTGTTCAAGGTTTGGTTCACTTGAAGGCTGCCGGGTGCGTTCTGGTTTCTCAGAGGTCACACCGCCTTTGAGAATGTCGAGACTGACACCCAGGGCATCCGCAACCGCCTGAAGCCTGCTGCTCTTTGGCATTTTCGTTCGATGTTCCCAATGTGAAACGGCGGGCGGTGTGACGTTGACCCGCCTGGCCAGGTCGACTGCTGTCATTGAGCGATCTTGTCTCAATTGTCTCAGTCGAGAACCGAAGTCCGCGTTTAGATGTCCGGTCATGTTTGCGTCTCTCCGCAACTTCGTTTTTGAGACTGGTGACGTAGGGGCCTGTAATCTAGATCAACCTGGCGGCAGGAGAACGGGCCATGAAGGATTACCACGGTTGACATACGGCAGCGCTGGCTGATCGCTGGGTCAACTGTGCGCCCGGTGAGCCGGCGAGCTTTGGCTCAAAGCCTTGATTGAATCGGTTGCAGCTTGGACCTCCCGATGAAGCCAGATCTCGCGATGGGCGTTCGCATTCGAATGAGCCCACTCGGAGCGGCGCGCTGTGCGCGCCTCGTCAATAAGGTAGGGAAAATCGTCGGAGGCACGTCTACATGAACAACGTCAGCGTTCTGTCCGATGGCAACAAATCACCTACCACCATTCATCGCGAATAAATGGAAGTATCGCTGCCCAGCTTGGACAACGCGAGGCAGAGCGGCAAACCGCCATTAGAGCGGGAATTCCTGCACGGCATGCTCCCTCCAGGCGCGGCGACGTTGAATCCGGACAGACCCGCTGTCTGTTCCAAATCATTCAACAGTGACCGACTTGGCCAGATTACGCGGTTGGTCGACGTCGGTCCCCAGGACGAGCGCCGTATGGTACGCAAGAAGCTGCAGCGGCAAGCAGAAGACGAGCGGCGCCACTAAGGTCGGCATGTCCGGAAGGACAAGCGTCGCCCCTGACGGCGCAAGTGATGCTCCCTTACGATCGGTAATGAGGATCGTGCGGCCTTCGCGAGCAATCACCTCTTGCATATTCGACATGGTTTTTTCGAATATCATGTCGCCAGGCGCAATCACGATAACCGGGAGATCTCTATCGATCAGTGCGATAGGTCCATGCTTGAGTTCCCCGGCAGCATAACCTTCGGCGTGAATGTAGGTGATTTCCTTCAACTTGAGCGCGCCCTCCAGCGCAAGCGGATAGTTCGTCCCACGACCGATGAATAGCGCGTTGCGGGACGCTGCTATCTTGCGAGCAAGCTGGCGGATCTTTGGCTCGAGTTCGAGCGCAGACGTCATATAGCCGGGAACATCGCCAAGCGCCCGCACTAGCGAGACCTCGTTGGCGGCGGAAAGCACGCCCCGACTTCGTCCGGCCGCGATCGCAAGGCAAGCAAGTGTCGCCAGCTGACAGGTGAACGCCTTGGTTGACGCCACTCCGACTTCCGGACCTGCGAGTGTCGGCAACACGATCTGGCTCGCGCGCGCCATTGTCGAGCTTGCCACGTTGACAACCGAAAGGACGCTTTGACCTTGCGCCTTGGCAAATTCCAACGAGGCGAGCGTGTCGGCGGTCTCTCCGGATTGAGATACGAAGATTGCTAGATTGCCGGGAGCGAATGCAACGTTACGATAACGAAACTCGGATGCAACATCGATTTCCACCGGCAGCCCCGCATAGCGCTCGAACCAGTATCTGGCGATCAGACCGGCGTAAAACGCGGTACCACAGGCCGTGATAGAGATCCGGTTGACATCGCGAAAACACGAACTCAAGTCTTTCGGCATTTTGATGGCGGCGCTACCGGCATCAATGTATTGGGCGATGGTCTGGCCGACCACTCTCGGCTGCTCATGTATCTCCTTAGCCATGAAGTGCCGATAGCCGCCTTTCTGAACAAGGACGTCGGCGTTGGCGATTTTGGCTGGCGAACGCCGCAGACACTCGCCCTTCGCATTGAGAAACTCGATTCCTTGCCGCGTGATGACCGTGATGTCACCGTCTTCCAGATAGTTGACCGTGTTGGTAAGGGGCGCAAGAGCGATTGCGTCGGACCCAAGATACATCTCGCCCCGGCCATACCCCACCGCAAGCGGCGATCCCTTGCGAGCCCCAATTATCAGATTTTCGCAGCCATCAAACAGAAACGCGAGTGCAAATGCTCCCTCCAGCCGCGGCAACGCGGCGCGTACCGCGTCGACCGGCCCACACCCTTTCTTCAGCTGATGACTGACGAGATGAGCAATCACCTCGGTATCTGTGTCCGTGGTAAAGCGGGCGCCAGCCGACTTGAGCTGCTTGCGCAGCTCACGATGATTTTCGATTATGCCGTTGTGAACGACTGCAACGCCATCGACCGCATGTGGATGCGCGTTCTCTTCGTTGGGACAGCCATGAGTCGCCCAACGCGTGTGGCCGATTCTATGCGGCCAACAAGCGGCTCACAAGCGAGCTTGCTCTCGAGGTACTTGAGCTTTCGACTGCGCGCCGCCGCGCAAGGCGACCGCGCTCAAGCGTGGCTATACCAGCGGAATCGTAACCTCGATATTCAAGCCGTTTCAGCGCATCGAGAATCGGCATCACGGCTGGCCCTTGGCCGACGAAACCAACGATTCCGCACATCTTTCTCTCTCCGTTTTCACCACTATCCGGCTGCGGTATTGAACCGATGCCGGCCGCGAGCAACCACCGCGCGTTGTTCGCCGGCAGCCCAACCCGAAGCCCTTTAGAAACTCTGAGTGACTGAACAAGAATTGTAGAGCGGCTGCAGCGTCGATCGAGAACAGGTCTATCAGGAAATCCCGGGCCTGATTAATTGTCATGGTGGAGTAGGCCGCAATAGCGCCTCACCGATCCTTTCGTAGCCATGATCCAACCGGAAGACGTCAGCCGTGTAGACGAGTTGCTTGCTTCGGCGTCTGCTCCGGACAGCGAAACTCAGGGCGCTTATTGCACCCGACTTCCCGCTTAAGAGTGGTGGCGCGATTAGGCCATCAAGGCGAAATAGATGTTGTCCCGTAACGCTGATTGCGCCGCCAAGCCCAGTCGTCTATGCCGATCGCATTCGGCGCGGCAATGGCTGGGCATCCACGAGTCAAACCTTGTCGCCGGTGCCTTCTTCCCCGTAATGGGTACCTCGCTTGGATTGCGGATGCCCCCGTTTTTGCTCGACGGAACGCCGTGGCGGGCGTGGTATAAGTATCTTCGAACAGTTGAGGGAGGGCCGCCACCATGTCGATACCGAATGCAAAGGGTCCTGAGAACGCGAGCCAACCCCATTCGTCCGAAGATCAAGCGCGCCGTGACTTTCTCAAGAAGGCTGGCCGGTTTGCGGTCGTGACACCCCCGGCAATAACGCTCCTTCTTGGCACGAGCCTGAATTCGCGAGCTATAGCCGGCTCGGCCGGTTCAGGGGGAAGGGTAAAGGCGGTTCACGTCCGGGCTGGGGAAAAGGAGATGGAAACCACTTCCACATCGGCCCGCGGGGCCGAAGGTAGCCCTTCTCTGCAGGACCCTTTCATGCACGCCGCCCTGCAGTCTTTGTGTTTGCGCGCAGCAACGAACCTGGTGGGGAATCCACCTGCCTCCCCGGTTCTCCGATGCCCCATCGACGGCGACCCTGCCAAGGGTCCCGGGCCGCCGACCGGGCTAGCCCTGCTGACCGAATAAGCCCGTCCGACGCTCGGGCGGTTCCGACGCTTGGGCGGTAATGGCGTTGCACGCTCAACCTGCCCAGAGGCGAGGAGGCAATAGGGTCCCCGTGAATCGAGACGCGATTATCAATCAAACACCGAACCAAAGCCCTGACGAATGCGGTTCGGCGAGGTTTGTGATGGGAGGCCGGCTTGCGCGGATCCGAAACCAAAGCATCTTATTTGGCCCGTCGCAGCAGGCGCTTTTCGCACTCAATGAGATGGGGGCCGACATCTGGCGCTGTCTCGAAGATGGATTGTCGCCTGAAGCCATCGCATCCGAAATCGCCAATCGGGGCATCGATCGACATCAGGCGGTCGAGTATGTCGACGCTGCGGTCAGGCAGTGGGAGCGCTTGGGTCTGATCCGGCTCTCTCCAGCCTGGTTCGCGCGTTCGTCCCTCGACCACGTGAGTCAGGTCGTTTCGGTTCCGGGCGCTCATGTCCGCATCGTCTATCCGGGAGCGCACGCGTTTCCCGCGGCATCTGTATTTCGGCACCTGGAGATCGGAGGAGCTGTTGCCGACGTTGTGCTCGAGTTGGTCGAGCACGGGCAGCGTATCCACCTGTTTCGGGATAGACGCTGGATTCTCTCGTGCTCCCCGGACGAACTCGCCGTCGTGGTGAAGGGGCAGTTGCTGACCGAGGTTCTCGAGCGCAGCACCTATGAACTTGCCGTCCACGCGGCCGCGCTCCTCCGAGACGACCGCATCCTGCTCCTCTGCGGCAGCCCTGGCGCGGGCAAGACGACGCTAGCCCTCGGACTGGTCCGTGCTGGATCTGGCTTCGCTGGAGATGATGTGACGCTCCTCGATCTCGCTGGGGCATGGCGTGGGTATCCCCTTGCGCCCGCGGTGAAGGTGGGAGCATGGCCCATTCTCGCCGAATACTACCCCGACCTGGATGCCGTCCCGGTCTATCGCCGCCCTGACCGCAGGCGCATTCGCTATCTTGCGCCCGAAGAGTTCGTTTCGCCGTCTCCTCGCAAGGTGGGCTGGGTCGTTCTGCTGCGTCGCCGAGCCGGTGCGAGCGCGGAACTAGCGACCGTCGATCCGGTCGACGCACTGCGCGGTCTGCTCAACGGCTCATTTGCCCTCGGCGGAGAACTGACTGGCACCGCGTTTGACCTGCTGACCGAGATTATCAGATCGGCAGATGTGTTTTGCTTGACCTATTCGAGGCTGCCGGACGCGATAGCGCTGCTGCAGAAGGCTTGCCGATGATGCCAGTGGCTGTCGCGCTTGAAGCGTTGATCGCCGGACTTCGCGGACATGCGGTGAGCACCGCCGACTGGCAGCCGGTCATCGCCCTGGCGAACCGCACCTTGCTTACTCCCGCTTTGTTCTCAGCTCTCGCGCACAGCGGCGA
The DNA here is from genome assembly GCA_044772375.2 of Bradyrhizobium sp. RDT10. Classification (GTDB taxonomy): domain Bacteria; phylum Pseudomonadota; class Alphaproteobacteria; order Rhizobiales; family Xanthobacteraceae; genus Bradyrhizobium. The sequence goes on from CP187939.1 coordinate 4,757,679, forward strand.
GATCGACCGGGTGCCCCAAGACGTACGCGAGTACTTGAGATTTATTCACGACCGCAACTGCGAGCGCAATGTGCGCCTGCGTGCGCAACTCGCAGAGGCTGTCACCGCGCTGAATCGTCACGGCATTGCTCCGCTCCTTCTCAAAGGCGCCATTCTCTTGTTTCTTTCTCCGGCTAATCGAATACCGGCCAGGATCACCAGCGATCTCGACCTGAGCGTTGATGCGGCCGAAGAGGCGGGTGCCGAACAGTGCTTACGCGAGCTTGGCTACAGGCCATTGGCGGACGCACGTGGCATGGTGCGGCCGCAGGACGCCGGTGTCCTGGAACTCAGGCGGACTCAGGGAGCCACATTTGGACTCTCGACGTTCGTCGAACGGGATCGCCTCCGGGCGAAAATTCCGTCGCCGCAGGCTCGTGCCCTCCACTGGATCATACATGATCTCCTCAAGGAGGGCGACTATTGGCGCGGCAGAATTGACCTCCGACACCTTCATGATCTCGCGCAAATGGCGGAAAGCGGCGATGTGGACTGGACGTCGTTGCGGGCGGCCATGCCGGACCAAAGCAGCCGCAACGCGCTCGATGCTCAACTCCTCGCGCTGCACGATCTCTTCGGGGTAAGAATTCCTCCGAGCACACTCAGCGCCTGATGGTTCGGTTGCAGCACTGGAGGCGCATCTTCACGGCGAGACACCCTGTCGTGGGCGCGCCTGTGCGATTGGCCGGCAATTTGGCATGGGGTGCGCGGCGGTTTTCACAGGCCGCCGATTTGGCGCAGCGTGGTTCCGTCGACCTCGCACGCCGCATGGCCCGTACGCTACTGGAAAGTGATGGTCAGTCGAAGCTCTAGTATTGCTGCGACCCTCTCTCTGGTAACGCCGCCAGATCCCGAAGCGGCGAAATCGATTTCCATTCTTGAAACGAGCACGCTTTCGCATGAGGACTATGGTCGTGTGGCGCGCGACGACAGGTGACCGCGTCTTGTTTACCCATCGCGGCCATTTATCCAGGCTGGGGCCAATTGCACGTGGTGGCGATCATACGCCGGACAGTATCCAGACCCGCCAATTCGAACGTGCTTTCATTGGACGACATCTTTCCAGCATACACTTTTACGAACATTTGGCCGCTGGCCGGCATCGAGCGTAGAAGGCGAACGACATCGCCCGGAAACGCAAGAGATCTGCCGTTCTCGGCGGCCTTCCAGCGCGCTTCAACAGGCGGATCTTCGTTGATCCGATACGCCACCGTAACCTCACCATCTTGTCTCCCGGAACCCGCCGTCGAGATCGTCAGCTCTGTGCGCCGGGCACGACAACGGATGGCAAGCGAGGCGGGAGCATCTTGCGACGACGGACGCGCTTTTGTTACCGCAGTGATCTGTGGGCTGTAGTCCACCGGCGAGGTGGTCTCGCTAATGATCCAGTTCGACCCGTGAGAAATTGCGGAATCAGGTGTTTCAGCCATCTTCCTCAAGAGTTCATCGACGCATTTTAACCGTTCCATGCCGTCGAATTGTGAGCATGCCTTCAAGCGGTCGATAGCATTGTCGGTGCCGACCTGAGCACATATCGCTTGGCTGATTCCTAAGAACATGGCCGCCGCAACGGCAGCGCTCCTCCTCATCGCGACAGCCTCGCGGTCCCGGCTTGTGGACGGTCAAGCCACTCCTGCGCAGGCCGAAACCGGCCGAGACTCGGCACGTTCGCGCGCAGATTTACCTGTTTCCATTTCGGATCGAAACCGGGAACCTGCAATTGATCGACGCGGCTGAACAGATGATCCACGAGGCGTTCCACACGCCGGTATCGGTCGGACCGTTGCGGCCAATTATAGGCAGCCAAGATAGTAGGAACTGCGATCGTCGCGACCCTTTCATCTTTTTGCACCAGACTCGGATAGTCTGTCGTGTCGATCGATGAGGGAAGGTAATAGTCCTCGAACTTTGCATCGTATTCGACAGCGAGGAATTTGAAACCGGGCTCCCAGCGTCCCTTCACAAAGGCATCGACCGGCTTTGATGTCACAAATACGACCGCCGAGAGTTCTCCGCGCTTCATTTGTTCCAGGGCCAGCTGATGGGGAATGAACATCTTCTCCACACTTAGCCCCAGCCGGCTAAAGATCAGCGGACCAGAGTATGCTGCGGCCGTCCCCTGCGTGTTGAAATTGACCTTTTTGTCCTTGAGATCGTCGAGTGATCGGATCTCGGGACGGACGAAGATGTGCAATTCGGATGGAAAGAGGTTCAGGAGGTAAACGAGGCGTCGTTCGATAAACGGCACTTGAGCTTTGTATTCGTCAAGGACATCCGTATTGATGATAGCGGCATCAACACCCCTGAGATAGAGCAGCGCATTTACGTTCTCCGTAGCACCGCGCGTCACGATCGGGAGGACGTGAAGCTTGCCCTCCTCGTTCACGACACGGGCGATTTCTGCCGCGAGGCGAAGCGGCGCGCCTTCAATGAGGCCGCCGGCGAGACCGACGGTCCATGCATTGGTGCGCTCCTTCACGGCCGCTTCTGCCTTCACGGCCGCAGCAACCGCTTCGCGCCTTTGGGATGATTGGGCGTGGGCAGCCATTTGAAGCCCAAGCAGCGTCAATGCAATCGTGGACGAGGCCTTTATGAGCGACATCTGGATCTCCGTTCCAGGCTAACGGCCTTGGGTTGGCGAACTACGAACCGATAGCTGTTGTAGCTTTTTGAGTCGTTCCTTCGCATCTTCAATGCCGCCCGATTGTGCTAATTCATATAGTTCGCGTGCCTTCCCAATGTCGCCGGCGATTCCGCGCACGCGCCACGATAGCAGCACGCGATCGTCGTATGTCTCGGCCAGCATAAAGGCAGCTCGGGCGCTACCACGCCGAGCAGCATGTTCAAGCACCGGCCGCGCACCGCTGATATCGGCCTCTCGGAGCAATGCGATTGCCCGGGCGAGCAGCCTCTGTTCGTCGACAAGGGACCGGGACGGGGTACGTGCCGGCGTAGATGGCGCCGAAGCCGCAGCGGAGTTCGATTCCAGAACAGGCTCGCGTTCGTGAGCGGCAGATTGTGCTGCCGGCGGCTTCGCTTCCGGCGTCGATAACGGCTCCTGATTAAAGGCAGGGGCTTGCATGGAAGCCTCTTGCGGGTGGAACGTACCCGCAGTTGTCACGGAGCGGGATGTAGCGACCCACTCGGGCAGGCCATCGACGGCGGCGGGGGCCCGAAAAGCTTTCAAGGCCGCGAGCTGCCGATTTCCGGCATCTAGTTGATCTCTAGCGGAGGCAAGTTCGCGCGCAACGGCGTCGGCACGGCCACGTTCGGCGGCGAGGGCGATTTTCTGTTCGGATGCGCTGGCCCTGCTCGTCTCGGTCACTTGCAGCACCTCGGCGTATGCGGCAGCAAGGCGTGCGGAACGCTCGTCGGCCTGCTTCCGCGTTGAGGCAAGCTCTCGGGCGAGCGTCTCAGCGCGGTCGCGTTCCTTTAAGTACCTGGTCGTGTTCGACCTTGGCTGCCTCAAAACTCCGCGCAGCCTCCTGGGCACCCCCTGCGCATTGTCGAGTTCTGTTCGGAGAAGGGCCAGTTCACGCGCGAGGGTCTCTGCTCCGTCTCGCTGCTGCTTGAGCTCCTTCTCGAGCGCCTGCCTTTGCTCGAATTCCCGCCGCGGCGGCATTGGTGGCATTCGAGCGGACGTACGAATCGAGTTGATCTCTAACGGATGCAAGTTCGCGCGCACCGGCATCGGCACGGTCGCGTTCGGCGGCGAGGGCAATTTTCTGTTCGGATGCGCTGGCCCTGCTCGTCTCGGTTACTTGCAGTACCTCGGCGTATGCGGCAGCAAGGCGTGCGGAACGCTCGTCGGCCTGCGTTCGCACCGAGGCAAGCTCGCGGGTGAGCATCTCAATCCTGCCGCGCGCTTCTTCACTCGCCTGCGTTTGCTCCCGCGTCACTTCGACGATCCGCACAGTCGGGGGTGACGCAGCACGCGCTGCGTCGAGTTCTGCCCGGAGGGAGGTCAGCTCGCCCGCAACAGCGCCCGCTCTGTCTCGCTGCTGCTTAAGCTCGCGTTCGAGCGTCTGGTTTCGCTCCGCCCCAGCAGCGGCAGCTTGCACTGCTTCTGAACCCGCAAGCCGTGCCGTGTCGAGTTCCGCCCGAACGGACGCAAGTTCGCGCGCGAGTATCTCTGCTTTGTCCCGCTGCTGTTCGAGTTCGTGTTCGAGGGCCCGCTTCTGGTCCACCATTGCAGCCGCAGCTCGGGCTGCTTCTGAACCCAAGGTCTGCGCCGTTTCGTGTTTCGTGCGAAGGGAAGCAAGATCCCGCGCAAGGCGTTCCGCCGTGTTTTGCTGCTGTTCGAGCTCCCGTTCAACGGCCTGCTTTTGCGCGGCCGCTTCCGCGATAGTTTGCTTGGCTTGCCAAGCCGCGATCCGTGCCGTATCGATTTCCGCCCGAGCTGAAGCAAGGTCGAGCGCCAGGCGTTCCGCCGTGTTTTGCTGCTGTTCGAGCTCCCGTTCAACGGCCTGCTTTTGCGCGGACGCTTCCGCGATGGCTTGCTTGGCTTCTGAACCCGCGATCCGTGCCGCGTCGAGTTTCTCCCGAGCTGAAGCAAGGTCGCGCGCAAGAGCGTCCGCTTTGTCCCGCTGCTGCTTGAGCTCTTGCTCGGTCGTTGCAGCGGCAGTTTGCGCGGCTTCTGGTCCTGCCGCAGCCGAGGCCCGAGCAGCCTTGAGTTCGGCTCGGACGGATGCAAGCTCACGTGCAAGGTCATCTGCCCTTTGTCGCTCCTGCTCGAGCGCCTGCGTTTGCTTTATCCCCGCCTCGCTCGATTGGATGGCTTCTCGGCTTATGGCCCGCGCAGTTTCCAGTTCTGACTGAAGGGTGGTAAGTTCACGCGTAAGCATCTCGGCGGTCAGCTCTCGTGGTTGCTTGATCGGTGGCGCTTCAGCGGTCGACCGCGCTGCATTGAACTCCGCTCGGACTTTCGAGACGACCGCGCGTGCAAGCGCTTCCGCCCTGCCCCACTCCTGTTCCCGTTCAAGAGCCAGTTGTCGCTCCCGATCGGGGACAGATTGAGAAGCTTGTGCCATCTTGCCATCGCCCGCGTCTGACTGCGGAACGGGAGCAAGCTGAGCTACGAGGTTGGTGATTTCTCTGGTGGTGATTTCCCTATGGTTTCGCTCGAACCTCCGCTTCGGCTCAATCGGCGTAATCTCGGCAACTTGCGTGACCAGCAAGGAGCGCTTTCGAACGACGTAGCGCTCGGGGAGTTTGTATCCCATTGCGGTCGTTGCCGCGAAAGCCGGGTCTTGGCCTTCATCGCACCGACCATCCTCGATAGCTCCGATGAAGAGACATAGAATCCAAGCTCCAGCAACCGCATAGGCGCGCGCCGACACTCTGCCTGCTACACGTGAACGCTTAACAGTTTTGGATCGCGTCAGCCGACACGCTGGAGCAAGATCAATGGACTCGTGCTCCCCGGAAACCAAGGCCTCGGCGCGCCGTCCGAACGGCAGTGGTCAACTCTGATTGCTGCGATGCTGTCGCAATTTCCTGTGAGGCCATCGTGACGACTCGGTTGGCGTTATGACATTTTTGTCATGACACATCCTGCATTGGTCGTTTGTCGATGTTGCAATGGAAGTAATCACAACGAGGTAGATGCACCCACTCGCGGCAATTAAGTTGATTGCGTGCGCTTTGTGCTGAACGATTCTTGACCCGCGTACTCGCGCCTGACTACGCTGCGGCGACACTTGAGCCGAACCCCTCGCGCACTCGAGGAAAACAACATGAACAGATCATTCGTCGCCTTCACCGCCGTTGCCTCCATCGGGTTCATCTTAGTGATGAGTACCCAAAGCAGCCGCTCTGCACAGGGCGACACTTCTCCGACACTCAATGCCGCCAAAGTCAGTGCTGCCAAAACCAATGGTAAGGTCAAAAACACCAACACCGCCGCTCAATCGCAGCCCCATCGGCTGGCTGTACAGGTCAACGTCAATGACCCCGCAACTATGAATCTTGCTCTCAACAACGTAAGCAATGCAGCGCGCCACTACAGCGAACTCGGCCAGAAGGTTGAGATCGAGGTGGTGGCTTTTGGACCTGGACTGCACATGCTGCGAGACGACACTTCCCCGTTAAAACACGCATCAAATCTATGAGCGAAAGCATGCCAGAGCTCACCTTTTCGGCATGCGGAAATACCCACGAAAATATGACGAAAGTTGAGGCCACAGAAATCCCTCTCGTCTCGCAGGCGAAGGTCACGAAATCTGGAGTGGTGCGGCTCATGGAACTGCAAGAGCGAGGCTGGACCTATCTACGGCCTTGAGCTTTAGCGAGAGACATCGACCTTGTCCGACGCAACGGCGATCGACATTCTGCAGCGCCTCTTGAGTAGGCCGGCGAGAACAGACAAGCGATTTGCGTGACTGGGCAACTTGCGACTGATTACCGCTCGACACACGCACGCGCCCGATTCGTTTGCTCGACGATCAGTTTCAGCAACTAGTTCATCGTCGTGCGAGTTCCGGTCTGCATAAAGACTTCCGCCGGCATGCCCGGGACGAGCTGGAGGTCGCCCAACCGGCGACGCCCATCATCAGGTACGACGCCTCCGTCGAAACTCGCCATTCGTTGTTCGCCCCTGGTTCGAACGAGCGTACGGGACTTCGCTTTGGCTCTTGCAGCCGGTCAAATTCATGGGACTACATGGCGGCGGGTCGACCAAAACTCCACGATTGCAAAGAGCAGTCCGGCGGTCATATTGACGCGTTTGGAGATGTAGATTGTCATTGCCCCGTTCCAAATGACGTTGGTCGCGGCTGTGGCAATTGCTGCCCCATTGCTCCATATAGGGCAATGCCGAGCGCGCAACCGAAGACGTTCATGATGGCTCCGATCACCATAAGCGCGGCAGCTACCCGTTCGCGCCCCGTCATGGTCAAGAGACTCTGCTGCGGACCCGTTGCAGCGGCAAAGATCTGTCCTGCGATAAGAACCTGGGTAATAGGAGCTGCTGCGACAAAATCATCTCCGAAGAATCGCAACAGTGGCTCAGTCAGCAACAACAGTGGCAGCGCCAGCGTTATCGTTCCGGCAACCGATAGGACGGTTGCCCGGGCAAACAGGCTTTGAAGCGCGTTCTCATCCTGGTTGGCGTGAAGCCTCGAGACATTTGGCGCAAAGAATGTCCCCACCGCCATGCGAGGGAGAATCAGCAAGAGAGCCAAATTCAGCCCGAGCGCGAAGATGCCTGCGGCATGAGTATCGCCGGTCCAAACCAAAAGGATCAGGCCGGCGCGGTTCAGGATAACGTCAACTCCTGTCATTATCATGACCGGAAACGCGAGGTGCCACCAGTCGCCTGGGGCATAGGCAAGCTCCGCAGACCGCAGTTGCCGCGGCCACAGTTTAAGAGTGCTCCACAGGAGGAGGCCGGCAGTGACCACAGAGCTTATCATCAATGCGCCCAGGACCGTCGTGGCATCCGGCGGTGTGACGCTAAACGCTGCAGCGAACAGGACGATTGCAAGCATAAGGCCGTCGCGCCCCAGGCGCTCGGGGGCAATCGCCGAAATCACGCCCCCGAACGCACGCACCGTCGCCCCCAGCACATAGAGCGCGACCAGGGGTACGATTGCCAAGCCTATTGCGAGACTGACGGTCATCTCGTGCCCCAAGTTCCTCCCAAGCGACAGTACGATGGCGATACCGCAGATTGCGATCGCCATGGCGACCAAGAATGAGCGCTGGAATGCAAATCGGATAACGCCGCGCGCCAACGACCACTGGCCTTTCGCGCTATAGGCTGGCACAAATCGCAGCAGCACCATGCTAAATCCAAGCGTTGCGACGTAGGAGAGAAGGGTCATCCAAGCCAGGACGTACGAATAAACGCCATAGCTCGCGGCTCCAACCGTTCGAGCTATCACAAGCTGTGCCACACCGGTCAGCCCCGCACCGCCAACGTAGATGATAAACGACCACAGACTCGCCCTCGCCAAACGATCGGTTAGGTCTGTTTCGGATCTGGGCGCAATCGTAATCCGAGTGTCCCTGGGAGCTGGCGCGGGTTCTTCGTTGGGGCAGTCGAGCTGCTCGCGTTCCAGGCTGGACGGCAACCTGATCGCTGGAGGCTCCCCGAATCTGGCCGAGATCTCCTCCTCGACGAGATCGAGAGCATTGCGCAAGAGCTTCGGATCAAGTGAATTGACAGAAATCATTCGCCTATCTTCCGTCGCTAGCAGCGAACCAACGTAATCGGTAATGGGCTTCATCTTGAGAAACGTTCGCACATCGCGGTCTAGCCATTTCTCCACTAACGTCTTTTGGCCTGATCGCTGACGGAGCCGCTGTTCCAACAGCTCCTCTGGGGCGTCGAATCGAATCAGCAGGTCCGGCCGCCTTCTCATGCTAATTGCCTGAGCGATCGTGGTTTGGTCTGCCCGGCTATGCAGCGCCAAGCTGCAAACAGCTTGAACAAACCCTTGATCAAACAAGACGATGCGATCGGGTTTGTGTGGGTCGTTCCACGCACAGGAAAACCTGACGACGTATTGACTGATTCTGATCCACCAAGCCGGACTCGCCGGCGGCATCAGCCGGAGCAGATCACGAGCGAGGCGCAATCCTGGAGCATTTGAGATGGGCCGGCACAAGATCGCGATGGCAACGAAAGTGGCGGATATGGCGCGTAGCAGCGCTGGGAGAAATCCGCCGCGACTCAAGAACTCACTCTTTAGCCGAGGGAAAAGGATGAGATCGACCGTATACCCGCGCTGACGCAGGCGCTGAGCCAGTGCTCGGCTAAACGTTGTTTTGCCTGCGCCTGGTGGACCGAATGCCTCGATGATCATGCGTTCCTCGGTCGCTTGCTAAACCGATCTTGGGGGCTGAGATTGGGCTGAGCAGAGCCAGCGACATCGATTGCGGGTTCAATCCTTATCCATCGTCGGACCGCTGCCTTGAACTGCTGGTAGCGAATCATCAATGCTAACCCGCGGTGCTGTTCAACATCGAGATGGTCGTGCTCTGACGGATGTCGGCGTATCAGGACTGACCAGAATTTGGTCTCGATGTTGGAATGCTCCGTTCGGGCAAGCAGATGCAGAGTGGTCTGCGCCATGTCTCGATTGGTGCGTCCGGCGCGGACAGCAAGCAAGACATGGTCGGTCCAGCGCACCAGAAGTCCTAGTTCCGGCGCCTCCTGCAATGCAGGAGCGTCGATCACCACGAAATCATAGGCGTCTCTCAACTGTTCGAGTAGCAAGGAGACCTTCGGACTTGCCAGCATCCAGAAACGATTTCCGTCAGAGAACCCCGCTGGCAAATAGTCAATGCCCAGTTCCTGGATATGCTGGATTGCATGTGCAGGCGGCTGGTCGTGCGTCAACATCCTGAACAGATCCGAGGTGTCGTCACCGGGCCGACGGAACACGTGGCCCAAATCCAGGAGTAGAACGCATCGTCCAAGCTGTGCAGCGCAAAAGCCAAGACTCCACGAAATCGCGGTCTTTCCTTCTCCGCGAGCACTGGACGTCACGAGGACAATTTGCTGCGACCGCCGGGTTGTTGAATCAGAAGCAAGTAAAGATACGACCGTTGAGCGAATTGATCTCATGTATTCGGTCGCGGGTTGCTTCAGTATCTGCAGGGGCTGTCTGCTCAGCCCGCGAGGGATCGAGGGTATCAGTCCGGCGCACGGAATGCGCAGCGCGTCTACGGCTTCGGTCTCCGTATGCAGAGTTCGATCAAAGCGATTACGGACGACTGCGATCAGGCACGCAAACATGCCGAAGGCAATCGTAGTGGGAGGAATGAGAAACAAAGGATTCAACGAGGTGGGAAGCTCTGGTGGCGAGGCATCCGCTACCACGGTCACCTCTGATTCTATGGCGAGACCATTCGCAATCACTTCCTGACGGCGTCGCAGCAACATTTCAAACTGCTGTGCCAACGTCGTCATCTGCCACTCAAGGGCGGCGACCTGGGACGGCGAACTCTGGCCAAGACGGCTGGCATCCAATTCCGTCTTTATCTTGGACAGCTCGCGCTGAACAATGGCGACTGCGTTCAGAGTATTCGCCTCATTGGTCTGCTTTTGACGGGCGAGTTCATCGACATACGATCGTGCTATCAAGTTGGCGACTTCCGCCGCCCGTTTCGGATCAAGGTCCGTGAACGAAACGCTGATGATCCTGGATCGACGCTCCCGTGCGACCATCAGACGGCCCTTTAATGCAGCTAATGCCTGCCCATCGGGATGTTCGGTGATAGCGAGCAACTCCCGGATCTTTAACCATGCGGGACGGAACAACGCTCTCACGCGCTTTGTCCATGGCGGGGGTCCCCTGTAGTCGTACCGAGCATCATCGAGCGCCCTCAGCGGGGGCAGAAGTCGCAGCAGGTAGGCGTCGGACAACAAGACCGTGATGTGGGTATCGATGGCGGTATCCTCGACCCCGGCGCCAGGCGCCTCCCGCTGGAGCCGGCAGGGTCGGGTACGCCCGGGGTTCGAACGTTCACCGCGAGCTGCGTCGTCGCCGTGTAGGAAGGCGACATGAGAATGCTGGCAGCCGCGGCGAGCAGCACCCCCGCGACAATCATCTTGACGACAAACGGCTTGTATTTTCGGATGCTGTCCAGCACCCGCTTCGCTGTTTCGACGGCATCGTCTGAAGTCGAGGACCGTCGTGCCGGATTCGGCTCGGTTCCTGGCCATTCTTCCGGAACATCAGTCAGGGATCGAGTCCGTTTGCCTGTCAACGCGTCCATTATGCGCTCCCCTGTACTGAGCTCGCTACGGAATATCCGCCATTCGGGACGCTCCATTTCCAGCCGTAGTTTCTTGCCATGACTACATCATCAGGACCGCCCAGAGCAGGCGCGAGTGATCCCGGCGGCTGCTTGGATGCCTGCGCCAGCAATTCTGAACCCGCGCAACATCGGCCGTGCGTTGGCGCAGGCGAACCGTCACTGGCCTGATTGTGGACAACTCGACGGATCGAAAACGGAGTCTGAACTATCCTGGCGATTTTACACATGGTTCAAGTTCCAATCCGCGCGCCTTGGCGACGGAGCGCGCTCCAAACCAAGGATCAGGCTGACAGCAACCGCGAACCACACGATTGGTTGGCGCGGGATAAAATGAGTCATGCTGAAAAAGACGAGCGCAACTATCATTACAGCCAGCGCGTCAAGCTTTGCGCGTAGTACGAGCAGGAAAATGCCGGCGAAGAGGCCATAAAGAGCAATCACGCCGAGCAGGCCGCCTTGCGTAAATATGTCAAGCACGGTGTTGTGAGCTTCGAAAGGACGTGTGAGGGGCCGATCATCGTCGTCGGCTATCTTCGGTCTCCAAAGATGCGGTCCCGGTCCAAGCCCGAGCGATCCAGATTCCAACCCGAGCTTCAGCGCGTTTTGCCAAAGGTACAGCCGTAGGGACGCGGTACGCATCGTTCCCTCGCCGCCATGATCCTTCGTCATGCTAGCCGCCAGGCTCCCCACGTGATCCGCGGTCGCTACCGCATACGGCGTCAACGAAAGCGACAGGGGAACGAACGCGACGACGATAAGCATCGCTGCTGCAGATCGTAGGCTGTATCTGTGCTCCGGTGAGGTCAACCACCTCCATAAGCGCAGCGCAAGAAACACCGCCGTGCAAAGCACCATCGCACCCAGGAACGTATCACTCTTGGTGATCTCGGCCGACGACGAGTGATGGCAAGCAGCTAAGTAATGCGGCGAGGCGGCCAAATCCCCTGGCTGAAAGAGCAAGGTGAAGCGATAGCGCTGCCAATAGAGCGCAATAGAGCGCAAGCTGATTGGGATTCTCCGACCAACCGCGAAACCGTTCCCAGAACCATGGATCAACCGATGGCAGGCGGATGAACTCCCAGCCAAGGGCGATTTGCATGACCAAGGAGATGTTCCAGAATGTAATCAGCAACCATTGCAGTCGGCGCAGCGCGTGGTCAGCCTTCGTTGTCGCTGCCACCAGGCAACTGAGAGCCGCAACCACGAAATAGGAGAAAGTGTCATGCAGCATCGAGCCTGGGTCCAGTTTCTGGAGCAGTATGGCCTGACATGTCCCGACGCTAAGGCTGAACGCAAAGCAAATCCAGAATGTGCCTAGCCGGAGCAAGGCTCTGGGATTGGAGATTCTGTCGCTCGTTAGAACGTGCAATAGTGCGAGGCCGAGCCATAAGCCGAGGCAGACCTCGCCAAGCCCGAGCGGGACACCGGGAACCCGCAGCTGTGAAGCTGTCGTGAGTACGAGACTAAGGGCAAGATCGGACTGCCGATCATTGTGCTTCACTGCTGTTCTTGCGCGCCGCCCGGTCATCGCCTGGACTGCCGACTGAAAGCAGTCGCATGTAGAGATCGGTATAACGGTCGGCTACGACGTTCAGATCGAATTCACGACGCACAAGCTCAGTGGAGCGCTGCCCCATGGTTCTGGCGCGAGCGGGATCTCGAAGAAGGTCAAGGATGGCGGCAGCGAGCGCGCGCGGGTCGCGCGGTGGGACCATGTAGCCATTCCAGTTCTCCGCCACGACATCATCACAGCCGGGCATGCGCGTGGCCACAATCGGCACGCCGGCCAGGCCGGCTTCCAGGAGAACGCGCGGGATTCCTTCGCGATACTCAGTCGGAAAGGCAAAGACATCTGCAATGCCGAGCAGGGCCGGAACATCCGATCTCGCACCGGGCGCGATCACGTAGGGTGCATGTCGCTCGATCAATGCCTGATCTACGGCAAACGGTCCCTCACTCTCACGAGGGCCAACGAGCAGGAAGCGGACACTGGGTCGCGCTTCGTGGACAATTCTCGCCGCATCCAGAAGGGTTGGGATGCCCTTCTGTACAGTCAGCCGGCTCACGGTAAGGACGATTTCGGCGTCTCCCAACCCGAGCTGGGAACGAAGCTGGCAGATGCTACCCGTCTCCGTCCGTGCTGCCTCGAAAGCCTTGACGTCGATTCCTGAGCTTCCGATGACAACGGAGGAACCATTTCCAAGCAAATGGTAGCGGCGGAAGAAGTCGCTATCGGCCTTGTTTTGGAATACCGTTGCCGCGGTCCAGTAGGCGGTCAACCGCTGCAACGCCAGATAGGCGGGCCGAAACGCCAGGGCTTTCAGGCCTGTCGAGGAAAATACCCAACCCATTCCATTGATGGTGCGCACTACGGGAACCGCGCCTCGAATCGCTAGAGGTGCAAGAAGATTTGGCTTGGTATCGAACGTCTGAACGATATCCGGCTGGACGCGGTGCACCAGTTGCGAGAGCTGACCCACGGCGATCCGGTCGGCAAAGCGCGCATGGAATCTATCGAACTGGTAACGATGGTACTGAATGCCGTTCTTTGCGAACGGGAACACGGCACCGGTACCGGCAGCACTCACGCGCAAGCCGCGGTTTTGCAGAGCAGTCAGGAAAGGGATCTGCAGCGCGTGATCCTCGCCTCCCACGCAAAGCAAGTGCAGCGTCATGCTGTTTCCTTTCAGTCTCGGATGCAACTTCGCCGAAACCGGAGATAGTACGAACGACGGCCGCTTTCCTGAAGGATGTGCGGACCGGGTGAGCTTAGGAGGAGACCAAGAACTGTCTTCATTTATTCGAATGATCCTCGACGAATTGGCAAAGAGAACTGTTTCAGCCATCTCGAAAAACAACAGGCTGTTGCCGTCCGCGCTCTGAATAGGTAGGCCGTGAGAGCCCAAACCGGCAGGTCGAGGTAACTCGCCCGGCGCTACGGTAAGATAGCGACACGTCCCAGCAGCGCGACGAGATCAGCCTGCCGCCGCGTCTGTGTCTTGACAAACAAGGCGCCCAACTGTGAGCGTATTGTCGTTCGGCTCAGCCGTCGGGAACGCGCAATGTCAAGCAGATTGTGTCCTCGCGCTAATTCGACTGCGAGCTGAGTTTCCGCGGCAGTGAGTCCAAACAGGCTTTGCAGCGTCCGAGGGGAAGGCTCCGGGTGAGCGTCGAGATCGACCAGGATGAGCGCGCTCGTCCCATCGGACCACGCATTCGCGATCTGTTTTACAAGCGTGGTGATTCCTTCCTTCGAGGAAGTCACCAGCCATGATGTAGAGCCGATAGGAATTTGTGCGCCCGCGCGATTTATCAGCTGCTTTACAGCCCCATAAAGTGTTTCGCGTCCGGCAGCGTGCCTGCATTCGCGCTCCAACATCGCGCGGCCGGTTGCGCAAACTTCAACAATTCGGCCGCGCCTGATCCAGACCTGGCCACAGCCAATACGCGCTAAGAGAGCACGCAGGTCGCTACGCCTGTCATCGGTGTCCGAAAGAATGGCGGGAGCACGACTCGAGATATTGAAGACCGGTTCGGTAGACCGATGATGCAAAGCAATTGAAGGCAATGCGGCACTTTGGCTGAGATTAAACATTTTTGCTTCCCAGTGCGCTGGTCGAAGAAATTGGTACGAACAAGGACGATTCCAAATTTCACTGGGTCCTGTAAATGTTCAATGGGAGGTAACTCCGTTGACCCGCGCAGCGAAGCAGCCGAGTGCGCGCAGGCAGGCCGGTGATTTGAAGTCTCAGATGGGAAGGCGCTTCATGCTCAGAGCGCAACTTGACCAAGGTTGCCGCGGTAGCGGCAAAAACGCTATCCGAGGTGGGTACCCTTTTCGTCAATTTGACAGCTTGGCAGCGGCCGCTGAGGGGCGCAACGCGACTTCGATCACGTCGCCGGGCTCTACATCGAAATCGACGGATGCAGCAATCCTATCCCATCGCTGGCCAAGCTTTCGTACGACGGTCACCTCCGGATGTAGATTGCTCGTGCCGACGGGCAACATTCCTGTCCCACCTACGGGTTGCAGCTTCTGGCTCAGCGCCAGCATCTTGACCCGCAGGTCCGCCAGCCGAACATTGAGTCCTTCTGCTCCTTGAGCAGATTGATGGTTCGCTGGCTCGCAACCCGTTCGATCTGCCTCCGTAAATCGTGGCGCTGACGCTGCAGCCTCATCATCTCGACGCTGGTCTGCAGGCTACGCGTCGACGACAACAGAAGGGCCCGCCGATTTTCGGTGACGCGGGGGCTTGCCAATAGTCCTGAACCGAGTAGCTTCTGCACCCGTTGGAGCTCTTCCTCATCGGCCTGTACACCCTTTTCTTCGCTCTCATGCTGCTGCTTTAAGGTTGCGAACTGCGCATCCGTTTGTACTACTGCCTCCTGCAGAAAGCGTTTCTCCGTACGGAAGTCATTTTGCGAGGTCTTCAGGGACTCCGCCTCCGCCCGCACCACGGAATCGACCACCACTGCGGGCAGAGAAACATCGTTTGGTACGGATTGATCGAAGGTGTCACGGCCATCAAGTTCCGCGTTGATGCGGACGACATGGAAGTATTCCTTGACGTATTCCGTGGCCAAAGATTCATAGTCGCGAACGAGATCCGCCGGATCAATGGCACCGGGGTGACCGCGAGAGCGCAACAGGCTGAAGCCCCCGCAACCGCGACGGCCTGGCGCACCGTCATCGAAGCCCGATACGCCTGCTGTCCGGGAGTTAGCACGTCGCCGGAAACATAGATCGGTCGATATTCCACAACGCTCGCGATAACGTCTCCCGGCTTGATTACAAACGTCTGATCGCGGCCATCGGCTGAGCGGTGACGCAGTATCCTTGATTGCAGCAGTGTTTCGATGCGGCTCTGCATTTCGGACGGGGTCAACCCCGCAACCTCCACAGTACCTACTCCGGGAAGAGCGATGGTGCCGTCGATCTGTATCTGCCCTCGGCTACGCTGATCGGGCAAACCGCTGATCGATACCTCGACAGTGTCGCCTGGTGCGAGTTTATATTGAGCTCCAAAGCAGTTCTCGTTGCTGATGGACACAACAATTCCCGCCCAGCAGACAGCCGAGATAAGGCCGAAGATCCTGCCGTGTTTTTTGCTTTTCATGGACGATCTCCCTGTGCCACTCCTTGCCTAACATCGCGGTCATCCCAATCGAGCCGGGAGACGAAATCGAAAACCGGTCCCCCTGCCCGGCCCCAATTGCTCGACCAAATGATCTGCGATCCGTCAGGGGACGGAGAGCCATGTGTTTCGCTCCGGTAGTCGTGCGGCGCGTTGACCGTGTGTGCGACACGTCGAAACTTGCCGCTACCGTCAATTTTCAGTGCGATCACCTCCTGGGCGAATGGAGCTCCACGCAGACGCTGAGCTGACGCGGGCGGGTTACCGGCATAGCTCAAGATAACCCAGCCCGGGCGGCGTATCGCCCGTGTCGAGGCATGCTGGGCCGCGCCATATGGAGCAAGCGCGGTGACCAGTCCATCGCTGAGTCTCCGTTTGATCACGTGGTACTTGTCGGGATCTGATTTGCTGATGCCGACGTAGATTTCACTGCCATCCCCATCGACTGTCATATCGCCATGGCCGGGCCGATGATGCTCGGTCCAGCTCTGGATAAGGCTACCATCGATGCCGAGCACAAATCCTTGATCCGTGGCCCCAACCTGTTGGCAGAATATGTGCCGGCCGAGCGGCGAGATACTGCAATAGCTGTTTTTCCCGGGAAGCCTTGTCAAATCGATATCTGGAAATTTCTGACGAATCGAAAGGTCAACCGCGAACGTGACAAGCGCTCCCTGCTGGGTCATGGCGCGCACCGCGATGCGGTTGCCATCCCATGAAGGATTGCCTTTGGACGGGCCGAACCGAAGATCGCTATATCCCTCCAGATCAAAGATCACCTTTTCTCGATTGTTTCGCGGAGCCCAGTGCGAAATACGCTGCCCGCCGACGCAAATCATGAGTTCGGGATCCTGGGGGTGCCACTCGCATTCATCGCCAGAGCGGCGTCGCTGAAAAAGCGGAGCGTATGTTTGCCCGTCGAGGAAGCACAGGCCGTTACAACCATTGGCAATCAAGAGCAGCGTCTGGTCGGCATTCCAGGCTTGCGCGCTGGAATAACGATGCGTGCAGTAGGAGCGTGTGCAGGCCAGTCCGTTCCCCAGCGGGCTTTCGGGTGACGTTACACGTACGAAGGTGGTTCCTATGGACGTATCGACGGTCGGCATGAGGTAATCCGGCAGGTCCATGCGGGCTGCAATGACGGGTTGCGCCGCCTGGATCGTTTCAGTTGCGGCGGCCTTCGGAACGGCGAGCGCCAGGAAGACGCTACACCACAGCAGGATTTCGGCGCGGCCGAACTGGAGCGTCATGTGCTGAAGTCCTCTCTCGCCTGCCTGGCTTTACCGAGAGGCGGCCATGCCGCCGGTCAGCCGTCTGTTCCAGTCTGCTGCAGGATTCGAATTCGTGCACTCGATCTCCCATTGTCACCCAGCCGCTATCGATTACAGCGGCCAGAGCGGCCTTCTCGTCTGCTCCCAGTACCGGTTCTGATACCAACAGCATGTGCATGCCTTCCCGTTCGAGCTAAGCGAAATGTGGCAAAAGCATTTGGGTCGCGCGGGATTGCCTCACGCTGCGATGGATGCAGTGAGCACGGGCGACTGCTCGTCCCAAGCGACATCCTGGGCTTTGAGGAAGTCCTCGACGCGGCCGATATCAAGCCATACGCCGTTGTGCCTGAACACGTTCACAGGTGCTTCTTCTTCCAGCATCTGGAACATCAGATCATCGAAGCCAAACGGAACGCCCGACGGGATGCGTTCAAGTACTGTGGGATCCATGCAATAGATACCCATGCTGACGAGATGCGCCAACTCCGGCTTTTCGCGAAATCCGGTGACGGCTCCATTTGTCTCGTCGATCACACCAAAGTCCATCTTGGTGATACGAGTTGCGGTGGCGATCGTGACGCCGGCATTATGCCGCCGATGGCTATGGATGAACTGGTTGAGATTGAGGTCTGTCAACACATCGCCGTTAAGGACCAGGAATGGTTCATTAAGCTGTTCGCGTAGCAGCGATAACGGGCCTATCGTTCCAAGCGGTTCAACTTCCTGGGTGTAGGTGATCCGCATATTCCACTGATTGCCGTCACCAACGACGCTGCGGATCAGATGCCCCAGATATCCAGTCGTAATGGAAACGTCCCTGATGCCGTTCCGCCTTAACCATTTGAGCACGAGTTCGAGTACAGGTCGCGCACCAATCGGCATTAAAGGTTTTGGCAAAATTGATGTGTGCGGACGCAATCGAGTGCCTTTTCCGCCGCACTGAATGACTGCCTTCATCTTGGTCCTCCAGGTTACTGAAGCGCAAAATGCTCGAAAATTCGATCATACCGGTCCGGCAACTGCACGGTGAGTTGAGGAAGCTAGAGAGGAATTTTCCGCGCGTCTTCGTGCATTTGCATGAGATGCCTTCGAAATTGCGGAAAGGTGATCGAGACGGAGGTCGAATGAATCACGCAACGCAGCTTCGTCGTAGATGGGGCCACGGGATCCAGCGCGTCGTTCTTTTCCATTATTGTTCTGTGGCGAGATCGCGGGAAATTATCAATGCGGGTTACTCCACGGCGGCATCCTTCCGTCTTGACCATGACCGGGCCGGGGCCCCACCCCACGTTTGGTGAGCCCCCTTGACTGATGCTGCGCAACGATTGGTGCTGTGAAACGCGAAATAAGTCGGCCATGTTGCCACCGCCCTGCCCCCGCGCTTTGGCTGAACTCTGGATAGGTAATCCTGAAGGAGATCTTCTAATCCCCGGAATAGCAACTGGTCTCGCGTCCGGCTCGGATGTAAGTCCCTCGTCCAGAGGTGCGCCATGAAAGTCCCTGAATTCAGGCAAATTCGCGGAACCGAGTCGGATGAGGATCTCATCGGCAGTAGCGGGCGTGAACAGCTTTACGGCTATGGCGGCAGAGACCGACTCTATGCCAAAGGCGGCGACGACCAGCTCTTTGGCGGTGCTGGCAACGATCTGCTGGATGGTGGAACGGGCGCCGACGTCATGTATGGAGGCTCGGGCGACGATCTCTATCGAGTCGATAATCTTGCCGACGTCGTGAGCGAAACGACCGTCCCCGGGATCGACGACGGTGGCGTCGATACAGTGGAAAGCGTGATCACCTACTCGCTGGGTGCCTTCGTCGAGAGGTTAACTCTGAAAGGGACACAGGCAATCAACGGGACAGGAAATGGCCTCGCCAACAGGTTCGCCGGGAACGATGCGGCCAACGTCTTGAGCGGACAGGGTGGTGACGACCTGATGTACGGGAACGGGGGCGATGACATCCTGATCGGCGGCACCGGGAAGGACGAGCTCTGGGGAGGCGCAGGTTCGGACACGTTCGTATTCCGCTTTCCCGACGCAACGAGTACTGACAAGGTCAAAGATTATTCGTCCGGGGCTGATCGCATCGGGATTTATGCAGGCGACTATGGGCTGAGCTTGGGCAACGGTCTCGTTGCTGATGGAACCGGCAAGCTGGTCCTCGATCCCGCCTACTTCGTGGCAGTTGCAGGCTCGGCGAGCACTGTGCAGGGCACGTCCTCCGGTCACGGCCAGTTCGTGTTCTCCTCCACCGCCTCGACGTGGACACTGATGTGGGACGCGGACGGCGCCGGCCCTCGCGTGGTGTCGCGCTCGCCACCTTCAACTCGGGCGTCACTTTGAGCGCCGCCGATTTCACCGTGACGACTTCGCCCCCGTCTGTGACGATAAGCAGTTCGCCGGACCCGGCGCCCGAACGTGCCGACGCCCGCGTCGCCTTCAGGATTGACCTGTCTGCTCCGTGGAACGAAGATGTCGTTCTGACCTACTCGACGATAAACGGCACCGCCGTCGCCGGCAGCGACTTTGTCGGTGTCTCAGGTGCCCAGGTGGTGATCCCTGCTGGCAGCACCAGCGCCACCGTCCTGATCGATGTGCTCAGCGATAATGTCCCGGAGCTTGTCGAGTCCTTTACGCTCCGGCTCGATTCCGCCGTTGGCTCGACCAGCGGCACGGGCCTTCCCATTCTCGGCACGGCCAGTGGCTCCATCGCGCCGCTCGGCCCCCAGGTTGTCGCGATGACTGACATGGCGGCGCTCGGCAGCACCGATCCTGCCGGGATCGCCTATGTCCCGGGAATGGGATTCTTCGTCAGCGACTCGGAAGTTGAGGAGAGCCCGTTCTTCCGCACCGCGAATCTGTTGCAGCTGCAGCCGGATGGCACCCTCGTTCAGTCGTCCAGCCTCCTGAACTTCACAGACGAACCAACGGGCCTCGCCTTTGATCCCGGAACGAACCGTCTGTACATCTCCGATGACGATAACTTCAAGATCTTCTGGGTCGATCCGGCCAATCCAAGCGTCAAGCTCGGAGAATTCGATCTCCAGGTCCCTCGGCTGCAATGACCCGGAGGACGTGGCGGTCAATGCGAACAATGGCCACCTGTTCATCGTCAACGGAAGTGCTGGAGGCCGCTCGATCGTTGAGGTCAACAACACCGGCACGCAGGTCTTCTCGACCATCGCTCTACCCGCAGAAATCGAGGATCCCGAGGCGCTGGCCTACGACGCCGCCCACGACGTCTTCTATGTAGGCGGCGGCTCTGGCTCGAACATCTGGGTCGTTGATCGCGGCGGCACGGTTCTGCAGGTGATCGATACCCTCGATGGATATCGCAATGAGATCAACAATGCAGCGGCAGCCGTCAAGGATCTGGAACTCGCGCCCAGCAGCGACCCTAACGACGATCCCAATGCGCTAAATCTATATGTCGCCGATTACGGGGCATCGCATGTCAGCGACGGCCGCATGATCGAGATCGACCTCCATGGTGGCTTACTCTTGGCGTAACCCGTCATCGACTGCGGTGTGACGAGGACCTACTTCAACGAAGTATATCCCAAGGGGGCCGCGCGCGGCAGATTGTGGGATCTGATTTTACCGGAGGTCGTATGATGCGTCACGAGACGGGATCCGTGAAGGTCGAGAACCTGGAGGCCTCGAATTGGGCGAGAAAGCTGCATCAGGTCAATCGGACGAGACGGGATTAGAAGTATCGAGCAAGGAGTTCATCCGGAGGCTCTTCAACTCTCTTGAACAGAACGGGATCCGCCACTGCCACTGGAAAAGCAATGTCCGCCTGGAAGCGACGCTTGCAGCTGCAGAAGATATCGATCTCCTCGTCGACCAACGTGATGCCCGACTGTTCCACGCAGTCTTGCTCGAACATGGCTTTAAGCTGACGCAGTCGCGCTCCGGTATCGGCCATCCAGGCGTCTTCCATGCACTAGGACTAGACCAGGCAAGCGCCGAGGTGGTGCATGTGCACGCCTATTTTCAGATCGTGAGCGGCGACAGCTTGGTCAAGAACTACCGACTGCCGATCGAAAGGTTTCTGCTGGAGCAGACCCGTTACCTGCATGGAGTGAAGGTCCCGAAACCCGAAGCGGAGCTTGTGCTATTCGCGCTCCGGATCGCGCTCAAGCACACAGGCCCGATCGAGATCCTGATGGCCAATCGCCGCTATCGAACGGTTTCGAAGGAGCTGGGCTGGCTGCGCGAGGCAGCAAATACAGAGCGCGCCGAGGCGCTTTGCGCGGCTTGGTTCCCGAGCATCGACCCGCCTTTGTTTCGACAGCTGCTCGACGCCATCGCGGCCGAGCGCGCCGTGGTCCGACGCGTCGTCCTTGGCTGGCGCGTCGCGCGGGGCTGCGCGGATTGCGCCGGCTAGGCACGATGCTTGGAGCTGTTTCCCGGCTCTGGCGGGTGCTCTCCCTGCTTGTTAAGCGGTTCCGGCGTCGCGGCGACTTGGTGCTTCAGACGGGCGGGATGATCGTTGCGCTCGTCGGCCCGAAAGCGACCGGCAAATCCACCATCGCTCATGCACTGGCAACTCGCCTGGGCGGGCATCTCGCCGTGCTGCCGATTCACGCCGGTAAGCCGCCCGCGACCGCGCTCACTCTGTTACCTCGTCTTCTTATGCCGGCGGCGCGCTTCCTGTTCTCGAAGGAGCGCGCCGGAGAATACCAGAAGCCTGAACGCCGTCGAGATAAGCAATATTCGCTGCTATACGTCCTGCGGATGACTCTCCTTGCCTACGATCGTCGCAAGCTCCTTGGCCGCGCACTGCGGGCTGCGAGCGCCGGCTCCGTCGTCATCTCGGACCGGTATCCATCGGAAAGCGTGGGAACCATCGACAGCTGCTGCTTTGATGAAGCAGCGCTGGCAACTGCAGCTCTCCCTGAAGCGCTGGCTGATGAATCGGGAGCGCGTCCTCTACGAGGGCTTCCCGAAGCCGGACCTCCTTCTTTGCCTGGAGGCTCCGATCGAGACGACGATCGAAAGGACGCGCGGCGCGTGAGCAGGGCGGCCCCGATGCCGCGGCTGTACGGCGACGTCGGGAATTAGAGCACCGGCCCGACTCTTCCCGAAGTACAGCGATCCGGATCGATACGAGCCGACCGCTGGATGAAACCCTCCGGACCGCAGTCAGAGCCGTCTGGTCTGCTCTGTGAGGCCGAGCATCAGGAGGCAACGTGAGCCGCTCGCACGGCTTTATGTCGGGGCAGTGGTCACTATCCGCGAATTTGGCGCAGGGCTTCGACACGAAACCAGGTTTGCTCCTCCCTTTAGGCCGCAAGATATTCCCGGATCGTCGGCACGATCTTCCGAGGCGCTGACGAGCAATGACCTCGGCGAACTTCACGCTTCGACGCGGACCTTCTAACACTTGCTGGTTATAACCCGGGTTAGTCATGCGAGAAGAATGCGGGTGAGAGTAAGCTCGAGCGACTTAGGCGCCGAGGCGATGAAACTCAAGACTGAGCGTTCCGCGCTTCAGTAACCTGGAGGACCAAGATGAAGGCAGTCATTCAGTGCGGCGGAAAAGGCACTCGATTGCGTCCGCACACATCGATTTTGCCAAAACCTTTGATGCCGATTGGTGCGCGACCTGTACTCGAACTCGTGCTCAAATGGTTAAGGCGGAACGGCATCAGAGACGTTTCCATTACGACTGGATATCTGGGGCATCTGATCCGCAGCGTCGTTGGTGACGGCAATCAATGGAATATGCGGATCACCTACACCAGGAAGTTGAACCGCTTGGAACGATAGGCCCGTTATCGCTGCTACGCGAACAGCTTAATGAACCATTCCTGGTCCTTAACGGCGATGTGTTGACAGACCTCAATCTCAACCAGTTCATCCACAGCCATCGGCGGCATAATGCCGGCGTCACGATCGCCACCGCAACTCGTATCACCAAGATGGACTTTGGTGTGATCGACGAGACAAATGGAGCCGTCACCGGATTTCGCGAAAAGCCGGAGTTGGCGCATCTCGTCAGCATGGGTATCTATTGCATGGATCCCACAGTACTTGAACGCATCCCGTCGGGCGTTCCGTTTGGCTTCGATGATCTGATGTTCCAGATGCTGGAAGAAGAAGCACCTGTGAACGTGTTCAGGCACAACGGCGTATGGCTTGATATCGGCCGCGTCGAGGACTTCCTCAAAGCCCAGGATGTCGCTTGGGACGAGCAGTCGCCCGTGCTCACTGCATCCATCGCAGCGTGAGGCAATCCCGCGCGACCCAAATGCTTTTGCCACATTTCGCTTAGCTCGAACGGGAAGGCATGCACATGCTGTTGGTATCAGAACCGGTACTGGGAGCAGACGAGAAGGCCGCTCTGGCCGCTGTAATCGATAGCGGCTGGGTGACGATGGGAGATCGAGTGCACGAATTCGAACAGGTGTTCGCCCGCATGCATGACGCCGAAGACTCAATCGCCGTCGGCTCCTGTACGGCAGCGCTTCATCTGATCCTGCACGCGCTCGGCATCGGGCCGGGCGATGAAGTTCTCGTTCCGTCTCTCACATTCGTCGCAACCGCCAACGCCGTCCTCTATGTAGGGGCACGGCCTGTGTTCGTTGATGTCGAGTCGGCCGCCGTCCCGTTGATGTCGCTGGATGAGGCCAGGGCCAAGTGCACTTCACGAACGAAAGCCGTGATCCTCGTGCATTTTGCCGGCTACCTGGCGGACCGTGACGCCTGGCAAGCTTTCGCTCGCAGCAAGGGCTTACTCCTGGTCGAGGATGCCGCTCATGCACCGGGGTTGCCAGCGGTCGGAACGTTCGGCGATGCGGCCGCATTCAGCTTTTACGGCAACAAGAACATGACCACCGCTGAAGGCGGGGCGATCATTACGCGGAGCCGAGCCTTGAGCGATACGATCAGGCGAGCCAGATCCCACGGAATGACAAGTAACACCCGGCAGCGTCTGGCATGTCGCCGTCCGGATTATGACGTAACGATCCTCGGTTTTAATTACCGCATGGACGAGCTGCGCGCCGCAGTTGGCCTCGTACAGCTGCGGAAATTACCGGCGTGGAACGACATCAGACGACATTTATCACATTGCTATCGCCAGTTAATTCTCGAACTTTGTCCATTGGCGATGGTGCCCTTCGACGCCTCATGGCTCTCCGCGCACCATCTTTTGCCAATCGTTGTGCCGAAAGCAGTCGACCGGCAATCCCTTATCGACCGGCTACGCGAGCATGGTATTCAGACCACCGTTCATTATCCGCCGGTGCATCGCCTCACGTTCTATAACGATCTTTATCCAGACACGGCTCTGCCGAATACCGAAGATTTCGCCCAACGCGAGCTTACATTGCCGCTCCATCCTGGAATGACCCCAGCCGATGTCGAATATGTCGTCAATTCCCTGGCAACCGCGCTTGGCACGCCGGTTCCTGCTAGCGCGGTGGCATAAGCATGAGCACGACAATAGACCAGCTTAGCACGCGATCATCAGCCCGAGACCTGAGTTTGCGGCGCACGGTTGATATCCTGTGTGCCGGGATCTCGGGATTCGTTCTGGTGCCCGTTTTCCTGATTCTCGCGGCCGCAATCTGGCTCGAAAGCGGCGGGCCGATTCTGTATTCGCAGCTTCGCCTGGGACAGAATGGAACACCATTCCGCATCTACAAGTTCCGAAAGTTTAGAGCGGATTGTGACGACCGCGGTAGCCCGCTCACGATGGAACATGACGATCGGCTAACAATGATCGGCCGCATCCTCGCTGCGATCAAGCTGGACGAGTTGCCGCAACTCTGGAACGTTCTGCGCGGAGACATGTCCATTGTTGGACCGCGGCCGGAGACGCTCGTATTCGCCGACTGTTTCTTAAACGGCTTCGAAGAGATCCTCGAACACAAGCCCGGTCTGTTTGGACCGTGTCAGGTTATCTTCCGACACGAAAGCAAGCTCTATCCGACCGGTGCCGGCGTGCAGGACTTCTATCGAGAAGTCATCTTTCCCGCCAAGGCGAAAATCGACTTGGCCTATTACCCGCGCCGAACCGCGGCCTCGGATATCGGCTGGGTTCTTCGTGCCGGCTGCGCAATCGTGATGCAATCTGCGATTGAATTGGCGCGAAAGGGCCGATCAAGCGAGCCGACAACATGACACCGACACCAGCGGCAAAGAAATACCTTGGTACAAAGGTTCTTGTGACAGGGGCCGACGGATTCATTGGCTCTCATCTGGCCGAAGCGCTGGTTTCGGCGGGCGCCGAGGTCACTGCCCTTGCGCAATATAATTCTTTCGATAGCCATGGCTGGCTCGACGATCTGCCCGAGCCGGTGCGACGGCAAGTCCACGTCGTGCGCGGGGATGTCCGCGACGCTGCTTTTGTTGGCCGCCTCGTACCCGCCCACGAGATCGTCTTTCATCTGGCGGCCTTGATCGCTATACCTCACTCCTATGCCGCGCCACAGTCCTACGTTGAGACGAATGTGCTCGGTACCTTGCACGATGCTTGAGGCGGCGCGCCAACACGGAACCGAGCGCATCGTTCACACCTCGACCAGCGAAGTTTACGGCACTGCCCTGACGATGCCGATCGATGAATCCCATCCGCTACAGGGACAGTCGCCCTATTCGGCTTCCAAAATAGCTGCGGACATGATGGCAGAGGCCTATGCGAGGTCGTTTGGCGTGCCGGTCGTGATCCTCCGACCATTTAATACCTTTGGACCAAGGCAAAGCGAAAGAGCGATCATCGCCAGTATCATACGTCAGGCGCTTGATCCCTCCTGTCCTGCTATAATGGTTGGTGATGCGACGACGGTGCGCGATCTCATTTGTTACAGACACCGCCGCTGCATTCATGGCCGCCGGGTCGACCGACGGCATCGAATTTGGTCAGGCATACAACGCCGGCAGCGGGCGGGCGATCGTGATCGCCGATCTGATCGATCTCATCGCCGATCTTTCGTCGAGCGAAAAGCCGGTGCTGCAGGATGAGAAACGTCTACGGCCGGCAAATTCGGAAGTACGGGCGCTGCTCGCAGATTGCACTAGCTTCGTAAAGACAACGGGGTGGTCACCGCAAGTGCCAATGCGGCTTGGACTGGAACGAACCATTGACTGGTGGCGCGGCCGCCTCTCGGCCAGCAAAGTCAGGCGGCAGCGGGACTTCATCACATGACGATACCCCGCTCGGCGGCGTTCCACCGATGGTGTGGTGTGGCGCCTTAGCGGCCCGAGCTTTCTCCATCCTCCACCTATACTGACCGGCATCGCGAGATTCTCACCGGGCATGTGGGCGACGAGCCGGGCATGCAGAGGAATCTTTTTCGCTGGATCAAGGGCCTTGGCCTGATGGGTAATGTCAAAGGCGTAAACCGACCACGCAACAGGGCTTTACCGAACGTTGGGGACAGAACTCTGCGATGGTCACCAGCTTCGCCGACGGCTCCAAATTCTCTGAGCACCGTACGATGCTATCACGCGTCGGACTTGCTGTCGTTGGTGACATATATGACCTGCACGCTCGCCCGGAGCCCACGCGTTAGGGAGAAAGGATGGATCCTGAAATCCGTAGAAGTCACGATACCAAGCGACAAAATCGGCAAGCCCGTCCTCGATCGAGGTCTGCGGCTTGAAACCGGTGTCGCGCATCAATTCGGCGACATCGGCAAAGGTCTCGGTCACGTCTCCGGGCTGCATCGGCAGCATCTCCCTGATTGCCGCGCGGCCCAATTCCCGCTCCAGAATTGCAACCACATGGGTCAGCTCTTCCGGATGATTGTTGCCGACATTGTAAATCCGTGCCGGTGCCCCGGCAGCCGGGCCGCCGTCCGAGGCGCCTGGTCGACCAGCCGCAACACCACACGAGTCACGTCGTCGATATGGGTGAAGTCGCGCCGCATCCTGCCGTGATTGAAAAGCTTGATCGGGGCGCTCTCCAGGATCGCCCGGGTGAACAGGAAAATCGCCATGTCGGGCCGTCCCCAGGGTCCGTAAATGGTGAAGAACCGTAGACCCGTTACCGGAAGACGATAGAGATAGCTGTAGGAATGCGCCATCAACTCGTTGGCCTTTTTGTGGCGGCGTAGAGGCTGATCGGACGATCGGTCTTGTCGTCCACCGAAAACGGTAGTTTCGTATTGGCGCCATAGACCGACGAGGACGACGCATAGACCAGATGGCCGCATCCATGATGCCGGCACCCTTCCAGCACATTGACGAAGCCCTGAAGATTGGCGTCGACATAGGCATGCGGATGATCGATCGAATAGCGCACGCCGGCCTGGGCTGCGAGATGCACCACCCTTGCAAAGCGGTGTTTTTCGAACAGGCGTTCGATTGAACCGCGGTCGGCGAGATCGATCTGCTCGAACGCAAAATCCTGCTTCGCGCGCAGGATGTCCAGCCGTGCCCGTTTCAGCGCCGGGTCGTAATAGTCGTTGAGATTGTCGAGGCCGACCACGGCGCGGCCTTCGGCAAGCAGCCGGCGAGCGACGTGGAAGCCAATGAAACCCGCCGCTCCGGTGACCAATATTGCCTGATCCGACATCGTGTCCTTGGGAGGCACTTCGCAGTTTCGTACCCCGACTCTTTAACTGCCGTATCGAGGGTGCTGCATTACTCAGCCCGGCATCGCCAGATCGGCCTTCTACCACGTGAAGATAGAAGTTATTTTGGATTGCCTCAACGCCGTAAGCACACCCGGAAACGATGGTAGCCTCCTACGCTAAAGTCAGCGTCGCTTGTATGATGCTACCCTAGCTCGGCCACCCTCCACAATGTTGACCTGGCTCCTTTGTCGCCGTCCAATGCCTTCGTAAATGAAACCGAGAGCTGCCATATCTTCAGGGCGATAGATGTTGCGCAGATCGACGACGACGGGCTTCGCCATTTCACGCTTCAGCCGTTTCAAATCGAGTGCGCGAAACTGCGCCCATTCCGTGATAATCACGAGCGCATCCGCGCCGCGGACGCAGACGTAGGGATCGTCGCAATATTCGATATCAGGCAATTCCTTGCGCGCCTGTTCCATGCCGGCCGGGTCGTGCGCGCGCACCGTGGCGCCCATGTCAAGGAGGCCCGTCACCAGCGGAATCGACGGCGCCTCGCGCATGTCATCGGTATCTGGCTTGAAGGTCAGACCGAGCACGGCGACGGTCTTGCCGCGCAGCGAACCGCCGGCAAGATTCACGACCTTGCGTGCCATTGCGCGCTTGCGGTTGTCGTTGACGCCGAGGACTGCTTCTACAATGCGCAACTGCACGTCATGGTCCTGCGCGATCTTGATCAGCGCGCGGGTGTCCTTGGGAAAACAGGAGCCGCCGAAGCCCGGGCCAGCGTGCAGGAATTTCGCTCCGATGCGGTTGTCGAACCCGATGCCGCGCGCGACTTCCTGGACGTCGGCACCGACCTTTTCGGACAGATCCGCGATCTCGTTGATGAAGGTGATCTTGGTGGCGAGGAACGGGTTCGCCGCGTATTTGATCAGTTCAGCGGTGCGCCGCGCCGTGAACATCAGCGGCGCCTGGTTGAGCGACAGCGGCCGGTAGACGTCGCCGAGCACCTTGCGCCCACGCTCGTCATCGGTACCGACCACGATGCGATCGGGGATTTGAAGTCGCGGATTGCGGCGCCCTCACGCAAAAATTCCGGATTGGAGGCGACCACCACGTCGGCCGATGGGTTGGCCTCGCGGATCAGCCGCTCGACCTCGTCGCCGGTGCCGACCGGCACGGTCGATTTGGTCACCACGACGGTGAAACCGGACAGCGCGGCTGCGATCTCACGCGCGGCGCTGTAGACGTAGTGAGGTCGGCATGGCCATCGCCACGCCGCGACGGGGTGCCGACCGCGATGAACACGGCGTCGGCTTCCGCCACCGGCGCGGTCAGGATGGTGGTGAAATCCAGCCGCCTGGCCTTGATGTTGGAGTCCACCAGCGCGTCGAGCCCGGGCTCAAAAATCGGGATCTCGCCTCGGCGCAGGGCTTCGATCTTGCCGGCATCCTTGTCCACGCAGGTGACCTGGTGGCCGAAATCGGCAAAGCAGGCGCCCGACACCAGCCCGACATAGCCCGTGCCAATCATCGCGATGCGCATGTGAGTACCTGTCCATGAGGTTCAATTTGATCGCTTCGCCCACCAAGTCGTGGCCGACATCGCATGGCCTGCTCATTTAGCGAGTGCAACGTCTCGACTCGGCTGCCCCCTTTAATGTCGCGCTTCGTTCTGCTGGCGTTTCTCTGTCCATTGATTATCCTCGGTGCTGCCAGTACATGAGAATAGAACGTTTTTCGGCTATGGCACTACGCCACACGGAGTTAACCCATCAGGCAAGCGATCGTTCGTCCGATGGCCGATGAATGGGTGTTGTTAGACGCCGCTATCCTGCGACGAAGCTAGGGATCTTTGGCTCAAGTTGGAGCGCACAGCTCCTTCGGACCCTGCCTTTTCGGGGTTGCCTTTATCCAAGTGTTACTTCGCCCGAGTGCTGAAAGATTCTCACCCTAACGGTCCTGGGCGCAGTAAGCCCCGCCCTTCTCTGATGCTCCGGCATCAAAATCGGGCTGCATTACCAGAAATCATAGAAGTCCCGATTATCCGTTCGAACGGGGAACCTGGAAACGCCGGGCAAGCGGCTCGTAGCCGCGCCGGTCGTTCGTCCCGTGAGGGCTCTGAATCCTGTGGGGGAGATCCGTGATCAAGGCGTCAGAAATCGCCTGCTCGCGCCAAGCGTATCGTGCTCCGCACCAGCATAAAAGGGGTAATCACTTTGATCGTTTGATTGTAATGGGCGTTCATTTAACTTTATCTGGGCGCATGGCGGGGTCTGGGAGGCCTAGCATC
The DNA here is from genome assembly GCA_044772375.2 of Bradyrhizobium sp. RDT10. Taxonomy (GTDB): domain Bacteria; phylum Pseudomonadota; class Alphaproteobacteria; order Rhizobiales; family Xanthobacteraceae; genus Bradyrhizobium. The sequence continues at coordinate 4,787,714 of CP187939.1, forward strand.
GCCGGCGGCAACATGGGGGACACGGGTTAATCGGAACGCGGGTGGCGTTTCGCTGATTGAAGTCAAGGGGCAGGATAGCCACGGGCCGGCCAACAGGCCGTCCCAGATCAGCGAGGACCACCATGAATCGGGCAACTACGGATACCGTTCTTGTCGGGCAAAATGCGCTGCTGAGGGAAGGCCTCGCTCGGATTTTGAGTCCAGCTGGCTTTCGTATTTTCGCGTCGGCATCCAGCGTCGATTACCTGATTCCGAACTCGCTCCCTCAACAGCAGCCCATCTTGCTCATCATCGATGTCGGCGATGATTTCGATATTGCATTCGCGCAAATGAAGTCCTTCAAGCAGTGGTATCCGGCAGGACGCGTCGCCATGCTGGCTCATCAGCGTCAGCTGCATACAATGATGTCCGCGTTTCGGCTGGGCGCCAACGCGTACTTGGCCAAGGCCGCCCCGTGCGACACTTTTATCAAGACGCTTGAATTGGTCATGCTTGGCGTGACATTTTTGCCTCCTGAAATACTGTGTTTCATTTGCCACCAGCAAGACCGCAGCCACGCAGCCAGCCACCATGGCCACGCAGCTCACCACATAAACGCCTCTGACGATAAGGATGGCGATGCTGGCGAGATGATCGTGACCAAGGGTGAAACGAATGAACTTGTACCGCGCGACATGGCCAGCCTCACGCCACTGTCAACTCGGCAACAATCCATCCTGCGCTGTCTGATTCAGGGGATTCCAACAAAAGCATAGCGCGTAAGCTGGGCATCTCCGAGGCCACCGCGAAGGTCCATGTCAAATCGATCCTCCGGAAAATTCGAGTCCACAATCGCACGCAGGCCGCTATTTGGGCGATAAGTGCAGCTCCGCTCATGTTGGCAAAGGACGACATTTCACCCGAGCAGGTTATGGAAGCCGCTGCCGCGCCAGCCCGGAAACGCGACTCCTTCGGCCAGCTGGTGAGCTGAGAGCTCGCGGTACCCCGCGCCAAATGCATCGCCGGAGGCTGCGCGAACAAGCATCGCTCCTGCTGAAGGGTTGGCAGGCCGAAAACTGAGCTTCCCAAAGCGGTCGTCCGTGAAGAATTCCCAAGCCGTTGATTTGGAATCCTGAAACGGCGTTTTGCCGTAAGTGGATTTGCCGGAAAGCGGAGCTTTGGAGCTGGATTCCTTGCAAACTTGATTTGTGATTCACTCGCCCCAGAACCGGCATTGGCGAGGGATTCGATGCGGCCACGGGAACGGAGCGAGACGGGAGAGCAGGATCTTTTCCGCTCGCGGCTCGATCAGATCATCGACTTGAAGCACCCGCTGGTGACGCTGGGCCGCACGGTGGATTGGGGGTTCCTGGAGGAGCGGTTCGGCGAGGTTTACGACGATGATCCCGGCCGGCCACCGCTGCCGACGCGCCTGATGGCGGGGCTGGCGATCCTCAAGCACACCTACGACCTGTCCGACGAGGTGCTGTGCGAGCGGTGGGTCGAGAACCCTATTACCAATACTTCTGCGGCGAGGAGTTCTTCCAGCACCGGCTGGTGTTCGACCGCTCGTCGCTGACGCGCTGGCGCAACCGGATGGGCGAGGAGCGGCTGGCGGCGCTGATCCAGGAGAGCCTGTCGGTCGCCGTCAAGACCAAGGCGATCAAGCCGCCCGAACTGTCGCGGGTGATCGTCGACACCACGGTTCAGCCCAAGAACGTGACGTTCCCCACCGACGCGAAGCTTCTGAACCGGGCGCGCGAGAAGCTGGTGCGGCTGGCGCAGCGCCATGGGGTGGCTTTGCGCCAGTCCTATGCGCGGGTGGGCAAGTTCGCGCTGATCCAGCACCAGCGCTATGCCCACGCCAAGCAGTTCAAGCGCGCCAAGCGGAAGCTCAAGACGCTGCGGACCTATCTGGGCCGCGTGATCCGCGACATTGGCCGCAAGATCGAGGGTAACGGCGCGCTCGAAGCGGCGTTCGCAAAGCTGCTGGCGCTGGCGCGGCGCGTGCGCGAGCAGCAGCAGCGTCAACGCGGGCCGAAGGTCTATTCCCTGCACGCGCCGGAGGTCGAGTGCATCGGCAAGGGTAAGGCCCATCGGCCTTACGAGTTCGGCGTCAAAGTCTCCGTCGCCACCACGATCGGCCACGCCAGGGGCGGCCAGTTCGTCACCCATGTGAAGGCGCTGCCCGGCAATCCCTATGACGGTCACACGCTGGCCACCGTGATCCCGGACATGGAGGCGCTGATCGGCAACATCATCGCGCGCCTCCTCGCCGACAAGGGATACCGCGGCCACAACGCGCCGCCCGATTACAAGTTCAGGGTCTTCATCTCCGGCCAGAAGCGAGGGGTGACACCCAGAATCAAGCGCGAACTGCGCCGCAGGGCGGCCGTCGAGCCCGTCATCGGCCATCTCAAAGCCGAGCACCGCATGGGCCGCAACTATCTCTGGTTCCGCCGCGGCGACGCCGCCAACGCCGTCCTCGCCGCCGCCGGCTACAACTTCCGCCGCCTCATCCGCTGGCTCAGCCTTTTGCTGCGCCTATACCTGACCGCGCTCTTCCCTGGCCCGCTGAATAATCCAGCGTGAAATCGGTCTTCTTCACGGACGACAAAGCGGCGCCACGGGAAACGAGCAATCGCGGCTGCCGCGTCGGCTTTCAATCCTATTCCACGATTGGGAGCTTGTGCCCTCGGTCAGCGGAGCGTCAGGGTCCAGCCGGCAATATCCGACGCTCTGCTGCCGCGCCTCCTGTCACGAGAATGGTCGGTCGATTTGTCACTCGGGCTCCACTGGCCTCTCCAGAATCTTGAAAGGCGGCCGGCAGGACATGAGTACGGGTTAATCGTTTCGATCAGCGTTTCGCAACACTGTCGGCTTGGGAGTTGCATGCTGCACCGCGCCTCGTTCAGCGGCAAGCCGCCCTGCGGCGCGCGCCGATGCAACTACGGTACTCGCGTCGTCGCACCATTCATGCAGAATCCGATGCCCGCGATCGTTACTTTCCTTCGAGCCTGATCTGTCGTTCTCCGCCATTGCGAAGAACGGGAATTTCGCCGCTGGCGTCCGCATTCGAGGACACCAGGCTGGTGTCGGGCGCCTCTGCCAAGAACGCGTGATTGACCCCCAGATCGCTGCTTGTGTCCGGTTCTGAACGTGGATCTTGCGAAGAATCGCTTTGATATGGACCTTTACGGTAGCTTCGGCAATTTCGATTTTCCGTGCGATGCATTTGTTCGAATCGCCCTCGATCAGACAGCGCATAATAGACCTCTCACGCGGAGAGAGCCGTGGGTCGATCGTGCCTGCAGTGAGCATCGCACCACTGCTGCCTACGCTCGATGCACGGTTACTCTCATGATGATCGTCAACAAGAGCAAATGACAGAAACGCCGGAGGAAGACGATTTCGCCCATCATCACCAGTTCCACCGATTTGGCAAAGACCTCGCAGCTCGTGACGTCAGCGAAATAGCCGTTAACGCCTGCGCGAAAAGCTGCCACTACGTCCTCCAACCGATAGCGGGTGACGACAATCGCGACTCGCGCATTGGGATGGCCGTTTCTCAGAAATTCAATCTGCTCTACGGTGGCATCAAAGTCATCGCCCGTATGGACGATCAGAAAAAGCAATTGGTCGGGTTGAGTCTGGCTAGCCATCAAATCATCGCCCGGCGCTGCCGAAGCCCTGATGCGGAAATTGGCTGAGCGTAGGATGCGTTCAATGCCCTCTCTAAGTAGACCCCGTTCTCCGACAAGAATGATTGCAAAATCGCGTCGCCGTTTCATGATGAACTCCGAGCAAAAACAAGGCGTTCGGCTGCGGTTCAAAATCCGCCCTTCTAAGCGATCGTCAGTATGTGATGGGCCCCTAGGCCCCCAGTCTATCAATCTTAGTTAAGCCCCAGTCTGTCAGTCTGAGGTCGTCTTTCCGTTGAGTTTTCGTCACATGTATGTCATGTTAGAGCTGAATGCTCGGTATCACCATATATCTTTTGCTATAACTATCTCTCCTAGCACGGCATTTACGACCTTACGTAGCTGTTAAGTCCGGACCACATCTTTGCCCTTGGCATAACAAAACCAAATGACGGGCGATATTTTGTGACAGTTCGATGACGTCCTTGACTACGCGTTTGTTTGGAGTTGGCGTATGCATCGTATTCGTGTGGTTATTGCGGATCGCCATCCCATAGTTCGGCAGGGTCTGGCTGACGTACTTGGGACAGAACGTGATTTCAGGCTAGTCGCCTGCTGCGGTGATGGACCAAGCTGCATCGAAGCGATCAGGTTGTTTGTGCCGGAGATCGCCATTGTGGATCCGACATTGTCCGATGTCGGCGGGCCAGAAATTCTCGCCGTGACCAGGGCGGAGAAACTTCGCACGCGGTTGGTGATTTTTACCGGCTATATCCATGACAGCGATATAGCGAGCCTGGCTTCGGGAGGGGCCTACAGTGTTATCTCCAAGGATATAGAGCCCAGACTTCTGCTGCAGATTCTACGGCAAGTTGCGAACCGTCACAGACTGTCTCCGCCTACTCCATATGAGCCGGAACCAGCTCAGGAAGCCACGAACAAGGCCATAGCGACGCATGCCCTCACCGACCGCGAGCGTCAGATTATGCGTCTAGTGTCTGAGGGATTGTCGAACAAGGAAATTGCGCGCCGACTGAACGTTACTGATGGCACAATCAAGGTTCATCTTCATCATATCTTTCAGAAGCTCGAGGTAAGCAATCGGACGGTGCTTGCGACCCTCGCCATCTCAGAAGTTCACAAGCTGGACGCCTCTCAGGAGGATCGTGAGGCGTCATTCGAAGCTTCCCGCGGAACGCGCTCCGCTGTTGCAGATAAAGTCAGGTCCGTACGCAACCTATGAGATCGCCCGGGCGCGCGCCATAACAACTTATATGGCGGAGCATCGCAAATTCCTGGGCCAGCGTCCCACTTCGGGGTGGCTAAAACTACCACCGAGATCAACCCACGTTAGCGACAGCCACCAGGACCTGTTAGGCCGACTTGGCGCCGCATTATGAGGTGATTGAAAAATTCACCACGAAGAACCTTTGGCCGCCTACTTGGGGGCTGTCAGTTACTTCGACTCGCCAGCAAAGCTTACTCCACAACGGCCCCGACATCCCATCCTTGAGGATTTCAGCAGTCAATTGGATCGCTGTCTTTTGCGCGGACGCGACGTCAGGTAGCTCCACTCCGACGTCATCCAACACCAAAGTGCCGTCACTGACATGGAAGAAGTAGCGAGCCATCACTGGCTCCTCTGGAAGCGCGGTGCCCGCATCAGCACAGATGAGACCGAGCCACAATTCTTGAGAGATACCAAGTATCCTTTGGAAGCGATCGACAGCCCTTAAGTGGTACCGCCAGGTTGGGCTCTTGTGCGTGAACGCCCATGCCCCAACTGCAGCCTGGGCTGCCGGTAGTATTTAGGCGACTTCATTCTCAGGCTGCCTTTCACTGGCTTTCGCAAGACACAGACCGCGCGTTTGAAGTGGAGCGATATTTGTTCAACGCGTGACTGTATCGCCTGGGCCCAACACGTAGACCAAGGAGTTAGCTCCATCTGGTGGTGTTTGATTCGAGTCGACGAACGTGGCGATGACCTTCTGCATCGCGGACAACCACGACGGGCTCTCGCAAGCATTGATTGATACTCCAACAATATCAATGCCTCATCAATGCCGCCGCCCCGACCTAGCCCTCATCTTATCTCGAAGCGACCTTCATTCAGCCTCGTTTGTCGCCGAGCCAGACCACGGGAATGCACAGCGAAGGATGATGGAGAAACAGTAGATGAGTACGATTACCCTGAGCGGCAACTACGGCACCACGCCGTACAAGACGGGTTCTGCCGGCCTTGCCCCCAATACACTGCTCGATTTCGAGAATGCCACCTTCATTTTGGACAATCAACCGTCCACAATTGATGGCGACGGGACAAGCTATTGGCCTGTGGACGTTCGCAACTCGCCCGGTGTCATTATTGATGGTGGCACAATTCAGGGCGAGATCAACATGACCGGAGACTGGCGCACAGTTTACGACTATGGCAATTCGGCCGGTGTCACTGTGCAGTATAGTCCAGGGGTTGTTGTACGCGACTGGCGTATGACGAATGTGTTCGACGGCGTTAATGTCTCCTGGGAGAGCAGCAACTTTTTGGTCGAGGATGTTTGGATTACCGGCGCCAGGGACGACGCCATTCAGAATGACAAGGTTAACTCTGGTACAATCCGCGATAGCTTGTTCGATGGAGTGTTTGCCGGTATCTCGCTTGACCCTTCGTCATCAAGCCCGGTGGATGGGAGCAACAACGTCGTCACTATTGATGGTGTGCTCATGCGTCTTAACCTTCAGAATTACGAAGGTGAGATGACACATGCAAGTTGGATTAAAACCGATTCTGCCACGTTGGGTGCGGTCACGCCACAGTTGCGGGTCTTTAACACCGTTGTTGCTATCGAGGATCCAACGCACCACAGCTTCCGCAGCACGGCCGACGCGTGGAAGTATCAAATAGATGGCGCGAACAACTTCTATCTGAACCTGTCCGACACGCCGTTGCCCTCGGACTACCCTATGCCTCCCTCTGGGAGCTGGACGGTCCTCCAGGGGCAGGCCGCCCGCGACTACTGGGACCAGGCCAAGACCGAGTGGATCGCGAACCACGAGGGCGACGGCGGGATGACTGCGCTGCCGCCGGTCAACGAGCAGCCACCGGTGGAGAGCGTATCCACTGACACGCCGACAGTCCCGGATGCCACGACTGCCTCGGGTTCGGATCCGACGGGCACAACGACCGGCAGCAGTCCTTCCACCAGCGGTGCATCCACGGCCACGGACGGTACGTCGACCACGGGCGGTACTTCCACGACCACCGGCGGTACACCCACGGCCACAGACGGTACGTCGACCACGGGCGGTACTTCCACCACCACCGGCAGTACATCCACGGCCACGGACGGTACATCGACCACGGGCGGTACTTCCGCGACCACCGGCAGTACATCCACGGCCACGGACGGTACATCGACCACGGGCGGTACTTCCACGACCACGGAAGGTACATCCACGACGGTCTCGCCGGACTCGGCACCGGCAGGTCACCGCTGGTGGCAGCAGACGTTTGGTAATTCGTCGACGGACGATACATCCACGACCGTCTCGCCGAACTCGGCACGAGGCGGTCACCACTGGTGGGAGCAGGTGTTCGGTAATTCGACGACGAACGATAGATCCATGGCCGTCTCACCGGACTCGATATCAGAAGGATTGGGCCACTACTGGCAGCAAACATCTGCTGGTGTGACGACGAGCGCGCTGGCAAGCCACGATTGGCAACAGCACGCGAACTTCTGGCACCACTAGGAAGCTGGAGAGCTGTCTTCCGACATGACCTGCCGGAAGACAGCCCTTTGGGATCGAGGATTGAACAAGGCCCAGGCAGGGCGGCTGAGGTAGTGACGGCCGCCTTTCAAGACCGCGCACATTTGCGGCGCGCGAACTTAAGAAGAATGTCGATGGCGGTCTGCTCTCCAGGGAGTTTGATCTGGTCACGAAATTGCCTGCGTAAATCCTCAGCGATCCCATTTTTGCCAGAAAACGGTCAGTGTCGGCCGTCATCTATTCAAATGTTCGTAGGGGACGCAACCGAATGAGTGTTGCTCAAAGTCGCATGCGAATGCCGTCCTTCGGTTTGCCGAATCCACTGTCAGCGGTGGCCGGCGATGACCCGGTGGCTATCGGCTTGCGCGAAAGCGCACGACGGATGGTCGGTGTCGCCGGGTTCAGCGGGGTGGTGAACATCCTGATGCTGTCCGGCTCTCTTTATATGTTGCAGGTTTATGACCGGGTGATACCGAGCCGCAACATCGCGACCTTGCTCGGCCTCTCGTTGATGGTGCTGCTCGCTTACCTGATCCAGGCATATTTCGAGGCGCTGCGCGCGCGCATGCTGTGCCGGGTGGCAACCATGTTCGATGTCGGCATGCAGGAATCGATCCATACCGCGCTTGCGACGCTGCCGCTCCGTGGCGCGAACCCGATGCTGCTCCAGCAGCCGCTGCGCGATCTCGACCAGGTTCGCACCTTCATGTCGGGAATGGGACCGACGGCGTTTCTGGACATGCCCTGGATTCCGATCTTTCTGGTCACACTCTTTCTGTTTCATCCCGCAATCGGCGCTACGGCGCTACTTGGAACGATTGCAATCATCGCAATGACATTGCTCACAGAACGGCTGTCGCGCGGCGCGGTCAGGGCCGCGGTGGACTCAAGTGCTCGCCGGCAGGTGCTGGCGGATACGACCCAGCGCAACGCCGAGGTGATCCGGGCGTTCGGCATGATTGATCGATTCACCGTGCGTTGGTCGCAGGCCAATGAGCGGTATCTGCGCGAAAACATCCGAGCCAACGATGTATATGCCAATCTCGGATCGGCCGCGAAGCTTCTGCGCTACGTACTGCAGTCGGGCATGCTGGGGATCGGCGCCTATCTTGTAGTGGTCGACCAAGCCTCGGGCGGCATCATGATCGCTTCGTCGATCATGATGGGCCGCGCATTGGCGCCGGTTGAAGTTGTGCTCGGCAATTGGAAGCAGCTTGTCACCGCGCGCCAGGGGCTCGCCCGCCTGCGCGACATCTGCAAGGCGACGGCCACGCCGCCTGCGCCGCCGGTGGCGTTACCGCGTCCCTGCCGCGAGCTCTCGGTAGAGCATCTCGCTGTCGCAGCTCCGGGTATGGACAAGCCCATCGTGTCCGACATTTCGTTCTCGCTGAAGGCGGGTATGGGGCTCGCACTGCTCGGCGCCAGTGCTTCCGGCAAGACCTCACTGTCGAGGGCGCTGGTCGGAATCTGGCCGGCCAAAGAGGGTGTCGTGCGGCTCGACGGAGCGGCCATCGATCAATGGCGCAACGAGGATCTGGGACGCCATATCGGCTACTTGCCTCAGGATGTGGCGCTGCTCGAGGGCACGGTGGCTGAAAATATCTGCCGGTTCGATGAGCAGGCGACGTCGGAGGCGATATTGAAGGCTGCGCAGATTGCCGGCGTGCACGATCTCATCCTGCGCCTGCCGCAGGGATATGCGACGCGCATCGGCCAGGGCGGTATGACCTCTCGGCGGGCCAGCGCCAGCGGATTGGTCTGGCGCGAGCTGCCTTCGGCGACCCGTTTCTGGTTGTGCTCGATGAGCCCAATGCGAACCTCGACACCGACGGCGAGAATTCGCTGGGCCAAGCTATTGAGACTCTGCGCCGCAGCGGGAGCATCGTCATCGTCATATCGCACCGCCCCAGCGCGCTTGCCGTACTGGATATGGCGATGGTGCTCTACGAGGGCAGCGCGATTGCGTTCGGTCCCTCCGAGGAGGTCTTTGCACGCGTTCGAAAGGGGCCTGGCCGGGCGGCGCCTGCGGCAAAGGCGACGGCTGCACAGACCGCGCCTGCGGTGCCTCGCGCAGCGGTTGCTGAGGAGTTTGAACATGCGGCCCGGGCAGGACACATTACATCCCAATGAGCCGGCGCAGCGCGCGGCGCGAGATTCAAACCCCGCCGCGTACGGATCGCAAGGCGCGGCCCTGATTCTCGAATTGGAACGTTTGCGCCGCGACCTTGACAGAGAGATTCGGAGTAAGCAGCACGCATCGCGAACTCGGCGCCCCGCGCCTGACACTTCACCGCGTCCCACTCGTACCAAGACCGGCCGGCTCAAGCGCCGGAAAAAGGGCAAGGTGGGGCGAGTTATTGACTACTGTCTTGAACAGGTCGGACTCAAGTCGGTCGTGCCTGCCGAGCGCAGGAGTGAGCCGCCGGACGCGGCTCCCGTCACGCCGCCGCGCCATCCGAGCCCGAGCCTCGCACCGTTCCGTCCGTTGTCGATGGATTTGACGAAACCCGGGCCGGCAATTCCTGCGCCGGACGCCCCACATCAATCGATGCCTCTCCCGAATCCGCAACTCAAGCTTACAGGTCCGCTCGCGCCGCCAACGGCCGTCGGGCGCTTGCTTCGAACTGGCAGCGCCGGCCTGGTCGCTGCGGGTTCATTCCTGCTCAATCGCAACGCGCAAGCCCCGGCGAACGCCACGGCCGATGCCGGCCTGATGACGCATGCCGGCTGGTCGTTTGAAAATCAGTTACGGACCGGCCTTCGAATTCTGCTCCTCGCCACCGTGCTGGGCGGCGGCTGGCTTGCACTCGTGCCGCTTGCAGGCGCTGTCGTGGTGCCCGGAAATCTTGTCGTGCAGTCCAATGTCAAGACCATTCAGCATCCCACCGGCGGGGTCGTCGCGGAGATCAAGATCGCCAACGGCGCACACGTCGCCGCCGGCGATTTGCTGCTGCGGCTTGACGCCACCCAGGCCCAGACCAGCCTTCAGATCGTGAGCAAGCAGCTCGACGAGGTGCGCGCGCGGATCGCTCGATTGACCGCTGAGCGCGATGGCCTGAGCCAACCGGAATTTCCTCCTGCATTGATGGCACGCGCCGGCGAAGAAAGCATCCGAAGTCTGCTGGCGTCGGAGACTTCACTGTTCAAGGCCCGATCGGAAGGGCGCAAGAGCCAAAAGGACGTTTTGCAGAGCAAGATTGGGCAGCTCGGCCAAGAGGTCTCGGGACAAGAGGCCCAGGTGGACTCCAAAGCCAAGCAGCTTGAATTGATTGCTGGCGAGCTTGTCGGGGTCAAGGACCTTTACGACAAGCGACTGGTGCCGCTGACGCGTCTCACGACGTTGCAGCGTGAGACCGCGCGGATCGAAGGCGAGCGCGGGCAATTGATATCCTCGATCGCCGAGACGAAATCAAAGGTCGGCGAGACACAGCTTCAGATCGCGCGCCTCGATCAGGATTTTCGCACCGAGGTGGTCAAGGAGCTAGGCGAGACGCAGGGCAAGGAAGCCGAACTCGTCGAGCGCGGCGTCGCCGCGCGGGATCTGCTCGACCGGATCGAAATGCGTGCGCCGACATCGGGCGTGATCCACAAGCTTTCCGCGCACACCATCGGCGGGGTCATCCGCCCCGGCGACGTCATTATGGAAATCGTGCCCGATACGGACGACCTGCTTGTCGAAGCAAGGCTGCAGCCGCAGGATATCGACCAGGTTCGTACCGGCCAAAAGGCATTCGTCCGCTTCTCGGCCTTCAACCAGCGGGTGACACCGCAGCTCACCGGCACGGTGTCTCTGGTGTCGGCCGATACCAGCCGTGATCAACAGACCAATTCATCCTATTTCACGGTGAGGGTCGTATTGCCCGATGATGAGCGTCGCCGGCTGGGCGGCCTGCAACTCGTTCCAGGCATGCCGGCCGAAGTTTTCATGCAGACCGGCAGCCGGACCATGATGAACTATTTGCTAAAGCCGATCACCGAGCAAATGAATCGTGCGTTTGTCGAGCGGTAGCTCGACGCCGGGCCAGTTTCAGAGTCTATACAACTCCAGCTCCAATGGCTAATTGGGACCGGGCGTCGAACGAAACGATGGAAGGTCGCGTTCGCCGCGCCCTCCAAGACCGGAAAACAGCACCGTCACACGATCAAATCGTGCGGCACATGGTGCTGCGCGACTTTGGCGTGATCAGCGGCGTTTTGCTCCGCGAGCGAAAGCCCAGCCGGTTCTGTATCCTGGATCGCCGCCGGTCCATCATGGCCGGCAACGTGCCGGTCGTGCGCGGTCGAAGCCGGACCGTTGCCCACATCTACCAGATCAACAGCGTCTGAATGTTTGGAATTGGCCATCTCGCTCTTGAACTGGAATGAATCTCCGAGTGCCGGGGCGGCTGCCATCTCTGCGTGACCGGCGTCAGCCGGGACAGGTTGGTCCTTGCTGACAGCGTTCGGGTTCGATGCCGAATGTGAGTTGTTGGACGCGTCTGCAGACGTTGCGTGCAAGTCACGCTGCGATTGGCCGTAATTGGCACCGCTTGCCGGTGTTGCATCCTGTGCGGCGTGCTGCTCGGTGGCTGCTGGACCCTTTGCAGAGGCAGTATGCAGGTCGCGCTGCGATTGGCCATGATTGGCACCGCTCCCCGTCGTTGCATCCTGTGCGGCGTGCTGCTCGGTGGCTGCGGGACCGCTTTCAGAAGCGGTATGCAACTCGCGCTGCGATTGGCCATGATTGGCACCGCTCCCCGTCGTTGCATCATGCGCGGCGTGCTGCTCGGTGGCTGCGGGATCGTTTTCAGAGGCAACGCGCAAGTCACGCTGCGATCTCGCCCGGATCGGCACCGCTTCCCAGCGCTACGCCATGCTCGGCGTGCTGCGATGCGGCGGTTGCGGTTGCCACGGCGAAGCCGCCATGATCGATCGTGCCTCCCGCGAGCATTGCGGCGGCATCGCTGATCGTCATTGCGACGGTGCTTGCGTGGATCGGCCCCTGATCGAACGTGAAGTGATCCTCCACTGGTCCGGTCGTGTAACTGCGCAGAAGCTCGACCGAAGACGCGCTGGCGAGGGTAGCGGCGTCGTCCCCGCCGTCTTCGGTCGCATGCTCCGGAGCTTCGCCGAGACTGGCAAGCCGGGCAGAACCGGTTGGTTCAACCCGCTCCCGCGCGAAATGGAAGCTGAAGCTCTCGACGGCCGTGGTCCAGATGCTGTCCGTGACGCGCGCAGTCTCGGTAGCTTCCGCGGAAGCCTCGGCGCCACTGGTCGTCAGAACGTCTCCTGCCATCATGGCGGCCAGCGCCGGATCGATCGCCTCGCCCGTGGCCGCGACGGTCGTCGTTGCCGGCTCGTAGACGAAATCCATCTCTGCAACGGACGCACCCCCTGAAGGTGGATTTCCAGCAGGGCCGAATCGCCGATATCGAGGGTTTGATTGGTCTGATTTACGTACACGATGGTTTCATTTTTCGCGCTGTCATAGATCCAGGCGATGGTATGCGGCGGCACGGATGTAGCTGATGGAGGCAGCGCCATGAACGCCAGCGCGCCAAAGGCCGCCAGATTGATCCTGTCCGACCCGGATTTGAAATCGGTAATGGTATCGAACTGGGCCGAGCTGGAATCCGCCACGGCGAGATAGACGAAGGTGTCGTCGCCGTTGCTGCCGTTCAGCCGGTCGCGACCAAATCCGCCGATGATGGTATCGGCGCCGCTGTTGCCGTTGACGGCATCGATTCCGGATCCTCCGTAGATCGTGTCATTGCAGTCATTGCCCTTGACCGTGTCATTGCCGGATCCTGCATACAGAGGGTCATCTTTGCCGGTGCCGTTGACGGTATCCTCCTCCGCGGCGTCCGCATGGACGATTTGAAATTCATCGCCGCCTCCCGTGATGGTGTCGCCTCGGGGAGTCCCGAAGACGAATGGCGGTTCGGATATTTCGCGGTCCCGCAAGGCGAGGTTATCGAAATCGTTGGGGGCCGGATCGGTGCTGCCACGGATGGTGACCGTCACCACTTGCCTGGTGGCGTCTGCGGTAGTCACCGTGAAGGTATCGGTCAGGGTATCGCCGAGATCGAGCGCCTGCCCGGCGCTGTTGGCGTTGTCGAGCGTGTAGGACCACACTCCGGCCGCCGTCATCATGAAGGTGCCGTAGCCGCCCGTGCTCGGCCTCGTCGAGCTGACTGCAGTGAACGCGGTGTTGTAGACGTCAGTAGTGATGAGTTTGCCGGTCGCGTTCGGCGTGCCCGGTGCGGCATTGGCAACGCCAATAGTGACCTTATAGGTTTGGCTGCCCGAGAGGGTGCCGTCCGAAACCATGATTGCACAGGTTTCGGTCGTGGGCGCCGCCAGCGCATTGACCGCGTCATTGCCGGGAACATAGGTGTAAACGCCGGTCGCGCCGTTGAGGTAGAGCGCGCCATAGAAACCGGTCCTCGACACATCGTATGCTACGCCATCCAACACTGTTTCGTCGGCGGTGCCGCCGCTGATGCCGTAGGTCAGCATGGCATCCTCGCGGGGACTGCTGGCAACGAAGGTTCCGTTCGACGCGTTCGGGTCCGCGGCTTGGACGTCGTCCATCGCTGCGAAGGTTAGTGCTGCAAGCGACAGCGTGCCGAACCCGCCGTATCGTTGTGATATGGCGAGCGCCGCGAGCGCCGTCCGATTATTGATCTCAAGCTTCTGATATATGTGGTGGAGGTGCACTTTGATGGTGCCTTGGGAAATGTTCAGCTGGCGCGCAATTGCTTTGTTCGACAAACCTTCGGACACCAGACGCATAATTTCGCGCTCGCGGTCCGTCAGCACGGCCAGCAGACTTTCGATATTGGCGCAGTTTACTTCCTTCCCGGTCGGCGCCAAATCTGGGGACGGTTCCGGCAGCAAACTGATGCTCTCTGCCACTAGCCTCAGGGATTGCAGCAAAGTTTCGGGGCTCGCATACTTCGAAATCGCACTGCAAGTCCCGGCCGCGATTGCTGCGGCGAGATCGCCATGTTCGATTGATGCGGAGAAGAAAACCAGCCGGGTGGAAAGATTCTCGGCTTTGGCAATGGCGAGAATTTCAGATGCCGTCACGTCAGGCAATGAGGCCTCGAGAAGCGCAACATCGGGTGCCAAATTCCGAATCGCTTCGACGCAGCTGGCTCCATCGCGACAGGACGCGACAATTTCGAAGTCGCGATGCGCCACGAGCAGTGACGTCAAACCCTGCAGAACGATCGGGTGTCGATCTGCGATCACCAACCGGGTACGACGCATGAGCAGTCCTCGACCTGCCGTCCTGGGTAAACCCCGCCAATCCCAATTTAGTCCATAGGATCTCTTCTCACTGAGCGCCGTTCAAGTTGCATCGCAAACTGTTCTGGCGCTGGCATGCCTCCGCGCAATTATACCTTGTTCCCGCGATTCATAACGTGTGGATTTTGCCGCGAACGGAGTTCTGGCTGGGGCGAAGGGATCGAACTTCCGAATGGCGAATCAAAATCCGATGAATACGCTAATAAAATCAATGGCCCTTCTGAATTTTCCTCTTCCGAACAAGTTGATTTCAAGCCGCCCACCGCTCGCCTCGCGGATGCGGTCCGTCGCCTCTTTGCGCGGATGTTGACGGGGTGCGTCGGGTCCTGTCCGGTCGCGAGCTTGTACGTGAACGCCGCGGCGGAAGCGCGGCTGGTGAGGATACCGCAGAGCGGCACGGCGGCCGCGCCCATCACAGGGTCCGGCGGCTCAAGGTCATCAACTTGCGTGTGGTCATCGTTTCCTCCTTGACGTTCGGGCCCAGCGGGCCGGTTCGTGGCAACGGGTTGCTTTTCCCGTTTTTCTTGTTGGCCGCCCGAAGGCCGGCGATGGGCGGCAGCCGTCGTTCCTCGCAGCGGAACTGCGAGGGCAAGATTGCTGCCGAAGTCTGTCGTGAAGCTGCGCGGCTAGAGTTTCAGCGCCCTAGCCATTGCTTGATCTGCCTCGATACTTCCGCGGTCGAAATTCCGTAGCGGTCGTGCAGGGTTGGCAGAGCGCCGGCCGCGAGAAATTCGTCAGGCAGGCCAATCTGCTGGAAGGTCGGATGAACGCCGGAGCGCATCAGTAACCCGGCGACCGCTTCGCCGAGGCCGCCGATCACCGTGTGGTTCTCGGCAACGACGACCAGTCGCCCTGATCGCCTCGCTTCGCGCAGGATCGTCTCGGCATCGAGCGGCTTGATGGTGGGAACGTGCAGCACGGCTGCATCCACGCTATCGCCGGCGAGCTCCTTCGCGGCGTCAAGCGCGCGCATGGTCATGATGCCGGTGGAGACAATCAGGACATCCCTGCCGTCCCGGATCAGCGATGCCTTGCCAAGCTCGAAGTTGTAGCCGTACTCGTCGAGCACCACCGGCACCTGGCCACGCAGCAGCCGCACATAGACCGGGCCTTGATGGGCGGCGATGGCAGGCACCAGCTGTTCGATCTCGTGCGCGTCGCAGGGATCGATCACGGTCATGTTCGGCATGGCGCGGAACAGCGCGAGATCCTCGGCCGCCTGGTGGCTCGGGCCATAGCCGGAGGTCAGGCCCGGCAAGGCGCAAACGATCTTCACATTGCGGTCTTCCTCCGCGATCGTTTGATGGATGAAATCGTAGGCGCGGCGCGAAGCAAACACGGCATAGGTGGTCGCGAACGGCGTGAAGCCTTCGGCGGCCAGTCCCGAGGCGGCGCCGAACAGAAGCTGCTCGGCCATGCCCATCTGGTAGTACCTGTCAGGGAACGCCTTGGCGAAGATGTGAAGGTCGGTGTACTTGCCGAGATCGGCCGTCATGCCGACCACCTCAGTGCGGTTGCGGGCGAGCTCGACGAGCGCGTGCCCGAATGGCGCCGGCCTGGTCCTTTGTCCTTCGGCCGCGATCGAGGCGATCATGGCCGAGGTGGTCAGGCGCGGCTTGCCCGATGGCGTAGCTGATACGGTGGGCTTCATGACTGCTTCCCCGCTTCGAGAGCGCCAAGCGCGAGCTGCCATTCATGCGGCTCGACGCGGATAAAATGGTTCTTCTCGCGCTGCTCCAGGAACGGAACGCCCTTGCCCATCAGCGTGTCGGCGATGATGATGCGGGGCCTGGGTTCAGCGTGGGACTTGGTGGCATCGAAGGCGGCCACCACCGCGTCGAGATCGTTTCCATCCACACGCTGCACGAACCAGCCGAAGGCGTTGAGCTTGTCTACCAGCGGCTCGAAAGCCATCATCTGCGTCGAAGGACCGTCGGCCTGCTGGTTGTTGACGTCGACGATGGCGATCAGGTTGTCGAGCTTGAAGTGGCTGGCCGACATGATCGCCTCCCAGACGGAGCCCTCGTCGAGCTCACCATCGGAAAACAGCGTGTAGACCCGAGCCTCGGAGCCCTTACGCTTCAGGCCGAGAGCTCTTCCGACGGCAATGCTGAGCCCTAGGCCGAGCGATCCACCCGACATCTCCATGCCTGGCGTGTAGGCGGCCATGCCGGACATCGGCAGTCGGCTTTCGTCGAAACCGTAAGTCTCGAATTCTGCCTCCGGTAGGATTCCGGCCTCAAGCAGTGCTGCGTAGAGCGCGATGGCGTAGTGGCCATTCGAGAGCAGGAAGCGGTCCCGTCTCTCCCAGGACGGCTCCTCAGGCCGGTAGTGCATGGCGTGGAAGTAGGCGACGGCCAGCACGTCGGCGATATCAAGCGCCTGCGCGATATAACCTTGGCCCTGGACTTCGCCCATCCGCAGCGCATTGCGGCGGATATTGTGGGCGCGCTGCGCCAGCGTCGGCGCGTTGGCAATCGTCCCAGCCGTTCCCATGGCGATCTCCCTTCTCTGCCGTTCAGTGAATGAGCATGCCGCCGTTGACGTCGATCACCGCCCCCGTGACGTAGGCGGACAGATCAGAGGCGAGGAACGTGTAAATTCCCGCCACGTCGTTGGCTTCGCCAAGGCGGCCGAGCGGAATGCCCTCGAGGATCTTCGCCTTCATCTCGTCGGAGAGCTTTCCAGCCGTGATGTCGGTTCCGATCAGGCCGGGCGTGACGCAATTGACGCGGATGCCATCGGCGCCGAACTCGCGGGCCATCGCCTTGGCGAGGCCCAGCACGCCGGCCTTGGCCGCGGAATAATGCGGGCCGCCGAAGATACCGCCGCCGCGCTGCGCCGAGACCGACGACATGCAGGCGATCGAGCCGGATTTGCGCCTGCGCATGTGCGGGATCACTGCCTGGGAGAGAAAGAGCACGCCCTTGAGATTGACGTCCTGGATGCGTTCCCAGTCCGCCGGCGTGATTTCGAGCAGCTTTACCGGCTGGGTGATGCCCGCATTGTTGATCAGGATATCGATCTGGCCGAAGGCGGCGACGACGGCCTCGATGGCCTTCATGCAGGAATTCTGGTCGGCGACGTTGCATGCGAGGCCGATATGGGATCCACCGGAAACGGCGTCCAGGCTTTTCGCTGCGGCTTCCGCCGCTGCGCCGTCGATGTCGAGGATCGCGACCCGGGCGCCTTCCGCTGCAAACCGTCGGGCTGTTGCAAGCCCAATCCCGCGCGGCGAAGCCGCGCCCGAAATGACAGCCGTCTTGCCGCTTAGCAGCATGCCTTCCTCCCTGAATCGACCCCGCAAAGCACCGTCGATCGGCGCCTGTTTTCTTGACGATCTGACTACGCCCGGGGCGACATTCCGACAAACGCGCAGTTGTCGCTGATAGATGAATCTGGTTCACTTATGGGCATGTTGCTCTCCAGTATCCCGATTTCGGCGATCCGCGCCTTCGAGGCGGCCGCGCGCACCGGCTCGTTTCGCGACGCTGCGAGCGAACTTCATCTAACGCCGAGCGCGGTCAGTCACGCCATCCGCAAGCTGGAAAGCACGATGAGCACCACGCTGTTCGAGCGCAGCGCGCGGTCGATCCGCTTGACGCCGGCCGGACACAACCTGATGCGTCATGCGGAGGCCGCGTTCGACAATCTGCGGCGCGGCATCGAGGAGGTGGCCGGCCGCGGGCCGCAACTGCTTCGGGTGCATTGCGCGCCGAGCTTCGCGGCGCAATGGCTGGCGCCGCGTCTTGGCCAATTCATCGCTGCCGAACCCAGGCTGGAGGTCCGGCTCGCCGCCAGCACCGAATATGCCCGGTTCAGCAACGACGATTTCGATCTCGATATCGTCTATGGCCAGCCGAGAAGCGATGCCCTGGAAATCATCCCGCTCGGCGAGGAAACCGTGACGCCGCTTTGTACGCCGGCGATGGCAAAGCGAATCCGCAAGCCAATGGACTTGTTCGACCAGGTTCTCATTCGTTCAGAGGTCAAGCAGGTGCAGTGGCATCAGTGGTTCGCCGCGAACGGACTCGAAGCGCCCGCGATTCACGGCATGCGTTTTGATCGCAGCTTCCTCGCGATTGCCATGGCATCGAGCGGTCTCGGTGTCACGCTCGAATCGACCCGGCTGGCAGAGCGTGAGATCGACACGGGCAGACTGGTCGCTCCGCTCGCCGGCCGCGCCGTCGATGTCCGCTATGTCGGCCATCATCTCGTGTTCCCCCGCGCCAACCGGCAGCGCCGCGCGGTTCGGGCCTTTGCCGATTGGATCATGTCGGAGCTTGATCGGACTATCACACGGCTCTAGTGCGCCACATCGGCATCCCACCGCACATTCGGCGCGCTTCGTACGCGCGCCCTTGGCGTCTAACATTGGTGGCGGGAGCGCTTTGCTGAAGCGCCGGAACAAAGTGCGATTACCAAATAATATCAATTGGCTGGGGCGGGAGGGATCGAACCTCCGAATGGCGGAATCAAAATTCGCTTGATTGTTCAACGATTTCAAGGCGCATTTGGAAAAAATGGCGGAAAGACACTCCAGCAGTATCAATAGCTTGGCTACCGTTTCCAAACGAATAAGGGCAGCTTGAAACGACCGAGCGGGCAGCTGAGCTGTCAAATTTTGCTTCTCCACGCGCGACCCGTGCGGCCGACCCACCCCACTGCCAACAGCGCAAGAAGATCGGGCTGAATGATCAGCAATACGGTGGGATCTATCCCAAGAGCGGAGAGCTGGAATTGCAGAGGCGTGGCGGCACAGACCGCCAGGCAAGCGATCACCGTTCCGCGGATGTCCATTTTACCCTAAGATCTGGAGACGATCGCCAGGCAATCTGCGGCGGGTCATGGGTTATCAAACCAAAAAGCGGGCTAAGAGCCGCCGTTCGTACGCGATCCATCGCCGCCAAAATGGTCTTTCCGTATAGGCTCAAATCCCGGAGGCGCAACACCCCCACAGACTTCCCCCATTCGTTGTTTCCCTCACCTCTAGGGGTAGGTCGCCGATACGACGACAATCTCAGGCGACAGTTTCACCGCGCCCCGATTAAAGCGCTTCGTCACCAAGGAGCCGGGGTGAAAAATTGGTGCCCAGGGGGCGGGATCGAAACACCGACACGGCGATTTTGAGGATCCATGTCCGATCCAATTTCGTTATAGCTGTTCGCAACATTTGCTAGAGGTCCGCCGGTAATGGACATGGCAGTGTCGGCTCAGCTCTGCATTGGCAAGAGCGGAGCAACACGTGCGTGGCATGACCATACCAAACAGCGACACCTCCGACCTCGTCCCATCGCAGCATTCAAAAGTTGTCATCGTCACAGGTGGCGCGCGTGGATTGGGCCGGGCCTGCGTCGAACGGTTCTTGAACGACGGCTCGACCGTCGTCGCAGTCGACATCGATGAGGCAGGCCTTGCCGACTGTGCGAGCAAGTCAGACAATTCGGCAAAGCGCCTGCGCGCGGTCATCGCAGACGTCAGCAAACGCGCTGATGTCGAGCGTGCGGTCGACGTCGCTGTCCGAGAATTCGGCCGGCTCGACGTGATGATCAATAACGCGGGGATTGTTCGCAGCCAGGACTTCCTCACGGTCACCGAAGGCGATTTCGACCAGGTCCTGGCCGTGAACCTGAGGGGCCTTTTCTCGGTGTCCAGGCTGCCGCACGGGCGATGATTGCCGGAGGCAACGGCGGCGTCATCATCAACATGTCGTCAATCAATGCAATCCTCGGAAATCCTTCGATTGCGACCTACGCAATCTCGAAGGGGATTGAACCAGCTTACTGCGACGGCCGCACTTGCCCTGGCCCCTCACGGCATTCGCGTTGTCGGCATCGGACCGGGCACGATCCTGACCGATATGGTCGCGAAGTCGATCATGACCTCTGATGAGGCTCGCCATTCCATTCTGTCGCGTACTCCCATGGGACGCTGCGGAGACCCGTCCGAGATCGCCTCTGTCGCGGCTTTTCTTGCCAGCAGGGACGCGTCGTACATTACCGGGCAAACCATCTACCCGGACGGAGGGCGTTTGATCCTCAACTACACAGTCCCGGTCGCGTCTTGATGACGCTGGCGCTGCGCACCCAATTGCAATGTCATGGCCGCGCCGTCGCGCCATTCGTCACGGGTCGGGTATGAAGGAAATCGCCATGCACGCCCACATCGTTCTCGCCCACCCCGAGCCGCAATCCTACAACGCGCATCTCGCATCGACAGCACGCAACGCACTCGAAGCGCAAGGATGGAGCGTCAGCATCTCCGATCTGTATCGGTTGAATTTTGACCCGTGCGAAAGGGCATCTCACTACGTTGAGCGCATCGCGCCGCAAAGGTTCGACGTCCAGTCCGAGCAACGGCACGCCTCCGGCGGCGGAACGATTCCTGCGGATGTGGCGAGCGAGATTGCCCTTCTCGAAAAGGCCGATCTCGTTGTCCTGCAGTATCCAATGTGGTGGCATCTGCCGCCGGCCATCCTGAAGGGTTGGATGGACCGCGTTTTCATCTATGGCGACGTCTATACGAGCAAGCAGCGCTTCGAGCATGGCCGCTTCGTCGGAAGGCGGGCCATGATCTCCGTAACCGTCGGCACCAGCGAGGCAACCTACGCTCACAACGGACGCAGCGGCGATATCGACCTGCTGTTGTGGCCAATCAATTTTTCATTGGCTTACGTCGGTTTCGAGGTCCTCAATCATTTCGTTGCCTACGGCGTCGAGGCCGGACTGCGTTATTCAGATTCGGCTACCGTGGACGCGCGCTTGAAGAAGATCGCGACGGAGTGGTCATCCCTGCTTCATAACCTCGACAGCATCCCGTCCATCCCCTTCAACAAAACGGCGCATTGGGGTGCCGACGGCCTCATCACTCCAGACAGTCCGGTTTATTCCCCGTTTATTCGTCGAAAGAAGACGCTCCAGCTCGAGTAGCCGGTGGCTAGGAAAATCGGTTGGTGTCCAATGGCGGGAAAGAGCTACCCGACGCAAGGGGTGGGCGCCGGAAATTGCGGACGACCGCGAAGAGCGGCTGGTTCATCCACACCTCACATCATGGTCAGAACATCATCGTCCTCGGTGCGGGCGAGCCCGATTCCTTGCTTTCAACTGACGACCACAAACATGTCAATTCGGTTGACGACACCGGGCGGCGTATTGCTGGCACCAACGTTCCATTACGGAGCACGACCTCGGCTTGACCTCGACCGTCTTGGTCCAATCCTGATCGTCTGCGACGATTAACCTTGCAGCTGGCGCGAGAAATCGCAGGTGGTTCGCGCGAGCTCGGCGACGCTCGCGGTGAAGGCACTGGGGCGGTCGTGGCGATACATCGCGACGTAGGGAGTGGCCGGAAGCTCAGGATCGGTCCGGATGATCTCGAGCTTTCCCTCAGCCACAAGCGGCTTGAAGCATTGCAGCGGCAGATAAGTCACACCGAGACCAGCGACAGTCAATCCGAGCAGGGCTATCAGGCTGTCGCTGGAAAAAGACGAGGGAGCATCATGCCTTCCGACTTCAGCCACTTGCTCACCCAGAGGCCGGTGCCCGAACGGTTTCCCTGGACCAGTATCGTGTACTCGACCAACTCGGCTATCGAGAATCTGCGTCGCGTACGTACGAGCTTGGGACTGCCCATCCACACGTTTCGGTTCTGGGTGAGCTGGACCGCCGTGATATGCGGATCCGAAAATGCTTCTGGAATGATGATGATGAGGTCCACCGTGATGCGCCTGCCATTGACCGTGCTTGCCGTTGCCCTGATTGTCGTCCCTGCCCACGCAAGCGAGCTGACCGGGACGCTCCAGAAGGTCAAGGAGACCAACAGGATCGTCCTCGGCTTCCAGGAAGCCTCGGTGCCGTTCATCTCGACGGCAATCAGAAGGCGGTTGGATTCGCCGTCGACATCTGCATGAAGATCGTGGACGCGGTGAAGCGCGAATTGAAGCTTTCCAGCCTTAACATCGAGACGAGTCCCGTGACGTCATCCAGCCGCATTCCGCTGATGATGAATGGCACCGTCGATCTCGTGTGCTCTTCCACCACCAACAATGCGGAGCGTCAGCGCCAGGTGGCGTTCACGAACTCGCATTTTCTGTCGGCGACCCGGTTTGCCGCGCGAAAATCCGACAACATCACCACGATCGACCAGCTCAAAGGCAAGCCCGTGGTTGCCGTGGCGGGCTCGACCAACATGGTGCAGCTCAATCAGGTCAATGCCGCACGCAATCTCGGCATCACGCCGCTGGCGGCAAAGGATCAGGCGGAAGCCTTTCTCATGCTGGAGACCGGCCGCGCCGCCGCCTACGTCCTCGATGACGTGCAACTCGCCGTCGTGATCGCAAGATCCGTTCGCCTACATCATCAGTGCGGAAGCCTTGTCCAAAGCCGAACGCTACGGGATCATGCTGCGCAAGGATGACGCCCCCTTCAAGGCCGTGGCGGATCGTACGACGGCGGAGCTTTACCGCAGCCCGGAGATCGAGGCGATCTACAAGAAGTGGTTCGAATCGCCGGTGCCGCCCAACGAGCTCAACTTCAAGACCCCGATGACGGCGATCCTGCGTAAGGCCTTTGCACACCCGTCAGATAATCCAGACCCCGCAAGCTACGAGCGCTGACGACACGCCGCCGCCGTCAGCTCTGCTTCACACCGCCCTGCTCTGCGTCGGAGCACGGCCACCACCGTCGGCGACCAGCACCGCCCCGGTGACGAACGAGGCTTCGTCGGACGCCAGGAACAAGCAACAGGACGCGATCTCCGACGGCTCGGCGATTTTGCGCAATGCGATGCGCTGCTTCAGTGCGTTGAATTCGTCTCCGGGCGTGCTGCCTTTTCGTTCCGCAAGGAGCTGCATCTCATACTCGCTCATCGGCGTCCGTACCCATCCCGGTGCGACGGCATTCGCTCTGACGCCGTCGTCGCCGTGGGCAAAGGCGAGCGAGCGCGTGTAGGAAACGACCGCCGCCTTGCTGGCAGCATAGCTGACGCTCTCGGGACTCGAATTGAACGCCGCAACGGAGGCGATGTTGACGATGGCCCCGCCCCGCTGCCTGAGCCGCGGAAGGGTCGCGCGGCAGACCCGCATCGTTCCCGTCAGATTGACGTCGAGCGTTGTCGTCCAGGTCTCATCGGTGACGGTCGCCGGTTCATCCGGGATGATCAATCCGGCGGCATTGAGCACGATATCCAGTTGTTCGCCGCACGATCCGACGGCGGCGGCGATATCTGACTCGTTCGTCACGTCGCCATGCACGGCAACGCCGCCGGTTGCATGCGCGACCGCATCCAAGGCCGCGCCGCCCAGACCGAACAGAACAGTGCCGGCGCCGTGCTGCGCAAACAGTTCGGCCGCCGCGCGGCCGATTCCGGTCGCAGCACCCGTGATCAGGGCGGAGCGTCCCGCAAGACGGCCGCTCATTCGATCCCCCATTGCTGCTCGACGGCAAATCCGGTTTCCGGCAGCGTCGAGCCGCCGTCGACGACGATCGTCTGCCCGGTGACATATTTCGCCTGTTCCGACGCGAGATAGAGCATGGCGTAGGCGATGTCGTCCGCCTCACCCATGTGGCCTACGGGGATGAACCGGCCGATCCGCGCCATGTTCTCCGGCGTGCTCAGGGTGCCGCGGCCCGGCTTTGCGATGAAGCCGGCTTCGACGCCGTTCACGGTGATGCCGTCGCGGGCGTGCTCGAACGCCGCGCCGCGAATGAACGCATTTACGCCGGCCTTCGCAGCGGAGTAATGGGCGCCGCCTCCCATCGCGACCCGGGCCGAAACCGACGACGTCACCAGGATTCGCCCGAACCGGCTTGCCCGCATGTGCGGGATGGCCGCCTGCGCCAGCCAGAAGCAGGCGTTGAGATTGAGTGCCAGCGTCGCGTCGAGCTTCTCCTCGTCAAGCTCTTCGAGCGAAGACCACAAGCAACCCCTGCGTTGTGAACGACGATATCAAGCCGTCCGTGCTCGCTTGCGATCCCATCGACCACTGCACGCAGGCTGGCCCGATCGAGCGCACCGAAGGGGACGCCATGCGCGCGCAGCCCGTGGCCTGTCAATTGTCGTACCAACTCCTCTGCGACATCGAGGGAGCGATTGGCGACCACGACGGTCGCACCGGCTTCCGCGAAGCGCGTGGCGATCGCAGCGCCGATGCCGCGGCCTCCGCCGGTTACCAACGCCACTCTTCCTGCGAGATCGAAGGGGCACTTGTCACGAGATCGAACCATTGTGGCATCGGGTCATGCCAGTCCAACCTCGCGCAAGAGCGCGATGAAGCGATTGAGCACCTCAGTATGCCGGTCGACATCTCCGGGCGTCGTCGCCGGACACATCAGCAGCATGGTGTGAAACGGCGTCACCAGAATGCCTTCGTTCATGTAGAAGGCGTGAAGCAGCGTTTCGAGATCGCCGTTGCGATGCGCGATCACGTCGGCGCCGTTTCGCGGCGGCTCCCGCATGAACATGATCTCCGCGCGGGCGCCGATCTGTGTGACATGCCACGGCAGACGCTGGGCCACGATGAGCTCACGGACCTGCCCGGCGAGCCGTGTCGCGTTGGCAATCATGCGCCCGTAATTTTCGGCCGTCAGCACGCTTTCCAGCACCGCGCGCATGGTTGCGACCGTGAGCGCATTTCCGGCCAGCGTGCCGCCGATGCCGAGATGGGCGGACTGGCGCTGCCTCGGGTTGGCGAAGGGAACAAGCTTCCACATTCGCTCTGCCATCTCGGCGCTAAGACCGAAAATGCCCGCGGGGATGCCGCCGGCGATCGCCTTGCCGGCAACGAGAATGTCGGGCTCAAGGCTGTGAAGCTGCGTATACCCGCCCGGACCGCAAGACAATGTATGCGTCTCATCGATGATGAGGACGGTGCCGGTACGCCGCGTGATCTCGCGCAACGCTTCGTGGAAGCCCGGCGCGACCGGGATCATGCCGAAGTTCGTCATCAAGGGCTCGGCCAGTACGCAGGCGACGTCGCCGTGCGACAGCGCCGCCTCCAGACCTTCGACATCGTTGAACTCGACGATCCGGCTGACGGCTGCGTGGTCGACGCCGTTCGGATGGATCGAGTTGCGCATACCGACGCGGCCGTCGCGGATCTCGATGTGAGCTTCCTCGATGCCGCCGTGGTAGCATCCCGAGAAGATCAGGACTTTCGGCCGTCCGGTGATCATGCGCGCGATGCGGATTGCGCCGCGGTTGGCATCGGTCGCCGACGTCGTCAGCGTCCAGTGCCGCGGGCCGAAGCGGCGGGAGAGTTCGGCGCCGACCCACAGGCTGTCCTCGGTCGGCAACATCATTGTCGCGCCGCGGCTTAGCTGGCGCAGTGCGGCCTGGGTGACGGCCTCGGGGGCGTGACCGCACATGCCGCCGGTATCGCCGAGGCAAAAGTCCACATAGTCGTGCCCGTCGATATCGCGGATATGCGCGCCACTGGCTTCCTCGACATAGCAGGGAAACCCACCGGCCCAGCGCCGCATCCAGTGCGAGGGGCCGCCATAGAGGAAATGCCGCTTGCCCTCCTCCCAGGCTCTCGCCGAGCGCGGATGCAGCTTCAGGAAACGTTCCTGTTCGCGCGCGATCAGCGTGTCCAGCTTTGCGGCGGCCGTCACAGCGCAATCCAGGCGGTCTTGAGATCGCAATATTCGTCGAGTGCGTGCAGCGACTTGTCCCGTCCAAATCCAGATTGCTTGAAACCGCCGAGCGGCACCGTGATGTCGGCACCGCCATAGGTGTTGACGTGCACGACGCCGGCGTTGATGGCGCGCACCATGCGGTGGGCCGTCGACAGGCTGCCGGTCCACACCGCCGACGCCAGCCCATAGCTGGTGGAATTCGCAAGCCGCACGGCCTCGTCCTCGCTGTCAAACCGCGTGACCGCAAGCACCGGCCCAAACACCTCCTCGCGCGACAACGTCATTTCAGGCGAGACATCGGCAAAGATCGCCGGCGACATGAAGTTCCCGCCGGTGTCCCCAAGGATCCGTTCGCCCCCGGTCAGGTGCTTCGCACCCTCACGCTCGGCAAGCGCCACCGCATCGAGGTTTCGTTGCAACTGGGCCTCGCTCGCCACCGCGCCGATGTCCGAGCTCAATCTCAGGGGATCGCCAACCCTGAGCGAAGTAGTCACGCTCAACAATTCGTCCATGAAGCGGTCGTAGATCGAGGATTGCACGATCAACCGCGATCCGGCGACGCAGACCTGTCCCGAATTGCGGAAGATACCGTTGGCGGAGACTTTTGCCGCCTGCTTGAGATCGGGCGCGTCGGCAAAGACAATGTTGGGCGATTTGCCGCCGAGCTCGAGATAGACACGCTTCAGGTTCGATCGCGCGGAATATTCCAGCAACCGCCTGCCGACCGCACCGGACCCGGTGAAGGCAATGGCATCGACGTCGCCATGAAGCGCAAGCGCTTCGCCTGCCGTCGCGCCGCGGCCGGTGACGACGTTCAGCACGCCATCCGGAAGGCCTGCTTCGCTGGCGAGTTCGGCCAGCCGAAGCAGCGTCAGCGAGGCGAGTTCGGGCGGCTTGACCACGACCGAATTGCCGGCCGCCAGCGCCGGCGCGATCTTCCATGCGCCGATCATCAACGGGAAATTCCAGGGCACGATAACGCCGATCACGCCGAGCGGCTCGCGATGGATCAGGGCAAGGACGTCCCGCCCGGTCGGCGCGATCTCGCCATAGACCTTGTCGACCGCCTCGGCATAGAAGCGGATCGTTCCGGCCGCCGACATCGGTTCGGCCTTGTAGGCCATGTTGATCTCGGTGCCGTTGTCGCGCACCCCCAGCACGGCGAGCTCGAGGGCATGGCTTTCAATCAATTCCGCCAGCCGCAGCAGGATCTTCTTGCGGTGAGCAGGCGCCGCCTTCGACCACGCGCCCTGTTCGTAGACCTGTCGGGCGGCCCGCACCGCCCGGTCGATGTCGTCGCGACCACCATCGGCGATACTGGTGAACGTCCGGCCGTCAATCGGAGAAACCACGTCGAGCCGCTCGCCTCGCACGCTGCGAACATGCGCGCCGGCGATGAACAGCTCCCTCGGAGTTACCGCAGCGTCTCTTAGCCGATCGATCTGCTCCTGTTGCATTGCTTCACGTGCCTCGTGAAGACAGCTTGCGCACCCCCACGTCCTGTCTCCAAGGAACCCTTTGCACCGGGAATAGGCGCTCTCAGCCCCTTCCGTCGCAATCAACCGATAGGTGGATGCTGCAACAACCACCGAAAGCCCGGCAAACTTGAAAGCCACCAGCTTTCGACCTACCACTTTTGCTGTGCCGCGCCCCGAGCGGCCGATCGGATGCGTGGCTCCCGGCCGGCGCGCAACCGAGGGAAATGTTGGAGCACCCATCGACCATGACCAAAATCGCGCATCCCCGAATCCTGGTCATTGGGACAGGCGACACCAAGGCAGACGAACTGCGCTTCATCGGAGACTGCATAGCGGCGGCTGGCGGCGAAGCGATCATGATGGATGTGAGCGTGCTCGGTGATCCCCCTACTCGCCGCACCATGACAAGCACGCGGTGGCGCACGCGGCCGAGACCACGATCGACACGATCGCCCAAAGC
The DNA here is from genome assembly GCA_044772375.2 of Bradyrhizobium sp. RDT10. Lineage (GTDB taxonomy): Bacteria > Pseudomonadota > Alphaproteobacteria > Rhizobiales > Xanthobacteraceae > Bradyrhizobium. The sequence goes on from CP187939.1 coordinate 4,815,966, forward strand.
GGTGACGAGAATTCGGCGATGTCGCTGATGGCGCTCGGGGCGAAGCGGCTGGCGCGGCGTCTGTACGATAGCGGCGACTTCGACGGGATGCTCGCGATCGGCGGCACCATGGGAACAGATCTCGCGCTCGACGTCGCACAGGCGCTGCCGATCGGGGTGCCAAAATTCGTGATCTCGACGATCGCCTATTCGCACCTGGTGCCGCCGGAGCGCATCGCGGCCGATCTGATGATGATCCTGTGGGCGGGCGGTCTCTATGGGCTCAACAGCACCTGCAAGTCCGTGCTGTCGCAAGCCTGCGGGGCAGTCGTGGGCGCCGCCAGAAGCGCGATGAAGCCACGGTCGGATCGGCCGGTCGTTGCCATGACATCGCTTGGAAAAAGCTGCCTCAGCTATATGGTCGAACTAAAACCCGCGCTGGAGCAGCGCGGTTACGAGGTCGTGGTGTTTCACACCACCGGCATGGGCGGCCGCGCCATGGAATCGATTGCCGCGAAGAAGGGTTTTGCAGCTATCCTCGATCTCAGCCTGCAAGAGGTCGCTAACCAATTGACAGGGTCAGTCGTGAATTCCGGCGCCGATCGGCTGGAGAACGCGGGCAAGGCTGGAATTCCGCAGATCGTGGCGCCGGGCGCCATCGACATGGTGGATTTTCCGGCTTGGCTGCCGACGCCGAAGGAGTTGGCTGAGCGGCCCTATCACGCGCACAACCGGCTGCTGGCGTCGGCTACATCGCGGCCGGACGACCGGCGCAGGATCGCGCGCGCGATTGCCGACAAGCTCGCCCTGGCGCAGGCGCCTGTCGCCTTTGTGCTGCCGACCGGCGGCATCCAGCAGTGGGACCGCGAAGGTGAGGCGCTGCACGACCCCGAGGGGCTCACCGCCTTCCTCAGCGAGATGCGCGCGGCCATCAGGGAACCGGTCGAGCTTCACGAAATCAAGGAGCACATCAACAGCGCAGCATTCAATGCCACCGTGCTCGGAATCTTCGATCGTTGGGTCAAGGCCGGCATCGTGCCGGCCGGCCGGACCTCGGTCGCGGCGTGACTTTTCCGCGCGCACAAGCCCTCGTGCTCGATTTCGGCGGCGTTATCTCGAAAACGCTGTTCGAAACCCACGGACTGACCGAAGCAGCCCTTGGCCTCGCACCGAATACATTAGATTGGCGCGGCCCGTTCGCGATCGAGACCGACCCGCTTTGGGCATCGATGCAGTGCGGAGAACTTTCCGAACGCGACTATTGGCTGACCCGCAGCTGCGAGGTGGGCCGTCTCGTCGGCGAAGACTGGAAGGACATGGAGACCTTCGTCAAACGGGCGCGCGGCGCCGATCCGGAAGCGGTGATCAGGCCTGAAGCCAAACGGGCGATCGAACTGGTGGCGGACGCCGGTTTCAAGCTTGCGATCCTGTCGAACGAACTCGACCTGTTCTACGGCACGGAATTTCGCGGGAGATTGGCGTTGTTGCGGCGGTTTGAGACGATCATCGACGCCACCTACACAAAGGTGTTGAAACCCGATCCCCGCGCCTATCAGATGGTGCTCGACGCGTTGTCACTCGACGCCGGGGCTTGCGTCTTCGTGGACGATCAACGGCGGAACATCGATGGTGCCGAAGCGTGCGGAATGCATACGGTGCTCTTCGACGTTCGCGATCCCCGCTCCGGATACGCAGCCGCGCTCCGGCCCTTCGGCCTCGAACTCACGTGAAGAAACGGCAGGCAGATCATGCGCGACACTAACTTTCTGATCGAGAATAACGCCAAATCCATATGGCACCCGATGGCGCATCCGGCGGAAATGCGCGCCAATCCGCCGAAGATCATCATGAAGGGCGAAGGCGTCCATGTCACCGATGTGAGCGGGCGCACCCTGCTCGATGCGGTCGGCGGACTCTGGAACGTCAATCTCGGCTACAGCTGCGACCCGATCAAGAAGGCGATCGCCGACCAGCTCGATGCCCTCCCCTATTATTCCGGTTTTCGCGGCACCTCGAACGGCCCTTCGATCGAACTCGCCTACGAGCTGACCGAATGGTTCAAGCCCGAAGGGATGGTGCGCGCGTTCTTCACGTCGGGCGGCTCCGATTCCGTCGAGTCGGCACTGCGGCTTGCGCGGCAATACTGGAAGATCAAGGGACAGTCCGACCGCACCAAGTTTCTCGCCTTGAAGAAGGGTTATCACGGCACCCATTTCGGCGGCGCCTCCGTCAACGGCAACGCCAATTTCCGGCGCAATTACGAGCCGCTGCTGCCCGGCGTGTTCCACATCCCGGCGCCCTGGGCCTACCGCAATCCCTTTAACGAAACCGAACCCACGCGGCTGGCGCAACTCTGCGCCGCTGCCATGGAAGATGAAATCGCCTTCCAGGGCGCGGACACGATCGCAGCCTTCATCATGGAGCCGGTGCTGGGCGCCGGCGGCGTCATCGTGCCGCCCGACGGCTTCATGAAGCTGGCGCGCGAGATCTGCGACCGGCACGGCATCCTGATGATTTCGGACGAGGTCGTGACGGGTTTTGGCCGCACCGGCGCCTGGTCGGGCGCGCGGCTGTCCGGCGTGAAGCCGGACATGATGACGATGGCGAAGGCCATCACCTCGGGCTATTTCCCGCTCGGCGCTACCCTGATCAATGAAAAGATCGCCGAGGCGTTTGAAAGCGATCAAACCACCTTTGGTTCGATCGGCCATGGTTACACCTATTCGGGCCATCCGGTGGGATGCGCAGCCGGTATCGCGGCGCTTGCTGAAACGAAGCGGCTCAAGCTCGACGAGAATGCCGTTGCGCGTGGCAAGGAGCTGGCACAGGCGCTGGGACAGCTCAAGGCGCGGCACGCCATCGTCGGCGATGTCCGTTACAAGGGGCTGATGGCCGGAATCGAACTGGTCGCCGACCGCGACAGCAAGAAGGCGGCCGACAAGAAGATCATGGCGGCGGTCGCGGACGGCGCTTACGAGGCCGGCGTGATGCTTCGGGTTTCCGGCAACAACCTCATCCTTTCGCCGCCGCTGATCCTGACCTCGGCCGACGTCGCGAAAATCGCCGAGGGCATCGACGCCGGGCTATCGGCCGCCAAATGATTCAGTAGCCCAGCGCCAGACCATCCTTGCGATGATCGGACGCGCCGAGCAGTACGCCGCGTTCGTGGTCGATACGGATCGCCTGGCATCCGCCGATCGGCTCCTCGGACCAGCGGACATTGTGCCCGCGCGCGGCTAGCTCGTCCTTGACCACGGCCGGTATCGTCGTTTCCAGCGAGAGCACGCCGTCAAACGAGAACGAGCGCGGCGCTTCCGCAGCGGCCTGGATGTCCAGGCCGAGGTCGAGGATATTCGAGATCAGGTTGGCGTGGCCTGTGGCCTGATAGTGCCCGCCCATCACCCCGAACGGCATCACGGCCCTGCCGTTCTGCATCATCATGCCAGGAATGATGGTGTGCATCGGCCGCTTGCGGGGCCCGAGCGAATTGGGATGCCCCGGCCGGGCGCGAAAGCTCCAGCCGCGGTTATGCAGCAACACGCCGGATTCCGGCGCATAGATGCCGCTGCCGAACGGATAGAACAGCGAGTTGATCAGAGAGATCGCATTGAGGTCGCGGTCGACGACGGTGACATAGACGGTGTCGCGATGCTCGATGTCGTCCCACTGCTCGATCGTCGAGGCGCATTTCATGTCGATCTTGTTTCGGATAGCGCCGATGTAGTCGTCCGACAGGAACGAAGCGCTGTCGACATTGCTGGTGGCGGGGTCGCAGAAATAGGCGTCGCGGGCCCGATAGGCGGCCTTGGTTGCTTCCGCCAGCAGATGTACCCGGTCGGCCTCCGCCAACTTGCCGACGTCGAAGCCGGCAAGCGTCCGCAGGATGATCAGTGCTGCAAGGCCCTGCCCGTTCGGCGGGCACTCGGTGATGTCGTAGCCGCCGTACCTTGCCGAAATCGGCGTAACATAGCTCGATTTCTGTGCGGCGAAATCCTCAACGCGGTGTGCTCCGCCGAGCCCGCGCAGGATGCCGACGATCTCGTCGGCTACAGCGCCGCCGTAGAACGCCTGGCGCCCGTCCTTCGCAATCCGGCGCAGTGCCGCGCCCAGCGCCGGCTGGGACCTGATGTCGCCGACCGCCGGCAAACGCCCTCCTGGAAGATACTGCGCAGCGGCGGCAGCATTGCCCTCCAGGCGCGGCCGAAAACGCGCCCAGTCCGCGGCGACACGCGGCGTGATGCAAAAGCCCTGCTCCGCAGCCGCGATCGCGGGACGAAAGATCTCCTCCAGCGATTTGCTGCCGTGATCGGCAACCAGCGTGCACCAGGCGTCGATCGCGCCCGGCACGGTGACGGATTCCGGCGATGTCGGCGGGATATCCCGCGCACCGGCGTTGGCATATTTGTCGACCACCGTGTCCGCCGGCGTAAAGCCCGATCCGTTGAGGGCGATGGGAGCACCGGCTTTTGGCGAATAGAGCGCAAAACAGTCGCCGCCGATTCCCGTCATCTGCGGCTCGACCACGCCCTGCACCGCCACCGCGGCAATGGCAGCATCGACGGCATTGCCGCCCGCTTTGAGGATTTCGACCGCAGCAAGGGTCGCTTGCGGATGCGATGTCGCGGCCATACCCTTCTCAGCAACCGCAACCGAGCGGGCGACGGCCATGAAATCTCGCATAACAATTCCTCTCGTTGATTGTTTGACGTCAACCCGCCACGCGCGGCCGCGACCTTGGATCGAGCACATCCTGCAAGGTGTCACCAAGCAGGTTAAAGGACAAAGCGGTGAGAAAGATCGCAGCTCCCGGCCAAATCGCCATCCAAGGCGCTTCCTCGAGATAGTTTTTCGCCGTGGTCAGCATATTGCCCCAGGATGCGCCGGGCGGCTGCTGGCCGACGCCGAGGAACGACAGGCTCGCTTCCGCGATCACCGCGAACGCCATCGTCAGCGTCGCCTGCACGATCAGTGCCGGCACGATGTTGGGAAAGATGTGCTTGAGCAAAATCCGCCAACGCGGGTTGCCGACGACATAGGCGGCCTCGACATATTCCTCGAACTTCACGCCCATCGCTTGCGCCCGGCTCAGGCGGATGAAGACGGGAATGGCGGCCACGCCGATCGCGATCACGGCGTTGATCAGGCTGGGCCCAAGAAACGCGGCCAGCGACACCGCGAAGATCAGCGCGGGGATCGCCAGCATCGCATCGGTGAAACGGGTGATGGCGCCATCGACGAAGCCACCGAGATAGCCCGCACACAGCCCCACGGGAACGCCGATCGCAAACGCGATGCCGACCGATATCACGCTCGCCAGCAACGACGCCCTCGCGCCATAGATCATCCGGGACAGGATGTCGCGGCCGAGATCGTCCGTACCGAACAGATGAGCGCGGCTCGGCGCTTCTCGCAGCGCCGACCAGTCGGCCGATGCGGGATCGAACGGCGCGATCAACTCCGCCCCGATGGCCAGCACGACGACGACAAGGACAACCGCCATCGCCAGCATGGCGACGGGTTGCCGCGACAATGCCGACAAGGCCAGCCCTAGCGGGCTGCGCAGCGCCGCCGACGGGCGGGCCTGCCGGATGCTCAGTGCGACCGCCATCACCGTCCCCTCAGCCGCGGATTGACCGCGGCATAAGCGAGATCGGCGAACAGGTTCAGAAGCAGGAAGACCACCGCCGTACACAGCACGGCGCCCTGCACCACGGCATAATCGCGGTTGAACACGGCGTCTACCACGAGCTTGCCGAAACCCGGCATCGAGAACACGGTTTCAGTGAGCACGGTTCCCGACAGCAGTTGCCCGAACTCCAGCGCACCCAGCGTGATGACCGGCAGCGCGGCGTTGCGCAGCGCATGCACGAAGATGACGGTCGTCTCGGCAAGTCCCTTGGCCCGCGCGGTCCGGACATAATCGTTCGACAGAACCTGCAGCATCGCGCTACGCGTATGCCGCATGATCACGCCGCTCACCGCAAGACCAAGCACCGTGGCCGGCATGATCATCGACCGCAGGTTTTCCAGCGGATTTTCCGTCAGCGGCACGTATCCGGAGGCCGGCAATATCCGCCATTTGACGGCAAACAGCAGGATGAAGAGGATGCCGAGCCAGAACGCCGGCATCGAAATCCCGAACAGGGCAATGCACCGGGCGACGTAGTCCATCGGCCCGCCGCGCGAGATCGCGGCCAGGATGCCCATCGAGATCCCGAAGGTGAGCGCGATGATCATCGACAGCGTCGCAAGTTCCAGCGTCACCGGGATTTTCTGAATCAGCAGCTCAACGACGGTCTGCTGCGTCCGCAGCGAAATTCCGAGATCGCCCCGGGCTATTCCGGCCACCCACTTGCCGTAGCGGACCAGCAGGGGATCATCGAGGTGGTACTTCGCGCGGATTTCGGCGATCAGGGCGGGCGACGCCTCGTCGCCCGCAATGGTCAGCGCGGGGTCGCCGGGCAGAAGCTGCTGCAGCGAAAAGACGATGACCGAGACGAAGAAGATCGTCGGGATCGTCAGGCCAATTCGCTGCAACAGGAAGCGTGCCATCGAAAGCGGCCGCTCAGTTCAGCTTCAGATTAGTGAAGCGGACCAGCCCGTCGGGATAGGCCACAAAATTCTTCATCTCCTTCTTCCTTCCCCAGAAATACTTGCGATGGAACGCGAACAGCATCGGGCGGTCCTTCAGGATGATCGCCGCCGCCTGCGCCCAGGCCTTGCGGCGGGCTTCCGGGTCGGCGGTGCGTCGCGCCGCCTGCAGCGCCGTGTCGACGTCGGGATTGCAGTACTTGCCAATGTTGAGCGGCGCGTTGCAGGCGGTGAAATTGTAGATATTGCCATCGGGATCGGTGCGGCCGCTCCAGAAATAGGTGAACATCTCGAAATCGCCCTTCTGGGTGATGTCGAGGGCGGTCGCAAATTCGGTCGCCTGGATCTTCACGTCAAAGCCGGCGTCGCGCGTCATCGCCTGGATGATCTGCGCGAACTGCACCGTCTCGGTTTGCGTCGGCGTGACGAGCGTGACGACGGGATTCGGCTTCCCGGCTGCGGCGAGCAGCACCTTGGCCTTGGCGATGTCCCGCTTCTGGATCGGAAGCTGCTTGTCGTAGTAGGCGTTCGATGACGAGACCCACTGGTTGCCGGGCGTGTACTGGCCCTTCGACATCGCCTGCACCAGCCCGTCGCGGTCGATCGACAGCTCGAACGCCTCGCGGACGCGCGGATCGGAGCCCATCGGTCCCTTCGCCTTCTCGCCGGCGCCGACATTGTAGAGAAGGCCGTTCCAGCCCAGCTCGGTGTTTTCCTCGACGGCGAAACGGCCCTCGGATTTGACGCCGGCAACGTCGATCGGCGCGATGCGTTCGATCAGGTCGAGCTGCCCGGACCGGAGGTTGGCGAGGCGGACGGTCGGATCGGGCAAGGTGCGGAATACGATCTGGTCGAGATGGATGTTGTCCTTGTTCCAGTACTTGTCGAACTTGTCGACGACGATGCGGTCCTGCGCCACCCTCTCCTTAAACTTGAACGGGCCCGCGCAGACCGGCGCCGTGGTGAACTTGTCGCCGAGTTCCTTGGCCGCCTTCGGCGACACCATCATGCCTGCGCGATCAGACAAATAACCGACGAGCGGTACGAACGGCGCAGACAAATTGAGCTTGACGGTGAGGCTATCGACGACCTCCACCGATTTGAGCGGCCCGAGTTCGGCCTTGCGCTGCGAGCCGGTCATCGATTGATGGCGCTCGATCGAATACTTCACCGCCTCGGCGTTGAACGGTTCGCCGTCGTGAAACACGACGTTGGGGCGCAGCTTGAGGGTCAGCGACAGGTTGTCGTCGGACCACGACCACGAAGTCGCGAGCTGCGGCGTGAACTTCAGGTCCGGTGTGATGTCAATCAGCTTGTCGCACAGCGCGCCGAAGATCATGCGCGTAGTGAAGCCGCGGCTCAGCGTGGGATCGAGGACGTCGACATCCTCATTGAAGCCGAAGCGCAGGGACTGCGCCTGGACCCCGTTCGTCACCACGAGCGATACCAGGGAAGCAAGCAACAATCTCTTCATGATCTCAACTCCTGCTGACGGCGGCCGATCCCGCCTTGTCCTGAAAAAACCCGAGAAGCCGCTGAATGCGCGCGGAATGGACGTCGTCGATCGCCCTGCCCGCTTCCGGCATCGGCTCGACGTCGCGCCAACGGTGGCAACCGACGACATGTCCGGGCGCAATCGTTTCCAGCACCGGATCGACGCGTGCGCAGATGTCCGTTTTCAGCGGACAGCGCGTATGGAACCGGCATCCCGATGGCGGATCGATCGGACTGGGAACATCGCCGCCGACGGTCGCAGCGCGGACGCGGCCGAAAACCGGTTGCGGGATCGCCCCCAGCAGCGCGCGCGTATAGGGGTGCCGCGGGTTGGCAAACAGCTCGGACGCTCTTGCAACTTCGACCAGGCGGCCGAGATACATCACCGCGATGCGGTCGGAGATGTGCTTCACGACCGCAAGGTCATGCGCGATGAACAGCAGGCTAAGCCCGAGCCGCATCTTCAGCGTCTTGAGCAGATTGAGCACTTGCGCCTGCACAGAAACGTCGAGCGCGGAGACCGCTTCGTCGCAAACGATGAAGGAAGGCTCGAGCGCCAAAGCGCGCGCGATTCCGATACGCTGCCGCTGTCCACCCGACAGCTCATGCGGATAACGCGACGCGAACGACCGCGGCAATCCGACCATCTCCAGCAATTCGGCGACCCTCGCCGCGCGTTGCCGCCCCGGAACCATGTTGTGCAGCGACAGCGGCTCGCCGATCGCCTCGCCGGCCGTCATCCGCGGATTGAGGGATGCATAGGGGTCCTGGAAAACGAACTGGATGCGCCGCGAGATTCTTCCGCTTTGCCCCGCGATCCCGCGCCATACGTCCGGCCTTCGAATTCGATATGGCCCGATGTCGGATCGATCAACTGGACCAGCATCCTTCCCGTCGTCGATTTGCCGCAGCCGGATTCCCCGACGAGGGACAGCGTCTCGCCTTTGGCGACCTCGAAGCTGACGACATCGACCGCGCGCAGCAATGTCTGCGTCCGCCCGAACCAGCCGCCGCCAACCGGATAGTGCTTGGCAAGGTCTATCGCTCTGAGCACCGGCGCGGTCATAGCGGCGCCTTCCAGCATGCTGCGCGGTGACCCGCGCTCACCTCGGCAAGATCTGGACTTTCCTCCCGGCATTTGTCGGCCGCGAACGGGCAGCGCGGCTCGAACCTGCATCCCGGCGGCGGATCGGAGGCCAGCGGAAGCGTGCCGGGAATCGCGGGCAGCCATTCGCTGGTCGTATCGATCCGCGGGATCGATCCCATCAAGCCGATGGTGTAGGGATGCAGCGGTTGTTCGAACAGCGAGCGCGTCGGCCCCTCCTCGACCAGGCGTCCGGCGTAAAGCACGGCGACGCGGTCGACGTTCTCGGCGACGACGCCGAGATCGTGCGAGATGAAGATCATCGCCGAACCCAGCTCGTCTTTCAGCTCGCCAAGCAGATCGAGAATCTGCGCCTGCACGGTGACGTCGAGGGCCGTGGTCGGCTCATCCGCGATCAGGAGCGCCGGCTGGCAGATCAGCGCCATCGCGATCATCACGCGCTGGCGCATGCCGCCGGAAAGCTGGTGCGGGTATTCGTCGTACCGTCGTTCGGTCGCAGGCAGCTTGACCTTGCGCAACAGTTCGATCGAGCGATCGCGCGCTTCGCGGCGATCGCAGCCGCGATGTCGTATCAGCCCTTCGGCTATCTGGTAGCCGATGGTGAGCGTCGGATTGAGGCTCGTCATCGGGTCCTGGAAGATCATCGCGAGGCGATCGCCGCGCAGATTGCGCATGGCGGCCGGCGCCAACTTCAGGAGGTCGGCGCCCTCGAACTCGACCCGCCCGGACACCGACATGCCGGCCGGCAAAAGTCCCATCAGGGCAAGCGAGGTCAGCGATTTTCCGCAGCCGGATTCGCCGACGATGCCGAGCGTTTCGCCGCGGTTAAGGGCAAAGGAAACGCCGTCGACCAGCGGATAACCGCCGCGCCCGGTCGTTACGCGCAGATTCGGACATAGAGCAAGGGGCGCGATACGTGTTCGCGCTGCCCCGCCGTCGCCTTGCCGGATGCTGCAGCCGACTCTACGCGACCGGCCTGTTGCGCAAACAGCAACGCCTTCCCGGTCTTCGCAGGAAGCGATCCTCTCGCGAACGGATGGATACTGCCGAGCACATACGGTGACATCGCAAGTAAAGACGCCGATCCCTGAAACACCAATCAGGGAACCGTCGTCCCGCAGCCATGCCGGATCAATCAACCGAACGGTGGATGCTTGATCTCAAGTGCGCTGGCGCCACGCTCATCCGTGGCACGCAAGCCCGTCAGTGCAGCCGCGACATCAGCGCGACAACAGCCGAGCGCGTTTCCACACCGAGCTTCTCGAAGATATGGATGAGATGGGTCTTGACGGTGGCGTGACCGATCCCCAGGCACTCGCTGATCTCGCGGTTGGTCCGCCCGCAGCAAACGAGCTCGATCACGTCGAGTTCGCGGGCGGTCAGGCCGAAACGCGCGGCCTGTTCGCTCGCTGATAGCGTGCGTCCGACCAGATTGAACTCGAGATAATCGTGAATCTTCTCGGCGATATTCGTGGCATCGTCGAGATCTTGCATCCCGGCATCCAAATGACGCTCATGCCAGCAACGATCCTGTCACCTCGACGGAAGAAAAACTCCATCATGTCGGCGATTCCGAACTGATCTGTAAATGATCGGTACGCCGCCGTTTCCGCATTGAAGTATTGCGTCGACATGACGCTCAGCCACGCAAATGGTTTTCCGGCGGCGCGCTTGGGGTGAAGCGGGTCGAACTGCCCCATCCGCTCAACATACTCGCGATGAAAATCGAGTGGAACTCCGCTCAAGAGAAATCGATTCTGGTTGAGACCATCATCGACACCGTAAAACGCCATCGCTGACGCATCGAACATCCCTCTCGCAAACTGAACGGCCTGATGGGTAGCCGGATCCGAGCGGTTCGTGATCATGTGCATGCCAAACCTCCCAAATTGCTTCCTCCGAAAGTCGGACATCGAGCGCATCCGTCCCGCGCACGCTGGGGCAGACACACCTTTCAGTCAAGCAAAATGCGGGCCAGCCTTCAAAAACGCGATTGAAAATGGCTTCGCGCCCGGCACCAGCGGCAACTCGTATCCACCATCCGGTGGATTGCTGCCGCACCGGCGGCCGCGATGATCCAGCCAGGCTCGATCCCCCAGGATGCTTGGCGCTCAAGATATCATGTCGATTGTCCCGGCTGACGAACGTCAGATCACGCTCGCCAACTGGCGCCAGCATCCGCAGATGGAGTGGAGCTACCGCAATGTCCGGGAATTGCTTCCTACCGCGAACATTGCGCGATCGAGCACGCCGGTAGCGCTGCCGCGGTCGCCTGGGTATCTCGACGATATCGCCTTTGAGGACTTGAAAGGCGAAACGACGACGGTCGCTGACGCGCTGCGCTCAACCTATGTCGACGGTTTTCTGGTGCTTCATCGTGGCCGGATCGTCACGGAATGGTATGCGCACGGCCTCACGCCCGATGCGCAGCACTTGATCTTCTCGGTCAGCAAATCCATAGCCGGCACGATCGGTGGCATCTTGACCGGGCAAGGCCGGCTCGATCCCGATGCGCCGGTTGCCAGCTATCTGCCCGAGTTGAAAGCTTCGGTCTATGGCACCTGCGCCGTCCGCCACCTTCTCGACATGAGCGTCGGCATTCGCTTCGACGAGGACTATAACGACGGCGAAGGCGACGTCATACGCTACCGGCGCGCGGCTGGCTGGGATATTCCGCCGCCCGGCGCGCCTGCCATCCATCTGCGTGACTATCTTGGCACCATGCGCGCCGACGGCCGGCCGCACGGCCATGCCTTTCACTACGTCTCGCCCAACACCGACGTGCTGGGATGGGTCTACGAGCGCGTCTGCGGCATGCCCTATGCGAAGATCGTCGCAGAGACTCTCTGGGGCCCGCTCGGCGCCGAGAACGACGCCTATATCACGGTCGACTCGCAGGGCGCGGCGCGGGTCGCCGGCGGGATCTGCGCGACATTGCGGGACCTCGCCCGCTTCGGCGAGATGATGCGCAACCACGGCGTCAGCAATGGCCGGCAGGTGGTGCCAAGCCGGTGGATCGACGACATCAGGAAAAACGGCAATGCCGAAGCATGGTCGCGCGGCGACCTCGTGATGGTCTTTCCCAACGGGAACTACCGCAACAAATGGTACACGGTCGACCGCGACCGCACCGCGTTCGCCGCGGTCGGCATTCACGGGCAATGGATCTATATCGATCCCGCCGCCGAGACCGTGATCGTCCGCGTCTCCTCGCAACCCACCCCGATGGATATCGAACTCGATCGCATGTGGTTGCGCGGCTACGCCGCGATCGCGAGCCATCTCGGCAGCTAGTTCGAAAGAGGCGGCGGCACAAAACCACCGAGTGCCTGGTCAAGGAGCTGCGCGAACTTCAGCGTCGTGCGATCTCCGAGATAGGGTCCGACGATCTGGACGCCGGCCGGCAGCCCGCCCACCAGGCGCCGCGTCGGGATCACCGTTGCCGGCAGATTGGCGACGGTGACGAGACCCGGCCACGCCAGATTGTCCATGTAGGGCACCGGCTCGCCGTCGACCACGACGCTACGCTCGAACTGCGCCGCCATGTCCGCGCGACGGGTGTCATGCGGGAACGCGACCGTCGGCGTGATCGGACAAAGCAGGACATCATACCGCGTGAAGAAATCCCGCCAAGCGCGAAGCAGTTTTTGACGTTCTTCCGCAACGGCAAAATATTGCGGCAAGGTCTGTTGCACGGCCACGGATACCCGGCGCGCATAACTTCCGTCAGGTCCACCCTTCCCCGCTTCGATGATGGCAGCGACCGCGTGCGGCGGCAGACCCGCGCCGATAATGCCGAACAACGTCTGCAGATACAGCGAATAGCTTTCCCTGGCATCGATGGAAGGCTTCGCGGCATCGACCTTGACGCCGAGCCGGCGCAGGTCGCCGACCAGGGCATCGATCGCCGCCGCATAGGATGAATCGAGCGGATAAGATGAAGCATCGTTCCAGACCGCCACGCGGAACGATGTGAGATCGTGATGGCGCGGCGGCGGCAACTGGATTCCCGCACCGCCCGGCCCGAATTCCGGCGGGCCGAGCACGATATCTAGCAGTAGCTCCAGATCCGCCGCGCTGCGCGCCAGGGGTCCGGCGACTCCAAGTTCCGGCTCAGAGAAATGTCCGGGCGGTGGCGGAATATGGCCCTCCAGCGAAACGATGCCGTAGCTCGGCTTGTGTCCGTAAACGCCGCAGAAATGCGCGGGCACGCGGATCGAGCCGCCGATATCGCTGCCAAGCTCCAGCGGGGTGAATCCCGCGGCCAGTGCGGCTGCCGAGCCGCCCGACGATCCGCCGACGGTCCGGTCAACGTTCCATGGATTGCGCGTCAGACCAAACAGCGCGTTGAAGGATTGATGGTCCGCAGCTCCCGCGGGCAGATTGGTCTTGCCGAAGATTACCGCACCACTCGCGCGGATCCTTGCGACTGCCGTGGCGTCATGCGCAGGACGGTGGTGGCGCAACTCCTCGATGCCGCAGGTCGCGGCCATGCCGGCGACCGCAAAGGATCCTTGATCGTCATCGGCACGCCGTGAAGCGCGCCGAGATCAACCCCTTTCGCAAAGGCCTCGTCGGCGGCACGCGCCTGCCGGCGCGCGCCCTCCTCGTCCAGCGCGACCACCGCATTGTAGACCGGATTGAGCGCCTTCACGCGCCCAAGGTGCAGGTCAAGGAGCTCCAGCGCACTCACCTTGCGCGAGGCCAGGGCGTCCTTCAGCTGGACGGCGGTCAGATAGTGCATATCCGCGACTGGCATATCGGCCACTCCTTATTTCGACGCGCTGGCTTGTGTTGCGGCGGGCCTCGGAGCCACGCGGCGGATGCTGAGCATCCCGATCCCGAAGCGGTCGCGCAGCATCGGCCAGATCCCGCGCGGCGACCACAGCATGACAATCACGGCGACGATGCCGAGCGTGACGAGGTACCAGCCGGCCGACAGACCCAACTGACCGGTGACGATCTCGCGCAAGCCGAAGAAAATGATCGTGCCGACGACGGGGCCTTCCAGCGTGCCGATGCCGCCTATCAGCACGATGAACATCATGTAAACCACCCAATTGACGTCGAAAGCCGCCGCCGGCCCGACATAGAGATTGCCCATGAAGTTCACGGCGCCGGCAAGGCCACAACCGGCCGCGGACAGCACGAACACGATGAAGCGGTTGCGCCGAACGTCGACGCCGACGCTCATCGCGGCGAGATCATTGTCGCGAACGCTCATCAGGCCGAGGCCGAAGCTCGAAAGCATCAGCCGGTACAGTCCGCCGAGCACGCCAAGTGCCAGCGCACCGGATATCCAGAACAGTACCGGTTCGAACCAGTCGAAATCGATCAGCTTGCTGGTCGAGAGGGTGACGCCGGCGGTTCCGCCCATCCATGACGACTTCGTCACGAATGCCGCGACGATCTCGGCAAACACCCACATCGCGATGGAGAAATAGGCTTCCCGCAGCCTGAGCAGCGGCAGCGCGATGATCGCCGCCACGGCCGCGCAAACGACGGGCGCCACCGGCAAGGTCCAATAGGGCGAGATATTCAGCCAGCCGGAGGTCAGGAACAGCGCGTAGGCGCCCAGCGCAACGAACACCTGGTGGCCGAGCGAGACCAGGCCGCCATACCCGGCCAACAGATTCCACATCTGCGCCATGCTCAGGATCAGCAGGCATTCGGTTGAAAAACGCAGAGCTCCCTCGCCGAGCACGGCCGGTGCAGCGGCAATCACTATCCCGCATGCCGCATACGCCAGAATGAAGACTCTCGACATCCGCGTCAGGTCCGGTTGGAGACGAGGCCGGCGGGCCGGATCAACAGCATGATGAAGAACAGCAGATGAGCATAAAGCAGACCCGCATTGGGATCGAGCTTCAATCCCACCAGTTGCGCCATGCCGAGCGCAACCCCGCCGAGCAGCGCGCCCCAGAAAGAACCGATCCCACCGAGCACCACCACCTCGAAGGCGATCAAGAGCCGTTCCGCACCCGAGAACGGCGTGAAGCTCGAGCGCACCGCGAGCAACACGCCGCCGACGGCGCCGAGCGCGAGCGACAGGCCCATGACGTAATTATAGACGCGGTCGGGCTTGACGCCGAACAGGCGCACGATGTCGCGCCGGTCGGCGGTAGCGCGGACGATGCGGCCGAACGTCGTGCGGTTCAGCATCCATTGCAGCGACAGGAACAAGATGACGGCGAGGACCAGCGTGAGCAGCGGCATGATGCCGATGCTCAGCCCAAACAGGTCGAGGCTCGCCCGGGACAGCGCGCCGAGCTGCACGCTTCTGACGTCGGCGCCGAACACCTCGACCATCAAATTGCGCAGGATGATCGAAATCCCGAACGTCAGCAGCAGCGGTGCAAGCGGGTCCGGCGAGCGCACCACACGATTGACGATCAGCATCTGATACAGCCAGCCGACGGCAAAGGAAGCGACGATTACGGGAAGGAGTAGCAACAGCGGATGCACCGAAGGAAACAGTCCGATCAGGACGACGGCGAAGAAGGCGCTCAGCACCATGAACTCGCCATGGGCGATGTTGACGACCCGCATGATGCCGAACACGAGCGCAAGCCCAATGCCGAGCAGGCCGTAAAGCCCTCCGAGAAGAGCGCCGTTGATCAGCGTTTCCAGCCATGCCATGCGCGTTCGTCTCCCTGCCGGCTACATGCCGAAATAGGCTTGCGTCAGTTGTGCAAGGCTTACGTCTTTCGCGGCGGCGGTCAGCGAAACCCGGCCCTTCAGCAGGCAATAGATGCGATCGGCCGCCGCACAGGCCCGCTTGACATCCTGCTCGACCAGAACGAGCGCCGTGCCTTCGTTGCGAATATCGGCGAAGGAGCGATAGATCTGGTCGACGACGACAGGCGCAAGCCCAAGCGAAATCTCGTCGCAGAGCAGCAATCGCGGATTGGCCATCAACGCGCGGCCGATCGCGACCATCTGCTGCTGTCCGCCCGACAATTGCGCCGGCCGCGCGCGGCGCCGCTCCGCAAGCACCGGAAACAGCTCGAACACCCTGCGAAGGGTCCACGCCCCCGCCCGGCGGGTCAGCGCGCCCATCAAGAGATTCTCCTCGACGGTGAGCGTGTCGAACAGCATCCGCCCTCGGGCACCATGCCGAGCCCGAGCCGCGCGATCTCTTCGGCCTGCACGCTCGAGATGTCGCGATCGGCAAAGCGAATGCTGCCGGACCTGGTCTCGAGCAAGCCGACGAGCGAGCGGAGAAAGGTCGATTTGCCGGCGCCGTTGGCGCCGAGCAGCGCGACGCTCTCGCGCTCCGCCACAGAGAAATCGAGAGCCTGGACCGCCTGCAGGTCGCCGTAAAGGCGTTCAGGCCGCGTACCTCAAGCAGCGTCATCGGCCGTCAACCCCATATAGATCTCCCGGACGATCTGGCTTCCCATCACCTCGGCCGGCGGTCCCTCCAGCACCTTGCGCCCGAAATTGAGCACCAGGACGCGGTCCGCTACCGCGCGCAACGCGTGCGGAATATGCTCGATCAAATCATCGCATGGTCCGCTTTCACTGACGCGATGACCTCGACCAGCCGTTCGACTTCCGGCTCGGTGAGGCCGGCCGCGATTTCGTCGAGCAGGATGAGGTGCGGCCGCGACGCCAGTGCCTTGGCGAATTCCAGCCGCTTGCGGTCGATCAACGGCAGCGCGCCGGCCAAAGATCGGCCCTGGCCTCGAGCGCGGTGCGACCGAGCACATCCATCGCCCAGCCCGCGGCGTCGCTGTCGCGCAGTCCCGCACCAAAACTCGCCGCCACCAGCACGTTCTCGAATACCGAAAGATGCGGAAAGGGCTGCGGGATCTGGAACGCGCGCCCGATGCCGAGATGGACACGCCGGTGCGGCGGCAGATGCACGATCTCGCGGCCGTCGAGCTCGATCGAGCCGGCCTCGGGGCGGATCAGCCCGACGATCAGATTGAGCAACGAGCTCTTCCCCGCCCCGTTCGGTCCGATGACGCCGAGGCATTCACCAGAGGCAAGCTCGAAGTCGAGACTGTCGGCGACCTTGATGGCGCCGAAGCTCTTGGTTAGTCCGGCGACGCGCAGAAGACTGGCCATGACCCCGATATCCGCCTTGCGCGTCCCGATCGCCGTCACGCCAGTTTGGAGAGCAGCGCGAGATCGGCCTGCTTGGGAATGAACGGCGCCGTGCCGTTATGGACGATCAGCAACTCGTATTTCGACTTTCCGCTCTTGGCCTTGCGCCACTGACCGCCGGACAGCGAGGTGACAGCGACATTCTTGATCGGAGAGCCCTTGAACTTGACGTGTCCGACGATGGTCTCGACATCGAGGCCGGCAATGGCGTCGCGCAGCGAGTTCTTGTCCTTGGGGTCGCTGTTGCGCAACGACGCAATGCCGGTCTCCCACAGCGCATGGGCATAGCCAATCGGCTGGGTCCATTGCTTGCCCGTCGTCTTTTCCCACTCGGCCGAGAGTTCGGCGGCGGTCTGCCCGGTGAGCGACGATTTGAAGGGATAGGCCGGCGTCCACCATACTTCGGTGGACATGCCGTCGCCGCGGTCGCCGAGCGCGTTCAGCGCGCTCGGGAACAGGAAGGCCGCCGCCACCGTGCAGATCTGCGGCTTGAAGCCGGCCTGCGCCGCCTGGTTCCACAGCGTGACCCAATGGTTGCCGTAGGTGAAACCGGAGACGATATCCACGCCTCCGTTCTTGAACGCCGAGACCTGGTTGGAAAAGTCGTCAGTGGCGATCTGGAAGAGACCTGCCGAAACCTCCTGGAAGCCGGCCTGCTTGATGCCGCCGGGCAATCCAAGTTTAGGGTCAGAGAACGCCGTGCCGGGCGGGTTGTCGATGTAGAGCGTGCCGACCTTCTTGTTGGTCTCGACCGACTGCCACATGCCGACAAAATTCTTCACCACATCGTCGGCGCCCCAGAAGAAATGGAAGCTATAGGGAAAACCCTTGTCCGGCGTCGACTTGCGCGGGAACATCCAGCCCTGCCACGGCACCATGGTCGAGATCGTCGGTATGCCGCGCGCATCGGCAAGTTCACCGACGGGGATCGCGGCATCGCCGTCCTCGACCAGGATCAGGTCGCATTTTTCGCGCAGCACCAGTTCGCTCGCCACCACCGATGAGCGGTTCGGATCGGACTGATTGTCCTTGATGACAAATTCGACCGAATAATTCTTGCCGCCGATCTTGAGCCCGTTCTTCAGATAGGCCTTGATTCGTTCATGGACCCAGGGATCAGGCTCGGCGAATGCAGCGCGCACGCCGGAAAGACAGCCAACCCAGCCGATCTTGAGTGTGGTCGAGGCGGCTCCCGCGATGTTCACCAGCGGAATATTCGCGGCCGACGCCAAACCGGCGGCCCCGGCGGCCTTGAGCAAGGTACGACGGTTGAATCGCGTGCCTGACGCGTTCGCATGCTTAGGCTTGTCGGTCATGGTGATCCCTCCAACCAGTTCAATGTCATTTCAAACGTCTCAGGCCGCCGGCCGCTGGATCGCGTCACGGCTGATCGCGGCGAACCGGATCAGGGTTCGCTCGATCACCTCGCGCGGGATGTTGCGGACGATGAAGACCAGGCGGGTCGCGCGGTCGGCCGTCGGCCAGTTGTCCAACTCGATCGGCGGATGAAAGACATGCTGCACGCCATGGACGACGACCGGCTTGCCCGGCCGCTCGGCGATGTGCACCAGTCCCTTGAAGCGCAGGAGGTCATCGCCCTTGAGGCTAGCGACATAGTCGAGCCATTGGGCGAACGCGGCCCAGCGGACCGGCTCGCTGACGGTCAGGCTGAAGCTCGAGATGCCGGCATCATGTGCGTGGTGAGTCCTGTGGTGGCCGCAATCGGGACCACAGTGATCGCCATGAACGTAGTTATGTCCCGCCGCCGTTGCCGCGGCCGCGAACCAGGTGCCGACGTCGCGCGAGCGTGTGGCGGGATCGAACATCCCGGCATCGATGATGGAGCCGGCGTCGATGCCGCCGTTTTCGGTCGGAAGCAGTGCAGCAGTCGGATTGAGGCGCGTGATCCGCTGCGTGAGCGATACGATATCGGGTTCCGCCGACAGATCGCATTTGGTCAGCAGGATCCGGTCCGCAACCGCGATTTGCTTGACTGCCTCCGGATGGCCGTCCAGCGTCCGCTCGCCATTGACGGCATCCACCGTCACCACGACGCCGTCAACGCGATAACGCCCGAGCAGGTCGGGCGATGTCATCAGCGTGTGCAGGATCAGGATCGGGTCCGCGAGCCCGGTGGTTTCCACCAGCACGCGGTGGAAAGCGGGCAATGTCCCTGCACTGCGACGGCAATCCAGGTCGCGCAGCGTTTCGATCAGGTCGTCGCGGACGGAGCAGCAGATGCAGCCATTGTCGAGTAGCGCAAAGCGTTCCTCGCTGGTTTCGATCAGGAGATGATCGAGCCCGACTTCCCCGAACTCGTTGACGATCGCTACCACGCCCTGCATGTCGCGCTGGCGCAGCAGGTGATTCAGCACGGTAGTCTTGCCGCTGCCGAGAAAGCCCGTGAGCACGGTCACGGGCACCGGCGCGCGATCACCGATGCCGGTCATTGCCGCGCTCTCCGCTCGTACACTTTCCGGCCCTCGAAGAAGGTCAGGTCCACCCCGGTCTCGGCGATCCGGTCCGGCTTGACGTCGAACAGCATCTGGTCGAGCACGATCATGTCGGCGGATTTTCCGACCTCGATCGAGCCGATGGTCCTGGCAAGGCCGAGCGCGCGCGCGCCATCGATGGTGTAGATCTCGAGCACGCTCGGCAAATCCAGCGCCTGTTCGGCCCAGAGCGAGACACCGGGAAAATCGCCGGACGGATTCTGCCGGGTCACCATTCCTCAATGCCCTGCCATGGATCGGGATTGGGAATCACCGGCCAGTCGGATCCGCCGGCCATCAGCGCGCCGGCCTGTTGCAGGTCCTTGTTGGGCCAGAAGCGCAGCGCGCTCCTCGCCCATCGCGGCCTTGTGCGCTTCTAGGAACACGGTGGGGTACCAGATGATCGGCGACAGATCGGCCGCGACACCGAGTTCGGCGAAGCGCGCAATATCGGCGGGCGCGATGTAGCTCGCATGCGCGATGTGATGCACCAGCGCGGTCGGTCCGTTGAACGAGCGCACGACGTCGATCGCATCGAGCGCCTGGGTGACCGAGGCGTCTCCGGCACAGTGAATCTTGGCGGCCAGTCCGAGCTTCTCGCATTTGCCGAGCCAGCGGATCAGGCTCGGCACATCGAGCATCGTGGAGCCGCGGAAGCAGCAACCGCGCACGGGGTCGGCCACATAGGGCTCGTGGAACGCCGCCGTCTTTGCGCCGGGCACGCCGTCGAGAAAGATTTTGGCAAAATCCGGCTTGACGTGGGCGCTACGAAAATCGTCGCGTGCCGCGAACAGCTCGTCGCCGGCCATGCCGAACATGAAACCTGGCTCGACGACCGGCATCGCGCATACCGACCAGGCCGACAATTCTCCCCTGTCATCCAGTCCCTTCAGCGCCGCCAGAATCGGCTGCATGCTCGCGGCATCGAGGAAGGCGGTGACGCCGAAGGAATTGAGCACGGCGATCGAGCGCGCCACCGCCGCGCGGTCCATCTCGGGCGTGAAATGCCCGGCGTCCGCGAGTGCCCGCTCGACGATCCCTGAGGCGGCCTCGATCATCAATCCGGTCAATGCGCCGCTGTTGAGGTCGCGGCCGATCTCGCCATTGACCGGATTGGGCGTGTCCATCTCGACGCCGGCGATGCGCAGGGCCTCCGTGCTGGCCCAGCGGTTGTGGTAGCTATCATCCCGCAGCAGAACCGGATGGCCGAGGCTCGCCGCGTTGAGCATGGCCGAGGCCTCAATGGTGTTGAGCCGCGGCAGCAGATCGTTGCCGAACTGCCCGCCGACAATCCAGGTTCCGGCCGGAGCTTCGGACGCCGCCTTGCGAACCGCGTCGGCGATCTGCGGGATGGTGAAGTTCGATGGGAAGCGAAGCTCGAACAGATCGGCCTGCCCGCCCATCATGATGTGATTGTGGATGTCGACAATGCCGGGCATCGCCATGCGCCCGTCGAGATCGACCACCGTGGTCTCCGGCCCAACCAGGGGACGAAGATCGGCCTCCTCGCCAACCCCTATGAAGCGTCCGCCCTTCACCGCGGCGCAGCCGGCCCATGGCTGCCTGCGATTGACGGTGTAGATGCGCCCGTTTCGAAACAGCGTGTCCGCGAACTTCCTGTCGATGGTCATCAATTGGCCCTGATCGCCCCGCGCCAAAAGCGTGAGGCACCCTTACCGGGCCTACAATCAGCCGTTTGGTGGATGTTTTCGCATGCAGAGCCCCGGCCGCTCAAACGCGCGGCAGTCGTCTTGATCGAAGTGAGCATCTTTCTCGGCGGTGTTGACCAGTAACCTGATCCGCACAACCTTTTACGTCACGGCGCGGACAGCGCCGCAAACACGCGCTCCACCGCGAGCGCGAGCAGGTCGCGGTCGCGGCCAGCGGGACCGTCGAATGCGAGTCCGACCGGCAGCCCGCGCGAGGTCAGCCCCACCGAGACGCTGATGCCGGGAATGCCGGCATTGCTGCCGGGGTCGGTGTTGCGCACCACCGTCATAAAGGTCGGAACGGCGCGGTCGTTGAGCATTACTGTTTCGTCCTCACCGATCAGTGGTGGCGGCAGCGGTGAGGTCGGGAATACCACCGCATCGACTTTGTGCGTGCGGAAATAGCTACGATAGCTTCGATCAGCTTCGGCCGATGGATCTGGATTGCCTCGCGATAGCCCCGTTCGGGCACCGCTGTTCCGGGATCCAGCAGCGGCCGGAGAATGCTCTTGACGTCGGGACTGGCGGTCTCCGCCACGATCTCGGCAAAGCGATTTGAGAGCCCCTCGCCCTCGAGGTAGCGGTCGAGGTCGCGCTTCATCTCGTAAAGCGCCACGGTGAGAGATACCGCCCCGTTGAGTGCTGCAACGTTGGGCAAATCGGCCTCGATCAGCGTCGCGCCGGCGCGTTTGAGCGCATCCAGCCCGGCTTCACAGATGCGGGAGATCTCCGGCTCGAGATCCTCCCAGAAAAATGTCCGCGGCATGCCGATCCGAAGGTCCGCTAACCGCTTGGCCGCAAGTGGGTCGCCCTCACCGGCAACTACTGCGTCGATCGCGGCGAGATCGGCCGCTTTCCGCGCGAGCGGCCCGGCAGTGTCACGCGTCGATGAGATCGGTACGATCCCGGCCTGCGGCCACCGCAGCAGGGTCGGCCGAAAGCAGAGGTCGGCCGAAAGCCATCACACGGCAAAAAGCAGCGGGAATGCGGACTGATCCTCCGGTATCCGTACCGATGCTTGCCGGCACCAAGCGCGCGCCAACCGCGGCCCAGCCAGTGTAAGCAGAAATGGCCCCCTCCCCACATTCGGGTCCTGCGAACCGACTATTATGTGCTGAAGGAGACTTCGACGCTTGTCGAAGAAGCTCTGCCTACATGAACTTTTCGGTAGAGCCCGATCGGCTCCAATCCGACGCACAACGCTCATTTTTGCGCCATGACCAAGCCGACTTGTCCGGGAGCGGAGTCGATCAAAACGACGCGCTACTCAGCACCACCTCTCCTTCAGACCCAACCGGACCCTATGGATGGATTAAGTACCGATCTCTGAACCTTCCAATAACCTACGGAAACAATCATGAGAGCCTTTGTCGTCGCCGCTGCTTCTATTTCGTGCCTGGTGTCCACATCGCTGGCGCAAAAATGCTTGGCCTACGCAGTCCATTCGTCTCATTGTCAACTTTCCTCCAGGGGAGCGGCCGATCAGCTCGCGCGCCTGATAGGCCCGACTCTAAGCGAAGCTTTCGGTCAGCCAGTCGTAATCGAAAACAAGGGTGGCGCCGGCGGAAACTTGGGAGGCGACCTCGTAGCGAAGTCAGCGCCGGATGGCCACACCCTGTTGATGTCTTCAGGTGGAATGGTGGCGATCGATCCTCACCTGTATGCGAAGATGTCGTTCGATCCCGCGAAGGATCTTATCCCCGTCGCATCCGTCGCGCGCGTACCCTTTTACCTCGTCGTTCGGGCAGACAATCCCGCAAAGGATTTCAAGGCATTTATTGCTGACTTAAAGGCCAATCCCGAAAAGCGCAATTTTGGATCGCCTGGTATTGGCAGCTCTCCGCATCTCGCCGTGGAAATGCTGAAGAGTATGACTGGCACAGATGCGGTTCATGTGCCCTACCGTGGCGCAGCGCCCGCGCTTAATGACCTGCTTGGGGGCAGCTCGATTTCCTCTTCGACCCCGGCATCGCCCTGTGGAAGCCGGCAAGCTACGCGTCCTTGCAATCGGAAGCCCACAGCGGTCGGCTCGACTTCCGAATATACCCACGCTCCAGGAGCTTGGCCTCAGCGGCTTTGACGCGGACGCCGTATTCGGAATCTATGCGCCAGCCGGAACATCGCCGGAAATTGTCGGGCGCTTGAACCAGGAAATCAATCGCTTGCTTCGGAGCACGGCGTTCCAAGAGCGTATCGCGGTAGACTTCGTTGAACGCTGCAAAAGGGTTGACGGCGTTTTGCCGCTGGCGATTCCGAACGCGACGTCAACGGCAACGATCGAAAGCTTGCAACTCGCTGACAGTGTTCACGCGCTCAATTCGTATTTTGATAAGTTGAGCGGCGTTCAACCCGCGACGTCTTCCATCGGCCTTCGACCAAAACGAAGCCAGCACAGAATTTCCAAATGCGGGGCAAACTGAATTTCCAAATGCGCTGGAAATCCCGGCTCGAGTAAAGCTATTTGCTTAACAAAATCAGTGTGTTGGTTCTGGCTGGGGCGGGAGGGATCGAACCTCCGAATGGCGGAATCAAAATCCGCTGCCTTACCGCTTGGCTACGCCCCAACAGGCTGAACCGGTTCGCGCGCGGCCTGCGCGAACGGTTCGGACAATGCCCGGTCTATAGAGGGTGTCAGGCCATTTCAACTGGCTGGAATCCCGAATTTCGTCCGAAATCAGCCCCCGGAAGCGTGACCCTTTATATTGGGACCGCTTACGCGAAAGTCCCCGGCCGGTTTCTCGCCCCTGGCGCGGCCCGATACCGCCCATCGGAGTGTTGAGACAACCCCGATTTCGTGTGAATACGGCAGCCCAGTTCCTGTCAAAGCGAGATTTTCGTCATGACTTACCGCGCGCCGATCTCTGACATCCTGCTCGCGCTCAACCACGGCGCCGGCCTGCAGGCGGCCGTGAAGGCCGGCCATTACGGCGATTTCGACGGCGACATCACCGCGGCCGTGCTGGAGGAAGCCGGTAAATTCGCCGGCGACGTGCTGGCCCCGCTGAACAGGGTGGGCGACGAACACGGCATCAAGCTCGCCGACGACAAGGTGACGACCGCGCCCGGCTGGCCCGATGCCTATCGGCGCTGGATCGCCGCCGGATGGAACGCGGTGTCGGGCCCGGAAGCTTTGGCGGCCAGGGCCTGCCGATGGCGATCAACGCGGCCTGCACCGAAATCTGGAGCGCGTCGAACATCGCGTTCGGCCTTTGCCCGCTGCTGACGCTCTCCGCCATCGAGGCGCTCGATGCCCACGGCAGCGATGAACTGAAGCAGATCTATCTGGAAAAACTCGTGTCCGGCGAATGGACCGGCACCATGCAGCTCACCGAGCCGCAGGCCGGCTCCGATGTCGGTGCGTTGCGCACCCGCGCCGAGCGGGCTGATGACGCCAGCTATCGCATCAAGGGCACCAAGATCTTCATCACCTATGGCGACCACGACATGACCGACAACATCGTGCATTTCGTGCTGGCCCGTCTGCCCGATGCGCCCGCGGGCACCAAGGGCATTTCGCTGTTCCTGATTCCGAAATTCATGGTCAATGCCGACGGCTCGCTGGGCGCGCGTAACGACATCTATCCGTCCGGCGTCGAGCATAAGCTCGGCATGCACGCCTCCCCCACCTGCACCATGACGATGGGCGATCACGGCGGCGCCATCGGTTACCTGATCGGCGAGGAAAACAAGGGCATGCTCTGCATGTTCACGATGATGAACCAGGCCCGCCTCGGCGTCGGCCTCGAAGGCGTCGGCATTGCCGACCGCGCCTATCAGCAGGCGCTGGCCTTTGCGCAGGAACGCCGCCAGGGCCGCGCCGTCGGCAAGAAGGGCGACGGGCTCGACCCGATCATCGTGCATCCCGACGTCAAGCGCATGCTGTTGCAGATGCGCAGCATGACGGCCGCGGCGCGATCGATCTGCTACGCCACGGCTGTCGCGCTCGATATTTCCGTGCGTGCCAAGGACGCCAAGGTGCGGGCTGACGCCGCCGCCCGCGGCGCACTGCTGACGCCGATTGCGAAAGCGTTCTCCACCGATATCGGCAACGAGGTGGCGTATCTCGGCGTGCAGATCCACGGCGGCATGGGCTTCATCGAGGAGACCGGCGCCGCGCAGCATTATCGTGACGCGCGCATCACCTCGATCTACGAGGGCACCAACGGCATCCAGTCGATCGATCTCGTCACGCGCAAGCTCGCTGCGAACGGCGGCGCGTCTGTCTGGGCCCTGCTCGATGAACTGGGCGGCATCGTCAAGCAGGTCGAAGCCTCGAACGATCCGGCCTTCGGCACCACCGGCGCCAAGCTGCGCGACGCGCTCGGCTCGCTGGAGCGCGCCAGCAAATGGCTGTTGGAGCGTGTGGCGTCTGCGCCGAACGACGCGCTCGCTGGCGCCACGCCTTATCTCCGTTTGTTCGGCTCGACACTCGGCGGCTGCATGCTGGCCGGCGAAGCGCTGGCCGCCAAGAGCAACGGCGAGGCTGGCGATCCGCAGCGCTATGTGACGGTGGCGCGGTTCTTTGCGGAGAACATTACCGTGCAGGCGGGCTCGCTGGAGAAGACGGTGACCGACAGTGCGGAAGCCGTGAACGGCGCGGATGCGGTGTTGCTGGGGTGAGCCCTTCGTAGCCGGGTTAGCGACGCGTGACCCGCGAGCGCGGCTCGACTTGCCATGCGACGGGTTGCGCTTGCGCTATCCACCTCGCTTCACTGTCATGTCGCATGCCTGCGTCGCAGAATGGCACAGCAAGTTCCATGCAGCGGCGCGTGGTATTGAAGCAACACCTTTAAAAAATGGACGATCCCGTAGTCTCCGGCCGTTGCGCATTCATTTCGCAATCCGAAGAATGAGCGCCGTCGCGTGCTTGGCTATGTAATCAGGCTCATGCGGAGCCTTGGGAGGCCGGATCATGGACCCATGGCGATTGGCGACGAGGGCGCAGCGTCGAATTAACGTTCTCACGGGCCTGGCTCTCGCGAGCTGTGTTCTCGCCTGGCTTGCAGGCTTCGGTTCGGCTTCCACGGTGCACATCAGCGCTTCCATCGAGAACGCCGGCGCGAAATCAATCGTGGAACGCCACGAACCAGCTCTCATCGCAAGCACCGAGCCCACGGTCATACCCCAGGCGACCGTAGTAGCGAACGCCGCTGTCGGCGATGTCGAGATGGCAACGGCCGCCGAAGCCACGCCACAGAAAGCCACCGACACGACGGCAAGCCTGGATGAGCCGAAATCTTTTGTCGTGGCCTCGCTACCGGATTCGTCGAAGGTGTTTCCGCCCGAAGCACCGTCCGCCGGGGCGCGACGGCGAGCATGCCTGATCCCGCGCCGGAGAAAGCCGCCGACGCGACGGCAAGCCTGCATGAGCCGAAACCGCTGGTCGTGGCCTCGCTGACCGATCCGTCGCAGGTGTTTCCGCCCGAGGAAGTCGCAGCGGCGCCCGACAATGCCCTGCCGGCCGTGAGCACCATCGAAATCAACGAGGAATGCCTGGTCGCGGAGATCTGCATCGATCGGTACCTGTGGGCGCTCTACGAACGGGCGCCCAAGGTCGATGCCATCAAGGTGCATGAGCGGCGGAAAGTGACCGTCAAGCGGAAGGGCAAGATGGTGACTGTCACCAGGACCTTTACCAGGCGGGTCGACGAGGATTTTACCTGGAAAGACCCGAAGGCGGCGGAAAAAGTCGGCATGACGATGATGGACTACGTGATCGGAGGCATGGACCGGAGTTTCAAGCTAAAGCTCTTTCATACGCTCCACGCGGCCGAACAGGCCGGCCTGCAGCCAGGTATCACCAGCGCGTTCCGCGACGACTACCGTCAATCGATCGCAACCGGCCTGAAGGCGGCAACCGATAGATCCTACCATGGCGGCAGTACCCGTGGCGGCTATGGCCGCGGGGTTGCGGCCGATGTGGTGAGCGTCAAGGGCGCGACCCGCGGACAGCGATGGGTCTCTACCGAAAAGCTGTGGAAATGGATCGACGAGCGCGGCAAGGAATTTGGAATCGGCCGGCCCTATCTCGATAGAGATCCGCCGCACGTGGCGCCGATCGACGGCCAGGAATATGCCTCTCGCCGCGGCGGAGCGAAAACGCAGGACGCGGCAGCGAAAATCAGGAAGGGCACCCGGGTCGCTGTGCGGGACGACCACAGCAAGGCCAAGGCGAAGCGGAACGACCACAGCAAGGCGAAACAGGCTAAAACCGCAAGGTTGTCACAAGCCAAAACCGCTAGACTGTCGAAGGGACGAACCATGTAGCCGGTTCATGCATGCCCTTCCGGCTCATGCGGGAGGGCTTGCAAACCTACCCCGATGACGCTCCTGCCAGGAGCGCATCCATCATGCCCATCCTCTCGACCGCGGCGGCACCAGAGTCAGCCGGTGTTCCTCACCGCATTCGCCAGCATGGCGTAAAGCTCACGCTTGGTGAATTCCCTGGTCGGCGTCGGTACCTGCTTGGGCTTCGACACCACCCTGTCCGCCGGCCGGGCACAGGCTGCCGCCGGCGCCGGCCTTCGCGTCGGCACGGCCACGATCTTGGGGTTGGCCGTTGGCGGCTTGTGACCCCGCTTGTGGCCCATGCGCTTCAGCTTGGCGCTCACGGCGTTGCGGCTGTAGCCCAGCCGACTTGCGATCTGACCGGCGCTGCGGCCCGCGGCCCAGAGTTCTTTGAGCAGTGCTACGTCTTTCGCATCCCAACTCATGGGAGATACTTATACGCCTGATGTCAGCAATAGGCTGGTCGTTGCTGATGGTGCGTTGGCCGATGGTTCATCTCGTCGTTAATGCAGCCATCACGTTGGGCAATCGGCTCTCACCTCGGATTGCTAGCTCGCGAAGCGGACGCAGCGACCGTCAAGGCGATCGCTGCGGGATCGCAGCACAGCACCATCAACAATATCAGCCATCGCACCGCGGCTTCGGGCGCGGCGCCGACCATCATCGCAAGATACTGGATCGGGCCTGCAGACGCCTCGATGCGCGAACGTTCACCGGCCAGCGCCGCGCGTTCGGTCTGCAATCCAACCAGCGTTGCGGTTGCCGCCTGCCGCTGCGTATCTAACCCATCCCGCGTCGCCCGCTCCTGCGATGCGATGTTGATCGCCCGGGTCACCCGGCCGCGCCGTGTCGACTCGTCGACCGCCCGGTCGATTTGCGCGATGCGGTTGGCCAGGTCGGCAACGGCAGCCGTTTGCGCCGTGACGCGGGCGTCGAGCGCTTCCAGGCGCTCGGTGACGCCGGAACGCGACGTGGCCGCCACGCTGACGTGCGCCTCGACCAGCTTGCCGAACACCCCTGCGGCATTGATGAGCGCGAGGCCGGCAACGAGGGCCACCATAACGAAGCGCATTTTCCAGTTGGTCCGCCGCCAATGCGCGGCCAGCCATCCGGCTATCACGAGCTTGCCGGCTTCCATGGTGGCGGCGAGCACCATGACCGCCACCGGCGCGCCGGGAAATATTTCGGCCATGCCTGCGACTGAAAAATAGGCAGCCACCGTTGCCAGCGCGAGTGCCGCAACAAGGGCAAAGGCGCGGCTGGTGTGTGCGCGGTCCGGCGTGACGGGAACGGCCTCCGGCACGGAGGGTGCGACAGGTGCGACGGAAACGGTCAGCGGCTCGAGCGGCGCGCTGGGCAACTCCGGCTCACCATTGGCCTCTTCTGTCTTGGCCTCAGCTGCCTTGGCCTCGGCTGCCTTGGCCTCAGCTGCCTTGGCCTTGGTTGTCTTGGCTGCCTTGGTCTTGGTGCCCTTGGCGGCTTTGGCGCGACTGGATGCCGGAGAGGCGCGGCCGCGTTTCGTTGCCGGCAAGGGCACCTCGCCGGATGATTCAACGCTCACGTCTTCCGCAGGCGCCGCCACCAATCTGGGGGTGCGATTTGAGGCATTGGCCCAGGCGTCAAGCTGATGCCTGATGCGCACGGCATCGCTGTCGCCCTCGTTAAGTTCGGTCGCTGAGATCGCTTGCGTTGTTGCACGGCCTGTCATGTGGCGCCCCGCCTCGTAGCGGCACAAGCCAGCTTCTCCTCGGCGAAGAACTGGAGTGTGCCGTAACCTTCCGTGTCGACGGCATATCTAAAGCTTCCGTCAACGGTCGGAAACACGGCGACAACCGTGCCCGACTCGTCATCGTTGGCAACGTTTTCGACTTGCTCGCCAATCGCAAACTTCGCCATCGAAAACTCCTTTCCGGATTCGTCGATGCGATTATATCTCCACGAGCAGGCCGTAGCTTGTTAACGATGCGCCCTCCGGAATTTAGGACCATGGTTGTTGCACTAATGTCTCATCCTGCTCTCTAGCGGGAACCGCGGCACGCCTGGAACGCGAAACAAACATGGCGCGATGTCCTGATTGAGTCTGAAATGCGCATCGACGACGAAATCACTCGGGCCATCTGAATTTGCGGCTTCGCCGCCCTCGCTCTTCGAGTGTGCCCCGATTTGTAGGATGGGTGGAGCGCAGCGATACCCATCAACTGCTGCCTGAGACTATGATGGGTATCGCTGCGCTCCACCCATCCTACGAAGTGTGCCAGCGAGCGTCATTGCGAACTCAGGCAGCACAAGCCAGCACTGTTGCAGCGTTAAGACAGTCATCGCCATTCCGGCACGGTCCCGTAGTTCTACGCTTTGCGAATCGTCCGCGCCCGCCCCTACTCTCACCGCAGTTCGCATTCACTGGCGTTGCCGGTGCCCGTCCCGCGCAAGAAAGCACGGCTACGGAAATGTTGCGTTTTTGCAGGTCAATTCGCGTAAGGGCGTCCAAAAAAACGGCGTACACCAATGTTGGCATGAACCCTGCATTGGCTGAACGAAGTGGATATTCCTTATCAACGAAGGTCGCCATGCTCGTCACTCTCGTCGCCGTTCTCTGCAACAGCCAGCTCTGTCTCGAAAAAGTCGTCACCACCAGCGACCAGTCCGGCATCACCATGAGCGCCTGCGCGGTCAACGCGCAGATCGGAATTGCCGACTGGCTCGCCAAGGGACCGTATCGCGAATGGCGATTGCAGCGCTACAAGTGCGTGCTCGGGAAATACGTTCCGAAGAATGAAGCCTGAGAAGCCGCAGGCTATCTCACGCTGGCGCGGCTGTTTGCCTGATATAACGAACTTGTTTGCGTCAACGTTCGTAAACATGATCTCGCCTTCTCGCGGCGCAGAACGCCCGAGGTTTGCATGAACCTTTTTCCCTCAAAACAGAGGGAGCAGGGAATGCCGGGTGCTTGCTGCACCCGCGGTCTCGTGTGCAAGAGTGGAGATAGAGGCGCACACGAGCATACAGGTACAGCCGGAGCACTCCGGCATTCCCTGCGCAATGGTTTGACGGCTTATGCCGCGCTCTCCCTGGAGACGAATTCGTCTTGCCTCCATCGCTGCCGGCTTGATGGCTAAATCGATCCGGTCGGACCGAATTCGCCACCGACAGCTTGACACCAGCCACGGGTGCCAGGACCACACGGTTTTGCCGTACGCTGCAACGTCGTCGTCTTGCGCGCTGTGCTCACTCACGGCCGAAACCGCCCTGCAAACAACTTCTCGCGCCTGACGCTGCTGCGTCCACCGCATCCCACCCCGCGTCCGTGACGATCGCGATCCGCCCCTCGTGAGGGATGAGACGGCGGAATATTTAGCGTTGATTTGGGTGTGAACAAAACAGGAATATTTTTGCTATTTAGGCTGGACTGATAGCATCATATTGATTTTTCGAAGTAAATTACATTGAGCGCGCAAACGCTTCAAGCCTTGCTATTGAAATAGCACGTGACCATAATGGTCCATTGAATGATTCTTCGTCATATGTGGTGGAAATGAAATCCGAAAAGATTGAGCAGTCCCCTCTCGGACCGCAAGACGTGCGCCGGATCCGAGAAAAGCTTGGTCTTTCGCAGGTCGAAGCCGGCGAATTGCTGGGCGGTGGGCCGCGTGCATTCACGAAATACGAGGGAAAAGTAACGCCCGCGTCCTCGGTCATGAACCTGTTACGCATGCTTGATGCCGATCCCGCCGCGCTTGGTGCCCTGACGGGCCAGAAGCTGCATCCGATCGAAGCCGATGGTTTGCGGCCTTTCGAGGTAACCGGGCAACACGTCGCAGCACTCAGCGAGCGCAAGCTCATCGGCTTGTTGCGCCGTCTGCTAACGGCTGAGGCGCATAGCGAAAATTTGCCGACGGATCAGATCCACGCAGCGTCGGTGCTTACCGCGCCGGACGGTGGCGTGGACGCGAACATCGCTTGGGAAGGGGACCACCACGGACTAAGTATCTACCGAGTCGCTACTGCGTCTTTCAGCTAAAGGCGGGCAATCTTTCCCCGGCGGAAGCCGGGGCTGAAGTCCTTACTGCGAGCAGAGCGGTGAAGCCGATGGTGCGCGCCGCCCTCGAGGCGGGTGGCTCGTATATCGTCATTTGCGGGCGCCCCTTCACGAACAGCAAGATCAAGGCCCGCGAGAAGCGGATCAGCGAAGCCCTTATCTCCGCCGGTCTCACCTTTGATGAAGGTCAAATCCAGTTCCGCGATGCCGACCAGGTCGCGCAGTGGGTTAGCTCGCGTCCGCCCGTGGCCGCGTGGCTGCTCGGGCAAACTCAGCCGGGGTTGGTCGGCGCTTTCCAGGATTGGAGTCATTGGGCGGGAAGGTACGATCAATCGCCGTGGGTCGATGACGCCCGTCTGCCGACATATCGTGAAGAATTGCGACAGCTGATCGCACGGCCGCGCGAAGTCGTTCGCGTGGTTGGACTTTCAGGATATGGCAAGTCGCGCCTGACGAACGAAGCTCTTTGCCCAACCGACGAAGAGGAGGCATTTGCGCTACGCCTCAGCGATCTTGTTATGTACGCCGTCGAAACGGAGGCCGGAGCGGCCCAAGTAAAAGCGCTTGTGCAGGCGCTGGCCGACTCAGGTGCGCGTGCAATCGTTGTCGTTGACCGCTGCCCGGAGGCGACCCATCAAGATCTCTCAGCTATGGTCAAGCGGTCCAGCAGCCGACTGTCGCTAATCACCATTGACCACGAACTGCCCAACGATGGTCGCATGCCGTCCGGCAGCCTCAAAATCGACCGCGCGGACGACGCGGTAATCGACGGAATGATCAAGCAAATCGCGCCCGGTCTCCCGAGCGAAGATCAACGTCGGCTGGTAAAATTCTCTCAGGGGTTTCCCCAGATGGCAAAATTGCTCGGTCAAGCCTGGCTGAGTAACGGCTCAATCGCGGCGGCAAGTGATCAAGAGCTTTTTGATCGGATCATTGTTGGGCGAACTACGGCCGATCCGGCGCTGCTTCGCGAAGTGGGCATGCTCGTAGGCGCGTTCGGGCTCATCGGCATAAGGGCGCCCCTCAAGGATCTGGAGTTCGTGTCATCGTTGAGCCGAGGGCGTTCGGAAGCTGATCTTCGTGCTGGCGTCGATGTTCTCATCCAACGGGGCGTTGCACAGGAGCACGGGCGTCTCGTCAGCTTGCATCCGAAACCGTTGGCCATGTCGCTCGCCGAAACGCAGTGGCGACAATGGAGCGAGGACCAGTGGGAACGCATACTTGCCGGGGACGTCGTCCCTATCTCGCTTCGCCAGCGCGCCGTCCGCCAGCTTGCGTTCCTGAACGAAAGGTCGATCGCCACCAAGGTCGCGAAGCATCTCTGCCGACTGAACGGACCATTCGCATCACGGTCGAACTTCGAGGTCACCGGCGTTGCCGAGATCGTTCCGCATTTAGCGGAGATTGATGCGGAGACTGTACTGACGCTGCTCGAGCACGTCTTCGGCGAACTCGACTATGATCAGCTTCGAGGCGTGAAAGATGATCTTCGACGAAGTCTGGTCCGCGCATTGGAGAAGATCGCGTTTCTCAAATCAAGTTTTGAGAGGGCGGCTCTGCTGATGCTCAAGCTTGCCATCGCGGAGAACGAGAGTTGGGGGAACAACGCTACCGGACAGTTCAAGGCACTATTTCCGGTGTTCCTCGCTGATACTGAGGCCGACGGCGAGATGCGTCTGCGCATGCTCGATGAACTGATCGACCGGGATGATCCTTCGGAAATTCCCTTCGTAGTGGAGGCATTGGCCGCCGGCGCCAACCACATTCCCACTCCCGATCAGTTGGCGCTGAGCTTCATGGTAGCCGCCCTGCGCTGGAGTCTTGGCTCCCGAGGACTTGGGGAGACGTTTGGGAGTACGTAATTGCATGTATGGATCGCCTTGCGAACTTAGCCGTCCGCTCCGATGAAATAGGCGCGCGGGCGCGCATCGAAATAGCCGGTGAACTGCGATCGCTGATATCAGGGGCATTATCAACGAGGTAGAACGCTGGGTGAGGCAGGTTACATCGGCACGGACATATTGGCCCCAGGGATTGAGCGCCCTTGGCGATGTACTTCAGTTCGATGTCGATGACCTGGACGAGGGCGTGGCGGACCGTGTCCGAGTTCTTGTGAACGAACTAAAGCCCAACGAACTTCGCGACCGGGTTCGCTTTCTCATCACGGAAATGCCTTGGGACTATCCGGTGGATGAGCAGCTTGAGTTCGAAGAACGCGGGAAACGACAAGTCGAAGCCGTCGAGACTCTCGTGCGTGATCTCCTGGCACAACCGGACGAACTACACGCCGTGTTGCCGCAGTTAAGTGTCGGCGATCAACGTATGACCGTTGCCGCTGGTCATGCAATCGCGAAATTCTCGGTCAACCCGCAGGAGTGGGGCGTGATCATCGAGCGTGCGATTGAGGAAGCACCAGCGGGCAATCGGAATTTTGGTCTCGTGACCGGCTACTACGCCGCCATGAGCTCGATTGATGCTGCCTTCGTGGAAGCGTTCAAACGGAGGTCTGTGACATCACCAGTCATCGCGCCGGCGCTCCCGCTGGTTTGTTCTCACATCGGAGTATCGGCGTCCGATGTCAGCTTGGTGATCGATGCCTTGCGCTTGGGCACTGTGACACCGAGCGCAACTTCGTTCTGGACCATGGGGGCGCGCTCGCCCGGCTGCCCGTGCTGGAAGTGGCACCACTATTTGATCAGTTGTTCTCCATGGACGGCGTAGCTTATTCGGTCGCGTTGGATTTGATGGGCATGTACGTGCACGGCGCCCACGATCGGCTTGAGAACTTGCGACCGCAACTTCTCGCTGCAATAACGCACTTAAACAAGCGTTTGAAACGGCGCGGTTCGCAGATGGACGCGCATCACTTCAAGCAACTGATCGAGTGGCTCTTGAAGAAGGGGCGTGACGACGACGACGCGCGCATCGCTGCGATCGGCATCGCCCGGTATGCGGTGGTCGATCCCGACGGAAATGCCAGGGATTTGATCAAACCTTTACTTCCGACGCTTCTGTCCATGTTTCCATCGATCGTCTGGCCGATCTTCGGAAACGCGATCATCGGCGATCGGAGGACAGCATGGCGCGTTGAGCATCTGCTCGGGGATTCCTTCTCGTTCGCCGACAGAAAACATCCCGCCGTAATGTCTGTTCCGGAAGACGTGTTGTTTGCTTGGTGCCACACCAATCAGGACCGAGCGCCAGCCTTCTTGGCCGGTGTCATTCCTATTCTCGTAACGCGGCAGCCGCAACCGGGAGGCAACGCGCTTCATCCGTTGACTCAGCGTTTAATCGATGAGTTTGGCGACCGAGACGACGTTCTTAAGGCGCTCGTGCGGAACATGTACACATTCGGGTGGGCTGGCTCTCGCAGTAAATACTTCACTCTCTATGAAGCTCCACTGCGCGCGCTTGAGACACACCGCATCGGCGGGGTACGTCGCTGGGCGAAGAAGATGATCGATCGGCTCAGAGACGAAATCGATGCTGCGAGAACGGAAGACGCCGAAGAGCAAGCGGACTGGGACGTCTGATGCGGCCAGACGCGAACCACTAAGGAGATGGGATGATGGAAAACGCCCTTCCCGCGCACGTCTTGAGCATCGATGTTGTGGGCTTCCAAATCAACGCTTACGGAATCCCAGCCATTGTCGCCGCAACCATCATCGCAGTTGTCGTGCTGCATCTCGGCTCTGACCGCGCAGCTTTGGGCTTTAAACTGATTGCGCGCCGCTGCCACCAATGGCTACGGCAATCGAAAATTTTTGAGCGCGGCCGTCATCACTGACAAACCGCCACTCCGAGCTGGAGGAGGAGCGTGCGAAGCCGCCGGCCATACGGCGCATTGCGGCCGTTGAGGAAGTCGATCCAGACGCTGTTGTCGACGACAATCACCCGGCCGCACGTCCCTTGCGACCGCGGGCGAGGTTGCCGCGCCAACGGTATTTGCCGAACGCCCCGCCGACCTCCTGCTGACCTCGCAGCCTAATCATCAAGCGAAGCGCCTGTTCCACCGTCTGCTTCTTGCTTCGGTTTCCAGCAGCTTTCTGCGCCTCCGCCATCAACGTGTCATCGATCTCGATATTTGTACGCATGGGCCGCATTCCGTCGCGATGTGCATAGACGGATACTATACATATCCACCCCTGCAACAGGCGGCTATTGCGGTCCGTACGGCGGACTACGCTGACGCTAATCCGCACTACCCGATCGGCTTCAGCCCCGCCTCGATCGCCGCCCTTCGCGGCTCCAGAAACGGCGGCAGCGCCAACCTCTCGCCCAGCGTCTCCATCGGCTCATCCGTCGCAAATCCCGGCCCGTCCGTCGCGATCTCGAACAAAATGCCGTTCGGCTCGCGGAAATAGAGGCTGCGGAAATAGAAGCGGTCGATCTCGCCGCTGTTGGGGATGCGAAGCTCGTTCAGGCGCTGCGTCCAGGCGTGATACTGCGCCTCGTCGGGCGTGCGGAACGCGACGTGGTGGACGCCGCCGGCGCCTTGCCGCGCGACCGGCGAATTCTTGTCTTCGAGCACATGCAGTTCGGCGGCGGGGCCGCTCTCTCCCCTTGCCTCGCCCATCGCGAACACATGAATCTCCGCGCCGTGGGCGGCGTACTCGCGCACGCGGTGCATGTTCATCACCTCGGTCAGCACGAAGGCGGTGCGCGACAGCTCGTGCACGGTCAACACGATCGGGCCGAGCCCACGGATCTGGTGCTCGGCCGGCACCGGGCTGCGCTCCCACGGCGAGGCGGCGCCCGCGCCCCCATCGTCGACCAGCACCAGCCGCTGGCCCTCGCCGTCCTCGAACGGCAGCGTCAGCCGGCCGTCGACCTCGATGACCTCGCCAGTGACGCCGCCGGCCTTCTTGAGGCGATCCCGCCAGTAGCCGAGGGTCTTTTCGCCCGCGACGCGCAGGCCGGTGCGCGAGATCGAATTGGTTCCGCGCTGCTCGGGCGCGGCCGGGAAATCGAAGAAGGTGAGATCGGTGCCGGGATTGGCTTTGCCGTCGGCGTAGAACAGGTGATAGGCGCTGACGTCGTCCTGGTTGACGGTCTTCTTGACCAGCCGCATGCCGAGGAGTGCGGTGTAGAAGGCCAGATTGTCCCGCGGCTTCGCCGAGATCGCGGTCAGATGATGAATTCCGCCTAGCTGCATTGCGTTGTCCTTGCAGTCACATCCCCGGAAAATTCGCAGGGAGCTGGTGGGCCTTTTGCCGGATCATGTAGGATGTCACCGGATGATTGGCCAGCGGCACCGCCGCGGCCTGCTGCTTCGCGGAGCCTGTCATCGGGCGGGCATTCGCCCGACCCCGTTGGCTCGCAATGACGGTGACACACCAAGCTGCTATGTCAAAGCAAGCGTAGCCCGGAGGAGCGCAGCGTAATCCGGGGACAGCTCGGGCCGCGGCACGAATCCCGGATTGCGCTGCGCTCCATCCGGGCTACGATATCGATGTCCATGAAAGTTCTCGTTCGTCCCATCCTTGCATTCGCGATCATGATGGCGCTTGGCGCATCATCGCTCGCCCAGACCGCCGCCCCCGTCGACCTGCGCATTCTCGCGATCAACGATTTTCACGGCTACCTTCGCCCACCGCCGGGCGGGATCACCATCACGGATCCCGAGGACAGGACGAAGAAGATCACTGTTCCCGCCGGGGGCGCGGAACATATGGCGACGCTGGTCGGCCAGCTCCGCGAGGGACACAAGAACACGATCTTCGTCGCGGCCGGCGACCTGATCGGCGCCAGCCCGTTTTTGTCGGCGATGTTCCATGACGAGCCGACGATCGAAGCGCTGTCGATGATGGGGCTGGCGCTTTCTTCCGTCGGCAACCACGAATTCGACGAGGGCAAGGACGAACTCTTGCGCATGCAGAATGGCGGCTGCCATCCGGTTGACCAATGCCAGGGGCCGCACCCGTTTTTGGGCGCGAAATTCCGCTATCTCGCCGCCAGCACGTTCGAGACGAGCAGCGGCAAGACCGTGTTTCCTCCGTACGAAATCCGCGCTTTCGACGGCATCCCGGTCGCCTTCATCGGCCTGACCTTGAAGGGCACCCTGGCCTCGTCTCGCCGACAGGCGTTGCCGATCTCGAATTTCGTGACGAGGCGGACACGGTGAACGCGCTGATCCCGGAATTGAAGGCGCGCGGCGCCGAGGCGATCGTCGTCCTGATCCACGAAGGCGGATTGCCGACCGGCGATTACAACGAATGCCCCGGCATTTCGGGGCCGATCGTCGATATCGTCAAAAAATTCGACAGAGCGGTGGATGTCGTGGTCTCCGGCCATACGCATAGCGCCTATGTCTGCGAGATCGACGGACGGCTCGTTACATCAGGCGACAAATACGGCACCCTCGTCACCGCTGTTGATCTCAAGCTCGATCCCGTCACGCGCGACGTCATCAGCGCCAAGGCCGACAACACCATCGTGCGATCAACAACGCTGGCGAAGGACGCCCAACAGACCGCGCTGATCGAATCCTATGACAGGCTTGCCGCGCCAATCGCCAATCGTCCGGCGGGGTCGGTGACGGCAACGCTGTCGCGCGTGCCCAACGCGGCCGGTGAAAGTCCGCTCGGCGGCATCATCGCCGACGCGCAACTCGCTGCGACCAGCAGCGAGGCGAAAGGCGGCGCGGTCATCGCCTTCACCAATCCCGGCGGCGTGCGCGCCGACATTTCGCGCAGGAGGACGGCGCGGCGACCTATGGCGACGTGTTCGCCAGCCAGCCGTTCCGCAATCAGCTGGTAACGATCACGCTGACCGGAAAACAGATCAAGGACATGCTGGAGCAGCAATGGCTCGATCCGAAGCGGCCAAGGATCCTGCAGGTGTCGAAAGGATTCGCCTATGCGTGGGACGGATCGAAGCCGGACGGCGAACGCGTGCTGCCTGAACGGATGTCACTGAACGGACAGCCGGTCGATCCCGCCGCGAGCTATCGCGTCACCGTCAACAATTTCCTGTTCGTCGGCGGCGACGGTTTTACCGTGCTCACCCAGGGAACCGCGCCGCTGATCGGCGTCTACGATTCCGACGCGCTGCATGCCTATTTCAAGGCCAATAGCCCGGTCAGCCCGACCGCAGTGGATCGGATTGTCCGGATCAACTGAGCTGAGATACCGTGGGCCTTTCCGAACGGCCCCTGACCGCCTAGATTAGCCGATCCGTTGCCGGCGCGCTTCGTGAACGCCAGGATTTTGCATGACACTCCTTCTGACGCATACCGCCTGTCTCGACCATCTCACGCCCCCGGGACACCCCGAACGCCCCGACCGGCTGCGCGCCGTAGCTGAGGTGCTGGCGGACGATCGTTTCAAGCCGCTCGCGCGCGGCGAAGCCCCGAAGGCAATCTTGATTCCGTCACGCTGTGCCATGGCGAGCATTATATCGGCGAGCTTCGCCATATCGCCCCGCAAAGCGGCATGATCTATATCGACGGCGATACCTCGATGTCGCCGGGCACCTGGGAAGCGGTGATGCGCGGCGTCGGCGGCGCGGTCGCGGCAACGGATGCGGTGATGTCGGGCACGCACCAGAATGCCTTCGTCGCGGTGCGCCCGCCCGGCCATCACGCCGAAGTCTCGAAGCCGATGGGCTTCTGCTTCTTCGATAATGTCGCCATCGCCGCGCGTCACGCCCAGCGCAAATACGGCATCGGCCGCGCCGCAATCGTCGATTTCGACGTCCATCACGGCAACGGCACGCAGGATATCTTCTGGCACGATCCGACCGTGATGTATTGCTCGACGCACCAGATGCCGCTGTTTCCGGGCACCGGCGCCAGCGGCGAGCGCGGCGAGCATGACACCATCGTCAACGCGCCCCTGGCTTCCGAAGACGGCAGCGCCAAGTTCCGCGCAGCGTTCGAAAACCTGATCCTGCCGCAATTGCAGAAGTTCTCGCCGGAGCTGATCATCATATCCGCCGGGTTCGACGCGCATCACCGCGACCCGCTGGCCTCGATCAACCTGAAGGCGGATGATTTCGGCTGGGTCACGCGCAAGCTGATGGATGTGGCGGAAACAAGCGCAGGTGGCCGGGTTGTGTCAGTGCTCGAGGGCGGCTACGACCTGCAGGGGCTGAAAGAGTCGGTCGCGGCGCATGTCACCGCATTGATGGGCGCGTAGATCCCCGCCACAATAGGCCCGCAAAAGTAAGCTTTGATTCTGCGACCGGGGAACCCAGCGCATCCGGGAACAAATATGGCTGAAAACACCCAAGTGGACGTCAAAAAACTCTCCTTCGAGCGGGCGATCGAGGAGCTCGAATCGATCGTGAAGCGGCTGGAGGACGGCAAGGTGCCGCTTGAGGAATCGGTTGCGATCTATGAGCGCGGCGAGGCGCTGAAGCGCCGCTGCGAAGAATTGCTGCGGCAGGCCGAGGCCCGCGTCGACAAGATTACCACCGATGCCAACGGCCAGGTCACCGGGACCGAGCCGCTCGACGTGCAGTGATCCGGCCGGCGCGAATATCGGCCCCGCTTTACCCGAAACGCCGAATACCGCCCAATTTGGTAGCCGAATTAGTTCTTGGCGCCCTGCCCGGCCTGTTATAGTCGGCTATCACTCGGGGACAGTACGTGCGCGTCCAGCACCGCCATATCATCTATATTCAGGGATACGATCCGCGCGGGCTGGCGCAATATTACCGCATGTTCCGGACCGAGCTGCGCAAGTTCGGCCGGCTTTACCAGCTCCAGGCCACCATCAGCCGGCCCAAGGTCGCCGCCGACGACGAGATCGCGTCCTGGACCATCGATACCAAGGCCGAGGATTGGCAGAGCCGCACGTCCTACGATTTCCTCCGGTTCGAGGATTTCATCCAGCAGGACCTGGCGTCGCCGATCTGGCGCACGGTCTGCAGCGCGGTGTGGATCTACTGGCGGCTGGTCTTCGCCGGCACCATCGCCCGCTTCGGCAAGGCGAACTGGCGCTTTGCCACGTTCATCACCTATCCGCATCTTGTGCTGCTGCTCGAAGCCGCCGGTGCCGCAGCCATTGCCTTCGTGTTCGAGAAAGGCCTGAACGCCATCGGCATCCCCGACATTTTCAGCATCGCGGCCGCAGCCGCCATCTTCGTGGCGCTGCTCGGGGCCGTGCTGAAATACACCGAGAACGCTACTTACGTGCTCTATCTCTTGTGCGACACGATCTGGACCTGGGAATTCTCGCACCGCGAGCGCCCGGAATGGGACCAGCGCATCGACCGCTTCGCGCAGCATCTGGTCAAGACAGCCAAAAGCACCGACGCCGAAGAAATCGTCATTGTCGGCCATAGCTCCGGATCGTTCCTGTCGACGGAAGTGCTGGCGCGCGCGCTGAAGCTCGACCCCGCGCTCGGCCGTCACGGTCCGCGGATCGTGCTGCTGACGATCGGCGGCAATTTCCGATCGTCGGCTATCACGCCGTGTCGCAGCCGTTCCGCGACCATCTGCGGCAGCTCGCCATCGAGCCGTCGATCGACTGGATCGACTGCCAGGCCCGCAAGGACGTGATGAACTTCTACCAGTTCGATCCGATCGCGAGCCACGGCATCGACGTCGGCGCCTTAAGACGCAACCCGAAGATCGTGCCGGTCCGCTTCCGCGACATCATCCGGCCCGAGCACTACGAGAAGTTTCGCTGGCAGTTCTTCCGCGTGCATTTCCAGTTCGTGATGGCCAACGAACGGCCCAACGCCTACGACTTCTTCATGATCGTCTGCGGACCGGTCCCGCTCAGCGCGCGCATGGCCGTGCCCGACGCCGCGCTCGATGTCGCCACCGGCGATTCCGGCATGCGCGCGAGGGGTTGGAAAAGGATCGAAGCGGTCACGACGGCGGCCACAAGTGCCGCCGATTTGAGCAAATTGGAACCATCCGCCCGCCGCAGCGGTTGAAAAATCGCGATTTTTCGGCCCTCCGCCCCGGAACCGAATCGGGCCTCCGGGTTGGCTTTGGCGATGGCTTTGGTGTAAAGCTTGCGGTTCTATGGGCTGGGGAGAGCAGCCTGCGGGCAACTTTCGACGGCTGCAAGCACTTCAAATAGCTAAGGAAACTGAACCGGGAAGGGTTTCGAAGCTACTAACGTGATGCATATCACATGGTTTAGACCGGAGTGCATCTAGGCTTTCAAATCAGGTACCGGCCCGCCGAGATGGCACCGGGGTCTGGATTTTCACGGCGCGGTTAACGCGCTTCCGTCTCGCGTCGGGCCACTCGCCCCGACATGCAAAATTGGAATATCGCTGTGACCACATTTAGTAAAACGCCGCTTCTCGATACCATCCGCACGCCCGACGATCTTCGCAAGCTCAAGATCGAGCAGGTGCGGCAGGTCGCCGACGAACTCCGTCAGGAAACCATCGACGCCGTGTCGGTAACCGGCGGCCACTTCGGCGCCGGCCTCGGCGTCGTGGAACTCACCACCGCGATCCACTACATCTTCGACACGCCGCGCGACCGCCTGATCTGGGACGTCGGCCACCAGGCCTACCCGCACAAGATCCTGACCGGCCGCCGCGACCGCATCCGCACGCTGCGCACCGGCGGCGGCCTGTCCGGCTTCACCAAGCGCAGCGAGAGCGACTACGATCCGTTCGGCGCCGCGCACTCCTCGACCTCGATCTCCGCCGGCCTCGGCATGGCGGTGGCGCGCGACCTCGCCGGCGGCAAGAACAACGTTATCGCCGTGATCGGTGACGGCGCGATGTCAGCCGGCATGGCCTATGAGGCGATGAACAATGCGGGCGCAATGAATTCGCGCCTGATCGTGATCCTCAACGACAACGACATGTCGATTGCGCCGCCGGTCGGCGCGATGAGCGCGTATCTGTCGCGGCTCTATTCCGGCAAGACCTACCGCACGCTGCGCGAGGCGGCCAAACAGATCAACAAGCGCCTGCCGAAGATCCTCGCCAACCGCGCCAACCGCGTCGAGGAATATTCCCGCGGCTTCATGATGGACGGCGGCACGCTGTTCGAGGAGCTCGGCTTCTATTACGTCGGCCCGATCGACGGTCATAACCTCGACCACCTGCTGCCGGTTCTGAAGAACGTCCGCGACATGGAAACCGGCCCGATCCTGGTTCACGTCGTGACGCAGAAGGGCAAGGGCTACGGCCCGGCGGAAGCTTCCGCCGACAAGTATCATGCGGTGGTCAAATTCGACGTCGCCACCGGCGCCCAGGCGAAAGCCAAACCGAACGCGCCGGCCTACCAGAACGTGTTCGGCCAGAGCCTCGTCAAGGAAGCCGAGAAGGACGACAAGATCGTCGCCATCACCGCGGCGATGCCGTCCGGCACCGGCGTCGACATCTTCAACAAGGCCTTCCCCAACAGGACCTTCGACGTCGGCATTGCCGAGCAGCATGCGGTGACCTTTGCCGCCGGCCTTGCCACCGAAGGCTACAAGCCGTTCTGCGCGATCTACTCGACCTTCCTGCAGCGCGGCTATGACCAGGTGGTCCACGACGTCGCGATCCAGAGCCTGCCGGTTCGCTTCGCGATCGACCGCGCCGGTCTGGTCGGCGCCGACGGCGCCACCCATGCCGGTTCGTTCGACAACGCCTATCTCGGCTGCCTGCCGAACTTCGTCATCATGGCCGCCTCCGACGAGGCGGAACTGGTGCACATGGTCGCCACGCAAGTCGCGATCAACGACCGCCCGAGCGCGGTGCGCTATCCGCGCGGCGAAGGCCGCGGCGTCGAAATGCCCGAGTTTGGCGTTCCCCTCGAGATCGGCAAGGGCCGCATCGTCCGCCAGGGCAACAAGATCGCCCTGCTCTCGTTCGGCACGCGCATGGCCGAATGCGAAAAGGCCGCCGACGAACTCGCCGCCCACGGCCTCTCCACCACCATCGCGGACGCGCGCTTCATGAAGCCGCTCGACGTCGATCTGGTGCTGAAGCTGGCGCGCGACCACGAGGTGCTGCTCACCATCGAGGAAGGCTCGATCGGCGGCTTCGGTTCGCACGTCATGCAGACGCTGGCCGAACATGGCATGCTCGACGGGGGCTTGCGGATGCGCGCGATGATCCTGCCCGACGAGTTCATCGACCA
Source organism: Bradyrhizobium sp. RDT10 (assembly GCA_044772375.2). GTDB lineage: Bacteria > Pseudomonadota > Alphaproteobacteria > Rhizobiales > Xanthobacteraceae > Bradyrhizobium. The sequence continues at coordinate 4,859,821 of CP187939.1, forward strand.
CGACTCGCCGAACGCGATGTATGCCCATGCCGGCCTCGACGCCAAGGGCATCGTCGCCAAGGTGTTCGATGCGCTCGGCAAGGACTACAAGACCGAGACCGTCAAGCTCGCCTGAGGCGGTGGCCGCTTCGGTTCTGACCTGGTCAGAACCGAAGGCCCGCAGAACCGAAGAGCTGGCTCTTCGCCGGTAATCCCATGAAGATCTATCTGGCAGGTCCCGACGTGTTCCTGCCCGACGCTATCGAGATCGGGCGCCGCAAAGTCGCGATCTGCGCCCGCCATGGCTTGATCGGGCTCTATCCGCTCGACAATGCGATCGATCTGGCCGCTGCCGACGCCTCGCTCGCCATCTTCAAGGGCAATGAAGCCATGATGGACGCGGCGGACGCGATCATTGCCAACCTTACGCCGTTTCGCGGCCCCAGTGCGGACGCCGGCACGGTCTATGAACTCGGCTACATGGCCGGCCGCGGCAAGTTCTGTCTGGCCTACAGCAACGAGCCCGCCATCTATGCCGAGCGGGTTGCGCGATCCTTTGCGGTCACGAAAGCCAGTGACGGTCGTCTGATCGACGATGACGGACTGACGGTGGAAGATTTTGGCCTGCCCGACAACCTCATGATGATCCACACGCTCGATCTGCATGGTGCTAGACTGGTGACGCCGCGGCAGCGTCCTGCGGACATCTGGCACGATCTCACCTCGTTCGAGGCCTGCGTCGCGCTTGCGGCGGATCGCGCCACCGGCAAATCGAACTGACGCAAATCGGACTGACATTGGCTGACAGGAACAACAGCGAGACTTCTGCCCGCAAGCGCGTGGACGTGCTGCTGGTCGAGCGCGGCCTGTTCGATAGCCGCGCCCGCGCCCGCGCGGCGATCGACGCCGGCGGCGTGACCGCCGACGGCAAGCCCGTGTTGAAGGCGTCGGAGCTGATCGCCGCCAATGCCGAATTGTCCGCGCAGCCCGCGCACCCTACGTCTCGCGCGGCGGTGTCAAGCTCGCCGGCGCCCTGGAGCAATATCCGATCGAGATCGAGGGCCATGTCTGCCTCGACGTCGGCGCCTCCACCGGCGGCTTCACCGAGGTGCTGTTGGCGAACGGCGCGAGCCTCGTGTTCGCCATCGATGTCGGGCGCGGCCAATTGCATCCCTCGCTGCAGAGCCATCCCAGAGTCGTGTCGATGGAAGAAACCGACATTCGCCAGTTCGAGGGCAAGCGCCTGCCCGCCCGGCCCGATATCGTCGTCATCGACGTCAGTTTCATTTCGTTGAAGGCGGTGCTGCCGGTAGCGCTGGAACTGGCCGCCGCACCGATGCATCTGCTGGCGCTGATCAAGCCGCAATTCGAGGCGGAACGAAAGCACTCCAAGCGCGGCATCATCCGCAACGCGATGGTGCATCAGGAAATCTGCGACGATATCTCGGCATTCGCCGCCTCGCTCGGCTGCACCGATATCCAGGTGTTTCCCTCGTCGATCAAAGGCGGCGACGGCAATATCGAATTCTTCATGGGCGCGCGCCGTGGCTGACAGCGAGCGCCTCGTCATCCACCATGTCGGCCATCACGGCGACGGCGTCGCCATCGCCGGCGGCGGCAACATCTATGTACCGTACACGCTGGGCGGCGAAACGATAGAGGTCGCAGCCGTTCCCGGCCATCATCCCGACCGCCGGCGGCTGATCAACGTCGAGGCCGCAAGCCCGGAGCGGATCGCGCCGTTCTGTCCGCATTTCGGCGTCTGCGGCGGCTGTGCGATCCAGCACTGGGACGCCGGCCCCTATCGCGACTGGAAGCGCGAGCTCGTGGTGACGACGCTGGCGCAGGCGGGAATCGATTGCGACGTCGCGCCCTCCTCGATGCCCATGGCGCGGGCCGCAGGCGCATCACCCTGCACGGGCGGATAGGAACGCACGACGTGCTCAAGGTCGGCTATGCGGCGGCCGGTTCGCACGACATCATTCCGATCGACCGCTGCCCGATCCTCGACCCGCATCTGAACGGCGCGATCGAGGCGGCCTGGGCCATCGCCGAGCCGCTGATCTCGATGGGCAAGCCACTCGACATCCAGATCACCGCGACCAATAGCGGGTTAGACGTCGATGTGCGCGGCTCCGGCCCGCTGTCGACCGCCTTGATCACCAGGCTGTCGCGCATCGCCGAACAGCATCGGCTGGCGCGGCTGACGCGCCACGGCGAGCTGGTGCTGATGCGGACACAGCCCGTGATTTCGATCGGCGCCGCGCAGGTGGCGCTGCCGCCCGGCTCGTTCCTGCAGGCCACCGTGGCGGGCGAGGAAACGCTGGCGGCGCTCGTCTCCGAACATTGCAAGCGCGCCAAACACATTGCCGACCTCTTCTGCGGCGTCGGCCCTTCGCGCTGCGGCTTGCGGCGAAGTCGCGGATAACCGCCTTCGACAGCGACGCCGGCGCGGTCGTGGCCTTGCAAAGGCCGCGACTTCGACGCCGGGACTGAAGCCGGCCAAAGCAGAGGCGCGCGACCTGTTTCGCCGCCCCCTGATGCCGCAGGAGTTGCGCGACTACGACACGGTCGTATCTCGACCCGCCGCGCCAGGGCGCGCAGGCGCAGGTGACGCAGCTTGCGGCCAGCAAGGTACCGACGGTCGTCGCAGTGTCATGCAACGCCACGACGTTCGCACGCGACGCAAAGATTTCGATCGACGGCGGCTACAAGATCGACGGCGTCACCCCGGTCGACCAATTCCGTCACACGCCGCATGTCGAATTGGTGGCAAGGTTCAAGAGATAAGCGCCTTGTCTTCACCCTCCCTGGAGGGTCCGAGACGAGCAAAGCTCGCTCGTGGGTCGGCTCGCATGGAGCGCAGCGAAATGCGAGACGGGGTGGTGACGGTCTCTCCACTCGGGCACTGTTCGAGCGGAGAGACCGTCACCCCACCCCGCCGCTCTACCGGACGACGCTTCGCGTCGCCGGGTCGACCCTCCCTCCAGGGGAGGGTAAGAAAGATCAGCCGGCAAGAAATACTGTCGGCTACCTCCCCCACCTGTCCTGCCAGATCTTCTCGCCGATCATGCAATTGACGCGCGGCTCCCTGCCCGCGGCCGGCACGACGGGGCGGTCCGGGGTACGGCCGGCGATTTCCAATAGCAGCTTGGTGCGGATCGCTTCCTTGAACTTGTCGCGGTCCTTGATCGTCACCACGAAGGAGCCGGGGCCGCCGATGACGCAGTCCTCGTAGTAGAAATCGAGATTGTCGATATCCATGGTGGAATAAGACGGCTCCTTCACCATGATCGGCAGGCCGTTGATGATGATGCCTTTTTCGAGCGCGGCGTCGCGCGCGACCGTCACCGGCATGCCGTTGTTGTTGGGACCGTCGCCGGAAATATCGATCACGCGCCGCAAGCCGCGGTGCGGGTCTCATCGAACAGCGGCAAGGCGAAGTTGATCGCGCCCGAGATCGAGGTGCGCGACGCCCGGCGGATCGGGGTCTTGACGATTTCATTGGCGACGGCATCCGCCGTCTCGGGCCCGTCGATCAGACGCCACGGGATGATGATCTTCTGGTCGGAGGATGCCGCCCATTCGAAATAGGTCACCGCGATCCGGCCGTTCGGGCCGTTCTTCAGCGCCTGCAAAATTCCTTGGAGACGATCGCCTGCGCATAACCCTCCCGCTGCAGCGCGAGTTCATCCATGTCCATCGAATAGGAGACGTCGACGGCGAGGACGAGTTCGACGTCGACGGTCGGGTTGGCGTCCTTGTCGGCCAGTTGACGGCTGGCGGCATTCGGCTGGTTCGTCTGATGCGGCGCGGCAAGACCTGCGACATCGCCGCCGGCGAGTACGCCCGCGACAAGCACGACCCCGATCGAGACATACCAGCGCATTGCGGCCCTCCCGTCGAACGACAGCGATGGTGACATGCAAAGCGGCCGACGCAAAGCGCTGAAATCATTTGTCCTTCACATTCGGGTTAGTGCGACATGATCCGGCGTTCGCCGCGTTTATCTGCTCGGCGGAAGTTCCCGCACCGCGATCTGTCTGCCTTTCACGTCCCCATGAAGCCCGACGCTGCTTTGGATCACGCGCCCGCCTGCGATTTGAACGATTTGTGGCTCGCCGCGACAGGTCGGACGCGGCCAGCGACCCCGGCCGCACTTGGCACGGACATGATTACGCCCCCGGAAAATCCTGCAAATGACACCCGCTCGCCATGGATGCGCATAACGCACCCGGCGCCATGACTGCCCTGATCGAGCTGAAACTCTCGGCAAACGCCCAGTTTCAGGACCGGCCCGGAGCCTGTAAACTGATCGAGACGGCCGTCAGCCGCGGCGATCGGACCATGGCGCAGCGACTGGCGGACTGCCGCGCCAACTGAGCGCGGCGGGCCCGCGTCATTCGCTCGCTTGCCGGACTTGACTGGAAATGGCCGATACCACCGTCACGCCAAAGACCAAGGTCAAAACCAAGACCGAGCGGCCGCGCCTGCACAAGGTGATCCTCGTCAATGACGACTACACGCCGCGCGAATTCGTCGTCACGGTGCTGAAGGCGGAATTCCGCATGACCGAGGACCAGGCCCACAAGGTGATGATCACGGCGCATCGCCGCGGCGTCTGCGTGGTCGCCGTGTTCACCAGGGACGTCGCCGAGACCAAGGCCACCCGCGCCACCGACGCCGGCCGCGCCAAGGGCTATCCGTTGCTGTTCACAACGGAGCCGGAAGAGTAGCGCGGGTTTTTCCGATCGGGGCCATGCCGGGACGCCCGCCACCAGTGTCGAACCACGTTTAGAAATTGCGCAGCTGCCGCGCTCAATTCGCGATCCCGCAGCCGCATGATTCCGACACGACACGCCAGGCCCTGCCCGACCAGGGACAATGACGTCAGGTCCGGATCATCTGACGACGGGCGCTCGCTCTTCGGGACGACGGCAAGCCCTACCCGATTACGGACCAGTCCATGGAGCGTCGGCAGACGGTTCGTCGTCGTCACATAGCGGAATGAAAGCCCCGCGGTGGCCGCCGCGCGGTCGAGGACATGCCGGGTGCGGGACTCGGGTGGAAATGAGACGAACGGAATGTCCGCCAGCGCCGGCAACCCGATCCTCGTGCGCCGTGCCAACGCATCATCCCGGCGCATGACGAGATGGAACGTTTCGACGCCGAGATCCTCCGTCACGAACGATCTCGGCGCATCGTCGATATAGCCGATGCCGAAATCGGCAAGTCCGTTGCGGATCTCGTCCGTCACCAGGTTGTGCAATCCCTCGCGCAAATGAAGCTCGATGCCAGGGAATCTCCGGCTGTAGTCCGCGATCAGGCTGGGAAGCACGGCGCCTGCTAGCGAAACCACGCTCGCGACGGCGATCTGCCCACGTGGTTGAGCGGCCATCTCCCGGACATTTTCGGCGCCGATCCTCAGATCGTTGAGCAACCGCTCCGCAAGCGCAGCGAATTCCTTTCCGCGTCCGTGACGGTGACTTGGCGGGTGCTGCGGGAAAACAGCGGCACACCCAGCTCGATCTCGATCAGCTTGATCGTTCGCGTCAGCGCCGGCTGCGATATTTTCAGCGAGCTGGCCGCGGCGACAAAACTTCGATACTTGGCGACCGCGAGAACGGCCTGAAGCTGTCGCGAACTCAGGTCGGGGAAGACATGACGGGACATCCGGCCTCGCAATTAATGCGAATAATGGAATAATCTCGGTTATCGGAAACAAATTGCAATAGACGGGTCGCCTCGGCAAGCTCTCACCCGAGGAGACTATCCATGACCATCTGTCTCTACGGCAGCCCGATCAGCACCTTCGCCCGCAAGGTCGCGATCGGTCTTGAGCTGAAAGGGCTGCCTTACGATCTCGTTGACGCGCTGACGCCGGACCGCCGCGAGGAATTGCGAAAGCTTAACCCGAGGCTGGAAGTGCCCGTGCTGACCGACGGCGATCTTGTCATCGTGAATTCAAGCGACATCCTGCAGTATCTGGACTGGCGCTATCCCGAGCGGCCGCTTTATCCCGCTGCGATCGAGGAGCGCGTCGTCGCACGCGCGTTCGAGCGGCTGGGCGATCAACGTTTCGACCCGATCGTCGTGGACTGCTCGTACTGGCACTGGGCGGAACGCTACGACGAGCCGCCGGCCGGCCTGCTGGCGGCGGCCCAACGGGATATCGATGAGCTGCTCGATCATCTCGAGCGCATGCTGCTGCCGCGTCCGAAGCCGTGGCCGTTCGGCGCGCCTGGTGTCGTCGAATGCGCCTGGTTTGCCAACCTCGCCGCATTGCGCACGTTTGGCCTCACCATCGACCTCCAGCGCTTTTCCGTCGTCGGCAATTGGTTTCGGGCGATGCGGACCCATCCCGTCTTCGTCGCCGACGCGCAGCGCACCGCTGCGTTTCTGAAGGAGCTGAAGCACCTGACCCACGAACGCAAGCGGCTGTTCTGGAGCGGAGACCGGATGGAATGGTTGATATCGCGCGGATTCCACCAATGGTTCGCCGGCGAAATCGCAGCAGGCCGCGCGGCGTTTCCAGGATAGGGTCGCGCCGACCGCGCAACAGCATCAGAAGAACGTTCCACCCGGGACTAAATTGCGCCGATAATGGACCATGGTGCCAGTCTATCCCGGATTTCGCCACTGCATCCGGGCTACGGCTTTGAATTATATAACATATTTTTCCTGAGGGCGGGCTATCCCCCGATCATCCCCATGAAAGCGGGCGGTGGCGGGGCTAAGGCGGACCAGCGCCTGCAAGCAGCGCCGCCAGCTCCGCGCCTTCGAAGCGCGCCATGGCATCCGAGCCGCTGAACCGCCGCGTCAGCAACGCGTCGGCGATCCTGCGCACAACGTCCGCGTTCGCTCTCAGGGCCGCATCGGCCAGCCGGTAGCCCTCCGCGCGCGCCGCGCGGCGCTCGGCCTCGGGGATGCGCGCCAGAAACTTCCGCATCGCTCTGAAGTCGCCCATCTTCGTCGATCGCGGCGAAGGCGCGCTGAAAGCATGCTCGGCCCTGCAGCCCGCAACGCAGACCGCTAGATTCTGGTGTCATCGTCGAAGGTGCAGCTATTTGATCCGCCGTTGCCGGTCGCCAAGTCGATCTCGACGAACGCGACATCCGCGCCGAGCGCGCGCGCGACGACAGCATGGCCAGCCTCGTGGGTCGCGAGAGCAAGGTTTTGGGCGTGAAAATATTCGACCAATTCGGCGAGGTCATCGTCCTCATCTTCCATCGCCGTCAACCAACATCTGCTGACCAAAGAAGGGCACCGCAGCGCCGCACCGCTTCATCCTCCGGGGTGTTTGGCACAATGGCTTCAAGGCTGACGTGGCGGCCCACAATTGCTTCAAGTTCCCGTCTCCAGTTGCCGTCAAGCGCGAAAAAGTTTCCCAGCGCCCAGTCGGTCCCGTCCGTCGCGGGCATCAGCGCAAGGGCAATATCGACATCGCTATCTGGTCTTGACTGCCCGGCGGCGCGGCTGCCGAACAACCAAAGTTCGCGAACGCTGCCATTGTTGCTTGCCCACGAGCGAAGGTCGCGCAGCCATTCATCCTGCATATCCATCGCAATGATCACCGATAGTGCGCGAAGAGGTACCAGCCCAGCGCTGCCGCGCCGACGATGCCCCAGAAGGCCCAGAACTGCCGCGCATCTTTTGCCGCCTGCTGCTTGTTGTCGTTCCATTCCTGAATAACTTCGTCGCGCTCCTCGCCGCTGCGCGCAAGGTCGGAGCGGATCATTACCGACACGGCCTCGATCTGCTTTCCCAAGCGGTCCAGGCGAGCCATGATCATCGCCGTCAGCACGCCGACGACGACAAAGATCATCCAGCGCTCGTCGCTCATGCTGAAGCCCCCGATGCCTGCCGCATTTAAGGGGTGGCGCAGGTGGCGAGCAACCGGCGAGCGAAACTATCCCCGGCTTTCGAGCTGGATCGGACCGCGCAGGCGCGTCCCGGCTCGGCGCACGGCGAACGCTCGCGTTCACAGCGCTAGAGCTTGCGATCACCGGCTACATTGCCCGTAGTATTGCGATGGCGTCAGCCCATTTTCCAGCGAAAGCAATGTATGTCGGCTGTGAACTGATCGACCATCACGGGCGATAGTAGTGGTTTGGATCGCGCCGGTCGGTAGCTTCTCTTGAAACGTAAGACCGTGGCTACCGCTGAAAACATCAACGTCGGACATACCCGCGTTCCCGATAATGACCGCCTTGCCGGTCAAGTTGTCCAGCGCAAACTCAAGGGCAAATTTCTCATTGGCCAGCCCCTTTGGCGTAGCCATCGACGAATACGTGCATTTCCAACGTAGGGTCTCGGCTTGGAGCCGATCAGGCAGCATCATTTGCACAACGTTGAGAGCCACGCACAACGCGACGAGCGGTCCACGCATTTGCTAATTCCTAAAGTTCCCGAGCGGCGGGTACTTCAGCATCTGAAGCTGGCAAAGACCGCATCGCAACCAGTGGGCGTAGTTATCCCCGTGTTTCCCGCCGATCCAGTTCGCTGCATCCGGGCTACGGGATGACCTGGCGGCTGAAGCAGTCGTACCTGCGCGCCGGTTAAGCCGCCGACTTTTCGTCGACGAGGCCGTACACGCGTGCGGTCCTGGAGAAACCGGCGACAGGAAACTCGCCGAGATCGCTCCAGCCGCCCCGGCAGATGCCGGCAAATCCTTCCGATGCGACAACCGTGCGGCCGAGCTGGCTCGCGATCTTTTCCAGCCGCGCCGCCAGATTTACGGCAGGTCCAATGCAGGTGAAGTCGAGCCGGTTGCCGCCGCCGATATTGCCGTACAGAATTCGTCCGACATGCAGCGCGACGCCGAAGCGAAACCGTTCGACGACGTCGCCGATCGGATACTGCATGTCGGCGACGCTGGCGCGGGATTCATGGGCGGCCTCGAGCACGTGCGAGCAGACCTGCCGCTCATCGCCGACATATTCATCGATCGGGAACACCGCGAGCAACCCGTCTCCCATGTATTTCAGGACTTCGCCGCCATGGGCGCGGATCGCTGCCACCTGGCAGTCGAAGTAATTGTTCAGGATGTCCACCACGGTCTCCGCCGGCACGCGATCGGACAAGGAGGTGAAGCCGCGCAGATCGGACAGCCAGATCGCGGCGTTCATCGTCTCGGTGTGGCCGCGCCTGATCTGGCCGCCGAGAATCCGCTCGCCGGCACGGTTGCCGACATAGGTATCCAAGAGGTTCGCGCCATGCGGCGCCAGTTGATGATCTCTATGACCCGCGACAGCGGCGTATTCAGCCCACGCAAGGCCGCCAACTGCTCATCGGTGAAACCGCCTGATTGCTTCGTGGTCCAGCTTGAGGCGTGAATGGTTCCGTCGGTAAAAAACAGCGGCAGCGCGATATAATCCGTGACGCCCTCGGCGCGCAGCTCCTCGACGATCGGGAAGCGCGCGCTCTGCGGGTCGTCCGCACGGGCGCGGACTTCCTGTCCCTGCTGGAACACGATGATGATGGGACTGTTGTGAAAATCCGGCGAATCCAGAATCTTGTAATCGACCGTGCCGACCTGGACCTCAGCGCCCGGCTTCCAGATGAAACTGCGCCCGTAGATCTCGGGATGCAGGGTGCGAACGAAGACGCCGACACGCCAAAGCGGCAGGCCCGCCGCGACCATCCGTTCGCAGGTGTCCGCCATGAAGCTCTTGGGGCTGGTCGCGGATCTCCCGCCGTCGATCAGCCAGTCGGTCAGCTTTTGCAGTTCGGAGGCGTTCATCGCGCCGGTATTTGCCGTGCAACTGCAGCGCGCGTCAAGCGCGCTTCCACAACAGCCGGCGTGACCCGACGACGGAGCTGCGCTAGCTTTACGGCGTAAAGCAAGAGGAAACGTCAAAAGTGTACGACATCATCATCGTCGGCGGCGGCTCAGCGGGCTCGGTCATGGCCCACCGGCTCTCCGCCAGGAGCGCCAACAAGGTCCTGCTCTGCGAAGCAGGCCAGGACACGCCGCCCGGCAACGAGCCGCCCGAGATCCGCGACAGCTATTCGGGGCTGGCGTATTTCGATCCGCGCTTCCACTGGACCGAACTCAAGGTCACGACCCAAATCGTCAGCCACAACAACCCCGACGAGAGCCGCCCGCCGCTCCGCAAGTACGAGCAGGCGCGCGTGCTGGGTGGCGGGTCCTCCATCAATGGCCAGATGGCCAACCGCGGCGCACCGACCGACTACGCGGAGTGGGAGGCCCGCGGCGCCACGGGCTGGAACTGGAAGGACGTGCTGCCCTATTTCAAGAAGGTGGAGCGCGACCTCGATTTCGACGGGCCGTTCCACGGCAAGGACGGCCGTATCCCCGTGCGCCGCATTCCGCAGGCGCATTGGACAGGGCATTCGCAAGCGATGGCCGAGGCCTGCAAGCTCGCCGGCTACGCGTTCCTGCCCGACCAGAACGGCGAGTTCACAGATGGCTACTTCCCGGTGACGCACTCCAATCAGGACGAGCAACGCGTCTCGGCCGCGATGGGCTATCTCGATCGCGAAACACGCAAGCGCGCCAACCTGACCATATCGACCAACACGCAGGTCAAGGAGCTGCTGTTCGAGGGCACGCAATGCGTCGGCGTGAAAGCGCTGGTCGATGGCCGGGATCAGGAGTTCCGCGGTCGCGAGGTCATCCTCTCATGTGGTGCAATCCATTCGCCGGCGCATCTCTTGCGCGCCGGCATCGGACCGGTCGGGCATCTGAAGGAGATGGGCATTCCGGTCCTGACGGGCCTCGCCGGCGTCGGCCAGGGCCTGATGGATCATCCCTCGATCGCGTTGTCGTCCTATGTCCGCCGTGGCGCACGCATGAACGAGCACACCAGGCGCCACATCCAGATGGGGCTGCGCTACTCCTCGGGGCTTCCGGGCGTACCTGCCGGCGACATGTTCGTCGCCGTCCTCAGCAAGTCGGCCTGGCATGCGGTCGGCGAGCAGATCGCCTCGCTCCTCACCTTCGTCAACAAGACCTACTCGGAGACCGGGCAGGTGAAACTCGCCTCGCGCGACCCGCTGATAGAACCGATTGTCGAGTTCAACCTGTTGTCCGACAGGCGCGATCTCGACCGCCTGATGAGCGGTTTTCGCAAGATGGCGGCGCTGCAGATGAGCGCGCCGCTCAAGGCGGTCACCGACAAGCCGTTCCCGGCGTCGTATTCCGACCGCGTGCGCAAGATCGGCGTGGTCAACACGAAGAACAAGGTCCTCACCGCCATTGCCGCTGTCCTGATGGACGGACCGGCGGCGCTGCGCCACACCATGATCGACAACTTCATCGTCGAAGGCTTTACGTTCGAGCAGGTCATGGGCGACGACGAGGCGCTGGAGGCCTTCGTGCGCAAGGCGGCGATCGGCGTGTGGCATGCCTCGTGCTCATGCCGGATGGGCCGCCCCGACGATCCGATGGCGGTCGTCGATACGCAAGGCCGCGTCAAGGAGTGCAAGGCTTGCGCGTGGTCGACGCGTCGATCTTCCCGGTGGTGCCGTGCGCCAACACCAATTTTCCGGTCCTGATGGCGGCAGAAAAGATCGCAGACGCCATGCAGTGAGGGTGGCCGGGATCCTACCCGCCGACCTGGCCGCGGTGGCGGAGAAAGTGATCGGCCAGCACGCAAGCCATCATGGCCTCGCCCACCGGCACGGCACGGATGCCGACGCAGGGGTCGTGGCGGCCCTTGGTCATGATGTCGGTGTCGGCGCCGGCGCGATCCACCGTCTTGCGCGGGGACAGGATCGAGGAGGTCGGCTTTACCGCAAAGCGCACCACCACCGGCTGGCCGGTCGAGATGCCGCCAAGCACGCCGCCGGCATGGTTCGACAGGAACCGCGTGCCGCTATTGCCGGTCCGCATCTCGTCGGCGTTTTCCTCGCCCGACAATTCGGCAGCGCCAAAGCCTGCGCCGATCTCTACGCCCTTCACCGCATTGATGCTCATCATCGCCGCCGCCAACTCGCCGTCGAGCTTGGCGTAGATCGGCGCGCCCCATCCGGCCGGCACGCCTTCGGCGACCACTTCGATCACCGCGCCGATCGAGGAGCCGCTCTTGCGAATGCCGTCGAGATACTGCTCGAAGAACGCGGCCTTGTCCTTGTCGGGGCAGAAGAACGGATTGCGCGCGATCTCGTCCCAGTCCCATTTGTCGCGATCGATCCTGTGCGGCCCCATCTGCACCAGCGCGCCGCGCACCTTGACGTCAGGCAGGATTTTTCGCGCGATGGCGCCGGCGGCGACGCGGGTGGCGGTCTCGCGCGCCGACGAGCGTCCGCCGCCGCGATAATCGCGCAGGCCGTATTTGGCCTCATAGGTGAAGTCGGCGTGGCCGGGGCGAAACTTGTCCTTGATCTCGGAATAGTCCTTGGAGCGCTGATCGGTGTTCTCGATCAGAAGCGCGATCGGCGTTCCTGTCGTCACCTGCGCGCCGGTCTCCGGATGGGCCATTACGCCGGACAGGATCTTTACCGCGTCCGCCTCCTGGCGCTGGGTGGTGAAGCGCGACTGTCCCGGACGGCGGCGATCGAGATCGTGCTGGATGTCTTCGTTCGTGAGCGGGATCAGCGGCGGGCAGCCATCGACCACGCAGCCGATCGCGATCCCGTGGCTTTCGCCGAAGGTCGTGACCCGGAACAGGTGGCCGAAGGTATTGTGGGACATGGCTCGCTTGGCTCGTAAGTCAGTACTGACTTGTGGTAACGCGCGCCTAGGACAGCGTCAAACCCAAGCTCGTCATGCCCGGGGCATCCACGTCTTTCGGCCGGCAAAGCAAGGCGTGGATGGCCGGGACAAGCCCGGCCATGACGACGAAAGGGGTGCGATGCGCCCTTAACTATACTTCCGCAACCCGCCGTCGCGGAACACGTAGACCGCGCCCTGCTCGATCAGGAGGTCGGCGGCGCTGGCCGGCGTTTCGATGCCGAGCGCCACCATCAGCGCCCGCGCCGTGCCGCCATGGGCCACGGCGACGGTGTCCGCGGCAAGGAATCGTACCAGTCGCGCATCCGGTCCTGCACTTCCGCGTAGGTTTCGCCGCCTTCCGGGGCCATCGTCCACTTCGCGGTCAGCCGTTTGGCATAGAGCACGGGGTCGGCGGCCTGCATCTCGGCCAGCGTCGAGCCCTCCCAGACGCCGTAGCCGATCTCGCGCAGGCGATCGTCGAGCGCATATTCTTCCCGAGGAAGTTTCAGGGCGCTGCGCACAAGCTCCATCGTCGCCCGCGCCCGGCCAAGCGGACTTGCAACGAACGGCAGCGCGGATTTGTCACGGCCATCGCGCTCGAGAAGTTCGGCGAGGATGTTGCCGGCATGGGCCGCCTGCCTGCGTCCGAGATCGTTCAGCGGAATGTCCTGCGCGCCCTGCAGCCTGCCTTCCGCGTTCCACGACGTCTCGCCATGGCGGATGTAGTAGATCACGGGCGCAGGCATCGGACTTGCAGCTATTCCTTGCTCGGCGAATTGGAGAGCGCGATGTCGGGCGCTTCGGGGCGTTTCATGCCGACGACGTGATAGCCGGCATCGACGTGATGGACCTCGCCGGTGACACCGCGCGACAGGTCCGACAACAGATACAGCGCGCTGTCGCCGACTTCCTCGCTGCTGACGTTGCGGCGCAGCGGCGCGTTGTATTCGTTCCACTTCAGAATGTAGCGGAAGTCGCCGATGCCGGATGCGGCGAGCGTCTTGATCGGCCCCGCCGAGATCGCGTTGACGCGGATGTTCTTTTCACCAAGGTCGGCGGCGAGATAGCGCACGCTGGCTTCGAGCGCAGCCTTCGCAACGCCCATCACATTGTAATGCGGCATCCACTTCTCGGCGCCGTAATAGGTGAGCGTCAGAATCGAGCCGCCATCGGTCATCAGCTTTTCGGCGCGTTGCGTGATCGCGGTCAGCGAGTAGCAGGAGATCAGCATGCTCTTGGTGAAATTGTCCTGCGTCGTCTCCAGATAACGGCCGTCGAGCTGGTCCTTGTCGGCAAAGGCGATGGCGTGGACCACGAAGTCGATCTTGCCCCACTTTTCGCGGAGCACGTCGAATACCGCGTCGATGGTGGCGGAATCCGTGACGTCGCAATGGCCGAGCAGAAGCGCGTTCAGCTCCTTCGCCAGCGGCTCGACCCGCTTCTTCAGCGCGTCGCCCTGCCAGGTGAGCGCGATTTCTGCGCCCGCGTCGTGGCATGCCTTGGCGATGCCCCAGGCGATCGAGCGGTTGTTGGCAACGCCGAGGATCACCCCGCGCTTGCCCTGCATCAGAGCTGATTTTTGCGACATCCGGTTTCCAATCGAGCTTCCCTGTGGGGCTTGAGGTACACCAGCACTCCAGCGCGGTCGAGCCCAAATCCGTCCCCGGATTAACGCTGTTTCCGGTGCGGCTCAATGGCTGGAATAGACACGTCAATTGGGTGTTATGTTGGGTAAGGCGTTCGCGCCTCATGACTCCTGCAACTCTTGCAATCTGGTGCCGATGAGCGCGTTTCGTCAAAGTGTCGAAGCCATGATTCCGGCGCTCCGCCGCTATGCACGTGCGCTCGCGCGCGATGCCGACATCGCCGACGATCTGGTGCAGGATACGCTGGTGCGCGCGTTGCGTTCGGAACGGCTGTTTCTCGGCGGCGACGTCAGGAGCTGGCTCTACACGATCCTGACCAATTTGAACAAGAACCGGCGGCGGTCGCTGGCCCGGCGGCCGCAGTTCATGCCGCTGCTCGACAACAACCCCGACGCCAGCGGCACCGAGGCGGAGGGCCGCGACATCGCCCGCGCGCTGGCAACCTTGGTGGAAGAACAGCGTTCGGTGCTGCTGCTGGTGATGCTGGAAGGACTGAGCTACCGCGAGGTCGCCGACATCCAGGGCGTGCCGATCGGCACCGTAATGTCCCGGCTTGCCCGCGCACGCGCGCATGTCAAAGCTTCGCTCGAAGGCGAGCGCGCGGCGCTGCGGCGGGTGAAATGAAGATGCGTGTGGCAGGCGTTATGCATCGACAGGTTTCGAATAGACAGAGACGACGACCATGACCGATCCCAACATCCCCATCACCGAAGACGAGCTGCACGCTTACGTCGACAACGAGCTGCCGGCGGAACGCCGCGGCGATGTCGAGGCGTGGCTCGCTGCGCATCCCGACGATGCCGCGCGGGTGCGGTCGTGGCGCGCGATGGCGGAAGCGCTGCATACGCGGTATGATCCCATTGCCGACGAGGCGGTGCCGAGGCGGCTCGAGATCGAACGGCTGGTAAGACAGCCGCGCAAATGGGTGTACGGCGCGATCGCAGCCGCGCTGGCGGCATTCATCGTCGGCGGCGGCGTCGGCTGGATGGCGCGCGGCGCTTCCGCCGCGCCCTCCGCGATCCAGAGTTTCACGGCGGAGGCGCTCGATGCGCATCGGCTTTACGTGGTCGAGGTCCGCCATCCGGTCGAAGTGCCCGGCAGCGAACGCGCCCATCTCCAGAAGTGGCTGACCAAGCGCTGTGGTTGGGTCGTCCGTGCGCCCGAACTGACGGCGCTCGGCCTGAAGCTCGTCGGCGGCCGGTTGTTGCCGGGTCCCGCGGGTCCCGCATCCTTCATGATGTACGAGAGCGCATCGGGCGAACGCTTTACGATCTACACCGCCAAGTCGGATGCCGAAGCGACGCAGATGCGATATCAGGCGCAAGGCAAGGAGAGCTCGCTGTTCTGGGCCGATGACGGCGTCGCCTATGCGGTGGTGTCCAGCGGCATTGACCGTGGGCGGCTGACGCAAATCGCCCAAGCCATCTACGATCAGTTGGAGAAAAGCGGCGGATAGGCAACATAGTGCGGCAGATCGGCAACTTCAGGCCGCTTGTCCCAATTCTGACATCGAAAATCTGGAATCAAACCACCAGCGCGTCTCATTAAAGCACCGGGTGATCACGCGAAAATGAGTAGCGTTCGATCCGCCGATCGGCGCAAGCGGCCTCGATCGGGGTTTGGTACCGCGCTGGTCCCCTTTCGAGGCCGCCCTTTTTCCGGAAAACCCTTTGTTTTCCGGAAATTAGGCCGCGTTCTTGGGAAAAATTCCTGCCAGGCCCCGTACTGTTCGACACGTGTTTTCATGCTGCGAATCGCGGCCAAATCGCCCGACTCAGCCGAAATCACTGCGCGGATTATAAGGGTGGCCGTCGCGCCACTTTTCCATCAATGCCTCAAGCTCGGCATCGTTCCCGTCGGGCAGAATAATTCGGGTGGTGACGAACAGGTCCCCGGCTCCCCCGCCTTGGGCAGACCCTTGCCCTTGAGGCGGAAGATGCGGCCGCTGGAGGTATTTTTCGGAATCGACAGTTCCACCGCGCTGCCGAGCGTCGGCACCTGGACCTTGCCGCCCAGCACCGCCTCATAGAGCGCAATGGGCAGATCCAGGCGCAAATCGCTGCCATCGACCTTGAAAAAGGGATGCGGCGCGATGCTGACCGTAATCAGGAGATCGCCCGGCGGGTGACCCGGCGCGGTTTCGCCCTGCCCCTTCAGCCGGATCTGCTGGCCCGCGGTGACGCCCGCCGGAATCCTGACATTGAGCTCCTTGCCGGTCGGCAGGCGGACGCGTTTTTCTCCGCCCTTGACCGAGATCTTCCAGCGACACCGTCATCGCGACATTCAGGTCGAGATCGAGGCCGATCCCGCCGGTGTCGAATTCAAGGTCCGGCCGCCGCCGGGGCGTCCGCTCCTGGCCGCGCCGCCGAACATGCTGTTGAGGATATCCTCAAAGCCCGCCCCGCCCGCGCCGCCGGGCCCGCCACCGGTGCGGAAGCTGTAGGACTCGAAGCCGCTCGCTCCACCGGCGCGGCCGCGCGGGTCGCCGCCGCCAAAGCCGCTGCCAGAAAAACCCTGGAAGCGCGGCTTGCCCTCGGCGTCGATCTCGCCGCGGTCGAACTGCTTGCGCTTGTCTTCGTCGCCGATGATCTCGTTGGCCGCGTTGATCTCGGAAAATCGCGCCGCCGCCTTCGGATCGTTCTTGTTGTTGTCGGGGTGATGCTTCTTGGCGAGCTTGCGGTAGGCACTCTTGATCGCCGTCGCGCTGGCGCCTCGCGGCACCCCCAAGACCTCATAGGGGTCGCGCATCCGTCAGGTCTCCTTCACGGAAATTCGGTTGTTGAAGCTTAGGACAATTCGCCCGCTTTGGCTTCATCTGGGGAGCCAGTTGCATTTTTGCAACTACCTCGAAGGCTTCGCTTGAAAAGCTTTCAGACCTTATCCCCTCGTCCAGGTCCAGGGCTTGATCGTGTGGATTTCCCATCGGCCATGGCCGGCCTTGCAGGCAGCCCCTGCAGCCAGCTTTCCGCGCGGCCGTTGACGTAGCTTGCCAGGAAATCCCGGCAGGTGCGCCCGTCTTCGGCGGAATAGGCCTGAGACAGCGGCGTCACCGAGCCGCGCGCGCCGGTCTCCGGATTTTCCCAAGGCTGGCTGGAATCCTTGTCGCCCTTGGTCAGCACGTCGGAGGCGGCGGTGCGTGCAAAGGCAAGATCGCTCTCGGTCGGCACCGGCGGGCTGGCCGGTTGCTTGGCCAGCGAACCCGTGACGTCGGCGGCGTTCATCCTGGCGTAGGCGTCCGGGCGCGACAGGCTGCAGCCGCCCGAGCCGAGGCCGATCAAAATCAAGGACATCGCCGCGCCGGTCGGCCCGATCGCGGATAGGCCAACGCGTCCCCATGCCCTAATAGGGCGAGCCCCCAACCGGGCTGCAACGCGCTCTGGGACGCGAACGGACGCAACTGGAACTCCTGACATGACGGACACGACCTCCATCAAACACCCGGCACCGTTAACATCGGGTGATTTTACCGCGGCCGAGGAGCCGTTTGCGCTGTTCGCCGAGTGGTTTGCGGAAGCCGTGAAGTCCGAGCCGAACGATCCCAACGCGATGGCGCTGGCGACCGTCGATACCGACGGGCTGCCGGATGTCCGGATGGTGCTGATGAAGGGCTATGACGCGGATGGTTTCGTGTTCTACAGCCACATCGCCAGCCAGAAGGGCCGCGAACTCGCCGCAAATCCTAAGGCGGCTTTACTATTTCACTGGAAGTCGCTGCGCCGTCAGGTCCGCATCCGCGGCAACGTGTCGCCGGTGACGGATCAGGAAGCCGACGCCTATTTCGCCACGCGGCCGAAGCAGGCGCAGATCGGCGCCTGGGCCAGCAAGCAGTCGCAGCCGCTGGAGAGCCGCTTCGCCTTCGAGCAGGCGATCGCGCTGGTCGCCGCCAAATACATGATCGGCGAAGTGCCGCGCCCGCCCGGGTGGAGCGGCTGGCGCATTCACCCCACGCGCTTCGAATTCTGGCACGACCGCCCGTTCCGCCTGCACGACCGTATCGAATTCCGCCGCGATGCACCGGCGCAAGCCTGGAGCAAGGTGCGGCTCTATCCCTGAATGATCGTCATCGCCGGACTAAAGCGCGAAGCGCGTCTTCGTGTAGAATGCCTTGTGTAGAATGCCTTGGCCATCCACGACGTCCTTCTATGCCATACGACAAGACGTGGATGCCCGGCAACGCAGACAAGTTTACGCCGTCTGCGCAAGGCAGCCTACGATGGCCGAGCATGACGAAAACCGAGAGAACCTGAATGCCCCCTTCATCCAACGCCCCGCGGCGCACGCTGCTTCTGACCGGCGCCAGCCGCGGCATCGGCCACGCCACCGCGATCCGCTTCTCCTCCGCCGGCTGGCGCGTCATCACCTGCTCGCGGCACGCCTTTCCGGAAGTCTGCCCGTGGGGCGCAGGCCCGGAGGATCACATCGAGGTCGACCTCGGCGACCATGATGACACCACGCGCGCGATCTCCGAGATCCGCCGGCGGCTGGAGAACGACGAGTTGCACGCGCTGGTCAACAACGCCGCGATCTCGCCGAAGGCTGCGGACGGCAGCCGGCTCGGCACCATGGACACCGATATCGAAACCTGGAGCCATGTGTTTCGCGTCAACTTCTTCGCGCCGATCATGATGGCGCGCGGCCTGATCGAGGAATTGAAGCACGCCAGGGGCGCCGTGGTGAACGTCACCTCGATCGCGGGCTCGCGCGTGCACCTGTTCGCCGGCGTCGCCTATGCGACCTCGAAGGCGGCACTGGCTTCACTCACACGGGAAATGGCCTCCGATTTCGGCCGCGTCGGCGTCCGCGTCAACTCGATCGCGCCGGGCGAGATCGACACCTCGATCCTGTCGCCGGGCACCGAGAAGATCGTCGAGCAGCAGATTCCGATGCACCGGCTCGGCACGCCGGACGAAGTCGCAAAGATCATCTATGTGCTGTGTACTGAAACCAGTTCCTATGTGAACGGCGCCGAGATCCACATCAACGGCGGCCAGCACGTTTAGTGCATGACGTGGTCGCGTAGATGTGGGCAAAGCGTAGCGTGCCCACCATTTCTTTCAGCGCAGGGCAATGGTGGGCACGGCGCAAGTGCGCCTTTGCCCACCCTACAAGGTCGCGCCGTTCACTCCGCGCAAAACTTCCGCGTCGCAGTTCGCACCGCCGCCGCGGCAACGTTGAACGTGCTCGAACACTCGTCCTCGTTCTCGCCGTCCGCCAGCACAGCACCGCAGTGCCGGCAAAGCCGCGTCGAGAACGCCTGCGCCTTGCCACCGGTGCGGCCCTGCTGATAGAGCGCCAGATCGATGACGTTGCGCGGCGACATTATGAGTTTCTCAACCATGGGATCCTCGCGGCCTGAGAGACGCGTTATCGCAGACAAGTTTCGATCATTCGTTCAGTCCACCGCTCAAATTTTAGCGGTGGAATTGAGCCGATCTTTCGCACATCCAGAAACCGCAGGGAACCGATGCGCTACAGCCACTTCTTCCACTTGAAGAGAAAGTACGGCAGCACGGCTGCCATTAGCATCATGACGAGCGCCATCGGATAGCCGTGCGGCCATTCGAGTTCCGGCATCATCCTGAAGTTCATGCCGTAGATCGAGGCGATCAGCGTCGGCGGCATCAGGACGACGGCCATCACCGAGAACAGCTTGATGATGTTGTTCTGCTCGAGATTGACGACGCCCAGCATGGCGTCGAGCGTGAAGGTGATCTTGTTGGAGAGATAGGACGAATGGTCGGTCAGCGAGACGACGTCGCGCTGCATGGTCTTGAGCTGCTCGCGCATGTCCTTGGACCATTTGGCGCCTTCCACCACCGCCGACAGGAAGGTGACGACACGGCCGATCGAGACCAGGCTCTCCCGGATCTTCGAGACCAGATCGCCCTTCCGCCCGATCGTGATCAGGATCTGGGAATATCGCTTGGCCTGGCCATGGCGCGCGCTTTCGGGCTCGAAGATGTCGTGGGAGACCTGGTCGACCTCGGCGCCGGCGCGCTCCAGAATGTCGGCGCAGCGGTCGATCACCGCATCCAGCAGTTCCATCAGCACCAATTCGCCCGATATCCCCGCCATGCATGAGCGCGCCAGCTTGTGCTCGACCAGCGCGAACGGCTTCGGCTCGTCGTAGCGCACCGTCACCAGGCGGTGGCCTGAGAGGATGAAGGTAACGGCCGTGGTCCTCGGCATATCGGTGTCCGATTGGCACATCAGTGTTGCCGTCATGTAGCGGGCGCCGCTCTCGATATAGAGCCGGCTGGAAATCTCGATTTCCTGCATGTCCTCCCGGGTCGGTATCGCGATCCCGGCCAGCCGCTCGACCGCGCGATCCTCATCCATCGTCGGGTTCAACAGGTCGATCCAGACCGCATTGTCCGGCAATGCCGCCAGGTCCGCGACCGGGAGCTTCTTCAGGGAGGATCTGGAGGGAACAAACACCGAAAACATGGGCAACTCCGGAACGGGGCAGCAGCTTCGTCTTGAGGCGTTTTCTTGACGCTACCCACCCCGGATCAAGTCCAGGGCAGGCTTTCGCTTGAAAACGCTACGAGCACCCAGCGGTACTAAACCCGATTCTGGCAAGCGCTTCATGACCGGCGCATTAACCGCCGATCCACATTTGTGGCAGCGAGGCGGCGCCGACGCGGCCGTGATTTGGCCCCACGCCACCCCTGCCTAGAAATCACCCGGAACTCGCAAATTTTGCGGCATAAAAGCCACAGCTAGCCTTCCGCAGCGCCGAACGGACGCGCAAATGCTGGCATAAATGCCGGTTTTTGCGGATACTGGGATTAATGGAATCGTCGCGTTTTTGGCGCAACATTGTTGCCGCGAACGCCGGACTTTCGATTGGAAGTGTACCATGTCGTCGTTGAAAGTTATCCTGGGGCTGCTCGCCGCCGGCCTTGCCTTGTCCGGCTGCATGCCGGCAACCACCTATCAGGCCGCCCCTGAAGCCACCCTCAAGCCGAACGACAAGGCCCAGCTCGCCAAGGCGCGCTACGCGGCGGTTAAGCCGCAAGAGCCGTTCCGCCGCGCCATCGTCGATTATCACCGCAAGGAACTGCCCGGCACCATCGTCGTGGATTCCGATAACCACTATCTCTATCTGGTTCAGGACGGCGGCAAGGCGATCCGCTATGGCGTCACCGTCGGTGAGGAAGCCCTCGCATTCTCTGGCATCGCCCGCGTCGGCAACATGGCCGAATGGCCGAAATGGACGCCCACCGCCGACATTCACAAGCGCATCGAAGGCCTGCCGGCCTCGGTGCCCGGCGGCGTCGACAATCCGCTCGGCGCCCGCGCGCTCTACCTTTACCAGGGCAACAAGGACACCCTGTTCCGCATCCATGGCACCAACCAGCCGGAATATATCGGCGCATCGATTTCGTCGGGCTGCATCCGCATGACCAACGAGGATGTCATCGATCTCTACAGTCGGGTGAAGCAGGGCACGGTCGTCGTCGTGCTCGAACCCAAGCAGGGCGATCTGCCGTTCAATTCCAAGATGGCGCTGCAGGGCGGCGGCAACAATGGCCCGATGCCCCAGTAGCCGACGCCGGTTACACCGCAGCCGAAGATCAAGAGCGCCGGTTTTGCCGGCGCTTTTTCTTTGCAGGCTTCTCCTTCTCCTGGCGCGGCGGCTCGGCCTCATCCGGTTTCTCGGCATTCGCTTTTTCAGCGCCCGGCTTGGCAGCATCCGGCTTGGCATCAGACTTCGCATCGGACTTGGCATCGGACTTGGCGTCGTCCGGTTTGGCGGCGACCTCGCGCGGCGGCGCTTCGTCGGGCCGCTCGGCCGGCAATAGCGGCGCTTTCTGCGGCAGCGGGTCCCACACGTCCCACTGGCAGATCCGGTAATTGTTGCGCCGTTCCATCAGGTCGAGATGGATGTGGTCCTCATGGTACCAGTCCGAGCCCGGCCCCAGCACCGTCGAGAACCGCGCGCAGACGGAGTGCAGCACGGTTTCGCGCAACTCCCGCGGCACCGTGCGATCGGTCAGCGAGATCGAGCGGCCGTTGGCGAGCTTGAAGGCGCGCACGTCGACCGCATTGGCGCGGCCGTGTTCGGAGAGAATGGCGCCGACGATACGGTTTCGGCCACGGCATTCGTACGAGTTGAAATTGTCGAGATTGGAAACCGTGCTGCCGAGGCTCGCGGCGAGCGGCGCGATGTCGTTGCGAATCCAGTCGGCCAGCGCGGTCGCCATGGGACAGCGCAGGATGGCCGCCGGCTTCACCGAGACCTGCCGCTTGTCCGGCAGCACGATCGCCTCCAGCCGCACCAGGTCCTCGCCGCCGCAGCCGTTGGCGCCGCGGATGTCGGGGATGCTGGGCGCAATGGCAATGGCGTCCGTCAGCGCCAGCCGACAGGCTGAGGGTGGCGGCGTGGGCGGCGGTGCGGGCGCAGCCTGCTCGATGGGCTTGCCGTTCTGACGCTCCTTGGCGGCCGGCTGGCCGGGCACAGTGGAAGGCGCCTCGGCCGGACGGGGCTTCGGCAGCGGCACCGCCGCACGGCGCACCGTTGCCCGTGGCCTTGGCCTTGGCGATGCATCCTTGAACAGATCGGCCCACGGCGCCGCGCGGAAGGCTTTCGCTGCGAAGGCAGGCACGGTTGGCATGCCAAGCAGGAGCAGCACCGCGGCAGCGGTAACCATTGCCGCTCCAATGCGGCCAAAGGCGCCATAAGCCCATTTTCGGCTTGCTTTCTCCGCGCTAGAGTTCATGTCAATTCCATGATCTTACGCCGGTCCGCTCGTGCTTTGGCGGATCGTGCGAAAAAGCAAATAACCATCGGGAGGGAAGTGCGTATGCTCGGATTGATGCAAGACTGGCCTTTGCTTTGTCATCGGATTATCGAACACGCGGCGAAGTATCACGGCACGCAAGAGGTCGTCACGCGGTCGGTCGAAGGTCCCATTCATCGCACCAATTACGCCGGAATTCATGCTCGCGCGCTGAAAGTATCGCAACGGCTCGACCGCGACGGCATCAAGCTCGGCGACCGCGTCGCCACCATCGCATGGAACACCTGGCGCCATCTCGAATCCTGGTACGGCATCATGGGGATCGGCGCGATCTGCCACACCGTCAATCCGCGGCTGTTCCCCGACCAGATCGCCTGGATCATCAACCACGCGCAAGACCGCGTTGTCATGACCGACATCACCTTCGTGCCGATTCTGGAAAAAATCGCCGACAATCTGCCGAGCGTCGAACGCTACATCGTGCTGACCGACAAGGCCCACATGCCGCAGACCACGCTGAAGAACGCGGTCGCCTATGAGGACTGGATCGCGGAAGCCGACGGCAAGTTCACATGGAAGGACTTTGACGAAAATACCGCGGCCGCGATGTGCTACACCTCGGGCACCACGGGCGATCCGAAGGGCGTATTGTATTCGCACCGCTCCAACGTGCTGCACGGATTAATGGCCAACAATGTCGACGCGCTCGGCACCAGCGCCGCCGAGACAATGCTGCCGGTGGTGCCGTTGTTCCATGCCAACAGCTGGGGCATCGCATTCTCCGCGCCTTCGATGGGCACCAAGCTCGTGATGCCGGGCGCCAAGCTCGACGGTGCTTCGGTCTATGAACTTCTCGACACCGAGAAGGTCACGCACACCGCCGGCGTTCCCACCGTGTGGCTGATGCTGCTCAACCACATGGCCGCCGGTAACCTGAAGCTGCCCCACCTGAAGAGCGTGGTGTGCGGCGGCTCGGCGATGCCGCGCACGATGATCAAGTCGTTCGTCGACATGGGCGTTCGCGTGCGTCACGCCTGGGGCATGACCGAGATGAGCCCGATCGGCACCGTCGCTGCGCTGAAGCCGCCGTTTGCCGAACTCACCGGCGAGGAACGGCTCGACATCCTGCAGACCCAGGGCTATCCGCCGTTCGGCGTCGAGATGAAGATCACCGACGATGCCGGCAAGGAACTGCCGTGGGACGGCAAGACCTTCGGCCGCCTCAAGGTGGCCGGCCCCGCGGTCGCCAAGGCCTATTTCAAGGTCGATACAGATATCCTCGACGACGAGGGCTTCTTCGACACCGGCGACGTCGCGACCATCGACCAGCACGGCTACATGCGGATCACCGACCGCTCCAAGGACGTCATCAAGTCCGGCGGCGAATGGATTTCGTCGATCGATCTGGAAAATCTCGCGGTCGCCCACCCCGCGGTCGCGGAAGCGGCCGTGATCGGCGTCTATCATCCCAAATGGGACGAGCGTCCGCTCCTCATCGTCCAGCTCAAGCAGGACCAGAAGGCGACGTGCGAGGACATCCTGAAATTCATGGATGGCAAGATCGCGAAATGGTGGATGCCCGACGACGTCGTCTTCGTCGACGGCATTCCCCACACCGCGACCGGCAAGATCCTGAAGACCGCGCTGCGCGAACAGTTCAAAAGCTACCGCTTCCCGAACGCGGCGGCGTGACGCCTGCCCTGAAAGCGGGAAGGCCGCCTTCCACAAAACGGAAAGCGGCCTTCCTGAAGCTCATGCCTGCGCAGATCGATCACGATCCGGTTCAATCCGACCGGATCGGCTGCCGTTTATCCCCTCAGCGCGAGAGCGCCAGCGCCTCCAGCTTTCGCTGCGCGCCAGGTTCGCCCCATTCCTTTGCCCGCTGATACCACGTGCGGGCCTGCTCGATATCAGCCAGCGGACCGTCGGCACCGATCTGCCTGAGTAGTGCCGGATCATAGGTCGTGCCGACGAGCAGGGCTGCCCGCGCATCCCGCGCCTCGGCGCCGCGCATCAGCAACAGCCGCGCCGACTGGACGTCGCCGCTGGCGAGCATATCCTGTCCGCGTTTGATCAGGGCAGCGATTTCCTCGGATCGAGGCTGCGCACGACCTCCGCCTGCGGCGGTGGGGCCGGCATCGCCGACGGCGCGGCCGTGGCCACGGCGATCGGCGGCGCCACGGCAACCGGCGGCGGCACGGCAACCGGCCGCGCCACGGCAACTGGTGGCGCCACGGCAACCGGCGCAGACACGGCAGCCGGCGGCGACACGGCAGCCGGCGACGCCGCAGCGACCCTTGGCGCTGCCTGCCAGGTCAGCCGCGTGGAGGTGCCGGTAAGCGCCGCGCCGTTACCGTCACGCAATTCCGCCGTGATCAGCATCTGGCCGGTGAATCCTTCAGGCGGAATGACCGAAACGCCGGAAATCTCCGTCGCCGGCACGCGCCACTCGCTGGAACCGCTACGCTTGCCGGACGTCAGCCGTGCGCCGGCAGTCAGTCCGCTGATGGATACGAACGCGCCAGGCGGCGGCGCGCCGACGTGAATTCCGAGCGGCACGGGATCGTTGGTAAAGCCGCCGCCGTCCTGCACAGCCAGGGTCGCCGTGCGCTTCGCTGGCGGTGCCGGCTGCGGCGCCGGGGTGACTGACGATTTCACGGACTGCCAAGCGGCCGAAAGCGACGCGTTGTCCTGACCGGCGGGGCGTTGCGAAGACGGAATCGCCATGACGAGAAGCGTCGCGATGCTCGCCGCAATCGCCACCGCGATCGAGAAGCGGATGACATGCTGGAACAGCGCGCGCCGGCCCGACAGGTCGCGGAGCACAGATGGCGCTTCGACCGGCGCCACGTCCCTCGCCTCCTGCATGGCCTGCGCAACCGCTTTGGTGAACATTTCGGAATCCTGGCGGCGTGGAGGCTTGCCAAATGGTTGCAAGGGCGGTCCTTCCGTCGGCATTCGCGGGCGCCACCCATCGTTATTCTGCATGAGCGTCGGGCTCGGCTGCTCGCTGGTCGTCCGCTCCCTCAGCTCGCGCGGCGCATAATATTCCGGATCGTTCGGACCGACATTTCCTTCGTGCTTTGCATTACTCATACTGAACACTCGCCCCCATGAGGCTATCCACCAGCCCCGCGGACGTATGCCGATTGCGTCCTATGCGATGATCCCTGAAACTCCGGATGGGCGCAACCGCATCTTTGCAGCTCCGCCCGGCAAACAAGGACCGGAAGTTGAGATCATCCCGCAGCGCTTCCAGCTGACACCCGCCGTTTCCCTCTTGGTTGGCGGCTTGCCGCTGTCCCGTGCAGGACAGTCCCGAGTAGCAGCAAATACGACAACCCGGCGGCAAGAGGTAGACGAAAGTTGGACCGACTTCAATCTACAACTAATAATCAATTTACAGGGATAGTTAACCGGCCAGGTTGCCGCCATCAGCGCCATGCTTGATTAGTATCGCGCAAACCTTGAAATTCGCGCCCCGCCGTGGTCTCAAGCTGCGAGTTTGCAGCCCGGCCCGCCGGCCAGACGGACTCCAACCCGGCAGATTTACCGATGGCCCGAAGGTTTTCCGCTCCCTACCAGTCGGAGCCCGTGTCCAGTCTCGCCACCTGGTCGCGCAACCTCGCCATCTTCGCCGTGGTCGCGGTGGTGGTCTCGATAATGATCGTCCGCTTCGGCTTTCTGGAGATGAAGCCGGCGCTGGCAACGTTCTTCGGCGCGCTGGGTTGCGCCGTGCTTTCGATCCTGGTCGGCCTCGCCGCCTTTGCCGCGATCTGGCAGAACGGGTCGCGCGGCATGGGCCGGATCGTGCTGGCGTTCCTGATCAACGCCCTCGTGCTCGCCTACCCGGCCTACCTCGCCTTGCAATACCGCAAGCTGCCGCCGATCCACGACATCACCACCGATCCGATCGATCCGCCGCGCTTCGAGGCGCTGGCGCGGCTGCGCAGCGGCGAAGGCACCAACTCCGCGGTTTATGCCGGGCTCTATTCGGCCGAACAGCAGCGGATCGCTTATCCCGATATCGAGACCGTGGAGCTCGAAGTCCCGCCGCAGCGGGCCTATGAGGTGACGCTGGCGCTTATCACCAAGCGCAAATGGCTCGTGATCGACGAACGGCCACCGCAGCCGCCGCGCCGCATCGGCCGCATCGAGGCGGTGGCGCGGACGCCGATCATGGGATTTCGCGAGGACGTCTCGATCCGCATCACGCCCGACGGCGACGACTCGCGCGTCGATATCCGCTCCTCCTCGCGCTATTTCGACAGCGATCTTGGCAGCAACGCCGCGCGCGTCTCCAAGCTGATCGAGGACATCAACACCGCGGTCGACAGCGCCAAGCCGGCGACGCCGAAGAAGCCACAAGCGCCGGCCAAGGGTCAGGCGAAGACGGTGAAGAAGTGAAGGGCGAGTGGCGAATAGCGAATGGTAAGGCAACGCTGGTTGCTGACCTCTCGCTCTCGCCATTCGTTACGTTATTCGCCCCTAAGCCATCCGGTACGTTCCGCCGATCACCGGATCGCCATCCGTCGCGACGATCCCGCGCGCGACCAGATCTTCCAGATGCGCCAGCACGGAATAGCCGGCGGCATTCGTCAGCCGCGGGTCGATGCCGATATAGATCGCGCGCACCATGGTCGGGATGTCGGCCTCGCCCTTGGCGAGGCGATGCAGGATCGAGGCTTCGCGAGCCTGGCGGTGCCGGGTGAGGAAGCGGACGTATCGCGGCCCTTCCGGGATTTCCGGCCCGTGGCCTGAGAAATACAGATCCTCCTCGCGGGCTTCCAGCCGCGCCAGCGAGGCCATGTAGTCGATCATCGATCCGTCCGGCGGTGCAACGATCGAGGTCGACCAGCCCATCACGTGATCGCCGACGAAATTGATCTTTCGCTCGGACCACGCGAACGCCAGATGATTGGCGGTGTGGCCCGGCGTTGCGACCGCCTCCAGCGCCCAGCCCTGCCCTTCGATGACGTCGCCGTTCTTGACCTCGATGTCGGGCCTGAAGTCGCGGTCGGCGCCCGACTCCGGATTATGCTTCTCGCTCTCGAAGCGCGGCCGCGAGGCGCGATGCGGCCCCTCGGCATAGACGGGCGCGCCGGTGGCGGCCTTGATCCGCGCGGTGTTCGGCGAGTGGTCGCGATGGGTATGGGTGACGAGAATATGCGTCACCGTCTCGCCGCGCACGGCGTCCAGCAGCGCCTTGGCATGCGCCTCGTCATCAGGCCCGGGATCGATGATCGCGACCTTGCCCCTACCCACGATGTAGCTGACCGTGCCGGTGAAGGTGAACGGGCTCGGATTGTTGCAGAGAACCCGCCGCACGCCGGGG
This sequence comes from Bradyrhizobium sp. RDT10, assembly GCA_044772375.2. Lineage (GTDB taxonomy): Bacteria > Pseudomonadota > Alphaproteobacteria > Rhizobiales > Xanthobacteraceae > Bradyrhizobium. Next base: position 4,888,207 of record CP187939.1, read on the forward strand.
CGGGCTTCATCGACGACACCCGGCTTGAGCGGGAAGTCGCGGTTGAACGGGATGTCTTCGTTGTCGGCCATGGGCAGATTACTCACAGCGTGCGTTCTTGCTCCGTCATGCCCGGGCTTGTCCCGGGCATCCACGTCTTCTTTCCTTGGCGTCCAAGACGTGGATGGCCGGGACATCGCGAAGACGCGCTTCGCGCTTCTGCCCGGCCATGACGAATTGGATAGAAGCTGGCCCTACGAAAACGCCTGAATGCCTGTGATCGCCCGGCCAAGGATCAGGGCGTGGACATCGTGGGTGCCTTCATAGGTGTTCACGGTTTCCAAATTCGCGGTGTGGCGCATCACGTGGTATTCGATCTGGATGCCGTTGCCGCCGTGCATGTCGCGGGACACCCGGGCGATGTCGAGCGCCTTGCCGCAATTGTTGCGCTTGACGATCGAGATCATCTCCGGCGCCATCTTGCCCTCGTCCATCAGGCGGCCGACGCGCAATGAGGCCTGCAAGCCCAGCGCGATTTCGGTCTCCATGTCGGCGAGCTTCTTCTGCACCAGCTGGGTGGCCGCCAGCGGTCGGCCGAACTGCTTGCGGTCGAGCGTGTATTGGCGTGCGCGGTGCATGCAGTCCTCGGCGGCACCCATGGCGCCCCAGGAAATGCCGTAGCGGGCGCGGTTGAGGCAGCCGAACGGGCCCTTCAGGCCGGATACGTTGGGCAGCAGCGCGTCTTCCGGCACCACCACGCCGTCCATCACGATCTCGCCGGTGATGGAAGCGCGCAAGGACAGCTTGCCGCCGACCTTCGGCGCCGACAGGCCTTTCATGCCCTTCTCGAGAACGAAGCCGCGGATCTGGTTGTCATGCGCGGCCGACTTGGCCCAGACGACGAACACGTCCGCGATCGGCGCATTGGAGATCCACATCTTGCTGCCGCTGATGCGGTAGCCGTCCGATACCTTCTCGGCGCGGGTCTTCATGCCGCCGGGGTCGGAACCGGCGTCCGGCTCGGTCAGGCCGAAGCAGCCGACCCACTCGCCGGTGGCAAGCTTCGGCAGATATTTCTTGCGCTGGTTCTCGTCGCCATAGGCGTAGATCGGATACATCACCAGCGACGACTGCACCGAGTTCATCGAGCGATAGCCGCTATCGACGCGCTCGATCTCGCGCGCCACCAGGCCATAGGCGACGTAGCTCGCGTTGGCGCAGCCATATTCCTCCGGCAGCGTGATACCGATCAGCCCGAGCTCGCCCATCTCGTTGAAGATCTCGCGGTCGGTCTTCTCTTCGAGATAGGCCTTGACGATGCGCGGCTGCAGCTTGTCCTGCGCATAGGCGCGCGCGGTGTCGCGGATCATGCGCTCGTCTTCGGTGAGCTGCTCGTCGAGCAGGAACGGATCGTCCCACTGGAAACCCGCAGCAGTCGGCTTGTCCTTGGTCTGAGGCCGCACGCTCATGAAAATCCCTTTCGCATCACTGTCCTCATGGAAATTGTCGACAAATTAATGCGCTATCGGCAGAAGCGCAAATCTTCCCGGCGTCATTCCGGGGCGCGCGATAGCGCGAACCTGGAATGACGGCGCTCATCCCTCCAACTTTTCGTTGGCGACGATCTCGATGCCGAAACCGGACAGTCCCTTGTAATCGTGCACAGAGGACGTGAGGTTGACGATCGAAGTGATGCCGAGATCGCGCAGGATCTGGGCACCGACGCCGACTTCACGCCATTGCCGGTTGCGATCGGCCTCCGCCGATTTCTGTTCGCCGACCGGCTCGACGGGAACTCCGGCCGCGCCGTCGCGCAGATAGACCAGCACGCCGCGGCCGGCCTTCTGGAAATGGTCCAGCACGATCTGCATGCGCGCCTGGCCGGTGAAGAGATCCTTGACGATGTTCGGCTTGTGCAGCCGCGTCAGCACGTTCTTGCCGTCGCCGATGCCGTTATAGACGAAGGCGGCATGCGCAATCTCGTCGAACGGCGAGCGATAGGCATAGCCCTGCAGCGGCCCGATCGGACTGTCGGTGGTGAAGGTTGCGACCCGCTCGATCAGCTTCTCGCGCGCCTGGCGGTAGGCGATCATGTCAGCGATCGTGACGTGCTTGAGCTTGTGGGCGGCGGCGAAGCGCGCAACCTGCTCGCCCTTCATCACGGTGCCGTCGTCGTTCATCAACTCAGAGATGACGCCGACCGGCGGCAGCCCGGAGAGCTTGCAGAGATCGACGGCCGCCTCGGTATGGCCGGAGCGCAACAGCACGCCGCCGTCGCGGGCGATCAGCGGAAAGATGTGGCCGGGCCTGGCAAAGTCGTTGGCCCCGGCGTTCGGATTGGCGAGCGCGCGACAGCAGGAGGCGCGTTCGTCCGCCGAAATGCCGGTGCCGCCGTCGGGCTTGTAGTCGATCGAGACCGTAAAGGCGGTGGTGTGGTTGGACTCGTTATGCGCCACCATCGGATCGAGCCGCAGCCTGCGGGCGTCGTCGGTGGTGATCGGCGCGCAGACGATGCCGGAGGTGTGGCGGATGATGAATGCCATCTTCTCCGCGGTGCAGAGCGAGGCCGCGACGATCAGGTCGCCCTCGCCCTCCCGATCGTCATCGTCGGTGACGACGACGAGTTCACCCTTGGCAAAAGCTTGCAGAACTTCCTGGATCGTATCGGCCATTTTCTCAACATCTCGCTATCTACAGCCAGTGCATTAGCCGGACTCAATGTCCCGCGCCAGCGTCAATACGCAGGGCGGAACGTCGCGCACAGGCATACCAGGATGCCCGCCGTAGCCGGGATCGAGCGCAGCTCAATCCGGAAAAGCCGACCCGTTCGCTACGGCAGCACCTCGCGGCGCTCGCTGAGCAGCGCGTCGGTCTCGGCGCGCTTGTCCTCCAGCAGCCCGGCTTGCGCGGCCTCGATCACCTTGTAGAGCTCATGGGCGTCGCTGAGCCTGGTCACCGTCACATAGTCGGCGCCGGCCTCGTAGAGATCGTTGACGTTGGCCAGGATCTCGGCGGTCGCGACGATCTTGGCGGTCGGGTTGAGCGAGCGGACATGCCGGACCAGCTTTTCGTTGTCGGCGCCCTTCAACAGCAGAATCCGGGATGCTGAGGATGATCAGCTCGGCCTTGCCGACGCCTGCATGCACCAGCGTATCGACGCTGCTGATGTCGCCATAGACCACGTGGATGCCGCGGTCGGTCAAGGTGCGGAACACCAGCGGATTGAAATCGATCACCGTGATCTGCTCGAGAACCGCCGGACTGCGCCGCTCGATCTCGCTCAACAGCGCGCTGGCGGCGCGGAAGAAACCGAGAATGACGATCCGGCGCGCCTCCCCATGCCCGCCCTCCTCTCCGGCGGCTTCGTGCTTGTGATCGAGATCGCGCAAGCCCATCCGCTTCAGGGGGCCAATGAGACCGCGCGTGACCTGGTCGCTGCGGCCCATGACGAAGGTGCTCAACACCGCCAGCACCACGAAGGCGAACGACGCCGCGCTCGACGTCTCGGTGCTGATATGGCGCGCCGCAACGCCGGTCTGGATCACGACCAGCGAGAATTCCGAGATCTGCGCCAAATTGATCGCCGGCAACAGGCTGGCGCGCAGGCCCTGCTTCATCAGGTAGAGCGGCGCGAACGTCGTCACCACGCGGCTGACGACCGTGAAGGCGGCAATCATCAGCGCCAGCCCAATCACCGACGCTCCGGGAATCGGGATCGTCATGCCGAGCGAGACGAAGAACAGCGTGATGAAGAAGTCGCGCAGCGTCGTCACCTTGGCGGTGACGTCGAGCGCATAGGGGAACGTCGAGAGCGACACGCCCGCCACCAGCGCGCCCATCTCGCGCGACAGATGCAGCTTTTCGGCGATCTCGCCGATCAGGAAGCACCAGGCCAGCGCGCCCAGCAAAATCAGTTCCGGCCGGCGCGCGATGTGGTGAAACAGCCAAGGCAGCACGTAACGGCTCAGCACGAGCGCGGTCGCCACCAGCACGCCGACCCGGCCGATCGAGATCAGGATCACGCTGACCTGCAGATTGTCGAGGCTCGGCTGCACCGCCAGGAACAGGATCGCGAAGATGTCCTGCAGCACCAGCACACCGAGCGTGATGCGTCCGGGCAGCGTGTCGAGCTCGCGCTTCTCGTACAATACCTTGACGATGATCACCGTGCTCGACAGCGCGCAGGCGACGCAGAGGTATAACGCGTCGAAATGGCCGCTGCCCATCGACAGGCCGATCCCGATAAAGAACAATATTCCGAGCAGGACGCCGCCGATCAATTGCCCGCCGGCGGCGAACAGGATGACCTTGCCGGCGCGCACGATCTTCTTCAAGTCGATTTCCAGCCCGATCATGAACAGCATGAAAATCAGGCCGAGTTCGGAGATGACGGTGATCGAATCATCGGACTTGACCCATTTCATGCAGAATGGACCAATGAAGAACCCTGCGATAAGGTAGGCCAGGATCAGCGGCTGCCGGGAAAAATGCGCCAACAGGCCGAGCACCCAGGCGAACAGGATGCATAAGGTGATATCGCGAATAAGCTCGTGCATAGGTCCGATCTTGCCCCCACCCCAACCTAGAGGTCCCGGCGCGGGGGTCAAACAAGCAATGTGTCACAGTCATAGAATGGGAGCTTTTTTCGCGATTCTGGCCGCGCTGTCGATACTATATTCCCCGCCGCAAGCGCGCACACCGGGACCATCGAGCAGAATTTCGCCGCCTCCTCGCCGCGGTGCCTGCGGAAAACCTGGCCGTATCGGGTGGCGCCGGGCACTATGCGTTTATCAGCCGGGGGCGGCCGATCAAGATCATCAAGAACTAGCCTGCCGGAAGGCCGCGGGCGGCCTTCTCAACGAAAACAAAACGGGAGTGAATATCCATGTCTACCGCAACCCCTTCGACTTTGCGCCCTTGCTGCCAGCCGGATTGCCGGCGCCGGCAGCGCGGTGGACCGGTCTCGCCAAATACAGCTTCGTCGGCGGCAACAACGATCCGGACCAGGTTCCGGTCGACGGCCTGATCGCCGCGGTCAGTGCCGTGCTCAAGCGCGAGGGCAAGACGCTTGCGACCTACGGGCTTGCCAGCGGTCCGCAGGGCTATCGGCCCCTGCGCGAATTCCTCACCACGAAACTCAAGCGCGACGCAGGCATCGCCTGCAGCGCCGACGACATCCTGATCGTTTCAGGCTCGCTGCAGGCGCTCGATCTCGTCAACAACACGCTGCTGGCGCGCGGCGATACCGTGCTGGTCGAACAGGAGACCTATCAGGGCGCGCTGACCCGGCTGACGCGGCTCGGCGTCACGGCGGTCGGCATTCCGCTTGATGACCAGGGCATGCGGATGGACGCATTGGCGGCCGCGCTCGCCGACCACAAGAGCCGCGGCATCACGCCGAAATACATCTACACCATCCCGACCGTGCAGAACCCGACCGGGTCAATCATGCCGCTGGCGCGGCGCGCGGAGATGCTGAAACTGTCGCAGCAATATGGCGTGCCTGTTTTCGAGGACGATTGCTACGCCGATCTGATCTGGAGCGGCGAACGCCCGCTCGCGATCTACGCGATGAGCCAGCATGGCGGCGTCATTCACATCGGCTCGTTCTCGAAATCGATCGCGCCCGCATTGCGCGTCGGCTTCATCGTGGCGCCCTGGGAAATGATGTCGCGGATGCTGGCGCTGAAGACTGACGCCGGAAGCGGCGCGCTGGAGCAGATGGTGCTGGCGGAATATTGCGCACCGCATTTTTCCACCCATGTGCCGAAGTTGACGCGCGGCCTGCGCGCCAAGCTCGACACGCTGATGGAGGCGCTCAACGAGCAGTTCGGCACCGCAGCCGAGTTCGAGGCGCCCGAGGGCGGCATCTTCCTGTGGGTGAAACTCCCCGACAATGTCGACACGCTAAAGCTCTATCAGACTGCGCTTGCCGCCGGCGTCGCGATCAATCCCGGGCCGGAATGGTCGACCGACAAGGCCTATGCCGGCAGCCGCTTGCGGCTGTGCTTTGCCAGCCCCTCGCATGAGCAGATCCGCGAGGGTGTTGCCGTGCTCGCCGAAGTCTGCCGCAAGGAATTTGGCGTGCCGGAGCGAATTGCGAATGTGGAGAAGCGGGCGCGGAGCTAGCGCGCTCGGGGGCTCAACCTGTCGCACGCAACGCTATTCGCAGCGGAACACCAGCGCGATCCGCAGCAGCCGCACGATCGAGACGTTGCCCTTGCCCGCCTCGATCTGGGCCACGTAGCGCTCGGACATGCCGGCCCGGCGCGCAAGTTCGCGGCGCGACATGCCATGGAGCGCACGCATTTCGCGCAGCCGGTCCCCGAGTTGGGTGAGAAATTCGCTCTCGTGAGGCAGCCGCCCGTCCTCGTCATACGGGATCGGCCGAACCGGACGGTCGGTCGGCGCCATGCTTTGGGATAGGCCTTCGCGGTGTGCCACGTTCGATCCTTCTGCGTGGCATCGTCACCCGGCAGAAAGGCTGGCGCATTGATCGGGATCAAATGGCATCAGCCACTGCCCAATTTGATCTTGATCGATCGGCCGGAGCCCCGGTGGCCGGCGTTCTACTCCGCCTTGATCCCGGCCTCGGCGATTAGCTTCCCCATTTCGCGCTTTCACTTTGGATAAATTTTGCAAAAGCCTCGGGCGAGGTCGGTGCGGGTTCGGCGCCGAGAACGCGGATTTTCTCGATCGCGGCAGGATCGCTCAACGCCTTCACAAAGGCGGCATTCAATGTGCTGATGATCGCGGGCGGCGTGCCGGCAGGCACGACGATCCCAAACCAGCCGACGGATTCGAATCCGCTCAGGCCCTGCTCCGCCAGCGTGGGAACGTCGGGCAGGAACACGACGCGCTTGGCGGCGGAGACCCCGAGCGCCTTCAGCTTGCCGTCGCCGATCAATTGCCTGGATGCGGGAATATCCAGCACCGCCAGCGGAACGTGTCCGGCAAGAACGTCCGTTGTAGCCGGCGCGGTGCCGCGATAGGCGATCAATTGAATTCCGACACCGGCCTTTTGCGCGAACAAGGCTGAGGTGAGGTGCATCGCCGTGCCGTTGCCGCCATGGCCGATCGACAGGCCCTGCGGTTGCGCCTTGGCCTTGGCGATGAGGTCTGCGACCGAGGCAATGGCCGACTGCTGCGAGGACACCAGCACGAACGGGATTTTCGCCAGCAGCGTGACCGGCGCCAGATCCTTGGCCGGATCGAACGACATCGCCGCGCGATTGAGGTGGGGATTGACGGTAAGCACGCCGGCTGCCGCCACGCCGAGCGTGTAACCATCCGGCGCGGCCTGCGCCACGGCGCCGATCCCGATATTGCCGCCCGCCCCTGCCCTGTTCTCGATGACGATTGGCTGACGCAGCGATTCCGACAACAACGGCTGCAGGGCGCGGATCACGATATCGGCACTGCCGCCGGGCGGAAACGACACGATGATCTTGATCGGTTGATCAGGATATGCGTTTGCTGCTTCAATCGCCGACAACGATAGCGACAAAACAACAATAAGGGCATGGATCATGCCTTGCCGGATCGACGGAAACATTTTGGGTCCCCTGATGATCTCTATGGCGCTTAGTTATGCATGATCGTCCCAACCCAGCAAGCGATCTGGCAGCAAGCGATTTGGCAGCAAGCGACATGGTGAAGACAAGCGTTCTGGTGGTCGGAGGCGGTCCGGTCGGACTCACGCTAGCAATGGACCTCGCAACGCGGGGAATATCCGTAAGCGTCGTGGAAACACGCGCCGCCGGTGAGCCGCCGAGCGTGAAATGCAACCACGTCTCGTCGCGTTCGATGGAAATCTTCCGCAGGCTCGGGCTGGCGCAGAAGCTGCGCGACACCGGCCTGCCGGCCGATTATCCGAACGACTGCTCCTACCGCACGACAGCAACAGGCATCGAGCTTTCGCGCATCCTGATTCCCTGCCGGCGCGATCGCTATACCGCCACCGGCGGGCCGGATACCGATTGGCCGACGGCCGAGCCGCCGCACCGCATCAATCAGATCTACATGGAACCCGTGCTGTTCGCGCACGCCGCTTCCATCGACGGGCTTCAGATCCTGAACCGCACCGCGTTCGAGGATTTCACCGAAGGCAATGACGGCATCGTTGCGACCGTCCGCAACCTCAACACCGGAACCGCCTTGCAGATTCATGCCGATTTCATCGTGGGCTGCGACGGCGCGCGTTCGCTGGTTCGCAAGGCAATCGAGGCCAATCTGCAGGGAACGCCGATCATCCAGCGCGTGCAATCGACCTATATACACGCGCCCGGCCTGCTCGCCCTGCTGGACCGGCCCGCCTGGATGACGCTGGCGCTCAATCCGCGGCGCTGCGGCACGGTGGTTGCGATCGACGGCCGGGAGAAATGGCTGATCCACAATCACCTCAACCGCGAAGACGAGACCTTCGAATCCGTCGATCGCGACGCCTCGATCCGCGCCATCCTCGGCGTCGGTCCCGATTTCGAATACGAGGTGCTGAGCAAGGAAGACTGGGTCGGCCGCCGCCTTGTCGCCGACCGGTTTCGCAAGGGGCGCGCGTTCATCTGCGGCGACGCCGCGCATTTGTGGATGCCCTATGCCGGCTACGGCATGAATGCCGGGATCGCGGATGCGACCAACCTGGCATGGCTGCTCGCCGCCTATTTGGAAGGATGGGCCGACATCGCCATCCTCGATGCCTATGAGGCCGAGCGCCTTCCCATCACCGAACAGGTGTCGCGCTTTGCCATGGATATGGCAGGCAAGGTGTTGAGCCAGCGTCGCACCGTTCCCGATGCAATCGAACAGCCGGGGCCGGAGGGCGACGCCGTTCGCAAGCAAGTGGGGCAAGCCGCCTATGATTTGAACGTGCAGCAATACTGCTGCGCCGGCCTCAACTTCGGCTATTTCTACGATCGCTCCCCGATCATCGCCTATGATGGCGACGAGCAGCCGGGTTTTACGATGGCGGATTTCACGCCGTCCTCGACGCCGGGATGCCGGCTTCCGTTCGCGAAGCTCGCCGATGGACGGCCGGTCTATGATGCGCTCGGGCCGGGCTACACGCTGGTGCGTTACGATTCCGATGTTGCGGTTGCGCCATTGGCCGATGCGATGCGCAGCAACGGCGTGCCGTTCAACATCGTCGATATTCCCCCAGCGCGACCGCCCAGCGACTACAAACTGATTCTGACGCGCACCGATCAGCACGTCGCCTGGCGGGGCGACGCCATCCCTGACAATCCCGCGCACCTCGTCGACAAGCTCGTCGGCCGTAGCATCAACCTGGGTCCGGGTTGATTGCCTGATGGCGGAGGTGCGCTCCCAGCAACGCTTAGGCATTGCCCTCGTCGTCGCCGCCGCCATTGCCTGGAGCACGGCGCCGTTCTTTACACGGCTGCTTCCCTATGACTCCTGGACCATCCTGTTCTGGCGCGGATTGTTCGGCGGCGGCATGATCGTGGTCTTGATGGTGCTGTTGCAAGGTCGGGCCGGCCTGCGGGATCTGACCAGGATGGACAAAAACGGCTGGCTTGTCGCGTCGTTTTCGACATTGGCGATGATCGCATTCATCCCTTCGCTGCAGCTCACGAACGTATCCAATGTAGCCATCATCATCGCAACGGGCCCCTTCCTAGCGGCTGCGCTGGCCTGGGTATGGCTGCGGGAAGTCCCCCACCTGCGAACCATGCTGGCGAGCATCGTGGCGCTCTGCGGCGTCATGATCATCGTCGGCAGCGCACGCACGGACTCCGACATCCTCGGCATCGCCCTCGCCTGCGTCATGGCGCTGGCGATCGCTGCGATGACAGTCATGGTACGTCGGCACAGGAATACATCGATGGTCGCCGCCGCAGCGATGTCGAACATCCTGGGCAGCATCATCAGCATTCCCTTCGCCCACGGAATAGTCGGGATAACCGGGTTCGACCTGTTCATTCTCGCGATGTTCGGATGCTTTCAGGTCGCGCTGGGCCTCACACTGTTCTTCCTCGGCTCGCGCCTGCTACCGTCAGGCCAGGCCGCCCTGATCTCGACGCTGGAGACGCCGCTGATGCCGTTCTGGGTATGGGTGGGATTTGGCGAGGTTCCCACGCTGCGGGTCCTCGTCGGCGGCGCCCTGGTGATGGGCGCCGTCATCGCCGACATCATCGGCGATAGCCGCACGCAGCGGCCATCAAGCTGACCAGCTACCGCACCGCGAACGGCGCCTGATAGGGCCGGCCGAACGGTACGCCGTTGATCACGGTCTGCACGGGTTTAAGCAGCAGCTTGCCCTCGCGCTTGTTGTTGCGGGTATCGACGAACGAAGTCTGCCCTTCCACCAGCTCCATGATCGCGACGTCGCCGGGCGCGCCAATCTGCAGCGTGCCGATCTTCGGCGCACGGTTGATGATTTTCGCAGGCGTCACGGTCGCCGCCGCCACCACCTGCTCCAGCGAAAGGCCGAGCGTGATGAACTTGCTCATGACGTTCGGCAAGTAAGGCATGCCCGGCGAATTGCCGGAGAAGACGTGGATGTCGGAGGAGATCGTGTCCGGCGTGCAGCCGCCGGGAAGCGCCACCTCCGCCACCGTGAAATCGAAACTGCCGCCGCCATGGCCAACATCGAACATCACGCCGCGCTGCTTGGCGGACAGCGCCGCCGGCAACAGTTTTCCGTCCTGCACGATGTTGGTGAAGGCGCCGCCAATGTTCGGCGCGCCGGAATAGGCGTGCGTGAGCACGTCGCCCGGCCGCATCAGGTCGAGTATCTGCGACATCAGCTCCCTGGTCTCGACGCCGCCGATATGCACCATCATCTTGGCCGGCCAGCCGCACATTTCGCAGGCCTTGATCGAACGCTTCAGCGGCTCCAGGCCGTGCTTGGCGATCACGTTCTCCGACATTCGAACCTTCACGCCGAGCAGGAAATCCGGATTTTCGGCCAGCGCCATCGCGCAGGCTTCCACTTGCGCGTAATCGATGTTGTAGAGCTCGGCGACCGGGAAGCCGGACAGGCCGTTGTTGGCGATGTGGACGAAGGCGTAAATCCGCGCCCGCGATTGCGCCACGATGTAGCGGCGCAGCGCCGCCAGATTGTTGACGCCAGCATCGCCCGCCGACACCACCGTGGTGGTGGCCTGCGCCTGCACCAGCTCGTCGGCAGGAATGCCGATCGCCGAGCCGTAGGGGTAGACATGGGAATGCAGATCGATCAGGCCGGGCGTCACCAGCTTGCCTGAGGCGTCGATGGTCTTGGCGGCACGGGCGGCGGGAATCTCGTTCTCGACCGCCTCGATCACGCCCCAGCGAATACCGATGTCGCGCTTGCCGCGCAGCGACTGGCTGGGATCCAGCGCGTCCCCGCCCTTGATCACGAGGTCGAACTTGTCGTTCGGTCCCATCGCGGCATGGGCACTTCCGGACATCGCAGCGGCGGCTGCTCCTGTCGCTTTAAGAAAGTCACGGCGTGAAAACCGGTTCATGGCGCTCTCCCCAAATGTGATTTTTATTGGGCGATGATGCGCCCGGTGCCGCCGTTGCGCAAGCAGACGCGCGTCGCAATCGGCCCACGCAAAATGAATGATCGCGCCGACGTCCTCTGCGTGGGCAATGTGCGCCGAGAGATCGGCTACCGAGTTTGAAGTCTCAAAACGGAAAATGGCTCCTCGCGGAGCCATTTTCTTTGTTACGAGCGCCTGAAAATCTCAGCTGTAGATTTCGAACAGGCCCGCGCCGCCCTGGCCGCCGCCGATGCACATCGTGACGACGCCCCACTTGGCCTTGCGCCGGCGGCCTTCCTGCAGGATGTGGCCGGTGAGACGCGCACCGGTCATGCCGAAAGGATGGCCGATCGCGATCGAGCCGCCGTTGACGTTGTATTTCTCGGGATCGATGCCGAGCTTGTCGCGCGAATAGAGGCACTGGCTGGCGAAGGCTTCGTTGAGCTCCCAGAGATCGATGTCGTCGATCTTCAGGCCGTGGCGCTTCAACAGTTTTGGCACGGCGTAGATCGGGCCGATGCCCATCTCGTCCGGCTCGCAGCCCGCCGCCGCCCAGGCGACGAAACGGCCCATCGGGTTGAGGCCGCGCTTCTCGGCGTCCTTGGCTTCCATCAGAACCACCGCCGCCGCACCGTCCGAGAGCTGGCTGGCGTTGCCGGCGGTGACGTATTTGCCGGGGCCCTTGACCGGCTCGAGCTTGGCGAGGCCTTCCATGGTGGTCTCGGGGCGGTTGCACTCGTCGCGATCGACGGTGTAGTCGACGATGCTTTCCGCTTTGGTCGCCTTGTCGACCACCTTCATCTTGGTCTTCATCGGGACGATTTCGTCCTTGAACTTGTTGGCCTGCTGGGCGGCCGCCATGCGGCGCTGCGATTCCAGCGAGTACTCGTCCTGATATTCGCGGCTGAGCTTGTAGCGCTCGGCGACGATATCGGCGGTGTCGATCATCGCCATGAAGATGTCGGGCGCAGCCTTGAGCAAATCAGGATCGATCGATTCCTTGGGCGAGCCGCCGCCGGGAATCGAGATGCTCTCGACGCCGCCGGCCACGATGCAGTCGGCACCATCGGAGCGGATCGAGTTGGCGGCCATGGCAATGGTCTGCAGTCCCGACGAACAGAAACGGTTCACCGACACGCCGGCGGTCGACTTCGGCATGCCGGCGAGCAACGCGGCCTGACGGCCGATATTCGGCGCGCCATGCGCGCAATTGCCGAGATAGCAGTCCTCGACATAGTCCTTGTCGACGCCGGCGCGCTCGACGGCGTGCTTGATGGCGTGGGCCGCCATCGACATCGGCGGGGTGATGTTGAATCCGCCGCGGCCGGACTTCGCCAGCCCGGTACGTGCATAGGAAACGATGACAGCTTCACGCATTTGGTAGACCTCCCTTTGATACGGCCAGTATGGACTGGAGCCCAGCCCGTGTGTAGCGAAAACCCGAATTCCGGCGGACGGAAAAGAATTACCCCCGCAAGCCGGCCCGGAGCCGGGATTTACACAACGCCTGTCCTTCGGCAAGGCCGTGGTGGCGCGCGGCGAAAGACGCATGAACCGGCTATTTCACTGAGCGAAACTGACCGCTATTGAAATCGCCCGCGTGCAAGGTGCGGAGCAATCAGGATCAGGGGGATGTAGCGCACGACCTTCACTTCCCGGTTCCGGCCGCAGCAAGAATGGGTGCCCAGCGTGCGATCTCGGATCGAACAAAGCGATCGAATGCAGCCGGGCTGCGTTCGTCCTTTGGCGGTATCGAGCCACCGAGCTGGGCAATGCGCTCGCGCACGACAGCCTCATCAAGCGCCCGGTCGAGCGCATCGGAAAGCCTAGCGACGATTTCGGGCGAAACGCCCTTCGGCGCAAACAGTCCGGCCCAGACGCTCATCTCGTAGTTGATGCCGGCTTCCCTGGCGGTCGGAACGTCAGGCAGCGTTTCGAGGCGTTTCGCAGCAGAGGCCGCGAAGGCCTTGACCGAGCCGGCCAAAACCGACTCCGCCACGCTGACCGACTGCTCGCACATGAAGTCGACGTGACCCCCGACCAGATCGTTCAATGCCGGGCCTGAACCGCGATAGGCAACGAGCGCCGGCTTCGCGCCGATTTCCGCAGTGAACAGCATACACGCCATATGCGACGACGCGCCGACGCCGCCATGGGCCTGCTTCACCGCATCACCTCGTTGCCGGAGGGCCGCGACGAATTCCTTGAGGTCCTTTGCCGGGAAATCCTTCCGCGCGATAATGACTGCCGGAGAGTGGGCGGTGATGCCGATCGGCACGAAATCGGCAACGGGATCGTATTTGAGATTCGGCGTGAGCACCGGCGCCGCCACATGCGAGCCCATCGCCGCGGCAAGCAGGGTGTAGCCGTCGGGTGCGGCAGCCGCGACGCGCCCGCTGCCGACCGTGCCGCCGGCGCCGCTGACATTCTCGATGATGATGGATTGTCCGAGGATCTTCGACATCTGGTTGGTGACAATGCGCGCAACGACGTCGCTGGCGCCTCCGGGAGGGAACGGCACGACCACCGTGATCGCCCTGGAGGGGTAATCCTGCGCGCCGACCTCCCCGGCGATGCCGGCCAATAGCATCGCAGCCGCGCAAGCTTTCCAGACCAACGTGCCAGGTTTCATAACGCGCACTCCTGTCCGTGCTGCTGCGCGGTCACAAGTTTCCGTCACCGTTCAATATCTGGGCAATCTCGACCGGACGCCCCTCACGCGCCGAGAGAATGCCGGCGCGCACCACGGCGAGCGATCTCGTCGCCTCCTCGCCCCCGACCTCGTGCCGGCGCTGCCCGCGGGCCGCCGCAGCAAACTCCTCGAGTTCCTCGACCAGGGTATCGTTGCTCGGGCATGGTACCGCGACCGGTTGGTTTTCACCGCGCTTGAGCAGCCGGAGCCCATTGTGCAAATCGTAGAACGCGGTCATGTCCTTGCCGTAGACATTCATCAGGTAGTACTCGGACGCCGAGGCGTAGCTTGCGTTCAGCGTCGAAAGCGCGCCGTTCTCATGCTGCAAGATCAGGCTCGCGACATCCGGATTGTCGCCGGGCAGCACCAGTTGCGCCGACTGTGCGCGTACCGCCTGGATCGGCCCGATCAGGTAGGCGAGCACGTCGATGTAGTGGATCCCGATCTGCAGCATCACGCCGCCCGGCATGCCCGCGGCCTGGTAGCGCCAGGAGGTGAGATCGACCTTGCCGAGGCGATCGCGGCTGATGTTCGCCTCGGCGTTGACGAGCTTGCCGAACCGGCCGGCTTCGATCTGCTGCCTGAGGTAGCGAAAATGGCTCTCGCGCCGCCGCTGATAGCCGAGCGCCAGGACCACGCCGGCCTTGCGACAGGCCTCGGTGATGGCGCGGCCGTCGGAGATGCTGTTGGCGATCGGCTTGTCCAGAAAGACGTGCTTGCCGGCGGCTGCTGCCGCGCAGGCCGTCGCCAGATGCACATCGTTCGGCGTCGTGTTGATGATCGCCTCGATCTCGGCATCGGCCAGCATCGCCTCGTAGCTCGCGGCCGGCCGGCAGCGGTATTTTGCCGCGAAATTCCTGCGTTTTTCATTGGACCGGGTGCAGCAGCTGCGGATCTCGAGCTTGCCCGAGCGCTGGATGGCATCCGCCAGGACGTCGGACCACCACCCCATCCCGATACAGGCCACGCGGAGCGGATCGGCACTCATCACTTTGCCCTCCCCAATACTTTGCACGCCACGCGGCCGAGTTCGTCGGCTGGCTTCGGCCCCTGCTATGTCATTCCCAATTCGCGCCGATCGACTCGACGGCCATCTTGGCGATCCGCGTCAGGCGCTCGCTCTCGGCGACAAGCATGGCAGCGCTCCGGTCGGGAGGGACAGGCGAATTGTGCGCCACCGCAACGCCTCCTTCAAGAAATAATATGCAACTTCCAGATGCGATTTTGCCCCACGCGTCGGCAAGGCAAAACCTATCCAGACTATGCGGCGCGAACATGGAAGGTTGGGCGGGATTCCGTGCCTATGGTCTCCCGATCGAACGCGTCAGATATGCTGCGCCATGATCCGGCCGGGCCGCGCATCCGGGCGGGGCTCGATATCGACCGACCAGAGGTCGCGATTGTCGACGTCTTTCAACGTCACGGTCATCACGTCGGTCTTGCCGTCGATATCGACGCGGCCGAAAAACTGCAGGCCGAAACACGGTGCGAGATTTTCGCCCTGCTCCGCGCTGCAGCCCTTCTGGAACATCGCTTTCGGCCCGAACGTATTGTCGAGCGGGGCCGGCGCCCAGGTGCCCGCATGCAGCGGGCCGGAGACGAACTCCCAGAACGGTTCGAAATCCTGATAGGCCGCGCGGTTCGGATCGTAATAATGCGCGGCCGTGTAGTGCATGTCAGCGGTCAGCCACACCATGTTGCGGATGCCGGCGCGCTTCATGAACGACAGCAGATCGGCAATCTCGTGCTCGCGCCGTTCCGGCGGGCCGTCGCCGAGGGCAATGGCATCCTCGCTGACCAGGCCGATCGGCATGTCGGCGGCGATCACTTTCCAGGTTGCATCGGACGCCACCAGTTCGCGCTTCAGCCAGGCCAGTTGCGTTGCGCCCAGAATGCAGGTCTCGCTCTGGTCGTCGCGGTTGTTAAAGGTGGAATCGCGGTAACTGCGCATGTCGATCATGAAGACGTCGAGCAGCGGACCGTAAGCGATCTTGCGATAGATCCGGCCGTCCTGGGCGGGCGTCACCCGCATCGGCATGAATTCATGGAACGCACGGCGCGCCCGCGCGACCAGAAGCGAACTGCCGTCCTCGGCGTAGCCGGTCTCGTCGGCGGTGCCGATCGGCGCCCAGTCGTTGGTGACCTCGTGATCGTCCCATTGCGCGAACATCGGCACCTCAGCGTTGAAGGCGCGCAGATTGTCGTCGAGCAGATTATATTTGTAGTTGGCGCGAAACTGTTCGAGGCTGTGCGCCACCACGGATTTCTGTTCGGTAACGATGTTTCGCCAGATCTCGCCGTTGGGCAGTTTCAGTTCACGTTCCACCGGGCAATCGGCATAGATGTGATCGCCGGAATGGATGAAGAAGTCCGGACGGTTGCCGAGCATGGTGCGGTAGGTCCGCATGCCGCCGCGCGAGGGATCGATGCCCCAGCCTTGGCCAGCGGTATCGCCCGACCACACGAACGAAATGTTGCTTCGCGCGGTGGGCGCGGTGCGGAAATGCCCGACCTGCGTCTCGCCTTCGATGCCGCTCTCGCTGATATCGTCGAAGCGCACGCGATAGAAAATATCCTGCCCCGCCGGCAGGCCATCGAGCAGAACTTTTGAGACGAAGTCGCTGTCCGGCAGGGCATCGGCGGTAACGAAGCGAAGGATCGTCTTGAAACTCTCGACAACAGAACATTCCACCTGCATCCGGGCGGTGCGGTCGGCGCGTGCCCAGATCACCGCGGAGTCAGCCGAGACGTCGCCCGATTGAATGCCGCTCGTGATATGAGGCCGATCCGCGGCGCGGCTGAGGTAAGGTCTGGCGAGGCTGCCGAGACCGGCAACGGCGAATGTTGCCGCGGAGCGGACCAGCAATTGACGCCGGCTCACAGCTTGTCCGGCGCGTATCGCAATCGGCATCGAAGCACCCTCGTCGAATCACGACGAAGGTGTGCCCGAGCAATTTGAATGTAGGCCGAAGGTTTTACGACAGGTCGATGACGTGGAATCGTAGGATGGGTAGAGCGCAGCGAAACCCATCATGCTTCTGCGCAAGGATTGATGGGTTTCGCTTCGCTCTACCCATCCTACGAACCAGCTCTATCGCTGCCAGTCGCAGATGCCGCCGGACTTGCACGGCCAGGTCTGGATCCGCGTATCGCGCGCCTGCGCGTCGAGCGGATTGCTGTGACGGCGCGCCAGCTTGGTGCGGGCCGCAACGCGCGGCTTCTCTGCGCGCGCCTGAACAACGCGGGGCTTCTCCACGCGCTCCCGCACAACGCGCGTTTTGCGCTCGGCGGTCCGGGGCACAACCACGCGCTCCGTCTTTACCACTTTGCGATCGGATCTGGCCTCGATCCGGACCGGGGCGAACCGCGTCTCCGGACCGAGCCGCTTCGGCGAGAGCAACGCTTGGGAAGGATCGAGGCCGAAGAGCTCACCTGCACGGTACTCGTCTGCCAGCGCGGCGCTGCCTGACATCAGGAGCCCCGTGCAAAGTGCTGCCGCAAAAGCGCTTTTCAGGACCATCGAAGGCCTCCTGAAATCAACCAAAAATCTGAAGAACAGCCATCATGTAGGCGGCCGGCCGGACAATGCCAGCCGGTCCTGCCCGCAGGGTTACTGGTGAATGATCCTGGCTGTGGAAAAGTTCACAGCCAGGATAAGCGGAACCTACTCGGCTGCCTGCGCCACCGGCTGGCCGATCACGGCTTCCAGCCGCGCGCACTCTCCGCGGAACTTCGCGACATTGGCTTCCTTGATGTGGCCGTAGCCGCGAACGAGTTCTGCCGACTTCGCCAGCGCCACCAGATGCGGCCAGTCATGCGGCTTCGCCTTGTCGAGATGGCGCAAGATCATCGCGGAATACTCACCCGGCAAGGCCCGCTCCATCCGGCGCTCGGCCGTGTAG
The DNA here is from genome assembly GCA_044772375.2 of Bradyrhizobium sp. RDT10. Lineage (GTDB taxonomy): Bacteria > Pseudomonadota > Alphaproteobacteria > Rhizobiales > Xanthobacteraceae > Bradyrhizobium. The sequence continues at coordinate 4,906,263 of CP187939.1, forward strand.
CCGAACGGATCGAATGCCGTGCCGCGCAGGAACTTGAACCGCGTCAGGAGTTCGAAGGCGCGGAAGATCCAGCTTCCGAACTCGCGCTTGCGCAAGTGGCCGGTCGCCCTGTCGCGCGTCGCCAGTAGCGGTGGCGCGAGGCTGACCTTGACGCTCGCGTCGCCGTCGAACTGTTCCTTCAGCGCCCTGGCAAACTCGCCATCGGAATAAAGCCGGGCGACCTCGTACTCGTCCTTGTAGGCCATCAGCTTGAACAGGCCCTTGGCGAAGGCCTCGGTGAGTTCATGCGAACCCGGCGCGGCCTTGGCTTCCGCGGCGCGGACGCGCGCGACTTCCGTCAGGTAGCGCTTCGAATAGGCCTCGTTCTGGTACTCGGTCAGGAATTTTGCACGGAAGGCGATGCTCTCGTCGAGCGTCCGCCGGACCGGCGCCGCGCCCGAACTCTTGAAGCGCGCCGCGCTGATGACGCGCTGCAGATCGTGCGCGGCGAGCCGGCCCCAGGAAAACGCCAGCCTGTTCATCTCGATCGCGGCGCCATTGAGGTCGATCGCCTTCATGATCGCTTCCAGCGAAAGCGGTATCGCGCCGCGCTGGAACGCGAAGCCCAGCATGAAGGCGTTGGTGGCGATGCTGTCGCCCATCAGCGCGGTGGCAAGCCCGGTGGCATCGAGGATGTCGAGATCGGAGGCGCTGACGGCCTCGTTGAGCGACTCCGCATCGTCCCCGCCTCGAAATCGATGTCGGGATTGATGACGAAGCTTGCCGTCGGCAACAGGTCGGCATTGACGATCGCGCGCGTCACGCCGCGCTCGGCCCGGCTCAGTGCGGGAATGCTGGTGGCGACCACGATGTCGCAGCCGAGAATGAGGTTGGCGCCGCCCGGCGCGATGCGGACGGTGGCGAGATCATCCGCCTCGGGCGCGATGCGGACGTGGCTCATGACCGCGCCGTTCTTCTGCGAGAGCCCTGTGAAGTCCAGCGTCGAGCATGCCAGACCCTCGACATGGGCGGCCATGCCGAGCAGCGCGCCAATGGTGATGACGCCGGTGCCGCCGATCCCGGTGACGAGGATGTTGTAGGCGCCATCGAGCGCCGGCGCGGCCGGCAGCGGCAGATCGGCGAACAGCGCGGACGGATCGGCCGCGGCACGATCGGCCTTCCTCAGTTTGCCGCCATGCACGGTGACAAAACTCGGGCAAAAGCCCTCGATGCAGGAAAAGTCCTTGTTGCAGTTCGACTGGTCGATCCGCCGCTTGCGGCCGAATTCGGTCTCCAGCGGCTGCACCGAGACGCAGTTGGAGACAGAAGAGCAGTCGCCGCAGCCCTCGCAGACGCGCTCGTTGATGAAGACGCGCTTCGGCGGATCCGGATAGAGCCCGCGCTTGCGGCGGCGGCGCTTTTCCGCCGCACAGGTCTGGTCATAGATCAGGACCGTGAGGCCCTTGACCTCGCGCAGCTCCTTTTGCACCGCGTCGAGTTCGCGGCGGTGATGAACAGTCGCGCCTGATGGGAAGTAATTGCTGGGGTATTTCTCCGGATCGTCGGAGACGATGACGAGGCGTTTTGCGCCTTCCGCCGAAACCTGGTGCGCGATCTGCGAAACGGTCAAACCACCTTCGGCCGGCTGGCCGCCGGTCATCGCGACCGCGTCGTTATAGAGGATCTTGTAGGTGATGTTGACGCCGGAAGCCGCCGCTGCGCGGATCGCCAGCAGGCCGGAATGGGTGTAGTGCCGTCGCCCAAATTCTGGAACACGTGTTGTTCATTGGTGAACGGCGCCTGCCCGATCCAGGTGACGCCTTCCGCGCCCATATGCGAGATCGTCTGCGTGCGGCGGTTCGGCACCGACAGCGCCATGCCGTGACAGCCGATGCCGGCCATGGCGCGGCTGCCCTCGGGGATCTTGGTCGAGGTGTTGTGCGGGCAGCCCGAGCAGAAATACGGCGTGCGCTGCAGTTTGGCGGCGCCAACGCCTTCCGCCGGCCGGTCGAATGCTTCGAGCTTCGCCAGACGCTGCTCCAGCGCCGGGCTGCGATGTCCGAGTTTTCGCAACCGCGCCACGACGGCTGCCGCCACCATGGTCGGTGTCAGTTCGCCTTCGCTCGGTAGCAGTGGCGCGCCGGTTTCGTCACGCTTGCCGACCACGGAAGGCCGCCTCGATGCATCCATATTATAAAGAATGCGCAGAAGCTGGTCCTCGATGAAACCGCGCTTCTCCTCGACCACAAGCACATCCTGCAGCCCTTCCGCGAACGCCTTTGCTCCGGTTTCCTCCAGCGGCCAGGTCAGCGCGACCTTGTAGATGCGCAATCCCAGCGCCTGTGCCTCGGCGTCGGTAATGCCGAGGTCGGCCAGCGCCTGCCGGAGATCGAGATAGGCCTTGCCGGTTGCCATAATGCCAAGCCGCGCCGGCTTCGAGATCCAGCACGATACGATCGAAGCGATTAACGCGGGTGAACGCGGCTACTGCCTGCATCTTCGGTCCGTGCAGCCGCCGCTCCTGCTCCATCGGCGCGTCCGGCCAACGGATCGAAAGCCCGCCCGGCGGCATCTCGAAATCGTCAGGCATGATGATCTTGATACGGTCGGGATCGCTGACGATCGAAGCCGAGCTTTCAACGGTTTCGGAAATCGCCTTGAAGCCGACCCAGCAACTTGAGTAGCGCGACAGCGCAAAGCCCAAATGCCGAGATCGAGATAATCCTGCAGCGTCGCCGGGTTGACGACCGGCATCAGCGCGGCGGCGAACACCTGCTCGCTCTGATGGGCGAGCGTTGAGGACTGGCAGCCATGGTCGTCGCCGGCCAGCGCGATCACGCCGCCGTTCGGCGAGGTGCCGGCCGAGTTGGCGTGCTTCAGCGCGTCGACGGAACGATCGACGCCGGGCCCCTTGCCGTACCAGATGCCGAATACGCCATCGACCTTGGCGCCGGGGAACATGCCGACCTGCTGGCTACCCCACACGGCGGTGGCCGCGAGGTCCTCGTTGAGACCGGGTGCGAACTCGATGTCATGCTGCTTGAGGAAGGATTTCGCGCGCCACAGCGCGTGGTCGTACATGCCAAGCGGCGAGCCGCGGTAGCCTGATATGAAACCTGCGGTGTTGAGGCCCGCTGCGCGGTCGCGTTCGCGCTGCAACATCGGAAGGCGGACCAGCGCCTGGGTACCGGACAGAAAAATCCGTTTCGCGTCCAGACGATACTTGTCGTCCAGACCAACTTCCATCAACGCCATTCGTCCGCTCCCCGTCGCGCGTTCCGCCGGTTATTTGAACCGGTCTAATTACGAACAGAATGCACCGGTTTTGCTATGCGTGCCCAGCGTGAATCCATGGCCGCACGGCATATCTCGCCTGTCCTGTGGATCGCTCTTGCCGAAATCCGGCTTCTTTGAAACGCTTGGGAGTAAAGGAGACCGGGGATGACAGAAGCGGCGTTCACGACCGAGATATTGGAAAGCGGCAATTTGCTGGTGGGGCCGTGGCGGAGCCCCAGGCAGATGCTTCACGCGCAGGTCTACGACTCCACGCCTCGATCCACGACGATGCGACCGCGCAGAAGCTCGGGTTTCAGGGCGGCACCATCGAGGGCCCGACCCATTTCAGCCAGTTCGCGCCATTGTGCGAGCGGATCTGGGGCCAGGCCTGGTTCGAGACCGGATGCCTGTCGGCGCATTACCGCAACCCTGCCTTCGAGGGCGAAGAAGTTCAGGCCAATATCGAAAAGCCGAAGCCGGGACAGAGGACTTGCGCGATCGGCATGACCAAGCGCGACGGCACCGAGATCTTGCGCGGCACCGCTTCCGTCGGTGATGTGACGGAAACCGCGCTTTCCCGGCGGCTTGGCGAACTGAAGCCGCTCGCCGATCCCGTTATTCTCGCCGACCTCAAGGTCGGCATGAAGATACCGCGGCAAACGGTGAAGATGGATTTCGACCAGCACATGGGCGACCTCTATCCGTTTTCGCTTAAGCAGAAGCTGAAGGTTATCACCGAGCCCTCGGCGTACTATTCGCAGGAGCTCAATCCCTGGGGCCGGGCGATCATTCCCATGGAGATGCTGAGCGTGCTGTTTCAGTACCGCGCCCGCGAAGATCGCCTGCCGGTCCGCGGGCCCGCGGTCGGGCTGTTTGCGGATCAGGAAATCCGCCTCCTGCGCGGGCCGCTATTTGTCGGAGAGACTTACACCACCGAGCGCGAAGTGGTTGCACTAAGCGGCAGCCGCCGCACCGAGAGCGTATGGATGCGCACGACCGTGTTCGCTTCAGATGACAAGCCGGTCGCCACCATGCTGCTGAACATGGCGAGCATCAAAGACTCCTACGCCAATTATGATCAGGAGCACAAAGTGCTCTATGGCTAGGTGAGCGTGATCCGCTATCGCCAACAAGGACAACAACAAAATGGCCCGCCTGCCCTACCTCGAAGCCGACCAAGTTGCTCCCGAATACCGCGACATGCTCAAGCGCAACACCAACCTGCACAAGCTGTTGGTGAACTCGCCCGACATGGCGCGCGCCTTCAACGGCGTCGGCGGCTACATCCGCTTCAACAGCAAGCTAGATCCGCGCCTGCGTGAACTCGCAATCCTCCAGGTCGGCTGGATGGAAAAATCCGAATACGAGTTCACCCATCACGTGAAGATCGGCAAAGAGTTCGGCGTTACCGACGACGATATCGAAGGCCTGATGGCCGAGACCGAGGGCAAGCCCTCCAAGCTCGAGCCGCTGGCAAAAGCGATCCTGCGCGGCGCCCGCGAGATGGTGCGGGAGCTGGCGATGTCGGAGGCGACTTTCTCCGAGATCAAAAGGAGCTTTCCGACGAGCAAATGGTCGACCTCGTGCTCACCATCGCCTTCTACTGCGCCGTGGTCCGCGTGCTGGCGACGATGAAGATCGACAACGAACCCTACTACAAAGAGGTACTGCAGCAGTACTCGATCCCGGAGTGGAATGAGATGCGCCTGAAAGATCGTGTCGCCATCGTCGTCGGCGCTGGACAGAGCCCCGGCGAGGGCATCGGCAACGGCCGCGCCACCGCGCTAACCTTTGCGCGCGAAGGCGCCAAGGTGTTGTGCGTCGATCACAATCTGGCCTCTGCCCAGGAGACAGTCGATATGATCGCCGCCAAGGAAGGCACCGCGGCGACGTTCAGGGCCGACGTCACCAAAAATGCCGACCTCAAGGCGATGGTGGCGGACGCGCAAGCGCGCTGGGGCCGCATCGATATTCTGCACAACAATGTCGGCGTCAGCCTGTCCGGCGGCGACGCCGAGCTGCTCGACATATCGGAGGAAGCGTTCGACCGCTGCGTCGCGATCAATCTGAAGAGCTGCGTGTGGGCCGCCAAGCACGTGATCCCGATCATGCGGGCGCAAAAAAGCGGCGCGATCATCAACATCTCGTCGATGGCCGCGATCACCACCTACCCCTATGTGGCCTACAAGGCGACCAAATCGGCGATGATCGCCTTCACCGAACAGCTCGCTTACCAGAACGCGCAATACGGCATCCGCGCCAACGTCATCCTGCCCGGGCTGATGAACACGCCGATGGCGGTCGATACCCGCGCGCGCGAGTTCAAGAAGAGCCGCGCCGAGGTCGAGGCCGAGCGCGACGCCAAGGTGCCGCTGCGCCACAGGATGGGCACCGGCTGGGACGTCGCCAACGCCGCGCTGTTTCTCGCATCCGATGAAGCGAATTTTATTACCGGCGTGACGCTGCCGGTCGATGGCGGCGCGAGCGTGCGGCGGGGATAAAGAATCGTAGGGTGGGCAAAGGCGCACCGCGCCGTGCCCACCATCGAACATTCCGCTCGCAATGGTGGGCACGCTTCGCTTTGCCCGCCCTACAGCAGCGGAACTACCGCCCACACGTTTACCATTGATTAGTAACTTTCTCTTAAGGGTTGCGGCGATTGGGCGGTCTTTTTGACGCCCCGCACTCACGCAATTTTGCGCCGGCGTTTTTATTCGGCCGTCTGTGTGATCTCGACACATTCAATCGATTCCAATGACACGATGATGTGACAGCGCATCGTCGCTTGTCGAAATACCGACTCGTTGCGGTCGCACGAATTTCACGTGCGCTCGCTATCACGCACCACAAGAATTGTGGCAAGCGCTGCAAGAATGCCGAGGTACCATGAACGAAGAATTCGACTACGACCTGACGCCGTCCCAGTGGGAAGCATTGAAAGCGTTGCGGACTCCGGCATCAAAGCTGCCGCGCATGAGCCGCT